>NZ_JAZGQC010000001.1:0-5116266 GCF_052217165.1 Yersinia sp. 2540 StPb PI
GGCTAATGTGACTGGCTGTAACCTGATACCCATTCCAGTATGCAGACCTGCCACTAACGGTAATCTTCTGGCCCAACGGGCAAAGCATTAACTCCAGCGCCAACATATCAAAGGCAATAACCCGCAACGGGTAATCACTGCGTTTATCGCTCGATGCAAGAATTGTCGCTACAGCCATCACCTTCCCTGTGCTGCTCTGTACCCGCTTAGGGGCTTTGGTTATATGCCCCGTCACGGTCGCTATAGGTTCAGTGCTCACAACTTACATCTGATCTTCGGTATAGATACCGGCTGAAATAATGGCACCGCCGATAATTCGCTCACCGTAACCAATCGGAATAGGGTTTCCCTGTGCAACTGTATTCACAGGCCCACCAAATGCATAGCTTGGGGTATTCTCTGCTGATTGCCTTGACGCAAGTCCGCCCTGTTGCGGTGATAACATTTGCACCACCCCGCCGAGCATCATTGACGCACCAGACATGACCAACGGAACGCCCATAGGGGTAGCCCAAAGTATCGCCCCAACAGCAACCAAAACAGCTCCGAGAATGGTTTGAAATATTCCCGCTTTTTTACTGCCAATAATCACAGGGATAATCCGAATCGGAGCCTTACCATCAAGATCTAGCTCATTCTCACCAATATTCCGTTTTCCATTAAAAACAGCAAATGTAAGCCCTCTTGATTCACTGTCTAATAGGAATTGCTTAAAACCTTTAATTTGTAATCTTAAGGCTTGTATTGCCTCTGCTGGGCTTGATACATCCCAGTTATATTCCCGTCCGAATTTCTTACCTAAAACACCACCTAACACAATTTGTCTTTTCATAACCAATCTCCAATTAAATACCGTCAAAGGCTTTAAGCCGCTGTTGCTGTTTTTCGCTCAAGGTGTACGCAAAGTCTTCATGTTCAATCTGGTAAGTGCCAAAGCTCATCAGGAAGGCAATAGCCGGGTCTATCTTGTTGGCGGCTTTCTTCTTGTTCGGCTTGATGTTGGCGTTGGCGTCGGTTTCCATCACAACGTTGCTCATCGCCCAAGCCAAGACCGGATCGCCGTTGTGCTGAATTACCTTGCGGTTAACGAATACCTCGGCAGACTTGGCTACCGGGCTAAATTTCATGTAGGTCTGCGGGAACGGCTCTACATCCAGACCGGCCCCTTGTAGCTGTGTTCTAAGATGGGTGGCGTTCCACGTATCGAACCCTACCAACTTGATACTGAACCGCTGGCTATCTGCCAGTACATCATCACGGATGCGGTCATAATCGATACAGTCGCCCGGTGTGGTGCGTATCCAGCCACTTTTAACCCATTGCCGATATATGGCCCGGTTCTTATTGGCGGCATTATTCAACTGGGCTTCGGGGATATAGTGGCGGGTAAGTAGCAATACACGGTTCTCAACCGGGAACGAGTAGCACACACTGGTAATATCGCTGGTTGATGACAGGTCTAACCCGGCGTAACACTCCAGACCGGTTAAATCATCCTCGCTGTAATCGGCTATACAGGCGTCCCATGCACCAGCTCCCATCCACGGCGTTTCGCCCTGACACCAGATATTAAAGCGCTTGGTCAGCATCTCAACCCATTGAGAGGGAATGCCCCGCGCCTTATTGATGGTGTCAGTCAGTGCCGTAACATCAACAGAAACACCCAGATTAGGGTTCGCTTTAATCCATTGTTCGGGCTGCTCAACTTCGCTTTCGTCGTCCAGCTCGTAGATCAAGGCAAACAACGATTCGTTTTGTTCTTCACTGGCCAATATCTGGCAGCAATAGTCATAATGTTGCTTACAGGCTGAAACCACGTTGCTACCCGCTGTGGTGATAGCAAAGAGTATCCCTTCTGGCCGGGCACCCATTCCCAACTCAAGCGCCGAATAAACGGCGTTATCCGGGTGAAGATGGTACTCATCCACCACCGCCAGACTGGGGTTCGTCCCTTCAATGGTCGAGGCTTTGGAGGCCAGTGGCTTTAACAGGCTGTTGGTTTTGGCATAAATCAGTTTGTGCTGCTGAATAGTGAGACGCTTTCTCAAGGGCTTTGAGATAAGGCTCATCTGACGGGCATCATCAAATACGATACGGGCCTGATCACGACTCACGGCGGCGGTATAGATATCTTGCTGGCCCGGCTCCATCACCAGAAACCAGTTAGCCAGAATAGCCGCTACCGTTGACTTGGCATTCTTGCGAGGTACCTGAATGTAAGCACTGCGGTACTTTCTGCGGCCTGTAGCTGCCACCTTGAACCCCAACAAACAGGCAAAGGCAAACTGTTGCCACGGCTCCAGCACGATAGGCTGACCCCGTAGAGGGCCTTTTACGTGAGGGCAGAGGTGAGAGAAGGCAATAAAGCGCTCTACAGTGGCCCCATCGAACGTATAAAGCGGGTTATTCAGGTCATTAAAGTACCGCTCAACGGCCTGTTTTAGCCGCATACAGGCCGGGATTTTGCCGCTTTGTACCTCCAGCGCGTACCGGTTATAGGCTGTCAAGGGCGTCTGCCTCATCAACTTCCACCGGATTACGGCGGCGAGATACTGGATCAAAGCCCATAAGCGAGGACATTTTTATCATAATTTTCTCAGCGTCAGACTTGGCTTTCAACGCAGGGTTCGTGGTGGTCGCACCGCGAGAACCTTCAACCGAGAAACCCCGCGCCGCAAGGTCTGCCACGGCTCTGCGGTACATCGAGTAGTTGAGGCAATACAATTCAAGGTTACGCCAGTCCGCATCAATCAGATCGCCGCGCTCCATCAACTGCTTTGCCCTTGCCTTCCACTCTGCGGTAGCAATCTCATCTAAATAAGTGGGGGCTTTGGGTGGTCTAGCCATAAATTGCTGTTTCCTGTGCCTTTACTGCTACGAAAAAAAGTGCCGCGCGTAAAAATTTGAGGAGGCGGGTGGTGCCAGCGGTCTTGGGCTTTGTCCTCAAACCTCCCCCACCCCTTGCCCTGCGCCTCGTCACCGGTTTCGGAACGCATCCATTAACTCACGGTCACGCTTCGTCATACGCTTGCCTGTGGCTTGCTTAGACGCCTTGCTATGGCTCTGTATAAAACCCTCGCGACTACGCTGTAACTCGTTGATTAATCGCTGCATCTCTTCTTCACGCATTTTTGTTGTACTCATGTATCCAATCATTGCGGTGCTTGGCGGCCTCCTCTTGCTCATGGAACTTACCCGCTTTGCGCTGCTGCTTTGTCACAGGGTCTTGCGTAGTGGTCTTACGACTGTGGCAACTGACACACAAACCTTGATGATTACTCTCCGGCCAGAACAAAACATCTTCACCACCATCAATCGGGATAATGTGATCTACTATCTTGGCGGGGGTATAGATGCCTTGCTTCTCACAGCGGACACAAAGCGGGTGAGCCTTGAGATACATCAGGCGGTACTTATCCCATCTGGGCGTATAGCCACGTTCACGACGAGAACCACGTTGCGAATCCTGTTGCACTCTGGCTTCACGTTTATGCTCAACACAACGGCCAGCTTTCACACGTATGCGGCATCCGGGATAACTACAACGTTTCAATGGATGGACTGGCATCAGTACACCCCCGGATCGCGATAAGTACTCCACAATGCAGAAATGGTCAGTGGCACCTCTTTAGCCTCAACCTCACTGACCATCGTCCGGCCGTCATACAATTGAGATACATACATCAGGCACCCCACACGAATAGCAGGATTGAACTCCAGACCGGCATCAAACCGTTTACCGATATGCTGCTGACAGACCTCCAGCGCGGCATCGATATAAATCTGAATAAGTGAATCTTCATAATCACCATCAACACGACAATGTAGCTTTGCCTCATCCAGCGTTATCATTGGCTCACACCTCCCTTACACAGCAGCTCTAACCGGGTGGCTTTCTCATCGGGTATCACTGCGGTAATGTCATAATTCATGGGCTTGCCACCCCTGACGGTAAAGCGAATGCGGTTCGCTGAACTCACGCCAGCCCGGTAACGCATCCAGATCCGAATAGTGATTTCTGACATTTCCGCACCAGAGGCAATCAGCTCACGGCCACTAATTGCCTTCACTTCGGCCCAGACTGTAGCGACATCGTTCCATTGCTTTAATGGCTGGCCGGACGGTAGCTGAGTCGTGGTAAACGTCTGTATCGTCACTTTGTGTCGTAAGCCGCCAGCTCTCATAGGTCGTCCTTAGCATCGTCGGATTTCACCTGTACTGTCTGTTTCCATGCCTGACTGAATTCCTCACCACCGGCATACGCTGGCATCCCCTCACGCTCACGCGCTTCATTCGGAGACATCACGCCTGATTTAATGGCGGTTTCGTAACTGCGGAAACGTTCTTGAGGATTGGCCCGTAGCAAGTCGGCAGTGTCAAACTCCACCTGATAGCGAACCTGAACCGGGTGACTGGCCACCAGAAGAGAGGCTTTAACCTGTTGCTCAAAATTTGTTAGCCAGGGGCGCAAGGTCTGAGACAGAAAAGCGCGACTCGCCTCGCTGAAATTGCTGTAGGTGCTGTTGGAGTACTCTTGCAGGAATATCGGGCTGATATTGAATATCCGGGCGATGTCTTCAATGGTGAAGCGACGAGAGGCCAACCACTCAGCATCCTGATTGCTCATGCCTAACTGCTCGTACTTCATGCCGCCTTCGATAATCGGCGTTTTACCGGCATTGCGTGCGCCTTTGTAACGCTCCAATGCTTCCAGTGCCTTAGCGCCTTTTGGCCCGTCTAACCAGTCACCGGTTGTCAATACGCCGGACGCCATCAGGCCGTTATTCATCACCGACGAGCCATGACGTTGTTGAGCCAGTCCAAGCCCAACTGTTTCACGACAGACAGTGATCGGCGAACGCCCAAGGAAACCATCTTCAGTAGCATGTCGCAGGTGCAAGATTTCTTCCTGAAGGTACGTTTTTACCGTGCCGTCCGGGTGTGTAATGGTGTAGGCGAATCGGTGATTGCTCAGGCGTTTGGGTACCACGGCGCGAGGTGGGTAAGAATGCAGTGATTGCGGTTTACCATCCTTGCCCCATTCGATAACTGCATAAGCGTTACCATTGAGCAGACAATGACGCATCATCGTGCGCTTGAACTGGTAAGGGGTCTGGCAGTCATTCGGGTATTCATTCAGCAAGTAATCAACTGGATGCTCCGATAACCATTCTCTTTTCTCATTCTGAACCCGGTACAGGTAACACGGCATCGAGGCCACGGCTTCACTGATAACGGTCACAGCATTCATAACAGCCGGCAGAGATTCAGCAGTAGCAGCAGACACATGTTCACCGGCCCCCGTATTGGGGATGCCAGCCAGCGCCATAAACTCATCAATGGTCATTGAACGGCTTTCGGTCTTGCGTTTGAACGGCCACATATCACAACCCCGCCAGATAAGCCCAATGGGAACGCAGAGACAGATCCACCAGCTCCGGGTGTTGAGCTAACAGTGAGCGCTTGGCAATCTGAACATCCGTTTCACGGTAGGCCGGTAAGCTGGTCACGGTGATTTCCCGTAGTTCAGCCGCCAACACAGTACGGACATAGGGCTGTTTGGTACTGTCCCACTGGTCTTTTAATGCCCTAAATCCAAAGCTCATCCCTGATATATCGCCACGCTCAACCATGGTCAGCACATCACGGCCTAACTGGGTATCGGGTGGGGTTAGCTCAAAACGCAGACCGGTAGCGTCTTCACTTAACACTAGGGTATTTGACTGGGTGCGACCTAACAGCGCGGTATAGTCATGCTCAAACAAAGCGCGAACATCGGTACCGGCGGCAAGACTGGCTTTAAAGGCATTGGGCGCGAACTGCTCGACAAACTCATCCCACAGCACCTCTGAGCGGCTATTCCATTTCACGGCATAGCCCACTAACTTTTTATCGCTAGTGGATAAGCTGGCGGTGCGGATCTCAAAATCGGTGTCTTTCATTGGTAAACTCCCTGACAAGAAAGGGGCCGTAGCCCCCGACTGGATTACTTGGCCGCGGCCTTGATTTCCAGAACCTTGATCGCGTTGGAGTCCACCAACCCACCGCCCAGATACTTATCAGTGTGAACCTTATAGAAGCCCGGTTCGGTGATATTGTCAGGACGGGTGCGGGTGCCTGTTTCATGATCGACGATGAAATAGCCGCGCTTGAAGTCACCTACAGCAATAACCGGCTTACCCGGTTCAGCATCGGGCATATTTTCCAAATAGCGCACTGGATGGCCCAGCAACATATCCGGATCGCCAGCTTGCAGACGGTCACGCCAGATATAATCACCATTACCGTTTTTCAGCTTTTGCAACATGGCGGCACTGTTGGAGTTCATCACCCAAACAGCATTTTTGCGGTAGCGGCGGCGCAGCTTGAAGACCAAATCAATTAATTCATCAGCGGTAGGCGCATCACCGGCAGCAACCATTTTTTCCAGCGTTCCGAATGGGCGAGTACGGTCACCGGTTGCAGCACGAGGGTAAGACAGGAAGCCTTTAGCCTTTTTGGTACCATCACCATTAACTAAGTCGGTTTCTTCGGTCTCAATAAAGGTGTCGCTGATTTCTTCGGTCAACCAGCCCAAGATATCCACATCACTAAAATCAAGGATTTCCTGCGTGGTTTTCGGGTAAGCATAGATTGGGTTCAGCTTGATACTGACCTCTTCCAGCTTAGGCGTCGCGGTTTCGGTACGGGCTTCACCTTCTACGCCTCGACCTACCGCCGCGCCGCCCACGGACACAAGTTTTTTATACTCGTTGGATTTGGTGGTTTTGACGGTGCAAATTTGGCGCATTTCTGACTCATCAGCCAACATGCGCATAATTTCACTGTCCAGCTCAGGGATAACTGAATAGCCGCCACTCTCATTCACGGTGGTAGACAACATACGGGTTTCGCCGGTCATGATGTAATGGCGTAACTCGTCATTGGTCACTTTCTTACCATCGCCTACAGGCTTGGCTTTACCGCCCTGAGTGCGTTCTTCATCAGCAAGGGATTCATAACGGATGATATCAGTAACCAGAGCATCTGCCTGAGCACGGATTTCATCAAACTGGGTGGCTTCTTCGGGGGTAAGGCTGCGTTTTTCATCTTCGGCCTTGGTCAGCAGTGAGCGCATTTGAGTGGCTAACTCGGCTTTCTTCTGGCGTAACTCTAACAATTTTTTCATAGTGGTTTCCGTAAGTGTGAATACAGACGGGAAACCAACTTAAAAGGTAAAGCCGTTTAACAGAATTCCAGTGCGGAAAGGTGGGCGCTAAACGGCTAAAGTGACGGCTCCCGTCGGAGTGTCACTGACCAATATATGACTGAAAATAATAAAGAAAACCCCTCAAATATCGAGGGGTAAACACGAGTAAGCATGAGAACAAAACATTTACAAAACTATTTATTACTCCTTAATATTCCAAGGCGCGTTTTCCATTATTGACGCCAGATATTCAAGGTGTGAATTCATTCGACGTAACTCAATAAGTTTGAGTGCTTCGATAGTATCCTCATACCTGACGCCTGATTGACACATGGCGTCACGATCAGACTTTAGGTTGTTGGTTTCAAGTTTGCTTAATGACATATTTATTCCTCATTTACTGGATAATAAGCAGATGAACTCGGCTCGCTACTAGGCTTGAATTTAGCATCTGGCAGATATCGGATTCCAGCATCACCAGTGATATAAGGAACAATGGCACCCTCACCACCATCCACCATTGGGAATAGCCCCTCAAAATCTATATAAGTAGTTACATACTCCGAACCATTATTTAGGATTCTACAATTTGCCCATGCAACAATAGGCTGGAACCATGTATTACCTTCCTCGTCCTGACATTCAAGCCACCAGCCAGCAATCGAAGGTGTAATACTTTTGATTTTATACTCATCATCCACGCTCAGTACTCCTCAAGTTTTGATAGTTTTATATAAATACACGAAAAGTAGTTGTACCAGTTGTACCAGTTGTACCAAAAACAGATAACCTAATGTTAATTAACAAATTGACGTAAATTCTCTGGTACAACTACCCCCCTATTTTGGTACAACTCGATATGAGTCTGGTACAACTGTGCAAACTGACTATCCCACCTTCACTACCCTTGCATGGTTGTACCAAAAACCCCTTTAGTTGTACCAAAATGGCCTTGAGTTGTACCAGACTTGTACCAGAACTTAATTACAAACCACTTATAAAACAGATGTATATAATTAAAAACCCTTCTCTGGTACAACTGGTACAACGTATTTTCATTCTCTTATTGAGTTATTCTTCATCTGACAGTTGGACAATCAGGTAAGTCCGCTGCTTTATTCCGCCAAGGTGCTTAAGGCGTGGGGTGAATGTCTGATAACCATTCACATTGGCTGGTTTCTTTAGTCTGCCGGACTCATGAAGCGTTTTTGCAAACTGTGCCGAATCAAACCCCTTTGCCATTTCACCCTTGAATGTTGCGGGCAGGACATAGAACGTCACAGGGTCGCCGTAACTTTTGCTTTCCCGGTATCCTGCCAAATCACGAATAGGGAGGCTTTCCGGGTCGTAGGGCAGTGGCGCGAACCGGCTCATACCGTAGGCACTCAAAAATGCCTCTGCCTGTTCAATAATTTGTTCTATCTCTTTGTTGCCTGTGCCGAAAGCTGCCACCCATTCGTTAAACACATGCTGTAACGCATCACGGCACCCTTGTTCACTCCAACCGGTAACAGCCTTGCCCAGTACGAGTGAAGCCTCGATAACGGCAAAGCGATCAATAACCCGCTGTACCTGCTCACCGTAACTGCTTGGAATCAGTGCCCGCCATCGGGCTTTTGCCATTGCATAGACGGCTATAGCGTCCTGTGTATGCTCGGACAGGTAAGCAATCCACGCCCGACCTGCTGTGCCGTGGTTATGCTGCCATGCGTCCTTAAGGGCGTCGGCATGGGCCTTGCCATCTGGGTGGCCGTGAAGTTCCGTTGGTCGAGATACCGGAATATTGAGCAACCGCACCAGTTGCCCGGCGTTAACCTTGATACCTGCCCCTTTAAGGTAGGTTTCAATATCGCGCTCACCGGTACTGATAACGGCCGTTTTCCAGTATTTCAGCGCCCGGTTCCCGCCATCTTTATCACCTTGCAGCTTACCCTTGCCGTTAAACAGTGTGTAGGCCGATGTGTAAACGTGACGAGGGTTCGCGCCCTGATCCACTTCATCAAGCGCCATGAGTCCGTGATTATGCGCTTCCGCTTCGTTAGCAATACCCAGAGACGTCCCATACCACGTAAGGCGCTGGCGCTCTGGCTCACCATACAAACTTGATGCTAAATCTTCGGCTGTTGTCTTACCTGCGGTAGATTGGGCGTAGAGGTGGATGCCGAACCCGTCAGCGCCCACCAGTGGCAACATGGGCGCAGCCAGCGCAACCCCTACGGCCAACATTTGAAACGGATTACCGGCTGCCAGTCGCGCCACATTATCGCGCCAGCTTTCCGCCGTTCCTGCCACGCTGTAAGCCTCTGCTGCGGCTGTTCCACCGTTAAACATGATAGGTTGCTCTGGTTCACCGATGATAGAACCATCAGGCATGATATAAGCGCCCATATGCCAGCCAGAGCGAGGTGTTATACTCCACATCTCATCATCGGCGCTGCGTTGTAACCAGTCCCCTAAAGTAGCCCGTAAAGCCGGTTTTGTGGTGACATCTACACCCCCACCTTTCAGAATGCGCCAGCCCTCACGCTCACCAATATCCGCCTTTCGAATCGCTTTTGTGACAGGTAACTTCTGGCCCGATGCTTTCCAGCACAAAATCAAATATTGCTCACGATCTTCCTGACCCTTGCCGATAACTTCAAGCGGCGAACATAACCAGCTTTCATTGTTGATGATTTCGCCACTGTCTTTATCCACCTTTGGCGTGATCCAGAAAATGCCATCTTTTCGGCTGAGAACATGCGGTGCGAGCGGATCACGTTCTTCTTGGCCTTTTTTGCCGCCCTCTATCGCCGTGAGTTGAACGGACATGCTCGCCCCCTTTGGTTGATACAGTGATTCAGTAAAAGCGCGCGTAGTGGCCTCTGTGCCGTTTTGTTGGCGGTAGTCGTCCCAGTCGGCTTTATGGTGAGTCGGTGGCGTGGCTACCCAGCCAGAAACGGAAATGGCGGCTTTTTCAGCGGAGATAACACCAATATTCAGTTTGAGTTTACCTTTTTCGTCACATTCTCCCGATTCGTGCCAGTCGTTATCTGCGGCAATGATGATTTTTGCCAGTGGCCACCGTTCACGGCAGACCTTCGCGACGTGAATTAGGTTGCCTTCGTCCAGTGCGGCCAGTACCACCCCATCATCCAGTAACGAAACGGTAACGCCGGTTGCGTAACCCTCGGCGATCAGCACCGTTACAGGCTGTTCGTCCTCTGTTGGTGACTGGAGCCTTACCGGAATAAATGAACCTTTTTTCGCGGTACCCGCTAATAACCGTTTCGAGCCGTCAGGGTTAATCACCTGTGCGCCGGTGGTGGTGCCGTCCATTGCTTGCAGTATCAGCAACAGAGAGCCGTCACTGAGTAAGGCATTGGAGGGGCTTGGAAGGCCCTTATTGTGTAGGTACTGAGATTCACCCGATACTGTTTTAGCCACCAGCACCGCCACCTTGTCAGCTATAGCGATGTTGGGTTGAGGCTTCTCTCTGGCTGGCTTCGGCTCTGGCAAGGGCAGCGCCATTACACCCGCGACCATTTCTGCCGCTGAACGGGCGTCACACTGGTTAACCTTCATCACTAAATCCAACCCGGTACCCGCGCCACAGTGTGAGCAATAGTAGGTTCCGCGCCCCTCCCGATCATCAAATCGATAGCGGGTTTTACCGCCACAGCTTGGACACTCACCCTCGCTACGATTGGTTGGAATATCCAGACGTTGTAAAATAGCTTCCCAGTGGCCTTTGGCTTTGCTGCGAACGTCATTAACGAATGTCATTTTTGTACAGCCTCCCGTTCGAGCAAATGAACCGCCACAGGCCCGGCGAGATCCAGTGCTAACCCGATTAACTCCTTTTCGTCAGTAATATCTAAATCAACATCGGATTCAAACATCAGCAGCAAGAGCGCATTTAATTGACCTGCTTTATGCGTGGCAATATCCAGAGGTACGGGTTCTTTAGGCCGCAGTTCACGCATAGTTCACCCCCTTGATATTTTTCGCCGCTTTTGCTGCATGTTGTTGTGCAAATTCAAGAAGTTCATAACCAATATCTTCACCTTCTGGTTCGCCTATCAATAATTGAGCAACTTCCAGCATACGAGAGAGGCTAAACAACACATCGGATACTTCGCATGGGGTTAACTTATCCATGATTAGCCTCCAGAACAGCGCTGAGTGAATGATTAACCTCACTATTGATGTCACAAGCTATACATATAAGGTCGAGTAGTTGCTTCGAACATTCATCACTCGCTTTATCCAAAATGGTTTCATAAAGCGAACAGGCTAAACCGGTGCGATAGAGCGCTAAATCTAATGGGATAGGCTTACGCATGGATCACCTCCGGCAGGCGACCAGCAAAGGAAAGTACGAACTGACCGGACAGAGAGCGGCGGGCTTCTTGTTCAGAATGGGCGGTTACAGATTCACGGTGCGGCTTGGCGTTCAGGTCAGAACGGTGCACGGCGAGAAAGAGAAATTTAAAGCGAGTTGGGGTATGATTTAACATAGCTGCCTCGATATCTAATCTATCGTTGGTGGTTAAACGCCTCAGTAGTGTTCTAGCACTCTGGGGCGTTGCCTTTTGGTATGCACTTGTCATACACTTGACTACCAACCAAACATAGTTAGGTGTCAACCAAATGTCAACCATAGAAATAAAAGGTAAAGGTAATAAACAAATTGCTTTGCGTGTAGAACCTGCGTTGGAGGATGGTATCAAGCAAGCTTTGGCACAAGATGGAGATGCATCTGTTTCTGCTTGGATAAAGCGCATTATCCGAAAAGAGTTACAATCTCGCGGTATCGAGCAAAAAGGCTGAGTATTCAAAGGAGGTTTTACTATGGAAATACCAACTAAAGGGCAATCAGTAATAATCGTAATATTTGTAATATTGCTGTATTGGTTTACGAAAGGGCTGCTCTCAGGTGATATTAAAGTAAACCACGATCCAAATTCGAGTGATAAAGTTAACACCTCATTCAGTTTAAAATAAAAGCCAAAAGGCTGACCTACGAAAGTTTCGCAGGTACTAACATGCTGTTCTGCAAGATGTTGATTTTCCTCATGACTCAGATTTGAGTAATCATTTAGCATGTGTGGGTTTTGCGAATAGTTTCTAACTAGCTGCAAATCCTGCCGCGCTGCAAGATGTTGATTTAACTCATGATGGAAAAAACCATAACCACAAAGGGCGGTATTCTCAGTACCTCCCTTTTCTTTGCCTGTAACCTGCTGATTTTCGTTGTTACATCCGTTTCGAATGACTACCGAACCTAAGCAATGTTTATGTTCAGCCGAACCCGAATACTGTTCGTCTTTGTTTACTCGACTCCCTGCGCGGCAGGTTTGTGCAAGAATCAATGAGTTAGCTAATTCCATTTCAGCACAATTAAGTTTAATCAACAGGTTACGGTGTGCCGGTAAACTCGGTGAATTGCGGTGTTTAGTATGCGACTCGCTCAAAGATAGTCGGTTCAGGATGCCAGCCAAGGGAAAGGCTTTACTCTGGCTGGCTACTGGAGTTGTAAGCATCATGCCACTACCTCCACACGCAGACCTTTAGCTGTGTAGCCCTGAACCTGCTTACCATTCACACGAACCCGCTTTTTAGTCAGTAAACGGATGTGGTCGCCATACACATGAAGTAATTTCCCATCTAAAGCGACCTCGTTATAACCATATCGAGGCTTGTGTGACACCTGCACAAATGGGCCGCAAGCCTTGCTATTAGCGGGAACTGCTGGACATACCCCCTTATCATTGCCAGTTACACGATACAGCCAGAAACTCTCCTTCTTCCCTGTCAGCTTTCGCGTACGAACCGGCACATAGCCAGCTTTGCGCATGGCAATACTAAACGCTGAATCATCCGGGTAATACTGGCGACGAATAATAGCAGGTACTGAAATAGCGAAACTTTGCTTAGTCCAATACTCTGTCCACTGACTAACAAACTCGATAGGCAAGCCATTAACGTTAATACCGCTGAGTACGATTTTAGGCTGAGTTTGGGTACTGCCAGATAAGGCAGTTACTTTCTTAGATACCATTTTTATTGCTCCAATAAGTTCATTATTTAGAGCCGCCGCGACAGCATTTCAGATACTGCTATTTACTTTGTGCAATTGCTCGCAAGTTAATTTCTTTTCGCTGATCAGGCGATCTTGCGTGAGTTTGCATTGACACTCTGTTAGGCCAATTTGCGACCACATGGAGTATTAACGTTATTTACAGCCGGGGGATTGCGAACCCAGCAAAGTAAGTCACTGAGCAACCATGCACATGAGTTGCGGCCAAGAGGCTTACGGGCAGGGAAACGGCCTTCGTTCTCAAGAAGCCATGCAGTTGAGCGGGAAATAGAAGTAATGCGCTGACGTTCCTTTTCACGCACGAGGCGATCATTAGGTTCGGCATATTCGGCAAGAACAACACGGCGCTGTTCTGGGGTAGGGTTAAATTGATTGGTAGTCATGCTGCCTCCACTGCTTCTAAGTTTGTGGAGGCTATTTTGTCTGCATTAAAAAGCGTTAGCATTATGCAAAAATAACTTTTATTTCTCGCTTAATAAATTTACATAAAAAAGATTAAGAGATTTCTCTTTTGAATTTCTCTATAGAAGAAAAGTTAAAAATTTTATCTAAAAATGGTTTAATCGTCTGTGCTATATTAATTGAGTCATATTCACCATCAGGGAATAAAGTAACCGCTAGAACTCCATTCGTTATGCTATTATTTGTTTTTTCAGACCATGCCAACAAGTCGAATAATGGAATTATTTTATAGTCTAATATTTTTGCCCTTGAAACGGCCCATGATGAATTAACCGGTTCCTCACTAACAAGCACCCCCATCTCCTTTCGCCACTCAGGGATAAGCCTACTTAAACTATCTATTATTAATTTATCATCCAACTCAAGATCTATTTCTACGTAAATTGACCCATCATTATCTAATATTTCTTGAGGGATAGTATTTATATGTCTTTGTTTCATCCAGAATTTAGAAAAAAAACTCAATTCACTATTATTATCAATAGAATCTGAAAACTCTTTGCATCTTTTATATAAATGAAAAGCAGTGACTAACTCCATTGGTCTAACACCAACATATGAAGATAATCTTGGGCCTAACAATTCTGATTCTACTTTCATTTTATGGTCTTTTAAAGTGTGTAATGCATTCGGTTCTAAAATCACAGGCTCCATCAGAATATTGTTTATATCTTCAATATCATACATTTCATAATCTGATTTAATATCCAGCCGCTTAACTAATTGCTGTAGTAAAGATTCATCGTCTAATACTGAGAAGGCTTTATATTTATCAGCATCAAAATAGCTTGGCAACTGACTTTTTTTGTTAATTCTCATTTTTCACCAACCTTTAAAATAACAACGTTTTCATGATTACCGGCTAGCACATCCAGCCGTTCTATCCACTTGTTCAGAGCGTCCAGTTTCTCAGGCAAATACTGACTGCGGTTGTACACTGCCATAACGCCGGGCAGAGCATGACCAAGTAGTAGCTCCACGATATGCGGAGGTATACCCATATCATTCATACCTGTTGATAGCGTTCTGCGTAAATCGTGGAGTGTCCATAATTCACTATGCCCCAATCTTTTCCAAATACCCCGTCCAGTTTGGCTAACAGCAGATGAATCTTTTTCTTCACCTAATAAATAACCGCTCTTTTTATTCTGCTCTTTAAGGTTTTCTAACCATCCGTATATTGCGTCTGGTATTGGTCTTATTATTTTGTCTCCCGTTTTACTATGTTCTTTCGGGACAATCCATAATCTGGAATCAAAATCCCATTCATTCCAAGTAGAAAGACGAACTTCATGAGTACGAGCACCAAATACCACCAGCAATCGAACTAAATTTCGATAATATGGCAACATGTTATTTTCTTCGGTAGCAAGCCATACATCACGTAATTCTTTATCAGAAAGCACTCTTGAGCGTTTACTCTGCCTTTTCCCGACATCAGGTATAGATAACCAATCAAGGGCGTCACAGATTGCGTAGCGCCTCACTCGGCAATATTTCAATGCTTGTTTACACATCTGCAATACATAACCGGCTGCAACTGGTGAGTTTTTTTTCATGCGGTCAAAGCATTGCAACCAATATCTAGTTTCACAATCTGACAGCGCCATATGGCCTATGTAGGGGTAAATATGCTTATTAAGCTGGGCTTTATGTCTCTCCACATTCGCCCTATGTTCTGTAGCATATTCAATAACCCAATAATCCAGAGCCTCTTTTACCGTTACCGGCTTTAAAGACTCAGTAAGAGTAAGGTTTAACTGATGCTTAGGATCTTTCCCTGATGCCAGCCAAGAACGACATTTATCCCGTAATTCTCTGGCTTGTTTCAAAGTCACATCAGGATATCGACCAAGGGTAACCCTATGCAATTTAGCGCCACCGCCAGTAATTCGATAAGTGTATGTCCAGCTAATCCCACCAGTAGTGGAAACCCGGATGCTCAATCCTGCCCCATCAGCAAAAAACTCATATTTCGCCCTGGTAGTTCCAAGCAGATTTTTAAGTTTTTTATCTGTTAGCTTGTTCAGTTCACCGGCCATGACAACCCCATTTCTGTTATACAAATTGTTATACACTATTTGTCGCAAGAACCCAAAAGCAGTGAATAACATAAAAACAGAAATCAACGTAACCAATTGAACTTAAATATAAAAAATGCATTAACACGAATGAGTAAAAAAGCACAAAAACCATATATGCCATTCTACGGCATGAACTGATACTAGTCAGTTAAGTTGTTGTTTAAAAAGGCGTACTCCACACGGAGCGCGCCTTTTTTATTACGCAATCTCTACCCGATTGCGCCCTTGCTGTTTCGCTCGATATAGGGCTTCATCTGCCAGTTTGAGCGAATCTTCCAGCACACCCTCGCCATTCCAGTACGCCACGCCTAGCGAAATCGTAATGGGACGAATGTCCGATATCACCATCTTTTCTACATTTTGACGCAGCCGGTTAGCGACCTGTGTGGCCACATCCAACGTAGTACCCGGTAGCAACATCAGGAACTCCTCCCCTCCGCTACGACACAAGATATCCGTGTCACGGGAGCTATCGCGGATTTGGACTGCCAATTGCTTAATAACCTCATCACCAACGTCGTGGCCGTAAGCGTCATTAATCGACTTAAAGTGGTCAATATCCAGTGCAATAACCGAAAAATGCTGCCCAAGTTGTGAGATAGGCTCGAGGGTGATGGCCAATCCACGCCGGTTAAACAGGCCAGTCATGGGATCAGTTTGTGCCTCAAACTTCAATTTACCGATTTTCTTTTGCAACAAACTGATGCCAATCAATAGCGCCCGTTTGAGTTGGGTCGATTCGAAATACCAGGAAGGAATTTCCTTGATGCTGCTGGCAATATCGGGCTTATCCATATGGTTGGCACTGCCGGCGAGCAACCACAGCGGGCGGGCAATTAACCGGGATAACAGCCAAACACCCAGCAAAGTGAGTAGCGCCAATGGCGTGATATGACCAAGCCCTTTTAGCATTAAACCTTCCAGTGGCTTCAACG
Source organism: Yersinia sp. 2540 StPb PI (assembly GCF_052217165.1). Classification (NCBI taxonomy): domain Bacteria; kingdom Pseudomonadati; phylum Pseudomonadota; class Gammaproteobacteria; order Enterobacterales; family Yersiniaceae; genus Yersinia; species Yersinia sp. 2540 StPb PI. The sequence goes on from NZ_JAZGQC010000001.1 coordinate 16,753, forward strand.
TTGACGCTTCGGGCCGTAAGGTAATGATTTCCCAACCGGAGGGTTCGACAATGGCATAGCCCGCCAGCATCGATTCGCCGCTAGTATTGGTAACCATCAAGCTGCCGTTAGTGGCGGTTTTTATCGCTTCCGTGATGGGCTTAGGTTCAAGTATTTCCCCGATACGGCTGGTATCTTGGTGATAAAGGATGCGCCGATCGCTGTCGAGCACCACGATATAGGAGCCATCACGATAATAATGCTCACCCAATAGCTCATTTAAAATACTTTGCTTGCGCAGGTAAATAGTACCGCCGATATAACCGCGATAACGTCCATCCGGCGTAAAGATGGGGGTCGAGATATTGATAACCAGATTATTTGCTGCCGATACATAAGGCTTACTAATTACCGGGCGACGTAGTTTTAACGCCTCCACTGACCCTGGTGATGTCAATACGTGACCTAATAACTGGAGATTGTCCGGGGATGTTGCGCGGATAACACCATGTGCATCCGTTATTACCACCGAGTTAAAACTATCGGTTTGGTATTTTAGCCGTGCGGTTTCCGCTTGCAGCACCTCATGATCATCAAAATTCTTGGCGACAATCATACTGCTGTAATGCAGTTGCTTTTGCGCGCTTCTCAGGAAAATATCCGTACTGGATGCCAGTTTAGTCGCATAAACACGGTTGGCTTCGAGTGTGTTATCAATCAGTAGCTGCCGCTGTACCCGATAACTGGCATAGAAACTGTTCGCAAGCGTCACAAAAGCGCTCATTACAGCTAGAATAAGGATTAGTCGACCTAAGTCGAGGCGGAAAATTTTGGCAGCAAGAATAGAGCGTAGCAAGACAGCCTTCCTGAGTCGATAAATGACTATGTTTAGCATGACGGTAACATGAAAATAAGGCGAGAATCCGCCTATATGTACACTGCTATCATATTTATCTCCTCAGATTAAGAGTTCTCACGCTATAGTCATTGTTAACAATTATCTATACTCAAAGTAATTGCCGTTACAGTGAGGTAACAAGCGCATCTCGTTGAGCTTATCAAGGTTCAGAGTGAAAACAGCTAACACTGCTGCAACGTCAAGTAGGAAGGGTATTGCTGACGAAGTCTGATTTGTACCGATAATAGGGGTTTGATTATGAATAAGCTGGTCATTGCCGTAGCACTTACAGCGACAGTATTAAGTGGATGTGCCAACAACAGAACTGCGTCTGGTGATACTTTCACCGCCTCTCAGGCACGACAAGTACAGACCGTAACCTACGGCACCGTTATCTCTGCACGGCCAGTCACCATTCAGGGCGGCAGTGAAAATAATGTGGCCGGTGCCATTGGCGGTGCTGTAGTCGGGGGCTTCTTGGGTAACACTATAGGTGGTGGCCGTGGTAATAGCCTGGCAACGGCAGGTGGTGCGGTAGCCGGTGGTATGGCAGGTCAAGGCGTGCAAAGCGCCATGAACCGTAGTGAAGGTGTACAACTGGAAATTCGCCGGGATGATGGCAGCAGTATCGTCGTCGTACAGGCACAAGGGCCAACGCGTTTCAGTGCGGGTCAACGCGTCATGATTGCCAGTGATCGTAGCGGCACAGTAACAGTTTCTCCTCGCTAAATTAATCAGCCGGGGGGATCCCCCTCCGGCTATTAGCGCATTAACACAAAAAATACCCCACAATTTAGCAACAACTTTTATCGGTGTAATAGGCTGTTTAGTAACATAAAAGGCATTACCTCTCGCCCCCTCCCAGATGAAAAAACTATTGATACTGATTATGATAGTCAAATATTGTGTTGCCACGAGGAATGTGTTGTGGTTAAATAGCCTCATCGGTTTGGAACACAGACCTTATGAAAGCAGTTTTAGTAAAGCAGTCCTCAGTTCAAGCGTTATCCATAGATATCCCTTCTCCGTGAGTCTCCTCCTAAGTGCCCAAATAAGTAATCCGCTGAAAAACAGACCACGTTCGCCGCACTATTGTGGCAAAAAATAATTGAAGGAAGTATCCCTATGTCTAATAAAATGACTGGTTTAGTAAAATGGTTTGACGCTGGTAAAGGTTTTGGTTTTATCACTCCTGCTGATGGTAGCAAAGATGTATTCGTACACTTCTCTGCCATCCAGAGCAATGATTTCAAAACGTTAGATGAAGGTCAAAAAGTTGAGTTCTCTATTGAGAACGGCGCTAAAGGCCCATCAGCGGTAAACGTAGTCGCTCTGTAATACAGCGTGATTAGGGGAGCAGGTTGCCGATAGCGATGACGGCCAGACCCGAGCAGTGTAACCCGCTCTCCAAATAAAGTAATAAGCAGTACCCGGTTGACAGTAACATTTATGCAAGCAGTTTTAGTAAAGCAGTTCTCCGTATTAGCGTTATCAGACAGATACCTCTTCTTCGCGAAATTCCTTCTAAGTGCCCCATAAGTTGTACCCAAGCCTATCCGTTCGCCTATGGCGGCAATCAAAAATAATTGAAGGAAGTATCTCTATGTCTAATAAAATGACTGGTTTAGTAAAATGGTTTAACGCTGATAAAGGTTTTGGTTTTATCTCTCCTGCTGATGGTAGCAAAGATGTGTTCGTTCACTTCTCTGCCATCCAGAGTAATGATTTTAAAACCTTAGATGAAGGTCAAAAAGTTGAGTTCTCTATTGAGAACGGTGCTAAAGGCCCAGCAGCGGCAAATGTTATTGCGCTGTAACAGCCAATAATAGATACCAAAACTATTGGAATAACGTACGATAGATGAAGGTGATAGCTCTGAGCCGTTACGTTATTCTGAATAAAAAGAACCCGCCTTGGTGCGGGTTTTTTTGTTGCCAAAAATAGGGCTACACTCAGAATAATATTCAATTGCCAGTAGGCAAAAAGTAATAAATCCAATAAGCAACGTTTATACATTAATCTTTACCAATAGATTTAATCTGTCCAACTTTCCTCTACTCAGGCTGCCCCTGGCTTTACCCTCTCGTCTATTAATGCAAAATTACGTTGTTTTAACAGATAAAATCCCGCGTAGGATAATTAATAAAGTAGAGTAACCGCTAAATTTCTTCTGAATTGTTCGCGCCAGAATAATATATATCTCCCGCTATGCATCCTCATCCCGAACAATATAAGAATGACTTTGATCAAAATGACTAGGTTATTTTGTCTATACTCTAAATAATTCAATTTGCAGGAAGGCGGTAACGAAGTGAACCTAATAAGTTTAGATAACTCAATGACTTGGATTAATGATGGCAGCCAACGCACATGCAGTTTGAAGTATGACGGATATATACAGTTATTTCATATAACCATCGCCTTAATCATCTCATTATTACCGCTTTTTCACTGGCGATGATTAACACTGCACATAAAATAGCATCAGGGTAAATAATCATGTCGATATTCAAAACACGTATAGGAAGGATGTTACTTATCCTATTTATTGGGATAGGTATCTGGTTTAGCCCAGTCCCGGAATCGGTTGATCCGCGCGCCTGGCACCTGATGGCGGTTTTTGCAGCGACGGTTATCGGCCTGATCCTGTCGCCATATCCGTTAGGAGCAATGGCGATATTCAGCCTGACAGTCGTCGCGGCTACAGGTTTGTTGAGCATCAAAGAAGTGTTAGCTGGTTTTGCTGACCCGACAATCTGGATGATAGCTTGCGCCTTCTTTATCTCACGCGGTTTTATTAAAACAGGTTTTGGCCGCCGGGTCGGTTATCTGTTTATCAGTAAGTTGGGCCACAGCTCGCTAGGTCTGGCTTATGGTTTGGTTCTAACCGATTTGCTATTCGCACCGGCGATGCCGTCTACCTCCGCCCGATGTGGTGGCATCATTACGCCGCTGTTCCGCTCAATTTCTGAAGCCTATGAATCGACACCAGAACGCGGTACCGAGCGCAAAATCGGGGCATTTCTGGTGCAATGTATCTTCCAGTGTAATGCCATTACCTGTGCGATGTTCCTGACCTCAATGGCCGGTAATCCAATGATTGGCAAACTGGCCGGTGAAATGGGGATTACCATTACCTGGACCAGTTGGGCATTGGCCGCCATCGTCCCTGGTTTAATCTCTTTGGCAGTAATCCCGTTGTTGCTGTATCGCTTCTATCCGCCAGAAATAAAGAAAACCCCGGAAATGCGCGCCCTGGCAATGGTGAAATTGAAAGAAATGGGGCCAATGAGCCGCAATGAATGGATTGTATTATCTGTTTTCGTCGGGCTGGTGACGCTGTGGGTATGTGGCGCAGCACTGAATATTGATGCCACCATGACCGCCTTTATTGGACTGGCAATTCTATTACTGAGTGGCGCACTGACTTGGGATGATGTGATTGCCGAGAAAGAAGCCTGGCATACGGTGATTTGGTTTGCGGTTCTGCTAACTCTCGCCAGCCAACTGAATAAGCTGGGCTTTATTACCTGGTTTGGCTCATCAATTGCCGGTTCAGTGCAGGGGATGAACTGGGTGCCAATGATGGGAATCCTGCTGCTGGCGTACTATTACAGCCACTATATGATGGCCAGCGCCATCGCCCATATCAGTGCCATGTATGCCATTTTTGTCTCCATTGCTATTGCAGCAGGTGCTCCGCCAATGCTGACAGTATTGGTATTCGGTATGTTCAGTAACCTGTATATGGCAACTACCCACTACTCTGGCGGCCCGGCCCCTATCCTGTTTGGTTGTAACTTTATCCCACTGGCGACCTGGTGGAAGATTGGTTTCCTGATAAGTCTGGTGGTTATCCCTATCTGGCTGATTATCGGTAGCGCCTGGTGGAAAGTGCTGGGTTTCTGGTAATACATTGAAATATTCAGAATAAAAAACACCGCGTGATGACACTGGTGCGGTGTTTTTTATCGGTTAATTACTGCTGTTTACGTAATTCGATACCCACATCTCCGCCAGGGTGCACCGCCAGTAGGGCCTGTTTGGTAAAACCTCTGCGTGCCATCAGGCAGGCGCAGATAGCATCAAACAGGGCTAATACCAGAACAATAGATGTGGTTGCTAACATATTCAGCGGGTCTATCTCTTGCTTCACATGCGTTTTCAGCACCAAGGCAGATACCTGCGCGATAGCCGACTGCTCGTTTTCCGTTACACTGATAATCTGCACTTGCTTGCGTTGCAGCGTTGGCAGCAACCGGGTCAGCTCATCGGAATTCCCACCACGAGAGATCAAAATGATGATGTCCTGTGACCCGAGGAAACCCAAATCGCCGTGCGCAGCATCCGTAGCATTCAGGTAAATCGCCGGTTGCTCTACGCAAGCCAGCATATGAGCAACCTTTCGTGCGGCAATACCTGATGTGCCCACCCCAGTTACCGCGATTTTGCCACGGCACCCAGCCAACATCTCCAGCACCTGCAACCACACTTGCGGATCGACATTATCCTTTAACGCCGCCAACTCGCGGCTATAAGTCATCCATGCGTCACTGGCTATCTGCCATTCATCACTCTGGCTCATCCTTCCTCCTGCATCAGTTCCTGATAGCGCATATGGTCGTGATACATCTGGTGGAACACGCGGTATTTGCGGTCGTAATAGGCTTTGATTTTGTTAGTTTGCGGTGTGACCGTTTTACCAATGCGGCTCATGGCAGCCATCGCCTCCGGCAGCGACTCAAACACACCTGCTGCGACCGTGCCCATCATGGCACTGCCGAGCAACATGGCTTCACTCTCTTCCGGCAGTAACATGGCGCAACCCGTCGCATTAGCGTGTTCTTGTACAAAGATCGGGTTTTTAGTCCCGCCGCCACTGGCCATCATAGTGTCAATGCAATAGCCGTTCTTATTCATGGTTTCGATGATATGCCGTGTTCCCAGCGCCAGCGCCTGAATGGTTGCCAAATAGCGCAACGCCATATCTTCAAAGGTGGTAGACAGTTTCAAACCAGTAATAATGCCCGTCAGATTCGGATTCGCGCGCGGTGAACGGTTACCGTGGAAGTACGGCAAAATGTGAATATCTTTGGTGAGGAAGGCGATATTCTCCGGTTCACCGGCAAGCTGGCGCAGAATATGATTTAGCGCCTCGTAAATAGTCTCACCTTTGCTTTTGGCCTGTGCCAACAGCTGTGGGTAACACGGATGTGTTTGAATAATATGGTCAATTAATGCTCCCGTCGCCGACTGCCCGCCCTCATTTAGCCAGTACTCCGGTAAAATAGCCGAATAATAGGGTCCCCAGATGCCGCCAATAAAATGCGCGGAACGGGACATCGCCATATGTGCCGTTGAGGTGCCACCAATCAGCGCAATGCGCCGATCAAAATTGGCATTTTCGCCAGTCACACCACTGGCACCGAGGATGCCAATGGTACCAGCATGGGCATCAATAATAGAGACACTGACCGCAGTGCCAGGGATCAACCCCATTTCTGATGCCGCGCGTTGGCTGAGCCCACGACCCAACGGCTCGCCCATTGGTTTAACGCTAGCGCCGATTTTCGCCGCATTGTTGTCCAGCAAATCAGCCAGCCCGACCAATTTGAAATAGGACGGGTCCCAGCGATCCTCATGGCCCAGATAGGTCCATTTACATACCGTGGAACAGAGCGAGCGAGTTTCATCTTTGGTCGCCCGCCAGGTGAGAAAATCCGGTAAATCAAACAGATGACCGACATTACTCCACGTGGTTGGCATATGCTGTTTCAACCACAGCAGTTTTGGGGTTTGCATTTCAGGTGAAATCACGCCGCCAACAAACTCCAATACCGGGTGTTTGGTGGCATTAATTCTTTCTGCCTGGGTAATGGCACGATGATCCATCCAGACAATTACATTCTGTTCGCTGCGCCCCGACGGGCTAACGGTCAACGGATTGCCTTCTTTATCCAGCACCACCAGCGAACAGGTGGCATCGAACCCCAGCCCTTTCACTTGGATCGGGTTGATATCAGCCTGATTCACCGCATCTCGTACCGCATTACACACCGCCTGCCAGATATTATCGGAAGACTGCTCAACAAAATCCGCCTTGGGCTTAAACATGGTAATTTCACGGCTGGCCTGCCCGACCATGCGGCCCTGCAAATCGAATACTCCGGCCCTTGCGCTGCCGGTCCCTACATCTACGCCGATAAAGTAACTTGCCATTGTTGTATCCCTCAATTCTTAAGCCTTACGATTCTGTAATGCGATAAAGAGGATCAGCACCCCCCCCCATAACGCCATGGTCAGGTAGCTACTCACCCCCAGCAAATTCAGGCCACTTTCCAATAGTTGCAGTACCACCAGCGCCAGGATCAAGCCGATGATGCGACCAAAGCCGCCATCCGGGTTAATGCCACCCAATACCGATGCCAGAATGGTGACTAATAGATAGGATTCGCCGTAACCGGCTTTGGCCGAGTTAAATTTCGCCATCATCAGGATAGCCGCCCCCCATCCTAATATGGCTGACAGGATATAGACCGCGACCTGTACCCGATGGGTATTCACGCCACTAAAACGGCTGGCCTGCTCATTGGAGCCGACCAGATAGATGCTGCGCCCCAAGGTCGTGTGTTCCAAAAGTACCCACAACCCAGCGGAGACCAGCAAGAACAAGATCATCGCGACCGGAATACCGGCGATATCACCACTGCCAATGTATTGAATCACCGGTGGGAAATCAGAGATCACGTCACCGTTGGACAATAAAATATTCAGGCCGGTAATCAATGTCATGGTGCCCAACGTCGCCAGAATTGGCGACACCCCGACCACTGAAATCAGTAAGCCATTCAACGCACCAATCACCACCGCCACCAGCAAGCCAGCAACTAATGCCAGTAGCAGAAACAGCGGCTGATCAGGGTGGCTGACAATGATGGCAGCCATGACTAATGAGCAAGCGTTCGCTCCGGCAATAATGGATAAGTTAATACCGCCGGTCAGCATGGTCAGCCCCATCCCCAGCGCCAGCATGCCTAAAATCGGCAACTGCGAGGAAATAGACTGGAAGTTACCCAAGCTGAAGAAGCGTTGTCCCAAGGTCAATGAGAAGGCCAACATCACTGCCACCAGAATCAATAATTGCAGGCGGATAATGCGGTCATCAGGAATAATTCGGTTTAGCCAGGTCATATCAGTGCTCCCTCAGCAATTTGCGTTTTTCATTCCATGCGGTGGTACTGATACTCACCAAAATGATTGCGCCGCTGAAAACCGTATGCCAGTAAGAGGAGACGCTCAGCAGCGTCAGGCCGTTTTGCAAAAATGCCAGCAACATCACGCCGAGCACGGTGCCACTGAGGGATCCACGGCCCCCCGTCATACTGGTGCCGCCCAAGACCACGGCGGCCAGCACGGTCAGCTCAAACCCCATCAATGAGTTCGGTGCCACTGACTGGGAAATCTGCGCCTGTACCACCGCCGCCACCCCCGCCAGCATGCCCATGTAGCCATAGACGTAGAGATGCAAACGCAGAATATTAATGCCCAGACGGGAAGCCGCATCTTTATTGCTGCCCATGGCAAAGATCTGCCGCCCAAGGCGGGTGTAGTTCATCAATACACCGGTGAAAATGATGGTCGCCGCCAGGCAGAACAGCGGTAGTGTCAAGCCATAGTCATAGCCGTCACTGCCGGTAAACGAGAACCAGTTAATCCCGGTCATAAACCAGTCAGGGAAGCCGTACAACCAGGTACCGTTGGTGAAATAAACCAGCAGGCCATAGAACAGATTCAGTGTGGCAATGGTGATAATTATCGCTGGGACTTTCAACCAATACACCAGCAACCCATTGATCAGCCCCAGCACTAAACCAACTGACATGGCCAGAACAAACGCTAGCGCGAAGCTGCCGCCATGGGTAATCACCCACGATGCCATGACATATTGCGCAATGGCCGTTACCGCCGGGAAGGAGATATCAATACCACCAGCAATCAGCACCACAAACAGGCCACAGGCCAGAATACCCAAAATGGCATAACTGGTGGCGACATCGGTCAGATTCCCTAAGGTCAGGAACTCCGGGCTTTTTACACTCAGTCCGATGACTAACAGTAATACCAATAGCCCAAGATAAAACTCATGTCGCCCCGTCAGTTGCCGCAGTTTTAGCTTATCCATTGACCACCTCGGCTACCTGTTGTTCGGTGCATTGATGCGGATAAAACTCGGCCACCAGTTCACCTTTGCGCATCACTAATATCCGGTGACTGTTGTAGTAAGCCTCCGGGATCTCGTCACAAATCATCAATACCGCCATCCCCTGCTCTGCCAAAGCTTTGGCAATATGGTAAATCCCTTCTTTGTTGGCGATATCCACGCCGACGGTCGGAGAATCGAGGATCAAAATACGCGGTTGCGTCGCTACCCATTTAGCAATAGCGATGCGCTGTGCATTACCACCCGATAACGTCTTGACCGGTAGGGCGGTATCGGACACTTTGATGTTCAGATCTTGCACCAGTTTTTTCACCAGCGCTGCGGCTTTGGCATGATCCAACAATCCACTACGGGTATGTAATTTGTCAAAAACGGACACGATGGTGTTGTCATAGATCGATTGCTCCATGATCAATCCCTGTGTCAGGCGATCTTCAGAGACATAACCGATCCCGTGGCGGATCGCATCACGGTTATTACGGAAATGCACTTGTTCACCGGCTACCCACACCTCGCCACTATCGGGTTGGGTCATGCCAAACAGGCTCAGACACAGCTCAGTACGCCCCGCCCCCAGTAAACCGGTGATCGACACTATTTCGCCCTGATGTAGGGTCAAATCGATGTTACGAAACTGCTCGCCACGACTCAGTTTTTTGATTTCCAGCAACGGCGTGGCTCCGGCCGCCAGTGGCGGTAACTGGCTGTAGGTAAAGCGCTGGCCGGTCATTAGGAACGCCAGCTCATGGCTGTCCAGTTCGCTGGCCGGCCAGGTACCAATGAGTTGGCCATCGCGCATGACACTGATTCTGTCGGCCACATCCATCACTTCATCCAGCCGGTGGCTAACAAACACCACGCAGATACCTTGTGATTTGAGATCACGTACCACATCCAGCAAGCCTTTCACTTCCTGACTGGTTAGCGAGGCAGTAGGTTCATCCATAATCACCAAGCGGGCATCGGCAGCGATAGCGCGGCAAATCGCCACTAACTGGCGGTCAGCAATAGAGAGTTGTTCAACTTTTTTATCGGGATCAAGGGTGACACCCACTCGCTGCATGGCGGCTAACGCACGCTCACGCATACTTTTGCGCTTCACCCAAAAATCACCACCTGGCAGATAACGGTGGACGGCAATATTTTCCGAAACGGTGAGATTAGGAAATAGCGACAAGTCTTGATATATCACCTGCACGCCATAGAAGAATGAGAGTTGCGGCGTAAACTGATGGAACAGCTTGCCGTCTATCAGGATACTTGCGCCTTTCTCTGGCTGATAAACTCCTGAAATCACTTTGATAATGGTGCTCTTGCCGCAGCCGTTCTGGCCTGCCAGACAGTGCACTTCTCCTTTATTCAGTGTGAGATTCACCTGATCCAGCGCCAGCACGCCGGGGAATCGCTTACTGATATTTTCAAGAGTGATAAATGCGTTGGCCTGAGTCATGACAATACCTTCCCTAACGCCATAAACATGGCGCTATTTTTACAGCAATTCGGTGATGATGGTGAGGGCTGCGGGGATGCTCTCCCGCTGCCTGATTTACTGCCAAGCACGGCTCGTTAGCCGGTAATTCCCTGGTGTGGCGTCTGAAAATCAGAAACCTAATGTTTTCGCATTATCTTTAGTGACTTCAAGGATCTTGTTGAAACGGATCACTCCTTTCTCGCTATCCACATCGGCTTTACCCAAGCCTTCGATGGTCAAGTCTGGCGTGATTTTTTGGCCTTTCAGTAATTGATCTGCAATCTGCACCACAGCAAAACCGGCGTCTTTTGGATCCCACAACAGGGCTTTTTTGATATCACCACGCATCAGATATGGCGCTGCCTGTGCTGGCATGGCGATACCCACTACTGCGATTTGATCTTTCGCGCGTTTCTTAGCCACTGCTTGACCGGCACCGATTGGCCCCAGTGAACCAAAACCAATGATCCCTTTCATTTTCGGATAGGTTTTCATCAGATCCAGAGTGGTGGAGTAAGACTTATCAATGTTCTCAGCCACTGGCAGGCGTGGAGTAACTTCGAACATATCGGGGTATTTTTCTTTCTGGTATTTGATAGCATAATCCGCCCAAGCGTTATGCAATGGCACAGTCAGGGAACCCACATAAATCGCATAACCCCCTTTGCCCCCCATGGCTTTCGCCAGTTCGTCCATGTTGGCCTGAGCATATTTTTCACTATCGATGGTCTCAACATCCCACTGCCCGATACGTTGATCAGGAGATTCGTGAGTTAACACCACAATGCCTTTCTCTTGCGCTTTTTTCAGTACTGGTTCCAGCACTTTGGCATCGTTTGGCACCACAATGATGGCATCTACATTTTTGGCAATAAGGTCTTCAATGACTTTAACTTGTTGCGCCGGGTCTGGCGTGGCAGGCCCAACCTGATAAGCATTAACATCCAGTTTTTTTGCTGCTTCATTTACGCCAACTTCCATACGGGTAAACCAAGGAATACCGGTAACTTTCGCGACAACAGCAATTTCATATTTTTTCTCTGCCATCGTTTGCGTAGTGAACAGCATGCATGCGGAAACGACACATGCATTCAGTAATGCGAGATTAAGTTTCATAGCAATACCTTCTTGTTTTCTTTCAGATAACGGGTTGGTTGCGAGGTGAGAAGCCCGTAGTGTGACACCGTGACTGTTTTATTTTCATGTGACTGCTTTTCACACACATGAGATTAACAAAGGAACACAATAGGCTGCGCGACGAGTCAGAGTGAATTGTGATGAAAGCCCAAAAAGGTAAAATTTAATGATTTGTTATGTTAATAATTGGTTAATTAAATATAAGAAAGAATAAATGTGATCAAATACAAAGGTAATAAATACAAATAAACATCAAATTAATAACATTAAAAACACAAATTGAATTTATAACTCCCTCTGTGGCACGTCGATAACCCCAAAATAGAACAACGGTAACAATAATTAATCGAAATTGAGATGAGTCTCTCATTTTCCAGCCAGTTGGCTTATTTCTCCTCGATTCTAAGGCACCATTTTCTGCGATATGCCGAACAGTAACGCAGTTTATATCGCGATAATTCCGCCAGCACATCTGGCGTTGATCTTTTTCTTTCATTTATCGCGAATATGGTATAATCCTCTGAAAGCCCCCATCGCTTATAGATAGCCTGCCTTCATGACCATCCCCTACGCGACCCCGCTTTTAATGTAAAAATTATGTCAATTGTCGTATTCACCAAAACAATAGTTGACCACCGGTGTCTGAAGAAATGTATCGCTATCGAGTTACATCCATATGCGTTACAAACCCGCACTTAACGCATAACGATAGAGTTCATATGATAAAGCCGCAGAAATTCCATATCTCACTGCTCCACCCGCACTACTGGCTGACCTGGTTTGGCCTGGGGGTATTATTTCTGTTAGTCCAACTCCCCTACCCGCTGTTAAACAAGTTAGGAATTTGGTTGGGGCGTACCTCAATGCGCTTCCTGAAACGGCGGGTATCTATCGCCCGGCGCAATCTGGAGCTTTGTTTCCCTGATATGGATAAGCAGACTCTTGAACGGACTATCGTCGGTAATTTTGAATCCTTAGGCATGGGGTTGCTGGAAACCGGCATGGCCTGGTTTTGGCCCGATGCGCGCATTAAGCGCTGGTTTACCGTGACGGGTCTGGATAACCTGAAAAAAGCGCAGCAAGGACAGCGCGGCGTACTGGTGATTGGCGTCCATTTTATGTCGCTGGAACTTGGCGGCCGCGTAATGGGGCAATGCCAGCCAATGATGGCGATGTATCGCCCGCATAACAATAAAGTGATGGAATTGGTGCAGACCTGGGGCCGTATGCGCTCGAATAAGGCCATGCTGGACCGTAAAGATCTTCGTGGCATGGTGCAGGCATTGAAAAAAGGTGAAGCTGTGTGGTTTGCACCGGATCAGGATTACGGCCCACGTGGCAGTGTGTTTGCACCACTGTTCGCCGTCAATCAGGCCGCGACCACCAGTGGCACTTTTATGTTGGCCCGGCTAGCCAAACCGGCACTGTTGCCATTGGTTTTACTGCGTAAAACAGATGGTAGCGGCTATGACTTGCTGATCCAGCCGGCATTAGAAGACTATCCGCTTGATGATGAGATAGCGGCCGCCAGCTATATGAACAAAGTTATCGAAAAAGAGATCATGCGCGCACCTGAGCAATATCTGTGGCTACACCGCCGCTTTAAAACCCGCCCAGCCGGTGCGCCATCGCTGTATTAAGCATCAACAAGATCTGTCATAAAAACCCGGCCTATGTCGGGTTTTTTATTAGCTAACATCCACTCAATATCGCGAAGCTATAACTGCGCTTCAGCTTCATCGGGATCATCTATCGCATCGTCTGGTGTGATAAGCGCACGCCCCGGCAACGTTTTGCATGCAGGCCCACCGGTAGGGGGGGCTGTAGTGGGATAACTCTCCTGCGGCGAGACATAAACTGGCGTGGTTGCCACGAAGCCATCACTGAATGTGGCCTCGATAAAGGTCGCCTGCCAACCGGTAGCTGGCGTGCTAAGTGCAACTTCAAGGGTATTACCCGGGGCCACGGCCAACGGAAATGCGCTATATCTTATATCGCACGCATAGCGGAAATCGCGAGCATCGGGGTTAGCTGCGGTCCATAACAGCACCTTTTCTGGCGTCTCTGACAGACTAACCGTGACGGTTTGCACCTTATCTTTCATTGCCAGAGTGGTATTCAACTGCGGCATCGGTGTGGCTTGCCGTAAACGGTTAACAAAGGTGATCAACGACTGTTCGCTAAATGCTTTAATACCAGAGTGACTGGAGTTAGGTACAACCCGCAACGTTTTATCACCGGGTAATTTGTCATAATAAAAATCCGTATTATCAGGCACGTAGAAATCATCACCACTGGCATTAATAATGTATTTCGCAATACTGAGCCGGGGTTGATACTCACTCGTCAGGTACTGTAGGGGATCCATAATCTGCATCAGTTTGGCAAAGCCGGGGGTACTCAGTTTCTTATCAATCTCTTCCTGATAGTAGGGGGTGAAGGCTATAGGCCAGTTGCCACCATAAGATTGATACATATGTTCCAATGCGGCGCGGGTATCCAGCAGATCAATCACAAAAGGCACAATAGCCTCCACACGTGAATCCGCAATTGCCGTCAGCCAACTGGTCCAGCCACGCTTGGATAAACCGGTGACAATAAAACTGTCTAAGGCTTTTTCCGGTAAGGCTTGCTGTGCCATGGTCATCGCCTGAGAAATCGCCGCCACCATCGGGACATGTAGCGGTAATATTGAACGGGCTTCTGGGGCATCTATAAATAAAGTCCAACTACGCGCAACACTATAATCTTCCTTACGCGGATTCCCATCTTGTTGATATTCAAGGTACTGATTGGGAATGGTGCTAATGGCAATCACCACCGTGTCAGTTGAGCGGGCAATATTTTGCAAGGTCTCGATAGCAAAATCGCCAGGACCGGAGGGAGGAATGGTTTCAGTACCATAGTTGGTACCATTATTGATGACCACCAGCGCCTTGGTGGACGTGCTATTTTCGGGAATAAAGATCTCCACTTCATGCTGCCATGCAGCAGGGGAGACTAAGCTCTCCGGCGACCAATTCTGCGAGGTCAGTTGGTAACGGCGCCACTCCAACCCCGGCAGGTTTTCCTGACTGAGCAAGTTATAGATAAGGGGTTCTGCGGCCAGCTTTTCTCTGTAACAAGACAGAACCTGAGTAAAATCGGTATCACTGCATTTTGCAGTTTCAACATTCACCTGTGCCAGACAACTGGCGGTAAACAGCAATGGCAGCCCGCACATCAGGGCGGTTAAATAACGAGGCATAATCCCTATCCTTCTCTCTAATGTGTTTACGTTAAAACACTCCCAAGAGGATTAGATAACGGATCAGAGATTTAAAAAATCCGAATTTCACCTGTCTATGCCGCTTTTTATGTTATTACATTGACGAAATGTATACCTCAGTCTGGTTCAATTACTCTTATCTCTCGTTCATCGCTGTATATAAGAATTTTCTGCACTAAAAAGTATCAATCCGCCGTTAAATGCGCCATTTAAGTGCATCCTACCCGGTCAGAAATTACCTACAAAGAGTTAACGCTAAGTAATTACTCATATCATCAATGAAATGCAACTCTGGCATCCCATTTGCTAATACCAAACTGGCTACACGCCAACAGACAGCGACGGTGCATCACTGGTGCGCTACAAAATTAAAATAGGCTCGACTTTGCCTCACAGGACGCTTTCATGAAGAAAATAATGATTTCAACACTGGTTGCCGCCGCCTCATTAGTGGCATTAGCGGGTCAGGCCCACGCGGGCACTACTTTGGATGCGGTGAAGAAAAAAGGTTTTGTACAATGTGGTATCAGTGATGGGTTGCCCGGTTTCTCCTATGCAGATGCCAGCGGCAAGTTCTCTGGTCTGGATGTCGATGTCTGCCGTGGCGTAGCTGCTGCCATTTTTGGTGATGCAGAAAAAGTAAAATACACCCCGCTTACCGCAAAAGAGCGTTTTACCGCCCTGCAATCGGGTGAAGTTGATATTTTGTCACGTAACACCACCTGGACTTCATCCCGTGATGCTGGCATGGGGATGTTATTTACCGGAGTGAACTATTACGACGGTATCGGCTTCCTGACCCACAATAAAGCGGGGCTGAAAAGCGCCAAAGAGCTGGACGGGGCGACGGTGTGTATTCAGGCCGGTACAGATACTGAGTTGAACGTCGCTGATTACTTTAAAGCCAATAAAATGCAATACACTCCAGTTACCTTCGACCGTTCTGACGAAAGTGCCAAGGCATTGGATTCCGGGCGCTGTGACACATTGGCCTCTGACCAATCACAACTGTACGCACTGCGTATCAAATTAGGTAAACCAGACGAATTTATAGTATTACCGGAAGTTATCTCTAAAGAACCACTGGGACCGGTTGTGCGCCGGGGTGATGAGGACTGGTTCGCCATCGTGCGCTGGACACTGTTTGCCATGTTAAATGCTGAAGAGATGGGTGTGACGTCGAAAAACGTCGAAGCACTGGCAGCAAAACCAACCACACCGGATATGGCCCATCTGTTAGGTCAGGAAGGCAACTATGGTAAAGATCTGAAAGTGCCTAACGATTGGGTGGTTAAAATCGTGAAACAAGTGGGTAACTACGGCGAAAGCTTCGACCGTAACGTCGGTTTGGGCAGTGAGCTGAAAATAAAACGCGGCCAGAATGCGCTGTGGAACAATGGCGGTCTCCAGTACGCGCCTCCGGTTCGCTGATTACTGATTACCTCTCCGGCAGGCCCGCCCTGCCGGATGTATTATCCAGACCGAGGCCCACACTATGTCACAACGCCCAACCGTCAAAGGTGCCTTTTCGCTGACCAATCCAGCGGTACGCGCCTGGTTGTATCAAATTATCGCGCTATTGATACTGATCGGATGCGGTGCGTATCTTTTCCATAACACCATTACCAACCTGTCGACCCGGGGCATCACCTCCGGCTTTGCTTTCCTGAATAACAGCGCCGGTTTTGGTATTGTTCAGCATCTTATCGATTATGAGCAAGGTGATACCTACGGCCGGGTGTTTTTGGTCGGGTTATTCAATACCTTGCTGGTATCAGTATTATGTATTTTCTTTGCGTCGATCCTCGGGTTCTTCCTTGGGCTGGCGCGTTTATCTGATAACTGGCTGTTACGCAAACTGTCCACTATCTATATCGAGACATTCCGTAATATCCCGCCCTTGCTGCAAATCTTCTTCTGGTATTTCGCGGTATTACGCAATCTACCGGGGCCACGACAGAGTCTGGATGCCTTCGGTGTGGCTTTTCTCAGCAACCGTGGCTTGTATCTGCCATCACCGGAGTTTGCTGCCGGTTTTATACCCGCCATACTCGCTGTGCTGCTGGCCGTTGTTATCACCGTGGCGCTGTATCGCTATAACCATTTCCGTCAGTTACATACCGGTCAGTTTCACCGCACCTGGCCGATGGCCTTACTACTGTTGATGGCTCTACCAGCAGCGGCCCATTTTCTGTATGGCTCGGCACTGCATTGGGATCTACCGCAGTTACGCGGCTTTAACTTTAAAGGTGGCCTGGTTCTTATCCCTGAATTGGCGGCCTTGACCTTGGCACTGTCAGTTTATACCTCGACCTTTATTGCTGAGGTGATTCGTTCAGGCATTCAGTCCGTGCCCTATGGTCAGCATGAAGCAGCCCGTTCACTGGCGCTGCCCAACACCGTCACCTTGCGTCAGGTTATTCTGCCACAGGCGTTACGGGTCATCATTCCGCCACTCACCAGTCAATACCTGAACATCGTCAAAAACTCCTCACTGGCAGCCGCTATCGGCTATCCAGATATGGTGTCGTTGTTTGCCGGCACAGTGCTGAACCAGACTGGTCAGGCGATAGAAACCATCGCCATTACCATGTCAGTCTATTTGGTTATTAGCCTATCCATTTCATTTTTAATGAATCTCTACAACCGGCGGATCGCGCTGGTAGAGCGCTAAGGGAAGCGAATGACGATGACACTAACCCGTGAACCACCCAGCACAGTACGGCCGGGCAACCCGTTAAGCCGGATGGTGTTTTGGGCGAGAAAGAATTTGTTTTCCAGTTGGACTAATAGTCTGCTGACGCTGCTGTGCCTGTGGCTGATGTGGCAATTGATCCCGCCATTACTGAATTGGACTATTTTTAACGCCAACTGGCTAGGTACATCGCGCACTGATTGTACCCGTGAGGGTGCCTGCTGGGTGTTTATTCATGCGCGCTTTGGCCAATTTATGTATGGCCTTTATCCCATTGAGCAGCGCTGGCGCATCAACACCACCTTGATCATCGGATTGCTGACGCTCATTCCATTGTTCTGGCGCGCTATGCCACATCGAGGCCGCTATTTGGCGGTGTGGATGGTGGCGTACCCACTGCTGGTGTGGTTGATGTTATATGGCGGTTTCCTCGGGTTAACCCGGGTTGAGACCCGCCAGTGGGGCGGCCTGACACTGACGCTGATCATTGCCGCAGTAGGTATTGCCGGTGCGCTACCGCTGGGGATTTTATTGGCCTTGGCCCGCCGTTCGAGTATGCCAGTGGTGCGTATTCTGTCAGTGGTATTTATCGAGTTCTGGCGCGGGGTGCCGCTAATCACCGTGCTGTTTATGTCCTCGGTGATGTTGCCGCTGTTTATGACCGAAGGCACCAGCATCGACAAACTGATCCGTGCCTTGGTCGGGGTGGTATTGTTCCAATCGGCCTATGTGGCAGAAGTGGTGCGCGGCGGGTTACAGGCCTTGCCCAGAGGACAGACCGAAGCCGCCGAGTCACTGGGGCTGGGCTATTGGAAAACCCAAGGGCTGGTCATTTTGCCACAAGCCCTGAAGATGGTGATCCCCGGGTTGGTAAACACCATTATCGCCCTGTTTAAAGATACCAGTCTGGTTATCATCATTGGTCTGTTTGATTTGTTCAGCAGCGTGCAACAAGCCACCGTCGACCCTGCCTGGTTGGGGATGTCGACCGAAGGCTATGTCTTTGCCGCCGCTGTCTATTGGATTTTCTGTTTCAGCATGTCGCGCTACAGCCAGCATCTGGAAAAGCGCTTTCACACCGGACGTTCCACACATTGAGGCATAACATGAGCGACAATCAGCCAACTCCAGGTGATAAAATGATGATTACGCTGGAAAACGTCAATAAGTGGTACGGGCAGTTCCACGTATTGAAAGATATCAATTTACATGTGCGCCCTGGCGAACGCATCGTACTTTGCGGTCCTTCTGGCTCAGGTAAATCTACCACTATCCGCTGCATCAACCATCTGGAAGAGCATCAGCAGGGGAAAATCATGGTGGATGGCATCGAACTTAACGATGACCTGCGCAATATTGAACGGGTACGTACCGAGGTCGGCATGGTGTTCCAACACTTCAATCTGTTCCCGCACTTAACGGTGATGCAAAACTGCACGCTGGCGCCAAGCTGGGTACGTAAGATGCCAAAGAAAGAGGCCGACGAATTGGCAATGCATTATTTAGAACGAGTGCGGATTGCAGAGCACGCCCATAAGTTCCCCGGCCAACTTTCCGGTGGCCAGCAGCAGCGGGTGGCAATCGCCCGTTCGCTGTGTATGAAACCCAAAATCATGCTATTTGATGAACCAACCTCGGCGCTGGACCCTGAGATGGTGAAAGAAGTGCTGGATACCATGATCAGTCTGGCAAATGAAGGCATGACCATGTTGTGTGTAACCCACGAGATGGGTTTTGCCCGTACCGTTGCCGATCGGGTTATTTTTATGGACCGTGGGGAGATAGTGGAACAAGCACCACCCGCCGAATTCTTTTCTAACCCGAAATCAGAGCGCACCCAGGCGTTTCTGGCGCAGGTTATTCATTAACTGATTCATTACTTTGGGTTTTCCATTGCGTACTTGCGGGTGAGGGTGTCCTCACCCTTTTTATAAACCGGCCACCGAACGGCAGCCGGATTTAAGAAGCGTTAACCTTCTTTTTCGATCAGCAGCGCTTCCAGCAAATCCAAATCGTGCAGCAGTTTTTGCAGCGTTTCATTGCTGATTTTCTGCGTCGCACGCAGGTGATACAGTTCCCCACGCTCGGCTCGTAATGCGGTTAAACGAAAACGCCGCTCCAGATTCTCAACCAGCAAGGTGTTCTCAATTTCATCCTTACTGCCGGTACGCCGTCGCAATGTCCCGATAACTCGTGAACTGATCTCTTTTAGCAACTCTGGGTCAATATTCTCCTCGCTGCTGGCTGCCAGCCGCTCTTCCATTTTATTCAGGCTAACAATTGCCACCTCGGCAGTCGCCGCCCGGGCGAAACGCACTTCTTCACGGCTGGCACTTTTATCTGCTACCACCACACCACGCAGCAATGGCGGCAAAGCAATCACCCCGATAATAACCGACAGCAGAATCACACCGGTGGCGATAAATACCAACTGGTAACGGGATGGGAAGGCTGAACCATCGCTGAGGAATAACGGAATAGAGAGGACACCGGCAAGAGTAATCGCTCCCCGTACCCCTGCGAATGACGCCACCCACAGTTCACGTGTGGTGTAATTGCCAAACTCCAGTGGCCGTTTGGTCAGGATGCGTTTACTGATTTTCTTCATCGACCATAGCCAGCTAAAGCGCAGTACCAACAACGCACCATAAATAATGGCAACATCCGCGAAGAGGTTCCAGGTTTGAATGGTTGGGTCCAGTTCAGCCTGTATGATTGATGTTTCCAAAATCCCCGGTAATTGCAGCCCCAACAGGATGAACACCATGCCGTTAAACACAAACTCCAGCATCGACCACACGCTGTCAGCACGTAACCGCATCGTCAATGGCGCATTACGGATAACCCCGGACTGACTGATGGTCATCCCTGCCGCCACTGCGGCCAGAATGCCGGAGACGCCAATATGCTCAGCAATCAGATAAGAAGCGAACGGCAACAGCAGCAGTAAGACAATTTGTGTTGCCGGATCATCACCACTCCAGCGGCTCATCAGGCGCAGTGACTTACTGTATAGCCAGGTTACCGCCACACCAGCCAGCAGGCCACCAATCGCCACTTTTAGGAACTCAAGTGTGGCACCAGACACGGTAAAGACCATCGTCCCCATTGCAACCGCAATGGCAAACTTTAGCGCAACCAGACCAGAGGCATCATTCATCAACGCCTCCCCTTCTAATACGCCCATAATCGATTTAGGTATGCGCCCTTTCCCCACAATGCCGGATAATGCCACAGCATCGGTTGGCGACAATACCGCCGCCAGTGCAAACGCGGCTACCAGCGGAATACCCGGCACCATCCAGTAAATCAGATAGCCGATACCCACCACGGTGACCAGCACCAATGCCAGCGCCAGACCAAATATCTCCCGCCCATGGTGAATAAACTCTCGTGTCGGTGTTTTCCAGCCGTCGGCAAAGAGCAGCGGTGGAATAAACAGTACCAGGAATAATTCCGGGTCAAAATCGACATGCAAACCAAAGTGGGGGAAGGCCAACAAGGCACCACAGACAATCTGCATCAGAGGAAGGGGGATTTGAAACGGCAACATCCGAGTGACAACGCCGGAAAGCGACACCACCAGAATCAGGATGAGGATTGTAAAAAAGATTTCCATGCTTTCCTTAGACTCAACTCAACACAACTCAATATAAGATTTAACCTCACCCGCCCGTAGACAGGGCCGGAGTTTAGCTTTTGATAGTAGATCACTTTTTTGTTAAACGGGGAAAAAACCTGTAACTGATGGCAGGAAAAAACAAAGAAAATAGGGTTATTAAAAACCGCTGTGGCATCGGGGACAGCGTCACCCCGATGCCAGCAAAAACTCATCGCTTAGATTGCCCAGCCACCCGCATAGAATGCCACTAACGCGATAGCGATAATCACAGTACCGACATTCAGTTTACGCCATTCACCGGAACAGATACGGCCAATAACCAGCGAGCTGAAGCCCAACATAATACCGGTGACGATATTACAAGTCAGCACGATAAACACGGCACAGAGCAGGCCAGACATCGCATCAACAAAGTCTTCGAAATCCAGTTTGGATACGTTGCTCAACATCAGCAACCCTACATACATCAGAGCCGGTGCCGTCGCATAAGCCGGAACCAAATAGGATAGTGGCGACAGGAACAGCATCAGCAGGAACAAAATACCTACCACGGTAGCGGTCAAACCGGTTTTACCACCAGCGGCAGTACCGGCGGCAGATTCGATATAAACCGCCGCAGGCGCAGCGCCCACCAAACCAGCAAAAATGCTGCTGACGGAGTCAGATGTCAGAGCTTTACCGCCGCTGATGATCTGGCCGTCTTTATCCAACAAATTAGCCTGACCCGCTACCGCGCGGATAGTCCCGGTGGCATCAAATACGGCAGTCATCACTAATGCCAATACACTTGGCAGCACCACAGGTTTCAATGCACCCATGATATCAAGGCTGAAAATCAATGAATTGCCGTTAGCATCCGCCAGGCTTGGCATCGCAAACAGCCCTTGATAGGTCACACTCGGATCAAAAATCAGGCCGATAACCGAGATGGCGATGATCACCAGCAGAATGCCACCCGGCACTCGCAGTTTTTCCAGACCGAAAATCACCGCCAGCCCCAGCAAAGTCATCATGACCGGGAAAGAGGTAAATGCACCCAGTGCAACCGGTAAACCTTCAATCGGGTTTTTGATAACCAGGCCGACACCGTTTGCTGCAATCAGCAACAGGAACAAGCCGATACCGATACCGGTACCATGTGCCACGCCCATCGGCAAATTACGCAATATCCATGAACGGATACCGGTCACAGAGATAATAGTGAACAGCACCCCCATCAGGAATACTGCCCCCAATGCCACAGGAATACTGATGTGTTGCCCCAGCACCAAGCTGAATGCCGTAAACGCTGTCAGTGATATGGCGCAACCAATCGCCATCGGCAAGTTGGCCCACAACCCCATCAACAAAGAACCAAGACCGGCAACCAGACAGGTTGCCACAAACACCGCTGTTGGTGGGAAACCCGCTTTGCCAAGCATACTTGGTACAACAATGACCGAGTAGACCATGGCGAGAAAGGTTGTCAGGCCAGCCAGCACTTCCTGGCGTACATTACTGCCGCGTTCACTAAGCTTGAAAAATGCATCAAGCGAACCTTTTGGCGTTACTGCCCGGTTCACTTGAGGGTTGGTGCTAGACATGGTTATGTCCCCTGTGTGTCATTTTAAAGTAGTCAGCAAGTCAGGCGCCCTTCCCTACGTAATCGTTTCCGTTTTTGCCGATTAACTCGACAACGCCTCCAACATCTTCATGGTGGAGAAAATAGCAAACGATTAGCTGGAAGCACGCATGACTGAAAAAAAATCGAAGGAAACAATCCCCCCGCAATAAGCGTATTGGAAGGCAAACGATTATCTAGCTATTGGCAGCGACTAATCAACACCAGATAGCGACATTTATTGCATTTTTTTACATTAATTTGTCGGGGAGCATTAATTTGACGGGAAACAAAAGTGTGAGTAGCCTCACACTCATTTACTTTGCGTGGCAATGATGCCGAATCATCGGTTATCAGCCTTCCAGTTTGTAAGCTCCGCCCTTCTCAATCGCCTGTTGGTAGGCTGGGCGCTGATGAATACGCACTAAGAAATCTTGCAGTTTCGGGAACCCCTCAAGACCACCACGGGTGTTGATTGCCTCGATAGGAAAACTCATCTGAATATCCGCCGCGCTGAAATCACTGCCAGCAAACCACTGATTATTCGTCAAATGCTGTTCCAGATAATCGCGGTGAGTAGCAATTTGCTTATTCAGATAACTTTTCTGTACGCCATCACCCAGAGCCTTGGCAACCGGGCGAATAATCCACGGCACTGGCGGCCCACCCAATCGGCTAAAGATAAGTTTCATCACCAGCAAGGGCATCAATGAGCCTTCGGCATAGTGCATCCAGTAACGGAACTGTTGACGATCATAGTGACCGGTGGGCTTAAATAGCCCCTGTGCATCATAGGTTTCCTGTAAATACTCAATAATGGCACCAGACTCCGCCAAGGTGAGATCACCATCAGTAATCACCGGTGATTTCCCCAATGGATGGATTTTTTTCAATTCTGGTGGTGCCAGTAAGCTGCCGGGGTCGCGCTGATAGCGCTTCAACTCATAAGGAACTTGCAGTTCCTCCAGCATCCACAAGATACGTTGTGAACGTGAATTATTCAGATGGTGAACCGTGACCATGACCAAGCTCCATATGATGAACATCAGAGTATTGATTATAGTGATAAAATCATTTTTTGGTTTGCAAAGCTGCCAACACCGATTTTAAGAAAGCAAAAACAGATATATCGAGGTATAAAAATCTCATCCCTCAGGCGCGGCTTAACACCAACAAAAAGCCCTGTCGAGACAGGGCTTTATTTTCCTAATCAGCACTGTTGTGCTTAAAAAACAGCGCCATCAGAACGGGATATCATCATCGAAATCCATTGGTGGCTCATTGCCGCCTTGTGGTTGTGCTGCTGGTGCAGACTGGGCCGGACGTGAAGTCTGACCGCCGCTGAACTGGTTACCACCTTGTGGCTGCTGAGGTTGACCCCAACCGCCTTGCGCCCCGCAGTCTTGTGGTGCACCACCACCTGCCGGAGCACCGCCGCCCTGACGGCCACCCAGCATTTGCATGGTGCCGCCCACATTAACCACAACTTCTGTGGTGTATTTCTCAACACCAGCCTGATCTGTCCATTTACGGGTTTGCAGTGCGCCTTCAATATAAACCTGAGAGCCTTTACGCAGATATTCACCCGCCACTTCTGCCAGTTTGCCGAACAACACCACACGGTGCCATTCAGTTTTTTCTTTCTGCTCGCCGGTGGCTTTATCACGCCAGCTTTCGGAAGTGGCCAGGGTGATATTGGCAACAGCTCCGCCGTTTGGCATGTAGCGGACTTCCGGGTCTTGGCCCAAATTCCCGACCAAAATCACTTTGTTTACGCCTCTGCTGGCCATGTGAACTCTCCTGATGAAGTAAATTTTGTACAGTACATGCTCTAAATAATTCGAGTTGCAGGAAGGCGGCAAACGAGATAATCCCGATGAGCTTACTGTCGTAAGTGATTCGGGTTATTAAGTGTAGCTAACGCACATGCAACTTGAAGTATGACGAGTATAAGCGAGTAAGTTTAACACGCTAGCAGGTAAACGGCACAGTAGATCATAACTGCGAAATGTGTTGCAGTTTTATCATGACATCTGCCTTAATTGCACTCGAATACTGGATATCCATTCAGGTTTTTTTGTGTCATAATTATCCGTTTCGTACTGGCTGTGTCCTTTTTTGACGCTGCAAAATGCGTCTATACATTACTCAAAGTAATTGGAGTTGCAGGTAGGCGGCGAGCGAGTCCCTATGAGCTTACAGCCAGTAAGTGATTAGGTGAGTGAACGCAGCCAACAACCCTGCGGCTTCAAGTACGAAGAGTAAAAAAGGGCACGGGAGAGGCTCAGTTTACATCCGGGAAGTGTTTGAATGGATAATATAGAAGTTCGGGGCGCTCGCACCCATAATCTTAAGAATATCAACCTGATTATCCCGCGCGACAAACTGATCGTGGTCACCGGTCTATCGGGTTCAGGCAAATCCTCACTGGCTTTTGATACCTTGTATGCCGAGGGGCAACGCCGTTATGTTGAGTCTCTTTCCGCCTATGCGCGCCAATTTCTATCGCTGATGGAAAAACCGGATGTCGACCATATTGAAGGTCTGTCACCGGCAATCTCTATTGAGCAAAAATCAACTTCGCATAACCCACGTTCGACTGTGGGTACCATCACTGAAATCCATGATTATCTGCGTTTGCTGTTCGCCCGTGTCGGTGAACCACGCTGCCCAGATCACGATGTTACGCTAGCCGCGCAAACCGTCAGTCAGATGGTGGATAACGTCATCAGTCAGCCGGAAGGCCGCCGCTTGATGTTACTGGCTCCGGTGGTAAAAGATCGCAAAGGCGAACATACCAAAACGCTGGAAGGTCTGGCTATGCAGGGCTATATCCGGGCGCGGATCGATGGCGAGGTGTGTGATCTGTCTGATCCACCGAAATTAGAACTGCAAAAAAAACATACCATTGAAGTGGTGGTCGATCGCTTCAAAGTGCGTGAAGATCTGGCTCAGCGTCTGGCTGAATCATTTGAAACGGCACTGGAGCTTTCTGGTGGTACTGCCGTCGTTGCCGATATGGACGACCCTCACGCCGAAGAGTTGCTGTTCTCCGCCAACTTTGCCTGCCCGATTTGCGGCTACAGTATGAGTGAGTTGGAACCACGCCTGTTCTCCTTTAACAACCCGGCGGGCGCCTGCCCAACTTGTGACGGCTTAGGGGTACAGCAGTTCTTTGATCCAGACCGTGTATTACAGAATCCAGAGCTGTCGCTGGCGGGTGGTGCCATCCGTGGTTGGGATCGCCGCAACTTCTATTACTTCCAGATGCTGCGTTCACTGGCAGATCATTATAAGTTTGATATCGAAACGCCATTTAACTCGCTCGATAGCGCGATACAGCACGCCGTTTTATACGGTTCTGGCAAAGATACCATTGAATTCAAATACATTAACGATCGGGGTGATACCACCGTTCGCCGCCACCCATTTGAAGGGGTGTTGCACAATATGGAACGTCGCTATAAAGAGACGGAATCCAGTGCAGTACGTGAGGAACTGGCCAAATATATTAGCAATCGCTCCTGTGCTTCATGCCACGGTACTCGCTTGCGCCGCGAAGCGCGTTATGTGTTTGTCGAAAACACCACTTTGCCCGAGATTTCTGAACTGAGCATCGGCCACGCACTGACCTTCTTCCAAAACATGAAACTAAGTGGTCAGCGGGCGCAAATTGCTGAGAAAGTACTGAAAGAGATTGGCGATCGGCTGAAGTTCCTGGTTAACGTCGGGCTGAATTATCTGTCGTTGTCCCGTTCGGCGGAAACACTGTCTGGTGGTGAAGCGCAACGTATCCGTTTGGCCAGTCAAATTGGCGCCGGCTTGGTGGGTGTCATGTATGTACTGGATGAACCGTCCATCGGCTTGCACCAACGTGATAATGAACGGTTGCTGGAAACGTTGATTCATCTGCGCAATCTGGGTAACACCGTGATTGTAGTGGAACATGATGAAGACGCTATCCGCGCAGCCGACCATGTGATTGATATTGGCCCGGGTGCGGGTGTGCATGGTGGTGAGGTGGTGGCCGAAGGGACCGTTGAGGACATCATGGCTGAGCCTAAGTCACTGACCGGTCAGTTCCTTAGCGGCAAACGAGAAATCGCCATACCTGCGCAACGCGTGCCGGGGGACCCAACCAAAGTGTTAAAACTGATTGGTGCCAGCGGCAATAACCTGAAAGATGTCACGCTGACCCTGCCGGTCGGGCTGTTTAGCTGTATTACCGGGGTTTCTGGCTCAGGTAAGTCAACGCTTATCAACGACACCTTATATTGTATCGCCCAGCGCCAGTTGAACGGCGCGACCAGCAACGAACCGGCGCCATTCCGTGAAATTCAAGGCTTGGAGCATTTCGATAAAGTCATCGATATTGACCAAAGCCCGATTGGCCGGACGCCACGCTCTAACCCGGCGACCTATACCGGTATCTTTACCCCCATTCGTGAGCTGTTTGCCGGTGTTCCTGAATCACGTACCCGTGGTTATACGCCAGGCCGCTTCAGCTTTAACGTCAAAGGGGGTCGTTGCGAGGCCTGCCAGGGCGACGGGGTGATTAAAGTCGAAATGCATTTCCTGCCCGATATCTATGTGCCATGCGACCAGTGTAAAGGTAAGCGTTATAACCGTGAAACGCTGGAAGTAAAATACAAAGGTAAAAGTATCCACGAAGTGCTGGCGATGACTATCGAAGAGGCTCGCGAGTTCTTTGATGCGGTTCCGGCACTGGCGCGTAAGCTGCAAACACTGATAGATGTGGGCCTGTCCTATATCTGTCTGGGGCAATCTGCGACTACGCTGTCGGGTGGTGAAGCGCAACGGGTGAAACTGTCGCGTGAACTATCAAAACGCGGCACCGGTCAGACGCTCTATATTCTGGACGAGCCGACTACCGGTCTGCATTTTGCTGATATTCAGCAACTGCTGGCGGTGTTGCATCAGCTGCGCGATCAGGGCAATACCATTGTGGTCATTGAGCACAATCTGGATGTGATTAAGACTGCTGATTGGATTGTCGATCTGGGGCCAGAAGGCGGTAGTGGCGGTGGCGAGATTCTGGTCGCCGGTACACCAGAGACTGTTGCAGAATGCGCCGCGTCACATACCGCACGCTTCCTCAAGCCAATGCTGCAACGTAAGTAGAGCATCAAATAATCTATCAGCATCCAAAATCATTGGAGCTGCAGGTTGGCAACCCGTGAACAACAAATCAGCCAGGCCCAAGGATGGGCCAAATAATGAACCTGGCTAACAACCCTGCAACTCCAAGTACCAAGGGGGTATCAAACAGCCAGCTCCTGTCGCCTATGTTCCGGTAACCCCTGCAATACCAATTGATAAGAGCGGTCAATTAACGAGTAAAATTGTGAGTTCGGTAATTGTCCATCCAGAAACACCGTGTTCCAGTGCGCTTTATTCAAGTGTTCACTCGGCACGATCTCCGGATGTTGCTCTCGCAAACTCTCCGCCAACTCAGGGCTGGTTTTTACCGAAATAGAGGGCCGCCCACCAATTTCACCCACCATCGCAAACATCACATCGGCTACTTTAATCTGATTGGTCTGCCATTCCTCATGATCACTCTGCTCTGCCCCCGGTTTAGACATGCAGTATTCCAATAATGCTGAATTATTCATTGGGTTATCTCCTGTAATGGGCCAGTGCCGTCTAGCGAAAGGGCCTCATAGCGTATTCATTCCATCGGATACAGCAACATGCTGAAGTATTAGCTTGCACTTATAACAGAAGATTTACTGTGAGCGATGAATGATCATTGGGCATGGGGCTGCCACCTTATTTAGTATATTCTTTAATCTATTTACAGCCATTGGCGGAGGGCTAACCAGACAGGTTATGTGGATAAGTGACGGAAAGATGGTGGAAAAAATAAAGCAAAAAGGCGATATTTCTATCGCCTTAAACAGTTCGTCGTCTCAGATAACGCGGATCTCTAATTACTGTACTGCCGCAAACGCAGCTGCTACCCGCTGAACATTGCTGTGGTTGACGCCTGCCATACACATCCTGCCGCTGGCAATCAGATACACGCCAAACTCGTCACGCAGACGGTCCACTTGAGCGGCACTAAAACCGGTATAGCTGAACATGCCACGCTGTTGCAGTAAGTAATCAAAATTGCGATTGGGTAGTGCTGCCTTCAAGGCTTCCACCAACGTGCTGCGCATTTCAATAATACGCCGACGCATCTGCTCCACTTCAGCCTGCCATTGCGCCCGTAACTCGCTGTCATGCAGTACTTTTGAAACAACCTGTGCACCAAAGTTTGGCGGGCTGGAATAGTTACGCCGCACCGTGGCTTTCAGTTGCCCCAATACCCGACCAGCAGCTTCTTCACTTTCACATACCACGGAAAGGCCACCGACCCGTTCGTTATACAGA
Source organism: Yersinia sp. 2540 StPb PI (assembly GCF_052217165.1). NCBI lineage: Bacteria > Pseudomonadati > Pseudomonadota > Gammaproteobacteria > Enterobacterales > Yersiniaceae > Yersinia > Yersinia sp. 2540 StPb PI. Next base: position 46,043 of record NZ_JAZGQC010000001.1, read on the forward strand.
GAGAAGATTTTAGAGAAGGAGTTACTGACCAGACAGGGTAACTCCGCTGCCGCCATGGCTCGAATCGCATAAGCATCTTCATTCAGCCCAGCACCAAAACCCTGATAGGCAATATCCAGGAACGGGATCAGATCCCGGTCTTTAGCCGCGCCAATAACCTGATCCCACTGTGCATTCGTCAGATCAGATCCGGTTGGGTTATGGCAGCAAGGATGGAGCAAAACAATGCTTCTGGCCGGTAACTGCTGCAACGTTGCCAGCATTTGATCGAATTTTACGCCCAGCTTGTCATTATCAAAGTACGGGTAGGTATTCACCTTAAACCCTGCGCCACTGAAAATAGCGACATGGTTTTCCCACGTAGGGTCACTGACCCACACCTGAGAATCTGGGAAATAGGAATGAAGGAAATCAGCACCCACTTTCAATGCACCGGAGCCACCGACAGTTTGGATAGTCGCTACTCGTTGCTGAGCCAGCATAGGGTGATCGCTGCCAAATAGTAGCTGCAAAATAGCAGTACGATAAGATTGCAGACCTTCCATCGGCAAGTAAACCGGTGTCCCATGTGGCTGAGCATTCAATTGGGTTTCAGCGGTATCCACTGCCTGCATTTGCGGGATCTCACCCTGCTCATTGTAATAAAGCCCGATACTCAGATTCACTTTATGTGCCCGGCTATCGGCTTTAAAACTCTCCATCAATGACAGGATCGGGTCACCTGCATAGGCATCAACATTTTGGAACACGGCGCTGCTCTCCTGGATTGATAATAATTGTCTATACCTTGATTAGTCAGCTTACCTTATTCCCCTAAATATTCCATCGCTACTCGGGAGGTCAGCTTGGTGATCAATTCATAGGCACTGATACCGGTGTAAGCGGCGATCTTCTCAACCGGTAAATCCGCGCCCCACAACAGCACTTCATCACCGACTTTGTCGCTGCTATCTGGCCCAAGATCAACTGAAATCATGTCCATCGATACCCGCCCCACAATGTGCACTTCGCGGCCATTGACCCACATCGGCGTACCCGATGGTGCGCTGCGCGGATAACCATCACCGTAACCAATCGCCACCACACCCAGACGCGTATCACGTTCACTGACCCAAGTACCGCCGTAGCCCACTGGCTCACCGGCTTTATGTTCACGTACAGCAATCAGGCTGGATTTTAATGCCATCGCTGGCAGTAGACCAAAATGGCTGGCATAAGGTTCATCCAGCGGCGAAACGCCATACAGTATGATACCGGGACGAACCCAATCACGATGCGCTTGCGGCCACAGCAAAATACCGCCAGATGCAGCAATAGACTGTTTACCCGGTTTGCCAATAGCAAAGGCGTCAAAACACGCCAGTTGCTGGCGGGTAGTAGCCACTTCAGGTTCGTCGGCACGACTGAAGTGGCTCATAATATTAACTGGCTGACTAACGTTGCCGCAAGCACATAGCCGCTGGTAGAAGGCTTCGGCCTGCTCAGGACGGACTCCTAAACGATGCATACCGGTATCGAGCTTCATCCAGACATTGATCGGAGCAGGGAGATTGGCCGCTTCCAGCGCTTCTAATTGTTCAATACTGTGTACTGCGGTTTCAATCCGGTTAGCCACCAGAATAGGCAAGTCCTCTGCGGTAAAAAACCCTTCCAGCAGTAGAATAGGTTTTACAATTCCGCCAGAACGTAGCATCAGAGCTTCGCCGATGCGCGCGACGCCATAGCAATCGGCATCCTGCAAAGTATGTGCTGTTTCTAATAACCCGTGGCCATAAGCGTTTGCTTTCACAACAGCAATCAGGCGGCTTTGTGGCGCCATGCGCCGTACCTGATGCAAGTTATGTCGCAGAGCGCGGCGGTCGATTACTGCTGTTGCCGCTTTCATTTCTTATCCTTAATAATTGATGTTATACCCAAAGAACCTGATGTTGCAGGTCGCCTGCCAGCGAGGGTTCCGCGTGAGTCATCGCCGCTAACAACCCTGCAGCGTCAAGGACTAAGGGGAAACTATTCGTCGTCGTACTGTGGACCGGCATAGTTATCAAAGCGCGACCATTGACCGTTAAATTTCAGCCGGACAGATCCGATCGGACCGTTACGCTGTTTACCCAAAATAATCTGCGCGATCCCTTTCTCATCACTGTTCTCGTGATACACCTCGTCACGATAGATAAACATGATTAAGTCCGCATCTTGTTCGATAGAGCCGGATTCACGTAAGTCGGAGTTAACTGGCCGTTTATCAGCACGTTGCTCCAAACTACGGTTAAGCTGTGATAACGCCACTACCGGGACTTGCAACTCTTTCGCCAGTGCTTTGAGTGAGCGCGAAATCTCGGCGATTTCCAACGTTCGGTTATCTGAAAGAGACGGTACCCGCATCAATTGCAGGTAGTCGATCATAATCAGACTCAAACCACCATGTTCGCGGAAAATACGCCGCGCGCGGGAGCGCACTTCTGTCGGTGTCAGACCGGATGAGTCATCGATGTACATATTGCGTTTTTCCATCAATATACCCATGGTGCTGGAAATACGCGCCCAATCCTCATCATCGAGTTGGCCGGTTCGGATACGGGTCTGGTCAACATGTGACAGCGACGCCAGCATACGCATCATGATCTGATCGCCGGGCATCTCCAAACTAAAGATCAATACCGGTTTTTCCTGCATCATCGCGGCGTTTTCACACAAGTTCATCGCAAACGTGGTTTTACCCATTGATGGACGTGCGGCGACAATGATCAAATCTGATTTCTGTAATCCGGCGGTTTTTTTATCAAGGTCGGTAAAGCCGGTTGAAACACCGGTCACCCCATCATGGGGCCGCTGATAAAGTTGCTCAATTCGCGCGACCGTGGCTTCGAGGATTTGATCGACACTTTTCGGCCCTTCATCTTTACTGGCACGGCTTTCAGCTATCTGAAACACTTTGGATTCAGCCAAATCCAGCAGATCTTCACTGCTACGCCCTTGAGGATCATAACCGGCGTCAGCTATCTCATTGGCGACCGAGATCATTTCACGAACTACCGCACGTTCGCGCACGATATCAGCATAGGCACCAATATTCGCCGCACTTGGGGTGTTTTTCGATAACTCTGCCAGATAGGCAAATCCCCCCACCGAATCCAGATCGCCTTTTTGCTCTAGCGACTCAGATAAGGTGATCAAATCGATCGGTTTGCTGTTTTCCAGCAAACGCTGCATTTCAGTAAAGATTCGGCGATGCGGGCGGCTGAAGAAGTCATTGCTGGCAACGCGTTCTGACACATTATCCCAGCGTTCATTATCCAGCATCAAACCGCCCAACACGGACTGCTCTGCCTCCAGCGAATGAGGCGGGAGTTTCAGCCCTTCCATCTGGCGGTCTCGTGGCTCTGTCATATTGTTGGTTGGTTTTTTTGCGGCCATGAAGAGTGTTCTTTACCTTTGTTGCGATAGGAAAATATCGAATAGAAAATATAACGGCCTAGTATATACACAAAGTAATTGGAGTTGCAGGTAGACCGCAAATGAATGGAGCTGATGAGTTCAGAAAGTTCGGTGATGAGGAAAAAAATGCCGCTCACATTGCAGTACCGTCTTATTCGCAGAGGTAATAATATTCCCTATTACATATCGGTATTAGCCAGATCTTGGCACTCCGAGCAGAACCCTGTAGGGTGAAAATACACCTATCTATAGGAGCTACCATGGCAAAGCATATCCAATTCAGTACCACTGGCGGGCCGGAAGTGTTGCAATACCTTGACTTCACCCCTTCTGACCCTGCAGCACATGAAGTTCAGGTAGAAAACAAAGCGATCGGTATTAACTATATCGATACTTATGTTCGCAGTGGGCTTTATTCACCATCACAGTTTCCTAGTGGGTTGGGAACAGAGGCGGCGGGAATTGTCACCAAAGTTGGTTCGTCGGTTAACACAATCAACGTCGGTGACCGGGTGGTATATGCCCAATCAGCTCTCGGGGCTTACAGCGAAGTGCATAATGTTGCGGCAGAGAAGATTGCCATACTTCCTGACAACATCTCTTTCGAGCAGGCCGCAGCATCATTCCTCAAAGGGCTGACCGTCCACTATCTGTTGCGCCAAACCCACGAGATAAAACCGGGTGAGGTATTCCTATTCCATGCGGCGGCGGGTGGTGTCGGGCTAATTGCTTGCCAGTGGGCGAAAGCGCTTGGTGCTAAGCTTATCGGCAGTGTTGGCTCTGATGAAAAGGCCGAATTGGCAAAAGCCGCTGGCGCCTGGGCCACGATTAACTATCGTACAGAAAATATCGCCGAACGGGTGGCAGAGCTGACGAATGGCGAGAAAGTGGGTGTGGTGTATGACTCGGTTGGGAAAAGTACCTGGCTGGATTCGCTTAATAGCCTTAAGCGCAGAGGCTTGATGGTGAGTTTCGGTAATGCCTCCGGCCCAGTGACAGGAGTAGATCTTGCCATCCTGAACCAAAAAGGCGGGCTATATGTTACTCGCCCCTCCCTCAACACTTATGTCACCAATCGGCAAGAGTTAGCAAGTGCCAGCCACGAACTGTTTTCACTGATTGCTGGCGGAGCCATTAATGTCGATGTGGCAAAAGCACAGCAATTCCCGTTGCGTGATGCTCACCGTGCCCATCAAATCCTAGAAAGCCGCCAGACCACAGGATCCAGCTTACTGATACCCTGAGTTGTTTGGCCATTCCTAAGGTAATATTGTTGAAAAAACAAAGGGCTCCGATTAAGGAGCCCTTCTTTACAACGCTTTCTTTGATGCACATGTAGGGGTACAGCAGCGTATTCTGTCAGAGCTAACTGCCGTTTATACGGCTATTTTTACCTCTGGCAGGGATGAAAATGCGATACCAAATCGTATCGGTTAGCATCCTAGCAAGCACGCCCGAGAAAAAATACGTTTTCCCTCTGATTCGCCCCACTAATCTTTCAGGCTGTGATCGCTACCGCAAGAAAGGGAAATTTTAGTAACGCCGGACTATCGGTTTCTGCATCGAACGCCATATCCAGACCGCCACAACCGCCAGAATCAACCAAGGTAGCAGCTTAATCATCATGACGAATAAGCCACCCACCATCATAAAAGCAGCAGCCACCAGCAATGCAGCGAAGATCCCTAACAGGGAAATACCGGTTACCATCAGCATGACAAAAAAGCCGATAACAAAGAGAATTTCAAACATGGCTGGCTCCTTAATAAGGGTGTATGTCCCACAACCACATCATTAAATATAACGAACAAATCGGGGATTTTATAAGAAGTACTACAAGAAGCATGCCAACTTTAACATATCGGCTAATTCATTGAATTTACTGATTAAGTAATATTAATGCCTACCAGAAAAATGGATAGGCATGGTCAATTTGACTAACTTATAGCTAATTTACTATTCTATTATACCCAAAGTAATTGGCGTCGCAGGTAGGCAGCAAGTGAACGCATCCCGATGAGCTTACACAGTCAAGTGATTTGGGTGACAAATCTGCCGGGAGCAGATTTGAACGCTGCTTGCAGCGGCCTCGCCTTGCGAGGCCCACCGGATGGGCCGAGTAACTAGCGTAGCTAACAACCCTGCGACTTCAAGGACGAAGGGTATAAGGCCGAGTGACCAGCGCTAAGGCTTGCTCTACTACAGCAACGCCAGCACCTGGCTTATGGGCATTTTCGCTTAGATGACGACGCCATTGACGCGCACCAGGAATTCCCTGAAAAATCCCAAGAATATGCCGGGTGATGTGGCCCAAATAAGCGCCGCGAGACAACTCCTGTTCGATATAAGGATAAAGCGCTTCAATCGCCTTAATGCTATCGACCACTGGGGCATTCACATCAAATAGTTCGCGATCCACTTGGGTCAAAATGCTTGGATTTTGGTAGGCTTCACGGCCCATCATTACCCCATCAAGATGTTTAAGATGCTCTTTGGCTTCAGCCAGCGTTTTCACACCACCATTAATGGCAATAGTCAGTGTTGGGAAATCACGCTTGAGCTGATAAACCCGCTCATAATCCAGCGGTGGCACTTCACGGTTCTCTTTCGGGCTAAGCCCTGAGAGCCAGGCTTTGCGAGCATGAATGGTAAAGATATCGCATTCGCCACGGTCCGCCACCGTTTGCACAAACTCGCACAAGAACTCATAGCTATCCAGTTGGTCAATGCCGATACGAGTTTTAACGGTGACAGGAATAGAAACCACATCGCGCATAGCTTTAATGCAGTCAGCGACCAGTTCAGCCTCACCCATCAGGCAAGCGCCAAAACGACCATTTTGTACCCGATCAGACGGGCAACCCACATTTAGGTTTATTTCATTGTAGCCGCGTTGTTCAGCCAATTTGGCACAATGGGCCAGCGCCTGCGGGTCACTGCCTCCAAGTTGCAGTGCCACCGGATGATCCTGTTCGCTATAAGCCAGATAGTCAGCTTTACCATGAATAATGGCACCGGTGGTGACCATTTCGGTATATAACAAGGTCTGCTTGGTTAACAAACGATGAAAATAACGGCAATGACGATCGGTCCAATCGAGCATCGGCGCGACGGAGAAACGTTGTAGGGGGTAGTGTGGCTTATTGGCCGGGGTGCTGGAAAAAGTCTGGGCTGCGTGCATTTACGGTGATTTCATCGGTTATTATTTCATCAAATACCCTTTGAAGTTGCCCGCCGAGCGAACCCTACAAAGGGATGGAATGACTAATTATACCATAGAAGCTGACCATAGCTGCCTGTGTGATAATTGAACTCTACGACTGATCGTTCTGTCATCGAATCCTGTGAATTAACAAAAGTGTGATACCCACCTTCCCCTCGTTTTTTCACCTCTCGGCGATTAACGCTAAATATGGTAAAATCAATTCAATTCAAATGCTGCGGGATGGATATAATGAAACCTATCGATGAGGAAAAGCTGCTGGCTCAGGCTGAAAGTCTGTGTCAACAACGTAACGTCCGGCTGACACCGCAACGTCTTGAAGTACTACGCTTAATGGCACAACAACCTGGCGCAATCAGTGCCTATGACCTGTTGGATTTGTTGCGTGTGTCTGAGCCACAAGCCAAGCCTCCAACTGTTTATCGCGCATTGGATTTTTTGCTGGAGCAAGGGTTTATTCACCGCGTCGAGTCGGCTAATAGTTATGTGTTATGTCATCATTTTGAAGAGCCAACCCATACTTCAGCGCTATTTATCTGTGATCGGTGCAAAATAGTCACTGAACGCACTACAGTGGGCATTGAAGAGGCATTGGCACAGTTAGCAAAACAATCAGGTTTTGTACTGCGTCACAGTGTGGTTGAAGCGCACGGTTTATGTGCTGAATGCGGGGAAGTTGAAGCATGCGAAAGCCATGAGCATTGTGACCATGACCACTCTATTGTCACTAAAAAGAAATAGCTGCGTACCTAATTGAAGTTGCTGCAATGTTAGCTGCTCTACAATTACTTTAGATATAAATCCCTGGTGGGTATATATCAGTTAATAAAAAGCAGACTGCCGCGAGCAATGCGACAGGGTAATAATTAATAATAAGGCACATCCGTGTGCAGACGTAGATATAAATACAGGTTAGCTAGAATAGCTTTTATTAAAATAACCTCACCGCTTCAGTATAATTGGAGTTGATACACCAATAACAAGACGGGGTTGATTAACAATACATATTCTATGAAACGAGAAACCCGATTAATTTATATCAATATCAATTTAATTCCATTTAATGCTGTTACCAGCGATATTTACTGTGGTCTTCCCAGGCTTTGACTTCTTTCTCGGCTTGCTCTTTCTGATAGCCGTATTTCTCCTGGATTTTACCCACTAGCTGGTCACGCTTACCTTCGATTACCGTTAAGTCATCGTCAGTCAGCTTGCCCCATTTTTCTTTCACTTTACCTTTAAACTGCTTCCAGTTACCGTCGGCTTGATCTTTATTCATAATATCTCCGTTACCTTGGGATTAGTCAGTTTATTTAATTCAATACGATAAACATTCTCTATTGAGAAAAACAACCACATTTAAATTAGTCACTCACAGTCATAATTTAAAATTAAACTTCGTTGTTTCGCTTACCGTACGAATAACTATAGCAGAGGATACTAGCAATTAAAGCCAGGATAATATTAATCACTGAGATTATAGCTATAAAGTAAAAATAAGCACTGATATTATTCAGTTAAAACAGTAGGTAATAACTTATTGTCGGAATCGTCTCAATCTAAATAACTTTTCCATACTTGGAGCTGTAGCAGGCTAGCTGTACTTGTTACTTGGCCCCTTCCCAGACATCACCTCTGAGAGGCCGCTGCAAGCAGCATTCAAATTTTCTCCCCGCAGATTTGTCATCCGAATCATCTACTTGTCGTTAGCATTGATCGGAATTAGCGAGCTTCTTTGCGGCTGCCTACCTGCAACGTCAATTATTTTGGGTATCTGAATCGTTTAATGGGGTCATTCATAATAAAAAGCCGCTCCTGAGCAGGAACGGCTTATCAGTTCAATATAAAACGCTAATGTTAGATCCAGTCGCCATTACGGATAACACCGACGGCCAATCCTTCAATGGTAAAGCTTTGTTCGCGCAGATCGACAATAATCGGTTGGAACTCACTATTTTCTGGCAGAAGCTGTACGATATTACCTTGTTTTTTCAAGCGTTTTACCGTCACTTCATCATCAATTCGTGCCACGACCACTTGCCCGTTACGCACATCTTGCGTTTTATGCACCGCTAATAGGTCGCCATCCAGAATACCGATATCTCTCATCGACATCCCATTAACCCGCAACAGAAAATCTGCACTCGGTTTAAACATTGATGGGTCTACTTTGTAGTGCCCTTCGATATGCTGCTGTGCCAGCAAAGGTTCACCTGCGGCAACCCGACCAATCAGTGGCAGGCCGTCTTCTTCTTCCATCAGCAAACGAATGCCACGGGAAGCGCCAGAAACAATCTCAATGACGCCTTTACGGGCCAGTGCTTTTAAATGCTCTTCAGCGGCGTTAGGAGAGCGAAACCCCAGACGCTGCGCAATTTCGGCACGGGTCGGTGGCATGCCGGTTTGCGCTAGGTGATCGCGAACCAGGTCATAAACCTCTTGCTGTCTGGTAGTAAGTGCTTTCATTCCGCCCCCTGTTTGTTTATACAGTCTTGCTGTGAGTATATACAGGTATGCGGGTGTTGGGAACCAAAGAGTGAATAAAAACAGGGATTAATCACAGCTTATTTCTGCGGCATTGTTCGGCATAACGTTAACCAGCATGCTGCCAAAGTACGGTTATCCAAACAAATAACGCTAACAAGATAGCGAGGAATACTGCCGCGGACCCCATATCTTTGGCGCGGCCCGATAGCTCATGGAACTCACTGCCAATCCTGTCCACTACCGCCTCAATCGCACTGTTAATGACTTCGATAATGATCACTAAAACCACGCTACCAATTAATAAAAGGCGTGCGATAGCATCTACATCCAGCCAGAAGGCCAGTATGATAGCGATTATGGCAGCAACAGCTTCCTGACGAAATGCCGCTTCGTTTTTCCAGGCAGCCGTTAAGCCTTTCACAGAATAACCGGCCGCTTTATAGACTCGGGCCAGCCCTGTTGATTGATTCGCCATGTTTTATTGCCTTTATCTTAAGTTAATGATGATTTTTGCCGCTTTCTGTTGTCTTATCACCACAGATCTCAAAACCAGTTTCTGGTATCCTTGCGACGAATTGCTAACAAGAGGCTTCATGTAGTTATGTCAGGTTGGCGTAAAATATATTATAAGTTATTGAATTTACCACTTAAAATGTTGGTAAAAAGCAAGGTTATTCCGGCAGACCCTGTGACTGAGTTAGGGCTAGACCCCTCTCGTCCTATTCTGTACGTTTTGCCTTACAATTCTAAGGCTGATTTGCTGACTTTGCGAGCGCAGTGTCAAGCACAAGACCTGCCCGACCCATTGATTCCATTGGAAATCGATGGCGTGCAACTGCCCAGCCATGTGTTTATCGATAATGGCCCGCGGGTCTTTCGCTACTACGCGCCTAAACAGGAATCGGTAAAGCTGTTCCACGACTATCTGGATTTGCACCGCAATAATCCCGAGTTAGATATCCAGATGTTACCGGTTTCCGTGATGTTTGGTCGTTCGCCGGGGCGTGAAGGCCACGGAACACCCCATCTGCGCGTGCTTAACGGAGTGCAAAAATTCTTCGCGGTATTGTGGCTGGGTCGCGATAGTTTTGTGCGTTTCTCTACCACAGTTTCACTGCGCAGGATGGCCAGCGAGCACGGTACCGATAAAACTATCGCCCACAAACTGGCTCGCGTAGCGCGGATGCACTTCTCCCGTCAACGCCTGGCAGCGGTTGGCCCTAGTCTGCCTGCCCGGCAGGATCTGTTCAAAAAGTTGCTGACCTCAAAGGCGATTGAAAAGGCCGTCGCCGATGAAGCGCGGACCAAGAAAATCTCCCATGAGAAAGCACAGCAAAATGCCATTACGCTGATGGAAGAGATCGCAGCCGACTTCTCATATGAAGCCGTGCGTCTCTCTGACAGAGTATTGAGCTGGACGTGGAACCGTTTGTATCAAGGTATTAACGTCCATAATGCAGAACGGGTGCGGCAGTTGGCGCAAGATGGCCATGAAATCGTCTATGTGCCTTGTCATCGCAGCCATATGGATTATCTGCTGCTCTCCTACGTGCTTTATCATCAAGGGCTGGTGCCGCCGCATATTGCCGCCGGGATTAACCTTAACTTCTGGCCTGCCGGGCCTATCTTCCGCCGTTTGGGCGCGTTCTTTATTCGTCGCACCTTTAAAGGCAACAAACTCTATTCAACGGTTTTCCGCGAGTATTTAGGTGAACTGTTCACCCGTGGTTATTCAGTTGAATACTTTGTTGAAGGAGGGCGCTCACGTACCGGCCGCCTGCTGGAGCCAAAAACCGGCACACTGTCGATGACCATTCAGGCGATGTTGCGTGGTGGCTCACGTCCAATCACTTTGGTGCCGATTTATATCGGTTACGAACATGTGATGGAAGTGGGTACCTATGCCAAAGAGCTGCGTGGTGCGACCAAAGAGAAAGAGAACCTGTTGCAGATGCTGCGGGGCTTGCGCAAGTTGCGTAACCTCGGTCAGGGCTATGTCAACTTTGGTGAACCGATCCCGTTGACCACCTATCTGAACACCAATGTACCGCAATGGCGTGATGCCATTGATCCGATTGAAGCTCAGCGCCCAAGCTGGCTAACACCGGCGGTAAATGATTTGGCCGGTAAAATCATGGTGAGAATAAATAATGCGGCAGCAGCGAATGCCATGAACTTGTGTTCTACCGCATTGTTAGCCTCACGTCAGCGTTCACTCACCCGTGAGCAGTTGCTTGAGCAACTTGATTGCTATCTGCAACTGATGCGTAATGTGCCGTATGCGAAAGATGTCACTGTGCCGGATAAAACACCGGAAGAGTTACTTAATCACGCCTTGAATATGAATAAGTTTGAGGTGGAGAAAGACAACATTGGTGACATTATCATCCTGCCACGGGAACAAGCCGTGCTGATGACCTATTATCGCAATAATATCCAGCACTTACTGATGCTACCGTCACTGATAGCCAGCATGGTGATGTACCACCGCCGCATTACCCGTGACGAATTGTTGCGCCAAATCAGTATGATTTATCCGATGTTGAAAGCTGAACTGTTCCTGCATTACAGCAAAGAGCAGTTACCACAGACGCTGGACACGCTGATAGATGAACTGGCCCGCCAGCAGTTGATTTGTGACAAAGGGACCGAACTAGTGCTGAATCCGGCCCGAATTCGCCCACTGCAATTACTGGCCGCCGGTGTGCGGGAAACCCTGCAACGATACGCGATTACCCTGTCGCTGTTCAGTGCCAATCCGAGCATTAACCGTGGGGCGCTGGAGAAAGAGAGCCGTATCATGGCGCAGCGATTGTCTGTTCTGCACGGGATTAACGCACCAGAATTCTTCGATAAAGCGGTATTTTCAACACTGGTCGGTACCTTGCGCGAAGAGGGTTATATCAGTGACAGTGGTGACGCGGTTCAGGAACATACGTTGGAAGTTTACAATATGCTGAGTGCGTTGATGACGCCGGAAGTGAAACTGACTATCGAGAGTGTCAGTATGCCAGCCGAAACCAGCAATCAACGGCCAGAATCCGAGGCAGAGGATAAATCGGAAGATTGATTCCTCAAGACGCTAAACAAAAATGGCCGGATTCATCATCTGGCCATTTTTTTGACTGTTTTCCAGAAACGTATTTACTGCCAATAACTAATCAGAATCCCTAAAAACAACACCAGCCCTACGTAATTATTATTCAAAAACGCACGGAAGCAGGCGTCGCGGTCACGCTGCACAATCATCTTTTGTTGGTGGATAAACAAGGCACCCGCCAGCAGGATTGACCAATAGAATGCGCCGCCCAACCCCATCAGCCAGCCGATAGCAACCATCAACACAAGTGTAGCCAGTTGCAGCAAACCTATAATCAGCTTGTCATGTTGACCAAATAAAATCGCCGTGGACTTAACCCCAATTTTCAGGTCATCGTCGCGATCAACCATTGCGTATTGCGTGTCATAAGCGACGGTCCAGCAGATGTTCGCCAGCAATAACAGCCAACAAACCAAGGGTAAGCTCTCACTCACCGCAGCGAATCCCATCGGAATTGACCAACCAAAAGCTGCGCCTAATACCACTTGGGGTAGATGAGTGACCCGCTTCATAAACGGATAAATCCAGGCTAACGCCAATGCTGCCAATGATAACCAAATGGTCATGCTATTAAGGGTTAACACCAGACCAAACGAGAGCAGTACCAATACCACAAACAGGATTTTGCTCTCTCGTTCACTGATAATACCACTGGGTAACGGGCGGGATGCCGTGCGTTTTACAAAGCCATCAATATTTCGGTCAGCATAATCATTGACGACACAACCAGCCGCACGCATAAAAAATACACCCAACACAAACACAATCAGTATTTTGGTTTCTGGGATACCCTGTCCCGCCAGCCATAATGCCCACAGCGTCGGCCACAATAGCAATAACGAGCCAATAGGCTTATCAATCCGCATTAAACGGCAATAAGCCTGCCATTTGGTCTGAACAGTACTTCCCTTCAATTTATCCATCTCCAAAATCTTACTACGGCTTAAACCGCATACAGTGGCGAGGCCGGTAAAAAAACTTCCGTCAGTAACAGGGGTTTGCCTGACAGACGCAGCAATGAGCGGCGCGCCCAAAGTTCATTCTGCCGCCCCACTTGAATATAATCACGGCTTAAATTGTCCCCACCAAATAAATAGCGCCCGAGTGGGAGGGTGCCCAAATCCACCAGCGCCCTATCTGGGCCAGACAGTGTCTGCTCGGGGATAACCGTGCGACCAAGCAGCCAGGGTTCATTATCACCACACAAAATGATTTCCCGTAGCCAATAGCGTTCGCTTACAGGTAAGTGTTCTGCATCTTCCCCTAACTCATTACGCGTAATAAAGCATTCTCGCTGGGGTTCGACATGGACTCGTTGGCAATATTGCTCAAAACGCCGGGTCATCGACCCCAATTCCATCAACCAATCAGCGATATCAGCAGGAAAATTGGGCTGGTCAATGGCACACCATTGGATAGGTTTTATAATTGATGCATCGCCGGTAGACATCTAGCTTGCTCCCTGCCGGGGAGAAAAGACTCTCCCCGCTAATTCGTAAAGAAGGGGACATTGTAGCGCAGATTGAGGATCCCGCGACATCAGGTTACTTTTTATTATGACCAACAAAGGACGTAATTTTATCGAATTGTTTTCTATTATTGATGAGTTAGGGGAACCCATCCCTTATAACGGATAATTGCCGCACCAGAGTTATCATGTCGACTGGACGGCCTGAAGTACATCTCAAGTAAATCTGCCGCCTCTTGTCCAGAAAGGTAGGTATTGTCTCCCTGGGTGATCAGCTCAGGAGTCAAATTTTCATATAATTGTCTTATCTTCGGCACCATTGAATTAAGCTGTTCTACATTTATTAAATTTGTATCAAAAACGTATAATCCTTCTTTGTTGGCAGTTTGCACAATGGTAATAACATGCCCCCTCTCCGGAAAAAATAAAATGCTTTCACCGGGTTTAAACTGCTAATTTCCGCTTTTATCGTCTGCAAATCGAAGGGATAGACAATCATTCAATTGATGATATCGGCGCAAGCTCAATCGCATGTCTTTTACATTCTCACTTAATCTTTTTCTTTCTGGCAAAAAACTAAATAAGTGAGTTTGAGATTTAAAGCAGAATTAACCACAACAGGGTGTCGCGAAGATAACCAATAGCAAAACGAGGCGTTGCGAACGGCAGTAGCTGTATATAAGACCCAACGAAAAAAGGTGCGCCAAAGCGCACCAACCATCTAGCCATATTCGGCAGTGCCGGGATTTAACCCTTGCCTTTTACACTACCAATAAAGGTTTTTCGGGCTGAAGTTGAGCCCAAATGTTCCGCCTCGTTCAACAATTTCAGCGCCTTATCGACATCACCGGCTTTCACCGCATCTTTAATCGCCTGGTTGAAGTAGTTTTCAGTCTCACTCAGCATTGGCTCCGCAGGTTTTATCGGTGCGGGTACTGCAGCTGGTGTAGGTTGAACCGCGCTGCCTACCACGACTGGAGCCGAAGCCGGTGCTGACTGTATTAAGCCAATCATAACGTTGCCCATCCCCTGCTCAGCAGTGGCCTTGATTTTCAGGTTGCCTGTCGGGGTGTGTTTAGCGATTGGATCTGGAATATCCGGTACCGCATTACCGACACCCATGGCATAAGCTTTGGCTGGGTCCAGCAGCTTGGTGGTTTTTGCCAAATCGTCACGGGTGGTGTAAACCAGCAAATAAATTTGTTTCTGGCCCAGTGCCGGGGTCAGTTTCATCACCCCTTGCAGACGATCACTGGTCATAATGCCCGCTTTTTCATAAGTGAAATAGCTGGACGGATAGTAAGCCGCTGGGCGCATTTGCTCGTCCAGCACTAAAACGCTAGGGGAAAAAAGCTGATTATCAGTCACTAAACTGCTAAGTGTAATCTCCATCGATCCACGATCGGCGGGTAAAGCAAAAGCGGCAACAGCCCCTTCAACATTCTCTTGAGAGATTTGTGGACTCGCCGCAGTCAGTTTGATGTCCTGCGTAGTCGGTGGCACTAATGGCTGCCATGGTAACTGCTGTAAGGTGGCGGTACTGATCGTCGGCGCGATAGAAACATTCGCCGGAGAAATAGTTGACTCTGCTTGCACCGCCAGAGGTGCTGTAACCCCTAAAGCCAATGCCAGACAAAGTGACAGTAGATTCTTTTTCATTGTTATTACCCTCATACATTGAGCGTCAGCGCTAACTGTGCACAGGCAAGGTCGGCAGAGTTAACCAAATCCCCATCATACTTCAAGCTGCATGGGCGTTGGCTGCAACTCGAATTATTTAGGGCATCTCACTTTTCTTGTTTAAACAATCAAACAGCCGCCCCAAAGGGCGGCTGCATCATGCTGTTACCACCAAGCTTCGAATTGCGCACCAAAGGTGACTTCGTTGCTCTTACCGCGGCTATCAGTACCGATAGTCCCATTTTGTGCCAGACCGTTGTCCGCGCTACCGCTGACATCGTTATAGCCCCACTTCTCATCCCAGTTGGCATAAGTTGCGAAGACACGAATTGCCGGGCGTGACCAGATGCTATCGCCTGCCTGCCACTGTTGTGCCAGGGTCAGTTTGTACTGGCCGTTACGGTCACCGGTACGTTGTGACTTAACATTGTCGTAGCCTGCTTCCAGCAAGGTACTCATGATTGGGGTCCATTTGTACATCGGACGCACCCCCACGCTGTACCACGTGGTGCCGTTTTGGTTGTCCCAGTCAGTGTCCTGATACAACGCGACGTACATCATGTCCCACTTCTCAGCCAGGTTGATGGCACCGTGGTCGATAACACGTAATCTGTTACCGTTGTTATTAACGTTTGCACCTTCAGAGTGACCTGATTGTGATGATGTCATTGAATCTGTTGCGTATTGCACCACGAACTTGTTAAAACCACCCATCATGCTTTGGGTATGTTCAACCGTCAGCATGGCACCATCTTTAGAGGCATCAGGAGCTAACGCGTAGTCGTCCTGAGTATTGGCGCGGCCATAATCCACACCAAACTCCAAGGTGCCGCCTGGGTTAGTTTCTAAACCGGCTAAACGCACATCGAACACATCATTAGCAGTGTGGTCAGCATCTTTACGGGCATTATCGATCCAGGCACTTGAACCACCCGCTTCTGAGTTACGGGTTGCTGCCAGAGATAACTTACCGAAGCCCAGATCAATAGCTTCTACACCTGCACCTGGACCTGAAATATCCCAGTAGTAGAAGTCAATCATATGGACGTCATGACGTTGATAGAAGCGTTTACCGGCCCACATGGTGGAACCCGGTAACCATTCGATCAGGTTTTTACCCTGCACGTTAGCCTCACGGAATGCAGGAGATGTTGACTCCCAGTCATTCTGTTGTGAAACGGAATACGCCACGTTGGTATCGAAGTAGAAGCTCTTGTCGCCTTCTTTCCACAATTCCTGGCCTAATTTAATTTCCGCATACGTTTCACACTCGTTACCCAGACGGTATTTACTTTGGGCGCCAGTGGCTTTGAAACATTGCTGTTCGCCACCGCTTCCTGTCCAACCGATACCGGAACGTGCATACCCGTGGAAATCAACAGCCATAGCTTGAGTAGAAAGAACACCAGCGGCAACAGCCAGTGCTATCGGTAACTTGCGCAGAGTAGTCATCAGTAATCTCCTGTTATATTTGCCTGTCGGCATGCGTGCTTTACATTCTGCTGTGGCTAGACGCCCAGTTCCTGGTACAACCGCTTACACGCAGTGCCGTCCTCACGGAACAGATGACAGCGTTGCGGCGGCAGGCCAATAGCGAATGTTGCACCTTCTTCTACCAGCACCACGTCGTTCTGGCGGTAGACCAGGTTCTGACGTATTGCCGGGATTTGGATGTGAATTTGAGTTTCATTACCCAGTTGTTCTACCACCTGAATCTCACCTTCCAGCGTGACTTCAGAGGCACTGCTTGGCAGCAGATGTTCCGGGCGAATACCCAAAGACATATTTGCACCGACCTGAACCTGAGTACCTTCCACCGGCAGCCACACTAACTGGCCATTTGGATTTGGCAGTTCAATCTGTACCTGACGAGGTTCAACGGCGGTCACTTTAACCGGTAAAAAATTCATTTTTGGCGAGCCGATAAAGCCCGCAACAAAGCGATTAGCTGGGTAGTGATACAGCTCCAGCGGCTTGCCGACCTGCGCAACATTGCCGGCATCCAGCACCACAATCTTGTCTGCCAGCGTCATCGCTTCCACTTGGTCATGGGTGACGTAAATCATGGTGCGTTGCAGGCGCTTGTGGAGGCGCGAGATCTCAATGCGCATCTGCACCCGCAGTGCCGCATCCAGGTTGGACAGGGGTTCATCGAGCAGGAATACATCCGGCTCAGCGACCAGTGTCCGGCCAATTGCCACACGCTGGCGTTGACCACCGGATAGCGCTTTTGGCCGCCGGTCCAGCAGGTGAGCCAGTTGCAGCACTTCGGCTACCTGATTCACCCGTTGGTTAATTTCGGCTTTCTTCGCACCCGCCAATTTCAGGCCGAACGACATGTTCTCTGCTACAGACAGATGGGGATAAAGTGCATATGACTGAAACACCATGCCAATACCGCGTTCAGACGGCGGCACTTCGTTCATCCGCTTGCCACCAATCAGCAACTCACCCGAGGTTATGTCCTCAAGACCGGCAATCATCCGCAGCAGCGTTGACTTTCCACACCCTGATGGGCCAACAAACACCACAAACTCACCGTCATCGATTTCCAGATTGATATCTCTGGAGATCACCGCCTCACCAAAGGCCTTATAAACGCCGCTCAGCGTTACATTAGCCATCTGTTACTCCTTTGCTTACGCAAACAACTTTTCATATGAACCTGAATGAAGAAAAATGGCGGAAGCAAACCCCGGCATAACCCATCGATTACTCCCAGCCCCTGATGACTCTCGCACTGCGCGTCGTACCGCCATGCTTAGAGCAGGTTGCCTCGGACGACGTCGCGGCCTGAGTATAGGGCTGCACATTGCTTAACGCTTCAAGGTGCTGATCTGTCTGGGTGATAATTAACCGAACAACCACATTTTGTTGGCGACGGTGTTTCAATGCTGCCGATAGTGCGCGAGTGGCACTATTTGGTAATCATCCGTAACAAAGTTTTTCATGGGGGAGGAGATGGGAGGATGAGGGAACGACCCGCGTGGGCAGAAGTTCCACTGGAAAGACAAATACGTGATCTGGCTTGCAAATTTCGACCTGCATTATTGTGTCTGACACCACAGAATAGGCAGCAGTGTTAACTGGGTCACAATAACCTGCTGGGGGGCGTAGAGGGGGGGAGGATGATGGTGTATCCGGTTGTGACTCAATATGTCGGCGTAGTGTTTTGGTCAGTGTAATAAATAATTTGCAGCCCAACATTTTTGCAGCGCTGCCACACCCTCCTCACTTAGTGATTCACGGCTACACCAGCCTGAAAATGGGCTACAGAATTCGCAGCTAATGATTCACAAGAAAGTCGATACCCACAAAATTGGATAAAAGGATTGGATTATGACTCGCAGCTTCACAAAATCCGGCATTGGTAAGACCGCACGTGTTTTGGCTCTTTCAGCATTAGCCACGCTGGTGCTCTCTTCCTCTGCTTTTGCCAAGATTGAAGAAGGTAAACTGGTTATCTGGATCAATGGCGATAAAGGTTATAACGGGTTGGCGGAAGTCGGTAAGAAGTTCGAGAAAGATACCGGCATCAAAGTCACTATCGAGCATCCAGATAAATTGGAAGAAAAATACCCGCAAGTGGCTGCCACTGGCGATGGCCCGGATATTATCTTCTGGGCTCATGACCGGTTTGGCGGTTACGCACAATCCGGTTTACTGGCTGAATTGCACCCTTCTAAAGCCTTCCAAGACAAACTGTTCCCGTTCACTTGGGACGCCGTTCGCTTTAATGGCAAACTGATTGGTTACCCGGTCGCGGTTGAAGCACTGTCGCTGATTTACAATAAAGACTTAGTGAAAGAAGCACCAAAAACGTGGGAAGAAATCCCAGCGCTGGATAAAACCCTGCGTGCCAATGGCAAGAGCGCCATCATGTGGAACCTGCAAGAACCCTACTTCACCTGGCCGGTTATCGCCGCTGACGGTGGCTATGCCTTCAAACTCGAAAACGGTGTATATGATGTGAAAAACGTTGGCGTGAACAATGCTGGCGCGAAAGCGGGTCTACAATTTATTGTCGATTTGGTGAAGAACAAGCACATCAATGCCGATACAGATTACTCCATTGCAGAAGCGGCCTTCAACAAAGGCGAAACAGCAATGACCATCAATGGCCCATGGGCATGGTCCAACATTGATAAGAGCAAAATCAATTACGGTGTGACCTTGCTGCCAACCTTCCACGGCCAGCCATCCAAACCGTTCGTCGGCGTGTTGACTGCCGGTATTAACGCCGCCAGCCCGAATAAAGAACTGGCAACTGAATTCCTGGAGAACTACCTGTTAACTGATCAGGGTCTGGCTGAAGTGAATAAAGACAAACCTCTGGGCGCAGTAGCACTGAAATCATTCCAGGAACAACTGGCAAAAGATCCACGCATTGCTGCCACCATGGATAACGCCACCAAGGGTGAAATCATGCCAAATATTCCACAAATGGCGGCTTTCTGGTATGCCACCCGCAGTGCGGTACTGAACGCCATCAGCGGGCGTCAGACAGTTGAAGCGGCATTGAACGACGCAGCAACGCGTATTACCAAATAACAGTTTCACCTGCAAAAGGGCACGATTCGTCGTGCCCAACACCACTTGCTGCAACACGATAACCATACTCAAAGTAATTGACGTTGCAGCAAGGCAGCCAATGAACGACAAGTTAGCTGAAACTAATTTGAACAGCATTTTATGCTGGCCCGTAGGGTGAGCCTCAAAGAGGCTTATTAATCCCGATAAGCTTACACAAGTAAGTAATTCGGGTGAGCGAGAGCAGCTAACACCGCTGCGACTTCAAGTACGAAGAGTATGAAGGGAGTTTTATGCAGTTATCCCACACCGAGTTCGAAAGTCATAAAAAGAAAACCGCCTGGTGGCAAAGTGATGTGCTTAAATGGCTGATTATCGGCACATTAAGCCTATTTACCTGCTATTTGATTGTGTTGATGTATGCTCAGGGTGAATATCTTTTTGCCATCGTGACGCTAATTTTGGTGAGTCTGGGGCTGTATGTCTTTGCCAATCGTCGCGCCTATGCCTGGCGCTATGTTTATCCCGGCGTGGCAGGTATGGGGCTGTTTGTGCTGTTCCCACTGATTTGCACTATCGCCATCGCTTTTACCAACTACAGCAGTACCAACCAATTAACCTTTGAGCGTGCCCAATCAGTATTAATGGATCGGCAGTTTCAGACCGGTAAAACCTTTACCTTTGGCCTTTATCCCAGTGATAACCAATGGCGTTTGCAGCTTACCAACCCTGATGACAGCTCTGTTCTGATTTCCGCGCCTTTCAGCCTTGATACGACGGGTGAGAAAAAAGTCACAGTCGCCCCCACCAGCACTGAACAGACCGGCGAACGCGCGTCACTGCGTATCATTACTCAGAATCGCCAGGCACTCGCTGAGTTGGTGGCACTGCTGCCCAGTAGTGGCGAACTGCGCATGAGTTCACTGCGCCAGTTTTCAGCGACCAGCCCGCTCTATAAACTGGGCGCTGACGGTAAAGAGCTGCTCAATCAGCAAACCGGGGTTATCTATCGGCCAAACCCTGATGTCGGTTTTTACCAAGCCATTAACGCCGACGGCCAGTGGCAAAACGAAAAACTCAGTCCTGGCTTTACCGTCACTATCGGCTGGAAAAACTTCCTGCGGGTGCTGCATGATGAAGGGATACAGAAGCCTTTTATCTCCATCTTTATCTGGACCATTATTTTCTCGCTACTGACCGTGGTACTGACAGTTGCCGTCGGTATGGTTTTAGCTTGTGTGGTGCAATGGGACTCGTTGAAAGGCAAAGCGGTTTATCGCGTGCTGTTAATACTGCCCTATGCGGTACCATCGTTTATTTCAATCTTGATTTTCAAAGGGTTATTTAACCAAAGCTTTGGTGAAATCAACCTGATGCTAAGTAGCCTGTTTGGCATCAAGCCCGCCTGGTTCAGTGACCCCATTACCGCGAAAAGCATGATTTTAATCGTCAACACCTGGCTCGGCTATCCCTACATGATGATTCTGTGCATGGGGCTACTCAAAGCGATTCCCGAGGACTTATATGAAGCCTCGGCAATGGATGGCGCAGGCCCGTTCCAGAACTTCTTCCGCATCACGTTGCCACTGCTGATTAAGCCGCTGACGCCGCTGATGATTGCCAGCTTCGCCTTTAACTTTAACAACTTTGTGTTGATTCAGTTATTGACCAATGGCGGCCCGGATATGATTGGCACCACCACGCCAGCAGGCTATACCGACTTGCTGGTCAGCTACACCTACCGTATTGCCTTTGAAGGGGGCGGCGGCCAGGACTTTGGCTTGGCGGCAGCGATTGCCACCCTGATTTTCATTCTGGTCGGCGCGCTCGCGATACTGAATCTGAAAGCCAGCAAAATGAACTTTGACTAAGGAGGAGATGCAAATGGCAATGGTTCAACCTAAATCCCAGCGTTTGCGTCTATGGGGCACTCATTTTCTGATGTTGTGCTTTATCGCGCTGATTATGTTCCCGTTGCTGATGGTGATTACCATCTCGCTGCGGCCTGGTAACTTTGCGACCGGTAGCTTGATCCCGGATCAAATTTCATGGGAACACTGGAAACTGGCACTGGGTATGAGTGTGACTCATGCTGATGGCAGCGTAACCCCACCACCATTCCCGGTGATGTTGTGGTTATGGAACTCCATCAAGATTGCGGTCATTACCGCCATTGGGATTGTCACGCTCTCCACTACCTGCGCTTACGCCTTTGCTCGCATGCGTTTTCGCGGTAAAAGCACCCTGCTGAAAGGCATGTTGATCTTCCAGATGTTCCCAGCAGTGCTGTCGCTGGTGGCGTTATATGCATTATTCGACCGTATCGGGCAGTATCTGCCATTTATCGGGCTGAATACCCACGGCGGGGTCATTTTTGCTTATATGGGCGGTATTGCCCTGCACGTCTGGACCATCAAAGGCTATTTCGAAACCATTGATAACTCGCTGGAAGAAGCCGCAGCACTGGATGGCGCGACCCCATGGCAAGCTTTCCGGCTGGTGCTGTTACCCCTGTCGGTGCCGATTTTAGCCGTGGTGTTTATTCTGTCGTTTATCGCCGCTATCACCGAAGTCCCGGTGGCATCGCTGCTATTGCGTGATGTGAACAGCTACACGCTGGCAGTGGGTATGCAGCAATATCTGAATCCGCAAAACTATCTGTGGGGCGATTTCGCCGCTGCTGCGGTGCTGTCTGCCATTCCCATCACCGCAGTCTTCCTGCTGGCACAACGCTGGCTGGTAGGTGGCTTAACGGCAGGTGGGGTGAAGGGTTAACGATATCATCATTCAAAATTTCATCACCCAATACCCAACGTAATTGGAATTGTAGCAAGGCAACAAACGAGTGACTAATCGGTTGAAAACCGATTTGAACAGCATTTATGCTAGCCCGCAGGGTGAGCCTCTTTGAGGCTCATTAATCCCGATGAGCTGACTTAGGTCAGTGATTCGGGTGAGATAGTGCAGTAAACAAAGCTACAATTTCAAGTAAGAAGGGTATTTTTTCCCTCTGGTACTGTGTCTTTAGGGCGGCCGTAATGGCCGCCATTTTTATTCTCTTTTTAATCTTTCGGTATTCGCCAAATACAAGGTCACCACCAGCAACAATATCGAACCGGAATAAATTAACGTATCGATCGGGTTTTCATGATCAACGATGATCAGGCGGATAATCGCGGTGATCCCGATATAGATAAAATAGCGCAACGGGAAGTGATAACCCGACTCAAAATACTTAACAATCAACGCAATAAACTCAAAGTACAGGAAATAAATTACAATCCCTTCAATCAGCATGTAAGAAGATGCATCCTGATTATTGACGAATAAGACCTTACCAAGATGGAAGGTTTCTTTTATCAAAAAGACCACCAAAATAGCGGCCAATGCAATCAACCCCACATTCAGTAAACGCTGTAGATTTTTGGCTATCCATTGAGAACGCGAATTTTTGGCCATAAATACTCCTATTGAAAGTAGGTGAAATAATCCGGGCCGAAAAAAAGCCCCTTACTGAGTAAGGGGCTAATAAGCACGGATCAAAGAGCTTAAGCCCGCAAGCTTAACGCCAGTTCTTGAAACGGTTAATCAACGCATTGGTAGAACTGTCATGACTGGTTACGTTTTTATCATCTGCCAGTTCTGGCAAGATACGGTTAGCCAGTTGTTTACCCAGCTCCACACCCCATTGGTCGAAGGTATAGATATTCAGGATAATCCCTTGAGTAAAGATCTTGTGTTCATACAGCGCAATCAATGCACCCAGGCTGAACGGCGTAATTTCACGCAGCAGGATGGAGTTGGTTGGGCGGTTGCCTTCAAACACTTTAAATGGCGCGACATGAGCCACTTGCTCAGGGGTTTTGCCTGCCGCAGCAAATTCAGCTTCAACTTCTGCCAGTGATTTGCCAAATGCCAGTGCTTCGGTCTGGGCAAAGAAGTTCGACAGCAGCTTGGCGTGATGATCACTCAGTGGGTTATGGCTGATAGCCGGTGCAATAAAGTCACAAGGAACCAATTTGGTGCCCTGATGGATCAACTGATAGAACGCATGTTGGCCGTTAGTACCTGGTTCACCCCAGATAATAGGGCCGGTCTGGTAATCAACCGGATTACCGTTACGATCCACATACTTGCCATTAGACTCCATATTGCCCTGCTGGAAGTAAGCCGGGAAACGGTGCATGTACTGATCGTAAGGCAGGATAGCTTCGGTTTCTGCGCCGAAGAAATTGTTATACCAGATGCCGATCAATGCCAGCAGGATTGGTAGGTTGTGCTCCGCAGACGTTTCGGCGAAGTGTTTATCCATGGCATGCGCACCACTCAGCAGTTGTTCGAAGTGTTCGAAACCAACCGACAGCGCGATAGATAAACCAATGGCGGACCACAGAGAGTAACGGCCACCAACCCAATCCCAGAATTCAAACATATTGTTGGTATCAATACCAAACTCACCCACAGCTTTGGCATTGGTCGACAATGCAGCAAAGTGTTTGGCGACATGTTCCACAGAAACCGCAGTAGACAGGAACCAGTCACGCGCACTGTGGGCGTTGGTCATGGTTTCTTGGGTGGTGAAGGTTTTTGATGCCACCAGGAACAGCGTGGTTTCTGGGTTCAACGGTTTCAACGTTTCAGCAATATGGGTGCCGTCAACGTTTGAAACGAAATGCATATTCAGATGATTTTTGTACGGGCGCAGTGCTTCAGTCACCATGTAAGGGCCGAGATCTGAACCGCCGATACCGATGTTCACCACATCAGTAATCGCCTTGCCGGTATAACCTTTCCAGTCACCGCCAATCACGCGGTCACAGAACTGTTTCATTTTAGCCAGCACTGCATTCACTTCTGGCATCACATCCTTGCCATCCACCACAATCGGGGTGTTACTGCGGTTACGCAAAGCAATATGCAGTACCGCGCGGTCTTCAGTGCGGTTGATTTTTTCACCGGAAAACATGGATTTAATTGCACCGGCCAGATCAGTTTCCTTCGCCAGAGCTTGCAGCTTTTCCATGGTTTCGCTGGTAATGCGGTTTTTGGAGAAATCCACCAGCATTTGATCATTAAACGTGGCTGAAAACTTGTTAAAACGCTGGTCGTCCTTGGCAAACAGACTGCTGATGGTGACATCTTTCATCTGCTCAAAGTGTTGCTGTAACGCTTTCCAGGCAGCGGTTTGACTAGGATTAATATTTTTCATAGCGGCGCTCTTCTAGGCTTAAGGATAATGAAACGAATGGGTTAATTGTATCCTGTTCGGGTGTGATTGAGATCTCTTTTCTTGCGATAGGTGTTATCTCTCGAAACAACACTTGATCTCATCCCTGTTTTCGCAGTGTGTCATTGTCTAACAGTATCTATTGCCAAAGTAATGGTAGTGGCAGGTAGGCAGCAAGCGAACGACAAATCGGTCGGGAACCGATTTGAACAGCAGTTATGCTAGCCCGCAGGGTGAGCCTCAAGGATGAGGCTCATTCATCCCAATGAGCTTACTCGGGTAAGTGAACGTAACTAACACTCCAGCAGCTTCAAGTACGAAGGGAATAGTCAATTTAGTGATATCACAGCGCATATTATTAAAGATGAAAATACCTCATAGCCATTTCATTGACAGAAAGTCGATAACCCGTTATTTCCTTGTACAGAGATAAATACTGATGACCCCCAAGATGGCATCCCTGATACGAGGTTTTTTTAGATGATTCAAGCAGCACCCCAGCAGAGCCGCAGCGCCCCTTCTGCGACCGTGGTTGCCAAATTTGGTGGCACCAGCGTGGCAGACTTTGATGCCATGAGTCGCAGCGCCGATGTGGTTTTATCGAACCCGGACGTTCGTTTGGTTATCTTGTCAGCTTCGGCTGGCATTACCAATCTGTTGGTCGCCCTTGCCGATGGCTGTGAGCCTGAAAAGCGTGAACTTCATTTAGCAGAAATTAGTCGAATTCAATCCGATATTCTAGCCAAACTCGGCAATCCGGTGGTTATCCGCGATGAAATTGAACGCATGCTAGAAAACATCGCCATGCTGTCTGAAGCAGCCAGTCTGGCAACGTCTGCGGCGTTAACCGATGAACTGGTGAGTCACGGCGAATTGATGTCTACACTGCTGTTTGTCGAGCTAATCCGCCAGCGTCAGGTGGCAGTGGAATGGTTTGATGTACGTAAAATCATGCGAACCAATGACCGTTTTGGTCGTGCTGAACCGGATACCCATGCGCTGTCTGAATTAGCCCAAACGCAATTGGCCCCACGTATCGCGCAGGCCATTGTTGTCACACAAGGTTTTATCGGCAGTGAAAGCAAAGGGCGCACCACTACCCTTGGCCGTGGCGGTAGCGATTACACCGCTGCGTTACTGGGTGAAGCACTGAATGTTGGCCGCATTGATATTTGGACAGACGTTCCTGGGATTTATACCACCGATCCACGGGTGGTTCCGGCAGCAAAACGCATCGATAAAATTGCTTTCGAAGAAGCGGCTGAAATGGCGACATTTGGTGCCAAAGTCTTGCATCCGGCCACCTTGTTGCCAGCCGTGCGCAGTGATATTCCCGTGTTTGTCGGCTCAAGCAAAGACCCAGCGGCTGGCGGCACCTTAGTCTGTAATGAGACCGAGAGTCCACCACTGTTCCGTGCCTTGGCATTGCGCCGCAAACAGACGCTGCTGACCTTACATAGCCTGAATATGTTGCATGCACGTGGTTTTCTGGCGGAAGTGTTTAATATTCTGGCGCGCCACAATATTTCAGTTGATTTGATAACCACCTCTGAGGTGAGTGTCGCGCTGACTCTTGATACGACAGGTTCGACATCAACGGCGGGCAGTCTACTGACCACCTCACTGCTGACTGAACTCTCCTCGCTATGTCGGGTTGAAGTGGAAGAGAATCTGGCGTTGGTGGCAATTATCGGCAATAACCTGTCACAAGCTTGTGGCGTCGGTAAGGAAGTATTCGGTGTCCTTGACCCATTCAATATCCGCATGATTTGCTATGGCGCCAGCAGCCATAACCTGTGCTTCTTGGTGCCAGGGAATGATGCTGAAAAAGTGGTGCAAACCCTGCATCACAATCTGTTTGAGTAACAATTTATTTGAATAATACGCTGTTTGAATAACACGGCTTGAGTCAGAGTAAAAACTAACTATACACTGCTAACAACAACAACAAGCTGATAACACCGACCGGGCGATTTCGTCCGGTTTTCTTATATCTGACACTGACGACTAAGGACTTTCGCTTCATGTTAGTAAAAATCACCCGGCTGTTCCCGCTGTGGGCGCTGCTGCTGTCAGTCGCGGCCTATTTCCGCCCGACCACCTTTATCGGTATCGGGCCTTATGTCGCCCCGCTACTCATGTTAATCATGTTTGCTATGGGGGTCACTCTGCGGCTGGATGATTTCAAACGTGTACTATCGCGCCCGGCACCGGTAGCCGCGGCAACTTTCCTGCATTATCTGATTATGCCGCTCACTGCCTGGATTCTGGCGATACTATTCCGTATGCCACCGGACTTGTCTGCCGGTATGGTACTGGTAGGCAGCGTTGCCAGTGGGACAGCATCTAATGTGATGATTTATCTGGCCAAAGGAGATGTCGCGTTATCAGTGACTATCTCGGCGGTTTCTACCCTGGTGGGGGTTTTTGCCACGCCATTACTGACCCGTTTATATGTCGACGCCACCATCAGTGTTGACGTAGTGGGAATGCTGAAAAGTATTCTGCAAATCGTGGTCATCCCTATTAGCGCAGGGCTGATTATCCATCACACCTTTACTAAAACGGTGAAACGTATTGAGCCTTATCTACCGGCGATGTCGATGGTCTGTATTGTCGCTATCATTAGTGGCGTGGTCGCCGGTAGCCAGAGTCATATCGCTTCAGTGGGTTTCGTGGTGATTATTGCGGTTATCCTGCATAACGGTATTGGCCTGTTAAGTGGTTACTGGGGCGGGAAACTGTTCGGCTTTGATGAATCCACCTGCCGCACACTGGCCATTGAAGTCGGTATGCAAAACTCAGGACTAGCAGCTACGTTGGGTAAAATTTACTTCTCGCCACTGGCTGCCCTACCCGGCGCATTGTTCTCGGTCTGGCATAACCTCTCCGGTTCACTACTGGCGGGCTACTGGTCAGGTAAACCAGTAGAGAAAGATAAAAAGTAATACCAAAGAGTATAAATGCCCGAACCACTCGGGCATTTTCAATTTTTCTGTTTCTTTTTATTCCTCGTTTTAGACAGAAAAACAACATCAATAACACCCAGCATTACCCTGATAATATTTAAAATAAATCTGAAAACAGTCACTCAATAACCGCTTAATATTAAAAATTTATTATATTTCCCTTCTCCCTTAATATTCCTTAATTATTGTCTTCAGCCCGCCGTCTCTACTCTTTAGGGACGGTAATAGTGCTGCCCGTAAATTTGACTCAAGGACGGAAAGGACTGGGTCCACTCATCGCGTTATACCCAGAAAATTCCCCCACAAATATCATGATAAAAAAACGTACCGCATTATGTTTTTTATTGAGCACGGGCGCTCACGCAAACATGACACCGGGGATAGATATTCCCTCCCCGATCAATGAATCACGCCAGAACCTACAGAACAGCAGTACTGAAATTAATCACTTAATAGAAGAGCGTCGTCAGCCTCATGCTAAACAGCCTGAGGCAGAGATAGAAACGCCCGAAAATAGTGCACCTGAATTAGATGATAGTGCGCAATGCCTCCCCATTAGCGGCGTCTATATCCAGGGTATTACCTTATTGACTGAAGCAGATTTAGAGACCTTAAGCCCAATACCGGAACAATGTATTGGTAGCGAAAATGTCAATCTGTTGGCTCGTGAACTCACTCAGCTTTATCTTAACAAAGGTTATATTACCGCCCGCGTCCAGTTTATTCCTACCGATGAAGAGGGCGAATTGGGTTTCGATGTAACCGAAGGTTTTATTGAGAGCATTGAAAGTGTTGACCCAGAATTAAACGGTGAAACTGTTTTCTCCAATATGGTCGGGGAACCATTAAATATTAAACAACTTGACCAAGGACTCGATCAAGCTAACCGTTTACCCTCCAATAAAATAACCGTCGATATTTTACCGGGAACAGAGCCGGGCGGTTCAATTCTCAGGTTGAGTAATATCCGGTCAAAACCCTGGCATCTGACAACATCACTCGATAATTATGGCAACAAAAGCACCGGTAAATGGTTAAGTCGTAATGCATTTTCTTTCGATAACCCCCTAGGGTTATCAGATTCTCTCAGCTTAAATATCAGCAGTACCACCGATAACCCACAGAAAAACCATAGCCGCGCCTATTCACTGTTTTATTCCGTGCCTTATGGTGCATTAACCTTCAGTGGCTTTGGCAGTTATTCCGAATACCTTTATCCGGTGCAATTACAATTTAATACCATCGAGCTACAGGGTAAAACCCAGCAGCATGGTTTGCGTACCGATTATGTTTTCTATCGCGACCAAGACCAAATTAATGGCTTAAGTGCACAACTAACCTATAAACAGGCAGAAAACTACTTTAACGAACAGAAAATCGCCGTCAGCAGCCCAACACTGACAGTATTAGAATTAGGTATTAATCATCTGCACATTATGCCCACTGGCATATTCAATGTGAATGTCAGCCTCGAGCAGGGATTATCATGGTTAGGTGCTGATCAGAATTTGACCGCCAATTATCAGGACAGCCAATTCACCAAAGCTAAAGCCGCTGTGACTTCCAATCAATATTTCAAACTGTTTGATGATTTCTACCTGTTTAGCAATCAGTTCTATGGCCAATACACCCGTGACCGTCTGCCAGGCGTTGAATGGTTGAGCGTCACCGACAGCAATGCTGTTCGCGGCTTTAGTCGCAATACCTTATCGGCGGATAGAGGTTGGTATCTCCAGAACACCTTATCGCGCAACTTTACCCTCGGCAATACCACCCTAACCCCGCGGCTAGGAGCAGATGTAGGCCGTATTCAGCAAAACCCTCAGGGCTGGAGCAGTGCTATGGGTTTAAGTGCCGGCATCAACGTCAGCTATCGCGATATCAAACTGGATATTGAAGCCAGCCGTGGACACTTATTGTCCGGTAAAACAGAGAATAAAGACCCTACTCAGATTCTGGCGCGCTTCTCTTATTCCTTTTAATTAATCCGCTGCCAGCGCAAGCCAATTTTTATCAACACCAAGCAATATGACAAAAATGGAGAAGTAAAAATGAAACAAAATAAGTTCAAGCTCTCCCCGGCAGGAAAGCTGGCGGCGGCAGTCGCGATTATTTCAGTATCAGTCGCTACCTGTTATGCCGCAGGTATTGTCGGCGCGGGCGATCCTGCTCATAATCCAGCTATTAATTCAGTCAATGGCGCTACGGTGGTCGATATTGTAAAACCTTCGGCCTCCGGTTTGTCCCATAACCAATATAATGAATTTAACGTTAACAAAGCAGGCGCTGTATTTAATAACTCCCTCAATGCCGGACAGTCACAACTTGCCGGACAATTATCTGCTAACCAGAACTTAAATGGTCAAGCGGCAAGTATTATTCTGAATGAGGTTATCAGCCGTAATCCTTCATTATTATTAGGCAAGCAGGAAGTCTTTGGTATGGCTGCTGACTATATTCTGGCTAACCCTAATGGAATTACCTGTGATGGCTGCGGTTTTATTAATACTACCCGAAACTCACTGGTAGTCGGTAACCCACTAGTAGACCAAGGTAAATTACAAGGCTTTGACACCCGCAACAATACAAACTTGTTAGACATAACAGGTGGTTATACTTCAGCACTTGGGCCAATAGACTTAATTGCGCCACGTATTAATATGCTGGGAGCTGTAGACTCCAGAGAAGGCATTAATATCATTCTCGGCCAAAACAAAGTGGGTACTGATGGAGAAATACTCGCATCACAAAAATATGTTGGTTCAGCGTACGACAGTAAAATATTTGGCGGTATGGTGGCTGGTAGAATCAGAATAGTTAATACCGCAGAAGGTAATGGGGTAAATATGTCAAGTGGGTATTCTGCCCGTGACTCGATAGAAATTTCAACACCGGGAAGATTGAATCTTGATGTTGATTCCGATCCAAACTTGAATTATAACCCGACCCCCGCCAACTTAAGCGGTAATGATATAACAGTCACCGCCGGTGATATTTTTACCTCAGGCGATATTATTGAATCTTCCGCTGGCGGCTCTACCACACAAACACTCAAACGCACCAAAATAAAAGGCTCGAACATTTCGATTATTGCCAAGAAAAAAAACCATCTTAGTGCGGCCATCATTGATGGTAAAAACATCACTATTCAAGGTGGGGATATTCAACTGGATTCAGAGAAACTCACTAATACACAGGCCAATGGCTATTCAGAAAAGGGTGGGTGGGGGCTACATAACTGGAGCAAATCTGAAGATAATAAAAACCAACAACAAACAGTTATTGGAACCACTATCATTGCGGAGAATAACATCTTTCTTAAATCAACCAAAGGGGATATAAAATTATCAAGTTCTTCTGTAAGGGCAGGCGATAATCTTTCAGTCAAAGCGGAAAAAGATTTACAACTCAAAGGCCAGATTGAACAAAGTTCAAAATATGGAAAAGGCCATAACTATGTGCAAATGAGAGAGGATAAATCTTGGGACAATAAAGAAAATACTCAAACACTCAATAAAACCACGCTACAAGCCGACGGGAATTTGGGTTTAACGGCAGAAGGAAAAATTACCGGCAATGGTGTTAAGGCCTCTGCTGGCGGTAATTTATTAATCAATGCCAATGAAGTCAATATTGGTGTAAAAAAGACCAAAGATATTACGTTAACTAACGGCAAGAATGAACAAAACTTAGGTCTGGGTGGTATTGATCACAATAATAACAATAAAAATGCAGAAACCATCCATCGTTCTGAAATAACGGCTGATGGAAAAATTTTGGTTATCGGCAATAAAGGTGTTTCCATTACCGGTAGCCAGGTTAAAGGAACACAGGATGGTTATGTGCAGGCCAGCGAAGGTGGTATTAAAATTGACAATGCTATCAGTACCACTACCACAAAAATAGATGAACGTACTGGGGTCGCTTTTAATATCACCGGCAGCTCTCATAAAGCCAATAATAGTGATGAAACAGTTATCGGTGGTGAATTAGCGTCAGACGCCAATCTAAAAATAATCAGTAAAGATAATGTTGATGTTATTGGCAGCCTGGTAAAAAGCGCCGGTGAGCTGGGTATTGAAACGCTAGGTGAAGTCAATGTTAAAGCCGCACAAACCCAACAGAAAATAGATGAGCAAAAAAGCAAGCTGACTATTTCAGGTTTCACCAGTGATGATGGTAAAAATCAGTATCAGGCAGGTTTAAAACTGAACCACACCAGTGAGAGCGAAAAAACTGACAGTATCAAAAACCACGGCGCAGCACTTGAAGGTAGCAGCATCAAACTGGATGCCCAAAAAGACGTCACTTTCACGGGTTCGAAAATCACTGCTACCACTGGTGATGCAGAAATTAAAGGCGAAAACGTCTCGTTTGTCGCGGCACAAGACAGCCTCTCCAGCAACAAAACCAAAGAAAGTGTTGGAGTTGATTTCCACTACACCGGTGGCATGGATAAAGCCGGCAGTGGTGTAAACGTAGGCTACGAGGATACCCAAACCAGCAGTGACAAATCAACCGCCGTGGTCTCGGGTTCACAGGTGGCGGGTAATCTGAATATCACCGCAACAAAAGATGTCACCAATCAGGGAACAGACCATAACGTCGGCGGTGCTTATCAGGCTCAGGGCCATAATATCCACAATCTGGCCGCCGAGAACAGTGAAAAAACACATACCAAAACTACCAAGGTTGATGTCGGTTATGAGGCCAATATTGCTTATGGCGAAGTCACCCGCCCAATTGAAGGGGTAGTCAATAAAGCACAAGAGCTTGATTTGGGAGGCATGATTGAGTCAGTCGGCGAAGTGGGTGGTCCCAATGCCGGGTTAGACCTCTATGCTAAAGGCGGAACTAAAGAAACCAACCTCAATAGTAGCCAATCGGTGGTGACATCAATTAAAGGCGGTAACATCGCGCTCAATGCCGCAGGAGAAGTTAAAGATCAGGGGACAAAATATCAAGCCGATAAAGGTGGCATTACTCTGGATGCTGCGAGCCATACCTCAGAAGCCGCCGTTAATCGTTCTGACCGACATGTTACCGAAACCTCTGGCGAGGCGGGTATTCGCGTTTACACCTCTACCGGAAAAGATATTACTCTGGATGGCAAAGGTAAAGGCGGCTCGAAAGATCAGCATGTCAAAGGTGATATCGCGCAAGTTGGTAGTATGAACGCCGCCAATGGCATCAATATCAACGTGAAACAAGATGCGACCTATCAAGGCACCAATATGAATGCAGGGGATGGCAAAATCGCAGTTAATGCGGGCGGAGATATTCGTTTTGATCAGGTCACCAACCATACTAGCGAAAGCCATAATAATGTTGAGGCTAACGCTAAAGCTAATCTTGGCACTAACGTCGGCAGTAAAAACTTTGGTGCTGGTTTAGGTGGTGGCAACAGTAAGGGGCAAAGCAGCACCTCAGTTGCTCAGGTCAGCCAATTACAAGGTCAGCAAGGTGTTGAACTGAATGCAGGGAAAGACTTAACCCTGACAGGCACAGCATTTGGCAGTAAAGACAAAGCAACGGGTGATGTTCAGTTGATAGCTGGCGGCAAAGTTGATGTGCTGGCCGCACAATCACAAGGCTCCAAACAGGATATCACCTGGTCAGCCAGCGCCAACGCCGGTATCAGTCAAAGTTCTGGGACAGATAAAAATAACAAAGGAATCAGTGCGGGAGCTGAAGTCAAAGTTGCTGACAAAGATGAATCAGCACTCAAGCATCAGGGCACCATTATCAATAGTAATGGTACGGTAACGGTTAAAGCGGGTAGTCACGATAACCAAGCCATCCATATGCAAAATACCAATATTACCAGCCAAAAAACCACACTAACGGCTGATAATGGCGGTATCTTGCTGGAGTCGGCCCAAGACAAAGAGCATAGGGATAACTGGAACTTTACTGTCGGAGCCAATGGTAATCAAAACAGCTCTTTCAATAAAGATGACAAAGGTGTTGTTGATAAACAAAGCAGCGGAAAACTTCATAATATCAGTGCTGAATTGGATGTTGGTGTTAAACAGTTAGATACTGTCATACAGCAAAACACCCATATCAATAGCAATAATATCGCCATGAATAGCGCCAAAGACACGGCTCTGGCGGGTGCTATGCTCAAAGCTAATGATATTACTGGCACTATCGGCGGTAACTTGAAAGTGCAAAGCCGTGAAGATGTCCGACAGGAGGTCAACGTCAACACCGGCTTGAGTTTCAATCACAGTAACGAGAAACAAGACAGCATGATTAATCAGGTAGCCGATGCGACGCCAATCGGCTCGGATAAAGTGAAAAAAACCCTGACCACTAAATCCAATAAGTTATTCGATAAAGTCAAAAAGCAGTATGACCAAATCTCAAGCCGCTTTGATAGCAAGAAAGAAGATAATGTCCAGCCTGTTAGCTACACTAAAAAAGGCAGTGAAGCCACCTTGACCGAGTCTAAGGAAGAAGTAGAAACCAAAGACAAATGGTGGCAGAAAGGGGCCAAAGCAGCAGGCAAAAAAATCAAAAGTAATGTTCAGGATGAACAAGTCAAAGGTGGCAACGGCAAAGCTAAAGTTGAAGTGGAAGTCGTTGAAAATAAAGCGGTTGAAGAACAGTCAGCCATTAGCGGCACACAGTCAGTTAATTTGAACGTAACGGGTAAAACTGAACTTATTGGTGGCAAAATATCCAATAGAGACAGCGATGTAAACTTACAAACCAATGGTCTGGAATTACAGGATATCAACGGTAAACACACCCAGGGCGGGGCGAGAGTAAATGCATCGTCTAAAGTTACCGAGATAATTGGTAGTGGCATTGGTGAGATGATGGAAGGCAAAACACCGCTGCTCGGCGCTCATGGTGGCTCCGAACAGAAAAATGCCGTAGCAGGTGTGACGCGAGGCTAAAGCACGCAAACCACTGGGTTAAAGGGCATTAAAAAAGGAGATAGTCATCGCGGCTATCTCCTTTCATTTTACTGAACAACTGACTTAAATATCAGTCCGCATCATAACCCAAGTTCGGGGCTAACCAGCGCTCGACCTCCGCTATCGGCATCCCCTTACGGGCAGCGTAATCTTCCACCTGATCACGCTGAATCTGTGCCACTGCAAAGTATTTGCTGTCTGGATGGCTGAAATACCAGCCTGATACCGAGGCACCCGGCCACATGGCGTAGGATTCGGTCAACTTCATGCCAGTGTGAGTTTCTACATCCAGCAACTGCCAGATTTGGCCTTTTTCAGTATGTTCCGGGCAAGCCGGATAGCCCGGTGCTGGGCGAATCCCTTGATAGTTCTCGCGCACCAATTCTTCGTTGCTCAGGTTTTCATTCGGTGCAAAGCCCCAATATACCTTACGTACCCGCTCATGCAGATATTCTGCAAAAGCTTCTGCCAGACGGTCTGACAAGGCCTTAATCATGATTTTATTGTAATCATCATGCTGAGCATCATAAGCCTCGGCCAAGGCATCTTCTTCCAAGCCACCGGTGACAGCAAATGCTCCGTAGTAATCAGTTTTGCCACTAGATTTAGGTGCGACATAATCAGCCAGGCAATAGTTCGGGAAGTCGGTCTTCTCGGTTTGTTGGCGCAGATGATGACTGACCACCAGCACATCCTCACGCCGCTCATCGCGATAAATTTCAATATCATCGCCGACGCTGTTAGCCGGGAATATCCCCACCACGCCTTTCGGATGCAGCAAGTTTTCTGCCGACAATTTATCCAGCAGTTCATTGGCATCGGCAAATAGGCGTTTGGCCTCTTCGCCGACCACCTCATCTTCCAAAATACGTGGGTATTTACCCGCCAGCGACCAGGTCATAAAGAATGGCGTCCAGTCGATGTAATTGCGCAGAGTTTCGATACTGGCCTCGACAGGCTGCACACCTAATTTATGGGCGACTGGCGGCGTATAATTTTCCCAATCGATTACGGTTTGGTTATCCCGCGCGACCTGTAAACTGACCGGCGGGGTACGCGGTTTTTTACGCGCATGCTGAATACGGACGGTTTCATATTCTTTGCGCGTTTTTGCTACGAAATCATCACGCTGCGTGTCAGATAACAACGCTGAGACCACGCCAACGCTGCGTGAGGCATTGGAGACGTAAGTGGTGGAACCACTGTAGTTCTGTTCGATTTTAACCGCGGTATGGGCTTTCGAGGTGGTCGCGCCGCCAATCAATAACGGCAAGGTGAAACCCTGTCGCTCCATCTCTTTGGCAACGTTAACCATTTCATCCAGCGACGGGGTTATCAGGCCGGACAAGCCGATAATATCGACCTTTTCCTCCCGCGCCGTGCGCAGGATTTTTTCGGTCGGCACCATCACACCCAGATCGATAATCTCATAGTTATTACACTGTAAAACCACACCCACAATGTTTTTGCCGATATCGTGCACATCACCTTTAACCGTTGCCAGCAGGATTTTGCCCGCGGTAGTGCCTTTCTGCTTACTGGCTTCAATATAAGGTTCGAGATAGGCTACTGCCTGTTTCATCACTCGGGCAGATTTTACCACTTGTGGCAGGAACATTTTCCCTTCACCGAACAGGTCACCAACCACATTCATCCCGGCCATCAATGGCCCTTCGATAACCTCGATTGGCCGCTCAGCCTGCTGACGGGCTTCTTCGGTATCCAGCTCGATGAACTCAGTGATGCCTTTAACCAGTGAATATTCCAGCCGTTTTTTTACATCCCAGCCACGCCACTCCGCTTGTTGAATCGCCACTTCACCACTTTTGCTGCTGCGATATTTTTCGGCCAGATCCAACAACCGCTCAGTGCTGTCGCTACGGCGATTAAGGATCACATCTTCCACCGCATCACGTAGCTCATCCGACAGATCATCATAGATAGCCAATTGGCCAGCATTGACGATCCCCATATCCATGCCATTACGGATAGCGTAATAGAGGAAAACAGCATGGATCGCCTCACGCACCGGATCATTACCGCGGAATGAGAAGGAGACGTTGGAGACACCACCTGAAATCATGGCATGAGGGAGCTCGGCTTTGATATCGGCGCATGCCTCAATAAAGTCGACCGCATAGTTGTTATGCTCTTCAATCCCGGTGGCGACGGCGAAAATATTGGGATCGAAGATGATGTCTTCCGGCGGGAAGCCGACAGTTTCGGTCAATATCTTATAAGCGCGGCGGCAGATTTCGATTTTACGCGCACGGGTATCCGCCTGCCCGGTTTCATCAAATGCCATCACCACCATGGCCGCACCATAACGGCGCACCAGCTTAGCGTGATGGATAAAGGCAGCTTCGCCCTCTTTCATCGAAATAGAGTTAACAATTCCTTTGCCTTGAATACATTTCAGGCCTTTTTCGATCACATCCCACTTAGAGGAATCGATCATGATTGGCACCCGGGCGATATCTGGCTCACCGGCAATCAGGTTGAGGAAGCGCACCATCGCGGCTTCTGCGTCCAACATACCCTCATCCATATTGATATCGATGATCTGCGCGCCGCTTTCAACCTGTTGGCGGGCTACATCCAGCGCTTCATCATATTTATCTTCTTTTATCAGCCGCTTAAAACGAGCCGAACCGGTGACGTTGGTGCGCTCGCCGACGTTAACAAATAGCGAGTTGGCATCGATAGTCAGCGGTTCCAGACCAGCCAGACGGCAAGCCACTGCAATATCCGGCAACGGGCGCGGAGGGACGCCAGCGACGGCTTTAACCATCGCCGCAATATGCCGTGGTGTGGTACCACAACAACCACCGACAATATTCAAAAATCCAGCCCGCGCCCACTCACCAATCTGCTCGGCCATCTCTTTGGCTTCCAAATCGTATTCACCAAAAGCATTAGGCAAACCGGCATTCGGGTGTGCACTGACATAATATTCAGAGATACGGGATAACTCCGCCACATATTGACGTAATTCATCCGGTCCCAACGCGCAGTTCAGGCCAAAAGAGAGCGGTTTAACGTGGCGCAGCGAGTTATAAAAAGCTTCCGTGGTTTGGCCTGATAATGTCCGGCCCGAGGCATCAGTAATGGTGCCGGAAATCATCACCGGCAACAGCACACCCATGGCTTCAAATTCAGACTCAACAGCAAAGGTAGCCGCTTTCGCATTAAGGGTATCGAAGACCGTCTCGATCATAATCAGATCAACACCACCTTCAATCAAGGCGCGGGTAGATTCCCGATAAGCCTCAACCAACTGATCAAAACTGACATTACGGAACGCCGGATCATTAACTTTAGGCGAGATAGACGCGGTACGGTTGGTCGGGCCAAGAACCCCGGCAACATAGCGCGGCTTCTCTGGGGTACGGGCGGTCCATTCATCAGCGCAAATCCGAGCCAACCGAGCAGCTTCATAGTTAATTTCGGCTGACAGCGACTCCATCTGATAATCCGCCATCGCAATGGTGGTGGAGTTAAATGTATTGGTTTCGAGAATATCAGCGCCCGCTTCAAGGTAGGCATTGTGAATGGCGATAATGACTTCCGGTTTAGATAGCACCAATAAGTCGTTGTTACCTTTCAGATCACTTGGCCAATCAGCAAAGCGCGCTCCACGATAATCAGCCTCTTCCAGCCGATAGCTCTGGATCATCGTGCCCATACCACCGTCCAGCACCAGGATCCGTTGTGCCAGTTGCCGATGCAATTGCTTAACCTTATTGTTTAATACTGTGTCCACCACTGTCTGTCGCCTCTTTACCCTGTTGCCTTGCCATTATCTGACGTATCTTGGTTGTTTATTTGTATCAGATATGCTGAAAAATTCATCTGTCATCCTAGCACAAGTTATCAATGTAATGAGTCCGCTAGCAGTTGAGACTTTTTCAGGTAGAGAAACCGACTCATCGGATGAGCGTTTTCTATCGTTTGCATGCATAATTGAAAAACGAAAATGAATTCCATAAAAATAGATGAGAGGTGGATTTATGGCGTTACCGATTGCGATTAAACGGGGGAAAAAACCCAAGGCAGCTGCACAAACCACCCCTGCTGCAACCGGTCAGGTTCAGTCATTAACGCGCGGGCTTAAATTACTGGAATATATTTCCGAATCACAAGGCAGTGTCGCCCTGACGGATTTAGCACAACAGGCGGGATTGCCGAATTCTACCACTCATCGCCTGCTGACAACCATGCAACAGCAAGGTTTTGTCCGTCAGGTGGGGGATTTAGGGCTTTGGACCATGGGGGCTCACGCCTTTATTGTTGGCAGTAGCTTCCTGCAAAGCCGCAATTTGCTGGCCATGGTGCATCCGATGCTACGCCGTTTGATGGATGAATCAGGCGAAACCGTCAACCTGGCGGTGCTCGACCATAGCGACTACCAGGCCATTATTATCGATCAAGTACAATGTACTGCGCTAATGCGCATGTCAGCCCCCATTGGTGGCAAACTGCCGATGCATGCTTCCGGTGCGGGTAAAGCCTTTCTCTCTACTCTGACAGATGATCAATTAGTGCAGTTGTTACATAAGAAAGGGCTGCACGCATATACCCAACATACCCGTACCAATCCAGCCAGCCTGAAAGAGAATCTGGCACTGACTCGCAAGCAAGGTTATTCATTTGATGATGAAGAACATGCCCTCGGCTTGCGTTGTATCGCCGCCTGTCTGTTCGATGAACACCATGAAGCCTTTGCCGCAATCTCTATCTCCGGCCCGGTATCACGCATTACCGACGACCGCGTCACCGAACTTGGCGCACTGGTTATTCATGCTGCGAAAGAAATAACTCAATCATACGGCGGCGGGAATCGGAGTTAATTAGTTAAAACTTTGTCGTTCGGTGAGAACAAGCAGTTCGTAAAGACGCCGTAAATACTTCCCTGTAGGCTCGAGCCGCGCCGTCCTGGCGCGGACGCTTTACTCTTCTGCCTGCCCTCACCTCTCTGAATCGAGAACTAATTACTCACAACAGTGTTTCTTTACATTCCCAATCAAGGCGTAGCGAGCTAAGCCAGTTTAGGTGCGGCCAGCGCGGAAAAACCGGAGCGTACACGAAGTACGTGAGGATTTTGAGCACTGCCCAATCCTAAAATGACAACGCGCAGTAGCCGCTAATTTAAAGCCCGCTGGGAGAAACGCTGCTTCCGGCGATAGGCAAAAACATCCTCCACATGCCCGTCCTTAATACGCTGCTGCAACCCACGCCAATAGCTGGCGTGAAACAGGTCGCTGTGCATCTCCTCAAAAAAATGCCGTATTTTCAGATCAGTGCATAAGAAATGACGAAACTCTTCAGGGAATACATCATTGGGCGATACGCTATACCACGGCTCGCTGGCCATCTCATCTTCCGGGTAGCGCGCTGGCGGAATATCGCGGAAATTAACCTCTGTCATATAGCAAATTTCATCGTAATCGTAGAACACCACGCGACCATGGCGGGTCACACCAAAGTTCTTAAATAACATATCACCGGGGAAGATATTTGCCGCAGCCAACTGCTTAATGGCATTACCATACTCCTCGATAGCATCCTTTAGTTGCTGATCATTGGCCTGCTCCATATAAAGGTTCAATGGCGTCATCCGCCGTTCCATATAGAGATGCTTAATAATGATTTGGTCGCCTAAATCTTCTAACTTTTCCGGCACTTCCCGTTGTAGTTCGGCCAGTAACTCTGGGCTTATCCGCTGCTTATCAATAACAAAATTCTCATACTCTTGAGTATCCGCCATGCGCCCGACGCGGTCA
Organism: Yersinia sp. 2540 StPb PI; assembly: GCF_052217165.1. NCBI lineage: Bacteria > Pseudomonadati > Pseudomonadota > Gammaproteobacteria > Enterobacterales > Yersiniaceae > Yersinia > Yersinia sp. 2540 StPb PI. The sequence goes on from NZ_JAZGQC010000001.1 coordinate 86,874, forward strand.
TGCTCTTTAACCAGTTGATAGCACTCTAAAACTCGTGCCTGGCTGACCTCTTTTTGCGGCGCAAACTGATCCTTAATTACCTTAAATACCCGATCAAATGACGGTAGGGTAAACACCAGCATCACCATGCCTTTAACCCCTGGGGCGATAATAAACTGTTCACTGGATTGATGAACAAAGGTGAGGTATTCACGATAACTTTCAGTTTTGCCGTGTTTCTGGCATCCAATTGCCATATACAGCTCAGCTGTCGATTTACCCGGTAATATTTCCCGTAGCCATTCCACCATTGCCGCTGGCAGCGGGGCATAGACCATAAAGTAAGAGCGAGCAAAACCGAACACAATGCTGGCCTCCGCTTTACCGGTGAGGCAAGTATCAATAAATAGGGCGCCAGATTCATTGTGATGGATGGGGAGCAGGAAGGGATAAACCCCCTCAGCCAACCGCAATTTACCGACTAACCAAGCCGCTTTATTGCGATAAAACAGTTCATTAGCGATTTGAAAACGTGCGCCTATCAGTTGCTCATCAGGGAATGCTTGCCGAAGAGCCTCTGTGATATAGCCGATATCACGCGGCAGATCTTCCCACGGCAAACGCAGCGGCAAATCACTAAGAACCATCTGCAACATGCCACTCAGATCCCCTTTTGGGGAAAAATCGCGCGCTAACGGGCGTGGGATCTCACGAAAGCGCCGCTCCGGTTGCGAGCTGAAAACAAACAGCTTATCCGGCGTTAAATCACGGTGCTTAAACAACCGGCAGTAAACAGAATTAAAAAAACTCTCCGCAATTTCAAAACGCGGGTAATCCGGCAACAACTCGGTGTAGATCTCTTTTACCCGTGCCAGAAATTCTGCATCAAAACAGCGCTGATCGGTGATGTGCTTTAGTTGCTCAACCACCAGACCGACATGGTGGTCATAGAGGTGAATACGCTTCTTCATCGCCTGCTGAACGGCATGCCAGTCCGCCTGCTCAAAACGGTGCTGAGCGCTGGCAGTGACCTCTAGAAAGCGACCATATTGTGCATCGAAGCCCTGCAAGATTGTCTGAGCGATTAATCGTTCCAGTTTTACCGCCATACTCACCCCCGCCATACGGAACAGAGCCTGCATATGCAGGCTCCTGAAAGACACGCGTTCAATCAAACCGCATTTAGAATTGCTGTTCTTCCGTCGAGCCAGTCAATGCCGTCACCGATGATTCGCCACCCTGAATGATATTGGTGACTTTATCGAAGTAGCCCGTACCCACTTCTTGCTGATGGGATGCAAAGGTATAACCGCGCTCAACTGATGCAAATTCTGGCTGCTGCACTTTCTCAACATAGTGCTTCATACCCTCGCCCTGCGCATAAGCATGGGCTAAATCAAACATGTTGAACCACATGCTGTGGATGCCTGCCAGGGTAATAAACTGGTATTTGTAACCCATCGCCGACAGATCATCCTGGAAGCTGGCAATCTGCTGGTCGGTCAGATTCTTTTTCCAGTTAAATGATGGCGAGCAGTTATAAGCCAATAATTTACCAGGGAATTTCGCATGAATCGCCTGCGCGAAGCGTTTAGCCAGTTCCAGGTCCGGTGTAGAGGTTTCACACCAGACCAAATCAGCATAAGGGGCATAGGCCAGGCCACGGCTGATCGCTTGCTCAATACCGGCATGTGTGCGGAAGAAGCCTTCGGCTGTGCGCTCGCCGGTCACGAATTCACTGTCATATGGATCGCAATCAGAAGTCAGTAAATCAGCCGCATCAGCATCAGTACGGGCAATCAACAAGGTTGGCACACCCAGAACATCGGCGGCTAAACGGGCAGCAACCAATTTTTGAATCGCTTCTTGAGTCGGCACCAACACCTTACCGCCCATATGACCACATTTCTTCACCGCAGCCAGTTGGTCTTCAAAATGCACCCCCGCCGCGCCAGCTTCAATCATGGCTTTCATCAATTCAAAAGCATTCAGCACACCACCAAAACCGGCTTCAGCATCAGCCACAATCGGCAGGAAATAGTCGGTATACCCTTTGCTACCCGGTTCAATATTATTCGACCACTGAATCTGATCCGCGCGGCGGAAGCTATTATTAATTCTTTTAACCACCGCAGGGACGGAGTCGACTGGGTATAACGACTGATCGGGATACATGCTAGAGGCGGTATTCGCATCGGCGGCAACCTGCCAGCCCGACAGATAAATTGCCTCAACACCGGCTTTCGCTTGTTGCAGAGCCTGACCACCGGTTAACGCGCCGAGACAGTTGATATACCCTTTGCGCGCGCCACCATGCAGTAATTCCCACAGTTTGTGTGCTCCGTGCTGCGCCAGCGTACATTCAGGATTCACTGAACCGCGCAGTTTAATCACCTCTTCTGCGCTATATGGTCGGGTGATACCTTTCCAGCGCGGCGATGTCCATTCCTGTTCCAACTGCTGAATTTGTTGAGTACGAGAGGTAGTCATGGTGATATTCCTTATTATTCAATCTTGTAGGGTTAATAGAGTGTCATATCCAAAGTAATTGGAGTTGCAGCTAGGCAGCAAGCGAACGAATCCCGATGAGCTTACACAAGTAAGTGATTCGGGTGAGCGAACGTAGCTAACACCGCTGCAACTTCAAGTACGAAGGGTGTTTTAGGCTAGTAATGCATAGCCTGGTAGCGTCAGGAAGTCGATAAGCTCATCTTGTGTTGTAATTCGCTCCATCAGACGCGCGGCTTCTTCAAACCGCCCGCCATCAAAGCGCTCTGCGCCAAGCTCAAGCTTCACTACCTGCATTTCTTCACTCAACATGCTGCGGAACAGCTCTTTGGTCACCGTCTGGCCATTACTCAAGCTTTTCTGGTGATGGATCCATTGCCAAATAGAAGTACGCGAAATCTCTGCTGTTGCGGCATCTTCCATCAGGCCATAAATTGGTACGCACCCATTGCCAGAGATCCATGCCTCAATATATTGCACTGCCACCCGAATATTGGCTCGCATCCCTTCTTCAGTACGATCGCCAGTGCAAGGCTCCAATAACTCAGCAGCCGTAATTGGCTTATCCTGCTCACGCGTGATCTCTAACTGATTTGGCCGTGAACCTAATACGCGGTTGAAGACCTCCATCACGGTATCTGCCAACCCAGGATGCGCAACCCAAGTACCGTCATGGCCATTGCTGGCTTCCAACTCTTTGTCAGCACGAACTTTATCCAGTACCAGAGCATTCTTTTCTGCATCTTTATTCGGGATAAAGGCCGCCATGCCGCCCATCGCCAACGCACCACGCTTATGACATGTCTTGATCAGCAGGCGAGAGTAGGCACTGAGGAAAGGTTTCGTCATCGTCACTGACTGACGATCCGGTAATACACGATCACTGTGATTCTTCAGCGTTTTGATATAACTAAAGATATAGTCCCAACGGCCACAATTGAGAGCAACAATATGATGGCGCAGGTGGTAGAGGATCTCGTCCATCTGGAATACAGCGGGTAATGTTTCAATTAACACCGTGGCTTTGATGGTGCCTTGTGGCAAATCGAAACGTTGCTCAGTAAAGCTGAAAACATCACTCCACCAGGCAGCTTCCTGATAGGATTGCATTTTTGGTAAATAGAAATAAGGGCCGCTACCGTTGGCCAGTAATTGCTTATAGTTATGGTAGAAATACAACGCGAAATCGAATAAGCCTCCGGGGATAGCTTCCTCTTGCCATTTAACATGCTTCTCTGGCAAGTGCAGGCCACGAACCCGAGCAATCAATACCGCAGGATTAGGTTTTAACTGATAAATTTTGCCAGATTCATTTGCATAAGAAATTGTGCCTTTTACCGCATCGTGCAGATTAATTTGACCCTCGATAACCTTATCCCAGCTCGGTGCTAATGAATCTTCAAAATCGGCCATAAAGACTTTCACATTAGCATTGAGGGCATTAATCACCATCTTGCGCTCAACCGGCCCGGTGATTTCCACTCTGCGGTCACGTAAGTCTGTAGGAATACCTTGAATCTTCCAGTCACCATCACGAATGGAATTGGTTTCCGAAATAAAATCAGGTAAAGCGCCCTGATCAATGGTCTGTTGCCACGATGCCCGTGTAGCAAGGAGTTTGTTCCTCGGCTCAGCAAATTTCACCACCAATTCGGTCAAAAATTCAATGGCCTCATCTGGCAAAACTTGCCGCTCAGCAGCGTTAAAATGCTGTGTGAAAACTAACTCCGTGCCAACTAACTGTTGTGTCATTACCCTTCCCCTTACCAATCTCACTTCGTTCACATCAACGCTAACGTAGCGTCACTCTTGGATTCTTATCGGGTAATGCCTTCCGGCTGGAAATTTAAGGCTGGATTTCATGGTTATTTTTCACCCCGACAGGACTAAGAATAATCAATTAATTATTAAAATCAAAAACGATTTCCATTTTTATTTAAAATAATTTTTTAATCTTTATTTATCATATTGTTAGCATAGGTATGTGTTATATACAGATAGGAATAGGCTTCCATTACTGGCGTTTTTCGAAGATAACTCATTGTTTAACAAAGAGATCAGACCAGTTTATCGAGGGGGAATAAGCTTTTTTACTGGGGAATAATAGACAGGCGGCATCGATTCAGCCGCCTTTATTAACATTTAAGGTGATAAAAAGTCAGTCGAGCGTAGGATTCATATGGCGCAAATCAAATGGGGTGATTTGGTACACGTAGTAGTTCAGCCAGTTCGCAAACAGCAGATGACCGTGGCTACGCCACGATGCTTTTGGTGGTAAAGAAGCATCGTCATCAGGAAAGTAATTGAGTGGAACTTGTGGGTTAAGACCGGCGGCCACATCACGCTGATATTCACCTGCTAGCGTGTCGACGTCGTATTCAGGATGACCGGTAACAAAAGCCACTCGCTTATCTTTACTGGCAAACAAATAAGCTCCAGCCTCTTCTGATGAGACCAGGATATCCAAATCTGTATATTGCTTAAGCACCTCAAGTGGGAAATCGGCATAGCGAGAATGAGGTGCCAGGAATGTTTCATCAAACCCTCGGGTGAGCAGTGCCAGTGGCTCTCGAGTTTGGTGCTGGTAAATACCAGAGAGTTTGACCTCGCGAGTCATCTTAGGAATGCCATACAGGATATTTAATGCCGCCTGTACCGCCCAGCATACGAACAAGGTTGAGGTCACGTGGTCCTTTGCCCAAGCAATAATACGTTCGATCTGTGGCCAGTATGCGACGTCACAAAAATCAACTAAACCGAGAGGTGCGCCAGTCACGATCAACCCATCAAAATTCTGATCTTGAATATCTTCAAAGTCACAGTAGAAGTTATTCAGATGCTCTGCTGGCGTATTTTTTGACTCACGGCTATCAATCCGCAGTAATTGGATATCAATCTGTAAGGGTGAGTTAGAGAGTAAACGTAGGAATTGATTCTCCGTCTCAATTTTTTTAGGCATTAGATTCAGAACCAACACCTTCAGGGGACGAATTTCCTGGGTTTTCGCACGCGATGAGGTCATCACAAAGACATTCTCATTGCGTAAGAAACTCACTGCGGGTAATTCATCAGGAACCCTAATTGGCATGCCTATATCCTCAATATATCCGTTTATACGTTTAGACTTCTAGATGCCTGAAGATAGCGGGTTTTCAGTAAAAAGTCGAGTGATCTGCCACAACCTGAAAATGTTTCATTACCACCATCTCAATAGTACTTAGTGCAGTGAACAGTCGGCATATATTTTCGATACTGCCAAAATGCAAAAACCCTCTACAAATGCAGAGGGTTATCATTTTCTATGACTTTATTTTTGAGGGCTATATGTGATTTAGCTACATTTTCAGCATACAACAAACTCGTCACTAACATCTATTTTCGGATAGCACAAAAGCAAAAACCCCACGCTTTTGGCATGGGGTCTTTACTTGATTTGATACCTGGCAGTGTACGAATGGCTTTCCTGCCATTCGCCCTTCGGGCCGTTGCAAGCAACGTTAAAAATCGTTCCCGACGATTTTTTCCTACAATATTCGTCTCATCTTGAGGATGAGTCTCACCCCTCCGGGGCCAGCGCAAGCGCTGTTCAAACTGCATTCGCAGTAGTATTCGTCTCATCTTGAAGATGAGTCTCACCCCTCCGGGGCCAGCGCAAGCGCTGTTCAAACTGCATTCGCAGTTTGTCGCATGTCATGCTCGGGTTGTATTCTGTCTGAACCCATAAGCAAAAAAGGCCACCCGTTAGGGTAGCCTTTTTTGCTTATTTGATACCTGGCAGTGTCCTACTCTCGCATGGGGAGACCCCACACTACCATCGGCGCTACGGCGTTTCACTTCTGAGTTCGGCATGGGGTCAGGTGGGACCACCGCGCTATTGCCGCCAGGTAAATTCTTTTCTACTACTACCGAACTTTAACCCATGTAATTGGTGCTGATACCCAGAGTCGAACTGGGGACCTCACCCTTACCAAGGGTGCGCTCTACCAACTGAGCCATATCAGCACAACTAAATTTGATGCCTGGCAGTGTCCTACTCTCGCATGGGGAGACCCCACACTACCATCGGCGCTACGGCGTTTCACTTCTGAGTTCGGCATGGGATCAGGTGGGACCACCGCGCTAAGGCCGCCAGGCAAATTCTGTCTAAACTAAACCCGCTATATGTTTCCACACAGCCAGCCAGCCCAATCTCGGAACTTCGCTGAAAATATCAATCTTTCAAATCTAAAACACCTTTGGTGTTGTAAGGTTAAGCCTCACGGATCATTAGTACTGGTTAGCTCAATGCATCGCTGCACTTACACACCCAGCCTATCAACGTCATAGTCTTTAACGTTCCTTCAGGGGGCTTAAAGCCCCAGGGAAGACTCATCTCGAGGCAAGTTTCCCGCTTAGATGCTTTCAGCGGTTATCTCTTCCGAATTTAGCTACCGGGCAATGCCATTGGCATGACAACCCGAACACCAGTGATTCGTCCACTCCGGTCCTCTCGTACTAGGAGCAGCCCCTCTCAATCTTCCAACGCCCACGGCAGATAGGGACCGAACTGTCTCACGACGTTCTAAACCCAGCTCGCGTACCACTTTAAATGGCGAACAGCCATACCCTTGGGACCTACTTCAGCCCCAGGATGTGATGAGCCGACATCGAGGTGCCAAACACCGCCGTCGATATGAACTCTTGGGCGGTATCAGCCTGTTATCCCCGGAGTACCTTTTATCCGTTGAGCGATGGCCCTTCCATTCAGAACCACCGGATCACTAAGACCTACTTTCGTACCTGCTCGAGCCGTCACTCTCGCAGTCAAGCTAGCTTATGCCTTTGCACTAACCTCACGATGTCCGACCGTGATTAGCTAACCTTCGTGCTCCTCCGTTACTCTTTGGGAGGAGACCGCCCCAGTCAAACTACCCACCAGACACTGTCCTCACCCCGGATCACGGGGCCGAGTTAGAACATCAAACATTAAAGGGTGGTATTTCAAGGTTGGCTCCATGCAGACTGGCGTCCACACTTCAATGCCTCCCACCTATCCTACACATCAAGGCTCAATGTTCAGTGTCAAGCTATAGTAAAGGTTCACGGGGTCTTTCCGTCTTGCCGCGGGTACACTGCATCTTCACAGCGAGTTCAATTTCACTGAGTCTCGGGTGGAGACAGCCTGGCCATCATTACGCCATTCGTGCAGGTCGGAACTTACCCGACAAGGAATTTCGCTACCTTAGGACCGTTATAGTTACGGCCGCCGTTTACTGGGGCTTCGATCAAGAGCTTCGCCTTGCGGCTGACCCCATCAATTAACCTTCCAGCACCGGGCAGGCGTCACACCGTATACGTCCACTTTCGTGTTTGCACAGTGCTGTGTTTTTATTAAACAGTTGCAGCCAGCTGGTATCTGCGACTGGCTTCGGCGCCGGGAGCAAGTCCCATTACCTAATGCCAGCGTGCCTTCTCCCGAAGTTACGGCACCATTTTGCCTAGTTCCTTCACCCGAGTTCTCTCAAGCGCCTGAGTATTCTCTACCTGACCACCTGTGTCGGTTTGGGGTACGATTTAATGTTACCTGATGCTTAGAGGCTTTTCCTGGAAGCTTGGCATCAACTACTTCACCACCGTAGTGGCTCGTCATCACACCTCAGCGTTGATAAGCAACCGGATTTACCAAGTCACTCCGCCTACATGCTTAAACCGGGACAACCGTCGCCCGGCTAGCCTAGCCTTCTCCGTCCCCCCTTCGCAGTAACACCAAGTACAGGAATATTAACCTGTTTCCCATCGACTACGCTTTTCAGCCTCGCCTTAGGGGTCGACTCACCCTGCCCCGATTAACGTTGGACAGGAACCCTTGGTCTTCCGGCGTGCGGGTTTTTCACCCGCATTATCGTTACTTATGTCAGCATTCGCACTTCTGATACCTCCAGCAACCCTCACAGGTCACCTTCAACGGCTTACAGAACGCTCCCCTACCCAACAACACCTAAGTGTCGCTGCCGCAGCTTCGGTGCATGGTTTAGCCCCGTTACATCTTCCGCGCAGGCCGACTCGACCAGTGAGCTATTACGCTTTCTTTAAATGATGGCTGCTTCTAAGCCAACATCCTGGCTGTCTGTGCCTTCCCACATCGTTTCCCACTTAACCATGACTTTGGGACCTTAGCTGGCGGTCTGGGTTGTTTCCCTCTTCACGACGGACGTTAGCACCCGCCGTGTGTCTCCCGTGATAACATTCTTCGGTATTCGGAGTTTGCATCGGTTTGGTAAGTCGGGATGACCCCCTAGCCGAAACAGTGCTCTACCCCCGAAGATGAGTTCACGAGGCGCTACCTAAATAGCTTTCGGGGAGAACCAGCTATCTCCCGGTTTGATTGGCCTTTCACCCCCAGCCACAAGTCATCCGCTAATTTTTCAACATTAGTCGGTTCGGTCCTCCAGTTAGTGTTACCCAACCTTCAACCTGCCCATGGCTAGATCACCGGGTTTCGGGTCTATACCTTGCAACTAGACGCCCAGTTAAGACTCGGTTTCCCTACGGCTCCCCTATTCGGTTAACCTTGCTACAAAATATAAGTCGCTGACCCATTATACAAAAGGTACGCAGTCACACCACGAAGGTGCTCCCACTGCTTGTACGTACACGGTTTCAGGTTCTATTTCACTCCCCTCGCCGGGGTTCTTTTCGCCTTTCCCTCACGGTACTGGTTCACTATCGGTCAGTCAGGAGTATTTAGCCTTGGAGGATGGTCCCCCCATATTCAGACAGGATGTCACGTGTCCCGCCCTACTCATCGAGTTCACAGCAAGTGTGTTTTGGTGTACGGGACTATCACCCTGTACCGTGCGACTTTCCAGACGCTTCCACTAACACACAAACTGATTCAGACTCTGGGCTCTTCCCCGTTCGCTCGCCGCTACTGGGGGAATCTCGGTTGATTTCTTTTCCTCGGGGTACTTAGATGTTTCAGTTCCCCCGGTTCGCCTTGCATGGCTATGTATTCACCATGCAATAGTGCAACGAATTGCACTGGGTTTCCCCATTCGGGTATCGTCGGTTGTAACGCTTCATATCAGCTTACCGACGCTTTTCGCAGATTAGCACGCCCTTCATCGCCTCTGACTGCCTAGGCATCCACCGTGTACGCTTAGTCGCTTAACCTCACAACCCAAAGATGTTTCTTATGTTCAAGTCGGTTGCGCGTCGTGAATACAGCGTTGTGCGGTACTCGGAATGCTCATGAACGTTAAGTTCACTCCGCGTCCTCCGTGCCGTACGCCTTGCCTTCACTTAGCTCACGCGACTCTCTTCATCAGAATGCACATTGGCATTGCGATTATTTGAGAGACTCTATTACAGGTTACTCTTTATCTCAGTATATCTACGGAGAGATAAATTTCGGCTGTAATGTTTCAATTTTCAGCTTGTTCCAGATTGTTAAAGAGCAATATTTCACAACACACTGTGCCTTACGACCGCAGTACGTTTTGAAATAGTTTTTTTATATGGTGGAGCTAAGCGGGATCGAACCGCTGACCTCCTGCGTGCAAGGCAGGCGCTCTCCCAGCTGAGCTATAGCCCCATATAAAAAGCAAAATACCTTATCGGCATAACTCATTCTCAGACAAGACGCAGTCACGCGACGTTTATGGGTATAAACGAGTGTGTCTGTAACGCACTATGAGGATGAGTTGGTGGGTCTGAGTGGACTTGAACCACCGACCTCACCCTTATCAGGGGTGCGCTCTAACCACCTGAGCTACAGACCCAACAAGGTACTAAAGCCCGACTAATCTCTCAGTCCGGCCTTATTTGCTCGTTACTTTCTATCAGACAATCTGTGTGGACACTACGCAATGCGTATCGTTTAGGTAAGGAGGTGATCCAACCGCAGGTTCCCCTACGGTTACCTTGTTACGACTTCACCCCAGTCATGAATCACAAAGTGGTAAGCGCCCTCCCGAAGGTTAAGCTACCTACTTCTTTTGCAACCCACTCCCATGGTGTGACGGGCGGTGTGTACAAGGCCCGGGAACGTATTCACCGTAGCATTCTGATCTACGATTACTAGCGATTCCGACTTCATGGAGTCGAGTTGCAGACTCCAATCCGGACTACGACAGACTTTATGTGGTCCGCTTGCTCTCGCGAGTTCGCTTCACTTTGTATCTGCCATTGTAGCACGTGTGTAGCCCTACTCGTAAGGGCCATGATGACTTGACGTCATCCCCACCTTCCTCCGGTTTATCACCGGCAGTCTCCCTTGAGTTCCCACCATTACGTGCTGGCAACAAAGGATAAGGGTTGCGCTCGTTGCGGGACTTAACCCAACATTTCACAACACGAGCTGACGACAGCCATGCAGCACCTGTCTCACAGTTCCCGAAGGCACCGAAGCATCTCTGCTAAGTTCTGTGGATGTCAAGAGTAGGTAAGGTTCTTCGCGTTGCATCGAATTAAACCACATGCTCCACCGCTTGTGCGGGCCCCCGTCAATTCATTTGAGTTTTAACCTTGCGGCCGTACTCCCCAGGCGGTCGACTTAACGCGTTAGCTCCGGAAGCCACGCCTCAAGGGCACAACCTCCAAGTCGACATCGTTTACAGCGTGGACTACCAGGGTATCTAATCCTGTTTGCTCCCCACGCTTTCGCACCTGAGCGTCAGTCTTTGTCCAGGGGGCCGCCTTCGCCACCGGTATTCCTCCAGATCTCTACGCATTTCACCGCTACACCTGGAATTCTACCCCCCTCTACAAGACTCTAGCTTGCCAGTTTCAAATGCAGTTCCCACGTTAAGCGCGGGGATTTCACATCTGACTTAACAAACCGCCTGCGTGCGCTTTACGCCCAGTAATTCCGATTAACGCTTGCACCCTCCGTATTACCGCGGCTGCTGGCACGGAGTTAGCCGGTGCTTCTTCTGCGAGTAACGTCAATCAACCGTGCTATTAACACGATTGCCTTCCTCCTCGCTGAAAGTGCTTTACAACCCGAAGGCCTTCTTCACACACGCGGCATGGCTGCATCAGGCTTGCGCCCATTGTGCAATATTCCCCACTGCTGCCTCCCGTAGGAGTCTGGACCGTGTCTCAGTTCCAGTGTGGCTGGTCATCCTCTCAGACCAGCTAGGGATCGTCGCCTAGGTGAGCCATTACCTCACCTACTAGCTAATCCCATCTGGGCACATCCGATGGCGTGAGGCCCGAAGGTCCCCCACTTTGCTCTTGCGAGGTCATGCGGTATTAGCTACCGTTTCCAGTAGTTATCCCCCTCCATCAGGCAGTTTCCCAGACATTACTCACCCGTCCGCCGCTCGCCGGCAAAGTAGTAAACTACTTCCCGCTGCCGCTCGACTTGCATGTGTTAGGCCTGCCGCCAGCGTTCAATCTGAGCCATGATCAAACTCTTCAATTTAAGATTTGTTTGATTTGCTACTAATAAAAGCAGCGATGCTCAAAGATTACTTTCTGCAAATAAGCATTCGAACCGAAGTTCAAATGTGTACTGCTTTGGTCACTCTTCAAGACTTTGATATTGCTTCTGCCTGCCGAAACAGGCTTCGATATCGTCTTGCGAGTGCCCACACAGATTGTCTGATAAATTGTTAAAGAGCAGTGCGTTAGCAACCGGTGGTTGGTAACGCGAGGTGCGCATATTACGCTTTCCTCATTCAGAGTCAACTACTAATTTCGTTGAATTTCTCTGTTCTCTTTGCCAGTCACTTAACTACTTGATTCGTTGTGTGCCGTCTCGATGGATGCGCATTATAGGGAGTTCCGCGCCGCCCGCAACCGCTAATTTCAATAAAAATGACTGTTTGCTGCATTCCACAGCAAAACCCCGCTTTATACCCAGTTGTGCACAAACTTATCCACAGATTGAATCTGCACTCAAAATTGACGAGCATCACGCAATCGTTTTCGCTACAATTCCCCGCGGCGAAAAAGAGTGACCTTGTCGGCAAAATATCGATGACATGATGTGATTTTTTATAAAACTGGGGAATACCGCTCAGGATAAAGCGTATTTTATTGTGGTAGAGGATGAATCGCCCTGGTGAAAGCAGCAAAGAGTGGCATTGCTCCCTATTTGGGACGTTATCTGAGTTTGTTCCTCTCTATATAGTTACCTATATAAGAAGGTAGGATTCAGATAACGCTCTATTGAATGATTGCGAAGAATAACTGCGACTCCAAAGCCAAGGGATAAAACCATGCAACAACGCCGCCCAATCCGCCGTGCTCTACTCAGTGTGTCTGACAAAGCCGGTATCATCGAATTCGCCGCCGCACTTTCTCAGCGTGGCATCGAGTTACTTTCCACCGGTGGAACTGCCCGCCTGCTGGCCGATGCGGGTCTGCCCGTCACTGAGGTTTCTGACTATACCGGTTTCCCGGAAATGATGGACGGACGCGTTAAAACGTTGCATCCAAAAGTGCATGGCGGCATTTTGGGCCGTCGTGGTCAGGATGATGGCATCATGGCTCAACATGATATTCAGCCAATTGATATTGTTGTCGTGAATCTATATCCGTTCGCTCAGACAGTTGCTCGCCCGGATTGCTCACGGGAAGATGCAGTTGAGAATATCGATATCGGTGGCCCTACCATGGTGCGCTCCGCCGCCAAGAACCATAAAGATGTCGCCATTGTCGTTAAGAGTAGCGACTACCCAGCGATTATTGCCGAACTGGACGAGAATGATGGTTCATTAACTTATCCAACCCGTTTCGACTTGGCTATCAAGGCGTTTGAGCACACCGCCGCTTACGACAGCATGATTGCCAATTACTTCGGCGCGCTGGTGCCACCTTACCATGGTGATACCAAGCAGCCATCAGGCCGCTTCCCACGCACCCTGAATCTTAACTATATAAAGAAACAAGATATGCGCTATGGTGAAAACAGCCACCAGCAAGCGGCCTTCTATATAGAAGAAGAGGTTAAAGAGGCATCTGTGGCTACCGCACAGCAATTGCAGGGTAAAGCGCTCTCCTATAACAATATCGCAGATACCGATGCGGCATTAGAATGTGTGAAAGAGTTCAGCGAGCCTGCCTGTGTGATCGTCAAGCATGCCAACCCATGCGGCGTGGCGATTGCCGACTCGCTGTTGGCCGCTTACGAAAAAGCCTATAAAACTGACCCAACTTCTGCTTTCGGCGGCATTATTGCCTTTAACCGTGAATTGGATGCCGAAACCGCCAGCGCAATTATCAACCGCCAGTTTGTTGAAGTCATCATTGCCCCCGCAGTCAGCACTGAAGCACTGGCATTGCTTGCCGCCAAACAAAATGTCCGTGTTCTGACCTGTGGCCAGTGGCAGGAGCGTGCTACCGGTCTGGACTTCAAACGCGTCAATGGTGGTTTGCTGGTCCAAGACCGCGATTTAGGTATGGTGACCGCAGCCGATCTGCGCGTGGTGTCCAAGCGCCAGCCAACGGAGCAAGAACTGCGTGATGCACTGTTCTGCTGGAAAGTAGCTAAGTTCGTTAAATCCAATGCTATTGTCTATGCACGCGACAATATGACTATCGGTATAGGCGCAGGCCAAATGAGCCGTGTCTATTCTGCCAAAATTGCCGGTATTAAAGCGGCGGATGAAGGATTAGAAGTAGCCGGTTCTGCCATGGCCTCCGATGCTTTCTTCCCGTTCCGTGACGGTATCGATGCTGCTGCATCTGTCGGGATCAGTTGTGTTATCCAACCGGGTGGTTCAATCCGTGACGATGAAGTCATTGCTGCGGCTGATGAGCATGGTATCGCCATGATCTTTACCGACATGCGCCATTTCCGCCATTAATTAACCCGCTTAACGGAGTCATCTGATGAATATTTTGATTATTGGTAATGGCGGGCGTGAACACGCGCTGGGCTGGAAAGCAGCACAGTCGCCTTTAGCGGGCAAAATTTATGTCGCGCCGGGTAATGCTGGCACCGCACTAGAATCTGGTTTAGAAAATGTCGATATCGCGGCAACTGATATTGCGGGTCTGTTGGCCTTTGCTCAGAGCCATGATATTGGCCTGACCATTGTCGGCCCGGAAGCACCGTTAGTTATTGGTGTGGTTGATGCTTTCCGCGCAGCCGGTTTGACCATTTTTGGGCCAACGCAAGCCGCGGCTCAGTTGGAAGGATCTAAAGCTTTCACCAAAGACTTCCTGGCGCGCCACAATATCCCAACTGCGTTTTACCAGAACTTCACAGAGGTGGAGCCTGCTTTAGCCTATGTTCGTAAAATCGGTGCACCGATCGTGATTAAGGCTGATGGGCTGGCCGCCGGTAAAGGCGTGATTGTTGCGATGACGTTGGAAGAAGCAGAAACCGCTGTTCATGACATGCTGGCAGGCAATGCCTTTGGTGATGCAGGCCACCGTATCGTGGTGGAAGAGTTTCTCGACGGCGAAGAAGCCAGCTTTATCGTGATGGTTGATGGTGAAAATGTATTACCAATGGCCACCAGCCAGGACCATAAGCGGGTTGGCGATGGTGATACCGGTCCGAATACCGGTGGCATGGGGGCATATTCCCCGGCACCGGTAGTCACTGATGAAGTTCATCAGCGAGTGATGGAAAGTGTTATCTGGCCGACAGTGCGCGGTATGGCGGCAGAAGGTAATGTCTATACCGGCTTCCTCTATGCCGGTCTGATGATTTCCGCTGACGGGCAACCAAAAGTGATTGAGTTCAACTGTCGCTTTGGTGACCCGGAAACTCAACCCATCATGCTACGCATGCGTTCAGACTTGGTTGAATTGTGCTTAGCCGGTGCGCAAGGCAAATTGAATGAGAAAACCTCTGACTGGGACGAGCGCCCATCGCTAGGTGTGGTGTTGGCCGCTGGCGGTTATCCGGCAGATTATCGCCAGGGTGATGTCATTCATGGATTACCACAGCAGGAGGTAGCTGACGGTAAAGTGTTCCACGCCGGAACCAAACTGAATGGCAATAATGAAGTCGTCACTAGCGGCGGTCGCGTATTGTGTGTAACTGCGCTGGGTGCCACCGTCGCCCAGGCACAGCAAAACGCGTATCGGTTAGCTGAAAATATTCAGTGGGAAGGGGCTTTCTACCGTAAAGACATTGGTTATCGGGCGATTGCTCGCGGTAAATAAATCTACCCTTGTATTCTACGGGCGCAGCTTGCTGTGCCCTGCTTCTTATCAGGTCTTACAAACTACCGGCTGTCGGCTCCCAGCGGCAGAAGTCCTGATTGGCAACCAACAGCAATTGCTGACCCTGCGACGAATCCAACCACGCGACGCCCAGAGGTTGCGCACTGCCCTCTCCCCGTTTGCTCAGCCATGCCTGTGAGTTATCGTCAACTTTCAATCGCAACGTTTTCTTATCACAGGTGGTAACCACACCATCTCGCCACTGTCCCTGAATTAACCTGACATTTCCGGCGCGCAGTGCACTGCTCTGTTCGAGAATTCGTTTCGCTTCCAACTGATAGACCGCGATATTATCCGCAGAGAGCTGCTCACGCCGTTCGGCCAGTTGGCGCTGCATAAAACTCACCTGTCCTTGTTCATCAAAACGCAGCTCGACGCTCTGCGGGTTATGACCCAAATCGTTGCGCCGAATTTCCCGCAAAATGCCATTTTGATATTCGTAGAAGGTTACGCGAGTATTGTCCCCGGAATAGGGGCTGTAGACGCTCATCAGCACTTGTGGCTGCTGCTGCGCATTATCCTGACGCCATAAACGAACGACACCGCTATCGGCGATATATCCGCTGGCACTAAATTGAGGGGAACCTGACTGACTGCTACAGGCGCTGAGACCAAAGGCTAAACCGAGGGTCATCAGCACCCGCTGCATAAACAAAAGGGGCTTTGCCACCCCCCTGCTTATTATTTTCACTGACACACTATTAAGATTTAACAGAATCTTTCAGTGCTTTACCAGAAACAAACGCTGGCACATTAGCTGCAGCAATTTTGATTTCTTTACCAGTCTGTGGGTTGCGGCCAGTGCGCTCATTACGATGGTTTACCTTGAAAGTACCAAAACCAACCAATTGTACTGGATCACCGTCTTTCAGAGATTCGGTAATTGCAGCCAGTGTGGACTCCAAAGCAGCTTTAGCTTGTGCTTTAGAAAGGTCCGCTTTGTCCGCGATTACGTCAATCAGTTGAGTCTTATTCATAAGTTATCCTTACAGTGTGTTTATCGTTTGCAAAGCATCGAGTGCGACGGATATGCCGATGGACAGCACTCTCCTGCATACACGCACCGATAGCCACTTTTTTTCGCCCCCCAAATGTAGAACAGACAGGGGGCAGATGTGAAGCCTTAAGACGTGACAAATCAGGCGTTAAATCACGTTTTCTTGCCTTATTGCGTTAAATTTATGCCAATGTTGCTAACAGCCGCTTCCCGCAGGTCAGATCGTAGCCCTTTTATCAGATCTAAGTCGCGCTCTTCACAGTCAGCTAACAGACGGAAAATCTCCCATTGGATATCCCATTCTTCTTCAATCGCAGGCAAAATTTTCAGTTCTTCATCGGTCATTTCTTTACCGGCCAACGTCATTTCCAACATTGCAACGGTACGAATTGATGCTTCGCTGATAGCGACAGCATGTTCCAGTGTTTCACCACTCAAACGCGAATGGATGGCCTCGCCCAATGCAATACAGGCATCGATGGCAGGATAAACACCGTAGATAGCATAGTCATCGGCTGAAGGAATTGCCTCTTCCAGCTTCTCTAACTGGCTATCAAAGTTAACTTTTGCGTCTTTTATGACCAAAGTTTCCCAGATCAGGTCCAGAATGCGCCGGTAAACAGCCGGGTCGCCAAATTCAGTTTCCAGACAAAATTGCTGATAGTTGGGATACATCCGCTCACATAAGCAAGCCATGAAAGTCAGGTGTTGCCAACTTTCCAGCTTCTCGAGACGTAGATGAATCGGATTACGTATCATTATAAGTTCTCATTATTCATTATCTGCGCGGCAGTGTACCCGAAATTAAATCATATCCCTATGGTTGCCAAGTAAATCAGGATTTTTCCGCACCCAACGCTGAAATTGCGGGCGGTTTGAGGCGATAGCATCAGCCCAACGGGTTGGCTCAGGCAAACGGTAGCCCGCCATGCAAGCCTGTACCCACGCCAAAGCACTGCTAACACTGACCCGATGACCGGGCGAGATAAACAGTGGATTGCAACGGACTTTGCTGCGCCACACCCAGCCAAGTTGCTCATCACCATCAATGAGTGGTTGTAATGCGCCGTTATCGCTCTCTAGCGGCAGAGAGTGCCCACACAGGCGACTTTTGGCGACACCAATGGTCGGAACATCAACCAACAGCCCAAAATGGCTGGCAACGCCTAAACGACGCGGATGTGCGATACCTTGCCCATCAACAAACACCAGTTGAGGCCGTTGCTGCAACTGCCCCCAGGCGGCTAATAATGCAGGATATTCACGGAAAGAGAGTAAACCGGGGATATACGGCAGTGAAGTTGCCACGCGGGCAACCTGATATTCCACCAGTTCTAGCGAGGGATAACGCAAAATCGCGATAGCAGCACGGGTAATCTCCCCCTGCTGCTCAAAACCAACATCCGCACCGGCAATAAAGTGCACTGACCCACTATCAAAATCATCGTGAAGAATAATGTCAGATGCTCGTTGTAACTGTTCTGCCCGTAACGCTTTGGTATCTATCATCGGCCAACCTCCCTCGCGCTTGAAGCTACAGTGCGGTTACCTGCCGCCCCAATGACTTTGGGTATAAGCGATTAGTTTTGATGATAAGGCTTTGATAACGTATGCACTGCATCAACAAAAGCCCCTGCATGTTGTGGCGGAACATCCTGATGAATGCCGTGCCCCAGATTAAACACATGCCCTTCACCCTGGCCAAAACTTGCGAGAATAGTACCCACTTCCTGCTCAATACGGGCAGGTGGTGCGTATAGCACAGAGGGGTCCATATTACCTTGCAGAGCGACCTTATCACCCACCCGACGGCGCGCATCGCCGATATCCGTGGTCCAATCCAACCCTAATGCATCACAACCGGTAGCAGCCATTGCTTCCAGCCATTGCCCGCCACCTTTGGTGAACAAGGTCACCGGCACCCGACGCCCGTCGTTTTCGCGGATCAGGCCATCGACGATTTTATGCATGTAGTTCAAGGAGAATTCAAGATAATTACGCCCTGTCAGTACCCCGCCCCAAGTATCAAACACCATCACAGATTGAGCGCCAGCTTTGATTTGCGCATTGAGATACAAGATGACGCTATCGGCCAGTTTATCCAGTAGCAGATGCAGGGTTTGCGGCTCGGCATACATCATTTTCTTCAGTTTGGTGAACGCTTTGCTACTACCACCTTCAACCATATAGGTTGCCAGCGTCCATGGGCTGCCGGAAAAACCAATTAATGGCACTGCACCTTTCAGCTCACGGCGAATGGTTCTTACCGCGTTCATCACATAACCCAATTCCTGTTCTGGGTCGGGGATGGGTAACTTTTCGACGTCGGCGCAACAAGTAATCGGGGATTGGAAGCGTGGGCCTTCACCGGTTTCAAAATAGAGCCCCAGCCCCATAGCATCGGGGATGGTCAGAATGTCTGAAAACAGAATCGCGGCGTCCAATGGATAGCGACGTAATGGCTGCATCGTCACTTCACAAGCCAGTTCCGCATTTTTGCACAGCGACATAAAATCCCCGGCAACCGCGCGGGTAGCTTTATATTCCGGCAAATAACGGCCCGCCTGACGCATCATCCATACCGGCGTTACATCTACCGGTTGACGCAATAAGGCTCGCAGATAGCGATCGTTTTTCAACTCATTCATGGTGGAGCTCCCTTAATTATCTGGCGGCCATCTTTTAGCGGACCATATTGTAGCATGTCAGATAATACTTTCCTGCTAACTGCCGCCGCTATTAAGGGCGCGATAATGACTCACTCTCATGGGGTTTAAACTGCGTCGGCTATGAGGTTAGCGCTTCAGTACTCCCTTCTGATTAGATCAACTCACGGTGCTCGCGGCATAACACCACGGTATCTTCAATTAATCGTCGTGCTACGGTGCCTGGCGGCGGCAGTAATGGCAATTGGTCATAACGATACCAACCGGCATTTAGCAGCTCTTTAGGGTCATGTCGTAATTCACCACTGTCATACTCGGCCATAAACGCCATCATCAGTGAATGGGGGAACGGCCAAGGCTGTGATGTTACGTAGCGCAGATTTTTAATGTGAATATTACTTTCTTCTAAAACTTCACGGGAAACCGCCTGCTCCAGAGTCTCACCCACTTCGACAAAGCCTGCCAATACGGTATTAATGCCGCCACGATGCCGTACATGCTGCGCCAATAAAATTTCATCATCACGGCGAATGGCAACAATCACACAAGGGGCGACTTGTGGGTAATAGCGCTCACGGCAATGATTACACAGACAAGCCCACTCGGAACGGCTGGCCTGCATTTGGTGACCGCAATAACCACAAAAACGGTGAGAACGATAAAACTCTGCCAGTTGCACACCACGCCCAGCCAATTGGAACAAGCCGCGATCCACATCCAGTAATTGCCGCACGGACCCCATATCAGTAGACATCATCTGACGGATCAGCCATACCGCCTGCCCTTGCCATTCACCGATTTGCCTTGCCGTTGCGCCCTGCAATGACCAATTAGCGGCATTACCTTGTGGTAACTCCCCTTTCGGCAACCATAATTTGTTTTCATGACTGACAATCCACCAGCCACTTTCTTTACCTGTAAGTTGTAGTTCCATATCGTTGTTGCACAACCTCGACTTCACTGGCAATCTAGAATCCGGCTTGTTACATTTTTGTAACCCACTATTACTTTTCCTTACTCACGGAGTCGTTCATGCTCAACCGACTAGAAAGCCTGACTCAACGCGTTGGCGGCAGTAATGAATTAATTGATCAATGGCTTCATGCGCGTAAAGAACTGTTAGTTTCATATTGCACAGTGATCGGTATTAAGCCGCAAAAAGAAAAGCATACCCCGCTTAACGAAAAAGCGCTGGAGAACTTTTGCCATAATTTAGTGGATTATCTCTCTTCCGGGCATTTTCATATCTATGACAGAATTATCAAACAGGTGGAAGGCGCGTCTAGCCCAAAAATGGCGCTGACGACCAAAGTGTATCCTGCGTTAAAAAATAATACTCAAACGATCATGACATTCCATGATCGTTATACCAACATTGAGATCGATCAGGACAGTTGTATCGAGTTTCAACAAGCATTATCTGATATCGGTGAAGCCCTTGATGCCCGTTTCCGCTTGGAAGATCAATTGATTCAATGGGCATCCGAGTCGTGGCAAGCCGCCCAGCCAGTTATTCAAACAGGGCAGGTAAAATAACCCACTGAACAGCACGGGCTTGTAGTTTTAATTCAACCTCGTATAGTAAAGATTCTTGTCGGAGTGCCTAGCGATTGCCTTTTTAGGAAAGCAAACGCAGGCTGAGACCGTTAATTCGGGATCCGCGGAACCTGATCGGGTTAATACCCGCGAAGGGAACAAGAGTAATTTATCGCTACAGGCCCGGTCTTTATCCTTACAGGTAGCTGCCGGTTACTGGCCAACATCGTTACTCCCGCCAAGCTCCAGACAAGCAATTTTCCCTATAAACCACACTGGTAGGAATTGCTATGTCTAATAATACAACCACTAAAAGTTCATCACGCCCACGTAAACCTATTCCACGTAAGCCTATTCCACGTAAACAACAACGTGAACAAGCTCAACAGTTTATTGATACCTTGCAAGGTGTCACTTTCCCCAACTCCCAACGTATTTACCTACAAGGCTCACGGCCAGATATTCTGGTACCGATGCGCGAAATCCAGCTCAGTCCGACACTGATTGGCGGTGGCAAAGACGCACCACGCTATGAAGATAACGAAGCCATCCCGGTGTATGACACTTCCGGCCCATATGGTGACTCAAATGCCAAACTGGATGTTCACAGCGGGCTACCCAAATTACGCGATAGCTGGATAGCTGAACGCCAGGATAGCGCCGCACTGACCTCTGTCAGCTCTGGCTTCACCCAACAACGTTTAGCCGACGAAGGCTTGGATCATTTGCGTTTTGAGCATCTGCCACACCCGAAGAAAGCCATCACAGGCAAATGCGTCACCCAACTGCATTACGCCCGTCAGGGTATCATCACGCCAGAGATGGAGTTTATCGCGCTGCGAGAAAATATGGGCCGTGAACGTATTCGCGGTGAAGTACTACGCCAGCAGCATCCAGGACAGGCTTTTGGCGCTAACCTGCCAGAAAATATCACTGCCGAATTTGTACGTCAGGAAGTGGCGGTGGGCCGAGCTATCATTCCCGCCAATATTAACCACCCAGAATCTGAGCCGATGATTATTGGTCGTAACTTTTTAGTGAAAGTGAATGCCAATATCGGTAACTCTGCGGTGACCTCCTCCATCGAAGAGGAAGTAGAAAAACTGGTGTGGTCAACCCGCTGGGGTGCAGATACCGTGATGGATTTGTCCACGGGACGCTATATCCATGAAACCCGCGAATGGATCCTGCGCAATAGCCCGGTCCCTATTGGTACCGTTCCTATCTATCAGGCATTAGAAAAAGTAAATGGTGTGGCTGAGAACCTAACCTGGGAAATGTTCCGTGACACGCTGTTGGAGCAGGCCGAGCAAGGGGTGGATTACTTTACTATCCATGCCGGTGTGTTGCTGCGTTATGTGCCGATGACCGCCAAACGCTTGACCGGTATCGTCTCCCGTGGCGGTTCAATTATGGCGAAGTGGTGCCTTTCCCATCATCAGGAAAACTTCCTGTATCAGCATTTTCGCGAAATCTGCCAGATCTGTGCGGCCTATGATGTCTCACTGTCACTGGGTGATGGTCTGCGCCCTGGTTCCATCCAGGATGCCAATGATGAAGCCCAGTTCGCTGAACTGCATACCTTGGGTGAATTGACCAAAATCGCCTGGGAATATGATGTGCAGGTGATGATTGAAGGCCCCGGTCATGTGCCGATGCAGATGATTCGCCGCAATATGACCGAAGAGTTGGAACACTGCCATGAAGCACCATTCTATACCTTAGGCCCGCTAACCACGGATATTGCGCCAGGTTATGACCATTTCACGTCAGGTATTGGGGCGGCCATGATTGGCTGGTTCGGTTGCGCCATGCTGTGTTACGTCACACCGAAAGAACATCTTGGCCTGCCTAATAAAGAGGATGTGAAACAAGGACTTATTACTTATAAAATCGCCGCCCATGCCGCAGATTTGGCCAAAGGCCACCCCGGTGCGCAGATCCGCGATAATGCCATGTCGAAAGCGCGCTTTGAATTCCGCTGGGAAGATCAGTTCAATCTGGCGCTTGATCCAGAAACCGCACGAGCCTATCACGACGAAACCCTGCCGCAGGAGTCCGGCAAAGTGGCCCACTTCTGCTCAATGTGCGGGCCGAAATTCTGCTCGATGAAAATCTCTCAGGAAGTCCGCGACTATGCCGCTACGCAAGAACAGGCTGCGGCGCAAGAGCTAGCAGCGACACAAGAAACAGCAGCCCAACCGATCGAAATTTTACAATCAGGTATGGAACAGATGTCAGCGGAGTTCCGCTCTCGCGGCAGCGAGCTGTATCACAGCCCCGTTAACCTCAAGAGCGAGGCCAATAATGAACCTGTCTAATCATGCCTCATTTTCTGCAAAGAAAGGTTTCCCTGCGACGGTACAGCGTCTTGGTCTCTATCCCGTCGTCGATAGCCTACTTTGGATAGAGCGCCTGCTTGCCGCAGGTGTAACTACAATACAACTACGTATCAAAGAGTTAGATGATGCGCAGGTAGAACAAGACATTGCCGCTGCCATAGCGTTAGGCAAACGCTATCAGGCACGCTTATTTATCAATGATTATTGGCGGCTGGCGATTAAGCATGGTGCCTATGGTGTTCATCTGGGTCAGGAAGATCTGGCAACAGCCGACTTGGCTGCGATTCAGCAAGCTGGATTACGGCTGGGCGTATCAACCCATGATGAGCAGGAACTGGCGATAGCTAAAGCTGTCCGGCCCTCTTATATCGCCATGGGTCACATCTTCCCCACACAAACCAAGCAAATGCCGTCATCACCACAAGGGTTGACGGTGCTCAAGCAGATGGTCGACAACACGCCAGACTACCCGACCGTTGCCATCGGCGGCATCAGCATTGAGCGCGTACCGGCGGTCCTGGCCACGGGTGTCGGTAGTGTAGCGGTCGTCAGTGCTATTACCCTGAGTGACGATTGGCAGCAGGCAACAGCACAATTACTGCACCTGATCGAGGGCAAGGAGCTGGCTGATGACAAACAAGCATGAGTTGAGTGACAGCGAATTCTTGCGCTACAGCCGCCAGTTATTACTGGAGGATATCGGCCCTGAGGGCCAGTTGAAGCTGAAAAGTGCCTGTGTGCTGATTATCGGCCTTGGCGGTCTTGGTTCGCCTGCTGCGCTCTATTTGGCGGCAGCCGGCGTCGGTAAGCTATTACTGGCTGATGATGACCAACTGGAACTGACCAATTTACAGCGCCAGATCCTGTATCGCACCACAGATATCAGCCAAACATCCTTTGCTAATCAAAGTAAAGCACGGTTAGCCCAGCGTCATTTGCAAAGCCTCAATCCGTTGATTGAGGTTGTCCCATTTGATACGCGGCTGCTAGGTGCGGCATTGGCCGATGCGGTAGCTAACGCTGATTTGGTGCTGGATTGCAGCGACAACATGGAGACGCGCCATCAGGTAAATGCAGCCTGTATCACCGCACAAAAACCATTAATTAGCGGTAGTGCCGTGGGATTCAGCGGGCAATTGCTGGTGATTGAGCCGCCTTATTCTCAAGGCTGCTACGCCTGTCTATATCCCGATAAAGAATTACCACAACGTAACTGCCGTACTGCTGGCGTATTGGGGCCGGTGGTCGGCGTCATTGGCACCTTGCAAGCACTGGAGGCTATCAAGATGTTGGCAGGACTGCCGTCGGCACTGAGCGGGAAATTACGCTTATTCGATGGCAAGCAGCAGAGCTGGAGCACCCTGCAACTGACTCGGGCGAAGCATTGCCCTGCCTGTGGAGGTTCACAGTGAAAACGGGTCACATACAGATTGTGCTCAATGATCAGCCGTTAGTGGTGGTGAGCAATATCACCGCTGAAATGCTGCTCAATCAGCTCAAACGCCACCAGCCGGGTACGGCTCTGGCAATTAATCAGGTCATCGTCCCCCGCACTGACTGGGAAAAATGCCAGTTACACGAGGGTGATAACATTTTGCTATTCCAAGCGATTGCCGGGGGCTGACATGCTGAAGATCGCCGATACCACTTTTACCTCACGTTTATTTACCGGTACGGGAAAATTCTCCACCCCTGAATTGATGCTGGAAGCATTGCGCGCCTCGGGGTCACAACTGATTACTATGGCGATGAAGCGGGTTGATTTACGGGCCGGGAACGATGCAATTCTTGCGCCCTTGCAACAATTAGGTGTGCGTTTGCTGCCTAATACCTCGGGGGCTAAAACTGCGCAAGAGGCTGTATTTGCCGCCCGTCTGGCGCGCGAAGCGCTGGGTACCCATTGGGTAAAATTGGAAATTCATCCCGATGTGAAGTATTTACTGCCTGACCCAATAGAAACCCTGAAAGCCGCCGAAATACTGGTCAAAGAGGGATTTGTTGTTTTGCCTTACTGTGGCGCGGACCCGGTATTGTGCAAGCGGCTGGAAGAAGCAGGCTGCGCTGCCGTCATGCCATTGGGTGCACCGATTGGCTCAAATTTGGGCTTACGTACCCGCGACTTTCTGCAAATCATTATCGAGCAGGCCAAAGTGCCCGTGGTAGTCGATGCTGGAATTGGTGCGCCAAGCCATGCGCTTGAGGCAATGGAATTGGGAGCTGATGCCGTGCTGGTCAATACCGCAATTGCCGTGGCACGCTCACCCGTGCACATGGCGCATGCTTTCCGTTTGGCGGTTGAATCCGGTGAATTGGCGCGTCAGGCTGGGCTTGGCAACCAACAGTTTGGCAAGGCCATTGCCACCAGCCCACTGACTGGCTTTCTCAGCCAGTTAGAGGAGGAGCATCATGTCTGAAGATTTCAGCCAACACTGGCAACAATTAGATTGGGATGATATTTCTCTGCGTATTAACAGTAAAACCGCCACTGATGTTGAACGGGCCATTAATGCCGTCAAACCGAATCGCGACGACTTAATGGCGTTGATTTCGCCCGCAGCACTGGCTTATCTCGAACCAATGGCGCAGAAGGCTCAACAATTAACCCGCCAGCGTTTTGGTAACACGGTGAGTTTTTATGTGCCGCTCTACCTTTCTAATCTGTGTGCTAATGATTGCACTTATTGTGGTTTCTCGATGAGCAATCGCATCAAGCGCAAAACCTTAGATGAAGCAGAAATCATCCGTGAGTGTGATGCTATCAAAGCGCTAGGCTTTGAACATCTGCTACTGGTCACTGGTGAACATCAGGCAAAAGTAGGAATGGATTACTTTCGTCGTCACTTCCCAGTCATCCGTAGTCGATTCAGTTCACTGATGATGGAAGTTCAACCATTGGCGCAAGAAGAGTATGCGGAGCTAAAAACGTTGGGATTAGACGGTGTGATGGTTTATCAGGAAACCTATCACCCAGCGACTTACCAGCAACATCACTTGCGCGGGCATAAGCAAGATTTTCACTGGCGACTGGCAACCCCAGATCGTCTCGGTCGGGCTGGGATCGACAAGATCGGACTAGGTGCGTTGATCGGGCTGTCTAATAGTTGGCGCACTGACTGTTATATGCTGGCGGAGCATCTGTTTTATCTGCAACAGACCTATTGGCAAAGTCGCTACTCTATTTCGTTCCCACGACTACGACCTTGTGCGGGCGGTATCGAGCCAGCATCTCTGATGAGTGAGCCGCAACTGCTGCAATTGATCTGTGCTTTTAGATTGTTTGCCCCGGATGTGGAACTGTCGCTATCTACCCGTGAATCACCTTTCTTCCGCGACAATGTCATTCCGGTCGCGATTAATAATGTCAGTGCGGGTTCCAAAACTCAGCCTGGTGGGTATGCAGATAATCATCCAGAACTTGAGCAATTCGCTCCGCATGATAATCGCACACCAGAGCAGGTAGCACAGGCATTGACACGGGCGGGGTTACAGCCGGTGTGGAAGGATTGGGATCGCCATTTAGGGCGTTCTCTGCAATAAACCGATCGTTTAAATCCTAAAAAAAGCAAAAAAAAACCGCCCCATAAGGAGCGGTTTTTACGTTGGTGAGCAACAAAGAGATTAGTCTTTGCTGTTACCAAAACCGGCGTTAAGCAATTCAGCCAGGTTAGCCGTTGCTTCATCCGCGCTAACTTGCGGTACAACAGGAACTTCACCCAGAGCTTTACGGCGTGCACGATCCTGATGATAAGCGTAACCGGTACCGGCTGGGATCAGACGGCCCACGATTACGTTTTCTTTCAGGCCACGCAGTTCATCACGTTTACCGGCAACTGCCGCTTCAGTAAGAACGCGCGTGGTTTCCTGGAACGAAGCCGCAGAGATGAAGGACTCGGTCGCCAAGGATGCCTTGGTGATACCCAGCAGGTCACGCGTGAACGTAGCCTCGATTTTGCCTTCGGCTGCCAGCTTACGGTTAGCGATTTTAACGCGAGACATTTCTGCCTGCTCGCCTTCCAGGAAGTCAGTGCTACCTGAGTCAACGATGGTGCCTTTACGCAACATCTGACGAACGATAACTTCGATGTGTTTATCGTTAATCTTAACGCCTTGCAGACGGTAAACTTCCTGCACTTCGTTGGTGATGTAACGGGTAACCGCGTGAACGCCACGCAGACGCAGAATGTCATGTGGAGATTCTGGGCCGTCGGATACCACGTCACCGCGTTCTACAATTTCACCTTCGAACACGTTGAGCTGACGCCATTTCGGAATCATCTCTTCGTATGCATCGCTACCATCCAACGGTGAGATAACCAGACGACGTTTGCCTTTGGTCTCTTTACCGAACGAGATGATCCCGCTGATTTCAGCCAGGATTGCAGGCTCTTTCGGACGACGTGCTTCGAACAAGTCAGCAACACGTGGCAGACCACCGGTAATATCCTTGGTACCGCTTGATTCCTGAGGAATACGCGCCAGGGTATCACCTGCACCGATCTGAATGCCGTCTTCCAGCTGTACAATCGTTTTACCTGGCAGGAAGTATTGAGCAGGCATATCAGTACCTGGGATCAATACATCGTCGCCTTTGGCGTCAACGATTTTCAGTGCCGGACGCAGGTCTTTACCGCTACCGGTACGCTCTGCACTATCCAGTACTACCAGAGAAGACAAACCAGTCAGTTCGTCGGTCTGGCGGGTAATGGTCTGGCCGTCAACCATGTCCGCGAAGCGAATGAAACCGCTCACTTCGGTCACAACTGGCATGATGTGCGGATCCCAGTTAGCAACGGTTTCGCCGCCCTGGACTTCTGCGCCATCGCCTTTAGCCATTACAGCACCGTAAGGCACTTTGTAGCTTTCTTTAGTACGACCGAATTCGTCGATCAGCTTCAGCTCGGTATTACGAGAAGTAATAACCAGCTTGCCCGCTGCATTGGTAACGAACTTGACGTTGCTCAGTTTCAAGCTGCCTTTGTTCTTAACCTGAATGCTAGACTCTGCTGCCGCACGAGATGCCGCACCACCGATGTGGAACGTACGCATCGTAAGCTGGGTACCCGGCTCACCGATTGACTGTGCTGCAATAACACCAACTGCTTCACCTTTGTTGATGATGTGACCACGTGCCAGGTCGCGACCATAGCAGTTTGCACACACACCAAAGTCAGTTTCACAGCTTACTACTGAACGAACTTTAACGCTGTCGACGGAGTTTTCTTCTAACAGATCACACCATTTTTCGTCCAACAGGGTGTTACGCGGAACCAGAATATCAGCCGTACCCGGCTTGATAACTTCTTCTGCGGTCACACGACCCAGAACGCGATCGCGCAGTGGCTCTTTAACATCACCACCTTCGATAACCGGGGTCATCACGATACCGTTATGGGTACCACAATCGTCTTCGGTTACCACCAGATCCTGTGCCACGTCAACCAAACGACGGGTCAGGTAACCGGAGTTCGCAGTTTTCAATGCGGTATCCGCCAAACCTTTACGCGCACCGTGGGTTGAGATGAAGTACTGAAGTACGTTCAAACCTTCACGGAAGTTCGCAGTGATTGGCGTTTCAATGATCGAACCATCTGGCTTGGCCATCAGACCACGCATCCCTGCCAGCTGACGAATCTGTGCAGCAGAACCACGCGCACCGGAGTCGGCCATCATAAAGATGCTGTTGAATGACACTTGCTGTTCGACAACGCCGTCACGGTTGACAACATCTTCTACAGACAAGTTATCCATCATCGCCTTGGCAACACGTTCGTTAGCCGCGGCCCAGATATCGATCACTTTGTTATAACGTTCGCCTGCGGTTACCAGACCAGATTGGAACTGCTCCTGGATCTCGGCAACTTCAGTTTCAGCTTCTTCGATGATCCCTGCTTTCGCTTCTGGGATAACCATGTCATCGATACCTACAGAGGCGCCTGAGCGTGCTGCGTAAGCAAAACCGGTGTACATGATCTGGTCAGCAAAGATAACCGTTGGCTTCAAGCCCAGGATGCGGTAACAGGTGTTCAGCATCTTGGAGATAGCTTTCTTGCCCAGCGGCTGGTTCACGATAGAGTAAGGCAGGCCTTTCGGGACGATCATCCACAAAATAGCACGGCCAACTGTCGTATCGATGATGCTGGTGCGCGTAATGCTTTCGCCTTCGACATTACGAATTTCTTCAGTAATACGTACTTTTACGCGAGCATGTAGCGATGCCAGGCCACCACGATAAATACGTTCAGCTTCTTTCGGGCCAGTCAGAACCATGCCTTCGCCTTTGGCGTTAACACAGTCGCGGGTCATGTAATACAGACCCAATACAACGTCCTGAGAAGGAACGATGATTGGCTCGCCGTTCGCTGGTGACAGGATGTTGTTGGTAGACATCATCAACGCACGCGCTTCTAACTGAGCTTCCAGTGTCAGCGGTACGTGAACAGCCATTTGGTCACCATCGAAGTCGGCGTTATATGCCGCACAAACCAATGGGTGCAACTGGATTGCCTTACCTTCGATCAGAACCGGTTCAAACGCCTGGATACCCAAACGGTGAAGGGTTGGTGCACGGTTCAGCAGCACTGGGTGTTCGCGGATAACTTCATCCAGGATATCCCAAACCACAGCTTCTTCACGCTCAACCATCTTCTTGGCGGCTTTAATGGTGGTAGCAAGACCACGCAATTCCAGCTTGCCGTAGATGAACGGTTTGAACAGCTCAAGAGCCATTTTCTTAGGCAGACCGCACTGATGCAGACGCAGGTATGGACCAACGGTGATAACCGAACGACCTGAGTAGTCAACACGTTTACCCAGCAAGTTCTGACGGAAACGACCTTGCTTACCTTTGATCATGTCAGCCAGTGACTTCAACGGACGCTTGTTAGAGCCGGTAATCGCACGACCGCGACGGCCGTTATCCAGCAATGCATCTACTGCTTCTTGCAGCATACGCTTTTCGTTACGTACGATGATGTCAGGAGCCGCCAAGTCCAGCAGGCGCTTCAAACGGTTGTTACGGTTGATCACGCGACGATACAAATCGTTCAGATCAGAAGTCGCAAAACGACCACCATCCAACGGAACCAATGGACGCAAGTCTGGCGGCAACACAGGCAGCACGGTCAGGATCATCCACTCTGGCTTATTGCCAGACTGTACGAACGCTTCCAGCAGCTTGATACGCTTAGTCAGCTTCTTACGCTTGGTTTCAGAATTTGTTTCGTTCAATTCTTCACGCAGGATCTCGCACTCAGCTTCCAGATCCATGTTTTTCAACAGGGCCTGAATCGCCTCGGCGCCCATTTTCGCGTCGAACTCATCACCAAACTCTTCCAACGCGTCCAGATACTGCTCTTCAGTCAGGATCTGACGACGTTCCAGGTTGGTCATACCGCCTTCAACAACCACATAGGATTCGAAGTACAGTACACGTTCGATGTCACGTAATGGCATATCCAGCAGTAAACCGATGCGGGATGGCAGCGATTTCAGGAACCAGATGTGCGCAGTTGGAGAAGCCAGTTCGATGTGACCCATACGCTCACGGCGCACTTTGGTTTGAGTCACTTCAACGCCGCATTTCTCACAAATAACACCACGGTGTTTCAAACGCTTGTACTTACCGCACAGGCATTCGTAATCTTTTACTGGGCCAAAGATACGGGCACAGAAAAGGCCGTCACGTTCTGGTTTGAACGTACGGTAGTTAATGGTTTCCGGCTTTTTAACTTCACCGAACGACCATGAACGGATCATGTCTGGCGATGCCAGAGCAATTTTGATCGCATCAAACTCTTCGGTCTTAGTTTGCGCTTTCAGAAACTTTAATAAGTCTTTCACGGATTGGCTCCTGTCGGAGTTAGACCTGATAGGCGCTCAAACGAAATTTGAGCGCCCCTGTGACCAGTACGAACCACCAGCAGACTCCCGGCTGTAAGAGTCTGCCGTCTGGCGAAGAGTTACTCTTCTTCCAGCTCGATATTGATGCCCAGCGAGCGGATTTCTTTCAACAATACGTTGAAGGACTCCGGCATGCCTGGTTCCATACGGTGATCGCCATCCACGATGTTTTTGTACATCTTGGTACGGCCGTTTACATCGTCGGACTTGACGGTAAGCATTTCCTGCAATGTGTACGCGGCGCCATAAGCTTCCAACGCCCACACTTCCATCTCACCGAAGCGCTGACCACCGAACTGAGCCTTACCACCCAGCGGCTGCTGAGTAACCAGGCTGTAAGAACCGGTAGAACGCGCATGCATCTTGTCATCAACCAAGTGGTTCAGTTTCAGCATGTACATGTAGCCGACAGTAACCTGACGTTCGAATTGCTCGCCGGTACGGCCGTCAAACAGAGTAATCTGACCAGAAGTTGGCAGACCACCTAGCTGTAACAGTTCCTTGATCTCTTTCTCTGTCGCGCCATCGAAGACTGGTGTTGCAATTGGCATACCTTTTTTCAGGTTCTCAGCCAGACGCAATACTTCGTCATCGGTGAAGGTGCTCAGATCAACTTTCTGACAAACGTTGTCGCCCAGATCGTAGGCTTTCTGGATGAACTCACGCAGTTTGGCAACTTCTTCCTGCTTCTTCAGCATGGCGTTGATTTTCTCGCCAATGCCTTTCGCTGCCATCCCTAAGTGGGTTTCCAAAATCTGACCGATGTTCATACGCGATGGTACGCCCAGCGGGTTCAGAACGATGTCTACCGGCGTACCGTTTTCATCGTAAGGCATATCTTCGATCGGGTTAATCTTGGAGATAACACCTTTGTTACCGTGACGACCGGCCATCTTGTCACCCGGTTGAATCTGACGTTTAACCGCCAAATACACCTTGACGATCTTCAGCACGCCTGGTGCCAAATCATCACCTTGGGTGATCTTACGACGCTTGGCATCCATCTTCTTCTCGAATTCGGATTTCATTTCGTCGTACTGCTCTGCCAACTGTTCCAGTTGGTTTTGCTTGTCTTCGTCGGTCAGGCCCAGTTCGAGCCAACGATCACGTGGTAACTTGCTCAGCTTGTCAGCTTCGATGCCACCAGAAACCAGTACTGCATGGATACGTGCAAACAGGCCCGCTTCCAGGATCTGCAACTCTTCAGTCAGGTCTTTCTTAGCCTGCTTCAGTTGCATCTCTTCGATTTCTAACGCACGTTTGTCTTTTTCTACACCGTCGCGAGTAAAGACTTGTACGTCAATAACCGTACCGGAAACACCGTTTGGTACACGCAGAGAAGAGTCTTTAACATCAGACGCTTTCTCACCGAAGATCGCACGTAACAGCTTCTCTTCTGGCGTCAGTTGGGTTTCACCTTTAGGTGTTACCTTACCAACCAGAATGTCGCCGCCAGTCACTTCAGCACCGATATACACGATACCGGACTCATCCAGTTTGGACAGTGCAGCTTCACCCACGTTCGGGATATCAGCCGTTATCTCTTCTGGCCCCAGCTTGGTGTCACGGGACACACAGGCCAGTTCTTGAATGTGGATGGTGGTGAAGCGATCTTCTTGTACCACGCGCTCGGAGACCAAGATGGAGTCTTCGAAGTTGTAACCGTTCCAAGGCATGAACGCTACGCGCATGTTCTGACCCAATGCCAGTTCGCCCAGGTCTGTTGATGGGCCATCTGCCAGCACGTCGCCGCGCTCGATTGGCTCACCCAGATTCACACACGGCATCTGGTTGATACAGGTGTTCTGGTTAGAACGGGTGTATTTAGTCAGGTTATAAATATCAATGCCTGCTTCGCCCGGATACATTTCGTCTTCGTTAACTTTAATAACGATACGGGATGCATCTACGTATTGAACCGTACCGCCACGTTTGGCTACAGAGGTTACCCCTGAGTCAACCGCTACTGCACGTTCCATACCAGTACCCACCAGCGGCTTATCAGCACGCAGAGTAGGAACCGCCTGACGTTGCATGTTCGCACCCATCAATGCACGGTTGGCGTCATCGTGTTCCAGGAATGGAATCAGAGAAGCACCAACAGACACCACCTGTTGAGTGGAAACGTCCATATAGTCAACTTGGTCGCGGCTAAACAGGCTTGATTCGCCTTTGCTACGACAAGTGACCAAGTCTTCAATGAAGCGGCCGTCTTCGTCCAGGTTGGAGTTCGCCTGAGCGATAACGAAATTGCCTTCTTCAATAGCAGACAGGTAGTTAATTTCATCGGTCACCACACCATCGCGCACGCGACGATAAGGTGTTTCCAGGAAACCATACTCGTTGGTCTGTGCGTAGACAGACAAGGAGTTGATCAGACCGATGTTTGGACCTTCTGGCGTTTCGATTGGACATACGCGACCGTAGTGAGTCGGGTGTACGTCTCGAACTTCAAAGCCAGCACGTTCACGGGTCAAACCGCCCGGGCCCAATGCAGAGATACGGCGTTTATGCGTAATCTCAGACAACGGGTTGTTCTGGTCCATAAATTGTGACAACTGGCTGGAACCGAAGAACTCTTTCACCGCCGCCGAAATCGGCTTAGCGTTGATCATGTCCTGAGGCATCAGAGTGTCGAGGTCGCCCAGAGACAAACGCTCTTTAACTGCACGCTCAACACGAACCAGACCTACACGGAACTGGTTTTCAGCCATTTCACCAACGGAACGAATACGACGGTTGCCCAAGTGGTCGATATCATCCACTTCGCCGCGACCATTACGGATATCGATGAGCTTTTTCATCACTTCGGTGATGTCTTCTTTGCTCAGGATACCGGAACCTTCGATTTCGTCACGCAGCAGAGAACGGTTGAACTTCATCCGGCCAACCGCTGACAAATCATAGCGGTCTTCAGAGAAGAACAGGTTCTCAAACAGATTTTCAGCAGCTTCGCGTGTTGGTGGCTCACCAGGACGCATCATGCGATAGATCTCAACCAAGGCGCTCAGACGATCGCTGGTTGGGTCAACACGCAGGGTCTCGGAGATATAAGCACCGTGATCCAGATCGTTGGTGAACAATGTTTCGATGTGCTTGTGGCCAGACTGGCTCAGTTTAGCCAGCAAATCCAGTGACAGCTCCATGTTGGCTGCACAGATAAGCTCACCGGTGTTCGTATCGATATAGTCTTTTGCAACTACTTTACCGGCAATGTATTCAACCGGAACTTCGATGCGATCAATGCCGTCTTTTTCAAGCTGGCGAATATGACGTGCAGTAATACGGCGCGCTTTCTCGACGTAAACCTTGCCATTCGCTTCAATATCAAAGGATGCCGTTTCACCGCGCAGGCGCTCTGGAACTAATTCCATCTGCAGCTTGTTGTCACGAATCTCAAAGACCACTTTCTCGAAG
Organism: Yersinia sp. 2540 StPb PI; assembly: GCF_052217165.1. Lineage (NCBI taxonomy): Bacteria > Pseudomonadati > Pseudomonadota > Gammaproteobacteria > Enterobacterales > Yersiniaceae > Yersinia > Yersinia sp. 2540 StPb PI. Next base: position 121,385 of record NZ_JAZGQC010000001.1, read on the forward strand.
AACAGATCCAAGATCTGTGCAGTGGTGAAACTCAATGCGCGCAGAATGATGGTTGCAGGCAATTTACGACGACGGTCGATACGGACAAACAGGTTGTCTTTCGGGTCAAACTCGAAATCTAACCATGAACCGCGGTAAGGGATGATACGTGCGTTGTACAGCACTTTACCCGATGAATGGGTTTTACCCTTATCACTGTCAAAGAATACGCCAGGGCTACGGTGTAGCTGAGATACGATAACCCTCTCAGTACCGTTAATGACAAAGGTACCGTTTTCGGTCATGAGTGGAATTTCACCCATGTAGACTTCTTGTTCTTTGATGTCTTTGACCGTACCTTCAGGAGCTTCGCGCTCATAGATTACCAGACGCAGCTTAACGCGTAGCGGTGCGGAATAGGTCACACCACGGATCTGGCACTCTTTAACATCAAATACAGGTTCACCAAGACGGTAGCTAACGTATTGCAGCTCCGAATTGCCACTGTAGCTCTGAATTGGAAAAACAGAACGGAATGCTGCTTCCAGACCGTGCTGCCCTTCGGGATCTTGCTCGATGAATTTCTGGAACGAGTCAAGTTGGATAGAAAGGAGATAAGGTATGTCCAGAACTTGTGGACGTTTACCAAAATCCTTACGAATACGTTTTTTCTCGGTATAGGAGTAAACCATAGGGTTCCTCAGCTCGCTGAAAAGTCGACCCACTCTGTCTGCCCTGAACATAGGACAGTTCATGCAACACTATTATTTAGAGAGAAGTTGAAACACTTCTCGAAATACTCTTTTCTATCACTCTTAAACCATTTCATCGCGTTACTTTGACTACCGAGCTACCCGAGTGGGTCGTAGCTGAGAACGCAGTATATTAAGTCGTAAATAGAAAGGAATATTGGGGGTTAGTCAGCCGCTAAACAGTGTGAAATGCGACTAACGCCCTACAGCGCAAAAAGGCTGATGACTAAAAAGTCACCAGCCATCAGCCTATAAGTTAGGCTGCGAACTCAAAGCTAAACTTACTTGATCTCAACAGAAGCACCAGCTTCTTCCAGAGATTTTTTCAGAGACTCAGCTTCGTCTTTGTTCACGCCTTCTTTCAGAACTGCAGGTGCAGACTCAACCAGGTCTTTAGCTTCTTTCAAGCCCAGACCAGTTGCGCCGCGAACAGCTTTGATTACTGCAACTTTGTTGTCGCCGAATGAAGCCAGAACAACGTTGAATTCAGTTTGTTCTTCTACAGCTTCAGCAGCAGCAGCAGGACCTGCAGCAACAGCAGCAGCTGAAACGCCGAATTTCTCTTCCATAGCAGAGATCAGTTCAACGATTTCCATTACAGACAGAGCTGCAACGCCTTCCAGAATTTGGTCTTTAGTGATAGTTGACATAACAAGTGTTCCTAAAATACAGAAATAGTTTATACGTTAAAAAGCAGTGACTGACAAAAGTGAGGGCGATTAAGCCGCTTCAGCTTCTTTCTGATCACGCAGCGCAGCCAGAGTACGAACCAATTTGCCAGCAGCGGCTTCTTTCATGGTTCCCATCAGACGTGCGATTGCTTCTTCGTAGGTTGGCAGAGTTGCCAGGCGGTCGATCTGAGCCGCAGGGATTAACTCGCCTTCAAAGGCTGCTGCTTTAACCTCAAATTTTGCATTATCTTTAGCAAATGCTTTGAACAGACGAGCAGCTGCGCCCGGGTGTTCAGAAGAGAATGCGATCAAGGTTGGACCAACAAACGTGTCTTTCAGGCATTCGAATTGAGTGCCTTCAACAATGCGGCACAGCAAGGTGTTACGAACAACTTGCATGTGAACGCCAGCTTCACGACCTGCTTTACGCAGTTCAGTCATTTTGTCAACGGTAACGCCACGAGAATCCGCAACAACCGCAGACAGCGCACCTTTGGCTACTTCTTTAACTTCAGCAACAATCGCTTGTTTGCCTTGAAGATTTAGTGCCATTAGTTCTTGCTCCTGGATTAACCGGAGAGTAATTCCCCGGAACTCACGTCACCCAATCCACTACAAAATGCAATGAACGGGCGTTGAAACACGGTGAGCAGAATTCAGCAAGGACAATTCTTTATAGGAAAGAAAAAAATGCTTTAGGTTCTGTCACCGTCTACGCAGGAAATTAAGTGTCTTACGACACACCTGCGGTCTTGGACGGAGGCTTGGATAAGGCCAAGCTCCAACCGAAAATTCTGGTGTTCTGCTGATAAGTAACCCCATCAACAGAAGCATGGGCGTAAGATTCTAGACAAACCTTACACCCACGTAAAGCGATAAAATCAATTCGTGATTAGATCACTACTGCTGACAGACCGCTTTGATCGATTGCAACGCCAGCACCCATGGTGGTGGAGAGGCTGATTTTCTTGATATAAACGCCTTTCGCTGTAGCAGGTTTAGCACGCTTCAGCGCAACAACCAGAGATTCTAAGTTTTCTCTCAACTTATCTGAGTCGAAATCAACTTTACCAATGGTAGTGTGGATAATACCGTTTTTGTCGTTGCGATAACGAACCTGACCTGCTTTAGCATTCTTAACTGCTTCAGCAACGTTAGGAGTAACAGTACCCACTTTAGGGTTAGGCATCAGGCCACGTGGGCCCAAGATTTGGCCCAATTGACCTACAACGCGCATTGCATCTGGGGAAGCAATAACAACGTCGAAGTTCATTTCGCCTTTCTTGATCATATCAGCCAGATCTTCCATACCTACCAATTCAGCGCCTGCTTCTTTCGCAGCTTCAGCGTTTGCACCCTGAGCGAAAACAGCAACGCGTACTGAACGGCCAGTACCATGTGGCAACACAGTTGCACCACGAACGTTCTGGTCAGATTTACGTGCGTCGATACCGAGATTAACGGCAACGTCTACACTTTCTACGAATTTAGCAGTAGCCAGCTCTTTCAGCAGGGCAACAGCTTCGTTGATATCGTATTGCTTAGTCACATCAACTTTGTCACGGATCACGCGCATGCGCTTGGTCAGCTTAGCCATTTATTAACCCTCCACTACCAGGCCCATGGAACGAGCAGTACCTTCGATTGAACGCATCATGTCGTCAATTGAAGCACCAGTCATATCCGCAGCTTTGGTTTCTGCGATTTCACGGACCTGAGCACCGGTCACAGTCCCTACTTTGTCTTTGTTCGGCTTGCCAGAACCAGACTTAATACCTGCCGCTTTTTTCAGCAGAACTGCTGCTGGCGGGGTTTTAGTAACGAAAGTGAAAGAGCGATCAGAATAAACAGTAATAACAACAGGGATCGGCAGGCCTTTTTCAATGCTTTCAGTCTTAGCATTGAACGCTTTACAGAATTCCATGATGTTAACACCCTGCTGACCCAAAGCTGGACCAACTGGTGGACTTGGGTTCGCCATACCAGCTGCTACTTGCAGCTTGACATAGGCTTGTACTTTCTTAGCCATTTACGATTTCCTCGATTTGGGTAGTATCGCCTCGCGTTCGAGGCTCCCCGTGTTTTGTCTCGCTATTATTTACGATGAAATAAGTTGCCACGGATGACAAAAGCAAGACATCTAAAAACAAAAGGCGCGAAATTATATTTTAATTTCGCGCCTAAGACAAGACTCAAATTTCAATCACTGCTGAAAAATGAATCAGCCTTTTTCTACCTGACTGAAATCCAGCTCGACCGGTGTTGCACGGCCAAAGATAGAAACAGATACTTTCAGGCGGCTCTTCTCGTAGTCCACTTCTTCAACAACACCGTTAAAGTCGGCAAATGGACCATCGCTGACACGCACCAGTTCACCTGGTTCAAACAGTGTTTTAGGACGTGGTTTATCACCCACTTGTTGAAGACGATTCATAATCGCATCAACTTCTTTATCACTGATTGGTGCAGGGCGATCGGATGTACCACCGATAAAGCCCATAACACGTGGCACGCTACGCACTAAGTGCCAGCTGGCATCGTTCATCACCATCTGGACCAGTACATAGCCTGGGAAGAATTTGCGTTCACTTTTACGACGTTGACCACCACGAATTTCGACGACTTCTTCCGTTGGAACCATGACTTCGCCAAACAGCTCTTCCATGTCATGTAACTTGATATGCTCACGCAGCGATTGAGCTACGCGGCCTTCAAAACCGGAAAACGCCTGAACGACGTACCAACGCTTTTTTGGTGCTTCAGACATCTTAGAACCTCAGGCCAGTAATAAATGATACCAGGCGGACTAGGATACCATCTAGCCCCCATAGAATCAGTGACATTACAGCAGTTACCGCAGCAACGATTAACGTTGTATGCAGAGTTTCCTGACGGGTAGGCCAAATCACTTTACGCACTTCCGTGCGTGCTTCACGAGCAAACGCTACAGTGGCTTTACCTTTTGCCGTCATCAATGCAACAGCACCGGCAACAGCGATAATTACTACAACTGCCAACGCACGCAACGGCAGGCTGTAATCACGGAAATAATAGTTACCAACAATAGCTGTAACTAATAATACAGCAACGATTAGCCATTTAGCCGTTTCCAGGCCGCGTCCGCTCCCTGGAGCCTCGGTATTCGCACTCATAAACCAACCTGTCACTATGATTCAGAACAACAACTTTGCTTCGCATCGCAAAGCAAACCAAGCCGAAGGATGCTCTAGAGACTCTCTAATCGGCACCACTCGGCACTATTCGCCGTATTTCCAGAGCCCATCTCACCAGTAATTATGATGAAAAAACCACTGATGAGATAGGTTCTAGCATGACAACGTAGAAAAAGGGCATCAAATGATGCCCTTTTATCGCATGTCGCGTCAAATCTTATTCAATGACTTTAGCAACAACGCCAGCACCTACCGTACGGCCGCCTTCACGAATTGCGAAACGCAGACCGTCATCCATTGCGATAGGCGCAATCAGGTTAACAATCATTTGAATGTTATCACCTGGCATCACCATCTCAACGCCGTCTGGCAATTCAATAGTACCGGTTACATCCGTTGTACGGAAGTAGAACTGAGGACGGTAACCTTTGAAGAACGGAGTATGACGGCCGCCTTCGTCTTTGCTCAGAATATAAACTTCTGATTCGAATTTAGTATGTGGCTTGATAGAACCTGGCTTAGCTAATACCTGACCACGCTGTACGTCATCACGTTTAGTACCACGCAGCAGAACACCAACGTTCTCACCCGCGCGGCCTTCGTCCAGCAGTTTGCGGAACATTTCAACGCCAGTACATGTTGTTCTAATGGTATCGATAATACCAACGATTTCAACTTCTTCACCAACTTTAACAATGCCACGCTCTACACGGCCAGTGACGACTGTACCACGGCCTGAGATAGAGAATACGTCTTCGATTGGCAGCAGGAATGGTCTATCGATTGCACGCTCAGGCTGTGGGATGTAGCTATCCAGTGCCTCAGCTAATTCAATAATTTTTGCTTCCCACTCTGGCTCGCCTTCTAACGCTTTCAGCGCTGAACCACGGATAACGGGAGTATCGTCGCCAGGGAAATCATATTGAGACAGAAGTTCGCGGACTTCCATTTCTACCAATTCCAGCAATTCTTCATCGTCAACCATGTCACACTTGTTCAGGAAGACCAGGATGTAAGGAACACCAACCTGACGACCTAACAAGATGTGCTCGCGAGTCTGTGGCATCGGGCCATCAGTTGCAGCAACAACCAAAATCGCGCCGTCCATCTGAGCAGCACCGGTTATCATGTTTTTAACGTAGTCGGCATGCCCTGGGCAGTCAACGTGCGCATAGTGGCGCGACGGGGTGTCATATTCAACATGTGATGTGTTGATGGTGATACCACGCGCTTTCTCTTCCGGAGCGTTGTCGATCTGGTCGAATGCACGAGCACTACCGCCGTAGGTTTTAGCCAGTACGGTGGTGATTGCAGCAGTTAGGGTAGTTTTACCATGGTCAACGTGGCCAATAGTACCCACATTAACGTGCGGTTTTGTACGTTCAAACTTTTCTTTAGACATCGATTGTCCCTCTAAGACACGGAATCGGTGGTTTCACCACATCACCAAGCGCATGCTTGCTGAATCCATAACACAGAAAGAAAATCAGGGGACGAGAGAATGAGAAATGGTGCTGATAGGCAGATTCGAACTGCCGACCTCACCCTTACCAAGGGTGCGCTCTACCAACTGAGCTATATCAGCACATCTTGGAGCGGGCAGTGGGAATCGAACCCACATCATCAGCTTGGAAGGCTGAGGTAATAGCCATTATACGATGCCCGCATCTTAGAACTCGGCTACCTGACTTAATCTGCAGAAATTTGAAAGGAAGGGCTTGGCCACTTCACTCTTCATCGAGAGCGGTGCTCTCGCCTTGAGTGTGTATTAGGAGTTCGATCTTCTGAATCACCCTGAGACTCAAGGTTAAATATGGTGGTGGGGGAAGGATTCGAACCTTCGAAGTCGATGACGGCAGATTTACAGTCTGCTCCCTTTGGCCGCTCGGGAACCCCACCTAAATTTTAGTACTTGAATGGTGCCGGCACCAAGAGTCGAACTCGGGACCTACTGATTACAAGTCAGTTGCTCTACCAACTGAGCTATGCCGGCATCAAGTGCAGCGCATTCTAGGTAGAGCGAGCTTATGATGCAACAAAAAAATTGCATAAGTCGACCTTTCGCTCACAAAACAGCCACTTTTTAAAAGCCAGATGTATTATTAACCATAGTTAGCTCATTTCACATCCAGCACGCCCACTTTTGTAATCAACGCCATGAATGAAAAATCCCCCCTTAAATGAGTTCACCTCTCATTGTGCCATTAATTTTAGTACCACTGACTGAGTATAAATTTAGTTTTACGCCTCAAAAAAGGGAGAGTGCCCCAATTGAGTGCATCTCGTCTAAAGAAATATTGCTCCAATGAGGGTAATCACACTACTCATATTTGGCTTGTTTATTGCTTAAACATAGACATAAGCATAGACCAGCAGCGGTTGAGGAGTTTGATCATGAAGATAGTTTTACTTAATGCGGCAACATTGCCTATATATCGCAGTGAGCTGGCAAGTTTACTGATTGATGCCGTAGCTCATGGGGCATCTGTAGGCTATGACTCCCGCTCTCTGTCGCAGAAAGAAGCTGAGAGCTATTACGATGGTCTGCGCCCGGCCATCGCCAAAGGAGCGTTACTATTATGGATAGCACGCGATGAGATGGGGATTACTGGAACTATCCAATTAGACCTTTGCCAAAAGCCAAATGGTTTAAATCGAGCCGAAGTGCAGAAATTATTGGTGCATAGTCGTAGCCGTCGTACTGGTATTGGGCACAAATTGATTCTCGCGATGGAGAGTACCGCGGTTCAACTACGCCGTGGATTGCTATATCTCGATACTCAAGCAGGTTCTCCTGCTGAATCTTTTTACCGTGCACAAGGTTATCGTTGCATGGGAGAAATTCCGGATTATGCCTGCACACCCGATGGCAGCTATCATCCGACCGCAATCTATTTCAAACGTTTATTTTCAGTAAATCAATCACATACTGCCATAGCCAGTTGATGACAGTGATTGTTATCTATAAAAAGGGTAGAACCTGCCATCCGTGTTCTTAATTGATTGGAATAGCAACGTACATCAAATAAATCACTCACTAAGCACAAAAATGTCTACGCCAAAAAGCAAGCTGCCTATAATATGCAGCTTGTTTCTTATCTGGAGTTGGCGTCCAGCGCCTTTCCCAACCTGCGTTAACAGGCAGAATTTGGCTTATGACAAAAAGAGATCAATCTTTAGCGACGCCTTATCTACAGTTCGATCGTACCCAGTGGGCAGCCTTGCGCGACTCAGTACCATTGACACTAACAGAAGAAGAAATCGTTAAACTCAAAGGGATTAACGAAGACCTTTCATTAGATGAAGTGGCACAGATATACCTGCCACTTTCGCGCCTGCTTAACTTTTATATTAGTTCTAATTTGCGGCGACAGGCGGTTCTGGAACAATTCCTTGGAACTGATGGCCAGCGTATTCCCTATGTCATTGGCATTGCAGGCAGTGTTGCTGTCGGTAAAAGCACCACCGCGCGCTTACTGCAAGCGCTACTGAGCCGCTGGCCGGAACATCGCAGTGTAGAACTGATTACAACAGATGGTTTTCTTTATCCCAATAAAGTCCTGAATGAGCGCGGGCTGATGAAGAAAAAAGGATTCCCACAATCCTATGATATGCATAATCTGGTGAAGTTTGTCTCAGAAGTAAAATCAGGGACAGGTTATGTTACGGCTCCGGTTTATTCTCATTTAATATATGATGTTGTCCCTGACGGTAATAAGATCATCAAGCAGCCTGACATTCTCATATTAGAGGGCTTAAATGTTCTACAAAGTGGAATGGATTACCCTCATGATCCGCACCATGTATTTGTCTCTGATTTTGTAGACTTCTCTATATATGTCGATGCCCCTGAAGATTTACTTCAAAGTTGGTATATAAACAGGTTCCTTAAGTTTAGACAGGGTGCATTTTCCAATCCTGATTCTTATTTCCATAACTATGCTAAATTGCCTGAAGCAGAGGCAATCAAGATTGCCACTCAATTATGGAAAGAGATTAACGGGTTGAATTTAAAGCAAAATATACTGCCAACGCGTGAGCGTGCCAGTCTGATAATGACTAAAAGTGCCAACCATGCCGTTGAGAGTGTACGTTTGAGAAAATAGCCAAAGTGGGAGGTTCTAACCTCCCATCTATTATAAAATTAAACGCCACGTAGAGATATTTCACCGCCAATATAAGGTTTTACATTGCCATTTTGCTCCAATAATAATGCACCTTGTTGGTCAATACCTCTAGCAATACCAAATATCTCTTGATTGCCAATAATCAATTTCACAGGGCGATCAAGATAATTGTCCATTTCTCGCCAACGAGAAATAAAAGCAGATAAGCCTTCGTTTTCAAATTTAACGACTGCAAGTCGTAATTCAGATAACAGTTCAGCCGTCAGTTTATTACGATCAATATTAACACCCGCTTCCTGTAAGTTGATCCAATCCTGACTGATGACGTTAGTCGTTGATTCACGCATTGTTAAATTAATGCCCGCACCAATTACCAACTGAGCAGCATCTCCTGTTTTCCCTGTGAGTTCTACCAATATACCTGCCAGTTTTTTATCATTTAAATACAGGTCATTTGGCCATTTTACACGAACCTGCTCAGCACCGAGTTTACGTAGAACCTCAGCCATGACAATCCCAACCACCAGGCTTAATCCCATTGCAGCAGCAGGGCCTTGCTCCAGCCGCCAGAACATAGATAAATAGAGATTCGCACCAAAGGGAGAGATCCACTGACGCCCCCGTCTTCCTCGCCCTGCATGTTGGTATTCAGCCACACAAGCATCGCCAGACTTCAATTCAGTAATGCGGTCTAATAAATATTGATTCGTCGAGTCGACGACAGGCAAGACAGCCACCTGGCCTGCGGGGAGATAATTTAATATTGTTTGTTCATTAAGCAGTTGAATAGGTGCAGGTAAACTATAGCCCTTACCAGGGACAGTAAAGACATCTAGTCCCCACTCTCTGATAGTTTGCATATGCTTGTTAATTGCGGCACGACTCATCCCAAAGGTTTCGCCTAATTGCTCTCCTGAATGGAAAGCACCATCAGCTAATATGCCAATCAACCGTAAAGGGATTTTAATATCTTTCACGACAAACACTCCACAGCATTAACCTCACCATTACTTGCGATAAATCGCACTTCTGGTTCCAACCAGATTGCAAATCTCTTGGCAACTTGCTGACGGATATAACTGGCAAGGCCTATCACATCCTGACCTGTCGCTTCTGCCAGGTTAATCAACACTAACGCCTGCTGCTGATGCACCGCCGCACCGCCAATCTGATATCCCTTAAGCGCACATTGATCGATAAGCCAACCGGCAGCCAGCTTAACAGAACCATCGGGTTGCAGGTAATGGGGCGCATTGGGGTAGCGCTTTACAATCTCTTCAGCTACAGCGGCATCCACAACCGGATTCTTAAAAAAACTGCCTGCATTGCCGGTCACTGCGGGATCGGGTAGCTTACTACGCCGCATGGTACAAACTGAGTTGAATATCTCTTCTGCTGTAACTGTCGATGGATCCATTCGCGTTAAATCACCATAGCCCAATGTTGGGATCCATGATTTTACCAATTTAATGCCTACAGCTACGATGGCAAATCCATGACCATAGTGATGCTTAAAAATGCTGTCGCGATAGCCAAATTGACAATCTTTAGCTGAAAGGCGTATCACTGTGCCCTTATCCATATCAAGCAAATCAACGTATTCGCATACCTTTTGCAGCTCAACACCATAAGCACCAATATTCTGAATGGGTGCAGAACCGACACAACCTGGGATTAACGCCAGATTTTCTAGACCTGGCATGTTATTTAGTAATGAATAACAAACTAATTGATGCCAATTCTCTCCAGCCCCAACATGCAGGTGCCAGGCAATATCATCCTCAGTAGAAGTGATACCCTTAATCCGATTAAGTAATACTGTTCCTGAATAGTTTTCAATAAACAGCACGTTGCTGCCTTCGCCAAGTAAAAGCACTGGCTGATGCTTAGAAACAGACTCATGCCAAGCATTAATCAATTCTTCAGGTGAGTTAACGCTAATTACTTTGCTCGCATAAGCTGCTAATGCAAAAGTATTGAGATGTTTTAGCGGGGAGTGTTGATTCGACATGACATTGGATACTCATTCTAACTAGTTCTGGCGCTAGTCTAACCGATCATAATACTCATATTGTATTTTGTTTTAACTGAAGGTAAAAAAAGCCACCTATCAAGGTAGCCTTCTGTTTTATTCATCGCTGTAACGGCCGGATTTGACTCACCTGCCCCTGCAATATTTGACTCATCTGACTATGAACCCTGCGGCGCAACCACTCTAAGGTCACTATTTATACATATTTCACTATTCTGCCCATAGCAAAAACCCCACGCTTTTGGCATGGGGTCTCGGCTTTATTTGATGCCTGGCAGTGTCCTACTCTCGCATGGGGAGACCCCACACTACCATCGGCGCTACGGCGTTTCACTTCTGAGTTCGGCATGGGATCAGGTGGGACCACCGCGCTATGGCCGCCAGGCAAATTCTGTCTAAACTAAACCCGCTATATGTTTCCACACAGCCAGCCAGCCCAATCTCGGAACTTCGCTGAAAATATCAATCTTTCAAATCAAAACACCTTTGGTGTTGTAAGGTTAAGCCTCACGGATCATTAGTACTGGTTAGCTCAATGCATCGCTGCACTTACACACCCAGCCTATCAACGTCATAGTCTTTAACGTTCCTTCAGGGGGCTTAAAGCCCCAGGGAAGACTCATCTCGAGGCAAGTTTCCCGCTTAGATGCTTTCAGCGGTTATCTCTTCCGAATTTAGCTACCGGGCAATGCCATTGGCATGACAACCCGAACACCAGTGATTCGTCCACTCCGGTCCTCTCGTACTAGGAGCAGCCCCTCTCAATCTTCCAACGCCCACGGCAGATAGGGACCGAACTGTCTCACGACGTTCTAAACCCAGCTCGCGTACCACTTTAAATGGCGAACAGCCATACCCTTGGGACCTACTTCAGCCCCAGGATGTGATGAGCCGACATCGAGGTGCCAAACACCGCCGTCGATATGAACTCTTGGGCGGTATCAGCCTGTTATCCCCGGAGTACCTTTTATCCGTTGAGCGATGGCCCTTCCATTCAGAACCACCGGATCACTAAGACCTACTTTCGTACCTGCTCGAGCCGTCACTCTCGCAGTCAAGCTAGCTTATGCCTTTGCACTAACCTCACGATGTCCGACCGTGATTAGCTAACCTTCGTGCTCCTCCGTTACTCTTTGGGAGGAGACCGCCCCAGTCAAACTACCCACCAGACACTGTCCTCACCCCAGATTATGGGGCCGAGTTAGAACATCAAACATTAAAGGGTGGTATTTCAAGGTTGGCTCCATGCAGACTGGCGTCCACACTTCAATGCCTCCCACCTATCCTACACATCAAGGCTCAATGTTCAGTGTCAAGCTATAGTAAAGGTTCACGGGGTCTTTCCGTCTTGCCGCGGGTACACTGCATCTTCACAGCGAGTTCAATTTCACTGAGTCTCGGGTGGAGACAGCCTGGCCATCATTACGCCATTCGTGCAGGTCGGAACTTACCCGACAAGGAATTTCGCTACCTTAGGACCGTTATAGTTACGGCCGCCGTTTACTGGGGCTTCGATCAAGAGCTTCGCCTTGCGGCTGACCCCATCAATTAACCTTCCAGCACCGGGCAGGCGTCACACCGTATACGTCCACTTTCGTGTTTGCACAGTGCTGTGTTTTTATTAAACAGTTGCAGCCAGCTGGTATCTGCGACTGGCTTCGGCGCCGGGAGCAAGTCCCATTACCTAATGCCAGCGTGCCTTCTCCCGAAGTTACGGCACCATTTTGCCTAGTTCCTTCACCCGAGTTCTCTCAAGCGCCTGAGTATTCTCTACCTGACCACCTGTGTCGGTTTGGGGTACGATTTAATGTTACCTGATGCTTAGAGGCTTTTCCTGGAAGCTTGGCATCAACTACTTCATCACCGTAGTGACTCGTCATCACACCTCAGCGTTGATATACAACCGGATTTACCAAGTCGTACCGCCTACATGCTTAAACCGGGACAACCGTCGCCCGGCTAGCCTAGCCTTCTCCGTCCCCCCTTCGCAGTAACACCAAGTACAGGAATATTAACCTGTTTCCCATCGACTACGCTTTTCAGCCTCGCCTTAGGGGTCGACTCACCCTGCCCCGATTAACGTTGGACAGGAACCCTTGGTCTTCCGGCGTGCGGGTTTTTCACCCGCATTATCGTTACTTATGTCAGCATTCGCACTTCTGATACCTCCAGCAACCCTCACAGGTCACCTTCAACGGCTTACAGAACGCTCCCCTACCCAACAACACCTAAGTGTCGCTGCCGCAGCTTCGGTGCATGGTTTAGCCCCGTTACATCTTCCGCGCAGGCCGACTCGACCAGTGAGCTATTACGCTTTCTTTAAATGATGGCTGCTTCTAAGCCAACATCCTGGCTGTCTATGCCTTCCCACATCGTTTCCCACTTAACCATGACTTTGGGACCTTAGCTGGCGGTCTGGGTTGTTTCCCTCTTCACGACGGACGTTAGCACCCGCCGTGTGTCTCCCGTGATAACATTCTTCGGTATTCGGAGTTTGCATCGGTTTGGTAAGTCGGGATGACCCCCTAGCCGAAACAGTGCTCTACCCCCGAAGATGAGTTCACGAGGCGCTACCTAAATAGCTTTCGGGGAGAACCAGCTATCTCCCGGTTTGATTGGCCTTTCACCCCCAGCCACAAGTCATCCGCTAATTTTTCAACATTAGTCGGTTCGGTCCTCCAGTTAGTGTTACCCAACCTTCAACCTGCCCATGGCTAGATCACCGGGTTTCGGGTCTATACCTTGCAACTAGACGCCCAGTTAAGACTCGGTTTCCCTACGGCTCCCCTATTCGGTTAACCTTGCTACAAAATATAAGTCGCTGACCCATTATACAAAAGGTACGCAGTCACACCACGAAGGTGCTCCCACTGCTTGTACGTACACGGTTTCAGGTTCTATTTCACTCCCCTCGCCGGGGTTCTTTTCGCCTTTCCCTCACGGTACTGGTTCACTATCGGTCAGTCAGGAGTATTTAGCCTTGGAGGATGGTCCCCCCATATTCAGACAGGATGTCACGTGTCCCGCCCTACTCATCGAGTTCACAGCAAGTGTGTTTTGGTGTACGGGACTATCACCCTGTACCGTGCGACTTTCCAGACGCTTCCACTAACACACAAACTGATTCAGACTCTGGGCTCTTCCCCGTTCGCTCGCCGCTACTGGGGGAATCTCGGTTGATTTCTTTTCCTCGGGGTACTTAGATGTTTCAGTTCCCCCGGTTCGCCTTGCATGGCTATGTATTCACCATGCAATAGTGCAACGAATTGCACTGGGTTTCCCCATTCGGGTATCGTCGGTTGTAACGCTTCATATCAGCTTACCGACGCTTTTCGCAGATTAGCACGCCCTTCATCGCCTCTGACTGCCTAGGCATCCACCGTGTACGCTTAGTCGCTTAACCTCACAACCCAAAGATGTTTCTTATGTTCAAGTCGGTTGCGCGTCGTGAATACAGCGTTGTGCGGTACTCGGAATGCTCATGAACGTTAAGTTCACTCCGCGTCCTCCGTGCCGTACGCCTTGCCTTCACTTAGCTCACGCGACTCTCTTCATCAGAATGCACATTGGCATTGCGATTATTTGAGAGACTCTATTACAGGTTACTTTTTATCTCAGTACATCTACGGAGAGATAAATTTCAGCTGTAATGTTTCAATTTTCAGCTTGTTCCAGATTGTTAAAGAGCAATATCTTAAACACGACTCGTTAAAGTCATCTTTAAGATATTCAGTTGATAATGTCTTTCACACATTATCGGAGTGGCGTCCCCAAGGGGATTCGAACCCCTGTTACAGCCGTGAAAGGGCAGTGTCCTAGGCCTCTAGACGATGGGGACACAAAAATTTCTACTGAATCACTGATTCAGTATTTTTGTGTAAAGGTGAGAATGTGGTGACACATTCGAACGACTGATGCAGTAAAAACTCGATACTGAGGTCTTATTGCACAATCATCACCCTCATCAACAGGTGCTCTTGCTCATTTACATTCATCAGACAATCTGTGTGGACACTGCGCAATGCGTATCGTTAGGTAAGGAGGTGATCCAACCGCAGGTTCCCCTACGGTTACCTTGTTACGACTTCACCCCAGTCATGAATCACAAAGTGGTAAGCGCCCTCCCGAAGGTTAAGCTACCTACTTCTTTTGCAACCCACTCCCATGGTGTGACGGGCGGTGTGTACAAGGCCCGGGAACGTATTCACCGTAGCATTCTGATCTACGATTACTAGCGATTCCGACTTCATGGAGTCGAGTTGCAGACTCCAATCCGGACTACGACAGACTTTATGTGGTCCGCTTGCTCTCGCGAGTTCGCTTCACTTTGTATCTGCCATTGTAGCACGTGTGTAGCCCTACTCGTAAGGGCCATGATGACTTGACGTCATCCCCACCTTCCTCCGGTTTATCACCGGCAGTCTCCCTTGAGTTCCCACCATTACGTGCTGGCAACAAAGGATAAGGGTTGCGCTCGTTGCGGGACTTAACCCAACATTTCACAACACGAGCTGACGACAGCCATGCAGCACCTGTCTCACGGTTCCCGAAGGCACTAAAGCATCTCTGCTAAATTCCGTGGATGTCAAGAGTAGGTAAGGTTCTTCGCGTTGCATCGAATTAAACCACATGCTCCACCGCTTGTGCGGGCCCCCGTCAATTCATTTGAGTTTTAACCTTGCGGCCGTACTCCCCAGGCGGTCGACTTAACGCGTTAGCTCCGGAAGCCACGCCTCAAGGGCACAACCTCCAAGTCGACATCGTTTACAGCGTGGACTACCAGGGTATCTAATCCTGTTTGCTCCCCACGCTTTCGCACCTGAGCGTCAGTCTTTGTCCAGGGGGCCGCCTTCGCCACCGGTATTCCTCCAGATCTCTACGCATTTCACCGCTACACCTGGAATTCTACCCCCCTCTACAAGACTCTAGCTTGCCAGTTTCAAATGCAGTTCCCACGTTAAGCGCGGGGATTTCACATCTGACTTAACAAACCGCCTGCGTGCGCTTTACGCCCAGTAATTCCGATTAACGCTTGCACCCTCCGTATTACCGCGGCTGCTGGCACGGAGTTAGCCGGTGCTTCTTCTGCGAGTAACGTCAATCAACCGTGCTATTAACACGATTGCCTTCCTCCTCGCTGAAAGTGCTTTACAACCCGAAGGCCTTCTTCACACACGCGGCATGGCTGCATCAGGCTTGCGCCCATTGTGCAATATTCCCCACTGCTGCCTCCCGTAGGAGTCTGGACCGTGTCTCAGTTCCAGTGTGGCTGGTCATCCTCTCAGACCAGCTAGGGATCGTCGCCTAGGTGAGCCATTACC
The DNA here is from genome assembly GCF_052217165.1 of Yersinia sp. 2540 StPb PI. Taxonomy (NCBI): domain Bacteria; kingdom Pseudomonadati; phylum Pseudomonadota; class Gammaproteobacteria; order Enterobacterales; family Yersiniaceae; genus Yersinia; species Yersinia sp. 2540 StPb PI. Next base: position 137,440 of record NZ_JAZGQC010000001.1, read on the forward strand.
CCACCTACTAGCTAATCCCATCTGGGCACATCCGATGGCGTGAGGCCCAAAGGTCCCCCACTTTGCTCTTGCGAGGTCATGCGGTATTAGCTACCGTTTCCAGTAGTTATCCCCCTCCATCAGGCAGTTTCCCAGACATTACTCACCCGTCCGCCGCTCGCCGGCAAAGTAGTAAACTACTTCCCGCTGCCGCTCGACTTGCATGTGTTAGGCCTGCCGCCAGCGTTCAATCTGAGCCATGATCAAACTCTTCAATTTAAGATTTGTTTGATTTGCTACTAATAAAAGCAGCGATGCTCAAAGATTACTTTCTGCAAATAAGCATTCGAACCGAAGTTCAAATGTGTACTGCTTTGGTCACTCTTCAAGACTTTGATATTGCTTCTGCCTGTCGAAACAGGCTTCGATATCGTCTTGCGAGTGCCCACACAGATTGTCTGATAAATTGTTAAAGAGCGTTCGTTACCCGTTTGCCTTTCGGCGAATCTTACGGTAACGCGGGAGGCAGATAATACGCTTTCCCGCTGAAGAGTCAAGAGTTTCTTTGGTTTCTTTCGAAGTCAAAATCATTCTTTTCGCTTCCTGACCCGGCGAAGTATGTTTCGTTGTTCCCGGTCAGTGGAGGCGCATTATAGGGAGTTCCTGACAGCCTGCAACCCCTAATTTGAAAAAACTTTTCAACCGCGTTTTATTTCAACGATTTGCCGTGATAAACGGCATTATTGCTATTTTTTGTACTGTAGCGCCAAGAAATCCTGAGAAAAACTGCTTACCTGTTGCCAATCCGTATATTCAACTTCTTTACTGGTATCCGTTTCGCCGCCCGTCATACGCATAATAAGTTGAATCATCACCCGATCTATCCAGCGATAACGGGGATAACGCAAAGCGCCCGCAAATACCGTACATAGCGTTGGCTGCCACGGGGTACTGAGTAAGAACTTACGCACATAGGCATTGGTTTGCGGGGATCGCTTTTCCGGCTTGCGTGCTGTCAGATTCACTGCAAAGAACGCACTCGGCATCTGATTAAGTTGTTCAACGTGTTTGTTGACGAATTTACTCAATACTGGGCTGAAGTGCCCATAACGCACCGACGCACCAATCATGACTTGCTGGTATTGATTCAGATCGATTTGCCCTACCTGCGATAAGTCCTGTATTTCACAGGTAGCTGCCGCTGATAACTGTTTAGCTATATAAGAAGCAATAGTCTGTGTTTGGCCATCTCGGCTGGAGTAAAGAATCAGAACTTTCATTGCAATGTTCCTTATGCAGAATTACTCACGCCAGAATGTTGGAGTGAATAGAACCAGCAGGGTGAAAACTTCTAACCGACCAAATAGCATGGTGATCACCAATATCCACTTGGCGGCCGGATTCATCGACGTGAAGTTATCAGCTACCACCCCCAGACCAGGGCCAAGGTTATTCAGCGTCGCAGTCACCGCCGCGAAAGCAGAGAACTCATCAACACCGGTCGCGATAATAGCCAGCATGCTAATAATAAATACCAGAGCATACGCGGAGAAGAATCCCCAGACCGCTTCCAGGATTCGTTCCGGCAGCGCCCGCCGCCCCAATTTGATGGTATAAACCGCATTCGGGTGGACCAGTCGCTTTAACTCACGCGAACCTTGCAGGTAGAGCAACAGAATACGGATAACTTTCAGGCCGCCACCGGTTGAGCCCGCACAACCACCAATAAACGCAGAACATAGTAAGAGTATCGGCAGGAACAACGGCCATTTTGAAATACTGTCAGTGGTGAAACCCGCAGTAGTAGCCATTGATACTACTTGGAAAAATGCCTGATTTATCGTCTCCAGACCGGATTTATAGACATTATGATACCAAAGCACCAAGGTACACACGGCGACCAGTGTCAATTGGACAAAGATAAACATACGGAATTCAGGGTCACGCCAATAAACTTTTAAACTGCGCCCACTCAATACCGCGAAGTGCAAACCAAAGTTACAACCGGAAATCAGCAAGAAGATAGCGATAATGGTGTTAATAGTTGGACTGTTGAAGTAACCGATACTGGCGTCATGGGTCGAGAAGCCGCCAATCGCAATTGTCGAGAAGCTGTGGGAGATGGCATCAAATACCGACATCCCTGCCCCCCATAAAGACAGCGCGCAAGCAATGGTCAGTAAGACATAGATAAGCCACAGGGTTTTAGCCGTCTCCGCAATGCGGGGCCGCATTTTATTATCTTTCAATGGGCCAGGCATTTCCGCCCGATAGAGCTGCATTCCCCCGACCCCCAAGATAGGCAGGATAGCCACTGCTAACACGATTATCCCCATACCGCCGAGCCATTGCAGCATTTGGCGATAAAATAGAATGGCTTTAGGCAGTGAATCTAACCCTACTAATGTGGTCGCGCCAGTAGTAGTCAGCCCGGAGAATGATTCAAAGAATGCATCCGTTAATGAAAGATTAGGCCGCTCTGAGAATAAGAAAGGTAATGCCCCTACACTGCCCAGCACCGTCCAGAACAGAACCACGATGAGAAAGCCCTCACGAGGCTTTAACTCATGCTTCTGTTTTCGGTTCGGCAACCAAAGAAAGAGGCCGATTGCCAGAGCAACAAAAAAGGTTTCGCTGAAGGCACGGCCGGCACCATCACGATAGATCAATGCCACCAGTCCGGGAATAAACATTGTTCCAGAGAATAAGATGACCAGCAGACCAACAATACGGGTTATGGCACGAAAATGCATTCCGGCACGTTCCTTAGCAATTCACTTGGATGGGGATTATTGCGAAATGGGCGTCAATTGCAACGTACCACGACTGAGATCACGCAATTTGTCCCCGGTCTGACTGGCTTGAGTTGCTGGCAAAGAGAGATGAAGCGTTACGAATTGTGCGTACTCACTCCGTATAATCTGGCCTTCAACCTGCTGTAACAAGGTTTCTACTATGGCAAGCTGCCCATAGTCACACTGCAAAGTATATTCTACCTGTGGGACTTTATATTTTACTTCGATCTGTTTTAACGCTTGTTGAACACCGCTACCATAAGCCCTTACTAACCCACCAGTACCGAGTTTGATGCCACCATAATAGCGCACAACTACTGCGGTTATCTCACCAATACCACTCCCCATCAGTTGAGCCAAGATAGGTTTACCCGCAGTACCTGAGGGTTCACCATCATCAGAAAAACCTAATTGCTGCGAATCCGTCGGCTTACCGGCAACAAAAGCCCAGCAATGATGCCGGGCGGTGGGATGCTGCTGCTTAACCTGCTGAACAAAATCTTTCGCTTCACTCACCCCGCTGGTATGGGCCAGCAAGGTGATAAAACGACTTTTTTTGATCTCTTCGCTGATAGTCACCGGACTTGCAGGGATTAGATAAGGCTGCATCAGGCCAGTTTCAGGTCACGTGTCATGTTCTCAACCCGGTTATCGTGAATAACGATATTATCTTCTATACGAATACCGCCGTAAGGCTTCAGCGCATCAATACGTTCCCAATTGAAATACTTGCTGAACTCACCGTTACGCCAAGGTGCCAGCAGAGATTCGATGAAGTACAGACCCGGCTCAATAGTCAGTACCATACGCGGTTGTAAAATACGCGTACAACGCAAGTAAGGGTATTTGGATGGTGCGCCAAGATGGGTGCCTTTATCATCTTGCATAAAACCAGCAGTATCATGCACTTGTAGCCCAAGAGGGTGGCCTAACCCGTGCGGCAGGAATGGGCAGGTAATGCCTTGTTCGACCATGGCCTCTTCACTGATACCGGTAACCAGATGATGCGTACGCAATAACTTCGCAATGCGCTGATGCATCTGGATATGGTAATCGGTATAGCGCTCACCACTTTTAATGGTTTTGATCAGTTCAAGCTGCTCGGTATTAAGGTCATTAACCAACGCGGCAAAATCGCTATCACTGTTTGCGGCGTAAGTGCGAGTCAGATCTGCGGCATAACCGTTATATTCCGCACCGGCATCCATCAAGAAACTACGCATTTCTGCCGGAGGCTGATGTTGGAACGTGGTGTAATGAAGTACCGCCGAGTGTTCATTCAGCGCAACAATATTATCGTAAGGGACATCAGTATCACGATGACCGGTAGCCATCAGATAGGCCAGATTGATATCGAACTCACTCATACCGGACTGGAACGCTTCATGTGCTGCACGATGGCCGACAACTGCCGTCTTTTGTGCTTCACGCATACAAGCCAGTTCATAATCCGTTTTATAAGAACGATAGAAATGCAGGTAATCCAATACTGGTTGCGGGTTAATGTTTTCAGCACTAAACCCCAGCGCCTGCGCACGTTGTTGGGCATAACCGATATAGGCCACACGCTCCCGTTGCACCGGTAATTGCTGAGCAATATCATCTGCATTGGCTAATGGCTGGATATCGATAGCCTTGGTCCAGAAGCTATCTGGTAATGGCTCAACACTGTGCCAATAATCAACTGGGGAATAAAACCATAATTTTGGTGTATTAACCCCATCGACCCATAACCAACAGTTTGGTACTTGAGTGACCGGCACCCAAGCTTTGAACTGCGCATTGGCTTTAAAAGGATAGTCACGGTCATCGAGAAAAATACGTTGTAACTCACCGGAATGAATCAGTAAAGCGTCTAACTGATGGCGTTCCAGCACATCGCGGGTGCGCTGTTGTAGAGTGGATAAATGTTCGTTATATAAAGAAGCCAGCGTTTCCATCACAGTACCCTTTGCTATTAGAACTTAATTTTTTTCATCTTATCATAGTCGCCAGAATCATGTTTTAGCGACCGCTTATCTGCCTATCAAATACATTATCCGCCCCCAAAACTGAATATTTCCCCCTCCAATCCACTGCGAATAAATATGATAGAAATCAATTACCCCATCTGAATGACTGTGATCTTCACTGCAAAAAATCAATCTCTTATTTGCAATTCGTTAACAAAATATCCACACTTCCTGAATATCTGGTCATACCAGATCACATGCGCTTATTCAGGAGATAGATATGCTCTACCAAAGCGAAACACTACAGCTTCACTGGTTGGAAAACGGCATTGCCGAGTTGGTGTTTGATGCACCGGGTTCAGTAAATAAGCTGGATACTAAAACTGTAGCCAATCTGGGTGAAGCCCTAACGGTGTTAGAGAAACAAAGCGAACTCAAAGGGTTGCTGTTGCGCTCCGCCAAAGCGGCCTTTATCGTCGGTGCCGATATCACCGAGTTTTTATCCCTGTTTAATGCCCCACCAGAAAAGCTGCACCAGTGGTTGGTTTTTGCTAATGATATTTTCAACCGTCTGGAAGATTTACCGGTTCCGACCATTTCTGCGATCAATGGATATGCATTAGGTGGTGGCTGTGAATGTATTCTGGCCACAGATTTCCGTGTTGCCTCGCCAGAAACACGGATCGGTCTGCCGGAAACCAAGTTGGGCATCATGCCAGGCTTTGGCGGCTCCGTGCGATTACCACGTTTGTTAGGGGCGGACAGTGCATTAGAAATTATTGCCGCAGGCAAAGATGTGAATGCCGCTGAAGCATTAAAAATTGGTTTGGTTGATGCCGTTGTCGCCCCCGAAAAACTGGCCGATGCCGCCCTAATCATGCTGAAACAGGCGATTGACGGCAAGCTGAACTGGAAAGCCGCGCGTCAGCCGAAACTTGACCCACTGAAACTCAATTCAACTGAAGCGACCATGTGCTTTACCATTGCTAAAGGCATGGTGATGCAAGTCGCCGGGAAGCACTACCCAGCACCACTGGTTGCAGTAAAAACCATCGAAGCGGCCGCTAAACTTGGCCGAGCTGAAGCATTGAAACTGGAAACCAACAGTTTTGTCCCGTTGGCGGGTTCCAATGAAGCGCGCGCGTTAGTTGGGATATTCCTCAACGACCAATTTGTGAAAGGGCAGGCGAAAAAACTGTCGAAAGGTGCTAGTGCACCGAAACAAGCAGCAGTTTTGGGCGCCGGGATTATGGGGGGTGGGATTGCCTATCAGTCAGCACTGAAAGGTGTGCCAGTCATTATGAAAGATATTAATGACAAATCCCTGACCCTGGGGATGAACGAAGCAGCCAAGTTACTGAATAAACAGTTGGAACGCGGCAAAGTGGATGGCCTGAAAATGGCAAACATTTTAGCGACTATCCAACCCACTCTGGATTACACCGGCATTGAGCGTGCTCAGGTCATTGTGGAAGCGGTAGTGGAAAATCCCAAAATCAAAGCTGCGGTGCTGGCAGAGGCTGAAGCACTGATCGGCGAAGATACGGTACTTGCTTCTAATACCTCTACAATCCCTATCGACCAACTCGCAAAATCACTTAAACGCCCTGAGAATTTCTGCGGTATGCACTTCTTCAACCCCGTGCACCGCATGCCGTTGGTTGAAATCATTCGTGGCAGCAAAACCTCAGATAAAACCATCGCTGCGGTGGTGGCATACGCCACACAAATGGGTAAAACACCAATAGTGGTTAATGATTGCCCAGGCTTCTTCGTTAACCGCGTGTTATTCCCTTATCTGGCTGGGTTTGGCATGTTGGTTAGAGACGGTGCTGACTTCCGCCAAATCGATAAAGTGATGGAAAAACAGTTTGGCTGGCCGATGGGACCAGCCTATCTGCTAGATGTCGTGGGTATTGATACCGCACACCATGCACAAGCCGTGATGGCCGTTGGCTTCCCTGATCGGATGAACAAAGATTATCGCGATGCGGTTGACGTGATGTTCGATAACCAACGATTTGGCCAAAAAAATGGCCAAGGCTTCTACCGCTATACCCAAGATGCAAAAGGTAAGCCGCGTAAAGAAAATGACGAAATTGTAGATAGCTTGCTGGCAACAGTTAGCCAACCGATTCAGAAGTTCAGTGACGACGATATTATTGCCCGCACCATGATACCGATGATCAATGAAGTGGTGCGATGCCTGGAAGAAGGCATTATTGCCAGCCCAGCCGAAGGTGATATGGCGTTGGTATATGGTCTTGGCTTCCCTCCTTTCCACGGGGGTGTGTTCCGTTATCTCGATACTATCGGCAGTACAAACTATGTCGAAATGGCCCAGCGCTATGCTCACCTTGGCGCGCTGTATCAAGTCCCCGTAGGGCTGAGAGCCAAAGCTGAACACAACGAAAGCTATTATCCTGTGGCAGCAGCGCTGCTTGATGTTTCTACCAGTCAACCGGCATGAGGCCTGAAAATATGGAAAATGTAGTCATTATTGATGCCGTCCGTACACCGATGGGCCGCTCCAAAGGGGGCGCATTCCGTCAGGTTCGGGCTGAAGATCTCTCCGCTCACTTAATGCGTGAGGTTCTGAGCCGTAATCCTGGGCTAAACGCGGCCGAAATTGACGATATCTATTGGGGTTGTGTACAGCAGACGTTGGAGCAGGGTTTTAACATCGCTCGCAATGCTTCTTTACTGGCAGAAATCCCCCATAGCGTACCGGCCGTTACTGTTAACCGCCTGTGTGGTTCATCAATGCAAGCTTTACATGATGGTGCCAGAGCCATCATGGTGGGTGATGCACAAATCAGTTTGATTGGTGGCGTAGAGCATATGGGTCATGTGCCAATGAATCACGGTGTGGACTTCCATCCAGGTATGGGCCGAACTGTGGCGAAAGCCGCCGGAATGATGGGATTAACTGCTGAAATGCTGGCAAAAATCTACAATATCAGTCGCCAATCTCAAGATGAATTTGCTGTTCGCTCTCACCAACGCGCTTATGCCGCGACTCAGGCGGGCCATTTTACCAGTGAGATTGTCGCCACCAATGGGCATGATGCTGATGGTATCCTGAAACGTTTTGATTTCGATGAAGTTATTCGCCCGGAAACTAATCTCGCAGGTTTGGCAGCATTGCGCCCAGCCTTTGATCCGGTCAATGGCACGGTGACTGCCGCAACATCATCTGCATTATCCGACGGTGCTTCTGCCATGCTTATCATGAGTGAATCCCGAGCTAAATCATTAGGTTTAAAACCGCGTGCCCGTATTCGCTCAATGGCCGTGGTGGGTTGCGATCCATCAACCATGGGTTATGGCCCCGTGCCCGCTAGCCAATTGGCATTAAAACGTGCCGGGCTAACCTTGGAAGATATTGGTTTATTTGAATTAAACGAAGCGTTTGCAGCTCAGTCGCTGGCTTGCCTGAAAGGGTTGGGTCTGCTGGAAAGCATGGATGACAAAGTGAACCTGAATGGTGGCGCTATTGCATTAGGCCATCCACTGGGTTGTTCAGGTGCTCGTATCTCTACCACCTTACTTAATCTGATGGAACGCCGTGACGTGCAGTTCGGTTTGGCAACCATGTGTATCGGTTTAGGCCAAGGCATTGCGACCATTTTTGAACGCGTATAACCTCCAAACGAATTAACCTAAAAAATATTAAGGGCCTGAATACAGGCCCTTATAACCGCTGTACCTGGTGTTTAGTTGCCGTTTTCCCGCCTGTCAGGGGCGGGCTTTTTTTATCCGCGATACAAACAACAATATGGATAAAATCTTAATATACCCAAAATAATTCAAGTTGCATGAAGGCAGCTAACACCGATGCAGCTTCAAATATGACCGGTAAATTAGATAAAGGCGAAAGCATCACCATAGATATGCGCTTCCTGAGCGCCGCGCTCAGCACAAAAACGCTCACGAGCAATTTTAGCCATTTCAAAACGGCCAGCGATATAGATATCTTGCTCAGCAAGAGAGCCATAGTCTTGTAATACAGCACTCAATACCGTTCCTGTGCGGCCACGCCACCCATCTTCCGGCTGCTCTACCACTGGGATAACTTTCAACTGTGGATACTTAATTGACAGCGCTTCCAGCTCGTTTAGATCATATAAATGCACGGCTTCGCGCCCCCCCCAATAAACAGACACTTCACGGTCAGGTTGCTCGGCTAACGCCGCCAATAAAATTGAACGCACATAGGAAAAACCAGTGCCGCCAGCAATCAGGACCAATGGACGTTCACTGCCCTCACGGAACCATGCATCTCCGTGAGGAATATCCACATCCAGCGTTTTCTCTTTCAGAATACGGTCCATCACTGCCATGGCGTACAGATTCAGTTCCGACGCCCCGATATGCAGCTCGATAAAGTCTTGCTGCAACGGCGTGGATGCCATAGAGAATGGGCGCTTATCACGCTCGTCCATTACTACCATCAAATACTGCCCAGCACGGAAAGAAAACGCAGATGCAGGCACCAATTGCACCCGGTACACCGTATCGGTAATGGCCTCTACGGAGGTTACTTTACAGCTTAAAGTTGTCATGCCTTCCCTCTGTCGGGTCATCAAATGCAAAACCAAGGACAAAATCGACGCCGGTTAGCGTTTCGTCTCTTTGTCACTGAAAATGGCGAGCTCATCCCAAATAGCATCAATACGGGCGCGAACGTCTTCATCCATTTTAATTGGACGCCCCCATTCACGCGAAGTCTCAGCAGGCCACTTATTGGTGGCATCCAGCCCCATTTTCGATCCTAAACCGGAAACCGGTGAAGCGAAATCCAAATAATCTATTGGTGTATTTTCAATCAACACCGTATCGCGGGATGGGTCCATTCGGGTCGTAATTGCCCAAATGACATCATTCCAATCACGAGCATTAATATCATCATCACAAACAATAACAAATTTTGTATACATAAACTGACGTAAAAACGACCAAACCCCCATCATTACGCGTTTAGCATGCCCTGCATATTGTTTCTTGATGGTTACAACAGCCAGCCGGTATGAGCACCCCTCGGGCGGAAGATAGAAATCAACAATTTCCGGGAATTGCTTTTGTAAAATAGGAACAAACACTTCATTCAGCGCAACCCCCATCACCGCAGGTTCATCCGGTGGACGACCCGTATAAGTGGAATGGTAAATTGCATCTTTGCGCTGAGTAATATGTGTGACCGTAAAAACAGGGAAGCTATCTACCTCATTATAATAACCCGTATGGTCACCATAAGGGCCTTCTGGCGCCATATCACCCTGCTCAATATATCCTTCCAATACAATTTCTGCACTCGCAGGAACTTCAAGTGAGTTGGAAAGGCACTTTACGACCTCTGTTTTATGCCCGCGCAACAAACCGGCAAAAGCATATTCAGACAGCGTATCGGGGACCGGGGTTACCGCAGCCAGAATAGTCGCAGGATCTGCGCCCAAGGCGACGGCGACGGGGAAACGTTCACCAGGGTGTGCTTCACACCACTCTTGATAGTCCAAAGCGCCGCCACGATGGGATAACCAGCGCATAATTAATCTGTTTTTACCCAACACTTGTTGGCGGTAGATACCCAGGTTTTGCCGCTCTTTATGCGGGCCACGCGTAATAGTCAGCCCCCACGATACTAACGGAGCTGCATCCTCAGGCCAGCAATGCATAACTGGAATGCGGCTAAGATCGACATCATCGCCCTGCCAAACTTGCTCCTGACAAGGAGCCGAACTCAAGCATTTCGTTGGCATATTCAACACTTGCTTAAATTTCGGCAGTTTATCGAATAAATCACGGAAACCTTTCGGCGGATCCGGCTCTTTCAGGAAAGCCAACAACTTGCCAACATCTCGCAGTGCGCTGACATCTTCTTGCCCCATGCCCATGGCAACCCGTTTGGCCGTGCCAAACAAGTTACACAATACGGGCATTGTGTAACCCTTAGGATTTTCAAACAGTAATGCAGGCCCACCAGCACGTAAGGTACGGTCGGCAATTTCTGTCATTTCCAGATAGGGATCAATGGGCTGGCTAATACGTTTAAGTTCACCCCTCTGTTCCAGCAACGAGAGGAAGTCACGTAAGTCACGGTATTTCATGCTGATCATTTCGGCGGCTATGTGATGCGCCATTATAGGCTGTCTTTATAGCAGTTGCTGTCTTTTTGTTAAAAATGAATACAGGCTCACTCAAAAAAATATCATGCTGCAATTTATCGCTAATTATCATCAGTACAAATATGATTTTGTCGATATAAAATAGACTAAATCTTTGTATAACAAACTATATATCCTGAACTGATGTATTCTTCCTCTCTATATATATCCTTCTACTTTTGTTATGCTGCCAAGTAGTACTTAAAGGCATGTGAAATTATGAAACACTGGCATTTATTATATTGTAAACGTGGTCAGCTTTTGCGCGCCAAGGAACATTTAGAGCGGCAAACTGTGGATTGCTGGACACCGATAGTGACTATCGAAAAGATAGTGCGAGGGAAACGCACTGAGGCGACTGAGCCCTTATTCCCTAACTATCTGTTTGTGGAGTTCGATCCTGAACATATTCACACCACAACAATCAGCGCAACGCGTGGTGTAAGCCACTTCGTCCGTTTTGGCGCACAACCCGCGGTGATCCCAGCAATTGTTATTGCCGAGATGCAATCTCATACAACGGATAAAATCATTGATCCAGAGGTGCCGGTTCCAGGCGATATCGTGACGATCACTGAGGGTGTTTTTGCTGGGTTACAGGCGATTTATACTGAACCAGACGGTGAAGCGCGCTCAATGTTGTTACTGAACATGCTTAATAGCCAGGTGATGCAAAGTTTGGATAATCGTCAATTCGAAAAGCAATAATATATCTGCCAAGGTAGGCACGCTCGGTACCTACCTCATCAACAACCATCCCGTGGCTTAACGTTGCATATGATCGTCATATAACCATTGTGCGACTTGCTTGGCGAAATAAGTTAATACCCCATCAGCACCGGCACGCTTAAAGCACAACAGAGACTCCATAACGGTTGGTTTCTCTTGCAACCAGCCATTCTGGAAGGCAGCCATATGCATAGCATATTCGCCTGACACCTGATAGGCGAAGGTCGGCACACCAAAGGTATCTTTCACCCTACGTACCACATCCAAATATGGCATCCCCGGCTTAACCATTACCATATCAGCACCTTCCTGCAAGTCCTGAGCAATCTCTTGTAAAGCCTCATCACTATTGGCCGGGTCCATCTGATAGGTTTTCTTATTCCCACCTTTCAGATTACTGCTAGAGCCAATGGCATCACGGAATGGGCCATAGTAGCAAGACGCATATTTCGCTGAATAGGCCATAATTTGCGTATTCACCAACCCTTGTAGCTCTAGTTGAGAGCGCACTGCACCGATGCGTCCATCCATCATGTCGCTTGGCGCGACAATCTCGGCACCAGCCTCGGCGTGTGATAACGCCTGACGGACTAAAATCTCTTTAGTTATGTCATTAATGACATAACCATCGGTATCAATTACCCCATCTTGCCCGTGGGTTGTATAAGGATCGAGAGCAACATCAGTAAGGATACCTAACTCTGGTACTGCGTCCTTTAACGCACGCACGGTTCTTTGTACCAAGCCATTCGGATTATAGGCTTCTTCGGCATGTAATGATTTCAAGCTAGATTCAATCACTGGAAACAGCGATATGACCGGCACACCTAGCTTAGCTATGGCCTCAGCTTCTTTCACTAGCAGATCGATCGTCATACGTGAAACACCCGGCATTGACGGGACGGCTTGCTGCTGGTTGGTCCCCTCCATAACAAACACCGGATAGATCAGGTCATGGACTGTCAGCTGATTCTCTGCGACCAGACGACGACTGAAATCATGACGGCGCACACGGCGCATACGGCGACCAGGGAAGGTGCCCGGAAATGCATAGCTCATCTTGTTCTCCTAACTCAAACCAACCGGAAAATCCGGCGGGCGTTTTCATCAGTTTTCTGCCCCAGCCATTTAGGGTCTTCTTGTCGCCAGACAGCAACCTGCTGGACGATATGGGGTAGAAAGCAGGGTTCATTGCGGCGGGATGCCGGCTTAGGATGTAAATCCCTTGGCAATAAATAGGGGGCATCTGTTTCTAGCAACAATTGCTGAACAGGAATACGTGGCAGTAACGCCCGTAGCTCAAGACCACGACGCTCATCGCACACCCAACCGGTAATACCAATAGATAAGCCTAATGCCAGACAAGAGTCCAACTCATCAGCCGTGCCAGTAAAACAATGCACAACCGCAGCGGGGAGTTTATCTAGCCAAGGCGCAAGCAAGGCAATGAAACGTTCGTGAGCATCGCGGCAATGTAAAAACACCGGCAGTTCGAGTTCGGCAGCCAGCGCCAGTTGTGCAGTAAATGCGACTTCTTGTGCTACTGGAGTAGAGAAATTGCGGTTAAAATCCAGTCCGCATTCACCAATAGCGACTACTGCAGCATTCGCGGCTAATAATCTGATTTGCTGTTCAACATCTATTTGCCAACAACTCGCCTGATGGGGATGAACACCCGCAGTTGACCAGCAGTAGCCAGGATAGGCAAGGGTAAGCTCCAGTGCTGCCTGGCTTTCTTCAGCATCCGTACCCGTAATAAGCATACCGGTAACTGCAGCATTTTTGGCTCTGTTGACCACTTGATCGTAATCTTTGGCAAATTGCGCGCTGGTTAAATTCACACCAATATCAAACATGAGCGTTCCAAAACAGAAGCCGCCTCAAAGGGCGGCTAAAATATCCAGGCATATACCCACAGATTTAAGGCACTTTCGGATGGCTATCCGCTCCTTCATCCTCTTCGTCAATATCTACCCGGCGTTGCTTACCCGTATAAAAACGAGCAAAGAACACCCCAACCTCAAATAGCAGATACATCGGGATCGCCAATAATGTCTGAGACAGCACATCAGGCGGGGTGAGAAGCATGCCGACAACAAAAGCGCCGACAAATACATAAGGGCGTTTTTTCTTCAATGCCTCGGGCGTTGTAACCCCTGCCCAGCACAATAGAATTATCGCAATTGGGACTTCAAAAGAAATACCAAAAGCCATAAAGAGCGCCATAACAAAATCAAGGTATTTAGTGATATCCGTGGCAATCAGCACGCTTTCCGGTGCTGTTTTGGCAAAAAAACCAAAAGCTAACGGGAAAACCACAAAGTAAGCAAATGCCATACCCAGATAAAACAATAGGCTGCTGGAGATAAGCAGCGGCACCATCAGACGGCGTTCATGCTTATATAACGCTGGGGCAATGAAAGCCCACACCTGATAAAGGATCATCGGTGCGGAAACAAACACCGAGACCATCATGGTCAATTTAATCGGGGTAAAGAAAGGCGATGCAACATCTGTTGCGATCATACTGGCACCGGCGGGCAACTGTTTGATTAACGGTGCTGATACCAAGTGATAAATATCATTGGCAAAAAATACCAATACCAGAAAAACCACCAAAATAGTGATTATGCAATTCAATAGCCGCTTACGCAGTTCTATCAAATGAGTGATTAGGGGTTGGGTATCATCAACAGCCATGTTTACCGATCGCCGCCAGGTTGGTGAGTTCGAGGTTGTTCAGTACTGAATGAATCAGTGCTATGGGAGTCAGTTGCGGTAGTTTGGGCCTTGGTTACGGATGGATTCGTAACAGTCACAAGATCCCCGGCTACAGTAGGAATAGGCTTAACAGATTCCTCAACCTGAACTACGGGTTTCTCAACGCCAGCAGGCTCAGTTTCAACAGTTGGTTTAATTGTCACCAACGCGCCCGCATTATCGACATCAGGAATTTGCGGTGATGCCGAAACTTGAGTTGCGGACTCCGCAGGCGTAACACCATCATGAATCGCTTCCGGTTCAGTCACCAGCGGATTATGGATAGTATGCGGTGCCTGGGAGCTAACGTCTGAGTGATAAGAACGTTTCAGCGCTTCTGCGGCTTCCTTAAGTTCATCCATCGAAGCTTTCAACTCCGGTGTCAGATTCTGCAAGCCAGCCTGTTCTGCTTTTTTCAGGCTGTCTTGCAACTCTTGAATCTTAAGTTCTTGTGCCAACTCGTTTTGTACGGTTGCCGCCAGTGAACGTAGTGTACGAATCCAACCGGCAACCGTTCTGACAGCAACCGGTAATCTTTCCGGCCCAAGCACGACTAGGCCGATCACAAGTACCAGCAGCAGTTCACTAAACCCGATGTCGAACACAGCTTATCCCTGCTCTTTGTCGTGACTCTTAGACTCTTCAGCTTTAACTACCGGCTGCTGTTTTTCAGTAATCGATTTTGCAAAATCAGCATCATTGCTGGTTTTATCAGTGTTAGTTGGAGGAGTCTGTGGATCATCACCAATTGCCTTTTTAAAGCCTTTGATGGATGCACCCAAGTCTGACCCTAAAGTCCGCAGTTTGTTAGTGCCAAACAGCAGAACGACAATCACGGCAATGATTAACAACTGCCAAATACTTATACCGCCCATCACATTCACCTCTATATTACAGGGGTTATTCCACAGAGGGCCGCATTATACGTCATACTGCCTCTTTGGATACTAATCTAACTTACCGCATTTTGAACTCGCGCATAGCGTTTTTAACTGATGAATGACTTCTTGAACAACTTTTACATAACACTCATACATAACGCCCAAGCTATGCTCTCGCCCATTAACCGGCACTCTTAGCAATAAACAAATTAACTGGTTCGTCGCCAACCGATAAACCAAGCCAATACGCCTGCGATAATACACCCCGTAGAGATTTCTACCGCATCCGCCAAAAATAAAATGGTACCACTGACTAATAGTGTAGCGCCAACACCGAACAAATACCGTGACTGACCCTGACGTTGTTGCTGACCTTGCATCTGGGTGGTTAGTTTATCAACACTTTGCTGTAATAATTTATGTTGCTGCAAGCTGTCGTAAACCAATTCCGGCAACTCAGGGAATTTTTCTGCCCAAAAAGGCGCCTTTTCTTTCAATGCCCGGATAACAGCAGGCAGACCGACTTGATCCCGTAGCCAGCTTTCCAGGAACGGTTTCGCTGTTGTCCAGAGATCAAGCTGAGGATATAACTGACGACCCAAGCCTTCGACATACAATAAGGTTTTTTGTAGCAGAACCAACTGTGGCTGCACTTCCATATTAAAGCGGCGCGCAGTGTTAAAGAGATTCAACAACACATGTCCAAACGATATTTCGGCCAGTGGTTTTTCAAAAATGGGTTCACAAACGGTGCGAATAGCGAACTCAAAATCCTCAACATTGGTATCACGGGGAACCCAGCCTGAATCAACATGCAGTTCCGCAACCCGCCGATAATCCCTATTAAAGAAAGCAATAAAGTTTTCAGCCAGATAGCGCTTATCTGCTTTGTTCAGTGAGCCTACAATACCGCAGTCAATACCGATGTAAAGTGGATCATGAGGATGCTCATAGCTGACAAAAATATTCCCCGGATGCATATCTGCATGGAAAAAACTGTCACGAAAAACTTGGGTGAAGAAGACTTGAACCCCACGTTCGGCCAGCAACTTCATATTGGTACCTTGGCTTTCTAAAGCCGTAATATCAGATACCGGAATGCCGTAAATACGCTCCATCACCAATACACTTTCCCGGCAATAATCGGAATAGACTTCGGGAATATAAAGCATTGGGCTGTCTTCAAAATTACGACGTAATTGAATAGCATTAGCTGCCTCACGCAGCAGGTTCAGCTCATCAAGCAGGGTTTTTTCGTATTCACGCACCACTTCGCGTGGTCGTAATCTACGTCCATCAGGCAACAACTTAGGTACCCAGCCAGCCAGCCGGTACATCAAGCGCACATCTGCTTTGATAATCGGCAAGATATCAGGGCGAATCACTTTTAGGACCACTTCCTGACCGTTCTCTTTTAAACGCGCCGTATGTACCTGAGCAATTGAAGCGGAAGCTAAAGCTTGCTGATCAAAATCGTCAAACCAGGTTTCTAATGGCCCACCCATTGCTATTTCAATATACTTTCGTGCGAGTGCGCCATCAAATGAAGCAACCCGGTCTTGTAATAGGGCAAGTTGATCGGCAATTTCCGGTGGGAAGAGATCACGGCGAGTGGACATCATCTGACCAAATTTGATCCAGACTGGTCCTAATTCTTGTAAGGCAAGGCGTAAACGCTCACCCAATGGCTTATCTTTATGTCGATTCGGCAACCAGAAAAACAGATGACGGCCAATACGTAGTGGTAACGTCAAACGGATATTCGGGATTAACTCATCTAACCCGTAGCTCAAGAAAACCCGAATAATTAGATACAGGCGCCGAAGTTCTCCTGGCGTCATTATTTTTTCTCCATGGTTGCCAATCTGGCATTCAATGCCTCAGTTGCACGGGCTGTGGCATCAACCTCTTCGTTAAACCACACCACTTCCAGCGGTGCTGGAGCCACTTTCCATTCTTCGGTTATTGCTTCAGCCAGATAGTGTTGTTGCTGCTGCAATTGCCCACTCAGAAAATAGCTACTTTTATGCGCAACCTGCCCGATGGTTTCCGCGGCAATATCACCGATGTAGGGCGCCAGCCACTCAGCCGGATCCCACTCAGCAAGATCCAAAAGCGCGACAACTTGCTGAACCACTTGTATATCGCCTTCAACAATCAGTTTACCGCTACGCATCAAAGGTGAAAGTTGCTGGCGATCCCGCAGTTTTGCCAACACAGCAACTTCCGTTTTAACTATGCAATCCGCATCACCATCCCATTGACTTAACACATCAACCTGCCGTTCACTAAATACCAGCAGCAAAGGAAAATTGATCTCACGTAACTCGATCCGCAGGACTTTCCCTACCAAGCGTAAACGTGCAGCCTTCATGCTTTTATCGCGAAACAGCACACTGTTTAATGATGTTTCTATCGCAGCAGTAATGAGTTGCGACAGCAACATAGGTTTCAGTGAGAAGGTTTTAGATATCAGTGATTTTAGCGGCATAGCCATATTCCTGTTAAAACTTAAAGCCCCGATGTAACGCAACAATGCCACCGGTTAAATTGGAATAGGTTACGTTTTCAAACCCAGCATCTACCATCATGCCTTTCAGCGTTTCTTGATCAGGGTGCATCCGAATAGACTCCGCTAAATAACGGTAACTTTCAGAGTCCTGGGCCACAAGTTCGCCAATCTTGGGCAAAATATGGAAGGAATAAGCATCGTAGGCTTTGCTCAAAGGTTCCAGAAGTGGTTTGGAGAATTCGAGAACCAACAAACGACCACCGGGCTTTAATACCCGAAACATAGAGCGTAAGGCTTTTTCTTTTTCGGTTACATTTCTCAGGCCAAATGAAATGGTAATACAATCAAAGTAATTATCAGGGAAAGGTAAAGCCTCAGCATTAGCCTGCACATAACTGACATTACCTACAATACCTTTGTCACGTAGCTTTTCTCTACCCATACGCAACATCGATTCATTGATATCAGCCAGAACCACTTCACCCTGCTCACCCACAAGGCGAGAGAACTTGGCCGTTAAATCTCCGGTGCCACCCGCCAGATCTAATACCCGTTGACCGCGCCGAACACCACTACAGTCAATGGTAAAACGCTTCCAAATACGGTGAACACCGAACGACATCAGGTCATTCATCAGATCGTATTTGGCGGCTACGGAATGAAAAACTTCTGCCACCATGCCTTCTTTCTGTTCTTTGGCTACGGTGCGGAAACCAAAATGAGTGGTTTCCTTCTCCTGATCTACCATTTTCTGTGCCTGCTTTTCAGTCAATCTTTCGAGGAAGTGTACCAGAACTCCGATGAAAGCCCCACCTCACCTGGTATTAAGGTAACTGCTTATTCGCAGTATTCTCAACATCATACAGAAGAGGACCATGCAACTAACCCTGATACTTCAGCGGTGCTGAATCATTTATATCCTTCTTACACAAAACTACAGCGGCATTAGCAGCTCTCATCCGCGTCACTGATTATAAGCTAACTCAGCGGTGCCACTCATGTTGCCTTACTGCAATCCTGATTGCTTTGGATATGTCTCTGACTCAGCATCATCAGATAGCGCTAAATCGCCTTCTGGTTGATGCTCAGCGCTGGCTCTTTCTGCCAGTAATGGGCTAATAGGCCGTTTTACCTCGACCCCCAGAGTACGAAAACTTTCTACTTGCCCAATCAGGTTACCACGGCCTTGCGACAGTTTGTTCATTGCCTGACGATAACTTAGGTGCGCTTTATCGAGGCTTTGCCCCAACGACTCCATATCATCAACAAATAAGCGCAACTTGTCATAGAGTTTGGCTGCCCTATCGGCAATACGCTGTGCATTCTGGCTTTGATGCTCGTAACGCCATAAATTAGTAATCGTCCGCAAAGCCACCAGCAATGTTGTCGGGCTAACCAACATAATATTGTGCTGTAGTGCTTCACTTATCAACTCTGGCTGGCGATCAATGGCCACCAGAAATGCAGGTTCCACCGGAATAAACATCAATACATAATCAAGCGACCGCAACCCTGGAAGTTGTTGGTAATCCTTACGGCCTAACATTCTAATATGGGCGCGTAGCGATGATAAATGTTCATTGAGTGCTACTTCCCGCTCTGCGTCATCTTCGCTATTAAAATAGCGCTCATATGCAACCAACGACATTTTAGCGTCAATCACCACATCTTTACCCTGTGGTAAGCGCACAATGACATCTGGCTGCATACGACTGTTGCTATCAAGCTTTACACTTACCTGAGTTTGATACTCATAACCTTCACGCAGCCCAGAAGCTTCAAGCACTTTAGCCAGAACGACTTCCCCCCAGTTCCCCTGCGTTTTATTATCACCTTTCAGTGCTTTAGTCAGGTTTAGTGCTTCTCGCGCCATTTGAGCATTCAATTGTTGCAGACTGCGTATTTCATGGGTCAGCGTGTGGCGCTCTCTGGCTTCCTGTCCAAAGCTATCCTGAACCTGACGGCGGAAACCATCCAACTGTTCCCGTAAAGGCAGTAATAAGCGGTCCAGACTTTGTTTATTTTGTTCGTCCGCACGACGGCCAGTTTGTTCAAAGATGCGGTTCGCCAGATTTTCGAATTGTGTGGTCAGCCGCTGTTCACTGTTAATGAGGAGTCGCTGTTTTTCCTCGCCAGTCAGACGCGTTTCTTCCAAACGGATAGTGACTTCGCGCAGTTCCGCCTCTTGGGCGCTATTAACTTCTCTTTGAGCACGGAGTTCTTGATTGAGTTGATCACATTCATTACGCCAATGAGCTAACTGTTGCAGTTTTTCAGCATTTGCTGCCAATTGACTGTGCAAACTACGTTGTTCCAATTCATCTTGCCGTAATTGCTGCTCATTGCGCTGTAAAGCAGTTTGTAGCTCGACAATATTCTGCTGCGCCTGCTGTAAGGACTGCTCTAGTAATCGCCGTTCTATATCCTGTTGCGCTTTATTCCGTTGCTGGTACAAGCTGGCAATTAGCCAACCAATAAGTCCACCGATAAGGCAGCCTGCCAGCCCATAAAATAAACTGATATCCACGGTTATCTCCCCATTAACCTATTGTCAGTCAAGGTAAGGGGATACTGTATGGATGTCCAGAGTGTTTTTCCGTTACATGCTATCTTGCGAAGCTGTGCGCATAAATAACACACAGTCCAAAAAACGCTCACCTTGCGACCCAAAATAGGTTAAAACAGCTATCCATTGACGAACGGCGAGCCACTTACGTACTTAATCTATCCAGTGAGATAGCCATTGAATGCCGAACGCGCCCGGAGCCAGAATACCGAAGGCCCAAATTAGAGCGGAAGTGATGTTGGCTAACTGAAAATAGAACTTTGGCATAGCACAGATCCCGGCAACCAAAGGAACAACTGCGCGTAGTGGGCCAAAGAAGCGGCCAATAAACGCGCCAAAGAATCCCCAACGCTCAAAGAATGCATGGCCACGAACGAGTAACTGAGGATTGCGGGAAAGTGGCCACAAAGTGCCTACTCGGTCTTTGTAATGGACACCAATCCAATAAGAGAGCCAATCGCCAAAGAAAGCACCGGCCGCAGCAGCGGCCCAAATTGGCCAGAAAGAGATACCACTTTCACCGATAAGCGCCCCCAATCCGAGCAAGATGACCGTTGCAGGTAGCAGTAAAGAAAGAAAAGCTAGCGACTCACCAAAAGCCAGGATAAAGACGATAGGAATGGCCCATGCTTCGTGTTCACGAACAAAATCGATAATGATAGTAATGACATCATTCAGGGTCACATGCATTTTCCTGTTAGCAACATAGTTGCTATTAGCATACCCAATGTGTCGTGATCTTTGTTTAACAAAAAATAAACGGCCGGAAGATTCCGACCGTTTATAGACTCAAGATCATTGCCGTTACAGCAAGGCTGCCAACGAACGAATCCTAATAATCTGACTCAAGTCAGTGATTCGTTTAAGCCGGAGCCACTGGCCACACTGCAACTTCAAGTAAGAAAGAGTGCAGGTTAATGCAATGAATCAAAGATATCAGGCGTTAGCCGTCACTACTTTATTGCCAGCCATTTCAGCAGAGCGGCGGATCCACAGTTCACGCCATTTTTTCAGTGCTGATATCAGGATAATGACGCCCAGTGTCATCATAATAATCGAGATGATGCCATTGAACAGATTGTAGCCCTTAGCTGCTGAGTTGAAATACACGTGAGTGATCATCCAGTAACCAGCATAATTTACGGTTACAAACAGATAGGCCAGTGGGATAACACAGGTCAGCATGTAAATACGTTTGGTTGCCAACCGCAGAATAATAGTGGCACCAATGATTAAACCAACAGAAGCCATTAATTGGTTTGATACGCCGAATAACGCCCAGACAGAGTTGATATCACCTGAGTTAAGCAGGTAACCCCACAGTGCGCAGGCAATAACACTGCATGCCAATGTACCTGGTAACCAATCAGTACGTTTCAGTGGTGCCCAAATATCACCTAAGAAGTCTTGCAGCAGGTAACGAGCAACACGCGTGCCGGAGTCAACAGCAGTCAGAATAAATACCGCTTCAAACATAACAACAAATTGGAAGAAGTAAGCCGCCAGACTGCTGAACCATGGCACACGAATGAAGATATCCGTCATACCAACAGCTAAGGTTACCGCACCACCGGTACGACCATAGAGATCCAGGCCAATTTCCTGACTCAGTTTTGGCAGGTTCACCACTTCCATACCGAGCATACTCCAGGCTTCAGCGGAAGAGTTAATCGCAAAGTAGTCAGCAGGATGCAAGGAGGTCGCCGCGATCAAGGCCATAACCCCAACCATACATTCGGCCAGCATCGCACCAAAGCCGACGGGTAAGATATCACTCCATTTGTCGATCTGTTTTGGTGTTGTCCCTGAGCCAATAAAGGCATGGAAACCAGAAATGGCACCACAGGCAATGGTAATAGAGATAAACGGCCAGACTGGGCCTGCCAGAACCGGGCCTCCACCATGAATAAACTGGGTCAATGCTGGGAATTGAATTTCAGGGTTAATAAATACAACCCCAACAATCAACGCACCGAATACACCGATCTTCATAAAGCTGGAAAGGTAACCACGAGGGGTTAATAGCATCCACACTGGGAGGGCGGTCGCAAAGAAAGCATACATTGGCAGAATGATACTGACGGTATCCGCTTTCAGCATTAACCAATCGCCCAGCCAGGTTCCTTCAATATAAGGGCCGACAAATACGCACACCATGATAGCAGCGATACCGACATAAGAAGCGCCCTTCATGCTGCCAGTCATGCGCTCCCATAAGCCAACGCAGATAGCGATAGGGATTGTCATGAACACGGCGAAAGTACCCCAAGGGTTACGTTCCAGTGCATGTACCACCACCATCGACAACCCGGCCATGGTAATAGTAATGATGAACAACATTGCCAGACCGGTACACCAGCCAGCAACCGGGCCAAGCTCTGATTTTGCCACTTCCGACAGGGATTTCCCCTGATGTTTCATGGAAGCAAACAGAACAACCGTATCGTGAACCGCGCCGCCGATCACACAACCGATCAGCAACCACAGAAAACCAGGTAAATAACCATATTGGGCTGCCAGCACAGGGCCGACCAATGGACCAGCCGCAGCGATTGCCGCAAAGTGGCTACCAAAGTTCACCCATTTTTTAGTTGGAACGTAATCTTTACCATCTTCGAAGGTGTGGGAAGGTGTTACTTCACTGTCATCGACGCGCAAAACCTTACGAACAAAAAAGATACCGTATAAACGGTAGCAGATCATAAGGATACACGCTGAAGCGATAACAAAGGTAATCGCATGTTGCATGAGCATTCTCTCCAGGGAATTTGTCAGGCGTTAACATACGCCTGGGCCCTAAGAGAAATATCAGCGATCTGGTTAAGCGGTAGTTTGTATCATTAAGCGGTTAAAAAGAGCCACCCAGTGGTGACTCAATACCATAAAGATCAGAAATATTCCGGGTAGATAAACCACTACTCTAAAAAATAGGACTGTAACTTTTCGCGCTCAGCGCTACCAAGACCAAACTCCTGTTGCAGCCAGTGCTCACGGCTACTATAACGCTCTTCAATGCTACGCAGAGCCGTTTGAATAAACTCTTCTTTGGCCGATAAGACAAAAGCGAATTGTCCTAACGCTTGGTCATTCAGTTTGAGTGCCAACTCTGCCAGCATATGTTCACGAAAAGGGGCCAGAGTGGTTTCAGTCAACAGATAATCTTCCAATACCGTCGATTCATCGGCACCCAAGGCAAATAACACCAGTGCAGAACCAATACCAGTACGGTCTTTCCCGACAGCACAATGTTGTACCACACCCGCAGCAGCATGCTTCGAAGACGCGCAATTTTGCAACAATTCAACCAGTTGTTTATAGGCTTGATTATTAAAAGGCAGCCGGCGATAAAGCTCTAACATAAAACCACGGGCATCAAATGCCGCTAATGTCTCGTTAGTCAGCTTTTCCAAATTGGCGTTGACTTCACTGCTCAACGGATTGGCTGGAATATTATGATAACTGGCTCCGTGCCACACCACATCGGGTTTGGCCTGAACTTCATCAGCATCGCGATAATCAAGAATTTGAGCGACGGAGCCACTACTGAGGAAATCACAATCTCTGGTACTTAAGCGGTCGAGTGAACCTGAGCGGAATAGCAATCCGCGCTTGATACGCCGCCCATCAGCAGCCTGATTACCGCCAAGGTCACGAAAATTAATACCGCCATCAAGTGCGATTAGGGAGGGATGGGATAGAGCAGTTTTCGTCATATTTTCCTCTTATTATTGTTCTTTATAAGAGTGATGACCTTACCAGATAAAGCGGAGAAATAAAAAACGGGCCAGAAAGCTGACCCGATAATAGACGGTTTGTTGACTCGCCAATCGTCGCTATTAGCTCAGACGGCGGGCCTAGATCAAATGACGAGCTGCTTCTACCACAATTTTCACCGCGTCACTTTCAGTCGCTTTCATAGTTTCTTCGTTTGGGATCTCTTGCTGGGTGCGGTTTACAATTACCCCTGCGACCATGCCGGCGCGCAAGCCCTGGCTGGCACACATGGTGAGCAAGGTTGCAGATTCCATTTCATAATTCATCACGCCCATAGATTGCCATTCTTCCATGGAGCCTTTAAAACGGCTGACAACACGGCCAGAGAAGGTGTCATAACGCTCCTGCCCCGGATAGAAGGTATCGGAAGAGGCGGTCACACCAATATGAGTAGTCGCCCCCACTGATTTGGCAGCATTAACTAATGCAGTGGTGCAGGTAAAGTCAGCCACTGCTGGGAACTCCATCGGCGCAAAATGCAGGCTGGCTCCGTCTAAACGCACAGCGGCGGTGGTAACCAACACATCACCAACATTAATATGTGGCTGAATAGCACCAGTGGTACCAATACGTAGGAAAGTCCGTACACCAAGCTGTGCCAGCTCTTCAACCGCAATAGAAGTCGATGGGCCACCGATACCCGTTGAGCAGACGATCACTGCTTTGCCATCCAATTCGGCGCGCCACGAAGTAAATTCACGATGAGAGGCCAAATGTACTGGGTTATCCATCAATTTAGCGATTTTCTCAACACGCTGTGGATCACCCGGAACGATAGCCAGAGTCGCCCCTTGCAGATCATTTTTAGTCAGGCCCAAGTGAAAAACGTCAGATTTAGCCATGTGTGAGAGTCCTCTTTCATGAGAGATGTTGTAGGGGGGTGCAAAGAAATACTTTACTCAAAATTGCCACCTTATTTCGTGATGACAGTCACTTTGCCAAAAGAAATGAATTACACGATACATTTTAAATGTGATTAAAATCACATTTAATGGCAATTAAGACTATTTTTTAGACCAAACTGGCGAAAAATGACAATTATACCCAAGCTGATTACAGTTGCAGCTAACACCACTGCAACGCCAGGTACGAAAGGTATATTTCTCTATAAGCAAGAATGATAGACCAATATTCTGCTATCAATTGCTAACTTCTATCGATTGTTAAACTCTATCAACTATTAGTCTGAGTTATAAAATTCAAGATATGAATCACCAAAAATTATAATTACAAAAAACCTGATCTCATTAATCTCAAAGATTACCTATAGTTAAACTCGGCAATAGCAAAAATCAGGGAGTAATGGGTAATTCAACTCGGTAATTTTTTCTCATATCGCAAGGAGACCACAGTGAAAACTGATCAACTTATGACTCCCAGGCAGGCGGCAGGCGGTTTCACCTCTGCGGTAGGCCCACTGGCCTCGACGACCCGCCATACCGATCAACAAGGTATTCACTGCACAGAAACCACCATTCCGTCTCAGGGCGATGAATTACCGGCCTATATTGCCAAACCGGCCCAGCAAAACGGGCCATATCCGGTGGTTATTGTCGTGCAAGAAATCTTTGGCGTACATGAGCATATTCAGGATATCTGCCGCAGACTAGCGAAACAGGGTTATCTGGCCATTGCACCTGAGCTGTTCTTCCGCCAAGGCGATGCCAAAGAATATGATGACATCAATGCATTAGTGAAAAATCTGGTGGGTAAAGTGCCAGACCGTCAGGTTATGGTGGATCTTGATCATGCGGCGCATTGGGCATCACGCCATGGTGGGGATACCAGTAAACTGGCCATTACCGGATTTTGCTGGGGTGGGCGGATTGCATGGTTGTATGCGGCCCATAACCCACAGTTAAAAGCGGCAGTGGCTTGGTATGGCAAACTGGTCGGTGAAAAAACCTTACTGTTACCCAAATCTCCGGTTGATGTCGCGGTTGATCTCAATGCTCCGGTGCTAGGGTTGTATGGCGGCAAAGATGGCAGTATTACGCAAGAACATATCGATACTATGCGTCAGGCATTGCGTGCAGCAAATGCCGATGCAGAAATTATTGTTTATCCAGATGCTGGGCATGCTTTTAATGCTGACTACCGCCCAAGTTATCACGCCGAATCCGCACTGGATGGCTGGCAACGGATGCTCGATTGGTTTGATCAACATGGTGTTGCCGCCAATCCCATATCTGAATACGTGAAATAACGGCAATAAAAAGGGCGCGAGATGCGCCCAGAATTTAACGATTAGATCGAGATAGCATCAGAGCTGTTCTGCACGCAAACGCTGCGCAGCCAGTACCATGTTTGCCAGTGCCTGACGGGTTTCTGGCCAACCACGGGTTTTCAAACCACAATCCGGGTTAACCCACAAACGTTCTGCCGGGATACGTTGAGCGGCTTTACGTAGTAATGCTTCAATCCACTCCACACTTGGCACATTTGGTGAGTGAATATCATAAACGCCGGGCCCAATTTCATTCGGATAAGCAAAATCTTCGAATGATTCGAGCAATTCCATATCGGAGCGAGAGGTTTCGATGGTAATCACATCGGCATCCAGCGCAGCAATGGAATCCATGATGTCATTAAACTCGCAATAACACATATGAGTGTGAATCTGGGTGTCATTCTGCGCGACAGCCGCATTCAGTTTAAAGGCATCGACGGCCCATTGTAGATACGCTTGCCAATCAGCACGGCGCAGAGGTAAGCCTTCACGTAGCGCAGGCTCATCAATCTGGATGATGCCAATCCCGGCTTTCTCCAGATCTTCCACTTCATCACGCAGCGACAGAGCAATCTGTTTGGCGATGGTTTCACGGCTGACATCTTCGCGCGGGAATGACCAACACAGGATAGTGACCGGGCCGGTCAACATGCCTTTTACTGGTTTGTCCGTCAGCGATTGAGCATATTTGGCCCATTCAACCGTGATAGCTTGCGGGCGGCTGATATCACCAATAATGACCGGCGGCTTAACACAACGGGAACCGTAACTCTGCACCCAACCATTTTGGGTAAAAACGAAACCATCCAGATGTTCGCCAAAATATTCAACCATATCATTACGTTCTGCTTCGCCATGAACCAGTACGTCCAGACCTAAACGCTCTTGTTCAGCAATGGCTTGCTTGATATGTTCGCTGATACCGGTGCGGTAGTTTTTTCCATCCAAACGGCCTTGCTTGAAGTCCAGACGCAGACCACGGATCTCGGTGGTTTGCGGGAATGAGCCGATAGTGGTGGTTGGCCAGGCTGGTAAGTTAAAGCGCTTACGCTGCGCTTCAGCTCGGCCTTCATAAGGCAGTTGGCGTTCAATATCCTGCGCAGTAATGGCCGCCAGACGTTGTTCCACCTGCGTATTATGTACACGGCTGGAAGATTGACGGGCACGGATCGGTGCACTGTACGCTGCCAGCTCGGCCAATTTGGCTTCGCTCGGCGTGTTTAACGCTTGTGTTAATAATGCCAGTTCAGCGCATTTTTGCAGCGCAAAGGCAAACCAGCTTTTCACTTCTGCATCAAGACGTGTTTCTTCACTTAAATCAATCGGGCTGTGTAATAAGGAGCAAGAGCTACCCAGCCAGAGTTGGCGGCCATTAGCCTGTGGTTGCAGGCGTTCGAACCAGTTGCTAAGGTCTGCACGCCACACGTTACGGCCATTAATCACCCCCAGCGAGAGCAGCCACCCTGTTGGCAATTTTGCATCCAGAACAGCAATATCATCTTTGCCTGCAACCACATCAACATGCAGACCTTGCACTGGTAACTCACGGATAACGTCAAGGTTATGGCCGATGCTGTCGAAATAGGTGGTCAGCAACAATTTAACCTTGCCTTCCAGCGCCTGATAAGCCGACTGATAAGCGTCCAGCCACTCTGGTGGTAACTCCAGTACCAATGCAGGTTCGTCAATCTGTACCCACTCAATACCACGTTTCGCTAATTCAGCCAGCACTTGTTGGTACACCGGGAGGATATCTTGCAGCAGAGAGAGGCGGTCAAACTGCTCGCCTTTAACTTTACCCAGCCACAGATACGTTACCGGGCCCAACAATACTGGTTTGATTTTGTGACCTAATGCCAGCGCTTCGTCCACCTCATCCAGCAGTTGAGTCCAGCCCAGTTTGAACTGCTGACCTAGTTGGAACTCTGGCACCATGTAGTGATAATTGGTGTTAAACCATTTCGTCATTTCCGCCGCTGCCGCAGGCTTACCGGTTGGTGCACGGCCACGGCCAATACGGAAGAGCGTATCCAAATCAATAGAACCATCCGTATTTTGATGGCGCTCTGGGACGTTGCCCAACAGCAGGCTGGTGGTCAATACATGGTCATACCACGCGAAGTCACCGACCGGCACCAAATCAATACCTGCTTGCTGCTGCTGTTGCCAATGGCGGGCGCGCAATTCACGACCCACATTGAGCAGTTCTTCTTGCGTGGAGTTGCCTGCCCAGTAACTTTCTTGTGCTTTTTTCAGTTCACGTTTCAGACCTACACGCGGAAAACCCAGTGTGTGATTTAAAATTGTCATCGTCATATTTCCCATTTAGCCATCCAGATGTTTACACATCCATAATCAGCAGGTACTGTATAATCCACAAGCGCATTTTGTTCACTGTCACTGTGAAGGACTCTCATGATCGAACTGAAACACTTACGCACCCTGCAAGCTTTGCGTAATACCGGCTCGCTGGCGGCGGCGGCAACGCAACTTCATCAGACC
This sequence comes from Yersinia sp. 2540 StPb PI, assembly GCF_052217165.1. Taxonomy (NCBI): domain Bacteria; kingdom Pseudomonadati; phylum Pseudomonadota; class Gammaproteobacteria; order Enterobacterales; family Yersiniaceae; genus Yersinia; species Yersinia sp. 2540 StPb PI. The sequence goes on from NZ_JAZGQC010000001.1 coordinate 166,284, forward strand.
CAATCGGCCTTGTCTCATCAATTCAGCGATCTGGAACAACGTCTGGGTTACCGTCTGTTTGTGCGTAAAAGCCAGCCGCTACGTTTCACTACGCAGGGAGAGATCTTGTTACAACTCGCAGAACAAGTGCTGCCACAAATTAAACAGGCACTGCAAACCTGCAATGAGCCGCACCAAACTGCGCTGCGCATCGCCATCGAATGCCATAGCTGTATTCAGTGGCTGGCACCTGCCTTGGATAACTTCCACAAAAACTGGCCGCAAGTGGCGATGGACTTCCAATCAGGCGTGACTTTCGATCCTCAACCCGCCTTGCAGCAAGGGGAGCTGGATCTGGTGCTGACATCAGATATCTTGCCGCGCAGTGGTCTGCACTATTCGCCAATGTTTGATTTTGAGGTGCGTCTGGTGCTGGCACCAGACCACCCATTAGCCAATAAGGCCCGCATCGAGCCGGAAGATTTAGCGCAAGAAGTGTTAATGATTTATCCGGTACAGCGGCAACGGTTAGATGTCTGGCGGCATTTCCTGCAACCCGCGGGGGTAAATCCGCCGCTGAAGAATGTGGATAATACTTTGCTACTGATTCAAATGGTGTCAGCACGCATGGGGATCGCCGCCCTACCACATTGGGTGGTAGAGAGTTTCGAACGTCAGGGATTGGTCGTCACTAAAACACTGGGAAATGGTTTATGGAGCCGGTTATACGCGGCCGTCCGTGATGGAGAGCAGCGCCAACCGGTTACTGAAGCTTTTATTCGTTCGGCCCGGCAACACGCTTGCGAGAGTCTGCCGTTTGTAAAGAATGCGGAGCGACCCAATGCCGGTGTACCCATAGCGAAGCCATTATCACAATTGCCCCAATGATAAAACTGGGCCAATGGGGCTTTTCTTGCCAAATCGCCAGATTCACCAGCAGCCCAGCCGGAACATGCACGTTATTCATGATCCCCAAGGTGCCAGCATCGACTTGTGTCGCGCCATAGTTCCACATGAAATAACCTAACGCAGAAGCCCCGACGCCCAGCCACACCAACACGCCCCACTGCAATTGCGTCGTGGGTAGTTTTTGTGGGTTACCAAAGGCAAACCAGGCAACAACCGCGACGGCGAAAGCACCAATATAGAACCATGAGAATGCCACATGCTGTGGGATCGGGTGGACTTCCATCAAGCGTTTGTAGCCCACTTGTCCGATGGCAAAACAGAGGTTTGCCGCCTGAACCAGCAGCAACCCCCACCAAAAATGCTCGCTCAAATGGTCGTAGCGAATGATAGCCGCCCCGACTACTGCCAGTAACGCACTCAGAGCATAGCCCCAGCGCAAGCGCTGGCGGCGCAGTAAATCATAGATCAAAGTGACATACAGCGGGGTCATCACCGTGAACAGCAAGAATTCCGGTACCGTCAGGTAGAGATAGGCACGGAAGCTGAACAAGTACATGATACCTAACTGAATTGAACCCACAGCTATGTACAGCAGGATCACCCGCCAGTGGATGTTTTTCCAGCGCAAGAACGGCAAAAAGACCAGCGCGGCTAGCCCAACCCGCATTAGCACAGAGAACCAACTATCCACCTGTCCTGCCAGATATTCGCCAATCAGGCTAAATGAAAATGCCCATAAAATGGTGGTAACGACCAGTAACAACACGATAGTTTGGCTCATTGAGAAGATAAAGTGCAATTGTAGCGGAAGCCACAACGCAACTTTGCACAAACTAGGTTTACATCTGCTCGTATTTAACCCAGTCGAACTATCTTCATGTCAGGTACTATTCCAATAATCACCTAAGAGTTACATTCCCACGCCGATAATGGTCAGGATTAACGGTGTTGTGACCGCGGCAAGCACTGTAGACATCACCAAACTGGCGGCGGCGGGGCCAGTCAGTACATTAAACTGGCGTGACATCAGATACACATTCACGCCGGTAGCCATTGACCCCAGTAATACCACCACCTGCGTTTCCAGCGCTGGCAGGCCCATCGCCCATGCCAATGCCCAAATCACCATCGGCTGAACAATCAATTTGAGAAAACAGATCGCACTGCTGATTTGCCAGCCTTCCGTGACGCGATATTCCGCCAGCCCCATTCCCAATACAATCAGCGACAACGGCGGTGCTACCTGCCCTAACATGGTTACAGGTTGATCAATAAACTGCGGTAATTGCAGACCAGTCAGGCTGAATAAAGTGCCAGAAATAATGCCTATAATCAGAGGGTTAGTCAGCACGCTACGGGCAGTTTTCGCAAAGCCCTCCAGTGTTGGCGAGCCATTGCGCGCCCACTCCACCGAGATGGTGACTAATGTCCAGAGGATCAGGCCGTTAAACACCAAAACCAGCGCCACTGCTGGGATAGATTTCTCCCCCAACATAATGGTGGCAATAGGCAGGCCCAGCATCACGTTATTAGAGAAAATGCCGCCGAGGGCAAAAACGGAACCGGACACGCCATCCAGATGAAATATCCGGCTGGCAACAATCCGCCCGATAACAAACACCACCAGACAACTACCAAAAAAGGCAATCAGCAGGCGTGCATCCACCGCTGGGCGCTCAGAGAAATCGCACATCATACGAAACAGCATAGCGGGCAATGCGAGGGAGAAAACAAAGCGGGTCAGGCCATCCGTTATGGTAGAGGGCCATTTACCAAATCGTACCAAACAGTAACCCAGCGCAAGCAGCACAAATAACGGTGAAGACAACACAATCTGGTGCCAAAGCGAAATAACAAAGGCGGGCATGGTTCACTTCCTGTCAAGCCGGGCCAGACCAGCCCGTAAATGTAAGAATGGCTGACCTACTCTGTTTCCTGTTTTATTTATATCAAAGTCATTGGAGTTACAGGTAGGCGGCAAGCTAACACCCCTGTAGCTTCAAGAACGAGGGCATATCAAATCTATACGGTCAGTACAGATACAGTCAACGCCCCACTTTAACAATTCCTGCGCACGCGCCGGTTGGTTGACGGTATAGACCAAAATACGCAGCCCGGCGGCTTTGAGTAACGCTACTCGCTCCGCGGTCAACTGTTTGTGGTTAATGTGCAAAGAGACACAATCCAACTGACGGGTCATCGCCTGCCAGTTGTCATCCCATTTATCCAACAATAAACCACGTGGCAGCTCAGGTGCGGCCTGTTGGGCTGCTGCTAATGCATCAAACGAAAAAGAGGACAATAACGGCGGTATCGCCTGACCTTGCCACAACAAGCGGGCAGCCAGTGCAATAGCTCGGCCAGTGGCTATTTCAGTGCCAGTGGTGGGTTTAATCTCGATATTAGCGGCCATATCATGCTGTGCACAGCGAGCTGCCACTTCGGATAAAAGAGGCAGGCGCTCACCACGAAATGCTGTGCTATACCAGTCTCCGGCATCTAACTGAAAAAGGTTTTCCCATGACAAATCACCGGCAACTCCCCAGCCATTACTGGTGCGTTCCAGCGTATCGTCATGCAATAGAAATATCTGGCCGTCGTGCGATAATTTTACGTCAAACTCAATCATCTTGTGGCCATAACGAGCGCCAACATCAATGGCTGCTAAGGTGTTTTCCGGTGCCAGTGAACCACCACCGCGGTGAGCGACGATCGAAGGGTAAGGCCAGTTTTTACTCATGATTCCATCCGTAGTCCGCTATCTGAATCAAAAAAGTGCAGCGCCGTTGGCGGTAAATATAAATGTAATGTACTGCCCACCGCAGGCATTTCCTCGTGGGATAGGCGGGCAATAACACTCTGTCCACCCCACTGACCATGTGCCAGATTATCTGCACCCAACAATTCCAGCGTCAATAGTGGCATCGGTATACCCTGCGCCGAAGTTGCCTGCTGAATATGCTCCGGGCGAATGCCGAGGGTCAAGCGCCGATCCGCCCATTGTGGCCGAGGCTGTTCCAACGGCAGAGTTAGGCCATCAGATAAAATAAACCCGCCGCCATCCGGGCTGACGGTTCCGGCTAACAAATTCATCGCAGGCGAGCCGATAAAACTGGCCACAAACAGTGTCGCTGGCCGTTGGTAAACCTCGCTTGGCGTACCAATTTGTTCGGCAACCCCTTTATTCATCACAATCACCCGCTGAGCCAATGTCATCGCCTCAACCTGATCATGGGTCACATATAGACTGGTGGTTTTTAGTCGGCGGTGCAACTGTTGCAGCTCAAGGCGCATCTGCACCCGCAGTTTGGCATCCAGATTGGAAAGTGGCTCATCAAACAAGAAAACCGCCGGTTCACGCACAATGGCCCGCCCCATTGCCACCCGCTGCCGCTGGCCGCCAGATAGTTCACGCGGTTTACGTTTTAGTAGCGGTTGCAGTTCCAGAATTCGTGCGGCTTCATCCACTCGCTGGCGGATCTGCTCTTTGCCAAAACCACGAATTTTCAGGCCATAAGCCATGTTGTCGAACACACTCATGTGGGGATACAGCGCGTAGTTCTGAAACACCATCGCGATGCCACGATCTTTGGGTTCCAGATGGGTAACCCGCTGATTATCAATATAGATATCACCACTGGTGGTGCGCTCCAATCCAGCAACCATACGCAGCAGCGTCGATTTACCACAGCCAGAGGGGCCAACCATCACGATGAATTCACCGTCGGCGACATCTAAATCAATTTGTTTAATCACTGGCGTGACGCCGTCATAAGATTTGGTTACTGCCTGAAGTTTTAAACATGCCATATCAGATTACTTCTCACTGTCTACCAGGCCGCGTACAAACCAACGCTGCATCAGAAGGACCACCGCGACCGGTGGAATTAAAGTCAGGATCATCGCTGCCATCACCTGATTCCATTGAGTTGGCGCACCTGAGCTAGAGATCATGCTCCTTATCCCAGCCACCGCGGTGCCCATAGAGGCATCGCTGGTAATCAGAATTGGCCAAAGATATTGGTTCCAACCATAGATAAAAGTGATCACAAACAGCGCGGCCAAATTGGTTTTAGATAGTGGCAATACGATATCCCAAAAAAAGCGCATCGCCCCGGCACCGTCAATGCGCGCCGCTTCCAATAGCTCATCGGGCAGGGTCATAAAGAACTGGCGGAATAAGAAGGTTGCGGTGGCTGACGCCATCAGCGGCAGGGTCAACCCGGTATAACTGTCGAGCATATTCAGGTTCGCAATCACCTGAATTGTTGGGAAAATACGCACTTCCACCGGCAGCATCAGGGTCAGGAAAATCAACCAAAAAAACAGGTTACGTAGCGGGAAGCGAAAGTAAACGATGGCATAAGCAGACAACATCGACACGGTGATTTTGCCAACAGTAATCGCAAACGCCATCACGAAACTGTTAAACAGCATCAGCCCGAAAGGCGCACTGTTATTCCCCACCCCGACATGCCAGATGTGGCTAATGTTCTGCCACAAATAGGGCCCGGGGATCAGGGTCATCGGTACCTGAAACACTTGAGTGTCATCCAGCGACGCGGCAACAAAAGCCACATACAGTGGGAACAGGATCAGTAACACGCCGATAATCAGCATGACGTGACAAAAAATGTCCAGCCCACGACGATTCTCAATCATTGGTAACGCACCTTACGTTCAACAAAACGGAACTGGATAACCGTCAGGCCAATCACCAGTAACATCAGCACCACCGACTGAGCGGCAGAGCTAGATAAGTCCAGACCAGCAAAGCCTTCGCGATAAATTTTATAAATCAGGGTCGTCGTGGCTTGCATCGGCCCACCGCCCGTCGCCGCATCGATAACGGGGAAAGTATCGAAGAAGGCATAGACCAGATTCACCACCAGCAGGAAGAAACTGACCGGTGAAATCAGCGGCAGCACCAGATTAAAGAAGCGGCGTACTGGTCCGGCGCCGTCAATAGCAGCGGCTTCAACCAATGAGCGCGGAATGGATTGCAGCGCGGCAAGGAAAAATAGGAAGTTATAACTGATTTGCTTCCATACTGAAGCCAACACCACCAAGAACATGGCCTGCCCGCTGTTTTGCGCGTGGTTCCAGTTGTAACCCAATGTGGCAAGGAAATGTGTTATCAACCCCAGCCCCGGATTGAACAGGAAAATCCACAATACAGCAGCGACAGCAGGGGCCACCGCATACGGCAGAATCATTAAGGTTTGATAGATACGACTGCCGCGCAGAACGTAATCCACCATGGCGGCCAGAAACAGCGAAACAATCAAACCAATACCAGCCACCAACGAGCTAAAAATCAGCGTGGTATAAAACGAAGCCAAATAGTATTCATCCTGAAAAAGCTGAATAAAGTTACTCAGCCCGACAAATTTATTGGAGAGACCAAAAGGGTCCAACATTTGTACCGAGTACCACAGCGCCTCACCGGCAGGCCACAGGAAGAAAACAGCGGTAATGGCCAGTTGGGGCAATACCAACAGGTAAGGCAACCAACTACAGGAGAAACCGGGACGGGAAGATGACATAAAATTAACCGTTTATCAGACGTGATATTGATTACACCAGCGTGCTAATTGAAAACGTGACGCCCTAATTTAATACCGCACAGCACTATTGGTTGGCGTTATTGGCGCAGGCAGTTTGGGTGCGAACAGTGCACCCAAACTGGCAAGTAGAGTAGCCAAATAACCTTATTGATTAGCTTGTTCAAAGCGGCGCAGTAACACATCACCACGTTTAACAGCGCTATCCAACGCTTCTTGAGCTGTTTTCTTACCGGTCCACACCCCTTCCAGCTCTTCATCTACCACGGTACGGATCTGTGGCATGTTGCCCAGACGCAAGCCTTTGGTGTACGGCAATGGCGGTTTGTTCAACATCTGGCGAGTCGCCACGTCAGCACCTGGGTTCTTATCATAGAAACCTTGCTGTTTGGTCAGCTCATAGGCTGCCGTCGTGATTGGCAGGTACCCCGTCTTCTGATGCCATTCGGCAGCAATTTCTGGTTGAGCCAAGTATTGCAGGAATTCAGCGACACCTTTGTAAGTGTCTTTATCTTTGCCATCCATCACCCACAGACTGGCACCGCCGATAATGGCGTTTTGTGGTGCATTTTTCTCGTCAGCATCGTAAGGCATCATGCCAACGCCATAGTTAAATTTGGCGTAATGGCGGATATCAGCAAGTGAACCGGAAGAGGCCGTAGTAATGGCACAATCACCGTTATAGAACTTGGCCGTTGACTCATCTTTGCGGCCAAAATAGGTGAAATCACCTTTTTTATTCATATCTGACAGCAACTGGATATGCTTAACCTGTACTGGTTTATTGAATTCCAGTACCGCATCGGTGCCATCAAAACCATTATTCCGGCTGGCAATGGGTTGACCGTGCCATGCACTGAAGTTTTCAATTTGAATCCAACCCTGCCAGCCGCTGGCGTACCCACAGCTTGAACCCGCTGCGCGCAGTTTTGCAGTATCGGCCGCCAATTCCTGCCATGTTTTTGGTGGTTGATCCGGGTTCAAACCTGCTTTCTTAAAGGCATCTTTGTTGTAATACAACACGGGAGTGGAACTGTTAAATGGTTGAGATAATAAGTGGCCAGTCTTGGCATCGGTGTAATAACCGGCGACTGTTGGCACGAACACCGATTCATCAAATTTGATATTGGCATCTTTAAATACTTGGAATACTGGCTTAATCGCTTTGCTGGCCATCATGGTGGCAGTGCCCACTTCATACACCTGCAAGATTGCGGGGGCTTTACCCGAGCGAAACGCTGCTATCCCTGCCGCCAGGCTCTGTTCGTAGTTCCCTTTATATACGGGTACAATTTTATAGTCGCTATGGGACTGGTTAAATCGGTCAGCTAATGAATTAACCTCGACACCTAACTCCCCTTCCATCGAATGCCAAAAAGGAATTTCAGTCACTGCCATCGCATTGGCACTAAATGCCAATGTCAGCGCAATACCAAGCGATGTCTTACGAATGATTTTATTAAACATATTGGCCCCTGAATAAATCCGTATGGCTCACATCAATGAATTACTGTGGACAAGTGAGCGAAATAAATCAGTTTTTGTTCGCAAACAAACATGACACCCTTTCATGACGGAAATATAACAATTACATGACATAAAAATGACAATAAAATAAACAAGATATATCAACATCATTAATTATTCGAATAACACAAACCATTATAATAATAAAGTTACCGCCATTTAAAAAACAAGGTTAAATTAAAAAAAACGTAAAAACCCACATATAAATACTAAAAATTCCATAAAGAATAAAAATTAATAATATTACACCAATCATCCATAACAATATTAAATGCAACATGATCAGCACAATAAAATAGGAGTAACTCTCACTTGAAAAAATGCCATTTAAAATGTTAGTGTTCTTTCCGGCTTATGCGGAAGTGTATTAACACGATTTTTAACACCCTCATCATCACCACAAAAGCCACAAGCATCATTAATCCCTTTCCAGTCGGATAAGGATTTTAAATATAACGGACCATCAGGTATTTAATAATGAAAAAGACGCTACTTTCTATGGTAACCATGGCAATATTAGCCACCAGCGTTAGTGCCAATGCTAATCTAGCAGCAAGTTTACAGTCTGGTATAAATAAGGCTCAAGTTCAAGGCATGCAGAATATGAATCAGTCTGATCAGAATGTCTATTTTAAACCTGCATTAACGAAAGAAATCACAGTTGAATTAGAAGTACCTAAAATAGTTAAATTTTCTAAGTCAAACGGTGATGATCTGACTTCGATTAAACTTAACATGGACGCCACCATGAGTTCATACAGTGCGACAGAGAACATCCGAGTAGAATCTAATGGCGACAGTAAAGTTCGTATTGGTCTTGGAAAACCATTTAATTTAGTGTCTAACAATGGTTCAAAAATACAATCCGACCCTGTTGTAATGTTAGGTGACAGGATGCTGAATGGAGCTGCTCATGTTGGGCTTGGTGGCGCCGCAATGTTCCCTTTAACTAACTCAGTACTGGATACCACTCTAAAAATTAGCGTGCGAAATAACGGACTTAAGTCTGCCGAAGTATACACTGGCACACTTAATCTTGTTATTGAAACGGCTGCTTAATTTAGTAAAAACATCATAATTTCCTTATTTTTTACACATACAGTCAGGGGGTAAACTCCTGGCTGCATGCTCCTTTGAATCAAAAATATAACGTAATGGTATAGCTATAACCATAAAAATACATTGGTCAAATGGAAGGAGCATCTCGCCATAGTTAACAGTGGAATGGAATCCTATGACAGATAATTCAATAATTAATAAGGCCACTTTACTTTTGTTATTACTGGCTACAATTACTTCAGCACCGGCAGAAGAGATAACGATCGAACACTTAGTGCCTGCCGGTTTTTCCGCGGCGGAAGAAAACGACACACTACAATTATTGGGCATATTAGAGGGTAAAACATTACCCCGCCCATTTTTTTTCTCGGAAAAAAAACAGCAGTTAAGTTTTGATCAACAACAATATCGCAATAACCACATTGATGAAAAATCAATTATTTTATTAGAAAACATTTTACCCCAAATACCTTATTTGCAATGCAAGAATGGCTGCGATTATATCTTATCTAACCATCGCGTCACCGTAGATAAGGTCAATAATGTAGTAACGATAACCAATAACAGCAACCGTTATTTAATGCCCGTCACTACTTGGGGATTGGTCCATAATCAATCCTTTGACCTGCGTATGACCGCAGAAAATTACCGCGCTATTTCAGGCCGTGGGCAAGGATATATTGGTCTACCCTTGCAATCTTTTGGCTTTGCCAATTGGTTTTATAACACCACCCGTTCAAAGAGCAACTATCACACCACACATCAGGCTCAATATCAGCAGCAAACTCAAATGGGTATCGATAGTTGGTACTTGCAAAAAAACTTCCAGGCACTCTACCTACGGGCAGGTAGACAAAATAATCTGGATAACAGTGCTGGCAGCATTCATACCCTGATTAACCCTGCTTTAGACCAATTCGTGACGCTGGGCAGCCAAAGTTATTTAGCTATTGATAAGCCCTCCGCGGGCAGCTTAGTGCTATATGCCACCAGCGATGGCGATTTCGAAATCTATCGCGATAACCAACTTATCCGCCGAATCCCTGCTCAACTGGGCCGTAATGAAATTGATTACAACCAACTTCCCAGCGGCTATTACAACGTTGAGATCCGGTTAGTCGACCGTACAGGGAAAGTCGTCAGTCAGGAAAGTCAAACCATCAGTAATATCAGCACTCAAACCAATAATGGCTGGTTCCTGACTATGGGTAAAGGAATGGCGCGTAACCGTAGCTCTCCCCACCTGATGCAGTTTGGTCGCAGTATGAACCTGCAAAGCGTGCAAACGAATATCACGCTACTCAAAGATAGCGCTAGCCACTGGGCAGCAGAAGGGAGTATTTCGCGCCCCTACATTTTTTCCGATCTCGATCTTACCCCGACTCTGGGCGTGATGTCTGGCGAAAAACGTGATGGAGGATATCTGCGCATCGCCGGTGGAAGTACCGCACTGGGATATGCAGCGGTATCCCGCTATCAAACGCCAGATGTGTCTATATATGCACCAAACGCGGGTAGCACATCAGCTTCTTATAGTCGCCAATTGGGGCCAGTCCAACTTAGCTATCAATTCAATCAATTTAACACCAGCCAGCAACACCGTATCCAAGGCCGCTGGGATTGGCGTCGGCCACAATACAACCTTGCACTGTCCCTGGGTGTACAAAAAGGTGGGCAATGGAGCAACCAAAATAATTACGGTGTATTTCTGAATACCACGCTCTCATTTATCAAAAGCAGTGCCAGTATCAACAGTGCCTATGATCAGCAGCAGTTAGTTACCAGTGCCAGTTATCAAAAAGAGTTTAACGATAACTATGGCACCAGCACCTTGGGTGTTGATGGCAGTACCAGTGGGAAAACGTCCAGTATCGGCAGCTTTGCTTATCGCAGTGGCAGCCGTGGTGATGTATCGGCACGAATGGGAGTTGATAACAAGATAGCCAATGGCAGCATCAGTTATAGCGGCATGCTGGCTATCAGCCCGCAAGGTATGGCATTAGGTCGCAGCAGCTACAGCGGAACCGCATTACTGATAGAGACACCGGACTTGGCTGGCACGCCATATAGCTTCAATGCGGAAGGCCATCCGATAACCGGCGCGGGTACTTACGCTATACCGATTCCACGGTATCAGGACCGTTTCTTTGTGCAAACACATACCGAACGCAATGATCTGGATATGAATATTCAGCTACCCGTCAATATTGCTCGCGCCCATCCTGGGCAAGTATTTTCCAGTAAGGCCGATATCACATTGAACCTGCTTTACAGCGGTTTCCTCAAGGATGAGCACGGACAACCTGTTAGCGGGGTTATTCAGGAAACTGGTGATACCGTCCACCCCAATGGACTATTTTCTATTCACTCTCGTGCCAAGCTGAAAAATATTCAGGTTCAAAACAACTTAGCCCGTTACCGCTGCAATATGAGCCAGCAACGCGATCATATTTATCTTTGTCACTTGGATTAATACCAACAGGAATTGTTATGAAATATGCTTATTTACTCTTCACTCTCGCCTTCTTGTTGGCGCCGATTACCGCTACTTATGCGCAGTTAGTGGCTATCCCTACCCGTACCACAGTGGAATCACTGGACCAACACCGGACAATCCAGGTCTATAACAGCGGTGATAAGCCACTGTATCTGGATATCACACTACAACGAGTAGATAACCCCGGGGTGCATCCTGAACAGAAAACACTGATAAGTGATATCTCGCAGCCTGAAATGATTTTTAACCCCAACCGGATTACTTTAGGACCGAAGCAGAAGCGTGATATTAAACTATTGCCCTTAAAATCTCCGACGCAGGAAACGCTGTATCGGCTGTATATCAACCCGGTAGTCGATATCAAAGCGGTCGGTCAGCATGAGGACAAAAGCAAAATCCATGCTCCTATGACCATCAGTATTGGTTATGGTGTGTTGATTCATCATGTGCCCCCTTTAACTGCACAGGTTCGTCACTGGCAACATCAATGCTTGCCGGGCGGTCATCTCATGCTTACCTCCAGCGGCACAGTTCATAGCAAATTTGAGCAACTGAACTCCGGCGACAAGACAGATAGCCTGAATCTATATCCCGGAACCCCCATCACCCTGTCAACCAAACAACTCAGCGGTAAGGTAGATAATGAAACGTTTACTGTTCATTGCGGCTAGCCTCCTGCCGCCCTCGGTTTTCAGTGCCATAGATATTCAGCCACATGTGCTGGAAATAGAGCAGGAAAGTACGGTGGTGACAGTAACTAATTACGGTTTAGACCCTGAGTACGTGACAGTTCAACTGTACCAGCTTAATAACCCAGGCGAGTCGCCAGAACAAGAATCACTAACCTCGGTAGGCGAACAGCGACATCCCGCACTGTTTGCATTCCCAGCAAAACTGACTCTGGGACCAAAACAGAGTGGGAGAATATTTCTTAAAGCACTTAGCACGCCGGATAAAGAGCAGGTATATCGACTCGCAGTAGCACCGGTTAATAACCTGCAAGTTACCGGTGGCCATACTGCCGTGTTGGGGGTGCAGTTAAGTTATATGGGATTGGTCAGGCATCTGGCTGCATCACCGCAACCCCAGTGGGCACACCGCTGTCTTGACGGGGGGATAGTGTTGGAGAATACCGGTAACACCCGCCTACAGTGGCGTCAGTTGAAAACCCAGGAACAGGATATAGAGGACTTTAATCTCTATCCCGACCAGCATCGGCAGCTGGCGGTCAGTGATGTACGAGGAATGATCGAGGATAAGCCCTTCAACTTGCGATGTATCGCAGGGTAAAGATAAGGAACATTATGAATATCATAAAAATCGTCGCCCTATCCCTATTACTCCCCTCACAGGCAAGGGCAGATTCAATTCCTCTGGGGAATATCGATGTCAGATTAGAAGTGACAGCACACCCCAGGATCGAGGTTGAAAAGCCACAAGGGGGTTGGTATAGCAGTATAAAACTGGAAAGTAGCCCCGAAAATCACTTGCTGTATCAAAAGGAACTCCCAGTAGTCGTCAAGCTACGCCGGCAAGAAGGATTTCGAATTTCGGTGAAAAATCCACTGATACTGACTCGTCACTCTACTGTATTGACGGGAGCAGATCAGGCATTCTCCCCCGCGCAAGTGCGCTGGGGCACGGATCGCGCCAACCTGCGCGTGTTATCAGCCATCCCTGAGACATTCAACATAACCCAGGGTAGAACCCGCCAAACCAGTACCGACTATATATTACATATTTCAGCATTAGCGCCCAGTGGGCCAAATTCCGCAGGGAAATATCACGGGCAGCTAACATTAATATTTGAAACGAATAGCTGAAATAAATAACTGATAGTCATGGAGAGATAATCAAGTGAATGTTAAATACAGACTATTCCTTATGGGGCTATTATTGCTAATAATTCAGCCTATAGCTATGGCAAACCTCTATTTTTATCCCTACACCCAACAATACTCTAATTGCAAAATCAAACTAAACGATGATGACAGCGTGGAGGTTTATTTTCGGGCGATGCTGAAAGATTTATATTCCTCATCAGGAACAATGGTAAATGGAAAACATATATTAGCCTGGGGAAAATTACTAAATATCCCAACTGATGAGATGAAAAATATCGGGTTACCTAACCGGCGTGCGCTCCTGTCACTTTATTTCTATAAAGCTGATGGCTCACGAGATTTCAGTATTCAATTTAATGATATCACTAATCTTTCGCTCAATGGCGAAGCACCCTCAGATTCGAATGATAATACTCAGGAAATACTGTTCAACCGTGATCTCAAATCATCACCCTTTGACAAGAAGTATTACTATGTTTCATTCAAAGTTGCCGCACATGTCCTCAAGGATATCAGAATCGGTGCAACTGTAGGTGGTGCGATCCATTACAAAGGGCAATATCACTCATTGATGTCATCTACTGGCGTTTCCTTTGGTCAGAATGGCAAACAATGCACACTCTTTAATCCTCAGGCGGACGTGGCACCAGAAGCCTTTAAAATTGATCCTAAATTCCGTATGAACGCGAAAACATGGCAATTGAAGTCTTTCGATTTAGATGAATTACTTGAGAAAATTGAGCGCAGCGCTAAAGGGAAAAGCGTACACGCGCCATTGATTAATCCAGCAGGTAACCGTTTTTGTATCCGCTATCGCGCCACCGGGATTCAACGGACGCGTTATATGATTAGCGCCACCAACCGAAATGGATTAGCAGCAAACACTGCACATTTTCAGTTAAAGGAAGCTGAGAGTGATAAGACCATCGGTTATACCGTGGAATTTCAAAACCAAGCAGGTAATACGAAAAACTTTTTACTGCCAAAAGAGAAAAAGTTTATTCAGTTGAGAAATGATAATAACGGTGAGATGTGCTGGTCACCACGCATACGGCTTTATAATACCAAGACAACCGATAAAGGAAGTTATAGCGATACACTCAATTTCACTATTACACCACAGGCATGATGCCGAACAGCTAGAAGATAGCTTTATGATTAGCTAATAACTAAGGCCCGGAAACGGGCCTTCATAGATAATGAAAAACGACGATTTAACCGCCCAGATAAGCTGAACGCACGGCTTCATTAGCTAACAACGCAGCCCCCGTGTCTTCCAGAACAATACGACCATTCTCTAGTACATACCCACGATCTGCTAACTTCAAAGCCTGATTCGCATTCTGCTCAACGAGGAAAATAGTCATCCCTTCTTCTCGTAATTGTTGAATAGTATCAAATATTTGCAGAATAATTATCGGTGCTAATCCTAATGAAGGTTCATCCAGTAACAGTAATTTTGGCTGGCTCATCAGGGCACGGCCTATCGCCAACATCTGTTGCTCGCCACCAGACATGGTTCCTGCTCGCTGAGCCCGACGTTCAAATAATCGCGGGAACAAGTCGTAAACCCGTTCAATACGTTGCTGATATTGCTGACGATCAGCGAAAAATCCCCCCATCGCCAGATTTTCTTCAACCGTCATTCGGGAAAATACCCGTCGGCCTTCAGGAACAATCGCAATCGCCTCACGCATAATGCGTGCGGTCTGCCAATCCGTAATATTCTGCTCACCAAAAACAATACTGCCCTCGGTCGCACGCGGCTCACCACACAATGTCCCCAACAGTGTGGTTTTACCCGCACCGTTAGCACCAATCAGTGTAACGATCTCACCTTGTTGAATATGCAGGCTAACCTGATGCAATGCCTGAATTTTGCCGTAATGGGCAGAAACGTTATTAAATGACAACATGTTATGTTTATGCCTCGCCCACTTTTTATTTACCCAAAAATACTTTTACTTAAAAATAAGTTATTCGCCCAAATAGGCCCGGATCACATCCGGGTTATTACGGATTTCGCTGGGTGTGCCTTGTGCTAACGGCGTTCCCTGATTGACCACATAAATGCGATCAGAAATTCCCATCACCAGTTTCATATCATGTTCGATTAACAATACCGAGACTTGGTGTTGGTCACGTAACTCCATAATCAACTGATTCAGTTCATCAGTCTCTTTGGGGTTCAATCCCGCAGCGGGCTCATCTAACATCAATAGCTCAGGGCGAGTCACCATGCAGCGGGCAATTTCCAGACGACGCTGCTGGCCATAGGCCAAATTCCCCGCCTGTCGGTTTGCCAGCTCTAATAGGCCGACACGCTCCAACCAAGTGGCTGCACGCTCCAACGCGTCGGCCTCTGCTCGCCGAAAACCGGGGGTTTTCAGCAAACCGGCAAAAACCCCACTTTTAAGGTGCCGATGCTGAGCCACCAGCAGGTTCTCTACCACCGTCATTTCACGGAACAGACGCACATGCTGGAAAGTACGAATCACCCCCATTCGGGCAATCATCTGGCCGGGTAGCCCTTCAAGATGACGATCACGTAACTTAATCGTGCCGCCGGTCGGGCGGTAAAAACCGGTTAGGCAGTTAAAAATTGTGGTCTTACCTGCCCCATTAGGGCCAATCAGCGAGACAATCTCACCCTGATTGAGGGTCAGACCCACATTGTTCACCGCCAGTAACCCACCAAAACGCATGGACAGCCCTTCAACTGCTAACAAAGGTTGCGTATTCATATCTGCTCCCCTTTTTTAGCTTTTATCTCTGCGACTTTTAGCTTTAGCTGTGGCCGTTTCATTGGCAGCAACCCTTGTGGACGCCAAATCATCATCAGTACCATCAATGCACCTAACAGCAACATACTGTAAGCATTGAGGTCACGCATTAATTCCCGCGAAACCACCAGCAATACCGCCGCCAGGATGACCGCGAACTGCGACCCCATGCCACCTAACACCACAATCGCTAGCACGAAAGCCGATTCAACAAAGGTGAAGGATTCAGGACTAACGAAACCCTGTCGGGCGGCAAACAAAGTACCGGCAAAACCAGCAAACGCGGCACTGATAGTAAATGCAGTCAGCTTGATTTTGGTTGGGCTAAGGCCCAATGAGCGGCAGGCGATTTCATCTTCACGCAATGCTTCCCATGCTCGGCCCAGCGGCATACGCAGCAGTCGATTGATCACAAACAAGGTCAGGATCACTAATAACAACGCCACCATATACAAGAAAATGATACGGTCACTAGGATCATAAGTCAGGCCAAAGAAGTTGTGGAAAGTATCCCAACCGCCATCCTTCGCAGTGCGGCTGAACTCTAAACCAAACAGTGTTGGTTTTGGAATTTGGCTAATCCCATTCGGCCCACCAGTGATTTCCGTATTATTGAGCAGCAAAATACGCACAATTTCACCGAAACCCAAAGTGACAATCGCCAGGTAATCCCCCCGCAAGCGTAATACCGGGAAGCCCAACAAGAAGCCAGACAGTGCTGCGACTATGCCAGCCAGCGGTAAACTCTCCCAAAAACCTAAACCGTAATAGTGATTCAACAGCGCATAGGTATAGGCACCAATGGCATAGAATCCACCGTAGCCTAGTACCAACAGGCCAGACAGCCCCACGACAACGTTCAATCCCAACCCCAACATGACATAAATCAACGTCAGGGTCGCAATATCCACTGAACCTCTGGAGACCAGGAACGGCCAGGCGATTGCGGCGATAATAATTGCTGCGGCTAATAGTTTTTGACGGGGGGTGGTGCCATCAAAACTAGGCAATACCCATGCCGGACCAGAGACTTTTTTAATACCTTGCTGGATGTACGGGCGCACCAGTTGGAAGAAAAACACCACGATACAACCCGCGCCAATCCACAGCCAGCGGACTTCTGCTGCCCCTTGCACAATGAGTTTGGTGCCGTCTAACTGCAACTGCAAACCCATTACAAACGAGGCGAGGACGAAGAGCACAAAACTGGAAATAATGGCATTAACAAAGTTGAGTTGTTTCATACTTTTTCAACCTCTGGACGGCCTAAGATCCCAGTAGGCATAACAAGCAGCACCACAATCAGCAATGCGAATGAAACTGCATCTTTGTATTCAGTGCTTAGATAAGCAGAAGTTAATGCTTCAGCCACACCCAGAATCAAGCCACCGATCATCGCGCCAGGAATACTACCAATGCCACCTAATACGGCTGCGGTGAAGGCTTTCATACCGGCCATAAAACCAATATATGGGTTGATAACCCCATAGAACTGGCCAAGTAATACCCCTGCCACGGCGGCCATCAATGCCCCGATAACAAAGGTCAGCGAGATAACCCGGTCAGTATTAATACCCAGCAGGCTCGCCATTTTTAAGTCTTCAGCACAGGCACGGCAGGCACGACCCATACGGGAATAGCGGATAAATAAGGTTAATGCCAGCATCGCCAAGAAAGTAACTACCCAGATGGTCAGTTGCATGGTGCTTATGGTCGCGGCAAACCCATTGGTTTCTGCCAAAGTCCATTGCCCGGTAACCAAACTCGGTAGTGCTAAATCCCGTGAGCCTTGCGTCAAGCTGACGTAGTTTTGCAGGAAGATTGACATCCCAATCGCCGAGATCAGTGCAATCAAACGCTTGGAGCTACGAACCGGCTTATAGGCCACCCGTTCAATACTCCAGCCATAAGCACTGGCGATCACGATAGAGACGAGAAAAGCAGAGCCGATCAATAACCAGCTAGCGTCGATCCCCATCATCATCAATGCGGCGATCACGATAAACGAAACGTAGCTGCCGATCATATACACTTCGCCGTGAGCAAAGTTGATCATGCCGATAATGCCGTACACCATGGTATAACCAATGGCGATCAGCGCATACGTGCTGCCCAACGTAACACCGTTGAACATCTGTTGCAGAAAATAAAGAAACTGCTCTGACATACCCTAACCCTTTGATTCACTTGCCTGGCTGCCCTAGCCAACTGCGCCAAATCTACTGTGTGCAGAGAGGAAAATCCCCCCGAAACATGGGGGGATGCAGTTGGTAAAAGGGGCCGGGTTGCTGCGGGAGCAACCCTACAACTTGATGATTCTAATATTATTGTTATTTGACCGCAGTTGACGAACCATCTGCGTGCCATTCAAAAATACCGAATTCAAACCCTTTCAAATCGCCTTTTTCATCCCAACTCAATGGCCCCATCACTGTTTCAACCGGCTTACCAGTTTTCAGATCTTTGACCAAATCAGCCGGCTCTTGGCTGCCGCTACGTTCCATTGCCGTGGTTAGCGATTGCAATGCAGCATAGGTTGTCCAAACAAACGGACCGGTTGGGTCAAGTTTCTTCGCTTTCAGCGCATCAACAATAGGCTGGTTAGTTGGCACCTGATCATAACGTTTCGGTAATGTCACCAGCATGCCTTCAGAAGCGTCACCAGCGATATTAGATAGTGAGGAGTTACCAACACCCTCTGGCCCCATAAAGCGAGCTGTCAGACCTGCTTGCTTCGCCTGACGCAGGATCTGACCCATCTCTGGGTAGTAACCACCAAAGTAGACGAAATCGACATTCTCTTTCTTCAGACGAGCCACCAACGTAGAGAAATCTTTATCACCCGCGGTCACGCCTTCAAACAGCACCACTTCGGTACCTTGCTTTTTCAAGCTGTCACGTACAGAACGCGCCAAGCCTTCACCGTACTGCTGCTTATCATGTACCACTGCAATACGTTTAGGCTTAATAGTCTCAATGATATATTTGGCAGCGGTTGGGCCTTGATCAGAATCCAAACCGGTGGTGCGCATGATCATTTTATAACCACGCGTGGTCAGATCGGCATTGGTTGCAGCAGGAGTGATCATAATCACGCCTTCATCTTCATAAATGTCTGAGGCAGGCTGAGTTGAAGAAGAGCACAGATGGCCGATAACATAACGAATACCGTCGTTAATGACTTTGTTGGCAACGGCGACAGCTTGTTTCGGGTCGCAGGCATCATCGTATTCCACGCCAACCAGTTTATCGCCTTTGATTCCACCTTTGGCATTGATATCAGCAATAGCCTGACGTGCGCCGGTAAATTCCATGTCACCATATTGGGCAACCGGGCCTGACATCGCGCCAACAATGGCGACTTTAATGTCTTTAGCCAGTACAGAGTGGCTCATCGCCATTGCTATACACCCAGCCAGCAACACTTTACCTTTTGTTAATTTCATCCGCGAATTCCCCATCTGTCATTGTGAACGTGCTTGTTGTGTCGGTCTTAACGTTTTATCGAATGTAACGTTTTATTCATAAGTAATAATGATTTAGTCTCAAAAGTAATAGATTTTTCTAATAAGACTTTATTTTTCATGTCATTAAACAGGAGTTTTATGCTGTAAATCAACTAAGACAAGCAGAAACAAGCGGTGTAAACAGCATAAAATTAGGATTAAATTGAATGGGTTTTACTCAAATGATAGTGGGTTGTGCTGGTTATGTGATCTTTTACTCCGGTAAAACTCGGAAAATGCAGTAGCGAAAAAACATTTTCCGCCGTGAACGTACAGAAAAACTTACACAACGCTCTGGTCTGTGATCTAGTACAATAAACCACAGCCCCATTACCCTTACTTTTTTGTGGTCTCTCGACGATGAAACTGACTATTGAACGATTAACAACCCTTACTCATCAGGATCTTATCGATTTAGCGAAGATCTGGCCTGAACAACAGCCAACGCTCTGGCAGCAGTGGATTAACGATGGTAAGCCGCTGTTTGGCGCGCGTTTTAACGAGCGTCTATTAGGTGCAGTCAAAATCACGGTGAATGGTCAGCAGGCTGAGTTTCAGGATTTGTATGTCAGAGAGGTGACTCGTCGCCGTGGCGTGGGATTATATTTGATTGAAGAAACGCAGCGTCAGTTACCGACAGTACAGCACTGGCAACTTAAGGATGAGCAGGTTATAGCCGAACAACATGAGGCGATGGATGGTTTTATGCACGCCTGTGGTTTTAGCCGTGGCACACAAGGCTGGCACAAATAGCCAGTATCAATAAAATAGCGATCTCAGCTCATTTGATTTTGCTAGATAAAACGGGTTTTGCTAAATAAATTTTGTTGATGGAGAGTGCCAAAAAAGCAAAAGGGCGACATTAATAAATAATATCGCCCTTCATGTTACGCCATATCCCGTTTATAGCTAACATCGCAGTAGTGTTTAACTGCAATGCTAATGGTTTTGGGTATATGTATTAGGCTTCAATCGCCATGCGTAATTTTTTCATCGCGTTCTTTTCAAGCTGACGCACACGTTCAGCAGATACACCGTACTGATCGGCCAGCTCCTGTAACGTTGACTTGTTGTCATCGTCCAACCAACGGGCGCGAATAATATGCTGGCTCCGCTCGTCCAATCCTTCCAACGCATAAGACAGTTTATCTGCCGCATGGTTATCCCAGTTATCCTCTTCAATGCCATCAGCAAAATCAGAGGTTTTATCCTGTAAATACAGGACCGGCGCCATAGATTGGCCATCACGTGCTTCGTCATCTGGAGATGGATCAAATGTCATATCCTGTGCGGACATGCGTGATTCCATCTCGCGAACATCTTTACTGGTCACACCCAGTTCTTTGGCAACCAGCTCGACTTCATCCTGATTAAACCAACCCAGACGCTGCTTGGTTTTACGCAGGTTGAAGAACAATTTACGCTGAGCTTTGGTGGTTGCGACTTTGACAATTCGCCAGTTACGCAGAACATATTCGTGAATTTCTGCTTTGATCCAATGTACCGCAAAGGACACCAGACGTACCCCGACTTCAGGGTTAAAACGGCGAACTGCTTTCATCAAGCCAATATTACCTTCCTGAATAAGGTCAGCCTGCGGCAAACCATACCCGGAATAGTTGCGGGCAACATGAGCGACAAAGCGCAGGTGAGACAGGATAAGCTGTTTAGCCGCTCCCAGATCGCCCTGGTAATGCAGCCGTTCAGCCAGCTCCCGTTCTTCCTCTGCGGTCAGCATCGGATAGGCGTTGGCGGCCCGAATATAGGCTTCCAGACTACCTTGGGGTACTAAGGCTAAAGTTTGCATTTCTTTGGTCATTCAAAACCCTCTCATTGCATGTTTAGTGCAGTTTTGTCTCAGCGCAGATATTTTAGCATCTGCTTAAACAGATTCAAGCGCTGGGCACATTATCATTTCACTGTGTTATTGGACTGGTTATTGCCGTAAAAGTTCATACCAGATCACACTTTTTGACTCTGGATCTTAGCAGATAACCGGTCAAGCGGATCAGGAAGTGTAGATGGAATTCACTACAGCAAACACCTCTTTCCCTGCTTTAGTTCAACACCGCAGGGAAAGAGTATAACAAACATTCTTTACTGCGGTGTAAATCGACGTAAATGTTGGACCGTTGCCAGCCACGCTGCAATCCAGCCGATCATGGCAGAGATCAATACCAGCAACAGGCACTCATCCCAGCTCAAGCCATGTAAGGTAAATTGGGTACCGAACACCGCTGCCACCTGCGTAACCACCGAGCCAAGCTTCCATACCAGCCCTTCTGATAGGATCAGAGATAACACCGCACCACCAAATCCCAGCATTGCCCCGCCGTTCAGGAACGGTCGCAGAATGAACCCATCCGTTGCACCAATCAACTTCATAACATTGATAGTATCGCGGCGGCTAAAGATACTCAGACGCACACTGTTACCAATTACCAGGAACACGGCAACCACCATCAAAACACCAATCATGGCCGCGACCTGCCCGACCAGGCCTGTCAGCGCGGCCAAACGGGCAAACCAGCTATCATCCATGCGGACTTCAGCCACCCCTTCCACCTTACTAACCCGATCACGCAGGGTATCCAGCGTCCCTGAGCTTTGGAAATCCAATTTAGGGGTGATAATGGCAACTGCGGGCAGCGGATTTTCTTCCAGCATATCCAGCGCTCCACCAAAACCGGACCAGTTGCGGAACTCACCCATCGCTTCTTCCCGCGACAGATAATTAACCTTCTCCACACCTGCTTCCGCTTTCAGCGTAGTCACCACGTTCTCAGCTGCGTTATCGTCCAGTGCTTTATCTAAATAGACCGTCAGTTGTGGGGTTGGATACCATTGATCTGCCGCCTGACTGACGTTCTTCCACACGATATAGCATACGCTTGGCAGTGTTAACGAAATGGCAATCACCATCACCGTTAACAGTGTCGCCAGTGGTTGGCGCATCATATCGGCAATGGCATTAACCCACGAATAGCGCCACTGTTCACGCCAACCGCCTTTTAGCGCTTTGGTTTTTGCTTTCTGTGCGTTATTCGCCATGATGCGCTCCTAACATCCGCCCCTGACTCAATGTCAGAATCGGGTAGCGCCGCCGGGCAATCAACGACGTATCGTGGGTTGCCATCAACACGGTAACGCCCACACGGTTAAATTCTTCAAACAAACGCAAAATACCTTCGGATAATGCATCGTCCAGGTTACCCGTCGGTTCATCAGCCAGTAATACTGCCGGTTTATTCACTACCGCCCGAGCAATGCCTACACGCTGTTGCTCACCGCCGGAAAGTTGAATTGGGAAGTTTTTCGCCTTATCCAACAACCCTACTTTATCCAGAGCTGCGGATACTCTGCGGCGAATATCTTCAGTGCTGGCACCAGCAATAATCAATGGCATAGCGACATTGTCATATACCGTTCTGTCCAACAACAGGTGATGATCCTGGAAGATCATCCCGATCTGGCGACGCAGGAAAGGTACTTCTCGGTTTTTCAAGCGACTGATATCGTGACCACCAAACCATATATGACCGGCACTGGGGCGCTCGATACCACAAATCAGTTTCAGCAGGGTGCTTTTCCCTGCACCGGAATGGCCGGTCAGAAACGCCATTTCCGCTGGGCGCAGATGAAAATCGACCCCTTGGAGCGCTTGTCGTCCGCCCAGATAAGCTTTACTGACCTGTTCAAAGCGAATCATCCGTATTAGTCCTCTCGGGCAAAAAGAGCCTCAATAAAATCGTCAGCCTTAAATGGCCGCAAATCTTCTATACCTTCCCCAACACCGATATAACGGATTGGGATTCCGAACTGATCTGCGATGGCAAAAATCACCCCGCCCTTGGCGGTACCATCCAGTTTAGTCAGGGTAATTCCGGTCAGACCGACTGCTTCATTAAACAGTTTCGCCTGACTCACCGCATTTTGTCCGGTACTGGCATCTAACGTCAGCATAACCTCATGGGGGGCGTCGCCGTCCAGCTTTTTCATCACTCGGACAATCTTCTTCAACTCTTCCATCAGGTGGGCTTTATTTTGTAAACGCCCGGCAGTGTCCGCCAGCAGCACATCAATACCTCGGGCTTTCGCTGCCTGAATAGCATCGAAAATCACCGAAGCAGAGTCTGCACCGGTATGCTGTGCCACCACGGCAATCTTGTTACGATCCCCCCAAACTTGCAGTTGTTCTACCGCAGCCGCGCGGAAAGTATCACCCGCCGCCAGCATGACAGATTTACCTTCAGCCTGGAATTGGCGTGCCAGTTTCCCGATGGTGGTAGTTTTCCCCACACCATTAACGCCAACCATTAGGATAACAAAGGGATTTTTGCCACTGACATCCAATGGCTTGTCTACTTTAGACAGAATTTCAGACATTTCCTCTTTAAGCTTGCCATATAACGCTTCGGCATCTTTTAGCTGCTTACGACTGGCATGTTCGGTTAGAGAGGTAATAATTTTACGGGTAGTTTCGACGCCAACGTCGGCGATCAGGAGCTGTTCTTCTAACTCTTCAAACAGATCGTCGTCGATTTTCTTACCACTGAACAGCCCCATAAAACCGGAGCCAAGATTCTGCTTGGTTTTAAGTAAGCTGCGTTTTAAACGAGCAAAAAAACCTTCTTTGGTTGGGCGTTCTTGTTCCTGAACCGCTACCGGCACAATTTCGTTTACCGCTTCAAGCTCTGTTTGTGACTCAAATTCTTCTTCAATTACTGCTGTTTCGCCGCTAACCTCGACCCACGGTTCTTCCACAATAGCTTGTGGCGCAGAGACATCGAGAACCAGGTTATCTTCTGTCAATGGCAGTTCTGGCGCACTGACGGTGCCTTCATCCCATTGAGCAACATTATCGTCTTCATTCTCATGTTGTGAGAAATGATGTTGTAAATACTGAGGATCAGAAGAGAAATCTATCGGTTCCTCAACTCCTTGCGCTGTAGGGTCTACATCCAGCTCAGGCAGAATTTCAGCCGCGGCTTCACTGACAACGGCGCTATCCCATTCACCCGGTGCGGCAGTGACATGCTCTTCTAGCTCAACAGGCGGATGCTCAGATGCTATCTCAATCTGTTTCTCACTGATGGCTTGCTCTTCAGCATGCTCAGCAACACCTTCTTTTTCAGTAGCCAATGGCTCTGTTGGTTGTTCTTCATTCTGACGGCCAAGGCCCAGCCAGGAAAAAAAACCACGTTTTTTTTCTTTTGCCATTTGCGACTACACTCCTCGCGGTTTAATCATGGCTTTACCCTTATGACTTCGGGTTTGCATAAATAAGATAATAGTTTGCAAGTCTATCACTTTCCCCTGAACAGCAACACGCGCACGATGCTGGTTTCTATTGTGAATTCAGTCAACAAAGGTTTAACGTTTCCCCCACACAGCAGTCGTAGGTAGAATAGCGATTAACTCTTTTATTCAGCGCTGCAATACTGGCTCAACTTTCAAGCAAAGCAATCTATGGCAAAACGACCTACAACACGATCGACAACCCAACGGCCTAGCGCAAAACCGGCAGCGGGGCAGATCCGCATCATTGGTGGCAAATGGCGAGGCCGTAAATTGCCCGTGCCTGATAGCCCAGGGCTACGCCCAACCACTGACCGGGTCAGAGAGACACTGTTTAACTGGCTGGCACCGATGATTCAGGGTGCCCGGTGTCTGGATTGCTTTGCGGGCAGCGGCGCATTGGGGCTGGAAGCGCTATCCCGTTATGCCGGTGTAGCCATATTATTAGAAGCCGATCGGCATGTCGCCAAGCAACTTGGCAGCAATCTGGCATTATTGAGTGCCGAGAATGGTCAAGTAGTGAATACCAATTCTTTGCAGTGGCTGGCTCAACCGGGGCAGCCTTTTGATCTGGTATTCCTTGATCCCCCTTTCCGTAAAGGCTTGTTAGCTGAAACCATCACACTGCTGGAGCAATATAACTGGCTGGCAGAACAGGCTTGGATTTACGTTGAAGCAGAGGCTGAAAGTGCCGCTGCGGATGTTCCCGGCAGTTGGCAGTTACATCGCGAGAAAATTGCCGGTCAAGTGGCCTATCGTCTCTATATTCGTAATGAACAGACTCACCAACACGCTGTATCAGCGGAAGAACTGGAGCAACACCATGTGGATTAATCTCGGCCGGTTATTGATGTTAGGGGTATGGTTTTTCTTACTGCTAAACCTGTTCCAACCCTTCCCTAAACCATTGAGATACTTTATTAATGTCGCCATGATATTTATGGTTTTGATGCATGGTTTGCAACTGGTTCTACTCAAATCCACACAACCTAAAGATCAACCGATCAGTGGCTTACAGCAACTTAAAATCTTTGTGTTCGGTGTCTTTGAATTACTGGCCTGGCAAAAGAAGCAACCATCACTGCCTAAAAAATAAACTTATCTGTCGCCTGCAACTTCAAGTCTATTGGATATACCTTGGTTGTAGCGGCAAATTGTTGATTGCAGGCTGACTTATTTGGCGACAGATTTAGTCGGGGACTGACGTCGGGGTAAAACCAATATAGCGGGAGCCTTGTAAACGTAACGTTCCCTGTGCGCCTTGTACAATAGTATTGTACGCCTGCTGTGGCAGTATCATTTTGATTTCACGGTTACTTTTCACCTCAATACTACTGATAAGCGGCTGGAAAGTAACTTCATAGCGTTTTTCTTCTGCAACAATTTCTTCGCGCTGCCGTGAGCGACGATTGGGCGCTAATACTTCTCGTTTATTAATGACTTCAACGTGTAAACTGCGCACCAGCGCTCGGTCATTTTCTGTATCCTGCCGTTTTTTTTGCCAATACTGACGGGTCGCCAATACGGCTATCAGTACCACCACAGCAATCAATAATAACGGAGGTTTATTCATACACTATCCATCAGGACTTATTGCCCGGCAGATAGGGGAAACTCATCACATTACTGCCCAATTCAGAGATCCGAGCGCTGCCCTTTTCCGTTACGGCATCGATACGAATCACCGAATGAAGAGGAATATAGCTGCGGTTAACACCTGAAAATTCTGTTTTCAGTTTTTCAGTTGAAGGGTCCACCAGCAATGTTGATTGACTATCAAAGACAAAATCAGCAATTTCAATAAACCCAAACAAGTTACTCGGGCCTACCTCACGGACATAGAGCTGATAATTCTTACCGTTATTTATAAATTGAATACGATAAAGCAATTGTTCATTGGCCATGGCGCTACTGCCTCTATCCCTTGATTTAGCGAAAGGAAATTGGCCTTAACATAACATGTGGACCAAACAACACCAAGATCTCCGCTGGCGGATGGTGCCGCTAAATCTGATTATGCGGACTGTTACGCATTAAGTGGCACAAATCATGCAAATCACAATAGCGTCGCTATCGCTCTTGGCTTCCATCCCTTACACTTGATGAATGTATACTCGGAGTCATTAGCATTACGGATTATCATTACAACACAGGTACTTTCACTGAAACCTGCATAGAAAAAAGGATAAATAATGAGCTGGCCATTCCTTGCCGTATTTTTTTCTGGTTGGTTGTTTGTTGATGCAACTTACCGAGGCCCACGCTGGCAGCGTTGGGTATTCAAACCTGTCACCCTGTTACTTTTACTGTTACTTGCCTGGCAAGCACCTATTCTTGGTCCTGTCGGCTATCTCATTGTCTTGGGCTTACTTGCGACTCTGGTAGCTGATGCATTATTACTGCTACCCAGTGAGCGCTTACTTTATGCTCTGGGCGCATTCTTCCTTTCCCATTTACTCTATACCATCAGTTTTGCCAGCCAGATGACATTCACGCTGTTCTGGCCTCTTCCGTTGGTTTTGATCGTGATTGGCACATTACTGATAGCCACTATCTGGACACGGCTGGAAGATATGCGCTGGCCAGTGATCGCTTTCGTTGGCATGACGTTACTGATGGTCTGGATGGCGGGCGAGCAATACTTTGCCCGCAGTACAGATTTAAGCTTCTCTCTGCTGGCGGGTACGGTGTTACTGCTGGTTTCGCATAGCATTTGGCTACTGAATCGCTATCGTTTTTCATTCCGGGCTTCAGATGCAATTGTCGCTGGCTGCTACTTTGTCGGGCATTTCCTGATTGTCCGGTCGCTGTATTTGTAATTAAATCAGTACCACAATACGTTTTTAGCCGTTTGAGCTGCGTGCTCCACCGAAGGGGCACGCATTTCAATGCGCTGGATACGCTCACTTTAGTCATACCCTGCCATGTAGCAAAAATCCCATTTAGCAATTACTCTCATTTCCCTCTTGACTCTGGAGTTGACTCCAAGGTGTAGAGTGCTGCAATACCTGTTACATGCTTTCCAGGAGGCACCATGCATTCACATTCTGAACATCAGCATCCAACGGATACACACAACAACTGTGGCTGTGGTCACACTCATGCCAAACAACAAACCGGTTGCAGCAGCCAGAAAAAAACCAGTGCCAGCAATGACAGCCCAGACTCAGTGAGTGAACACTCACATAATGATGGGGGTTGCTGTAGTCAGGGCCAAAGCGATGAGGGTGATGACGAAAGTGACATACTCGCGCCAGCGATACCTTCAGATAGCCAGCGCTTCAGTTGGCAGGTCAAAGGGATGGACTGCCCAAGCTGTGCCCGAAAAATTGAAAATGCCGTCAGTAATCTGGTCGGGATTGAAAATGTAAAAGTCCTCTTTGCCACAGAAAAATTAGTGGTTGATGCACGCACAGATATTCGCCCTCAAGTCGTGAATGCAGTCACTCAGGCTGGATTCACTCTGGTCGATACCCAATCAAGCGCAGGAAGTAAAGCCGCCGCGCCAGAATCACGCCTGCGCGAATACTTACCTATCGCATTATTAACCACACTGATGCTTATCAGTTGGGGGATCTCGTTATTCAGCCTTGAACTAAGTGAGTTTGCCTTCACTGCAACCACCATTGTCGGGCTGATCCCGATCACCGCCAAAGCCTGGAAGCTTATCCGCTCTGGGACTCCCTTCGCCATTGAAACCTTGATGAGCGTGGCAGCTATCGGGGCGATGTTTATTGGCGCAACCGCTGAAGCGGCCATGGTATTACTGCTGTTTATGGTCGGCGAACTGCTCGAATCTTATGCCGCAAACCGTGCACGCCGTGGGGTAACTGCCCTGATGGCACTGGTGCCAGAAGAGGCACTGTTGTTAAAAGACGGTGAGCGTAGGCAGGTTCCTGTCGCCAGTTTGCGCCCCGGCGATATCATCGAAATCTCGCCCGGTGGCCGCTTACCCGCAGATGCCGAATTAATGACCCCTTTTGCCAGTTTCGATGAAAGCGCCCTCACCGGAGAATCTATCCCTGTTGAGCGTCAGCAAGGCGAAAAAGTTGCGGCCGGGAGCTTATCGGTCGATCGCGCCACTGAAATGCGAGTTATCTCAGAACCGGGCAATAATGCTATTGACCGTATTCTGCAACTAATTGAATTAGCAGAAGAACGCCGTGCACCCATTGAGCGTTTCATTGACCGCTTCAGTCGTATTTATACGCCAGCGATCATGCTGCTTTCAGCGCTGGTCATGTTAGTACCGCCTTTGGCTTTCGCCGAACCTTGGGAAACCTGGCTGTACCGCGGCCTGACACTATTACTGATAGGTTGCCCATGTGCGTTGGTTATCTCCACACCTGCGGCAATTACATCTGCATTAGCGGCGGCAACCCGCCGTGGTGCATTGATCAAAGGGGGAGCAGCACTGGAGCAGTTGGGCCGAATTCAAACGGTTGCCTTTGACAAAACCGGTACCCTGACCGAGGGCAAACCTAAAGTTACCGATATTCTGCCTATATCCGGTGTGAGTGAAACCCGCCTGTTAGCATTGGCCGCCGCCGTTGAAGCTGGTTCCCACCATCCGTTAGCGATCGCTATTATGCAACGCGCACAGCAAAACACCCCAATATTGCCACTGGCGAGTGAGCGTCGAGCTCTGGCGGGGGTGGGCGTTGAAGGTGTGGTTAATGGTCTGACGGTGCGCGTCAGCGCCCCCAGTAAGTTGCCCCCACAGTTATTGACTGCTGAGTGGCAAACACAGCTCGACCAGTTGGAAAGCAGCGGTAAAACAGCCGTCGCCGTGCTGGAAGATGAAACGCTAATTGGTTTATTGGCATTACGTGACACGTTACGAACTGATGCCAGGCAAGCCATTGATGCGCTGAAGAAGTTAGGTATTCAGGGGGTGATGCTCACTGGCGATAATCCACGAGCCGCAGCGGCAATTGCCGGTGAATTGGGGATTGATTACCGCGCCGGATTACTGCCCGCCGATAAAGTGCAAGCGGTTATGGCATTGAATGCGGCACAACCTACGGTGATGGTCGGTGATGGCATCAATGATGCTCCGGCGATGAAAGCAGCCAGTATTGGTATTGCCATGGGCAGTGGCACCGATGTGGCATTGGAAACAGCCGATGCCGCGTTGACCCACAACCGGTTAACCGGATTAGCAGAAATTATTCTGTTATCACGGGCGGCCAACGCCAATATCCGCCAGAACATTACTATCGCACTGGGCCTAAAGGGAATCTTCCTGGTTACCACACTACTGGGGTTAACCGGTCTCTGGTTGGCAGTATTAGCAGATTCCGGTGCTACCGCCTTAGTAACAGCCAATGCGTTACGGCTACTGCGCAAGCGGGATGTTTGAATCAAGCATCGGTTCTGATAATTGGGGCAGAGGCGGGTGTTACTGCGCTTTTGCCCCTTTCTTGACCAAATACCGATACGGCGTCTGCCCGGTATCTTGTGCCAACAACTGATGGTCCATAAAACGGCAAAAACCAGGAATATCGCGGGTGGTGGCAGGGTCGTCAGCAATAATCAGTAGAGTTTGGCCATCTTCCATGTGCCGGACCGTTTTTCGCACCATCATCACCGGCTCAGGGCAGCGCAGGCCCAGTGCATCAAGTGTTTTGTCTGGATTGGCAAAAATATCGGTCATGGTGAGTCTCTTGTTGGTCGTTATGGGTTTGCTAGCAGTATAAAGATAAAATATAAGCCTGTGTGCGAAGGCGGATAGTTTACCCCGTCGATTTTTAGGCGCAAGCGACGCTAACGTTTGCGTTAAAATTAGCCATTGCATTCGTTGCGCAAACGCGTATTATGCCGCCGCGTCGCAGAAATTGCGGCACATTCTGTTTGGGTTCCCTCACCCCAATAACCAAAAAGGTCACATTTATGTTTTCGTTTACTGCCCAACAGCGGATGACCGCTTTGGTATGGCTGTCGCTATTCCATATTGTCATCATTACCTCCAGCAACTACCTGGTGCAATTACCGATCGCTATCTTCGGTTTTCATACCACCTGGGGCGCTTTTACTTTTCCGTTTATCTTCCTTGCCACTGACCTGACAGTGCGGATTTTTGGTGCTCCTTTGGCGCGCCGGATCATTCTGTCGGTTATGGTGCCAGCGTTGCTGATTTCATATCTGATTTCAGCCCTGTTTTATCAGGGGAGTTGGCAGGGGTTACCGGCATTAACCAGCTTTAATTTGGTGGTAGCCCGTATCGCGATTGCCAGCTTTATGGCCTATGTACTCGGCCAGATTCTGGATGTTCAGGTATTTAACCGCCTGCGTCAGCGCAGTGCCTGGTGGGTTGCCCCTACTGCTGCCATGTTCTTTGGCAATATCAGTGACACCATGGCGTTCTTCTTTATTGCGTTCTATCGCAGTACTGACCCATTTATGGCTGCAAACTGGGTAGAAATCGCTTTGGTGGATTATAGCTTTAAGCTGCTGATCTGCATGTTGTTCTTCCTTCCTGCCTATGGCGTGATGCTCAATGTATTGCTGAAATATTTTGCCCGACAAACCGAACAGCAAGCACTAAAGCAGGCTACTGCCACTGAACAATAGATTGCTTTTAGCGTCTGAATAAGGTGCGATAAGGCTATACCCAGATTAGTTGGCGTTGCAGGGGTGTCACTAACCCCCTGTAAGTTCAAGTAACAAGGGGATATTAATCATCAATAAAGGGATTCCCATGCATAAAATAACCAAATTTCTTGCTGTCGGTCTGTTGGTTGCAGGATTAAGTGCTTGTGATGGCAACAGCAATAGTAACGTGGGCCAACCGGTCAGCCTGCTGGAAGGCAAAGTGGCCTTCAGCTTGCCGGCAGACTTGTCTGATCAAAGCGGAAAGATGGGCAATCAAGCGAATAACATGCACGTTTACGCCAATAAAACCGGCGATAAAGCAGTTATCGTGATTTTAGGTGATAACACCAATGAAGAACTGGAAGTGCTGACAACGCGTTTAGCAGACCAGCAACGCGCCCGTGATGCTAACCTGCAAGTCGTCACCAATAAAGCCATTAAAATTGACGGACAACCGTTCCAGCAGTTAGATAGCATTATTACCAGTGGCGGCCAGAAAGCCTATTCGTCCGTGTTGATGGGTAAAGTCGATAACCATTTGATGACAATACAAATTACGCTGCCCGCAGATAATCAGCAGCAAGCTCAGACTGAAGCCGAATCGATTATTAGCACGCTCAAGCTAAAATAGTATTCCTTAACAGAGCGCGGCTCATCAGCGCTCTGCCTGCATTATCCTATTCCAAAATTAAGCTAAAGCCTGTGCCAATAAAGTGATCGGATGTTCGCATTTTTTGCTGGTCGACATTTCAATCTGCCACTTACAGGTTTCGCAATCGGTAATCACCAAATCAACCCCACTCTCCTCGATTTGCTGGAACAGTGAGGCACCAATCCCTTGCGATGTTGCGTAGTTCTCTGATTTAAAACCATAAGTTCCGGCAATCCCGCAACACTGCGAATCCAATACCACCAGCTCAATACCGGGGATACGCTGTAGCAAAGCCAGGGTATAGGCCGTCCAGCCCATTTTCTCCATATGGCAAGGTGTGTGATAGGCAATACGCAACGGCGTATTGTTTGCCGAGAACAGCGCTTTCAACGGTAAGTCGCGGCCCTGATCCAATAAGCGGTAGAGATAGCGTGTCGCCAACTCCACTTTGTCGCGCACGGGGGCAGTATCAACATCTAACAAGTGTGGATACTCATCACGCAAGGTAAAGGTGCAACTTGATGAAGTTGCCACTACCGGGATATCCCGCCCGATAACCGCATCAGTCAGTGATTCCAGATTCACCCGTGCCTGTTTTTTCGCCTGCTCAATAAATCCATTAGCAATCAGTGGTACGCCACAGCATTTTTCCCGTTTAAGTAATTGAACGCCAATGTTCATCGCATTGAATACACTGACTAAATCTTTACCTAACTGGGGATGATTGTAATTTACGAAGCAACCATGGAAAAATGCCACTTGTTCGCTATATTGCTGCTGTTTTTCAGCCTGTTTACGATACCAGCGGCGAAAGGTACCAAACGAGTATTTTGGTAATTCACGCCGATGATCAATTTTCAGCGCTTTATCCAACAAGGCACGCACCGGTTTCAAACCGGTGACCGCATTCACTACCGGTGCAAACGGTGTTGAGAGGGTACCCATGATATCGGTATGACTGAGGATCGCATCGCGCAGTTTGGGTTTATTGCTGCTGTAACTGGCTTTCGCACGTTGGATGATGTCGCCGATTTTAACATCGGACGGGCATGCCACTTCGCAACGTTTACAGTTCGTGCAATATTTCAATGCATCGTCATACAGTGCCGGATCTTTCAAACGTAAGCGCTCACCATCAGGGCCAGCCTGCTTCGGCCCCGGATAAAGCGGGTTAACCTTGGCGACCGGGCAATAAGTGGTGCAAACCGTGCACTTAATACAACTTTCAAAACTGTTATCCCGTGCCAAGTGTTTATCCTGCGGCAAATGTTGATTCTGAGAAAAAGTGTTGCTGTCTCCGTTCTGCGGTAACCACGTCATAATGTCACCTCCATTGCGTTGACAATCTGCTCTGCAACAAACAGTGCGCTGGTTAGTGAAACCCCTGCGCCACAGCCTTGTTGCAACGGATCGTATCCCCCCAGTACCGCACCGATAACATGTAGATTATCCAGTGCAATACCCCCACGTAGCGCCCGTAACCGGTTATCAGTGTTAACCCCAAATTGCAGATAAGGCTGGGGCGCAAACATATTGCTGCGGCTCCAGTCGGCACGGTTCGGTAGCGATAAAATATCCAGATCCAGTATCGGTTCGTAAACATGCTCAAAAGTGGCCACTAACCCATTGCTGAAGAAGCTACCGCTGGCCAGCACCATCTGGGCGGCACGCAACGGAATATCGCCATGGTTACGGCTATAAAGCCCGGTAATCCGGTCCCCCACCAGCTCAGCACGTAATACCGCATCACCGGGCATGATAATGCCCCCCAATTGCTGGAAGCGATGGCGCAGAGCCTGATGTAATCGCATACCAAGTAACGACGGTGGTAGCGTCGGCAGCAGTTGAATGGGTTTCCCGACCGCGGCTCGCAATGCTTCCAGTGGCGCAGACACATCCAGCCCGATACAAGCTGGCAGTAAAATCATTTCTGCTGCTGATGACAGACGGGATAACTCATCCGCCAGCGGTTGCAGGTTTTCTGGTAAATCCAGCACACGAGCAATATTGACCGCACGAAATTCGCTAGGGTTATCCCGCAGACGATCAAGCGCCGGTAAATGCAGATAATCTGGCGTCGCATCAACACCCTGCTCTTGTAAGGCGCTGGCAACCATTTGTGGTTGGAAATCGAGGAAACCTTCAATACCAATTACCGCGACTTTTTGCCACGGCAGCGGGCCTTCCAATGGCGCAACCGGGATATCCGCCGGGCTGAGCCAGGTTGGTCGGCAACTGCCCAACGGCGTAAGCCGCAGATGGTTCTTCGCCGCGCTGCCCACAAATTTCAGGCCGCACCGCTGTAACAGGGATTCAGCTTCTTGTGCTAATTCACCCACTTGTGCCACTTGCCCCATCTTGCTATAGGGGTGTTCAGGCGCTAATTCAGCCAAGGTCGCGAGTGCGGATAACGGCTGGCTGACTGCCTGCCCATCCGGTAATTTTGCCAATAGATCCAAAGAGCCGGAGGAAAAGTGCAGCGCATTTTGCCCGGCGCTGACAATCGCACAATATTTGCCTTGCTCAGCCAGGCGGATACCGCACGCCAGACCAGCCAAGCCACCACCGATGATAATGACATCAAATTTCATCGTGTTTCTCCTGAACGTTGGCCGCAGACGGGGTGTCATCCAGACCACACAGCCCTTGATAGACCCAATGCGTAAATTCACTCTCCCGCAAAGCATCACCCCAAGCTATCGGGCGCACACCTTTCCAACGCTCATTAAGAAATTGCACCAGCTGTTCACGGGATTGCTGC
The DNA here is from genome assembly GCF_052217165.1 of Yersinia sp. 2540 StPb PI. Classification (NCBI taxonomy): domain Bacteria; kingdom Pseudomonadati; phylum Pseudomonadota; class Gammaproteobacteria; order Enterobacterales; family Yersiniaceae; genus Yersinia; species Yersinia sp. 2540 StPb PI. Next base: position 201,257 of record NZ_JAZGQC010000001.1, read on the forward strand.
GGCGTGGTCACTTTAAAGCGGCTGAGTAAACCCGCGGCCCGGCAGGCACAGAGTTCACCCTGACAGGTCCCCATGCCAACACGGGTACGACGACGTAAATCCAGTAGGTTATTGACCGATAGCGATTCAATCGCATAGCGCACTTCGCCGGCAGTCACTGCCTCGCATTCGCACACCAGGCTGTTATCCAGACGGTTTCCGGCCAATAGTTGTGTCGCGCGATCCCCATGGCGATAAACCGCTGAGCCACGAATACTGGCAGGCAGAGAAATGACTTTGCTAAGAGTTTGCTCCGCTGATTGCTGTGAACCGGGTAGTGGCGCTTGGGCGGTGGTACAGGCTGCGGTAATACCTAATTTTTCACACACTTTATCTGTTGCCCACTCAGCCATCAGACGGTAGGTCATCAGTTTGCCACCGGTAATGGTGATAAAACCTTCCAGACCATCGCGGTTAGCATGATCCAGTAACACAATGCCACGGCTGACATTACGCCCCGACGGGTCATCATCACTGGCAACCAGCGGCCTGACACCGGCGTAAGCACGTAAGATGCGCGTTTGCGCCAACTGGGGTGAAAGTTTTGATCCTTCGCGGATTAAGGTATCCACCTCTTGTGCCGTTACTACCATATTATCGATTTGATCGTATTCAATATGGGTTGAGGTCGTCCCGATCAATGAAATGGTGTCGCCCGGGACCAAAATGTCAGCATCAGCCGGTTTACGACAGCGGTTGATCACCATGTTGTTGATCCGATGACCCAAGATCAACAGAGCACCTTTTGCCGGAAACATGCGGATACGAAGATCAGCATATTCAGCAATATGTTGCCCCCAGATCCCCGCAGCATTGACCACTATTTGTGCATGAATATCATACTGGCGCTGATTCTTATGATCGAAAACGCGCACGCCGCTCACCCTATCACCGTGGCGTAGCAAGCCAATAACTTCGTGATAAGTCAGTACATTCGCACCGTGCTCGCGCGCATCCAGCATATTCGCGGCAGTTAAACGGAAGGGATCGACGGTACCATCTGGCACGCGGACGGCAGCAATCAACGTCGGATTAGCAGCCGGCTCCAGCCGTAAGGCCAGCTTTGGATCAATGGCTTCGGCCTCGATACCGGCGTCCTGGCAGCGCGCGATAAATTGCTGCTGATATTCCAGCGAGTCTTCCGGCAACGTGATAAACAGGCCATCCGTTTGCTCAATACAATGGCGTGCAATACGTTTCAGAATACGATTTTCTTCAATACATTCGCGGGCAGATTCGCCATCAGTTACCGCATAGCGTGCGCCGCTGTGTAGCAAGCCATGGTTACGGCCAGTCGCACCAGTGGCAATGTCATGCCTCTCCAAGAGCGTACAGGCTAAACCACGGCGAGCGCAGTCACGGGCAATCCCGGCGCCGGTCGCACCACCACCAATGATGATGACATCCGTTTCTGTGTAAGGAGAACTGTTCGTCATGAAGGACCCCACATTATCAGACAGCCGCCTGGCGGCTAATTATGCGTCTATTGGGCCACAATCTTTAAGGTTATTGTTTGATAAGGAACAAAAACGAACGAAAAACGAAAGCAATGTGGTGTTTAAAAACCATGATTGTGATCAAAGTCACAGGTAATTTGTCATTGTGGGTTTCAAAATGTTAACCAATCGCTCAAAATTGCCGCCGCTTTCATATAACTGTAACAAATGAGCCATCACTCACAGATAAGTTATGCGAATTTATCTAGCATGGCGCTCGTTATGGAACATAAACGACAGCAAGTTAGCCGTTTAACTACCGGGTAGATACCAGGCTATACCGGGGTCAAAAACTACAAAAAAGCCATCGGAGGCACTCATGTTGAGTATTTTTAAGCCCGCGCCGCATCAGGCCCGGCTTCCAGCAGAACAGATTGATCCCACCTACCGCCGCCTACGCTGGCAAATCTTTATGGGCATCTTTTTCGGTTACGCCGCTTACTATCTGGTGCGTAAAAACTTTACTCTCGCCATGCCGTATTTGATCGAACAAGGGTTCTCTCGCGGGGATCTGGGGTTCGCGTTATCGGGTATTTCTATTGCCTACGGTTTCTCAAAATTCATCATGGGTTCGGTTTCTGACCGGTCTAACCCACGGGTATTCCTCTCTGCCGGTTTGATTCTCGCCGCCGCCGTGATGCTGTTTATGGGCTTTGTGCCTTGGGCAACATCCAGTATCGCCGTGATGTTCGTGCTGCTGTTCTTATGTGGCTGGTTCCAGGGTATGGGTTGGCCGCCATGTGGCCGTACCATGGTGCACTGGTGGTCGAAGAAGGAACGCGGCAGTATCGTGTCAGTCTGGAACTGCGCCCATAACGTCGGTGGTGGCTTACCACCATTACTGTTCCTGCTGGGGATGGCGTGGTTTAACGACTGGAAAGCCGCACTCTACATGCCTGCTTTTGGTGCCATTCTGGTGGCATTGATTGTCTTTGGTCTGATGCGTGATACCCCTCAATCCGTGGGCTTGCCGCCGATTGAAGAGTACAAAAACGACTATCCAGATGACTACAGCGAAGAAGCAGAAGAAGAACTGACTGCTAAACAGATCTTCATGCAATACATATTGCCCAACAAACTGTTGTGGTATATCGCGATTGCTAACGTTTTTGTTTATTTACTGCGTTACGGCATCCTCGACTGGTCACCGACCTACCTGAAAGAAGTGAAACACTTCGCACTGGATAAATCCTCATGGGCTTATTTCCTGTATGAATACGCTGGTATTCCAGGGACGCTGTTGTGCGGTTGGATGTCCGACAAAGTGTTTAGAGGTAACCGCGGGGCTACCGGTGTGTTCTTTATGACTCTGGTGACTATCGCTACCATCATTTACTGGCTGAACCCGGTCGGTAACCCAGGTATCGATATGGCCTGTATGATCACCATCGGCTTCCTGATCTATGGCCCGGTAATGTTGATTGGCTTACATGCGCTTGAATTAGCACCGAAAAAAGCAGCAGGGACCGCCGCGGGCTTCACCGGCTTGTTCGGTTATCTGGGCGGCTCGGTAGCAGCGAGTGCCATCGTCGGTTATACCGTGGACTACTTCGGTTGGGACGGCGGCTTTATGGTCATGATCGGCGGCAGTATCTTGGCTGTTCTGTTACTGATCGTTGTGATGTTTAGTGAGAAAAAGCATCACGCAGAGCTGGCTAGAAAACAGGGCTTATAAGTTCATCTAGTTACGTTTTTTCAGGCTGTGTCGTTATTGATGGATTTATAGCGACATAGCCTTTTTCATACCCTGAGATTGATAAATGGAGCACTATCAATGCAAACCCACATCAAAACCCTGTTGGCGAGTATTATTCTGGCATCCTCAGTTACCGGTATGGCGCAGGCCGCCGAGCAGTCATCAGTAGTCACCAAACCGTCGGCAAGCAAAGTTGTCATCGCACACCGTGGTGCCAGTGGTTATCTGCCGGAGCATTCACTGCCCGCTAAAGCCATGGCCTACGCGCAAGGTGCGGATTATCTTGAACAAGATTTGGTGATGACCAAAGATAATGAGTTGGTGGTTCTGCACGACCATTATCTGGATCGCGTGACCGATGTGGCTGAGCGCTTCCCCGATCGCGCACGCAAAGATGGCCGCTATTACGCCATTGACTTTACGCTACCAGAAATTAAATCACTGAAATTTACCGAAGGCTTTGATATTGATAAAGACGGTAAGAAAGTGCAGAGCTATCCGGGCCGTTTCCCGATGGGCAAATCTGACTTCCGTGTACATACCTTCCAGGAGGAGATTGAATTTGTTCAAGGTTTGAATCATTCGACCGGTAAAAACGTTGGGATTTACCCAGAAATAAAAGCACCGTGGTTCCATAAACAAGAAGGGAAAGACATCTCAACCAAGGTGTTGGAAGTACTGAAACAGTACGGTTACACCACCAAGGGCGATAAAGTTTATCTGCAATGCTTTGATGCCAATGAATTAAAGCGCATCAAAAACGAGCTGGAACCGAAGATGGGTATGGACCTAAAACTGGTCCAACTGGTGGCTTATACCGACTGGAATGAAACCTACGAACAGAAGCCTGATGGCAAATGGGTCAATTACAGTTACGACTGGATGTTCAAGCCAGGAGCGATGAAGCAAGTAGCACAGTATGCCGATGGCATCGGCCCTGACTACCATATGCTGGTGGTTGAAACCTCTACGCCGGATAACATCAAGCTGACCAATATGGTCAAAGATGCGCATGCCAACAATATGATGGTTCACCCATACACCATCCGTGCGGATAAGCTGCCGAAATACGCGACTAACGTCAATCAGCTATTCGATATTATCTACAATCAAGCACAGGTTGACGGGGTGTTTACTGACTTCCCGGATCAAGGTGTGCAGTTCCTGCAAAAACAGGGGCAACACCAGTAAGTTGATGCTCTGAGATAACGGAATAAACCAGTGGCGCAATTATGTTTAATGCGCCACTTTTTCGTTTACGGCAAGTTGCATTTACTTCTATAAATCAGTTACTTATCTGTACCTAAAAACATCTTACGCAAATAGTGTGGAACAGCATCATCGGCGTTTGAACCTATCACTTCCAGATTCGGTAACATGTCTTTTAGCCGTTGATGCGCATCACGCATGATGCAGCCTTTGCCAGACATCGACAGCATTTCCAGGTCATTCATACCATCACCAAAAGCGATACATTCTTTCAGTGAATAACCGATAATTTTGGCAACTTGATCTAGCGCATGCCCCTTAGAGACACCGCCGCCCATCACTTCCAGACAGGTTGGGAAAGAAAAACTGACATTAACTCGATCGCCCCAACGTGCATTGATGGCTTCTTCTAAAATCAACAACTTGTCATGATCTTCACAGGTGAAGTAAACCTTACACACACCATCGGTTGGCAGTAATGCAGGTTCAAATACCTGATAATTAAATACCGACTCACGGAAAAATTCTTTCTGTGCCGGGCTTTCACGGTTCATAAACCATTCGTCGTTCAGATAGACGTTGGTCAGGATATCCGGGTTATGGTGCTCAATATTGTACAAATCACGCGCAATATCTGCATCAAGGTTATGACTAAAAATCAGCTCTCCCGCCGTGTTGTGCACCCGTGCGCCGTTGGAGGTAATCATAAAGGCACTGATTTCCAAGCTATCGCGGATTTGTGCCACATCGATATGATGGCGACCAGTGGCAAACACAAAATGCACGTCGCGCTGCGTCAGCAACTTGAGTGTTTCTTTGGTATATGGCGTTAAAAGATGATCAGGTGATAGCAGGGTGCCATCTAAATCGGAAGCAACAACATGATACATAGCGGTATGTTCTAACCTCTGGTGGCGTCGGAGCCATAATGGCCGACTGATGATTGATGTTGCGCGAAAAAGCGCAATATGGCGCTCAGCGCCTCGGCACGAAGCTGGTCCCGCTCGAACAGGATCTCATGGCGTGCACCTTGAACTCTCTTAGGTTGCCCCCCTTCGCAAGGGTGTCCTGCCAAAGTCATTGCCTGAGAAAAAGCATCATGAGCCGGGTTATGTACTACCCGATCCTCACTGGCTTGTAATAATAGAACCGGCGTGGTTATCTTTTCTGCTTGCGCGATGATTTGCTCGCCCACCAGCAGACTTTCTCGGATCCAATGATAGGTTGGCCCACCAAGACGTATTTCCGGTGTATCCGCATATTGGCGTAAATAGCGGCGATATCGCTCACGGCTATGGGTTAACACATTGACCAGATAGGGCAGTGGCCGCCACTGGCCGGTACCAATAGCATAATAGTCGCGCAGCGTTTGATACCTTTCGGCCCAGTCGACAATGCGGTGAGCCAGCCAGCCGGGCATCGGTAAGTGGATACCAAACATCGGAGCACATAATGCTACCGCATTAAACACATCCGGTTCTCTGGCCAGATAACGCGTGAGAATTGCCCCCCCCATTGAATGAGCCAGGGCAAATCGCTGCTGATAATGGCTATCAGTTATTTCGCGCTGCACTAACTGCGCAAAATCCTCAATATAATCATCAAACTTAATCACATGACCACGGTTACCATCCTCAAGCAAGCGACCCGACCGCCCTTGCCCACGATGATCCAGCACTATCACATCATAGCCTTGCTGAAACAGATCATAAGCCACTTCAGGATATTTAACGTAACTTTCAATGCGGCCGGGCACCACCACCACCACTCGAGTGTGTTGTGGTGCACGAAAGCGGACAAAGCGAATCGGAATATCATCGACGCCGATAAACTCATCCTCATCTCGCTGTTGCCAAAAATCTAACAGCGGCCCGTTAACAAAAGCAGCAAACTGCTCTTCACGCATTAACCAGCTATTGTCTAACGGCATAGCGTGGCTCGATATAGCATGACCTTGTAAATCATGACTGATGACATCCTTTGACCGGAATTGCTCAATGTTCAATACACCTGATATTCTGGTAAACCCAGTCGTTCTGTGAGCCATAGCACAACTATTAGCAATAGAGTATTGTGGCATAAATTTATGCATTCAGGGAGCTTTGCCGATGACCTTAGACTGGTGGTTAACCTATCTACTGACCACATTGATCCTCAGCCTGTCCCCTGGTTCTGGGGCCATTAACACCATGAGCACCGCTATCAGCCACGGTACGCGCGGGGTTGTAGCCTCAATTTGCGGACTGCAATTGGGATTAGCCGTGCACATTGTATTAGTTGGCGTGGGGTTGGGTGCACTGATTTCACAATCCTTGCTGGCATTTGAAATACTAAAATGGCTTGGTGCGGCTTACTTAATCTGGCTTGGGATTCAGCAATGGCGCGCTGCCGGTGCGCTGGATCTGCATGCGCTAGCCAACAGTATGCCGCGGCGAAAACTGTTTAAACGCGCGGTGTTTGTTAACCTTACCAACCCAAAAAGCATCGTTTTTCTGGCGGCATTATTCCCACAATTTGTGCTGCCACATCAACCGCAAGTGGCGCAATATCTGATTCTCGGCACCACCAGCGTGGTGGTTGATATTATTGTGATGATTGGTTACGCCACCCTTGCCACCCGAATTGCTGGCTGGATTAAATCACCACAACAAATGAAATTACTGAACCGGATATTTGGTGGCTTATTTATGCTGGTAGGCGCGTTATTGGCAACCGCCAGAAAAGTGTAATGCTAATTCAAACAAATGATTACCCAACCGGCATCATCTGCCAGTTGGGGCATTAATTAGCGCGATAAGATCAAATGGATACCAAAACCGGCAAACAGTACTCCCGCCAGCCCATCAATCCATTTTGATAAACGCTGATAGCCACGGCGCATCACCGGCAAGGCAAATACGCAGGCGACAATAGTGAACCAGACGAAGGTTTCACCAACAATCAGCACGAACAAGCCCCAGCGCGCACCCGCACTGACGTCATCGCCGACAAACAGTGAGAACACACTGCCAAAATAGATAACGGCTTTCGGGTTCGACAGATTAGTCAGGAAGCCGCGCAGGAAGGTCCGACCACGGGCGGGTAGTGCAACTTGAACCTCCCCCTCGCTACCATGACGTTTGGCTCGGGCAGATTTCAGCAGTTGCCACCCCATCCAGCACAGATATAGCCCACCACCGACCATAATAATCTGATGTAACCACGCCATTTTCTGCAAGATAAGGTTCAACCCCATCAGCGCCACACCAGCCCAGATAACAATTCCCAGCGAGATCCCGACCACCCCCATCATCGCCTCACGGCGCGAACGGCTGGCGGCGGTTTGCGAGACAAAAAAGAAATCCGGCCCTGGGCTCATTAATGCAACCAGATGGACCAGCGCAACGGTAAGGAATAGCATCAACATGATAGATTCTCATATACCCTGCGAACCGAAAATCGCAGGGGCGTTAGCGAAAGGCGACCGGTTAGTCGTCGTTGTTGTCTACATGGTCGCGGATCATCGCCATAAACGGCGCGCCAAAACGCTCCAGTTTGCGTTGCCCAACACCATTGACGCTCAACAGCTCGCTGGCAGTAATCGGCATCTGTTCCGCCATCTCCAGCAAGGTAGCATCGTTAAACACCACATAAGGCGGAATATTGCCTTCGTCAGCGATAGATTTACGCAACTTGCGCAATTTGGCGAACAACTTGCGATCATAATTGCCGCCATAAGATTTTTGATTAGCGCTACTGCGCACTTTCAGGCTCTGAATACGCGGCACTGCCAATTGTAACGGCAATTCAGCACGCAGAATCGGGCGAGCGGCCTCAGTCAGTTGTAACGCTGAAAACATTGCGATATTTTGGCTCAGCAACCCGAGATGGATAAGCTGGCGCAATATACTGACCCAGTGTTCGTGGCTTTGTTCGCGGCCAATCCCATACACTGATAACTTGTCATGACCCATTTCACGGATACGCTGGTTATTCGCCCCGCGCAACACCTCGACAATATACCCCAGACCAAACCGCTGTCCGACACGATAAACACACGAGAGGGCTTTTTGTGCATCAGCCAGCCCATCGTAGCGCTTCGGCGGATCGAGGCAAATATCACAGTTACCACACGACTGCTGTTTACCCTCACCAAAATAGTTGAGCAGCACCAGACGACGACAAGTCTGCGCCTCGGCAAAAGCGCCCATAGCATTTAATTTATGCCGTTCAATATCTTGCTGTGCCCCTGCAGGTTTCTCTTCCAGACAGCGACGTAACCACGCCATATCCGCCGGATCGTACAGCAACACGGCTTCAGCAGGCAGGCCATCACGTCCGGCACGGCCGGTTTCCTGATAATAAGACTCGATAGTGCGCGGGATATCAAAATGCACCACAAAGCGGACGTTGGGTTTGTTAATCCCCATACCAAAGGCCACGGTCGCGACCACCACTTGCAGATCATCGCGCTGGAATGCTTCCTGCACCTGCCCCCGACGCTCATTATCCAGCCCGGCATGGTAGGCCGCCACACTTAAGCCACGGCTCTGCAAACGGGCGGTGGTGTCTTCCACTTTTGCCCGGCTGTTACAATAGATAATGCCACTTTTGCCACGTTGGTCTTGCACAAAACGCCATAATTGATCGAGCGGTTTGAACTTCTCTACCAAGGTGTAACGGATATTGGGGCGGTCAAAACTGCTGACTTGAATCAGTGGCTGATCCAGATTAAGCAGACGAACAATATCCCCCCGCGTCGCGTCATCCGCCGTGGCAGTGAGCGCAATAACCGGTAAATCAGGGAAACGTTGCTTTAACTGGCCTAGAGCACGATATTCCGGGCGGAAATCATGACCCCATTGAGAAATACAGTGCGCCTCATCCACCGCCAATAAAGCCGGCCGCCACTGATACAATTGATCGAGGAAACTCTCCATGACCAAGCGTTCTGGGGCAATATACAACAGCTTAATCTGACCGCTACGGCAACCGTCCATCACGGCTAACTGTTGTTCACGCGTTTGCGATGAGTTTAAGCACCCCGCACCAACGCCGTAAGCCAGCAGTTGGTCGACCTGATCCTTCATGAGCGAGATCAACGGAGAGACTACCAGCGTCAACCCATCCGTCACCAGTGCCGGAATCTGATAACACAAGGACTTACCACCACCGGTAGGCATCACTACCAGACAGTCTTGCCCTGATAGGGTGGCGTTGATAATTTCCTGTTGTCCGGGCCGGAATTGCTGATAGCCGAAAGTATCTCGCAATACCTGCACTGCCAGTAATTCCCTATTTATCACTGCTGCGGTCGACACACTCTTCCCCAACTATAAGATCTGCACAGGCCGGTTAACCGGCCTGTGTCTGAAACTTTTCTAACGCCGGATGACGTTAAAGGACATCGTTTAACATGATACCCACACCCACCCGTGTTTGCCTAAAGTTATAGTCAATCATTGACTCACCATAGCCACTGAACACTTGGGTATAGAAACGAACATGCTTGGTGATAGGATAGCTCCAGCCCATTTCTGCGCCGCCATAACCGGTATTCCAGTTATAATGGCCATCCACGCTGAATACACTGTCACCCAAGGCATAACCGACTTTCAGACGATAATAACCCATGTATTTATTGATATCCGGGTTGTCATCTTTCTCGTCGCTTTCTGGCAGACGATACCAAGGCTTCAAGTCAATTTCTAAATTGCCACGCTGTGCCATCACACGGGTGTAAACACGGTCCCAGCTACGTGAGGTTGGATCCGCTTTACCGTTAGACTGGTGGTTATAACCAAACTCTACTTCACGGAAAGTCCAGCCCGCCAACTCGTAATCAGTTGCCCATGCCAGGAACAGTTGCGGTTCATAGTTTGTTTCGCGGAATGGCGAGGACTCATCACTATTGGATGCCTGCCACCAAGAACGTTGAGTATAAGAAGCACCCAGTAATGAGTTATCACCGGCAATACCACGCCAAATAGGGAAACCTAAACTCAGTTGGAATTTAACTTCATCTCTCTTGGCATTTTCAGCCCAATCATAAGAGCTAATAGCATCTTTATTGATATTACTGGTATAGGTATATAACAGATAGTTTGTTTCATATGGATAAAGCAGAAACGGATTATCGTGATCCTGCAACATTGCCGCAATAATACTACCACGCACCTCAGGTGCATCATGAATCTTCTCAACCGTTGCAGCTTCTGCCTGTGCCAACGTTGGCACCAGTAACAGCGCTATCAGTATCCGCCAAAATCTTCCCATTATTCCCCCATCACCTTACGGATTATTTCTATTTGTAATGAAAACAGCTCATTCTACACACAAATGTTATCTGAGATTAGTGTTGTTTATATTTATGGCTTAACGGCTGGAAAACAACAAAGCAGAAGCATAAAATAAACAATTCGTTAACTTACACTATGATTGCTTATCGGCAACCAAGAAGAGAATAGGGAAAAATGCCAGCAACAACTTTAACGTTAGAGGATGCTCGCCGCATGATTGGCGAAGTATTTGTGTATCACATGCCATTTAACCGTGAGCTTGGTCTGCGATTAACCCGTTTCGAGCAAGATTACGCCGAGATTGCTTTCGATAATAATGACAAGTTAGTTGGCAATATTGCACAACAAATTTTGCATGGTGGCGTTATTGCCGCAGTGCTGGATGTGGCTGCCGGACTGGTGTGCGTTGGGAATAGCCTGGTACGCCATGAACCGCTCATTAAAGAACAATTGCAAATATATCTGGCTAAAATGGGCACTATCGATCTGCGTGTTGACTATCTACGCCCCGGCCGCGGCAAACATTTTATTGCCAGCAGCAGTATTTTGCGCAGTGGCAATAAAGTGTCGGTTGCCCGGGTTGAGCTGCATAATGAAAGCCAAATGCACATCGCTAGCGCAACGGCAACTTATCTGGTTGGCTGATTTACCCGTCAGCGGTGATGATTCGTAACGCGAAGTTAAGTACACTCACCGCATCTCCTTTCTTGTCCCGAGCTACACCATGGATAAACAACGAACCCGTCAGGGCATTTTATTTGCTCTGGCAGCCTATTTTATTTGGGGTATTGCCCCAGCTTATTTCAAGCTCATCCAGCAGGTGCCGGCTGATGAAATTTTGACTCATCGGATTATCTGGTCATTTTTCTTTATGTTGATCCTGCTAACTGTTAGCCGCAATTGGCCACAGGTACGCAGTGCCTGTAGAAACGGCAAACGCCTGTTATTGCTAGCAGTTACTGCTGTGTTGATTGCCAGTAACTGGCTGTTGTTTATCTGGGCGGTAAACCACAATCATATGCTGGAAGCCAGTTTGGGCTATTTCATTAACCCGCTAGTAAATGTGTTATTCGGCATGTTGTTTCTGGGTGAGCGTTTTCGTCGCATGCAGTGGGTTGCGGTGGCATTAGCGTTCGGCGGGGTATTGATTCAATTATGGCAGTTTGGCTCGCTACCGATAATCGCCCTGGGACTCGCGATAAGCTTTGCTTTATACGGTCTGATTCGTAAAAAACTCGGGATAGATGCCCAAACCGGCATGCTGGTGGAAACTATGTGGCTATTGCCGATAGCAGCGGTGTATCTGTTCTTTATTGCCGATAGCCCAACCAGCCACATGAGCACCAATGCGTGGTCGCTTAACCTGTTATTGGCAGCAGCCGGGGTGATTACCACTATCCCGCTACTGTTCTTCACCGCCGCCGCCACTCGCTTAAAACTATCGACATTGGGCTTTTTCCAATACCTCGGGCCAACGTTGATGTTTATTCTGGCGGTAACCTTCTACGGCGAAACCATTGGCAACGATAAAATGGTGACTTTCGCCTTTATCTGGGCGGCACTGTTGCTGTTCACATTGGATGCGCTCTACACCCAACGTAAGCGCCGCGCCTAGATATCAAGCCGACAAAACATGCCCGGTTACTCATCGAGTTATGATATTGATAACCAAAGAACTTGAAGTTGCAGGTAGGCTGCCAGTGAACTCATCCCGATGAGCTTACACAGTCAAGTGATTCGGGTGCGTGAACGCAGCTAACACCCCTGCAGCTTCAAGGGCGAAGGTTAGGTTAGAGCCAGTTCTTGCGCTTGAAATAGAGATACGGTGCTAAACCCGCGATAATCATCAAACTGATCGCGCCCGGATAGCCAAATGACCAGCGCAATTCCGGCATAAACTCAAAGTTCATCCCGTAGCTGGATGCCACCAGTGTTGGCGGCAGGAACACCACCGATACCACCGAGAAGATCTTGATAATCCGGTTCTGCTCGATATTGATAAAGCCCATTGCTGCCTGCATCAGGAAGTTAACCTTCTGGAACAGGGATTCATTGTGTGGCAATAGGGATTCGATATCGCGCAATACCTCACGGGCTTGCTCCAGTTGACCACTCGGCAAGCGGGCTTTACGTACCAGGAAATTCAGTGCTCGCTGGGTATCCATCAGACACAAGCGCACTTTCCAGCCGATATCTTCCTGTTCCGCTAAGGTAGACAACGCGGCGTCATATTCATCACCTTGCTGCCCTTCCATAATGACGCGACTTAAGGCTTCCAAATCGCTATAAATGTTTTCGATTTCATCGGCTAGCTGCTCAATTTTGGTTTCGAACAGATCCAGCAACAGCTCATAGGCATTGCCATCAACCAGTGTTTGGTTACGCGCCCGCATCCGATATAAACGAAAAGCCGGTAACTCGCGCTCACGCAGGGTATACAGGCGACCATCACGGATGGTAAATGCCACGGTTGAGTTACCCGCATGGTCTTCAGCATCTTCATAATAGAAGAAGGAGTGGATATGCAGGCCATCCTCATCTTCAAAGAAGCGAGCGGAAGCCTCGATGTCGTCCAACTCTGGCCGGGTCGCCAGGCTTTGCCCTAACTCAGACTGGACGCGTTCGCGCTCCCCTTCTTCCGGTTCAACTAAGTCGACCCAAATTGATGAGGTCAGATCATCTGACTCATCTGATTCATCCAGCTCCAAACGGGATAAGCGATTGTTACTTAATTTAAATGCGCTCAGCATGTGCCAAAACTCCCTTGCGGTGATGGATAGGGATAACGCATTGAAGCACAGAAACAGCGAGGTATTGAGAAATACTCTATGTTTCAGACCATAAGGAGATCTGACTCACAGCGACGGCTTAGCGGGGCCGCTGACAACCACGAAGGCTATCAGCAAATATGAGGATAGCCTTAGAAGTTGCACCATATGAACAGGTTATTGAGCCAGTATCTACTGGGTGTGTCCAAGGCGAATGTCCTCATCAAGAATAGTGCGCGCATGTTACGCCGAGAAGAAAAAGACTGTCAACCGGTTAAAAGTAGTTAATAGCTGAGCTTTATTTTTAGTTGTTACGGACACAACAGGCGATAACACATCTTGGCGGCAGCTATTTGGCATGAACTGGCTAAAAAGCAAAAAAAAACCGAAGCCAACATCGACTTCGGTTTTGTGTATCCTGCATCTTCATTTAGCCAAAAACCGGCAAAATTCACAAAACAGGCTTTCCCTTTGGTATTGGCAAAATATCAACGCTTTATATTTTTAAACTGTTTGGTGGTGTCCGTTAGTGCAATTTCAGTCGGCAGACGTTCCATCGAACTGGCACCATAAAAACCGTCACATTGCGGGCAGTTATCCATAATGTATTGGGCATCTTCTGGTGAGGAAATTGGCCCACCGTGGCACAGCACAATGATATCTTCACGTACCGCTTTTGCCGCCGCAGCCCAGTCATTAATCAGAGGCACACAGTCCGCCAGTTTCAGTGCCGTGTCCGCACCGATGTTACCGCCAGTCGTCAGCCCCATATGTGGCACAATAATGTCAGCACCCGCTTGTGTCATGGCAACCGCATCGGCGGCACTGAAAACATAAGGGGTGGTCAGTAAATCTTTTTCGTGAGCCAGGCGGATCATATCCACTTCCAAGCCATAACCCATGCCGGTCTCTTCCAGATTGGCACGGAAGTTACCGTCAATTAACCCAACGGTTGGGAAGTTCTGCACGCCAGAAAAACCCAATGCTTTCAATTGGTCCAAAAAGTGATCGAACTGACAGAATGGGTCAGTACCATTCACTCCCGCCAGCACTGGCGTATTTTTGACTACCGGCAGCACTTCTTTGGCCATATCGACCACGATTTCATTGGCATTCCCGTAGGCCAGCAAACCTGCCAGCGACCCACGCCCCGCCATACGATAGCGGCCTGAGTTATAGATAACGATAAGATCAATTCCACCAGCCTCTTCACATTTAGCTGACAGCCCTGTGCCCGCACCGCCACCGATAATCGGCTCACGGCGGGCAATCATTTCCCGAAATTTGGCTAAAATGGCCTGGCGTTGAAATTTTGGCATATGTTTCTCCACGAATAAAATGGCCCTAATGGGATGGGCTCTTTGTTATTTCTTTAAAGTTTTCTACTGCGGCCTGGGCAAATTCTGGGTCATTGATGTTGAACGGATAGTGCACCAAGCGGCGTTTATCAGTTTGAATGACGGTCTCTTCCAGCGTATCAATAAAGGCTTTCAACGCTTTTTCATCCCAGAATGGCTGGCCCGGCGCATCCAATGCTGAGAATCCGCCGGCTGGAATTAAGAAGCGCACTTCACCCTGACAACGATTGAGCTTTTCACCAATCCAGCGTGCCATTTGAATATTCTCTTGCTCGGTGGTGCGCATCAGTGTCACTTGGGCGTTATGTTTATAGAACAAGCGATCGGCATATTTAGCCGGAATAGTTGCCGGGCTGCCGAAGTTGACCATATCCAATGCACCGCAAGAGCCGACATACGGGATGTTGCTGTGAGCAATAGCATCGAAGCGTTCCGGCCCACAGGCCAATACCCCGTCAAATAACAGGTCGCAGACCTCGGTGGTGGTCAGATCAAGTGCCCCCGCCAGCAAGCCACTTTCGGCCAGTTTTTCCATGGCTTTGCCGCCGCTACCTGTGGCGTGGAATACCAAACAGTCATATTCGTCTGATAATGCGGCACTGACGGCCTGAATACAGGGAGTTGTCACACCAAACATGGTCAAGCCCAGCGCCGGTTTATCATCAACCAGTAACTCTTCTTTGGCGAAATAGACTGCTCCGGCAATCTGGTGAGCCGCATTACTCAGTACACGACGAGAAATACGGTTAAGCCCGGCAATATCGGTGACGGAATACATCATGGCGATATCACTGGCACCGATGTAACCTGAAACATCACCAGAAGCCATGGTAGATACCATCAGTTTAGGAATACCAATCGGTAAGCTTTGCATCGCCGGTGTAATCAGCGCGGTGCCGCCGGAACCTCCCAGACCTAATAACGCGGCCACATCATCACGGCTGGCAATAAAACGCTCAAAAGCGACGGCCATTGCACTTATCGCCCGCCCCCTATCACCACAGAACACCGCCTGACGCCCATCCGGGTGATAGCCCGCTACTGTCTCGGCAGAGATATCTGCGCCACTGGCTCGTTGACCTTCTTTAGTCGATAAATCCACCGTGACCGTTGTTAGCCCGGTTGCTTTAATCAATTCACTGACATACGTCAGCTCTTCGCCTTTGGTATCTGTGGTAGTCGCGATAAAAATATGACGAGGCATCTGAACATCCTTCTATGAATGCGCGTGTAGCTCACTTCTTTTTATTGGAAGTTTATTTTCTACTTACAGCCGAACAACGAAGCGAGTTGGTTAAGATAGAATCATATTGAGACTAGAGTATCATTTTCGCAAAGGGTACTGCTGTTTTTTGAGACTGGAGTCTCAAAATTAGTTTGCAGGTGAAATGCATTCATGGCGATTTGTGCGGTCGGTTTGTTATAGTGAGCGCAGATACTCGTTATTGACCATGGAGTGACCGTGCATAATCAGGATAAACAGGAGCGCGCCTCTCCATCACTGACCACCATCAAAGCCAGAACCCGGCGGTTACTGATCGATACGGCGATGTCGATGTATGAACAAGGGACATTTCCGTCGATAACAGACGTAGCAAATGCGGCGCAACTCTCGCGCGCTACGGCTTATCGTTATTTCCCGACGCAAAGTGCGTTGGTTTCTGCCATGGTCGATGAAAGCCTTGGGCCGATATTGGCATGGCAGCCTACCCAACCAGATGCCCGGCAACGCATTGCGGAACTGCTCTCTTTTGCTTATCCACGCATGTTGCAACACGAAGGTGTACTTCGTGCCGCGCTGCATCTGTCATTGCAACAATGGGCGGCTGACCGCAGCAATCCTAACAGTGAAGAGAAGTTGGTGCGTGGTAACCGTAAGCGGTTATTGAAGCTGGCTGTCGAGCCGCTGGAAGGGAAGTTGTCACCGGAAGCCTTGCAACGGGTGATCTATGCTTTCTCGTTAATCTATGGCTCAGAAGTGTTTATGGTGCTGAAAGATATTTGGCATTTGGATGATGCGGGTATTCAAGATGTGACGCAGTGGATGGGGAAAGCGATTTTGTTGCAGGCTGAAACCGATGCCAGGCAAGCGCCTCAGGATGAGAGCCGCTAATGCCGCGGCTACATTAATTACCCAAAGTTATTGGCGTTGCAGCAAGGCAGCAAATGAACGCATCCCGATGAGCTTACACAGTCAAGTGATTCGGGTAAGTGAGTGCCGCTAACGCCGCTGCGGCGTCAAGACCGCAGGGTTTACCCAAAGTTATTGGCGTTGCAGCAAGGCAGCAAATGAACGCATCCCGATGAGCTTACATGAGTAAGTGATTCGGGTAAGTGAGTGCCGCTAACGCCGCTGCGGCGTCAAGACCGCAGGGTAAATTTATACAGCCTCTAATCGGGCGTAAGCCGCGACCAACCACTTAATCCCCTCTCCGGGGAAAGCGATTTGCAACCGGCTGTGTTCGCCGCTACCTTCCAGATTAACCACGGTACCTTCACCAAATTTAGGGTGACGCACCCGTTGACCCAGTGAGAAACCACTGTCATTTTCATTCATCGGCGTCCCCATATTGCGGTGGTTAACCGGGCGAGAAACCGTTGCACGTAGCCGTACTTCTTCGACGCATTCCTGCGGCAGTTCGCCGATAAAGCGGGATGGCCGATGATTCACCTCTTTGCCGTACAGACGGCGGCTCTCTGCATAGCAAAGAGTCAGTTTCTGCATCGCGCGGGTGACCCCAACATAGGCCAGTCGGCGCTCTTCTTCCAAGCGGCCACCTTCATCCAGTGACATCTGGCTCGGGAACATCCCCTCTTCCATACCCACAATGAACACCTGTGGGAACTCCAAGCCTTTCGCGGAATGGAGAGTCATTAATTGCACTGCATCCTGATAAGCATCGGCCTGCCCCTCTCCCGCTTCCAGCGCCGCATGAGACAAAAATGCCTGTAGTGGCATCAGATCCTGATCTTCATCCTGATAACTGTATTGGCGGGTCGCATTGACCAACTCTTCAAGGTTCTCAACGCGCGCCTGACCTTTTTCACCTTTTTCCTGTTCGTACATCGACCACAAACCGGAATCACGAATCACCCGGTCACTTTGGACATGCAACGGCATATCCGCCGTTTCATGAGCCAGGGAGTCGACCAGCTCAACAAACCGTTGCAGTGCAGAGGCTGCGCGGCCTGCCAGCACTTTTTCCTGCAACATGGCACGGGTTGATTGCCACAGCGTTAGCTGACGGTCACGGGCGGTTTGGCGCACCACATCTAAGGTACGATCGCCAATACCGCGAGTAGGTGTATTGACCACTCGCTCAAAAGCAGCATCATCATTACGGTTGGAAATTAGCCGCAAATAAGCCAGTGCATCTTTAATCTCCTGACGTTCGAAGAAGCGCTGACCGCCATAAATACGGTACGGCATCGCGGTCTGCAATAGTGCTTCTTCCAAAACGCGCGATTGGGCGTTGCTACGATACAAGATGGCACAATCATTCAGAGCACCACCGTTGTCCTGCCAGGCTTTGATGCGGTTAACCACAAAGCGCGCTTCATCCAGTTCGTTAAAGGCGCAATAGAGTGAGATCGGTTCGCCTTCGGCACCGTCCGTCCACAGATTTTTCCCCATGCGGCCATCATTATTGGCAATCAGGGTATTTGCTGCCGTCAAAATATTGCTGGTAGAACGGTAATTCTGCTCCAACCGGATGGTTTCAGCGCCGGGGAAATCTTTCAAAAAGCGCTGGATATTTTCCACCTGCGCCCCACGCCAGCCATAGATTGATTGGTCATCGTCACCGACAATCATCACATTAGAACGGTCACCTGCCAGCAGACGAATCCAGGCGTATTGGATATTGTTAGTATCCTGAAACTCATCCACCAAAATGTTGGTGAAGCGTTCACGATAATGATTAAGAATATGGGGTTTGTTTAGCCACAATTCGTGTGCTCGCAGCAACAGCTCGGCAAAATCCACCAGACCGGCGCGGTCACAAGCTTCCTGATACGCCTGATAGATACGCAGCCAGGTGGCTTCAACCGGATTGCCATAGCTCTCAATATGCTGTGGTCGTAATCCTTCGTCTTTTTTGCCGTTGATGTACCACATCGCCTGACGCGGTGGCCATTGTTTATCATCTAAATTCAGTGCTTTAACCAACCGCTTTAATAACCGTAGCTGGTCGTCGCTGTCGAGAATCTGAAAATCCTGCGGCAAGTTGGCATCCATATGGTGAGCGCGCAGCAAGCGGTGCGCCAACCCATGGAAAGTCCCAATCCACATTCCGCCCTGACTGGTGCCAATCAAGTGTTCAATACGGTGGCGCATTTCGGCCGCCGCTTTATTGGTGAACGTCACTGCGATAATTGAGTACGGAGACGCATTTTCTACTGATAACAACCAGGCAATGCGATGAACCAGCACCCGGGTTTTGCCACTGCCTGCACCGGCCAGGACCAACAGGTTGCAGCGTGGCGCAGCCACGGCTTCGCGTTGTTTTTCATTCAGGCTGTCGAGCAGATCAGAAACGTCCATAGGCACCGTTTATCGGGTAAGGGAAAATAGCGAAATCGCCGAGTATTCGGGTATTTCGCCACCATTCCACTGTGAATTTATACAGATTTATTGCAGGGGATTATAGCAATGCTGTCAGGGAAGCCAACTGAGAAATCTCAATATGTGGCAATAAGCGGCTATCACTGGCCGTCATCAGGTTCTGCTGACGGTCATTAATCCAGCAAGCCTGCATACCGCAACGTAGCGCGCCGGCGACATCGGTAGTCAAATCATCACCCACATGCAGAATCTGTTTGAGTGGGATATCCAGATGGTTTGCCGCTTTATGGTACATATCGCGAAAAGGCTTGGCACGGCCATGGGGGCCGGAACGCAGCACAAACTGGAAGTATCGATCCAGACCACAGGCTTTAGGATCGGCATTGCCATTGGTGATAGCCACCAGCGGATAATGCTCCGCCAGCGCGCTCAAAGTGTCATGGGTGGCCGCTGGCACATAAATACGGCTACGCCATAGGGCAAAATTCTCCATGGCTGCATCAGCGCCACATTGCGCCTCAGACTTACTTAAGCCATGACGTATCAAGCCCAGTTCAATCGCATGCCAACGCCACTGGGTAACATCGTGGTAGATGCCCGGGTCCTGCGCCAGCAATTCAGCGCGAAAACGGTGAAAATCAGCGGCCTGTAACTGCGCCAGATTGGGATGATACTGCTGTAAGAATGCCACCGACTCTTGTTCAGTGCGGGTAATCACTGGCCGATTATCATACAGGGTGTCATCCAAATCGAAGCTAATGGCGGAAATACTCTCGAGTGGGCGATAAAAATGCATCAGGATTTGCCTCGTTTGGCGCGTGGATGAGCAGCATCATACACTGTCGCCAGATGTTGAAAGTCGAGATGAGTATAAATTTGTGTGGTCGTCAGATTGGCGTGGCCCAGTAGCTCCTGCACCGCGCGCAAATCACCACTGGATTCCAACATGTGAGTGGCGAAAGAGTGGCGCAATTTGTGTGGGTGAATATGGCTGCTGACACCTTGCTTTACACCCCATTCGGCAAAGCGTTTTTGCACATTGCGCGCTGAAATTCGCTTACCGGTATTGGCTAAAAAGATAGCATCGTCAACAGGTTCAAATAACTCGCGCAGTTCCAGCCAATGCTCTAACCAGGTCACTGCGGTCCTGCCAATCGGTACTTTACGCTCTTTACTGCCTTTCCCCATCACCCAGACTTCACCGCTGGCTAAATCTACGTGTTTGCAGTTCATGCCAACCAGTTCGGATAGACGCAAACCCGCGCCATACATCACTTCCAGCATCGCCCGATCACGGACCGCCAAGGGATCATTGAGGTCGATATCCAACAGTTTATCGACCTCATCGACATCGATGTTTTTTGGCAGATGGCGGCCTGAACGCGGTGTACTCACCCCTTTTGCGGGGTTGGCCTGCAATACGCCCTGACTCACCAGCCAATCAAGAAAGCTGCGCAAAGCTGAGAGGCGCAGCGCAAGGCTTGAGGAATGTAAACCGGCACGTTTACTGCGAGAAACCAGTGACCGCACCTGAGCCGCGTCAAGCTGCTGCCAGTGCGCCAGGCCCATTTGCTCGCCCATTTCCATGAGTGCCTGTAGCTGGCGTCGATAACTGGTAATAGTCAGTGGACTGAGCTGACGCTCAACTTTGAGATAACGCAAGAAAGCCTCTACCTGCGGGGCAAGTGAGGCACTGAATTCGGTCATACCGGCTCTATCCAACGCTCCAGCAGGCTCGGCAATAACGTCGATAACTGATTCAGCATCACGGTACCCATGCCCTGCTGATAATGTTGCGTATCACGGCTGCTGAAGATAATGACACCTAGATCGCCATCTTTGCCCAGTAACGAGAGTGCGACCGACCCTACCTGCTTGGCCTGAGGCAATAACAACAGCAGTTCCGGCCCGTTCAAACCGCCCAGATAATGGTTATCGCTCCCCAAACGCTGAATACGTAGTGGCTCGAAGGCGTGACGGGCAAGTGCCAAATGGGTGAAATCAGACGGCGCACCAATATGCCAGCGGTCACTGAATAAGCGCACATTAGCACCTGCCAAGCCGAAGTCGCGTGCCCAGCGCTGCAAGCGATTAAGCATATCTTGCAAGCTGCTGGCCGCAGCCAAATTGCTTTGTAGTTGCAGCAAGCGATTAAACAACACTTCATTCAAGCCCGCCTGCTCCATTAGCAAGGTGATCTCTTCTTCCAACTGACCAATCTGATTACGTTGTCGCCCTAGCTGCCACTCCACCAGCGAGACACTGCCGCGAACAGGATGAGGAATATGCATCTGTTCGACCAGACGGGCATTGCGGATAAAAAAGTCAGGGTTTTGCAATAAGTACTGCATGACAGCATCGTCGTCCAACTCGATGCCAGCTAACGCCTGCTCCTCATAACTTTTCATTTAATACCCGCCATAATGAATATTTATACCCTAAATAATTCGAGTTGCATGAAGGCGGCCAACACACATGCAGCTTGAAGTATGACGGGTATACTATAAATGAATGAAGCCATCATACACATGTGTTGCCGGCCCGGTCATATACAGTGGGTGGCCCGGCCCTTTCCAACTGATATGCAAGCTGCCACCTGGCAGTTCAACATGAACCTCTTCAGCCAACAACTCTTGCTGGATCCCCACCGCCACTGCTGCACAAGCACCGCTACCACAGGCTTGCGTTTCGCCAGCACCGCGCTCATATACCCGTAAGTGTATATGCTCGCGGCTAACCACCTGCATAAAACCAATATTAGCCCGTTCGGGGAAGCGCTCATGGCTTTCCAATACTGGACCCAGCAAGGCAACATTAGCAACCGAAACATCATCAACCTGCATCACACAGTGAGGATTGCCCATTGATACCACGCCGCACAACACCGTATGTTCCGCCGCGCGTAAAATGTAGGTTTTCTCTGCTTTAGTTGCTCTGAAAGGCACCGTTTGCGGGTCAAAATTGGGTTCGCCCATATTGACACAAACCAGCTCGTCTTCAGTAACACTCAATATCATGCGGCCAGTTTGGGTACTCACACTGATATCACGTTTATTGGTCAACCCTTTCAACCGAACAAACCGGGCAAAACAACGTGCACCATTGCCACACTGAGAAACTTCGCTGCCATCGGCATTAAAAATACGGTAGTGAAAATCCAGCTCAGGATCATAAGGCGGTTCAACCACCAGCATCTGATCAAAGCCCACGCCAGTGTGCCGGTCTGCTAATCGACGAATTAACTCCGGCGAAAAGTAAACATTTTGGGTAACTGCATCGACAACCATAAAGTCGTTGCCAAGACCGTGCATTTTGGAGAACTGCATTTCATACTCCGCTGACTTTCATTTACCGGCTAAATTTGGCACGGGCAAATTAAATACTGACTCAATCTGGCTGCGATAAAAATAATTACTGCGGCCCGGCAATAGATTTTGTCTGGTTGGTACCTGACAGGTCCTGCTGGTTTCGCTCTACCTGACCACTATCCGGTTGCGCGGTTTCTACTTTTGGTTTGTCAGCGGGTGGAAAATATAACGGGCCTTTCAAGCCACAACCCGCCAGTGCGAATACCATCATCGCAGCCAGCGGCCAACATAATTCTTTTTTCATTTTTAACGCCTGTAAATTGTTTTAGCACCTATTATACCCAAAGAATCTGGCGTTGCAGGTTGGCCGCAAACGAATCCCAATGCGCTTACATCGGTAATTGATTCGGGTGAGTGCACACTGCTAACCCCTGCGGCTTCAAGTATGAAGGGTATATCGCATTAATACTTGTGATTCATGCGTCCATGCTCTCTATAATCGCAGGTGGATCATGAAAAGCAATAGGAATTGAATATGAACGATAGCGAGTTTCATCAGTTAGCCGATCAATTGATGCTTTACATTGAAGAGACACTGGATGGTTTTAGCGGCGATAGTGATGTCGATTATGAAACCAATGGCGGGGTGATGACCCTGACATTCGAAAATGGCAGTAAGATTGTTATCAACCGCCAAGAGCCACTGCATCAGGTATGGTTGGCGACTAAAGCAGGTGGTTACCATTTCAATTATCGTGAAGGCCACTGGTATTGCTCACGCAGCGGCGAAGAGTTCTTCGCCAAATTATCTCAAGCGGCTAGCGCGCAGGCGGGTGAAGAGGTGAGTTTTATCTAGTCGCATGCGGCTTCAAGGACACAAGTCATTCCCCAAAGTCATTGGAGTTGCAGGTAAGCAGCCAGCAAACGCATCCCGATGAGCTGACTCAAGTCAGTGATTCGGGTAAGAGCGCGCAGCTAACACCCCTGCGGCTTCAAGGACACAAGTCATTCTCCAAAGTCATTGAAGTTGCAGGTAGGCAGCCAGCAAACGCATCCTGATGAGCTGACTCAAGTCAGTGATTCGGGTAAGAGCGCGCAGCTAACACCCCTGCGGCTTCAAGGACACAGGGGAAATTAATGTAACTGCAACTGCTGCGCAGGCTGGCTTGGCTCTTTGTCGACGATATATAGATGGGATAATGTGTTGCTGCGAAAAGGGATCACTTGGGTACGGCCATCTAATTGCACAATTTGGTAGAACTGCGGCAGGTTAAAGTTAATAAAGCTGGAGCCGTAGGTAAAACGGTCGTGAGACGATGAATAAAAACGGCTGACATCTCGCACCAACTCCTCTTTACTGCCCTCGCAGTGGTGATAAACCTCAACGCGGTTTGATTCATCCAAAATATAAATGTTAAAGCCTTTTTCATCTGCGGTGCCTTCGAAGAAGAACTGAATGATCCCTTCGCTGGCAAAACCGTCCACCACTGGCGGCAGATGAATTTGATCGGTTTCTACCTGAATCGATAGCCCATGCAGTTTGTTATTAGAAATCGCACCGTAAAATTCGACCGCATTTTCCAATTTTTGAACGGAAACACTCAGGCGTTCAAAGAACAAACCCCAGGTCTGGCCGGAAACTCGTACCGCTTTAAAACGGCCCGGTTCCTGACGGGTACTGGATAAGCGCAACTCAATACACTCGGAAACCAACTGCTGAATGCGGGTACGAATCAAACCACGCAAATGCTGGCTGTAACAGAACACATCCACTGACTCCGGCGGTGCCGCATCCTGATGCATTTTGCCTAAAATGGTTTTCAATGCTTCCAACACCGCCTGCTCACCACTGAAATGCAAGGTTCGCACTTCATTCCAGGAGTTGCGGTACAGCAAATCGATACTGCCCACCAGACACTGCTGCTGCTCGCCAAAACTGAATACATCCAGTTTACGGAAATCAAAATGCACCACCTGATTGCGGAAAGCCGCTGTCGGGTCATGCTCTAAATTGACGATAATCGCCAAATGGCGAATCTCACACGGGCTATAGAGTGCTTTAGGTGTCGGTGCAGGCAAGCGCAACGGGAAGTGGTGAGAGATATCCGTCACCAATTCTTGCAATTTCACCGTATCGCACAGATTGGCGCTTTTAATATGTAGCCGTGTCTTGCTGGTCAACAGGCCGTTGAAATAGGCCCAGGACACCAGTTTGTTCAGGTAACGGTTATATTCCAGCGGCTGGTGACTCACAATCGCATCCATAGAGGGCGCTTGATTATATAAGTACCAACCCGCGCGGTTAGCACGGCCTGCCGGAACATGAATGAAAGTCAGATGTTCTTCCGATAAATCCGGTGAAATTTGCGGGTTAACCAGCGTCACTTTGCCAGGTAAAGCTTCAAATGCCGCGTACAGTTTACGGGTCAAAACGCCGATATCCTGCGGACTGGCACTGACACTCAGATTGTTGCGCCGCGCGAAACGGATCAAATTGCGATAACTCTGCATCATCGCATCCAACAGCTCGTTATGCGCTTCACGTACCCGCTCAATCTTCCAGTTAGCACGGTTATCCAGCACCGCCAAACTCTCGTCACTCCAGCCCCATTCACTGACCAGTTGGCTGAGGATTTCACGCCGCCAGCCGACACTCGCCGGGCTACGGGACAGTTTTTCGCACACTTTCAGATAGAAACAACGCCGCACCAAATTCAGACGGGTGGTGTCATTGATTTGGGTCAGATAGCGAGTGACGCGATCAAGCATCATGCAATAAGCATCAAGACCGAAAGCCACAATTTCACCGGCATGCAGGCGCTGTTTGATCTCCATCGCCAGCAATTGAGAATTGGGGTATTCCCACGAATACGCTTCCAGCAATAAGGTTTTCAGCACCGCCTTATAGGGCGAATCGATACTTTTATACAATTGCCACAAACTGGCACCGAAATACTCTTCGGCTGACAGGGTGCTCAAACCGCCCAAATCCAGCCACTCATTCGGTGTTAATACGCCCTGCGCATAGAGCGACAGTACGTAATCGTCATAATTATTTTCTTCTTCGACCGGAACCATATTCCACAGAATACGTTTCCCTGCCAGACGAACCGCGCTGCGGTAAAACTCATCCAGCAATAATATGTGTTGGGTTGAACCGCAATCTTCGCCCCCCAAGCTGCCACTGGCATTATGGCGGAAACGGTTTTCATCTATCAGGAAGAAGCTGACTTCAACACCCATTGATGCAGCCCATTTTTCCAGCAGACTGCATTTTTGTTGCAAGCGGTTACGCTCTTCAGAATCGAGCCAGGCCTGATGGCACACCCAAACATCAAGATCTGAAGTATGGCATTGCCCAATAGAGGAAGTGCTACCCATAGAATAGACGCCGGTAATCGGCAGTTCGCCGCCGACACTCTGTTGCAAAGGTTCGCCCCA
This sequence comes from Yersinia sp. 2540 StPb PI, assembly GCF_052217165.1. NCBI lineage: Bacteria > Pseudomonadati > Pseudomonadota > Gammaproteobacteria > Enterobacterales > Yersiniaceae > Yersinia > Yersinia sp. 2540 StPb PI. The sequence continues at coordinate 227,414 of NZ_JAZGQC010000001.1, forward strand.
CTTGGCTTCAACCTCAGACAGATAATCCTGTTGCGTTTCATTGGACGTAAAAAGGCAGACGCCATGGGGAACGTTACCATCAAGGTAACCCGGCATCAGTGGATGATGATAATGTAGTAGGGTCGGTAGCAGACTGTAGACCTTTTGGAAGGCTGGCCCCATAGCCGCCAAGGCGCGATCGACTCGTAATTGGTTGATCGCATCCAGTCGCTGTTTCAGTGTCTCGATGTAGAGGTACAAGACGTCTCGCCTGGTTATTCCGGTGCTTAGAATTGTTCCGGTGCTTAGAAAAAAACCCGCGTCCCAGATTCGTTTATTACTTTTTTTGACTTTCAGCGAAAAATGTACTTTTTGTTGTACTGACCAAAAAACATTTTGTTTGAAGACATTTTGTTTGAATAACAATTAACGAATTATTGCTGGAAACGTGATCAATCTAACACCTTGCCGATTGACCGTAAAGCTATCCCTACAATTGTAATGTCTATCTATACCTTTCTTAGCTGACATTCACAGGTAGGTTGGCTGATAACGACGCCGTGGTATTAAGGAAGAAGTTATCCCGCCATGTATTTGTTACAATAGCTGCTTTCTTGTGCTCTTATCCGTCGTCTTCATGTGGCTATCGCACTGACAGCATTCACTGGTCAATGATAGGATGGGCCGCAAAATATAAAACGGTAACAAGCAATGTTAGACAAAATTATTCGAATTGCCACGCGACAAAGCCCGCTCGCCTTATGGCAAGCACATTATGTTCAACATTTACTGCAAGCCAATCATCCCGGCTTGCAGGTTGAGTTGGTCCCAATGGTTACCCGTGGGGACATCATTCTGGATACCCCACTGGCAAAAGTCGGTGGTAAAGGCTTGTTCGTCAAAGAGTTAGAGCTGGCCCTACTGGAAGATCGCGCGGATATCGCCGTCCACTCCATGAAAGATGTGCCCATCGCCTTCCCTGAGGGCTTGGGTCTGGTCACCATTTGTGAACGCGATGATCCACGTGATGCTTTTGTAGCGCCACATTTTGCTCATCTCGATGATTTACCTGCGGGCAGCATCGTCGGCACCTCCAGCCTGCGTCGCCAGTGCCAATTGCGCGAGCGTCGCCCGGACCTGATTATCCGCGACCTGCGGGGTAATGTAGGCACTCGCCTTGCCAAGCTTGATAACGGCGATTACCACGCGATTATACTGGCGGTTGCGGGCCTCAATCGCCTGGGGCTGGCATCGCGGATTCGCTACGCCATGCCCGCCGAGGAGTCGTTACCGGCTGTCGGTCAGGGTGCCGTCGGCATTGAATGCCGCCTGGATGACGATTTTACCCGCCAACTGCTGGCACCACTCAATCATCGTGCCACCGAGCTGCGAGTATGTGCCGAGCGAGCCATGAACACCCGTCTCGAAGGAGGCTGTCAGGTGCCGATCGGCAGCTATGCTGAGTTAGAAGGCAACACGCTGTGGCTCCGTGGATTAGTCGGTGCGCCGGATGGCAGTGAGATCATTCGCGGTGAGCGCCGAGGACCGGCGGAGAATGCAGAGCAAATGGGGATTGAGCTGGCCGATGAGTTACTATCACGTGGTGCGCGCGCAATATTGGCCGATGTTTATCAGGATACCCCCCCACTATGACCATTTTGGTAACCCGTCCATCTCCTGCTGGAGAGCAGTTAGTCAGTCGCCTGCGTGCGCTGGGCCGGGTTGCCTATCATGCGCCATTGATTGATTTCTCTCCGGGGGTAGATCTGCCTAAATTACCGGCATTGCTCCAAGAGATGCAAGCTGGTGATCTGGTATTTGCGTTATCACAGAATGCTATCCGCTACGCTAACCCACTGTTAAAAAGAAATAACCTGTTATGGCCAGCACAGTTATCTTATTATGCTATTGGCCGTACCACCGCATTGGCATTGCATACTGCCAGCCGTTTGCATGTCACCTTCCCCCCGATGGGGGAGACCAGCGAGATGCTGTTATCATTACCAGACCTGCAAACACTGTCCGGTAAAAAGGTGTTGTTACTGCGCGGTAATGGCGGGCGGGAACTGCTAGGCGAAAGTCTGGCACAGCGAGGCGCGGCAATTACCTACTGTGAATGTTATCAACGCAGCCCCATCTTTTATGATGGCAGTGAGCAAAGTGCGCATTGGCAACGTGCGGGGGTCAATATTCTGGTAGTGACCAGCGGCGAAATGTTACAACAGATCTATACTTTAGTTCCTGATTACTATCGTTCTTCGTGGCTGCTACGCTGCCGCCTGGTTGTAGTGAGTGAGCGTTTGGCTGCCCTGGCCGCCCAAATGGGCTGGCGTGATACCCGGGTGGCAGAAAATGCGGATAATGACGCGCTGATCCGCGCGCTACAAGACTTTCAATAAACCTGAAACCTGACTATGGGATGCCCAATATGACGGAACAAAATACCCCATCCGCACCAGTGGAAGAGACAACCACTGCGGTTGAGAGGCACCAACAGCCAGAACCTGAAGGCCGCCGGGAGAAACGAACCGGCCCAATTCTGGGTGCCATTGCTATTGCATTGGCTATCGCGCTGGGTGCCGGGCTTTATTATCACGGACAGCAGCAGGCTCAGTTACAAGATGTGGCGAATATCGCGCTACAAGAACAGTTGGCTGAACTAAAACAGAGCCAATTGCAGGAAAAACAGCAGCTTGAGTCATTACTACAACAGCAAGGCAAAGCGCTGGAAGCAGCAGATCGTCAGCAAACCTCGCTGATCCGCCAACTTAACGAATTACAGGAAAAAGTCGCCACTATTTCGGGTAGCGATGCCAAAACATGGCTACTGGCACAGGCGGATTTTCTGGTGAAAATGGCTGGGCGCAAACTGTGGAGTGATCAGGATGTCGCCACCGCAGCGACTTTACTGAAAAGTGCCGATGCCAGTCTGGCTGACATGAATGACCCAAGTCTTATCGACGTACGCCGCGCACTCACCGAGGACATCAGTACCCTTTCAGCGGTAAGCCAGGTGGATTTTGACGGCATTATCCTCAAACTGAATCAGCTGTCGAATCAGGTGGATAATCTACGTTTGGCTGATAACAATACCGATGATTCGCCGATGGATGCCGATAGCGATGAGCTATCCAGTTCATTAGCCGAATGGCGTCAGAATCTAACCAAAAGCTGGCACAGCTTTATGTCTGATTTTATTACTATCCGCCGCCGTGATAGCAGCGCAGAGCCACTGCTGGCACCGAATCAGGATGTTTATTTACGCGAGAATATTCGCTCCCGCTTGCTGGTCGCGGCTCAGGCAGTCCCTCGCCATCAAGACGAAGTGTACAAACAGTCACTGGAGACTATCTCCACTTGGGTTCGCGCTTATTTCGATGTGAATGACCCGAGCACCAAAGCTTTTCTGGATGAGCTAGAGAGCCTGAGTCAACAGTCAATCTCAATGGACGTACCTGATCAATTGAAGAGCCAGCCAATGCTGGAAAAATTGATGCAAACCCGGGTTCGTAACTTACTGGCACAACCGCCAGTTGCCGCTCAGGGGGAATAAGTATGCTGCGAGTTTTACTGTTATTCCTTATCCTGACCGCCGGCATCGTCCTCGGCCCCATGTTGGCTGGGCACCAAGGCTATGTATTGATTCAAACTGACAACTATAACGTTGAGACCAGCGTGACCGGTCTGGTGATTATATTGGTGCTGGTATTGGTCGCGTTCCTTATCATTGAATGGATACTGCGCCGTATTTTCCGCACCGGTGCCCGTACCCGTGGTTGGTTTATGGGCCGCAAACGCACCCGCGCTCGTAAGCAAACCAAAGCTGCATTGATCAAACTAGCCGAAGGGGATTTCAAGCAGGTTGAAAAGTTGCTCACCCGTAATGCCGATCATGCTGAACAACCGATGGTAAACTACCTGCTGGCTGCGGAAGCTGCCCAACAGCGTGGCGATGAATTCCGTACCAATCAATATCTGGAACGAGCAGCAGAAGTTGCTGATACAGATCAGTTGCCGGTAGATATCACCCGAGTGCGCATTCAACTGGCGCAAGGCCACGTTCATGCGGCCCGCCATGGAGTGGATCGTTTATTGGATCAAGCCCCACGTCACCCAGAAGTGCTGCGTCTGGCTGAACAGGCTTTCCTGCGTACCGGTGCTTACAGTTCATTGCTGGAAATTTTACCCGCGATGAGCAAAGTGCAGGTCCATACACCAGAAGAAATCGCCGCATTGGAGCAGCAAGCTTATATTGGCATGATGAATCAATGTATGGCGGAAGAAGGCAGTGATGGTCTGAAACGCTGGTGGAAAGATCAAAGCCGAAAAGTCCGCAATGAGATCCCGCTGCAAGTCGCACTGGCAGAACATCTAATTGAGTGTGACGATCATGATGTCGCCCAGCAAATCATTCTGGATGGCCTGAAGCGTCAGTATGATGAGCGCTTAGTACTCCTGATCCCACGCTTAAAATCAGGTAACCCAGAGCCGCTGGAGAAAGCATTGCGCCAGCACATCAAGCAGCATGGCGCGACCCCGCTACTTAATAGCACCTTGGGCCAACTCATGCTAAAACACGGTGAATGGGAGAAGGCCCACGAAGCCTTTAAAGCAGCGCTTGAGCAGCGTCCAGACGGTTATGACTATGCATGGTTAGCTGATGCCCTGGATAAACTGCATCGCCCTGAAGATGCAGCGCAGGCGCGTCGTGAGGGGCTACTGTTGACCTTGCGGCAGAATGGGGAATCGCTCTGACCATTAGCAAAACAGCAATCTAAAGGCTCCTACGGGGCCTTTTTTCTGCTCCTGATTCGGGGAACAAATCTGTCGGGAGCAGATTTGAACGCTGCTTGCAGCGGCCTCAACGAAGCGAGGCCCACGGATGGACCGAGTAACTAGCACAGCTAACAACCCTGCGGCTTCAAGTAGCAAAGAGTACCCAAAGTAATTGGAGTTGCAGGTAGGCAGCCAGCAAACGCATCCCGATGAGCTGACTCAAGTCAGTGACTCGGGGAACAAATCTGTCGGGAGCAGATTTGAACGCTGCTTGCAGCGGCCTCAACGAGGCGAGGCCCACGGATGGGCCGAGTAACTAGCGCAGCTAACAACCCTGCGGCTTCAAGTACGAAGGGTATGCAAAAAAAAACGCTTGCCGGAAAGGCAAGCGTCTAAAATTTTCAGGTCTACAGACAACAATGTCGGCGCCTCACTCAACGTTATGCCCGGTATGTGATGAAGATATTCGACATCGTTTACATGGACAATAGGCACCCTAAAATCGGCTCTGCATCATCTCTGGGTTTATGAAGCTAATTTGGCTATAACACCACGCTATCATAATAAGTGAGATGAGCATCTACAGGGTAGATATTGCACTTAGCGTGCCAACTCCATCTAACCGAGAGCAATTTCATCTAATTACCCGCGAGTAAGCGTTTAATCAACTGATAAATAATAAATTTATTTTCATCCTAATAGATGGTGCGATACAACGCACCAGCCATAGCGCGACCAATACTGTCTAAGTGATCTGTCGCTACAAAACGACGTTATACACTATCATTTATTTTCTTTATTTTTATCATGATCTTATATGTCTCTGTTTGGAGACAAAGCCTCTGCCTTTTGTCGCAAAAAACCAACACCTATTCTTTTACCTGATAAATCACCAGTCTGGTCACCCTATAGGGCTAATTTGATCAAAGGGTGCCAACAAAGGTTCTAATACAAGGGGGACAGACTGTGAGGTCGGATTAGCGACCGTCAATACAACAGGATGAAAAGAGAGGGCTATGATGGGGAATCGATATTATACCGACGAAAAAAAACCCCGCATTGCGGGGTTTCTTCTGAAATTGGTCGGCGAGAGAGGATTCGAACCTCCGACCCACTGGTCCCAAACCAGTTGCGCTACCAAGCTGCGCTACTCGCCGATTTCTTACTGTTCACTCTACATGGTCTCTCGACCTATGTCCATGTAAATATTAATGAATATCTACATGTTTGTGTGGTGCGAAGGGAGGGACTTGAACCCTCACGTCCGTAAGGACACTAACACCTGAAGCTAGCGCGTCTACCAATTCCGCCACCATCGCATGTTCCACAAAATTTGGGGTGGCTAATGGGGCTCGAACCCACGACAACTGGAATCACAATCCAGGGCTCTACCAACTGAGCTATAGCCACCATAACTTCTTTACAGCTTACTTCGTCGTACGCGGCAATCTTACCACCGCAGCTCTTGCACACAAAATTAATGGTGCGCCCGACAGGATTCGAACCTGAGACCTCTGCCTCCGGAGGGCAGCGCTCTATCCAGCTGAGCTACGGGCGCTTAGCGCCGTTGCGGGTGAGGATACTACGGTTTTAATACTTGGCTGTCTAGTGCTTTTTTAGAAGAAATGGTGTGTTTGCTTACGCTTTGCACACTCTGCCGCAAAAGTTAGCCATTAATAGCCCCACCTCGCCTTGTTCGCTGGTTTTATAGACGTTTTATCCCCTTCATACTTGAAGCCGCAAGGATGTTCACTGCTCTCGGTACCCGGCCCTTCCATGGACCGGGCCTCTAGGCTACTACTGCAAGCAGCATTCAAATCGGTTCCCAGCAGATTCGTCATTCGCTTGCGGCCTACCTACAACGCCAATTACTTTGGAGATGTTTCAGCAACGTTGTGTTTATGCATTCTCAGTCCGAAATAACATGCCGACACCAATCCAAGGAAAATCACCCCGACTAACAAAGATAAACGGGTATCAGGGTTAATCCCCATCCCGACCAGTACACATATCAAGAAAGCGATAGTTAGATAGTTTACATACGGGAACATGATGGATTTAAACGGATGCTGCTTTAACGCTTCTTTATGTACCTGGCGGAAACGCAGCTGGCTAACGAGGACCACAAACCACGGCACCATGCCCGGTAATACACTGGCACTGTAAACATAGACAAACACCTGCTGTGGATTTGGAATAATGTAATTAAGGCTTGACCCCACTAGCAGACACAGAATCGTCACCGCAATACAGTAAACTGGCACACCGCTGGCCGACAGTTTAGTCAGGCAGGCAGGTAACTGGCGATTTTTCGCCAGTGCATACAACATACGCCCGCCGCTATACATACCGCTGTTACAGCCTGACAGTGCCGCAGTCAGCACCACGAAGTTAATAATACCCGCAGCTGAAACTATCCCAATCTTGGCAAATGTCAGGACAAACGGGCTGCCTTCCGTGCCGATACCATTCCACGGGAAGATAGTGACAATGACAAATATCGCGCCAACATAGAAAATCAGGATGCGCCATAAAATATTATTAATGGCTCGCTTTAATGTCACTTGCGGGTTTTTAGCCTCACCGGCGGTGATGCCCACCAGCTCAACCCCCTGATAGGACGCCACCACAATACACAAAGCAAACATGAACCCTTTCCACCCGCCGGCAAAAAAGCCGCCATGGGCTGTCAGGTTATCAAAACCAATCGCTTGTCCGTGATTACCAAAACCGAAGAAGATAACGCCCAGCCCCACCAAAATCATCACAATGATGGTGGTAACCTTGATCATCGCGAACCAGAACTCCAGCTCACCATATAATCTAACCGCCGCCAGATTAGCCAGCGCCACTATGGCCACCCCGGCAATCGCAGGTAACCATTGTGGAATTTCTGGGAACCAAAACTGAACGTATACCCCAATCGCGGTAATTTCTGATATCCCCACCGCTATCCACATAAACCAATAACCCCAAGCCGTTAGATAGCCGAAATAGGGGCTAAGATACTTATGGGCATAGACGGCAAAGGAGCCGGCAACCGGCTCCAGATAAAGCATTTCGCCCATGGCCCGCATAATAAAGAATACAAATAAGCCAGCAATGATATAAGCCAGCAATACCGAAGGCCCGGCCCATTTTAGGGTGCTGGCTGACCCCATAAACAACCCGACGCCAATTGTCCCACCTAACGCTATCAGTTCGATATGCCGGGCTTCCAACCCACGGTGTAATCCTTTTTTCTCTTCGTTATCTGCCATATATCCTCTGTGAGCTGATGATGTGTCTGCTCCGGCTTTCCCGGTTGTTTTTATTAATTAATCTATTGTTTTTATTAAAAATAGACGTTTTTCACACAAAAAAATCTAACGACTGCACCAACGTGTTCAGCCTAATGATGACTACTTTAATTTATGCAAGTTAACGAATAGGGAAACCACCCACAATAAAAGGCGATTATGAGCACATAACCCTAACCGGCCGGTATCCTTCCGTATCTGGGTCAGATTAGCAAACAGGAAACTAAAACTTTATGGAATAAAAATTAAATAATCGATTCCAAAATGGAATTAAGGCGTGATGATATTGGTAGAAGGAATAAATGCGAGAGGTTTTATAACAGCAGGGTTGGTGAAACCCTGCCCAAAAGACAATATTACAGACGGCCGCTGTAATAATAACCAACAAACTTAAGCAACTTGAACTGACGCCGGATACGACTTGGTTGCGCCAGCAGGCGATAAAGCCACTCCAGCCCCATGTTCTGCCATATCTTAGGTGCACGTTTGACATGACCGGTAAAGACGTCATAGGTGCCACCAACGCCCATATACAGTGCATCGGGATAGAACTTACGGCAGTCACGCATAAACATTTCCTGTTTAGGCGATCCCATGGCGACAGTCACTATCGCCGCGCCACTAGCCGCTATTCTCGCAAACAGGGCTTCGCGCTGCTCTGGTGTAAAATAGCCATCCTGGCTACCCACCAGATTCACATTCCATTGCGCGCGTAATTTAGCCTCAGTTTCTGCCAACACGTCAGGTTTACCGCCCACCAAAAAGACCGGCGTCCCTTGCTGCCCGGCACGCTGCATGAGTGCTTCCCACAAATCTGCACCCGCTACCCGTGACAGCTTCGCCTGTGGGTATTTACGACGAATCGCACGCACCATACTGATACCGTCGGCATACAGATATTCAGCCTCGGTGATCAACTCACGCAACGCCGCATCATCCTCAGCTTTGAGCAGTTTCTCTGCGTTCATTGCCACCAGCGTTCCGGTCTTCACCGGGCCACTGCTTAGCAAATGATCCAGCGTTTGAGCCATATCACGAAAGCCCCAAATCTCGAAACCACGGACATTATATTTTGGAATAACAGTATTCGGTTCCATTACGATCCTTACAGTTGGCGGCCCGTTTCAGGAGTGGATGAACGCTTCGGCTTGTTAACCCGACGCTGTAACTGTTGCGTTATCAAACCCGCGGTATCGAACAACCAATACAACAATTTTGCCAGTACCAGACAGGCACCAAAAATCACGCAGAAAAACACCACGCGTGACACAAACGAATCTAATCCTTCCCGTGCCAATACAATGATGTTAAATACCGCACCAAAACAGAAACTTTGCAGAATTGCCGCTTTATAACGGTTGTTTTCTGCTTTGCCTTGTTCGTAGAGCCAATCGAACCATTTAATGATTAATCCTACGACAATGGCACCCAGTGGAATAAACAGCACCCCGCCCATGACCACCAAAGAACCGATCAGGGTTGGAGAGATAGCCAGCCCGGAGTGATTATCCAGCACATCCCAAGTAAAGTAATTGGCGGTATTAAGTACCAAGTCTGGACGCTCCGGCCAAAGCGAACTGGGAATAAAGACATAAAAATCACGAATAATCGGCGCCAGCCCTTGGAAATCTATTTTGTCGTAGTTTTGTAGCAGCAGCCCTAGGTTTTCCCACGGCGAGAAGGTATCCCGTGTCAGGTAGAGGAAAGTGTAAAATGCCTCTGCGCCGTTCACATCCAAACCATAGCGTTTCAGGGCCAGCCAGAACATACCAACAATCCCAAAGACACCTGCCGCAGCCAACATCCACAACGTTATCCAACCGCGAACAATACCGATAAACAGGAATAATGAGAACGCGATAATGATATTAGCGCGGGTACCGCCGACGATAACATAGGTCAGGATGCCAAACGCCACCGTGCTTGCCAGGAAGAAAAACCAGGCGCGCATATCTTGTTTCAAGAAATAGACCACCAACATCGCCGGGATAAAGAAGTAGAAAAAGCGCTTCAGTGCCACACCCGAAACATCACTGGAGAAGATTTTGCTGTAGGAATCGAGCTTAAACAACAGGAAACCATTTTGCATAAAGAAGATGCCGACAGTGCCAATAGCCACCAGTGCCAACAGTATCCAGGTCAGATTAGTTTCCACCCGATTCATGGTGAATACCGGCGCCCGTGGCTGGCGGCGCGGCTTAGTCAGGCGTGTTTTGTAACTCACATAATAAATGCCATAAAAGGCCGTGGCCGACAGCATTGCATACAATAAGTACTCAACCGGCACCACCGCAACCCCGAACTGAAACACCAGCATACAAGTCAATGGGAAGCCAAAATAGAAAGTCAGCAGGTAAAGCATTGAAAACAGCACATTGAAGTTAAAACGAACCCGCCGAAACTCCTGATAGGTTAATGTCAGGATAAAAATAACTGCCATCAGATAGACACAGAAAAGACCACCAAATTGCCCCAGCGTCATGGGTGTTCTCCTGCGGCCAACGCCAGCGCCTGCTGCCAACCTTCGATATAATTTGGATTAAAGAAAGCGATAGATTGCTTATCCAGCCCGGCTAATTGGCGCTGTGCCTCACGGATCAACGGCTCATCCAATGAGTCACCATAGAAAAGTACCGGAATATGCTGCTCAGCCAAGTCTTGCCAGAAAGGGTTTTTGCGACTCAAGACAAAAGGCACACCAAATTGCGTTAATAAACATAAGGTGCCGATACCTTGCTGCCGATTAAAAATAAAATAGCCCAAATCGCATTCACGCAGGATATTCAGATAATCATCGAACGGGATCTGTTCTGTCAGGAGACGCAGATTTTCTGCGGCAAACAGCGCCAGCCCAGCCTGCCTGACCTGCTCGATATACAGCTCATTATTAGCCGGATACCCCATCGGCAGAATAACCCGGGCATCAGGGCCAAATTGCTGATGAATGGCCTGCAACGCCTCGATATGACGATTGGTGGTATCACCAGAGTTCCCCACCAGAATAGTCATCGGGCCAGCTAACGACTTTTCGATGTTGACCCCCGTCAATGCCGGATCCATACGGGTTGGGAAATAGAGCAACGATGCGGGCACCCGCGGATGACGCTGCTGAAAATGGATTAAATCGCCACGGGTCGCAAAAACATGACCAACCCGCCCTTGAGCAATACGCCGCAATAGGTAAAACAGGCGAAACTTCCAGCTTTTGGCATCTTCATATAAATCAGCACCCCAGATATGCCAGTAAACCTGGCGTGGCTTGATTTTGCCACTCAGTAGGGCCAGCCACAGGGTGGCATTAAACTGACCATGCCAGAAGAAGCGCGTGCTGCGATCAGCTTGTGCACGGGCGATAACCGCCTCAGCCAAAGCTTTCTTGCTGCTGTGCGTTTCGATATCCAACTGAGGGAATGACGAAAAAGGTGCTGTCTCTTTTGCCGCGACCATAAAATGCCGCACCTGTTCTATCGGCACACGCGTTGTCAGCACGTCATTAAAGAAGCGCAGCACAGTCAGATTATGGTGCGGGATATCAGATCCCAGTACATGAATCAGGGTTGTCATTTTTTTCTACTGTAAAGAGTGTCTACGGTGATGAATGTCTACGATACATAATGAATACGCAGCTACAGAGCGCAAAATAGACGATATAAGTTGCCATATAGGCCTGTGCTGCACCTAAAGAGCCATTCATTGGAATTAACCAATGGGCAAACCCGGTCAACAGTAAGAACTGGCTCACTTCCGTCAGAATGTAAAAGCGCAAAGAGGCTTTGGCAATAACCAGATAGCCAAACACATACGACCCGACTTTCAACACATCACCCACCAACTGCCAGGCAAACAGGTCACGCATGGCGGTAAACTGGTGCGAAAACAGCAGCCAGATAGCAAAATCACGTAACAGCCACACCATCAAACTGGCGGTCGCCACTGCCGGTAAGACAAATTTCAGTGAGCGCAGGATTTCACGAGAGATATCCGCTTTAGCTTTGAGCCTTGAGAGTGTGGGTAGCAAATAGACCGTAAATGACGCCGTAATAAATTGTAGATAAGCATCTGAAATACTGCTTACCCCCTGCCAGATCCCGACGGCATCCCAACCATACCTATCTGCCAGCAAGTTACGCATCATCACATAGGCGACTGGCAAGGTCACTGAGGTAATCAGTGCCATGATAGTAAACTTACCTAAATGGCTGGCTAATGCCTTATCCCAGCTAAGTTTAAGATAACTTAGGGGGATAGTCTTGCGGCGAATCAGCATGGCTGCCGCAGGTATCACCACCAGCGCGGGGACTAATGCCAACCCCACTAATGCGCCGGGATAACCGCCGATACGAAAGCAAAGATAATACGCCACGACACCAATCAGACTGCCGCCTATCACCGCCAGCGCATTACCCATGGCGTCGCGATAGCCTTTGAGGATCGCCAAAAACAGGTTGGCGTAGGCAATACCCATCTGGATAAGCGCCACTGCGCGCACCACATTCTGGTAATCCCCATGGCCGAATAACGCAAAACTAACAGGTTTAGCTGCCAGCAAAAAAATTAACGCCAGCAGAGTGGAGAACCCCAACACTATCGCTGAAGAGGTACCCAGTACCGCACGTAAACGTTCAGGTTGTTGATGATATTCAGCAACATACTTAGTAATACCGTTAAAGATACCCGCGCCGGAAAGCACGCCTAATACCGTAATTAGCTGGCGAAAATTACCTGCCTGCCCAACGCCGCTGGGACCAAAGGTCACCGCCAGCAGCTTAACCACTAACAACCCTACGCCGATTTTAATCAGCGTAGAGCCAGCAGTCCAAATCGATGCTTTTGCCAGAGACATATCAGGCGAAGAAACTCAGAACAGTATTAATGACCGTTTTCTGATTCACATCAGTCAGGTTAAAGAAGATAGGCAAGCGAACCAGACGCTCACTCTCCTTGGTGGTAAAGCGGTCTTCACCCGCCATACGGCCAAATGCCTCACCTGCCGGGCAACCATGCAACGGAATATAATGGAATACCGCCATAATCTCAGCTTCTTTTAAGTAGCTGATAAAATTAGAACGATCGTCAATATCGCGTAGTTTGATATAAAACATATGCGCATTTTGCACCACATCACCGGGGATCACTGGCAAATCAATGCGCCCAGCATCAGCCAACGGTTTGAAAGCATCATAATAGGCTTGCCACAGCGCCAAACGGCGTTGGTTAATTTGTTCTGCGGCTTCCAACTGGCCCCACAGATAAGCGGCCTGTAAGTCAGACATCAGATAGCTAGAGCCGATATCACGCCAGGTATATTTATCGACCTGCCCACGGAAGAACTGGCTACGGTTGGTACCTTTTTCGCGAATGATTTCAGCGCGATCTATCAGTAACGGGTCATTAATGAGCGTCGCGCCACCTTCACCGCCAGCCGTGTAATTCTTGGTTTCATGGAAACTAAAGCAGCCGATATGGCCAATAGTCCCTAACGCTTTGCCTTTGTAGGTGGACATCACACCCTGAGCGGCATCTTCTACCACAAACAGATCATGCTTTTTCGCCAACGCCATAATGGTATCCATCTCACAGGCAACACCTGCATAATGGACTGGCACGATAACCTTGGTTTTATCAGTAATCGCCGCTTCAATCTTGGTTTCATCGATATTCATGGTATCTGGGCGGATATCGACAAACACCATTTTTGCCCCACGCAGCACAAAGGCATTCGCGGTGGAAACAAAGGTGAAACTCGGCATGATCACTTCGTCGCCGGGTTTGATATCCAGTAACAACGCAGCCATTTCCAGTGAGGCGGTGCAAGAAGGCGTCAGTAAAACTTTCGGACAACCGAAACGCTGCTCCATCCACTGCTGACAGCGACGGGTAAACCCACCATCACCGCATAATTTACCGCTAGCCATCGCGGCCTGCATATAACCAAGTTCGGTGCCTACTACCGGTGGAGCGTTAAATGGAATCATCTCATCCCCTGCATAACCAATACGCGGTGCTCTCAATAGCAGCACCACTGCGAATATAAAGACGTAAAGCAGCAATATTGCTCATCTGTGTGGCTACCCGTAATCGCTGTAACCCATGACTCTGGCACCACTGCTTTGCCGCCGACATTAACGATGAACCAACACCTTTACCCTGTGCCTCGGGGAATACCGCCAACAAGCCAATACGCGCACTGCCATCTTGCAAGTCTCGTAGCGTCACAAACCCCGCTGGCTGGCCCAACGTATCAGTCACCAATAAACATTGATGGTCGAACGTACCCAATACGGCTTTTTCTGCCCACAATGCATAAAATCGGCCACTGTCCTGCGGGTCATACCACGGCGCACGGAAACGACTTAATGCAAAAGCATTGGTGGCGACGCTGCGCAATTGCGGGATATCCGCCGCCGTTGCAACTCGGTGTCTGGATACAGTGACATCGGCCTCAGATGAAGCATTTTCCGTGCCAATTACATTTTTTACATCAATGGCTAACGAGAGATCGACTTCTCCTTCAACCAGATGGAAATCGAGTTGACCAAGAGAATCAATGAGATCAAGGCGATGGGTAGGTACTTTAGCTTGGGTAAGCGTAAAAGCGTCCAACTCAGCCGGATTAAGCTGCGGGGCTGAGTCGGAGAAAATCAGTTTTGCACTGTGGCGCTGGAAAAATTCACTTTCCCAGTCCAAGGGCTCAATACTGGCGTGGACGGGCATGTAACAGATCCAATAGATATTTGCCGTAACCGGTTTTGGCTAGTGCAGTCGCCGCACGCCTGACACCGTCATCATCCAACCAGCCATTACGCCAGGAGATCTCTTCCAGACAGGCAATTTTGAAACCTTGCCGTTTTTCAACGGTTTGCACAAAGGTACTGGCCTCAATCAGGCTGTCATGCGTCCCTGTGTCCAGCCAGGCAAAACCACGGCCTAAGAGCTCAACGGTTAATTCATCACGTTCCAGATACATCTGGTTGATACTGGTAATTTCCAGTTCACCACGCGACGATGGCTTGACTTTTTTAGCAAAATCAACAACTTGATTATCATAAAAATAAAGCCCGGTCACCGCCCATTTGGATTTAGGCTGACTTGGTTTCTCTTCGATAGACAACGCGCGGAAATTGTCATCAAACTCCACCACACCAAAACGCTCGGGATCCATCACCTGATAACCGAAAACGGTTGCCCCTTTGGTCCTTTCCGCCACATGTTTCAGTTTCGGGCTAAAACCTTGACCAAAGAAGATATTATCGCCAAGAACCAAGCAGCAAGGTTCATTGCCGATAAATTCTTCCCCGATAATAAATGCCTGTGCCAATCCGTCGGGACTCGGTTGTGCGGTATAACTCAGATGAATACCAAACTCATCACCATTACCCAGCAAGCGCTGAAACGACGGCAAATCTTCTGGGGTGGAAATAATCAAGACGTCACGGATCCCTGCCAGCATCAGCACTGACAGCGGATAGTAAATCATCGGTTTATCATAGACGGGAAGCAGTTGCTTAGAAACGCCACGGGTGATGGGGTGCAAACGGGTACCAGAACCACCAGCCAGAATTATGCCTTTCATACGATCTCCTGAAACATACAATCTCCTGAAACCATCAGGCAGACGTTATACACAGGCAAAACATCATGCAAACTACTGGATGACGTCATCCCAGTGATTAATAGACTACGAACCTATCGTCAGTCGCTTAAGCCCAAACGCTCACCGGCGTAAGAACCATCCTGTACCCGCCGCCACCACGATTCATTATTCAAATACCACAATACGGTTTTGCGGATGCCACTTTCGAAGGTTTCCTGTGGCCGCCAGCCTAATTCCCGCTCAATTTTGCCGGCATCGATGGCATAGCGCATATCGTGGCCTGGACGGTCTTTGACATAAGTAATCAGGTCACGGTAATGCACAATTCCGGCCGGTTTGGTGGGGATAAGTTCATCCAGAAGTGTACAAATGGTCTCAACCACCTCAATATTTTTGCGCTCATTATGGCCGCCAATATTGTATGTTTCGCCCACCACACCTTCGGTAACCACCTGATACAAGGCCCGCGCGTGGTCTTCGACATACAACCAGTCGCGTACCTGTGCGCCATTGCCATACACCGGTAACGGTTTACCCGCCAGCGCATTCAGAATAACCAGCGGTATCAACTTCTCAGGGAAATGATAGGGACCATAGTTATTTGAGCAATTAGTTACCAGCGTCGGTAGGCCATAAGTCCGCAACCAAGCACGAACTAAATGGTCACTGGACGCCTTAGACGCTGAATAGGGGCTGCTTGGCGCATAAGGTGTGGTTTCGGTAAACAGATCATCCGTACCATGCAGATCCCCATACACCTCATCAGTTGAGATATGGTGGAAGCGAAATGTTAATTTCGCCTCAGCGTGCAGTTGCTGCCAATAATGGCGCGCCGCTTCTAACATAGTGTAAGTGCCCACCACATTAGTTTCGATAAAAGCCGCTGGGCCATCAATCGAGCGGTCCACATGACTTTCTGCCGCCAGATGCATCACCACATCCGGCTGATAGTGCGCAAAAACCCGATCCAATTCGGCGCGATCGCAGATATCTACCTGTTCAAACGCATAACGTTCGCTCTGGGCGACAACAGCCAATGACTCCAGATTTCCGGCGTAGGTGAGCTTATCTACCACCACTACGCTGTCTGAAGTATCATCGATAATATGTCTTACCACCGCAGAGCCGATAAAACCGGCCCCGCCTGTGACTAGAATGCGTCTCAACGCCATACTCCTTTGGTGTCAACAATCCACGATTGCTTCACATCTTCAGGTTTAATTGCTTTGAATTGGCGGTGATCGACCAACATCACCAGCACATCCGCTTGCTGCAACGCAGTCGCGGTGTCTTTCAGTGTCACGTGACCTGCCAGTGATTTTGGCAGTTGCTCAACATTAGGTTCAACTACCAATGTTTCGCCGATATGCCATTCGGCGATCAAATGGGCAATTTCGACTGCCGGGCTTTCACGCAGGTCATCAATATTGGGTTTAAATGCCAAGCCAAAGCAGGCAATTTTCACTTCAGAAGCACGTTTATTGGTGGCTGCCAAACAATCAGCAACAGCGGTTTTAACCCGATCCACGACCCACAATGGTTTGCCGTCATTCACCAAACGTGCTGTATGGATCAAACGAGCTAATTGTGGATTTTGTGAAACGATAAACCACGGATCAACTGCGATACAGTGGCCACCCACACCTGGGCCTGGCTGCAAAATATTTACGCGTGGATGACGGTTCGCCAAGCGAATCAGCTCCCACACATTGATGCCCTGCTCATCACAAATCAGTGACAATTCATTGGCAAAAGCAATGTTAACATCGCGGAAGCTGTTTTCTGTCAGCTTACACATCTCAGCAGTGCGGGAGTTAGTCACCACACATTCGCCTTCGAGGAAGATTTTATACAACTCACTGGCGCGGGCAGAACATTTCGGCGTCATACCACCGATAACACGGTCATTCTGAATCAGTTCAACCATGACCTGGCCGGGTAACACACGTTCAGGGCAGTAGGCGATGTTGATATCAGCATCTTCACCGGCTTGCTGTGGGAAGCTCAGATCCGGGCGCACTTCAGCCAGCCATTGGGCCATTTGTTCAGTCGCACCAACTGGAGAGGTGGATTCCAGAATGACCAGATCACCTTTTTTCAATACTGGGGCGATAGATTTAGCAGCTGATTCAACATAAACCATATCCGGTTCGTGATCGCCTTTAAACGGTGTCGGTACGGCAATAAGAAACGCATCAGCTGCCAGCGGTTTGGTCACCGCTTGCAGGTAACCGCCTTCAACAGCAATCTTCACCACTTTGTCTAAATCCGGCTCCACGATATGGATAGCACCGCGATTAATGGTTTCAACAGCATGGGCGTTGACATCAACCCCAATCACTTTCTTCTTGCGCGACGCGAAAGCAGCAGCAGTTGGCAGACCAATGTACCCAAGACCGATAACAGAAATAGTTTCAAAACTCATAACGTCACCTGATGATTCTTTAAAGCTTCAAGGATGCGTTGACAGGCATGCCCGTCACCGTAAGGATTATGCGCCCGTGTCATTTGATGATAGGCAGTTTCATCAGTGAGCAAGCGGGTCACTGCATCGACAATTTTATTAATATTAGTGCCAACCAACAGAACCGTACCGGAATCGACTGCTTCCGGGCGTTCGGTGGTATCACGCATCACCAACACCGGCTTACCTAATGAAGGCGCTTCTTCCTGAATACCGCCAGAATCGGTCAGGATCAGGTAAGCGTGGTTCATCAGATACACGAATGGCAAGTAATCTTGCGGGTCAATCAGAATGATATTATCAATACCCTTCAAGATGCGATTGACCGGCTCACTGACATTCGGGTTGAGATGCACCGGATAAACCACCTGCACCTCGGGGTGCTTAAGGGCAATTTCAGCTAACGCACTGCAAATCCGCTCAAAACCACCACCAAAGCTCTCACGACGGTGACCCGTGACCAAAATCATCTTCTTACTGATATCAAGGAACGGGTAGCGTTGCGCCAGGCTGGAGCGTAACTCCGGGTTATTCATCACCCGATCCCGCACCCAGAACAGCGCATCGATCACCGTATTGCCGGTGACAAAAATGCGGTTCTCCGGCACCATCTCACGGAGCAGGTTTTGGCGGGAATTCTCGGTCGGTGCGAAATGGTACATAGCAAGATGCCCCGTCAGTTGACGGTTGGCCTCTTCCGGCCACGGAGAATAGAGATTCCCTGTGCGCAATCCCGCCTCGACGTGGCCGACAGGAATACGGTGATAAAATGCCGCCAGGCTGGTTGATAGTGTCGTGGTCGTATCGCCATGAACTAAAATAACGTCTGGCTTAAATTCTGCCAGAACAGGCTTTAACCCTTCCAAAATACGGCAGGTTATTTCCGTCAATCCCTGTCCCGGTTTCATGATATTTAAATCATAGTCCGGTTGAATCTCAAATAAGCGTAACACTTGATCCAGCATCTCGCGATGCTGGGCCGTCACGCAGACTCTCGATTCAAAGGCTTCATCCTGAGCCAAGGCATGCACCAGAGGAGCCATCTTAATGGCTTCAGGCCGGGTGCCAAAAACAGTCAACACTTTCACAGTGAATCTCTTTAAGGTCAGTTAGCCGCAGACAACGCCTGCAAGTTGGGCGCACAATGCGCCCATTAACGATTTATACTCTTTTTACCTGGCACTGCTACATGGCCGCTTTACCCGACGGCAACGCCAATGAATTACGCTGGTATACTGGTACGACGAACCAACACCACGCCAGCCCCAACTAGTGCGCCAATCGCACCCCACATAATCAGCAGGAAAATACGGCGCGGACTATCACGGGTAACTGGATCTTCCGGTGTACGTAAGTAGCGATATGTCTGGAACGTCTTATCCAACGTTGGACCGACGTTCAATGTTGCCAGCATGGCACGGTTCTGATCGTAATCAATATCAAAACTTGGTCCGGTAGCCTGTAATGTTTCCAAACGGGCTTCAAGCATCGGTTTACCCAGCATAAACATCTTGGAATCTGGTAACTGCTCTGCCGGAGTATCCGTTTGGTTTCGGTTAATTCCTTGCTGACCTGCGACTTTCAATGCTTGCTTAACTGCCGTCACTTCACGATCAAACACCGCTTGAGCGACCGCTTCTTGCCGTTTAACTTGTGCTTTCATCGATTGAGTACGAGCCGCCCATGCCCCTTGAATCTCATCGTTCAAATGGCTGGCAGCACGCTGACTGGCAAAATCAATATAACCACGAAGTAATTTATTGGAATCACTGGCCGTTTCTGCCGTCAATTTAATGCTGTCATTCAGCATTTTTTTGTCATCGCGTGGGGTGAAAACAATATTGTTTATCAGCTCATCCAGTAATGCGGCATCAGCCTTGGCATCACCTTCCAGACGCTGTTTGTAGTAATCACTTTGCAGCCAGAAATCACGACGGGTATCGTAAGCCGCAAGTTGGGTAATAAACTCACCATAAGCTTCGTCAGAGATACCGGGTTGTTCACTGGCAACTCCGCTATTAATGCGAGTATCCAGATTACGTAAAAACTGCTGCTGAGAATAAAAACCACCCAAATTATTGACTGTTGGCCGGTCAGTAATGGCTGTCGCACTCCACTGTTGTTTCACCAGATAGGAAACACCCAGCGCGATCGCAGCAAAAAGAATTGCCATACCGATAATCCACACCTTACCGCGCCAAAGAGTACGGAACAGGCTGCGGATATCTAATTCGTTATCCACAGTAGGCTCATTATTGGTAGACCCTGTTTTATCAGTCGACATAGATTCTGGTTTCATCACTGCCTAAAAGCCTCAGGTTAAGATTCATGCTTATTTTGCGATGCACGACGCATCCGACGCTTCATCCGTTTGATAAAACGTGCCACACGCCATGCTCGTTTAATGCAGTAGCCATACAACAGAAATGCAAGCAAGAATAATGCCAACATCACCCATTCAGGGACAAATGTCAGCCTTTCGCCAATAACACCAATCGCCGCTAACAACGCTGCCGCCAGTGTAATTAAGACAAATGCCTGCCGTGAGGTAAAACCAGCACGCATAATCAAGTGATGGATATGTTGACGGTCTGGTGAGAAAGGACTCATTCCTTTACGTAAACGCCGGTACATGATGGCAATCATATCCATCAATGGAATTGCAATAATCCATAATGCAGTCACCGGGTTAATCGGATGGGAATTCCCTTGTGTGGTTTGCAGCAACATCCAAATAGCGGTGAAGCCAATTAGCGTACTGCCCGCATCACCCATAAAGACTTTATAGCGACGCCCTAATAACCCAAGGTTTAACAGAATATAAGGCAAGATAGCGGCTATCATGGCAAAGCACCATAATGCCAATGCCATCTGCCCGCTTTGATACAATAGAATACCCATGGCACCGAAAGAGACACAAGACAGCCCCCCCAGTAAACCATCAATACCATCCACCATATTGAAAGCATTTATCGCCGCCCACACCGCGAACAGTGTGACGACATAGCCAAATGGCCCTAATGACATCTCCCACGGACCAAAAGCATGTCCCAGGCTCCGCAAATAGAGCCCCGCGACTGCCATCATGGCGATACCCACCAATGCCTGAACAAAGGCACGGATTTTTACACTGATATCAAAGCGATCATCTAAAGCACCAATGAACACCAATAAACCGGCGCAACCGAGATAGAGTCGGAAATGAGGGATCTGCTGATTGGTTATCAGAAAGGTAAAACAAATACCCGCAAACACGGATATTCCGCCCACTAATGGAATCAACCCTTGGTGACGTTTGCGATAATTAGGTTTATCAACGAGTCCGATTTTCTTGGCAACTTTGCGAGCAACAAATAAAAATGCCAGAGAAAACAGGAATATAATAAATATTTCAGTACTCATAGTGAGTAAGTTCACGTTTAACCGCTCTCTGCAAAAATGATACGACAGCTTAGCATGCGGCTTGGCGCATACCATGCCTTCCCCACGCTTTCAGTTATTTCCGAATATGATGACAGCCTTGCTTGTTATTCCCAACTCTATTTTTTGCTATTTTCTCATTGGTAATGAGAATAACTACCAAAATAGCCATAAATTATGGAATGCCTATCACTTAATGGATAACAAGCCCAACTATCGTATATTCCAAAAGCAAAAAACGCCACGACTGTGCGTGGCGTTTTGACTGATTTTACTCGACTTACGAACGTCTCATATTATCGAAGAACTGATCGTTAGTTTTCGCTGTTGCCAGTTTACTGATGAGGAACTCCATCGCATCGATTTCACCCATTGGATGAAGAATACGGCGCAAGATCCACATTTTTTGCAGCTCTTCAGTGGTGGTCAGCAGCTCTTCTTTACGTGTACCAGAGCGGTTGAAATCGATGGCTGGGAACACACGTTTTTCGGCAATTTTGCGCGATAAATGCAGTTCCATGTTGCCGGTACCTTTAAATTCTTCATAGATAACTTCATCCATTTTAGAACCGGTATCAACCAATGCCGTGGCAATGATGGTCAGGCTACCGCCCTCTTCAACATTACGTGCAGCACCAAAGAAACGCTTAGGACGATGCAAGGCGTTAGCATCCACACCACCTGTCAGCACTTTACCTGAAGCAGGAACCACGGTGTTGTATGCTCGGGCCAGACGAGTAATGGAGTCCAGCAAGATGATAACGTCTTTTTTGTGCTCAACCAGACGTTTCGCTTTCTCGATAACCATTTCAGCTACCTGAACGTGACGGGATGCTGGCTCATCAAAAGTGGAAGCAATAACTTCACCCTTAACCAGACGTTGCATCTCAGTCACTTCTTCAGGACGTTCGTCAATCAGCAATACCATCAAGACGCAATCAGGGTGATTGTAAGCAATGCTGGTAGCGATGTTCTGCAACAGCATAGTTTTACCCGCTTTAGGCGGTGCCACAATCAGACCACGTTGACCGCGACCGATTGGCGAGGCCAAATCAAGTACACGGGCAGTTAAATCTTCCGTCGAACCATTACCACGTTCCATGCGCAGACGAGAGTTGGCATGTAATGGGGTTAAGTTTTCGAACAGGATTTTGTTACGGGCGTTTTCCGGTTTGTCGTAGTTAACTTCGTTAACTTTTAACAATGCAAAATAACGCTCACCCTCTTTCGGCGGACGAATCTTACCGGCAACGGTATCACCAGTGCGAAGGTTGAAACGGCGAATTTGGCTTGGGGATACATAGATGTCGTCGGGACCGGCGAGGTAGGAGCTGTCTGCAGAGCGGAGGAAACCAAATCCATCCTGCAATATCTCCAATACACCGTCACCGAAGATATCTTCTCCACTTTTCGCGTGCTGCTTAAGAATAGAGAAAATAATATCTTGTTTACGCATCCGGGCCAGGTTTTCCAGCCCCATATTTTCGCCAAGTGTTATCAGATCAGAAACCGGCGTGTTCTTTAATTCGGTAAGATTCATAATGGTGGGTTCTTAAACTCGGGGTATGTCTCGAACTATGGTCGTGAATGGTATGGCAGCGTCATCCGTGCCTGTTTAATGGGACATTCAATCACCGGCCTTGAGCAAACTACGCAAGTAATGACTTACGCGGGATTTGCGCGACACAACGGTCAAAAGATTGAAGGTACCTTAGACTGATTTGTAAAACCGTTAGACTGTCAAAAAACTGATTGAGTTCATAATCATTCTCAACACACATTATTTCGACATAGAGTAAAGCTTTAGATTCAAACTATTTAGGTGCTACAGACTATTTATTAGATGCTAAAGAGTAAATTAGATACTAAAGAATAAGCTAGATGCTATAAACCCGGACTCGATACACAGGAATGTTCTATATGCAGTAGAGTAAACTTAACACGCTTCTTTGCAGGCGTCTAGCGGTCAGTGTGAGAAATCACAACTGCCGCTAAACATACCCTACAGCCTTGCAGCCACAGCCGTGTTAGCCGCTATTACAACTCAGCCCATCCATGAACCTCACCTCGTTGAGCCCGCTGCAAACAGTGCTCAAATCTGCTTCTGGCAGATTTGTCGCCCGAATCACTAACCTTAGTCAGCTCATCGAAGCTCACTTGCTGCAACGCCAACGACTTTGGGTATTGACGGCTAATACCGCTTACAGATTTGCATCCAAGAAGGCTTTAAGCTGGCCTTTAGACAAGGCACCCACTTTGGTGGCCACTACTTCACCGTCACGGAATAACAACAATGTAGGGATACCACGGATACCGTATTTCGGTGCCGTGCCCTGATTGTCATCAATATTCAATTTAGTGATGGTCAGTCTGCCTTCGTACTCTTCAGCAATTTCATCCAAAATCGGAGCAATCATCTTGCACGGACCACACCATTCAGCCCAGAAATCGACCAGAACCAGGCCGCTGGCTTTCAGCACGTCAGTGTCGAAGCTGTCGTCACTCAGGTGAATAATTTTATCGCTCATGTTCTACTCCAAAGGATTGTGTCTACCTCGTTGGTGTAGCATTAACCAACAATAGGATGACTTTATTTCACCGGATACGCTTTCGTAAAGCAATAGTTAGCTGATATTCTACCACACTATGAGCAAAACACACTTGACCGAACTGAAGTTTTCCGACTTCGCCCTGCACCCGCTAGTTATAGAAGCTCTTGAAAACAAAGGGTTTCATAACTGTACGCCGATCCAGGCGTTAGCATTGCCACTCACCCTCTCTGGGCGTGATGTAGCGGGTCAGGCGCAAACAGGTACCGGCAAGACGCTGGCATTCTTAGCGTCTACTTTCCATTATTTGCTTTCTCACCCGGCTGAAGAGGGTCGCCAGACTAATCAACCACGCGCATTGATTATGGCACCAACGCGTGAATTAGCAGTACAAATTCACTCCGATGCGGAATCACTTTCCCAGATGACTGGCCTGAAATTAGGCTTGGCTTATGGTGGTGACGGCTACGATAAACAGCTTAAAGTGCTGGAAAGTGGCGTTGACATTCTGATCGGTACTACTGGCCGTTTAATCGACTACGCGAAACAAAATTATATTAACCTCGGTGCGATTCAGGTTGTGGTCCTGGATGAAGCTGATCGGATGTACGATCTAGGCTTTATTAAAGATATCCGCTGGCTGTTCCGCCGTATGCCTTCCGTTGATAAACGTTTAAACATGTTGTTCTCTGCCACACTCTCGTACCGGGTACGTGAATTGGCATTCGAACAAATGAATAACGCTGAATATGTTGAAGTGGAACCGTTACAAAAAACCGGCCACCGCATTCAGGAAGAGCTGTTCTACCCTTCAAATGAAGAAAAAATGCGTCTGCTTCAGACGTTGATTGAAGAAGAGTGGCCAGACCGCTGTATTATTTTTGCCAATACCAAACATCGTTGTGAAGAGATCTGGGGTCACCTGGCTGCAGATGGTCATCGTGTTGGTTTACTGACCGGTGATGTGGCACAGAAAAAACGCCTGCGTATTCTGGAAGATTTCACCAAAGGTGATTTGGATATTCTGGTTGCTACCGATGTTGCCGCCCGTGGCTTGCACATTCCACTGGTCACCCATGTGTTCAACTATGACCTGCCTGACGACTGTGAAGACTATGTTCACCGCATTGGCCGTACCGGTCGTGCTGGCGAAAGTGGTCATTCTATCAGCCTGGCATGTGAAGAGTACGCGTTAAACTTACCGGCTATCGAGACCTACACCGGTCATAGCATTCCGGTAAGCAAATATAATAGCGATGCGCTATTAACTGATTTGCCGGCGCCAAAACGTCTGGCCCGTACCCGTACCGGGAATGGCCCACGCCGTAACTCTGCCCCACGTCGCAGTGGTGCACCACGGAATAACCGTAAGCGACCGAGCTGATAAATGATGCTAAGTTCCACCTCACTTTATGCTGCCATCGATCTTGGCTCCAACAGTTTCCATATGTTGGTAGTACGTGAGGTGGCAGGCAGTATCCAGACGTTGGCCCGAATCAAGCGGAAAGTCCGTCTGGCTGCGGGTCTGGATAGTCAAAACCATTTATCACAAGAAGCGATGGAACGCGGCTGGCAATGTCTGAAGCTCTTTTCAGAACGTTTGCAGGACATTCCTTTGGACCAGATCCGGGTGGTTGCAACTGCAACCCTGCGTCTTGCCTCAAATGCTGAAGAGTTCCTGCAAACTGCAATCGACATTCTTGGTTGTCCGATTCAGGTCATCAGTGGCGAAGAAGAAGCTCGTCTGATTTATCACGGTGTGGCACATACCACCGGTGGGCCGGAGCAGCGTCTGGTAGTGGATATCGGCGGTGGTAGCACCGAACTGGTCACCGGCAATGGTGCTCAAGCGAACATTCTCGTCAGTTTATCAATGGGTTGCGTCACCTGGCTGGAACGTTATTTTAGCGATCGCAATCTGGCAAAAGACAATTTTGAGCGTGCGGAACTGGCTGCACGTGAGATGATCAAACCGGTCGCGAAACGTTTTCGTGACCATGGCTGGCAAATTTGTGTTGGAGCATCGGGTACGGTTCAGGCCCTACAAGAAATTATGGTTGCTCAGGGCATGGATGAACTGATCACGCTGGCCAAATTACAACAGCTCAAGCAGAGAGCCATTCAGTGCGGCAAGTTGGAAGAACTGGAGATTCCCGGTTTAACACTAGAACGAGCGCTGGTTTTCCCCAGTGGTTTGTCTATCTTGATTGCGATATTTCAGGAACTGGCAATTGACAGTATGACACTGGCTGGCGGCGCGCTGCGCGAAGGGCTAGTCTACGGCATGCTTCATTTACCGGTCGAGCAAGATATTCGTAGCCGGACAGTGCGCAATTTGCAGCGCCGTTATTTACTCGATATCGAACAAGCCAAACGCGTGAGCAAGTTAGCCGATAATTTTTTTTTACAGGTAGAAAAAGAGTGGCAACTCGATAATCGATGTCGGGAGTTATTGCAAAATGCCTGTTTGATTCATGAAATTGGTCTAAGTGTCGATTTTAAACGTGCTCCCCAACATGCTGCTTATCTGATCCGCAATCTAGACCTACCCGGCTTTACCCCCGCGCAAAAGCTATTACTGTCCGCATTGTTGCAAAATCAGAGTGATACTCTCGATTTGTCCCTGTTGAATCAGCAGAATGCATTGCCGGTGAATATGGCACAACATCTGTGTCGAATCCTGCGTCTGTCGATTATTTTCTCCAGCCGTCGGCGGGATGATACCTTACCAGCTGTCAGGCTACGGGCCACGGGCGAGGCTCTTTATGTGCTGCTACCTCATGGCTGGTTACAACAGCACCCTTATCGAGCAGAAGCGCTGGAACAGGAAAGCCATTGGCAAAGCTATGTCCAATGGCCACTGTCATTAGAAGAACTTAATTAAATTCTTTGCTGTTGGGCGGCCTGGGTCGCCCTATCCCCTCATCCTTCACACTGAAATCTCTACAAAACCATTAGATTGTGATCATCCTCAGCTTAAAAAAGAAACATTGTGTGTATTTTTATAAAACAACGTTTCTTTTTTTTGAAAGAGGTAACAATGCGAGCACAGCTTCAACGTCCACATAGCTTGGCTATGTTGGTAATGATGTCCAGTCTGATAGCCAGCACCCCAACAGCAATTGCAGCTAAAGCAAGTGCCCACCATGCCCCGCAACAGCTTCAGGTTCCTACTCTCGCTTATGATGAGAGCACTATTGTATTAGTGTGGAAAGCACCAGAAGACACCGGTAAAATTGTCGATTATCAAATTTATTCTGCTGGAAAGCTGCTGGGCAAAGCCAGTGATAACAATAATAAATTCTCTCCCGCCAAGCCCTATATTGATCACTTTTATGCCAATGATAAAGATAATTTCCAGCATAAGATTGTGCTACAAAACTTCACCGTTGATGGCCTGAAACCCGATACCCGCTATCAGTTCACGGTAAAAGCCCAATATGCTGATGGCTCGTTATCCGCTGCCAGTAATCTTGTTACGGCAAAAACCAGCGCCAAACCACAAATCGTCAACGTGCGCGACTTCGGCGCAGTTGATGATGGCAAGACATTGAATACCAAGGCGATCCAACAGGCAATCGATAGTTGTAAGCCGGGCTGCCGGGTTGAAATCCCTGCGGGTACTTTCAAAAGTGGCGCACTGTGGCTAAAAAGTGATATGACCCTCAACCTGCAAGCAGGTGCAACACTATTAGGCTCAGAGAACCCTGATGATTATCCAGCGGGCTACCGTTTATATCCCTATTCCACCATTGAGCGCCCAGCCTCACTGATCAATGCCATTGACCCGAATAAAAGCACACCAGGGACTTTCCGCAACATCCGTATTACCGGTCCGGGGGTGATTGATGGTAATGGCTGGCAACGGGCAAAAACGGCTGAAGTGACCGATGAGCTAGGTCATCCATTGCCACAATATGTGGCGAGCAAAAACAGCAAAGTGCATGAAGATGGGATTCTGGCTAAAAATCAGGTTGAGAAGGCTGTTTCTGATGGTATGGATTTGAAAAATGCCTATGGTCAACGTCGCTCCAGCCTGATGACATTGCGCGGTGTAGAGAACGTCTATCTGGCAGGTTTTACCGTACGTAACCCCGCATTCCACGGCATCATGAATCTGGAAAACCACAACGTGGTCGCCAACGGTTTAATTCATCAAACCTATGATGCAAACAACGGTGATGGTATCGAGTTTGGTAATAGCCAAAATGTAATGGTGTTTAATAACTTCTTTGATACTGGCGACGACTGCATCAATTTTGCTGCCGGTACTGGAGAAAAAGCACAGCAGCAAGAGCCGATGAAAGGTGCATGGCTGTTTAATAACTATTTCCGTATGGGCCACGGTGCCATTGTAACCGGTAGCCATACCGGTGCCTGGATTGAGGATATTCTGGCGGAAAACAACGTGATGTATCTGACCGATATTGGCCTGCGTGCCAAGAGCACCAGCACCATTGGTGGCGGCGCCCGTAACGTGACATTCCGTAATAATGCCATGCGCGATTTGGCCAAACAGGCGGTAGTGATGACGCTGGACTATGCCGACAGTAATGCCAATATCGACTATCCACCAGCTAAAATACCGGCTCAATTCTATGATTTCACAGTAAACAATGTGACATTAGATAATATAACCGGCAAAAACGCTGTGATTGAAATCAAAGGCGATACGGCAAACCAAGCCTGGCACCGTTTGGTACATGTCAACAATGTGCAATTGAAACAGGTAAACCCAACCGCTATCAGTGATTTACGTGACAGTGAATTTAATAACGTGGTCTTTACTGAGTTACGGGGTGATACCCCTTGGCACTTCAGCGACGTGAAAAACGTGACTGTCGATGGCAAACCCGTAACGCCTTAGCGGGGCAAAAACGGGCAGACCCAGACACTGCCCGTTACTGTTTTCGCCTTCGCGGCTATTTTTAGCTTTGACTACTGTTTCTTCGCATTTGCTAATTGCGCACGAATATTGGCCAGATGACTCTGGCCTTTTTGCATCCGCTCTTCCGGGCTAACGGCTTTGCGCTCATCTTCCCATTTCAAGTCGTCTTGCGGTAACTCCATCAGAAAGCGACTGGGTTCCGGCCGAATCAGCTCACCATACTGCCGCCGCTCTTTGCACAAGGTAAAGAACAACTCACGCTGGGCGCGGGTGATACCCACGTAGGCCAAGCGCCGCTCTTCATCTACATTATCTTCATCGATACTGCTTTGATGCGGCAGCAAGCCCTCCTCCATGCCAACCAAAAACACATAAGGGAACTCCAGCCCTTTGGAGGCATGCAAGGTCATTAATTGCACTTGATCCACTTCTTCATCACTTTCCCCCCGCTCCATCATGTCGCGTAGGGTAAAACGTGTAACGACCTGAGTGAGCGTCATCGGCTCATTCAGCTCAGAGCCTTCCAGCATTTCAGTCATCCAACTGAATAAGAGATTAACGTTCTTCATCCGCATTTCTGCCGCTTTGGGGCTGGGAGAGGTTTCGAACAACCAACTTTCATAATCGATGCCGTGAATCAGATCGCGCACTGCCGCCACTGGCTCACGTTCTACCAGCCGAATAATACTATCCATCCAGTGCGTGAAACGCTGCAATGACTCCAAACCACGGCCTTTCAGATGCTCGCCTAATCCCAAATCAAAACTGGCTCGAAACAGGCTTTTATTACGTAAATTGGCCCATTCTCCCAGTTTTTGCACGGTCGTTGAACCAATCTCACGCTTGGGTGTATTCACGATACGTAAAAATGCACTGTCATCGTCCTGATTGGTCAATACCCGCAAATACGCCAATAGGTCTTTGATCTCTGGCCGCGAGAAAAATGAATCGCCTCCCGAAATACGATAAGGGATACGGTTTTGCATCAGTAGCTTTTCGAACAACCGCGACTGATGGTTACCGCGATACAAAATGGCGTAATCACTGTATTGAGTCTTTTTGACAAAGTGATGGGCGATAAGCTCACCGATCACTCTTTCCGCCTCATGATCTTCATTATTAGCAGTGATCACTTTCAGCTCATCGCCATAACCCAATTCAGAAAAGAGTCTCTTTTCAAAAACATGGGGGTTATTGGCAATCAGAATATTTGCCGCCTTTAGAATACGGCCCGAGGAGCGGTAATTTTGCTCCAGCTTGATCACCTGCAATTGCGGGAAGTCTTCATTCAATAAGACTAAGTTCTGTGGTCGCGCTCCGCGCCATGAATAGATAGATTGGTCATCATCACCGACTACGGTAAAACGCGCCCGGTTGCCCACCAGTAATTTAACCATTTGATATTGGCTGGTATTGGTATCTTGGTATTCATCGACCAGTAGGTATCGCAGACGATTTTGCCAGCGTTCGCGCACGTCCAGATTGTTTTGCAGCAGCAGTGTCGGCAGGGTGATAAGGTCGTCGAAATCCAACACATTGCAGGCTTTCAAATGGGCGTCATATAAGCCGTAGCAATGCACAAACAGCTTATCACGCTCGGATCGCGCCAGTGCCGCAGCCGCCGCTGGCGAGAGCAGATCATTCTTCCAGTTGGAGATCTGGGATATCAATTGTTGCAGTAACGTTTTATCGTCTTCCAACCACTTGTGGGTCAGATCTTTCAATAGCCCCAATTGGTCCTGTGCATCAAACAGCGAGAAGTTGGATTTCATCCCCAACGCCACATACTCTTTTTTGATAATCTCTAATCCCAGAGTATGGAAGGTTGCTATCATCAAGCCACGTGCTTCTTTACGCCCCAATGTTTGCGCCACACGTTCTTTCATTTCACGCGCCGCTTTATTGGTAAAAGTCACCGCCGCAATATGTTTCGGTTGATAGCCACACTGGCGGATCAAATGGGCAATCTTGTTAGTGATAACTCTGGTTTTGCCCGATCCCGCACCGGCCAACACCAGGCAGGGGCCAGTAACGAATTCGACGGCTTGTTGTTGGCTGGGATTTAATCGCATGGCACTCAGAAGCTCAGTGGGTTAACGGGGGAACAGGATTGTAGCAGAAAGCGGTCGGCGAAAAAAAACCACCTGCTGTTTTTGATTTGTAAAACGCTCGCCGCAGTGGCCCCATCACGACCAAAATACGCTACACTGGCGCGCTTCAAGACCTATTGAAGATAACCTTCGTTCAAATAACTATGTAGTCTAAATAACTTAGTGGTGATTGTTACTATGGCAAACAAAGCTTCTGCACTGCACATTTTGGTTGATGATGAAAAGCAGGCAAACGATATTCTGGCGCAATTGAATAACGGCGCAAATTTCCAAGAGTTAGCGAAAAAATTCTCTAACTGCCCGTCAAAACGTAATGGCGGCGATTTGGGCGAGTTCAATAAAGGGGATATGGTCCCAGCTTTCGATAAAGCGGTATTTAGCTGCGAACTGCTGCAACCTTATGGACCGGTTAAGACCCAGTTTGGATATCACATCATTAAAGTGTTATATCGTAACTAAGTTAGTGATGCGCCACCTTTCTGGCGGCGCAATAACTCAGTTTTAGTCCAGTGGCTCTCATCTGATGTAATCCTCATGCTATAAGATTATTTTTAATAAATAATATTATATCCCTCATGACTTTATCTATACTTTCTATACAAATACTCCACTAAACTTTACAAAAGAACCAGTGAAATTATATAGAAAAGCTATTTTTAGGTACCAAAAAACAGCAAAATCAATATTTTTTAATAAAAACAACAAGAAAGATCCCATTAGTTGTTTTATTTTAAATAAAAAAACCATTTAAATACAATAAGTTGACAGATATTTTGTAGATGCACAGTTTTTGTAGGAATATTCCCACACAGATTGGTTCGTTTATCTGATGTGAAGTTAAGACAGCTTTCTATATTATCTCCCTCATCAAGTAACAGACGTGGCGGAATATTTACCACCGATTTACTTAAACGAAAAGAATGTGGAAAGCTGACAAGTATAATCGAATAACATTCGCACATATAGTCATTAACCCACTTCATATTTATTAAGTTAAGTATTCATTCATATTTAAATTCGAATGAATGCTCACCCACATTTAATTATTATATTGGAGTTTTAAATGAACAAGTTAACTTTGGCTATGGCGTTATTCTCAGCATCTACAACTATTGCAATGGCAGCAAGTAATAATACAATTACTTTCCAAGGTGAAGTCACAGCACAAACCTGTTCTGTTACCGTCAACGGCGTTGATGCCAACCCAATGGTATTGCTGCCAACTGTATCCAGCAGCGATTTGGATTCTTCAGGGAAAACAGCAGGTAAAACGGCCTTTACCCTGGGTGTATCTGGTTGTGCAGTTGGCAATGATGATATTGATGTCAAAACTGTTTTCGTCGCTAACCAAGTCACAGCTTCCGGTAACTTAAAAAATACAGGCACGGCAGCAAACGTTGAGCTTCAATTGCTGAAAGACACAACAACGACTTCAGGTATCGATCTGAATAGTGGTTTGGCGCAAGATGGTATAGTGTTAAAGGCTGGTGATACAGCAGCAGAGCATGATTTTGCAGTTCAATATTATGCAACTGGACAAGCAGGCGCTGGTTCTGTGATCGCATCGGTACAATATGCAGTTTCTTACCTGTAATCCCTGCTTTGCCGAATAGGATATACTTTAACTAGTTGGCGCTGCAATCAGGCAAAGTAAATGACAAATCGGTCATAGACCTTTTTGAATAGCATTTATACTAGCCCACAGGGTGAGCCTCAATGAGGCTCATTAATCCCGATGATCTTCACAATAGTGATTCGGGTAAAGTTCCCCGATGTGTATTCAGCAGCTTCAAGCACCAACAAAATAGCTATTCGGCCAGTTTCATTCAGAGGGTATCCCCATGATGGTTAACATACATAGCTACAGTTATCGTTATCTGTTCATCGCGTTATTAATTTTTATGGGCATCTCTTCTGCTAAAGCCAGCGTCATCATGACGGGTAGCCGCATTATATATTCGGCGGGCGAAAAAGAGCACAGCGTACAATTAACAAATAAAGACAACTTCCCCAATGCGGTTCAGGTCTGGCTAGACAGTGGTGATGCCCAATCAACACCAGAAACAGGCAAAGCACCCTTTATCGTCACACCACCGTTCTTTCGCATGGAAGCCAATGCGGGACAAACATTGCGGCTGAAATATACCGGTAGCGGCCTGCCAACAGATAGAGAATCCGTGTTCTATCTTAATTTTTTACAGGTGCCTCCCGTCAACAAAGCAGAAAAAAGTAATAAAATGTTAGTGTTGATGCGTAACCGCATTAAAGTATTTTATCGACCCGAAAGTATTACTGGCCGTGTTGATCAGGTCTCCAGCGCACTGACTTTCAGTGTGCGCCAACGGGGTAAAGATGTTGTTGTAACAGGGAAAAACCCAACAGGATTCTATGCCACCATTGCCAGTGGTGAAGTTGTTGGCAGTGGTAAAAAACTTAAAATGAAATCCGAAATGATTTCACCGATGTCTCAAGCAGAATGGGTTATCCCAAATTCATCTGTACCTTCTAATGCTATTGTTAATTTCCTGATAGTGAATGATTTCGGCGGGCAAGATACCGGAAGTTATCGTATTTAGCCGGTAAAGGAAGATTTATGAGGCTTGCACGCGCTTCTGTGAAGAGAAAATTCTTTGGACGCAAGAAAGCATTAACACTATGTATTGCTTTAATCTTACATGTTGATACGGCTGTGGCTCAGGATGAGCCACAAAACCTCGAGTTCGATGAATCTCTGTTTTTAGGGACCAATTTTGCTTCAGGTTTGAATCAACTCAATAAAGAGAATTCTGCCACAGCCGGAAATTACGATGCTGTCGATGTCTTGGTTAATAACAAACCGTTCAAACGCACTACCATTGAATTTATTAAGAATGCTGACTCATCAGAGATTTACCCCTGCCTGAGTGATGAGTTCTTAACTGCGGCTGGCGTACTTCTAACCAACAAAGACGGCGCTGTAACCAACGAAACTAATACCCAAGAGACAGAATCAGCCCCTTCGGAGACTGCTGCAACCTCGTCTACAGAGCAATGTAGGCCACTGGCTGAGCGAGTAAAAGGGGCCTCTTTTCACTTTGATCAGGCTAAACTTCGCCTGGAACTGTCGATCCCACAAGCTTTGTTGCAAAAACGCCCCAGAGGTTATATCGAGCAGAGTGAATGGCAGGAAGGTGAAAAACTCGCATTCATCAACTACAGTTCTAACTTTTATCGCAGTGATACTCAGGCCCAGCAAAATAGCACCTCTGATTACGGGTTTGTTGGCTTAAAAAGTGGCCTCAATCTCGGATTATGGCAACTGCGTCAACAATCAAACGTACGTTATTCCAGTAATGATAATAGCAGCGATACCCAATGGAATAATATTCGTACTTATGTCCAGCGCCCTATCCCCCAATTGGATAGTCAATTAACGCTGGGCGAAACCTTCACCGACAGTACATTATTTGGCACCATGTCGTTTCGTGGCGTTAAAATGGCAACCGACCAACGTATGTGGCCAGAATCCATGCGTGGATTTGCCCCTGAAGTCCGTGGTGTTGCCAGTACCAATGCGCGGGTGGTTGTTAGCCAGAATGGGCGTGAAATTTATGAAACTACGGTTGCGCCTGGCCCATTCGTTATTAACGATTTATATAGCACCACCAGTCAGGGTGACCTCAATGTTGAGGTGATTGAAGCGAATGGTAGCCGTTCGACATTTACCGTGCCATTCAGTGCCGTCCCGGACTCAATGCGCCCAGGTGTTAGCCGTTATAATGCGGTGGTCGGCGAATCCCGTGATTTCACCAATATTGATAACTATTTCACTGACTTCACCTATGAGCGCGGTGTTACCAATCAGTTAACTGCGAACAGCGGCCTGCGTTTAGCACAAGACTATACGGCACTCCTTGTCGGTGGCGTATTGGGTACCCCCATCGGGGCCTTTGGCCTCAATACTACCTACTCTCATGCTAAAGTTGAAAATGATGAAACGCAGAATGGCTGGCGAATGCAAGCAACCTATAGCCAGACATTTAATCAAACCGGGACCACATTCTCATTGGCTGGATATCGCTATTCAACCAAAGGATATCGCGATTTAAATGATGTTTTTGGCGTGCGCTCAACGCAAAAAAATGGCGGGACATGGGATTCAACGACCTATAAACAACGCAGCCAGTTTACAACCTCAATTAATCAGACGTTGGGTAATTATGGTCAACTTTCTGCGTCTGCATCGACCAGTGATTATTATAATGATACGCAACGAGATACGCAGTTACAGCTAAGCTATTCAAACAGTTACCAAGACATCAGTTACAACCTGGCCATTAGCCGTCAGCGCACTGTTTATACCTCAACCCAATATAATTGGGATGACGATACGACGAATGAGACAACAACGCGCTACGGTAATACTGAAAATATTGCGACGCTAACGGTGTCTATTCCACTAAGTATTGGCAATAAGAACCAATATTTATCGATGTCTGCTAGCCGTAACCCAAAAAGTGGTAATAGCTATCAGACGTCATTATCAGGTACCGCCGGTGAACGAAACACCTTTAACTATTCAGTGAATGCCGGCTATGACGACAGCAATATCAGTAGCAGTTCAAATAACTGGGGGGCAAATGTGCAAAAACAATTCCCTAATGCGACCGTCAATGGCAGCTATTCCCGCGGCAATAATTACACCCAATATGGTGTTGGTGCTCGCGGAGCCGCAGTAATACATAGTAAAGGTATGACACTCGGGCCTTATTTGGGCGAGACCTTTGGTTTAATTGAAGCGGATGGTGCTCAGGGTGCAACAGTACGAAATGCACAAGGGGCGAGGATTGATAATAACGGATTTGCCTTGGTGCCATCGTTAACACCCTATAATTACAATACGGTGGGTTTGGATACTAAAGGCATTAATCGCAATACTGAACTGAAAGAGAATCAGGGCCGCGTCGTTCCTTACGCCGGGGCCGCTGTGAAAGTAAAATTCGACACCCTGAAAGGCTATGCCGTGTTAATTCAAACCCAAACTAACGAGGGTGAAGGGTTACCACTGGGTGCCGATGTTTATAACAGCAAAAATGAAATCGTCGGGATGGTAGGTCAAGGGAATCAGATCTACGTACGAGTGAAAGACGACAAAGGCTCACTTTATGTGCGCTGGGGTGAAAGCAGCAGTGAGCAGTGTGAATTACCTTATACTTTTGATGGTCAAGATACTGAGCAGGATATTATTCATATAACAGGCAGTTGCCACCGTTAACAATTATGAGAAAAATAATGTTAAGAACAACAGAGCAGTTAATATCTTGCGAACTATCACCGCCAACGGCCACTACTTATCACCGCCGCTCGCGTATTTTGGCTGGAGCGATATTATTTATAGGGCTATGCAGCACCTCAGTATGGTCAGCCTGTACTCGCATTACGGCACAAACTCAACTTGGTGCCGGTGATGGTACGGCAAGTGACTGGGCGGGTTCTCTGGATTATAATAATGGCTCACTCGGCTTGCCGGGCCTTATCGACCTTAGCACGGCGGCGAATTTTCAACCCGATGGGACATTATTAGCCGCAGGTACCTCTGACTTCACCACCTTTGCCCTGAACACCGGTTATGACCCTAATCGGGTGCTATTCCGCTGCGCTGCGGCCGATGTTGATCAACTCTTCGAAATGTATGCCACTAACGGAGATAATGACTTTGGTGGTAAAAATGAAGATGGTGCCATTGCCGGTAATGTTCCCTCTGGTTTTGCCACCTATGTCCGCAATGTTGTTATCAGGCTTACAAATCTATCCACTGGCGAGTATTACTCGCGCTTATGGAAAGGGCGGCGCTTAACCGACCTGGATAAAGATAGCAGTGGCCGTATTTTAGTCAAAGCCAAGAATTTCAGTAACCTGTATACCGAGCTGTTTCGTATTGATTATGTCCGTGCCGGCACTAACAATGCAGCCTCTTACCTGTATGCCTATACCCAACCCAATGCTTATATCGCGTTTAAAGGACCAGGAATTAGTGGCCCTATTGAAGGAACTGACTCAGTATCAAACTGGCCCGGCTGGTATGCCACCTGGCCTGCCTCTATTGGATTGTACAATTATGTCACTTTCCGTCGAACCACGATTTGTGCGGTAACCAATTTTACCCCCACAGTGATATTACCGAGAATTTCTGTGGCAGAGCTGAACAGTGGCAGCACCACTTCGGCTGAATTTAAAGTAGATTTTCAGTGCCAGACCGGCGTGACATCAGGTGTCACTGCTGGCACGGTAGCGATGGGCTTTCTGGTACCAGCAGCAAATGCCGCTAAAGCGCAAGCTTTGGGATTAATGAACGGCAGTGGCGGGATCAGCCACTTGGTGTCAGATAGTTATGGTTCTGCCGGAACAGCAAGCGGTGTAGGCATCCGTATCTACCGCAATAATAGTCCGATTTATCTGCTATCAAAGAATGTAACTCAAACCGGTAATAACGCCGGCTGGTATGGCATCTTCCAGGGCGCCCAAGAAATAACCGGCACGGTGAGTGGGGGTAACAGTTACACTGAGAACTTTCGGGCTGAGTTAACTAAAATCAGCGGGCAAACTGTGACACCAGGAGCGGTGAATGCACATGCGCAAGTGGTTATACGTGTCCAATAATATGTTTTTCAGACACATAAATAGTGGGATTGGTGGGTTACTTTTGTTGCTTATGGTTACCAGTATACCGGCCACGGCAAGTGTCATTGCGGAAAGAACACGTATTATCTTCAGTGAAGGTAGCACCGAAGAGTCACTACAACTGGTTAACAGCAATAGCTATCCGGTGGCAGTGCAGGTCTGGGTGGATGACGGTGATTTGACCGCAACACCAGAGAAGTCTATTTCACCGGTATTAGTGTTGCCCCCGCTATTTCGGCTACAACCACAGGCACAACGCAGCCTGCGATTGATCTTATCGGGGGCCAGTAAATTACCCGTTGATAGGGAGTCTGCATTTTGGCTCAATGTTTACGAAATTCCACCGAAGGTGACCCCTAAAACTGAGGATGAATCTTTCGTCACGCTGGCCTTGCGCATGCAATACAAAGTATTTTACCGCCCTAAAAACTTACCAGCCCCAGGAGATACTTTAGGTAAGGCGTTAACCTTTACTCTTGAGACAAAAAGCGATACCGCCCTGATTCGGGTTGATAACCCGACGCCTTATTATGCATCATTAGCCTCACTGACATTAGGCTCAACTGAAAGCCTGCCAGATATGGTTGCTCCTTTTTCGAAGCTCGATTTTTCGCTCAATCGTTTACCCCCAGCAGTCAGCAAGACGGTCAATTTTGTCTTAATTGATGATTTAGGTAACCGAAAGGTATTTAGCAGCAATTTAAAATAAAAAATTAATGAATATAAACTGTCGCAGAGACAGTTTATATTCTGGTTTCTAATTACCACAACCAGT
This sequence comes from Yersinia sp. 2540 StPb PI, assembly GCF_052217165.1. Classification (NCBI taxonomy): domain Bacteria; kingdom Pseudomonadati; phylum Pseudomonadota; class Gammaproteobacteria; order Enterobacterales; family Yersiniaceae; genus Yersinia; species Yersinia sp. 2540 StPb PI. The sequence goes on from NZ_JAZGQC010000001.1 coordinate 265,929, forward strand.
CATATGCCTTGCCCCGCCCTATTCCACGTCTGATTCAAGTCTAATTACCGATAATAAGATCTATTCTTGATTGCTCTATTCTATTAAAGCTTATTATGTTTATAAAAAATCACTCCACCTGCATTTCCAGTGAAATGCCCAATTGCATTATGCATCCTTCAATAAAACTTTCAGCAACTTGTAATTGACGTCGAATCTCCCGTTCATTACATTTTTTCAATCGGGCAATAGAGGCTTTAGATTGCCCATACACATAATGTCGAAGGATAAGCTCCAGTTCTTTTTCTCGCGAGGCCCGCTGTAAATTTCCTATTGTTTTATCAATGGCTAATCCATCATTATCGCAACATGACTCTACCTGTCTATTGCTCGTCACCAATCCCTTAAACCCGCTAGCGATATGAGGATAATCCAGATGAGAGTTATCCCTAGCCCATACACCCCAACGCGTCAAAACAGTTTGGATATCACTCATTACTGCTCTCCTTTTATATTTAAATGCCTTTTCATTTATTTGATTAATATCACCCACAAAAAAGACCTCACTAATTAGCAAGGTCTATTAATTAATAATATTGAGAAATAATAGATATACCCATAATGTGTTAAACCACGATTAACACCTTACAAGATTTTTTTCGGACCGGGATAGCATTAATTTAATAAATTTCACCCCCATGAAATACATAGGCATTAAGATAGAAAAGTTAACATATCCTCATCCGAACTTAGAGCTATTTATATCATATAACCGACTCATTAATTATAGAATAATAAATCATGAAAATATAAACTGCCAGAAAGGCGGCTTATATTATTAATTAACGATATAAATTACTCTTTGAATCCAGGCTTGCCATTTTCGGCCCGCCATTTTTTAATGAATTCAAGAATACCTTCGGGGCTATTATCAACGTCTGAGTCGGGATAAAATAGCACACCATTCCCGTGAGGATGCTCAGTAAGCATTACAAAATGATGAATAAGAGCATCATGTTCCTTCTCTGAAACATCTACGGCCCAAATTTTGTTTAAAAAAGCTAAAAACTCAGATTCAGTATATTCAGTTATACTATTTTTTAATTCCATTACTCACCTCCATTCTTTGAGTGAATATTTATATGTCGTTTTGGTGTCATTACCCTTATATTTTCAATATCATAAACTGCACCATCATCACGAATAAATCTAACATGATGGAGCTCAAACTTCTCTCTTCCTCCTACCTGCTCAGTTGGTATTGGATATGGAGCGTAACCACGTTTCATTCTATTCTGGTTCAAAGGCGAGAACTGCCCAGCCAATTCAGGGTCATTCGCAACCTCCTGCCAAAACGCTTCCCTAAATCTATCAAAACTACTGAACTTTCTGCCACGTAATTTATCGGCAATTTGTGCCGGGATCGGTGCTCCCAGCTACTAAGAATCTGATGACTAAATGATATAATAAATGAGTGTTTATTTTTTTATTAACTAATTAATAACAGAAGTATAAACCGCCAGAAAGGCGGCCTATATTTTTACTTAACGATATAAGTTACTCTTTGAATCCAGGCTTGCCATTTTCGGCTCGCCATTTCTTAATGAATTTAATAACTCCCTCGGGGCTATCCTCCACTCCAGCCTCAGGATAATAAAGGATATCAGTACCATTAGGGTGTTCTGTAATTTTTACAATATGATTTACAAGTTCGTCATGCTCCTCTTCTGAAGAGAATTCACCAATAAATAATAAATTAATCAACTCTAGAAACTCATTTTCAGTATAGTCTGTTAACTCTTTTTTAAGTTCCATATTATTTCCCTCTATTTCCGGAGTGAATATTAATGTGCCGTTTCGGTGTCATGATTCTTAGGTTTTCAATATTGTAAACCTCTCCTCCGTTATTTATAAACTTAACATGATGAATTTCATATTTTTTCCTATCACCAATTTGCTCTATGGAAGGTGGGTATGGGGCTCGTTGATTTAGCATTTCGACGTAGTTAGTTTTATTAAACTGCCCAGCCAATTCAGGGTCATTCGCAACCTCCTGCCAAAACGCTTCCCTAAATCTATCAAAACTACTGAACTTCCTGCCACGTAATTTATCGGCAATCTGTGCTGGGATCGGTGCTCCCAGCCACTAATAAGCTGAGGACCAAATGATGTAATAAATAGAGTATTTATATTTAAGCGAATAATTAATAAAGTAAATATAAACCACCAGAATGAACTGGCGGCTTATATTATTAATTAACGATATATATTATTCTTTGAATCCGGGCTTGCCGTTCTCGGCCCGCCATTTCTTGACTAATTTAAGTATTCCTTCAGGGCTATCGTCTGCGCCATCTTCTGGGTAATAAATTAAATCTGTTCCTGAAGGGTGCTCACTAACTTGTATAAAATTCTCCAAAAGAAAATCTAATTCATCCTCTGAACCTTCATCTGAAATTATTATTGAGATCAGTTCAATGAATTCAGATTCCGTATATTCTTCTAGCTTATATTTTAATTTCATTTCATTCGCCCTTCTTTGAGTGAATCTCTATATGTCTTTTGGGTGTTATCACATGCAAATTATCTACATTATAAACATCTCCACCATCACGAATGTGTTTTACATGGTGTATTTCAAAAGAGCGTCTTTTTCCCACAGTATCAACAAATCTAGCTCTAGGGGATCTTTCATGCTTCATTCGGGTCACATTTCTCGGGATAAACTGCCCAGCCAATTCAGGGTCATTCGCAACCTCCTGCCAAAACGCTTCCCTAAATCTATCAAAACTACTGAACTTTCTGCTACGTAATTTATCGGCAATTTGTGCCGGGATGGGTACCCCCAGCCCCTTACCCGCCTCTGCCAGTCAAACGCCTGCAACTTGCTGCCCACGACCGGTGACCACTCCCGGCTCATCCCGTGGCGTTTTAAGATAAATATACTCCGGTTCCAGCCCCGACGCTGCTGGGAACCAAATGACGTAATCGTGGAAATCAATCTCGTTCGGAGACAAAAATGTCATGCTAAGATTGGAGTGATCGAAGCTGATATCCGTTCCGGTATGCTGCGGAAAGACCGGTGCACTGGCCGGTGGCGGCGATACCGAACCGATATTCATGCCGGGTGGCCGCGTCGGGGTAAAGATAAAAGTATGTGGCGGTTGGCTGTCGGTGGTAAAAAGATATTAGGATTTCCAGCACTAAGCCCTCTCGGCACGCCCTTGACGCCATCAGTTGAGCCACGGCGGCCCTGACTCATGACATTACTGTGTCCTTTTCCCATACTTTATTTCCTTATTTAAGTTTTTATAATTAACGAGAATATTGACTGCTAAACCTATTTATCTTTTTCACCTCCTTAACATTATTTAAATGTCATTATTTTTATTCTTTAGTTTTGCCAGCCCCACAAATAAAAACACCCTGCTAATTAGCGAGGTGCGTCATTACCTTCATAAGAATATTATGATTAATAGAGTTTAATACTGAGTTTATCTGCGATGTGTTAAACCACGATTAACACCTTACAAGATTTTTTTTCGGGCCGGGATAGCATTAATTTAATAAATTTTACCCCCATGAAATACATAGGTATTAAGATAGAAAAGTTAACATTTCCTCATCCGAACTTAGAACTATTTATATCATATAACCGACTCATTAATTACAGAATTATAAATCATGAAAATATAAACTGCCAGAAAGGCGGCTTATATTATCACTTTAGAAACTAAGTGGGCCAATAGCTAAATTTTTGATATGGCTATTTTAATTTCTTCCAACAACTGGTTAAGGTTAAACCCTAAAGTACTAGAGTAAATGGGATTCTCCCAGTCATCACGTCTAATAGACATAACTTTAAAATAACCACTCTCGTCAAAAGAAGGATACCAACCAACATCAACAATAGAGCCATTTAGATATTTTATCTGTAGTAGATCCTCATCAAGAAGGTCAATAACATCCGACAACCCATCATCTTTTTGAATAGAATGCAGATCATTATATATATATTCAGCATTACTTATATATAATATGTCACCAAATAATTTTAATTCTTTGTTCATTTTATTAATCTCCTAGATTCGGTTTCACCAATTGGATGAGAGTGAATAACACCCCCCGATTCTTTAGTTACTACCCAGCAAGTTTCCTTTCCTTTATATGCACCTTGAACATCTCTAAATTCCTTAACTTTCCAAGATTGACCATTAGTTACTGAAATCCCTGTCAACCAAACTTCTTGATCAACTTCAGGGATATTAACACCTTGTTTGAATTTTGCCGGACCTGATTTAGTCGAGTTAACAATATCGTCCCACTTCATATTCTTAGGTGGGTAATGTTTGATACCATGAGGATATGACCCTTTAGATGTACTTAGATAAACATACACCGGTTCCAGCCCCGACTCTGCTGGGAACCAAATGATGTAATCGTGGAAATCCATCTCCTCATGTGCAAGGAACGTCAGTGCTCGCTTTGTCGCCAGAAAAGTGATATCGGTTCCAGTATGCTGCGGGAAGACCGGCGCACTGGCAGGTTGTGGTAATACCGAGCTGATATCCATGCCGGGCGGTTGTGCTGGAGTAAAAGTAAAGGTGCTTGGCGGCTGGTTGTCGGTGGTAGAAGTATATTAGGATTTCCAGCACTAAGCCCTCTCGGCACGCCCTTGACGCCATCAGTTGAGCCACGGTGGCCCTGACCCATGATATTACTGTGTCCTTTTCCCATACTTTATTTCCTTATTTAAGTTTTTATAATTAACGAGAATATTGACTGCTAAACCTATTTATCTTTTTCACCTCCTTAACATTATTTAAATGTCATGAGTTTTATTCTTTAGCTTTGCCAGACCCACAAATAAAAACACCCCGCTAATTAGCGAGGTGCGTCATTACCTTCATAAGAATATTATGATTAATAGAGTTTAATACTGAGTTTGTCTGCGGTGTGTTAAACCACGATTAACACCGTACAAGATTTTTTTCGGGCCGGGATAGCATTAATTTAATAAATTTTCGTCTGCAAGATATGGCTTAAATTTGAGATAAAAAAAGCCGCTGCCATTATTTAATGGCAGCGGCCTGTTTCACCCAGAGTTAAACGCCGCTAATAACGCAGCGGGTCAAAGACAAAAGGGACTTAGCCCGCAACTGCGATACGTTTCATATCGGTCATATAGCCACGCAGTTTGTGGCCTACGGCTTCAATTGGGTGGTTACGAATGGCTTCATTCACATCACGCAGTTGCGCGTTATCAACCGCAGTACCGGCAACGCTCTTACCCAAATCCCCTGCTTGCAGTGAATCCATGAATTTGCCTTTCAGCAACGGAACCGCCGCGTTCGCGAACAGGTAGTTACCGTATTCAGCCGTATCAGAAATAACCACGTTCATTTCATACAAGCGCTTACGAGCGATGGTATTGGCGATCAATGGTAACTCATGCAGTGATTCATAATATGCAGACTCTTCGATGATACCGGAGTCAACCATAGTTTCGAATGCCAGCTCAACGCCCGCTTTCACCATGGCAATCATCAATACACCGTGGTCAAAGTATTCTTGTTCGGAGATTTTACCTTCAAACTGTGGCGCATTCTCGAATGCTGTTCTGCCGGTCTCTTCACGCCAGTTCAGCAATTTAACATCGTCTTGCGCCCAGTCAGCCATCATGCCGCTAGAGAAAGCACCAGAAATGATGTCATCCATATGCTTTTGGAACAGCGGAGCCATGATTTCTTTCAACTGTTCAGACAGCGCATAAGCACGCAGTTTAGCCGGATTGGACAGACGGTCCATCATCAGCGTAATCCCGCCTTGTTTCAGCGCTTCGGTAATGGTTTCCCAACCGAACTGAATCAGTTTCTCAGCATAAGCCGCGTCAGTACCTTCAGAAACCAGCTTATCGAAACACAGCAATGAACCGGCCTGCAACATACCACACAGGATAGTCTGCTCACCCATCAGGTCAGATTTTACTTCCGCAACGAAAGAGGACTCCAACACACCCGCGCGATGGCCACCGGTTGCTGCCGCCCAAGCCTTGGCAATCGCCATGCCTTCGCCTTTAGGATCGTTTTCCGGGTGAACCGCGATCAGCGTCGGCACACCAAAACCACGTTTGTATTCTTCACGAACTTCAGTGCCAGGGCATTTCGGCGCTACCATCACCACAGTGATGTCTTTACGAACTTGCTCACCCACTTCAACGATATTGAAGCCATGAGAGTAACCCAGTGCTGCACCATCTTTCATCAGTGGCTGAACTGCCTGAACCACTGCGGTGTGCTGTTTGTCTGGTGTCAGGTTAACCACCAAATCAGCCTGTGGGATCAACTCTTCGTAAGTACCTACTTTGAAGCCATTTTCAGTCGCTTTACGCCATGAAGCACGCTTCTCAGCAATCGCTTCTTTACGCAGAGCGTAAGCCACGTCCAGGCCAGAGTCACGCATGTTCAAGCCTTGGTTCAAGCCTTGTGCGCCACAGCCGACGATCACCACTTTTTTACCTTTCAGGTAGCTTGCTTCATCGGCAAATTCGTCACGTGCCATAAAGCGACACTTACCTAATTGCGCCAACTGCTGACGCAGGTTCAATGTGTTGAAATAGTTAGCCATGGTATTACTCCGTTCGGGTTCTGTTTTGTGGGTGCAGCTATTTATTTTGGTTACTGCAAACGAATATTGTGTTTGTGTAGCTAATGTTGTGTGTTGCTGTTTTTCACATCCCCTGTCTGGGCCGGGGATTATCTTGGATTCACTATATGACAGGAAACACATTGCTGAAATTGATATATTAACAATGTGACGTTGCAAATTCTGCAATACAGTTTATTTCTTATGCAATACAATAGCTCTTCTCACCTAAGAGGCTGTCTGTTATGGATTTACGTGACCTGAAATTGTTTCTGCATTTGGCTGAAAGCCGCCACTTTGGCCGCACGGCTAAAGCGACACACGTCAGTCCATCCACCCTGTCGCGCCAGATCCAGCGGCTGGAAGAGACGCTCGGACAGCCCCTGTTTTTACGTGACAACCGCACGGTGCAACTGACCGATGCCGGTACACAGCTCAAGGCTTTTGCTCAACAGACATTGCTACAGTACCAGCAACTGCGCCATGCACTAGGCCAGCATGGGCCATCGCTCAGTGGTGAACTGCGGCTATTTTGTTCGGTCACCGCCGCTTATAGCCATTTGCCCCCCATTCTGGATCGCTTTCGCGCACGCCATCCGTTGGTTGAAATCAAACTCACTACCGGTGATGCCGCCGATGCGGTGGATAAAGTGCAATCGAATGAGGCTGATCTCGGTATTGCGGGTCGCCCTGAAGTGCTCCCCACCAGCATTGCCTTTACCCAGATTGGCGAGATTCCACTGGTTCTGATTGCACCAGCACTGCCTTGCGCAGTGCGTTCACAGGTTTCGGTGGAACAGCCCGATTGGGCCACGGTCCCCTTTATTTTGCCTGAGCATGGCCCATCACGAAAACGCATTGATTTGTGGTTCCGCCGTCAACGCATCAGTAACCCATTGATTTATGCTACGGTTTCCGGCCATGAGGCGATTGTATCAATGGTAGCATTGGGCTGCGGTGTGGCACTGATCCCATCGGTAGTGGTGGATAACAGCCCGGAACCGGTGCGCAACCGCATTTCCTTGCTGGATGATATCTCGTTGGTCGAGCCATTTGAACTGGGGGTTTGTGTACCCAAAAAACGGCTCAATGAGCCGTTAATCGAAGCATTTTGGGGGCTGCTGTAGTTTACAATCGAGAAGAGTAATTCATGACGGGAACAAGATTCCTCGGCCCCAGAGTTAAAGGATTACCCATAGTCGCCTCCACAGGAGCAGGAGCGCTCTCTTTGGTAAGGAAACTGTTTATCTCATTTGCCAGTTGGCAGACATCGCTTTGCAAATTGTTGGTACTGTTTACGTTGGGATCGGGATTAATCACGCTATAAATGGTTCCACCAGCAGCATCAAATATCTGTTCAGCGCGGCGAGTTATATTATTTTTAGCATCGAAGCTTTGTTCTATTACCGAGGTTTCTCCCAATTGAACCGCCTTTTTAACCGAATCATAGCTAAAGCTTTCAACGACCCTATTAGTCATATTACTCTTCAAATCAAAGTGCTCGATAGCCTGATTCATCGTATTGGTAGCTGCATCAAAGGTTTTCACTTCAACCATCTTATTGCTTGCAGCATCAATGTGTTCTTTTGTTACAATTAGCCTAATGATCTCCCCTTTGCGACGCGTTGTTTCAATTGTTGTCGCCCCATCGGGCATTGAATAAGACTGAATTGCGTTTTGCAGGGGATTAAAACGACTACTTAGCGGTGTAGGGGGTATGTAGTCAGGTGCCGATGGCTTAATTGATGCCTTAATCAAGGCTAATGTTTCACTCATATAAAAACTCCATATATTATTCAAACCATGAAAAAAAATAAACATTCAACCATGTGGTAATTAATTGCGATATTATTCATCTCAATTAATAAATCCACAGATGATATTACGCTGCACTAATACTGAATTTCATTTGGAATGCTTATTTTTGAGAATATATAAGAAGATTAAATATAACTAAGTAGAAATAAAAAACTCAGCACTTATTAGCCCTGAGTTTTATTGTTATTGATAGGTATTCACCGCCACTTCATCCAGCCAAAACTTAACCCGCCAAAAAGAACTTAAACGCCGGGTTGTTGGTTTCATCATGGCAATCATAGCCCAAAGCGGCCAGGTGCTCTTCAAATTGCGGCTCAGAATCTGACAACTCAAACCCTGCCAATACCCGGCCAAAATCAGTGCCATGGCTACGATAGTGGAACAAAGAGATATTCCAGTGCGTACCTAATGTATGCAAGAACTTCAGCAATGCGCCCGGTGATTCAGGGAATTCAAAGCTGTACAGCCGCTCACGCAATGGTTTGGAAGGTCGGCCACCCACCATATAACGCACATGCAGTTTGGCCATCTCGTCGTCAGATAGGTCCACCACCTGATAATCTTTTGCCTGTAGCTCAGCCAATATCTCTGCCCGCTCGGCATAGCCGCGCGTCAAACGTACCCCTACGAAAATGCAGGCATTATCGGCATCCGCATAACGGTAGTTGAATTCAGTGACCGAACGCCCCCCCAGCAACTCGCAGAAACGCAGAAAACTGCCTTTTTTCTCGGGGATAGTCACGGCCAGCAAAGCTTCGCGCTGCTCGCCCAGCTCACAACGTTCTGACACATAGCGCAGACCGTGGAAGTTCACGTTAGCCCCGGACAGCACATGGGCCAGACGTTCGCCTTTGATATTATGCTGCTGGACATACTTTTTCAGGCCCGCCAGCGCCAAAGCACCAGAAGGTTCGGCGATGGCACGCACATCTTCAAATAAATCTTTTACTGCCGCACAGATAGCATCACTGTCGACGGTGATCACCTCGTCCAAATACTCCTGGCACAGGCGGAATGGCTCATCGCCAATACGTTTGACGGCGACACCCTCGGCAAATAACCCAACACGGGCCAGGTCAACCGGCTTGCCCGCATCCAGTGCGGCGCGTAAACAAGCTGAGTCTTCCGCTTCAACCCCGATCACTTTAATCTGTGGCATCAGTTGCTTGATAAGCACCGCCACACCGGCCACCAGCCCACCGCCACCGACCGGGACAAAAACCCGATCAAGGTGTGCGTCTTGCTGGAGTAACTCCATCGCCAGCGTCCCCTGCCCGGCGATAACGGCCGGATGGTCAAACGGCGGAATAAAGGTATAACCCTGCTGCTGGGATAACTCGATAGCTTTGCCTTTGGCTTCATCGAAATTGGCACCGAACAGCAGCACCTCACCACCAAAACCGCGCACGGCATCCACTTTGATGTCAGCGGTTGCTACCGGCATCACGATAAGTGCCTTGATACCCAGCTTACTGGCTGAGAGCGCGACACCTTGCGCATGATTACCGGCAGAGGCTGTTATCACACCACAGGCTTTCTGCTCTTCTGTCAGACCCGCCAGCATCGCATAAGCACCACGCAGCTTAAAACTGTGCACTGGCTGGCGGTCTTCACGTTTAACCAAAATGGTATTAGCCAGGCGGGAAGAGATTTTTTCCATCACTTGCAACGGGGTGACTTGTGCCACCTCATACACCGGCGCGCGCAATATCGCCCGCAGATATTCTGCCCCGCAAGGGGCAGCAGATAAGGGTTGTGATACCGCCATGGGTATTAGCCTCCCAGCTTACTTTTGTCGCGCACAGCACCTTTGTCGGCGCTGGTTGCCAGCAGAGCATAAGCGCGCAGTGCATAAGAAACCTGACGTTCGCGGGCTTTAGGCGACCAGGCAGCATCGCCACGGGCTTCTTCAGTTTCACGACGAGCGGTCAGCTCAGATTCGCTCACATCCAACACAATGCCACGGTTCGGGATATCGATATCAATGAAATCGCCATCCTGCACCAGACCAATCAGGCCGCCACTGGCCGCTTCTGGTGAAACATGACCAATCGACAAACCAGACGTCCCGCCGGAGAAACGGCCATCAGTCAGCAAAGCACAGCTCTTGCCTAATCCCATGGATTTCAAATAGGTGGTCGGATAGAGCATTTCCTGCATCCCCGGCCCGCCTTTTGGCCCTTCGTAACGGATAACGACCACGTCACCCGCCACAACTTTACCGCCGAGAATCGCTGCTACCGCATCATCCTGACTCTCATACACTTTTGCCGGGCCACGGAAGGTCAGGCTCTCTTTATCCACACCGGCGGTTTTAACAATACAACCGTTCGCGGCGATATTGCCGTACAGCACAGCTAAACCGCCGTCTTGGCTGTAAGCATGTTCGCGAGTACGGATACAACCCTCTTCACGGTCAGTATCCAGTGATGGGAAGCGGCAATCCTGCGAGAAGGCTTTAGTGGTACGAATACCCGCCGGGCCTGCGGCGTACATCTGCTTGACCCCTTCGTCACCGGTCAGCATCACGTCATAGGTTTCCAGCGTATCGGTCAGATTCAGCCCCAACACATTACGCACCTCGCGGTTAAGCAAGCCAGCCCTGTCCAGTTCGCCTAAAATACCCATAACCCCCCCCGCACGGTGCACGTCTTCCATATGATATTTCTGCGTGCTCGGCGCAACTTTACACAAATGAGGCACCTGGCGAGATAAACGGTCGATATCGCTAATATCGAAATCAACCTCCCCTTCCTGTGCTGCGGCCAGTAAGTGCAGTACGGTGTTGGTCGAGCCACCCATCGCGATATCCAGCGTCATGGCGTTTTCAAATGCGGCTTTGTTCGCGATGCTGCGCGGCAAGGCACTAACATCATCCTGTTCGTAATAACGTTTAGTCAGCTCAACAATGTGCTTACCAGCATCGAGGAACAGTTGTTTACGATCAGCATGGGTCGCCAACAGTGAACCGTTACCTGGCAGCGCCAGACCCAGCGCCTCATTCAAGCAGTTCATCGAGTTGGCAGTAAACATCCCCGAGCAGGAACCACAGGTCGGGCAGGCAGAGCGTTCAATCTGCTCACTGTCGGCATCACTGACATTCGGGTTTGCGCCCTGGATCATGGCATCCACCAGATCCAGTTTGATGATTTTATCGGACAGCTTGGTTTTACCCGCTTCCATCGGGCCGCCGGACACAAAGATCACCGGAATATTCAAACGCAGAGACGCCATCAGCATCCCTGGGGTAATTTTGTCGCAGTTAGAGATACACACCATGGCATCCGCGCAATGGGCGTTAACCATGTATTCTACGGAGTCGGCAATCAATTCACGTGAAGGCAGTGAATAGAGCATGCCGCCGTGGCCCATCGCGATCCCATCATCCACCGCAATAGTGTTGAACTCTTTAGCCACGCCGCCAGACGCTTCAATTTGCTCCGCTACCAGCTTGCCTAAGTCGCGCAAATGAACGTGGCCCGGTACAAACTGGGTAAATGAGTTAACCACTGCAATAATCGGTTTGCCGAAGTCATCATCGGTCATACCGGTAGCGCGCCACAGTGCACGAGCGCCGGCCATATTGCGGCCATGAGTGGTGGTATGGGAACGGTACTTAGGCATTGTCTCTTCACTCCAATGTATTCTGTGTTGCAGGTGGCGAACGAACCACCTGCTGATTCTGTCTGTCAGTTTTTATTGATTATTGATTGGATCCAGCCAACCGTACTTATCTTCAGTTTCACCGGTGAACAGGCCAAAGAACGCTTGTTGGATCTTGGTGGTAACCGGGCCACGTTTACCAATACCGACCTGAATACCATCTACGCTGCGTACCGGGGTAATTTCTGCCGCAGTACCGGACATAAAGACTTCATCCGCCAAATAGAGAGATTCACGTGACAACACTTGCTCACGCACTTCCAGACCCATATCTTTCGCCAGTTTGATAATCGCATCACGAGTGATACCCGGCAGGGCTGAAGAGGTAAACGGCGGCGTGAACAGGATGCCATCTTTTACTTCAAACAGGTTTTCACCCGCACCTTCAGACAAGAAGCCATGAATATCCAGCGCAATCCCTTCCTGATAGCCGTGACGGCGTGCTTCGCTGCCCACCAGCAAGGAAGACAGGTAGTTACCACCGGCTTTCGCCGCAGTTGGAATGGTATTGGGTGCCACACGGTTCCATGAGGACACCATGGCATCAATGCCTTGCTCCAATGCTTCCGCACCCAGATAAGCACCCCATGGGAACGCGGCGATTATCACATCTGTTTTATAGCCATCTGGCGGGTTCACACCCATGCCGACATCACCAATAAACACTAACGGGCGGATATACGCGCTGGTCAGATTGTTTTTACGCAATGTCGCACGGCAGGCTTCCATCAGCTCATCAACCGACTGGGAAACCGGCATACGATAAATTTTAGCTGAGTCATGTAAACGCTGCATATGTTCGCGGTGACGGAAAACTACCGGACCTTTGTGGGAGTCGTAGCAACGGACACCTTCGAAGACTGACGTGCCGTAGTGTAACGCGTGAGACATCACGTGAACTTTAGCCTCTGCCCACGGAACCATGTCACCGTTAAACCAAATAAAATCAGCTTTCTTCGTCATTCTTTTCTTTCCTTGTGGCGCATCAGGCGCGTATCTGTAATGTATTAGGTTGTAGGATCTCGACGCAGGCGACATCCATAAGCTTACTTAACTGAGAAGACAGTAAATCGACAGGTCGCCCGCTGGCAACGGTCAATTCAATATTAATATTCTCAGCATTAATCATTGGCGACATATTCATAGCACAAACCTGGAAGCCACGGTGCCGCACAACCCGCAATACACGCTCTAACATTTCAGGGCGGAAGCGGGCTTGGATAGAGATTTGATGTTGGATAGAGGATTGATGGTGCATCATGAGATTTTCTCCAGCATGGTTTCATTACCTGCGCCTGGCGGCACTAACGGCCAAACGTTTTCGAGTTCGTCGATGGAAACCTGGAGCAGATAAGGGCCTTCGCTGTTAAACAGCGCATCCAGAGCGGCGTCGACTTGGTCTTTGCGGGTGATACGTTGGCCGGGGATATTAAACGCACTGGCCAGTGTGATGAAATCGGGGTTATCAGAAAGATTGGTTTCGCTATAACGTCCATCAAAAAACAGTTGCTGCCACTGTCGAACCATACCCAATCGCTGGTTATCTAATAATACGATTTTCAGCGGTAACTGTTTTCGTTTTATCGTGCCCAACTCCTGAACATTCATCATAAACGAACCGTCACCGGAGATACAGATAACCATGTCATCAGGGCGGGCCATTTGTGCGCCAACCGCGGCCGGCACACCAAAACCCATCGTGCCCAAACCGCTGGAGGTGATGAAATTCTCAGGCCGGGTAAAGTTCATATGCTGCGCCGTCCACATCTGGTGCTGGCCCACATCGGTAGTCACTACCGCTTGCGGTGCTTTGCGCTCAGATATCTGCTTCAGTAACAACGGAGCATAAATTGCCTGGCCAGGGTGATCGTAGCGCCAGCTATGCTGGTGTTTCAATGCCATGACCTCATCACGCCACGGCTGGATATCCAACGGTTGCTGTAATGCGGGCAGCAATACTTTCAAATCGCCCTGCAACACGACATGCGCCTGACGCAATTTACCCAATTCAGCCGGGTCGATATCCATATGGATAACTTTTGCTTTTGCGGCGAATGTATTCAGCTTGCCGGTAACACGGTCATCAAACCGCGCACCAACCGCTATCAGTAAATCGCAATCCTGCACCGCAAAGTTTGCGGCTTTAGTGCCATGCATCCCCAGCATCCCCAGATAGCACGGGTGATTAGTATCCGGCGCACCTAAGCCCTTCAGAGTGGCAACCGCAGGAATACCCGTTACCTCGATAAAAGCACGTAAAGCAGGAACGGCCTGTGCCATGCCAACCCCGCCACCGACATACAACATCGGTTTTTGCGCGGTTGCCAGCATATCCCAGGCTTGTTGTAACTCGGCGGCAGAATCAACAAGATGCTCTTCAACTGGCATCAGGTGCGGAGTTAAATCACCCACAGCTAACTGAATATCCTTCGGAATATCGATTAAAACCGGTCCAGGGCGGCCACTGGTAGCAATGGCAAACGCCTCCGCCATGATACCAGGCAACGCCTCTAATGATTCAACCAGAAAACTGTGTTTAGTACAGGCAAGTGACAAGCCCAATACGTCAATCTCCTGAAAAGCATCAGTACCGATTAAAGCAGACCCCACCTGACCGGTGATAGCAATGACCGGCACAGAATCCAGCAATGCATCAGCCAAACCGGTGATCAGATTAGTGGCTCCAGGGCCAGAAGTGGCAATACACACCCCGACTTTACCGGTTGCACGGGCATAGCCAATGGCAGCAATCGCAGCACCTTGCTCATGGCGGCAGAGCAAATGCTCGACACCACCATCATACAAAGCATCGTAGACAGGCATTATTGCCCCACCCGGATAGCCGAATACCGTATCAACACCCTGCGCACGCAACGCTTGAACCACCCACTGAGCACCATTCATAGTTATTTCCCCGACCTTTTGCGGGAGGCACAGGATTTTATTCTGTTGTGCATTTTATGTTCCTCGCGTCTTTAACGTACCAATAAAAAAACCCCCGGACCTTTCGGTGCGGGGGTTCTCTTGAGATTAAGGCTTGATTTTTATGCCTTTATTCGTCCAAGTGCAGCCCAGCACGGTGGGATAATAATCACCACCACGCTAATTAGGACTAGGTTAATCACTTGGACAATCGCTTTCATAATTAGGTTGTTCATCTGTCAGTGTCGAACGAATACCTACAGAGTTATCACAGTTATTGGTTATCTGACAATATTTATTTAAATTATTATTCTGTGAGCCGCTACACGATATGACACAAATATATTATTTATCAATTAGTAATACTCATATCAGTAGTTTGGCCTTTTTTTGCGTACCGTATCGCAATTTTTAATTTTGATACTTCCCTTGCAGCGAAATTTCTCGCGAGCGTTCGCAAATCAATTCTTTTTCGCTGTACTCAAAAAAGACCTAGGGCACACTGCTGCGGCTACCTCGTATCTCAGCCCGGTCGATTAATAAAAGTCCCGGTAGCCCTAAGGACACATCACGGCAAAGGAAAGCACCATGTCACTAGCAACCATTCATACCCGCGCCACATTAGGCATTCAGGCCCCACCGGTTACAGTAGAAGTTCATATCAGCAATGGGCTCCCCGGATTGATTTTGGTCGGATTACCGGAAACCACCGTAAAAGAGGCTCGAGATAGGGTTCGGAGCGCATTAATCAACAGTGGATTCACCTTTCCGGCGAAACGTATCACCGTTAGTTTGGCACCGGCAGACTTGCCGAAAGAGGGTGGCCGCTATGATCTCCCTATCGCTTTAGCAATACTGGCAGCGTCAGAGCAGATTCCTGCGGATAAATTAACCCACTATGAGTTCTTGGGTGAGTTAGCCCTATCAGGGGCGCTAAGGCGGGTTAGCGGCGCAATTCCGGCAGCACTCGCCAGTAGCCAAGTTCAGCGGCAATTAATTCTTCCGGTCGCGAATAATCTTGAGATAGGTCTTATTCCACAAGGTAACAGCCGGGTTGCCGATCACTTGTTAGCCGTGTGCGGTTTTTTACAGGGTGAAAATACCCTTGATCAGGGCCAGCTAGTTGAATCTGCACCAGAGTGGGATAGCAGCCTCGACCTGCAAGATATCATCGGGCAGTCACAGGCTAAGCGAGCCTTAGAAATTACTGCGGCGGGGGGCCATAACCTGCTATTACTCGGGCCACCAGGAACGGGCAAAACGATGCTGGCAAATCGGTTAACTGGATTATTGCCGCCGCTGACGGATCAAGAGGCATTAGAGGCCGCGGCCATTAACGGTCTACTGCACAGTAACGCGCTACCCGCCCAATGGCGCTGCCGGGCTTTTCGCGCCCCCCACCATAGCGCCTCAATGGCGGCACTGATTGGCGGTGGTTCTATTCCACGCCCCGGTGAAATCTCATTGGCGCACAATGGTGTACTCTTCCTGGATGAATTACCCGAATTTGAACGTCGGGTGCTGGATTCACTGCGCGAGCCACTGGAATCAGGCGAAATTATCATTTCTCGTGCAGCGGCTAAAGTGTGCTTTCCTGCCAAAGTACAACTGATTGCCGCAATGAACCCCAGCCCCAGTGGCCATTATCAGGGTGTCCATAACCGTACACCGCCACAACAGATTCTGCGTTATCTGGCAAAATTGTCGGGGCCGTTTCTGGACAGGTTTGATTTGTCGATAGAGGTGCCATTGCTGCCATCAGGTATGCTGGGGGCTCAGAAACATCAAGGGGAAAGCAGTGAAACGGTTAGGCTACGAGTATTGCAGGCAAGGCAGAGGCAATTGGATCGAGCAGGGAAGATAAATTCTCAGCTTAATAGCCAAGAAATTGCCGAATATTGCTCCCTCGCTCCTGAGAATGCGGCCTTTCTGGAGCAAGTCCTGCTGACGCTGGGTTTGTCGGTACGCGCCTGGCACCATATTTTAAAAGTAGCGCGGAGCATTGCCGATCTCGCTCAGGAGAATTACATCCAAAGAAATCATCTTTCTGAAGCACTGAGCTATCGTTGTATGGACCGGCTGCTGTTGCAGTTACACAAGAGCCTGATGTAAATAGGGGAGAAAAACCCCCTATTATCAAACACCTATCTGATATCCAACGTCATTGGAATCGCAGGTAGGCAGCAAGCAAACGCATCCCGATGAACTTACTCAAGTAAGTGATTCGGGTAAGAGTGCGCCGCTAACACCCCTGCGATTTCTAGGACGAAGGATAAGAGGGGATTAATCGTCGCTATCGGTATAATCTTCCACCGCATCCATCTGCGGCTTGCCGCCTGATAGAGTATGGAAGCGTTTAGGACGACGAGTTCGGGTCACATATTTGGACCAGACTTTCTCCTCGGCACTGACGGGCTCACGTTCGCCGCGACAAACAGCAACAAACAACTGTTCTTCTTCCGTTACAGGCTGGCGTTTTCCGAGATCGAGTTCGTTGAAGGCGTAGCCATGGCGCTCTAGTAATTGCGCCTCTTTAATGGTGAAATCGCCGTGGCGCGAGAACCCGCGAGGATAATGCTTATTATCAAAAAAACGATTGGTCGTGATGAAGCTATCCGCCATCTGACACGCTCCTAATTCTCTCATGGTCGTGCTGTTTATGGCGCGGAGTATTAGATAGGCTTGACAGCGTGTAAAACAAAACATTTAAATCTTAACGACAAAAAAAATTGGAGATGGGTTTGGATACCGAATTACTGAAAACCTTTTTGGAGGTCAGTAGGACTCGCCACTTTGGTCGCGCTGCTGAATCTTTGTACTTAACACAGTCGGCGGTAAGTTTTCGTATCCGTCAGTTGGAAAATCAATTAGGTGCAAATTTATTCACTCGTCATCGCAATAATATTCGTCTGACACCTGCGGGAGAACGTTTGGTGCCTTACGCAGAAACACTAATGAGTACCTGGCAACTAGCCAAAAAAGAGGTTGCTCACTCACTACAGCATACCGAGTTGTCCATTGGTGCAACCGCCTCACTGTGGGAGGCATACCTCACTCCGTGGTTGCAACAATTATATAAACAACGAGAGGCATTGCGCCTTGAGGCGCGGATTGCACTGCGGCACTCGCTGGTGAAACAGTTGCACGAACGGCAACTGGATTTATTGATAACGACCGAACCACCTAAAATGGATGAACTGGCAAGCCAACTGTTAGGGCATTTTTCGCTGCGACTATTTTCTTTTGAGCCGATTGATTTATCGAAAGAAACTGAGCCAGACGCCGAGCATAAAAATGCAAATGAAGCACCTTATATCAAGCTTGAGTGGGGAGCTGATTTTCATCAGCAAGAGAATAGATTGCTGGAGAGCGAGCAAATGGCGGTATTAACGACCACATCGGCACATTTGACCCGGCAGCTATTAGAAACCACCGGTGGCTGTGCTTTCCTGCCCGAACACTGGCAAAAAGAATACCCTCAATTAGCCATGAACGCTGATATGCCAGCTATTGTGCGGCCACTGTATGCTGTTTGGTTGCAAAACAGTGACCAGCAAACATTGATTCGACAACTATTAAAAACACCGATGAATAACGCAGCTCAGAGCGCTATACGGGATTAAGTGGCGGCGACTGAGGGCGAGCACGCCGGTTCAGATAAAAAGCACTCATCGCCTTCTGAATCGCAATAAAGCTAAATAATAATATTCCGATGACAATTTTGGTCCACCATGAGCTAAGTGTGCCATCGAATGTGATGTAGCTCTGAATCAACCCCTGAATCAAGACACCAAACAGCGTGCCGAAAACTGTCCCGATACCACCGGTAAGTAATGTGCCACCGATAACGACTGCGGCAATGGCATCTAGCTCAACACCACTGGCTGCTAATGCATAGCCAGCAGAGGTATAGAGTGAGAAAACGATTCCCGATAGCGCGGCTAACGTGCTCGATAACATATAAATTTTAATTGTCGTTTGCCTGACAGGAACACCCATCAGTCCGGCAGAAACGCTATTACCCCCGATGGCATAAACATTATGGCCAAAGCGGGTTCGATGAGCCAACAGAATGCCAAATGCCACAACCATTAGCATGATGAAAGCTAATAATGTGAATCGGCCGCCACCAGGAACTTTCCAGGCATAGTTCGCCAGCGTGGCATAAAGTGGGTGATCAATCGGTATCGACTCTTCAGAGACGATAAAACTCATACCACGAACGAAGAACATCCCAGCCAGAGTAATAATAAACGCAGGGAGTTTCAGAGAATCAATAATCCACCCCATCAATGCACCAAACATCGCCCCCATAACTAAGACAATGGCAAAAGCATACATTGGGTGAATACCATAAGTTCCGATTAACTTAGCCAATAACACGCCGGTAAATGCAATTACCGACCCAACCGATAAATCGATGCCGCCCGATAGAATAACGAAAGTCATCCCTACGGCGACAATGCCCAGAAAAGCATTATCAGTCAGTAAATCACACCACACTCGGGTGGAGGAGAAACTGGGGAACTGACTGAGACAAAAAGCGTATCCCAGAATAAAAACGGCGATAGTAATCAGCAAAGGAATATTGCGCTTTAACATTATTTTCGCCTCGTGAAGATATGGCTAAATGAGATCATCGGTGACTGCACAATCAAGACGGCTAATACCACAATAGCTTTAAGGACCAGGTTAAACTCTGGCTGATAGCCTGAAAGTAAGATCCCTGTATTCATCCCTTGAATAATCAAAGCACCAATAACCGAAAGCAAAAGATTAAACCGCCCTCCCATTAAAGATGCACCACCAATGACTACCGCCAGAATTGCATCCAGCTCCAGCCATAAACCAGCATTGTTAGCATCGGCACCACGAATATCTGCCGTCACAATAATGCCAGCGACCGCTGCACAGATACCACAAATCACATACACGGCAATCAGCACCAAGCGAGTACTCACTCCCGCATTACGTGCTGATCGTAAGTTGATACCAACAGACTCAATGAATAGACCCAGTGCTGTTTTTCGGGTCAATAACCACACTATAATCAACATACTAAATGCGATGACTACTGACATCGGCAAATACATCAGCGTACTGCTACCCAACTTCGCCAAGCCACCCGTATCAAATGTAACAATCTGCCCCTCAGTAATCAGCTGGGCTATCCCCCGTCCTGCCACCATTAACATTAAGGTGGCCACAATCGGTTGGATTTGTAATACCGCCACTAAGAAACCGTTCCATAAACCACATAACGCGCCAACCGCAAGGGCGGCGACTAATACCGTTGGCAAAGGATATCCAGCACTGGTCAGTGTGGCCGCAGTTGCACCGGCTATTGCCATTACCGCACCAACCGACAAATCAATGCCGCCAGTAGCAATGACCAGTGTCATACCTAATGCCAGTAAAGCAACGGGAGCACCGCGATTTAGAATATCGATGACACTGCCAAACAACCGTCCATCCTGAATATGGATCGAGAAAAAGTTCGGGGCGACTAAACTATCAATCAATAAAATGACCGCCAGAGCACCAAATTGAGTGACACCTTTCGGCAAGACCCATTTAACTTTGCGCGGCCGTTGCGGCATTGACAGGCTCCTATTAACCATGAAGTAACTCCTTATTGCACCGCGATCGCCTGCATGATGGCAGGAACGGAAATCTCATCGTGACCGAGTTGTGCAATATGTCGACGGTCACGCAGAACAATGACGCGATCGGCATAACCTGCCAATTCCTCTAATTCGGAAGAGATAATTAACAGTGCCAGCCCTTCATCACACAGTTTCTCAATCAGCCGAATAATTTCAGCATGCGCCCCCACGTCAATACCGCGCGTTGGCTCATCTAAAATCAAAAATCGAGGTTTTGTGGCAAGCCAGCGCGCTAATAAAACTTTTTGCTGGTTTCCACCGGAGAGATACTGAATTTGTTGCTCAGGGCCAGGAGTACGAATACCAAGCTGCTGAATGAATTGCTCAGCAATTTGAGTTTGTTCCCGCATTGAAAGTGGCCTTAACCATCCGCGCTGGGCCTGTAAGGCCAGAATAATATTCTCCCGAACTGTTGCAGCACCGACAATGCCATCAGTTTTACGATCTTCTGGGCAATAGCCAAAACCGAATTTTGATGCCGTGCGTGGTGTTCGGATCTTAACGGGCTTGCCTTGTATTTTGGCCTCCCCAGTATCCGGTGTCGTAACACCGAAAATTAATTGCGCAGTCTCGGTGCGCCCAGATCCTAATAGCCCAGCAAGTCCGACAATTTCACCAGGAGAAACAGCCAAATCGAAATTTTCCACCACACCCCGCCGACCATAGTTTTTAAACTCAACCAGTGGGTTGCTTGCCACAATATTATGTTCACCACGTTTGAGTAATTGCTCATCAAAGCTATGGCCCAACATCATCTGAACCAATTCGATACGGGGAAGTTCTGCGGTTGTTTTAGTGCCAACAAGTTTGCCATTGCGTAAGACAGTAATACGATCGCTGATCCGATAAACCTGATCGAGGAAATGCGTCACGAATACCATACCGATACCCTGATCTCGTAACTGACGCAAAATATCCAGCAACATACTGACTTCTTTAGCATCTAAACTTGCCGTTGGCTCATCCAGAATAAGTACTTTTGCTGATAGATCGACCGCGCGAGCAATGGCGACAATCTGTTGTATTGCAATAGAAAAGTTAGCTAACGGTTGCTGCACATCTAATGTAAGACCATAGCCCGTTAGCAGTTTTTCTGCCTGTAGATTCATCGTACGATGGTCAATTAACCCCCAACGTAATGGCTCACGGCCAATAAATAGATTTGCCGCAACAGATATATTGGGCAGCAAGTTGACCTCTTGATAAACAGTGCCAATCCCCAGTTTCTGGGCATCCGCAGTATCAATGGGACAAATGGCCTTACCATCTAAATAAACTTCACCGGCGGCCCGCTTATAGACCCCAGTTAATGCTTTGATTAAAGTCGACTTTCCTGCACCATTTTCCCCTAACAATGCGACAACTTCACCGCGAAGCAGAGAAAAATCGACAGAGTCCAATGCCTTAACACCAGGAAATTCAACTGACAAGCCACGGACTTCTAGCAGTGTTTCCATCAGATGTACCCACGTTCAAAAACGACTCAGATATTGCCCAAATACAGGTGACGAAAGCAGGCGGAGCAAGCCCCGCCATTTGAATCAATAACCAAGGCTCTTCTTAGATTCGTATTCCTGTTTAGCCGTATCAGGCTGTAACAGACGAGATTCTGTCTGGATAAACTTAGGCGGTTGGGTGCCATCTTTCTTCAGCGCAATTAATGCATCGAAAGCAGGGCCTGCCATATTCGGTGTCAACTCAACAGTAGCATTAGCCTCTCCGCTACTCATCGCTTTAAAAATATCAGGAACGCCATCGATGGATACAATTTTGATCTCTGAACCCGGCTTCAACCCGGCTTCTTTAATGGCTTGAATGGCACCTATCGCCATATCATCGTTATGTGCATAGACAGCACAGATGTTCTTACCGTTTTGCTCCGCTTTAATGAAACTCTCCATTACTTCTTTGCCTTTACTCCGTGTGAAATCCCCGGACTGAGAGCGAATTATTTTTACGTTAGGTGCCGACGCTATCCCGTCAGCAAAACCTTTCTTGCGGTTAATAGCCACACTCGAGCCAACAGTGCCTTGTAGTTCAACCACATTACAAGGTTTACCTGCCACATCTTTCAGTAGCCACTCACCAGCGACTTTACCTTCATATACACTGTCTGAAGCCACTGCGGCGGTGTACAGGGAGGGATCATTCACCTCTATCATTCGGTCAAGCAGGAATACCGGGATTTTAGCTTCTTTCGCTTCCTGCAAAACCGGTGTCCAACCCGTTGCAACCACAGGAGCAATAAAAATGGCATCAACACCCTGAGCAATAAACGATCTAACAGCCTTGATTTGGTTCTCTTGTTTTTGTTGAGCATCCGCGATTTTTAATGTAATACCGCGCTTTTCAGCCTCTTGTTTAGAAACCTTAGTTTCCGCAGAGCGCCAACCGGACTCTGAACCAATTTGAGAAAAACCCACGACTAGCGGAGCCGCTTGGACTGCACTACACATTGCCGCTGTTACAGCTGCTGCTAACAGTAAACGCCTGTACATATTTCTCTCCTCACTTGTCATCGTCGAGCCGCTGACTCACTACCATTCCGAAGAACAGTTAAGATAATCATTCAGGTCATTTACTGTCCTGAGCATCGGCCAATTTGCAAATTATGTTGTTCTAAAAGCATATGATGTTTTTTAAGGTGAGCTTCCTGATAGCTAAAATGTTAATTAGTTTTAGTACATTTTGTAAAAGTAATAATGAGCAACGTCACACCACAGAATAACAATCGTTTTGTACATAAATTCAGCTAAATAGGTATGCATTGGGAACGTTACCTTTTAAAATTTTGTCAGGCTTAAAAAATAACTGTTGTTAATGGCAGAATATTGTTCGAACAAAAAGATCTTTTTGGAATTGGTAAAATGGATGGAAAATATGAGGGAATAGTGGTCAGAACAGAGGTCAAGATAAAAGCAGAACTATGTTAAAGAAGTAGTGTAAGTGTATCGGCGTATCATAAATGTACTAATTACGATTTTTGGGCATAAAAAAACCCCTCGCTTTCGCGAAGGGTTATTTATATGGCAGGGGCGGAGAGACTCGAACTCGCGACACCCGGTTTTGGAGACCGGTGCTCTACCAACTGAGCTACGCCCCTAAATTATGCTTAACATTATGCCTGCTAAGATAAGCAGGCATAATTTAAATAAGTGGCGGAACGGACGGGGCTCGAACCCGCGACCCCCTGCGTGACAGGCAGGTATTCTAACCAACTGAACTACCGCTCCACCGATTCTTTTACGTGTATCTTCCCGATATTTACCCTTGACAGGGCCAGCGCTCCGCGCTGTGCAAAACCGCTCTAAGCGATTTTGTCAGTTACCAGATGTCACTCTGATAACTCGTGTTTGATGCCTGGCAGTGTCCTACTCTCGCATGGGGAGACCCCACACTACCATCGGCGCTACGGCGTTTCACTTCTGAGTTCGGCATGGGATCAGGTGGGACCACCGCGCTATGGCCGCCAGGCAAATTCTGTCTAAACTAAACCCGCTATATGTTTCCACACAGCCAGCCAGCCCAATCTCGGAACTTCGCTGAAAATATCAATCTTTCAAATCTAAAACACCTTTGGTGTTGTAAGGTTAAGCCTCACGGATCATTAGTACTGGTTAGCTCAATGCATCGCTGCACTTACACACCCAGCCTATCAACGTCATAGTCTTTAACGTTCCTTCAGGGGGCTTAAAGCCCCAGGGAAGACTCATCTCGAGGCAAGTTTCCCGCTTAGATGCTTTCAGCGGTTATCTCTTCCGAATTTAGCTACCGGGCAATGCCATTGGCATGACAACCCGAACACCAGTGATTCGTCCACTCCGGTCCTCTCGTACTAGGAGCAGCCCCTCTCAATCTTCCAACGCCCACGGCAGATAGGGACCGAACTGTCTCACGACGTTCTAAACCCAGCTCGCGTACCACTTTAAATGGCGAACAGCCATACCCTTGGGACCTACTTCAGCCCCAGGATGTGATGAGCCGACATCGAGGTGCCAAACACCGCCGTCGATATGAACTCTTGGGCGGTATCAGCCTGTTATCCCCGGAGTACCTTTTATCCGTTGAGCGATGGCCCTTCCATTCAGAACCACCGGATCACTAAGACCTACTTTCGTACCTGCTCGAGCCGTCACTCTCGCAGTCAAGCTAGCTTATGCCTTTGCACTAACCTCACGATGTCCGACCGTGATTAGCTAACCTTCGTGCTCCTCCGTTACTCTTTGGGAGGAGACCGCCCCAGTCAAACTACCCACCAGACACTGTCCTCACCCCGGATCACGGGGCCGAGTTAGAACATCAAACATTAAAGGGTGGTATTTCAAGGTTGGCTCCATGCAGACTGGCGTCCACACTTCAATGCCTCCCACCTATCCTACACATCAAGGCTCAATGTTCAGTGTCAAGCTATAGTAAAGGTTCACGGGGTCTTTCCGTCTTGCCGCGGGTACACTGCATCTTCACAGCGAGTTCAATTTCACTGAGTCTCGGGTGGAGACAGCCTGGCCATCATTACGCCATTCGTGCAGGTCGGAACTTACCCGACAAGGAATTTCGCTACCTTAGGACCGTTATAGTTACGGCCGCCGTTTACTGGGGCTTCGATCAAGAGCTTCGCCTTGCGGCTGACCCCATCAATTAACCTTCCAGCACCGGGCAGGCGTCACACCGTATACGTCCACTTTCGTGTTTGCACAGTGCTGTGTTTTTATTAAACAGTTGCAGCCAGCTGGTATCTGCGACTGGCTTCGGCGCCGGGAGCAAGTCCCATTACCTAATGCCAGCGTGCCTTCTCCCGAAGTTACGGCACCATTTTGCCTAGTTCCTTCACCCGAGTTCTCTCAAGCGCCTGAGTATTCTCTACCTGACCACCTGTGTCGGTTTGGGGTACGATTTAATGTTACCTGATGCTTAGAGGCTTTTCCTGGAAGCTTGGCATCAACTACTTCACCACCGTAGTGGCTCGTCATCACACCTCAGCGTTGATAAGCAACCGGATTTACCAAGTCACTCCGCCTACATGCTTAAACCGGGACAACCGTCGCCCGGCTAGCCTAGCCTTCTCCGTCCCCCCTTCGCAGTAACACCAAGTACAGGAATATTAACCTGTTTCCCATCGACTACGCTTTTCAGCCTCGCCTTAGGGGTCGACTCACCCTGCCCCGATTAACGTTGGACAGGAACCCTTGGTCTTCCGGCGTGCGGGTTTTTCACCCGCATTATCGTTACTTATGTCAGCATTCGCACTTCTGATACCTCCAGCAACCCTCACAGGTCACCTTCAACGGCTTACAGAACGCTCCCCTACCCAACAACACCTAAGTGTCGCTGCCGCAGCTTCGGTGCATGGTTTAGCCCCGTTACATCTTCCGCGCAGGCCGACTCGACCAGTGAGCTATTACGCTTTCTTTAAATGATGGCTGCTTCTAAGCCAACATCCTGGCTGTCTGTGCCTTCCCACATCGTTTCCCACTTAACCATGACTTTGGGACCTTAGCTGGCGGTCTGGGTTGTTTCCCTCTTCACGACGGACGTTAGCACCCGCCGTGTGTCTCCCGTGATAACATTCTTCGGTATTCGGAGTTTGCATCGGTTTGGTAAGTCGGGATGACCCCCTAGCCGAAACAGTGCTCTACCCCCGAAGATGAGTTCACGAGGCGCTACCTAAATAGCTTTCGGGGAGAACCAGCTATCTCCCGGTTTGATTGGCCTTTCACCCCCAGCCACAAGTCATCCGCTAATTTTTCAACATTAGTCGGTTCGGTCCTCCAGTTAGTGTTACCCAACCTTCAACCTGCCCATGGCTAGATCACCGGGTTTCGGGTCTATACCTTGCAACTAGACGCCCAGTTAAGACTCGGTTTCCCTACGGCTCCCCTATTCGGTTAACCTTGCTACAAAATATAAGTCGCTGACCCATTATACAAAAGGTACGCAGTCACACCACGAAGGTGCTCCCACTGCTTGTACGTACACGGTTTCAGGTTCTATTTCACTCCCCTCGCCGGGGTTCTTTTCGCCTTTCCCTCACGGTACTGGTTCACTATCGGTCAGTCAGGAGTATTTAGCCTTGGAGGATGGTCCCCCCATATTCAGACAGGATGTCACGTGTCCCGCCCTACTCATCGAGTTCACAGCAAGTGTGTTTTGGTGTACGGGACTATCACCCTGTACCGTGCGACTTTCCAGACGCTTCCACTAACACACAAACTGATTCAGACTCTGGGCTCTTCCCCGTTCGCTCGCCGCTACTGGGGGAATCTCGGTTGATTTCTTTTCCTCGGGGTACTTAGATGTTTCAGTTCCCCCGGTTCGCCTTGCATGGCTATGTATTCACCATGCAATAGTGCAACGAATTGCACTGGGTTTCCCCATTCGGGTATCGTCGGTTGTAACGCTTCATATCAGCTTACCGACGCTTTTCGCAGATTAGCACGCCCTTCATCGCCTCTGACTGCCTAGGCATCCACCGTGTACGCTTAGTCGCTTAACCTCACAACCCAAAGATGTTTCTTATGTTCAAGTCGGTTGCGCGTCGTGAATACAGCGTTGTGCGGTACTCGGAATGCTCATGAACGTTAAGTTCACTCCGCGTCCTCCGTGCCGTACGCCTTGCCTTCACTTAGCTCACGCGACTCTCTTCATCAGAATGCACATTGGCATTGCGATTATTTGAGAGACTCTATTACAGGTTACTCTTTATCTCAGTATATCTACGGAGAGATAAATTTCGGCTGTAATGTTTCAATTTTCAGCTTGTTCCAGATTGTTAAAGAGCAATATTTCACAACACACTGTGCCTTACGACCGCAGTACGTTTTGAAATAGTTTTTTTATATGGTGGAGCTAAGCGGGATCGAACCGCTGACCTCCTGCGTGCAAGGCAGGCGCTCTCCCAGCTGAGCTATAGCCCCATATAAAAAGCAAAATACCTTATCGGCATAACTCATTCTCAGACAAGACGCAGTCACGCGACGTTTATGGGTATAAACGAGTGTGTCTGTAACGCACTATGAGGATGAGTTGGTGGGTCTGAGTGGACTTGAACCACCGACCTCACCCTTATCAGGGGTGCGCTCTAACCACCTGAGCTACAGACCCAACAAGGTACTAAAGCCCGACTAATCTCTCAGTCCGGCCTTATTTGCTCGTTACTTTCTATCAGACAATCTGTGTGGACACTACGCAATGCGTATCGTTTAGGTAAGGAGGTGATCCAACCGCAGGTTCCCCTACGGTTACCTTGTTACGACTTCACCCCAGTCATGAATCACAAAGTGGTAAGCGCCCTCCCGAAGGTTAAGCTACCTACTTCTTTTGCAACCCACTCCCATGGTGTGACGGGCGGTGTGTACAAGGCCCGGGAACGTATTCACCGTAGCATTCTGATCTACGATTACTAGCGATTCCGACTTCATGGAGTCGAGTTGCAGACTCCAATCCGGACTACGACAGACTTTATGTGGTCCGCTTGCTCTCGCGAGTTCGCTTCACTTTGTATCTGCCATTGTAGCACGTGTGTAGCCCTACTCGTAAGGGCCATGATGACTTGACGTCATCCCCACCTTCCTCCGGTTTATCACCGGCAGTCTCCCTTGAGTTCCCACCATTACGTGCTGGCAACAAAGGATAAGGGTTGCGCTCGTTGCGGGACTTAACCCAACATTTCACAACACGAGCTGACGACAGCCATGCAGCACCTGTCTCACGGTTCCCGAAGGCACTAAAGCATCTCTGCTAAATTCCGTGGATGTCAAGAGTAGGTAAGGTTCTTCGCGTTGCATCGAATTAAACCACATGCTCCACCGCTTGTGCGGGCCCCCGTCAATTCATTTGAGTTTTAACCTTGCGGCCGTACTCCCCAGGCGGTCGACTTAACGCGTTAGCTCCGGAAGCCACGCCTCAAGGGCACAACCTCCAAGTCGACATCGTTTACAGCGTGGACTACCAGGGTATCTAATCCTGTTTGCTCCCCACGCTTTCGCACCTGAGCGTCAGTCTTTGTCCAGGGGGCCGCCTTCGCCACCGGTATTCCTCCAGATCTCTACGCATTTCACCGCTACACCTGGAATTCTACCCCCCTCTACAAGACTCTAGCTTGCCAGTTTCAAATGCAGTTCCCACGTTAAGCGCGGGGATTTCACATCTGACTTAACAAACCGCCTGCGTGCGCTTTACGCCCAGTAATTCCGATTAACGCTTGCACCCTCCGTATTACCGCGGCTGCTGGCACGGAGTTAGCCGGTGCTTCTTCTGCGAGTAACGTCAATCAACCGTGCTATTAACACGATTGCCTTCCTCCTCGCTGAAAGTGCTTTACAACCCGAAGGCCTTCTTCACACACGCGGCATGGCTGCATCAAGCTTGCGCCCATTGTGCAATATTCCCCACTGCTGCCTCCCGTAGGAGTCTGGACCGTGTCTCAGTTCCAGTGTGGCTGGTCATCCTCTCAGACCAGCTAGGGATCGTCGCCTAGGTGAGCCATTACCCCACCTACTAGCTAATCCCATCTGGGCACATCCGATGGCGTGAGGCCCGAAGGTCCCCCACTTTGCTCTTGCGAGGTCATGCGGTATTAGCTACCGTTTCCAGTAGTTATCCCCCTCCATCAGGCAGTTTCCCAGACATTACTCACCCGTCCGCCGCTCGCCGGCAAAGTAGTAAACTACTTCCCGCTGCCGCTCGACTTGCATGTGTTAGGCCTGCCGCCAGCGTTCAATCTGAGCCATGATCAAACTCTTCAATTTAAGATTTGTTTGATTTGCTGCTAATAAAAGCAGCGATGCTCAAAGATTACTTTCTGCAAATAAGCATTCGAACCGAAGTTCAAATGTGTACTGCTTTGGTCACTCTTCAAGACTTTGATATTGCTTCTGCCTGTCGAAACAGGCTTCGATATCGTCTTGCGAGTGCCCACACAGATTGTCTGATAAATTGTTAAAGAGCGTTCGTTACCCGTTTGCCTTTCGGCGAATCTTACGGTAACGCGGGAGGCAGATAATACGCTTTCCCGCTGAAGAGTCAAGAGTTTCTTTGGTTTCTTTCGAAGTCAAAATCATTCTTTTCGCTTCCTGACCCGGCGAAGTATGTTTCGTTGTTCCCGGTCAGTGGAGGCGCATTATAGGGAGTTCCTGACAGCCTGCAACCCCTAATTTGAAAAAACTTTTCAACCGCTGAATCTTTAGTCAAAATGCCTTTAAATTGGCAGTTTTTGCAGCACCGGGAAGCCATAACCCTGCAAAACGGGCAATAAAACGTCAGTATCTGCATTCAACGCCATGCAGTAAGCAATATTATCTTCCTGAGAAGAAACTACATTTTCTTGAGAAGAGATGAGCCAGGCAGTGCGACGAGCAATTGCGGCACCGGAATCGACCATGCGAGTACCTTCAGGCAACACTTGCGCCAACTCTTCTACTAATAGAGGGAAATGAGTGCACCCCAATACAATGGTGTCCGGTGGCTCACGCATCGCCAACCATGGGTGGAGGATTTTCTTTAATGTTTCGATAGGTACAGCACCACCATGCAACTTGGACTCTGCCAGTTCCACCAGCTCAGATGAACCCAGCAATTCAATTTTGCAATCGGTAGCAAAGCGCTCAATCAAGTCCCGTGTATAAGAAGCATGTACCGTGCCACGGGTAGCCAATAAGCCAACAACACCATTGCGGGTTAATCGCACCGCCGGTTTGATAGCAGGAACAACCCCAACCACAGGGAATGCAAAGCGTTCACGTAAAGCAGGAAGTACTACTGTGCTGGCGGTGTTACAGGCAATGACGACGATTGCCAGCGGATGGCGCTGCTGTACCGCAGTGACAATTTCCAGAACGCGTTCAACGATAAACTCACCGGACTTCTCCCCATAAGGGAAAGCGACATTGTCGAAAGCATATATATAGTGGAGATCCGGCAACAACTGCCGAATCTCTTGATAGACAGATAGCCCGCCAACACCTGAGTCAAAAATCAGTGCTGTCGGGCGAGGAGCAGTATCAGCCTTAGAAGTTATAGCTTCCGGTGAGGTAATACTCTCGTCCAGCGGTTTTATAGCCATAAACCGTCTCATAATCTTTATCAAACAGGTTGGCAATTCTACCACGAACTGTGAGATGAGAGGTGACCGGATATGAAACAGCTAGATCCCAAAGGCTAATCCCTCCCAGTTTTACTGAGCTTGGTGCAAAAGTGGTTGGATCGAATATATTGTCATAACGCTGGCCAAGATATTGATATGTTACTGACCAATCTAACTCGGCCACCAGCCAATCAAGTTGGTATTTGACCTGTTGCTTAGCGCGGCGCACCAGAATTTGATTGGTTTCAGCATCGCGAGGATCAAGATATTCCAAAGTAACTTGGTGAGATAACGGCCCTGTGTCGAAAGCACCCGTCCATTCCACACCTTTTATCACCGCTTTACTCACATTGTAGTAACGGTTGCTACTACTGTCATAGTCTATAAGTTGTTCAATATCATTACGATAAGTGGATAAACGCCAAGTTACCGGCCCGGTTAAGCCTTCAAGCCCGCCTTCCCATTGTTTGCTCTCTTCTGGTTTCAGGTTCGTGTTACCGCCATAGGCACTATAAAGCTGCATTAGATTGGGAGCCTTATAGGCAGTACCGTAAGAACCGATCAAACGATAGCCATCAATAAATTCCCATCCCGCGCTGGTCTGCCAGGTGGAGTGCCAACCAAATTGCGAATTATCGTCACTGCGCGCTGAGCCTTCTAAAGTGACATCATTGATCTGTTGCTGCCCTGTCAGATAAATACCCGTGTTGCGCAGTGTGTATTCATCAGAATTAGTTGCACTCATCGCTTTGCGTTTGGTTGTTTGTTCCTGCCAATCAGCCCCTGCACTAACCTCGCCTTTACCGACTTGTAGCGTATTACCCCATTGTAAGTTGTATTGTTCTGCATCATCTAAAGAGGCGGATACATCATGCCGGCCAAACAATGGATCATAGTTATAGTCTTTAGTGCGGTTATAACTTGCGATCAGTTGAGACGCATAAATTCCATTTTTAAAACGTAACCCAGTGTCATAAGTACGGCTTGATAGCTGGCGGGTATCTAATAATGCTGAACCGGGATAATAACTGCCGTCATAATCACTACGATTATCGAAACCGTAAGCACGCGCAAAGCCACTGAATTGATTATTGAAATCATGATTAACACCTGCCCACAGCATTTTCCCCATGTATCCGTCACGATCCGGCTGGCTTGCCATGCCAGTATTACCAGCAGCAACAATGTCATAACCTTTACTGTAATCGTAATTTCCTGCCAACGTCACTGTGGTGTTATCACCCAGTTTTTGCTGAGTTGAACCACCGTAGTTCTGGTAACCATTCGAACCCACGCCTGCGGTGAGTGTGCTACCCAAGGCTTCACGCACAGTAATGATGTTTACTACCCCACCGATAGCATCTGAACCATATACCGCAGAACGTGGTCCACGAATATATTCAATACGCTGTACTAAAGAGACAGGGATTTGGCTGAGATCAGAAGAACCGCTGATACCCGACTGATTCAGACGAACACCATCAACCAGAACTAAAACATGCCTGGCATCTGTACCTCGGATAAACAAGGAACTCTGTTGGCCAGGCCCACCAGTTTGTGCAATGTTCACACCAGGCAAGCGGCGCATGACATCATTCAGGTTAGTTGATTGCCAGCGATCAATATCATTACGAGTAACAACATCAACCGGAGCCAAGATAGAAGATATGGGTTGGGGGAATCGATTGGCGGTAACCACCATTTCGTCTTTATTACCTGTTGTGGTGCTGTCCTGGGCCCATCCAGAAAATGCCGTCACAGAAAGGGCTGTGATCAGCGTATATTTTTTAATTGTCATGAATACAAGCATCCAAACTCAATTGGCGGATGCCGCAGTGCCATGGCCGATAGTTCGCGACGACCACGCATATTGCGACGTAATACCGGCAGGTCTTCGGGCTTGGGATCTCTGATGTCACGTCTTCTTCATTACTTAAATGAATTAATACCGTGAAATAGAGCTGGCGATGACTTCCCGCCCTTGCGGACAGTGTCTGGTTGAAACCTATCGCCGTAACTTCCCCTTACCGCTGCGCGTCAGCTCCGGATTTACACCGGATTCCCTTTTAACTCGTAGGTGTTTCAGTAACAGCATGAGGCCGGACCGCAATGCTACGATCAAGTAAAATAGATGTCTAGACTTCCATCCTCGTTATAGGGAATAAACACAACAAAACTGGACATCACTCCCACTTTCCCTACAATCCGCAGCAATACCTCTCTTTTATAATGGCCAGACGAGAAGAAACATGACTCCCGACATCCTGCCGACAGACAGTTACGACCAACAACTGGCGGAAAAATCTGCCCGTCTTCAGACGATGATGTTGCCGTTTCAGGCACCTGCTGCGGAAATATTCCGTTCTCCGGCAGAGCATTACCGCATGAGAGCCGAGTTTCGCGTTTGGCACGATGAAGATGACTTGTACCACATCATGTTTGACCAGCAGACCAAACAGCGTATCCGTGTTGAACAGTTCCCGGTGGCAAGTTTGTTGATCAATCGTCTGATGAGTGCGCTGATGACGGCCATCAGGGCCGAACCGATTTTGCGGCGTAAACTGTTCCAGATTGATTACTTATCTACCCTAAGCGGTAAATTGATCGCCTCTTTGCTGTATCACCGTCAATTAGATGAAGAGTGGCAGCAGAAGGCGCTGGAATTACGTGAAAAGCTACGCGAACAAGGTTTTGATCTGCAACTGATTGGCCGGGCATCGAAAACTAAAATCATGCTAGATCACGACTATATCGATGAAGTGTTACCGGTTGCTGGGCGTGAAATGATTTATCGTCAGGTGGAGAATAGTTTCACCCAACCGAATGCAGCGGTGAATATTCATATGCTGGAATGGGCGATTGATGCCACTAAAAATGCCAGCGGTGATTTATTGGAGTTGTATTGCGGTAATGGTAATTTCTCGTTGGCGCTAGCACGCAATTTTGCACGGGTGTTGGCAACAGAAATCGCTAAACCCTCAGTGGCAGCGGCACAATACAATATCGCGGCAAATAATATCGATAACGTGCAAATTATCCGCATGTCAGCTGAAGAGTTTACCCAGGCAATGCAAGGTGTACGCGAGTTTAACCGTTTGAAGGGTATTGATCTGAGCAGTTATAACTGCGAGACCATTTTTGTCGATCCCCCGCGCAGCGGGCTGGATAACGAGACAGTCAAACTGGTACAAGGTTATCCGCGTATCCTTTATATCTCCTGTAACCCTGAAACGCTGTGCGCCAATCTGGAACAGTTACAACAGACACATAAAATCAGCCGATTAGCACTGTTCGATCAGTTCCCCTACACCCATCATATGGAGTGTGGGGTATTGCTGGAAAAGCGCGGCTGACAGGCAATAGATAAGTAAAAGGGCAACGCGATGTTGCCCTTTTTCGTTTTAAAATATGTCGTTTTAAAACATATCGCTTTCAGGTTATTGCGGCTGCTGGTTATCCGAATTATCTGGCTCAGATTCTGATTGCACCGACTTACGTGCTTTTAGCTTAAACAAGATCCAGAACACCAACACGACACTGAGAATAGAAGGAACGAAATTAGAACCAATTGCCGGATGCTCAACCCGAACAATCGCGCTATACAGCAAAATCCCGAGCAGGAAACACGCGGAGGCCAGTACTGGCAAGCCATGTGGCATGGCGAAATTGAGGTAGCGCTGATGCAAACAATATACGGCTAATATTAACGTTAGCAGCGGAAAAACTGAAAAAGGCACAAACGCGCTGAATAACGTGTTAAATGAACCATTTATTGCCAGGCCAGTAATCAACGCCAGCAGCAGGGTGCCGATTTCACGGCGAGACTGTTCCATCATTTTCCTTACCTTATTAAGTGCGAGATACGGCGAGTTTTTCCTGCTCGCGGCGATACCAATAATAAGCGCCCTTGGAGATCATCCGCAGTTGTAAGACCAAGCGTTCCTCTAACTGTCGCCGTTGTTCAATATCCACGTCCAGCACTTCTGCACCAGCACTGAAGACAATTGTGACCATGGCCTCAGCCTGAGCTTCAGTGAAGCTGCGTGGCATGTGGTTTTCCAATTCGAGGTAATCTGCCAGCTCAGCAATAAAATGCTGAATTTCACGTGCCACTGCGGCACGAAATGCGGCGGACGTGCCGGAACGCTCGCGCAGCAATAAGCGAAATGCATTCGGGTTATTACCGATAAATTCCATAAATGTAGATACGGAGGTACGGATAACACTGCCGCCCTTGGCAATCCGCTGGCGTGCCTGACGCATCAGTTGGCGCAACATCAGGCCGCTTTCATCGACCATTGTCAGGCCAAGTTCGTCGACATCGCGAAAATGCCGGTAGAAAGAAGTCGGTGCGATACCAGCTTCGCGAGAGACTTCCCGCAAGCTAAGGCTGGCGAAACTCCGCTCAGCGCTCAGTTGGCTGAACGCCGCTTCGATAAGGGAACGACGAGTCCGCTCTTTTTGTTGTGCTCTGACGCCCATAATCGTGCCCAAGGGATATCCAAATTCTCAATCTAAGATATATAGTCAGCAATATACCAAACTTTATAGTAACAACCGTTATACAAACGTATCATCCCAATACTGAATTGCCGCTTTACAACACACATCACGGTGATTTACCCATGGTTGATTGACTTATACCTGTCATCTTTCAATTTACAGATGTGTTGGCTGCATCTTGAAATCTATTGGGTATCTGGTTGGGATGATGTTAATGTACCGTTGTAATTTTGTATAAGAATAGGTCTCTCCTACATGCAACAGCACTTCCATTTTGATGCCATTGTTATTGGCTCGGGTCCTGGCGGTGAAGGTGCCGCTATGGGGTTGGTCAAGCAAGGTGCCCGTGTTGCCGTAATTGAACGGTATAATAATGTGGGCGGTGGATGTACCCATTGGGGCACTATCCCTTCCAAAGCTTTGCGCCACGCCGTTAGCCGTATTATCGAATTCAACCAAAATCCACTCTACAGCGACAATGCCCGAACCATCAGTTCTTCTTTCGCTGATATTTTAAACCATGCTGATCGTGTTATTAATCAACAGACACGTATGCGCCAGGGTTTTTACGATCGCAATCACTGCCATATGTTTTCAGGCGATGCCAGCTTTATTGATGCCAATACTATCAACGTGCGTTATGCCGATGGCACCAACGATACACTACGCGCTGATAACATTGTGATTGCTACAGGTTCACGCCCCTACCGCCCGGCGAATGTTGATTTTAGCCATGAACGGATTTACGACAGCGATACCATTTTACAGCTCAGCCATGAACCTCAGCACGTCATTATCTATGGCGCAGGGGTTATTGGTTGTGAATATGCTTCAATCTTCCGTGGTTTGAGCGTCAAAGTTGATTTAATCAATACCCGCGACCGCCTACTGGCCTTCCTTGATCAGGAAATGTCAGATGCCCTCTCTTACCACTTCTGGAATAACGGTGTCGTTATCCGCCACAACGAAGAGTTTGAGCAAATTGAGGGAACCCTTGATGGGGTTATTGTCCATCTGAAATCAGGTAAAAAGGTCAAAGCAGACTGCTTGTTGTATGCCAATGGTCGTACCGGTAATACCGGCGGTTTAGGGTTGGAAAACATTGGTCTGGAAGCCGATAGCCGTGGTCTGCTGAAGGTCAATAGCATGTACCAGACAGCGCTGCCACATGTGTATGCGGTGGGTGATGTGATTGGTTACCCGAGTCTGGCCTCTGCGGCCTATGATCAGGGGCGTATCGCGGCACAAGCAATGATCAAAGGCGAAGCCAACGTTCATTTGATCGAGGATATTCCGACGGGTATTTACACTATCCCGGAAATCAGTTCGGTTGGGAAAACCGAGCAAGATTTGACCGCGATGAAAGTGCCCTACGAGGTCGGCCGGGCGCAATTTAAACATCTGGCGCGCGCGCAAATCGTCGGGATGGATACCGGTAGCTTAAAAATCCTGTTCCATCGGGAAACCAAGCAGATCTTGGGTATTCATTGCTTTGGCGAACGTGCAGCGGAAATTATCCACATCGGGCAGGCGATTATGGAACAGAAAGGAGAAGGCAATACTATCGAATATTTCGTTAATACGACCTTCAACTATCCGACGATGGCTGAAGCCTATCGTGTGGCAGCCCTGAACGGTTTAAACCGCCTGTTCTAGCTTTTCCTTTATAACATCTGGATTCATACGCGGTTGCATGTGTTCACGTATCGCCTCGGCCAGTTGCTCATAGCGGCCACGCAGTGGGGAACCGGGGCGGTACACCAACGCGATAGTGCGTTTAGGCACAGGCTTGTAGCACTCCAGATAGCATACGCCATCACGCTTGCGCTCATTCGGTACCGCCAGCGACGGCAGCAAAGTAATGCCGCTCCCCGCAGCCACCATATTACGCAGAGTTTCCAAACTGGTGGCGCGGAAATGGGTATCTTCCTCTGCACCGGCCTGGAAACAGAAGCCCATCGCCTGATCGCGCAGGCAGTGGCCATCTTCCAACATCAATAATTTCTCACCCGCCAGCTCATGCATTTGCACTCTGTCACGATCGGCCCATGGATGATCGGCATAAATAGCCAGGCTCATCGGTTCATCAAATAGCGGAACTTCGATAAAAGCTTCGGTCTCTTTGACCAGTGCCAGAATGGCACAGTCCAGCTTGCCACTGTCCAACTGAGCCAGAAGATTCTGGGTTTGTGCTTCATGCAGATACATTTCCAGTTTCGGAAATGCCTTATGCAACATGGGAATGATTTGCGGCAACAAATAAGGCCCGACCGTAGGTATCAGGCCGATATGCAGTGGACCGGACATGCTTTCGCCCTGCAAGCTGGCCATCTCTTTCAGTACCTTTACTTCTCGCAATATAGTTCTGGCTTGTTCCACTAGCAACAGCCCAGCCTGCGTAAACAAGACCTTACGGCTAGTGCGCTCCAGCAACATCACGCCCAACTCATCT
The DNA here is from genome assembly GCF_052217165.1 of Yersinia sp. 2540 StPb PI. Lineage (NCBI taxonomy): Bacteria > Pseudomonadati > Pseudomonadota > Gammaproteobacteria > Enterobacterales > Yersiniaceae > Yersinia > Yersinia sp. 2540 StPb PI. Next base: position 303,658 of record NZ_JAZGQC010000001.1, read on the forward strand.
TCCAGCTTACGAATCTGACCACTTAATGTGGGTTGGCTGACATGGCAAGAGTCGGCGGCACGCCGGAAATGCCTGAATTCAGCCAGCGCCACCAAGTATTCTAAATCACGAATATTCATCTGTGCTCCGCTTTATGATAGCCATTGACGATAGATAAGATAGCAACCAGTGATTAGATCTATCAAGCGATAAAATGAATAATGTGCCCCAACGAAAAGATATTCATAAAAATTTAAATATTTTATTTTTTAATTAAGGAGTTACAGATGTTTACTAGCCAAGAAGGTAAAAAAATCCCACAAGTAACTTTCCATACTCGTCAGGGGGACCAGTGGGTTGATGTAACCACCGACGATTTGTTCAGCAATAAAACAGTGATTGTATTTTCACTACCGGGTGCATTTACCCCGACTTGTTCTTCCAGCCATCTGCCACGCTATAACGAACTGGCAGGTGTGTTTAAACAGCACGGTGTTGATAGCATTCTGTGCGTATCAGTCAACGATACCTTCGTGATGAATGCCTGGAAAGCTGATCAGCATGCTGAAAATATTACTTTCGTTCCAGATGGTAACGGCGAATTCACCAAGGGCATGAATATGCTGGTTGAGAAAGCTGATCTGGGCTTCGGTCCACGTTCATGGCGTTACTCCATGCTGGTGCGTAACGGTGTGGTTGAGAAAATGTTTGTGGAGCCAAATAAGCCGGGTGACCCGTTTGAAGTGTCCGATGCCGATACCATGCTGAAATATCTGGCACCCGACTTTAAAGTACAGGAGTCGGTATCTGTCTTTACCAAACCGGGCTGCCCATTCTGTGCTAAAGCGAAACAAATGCTGCAAGAACGCGGGATTCAGTATGAAGAGATCGTGCTGGGTAAAGATGCGACAACCGTCAGCTTACGTGCTGTCACTGGTCGTGGAACTGTGCCACAAGTATTTATTGGTGGCCGTCATATTGGTGGCAGTGATGATTTGGAAAATTACTTATCTGCTTAATAATATTAATAGAATGAAGATAATGTGAATACCCAAAGTCATTGGAGTTACAGGTAGGCGGCAAGTGAACTCATCCCGATGAGCTTACTTATTTTTAAGGTCAAGACCAGTAAGTGATTCGGGTGACAAATGTAGCCAGCAACCCTGTAGCTTCAAATACAACGGGTATACTTGGTAGGCTTCGGCCTACCCTTTTTATGTTAGGAGCAGACATGAAAACCTTAAACGTTGATGTCGCCGTAATTGGCGGCGGCACTGCCGGACTTGGCGCTTATCGCGCTGCCAAACTGTCAACCCCAAGTGTGGTGATGATTGAAGGTGGCGAATACGGTACCACCTGTGCACGCGTTGGTTGCATGCCATCCAAACTGCTGATTGCAGCGGCCGAAGCCGTACATCATATTGAAAAAGCGCCTAAATTTGGTATTCACCCGCAAGGCGATATTCTGATTAATGGCCGTGAAGTGATGAGTCGTGTTAAACGTGAGCGCGACCGGTTTGTTGGTTTTGTGCTGGAGGGTGTAGATAACATTCCAGCCGCGGACAAAATTCAAGGCTATGCCCGTTTCATTGATGATAATACGCTACAAGTTGATGATCATACGTGTATTGTTGCACAGCGTATCGTGATTGCGACTGGCTCCCGCCCAACCTGGCCCACAGCCTGGGATGAGCTGGGTGACCGACTGATAGTTAATGATGATGTGTTTAGCTGGGATGACCTACCCGAATCTGTTGCGGTATTCGGACCTGGTGTTATTGGTCTGGAACTCGGTCAGGCACTGCACCGGCTGGGCGTTCAAGTAAAAATGTTCGGTGTCGGTGGTGGTGTTGGCCCACTGACTGACAGCATTGTACGTAATTACGCCGCGAAAACCTTGGGTGAAGAGTTCTATCTTGACCCAGACGTGAAAGTGGAAGTCATGCAGCGTGAGGGGGATAAAGTCTTTATCCGCTATCTGGATAAAACCGGTAAACCACAAGAGATCATGGTTGATTACGTGTTAGCTGCCACTGGTCGTCGCCCTAATGTGGATAAACTGGGTCTGGAAAATACGTCCCTCATTTTGGACGAACGAGGAGTTCCGCAAGCTGATCGACTTACCCTGCAAACCAGCGTGCCACATATCTTTATCGCCGGTGATGCCAGTAACCAATTACCATTACTGCATGAGGCTAGCGATCAAGCCCGTATCGCCGGAGTGAATGCAGGTGGATTCCCTGAAGTGGTTCCCGGCTTACGTCGCAGCCCTATCTCGGTTGTTTTCTCTGACCCACAAATTGCGATGGTAGGCTCAACCTTCCGTGAATTATCACAAAAATTCAGTGCATGTGGTTGTTTTGAAATCGGTGAAGTCTCTTTTGAAAATCAGGGGCGCTCGCGTGTCATGCTGAAAAACAAAGGTATTTTGCGCGTTTATGGCGAACAGGGAACCGGCCGTTTCCTCGGCGCCGAGATGATGGGGCCGAGTGCCGAACATATCGCACATCTATTAGCTTGGGCACATCAACAACAGATGACCATCAATCAAATGCTGGATATGCCATTTTATCACCCAGTCATTGAAGAAGGCTTGCGTACTGCGCTGCGTGATTTACAGTCCAAGTTAAGGTTGGGTACCGATGAGGCTGAACGCTGCCTGCGCTGCCCAGGTGACTAATTTAACTCGCTGAAGGTTTTTGTTTTCCCACACCGGGCTTTATGCCCGGTTTTTTTATTCCTTATTTTGCGCACTGCTTCCATGAATTGAATCATCCCACTTGGCATCTGAAGCCGTAATGCCCACTGTTTGTTCAATTCTAGTCGTTTTAAAACGGCACTAGTGGGTCTATCACTATTGATTTGATACCACTAATGATACTAAAATGGAGGTGCTATGAAAGACATGGACAGTCGGGTTGCTCAGATTAAAGCTAACCCCGCTGGGGTTAAATTCCGCGAACTCGTCAAAATCTGTAATTTTTACTTTGGCTTTCCCAGGCATTACTCCAGTAGCCATCATGTCTATGGTACTCCCTGGCAAGGAGACCCTCGGATCAACATTCAAAAGGACAGCAGCGGAATGGCCAAATTTTATCAGGTAAAACAGGTGATCGCTGCATTGGCTAAACTCGAGGAAATGGATAATGGTTAACATCGAACACTATACGTATCGGATTACTTGGTCGGCAGAAGATAATGAGTTTGTTGGTTTGTGTGCGGAATTCCCTGGCTTGTCATGGCTTGCAAAAGAGCGCTTCGAAGCCTTGGCAGGTATCACTGCGTTGGTTGCCGATATTCTGCGCGACATGCAGACTAATGGTGAAATACCACCACAACCCTTGGCAGAAAAGCATTATAGCGGGAAACTGGTTCTTCGCTTACCACCGGAACAGCACCGGCGTCTGGCAATTAATGCCTCGGAGGAAGGGATTAGTCTAAACCGCTATCTGTGCGCTCGGTTGGCTGTCTGAATAAGACTAAACAGGGAGAAGTTTATCCCCTGTTTAGCCAAACTACTCGCCTTATAGATTGTCGTGCTCGTTACCGCTATTACTCGCGTGTATTTTTTAAATCAAAACCAATGGGCAGAGCTAATGTTATTTGCCCATGCAATAACAACTCGCCAGGTGGTTTAGGTAATGGCTGAGCACGTTTAATAAGTGCTAATGCTTCATGATCTAAAATAGCTGCCCCACTGCTTTTTATAAGCTGTGCAGATAGAACATGCCCATCTTTATTCAACACAAAACGGATAATGGCGATGCCTTGTTGTCGCTGTTTTCTGGCACTGGGGGGATAACGTTTAAACCCCATCAGATGTCCTTGTAAGCGACTTCGCCAACTCATTTTAATCTGTTGTTTATACAAGGAATCACTATTCGCTGCGGCAGCAGTTTGATGACTCTCGCCAGATAACGTGGTGCTGGTTGTTGCTGCTGGCGGAGATGATTTATTATTGTTCTCTGGTGTTTCTTCAATGACGGGTTTGCGCGATTTTATTACTGGTTGTTGTGACCGTTTTATTTTAGCTGGCTCTTTTTTAGCGATTCCCAACTCTTTCTCAACTAGCAGTACAGCATTGGGTTGTTCAGGCACTGTCAGCAAATTATTCACTTCTTCTGGTTGAGCCTCCCGTTGCTCAACCTGCGGTTCGTTAAAGATCTGCTGCATACCCACCACCGGGTTTTGCTCTAAATTTTGGCTAAACTGCGTTTCTGTCGACCAAGTGAGCATCACTGCTACTGGGGAGTCATCGGGATGTTTAACAAGTACAGATTCGGTACTCAGCAACCAGAGCAGGTACATATGGGTGCTGCTGGCAAACATGGCACTCCCCCACCAAAGAAGAGTGCGGGTATTATTTTTTCTTATCATCATGAATTAAATCGCCATATTCCTTTATCTTCCATGAGTTACCAACAGTGATTCGCCAAAAGCGTTATTCTTCAGCAAATGCTACATGCAGGCGATCCGCTAACGGTTTAAACAGATAATTGAGTAATGATCTTTCCCCGGTTCGGATAAAGACATCAACAGACATACCTGGCCGGATGGCCAACTCGGTTTGAGACATATCAATAGCGACGGTTAAAGGGTAATAAGGCTGTGAGGTTTGCGGATGCTGTATACGGTCGGCCCCAACATGTAATACAGAACCGTATAATTTAGGGGTATTACTCTGATTAAAAGCAGAAAAATTGAGATCAACGGGTAAGCCTGCTCTGGCTTTATCAATTAACTCTACTGGTAACTGGGCTTCAACTAATAATGGTTGCCCACTGGGGACCAGTTCCATTAATGTTTGCCCGCTACTCACCACGCCTCCCACCGTATGCTGAGCCAGGGCAATAACCGCACCACTGACTGGGGCATATATCCGGGTATTATCCAACTCATATTCTGCTATGCTCAAACGCTGCTTCAAGTCTTGGGTATTTTGCTGCGCTTTCGCTAATTGCTCACGATTCTCACTTTGATACTGTTCACGCCGTTGTGAAATATGCTGTTCGGTTTCATCAATTAGTTTATGAGCCTCTTCAATATCACTGGTATCCTGCTCTACCCGTGCATGGAGTGATATCGCCTGACGCTCCATATCCAGTAACTGATTGTTGGCAACATGACCATTTTTCGCCAACAGTTGAACACCTTGTAATTGCCGCTGGAATAAGTCCGATTGGCGCTGATTATTACGCCGCATCACCTGCAAACCATTCAACCGGTCTTGATGACGCGTAATTTGTGCGGATAAGCGAGCAATCTCACTCAATTGAGCCTGGCGACGATGATGAAAAAGTTGTTGCTGCAAGACAATATTACGTTCAACCAGCGGTTGGGTTGGATGCAGGAGTAATGTTTCGGGAAAAATAATTTCACTCACACCATCCTGCTCAGCGGTTAAGCGAGCCTCCTGCGCCAAAGCACTTAAGTACTGATTTTTCAGGCTATCCCGCTGACTACGAATCACTGAATCATCCATGGTGATGAGTAATTGCCCTATGGTTACCTCTTCCCCTTCAGCAATATGTAACTGTTGGATACGCCCCCCTTGCAGGGGCTGGATAACTTTGCGATTTTCAGCAACCACAACCTGGCCAATAACCGCAATCCCTTTATCCAGTGGTGCCAGCGCAGCCCAAAGTAAAAAACCAATAAAACCACCGACAACCAGTAACCCACCAAGATTTAGATAGTAGCCACTATTTATCTGTGGCCGTAATCGGTTTTGCTGCTGATGGTTTTCATCAGTAACTGGAAAACGGCTTGATTCAGGTAGCATTGTTTTATCTCCCTCCGTGGTGTTTATTTTTGTGATGCGGTGCGAATGGGAGCTACGTCATATGACACCCCACTACCCCAGCCATTACGCGTGTTAAATGCTTTGGTCTCAGGTTCAACTGCTGCTTTATCTTTTATTTTCAATATGCTCTGAGTACGATCAAACAGCTCTATTTGCCCACTTTTTAAAAACAATAAGTAATCACTACCCGATAACAGTTCTGGTTTATGGGTGACCATCACAATCGTGCTGCCCTGCTGTTTTAGCTGGCAAATGCCAGCTAATAAGGCTTTTTCACCTTCTTTGTCCAAACTGGCATTTGGCTCATCTAATACGATAAGCCTTGGTATCCCATACACAGCCCGCGCCAAGGCAATTCGCTGCCGCTGGCCGCCGGATAACCCTTCGCCTTCGTCTCCTAGCTGAGAGTCATAGCCTTGCGGCAGATGCAGAATCAAGTCATGCACATCGGCTAATTGTGCGGCAGCAATAACTTTTGCATTATCAATCGGGCCAAAACGCGCAATGTTTTCAGCAATTGAACCGCGAAATAGCTGAATATCTTGGGGTAGATAACCAATAAAGGCCCCTAAATGGCTTTTATCCCACTGAGAAATGTCTGCACTGTCTAGACGAACCGAGCCACTGAATGCAGATTGGCTTGCGACCAACAACTTCGCCAGAGTGGATTTACCACTGCCTGACGGCCCCAAAATGCCAAGCACATCGCCGGGTTGCAGTTCAAAGTTGATAGATTGCAATACCGGAATATGTGTTCCCGGTTTGCAAACTGTAAGTTGTGTGACGCTTAATTTGCCCTGTGGAGGCGGCAAAATCATACCGGTAGCGGGTTGAGGTTGTTGCGCCAACAGATAAGAGAGACGTTGGTAGGCCAGTCGCGTGTGACTCCACTGTTTCCAAACCGCAATCAGTTGATCAATTGGCCCTAACACCCGACCGACCAAGATAGAGCCAGCAATCATCACACCTGCGGTAATAGCACCATCGATTACCAACAACGCGCCTAGCCCCAACATCATAGATTGCAACGCCTGACGGCTAGATTTGGATAAAGCCGTCACGCGGCTGCTTTTATCGCTGGCAACATTTTGCTGATAGAGAAATTGAGAGTGTTGCCTCAGCCAGCGTTCACGTAAGGCTTTTAACATCCCCATTGCTTGGATGGCATCTGCATTGCGCAAATTCGCATTAGCATGCTGTGTTGCTTGTGCCGTGATTATTGAGGCTTCTTTTAGCGGCTTTTTACATATCCAATGATTGAGCCAAGCCAAAAATATCAATATACAAGCGCCGGCGGCTGCCAGCGCCCCCAGCCAAGGGTGGAGGAGAAAAATCACCAGCAAATACAACGGGAACCACGGCGCATCAAAAAAGGCAAACAAAGCACTGCCCGTCGCGAACTGGCGCAGAGAAGTTAAATCATTCAATGCCTGAGCCGCAGGTGTTTTATCGCCCATAAGTTGGGAAGCAAAAGCAGCATTAAAGACTCGTTGATTAAGCTGCATATCAATACGTGTGCCCAGCCGAATAACTACCGCACTGCGAATCCATTCTAATAGTCCAATAAAGGCAAATATGCTCAATACTAGAATCGTCAGCATTAATAGCGTCATGGTATTCGCTGAAGCAAGAACACGATCATAAACTTGTAGCATGTAGATTGCGGGTGCCAACATCAGCAGATTGATTACAGCAGTAAATAGTCCTATACCCCAGAGACTTTTTTTATGATGGGCCAGAGCTGAGAGGATCGTTGGCGATGCCGACGAAGAGCTAGCGTTTTTGCTTGATTCCATGGCATCCATTTCCATACAGAATGTATATTCTTCGTAATAATTCCTGCGACTGATATTAAATTAAAGTAATATATATTTATCAGAACAGATTGATATTAAAAAGAAAGTCATTTTCAGAAAAGCAACAAAATGAACTACCGCCTATATAGTAATAAAAAGTAAATTATAGAATATGGTGGTAGTATTATTTCCCTAGCCAGAAAGTCATTTGTCGATTGTCTTTATCACGCTGCTAATAATATGTCACTCCCATCAGTTACACCCACAGTGTCAATGACCGGCGTATCAGCTATAGCGTTAAACTGAGTAGCGATCGCCATATCGGTGAGTGGTGTGTTTACATCAATACCTTGGGCTTTTAGGAGTTCCAGCATAGGGGTAGCATTACCTCTCAATAAATTGTATATGCCTTCATCTTCACCTCCTTGGTAAGGTTTTCCTGGCTCTGCATGCATCGTTCTGGACAATGAGCATACCGAATAATAAAAATCACCGTCAATACTTAAACCATCTAGTCTCAACTGCACTTGATCAAGCTGCTTAGGGGTATTACCGGTATTAGAGGCGTTATCTGCATTAGGAATAAATGAATTACCAAATTCTAAGGATTGGATATAATTCCCCCGTTCCATGAAGCCATTATCGCCCAATAGAGTGCCACCAACAATTAGCGCAGCTGGCCCATCAGGGTTTTGAAACTCAGCCAGAGCGATTCTATTATTATTCATATCTGTGCTGTCGGAAAAAGTATAGTTGTCATGAATATTGGATATATTAACTAAATCACCATACGCCGTAGCCCACTGGTGAGCATAGGAGGAAATAGTTTCATATTTAATTGATTCATTGTATTTTAGAGTTACTGTCATAATGATATCCTTTTATTTTTAAAAATACCTTATCATTGAAATATATTTACCACTGAGTAAATCATTTAATCCACTTAAATAATTTTAAAGTTAATATACAACACCAACTTTGTTAAATGTTAAGCGGCTAATAATAGCTCACTGCTATCGGCCACGGTGTCAATGACTGGCATATCAACAATAACGTCAAACTGACTGGCAAGCGCCAAATCTTTGAGTGGTGTATTTATATCTACACCTTGGGATTCGAGGATTTTTAGTATGGAAGCGTTATTACCCCTCAGCAGGCCATAGACACCAAGATCCATATCACTTGGATAGCTATTATCTCTATACATTGCATAAAGGGTCTCTAAAATAGAGATATCAATATCATCTGAGATATCTAATCCGCTGAATTTCAGTTGCACTTGCTGGAGTTGAAGGTGATGAAACTGAGGATCCTCCAAGTTAATATCAGGAATAGGAATTAAATTCGCACCAAATTGCAGACTTTCGTTTTCACCGGGGATTATAGGAGACACTTCGGATAACTTCACTCCGTGAGCTTCCTTAACCGCCGCCGCATGCACTCCCTTAGACTCTATCACTATTGCGGCTTTACTTTGAGGGGAGCTACTTTGAATCGCGAATTTGACACCAACGGTGGGCGGATTTGGGCCAGCCGAGTAAATACCATATCCTCTTTCACTCGACTCCAAAGCTATATCACCAAAATCATTGGCCCACCAGTAGGTATAAGAAGAAATAGTTTCATTTTTAAATTCTTCATGGTACTTAATAGTCACAGTCATATTAAAATCCTTTTAATTAAAAATATAACTCATCATTAAGTTATATTGATCTATGGATAAATTAATTCATCTAATTCATCTACAAATATGAATATTATATTTAAAATATAAATATTAACCACTGCCGCAGCCAAGAAGAAACCAGATCTACCAGAGTACGGCAGTGGGCACTTACACTTATTAAAAACACACTAACACATATTACACAGCAGCTAGAATCAACCAGAAAATCCTTTCCCGGCTGTTCTATTTAATTAAGCAGCTAACAGCATATCACTGCTTTCAATTACACCAACGGTATCAATAAGTGGTGCATCGGATGCCATAACGTCAAATTGGCTGGCGATAGGCATATCTTTCAGTGGGGTATTCACATCAATACCCTTAGCGGCGAGGATTTCCAACAAGGGTTCTGCATTGCCCCTCATCAAACCGTAGGTGGCTTTATGCATATCGCCTTGGTGGTTTTCTACCATTGTTTTGGTAGGGTCATATTCACCGGTCAGATCTATGCCACTCAATTTCACTTGCACTTGGTCAAGCTGTTTACCAATGCCACTTGGATTATCGCTCAAGTATTCACCCAACTCCAAGTTTGCCATTTTCCCGTGGAAGGTATGGTGGCCCATATTATAGTGCAAATCACCCTCTACGATCATAGCAGTATTAGCACTACTATGAGAGCTGCCAATTGAATATTGGGTACCACTAAACCACCCGCCGCCGGAAAATTGGCCAAAGTCCTTGGCATATCCTGGCGCCTGCGTGTCTTTTATATCACCATGAGTGGTAGCCCACTGCTGAGTATAAGAGGTTAGAGTGTCATTACTGAACTGGCTTTGATATTGGATCGTTACTGTCATATTAAATTTCCTTATTATTAACAACAATTATATGACTCATCATTGAGTCACCGTGACTACAGATGAAATTATAATTCCACCTGAATACTTTAAATTAAATGTTATATCTGGTGTTTTTATTTAATAACTAGAATTTATATTCAAAACCGCCCTGAATAGTTCGACCACGATTTGGCGCAAAAGAAAGTGAATCACCATAACTGACTATATAAGCGCGATTAGTTATATTTTCTATTGTGCTACGCAAAGTTAAATTATTAGTTACCTTATAGCTAGCATAAAGATCAAATAAGGTATACTTCGGCCAATCCGCAACATAAGCGGTATTAGCGTGGCCGTAGCTATTAACAACCGATGCGTCTTGATGTCCTTTGTTATAGCGAATAATGGTGCCGAGATCCAGCTTTTTATCAAATAATCTTCCACCTAAAGTTAAACTACCACGATCACCGGGCAAATAAGCAGAAGAACCAAATAAGTTATTCCCCGCCAAGCAATCAATTATATTGTTTATTTTATCATTTTCGACAAGATACTGATCATCCTTAGTAAATACACGGCGTTTTACCCCTCCTAACCAAGCCCTTTTAGAACAAAAGTTATTAACACCAATCATTCTGGTATAATTTAAACTGGTATAAAAAAAACCCATGTCATAGCTTAATTGATATTCCAGACCGCGAAAACGGGTTGCCAATAAATTATTAATGTAGGTTGCATTTGCAAAAGAACCGGAACCTAGCAGTGGTTTGGTCTTGGATAATTCAAGATTAATATAATTGCTGACGCGGGTATCAAAGTAGGCCATTTTGGCCACCAGGCGGTCTTGTTCACTAAACAGATTACTGTGTTGAATATTAATGCCCGCTTCCCAAGCTTTAGAATGCTCTGCGGCCAGAAACGGATTGGGCAACATCCAGCCGTGACCATGCGCACTGCCGGTCGCCAGCACTTCGGTCATCGCCGGTGGCCGCCAGGATTTGCCGTAATTACCAAAAAACTCCAGCCACTGCACACCAGGTTTGATACCGATAGCCAAGGTGGGTGAAAGCTGTTGTTCACGGCGATCCACATCCCAGGTCATTTTGACCGTGTTATTTGAGGAGCACCGTCTTGATTCAATAGTAATATGTTGCTCATGTATCTTTCTGTTGCATGGATTTTCACGGGAATAGTTGGCAAGGTAAGATTTGCTCGGCATCCAGGTATTACCCTTTAAGCGAAATTGATCATAACGCAGGCCACCTTCCAGCCGCAGCCAGTCGGCATGTTCGTAATTCAACTGGGCAAAGGTGCTGGTCATGGTGCGCTTGCCGGGTGGGGTGACACCCAGCATTGTTTCGTGAGTTGAGTTGCCGGTGGAGCGGTCACTAAACCACTCGAGGCCATATTTGACTTGTAATTGATGGTGGTCGGCGAAGGTAAAGTAATTGGTATTTTGCAGTTGTAAACCACGGGTGTTCAAACGGGTTTGAGTCCAAAACTTTTTACAAAAAACGGCATCAGAACACAGGGTATCGGTTTCATCATTGGTATCAACGTAATAGATTTTAGCCGCCACATCCAGCCAGGCAATATGTTCTGGCTTGAGGCTATAATCCAACCCTATATTACGGTTCAGCACATCACTTACGCTGCTATTTTTCCAACCCATTTTAATTCTACGGTAGGGATCTGACTTATCGACAAGCGGCATTAACATACTGGCATTGGGGCTATTTATTTGCGTTTGCAAATAGCTGAATACCAGCCGTTGGTCGGCGGGCAAATTCCAGCCCAGTTTAGCGAGCTGTGAGCTCATTTTATAGTTGGCAAATTCAACTTTGTTATTGGTAACTTCTCTGCTTAAAACTGGGGCGGCTTTTGCGCCAAAACGAAGACCACCAATATTTCCTTTATTGCCGGGCCAATAATCTTTTAAATTGCGCTCACTGACAGCAATTAATAGATCACCATATTCATTGCCCAGCGCCAGTGCCGCACTGCCAATAAAATTAGTGCCATTATCACCGGTCATGGCGCGAATTTTACCGCCAATCTCTTTGCCCGGTTCGAGGAAATCGCTGGCATTGACCGTATTAAAGGTGGCAATCCCACCAATGACGCCCGCACCGCCAATATCACTGGTGGCTCCCTTTTCAATCACAACACTACTCAATATTTCTGGATCGATATACATCACACCATGGCGCTGACCATGACCACTTTTCATAAAGTTTTGTCGCATGCCGTCAATATTCATATTGACGCGGCCGTAGTCTTGGATCCCACGGATATTTACGGAAAGCGCGGGGTCTTGCTGACTGACGCTGGAATAGACACCGGGGGTTTGTTCCAATATATCTGCCGCATGGCGGGCAGGGCGATTATCCAATTGTTCGCGGGAGATTTCACTGACTGAGTGCAGCTCATCATATACCCAGTCACCGTCCTGGGAATTATTCGCTCCTTCTACCTTGAGTTTATCCAATAGCATATCATTTTCAGCCGAGGGGGTTACCGTTGCCTCCGCCCGAACTTTTGCTGAATACCCTTGCGTAGTTGTTAATGCTATAAAGATACCAATGGCAATTCTATTCATTGAGGTTATTATTTTTCTTCTATCTCTCACTTTATTGTCCATTTATTAGATTTCATCCTTACGATATGAATATAATTAACCTGTTAACTATTGTTAGTTCTTGAATAGCAGACGTGATAATGACCAGCAATAAAGCTAATGCCGGGCAACCAGAGAGGTTTGAACAAAGGAAAGTCATTATCTATTAACGATATGACTGACCTTTTTCAAAATAGAAAAATCATAAAGAATTAAATCCAATAACAGCCCAGCTACTTTATTAATAGATAAGGTAACGTGAAAATAACATGGGGTTTAGGCTATTTTTGAATTTTATATCTTTATTTTTAATCTTAGTAGAGGTTTCACTACAACGCCACTGGTTGATAATGATTATCATAATCATTAGGAGGTATAAACTCAACTGAATATTAAAATTAAAATCTTATTAGGCTGAAAATATTGGTTTTATAACGTAGGTTAAATAAGAAAAATAATCGTTAGAGTAACGTTAATCAAAATAAGACAATATGAAAAATAACATGTAAATTATTTCAAATACGTTTGCATGTAAAATGGGCCACTATAAAGTGGCCCATTATCAATATTAATACCTAACTAATTAAATTAGGCGTTCTTTCGCTTCGGCAATAGCAGAAGCCACCTGCTGTGGTGAGACCCCACCTTTAGCAACACGTTTATCCAGGCAAGATTGCAATGCCAGAATCGGATAGACATCATCGCCAATCACTGCGCTGAACTTCTGCAAATCGGCCAGCGAGAGTGCTTCCAGCGCTTTACCCTGACGAATAGCTTCAACGACTGCTTCACCAACAATATGGTGCGCCTCACGGAAGGGTACGCCCTTGGCGACCAGATAATCAGCCAGTTCAGTAGCATTGGCGTAACCCTGTTCTGCCGCTTCTTTACAACGTGGCCGTTTTACCTGAATACCGTCTAATACCAGCGCCGCCATATGCAGGCAATCGAGCCAGGTATCCAACGCATCAAACAGCCCTTCTTTGTCTTCCTGCATGTCTTTGTTATAAGCAAGAGGCAAGCCTTTCAACGTCATCATCATTCCGGTCAATGCACCTTGTACCCGGCCACATTTACCACGGATTAATTCCAACGCATCTGGGTTTTTCTTCTGTGGCATCAAGGAAGAACCGGAGGTCACACGATCCGATAAATCAACAAAAGCCGCTTCGCCACTGTTGAAGAAGATCAGATCCTCAGCAAAACGAGACAAATGCACCATGCCGATGCTGGCATCAGACAGTAGCTCTAAGACGTGGTCGCGGTCTGAAACACTGTCGAGGCTGTTGCGAGTGGCAGAGGCGAAACCTAACCAGCTAGCCAGTTGTTCGCGATCGATGGCATAGGCAGTACCTGCCAATGCACCACTGCCCAATGGGCTGACATCCAAGCGCGTCAGGGTATCTTGCAGTCGGCTTTGGTCACGCGACAGCATTTCTGCATACGCCAGACACCAGTGAGCAAAAGTCACCGGTTGAGCACGTTGCAAGTGGGTATAACCCGGCATGACGGCATCCTGATTCGCTTCGGCTGTGGCAACCAGCGCCTGCTGCAACTGCTTAACCGCAGTTTGTAATTCAGTAATCTGGAATTTGCACCACAATTTCAGATCGGTCGCCACCTGATCATTACGGCTACGGCCGGTATGCAGTTTTTTGCCTAAATCGCCAACTTTATCAATCAGTTTGGTTTCGACCCAACTGTGAATATCTTCAGCATCACTGTTCAAGATAGCCTGTGGATCGGCCTGCACTTCTTTTTGCAATGCATCAAGTGCCTGTTCCAGTTGTTGCTGTTCGGTAGCCGTTAATACCCCAACCGTCACCAGCGCTTTCGACCAGGCAACAGAACCGATAATATCCTGCTCCGCCAGCCGATAATCAAACCGCAGTGAATCGTTGAATTGCTTGAAACGCTGATCTGCCGCCTGACTGAACCGCCCGCCCCACAATGCCATAATCTTTCTTCCCTAGTTTCAGAATAAAAACTCATAATAAAATAAACAGTATCAGGTATCAGGCCGAAATACGTGTACCGATCGGCTCACCATTAAACAGTGCCGGTAACTGATCCGCATGACGCCAACTGGCAATATCTACCGGGCGGCCTAGTGAGCGTGCTGCATCCAGTGCTGCGTTCACTTTAACTACCATACCATCGGTGATGATGCCTTGAGCAATGAGTTGCTCGGCTTTTTGCGCCGTCATTTCAGCAATCCGTTGGCCTTTACCATCCAGTATGCCACTAACATCAGACAACAAGATCAAATCTGCCCCAAGGGTGGCGGCTAACGCGGTGGCTGCCTGATCGGCATTCACATTCATCAGTTGACCGTCGGCAGTAATACCAATGGAGCTGATAATGGGCATGTAATCCGCAGCCAGCAAGGTATTCACCAAAGTAGGTGACCCCGGCTGAGCATTACCCACATGCCCCAGCTCGGCATCCAGTAGGGTTACCGAGACGGTTCCACCATCGCCCAGACACAAGCCAACAGCATTAATATTATGTTTCACCGCCCAAGACAGCAGGGTTTTGTTAGCGGTGCCCGCCAGTGCGCCGGTAATGATATCAATCTGATCAGCAGGGGTGACGCGTAAGCCGTTTTTCTTCACCACCGGCAAAGCGAGTTTTTTCATAAGATCGTCAACCAGACAACCGCCACCGTGCATAATCACTAGCGGGCGCTCATGCTTTTCGCGATAAGTCACCAATGCAGTAAACAGGCGTTCCAGCGCTTCTTCGCTGTCGAGCAACACGCCACCTAATTTAATGACTAACGGATTCATCATTTTTGCGCCTTATTTAATCGGGTAAAATTTATGGGGTTACAGGCATGACCGCGACCAGCAATTTCGGCTAGTGACTAACCTTGCCCCACAACAAAGACTCGGTTTCTGTAAAACCAAAACGTATATTCATGCATTGCACAGCCTGAGCTGCTGCACCTTTCAGTAGGTTATCTTCGGTCGCGACAATAATTAAATGTTCGCCTTGCACTGAGAAACCAATATCGCAGAAAGGCAAACCAACCACCGCTTTCAACGCGGGAACACCTTGCTGATACAACCGCACCAGCGGTTTATCCTGATAAGCATGGTGATACGCGTTGGCAATATCTTGCGCCGTAATACCCGCGTTCAGACGGCAGGTAATGGTCGCCAAAATGCCCCGGGCGAAATTACCCAAGTGCGGGGTAAAAATAACTGGCGTGCCAAGGTGAGCCACAATTTCTGGATGATGACGATGATTAAACAAGCCGTAGGGCTGTAAACTCACTTCACAGAAACTGTTGCCGATACTGGCCTTACGCCCTGCGCCGCTGACGCCACTGACCGCATTAATCACCGGCCACTGTGCTTCATTCAATAATTTATTATCAACCAACGGCTTAAGCGCTAATTGCGATGCGGTTGGATAACAGCCTGGTACCGCGATCAACTGTGCCTGCTTAATCTCTTCTGCCTGCCATTCAGCAAGCCCATAGACGGCTTTATCCAGCCAATCGGGATGTTTATGTTCAAAACCATAATACTGACGGTAAAACGCCGTATCTTTAACCCGAAACGCACCAGAGAGATCGAATACGACACAACCGGCAGCTAAAAATTGCGGCGCTAAATCATGGCTGACCTCGTGGGCGGTAGCGAGGAACACAACATCAACTCCGTTTGCTGCCTGAGCCACATCCACCAAGGGTTGTAGCGGGAGATCAATAATGCCTTTTAGCTGCGGATGCAGGTCAGAAAGTAATTTTCCTGCATCTGCACTTTGCGCTGAAACCGTTAAACCGGTTATGTTCATATGTGGGTGACGACTCAGGTAAGCCGTAAGCTCCGCTCCGGCATAACCACTGGCACCAACAATTAGCGTATTCAACATGGGTTCAGTTCACCTTACCCTGCTTACTTGACGTTGCAGCAGTGCTTATTACTCACTTGCCGCCTACCTGCAACTCCAAGTACTTTGGGTATAAAAATGTAATTCGGTATAAAGACATAAGTAGTCAAAACCGGTATTTGGGTTTTCAGCAAGGTTTTGCTGTTCCCCTCGTGATTGAGCGTTGACATTTTCGTAAATTTAAGGGTGTTTTTCGGTTCCCTTACGCTCAAGCTTAATGTATTTTTATTCATAATTACTGCATGAATATTGATACTATCCTAACCAAAGGCTGTCAACAGTGAAGATGAAATTACCTCCATTTATTGAGCTGTATCGGGCGTTAATCGCGACGCCATCGATCAGCGCAACCGATAGCGCTCTCGATCAAAGTAATGAGGCGTTAATCAACTTGTTGGCCGGATGGTTTGCAGACTTGGGTTTTCGTGTCGAGATCCAACCCGTGCCCGATACACGCCACAAATTTAATCTGCTTGCCAGCATTGGAGAAGGCAATGGTGGATTATTGCTGGCGGGTCATACCGATACTGTGCCTTTTGATGAAGGGCGTTGGACGCGCTCACCGTTCACCCTGACCGAACATGACAATAAGTTGTATGGCTTGGGTACCGCCGACATGAAAGGCTTCTTCGCCTTTATTCTGGATGCGGTGCGCGATATCGATGCCAGCAAACTGAGCAAGCCACTGTATATTCTGGCAACCGCCGATGAAGAAACCACCATGGCAGGCGCGCGCTACTTTGCCGCCTCCAGCCAGCTGCGCCCAGATTTTGCCATTATCGGGGAGCCAACCTCGCTGCAACCGGTGCGGGCGCACAAAGGGCATATTTCCAATGCTATCCGAATTACCGGTCAGTCTGGGCATTCTAGCGATCCGGCACGTGGGGTGAATGCCATTGATTTAATGCATGAATCTATCACTCAATTGATGAAGCTACGCACCAGGTTGCAAGAGCGTTATCACAATCCGGCGTTTACTATTCCGTATCCCACCATGAATTTTGGTCATATTAACGGCGGTGATGCGGCAAACCGTATCTGTGCTTGCTGCGAATTGCATATGGATATCCGCCCGTTGCCAGGCCTGACATTAAGTGATCTGAATGAGTTAATGACCGAAGCGCTGACACCGGTAAGCCAGCGCTGGCCGGGCCGTTTGAGCATTGACGAACTGCATCCACCGATCCCAGGCTATGAATGCCCAACCGATCACCATATGGTAGGAGTTATCGAGAAATTATTGGGTGAGCGTACCGCGGTGGTGAACTATTGCACCGAAGCGCCGTTTATCCAGCAAGTGTGCCCAACTCTGGTGCTGGGACCCGGTTCGATCGATCAAGCCCATCAGCCAGATGAATTTATCGATATGGCCTTTATCGAGCCAACCCGCGAGCTGATTGGTCAGTTGGTTGACCATTTCTGCCAGCAGTAATTACCTCTTATGGGGTAGGCGATCAATTTTGCCTATTAGGAAGACTGATAACCTGACCTTGGTAATTAAATTTCAGCAATATCCCTAAAATTGATGTTTTTTTGCTAAAAATAGTGTCAATTGGAGTATGGAATTGAACGTGGCGAGTGGAATTGTCCATCTCGGCCTTTTGGGTGAAATTAATTTACAAAAAGAAACCATAAAAGTTTATACCCAAAGTCATTGGCGTTGCAGGTAGGCAGCAAGTGAAAGACAAATCGGTTGAAGACCGATTTGAACAGCATTTATGCTAGCCCGCAGGGTGAGCCTCTTTGAGGCTCATTAATCCCGATCAGCTGACACCGGTCAGTGATTCGGGTGAGTAAGCGTCGCTAACCACCCTGCGGCGTCAAGGGCGAAGGGGATATGGGTCAGGGGTCATATGAACGAACAATATTCCGCAATGCGAAGTAACGTCAGTATGCTCGGTACGCTACTCGGGGACACCATCAAAGAAGCGCTTGGTGAACACATCCTTGAAAAAGTAGAAACCATCCGTAAATTATCCAAATCTTCGCGTGCTGGTAATGAAGCGAGCCGTCAGGAACTGCTGACCACGCTGCAAAATCTGTCCAACGACGAGCTGCTGCCGGTAGCCCGTGCTTTTAGCCAATTCCTCAATCTGACGAATACGGCAGAGCAATATCACAGTATTTCACCACACGGTGAAGCCGCAAGTAACCCAGAAGCTCTGGCCCAGCTTTTCACCCGCTTAAAAGATAAAAAGCTGAGTGAGAAAGATATGCGCAGCGCGGTTGATGAGTTATCCATTGAGTTGGTGTTAACCGCTCACCCAACCGAAATTACACGTCGCACCCTGATCCACAAACTGGTGGAAGTGAATACCTGCCTGAGCCAGTTGGATCACAATGACTTAGCCGATTACGAACGCAACAAGATCATGCGTCGTTTGCGCCAGTTAGTTGCACAATCGTGGCATACTGACGAAATTCGTAAAATACGCCCTTCCCCAGTAGATGAAGCCAAATGGGGCTTTGCCGTGGTTGAAAACAGCCTGTGGGAAGGTGTGCCCGCATTCCTGCGTGAGTTTAACGAGCAGTTACAAAACTCGCTCGATTACCGCTTGCCTGTAGAGGCCGTACCAATACGCTTCACCTCTTGGATGGGGGGGGACCGTGACGGTAACCCGAACGTTACCGCTGAAATTACCCGCCATGTGCTGTTACTCAGCCGTTGGAAAGCCACCGACCTGTTCTTGCGTGATATTCAAGTGTTGGTATCAGAGCTGTCCATGTCGGAATGTACCCCGGAACTGCGTGAATTGGCCGGTGGCGAAGAGGTGGTCGAACCTTATCGCGAATTAATGAAACGCGTCCGTACCCAGTTGACCAATACTCAGGCTTATCTGGAAGACCGTCTGAAAGGCGAACGTGTCTTGCCACCAACTGATTTGCTGGTGAGTAATGACCAACTGTGGGACCCGCTTTACGCCTGTTATCAGTCTCTGAAAACCTGTGGCATGGAGATCATTGCTAACGGCCAACTGTTGGACACCCTGCGCCGCGTGCGCTGTTTTGGTGTGCCATTGGTGCGTATCGATGTGCGCCAGGAAAGTACCCGCCACACCGATGCCATCGCTGAACTGACCCGTTATCTGGGCCTCGGCGATTATGAAAGCTGGTCTGAGGCAGACAAACAAGCCTTCCTGATCCGCGAACTGAACTCCAAGCGCCCACTGGTTCCGCTGAAATGGGAACCGAGTGCTAATACACAAGAAGTGCTGGAAACGTGCCGGGTGATTGCCGAAGCACCACAAGGCTCTATCGCCGCTTATGTTATCTCCATGGCTAAAGTGCCATCAGACGTGCTGGCAGTACATTTACTGCTGAAAGAAGCGGGTTGCCCATTCACGCTGCCAGTTGCGCCATTGTTCGAAACCCTTGATGACCTGAACAATGCCGACGAAGTGATGACCCAGTTGCTAAATATCGACTGGTATCGCGGCCTGATCCAAGGCAAGCAGATGGTGATGATTGGCTATTCCGACTCGGCAAAAGATGCCGGCGTAATGGCAGCATCCTGGGCGCAATATCGTGCGCAAGATGCGTTGATCAAAACCTGTGAGAAGGCCGGTATCTCTCTGACGCTGTTCCACGGTCGTGGCGGTTCTATCGGCCGTGGCGGTGCGCCTGCACATGCAGCTCTGCTCTCTCAGCCTCCGGGTAGCTTAAAAGGCGGCTTACGCGTCACTGAACAAGGCGAGATGATCCGCTTTAAATTTGGGCTGCCGGAAGTCACTATCAGCAGTCTGGCGCTGTATGCCGGAGCGATTCTGGAAGCCAATCTGTTACCGCCGCCAGAGCCGAAGAAAGAGTGGGTTGAGGTGATGGACATTCTATCGGACGCTTCCTGCGATATGTATCGCGGCTACGTGCGTGAGAATCCTGAGTTTGTCCCTTACTTCCGCGCCGCGACCCCAGAGCTGGAATTAGGTAAGTTGCCATTGGGTTCTCGCCCGGCAAAACGCCGTGCGGATGGCGGAGTCGAGAGCTTACGTGCCATTCCGTGGATTTTCGCCTGGACACAAAACCGCCTGATGCTACCTGCCTGGCTGGGTGCAGGGGCCGGTTTGCAAAAAGCGATTGATGCCGGTAAGAAAGAAGTATTAGCCACGATGTGTCGTGACTGGCCATTCTTCTCTACCCGTATCGGGATGCTGGAAATGGTGTTCGCCAAAGCTGATTTGTGGCTGGCGGAGTATTACGACCAACGTTTAGTGGATAAATCACTGTGGCCGTTGGGTCAGCAATTACGTGACCAGTTAGCCGCAGATATTAAAGTGGTGCTGGCTATCGCCAACGATGACCACTTGATGGCTGATTTGCCGTGGATTGCGGAATCGATCGCGTTGCGTAATGTGTATACCGACCCACTGAACGTGCTGCAAGCTGAGCTGTTGCACCGTTCGCGCCAGCATGAGCACCCAGATGCCCGTGTTGAGCAGGCATTGATGGTGACTATCGCCGGTGTGGCTGCGGGAATGCGGAATACAGGTTAGCCATTGATTTTGGGGGAAGCGATTCCCCTGATTATCTTTTGTTTGCTTGATGATTATGATGAAAAGGGGCCACCGCCCCTTTCAAAAATTACGGTCTCACCCCGAGGGTATGGCAAATCGCATAACTCAACTCTGCCCGATTCAAGGTATAGAAATGGAAATCCTTCACCCCTTCACGGCTTAAAATCTTCACCATATCCATCGCCACTGAGGCACCCACCATTTTGCGCGTCTCAGGATCATTATCCAGCCCTTCGAAAATACTGGTCATCCAGTGTGGTACCCGCACGTTGGTCATGGTGGCAAAGCGCTGAAGCTGTTTAAAATTGGATACCGGTAAAATGCCCGGCACAATTTCAACGTCGATGCCGGTAGCCACACAGCGGTCGCGAAAACGCAGATAGCTCTCAACATCAAAGAAGAACTGGGTAATCGCCCGGTTAGCACCCGCATCAATCTTACGCTTGAGGTTGATCAGGTCAGCTTGCGCGCTTTTGGCTTCAGGATGGACTTCTGGATAAGCCGCCACCGAGATATCAAAATCCCCTACGTCTTTCAGCAAGGTCACCAAATCAGATGCGTACATTTCTGGTTTACCACTATCCGGTGGCAAATCCCCCCGCAGAGCAACGATATGGCGGATACCGCTGTTCCAGTAATCGGTAGCAATATCACGTAACTGAGTCGGTGAAGCATCAATGCAGGTCAGATGCGGTGCGGCTTCCAGGCCAGTGCGCTCTTTTATCCCTTTGATGATGCTGTGGGTACGATCGCGCTCGCCAGAGTTCGCGCCATAAGTCACCGAGACAAACTTAGGTTTCAGGGTGCTAAGACGATCAATCGAACTCCACAGGGTCTCTTCCATCTCGCTGGTACGCGGCGGGAAAAACTCAAAAGAAACATTAATCTGACCCTGCAACTCTGACAGACTTTGATTCAGCGCTTCCCGCTGGTTTGCGTGGAAAAAACTCATACCCTGTTACTCCATTGTCGTTATGACGACTTATGTTATCTGTTACCGCTCATTTATGAGCATCTATACGTTTAGACGGCTAAATAGAAAATGACGGAAGTTGGCTAAAGAGTCAACTTTTAAATAAGTTTAGGACGATGATTAATCTTCACACGCCATACGCAGAAAATTCATGTAGACCTCTAACCCTTGAAGTCACAGGGGTTCGCGGTGTTCGCTTACTGCCTGTCAGCAATATGCGCTCTTGGGGACCGGCATTAAAGAGGGAATGGATTAAAGAGGTAATTTCGCCTCCTCCGCTTAAGCAGAAGAGGCGAATTAATGCAAATTACAGCAATTGAGACAGGCGGTTTAAATCAGACTGAATTGCTCCGGCAGTAACATCACGCCCGGCACCAGGGCCACGAATGACCAGAGGGTTATCGCGATACCAACGGCTCTCAATGGCAAAGACGTTATCGCACGGCAGCAACGAAGCCAGCGGATGGTCAGCACGAACGGCTTCAACGCCCACTCGAGCCTTACCATTAGCATCAAAGCGTGCCACGTAACGTAACACCAACCCCATCTCATTCGCGGCTTCTAAGCGCTGAATCATTTGCTGATTCAATGCTTCGCCATTTTCAAAGAACTGATCTACCGACCCCACATCAGCACCAGCAGGCACCAGCGACTCCACCCGCACCTGATTCGGTTCAATGTCATAACCCGCTTCACGGGCCAGAATCACCAGTTTACGCATCACATCCTGGCCGGAAAGATCCACCCGTGGGTCTGGCTCAGTCAGACCTTGCTGCCAGGCTTGATCGACCAATTCGGTAAAGGGTACCGTGCCGTCAAATTGCAGGAATAACCACGACAGCGTGCCGGAGAAGATACCACTGATCGCCAAGATACTGTCGCCGCTATCACGTAGATCACGCACCGTGTGGTTAACCGGTAAGCCAGCGCCCACCGTGGCGTTGTACAGCCAGTGGCGGCCGGTTTTGGCAAAAGCATCGCGAATTTGGCGGTAGTTATTGCTACTGGATGCACCGGCCAGTTTGTTGGCGCTGATAACGTGGAAACCGTAGCTGGCGAAATCCAGATATTGTCCGGCCAGCGACTCACTAGCGGTCACATCCAGCACCACCAAATCATCAAACGGGTGTGCTCGCATCCACAAGAACAGCGACTCTTCATCCTGCTCTTTGGCTTCGTCATCATAAAATGCCAATGTCCGACTGGCATCCAGCCCATCGTAACTTAACAGGCTGCGGCGGCTATCCACCACACCTGCCAGCACAAACTCAAAACCACTGCGCGCCGAGATATTCTTCTGCTCGCGGGCGAACAGTTCCAGCCAGCGGGCACCAATATTACCTTTGCCGAACAGCATCAGACCAATGCGTTTTTCTGCACGGAACAGTGACTGGTGCAAGCCCTGAATCAGGTGTTCAGTCGGACCAAGGCGCAAAACGGCCACCATGCTGATCCCATCTTCTGCCTGCCAAATAAACTCAACTGGCTGATCTTTTAACTGTTGGTAGAACCGGTGGCTGTGCAGTGGGTTCTTGCAGACCCCCGCGCCCACCAGTGCGACCAGTGCCAGCCCTTCGCGTAGGGATAATTTACCCGGCAGCGCGGCATCTTCCAGCACTCTTAGTGCACTGTTAACTACTTCGGAGGTATAGCAGAGTTGCAACAGATTGCGATCGGGATGAATACCGGTGGCTAGCGGTTTGATTTGCGCACGTTTGAGTAGCAAATCAATCTCTTTCTGCGCCAGCGAGAAATCGTGATGACCGGCAATCTGCAATTCGATCAGGCAGACATCATCATGGCTGGTAACGATTTTCGCCCCCGAACCTGATGCCAGTACGCGCTCAATGCGGGTTGAACCCTGCTCTGGCTGATAACTACAACGCAGTTGTAAATCGATATCACTGCCTGAAACCGGCTGTAGCGTGCGGGTATGCAGCACCGGTGCTGCCAGACGGGCCAATTCACTGGCTTCATCCAATCGCAGTAACGGTAACAGACAGGCATCTTTTACTTTGCGTGGGTCAGCACTGTATACCCCAGCAACATCACTCCAGATGGTCACCCGCTCGACCCCCGCCAGCGCCCCGACTTGTGTCGCCGAGTAGTCACTGCCGTTACGCCCCAGCAGCACGGTTTCACCGGAATTACTGCGCGAGATAAACCCTGTCACCACCAAACGTTGATGTGGATGCTGGGCCATTAATTGTTGTAACAGCGGGTAAGAACGGCCTTCATCGATTTGTGGTTGTGCCGCACGCTCTGCGCGCAGGAAACTACGGGCATCCAGCCAGGTGGCGTTCATATCCTGCTTGTTCAAAACCGCCGCCATCAAACGGGCGGACCAAATCTCACCGTGCCCCACCACTTCGGCATAAATTGCATCGTCGACTTTGTTATCCAGCAGGCCCGCCAAACGCTCCAAATCATGGATAAACTCACTAATCAGCGGTTCGGCCATTTCTGGAGACAATAAGCCACTGATCAGATCATGTTGATAACGACGTAAATTTTGTTGCACCTGATGAGCAGAAAGACGATCACTTTGGCTCAGTTTCAACCAGCTAATCAGTTGGTTGGTGGTACTGCCTGCCGCAGACACCACCATCAGATCACCAGGATGACTGTAATTGGCCATAATATTGGCCACCCGCAGGTAACACTTCACATCCGCAAGGCTACTGCCACCAAACTTATGCAGTTGACGGCCGGTCACCGCCGCTGCTACCGCTGTTGCATTCATGCTTACCTCGTTCCCGCCAACTGGAAAGCATTTTCCAAATCGGCAATCAAATCTTCGCTGTCTTCAATACCCACGGAAATGCGCAACAAGCTGTCAGTAATACCTGCGGCAATGCGCGCTTCTGGTGCCATACCGGCATGGGTCATGGTCGCTGCATGGGAAATCAGACTTTCCACACCGCCCAAAGACTCTGCCAGAGTAAATAACTCAAGGGCTGAGAGGAAGCGACGCAGTAGCTGTTCATCACCATCAAGCTCAAAACTGAGCATCGCACCGAAACCAGACTGCTGACGGCAAGCAATTTCGTGGCCGGGATGTTGTGGCAGAGAAGGATGATACAGCTTTTTCACTAAAGGCTGCTGCTGTAAATAACGAACAATCTCATCCGCATTACGTTGCTGCTGAGCCATACGTGGCGACAAGGTACGCAAACCGCGTAATAACAGGTAGCTATCAAATGCTGCCCCCGTTACCCCGATATTATTCGCCCACCATGCCAGCTCAACCGCCAGCTCAGGATCTTTGGCAATTACCGCACCAGCGACCACATCAGAGTGACCATTTAGGTATTTAGTACAGGAGTGAACCACCAAATCCGCCCCTAAAGAGAGTGGCTGCTGCAAGGCGGGGCTGAGGAACGTGTTATCACAAACCGTCAGAGCACCTACTGCACGTGCCGCCTTGCAGATAGCGGCAATATCTACCACTCGTAGCAGCGGATTACTGGGTGTTTCAATCAATATAAGCTTGGGTTTTTCCGCCAAGGCCCGGCTCAATGCCGTTTCATCACCCTGATCGACAAACAGCACCCGATAAGCACCGCGCTTGCTCAGACTATCGAATAAACGATAACTGCCGCCGTAACAGTCGTGTGGGGCGACCAGCAAATCACCCGGTTTTAGGAATGTGGTGCAAACCAAATGAATCGCCGACATCCCGCTGCTGGTCATGACTGCACCCGCACCACCTTCCAGTTCCGCCAGTGCACGCTGTACCACATCGCGCGTCGGATTCCCGCGACGTGAATAATCATGTGTGCGCGGCTGATTAAAATCGATAAAATTATAGGTACTGGAGAGGTGAATCGGGGGAACAACGCAGCCGTATTGCTCGTCATCGTTCAACCCGCTACGGACTGCTATTGTTGCCTGTTTACGCGTCATATGGATTTCCACCAGCCGGTTATCGAGAAAATGTTACGCCAGATTAGACGCACAAATTACGGACGTCAATACATCTGGACATCTAAACTTCTTTGCGTATAGATTGAGCAATGGAATAATAACCGCTAAAATTGTAGAGGCTTTAACTATCTTAATGATGTCAGTGAGTTTTCGGTGGTGTTTTGTTTAACCGCAAGGAGCGTATCGAAAGGTAACGGCTATCAATAAGTAGTAAAATGATTAAATGGGTGATGTTGCTCTAGTAAAATCGACATTTATTTAGTGAGAACAGCGAAGATCGGGCATAATTGGCCGGTTTTCAGAATTTTGTATTTTCCCGACAAATTTAAGGTGTCCCATGGCTGAGTGGAACGGCGAGTATGTCAGCCCTTACGCTGAACACGGTAAGAAAAGCGAACAGGTCAAAAAAATTACGGTATCCATTCCGCTGAAGGTGTTAAAAATCCTCACCGATGAACGGACCCGCCGTCAGGTGAACAACCTGCGCCACGCCACCAACAGTGAATTGTTGTGTGAGGCCTTTTTGCATGCATTTACCGGCCAGCCGCTACCGAATGACGAAGACCTGCGTAAAGAACGTAGCGATGAAATCCCGGAAGCCGCGAAAATTTTAATGCGTGAGTTGGGTGTTGATCCCGATACCTGGGAATATTGATAAATACAGTTTTAACATGATACTCATCACTCCACTGATTCGCTTTAATTGTATTTTTAATCGTAAAGTGGAGTGAAATTAATGCCTTTTCCCGTGGGAGATGGTTTGCTTACCGCTAAAATAAGCGACTTACAGATCAACAATATGTGGAGTGAGGATGTCCGTCCTCATCTTAGTCTGTGGGAAAAAATCAAAGATTTTTTCTTTTCCATTCATCAAGAAGAAGCACTACAACTCTTATTTGATCTCTATCACCCTTCGCCAAATACTACCCCACAAAGAGTTAAAGAGATTTGGGAACAATTAAGACAGTTAGCCTCACCGGGTTATGAGAGCTGTTTTGGTTGTACCGATTCTAATCTCGATCCCAATCATTTCACCATTGATGGTACAAATTTATCGCTGCAAATAGGTACTGATGGCTACAAAGTCACTAATGATTTTACTCTAGATCTAAAGTACAGATACCAACCTAGCAATTAAGTGCCCTATAGTCAGTTGGATCATGCCAATCTCGCGACACTGACTATCATCTTTTGCTAACAACAAAAAAGGCACCCGAAGGTGCCTTTTTCATCTGACGGGCAATAATTACTTCTTAGCGCCCGGCATGCTGAAACGCTTGTTGAAGCGGTCAACACGGCCACCGGTAGCAACATCACGCTGCTTGCCAGTGTAGAACGGGTGGCATTCGCCGCACACGTCCAGATTCAGGTCATGACCAACAGTAGAGTTGATCTTGATAACGTTACCGCAAGAGCAAGAAGCAGTAACTTGTTCGTATTTAGGGTGGATACCTTGTTTCATGGAAAACCTCTATATTTAGGCCGTGTCGCTATCCAGCCCTGTTCCGCCAGACACCACACGATTGATAAATAACAATTTGATTGTTAACGAACAGCTGCGGATAAAGTAAGCAACGGTTGTTAACAGGATTTGATATCGAATTATACCAAAGGCGGCGAATCATACAGAATTTGACTAAACCGCGCAATCGAATCCGCACATTGTGAAGCACGCAGTGTAAACTGTTCAATCTTTATTTATACCCGTCATACTTCAAGTTGCATGTGCGTTGGCTGTGCTCAATAACCCGAATCACTTACTCATGTAAGCTCAGCGGGATTTTCTCGCTTGCCGCCTTCCTGCAACTCGAATTATTTAGGGTATAGGCCAATTGTACTTATTTAGACCAATTTTAGTTATTAGGATGAAAAAACATGTCCGTTGTTCAAGTGGCATTACCCGTACCGTTGGCCCGTAGCTTTGATTACCGTTTAGACAGCGCCATGGCCTGCCCGGTGGTCGGTGCTCGCGTCAGTGTGCCATTTGGTAAACGCAAAGCCATCGGAATTGTGGTGGGTATCAGTGATACCAGCACATTCCCCCTTGAACAACTGAAAGCCATTGACGCCGTTCTGGATGAGCGCAGCCTATTCCCACCCAGCTTGTGGCGCATTCTCTGCTGGGCAACCGAGTATTATCATTACCCGATAGGTGAAGTGCTGTTCCATGCTCTACCTATTCTGTTGCGCCAGGGGAAGCCTGCCCAATCTGCGCCGTTGTGGCAGTGGTTCGCAACCGAACAAGGGCGAGCCACACCACCGGAAAGCTTAAAACGCGCACCGAAGCAGCAACAAGCGCTTGCCGCATTATTGCAAAAACCGGTCTATCGCCATCAAGTTAATGAAATGGCACTCACCGAAAGCGCATTGCAGGCATTACGCAGTAAAGGGCTAATTGACCTGCGGGCGCAGGAAATCGCGACTACCGATTGGCGCAACGGCTTCGCCGTTCTGGGTGAGCGCCTGCGGCTGAATACCGAGCAGGCAACCGCCGTTGGGGCGATTCGCAGTGAAGATACCCAGTTTGCGGTCTGGCTGCTGGCTGGGGTGACCGGCTCCGGTAAAACAGAAGTTTATCTGAGCGTGCTGGAAAATATTCTGGCACAAGGCCGCCAGGCGTTGGTTTTAGTCCCTGAGATCGGCCTGACCCCACAGACTATCGCTCGTTTTCGCGAAAGGTTTAACGCCCCCGTTGAGGTGCTCCATTCAGGTTTAAATGACAGCGAGCGTTTGTCCGTCTGGCTACGGGCGCGTAACGGCGAAGCCGCAATTGTTATTGGTACCCGCTCGGCACTGTTTACGCCGTTTTCCCGCCTCGGGGTCATTATTATCGATGAAGAGCACGACAGCTCTTATAAACAACAAGAAGGCTGGCGGTATCATGCCCGGGATTTAGCCGTATTTCGTGCCCGTGAAGAAGGCATTCCTATCGTGATGGGCACGGCGACCCCGGCGCTTGAGACCCTGCACAATGTGCAAATGGGTAAATATCGCCAGTTGACGCTATCTAAACGGGCGGGGAATGCCAAACCCGCCGTACAGCATTTGCTCGATTTAAAAGGCTTGCCGCTTAAAGTTGGCCTCTCTCAGCCACTGCTAAAACGGATGAAAACCCATTTGCAGGCCGATAATCAGGTAATTTTGTTCCTGAACCGCCGTGGCTATGCTCCCGCGCTACTGTGCCATGAGTGTGGCTGGATTGCTGAATGCCAGCGCTGCGACCACTATTACACCTTGCATCAAAATCACCGTCAGTTGCGCTGCCACCATTGCGACAGCCAGCGCCCGGTGCCTCAGCAATGCCCAAAATGTGGTTCAACCCATCTGGTCTCTGTCGGTGTTGGCACTGAACAGTTAGAGAACGAACTGGCTCCTCTGTTCCCGGATACTCCCATCACTCGAATTGACCGCGATACCACCAGCCGCAAAGGCTCGCTGGAACAGCATTTGGCTGATGTCCATCAAGGGGGTGCGCGCATCTTGATTGGTACCCAAATGTTGGCTAAAGGGCATCACTTCCCTGATGTCACGCTAGTGGCCTTGCTGGATGTCGATGGCGCACTGTTCTCGGCAGATTTCCGTTCGGCGGAACGGTTTGCCCAGCTTTATACACAAGTTTCAGGTCGTGCCGGGCGCGCGGGTAAGCAAGGTGAAGTTATTTTACAAACACACCACCCCGAGCATCCACTGCTGCAAATTTTGCTGCAACAGGGCTACGATGCCTTTGCCAAACAGGCCCTAGAGGAACGTAAAAGCGTATTTTTACCGCCTTATACCAGCCATATCATCGTGCGCAGTGAAGATCACGATAACCAGCAATCCGCGCTATTCCTGCAGCAATTGCGTAATTTGCTGGAAGCCAGCCCACTCAAAGATGATGCATTGTGGATTATGGGGCCAGTGCCCGCATTGCAGGCCAAACGCAGTGGGCGCTTCCGTTGGCAATTGCTGTTACAGCACCCTTCACGGCAATTGCTACAACGGCTGATTAAAACCTCTCAGCCGCTAATCAATACATTGCCGCAGGCACGTAAGGTTAAGTGGACGTTGGATGTTGACCCAATAGACAGCTAATTCCCCGCCTTAATTAATGCCAATAACGTTGAGTAGTCTCTCTTTCACTTGGGGGATTTATTGTTTGATCTGTGCCACAAAGCAATCGATTACCCCGCTTTCTGCGAGCCAGTGCGAAAAAACCTACTTATGTCACACTTTTTATGCAAATTAGGTAACAAATTACCCCCACTATCTGTATAGAATGACGGAAAGCCTGCATTAAGCATCAGTGCTGGCTCGGAGCCAGAGCAAGGAGAAAGGCGTTGGAACATAAGAAAGAATTCACGATGGCTACCATGAAAGACGTTGCTGAAATGGCAGGTGTTTCAACTGCGACGGTGTCACGCGCACTGATGAACCCGGAAAAAGTGTCAACAGTCACCCGGCAAAAAGTGGAGCAAGCTGTTCTGGCGGTGGGTTATTCTCCTCATGCTTTGTCCCGCAATATTAAACGTAATGAATCGCGCACAATTCTGGTTATTGTACCGGATATTAGTGACCCGTTTTTTGCTGATATCATTCAAGGGATTGAGTATGCGGCAGCCCAGCAAGGTTATCTGATCTTAATTGGCGATTGCGCACAACAAACCCAGCAAGAGCGTAGCTTCGTTAACCTGATCATTACCAAGCAAATTGATGGCATGTTGTTGTTAGGTTCCAATCTGCCTTTTGATGCCAGCAAAGAAGAGCAGCGCAATTTGCCGCCAATGGTGATGGCAAACGAGTTCGCTCCTGAACTGGAACTGCCAACGGTACATATCGATAATCTGACTGCCGCTTATGAGGCGGTTAATTATCTACATGAATTGGGGCACAAACGTATTGCCTGTGTTGCCGGGCCGGAGAGTTTGCCGCTAAGCCATTATCGGCTCCAGGGCTATATTCAGGCACTGCGTCGTAATGGTATCGCTGTCGACAGTGACTATATTATGCGCGGTGACTTTAGCTATGAAGCTGGCGCAGAAACCTTTGCGGTGCTGATGGCATTGCCTCATCCCCCAACAGCAATATTTTGTCACAATGATGTGATGGCGATAGGCGCGATGTGGCAGGCAAAGAGAATGGGACTACGTATCCCGCAGGATGTCTCGCTGGTAGGCTTTGACGACCTGAAGTTGTCACAGTATTGTGATCCCCCTTTGACCACCGTGGCTCAACCACGTTATCAAATTGGTCAGCAAGCCATGTTACTATTACTTGAGCAGCTACAAGGGCATTCAGTACAAAGTGGCTCCCGGTTGTTAGACACCGAGTTAATTGTCAGGGAAAGTACTGCTGCGCCTAAACGCTAGGCAAATATTCAGGGGTTCAGTAACATGACGGACTTATTCCATCATCAAGACGCAGCGAAACGATAGTGGCACAAAGAGATTATGTAAGCCGAGGGCGCTCAGGAGCGCGGCGCAAAAGCACCAGCCGGAAAAAACGCAGTGCGCCAGCAGTATCTAAAACCGTGGTGGCGCTGGCCGTCGCGCTATTAGTGGTATTTGTTGGTGGCCTCTATTTCATCACCCACAATAAGCCGGGTGAGCTTCCGTTATTGCCCAGCCATGACCCTCGTACCGGTAATGGGTTACCGCCCAAACCGGAAGAGCGCTGGCGTTATATTAAAGAGCTGGAAAATCGCCAAATTGGTGTACCGATGCCAACAGAACCTTCTGCTGGTGGCGAAGTTAATTCCCAGACACAACTGACTAATGAGCAGCGCCAATTGCTAGAGCAGATGCAGGCAGATATGCGCCAGCAGCCAACGCAGTTATCAGAGGTTCCGTATAACCAGGGGATGCCGGTGCCACGCTCTGCTGTGACCATCAAACCACCGGTCACGACCCTGCAACAGCAGCCGCTAACACCGCCGCGCCAGACTACCGCGCCGGTACAGCAGCAGACGCAGGTACAATCGCCTGTGGCTACCCCACAGCGCGCGCAACCGGCAGCTCCGGTAACACCGGCCGTTACACCGCCGAAACCGGAGAAAGAAAAAGAGAAAGAGAAAGAAAAAGCGCAACGTTGGATGGTGCAGTGTGGTTCATTCAAAGCCATCGATCAGGCCGAATCTATCCGCGCCCAATTGGCATTTGGCGGTATCGAAAGCCGCATTACCAGCGGTGGTGGCTGGAATCGTGTGGTCCTTGGCCCTTACAGTACCAAAGCAGCCGCTGATAGTACCTTGCAACGTTTGAAAGGCGCGGGTCAATCAGGATGCATTCCCCTCGCTGTAGGGGGTTGAAAAGTAGCAATCCTCCCCCATTTATAATCTCAATATACCCCGTACTGTTTTTTGACAAACAGTACGGGGACTCATTCAGTCTGCAACGAGGGTCCGCTCGTGACAACAATTGTAAGTATACGCCGTAATGGTCATGTCGTTATTGGTGGTGATGGCCAGGTCACTCTGGGCAATACCGTAATGAAGGGTAATGCCAAAAAAGTACGCCTGCTATATCACAATAAAGTGATTGCGGGCTTTGCTGGTGGTACTGCTGATGCCTTTACGCTGTTTGAGCTGTTTGAGCGCAAACTGGAGATGCATCAAGGCCATCTGACTAAAGCGGCTGTCGAGTTAGCCAAAGACTGGCGTACTGATCGTATGTTACGCAAGCTTGAAGCACTACTGGCTGTAGCGGATGAAACAGCATCACTCATCATTACCGGCAACGGCGATGTTGTGCAACCAGAAGACGACCTGATTGCTATCGGTTCCGGTGGGCCTTATGCCCAATCTGCCGCGCGCGCGCTGTTAGACAATACTGAATTAAGTGCCAAAGATATCGTTGAGAAGTCTCTGAGCATTGCGGGGGATATCTGTATCTATACCAACCGCTTCCAAACCATCGAAGAATTAACGTATAAAGCGTAAGGATAGAGTGACATGTCTGAAATGACCCCACGCGAAATCGTCAGCGAACTTGATAGCTACATCATCGGCCAGGATAAAGCTAAACGTGCGGTGGCAATTGCCCTGCGTAACCGCTGGCGCCGTATGCAGCTCAATGAAGAGTTGCGTCACGAAGTTACCCCTAAAAACATTCTGATGATCGGTCCAACCGGTGTCGGTAAAACTGAAATTGCTCGCCGTCTGGCAAAATTGGCCAATGCGCCATTTATCAAAGTTGAAGCGACCAAATTCACCGAAGTGGGTTATGTTGGTAAAGAAGTGGATTCTATTATCCGCGATCTGACCGATGCGGCTGTGAAAATGGTTCGCCATCAATCAATTGAGAAAATGCGTTACCGGGCTGAAGAGTTAGCCGAAGAACGTATTCTGGACGTGTTGATTCCACCGGCCAAAAATAACTGGGGCCAGCCGGATGAAACACAAGAGCCATCCGCTACCCGCCAGGCTTTCCGCAAAAAATTGCGTGAAGGGCAACTGGACGACAAAGAGATTGAAATCGATCTGGCTGCTTCGCCGATGGGGGTTGAAATCATGGCACCTCCTGGCATGGAAGAGATGACTAACCAGTTACAATCTATGTTCCAGAACATCGCCGGTCAGAAACAAAAACCGCGTAAAGTCAAAATCAAAGACGCATTCAAACTGCTGATTGAGGAAGAAGGCGCGAAACTGGTCAATCCAGAAGAACTGAAACAGCAAGCAATTGATGCCGTTGAACAACACGGGATCGTGTTCATCGATGAAATCGATAAAATCTGTAAACGCGGTCAAACATCAGGCCCGGATGTGTCCCGTGAAGGGGTACAGCGTGACTTGCTGCCATTGGTCGAAGGTTGCACCGTATCAACTAAACACGGCATGGTGAAAACTGACCATATCTTGTTTATTGCCTCCGGCGCATTCCAGGTGTCCAGCCCGTCAGATCTTATCCCGGAATTGCAAGGCCGCCTGCCAATCCGCGTTGAATTGCAGGCGCTGACCACCGATGATTTCGAGCGTATCCTGACCGAGCCAAGTGCCTCATTAACCGAGCAGTACAAAGCGCTGATGGCTACTGAAGGGGTTACCGTTGAATTTACTCGCGAAGGTATCCGCAAAATTGCTGAAGCAGCATGGCAGGTTAACGAGCGCACCGAGAATATCGGTGCACGCCGCTTGCATACCGTGCTGGAGCGTTTGATGGAAGATATCTCCTATGACGCTAGCGAAAGTAATGGTCAATCCATCACTATTGATGCTGTATATGTTGGTAAGCATCTTGATGAGCTGGTAGCAGATGAAGATCTGAGTCGTTTTATCCTATAATTCGCTTTATATCTTTATGCTGGATAAAATAGTCCGCCAGGACAATATCGAGTGGGAGGCATCGCCTCCCACTGCTGTTTTTTGACAGACATAATGTTTTTAACACGCCGATATGGGCGGACCAGACTCCTAATATAATAAAATGAAGCGAAACATGAGCCTATCAACCAACACCAGCCAGACCCAGGCTTGGCTGGAAAGCCTGCGACCACGAACCCTGCCACTGGCCTTTGCCTCAATCGTTACCGGTTCAGCCCTTGCTGTCTGGCTCGATAGTTTTAAACCTGCCGTAGCACTCCTCGCCTTATTAACTGCTGGCCTGCTGCAAATTCTATCTAATCTGGCTAATGATTACGGTGATGCCATCAAGGGCAGTGATACTGAAGAGCGTATCGGGCCATTGCGCGGGATGCAAAAAGGGATGATTACCCGCCAGCAGATGAAAGTGGCGCTGATTGTTACCGTTATTCTGACGATTATTTCCGGTATCGCACTCATTGCTGTGGCCTGTGAAAAACCCAGCGATGTTTTAGGCTTTTTATTGCTTGGGTTAATGGCAATTGTGGCAGCTATTACCTATACCGTCGGTAGCAAACCCTATGGTTATATGGGGCTGGGTGATATTTCAGTACTGGTCTTCTTCGGCTGGCTGAGTGTCGCGGGGACTTACTATCTCCAGGCTGGGCACTTTGACACTATCGTGATGTTACCCGCTACGGCCTGCGGTTTACTGGCAACTGCGGTTTTGAATATTAATAATTTGCGCGATATTGAAAACGACGCAGCTAATGGTAAAAACACGTTGGCAGTGCGTTTGGGGCCGGTGGTCGCACGTTATTATCATGCCATATTAATCGCGGCAGCAATTTTGTGCCTGGCAATATTCACGCTTCAGAATTTGCATAGCTGGGCCGGTTGGATCTTTATTCTAGCCGTTCCGTTACTGGTCAAACATGCGCTGTTTGTACTGCGTGAGCCTACTGCTGCTGGTATGCGCCCAATGCTTGAGCATATGGTTAAAGCCGCATTACTGACCAACGTTCTGTTTGCTGTCGGTCTGGTATTCAGTTAATCCCAGCGGTTTGTTCTTCAAACCTTCTCCGGGCCACACCCCATAAAGGCCAGCCCGGATAAATTTAACAATTGATGATTTTGCCAACAGTAGCCAGAAAGGGATATACTTAATCTCCCAGCCGCAACCAGACGTTAATCCTATGAAATATGATACTTCCGAACTCTGTGATACCTATCATGAAGAGGTAAATGTGGTAGAACCACTGTTCTCCAATTTTGGGGGGCGCACTTCATTTGGTGGCAAGATTACTACTGTAAAATGTTTCGAAGATAACGGCTTATTGTTCGACCTGCTTGAAGAAAATGGTCTGGGCCGAGTTCTGGTCGTTGACGGCGGTGGCTCGGTGCGCCGTGCATTAATCGATGCTGAGTTAGCTGAATTGGCATTGAAAAACGAGTGGGAAGGCATTGTGGTTTACGGTGCCGTGCGTCAGGTAGACGATCTGGCGGAGTTAGATATCGGTATTCAGGCAATGGCTGCAATTCCGGTAGGTGCGGCAGATGAAGGCATTGGTGAGAGCGACATCCGTGTGAACTTTGGCGGTGTAACGTTCTTCTCTGGTGACCACTTGTACGCAGATAACACTGGGATCATCTTGTCAGAAGAGCCACTGGATATTGAATAATATCCCTCTGATTTTCATAAGAAAGGGCGATATTGATATCGCCCTTTTTGCTACTTCGTATTTGCAGTAGCTACGTGACAAGCTGCCTTCAACAACCGATTACAGTTGCATTAAGCCAGCCGGCACTTAGACTTCTTCCATCTTTCCCAACAGTGCCCGCAGACGATCCTGCCAAACATGCTGCTCTTGTTTTAGTTGCTCATTTTCGCGCACTAAGGCTTCACGGCCACCAGCAGCATCCTGAACTTCTTGGGACAGGGTGTTATTCTTCTCTTTCAGCTCTTCAATTTCCATCTGTAGCAAAGTGATGGTATCAATCGCCTGCTGAACTTTAACTTCCAATTTCTCAAATACTTCAAATGACATTCTTCGGTCCCCTTATGGTAGCAAGGCGTACATCTTTTGGTCGCAGTCATCATTCTTAGCCGACGTCGCCGTATTAACTAAGTCACCGTATCTACTGAGCTGACCCTCGGCAGATGAAACTGCTGTGAATACTTATCGCGCTATATATCCATCGAACTAGGTGTAACAAGCGCTATGTTCTAACGCGTTCCTTTGCAGAGGCAACGCAGCTTGATAAAAACGATGCTCTTGATAAACCGATTGTATGTAGCCAGCCCCCCCCTGTCTAGCGCCATACCGGTACAAACCACACTCTGTAGCAATTTCGTGTCAGTAACTATCAGCAAAAACCGAAAAACCGCTATGACCCATCCTGTAAAGTTATACATGCCTTTAACAACTGATAGCGAAACCACTGGTCTGATCACACTTTCAAAGTCCCTTAACAGCCTTGAATAACGCGAAATCGCTCATTTTTATGACACACCACACACATTTTGATTTCGCTATTTCTCGTTTGTGCTCGTTAACGATAAATTTACATCACTCCCTTCGCGGTTCGAAGGGCAAAAATAAGAAATACCCTATAAATCTCTGTCTGTAGGACATCTACTATGAGCCAAACCGCTAGTTCGACGTTGAAGGGCCAGTGTATTGCGGAGTTTCTCGGTACCGGTCTGCTGATCTTTTTTGGTGTAGGCTGCGTTGCTGCATTGAAGTTGGCTGGAGCCAGTTTTGGGCAGTGGGAAATCAGTATCATTTGGGGCCTGGGTGTTGCCATGGCCATCTATTTGACAGCAGCAATCTCAGGTGCACATCTTAATCCGGCCGTAACCATTGCATTGTGGTTATTCGCTTGTTTCGATCGCCGTAAAGTTCTCCCTTACATTGTGGCGCAGGTTGCCGGCGCATTTTGCGCTGCCGCGTTAGTGTACGGCCTCTATTACAACCTGTTTGTCGATTTCGAACAAACGCACCAAGTGGTTCGCGGTAGTGCCGAGAGCCTGAATCTGGCCGGAATCTTCTCAACTTATCCAAATCCTCATATTTCTGTGTTCCAGGCCTTCCTGGTTGAAACAGTGATTACTGCCATTCTGATGTGTCTGATTCTGGCACTGACCGATGATGGTAATGGTATTCCACGCGGCCCACTGGCTCCTCTACTGATTGGTATCTTGATTGCCGTTATCGGTGCATCTATGGGTCCATTGACTGGGTTTGCATTGAATCCAGCACGTGACTTTGGTCCAAAGGTATTTGCTTATCTGGCAGGTTGGGGCGAAATTGCCTTCACTGGCGGGCGTGATATTCCTTACTTCCTGGTCCCTATTTTCGGGCCTATCGTCGGTGCATTACTTGGTGCTTTCGGTT
The DNA here is from genome assembly GCF_052217165.1 of Yersinia sp. 2540 StPb PI. Taxonomy (NCBI): domain Bacteria; kingdom Pseudomonadati; phylum Pseudomonadota; class Gammaproteobacteria; order Enterobacterales; family Yersiniaceae; genus Yersinia; species Yersinia sp. 2540 StPb PI. The sequence goes on from NZ_JAZGQC010000001.1 coordinate 341,348, forward strand.
ATCGCGCCCTGATTGGCCGCCATTTACCGTGCGATGTCTGCGTGGTTGATGATGAAGAAACCACGGTAACGACCACAGAACGTAAAGCATAAATAATAGATACTACCCAATAGATTTACGGCAACTTAAAAGTAGGCTAACTATGACAACTGAAAATACTACTCAAAAGAAATACATTGTTGCGCTTGATCAGGGAACCACCAGCTCCAGAGCCGTGGTGCTGGATCATGATGCCAATATCGTGAGTGTTTCTCAGCGCGAATTCACTCAAATTTACCCGAAAGCCGGTTGGGTTGAACATGACCCGATGGAAATCTGGGCGACGCAAAGCTCAACACTGGTTGAAGTGCTGGCAAAAGCCGGTATCAGTTCTGACGAAATCGCCGGTATCGGTATTACCAACCAACGTGAAACAACCATTGTTTGGGATAAAGTAACTGGGAAACCAGTGTATAACGCCATTGTTTGGCAATGCCGTCGTACTGCTGATATCTGCGAAAAACTGAAAAAAGAAGGGCTGGAAGAGTACATCCGTTACAACACCGGCCTGGTGGTCGACCCTTACTTCTCCGGCACCAAAGTGAAATGGATCCTTGATAACGTCGAGGGTGCCCGTGAGCGCGCTGAACGCGGTGAGTTACTGTTTGGTACGGTGGATACCTGGCTGGTATGGAACATGACCCAAGGCCGCGTACACGTTACGGATTACACAAACGCATCACGTACCATGATGTTTAATATCCGTACCAAAGAGTGGGATGACCGTATGCTGAAAGCGCTGAATATTCCGCGCGCTATGCTGCCTGAAGTCCGTCCATCCTCAGAAGTTTACGGCCAGACCAACATTGGTGGTAAAGGCGGGACCCGTATTCCAATCGCAGGGATCGCGGGTGACCAGCAAGCGGCCTTGTTCGGTCAACTTTGTGTACAACCCGGTATGGCCAAAAATACCTACGGAACCGGCTGTTTCCTGTTGATGAATACCGGTACAGAAGCCGTTCAGTCTACTCATGGCCTGCTGACTACTATTGCCTGCGGCCCACGAGGTGAAGTTAACTATGCACTGGAAGGCGCGGTATTTATTGGCGGCGCATCTATCCAGTGGCTGCGTGATGAGCTAAAACTGATCAGTGATGCTACCGACTCCGAATATTTCGCCACTAAAGTGAAAGACAGCAACGGCGTATACGTAGTGCCAGCGTTCACCGGCCTCGGCGCCCCTTATTGGGACCCGTATGCCCGAGGTGCGATTTTCGGCCTAACACGTGGGGTTAACAGTAACCACATTATCCGTGCAACCCTTGAATCGATTGCTTACCAGACGCGTGATGTACTGGATGCGATGCAGGCAGATGCCGGCGAACGTCTGAAATCACTGCGTGTGGACGGTGGTGCGGTGGCGAATAACTTCCTGATGCAGTTCCAGGCCGATATTCTGGGTACCCGCGTTGAGCGCCCAGCGGTTCGTGAAAGTACCGCTCTCGGTGCTGCGTTCCTCGCAGGTCTTGCGACTGGCTTCTGGAGTGATCTGGATGAAGTGAAAAGCAAGGCAACGATTGAACGCGAATTCCGCCCAGGGATTGAAACCACTGAACGTGATGTTCGCTACCGTGGCTGGAAGAAAGCCGTGGCACGTGCCCAGGCATGGGAAGAACACGAAGAGTAACGGCCCGCTTGTTTTACACTGTTTTTTGTAAACCAAAGGCGCCATCATCCCTGATGGTGCCTTTTTATTGTGAAAAATCTCATCCCGCCAAAAGACACCCCTACGGCTTTACTTCGCAAAGATGGTAGAATTCCTGCTTACATCCTTCTTCTATTACCCTAAATAATTCGAGTTGCAGAAAGGCAGCAAGCGAGAAAAGCCCCAAGAGCTTACATTAAGTAGGTGACTGGGATGACAAATCTGCTTGCAGCGGCCTCGCCTTGCGAGGCCCATGGACGGGCCGAGTAACGAGCGTAGCCAACACACATGCAGCTTGAAGTATGACGGGGATACAGGTCTAACCATGAAACGTGAACTAGCCATCGAGTTTTCCCGTGTCACCGAAGCTGCCGCGCTGGCAGGCTATAAGTGGCTGGGCCGGGGCGATAAGAATGCCGCCGACGGCGCTGCCGTACGGGCCATGCGTATTATGCTCAATCAAGTCAATATTGATGGGCAGATTGTTATCGGTGAAGGTGAAATCGATGAAGCACCGATGCTGTTTATCGGTGAAAACGTGGGGACCGGTCAAGGTGATGCTGTTGATATTGCGGTTGACCCGATTGAAGGCACCCGTATGACAGCCATGGGCCAGGCAAATGCGCTGGCAGTGCTGGCAGTGGGAGATAAAGGGACATTTTTACATGCCCCGGATATGTACATGGAAAAGCTGGTGGTTGGACCGGGAGCCAAAGGGGCTATCGACCTTAACCTACCGCTGGAACAAAACCTGCGCAATATCGCCATCAAGCTCAATAAACCCTTGAGTGATTTAACTGTTATCACGCTGGCTAAACCACGCCATGACGGTATCATCGCTGAAATGCAGCAACTTGGGGTGAAAGTGTTTGCCATTCCAGATGGCGACGTGGCAGCGTCCATTTTGACCTGCATGCCAGAAAGCGAAGTCGATGTGATGTACTGCATCGGTGGTGCGCCTGAAGGTGTCATTTCTGCTGCGGTGATCCGTGCACTGGATGGCGATATGCAAGGCCGCTTGTTGCCACGCCATCAAGTTAAGGGCGATAACGAAGATAACCGCCGTATGGGTGAACAAGAATTGATACGTTGCAAATCCATGGGTATTGAAGCAGGTAAGGTGCTGTTATTGGGGGATATGGCCCGTAATGACAATGTGATTTTCTCTGCAACCGGTATTACCAAAGGCGACTTGCTGGAAGGGATTTATCGTAAAGGCAACATGGCGACCACTGAGACACTGCTGATCCGGGGTAAATCCCGCACTATCCGCCGTATCCGTTCGACCCATTTCCTTGATCGCAAAGACTCAGCCTTACACGAGTTCTTGCTGTAAACCGCCCCGTGAATCTTTTTCGTCCTCTTTGAGCAAAAAATAAAACGGGTACCGCATTTAATCAGTACCCGTTTTTATCTGCCGACTTAAGCATGATGCTCTTGTGGTTGCATCCGATGAGATAACGGCCACCAGCACAGCAAAATCAGAATTGCCATGGCAAACATCAGTAGCCCCAAACTAAATTGCCCGGTTTGTGGCAGCATAGCTGACAACCAGGTAGCCAATCCTGATCCCATATTCTGCAATCCCCCCACTAATGCCCCTGCCGCACCGGCCAGGTATGGAAACGGCTCCATGGCACCGGTAGTTGCCAGTGGGAACAGCATTCCGGCACCAAAGAAGAATAACGCTGCCGGTATCACCAGCGTCCAGATATTCATGATGCCGAACCAACCAGGGATCCACATCATCAACCCGGCCAGCAGGCAACTGATAACCGAATGCCACATCAGGCTGTGAAAGGTTTTACCCTCGCGCCCGGCATACCATGCACCGAAAAATGCGGCGGGGATCGGCAGAATAAACAGAATACTGACCATCATACCGCTCAGCCCCAGCACACCCCCCATCAACACGCCGGCACTGGCTTCAAATACGGCAATCCCGGCCAACGCTCCAATCAACATGATTAAATAGCAGCTAAAGGCCCGGTCAGAGAGTAACAGGCGGAAGCTGGCCAACATTCGCCGCTTTTCAGTTTGCTGTGGCCGAGTCTCCGGCAACCAGCGGAACATACAAAACGCCACACCACCACACAGAAATAGCAAGAACGCATAGCAAGCGCGCCAGCCAAATAGACTGGCCAGCACTCCGCCGATAACCGGTGCCATTAAAGGGCTGACTAAAATACCCATATTTAACATACTGTTGGCGTAGCGTAGCGCCGTGCCGGCATATAAATCCCGTGGCATGGTGCGTGCCATCACACCTGCAACTCCCGTCCCCATCCCCTGCAAAGCGCTGGCAGCAACCAACATGGTCAGGCTATCCGCCAGCCAAGCCCCAAGCGCGCCCAACATGAATATCATCATACCGACCAGAATCACTGGCCGGCGACCAACCCGGTCTGATAGCGGGCCATAAATCAATTGTGAAAAACCATAGGTCAATAGATACGCTGCCATCACGCGCTGCACCACTCCGGTGCGAACCGATAAATCACGGGCGATATCCGAGATAACCGGCACATAAATGGTTTGCGCCATCTGACCAACGGCAACCAGGAGGATCAACATAACCAGCAGGTGGAAATTTTCTATTTTTCTCATTGTCTTAACTAGTCTATTAGCCGGACTACGTGCCACATTGATATTGAAAAAGTGACACACCTCACTATTGGCGCATAAGCTAACAAATCTAGGAATTTTAGCGAGCCAGCACGACATATTGCTAAACAGCCAACTGGCAGATAAAAACACCATGGGCGTAAAGTAAACTGTCCATCTCGACAGGGACCGGTATTCCCCAGTAGATAAAACAGGACATAACATTTAATCGATAATACTTTTCAGCTAGATACCATAAAATATCGTCATCGCTTTAGGCATCACTTCAGATAAGCATATGACGGGAAAAGAATTATGGCTGAATGGGTTAGTGGCAAGATTACTCACATCGAACGCTGGACAGATTCTCTGTTTAGTATTCGGGTCAATGCGCCAATTGACCCCTTTACTGCCGGTCAATTTGCCAAGCTGGCGTTAGATATTAATGGTGAGCGAGTGCAACGGGCTTATTCGTATGTCAATGCACCGAGCGACGAAAATCTGGAGTTTTATCTGGTCACAGTACCGGAAGGCAAACTCAGCCCACGGCTGGACCAGTTGCCCGTAGGCGGTGAAGTGATGGTCACCAAGCAAGCGGCGGGCTTCTTTGTGCTAGAAGAGATCCCCGATTGCGATACCTTGTGGATGCTAGCCACCGGCACCGCGATTGGCCCCTATCTGTCAATTTTACAGGAAGGGCGTGATTTAGAACGCTTCCAAAATCTGGTGTTGGTCCATGCGGCACGTTTTGCCCGTGACCTCAGCTACCTGCCACTGATGCAACAACTTGAACAGCGCTACAACGGCAAGTTACGTATCCAAACAGTGGTGAGCCGTGAGGAGTCCCACGGTTCATTGACAGGCAGAGTTCCGGCATTGATTGAGAATGGCTCACTGGAAGCGGCTGTCGGCCTGAAAATTGACGCGCATGACAGCCATGTAATGCTATGCGGTAACCCGCAGATGGTGCGAGATACTCAGCAGTTGCTGAAAGAGCAGCGCGAGATGCGAAAACATTTGCGCCGTAAACCGGGGCATATGACCAGCGAGCAATATTGGTAATAAAAAGTGAACCAAGGGTTGGCATGTTGCCCTTGGTTCAGTTTAGATAGCAAGGTGCAGGTGTTATTGCGCCTTCTCCGCCAAATATTTCACGGGCACCGCTTCGGGGCCAAAACGGTTATTCCCCTCGGTACCGACAAAAGCACCACAATCAATAAACATCATGACGATAATAAGCGTAGGGATGAAACGCCCTACCCCCCACTGCCAGATAGGTGCCAACATCTGCCAATTACCGGCCATCAGCATCCAGGCCAGTACCACCAAAAATGCCCACCAACCGGCTTTATTACGGTCATGAAGCCGTTTAACCACCACTGCCGCCGTTGGCCACAGCAAAAAAACAATCGCAAAAGCCGCAGTCTGAATAGGTAACCAATCCTTACCTGCCAGCGTAAAAACAACCAGCATTGCCAACAGCCACAAACCAATCCAGATCCAAAAGTCCCGCCGCCCGATACGGCCTTTAAACGAGAAACACCACTGCTGTATTGTCATCAATGAACCGATCCATTTACCTGATATAATTTACAGTTGATATATACTCAATAGAGTACCCCAATGCCGCAACTAACCTATAATCTTTGCAGTGAATTTTGACAATCACCCTCAATTACCGCTTTAATCCCCTACACACACTTCTAACGACGGCATAAGTCATGAGAAAAGAGAGAGTCGCGATACTGGCAATACTGCTGCTAATAGCAACAGTTAGCCGCGCTCATGCCGACCCCGCAGACGACAGCGGTCAGCCAACGGAAGAGGCTCAGCCGACCGCGCCTTATCTACTTTCTGGCGCGCCGACTTTTGATTTAACACTGGTCAAATTCCGTGAAAGCTATAACCGCACGAACCCAACACTGCCTCTCAGTGAGTTTCATGCGATTACAGTAAAAGATGATCTGCCCCCACTGACTCGGGCTGCCAGTAAGATTAATGAGAATCTCTATGCTTCGACCGCACTGGAGAAAGGTACCGGTAAGATTAAGACCTTACAAATTACCTATTTGCCGATAAAAGGGAGTGAAGAGAAAGCGGCCCGACTAGTGGCTGTCAATTATATGGCAGCCCTGATGCGCCAGTTTGAGCCCACACTCACGCTCCAGCAAAGTCTCGATAATGTGCAGCAACTGCTGACACAAGGTAAAGGTTCGCCTTTCTATGCCCATCCCGTTGGCGCAATTCGCTATGTGGTAGCGGATAACGGCGAAAAAGGGCTAACTTTCGCTGTTGAACCGATTAAGCTGTCACTATCTGAAGCATAGTCTTGCCGCAATTAATGACGAAAAGCAAAGCCATTGCCACTAATCATCTCTATACTGTTGGACAGGTAAACTGCCTGTCGGGCAGTCATTATTATTGACCCTCGCGTCCCCTTGTTGGAGGAAGAAACATGCGTCATCCATTAGTTATGGGTAACTGGAAGCTGAACGGTAGCACTAACATGGTCAAAGAGCTTATCGCTGGCCTACGTACAGAACTAAGCACCGTTGACGGTTGTGGTGTTGCTATTGCCCCACCGACTATCTATCTGAATCAAGCTAAGCACGAGTTGGCAGGTAGCCGCATCGCTCTGGGTGCACAGAATGTTGATGTGAACCTGTCTGGCGCATTTACCGGTGAAACCTCTGCTGACATGCTGAAAGATATCGGTGCACAGTACATCATCATCGGTCACTCTGAGCGCCGTACTTATCACAAAGAAAGTGATGAATTCATCGCCAAGAAATTTGGCGTTCTGAAAGAAGCCGGTCTGATCCCTGTTTTGTGTATCGGTGAATCCGAAGCAGAAAACGAAGCGGGCCAAACTGAAGCAGTCTGCGCCAAACAACTGGATGCGGTGCTGACTACTTTGGGCGTAAAAGCGTTCGAAGGCGCAGTCATTGCTTATGAACCAATTTGGGCAATCGGTACTGGCAAATCAGCCACTCCGGCACAGGCTCAGGCAGTTCATAAATTCATCCGTGACCATATCGCGAAACAAGATGCCGCGGTTGCAGCACAAGTTATCATTCAGTACGGCGGTTCTGTTAACGACAAAAACGCAGCAGAGCTGTTCACCCAGCCTGATATCGATGGCGCACTGGTTGGCGGCGCATCACTGAAAGCAGATGCTTTTGCGGTTATCGTGAAAGCAGCAGCGAAAGCTAAAAAAGCCTGATTTAGGTTTTAAGCTACTGATTAAGCTGGGGCAGATAATGTTCCGGCTTTTTTATTGATATCTTCGTGAAATGCTGTTTTATACAGTTCAATTCCACCATCACCTATCGAGCCGAGAAATTTGCTTATCTCCGCGCATTTTCCTGCAATATTATCAAGATCACATTCAACATAAGTCTTTTTCTGCGTATCAAAAAAATGAATCAGTTTACTGTCTTTAAATTTAATCACATTACAGACATGGCCTTGTGTCGCCCCTGGTAAGAAGCGCCATAAGGCTGGTCGATAGATAACAAGGATGACGTTTAATGCATCATCAGGCTGAGATTTTCGTAACTCAGAAATCAGTTCAGTAACAGAACAGCAACTTTCAGTTGGTAGCCCCATTTTTCCCTTTACATCCGCTCCTCTCAATTCTGGCATTGCAAGATATACATTATTCTTCTCGAATGTCTCAGCAACGGCTGTTGCACAAGAGGCACAATTAGTTTGACCAAAACCATGGATACCCAATAACGCAAGCAAAGCCGCCAAAGGCCGTAACAATAGTGGTGGTTTACCGTCGCAATTGACTTTGTTTAATAAATAGTTTTCTAAGTACTCTTTTATGGTGCCAAAGCGGGAAAAGTTCTCAGGCTTTATCCCTTCGGGATCTTTCCTGTTTTCTATTACTTTGGGGGATATACAGGTATAGTTATTGTCTTGTATGACTGGTTGTTGTTGTATAACTTCGAATGAATCATCAGCTGACTCATTGTCCACTCGTAATGATAAAGCGCCACTCCCTCTTGTTAAGCTTGGTTCTGAGCTTGAAGCCGAATATTGAGTATTTTGTGAACCCACAGTAGAAATCGTATTAGTAATCATATATGCCCCTATAAATTACCCAGCCTTATTAGCTTATCTGACTAAATAACGCATTCAGTACCAGTTGGCGAATCGGAGCGTTTTTATCTGTAAAAAAGGAAACATTTATGAAAACAAATACGGAATTAATACAGCCAATATAACAAAACGCCCGCAAAACTAACTTACGGACGTCCGGTTAGATAAAACGGTTATCGCTTACTTATTTCGTCAAATATGCCACCAGTGGCGAAATGTGTCTGCTGTGCTTTCGTCCAGCCACCGAACACTTCATCGATAGTAAACAACTTCAATTTCGGGAACTCGTTGGCGAATTTAGCCGCCACTGCCGGATCCCGTGGCCGATAGTAATTCTTGGCAGCAATAGTCTGGCCTTCTGGCGAATAGAGGTATGTTAAGTAAGCATCCGCCACTTCCCGGGTACCACGCTTATCAACCACTTTATCCACTACAGATACCGTCGGTTCAGCCAAAATAGAGACACTTGGCGTGATGATATCAAACTTGTCTTTACCTACTTCATTCACCGCCAGCAGAGCTTCGTTCTCCCAGGCAATCAGCACATCGCCAATACCGCGCTCAACAAAGGTATTCGTGGCACCACGCGCGCCTGAGTCCAACACTTCCACATTCTTATACAGCGTTTTAACGAATTCCTGCGCTTTAGCCTGATCATTATTGTTGTGTTCTAACGCATAACCCCATGCCGCCAGATAGTTCCAACGCGCACCACCCGAGGTTTTCGGATTAGGTGTAATGACCGAAACTCCTGGTTTCACTAAATCTGACCAGTCATGAATCTGTTTCGGGTTCCCTTTACGCACCAGGAACACGATAGTTGAGGTATACGGCGCAGAGTTATCAGGCAGGCGCTTAATCCAGTTTTTATCAATACGACCACGCTCAGCAATAGCATCGACATCATATGCCAGTGCTAATGTCACCACATCAGCTTCAATACCATTAATAACCGAGGTCGCCTGCTTACCGGAACCGCCATGTGATTGACGCACCGTCACCTTATCACCGGTTTGCTGTTGCCAATGCTTACTGAATGCCTGGTTATATTCCTGATAGAATTCACGTGTCGGATCATATGACACATTCAGTAGTTGGATATCTTTTGCCATGGCACCTGATGCCAGCAGCAGTAATGACAGACCTACACCCCATTTACGCATTGACCCGCTCCCATAAATATTGTTATTAATTAAATAGTTATTAACCTATACCCTAAATAATTCAAGTTGCAGGAAGGCGGCAAGGGAGATAATCCCGATGAGCTTACATAAGTAAGTGATTAGGGTTATTGAGTGTAGCCAACACACACGCAGCTTGAAGTATGACGGGTATAAATTGTAATCAACTAAATTGGTTGACCTGATACTGAGCGTGCCAGAAACTTCCCGCGCAATTAAAGAATAAAAAAGTTTTGATTATATCAATACGAAATATACAGGCAGCACGACCAATAAATATCAAGTAATCGACACACCGGTGGTCTGAGAAATAGCAGGCATAAATGCAAAAAGCCCCCAGCATGCGGAGGCTTTTATATTGGATAATAGACTGTTTTAGAACAGTTTTTTAGCTGTGTCGTACCAATCTTCTTTAAATTTACTTTTCTTGTTCTCTGGCGCGATACAAACAGAGATAAGTTCATGCACCATTTTCTCGTTTTGTACACCAACGCAGAAACCACCTTGCGTATAGTCGTGCTCTTCCAACAACAAGTCGACGGCATAAGCACCCATACGGGAAGCCAGAATGCGGTCATAGGCTACTGGTGCACCACCGCGCTGAATGTGGCCTAATACGGTGCCACGGGTTTCACGGCCGGTTTCTTTCTCGATATATTTAGCCAGTTCGTCGATATCATCCAGTTTTTCAGTAATAGCAACGATAGCGTGCTTTTTACCTTTCGCGATGCCAGCTTTGATTTCATCAACCAAATCATCACGTTTAAATTCAACTTCAGGAATAGCAATAAACTCACAACCACCGGCAATGGCAGCCGCCAAAGTCAGGTCACCACAATAACGACCCATCACTTCAACGATAGAGATACGTTGGTGTGAAGAGGAGGTATCACGCAGACGGTCAATCGCTTCAACCACGGTCCCCAGTGCGGTGAAGAAACCGATGGTATAGTCAGTACCGGCCACATCGTTATCGATGGTGCCCGGTAAACCTACACAGTGGATACCACCCTCTTTGGTCAGCAAGTCTGCACCGGCATAAGAACCGTCACCACCGATAACCACCAGGCCATCGATACCACGGTCTTGCATGTTCTTCAGGGCCACTTTACGTTTTTCTGGCTGGCGGAACTCAGGAAAACGCGCAGAACCCAGGAAGGTACCACCACGGTTAATCATATCGGACACACTATAGCGGTCCAGTTTTCTCATGCGATTTTCATACAAGCCCAGGTAGCCATCTTCAATACCGTAAACTTCTAATCCTGCTGACAAAGCGGCACGAACCACCCCACGAATGGCCGCGTTCATACCTGGCGCGTCACCGCCGCTTGTTAGTACACCGATTTTTTTGACCATGACTACCTCTAAACTTGTAGATGCGATTTTTAAAATTCTTTATTTGCTAATTTTGTCTTGCACAAGAGACCCGTACAGAAAACCAGCTTTATGAGATTAATATCGGATATTATAGCAAAAACACCAAGCTGAATTGATTCAAGTCATGCCATCTGGCGGTATTTTCTTCAACACTGAACCATAATGTAACCACAGTTTACCTGTCGTTAATGAAGAAATTATAACTCCCAATGCGCATGGCGCTCTTTCGGCACCACAGAGCAGGGATCTTGATGGATAAGTACATCGGCACCGGGGAATCGGTGCAACAGTGCGCGTTCAACTTCCTCAGCTAAGATATGTGCTTCCATCAATGGCATCATATCTTCCATTTCAAGATGAAGTTGAATAAAGCGTGTTGGCCCCGATTGGCGGGTACGCAGGTCATGAGCACCAATCACGCCCGGCCATGACATCACAATATCAATAATCTGCTGGCGCTCGTCATCAGGCAATGCCCTGTCCAGCAAGGCTTGAACCGCTTCATATCCCATACGTAACGCACTATAGAGAATATAAACACCAATACCCAATGCAAACAACGCATCAGCCCAGTGAAAACCATACCAACTTAATACCAATGCAATAAGAATAGCACCATTCATCATGACGTCAGATTGATAGTGCAACATGTCGGCGCGAATGGCCTGGCTGTGAGTTTTTCGTATCACCCAACGCTGAAAAGTGACTAATATCAATGTACTGAATAATGCAATTAAGGTGACCCAGATACCTATACCTGGATCTTGCACTGGTTGCGGTGACGCCAAATGCTGAAAACCCGTCAGGAACAGGAATAACGCCGAGCCGGAAATAAACATGCTTTGTGCCAGTGCGGCCAGTGACTCAGCCTTGCCATGACCAAAAGTGTGCTCTTCATCGGCGGGTTGCAGAGAGTAACGCACCACAAAAAGGTTTGTCAGAGAAGCGGCCAGATCCACCAGAGAGTCAACCAACGCCGCCAACAAACTTACCGAACCGGTATGCCACCAGGCAAAAATTTTAATAATCAGTAAGGTTGATGCTAGCCCTGTCGCACTGAGCGCGGCAGCTTTAACCAAACGCGCATATTGCGGATCCATAACTTATCCTAAATGATATTTTAGAATTATGAGTATACGGAAATGGCATAAAAAAAGCCCTCCATCATGGAGGGCGAAAGACAGGGATGGTGTCTATGGCAAGGAAAACAGGGTATTACAGGGTACTACTTACTTCTGGGCAGAAGAGGGTTGTGCTGCTGGCGCCTGCTGCATTTTCTCAATGCGCTGCTGGTGCTTTTGGTTCAAGACAGCTTTTTGCTCTGGAGTGAGCAAGTTAAACATTTGGTTACGAACTTTGGCCATTTCGACCTGACGTTCAATCTGGTCCTTGGACATTTTCTCAGCCTGCGCTCTTACCGCAGCTTCATCGAATTTATCGGCGGTAACCAGCTGGTGCATTGCGTCTCTGTCCGCCATATCAAGGCGTGGCTGGCCTTGGCGAGACTGGCGCATCAGGTCACGCATTTGCTGACGCTGTTGTTCTGTCAGATTGACGCCGTCAAACATGTTATGGTGACCGCGACCATCTTTCTTGTTCATCATCGCACTATCACCGTGGCACCAGCTATCAGTGGCCCCGGCCTTATCGGCGGCGAAGGCGGCTTGAGAGCCTAGAACTAACATTGACGCCATGATTAACGTTGTTACTTTAGTTACTTTGCGCATTATTAACTCCTGGGTTCTGTCTGCTAAGCGATTTGCTGCTATGCGATTCAATGTGAAGCAGTCTATCGCTCCTGCTGCAAACAAGCGTCAGCGCATGTAAAACTGGGGTCAGTGCATGTAAAGCTAAGTAAAGTCATGGAATACCGGCAATTGTTAACGTATTTTGCGTCAAGAGGAGAAATAACCATGCATAAAATCCTATTAGTTGATGATGATCGTGAATTGACGTCGCTGTTGAAAGAATTACTGGAAATGGAAGGCTTTAATGTTGTTGTTGCCTATGATGGCGAACAGGCGTTAAACCTGCTGGATAACTCTATCGACTTGTTATTGCTAGATATTATGATGCCGCGTAAAAACGGTATCGAAACTTTGAAAGAATTACGTCAACATCACCAGACCCCTGTCATTATGCTGACTGCTCGTGGCAGTGAATTGGATCGAGTGCTTGGCCTTGAGCTGGGCGCTGATGATTATCTGGCAAAACCGTTTAATGATCGTGAGCTTGTAGCGCGTATCCGTGCCATTTTGCGCCGCTCGAACTGGAGCGAACAACAGCAAAATGTCGATCAAGGTGCGCCAACACTGGACGTTGATTGCCTGCAATTGAACCCAGGCCGTCAAGAGGCTACCTTTGAAGGCCAATCGCTGGAATTGACCGGGACTGAATTTACCTTGCTCTACCTGCTGGCTCAGCATCTCGGTCAGGTAGTCTCGCGGGAGCATCTCAGCCAGGAAGTGCTGGGGAAACGGTTAACACCTTTTGACCGTGCTATTGATATGCATATTTCAAACCTACGCCGTAAGTTGCCGGATCGTAAAGACGGGCTACCTTGGTTTAAAACCCTGCGCGGGCGCGGGTATCTGATGGTCTCTGAAACATGATTAACAGTTTAACGGCGCGAATTTTTGCGATTTTCTGGTTCACCTTAGCACTGGTATTAATGCTGGTATTGATGGTGCCAAAGCTCGACTCGCGTCAACTGACTGCCTTGCTCGACAGTGAACAGCGCCAGGGAACAATGCTCGAGCAACATATCGAAGCTGAACTGGCCAGTGACCCCGCCAATGACCTGATGTGGTGGCGCAGGCTTTATCGCGCCATCGAAAAATGGGCACCACCGGGCCAACATCTCGTGTTAGTCACCACTGAGGGCCGTGTCATTGGCGCTCAACGTCACGAAATGCAAATTGTCCGTAATTTTATCGGCCAGTCGGATAACTCAGATCAGCCGAAAAAGAAGAAATATGGCCGTGTCGAGATGGTCGGCCCCTTCTCTATCCGTGATGGTGAAGATAACTATCAGCTCTATCTGCTGCGCCCGGCCAGTAGCCCGCAATCTGATTTTATCAATTTGATGTTTGACCGCCCGCTGCTGCTATTGATTGTCACCATGCTTATCAGTGCGCCACTGCTGCTATGGTTGGCTTGGAGTCTGGCAAAACCGGCTCGTAAGTTGAAGAATGCCGCCGATGATGTGGCGCGGGGTAATCTGAAACAGCACCCTGAGCTGGAGTCCGGCCCACAAGAGTTTTTGGCCACCGGTGCCAGTTTTAATCAGATGATCAGTGCGCTCGATAGAATGGTTGTGGCCCAACAACGGCTGATTTCTGATATCTCCCATGAGTTGCGCACACCACTTACCCGCCTGCAACTGGCGACCGCGTTGATGCGACGCCGCCATGGTGAGGGGAAAGAGCTGGAACGTATCGAAATGGAAGCACAGCGACTGGATAGCATGATCAATGACTTACTGGTGTTATCTCGTAGCCAACATAAAAACGAGCTACATCGCGAACCCATTAAAGCGAATGATTTATGGTCTGACGTGCTGGAAAATGCCCAGTTTGAAGCGGACCAAATGGGCAAAACGCTGGAAGTCACCGCACCTCCCGGGCCATGGACTCTATTTGGCAATCCCGCAGCACTTGATAGCGCGCTGGAGAATATCGTGCGTAACGCACTGCGTTACTCTCATCATCACATTGCGGTGGCATTCAGCTCTGATAATCAGGGTATTACTATCACTGTCGATGATGATGGCCCCGGCGTTAGCCCGGAAGACCGTGAACAAATATTCCGGCCGTTCTACCGCACTGATGAAGCGCGGGATCGCGAATCGGGTGGCACGGGTTTGGGATTGGCGATTGTCGAAACAGCCGTCAATCAGCATCGCGGATGGGTACGGGCTGAAGATAGCCCATTAGGAGGCTTGCGCTTGATACTGTGGTTGCCGCTGCATCCACTTAAGTCTTAATCTATCGTACCTCTGCCCGATCATCTGGGATCGGGCAGAATTCTGCTATCACGGTTTGCTGACCTCTTCTCCCTGCCCCTCTTTTTCCAGCAACTGCTTTTTGCGCTCAATACCCCAACGATAGCCTGACAACGTACCATCCTGGCGAATAACCCGGTGACAAGGAATAGCAATCGCCAGCATATTGGCAGCACAGGCACCGGCTACCGCACGCACCGCTTTGGGCGAACCTATTCTGGCGGCGATATCAGCATAACTGGCGGTCTCACCTACCGGTATTTCCCGCAGTGCCTGCCACACCCGCTGCTGAAAAGCGGTGCCCTGAATATCCAGTGGCAAATCTAGTCCGTGCTGAGGAGCCTCAACCAACCCCACCACCTGCGCGAACCATTGCTCAAACTCAGCATCGCCGCCAATTAACTCTGCTTGTGGAAACTTATCCTGTAGCTGCTGCACCAACAGCGCTGGGGAGTCGCCCAGCAAGATGGCGCAAATACCCAGCTCACTTTTTGCCATCAGAATCGCACCGAGAGAACTTTCTCCGACGGCAAAATGCAACCTGACATCACGCCCACCACTGCGGTAGCGAGTCGGTGTCATCCCCAACAACTGATTCGATTGCTCATAAAATCGGCCATTAGAGTTATAACCGGCTTCAAAGATAGCGTCAGTTACCGAGCCTTGCCCCGCTAATTGTGCACGAATACGCGCACTGCGCGTTGCACTGGCATATGCCTTCGGGGTCAACCCGGTAATGGCTTTAAATAAACGATGGAAATGAAAAGCACTGAGATTCACCTGCGCCGCTAGCTCATCAAGCTTAAGTGGCGTCTCGGCCTGCTCAATTAAGCGGCATGCCCGACTGATTTTGTCTGCATGCTGCTGTGACAGTGGTAATTCAGTGGGCTGACATCGTTTACAGGGCCGATAACCAGCCTGTTCAGCAGCATGATTATCGGCAAAGAATTCAACATTCTCTGCTTTAGCCTGACGGGACGGGCAAGAGGGGCGACAATAAACACCGGTCGTTTTCACTGCATAAACGAACTGGCCATCGGCTGTTTTATCCCGATTAACGATCGCATCCCAGAATGAATCTTTCGTCCGGATCATGGTAAATACCCCGTTGGTAGTGACTGTGGTAATCAGCATATAAAACCGCCACAGCTTACACTCTCCGCTGCTTGCTTTTAAATTATTGTGCGTGCTACTGACATTAGCAACCGCTGCACAGAGGGGAGGTTTCTGATATCCTGCGCCCCTCATTATTGGGGGACATATGCTTAATATCGTTTTATTTGAACCTGAAATTCCGCCCAATACCGGTAATATCATCCGGTTATGTGCGAATACCGGCTGCCAGCTCCATCTGATTAAACCTTTAGGTTTCACCTGGGATGACAAACGCTTACGCCGTGCAGGTCTTGATTATCATGAGTTTGCCAGTATTAAGCATCACCATGATTATCAGGCCTTTTTAGATTGTGAAAATCTCGACAGTGCGCAGCCTGCCCGATTATTTGCACTAACCACCAAAGGGACACCAGCCCACAGTGCGGTGAATTATCAGGTGAATGATTATCTGCTGTTTGGCCCTGAAACCCGTGGTTTACCTGCCAGTGTTTTGGATGCGTTACCTGCTCAACAGAAAATCAGGATTCCGATGCAAGCTGATAGCCGCAGCATGAACCTGTCAAATGCCGTATCTGTTGTGGTGTACGAAGCCTGGCGGCAATTAGGTTATCCGGGTGCGTTACTGAAAGAGTAGTTTTTTTGACCAAAAAATGTCGGTGGTCGGCTGGCAACTCAATAAAAAGGTGTCTATCCAAAGGCATTGGAGTTGCAGGTAGGCGACAAGTGAATGAGTCCCGATGAGCTTATTTATCTAAGGTCAACGACAAGTAAGTGATTCGGGTGAGCGAACGTAGCCAACACCCCTGCGGCTTCAAGGACGAAGGGGATCAGATGCCGTCGCCGTACTCAAACCCATGGGTAATCCCATTGAAATGCTGGTCCATATCCAATGACGGCTTGTCACTTTCGGGTTTACCAACGATGCGGGCAGGTACCCCTGCTGCGGTGGTATGAGCGGGAACCGCCTGCAATACAACGGACCCGGCACCAATTTTCGCCCCGCGTCCGACCTCGATATTCCCCAAAATTTTTGCCCCAGCCCCAATCATCACACCTTCACGGATCTTCGGATGACGATCGCCGCTGGTTTTACCAGTCCCCCCTAAAGTAACCGATTGCAGGATCGATACATCATTCTCAACTACTGCCGTTTCGCCAATAACAATACCGGTCGCGTGGTCCAACATGATGCCGCAGCCAATGGTAGCCGCAGGGTGGATATCGACCCCAAAAGCAACAGAGACTTGATTTTGAAGGTAAATAGCTAACGCTTTACGATCCTGCGCCCACAACCAATGACCGATACGATAAGCCTGTAAAGCGTGGAAACCTTTGAGATACAACAGTGGTGTAGAGTATTTATCAACGGCCGGGTCACGCAGCCGCACCGCCAGAATATCCCGCGCGGCCGAAACTATCATCTGAGCATCTGCACGATAAGCATCCTCAACCACCTCACGGATGGCAATAGCAGGCATGATCGGATTAGCCAGTTTATTCGCGAGAATATAACTCAGGGCACTGCCTAAATTCTCATGCTTCAATAATGTCGCGTGAAAAAAGCTCGCCAGCATGGGTTCACACTCAGCCAGTGCTCTTGCTTCTGATTTAATGCTACTCCAGACCAGTTCTAACTCTTCTGACGACATTACCTACTCCTGCCCATAAAAAATTGCCCAAGGGAACGACCAAGGCAACTATACCCATATTCGTTGAAGTCACCGCAGTGTTAGCGGCAACACCAATGACTTTAGGTATGTAGTTATTATTTTATTCCGCCAAACCCGCGTAACCGATCAAATGCCGCTTTTCTCATCTTTTTTGGTCCGCCCCAATAAGGTCAATGCCGCTTCACGGGCATTTTTGTGACAATAGAGCACTTGATAGATCTGTTCAGTTATCGGCATTTCAACACCATGGCGCTGGGCTAATGCCAGAACTTCTTTGGTATTGCGGTAACCTTCAACCACCTGACCAATCTTGTCCTGCGCTTCTTGTACGCCTAACCCTTGGCCCAGCATAATACCAAACCGGCGGTTACGAGATTGGTTATCTGTGCAGGTTAGCACCAAATCACCCAAGCCTGCCATGCCCATAAAGGTGGAAGGGTCGGCACCCAATGCAGAACCCAGCCGCGTCATTTCGGCCAAACCTCGGGTTATCAGTGCAGTACGGGCATTCGCGCCAAAACCAATGCCATCGGACATCCCGGCACCAATCGCAATCACGTTTTTCACCGCACCGCCAAGCTGCACCCCGATAAAATCAGCATTACTGTAAACCCGGAAGCTTTTGCCACAGTGCAATAACTGTTGCAGGTCTTCGCTAAATTGCGCATCGGTTGATGCCAGCGCAATTGCCGTCGGTAACCCTGCTGCCAACTCTTTAGCAAAGGTTGGGCCAGACACCACCGCCAGCGGGATAGTTTCACCCAACACTTCGCGCGCCACATCCGCCAGCAAGCGGCCAGTTTCGGCCTCAAGCCCTTTGGTCGCCCAGACGATACGTGCATCTTTGCGTAAATGTGGTTTCAACTGATGCAATACCGCACCGAAGACATGGCTAGGTACCACGACTAACACATCACGGCTGGCTGCCAGCGCACATGCCAGATCGGTTTCCAGTAATAAGGTATCTGGGAAAGGAACATCGGGTAGGAAAGCTTGGTTACAACGATCACGTTGCAAAACCTGAATATGCTTAGGGTCATGACCCCATAACACGACTTGATGGCCATTACGCGCCAGCGTAATGGCTAATGCGGTGCCGTAAGATCCGGCACCGATTACAGTCATTGAAGCATTGATGGTGTTCATCAGGCATCCTGACGTTGTTCAGCACCTTCGCCGTCAGCCTGCTGTTGCAGATAGTTCATGAACAGGGCATCAAAGTTAACCGGTGCCAAATTAAGCTGTGGGAAAGTACCACGAGAAACCAGGCTGGTGATGCATTCGCGAGCATACGGGAACAAAATGTTCGGGCAGTATGCACCTAAGCAATGCGCCAACTGGGTACCATCGATACCCGCGATGGAGAAGATACCACCCTGCTGAACTTCACACAGGAATGCAGTTTCTTCACCCAAAGAGGCGGTTACCGTCACTCGCAGTACCACTTCATACACATCTTCAGCCAGTTGAC
Source organism: Yersinia sp. 2540 StPb PI (assembly GCF_052217165.1). NCBI lineage: Bacteria > Pseudomonadati > Pseudomonadota > Gammaproteobacteria > Enterobacterales > Yersiniaceae > Yersinia > Yersinia sp. 2540 StPb PI. The sequence goes on from NZ_JAZGQC010000001.1 coordinate 360,564, forward strand.
TAGAAGCAGTATCAAGATCAAGTTTAACTTCTGGTTGCCAATCCTGCTGGAAAACCTGCGGAGCATTTGGTGCTTCGAAAGAGATATCTTTGGTGTAGATACGCTGGATCTGGAAAGCCATCTCTGTGTTGTTTTGTTCGGACATGTGTATAAATACCCTAAGTTAGACGTCTGTATTAAATAGCACTGCCGCCGTGGGCTCTGTCCATCAAATTAATGGGACCCACTGACGAGTTAAAGCAGCGGATCAAGCCCACCGCGCGCATCCAGGGCGTGTAAATCATCACAGCCACCGATATGCTGCCCATCAATAAATACCTGAGGCACAGTCGTCCGCCCACTCCGAGCAATCATCTCTTCGCGTTTGGCCGGATCACTATCAATTGCGATTTCATGGAAAGCAGCACCTTTGTGGTTCAGCAGTGCTTTGGCACGATGGCAGAACGGGCAGGTTGCTTTGGTATAAATCTCAATCTTCGCCATGGATACACCTCAGTTAACATTATAATTTATTGATATAGCGAATTTTTATAACAAATACGGGTACAGCTCAATACTCATATCACTAAAACGCAGGCAATATGATTACTTGCCGCGCGCCAGTGGTAGATTCTCGCCACTCCAACCGGAGATACCTTCTTTCAAGGTAAATACGCGTTCAAAGCCTGCTTTGTTCAGCAGTTCAGCCGAAGCACGAGAGGTTGTCCCAGTAGCACAAACCACAATGATAGGCTGTGCTTTGTGTTTTTCCAATTCAGCCAAATTACCGTTTTTAATGTCGCTTGGCAGCAAATTAATAGAACTGGCGATATGGCCTTTGCGATAATCATCACGTGTGCGGATATCAACCACAACCGCATCTTCTTTGTTAATCAGACGCGTCGCTTCACCACGGGTAATCTCTTTCACTTTAGAGAGAGAGGTTTTAAAGCTGGTGAAAATTACGGCGACGAACAACGCCACCCAGGCCAGACTCAAAACCGGATGCTGGCTAATGAATTGCATAATTTCTTGCAACATGGGGGTAAAAACTCCCGTTAGTTAGGGGATAATATTCAAGGTCACAGAGTATACCTGCGCGTTGCGGCAAATACAGCCAATATGCAAGTGCTATTGCAGAAACTGCGAGCCATTTCGGAAACTTTTGTCGTCTAAATGATGACAATTACGCAAAACCCCACGCCAATGTTGATCTCTTTGGGCTATTTTTAACCGGTTTTGTAGTAAATTACCGCCTTCGTTCTGGCGGTGTAAATACGTTAACGTAAATAGCCGAGTGTACATAGCCGCGCATATCGTTGGATGTTCGCTGCTATTTGACACTTGGACTTATAAGAAAGAGGTTATGCAATGTCGAGCACTAAAAAACCACTGGTACTGACTATTCTTGATGGCTACGGTCACCGCGAAGAACAGCAGGATAATGCCATTCTGAATGCTGAAACGCCGGTGATGGACCGTTTATGGCAGCAACAGCCTCATACTTTAATTGCCGCGTCCGGTCTGGATGTTGGCCTGCCAGATGGGCAAATGGGTAACTCTGAAGTGGGCCACGTCAACCTGGGAGCTGGTCGCATTGTTTATCAGGACTTGACCCGTCTCGACAAAGAGATCAAAGACGGCGACTTTTTCACTAACTCAACCTTAACAGCAGCGATTGATAAAGCGGTTAAAGCAGGCAAAGCGGTCCACATTATGGGTCTGTTATCTGCCGGTGGTGTACACAGCCACGAAGACCACATTCTGGCGATGGTTGAACTGGCCGCCAAACGCGGTGCGACGGCTATTTATCTGCACGCATTCCTCGATGGACGTGACACTCCGCCGCGCAGTGCTGAGTCTTCACTGAAACGATTCACTGAGAAATTTGCCGCACTGGGTAAAGGCCGCATCGCTTCTATTATTGGTCGTTACTATGCGATGGACCGTGATAACCGCTGGGATCGCGTACAACTGGCTTACGATTTGCTGACTCAGGCAAAAGGTGAATTCACCGTCGATAACGCCGTCGCAGGTCTGCAAGCAGCCTATGCCCGTGATGAAAACGATGAATTTGTCCGACCAACTGTCATTCAGGCGGCTGGCGAAGCCGATGCGGCGATGAACGATGGCGACGCGCTGATCTTCATGAACTTCCGCGCTGACCGCGCCCGTCAAATCACCCGCAGCTTTGTTAATGCCGATTTTGACGGTTTCAAACGCGATAAAGTAGTTAATTTCGGCGATTTCGTTATGCTGACCGAATATGCAGCGGATATTAAAGTGGCCTGCGCTTACCCACCAGCATCACTACAGAACACCTTCGGTGAGTGGCTGATGAAGCATGACAAAACCCAGTTACGTATTTCCGAAACTGAAAAGTATGCTCACGTCACTTTCTTCTATAACGGCGGCGTTGAAGAACCATTTAAAGGCGAAGACCGTATCCTGATCAACTCACCGAAAGTGGCCACTTATGACCTGCAACCGGAAATGAGTTCAGCAGAACTGACGGAGAAACTGGTCGGCGCTATCGGCAGTGGCAAATATGATGTGATAATTTGTAACTATCCGAACGGCGATATGGTTGGTCATACCGGTGATTACGATGCTGCGGTGAAAGCAGTAGAAACACTGGATAATTGTATTGAACAAGTGGTTGCTGCCGTAAAAGCTGTCGATGGCCAATTGCTTATCACCGCCGACCACGGCAACGCTGAGCAGATGCGCGACCCGGCAACCGGTCAGGCCCATACCGCCCATACCAGCCTGCCTGTGCCACTGATTTATGTCGGCAATAAAGGGGTTAAAGCGGTGGAAGGTGGCAAACTTTCAGATATCGCACCAACCATGCTGTCACTGATGGAAATGGAAATCCCGCAAGAGATGACTGGTAAGCCGCTGTTCATCGTGGAATAATCCTTCGTTATGAAGGAAAAGGCGTCATTTGCAAAATTAATGGTTACGGAAGATGCCATTACCACCAGCCGAGATACAGTTTCTCGGCTGTCCGGTCAGTTGGTGCGTCGCCCGTGGTCAGCACTGTACGCCAGCGTTTTTTGCGCTGGCGTATTGCTATTGCCATTATCCAGCACGGCAGCAGATGCCCCCGCTACAGCAAAAACCGCACAGAGCAAAGACCAGTTGAAGACCATTCAGCAGGATATTGCCGAAAAAGAAAAAAGTGTTCAGCAACAAAAACAGCAACGCAGTTCATTGCTGGATCAGTTGAAACAACAGGAAAATACCATTGCTCAGGCCAGCCGTAGCCTGCGTGACACCCAAGGTACCCTGACTGAGTTGGACCAAGAAATCTCCCGTCTCACCTCCTCGATTGAGAAACTCGAGAGTAAACAATCCCAGCAACAAAATATTCTGTCTAAACAACTTGATGCTGCCTTTAAACAGGGCCAACACAGTGGTTTACAGCTTATTTTAAGTGGCGAAGAGAGCCAGCGTAGTGAGCGTATTCTGGCTTATTTCAGTTACCTCAATGAAGCCCGACAGCAATCCATTGAAGAGCTGAAACAGACTCGTACCCATCTCTCTGCCGAGAAAAAAACGCTGGAGCAAAAGCAAAATCAGCAAAAAACCGTGTTGAATGAGCAGAAAACTCAGCAGCAAAAACTGGAACAAGCACGTACCGCACGCAAGAAAACCCTGACCTCGCTGGAAGCTTCACTGGAAAAAGATCAGCAAGGCCTGGCTGAGTTAAAACTAAACGAAACCCGCTTGCGTGATCAAATAGCCAAAGCAGAACGAGAAGCAAAAGCTCGCGCCGAACGAGAGGCCAAAGAAGCCGCTCGGGTACGCGAACAGATAAAAGTTAAAGAACAACAAGCCAAGAAAACCGGTTCTAGCTACAAACCAAGTGAAAGTGAGCGCTCATTAATGGCACGCACTGGCGGCCTTGGTCGCCCGGATGGGCAAGCTGTCTGGCCGGTCCGTGGTAATGTAACTCATCGTTTCGGTGAAGCCTTACAAGGTGAACTACGCTGGAAAGGCATGGTTATCTCCGCACCAGAAGGCAGTGAAGTAAAAGCGATCGCCGATGGCCGCGTCTTATTGGCTGACTGGCTGCAAGGCTATGGTTTGGTTGTGGTTATCGAACATGGTAGAGGGGATATGAGTTTGTATGGCTACAATCAGAGTGCACTAGTCAATGTGGGTGCTCAGGTGAAAGCTGGCCAACCGATCGCCCTTGTTGGTACCAGTGGCGGCCAGGGTGAGCCATCACTCTATTTCGAAATCCGCCGTCAGGGACAAGCTGTTAACCCACAACCTTGGTTAGGACGATAGCGAACAACCTTAGGGAACTTGTATTGCACTATTTCAACACACGTCGATTTATCATCGTAAGCACCCTACTCATCGCTAACGCCGCACAGGCGGGCAAACTTTCTATTGTGATTGATGACTTTGGTTATCGCCCCCAGAACGAAAACAAGATTTTACAGATGCCACTGCCTATTTCGGTGGCTATCCTGCCGAATGCACCTTATGCCAGAGAGATGGCCGTCAAAGCCCATAATCAAGGGCGCGAAATACTGATTCATTTGCCGATGGCTCCCCTAAGTAAACAACCGCTGGAGCGCGATACATTACAGCCATCAATGAGCAGCGAAGAAATTCAGCGCATCATGCGCCAAGCGGTGAATAATGTCCCCTATGCCAAGGGCATGAATAACCATATGGGCAGCGCGATGACTTCCAGTTTCTCCGGCATGCAGAAAGTGATGCAGGAGCTGGACCACTATCAGCTCTATTTCCTCGATAGCGTGACCATCGGTAATAGCCAGGCGAGCCGTGCCGCAGAGGGGACTCAGGTTAAGGTCATTAAGCGCAAAGTCTTTTTGGATGACTCACAAAATGAAGCGACGATCCGCCAACAGTTTAACCGTGCGGTAGAACTGGCTCGTCGTAATGGTTCGGCTATTGCTATCGGGCACCCCCATCCGGCCACCATTAAAGTGCTGCAACAAATGTTGCCTCAGTTACCTGCTGATATCGTATTAGTCCGGCCAAGTGCACTTCTTAATGAGCCGGTACAAAACAATACGCAAAATAACAGTGGCGGCATGTTGTCGGGTAAAACCAAACTACCTGGCTCAACCCAAGGCGAGCGCCTGAAAGCTATCAAGCAATGCAAAGTGAAAGAGGGCTATGTAGCGGAGAAAATCTACGCAGACAGGATGTTTAGCATCATCGGTGAGAGCTTGATGCAAAGCCCTGCAATGATATTTGTCCAAAAGCATTGGCAGCAATATTTCCCACCAGCAGCGCCAGTTATTCCGGTTGATAAACCAAAAGCAAATAAGCCTTAATAAAACGGGGCAATCATCACCTGACTGCCCCGCTCTCAATCCTGCAACTTCATGGCCGAAGGGCGTTCCCAAAGTCATTGAAGGTGCAGGTAGGCGGCCAGCAAACTCATCCCGATGAGCTTATTCATGTAAGGTCAACTACAAGTAAGTGATTCGGGTAACAAATCTGTCGGGAGCAGATTTGAACGCTGCTTGCAGCGGCCTCGCAGAGGCGAGGCCCATGGATGGGCCGAGTAACGTGCGCAGCCAACACCCCTGCAACTTCAAGGCCGAAGGGAATATTTTAGTCCCAGCTTAAAATCACTTTACCCGACTTACCCGAACGCATCGCATCAAACCCTTGCTGGAACTCATCGATAGAGAAACGATGAGTGATAATCGGGGTTAAATCCAAGCCAGATTGAATTAGTGCTGCCATTTTGTACCAGGTTTCAAACATTTCACGGCCATATATCCCTTTGATAAACAGCCCTTTGAAGATCACCTGATTCCAGTCGATAGACATATCAGAGGGAGGTATCCCCAGCATTGCGATACGCCCACCATGATTCATTGAGTTAAGTAATGAACGGAACGCCGGTGGCGCACCTGACATTTCCAGACCGACATCAAACCCTTCAGTCATACCCAGTTCAGCCATCACATCCGTCAGATTCTCTTTACTAACGTTAACGGCACGGGTTACACCCATTTTACGCGCCAGATCCAGGCGATATTCATTCACATCAGTGATTACGACATGGCGAGCGCCAACATGCTTACACACGGCAGCAGCCATGATACCAATCGGGCCAGCACCGGAAACCAGTACATCTTCACCCACTAAATCAAAGGATAACGCGGTATGCACCGCATTGCCGAAGGGGTCAAAAATAGCGGCTAGCTCATCAGAAATATTGTCTGGAATTTTGAACGCATTGAAGGCAGGAATGACCAGATACTCAGCAAAAGAACCCGGCCGGTTAACCCCAACCCCCACGGTATTACGGCACAAATGAGTACGACCGCCACGGCAATTACGGCAATGACCGCAGGTAATATGACCCTCGCCAGACACCCGATCACCAATATTAAAGCCTTTCACTTCCTGACCAATGGCGACAACTTCACCAACATATTCGTGGCCAACCACCATTGGGACGGGGATCGTTTTTTGCGACCATTCATCCCAATTATAAATATGCACATCGGTACCACAGATAGCGGTTTTGCGAATTTTGATCATGATATCGTTGTGCCCCAGCTCTGGTGGCGGCACATCGGTCATCCAGATACCTTCTTCGGCCTTCAGTTTAGATAATGCTTTCATGAACATTCCTTACGCAATAACGTTAAGTTGTTTGCCAATACGCACAAAGGCTTCAATAGCCCGCTCGACTTGCTCTGTCGTATGATCAGCCGACATTTGGGTACGAATACGAGCCTGACCTTTTGGCACCACCGGATAGAAGAAGCCGGTGACGTAAATACCTTCTTTCAGCAAGGCATTGGCAAATTTTTGCGCAAGTGCCGCATCACCGAGCATGACAGGAATGATGGCATGATCAGCGCCAGCCAATGTGAATCCAGCGGCACTCATTTTCTCGCGGAATAAACGCGCATTCGACCATAAGCGATCACGCAGTTCAGCGCCGTCTTCCAATAGCGATAACACTTCAATAGAAGCCGCTACTATTGCTGGAGCTAATGAGTTTGAGAACAAGTAAGGCCGTGAACGCTGACGCAACCACTCAACCACTTCTTTGCGGCCAGCGGTATAACCGCCTGACGCCCCACCCAGTGCTTTACCCAAAGTACCGGTGATAATATCAACGCGATCCATTACTTCGCAGTATTCATGAGTACCACGACCATTAGCCCCCACAAAGCCCACAGCATGGGAGTCATCGACCATCACTAATGCCTGATACTCATCCGCCAAATCACAAACACCTTTCAGGTTGGCAATGACACCATCCATGGAGAACACACCGTCAGTGGCAATCATAATATGACGCGCACCATCTGCTTTGGCTTGTTTGAGTTGGACTTCCAGTTCGCTCATATCGTTATTGGCATAACGGTAGCGCTTGGCTTTACATAACCGTACACCATCAATGATTGAAGCATGATTCAGCGCATCAGAAATAATGGCATCTTCTGGCCCCAGCAGGGTTTCAAACAAACCGCCGTTAGCATCAAAACAAGAAGAGTAAAGAATGGCATCTTCCATACCGAGGAAACTGGCCAGCTTCTGCTCTAGCTCTTTATGTGTGTCTTGCGTACCACAAATAAAACGAACCGACGCCATACCAAAACCATGAGTATCCATGCCTTGCTTAGCGGCTGCGATAAGCCTTGGGTGGTTGGCCAGGCCCAAATAATTATTGGCACAGAAATTAATAACACGGCTTCCATCAGCTACAGCAATGTCTGCTTGCTGGGCGGTGGTGATAATTCGCTCGTTTTTATACAACCCTTCAGCACGGGTAGTTATGAGTTGTTGTTCTAATTGCTGATAAAAAGGGTGTCGATTAAATGGCTGGGACATTCAGTTATCTCCAAGATGGGCAATTTCACAGTACATTTTACTGATTAGTGAGTGAACTGACGAGGAACCTTGTCTTATATTATAAAAAATGCAGTACATATCACGGTGAACAATCCTAAAGCACATAGAAACCGTGAGATTAAGCCCCTTGCGGCTGTGCGCTATCCTATGAAATGTTATGATAACGCCAACTAGAGTGTGGGGCATTGTGCCCGACCAAGAAGATTAGCAAGGGTGAACCTGATGATTATCGTCACTGGCGGCGCCGGTTTCATTGGCAGCAATATCGTTAAGGCACTGAATAATATCGGTTATAAAGATATTCTGGTTGTTGATAACCTGAAAGACGGCACTAAATTCGTCAATTTGGTTGATCTGGATATCGCTGATTACATGGATAAAGAAGATTTTGTCGCCAGTATCGTTGCCGGTGATGACATGGGTGATATTGATGCTATTTTCCATGAGGGTGCCTGTTCTTCCACCACCGAGTGGGATGGCAAGTACATGATGGATAACAACTATCAATACTCTAAAGATATCCTGCACTTCTGTCTGGATCGCGGCATTCCGTTCTTATATGCCTCTTCTGCTGCCACTTACGGTGGGCGTACCGATAATTTCATCGAAGATCGTCAGTACGAACAACCACTTAACGTTTATGGTTATTCCAAATTCTTGTTTGATCAGTATGTGCGCGAGATTCTGCCGCAAGCTGATTCGCAAATTTGTGGTTTCCGTTATTTCAACGTTTATGGCCCACGCGAAGGGCACAAAGGCAGCATGGCAAGCGTTGCCTTCCACCTGAATAACCAGATCAATGCGGGTGAGAATCCTAAACTCTTCTCCGGCAGTGAAAACTTCAAACGCGATTTCATCTATGTGGGTGATGTGGCTGACGTTAACCTGTGGTTCTGGCAAAACAATGTCTCCGGCATTTTCAACTGTGGTACCGGTCGCGCAGAATCTTTCCAGGCGGTTGCCGATGCGGTAGTAGACTTCCACCACAGTGGACCTGTGGAATACATTGAATTCCCTGAAAAACTGAAAGGTCGTTATCAGGCATACACCCAAGCTGACCTCACCAAGTTGCGTGCTGCGGGTTACGACAAACCGTTCAAAACCGTCGCTGAAGGCGTCAACGAATACCTGGCCTGGCTCAATCGCTCAGTCTAAATTACTTGCTGCAAGGAATTGATAAACGGTATGAAAATACTGGTCATCGGCCCTTCTTGGGTTGGCGATATGATGATGTCGCAAAGTCTTTACCGTACCCTGAAGGCCGAATATCCGGCAGCAGATATTGATGTGATGGCACCTGCGTGGTGCCGTCCGCTTTTGGCCAGAATGCCAGAAGTGCGTCATGCAATCCCCATGCCCTTAGGCCATGGGGCTTTTGCTTTTGATGAACGTCGTCGCTTGGGTTTAGCCTTACGTGAAACCGGCTATGACCGTGCCTATGTGCTGCCAAACTCATTTAAATCCGCCCTAATACCTTATTTTTCAGGGATTAAGCAACGCATTGGCTGGCGTGGCGAAATGCGCTACTTCTTGCTCAATGATATGCGTATCTTGGATAAACAAGCCTTCCCTATGATGGTTCAGCGCTATGTCGCACTGGCCTATGATAAAGAAAAAATCCATTCAGCCGACGATTTACCGCAACCTTTGCTATGGCCGCAATTGCAGGTTCGGGATGAAGAAATTGCCGAGATTACTGCGTCATTCAATTTGACAGATAACCGGCCAATCGTGGGTTTCTGCCCAGGCGCTGAGTTTGGCCCGGCAAAACGCTGGCCACATTATCACTATGCCACTCTGGCCCAGAAACTGATTGATACTGGCTATCAAGTCGTCCTATTAGGCTCAGCTAAAGATAATGAAGCCGGTGAAGAGATCCGCCAGACTTTGGGCGAAAATTCCCGCGAATTCTGCCTCAATCTGGCAGGGCAAACCTCGCTGGAGCAAGCGGTGGTATTGATTGCAGCCTGTAGTGCGGTAGTCAGTAATGACTCCGGTTTAATGCATGTTGCTGCTGCATTAAATAAGCCATTAGTGGCCTTATATGGCCCAAGCAGCCCGGACTTCACCCCACCACTGTCTGATAAAGCCACGGTCATTCGCCTCATTACCGGCTATCACAAAGTGCGCAAAGGCGATAGCGCGCAGGGCTATCATCAGAGTTTGATTGATATCCAGCCAGAACAAGTGATGGCGGCCCTTGAGAAACAATTATCGGCTCGACAAAGCACTGTCAGTGAGGCCGATTAATGCATGTCTTGATCGTTAAAACCTCTTCAATGGGCGACGTTTTACACACGTTGCCCGCACTGACCGATGCAATGAATGCTATGCCAGATATTCGCTTTGATTGGGTGGTAGAGGAAGGGTTCAGCCAAATACCCAGTTGGCACCCGGCGGTGGATCGAGTGATTCCGGTTGCTATCCGCCGTTGGCGTAAGAATTGGTTTGGTAGTGATACCCGGCAGGAACGCTGTGATTTTAAACGTGTTGTGCAGCAGCGCCGTTATGATGTGGTGATTGATGCTCAGGGGCTAATTAAAAGTGCCGCACTGATTACTCGTATCGCCAAAGGGGTTAGACATGGCCCAGATTGCAAAAGTGCCCGCGAACCCTTTGCCAGTTGGTTTTATAACTGCCGTCATGAGATTGATACTAAACAACATGCTGTTGAGCGCATACGCCAACTGTTTGCCAAAAGCCTTGGTTATGACAAACCTGACAGCTATGGCGATTATGCTATCGCGCAGCGCTTTTTAAGCCAATTACCCAGCGATGCTGGTCAGTATTTGGTTTTTCTGCACGCAACAACCAGAGACAGCAAGCACTGGCCTGAAAGCCATTGGCTGCAATTGATCGAGCTGGTTGCACCCACCGGTTTAAAAATCAAGTTACCATGGGGGGCGGAACATGAGTATCAACGCGCGTTACGATTAGCGGAGCATTTTCCGCATGTTGAGGTCTTGCCTAAACTCAGCCTCCAGCAGGTGGCAGAGGTTCTGGCGGGTGCAAAAGCCGTCGTTTCCGTTGATACCGGCCTCAGCCACCTAACCGCAGCGTTGGATCGCCCCAATATTACCCTGTTCGGCCCAACTGACCCTGGGTTAATTGGTGGCTACGGGAAAAACCAGATTGCGGTGATTTCCGAACAAAAAAGCATGGATACTATTACGGCTGAAACTATTATGGCGCGATTGGAAGCACTGATTTCATAATCGACTATTGTTTGTTTTCCGTGATTTATTCACGCCAGGAATTCTATCTGCCAGTATTTATCATGTAATAACAAGCGACTCTGGTAATTATCAGACTCGCTTGTTATGGGTTGTCTGATTATCTTTCTAACCTATTATCCAACAAGAGATGGCGGCTAATACATAGCTTCAATTAACATCAACGTCTGACTGTTAAGAATCTCTAATTAATTATTTAAATAAGTAATAGCGCGACTCGCTGATATCCTCCGAATAACGGCTCACCAATTTATCGGTTACACCATTAATTACTAAATACCATTCCATCAAAGTATCGGCTTCAATAAATAGCGATATACCGCCAAAAACAGGCATATTTCCAGATAAAAATATCACCAAATAATAACTTACTGGTATCTATGGCTATACACTTAAGCGCGACAAGAAATAATGATAATCACTCTCATCTTTAAGCAAGCAAAATCAATTTTATCGCTGCCCAATTACTGAAATTTGTTAAAAATTATATTCTTTTTTATGAATAGTCTGGCCCTACTCCGGCTATCAGGCTGGCCCAGTTGAAAAGAGCCTTTCTTGCTCAAATATGGTATTATTCTTAATAATCCATATTAATGAAATTGATAGAATGTTGCTGCGTTTATATCAGGTACTGCTCTACCTTATTCAACCTTTGATTTGGCTGCGGTTGCTGTTACGTAGCCGTAAAGCCCCCGCTTATCGCAAGCGTTGGGGGGAACGCTATGGTTTTTGCGCCGGTAAAGTTGTCGCTGGCGGTATCATGCTGCATTCAGTTTCAGTCGGTGAAACACTGGCCGCGATCCCTTTAGTCAGGGCATTACGTCACCGCTACCCATCACTGCCCATTACCGTGACCACCATGACACCTACCGGTTCTGAGCGTGTCCAATCTGCGTTTGGTAAAGATGTTCACCACGTTTATCTGCCTTACGACCTCCCCGGCTCGGTGAACCGTTTTCTTGATCAGGTCAATCCTAAGCTGGTCATTATCATGGAAACAGAACTGTGGCCGAATCTTATCAATGCGCTGCATCGTCGCAAGATCCCACTGGTGATTGCCAATGCACGTCTTTCTGCCCGTTCTGCCGCTGGCTATAAGAAGATCGGTAGTTTTATCCGTAATATGCTGCAACGCATCACACTGATTGCTGCACAAAATCAAGAAGATGGCGACCGTTTCATCGAACTGGGCCTAAGACGTTCTCAGTTAACGGTAACGGGCAGCCTGAAATTTGATATTTCCGTCACCCCTGAATTAGCAGCCAGAGCCGTAACATTACGCCGCCAATGGGCACCGCATCGCCCGGTGTGGATTGCAACCAGTACTCATGACGGCGAAGAAGCCATTTTGCTGGAGGCTCACAGCCAACTGCTGCAACACTTCCCGACATTATTGTTGATTTTGGTACCTCGTCATCCCGAACGTTTCCCGAAAGCGGTTGAACTGACACAGAAAGCAGGGCTGAGTTATACCTTACGTAGCAAAGGTGAAATCCCTTCTGGCAGTACACAGGTTGTGATTGGCGATACCATGGGTGAACTGATGCTGCTATATGGCATTGCCGATCTGGCCTTTGTCGGTGGAAGCCTGGTTGAACGTGGTGGTCATAATCCATTGGAAGCCGCGGCCCATGCCATTCCGGTGTTGATGGGGCCACATACATTTAACTTTAAAGACATCTGTGCCAAGCTGGAACAGGCTGAAGGGTTGATAACCGTGACAGATACCCTATCGCTGGTAAAAGAAATCACCGTGCTGCTAACAGATGAAGATTGCCGCCTCTATTATGGTCGCCATGCAGTTGATGTGTTGCATGAAAACCAAGGTGCACTACAGCGGCTATTACACTTGCTGGAGCCTTATCTGCCGCAACGGAGCCACTAAATGAGTGCAAGAAAACGCCTGTCAGTGGTGATGATTGCCAAGAATGAAGCCTCATTGCTGGCGGATTGTCTGGCATCAGTGAGCTGGGCTGATGAAATAGTGGTATTGGATTCAGGCAGTGAAGATGAAACCATCGCGCTGGCTCAGCAATATGGCGCTAAAGTCTACTGTAATGAGCAATGGCCGGGTTATGGTAAACAGCGGCAATTAGCCCAACAATATGCCAGTGGTGATTATATTCTGATGCTGGATGCCGATGAACGAGTAACCCCTGAGCTTAAAGCTGCTATTGAAGCGGTACTTATCGCACCAGAGGAAGGCGCGGTTTATAGCTGTGCACGGCGGAACCTGTTTTTAGGCCGTTTTATGCGCCACAGTGGCTGGTATCCAGATCGAGTAACCCGGTTATATCCGCATCATCAGTTCCAATATAACGATAATTTGGTGCATGAATCGCTCAATAGCGGCTCAGCAAAAGTTATCCCGTTGAGCGGTGATTTATTGCATCTAACTTGCCGTGATTTCTTTGCTTTTCAACGTAAACAACTGAGTTATGCAAAGGCGTGGGCCACTCAGCGCCATCAGCAAGGTAAGAGTTGCAGCTACTTCTCTATTCTCAGCCATACTCTTGGGGCTTTCTGTAAAACATGGTTATTACGTGCAGGTTTCCTCGATGGTAAACAAGGGCTATTGCTGGCAGTCGTAAACGCGCAATATACCTTTAATAAATATGCGGCTCTGTGGGCATTGAGCCACCAATATCAGAAAAGCGAGAACTCATGACCACCAAAGCCATCTATCCGGGGACATTTGACCCCATAACTAATGGGCATTTGGACTTAGTGACACGTGCCGCTGCCATGTTCAGCCATGTCATCCTGGCTATTGCCGACAGTTCCAGCAAAAAACCGATGTTTACACTGGCAGAACGCGTGGCATTGGCCAAAGAAGTGACCGCACCTTTGAAGAATGTAGAGGTTTTAGGATTCAGTGAACTGATGGCTGAGTTCGCCAGAAAACACGATGCTAATATTTTGGTACGAGGCTTACGCTCAGTATCAGACTTTGAGTATGAATGGCAACTGGCCAATATGAACCGTCACCTGATGCCAAAACTGGAAAGTGTGTTCCTGATGCCATCAGAAAAATGGTCGTTTATCTCTTCCTCATTGGTGAAGGAAGTGGCGCGCCATGGTGGAGATATCACGCCGTTCCTTCCGGTACCGGTCACCAAAGCGCTAATGAGTAAACTGGCCTGACTCTTTATTTACGCGATACCCTATATAGCCAGAGTTAATTGGCGTTACCGGTAGGTGGTAAGCGAACATAGCTCACAACCCAGCGGCTTCAAATACGAAGGGTAAACGATTAATGCTGGCAGTGGCGGCAAAAAAACGTACTGCGCTGCCCATGTTTCGCAATTTCAATCAGATGCCCACAACGGCGACATGGCTCGCCTGCCCGCCCGTACACCTGCAACTCCTGCGCAAAGTAACCAGGCTTACCGTCTGACTGTAGAAAGTCGCGCAATGTAGTGCCCCCCTGCTCAATGGAATGCAGCAACACGGCTTTTATTGTGGCCACTAGCAGTACAATTTCAGCGTTGGTTAATGAACCGGCAGCACGGTCAGGCAAAAGACCCGCGGCAAACAAGGATTCACTGGCGTAAATATTGCCAACCCCAACTACCACTTTATTATCCATCAGCCACTGTTTAATCACGGTGCGCTTATTACGTGATTTATCAAACAGATATTGGGCAGAAAATTCGTCGCTCAGTGGTTCTGGCCCTAAATGTGCTAATACATTGCTGGTTTCAAGGTCTTTTGCCCACAACCAGGCACCAAAGCGCCGTGGGTCGGTATAACGCAATATTTTGCCATTACTGATCACCAAATCGACATGGTCGTGTTTTTCAGCTTCAGTTTCTTCAGATAATATCCGTAAGCTACCTGACATTCCCAGATGGACGATAATCCAGCCAGTTGGCAGTTCTATTAGTAAATACTTGGCCCGACGCTGAACACTGAGCACCGGCTGATCGCTCAAAGCCAGAATTTCATCGGATACCGGCCAACGCAAACGGGCATTTCTAACCACCGCGTAAAGAATGGTTTGGCCGACAAGATAAGGTTCGATCCCGCGTCGGCTGGTCTCAACTTCTGGTAATTCAGGCATGTAACCTCCCTAAACGTATCTCACTGAACTTTATATAATAAAAAACCCGGCCGAAGCCGGGTTTTTATAATCCACCAAAATTAAAATTATTTAATTTTAGCTTCTTTATAGATCACGTGTTGACGGACAACTGGATCGAATTTCTTCAATTCCAATTTTTCCGGCTTAGTACGCTTGTTCTTCGTAGTGGTATAGAAGTGACCAGTACCAGCAGAAGAAACCAGCTTGATCTTCTCGCGAACACCTTTAGCCATGATTCAGTTCCTTAATACTTCTCACCGCGGGCACGAATTTCGGCCAAGACCGTTTCGATACCCTTCTTATCAATAACACGCATACCTTTAGCAGATACACGCAGAGTTACAAAGCGCTTCTCGCCCTCAACCCAAAAACGGTGAGAGTGAAGGTTCGGCAGAAAACGGCGTTTGGTCGCGTTCATTGCGTGGGAACGGTTGTTACCGCTCACCGGGCGCTTGCCAGTAACTTGGCAGACTCGGGACATGTCTATTCTCCAAAAATCAAATCAGCTCGAGCTTCGTATAGGATTTGGCCGCCTCGTCAGGCTTTAGAGCCCATCTCAGCAAATTCACTGAGAAGACTCACTGTCATCAGGTCAGAAACCCCTGCCACCAGGCTATAAACCTGCTGAGATAGGCTCTTCACGCCAAACCCAAGATTCTCAAAGGTGGCGTAGTATACGCTCTGAAGCGTAAGTGCTCAAGTCCCGAACAGCTAAAGATCCTGAAAGGATCAATTATTATTGCTCTAAAGCCATCCCCGTTCAGCAAATGAGACACATTCACCCCGGCCAACCACTAAATGATCGAGCACACGAATATCTAATAATGAGCAGGCTTTTATCACCTGCGTAGTAATCAAACGGTCGGCTTGGCTCGGTTCAGCCTTACCCGAGGGGTGATTATGCGCCAGAATCAGCGCGGCGGCATTAACCTTCAGCGCTTCACGCACAATTTCTCTCGGATGGACCTCAACACTGCTAATGGTACCAGTAAACATCTCCTCATGGCGAATAACACGATGCTGGTTATCCAAAAACATGACTAAAAAAATCTCTCGTTCGCGGTGGGAAAGAATATTTTGTAGAAACTTTTGGGTAATTTCGGGATTTTGCAGAACACTTTCCCGCATCAGGTGGGATGAAAAGCAACGGCAGGCTAGTTCTGCAATAGCTTGAATTTGGCTGTATTTAGATGCACCAATCCCTTTTTGAGCACATAACGTCTGATAATCCGCCGACATCAGCCCATGAAGTGAGCCAAACTCTTCAATCAGATATTCAGCCATCTGCATTACGTGTACTCCCGGAATACCGGTACGCAGAAAAATAGCGAGTAACTCGGCATCGGTCAGCATGGCTGCACCGTATTTCAGTAATTTCTCCCTTGGGGCTATCTGCCCATACCATTCATCCATCCTTTGGCTCCTGTGATCCCAGAACAGCACGTGCAGCATGACAGAAGGCTTTCTGCCTGGCGAACTCATGATTAAGTGCATGCGAAACGCTTCGCAAATTTGATGATTGATGACATCAAGCGACAGCCCGATAGCTAATCTACTCAGCGGTTATGCTAAAATATTGCCTCTTACAGCTTTCATTCGGACAATCATGATGACGGGACTTTCCGGCAAACATATTGTGCTCGGGATTAGCGGAGGTATTGCCGCGTATAAATCTCCTGAGCTGGTACGCCGCTTGCGCGACAGGGGCGCAGAAGTGCGTGTGGTGATGACGACCGCCGCCAAAGCGTTCATTACGCCGCTCACGTTGCAGGCAGTCTCGGGCTATCCCGTCTCAGATGATTTACTCGATCCGGCGGCAGAAGCCGCCATGGGCCATATTGAGTTAGGTAAATGGGCTGATCTGGTCATCATGGCTCCGGCTACGGCTGATTTGCTGGCCCGGGTTGCTGCGGGGATGGCAAATGACCTACTGACCACGGTTTGCCTGGCCACGGCAGCCCCTATTGCGGCTGTTCCGGCCATGAATCAACAGATGTACCGTGCTACGGCCACCCAAGCGAACTTGCAGACTCTCGCTAATCGCGGAATGTTGCTGTGGGGGCCGGACAGCGGCAGCCAGGCTTGTGGTGATGTGGGGCCGGGAAGAATGCTGGACCCGCTGGAAATCGTCGCACTGGCAGACAGTCATTTTTCTGCAAAACAAGACCTGCAACATTTGAGTGTCATGATTACCGCAGGGCCAACGCGTGAAGCACTTGATCCGGTGCGCTTTATCAGTAATCAAAGTTCGGGCAAGATGGGCTTCGCAATTGCTCAGGCCGCCGCCGCGAGAGGCGCTAAAGTCACGCTGATTGCAGGCCCGGTGAATCTCTCCACGCCGACGGGTGTTAATCGCATTGATGTTGTCAGTGCTCTTGAGATGCAGCAGGTCGTGCAGAACACCGTAGCCCAGCAGAATATTTTTATTTCTTGTGCTGCGGTAGCGGATTACCGTGCAGAGCAAGTTTCTGATGAGAAAATAAAAAAACAGGGTGATGAGATCACCCTTAAGTTGGTGAAAAACGCGGATATTGTTGCCGGCGTGGCTTCGATGGCTAAAAATCGACCATTTGTGGTTGGATTTGCTGCCGAAACCCAGAATGTGGAAGAATACGCGCGACAAAAACTAGTGCGAAAGAAGCTGGATCTGATTTGCGCTAATGATGTATCGCTCGCAGAGCATGGTTTTAATAGTGATACCAATGCCTTGCACCTTTTTTGGCTGGCTGGAGAGAAACGTTTACCGCTCAGCGATAAACACCTCCTCAGTCAGCGTTTAATAGACGAGATTGTCAGCCGTTATGATGAAAAAAATCGACATTAAAATTCTGGACCCACGTGTTGGCAATGAATTTCCTTTACCAACCTATGCTACAGAAGGTTCTGCCGGGCTGGATTTACGTGCCTGTCTGGACGAGGCAGTTGATTTACTGCCGGGGCAAACCACATTGTTACCTACCGGCTTAGCCATACACATCGGTGATAGTGCTTTAGCCGCCGTCATTCTGCCGCGCTCCGGTTTGGGGCATAAGCATGGCGTGGTATTAGGTAATCTGGTGGGGCTGATTGATTCCGATTATCAAGGGCAATTGATGGTGTCAGTCTGGAACCGTGGTCAACAGGCTTTTACCATCGAACCCGGCGAACGCATCGCTCAGATGGTGTTTGTTCCCGTAGTACAAGCAGAATTCAATTTGGTTGAGGATTTTGACCAAAGTGAACGTGGTACCGGTGGTTTTGGTCATTCTGGGCGCCAATAACCTACCCTAGACCTCAATATCGTAAAAAAGCTATCACATAAGCCGCCGGGGCTTGGTACCCAGTGCGGCCGATATTTGGGTTTTTGTTATTAAGTCATTTTTAGCAAGGGTCTACTCGGACATGGCAGAAAAACAGAATACGAAAAGGAACAGGCGCGAGGAGATTTTGCAGGCTTTAGCGCAGATGCTGGAATCCAGTGATGGCAGCCAACGCATTACTACCGCTAAACTTGCCGCCAATGTGGGGGTTTCTGAAGCAGCGCTTTATCGACATTTCCCCAGTAAAACGCGGATGTTCGATAGCCTGATCGAGTTTATTGAAGATAGTCTGATGTCCCGCATTAATTTGATTCTGCAAGATGAAAAAGAGACGTTTAATCGCCTCCGGCTAATCCTGCTACTGGTATTAGGGTTTGCAGAACGCAACCCCGGCCTGACCCGAATCATGACCGGGCATGCACTGATGTTTGAGCAAGATCGTCTGCAAGGGCGGATTAATCAACTGTTTGAACGTATTGAAGTGCAATTGCGTCAAGTTTTGCGCGAGAAAAAACTGCGTGATGGGCAAGGTTTTATACATGATGAAGCGCTATTGGCGACTCAACTACTGGCATTTTGTGAAGGGATGCTTTCGCGCTTTGTCCGTTCAGAATTCCGCTACCGGCCAACACAAGAGTTTGACGCCCGCTGGCCACTGATTGTGGCGCAGTTGCAATAAGCTCAGTCGCGGCAGTCAAAAAACCTATAAAAAAAGGGCCTGATGGCCCTTTTTGCTGGCTTAGCAATACCGTGGCTAGATACCGTATTCTTTGCGATATTCACGCACTGCTGCCAGATGATCAGCCATTTCTGGTTTTTCTTCCAGATAACTTATCACATCACTCAACGTCACAATCGCAATCACTTTGCAGTGATAATCACGTTCAACTTCCTGAATCGCTGAAATCTCACCACGGCCACGTTCCTGACGGTCCAATGAAATCATTACGCCAGCCAGGGTCGCGCCCTGTGCATTGATAATCTCCATTGATTCACGAATAGCAGTACCAGCGGTTATTACATCATCCACCAGCATGACTCGGCCTTGTAACGGGCTACCTACCAGACTGCCGCCTTCCCCGTGATTTTTCGCTTCTTTACGGTTAAAACAGTAAGGCACATCGCGCTCATGATGCTCTGCCAATGCAACAGCCGTCGTCGTCGCAATTGGGATACCTTTGTATGCTGGCCCGAACAACAGATCGAACTCCACACCACAATCTACTAAGGCAGCGGCATAAAAACGCCCGAGTTTTGCCAGATCCAGCCCGGTATTAAACAATCCGGCATTAAAGAAATAGGGGCTAATCCGCCCAGACTTCAGGGTAAATTCGCCAAACTTCAACACCTGCTTGTTAAGCGCAAACTCGATAAAATCGCGCTGATAGGCTTTCATGGGTACTTCTCCTCTCCAGATTGTGACTGTTCTTGTTAACTGCTTTATTAACTGACTCGATACCTAAATTGCAGGCAAAAAAAAGGCGACTAGCAAGTCGCCTTAATCAATTATTGTGCTAACACTGCTTTCTGTGCCTGGAAAATAGTCTCTATTCCCCCACGGGCCAGAGCCAGCAACGACAAGAGTTCTTCGTGACTGAATGGTTCGCCTTCTGCGGTGCCCTGCACCTCAATCATCCGGCCATCTTCCATCATCACCACATTCATATCCGTTTCTGCGGCAGAATCTTCTACATATTCCAGATCGCAAAGGGCCTCGCCTTTAACGATACCGACAGAAACCGCAGCAACCAGACCTTTCATCGGGTTCGCTTTCAATTTACCCGCCGCGACCAGTTTATTCAGTGCATCGGCCAGAGCCACACAAGCACCACTGATTGAAGCAGTACGGGTACCACCATCAGCCTGCAACACATCGCAGTCTAAGGTGATAGTGAACTCACCTAATTTCTTCAAATCAACCGCAGCACGTAAAGAACGGGCAATCAGGCGCTGAATCTCTAAAGTACGGCCACCTTGTTTACCTTTCGCGGCTTCACGGGCATTACGGCTATGAGTAGCACGCGGCAACATGCCATATTCAGCAGTTATCCAGCCCTGCCCTTGGCCTTTGAGAAAGCGCGGAACACCCTCTTCGACCGTGGCGGTACACAATACTTTGGTATCGCCAAACTCAACCAATACTGAACCTTCAGCGTGTTTCGTGTAATTACGGGTCAGGGTGAGTGGGCGGACTTGTTGTGCTGCTCGGTCTGCTGGACGCATGGGCTTTCTCCGGCTTTAAATCGATATTGGTCGCGCATTATACGGCCTTAGTGATGTAATGCCTATCCTGCCTGCGCCTCGGAGGCTATAATCGCTGCATCTTTTCTTTAAAACGGGTACGCAACAATGATCCGCAGCATGACCGCTTACGCTCGGCGTGACATTAAGGGTGAATGGGGTAGCGCAGCCTGGGAGCTGCGTTCCGTTAACCAACGCTATTTAGAAACCTATATTCGCTTACCTGAACAATTTCGCAGTCTGGAACCAGTTATCCGCGAACGCATCCGTGGCCGCTTAACGCGCGGCAAAATCGAGTGCAACCTGCGTTTTGAACTGGATGCCAACGCACAAAGCTCTCTGATCCTTAACGAAAAACTGGCAAAGCAGTTAGTTGAGGCCGGTAACTGGGTCAAAATGCAAAGTGATGAAGGCGAGATAAATCCGGTGGATATTCTGCGCTGGCCGGGTGTCATGGCCGCTGAAGAGCAGGATCTGGACGCAATCAGTACCGAGCTAATGCAAGCATTGGATATCGTGCTGGATGACTTCATCGTTTCCCGCGAAACAGAAGGTGCGGCACTGAAAACCCTTATCGAACAGCGCCTTGATGGTGTTAGTGCGGAAGTGATTAAAGTCCGTGCGCATATGCCAAATATCTTGCAGTGGCAACGTGAACGCTTGCTCAATAAGCTGGAAGAAGCGCAAGTCCAACTGGAAAATACCCGTCTGGAGCAGGAATTGGTGCTGATGGCGCAACGTGTCGATGTTGCCGAAGAGCTAGATCGCCTGGAAGCGCACGTTAAAGAAACGCACAATATTCTGAAGAAGAAAGAAGCGGTAGGCCGTCGCCTTGATTTTATGATGCAAGAATTTAACCGCGAGTCGAATACGCTGGCATCAAAGTCTATCAATGCCGACGTGACCAACTCCGCTATCGAACTGAAAGTGCTTATCGAGCAAATGCGCGAGCAGATCCAGAATATCGAGTAAGTTTTAATACATCACAAAAAATGTCTTTAAAGCCCGTGAGATCTCACGGGCTATTTTCTATTTAATCTGCTGCCATTTCTATAATTACGTTATTCGTAGTATCTAAGGTGATTCATACCTACGACTATCGTAGCGATGAACTCTCCTCGACAACAACGTGATATTTTCAGCCAACGTCTTAAGGATGCCCGTATACTTCGAGGGTTGTCCCAGAAAGGGCTGGGTATTGCTTAGCTTGTTTTTCCCGGATTCTGGCTTTACGGTCAATTAAGTCACCATTTCCATCATAATAGCGTCTCGGCCAGATCTCAGCCGGATGAATATTCAATGCTTTCGCAATCAACCACTCACCTTTCGGCCAAGGGCGGATCAGCGCATTTGCTAATGTCGATGAAGCTAACCCCGCAACGCGTGAAAGTTTAGCCAATGAAGTATTCTACTTATGTAAAGCGGCAATAATATCCGCATGATGCCAGTCTTTTCTCATGTATCCACCTAACTCTTGGTCGTAAAAGGAGCAGATATACTCGTGAATTTATTTTGAGTTCGATACTACGGATAACGTAGCTTTTATTTTTGTCTGCTGGAGACCATGAATTTGTAGCAAGTACACGTATAAATCGTTACGAGAAAGGTGTACATGAAGCCAGCATGGAGGTAGCCCAACAACTCGCAGATGTGTTGCAAATACCGCTAGCGTACTTCTATACCGCCGACGATGTATTAGCAGACATGATGTTAGCGTTTATGGCATTATCACCAGAAGAAAAAACCATGGTATTGGCATTGGCGAAACTGTCGATTGCTGCGGCCATAAAGTTGAAGATTTTGTTACCGATGATAGTGCAATGGTTTATACCAGCCCTGAAGGTATCGTAATAATCACGGGCTGCTCTCACTCTGGCATCTGCAATATTATCGATTATGCTATTAAAGTTACCAGCGATAAACGTGTGCGTGCAGTTATTGGCGGTTTTCATTTATTAAATGCCAGTAGTGATACTCTATCCAGAACATCTGACTATTTTAAACAACTCAATGCTAAAGCAGTTTATCCCTGCCACTGTACTGATCTTAAAGCCAAAATAGCCCTAGCTAATGCAGTTAATATTGAAGAGGTCGGCGTTGGCATGATACTGAACTTTTAGTAATTAAAGTGCCCAATTTGAGCAGTAATAACGAGAATCATCTGATTATTATAATTCCATAATATTTGTAAGTGTTTGTGTATGGCAAGAGGTTTAAAGCTAATGCATAATCCCTGCTGGAATTTTAACGCTCAAATAAGAAGGATTTCGTAATGCTTAAGAATGTACTTTTTTTCGATGCTTTGCTAACACCAAAAATTCTTACTGGTTTATATTGGCTTTTACTGGTGCTCATCATTATTTCCGGCGTATTTGTAATGATAAATACCAGCGTCATCGGCGGCTTTTTTAGCATCCTTGCTGGTGGCCTTACTTCTCGAATCTGTTTTGAAATGATCATGATCGCATTCAAAAACAATGAATATCTGAAAAAAATCGCAGAAAAACCATAATTAGGATTTGGGTATTCTTACTTCATTTGAAATGGAATACCCTAATTGCTCACCATTTTGCTGTTGTAGTGATGTTAACCCGCCCAAAGTCACACTTCTCTCTCTCGAACAAGCGGCTCTTCTTCATTATTTTATCAATTAAAATCTTTTGTATAAATCAATGTAACAATATAAAAAATATGATGTTTTTTTATTTTTTCCATGCTTACCTTTCTTCTTATGCCACAATTTGAGAGCAGAAAGGGCATTTAATATGTTTATGACTACTATCTAATATCAGGTATGAAGAAATTACACATATACTTTATTGGTTGGTCGGTCTAGACAGGGTCGTTTTATAAGGGCCAGAATTACCACCATCACAGGGTAAGCCAGAAATAGCGTTGCTTAAATTTTCTGGCTTAGGTAAGTAAAAGACACATATACACTTTTAGGGGATCGCGTATGTTCGAAGACCAAAACACATCGATCCTTGATACCTATTTTGGTACCCATAGCCCTTTTTGGCGACTGGCTTTTGATAGTCAAGCTTTAGAGTTGTCAGCGATTAAAGGGACTACAAATATTGCTATTCCCCTTAATTCAGTTCAAACAATGAAAATTCGGGGCTTAACCGGCATTACTGCCAGTTTAGATATTGAAATCGAGATTTATGGTAACCCACTTCATTTACATCTGGTGGGCCGTAAAGTTAATGACAAAGAATGGGGCGGAACTGCTTCTGCGTACGCGGATACTGAATCAGTAGCGCGCGATTTAGTAATGGGGCTTTCCTTTGCAGAACAAGTGGTTTCTGAAGCTAACTCAGTCATTGTGATTCTCGATAAAGATGGTTATGTACAGCGTTTCAATCACCTTAGCGAAGAATATACTGGTAAAAAAGAACAAGATGTCATTGGTAAAAATGTTTACGACTTGTTTATGACAGCCAAAGAGGGAGCCTCATCACGTAAAAATATTGAGGGCTTCTTCCAGCGCGGTGCATCTTACGAAGTTGAGCGTTGGGTTAATACCGTAAAAGGAAAACGTCTCTTTTTATTCCGCAATAAGTTTGTTCACAGTGGCAGTGGCAAAAACGAGCGTTACCTTATCTGTTCTGGTACCGATATTACTAAAGAAAGGCGTGCTCAAGAGCGTTTGCGGATTTTGGCTAATACCGACATGATTACTGGCCTGCCTAATCGCCACGCTATTCATGAACGCATTAATAGCGCGATCCTAACTCGTGGTGATTCTTCGGTGGGGATTATTTACCTCGATCTCGATAATTTTAAAAAAGTGAACGACCATTACGGTCATATGTTTGGTGATCGCTTACTGAAAGATGTCTCACTCGCCATTTTAAGTTGTTTGGGTGAAAGTGAAATGCTTGCCCGGTTAGGCGGTGATGAGTTTATTGTTCTGGTCGAGAATGCCTCGATGAGCTTACTGGAGGCAACTACACAGCGTATTCTCAACCGCATGAAATTGCCCTTCCGGGTAGGATTGATTGAAGTATATACCGGGTGCTCTATCGGGATAGCACTGTGCCCTGAACATGGCGATACACTAGAGAATATTATCCGTAGCGCAGATACTGCCATGTACACCGCAAAAGAACATGGAAAACAGACCTATTCGATTTTTTCACAAGAGATGAATAAGAAAGTATCTGAATACGTCTGGCTAGATACCAATTTACGTAAGGGTTTAGAACAACATCAATTACAAGTTTTTTACCAACCCAAGATATCTGCCAAAACGGGTAAAGTTCATAGTGTCGAAGCATTAGTCCGATGGTTATCACCTGAGCGTGGTTTAATCGCCCCACTTGAATTTATCTCCTATGCCGAAGAATCCGGGTTGATCGGACCATTGGGAAAATGGGTACTGCAAACCTCAATGCAACAAGCGGTAGATTGGAAAAAACGTGGAATTAACTTGCGGGTGGCGGTCAATGTGTCCGCCAGGCAATTAATTGATGAAGCTATCGTAACCAGTTTTATTGAGTCCCTTGAATCCAGCGAATTAGAATCAAGTTTGGTTGATGTTGAATTAACCGAAAGTTGCTTAATTGATGATGAAGATGCAGCCATCAATATCATGAAACAACTACGTCACTTGGGTGCTCAGGTTCATTTGGATGACTTCGGCACTGGCTATTCTTCACTTTCTCAATTGGCCCGTATCCCTATTGATGCCATTAAATTGGATCAAAGTTTTGTTCGTGATATTGATAATAATCCTATTTCACAATCTCTGGTTAAAGCCATTATCGTTGTCGCTGAGGCACTTAAAATGCGGGTGATTGCCGAAGGTGTGGAAACTAAAGGGGAAGAAGAATTCCTGGATTCTATTGGCATTGATGAAAAGCAGGGATTTCTTTACGCCAAACCAATGCCCGCAGATGAACTGGAGCATTGGCTGGTAACACAACACCCTCACCTTTCATTGGATTAGGTGCATAACGTTATATTGCTTTTGGCATTGCCGAAGTATGCCGGTCTTGTAACGTAACCAACCGTTCGATATAGGCAATATCTTTCGGCTCAATAGAAAATGCAGAATCAACCCAATCCTCAGTGATATCCATCAGTTCTGAACGCGTTAATTGTAAAACACGTTGCCGGACCCTAATCATCGCTCTCATACCATTTAACTTCGGCCTGATCGTATCTATAAAGGTGCGAGTAGCAAGATAAGCATCTCCCGGCTGAAATAACTTATCAACTAAGCCACGACTCTCATACCATTCCGCTGCATGAGACTCACCCGTCCAAATCAATTGTTCGGCTACCCTCATTCCTGCTTTTCTGGCAACAAGCGAATACCCCCCCATGCCAGGAAATAGATTAAATGCAATTTCTGGGAATCCCATTCTGGCTGTAGTTTGTGCCAGAACAAAATGATGGGCTAATGCTGCCTCAAAGCCGCCACCTAACGCGCTGCCCTCAATCATCGCAATAGAGATAGCACCAGTATCAAAGCCACGGGAAGCCGCATGAACACAATCTACGCATGCACGCGCATATGCCATTAACGCTTCTCGTTTGCGGTTTTTGATCATATGCGCGAAAAAGTTTAAGTCCCCCCCTACATTAAACATATTGGGCACCACCGAACCCGTCACCCAAAAATCAAAAGGTAACTTTGATTCTTTAGCGGCTTGCGCGAGTGTCATAATATTTTCAATTAATTCCAGATTAAAACAAGGGCGCGGATGAGCGCGCAACAACATCCACATGGTATTACGCTCTTCTTCGTAATAGGCCGATATTTGAGATAAGTGGCCAGCCTCAGTAAAAGGGCGGCAGCTAGGAAGATTAATCATATTCATATTCCATCCAATGAGTTAGTTAAACACAAATAGTGCTATTTCTGCCGGATCCTCCTTGAGGAAGCGCTAAACTTGCCGGAGTGATGGCAACTTAAGCTGGCAGATAAATAGTGAGTCACCCAATGGATAAATGATGAGAAAAGCAGTAAAAATTTTAACAATACGCATGTTTAGAGCTGTGTTAAGGCGCTAAATAGAATATATATTGCCAAGGCGATAGAATTTCAGATGAAAAAAGCCTGCCGTTATGGATAAAATACTGGCTGAACTTTATCCCTGACGGATTTTTTATGCTGCAAATTCTGCACTTTCTTTTAGCATTGATGACTATTGCAATACTGGCGTTGTTAGCCAGTCGTGACCGAAAAAATATTAGACTGCGCTATATTTTTCAGTTATTGGTTTTAGAAATTGCACTGGCTTATTTCTTTTTACACTCAGAAAATGGCCTGGGTGCGATAAAGTATTTTGCTGGATTATTCGAAACACTGATGAAATTTGCCTCAGTCGGTACTAGTTTTGTTTTTGGCGGAATGAACGAACAAGGCTTAGCATTTATATTCATGAACGTTCTTTGCCCGATCATTTTCGTTTCTGCACTGATTGGGATTTTACAGCACTTTCGCATATTGCCACTCATCATACGGGTGGTGGGCACGTTGTTATCCAAAGTAAATGGCATGGGGAAACTGGAGTCTTTCAATGCCGTAAGTACATTGATTTTGGGACAATCAGAGAATTTTATTGCTTACAAAGGGATTATTGCTGATATATCACCACGTAGAATGTACACCATGGCAGCAACGGCGATGTCAACAGTGTCCATGTCGATTGTAAGCGCTTATATGACCATGCTTGAGCCAAAATTTGTAGTAACTGCATTAATATTGAATATGTTTAGTACTTTTATTGTTCTTTCTATTATTAATCCTTACCCTGTTACTGAAGAACCCGAATTAAAGCTAAACAAACTTCATGAAGACCAAAGTTTTTTTGAGATGTTGGGGGAATATATTCTGGCTGGTTTTAAAATCGCTATGATTATAGCCGCGATGTTAATTGGGTTTATTGCCATAATTTCTGCTATTAATGCTTTATTTAGTAGCTTATTCAACATCAGTTTCCAGGAAGTGCTGGGATATCTATTTTATCCACTTGCTCTGCTGATTGGCATTCCTACTCAGGATGCGTTACAGGCGGGGAGTATTATGGCTACCAAACTGGTGGCAAATGAGT
The DNA here is from genome assembly GCF_052217165.1 of Yersinia sp. 2540 StPb PI. Lineage (NCBI taxonomy): Bacteria > Pseudomonadati > Pseudomonadota > Gammaproteobacteria > Enterobacterales > Yersiniaceae > Yersinia > Yersinia sp. 2540 StPb PI. Next base: position 388,339 of record NZ_JAZGQC010000001.1, read on the forward strand.
TCGTTGCCATGATTGAATTAAAGAAAGTAGCAGCCGAAATGTCTCCACGTGGCTTAGGCATTCTTTCTGTCTTTTTAGTATCTTTTGCTAACTTTGCCTCAATTGGTATTGTTGCTGGTGCCATCAAAGGGCTGAATGAGCAACAAGGGAATATCGTTTCACGATTCGGATTAAAATTAGTCTATGGTTCAACCTTGGTCAGTTTACTTTCTGCCGCCGTTGCAGGACTTATTTTGTAATAAGGTAAGCTTTCATTCTAAGCCAAAAATAGGACTATCAGCCTTTTATCTCTCGTAAATTGGAGATAAAAGGCTTGAAATGAATGTTAGAAATCTACGCACACAGTAGTATCAACTCGCATGACAGATTCTTGTGAAAACTGCTGTTTATAGCGGGAGCGCAGAGCTTCAATGGCGTCTTCTTTGCCATCTTTATGAATAAGGACTAATGCCTTACTGCTTTCTTTGGCAACTTTCCCATTATTTCCTAACCATTGCCCCTTGGCATCGATTACGGTCAAGCCTTCATTGAAGCGGCTAGTCACATCATTATCGACAAAAGACTGCCATTCAGTGATAGAAATAGCGGGGCCATGAGGCCGATTCAAACCGAAGTAGAGTGTGGTTTGTGTCATTGACTCACCTTTAATACAGGCCGGAGGTACAACTTTCACCGCTACTGTGTTTGCATGACCAGCGCTATCAACACAACCGCTCAGTAATACCCCGATAGCAACCATACCGGCAAACAATGCCCCACGATAACGCAACGGATTAACACGATTGTCCATGAACAAATCTCACTGAAATAAAAGATAAAAACTACCATCCCCTGAATGACTCTGCAATCACGCAAGAGGATCATACAAGCGTACTGATGTACTCTCTCAGAGTTTTAACCTGCCATTTTTACCCTACAATTATTCATGCTTAATTATTAACAAATTCTTTTTTTATCTATATTTATTAGATATATAATTAATAAATTGATTAGTTAAAGTAATCTTAAATATATGACTTAGAAAATCTCAGTCGCGACAACCAGCCTTAGTCACTACTCTGCGGCCTTTACTGCCCTTAAGAAATTTGATTCATTATGCTACTCAGTATTCTTTATATTATTGGTATTACAGCTGAAGCCATGACCGGGGCACTGGCTGCAGGCCGCCGTCAAATGGATATGTTTGGTGTCATTATTATTGCATCTGCAACGGCAATTGGTGGTGGTTCAGTCCGAGATATGCTGCTGGGCCATTATCCGCTGGGTTGGGTTAAACACCCGGAATACATTGTTATTGTCGCCGTTGCTGCAATCGTCACAACTTGGATGGCGCCACTAATGAAGCATTTACGCCATTTGTTTTTGGTGCTTGATGCAATTGGGCTGATCGTTTTCTCTATTATTGGGGCACAAATCGCTCTTGATATGGGCCACAGTACGATAATTGCCGCCATTGCGGCCGTCATTACCGGCGTTTTTGGCGGCGTCCTGCGCGATATGTTCTGTAACAGTATCCCCTTGGTATTCCAGAAAGAAATCTATGCTGGTATCTCATTCGCTGCCGCCTGGATCTACATTGCTCTGCAATACACACAACTGTCACATAATTGGGTTGTTATCATTACACTCGTCACCGGGCTAAGTGCACGACTGTTAGCATTACGATTCCGGCTGGGCCTGCCAATCTTCAAATATGAGCATTCAGAGCATTAAGTCAGGTACGTGAAGGTTTACTCCTCAAGTTGGAACCCGCTAATGTTCTGTTGCGATAAAAAGTCAGCCATAGCTTGCACCTCTGGGTGGTGTAAGAAATGAGTAATCTGTTTTGCTCGAATCGGCCCAATACCCGGTATTAAACTCCACTCGGCGATACTGCGTTGTTGTAGTGACCGCCATTGAGAATTGACAAGTGTACCCCCCGCAAAACCCAATGCCAGTAGCCATTGGGAAAAGGGTTTTTCCCTTGTGCTTTGAAATTGCTGATAAATATTTTCAGCACGGGCTATCCCTATACCAGGAACACCCGCTATTTGGGCTTTAGTGAGGGATAGCCACCCCACCAAATCATTGATCAGCCCATGATGGATCAGCTCTCGCCAATATCCACTACTAACACTTTGTATATCTAGTCCTTTTGGGCCACTAAGCCATGTCAAACGAGAGAGAAGTTGCGGCTCACATTCAGGAGGGATAAGGCGAAAACAGCTCAATTGATGAAATTGATCCTCTGCTGGAGGAGTGAACGTCTGCCGTTGGCTTACCCGCCAAACAACACTATCCAACCGTGGAATACCATGCCCGGCCAGTGCAATAACGATTTGATCGCCAGATGTAATATCCCACTGCCGCCAACGCGCGACCGAGCCAACATTCACTCGCCTAATCCATTTGTCATCAATTTTTACCGGTGAAACCTGTAAAACGACTGTCACTCTACCAGTGCGGCCTATCGTGAAATGTATATCTTTAATTTCAGCAACTTGCTGTTGTGGTGGGTATTTCCACGCCACAACCCAGTGCCCCGGAACGGCCTGCCAGTAGCGTCCGGCTGGCTCCTGTTCCTGTCGGATAACAACGCCATCAGTTACAAAAGGCAGCGGTGTTTGCAACCAGTGTTTGCGAAAGTGTGCAACATCGCGACTTGATACTATTGGTTTGCTGTATTTAGCGGTCAAGGGGAAGCCCATCGCTTGCAATAGTGTCCCTTTCTCCACCATGCTGCTTGGTCCATCAGGCCATGCCCATATAAAAATGCCCAATTGGGGTAGTAATGCCGCTGGAGACTTACGCATAAGTGCACCAGCAACTGTCGCCCTGGCATTGACACCACCAGACGATGCTTGTTGATGGTCGTCCATTTGTAGGAATAGCTCCCCTTGCAGCGTTAACCAGGGAGGCGCGGTAGCAATATATTGAGGAATAGCAGTAATAAATGGTGCTTTGTCAGTCCAGTTCTGGCCTTTCAAACCATTTCCTCGACTGAGAAGTTGCATCAGTTTTCCATCCTGATACACCAGTGTTACTGCAACACCATCTATTTTGGGCTGCACCCAGAGATTTTTCCGCCCCACCATCCAATCAGCCAGTGCAGCTTCATTTTTAAGTTTTTTTAGTCCGGTATGCGCAACCGGATGAAGAAACTTCCCATTACCAGGAGTAAGTCGGTTTTCCTGTTTGTCCGGCAATAAATGGCATGACTGCCATAACTGTAATTTTTCCTGCAATTGATCGTAAACATCATCGGCAAGCACGCTAATACCTTGCTGATGGTAAGCCACATTCCACTTATCCAGTTGTTTCTTGAGTGAGTTAATTTCAACCGACATTCTTTCTGGCGGCCATTCAGGGCAGATAGCTTCCGCTCTGGAAGACCAATGTATAAAACTGACTATCAACAGAACAAATATTTTTAAATTCAGCATGCTCATCAGTCCCTTTCCTTGGTGACCGGAAGTAAAACCTGAAATGTCTTATCCGTCGAAGACCAAAAAAATTAAATGCGGGCGCTACCGAAAAATAGTTTTCTGCTTACAGCTACAAATGAAAATTACGCAATCTTCGCCGCAAAATCAGAAAATCGAGCTGTTTACAGACGAAACATTCAGGTGAAATGTGTTGTAACGCTGCATGACGCGTAGCAGCCGTGTATACTGTGCGGAGATTCACACTTCTGCTTTCTATATACACCCAAAGTAATTGGTGTTGCGGATAGGTAGCAAGCGAGCAAATCCTGATGTGCTGACTAAAGTCAGTGATTTTGGATAGAGGGCTGCTAGCGCCGTTGCAACGTCAAGTAAGAAGGGTATATCAACCTAATCAACTGAAACGTCATCATGGTCCAAGGCACGCTATACATCGTTTCCGCGCCCAGTGGGGCAGGGAAATCAAGCCTGATTCAGGCTTTGTTAAAAACACAACCGCTGTACGACACGCAGGTTTCTATTTCCCATACCACGCGTGCAATACGTCCGGGTGAGAATCACGGTGAACATTACTTCTTCATTTCTAAAGAAGAGTTTTGCCAGATGATTGATGACGATGCTTTCCTTGAGCATGCCAAAGTATTTGAAAATTACTATGGCACCTCACGTTTGGCGATTGAGCAGGTTCTTGCAACCGGTGTCGATGTATTTTTAGATATCGACTGGCAAGGTGCGCAGCAAATTCGTGCAAAAATGCCCACTGCACGCAGTATTTTTATTTTGCCGCCTTCCAAGGAAGAATTGGATCGCCGCTTGCGAGGCCGTGGGCAAGATAGCGAAGAGGTTATCGCTAAGCGAATGGCGCAAGCTGTCGCCGAGATGACCCATTACGCTGAATATGATTATTTAATCGTAAATGATGATTTCAATCTGGCTTTATCTGATCTGAAAACCATTATTCGCGCAGAACGACTGCGTTTAGGCCGCCAGAAACAGCGGCATGACGCTTTAATCACCAAATTATTGGCAGACTGAACCGAGTTTCAGTATCATGCCCCGTCATTTCGTCACCTGTGGAGTAGCAGAATTATGGCACGCGTAACTGTTCAAGACGCTGTAGAGAAAATTGGTAACCGTTTTGACCTGGTGTTGGTCGCTGCTCGTCGGGCACGTCAAATCCAGTCCGGCGGTAAAGACGCACTGGTTCCAGAAGAAAACGATAAAGTTACTGTGATTGCGCTACGCGAGATTGAAGAAGGCCTGATTACTAATCAGATTCTCGATGTTCGTGAACGCCAAGAACAGCAAGAGCAGGAAGCCGCAGAGATCCAAGCGGTAACCGCGATTGCTGAAGGTCGTCGTTAATTAGACAGCGAGTCTGCCTTGTACCTGTTTGAAAGCCTGAATCTGCTGATTCAACGTTACCTGCCAGAGGAGCAGATTAAGCGCCTCAAACAGGCATATCTTGTTGCACGTGATGCTCACGAGGGTCAGACACGCTCCAGTGGTGAGCCTTATATCACTCATCCTGTTGCTGTGGCCTGTATTCTCGCGGAGATGCGGCTCGATTACGAAACCTTAATGGCGGCGTTATTACATGACGTCATTGAAGATACTCCTGCTACATATCAAGATATGGAGCAGTTGTTTGGGAAAAGCGTAGCCGAGCTGGTCGAGGGTGTTTCTAAACTCGATAAACTGAATTTTCGTGACAAGAAAGAAGCTCAGGCGGAAAACTTCCGCAAAATGATCATGGCGATGGTGCAAGATATCCGCGTTATTTTGATCAAACTGGCTGACCGCACACATAACATGCGAACGCTGGGTTCCTTACGCCCAGATAAACGTCGCCGCATTGCACGTGAAACCCTTGAAATATATAGCCCACTGGCCCATCGGCTGGGTATCCATCATTTAAAAACCGAGTTGGAAGAGCTGGGTTTTGAAGCGCTCTACCCCAATCGCTATCGCGTAATTAAAGAAGTGGTGAAAGCCGCACGTGGTAACCGCAAAGAGATGATTCAGAAAATCTTGGCGGAGATTGAAGGGCGTCTGACTGAGGCCGGTATTCCTTGCCGAGTCAGTGGTCGTGAAAAGCATCTCTATTCCATTTATTGCAAAATGAACCTGAAAGAGCAGCGCTTTCACTCCATCATGGATATCTATGCTTTTCGGGTTATCGTCAAAGAAGTCGATACTTGCTACCGCGTGTTGGGTCAGGCTCACAGCCTGTATAAGCCACGCCCCGGTAGAGTGAAAGACTATATTGCCATCCCTAAGGCTAACGGCTATCAATCGTTACATACCTCATTAATCGGCCCTCATGGGGTTCCGGTCGAGGTACAGATTCGTACTGAAGATATGGATCAGATGGCCGAAATGGGGGTTGCTGCACACTGGGCTTATAAAGAGCAGGGTGAGTCTGGCACCACCGCACAAATTCGCGCTCAGCGCTGGATGCAAAGCTTGCTGGAGTTACAGCAAAGTGCAGGCAGCTCATTTGAATTTATTGAAAGCGTAAAATCTGATTTATTCCCTGATGAGATTTACGTTTTCACCCCAGAAGGGCGCATAGTTGAATTACCTGCCGGTGCGACACCTGTCGACTTTGCCTATGCTGTGCATACCGATATTGGCCATGCCTGTGTAGGTGCGCGTGTTGACCGTCAGCCCTACCCGCTTTCTCAGTCACTGAACAGTGGCCAGACCGTTGAGATTATTACCGCTCCGGGTGCTCGGCCAAATGCGGCCTGGCTGAACTTTGTTGTCAGCTCGAAAGCGCGAGCCAAAATTCGCCAGTTGCTGAAAAACCTGAAACGTGATGAATCGGTGAGCCTTGGCCGCCGGTTACTGAATCATGCGTTAGGAAATGGTCGAAAACTGTCTGATATTTCTGAAGATAATATCAAGCATGAACTGGACCGTATGAAACTGGCGACGCTAGATGATTTGCTAGCAGAAATTGGCTTGGGTAATGCGATGAGTGTGGTAGTGGCCAAAAACCTGTTGGGTGACCTATCAACGCTGGCGACCTCTGGCACCCGTAATCTGGCAATCAAGGGTGCCGATGGCGTCCTAATTACCTTTGCCAAGTGCTGCCGTCCTATCCCCGGTGACCCGATTATTGCTCATATCAGCCCAGGCAAAGGTTTGGTTATCCATCATGAGTCTTGCCGTAATATCCGTGGCTACCAGAAAGAGCCTGAGAAATTTATGGCGGTTGAGTGGGATCAAGAGACTGAACAAGAGTTCATTGCTGAAATTAAAGTCGATATGTTCAATCAGCAAGGTGCTTTGGCAAATCTGACTGCGGCAATCAATGCAGCCGAATCTAATATTCAGAGCCTGAATACTGAAGAGAAAGATGGCCGGGTATACAGTGCCTTTATTCGCCTGACTACCCGTGACAGGGTCCATCTGGCTAACATAATGCGTAAGATTCGTATCATGCCAGATGTGGTTAAAGTCAGCCGTAATCGTAACTAACGCCTATGAATCCTCAACGCTATGCGCGGATTTGTGAAATGCTGGCTACCAGGCAGCCGGACCTAACGGTTTGCCTGGAGCAAGTACATAAACCTCATAATGTATCCGCTATCATTCGTACAGCTGATGCTGTCGGTATCCATCAAGTACATGCAATTTGGCCAACGACTCAGATGTATACACGACTCTCTTCCGCGGCCGGCAGCAACAGTTGGGTACAAGTCAAAACACACACCCATATTAGCGATGCCATTGCTCATCTGAAATCACAGAACATGCAAGTTCTGGCAACGCATCTGTCTGATAATGCTGTCGATTTTCGTGAAATAGACTATACCCGCCCAACCTGTATTTTGATGGGACAGGAGAAGACCGGTATATCTGAGGAAGCGTTAGCACTCGCGGACCAAGACATCATTATTCCGATGATCGGCATGGTGCAATCACTCAATGTTTCTGTCGCGTCTGCGTTGATTTTATATGAAGCCCAACGGCAGCGGCAAAATGCAGGTATGTATCAGCGAGCAAAAAGTGTCTTGCCCGAAGATGAGCAGCAACGGTTACTGTTTGAGGGGGGCTATCCGGTATTGGCACAAGTCGCCAAACGGAAAGGGCTACCTCAACCGCATATTGATGAGCAGGGTCAGGTTATTGCCGATGCACAATGGTGGTCTGCCATGCAAGCCACGGAGTCTTAAATGAAAGGCCGCCTGCTGGATGCAGTACCCCTCAGTACACTTTCCGGTGTTGGTGCAAGTCAGGCTGGGAAACTGGCTAAAATGGGGTTGGAAACCATCCAAGACCTACTGCTTCATCTCCCACTGCGTTATGAAGATCGTACTCGCCTGTATCGTATTGGCGATTTAATGCCTGGCCTCTCGGTTAATGTTGAGGGCGAGGTTCTACGTTCTGATATCACCTTTGGCCGCCGCCGCATGATGACCTGCCAAATCAGCGACGGTAGTGGTGTTCTCACTCTGCGTTTCTTTAACTTCAACGCTGCGATGAAAAACAGTTTGTCTCCGGGCAAGCATGTTATCGCCTACGGCGAAGTCAAACGGGGCAATACCGGGGCGGAAATCATTCACCCTGAATATCGGGTGCATGGCGAGAACATTGGCGTTGAATTACAAGAGTCCCTGACACCCGTTTATCCCACCACCGAAGGGATTCGTCAGGCGACCTTGCGCAAACTTATCGATCAAGCGCTGGCGATGCTGGATACTTGTGTTATTGCCGAATTATTGCCGATTGAGTTAAGCCGCTCACTCATTAGCTTGCCAGAAGCTATTCATACCCTGCATCGCCCACCAGCAAATATTCAGTTGGCTGATTTAGATCAAGGCAAGCATCCTGCACAGCAGCGGCTGATCATGGAAGAGCTAGTCGCTCATAACCTCAGTATGTTGGCTGTCCGGGCCGGCGCGCAAAGCTATCGGGCATTACCGCTATTGGCAGAGCAACAACTCAAACAACGTTTTCTGGCCGCGCTACCTTTCACCCCCACGCATGCCCAGCAACGAGTAGTGGCGGAGATTGAGCAGGATATGACCCATAACTTCCCGATGATGCGATTGATTCAAGGGGACGTTGGCTCAGGAAAAACATTGGTTGCAGCCCTGGCCGCGCTACGGGCAATTGCTCACGGCAAGCAGGTTGCTTTGATGGCACCCACCGAATTACTGGCAGAACAACATGCCTCCACTTTCCGCCAATGGCTAGAACCGTTGGGACTGCAAGTGGGCTGGTTGGCTGGCAAGCAAAAAGGTAAAGCCCGTATAGCGCAGCAAGAAGCGGTCGCCAGCGGTCAGGTTGCAATGGTTGTTGGCACCCATGCGATGTTTCAAGAACAGGTGCAGTTCTCTGGACTGGCGCTGGTTATTATTGATGAACAACATCGTTTTGGTGTTCATCAACGGCTCGCTTTATGGGAAAAGGGTGAGGAGCAAGGTTTCCATCCACATCAACTTATTATGACCGCGACCCCAATTCCAAGAACGCTGGCCATGACTGCCTATGCAGATCTTGATACCTCAGTGATTGATGAGCTTCCCCCAGGTAGAACACCGGTGACTACAGTGGCAATCCCTGATACCCGCCGCAGTGATGTTATCCAGCGAGTTAAAAATGCCTGTCTGGAAGAGGGTCGGCAAGCTTATTGGGTCTGCACACTGATTGAGGAATCTGAAGTCCTGGAAGCGCAGGCCGCCGAAGTAACTTGTGAAGAACTGAAAATTGCTTTGCCGGAAATTAAAGTCGGTTTAGTTCATGGGCGCATGAAAGGACCAGAAAAACAGGCAGTTATGCAGGCATTTAAACAGGGTGAGTTGCAGCTATTGGTGGCAACCACAGTGATCGAGGTAGGGGTCGATGTGCCTAACGCCAGCCTGATGATAATCGATAACCCGGAACGCTTGGGGTTAGCGCAATTACATCAGTTACGAGGCCGTGTCGGCCGTGGTGCTGTCGCCTCTCATTGTGTATTACTCTATAAAACGCCGTTGAGTAAAACCGCCCAAATGCGTTTACAAGTGTTGCGTGATAGTAATGATGGCTTTGTCATTGCCCAGCGGGATTTAGAAATCCGTGGACCGGGCGAATTGTTGGGGACACGGCAAACTGGAAGCGCGGAGTTCAAAGTGGCTGATTTACTGCGCGATCAGGCGATGATTCCCGAAGTCCAACGGGTAGCTCGCCATCTGCACCAGCAATATCCTGAACATGCACGCGCATTGATTGAGCGCTGGCTACCAGAGCGAGCGCGTTACACTAACGCTTAATGAATAAGGGGCAAGTAAACTCGCCCCAGAGTACAGCTACCCTACCACCGCCGGGAATATTGGCAGTAAAAGATAAAGCTTAATCACGATCGCATTAGCGATATCAATAAAGAATGCACCTACCATTGGCACCACTAAGAACGCCAGATGAGATGGGCCAAAACGGTCAGTAATCGCTTGCATATTGGCGATTGCAGTCGGTGTTGCACCCAGACCAAAACCACAGTGCCCCGCCGCCAGTACCGCTGCATCATAGTTTTTTCCCATGATGCGATAAGTGACAAAGATAGCGTACAACGCCATCGCCAGTGCCTGAACTGACAAAATTACCAGCATCGGTAATGCCAGTGAAGCCAGCTCCCAGAGCTTCAAACTCATCAGTGCCATTGCCAAAAACAGTGACAGACTGACATTGCCCAGCACTGATACCGCACGATCAAAGACTTTATAGAAGCCGATTGCCGACAACGTGTTACTGAGGATAACCCCGACAAACAGCACACAAACAAAGATTGGCAGTTCAAACATCGTGCCCTGCAACCAACCCGCAATCACATTGCCTGCCATCAGGCAGATAGCTATCATGGCGATGGTTTCAACTAACACCAACGAGGTGATCATGCGCCCGGCCGAAGGCTTTTCAAATGCGGAAGGGACTTCGCTGTCCTCCGGCGTACCATCGGGTGTGGAAGATCGCTTCACCAGGTAGCGGGCTACCGGGCCACCAATCAATCCCCCCAGCACCAAACCAAATGTTGCACAAGCCATAGCAACTTCTGTTGCATTTTCAAAGCCATAGCGTTCAGAAAAGAGTTTACTCCACGCAGCACCAGTACCGTGCCCACCTGATAAGGTAATTGAGCCAGCGAGTAACCCCATCAGCGGGTCTAGCCCCATCAATTTAGCAAGCGCAATACCAATTGCGTTCTGCATGAGCAACAAACCAATGACCACAAACACAAATACGCTCAAGGCTTTGCCACCAGCACGTAAGCTAGCCAGATTGGCATTCAAACCAATAGTTGCAAAAAATGCCAGCATCAAGGGATCTTTGAGCGACATATCAAAACTGATTTCCCAGCCAAGAGTCTTTTGCATCAGCAACATCAAGAAGGCAACCAACAAACCGCCGGCTACCGGTTCAGGAATAGTGTATTTTTTCAGGAATGGGACAGTTTGTACGAGTTTTCGGCCTAATAATAAAACCAAGCAGGCCGCGACTAGCGTGCCATAGGTATCGAGATGAAACATCTTGGTACTCCATGCGATTAAAATATCGATTAAAAATATGACGTTAGACAGTTCCTTAAAAACGCCAAAACAGTTAAGGAAGGGATTAGAAGAAAAAACGCCGCCCATTACAAGTTTAGTAATAGAAAAATGCAGGTGAGCACCGAATAGAATTATTTTTAAAAACGCAGCGCAACCGATTGCTTTTGTGAGCCGGATCATTAAAATGCCCTCTTTGCCGATCCGGGAATGCCACTCCATGTCTACGCAATCCGCCGAGCTTGATACACCACAGCAAGCAGCCACTCGCCCCAGCGAATTGATTTACCGTTTAGAAGACCGCCCCCCACTCGCCCAAACATTGTTCGCTGCTTGCCAGCATTTATTGGCGATGTTTGTCGCAGTGATAACCCCTGGCTTATTGATTTGTCAGGCGCTGGGACTACCAGCGGAAGATACCCAACGCATTATTAGCATGTCGCTGTTTGCCTCCGGCTTGGCATCGTTACTGCAAATTAAAACCTGGGGGCCAGTTGGCTCTGGCCTATTATCGATTCAGGGCACCAGTTTTAACTTTGTTTCGCCATTGATTATGGGTGGCCTGGCGCTAAAAAACGGCGGCGCAGATATCCCAACCATGATGGCGGCACTGTTTGGTACGCTAATGGTGGCGTCCTGCACCGAAATTATACTTTCCCGCTTCCTGCATCTGGCGCGCCGCATTATCACCCCACTGGTATCTGGTATCGTGGTGATGATCATCGGTTTGTCATTGATTCAGGTTGGGCTGACATCAATTGGCGGCGGTTATGGTGCAATGAGTGACCATACCTTTGGCGCACCGAAAAACCTGCTATTAGCGGGTGCCGTATTAGTGGTGATTATTCTACTGAACCGCCAGCGCAACCCGTATTTGCGTGTGGCCTCTTTAGTCATTGCGATGGCCGTGGGTTACTTGCTGGCCTGGTCGTTGGGTATGTTGCCAGAGAGCCGCCCAGTGGTAGATACCGCGCTGATCACTATCCCAACACCACTCTATTATGGCCTCTCCTTTGATTGGAATCTGCTGGTACCACTGATGTTAATCTTCATGGTGACCTCACTGGAGACCATTGGTGATATCACCGCGACCTCGGATGTCTCTGAGCAACCGGTTCATGGCCCGTTGTATATGAAACGCCTGAAAGGTGGTGTGCTGGCGAATGGTTTGAACTCCATGCTGTCGGCGGTGTTCAACACCTTCCCTAACTCCTGCTTCGGCCAGAACAATGGCGTGATCCAGTTGACCGGTGTCGCCAGTCGTTATGTCGGTTTCGTTGTCGCACTGATGCTGATTGTACTGGGCTTGTTCCCGGCGGTTGCAGGTTTCGTGCAACATATTCCTGAACCCGTGCTGGGGGGCGCCACACTGGTGATGTTCGGTACCATTGCCGCTTCCGGCGTGCGTATTGTCTCTCGTGAAACACTCAATCGCCGCGCTATTATGATTATGGCTCTGTCATTGGCAGTTGGTATGGGTGTGGCACAACAGCCATTGATTCTACAATTCGCGCCAGATTGGGTAAAAACACTGCTTTCTTCCGGGATTGCTGCCGGTGGTATTACTGCCATTGTGCTTAACTTACTCTTCCCACAAGAAAAATAATCTTTACATCAACACGTCAATGAAATGGCCGGTCGTAAACGATCCCGGCCATTTTTTTATCGCCGGATAACTGATTGTCTATTGAGCTCATGGACAAATTACGGCATAAACAGGGTTCCGTATCACCGACAGGCGTGGAAAGACCGGATGAAATTTCTCGGGAAAGTGCTGCTAACGTTATTACTACTACTGGTGCTGTCCGTAGTGCTGTGTTACGTATTGCTCCAAACCAGTTGGGCTGCCGGTTGGCTGAGCCGTTGGGTTAGTGATAATAGTGAATATCGCCTCTCTCTGGGTAAAATAGACCACTCATGGTCCCAACCGGGACAAATCAGTTTCAGTGATATCACTCTGGGCCGGGCCAATCAGCCTCCGTTTCTTGTTGCCCAACAAGCGCTGTTTGGCCTGAGTTGGCGGCAACTGACCGAGCCTCGACACCTTCTCAGTCTCAATCTGCAAAATGGTCGTTTAATCCTCAGTAACAGCCCATCACCGCTGCCATTACAGGCTGATACCTTGCAGTTGACTAATATGGCCCTCGATACCACTCTTGAGGCGAAAAACTCAGCTGCTCAGTGGAAGATTGCGGGTCAACAAGTGACTGGCGGTTTGGTGCCTTGGCAGCCACAACCGGGTAATAGCCTTGGCGAAAATGCTCAATTTCAGTTTAGTGCCGGTTCTTTAACTATTAACGGTATTACCGCGCAACAACTTTATCTGCAAGGCTCGATACAGAAAAATGCCCTGACCCTAACCAATTTCGGCGCAGATATCGCGCAGGGTGAATTGACAGGTAACGCCAGCCAAGCGGCTGATGGCAGTTGGCTGGTCGATCGCCTGCGGCTCAGCAATATCCGCCTGCAAACACCAGCATCGATAGATGATGTTTGGAATACATTCTTACAACTCCCGCCGATTACGCTAAAACGCTTTGATTTAATTGATGCGCGAGTAGAAGGGAAAAGCTGGGCATTTAATGACCTGGATTTGACGCTAAAAAATATCACGTTTAAACAAGGTGATTGGCAAACTGAGGATGGCGAACTGTCCTTCAATGCCGGTGATATTATCAAGGGTAATATTCATCTGATTGACCCAATAGCAACATTTGCTTTATCTCCGGCTGGCGTCGCAATTAATCAGTTCTCAACCCGCTGGCAGGATGGTCTATTAAGAACTCAGGGGAATTGGGCGCGCGATACTCATCGCCTGCAATTGGATGAACTGACACTGGTCGCGCTGGTTTACACTCTGCCTGCCGATTGGAAGCAACAATGGCAACAAACATTGCCAAGCTGGCTATCCGAGGTGTACGTCGGCAAGCTTAGTGCTAATCGTAACTTGTTGATTGATATCAGCCCTGACTTCCCCTTCCAGATTACATCGCTGGACGCCGCAGGCACTAACTTACTGTTGGCAAAAAACCATCAGTGGGGTGTATGGTCTGGCTCATTAATGTTGAATGCAGGTAATGCGACGTTTAATAAAAATGATATTCGCCGTCCGTCACTGGCCCTTAATGCCAATGAACAACAGATTACATTTAGTGAGTTAAGCGCATTCACCAAAGAGGGCTTACTGGAGTCCACCGCCAGTATTGACCAAACGCCTGCCCGTGCCTTATCACTGGCGCTGACCGGCCGTTCTGTCAATCTGGATATCTTACAAAACTGGGGCTGGCCAGCATTACCGTTACAAGGCCTGGGCAACCTAAAATTACAGATAAAAGGAAGTCTGGCTGCCGATACACCATTGAAACCTACTGTTAGCGGCTCTCTACAAGCTACTGACAGCAATGGGCAACAAGTCAATCAAACTATGCAGCATGGTGAAGTGCATAGCGTAGCGGGGCAATAAGGGCGTTTTACACTGCCCTACCAGATTGCTGCTGGGCGACAACGCCGATTACATGATATTTTTCATGTAATCGGCACAGAAATTTGTCCTACATAAGAGGGAACGAACCCGAGTATTCAAAGAAACTCTGCGGCACATAATTATTAATCTTATTTTCATAACAATATTCTATAACTTGCCGTTTACTGGTTACACCGACTTTTCTATAGATGCTTTGGATTATATTGCACACTGACCGGGTTGATAAATGTATTTTTTTAGCAATCTCTTTACTTGAGAAAGCATGTAAAATATAAAACAATACCTCCCATTCTCTTTTAGTAAAAAGATCTGATGGCGGGGTGAATACAAGTGAGGTGGGGACTTTTATTTTATTTAGGCGAGTTAACATTATATCAGTTACAGGCCTGGCATGTAAGATAACCCCCCGTGACACTCCAACTTCATCTATTAATGGAAATTTATCAAAGAAATAAGGTGTAAAATAAGAAAGCCCATCAAGCAAATGTATTTCAACCGATGTTGCACGATCTTGCAATAATTCAACCCTACGATCTTGCCTCTGAAAATCATCCTGAAACTCTGCTGTTGGCGAAGGAATCTCACCATCTAGCCGCCCCTCCATACTATATTTATTAGGTAAGGCTAATAATTTATGATATCTCATATTGGCATAAATAAATTTCGATTGATTATCTTTAACTCCCCAAGGCTCTGAACTGTGTTCCCAAAATCGTATTAATACCTCAAGCGAGTTTAGTAGTTTTTTATCCATTACCATATTCTCCTTAAGTTTAACTCCTTCTCACTCTACATAAGTGGAAAAGAACCCGAGTATTCAAAGAAACTCTGCGGCACATAATTATTAATCTTATTTTCATAACAATACTCTATAACCTGCCGTTTACTGGTTACACCGGATTTTCTATAGATGCTTTGGATTATATTGCACACTGACCTGGTTGATAAATGGATTTTTTTAGCAATCTCTTTACTTGAGAAAGCATGTAAAATATAAAACAATACCTCCCATTCTCTTTTGGTGAATAATGCAGATGGAGGTGTAAAGATAAGTGATGTAGGAACTTTTATCTTATTTAAACGAGTTAAAATGATGTCTTGTACTGGTCGAACATGAAAAATAACACCTTGCGATATCCCACTTTTATCTATTAACGGATATTTGTCACAGAAATTAGGCTTAAAATAGGAAAGGCCATCCCATTCATGTATTTCAACCGCTGTTATACGATCCTGCAATAGCTCTACCTTACGGTCATGCTCTTGAAACTCAGCCTCAAAATCTGATATTGGTGTGGGAAGTTCGCCATCAGACCTCCCCTCTACACAGTATTTATCAGGTAAAGCTAATAATTTATTGAATCTATTATTTGCATAAACAAATCTTGATTGATTATCTTTAATCCCCCAAGGTTCTGAACTGTGCTCCCAAAACCGTATTAATACCTCTAGTGATTTCTTCAGATTTTCTTCCATCTCAACCTCCCTATTATATTTAGTTTGTCCTTACCCTGCGAGTGGAAAAGAACCCGAGTATTCAAAGAAACTCTGCGGGACATAATTATTTATCTTCTGCTCATAACAATACTCTATAACCTGCCGTTTACTGGCTACACCGGTTTTCCGATAGATATTTTGGGTTATATTGCACACTGACCGGGTTGATAAATGGATTTTTTTAGCAATCTCTTTACTTGAGAAAGCATGTAAAATATAAAACAATACCTCCCATTCTCTTTTGGTGAATAATGCAGATGGAGGTGTAAAGATAAGTGATGTAGGAACTTTTATCTTATTTAAACGAGTTAAAATGATGTCTTGTACTGGTCTGGCATGACAAATAACCCCCCTGGATACACCGTTTTCATCTATTAATGGATATTTGTCACTAAAATAAGGTGTGAAATATGAGCACCCATCATATAGCTGAATATCGACTGATGCTACACGGTCCTGTGATAATTCCACCTGACGATCCTGCTGTTGAAATTCAACCTGAAAATCTGCTGATGGTGTAGGAATCTCACCATCTAACCGACCTTCAAGGCTGTATTTTTCAGGTAAATTAAATAATTTATAAACTCTCCTATTTGCATAAATAAATCTTGATTGATCATCTTTTACCGCCCAAGGTTCTGAACTATGCTCCCAAAACCGTATTAATACCTCAAGTGATTTCTTCATATTTTCTTCCATCTCAACCTCCCTATTATATTTAGTTTGTCCTTACCCTGCGAGTGGAAAAGAACCCGAATATTCAAAGAAACTCTGCGGCACATAATTATTAATCTTATTTTCATAACAATACTCTATAACCTGCCGTTTACTGGCTACACCGGTTTTCCGATAGATATTTTGGGTTATATTGCACACTGACCGGGTTGATAAATGGATCTTTTTAGCAATTTCTTTACTTGAGAAATCATGTAAGATATAAAACAATACCTCCCATTCTATTTTGGTGAATAATTCAGATGGAGGTGTAAAGATAAGTGATGTAGGAACTTTTATCTTATTTAAACGAGTTAAAATGATGTCTTGCACTGGTCGAACATGACAAATAACACCTTGAGACACACCATTTTCATCTATTAATGGATATTTATCACATAAATAAGGCTGAAGGTGAGAACGCCCATCCCATACATGTACTTCAACTGTTGTTATGCGGTCTTGTAATGATTCCACCCTTCGGTCATGCTCTTGCCACTCATCCTGAAATTCCGCCATTGGTGTAGGCATTTCTCCATCTAATCGCCCTTCCAGACTATACTTATCCGGCAAACCTAATAATTTATGATTTCTAGGATTTGAATAGACGAATCTTGATTGATTATCTCTTACTACCCAAGGTTCAGAACTGTGCTCCCAAAATCGTATTAGTACTTCAAGCGAGTTTAGTAGTGTCTTATCCATCATTACTTTCTCCTTAAATTTACATTCTCTTTCCCCGCGAGTGGGAAAGAGCCTGAGTATTCAAAGAAACTTTGTGGCACATAATTATTTATCTTCTGCTCATAACAATATTCTATAACCTGTTTTTTACTGGTCACACCCGCCTTTCTATAGATATTTTGAATTATATTGCAGACTGACCTGGTTGATAAATGGATTTTTTTAGCAATCTCGGGGCTTGAAAAAGCATGTAAAATATAAAATAACACCTCCCACTCTCTTTTGGTAAATGACCCTGATGGGGGAGTAAAGATAAGTGAGGTGGGAACTTTTATTTTATTTAAATGCGTTAATATTATATCTTCTACTGGTCTTGCATGAAAAATAAGCCCTTGTGAAATGCCGAGTTCATCTATTAATGGGTACTTATCACAAAAGTAAGGTTGAAAATAGGAACGTCGCTCAAATGCATGTATTTCAATCGTTGTCGCTCGTTCTTTCGATAATATCGCCTGACGATCATGTTCCTGAAATTCAGTCTGAAACTCTGCCGTTGGTGCTGGAAGCTCACCATCCAATTGCCCTTCCACACTAAATTTATCAGGTAACCCTAATAATTTACCAAACCTATTATTTGCATAAATAAATACTGACTTGTTATCTTTCACCCCCCAAGCTTCCGAACTATTTTCCCAAAATGGTATTAACATTTTAAGCGAGTTTAGTAGTGTCTTATCCATTTAAACCACCCTCTTAACGTTAGTTTTGCCTTACTCTTCGAATAATCATCCGCCCTCGATAATCGATGAACCTACTGGGCCATATCTCTCGAGGGGAAACACCGATAGCGTCTGCAATAATTACTTCTCCCTTGGGCCACGGGCGTGTTAGCGCGTTAGCTAATGTACTTGGCGAAAGCCCACTCTCTCTTGATAATGCTGCTAGTGAGCCTTTCGCTTTCCGTATTGCAGCTAAAATATCTTGTCTATGCCAATCTCTATCCATTTTAATTCACTCCCATTAAAAAATTTATGATAAATTCCTTAATTAAATAACTCAGACTAGTTTAGATTTATCTATAGTTAGTTATTTAATAAAATAATATTAAGGGTTAATTTACATTTATAAATAGCAAACAGCAGATGTTAATTTATTAAATAACGATTACGCTGTATGATCCAGTGCATTAGTTACTCTTTTTTTAAAAAAACTAAATAAAACAACCCTGCATTATTTAGCTAAACATAGATTATAGATAATTTAACGATGATAAATTAAAGAAAAAGTTAAGAAAGGAGGTTTATAAAACTACACTAAAAAATATTGAAGTAAACCGATAAACAACTCGATAGCACCGTTTATCGGTTTACTATTTCAAATTACTCATTAATTAACTAATAACTAGCCATAAACCAACAAATTCATAGCCACTGAGTTGTTCAAAGAGTTCAGCTGTTGGATTACCCCAATCATTATCACGAACTCCGGTGGCGGGATCGTAATAAAGTCCGTCGGAACCACGGGCTAACATGTGAAGAGCTTGCGGGCCGGAAGCCACACAAATCAATTGTACTTGCCCATGAGCCGGCTCTACATAAACAGCATCCGTATGTACATTTGGCTCCCCTACCACCGCCACACAGGCAGCTTGCTCAGCTGGATACAGCGCCCCCAAGGCATATAAGCCAGCAGCGGTGATATTCACCGATACCACCCGTGCGAAATCTATCGCCACAGCCGCCATTGCCGCAGGTGAGTTATATCCGCCACCCGCAACGTTTGCCCCACCATCGGGGTTAAGTATCCCAGTCAGACCATAGATCTTATCCTTAGCGTTAATAAAATCATCGTCTTGTTGAATGACATTATTATTTTCTCCATAAGTGATAATGGTACTTTCCGGCCACAGTGCAAATGCAGCCAATGTGGCAGTTAATGCATAAGCACCACACTCATTACTGAGTGGTGGCTGAGTCAGTTGACTAACAGGATTCGGAAATTGGCCCAATAATAGATTTAGCGAAATACTGGTTGTTAGATTAGGCATATAGCCTCCTCATAGAAATAATAAATAGGGGAGTACAGGTACGGCACTGTTGATCAGGCAGGCCGTACACGCGTGTTTTTATCAAGCAGCGCTAACCGTCCAGGTGCCCTGAGGGTTATAAATAACATTGAATGCGGTCACACCTTGGGTGGTATCACATATCGCGGACCCAACCGAAGACGTAGAGAAGTTAATAACCGTCCCCGCCTGATAGGTACCCGTTTGGACATAAAAACTCAGCACTGGCTGACAATCGATATTTTTGCTTGGTTCTGCATTGATGAAACTCGACAGTACGCTACTGCCACTGGCACTTTGCACCGCCAACCCCGCGTTAAATACATCTGTGACGGGGTTAAATGCAGGAGTGACAATACGATAAGCACCAGGTTGCACCCCTTCGGTATAAGTCGCAGGAGACAGACCAAGAGAAGGGTCAACCGACATTACCGTGGTGTTTGCTGTTTGTACTCCAGCGGTAATAGAGGTCAAATCGACAGGCTGGCTTGAGGTGATATATCCTGAATCTTGCCCAACCAACAAGCTTGGTAGTTGAGATTGTGCTCCAGCATAAAATTGCATTAAGCATTCAAAGGTCAGTACAGAACCCGAGCTGGCAAAAGGTGATAACACTTCCTGATAAATACTGTTGGAGTAAACTTTAGCGCCACCGGTATAAATCGCCGGTTTTTGGAAGAAAAAGAAATCCTGCGCTGTCGGGCTGTTATTGATTACGTTAATTGTATATAGAGTACTCATAGTGTGTTCCTTATAAATAAGAGGGAGACATCATTAGGTAGTACATCCGATATTCGCTCTACCCACAGTACAAATTGCAACCTGTGTGCCAACTAGATAATCAATTGATTTTTAATAATTAATTAAATTCTAAGGGGTTTAAAAACACCTGGAATGGACGATACTGTCCAAGTGAGAGAGGGTGATTGGTCGAAAACGTCCATGCCCCAGAATGCCGCTTCACTCCGGCTTATCCAGTTCAGCCAGCAACTGAATTGCCCGGCTGACAAAAGGTGGAACATGGTGAGTGTCGATGCTTTTCAGAATGGAAGACAGCAAGGCAACCGCTTCAGCTTTTCGTAGCGATTGCCCTAATAAACGAGCCAGTTCACTGGTAGCAATAATTTGTGCGGGAATAATACCCAATGTTTGCGCACTCGCGATGGCGCAGCGAAAGCCTTGTTCAGCGCCAACAATGTCATTTAATGCCAGTCTGGCACGGGCTTTGACGACCATCAACTCACTAAGATAGGCGCGTTCTTGATACTTAAATGCCAAGTCCAATGCCTGTGACATCAGCACATCACATTGTTGCGGCTCACCTGATTGCAGCAATAACTCGCCACGTTTCCATGCCTGGAAGGAGTGAAAAAGCTTTCCTCCCTGGCACAACAGATGGCTATCATAACCCTCAATCATATGCTGTTCAGCCTGAACATAGTCATGCTGCATGAGCAAATAACACCCCTTCAGTACCTTCCCTAACCCCTGATAAAAAGTAAATCCATATTGCTGCGCCTGCACTGCTAATTCGTGGGTCAAGCGACCTAAACTGTCACGGTCTTCGAACAAGCAAGCAAGCCACGCCGCGCCCCGTAAGGAGATAACCCGATGAAAAGCAATAATGTCTTCACCCATAGCACGTGAGGCCAGTTTTTGGGCTACCTCTCTGGATTTTTTAAATTCACCGAGTTGAAATAAAGCCAGCCCTTTCAGGGTCAGCGCCATGCCAATCAAATCCAATCCTTGTTGATCGGCATACTCGCAAGGGGTAGTCAGTAACTTACTGCGAGCTAAACATGTTAAGACTTCTTGATTATCCCCCAACCAAAATAGGGTACTGGCAAGAGCGATATGTGCTTCACTCCATATTGACGCGGTTTTTTCAGTCAGGCCCCATTGCAGTAATTCCTGAGCCAGAGTGCGGACATGCGGTAAATCAAGGGTCACCAACTGGGCCGACCAACGCCAAAAGAGTAATCCTGCCAGCTCAGACTCATCACCTGCTTTTTTACCTAGCGCGATGGCATCATTATGATATTTAAGCGCATCATGGCTTAACCAACCATAAAGTATTTGATAGCTGATACTGAGTTGGCGATAGAGCTTGTAATGAAGCTGTCGAACCTCTTCATCCAAGGTGATTCCCAGCAGTAGTTGTAACCCTTTCTGTAAATCAACGATGGCTTCATGGTAGGCGGAGCAATTCATTAACCGCATACCTTCCTGCAAGTGTTGTAATGCTATTGGCCGTTTATCCATCCGGCCATGAATTCGCCGTTCCACTGACTTACGACTAATCCCTAATAGTTGTGCCGCTGCGGTTTTATTACCGGTAGTACGCTGCAACGCTCGGTCTATCAATAACTGCTCCACCGCAACGAGCTTATCAGCCCCCGGCAATGCCAGCATGGCATCAGCAAGCAGGTCAGATGACACTTTCACTTCGAGTTGTGAGGTTGGCATAAAGGTATCCAACACCTCACGCGTAATTAAATGGCTATCAGATAATGCCGCAAGCCTGTCGACCAGATTGCGCAATTCCCGCACATTACCCGGCCAGGGATACTGCTGTAAGTAAGACATAGCATGAGAATTGAAAACTAACGGGTGAGTTTGTAACCCTGAGAAATAGTCAATTAATGCGGGGATATCCTCCCTTCGCTGGCTGAGAGCAGGAATATCCAGAGTAATGACACCTAAGCGGTAATAGAGGTCTTCCCTAAAAACACCACTTTTTACCTGAGCAAGTAAATTTCGGTGAGTGGCAGCGACCACTCGCCCATTAAAGTGGCGAATATCGCTGCTGCCGATAGGCCGGAAAGTACGGGTTTCCAATGCACGCAATAGCTTAGGCTGCACTGACAGAGGCATTTCACCTATCTCATCTAAAAATAGCGTGCCATTACCGACCATTTCCAGATGACCACGCCGATCACCAGAGGCACCCGTAAACGCACCTTTAACATGACCAAATAGCTCAGCTTCAACCAAATGCTCAGGGATTGCGCCACAGTTGAGATCAATAAATGGAGCTGAAGGATTTTTGCTACGTTGGTGTATCAGTTGGGCAATAACTTCTTTTCCACACCCAGTAGGGCCACAAATCAGTAAAGTTTGTTGTGATGGCGCAACCCGGTCAACTAAACGTAAAAGTTGCTTAAATGCTGCGGATGAACCAATAACATTAATTGATGTTTTCTCATTACATACCATCATAACTCCCTCCTTGACACCAAGGATGGGGAATCAAAATCGAACCATCTGGAGGTGATTGCTGTGATTCAAAAAGAAATAAGACAAGTATCTATGCATGATTTTATTTAATTATATCAATCATATTTAGTATATTGGTCAGTGGGTAACACTGAGAAAATTACTTTTTGATTCGCCTCCAAAAAATGATCAATCAGAAACATGAATATATAACTGTAAGTTATCTATTGAATATTGCACATACCACAGCAAAGAATTCGATAAATTAGTGCGAGGGGTCACAGGAAAAGAATGTATAGATAGAAAGCGGGAGGATAAAAGAAAGTTATAAATGTACACCCGCTCATCTGTTATCAGTAAAGCGGGCATAGCGGAGGGCGTGAATTAACTCACGGCATCCTCTCCAGCAGCAACTGGCAACACCATGTAAGTTCCTGAGAAAACAGCACCAGCATCTTCATCACCAAATAGATTCACGTCTAACTGCACTCTGGCACGACGGCCACGGGCCAATCTATCCAGATCACCACTCAGGGAACTTAGCTCAGCCACAGCCCGGGGCCGACCAGTAACCGGCGCACTGTAACGAATGTGGGCATCAGCGAGAATAATCGTGCCGCCCAAATGGCGCTCACGCAATAATAGCCAAATCAAGCCCCAGCCCGTCAGGGTCGCCAACGAAAAAAGGCTGCCAGCAAATAAGGTATGGTGAGGATTTTGATTACCCGCCTCTGGCATGGTAGTGACGAAACGCTGGCCGGTATATTGGCTGATGCGCACCCCCATTTTTTCACTAAGCGGAATATGGTCGTACCAGGCTTGCTGCAACTGACCGCACCAATCAGGGCGATGCAGAATATCGTCCATGGTCACAACCGGTTTTATCATTAAAAAGTGGCGCACAGGTGTGGTTTGCGGGGCGGTTATTTCCCCCTGACTGACAAAGCCCAGCTTGGCGAAGAAATCTACCGCATCTTCACGCGCGCTACACACAACTCGCTTCACCCCTTCCTGCCGCGCAACTGACTCTAAGGTCATTGCCACCAGCGTTCCCAAACCTTTGGCGCGCACTGATGGGTCAACGGCCAAAAAACGAATCGCAGCCTCATTATCTGCATTGATATATAACCGCCCAATAGCGACAGGTTTACCCTGCTCATCCACCACCATTTGATGATGGGCCATCGCATCATAAGCATCTTTCTCTGAGCCAACCGGTTGGTGCAACGGCTTGCGTAACATTTCCCAGCGGAATTGATAATAATCTTTGAGTTCTTGTTCTGTTATGGGCACACGCAAGTGATACATAGAAGCATTCTCTTTTTAAAATTATCAATAAAATAACCCTCAGTTTTGGGCACTATTCTGCCTCTAGACCTGTAACCAGAAAGTTACTGGGCCATCGTTTACCAAACTGACTTTCATATCTGCGGCAAATAATCCCGTTTCCGTTTTTACACCACGCTCACGACACTGGGCAACAAAATACTGATAAAGCCGATCAGCTTCTGCCGGAACTGCACCACGGGAAAAGCTTGGTCTCATGCCTTTTTGCGTATCTGCCACTAGTGTAAATTGCGAGACGACTAGCACACTGCCACCAGCTTGCAGGACGTTGAGATTCATTTTGTCGTTCTCATCGCCAAAAATCCGGTACCCCAAAACCTTTTCACATAGACGCTGTGCTTTTTGCTCGGTGTCCTCTTGTTCGACCCCCAGCAATATCAATAATCCAGGCCCAATCTCACCAACAACATTCCCATCTACGACAACACTGGCGCTAAGCGCCCGTTGAATCAACGCAATCATAATGCCTTACATCTCCTGACTCTGGTTTTCCTCAATGACCACTTTAGACCGCTGTGCTCGATACTCACCCAAGGTCACGGTGATTTCTGCCCCCAGTAACACGATGCACCAACTCCAGTAAACCCAAAGGAATAAGATGGGGATAACCGCCAGCACCCCGTAAATCAACTGATAAGACGGAAACAGCGTGATATACATCGTGAATCCTTTCTTACCCAATTCGAAGAGCAATGCAGCCACCAGCGCACCAATAAGTGCATCCCGGGCGGGCACCCGTACTGTCGGAACCACACTGTACAATAACCAAAAAGAAACCCAGGAAATCAAGAGCGGAAATAGCCGTAATGTCTCATCAATCATGCTGTCTACCTGGGCATTTGCCAGCCATTGCAATGAAAGCAGGTATGAGCTGATCACCATACTGGCCCCGACGAGAATTGGCCCTAATGTCAGTACCATCCAATAAACGGCAAATGAAAACACCAGTGACCGGTGAACCTTACTGCGCCAAATAATGTTAAGCACACTGTCGACGGAGTAAATCAGCAGCAGTGCTGTCACAATCAAGCCGCAGGTGCCCACCACCGTCATACGATTTGAGTTGGCAACAAACTGCTCAAGGTAGTTTTGGATAATATCGCCAGTGGCAGGCATAAAATTGGCAAATATGAAGGCTTTCAATTTTATGCTGATATCAGCAAACATAGGAAAAGCCGCGAACAGAGCAAAAATCACAGTGACCAATGGCACTAGAGAAAGTAATGACACATACGCCAAATGCCCAGCCAGCATGGTTAACCCATCTTTATCTATTCGGGTGTAAAGCATTCGCCCGAACGTAATGTAGGGTTTTAAAGATGCAGATAAGCGAAAACGCAGAAAACTCGCCATGTTTATCTCTCAGTCAATACCGGTGTTTAGGCTCGGTTATGGGTTAGCGTGATATTTAAGGCTAACCCATTAACGTCTGGAGTAAGAAGTTATCAGGGAAAATAAGCAGGAATAACGTTTCGGTCTATGACATGAATTGCGGTGATACCTACAATTCTGGCTGCAACAACATTTGCTTCAACATCATCAAAGAATACC
Source organism: Yersinia sp. 2540 StPb PI (assembly GCF_052217165.1). NCBI lineage: Bacteria > Pseudomonadati > Pseudomonadota > Gammaproteobacteria > Enterobacterales > Yersiniaceae > Yersinia > Yersinia sp. 2540 StPb PI. The sequence continues at coordinate 413,854 of NZ_JAZGQC010000001.1, forward strand.
GCCTGCTCCGCCGGGATGTTTTCCGCACTCAGCACATGCTGATAAATTCTCGCTTCCGGCTTGCGCATGCCCAAATCCTGGGACAGATACATATGGTCAGCGGCGGCAGCCACTTCAGGGTAATGTTGGGGCCAGTAATTACAATGCAGCCGGTTAGTATTGGATAACACCACCACCCGATGCCCTTCCTGACGCAACTTTTGCATAATGGCGATCACTTCCGGGCGCAAAGCGACAAATACCGCCTGCCAGCCTTCGGCAAACTGTTCAAAACTTAGAGATAGCCCCATCTCATCACTGAGCTGGTGAGCAAACTCTTCATCGCTAATTTCACCGCGCTCATGCTGCTGGAAGACCTCGCCCATGGTAAACCGCTCACTCAACGTCGCCAGCGGGACACTGCTTAATTTGCTCCAAACGCCCAATACGCGTTTGAAGTCGATATCGACAATCACATTACCTAGATCAAAGATATACAGCATGGCGCTCTCCCAATTAGATGGTGAGTTTCACTGTAACGGGAAAAGGGAAAACTGAACAGAGAGAGGAAGAAAAAGGAGGGGTCAGTCAGGAAAAATAATATTTTACCGCAGCGGAAAAAAATAAAAAGTATCCCCAAAGGCATTGGAGTTGCAACAAGGCGGCAAGTGAATTCATCCCGATGAGCTTACACAGGTAAGTGATTCGGGTGAGTGAGCGAAGCTAACACAGTTGCAGCTTCAAGGAAGCAGAGGATAGAACTCAGGGCGCTTTTCGCGCCCTAAGTATCAGCAGTACCAAGAAGAATTAACCTTCTTTAGGACCACGACCTGCACGCTTACGATCGTTTTCCGTCAGGTGACGCTTACGGATACGAATTGATTGCGGGGTAACTTCTACCAATTCATCGTCATCGATGAATTCCAGTGCCTGTTCAAGAGTTTTCTTCAAGAAAGGAACCAGAGTGGTTGCTTCGTCAGTACCGGATGCACGCATGTTGGTCAGTTGCTTACCGGTCAGGCAGTTTACAGTCAGGTCGTTAGAACGTGAGTGAATACCGATGATCTGGCCTTCATACACTTCAGTCGCGTGACCAATAAACAGCTTGCCGCGGTCTTGCAGTTTGTACAGTGCGAATGCCACAGCTTTACCCTGACCGTTAGAGATCAGTACGCCGTTTTGACGTTGGCCGATCTCGCCTGGACGCACATCATCGTAGTGACTGAATGTGGAGTACAGCAGACCAGTACCAGAAGTCATAGTCATGAATTCAGTACGGAAGCCAATCAGGCCACGGCTTGGGATCATATAATCCAGACGAATGCGACCTTTGCCGTCTGGAACCATGTCCTTCACGTCACCCTTACGCTCACCCATGGCTTGCATTACTGCGCCCTGGTGCTGTTCTTCGATATCCAGAGTTACGCTTTCAAATGGTTCTTGATTACGGCCGTCGATAACACGGTTGATAACTTTAGGACGAGAAACAGCCAGCTCGAAACCTTCGCGGCGCATGTTTTCGATCAGAACCGACAGGTGAAGTTCACCACGGCCTGATACGCGGAATGCGTCAGCATCTTCAGTTTCTTCAACACGCAGTGCTACGTTATGAATCAGCTCTTTGTTCAAACGGTCAAGGATCTGACGTGAAGTCACGTACTTGCCTTCTTTACCACAGAACGGAGAGGTGTTAACGCAGAAATACATGGTAACAGTTGGTTCATCAACAGACAGTGCTGGCAATGCTTCAACAGCATTCACATCACAGATAGTGTCAGAGATGTTCAACTCGCCCAAACCGGTGATAGCAACGATATCGCCAGCTTCAGCCATAGTTGCTTCGATACGTTCCAGACCCATATGGCCCAGTACTTTAGCGATTTTACCGTTGCGGGTCTTACCTTCGCTATCGATAACAGTAACTTGCTGGTTAGGCTTAACAACACCACGTTTGATACGGCCGATGCCGATAACACCTACGTAGTTGTTGTAGTCCAACTGGGAGATTTGCATCTGCAATGGACCGGTGCTGTCTACGTCTGGTGCAGGCACATGGTCGATGATTGCCTGATACAGCGGAGTCATGTCTGCCGACATATCATTGTGGTCTTCGCCCGCAATACCCATCAATGCTGATGCGTAAATGATAGGGAAGTCCAGTTGTTCGTCAGTGGCATCCAGGTTTACGAACAGGTCGAACACCTGATCGACAACCCAATCAGGACGCGCGCCAGGACGGTCAACTTTGTTGATAACCACGATTGGTTTCAGACCATGAGCAAAGGCTTTTTTGGTCACGAAACGGGTCTGCGGCATCGGGCCATCCATTGCGTCGACGACCAGCAGCACAGAGTCAACCATAGACATTACACGCTCAACCTCACCACCGAAATCGGCGTGTCCTGGGGTATCCACGATGTTGATGCGGTAGTCTTTCCAGTTAATGGCGGTATTTTTCGCGAGGATGGTTATCCCACGCTCTTTCTCCAAATCGTTGGAGTCCATTACACGTTCAGTTGCTTCAGCACGTTCACCGAACGTACCAGATTGTTGTAGCAACTTATCAACCAGGGTAGTTTTCCCATGGTCAACGTGCGCAATAATGGCGATGTTACGCAGATTCTCGATCACAGCTTTTTTGCCTCAGGCATTTAGAAATAGCGCGCTATTGTACACGTATTAAGCGAGGGACTAAACAAGATCACAAACTTCTCTTATAAACAACCTGACGGCGGTTAGTTTGTGATCCCTTTCACGGTGCAAAAATAGCCTCTCGGCCCACCTTTGCACCAATACAGTGCCCAACGACGCAAATGAAGCACCAAAATAGTGCAATATAACTATCCTGGTGCATACTGAATATCAGCAGACCCCTATGATATGGCATAAACGGGGCGTTTGGAAAGTTGGCATAGATTTCGCAATAGACTTTATGACGCAGTTTAGCATGAATAACGGTCATGAAAAATCAGCATGAGCGTTAGCCTGAATAAAAAGATAACTGAACACCCAAACGATAATCGTTCCACGACGACTATGACAAATCCAGGAGATATAAGTATGTCCGCTGAACATGTTTTGACGATGCTGAATGAGCACGAAGTGAAATTTGTTGATTTGCGCTTCACCGATACCAAAGGGAAAGAGCAGCACATCACTATTCCGGCTCATCAGGTCAACGCTGACTTCTTCGAAGAAGGCAAAATGTTTGATGGCTCCTCGATTGGTGGCTGGAAAGGCATTAACGAATCCGACATGGTACTGATGCCAGACGCCAGCACCGCTGTTATGGATCCGTTCTTCGAAGATTCCACACTGATTATCCGTTGTGACATTCTTGAGCCAGGTACCCTGCAAGGCTATGATCGCGACCCACGTTCAATCTCAAAACGCGCAGAAGAGTTCCTGAAATCTTCAGGTATCGCAGATACCGTGCTGTTTGGGCCAGAACCAGAATTCTTCCTGTTTGACGATGTTCGTTTTGGTAGCAGTATCCGTGGCTCTCATGTCGCTATCGATGACATCGAAGGCGCATGGAACTCCAGCACCAAATACGAAGGCGGCAACAAAGGCCACCGTCCGGCAGTGAAAGGCGGTTACTTCCCAGTTCCTCCGGTTGATTCTTCACAGGACCTGCGTTCTACCATGTGTCTGACCATGGAAGAAATGGGCCTGGTAGTAGAAGCGCATCACCATGAAGTGGCTACCGCTGGTCAGAACGAAGTGGCTACTCGCTTCAATACCATGACCAAGAAAGCCGATGAAATTCAGATCTACAAATATGTGGTGCACAACGTGGCACACGCATTCGGCAAAACTGCGACCTTTATGCCAAAACCAATGTTTGGTGATAATGGTTCAGGCATGCACTGCCATATGTCTTTGTCCAAGAACGGTACTAACCTGTTCGCCGGTGACAAATATGCTGGCCTGTCTGAAATGGCGCTGTTCTACATCGGCGGTATCATCAAGCACGCAAAAGCAATTAACGCCTTGGCTAACCCAACGACTAACTCCTACAAGCGTTTGGTCCCAGGCTACGAAGCTCCGGTCATGTTGGCATACTCTGCCCGTAACCGTTCAGCTTCTATCCGTATCCCAGTGGTTGCCAGCCCGAAAGCGCGTCGTATTGAAGCACGCTTCCCGGATCCAGCCGCTAACCCATACTTGTGCTTCGCAGCACTGCTGATGGCTGGTCTTGATGGCATCATCAACAAAATTCACCCAGGTGATGCGATGGACAAAAACCTGTATGACTTGCCACCGGAAGAAGAAGCAGAAATTCCAAAAGTTGCAGGTTCACTGGACGAAGCTATGGCTGCATTGAACGAAGACCGCGAGTTCCTGACCCGTGGTGGCGTGTTCACTGACGACGCTATCGATGCTTATATCGAACTGCGTAAAGAAGAAATGGACCGCGTTCGTATGACTCCGCACCCAGTTGAGTTCGAACTGTATTACAGCGTTTAATTTTAGTTAGCCGTTTTTTTTGTTGCCGTGGAAACTTTTGGCCCATCTTCGGATGGGCTTTTTTCTCCACTTTTCGTTTTCGTCATATTTCCTCTGGCTCAGTCACGACTGAACCGATTAGGATGTATTCACCAAAAGAGTGCAGGAGTCTGCGTAATGGCAACAGGCACGCTGCCCGATGCTGGGCAGATCCTTAATTCTCTCATTAATAGTATTCTGCTATTAGATGATGATTTGGCTATCCATTATGCCAATCCCGCTGCGCAGCAACTTCTGGCGCAAAGCTCTCGTAAACTTTTTGGTACACCCCTGCCCGATTTATTAGGCTATTTTTCTCTTAATATCGACCTGATGCGGGAAAGTCTGATCGCCGGTCAAGGTTTTACCGATAACGAGGTGACCGTAGTTGTTGATGGCCGCGCGCATATTTTGTCGCTGACAGCACAATCACTGCCAGAAGGTTTTATATTGCTGGAAATGGCGCCGATGGATAATCAGCGTCGGTTAAGCCAAGAACAATTACAACATGCACAGCAAGTCGCAGCCCGTGATCTGGTTCGTGGGCTGGCTCATGAGATTAAGAACCCGTTAGGTGGCTTACGGGGGGCAGCACAATTATTGTCTAAAGCATTGCCTGATCCAGCATTGTTGGAATATACCAAAGTGATCATTGAGCAGGCAGACCGCTTACGTAACTTGGTTGATCGCTTATTAGGCCCACAACGGCCCGGTCAACACATCACACAAAGTATCCATCAGGTTGCTGAACGGGTTTGTCAGTTAGTCTCGCTGGAAAAACCGGATAATGTGACGTTAATCCGTGACTATGACCCAAGCTTGCCTGAACTGGCCCATGATCCAGACCAAATTGAACAAGTGTTGCTGAATATCACTCGTAATGCATTACAGGCTTTGGGGGGAGCTGGCGGCACTATTACGCTGCGCACCCGTACTGCTTTTCAGATAACACTGCATGGTATGCGCTATCGTTTGAGCGCTCGCATTGATATTGAAGATGACGGTCCGGGCGTTCCAACGCAATTACAAGATACCGTGTTCTATCCGATGGTAAGTGGTCGCGAGGGGGGGACTGGCCTTGGCTTGTCTATCGCCCGTAATCTTATCGATCAACATTCGGGTAAAATTGAATTCAACAGTTGGCCGGGACATACCGAATTCTCGGTTTACCTGCCTATTCGCCAGTGAGGTTTCTATGCAACGAGGGATAGTCTGGATCGTCGATGACGATAGCTCCATCCGCTGGGTGCTTGAACGTGCACTGACTGGAGCAGGTCTGAACTGTGCAACCTTCGATACCGGTAACCAGGTGTTGGATGCACTCGCGACACAAACCCCGGATGTGTTGTTATCGGATATTCGCATGCCTGGCATGGACGGGTTAGCCCTGCTGAAACAGATTAAGCAGCGCCACCCGATGCTCCCGGTCATCATAATGACGGCACATTCTGATTTGGATGCTGCGGTCAGTGCCTATCAGCAAGGGGCTTTTGATTACCTGCCTAAACCTTTTGATATTGATGAAGCCGTAGCTCTGGTTGAGCGGGCTATCAGCCATTATCAGGAGCAGCAGCAACCGGCACGCAGCCAACCCGCCAGCGGTCCAACCGCTGATATCATTGGCGAAGCACCGGCGATGCAAGACGTTTTCCGCATCATCGGCCGCTTATCTCGTTCTTCTATTAGTGTGCTGATTAACGGTGAGTCGGGTACCGGTAAAGAGTTAGTGGCCCATGCGTTACATCGCCACAGCCCACGGGCTAAAGCGCCGTTTATCGCGCTGAATATGGCGGCGATCCCGAAAGATTTAATTGAATCTGAATTATTCGGCCACGAGAAAGGTGCCTTTACCGGCGCGAATCAAGTGCGCCAGGGTCGTTTTGAACAAGCCGATGGCGGCACACTGTTTTTAGATGAAATCGGTGATATGCCATTGGATGTACAAACCCGCCTGTTACGCGTGCTGGCTGATGGTCAGTTTTATCGCGTCGGGGGTTACGCACCGGTCAAAGTAGATGTTCGTATTATTGCCGCTACCCACCAAAATCTGGAGCTGCGTGTTCAGGAAGGTAAATTCCGTGAGGATTTATTCCATCGTCTGAATGTGATTCGGGTACATCTGCCACCGCTGCGTGAACGTCGTGAAGACATTCCGCGTTTGGCTCGTTACTTCTTGCAAGTGGCGGCTAAAGAGTTAGGTGTGGAAGCCAAAAATCTGCACCCTGAGACCGAAGTGGCGCTAACCCGCCTGCCTTGGCAGGGTAACGTGCGCCAACTGGAAAACACCTGTCGCTGGCTGACGGTGATGGCTGCCGGGCAGGAAGTACTGACTCAGGATTTACCTTCTGAACTGTTTGAAACCAGCACGCCAGATGCTTCAGGTCAGCGGACGCCGGACAACTGGGCAACTCTATTGGCACAATGGGCTGAACGCGCCCTACGTTCTGGTCATCAGGACCTGTTATCTGAGGCACAGCCGGAAATGGAACGCACGCTGTTAACCACGGCATTACGCCATACTCAAGGTCATAAGCAAGAAGCGGCACGTCTGCTGGGTTGGGGCCGCAACACCTTAACGCGTAAGTTAAAAGAGCTGGGAATGGAGTAGTTGGGAGAAAGAGAGTAATTCCTGCCTAAATTCCCCCTCAAGGTAATGTTGACCATTGAGGGGGAACATCATCAGATCACGCGTGAAAACTGCTGCTTGCGCGCCTGTTTCCGTAAATAGATATCGAAACACATACAAATATTACGAATCAGTAAGCGCCCGCGCGGTGTTACCCGAATGCCTTTATCATCCCGCTCCACCAGCCCATCTTGTTCGAAAGGTGCTAGTAGCTCAAAATCTTCAGCAAAATAATCTGCAAAACGAATACCATACTGCTGCTCAATCGGCTGATAGCTGATTTGGAAATTACAAATCAGCGTTTTAATCACATCACGGCGCAAGCAATCATCTTCAGTCATCGCCAAACCACGCCACAGCGCATTGCCACGCTGCTCCACGCAGGAATAGTAAGTCTTCAAATCTTTTTCATTCTGCGCATAGCTGTCACCCAACATGCTGATAGCAGAAACCCCCAAACCAAGTAAATCACTGTCGCCTTGGGTGGTATAACCTTGAAAATTACGGTGTAATTCACCTTCACGCTGCGCAATGGCTAATTCATCATCTGGCCGGGCAAAATGATCCATACCAATAAATTGATAGCCAGACTCAGTTAAGAAACTGATGGTGTGCTGCAAAATATCTAGCCGCTGTTCGGCGCTCGGCAGATCGGCATCTTTAATTTTACGTTGAGCAGCAAACAGACTCGGTAAATGTGCGTAATTGAACACACTCAGACGATCAGGATTCAGCTCTGCCACCCGTTTGAGGGTAAAAGCAAAACTCTCTGGTGTCTGTTTTGGCAAACCATAAATCAAATCGATATTGGTTGAGTTAAAACCAAGGGCTTTAGCGCGGGCAATCAGGGCAAAGATAAAATCCTCATCCTGCTCACGATTAACCAGCCGTTGAACCTCTTTATTAAAATCTTGCACCCCCATGCTTAGGCGGTTAAACCCCTCAGCACGCAGGTGATCAAGGACATCCAGTTCAATTTCACGTGGGTCCACTTCTATTGATTGCTCAGCACCGGGCAGGAAATCAAAGTTTTCACGCAACAGGTTCATCAGGTGGGTAATTTGTATTTTATTCAGGTAAGTGGGCGTACCACCGCCCCAGTGCATCTGGCTAACCTGACGCCCAACAAATAACGCCGCACGCTGGCGGATCTCTTTTTCCAAGACCGCCAGATACTCATCAGCTTTATGCTGTTGCCGCGTCACCAGCTTATTGCAGCCGCAGAAATAACACAGCTTATGGCAAAACGGGATATGCACATACAGCGACAAAGGCCGTTGTGGGTAACGCTTCACTGCCTGCTGAAAAGCAGATTCATTATAATCTTCACTGAATTCGAGCGCAGTGGGGTACGACGTATAGCGCGGCCCTGAATAATTATATTTTTGAATCAGGGATAAATCCCAAACTATAGCCTGCTCAGACATGTTCATTCCTTCCGATATTTGCGCCTACCGGGCCGGTTAGAGGGCAGATGTTTTCGTTGTCTGGCCGCAGTAGCACTGCGCAACCGCTTTCTTCGTTGCGACAGTAGCCATAGTTTACCCAATAACCACACTAGATAACATGTAAGCAGTAGGGCTATTATCGGGATCACCCAATTCATGGTTTAAAATGTATCTTTTGGGTTACCGCGTTTCAGCAATTGCAAAATGTCTTCCTGCTTTTCTTCTGGCGCTTCGTCATCTTCATCGTCGCCCAATTCAATACCCAATTGTTCCATTAGGGCATCAATACGATCCAACGTCAGATCAACATAAGCCTGATCTTCTTTGCTCAATACTTCATCATTATCCAGACGATCCAGCAATGCATCCAGACGCTCATCGTTTTCCAGCTTAGACAGCTCTTCTTCCGGCGTCAGACGTGGCTTAGCTTCAACTTTAGCCACCGGCTTAGTGGTTGGCTTAGCTTTAACCTTACTCTCAACCACCAGCGGCACAGGTACTTTACTGCCGATGCGTGGATCTTTCTCTTGAGTCTCGGACTGGCCCTTCTTATTGCTACCTTCTACATTGGTTCTCGCCCCTGAGCGATTGCCACTGTGTTTCTTCTGACGTTTACGCTCGCGAGCTTCGATATCAAGCTCTACACGGGTCTTTCTAATACGCTTAGGCGTCGCGGTGCCTTTCGGGGCCGCAATATTCGCGCGTGGTGCTTTATTTGGCTGCTTCATAACCTGTGCTCTTAAATGGGTAAATAAGTATGGGATCGGATTTAGTATAGGATTGGGCCGGAATCTAGCAGAAAGAAGAGAAAGAAAAAAGGCGGCAGATTAACCTGTCGCCCTTTTTCGCATCTTCTGCGGCAGGATATCCTTACAGCACACTCCCTGCACTGACATAACAACCGGATATCTCCCTCCTGCAATGCGCCATCCTTGCCATATCTGCGGCCCTCAAGGCAACTTAACCAGCGCGCCTGCCAGTATACCTGAACCCTCTTACTTGAAGGGTATAAAAGATAAACCCCCTTTTTTTTGCCTGATGCAGTTATAATCGCTGCATGTAAGCTATCTCTCACGGAGACGACAAATTTTGACTATTAGAAACTATAACTATCACATGACCCACTTCGTCATCAGTGCTCCGGATATCCGCCATCTGCCACGTGATGAAGGTATTGAGGTGGCATTTGCTGGCCGTTCAAATGCCGGTAAATCGAGTGCACTTAATACGTTAACTAACCAGAAAGGTCTGGCCAGAACCAGTAAAACACCCGGCCGTACTCAGCTAATTAACCTATTTGAAGTCGTTGACGGTATTCGTCTGGTTGACTTACCGGGCTATGGCTATGCTGAAGTCCCGGAAGAGATGAAACTCAAATGGCAACGCGCGCTGGGTGAGTATTTGCAAAAGCGTAACTGTCTGAAAGGATTAGTTGTGTTGATGGATATTCGCCATCCACTGAAAGATTTAGATCAGCAAATGATTACCTGGGCGGTTGCGGTTGGCACCCCGGTTCTATTATTGCTGACCAAAGCGGATAAGCTGGCTTCTGGCGCCCGTAAGGCTCAATTGAACATGGTGCGAGAAGCGATTATTCCATTTATGGGTGATATTCAGGTTGAAGCTTTCTCTTCTTTGAAAAAGATTGGCGTCGAAAAACTCCGGGAAAAACTGGATACCTGGTTTAACGAGATACCACCAGAAGTTATGATTGATGATTATGACGATGAAGGTGAGTAAGCGCTAACAGCAGCCCGCAAGGGCTGTTATCCCCAAGGGTGATGTTTTATATCGCCCTGAGTTAATACCTGGCAATACCACGTCCCCCCTAGAGTAAAAATCATCAAACCATATTTTCACGGGTAATGCCGGGCTGTTTCCCTATCGGTTCGCGAAAAGTGCTCACAAATCCCAATAAAAAACGCCCCAGTCAATAAATGACTGGGGCGGCTAATATATAGCCAAATCCGATTACGTGAAGTAAAAGGTCTGAAAGATAGAACATCTTACCTCTGTACCCTACGTCTGTAACTCTACATCATTTTTTCGCGGGGCAAAAGAATTTTTTGTTGTATAGTTACACAAATTGGCACGATTCAGCGCACATCTTCCCCGCATAATGGCGGATAAATGTAGCTTAATTACATAAAATGCTTTATTTATCGCCACTTACCCACAAAGCTAGTGAGCCTGGTCCCAGTTATCACCAACACCGACATCCACCTTCAGTGGTACCGCCAGTTGCATACTCTGCTCCATCAGTTCACGAATCTTTTGTTCCGCGCTTTCCAATACACTTTCATGCACTTCAAACACTAATTCATCGTGTACCTGCATGATTACTCGCACCAATGGTTCTGGTTCCTGTTGTAACCAGGCATCCACTGCAATCATTGCCCGTTTGATAATATCAGCGGCGGTACCTTGCATTGGCGCATTGATAGCTTCACGTTCAGCAGCTTTACGGCGAGTTGCATTACGAGAATGAATATCTGGCAAATAGAGGCGACGGCCATCCAGCGTGGTGACATAACCTTGATCGGCGGCTTGCTTACGTGTGCGCTCCATGTATTCCAACACACCGGGATAGCGCTCAAAATAGAGATCCATATAGCGCTGCGCCTCTCCACGGGGAATGCTTAGCTGTCGCGCCAGACCAAAAGCGCTCATACCATAAATAAGACCAAAGTTAATGGCCTTGGCACTGCGGCGTTGTTCAGTTGTGACCTTTTCCAGTGGCATACCAAAGACTTCCGCCGCTGTCGCACGGTGGATATCTTTTCCCGCAGCAAATGCAGCTAATAGCCCTTTATCCTGCGACAAGTGCGCCATAATACGCAGCTCAATCTGTGAGTAGTCAGCCGCCATAATGCGATAGCCTTGGGGCGCAATAAAAGCCTGCCGTATACGACGCCCTTCTTCATTCCGCACTGGAATGTTTTGCAGGTTAGGATCACGTGAGGACAAACGCCCTGTCGCTGTCACCGCCTGGTGATAGGAGGTATGGACCCGGCCCGAAACTGGGTTAATCATCAACGGCAGCTTGTCGGTATAGGTACTTTTCAGCTTAGCCAGACCACGATATTCAAGGATCACCTTCGGCAACGGGTAATCTAATGCCAGCTCAGCCAACACTTCTTCATTAGTTGACGCGGCCCCGCCAGGGGTTTTCTTCAAGATCGGCAGTTTTTGTTTTTCGTACAAAATGGTCTGAAGCTGCTTAGGTGATGCCAGGTTGAACGGCTCTTCAGCCAATTCATGAGCCTGTTTTTCTAACTCATCAAGGCGGATAGTCAGCTCTTTTGAATGTGCGGCCAAGATATTCTGGTCAATCAAGACACCAGTGCGCTCGATGCGAGACAGAATTGGCAATAGCGGCATCTCAATTTCCTGGAATACCCGCTTTAACCCTTCACTTTGTTGCAGTTTTGGCCACAGCACCAGATGCAACTGTAGCGTAACGTCGGCATCTTCTGCGGCATAAGGGCCTGCTTGTTCCAACGCAATTTGATTAAAGGTTAGTTGGTTTTTACCCTTACCGGCGATCTCTTCAAAGGTAATAGTTTTGTGGTTGAGATAACGTTCTGCCAGACTATCCATATCATGGCGACCAGCAACACTGTCTAAAACGTAAGATTCCAGCATAGTATCGAAAGCGATACCGCGCAGCTCAATGCCATAACGTGCCAGCATGCTTTGGTCAAACTTGAGATTCTGGCCAACTTTAAAGGCTTTATCGTCTTCCAGTAGTGGTTTTAGCGTGGGCAAAACCCAATCCCGGTCGAGCTGTGCAGGAGAGTCCAAATAATCATGCGCCAAGGGTAAATAAGCGGCTTCGCCTGGTGCAACGGCAAAAGAGATACCAATTAAATTGCTGCTAAGCGTATCCAGGCCGTCAGTCTCAGTATCAAACGCGAAAACCTCTGCTTTTTTGAGGCGCTCAATCCACTCTACTAAGGATTTCTCATCCAAAATGGTCTGATAATTTTCTTGTGATAGTACTGCGGTGACCTCAACCGCATCAGCTGGCTCTACTGCCACAAAAGCTTTATTACTTGTTTGTGCCGTTGGCCGATCTTTTTTACCGTCCAGCCATTTGCCCGCTTCTACATCCACTAACCAGCGCTTAAATTCATAACGGCTGAATAACTGATGTAATTGATCATCATCTGGGGGGGAAACTTTTAGCTCATCACAAGTCACATCCAATTCAACATCTGTTTTAATGGTGGCTAATTTATAGGAGAGATAAGCAACATCTTTATTCTGCTCTAACTTGGCTGACATGGTTTTGGCACCACGGAATGTCAGTGTGGATATTTTATCCAAATTACTGAACAGCGCATCCAGCCCACCCAAACCTTGCAATAAAGCTTGTGCGGTCTTTTCGCCAACACCTGGAACCCCTGGAATATTGTCTGAGGAATCCCCCATTAGTGCTAGAAAATCAATAATCAATTCAGGAGGAACACCATATTTTTCACAGACTTCCTGTGGCCCCAAAATAGCGTTATTCATTGTATTGATTAAAGTGATATTTGGCGTAACTAATTGCGCCATATCCTTATCACCGGTACTGATTAATACAGCATGACCTGCTTTTTCAGCTTCCTGCGCTAAAGTACCAATAACATCGTCGGCCTCAACACCGGAGACAACCAATAAAGGTAGCCCCATTGCCTTAACCATTTGGTGCAACGGCTCAATTTGAGCTCGCAAATCATCTGGCATCGGTGGCCGGTGGGATTTATAGTCAGCGAAAAGCTCATCACGGAATGTTTTACCTTTAGCATCGAATACTACCGCTACATGGCTAGGACGATATTGCAGCAATAGACTGCGCAACATGTTCAACACGCCGTACATCGCCCCCGTTGGTTCACCGCTGCCGTTGGTCAGTGGTGGGAACGCATGGTAAGCACGATAGAGGTAAGAGGAACCGTCAACGAGGATCAATGGGTTTTCTGCAATCTGGGCCATAGGGTTTCTTCATCTTTATTCAGCAAGGTCTAACGCTAAGAATGCCATAGCTGGCGACAAGAGACGAATTTTAGCGTCCATTGTTATGCGAAAGAGAGCATTTTTACGTAGTGATCCTGAAGATCCAATCTGTGGATAACTTTGTGAGTAAAAGCATGTGCAGATTATATCTGCTCTACTTATTTTTTAGAGGTAATATTTAAAATTATAATAATCATATAGTTACATTCATTGTTTTTTTATTTTACTGTCATTTTTTCTTTATCTAAATTGTGGATATTACTTATTCAGTTACAGTCTTAAGGTAAATAAATTCCACGGGTGGATAATTTAGTGTTCTCTCTTTTTTATTACTCACCATCAAGTCGTTTTCTCTTTTTAGCATCGCTAATATCCATACTTATCCATCACTGAAATAAATGAATCTATCGAAAACAACATGGAAAAAAATATAAAATCAGTATTTAGTCGTATTACTGTCACATTAGTAAATATGATGATTCCGTGGCAGAGATAGATACAGAATTGAAATGCTGATGACAATGTAGGGTATTGGATAAGTGAAAGAGGAGCTAACAAAAGCCAGCTCCTCCTTTTGTACAATTACTTTTGGGTCAGTAGGAACTTAACGACATCCGCATACTGTTTAACATAGGTATCCATTGAGCTGGTATCCATGCCATCATTCTTAATCATATATTTGCCATTAACAAACATGGCTGGCACACCACGTAATTGTAAATCTTCAGCCGCTTTTTGTTGTTGAGCAACCAGTGATTTAACGACAAAACTATTTAATGCTGCATCATAATCTTCGCCACTCACACCCGCTTTAATAAAGACATTACGAATATCATCAGGGGTTTGAACAGTTTGTGTTTTCTGTACACCTTCAAACATCAGTGGGGTGATTTTTTCCTCAACGCCCAATGCCATGGCAACAGCCCATGCCTGAGTCAATTGCTTACCTAATGGCCCAAGGAACTCAACATGGTATCGAGTCATTTTTGTCCCTTCTGGCAGTGCTTTTTTTACTGCCTGAGGGATATGATAAACTTCTTCAAACTGAAAGCAGTGCGGGCAATAGAAAGAGAAAAACTCTAAAACCTGAGGCTCACCCGTTACTGGTTTATTTAACGTCTGGTACTGGGTTCCATCCGTAAACTGTGCGGCAGATGCACTGAATGCCATCACCATGCCAACGAGAGCTAACCATACATTTTTCATACTATAACAATCTCCATTATCTTAGCTTTAGTACATTGGCATCAGCTGCAAAGGGGGTACCTGCAACAGCTTAACCTGTTCTGTAAATGATGCAGTCTGCTGTAACCAAAAATCAGACTCCGCCATCCACGGAAAACTTTTCGGAAATGCAGGGTCCTGCCAACGTCTGGCGACCCATGCAAGGTAATAAACCATGCGCATTGCGCGTAAAGGTTCAATCAATGCAAGTTCACGCTGATCAAAATCAGCAAACTCACCATAAGCTTCCAGCAAGATATCCAACTGGATCAATTGCTCTCTGCGCTCGCCGTGTAATAACATCCACAAATCCTGAACCGCCGGACCATTTCTGGCATCATCCAAATCGACGAACATTGGCCCATCACGCCACAAAATATTACCAGGATGGCAATCACCATGTAGCCGCAACGGCTGCCAATCGGTGTGCCAATACTGCTTAATGGTGGCGATCAACAGATCGGTTGCCGCCAGAAACTTGTCTTTCTGTTTTGCCGGCACTAACACACTGCTGGCCAGTAACTGACGTGGCTCGGTCAGATATTCCTCAATATCCATCGTTGGCCGGGCAACAAAAAGTCCATCGCTACCCACCTGATGAATTCTGCCGAGAAAACGGCCCACCCACTCCAGTTGATCAAGATTGTCTATTTCATATTGCCGCCCACCGACACTTGGGAACACAGCAAAGAAAAAGCCGCCATGAGTATGCAAAGTTTCGCCGTTTAGTGCTAATGGGGCGATAACCGGAATCTCCGATTCTGCCAAATCAAGCGAGAACCGATGTTCCTCGATAATTTGTTCACTGCTCCAACGCTCGGGGCGATAAAACTTCACCACATACCGTTTACGATCTTCATCCATAAACTGATAGACGCGGTTCTCATAACTATTAAGCGCGGTTAACCCTGAATCCACCCGTAACCCTACAGCCTCAAGGGCGTCCATAATCAGGTCTGGAGACAAAGTCTGAAAATTAAAAGCAGAATTGTTCATAACAACATTCAGTCTGTATAAGTAACAGCGGCGCGCTGAGAATAAGAAATAGTATCATTAAAGCCCCCTCCCTACGCAGACAGGAGTGTGACTAATCTTTAATGATGCCACGAGCTCTCAATAATGCTGTTTTAAAATCCTCTTCATAATCCTTTTTCAGTCCTGGAATCACTTCCGTTGATGCCGAGCCACGCATTTTCAGATGATAAATAAGAATATCGTCTGTCAAATCTGCGAAATTACCTTCAAAACCAGCTTCCTCTGACAATTTTTGTAAAAACTGCACCAGATTTAAATCAGGTTCTTGCTGCCAGGCCGGATGTAAAAGCTCAATCAGTTCATTAACACGATGACATTTCATAGCGAAGTTATCCTATTCAAAAATATGCTGACAAAGTAGCAGGGATATTCACACAGGGAAAGAGAGCCTATTGTCAATAAAAGTAAATCCTGACCTGTTCACCTATTTGAAGATACAATCCCATAGTCAGTTTAATACCGTGGAGTGATGGAAATGCGACCTAATATTACAGGCGTTATTCTTGCTGGAGGCCTTTCGTCCAGAATGGGCGGGAATGATAAAGGATTAATCTCCCTAAATGGAAAGCCACTGTATCGACATGTGATTGATAGATTAAGACCGCAGGTTGAGAACTTACTGATTAATGCTAATCGTAACCAAGCCCTCTATCAACAAAGTGGCGTTCCCGTCATTAACGATATCATTACTGGCTTTGTAGGCCCATTGGCTGGCATGCATGCTGGATTAAGCCATTCAACTACCGAATGGGTTGTCTTTGCTCCCTGTGACGTTCCTATGCTTCCACTTAATCTGGTTTCTCAACTCTGGCAGTCAAAAGGGCAGGCTCTTGCTGCTTATGTTAGTGATAGCAAACGTGAGCATCCAACATTAGCTTTAATGCATGTTAGTCTTAAGCCAACGCTAGCAAGGTATCTGGCAAAAGGGGATCGTAAGTTAATGATATTTATGACGAGTATTAATGCGCAAAGAGTGGTATTCAATGGGCAACTCAATCAATTCAGTAACCTAAATACTCCCGCAGATTGCGAGTTATGGGAACAAGCTAAAAGAGAGCCATTATGAGCAGCAAGACGCCCCCGTTACTCGGTATAGCCGCGTACAGTGGTACAGGAAAAACAACCTTACTAAAACACCTGATCCCCTTACTTCAACAGCGCCAAATCCGCGTTGGCTTAATCAAACATACTCATCACAATATGGAAATTGATACACCGGGCAAAGACAGTTATGAATTGCGTAAAGCTGGAGCCCATCAAACGTTGGTTGCCAGTGATTGCCGCTGGGCATTAATGACAGAAACGCCAGAACAGCCGCCGATGGATCTTCACTATCTGGCTAGTCGATTAGATACATCAACTATCGATTTGATTTTGGTTGAGGGTTTTAAGCACGAGCCGATCAGCAAAATTGCTCTTTATAGAGCAGCTGTAGGTAAGCCTTTCGCTGGTTTGATTGATGAATACGTTATCGCTTTGGCAAGTGACGAGCCGATAGATACTGTAGTAAAGCAATTAGATATTAATCAACCAGATCAGATCGCAGAGTTTATTTATAACTGGCTCAAGATGGATCAGTCAGAGCTATAAAAACAAAAAAAAGCCACCTATCACGGTAGCCTTCTGTTTTATTCATCGCTGTAACGGCCGGATTTGACTCACCTGCCCCTGCAATATTTGGCTCATCTGACTATGAACCCTGCGACGCAACCACTCTAAGGTCACTATTTATACATATTTCACTATTCTGCCCATAGCAAAAACCCCACGCTTTTGGCATGGGGTCTCGGCTTTATTTGATGCCTGGCAGTGTACGAATGGCTTTCCTGCCATTCGCCCTTCGGGCCGTTGCAAGCAACGTTAAAATCGTTCCCGACGATTTTTTCCTACAATATTCGTCTCATCTTGAGGATGAGTCTCACCCCTCCGGGGCCAGCGCAAGCGCTGTTCAAACTGCATTCGCAGTTTGTCGCATGTCATGCTCGAGTCGAACCTGTACACCAGACAAACAAAAAAGGCCACCCGTTAGGGTAGCCTCTTTTGCTTGTTTGATGCCTGGCAGTGTCCTACTCTCGCATGGGGAGACCCCACACTACCATCGGCGCTACGGCGTTTCACTTCTGAGTTCGGCATGGGATCAGGTGGGACCACCGCGCTAAGGCCGCCAGGCAAATTCTGTCTAAACTAAACCCGCTATATGTTTCCACACAGCCAGCCAGCCCAATCTCGGAACTTCGCTGAAAATATCAATCTTTCAAATCTAAAACACCTTTGGTGTTGTAAGGTTAAGCCTCACGGATCATTAGTACTGGTTAGCTCAATGCATCGCTGCACTTACACACCCAGCCTATCAACGTCATAGTCTTTAACGTTCCTTCAGGGGGCTTAAAGCCCCAGGGAAGACTCATCTCGAGGCAAGTTTCCCGCTTAGATGCTTTCAGCGGTTATCTCTTCCGAATTTAGCTACCGGGCAATGCCATTGGCATGACAACCCGAACACCAGTGATTCGTCCACTCCGGTCCTCTCGTACTAGGAGCAGCCCCTCTCAATCTTCCAACGCCCACGGCAGATAGGGACCGAACTGTCTCACGACGTTCTAAACCCAGCTCGCGTACCACTTTAAATGGCGAACAGCCATACCCTTGGGACCTACTTCAGCCCCAGGATGTGATGAGCCGACATCGAGGTGCCAAACACCGCCGTCGATATGAACTCTTGGGCGGTATCAGCCTGTTATCCCCGGAGTACCTTTTATCCGTTGAGCGATGGCCCTTCCATTCAGAACCACCGGATCACTAAGACCTACTTTCGTACCTGCTCGAGCCGTCACTCTCGCAGTCAAGCTAGCTTATGCCTTTGCACTAACCTCACGATGTCCGACCGTGATTAGCTAACCTTCGTGCTCCTCCGTTACTCTTTGGGAGGAGACCGCCCCAGTCAAACTACCCACCAGACACTGTCCTCACCCCAGATTATGGGGCCGAGTTAGAACATCAAACATTAAAGGGTGGTATTTCAAGGTTGGCTCCATGCAGACTGGCGTCCACACTTCAATGCCTCCCACCTATCCTACACATCAAGGCTCAATGTTCAGTGTCAAGCTATAGTAAAGGTTCACGGGGTCTTTCCGTCTTGCCGCGGGTACACTGCATCTTCACAGCGAGTTCAATTTCACTGAGTCTCGGGTGGAGACAGCCTGGCCATCATTACGCCATTCGTGCAGGTCGGAACTTACCCGACAAGGAATTTCGCTACCTTAGGACCGTTATAGTTACGGCCGCCGTTTACTGGGGCTTCGATCAAGAGCTTCGCCTTGCGGCTGACCCCATCAATTAACCTTCCAGCACCGGGCAGGCGTCACACCGTATACGTCCACTTTCGTGTTTGCACAGTGCTGTGTTTTTATTAAACAGTTGCAGCCAGCTGGTATCTGCGACTGGCTTCGGCGCCGGGAGCAAGTCCCATTACCTAATGCCAGCGTGCCTTCTCCCGAAGTTACGGCACCATTTTGCCTAGTTCCTTCACCCGAGTTCTCTCAAGCGCCTGAGTATTCTCTACCTGACCACCTGTGTCGGTTTGGGGTACGATTTAATGTTACCTGATGCTTAGAGGCTTTTCCTGGAAGCTTGGCATCAACTACTTCACCACCGTAGTGGCTCGTCATCACACCTCAGCGTTGATAAGCAACCGGATTTACCAAGTCACTCCGCCTACATGCTTAAACCGGGACAACCGTCGCCCGGCTAGCCTAGCCTTCTCCGTCCCCCCTTCGCAGTAACACCAAGTACAGGAATATTAACCTGTTTCCCATCGACTACGCTTTTCAGCCTCGCCTTAGGGGTCGACTCACCCTGCCCCGATTAACGTTGGACAGGAACCCTTGGTCTTCCGGCGTGCGGGTTTTTCACCCGCATTATCGTTACTTATGTCAGCATTCGCACTTCTGATACCTCCAGCAACCCTCACAGGTCACCTTCAACGGCTTACAGAACGCTCCCCTACCCAACAACACCTAAGTGTCGCTGCCGCAGCTTCGGTGCATGGTTTAGCCCCGTTACATCTTCCGCGCAGGCCGACTCGACCAGTGAGCTATTACGCTTTCTTTAAATGATGGCTGCTTCTAAGCCAACATCCTGGCTGTCTGTGCCTTCCCACATCGTTTCCCACTTAACCATGACTTTGGGACCTTAGCTGGCGGTCTGGGTTGTTTCCCTCTTCACGACGGACGTTAGCACCCGCCGTGTGTCTCCCGTGATAACATTCTTCGGTATTCGGAGTTTGCATCGGTTTGGTAAGTCGGGATGACCCCCTAGCCGAAACAGTGCTCTACCCCCGAAGATGAGTTCACGAGGCGCTACCTAAATAGCTTTCGGGGAGAACCAGCTATCTCCCGGTTTGATTGGCCTTTCACCCCCAGCCACAAGTCATCCGCTAATTTTTCAACATTAGTCGGTTCGGTCCTCCAGTTAGTGTTACCCAACCTTCAACCTGCCCATGGCTAGATCACCGGGTTTCGGGTCTATACCTTGCAACTAGACGCCCAGTTAAGACTCGGTTTCCCTACGGCTCCCCTATTCGGTTAACCTTGCTACAAAATATAAGTCGCTGACCCATTATACAAAAGGTACGCAGTCACACCACGAAGGTGCTCCCACTGCTTGTACGTACACGGTTTCAGGTTCTATTTCACTCCCCTCGCCGGGGTTCTTTTCGCCTTTCCCTCACGGTACTGGTTCACTATCGGTCAGTCAGGAGTATTTAGCCTTGGAGGATGGTCCCCCCATATTCAGACAGGATGTCACGTGTCCCGCCCTACTCATCGAGTTCACAGCAAGTGTGTTTTGGTGTACGGGACTATCACCCTGTACCGTGCGACTTTCCAGACGCTTCCACTAACACACAAACTGATTCAGACTCTGGGCTCTTCCCCGTTCGCTCGCCGCTACTGGGGGAATCTCGGTTGATTTCTTTTCCTCGGGGTACTTAGATGTTTCAGTTCCCCCGGTTCGCCTTGCATGGCTATGTATTCACCATGCAATAGTGCAACGAATTGCACTGGGTTTCCCCATTCGGGTATCGTCGGTTGTAACGCTTCATATCAGCTTACCGACGCTTTTCGCAGATTAGCACGCCCTTCATCGCCTCTGACTGCCTAGGCATCCACCGTGTACGCTTAGTCGCTTAACCTCACAACCCAAAGGTGTTTTTCGTTATTGGTGTGGCTGTGAACACACTCTGCTATGTTGTGCAGTGCGCGCAATCCTCATGAACGTTAAGTTCACTCCGGTTGCTGTGCGCTGTACGCCTTGCTGAGTGTCTTCTCGCTCACACTGCAACAATGATTAACCCATTGGCATTGCGATTATTTGAGAGACTCTATTACAGGTTACTCTTTATCTCAGTACATCTACGGAGAGATAAATTTCAGCTGTAATGTTTCAATTTTCAGCTTGTTCCAGATTGTTAAAGAGCAATATCTTAAACACGACTCGTTAAAGTCATCTTTAAGATATTCAGTTGATAATGTCTTTCACACATTATCGGAGTGGCGTCCCCAAGGGGATTCGAACCCCTGTTACAGCCGTGAAAGGGCAGTGTCCTAGGCCTCTAGACGATGGGGACACAAAAATTTCTACTGAATCACTGATTCAGTATTTTTGTGTAAAGGTGAGAATGTGGTGACACATTCGAACGACTGATGCAGTAAAAACTCGATACTGAGGTCTTATTGCACAATCATCACCCTCATCAACAGGTGCTCTTGCTCATTTACATTCATCAGACAATCTGTGTGGACACTGCGCAATGCGTATCGTTTAGGTAAGGAGGTGATCCAACCGCAGGTTCCCCTACGGTTACCTTGTTACGACTTCACCCCAGTCATGAATCACAAAGTGGTAAGCGCCCTCCCGAAGGTTAAGCTACCTACTTCTTTTGCAACCCACTCCCATGGTGTGACGGGCGGTGTGTACAAGGCCCGGGAACGTATTCACCGTAGCATTCTGATCTACGATTACTAGCGATTCCGACTTCATGGAGTCGAGTTGCAGACTCCAATCCGGACTACGACAGACTTTATGTGGTCCGCTTGCTCTCGCGAGTTCGCTTCACTTTGTATCTGCCATTGTAGCACGTGTGTAGCCCTACTCGTAAGGGCCATGATGACTTGACGTCATCCCCACCTTCCTCCGGTTTATCACCGGCAGTCTCCCTTGAGTTCCCACCATTACGTGCTGGCAACAAAGGATAAGGGTTGCGCTCGTTGCGGGACTTAACCCAACATTTCACAACACGAGCTGACGACAGCCATGCAGCACCTGTCTCACAGTTCCCGAAGGCACCGAAGCATCTCTGCTAAGTTCTGTGGATGTCAAGAGTAGGTAAGGTTCTTCGCGTTGCATCGAATTAAACCACATGCTCCACCGCTTGTGCGGGCCCCCGTCAATTCATTTGAGTTTTAACCTTGCGGCCGTACTCCCCAGGCGGTCGACTTAACGCGTTAGCTCCGGAAGCCACGCCTCAAGGGCACAACCTCCAAGTCGACATCGTTTACAGCGTGGACTACCAGGGTATCTAATCCTGTTTGCTCCCCACGCTTTCGCACCTGAGCGTCAGTCTTTGTCCAGGGGGCCGCCTTCGCCACCGGTATTCCTCCAGATCTCTACGCATTTCACCGCTACACCTGGAATTCTACCCCCCTCTACAAGACTCTAGCTTGCCAGTTTCAAATGCAGTTCCCACGTTAAGCGCGGGGATTTCACATCTGACTTAACAAACCGCCTGCGTGCGCTTTACGCCCAGTAATTCCGATTAACGCTTGCACCCTCCGTATTACCGCGGCTGCTGGCACGGAGTTAGCCGGTGCTTCTTCTGCGAGTAACGTCAATCAACCGTGCTATTAACACGATTGCCTTCCTCCTCGCTGAAAGTGCTTTACAACCCGAAGGCCTTCTTCACACACGCGGCATGGCTGCATCAGGCTTGCGCCCATTGTGCAATATTCCCCACTGCTGCCTCCCGTAGGAGTCTGGACCGTGTCTCAGTTCCAGTGTGGCTGGTCATCCTCTCAGACCAGCTAGGGATCGTCGCCTAGGTGAGCCATTACCTCACCTACTAGCTAATCCCATCTGGGCACATCCGATGGCGTGAGGCCCGAAGGTCCCCCACTTTGCTCTTGCGAGGTCATGCGGTATTAGCTACCGTTTCCAGTAGTTATCCCCCTCCATCAGGCAGTTTCCCAGACATTACTCACCCGTCCGCCGCTCGCCGGCAAAGTAGTAAACTACTTCCCGCTGCCGCTCGACTTGCATGTGTTAGGCCTGCCGCCAGCGTTCAATCTGAGCCATGATCAAACTCTTCAATTTAAGATTTGTTTGATTTGCTACTAATAAAAGCAGCGATGCTCAAAGATTACTTTCTGCAAATAAGCATTCGAACCGAAGTTCAAATGTGTACTGCTTTGGTCACTCTTCAAGACTTTGATATTGCTTCTGCCTGCCGAAACAGGCTTCGATATCGTCTTGCGAGTGCCCACACAGATTGTCTGATAAATTGTTAAAGAGCGTTCGTTACCCGTTTGCCTTTCGGCGAATCTTACGGTAACGCGGGAGGCAGATAATACGCTTTCCCGCTGAAGAGTCAAGAGTTTCTTTGGTTTCTTTCGAAGTCAAAATCATTCTTTTCGCTTCCTGACCCGGCGAAGTATGTTTCGTTGTTCCCGGTCAGTGGAGGCGCATTATAGGGAGTTCCTGACAGCCTGCAACCCCTAATTTGAAAAAACTTTTCAACCGCGTTTTATTTCAGCAAAAATAGGCTAAAAGACCAATGTTTAAACAATTATTAAGCTAAACATTCACTACCAGTGTTAAACAGTAGAGTAAAATAGATATATAAGAAGACAGATAGGACAAATCACCATGCAACTAAATACCCAACAACAGGCCGCCCAGCGAAATCTCTCTTACCTGTTGGCTGAGAAGATTGGCCAGCGAATTCTCGCCGGAGAATATGCAGCCGGCAGCATACTGCCTGGTGAGATAGAGTTGGGGGAGCAATTTGGTGTTAGTCGTACTGCCGTTCGTGAAGCAGTAAAGATGCTGGCAGCAAAAGGGATGTTATTACCCCGCCCACGCATTGGTACCCGAGTGATGCCACAAACAAATTGGAACTACCTCGATCAGGAGTTACTCACTTGGTGGCTGAACAGAGAGAATTTCGATCAAGTGATGCAACACTTCCTTATATTAAGAACCTCACTTGAGCCTCAAGCCTGTTCATTGGCAGCCATTAATGCCAATGAGCAACAGCGAGCATTGTTAGCATCA
Organism: Yersinia sp. 2540 StPb PI; assembly: GCF_052217165.1. Lineage (NCBI taxonomy): Bacteria > Pseudomonadati > Pseudomonadota > Gammaproteobacteria > Enterobacterales > Yersiniaceae > Yersinia > Yersinia sp. 2540 StPb PI. The sequence continues at coordinate 437,980 of NZ_JAZGQC010000001.1, forward strand.
CTGATTGCAGAGATGCGTGCGTTAGATACTCACTTTAATCGTGAAAAATGGATTCAAGTGGATGCTCAATTTCATCAGTTAATATATGAAGCCAGTGGTAACCCGTTTTTGACCTCTTTCGCCAATTTGTTCAGTTCGGTTTATCACAGCTATTTCCGCGCCATTACCGGCGATGAAGTGATTAAGCTGCAATACCATCAGGATATTGTTGATACAATTTTGGCAGGTGACAGTCAGGGAGCCTTGCTGGCATGTCAGGTATTATTAACAGATAAAAATTAACGGCTAGCTGTTCTATCTCTCTATATATAAAGAAGGTGCTCACACTCACCCCTATAATCAGGACGAACAATGATAAAATCTGCACGCAGTATGGCGGGCCTTCCTTGGCTAGCTGCCATGGCTTTCTTTATGCAGGCTTTGGATGCCACCATACTGAATACGGCACTCCCATCAATTGCTGAAAGCCTTAACCGCTCACCACTGACCATGCAGTCAGCAATTATCAGCTATACCCTGACGGTCGCGATGTTGATTCCAGTGAGTGGCTGGCTGGCGGACCGTTTTGGTACCCGACGGGTATTCATTCTGGCTGTATCTCTATTTACGCTAGGGTCATTACTGTGCGCACTTTCAGATTCATTGGCTTTTCTGGTGGCCTCCCGGGTTATTCAAGGGGTGGGGGGCGCAATGATGATGCCTGTGGCCCGGCTTGCGCTGATCAGGGCTTACCCACGCAGTGAGTTATTGCCGGTTCTGAATTTTGTCACTATCCCAGGGTTAGTCGGCCCGGTGATGGGGCCACTATTAGGTGGATTACTGGTGACCTATACCACTTGGCATTGGATCTTTATCCTTAATATTCCTATCGGCTTACTGGGCATCTTTTATGCCCGTAAATATATGCCGGACTTCACCATGCCTAAACGTGCCTTTGATATTATCGGTTTCCTGCTATTTGGTAGCAGTTTGGTCCTGATATCCGTAAGTCTGGAGATAATGGGCCGACCGGATATCGCCAGCTATCTGCCAGTCACGGTGTTACTAAGTGGTTTATTGATGTTGCTCTTCTATATATTCCACGCCAAAGGTCATCCAAATCCATTGATTGGTTTGCCGCTATTTAAAAACCGAACATTCTCGGTTGGGATTGCCGGTAACGTGGCCTCCCGTTTAGGTACCGGGTGTGTGCCTTTTCTGATGCCACTGATGTTACAAGTCGGGTTCGGATACTCAGCCATTATTGCCGGTTGTATGATGGCCCCAACCGCCATTGGTTCAATGATGGCAAAATCTGCCGTTACTCAAGTATTACGTTCACTGGGTTATAGGACTGTATTGGTAGGAATTACGGTTATTATCGGAGTGCTGATTGCGCTATTTGCGCTGCAATCACCGGGCATGTCGCCGTGGATGATGATATTGCCGCTGTTTGTCTTGGGGATGGCAATGTCGACACAGTTCACTGCGATGAATACCATCACACTGGCTGACTTAACCGATAACAATGCCAGCTCAGGTAACAGTGTTTTGGCGGTAACCCAACAACTGGCCATTAGCTTTGGCGTTGCCATTAGTGCGGTGGTATTGCGGTTTTATGATGGGTTATCGTTTGGTGGCAATGTCGATCACTTCCACTACACCTTTATTACAATGGGAATAGTGACATTACTTTCATCCATGGTGTTCTTATTACTGAAACCAAATGATGGCGACAATCTAATTCAAGGCCGTAATAGCAAAAAAGCCACACAACCTGCGGAGAGTGAAGTTTAACAACTGACCACCGATCCCCGCTCTATTAGCTCGGGAGTGAGAATCAGAACTTGTGGTTCCGCTTCCGGGTTATTCAATCGATGAATCAGTGTATCAATAGCCAGTTCACCAAGGGAGTCTTTTGGTTGATGGATAGTGGTCAATGGCGGTGTCATATATTGTGCGATTTCAATATCATCGTAACCAATAACCGCCATATCTTGTGGTATCGATAACCCCGCCTGATGCAAAGCCTGATAAACCCCAACAGCCATCGCATCATTACTGGTAAACACCGCTTCTGGGGGTTCCGGTAGCGCAAGCAACTGTTTCATAGCGACTAAACCGCCACCAAATTCAAAATCACTGGCAACTTCATAACCGGATGGAATAGGTAAACCTGCGCGATCCATAGCCTGACGGTACCCTTCCAAACGTTCTTTGGCAGGGGTTTTATCTTGTGGGCCAGCAATACAAGCGATTCGGGTATAGCCTCTAGCAATCAAATATGAGGTTGCCATTTCGCCACCCAATAATGAATTATCCTGGATCACGTCATTGACGCCCTCAAAGGGTGCCCAGTCCATCATGATTATCGGTAATGACGGGTAGCAACGCAGAATATCTTGAGAAGGGCGGTGGTTTTCGGTGCACATCAGTAGCAGACCATCGACGCGCTTTTGCATCAGAGTTTCAATGCTATGGCTCATGCGATCGATATCGCCTTCGGTATTGCATAGAATCAAACTGTAACCACGCTCATAGCAACTGCGCTCCACGCCACGGACTACTTCAGCATAAAACGGGTTGCTACTGGCGGTAACCAACATACCAATGGTACGGGTTTGATTGAGTTTCAAACTACGAGCCAGTGCTGAAGGGGCATAGTTGAGCTGTTTGATAGCAGCCAGCACTTTGTCGCGAATAGGGTCACTGACAAAGCGGTTTTTATTAATAACATGTGAGACTGTTGACGTAGATACGCCCGCCAGGCGGGCGACGTCTTTCATGGTGGCCAAAGTTATACCTGGCCTTGTAGGAAACTGTCGATCTCTGCACGCCACGGAATAGAGGGCTGCGCGCCGGGGCGAGTCACCGCGATAGCGGCCGCTGCGTGAGCAAAACGTACTGCTGAGTCCATTACCTGACCTTCCAATAACGCAGTTAATAATGCGCCATTGAATGTATCACCAGCAGCAATAGTATCTACAGCGTTAACCTTGAACCCGGCAACCAATTTCCCTTTACCTTGTTCACTAAGCCATACACCACGGCTACCCAATGTAATGATTACGGTAGCGATGCCTTTATCATGCAGAATTTGCGCTGCTTGCGCTGCGTCATCATCCTGATCAATATGAATCCCCGTTAAACGCTCGGCTTCTGTTTCATTCGGAGTAATCATATCCACCAGCGTTAATAGCTCGTCCGGTAATTCACGAGCTGGCGCCGGATTAAGAATAACCTGTGTTTGATGCAGCTTCGCCAATTTAGCGGCAGCAATAACTGTCTCAAGTGGTGATTCCAGTTGCATCAATAATGCATCTGCATCGATAACTTGTTGCTGGTAACGACCAAGATATTCAGGTGTAACTGCCGAGTTAGCACCGGCATTGATACCAATAACGTTTTCGCCTTCACCATTCACGAAAATCAAAGCAACACCGGTTGTGGTATCAGCTACAGCCTCGATTGGCGCGGTATCAATATTATCGCTGGCTAATTGCTGACGCACCCGGTCACCAATATCATCTTCACCCACACAGGCAATAAACGCGATGTTTGCTCCGCTACGGCCAGCAGCAACCGCCTGGTTAGCACCTTTGCCACCAAACGCGACTTTATACTGCTTCCCGATCACCGTTTCACCTGGGCGCGGAAACTGCTCAATATTCAGAATATGATCGGCATTGATGCTGCCCAAGACCACCAGTTTGCCTGTTTTCATCGTATTTATTCCTTTGTGAATGACACCGCCACCCGTAACGTTTTGTTTTCCGTTTTAGGGCAGCGGCGTTATATGCCCTGCTTTTCGATATTATTTAGTCACTAATTTCAAATCTACCGGGATAACGGCCTGCACTTTCTCGCCTTTCAATACTTTATCAGCGGTTTGTACACCAATAACACCAATCTGATCAGGGCGTTGAGCGATAGTTGCGCCCAGTTTGCCGCCTTGGACTGCTTTAAGACCGTCGTCGGTGCCATCAAAACCAACCACTAGCACATCGGCTTTACCGGCTGTTTGCAAGGCACGCAGTGCGCCCAGTGCCATCTCGTCGTTCTGTGCGAATACAGCCTGAACATTCGGGTGAGCGGTCAGCAGGTTCTGCATCACATTCAAACCTTTAGTACGGTCAAAATCAGCAGGTTGGCTGGCTAACAGTTGGAATTTATGTTGATCCATTGACTGCTTGAAGCCTTCACCACGTTCACGGGCCGCAGAAGCACCCGCAATCCCTTCCAACTGAATCACTTTGGCATCATTACCCAGTTTTTTGGCAATGAAATCACCGGCCATTTTGCCACCAAAACGGTTATCGGATGCAACGTGACTCACCACAGTGCCAGAGTTTGCCAAACGGTCGAGCGTGATAACCGGGATATTGGCCTTATTCGCCATTTTAACTGCGTTACCGACTGCATCAGAATCAGTTGGGTTAATCAGCAATAGTTTGGTGCCGCGAACTGTCAGATCCTGCACGTTAGCCAGTTCTTTCGCCGGATTGTTTTGAGAATCCAATACCACCAGGTTGTAGCCGAGTTTATCCGCTTCTTTTTGCGCGCCGTCTTTCATTGAAACAAAGAACGGATTATTCAACGTGGAAACTACCAGTGCGATGGTGTCTTTTGCCAGTGCGTTAGCACTTACGGTGGCGCTCAGGGCAACAACAGAGATCAAGGTAGCCAGTTTCTTCATTTTCATGGTCGCAATTCCTGTAGGGAGTTAAGAGGTTATTTGCTGCTTTTATTGTCTACCAATACCGCCAGCAGGATAACCACTGCCTTTACGATCATTTGGTAGTAAGAGGAGACACCCAATAAATTCAAACCGTTATTTAAAAAGCCGAGGATTAACGCGCCAATCAGGGTGCCGACGATCCGCCCCTTACCCCCAGCAAGGCTGGTACCCCCAAGAACCACGGCTGCGATTGCATCCAGTTCATAGCCGGTACCGGCTGTAGGTTGTGCTGACGACAGGCGGGCCACTTCGATAATCCCAGCCAGTGCCGCTAACAATCCACATAATGAATAAACAATAATCTTAACTTTATCTACGCTGATACCAGAGAGCCGTGTTGCTGACTCATTGCCACCCAATGCGTAGATATAGCGGCCCAGGCGAGTGTGGTGCAACATGTACCACACAGCAATAAAGACGATAGCCATCAACCAGATTGGTGTTGGTATACCCAATGGGCGCCCGATACCGAACCAGCCAAAAGTATCAGCCACATCAGTAAAACCGGTATTTACTGGGCTACCATTGGTGTAAACCATAGTAACGCCACGTAATAGTAGCATCATGACCAGAGTGGCAATAAATGCTTGTACCTTACCTTTAGCGACAATGACCCCGGTTATGGCACCAATAAATGCCCCTAGCGCCAATGCAGCGGCGACGGCAACCAAAGCATTCACTTCCAATCCAACAATAGATGCCGCTACTGCGCCAGTCAGTGCCAATAATGACCCGACAGACAAATCAATACCGGATGTCAGGATAACCAGCGTCATACCCACCGCCATAATGGCATTGACAGAAGTCTGCTGGAGAATGTTAAACATGTTATTTAGGGTAAAGAAGTTCGGACTTAGTGACGAAACCACAGCAATCAGCACCAGCAGCGCAATCAGTGATTTTTGTTCTAATAACCATTCTTTACTGAACCAGCGTTTTGTCTGGATAGCTTGGGAACTCATATCTGATTACTCCTGCTCTACTCGTCATATTTCAAGCCGCATTTGCGTTGGCTTCCTGCAACTCGAATTATTTAGAGTGTAAATAAATTATTTTTCAATAAATCACGCTTGCCAACGGCTGCTGCCATCAACACTTCCTGGGTAGCCTGTTCAATAGAGAACTCGCCGCTTAGCTGGCCTTCATGCATCACAAGAATGCGGTCACTCATGCCCAGCACTTCCGGCATTTCTGAGGAAACCAGAATGATGCTCAACCCTTCTTGTTTGAATTGGTTGATTAATTGGTAAATTTCTTTTTTAGCCCCGACGTCAACACCACGGGTAGGTTCATCAAGGATCAGCACTTTAGGGCGGGTCATTAAACCGCGTGCAATAGCCACTTTCTGCTGGTTACCACCGGATAACAAACCAATAGGTTGTTCCATGGACGGGGTTTTAATATTAAATAAACGAATGAAATCCGATACCGCCTGCTGCTCTTCAGCATGCTTGAGCGAACCACCTGAACGGCTAAAATAACGCAATGCAGTCAAAGACATATTCTCTTTAACTGACATTCCAAGTACCAAACCATCCCGTTTGCGGTCTTCAGAAATATAGACAATGCCATTTGCCAGACCATCTTGTGGTGAATGGGTGACAACTTCGCGGCCATCCAACATCACAAAACCTGATTTACGCGGTAGCGCGCCATAGATGATTTTCATCAGCTCGGTGCGACCAGCCCCCATCAGACCGGCAACCCCCAAAATTTCGCCACTGTATAAAGTGAAACTGACATTTTTCACGCCCGGGCCACAGAGCTGTTTGACCTGCAAACGCTTTTCACCACGGGGTATATTCAAGCGCGGGTACTGTTCTTCCAGCTTACGGCCCACCATCATCTCAATCAGTGAGTTTTCAGTCAGACTATCAACCGGTTTTTCGGCAATAAATTGCCCATCACGAAATACCGTGACGTCGTCGCAAATCTCAAAAATCTCTTTTAACCGGTGAGAGATATAAACAATTCCGCGACCTTCCGCCTTTAGCTCTTTAATCACATTAAACAGAGAGGCGGTTTCAGTATCGGTAAGCGCATCAGTTGGCTCATCCATAATGATCACTTTGGATTCAAAGCTCAGCACTTTGGCTATCTCCACCATTTGCTGATCACCAATGGAAAGCTCACCCACCAGCCGATGGCTGCTGTAACTGATATTAAGGCGCGCCAGCAGTAAATCGGCTTCGGCATACATCTTTTTCCAATCGATGCTGCCAAAACGATTAACAAACTCACGCCCTAAGAAGATGTTTTCTGCGATAGTTAATTGAGGAATCAGGTTAAGTTCCTGATGAATAATGCCAATGCCCGCTTCCTGCGAGTCTTTTGGGCCATTAAACGCCACTTCCTTACCCATAAAATACTGACTGCCAGCATCTTTACTGTAGATGCCGGTCAGCACTTTCATCATGGTCGATTTTCCAGCGCCATTTTCGCCTACCAGTGCCATCACCCTGCCGGGATAGACACTCAGTGCGGCACCGGAGAGTGCTTTAACGCCGGGAAAGGCTTTATCAATCCCTTTAAGTTGCAGCAAAGGTTGCATAAATGCCTCAGAAGGTTACGCCGGAACAGAGAATGACATTAGCAAAGGGGGAACATTCCCCGCTACGGATCACTGCCCGGCTTTGTTTGGTTTGCTCTTTAAAAGCCTCATGGCTGATATAGCGCAAAACAATTTGGTTTCCCTGGTGCTGCTCAAGTTGTGATAGTTGCGCGAGTAACGCTTCATGGAGTTGCGGATTATTTTTAACGATCTCCTCCGCCAAGACTGCACTTTCAACCTGCATTTCTTGTGTTACCACCTCAAGAACCTGAAGAAATCCAGGGACGCCTCGTGTCAGTGCCAGATCGATACGTGTGGTGGTTGCCGGTATCGGCAGCCCCGCATCACCTATCACAACCTGATCGGTATGGCCCAGGCGGGAGATAACAGCGGAAATATCAGAATTAAGTAATGCGCCTTTTTTCATTTTCTACTCCAACAGCGAAACGTTTCGCTGATACTGAGTTTAGAAAAATAGCCGCAGAAGGCAAACCCAATTTGATGAAATTGTGATCGCCATCGAAACGTTTCGCTGAACAGTGGAAAAAGAAGAAGAATAGGTACAAAAAAGGCCGTTAATCATAACGGCCTTTCAGATTAAATCTCTACCTGCGTCCCAAGCTCAATCACCCTATTCGGTGGGATCTCAAACTGGTCAGCAGCACGCAGCGCATTCCGACTGAGTGCGATAAATAACTTACCGCGCAGGAACAGGTACCACGGCCGCTTGGTAAGGATTAGCGACTCATGGGACATAAAGAATGAGGTTTCCATCATCTGGCATGGCAACCCCTCCAGGCCGCAGCGATGGAAGATTTCTTCCACATTCGGTGTTTCACGCCAACCATAACTGGCCACCACTCGCCAAAACGTCGGGGAGAGTTGTTCGATGGTTACCCGGTTCACATTGTGCACATACGGCGCATCTTCAGTCCGCAATGTCAGTAGCACAACCCGTTCATGCAACACCTTATTATGTTTAAGGTTATGCAACAGCGCGAAGGGAATAACATTCATTGCACGCGACATATACACAGCAGTACCAGTAACCCGCACCGGGGGGGATTTTTCCAATGAAGCAATCATCGCTTCCAGTGAATTACCGTGTTCATGCATTCGACGCAGCAAACCGAAACGTTCACTTTTCCAGGTAGTCATGATGATAAACATCACCAGCCCCAGAGACACTGGCAACCAACCACCTGAGAACAATTTCAACGCATTGGCAGAGAACATAGGGACATCGATAATCAGCAAAATCACCAGTAAGATGCCGACAAATACCCGATTCCAGTGCCAGTTTTTCAATGCCACGATGCAGAACAGAATACTGGTTATCACCATGGTGCCGGTTACGGCGATACCGTACGCGGCCGCCAGGTTACTGGAACGTTCGAAGCCCACAATAACCAATACCACCGCCAGATAGAGAGTCCAGTTAATGACCGGGATATATATCTGGCCAGATTCCATTTCGGAGGTATGAATAATCCGCATTGGCGGTAAATAGCCTAAGCGAACCGCCTGTCGGGTGAGCGAGAAGACACCGGAAATAACCGCCTGCGAGGCAATAACGGTCGCCAGCGTCGCCAGAATTAACAGCGGAATCAATGCCCAATCAGGGGCTAATAAGAAGAAGGGGTTTTTGATGGCTTCAGGGTTTTTCAGCAATAACGCGCCCTGACCAAAATAGTTCAGTACTAATGAGGGCAAAACCACGGTAAACCAAGCTAAACGAATAGGGAATTTACCAAAATGGCCCATATCTGCATATAAGGCTTCCACCCCGGTTATCGCCAATACGACGGCACCAAGCGCATAAAACGACACGGTTTTATATTCAGCAAAGAAACCTATCGCCCATTTAGGATTCAGCGCAACCAATACTTCTGGATTCGCAATAATACTGCGTAAACCAAGTAGTGCGATCGTCAGAAACCAGACCAGCATCACGGGAGCGAATAATTTACCGACACTGCCGGTACCGTGCTTTTGAATCACAAACAGCAGAGTGAGTACCGCAATGGAGCAGGGAACAATATAAGGGTCTAATGCTGGGGCTGCTATTTCTAGCCCTTCAATGGCCGACATAACGGATATTGCCGGGGTGATGACCACCTCACCATAAAAGAAACTGCCGCCAATTAACCCGAGAATCACCAGTATTGAGGTGGCTCTGGAAGAGGTATTACGCCCAGCCAAAGACATTAACGTTAAAATCCCCCCTTCGCCGGCGTTATCGGCCCGCATGACATAGGTAAGATATTTAATCGAGACTATCAGGATAAGCATCCAGAAAATCAGCGATAAAAAGCCAAACACCACGTCCGGGCGGACATCAAAACCATAATGACCAGAAAAGCACTCTCTCAAGGTATAGAGCGGGCTGGTACCAATATCACCGTAAACTACCCCTATTGCTGCCAGGGTTACCGCCGATAAAGACTGTTTATGTTCTGTGCTCATAATTGATTTCTTTTTGCTAGAACATCCATAAGCTGATGCGTGCGTTTAAGAACCTTAATCCTCGGTTCTGTATTGTTTATACGCCCACCAAAAGGCGCACAGTATGCACGATTTCAATGGATTGCCTACTCTTAAATAGGCACCTAACAGAGCGAAAATTCATCAACTACAAATAACTGATGATATAAAAATTCTACGAATCAACGAACTATCTTATTAATAAAATCAGCGATCCCATGAAGAAAAGATGGTTTATTCCTTTTTATCAGGTAAAAATCAATCAACTAACGGAACATGTAGAACAATTATGGCGCAATCATCGCAATTAGCAGAAAGAATCTCCCGCTTAAGCAGCGCCCTTGAAAGTGGTCTGTATGAAAGACAGGAAGCTATCCGCTTATGTTTGCTGGCCGCCCTCAGTGGCGAGAGTGTTTTTTTGCTCGGCCCACCAGGAATTGCCAAAAGCCTGATTGCCCGCCGCCTGAAATTTGCCTTCCGTAATGCCCGTGCATTTGAATATCTGATGACCCGTTTCTCAACACCGGAAGAGGTGTTTGGCCCCCTCTCGATTCAGGCATTGAAAGAGGAGGGACGCTATCAACGGATGACAGGCGGTTACCTGCCGGAGGCTGAAATCGTCTTTTTGGATGAGATCTGGAAAGCCGGCCCGGCAATTCTGAACACCTTACTGACAGCGATTAATGAACGGCGCTTTAGAAATGGTGATCGGGAAGACAGCATCCCTATGCGATTACTCGTTACTGCCTCTAACGAGCTGCCTGACGCTGATAGTAGCCTGGAAGCACTTTATGACCGCATGTTGATCCGCCTATGGCTGGATCGCGTACAAGAGAAGCAGAACTTCCGCTCACTACTGCTCAGCCGACAGAATGAAAATCATAATCCGGTGGCAGAAAATCTCAGTATCAGCGATGAAGAGTTCTATCAGTGGCAACCGTTGATCGACAAAATCACCTTACCGGATCACTGTTTTGAGCTTATTTTTCAGTTACGTCAACGGCTCAGTGCGCAAGAACAAGCGCCCTATGTCTCAGATAGACGTTGGAAAAAAGCGCTACGCCTGTTACAAGCCAGTGCTTTCTTTAGTGGCCGCAGTGAAGTAACACCCATCGACTTAATCTTGCTGAAAGATTGCCTGTGGCATGACCTCAGTTCGCTTAAGCTGCTGCAACAGCAGCTTGAACAGTTATTAACCGAGCAGGGATATCAACAGCAAAGCCTGTTAATGAAACTACAACATGTTCAGGGTCAGTGGTTACAGCACCAACAACAGCAAAGTGACCATCAAGCGTTAACCATCGTCAAACAAAGCGGTATGTTCAGCCGCAAACCCCAATATGCTCTACCAGACGACCTGACAGACAGCACTTTGACGCTTTTGCTGCAAAAACCGCTCAGCCTGCATGATATTCAAGTTACCCATTTGCAAATAGAAAAAGATGCCCTCGCTCAATGGTTGAACAAAGGAGGGAGCTTGCGCGCTAAATTAAATGGTGTTGGTTATGCCCAATCCATTGATGCAGAAATTGATGATCAATTGCATATCACGATACTAGATATCAGCCGCCAACCCTCCACACTTTCCCAACCGGGCGCGGCAACTGCCAGTGTTCCCCCGGAATTGCTGGTGGAATTAACCACAGTAGAACATAGTCTTGCCGAACAGCGGCGGCTATTCAGCCAACATCAGCCGTGTTTATTCACTCCCTCCTCATGGCTTGCCAAAGTCGAGGCCAGCTTGTTGCAGGTGGCAGAACAACTTAAACAGCAACAGCAAAAAATGCGCGGACACTGACAGATGCTCAGCCTGGCAACATTGGATATGCTGCTATCGATAAGTGAGGGTGAGCTTATCGAAGAGATGGTGATCGGGCTATTGGCGTCACCTCAATTAGCACTATTTTTCGAAAAATTCCCGCGAATTAAACGGGCGCTAATGAAAGATATTCCTGGTTGGAGGCAAAACTTACAGCAGCGTATCCGCGAGGCTAAAGCCCCAGCTGCTCTGGCAAATGAGTTTTCCCTATACCAACAAAGCCTGTTGGAAAGTAGCCCACTATTTTATGCGCATCTGCCAGATATTGTGGCTCAGTTACAGCAATGGCAATCGCCCTTTGCTTCACAAGCCAATACATTGCTACAAACCGCTGATTTAGCCAGAAACCCTCAACCCGGTGATAGTTTACAAACCTTATTTTTACAGCGTTGGCGTGTCAGTCTAACGCTACAAACCATCACCATTCATCACCAGTTACTTGAGCAAGAGCGGGAACAACTTCTGGCTGAACTCCAGCAGAGATTGGCGCTCAGTGGGGCATTAGAACCTGTACTGGCAACCAATGATGGGGCGGCAGGGCGGCTTTGGGATATGAGTCAGGGCCACTTACAGCGTGGCGATTATCAATTGCTACTGCAATACGGTGACTTTCTACAACAACAACCCGAATTACAACAACTGGCCGAGCAATTGGGTCGTAGCCGTTCAGCAAAGGCACAACCGACACCAGAGGCTCGCTACGAACCTTATACTGTCATGGTCCGCCAGCCCGATACGGTGCCAGAGGAGGTCAGTGGCATTCATCAAAGCAATGATATTTTGCGATTGCTCCCGACTGAACTGGTGATGTTAGGGATGAGCGAGCTGGAATTTGAGTTTTATCGCCGTTTACTGGAGCGCCGCTTACTCACTTACCGTTTGCAGGGTGACAACTGGCAGGAGAAAACCTTACAGCGCCCGGTCAGTCTTAAAAGCAATGATGAACACCCTCGCGGCCCTTTTATCGTCTGTGTCGATACCTCAGGCTCCATGGGTGGATTTAACGAACAATGTGCCAAAGCATTTTGTCTGGCTCTGCTTCGAATTGCACTGGCAGATAATCGCCGCTGTTACATCATGCTATTTGCCACTGAAATAATTCACTACGAGCTATCTGCTGCCAGTGGTATTGAGCAGGCGATTCGTTTTCTTGGCCAACATTTTCGCGGAGGTACCGATCTGGCTGCTTGCTTAGCCAGCACATTAAATAAAATGGAAGATAGAGAATGGTATGACGCAGATGCAGTGATCATTTCAGATTTTATCGCCCAACGTTTACCAGACGAATTAGTCAGAAAGATTAAAATCCAGCAACAAGCCCACCAGCACCGTTTTCATGCTGTTGCCATGTCTGCGTATGGTAAGCCTGGTATCATGCGAATTTTCGATCATATCTGGCGTTTTGATACTGGGCTAAAAAGCCGCTTGATGCGCCGCTGGAAGCGCTAGTTAAGCAGGCCGGCACCAACGTTTATCGACAACCCCAATATCGTCATATTAAAGATAAATGATAACACTGACTGCAAGAGCACTACGCGGCGGATATCTGACGTGCCGGTAGAGACATCGGCAGTTTGGCAAGCCACACCAATGGTAAATGAGAAATAAAGGAAATCCCAATAGGAAGGCGTGGTTATCTCTTTGGGGAAAAGTAACGGTAGAACCGTTTCTGATTTATCGCGGCGCATATAAAACAAATGTGCGTAATGCATAGTAAAAGCGGTGGATAATAATAACCATGAAACCAATAACGTCAGCCCTGTCAGGACCAAATGGAACGCCTTGGCAGAGCCTGAGAGCTGATTCGCCGTGCTCAATTCAAATAAAATAACCAGAATACTGGCCAGACACGCCATGCTGACAATACTCAACACCATGCTGGCACTTTCATCCTGCACCCGGGCTATTTTGCTGATTTTCGTCGAATCAGTGCGTAATAATTGCAACCATAAAAACAGTAAATAAAGCCAGGCGGAAACATTCCAACTCACCATTAGGCGCAGCAATACCGAGTAATGTGTTGGCAGCAGGAAATAAGTGACAACACCCGCGCCAAGCGAAAACAACAATCGTGGCCGAGCGTGTAAATAGTGCTTTATAGGATGAAAAAGGGCCATAACATCAACAACCTTGCATATAGTGATATTTAAAATATTTATATATCACTACAGCATAGATTAAAAACCCGCAATTATATTGGGAATCAATACCCAATATAATTGGTGTTGTAGGTAGGCAGCAAGCGAACAAACCCCGATGAGCTTACTCAAGTAAGTGATTCAGGTGAGTGCGCGCCGCTAACAACCCTACAACATCAAGTATGAAGGGGATTTACAGCAGGCCTGCAACCTTCTCGCTAATTTCTGGCCCCCATACACCACATTGAACCTGACCGATATGTTGCTGTTGCAGCAATAACATCACTAAACGAGACTGGCCGATACCGCCACCGATAGTTTGCGGCATTTCACCACTCAGCAGTGATTGGTGCCATTCCAGTTTCAGACGATCTTCATCAGAAGTCAGTGCCAATTGGCGTTTAAGTGCCTCAGCATCAACACGTATCCCCATGGATGAGATTTCAAACGCGTCTTCAAGAACAGGGTTCCAGACAATAATGTCACCGTTCAAGCCCACAAAACCTTCAGCACTCGGCGACGTCCAGTCATCATAATCTGGCGCTCGCACATCATGAGATTTACCGTCAGCCAATTTACCACCGATGCCAATCAGGAATACAGCTCCCAGCTCTTTAGCTATCGCACGTTCGCGGCCTTTAGCATCCAGGTCAGGGAAGCGAGCGCGCAGGCTTTCGCTGTGGATAAACTGAATATTCTCTGGCAGGAATGGTTTCACACCAAATTCAGCACTGATCGCTACTTCAGTTTCTTTAATAGCGGTATAAATCTTGTTAACAGTGGATTTCAGATAAGCCAGGTTGCGTTCACCATCGCCCATCACGCGTTCCCAATCCCACTGATCAACATACACAGAATGAATAGCACTTAGGCGATCTTCATCAGGGCGCAATGCTTTCATATGAGTATATATCCCTTGGTCAGCACCAAAATCAAAGCGACCCAAGGTTTTGCGTTTCCATTTAGCTAATGAATGAACGACTTCAAAAGTTGCATCCGGCAATGTCTTCACTTTTACCTGAACGGCTTTCTCTGAACCTGAAAGGTTATCTTGAGTACCATCACCCACACGACTCAGGATTGGTGCCTGTACTTCAATCAGACCCAGTTGTTGTTCTAATTGACGGGAAAAGAATGATTTTACGAAGCTGATTTGTTGTTGTTTTTGGATAAATTGTTTTTTCATTGCCGTTTTCTCGATTCGTTATTACTGATTATGCTAATTAGGTTATGCCACCTGGCTTGACATCGATTAAGCAACAGAATGAGGGTTAAATTCAATATCCAACAAACAATATTGCCTTTTCACTTTTAATCATTCATTTTTATGGGTCTTAAATTAACTAATCGTTAAAAAAAGGAGGCAAATATGGGTGAAATTTATCAAATCGATAATCTCGATCGCGGCATCCTGAACGCATTAATGGAAAATGCGCGCACACCTTATGCTGAATTGGCAAAAAATTTTGGCGTGAGTCCAGGAACTATCCATGTGCGAGTGGAGAAAATGCGCCAGGCAGGGATCATTACCGCGGCTTGTGTTCACGTTAATCCAAAAAAACTCGGGTATGACGTGTGTTGCTTTATCGGTATTATTTTGAAAAGTGCCAAAGACTACCCGTCGGCACTAAAAAAACTGGAAGGTTTAGAAGAAGTTGTAGAAGCCTATTACACCACCGGCCACTACAGCATTTTTATTAAAGTGATGTGTAAGTCAATAGATGCGCTCCAGCAGGTACTTATCAACAAGATCCAGACTATCGATGAGATCCAGTCAACGGAGACACTTATCTCCCTGCAAAACCCCATCATGCGTACCATTGTGCCTTGAGCACTAAATAACTATACCCACATTATCCACAGGTAGATCCCAGCTGATTCACAGCGTACAATACCGGCTCTTTACTTCGGTTGGGTTCTTTATGGCTGACATTACCTTGATCAGTGGCAGTACACTCGGCAGCGCTGAATATGTTGCTGAACATTTAGCTGAGAAATTAGAAGAAGCAGGTTTTTCTACAGAGACGCTGCATGGCCCTGAATTAGACGAGCTTACGCTTGAGGGTACGTGGCTAATAGTCACATCAACCCACGGTGCGGGTGATCTCCCAGATAACCTTCAACCATTATTAGAACAAATCGAACAACAGAAGCCTGATCTTTCTCAAGTGCACTTTGGTGCTGTTGGTTTGGGCAGTTCAGAATATGACACTTTCTGCGGTGCAGTGAGAGCATTGGATCAACAATTGATCGCACAAGGCGCCAAACGTTTGGGTGATATTTTAGAAATTGACGTCATCCAACATGAAATTCCCGAGGATCCGGCAGAGGTTTGGGTCAAAAATTGGATTAATTTGCTCTAATTTGATTAAAGATCACGCGAACGAATGTGGATAAGTATGCTTAAAAGCAGGGTAAAACCGGTACATATCCACATAACAACCTTGGTACTCCAAAGTGCCTGTGCATAACATGCCATTTAGATCCCAGCTTATACGCAATAGGATCACCGATCATTCACAGCAAACGATCTTCCTTAATACTATGATCTTACATGTGAATAATCACTTATCCACAGAGGATCATGATCCTAATAAGAGATCTAATAAAGAGATCTTTAAATAAAAAGATCTTCTTTTAATTAAGGGGGATCCTAAGCCGCTTGGTCGAAAGTCTAAACTTGAGTAGAATCCCCCACCCCAGGGCAAACACAGAAATTCGCATAACGGCGAGGTGCAGTACCATGTTTTATCCAGATCAATTTGACGTCATCATCATTGGTGGTGGCCATGCCGGCACGGAAGCTGCAATGGCAGCGGCACGCATGGGACGTCAGACCTTATTGCTGACGCACAACATCGACACACTGGGACAAATGTCTTGTAACCCAGCGATTGGCGGTATCGGTAAGGGACATTTGGTAAAAGAGATCGATGCTCTGGGTGGCCTGATGGCCATGGCGACTGACCGGGCAGGTATTCAGTTTAGGATACTAAACGCCAGCAAAGGGCCAGCGGTAAGAGCGACCCGAGCTCAGGCTGACCGTGTTCTGTATCGGCAGGCAATACGTACTGCATTGGAAAACCAGCCAAACCTGACTCTCTTTCAACAGCCAGTTGAAGATCTGATTGTTGAAAATGATCGCGTTGTGGGTGCAGTCACCCAAATGGGTCTTAAATTCCGGGCGAAAGCAGTGGTATTAACCGTTGGTACTTTCCTCGACGGAAAAATTCATATCGGTCTTCAGAACTACAGTGGTGGCCGTGCTGGTGATCCGCCATCCATCTCATTGTCACAGCGTTTGCGTGAATTACCACTGCGCGTTAATCGCCTTAAGACCGGTACTCCACCACGTATTGATGCGCGGACCATTGATTTTAGCCAATTGGCCCCTCAGTTCGGTGATACGCCTATTCCAGTATTCTCTTTCCTGGGTCATGCCGATCAACACCCTGAGCAGATGGCGTGCCACATTACGTATACCAATGAAAAAACGCATGAAGTGATCCGCAATAACTTGGATCGTAGCCCAATGTATGCCGGGATCATTGAAGGGATCGGGCCACGCTACTGTCCGTCGATCGAAGACAAAGTCATGCGTTTCGCTGATCGTAATTCACACCAGATCTTCCTTGAACCAGAAGGTCTGACCAGTAATGAGATCTATCCGAACGGTATTTCAACCAGCCTGCCTTTCGATGTACAGATGCAAATCGTCCGTTCAATGAAAGGGCTGGAAAATGCCCGGATCGTTCGACCAGGTTATGCCATCGAATATGATTTCTTTGATCCACGTGATTTGAAACCTACCTTGGAAAGCAAATATATCCACGGTCTGTTCTTTGCTGGGCAAATCAATGGCACTACCGGCTATGAAGAAGCAGCGGCTCAAGGGCTGCTTGCAGGGCTTAATGCGGGCCGCTTCGCTAACGATGACGATGGATGGTCACCTCGCCGCGATGAAGCTTACCTTGGCGTGCTGGTGGACGATTTAAGCACCCTTGGCACCAAAGAACCGTATCGCATGTTTACCTCACGCGCAGAATATCGCTTGATGCTGCGCGAAGATAACGCGGATCTGCGCCTGACTGAGATGGGCCGTAAATTAGGGCTGGTTGACGATGCTCGTTGGGCACATTTCAGCAAGAAAATTGAACAAATTGAAAAAGAACGCCAACGTCTGCGTGATATCTGGGTACATCCACACTCAGAAAATGTTTCTGAGATCAATGCATTACTGAAATCGCCGTTGTCTAAAGAAGCCAATGGTGAAGAATTACTGCGTCGGCCTGAAATTGATTATCGTTTGCTGACAACCCTAACCTCTTTTGGCCCAGCATTAACAGATCCACAAGCTGCGGATCAGGTTGAAATTCAGGTTAAATATGAAGGGTATATCGCGCGTCAGCAGGAAGAAATTGAAAAACAACTGCGCAATGAGAATACTCTACTGCCGGCTGATCTGGATTATCGTCAGGTGTCTGGTTTATCGAACGAAGTCATCGCTAAACTGAACGATCACAAACCTAACTCAATCGGACAAGCCTCGCGTATTTCTGGCATTACCCCAGCAGCAATCTCTATTTTATTGGTTTGGCTGAAAAAACAGGGGTTGTTACGCCGTAGTGCCTAACAACCGACGTTTGCCTGCATTGCTAAGGGATAAGCAGTGCAGGTAAGTTCTTCTTTGCTTCAGGCCACAACTAACGGTTCAAACCACTGCCAAGCTAGATTATCATTCCTCATCCCGGCCCTTTTCATGCTGACTGAACGAGCTTAGTCAGAGGATATTGTTGTGTTAAAAAAATTAGATTCCCTGCTAAATGCCGCAGCTATTGTGTTACCTGAACAGCAAAAATTACAGTTGATAGGCTATGTAGAACTGCTGCATAAGTGGAACAAAGCTTACAATCTGACTTCTGTTCGTGACCCACAGCAAATGCTAGTGCGACATATTCTGGATAGTATTGTGGTTAACCCACATTTGCAGGGTGACCGGTTTATTGATGTGGGCACCGGCCCTGGGCTTCCTGGGATACCGCTGGCAATTGTACGGCCTACTGCGCACTTTACGTTGCTAGATAGCTTGGGTAAACGTGTACGCTTCTTGCGTCAGGTACAGCACGAACTGGGCTTAAATAATATTGAGCCAGTGCAAAGCCGAGTTGAGGACTTTGCCGCAAAACCGCCATTTGATGGTGTAATAAGCCGTGCATTTGCATCTCTACAAGATATGCTGTCTTGGTGTCATCATTTGCCAGCTAAGCCTGAAGGGCGCTTTTATGCGCTTAAAGGGGTGAGGCCGGACGATGAGTTAGCCGTACTGCCGGAGGGTATTAGCCTTGAATCGGTCGTGCGATTGCAGGTGCCAGAGTTGGAAGGTGAACGCCATCTGGTCATTCTTAAGTCAAACTAACTTTGCTATTTATCAAAAAAATGTAATAAATCCTTGGCGGATGGTAGGAAAATTATCGTATTTATTATTTTTAATATCGATAAGTATTTCTTCGCTTACTATCGTACCGGCAGATTATATTTTACGTGTTGTTTACAAAAACAGCGATAACAGATGGCATAACTATATTGAAAGCTGGCAAATAGTCACTTTAGTCATTACTTTAGCTGTGCCATCACTCTTTTTATGTAGACGAAGTGTTGCTTGATTATTATCTGAAATGTCAACGGGAAGTTTTTACTAAGTAGATAAGTTGTTCGATAATAGTTTAATTTTAACATTATGATTTATAAAACTTTTTAATGGCTCTTTTCGTTAAAGACAAACAGAAGCTTTATGGGATATAAATCAGTTTGTTTTAAGTTTTGTGATCAGTTGCACGCTTTATTGATAATGGTTGGAATCGTCAGACAATTAAATGGGGGCTTTATTCCGAGGCTTTTCTTGTGAAAATAGTCCGAAAGAAGAAAATTTAAATAATTGTTCACCTTTTCGCTACTTATCGATTGAATTCGTTTGAGTGGCCCGTATAATTTGCTCGTTTTTTGCTGCTTGACTCAATGGGGTAAAAGGCAGTTTTATACCTCACTCAGCATACCCTTAGTGTGGTTCGGAGAGAACAAACGTCATGCCTGTATCCCTTTACAGTGGGAAAATCGCACGAAAGCTGCTGTTTTTGCAGTTAATGACTTTTGTTGTTCTCAGTGCTGCTTTTGGCTTTAAAAGCCTGGAATGGAGTGCTTCTGCTCTGGCAGGAGGATTGGCGGCTTGGTTGCCCAGCGCCATGTTTATGTTGTTTGCTTGCCGCCATCAGGCAAAAACAGCAGCTCCAGGTCGTGTTGCGTGGTCGTTTGCCATTGGCGAAGGGTTAAAAGTTATCGTAACGATAATTTTGCTGATTGTGGCTTTGGGGCTGTTTAAAGCAGCGTTTGCGCCACTCGGTTTAACCTATTTGGCGGTGCTGATTGTGCAGATATTGGCACCGGCTGTGATTAGCGGCTACCGTACTTAACCGTTATCGTATTTAACTACAAAAAGGGTAAGAGGCATCATGTCTGCATCAGGAGAAATCTCTACTCCAAGGGACTACATAGGTCACCACCTGAATAACCTTCAGTTGGACCTGCGTACCTTTGAGTTGGTCAATCCCCACTCACCTGGCCCTGCAACGTTCTGGACGTTGAACATTGACTCTTTGTTCTTCTCTGTCGTGCTGGGGTTAGCTTTTCTGTTTGTGTTCCGCAAAGTTGCGGCAGGTGCCACCAGTGGCGTGCCTGGCAAATTGCAGACTGCTGTTGAGTTAATTATCGGTTTTGTCGATAACAGCGTGCGGGATATGTACCACGGCAAAAGTAAAGTCATAGCACCATTAGCCCTGACCGTGTTTGTTTGGGTTTTATTGATGAACATGATGGACTTACTGCCAATCGATTTACTGCCTTACATCGGTGAACATGTCTTTGGGTTACCTGCATTGCGCGTGGTACCTACTGCGGACGTGAGTATTACCTTGTCCATGGCATTGGGTGTCTTCATCCTGATTCTGTTCTATAGCATCAAAATGAAAGGTGTAGGCGGCTTCGTAAAAGAACTCACGATGCAGCCGTTCAATCACCCGATATTTATTCCAGTTAACTTAATTCTGGAAGGTGTCAGCCTGCTGTCCAAACCCGTTTCACTCGGTTTGCGACTGTTCGGCAACATGTATGCGGGTGAGTTGATCTTCATCCTTATTGCGGGTCTGTTGCCGTGGTGGTCACAGTGGATGCTCAGTTTACCTTGGGCTATCTTCCACATACTGATTATTACGTTACAAGCCTTTATCTTCATGGTTCTAACGATTGTCTATCTGTCGATGGCGTCCGAAGAGCACTGATTTTCTTATAACATTACTACGTTTAACTGAAATAACTGGAGACTGTCATGGAAAACCTGAATATGGATCTGCTGTACATGGCTGCCGCTATAATGATGGGTTTAGCGGCAATCGGTGCTGCGATCGGTATCGGCATCCTGGGTGGTAAATTTTTGGAAGGCGCTGCACGTCAGCCTGACCTGATTCCTCTGCTGCGTACACAGTTCTTTATCGTCATGGGTCTGGTTGACGCCATCCCTATGATCGCTGTTGGTCTGGGTCTGTACGTGATGTTTGCTGTCGCGTAAGTAGAGTTTTCTCTACCGTGAACTACACCAAACTATTAACTTTTAAAGAGGCATTGTGCTGTGAATCTTAACGCAACAATCCTCGGCCAGGCCATCGCGTTTGTCCTGTTTGTCCTGTTTTGTATGAAGTATATATGGCCGCCAATTATGGCTGCCATCGAGAAGCGTCAAAAAGAAATTGCTGACGGTCTCTCTTCTGCAGAGCGTGCCAAAAAAGATTTGGACTTAGCGCAAGCCAATGCGACCGACCAACTGAAGAAGGCTAAAGCAGAAGCACAGGTGATCATTGAGCAGGCAAGTAAACGCAAAGCTCAGATCCTTGATGAAGCTAAAACTGAAGCCGAACAGGAACGTAACAAAATCGTGGCGCAAGCGCAGGCAGAGATCGACGCCGAACGTAAGCGTGCTCGTGAAGAGTTGCGTAAGCAAGTCGCGATGTTGGCTATAGCTGGCGCCGAGAAGATCATCGAACGTTCCGTGGATGAAGCTGCTAACAGCGACATCGTTGATAAACTGGTCGCTGAACTGTAAGGAGGGAGGGGCTGATGTCTGAATTTGTAACTGTAGCTCGCCCCTACGCCAAAGCAGCTTTTGACTTTGCTGTTGAGCACCAGGCGGTTGATCGTTGGCAGGATATGCTAGCGTTTACTGCCCAAGTGACGCGCAATGAACAGATCGCTGAATTGCTTTCCGGTGCTGTAGCACCTGAAACAATGTCTAAGACGTTTATTGCAGTCTGTGGTGATCAGCTCGATGAACCCGCACAGAACTTCATTCGAGTTATGGCGGAGAATGGCCGTTTACTGGTTCTTCCTGAGGTGCTACAGCAGTTTATTCAACTGCGTGCCTCGCTGGAGTCGACCGTCGACGTCGAAGTGAGCTCTGCGAGCCCACTGAAAGACGAACAGCTAGCTAAAATTGCTGCTGCGATGGAAAAACGTCTATCACGCAAAGTTAAGCTGAATTGCAAAATCGATAAGTCCGTAATGGCCGGCGTAGTAATACGTGCAGGCGATATGGTGATAGATGGCAGCGTTCGCGGTCGTCTAGAACGCCTGGCGGACGTCTTGCAGTCTTAAGGGGACTGGAGCATATGCAACTGAATTCCACCGAAATCAGCGAACTGATCAAGCAGCGCATTGCTCAGTTCAATGTGGTGAGCGAAGCTCACAATGAAGGTACTATTGTTTCCGTTAGTGACGGGATCATTCGCGTACACGGCTTAGCCGATGTTATGCAGGGCGAGATGATCGCACTGCCAGGCAACCGTTACGCAATCGCACTGAACCTGGAGCGCGACTCCGTAGGTGCTGTAGTTATGGGTCCGTACGCCGATCTTGCCGAAGGCATGAAGGTTAAATGTACTGGCCGTATCCTGGAAGTTCCCGTCGGTCGTGGCCTGTTGGGTCGCGTCGTCAATACTCTGGGTGAACCTATTGATGGTAAAGGTCCGGTAGAAAACGACGGCTTCTCAGCTGTTGAAGCTATCGCACCTGGCGTTATTGAACGTCAATCCGTTGATGAGCCTGTTCAGACGGGCTATAAGTCAGTGGATGCCATGATCCCAATTGGTCGTGGCCAGCGTGAATTGATCATCGGTGACCGTCAGACAGGTAAAACTGCTTTGGCGATTGATGCGATCATCAACCAACGCGATTCCGGCATCAAATGTGTGTATGTTGCTATCGGCCAGAAAGCCTCTACTGTTGCTAACGTAGTGCGTAAACTGGAAGAGCATGGCGCTTTGGCTAATACCATTGTGGTTGTAGCTACCGCCTCAGAATCTGCAGCATTGCAGTACCTGGCACCTTACTCCGGTTGTGCTATGGGTGAATATTTCCGCGACCGCGGTGAAGATGCGCTGATTATTTATGATGACCTGTCTAAACAGGCTGTTGCATATCGTCAAATCTCCTTGCTGCTCCGTCGTCCACCAGGTCGTGAAGCTTACCCTGGCGACGTATTCTACCTCCACTCCCGTTTGCTCGAGCGTGCTGCGCGTGTTAACGCCGACTACGTTGAAGCCTTTACCAAGGGTGAAGTGAAAGGTAAAACCGGTTCTTTGACCGCATTGCCAATCATTGAAACTCAAGCAGGGGACGTTTCCGCGTTCGTTCCGACTAACGTAATTTCGATTACCGATGGTCAGATCTTCCTGGAATCCAGCCTGTTTAACGCCGGTATTCGTCCTGCGGTTAACCCAGGTATCTCCGTATCTCGTGTGGGTGGTGCAGCGCAAACCAAGATCATGAAAAAACTGTCCGGTGGTATTCGTACTGCTCTGGCACAGTATCGTGAACTTGCTGCGTTCTCCCAGTTCGCATCCGATTTGGATGATGCAACACGTAAACAGCTGAGCCACGGTCAGAAAGTGACCGAGCTTCTGAAACAGAAACAATACGCACCGATGTCTGTTGCGCAGCAATCTCTGGTTCTGTTCGCAGCTGAACGTGGTTATCTGGGTGATGTTGAGTTGGCGAAGGTAGGTAGCTTTGAAGCTGCGCTGTTAGCGTTTGCTGACCGTGAGCATGCCGAGCTTCTGCAACAAATCAACCAAACTGGCGCGTACAACGATGAGATCGAGGGCAAGCTGAAAGGCATCCTTGATACATTTAAGGCAACCCAGTCCTGGTAACGCTATGCGGCCTTGCTTTTCATTAGAAAAGCAGGCCGTCTGGTAATGAGGAGAAGCAGAAATGGCCGGCGCAAAAGAGATACGTTCCAAGATCGCCAGCGTGCAAAACACGCAAAAGATCACCAAAGCCATGGAGATGGTCGCCGCCTCCAAAATGCGTAAATCGCAGGAACGCATGGCGGCCAGCCGTCCTTATGCAGAAACTATGCGTAGTGTGATTGGTCACCTTGCGTTAGGTAATCTGGAATATAAACATCCGTACCTGGAAGAGCGTGACGTTAAGCGCGTTGGGTATCTGGTGGTTTCTACAGACCGTGGCTTGTGCGGTGGTTTGAACATTAACCTGTTCAAAAGACTGTTGGCTGAGATGAAAGGTTGGTCTGAAAAAGGCGTTGAATGTGATTTAGCGCTGATTGGATCAAAAGCAGCTTCTTTCTTTGGTTCCGTGGGTGGCAAGATTGTCGCTCAGGTTACTGGCATGGGGGATAACCCTTCCTTGTCAGAGCTTATCGGGCCAGTCAAAGTGATGTTGCAAGCCTATGATGAAGGTCGTCTGGATAAGCTGTATATCGTTAATAACAAGTTTATCAATACGATGTCTCAGGAACCACGGATCATGCAGCTACTACCGCTTCCGCCTGCGGAAGATGGTGAGCTGAAGAAGAAATCCTGGGATTACCTGTATGAACCCGATCCTAAAGCATTGCTGGATACCCTCCTGCGTCGCTATGTGGAATCGCAAGTTTATCAGGGCGTCGTTGAAAACCTGGCCAGCGAGCAGGCCGCGCGAATGGTAGCGATGAAAGCCGCCACCGATAACGGCGGTAGTCTGATCAAAGAGCTGCAGTTGGTTTACAACAAGGCTCGTCAGGCCAGCATCACTCAGGAACTCACCGAGATCGTCGGGGGAGCCTCCGCGGTTTAACCAGGTTATTACCCTAAATAGTTCAGATTGCGAAACGGCGGCAACTGAGCAAATCCCCTGGCGCTTGCTAATAAAGTAAGCAACTGGGGTGAGAAAAAGCAGCCAACGCCCCAGCAATTTGAAATATGACGGGTAAACGTATTACGTAGAGGATTCAAGATGGCTACTGGAAAGATTATCCAGGTAATCGGCGCCGTAGTGGACGTCGAATTCCCCCAAGACGCTGTACCAAAAGTGTACAACGCCCTTGAGGTTGAAGGCACTGCTGAGAAGCTGGTGCTGGAAGTTCAGCAACAGCTAGGCGGTGGTGTTGTTCGTTGTATCGCAATGGGCTCTTCCGATGGTCTGAGCCGCGGGTTGAAAGTCATCAACCTGGAACACCCAATTGAAGTGCCGGTTGGTAAATCAACTCTGGGCCGTATCATGAACGTATTGGGTGACCCAATCGACATGAAAGGTCCGATCGGTGAAGAAGAGCGTTGGGCAATCCACCGTGAAGCGCCTTCTTACGAAGAGCTTGCCAGCTCACAAGATTTGTTAGAAACCGGTATCAAAGTAATGGACTTGATTTGCCCGTTCGCTAAGGGCGGTAAAGTGGGTCTGTTTGGTGGTGCGGGTGTTGGTAAAACAGTAAACATGATGGAGCTTATTCGTAACATCGCGATCGAGCACTCAGGTTATTCTGTATTTGCCGGTGTGGGTGAGCGTACTCGTGAGGGTAACGACTTCTACCACGAGATGACGGACTCCAACGTTCTGGACAAAGTATCCTTGGTATATGGCCAGATGAATGAGCCACCAGGTAACCGTCTGCGCGTTGCTCTGACCGGCCTGACCATGGCGGAGAAATTCCGTGATGAAGGTCGTGACGTACTGTTGTTCATCGATAACATCTATCGCTATACCTTGGCCGGTACGGAAGTATCCGCACTGCTGGGTCGTATGCCATCTGCGGTAGGCTACCAGCCAACGCTGGCAGAAGAGATGGGTGTGTTGCAGGAACGTATTACGTCCACCAAGACGGGTTCAATCACTTCTGTTCAGGCCGTTTACGTGCCTGCCGATGACTTGACTGACCCATCACCAGCAACCACCTTTGCTCACTTGGATGCAACCGTCGTTTTGAGTCGTCAAATCGCCTCTTTGGGTATTTACCCTGCGGTTGACCCACTTGACTCCACCAGCCGTCAGCTTGATCCGCTGGTTGTTGGTCAGGAGCACTACGATGTAGCGCGTGGCGTGCAGTCTATTCTGCAACGTTACCAGGAGCTGAAAGACATCATCGCAATCTTGGGTATGGACGAGTTGTCAGAAGATGACAAACTGGTTGTATCCCGTGCGCGTAAAATTCAGCGCTTCCTGTCTCAACCGTTCTTCGTGGCAGAAGTCTTTACCGGTTCACCGGGCAAGTTCGTTTCGCTGAAAGATACCATTCGTGGTTTCAAAGGCATCATGAACGGCGACTATGACCACTTGCCGGAGCAGGCGTTCTACATGGTTGGCACCATTGAAGAAGCAGTGGAAAAAGCCAAGAAACTGTAACGCTGTTGACTGGAGGGTGACATGGCTGCAATGACTTACCATCTGGATGTTGTGAGCGCAGAGAAGAAGATGTTCTCTGGCGTGGTACAAAAAATTCAGGTGACGGGTAGTGAAGGCGAACTTGGGATTTTCCCAGGTCACGCCCCACTGCTCACTGCCATTAAGCCTGGCATGATACGTATCGTGAAGCAGTTCGGTGAGGAAGAGTTTATTTATCTTTCTGGCGGCATCCTTGAGGTGCAACCGAGCGTTGTGATCGTATTGGCTGACACAGCTATTCGCGGAACTGATCTGGACGAAGCTAAAGCGCTGGAATCTAAGCGTAAAGCCGAAGATCATATCAACAACTCCCACGGCGACGTCGACTATGCTCAGGCATCCGCTGAATTGGCGAAGGCGATTGCGAAATTACGCGTAATCGAACTGACCAGGAAGGCGATGTAATTTTATACTGATGGGTTGCGTTAACTCGTTGATTTATAAAATTACTATATATACTCAGGTCATTGGGGTTGCAGGTAGGTAGCAAGCTAACGCCACTGCAACTTCCAGTACGAAGGTATAAATAAAAAATAGAATGCCAGTCAGTAAATCTGATTGGCATTTTTTTTACCTATACACCAGATAACACCGATACTCGCCTTTTGTTTATATCCCTTAATTCGCTTTCCTACTATTTAGTTAAGCCTCAGCTAAACTCAAAGCGTTTCTTTCTGAAAACTCTTGTTTCTTGTCGTAAAATAAGTGGTTAATAGCGTGAATATGTACATGTGTTTTGACAAAAACAGCACGGGAAGCGTCGCTGATCGCAGACACTTTTCGCCCCATTTTTTCGTTACATGACGAGTAGCAACAACCCTTTAACCATGCGGGTTGAGTACGTTTTTCGTTGAGAAATATGTAGTAATTATTTCGCTAAACAGGTTTACTTCCGTCTATTAAATTGGAGTTATCAGGTTGCTTATGTCTAACAGCTCAATGAGTGTAGTCATCCTTGCCGCAGGTAAGGGAACACGCATGTATTCCGACCTTCCTAAGGTGTTACACCCATTGGCAGGTAAGCCGATGGTTCAGCATGTTATTGATGCGGCCATGAAGCTGGGTGCAAAAAACGTTCATCTGGTTTATGGGCACGGCGGCGATCTGCTGAAAAAGACGCTATCCGATCCCTCTTTGAACTGGGTATTACAAGCTGAACAGTTGGGTACCGGGCACGCGATGCAACAAGCCGCACCGCACTTTGCTGACGATGAAGATGTGCTGATGCTATACGGCGATGTGCCGTTGATCTCTGTGGATACCTTACAGCGACTGCTGGCGGCGAAGCCACAAGGCGGCATTGGCTTGTTGACCGTGAAGCTGGATAACCCAAGTGGTTATGGCCGTATCGTGCGTGAGAATGGCGACGTGGTGGGGATTGTTGAGCATAAAGATGCCAGTGATGCACAACGCGAAATTAATGAAATCAACACCGGAATACTGGTTGCTAATGGGCGTGATCTAAAGCGCTGGCTATCACTGCTGGATAACAATAATGCTCAAGGTGAGTTTTATATCACCGATATTATTGCATTGGCACATGCTGATGGTAAGAAGGTTGCTGCGGTTCACCCCGCTCGGTTGAGTGAGGTTGAAGGGGTAAATAACCGCCTGCAACTCGCTGCTCTAGAGCGTGTATACCAGTCTGAGCAGGCTGAGAAACTGTTATTGGCCGGTGTGATGTTACTGGATCCCGCGCGCTTTGATTTGCGCGGAGAATTAACACATGGTCGTGATATTACTATCGATACCAATGTCATCATTGAAGGTCATGTGACTTTAGGTGATCGGGTTCGTATTGGTAGCGGATGCGTACTGAAAAATTGTGTGATCGGTGATGATTCTGACATTAGCCCATACAGCGTATTAGAAAACTCACGCCTGGATGCTGGCTGCTCTGTTGGGCCATTTGCCCGCCTGCGCCCAGGTGCTGAATTAGCTGAAGGCGCACATGTTGGTAACTTCGTTGAAATCAAAAATACCCGCTTGGGTAAAGGCTCGAAAGCGGGTCATCTTTCCTATTTGGGCGATGCCGAGATTGGTTCGGGCGTAAATATTGGCGCAGGAACCATAACTTGCAACTATGATGGAGCTAATAAGTTTAAAACTATTATTGGCGATGATGTGTTTGTTGGGTCCGATACTCAATTGGTCGCGCCGGTCACTGTTGCAAAGGGTGCCACTATCGCTGCGGGAACTACCGTAACTCGCGATATTGCGGAAAATGAGTTAGTGCTTAGCCGTGTTAAACAAGTCCATGTTCAGGGCTGGCAGCGTCCGGTGAAGAAAAAATAAGCTATACCCGTTATATTTCAAGCTGCATGGTGCGTTGGCTGCGTTCAATCACCCCAGTTACTTACTGGTCGTTGACCTTAAAATAAGTAAGCTTCTGGGGATTATGAGCCTCATTAGAGGTTCACCCTACGGGCCAGCGTAGGCGCTGTTCAAATTGGTTTACAACCAATTTGTTGCTCAATTGCTGCCTTCCTGCAACTCGAATTATTTAGGTTATATTAAAACAGCCCCTTCAATATCGTTTATTCTTTGAAGGGATGTTTTGCCCTGTGTTTTTGGTTTATCTATTGATGCTGAAAACACAGAGCAAAACATAATAATCCCCAACTCTACAGGCTCGGGGAACCCGGAAAATCCGGAAAATCAGGTCACTGACATCGACAAGGTTCTAAAAGAACCTTACATAGGAATAAAATAGATGTGTGGAATTGTTGGCGCAGTAGCGCAACGTGATATCGCTGAGATTCTGATCGAAGGTTTACGTCGTCTTGAATACCGTGGCTATGACTCTGCTGGTTTAGCAGTGGTTGACGCTGAAGGTAATATGACGCGTTTACGTCGGGTGGGTAAAGTACAGGCGCTGTCTGATGCTGCCGAAAATCAGGCTTTACATGGTGGCACCGGGATTGCACATACCCGTTGGGCTACCCATGGTGAGCCATCGGAAGCCAATGCGCACCCTCATGTTTCTGACTATATCTCTGTGGTACACAACGGCATTATTGAGAATCACGAACCTTTACGTGAATTACTGATTGGTCGTGGCTACCGTTTCAGTTCTGAAACAGATACTGAAGTTATTGCTCACTTGGTGCACTGGGAGCTACAGCAAGGTGGATCTTTGCTGGAAGTGGTTAAGCGTGTTATCCCGCAATTACGTGGCGCTTACGGCACTGTCGTTATGGATAGTCGTGACCCAAGCCGTTTGGTGGCTGCGCGTTCCGGTAGCCCATTAGTGATTGGTTGTGGTGTAGGTGAAAACTTTATTGCCTCTGACCAACTGGCGTTATTACCCGTGACTCGCCGCTTCATCTTCCTGGAAGAAGGTGATGTGGTTGAAGTAACTCGCCGTAGCATCGCAATTTTTGATAAACAGGGTAATGCTATTGAGCGCCCTGAAATTGAATCTCAGGTGCAGTACGATGCCGGTGATAAAGGTGTTTACCGCCATTACATGCAGAAAGAGATTTATGAACAGCCAATGGCGATTAAAAATACGCTGGAAGGCCGTTTAAATCATGGTGTAATTGATTTGTCTGAACTTGGCCCTAAAGCGGATGCATTATTGGCAAATGTTCAACATATTCAA
Organism: Yersinia sp. 2540 StPb PI; assembly: GCF_052217165.1. NCBI lineage: Bacteria > Pseudomonadati > Pseudomonadota > Gammaproteobacteria > Enterobacterales > Yersiniaceae > Yersinia > Yersinia sp. 2540 StPb PI. The sequence goes on from NZ_JAZGQC010000001.1 coordinate 468,052, forward strand.
ATTATTGCCTGTGGTACCTCTTATAACTCAGGCATGGTTTCGCGTTATTGGTTTGAATCATTAGCCGGTGTGCCTTGTGACGTAGAGATTGCGTCTGAGTTCCGTTACCGCAAATCCGCTGTGCGCCCAAACAGCCTGTTGATCACCTTGTCACAATCAGGTGAAACTGCCGATACCTTAGCTGCTCTGCGCTTATCAAAAGAGTTGGGGTATTTGGGGTCGCTGGCTATTTGTAACGTCGCTGGCTCATCGCTGGTGCGTGAATCAGATTTAGCGTTAATGACCAAAGCCGGTACTGAGATTGGCGTAGCATCAACGAAAGCCTTTACCACTCAGTTGACAGTATTACTGATGCTGGTGGGGCGTATTGGCAAGCTGAAGGGCGCTGATGCCAGTCTGGAGCAGAATATTGTTCATGCGTTACAGGCTCTACCTGCTCGTATTGAACAGATGTTGTCTCTGGATAAAACCATTGAAGCGCTGGCTGAAGGTTTCTCTGATAAACACAATGCCTTGTTCCTTGGTCGCGGTGATCAATACCCGATTGCGATGGAAGGCGCGCTGAAACTTAAAGAGATCTCTTATATTCACGCTGAAGCTTATGCTGCGGGTGAGTTGAAGCACGGCCCATTGGCATTGATTGATGCTGATATGCCGGTCATCGTGGTTGCGCCAAATAATGAATTGTTGGAAAAACTGAAATCCAACATTGAAGAAGTGCGTGCCCGTGGCGGTTTGCTGTATGTGTTTGCTGATCAAGATGCCGGTTTCACTGACAGTGAAGGGATGAAAATCATTCAGTTACCACATGTAGAAGAGATTATCGCGCCTATCTTCTATACCGTGCCACTACAGTTACTCTCTTACCATGTCGCGCTAATTAAAGGCACCGACGTGGATCAGCCACGTAACTTGGCAAAATCAGTCACGGTTGAATAAGCTGCGATAGATATAGCACAAAATATTGTGGGCGGATGAAATAGCCGTTAACTCGAAAAGTCCGGTTATGCTGTTTAACAGCATACCGGATTTTTTTATGACCAAATTAAAACAGTCATTGTCAGAAATCGGCAAAAGTTACGTTGCCGGTTTTTTAGATAGCTGCCGCTATCATCAGTTTATATATAAAAACACAATATATTACCCAACGACACTTTAATGCCACAGCGTCGTTGGGAGAGTGTCAAGGGACATAAATAATTTCGAAGGTCGAGGTTAAATCTCTAAGCTCTTTCCTTGCCCCATCCTGGTAATGAATCTGCACATCATAATGGTAGATCAGCTTTTCTTGCGGATTAAGAATGAGTTGCAAGGCCGATACTTTCACTTCTAAGGTTTTGGTAGGCTGCTCGCTATTCAGTGCTATCGTCTGGTGGTTGATACTGATTAGTATCTGTTCTATGGGTTTCGGGCCGGTGGGATCATAAGCACCCTGGCTGCTGATAAACTTCAGCGTTTTGACAATTTCAACTGGGGTGGAATTATCGATAAACAGCTGGGGATTATTTTTATATGCAACCGGCATCCTGAGCTGTACCGGGATATTGTCAGGGCTAAAGCCTTCCTGTTTAACTTCCAGCTCGCCATTGAGCAACAGATGCTGTGCCGTGGTATCAAACAGCGCATCCCAAATTTTTGCAAACTGCGCCGATGGCAGCGTGAACGAATCAATAATACCGCTTTGCAGGTTTACTATTGCGTTGGTTTCTTCGGTTTTCCCCGCCGGTAATGACAACCGTAGTTTAAGGCTATGTGCACTGGAAAAAGGGATCAACTTACCTTGTGGCTGGGATTGGATAAAGGTAGTTTCGGCGTCGCTAATGCGTTGTCTGTCCACCTTGGGTAGCAAGAAATAGTCAAAGGTCACATTAAACTGAGCCACCTCTGTTGCCCCTTCTGGTGCAGAAAAGGAGATCGACAACATGGGTTTATTATTGTCATTGCTGTTACTGGCCAGTTGAAACGTATCGGGTAAATAATAAAGATAATCTTTACGAATATTATCCTGATAATAGTTATACCAGTATTGATGATATTCTATTGGTGTGAGAATTAATTCAAGACGTGGATTCGGTGGCGCAATGCCGCGGTAGATATAAGGATAATAATTTTCCGCAAAATAAAATATTTTAGGATCAGTAATAGTATTCAGCAGGCCGGTATCAGATTTGATGGCGATCACCAGCGTGGTTTGCGCATCGTAGTTGGATAAGGCTCTTAATAACGCATCTCGCTGCTCAAGTTGGGTTAGTTTTAATTGAGCCTGATATTGCCGTTCAGCTTTGAGTGCCACGTCCTGAAATATCATTTCATTGAATTTGCCAAACTGATTGAAATTGAGCACTACATAAGGCATTTCCTGAATGTTTTTGTTGAGAAAAAAACTCAGTACCATCGTCCAACTAATGCCATCTGTTATGGTTTCAATCTGATAGCGTATTTCGCCAGAGACATTCTCGGTACTGACCTGTGCTATCAATTCATCGGATAATGGCGTTAGAGTTGCCCGTAATTTTCTGGTCAGATTAACATTTTCGGTAAACTGCTGCTGCGCGTTTTCCAGAATAATTTTGTTTAGCGTGACCAGATCATTGAGAAAGATGTTCATAGGTATCCTTCGTATCATAGAGAACAGAACAACGCCTCAGCGCTGATAAATAGGATGAGGTCCACAGATACTGCCCATCGTGACGACGATAGAGTGGTATTTCCCCAGCACCATTGGCAAACTGCCATTTTTTTAACGGCGTAATAATGTCAGATAGTGTATCGATACCGATATTTTGGGCATATTCAAGTGTGGACAACCATTCGGCGGGATGAGCGTAGTAGGGGGTTAATTGGGTTATTCTCTGATATTCGTTTTGGCTCCAGACGACGGCTTTATTAAGCATGGTGATAATACGATAATAAGCCGGTAGGGTTGCGCATTGTTCGCCATAAAAACGATACAGTAAAATGAGCGCATTGGTATTAACACAGCAGTCGAGCTGGCTAATCTCATTATTTTGTTTCATCCAAGTGTGGAAGGTTTGACATTCAGCCCATTGATGCTGCGGTTCGGTAAGTCGGGCATCAACCTTCTGTAGCTGATAGCCATTCATCTCAATCAGCGTCAGGCGAACGGCGTCAGGAGAAATACGGCCAAATTTGTATAACATTTCGGTAATTATCGCCGTGTCATCAATATCGGCGTCAATCATCTGGCCGTTCATCCAACAGGGATGAGCGTGACGAGGCCAGAAACTGAAATGACCGGGGCGCGTTTCACAACTAGCGAGAAAATCCAGCGCGCGATCAATATAGGGAGCCATTTGCTCGGTGTAGTCGAGCGTCCTTAATACTTGAGCCGTGACAAAAGCATTGGCATCCAGATGCCACTGGCCGTCGGGTGTTCTGACGCTGGACAGGAATGCCCCGTTTTCTGACTGCTGTTGTCGGAGGATTGCATCTGGCGACATGCCGCGCGGCGGCGGCGGGCTACGGTCTGGTAGGGCAACCTCGCGCCAAAGGTCGTTCTGCGGGCTGAAGGTACAACTGACGCCGCACCTTGCCTGTGCATCAACCGTAAAGCCGATGACATTAAACTGAAGAGGCACATTCTCCTTGAGCAACGCTTGTAGCAGTGGCATGGGCTGTGCCACGTGCTGCAATAGCTCACCAATCTTGAGGGCAGCTTGCGCGTTGCCGCCTAAAAAGCGCGGCGCCATAGTAAACAGGCTAAAACTTTCCAACTGGCGTTGATGGTTATAGACCAGGCTGAAACCATAGGTGGTGGCGGGGAATTCATCTGGATTAGGCATGTTAGCTAATACCTGCCTGAGCAGCGCGGCCAGCGGAGGAAATCCACGTTCAGTACCAAATAACCGCATAACGTTGGCAATGTCCGCCAGCGTTATTTCTGCGCTGTGCCACTGATAATAATATTCAGTTGGTGTGTCAGGGTTATCTGGGTAATAGCCAATCATCAACAGCGATAGTCCGGCTGCGGTTAACTGATGCAGGGGATAATCGCTATTGGCGTGATTTAGCGGGGAGGCATACAGAGCGATTAATGCTTGATTATTTGGCGGAACTTCGGAGTAAACCTTGGTTTTAACGCCGTCAGCGGTATATTTCCGCCCCAACCATGAGCCAAATTTTAGCGCTTGGGTAGGCGTATCCGGCCGTTGTATCCGGGAAATGTGTGCGAAGCAGGATGCAGATGAGTCTGACGAGGCGTATGGGTAATTTTCCGCACTGAAGGCCCCAATATCACGAGCCTGGGTGGATAGCGGGAGAAAAGTATCAAACGTGCAAGCCACAGCTTGCGGTTTTATGCTGGATGTCGTGAACTCCAGTGGACAACCGTTATAAGCCAATAGACTGGTATTAAATGTCGCAGACAGCAGCCCCGACGCCATCCGTTTCTGGTTAAAACGGTGAATGTCGGGTAATAGCGTGCCTGTTAAATCCGGCACATGATGGCATAAAGTGGTTACCAGGGCGTCCAATGCCGCTGGTAACACCGCAACGCGTTCAACCATGATTATTTACCGTAGCTCATGTCGGAATAACGATGGCAGGCGGATTATCTGTACCGTCGACCAACCGGGTATGCCCACCGACCTCAAGATAGGTAATCGTATAATGAACCGTCCAGGGTTTCTCTGTCAGGCAGCGATACTTGAAGGTTTGCGCCTTGGTTTTATCGGGATTAAAGGAGAACCTCTTGGTTTTCTTTTGTTCTTTGTCATCAAGATAAGTGAGTTCAACCAGCACCTGATTGTATTTATCCCAGGAGAACTGGCTGTCGAGGAAAATATCAATTTCATTGAAAGTGAGTAAATTACTCGGATCGAGACCGATGGTGGTAGAAGCGGTTTTGAATTTTGACTGATAGCTGCTGTTACCTTCCCAGCCGGAGCTGCTCGCTGATTTAAAGATAAACTCGCCTTGAATATCGAGTAATTCATTTTTGTCTTTGCTTCTGGCAATATTTTTCCGCCATTCTTTACCGTCTTCGGTAAAGGCATCACTGGTATAGACATTGTTATTGTAGCTGGCTTGAAATGCTGCCGCTTTGATACCGAACTCTTCAAAGCCATCAGGGCCGAAGATTTGCAGTTCGATTTTCTGAAAGAACGGATCATTGACGTTTACTTCAATAAAATAAGGTTTATCTTTTTGGGCTTTTAACGTGTCGGTGCCGATAAAGTTTTGTGGTACGGCGGCCTGAGTAATCGCTTTTGATGAAGTGTAGTTAAAGGATAAGGTTTTATGCTCGGTAATGTTGACCACTTTTAATTCCAATGATGCGCAGGGGAAAAGACCGCCTTTTCCTGTTTCATCTTTACTGCCAATCAATGATTCCAGAATGGAAGCGCTGGCTGATTTTGCCTGCTCATTACTTTCTGCGTTTGGTTTAATGGTTGCGTTGAAAAATATCTTTAGTAGTTCTTCTTTGACAAACTGTAATGCCCACTCTTTTTCTTTGGTCGCCTGATCGCCGGGCATACTTTCGGTCACTTTAATCACGAGTTTTTGATCTTGCTCCAGTTTCTTAATCACGCTGTCAAAGCCGAGCCAAAAACTTGCCGGTGTCTCGACCGGAATAGGAATATTAATGCCAAACTTAGCACCAAATTCCTTATATACGCTGTCAAATTCTGCGGTGACATCCACTTTCAATGCCGGGGTGATACCGGTATAAGTGAGGTTGTAAGCCACAGCGGCAGGTGCCTGCGCTTGATTAAATGCGGCCTCCAGAATAACTGCCTGTTGTGGCGTCAGTTTAGCACTTAAAATGGCGGTGTTATTCCCAAACAGGCTAGGGCTTTGTGCGCTGATCAACTGGCCATTGGCATTTTGTGCATCCAGAACAAAAAAGTTCACGGTACCGTTGTTAAACGGTACTGGCGCTTTACGGGCATTTTGCGGCTTGATCTTCAGTTTATTCAGGTAATCGGTAAACGCAGTATTGAGTTCGCCTTCATCGACGGCAGTATTGACCTCAAAGTTGATGTATCCTCCCTGTTGGTTGGTGTCATCACCGGTGTATTTAATTAATGAAAATACCGGTTTTCCATCACGTACGGCAATATGAATATCACCGGGCAAATACCAAAATTGGTTTTCATCTGAATCATCAGAAAAAAACGTGATATTTTTAATCGTAGCGGTTTTCTCTCTCAATAATAACATGATACATCCTTATGGTCAGTTGGTAATATCGATTTGATCTTCATCGGTAATGAATTCTTTATTTTCAATATCGCCGTAATTATCAATAATCATGATGTCGAGATTAATAAACAGTAATGTCGGGTCGGGTTGATCTGCGCTAAATAATGCAGGTTCTGACTGGTCTTCAGAGAAATAAAATGCTTCCTTTAACGTGTTCATGGCGAATTGGTTATAGCAGTAAGTCACATTGACTAGAACCTGTGTGATTCTTTCCCAGTCAAAAGCTGGGGTGATTTTCAGCGTTCTTTGTTTATAGAGTCGTGAAGATATGCTGACATCCTGGCTGGTGGGCTGGTCTAACCTTACTGGTATATGGGGAGTGTTAGCGCTAATGCTATATTCTTTGATTACCGAAAAAGTATAGCATTCAGGATCTGGTAGCATGATGCTGTATTCTTCTGACGGTTTTTTCTCGGTGATGTGGAAATTTTTTGACGTATTGTTTTCTTTGTTTTCAATATGGGTACAGGTGATATTTACCAATATTGATGTATACCATGCCCAGTTGAATTTTTTTTCTGTGGCAATAACGAAATGATAACGGCTATATAACGATTCAATGTCTAAAAAAATTTCGGTTAAGGATGTGCTCATGATGGCTGAACTGACAAACATCACACCACCGACCGGATGGTTAAAATATAATGTGAACTGATACTCCACCGGCCAGGACATTTTTTTTGTTACAGGGTCGATAATGGCTGAAAAACGGAACGTTTTAGCCGCCATATTATTTCTGGAGAAAACTAATGGGGACCGCGTGGTGCCATAAGTCAAATTGAGCGCCACCAATTGAATATTCTCGTCTAACTCAGATGTCAGCAGTTGAGCTTTTATGGTGCGGTAAGAGAAAAAATTATCCTGAAGCTCGTGATAGCTTACGACGTCGATGGCATCATAATGGCTCTGGCTAACCAATGTGGCAAAAAGCGCTTGAGGATAGAGAGATCGCCGCACTACCGTAGTTTCGGTGATTCGGGCACTGAGTGTCCGTTTATCAATATCTTTAACTGAGATGTTTTGTAATTGAAAACCAAATTTTGGCTCGGGAGCCGTTTTTATTTGACCAAATACTGGAGTGAAAAATTCGCAAGTCAGAATCGTGCTCAATTCAGCCGTGGCTTGTCTCATGTAATGGTCGGGATTGGTATTTCTTACCTTGATAGTAACCAGCTTATTACTGATTAAGGTTTCGGAAATATCATCAATATTAAAAGAAAAAATCAGCGCATTAAAACCGAATGAGATTTTCAGATATTCATATACCTGATCCCATTGGGCATCAAGTTCAAAGGTTGAGGGGGGTAACTGTTGCAGGTAGTCGATTTTATAACTGACAGCAATCGGTGCTGATTCCGGTTGCTGAAGCAGCGCGACGATTCGCTCAATATCATTCGCATCAGTCAGTGCGGCCATGATATAGCAAAACTGATTATTCCCCAGCGAGGTGTGATTCAGCAGTTGAGGCATAGCTTGTGGAATACTGAGCGTGGCAGTGCTGGCAATAATTTGTAGGGGGAGCAGGATAGCGTCCGGCGGAATATCGGGATTATCCCGAGCCGCTGCCTGTGCTGCAGCCATACTGCTGTTCAGTTGCGTCTGCAATGAGAGTATTGCGTAGTAAGTCATCGGTTGCGCGGTGGCGCTATTCCTGAATATTTGGTAACGCACTTCGGGAATAGTCTGCTCATTCACCAGAATACTGGGTGCCAACGCGCTATAATAATAAACTTGGCTACCTGGCATTACATTAATAAAACCGATAGTTTGTTCCGTTATTCTGTTATCCATGGGTGTGTCCATGTTGAATAAAAAACAATCAACCGAGCATCAGTCATCAATGCAATGACCGATGCTCTGCCTATCCAATAGTAATGAACACTGTTCATCACCGCCTCAACGGGAGGGCCGGTTCAGAGGCAGCACGTTTGACCGCCGCTACACCAGAAGAATGACGGGCCATTAACACTTCACCACCACCGCGACCGATGAACCGGTTACCTTGCCCTCAATTGGCTTGGGATCGCGCTCGTCATTGTAAATAATGGTGCCGCTGTAGGTGATTTCAGGAATGTCATCTGTGCCATCGGGTAAAAATTCGAAGGTAAGGTCGCGGCGGGTGGTGGTGTCCACGAGATCTTTTTCTTCCAGACTAATCGATTGAGTCTGTTTAAACTTGTAGGTCTTATAGTTCACCATCATGTCGAAGATGATAATTAGTACATCTTTCTTCGACGCGATGAAAAATATGGAGTAGGTCGTTTTCCTCGGTAAGGCATCCATTATTTGAATCTGATTCGCGCGGGTGCTGCCATATCCGGGTAACTGTGGGGATGGCTCAATACCTGGTTCGATGTAAGTGAAATTACCACCATCCCGGGTATAATAATTGGTAGTGAAATAAATGGGATTCTCTGGCTTCATGCCTATTGGATAAATAAAGGGTTTTGGCTGCGTGGAAATATTCAATACCTGGGTATCGCTTTTTAATTCTACACCATGCGCTGGATCGGAATATTGGGCTTTCAATAGCACCTGGCTGAATGTTTCCCATGCATGTGCATCAAGTAACGAATCAATTTGTGCGTAGACAATACCGCATTGTGCCATGTTGATATATTGAACCAGACTATCAATTACATCTATTTTACCTGAATGATAGGGTTTTGAATGTAATCCTGAGAAATTCACCGTATATGAATAGCTGTAGGTGCGTCCCAGTTTTTTATCAATATACCATTTCTCAGTTTTTTGCGATGCGGTGTTTTTTCTGTCGAAGCGGAGTGTGCTGACATGATTATCATCATATTTTGCGATAATAATAATATTTTCAATATCATATTTATCCAGATCCTGACTGACATAAAATTCGGGTTGAATAAACTGAAAGAAGGGATCATTAAGATCGTATTCTTTGAAATAGTCATCGACCTTCTCAGCACCGACAATAGAAAGGATGGACGGCAACTGAGTCTGCGGCGCGATGGAAAAAGGAACGACACGATTTTCTTCAAATATTCGGGTGAAATCCTGCGTGTTTTTCAGACTTTCTTTAAATTTATCAAAATTACCTGCATCGTTCAGCAAATCCATACTCATATCGAGCCCTGTCTGGCTAGACAATATTTGTTGAAGCTGTGTTTGTCCCCAGTCCTCGAAGGTTTTTATCCAAGCACTATATTGGTCATCTTTCATGCCCATTTCTTGCGCGCTGAGGCTGGTAATAACAGAAACTTTGGCAGCACCTTTCTCGGAAAACTCACGGGTGATTTCTTTTTCATCCGCAGACCAGGTATGACGAGTAATGGTCTGCGTCACTTCTTTCATTTTCTCACTGTTGTAGGTGACAATAACTTTTACTGCCGGCAGAGAGGCATCCAGCGTGAAGTTATAACGAATCCCGACGCTGGCATTACTCGGCGTTCCTTTTAATACATTCTCAAACAGGGTTGCTCCCAGCCCCGTTAGCGACATGCTAAATACAGTATCGTTATTCCCCAAACCAGAGGGACTCAGTGGTGTGGGCATCTGACAGTAAAATACTTTGTTCTCATTGATGATCAATGAGGCCTGCGCTGAGGTATAGCGGGGTTGGCGCAATTCTATTTTACGCGCGTCATCGGGCATCAGTTGACCGAGAAATTGATCGTCACCCGCGTCAGGGTTATAAGCGAGTATATATTTTTTTGCTTGCTCTTCGGTTAATCCAGCATTTTGAAAAGCTTTAATTTTGGCATCTTGATTGGCTTTATTGGTCGGATCGGAATTAAATAATTCTTCAGCTTTAATATACTGGACGATAAGTTTTGATTTCGCCACAAGTTGCGGTGATATCCCACTATAAAGCTGTACTTTTATTTTGTCGGCTTCGCTTTCTGTTGGCACGGGAAGTTTGACGGTAAACTGTGCGTATCCGCCTTGTTGCTCTTCTTTACGATATTTATAGAATAAGAAGTCAGGCTTATTTTCCTGACCAGAAAATACTGGAGTTTCAGGAATAACATAAAAAATATTTTTATCTTCGCTATCGCCATAGCAGGTATAGGTATATACCTTGACGCCTAAGTGTTCATTGGTATCTATTTTAATCGAATGCTGGATGGCTGTGGTTAACATAGCTTATTCCTCTTAACTCATGGTTATTTTTTGTATTGAAGTTCAATACGGAGTGAGGTCGATTGCTGTACACCTGAATCGTAATTTCTGGTTATAAATGACGACGTTTTTCCCTGCCAGTGGTATTCAATACGGCCATTCAAGATATTTGACTGGGTATTGAGTAACCAAGTGGTTTGCCACTGCTGATCGGAAAATGAAAAATTAAAGGTAGCGCGTTTGGCCTGACCCTCTGGGAAGTAATTGGCGCTGCCTGAAATCGTTTTAAAATCAGATTGTAAGTGGCGGGCATCAAAGGTCACATTATGAAACCCGATATCCTGAACGGTCAGATTGATGTCTGCCTGCCACTGGCGTGTGATATTAATGAATGAATAGTCGGAAAAAGTGACCTTGATATTTATCTCATTCACGCGACTATCGGCGGTGACGGTGAGAGGAGGAAAGTTTGGCCACTGCATGGGTATTTTTTTATCCGCCCACGTCAGTTCAATCGACATAATCATAAATTTGCTGGCATTGAAATCCAGGCTGACTTTGCAGGTATGCTGTTTTCCCGGATCGTCAGGTTGTTTTCGTTGAGGCTCAGGCAGCGGCGAAGGGTCATAGGAAATCAGTTTATTGGCGATAAAGCCGCTGAATAGCGTCGCGATATCCTGTTCGTCGATCAGTTCATAAGATTGGGGCAGGCTGTTTTCGTAAGAAAAATCATAGTCAATTCTGGTGGGTATCTCATCAATATGCGAGATGTTGGCGAGCGTATTACTGAGGATGCTGGCAGCGAGGTCGACCAGATTTTTTCTCACGGTCTCTTTGGTCTGCGGCGACGGGGTATTTTTAAACTCCTCGTCCAACACGACGATACCAGCAGTAATTTGCTTGTCGAGTAGCTGCGCAATAGCCTCTGGTGTGCGGGTTTTGGTGTTAAACGCCAGTATTAGAAACTGCCGCCAGTCGCTGGTGAGATGGGCGTTAACCGTGGTACTTACTGTGAATTGTGTGTGGGTGGTAAGAAAAACCCGCTTCGCGTTACCCTGTATGGCCTCAGTCAACTCTATCCCTTCCGAATGGGTGGTCGACATAGAGTTTCCTTCAAACTCAACCAGATAGGTGGCGTCACCCAACGGCTCATGAAAGCGCAAGAAGATCGCCGTCTTCGCAGTACACTGCTTAAGGGTGATGTTACCGCCTGAGTGGGAGATATGTGTCTGAATATACTGTTGTATAGCTTGGGTATTGAGGGGAACTAACGGTGTAATCAGGATGACGAGGCCGCCTGCCGGACTGGTGGTAAGGTGAAAACCACTGGTTTTATTTCCCCGATCGTCATGAACTATTTCAGGCGTGAAGCAGCCATAGGTATAGTCATTGGGTGGGCTTCGCTGATCGTGAAAGACGAAAGCTCGATCAAGCAAAAAAAAGGACGCCAGATTTTTTTCAGGATTTAATGATTCAATCTTCATTTTCAACCTCAAGTGTAATGGTTTGATTGCCCGTCACATAGTCCGACCATTGACCGTTACTGGTTTTATAACGAAACCCTGCCGCGTAAATTGATGTGACATTCCATTGATATTCATAGCAATTATCCTGCTGCGTAAACGTATGATCGCGCGTTTGCGTTTCACCCTGAGCTTGAAATCGTAACGTGATATAGCGGATGCCAGTAGCAAACCGGGCGATAATGGTGGCGTGCTGCGCACCAAACTGAGGAAAACTATAAACACCGATGGTGGCTGACTGGATGATTGGCATATCGAGCACCACTGAGGCGGCGCTATCGTTATCCCAGGCGGTCAGCTTGGCATAGGCATCACGTCCCGTTATCGGATAACTGAAACAGGGCGAAGCCAGTGTGAGTTCAAAGGGTTCTGACAGGTTAGCGGAGGAGTAGTGGCCTGTGAGCATACTGTGTTGTGCGAATGTCGGATCGATATTGAGGGTCAGGAACTGACAAGGAAGGCTGGAATAATCCAGCGTCAGTATTTTGTTATTATTGGTTCGTTGCTCGGTGACGAGAGAGATATATCCATTGGCGGTGGGGTAGCTAACGCGAATATGGTACTGATATTCACCATTCAAGCTGAACGTATTATTAATAAATGTGAAGGCCAAATAACTCTGACTGGGTATCAATAGCAGGGTTTGCTGTTGTTCAGAAGGATAAAGCTCGCCCGGTGGTAAAATGATTTGTATATCAATAAACGCCCCGTCTTTAAGACCCTGTGGGAAAGCGTAAAGAATGTTAATCCGCAGGTTACCGTCTGGCAGCGCAGGTGCGGTTATCTGGTGGATAACCTGTTCGGGAGCCTCTTTGGCAATTTGTTGTGCGGTGGCAAAGGGATCCAATAAAAAGCAGATGGGGCGCCGGGTTAGCTCAACGCGTTTTAAATCAATTATCAGGCGACGCTGTTTCTGGGGGAGCAACAGACAAATATAAGTAGTATTGGTGTTGGCGTTACCGATATAGGGCGATCCTAACGTGTTGAACAGACGATCGAGCAAAGCTTGCGCGAATAATAGTGCTTCTGCCGGGTTGGTTGAGGAGAAGGCTGGCGAGATCAGCAGCGGTAGCCGGGACAGATTTTCGTACATGTACTGAGTAAGCAACATGTAGGGAAACGCTATCCGGTTGTTGGACACCGGTTGGGCGTCTTTAACATTGGCCGCCAGTTCGGCAATTAACTGGCCGGGATCGCAATCTAGTGTGTAGTTCAGCCGTGGCGATACACCCTCGACAAAGCCATCGATACGGGCATTAAAGCCAACAATATTATCCAGCAACGTTTTTTTCATCAGTTGCGTGGTATCTGCATCGAGCGAGATCAAAAATTGAATCGACTGCGCTGAATACCAGGTCGGGTCGTAATCCTGATGGGTTAATGCTGAATCATGGTCAGGTGGTGAGCGGAAACTTAGCTTATAGGGGATAACCGGCAAACCTTGGATAGCCTTCCCTGGGTGTTGGCGATTGAATACCTCAAGTGCGCCGCCGCTGGCAAATTGTAGCTCGGCGGTAAAATCAAGGTCGCCGTAGATAATGTTGCTGCTTAGGCTGAGGATCACATCCAGTGCAAAGGCCAGCGGATCACCAGCAATCAGGGCGAAGGGTTCTGGATACAAATAATAGACATCAGACTGCTGACAGACGGCAACGACGCGCAGCTTGTCATCGGTGATAATTTGCTGAAAATCAGGATAACCAATAAACATATCAATCAATTACCTTATGGTTTTAATATGGTTTTGATAATCCTGACGCCATTCTTCCGGTAGCTGGTTTAGGATATTCACCGAGCGATGGTGGTAGGCCTCTTCGTAGTGATACTGCATCGTGCTATCACCAACTAGCACGCCTGCGGCATACATGGTGCTGCTACTTTCTGTCAGATCTTTGATGGGGTCGTCAGTGGAAAGGTGCAGGTTGTACACCTCAATCTCGCCGTGTTGTTTGTTGATACGGCTGATAGCACAGTCACACTCTGGGGTTAGCAGTCGACTGGTCAGAGTCAATTCACTCGCCAGTTTCACACCGGTGGTAGTGCAAAAAGGGTGGCCCAGACTGGTGATAAGGGTTTTGAGCTGGCCGCTACTATCCCTGACTTCAATCTCAAGATAGTTTTGCTCCGTGCCGGTAATCACATCTTCGACTCTTAACGCTCGCCCATCCTGCGATTGCACCCATTCACCAATAAGGATGTCATCAATGGCTTTTTCTTTACCATCCTGCATCAAAATGGGGGTGCCTTTACCTAAACAACCATAGGTAATCTGCATGGGTTTTAGCGTGTTGGTATTTAAAAAGCGCTGTTCAGGATCGAACGGACCGGGAGCATTGGTAATAAAACTGGCTACACTCGCTCCTTCAATTTGTAATGTCACTTTAAAGATATAATAAACCCGCTCACCGGAATCAAAATCGGGACGTTTGAATTTAAGCCAGTCGAGATCCCAAGATAAAACGTTGCCGTTAATTCGGGTTTTAGCGTCGTCAAAGAAATTAAAGTCATTGGCAGGGGTGATCGGATCGCCGCCCTGACGTTCGCGGACCAGATAAATTGAGTTATACGCGTTTATAGGCTTGCCATTATTTAAATCAATATTGCCGAAGTAGGTTACGCTGCCTTTTATCGGTACGGTGACATTGCCGTCAAAATTATTAAAGTAGTCACAGTCGCTTTCTTGACGAGCCAGACAGATTTTTATCAGATTATTTTTATTTAAATCAGCAGGTGAATCATTTTGAATTAATTTTGGGTAACTTTGTGTGGTAACAATTTCGGCCCCGTAAACTGTCTGGTTATTCACCGTTTGGGCGAAGGTATAGATGATATTAACCGGATAGCGGGTTTGTTTTAAACTGACCGGGAAGGTGCCATTAGCCTGGATGGGGCAATTGGCAGTATAAATATAGTTCTTTTTACATTGTACTGTTCCCGCAGGGCTGCCTGATTCGTCAAAAATACCTAAGGTTTGCGTGATGTTTACGGCTGACACCGGCAACGAACCAATGGCATTTGCTGAGAACGTTTGCCCATCAGTAGAATCCAGGCTAACGATGCTGTGTACCTGCTGTGCGCTATCGCTATCCCCCATCGCCAGTGAGCTGACGGCATATTTAGCCAGTTTGTGGTTTGCCCAGAGCTGACTGAAATTAGGACAACGAACGAGGCTGATACCTGCCAGTCCCAGTTGAATATCATAGAATTTCACCAGCAGCGGATCGTTGGTATTAATTATAAATACACCGGTGTTTGCATATTTATTAATTACACTGCTAATAATATTATTTTCAGAAAAACTATTTTTTCCTGAGGGCATAGTTGCAGATTGCATAATATCATTTCCCAATGAGTTTGCTGTAATTATCTATACGAAAATTCTCTAAAGCATAGGGCGTTCAATAGAATATAGAGACAAATATTCAGCGTAATAAAACAAGGTATTGGCTTAGTAAATCAAAAGCATTGACTGAAAATTTATATTTTCTATCTTTCGCATGCTGCCAGTTTCATGTAGGTAGCCGCGTTGGTTACTTGTCCTATCCGCGAGACTGGCTCGGAAAGAGCCAATATGTTGTTAAGAAAGAAATATTTTCTCCTGAGACGATGATTTTTTTGTGTGTAATATTGAAAATTTATTAAAATGGTGAAGATGTTCAATAGAGTAAATTAATTCAGTGTTACTCAGTGTCGTAACCCTAGAAAATAATGTTAGCAGCAATGCAAAAAAAAACCACTGAGGAAATAGAGAATAGAGGGAAGCCGTCTGGGAAAATGTGCACAGCAGGATGGTGATGAGAATGAAAAGATAGGCAATATATTCGTATTTTTATTGAGTTTCCTCTCCTTATTCCGTTATCTTACGTTTACTCATCCAATTTGTTGAATATGCTCAGCGCTGAGAATAAATACAACATCATTCAATTGAATTCATTCGTTAATATAATGGATTAAACGTGATAAAAAACGACGTTATTTTATCAGAAACGATTTCGTCGTATCGAACCCACAGCGCAACGCTACGGGAAAACAGTGACCAACCACGACCACAACTGAAATCATCACAAATAACAAGATAAAAAACAGGCTAATCTAATGATAAATAATGATTTTATTTTAACCCCGGTGGTTTGTCATATAACTGTAATATTTCATACATTTTTCTGTCATTAAACTGTCCTATTTTCCCTCCTGCACCATACTTAATCTGATGAAAACAATTTATACACTTGGTACTTGAGTTGCAGCGTTGTTAGCTTGGTTCATTACTCAGCCCATCCTGCAATACTAGGTTCTTTGGTATAGAGTTAATTCTAATATCCCATTAGGAGGGATTATGAAACTGATGCGTACCACCGTAGCCAGCATTGTGGCAGCGACTTTATCTATGACCACTGTGTCCGCGTTCGCTGCTGCAAGCCTGACAGGTGCAGGTGCGACATTCCCCGCGCCGGTGTATGCCAAGTGGGCAGATTCTTATCAGAAAGAAACAGGTAACAAAGTTAACTATCAAGGGATCGGCTCTTCAGGTGGCGTAAAACAAATCATTGCCAATACTGTTGATTTCGGTGCTTCTGATGCGCCATTAGCAGACGATAAGCTGGCGGCTGAAGGTTTGTTCCAATTCCCAACTGTGATTGGTGGTGTGGTGCTGGCCGTTAATATCCCTGGCATCAAATCTGGTGAACTGACTTTAGACGGTAAAACACTGGGTGATATTTATCTGGGTAATGTGAAGAAGTGGAATGACCCGGCGATTGTGAAGCTGAATCCGGGCGTTAAATTGCCAGATCAAAATATTGCAGTGGTGCGCCGTGCTGATGGTTCTGGCACTTCATTCGTATTCACCAGCTATCTGGCTAAAGTGAATGCGCAGTGGAAAGAGAAAGTGGGTGCAGGCTCAACGGTTAACTGGCCGACCGGTTTAGGTGGTAAAGGTAACGACGGTATTGCGGCATTTGTTCAGCGCTTGCCAGGTGCCATTGGTTATGTGGAATACGCTTATGCCAAACAAAATAACCTGGCTTACACCAAACTGGTTTCAGCCGATGGCAAACCAGTCAGCCCAACAGAGCAAAGCTTTAGCGCTGCGGCCAAAGGTGTAGACTGGAGCAAAACGTTTGCTCAAGACTTAACCAATCAGAAAGGTGATGATGTTTGGCCAATTACCTCTACTACTTTCATTTTGGTGCACAAAGAGCAGAAAAATGCGGCTAAAGGCACTGAAGTACTGAAGTTCTTTGATTGGGCATACAAAAACGGTGCTGAACAAGCTAATGCGCTGGATTACGCCACATTACCAAAAGAAGTGGTTGAACAGGTTCGTGCAGCTTGGAAAACCAATGTTAAAGACAGCAACGGTAAGCCAATCTTCTGATTGAAGTTAGTTTTGCCTGTAATAATTTATTTATAAGATATTGATTTAATATACCCAAAGTAATTGAAGTTGCAGGTAGGCGGCAAGTGAACGAACCCCGATGAGCTGACTCAGGTCAGTGATTCGGGTGAGCGAACATAACCAACAACCCTGCGGCTTCAAGTACGAAGGGAATTAACACCCGGATGAGAAGAGAGTCTATGGCTGATTATAAGCCGACTACCAAAGCACCGAGCAAATACGGTGACATCATTTTCAGCGCGCTGGTTAAACTGGCTGCGCTGATTACGCTATTTCTGCTGGGCGGCATTATCATTTCATTGATTGTTGCTTCTTGGCCAAGTATTCAAAAATTTGGTTGGGCTTTCCTGTGGACCAAAGAATGGGATGCCCCGGCTGAGCAGTTTGGTGCCTTAGTGCCGATTTATGGCACAGTTGTCACCTCTGTTATCGCCTTACTTATTGCCGTCCCGGTCAGTTTTGGGATTGCCTTGTTCCTGACTGAGCTGGCCCCTAACTGGCTAAAACGCCCACTGGGTGTGGCTATCGAACTATTAGCGGCTATCCCTAGTATTGTTTACGGGATGTGGGGTTTGTTTGTTTTCGCTCCCTTATTTGCCCGCTATTTCCAAGAACCCGTCGGCAACGTGATGTCTGGCATCCCGATTGTGGGTGTGTTGTTCTCAGGCCCGGCATTCGGTATTGGTATTCTGGCCGCAGGTGTCATCCTGGCCATCATGATTATTCCTTACATTGCAGCGGTTATGCGCGATGTGTTTGAGCAAACCCCGGTGATGATGAAAGAGTCAGCCTATGGTATTGGCTGTACCACCTGGGAAGTTATCTGGCGCATTGTGCTGCCTTACACCAAAAACGGTGTGATTGGCGGTGTGATGCTGGGCCTGGGGCGCGCTTTGGGTGAAACCATGGCAGTGACCTTTATTATCGGTAACACCTACCAACTCGACAGTTTCTCACTCTTCATGCCAGGGAACAGTATCACCTCTGCGTTAGCGAATGAGTTTGCTGAAGCGGAATCCGGTTTACATACTGCCGCGCTGATGGAGTTGGGCCTGATATTGTTCGTGATTACCTTTATCGTGCTGGCGTTATCTAAGTTAATGATTTTGCGTCTGGCTAAGAAAGAGGGGCGCTAAGATGGCGACAATGGATATGCAAAGTGATGCGACGCTACTGGAAACCCGCCGTAAAAAGCAGGCCTGGCGTCGCCAAAAGAACCGTATAGCCTTACTGCTTTCAATGGCTACCATGGCGTTTGGTTTGTTTTGGTTGGTGTGGATTTTGTTCTCCACCGTGACCAAAGGAATTGACGGCATGTCTTTGGCGCTGTTTACCGAGATGACTCCACCACCCAATACCGCGGGTGGTGGTTTGGCTAACGCCATTGCTGGCAGTGGTTTATTGATTTTATGGGCCACCGTCATTGGCACCCCTCTGGGTATCATGGCGGGGATTTACCTGGCTGAATATGGTCGTAAATCCTGGTTGGCGGAAATTACCCGCTTTATAAATGATATTTTGCTATCAGCACCTTCCATCGTGGTCGGTCTGTTTGTCTACACCATCGTGGTTGCCAAGATGGAGCACTTCTCCGGTTGGGCTGGGGTGATTGCATTGGCGCTGTTACAAGTGCCGATTGTTATCCGTACTACTGAGAACATGCTCAAGTTGGTACCAGATAGCCTGCGTGAAGCTGCCTATGCCCTGGGAACACCGAAATGGCGCATGATATCGGCTATTACGCTGAAAGCGTCTATCTCCGGTATTTTGACAGGTATCTTGCTCGCGGTAGCACGTATTGCCGGTGAAACAGCACCCTTGCTGTTCACATCGCTCTCCAACCAGTTCTGGAGCACTGATCTGAGCCAGCCTATCGCTAACTTGCCGGTTACTATCTTTAAATTTGCCATGAGCCCATTTGCCGAATGGCAACAACTGGCTTGGGCAGGGGTACTGCTAATTACCCTGTGTGTATTGTTACTGAATATTCTGGCTCGGGTTATTTTCGCGAAGAAAAAGTATTAATCGGCTGCGTAAGTATCAGCATTGAGTAATGAAAATACCGAATCGCCAATAAATTTCAAAATGCGGCTACGGCGGCATTGGCTAAAAGAGAGAAGTCTTGATGAGTATGGCTACTGACATCAATAACAGCAAAATCCAGGTTCGCGATCTGAACTTCTACTATGGCAAATTCCATGCGCTGAAGAATATCTCGCTGGATATTGCTAAGAACCAGGTCACAGCATTCATCGGGCCATCAGGTTGTGGTAAATCTACTCTGCTGCGTACATTCAATAAAATGTATCAGTTGTATCCTGATCAACGTGCTGAAGGCGATATTTTATTGGATGGTCAGAATATCCTGACTGACAAACAAGATATTGCGTTGTTGCGGGCTAAAGTTGGCATGGTTTTCCAAAAACCGACCCCATTCCCGATGTCGATTTACGATAACATCGCCTTTGGTGTGAAACTGTTCGAAAACTTGTCCCGTGCCGATATGGATGAACGGGTGCAATGGGCGCTGACCAAAGCGGCATTATGGAATGAAACCAAAGATAAATTACACCAGAGTGGTTATAGCTTGTCAGGCGGACAGCAGCAGCGTTTGTGTATTGCCCGTGGTATTGCTATCCGCCCTGATGTATTGCTGTTGGATGAGCCTTGCTCAGCGCTGGACCCTATATCCACCGGTAGAATTGAAGAGTTGATCAGCGAATTGAAGTCCGATTACACGGTAGTTATTGTGACGCATAACATGCAGCAAGCTGCCCGTTGCTCAGACCACACTGCATTTATGTATCTGGGCGAGCTAATCGAATTCAGTGATACCGATACCCTGTTTACTGCGCCACAGCAAAAACAGACGGAAGATTATATTACTGGTCGCTATGGCTGATCGGCCTATCCCCGTCATACTTCAAGCTGCATGTGCGTTGGCTGCTTTCGTTCACCCCAGTCACTTACTTGAGTAAGCTCCTGGGGATTCGCTCAATTGCCGCCTTCCTGCAACTCGAATTATTTAGGGTATACATCAATTTCGCCTACTTACACGTACGGGAAGTATTATGGATAACTTGAATCTGAATAAACATATTTCCGGCCAGTTCAATGCAGAACTTGAACATATCCGCACCCAAGTATTGACCATGGGTGGACTGGTGGAACAACAATTATCTGACGCGATCACCGCAATGCATAATCAGGACGGTGAACTGGCGAAGCAAGTAATTGCAGGCGATAGAAAGGTCAATATGATGGAAGTGGCGATTGATGAAGCCTGTGTGCGCATCATTGCCAAACGTCAACCTACGGCCAGTGATTTACGCTTGGTGATGGCGATTATTAAAACTATCTCTGAGCTGGAGCGCATCGGTGACGTAGCAGATAAAATCTGCCGTACCGCGCTGGAAAAATTCTCTCATCAGCATCAGCCTTTGTTGGTTAGTCTGGAGTCTTTGGGCCGCCATACGGTGCAAATGTTGCATGATGTGCTGGATGCTTTCGCACGTATGGATTTGGACGAGGCTATTCGGATCTATCGCGAAGATAAAAAGGTTGATCAGGAATATGAGGGCATCGTGCGGCAATTGATGACTTATATGATGGAAGATCCGCGAACTATCCCAAGTGTGCTGACTGCCCTGTTTTGCGCTCGCTCTATTGAACGTATTGGCGACCGCTGTCAGAATATTTGTGAGTTTATCTTCTATTTCGTCAAAGGGCAGGATTTCCGCCACCTTGGTGGCGATGATTTAGAGAAACTGCTTTCCAGTAAGACTGAAAAATAACGATTTCCCCAATCATCCTGGCGAATTAGGCAGGTTGGGGATTGTTTTTTGTATTTGCCCTCCTTTTTTGAACAATATAAAGTAATTCTATATTGTTTCATGTTTGTTTATATTCTAAATCCTAATTGATTGACATAATAAAATAGCATTGTGCTTCTCTGTTTTTATATATTCCTGATAATTTTGTTATTGGTGGGAAATATATTTTCCTTTTGACGGAAGGTGTATTTCCCATGTCGAAATTGTTTTAGGTGATATTTAAATTTCAGCTTAACATGATTATTTTGGTATGTTTTTACGCGGGAGCGGGATAAGTGAATATGGGCCTGTATACACACAAAAATGTAACGCTTAGCCTATTTTGGGTGCTATGGATAGCATGTTTAGTGAGCTATATAGTCTACAATTTATTTTTTTATCTACTGCTTGCTCCTACTCTATTCCTTATCTTTATCTTGATAAAAATTATGTTTAAAAAGAAAACTAACAGTAATAATGAGGTGTTTCCTGTGACGAATATTCCCCATAAGGCCCATTCACCATTAACTGATTTGTCACCAGATACAACTAAAACAAATACCGTTATCGCCGCAGGTACGCAATTAACAGGTGATGTTAGGCTTGATGGCGACATTCAAATTTATGGTGTAGTGGTTGGCGATATTATCGTTAGTGATGGCACCATAAGGCTGATGCGCAGTGGCAAGATTGAGGGGAATTTAACCGCACCACACATTACGGTGGATGGACGGATTGAAGGGATCTGTGTTTCTGATCATCTGGAAATTCTGGAAAATGGTCGTTTAAACGGCATTGTGAAAGGCAGTAATTTCTCAATCAAGAAAGGTGGCGTCTTTATCGGCCAGTCTGAGATAACAGAGGAATCTGACAGCCAAAGCAAGGGTAAAGTAAAACCTGCTGTAATAGTGCCTCAGGAAAAGGCTAATACAGAAGAAGTCCGATCTGATGCTAGTTCCAGTAGCAAATAATTCTGCCAGTTCACTTTTTTCTAATACATGCTAATAACACGATTGAGCCAAATTTTAGGGCTACGATCGTGTTACTTGCTCACTTTTTTGGATGTTTTTTCATCGATTGTTTTTTTATTTGCTGAATACACAGCATTTTTCAACCTACAACTTCAGAAACAGGTTTTGGGACGCACGCTAAGGCTCCCTATTTTCCTCATTTTCCTTTGCCACCGATCCCACTTTCTTTGCCAATATAATCAGACTAATTGACTGAGATTAATTAGTTATAAATATATCGTTTTATATTATTTCCTGACCTAACGCCGAATTGATAGCTTATCCACATCGCAACATCTCAATCACCTTAGGAGCTTTCAATGAAGCAATCTCTGTCCACAAAAAAAAGCGCACTGGCATTAACGCTGTTAGCTGGTCTGGCGACGCTGTCTGGCACAGCCCACGCTGATAAACTGGATGATATCAAGCAAGCAGGTGTGGTGCGGATTGCTGTTTTTGATAGTAACCCTCCATTTGGTTATATCGATCCACAGACTAAAAAGCTGGTGGGATATGACGTGGACGTGGCGAATGCTATCGCGAAAGATCTCGGTGTAAAAGTAGAACTACGCGCCACTAACCCGGCCAACCGTATTCCATTACTGACATCGAAGAAAGTTGATCTGATTGCGGCAAACTTCACTATTACTGATGAGCGCGCTAAGGAAGTTAACTTCAGCCTGCCCTATTTCGCTACGGGTCAGAAATTTATCGCGCATAAAGGGGTGCTAAAGACACCTGAAGATATCGGCAAATTACGTATTGGTGCGGATAAAGGTACGGTTCAGGAAATTACCCTGCGGGAGCATTATCCAACCGCAAAAGTGATTTCTTACGATGATACACCGCTGGCATTTACTGCTTTGCGTAATGGTAACGTTCAAGCTATCACCCAGGATGATGCGAAACTTGTCGGCCTGCTCGGTAACTTACCGGCGGCACAAAAAGCTGATTTTGAGATCTCACCGTTCAGTATTACCAAAGAGTACCAAGGGGTTGGTATTCCTAAGGGTGAAGAGCGCTTAACGGCAAGTATTAACGAAACACTGGTGAAATTGGAAAAAGATGGCGAAGCGGCGAAGATTTATGATCGTTGGTTTGGCCCAGCAACCAATGCAGCCCAGCCGCGCGGTGAGTTTAAGTTTGCGCCACTGGATCAGCAACCTAAAGCCTAATAAATCCTTCGTCCTTGAAGTGAGAACATTAAAGCCCTGCATTGTCACGATGTGGGGCTGCTTGCATTGTAATCCGTTAGTGATTAACACCATGGGGGATAGGTAAGATGGATTTTACAGCACAGCTAATAATAGCTATTGAGATGCTTTTAGCGCGATATGGGTATCAAGACCTATGAATCTACATCATCTCACTGATTGGTTGTTGGCCCCGCAATATCTTAACTGGCTGTGGCAGGGGTTTCTGCTTACGTTGTGGATTTCTGCCTGCACGGTGGTTGCTGCCACGTTATTAGGCTTTTTTCTCGCTGCCGCCAGAGATAGCGAACTCAAAGCGCTGCGGTGGTTTGCTGTTGGCTACAGCACGCTATTTCGCAATACGCCGCTGCTGATCCAACTGTTCTTTTGGTATTTTGCTGCCAGTCAGTTTCTGCCTGCTTCCTGGGTTCCATGGCTCAATACACCCCATGAAATCACCTTTATCGGACTCACGTTAAGTTGGCCTTCTTTTGAATTTTTAGCCGGGTTTATCGGGCTAACCCTCTATTCCACGGCGTTTATTGCTGAAGAATTACGTTCTGGGATCAGCGGTGTCGCTAAAGGGCAAAAATACGCGGCACATGCGCTGGGGTTAACGGGCTGGCAATCGATGCGCCATGTGGTGTTGCCGCAGGCGTTGAAAATTGCCATGCCGCCATTGCTGGGCCAGTACATGAATATTATTAAAAACTCCTCTTTAGCGATGGCTATCGGGGTGGCTGAGCTTTCCTATGCTTCTCGTCAGGTTGAAACCGAAACATTGCGGACATTTCAAGCCTTTGGTGTGGCAACAGTATTGTATATCGCCATTATCGCGTTGATTGAAGCCTGGGGCATGTGGCGTCAACAGCGAACCACCATCAGGGGGCATTGAGATGGATTTTACAATTATTGCTGATAACTGGACTTATCTACTGTGGGGTACTTTCCCCGATGGCCCTCTGGGTGGGGCGGCATTAACCCTACTGATCAGTATCATGGCTGGAGTAGCCTCCGCAATCTTAGGGACCGTGCTGGGGGTATTGCTGGCAATGTCTCGTGGTGTTTGGGCGGGCGTATTGGCGGCTTTTTTGGGCTTTTTCCGCGCCATCCCGGTGATAATGCTGATTTTTTGGACCTACTTCCTGCTGCCAATTGTATTTGGTGTGGATATCCCCGAAATCACCACGGTGGTGTGTGCACTGGCATTGATTGCTTCCGCCTATCTGGCGCACGCAGTAAAAGCGGGGATTGTGGCGATTGGTGCAGGGCAGTGGCAGGCTGGGCTGTCGCTAGGTTTTAACCGCTGGCAGGTTTTATGGTTTGTGGTCTTGCCGCAAGCATTGCGCATGATGGTGCCATCATTTATCAATCAATGGATTTCATTGATTAAGGACACATCGCTGGCTTATATAGTTGGGGTGAATGAACTGACTTTTCTGGCAACTCAGGTCAATAACCGCAGCATGGTTTATCCCATGGAAGTGTTTCTATTTGTCGCGTTGGTCTACTTCGTTTTATGCCTGGCTTTGGATTTATTGGCAAATGGCCTCAACCGCCGTTTTAGCCCACAGCATGCGATTAAGAAACAAAGTGCCATTAAACGTCCATGGCGCTGGTTGAGTCATAAACCAGCGCCGTCGGCACACTAATGATGAGTAATCTGCCAGCCTCTTTCGCGCCACAAGTCAGGCAGTTGCTGCATATCATCAAACATGGTGACTAGCGGGTGGTGTATCGGCTGGTTGTGTGGATCGGCGCAGTAGTAAAATACCGGTATCCCTGCGGCAATCCCCGCGTGGGTGCCGGCCGCGGAGTCCTCCACCAAAATGCAGTGCTCGGCGGCCACCTGCATCTCTTTTGCCGCGTGATAAATCAGCGCGGGATCAGGCTTCCAACGCTGAATGTCGTAACCGCTATAGAGGCGTGTATCAAAGAAAGACAGCAGGCCAGTCAGGCCAAGGGAGTGCTGCATTTTGCTCACTGGCCCGTTGGAGACCACGCAGACGGGCAGGGTGATTTGCTCCAATAGCGCTTTTGCCCCTGCAATAGGCTGTAATTCGGCATCAAACAGGCGTGCAACCTCAGCGCGGTAGAGTTTTTCCAGCGTTGCTATTGATTCATCCAGACCGTTTTCTTTACTCACCAGCGCGACTATTTCATTCAGTTTTACCCCTTTAAAACGCTTAATCACCTCTTCCAGCGACAGGTGGATACCGTAATGGGCAAACATCACGACGTATGCACGACAACACAGGACTTCACTGTCAACCAAGGTGCCATCGCAATCGAACATGACGCATTCAATGTTATTCACTCTACTTATCCTTAAATTGTGCAGATCTACGTTCACTTCACTTTAATCATCCTGAGTAAGAATGCGATGTTTATTGACCCTACTAGCAGAAAAACTAATGACAAGTTAATAAAATACAACGGGTTGAATAATATGTAGTCATAATGAAGGCGTTGTTGCGCAACAGTGAAGATAAAAAATAGCCAAAAAAGAGTGTGATCCCGCTCTAAACAATAGTTTTTTGTTATAGGATATCCCCCGACTATCACTCCCTTCTGTGGAACTCTTCGAATGAGTAAACCAAACCTTGATACTGAGCAGGGGCTGCTCGAACGTGTATTTAAACTGAAACAGCACGGTACCACGGCACGTACTGAGCTGATTGCCGGTATCACTACCTTTTTGACCATGGTCTATATCGTGTTCGTAAACCCACAGATTTTAGGGGTTGCGGGTATGGATGTGCGGGCTGTTTTCGTGACAACCTGCCTGATTGCCGCCTTTGGTAGCATCTTTATGGGCTTATTGGCTAACTTACCGGTAGCACTGGCTCCGGCGATGGGGCTTAACGCTTTCTTCGCTTTTGTGGTGGTTGGCGCGATGGGTATTTCATGGCAAGTCGGCATGGGTGCTATTTTCTGGGGCGCAATCGGTTTCCTTTTGCTGACCATTTTCCGCATCCGGTATTGGATGATTGCTAACATCCCACTGAGCCTACGGGTGGGGATTACCAGTGGTATTGGCCTGTTTATTGCCATGATGGGGCTGAAAAATGCCGGTATCGTGGTGGCAAACCCGGATACCTTAGTCGCGGTAGGTAATTTGACTTCTCACAGTGTGCTGTTAGGTGCGCTGGGCTTCTTTATTATTGCGGTTCTGGCCTCTCGCAATATTCATGCTGCGGTGCTGGTGTCGATTGTGGTCACCACGCTGATTGGCTGGGCGCTGGGTGATGTACATTACTCTGGCATTTTCTCCATGCCGCCCAGTGTGACTTCTGTGGTCGGGCAGGTGGATTTAGCCGGAGCGCTGAATATAAGTATGGCGGGGATCATTTTCTCCTTCATGCTGGTTAACCTGTTCGATTCATCCGGCACATTAATCGGCGTCACGGATAAAGCGGGCTTAACCGACCATAAAGGCAAGTTCCCGCGCATGAAGCAAGCGCTGTACGTGGATAGCATCAGCTCGGTAGCCGGTGCTTTTATCGGTACCTCATCGGTGACCGCGTATATTGAAAGCTCCTCAGGGGTGTCTGTCGGGGGTCGTACTGGTTTAACGGCCGTTGTGGTTGGTATCTTGTTCCTGCTGGTGATGTTTGTGTCACCCCTGGCCGGTATGGTGCCTGCTTATGCCGCTGCCGGTGCGTTGATTTATGTTGGCGTGCTAATGACATCTAGCCTGTCACGGGTGAAGTGGGATGATTTGACTGAAGCCGTTCCTGCGTTTGTTACCGCGGTGATGATGCCGTTTAGTTTCTCTATCACTGAAGGGATCGCGCTGGGCTTTATCTCTTATTGCCTGATGAAGCTGGGTACGGGTCGTTGGCGTGAAATCAGCCCATGCGTAGTGGTTGTTGCGCTGCTGTTTGTGCTGAAAATTGCCTTTGTTGATCACTGATAGCCGATCATAAAAACGCCCCACTTTCGACACCGAGGGTGGGGGCGTTGTCGTTATAATCTTATGCTTTTAACTGAGCGCTGATTTGCTCCAGTGCCTTTGTCGCACATTGTGCGTCCAAATGCCCACCGGGTGCTCCGGCAACACCCACTGCACCGACCACCTCGTCCCCTGCTTTCACTGGTACGCCACCCCCTAACAGCAAGAACCCTGGAATGTCTTTCAGGTTATTGGCCGCAGGTGTCTTTTGGCTGTTTTCCATCACTTGCCCGCTTGGGGTTTTAGTCGATAGTGCCGTAAAGGCTTTTTGCTCGCTGGCTTTAACGGTGTGCGGGCCGGCATTATCAGCAAGTAACACGGTTTTGATGATGCCCGCGCGATCAACGACGGTTACCGCCACGTTGTAACCATCCGCCTGGCAAACAGCGAGGGTGCGGCTGGCCAAATCGGTGGCCAGCGCCTGAGAGATATTACGTTCAGTGTTCAGACCCGCAGCAGAGGCTTGAGCTATCAGGCCAATGAATAAGGCGGAGGTCAGGGCAATAGGCTTGATCATATAAAATCCTTATTGTTAGCGAAGTGATTTAATCACTGTGCCGCTATGTTACGGCGATAAGTGGTGAAAAAACATTCGGCTAACTACCCGTTTTACTCCGTACTTCTACCTATACTCGTCATACTTCAAGCCGCATGTGCGTTGGCTGCATTCGTTCACCCCAGTCACTTACTTGAGTAAGCTCCAGGGGATTCGCTCAATTGCCGCCTTCCTGCAACTCGAATTATTTAGAGTATATTGGCAGCCTACCTGTAACGCCAATTGCCTTGGGGATTATTGGGAGGATAAGTGATAGTGATGAATAAGTGATGCCAGCGAGTTGACCTCCAGCTTGGAGAATATATTCGCGCGGTGCGCTTCAACGGTTCGCGGTGAAAGTGACAACATATGGGCGATTTGCTTGCTGGTTTCCCCTTGGATAATCAACGCGGCGACTTCCCGCTCGCGGGGTGAGAGTTGGCTAAGTAACTGTTGATAGCTCACTTGCTGCTTTTTCACTGCCAGCGCTTGCTCATGTTGCTCCAGTGCCATGCCGACCGTCTCGATCAGCACATCGGCGTCGATAGGTTTGGTCAAAAACTCCAGCGCTCCACCTTTAAATGCCCGGCGGCACAATTCAATATTACCGTGCCCAGTCATTATGATGACCGGAAGAGTGCTATCACGGCATTGAATGGCTTCTAATACTGCCATCCCACTCTTACCCGGCATTCTGATATCCAGCAGTACGCAACTTGGCTGGGTTATTGCCAATGTATCGAGGAAATACTGGCCGTCACTGAATGCTTTTACTTCCCAGCCCAGGGTGGCGAGTAATGCGGTTAGCGCGGCGCGAACACCGTCATCGTCATCAATCAGATAAATGTGTTTTGTCATGCGTATTCTCGCCAATCAGGGGAAAGGTTAGGATAAAACAAGCCCCGCCATGTTCACTGTTTGCGGCTTTTATGTCACCTCCCATTCGCTGTACCAATGTCTCACACAGGGTTAGCCCTAATCCCAGGCCACTCTCGCGAGTGGTATAAAAAGGTGTGAACAGGTGGTCTAACTGCTGGTGGCTTAGCCCCGGCCCATTATCTTCTATCTGAATTAGCCATTGCTGTGGTTGCAGGCGGGTAGTGAAATAAATTAACGGGGTCGCAGTATGTTGTACGGCATGGATAGCATTACTGAGTAAATTATGCAGAATTTGCTCCAGCCATAAAGGATCGGCCGAGAGTGGCGGTAAATTCGCTGGAATACTATTCACAACCGTTACTTTGCTGGCGGCTATCTCATTACTTAATAAAGCATTCACGCGTAACCAGATATCCGCTACCACCACCGGTTGTAAATTCACCTGCCCACGGCTGAGTAATGTGCGTAGCCGCTCCAGTAGCGCCGAAATCCGTTTGATTTGCTCAACCGACGCCCGTAGCAGTGGGGTGATTTTGTCGTCCTGCGCGGGTAATAACCGCAGAGCGGTTTGGTTATACGTCAGGGTGGCAGTGAGTGGCTGGTTCAACTCATGGGCAATACCTGTGGCAATTTCCCCCATGGCATTGAGTCTGGCTTGATCAGCAAATTTAGCCCGTTGTTCGGCGCGATTGCGGTATTGCGCCAACAGCTGCCAACGGTGCCAACCATAGAGGGTAGCTCCCCATATGAGTGAAAGCAGGAGGGCAGTTAACCAAGGCAGGTCACGCCAAAGAGGAGTTGCATAGCCAGTTAACGCAAAGGATTGAGCGCCCTCTCCCAATGGTTTTTGCCATTGCCAAAAGCTGTCTGGATTTGGCTTGCCCAGCACAGCTAACGGATGTTGCTGATAGCGTAATGTCACGCTGTCGAAATTTTCCGGTAAACCCACTACCTGCAACAGTTTTAACCCATTAATCTGCAAGCCACTGCCATTGTATGAGTTCGATAGCTGATAATCACCGCCGTGAACTTGCAGCGTTAACTGGCCTGCTTTTGATTTGTCGGCTTTAGTTTGGCTAATTGCGACTAATTGCGGGAAATGGCGCTGTAGTTGCGACAGTTGGTTCGGTTCAAGAGTCAGAAACAAAATAGCCTGTTGCTGGGCCAATTGCTGGCTCAATTCACGGTGGGTAATACGAAATTCGGCCTCACGCTCAGTTTGCTGCTCATTTAAGCCATACCAACCCAGCCAGAGAGTGGATATCAGGGTCAGGATAAGCCAGACAGTGATTTTAACGGCCATTTAGCAGCATCCAACATGTGTGGGTCAAGAGAGTAACCCCCAATCACCAGCGGCCAGTGGGGGTTTGAATCATGGGTTATTTTACGCGGACACGATCAATATAGGTCACAAAGGCTGCCAGTTGGCTGGTAAGGAAATCCAAAGTTCCTTGATCAATCAACGCCTTGGCTTGCTCATCCACTTTGCTTTGAATCACGCCACCCATAAATTCAGGCTTATTCATCACCATCGCATCAAGGAAAACCAGGATCTGACGTAAGTGATACTGGCAACGTGCTCCACCCACCGGCCCCATTGAGCTGGTTTGAATAGCAACTGGCTTGCCTGCCAGTGGTTGGTTTGGCAAGCGAGACAACCAGTCGATCGCATTCTTCAATCCACCTGGCACCGAATAGTTATATTCCGGTGTGACGATGATAACCCCATCAGCTTGACGAATCTGTTCAGCAATAGCTTGAACTGTAGCCGGGAAGCCGTCTTCCTGCTGAACATCAGCATCATAAAGCGGAATATCACGAATAGAAGGCAGTGCTTCAATGGTGACGCCTGAAGGGGCTAATTTAGGCAGTGCGCGGGCTACCATCGCATTGTAAGAACCATTACGCAGGCTACCCAGTAGGGTAACAATTTTAAGGGATTGCTGTGGCATGACATACTCCCGTTCAGTAAATGGATGAGGCTTTATACCCGTCATCTTTCTTATTGCAGGTGTGTTGGCCTCTCACCTGCATTTTGAAATCTATTGGCTATTTGTTACCAGAGTAGGCCAAACTTATGCGATAAAACAATGACTATCTCGCGTATGACGACATTTAAACATCACTTAAATTTGTGTTAGGGGGGGGAATTATTACGCTGAAACTGTGACCGCAGGAGAGGAACGGAAAAATCGTTTTTATCAGTCATCAAGTCTGTGCGCAAAATGCCGTTAATAGATCTGGAGCTATCCAGCTCTCTTAATTGAGCGACACGATAATGCTAAAAACCACTCAAGCCCGCTTTACTTTACTCGTCAGTGCGTTTTTTATTTTATTACTGATAATCACCGTGGTGGTTATTCAGCTTTTTGTGACACCACAACTCAAACAATCTGAAAGTACCATTGTTGGTAATAGCGTTGACCAAATTGCGACGGCAATCACGGCGCAAATGAACAAAGTGGAAGCGCAAGCCCGCAGCATTACACAGGCTGTTGCCATTATGGACAGCAATAGCATTGATCAACTATTACCGGGGCTGGTGGATCAGTACGGCGACAGTAATGTGTTTGGTGGTGGCATTTGGCCATTACCTAATAAACGTGAGCAAGGGGTGACTAAGTTCAGCACTTTCTTTGCCCGTAATGGAGAAAATAAGTTAACGGTCAACACCCATTGGAATTCGCCAGAATCACAAAATTATTTTGAGCAACCATGGTACAAAGATGGCTTAAATGCGCCTAAAGGCTTCTGCGCGTGGGCTAAGGCCTACCAGGATGATGCCAGCCCACAGCCAAGAACCAACTGCGCGATGGCAATTTATAAAGGTGATGAGGCATACGGTGTTTCAACCATTGACGTTACCTTAGGTTTCTTTAACCGTTTGGTTAAAGAAATGGAACAGAAAGTGAATGGCACTATTCTGATTGTCGAAGCTGATGGCAAGATTGTCGGCAGCAGTGCTCTGGCGGATGGCAAAGCCGAATTAAAAAATCTGTCTGACTTTGCGGCCAACTCGCCGATGGCGGCTGAAACCCAGCGGTTACTGCCGCAGTTAAAAGATCAAAAAGCACTGGAGAGTGAATTTGATGTCGACGGAACCTCTCACACCCTGTTTATTCGCCCGATCGCCAATAGCCCATGGTATTTGGTTACTGACTTACCAACCAGTTTATTGGTGAAACAGAGCCATGCCATCCTGTTGCATCTGGGGTTAGTACAGATTCCAATTATGCTGTTATTGCTTTTGTTACTGGTGTTTTCTATCCGCGTCTTTATGAAACGCTTAGCGGCTTTGAAAGAGAATATCACTGCATTATCGGCGGGAGGGGCTGATTTGACTCAGCGCTTACCGGAAAGTAATAGCCCGGAATTCAATGCAATTAACCAAAGTTTCAACAATTTTATCGACTATTTACAGCAAATGATGCGGCAAGTCGGTGAAAGTAGCCTGGCTATTGCCTCAGCATCGCGCCAGATAGCTAGCGGTAATCTGGATTTATCCGCCCGTACTGAAGATCAGGCCAGTTCAATTGAACAAACCGCAGCCTCAATGGATGAACTTACCAGCACGGTGAAACAAAATGCGGATAACGCCAGTCACGCCAACCAATTGGCGAGAGATGCTTCTACTGTTGCGGTGAAAGGTGGCAAGGTGGTGAAACAGGTGGTGGATACCATGGGTTCAATCAATCATTCATCGAAGAAAATAGTCGATATCATTAGTGTGATTGACAGTATCGCCTTCCAAACCAATATATTGGCACTTAATGCGGCGGTAGAAGCAGCAAGAGCGGGTGAACAAGGCCGTGGTTTTGCGGTGGTGGCATCAGAAGTGCGTAATCTGGCGCAGCGTTCAGCGACATCTGCTCGTGAGATTAAAAAACTGATCGAGGACTCGGTGGCTGATATTGCCATTGGTACTGGCTTGGTGGCTGACGCGGGCACCACTATGGATGATTTAATGAGCGGGGTGTCCAATGTGGCGGCATTAATGAATGAAATCATGTCATCCAGTCAGGAACAAAGTTTGGGTATCGAACAGGTTAATCTGGCAATCAATCAGTTGGATAATTCAACCCAGCAAAATGCGGCGCTAGTGCAACAAGTTGCTGCTGCGGCTCAGGCGATGCAGGATCAAACTTTACAGTTGGAGAGTGTGATTAGCGGCTTTAAGGTTTAATCAATGGAGTGTAAAGGGGTGACCGTACCTAAGGGCGCTTCGGTGGCTTACGCACTTGTATTTGAAACTAAGAGCGACCCCAACGGCACGTTTCCCCTTCATTTGACTTGTTAGTTATCTGAATCCCCTCTGTCTAGCTGAAAGGGGGGATTATTTATCACTCACGGCGAATTTTACTGGCAAATAAATTTCCCAGTGATTGGATTAACTGCACGGTGATAATCAATACAATGGCCGTGGTCACAGTGACGAACGTATCAAAGCGCTGATAGCCATAGGTTATAGCCAGATCACCAATCCCACCGCCGCCGACAGTACCTGCCATGGCGGTAGCACCAATCAAGCCAATGGTGGCTGTGGTCAGTGCCAATATCAAAGATGACAGTGCTTCGGGTAATAGAAAATACCAAATCGCCTGAAGGGGCGTGGCACCCATCGATTTTGCTGCCTCGAGAATTCCGGGGTTAACATCTAATAATGAATTTTCTACTAATCGGCCAATATAAGGTGCGATAAAAATAATCAATGGCACGATGGCCCCTGGTGTTCCGATAGTGGTATTCACGATCAAGCGGGTGAGTGGGATAATCGCTACCATCAAAATAATAAAGGGCAGTGATCGGATGATATTAATCACCGGGTTAAGAATATTATAAAAAGTGCGATGGTTAATTAGCCCTCCGGGCCGGGTTACCACCAATAAGATTCCCAGTGGGATACCAATAAGAGAACCGATCACCAATGAAATACTGACCATAACCAGTGTGTCGTGTAGCGCCTGGACAAATTGGTCCAACGTAATTGCGGTTTCGATCATTAATGTATTTCCTGTATATCAATTCCTGTTCCAGCCAGATGCGTGACGGCACTATCAATGAGGTTGTTGTCACCGCTTAACAGCAGCACCATATGACCCAATGTGGTGTCTTGTATCTCCGACATGTTGGCAAATAGAATATTCACGCCCACATCATATTGCCTGATAAGTTGATTTATCACCGGTTGCGTCGCAATCGCCCCCATAAAGGCTAAACGAAATTGGCGGCCAGCATGACTGCTATCTAACAGTTTTCTCACACTATCGGGCAGGCTATCCTTGATTACGGTGCGGACGAAATTAAGGGTTGTGGGGTGAGTGGGGTGGCCAAAAACCGTTAATACCGAACCCTGCTCAATTATTTGGCCGTTTTCCATAACCGCGACCTTATTACAGATTTTTTGAATGACGGACATTTCATGGGTAATCAGCAACACTGTAATATTGTATTGCTGATTAATTTTCTTCAGTAATAATAAAATCTGGGCGGTGGTTTGTGGATCCAGTGACGATGTGGCCTCATCACACAGCAGAATTGATGGATTGGTTGCCAGCGCACGAGCAATACCTACCCGCTGCTTCTGCCCCCCCGATAATTCATTAGGAAAACTATGGCTCTTATCACCTAACCCAACAAAATCCAGCAATTCAGCGACGCGCTCCTGAATGAATTTTTTATTTTTACCTAATAAGATGAGCGGCATAGCGACATTCTTAAAAACAGTTTTTGACTCCAGTAAGTTAAAATTCTGGAATATCATTCCGATGTTTTTTTTAAGTAGCCTGAGTTGCTCATGACTAAAATCATGTAGATTATTACCATCAATAATCACATCACCGGATGTTGGACTTTCCAATGAGTTTACCATTCGTAATAAGGTGCTTTTCCCTGCACCGCTATAACCGATAATGCCAAATATATCGCCATCTTCGATGGTTAAACTAACATTATTAAGCGCTTGTAGCTTTACACCTTTACGCTCAAAGGTTTTAGAAATATGCTGAAGTTCAATCATCAGATTATTCCATTACTTAAGATAATCAGGCAGCATATAACCGGTGTATTTCTCATTTCCCAGAATGTATTTTTTGAACTCCGCCGAGTGGTATCCCGCAATAATATCCTTGGCAAATTCTGCATCTTTATTTTTACCGGCGACAGTTACCACATTCACAAACTGTGTGGTTGGTTTTTCAAGTTGCAGTGCTGAGCTGAGTTTTATACCGTTAGATACAGCAAAATTACCCTGAATAGCACCAAAGTCGACATCAGGTAATGCTCTGACTTGCTGGGCATTATCCATCTCTTTGATCACCAGATGGTACGGATTTTCTGCTATGTCTTTTTGCGAGAAGGTCGCTGGATCAATTTTTTCCTTTAGCTTTATCCAGCCGATAGATTGCAATAACAGTGCTGCGCGGTACTCATTTGAGGGCTGGTTAGGGACTGAAATCAAAGCACCTTCTTTGGGTTTTTGGTCTTTTTGGCTTTGCTGATATTTATCAGAATACAGTCCCATCGGTGGCGTTGGGACCTGAACAATACCGGTATTATCAATCCGCAGACGCTCATTTATCGCTTGCAGATAAATAGGGTGTTGCATGATATTGCCATCAATCTCGCCAGTGCTAACGGCATTATTAACCTGGATACCATCATTAAAATCTTTATATTCGATGCGATAGCCTTTGTTGATCAGATAAGGGGCTACACCTTTTTCAAATTGTTCTTTATAAGGGCCAGGATTAAATCCCAATTTGATAACTTTATTTTCTTCACTATGGGCATTTAGTGAAGTAACAATAATTAAACTAAATAAAGGTATCGTTAGTGAACGCATTCTCATCATAATTTCCCTGTGGAATAGTGTTAATTTAGTCTCTACCAGAGGCTTTATTTATTATGTTGCCGGTTATTCTTTTAGCTAAAAGCGGGATAACTAAGAATGAAATCATTCAAACATTGCGGGGATGAAGCGTAAACGAAGAAAATGATCTTAGCTTATCTATTATAGAGATAATGGATTTAGTGTTTTTTATTAGGCGATTGGAACGAAAGGCGGATTATCAACCCGCTGCGTACAAATTGCGCAGCGGGTTCTATCGCTATAACCGGAGTTTAGCCCTGAATCAGATTAGGGATTTTTACATCAGGATTTACGTCAGCGTCATAATCCACACCGTCGACGGCAAACCCAAACAGGTTTAAGAACTCAGTCTTATAACCGGTAAAGTCAGTCAATTGGTAGATATTGTCATTGGTGACTTGATCCCACAATGCTTGTACCTGGTTTTGAATTGCTGGTGCCAGTTCTTTGTAGTCAGCACGTAAACGGCCATCGGCGTCCAGATGCGGTGCCTCACCACACAAGCTGTCTTTATACAGCGAATAAACTTGCTCGATGCAGCCTTCATGAGTGCCTTTTTCTTTCATCACCTTGAATAGTAATGACAAATACAGTGGCATCATTGGGATAGCGGAGCTTGCCTGAGTCACTACCGCTTTCAACACGGATACCCGGGCATCACCGCCACCATGGGCAGCCAAGCTATTGCGGATAGTCAGAACTTTTTGGTCCAGATCCTTTTTGGCTGCGCCAATAGAACCGTTCCAATAGATATCATGAGTGATTTTTTCACCCAGGTAAGTAAAGGCGGTAGTTTGTGCCCCTTCAGCCAGCACGCCAGCTTCCAGTAGCGCATCAATCCACATCTGCCAGTCTTCGCCCCCCATCACTGCTACCGTGTTGTCTATCTCGGTTTGGGTTGCGGGTTGTAGCACAACTTCTTTGATAACTTCTTTATCGGTATCCAGGCCACGGAATTTAACTTCATGGCCGATTGGCTTCAGTGTGGAGTTAAACACTTCGCCGGTTTTTGGATGAGTGCGGCGCGGCGAGGCCAGGCTATAGATAACTTGATCAACCTGACCCAGATCTTGCTTAATAGCCTCGATGGTCAGTCGTTTGATCTCATCGGAGAAAGCATCGCCATTGATGCTTTTCGCATACAGACCTTTCTGCTCAGCAAACTTGTGGAAAGCTGCGCTGTTGTACCAGCCGGAGGTCGCCGGTTTACCTTCTTCTCCTGGGCGTTCAAAGAAAATACCCAGCGTATC
Organism: Yersinia sp. 2540 StPb PI; assembly: GCF_052217165.1. NCBI lineage: Bacteria > Pseudomonadati > Pseudomonadota > Gammaproteobacteria > Enterobacterales > Yersiniaceae > Yersinia > Yersinia sp. 2540 StPb PI. The sequence goes on from NZ_JAZGQC010000001.1 coordinate 504,795, forward strand.
GGCACCACAACCAAATGCTGCTGTGATTCGAGCTGCCAGCCCGTATCCAGTTGACGCACCAATCACTAATACTCGTTTTGGGCCGTTAGCAATTGGGCCTTCTGCTGTGACATAGTCGATTTGCTTTTTGACGTTAGCTTCACAGCCCGCCGGGTGAGCAGTCACACAGATAAAGCCGCGTACACGTGGTTTTATAATCATGGATACCTCAGTTTATGAATAAAGTTAAGTGTTCGAGCTACCGTCGGTCGAGACTCTAACAGTTCGGACTCATAGAGTCAGATTATCAAAATTAGCGATAATCTGCTCCAGCTCTATAACATCACACTCATTTTCCGATACAAAAACTGGAGAAAATGCGCCCCAGTAAGTCATCTGAGCTGAATTCGCCGGTAATTTCACTCAATGACTGTTGTGCTAAACGTAGCTCTTCCGCCAGTAACTCACCGGCGTAAGCGCTTACTAACTGTTCGTGGCCTTGCACCAAATGCTGGGCAGCGGTTTCCAACGCTTGCAAATGGCGTCGGCGAGCCAGGAAGCCACCTTCGGTGTTACTGGTAAAGCCCATACTCTGCTTAAGATGGCTACGCAGCAGATCAATACCTTCGCCGGTACGGGCCGATAAGCGAATAAGTGAGTGACCATTCACTTCGGTTAACCCCAGCGATTCACCTGTGACATCCGCTTTATTGCGCACGACGGTGATGGGCAGAGTCGATGGTAGGCGGGCCATAAACTCAGGCCAGATAGCGGCCGGTTCGGTGGCATCAGTCGTCGTACCATCAACCATAAACAGTACGCGATCTGCTTGTTCTATCTCATTCCACGCCCGTTCGATACCAATGCGCTCAACTTCGTCACTGGCTTCACGTAAGCCAGCAGTATCGATGATATGCAATGGCATCCCATCGATATGAATATGTTCCCGTAAAACATCACGAGTTGTGCCTGCGATATCGGTTACGATTGCCGCTTCACGGCCCGCTAACGCATTGAGCAGGCTTGATTTACCGGCATTTGGGCGGCCGGCAATGACCACTTTCATCCCTTCACGCAACAAGCTGCCTTGCCGTGCTTCAGTGCGCACCTGCTCAAGATCGGCCATCACACCGTTCAACTGGCCTTCAATCTTGCCATCAGAAAGGAAGTCAATTTCCTCATCGGGGAAGTCAATGGCAGCTTCGACGTAGATTCGCAAGTGAGTAAGTGCTTCCACCAATTGATGGATTTTAACTGAAAATGCACCCTGCAATGAATTTACTGCTGAGCGGGCGGCTTGCTCCGAGCTGGCATCAATCAGGTCGGCAATCGCTTCTGCTTGAGCCAAATCCAGCTTGTCATTTAAAAACGCGCGTTCAGAAAACTCACCCGGACGGGCAATGCGCAGCCCTGGCAGCGCCAGAATGCGTTTTAACAGTAAATCCAGTATAACCGGACCACCGTGACCTTGCAGTTCCAGCACGTCCTCGCCAGTAAAGGAATTGGGGCCGGGGAAGTAGAGAGCGATACCTTGGTCTAATGTACTGCCATCAGTATCTTTAAACGGCAGATAATCGGCATAGCGAGGCTTGGGCAATTTGCCCAAAACCGCCTGCGCCACGTCTGCGGCAGCACGACCTGAAACACGTAAAATACCAACACCACCACGGCCTGGCGGGGTTGCTTGTGCCACGATAGTATCAGTGGTGCTCATGGTTATTTCTCTCTTTAAAAGAATAAGGCGGTCATATAGCTATGACCGCCTCATATACCCTTCTTAATTGCAGTCGCAGCGTTTGTTAGCTGCTCTCCCCAGTTACTGACGTATGCCAGTGACTGGGGTATCTATCATGTTAAGACTGTTTCTTCTTATCGCGGCTATGTAAACCACGTTTTTCCAGACCACGATAAATCAACTGCTGTTGCAGGATGGTCACCAGGTTACTGACGATATAGTACAGTACCAGACCAGCCGGGAACCACAGGAAGAACACAGTGAAGATAACTGGCATAAAGGTCATTATCTTCTGCTGCATTGGGTCCGTCACGGTAGTTGGTGACATCTTCTGAATGAAGTACATGGTGATACCCATCAGAATCGGCAGAATGTAGTACGGGTCTTGTGCTGACAGGTCATGAATCCACAGGATGAATGGCGCATGACGCAACTCAACGGAACTCATCAACATGTAGTACAACGCCAGGAAGATAGGCATCTGAATGACCAGCGGTAAGCAGCCACCCAGCGGGTTAACCTTCTCAGCTTTGTACAGCGCCATCATCTCCTGACTCATGCGCTGCTTATCGTCACCGATACGCTCACGCATGGCAGCCAGTTTAGGCTGTAGCAAACGCATTTTCGCCATCGAGGTGTATTGCGCTTTTGTCAGCGGGTACATGATACCGCGCACGATAAAGGTAATCACGATGATGGAGAAGCCCCAGTTACCGACAAAGCTGTGAATGAATTTCAACAGTTTGAACAGTGGCTGAGAAATAAACCATAACCAACCATAATCAACAGTCAGGTCCAGATGTGGCGCAATGGCCGCCATTTTGTCCTGAATTTCTGGGCCAACCCATAAGGTAGCACCCAGTTGTTTCTGCTCACCCGGTTGAATAATAACTGGCGCACCTTTAAAGCCGATAGCCGCCAGACCATTACCCAAATCAGAAGAGTAGAAAGTGTTGGTTTCATTAGCTGCCGGGATCCAGGCGGTTGCAAAATACTGTTGCAACATGGCTACCCAGCCACCTTTGGTGGTGATGTCCATATTTTTGTCTTCGATATCACTAAAGCTGTATTTTTTATATTTAGTGTCATCAGAAGAGTAAGCCGCGCCACGATAGGTGTGCAGCGCAAAGTTATTGCTGCCGGTATCACGGTGTTTAGGCAAATTGATGCTTTGCTTCAACTGGCCAAACAGCGTCAGCTCCAGCGGGGCAGCAGAGGCGTTTTTAACGTGATAATCCACGCCAATGGCGTAATCGTTACGTTTTAGCACAAAAGTCTTGGTGAAAACGGAGCCATCTTTGCCGGTAAAGGTCAATGGAATACGCAGTTCATCCTGACCGTCAGCCAATACAAAGCTGGTTTGAGGCGCTTCAAACAGTGGGCGCTCACCGTTAGCTGGATTATCCGGGCCGCTTTTGCCTGTCAGGCCGCTTTGCGCCTGATAGACGAAAGCTGGAGTGGTTTCCAGTAATTCGAAAGTTTTATCTGAACCCAGAGCATCCGGGTAAGCCAGCAGGTTAGCCTGCTCGATGTCACCACCACGGGTATTAATGGTCAGAGACAGCACATCAGTTTTTACAGTAATCAGTTGACCCTGACCACTGCCGGGCACAGCCTGGCTTGCTTTATCACCGGTAGCAGTATTCGCAGTCTGTTGCGTGGTCTGAGCGGCTGGTTGTGGACTGTTATCCACTTGCCAGGCTTGCCAGATCATGAAAGACACGAACAGCAGAGCGATGAGTAGAAGATTGCGTTGCGAATCCATCGTTAGTGTTCTCTGTTATCGTCGGGTTTCGGCGGCACGGGATCATCGCCACCTGGGTTCAAAGGGTGGCATTTTAATACGCGTTTCAGTGTTAACCAACTGCCTTTTATCATCCCAAACCGGCGCAATGCCTCAATTCCATAATGAGAGCATGTCGGATGGAAACGACAACGCGGCCCCAGCAGCGGACTAATCACGAGCTGATAGCCCCTGATTAGCCCGATCAGGATGCGGGAGCCTGGCGACAGTGGCGACGCCATAATTTTTCCAAAGCTTCCGTCAACGCACGGTTATCGAGGTCAGCCACACCCTTTTTCACCAAAACGACAAAATCCATAGACGGTAACGTATGCTGATGCAAACGGAAGCTTTCGCGTGTGAGGCGCTTTATCCGGTTACGTTCGTGAGCACGTTTGACATGTTTTTTGGCGACGGTAAGACCGATGCGGGGATGCCCCAGCTCGTTCAGGCGGCCGAGGATGGTGATTTGCGGCGTGCCAGCCCGTTGTGGCTGCTGGAAGACAAAAGTGAAATGACTGGGAGTTAACAAACGTAACTCCCTAGGAAATGCTAGCTTAACCACTGAGATGGTTAGCTTTTATTACTTAGAAACAGTCAGACGAGTACGGCTTTTCGCACGACGGCGAGCCAGAACTTGACGACCATTTTTGGTGGCCATACGAGCACGGAAACCGTGGCTACGGTTGCGCTTCAATACGGACGGTTGGAAAGTGCGTTTCATAGCGATTTCTACCTAAACTTAAAATAATTACTGATTCAGTAAACGCGTTTGGCTGCTCGGAGTGAAGACACCGACGCCTCAATCGCAACATATAAAGAAGCGGGATTGTAATAATTGTACAGTCCTGAGTCAATTGACATTGCGCCCGCCCGCACAGAAGTTTTCTGTATCGGGAGTTTACCAAGAGCCTGCCCGTGTTCACCGCTGGTTTCTTTTTGGCCAAAGCCATCAAGAACACAGGCATCACACGTAGGGCTGAGGATTATACGGACTCCCAGACAAATCGCAAGGATCACCGTGAGATCCTTTGTGGATTAATGAGGATCAGTTGTTAGAAAAGGGGAAGGTGATACCAGTATATTCTGAAATATTTTGCGATTATTGCTGATGAGGGACACGAAAAGCTGTGCACTGGGTTACACTCCTAACAGAAGTTATGTCCTGTGGATAAAAAGGATCTAATCTGTGAGGAAGGGGAGGATCTATTGCTCCTTTTGCGCTATGATCCGCCATTCCGATCGCATCCGCTACTCTGGATCACTACTCCGGGATCGCAGGGGGATGTTAGTCGTAAAAACAACCGAAAAACGGTTCGCATGTCACTTTGGCTTGCTACAGGCCATATTGGCGTGTGTCAAAAACGATGAGTTACAAAAAATCCTGATTTCTTTCTTTTATTGATCTTGTTCGAGTGGAGTCCGCCGTGTCACTTTCGCTTTGGCAGCAGTGTCTTGCCCGATTGCAGGATGAGTTACCTGCCACAGAATTTAGTATGTGGATACGCCCCCTACAGGCGGAACTGAGTGACAATACTCTGGCGCTTTACGCCCCTAATCGTTTTGTACTGGACTGGGTCCGTGATAAGTACTTAAACAATATCAATGGCTTACTTAATGACTTTTGTGGTTCCGAGGTTCCTTTACTGCGTTTTGAAGTAGGGAGTAAACCGGCGGTAAGAACACACAGCCATCCAGTAACCGCCAGTGTTAGTGCACCTGTCGCTCCGGTTACCCGCAGCGCCCCTGTACGCCCGAGTTGGGACAGTTCGCCCGCTCAACCTGAACATTCTTACCGTTCGAATGTGAACCCGAAGCACACATTTGATAACTTCGTTGAAGGTAAATCCAACCAACTGGCTCGTGCTGCGGCACGTCAGGTTGCTGATAATCCGGGTGGCGCATATAACCCGTTATTCCTCTATGGCGGTACAGGTTTGGGTAAGACTCACCTGTTACATGCAGTAGGGAATGGCATCATGGCGCGTAAAGCCAATGCCAAAGTGGTTTACATGCATTCGGAGCGTTTTGTACAGGACATGGTTAAGGCTTTGCAGAACAACGCGATAGAAGAATTTAAACGCTATTATCGTTCCGTTGATGCATTATTAATCGATGATATTCAGTTCTTTGCCAATAAAGAGCGTTCCCAGGAAGAGTTTTTCCACACCTTTAATGCCTTATTGGAAGGTAATCAGCAGATCATTTTGACCTCAGATCGCTATCCAAAAGAGATCAATGGCGTCGAAGATCGTTTGAAATCGCGTTTTGGCTGGGGTTTAACGGTTGCTATTGAGCCGCCGGAACTGGAAACCCGAGTCGCGATCCTGATGAAGAAAGCGGATGAAAATGATATTCGCTTGCCCGGTGAGGTTGCGTTCTTTATTGCCAAGCGTCTGCGTTCCAATGTGCGTGAGCTGGAAGGGGCATTGAACCGTGTGATAGCTAATGCCAACTTTACCGGTCGGGCAATCACCATTGATTTTGTTCGCGAAGCTCTGCGTGACTTGCTGGCATTGCAGGAAAAGCTGGTTACCATCGATAATATTCAAAAGACTGTCGCAGAATATTATAAAATTAAGGTCGCTGACCTGCTCTCCAAACGGCGTTCTCGTTCGGTGGCCCGCCCGCGCCAAATGGCGATGGCGCTGGCAAAAGAGTTAACCAACCACAGCCTGCCTGAAATCGGCGATGCGTTTGGTGGCCGCGACCATACCACGGTGTTGCATGCTTGCCGCAAGATTGAGCAATTGCGTGAAGAAAGCCACGACATCAAAGAAGATTTCTCTAACTTAATCAGAACATTATCCTCCTAGCGCTATGAAATTTATCATTGAACGTGAGCATCTGCTAAAACCGCTGCAACAGGTCAGTAGCCCGCTGGGTGGACGTCCTACGTTGCCAATTTTAGGTAACTTGTTGTTGCAAGTGACCGAAGGCTCTTTGTTGCTGACGGGGACCGATCTGGAAATGGAGATGGTCGCGCGCGTTGCGTTGTCAAATCCCCATACCCAGGGAGCAACCACCGTACCGGCCCGGAAGTTTTTTGATATCTGGCGCGGTTTGCCAGAAGGGGCAGAAATCACGGTGGCACTGGATGGTGATCGTCTACTGGTGCGCTCTGGCCGTAGCCGCTTCTCGCTGTCTACCCTGCCCGCGGCGGACTTCCCTAATCTGGATGATTGGCAGAGTGAGGTGGAGTTCACCTTACCGCAAGCCACACTGAAACGTCTGATTGAGTCCACTCAGTTCTCGATGGCTCATCAGGATGTGCGCTATTACTTGAACGGTATGCTGTTTGAGACTGAAGGTGAAGAGCTGCGCACTGTGGCGACCGATGGCCACCGTTTGGCGGTATGTTCCATGCCAATCGGGCAGACATTACCTTCACATTCGGTGATCGTGCCGCGTAAAGGTGTGATGGAGCTGGTCAGGTTATTGGATGGAGGTGATACACCACTGCGCCTGCAAATCGGCAGCAACAACATCCGCGCGCATGTGGGGGATTTTATTTTCACCTCTAAGCTAGTTGATGGCCGTTTCCCTGATTATCGCCGGGTATTGCCGAAGAACCCTGACAAAACGCTAGAAGCGGGTTGTGACTTGCTGAAACAGGCTTTTGCCCGAGCAGCAATTTTGTCAAATGAGAAGTTCCGCGGCGTTCGGCTCTATGTCAGTCACAATCAGCTCAAAATCACCGCCAATAACCCTGAACAGGAAGAAGCGGAAGAAATCCTCGATGTTAGCTACGAGGGAACAGAAATGGAGATCGGTTTCAACGTCAGCTATGTACTTGATGTGCTGAATGCACTGAAATGCGAAGATGTGCGCCTGTTATTGACCGATTCGGTCTCCAGTGTGCAGATTGAAGACGGTGCCAGTCAGGCTGCGGCCTACGTTGTCATGCCAATGCGTCTTTGAACTATAGCGGGCTATCTTATTGCCAGCTTGGGATTGGGCAGTGCTCACCATCCTCACGTACATTAAGTACGCTCCGGTGGTTGTGCGCTGTCCGCACCCAATCTGTCTGCGACAATTACGCCCTCTTTCAGAGGTAATGCGATAACGCCCTTGATGGTTTGATGTTCAATAATGAAGACATTTGCAGCATGGCTCTGACACGGTTGTTAATTAAAGATTTTCGTAATATCGAATCGGCAGACTTGGCGCTGGCGGCGGGGTTTAATTTTTTAGTTGGCCCCAACGGTAGCGGTAAAACCAGTGTGTTAGAGGCGATTTATACCCTTGGCCATGGTAGGGCCTTTCGTAGTTTACAAGCTGGCAGAGTGATCCGTCACGACTGTGCCGAGTTTGTGTTACATGGCCGGGTTGATGTGAATGAACGTGAATCATCTATTGGGCTAAGTAAAAGCCGCCAGGGTGATAGCAAGGTGCGGATCGATGGCACTGACGGCCACAAAGTGGCCGAATTGGCGCAAATGCTGCCCATGCAATTGATCACCCCTGAGGGGTTCACCTTATTGAATGGCGGGCCAAAATTCCGGCGCGCTTTTTTAGACTGGGGTTGCTTTCATAATGAACCCGGTTTTTTTACGGCCTGGAGCAATCTAAAAAGATTACTTAAGCAGCGCAACGCCGCGCTGCGCCAGGTTAGTCGCTATGCGCAAATCCGGCCTTGGGATCAGGAAATTATCCCACTGGCTGAACGCATTAGTGAGTGGCGGGCGGCATACAGTGATGCAATTGCGGCAGATATTTCAGCCACATGCGCCCTGTTCCTGCCAGAGTTCGCCTTGAGTTTCTCTTTCCAGCGCGGTTGGGATAAAGAGAGTGACTATGGTGAGTTGCTGGAACGCCAGTTTGAGCGTGACCGCGCGCTAACTTATACCGCCATCGGGCCACATAAAGCGGATTTCCGCATTCGGGCCGAGGGTACGCCGGTAGAAGATTTGCTATCGCGTGGTCAGTTGAAGTTGCTGATGTGCGCACTGCGGTTAGCGCAGGGTGAGTTTCTCACCCGACAGAGCGGGCGGCGTTGCCTGTATCTGCTTGACGATTTTGCTTCCGAATTGGACACCGGCCGTCGTCGATTATTGGCCGAGCGTCTCAAGGCTACCCAGGCACAGGTTTTTGTCAGCGCAGTGAGTGCTGAGCAAGTTGCCGACATGGTAGGCGAAAAGGGCAAGATGTTCCGCGTGGAACATGGCAAAATAGAGGTTCAACCACAGGATTAAAAATGAGCGAGAAACGTTGATGTCGAATACTTATGACTCCTCAAGTATCAAGGTATTAAAAGGGCTGGATGCGGTTCGTAAGCGTCCGGGCATGTATATCGGTGATACTGATGACGGTACCGGTCTGCACCACATGGTATTCGAGGTTGTGGACAACGCTATCGACGAAGCCCTCGCTGGCCACTGTAAAGAAATTATAGTCACCATCCATTCGGATAACTCTGTTTCTGTGCAGGATGATGGCCGTGGTATCCCAACCGGTATGCACGAAGAGGAAGGGGTATCAGCCGCAGAGGTCATCATGACCGTGTTGCATGCTGGCGGTAAATTTGACGATAACTCTTACAAAGTTTCCGGCGGTTTGCACGGCGTGGGTGTGTCCGTTGTTAACGCCCTGTCTGAAAAGCTGGAATTGGTTATTCGTCGTGAAGGAAAAGTTCACGAGCAAACCTACAAAATGGGCGTGCCTCAGGCACCACTGAAAGTGGTGGGTGAAACCGATCAGACCGGGACGACCGTGCGTTTCTGGCCGAGTTTCCAGACCTTTACCAATAACATCGAATTCCAGTATGAAATTCTGGCTAAGCGTCTGCGCGAGCTGTCATTCCTGAACTCCGGTGTATCAATCAAACTGAAAGACAAGCGTAACGACAGAGAAGACCACTTCCATTATGAAGGGGGTATTCGGGCGTTTGTTGAGTATCTGAATAAAAACAAAACCCCGATCCACCCGAAAGTGTTCTATTTCTCCACCATGAAAGATGATATCGGTGTGGAAGTGGCATTGCAGTGGAACGATGGTTTCCAAGAAAATATCTACTGCTTCACCAATAACATTCCGCAGCGCGATGGTGGTACTCACTTGGTGGGCTTCCGCACGGCGATGACCCGTACGCTGAACAGCTATATGGACAAAGAAGGCTACAGCAAGAAAGCGAAAATCAGTGCCACTGGTGATGATGCCCGTGAAGGCCTGATTGCTGTTGTTTCTGTTAAAGTGCCGGACCCTAAATTCTCCTCACAGACCAAAGATAAATTGGTTTCTTCTGAAGTGAAAACTGCGGTCGAAACGCTGATGAACGAGAAGTTGGTTGAGTATTTGCTGGAAAACCCAAGCGACGCCAAAATCGTGGTTGGCAAAATTATCGATGCTGCCCGTGCACGTGAAGCTGCACGTAAAGCGCGTGAAATGACACGCCGTAAAGGCGCGCTGGACCTGGCAGGTTTGCCAGGCAAACTGGCAGATTGTCAGGAACGAGATCCGGCGTTGTCCGAACTCTACTTAGTGGAAGGGGACTCTGCGGGCGGCTCTGCGAAACAAGGCCGTAACCGTAAGAACCAGGCCATTTTGCCGTTGAAAGGTAAAATCCTGAACGTTGAGAAAGCGCGCTTTGACAAAATGCTTTCTTCACAGGAAGTCGCAACGCTGATTACTGCATTGGGTTGTGGTATTGGCCGGGATGAATATAACCCTGACAAACTGCGCTACCACAATATCATTATCATGACCGATGCCGACGTGGATGGTTCTCACATCCGCACGTTGCTATTGACCTTCTTCTACCGTCAGATGCCGGAAATTATTGAGCGTGGCCATGTGTTTATCGCTCAGCCGCCACTGTATAAAGTGAAAAAAGGCAAACAAGAGCAATACATCAAAGATGATGATGCGATGGAACAGTATCAGATGACACTGGCACTGGATGGCGCTGCATTACACGTCAATCCTGAGGCACCACCGCTAGTGGGCGAGCATTTTGAGAAACTGGTTGCTGAGCATTATAGCGTTCAGAAGACCATTGCTCGTATGGAGCGCCGTTATCCGCGTGCTTTGCTGAATAACCTGATTTATCAGCCAACCTTGAAAGAAGAGGATTTGAGCGATAAAGAAGTGGTGACACAGTGGATTGATTCGCTGGTGGTGTTACTGAATGAAAAAGAGCAGCACGGCAGCAGCTACAGTTCTGTGGTGCGCGAAAACCGTGAGCGTCAATTGTTCGAGCCAATATTGCGTATCCGTACCCACGGTGTAGATACCGATTATGATCTGGACTTTGATTTTGTCCACGGCGGTGAGTATCGCAAGATCTGCCTACTGGGCGAAAAACTGCGTGGCTTAATTGAAGAAGGCGCATTTGTTGAACGTGGCGAACGCCGAGTGCCGGTTTCAAGCTTTGAAGATGCGCTGGACTGGTTAGTGAAAGAGTCTCGCCGTGGCTTGGCAATTCAGCGCTATAAAGGCTTGGGTGAAATGAACCCAGAGCAGTTGTGGGAAACCACCATGGACCCAACCAGCCGCCGTATGCTGCGAGTGATGGTGAAAGATGCCGTTGCAGCGGATCAGTTATTCACCACCCTGATGGGTGATGCGGTTGAGCCTCGTCGTGCCTTTATCGAAGAGAATGCGTTACGCGCAGCCAATATCGATATTTAATCTGATAAGCGATTGATCGGATAGAAAGCCCAGAGCGGGAAACTGCTACTGGGTTTTTTTTTGCCAAAACCCTAAATATCTTTAATGCAGGAAACAAGGCTCTTAATGTAAAAATAAAAGGAAATTCTCTTTTCTCAATAAGGACTTCATCGTCTCTTGTCGCTAGTCTTGCGTTAATAATTTTTTTAATATTTACGTAGGAGAGGTAGGTGCATGGGATTAGCAGCAGAATTATTTTGTGAGGTTCGTGATGGCAGATTGGGCAGAGTAAGATTTTTGGTTTGTTATATTGCTACGTTTATCTTGCCATTATTGATAGGTTTATTTGCTGGCGTGCCTTTCTTTTTAGCCTATGAAAACGCTAATGCATCAAATTTTATAATTGCTATTTTAGGCTGCGTGATTGTAGTGATGGCTTTTTTTCTGGTGTTTGCCTCAGCAAATATTGAGGCAAAGCGGTTTCGGGACATTGGATTACCGGGTTGGAGCATGTTCACGGTACATACTTTGTTAGGCATTATCAGCCAATTCTCAGAAAATTACCTTTGTACTTTCGCTTTTATCATTTACCTGCTCATTATCTTATGCCTATTTTGTATTCCAACCAATTTCTTTGGTAGTAATGCATAGTCTGAACCAACATCATTTTCTCGCATTTTTATGCTGAATCGCGTTAGCATGAGGCATTCGCTATATAAATGTGAGGGCCTATGGCTATTGAATTAATCGCTATCGATATGGACGGCACGTTACTGAATCCGCAGCACGAAATCACTCCACGGGTAAAGCAGGCTATTGATGCTGCCCGGGCGAAAGGGGTCTGTGTGGTATTGGCCACGGGTCGGCCCTATATTGGGGTCCAACGTTATTTACGTGAATTAAATATGCAAAACAGTGGTGATTATTGCATCAGCAATAACGGTGCGTTAGTGCAAAAAGCCGCCACGGGTGAGTGTATTTTGCAGGAAACTATCAGTTTTGAGGACTACCTCTATTTCGAGGCTTTATCGCGCAAAATGGATGTTAGCTTCCAGGCTTTTGATTTTGATACCTTATATACCGCGAATAAAGACATCAGCAAATATACCCTACATGAAGTGTTATTGACCGGTATTCCATTGAAATATCGTGCAATCGAAGAGATGGACCCAACATTACGCTTTCCTAAAGTGATGATGATTGACGAGCCAGAAAAACTGGATCGTGCCTTAGCGATGATGCCAGCCGAAGCTTTTGAGCGTTTCACTATCATGAAGAGTGCACCGTTTTATCTGGAAATCCTGAGTAAGCGAGTGGATAAGGGGACTGGGGTGAAAATGCTGGCAGATCACTTAGGCATTGCGCAGGAAAATGTGATGGCTTTGGGTGATCAGGGTAATGATATTGCGATGGTTAACTATGCTGGTGTCGGTGTTGCAATGGGGAATGCTATCCCTGAATTGAAAGAGATAGCGCAGTTTGTCACATGTACCAACAGTGAAGACGGTGTGGCGGTAGCGATAGAGAAATTTGTACTTTGATATTTAACTGATGCAGTAGCTCATTAATTTGCTGCTCGGATCAGGTTACGGTTGATATTCGATTTGTTGCTATTGCCGACCGTTATGCCTCAACCGAGCAAGAGGGCTGGCCGGCCCTCCTGCACCTGCGGCTTGCGCGAAATATTGTGGCTTCGCCATACCCTCCGGCAGCTTACCGGCTAATCGAACCGGTGCTGACTCGCTCCCAGCTCGACAGCACCTTTCGCCGCGTCCATGCGGCTCATTCGGCCTGTAAACTTTGTCGGCAATATTCCTGATTGCGCTCAAGGTCAACAGAGAGAATCTAAAAGCCTACCCTCTCTTTTATCACCCTAGAATCCCTTTCACTATTTGCACATCCTGAATCCCTAATCCGGTTAAATCCGCCAGAGTAATCTGTTGGTCATTATCTCTAAAAGAGATACCTTGCGCTAAAACTGAACCCACCTCAGTTAAGGTGTGAGTTGCTAATAGCCCTTGCTGGAATGCCTGCGAAATCTCACCAAATTCTGAGCATTGCGCCCATGAGTCCAGCAAGATTTTATCGGCTTTAGCTACCAGTTCAGGGGATAGCTCATGTTTACCTGCACTATCTGCACCGACCGCCGTAATATGGGTTCCTGGCTGAATATCCGCCGCTTGCAAGATAGGTTCTCTGCTCGGTGTGGTGGTGATAATCAACTGGCAGTGACGGGCTAACTCTGCGGCATTCAGTGTGGTATTAACCTCGAAACCTTCATCTTCAGCATACTGCCGATACTCCTCTAATGCCGTTTCACTGCGACCCCAAACCCATAGCGCACGGCATGCCACCACACTTTTTAGGTACATCAGATGTAGCCGTGCCTGCATACCGGTACCGATGATACCAATAGCACTGATATGTTTTGGTGCGCAAAGCTCGGCGGCAATTCGCCCGGCCAGCGCAGTACGCAGCGCAGTTAACCACCCCTCATCGAGCAAGATAGCTTGTGGCTCGCCAGTAAGGGCGGAAAAGGCCATCATCAGCCCTTGATTACTGGCCAATCCTTGCGCGGGATTATCATAGAAACCGCCGGAAACCTTTACCACAAACTGACTGTCACCCTGCAAATACCCACTTTTAATACAGCAATCACCGTTGGCTTGCCCAAACAGCAAATGTTGCACTGGGGGCATTTGCACTTGCTGCTGGCTATAGGCAATAAAGCCCTCTTTGAGCAGCAAGGTGATGGCATCTGCATCGAACTTGTCAAGGATCTGTTGCTTACTCAAAATTAGCATTCGGCGATGGCTCCCAGATATTTTTCCAGTACGATATTTTTACCGCACAGTACCACTGCCACTTTCTTACCTTGCCAACGTGGTGCCAGTTTCAACGCTGCCGCTAATGCCACACCAGCGGCACCTTCAATCATCCAACGGTCTGTGTGGGCAATCAACCGCATGGCATCTTTGATTTCCTGCTCACTCACCAGGACTTTCTGATCGATCAACTGTTGGCAAAGTGCGAAGGTGATGGCTCCGGGTTCAACACCTCCGGCAGTACCGTCAGACAGGGTTTCCTGCTCTGCCACTTCCTGGATTTGGCCATTTTGCAGGCAGGTATACATGCTGGTGGCATTCGCCGGCCAGCAACCAATCACCTGTGTTTTATCCGATAATTTCTTTAAAACTGTCGCAATACCAGAAATCAGGCCACCACCGCCAACGGCCACAAACACCGCATCAAGGTCTGGTTGCTGTTCCACCATCTCCATGCCACAGGTACCTTGCCCGGCAATCACTTGCGGGTCGTTATAAGGAGAGATATAGACTTTGCCCTGCTGCTCTGCGGCGATACTCGCAGCCAGTTCGGCATTTAAAGCATCACCCGCTACCAGTTCAATCTGGCCGCCCAGTGCGCGAATAACTTCCAGCTTGATAGCTGCCGCTTGCTCTGGCGCATATATGGTGGCTTTCACTCCTGCCAGTTTCCCCGCTAGCGCCATAGCCTGCCCGTGGTTACCGGTCGAGGCAGTAATAACGCCGTTCTGGCGCTGTTCATCGGTCAATAAACGCAACTTGTTACTGGCCCCACGAAATTTAAAAGAACCGGTATGTTGCAGATGTTCGCACTTAAGATAGATTTCGCAGCCACTGTGCTGCGATAGCAATGGGCTATATTCCAGCGGCGTCACTCTCACTTGTGGGCGTAATACCTGATGAGCTTCTTTAATGGCATCGAATAATGTATTCATGACGGTTCCTTAAAATCCTTTAGTTGGTTTTTATATTTTTCAAATGGTTATAAACAGTCGCCCGACCAATACCGAGGATTTTTGCCACGTAACCGGCTGCATTCTTACCGTTGAATGCGCCCTGTTGATAGAGGGCCTCAATGAGCATCCGGCGGCTGGCATTATTCAAAGCTGCTAGCGTCAGCTGCTGCTGCTGTAACCAATGATGGATATAAGTGTTGATGCGTTCCTGCCAATCATCCTGAAACAGCACATCCGGTTGTGGCTGTAGTTGCTGCCCTGACAGGAATAGCTCCAGTGCTGCTTTGGCACTTTCAAATACAGTGATATCCAGATTGATACATAACAATCCAATCGGCTGCCTATTGTCATCACGTAATACCGTGCTGATGGAACGCAGTTGACGGCCATCCCAATTACGCTTTTGGTAAGGCCCGATCACCTGTGAGTGCTGATCAAATCGCAACTCACTGAGATTGGAGTCTTCCCCTAATTCCCGTTGTGAATAGTTGTTGGCGATATAAACCAATTTTTGGCTGGTTAAGTCATGAATGACGACTTCTGCATAGGGAGAGAAAAGGGTGGCGATTGCATCGGCAATGGGCTGATATCGATTAAGCATAGGTCATTTTATTTGGAATTAAAAATCCATATTAGACTTTTATTTCTAAATGCACAGGGGTTATGCCGTTTTTTTCATTCATTTTGTGATGGATTGCTTATTTTGCGATCCAAATTGTAGTACAAAAATAAAATATAGCTCTACAATCTGTTTTGTGTTGAATGACAAAATTTGAAAATTGTGCGGCGTTGTGGGGACGGTTAATCAAGAGATGCGTAAAGTAAGGGAATCATTATTGGTTAACCTGAAATAACCGGAGCGAACATGACAAAAGAACAACTCAGTAAAACAGACCGCATTATTTTGGTTATTGGTCAGCAGATTGTTGAAGGCAAATATCCACCGGGCTCACCGTTGCCTGCCGAAGCGGAAATTTGTGAGGAATTTCAAACCTCTCGTAACATGATTCGTGAGGTTTTTCGGGCGCTGATGGCAAAGCGATTGATTGAAGTGAAACGTTTTCGTGGGGCGTTTGTCCGGCCCCGTAATCAGTGGAATTATCTCGATACCGATGTACTGCAATGGGCGCTGGCCAGTGATTATGACCCACGTTTAATCAGTGCGATGAGCGAAGTGCGTAATCTGGTAGAGCCAACTATCGCCCGCTGGGCTGCCGAACGGGCAACCTCGAAAGAGCTGGCGGTGATTGAAACGGCACTCAATGAAATGATCGCCAATCATCAAGATAGAGACGCATTTAACGAAGCGGATATCCGCTATCACGAGGCGGTATTGGCTTCGGTACACAATCCGGTATTACAGCAACTCAGTGTGGCAATCAGCTCTCTGCAACGGGCGGTGTTTGAACGAACCTACATGCCTGATGAAGAAAACATGCCGCGCACATTACAAGAGCATCAGGATCTTTATGACGCTATTCGCCATCAAGATGCTGATGCGGCAGAACGGGCTGCGTTAACCATGATAGCCAGCTCCGCTAAACGGCTAAAGGATATTACATGAGTGAGCAGAGTTATGGATAAAAGCTATATCGCCATTGATTGGGGATCGACCAACCTGCGTGCCTGGCTTTATTTACGTGGTGAATGTGTAGATATGTTGCGATCCGAAGCCGGGGTCACTCGCTTTAATGGGCAAAGTGCGCAGCAGATATTTCAGCAGGTTATCGCGCCATGGCGTGAGCAGCAGCAACAGTATGACTTGCCAGTGCTGATGGCCGGCATGATTGGCAGCAATGCGGGTTGGATTTCAGTGCCTTATCTTGCTTGTCCAACCCGTCTTACGCAGGTATCGCGTCAATTAACCTATGTGGCGGAGGCTGAGCCAATTCGGGCATGGATTATCCCCGGTTTATGTGTTGATAAGCCAGATAACCGCAACGTGATGCGTGGTGAAGAAACCCAACTGATCGGTGCGTATAGCGAACGGCCTTCATCGGTCTATTTAATGCCGGGAACTCACAGTAAATGGGTGCAAATGCAGGGTGACCAGGTCATGGATTTCCGCACTCTGATGACAGGTGAATTGCACTATTTGCTGCTGAATAATTCATTGGTGGGGGCAGGGCTGGAGGCTCAATTACCGGACAATACTGCGTTTATCGATGGCCTGATGCAAAGCTTTAATGACAGCAATATCATGCGTTGTCTGTTTGAGACGCGTGCTGCCCATGTATTGGGTCGATTGAAGCGAACATCGGTCGGCGACTGGCTTTCTGGCCTGCTGATTGGCAATGAAATCGTGCAGATGCAGCAGCAATATCCGCTTGCTGCTGGTGAATGTATTACGGTGATTGGCAATCCTAAACTGGTTGAGCGCTATACCCAGGGGCTAGAGATGGCTGGGATGCTTTATCAGGTGTTGGATGGCGATCAGGCTTTTCAAGCTGGAATCAGGAGTATCGTAAATGAAATGGAACACTAACATGCCATTGATTGGCATTTTGCGCGGCATCACACCCGCGCAAGTTCATGACCATGTGGCCGCTTTGCTTGATGCAGGCTTTGATGCGGTTGAAATCCCGCTGAATTCCCCACAATGGGAAGTGAGTATCGCGCAAACGGTCGCGGAATTTGGTCATCGTGCATTAATTGGTGCGGGCACGGTACTGAAACCCGAGCAACTGGATGTGTTGCATAGCATGGGCAGCAAGCTGGTGGTCACGCCGAACACCCAACCGGCGGTGATCCGTCGGGCTGTGGAGTTAGGCATGACGGTTTGCGCTGGGTGTGCCACCGCATCTGAAGCTTTCACGGCGCTGGATGCAGGCGCGCAAGCCCTGAAAATTTTCCCCTCGGTCTCTTTTGGTCCCGACTATATCAAAGCATTAAAAGCCGTATTGCCCCCTGAGGTGCCGGTGTTTGCCGTTGGTGGGATTACTCCTGAGAATTTGTCTATTTATTTGGCTGCGGGTTGTGCTGGTGCTGGTTTGGGCGGTGACCTTTACCGCGCAGGCCAATCGGTATCTCAGACCGCACAACAAGCGGCTGCGTTTATTAAAGCCTTTAAGGATGCCACCAAATGAAAATTACCAAGCTAACCACTTACCGTTTACCCCCACGCTGGATGTTTCTGAAAATCGAAACCGATGAAGGCATTATTGGTTGGGGTGAACCGGTAATTGAAGGGCGTGCTCGTAGCGTTGAAGCTGCGGTACACGAGTTATCGGAATATGTTATTGGGCAAGACCCGGCACGTATCAACGATATTTGGCAGACATTATATCGCGGCAGTTTCTATCGCGGTGGTCCTATTCTGATGAGTGCTATTGCCGGCATCGATCAGGCGCTATGGGATATTAAAGGTAAAGCGTTGGGAGTTCCGGTTTACCAATTATTGGGTGGATTGGTTCGCGATAAAATTAAAGCTTACAGTTGGGTTGGCGGTGATCGTCCGTCTGATGTGATTAGCGGAATTAATAAACTCACTGAGATTGGTTTTGATACGTTTAAACTCAATGGATGTGAGGAAATGGGCCTGATCGATAATGCCCGTAAAGTTGATGCCGCAGTAGCAGTCGTGGCACAAATTCGTGAAGCCTTTGGTAACCGTATTGAATTTGGTTTAGATTTTCATGGTCGGGTTAATGCGCCAATGGCAAAAATCCTGATTAAAGAATTAGAACCTTATCGGCCATTGTTTATTGAAGAACCCGTATTAGCTGAACAGGCAGAATATTATCCCCGTCTGGCGGCCCAAACCCATATTCCTATCGCAGCAGGCGAGCGGATGTTCTCCCGTTTTGAATTTAAACGGGTATTGGCCGATGGCGGGCTGGCAATTATTCAACCTGACTTATCTCATGCTGGTGGTCTGACTGAGTGCTTTAAAATTGCCGCTATGGCAGAGTCTTATGATGTGGCATTAGCACCACATTGCCCACTTGGGCCAATTGCACTGGCGTCTTGTTTGCACCTTGATTTTGTCGCCCGCAATGCAGTCTTGCAGGAGCAAAGCATGGGGATTCATTACAACCAAGGTGCTGAGTTGCTGGATTATGTGATTAATAAAGACGATTTCAAAATGACCGATGGTCATTTCTATCCACCGACGAAACCCGGCTTAGGGGTAGAAATCAATGAGGAATTAGTGATTGAACGCAGCAAGAATGCCCCTGATTGGAGAAATCCGGTTTGGCGCTATCCTGATGGTGCCGTCGCTGAATGGTAAGTTGCCCTCGTTCGATTAATTAATAAATTATCTAATACCATTATCAGGGAAATAATCCTAACAAAGATAAAGCGTATATCAGCCGTTAAATAACTATTTTCTTCCGGTTAATAATGCGGGTGGGAAAATAGAAATATTATTAAATAACAATTTATTGCGACCCTACACGCAGGAGTTCCCTTGCGCCCAAAATACGGTAATGCGACAGTGTTATCAGCAATTCGGGCAGGGAGCTTCGGCGTATATTAATCCGATTATAATTGGGATCATTACCATGGAAATGACCTTAGCTACTACCCCAAGCAAAAGGCGCTATCTGACACTATTTATGATATTTGTCACGGTTGTCATTTGTTATGTTGATAGAGCCAACCTTGCTGTTGCTTCAGCCCATATTCAGGAAGAATTTGGTATCACCAAAACCCAGATGGGTTATATTTTCTCCGCTTTTGCCTGGACCTATACCTTATGTCAGATCCCCGGAGGCTGGTTCCTCGATCGCGTTGGCTCCAAAATGACGTATTTCATTGCTATTTTGGGGTGGTCAGTCGCGACCTTATTACAGGGGTTTGCGAACGGGCTGGGCACCCTAATTGGTTTACGTGCGATTACCGGTTTATTTGAAGCGCCTGCTTTCCCAACCAATAACCGCATTGTCACCAGTTGGTTCCCAGAGCAGGAGCGAGCCTCGGCAGTTGGTTTTTATACCTCAGGTCAGTTTGTCGGCCTGGCATTTCTGACTCCATTACTTATTTGGGTACAGGAAGTCCTCAGTTGGCACTGGGTATTTATTATCACTGGGGGGATCGGCGTTATATGGGCATTGATATGGCACTTTGTTTATCAGCCACCACGTAAATCCAAAGGTATTAATCAGGCCGAACTGGATTACATTCAATCGGGTGGCGGTATTGTTGATGGTGATGCTGCGAGCGAGAAAAAAGCCCGAACCCCCATCACCGCTGCTGAGTGGAAACTGGTATTTAACCGCAAACTGGTTGGCGTCTATATTGGGCAGTTTGCCATAACCTCGACGCTGTGGTTCTTCCTGACCTGGTTCCCTAACTATCTGACCCAAGAGAAACATATCAGTGCGTTGACAGCCGGCTTTATGACCACCGTACCGTTTTTGGCGGCTTTCTTTGGTGTATTGCTCTCTGGGCTAGTGGCCGATCGCATGGTGCGCAAAGGCAAGTCCATTGGCTTTGCCCGTAAAACACCAATTATCTGCGGTTTATTGCTTTCTACCTGCATTATGGGGGCTAACTATACCAACGATCCGTTCTGGATTATGGTGTTAATGGGGCTGGCTTTCTTCGGTAACGGCTTCGCTTCTATTACCTGGTCACTGGTTTCATCATTGGCACCAGTGCGGTTGATTGGCCTGACGGGTGGCGTCTTTAACTTTGTCGGTGGGCTGGGGGGGATCACGGTTCCACTGGTGGTCGGTTATCTGGCACAGGATTATGGTTTTGCTCCTTCCCTGATTTATATCGCAGCAGTGGCATTTATGGGCGCACTCTCTTATATCTTCCTGGTCGGAGATGTAGAACGGGTGGGATAAACCCTGACTCTGCATGTCGCTGATAGTGGTGATATGCAGAGTATTTGGCCAGAGACAGAGCACCGGGTGGTGATATAATCCGTATAAATGATTTAGCCTTCCGTATCACCGGAGCCAAGATGACCTGTCAGCAAGATGCCCCTTCACAAGAACAGCAACTCACCTTTGATCCTCGCGGTCATCAACTCACTAATATCAATGTCTGGACCCCTGATAGCCAATGGCTGGCCTATGATGTGCGGCCCAATGGTAGCACTTTTAGTGGCTTAACGATTGAGCGGGTTAATTGTATTACTGGTGATATTGAGGTGATTTATCGCGCTCAGCAGGGGGCGCATGTTGGTGTGGTGACGGTCAGCCCAGATTCACCCGCGCGTTATGTGTTTATCCACGGGCCAGAGCACCCGGATAGCCACTGGCACTATGATTTTCATCATCGGCGCGGTGTGATTGTGTCCGAACCGGATAGAGAGCTGGCGGTAACACTGGATGCGATGGATATCACCCCGCCCTATACCCCAGGAGCATTGCGTGGTGGTAGCCATGTCCACGTTTTCAGCCCTGACGGCAGCCGCCTTAGCTTCACCTATAACGACCATGTACTACATGAAGTAGACCCGTTATTGGATTGTCGCAATGTGGGTATTGCACTGCCGCTGCATGGCGTGAATCCACCTAAACAGCATCCTCGCGAATACGATGGCAGCCATTTCTGTGTTTTGGTCAGTCGCACCACGCCCATACCACAAGCGGGCAGTGACCAGATAAATCGGGCATACGAGGAGGGGTGGATTGGCGCGCGGGGATATCTTAAAACGGACGGTACCCGTCAGCGTTGGGCATTGGCCTTTATCGGCGACACCCTCTCAGCGCAGGGTGAAAAAATCCCAGAAATCTTTATTGCGGATTTGCCCGAACATGACCGAGAGTATGCCCGCGCTGGAGCGGAGCCACTTGAGGGGACGCAAACTACCCTGCCTGCGCCACCCGCCGGGGTGATTCAGCGGCGGCTAACTTACACCAGCGAGCGGCCTTTCCCTGGTCTTGCTACCAGCCCGCGTCATTGGTTGCGTTCATCGCCGGATGGCAGTGCCATTGCCTGTTTGATGAAAGATGATAGCGGTATCGTACAATTATGGCTGGTTTCTCCCAATGGTGACTCACTACGGCAACTGACATTCAGCGAGGGAGGGATTCAATCAGCATTTAGCTGGCATCCACAGGGCGGTAGTTTGGCTTTTGTCTGTGATAACAGTGTGATGCTCTGTGATAGCACCACCGGTCAACTGCGCCGTTTGACGGCTCGCAGTGCGGTTGCGCCACTGGCGGATACGGTGGTTTTTGCACCAGACGGTAATAAGGTGGCATTTATGCGGGAAATAGATGGGTGGGTGCAAATCTTTACTGTGAATGTAAGCTAGGCCCCTTAGCTAATACGGTCAGGGGCTGGAGAGGGCACGAGCTGTGATTACTGTATCGGTGCACTGACAGTTTGTGTCGGTTGCTGATTTTGTATTTCCGATTGGCGGACACGCTCGCGCGGGGAGCTGGCCATTTTGTCTTCATTGTCTGAGCGCAGATAATCGTAGGGTAGGAGCAGGGTATCCATCACCGCAGAGAAGGGCAGATCTACTGCCAACAGGGGCCGTAGCGCCCAGCCGGTATTGTCATCTTTAAGCATCGCCACATTGGCTTCAGTGCCGGAGTAGTAGCCCTGACTGCTGCTGGTGTGGGTCATAATGCTTGAGCAGCCACTAACGAACAGCAGAGAACAACCGGTAACAAAAGGGATAACTGTATTTCTCATTGTTGTACTCAGCTCTCATGATACCGTGATTAACTGACACGACACTATGTCAGGTTTTGTCGTAAATTGTTACACCCATTTACAGACACTTCCGATGGTCAAAGATTCAATCTTGTGGACTGATTTAACTTAAGTGTAAGTTATAACAGCTGATTTATCGAATATTAGTTTAATAAACATCCTATTGAGATTTTTCGCGTAAATTTTTTTTGATTTTACTCTTGAAAAAAACAAGACCGATACCATCTTATTATCAGGTCAGAGAGAATACGCCGATAGGGTATTCAGACCATTAGTCTGTCCATAGTGGAAGGCTTAATTAAAAATAGGATAATACCCTTGCTAATATATTTAGGAGGCAGTTTTTATGCGTAATTCCGAGCTTGCTCCATTGTATCGTTCAGCTATCGGTTTCGACCGGTTATTTAATCTATTAGAATCCGGCCAGAACCAAAGTAATGGCGGTTACCCTCCCTATAACGTCGAGTTGGTAGATGAAAACAACTACCGCATTGCTATTGCTGTGGCAGGCTTTGCAGAGCAGGAGTTGGAAATTGTTACTCAAGATAACATATTGATTGTTAGAGGGTCTCATGCTGGTGAGCCTGAAGCTCGCACCTATTTATATCAAGGTATCGCTGAGCGTAACTTCGAGCGGAAATTCCAGTTGGCTGAGCATATTAAAATTAAAGGTGCCAACTTAGTGAATGGCTTACTGTATATCGATCTTGAGCGATTGGTACCAGAAAGTTTAAAACCGCGCCGTATTGAAATTAAGCAATCAGCTTAATATGTTTTTTCAATAATATGGCTAAGTCACATTATTAATAACTGAGCCAAGTCTGCCGTAATCGGGGACTGACCGGCTTTCTATTATCTCGCTTCTTAGAAGGAGTTATATTTATGCGTAATTATGATTTGTCACCTTTACTTCGTCAGTGGATTGGTTTTGATAAACTGGCCAGCTCAATGCAAGGCAGTCAGGATGCCCAAGGGTTCCCGCCATATAACATTGAGAAAACTGATGATAACCACTATCGCATCTCACTGGCATTAGCCGGATTTAAGCAGAGCGAACTGGATATCGAAGTAGAAGGCCCACGCCTGACAGTACGCGGTAAGCCCGCGCCGGTAGAAAAACAGGTTGAATACCTGCATCAAGGCTTGATACGTAAAGAGTTCTCATTGACCTTTACTCTGGCTGAGCATCTAAATGTAGATAATGCTCAGTTTGAAAATGGCCTGCTGCATATTGATCTGTTGCGCCAAGTGCCGGAAGCACTGCAACCTCAGCGTATTACTATTGGTAATGCTGCACCTGCGGAGCGTCAAGTATTAGATAGCCCGGCGGCAACCGAGCAAACTGAACAGCAGTAATTATGATGACCGGCACCTTTGCTTGAGGTGCCGGGATGCCCTTCTTACTTAACGCCGCAGCTTTGTTAGCGGCGTTTTCTTACCGGAGAGTTTCCCCGCTCTCCGGTGCATTTTGTGGTGTATCACACATTCAACCGTTCTCCCTTCTGACAGAATCCCTACTAATTATAAGAATTTAAGGCTATGTCTGACATTGGTGATATTTCACATGGCCGACCGGTTTTTAAACTTAGGCAAGGAAGTGATTTATGAGTGCTATCGCCCTTACCGTCAGTATGTTGGCGCTGGTCGCTGTATTGGGGTTATGGATCGGTAATTGGAAGGTCTATGGTGTTGGATTAGGTATTGGCGGGGTGCTGTTTGGCGGCATTATTGTGGGCCATTTTGCACAAACCTATGACGTTGTTCTTAATGGGGACATGCTGCACTTCATTCAGGAGTTTGGCCTGATTCTGTTTGTATACACTATCGGTATTCAAGTCGGACCGGGGTTCTTCTCTTCACTGCGAGTATCGGGGTTACGACTTAACTGCTTTGCCATTCTGATGGTGATTGTCGGTGGGTTGGTGACTGCCATTATTCACAAACTGTTTGCCGTGCCGCTGCCGATTATTTTGGGTGTGTTTTCGGGGGCGGTGACCAATACACCGGCACTCGGGGCGGCACAGCAGATCCTTACTGATTTGGGGTCACCACCTCAATTGGTTAGCCAAATGGGGATGGGTTATGCCATGGCATACCCATTTGGGATTTGTGGCATTTTGCTGGTGATGTGGCTGATTCGTTTATTCTTTAAAATCAACGTCGATCGTGAGGCCAAAGAGTTTGATAGTAGCCACGGGCAGAATCGTGAGTTGCTACAAACCATGAACGTTGCGGTGCGCAACCCCAATCTGCATGGTTTGTCAGTACAGGATGTGCCGTTGCTCAATAGTGATGAGGTGGTCTGTTCCCGGCTGAAACGTGGTGATTTGCTGATGGTACCGTTGCCCGCCACGGTGATTGAACTGGGGGACTATTTGCATTTGGTTGGCCAGCGTGAAGCTCTGGAAAAAGTGCGGCTGGTCGTGGGGGAAGAGGTGGACGTTACGCTTTCCACTGCGGGGACGGCGTTGCAAACCGCTCGGGTGGTAGTAACCAATGAAGCGGTATTGGGTAAGAAAATCCGTGACCTGAATCTGAAGCAGAAGTATGACGTGGCCATCACTCGCCTTAATCGTGCGGGTATCGAACTGGTGGCCAGTAACAGTGCCAGTCTGCAATTCGGTGACATTCTTAATTTGGTAGGCCGCCCGGAAGCAATTGAGGCGGTATCCGCGGTCGTGGGTAACGCGCAGCAGAAGCTGCAACAAGTGCAGATGTTACCGGTATTTATCGGTGTTGGTCTGGGGGTATTGCTGGGGTCGATACCACTATTCATTCCAGGGTTCCCGGCGGCATTACGGCTCGGGCTGGCGGGTGGGCCACTGGTGGTGGCGTTGATTCTCGGGCGTATCGGTAGCATCGGTAAGTTGTATTGGTTTATGCCACCGAGTGCCAACCTGGCTTTGCGTGAGTTGGGTATTGTGCTGTTCCTGTCAGTGGTCGGGCTGAAGTCCGGCGGTGATTTTATCAATACGCTGGTTAATGGTGATGGGCTGGCATGGATTGGTTATGGCGCGATGATTACCGGCATCCCGTTGCTGACAGTGGGAATTCTGGCACGCATGTTAGTTAAGATGAACTATCTGACGCTGTGTGGCATGTTAGCCGGGTCAATGACCGATCCTCCGGCGTTGGCATTTGCTAATGGCCTGCACCCCACCAGCGGTGCGGCGGCGCTCTCTTATGCCACGGTTTACCCACTGGCGATGTTCTTACGAATAATGTCGCCGCAGATACTCGCCGTGCTGTTCTGGACATTGTAATGGATAGCCGATTATCCTGCGTATAGGGTGTTAATACAGTGAGAACAGGCAGATCGTAAAGACGCCGTCAATCCATCCCTGGAGGCTCGAGCCGCGCCATCCCTGGCGCGGACGCTTTACTCTTCTGCCTATCCTCACCGTATAAAGACTAAGGTGATATTTTCCAAAGGAATAGGAAGTTACGCAATTTGCTGCTTAATAATCACTTCGCTTCTTGAAATGCCAGCTCAATCTCTTCGGCCAGAATTGCGACCCCCTTTTCGATCTGCTCAGGCGCGGGCACATAGTTCATCCGCATGCATTGATGGGTGTGCGGCCAGTCATGTTCCAGACCCGGGAAGAAATAGTGGCCCGGTACCATCAGCACGCCACGTTTTTTCAGGCGCTGATAAAGTAGTTCGGTGCTGATCGGCAACTCTTTAAACCATAACCAGAGGAAAATGGCACCTTCGGGTTTGTGGATCAGGCAGCGTTCAGGCGGCAGGTATTTGCGCAGGATAGCGATAGTTTGCTGCACCCGCTCAAAGTAAAACGGCCGGATCACCTCATTGGATAAGCGCAACAAATCACCACGCTCAATCATTTCGGCGGCGATCGCAGGCCCCATACTGCCGGGCGATAAGCTGATAATGCCATTCATATTGGTGATGGCCGAAATCACTTTCTCATCGGCAATGACAATGCCGCAACGAGAACCGGGTAAACCCAGCTTCGACAGGCTCATGCACAGGATGATATTCGGATTCCACAGTGGGGTCGCATCAGTAAAGATGATACCGGGGAAGGGCACACCATAGGCGTTATCAATCAATAACGGAATATCACGTTGCTGAGCTATTGCATCAAGGCGAATCAGCTCTTCATCGGTAATCACATTACCGGTAGGATTGGTCGGCCGCGATACACATATCAGGCCAATATCATCGGTAATATTGAGGTGATCGAAATCGACGTGATATTTGAATTGGCCTTCTGGCAGCAGCTCAATATTCGGCTTGGCAGAAACGAACAGGTCTTCATCCAAACCTGCATCGGCATAGCCTAGATACTCCGGTGCCAGCGGGAACAGCACCCGACGGCGGCTGCCATCAGCATAGCGACCAGCGAATAAATTAAATAAGTAGAAAAATGCGCTCTGACTGCCATTTGTCAGTGCAATATTCTGTGGCTCAATTTGCCAGCCCAACTCGTCGCGCAGCATTTTTGCCAGCGCTTTCAGCAGCAAGTCTTTGCCTTGTGGCCCGTCGTAATTACACAGCGCCTCAGTCAATTGCCCGCGCTCCAGCATCTCCTGACACAGTTGTTGGAAGTAGGCATCCATCTCTGGAATATGTGCCGGATTACCCCCGCCAAGCATGATAGAACCTGGGGTTCTAAGGCCGTCGTTGAGGTCATCCATCAGTCTGGTAATACCCGCGTAGCGGGTAAATTTATCGCCGAAAAGTGAAAACTTCATAAATGAAAATTTATTGTTATCCGTAAGTGAACAAGTACCATACGCGTAGATAAAAGTGGGTGCAATGCGGAAAGATTTCTTCCTGCCGATGGAAAGTGTCGGCAGGGAGTGTTTTTGCGGGATAATATTCTTATTTACTCTTTCTTGTCTCCGACCCAAACCACCAGCACATTATCCCCCTGATACTGGCGACTAAAAGCATAATAATCATCAGTTTGTTGAGATTGTTGTACTCCGGCACCAATCGCCGGATGGCGAGCGCGGAACTGACTGACTTTTTGCCAGTGTGCCAGCAGCGCACCTTTGGCACCGGTGAGTTCATTCCAGTTCATATCTGATCGGGTGCCCTGCAACGGATCTGAACCAGTTGGGCCGAATTGCCGCCCACTTTCATCGCCATAGAAGATTTGCACTGCACCTGGGGCCAGCAGCAGCAGTGAGCCCGCCTGTTGCTGTTTCAGCAATGACTGCCGGGCATCATCTTTGAAGAATAGTCGGGTATCGTGTGATGACAGGTAACTCAATACATTAAAAGCTTGCAGTTTTTCAGCCATTTGCTGATAGGTGCTGTCAATAGAAGAGAAGCACGCTAGCGCTTGTTTTGCTTGATCCTGAAAATCAAAGTTAATCATGGCATCGAAGCCGTTTTGGTAGTAATCGCTCTTCATCACACCATGGCCCCATGCTTCTCCGGCCATCCAGAACGGTAAGTTATCCAGTGCTTGAGAGGGATGGGCCGCTTTCCATTCAGCCAATGCGGCAGTGGTTTGTTGTTTAAGCTGTTGCCATGCCGGCTTCTCCACATGCTTGGCAGTATCAACCCGAAAACCGTCGATACCGTAATCGCGCACCCATTGGCTTAACCAATGAGTTAGGTAATCACGCGGTGTGGCTCCAGCAATTTCCCGCGCTGCGGTATCAGGTTTATGCCGATAAAACACCGGTAAGCCGCTGGGGTGAGTCGATTCTGTTTTGATGTCCGGCAAGAAAGCTAATGACATGGTTAGGTCGTCATAACCCGGTGAGTCGTAATCGCCAATATCGGTACGGATCCACTGCTTGCCCCACCAGTTGTCCCAACTGGCTTTATCACCGAAGTTGATGTAATCATTAAAACTATGCCAGGTTTGCCCTTTGCCGGGCGTCCAGTCGGTCCATTTTTTACCCAGTGTTTTTTCCAGTTGGTCGCCTGGCAAATAGAGTGCACCGAACTGGTAACTTTGCATATCCGCTAAAGTGGCGTATCCCACATGATTCATCACCACATCAAATAGAACACGAATACCACGTTTATGGGCCTGTTCAACCAGCTTATGTAAATCCTGTTCGGTCCCCATATTGGCATCCAGGCGGGTCCAATCCAGCCCGTAATAGCCATGATAGGCATAATGCGGGAAGTCGCCTTTAGTACCGCCACCGACCCAACCGTGAATTTGCTCCAGTGGCGAACTTATCCACAGGGCATTAACGCCAAGCTGTTGCAGATAATCAAGTTTCTCGGTTAAGCCTGCCAGGTCGCCGCCGTGGAATGTACCAATTTCCTGCATACCATCGCCGTGACGGCCGTAGCTGTGGTCATTGGCGGGATTGCCATTTTTAAAACGATCCGTCAGGACAAAATAAATAGTCGCATTTTGCCAGCTAAATGGCGCGGCTTGCTGGGTTTGGGCTGATTCCAATAGCAATAAACCACCACTCTCTGGGGCCGGTTGTAGCGTGATTTTCCCCAGCGAGACTGTTGCCGTTTGGCCGGAATAGAAATCCCGTATCGTTTCGCCTTCAGCAAAGGTTTTGCTCACATCTACAGTGACAGGCAAGCCATTCCAGCGCTGGCAACTGTGAGTCACGACTTTTGCCACTTCCACCACAGGTTCTGTGAGGCTTAAAGTGAGTGTCGGCGTACCGCTGCGGATATCAATGCGCGCCTGATACTGGCCATCACGGAACAATCGCCACTGAATATCGGCTTGATTCTGGCAGGGTTGCAGCGAAAACGTCTGGTTCAACTTCACCGGCCCGGTGGGTTGCCAGCACTGTTTATTCTGATAAAACTTGAGCGGATATTCCCCTTTAGTCAGAGTGCTATTACTGACAAAAATACCACTGTCCTGCTCGGTGAACACTGGGAAATGCTGGAGTGACCAGTTAGCCATCGCTGCCGGTGAGAGTAGTAGCAGCAAGGATATTTTGAGATGTTTCATGGCACATCTTCCTATTTTGGGTGCGAGAGGTTTATGCGGATTGAGGCTGGTTTAGTGTGCCGTTTGGTGAGGAAATAGCCTCATCCTTGAGTGGATTTTATGGGGAGGAGACGTGCGGAGGAGTGGGGCACTTTTAATTGGCCGTTTTTTAGCCTAAACTACAATGTATACATTGTAAGTTATGGGGTGTGGAGAGAAAAATGAGTGTTATATCTGTAAGAATGCCTGATGAACTCGCTCACCAACTGTCGTTATTGGCCGAAGCGACTGGGCGTACCAAATCTTATCTGGCCGGGCAGGCAATCCAGGATTTCCTGGCGCGAGAGGCATGGCAAATTAACGAGATAAAACAAGCTATTATTGAGGCTGAACAACAAGATTTTATCTCTGAAAATGAGATGACTACACGTTTTAAAAGAATGGGTGTGGCGATTCAGGGTAAGGATGAATAATGAACGTAATATGGCTAAGGAAAGCCGCTGTAAACTTAGAACATGAGTATCAGTGGTTATATGAGAAAAACCCTACCGCGGCTCAAAATTTTGCCAATGAAGTCTATGAGTTAACCTCATTATTAGCCACTCAACCCTCGATGGGGCGAGCAGGAAGAGTGATGGGAACACGAGAGTTGGTATTGTATAACCTCCCTTACTTGCTACCTTATCGGGTTAAAAACGCTGAGATTCAAATACTTCGCGTGTTTCATACCTATCGAGAACCACCAAAAGTCAGATGGTAGTTATTTTAGAATATAGTTATCTCAGAGGATGGTTATCATAGGCCCGCGCATCACAGGCCTATGAGCTTAACGGATAATTTTTTTATTTCTGCAAAACCTGCGGATTCACGCAGTTTTCCGTCACGGTACCGGTTAGCGCGGCGATCAGGTTATCCACTGCACAGGCAGCCATGTTGTAACGGGTCTCGGTGGTGGCGGAACCAATATGTGGCACGGCAACCACATTGCGCAGTGAGAGTAAGGGCGAATCTATCGGTAGCGGCTCTTGTTCAAACACATCCAACCCAGCGCCATGAATCGTGCCATCTTGTAGCGCGGCAATCAGCGCTGGTTCATCGACAACCGGCCCACGGCCCGCATTAATCAGAATTGCGCTGGATTTCATTTTAGCCAGTTGGTCACGGCCAATCATATGGTAGGTCTGCTCGGTCATCGGCAGCGTAATACAGAGAAAATCAACTTCAGCCAATAAGGTATCGAGAGAACAGCGACGGGCATTAAAGCGTTTTTCGGCTTCTTCATGTGGGCGGCGGCTGGTATACAACACCGGCATACTGAAACCGAAATGTGCCCGCTGGGCCAGTGCCATCCCGATGCGACCCATACCGAGAATGCCGATAGTTTTGTGATGGATATCAACACCATACCAGTCATCACCAATGCTATCTTGCCATTCACCGGCTTTCACCCGTTCAGCTAATTCAACCACTCGACGCGCGCAAGACAGCACCAAGGCCATCATGGTGTCGGCGACGGTTTCTGTCAGCACCGTTGGTGTATGCATCAAGGCCACACCACGCTGGCTCAGGGCATCAACATCAAAGTTGTCATAACCGACAGAAATGGTTGAGGCAGCGCGCAAACGCGGTGCTAATTGTAGAAAGTCCTGATCGATTTTACCGCCGGAGCCGATAAGCCCCTGTGCCTGTTGCAATGCAGACAATAGCTCTGGCTGATTATCAGGCGCTAAGCCATCAAAACTGTTTACGGTAAAATGTTGGGCTAAACGCTGATGCAGATCGCTGGGAATACTTTTGTACAGCACAATAGAAGGCTTCATCGCAAACTCCAATGACGTTACCCTTCATACTTGAAGTCGCAGGGGTGTTAGCTTCATTCACTAATCCGAATCACTTGACTGTGTAAGTTCATCGGGGTTTGCATCACTCGATGCCTGCCCGCAACCTCAATTACTTTGGGTGGGTGAAATTTAAAGCCAGCATACCAGTGATCACTATTGTGGGATCAAGCGCTAATCACCTTCGTCATGTTACAACGCATGAAAACCAACCTGCGTTAGCAGGTCGGTGACGTCGAATTATTGTGCTTCGCTGCGGGCGGTATTTTTAGCCGTCAGGGTATGCGAGCTGATGGCAGCGCAACGTAGTGCGGTAATAATCGCCAATGCGGGTGCGATGGCAAACAGAATAAACAGCCAATGGGCGGTATTTTCTGCCCCCGCTACTCCCCCTGGGGAATTAAGGCCAGAGAGGTTGGCTACCATGCCAGCCATCGCCGCACCGAGTGCGGTGGCAAACATTTGAACTGTGGTAATCGAGGCTCCGGCAATGTCTTTATCTTCTTCAGCAGCCACTTGCAGAATACGGGTCAACAAATGTGGCCAGCCAAAGCCGATGCCAAAACCGACCAGTGTTAATGCGATAGCGATCGGCACCATCTGTTGCCAGCCACCAAGTGAGCCGGCTGGCATCAAGATAGACAGCGCCACTAATCCCACTAGCACAATAATTGGACCGCTGATAATCGCCCAGCGGACGCCTGATTTTTTCCAACCCGCGCTCATTACTTCAGAAAGGGTCCAGCCCGCCGCCATGGTGGCTGCAATATAACCTGAAATCAACGGTGACTGACCATGGAGGATTTGCAGGAAGTAAGGGACGAATATCTCACAGGTAATGCCGATCGCCAGCAGAGAGATGGTGATATAGAGTGCTGCCAGCGGTGAGTTAAGGCGCAATGCCTCTTTTGGCAGTAGTCGAGAGGTGGCGCGTGACTCGATGCGCAGTAACAACAGCAACAGTAAGATGGCAAACACCATACCCACCATATTTATCAGACCGCTGCTGGCGATACTGCTGGCAGAAATAGTCAAAACAATCGCGGTTAATAACACCAATTGCGTGACAGGCAATGCCGACGCTGTCGTGGTACTGGAGCGGCCCGCTGGCAGGATTCGCCAGGTAAAGATGGCATAAATCAGGGTGATGGGGAGTAGCGTCCAAAATGCAAAACGCCAGGCATTCATTTCAGCAAATATGCCGCCAATCGCAGGGCCAATCAGGGTGGCAACGCCCCACATACCTGAAATCAGCGCCATTGCCCGCGGCCATAACGATTGTGGAAATACCAGATTAATCATGGCGTAAGAAAGGGCAAACAGGAAACCACCCCCTAAGCCTTGCACAGTGCGGCCCAGCAGCATCAGTGGCATATTCGGTGCCATGGCACATAACGCACTGCCGAGCATAAAGATTAGCGAGGCAAACAGGTATGCGCTACGTGGCCCGTAGCCACTGAGTAAGCGCGCAGAAAGGGCCGAGCCGAGGATCGAGGCGGTAACGAATAGCGTGGTATTCCAGGCGTACAAGCTCAGGCCGTCAATATCCAGCACCACCGACGGTAAAATGGTGGTGGCGATGTAGATATTGATGGCATGTAACACCACACCACCTGACAGGGCTATGGCAAAGGCCGCATTTTTACCGGAGAACAAGTCACTCCAACGGCTTGCATCATTTATTATCACGTTTCTATCCTGCCAGAAATCTGGTTGTTGAGTTGGTTTTGTGGTTACGATAAAATTAAACAAGTAAATTCTTGGAATAACTTAGGGCAGTTACTAATAATAAGTCAAGCATGCGCTTGGAAAATGTTATGCTGGCATTGATTGATCAAAAATAAAAAACCTAGCAATGATACCGGGGAAGATATGAATATCGACCATACCACCAGTCAGCCACAATCGGTGGCGAAACGCCTACTGATGCTGCTTAAAACTCGTGGTCCGATGCAAGCGAGTGATGCCGGGATGATTTTAGGCACGACAGGTGAAGCGGCCCGGCAGCAATTCGTCAAATTGGCTAAGGAGGGGTTGGTGGTCTCCGAGGCGCAAACGCGCGGTGTGGGTCGGCCGATTCAATTATGGCAGCTAACCGAGGTGGGTAACGCGCAGTTCCCTGATACGCACAGCGAACTGACGGTACAACTATTAGGTTTAATCCGTTCTCAATTGGGTGACAGCGCCCTTGAGTTGCTGATTGATAGCCGCGAACAGGAAACCCGCACTCAATATTGTCAGGCGATGGTGGGGGCAAATAGTGTGATCGAGCGGGTTGAGCGGCTGGTGGCCATCCGCAGCCGTGAAGGTTATATGGCACAAATGCAGCAGGAGGCTGATGGGTCACTCTTGTTAATCGAAAATCACTGCCCAATCTGTGCCGCGGCGACCAGTTGTCAGGGCTTTTGTCGGGCGGAGTTAGCGGTATTTCAGCAGGTGTTAGGGGTAGCGGTTGAGCGTGTTGAGCATATTCTATCCGGCTCTCGTCGTTGTACTTATCGTATCAGGCGCGAGTCATTATGATGACCGATTGGCTGCGGCTGTAATGAAAATGCGGATAAAGCCTGAGGCACTATCCGCAGAGAAAGTATTAAGAATCACAGCGGGCTTAAGGTGATTTCAACCCGGCGGTTTTGTGCTTTACCGGCGGCGGTGCTGTTGCTTGCGACCGGATTGTCCGGGCCTGCACCACTGGTGCGAATACGATTAGCGGCCACGCCCTGCACGATGAGTGCGCTACCCACGCTGTCGGCGCGTTGTTGTGAAAGCGTCATGTTATGTGCTCTGGCACCGGTGCTGTCGGTATAACCGGTCACATTGACGGCGGTTTTATCATACTCTTTCAATACCATCGCCACGCCGGTTAAGGTGTTGGCCCCGGCCGGTTTCAGGTTGCTGCTATCCGTATCAAATGTGACATTATTTGGCATATTCAACACGATATTGTCGCCCTGACGGCTAACACTAACACCGGTACCGTTCATTTTTTCACGCAGTTTGGCTTCCTGCACATCCATGTAATAACCGGCACCACCACCCAACGCAGCACCTGCTGCTGCGCCAATTAATGCCCCTTTGCCCCGATCGTGTTTCGATGATGACAACATACCAATGCCGGCCCCTAATGCCGCACCAATACCAGCACCGTAACCGGATTTTCCGGCTTGAGACTCGCCAGTATAAGGATTGGTAGTACAAGCGGAAAGTGTCAGCGCCACAGAAACGGCGGCCACCGTGGCCAGAATGTGTTTTTTCATTGAATTTCCCTTGAATGGCACTCTATTTCGGCGAAAAGATAGATAACGTCGCCCAATAGCAGATTAAAAAATTACTCACCAACGTGCAGTACAGTTGCTGGTTTTTATCTGCCATCGTTATCCGGTAAAAAAGGAGGGAATACCATTGAGAAAACTCTCATAGTGTCATCCCAAGTGGTTAGTTGACCGGTTTATCAACAAATTACGCACGAAAAAGCCACGACTTAGCGGGTGGTTGAATAACTTCCCCCTATCTGTAGCAATAGGGGGCGCGATTTATAACTCCACGTGAGGCGGGGCGGTGGGGGGCTGGGTTGGTATTGATGAAACGGGGCCGAATTTGTAGGGATTAAAATTAAAACCAATGCGTTTCTTTACGATGGCCGAGGGGGTTGAAATCACCTCAGCTTCGATAAGAGTAATACCCTCGGCTTTCAAATGTTGAATGGTGGCGTGCAGTGCGGCTGATCCCGCGCCCCTGATTGTCCCTTCAGCATCTGGGGTTAAAACATAAGTCGGATGCGTTAATGTTGTTGCTATTGTGCCGTGTTTTTCATGTGTTTCTTGATTGATTAAATAACTGTGCGCAATGCTAACGCTAACAATCTGATGGTTGAATCGAACCACGATAATGCTCTGATTATCACTGGAACGCTGCGCGTAACTCTTTATCAGCCGACTGGTGGCTTGACCTGCATATCTATTTGTCGCCATGGCCGTCGGGAATATACCATGATGATTACAATAGACGCGCTGTTCATGGTATGTATTTTCCCATTCGGCAATCGTGGCGAGTAATTCATAGATTTGGCGGCGAATTTGCTCTGATTCGCCCTGAATCACCTCAATATCGAACCTTTCCGGCGGTACCACCCACTCACCATTACGCAGTATTCGTGGCAAAACATCTTGATAAATATAGGAAGAGATTGGCATCTCATAGCTTCCCAGCGGGTATTGCTGAGCCTGTCGTGGTGACGCAATAGAATCATCACTGTCAGAGTCACTCTCGCTACTGCAACTGTCATCGGTGCTTTCGTTGCTACTATCGGCAGTGGCACCCTGAGGGCTATTGGTTATCGCGTAATTGGCATAGTTTTGTTCAGCGTAGCCAAAAGATTGAGTGATGCTATCTATCACCGCCGATCGACCTTGCTCTTCAGCGACATCATTAACAGTTTGGATCAAGCGATTACCGGCAACAGGCTGATGGATAAAAGCATCAATAGCCTCATTGTCGTTATCAATGGTCCCTCGGTCTAAGATGTTATTTAAGGTTTGGATCAGGTATTCCGTTGACCAGGTACGCAAATTACCACCGAACAATAGCGTAAAATCAGCTAATACTGATGATAACCAGGGAGAACATAAATGCCGAATTTGGCGGGGATAACGCAGACCAATAACATTCTCCAATGGCGTCTGGCAATGGCGAGCAACAGCCGGCAGCGTGAGCGACTGTTCGTGGAGATGGGTTTGAATTTGGGTTAACACTAATGTGGGGGGAACCGGCTCTTGTGAAGTGGATATCAAGGGAGTATGAGGTTTTAAAGGCTCGCCACTGCCCACCACGATTCTGTTTGATGGATCTTCTCCGGCGAAGAGTGCCTTAATATGTCCCCAGGCGGATTCAACCTGATCACAACGCCCGTGGGTGATTATGTTATAGAGCGCCAGAGGGCCGGATAAAAAGCAACCTGCAATACCGCTGGCCCCACGTTTGGTTCTTTGGGGCTGGCTGTGTATTGCCATGAGAACTTTTTGCATGACTAACGGTTGCCGCTCATCACCATTAAAGATAGATAAATAAAATGGCTTGCTGTTAATAGCATCCTGAGAAAGGATTGAGATAGTCGGAGACAAATTGAGTAACTCGCCTTCGAGTGTTTCCAAATAATTCAACAGTAATTCATTATTATACCAGGAGAATAAGAAGGAAATGTGTGTCACACCCTGATGGATTGGAAAGTCGAGCTGTTGCTTGTTAGGTGGCAGTATTGAAACCCTATTATCGTCAGCGGTAATATCAATAAAATCATTAAGACTCATATTAAATGAGCCATCATTCACTTCAAAGCTAAGGAGTATGGACTTTCTTTTATTTTCTGCATCTACGGTATAGCGAGAAAATATAGCAGAAAGAGGTATCACCATTTTTTGTGCGATAACACAATGTATATCACAACTCAGTAATGATTTATCTGTCACCAAGATTCTGGATATTTCATCTGTTCCTATCACGTGTTGCCATGTATTTTTCATGACACTATCCGTTAAGGTGAAAAAATTTTCATTTTGGTAAATCGTCGCCTGACTGCCTTTGGGGATTTTAATTGAATTTATTTCATCTGCTCGAATTGAAAGATGATTTATTATTGTGAAATCAATGTTTTCTGGGGCATGAATACAGAGCTCTTTACCCTGGAAATAATCGCTGGAATAAATACAAACAGGCAAACTACGGGGAGGGGGGCCGCTCATGCCTGAACCTGGGTGCTCAATTATATTGTCAGTCAATGTTTCTTGGGCTGTAGCCATCCCAGAATATGACAGATATATTAAAATAAATAAAAAAATATTTTTATTATTCAAATGATAATCCCTTACTTTTGAATTAACCATCAGTGCAGAGTCTGTGGGAAATGCTATTTAACGATCAAAATTCATCATGATGGAAGCCGAGTTTGGTGCTCACTCGCGCTGCGGGTTGACTTGGCGCACGAAAACGTAAAATTTTCACCCCATGTTGTTGTAGATAACGCGCCATTTCGTGTAGTGCGGCGTTTCCCGCCCCGCGAATACTGCCTTCATCTTCCGGGATTAGCACATAGTTTGGGTCAGTGACAAAAAATTCGATGTAGTAGTTCTCGTGACTATTTTCAAACGACTCATCTCTTCTGGCGACCAGGAGACTAACAACATCTCCTTGTAACCGAACCGCTGCGTACACATAGTCATGTTCGGGTGCGAGTAATTCACTGTATAGAAAGTAACTATTTGTTCGCCCAGCCGCGATAGTTCGGTCATGTTCCGACCAGGGTTCGTTAGTGGTGTGGTAATAGACGGGGGCATCGTTATATATGTCTGACCATGCGCCTGCTGCTGCTAAAGCATCATCCATAAAGGCGGCATCGATATCTGGCCGGGTCGGGATGGTGGTATCAAGAATATCGACATCAAAATATAAATTGGGTTGGGTGACCCATTGTTCATTCTCAAACACACGTACCGCAGGCCTCTCTGTGGGGTAATGATAAGAGGCCAAAGAGAGTGAATATGTCCCTAATGGCAAGCGCTGTGCACCCAAGGGGGATTCCGTCGCGCCAGGGTTGTGCGCCAGATAGCGTGCGTAATTTAATCTTGTATGATCAAATGCTTGAGATATCTGGCGGATGGTTTCCTCCGCCCCCAGATTGCGCATAGCCTCTCTAACTTCATTAATCAGGCGGCTTCCTGCTGCCGAGTCCCTATTTGGAATGGCGGGTGTATCTTCCTCATAAATTTGTGTTAATACTCGGCGTAAAACATCCAGCGTCCAGTCGCGTAATGAATCACCGTATAGCAGGGTGAAATCCGCCAAAACTCTTGATACCCACAGGCGGCAGTTTACATTTGTATCACGGGGATAACGCTCGGCGAGGATATTATCTATCGAGGTTTTACAAAATTGCGCGGTGGCGGGTAGGGTGAGTGACTGATTATGTAATTGGGTGTCGAGCCTGGTTAATGTCAGTGTTGCGCTGCCACTATTTTGGGGTAATTGTGGCTGTGGTTTCCGCAAGGGTGACTTGGTGGTAACCGCCATCGATTTATCTTTGTTATCATCAGAAAACCAATGTTTTACTGTACTCCACAGTGTATCGCCCTGAGTGCAGTGGCTATGAGTGACGTAATTATAAATCGCCAACGCGGGAATGAAGGTACAACCTAATGTTCCGGCGGTATCGCGTTCGCTTCGGTGGTGTACCGACTGAATATCTTCAGCGCTGGCAGCCATCACTATTTGGTCGATGATAAGTGGTTGCTTGCCGGTATTATTAATAACGATGGCTGAGGTTTCTACTGGGCGATCAAAGGGAGCATTGCCAAGCGTTATAGTGGGGGATAAGGCTATCTGTTCAGTGCCACGGCTTTCCATATAATCTACGGCAATACTGTTGTTGTTAATATGGAATAACAGGGAGAATCTGTCCGCCTCGGGGTTGATGCGAAATGCTAGCGGTTCTTTACTCTGCGGACTATTAAAGATGAATATATCTCGGTGAGAAAACCATATTATTGGTCCTAAAGATAATTCCGTCATAAAAACACTCTGATCATTAACATCAAAACTCAATAACACTTGTTTATTGGGATGGTTAGGATCACTCCATTGATGAGCAAAGATATCGGATAAAGGCAGTTGCATTCTTTTTAGAATGACACAACGTTCACTACAACCTTCAATAGGCGAATAAGCGACCTCAATGCCACTGATTTCATTATCCATATACAAATTGGCTAAAGCGGGCTGCTCGATAGACTCGGTTAAGTTAAAATAAGGCGGGCTATAATCATCATTTTTATATATGGTGGCTAACATCCCGTCGGGAATATAAATTGATGAAGCATTGTCATTTCCTATCATGGTATCGTCTTCGTTAAAAAGATCAGCTTTCTTTTTGTTGGAAAAACATTTTGATTTTCCTTGAAATTTATCCTCTGAATATAAACATACCTCTGGTGGGGCGGCGGTGTAATCTCTCATATCATTGGCAGTTGCAGTGGTGGCGGTTGTTATAAAAAATAATAATATCAAATATTTACTGATAAAATTTAACTTCATAATTAACTCCTTTTTTATGAGGTGAGAGTTTTAATAAGAATGGTGGCACTATTTAATAATAAATATTTTCATCAAATATTTGAGTCAATATCAAAGTTCATCATGATGAAAACCGAGCTTCATTTTTACGCGGGCGGAGGGCTGTGAAATAACGCTAGACCGTAATATTTTCACCCCATTTTCTTTCAGGTAACGGGCCAATTCATGTACTGCTACGCTGCCTGCTCCGCGCACATTGCCTTCAGCATTGGGGGTCAGAACGTTACGGGGAGCGCTCACCGAAACATCGATATAGAACTCATCTGTCGCGTTCCCGCTAGAGGCTCCCAACATGCTGACAATCTCTCCCTCAAGCCGTACCACCACGAACAGATAGTCACTGGTGGTGTTTTCCAATTCGAGTAACAGTGAGGTACTGGTGGTGCGTGCTGCGCTGGTAGTGCGATCAAGATCAGTCAGAGGATTGTCTTGCTGGTCAGTTTTTAATGGGGCGAAAAGGTAAGTAGTAAACCATTGGTCCATCACGGTGTGCGCGAGAATAATACCCGACCGGTCAGTTGTGCTGGCATCAATGATCTCCACTTCAAAATGTAAGTCGGGTCTGGTCACCCATTCATTATTGTGGCGAATACGGACTACGTGCGGCTCGGCGGGATAGCGATAAGACGCTAGCGAAAGTGAATATTCCCCTAATGGAAGACTTTGTGTGGCGCCAGGTGATTCCGTGGCGCTGGGGTTCTGTCCAATATAATTAGCATAATTTAATTGGGCATAGCGAAATGCACGGGTGATTTGCTGGAGGGTTTCAGCCAATCCCAATTGTTGGATAATGGCACTGACGCCAGTGAC
The DNA here is from genome assembly GCF_052217165.1 of Yersinia sp. 2540 StPb PI. Classification (NCBI taxonomy): domain Bacteria; kingdom Pseudomonadati; phylum Pseudomonadota; class Gammaproteobacteria; order Enterobacterales; family Yersiniaceae; genus Yersinia; species Yersinia sp. 2540 StPb PI. The sequence continues at coordinate 544,972 of NZ_JAZGQC010000001.1, forward strand.
CAGATGATCCTCAGTCGTCTCATCGTTACCTGCATAGCCAGTAGACTGTTGTCTATCAATCCGTGTGACGACATTCTGCAGTTGCTGGGGTGTCCAGTCCCGCACAGTATCACCGAATAACAGGGTGAAATCAGCTAATATACGAGATACCCACTGAGGGCAGTTTTCATCCGGGCTACGGGGATAGCGAGCCGCGAGGATATTATCTATTGAGGTTTTACAAAATCGAGCAGTGGCCGGTAATGTCAGTGCCTGATTATGTAATTGAGTATCAATTTTGGTTAAGGTCAATATAAGAGAATTGGCTTGGTCATCGTTATTTTGGGGAAGAGCAGGGTGTGGCTCAAGCAAAGGGGAATTACTGGCAATCAAGACTACCTTGTCTTGATTATCATCGGAAAACCAATGTGATATCTGACGCCATAATTTATCTGCCTGATCACAATGGCTATGGGTAACATAATTATAAATCGCCAATGCGGGGATAAAGGTGCAGCCTAGCGTTCCGGCGACATCCCGTTTTTTTCTATAACATCCGCTATATTCATTATCATTCGTTGCTTCAACTTGATATTTATCTTCAGAATATAAACAAACTTCTCTGATTTTAATATTATCGGCAATGGCTAATGGAGATAATATTATTAACAAAGTTAAGGATAATTGGATGCTTAGCAATGCCCCTATCATATTAAACCCCTCACGTAATTCCCACAGGAAAATAGGCTCAGGAATAGAGTAATACAGTTATGGGGTTGAACCGGTTATTAAAATTTGTCAGATGCTGGGGGTAAAATAAGGAGCTAATTAAATAGGTGTTGCCAGTGCAGAGTTAAAATAGTGTTTTTGGTCTCGGCGTTATACGCTTTTCCTATCTGGGTAAAACCCTGTTTACGGTAGAAGTGGTAGGCGCGCTGGTTTTGCTGATAGACCTCCAACGTCAGGGCGCGGTAATGCCGCTGAACATATTCCATCAATACCTTACCGATACCCTGCCCGTGAAAAGGTTGGGCGACAAACAATGCCCCCACCAGTTGTTCTTCCAGAATACTGATAAATCCTGCAATCGGATTCTCATCATGGATGGTTTTTGAGTGTAAATAGACCCAAGTGCGGGCTGCTGGCAGGTAAGTGTTTCGTACCAACGGGGCGCTCTCATGCCAATATTGTTCGGTAATAAAAGGATGCGCCGCAATCGTGCTGGTTAGCCACAATTGCATCACGGCATCGATATCGTCCGGTTGGTAAGTTCTTATCATTTTACCGCGTTATCCGGATGGCAAAAACAACTCGCCAGATGATCGTTCACCAGGCCACTGGCCTGCATAAAGGCATAGCAAATGGTGGAGCCGATAAATTTAAAACCTTTTTTTTTCAATGCTTTTGACATTGCATCTGATACGGGTGTGGTTGCGGGTGACTCCGCCAGACACCACCAATGGTTAATTTTTGGCTCGCCATCAACAAAACTCCAGATAAAGTGCGAAAAATCCTCACCGTCGGCCTCCATGGCCAGATAAGCCTGTGCATTGGTGATAATGGCCTGAATCTTACCGCGATGACGGATAATACCGCTGTCCAGCACCAGTTTTTCTATATCGTCCGGCCCCATTTTCGCCACACGCACCGGATCAAAATTATGGAAGCACTTGCGATAGTGTTCACGTTTTTTCAGCACGGTTATCCATGAAAGTCCGGCTTGTTGCCCTTCGAGGCAGAGCATTTCGAACAGCGCCTGACTGTCGGTACGTGGGATACCCCATTCAGTGTCGTGATAAGCGAGATAGAGAGGATCAGAGGTGACCCAACCGCAGCGTTGTAGACTCATAACTCGTCTTCCTTTTTATTATCTGACTTAGCAGAGGATGATCGCTGTTCATTAGCTGATTAGCAACCTATCGACGGACTCTTTACCTTTGTTGGCGCAAAGCAGAATAATCAGTTGGAATACAGTGAAAGGCTCATTTTATCGACAAATCCATCTTGATTGTTGCATCTTGCCGGATTCTGGCTGTATATCTTACGGTCAACGGGTATACTGACCCATTCCATTTTAATCCACTTGTATCGCGTGCGAATCCAACATGCAAAAGTTTGATACCAAGACCTTTCAGGGCCTGATCCTGACGTTACAGGACTATTGGGCGCGCCAAGGCTGCACCATTGTTCAACCACTGGACATGGAAGTCGGCGCGGGTACCTCCCACCCAATGACCTGCCTGCGTGCACTTGGCCCAGAGCCAATCGCTGCCGCTTATGTACAACCTTCACGCCGCCCGACCGATGGTCGCTACGGTGAGAACCCAAATCGCCTGCAACACTATTATCAGTTCCAGGTGATCATTAAGCCTTCACCAGACAACATCCAGGAGCTGTATTTAGGCTCGCTGAGAGAACTGGGTCTGGACCCGACTATCCACGATATCCGCTTTGTTGAAGACAACTGGGAGAACCCGACCTTGGGTGCCTGGGGTCTGGGCTGGGAAGTGTGGTTGAACGGAATGGAAGTGACGCAGTTCACTTACTTCCAGCAAGTGGGCGGTTTGGAATGTAAACCGGTCACTGGCGAGATAACCTATGGTCTGGAACGTTTAGCGATGTACATTCAGGGCGTAGACAGCGTTTATGACCTGATTTGGTGCGACGGCCCGCTGGGCAAAACCACTTATGGCGATATTTATCATCAGAATGAAGTGGAGCAATCCACCTATAACTTCGAATACGCCGATGTGGATTTCCTGTTCTCCTGCTTTGAGCAGTATGAGAAAGAAGCTCAGTCGCTGCTGGCACTGGAGAACCCGCTGCCGCTGCCCGCTTATGAGCGCATTCTGAAAGCTGGCCATACGTTTAACCTGCTGGACGCCCGTAAAGCCATCTCGGTGACCGAGCGCCAACGCTATATTCTGCGCATTCGTACGCTGACCAAAGCTGTCGCCGAGGCTTATTATGCTTCCCGCGAGGCGTTGGGCTTCCCTATGTGCAAAAAGAATCAGAACTAAGAGGCTGTCATGACTCAACAGACTTTCCTGGTGGAAATCGGCACGGAAGAGCTGCCGCCGAAGGCTCTTCGTTCTCTGGCCGAATCTTTTGCTGCCAACTTTACTGCTGAACTGGATAACGCCAACCTGCCTCATGGTGAGGTGGTTTGGTATGCTGCGCCGCGCCGTCTGGCGGTAAAAGTGACCGATTTAAGCGCGGCTCAGGCGGATCGTGAAGTTGAAAAACGCGGCCCTGCCATTGCGCAAGCTTTTGATGCTGAAGGTAAACCGAGCAAAGCCGCCGAAGGCTGGGCACGGGGTTGTGGTATTACTGTCGATCAGGCTGAACGTCTGGTTACTGACAAAGGCGAATGGCTGCTGTATCGCGCCCATGTCAAAGGCCAATCAGCACAATTACTGCTGGCAGATATGGTGAATAGCGCGCTGAGCAAGCTGCCTATTCCAAAACTGATGCGCTGGGGTGATAAAGAAACCCAATTCGTTCGTCCGGTTCATACTGTAACCCTGCTGTTAGGCAGCGAATTGATTCCAGGCACTGTGTTAGGTATTGATTCAGACCGCATTATTCGTGGTCACCGCTTTATGGGTGAGGCTGAATTCACTATTGATAACGCTGACCAATACCCGCAGATTTTGCTGGAGCGCGGTAAAGTCATCGCTGATTATGAATCACGTAAAGCTATAATCAAGCGTGATGCAGAACTGGCAGCGCAGAAGATTGGCGGTATTGCTGATCTGAGTGAAAGCCTGCTGGAAGAAGTGACGTCACTGGTTGAATGGCCGGTGGTGCTAACCGCCAAGTTTGAAGAGAAATTCCTGGCAGTACCTGCGGAAGCACTGGTCTACACCATGAAAGGTGACCAGAAGTACTTCCCGGTTTACGATGCTGCCGGTAGCCTACTGCCAAACTTCATTTTTGTTGCCAATATCGAATCTAAAGATCCTCAACAGATTATTTCCGGTAACGAGAAAGTGGTTCGTCCGCGCTTGGCTGATGCGGAGTTTTTCTTTAAGACTGACCGTAAAAAACGTCTGGAAGATAATTTGCCGCGTCTGGAAACCGTGCTGTTCCAACAGCAATTGGGGACGTTACGTGACAAGACCGACCGTATTCAAGCATTGGCGGGCTGGGTTGCCGCACAGATTGGCGCGGACGTTAACCATGCTACCCGTGCAGGTCTGCTGTCCAAATGTGACCTGATGACCAACATGGTGTTTGAATTCACCGATACTCAAGGTGTGATGGGGATGCACTATGCCCGTCACGATGGTGAAGCTGAAGATGTTGCTGTAGCGCTGAATGAGCAATACCAGCCACGGTTTGCCGGTGATGATTTGCCATCGAACCCAGTTGCTTGTGCATTAGCGATTGCCGATAAGATGGACACATTGGCCGGTATTTTCGGCATTGGTCAACATCCGAAAGGTGATAAAGACCCGTTTGCGCTACGCCGTGCGGCGTTGGGAGTACTGCGCATTATCGTCGAGAAGAACTTGCCACTTGATCTGCAAACGCTGACTGAAGAGGCGGTGCGCCTGTATGGCAGCAAGCTGACCAATGGCAACGTGGTCGATGAAGTGATTGAGTTCATGCTGGGCCGTTTCCGTGCCTGGTATCAGGATGAAGGTCACAGCGTTGACACTATTCAGGCGGTACTGGCTCGTCGTCCAACCAAACCGGCTGATTTTGATGCACGGGTGAAGGCGGTGACCTATTTCCGTACCCTGGATGCCGCAGCGACATTGGCTGCTGCTAACAAGCGTGTATCGAATATTCTGGCGAAATCCACTGATACCCTGAATGACCATGTGCATGCCTCGGTGTTAAAAGAGCCGGCAGAGCTGAAACTGGCCACACATTTAGTGGTGTTGCGTGACAAGCTGGAGCCTGTCTTTGCTGCGGGTCACTATCAGGAAGCGCTGGTGGAACTGGCGGCTCTGCGGGAAACGGTCGATGAGTTCTTCGACAGTGTTATGGTTATGGCAGAGGACGATGCAGTGCGGATCAACCGTCTGACATTGCTGAGTAAATTACGCGAGCTATTCTTGCAGGTTGCTGATATTTCGTTATTACAGTAATTCTGTACTTGGCTGGTCATAGGGGAGCGTAGTTACCCAAAGAATTTGGTGTTGCAGGTAGGCTGCAAACGAGCGAATCCCGATGAGCTTATTCAAGTAAGTGATTCGGGTAAGTGAGAGCAGCGAACACCCCTGCAACCTCAAGTAAGAAGGGTATATCGCTCCCCTTAGCTATTCTTAATACTGGAGTTGGGTGATAAGAATAGAATTTGTGAAAATAAGTACTTACTACAGGAGCAGTTTCACATGACTTTTGCACTGAATACAGCCCGATATTCACGTTGGTTAGCGCCATTACTGGCGTTACTGGTGGTGTTCCAATTGACCGCCTGCGGGGATAAAGAACCAGAACAACGTAAGGCTTTTATTGATTATCTGCAAAATACAGTGATGCGTAGTGGGATGAAACTGCCAACACTGAGCGAAGATCAAAAGCAGAAATTTGGCCCTTATGTCAGTGATTATGCGATTTTAGTCACTTTTTCACAGCAGCTTACCAAATCTGTTGATGCCAGCTTGAGCCCGGCGATTGCTCAAATCAATGAGATCCGCGTGGCGCAGGATTATCTCGCCAAGCGTGATGCATTACAGCAGTCCGCAGGTGCATTGAACTTGTTAGTGCAACAGATTCGTACGGCAAAAACACAAGCCGATAGTGCGGTTGCTGCATTGAAACAGCCTGATGATTTGAAAGTGGTATTTAATAAAGCTTTCGATAATATTGTGACTCAGCCAGCCAATGTGTTGATCCCAGCAGTGCCGGTGATTTCTGCTTTTGTGCAGGATCTGGCACAAGTTGGTGATTTCTTGCAGCAACAGGGAACGCAGGTCACTTTCAATAATGGCGGCGTTCAATTCCAGACCCCACAGCAAGCAGCGCTATATAACACGATGATGGCTAATTTAGTCGCCAAGTATCCGGCGATGATGACGGCACAGAAGAGTGTTGCGAGTGTCATGCAGTGATGGTTTTGGTTGATTTGATTTGATTTGATTTGATTTGATTTGATTTGGTTATCGGTTCGGCTGGTATTTGATAAGTGAATAAGTTCGGTTGTTAAAGCAACTGAGCTTACTTAACCTGCGATGAACCAACCGGCAAAGGGGCCATAAGCGTGGCCCCTTGTGCAATCCCGCGCTTGCGCGAAATATTGCCCTGCGGGTAAACCGTCAGCGTCTTTCGGGCTGACGAGCCAGCGCGATGGGCATCCCTGCCCAAGCGCGCTTTTCGCGGGCGTCCATGCCCGCTCACTCTACCCTCACTCCTTGTCGGCAATATTCCTGATTGCGCTCAAAGTCAAAACCATGGTTTTAGGTTTTGATGTTTAAAAGCACATTTGAGCTGCCGAGTGAAGAATGAAGCCAGGGAAATCCGCCATGGACGGCGGATTTAGGCGTCATGAGCAGGGATGCGAATAAAGCCGTCCCGCCAGCGTAATGATGAGCCGAGGGAACCTGCGCAGCAGGCAAGCGATACGTGCGTAAGCGCGGATTGTTAAGGCCCACGCTTATGGGCCTTAACTCGGTTGAGGCGACTGAGCTAAAATGACCTCTGAGCGTTTATCAACCGAAACAAGATCCGATCGTGAGCAATGATGAACTCATATCAACCAAAACCCGCTCCAATAGTATTCCCCCTTCCCCCCGTTATTTTATTACACATTTCTACCAAGAGTTGAGTCTGAGAGGTTATTAGCAGGGTGAATGTCTCATCTCCTCTCTACGAGCAAAAATAACTTGTGATTAACATCACATTTTCAAAACAAACTAACCCACACAAAATGTGATTTATATCACTATAATCAGGCTTTGTAGCTTAAAAATTCGTCGTCGTGGTTTTCTTACAGTCATTTAGTGTGATCTGCGTCAACAAATGCACCCCTGTAATAGGGGGGTTGATGTGACTTCCGTCACATAAATGCAGTGAGCTACGCGTGAATAAAGGAGCATGCTAGAGTTTGTTTTGCATACAGCGTGTTTGTATTCGATAACACCGGCGGGTTTTGCAGAACTGCCTCAACAAAACAATTATATCGCGCTCTTATTGTTAGCGCGTACCAATAGGGGTGTTTTATGTTTTCACCAGACGCAAAGGTCAGAATTCAAAATTTTGGCCGATTCCTCAGTAACATGGTTATGCCCAATATCGGGGCATTTATTGCCTGGGGTATTATCACCGCACTGTTTATTCCAACCGGCTGGCTGCCAAATGAAACGCTAGCCAAACTGGTTGGCCCAATGATCACCTACCTGTTACCACTGCTGATCGGTTTTACCGGTGGCCGTTTGGTGGGTGGTGATCGCGGTGGTGTGGTGGGTGCTATCACCACCATGGGGGTTATCGTTGGTGCGGATATGCCAATGTTCCTCGGTGCGATGATTGTGGGTCCGCTGGGTGGCTGGGCAATCAAACACTTTGACCGTTGGGTTGAAGGTAAAATCAAAAGCGGCTTTGAGATGCTGGTTAACAACTTCTCAGCCGGTATCATCGGGATGTTGTTGGCGATTCTCGCCTTTATGGCGATTGGTCCACTGGTAGAAGTGTTGTCCCACGTGTTGGCTAAAGGCGTGCATATCATGGTGCAGCTTAACCTGCTGCCATTAACGTCTATCTTCGTCGAACCAGCCAAAATCCTGTTCCTGAATAACGCGATTAACCACGGTATCTTCTCACCTCTGGGTATCCAGCAGGCGACTGAAACCGGTAAGTCTATCTTCTTCCTGATTGAAGCGAACCCAGGCCCAGGTATGGGTGTGTTGATGGCTTACATGTTCTTCGGTAGAGGTAACGCTAAGCAATCTGCTGGCGGCGCGGCTATCATCCACTTCTTCGGTGGTATCCACGAAATCTATTTCCCATACGTGCTGATGAACCCGCGCTTATTGCTGGCGGTTATTCTGGGCGGTATGACTGGTGTGTTCACTCTGACTGTGCTGAACGGCGGCCTGGTATCACCTGCGTCTCCTGGTTCTATCCTGGCAGTATTGGCGATGACACCTAAAGGTGCTTATTTTGCCAACATTGCTGCAGTTGCGGCTGCGTTTGCCGTCTCCTTCGTGGTATCGGCTATCTTGCTGAAAACCTCTAAAGTCAAAGACGACGAGGAAGACAGTCTGGAAGATGCAACTCGCCGTATACAAGATATGAAAGCGCAATCTAAAGGCGCACAAGCGGCGAATGCTGCCGCTGCCGCAGGCGACCTGACCACAGTACGTAAAATTATCGTAGCTTGTGATGCTGGTATGGGTTCTAGTGCGATGGGGGCCGGTGTGCTGCGTAAGAAAGTACAAGATGCGGGCTTGAGACATATCTCGGTGACTAACTGTGCTATCAACAACTTACCAGAAGATGTGGACTTGGTTATCACCCACCGTGATTTGACTGAGCGAGCCATGCGCCATGCGCCACAGGCACAACATATCTCGCTGACCAACTTCCTTGATAGCCAGTTGTACACCAACCTGACAGCACGTTTGGTGGAGGCGGCTAATACGACAGCAAGCACTCAGAAAGTGATTGAAACGCTGGACGATAGCTTTGAAGCCTCTGAAGCCAACTTATTCAAGCTGGGCGCGGAGAATATCTTCCTCAATCAACACGCAGCCACCAAAGAGCAAGCTATTCGCTTCGCTGGTGAGCAGTTGGTGAAGGGGGGTTATGTTGAGCCGGAATATGTTGAAGCGATGTTGGAACGTGAAAAACTGACCTCCACTTATCTGGGCGAATCTATCGCGGTACCACACGGTACCATTGAAGCGAAAGACCGTGTGTTGAAAACCGGTGTAGTATTCTGCCAATACCCTGACGGCGTGCGCTTTGGTGACGAAGAAGATGAAGTGGCGCGTTTGGTGATTGGTATCGCGGCCCGTAATAATGAGCACATTCATGTTATTACCAGCCTGACGAATGCGCTGGATGATGAGTCGGTGATTGAGCGCTTAAGTAAAACTACCAGCGTGCAGGAAGTATTGGACTTATTGGGTGGCAAAAAGTAACCCAGCAATAACTGAATAGGGCCGTTGGGAGAAAACGGCCCTTTTACAGCAAAAGGTAACGAATATGAAAGCATTACATTTTGGCGCAGGTAACATTGGCCGGGGCTTCATTGGTAAACTTCTTGCTGATGCCGGTGCGCAACTGACCTTCGCAGATGTTAACCAACCGCTGCTGGACGAACTGAATAAACGTAAAAGTTATCAGGTCAATGTGGTCGGTGAGCAGGCGCGGGTTGAAGAAGTCAAAAACGTGAGTGCAGTAAACAGCAGTAGCCCAGACGTGGTGGCGCTGATTGCTGATGCCGATATTGTCACCACCGCTGTTGGACCGCAGATTCTGGCACGTATTGCCGGCACCGTGGCACAAGGCTTAGTCGCTCGCCATCAACAAGGTAATACTCGCCCGCTGAATATTATCGCCTGTGAGAATATGGTGCGCGGTACCAGCCAGTTAAAACAGCATGTCTTCGCTGCGTTACCGGAAAGTGAACAAGCGTGGGTTGAGCAACATGTCGGTTTCGTCGATTCTGCGGTAGACCGTATTGTGCCGCCATCAGAAGCGGGCAGTACAGATATTCTGGCAGTGACGGTAGAGACCTTCAGTGAGTGGATTGTTGATGGTACCCAGTTCAAAGGGCAGCCACCGGAAATCGCGGGTATGGAGTTGACCGACAACCTGATGGCGTTTGTGGAGCGTAAACTCTTCACCCTGAACACCGGACATGCAATAACAGCCTATCTGGGGCAACTGGCAGGCCATCAAACCATTCGTGATGCTATCTTGGACCCGGCAGTACGCCAGACAGTGAAAGGCGCGATGGAAGAGAGTGGTGCGGTGCTGATTAAACGCTATGCTTTTGATCCACAAAAACATGCCGCTTATATCAATAAAATCATCTCCCGTTTTGAGAACCCTTACCTGCATGACGATGTTGAACGTGTTGGCCGTCAGCCACTGCGTAAACTGAGTGCCGGTGATCGATTGATCAAACCGCTATTGGGTACACTTGAGTATCAACTGCCACACACCAATCTGGTAACCGGTATTGCGGCGGCCATGAATTATCGCAGTGAGCAAGACCCACAAGCTCAGGAGTTGGTTGAATTACTGGCGAAATTGGGGCCGAAAGCTGCTTTGGCGCAAATTTCAGGCTTACCCGCTGATGGCGAGGTTGTCGAACAGGCGGTGAGTGTGTATAACGCCATGCAGGACAAGCTGGCGCACTGATTTTGTTATGAACAAAATGAGTTTGCGTTAGGTGATGTACCCTAAATAATTCGAGTTGCGGGAAGGCGGCAACTGAGTAAATCCCCAGGAGCTTACTCAAGTAAGTGACTGGGGTGAGCGAGGGCAGCCAACGCACATGCGGCTTGAAGTATGACGGGGATAAATACCGTGTCAGATTGCGCGGTATTTATCTTTTCGTAGCCCGATATTCTGAAACCACCTCAGTGACAAGCGATGATTGAAAAAACACAGGCATTTGAGAATCGGGTACTTGAGCATCTGAACGCAGGCAAGACCGTTCGGAGTTTCCTGATGGCTGCTGTCGAATTATTGGCAGAAGCGCTGAATATTCTCGTGGTGCAGGTTTTTCGTAAAGATGACTATGCGGTGAAATATGCTGTGGAACCATTGCTGGTTGGCGATGGGCCGCTTGGTGAGCTATCCGTGCGACTAAAGTTGGTTTATGCCTTGGGTGTGATCACCCGTCATGAATACGAAGATGCTGAGCTATTGATGGCGCTTCGTGAGGAGTTAAACCATGATGGCACCGAGTATCGCTTTACTGATGACGAAATCCTCGGGCCATTTGGTGAATTACATTGTGTGGCTGAATTGCCGCCAGTGCCCACTTTCCTGCGCCCGGATGAAGCAGACGCGTCGCTGATTGCCATGCAACGCCAGCGTTATCAGCAAATGGTGCGTTCCACCATGGTGCTCTCGATTACAGAATTGCTCTCCCGCATCAGCTTAAAACAGGTTTCCAAGCTGTCACCACTCGGCCATGCCTGAGTTACTGCAACACACTGAGCCATTCGTCAACTAACAGCCACAATGCTGTTATTGCCATCAAGCCCCCCATCACTCCATTGAATAATCGTAGTTTCCAGTTAACCCGTAACGCATGGCGTAACTGATCCCCCATCACCGCCCAAACGGCCACACAAGGCAGATTTAACAGAGCAAAGCCACTAACAATCAGCAGGGTATGGCTCAGCGTAGCACCTTCACGTGGTGTAAATAAGATGGCGACATTCATAGCCATCAGCCAAGCCTTTGGATTAATGGCCTGAAATAAAGCCCCCTGGATAAACCCCATCGGCTGCTGGTCATCTCTTGACTTCGGGCTACCGGAATTAAAAATCTTCCACGATAACCAGAATAAATATGCACATCCCAGCGTCACCAGTGGCAAGCGAATTACCCCCAGCCAACTGAGAATTAATGCCAACAATGTGGTCATTAATGCGCATTGCAACGCGCAACCAAAGGTAATCCCCAACATCATTGGGAAGGTGCGACGTAAGCCAAAATTGACACCAGATGCGGCTAATAACAGGTTATTTGGGCCTGGAGTGATCGACATAACGGTAACGTAACTGATAAAGGCACTGTCCAACATGGGCGGTAGGTCCTAATGATGTTATCAAGAGATTTAGCATGTACTCTAAATAATTCGAGTTGCAGGAAGGCGGCAAGTGAGTGAGTCCCGATGAGTTGACGCGAGTCAATGATTTGGGTGATCGAGCGCAGCCAACACACATGCAATTTGAAGTATGACGAGTATAAACAGCAATCCGCTATGGCGTCAGAAGCAGAAGTTATCTATTGTTGTGGGTACAGTTTGTATAAGATTTAACTGTACCCATTGAACCTGCGGAGAACTGTCACCATGCCCGTTGTTATGAATGAAATTCGCTACTTGCAAGTGGCTGACAATCTGGCACAGGCCATTAAGAAAGGCAGTTTGCTGGCGGGTAGCCGCCTGCCATCAGTGCGCGGTTACGCCAAAAACCATCAGGTGAGTATCAATACGGTGGTGGCGGCTTACCGTACGCTGGAGGATCGAGGCTTGATTGAGGCGCGTCCGCAGTCAGGGTTTTATGTCTGTAGTCCGTCAACGGCGGTGGTGCCAACAGCGACAGTCGGCAAACCGGTAAATGAGGTGCTGGATTTAATTGATACGGTATTTGCCGCACAACAAAACCCTCGCTTTACCAATATCTCGCTCGCCTGTCCACAAACGGCGGATTTTTACCCCAGCGCCAAGTTGGGCCGCATCATGGCATCACTGTTGCGTCGCGAGCCGCAGTTAATCAGCCAGTACGCGTTGCCACCAGGATGCCAGCGCCTGCGTCAGCAAATCGCCCGCCGCGCCATGACCCTCGGGATGCTGGCTAATCCGGCAGATATCACTATTACGCATGGTTGTATGGAGGCGTTGCAGTTAGCGTTGCGGGTCACCACCAAGCCGGGTGATTGTGTCGGGCTGGAATCGCCAACCTATTTCTATCTGATGCCATTACTTGCCAGTCTTGGCCTGAAAGCCGTGGAGATTCCAACCGATCCACAGCAAGGTTTATCGTTGGATGTGTTGGAGTTACTGCTTCAGGAGGGGCGGTTGAATGCATTGATCGCCATGCCAACGGTGCAGAACCCGTTAGGTTTTACGATGCCACTGGCGGCGAAAAAGCGCCTGGCACAGTTGATGAACGATCATCAGGTGCCACTGATAGAAGATGGCTTATATGCAGAAATACAATTCGGTTCTACCTTGTCCCCAGCGGTAAAAGCCTTTGACCGCGACGGTTGGGTGCTGTTCTGTTCCAGCTTCACCAAAACACTGGCCCCGGACTTCCGTATCGGCTGGATTGATGGTGGCCGCTTCGCTGAGGCATTACATAAGCTCAAAGCGGTGTCGTCGATGGCGGAACCGGCGTTATTATCAGAAACACTGGCACTGTTTCTGGAGTCTGGCGGTTATGACCACCACCTGCGCGGGCTACGCCGCCGTTATGCACAACAGGTACAACAGGCGCAGCAACTCATTGCACAGTACTTCCCTCGTGGGACCAAAGTGACCCAACCAGCAGGGGGTTTTGTTTTCTGGGTCGAGTTCCCTGCCAGTGTCGATACCGTGGCGCTATTTCATCAATTGCTACAAGAACAGATATGCCTGACCCCCGGTACGCTTTACTCGCCGAGTGGCCGCTATCGTAATGCTTTTCGCCTCTCGTGCTGTTATCCGTTCAACCACCACTATACCCAAGCTTTGGTCAGGCTCGGGGAGGTTGCTTGTGAAATTAGCAGCCTACCGGCCGGCATGCAGTGGCAACCAATACAGGAGGCTGCTGCTGAAAAGCACGCATCCTGATACACTCTCTATCTTGATGCACAATCAGTGCTATCCTATCCCCAACTTTAGCGAAATATCGTGCCCATCAGTGGCATGTACGGGCCAATACTATGAAAGAACATGCAGAAATCAAACGTCTAAGCGATATGCTGGATGCGTTGAACCACAAAGACCCTACCGTGATCCAACAGGGTAATATGGATTTGATCGCGCAGCATATGAAAGAAAAAGAGAAACTGGCGGCTGAAATTCAGCGCCTGAAAGAAGTGCGGGTTAAAAACCTGAGTGCTGAGGCACAAAAGCTAGCTCAACTGCCGTTCAGCCGTGCTATTACTAAAAAAGAGCAGGCGGATATGGGCACGCTGAAGAAAGCAGTACGCGGTATTGTGGTGGTACACCCAATGACTGCATTAGGCCGTGAGATGGGCTTGAAAGAAGTGACCGGCTACGCGAAAAAAGCGTTCTAATTGCGACTTTCGAAATAACCGGGTGTGTGGCATGGCTGCTACCCGGTTTGTTGTTGTAAATATGATCAATCAAACAGTTCTGAGTGAGTTCCCGCGCGAACAAAGATAATCTGGCTTATTTTACTGCTGTTACTTAATTTATAGATCAGTAAAAAATCTCCTCCGATATGGCATTCTCGGAAATTTTCCCAGTCTCCTTTAAGCGGATGGTCTAACCATTCGGCACCTAACGGCGTATCATTTGCAATAAGCAGTAACATGGCATGTTTGAGTCGATACATATCATAACGACCACTGCGGGACAGCTTTTCCCAGTCTTTAAGGAAGTCTTTGGTATAATCTGCCGTCCTTGGCATTGTCGTTCGTTTACTTACTGTTGTCTTTTTCAAGTTCAATAAATAACTCATCCGAAGTAGTAAAACGTGCGCTATGGGCTTGAACTATCTCTTCTGCTTCCTGCATCGCCGCACGAGTCTGGGGGTTCGGTACTTTCAATTCGAATGGAAATGCCTGATCAGCGACGACGCGATTTAAAAATAAACGCACGGCGTCGGAAACCGAAAGGCCCATTGCATTGAGTGCTGCTGTTGCCTGTTTTTTGACGTCATCATCAATACGGACATGCAACATTGTGGTGTGTGTAGCCATTTTTGCCTCCTCATCAATAAACTGAGTTTGTATCTCAAGTGAGATACAGTCAAGTTTATCAATAAAGATCGGCATATTTTGCTATTCAATAACCTCTATCATTAGGTATTCCCTAATAACCGCCGGTTAAAATCCTCGATCTTTCCTTGCGAAAGACGCGTTAGCATAGTTTTACTCCAACTGGTGGATAATCCTGATACAGCCAACAAGCGGTGATACTGTTCTTTATCGAAAGGCATATGCCAGGCGATGGCAATCGCTTCTGCCACCGAGATATCACTGGTACGCGCCAACAGCTCTAATGCATGGCCCTCACTAACAATACCGGTGGAAATTACGCGATACAGCCAGCCGCAATAGCCGGTCTGCTGCATCAGTGCCGACATCTCCTCGATAGCGAAATGGAAGTTGAGCTTGTAACAAGGTGAACGCGGTTGAGTCACCTGAATGATTGCCCCTCCCCAGCGGTAGATATCCCCCATATAGACATTTTGTTCCGTCATGCCGAGGGTTGAGATATTTTCGCCATAGGCTGGAGCAGAGAAAATATCTTCCTGTGCAGGGAATCGCTCTATCCAGTGGGAGTAGTGTTCTCGTGGATAATGGCATAAGGCGCGGTCCGGCCCGCCGTGAAAGCGGGTTTCGGCTTGTTCATCCCCTTCCAATCCCAGCGTCGTGAGCATGATGCCACCCTGAACCTGGCGTTTACCAATCGCGCTCGGGGAACTGCCGTTATAAGGCTCGATTTTACCGATATAAACCTGAGGATACTTCATCTGCTCTCCTTGTCTGCGTTTGGAAGGGAGAATCAGAATACCCTGCCTGACCGCAGGGTTCCAAGGTAAAAGAGGTTATCGATAGGATTGAGCGAAACGATGAGATAGGCAGGAGTAACCGCATTGGCTACTCCTGCCGGGTATCGCGGTTTAGCGGATAATCAGAAGGTTTCCCAATTATCGTGCTGAGTGGTGCGACTGCTTTCTGTGCCAGAGCGAGGTGTTGGGGTACTTTTAGGTGCCACGGATGCGCCGACGTTTTTCTGTACCGATTCTGCCTCTGCATCGGATAGGCGGAACACGGCAACGGCCTGTGCCAGTAAAATGGCCTGTTCAGCCAGTGAGTCAGCGGCGGCGGCAGACTCTTCCACTAAGGCAGCATTCTGCTGAGTGGTGCTGTCCATTTCAGAGATGGCTTGGCTAACCTGTGTGATGCCACGGCTCTGCTCATCGGATGCTGAGGCGATTTCCGCCATAATATCGCGCACATGGGTCACTGAGCGGACAATATTCTCCATCGTTTGCCCGGCATTTTGCACCAACGTGGTTCCAGCATTTACCTGAGTCACTGACTCGCCAATCAAGCCTTCAATTTCTTTCGCCGCTTGTGCACTGCGTTGTGCCAAATTGCGAACTTCGCTGGCGACAACGGCAAAACCACGGCCTTGCTCGCCGGCGCGGGCGGCTTCAACCGCAGCATTCAAGGCCAAGATATTGGTCTGGAAAGCAATACTGTTAATGACTGAAGTAATCTCAGAGATACGTTTGGAGCTACCGGAGATATCGTTCATGGTGCGCACCACATCGTTAACCAGCTTACCGCCCTGCTGTGCGGTTTGTGATGCCTCGGTTGCCAGTTGATTAGCATGGTGGGCGTTATCGGCATTCTGCTTAACTGTGGCATTCAACTGCTCCATGCTGGCAGCGGTTTCCTCTACAGCCGCAGCCTGCTGTTCGGTGCGGGAAGATAAATCGGTATTACCGGCAGCAATTTCGCCGGAGGCATGAGACACCTGACTGACACCAATGCGGATCTCATCAATCATGGCGCGCAGGTTTTCATTCATTCGGGCGACGGCATTCATCAACAGGCCCAACTCATCGGTACGGTTTGATGTTGTCGCCGCAGTTAAATCACCGGTAGCAATGCGCTCTGCCATCGCCAGGGTGGTGCGCAGTGGTACCGTGATCTGGCGGGTCATGCGCCATGAAATCAATAGACCAAACAGCAGTGCGGCAATGGCAGCAATAGTTAACTGCAATTGCGCATTATTGATTTCTGCGTGGGTTCCTTGCAGTTCTTGGGTGAACAGATGGGTGGCCAGTTTATTCAATTCGTTGGCATTAGATTCCATCACTTTACCGGCCTCCAGCTCTTGCTGATAAGCCGGTAAATAGGCCAGTACGTTATCTTTATAGGTACTCAGGCTGGAGATAACCGGAGCCAGCAGCTTTTGCTGTTCGGCCGATAGCACCGGCATAAAAGCATTTGCGGCACTATTGGCGATATTGATTGAGGTAATCAGCGAGGACTCTGCATCCTGGTTGCGATCCAGCAATAAGCCGCGTGCGTTGTAGCGTACGGTCATCAACTTCTGGTTCATCTCTGCTAGCAGGATTTGGGTATGGGTATCTGCCCCTTCATTAAGTAGGCTTTGTTGCAGCTCGTTGAGGTTCTTCTGGGTTTCAGAAATATTCCAGCTTTTGCGCACATCATCTTTATGGGCCACGGCATTGACGAAGTTACTCTGCTGCTGCAGATACTCCTCTACCACATCGGAAATACTGCTAATGGTTTTGCGGTTATCTGCCGACCAGCTAAGACTTTCGCTCTGGGTCAGAAGATTTTTTATATTATTGATATGTTGAGAATTTTCTTTGATGTATTGCAGGGAGTAGGTACGTTCATATAATGCACGATTATATTTTGCCTGATTGGATTCATCGTTAACTTTGTAACTCAGGTCAACTTTATAAGCATGATCTTCAATCACGGAGAAATGATAAGCGGTGGTACCGGCGATGATCCCGACCAGCAACAACATCAGGAAAAAGCTTAATCCCAGCTTTTTACCGACTTTCATATTTTCAAAGCTGCCAAAAACGTTGCTAAATACTGCCATGTTCTTCTCCGTTATGCGGTGTCTCTGATGCAAATCAATCAGCGTAGGTGAGTTTGGGGAGGTCTAGTTATTAGAAGATTTTGGGGAGTTGGTGGTATGTGGGATAGCCTTGGCAAGAGTACTTTTCCCAAACGATATACCCGTCATACTTCAAGTTGCATGTGCGTTGACTGCCTTCCTGCAACTCGAATTATTTAGGGTATAGTTCATGAGCTTTATATCCATGAATACCAACGCCCTTCTTGAACAATCTATCGGCAGAAATTGGCTAAACTTTAGCAATAAAAATGCCAGCAAGATGACCTTGCTGGCATGTATCCTTCGGACTTGAAGCTACAGGGTTGTTAGCTGCAACTCCACGTTGTTTGGATATGCAACATACGGTTTATGCGGCTTATTTGGCTTGAGTGAAACGCGCTGCTGCTTCGTCCCAGTTAACCACGTTCCAGAATGCTTTGATGTAGTCTGGGCGGCGGTTTTGGAATTTCAGATAGTAAGCGTGTTCCCACACATCCAGGCCAATAATTGGGAAGCCTGATGCGCCAGAAACTGCTTCGCCCATCAGTGGGCTATCTTGGTTAGCAGTAGATACAACCGCCAGCTTGCCGTCGTCTTTCAGAACCAGCCAAGCCCAACCAGAACCGAAACGGGTTGCCGCAGCAGCTTCAAATTTCTCTTTGAAGCTATCTACGCTGCCGAAATCGCGCTCAATAGCGGCTTTCAGATCACCCTTCAGGGTTGTGTCCAGTTTCAGCCCTTTCCAGAACAGGCTGTGGTTAGCGTGGCCGCCGGCGTTGTTACGCATAAAAGTGCGTTTTTCAGCAGGAACTTTGTCCAGATCTTTGATCAGGTCTTCAACGCTGAATTTAGCCAGCTCAGGGAAGCTCTCCAACACCGTGTTTGCATTGTTAACATAGGTCTGGTGGTGTTTGGTGTGATGGATTTCCATCGTCTGCTTATCGAAGTGGGGTTCCAGGGCGTCATAAGCATAAGGCAGGGATGGCAGTGAGTAACTCATAATCATCGTCTCCGTAGTGTAGGGCGGCGCAAAAAAAGTAAGCGCCGCGTAAGCATTCGGATCATTATAGTTAATTAAATGATATTGAAAATGATTATCAATGCCGTACTAATTGTGTGGTCTTTCTATTCACTAATCCGCTGCGGATGGGTGTAAACCGTTGCTCTACCGGGTTTACTGAAGCCAACCAGCGTCAGATTACAGCGCTCGGCAACTTCAACCGCTAAGGTTGTTGCAGCAGAAACAGCAAATAAAATCTCTGCACCGCACATTGCGGTTTTCTGCACCATCTCATAGCTAGCACGGCTGGAAACCAGCACAGCACCTTGCTGCCACGGCTGTTTGGCCCGTATCCCCAGCAGCTTATCCAGTGCGACATGGCGGCCCACATCTTCACAACCGCCCAACAATTCACCTTTCGGATTAATCCAGGCCGCAGCATGAGTGCAACCCGTCAACTGACCCACAGTTTGTACCTGCTTGAGTTGTGCCAGTGCATTATCGAGTTGATTCAAATTAAAGGTCTGAGTGAAAGGCAGCGGGGTGATGTGGCGAAAAATATCATCAAGCTGTTCAATACCACAGACCCCACATCCGGTGCGGCCGGCCATAGCTCGGCGGCGCTCTTTTAAACCGGCAAAGCGACGGCTGGATAACTCAATGTTAACTTCTATGCCATTACAGCCTGGTGTCACATCAATGGCGTAGATATCTTGTGGGGCGCTAATAATGCCCTCTGACAACGAAAACCCCAGCGCGAATGCTGCCAGATCTTTCGGGGTTGCCATCATCACCACATGGGAAATGCCATTGTAGACCAGCGCCACCGGCACTTCCTCCGCTAGCCAATCCAATTGCGGCTCGGCCATTTTATGGCGCTGTAGCACGTTAAGTTGTTTTGCACCGCAGATTCCGGTGGAGAGGTCAATTGTTGAAGGTTTGATCTGGCTCACTATGCGGCCCTGAAAGTTATAACCCATAATCACAATGTGGTAACATTCACATTAAGAATGGTATGGGTATAATTCTATTTCCAGAAGAATGTATCCCACACCGATAAAGGTGATATCGCGTAAGCGATTTTAGCGCTTCCGGTTTCGTTGAGGGAAGTGTGAACTGAAATAATGTGACAATGAACGAAGGAGAGACCCATGCAGGTCAGCAGAAGGCAGTTCTTTAAGATCTGCGCTGGCGGTATGGCAGGAACCACGGTCGCGGCACTCGGCTTTACGCCGTCAGTGGCGCTGGCGGAGACGCGCAATTACAAATTGCTGCGTGCCCGTGAGACGCGGAATACCTGCACATATTGCTCCGTTGGTTGCGGGCTTTTGATGTATAGCCTCGGTGACGGCGCAAAAAACGCCAAAGAGAGTATTTTCCATATCGAAGGGGACCCGGACCATCCGGTAAACCGTGGCGCGCTGTGCCCGAAAGGTGCAGGGCTGGTGGATTTTATCCATAGCGAAAGCCGCCTGAAATATCCTGAATACCGTGCTCCGGGTTCAGATAAATGGCAGCGAATCACTTGGAATGATGCATTTGACCGCATTGCCAAGCTGATGAAAGAAGACCGGGACGCTAACTTCATTAAGACCAACGACGCCGGTGTTACCGTCAACCGTTGGCTGAGTACCGGTATGCTGTGTGCCTCGGCATCCAGTAACGAAACGGGTTATCTGACCCAGAAATTTAGTCGCGCTCTCGGCATGCTTGCCGTAGACAACCAAGCACGTGTCTGACACGGACCAACGGTAGCAAGTCTTGCTCCAACATTTGGTCGCGGTGCGATGACCAACCACTGGGTTGACATCAAGAACGCAGACTTAATTATCGTCATGGGCGGTAATGCGGCAGAAGCGCATCCGGTGGGGTTCCGCTGGGCGATGGAAGCCAAAATCCACAACAATGCCAAGTTGCTGGTGATAGACCCACGCTTTACTCGTACTGCATCGGTGGCGGACTTCTATACGCCAATCCGCTCCGGTAGCGATATCGCGTTCCTGTCCGGCGTGTTGTTGTATCTGATGACCAACAACAAAATTAACCGCGAATACGTCGAAGCTTATACCAACGCCAGCTTGCTGGTGCGGGAAGACTTTACCTTTGATGACGGCCTGTTCAGTGGCTATGACGCCGAAAATCGCAAATACGACAAAACCACCTGGAATTACCAGTTGGATGAAAACGGCTTTGCCAAACGCGATGTCACGCTGCAAGACCCGCGCTGTGTGTGGAACTTGCTGAAAGAACACGTCAGCCGTTACACGCCAGAGGTGGTCTCTAACATTTGCGGTACGCCAAAAGAAGATTTCTTGCAGGTTTGCGAATATCTCGCCGAAACCAGTGTGTCCAATAAAACCGCCACATTCCTCTATGCGCTGGGCTGGACACAACACTCGGTTGGCGCGCAGAACATCCGTACCATGGCGATGATCCAGTTGTTACTGGGCAATATGGGCATGGCGGGGGGCGGTATTAACGCCTTGCGCGGTCACTCTAATATTCAGGGTTTAACTGACCTGGGTTTGCTGTCGCAAAGCTTGCCGGGCTACCTGAATCTGCCGTCAGAAAAACAGCCGGATATTGACACTTATCTGAAGGCCAACACGCCGAAAACTCTGCTGCCGGGCCAGGTTAACTACTGGAGCAATTACCCGAAATTCTTCGTCAGTTTGATGAAAAGTTTCTACGGTGATAAAGCCCAGAAAGAGAACGGCTGGGGCTACGACTGGTTGCCGAAGTGGGATAAAGGCTACGACGTATTACAGTATTTCGAGATGATGTCGCAGGGTAAAGTGAATGGCTATATTTGCCAGGGCTTTAACCCGGTCGCGTCGTTCCCGAACAAAAACAAAGTAGTAGCATCACTGTCGAAACTGAAATTCCTGGTAACTATTGACCCACTCAATACTGAAACCGCGAATTTCTGGCAAAACCACGGTGAATTTAACGATGTCAGTCCATCGAAAATTCAAACCGAGGTGTTCCGCTTGCCATCCAGTTGTTTTGCTGAAGAAAACGGTTCAATTGTTAACTCCAGCCGCTGGCTGCAATGGCACTGGAAAGGTGCTGATTCACCGGGCGAAGCATTGAACGATGGTGCCATTTTGGCGGGTATCTTTAGTCGTCTGCGTGACATGTACCATCGGGACGGTGGTGCAGTGCCAGAACAGGTGCTCAATATGACCTGGGATTATCTGACGCCAGACAATCCAGAGCCAGAAGAAGTGGCACAGGAAAGCAATGGTAAAGCACTGGCTGATATCACCGATGCTGACGGCAAAGTGCTGGTCAAAAAAGGCGAGCAGCTCAGTACCTTTGCTCATCTGCGTGATGATGGTACTACCGCCAGTGGATGCTGGATCTTTGCCGGTAGTTGGACACCGGCCGGTAACCAGATGGCACGCCGTGATAACGCTGACCCATCCGGCCTTGGCAATACCCTGGGCTGGGCGTGGGCATGGCCGCTTAACCGCCGCATTCTATACAACCGTGCCTCTGCTGACCCACAAGGTAAACCCTGGGATCCGAAACGCCAGTTGCTGGAGTGGGATGGCACCAAATGGGGTGGCGTTGATATCCCAGATTACAGTGCCGCGGCACCGGGTAGCGATGTCGGGCCGTTTATCATGCAGCCAGAGGGTATGGGCCGCCTGTTTGCCATCGACAAAATGGCAGAAGGACCGTTCCCGGAACATTATGAGCCATTTGAAACGCCGCTGGGCACCAACCCGCTGCACCCGAATGTGATATCTAACCCGGCCGCTCGTGTCTTTAAAGACGATTTGGCCGCAATGGGTTCTCATGAGCAGTTCCCGTATGTCGGTACCACTTATCGTCTGACCGAGCATTTCCACTACTGGACCAAGCATGTGCTGCTCAATGCTATCGCACAGCCGGAACAGTTTGTGGAAATTGGCGAAAAACTGGCAGCGAAAAAGGGCATTAAGCAGGGCGATACCGTGAAAGTCAGCTCCAACCGTGGCTATATCAAAGCCAAGGCTGTGGTGACCAAACGTATTCGTACGCTGAATGTTCATGGGCAGGAAGTTGACACTATTGGTATCCCGATCCACTGGGGATACGAAGGGGTGGCGAAAAAAGGCTTCCTGGCCAATACCCTGACACCGTTTGTCGGTGATGCCAATACGCAAACGCCAGAGTTCAAGGCGTTTCTGGTCAACGTGGAAAAGGTGTAACGGAGAGAACCTATGTCACTGCAAACCCAAGACATTATCCGGCGCTCCGGCACCAACTCCCTTACGCCGCCGCCACAGGATCGTAACTACCAGCAAGAGGTGGCCAAGCTTATCGACGTCACCACCTGTATCGGTTGTAAAGCCTGTCAGGTGGCGTGTTCGGAGTGGAATGATATCCGTGATGAAGTCGGTCATAACGTCGGGGTGTACGATAACCCCGCAGATCTGACCGCCAAATCATGGACGGTGATGCGTTTTTCTGAAGTTGAAGACGAAGAGAGCGGCAAGCTGGAGTGGCTGATCCGTAAGGATGGCTGCATGCATTGTGCTGACCCCGGCTGCCTGAAGGCATGTCCGTCGGAAGGGGCAATCATTCAGTATGCCAATGGTATCGTCGATTTCCAGTCAGAACACTGTATCGGCTGTGGTTACTGCATTGCCGGTTGCCCGTTCGATGTGCCGCGCATGAACAAAGATGACAACCGGGTGTATAAATGTACCCTGTGCGTCGATCGCGTTGGTGTTGGCCAGGAACCTGCCTGTGTGAAAACCTGCCCGACCGGAGCGATTCACTTTGGCACCAAAGAGTCGATGAAAGAAGTCGCTGCGGGCCGGGTTGCTGAGTTGAAAACTCGTGGCTTTGATAACGCAGGGTTATATGACCCCGCTGGCGTGGGGGGCACCCATGTGATGTATGTACTGCATCATGCGGATAAACCGCAGCTCTATCATGGTCTGCCGGAGAACCCGACCATCAGTCCGACAGTCACCTTCTGGAAGGGGATCTGGAAACCACTGGCAGCGGTGGGCTTCGCTGCAACCTTTGCGGCCAGTATCTTCCATTATGTGGGTGTCGGCCCGAACCGGGTTGAAGAAGAGGAGGACGAAGACGATAAGCCGGATTCAACACCTGCTGACACGTCATTGCCGCCACCGGAGCAGACCACCGCTGAGCACTCAGACGACGGGGAGACGCCCAAATGAAAAAAGAAAAACGCATCCAGCGCTACAGCGCGCCGGAGCGCATCAACCACTGGATAGTGGCCTTCTGCTTTATACTGGCCGCTATCAGTGGTTTGGGGTTCTTCTTCCCGTCATTTAACTGGCTGATGAATATTTTTGGTACGCCGCAGTTGGCACGCATCCTTCACCCCTTTGCCGGGGTGATTATGTTCGCCGCCTTCCTGATCATGTTTTTCCGTTACTGGAAACATAACCTGATCAATAAGGAAGACCTGGAATGGGCTAAAAATATCCATAAAATCGCCATGAATGAGGAAGTCGGCGACACGGGACGCTATAATTTCGGTCAGAAGTGCGTATTCTGGGCTGCTATTATCAGTCTGGTGTTGTTGTTGGCCAGTGGTGTTGTTATCTGGCGGCCTTACTTTGCGCCTTCCTTCCCGATCCCGCTGATTCGCCTGGCACTGCTGGTGCATTCGCTGGCGGCGGTCGGGTTAATTATCGTGATTATGGTGCACGTTTATGCTGCCCTGTGGGTGAAGGGCACCATTACCGCGATGGTAGAAGGCTGGGTACCGGCGGCGTGGGCGAAAAAGCACCATCCGCGCTGGTACCGTGAGGTTAACGCCAAAAGTCAGCGTCAGAAAAAACAGGAAGAGAAACCCTGATGAGTATTCGCATTGTCCCTAAAGATCAACTAGGAAAACAAAGCGAAAAAGGCACCACGGCGGGGAATATCCCGCCGTTACTTTTCGCGAATTTAAAAAGCCTGTATACCCGGCGGACTGAACGTTTACAGCAACTTGCGCTGGATAACCCGTTGTCCGATTATCTGGATTTTGCGGCTAAAATTACCCAAGCGCAGCAAAAAGCGCTGCATGACCATCCGCTGGTGTTGGATATGCAGGCTGAGTTGGAGCAATCCGCTGCCAGCGGTAAACCGCCTCTGGATCTGAGTGTTTTTCCTCGCACTGAACATTGGCGCAAGCTCCTGTCAGCACTGATTGCTGAACTACGCCCTGATGCCCCTGATCATATTGTGGCAGTATTGGATAATCTGGATAAGGCGTCGGTACATGAGCTGGAACTGTATGCTGATGCGCTGTTAAACCGCGAGTTTGCCCAAATCGGCAGTGAAAAAGCGCCATTCATCTGGGCGGCTTTATCATTGTATTGGGCGCAGATGGCCAGCCAGATCCCCGGTAAGGCGCGAGCTGAATATGGTGAACATCGCCAGTTCTGCCCAGTCTGCGGCAGTATTCCGGTCTCCAGCGTGGTGCATATCGGTACGCAAAACGGTTTACGTTATCTGCACTGCAACTTGTGTGAAAGCGAGTGGCATGTGGTCCGAATCAAATGCAGTAACTGCGAACAGACCCGTGATTTGAATTACTGGTCACTGGACAGTGAACTGGCGGCAGTAAAAGCGGAAAGTTGTGGTGATTGCGGCACTTACCTGAAAATTCTCTATCAGGAAAAAGACCCACAAGTTGAAGCGGTCGCTGATGATCTGGCCTCGCTTATCCTTGATGCCAAAATGGAAGGTGAAGGATTCGCCCGCAGCAGTATCAATCCATTCTTGTTTCCAGGGGAATAGGTTTCCGGGCCACAAAATAGAAGTATAGTTTGTATGGTTATTATACAATGGTCGCGCTCACATGTGATGACCATTGTAACTACTGTTGGTTTTATCGGCAGGCGCTACTCCATCATCCGAGCGATACGCTAACTTAAATAAGGATATTTATTGTATGTTGAAGATAGTCGCAAAACTGACGGTAGTGATGGTGTTGGTAGGTGGTCTGGCCGCGTGTGATAACAGTAAGGAGAGCAAGGAAAGCACCAACAATGCCGCCCCTGCATCGACCCCTGCTACAACACCCGCGCCCGCTCCGGTAGCCTCTACACCCGCAGTAACTCCGCCAGCAGCAACCACGCCAGCCGCTAAACTTTCCGCTGACCAGCAGCAGGTTAGTCTATTTGATGGTAAGGTTACCTTTGTATTACCAACATCATTTGTTGACCAAACTAAATTGGCGGGTGACGTGAACAATGAGCAAAATCAAACGTTGTTATTGATTGATGCTGCCGGTAAACAAATGGCCGTCACTGCGGTGACTAACCCGCCGGGCGTCGAATTGCTTGATACCAGTGATTTGTCCCTTGATGCGTTAAACAAAGGGTTATTGCAGGGGTTCAGTGCTCAGTACCAGAATATTAAACAAACCGGACAAAAAGACATCACCGTTGATGGCCATAAGTTCCGCCTGTTTGATACCAAGCAAAAAATACAAAATTCGCCGATGGTAGCGACTACAATCTTTACTGTGTTAGATAAGAAAGTGGTATTTATTCAGATGGTCTCTGCCGCTGAAAAAACCAAGCAACACCAAACGTTAGTGAATGGCGTGGTTGATTCTATCGCGCTACACTAATTACTCAGACCGAGCGCCGTACCATTATTATGGCGCTCTTTCGACCTTATTACCTGAGTGAGTATGAGCGCAGAACCCCATCAGTTATACAGTCAGTTACCCGCAATAGATCGCCTGCTACGCGAGCCAGATGTTGCCCCTTTAGTGGCTGAATATGGCCCTGTTTTATTGACCGATATTTTGCGTCAAATGCAGGTTGAGGCTCGTGAATATATCCGCCAATTTCATTCACTGGCTGATTGGTGCAGTGACTGGCCAACAGCATTAAAGCAGCGTTTACATAGCCGCCAATCCGCGTTAAAACCCGTCTTTAACCTTTCCGGTACCGTATTGCATACCAACTTGGGCCGTGCCCCATTGGCTGAATCAGCTATTGCTGCGGTGAATGATGCGATGCGTGGCGCGGTAACACTGGAATACTCTCTGAGTGGTGCCGGGCGTGGCCATCGTGACCGGGCTATCGCCGATTTGCTGTGCGAGCTGACCGGTGCGGAAGATGCTTGTATCGTGAATAACAATGCTGCTGCGGTGTTTCTCATGCTGACGGTAATGGCGGCGGGGAAACAGGTAGTGGTTTCTCGCGGTGAGCTGGTGGAGATTGGTGGTGCTTTTCGTATCCCGGATGTGATGCGACAGGCGGGGTGTGAATTGGTCGAAGTCGGTACCACTAATCGCACGCACCTTAAAGATTACCGCCAAGCCATAAATGAACACACTGGCCTGCTGATGAAAGTGCATACCAGCAATTACAGTATTGAAGGTTTCACCGCCTCGGTTGCCGAAGCGCAACTCGCAACATTAGGCCATGAATTCTCCATCCCGACCGCCACCGATCTGGGCAGCGGTTCGTTGGTGGATATGACCCGTTATGGTCTGCCAGCAGAACCAATGCCACAGCAATTGATTGCAGCGGGTATCGATTTAGTTACCTTTTCGGGCGATAAACTGCTGGGTGGCCCACAGGCCGGGATTATTCTTGGCAAAAAACAGTGGATTGAGCAGCTACAGCAGCACCCACTTAAGCGGGTGCTACGCGCCGATAAAATGACGCTGGCCGCACTGGACGCCACCTTGCGTCTCTATCAGCAGCCAGACCGGTTGACTGAGTTGCTGCCAACCATGAGGTTACTCACCCGCCCAACACAGGTTATCGCCGAGAGTGCACAACGGGTATTGGGTGCCCTAACCGCTCGTTATGGCAACGATTTCACGCTGGCGGCAGAACCTTGCTGGTCGCAGATCGGTAGCGGTTCGCTACCGGTAGACCGTCTGGCCAGTTGGGCGGTAACGTTCGCACCAAAAGAGGGGCGCGGAAGTGCTCTGGAAGCCCTAACAGCGCGTTGGCGCGGTTTGGCTAAGCCGGTTATTGGCCGCGTGGCTGATGGGCGTTTGTGGCTCGATTTGCGTTGCCTGGAGGATGAGGCGGCGTTGCTCAGGGAATTGGCTCGATGATTATTGCAACAGCAGGCCATGTCGATCATGGCAAAACGACACTCTTACAGGCCATCACCGGGGTGAATGCGGATCGCCTGCCGGAAGAAAAACAGCGCGGCATGACCATTGATCTGGGTTATGCCTATTGGCCACAGTCCGATGGCAGCGTTATGGGGTTTATCGATGTCCCCGGCCATGAGAAGTTTTTAGCCAATATGTTGGCGGGCGTGGGCGGCATTGACCATGCTTTGCTGGTGGTAGCCTGTGATGATGGTGTCATGGCACAAACCCGCGAGCATCTGGCGATTTTGCGCCTCAGTGGTCGCCCCACGTTGACCGTGGCACTGACCAAAGCTGATCGAGTTGATGATGAGCGTATCGAACAGGCTCGCCAGCAGGTACTGGCAGAGCTGGTGGCTCAGGGCTGGCAAGCAGAGCAAGTCACTTTGTTCGTGACAGCGGCGGCGACCGAGCGTGGCATTAACGAATTACGTGAACATCTGGCGCAATACCACCAACAAAATGCACAGCACAGCCGGTTACAGCGGCGCTTTCGTCTGGCTATCGATCGCGCATTCAGTGTGAAAGGGGCTGGCTTGGTGGTAACGGGCACGGCGTTGGCAGGTCAGGTGGAACTCGGTGATACCTTATGGCTCACCGGCGGCGACTGTCCGGTGCGGGTGCGTGGTATCCATGCCCAAAATCAAAATACATCACAGGCGCAAGCTGGCCAGCGTATCGCTCTGAATATCAGTGGCGATATCAGCAAACAACAGATCAAACGCGGTGACTGGCTATTAACGCAACAGCCGCCGCAGGCCACGGAGCGGGTACTTGTCATTGTGGATGCTGATACACCGATCCAACATTGGCAACCTTTACATTTGCATCATGCCGCCAGCCATATTACCGGGCGTTTTTCGCTGCTGACCAATCCACAACCTACCGACGAGAACCCCCAGCCGATACTTGCTGAACTGTTGTTGGATAATCCGCTATCTCTGGCTGAAAACGATCGTCTTATTTTGCGTGACATTGCGGCGAAAAAGACCTTGGGCGGTGCACGGGTGATTCATCTCACCGCCCCTAAACGCGGCAAACGGCAACCGGCGTATTTATCTTGGTTAACTGCGCTGGCCCAGGCAACCTCCGACCGTGAAGTGCTGGATTTACATCTGGCTCAAGGGCCGGTTTCTTTAGATGACTTCAGTTGGGCGCGCCAGCTAACTGAACGCGATATGGCGGACTTACTGGCACAGACTGATAGTGTTGTCGCCGGTGATATTGCACTCTCGCGCCCTCATGCTCAGCAAGCGCAACAAACCTTATTACATGTCCTGTGCCTGTATCACCAACAGCATGGTGATCAGTTAGGATTAGGGCGGGCGCGGTTGCGGCGTATGGCGTTGCCAACGCTGGATGAAGGGCTGGTATTCCGTTTGATTGATGATCTGCTGGCTGAAGGGGCGCTAAAGAATACCCGTGGCTGGCTACATCTGCTAGCTCATGGCCTGGCATTTACTGCCGAGGAGCAGGTTCAGTGGCAGCAGGTCGCATCCTATTTTGCCGATGACCCTTGGTGGGTGCGCGATTTGGCGGCACCGATGCAGATTGAAGAAAGTGAGATGCGCACACTATTGCGCAAAGCGGCACAACTGGGCTATATCACAGCAATTGTTCCTGATCGCTACTATCGCAGCCAGCGTATTGAGCAATTCGCTGATTTGGTACGTGAGCTGGATGCCAGCCAGGGCAGCGCCTGTGCCTCAGATTTCCGCGATAGACTGGGTGTTGGCCGCAAACTGGCGATTCAAATCCTTGAATTCTTTGACCGCAGTGGGTTTACTCGCCGCCGAGGTAACGACCATTTGTTGCGTGACAGTGGGCTATTTCTTAATACACCTCCTAATGTGTAATTCGGTTAAAATACATCTAAAGTGATGTAACGTGGTCAAATTACATCTCATAAGGTGTAGTTTGATTTTTTACATCATATCCGATGTTTAATCCATAAAATACATTGTTTAAGATGTGCTAGGCTATAGATACATCAAAAGACATGTAACTGGGGGATGATATGAAATCGCTGTTAGATGTGGCCGAGCAGATAAAAGAAATTCGCCAACAGAAACAATTTACACAGTCTGATATGCGTCTTATCAATGGCATGACGCAACAGCAAGTTTCCAAGTTTGAGAAAGGGGGGTATATTCACCTTTCTACTTTTCTGCGGATATTGGCCGGTTTCGATCTGGAAATGCTGCTGCTCACCCGGGAACAGGCGCAGGATATACGTTTGACTATGGGGACAGAACGCGTGGTCAATAAGGAAGATATCACGCTCAATGATGATCCCTGGACACAGAAATATAAAGATCTGGAGGACTAGCCGATGTCGCAACAGCTTGAGAGTGACGAAGGGCTGGCGCTTTATCTGGGGGAAATCCGTGTGGGTGTTGTGGTGCACTATACCGGCGGTCGGAATGCTCTATCGTTCGATCCTGATTATATCGCGATGCCGGATACACAGCGACCGACCTTTACCTTAACTCAGCAGATTGATCACGGTTACCTGCAAAGGACGCAGATTAATAAACAAAAGCTACCTCCGGTACTGTCGAACTTATTACCTGAAGGGGCGTTGCGGCAGATGATGGTTGGGCAATTAAAAATTCATGAGGATAATGAATTTCCGTTGTTGGCGCGAGCTGGCGGTAATCTCGCTGGTGCATTGATAACCCGCCCATTGATGAAGGGAGAGATCCCCATATGGGCGCTTTCCGCACATGATAAAATAGAATCAATACAAATAGATACGAATAACATTGCTGATAAGTTTTCGTTGGCTGGCGTACATATGAAATTCTCATCTAGTCACCAGGATGGGCGGTTCCTAATAACCTCCGCAGTGGGTGAGGATAACTGGATTGTTAAAACACCTTCAACTGTGCATAAAAATATCCCTGAGAATGAATATTCTGTGATGCGATTAGCTCAAGCTATTGGTGTGGATATACCCGACATTGATTTAGTCTCATTAGATAAAATCGAGAATTTGCCCGATATTCAATTACCACCCGGTGAACATGTTTATCTTATCCGTCGTTTTGATCGTACCGTGCAAGGGCGGACGCGGATACATACCGAAGATTTCGCACAGGTTTTTAACCTATATCCCAGCAAAAAATACGAAGATAAGAATTACGAGCAAATAGCGGCTGTTTTATATAACAATGCTGGTGGTTTAGCGGACCTACAACAGATGGCGCGCCGGTTACTGGCTAATATTATGTTGGCTAATGGTGATGCACATCTGAAAAACTGGACTGTCATTTATTCTGATGGCCGGCACGCAAGACTTTCGCCAGCCTATGATATTGTTTGTACTAAAGTTTATATGGAAGACGAGACTGAGCTTGCCTTAAGAATGGCAAAAGAAAAACGCGGGTATGTCGCTAATTTTGCTACGTTCAAAAAATGGTGTGAGCGGATAAGTGCACCTTACCCGGCTATTAAGGCCCATTTAGACGATGCGATTATTATTGCGCGTCAAACATGGCCTGAAATGTTGGCCTCTTTGCCCATGAATGAGGCTCATAAGCAAGTATTACGAAATCATTGGGCGCAATTACACACTGATTTTAGGCTATAAATTCGCTGGAGGGTCTATTCCCCCAGCGCTTAATAAACTACTCCGCAGTAACCGCCTCCGGCTGACGGCGAATAAATATCATCACCAAGCCCAGCCACAGCAAGCCACTGATCAGATTGAACAGGTTAAAGATACCGCTGTTGCCCCACAAGTAAGCGACTTTGGCAAACTCAATGCCGAAGGTGAAGACCATCATACTGATCATCCCCATGGCGGCAGATACCGTACCTTTACTGATATCACTGGCGAACAGTGTCAACCGCACCAAACCGGCATTAGCCAAGCCAATACCAAAGGCATACAGGCTCAGTCCTGCCGTCATCCACAGATAAGCATGGGATGAATAGAGCGTTGAGCCTGCGGCAATCAGCAAGCCAATAATCATCGGACCGGCACCGTAGCGGATAAGACGTGGAATACTGGTTTTGCCGCTCAATCTCGCCAGTGTCAGATTACCAATAATCAGTGCGCCGAAAATTGGCACCTGCAAAACACCATATTCAACAGTGGATAGCTGCTCACCGCTGATCAAAATGACGGGTGATTGCGCAATCCACGCCAGCAATGGCAGGCTGGCAAAGCCTAACGCCAGGGAACCACACATGAAACGGCGGTTGGCGAGCACCAGCTTATAGTCATGCCACATCGCTGCCACTGACAGTTTCTCCCCTTTCAGAGCGGCGGTTTCCGGCATGGCGCGCCATAAGCCCACAAATGAAATGGCCCCCAGCACGGCAAACAGCACAAACATTGCCTGCCACGGAGCGACATGAATCAAGGCGGCCCCCGCCAGAGGGCCGAGTAATGGGGCAATCAAGGCGACATTGGCCATTAACGCGGTAATTTTAATACAAACCGCTTCTTCAAATGATTCCTGAATAGTGGCGTAACCGACGGCACCAATAAAGCATAAGCCGATCCCTTGCAGGAAGCGCATGGCGATGAACTGTTCGATACTATTGACCAGCAAGATGGCAAGGCATGTCACCACAAAGAATGCGACACCGAACAACATTACCGGGCGGCGTCCACGGCGGTCTGACAACGGCCCAAGCAACCATTGCAAGAACATCCCGCCAGCCAGATAGGCAGTCATAGAGGTCGGAACCCACTCAATACTGGCATTAAAATCAGCCACTACGGCGAGCATACCTGGCTGGATCATATCGTTAGCGATATAAGCGGCAAATTCGAACAATACTAAACAAAGAGGGAATAAAAGCGCCCGTCGACCTAAACGTGTCGCGGGTGAAAATGAAGTTTGCATAAATTAAGCTATTAATAATAAACGTAAAAAAGGATACGGCTCAGGCAGGGTGTGCATTCAAAGCGCGTCAGGTCGGTTATTTTGCCGTCAATATAACGTTATAGCAACAATTACCCTTCGTCCTAGACGCTACAGCATTGTTAGCGGCGTTCATTCACCCGAATCACTTACCTTGTGTAAGCTCATCGGGGTTCATTCGCTTGCTGCCTCGCTGTAACGCCAATGACTTTGGGTAATACCTTCGTCCTAGACGCTACAGCATTGTTAGCGGCGCTCATTCACCCGAATCACTTACCTTGTGTAAGCTCATCGGGGTTCATTCGCTTGCTGCCTCGCTGTAACGCCAATGACTTTGGGTAATACCCTTCGTCCTAGATGCTACAGCATTGTTAGCGGCGCTCATTCACCCGAATCACTTACCTTGTGTAAGCTCATCGGGGTTCATTCGCTTGCTGCCTCGCTGTAACGCCAATGACTTTGGGTAATACCCTTCGTCCTAGACGCTACAGCATTGTTAGCGGCGTTCATTCACCCGAATCACTTACCTTGTGTAAGCTCATTGGGATTAATGAATCTTATCCTTGATGCCGTTTCATTTACTTTGGGTATAAATCGAATTTACGTTATTGTTTGCAACCTGATTATTGATGCCGTAAATAGATCAACGCTTTTAGTATGCTGACAGGTGATAGAGAGTATGCATGACCAATAAGATTGGCTGGATTGATAATTTGCGGGCGGTGGCCTGCATTATGGTGGTCATGATCCATGCCACAACCTATTACGTCACCAGTGGTGCTCAGGTGGGTGAGGCTAACTGGGATATTGCCAATCTGCTCAATTCTGCTTCTCGTGCCTGCGTGCCCCTGTTCTTTATGATCTCTGGTTATCTGTTTTTTGGTGAAAAAAGTGCACAGCAAAAGCACTTCACCCGAATCGGGCTATGCCTGCTGTTCTACAGTGTGATTGCCCTGATTTATATTTCGATCCTGACGCCGATCAACGGTTGGGCCTCACTACAGAATATCCTGCAAAAACCGGTGTTTTATCATCTGTGGTTTTTCTACGCCATTATCGTGGTTTATCTGGTATCACCACTGATTAATGTCAAACCGGTGTCAGGCCGCTATCTGGCGGTGGTGATTTTACTGCTGGCAGTGCTAGCCAATCCCCAAGCCAGCAAGTATTCGATTGGCGGTTTCCATTTATTGCCAATCAACCTCTATATCTACGGTGATACTTTCTATTACTTGCTGTACGCGCTGTTGGGGCGGGCAATTGGTATGTTGGAAACCAAAGGCAGGGTGATCAGTTGGGGGGCGGCATTGCTATTTATCACCAGCGTAATATTTATTGCCATCTCAACTGAAAAGCAGACGCGGATTAATGGCAGTTTTGCGGATACTTTCTATATGTATTGTGGCCCGCTGGTGTTCGTTGCGGCGGTATCACTGCTGGTGTGGTTTAAAAACTGCATGAACCAGCAAATTGGCTGGCTAAGCTGGCTCGCCGGGCATTCATTGGCGATTTACGGCTTCCACGCGCTCATTATTCACTTTATTCGCACCCATCATTACGATTTTACGGGTTATCCGATACTGGATATTTTCTATGTTTTCGCACTGGCTCTCGCCCTGAGCACTTTGCTATCCATGGGATTACAGCGCATTGACCGGCGGCGTCTGGTCAGTTAACCACGACCTGCCCACGCTGTTGTGCGCGCCGAAGCTGGCGGCCGGAGGAGAACCCGGCAGCCAGTGCGGCTTTCTCCAGATTAAACCCTTCTTGCAGGCGAACTTCGGCCACTGCGACTCGCAATTGTTCGTGAAATTCACGCACACTGATCCCGACATGTTCGCGGAATAACCGTGTTAAATGGCGGCTACTGACATGTGCTTTCTGCGCGACCTGAAGCAGTGACCATTCGGCTTCCGGTTCTGCCGACATCACATCCTGCGCACGGTGTACGGCGGGATGCAGGTGATTGCGGTAACGTAACCAGGGGGAAAGCTGCGGGTCATCGCCAGACCGTCGAAAATAAACCACCATTTCCCGTGCGACTTCTAATGCAGTTTGTGGGCTGCAATAGCGGCTAATCAGATGCAAAGAGAGATCAATACCCGCCGTAATTCCGGCGCTGGTATACACGCCACGGTCTTCAACA
Source organism: Yersinia sp. 2540 StPb PI (assembly GCF_052217165.1). Taxonomy (NCBI): domain Bacteria; kingdom Pseudomonadati; phylum Pseudomonadota; class Gammaproteobacteria; order Enterobacterales; family Yersiniaceae; genus Yersinia; species Yersinia sp. 2540 StPb PI. The sequence goes on from NZ_JAZGQC010000001.1 coordinate 579,553, forward strand.
AAGATACGGTTTTCTTTGGTTTGTGCGGCGGGTGCCTGCTGGCGTAATCGCTCAAGTACATTGTGATGAGTGGTGCATTGGTAGCCGTCCAGTAGCCCCGCTTGTGCCGCCAGTAATGCACCGGAGCAGACACAAACCAAGATTGTTTTTTGCTGTGTAATGGCTATTTTTTGCTGTTGTAACCAGTGACGGGCCACTGCGGCCGTTTCGGTTGCAAAGTAGTGGCGTGAGTCGCTCACCCCAGGCACGACCAGTAAACTGCCCTCCGGCAAGCTGTCAGGTAGTGGTTGTAACTGGCCGAGCACCATGTCGGTGGAAGCCGTCACTTGCGGCAATGGACTGATATAGAAGAGATTAAATGACCCTGCCAGCCGTAAGGTTTCGGCCGGGCCAGTTAAATCCAGCGACAGCACGCCGGGAAGCAATAGGAAATAGACATTTCGTTGCATGGTTAATCCACAGTTACCGTCAGATAACGGTTCAGATAAGCCGGAATATCCGGGGTGTGCTGTAGCAAAGTAGCAACAAAAGCATCGCGTTCAAAGGCCATAACCTGCAAATCCCATACACAGAACGATTCATCCCGTGCCGCACGCCACACTCCCTGCTCTTGTACCCAGACTTTCACGCGCAATTCATTCTCATTGTCCCACCATCCGACAATCAGGTAATTCAGTGTTTTCCCCTGATGCTCAATCACAAAACCAATGCCTGGGCGGTTCACCGTTTCTGCTTCTTCTGGTAACCACTGCCCAACTAACTGATAAGCGGGGGCGTAATATGGTGTGTCACCTTGGGCCTGCGAGTAACGAATAACATAGCGCTTCAACTGCCACTGCTTAAGATATTTAACGCCAGCAGGGGTGATATCTCGTGGCAAATAAGGCTGTGGCTGCCAGTTTACTGTTTTTTCTGCAACCACCTCTGACGGCCGAGTATCCAGAGCACCCAGTGTTTCCGCAACGGTACGGATGGTGGCAAACCGATCGACTAACACGGTTTCTGTGCGCAGCTTTAATTCTTCGCTACTCAATACCACACCATTTGGCTGCGTCATTGGGAAGGTTAGTGTAGCTTCAGTCACGAAGGTCACTTGATAACCTAAATCCGATGCCACACGGGCGGTGGTTTCACAGCATTGTTCAGTACGCATACCGGCAATAATTAGATGATCTATCTGCCTTTCCTTTAGCCACTGATCCAGACCTGAATCAGTCAGCGCGTTATGTACCCGCTTTTGTACGGTAACATCTGCCTGATGGGAAACCAGCGACATTGGTTTAACATAGCCTGAAGCCAGTGAGAAAGGCCCTTCTGGGGCGACATGAAAAACATCGACCAGTGCCACTCCTCGCAGTTTACAGCCGGTAATTAATTGATTCAGCGCCGCCGAGAAGGCGGGTAAATCTTGCTGCTGCCAAAAAGATTTATGTTCGAAAGATTGTTGAACATCAATAATCAGTAATGCGCTGTTAGTCATTTCCGGCCCTCCGCCGTATGGGTGTAGCTCAATCATGGGCGGGTTTTCACTAGAGAGGAATGCCAAATCCGGCCATCATAGGGTGTAAAAGGGACCAGTTAACCATTTGTTTATACCCCTTATGCTGCAACTTGCTGGTGTATTCGTTGTGCTAGCCTGCATTTTGAAATCTCGGGATATGTATCATTTGGTTTCCAACATCTTTTTTATCGACAAAAATTGACATTAAAAATGTATTCATTGCTTATTATATACAATTTGAATTAATTAAAAGAATAGTTATATTGATGGCGTATGAATATATTCCTATATTTTGTAGGATTTTTCCTTCAGCATTGTTGATATCTCTGATTTGTCGAATAAACACAGATAAGATTTATTGCTGATATTATAAAAATATTTGAAGTATAACCTTGCTTAGTTAACCCTATTTGGCATAAATAACTAGCTTTTGACCATAAACATGGCATAAAACACCAAATAAATTATATATAACGATCGATTTGGCCGATAAATTCGTATTTACTAGATAAAAAGATCGCGTATAGTCCTATCCATGTCCAGTCGGGGCGAGAACAGCCAGATAATATAAATACATGGGAGTTTATAAAGTATCGGTTATTATTTAATATAAATTACACTTTGATGATTATAATTTAAATGTTGAAGATTAATTCTGGGATTTTTATTCTGGAATGCATTTCTACAATTGAATTTTAGTGTCATTTTGTGATTTCATCTTATTGCATTTTTACTTTCATGTTTTTATTTATTTTATCGTTGTTATAGCCATCGGTAATGACGTGAGCCGTTGATGGTATTCCATCAGCGTATTCTTTAAATATGGTGTCTAAATAAAGGTTTTTTAATATGTCTAATTTTAAGAAAAGTGCATTGATTATTGCGTTGGCATCTTCTGCTTTCATTTCCCAAGCATTTGCTGCAGATGAAGGTAATGGCCGTATTCATTTTACCGGTACTGTTATTAATGCACCATGCTCTATCGCGCCGAACTCTACTGATATCAGCGTAGATATGGGTCAGGTAGCGAATAAATTACTGGAAACCGGTAATAAATATTCTCAGAACGTTCAGTACAACATTGACCTGCAAGATTGTGATCTGACTGAACAAACAGCAGGTTCAGTAACTTACCCTGCAATGTCTAAAGTTACCGTAACTTTCGGCGGCGTTTCTGATGCAACCTCTCCAGCATTGCTGGCAAACACCGGTAGCGCAGGTGGTGCAGGTATTCGTCTGATCGACACTAACGGCGCATTGCTGAAAGTGGGTGATACCGGTGCTGATGTTAATCTGGTAACTGGCCCGAATCAGATAGTATTCGCAGCTCGCGTTGAAGCAACTGGCGCACCTGTAACAACCGGTACTATCGTGTCCCAGGCTACTTACGCGCTGAACTATAAATAAAACTATCCTTCGTACTTGGCGTTGCAGCAGCATTAGCGGCACTTGTTTGCTGCTTTGCTGAAACACCAATTACTTTGGGTCATACCCTGCTTATTTGACGTTACAGCGGCGTATGTAGCTTCAATTTAAGGGGAGGAGACTCCCCTTTATTAATACTTTGCCATAAGACAGTGATTTATTTATGCAATATAAATCTAGAAGAAAAGAAATGATCTTTCGAATGGTGCAAATATTAACATTGGCAGGTTTAAGTTTATTATTGCCTGGAATGGCTGCAGCAGTAGAGTTTAATACCAATATTATCGATGCAAAAGATCGCAGTAATATCGATCTGTCTCGTTTTGAGGTTGATGATTATACCCCTCCGGGTGATTATCTGCTTGATGTCCTGATTAATGGCCGGCTGTTACCTGAGCGCTACCTGGTACCCTATTTACCTGTCGATGATGGGAAATTAACTAAATTATGCCTGTCACCAGATTTAGTTGATCTGCTGGGGTTAGCTCCGGCTGTGCGTGAGTCGCTGACATTATGGAATGATGGCAAGTGTGTCTCTATTGATCAAAAAGAAGAGATTACGGCAAATTACGATAAAGAAAAACAATATTTAATTATCTCTATTCCACAAGCATGGTTAGCTTACAGTGATCCTAATTGGGTGCCGCCTTCTCAATGGGATGATGGTATTCCTGGCGCTATATTGGATTACAACCTGTTTGGTAATCGTTATGCGCCGAAAAGTGGTAGTAGTAGCACTAATTTTAGCAGCTACGGAACTGCGGGCGCCAATATGGGGCCATGGCGTATCCGTGCTGATTACCAATATATCAATAATGAAACAGAAGGCTCGCACTACAGTAATTTTGACTGGTCACAAGTGTATGCATTTCGGGCTATCCCAGCGATAGGGGCTAAATTTATTGGTGGTCAAACCTATCTCAGCTCCAGTATTTTCGATTCATTTCGTTTTCTGGGGGCATCACTTTCCAGTGATGAGCGGATGTTGCCACCGACACTGCGTGGCTATGCACCGCAAGTGATCGGCATTGCTCGCACCAATGCCAGAGTCATTCTGAGCCAGAATGGCCGTACCCTTTACCAAACCAACGTTGCTCCGGGGCCGTTTGTTATTCAGGATATTAGTGAGGCGGTACAGGGCAATATTGATGTCCGCGTGGAAGAGGAAGATGGTCGTGTAACCACTTTCCAGGTTAGCGCCGCAACCGTACCATTTTTAACCCGCAAAGGCGCCATCCGCTATAAAACGGCTTTGGGCCGTCCGATGCAGGGCAGCAATAACGCGGTGAGTGATCCGACTTTCTTTAATGGTGAGTTTTCATGGGGGGCATTTAATGATGTTTCCTTGTATGGCGGAGTGATTGCGACGTCACAGGACTACACCGCGATAGCCATGGGTGCTGGGCAAAACTTACATGATTTCGGCGCGCTGTCTGTCGATGTTACACATTCCCGCTCTCAGTTACCGCATGAAGGGAAGCAGAGCGGTGAAAGCTACCGGGTTAACTATTCCAAGCGTTTTGACCAGACTAATAGCCAGATTACCTTTGCCGGATACCGTTTTTCCGAAAAGAACTTTATGAGCATGAGCCAGTACTTGGATCGGCTAAATGGCAATAATTATCTACAAAATGATAAGCAAACATACACCGTGACCGCGAACCAATATTTGGCCTGGCCGGATATCACTATGTACTTATCTGCTACCCATAAAACTTACTGGAATGATGTATCCAGTAATAATTACGGTGTTTCTGTCAGCAAAATATTTGATATTGGCTCTTTTAAAGGCATTTCGACGACAATCTCTGCCAATAAAGTGAAATACCAGTATGAAAGCGAAAATCAGGTGTTCTTCTCATTCAGCGTCCCGATTGGTGTTGGGCAGCAGGTCAGTTATGACGCGCAACGTGATAAGAACAACGGCTACTCGCAGAATATCTCCTATTTCAACAGCCAGGACCCGAGGAATATCTGGCGTGTCAGCGCCGGGGGCGCCAGCCCTGAAATACAGCAAGGCAATGGCGTGTTCCGTGGCGGCTATCAGCATAGCTCCCCTTATGGTGAGTTTGGTGTTGATGCCAGCCATAAAAATAATGAATATAACTCGTTGAATACCAACTGGTATGGCTCGATAACCGCGACTGCGAAGGGTGTTTCAGCTCACCAGAATAAATCGGGTAATGAGCCAAGAATAATGATTGATACCGGCGATGTTTCAGGTGTGTCATTGAATAATAATTCGGCGATTACCAATCGGTTTGGTGTGGCAGTGGTAAATGGCGTTACCAGTTATCAGCAGTCAGACGTTCGGGTTGATGTGCAAAGCCTGCCGGAAGATATTGAAGTCTATAATACTGTTATTCAAAAAACCCTCACCGAAGGTGCTATTGGTTACCGTGAAATTAGGGCAGTAAAAGGTCAGCAAATTATGGCCATAATCCGCCTCAATGACGGTAGTTTCCCACCACTTGGGTCATCGGTTATTGCTGATAAAACCGGAGCTGAGGTAGGTATTTTAGGCGAAAGTGGCTTGGCCTATTTGGCTGGCTTAGAAGATGCCGGGAAACTGACGGTTCAGTGGGGCAAAAAGCAGTGCAAGATAGTATTGCCGGAAAATAACGGCATGAGTTCAGGGAAAATTCTACTTCCTTGTCAGTAGGTTAGGCAGCAATATGGAAAAATATTAATTAAAATAGTTTATTGACCGAAAACTATTATTGACCGTAAATTATTTTTTACCCAAAACTGTTGCTTACTTAAAGCAGTTATTCACAGCATAACGATCTAATTTAGAGCGGAACAGAAAATGAAAGACCTTAATAACATGATGCTGGTTAGGAAGAACCAGCAGATAAATAATGCCATAGTAGGGATTGCCTTATTGCTTACCACTATGGTCAGTGAGGCGGCGATTAATCTTGACCGGACACGGATTATCTTCAACAGCAGCGATAAATCAGCCAGTGTTATTTTGCAAAATCAGAGTAAAACATCACCTTATTTAGCACAATCATGGTTAGAAAATGCCGCTGGCCAGAAAGTAGATAACCCATTGGTTGCTTTGCCGCCAATGCAGCGGATTAATGCCGGCCAAAAAAGTCAGGTGCGCATTATGAAACTGCCTGATGCTGATAAATTAGCTACAGATCGCGAGACGCTATTCTATTTCAACGTGCGGGAAGTGCCACCAAAAAGTGAAATGACCAACGTGGTACAAATTGCGATTCAAAATAGAGTGAAGCTATTTTACCGCCCTACGGCGATAAAAGCAGATTATAACGAGATCTGGCAGGAAAAATTACAGATTAGTAAGCAAGGTGAAAGCCTGAAAATTCATAACCCGACACCGTATTACATCACGTTAGGGTATTTAAGCCAGGATAATCGCGGTAATTTCCCCGGTTTCGATAGCCTAATGATCGCGCCTTTTGGTACTGAGATTGCCAAGACGCCAGGTTATAGTGGCAGTCGTTATAGCATTGGTTATATGGATGATTTTGGTGGCATGGTCATCCGTATTTTTAACTGCTCGGCTGTTGATTGCCAAATTCAACCTGCGGAAAAGAAAAAGTAATGCGCGCAGCCTTCCGGTACCGGTAAAGGAATGACAATGACTCATGCTATGTTAAATAAAATGGGCCGGATGGGTGGCTCGGTAGTTATTTTATTGGTGGCGCTGCTGTTATCGCAGGCGGCCTATGCCCTTGATTGTGTTGAAAAGGGAACCGGTATTGTGATTAAACCTGCAATACCTATCGGGCAATTAGCGATACCATCGAACGTTGCGGCAGGGACGAAAGTCTGGGAATCGAACGATATTACTGTTACAGCCTATTGCGATAACGTATTAGGCTCGACGATTGACCAAGTGTGGTTCTATTTTAACCCGCTACATCAATCGTTGGGGCAGGGGTTGCAATTAGGTGTCAGTTATAATGGGCAGGATTTAGAAACTAACGCGGCCCGTTTAAATACCAATTCCTCTCCGATAGCTAAAGGGCAAAATGTTACCGTTACGGTGACTTTCCGGCTATATATTAAAGTGACCGGTAACCCACCTTCGAGCGGTTATTATGTGGGTGCAGATAACTTCACGGTATTCCAACTTGATGGTTCAACTGGGCTGAATCTGACCCCTGGGGCAAAGAACTTGCGTTATGCCTTATCAGGGTTAACGGGAGTACGGTTTATTGCCTGCGGTGCGGACTTGGTGGTATATCCAGAATCACAAATCGTGAATTTTGGCGTATTCAATAAAGCGCTACTACAAAATAGCGGCAATAATATTAGTCAGCCGTTTTCCATTACCGCAGTCAAACAAGGTTGCTTGTCCAATTTTTCTATTCAGGCGCAGTTCTCAACCACGAATCCGTTAGTGGGTGATAATGCCATTGATATGCAAAACGGCACGAAATTGACGATTTATAATGATGCCAGTCAGGCGATTGTATATAACCGTTATAACGAGTTCGCGCAGTTGAACGATGTGACTCAGGTGACAAAAAATTATACTGCCAGCCTGAATGCTATTGCCGGGCAATCAGTGAAATTAGGTCAATTTGATGCCACAGCCATCGTGAAAATCAACTATTACTAATACGCTCAGGGCTGAGGGATATTACTCGCCAGCCCTGAGGTGTTATTTACTCACATAACGGCAGTAATTGCTGATAGAGCTTTTTGAAGATTGTCCGTTGAGCAGTGTAATAGTGATGGCGATCGGTATCAGGTAAATGGGTTTGTTCCAATATCAGTTCAGGTAATAAGTCTGCTAATGGCGTTTCTGGGTTCAGTGCAATTTGAGCCAACCGGGCTGCGCCCAACGCTGGGCCGATATCCCCCCCGGTACGATATTCCAGCGTTTGGCCACTGATATCAGCCAACATTTGCCGCCAATAGGCACTGCGAGCCCCCCCGCCAATCAATGTGACTGATGTCGGCTGCAATCCGCTGGCATGCACCGCGTCCATCCCATCAGCTAAAGCAAATCCCACCCCTTCTAACACCGCACGGGCTAAATCTGCCCTGCCATGTTGGTGGGTAAAGCCCCAGAATGCCCCTTTAGCATTAGGGTTATTATGGGGCGTCCGTTCGCCAGAAAGGTAGGGTAAGAACCATACCGGGGTAGCCGCTGGCGGTGCTTTCTCCACTTCTGCTATCAGTGCAGGAACATTATCGACGCCGGTGAGTTGGCAAGCCCAGTCAAGACAGGATGCGGCACTTAGCATCACTGACATCAGGTGCCAGGTATTTGGTAATGCATGGCAAAAACTATGAACTGCGCTGGCGGGGTTGCTGAGAAAGCCGTCACTGACGGCAAAATAGACGCCGGAGGTACCCAGCGACAACATCGCCTGTCCGGTCTGATACAGACCAACACCAATAGCACCGGCAGCATTATCACCACCTCCGGCCACTACCGGTATGGTGTTGATACCCCAGCGGTGGGCAATAGCTGTACTGACATGGCCGGTAATCTGGCTGCCTTCAAACAGTGCTGGCATGTGCTGGCGGTTTAAACCGCAGGCGGCCAGCATCTCATCACTCCAGTCACGCTGCGCGACATCCAGCCACATAGTACCGGCGGCATCGGACATATCGCTGGCGAAATCACCACTGATCAGAAAGCGAAGATAATCTTTTGGTAACAGTACCTTATCAATACGACTAAAAATATCTGGCTCATGCTCAGCCAGCCATTTCAGTTTTGGTGCGGTAAACCCGGGCATCATTAGATTACCTGTAATCTGGCGCGACTCGGGTACTGCTTGCTCCAGTGCCTGACATTGGGCGAAACTGCGGCCATCATTCCATAGAATGGCTGGGCGCAGCACCTGATGTTGTTTATCCAGTAAGGTTGCGCCGTGCATTTGCCCGGTTAACCCAAGGGCTTTTACCTGCTGCAAATCATGTGCTGCGGCCAGAGCCTGCATGGCCTGATCGGTTGCCTGCCACCAGTCAGCCGGGTTTTGTTCCGACCACAACGGGCGTGGGCGCGAGACGGATAAAGCGGCACTTTGGCTCGCAACTACTTGCCCGTTTTCGGCCAGTAGAATTGCTTTGACGCCGGAGGTGCCCAAGTCGATGCCAAGGTACATATACCTTCCTTATAGGTGAGATTGGGGCAGCGGGTGCCCCATCTTAAACATCAGCCGAATAAATAGCGGTTAACCAGATTTTCTAACTGCTCCTGATGACCACTCTGATGTTGCGGGTTCAGGTTATGCTGTTCGGCATAGCGTGCCAGCTCTTCCAGCGACAGTTTACCTTGCAGAATTTGCTGACCCATCTCAGTATTCCAACCGGCATAGCGCTTGGCAACGCGTTGATCCAACTGACCATCTTCAATCATTTTGGCGGCAACTTTCAGTGCCAGCGCCATGGTATCCATCGCCCCAATATGGCCATAGAACAGGTCATATTTATCGGTACTTTGGCGGCGTACTTTTGCATCAAAGTTCAGCCCACCGGTAGTAAAACCACTCGCTTTGAGGATCTCAAACATCACCAATGCATTCTCTTCTACACTGTTTGGAAACTGATCGGTATCCCAGCCCAACTGTGGATCACCACGGTTAGCATCTACTGAACCGAAAATACCTAAGGCAATAGCACTGGCGATTTCGTGATGGAACGAGTGGCCCGCCAATGTGGCATGGTTGGCCTCAATATTCACTTTAATCTCTTTTTCCAGCCCAAACTGCTTGAGGAAGCCATAAACGGTAGCCACGTCATAGTCGTACTGATGCTTGGTGGGCTCCTGTGGCTTAGGTTCAATTAATAGCGTGCCCTGGAAACCGGTTTTATGTTTGTGCTCCACCACCATCTGCATAAAGCGGCCAATCTGCTCGCGTTCCTGGCGCAAATCGGTGTTTAACAGTGTTTCGTAGCCCTCACGCCCGCCCCATAACACATAGTTTTCACCGCCGAGTTTTTTGGTGGCATTCATGGCAGTAAAGACTTGAGTTGCAGCCCAACTAAAGACTTCTGGATCAGGGTTAGTGGCTGCCCCTGCGCCATAGCGTGGATGGGTAAAGCAGTTAGCTGTACCCCATAATAATTTTACGCCGCTGCTCTCTTGTTTCTCGGCCAATACCTCGGTCATTACGGCAAAATTATTAAGATACTCTTTCATTGACGCGCCTTCTGGCGAGACATCGATATCATGGAAGCAGTAATAAGGCACATTCAGTTTATGAAAGAATTCAAATGCGACATCGGCTTTGCGTTTTGCCAGAGCCAGTGCATCCCCCGGATGCTGCCACGGGCGATCAAAGGCATTGCCGCCAAACATATCGGCCCCGCCCCAGCAGAAGGTATGCCAATAACAGGCCGCAAACCGGAGGTGGTCGGCCATTCGCTTGCCAAGAATAATTTCATCCGGGTTGTAGTGATGAAATGCCAGCGGGTTAGCGCTCTGGCTGCCTTCGTAACGCACTTGTTCTAATTCATCAAAATAAGATTGCATGCAATACTCCTTGGAAGCTGGCCCCGCTTTTGCCGGGCTGATGAGCTTTTATCTTCGGAGTTGTTAGCGATTCTCTCAATTACGTTATTTCACACTTAAATTCAGAGAATTATTAATTGTGGTGTAGATCTCATAAATAACCGCTTAATTATAAAAAATGCTTAGATATTCATTACACGGATAACATCCCGTAATGGAATTATGCATTTTATGAGGAAGAAAACATGATCGTTATCATAAAATTAACATTAAACCAAAAAACATAATTGGCGGATGAAAATCTGTAATTGCCGATGTGCAAATAAGCGTCAACAATCCCTATTGCAGTCGATGTTTACCGTTTCTCTTACCCTGCTTGCACAATAAGAAAGGTACCGAAAGATGAAATTTAAGAACATTTTACTCTCCGCATGTGCCGTTCTGGTGATGATTAGCCAGCCCGGATTTAGTAAAGAAATTAAAATCGGTATGGCGATAGATGATCTCCGCCTGGAACGTTGGCAGAAAGACCGCGACATTTTTGTTAACAAAGCTGAATCACTTGGCGCTAAAGTATTTGTGCAATCTGCAAATGGCAATGAAGAAACACAGATGTCGCAAATAGAAAATATGATTAATCGCGGCGTTGATGTGTTAGTTATTATTCCCTATAACGGTCAAGTATTAAGTAACGTTATCGCCGAGGCTAAACGGGAAGGGATAAAGGTATTAGCGTATGATCGTATGATAAATAACGCTGATATTGATTTTTATATCTCATTTGATAATGAAAAAGTGGGTGAGTTGCAGGCGAAAAGCCTGGTTGAGCGGGTGCCGCAAGGCAATTACTTCCTGATGGGGGGGTCACCCGTCGACAACAATGCCAAGTTGTTCCGCCAAGGGCAAATGACAGTGCTTAATCCACTGATAAAAGAGGGGAAAATAAAAATTGTCGGTGATCAGTGGGTTGATGCCTGGTTACCAGAAAATGCCTTGAAAATTATGGAGAATGCACTCACTGCCAACAATAACAAGATTGATGCTGTGGTGGCATCCAATGATGCAACTGCTGGCGGGGCAATTCAGGCGTTAGCCGCACAAGGGTTGGCAGGGAAGGTAGCTATTTCCGGTCAGGATGCTGATTTGGCTGCAATAAAACGAATTGTTGCGGGTACGCAAACCATGACCGTATATAAACCAATCAGTAAATTAGCCAATGATGCGGCAGAAATTGCAGTCACCCTGGGTAAAGGTGAGGAACCAAAAGCCAACAGTAAATTAAATAATGGTATAAAAGATGTTCCTGCTTATTTATTAACACCGATTCAAGTTGATAAAAGCAATATTGATAGCACTATCATAGCCGACGGATTCCACAAAAAAGCAGATGTTTATTGATTGGCATATTGCTGATTAGACTTTGTAATAAACGGCCAGTTATTTAATTTATTAACATGGCCGTTATTTAATGTAGCCGCAATGCTATAAAATCAGCAGTATTAAGGAGGGGTTATGCCCTACCTGCTAGAAATGAAAAATATTACTAAGCAATTCGGTGTGGTTAAAGCCGTAGATAATATCAGCCTGACATTAGAGGCCGGACAAGTATTATCGTTATGCGGTGAAAACGGTTCGGGAAAATCCACACTAATGAAAGTGTTATGTGGTATTTATTCCACCGGTTCTTATCAGGGAGAAATATTTTTTTCAGGTGAAATGTTACAGGCCAAAAATATTCGTGAAACAGAGCAAAAGGGCATTGCGATAATTCATCAGGAACTGGCGTTAGTGAAACAGATGTCGGTGCTGGAAAACATGTTCCTCGGTTCCGAATGGGGGCGCTTCGGCATTATGGATTACGATGCCATGTATTTACGCTGCCAGCGGATGTTGGCACAGGTCAAACTGGTCGTCGATCCTCACACCCCCGTCGGTGAGTTGGGCCTTGGGCAGCAACAGCTCGTTGAAATTGCGAAAGCGCTGAATAAACAAGTGCGGCTACTGGTATTAGATGAACCGACCGCCTCACTGACTGAAAGTGAAACCGCTATTTTGCTGGATATTATCCGTGACCTGCGAAACCACGGTATTGCCTGTATCTATATCTCGCATAAATTGAATGAAGTCAAAGCGATATCCGATCATATCTGTGTGATCCGCGATGGTCGTCATATTGGTACCCGCCCGGCGGCGACCATGAGCGAAGATGACATTATCGCTATGATGGTAGGCCGCGAACTGAAAGAGCTTTACCCCCATGAAGCCCACCATATTGGCAAAGAAATTCTACGGGTGGAAAATCTCTGCGCCTGGCATCCGGTCAACCGCCATATTCGCCGGGTCGATGAGGTCTCTTTCGTGTTGAAACGTGGCGAGATTCTAGGTGTTGCCGGGCTGGTAGGCTCAGGTCGAACTGAAACAGTGCAATGTCTGTTCGGCGTCTATCCGGGCCGTTGGCAGGGAGATATTTTTATTGATGGTAAACCGGTGGTCATCAACACGTGTCAGCAGGCAATGAAACTGGGCATTGCGATGGTGCCAGAAGATCGCAAAAAAGACGGCATCGTACCGGTGATGGGGGTGGGCGCGAATATCACACTGGCGGCCTTGGATGATTTTACCGGTGCTTTTAGCATGCTGGATGATGCCAAAGAACAATCCACCATTGCGCAGTCTCTGGCGCGGTTAAAGGTCAAAACCTCTTCATCAGAGCTGGCGATTGCCCGCCTTAGCGGTGGTAATCAGCAAAAAGCGATTCTGGCTAAATGCCTGTTACTGAACCCGAAAATTTTGATTCTCGATGAGCCAACTCGTGGTATAGACATCGGCGCAAAATATGAAATCTATAAACTTATCAATCAATTGGTCCAGCAGGGAATTGCGGTCATTGTGATTTCCTCTGAATTGCCGGAGGTTTTGGGATTAAGTGATCGGGTGTTGGTCATGCATCAGGGGCGCATCAAAGCTGATCTCATTAACCATAACCTGACCCAAGAAAAGGTCATGGAAGCCGCACTCAGGAGTGAAACCCATGTCGCAAGCTAATCAGTCTGAGCTGAATACACCAGAAAATGGCGTTAAAAAGCCACTATTTCGGCTAAAATCAGTTAATTTGCAAGTTTTTGTCATGTTGGCCGCTATTGCCATTATTATGCTGTTTTTCACTTTTACCACTGAAGGGGCCTATCTCAGCGCCAGAAATATCTCGAATCTTCTGCGCCAAACGGCGATCACTGGCATCTTGGCGGTGGGGATGGTGTTTGTCATTATCTCAGCGGAAATTGATCTGTCGGTCGGTTCGATGATGGGGTTGCTGGGCGGTGTGGCCGCGATTTTTGATGTGTGGCTTGGCTGGCCGTTGCCGTTAACCATTGTGGTTACGCTAGGCTTGGGGCTGGTGCTGGGGGCATGGAACGGTTGGTGGGTTGCCTATCGCAAAGTTCCTTCATTTATTGTCACCCTTGCCGGAATGCTGGCTTTCCGTGGCATCTTAATCGGTATCACCAACGGCACCACGGTATCGCCAACCAGTAATGCGATGTCACAAATCGGTCAAAGCTACCTGCCTAATGGATTCGGTTTTGGTATCGGGGCGATTGGCCTGATGTTGTTTGTGGCCTGGCAATGGCGTCGGCGTAGTCACCGTATTCGGCTGGGTTTGCCGGTTGCGGCACCCCAGGGAGATGTTACTCGCCAATCAATTACTGCTGTAATAGTTCTTGGGGCTATATATTTATTGAATGATTATCGTGGTGTCCCTACCCCGGTATTAATTCTTACGGCGCTGATGCTGGCCGGTATATTTATGGCTACCCGGACTGCTTTTGGTCGCCGGATCTACGCCATTGGCGGCAATATCGATGCAGCCCGTTTATCTGGGGTCAACGTAGAACGCACCAAACTGGCGGTATTTGCTATCAATGGATTGATGGTGGCAATAGCCGGTCTGATTCTTAGCTCCCGCCTGGGGGCGGGTTCACCTTCTGCGGGTAATATTGCCGAATTGGATGCCATCGCAGCTTGTGTGATTGGTGGTACCAGCCTTGCAGGGGGTATCGGCAGTGTTGCTGGTGCCGTGATGGGCGCATTTATTATGGCTTCTCTCGACAATGGGATGAGCATGCTGGATGTGCCGACTTTCTGGCAGTACATTGTCAAAGGTGCGATTTTGTTGCTGGCTGTATGGATGGATTCCGCGACCAAACGCCGGGTTTAACCCTATCTTTTTGCAGAGAGATCAATGCCATACTGCGTTGATCTCTCTGCTTATTGAGTCTTGATATCCCACCTATTTCAGGAGCCATTCCCATGTTTGAGAAACGCTACCGGATAACCTTGCTGTTTAACGCTAACAAAGTATACGACCGGCAAGTGGTGGAAGGGGTCGGTGAGTATTTGCAAGCTTCACAATGTGATTGGGATATTTTTATTGAAGAGGATTTTCGTTGCCGTATCGATAACATTCGAGATTGGCTGGGTGACGGTGTTATTGCCGATTTTGATGATCGGCAGATAGAGCAATTACTGGCGAATGTAGATGTTCCGATTATTGGCGTGGGGGGTTCTTATCATCAACCGGCAGATTATCCGCCGGTCGATTATATTGCGACGGATAATGCAGCGCTGGTTGAGGCTGCTTTTATGCACTTGAAAGAAAAGGGTTTAAATCGTTTTGCTTTCTACGGACTGCCTGCCAGCAGTGATAAGCGCTGGGCGCAGGAGCGAGAATATGCTTTCCGACAGTTAGTGGCGGCGGAGCAATACCAAGGGGTGGTTTATCAAGGAATGGCTACCGCGCCGGCTAACTGGCAATACACCCAGAACCGCCTGGCGGACTGGGTGCAGACCTTACCACACCAGACCGGGATTATTGCTGTGACGGATGCGCGAGCGCGACATTTGCTCCAAGTGTGCGAGCATCTGGATATTGCGGTACCCGAGAAGCTGAGTGTTATTGGTATTGATAATGAAGAGTTAACCCGCTATTTATCGAGGGTGGCACTCTCTTCGGTGGTGCAGGGAACCCGGCAGATGGGCTATCGGGCAGCTAAGTTGTTGCATCAACGCCTTAATCAGCGTCAGAAACAACAAGAGACAGCGCCATTACAGCGCATTCTGGTGCCACCGGTTAAAGTCATGGCCCGCCGCTCAACCGATTTCCGCTCGCTACGTGATCCGGCAGTGATTCAGGCGATGCATTATATTCGCCATCATGCTTGTAAGGGGATTAAGGTCGAGCAGGTATTAGATGCGGTAGGAATGTCGCGCTCAAATCTGGAAAAGCGCTTTAAGGATGACATTGGGCAGACCATTCATGGCGTAATTCATGAAGAAAAGCTTGATCGGGCGCGTAACTTATTGGCTGCCACTTCCTTGCCTATCAATGAAATATCGCAAATGTGCGGCTATCCATCGCTACAATACTTCTATTCGGTATTCAAAAAAGGCTATTCCATTACCCCGAAAGAACACCGCGATAAATATGGCGAAGTGAGCTATTAACTGATTCGGTACTCTCAATAATGTCTCATCCCACTCTTACTTGAGGGGATTATTCATCATGTTTATTGAATGGCTAGCACCATACAATAAACAAGCTATAATCACCGCCTTACACCATTCTTCCAAATGGAAGATCATCGTCCCCGGTGGGGCGGCTGGACTTCAAATCCAGATGGGGCCGCCAGCGGTCCCTGGCAGGTTCGACTCCTGTGATCTTCCGCCAATCAGTGTCTCCCACACTCTACTAAACTCAACAAAACCCCCGTAATTACTGAATTAAATGCTCATTATTGTCTCCGGAGCTCAACCTGATTCTACCTGCATCAATAAAACTTTGGGGGTGCTTTAGGGGGTGTAAAATTGTATGCTGTTTTTTGGCACCCCCAGGCTATGCGGTAACCCCTTATTCCTCTAACTTGGCTGTGCCACACATACGCCGCGCTGCTTATATTTTCAATGGAGATGCTATGCCACTAACGGACATTAAGGTGAAAACGGCTAAGCCGATAGATAAGGCTTACAAGCTAACTGACGGGGGCGGCATGTATCTGTTGGTTAAACCGAATGGCTCAAAATACTGGCGACTGAAGTACCGTTTTGTCGGCAAGGAAAAGATGCTATCGATCGGCGTTTATCCGGATGTCTCTTTAGCTGATGCACGCCAAAAGAGAGACGAGGCGCGTAAAGTCTTGGCTGCAGGGGGCGATCCTGGTGAGGTGAAGAAGGCGGATAAGCTGGCGCAAAAACTCTCTTCTGAAAACACGTTTGAGGCTATCGCCCGCGAGTGGCATAAGCAAAAGGCTGATCGTTGGTCTTTACGTTATCGCGATGAAATCATTGATACCTTCGAGAAGGACATATTCCCTTACCTTGGTCGACGCCCGATTGCTGAGATTAAGCCAATGGAGCTGCTCGAAACGCTCCGGCGCTTGGAGAAACGCGGTGCGCTGGAGAAGATGCGTAAAGTACGCCAGCGTTGTGGTGAGGTATTTCGCTATGCCATTGTGACCGGGCGTGCGGAATACAACCCGGCCCCCGATCTGGCGACTGCCTTGGCAACGCCAAAGAAAACCCACTTTCCCTTCCTTACCGCAGAAGAACTTCCATATTTCATCAGGGATCTGGCCGGGTACACAGGCAGTGTGATCACTAAAACGGCGACGCAAATCATCATGTAAACGGGGGTTCGCACTCAGGAACTGCGTTTTGCACGTTGGGAAGATATCGACTTTGAGAAGCGTCTTTGGGAGATCCCTCCTGAAGTGATGAAGATGAAGCGGCCACATATCGTTCCGTTGTCGGAGCAGGTTGTGGAGCTGTTTCAGTCGCTGAAGCCGATTACCGGAATGTATCCGTTGGTATTTATTGGAAGAAATGACCGGGCAAAGCCGATTTCAAAGGAAAGCGTTAATCAGGTGATTGAGCTGCTGGGTTATAAGGGAAGGCTGACAGGGCACGGTTTTCGCCACACGATGAGCACGATCTTGCATGAGCAGGGGTTCAACTCGGCATGGATAGAGACACAGCTGGCTCATGTGGATAAGAATGCGATTCGCGGCACGTACAACCATGCGCATTACCTGGAGGGAAGACGGGAGATGATGCAGTGGTATGGGGATAATCTTGAATCAATGTTGAATGGTGAAATGATACTACACGGATCATTTAGCAAGAGTGCATAAAAGTCACTGCGCACAAAAAATTTGTGAATGTTCCATTTTTTCAATAGTGGTATTTTTTTGATTAAAATCAATAGATTGAGGGTTTATGGAAACGTGAAACATTTGATTTCTTGCAGCTGTAACACGCCAATCACCTTCTGTAGAGCTGCTACTGCATTTTTTTAGGTTTACATTCTTGTTTTTTTGTTTGATTATAGTTTCACCGCACCACTTTTAACTCTGTACGATAACTACAGAGATTAGTGATGAAGGTGCGACAGGTTGCAGCCTGTCGCGTTGACTCAAACCCAAACGTCTAAATTAGGAGATCAAATCTATGCCAGCTTATCAAATTTCTTACGATCTGCGGAAGCAGAAAGATTATGCCTCACTCATTGAGCGTATCAAGTCCTATGGGACCTGGTGCCATCCTCTCGAATCAACCTGGATTATCATCACCGATCAAACGGCAACTCAAGTTCGCGATTATCTCAAAGCCGTTATGGATAACGATGATGGTTTACTCGTCACTGGTTTACGGAGAGACGGTGCGTGGTATGGGCTTTCCGACAATATCTCTCAATGGCTTAAAAACAACTTATAATCGCCACGCTTAAGAATAGATGCGCCAGGGATGGTGCAATGAATCAGGGGCCCGTATGCCAACATCTTTAAAACAGTTAGGCCAAATTGCAAGCATCCGTTCAGGTCACACTCTGAGGGGAGCAATCACGCCTAACCCTGAAGGGGATGTACGTCTGTTACAGATTAAAGACCTCGATCAGGACTGGCAGTTCGATCACAAAGCACTACCTACTGTTGTATGGGAACAACGCATCGCTCCCCCATTTCTTGAACAGGGGGAGATTGTCGTTGCGGCCAGAGGAAATCGTAATCTGGCAGTTGTCTATCGTGGCGAGGTTCCTGTGGTTGCTACCAGCCAGTTCCTGATTGTTAGCCTCAGAAGACAAGAGCGTGAGATTGTCCCCGAATACCTGTGCTGGCTGTTAAACCATCCGATGATTCAGCAATGGTTTCATCGGAGTGGCACCAATATTCAGTTAATAACTAAATCAGCTCTGCTGGATGTCGCTATCCCGGTTCCGCCTCTTGAAACTCAATTACAGCTTATCGAGCTCCAACGTGTATGGCAGAAAGAAGATGAACTTATCAATAAGTTACAGAAAAATCGCCATCAGCTTGAGCTTGGTATTTTGCAAAAATTACTTAAGGATTAACTTGTTATGAGCAATATGATCGATCAGGACCGCATCAACCGCGTGCTATGGGGCGTATGTGACACTTTCCGTGGCACCATCAGCCCTGATACTTACAAAGATTTCATTCTTACTATGCTGTTTTTGAAGTATATCTCGGATGTCTGGCAGGATCACTATGATGGCTACAAAGCCCAATATGGCGATGAACCGGAGCTGATTGAAGAGATGATGAAGAACGAACGCTTTGTTCTACCTAAAGATGCTAGCTTTTATGCTCTTTATAAGCGTCGAAGTGAGGCGGGTAACGGTGAACGTATCGATGTAGCTCTACACGCAATTGAAGAAGCTAATGGCACTAAGCTGAAAGATGGTAGTAAGAGCGTGTTCCAGGAAATTTCATTTAATACCAATAAGCTTGGTGATGAAAAGCAAAAGAATCTGATCTTGAAGCAGTTACTCGAAGATTTTACTCATCCAGAGCTGAATTTGAAACCAAGCCGTGTTGGTGGCTTGGATGTAATTGGTAACGCTTATGAATATTTGATCGGCAAGTTTGCTGCGAACAGCGGCCAGAAAGCCGGAGAGTACTATACGCCACCCGAAGTGTCAGATCTGCTCGCGGCGTTGCTTGACCCACAGCCAGGGGAATCTATCTGTGACCCAACCTGTGGCTCTGCTTCACTATTGATGAAGTGTGGTAAGTGGGTTGCTGAGAAATACCATAGTAAGAATTACGAGCTTTATGGGCAGGAAGCGATTGGTTCAACTTGGTCGCTGGCTAAAATGAACATGTTCCTGCACGGGGAAGATAACCACAAAATCGAGTGGGGTGACACGATCCGCAACCCCAAGCTACTCGATAAAAATGCCAACCTGATGCTGTTTGATGTGGTCACCGCCAACCCACCTTTTTCACTGGAAAAGTGGGGAATTGATGACGTTTCTGACGACCAGTTCAGTCGTTTTCGTCGTGGCCTGCCGCCTAAAACCAAGGGCGATTATGCGTTTATCTTGCATATGATCGAAACCATGAAGCCGAAAACCGGACGTATGGGTGTGGTGGTTCCCCATGGCGTGTTGTTCCGTGGCTCCAGCGAAGGAAAAATTCGGCAGAAGTTGATAGACGAAAATCTTCTCGATGCGGTGATTGGTTTGCCAGAAAAGTTGTTTTTCGGTACAGGTATACCTGCGGCAATCCTGATATTTAAAAAGAGTAAAGTCGACGATAACGTGTTGTTTATCGATGCCAGCCGTGATTTTAAGTCGGGTAAAAACCAGAACCAGCTAACTCCTGAAAATATTACCAAAATCGTTAAAACCTACCGTGAAGGTGATAACGTCGAAAAATATGCTTATCTTGCTAGCCTGCAGGAGATCCGTGATAACGACTACAACTTGAATATCTCACGTTATGTTGATGTTTTCGAAGAAGAAGAAGAAATTGATCTGATGGCGGTTCGCGCCGAACGTCAGCAACTGCAAGTACAGATGGCAGAGCTGGAAATGGAGATGGTGAAGTATCTTGAGGAGTTGGGTTATGGTGCCTGAAGGGTGGCAATTAAGTACAATTGAAAAAATCGCTACAGTCTCTTCAGGGGGAACGCCAAGTCGTAGAAATGCGTCCTATTGGAATGGTAATATTCCTTGGGTTACTACAGCTGAAGTCCAATTTAAAACGATTTTTGATACTGCAGAGAAGATAACAGTAGACGGATTAAATAACTCATCAGCAAAGCTATTTCCCAAAAATACCATTCTTATGGCAATGTATGGGCAAGGTAAAACCCGAGGACAAGTTGCAAAGCTAGGGATAGAGGCAACAACTAATCAGGCATGTGCAGCAATTCTTCTGAAGGAAGGATATGAAATTGATTATTACTATCAATTCCTGATAAGCCAGTATGAGCATATCCGAGAAATGTCTAATAGTGGTAGTCAAGAAAATCTAAGTGCTGGAATAGTAAAATCAATTCAGGTTCCAGTCCCCCCTCTTTTTGAGCAAAAAAAAATCGCCCAAATTCTTTCTACTTGGGATAAGGCTATTGCAACCGCTGAGAAACTGCTAGCTAACCGTCAGCAGCAAAAAAAAGCCCTGATGCAAAAAATACTCACTGGCAGGGATCGCTTTTCAGGGTTTACTGAAAAATGGAAGCACCATGAGTTGTCAGATATAGCTATGGTTCAAATGGGCTCCTCGCCAAAATCTGGGGCATACAATGAGAATGGATATGGACTTCCGCTGATCCAAGGTAATGCTGATATAAAAAGTAGAAGATCCGCCCCACGTATTTTTACAACCGAAATCACCAAGGAGTGTGATGTTGGGGATATTTTGTTGAGCGTCAGGGCACCAGTTGGAACTGTAGCATTATCCAGCCATAAGGCATGCATAGGGAGGGGCATTTCTGCTATCAGGGCGACGATGGGATTCAGCCAAGACTTTCTTTATCAGTGGTTTCTATGGTTTGAACCACGATGGGGTGCATTGTCCCAAGGTAGTACATTTGAATCTATAAATAGCGATGATATTAAACAACTAAAAATTAAATTACCGAGCTTGGATGAACAAAAAAAGATCGCTTTAATTCTTTCCAATGCAGACCAAGAAATTGAATTACTACAGCAAAAACTCAACCACCTAAAACAAGAAAAAAAAGCCCTAATGCAGCAACTGCTTACCGGTAAATGCCGGGTAAAGGTGGAGGCCGCATGACTGATAAACACTTACCTCACCCCCCGGCAGGTGAATTCCTGCTGTTTCAAAGCGAAGATGGCCGTGCACGCGTTGAGTGTCGCTTTCAGTCAGATACGCTTTGGCTCACTCAGGCATCCATGGCTGAGCTATATGATAAGGATGTTCGTACCATCAACGAGCACCTGATCAACATCTTTTCAGAAGGCGAACTTGGTCAAAATTCAACTATCCGGAAATTCCGGATAGTTCGCCAGGAAGGAAAACGTCAGGTTTCCAGAGAGATAGAGCACTACAGCCTCGAAGCCATACTGGCTGTTGGCTATCGTGTCCGCTCAGTCCGGGGGACTCAATTCCGCCAGTGGGCCACGCAAACCCTACAGGAATATCTGATTAAAGGGTTTGTGATGGATGACGAGCGGCTGAAGAATCCGCCCGTTGGCTCTTCTGTGGTGCCCGACTACTTTGACGAGATGCTGGAACGTATCCGAGATATTCGTGCCAGCGAGCGGCGCGTCTATCTGCGTGTGCGGGAGATTTTCGCGCTGGCTGCTGATTATCAGCCGACTCTGAAAGAGACCACCCTCTTCTTTCAAACCATCCAGAACAAACTGCACTTTGCCTGCACTGGGCGTACAGCCGCTGAGCTGATCCACCAGCGGGTAGATGCCAGCCAGCCTCATATGGGGCTCACCAGCTATAAAGGCAATGACGTGCGAAAAGGCGATGTCACGGTTGCTAAGAATTACCTGACCCAAAAAGAGGTCAGTGAGCTGAACCGTGTAGTGAATATGTGGCTGGACTATGCCGAAGATCAGGCGCTGCGACGTCAGCAGGTTTTTTTGCAGGACTGGCAGGAGAAGCTGGATCAATTCCTGCAGTTCAACGACCGCAATGTGCTACAGGGCGCTGGCACTGTCAGTAAGAAAATGGCAGATGAAAAAGCTCAGGGTGAATATGCACGATTTGCGGAGCAGCGGCGTTTGTTAAAAGAGGCCGAGGGTGAAAAGGATATTACCGAGCTACTGCACTGGAAAGCCGATAAAGATAAGGGAACATCATGAGCATGCAAATCGCGCCAAAATTCCAGGAAGAGTACAGCGCCAAGCTTCCGGCGCTGGCTCTTTTGAGTAATTTAGGCTGGACCTATATTTCACCTCAGCAAGCCTTGTCTGCGCGAGCAGGCAAGGTAGATCAGGTGGTCCTAAACCAGATTTTGCGTGAACAGTTAGCCAAGAGGACGTTTATCTTTGCCGGTAAAGAGCATGCCATTTCTGAAAAAGCGATTGATAGCCTGGTGGCGGAGATTAACAGTCCGGCATTAAATCAGGGTTTGATTACCGCCAATGAGCACTTGTACAACCACCTGTTGTACGGCATTTCAGTGACGGAGTTTATCGATGGCAAACGGGCGAACCCAACAATCTCGTTGATCGACTGGAACAACCCGCATAACAACAGCTTTGTTTTCACCGAAGAGTTCAGCGTGACACGCGCTAACGGCATTGAGGCACGCAGGCCCGATATTGTCTGCTTTGTGAATGGTATTCCGCTGGTCGTTATCGAGGCTAAGCGCCCGGACGGCAATGCTAAAAAAGGGCCGACTATTGACGAGGGGATCTCTCAAAGTCTGCGAAACCAGCGTCATGATGAAATTCCACGACTGTTTGCCTACAGCCAGATCTTACTGTCGATAAACGGCCATGATGGACGTTACGGGACTTGCGGAACACCGACTAAGTTTTGGGCGACATGGCGGGAAGAAGATATCTCCGATCTGGAGATGCTTGCCGTCAAAAACCGCAAGCTCACAGCACAGCAGATGGAGTCAATCTTCAGCCATCGTCCGGTTGCCTGCCTGGAATGGTATCAAAATCTGACAACAACGGGCGATTTGGCTATAACGGGCCAGGACCAGCTGCTTATCAGTCTGCTTTTACCTGAACGTCTACTGGATATGGCTCGTTTCTTCACGCTGTTTGATAAGAAAGCCGGTAAGGTCATTGCCCGATATCAGCAGGTATTCAGTATCAAACGGCTGCTACAGCGTATCGAAACGAAGAACCCTGATGGCAGCCGCAACGGTGGGGTCATCTGGCATACCACAGGTTCGGGTAAATCACTGACGATGGTTTTCCTGAGCAAAGCGCTGATTCTGAGTGAAACGCTCAAGCAGTGTCGCATCGTCGTGGTGACCGATCGTGTCGATTTGGAAAACCAGCTCAGTCGCACCTTTATCTCAACCGGGGAACTGGCCGGTAAAAGGGATAAAACCGATGCCATCGCCACCTCTGGCAGACGTCTGGCCGAACAGATTGGCAAGGGTACTGAGCGCATTCTCTTCTCGTTGATTCAGAAATTTAACACGGCCACCCGCCTGCCCGAGTGCGTGAATACCAGCCCCGATATTATTGTGCTGATTGATGAAGGCCACCGCAGTCACGGCGGTGAGAGTCATCAACGTATGAAGCTAGCTCTACCCAACGCAGCCTTTGTTGCTTTCACTGGTACGCCGTTGCTGAAAGATGATAAGACCACGAATAAATTTGGTCCCATCGTTCATGCTTACACCATGCAGCGTGCGGTGGAGGACAAGACCGTAACCCCGCTTCTTTACGAGGAGCGCCCGCCCGAGCTGAACGTTAATGAACGAGCGATAGATAGCTGGTTTGACCGTATCACCGAGGGATTAACGGATAAACAGAAAGCCGATTTAAAGCGCAAGTTTGCTAATAAAGGGCAGGTTTATAATGCTGACGATCGCATCCACCTTATTGCACTGGATATCGCCAACCATTTTGTCAAAAACATCGATGATGGCTTGAAAGGGCAACTCGCCTGTGACAGTAAAGCAGCAGCAATCAAATACAAAAAGTATCTTGATGAAGCCGGGCTGTTTGAGTCTGCCGTGGTGATCAGTTCGCCTGACACGCGTGAGGGGAATACCGAGGTGGATGAATCTGGTATCCCTGATGTGACCAAATGGTGGAAAGATAACGTCGGCTCTCAGGATGAGCAGGTTTATACGCGCAATGTCATCGAACGTTTTGATAAAGATGATTCGCTGAAGCTACTGATTGTGGTCGATAAGTTACTTACCGGCTTTGATGAACCCAAAAATGCCGTGCTTTACATCGATAAGCCGCTTAAAGGGCATAACCTGATTCAGGCAATAGCCCGCGTTAACCGCCTTCATCCTAAGAAGAAATTTGGTCTGTTAATCGATTATAGGGGCATCCTCAAAGAGCTGGATACCACCATTGAGGATTATCAGAAGCTGGCATCCCGCACGCAGGGCGGATTTGATATTGATGACTTGGTGGGGCTGTACGGCCAGATGAGTACGGAGTACAAGCGCCTTCCCCAGCTGTATAAAAATTTGTGGGCGATTTTCGCTGGTGTAAAAAATAAAAACGATATTGAGCAGCTCCGTCAGGTGCTGGTGCCGCGCACGGAAGAAAAGTACGGCGAAATGGTTGATGTTCATCTTAAAGTTCGTGAAGATTTTTATGAGGCACTCACGCAATTTGCCAGCTGCCTGAAAGTGGCGTTGCAGTCGGCAACCTTCTTTGAGGATAAGAGTTTCAGCGAAGAGGATCGCCAGCACTATAAAGAGACGCTGAGGCAATTTACCAGCTTGCGCCAGCTGGTGAAGCAGGATGCCGGTGAGACGGTAGATTATGATCAGTACACGGAACAGGTTAAAAAGCTGCTGGATAAACATGTTGTTGGCGTAGAAGTCCGCGAGCCTGATGGAGTGTATGAAGTCAGCAAAATGGGACAGCGGCCCGAAGAGTGGAGCGAGGATAAAACCCGCAACGAAACGGATATTATCAAAACCCGCGTAACCCGCATGATTGAGCAGGATTTACGTGATGATCCTTATGCCCAGGAAGCCTTCTCGAAGTTACTGCGTCTGGCTATTGAAGAGGCGGAAAAACTGTTTGATCACCCTCTCAAGCAGTACATGCTATTTCGTGAGTTTGAGGAACAAGTACAGGATCGGCGGTTGAACGAAATACCCGACGTGTTTGCTGGTAATCACCATGCGCAGGCTTACTTCGGAGTGTACAAAAAAGTGCTGCCGGAGGTTTTTGCCGTTACCGATTCTCAGGTTATCGATAAATGGGTGAAGCTTGCTTTTGAAGTAGACCAGGCTGTTGATATCTCTGTGGCTGAGAACTCGATCAATCCGCAAAATATCGAGGCTGATATCCGCAAGAAGCTTCTACCGATGATGTTTAAAGAGTGTAAGGCAATTGGTGGCGGGATGGATCAGGCGAAAAAAATTGTGGAAATGATTGTCCAGATTACCCGTGTAGGGCTGAGCGGAGTGTAAATCGTGGACAAAAGAGTAATGAGCTTCATTTACGGTGATGAACGCATTACCTTCGAGCGTAAGCCCCGACCGTTGGTGAATGGGCGCATTCTGATAAAAATTCACCCTGACTGCCGGGTTGTGGTATCCGCGCCGCAGGATACCGATGACCAACAGATTCTGAATGCTGTTGAAAAGCGTGGGCGCTGGATCTATCAGCAGCTGAGGGATTTCCGTAAGCAGCTGGAATATATCACGCCACGACAGTATATCAGCGGTGAGAGCCACTATTACCTAGGCAAACAGTACATGCTTAAGGTGATAGTGGCTCCCTCTGACGCTCAGGGTGTAAAAATGTTGCGTGGCAAGCTGGAAGTCACCTTACGTCATAAGAGCGCTGAAAAGGTTCTGAAGTTGCTGACTGACTGGTATAAGGCTCGTGCCCGCGAAGTCTTCGCCAAAAGGCTGAGCGCTATGCTGGAGCAAGCGTTATGGGTCAGTGACTCACCGCCATTGCGCATTCTTACCATGCAGACTCAGTGGGGAAGTTGTTCCCCCAATGGGAGGGTGACTCTGAATCCCAACCTGGTGAAAGCCCCCCGGGAGTGCATCGATTACGTTATCTTGCATGAGCTTTGCCATCTGGCCGAGCATAACCATAGCGAACGCTTCTACCGGCTCATGGGGCAGGTAATGCCGGAGTGGGAAAAGACCAAGAAGCGATTGGATGGGATGGCGGGGATGATAATGACAAGCTTAACATAATGGCGTGCGATGCTTCTGTCCTGCAGCATCCATCGCTTGAGGGAGGAGAATATGGAAAAAATCATATGTGCTCTGTGTAATACCGCAGTCGAAGTGACGGTGCTGTCCAGTCATTTGCTAACCAATCATGGCTGGAAGATGGCACCTCATCTTGCTAAGCCGGTAGCTGAGGCACCGCTTATTGCCCGTCAAACCTGCAAATGTCCAGTATGTAACGTTTCTCTCAAAGACGCGAAAAGATTAGAAAAACATATAAATAAAGCCCATTCAGACAAACGAAGCTCTTCTCCCATCAGTAGTAATCCTTCAAAGAAAAACAGTATAACGACGATTTCCTATCAATGGGCGATAACTCAACCGCTAGATAAAAAATACTCCGCCGTAGTAGAGAAATTCGTTGCCGATAAAACGTTATCTGAAGTTGAAAAAGAAATAGTGACCATCGTGAATGGCTATGATGCGGCTGATACTTCAAGACAGAGTTTGATGTTAGGGCGGCTTATTCTGCTTGCTCATGCTAAGAAAAGAATCGCTGCAAAAAGCAAATCCAGCAAAAACAAGAAAGTATCGGCAAAGGGTAAAAAAACCAAAAGTGCCAAATCACGAGACATTATGGACCAATACATTGGCGGGCGCAGGATTGTTGTCTCCGGCGGTTTACCTTCCTTGGGGAAAAGGTGATGAGGTTAATTCACTGATAATTATTACTTTTAAATTTAACTACGAGCATCCAGCCAGAAAATCAGGCATGAAGGAAGGCACATGACCGCGAGCAACGAACTGATCCTCAGGCCAATAAGCGACCTGATGAAACAGCATTTTTTCATCCCCTCTTATCAACGGGGCTATCGCTGGACACAAAGGCAGGTTACAGACCTGCTAGATGATATCGCTGAATTCCAGAAAAACAGCGAGTCAAGTTCACGTAAAGCCTTCTACTGCCTCCAACCCGTTGTGGTCAAAAAATGTGGTAAGGAATGGGAGCTAGTCGATGGCCAGCAGCGCCTGACAACCATCTGCATTATCCTTCTTTATCTGAAGGATATTGCCGCTATGCTTGGACATTCCGGATACTCTCTGCGCTACGAAACCCGCCCTGAGAGTGCAAGTTTCCTTAGCAATATTAATAGCGATCACGCAGATGATAATATTGATTTTTATCATATGAACCAGGCTAGAGAAGCAATAGACGCATGGTTCCGTTCACGACCACCTGTCTATAAGTTCAGCTTTTTGCAGACTCTGCTGAATGATGATGAGGCCGGTAAAAATGTAAAAGTAATCTGGTATCAGCTAAGCGATCAGGCAAACGTGACTGAGGTCTTTTCTCGGCTTAATCGTGGAAAAATCCCGCTAACCAACGCAGAGCTGGTTAAAGCACTGCTGCTCAATGCCGGAAATTTCAGCCAGACCGAACTCAGCGTTCGCTTTAACCAGCTCAGAATTGCGCAGGAGTGGGATGAAACGGAGCGCCGCCTTCAGCAGGAAGACTTCTGGTATTTCATCAGTAACCATACCCGTGAGAGTAACCGCATAGAGTTTATACTTGGCCTGGTTGCAGATTCATTAAAGTCGGGTATTTCCCGTCAGGACCCACACTACATCTTCCTGTCGTTCGCCCATTACCTGGAGGAAATGCATCAGGACCCAGAGCGCATAGAAAAAGTGTGGCTACTTATTAAACAGCGCTTTATGTTGCTGGATGAGTGGTACCGCGGGCGCGTAACTTATCACCTTGTCGGTTATCTCATTAGTAACAGTGAGAGCGTCATTCCTCAGCTCATCAGCGAATCTGAAAGCTGTGAAACAAAGTCGGGATTCATTACTGGTCTGAAACAAAGGATCCTGCGTTTCGCCCTGCCGGGGATCGCAGGCTCGTTAAGTAGGGGACGAGCCGAGCGCAGCACCCAGATTGACGCCACACTCTCCGCTCTGACCTATCCTGAGCGGTCGCTACGCCCCGTGCTTCTGCTTTTTAACATTGCCATTTTGCTGGTCAACAAAAAATCCTCTACCCGTTTCCCATTCCGGCATTACAAACTCGACGCCTGGGACATTGAGCACATTACTTCAGTCAGCTCGCAAATGCCGGAAAATATCAGCGGACAGAAGGCCTGGACGGAAGTGATGCGAGAGCATTTCCGGCCTTTCGATATAGCGGAAGAGGAGCCAGACACTGCCCGGTCAGCAAAGCATCTACTCTTTGATCGTGCGGAGGCGTTGCTTCAGGAGGAGCCCTTTGACAGTGAAAAATTTGAAGCCTATTTCAGCGATGTCCTGAATGAGTACAGTCAGATGCCGCTACAGGACAGGGATGACAGCATTGGAAACCTTACGCTTCTGGATCAGTCAACTAACAGAAGCTATCGCAACGCCATCTTTCCGGTGAAGCGCAATCGCATTATTGAAGCGGACAAAGCGTCAACTTTTGTCCCTCCCGGTACACGAAACGTATTTCTTAAATACTACAGCAGTAACGTCCATGAAATGACTTTCTGGAGTAGCCAGGATCAGGATAGCTACCGGCGTGCAATTACAGACGCCCTGACCGTATTTTTTGATGGAGCAATGTATGCAGCAAGGTAAAGTCATTACATTCGCCAGTTTATTCAGCGAAGTCAGCAACGTTGAGATCCCCATCATACAGCGTGACTATGCTCAGGGGCGAGAGGACGTATGGGAAATTCGCGATCAGTTTCTCCTGTCGATCAATCAGGCGTTAACAGCTCCTGTTGGCGCACTACCGCTTGATCTCGATTTTATTTATGGGAACCTCAGCACTGAGGAGCGTCCCACCCTTTCGGTCCTCGATGGTCAGCAGCGCCTTACGACTCTCTTCTTGCTTCACTGGTATCTAGCAAACAAAGAGGCGAAATATGCTGATTTCAGTGAGCGATTCACTCATTTGGGCAAATCCCGCTTCACATATCAGACCCGCACCGCCGCAACGGAGTTTTTCCATGCGCTGGTGCGGCCCGACAACAGTGGTCTACAGTTTGCAGAGAATGCCCCTGACCTTAGGGATCAGATAACGGACAGCCGCTGGTTTTATCACTCCTGGCTTCAGGACCCTACGGTTTCAGCCTGCTTGACGATGCTGAATGCGATCCAGTCATGCTTCGGTCACGTGCCCGGTGAATTTTATGCCAAACTGTGCAGTTCTGACTCCCATCCAGTGGTATTTCAGTATCTGAACCTGTCCTCATTTGGACTTTCTGACGATCTCTATATCAAAATGAATTCGCGGGGAAAATCCCTTACCGATTTCGAAAATTTCAAAGCCTGGCTCTCAGGCAGAATGAGCCAGCAGCCCGGTGCTGTGACTTTTGGTGAGAAAATCGATCAGGCCTGGACTGATATGTTCTGGAACCTGAGCAAAAAAAGGACCGAAAGCTTTGATACCCTCTTTCTGCGCTTTTTTAAGCGGATGGCGTTTCTTCTTGAATGCAGTCAGTCATCTGAACCTGCATATCTTTTGGCAAACCTAAATGCGACCTGGTTCAACGCCCTGAGAAGCACTCGTGAAGGTTTTAGTTCCTCAGAATTCGAAGCGAGGGATACCTTCAACCCCAGGAACATCCAGATCCTCTCAACCATACTGGATTTTCTTTGCTCTTCGCACGCAACCCGTGAGCACCGTAGCCTGTTGATGGAATTTCTGACGGGCTCTGACTTACTCGGAGCATGTCGTTTTTATGCACTTTGTGCATTTATTACTGCCAAGAGATCGTCCATCGATGCCCGCTTCGCTGAGCAGCACGCTCAATGGAGCCGTGTCACCGATAACTTTCTTTACACCATGCGTATTGACAGTAATCAAGTTGCAGTGGGGATTATTCGTTCGCTTGATGAATTGGCCCCCTATGCTGACGACATTTACTGCTGTCTTCGTACAGTTGAAGTTCGACTGGGTTTTAACGAGCAGTGGGATGAAGAAGTCCTTAAAGCAAAGCTGATTACTCTGGATAGTGAATGGGAGACTGCCTTAGTTCGGGCAGAATCTCATCCTCATCTCAAAGGTCGCATAAGGGGGCTGCTCAAGGGGGCTAAAACTGCTGATAATAGCGGTTACGATCTTACCCGATTTATATCTCTGACAGAGAAAACCTATTGGGTGCTTAACGAACAGGTTCTGCATAACTACGAGCACTTACTTGAACGTGCGCTGCTTTCACTGGGAGACTATCTGATATGGCAGAAAGGACAACGGTACACCTTTTGCCTTCCTTCACATCAGTCTTGGCGTGAGCGTAATGAGAACTGGCTGAGGGTGACAGAGAAAAGCGTGTTTGTTGAGCTGCTGGATAAGCTGAATAAAAAAGAAGATATATCAAATACGCTCCGAGAAATTATTCAGGAATCAAACCCAGGCGGCTGGCGAGAACTAATCGTGAAAGACCCTGAGACTATTCGCTACTGTTCGGAAAGGATTATCGACAAATTAGATAACCAAGTGTATCTGCTAAGTAAGACAAACCTTCGCGGCTATTTCAGGGAGCTGCACAGCTGGGTGCTCTCGAAAAGGTTGTTGGCCCTTCTCCGCAGAGAGGATGGAAACACGCCTTTCACTGCCGTGACCTATCACTCAGTCTATGGTGATGCATGGCCATGTATAGAGCTTACGGTAAGTGAAGAGGAAACGTTCTTTATCGCGCATGAGAACGGAGCCTGGTTTGACTGCCACAATGTGGATGAAGAAGGTGAGCCACTCCCCCTGCCGCCCTTCTTTAAATCACTGGTAGATACGCTGATGCATGAAGCGGATATCACCACTCAAGCGCCTTGTTGATCACCAATAGCTAATTGAACGCCATCATTCTGCTACTCACGTCGAGCCCTGTCGCTGATCGCGATGGGGCTTTTTGTATTAAGGAGCCGAGATGACCTATTTCAAGTAGTTTCCTGCGCGACTGCTCAACGAAACCTAAATGCAGTGCCATCATGCATATGAACGACTGAAAACAACGGGAAAAACTTCATGAACTTAACCTTATCCCCGGCAGTCACTGAACTGCCATTAAGTACGCAGCGTACAATCAAACGCGCCCTATTCTTGCTGGAGACTCATCTGCGTGAACCGGGAACCTCATTCACTTCACTCGGTACCGTCAGCGATTGGCTGCGATTGCGAATGGCGAGGCTGGAGCGTGAAGTGTTTATGGTGCTCTGGCTCGACAATCAACACAGGCTATTGGCCCACGAAACGTTGTTCACCGGCAGTATCAACAGCACCGAAGTCCACCCGCGTGAAATCGTGAAGGCGGCACTGAAGCACAATGCTGCTGCGGTGCTTCTGGCGCATTGCCATCCCTCCGGCCACGCTGAGCCCAGTGTCGCTGACCGGCAAATTACCGGCAAGATTAAAGACGCACTGGCACTGGTTGAGGTCAGGATATTGGATCACTGTATTGTCGGTGGCATGACGGTGTATTCGTTTGCTGAACACGGCTTGTTATAGGGGCGATATGATGCGATCAATCATTACCCCTGCATGGGGACTTAAACGCAACTTTACTCCGCAGTTTGGTGCCCGCCTGGTACAGGAAGGCGACCGGCTGCATTTTCTGGCTGACCGTGCCGATATCAGCGGGAAATTCAGCGACGCGAAGGTACGTGATTTAAATAACGCCTTCCCGCAGTTTATCAAACACCTGGAACTGATGCTGCTCTCCGGTGAGCTCAACCCTCGCCACCAGCACTGTGTCACGTTGTATCGCAATGGCTTGACCTGTGAGGCCGATAGCCTGGGATCACACGGTTATGTGTATCTCGCCATTTATCCTACTCCCCAATCAACTGCATAAATCTTCGCCTTTTATATCTATCGATCATCTAGCTAACTACGAGATAACCCACATGCAGACCTTACCTGTCACTCCTAAACGGGCGGCTTATGCTTGCCCATCACCCGTTGTTGTCTGGCAATCCATGCTCACGTATCTGCTGGAACAGCATTACGGATTGGCGCTTAACGATACCGAGTTCAGTGATGACGCGGTGATCCACGAACATATTGATGCCGGTATCTCTCTGGCTGATGCGTTGAATTTCACGGTGGAAAAGTTCGACCTGGTTCGCATCGATCGCCGGAGGTTCTCCTGCCAGGGACAATCTCCCTTCATCACGGCTATCGATATTCTCCGTGCCCGTCGAGCCACCGGCCTGATGACCCGTCTGGGTTATCAGACCATCACCTCAGTTATCCGGGGCGAAAAGCAGACATGAGCCTGTCCGGATTACTGCTGGCATGCTGATTACCCGTCCACCCAGATTGGCAGATTTTGTTTTTTTGAGGGCAAGTTCGCATTCGATAGGCAATAAAGCTATTAGCCATCTAGGTTTTGCGAAACGCTTTCCACAATATCTGTCCTGAGCTTTATCCCCTTTTTATCTGTTGCATAATGCGTCTAACTGACTTGGCAGGCGTGTTTGCTTTTATGTAAGGATTACGATGATGCAAACTGAACCCGAAGTAATGGTTGATCATAGCGAGGTGATTTGTTCGACTAGCGTAGCGCGAATCGTTGCTGGTCGCGATAGTGCTCTGATACGGATAGAGCAGCTAATCCATCAGCTCAGTGACATTTCTTCACTTACGTCTTCAATTGGTGGGGGGACTGCTGGCGAGTGGGCGATGAGACAGGGAAGCCGCTATGACTGCTGGTTAATGGAAGTACCAGATAAAGCTATGGAGTTGATCACCCGAAATATCGATCGCAGTATTTGGCGTGATCTGATGATGAAATCTGGCATGCTAGCTCTCATGGATGCTGAAGCTCGCGAGCAGTGGTATAAAAATTTGGAAGAGGGCGACCTACCAGCTATCAATGAAGACAATATCCTCAGCACTTTTGAACAGCTACATCTGAATAAACAGGATGTATTTGAGCGCGGTGTTATCAATGTTTTCAGGGGACTATCATGGGAATATAAAACAAACAGTCCCTGTATGTTCGGCAAAAAAATCATTGTTAACAATCTGGTCACGCATAACCGTTGGGGGTTCAGCTTAAGTTGGGGCTGGCTGCGGGACCAGTTAGTTGATTTGGAGCGAATGTTGTATCTGTTGGATGGTAAGCCCGTTCCTGACAATCGTGGGGATATCTCTGTGCGGTTAATGGAGTATATCCGAGATAACCCTCGTCAACAGAGTTACGAGGATGAGCAGTTTGGTATCCGCTATTTTCAAAAAGGTACCGCGCATGTAATTTTCAAACGCTTGGATCTGGTGGATAAAATGAACGATATCGTGGCGAAGCACTATCCAGGGATGTTAGCTCGAGAAGAGTGTGCCCTCTATTCATTTTGAAGCGATAAGTGAGCCTGTTTACTGCATCAAAAATGGAGTAAACTCTGCAATATCCATGAGTCATTTATTGCCTGTTTTTTATACAAAAAGAAGCAAGCAAAAGCATTTGGGGGTTCTTATGGGGGTTACTTAATTATCCATATTAAATAATTCTTTTAATATCATGATATTAATAATCAAATACGACTCCTGTGATCGCCAAAAAATTTTTTTGCATATTCCTCAGCACTTACAAAATATCCCCATTTTAAGTAAATATAAAAAATAAGTAGAATCAGCTTGTTGACGTTATGATGAGTCGATACGGATGATTTTGTATGATTCTAAACCAATAAAATACCAAGTTATTTTCAGTAGTACTGATAATAAAAACATGTTCTTAAAAACAGTATTGACATCTGGTACAGAACACGTAGATTGGAATTCAACACCGGTGCAATTAGTAACGAACTCTTTATTTAGCCGGTGTCTATGTAGTTGATTTAAAATAATGCGATAAAGGTCACGAAATATTTTTTTATGTGAGATTCGCGATGGGTTTTTAATAATGGACCCGTGCGATGATGATTTCAGGCCAAGTAATAAATCTTTACGATCGCATATGTGGACCAAAACGCGATGAGTTAAGGCTTTGTTGTTAATAGTAATGTTCGCGATTTGTGTACGTAAGTATGAAGTCGAGGATATCGCGAAGAAAGTAAAGCCATGTAGCAAGAGTATATATCGCGAGGGTGATGTACTAATTTAGTCAGTGTTATCATAAGCATGGCTAAATGTAACGAACGGGAAATGTTATCATTCAGTTAATATATTGGAGGATAGAGTTAGTTGTAAGCACCAAATATTCCTGTAGAAATAGGTACATCTTTGTAAATAGTACTAAGATAAGTGTCACGTTATTAAGTTGATTAATGTTTAATTTTAAATCTGTAGTACCTTAAAAGCCCTGACTACTGTAGTCGGGGCTTTTATCATTGTGGCTTTATAAGGTTTTGTATTACTGCGTTTTATCGGGGCGATCCAATGCAGTTATCCCGATAAGAACAAAATAACCGCCATGAGGGTGCCCCAATCCCATCAATAACTGAAGCTTTTAACCCGCGCCAGCACATGCTCCTCTACCGGAATAGTAAGTGACGTACATCCTATATAATCGCCAACTAACCCCAGAAAAGACGTAAATGTCTTAAATACATTGATGGCTTCGTTTAATATTGTTTTCTTTCATTTTATCCGATGGGGTCACCGATGATTGCAGTTATCTTTGAAGTTGAACCGGCAGAGGGTGAGTACCATGCATATCTGGATTATGCCGTGGCACTGAAACCTTTATTGGAACAAATGGACGGTTTTATTTCAGTAGAACGTTTTCAGAGTTTAAGTAACCCGCAGAAGTTGTTATCGCTATCATTTTGGCGCGATGAGGCGGCCGTTAAGCAGTGGCGGAATATTGAACAGCATCGTGGCGCACAAGCCGCGGGGCGTGCGAGTGTGTTCGCCGGTTACCGCTTGCGGGTAGCGGCGGTGGTACGGGACTACGGCTTAACTGAGCGAGGGCAAGCGCCTGTTGATAGCCAGGTTCATAATAAACAATGAGTTATAGGTAACGACGGATACATTTTGTGTTTGGTAGCCCCCTAATGGTCAACCGCGGAACCGTATACTGTAGTTGAGACGATATCGCCGATTTAGTGTGTCACAATGTAAAATTCATGTGACGTATATGTGACTTCGTGCGCAAAAACACACCAATTTTATGCTGATTTCATCAGTAAAACCACGTTGAAAATCCTTCTACTCTGCCTTAACGCAGAACGAAATTAATTGTAACTAATTAATTTAAAACACTATTCATAATATTATTTTTTTTGGGTGCGGCAGAATATTGCCTTTTTTCCAGAGCTTGATTGTACTTGTCTATACGAGTATATGTTAATAAATACTCAAGCTAAGTAATGTCGTTGATACCTGAAAAACTGGTTGAAGGAAATTGCCGTGACTGCCCAAAATAGATTCCGTGATACTGAGATTCGTGCCCCGCGTGGTACGCAACTTACGGCCAAAAGTTGGCTGACCGAAGCCCCGTTACGTATGCTAATGAACAATCTTGATCCAGACGTGGCTGAGAATCCAAAAGAGTTAGTGGTTTACGGCGGTATCGGCCGCGCAGCCCGCAATTGGGAATGCTATGACAAGATTGTTGAAAGCCTGACCCATCTGAATGACGACGAGACGCTACTGATTCAGTCGGGTAAGCCCGTCGGTGTCTTCAAAACCCACAGTAACGCCCCTAGAGTATTGATTGCCAACTCGAATCTGGTGCCTCATTGGGCCAACTGGGAGCATTTTAACGAACTGGATGCCAAGGGGTTGGCGATGTACGGCCAGATGACCGCAGGCAGTTGGATTTATATCGGTAGCCAAGGCATTGTGCAGGGTACCTATGAAACCTTCGTCGAAGCCGGTCGGCAGCACTTTGGTGGCAGCCTGAAAGGGCGCTGGGTATTAACGGCAGGTCTGGGTGGCATGGGCGGGGCACAGCCACTGGCGGCAACCTTGGCGGGTGCATGTTCTCTGAATATTGAGTGCCAGCAGAGCCGCATCGATTTCCGTCTTAAAACCCGTTATGTCGATGAACAAGCCACCGATCTGGATGATGCGTTAGCGCGAATCGAAAAATATACTGCGGCGGGTGAAGCTGTTTCTATTGCACTGTGTGGCAATGCGGCTGAAATTTTACCTGAGCTGGTTCGTCGTGGGGTTCGCCCAGATATGGTGACCGACCAAACCAGCGCACATGACCCGCTAAACGGTTATCTACCAAAAGGTTGGAGCTGGGAAGAGTATCGTCAGCGCGCCCAAAGCGAACCGGCACTGGTGGTTAATGCCGCTAAAACTTCCATGGCGGAACATGTTGAAGCGATGCTGGCCTTCCACAATATGGGTATCCCAACCTTTGATTACGGCAATAATATTCGCCAGATGGCACAAGATATGGGGGTCACTCATGCTTTTGATTTTCCTGGTTTTGTCCCTGCGTATATTCGCCCGCTATTCTGTCGTGGTATTGGCCCGTTCCGCTGGGCTGCGCTCTCTGGTAACGCCGACGATATTTATAAAACCGATGCCAAGGTTAAGGAACTTATCCCTGATGATGAGCATTTGCATCACTGGTTGGATATGGCCCGCGAACGTATCAGTTTCCAAGGGCTACCGGCCCGTATTTGCTGGGTAGGCTTGGGGCAGCGCGCTAAATTAGGTTTGGCTTTTAACGAGATGGTTCGTAGTGGTGAACTGTCGGCCCCGATTGTCATTGGCCGCGACCATCTGGACTCCGGTTCAGTTGCCAGCCCTAACCGAGAAACCGAAGCGATGCAGGACGGCTCTGATGCCGTATCTGACTGGCCGCTACTCAATGCATTGCTCAATACGGCCAGTGGCGCAACGTGGGTTTCTCTGCACCACGGTGGTGGTGTCGGGATGGGCTTCTCCCAGCACTCTGGCATGGTGGTGGTCTGTGATGGCACTGATGATGCTGCTGAGCGTATCGCTCGGGTATTACATAACGATCCGGCTACTGGTGTTATGCGCCATGCTGATGCAGGTTATGACATTGCCATTAACTGTGCACAAGAGCAGGGGTTGAACCTGCCGATGGTTGCTGCAACTCAAGGTAAAAAATCATGAAAACAGTCAATAAAACAGTCAATAAAACAGTCAATAAAACAATGGTACTGCACCCTGGGTTGATGACGTTGGCGGATTTGCGACATATATACCAACATCCAGTCAATATATCGCTGGATGAAAGTGCTGATGCGCCTATCCAGCAGAGTGTGAAGTGCGTACAGGCAATATTGGCAGAAAAGCGTACTGCCTATGGCATTAATACTGGTTTTGGCCTGTTAGCATCGACTCGCATCGCTACCGAAGATCTGGAGAACCTGCAACGTTCGATAGTCCTTTCCCACGCGGCCGGCGTCGGAGAGCCAAATGACGACGCCATTGTGCGGCTGATTATGGTGCTGAAAATCAATAGCCTGGCGCGTGGATTTTCAGGTATCCGTCGGGAAGTCATTGATGCGTTGATTACGTTAGTTAACGCAGAGGTCTATCCGCATATTCCGCTAAAAGGATCCGTGGGTGCTTCCGGTGATTTAGCACCGCTGGCGCACATGAGCTTGCTGCTGTTGGGAGAAGGTAAAGCGCGCTATCAGGGCGAATGGCTTGATGCTCGCACGGCTCTGACGAAAGCGGGCCTGGAACCGCTCACCTTAGCGGCCAAAGAAGGATTGGCATTACTCAATGGCACTCAGGTTTCAACAGCTTATGCACTACGTGGTTTGTTTGAAGCCGAAGATCTCTATGCTGCGGCGTCTGTCTTTGGCAGCCTCACCGTGGAAGCGGCTTTAGGCTCCCGTAGCCCGTTTGACGCACGTATTCATGCGGTGCGAGGCCAGCGTGGTCAGATTGACGCGGCCAATACTTATCGCCACCTGTTGGGCGATCGCAGTGAAGTCTCTGAATCTCATAAGAATTGTGACAAAGTACAGGATCCTTACTCTCTGCGTTGTCAGCCGCAGGTGATGGGTGCCTGCCTGACTCAAATGCGTCAGGCAGCAGAGGTGCTGGCTATCGAGTCGAATGCAGTATCAGATAATCCGCTGGTGTTTGCCGAACAAGGCGATGTGCTGTCAGGCGGTAATTTCCATGCTGAGCCGGTGGCTATGGCAGCGGATAATCTGGCATTGGCACTGGCTGAAATAGGTTCATTAGCCGAGCGTCGTATTTCACTATTAATGGATAAACATATGTCGCAGTTACCACCATTCCTAGTGGAAAATGGCGGCGTAAACTCTGGTTTTATGATTGCACAGGTGACTGCTGCTGCATTAACCAGCGAAAATAAAGGGCTGGCATACCCTTCCAGTGTTGACAGTATTCCTACATCCGCCAATCAGGAAGACCATGTTTCTATGGCACCACGTGCGGGTAAACGCTTGTGGGAAATGGCTGAAAACGTGCGCGACATTCTGGCTGTTGAGTGGTTAGCGGCATGTCAGGGGTTGGATTTGCGCAAAGGTTTGAAAACCTCGGATGCATTGGAGCCTGCCCGCCAGCTATTGCGCCAACATGTAGCCTACTACGAGAAAGATCGTTTCTTTGCCCCCGATATTGAAGCGGCAAGCCAACTCATTGCGCAGCGTCATATGAATGAACTGATGCCTGCGCACC
This sequence comes from Yersinia sp. 2540 StPb PI, assembly GCF_052217165.1. NCBI lineage: Bacteria > Pseudomonadati > Pseudomonadota > Gammaproteobacteria > Enterobacterales > Yersiniaceae > Yersinia > Yersinia sp. 2540 StPb PI. The sequence goes on from NZ_JAZGQC010000001.1 coordinate 618,631, forward strand.
TACTACCCAGCCTTTAATAACGATTTGTCCACTAATAACCGTTCATCAACTAATAACAATTAATCTACTAATAACAACGGTCACCAGTTATTACATCAACCTATGGGTGGTCCCTATTACCGGGATCACCCTCTCTGAACCCCTGCCTGAAAAGGCACAAATTTTGCGAGAATGTACCATGAAGAATGATTCATCCACGCTCAAACGAGGCCTCAGTGCCCGGCATATCCGGTTTATGGCGTTAGGTTCCGCCATTGGGACCGGTCTGTTTTATGGTTCTGCCGAGGCGATTCGTCTGGCGGGACCAGCAGTTTTACTTGCTTACCTCATCGGCGGCGCGGCCGTGTTTATGGTGATGCGCGCACTGGGTGAGATGGCAGTGCATGACCCGGTAGCAGGCTCTTTCGGTCACTATGCCAGCCGTTATCTTGGGCCGCTGGCCGGTTTTCTCACTGGCTGGACCTATACCTTCGAGATGATTATTGTGGCGTTGGCTGATGTCACCGCATTCGGTATCTATATGGGGTTATGGTTCCCTGATGCGCCACAGTGGGTTTGGGTGCTGAGTATTATTTTCTTTATTGGTGCGCTGAATCTCTGCTCAGTCAAAGTGTTTGGTGAAATGGAGTTTTGGCTATCGTTGCTAAAAGTGACGGCGATTATTGCCATGATTGCTGCCGGCTTGGGCATCATGATGTTTGGCTTTGGTGCAGGTCATGAGAGCACCGGTGTCAGTAATCTCTGGTCTCATCAAGGATTTATGCCGAATGGCTTGACGGGGGTGATTGCATCATTTGCCGTGGTGATGTTTGCTTTTGGGGGGATCGAAATTATCGGTGTCACGGCCAGTGAGGCGAAGAACCCAGAAAAAGTGCTACCACGTGCCATTAATACCGTACCGATACGCATTCTTCTGTTCTATGTTTTGACCTTGTTTGTGCTGATGGCTATTTATCCATGGAATAGCATTGGGCAAAATGGCAGTCCTTTTGTTGAAATTTTCAGTAGCTTAGGTATCAGTTCTGCCGCTAATATTTTGAATCTGGTGGTTATTACCGCGGCTATTTCCGCCATTAACAGTGATATTTACGGTGCGGGTCGCATGATGTACGGCATGGCGCAAGAAGGGCTGGCACCGAAGTGTTTTAGCCGTCTGACCCGTAATGGTGTGCCATGGATGACTATTTTGGTGATGGCAATCGCACTGTTATGTGGTGTGGTGCTGAACTATCTGATCCCGAAAAATGTATTCCTGATTATTGCCTCGATTGCCACCTTTGCGACGGTCTGGGTATGGCTGATGATCCTTATCTCGCAAGTGGCGATGCGCCGCTCTATGAGCAAAGAGAATATTGCCCGGCTGACATTCCCGGTACCGTTCTGGCCAGTGGCACCGATTCTGACCATCATCTTTATGGCATTTATTATCGCGGTTTTAGGTTACTTCCCTGATACCCGTATCGCCATGTATGTTGGGGTGGCGTGGGTAGTATTAATGACTCTCGCCTGGTGGGTCTGGTTACGCAAAGCTTCACCACGGTCCCTTCAAGAACCGATAGAGAGTTTGCAAAAACAGATAGAAAGTCGCGAGGTTTAGCCACGACTGGCCGCTGATGATCGATTCAGCGGCCATACTGTTGCTTTTTAGCTCTGTGAGGGGCGAGCCGGCACATTGATCACCAATTTTTGGTGTAATTCTAACGCCATGGTTTCAAGGCGGGTGGTTAATTGATTGGTCAGGGTGGTGAGTTCTGTATTCTGCCGCAGTAACTCCAGCATTTGCTCCGCATTTTGCGCTGCCATTCTTTGCCGCTCTTCATTCGCAATGGCTAGTGCCTCGCGATGTTGTGCATCGGCTTGTGCATTAGCCTTATCACGTTCTGCCTGGCGGGTTTGTGCCAATAAAATAAGGGGTGCTGCGTAGGCCGCCTGTAAGCTAAAAGCCAGATTTAGCAAAATAAACGGGTAAATATCAAATTTGACAATACCCATCACATTCAGACCAATCCAGATCACCACAATGAGTGTTTGTGCGCCAAGGAAGACTGGCGTGCCGAAAAAACGGGCAAAAGCTTCTGCTTTCTGGGCAAACCAACTGTTGCCGAAAGGGGTTGATAAGTGTTCATGAGCACGATGGTAGCGGAGATAATCGACTTTACGTGGCTGTAGTGGCGGCTGCTCAGTCACGGGTTCAGTTTTTTTCATAGGATGTTACCCCGGTAGATGAAGGATTCTGTTGAGGTCAGCTCACGACAAAATTAAATCAGGTTACTTAATGCTTCAGACTATTTAATTATAGAGTGGGGTCCGATGAGCAATGGATAATTACCCCGTCTAAAGATGTTGAGTTGATGGAATAATCACATATTCATTTTATTGTTATCGCACTATATACCAAGATAATGTTTTGCGTTTAAAGTAGCGGCGTGGCCAGATGGTGATAAACTGACCTCAATTGTGAAAAATTATATACATACGGAGTAGCGGCCCATGCCTGCCATAGCCATTAAGCGGTGGATTAAACGGATTGTACTGGTCTTGGTGGTAATGTCAGTTACCATACTGGCGATACGAATTTACGATACACAACGTGGCCCAAAGCTCGAGCTTTGGCATACGTTTGTTCCTCATGATATGCGCGCGGCTGAGATTGATAAAGCCAGTTGGGCGGATTACATCAAAGCTGAAAATAACCTTTTCGATGAAGTGCGGATTAATGTTACCGAGAAACTGGAACCAAGGAATGAAATTCCATTAAATCGTTATTACTCTGGTAGCTCGATTTACCCTCCACATTTCAAAAATGACTGGAATCGTTCATATATTCTTGAGCCAGAAGGTAAACCTAAAGGTGCGGTGGTCTTACTGCATGGTTTAACTGACACCCCTTATAGCCTGCGTCATATTGCTGAAAATTATCGTCAGCGTGGATATGTTGCCATTGGTATTCGTTTGCCCGCTCACGGAACAGTGCCTGCGGCTCTGACCGATGTTGAATGGCAGGACTGGCTGGCGGCAACGCGCTTAGCTGTTCGTGAAGCCAAAGCACTGAGTGGCCCTGATTTACCGCTACACGTGGTCGGCTTCTCCAATGGCGGCGCGTTGGCAATGAAATATACGTTGGATTCAATGGATGACCCGACACTGGCGAAACCGGTGCGGGTTATCTTGATATCCCCGATGATCGGTGTCACCAGTTTTGCGCGTTTTGCCGGTATTGCCGGTTGGCCCGCTATCTTCCCGGCCTTTGCTAAAGCAGCCTGGTTGGGGATTGTGCCGGAGTTTAATCCTTTCAAATATAACTCGTTCCCAGTGAATGCTGCCCGTCAGTCTTATTTACTGACGTCTGTGCTGCAACAGCAAATTGCGCGTGATGCCAGAAACAATAAGATGGAGGAGTTACCCCCAATTCTGACCTTCCAGTCGTTAATGGATTCAACGGTCAGTACTCGTGCGGTCGTTACTGCTCTTTATAACCACTTGCCGAAGAATGGTAGCGAAGTGGTGCTGTTCGATTTGAACCGTGCCGCCAGTTTCGGCCCGCTATTGAGAACTTCTTCTTATACTGCTCTGGCGCGTTTGTTGCCTCCACCACCACGTAATTATAGCGTAACGGTGATTACCAACGTTTCACCGCAAAGTAATGAAACAGTGGCGCTGACTACCTTGGCGGGTGAGACTAACGAGGTTTCAGTACCTACCGGCTTGATTTACCCACCGGACATTTTCTCGTTATCCCACGTGGCATTGCCATTCCCAATGAGTGATTCGCTGTATGGCCGCTATCCAGAACCGCGTGACCAATACGGTATCAGCTTGGGGACTTTTGCCGCTCGTGGTGAGCGGGCGGTACTGGTTGTCGGGTTAGACTCACTGATGCGTATCTCATCAAATCCATTCTATTCGTACATGTTGCAGCGGATAGATGACAAGATAGACGCACCAGCGAAATAAGATGGTGTTAAAGCCTCCGAATCGGGGGCTTTTTCATAATGAGTGCCATACTTTCAAGTCGTAGCTGTTGTTCATATTTACTGACCCAGAAAGGAAAGCAAAATGTCTATTGAAAAAGTCGTATACCGTGCCAAAGCTAAAGCCACTGGCGGGCGTGATGGTCGGGCAACATCCTCAGATGGTGTATTGGATGTGAAATTGGGCGTCCCAAAAGAGATGGGTGGGGCGGGAGGTGCTGTGACTAATCCAGAACAGCTCTTTGCTGCGGGCTATTCAGCTTGTTTCCTTGGTGCGCTGAAATTTGTGGCATCAAAAGAAAAGGTGAAAGTGCCGGATGATGCCAGCATTGAAGGTACCGTGGGTATTGGTGCCATTCCAACCGGTTTTGGTATTGAAGTGCAACTGGATATCAGCTTGCCGGGTATCGAGCGTAGCGTAGCAGAAGATTTGGTGAAAAAGGCGCATGTTGTCTGCCCATATTCCAATGCCACGCGTGGCAATATTGATGTGACATTGAATATCAAATAAGCCAATTTCTCATCTCAGCAGCCCATAAGAATTATCTTGTGGGCTATATGCTGCACCCCCGAATTTTCTGCTCTAACTTCAAATAAATAAGCCAATATATCCTCTAGAGACTATGCGCTAGTTCGTGGATTGACGAACTAAGAATTGTTAAGATAATTCTTGTAACTAAAATCAATAGCATGCTTATTGATCTCGCACTGAACCTGAGGGGGGGTTCACTGTCTGACTGATTCAAGCCGCAAATAGTGTCTCTGGAGACCTGGCGTTATATGGACAGAGTTAAATCTTTATCACAGCAAAGCATTTCTTTGTTGTTGGCTGTTTATATTGGTATTTTCCTGAATATATCTGTCTTTTATCGTCGTTTTGACTCCTTTAGCCAAGGTATCCAAGGCATAAAAGTCGTGTCTGCTATCATCGAAGTGATGGCCATTATTCTGTTTACCTTTTTTGTTATGAGGGTGATCTCCCTCGGTGGCCGGTGGTTTTATCGTGTTATTGCCACCCTGCTGGTCCTAATTTCTGTCGCTGCCAGCTATTACATGACTTTTTTCAATGTTGTCATTGGCTACGGCATCGTTATTTCGGTGCTGACCACCGATACAGATTTATCGAAAGAAGTCATCGGGTTACATTTTGTCATTTGGATGGTGCTGGTCAGCACACTACCGCTACTACTTATTTGGAAAAACACTCTGCGGTTAACCCTGCTTGAGCAATTTTTGACGCCAGGGCAGCGTATTAAGCCTGTTTTGTTGATGGCAGTTGCTGTGGCGCTGGTTTGGTTGCCGTTACGCTATCTGGATAATGTACAAGATGCTAATGAGCAGCTGAAAACGGTGGATTTACCGAGTTATGGCGGTGTGGTTGCTCACTCATATTTACCCTCTAACTGGTTGGCTGCATTGGGTTTATATGCTTATACCCAATATAACGAGCGTTATGATGCGGTAACATTGTATAACCCGACCGAACACCATACTTATATCGCGCCGGCCGGTATTGATGACACCTATGTTGTGTTTATCATTGGCGAAACAACGCGTTGGGATCATATGGGGTTGTTGGGATACCCACGTGATACCACTCCTCGCCTGAGTAAAGAGAAGAATTTAGTCGCTTTCCGTGGCACATCTTGTGATACCTCAACCAAACTTTCACTGCGCTGCATGTTTGTGCGCGAAGGCGGCACTGAGAATAATCCACAGCGTACATTGAAAGAGCAAAATGTGTTTACGGTGATGAAATCATTGGGTTTTACCTCTGAACTGTTTGCCATGCAGAGCGAAATTTGGTTCTACAACAATGCGAATACTGATAATTACTCGTTCCGTGAATTGATTGCTTCAGAGAAGCGCAACGATGATAAGCCGGTAGATGACATGCTGCTGGTTGATGAATTGAAGGAGTCTCTGGGGCGTTATCCTGTAGGCAAGCATTTGGTGGTATTGCACACCAAAGGCTCACATTACCTCTATTCCCAACGCTATCCCCGCAGTTATGCCCGCTATCAGCCTGAATGTATGGGGGTCGATGATTTTTGCAGTAAGCAGCAATTGGTGAACGCTTTTGATAACAGTGTGCTGTATACCGATTCGTTTATCGCAAATGTGATTGACCAAATGCGGGATAAAAAAGCATTAGTGTTTTATGCATCGGATCATGGTGAGTCTATTGACGAGAACTCCCACTTCCACGGAACACCACGTGAAATGGCGCCCCCGGAGCAATTCCGTGTGCCATTGATGGTTTGGGCCTCGGACAAATTCCTGGCGCAACCGGATCATCTCGCGGCTTTTGAGCAACTACAGGCTGAGCAGCGGGTGGGTAAGACCCATCGTCAGGTTGAATTGTTTGATTCTATTTTGGGTTGTTTAGGTTATACCTCGCCAGATGGCGGCATTAATGCCCAGAATAACTGGTGCCAGGCACCGGGGCGGCCTGCAAAATAAACATTTAGCACAAGTATAATCCGATATGAAATGATTTTTGATTCCAATCCCATTGTCACTTTTAGGTTACGGTATACTCCAGTTCCAATCCCTACTGGCTGGAGTCTTCCATGACTTACCGTGTTGCCTTTATTGATGATCATGACATTGTGCGCTCAGGTTTTGCCCAGCTACTTTCTCTGGAAGACGATATTCAAGTGGTGGGGGAGTTTAGTTCAGCAAAACAGGCACGCCTCGGATTACCTAGCCTACAGGCGAATATCTGTATTTGTGATATCTCGATGCCTGATGAGAGTGGTTTAGATTTACTGAAAGACCTCCCTTCAGGGATGGGGGTCATTATGCTCTCGATGCACGACAGCCCGGCGCTAGTGGAAATGGCGTTGGAGCGCGGTGCGCGGGGGTTTCTATCCAAGCGTTGTAAGCCAGAAGATCTGGTTTCGGCTGTCCGTACCGTTGGCAGTGGCGGCGTCTATCTGATGCCTGAAATCGCCCAACAATTGACTCGTATTGCTGTTGACCCCTTAACCCGACGTGAGCGGGAAGTTGCCTTGTTATTAGCGCAAGGAATGGAAGTGCGCGAGATAGCCGAGTCACTTGGCCTGTCACCGAAAACCGTGCATGTCCATCGCGCTAACTTATTTTCCAAGCTCGGTGTCAGTAATAACGTTGAGTTAGCTAAGCAGGTATTGAATCTATGATGCAGCGTTTTATTATGCTGCTGGCATTGTTATTTATTTATATCACTGCAGCTTTCTGTTTATGGTCCGTTGGCACTCAATTAGTTGATCGGCCGTTACAGGCACTACTGCTGTTCCCGTTTGGCCTGCGGATGGGCATTTTATTGCAAAGCCCACGTCAATATTGGCCGGGCATTCTGTTGGGTGATGCACTGCTATGGTGGCTGCTGACCGATCAGTTTGGCTATCCTTATAGCTTGCTGTGGGCTGCGATTCCCTTACTGCTGGCGACCACGTTATTGGCGGTTATCGCTTCTCCTTGGCTGTTGCGCAATCAGAGCAGCGGCAGTGAATGGAAGTGGCCCTTGATGCAAGGTGTGGTGATTTTTGGTGCTGCATTGATACAAGCATTAGGATGGCAGATTAACAGTGGTCAGGGTGCTATGGCGCTGCTATTGGGGTTGGTGGGTGGATTTACCATCGCGCCGATTTGTCTGTTGTTGTGGCACTATCTGGCGCGTCAAATCTGGTCTCCGCTGGAACCGGGGCTGATTCATAAACCCATTAATCTACGTTTGCGCCATATCCTGTGGTATCTGCTGCTATTCGCCTTGAGCATTTGGCTACAACATCATGTCACCGAGTCAGATTTGTATTTGTTTGCACCGTTCTGTTTGGCAATCCCGATTGTATTTATGTCTTATCGCTATGGTTGGCAAGGGGCGGTGGTGGCCACATTGCTCAATGGCATGGTGTTATTGATCAATACCCCCGCAGAATTAGATTCACACCGTGATTTGTTGTTGTCGTTATTGGCGCAGAGTTTGACCGGCTTATTATTAGGCGCGGGGATCCAGCGTCAGCGCGAGTTAAATTACCAATTACAGCTACGGCTGAATGAAAATCGTGAGTTGGCTAAAGCATTGGTGGTGGCCGAAGAACATGCCCGGCGTGATGTTGCACGTGAACTGCATGATGAGGTTGGGCAGACAGTGACGGTTATCCGAACCCAAGCCAGTATTATCAAACGGTTAACTACCCAACCACAGGTTTTGACCAGTGCCGAAATGGTCGAGACGCTGGCGTTGCGGGTTTACGATGGTGTCCATGATGTTTTGGCGAAACTGTGGCCTGCGGCATTGAATAATCTGCCCTTATCGGCGGCTATTGCTGCACTAATGCGTGAACTTATTCCGCAGGATCAATCAGTGACCGGCGTGCTTAACTGGCAACTCAGTGACGCTGATATAGATGAAACACTGAAAATCACCCTATACCGTATCTGTCAGGAGGGAGTAACCAATGCCTATCGCCATGGTGCTGCCAGCCGGATTGAAATTAATGCACAACAGAATGATAAACAGATAACACTGACGATTCACGACAATGGAAAAGGTGTTGATTTGGCGACATTAACCCCAGGTTATGGGCTAAGAGGTATGCAGTCACGGGTGAGTGCTTTAGGGGGGGATTTTACGCTGAGTGTCGATAACGGCACCTGTTTAAATGTGACCTTGCCCACAGTTTCTCTGTCAGCTAATGAAAACTAAGAAATATTCTCGGTTTTTGCAGGGTTTTTTCTCATTGGTTTTGTACGCACGAGGAACATGATGACTCTACTTGAAAAAATTTCTGAGGTTCACATGTGGTCTTTCCTCAAAAGCCGCGATAACGTGCCGCCCGTCACGGATCAAGCGCAAATTGATTCGTCTTATAAATATTGGCGTATTCAACTAATGTGGACGATGTATATCGGCTACGCTGCGTTCTATTTCACCCGTAAAAGCTTTAACTTCATCATGCCTGCAATGCTGAGTGATTTAGGGCTGACCATGTCGGATGTCGGGATTTTAGGCACACTCTTTTATATCACTTATGGTTGCTCTAAATTTATCTCCGGCATGATAAGTGACCGCTCAAATCCGCGCTACTTTATGGGCATTGGGTTGGTTATGACCGGGGTTATCAATATCCTGTTCGGCATGAGCTCGTCACTGCTCGTGTTTGGTTCTTTGTGGATCCTTAATGCCTTCTTCCAAGGTTGGGGTTGGCCGCCTTGCTCCAAAATCCTGACCAGTTGGTATTCGCGCTCAGAACGCGGGGGTTGGTGGGCGATGTGGAATACTTCGCATAACTTTGGTGGTGCGCTGATTCCCCTGTTGGTCGGCTTTATTTCTCTGCACTTTAGCTGGCGTTACGGCATGATTATCCCTGGTATTATCGGTGTGGTGATCGGTTTACTGATGTGTTGGCGCTTGCGTGATAAGCCGAGCACGATGGGGTTGCCGAGTGTGGGTAAGTGGCGCAATGATGCGATGGAATTGGTCCAGGAATCTGAAGGCCAGGGGCTATCAAATAAAGAGATTGTGAAGCGCTATGTATTAACCAACAAATATATCTGGTTGCTGGCGGTATCTTACGTGCTGGTTTATATCGTTCGTACTGCTATCAATGACTGGGGTAACCTTTATTTGACACAAGAGAAAGGTTATTCATTGATGACGGCCAACTCGGCGATTTCACTGTTCGAGGTGGGGGGCTTTATTGGCTCGTTGGTGGCAGGTTGGGGTTCTGATAAGTGGTTCCGTGGCAACCGTGGGCCAATGAACTTGATATTTGCTATTGGAATTTTCCTCTCGGTGGCGTCGTTGTGGATTATGCCGGGTGTCAGTTACATCTTGCAGGCGAGTTGCTTCTTTGCCATTGGCTTCTTCATTTTTGGCCCGCAGATGTTAATTGGTATGGCTGCCGCTGAATGCTCACATAAGGATGCTGCGGGAGCTGCTACCGGTTTTGTTGGGTTGTTTGCCTACTTGGGTGCGGCCTTATCTGGCTACCCCATTGCCCGCGTGATGGAGGTTTGGCACTGGAATGGTTTCTTTGTGGTTATTTCCATTGCGGCCTGTTTATCTGCATTCTTCTTGCTGCCATTCCTACGGGCGCAATCGCCAGAATTAAAGCAAGCGGAAGCCTGATTTACGTGCAAATGCGTCAGTTTTAGCCGTTGGTGATGTTTTTAACAACAGTCACTCAGCGTTTGTTAAAAAGTGATTGACGGCCAAAAATCGTAGCAGTAAGATGCGCCCCGATTCGGCGAGTAGCGCAGCTTGGTAGCGCAACTGGTTTGGGACCAGTGGGTCGGAGGTTCGAATCCTCTCTCGCCGACCAAATTTAAGAACCCTGACTTTTAAGTCAGGGTTTTTTTTGGTGTTTTTTCTGCCAAATGTGCCTATCCATCCCGCTATTTCCTTAAGCTAAATCGCCCCCACTGACATGATTTGGTCACCGATAATATCTGTTGCGCTGTCATGCACTCATAAGGGGCACCATTAGGGTGCGCTTTCGTATGAAGCCTTGCTATCTCTTGGACGGTGAGGGGGAGGGCAAGCTGACTTTGCTTTTTTAACGGCACGCAAGATGTGTGAAATTCTGGCTGGATGTGACAACGATCACGTCACTTATCGGCTGTCACGACAGCATTTCCTCCTGTTTTCTGTCGAGATTACAAAAAAAACCTACCCGATATGCATCATTTAGCAACAAAGTTTTTTCGTTTGTCACTGGATGTTGCGACTGCTTTATTCTAATTAGCCAGTCAATATCGCTGGCATATTACCGCTAGCATAATTTTTCATGCTAATAATGTTAACGAGAAGTTTTTTTTATGTTTGCATGCTGTTTCTCATTGTCTTGATAAAACCTTTCAGACCGTATTGACGTTGCCACCAACTGTTGCCAAATTGGTACCCTCAGGGGGAGTCATAGAGAGCAGTTTGGGTGATTCAATGCATTCAAAATTGCTGTCGTGATAGCTTTTATCCGACATCTCAATCCCGCATCCCTGTGGCTAATGAGCCAAAACGGTACAGTCCACGGACGAAAAAATTATAGGGTCTGGCCGTACACACAACACACATCACCATAATGGAGCACAAGCGATGACGATTTCCTTGGGAAAAACAGGGATACTGAAATTCGGTATTGGGCTGATTGCACTGACCGTGGCGGCCAGTGTACAAGCAAAAACATTAGTCTATTGTTCTGAAGGTTCACCTGAGGGTTTCAACCCGCAGCTCTTTACCTCTGGCACAACGTATGACGCCAGCTCGGTACCCATCTACAACCGTCTGGTTGAATTCAAACTCGGTACTACCGAAATTGAACCTGGTCTGGCTGAAAAGTGGGAAATTAGCCCAGATGGCAAAAGCTATACTTTCCATCTGCGTAAAGGCGTGAAGTGGCAAGATAATAAAGACTTCAAACCGACCCGTGATTTCAATGCTGACGATGTGATCTACTCTTTCATGCGTCAGAAAGATGATAAACATCCGTACCATAAAGTGTCTGGCGGCAGCTATGAATACTTCCAGGGCATGGGTATGGGTGATTTGATCACCAATGTGGTTAAAGTTGACGACAACACCGTGCGTTTTGAATTGGCGCGTCCTGAGTCGCCATTCCTTGCCGATCTGGCGATGGACTTTGCCTCTATCCTGTCTGCTGAATATGCCGACAAGATGCTGAAAGCGGGCACCCCGGAAAAAGTCGATTTGAACCCAATCGGTACCGGCCCGTTCCAGTTGCAACAATACCAAAAAGACTCCCGTATCCTGTACAAAGCCTTTGAGGGTTTCTGGGGTACCAAGCCGAAAATTGATCGTTTGGTGTTCTCTATTACACCAGATGCGTCAGTCCGTTACGCTAAATTGCAGAAAAATGAATGTCAGGTTATGCCATACCCTAACCCGGCTGACATTGCTCGCATGAAAGAAGACAAAACCATCAACCTGATGGAGCAACCTGGCTTGAACGTCGGTTACCTCTCCTTCAACGTTGAGAAAAAACCATTGGATAACGTGAAGGTTCGTCAGGCGTTGACCATGGCTGTTAACAAAGAAGCGATTATTGATGCGGTTTATCAGGGTGCTGGTCAAGCAGCCAAGAACCTGATCCCACCGACTATGTGGGGCTACAACGATGACGTGAAAGATTACGCTTACGATCCGGCTAAAGCGAAAGAGCTGTTGAAAGAAGCGGGCCTACCAGATGGATTCGCTATCGATCTGTGGGCAATGCCAGTTCAGCGCCCGTACAACCCGAATGCCCGTCGTATGGCTGAAATGATCCAGTCTGACTGGGCGAAAATTGGTGTGAAAGCCAAGATAGTAACTTACGAGTGGGGCGAATACCTCAAGCGTGCTAAAGACGGCGAGCATGAAACAGTGATGATGGGTTGGACCGGGGACAATGGGGACCCAGACAACTTCTTCGCCACCCTGTTTAGCTGTGATGCGGCCAAGCAAGGTTCCAACTACTCCAAATGGTGTTATAAGCCGTTTGAAGACGTGATTCAGCCTGCTCGTGCTGAGTCTGATCATGACAAACGTGTCGCACTTTACAAACAAGCTCAGGTTGTTATGCATGATCAAGCTCCGGCGCTGATTGTTGCTCACTCAACTGTGTATGAGCCAGTGCGTAAAGAAGTGAAGGGTTATGTTGTAGATCCGTTGGGTAAACACCATTTCGAGAACGTGTCCCTGGATTAATTTTAACCTTAGATAAACCGGTGAATGTGTGGAATACGCATATTCGCCGGTTTCTTGTTGATACCCAAAATAATTCGAATTGCAGGAAGGCGGCAAGCGAATGAGTCCCGATGAGCTTACTGAAGTAAGTGATTCGGGTGACAAATCGATCGGGAACCGATTTGAACGCTGTTTGCAGCGGCCTCGCAGAGGCGAGGCCCATGGACGGGCCGAGTAACGAGTGTAGCCAACGCACATGCAGTTTGAAGTATGAAGGGTATAGGTTAAGACAGATACAGATGTGAGCCATATAACCTCTCCCAATAAGTGTTATTGTCGCAGAAATTTTGGGCATGGACAGCGCGCAAGCACCGGAGCGGACACCATGACCTTGTAAATCATGGCTACGTGACGGTGGTGAGCACTGACCTAGGTCAAAATGGCAAGTAAAATAGCTTATTGGGGAGGTTTAATAAGCTGGGTTGCCCACGAGCAGCCCGGCATTCTACACAGAGAGTTCGGGATATGTTGCAGTTCATACTCCGACGTTTGGGGTTAGTTATCCCAACGTTTATCGGCATTACTTTGCTGACCTTTGCTTTTGTCCATATGATCCCGGGTGACCCGGTGACCATCATGGCTGGGGAACGCGGTATCTCCACCGAGCGTCATGCTCAAATCATGGCGGAAATGGGGCTAGACAAGCCTCTCTATCAACAATACTTCCATTATGTGAATGGCGTATTACATGGCGACCTCGGCATCTCGCTGAAAAGCCGTATTGCTGTCTGGGAAGAGTTCGTCCCACGCTTTAAAGCGACACTGGAACTGGGGATCTGCGCGATGCTGTTTGCTATCGCGGTGGGTATTCCGGTGGGGGTGTTGGCGGCAGTTAAACGCGGTTCAATATTCGATCACACCGCTGTTGGGATCTCCCTTACCGGCTATTCGATGCCTATCTTCTGGTGGGGCATCATGCTGATTATGTTGGTCTCGGTCCAATGGAACCTGACCCCGGTTTCCGGGCGCGTCAGTGATACGGTGTTCCTTGATGACAGCCTGCCTTTGACTGGTTTTATGCTGATTGACACCTTTGTTTGGGGTGAGCCGGGTGATTTCAAAGACGCGGTGATGCATATGATTTTGCCTGCCATCGTTTTAGGGACTATCCCTCTTGCCGTCATCGTACGTATGACGCGCTCCTCGATGCTGGAAGTCTTGGGTGAAGATTATATCCGTACTGCGCGGGCGAAAGGCCTGAGCCGGATGCGGGTGATTGTGGTCCATGCACTGCGTAATGCTTTGCTGCCGGTGGTTACCGTGATTGGCTTGCAGGTTGGTACCATGCTGGCTGGCGCTATTCTGACGGAAACCATCTTCTCCTGGCCGGGGTTAGGGCGCTGGCTGATGGATGCCTTGCAACGCCGTGATTACCCAGTGGTTCAGGGTGGTGTGTTGCTGGTCGCAATCATGATTATTTTAGTTAACTTGCTGGTAGATGTGCTCTATGGCGTAGTTAACCCGCGTATTCGTCACAAGAAATAAGGGGCGCAGAATGTCTCAACTTACTGAGTCTACAGTAAAAAGTGCGCCGAAGCCGATGACTCCATTGCAGGAGTTTTGGCACTATTTCAAGCGCAATAAAGGGGCTGTTATCGGCCTGTTCTACATTATTATTATGCTATTGATTGCCGCTGGTGCTACCTGGCTTGCCCCGCACGGGCCGGCAGAGCAATTTCGTGATGCGTTACTGAAACCGCCGGTTTGGGAAGAGGGTGGCAGTTGGAAATTCCTGCTGGGTACCGATGATGTGGGCCGTGATGTGTTATCTCGCCTGATGTACGGTGCTCGCCTCTCGCTGCTGGTGGGTTGTCTGGTGGTGGTGCTATCACTGGTGATGGGCGTGATTTTCGGTTTATTGGCCGGTTATTTTGGCGGTATCGTTGATGCCATCATCATGCGTGTTGTCGATATCATGCTGGCACTGCCAAGCCTGTTGCTGGCATTAGTGCTGGTGGCGGTATTTGGCCCCTCCATCGTTAACGCCTCGCTCGCATTGACCTTTGTTGCCTTGCCGCATTATGTCCGTTTAACCCGTGCCGCGGTGCTGGTTGAGGTGAACCGCGACTACGTAACGGCCTCAAGAGTGGCTGGGGCGGGTGCGATGCGCCAGATGTTTATCAATATCCTGCCCAACTGCCTTGCGCCGTTAATCGTGCAGGCTTCTCTCGGCTTCTCTAACGCCATTCTGGATATGGCGGCTCTCGGCTTTCTCGGCATGGGTGCGCAACCGCCAACACCGGAATGGGGCACCATGCTCTCTGACGTGTTGCAGTTCGCCCAAAGCGCCTGGTGGGTCGTGACCTTCCCCGGTGTGGCGATCCTGCTGACGGTTCTGGCGTTTAACCTGATGGGGGACGGCCTGCGTGATGCTCTCGACCCCAAACTCAAGCAGTAACAGAGGTAGAGAGAGATGGCACTTTTAAATGTAGATAAATTGTCGGTGCACTTCGGTGACGAAGGTGCGCCGTTCAAGGCCGTAGACCGTATTAGCTACAGCATTGAGCAAGGGCAGGTGGTAGGGATTGTGGGTGAATCCGGTTCCGGTAAATCGGTCAGTTCACTGGCGATTATGGGACTGATTGATTACCCCGGCAAAGTGATGGCTGACAAGCTGGAGTTTAATGGCCGTGACCTGACCAAGATTTCCGAGAAAGAGCGGCGTCAGTTAGTGGGTTCGGAAGTGGCCATGATCTTCCAGGACCCGATGACCAGTTTGAACCCGTGCTACACCGTCGGTTTTCAGATTATGGAAGCGCTGAAGGTGCATCAGGGTGGCAACCGTAAAACCCGCCGTCAGCGGGCGGTGGATTTGCTGACGCTGGTGGGCATTCCTGATCCCGCGTCACGTCTGGATGTGTATCCGCATCAGCTTTCCGGCGGGATGAGCCAGCGCGTGATGATTGCGATGGCGATTGCTTGTCGGCCGAAATTGTTGATTGCTGATGAGCCAACGACTGCGCTGGACGTGACCATTCAGGCCCAGATTATTGAATTGCTGCTGGAGCTACAGCAGCGTGAAAATATGGCGCTGCTGTTGATAACCCATGATCTGGCACTGGTGGCTGAGGCGGCTCATCATATTATTGTGATGTATGCCGGTCAGGTAGTGGAAACCGGTAAAGCCTCGGAAATCTTCCGCGCGCCACGGCACCCGTACACTCAGGCATTGTTACGAGCCTTACCGGAGTTTGCTCAGGATAAAGCGCGTCTGGCGTCGTTACCGGGTGTGGTACCGGGTAAATATGACCGTCCTGACGGGTGCTTGCTGAACCCACGTTGCCCGTATGCCAATGATCGTTGCCGCCGTGAAGAGCCAGAACTGCTGGGGCCAGCGGGGCGTCAGGTTAAATGTCATACACCGCTCGATGATGCGGGGAGGCCGACCTTATGAGCCAACCAACTGATATGAAAAAAGAATTACAGGTATCCAAGCCGCTATTACAGGCTATCGACCTGAAAAAATACTATCCGGTCAAAAAAGGGTTCTTTGCACCAGAGCGTCTGGTTAAAGCACTGGATGGGGTTTCTTTCACCTTGGAGCGCGGTAAAACATTGGCCGTGGTTGGCGAGTCCGGTTGTGGTAAATCCACACTGGGCCGCTTGCTGACTATGATAGAGATCCCAACTGGCGGTGAGCTTTACTACCAGGGTCAGGATTTGCTTAAGCCGGATGAAAGTGCGGAAAAGCTGCGGCGTCAGAAGATCCAGATTGTGTTCCAGAACCCTTATGGCTCGCTGAACCCACGTAAGAAAGTGGGGCAGATTCTGGAAGAGCCACTGCAAATCAATACTAATCTCAACAGCAAAGAGCGGCGTGAAAAAACATTGGCAATGATGGCAAAGGTCGGCCTAAAAACCGAGCATTATGACCGTTATCCCCATATGTTTTCCGGCGGTCAGCGCCAGCGTATCGCCATTGCCCGTGGGCTGATGTTGAATCCCGATGTAGTGATTGCCGATGAGCCGGTTTCTGCACTGGATGTTTCGGTGCGGGCTCAGGTATTGAACCTGATGATGGATTTGCAGCAGGAACTGGGTCTGTCGTATGTCTTTATTTCCCATGATTTATCAGTGGTTGAGCACATTGCTGATGAAGTGATGGTGATGTATCTGGGGCGCTGTGTTGAGAAAGGCAGTAAAGAAGCCATTTTTAATAACCCACGCCACCCTTATACACAGGCATTGCTCTCTGCTACCCCCCGGCTGAATCCTGATATGCGCCGTGAGCGAATTAAATTGACGGGTGAGCTACCTAGCCCCATGAGCCCGCCACCGGGGTGCGCATTTAATGCCCGTTGTCGTCGGGCGTTTGGGACTTGCACCCAGCTACAGCCGCAACTGAAGCAATATGGTGATCAAATGGTCGCCTGCTTTGCGGTTGATCAGGATGAAGCAGAAAAAGCCAGCTAACACGGGTTAAGGCCCCAGCGCTGTTGGTTGGGGTCCAATCGACGAGTGCGATATCAATTACAACAACGCCGATAATTCGGCGTTTTTTTATAACTGAAAATAGCCTTCCATTGACTATTTATAACTTCATTTTAAAAATAATTACTGTAAATGTGAACGTAATCTTGTAAATAAATAGTTACGGAACAATTTCATATTGCTGAATATGAGTTAATAACCGAGTACTCCTGTTATTTAGGTCGAGGTTAACATTCACTTAAAATGATATAGATCACATTTTTAGTTCTATCTAGTAAATGCAGCCCCTATCGCTGTAAACATCATTCTGTTGAGATGTGAATAATAAAGGGTGCAATTAATGCACCCTTTATCAAATAGCCGAAGACAATACTATTCGGTTTTTATTGTGGGTAAGGCACCCAGTCACCGCCATTTAATCGAATATAAGGTTTTCCCTGATATTGAATCACAATGGCATTATCGTTTTCCGATATTACCGCCGTTTGCGGCAATCCTTGTGTCAGGGCCTGCCAATCGATAGTCGGCGCAGTAAATACTTTGCCATCGACCACACGTGATACT
The DNA here is from genome assembly GCF_052217165.1 of Yersinia sp. 2540 StPb PI. Lineage (NCBI taxonomy): Bacteria > Pseudomonadati > Pseudomonadota > Gammaproteobacteria > Enterobacterales > Yersiniaceae > Yersinia > Yersinia sp. 2540 StPb PI. Next base: position 636,325 of record NZ_JAZGQC010000001.1, read on the forward strand.
AATTCAGAAAGCGCCAGATAGCTGCTTGGCGTATTGATAATCACCGGGCTGGCGGGCTGTGGCGCTTTGATTCCCATTAACGTAATCCCAACAGGGATATGCGTGATACTTGGGCTGGGGATATCCCTCAGGCCGGACATCTGCATTTTATCGCCAACCAGCGCGGCTCCATGCTCTGGTACCACCACCACCATAACTTTGCGGCCTGATTTTTCCAACGCCGCCAAAAACGTATTCAATTGGTCAAATAGCGTTTGGGCGCGAGCGTGGTAATCAGCCGTTTTATTGGTACCAACGAAACGGTTACCATCATGTAACGGTATGATATTCATGAAGGTTGCGCTGCGGCTATCCCCCCCTTTCTGCTGCTGTTCCAGCCAGCGGTTGAGCAGTTCCAGATCATTGTAAATTGGCTCACCATCGAAGGACGCCAATTGATTACTGATGCCTTTTTGTGACATCAGCGGTGCGCGCATATTGCCGTCATCTTGAATGTTTTGCAGATAATTACCAAATACACCTGAGTGGTCCATCATCAACTGAGATGCGAAGCCAAGTTTCGCAAGATTATCAAATAGATAACACTGCTGCTCTTGTGGCAGATAGAGGTCTTTGTGCGATGACTGGCCACAACTGGCGCGCAGTAGTCGAATAGAGGCTGGGCCACTGTAGGCGGTGGCAGAGTTGAAGTTCTTGAACAGAATATCAAACTTATTCCACAGCGGGTGCTTATCCAGTTGGATAGCTTCAATGTCTGACCAAGACAGCGAGCAGATATTAATAACTAATAAATCAAAAGGTTGCGCATCTGTTGGCAGCGATGTAGGGAATGCCGTATGGCGGGTTTTCTCCTGCTCATAAAATGCATTCAGATAAGCCGTCAGATTGGCATCGGTTGGTGGGCCACTGGCCGCCACCTGATGACTATTAGGCGTTGGCGGCTCAGCCCCCAGTGTTACTGGAGATGATGCTACCGACGTTTCAGCGGCAGGTGCCAGAGAAAATGCCGGTCCGGCGATGCTGGCAACATTCAGCCAAATCATGGCTGCAACAACAAAAACCGTCACCCGAATCCACTGTGAAATAAACAGGTAGCCCACCAGGATAACAAAGGCGGTTCCTATCATGGCCCAGTTAATAAAACGGCTAATTAATTCAATTAGATAACTGAAGCTAAAGCCGGTAATCTGCGAGCCTTGGCTCAGGATACTGTTGAGCCCCGGTAGCCAGGTGTCGTGATACAGCAAACCAATACCTATTGGGATCGCAATCCAGTGACGCCAGCGGTGGACCCTATAGGCCGGGATCGGAAATAGCAGGAAAGCAATAAACACCAAGTTGGCCAACGGATGGAAGTTCAGGTAACCAAACCACAGCAAGGCAAACTTTAGCAGGAAATAGTAGTTCCATGCGCCAAGACCACGCCAATAGCGCCACGGGCTCGGTGATTCTTGCAGTTTATTCTTTGCATTCATGGTTGTTTCTTCGTCAGTGAAGAGGAGCCATTACGCAACCAAACCCCTTCTGATTTTAAATATCGCGCAGATAAGAACAGATGTTGTCTTTTCTCCCACCAGCGTGGAAACCAACGGTGTGCCACATAACCCAGAGGGAAAAAGATAACCGCAGCGCACAGCAGGATTTGCCAGATATCGTTGAGATTCATTGGGTTCGCTCCTTGTTCGGTCCGACATTCAGTGCCAGAGGCACGGGGACTCGTCGGCTAACTTCGGCTTGCTCAGCTGTATCAATCTGTTGCGTATAGGATTTTTTGTCACCGGTCATTTGCCATGCATCGGGGGTATTCATCCGATGAATCTCAGCGATAATTGCCTGATCCTGATACCACACCCGTTGGTTACTGAAAATTTCAGCCACCGGCAAACGGAATATATACTTCAGAGCAGTATCTAAGTCATTGATACGGCAGGTGGAAAGGAATAATACCACATGGTTATCAGCTACCGTTACCACATCACCATAGCGGCGTAGATAGCACAGTGTTAGTGCTTGTCTGGCCTGTAACCCAGGGACTGTCCGCAGAGCAACCATGACACCTTTGCCGTTTTCTGGCAGTAGCGTGTTGTTCATCAGTTGCAAAACAGAGTGGCAGAACTCCGCGGGAGGTAAATAACCTTTAAGCTGAAGTGGGCGTAACGCCTCCAATAACGCATTGATATCTTGAGGAACATGCCGAGAGGAATGTTGGCCCTGAATACCTTCCAACATGGTAAGAAAGCGTGACAGCGGTGCGATGTGAGGCACGATCAGATTCGCGCCGCAGGCCAGCAATAAACGTTCATCGCTGTAACGCAGGCTGGCGTTCATTTCACGCACCACAATTTTGATAGCATCACCCCGTTGGCGGCGTATGTTATGGATCTGATGTGCTAAATCGTCGATTTGCTCACTTTGATTAAGAGCAAAAATCAATGTGGCGGCATGAGCACTTATTGCCCTCTGCGCCAATACTGCATTATTATCAAGTAGTTGCCAGTTGGTAGAGAGTGGCGGAGCGCCTTCCAAAATAGTGCGTTCCGCCAAATACAGATGCTCATCATTACGTGAAGGCGGCAGTGCCTGTTGAACTTCATCCGCCATGCTCCAGCCTTGTTCATCTGCTTCCAATCGGACTAACTGATTGGCGGTAACCCCTTTTTCAGTGCTCCACCAAGAGGCAACATACTGGGCATTATCTTGCTGCCATTGCAGGCTAGCCAATCCTTGTAAATAACGGTGCTGGCTAACTAATTGATTCTTAATTTTATTAATACCAGAACTGTGGCAAATTACGATTAACGTACAGTTTTGCGCCTCCAGCCATTGCTGAATATGCTGTAGCCACTGCTGCATCTCTTCGCCAGTGAATGTTTGCCATAAACTGGCCGGTGCTAACAGAATGAACAGTCGCTGTTGCGGCCGTAATGAACGCATTAAATCTTGAGTTAAATGTAGTAATGCTTTTCTTTGTGCCGGTAAGGTAAAAAGTGGCAATTTATAGGGGCCATAACCCACAATGTTTGCCAGTAATTTCTCAGGTTTTAGCCCGCAACAAATCAATGCGGCTCGAGTATTTTCAGATTGGTTACGAATAAGTTGCTGACAGAATAAATTAGCATCAATTTGACGTTCAATATTGACCCAATAAAACCCAGGCGCCTGCATCACGGCTAATTCATCCCAGATTTTTCGAATACCTAATGTGAAAGATCGTGGCATAGATTCTTTATCTGCTTGGTTAAAATGCGATTGGGCCAATTACTGGATAAATTCAGTTAACAATTGTAACATTGCAATAATTATTAACCAATGTCTTTACCGTGATAATAATCTAAGACTCATCTTATTGGGAGAAAGTATACTCAAATTATTGTTATAATTACTTACCATAGCCTATTTTCTAAAGGCGGATAAATGAAAACCATAATAAATCGATTTCACGCCAAAACATCGCTCGAATCTCAGGATGATCTACTAGCATTAACTCAGGCTTTCTCATTACCAACGTTAAGTTATATCGATATCGTCCGTCAGGAACGATTAACTCAGATGATGGCTCGCTGGCCATTGTTGGCTGAACTGGCACAATCCACAGGGAGTGAATAGTTTATGCCGGTACTGGCGTTACAAGGGATAAGAGGGGGGATTGGTACCACATCGGTAACCGCCGCGCTTGCTTGGGCATTGCAACAACTGAAGGAATCAGTTCTGGTGATCGATTTTTCACCGGATAATTTATTGCGGTTGCATTTCAATATGCCGTTTGATCAAACCCGTGGTTGGGCCAAAGCTGAAATTGAGGGCCAAGGTTGGCAGCAAGGGGCGATGCGCTATACCGAAGGGTTAGATTTTCTGCCATTTGGCCAACTAACTCTCATTGAAACTGAGCAACTGAACGCGTCCTTACAACAGCACCCCGGTCAATGGCGAGAAAACCTGTCTGCGTTGCAAGCCAGCGCGCCCGATTGCTGGATTCTATTGGATATCCCTGCGGGTGATAGTATATTCACGCGCCAGATTTTAGCGCTGGCTGATCTGGTGCTGGTATTGATCCATGCTGATGCCAGTTGTCATATTCGCCTCCATCAGCAAAATCTGCCTGTCGACTGCCATTTCCTGCTGAACCAATTTTCTGCCAGTAGCCATCTACAACAGGATTTACATCAGCTTTGGCTACAAAGCCTGGATAACTTATTACCTACATTTATTCATCGCGATGAAGCAATGGCTGAAGCGTTGGCGGCCAAACAACCATTGGGTGAATACAGTGGGCAAAGTTTGGCTGCTGAAGAGGTCACCACACTGGCAAATTGGTGTTTGATTACTGTGGCGAACAACAGGCTATGAACTACTTGATGCGGATGTTATTTCTGACCCCGGTTTATCAGGGGATGCGCCGTCGTTATCATCTGTATATGCAGCAAGGTTGCACCGTGCTTACCGCTTTTCTGACCACGTTGGCGCTGCCGTTGTGCTGGATTTTTTTGCGTTTTGAGTCGCCCAGTTGGCAACGTGTAATACAAAACCGCACTTACTGGTTCCCACAGATTTCACCTATTCGCCCACGGCTTGGCGATGGCCTACGGTATCTCTTGCAAGGGTTGTGGCTGCTACTGACCTATCCTGAATCGCGCAATGAAAAGAGGCTCCAGCCTGCCGCAGTCGGCAAAAAGTGGGTAAAACATACAAGACAAGGCTATATCCGTTGGCTGGGGAACATGCCCGAACGTTTTGAACTCCAGCGACTGGAACAATCGCTTATCACCCGATTAACCCCGTCATCAAAGCGCACCCGCCGGGTCCTGTTTATTATTTTGGGTATTTTCACCGGCATATTAGCGCTGCTGTGTATTTCTCAGCCGTTTGGCATGATGGCGCAGTTCGTTTTTGTGCTGCTGCTTTGGGCGTTGGCGATGGTGGTGCGACGGGTGCCGGGCCGCTTACCAACCTTAATGCTTATCGTGCTGTCTTTAACCGTCTCCTGCCGCTATCTGTGGTGGCGCTATACCGAAACGCTGAACTGGGATGACCCCGTCAGTCTGGTATGCGGCTTATTGTTGCTGTTCGCTGAAACATACGCCTGGGTGGTGCTGGTGCTGGGTTACTTCCAGACCATTTGGCCGCTTAATCGCCAGCCGGTGGCAATGCCGGATGATATCAATAGTTGGCCGACCATTGATTTGATGGTGCCGACCTATAACGAAGACCTTGGCGTGGTTAAACCAACTATTTATGCCGCTCTTGGTATTGATTGGCCAAAAGACAAAATCAATATCTATATTTTGGATGATGGTAACCGACCTGCGTTTAAAGCATTCGCTGCTGAGGTCGGGGTGCACTACATTGCCCGACCCACCCACGAGCATGCTAAAGCCGGTAACATTAACCATGCATTGAAACAGGCTAACGGTGAGTTTGTCGCTATTTTTGACTGCGACCACGTGCCGACCCGTTCTTTCCTGCAACTGACGTTGGGTTGGTTCTTTAAAGATACCAAGCTGGGCATACTCCAGACGCCGCATCACTTTTTCTCTCCCGACCCCTTTGAGCGAAACCTGGGGCGTTTTCGTCAGACGCCGAATGAGGGCACACTGTTTTATGGCTTGGTGCAAGACGGTAACGATATGTGGGATGCCACCTTCTTCTGTGGCTCTTGCGCTGTGCTGCGCCGCAGTGCGTTAGATGCTATTGGCGGTATTGCGGTAGAAACAGTGACTGAAGATGCCCATACCTCGTTGCGTATGCACCGTAAAGGATACTCCTCCGCCTATATCCGCATTCCGCAGGCCGCAGGCTTGGCAACCGAGAGTTTATCGGCGCATATCGGGCAGCGTATCCGCTGGGCGCGGGGCATGGTTCAGATCTTCCGGCTGGATAATCCGCTACTGGGTAAGGGGCTGAAGTTAGTCCAGCGCTTATGTTATGCCAATGCCATGCTGCACTTTTTATCCGGTATTCCACGCTTAATCTTTCTAACCGCTCCGCTGGCTTTCTTGTTGCTGCATGCTTACATCATTTTTGCTCCGGCACTGGCGATTGCACTCTATGTGTTGCCGCATATGATCCATGCCAGTCTGACCAACTCCCGTCTGCAAGGGAAATACCGCCATTCCTTCTGGAGTGAAATCTATGAAACGGTGTTGGCATGGTATATCGCCCGTCCGACCACCATGGCACTTCTCAGCCCACACAAAGGAACGTTTAACGTGACGTCGAAAGGGGGGTTGGTTGAAGAGCAGCATGTGGATTGGGTGATCACCCGCCCGTATATCGCGCTGGTTCTTCTCAATGTTGCCGGCCTGATTGCGGGTTTGTGGCGTTTGGGTCATGGCCCGTCGAATGAAATTATGACGGTGGTTATCAGCTTGGTGTGGGTGATTTATAACATGACGATTTTAGGCGGTGCCGTCGCGGTGGCAGTTGAAGCTAAACAAGTTCGCCAGTCACACCGGGTCGAGATAGCCATGCCAGCCGCAGTAGCTCGTGCTGATGGTCACTTGTTCTCCTGTACATTGCGCGACTATTCCGATGGTGGCGTGGGGATTGAAATGCGCGAAGCCGGATTACTGCAAGAGGGTGAGGCGGTTCATTTACTGCTCAAACGTGGGGCGCAGGAGTACACCTTCCCCTGTGAGGTGACCCGTGCCTTCGGCACTAAAGCCGGGATGCGAATGCATCAACTGAGCGTGGCACAACATATTGATTTTATACAGTGTACCTTTGCCCGTGCCGATACCTGGGCGCTGTGGCAGGATGGTTTTCCTGAAGATAAGCCAATTGAAAGCCTGCGCGATGTGTTGGCGCTGGGCTTTAAAGGATATGTCCGTATGGCCAGCTATGCGCCACCGGTAATGCGAAATGTATTAGTAGGATTTACTTCCCTGATTGCCTGGATAGCGTCATTTGTACCCCATGGCGTCGGTAAAAATCAGGCTCCGAGTAGCCAAGGCCAGACAGTGGCTCAACATTGATGATGGTATGGTGATGAGAAAAATAACGTGGTTTACCGCATTGGCTTTGGGATTGACGTCATTCACCCATGCTGAAACTCCAACGGTACCGTCAGCTCAATCGGCGGTCATGGCCACTGACGCGGCGCAGATACCCGCAATATCGGGTGATATACCGGTGCGCGACGTAGAATATTCGTTTGCCAAAATCGCGCCGCCGCCGGGGACCTTCTCCTTGCGTGGCACTAACCCTGAAGGCCAGCTTGAGTTCGGCGTGCGCAGTGATGAGGTGGTGACTCATGCGACCTTGAATCTTGAGTTTACGCCATCACCTTCGCTGATCCCGGTGGAGTCGCAGGTGAAAATCTTGCTGAATGATGAACTGATGGGCGTCATGGCGATCACCAAAGATCAGCTTGGTAAACCCACCCACCTTCAATTACCGATTGATCCGCGTTACATCACTGATTTCAACCGCTTGCGGTTAGTTTTTGTCGGCCATTATCAAAATATCTGTGAGAACCCAGCGAGCAATACCCTGTGGTTGGATGTCAGTAAGTCCAGCTCACTGGATTTGCGCTATCAATCGCTGCTGGTTAAAAATGATTTATCCCACTTTCCTGAGCCATTTTTTGATGCCAGAGATAATCGCCCGCTGATTCTACCCGTGATATTTGCTGCTGCACCTGATGTGTCGCAGCAGCGGGCCGCGGCTATTCTGGCCTCATGGTTTGGTGATAAGGCGCAATGGCATGGGCAGAACTTCCCGGTATTGTATAACCAACTGCCTACTCAGCATGGCGTAGTATTCGCGACTAACGCTCAACGCCCTGATTTCCTAAAAGATTACCCGCCGGTGAAAGCTCCAACGGTGGAAATCATCAGTCATCCGAATAACCCGTATGTGAAGTTATTGCTGATTCTGGGGCGCGATGATAATGACCTGATTACTGCGGCACAGGGGATCGCGCAAGGCAATATTCTGTTTCGTGGTCAGAATGTAACGGTGGATAAGGTTGAGCCATTAGCACCTCGCCTGCCTTATGATGCACCAAATTGGGTGCGTACCGACCGCCCGATGACATTTGCTGAGTTGCAGCAATATCCTGAGCAACTGCAAACATCGGGATTACTGCCGCCGCCGATTTCATTAGCGATGAATCTGCCACCAGATTTGTTCTTGACTCGCAGTGCTGGTATCGATATGCGCTTGATATATCGTTACACCTCAACACGTTTGATGGATGGTTCCCGCTTAAGTATCAGCTTGAATAATCAGTTTGTGCAGGATTACCCACTGTCACCGAATATGCCCGAAGACAGTAAGATCCTGCGTCTGCCACTGCCACTGCTACAAGGCTTACAGGATGCCGCCAAAAGGCTAAGCATTCCGTCCTTGAAACTGGGCGCGACTAATCAACTACGTTTTGATTTTGATTACAGCACCTTGCTGGCAAGCGGTGCCGAGGGGCGATGTGAAACCTATTCTACCGCGCCGAATCACGCGGTAATTGACGGTAACTCTACGATTGATTTCTCCGGCTACCGTCACTTTATGGAAATGCCTGATCTGCGGGCATTTGCCAATGCTGGATTCCCCTTCAGCCGTATGGCTGATCTCTCCGAAACGCTAGTTCTGGTACCACCAAACCCGGCACCAGCACAGATAACCACCCTACTCAATGCGGTGGGAAATATCGGGGCGCAGGTGGGTTATCCCGCGGTCGGTATTAACATTACCGATGATTGGTCACAGGCGGCGAAGAAAGATGCAGATGTGCTGATTATTGGCACCATTCCGCCAGAACTGCGCAATGATCGAAAGATTAACGTGCTGGTGGAACAGACCCTGAGTTGGGTAAAAATGCCAAACCGGCAAACCGGCTTACCAACCATGATGGTACCGCAATCAGATTGGGTAGCAGACAGCCAGGCGACGATAAGCTCTGAAGGGGCGATGTCGGCGATTATCGGTCTACAGTCACCTCACTTCCCTCAGCGCAGTATTGTGGCGTTATTGGCCGACAGTTCGCGTGGTTATACCTTACTGAACAATGCCATGCTCGATACCGGCAAACGCGAAGCGATATTTGGCTCGGTCGCGGTTATTCGCGAGTCGGGCGTCAACAGCCTGCGAGTTGGTGAGACCTATGATGTCGGTCATTTACCGTGGTGGGAACGTATCTGGCATACCTTATCTACCCATCCGGTACTGTTGGCAGGGGTGGCCGTATTGGTCGTGGTTATGGCTGCAATGATGGTCTGGCGTGTATTACGTCTGATCAGTCGCCGCCGGTTATCACCTGATGAGCGAGATTGATGTTGAAGGTCGTGATGTTTAAGCGACAGATCTGTGCCCTGCTGCTCGTCAGTTTTGGTAGCGCAGCAACATGTGATTGGCCAGCATGGCAGCAGTTCAAACATGACTATGTCAGCGATGGCGGGCGCGTTATTGATCCCAGCAGCCCGAGGAAAGTCACCACGTCGGAAGGACAGAGTTATGGGTTGTTTTTTGCTCTGGTTGCCAATGATCGGGAAACCTTTGACCAATTATTATCCTGGACGGAAAACAACCTGGCCGCTGGGGATTTAACCGCACGTCTGCCGGTATGGCTATGGGGACAACGCAAAGATAATAATTGGGATGTTCTGGACCCCAATTCGGCCTCTGACGCGGATCTATGGATTGCATACAGCTTGCTGGAAGCGGGGCGGCTATGGGATAGCCGCCGTTACCAGACGATGGGTACTTTGTTGCTGCAACGTATCGCTCAAGAGGAAGTGGTGAATATTCCGGGCCTTGGCGAAATGCTATTGCCGGGAAAAATTGGTTTTAATGATGATGACCGTTGGCGGCTCAACCCAAGTTATCTGCCGCCACAACTGTTGGCCCGCTTTGCCTCTTTGGCGGGGCCGTGGAAAGCGATGGTTAAAGTCAATCAGCGCTTATTGCTTGAAACGGCACCCTATGGTTTCTCCCCTGATTGGGTGGTTTGGCAAGAGGGCAAAGGCTGGCAACCTGATGAGACACGGCCCGATGTCGGTAGCTACGATGCGATACGCAGCTATTTGTGGGTTGGTATGTTGTCCAATAACAGCCCAGAAAAGACTATATTAATCCAGCGCTTCCAGCCGATGGCGGCGGTAACCCAACAACGTGGGGTACCACCAGAAAATACGGATACCAGTAACGGTAAAACCAGTGGTAAGGGATCGGAAGGGTTCTCGGCAGCATTACTGCCATTCTTAGCCAGTAGCCCTGAACCCTATAATCAGCAAACCTTGAGCGTGCAACAACAACGTGTGCAAGATTCGCCACCGCCCGCAGATGCCTATTACAGTGCGGTGCTGACATTGTTTGGTCAGGGATGGGCGCAGCATCGTTATAGTTTCAATCGTCAGGGTGAGCTTCAGCCCTCATGGAACAGTCAATGCGCAACATTAAAATATACTGGCTCTTAAGCTTAGCGCTGTTGTCCCAAGCCTTTACCACTCCGGCGCAGGGCGCAGAGCCTATCTCACCGACCCAGTTTTTACTGGAGCAGGTACGGCTAGGGGAAGCAACCAATAGAGACGAGTTGGTTAAGCAATCACTGTATCGCTTGAATATGATGGACTCGAATAACCCGGAAGTGGTGGCGGCAGGAATGCGCCAGGCTCTGAGACAGGGTAATTTGGCTGAAGCACAAAAACAGTTGGATAAGCTGCAACAATTGGCACCCGACTCAGAGGCTTATCAGCGGGCTAAACTGCTGTTGGCGCTGACTAAGCCGGAGGTACGCCAACAATTACAACAAGCGCGTCTGTTAGCGACCGCCGGGCGGGTGACTGAGGCCAAAGTTCAATATGATCAACTGTTGCAAGGCAAACCACCAACACTGGATCTTGCTGTGGAATACTGGCGGTTGGTCGCACGTGTACCGGGGCAGGAAGCCCTCGCCACCCAGAAATTAGCCGCGCTTGACCAACAATATCCCGGTAATGTCGCGCTGCGAATGGCCTTGGCGCGCCTGTATTTCAATCAGCAAAATGCCACGCAAGGTTATGCCATATTGGAGAAAGTGGCCGCAGACCCAGTGGGAGCTTCAGATGCCGCAGACTTGTGGATGGAGACGGTCAAAACCATGACTGTCAGTCCACAAAGCGTGGCGGCGCTGACCCATTTCCTCAACATCTTCTCGTCTGGCCCTCAGGCTAATCTCGCCCGTCAAGCATTGGCCAGCCAGCAGGCCATGCTGGCTTCACCGACTTATCAAGCGCGTTTAAGTGGATTGGCAAAAGTAGACAGCGGTGGCGGGGCGGCGGCGATCCCCGCACTAAAACAGGCACTGGCTGCCGCACCTAATGACCCCGAGATCCTCGGCGCGCTGGGTCTGGCATATGCCCGTAGTGGTGACCGTGCCCAAGCTCTGCGCTTGTTTGAACTGGCGCAAAAATCAGATAAAGATGGTCTGAAAAGCGACAAGTGGATCAGCCTGATAAAAACCAATCGCTACTGGCTGCTAAATGACGAGGGGGATAAAGCGCTGAAAGCCGGTAATACCGGGGTGGCACAACAGAAATACCAGCAAGCGCGCCATATTGATGGCAGCGACAGCTATGCATTGATTGGTTTGGCTGATGTTGCCGTGGCCCGTCATGATGATAAAACGGCCGAGCAGTATTATCAGCAGGCACTCCGTCTGGACCCATCAAACGGCAGTGCGGTACGAGGGCTAACCTATATCTACCAGCGCGAATCGCCGCAAAAAGCACTGAGTTATCTGAGCAGTTTGCCACGCAGTCAACAAGCCAAAATGCGTGACACATTAGACAGCCTGCAAGTCGATATGCTGAAACAACAAGCCGAAAATCTGGCGGCGCAGCAACAATGGCATCAAGCAGCGGAAAGATATCGCCAGGCGCTGAAGATGGCCCCGGATGATGTCTGGATAACCTACCGGCTGGCACAAGCGTTAGCGCAAGAGGGGCATTTGGTGGAAGCTGACGCACAGTTCCACCAATTAGCGAGCCGTAAGCCGAAAGACCCCGAGCAGGTATATGCCTATGCGCTGTATCTCTCCAGCACCGGGCGTGATAGTCAGGCATTGGTGCATTTGGCAACACTGCTAACCCTGCACTGGAACGATAATATCCGCGCTTTAGACCAGCGCTTGAAATTTGCTCAGCTACTGACATTAGCTCGCCAACTGCGGGCTAGTGGTGATGAAGTAGGGGCGATAACCCTATTACGTCAACAGCCAGCCAACACTGCCATTGACTTGACGCTTGCCGATTGGGCGTTAGAGCGTGGTGACTATCACGCGGCGCTGGTGGGGTATCAGCGAGTTCGGGCGCGCGAGCCACAAAACCCCGATGCTATTCTGGGTGAGATTGAGGCTTATATTGCTGAAGGCCGTCTCAGTGACGCTCGCCAATATTTACAACATGAGCCACTTTCCGGTGACGGGGTTAGCTTAAGCGCCCAGCGGCGGATAGCCAATGCCTGGTACGGTGTGGGTGAGCCACAAAAAGCGGCAGAGATCTTCCAGCGCTTGAAACCGGTGGCAGCTAAAGGGGGACCCTCACAGGATAATGCATTGATATTCCGTGATTCAGGTCGATTAGCACAAGTGCAGGGGCAACCCGCTGCGGCACAAGATGATTTCAAACATGCCATGGTAGCCAGTGGTATCACACCGACACTGGCGGCGGATAACGACAGTTATACCTTGCTGACCCGCAATCAGGCCACCGATGACTGGCTTAAGCGGGGCATTCGTTCTGATGCCGCTGACCTTTATCGCCAGCAGGATACCCGTATCACGATTGATCACGACTACCTGCGGTCAAGCGGCACGGAAGGGATTTCTGATCTCCGGGCGCACAACACCATGTTGCAGGTAGATACCTCGCTGGCTGATGGTCGAGCTTTCTTACGAACAGATACGGTGCAGATGGATGCCGGGACCTTTGACAAGAATACTCGATATAAAGCCGGTACCTGTTACCAGACAGAAAAGCCATGTCAGACTAATCTACATCAACAGGCAACGGGTACCAGTGTTGCCGTGGGCTGGCAAAATGACAGTTGGGAAACTGATCTCGGTACTACACCGATGGGTTTTGATGTCGTTGATGTGGTCGGTGGGCTGGCATACAGCAATAGTTGGAATCATATTGGCTGGACCGCCACGGCGTCACGTCGGCCAATATCCAGCTCGATGCTGGCCTTTGCCGGAGCCAAAGATCCGAATACCAATGTGACCTGGGGGGGCGTGCGTGCCAACGGTGTGAGCCTGGGAGCCAGTTATGACCGAGGTGAGGCTCACGGAGTGTGGAGCGATTTAAGTTATCATTACCTGACCGGGCAGAATGTGGCGGATAACCAGCGGCTGCGCTTTATGACGGGTTATTATTACAAGCTAATCAACGAAGATAACCGCCGTGTTACCGTCGGTTTGAACGGGATGTGGTGGCATTATCAAAAAGACCTCAGCGGTTATACGCTAGGCCAGGGCGGGTATTACAGTCCGCAAAAATATCTGTCATTGGCTATTCCGGTAAACTATCGGCAGCGGACGGCTAACTGGTCGTGGGAGTTGGGTGGGTCGGTGTCTGTTTCACATTCGGCAACCAGCTCACGGGCGCGTTATCCACTGCAAAATCTGCTCAACCACAGTATCCAGACCATTCCAGACCGGTATGAACCCGATGATGGTGATAGCAGCAATGGGGTGGGTTATACCTTGCGCGCCTTGATCGAGCGCCGGTTGAGTTCGCATTGGACATTGGGGGCTGGGGTTGATATCCAGCAGGCGAAGGACTATACCCCAAGCCATGCGCTTATCTACTTGCGTTACTCTCTGGCTGGCTGGCAAGGCTCACTGGATATGCCACCACAGCCATTGGTGCCATACGCAGATTTTAAGTAATCATTGGGTCGTGATGATTTGCACGAAAAAACAACGTTAGAGTGAGAAATAGCACTCTGACGTTGCGATCCTGATAGGAAAAGACTGAAACCCACGGTATTCTTCCCCTCCGGTTTGGTTTCACCAGATAAAATCTGAACGCGATCGAGTATCATACACCCAAAGTAACCGGCTCGCTGTGAGCGAGCCATAAGCTGATGCTGGTTAGTGCTTCGAGAGTGGAGAGCCGCTAACATCGCGGCAACTTCAAGCAAGAAGGGTATACTCAGACAGCATCGACGAGTCGCCATATCACCATGGCACCCTCTTATATTATTCAGTTGGCATTGGCGGAGAGCGAGTTTGCAGGTAAGGCGTTCATTAACGATTAAACAAATGGCGGCAGTGGCAGTTGTGGCACTGGTGACCATCTGTATTTTTATCGTCCTTCAGTTGTTCCACTTTGTGCAGCAGCGCAAAGATGACTACGCCAAGCAGTTGGAGAGCATCGCATATTCGGTTCGCCAACCGTTGTCAGAAGCCATACTAAGTGTCGATGTCCCACAAGCCAAAAAAATCCTCAATAGCTTGTTACCGATTGGTATTCTCAGCCGCGCTGAAGTGATATTACCGAATCAGATTCAGGTATTACATGCTAACTTCCCCACAGAACGGCCTGTTCCACGCTGGGCTAAGCGTATTTTTTCCCTGCCAGTACAGATAACAATACCGCTGTATGCACTGGAGCGGGTATCCGCAAATCCGCAGCCACTGGCACATTTAGTGTTGCGAGCCGACTCATTTCGTATGTATCAGTTCATTCTCAGTGCACTGTCGGCCATGCTATCGACCTATTTGTTACTGGCATTGGTACTTTCGGTCTCTATCGCCTGGTGTATTAATCGCCTGATTATTCATCCATTGCGGGCGATGGCCAAAGAGCTGGAAAAGATTGGTCAGCAAGGTGTGCTTAACCACCAACTGTCCTTACCTGCCCACCATCAGGATGATGAATTAGGCGTACTGGTACACAATTACAACCGTAACCAGCAACTATTAGCCGAAGCTTATACGGATATGACCCGTATAAATACCCGTTTCCCGGTGACTGAACTCCCCAACCGCCCGTTGTTTATGGCTCTACTTGAGCAGGAAATTGCAGCTGGTATGCATGCTGAGAAATTCCACCTGTTAGTCATTGGCATTGAAACATTGCAAGAAGTGTCCGGCGTAATGAGTGAAGAGCAGCACCGGCAGCTCTTGTTGACGATGGCACAGCAACTTGAACAATGCATTGATGAAAACAGCTTGCTGGCGCAACTGAGTAAAACTGAGTTTGCAGTACTTGCCAGAGGGATCAGCCGCCCGTTCCCGGCGATGCAGTTGGCGCGGCGGATTATGCTGCAAATTACCCAACCCTTAGTCTTTGGCAATATGCAACTGCGGCCCAGCGCCAGTATTGGGATTACTGATTACCAATACCAAGATGAAACAGCCGAGTCTCTGATGGGCAATGCCAGTACTGCGATGATGGCCGCTCACCATCAGGGGCGAAACCAGATTATCGTGTTTGAGCCGCATTTGACTGAGAAAACGCAAAAGCGACTGACTCAGGAGCATGACATTTTACAGGCAATTGAAAATCACGACTTCAGGCTGTTTTTACAACCCCAATGGAATATGCAAGATCAGCGGGTTATCGGTGCAGAAGCGTTGTTACGCTGGCCCCAACCGGATGGCAGTTATCGTTCCCCTTCAGAGTTTGTCCCCGGAGCGGAAGAGGGGGGCGTGATGATGCCACTGGGTAACTGGGTACTGGAAGAGGCATGCCGCATTCTGGCTGACTGGAAAGCACAAGGGATTACCCTATCTTTGGCAGTAAATATTTCGGGTTTGCAGGTGCAGAGTGATCAGTTTTTACCGCATCTGAAAACCATCATCGATCAGTATCAAATCGACCCGCGCCAATTATTACTGGAAATAACCGAAACCGCCCGTATTCAGAATCTGGATGAAGCTCTCGGGCTACTGCGCGAATTACAAGGGCTAGGTTTGTCGATCGCTTTGGATGATTTTGGTATGGGATATTCAAGTCTTCAATATCTCAATCACCTGAAAGGCCTACCAATCAGCATGATTAAGCTCGATAAATGCTTTGTGGAGCACCTGCCAGAAGATGATGTAATGGCGCGAATTATCGCCACTATTTCAGAAGTATTAAAGTTGCGAGTGATGGCCGAAGGTGTCGAGACCGATGAGCAACGTCAATGGTTGCTAAACCACGGTATTTACTGCGGGCAGGGTTTTTTGTTTTCAGAGCCATTACCGCGAGAGGTGTTTGAGGCGCGCTACATCCTTCGTCCTTGACGCTGCAGCGTTGTTAGCGGCACTCACTTACCCGAATCACTGACTTGAGCCAGCTCATCGGGATTCGTTTGCTGGCTGCCTGGCCGTTTTTCCATTTCAGGGTATTGCGTTGAACCCAGCGGTAAGTTGCTCACTACTGGCTATGTGCAAATTACCAAAAGATGAGCCTTGTGTTTTTATAAAAAAAAGCATGATGTTACTTTGTGTTTATCGAGAATTAAGTGGGGTGAATGTAGGATAAATGCACTAACACAGGCAAATAAAAAATAAAATTCCCACGCCGCCGTAGGAATTTTATTTTTTATCTGTAGGCTAAAATACGGGGTGTTTGGGATTATTTACTCCCCCAAATGGAAATGGATTATTTTATTCTTTAAATTAAAAACATAATAAGCTACTAAAATGATCTTAATCCACATTAACGATTACTTTTTTATATGTAGACGATCTAAAAATCTTCGACAAAGGAAACATTCAGTATAATATACTGCAAATTAATATTGCTTGCAGATCATTGATCTGTGATATCTGTATTTACCAGATGAATCGATCATGTATACTTTAATCCATAGCAAGTGAGCACAGCGACAAGGATGTTTCAAGTTTCTAAGTCGCTTAATATACAGCACGGACATTGTGAATATTAGAAACCCGCTTTACTCCCGCTCTTAAAAGATATTTAAAATATCGTTTTCGCTACCAAGTATATATATTGAGCTTCGACATTTATTGGATTGTTGAAAAAACTCATTACTGGTCTTATTGCCCAGCAGCGATAAATAGATATCTAATGGATTCTTGTGGAATAACCGCCACCAAATTAACACAACAGTACTGAGTTATTTAACTCATACATCTATTATTAATTGGAAATATAAATGAAAAAGTTAGCTATTATTGCCTCAATCGTTGCTGCATTCGCGGGTGTTAACGCTGCTCAAGCCGCTTCTACCGGTACCATCACTTTTAACGGTGAACTGACAGCATCTACTTGTGACGTGTCCGTCGACGGCCAGGGTGCAGACGCAACAGTAGTACTGCCAACTGTCGGTACTAACCAGTTGACTTCTGCTAACCAGGTTGCAGGCAGCACCGGCTTTAACATGGCACTGAGCAACTGTGCTGGCACCCTGAAAACAGTTTCGGCTTTCTTTGAAGCAGGCCCAAGTGTTGATGTGGTTACCGGTCACCTGAAAAACGTAAGCGGTACTGCTGGCCAGGTTAGCCTGGAACTGCTGGACGCGTCTAACGCCATGGCACCAATTAAAGCCGGTAACAGCAGCCAGACAACCAGCACGACTTATATTGATGCTGCTACGGGTTCTGCAACACTGCCGTATGCGGTTCAATATTATGCTGATGGCGCAACCACTGCCGGTACTGTTGTCAGCAACGTGGTTTACTCTATTCAATACAAATAAGTATTAACGAGTAACACAGAAATATAAAAGGGCAGATATCTGCCCTTTTTGACGATAAGCACTAAAATTAAAGCATGCACACATTCATTAAGTGTCGAGGTTGTTATGAACAGCACTAACCGTTTTTTATTAACTGTCTTCTCAGCCTTGTTCTTGATTCTATTTGTCGGACGCTCTGTTCAGGCCAGTGTGGTTATTACCGGCACCCGGGTAATTTATCCGGAAAAACAAAAAGAAGTGACGGTAAAGGTGAATAACACCGGCACCGGCCCGGTGGTATTACAAAGCTGGATTGATAACGGGGATGTGAATGCCCGCCCGGAAACGTTAAAAGTGCCTTTTGTACTGACACCACCGATTAACCGGGTTGAGCCGAATAAAAGCCAGACACTGCGCATCAGTTATACCGGTGCGGCTTTACCAAAAGATAAAGAATCTGTTTTTTGGTTAAATGTCTTAGAGATCCCGGCTAAAGCGGATGCGGGTAGCAGCCAGAACTATTTACAGATGGCCTACCGTTCCCGTATTAAATTGTTCTTCCGTCCTACCGGTTTGGTCGGTAATCCCAATGATGCCGCACAATCTTTAGTCTGGACCAAAGTCCCCGGCGGACTTAAAGTCACCAATCCGACACCGTTTCATGTTTCGTTGGTCACGGTGGGGATAACGGGCAGTAAAACAGCGCCGGTTGAAGGCCAAATGATTAGCCCTAATAATTCGCTGACCTTTTCGTTACCGGGAAATACCGCCGGCAATAATGTTGATTTTGAATTTGTTAATGATTATGGCGCACTCAATAAACTGAGCCAGCCCATTAAACCTTAATTTAATTTATATACAGCAGTCATACACAGCGTCCGCTGGTTATCTCGTGGGGGCGGAATACGTCTGTACACTACGGAATAATTGAATAATGAAACACCCTGCAATGCCTTTTTCAGCAGAACAGCCTACCCGCAATGTTGGTTTAACGCCCGTTGCGGCGGCGATTATTACCGTTTTTTTGTCACCCACTGTTTTTGCTGTTGATAGCATTGGAAAAACAGAGAGTACTGTATCACTTGAGCCTAATAAACCTCAGGCTGTGGAGTTTGACAGTATTTACTTAAATACCGAACACGGTGGTTCCGGCATTGATTTAAGCCGCTTCTCGAAAGGGGGCAGCGTGTTACCCGGCATTTACCGGGCTGACATTTATTTAAACAATACCCTGATTGGCAATGAGAATGTGGAGTTTAAGGCCCGCGACGATAAAAGTGTCCATGCCTGCTTATCCTCGTCGGTCATTGCCAGCCTTAATCTCAAACCTGACGCGCTGCCGCCTGAATCACTGGCTCCGCTGAAAAAAGACGCGGGCTGTGTTGATCTGGCGTCGCTGATCCCCGATGCCCAGGTGACTTTTGACAGCGGCGAACAACGGCTGGATATCGCTATTCCCCAGGCATTGTTACTCCGTACCGCCCGTGGCACCGTCAATCCGGCCTTGTGGGACAGCGGCGTGACGTCAGGGATGTTGGGCTATTCACTCAATGGCTACAGCTCCTCCGCCAACGGACAGACATTTAACTCGGCTTTTGCCGGGATTAACACCGGGCTAAACCTCGGCTCATGGTATTTCCGTCATAACGGCTCGTATAACTGGCAAGAAGACGGTGACAGCAAATACACCAGTATTAACAGTTATGTGCAGCGGGATGTCCCGGCTGCACTGGGCCGGGTGTTGCTGGGGCAATCCAATACCACCGGGCAGTTATTCGATACCGTGCCTTTTACCGGGGCACAATTCAGCACCGATGACCGCATGTTGCCAGAGTCCCTGCGTGGTTATGCGCCGGAAGTGCGCGGGATTGCCCGCACCAATGCGCTGGTGACCGTGCGCCAGAGTGGTCAGGTGTTGTATGAAACCACGGTTTCGCCGGGCGAATTTATCATTGATGACCTCTATCCGACCGGCTACGGCGGCAATCTGGATGTCACGGTGCGTGAAGCCGACGGCAGCACACAGAACTTCCAGGTGCCGTTTGCGGCAGTGGCGCAATTGCTGCGCCCCGGTTCGCAGCGCTACAGCCTGACGGTGGGTAAAGTGCGCAATGATTCGCTCTCCTTTACCCCGGGTCTTTATCAGGGAACCTATCAGCGTGGTCTGAACAACAGCATTACCGGTTATACCGGGGCGCAGGCCAGTGAAGACTATTATGCCGTGCAGGTCGGGACCGCGTTCAGTACCCCGATTGGGGCGGTGGCGGTTGACGTGACCCAGGCCAATACCCGCCTGCGTAACGGCAATGAAAGTGGCCAGAGCTATCAGGTCAGTTACAGCAAGGTGATTGCTGAAACCAACAGTAACCTGAGTGTGGCGGCGCACCGCTTTTCGACTCAGGGCTATCTCGATTTCGCCACGGCGATGCAAACCCTTGATGCTGAACGTCAGGGCTATGACGCCAACAGTATCTACCGGGCAAAAAACCGCTTAACCGTGACCGCCAATCAGGGATTACCGGACGGCTGGGGCCAGATGTATATCAGTGGTTCTTTGCAGGATTACTGGAATAAAGGTGGCAGTGACCAGCAGTATCAGGTGGGTTACAGCAACAACTATAAAAGCATGACCTACGGTGTCAGCGTGAACCGCAGCCGCTCCGGGTTTGGCGAGATGCAAAATACTTATCTGGTCAGTATGAGTTTCCCGTTGGGGCGTAATGACCAGCAGAACGTGCCGCAAATGCGACTGGAAATGAACCGCAATGGTCAGGGCAACTGGGGCGAACAGGCATCGGTTTCAGGCAGTGCCGGCGAGCAAAGCCAGTTCAGTTATGGGGCGACCGCCATGAACAGCAACGGCGGGTCGGGGGCCAGTGGCAGTGTCAATGGTCAGTACCGCGGTTCTAAAGCCACCAGTATGGCGTCTTACGGTGGCGGTCGCGACTATCAGAGTGGCTCGGTCGGCATTTCAGGCAGCATGATTGCCCACCCCGGCGGCGTGACATTAACGCCGTACAGCAGTGAGACCTTTGCGGTGGTGGAAGCGAAGGGCGCTGAAGGGGCCGAAGTGTCCGGTTACTCCGGCGTGAAAATTGACTCCCGGGGTTATGCCGTGGTGCCGTACCTGAGTGCCTATCAGATGAATGAGATAACCATCGATCCGAAGGGGACCTCTTATGACGTGGAGCTGGAATCCACCAGTCAGAAAGTGGCGCCGAATGCCGGAGCGGTGGTGATGGTGAAATATAAAAGTACCAAGGGCTATCCGATATTGGTCAATGCCACCCAGTCAGATGGCGAGCCGGTGCCGTTTGGGTCGCAAGTATTAGACACCAAAGGTCAGGTGGTGGGTTCTGTCGGTCAGGGTGGTCAGATTTATGCGCGGGTGAGCGAGGAGCGTGGCCGTTTGCAAGTCAGTTGGGGTGAAGGTACCGGCCAGCAATGTTACCTGAACTATATTCTGCCGCCGCAATTAGCCAACGGTAAAGTCAGCGCGATGATGCGGTTTACCTCGACCTGTGTGCCTCAGGAGCAATCGCTTCGTGAGTAAAGGCTTCGATATGACGTATTTTTTCAGCGGAAAAGACGATAACGCTGCAGGAAGGCGCTAACCCAATGCTATTTACTGCCAGAAAAAGAGGCAATGATGTATGAAACTATCTATGAATAAAGTGGGTGTGCTATTTGGCGGCCTCTTGTTAAGTGTTATCAGCACCAGTAGCTGGGCCGTGGCGAATTGTTCGTTTGATGCTGGCGCCACTCAAACGGAAACCGTGCCGTTGACTCCGCCGGTGATTTCGGCGGGGGTCGATATTCCCGTAGGGACGGTGCTGTATCAAGGCAGCTGGTTGATGAGAAACACTAAGATGGGATGCCAGTGGGCACAGGCTGACGTAGGTAAATCATTTTGGTTCAGCAGTTCAACGTTGATTAGCCATGCCCCACTCCCTCTGAGCGGCTTGATGACCGGTCCGTTTGCGGGTGCCGTTTATCAGACCAATATTCCGGGGATTGGTGTGGCCATTTCACGAAGCCCAGATGGCAATCCGATAATAGTTAACCGGCCTGCGGTGACGACGGATACAGAGAACCCTATAAGGCAGGTAGGCAATGAATTAGGCGGCGCCTTGGATTTTAGCGGTTCAACACGTTATGTCTCGCTCATTAAAACGGGGGCTATTACCCCCGGTAGCTTTACGATTAGCGGTGCAAATTTCCCGAGTATCACGACTACGCTTGAGCCCGCGGTGAATACTCATGCGGGTTCTGTTCCCGTCACCGGGTTGCCGTTTACTTTTTACAATATCAATTTTCAGGGAACCCTGACGGTGTCTACGCAAACCTGCACCACACCAGATGTCACGGTTGCATTGGGACGTTATGACAAAAATGAAATTTTTAGGGGGATAAACTCAACAACACCTTGGATTGATGCGTCAATTAACCTCATAAATTGCCCTAGATTCTACGGTTTTTATAACAGTACCAATACGACGATATTGATGAATTACAATACCGGAATGGGGAGTACATCCAACTCGCTCAATAACGGTATTGGCGTGCGCCTGACACCTGCTACCAATGTAATTGATGCCGCCAATGGGATTATGGCTATCGACTCGACGGTATCCGGTGCAGCATCGGGCGTAGGTATCCAGATTGGTTGGGGAAGTAGTAGCCAAACCCCAACGCTGTTTAACTTTGCGGCAGAACAAACAGTGACGCTGCCAAAAGACGGCAGTTCTACAATCCGTGTTCCGCTGTCTGCCCGCTATATTCAAACAGAAGCGAACGTCACACCGGGTAAAGCGAATGGTAAAGCCGTGTTCTTGATCAATTATTATTAATTAAATTAATAACATGGCCTTTATGGGAGGCAGCAGTGCCGCTGAAGATAAAGTGGCACTGTTGCAACGTTTGTTTTGGGACTTGCTGCAAAAAAATGGCTGTACGATGAAACTTCATGATTTTTCATCAGTTTTCGTGAGCCAATATGATGTATAACACATTTAAGTGGAAACATTTTTCGCCCGAGATCATCCTTTGGTGCTTACCAAAAAACGGATTGAGGTAACCGGTGGTATTGGTCATTCGCTGGTTGCCCCTTTTGGTCTACAGATTATTCTGGCGTAATCACTGCAATATGGCTAAATATCAGAATTTTCATCTATGCAGGTAATATCAAGATATTATCCTTTCTTATATTAATTAACCTTAATTTTTAATAATAAATATCCGTCATGCCTTGGTTTGGCATGTATATCGGTCATCCTTTTCCTACAAGCAAATAGCAAAGATCATTTGTAGTGTAAAAGTGATTAAAACTATCAATAATATCCATATGAAAATATTTGGCTGAGATATATTTTCCTTATATTCGCTTGTGCCTACAATATTATTACCTACCACGTCAAGACTATTTATTCCTCACATTATCCTCTTTAAAATAGCTACAATCCCTTGTTACACCTGGGATCTAACAGAATTCTTACAGAGACGCGATAGTAGTTAAAACTATTTACTTTGAACCATGTCACATAAATGGATATTGGTTTTATTAATTTCAAACTATTGGTCATGGATCTCGGAACTTAATATCAAAATAAATAGAATGACGTTCCATAAGTTTCTTTTGTATTTATCATAATAATACTTATCTTTATTAAAATAAGGGAAATTGGAATGAAATTTAAATTACTATCTCTGGCAATGGCATCACTTATCAGCACTAGCGCAATGGCGGTAACTATTGACTATCGTCATGAAATGCAAGATCAAAGTGGTAACACCCACAAAGATCGTTTATTAATGTCACATCGCTTTGCAAATGGCTTCGGTTTGTCACTGGAAGGCAAGTGGAAAGGGGCTCAGGACAAAGATAAAGCATTTAATGAAACAGTCAGCAATGGTACTGAAGTCGTTGCCAGCTATGTATACAAAATTGATAATACATTTTCTATTGAACCAGGTTTCTCATTAGATTCAAGCTCCACAGCCAATAGTTATCGTCCTTACCTGCGTGGTAAGGCTAATATCGTTGACGATCTCTCTGTTTCCTTCCGTTATCGTCCTTATTACAAACGCACCAGCGCCAATATTAATACGCCAAAAGATACATCTGAAAATGGCTATAATCTGACGAGCGTGGTTAGCTATAAATTCTTTAAAGATTACCAATTAGACTATGAGCTGGACTACAAACAAGCCAATAAAGCTGGGGTTATACTGGCAAATAACGAGAACTACGATTGGAGCCACGATTTTAAATTGACTTACAAGTGGGATAAAAACTGGTCTCCTTATATGGCAGTTGGTAACGTTGCTGGCAGCAAAAATACCAACGAACGTCAAACCCGTTATCGCGTTGGGGTGAAATACAGCTTCTGATCCATTATTGAAATAATCAGATTCTGACCTCAGGGGGTCACACCTCACATAACGATTTTTGACAGGTAGCAAGTAATGAAAAAAAGAGCGTTATTCTTGAGTATGGCAGCGCTGGCAACGCTGTATATACCCGCCGGACAGGCAGCGGATACCGATCGTCTCACTGTCGTGAAACAGTATGTCGATAACGTGTTAAGCAAAGCTTCAGATACTTACCACGGTGATAAGCCCAGCCCGTTATTGGCGGATGGTGTTGACCCCCGTACTGGCCAACAAATGGAATGGATATTCCCCGATGGCCGTCGGGCTGTGTTATCAAACTTCTCCGCACAACAAAATCTGATGCGTGTCATGAGCGGCCTGAGCCAGCTTACCCAGGACGCCCGTTACCAAAAACGCGCTGAAGATATCGTTCGTTATCATTTCCAAAATTATCAGGACCCGAGCGGCTTACTCTATTGGGGCGGCCATCGCTTTGTCGATTTGAAAACGCTGCAACCAGAAGGGCCGAGTGAAAAAGAGATGGTGCATGAACTGAAAAATGCCTATCCCTACTATGACCTGATGTTCAGTGTTGATAGTGATGCCACTGCCCGGTTCATTCGTGGTTTCTGGAACGCCCATGTTTATGACTGGCGTATTCTCGAAACCAGCCGCCACGGCGAATATGGCAAACCAATGGGGAAATTGTGGGAAAGTAAATTCGAGCAACAGCCCCCCTTCTTTGCAACCAAAGGGCTTAGCTTCCTCAATGCAGGTAATGATCTGATTTATTCCGCTTCTCTGCTTTATAAACATCAGCAGGAGCCAGAGGCATTAGTGTGGGCTAAGCGTTTGGCCTCGCAGTATGTATTGCCACGTGATGCGAAAACCGGTCTTGGTGTTTATCAGTTTACCCAAGCTCTTAAACGGGAAGAGCCAACAGATGACGCAGATACCCACTCCAAGTTCGGTGACCGCGCCCAGCGTCAGTTTGGTCCAGAGTTTGGCCCGGCAGCATTGGAAGGCAACATGATGCTCAAAGGGCGCACCAGCACGCTTTATTCTGAAAATGCGCTGATGCAACTGCAACTGGGTAAAGATCTGGGCAATCAAGGGCCGGATTTATTGAAATGGACCGTGGATGGCCTAAAAGCATTCGCGCAATATGCTTATAACGATAAGGACAACACCTTCCGCCCAATGATTGCTGATGGGCAGGACTTATCCAATTATACACTGCCGCGTGATGGCTATTACGGCAAAAAAGGCACCGTACTCAAGCCGTACAAAGCGGGCAACGAATTCCTGATTTCATATGCCCGTGCTTATGCCATTGATAATGATCCACTG
Source organism: Yersinia sp. 2540 StPb PI (assembly GCF_052217165.1). Taxonomy (NCBI): domain Bacteria; kingdom Pseudomonadati; phylum Pseudomonadota; class Gammaproteobacteria; order Enterobacterales; family Yersiniaceae; genus Yersinia; species Yersinia sp. 2540 StPb PI. The sequence continues at coordinate 661,657 of NZ_JAZGQC010000001.1, forward strand.
TTGTGGAAAGTGGCTCGCGGTATTGCAAACGATCAGGGGCTGGGTGATCTCGGTACCGCACCGGGTAAAGAGGTGAAGATCAAGTTGGATACTACCAACAGCGATCCTTACGCATTGTTTGCTTTGTTGGATCTCTACCATGCCAGTCAGGTGGCGGAGTATCGTTTATTAGCAGAGAAAATCGGCGATAACATCGTTAAAACCCGCTATATCGATGGTTTCTTTATGGCTTCACCGGATCGTCAATATGCTGATATAGATGCCATTGAGCCTTACGCTTTATTGGCGCTAGAGGCTTCACTACGCAATAAACCACAGGCAGTAGCCCCTTTCCTGAATGGTGCTGGTTTTACTGAAGGTGCTTACCGAATGGACGACGGTTCAGCCCGGATCTCAACCCGTGATAATGAACTGTTCTTGCTCAATGTGGGTGAGAAGCTGCAACCGAACGGCCGTAAATAGTCCCGACAGCGGCCCGTGCTGGGGCCGCTGTTGGTAAAGTGCCGGGCAGTGGCTTCCCAGGGTTGCTTGTCCCGGCGCTTTCCTCTCGGGTTCCTGTGTCGTGATAAAAAGGATAGGTTGATGAAAAAACAGGTTTTAGCCACTCTGGTGTTAGGTTCGTTGTTCTGCGCATCGGGTTATGCCGCGCAGATTGTTGCTGTCACTGCATCGGGTTATGACAGTGAGAAAGGCCATGTTCCGGCGAATATTGCCGACGGCGATGTAAAAACGCGATGGGCAGCATCAGGAGATAGCTGGATTCAACTGGAATTGGATAAAGCGCAATCCATTGAAAATATTCTCGTGGTTCCATTTAAACCCACCGAACGCAAACTGAAGTTCTCCATCGCCCATTCCAGTGATGGGAAGAGTTGGCAGCCGCTTGCGCAAGGGCTGGAAACCTCTACGGCGGACAAAAACGGTGAGAAGCTGACTTTTGCACCGGTGACAGCCAAATATATCAAGCTGGACACTTTTGGCACAGATATCAATAAGTGGAGTGCCATTAACGAAGTCGCCATTAACAGTGCTGCCACCGTGCCCACCCGGGCAATTAAATAAGCTTACTGGAAATGGCTAACTCGCCCCCTTGACTAATCATCCTTAAAGGGGGCTATTGCTGCAATACATCGGCTGTTCACGTCGTTCAAAAACCTTCTTTTCCCCGACACACCATCCCGATTATTTATCTCATTTCTACCCCTTCTGCGGACTAATCATTTTGGTTAATTGTCTGGTTGATCTGTCTGTTTTTCCGTTGTTGCTCCCGCTTGAAGCGTTTCAGTTCTTAATTTCGTGTTAAGGGTGCAATCCAGTGCAACTAATAATTTCCATATTGTTATGAGGGTGTTATTTTCCGCGCAAGCACGGATAAAAAAGAAGTGTCACTCAATCATCACAAAGAGTTAAGCGACAGGCTGCCGTGTATTTACCCAAAAGGACATAGTCATGAAAGTTTCAATATTTAAAAGTCTTTATTTTCAGGTGTTAACGGCGATTACCTTGGGCGTATTGTTAGGGCACTTTTACCCTGACCTTGGCGCTCAGATGAAACCTCTGGGTGATGGATTTGTTAAACTAATTAAAATGATTATCGCACCCGTGATTTTCTGTACCGTGGTTACCGGTATCGCGGGCATGGAAAGTATGAAGGCCGTTGGCCGTACCGGTGCGATTGCACTGCTCTATTTTGAGATTGTCAGCACCATTGCGCTATTGATTGGGCTGGTGATTGTGAACGTGGTGCAACCCGGTGCCGGTATGAATATCGACCCGGCAACTTTGGATGCCAAAGCAGTTGCACTTTATGCCGAACAAGCCTCGCAACAAGGGATTGTGCCATTCTTGCTGGATATCATCCCAGGCAGTGTGGTAGGCGCGTTTGCCAGCGGTAATATTCTGCAAGTATTGATGTTTGCTGTTCTGTTCGGTTTTGCCCTGCACCGTTTGGGTGAAAAAGGTCAGCTCATCTTTAATGTTATCGAGAGTTTCTCCCGCGTTATCTTCGGTATCATCAATATGATTATGCGCCTGGCGCCGATTGGTGCTTTCGGTGCGATGGCCTTTACTATTGGTAAGTATGGTGTCGGCAGCTTGGTGCAACTGGGGCAGTTGATTATTTGCTTCTACGCGACCTGTATTCTGTTTGTGGTGGTGGTGCTGGGGTCGATTGCGAGATTCAATGGCTTTAACATCTTCAAATTTATCCGCTATATAAGAGAAGAACTGCTGATCGTATTGGGGACGTCATCTTCTGAGTCCGTGCTCCCGCGCATGCTCGATAAGATGGAGAAAGCAGGGTGTAAGAAATCGGTGGTGGGGTTGGTTATCCCGACCGGTTACTCCTTTAATTTGGACGGCACCTCTATCTACCTGACCATGGCGGCAGTGTTTATTGCGCAGGCGACCAACACCCATATGGATGTTATTCATCAGGTCACATTACTGGTAGTACTGCTGCTCTCCTCAAAAGGTGCGGCCGGTGTGACAGGCAGTGGCTTTATTGTGTTGGCGGCGACCATCTCTGCGGTTGGGCATTTACCACTGGCCGGGTTGGCGCTGATTCTGGGTATCGATCGCTTTATGTCCGAAGCTCGCGCCCTGACTAACCTGATAGGTAACGGTGTGGCAACTATTGTGGTTGCCAAATGGTGTAAACAACTGGATAACGACCAGTTGCAGGCGGTGTTATCAAACAAAACACCACCTAACAGTGAGATAAAAAACGGTCTTTCTTCTTCGTAGCATCAAGTGCGAATTCGTAGCACCAAGTGCGCAAGATATAACCAAGATTCAGTCGATTAATACGACCAAATCACTACCGGTGGCTTGCTGTCACCGGTAGCACCTCTGCACTATAATCGCGAAAATAATGCCCCGCGATCCATTTTCTGGTGTTAAATACCCTTTAGCTACTATTTTTTACTCTGTTGAGTGACATCGGCAAAAGCATGCGGTCTAACAGAATGGTACACTGCCACCTCCGGTTTTCACGGTGGCGTTGACCGTTGATTTTTCGCCTAATAATGACGGCAGAGCGATCAGTTTGTGATGGCTGGACTGGGGTTATTAAAGCTGGATTGGTTTATGCATGTCTTTATGGCTGCCATATCGATGGCGCTGACAAGTTAAACATGGGCTGTTCGGGTGAAAACACGACTGGCTGGTGTAAATTTGTATCGTTTTAAAATTGGATAGTTTATTAAGTAGGGGTTCACATGCAGGGCACCAGAATTCGTCTCATAGTTGGTGGATTATTGTTGGCTGCCGCCAGCAGTAATGTGCAGGCTGAAGCACTACAACCCGATCCTGCCTGGCAGCAGGGGAAGTTAGAAAACGGGTTCTCATGGCAGTTGCTGGCTACGCCGCAACGCCCAAGCGATCGGATCGAGTTACGTCTGGTTGTTAATACTGGCTCATTATCTGAAAGCGCACAGCAAGTTGGCTTTGCCCATCTGCTACCACGCCTGGCATTAATGAGTAGCGCGAGTTTTACTCCCGCCCAACTTCAGTCGCTGTGGCAACAAGGGGTCGATAACGAGCGCCCGTTGCCACCGGCCATTACATCTTATGATTTCACGTTATACAGCTTAAGTTTGCCCAATAACCGCCCCGACCTGATGAAGGAAGCGCTGGCCTGGTTATCTGATACCAGTGGCAAGCTGGCTGTAAATGAACAAACCGTTAATGCAGCACTGAATGGTGCCACCGATCCTATTGCCACTTTCCCGCAAAATATTCAGGAACCTTGGTGGCGTTATCGGCTTAAAGGTTCTTCTTTGATTGGGCATGATCCGGGCCAACCTGTGGCGAAGCCGGTCGATGTCGAAAAGCTAAAACAGTTTTATGAACAGTGGTACACCCCGGATGCGATGACGTTGTACGTGGTCGGAAACGTGGATAGCCGCAGCATTGCCGCCCAAATTGGCAAAACGTTCTCTGAGCTGAAAGGGAAACGCGCGACACCTGCACCGATTGCGATGTTAGCGCCATTGCCGCCAGAGCCGGTAAGCCTTATTAATGAACAAGCGGCACAAGATACGCTATCGCTGATGTGGGATACCCCATGGCATCCTATTCAGGATTCCATCGCATTGAGCCGCTACTGGCGCAGTGATTTGGCGCGCGAGGCGCTGTTCTGGCATATCCAGCAAGTGTTGGATAAAAGTGATCAGAAGAACCTGAAACTGGGCTTTGATTGCCGGGTGCAATATCAGCGTGCGCAATGTGCTATCCACTTGAATACGCCGGCTGAAAACCTGACGCCAGGGATGAGTTTTGTCGCCCGTGAACTGGCTAGCTTGCGCGCTAATGGCCTGAGTCAGGCTGAGTTTGATGCGTTGATGGTGCAGAAAAATGATCAGCTAAGTAAGTTGTTTGCAACCTATGCCCGCACTGATACCGACATTTTGATGAGCCAACGTTTGCGTTCACAGCAAAGTGGCGTAGTTGATATCGCCCCGGAACAGTACCAGAAGTTGCGCCAGGCATTCTTGTCGGGTTTGACGCTGGCTGAGCTTAATCAGGAATTGAAACAGCAGTTATCGCAAGATACCACGTTGATTCTGACGCAACCGAAAGGCGAGCCAGAAGTGAATGTGAAGGCATTACAGGCGGCGTATAACGCAATTATGACACCCCATACGGTGGTGCCAGAGGATGCCACGCCAACAGTAGCGGCAGCGGAAGCAGCACCACCAACACCGACCACTGCGCAGTAATCAAAAAAGCCCGGGCGGTATGTGCCGGGCTTGTCGTTAATGAAATGAATTCATGACGATATGAAGCAGCAGAGGCGGACCGTAGCGACGTCAGTCACCGGCCGCCTGAACCTGTTGGCGAGTATCAAACTGCTGGCATTGCCGCCAGTGGAATGATAGCACCACGATATTGAATCACCGTGCTGGCTGTTAAATGGCCACGTACTGCTGCGTCGTGGGCGCTACCGCCCGTTAAGCGAACCGCCAGATAGCCCGCACTGAAGGAATCCCCGGCAGCGGTGGTATCCACCACTTTCTCTTTCGGCAGTTTGACCGCGGGAACATCATATTGATGGGCTTCAAAACCGTCTTTTACCCAGACGATACACGAGTCCGCACCACGCTTGATGATAATCTCGCTCACGCCCAAAGCCTGAGTGCTTGCAATCACCTGTTCCAGTGGCTTCTCGCCCCACAGCATATCTTCATCATCCAGTGTCAGGAACGCGATATCCGTACAGGCTAACATGTCACGGTAGGCTTCCTGAGTCTCTTGCTTGCTCTGCCACAGGCGTGGGCGGTAGTTGTTATCAAAGATAACTTTGCCGCCGTTGGCACGACAGGCGCGCAGCAATTGCAGCAGACGCTGGCGCGATGCGTTGTCCAGAATGGCTAAACTGATCCCACTGAGGTACAGATAATCAAATTTTTCCAGCCGCTGGCAGATTTCATCGGCTGCCGGACTGGTCAACCAGAAACGGGCTGCGGCATCATTGCGCCAGTAATAGAAGGTTCGCTCACCGGTGTTGTCGGTTTCGATGAAGTACAGACCCGGCAACTTATTATCCATACGCTGAATAAGATCAGTGTGGATTTGTTCTTGCTGCCAGGCAGCCAGCATCTCTTCACTGAAGTTATCAGTCCCCAATGCGGTCACGTAATGTACATTCAAAGCCTGCTTTGATACCTGACGGGCAACATACACCGCTGTGTTCAGCGTATCACCGCCAAAACCCCGGCTAAGATCGGTACCTTTTTGTGACAGTTCAATCATGCATTCGCCGATAACGGCAATATTTTTGCTGGTCATGGAAAGCGGCCTATTTCTGAATGATGAGTCAGTGATGGGAATGATATTGGGTTATCCCCGGCTAACTTGACGTTGTAGCGTTGTTTGCAGCCGTGCTACAACGCCAATGACTTTGACTATAGTCTCACTGCTGGCTTAGTCGGAGTCAATAGTATTAAAACGACGTTTTAAATTTTTTATGATGTAGGTCGGGAAACTGACAAGTTTCCCGCCACTCAGAACAGAATTATGGTGATTTCCGCAGTTCGGTGACGCTTTGACCACCAATACCCCAGTTATCAGTGTCCACTTCATCAATCACGACGACCGTAGTCGCGGGGTTTTTACCTAAGGTATCGACTAATAGTTGGGTGACTCCGGCGATTAGCTGTTTTTTCTGCTCCGCCGTCGCTCCTTCGCGAGTAATTTTAATATTTACATAAGGCATACAGACCTCCATTAACATTAATGGCATTATTGAGTTAACTACTGTAGATGGCTTTAATGTACCGTGCCAGCCTGCTTGGGAGCGATAATCTGTCATGCCGCTATATAAAGTTCTGGTCGTTCGAGTCGATAACATCTCCAGAAAGAAAACCGTTTACCACAAGATGCAATCAGGCTGGCCGCGATATACGCTGCCATTACTGTACGGTGTCTTGCAACATGGCGACTAAACTGATGATGACCAATAAAGTATCAGGTTTACTTGCGCCATCCTTTGCCGCTATTGATCGAAATAAAGGACAGAGCTTCTGGCGGCAATGTCAGCGTCGGTACACTTTTCAACCTATCTATCGCACATCTGGTGCGTTGCTGGCGATTGAACTGCTCACGGCTGTTTTTCATCCTTCATCCCCGGATACACGTTTAAATCCAGAGGATTACTTCAGTGCTATTAGTATCCGCGCTCGTTTGGATGTGGTACTGGAGCAGTTGAATATGATTAAGCAGTGGCACGCCATATTTGTTCATCACTCGGTACTGGTTTCGATCAACATTGATGGACAGGCATTGATGGCGATGCAAGATGATCTGCAAGCCAAATTGCTGATCGATGCTATGCCCTATATTCGCTTTGAATTACTCGAGCACGTTGATACCTCCCTTGATACTCCTTTTGCACGTATTGCTGAAGCTGACCGACTCTGGTTGGATGATTTTGGCAGCGGGCTGGCCAATTTCACTTCATTTATCAGTTGGCGCTATGAGTACATCAAAGTCGCCAGAGATTTATTTATTGTGTTGCAAGAAAGTGAGGTTGGAAACCAACTGTTCTTCACCTTGGTCACCTTAATGGGGCGCTACTGCAAAGGGGTTATAGTTGAAGGGGTTGAGACCTCGCAGGAGTGGGCCATGGTGCAACGCTCTGATGCCGCTGCCGCACAGGGTTATTATCTGTCCCGGCCAACTTCATTTGATAGATTACAGACGCTGCCTATGTTGTTTTGTGGCTAACCTTCTCTGAGAAAAAGCACTTTCCTGCCGTGTTGCCTCTGCGCATCACCGGATTCAACTGCCCAAATAATGGATTCTAAACCATCATCGACTATGGTTAGTGTAGTCTTCTGAATCCGCACTATTAATCAGTTAACTATTTTTATGGCTGATTTTTCGATTAAATTACCGCGAACTGACGTCCATTAAATACGCGCCTGGTGTCGGATTTAGCTTTATCTATTATGAGTACGGGCATGGAGCTGTTATGACAAAAACCGGAAAAGTGCTGACAGGTGTTGGTGGGCTTATCGTGCTGCTACTGGCGGCGACGGTGATTTTCGTGATGACCTTTGACTGGAACCGTTTGAAGCCAACCATCAATGAAAAAGTCTCTGCTGAGTTGCAGCGGCCGTTTGCTATCCGTGGCAACTTGGGGGTGGATTGGTCACGTAAAGGGGATGAGCCGGGTTGGCGCGGTTGGGTACCATGGCCACATATCCATGCTGAAGATTTGGTGTTGGGCAACCCGTCAGATTTAGTCAGTGATAAAACAGATAATAAAACTAACACGCTAGCCACAGATTTTCCGGCTGGGGAAATGGTCACGTTAAAACGGGTTGATGCCAGTATTGCGCCGTTGGCTTTATTGGCACAGAAAGTGTGGATCCCTCGTATCTGGCTAACACAACCGAATGCCAAGCTGCTTCGTCTGGCTAACGGTAAGAATAACTGGACCTTCAATCTGGCCAATAGCCCTACGCAGGGTGAGGCACCTTCTTCATCTTGGTCAGTGAATATTAACGATATTGTGTTTGATCGCGGTGAAATAACCCTCAGTGATGCCATTCTGAAAGCTGAGTTGCACGCCGTGATCGACCCACTGGGTAAGCCATTGCCGTTTGCTGAGGTGACCGGTACTCGTAATGAGACAAAGGATAAACAGGTCACGGATAAGGCGCAGAGCCATACGCCAGATTATGTTTTCGGCTGGAAAATTGACGGCAAGTATCAGAGCCAGCCACTCACCGGCAGCGGAAAAATAGGCGGCATGCTGTCGATGAGTGATGCGAGCGTACCATTCCCGTTGCAGGCTGATGTGCGTTCTGGCTCTACCCGTGTGGTGGTAGCCGGTACCTTAACCGACCCTGGCAATCTGGCGGGATTAGATCTGCAATTGAAATTTTCCGGTGCCAGTCTGGACAACCTCTATCCCCTTATCGGTGTATTGCTGCCCGCGACCCCGCCTTACAATACCGATGGCCGCTTAATTGCCAGCCTAAAGCAAACTGGTGGCGCAGTTTATCGCTATGAAAACTTTAACGGTAAAATCGGTGACAGTGATATTCACGGCAGCCTGACCTATACCGCCAGCCAGCCACGGCCGAAATTAACGGGCAAAATGTCATCAGAAAAATTACGTTTTACTGATTTAGCCCCCTTGATTGGTGCTGACTCCAATCAGGAAAAGGCCAATCGTGGTGAGCGAAACCGGCAGCCTGCAAACAAGGTATTGCCGACAGATAAGTTTGATACCAAAAGTTGGGGAGTGATGGATGCAGATGTCACGTATGCGGCTAAGCGTATCGAACGGGATAAATCATTACCTTTGAATAATCTGTCTACCCACGTGGTACTAAATGACGGTGAGTTACGACTCGATCCACTGCGTTTTGGCATGGCGGGCGGTAACCTTAATGCCACTTTGCGGCTGAATGGCAACAAAGATCCGATGACCGGCAAGGTTGATTTGCATGCCCGCCGCCTGCAATTGAAAGAGCTATTGCCACAGGTACAGGCGATGCGCAACAGTTTGGGGCAGTTGAATGGCGATGCATCATTTACCGCTACCGGTAACTCAGTGGCTGCGTTGCTGGCAACCAGTAATGGTAACCTGCGCTTGCTACTGAATCAGGGGCTAATCAGCCGTAGCCTGATGGAGTTGTTGGGGCTGAATGTGGGTAACTATCTGGTGGCGAAGCTGTTTGGTGATGATGAAGTGAAAATTAACTGCGCAGTGGCCGATGTGCAGTTGCGCAATGGATTGGCAACACCGCGCCTGTTTGTTATTGATACCGAGAATGCCATTATCAACATTACCGGTAATATCAACTTTGCTACTGAGCGGTTGGACTTATCGATCAATCCAGAAAGCAAAGGGCTGCGTATTCTGACCCTACGCTCTCCGCTGTATGTGAAAGGAACATTTAAACAGCCTGATGCTGGAGTGAAAGCGGGGCCGTTGATCGCCCGTGGCGCCATTGCTGCTGTATTGGGTGTCGCACTCACACCTGCTGCGGCCTTACTGGCACTGATTTCGCCCAGTGAGGCTGATGAAAACCAGTGCACCCCTTTCCTGCAAAAAATGAAGCAAAAGAAATAGAGCAATAAAAGATCTATCGCCAGGCTAATGGGAGCCGGTAAATCAATCAATTTGAACAGGGTAGCGGCTGGGCGGTGAGAGCGAGTAGCTAACTGCCCAGCCGTTTTAACGCTACGGAGAGACCAGCGGCGGTGGTGATAGCAAATTACAAGCGTGATCTTGCAATTCTTCCACTGATGCGCGGTGCAGTTTCGTCAGACTCGCCTGACTTGCCAGTAGTAAAAATTCTCCATCAGGCAATGCGGTCATGGCTAAACCATAGCGGCCCATACTATCTTTCGCCCCAGCCACCTCATCAGCTAACAGGCGGAATGCACCTGATTGCTGCAATTCAGCAGCCGTTGTGCGCCGTACCAGATAGTCATGACCTAACAGACCACCTGGCAGGGGCTGCCACTGCTGACGGAAGTTTGCCTCTTGCGCTGCCAGCGCCGCTTTTACCTGTGGTTTCAGGCAAGAAATATGGATATGTAAATGGTCCTGACTACGCCCGTATCTTGAATTAATGGTTAGCGAGATATCAGCATCATTAATTGGTGCGCCATATTTATCGGCCATAAAGTGACGGGCTTGCCAGGCATCAAAGAAGTAGTTTGGGCTGCTGCTGGTTAACAACTGTGGGCTTTCCATGCCGCTGATTTTGGCAGTCGGCATCAGTAAATACTGCAATGATCCAATGTTCGCTTTATACACCACAAAACCAGCCGGTATATCAGCCGCGACACAAGGTTGTGGGTTATGTTCTGCGACCATATGGGGAACACATTGCTGGTTGACGATTTTCCACAGTGCATCCGCATTGCTAAAACGCAATTTATACACCGCGGCCAGCAGCACAACTGCCAGTAGTATCAGTAAAAACCACGGTTTTTTTATATAACGCGACACGGATTGCCCTCTGTTTTTGATAACGGCGGCCAGTGTAGTGATAAGTCAGCGAGGTGAGCAAACCCCATAATGCTTATTTATCATTAATGGGGTATTGACCCTATCTGGTTGGGCTTATTGGGTGGCCTTGTTTCCCCCGCCTTGCGGTAAGGTTTCATCCTCAGCGTAGTGGGCTGTGGCTATCCAGGCGGCACAAAATAACGTTAGCCGGGCAAAAAAGTAGAAAAACGCCATTAAACCAATAACGGAGCCAAAAGCCGCCCCGGACGGCGAACTGGCAAGGCGTGGTAGCATCATCGTCATGACAAACTTAATTATCTCAAAGCCGATAGCGGCAATCAGGGTACCGCGCAGTAACGCTTTTTTCTTAGGTTTATGGCGCGGCAGAATCCAGAATATCCATAAAAATAACAAATAGTTAGCCGCAATAGAGATCGACAGCGCAATCAGCGTCATAACGGGCCGTAACCAATCAATCCCCCCCAATCCTAATGCATCAACAATGGCAGATTGTGCAGCACCGGCAATTGACGTCAGTGACAGGGTGATAATCAGTGCGATAACCAACCCAGTCAGCGAGATAAAATCGCGGGCATAACGGTAGTAGAACTTTTCCTGATCCTGTGGATTACGCTCCCACACATCTCGTGATTGAGCACGAATCGCCTCGCGTAAGTTCCCCATCCAACTGATACCGGAATACAGCGCAATCGCTAAGCCAGTCAAGCCGACGGTGGTGCGCTGCTGGATTGCGGTATTTACCGTGTTTTTAAGTGTAGCGGCCAGTGTTGGATCACTGATGGTATTGACAATTTTATTAATTAATTCAGCTAATAAGTCAGGATTAGACGCCAGGACAAAACCGACTGCGGCGAAAGAAACCATCAAAATAGGGATCAGTGACAAAAAAGAAAAATACGTAATAGCTGCACCAAACTGGCTGCCCATCCGGTCATTAAAGCGATCGGTGGCACGGATAATATGGGCAACCACTGGGTAAGCTTTGATGTGGTTACTCAGCCGGGTCATATAGGAAATGGCTTTTTTGCCGGTTTCAATCCCCGCCGCCAGTGGGGCTGAGTTGTCTTTCGGTGCGTTCGGCATAATTCTCCTCAGTGGCCTTAATCCATGCCTTATGCAGATGATTATTCTACAAAATATGATACAAAATGGCAGCAGCCTGTTGATAATAGCAGAGTCGACGTCTATCACAACCTAACCAACAGTTATGCTGGGGTGTCGGTCGGAATTCTGTATGGCCACGGATATCTCGATAGCTTATGTGTGCTCAATCATCATCACCGCAGTGGTATCCACGGCCAGTGCTTCAAAAATATGTTCCACATCAGCAGAATAGCTAATGTAGTCTCCTGCGTTTAACTCAATAGCTTGGTCAACTGGGCCGATTCTGGCTTTTCCTGAACTGATAATCACATGTTCAATGGTACCGGGCATATGTGCTCGGGAGCGCCTGAGTTCACCGGGTTGAACATTAATCCGATAGATATCCCGCTGTACCCCTGTGGGGCAGGCAGCCAGCAACGTCGCGGTGTAGTTCGCCTGTTCAGAAACTGCGGCAATCCCTTCATTTGCCCTGATCACCTGAACATGCAAGCGCGGCTGGGCGATAAGCCGACTGACCGGGACATCCAGTGCCATGGCTAACGACCACAGTGTTTCCAAACTGGGATTACCCGCTCCGCCTTCCAATTGCGATAACGTCGATTTCGCGATACCTGCACGCTTTGCTAATTCCGTTACCGTCAGTCCTAACTTCTCACGTTCCCGGCGAATAGAGGCAGAAAGCAAGCCAATCGGGGTTGCTGCATGGTCTGAGTTATCGGGCATAAAGTGAGTCATTGTTCACCATATCATTCATTTGTTCATCTTGACGAACGGTTGATTGTCGTTCACCATAATAGTCACTTGTTCATTTTAATGTATTGTCTGTTGAGTGCCAAGCACTCAAATACAAAAGCATCCTGGCAGCGATTACGGAGAGAGAATGATAAAAATGAAAGCTCGCGGGGCAATGGAAATGGTCGCAGCTATGCTTATTTCCGGTACTGTGGGCTGGCCGGTTATCGCATCAGGGCAACCTGCGGTAACAGTTGTGTTCTGGCGTTGTGTATTTGGTGCATTCGCCATGTTTATCGCTTGTGCCATGCTGGGTTTACTCAAACGCGGTGTGCTCACGCGACAGCATATCGTGATTGCAGTTATCGGTGGTATTACGCTGGTATTGAACTGGGTTCTACTGTTTGGCGCTTACTCTTATGCCTCCATTTCGGTGGCAACCGTTACCTACCATACTCAACCCTTTATGCTGGTTGGGCTGGGGGTGCTGTTTTTTGGTGAGAAATTAACAGTAAATGCGCTCTGTTGGTTGCTGGTCGCTTTTGGCGGGATGCTGTTTATCATTATCGGGCAACCGGGGGCCATCACCTCCGGTTCTGACTACCTCTTCGGCATCATTATGGCGCTGGGGGCGGCATTCATGTATGCGGTAACGGCCGCGATTATCAAGCGGCTAAAAGGCTTGCCACCACATCTGATTGTACTGATTCAGTTGTTGGTCGGCGCTATTTTGCTGGCACCCTTTGTGTGTTGGTCTGATTTACCGCTATCAGGCAGCACATGGGGATTACTGTTCATTATCGGCGTGGTTCACACTGGGCTAATGTCCGCACTGTTGTACGGCGCGATTCAGAAAATCCCGACCAGTTTGGTTGGTACGTTATCTTTTATTTATCCGGTTGTGGCGATTATTGTCGACTGGTTGGTATTCGATCACCGCTTGAATATCGTGCAAATAGCTGGAGCGACCGCCATCCTATTGGCTGCTGCGGGCATGAATTTTGGCTGGAAACTACTAAGGGATCACCCGGGAGAAAGTAAGAAATATTCGTGAGGATAGAATTTAAAACAATAAAAAAGGCTATCAACCCTGCGGTCCATAGCCTTTCTGGTCTTTTACCAAACCTTAACGCATGGTTACAAACTCTTCTGCGGCGGTCGGGTGGATAGCGACGGTGTTGTCGAAATCTTTCTTGGTCGCGCCCATTTTCACGGCGACAGCAAACCCTTGCAAGATTTCATCCATACCGAAACCGATACCATGGATACCAACAATCTTCTCTTCCAGCCCTACGCAGACTAATTTCATCCGGCATGGCTGGCGGTGCTGAGTCACCGCGCTGTACATTGCAGTGAATGAAGATTTATATACTTTCACCTGATCGTCGCCAAACTTCTCGCGTGCTTGCGGCTCAGTCAGGCCAATAGTACCGATTGGCGGATGGCTGAATACCACGGTTGGGATATTACTGTAATCCAGATGCTCATCCGGCTTGTTATTGAACAAGCGTTCAGACAAACGGCGACCCGCAGCCACGGCGACAGGGGTCAGTTCAACCGCACCGGTGTTGTCCCCGACGGCGTAGATACCTTTGACGTTAGTGTTTTGGAACTTATCAACTTCGATATAGCCTTTGTCATTGGTTTTGACACCGCTGGCAGACAGATTGAGGTTGTCAGTTGACGGTTCACGGCCAATGGCCCAAATCAGGTGGTCAACGGTGACTTCAGTGCCATTTTCCAGTTGCAGCGTTAGGCTACCATCGGCGTTTTTAATCACCGCTTTTGGTACCGCGTCGGTATGCAGTGTTGGCCCTTCGGTGTTCATCACTTCAAGCAGAGTTTCAACAATCAGCGGATCAAAAGTACGCAATGGTGCATGTTTGCGCACAAACAGATGGGTTTCTGTGCCTAACCCATTGAGCACCCCGGCGATTTCTACCGCGATATAACCTGCACCTACTACGGCAACTCGCTTTGGCATCTCGTCTAATTCGAAGAAGCCATCGGAGTTAATCCCGTATTCTGCGCCAGGGATATTCGGGTGACTTGGGCGGCCACCGGTGGCGATCAGGATGTGATCAGCAGTGATTTTTTCACCGTTCACTTCCACAGTATGCGCATCAACAAAACGCGCGAAACCATGAATAACATCCACTTTGTTATTGCCTAAACCACGTTCATAAGACTGATGGATACGATCGATGTAAGCAGTACGGTTAGCGATCAGCTTTTTCCAATCGAAATGGTTCACCGTGGTATCGAAACCGTAATCTGGGCCATACAAATGAATCGCTTCTGCAATTTGCGCGGCATGCCACATTACTTTTTTCGGCACACAACCAACGTTGACGCAGGTGCCACCAAGTTGTTTAGCTTCGATCAGCGCACACTTTTTGCCGTACATGGCTGCCCGGTTGATCGACGCGATCCCACCACTGCCACCGCCAATTGCCAGATAGTCGTAATGTTTGGTCATCAGAATCGTTCCCACGTTGTTTAAAATTTGCCTAACAGTTTAACGCTTACCCGAGTTTTGTCGCAAAGGTTGCGTCAATGGCTCTGATTCGCGTGACCAATTGATTTAGGCTGTGTTTATTCTGGCACTACCCACTTCACCAGGGTATGACCATGACCCGATGGCACCAGCACGTTGTGCAGCCACGGCAACAAGGTATTCATCTGTTGTTCTAGCTTCCACGGCGGGTTAATCACAATCATGCCAGATGCGGTCATACCATGTTGGTCACTGTCCGGGCGCACTGCCAGCTCAATTTGCAAGATACGGCGGATGCCGGTGGCTTCCAGATCCCGTAACATACGTTTGATTTGCTGACGTAAAACCACTGGATACCATAATGCATAGGTACCCGTTGCAAAGCGTTTATAGCCTTCCTGAATACCTTTCACCACATCCTGATAATCCGTTTTCATTTCATACGGCGGATCAATCAGAACAAAACCCCGGCGTGATGATGGGGGCAATTGTGATTTAAGTTGTTGATAACCATCGGCACGTTGAACTTTAGCTCGCTCATCTTTAGCAAACTCATTGCGCAGCAACGGGTAGTCGCTTGGGTGCAGTTCAGTCAGATGAATTTTGTCATCTTCACGCAATAAATGGCGGGCGATTAATGGTGAACCGGGGTAGTAACGCAGTTTTTCACTACGGTTAAAGTAATTGATAGCACTCATATATGGCGCTAAATCAGCAGGTAAATCATCTCGTTGCCACAGTAGGCCGATACCATCAAGGTATTCACCCGTGCGCTCGGCATGCTCACCGCTTAACTGGTAGCGACCGGCACCGGCGTGGGTATCCAAATAAAGGAACGGTTTTTCTTTTTCCTTCAAAGACTCAATAATCAGACTTTGAACGGTATGTTTAAGAACGTCGGCATGGTTGCCGGCGTGAAAACTATGGCGATAACTGAGCATTTTATTTTAACCACTTGATATTTAATTAATTATTATTGGGTTCAACATGATTTATACCATTTGTTACCCCACCGATTACCCCACGGATTGCCGCACAACGGCGAAAACATGAGAACGAATGGAGGGAGTATAGAGCAATCTACTTCTCAGTAGCTAATGTGACTGGCTGTAACCTGATACCCATTCCAGTATGCAGACCTGCCACTAACGGTAATCTTCTGGCCCAACGGGCAAAGCATTAACTCCAGCGCCAACATATCAAAGGCAATAACCCGCAACGGGTAATCACTGCGTTTATCGCTCGATGCAAGAATTGTCGCTACAGCCATCACCTTCCCTGTGCTGCTCTGCACCCGCTTAGGGGCTTTGGTTATATGCCCCGTCACGGTCGCTATAGGTTCAGTGCTCACAACTTACATCTGATCTTCGGTATAGATACCGGCTGAAATAATGGCACCGCCGATAATTCGCTCACCGTAACCAATCGGAATAGGGTTTCCCTGTGCAACTGTATTCACAGGCCCACCAAATGCATAGCTTGGGGTATTCTCTGCTGATTGCCTTGACGCAAGTCCGCCCTGTTGCGGTGATAACATTTGCACCACCCCGCCGAGCATCATTGACGCACCAGACATGACCAACGGAACGCCCATAGGGGTAGCCCAAAGTATCGCCCCAACAGCAACCAAAACAGCTCCGAGAATGGTTTGAAATATTCCCGCTTTTTTACTGCCAATAATCACAGGGATAATCCGAATCGGAGCCTTACCATCAAGATCTAGCTCATTCTCACCAATATTCCGTTTTCCATTAAAAACAGCAAATGTAAGCCCTCTTGATTCACTGTCTAATAGGAATTGCTTAAAACCTTTAATTTGTAATCTTAAGGCTTGTATTGCCTCTGCTGGGCTTGATACATCCCAGTTATATTCCCGTCCGAATTTCTTACCTAAAACACCACCTAACACAATTTGTCTTTTCATAACCAATCTCCAATTAAATACCGTCAAAGGCTTTAAGCCGCTGTTGCTGTTTTTCGCTCAAGGTGTACGCAAAGTCTTCATGTTCAATCTGGTAAGTGCCAAAGCTCATCAGGAAGGCAATAGCCGGGTCTATCTTGTTGGCGGCTTTCTTCTTGTTCGGCTTGATGTTGGCGTTGGCGTCGGTTTCCATCACAACGTTGCTCATCGCCCAAGCCAAGACCGGATCGCCGTTGTGCTGAATTACCTTGCGGTTAACGAATACCTCGGCAGACTTGGCTACCGGGCTAAATTTCATGTAGGTCTGCGGGAACGGCTCTACATCCAGACCGGCCCCTTGTAGCTGTGTTCTAAGATGGGTGGCGTTCCACGTATCGAACCCTACCAACTTGATACTGAACCGCTGGCTATCTGCCAGTACATCATCACGGATGCGGTCATAATCGATACAGTCGCCCGGTGTGGTGCGTATCCAGCCACTTTTAACCCATTGCCGATATATGGCCCGGTTCTTATTGGCGGCATTATTCAACTGGGCTTCGGGGATATAGTGGCGGGTAAGTAGCAATACACGGTTCTCAACCGGGAACGAGTAGCACACACTGGTAATATCGCTGGTTGATGACAGGTCTAACCCGGCGTAACACTCCAGACCGGTTAAATCATCCTCGCTGTAATCGGCTATACAGGCGTCCCATGCACCAGCTCCCATCCACGGCGTTTCGCCCTGACACCAGATATTAAAGCGCTTGGTCAGCATCTCAACCCATTGAGAGGGAATGCCCCGCGCCTTATTGATGGTGTCAGTCAGTGCCGTAACATCAACAGAAACACCCAGATTAGGGTTCGCTTTAATCCATTGTTCGGGCTGCTCAACTTCGCTTTCGTCGTCCAGCTCGTAGATCAAGGCAAACAACGATTCGTTTTGTTCTTCACCGGCCAATATCTGGCAGCAATAGTCATAATGTTGCTTACAGGCTGAAACCACGTTGCTACCCGCTGTGGTGATAGCAAAGAGTATCCCTTCTGGCCGGGCACCCATTCCCAACTCAAGCGCCGAATAAACGGCGTTATCCGGGTGAAGATGGTACTCATCCACCACCGCCAGACTGGGGTTCGTCCCTTCAATGGTCGAGGCTTTGGAGGCCAACGGCTTTAACAGGCTGTTAGTTTTGGCATAAATCAATTTGTGCTGCTGGATGGTAAGGCGCTTTCTCAAGGGCTTTGAGATAAGACTCATCTGACGGGCATCATCAAACACGATACGGGCCTGATCACGACTCACGGCAGCAGTGTAGATATCCTGCTGGCCCGGCTCCATCACCAGAAACCAGTTAGCCAGAATAGCGGCTACCGTTGACTTGGCATTCTTACGGGGTACCTGAATATAAGCACTGCGGTATTTCCTGCGCCCTGTCGCTGCCACCTTGAAGCCTAGCAGACAGGCAAAGGCGAATTGTTGCCATGGCTCCAGCACGATAGGCTGGCCCCGCAACGGGCCTTTTACGTGGGGGCAAAGATGAGAAAAGGCAATAAAGCGCTCAACAATGGCGCTATCGAATGTATAAAGCGGGTTATTGCGGTCACTAAAGTACCGTTCAACGGCCTGTTTGAGTCGTTTACAGGCCGGAATTTTGCTGTTTTGAACGTCTAGTGCGTACTGGTTATAAGCGGTCAAGCTCGTCTTCCTCGTCTGTTTCTACCGGATTACGGCGACGAGACACAGGATCAAAACCCAACAATGATGACATTTTAATCATCACTCTTTCCGCCTCTGCCTTAGCGCTTATGGAAGGGTTGCGACTTTCGCTACCTTGGCTGTTTGTAATGCTGAATCCTCTGGCGAAAATGTCTGCGACCGCTTTTCTGTAAATGGAATAGTTGACGCAATACAATTCAAAGTTGTTCCAATCTGCGGGAATTAAATCACCACGTTCAGCCAATTGCTTTGCCTTCGTCTTCCATTGCAGGGCCGCAATTTCATCGAGATAAGCGGGGGGTCTTGGTAGTTTTGCCATAATGTTTTGAATCTCCATCTATTTTATTTTTAAAAAAATTGCCGCGCGTAAAAATTTGAGGAGGCGGGTGGTGCCAGCGGTCTTGGGCTTTGTCCTCAAACCTCCCCCACCCCTTGCCCTGCGCCTCGTCACCGGTTTCGGAACGCATCCATTAACTCACGGTCACGCTTCGTCATACGCTTGCCTGTGGCTTGCTTAGACGCCTTGCTATGGCTCTGTATAAAACCCTCGCGACTACGCTGTAACTCGTTGATTAATCGCTGCATCTCTTCTTCACGCATTTTTGTTGTACTCATGTATCCAATCATTGCGGTGCTTGGCGGCCTCCTCTTGCTCATGGAACTTACCCGCTTTGCGCTGCTGCTTTGTCACAGGGTCTTGCGTAGTGGTCTTACGACTGTGGCAACTGACACACAAACCTTGATGATTACTCTCCGGCCAGAACAAAACATCTTCACCACCATCAATCGGGATAATGTGATCTACTATCTTGGCGGGGGTATAGATGCCTTGCTTCTCACAGCGGACACAAAGCGGGTGAGCCTTGAGATACATCAGGCGGTACTTATCCCATCTGGGCGTATAGCCACGTTCACGACGAGAACCACGTTGCGAATCCTGTTGCACTCTGGCTTCACGTTTATGCTCAACACAACGGCCAGCTTTCACACGTATGCGGCATCCGGGATAACTACAACGTTTCAATGGATGGACTGGCATCAGTACACCCCCGGATCGCGATAAGTACTCCACAATGCAGAAATGGTCAGTGGCACCTCTTTAGCCTCAACCTCACTGACCATCGTCCGGCCGTCATACAATTGAGATACATACATCAGGCACCCCACACGAATAGCAGGATTGAACTCCAGACCGGCATCAAACCGTTTACCGATATGCTGCTGACAGACCTCCAGCGCGGCATCGATATAAATCTGAATAAGTGAATCTTCATAATCACCATCAACACGACAATGTAGCTTTGCCTCATCCAGCGTTATCATTGGCTCACACCTCCCTTACACAGCAGCTCTAACCGGGTGGCTTTCTCATCGGGTATCACTGCGGTAATGTCATAATTCATGGGCTTGCCACCCCTGACGGTAAAGCGAATGCGGTTCGCAGAACTCACGTCAGCCCGGTAACGCATCCAGATCCGAATAGTGATTTCTGACATTTCCGCACCAGAGGCAATCAACTCACGGCCACTGATCGCCTTCACCTCGGCCCAGACTGTGGCGACATCGTTCCATTGCTTTAATGGCTGGCCGGACGGTAGCTGAGTCGTGGTAAACGTCTGTATCGTCACTTTGTGTCGTAAGCCGCCAGCTCTCATAGGTCGTCCTTAGCATCGTCGGATTTCACCTGTACTGTCTGTTTCCATGCCTGACTGAATTCCTCACCACCGGCATACGCTGGCATCCCCTCACGCTCACGCGCTTCATTCGGAGACATCACACCGGATTTAATGGCGGTTTCATAACTACGGAAACGTTCTTGAGGATTGGCCCGTAGCAAGTCGGCAGTGTCAAACTCCACCTGATAGCGAACCTGAACCGGGTGACTGGCCACCAGAAGAGAGGCTTTAACCTGTTGCTCAAAATTTGTTAGCCAGGGGCGCAAGGTCTGAGACAGAAAAGCGCGACTCGCCTCGCTGAAATTGCTGTAGGTGCTGTTGGAATACTCTTGCAGGAATATCGGGCTGATATTGAATATCCGGGCGATGTCTTCAATGGTGAAGCGGCGAGAAGCCAACCACTCAGCATCCTGATTGCTCATGCCTAACTGCTCATACTTCATGCCACCTTCGATAATCGGCGTTTTACCGGCATTGCGTGCGCCTTTGTAGCGCTCCAGTGCTTCCAGTGCCTTAGCGCCTTTTGGCCCGTCTAACCAGTCACCGGTTGTCAATACGCCGGAAGCCATCAGGCCGTTATTCATCACCGACGAGCCATGACGTTGTTGAGCCAGTCCAAGCCCAACTGTTTCACGACAGACAGTGATCGGAGAACGCCCAAGGAAACCATCTTCAGTAGCATGTCGCAGGTGCAAGATTTCTTCCTGAAGGTACGTTTTTACCGTGCCGTCCGGGTGTGTAATGGTGTAGGCGAATCGGTGATTGCTCAGGCGTTTGGGTACCACGGCGCGAGGTGGGTAAGAATGCAGTGATTGCGGTTTACCATCCTTGCCCCATTCGATAACTGCATAAGCGTTACCATTGAGCAGACAATGACGCATCATCGTGCGCTTGAACTGGTAAGGGGTCTGGCAGTCATTCGGGTATTCATTCAGCAAGTAATCAACTGGATGCTCCGATAACCATTCTCTTTTCTCATTCTGAACCCGGTACAGGTAACACGGCATCGAGGCCACGGCTTCACTGATAACGGTCACAGCATTCATAACGGCTGGCAGAGATTCGGCAGTAGCAGCAGACACATGTTCACCAGCCCCCGTATTGGGAATACCCGCCAGTGCCATAAACTCATCAATGGTCATCGAGCGGCTTTCGGTCTTGCGTTTGAACGGCCACATATCACAACCCCGCCAGATAAACCCAATGGGAACGCAGAGACAGATCCACCAGCTCTGGGTGCTGAGCTAACAGTGAGCGCTTGGCAATCTGAACATCCGTTTCACGGTAGGCCGGTAAGCTGGTCACGGTGATTTCCCGTAGTTCAGCCGCCAACACAGTACGGACATAGGGCTGTTTGGTACTGTCCCACTGGTCTTTTAATGCCCTAAATCCAAAGCTCATCCCTGATATATCGCCACGCTCAACCATGGTCAGCACATCACGGCCTAACTGGGTATCGGGTGGGGTTAGCTCAAAACGCAGACCGGTAGAGTCTTCACTCAATACGAGGGTGTTTGACTGGGTGCGACCTAACAGCGCGGTATAGTCATGCTCAAACAAAGCGCGAACATCGGTACCGGCGGCAAGACTGGCTTTAAAGGCGTTGGGGGCGAACTGCTCTACAAATTCATCCCACAGTACCTCTGAGCGGCTATTCCATTTCACGGCATAGCCCACTAACTTTTTATCGCTGGTGGATAAGCTGGCGGTGCGGATCTCAAAATCGGTGTCTTTCATTGGTAAACTCCCTGACAAGAAAGGGGCCGTAGCCCCTGTTGCTTACTCTGCGATTTCGAGAACCTTGATCGCGTTGGAGTCCACCAGCCCACCACCCAGATACTTATCAGTGTGAACCTTGTAGAAGCCCGGTTCGGTGATGTTGTCAGGACGGGTGCGGGTACCAGTTTCATGATCAACAATGAAATAGCCGCGCTTGAAGTCACCTATAGCAATAACCGGCTTACCTGGTTCAGCATCGGGCATGTTTTCCAAATAGCGCACTGGATGGCCCAGCAACATATCCGGGTCGCCAGCTTGCAGACGGTCACGCCAGATATAATCACCATTACCGTTTTTAATCTTTTGCAGCATGGCAGCACTGTTGGAGTTCATCACCCATACAGCATTTTTGCGGTAGCGGCGGCGCAGCTTGAAGACCAAATCAATTAATTCATCAGCGGTAGGCGCATCACCAGCAGCAACCATTTTTTCCAGCGTTCCGAATGGGCGAACACGGTCACCAGTTGCAGCACGAGGGTATGACAGGAAGCCTTTGGCCTTTTTGGTACCGTCACCGTTAACTAAGTCGGTTTCTTCGGTTTCGATAAAGGTGTCGCTGATTTCTTCGGTCAACCAGCCCAAGATATCCACATCACTAAAATCAAGGATTTCCTGCGTGGTTTTCGGGTAAGCATAGATTGGGTTCAGCTTGATACTGACCTCTTCCAGCTTAGGCGTCGCGGTTTCGGTACGGGCTTCACCTTCTACGCCTCGACCTACCGCCGCGCCGCCCACGGACACAAGTTTTTTATACTCGTTGGATTTGGTGGTTTTGACGGTGCAAATTTGGCGCATTTCTGACTCATCAGCCAACATGCGCATAATTTCACTGTCCAGCTCAGGGATAACTGAATAGCCGCCACTCTCATTCACGGTGGTAGACAACATACGGGTTTCGCCGGTCATGATGTAATGGCGTAACTCGTCGTTGGTCACTTTCTTACCATCGTCTACAGGCTTGGCTTTGCCGCCCTGAGTGCGTTCTTCATCAGCAAGGGATTCATAACGGGTGATATCAGTAACCAGAGCATCTGCCTGAGCACGGACTTCATCAAACTGGGTGGCTTCTTCGGGGGTAAGGCTGCGTTTTTCATCTTCGGCCTTGGTCAGCAGTGAGCGCATTTGAGTGGCTAACTCGGCTTTCTTCTGGCGTAACTCTAACAATTTTTTCATAGTGGTTTCCGTAAGTGTGAATACAGACGGGAAACCAACTTAAAAGGTAAAGCCGTTTAACAGAATTCCAGTGCGGAAAGGTGGGCGCTAAACGGCTAAAGTGACGGCTCCCGTCGGAGTGTCACTGACCAATATATGACTGAAAATAATAAAGAAAACCCCTCAAATATCGAGGGGTAAACACGAGTAAGCATGAGAACAAAACATTTACAAAACTATTTATTACTCCTTAATATTCCAAGGCGCGTTTTCCATTATTGACGCCAGATATTCAAGGTGTGAATTCATTCGACG
This sequence comes from Yersinia sp. 2540 StPb PI, assembly GCF_052217165.1. Taxonomy (NCBI): domain Bacteria; kingdom Pseudomonadati; phylum Pseudomonadota; class Gammaproteobacteria; order Enterobacterales; family Yersiniaceae; genus Yersinia; species Yersinia sp. 2540 StPb PI. The sequence continues at coordinate 685,030 of NZ_JAZGQC010000001.1, forward strand.
TAACTCAATAAGTTTGAGTGCTTCGATAGTATCCTCATACCTGACGCCTGATTGACACATGGCGTCACGATCAGACTTTAGGTTGTTGGTTTCAAGTTTGCTTAATGACATATTATTTCTCCATTAAATAAAGCCAGCCAGAAAGAAGCATCCATACTGACGGGTTAAGTTTCGAACAGCTATTTAACAGTTGATTATGGATTACTGCTAAAACTTTTTATATAAAGAGGCGAAAAGGGGTTGTACCACCTGTACCAAAAACAACTAACTTGTTGTTAATTAACAAATTGAAGTAAATATTCTGGTACAGGTTACCCCCTGTTTTGGTACAGGTCAGCACGGTTTTGGTACAACCATGTAAACCGACTCACTCGACATCACTATTTTTCTGCACCTGTACCAAAATGACCTCGACCTGTACCAGAATGGCCTTGAGTTGTACCAGACCTGTACCAGAAATTAATTACAAATCCCTTATAAAACAGATTTATATAATAACAAATACTTGTCTGGTACAGGTGGTACAACCCTTTTTCATTCTTTTATTGAGTTATTCCTCATCGGATAGTTGAACAATCAGGTAAGTCCGCTGCTTTATTCCACCAAGGTGCTTAAGGCGAGGGCTGAACGTCTGATAGCTATCGCCACTGGCTGGTTTCTTTAGCCTGCCGGACTCATGAAGCGTTTTGGCGAACTGTGCCGAATCAAACCCCTTTGCCATTTCACCCTTGAATGTTGCGGGCAGGACATAGAACGTCACAGGGTCGCCGTAACTTTTGCTTTCCCGGTATCCTGCCAAATCACGAATAGGGAGGCTTTCCGGGTCGTAGGGCAGTGGCGCGAACCGGCTCATACCGTAGGCACTCAAAAATGCCTCTGCCTGTTCAATAATTTGTTCTATCTCTTTGTTGCCTGTGCCGAAAGCTGCCACCCATTCGTTAAACACATGCTGTAACGCATCACGGCACCCTTGTTCACTCCAACCGGTAACAGCCTTGCCCAGTACGAGTGAAGCCTCGATAACGGCAAAGCGATCAATAACCCGCTGTACCTGCTCACCGTAACTGCTTGGAATCAGTGCCCGCCATCGGGCCTTTGCCATTGCATAGGCGGCTATAGCGTCCTGTGTATGCTCGGACAGGTAAGCAATCCACGCCCGACCTGCTGCGCCGTGGTTATGCTGCCATGCGTCCTTAAGGGCGTCGGCATGGGCTTTGCCATCTGGGTGGCTGTGAAGTTCCGTTGGTCGAGATACCGGAATATTGAGCAACCGCACCAGTTGCCCGGCGTTAACCTTGATACCTGCCCCTTTAAGGTAGGTTTCAATATCGCGCTCACCGGTACTGATAACGGCCGTTTTCCAGTATTTCAGCGCCCGGTTCCCGCCATCTTTATCACCTTGCAGCTTACCTTTGCCGTTAAACAGTGTGTAGGCCGATGTGTAAACGTGACGAGGGTTCGCGCCCTGATCCACTTCATCAAGCGCCATGAGTCCGTGATTATGCGCTTCCGCTTCGTTAGCAATACCCAGAGACGTCCCATACCACGTAAGGCGCTGGCGCTCTGGCTCACCATACAAACTTGATGCTAAATCTTCGGCTGTTGTCTTACCTGCGGTAGATTGGGCGTAGAGGTGGATGCCGAACCCGTCAGCGCCCACCAGTGGCAACATGGGCGCAGCCAGCGCAACCCCTACGGCCAACATTTGAAACGGATTACCGGCCGCCAGTCGCGCCACATTATCGCGCCAGCTTTCCGCCGTTCCTGCCACACTGTAAGCCTCTGCTGCGGCTGTTCCACCGTTAAACATGATAGGTTGCTCTGGTTCACCGATGATAGAACCATCAGGCATGATATAAGCGCCCATATGCCAACCAGAGCGAGGCGTTATACTCCACATCTCATCATCAGCGCTGCGTTGTAACCAGTCCCCTAAAGTGGCGCGTAAAGCTGGTTTTGTTGTAACATCTACACCCCCACCTTTCAGAATGCGCCAGCCCTCACGCTCACCAATATCCGCCTTTCGAATCGCTTTTGTGACAGGTAACTTCTGGCCAGATGCTTTCCAGCACAAAATCAAATATTGCTCACGATCTTCCTGACCCTTGCCGATAACTTCAAGCGGCGAACATAACCAGCTTTCATTGTTGATGATTTCACCACTGTCTTTATCTACCTTTGGCGTGATCCAGAAAATGCCATCTTTTCGGCTGAGAACATGCGGTGCGAGCGGATCACGTTCTTCTTGGCCTTTTTTGCCGCCTTCTATCGCCGTGAGTTGAACGGACATGCCAGCCCCCTTTGGTTGGTACAGTGATTCAGTAAAAGCGCGTATAGCGGCTTCTGTGCCGTTCTGTTGGCGGTAGTCGTCCCAGTCGGCTTTATGGTTAATGGGTGGCAACGTAACCCAACCAGAAACAGAAATGGCGGCTTTTTCAGCGGAGATAACGCCAACATTCTGCTTAGGTTTGCCTTTTTCGTCACATTCTCCCGGTTCGTGCCAGTCGTTATCTGCGGCAATGATGATTTTTGCCAGTGGCCACTTTGCCCGACAGACCTTCGCAACGTGGATCAGGTTGCCTTCATCCAGTGCGGCCAGTACTACCCCATCAGCCAGTAGCGAAACAGTAACGCCAGTAGCGTAACCCTCAGCGATCAACACCGTTACAGGGTGTTCGTCCTCTATTGGTGATTGGAGCCTTATCGGAATAAACGAACCTTTTTTTGTGGTACCCGCTAATAACCGTTTCGAGCCGTCAGGGTTAATCACCTGTGCGCCGGTGGTGGTGCCGTCCATTGCTTGCAGTATCAGCAACAGAGAGCCGTCACTGAGTAAGGCATTGGAGGGGCTTGGAAGGCCCTTATTGTGTAGGTACTGAGATTCACCCGATACTGTTTTAGCCACCAGCACCGCCACCTTGTCAGCTATAGCGATGTTGGGTTGAGGCTTCTCTCTGGCTGGCTTCGGCTCTGGCAAGGGCAGCGCCATTACACCCGCGACCATTTCTGCCGCTGAACGGGCGTCACACTGGTTAACCTTCATCACTAAATCCAACCCGGTACCCGCGCCACAGTGTGAGCAATAGTAGGTTCCGCGCCCCTCCCGATCATCAAATCGATAGCGGGTTTTACCGCCACAGCTTGGACACTCACCCTCGCTACGATTGGTTGGAATATCCAGACGTTGTAAAATAGCTTCCCAGTGGCCTTTGGCTTTGCTGCGAACGTCATTAACGAATGTCATTTTTGTACAGCCTCCCGTTCGAGCAAATGAACCGCCACAGGCCCGGCGAGATCCAGTGCTAACCCGATTAACTCCTTTTCGTCAGTAATATCTAAATCAACATCGGATTCAAACATCAGCAGCAAGAGCGCATTTAATTGACCTGCTTTATGCGTGGCAATATCCAGAGGTACGGGTTCTTTAGGCCGCAGTTCACGCATAGTTCACCCCCTTGATATTTTTCGCCGCTTTTGCTGCATGTTGTTGTGCAAATTCAAGAAGTTCATAACCAATATCTTCACCTTCTGGTTCACCTATCAATAATTGAGCAACTTCCAGCATACGAGAAAGGCTAAACAACACATCGGATACTTCGCATGGGGTTAACTTATCCATGATTAGCCTCCAGAACAGCGCTGAGTGAATGATTAACCTCACTATTGATGTCACAAGCTATACATATAAGGTCGAGTAGTTGCTTCGAACATTCATCACTCGCTTTATCCAAAATGGTTTCATAAAGCGAACAGGCTAAACCGGTGCGATAGAGCGCTAAATCTAATGGGATTGGCTTACGCATGGTTCACCTCCGGCAGACGTCCAGCGAAGGAAAGCACGAACTGACCGGCCAGAGAGCGGCGGGCATCTTGTTCAGAATGGGCGGTGACTGATTCACGGTGCGGCTTGGCGTTCAGGTCAGAACGGCGCACAGCGAGAAAGAGAAATTTAAAGCGAGTTGGGGTATGATTTAACATAGCTGCCTCGTTACTTGCGTTAACGTTGGTGGTTAAAGGCCCCGTTAGTGTTCGAGCACTGCGGGGCTTTGCTTTACTACAAGTCATGCAATGTAGTACATTGTCAACTTCCATACAGACTAGACTACAGGAGTTGACAATGTCAACAGTTGAAAGCAAAGAGCGCCATGTTGTGCAACTCAGACTCGATAAAGAATTATCAGAGCGTCTTGCTGCCGCAATGAAAGAAGATGGCGACGATAATAAATCAGGCTGGATTAAGAGATTGCTGCGTCGCGAACTTGATAAGCGCGGCATCGAGCCAAAAGCCTGAACAGGCTTACTCACAGTAACTCTGTGACCTACTAAAATTTCGTAGGTACGAGCATACTGTTCTGCAATATGTTGATTTTCCTCATGACTCAGATTTGAGTAATCATTTAGCATGTGTGGGTTTTGCGAATAGTTTCTAACTAGCTGCAAATCCTGCCGCGCTGCAAGATGTTGATTTAACTCATGATGGAAAAAACCATAACCCCAAAGGGCGGTATTCTCAGTACCTCCCTTTTCTTTGCCTGTAACCTGCTGATTTTCGTTGTTACATCCGTTTCGAATGACTACCGAACCTAAGCAATGTTTATGTTCAGCCGAACCCGAATACTGTTCGTCTTTGATTTCCCGACAAACGGACTGTGCGTTCCTCGAAAGAATCAATGAGTTAGCCGATTGCTCCATTTCAGCACAATTAAGTTTAATCAACAGGTTACGGTGGGCCGATAAACTCGGTGAATTGCGGTGTTTAGTATCCGACTCGCTCAAAGATAGTCGGTTCGGGATGCCAGCCAAGGGAAAGGCTTTATTCTGGCTGGCTGCTGGAGTTGTAAGCATCATGCCACCACCTCCACACGCAGACCTTTAGCTGTGTAGCCCTGAACCTGCTTACCATTCACACGAACCCGCTTTTTAGTCAGTAAACGGATGTGGTCGCCATACACATGGAGTAACTTTCCATCTAAAGCGACCTCGTTATAACCATATCGTGGCTTGTGTGACACCTGCACAAATGGGCTGCAATCCTTGCTATTAGCGGAAACTGGTGCGACAACCCCCTTATCTTTGCCAGTTACACTGTACAGCCAGAAACGCCCATCCCTCCCTGTCAGCTTTCGCGTACGAACCGGCACATAGCCAGCTTTGCGCATGGCAATACTAAACGCTGAATCATCCGGGTAATACTGGCGACGAATAATAGCAGGTACTGAAATAGCGAAACTTTGCTTAGTCCAATACTCTGTCCACTGACTAACAAACTCGATAGGCAAGCCATTAACGTTAATACCGCTGAGTACGATTTTAGGCTGAGTTTGGGTATTGCCAGCCAAGGCAGTTATTTTCTTAGATACCATTTTATTGCTCCAATAAGTTCATTATTTAGAGCCGCCGCGACAGCATTTCAGATACTGCTATTTACTTTGCGCAATTGCTCGCAAGTTAATTTCTTTTCGCTGATCAGGCGATCTTGCGTGAATTTGCATTGACATTCTGTTAGGCCAATTTGCGACCACATGGAGTATTAACGTTATTTACAGCCGGGGGATTGCGAACCCAGCAAAGTAAGTCACTGAGCAACCATGCACATGAGTTGCGGCCAAGAGGCTTACGGGCAGGGAAGCGGCCTTCATTCTCAAGAAGCCATGCAGTTGAGCGGGAAATAGAAGTAATGCGCTGACGTTCCTTTTCACGCACAAGGCGATCATAAGGTTCGGCATATTCGGCAAGAACAACACGGCGCTGTTCTGGGGTTGGATTGAAGTGATTCGTAATCATGCTGCCTCCACTGTTTTAATGCTTTGTGAGGCTATTATTCTTAATCGGAAAGGATTATATAATTGGTTTTAAATAAATTATTAATATTTCTAAATATCATGATTATTGCATTGTGATTCTATCCAAATAAAGCACGCTGTGCTTAACGCATGTTCTTTGATGAAAATATCCACATTGGATATAAGGTGCATTTTTATATGTCTTATTTACCAATGTGGAGTGATAACCAACGCTCAAAACATCATTTCATTGCGGATCTAACATCATCAATAGTTACAGCTTCTTTAAGTACAGCGCTGCTAATGACTGCTGTTATATTATACAAATTGGTGCCAAATTGTTTTTTAAAATATCTAGACAGACTTCTAATAAAAAATAATCTCCTTGGATTGGTTTTTCTTTTAAGAATAGGATTAATATCAGGAATCATATCTTTATTCGCAAATGACTCTAAAAGTGAAGGTAATTTAGCTTGCGAATATCCAACCAATGAAAAAAAAGCATGCTCAACATCTAGATCTTTGTTTTCTGATTTAGAACTGTCTAAGTATTTTCTGGTTAAATACTTAAGACCATTATGATAATGATTATCAAGTAGTTTATCATCAATAAATGTACTTATCGCCTTATCAAAAGGAGTGCCATTTACTTCACTACTTAATTCAGTAGCCAATTTTCTTATTCTACTTATTTTTTCTTTCTGCTCTGTTGGCGTTAAGGACTCCCATCCATTAGGGCCTTTTGAGGCTTCCGACACCATAATTGAAAAAGTTAATAACTTAATATCTGTATTTTCATATTTTAAAAATCGTTTTACCAATGCGTTAGATATATGCCTAACACTATCATCAAATATTAATAAACCAATAACATCTCTCGTGGTAATCGAACCGCTGCCAGTGCTAATGTCGAGTGCGTAGTCTGACTCATAGAAATCTATTAATAATTTCGGTGTGTTTTCTGGATATGCATTGCTCATTTTTCACCAACCTTTAAAATAACAACGTTTTTATGATTACCGGCCAGCACATCTAGCCGCTCAATCCACTTGTTCAGTGCGTCCAGTTTCTCAGGTAAATACTGACTGCGGTTGTACACTGCCATAACGCCACCAAGCGAGTGACCGAGCAGCAATTCCACAATATGGGGAGGAATACCCAAATCATTCATACCGGTGGAGAAGGTGCGGCGCAGGTCATGCAAGCGCCATCGTTCTGAATGGCCCAGTCGCTCACAAATACGGCCTCCAGTAGAGCTGACGGCAGTATTCTCTTTTAACTCTCCGAGTAAATAACCTGATTTTTTATTCTCTTCCGTCAGTCTTTTAATAAGCGGATAGATATTCTCAGGGATTGGCCTGATTATCTTCTCACTTGTCTTGCTGTGTGCTTCGGGGACTGTCCATATTTTATCTTTTAAGTCCCATTCACTACATTTAGATAATCTAACTTCAACTGTACGCGCCCCAAAAACCGTTAATAGATAAAACATGTTTTGGTAATATGGCGAAAAGAAATTACTTTTTATTGCCACCAGCAGATCAGTTAACTCTTTATTGGATAATACTCTCTTCCGTTTATTTATTTTTACGCCAATATCTTGCATGGTTAACCCGTCAAGCGCGTGGCAAACAGCATAACGGCGAATGCGGCAAAACTTAAAAGCCTGTTGAGACATTTGTAAAATCATTCCAGCAACACTGGGAGCTTTTTTCTTTATCCGGGCAAGGCATTTTAACCAATAATGGGTTTCGCAATCAGCAATAGCCATTTCGCCAATATATGGAAAAACATGAAGATCGAATCTTTCTCTATATCGAGTGGCGTTAACAAGATTACCGTCAACATATTCAGTTAACCAATATTCTAACGCATCCTTGACGGTTACAGGCTTGAGTGTGGACTCTCTATCAAGTTTGAGCATACGTTGCGGATCACGCCCCTCAGCCAGCCACTTACGGCACTGGTCACGCAGTTCTCGCGCTTTGGCGAGGGTCAGATCTGGATATTTACCTAAAGTCGCTAGAATCGCCTCCGCTTCACGACCACCAAGGCGATATTTATAGAGCCAGGTAACCGCACCCGCTTTTGTGACGCGCACCATTAACCCTGCACCATCTGACAACTTGATTATTTTGTCTGTGCGAACGCCAAACATTGAGCGCAATTTTCTATCTGTTAGGCGATTAATTGAGGTTGCCATAATTGGGTTGCGGTCTCTTTTTCTGTTACCCCACCGATTACCCCACAGTTTGCCGCATAAATGCGCAAACGTCAAAAAGCACTGGAACAATATACAGTTAGTTTTTTAGTTAACCATTTGATTTTAATGTTTTTTGTGAAAACACGCGACAGCACAAAAACACCATGTCAAAATAATGGCGATAACTTAACATTTTATTTTAACCAATTGATATTCTAATTTAAATCAAGGATTTAGCGAGAATATATGCTGTAGATTGTGGCAGTGCTTTTTATCTGTGGATGCGACAAACACCCGGGTGAGAAACCGCAGCCAGCACATTATGGCAACTAGTATAAACTGTCTGGTGGATAAAAACTGAATTGCATTAATCTGTGATGAATACCTGATCTGACCTCAATGGATATAATAATGACTAACAAGATAATTGCTGAGCACTACCCAGACGCTTTGCTCTGGTCCTTTGGCGATAGTTCTGAGATGGCAGATGAATTGGCGCAATTGGTCATCAACGGCGCTAAAACAGCGACTTGTTGCTCCTATCGTGCTTATAAATCAGAAGCTTCGCCCAGTGTTGGTGATTACAATGTCATTCTCGATGGCCGAGGCACACCGGTTTGCGTCATTAGAACCATGAGCTTAACGCTGGTCCGCTATTGTGATGTCACCGCAGAAATGGCGGCCAAAGAGGGGGAGGGAGATAAAAGCTTGGCTTATTGGCAGACCGGGCATCGGGCCTTCTTTGAGCGGGAGGGTGATTTCTCCCCTGAGATGCTATTGGTCTTTGAGCAATTTAAGCTGGTTGAGGTTTTTGCTACACCCGCAGTGCGAGCTTGATTGCCAAAATCGGTGGGTAATCAATAGTCGTCAGGCCGCCAGCCATTGATTTTCATGTTGATAGACCTCATGTTAATCATACATAGATAATTTATAAGTCGTCGTTGTATTCACCATCGCGGCGGTATTGAAAACGATCATTGATATTCAAAAGAATCATTGATATCCAAAACTATAATCAGGACTGCCCTATGACAAATCCGCTGTTGACCCCGTTCTCCCTGCCGCCATTTTCTGCGATTCGCCCCGAAGATATCGTGCCTGCGGTGAAATCCGCACTGGATGAATGTCGTCAAGCGGTGGAGCGGGTAGTTGCCCAGCCAGGACCTTTCACCTGGGATAACCTGTGTCAGCCATTGGCTGAGTCTGACGATCGCTTATCGCGTATCTGGTCGCCGGTCGGGCATTTAAATTCGGTCAAAAATAGCCCGGAACTGCGCACTGCATATGAACAAAGCCTGCCATTGCTGTCGGAATACGGTACTTGGGTGGGTCAACATAAAGGTTTGTATCAGGCCTATGTCAGTCTGAAAGAAGGCCCGGGGTTTGATGCATTGACAGCCCCACAGCGCAAAGCAGTAGAGAATGCGCTGCGCGATTTCCAGTTATCCGGTATCGGTTTGCAACCCGATCAGCAGAAACGTTATGGCGAAATTGTCGCCCGCTTGTCTGAGCTAGGCTCCACTTACAGCAATAACGTGCTTGATGCCACCATGGGCTGGAGCAAGTTAATTACTGATGTTAACCAATTGCAAGGCTTGCCAGAAAGTGCCCTGGCTGCGGCTAAAGCTATGGCTGAAGCCAAAGAGCAGGATGGTTGGTTGCTGACACTGGATATGCCAAGTTATCTGCCGGTTCTGACCTATGCTGATAACGCTAAATTGCGCGAAGAGATGTATCGCGCCTTTGCTACCCGTGCCTCTGATCAGGGGCCAAATGCCGGTAAGTGGGATAACAGTGAAATCATGGCGGAAATTCTGACATTGCGCCATGAATTGGCACAACTGTTAGGTTTTGGCAGCTATGCCGATAAATCGCTGGCGACCAAAATGGCAGAAAGCCCGCAACAGGTGCTTGGTTTCCTGAACGATTTGGCGAAACGCGCCCGTCCGCAGGCTGAAGAAGAGCTGGCACAATTACGTGCTTTTGCTGAAAAACACTACGGCGTCAATGAGTTGGCTGCCTGGGATATCACCTATTATTCAGAGAAGCAGAAGCAGCATCTGTTCTCCATCAGTGACGAGCAATTGCGACCTTACTTCCCGGAACAGCGGGTGGTGGAAGGGTTATTCGAAGTCGTTAAACGTATTTACGGTATTAGCGCCAAAGAGCGCCGAGATGTGGATACCTGGCATCCAGATGTGCGTTTCTTCGAACTCTTTGATGCCAGCGGTGAACTGCGCGGCAGCTTCTATCTTGACTTGTATGCCCGTGAGCACAAACGTGGCGGTGCCTGGATGGATGATTGTGTCGGTAGCCTGCGTCTGGCGAACGGTCAATTACAAAAACCGGTGGCTTATCTGACCTGTAACTTTAACGGGCCAGTCGGCGGTAAACCGGCGCTGTTCACCCATAACGAAGTCACCACCTTGTTCCATGAGTTCGGCCATGGCCTGCATCACATGCTGACCAAAATTGATACTGCCGGCGTCTCGGGCATCAATGGTGTCCCTTGGGATGCGGTCGAATTGCCGAGCCAATTTATGGAAAACTGGTGCTGGGAGCCACAGGCGCTAGCGTTTATTTCCGGCCATTACCAGACGCACGAGCCATTACCGCAAGAGATGTTGGATAAACTGCTGGCGGCCAAAAACTATCAGGCGGCGCTATTTATTCTGCGTCAATTAGAGTTCGGCCTGTTCGATTTCCGCATGCATTATGAGTTCGATCCACTGACCGGTGCACAGATCCTGCCGATCCTGTATGAAGTGAAAAAGCAGGTGGCAGTGGTACCGTCACCGACATGGGGCCGCTTCCCACATGCTTTTAGCCATATCTTTGCCGGTGGCTATGCAGCGGGTTACTACAGCTATTTGTGGGCAGAAGTGCTCTCGGCAGATGCATTCTCGCGTTTCGAAGAAGAGGGGATTTTCAATGCTGCCACCGGGCAGTCCTTCCTCGATAATATTCTGTCCCGCGGTGGCTCTGAAGAGCCGATGACGCTGTTCAAGCGCTTCCGTGGCCGTGAACCGCAGTTGGATGCTATGCTGCGCCATTACGGTATTAAGGGCTAGAACGTGTCACAAGTCAGTATCTGTTTATTGTCTGAAGCAGGCGCCGCCCCCGGCGCCTTGTCTATTTTGGCTGAGCGTTGGGGTTTGGTGTCTGACGAGCAGGCCATTATGGCGCTGGTGTTGACACCTGAGCGCCTTGAATTGCGCAAGAGGGATGAGCCGAAGCTCGGTGGCATTTATGTCGATTTTGTCTCCGGTACGTTGGCGCACCGCCGCAAGTTCGGTGGTGGGCGAGGGGAAGCGGTAGCTAAAGCCGTCGGTGTCAAAAAGGGTTATCTTCCCCGCGTGGTCGATGCTACCGCAGGCTTAGGGCGGGATGCGTTTGTTTTGGCGGCGCTGGGTTGCCAGGTGCAAATGCTGGAGCGCAATCCAGTGGTGGCAGCATTGCTTGATGATGGTTTGTGTCGCGGTTATCAGGATGCTGAGATTGGTCCGTGGCTGCGCGAACGGTTGACGCTGTTGCACGCCTCCAGCCTGATAGCACTGGCAGATATTGAACCCCGGCCAGAAGTGGTTTATCTCGATCCGATGTACCCGCACCGGCAGAAAAGTGCGCTGGTTAAAAAGGAGATGCGGGTGTTCCAATCGCTGGTGGGTGCGGATGAAGATGCCGATGGTTTATTGGCGCCGGCCCGCGCGTTAGCTACCAAACGGGTGGTGGTGAAGCGGCCAGATTATGCCGAACCGTTGGCAGGAATAGCTGCGTCAGCGGCTGTAACCACTAAAAGTCATCGTTTTGACCTCTATATGCCACTTCCTTGATGCTATTACAGTGTCAGTTGGCCCTGTGGCGGTAACGCCAATGACTTTGGGTATATTGCTTGGGGATTATGAGCCTCTAATGAGGCTCACCCGACGGGCCAGCGCAAGCGCTGTTCAACATGGTTTACAACCAAGTTGTCACTCAATTGCCGCCTTCCTGCAACTCGAATTATTTAGGGTATAAAGCGTTATGAAATAAGCTGTGGGCTGACAATAAAATCATTGTGAGTGAATTGATGTTTGCCGATAAATCTTATCATCATATCGACTTTGCTTATTTTTGGATCGAAATCAATCATCAGATAGGTAATATTAGCGACATCATCATATTTCTGCATTAATTCTGTTTGACCATTCGCGCTGAATTGATTGACCATAACAATATTATTATTATGGCCAGCCATAATGAATGATAAATCAATTTTATCTTCACCAGATGTAAAGTCGATGATGGTATCGGTATATTTCTTGGTGGAATCTCTGCTATTACGGTATTGGAAAATATCACACCCCTCTCCCCCTTTCATCCGGTCAGCGCCGCGCCCGCCGAATAGCCGGTCATTGCCATTGCCACCGCTGAGCCGGTCATTACCCGCGCCGCCGGATAAGAAGTCATCACCCTTACCACCGGATAGCCGGTCATTGCCACGGCCCCCGAATAGCCTATCATTTCCCACCCGGCCCCTTAATTTGTCATCACCACCCCCTCCTTTCAGGGTGTTATTTGATCGGTTACCGTTGATTTCATCATCACCGCTACCGCCGATGGCATTTTCAATCACGACTTTATCTGCAATTGAGACATTGCCTCTCAAGCCGCCAATATCAGAGAAGCCACGCTTAGTCAGCGTGATTCTTTGGTCTTGATGATAACCTGAGAAATCAAACGTATCGGTACCACCGGCATCCCACACGCAGAATATCAACTTGTCGCTAGCGTGGGTTGCAGTAAAGTAATCCCTATTACTATTGGAATTGAAACCATAAGTCGTATCACCGGTTCGGCTACGGCTATTGGCACCGTAAAGGTATTGAAGTGCTAAAATATCATAGAGTTGCGGTGTTGATGCAAAGTTACCCCCGTAGATTGCTCCTGAGTTGAACTCAGATAAATAGCTCATTACGCTGGTTTGTTGTGTTAAGCCTACAGTGTCATGTGTATGTTCCAAGCCGAGTGCATGGCCGAGTTCATGCATAAACACCCGACCACCATAGTTTGATGGTGTGGGGGCTAGATTCTCGTCTATCTTCGCATTAATAAATATTGGACTGAGGCTACTAGAATTTGGGGAATAGGCATAACCGCCAATTGCCCCCTCAAGTGACACATTGGCAATGGGGATGTTAGCTATAACATCATCTTTAGCCTCACTAAATTTAATATTCGCCACATCAGCAATGGCGAGCATAGCCGTTCTTACCTGGTGAATTTGGGCTTCATTAAGGGGATCGGCCGGAGCACCCTCAACTGATTTATAATAATGGTAACCTATTGGTATTTGTTGGCTAAATGAATAAGTGATAATACTTACTCCATTCTTATCTTTATTTTGCCATTTGTTTCTGCTGGTTATCGCTAATAGATTAATCGCCTTTGATTTATTAATGTCAATACTATTATTAATATCTACAGCTCTGACGTTATTTTTAGTCTGTTCCCTGAGCATTATTATTCCTCATAATTTAAATGATTTACTTTGCTATCGACTCATGCACCGGAAGCATGTTACTGACATCGATAATATTTAAAATAAGCACGTTCTTAAAAAGAACTAAGGATTTTATATATTACTCTGCGGGATATATGATTTTTAAATCTATGAGGATAAAGTTCCCATATTCTTCGGGTATTATTACCTCAAAGAATATGGGAATAGCGTCTTACTTACAACACACCTTGGGCCAGCATTGCGTCTGCCACTTTAACAAAGGCCGCAATATTCGCGCCGTGTACATAGTGGGTTTGCTTGCCTTCGCCACCGTATTCAACACAAGATTGATGAATATCGAGCATGATGTGATGCAAACGGACATCAACTTTCTCAGCCTTCCAGCTCAGGCGGGCCGCGTTCTGCGCCATTTCCAGACCTGATGTGGCAACACCACCGGCATTGGCGGCTTTACCCGGTGCAAACAGCACCCCTGCATCAAGGAAAGCATCAGTTGCCTGAATAGTCGTAGGCATATTAGCGCCTTCGGCAACGGCTTTAACCCCGTTGGCAATCAGTTGACGTGCCGCTGGCAGGTCCAGTTCGTTCTGCGTCGCACATGGCAGCGCGATATCAACCGGTACACTCCATGGCTGCTGATCGGCTAAATAGACCAGATTACGTTCACGGGCATAATCTTCAATACGACCATAACGATTGTTCTTAATCTCAGCCAGATGAGCCAGTTTTTCTGGGGTAAAGCCTGTTTCATCAACCACCGTACCACCTGAGTCAGAAGCGGTAATCACTTTGGCACCCAGCGCCATGGCTTTTTCAATAGTGTATTGTGCGACGTTTCCGGCACCGGAAACCGAGACTTTTCGACCTTCAAAACCTAAGCCGTGACGTTTTAACATGGCGTCGGTGAAATAGACCAAGCCATAACCGGTGGCTTCCGGGCGAATCAGACTACCGCCGAAGGAGAGACCTTTGCCGGTGAAGACACAAGCGGTGTTATTCGACAGTTTTTTCATCATGCCAGACATAAACGCCACTTCACGGCCACCAACACCAATATCACCCGCCGGAACATCGGTATCCGGGCCGAGATGACGATACAGTTCCATCATCAGTGCCTGGCAAAAACGCATCACTTCAGCCTGACTTTTTCCTTTAGGATTAAAATCAGAACCGCCTTTGCCGCCCCCCATAGGCAGGGTTGTCAGGGCATTTTTAAAGGTCTGTTCAAAACCAAGGAACTTCAGAATCGATAAGTTTACTGATGGGTGGAAACGCATCCCGCCCTTATAAGGACCAATCGCCGAGTTAAACTGAACACGCCAGGCGCGGTTAACCTGAACTTTACCTTGGTCATCAGTCCAGGCAACGCGGAATTGAATAACACGTTCTGGCTCGACTAAGCGCTCCAGTAGGCTTTGTTCACGGTAATGTGGGTTTTGCTCCAGAAAGGGCCAAAGTGACGTGAAGACTTCACGTACTGCTTGGAGATATTCTGGTTGGTTGGCATCACGTTGTTGTAAAGATTCTAAAAACGACTCCAGAGAGGTTAAACCATTCATCACTAATAATTCCTTGTACCAATTAAGACTCTCCCTACACCTTTTTGCGAACTATTATTATTATCCAAATAGTGAGGAGACGATGTTGTGCATCTTCGACTATATCACTGGTTTATATTCATACAGCAAGGGATTTTGACAAAAACTTAGCAGGGTTATCAATGAGTGGCTATCGGGGCTTGGCGGGGGTTGTTGATTAAAAACGCCCGCAAAAGGCGGGCGTTAAAGCTAAACAGGATGACTCTCGCGAAACTTATTCGTCTTCGGCGTCGTCATCGCGCAGTGGCACGATAAGCATATCGACATGTACGGTATTGATCAGTTGGCGTGCTGAAGACATCAATTTGCTCCAGAAATCCTGATGATGGCCGCATAATACCAAGTCCATATCATATTTCTTAATGGCATCAACCAGTACCTGGCCCAAATCGCCGCTACCGCTGAGGGTTTGCTCAATTGGGTAGCCCGCATTTTGCGAAAGCTCAGTTAATGCATTATGGGTTTCTTCAGAGATACGTTTTTGCATATCGCCAAGATTAACGTCGATCAGACCGGTATAGAGGTCTGAGTAGTTAACATCAACATGGATCAGGGAAACTTTGGCATTGTACGGTCTGGCCATGGAGACCGCCTTTTCCACCAATACCTTACTTTCTGGAGATAGGTCAACCGCAATCAGAATGTGTTTGTAAGCCATAAGTAAACTCCTTCCATAATGTTAATTAATGGGTAAGCAAACATTCAACCTGTTGAACGGGTGCTAACACGGTATCTGCATACTATCATTATGACCCCTAACTGAAGTGTTTCACGGATCACAACGCACTGTTTTGATGATGATCACTAAAGCATTCGTATGTCATTTTGCACCAAATTGCACCAATAAGTGATGAGATTCGTCGGTTAATTGCCTTGGCGCACGGTGAGAATACTTGAATTTAAAGCAGATCATTATCTTAAGTATAGCGCTGATAAATCATCATGATTAACGGAATTTCATATTTGTGATGCAAATATAATTTACAAAAAACAGCGGCCAAATTTATCTAATTCAGTTAAGAAAGATTAATATTTAAGCTTAATTTGTATGGATTCTGAGCATTTATCAGTGGCAGATATTCGATATAAGTTAATGCTAATCGATACTTAACAAATGCCTAAATAGGCTTAATTTAGAGATTATCAGGCTATTTTCCATTTCATTTCCTACACTGATAAAGGGAGTCCTACACGTTCGGATACTGTGTCGAACGAACAACGTATCGAGCATAGTCAGAAAGCGGACGATAGGGGGTGTTTTTTGAGGCCCTGGGGGTGTTTGTATCGGCTAGAGTGAGCGATGGCACAGAGGTTCAGGTGATTGACCCAATGTGTGAGATATCGCTGGGAGGATAATTATGATCAGTACCGTCGCGCTTTTTTGGGCTTTATGTGTGGTATGTGTGATTAATATGGCACGTTATTATTCATCTCTGCGTGCTTTGTTAGTGGTATTACGTGGCTGCGACCCGTTGCTGTATCAATATGTTGATGGTGGTGGCTTTTTTACCTCCCACGGTCAGCCGAGCAAACAAATTAGATTAGTGGGTTACATCTTCGCCCAACGTTATCTTGATCACCACGATCCTGAGTTTATTCGCCGCTGTGAGAGGCTACGTGGGCAATTTATACTGACCAGTGCATTATGTGGATTGGTAGTGGTCAGTCTGGTGGGTTTAATGTTGTGGTATTAGTATGAATTATTGGCAGAGAAGCATTTAAAAAGGCGACCTGATAAGGCCGCCTTTTTTATTTACCATAACCGTTCAATATGCTTACTGCCCGGTCTTATCACCGTGCCAGGTTGAGGCGCACTATGATAGTAATACGTTTCGCTGGGTTTAAATGAATCTTAGAGCCACCCAGTACAACCCACCGGAAAGAAGAATAGATATTGGTAAGGTTAATACCCACGCCAACATAATGTTCTTCACCGTTTTACTCTGAACACCACCGCCATCAACCAACATGGTCCCGGCAACTGCTGAAGAGAGTACTTGCGTTGTCGATACTGGCATACCGGTATAACTCGCAATACCGATGGAAACCGCCGCAGTCATCTGGGCAGAAACCCCTTGCGCGTAAGTCATGCCTTTCTTACCAATTTTCTCACCGATGGTGACTGCCACACGTTTCCAGCCAATCATGGTACCCAAAGAGAGGGCCAGAGCGACGGCAACGATGATCCAGGTCGGTGCATATTCCACAGTTTCCAACAAATCTGTACGCAGATTATTGAGGAAACGGCGGTCTTCAGCACTGGTTTCAGGCAGCTTGGCAACAGTCCCTGCGGTTTCGGCAACACACATCAGCAAGCGACGCATATGGCTGCGTTGATCAACCGTCAGGTCGTCATAGCTTTGCAGATTAGCCAGCAACGTTTGAGCATGATCAATGGCAATCATGGCGCGTGAGCTATCACAATGGAACTGTGCCGGTGTATTCGGCAATGTTTCTGGTGCAGGTACCAGCGGTTTCAGCGCGACAGCATGAGGTAACACCTCAACATGTTGCTGATAATATTGTTGCAGATGGGTCACTGCATCGCGGGTGCGGGCAATATCATAACCGGTTGCATTCATATTCACGACGAACCCAGCCGGAGCCACGCCGATTAATACCAGCATGATCAAGCCAATCCCTTTCTGACCATCGTTAGCGCCATGAGAGAAACTCACACCGATAGCCGATAGAATCAGCGCAGTACGGGTCCAGAAGGGCGGTTTACGTTTACCGTCTTTCTTTTCACGTTCAGCAGGTGTCAGGTGAATACGTTGCTGTTTCTTGGACCCGTTCCAGTAACGACGTAGCAGGAACACCATCAAACCGGCAATAACCAGACCCACAATCGGGGATAAGATTAATGACAGGAAGATTTGAATCATCTTAGGAACGTTCAGTGCATCTACAACAGATGTACTGGTCATTAATGCATTGGTTAAACCAATACCGATGATTGCACCAATTAGCGTATGAGAGCTGGAAGCCGGGATACCGAAATACCAAGTGCCCAAATTCCAGATAATCGCCGCCAGTAGCATAGAGAAGACCATAGCCAACCCATGCGCCGAACTGACGTTTAACAGCAGATCAGTAGGCAATAAGTGAACGATAGCATAAGCCACGCTCAAACCGCCCAGCATCACGCCGAGGAAGTTAAACACCCCTGCCATCACAACAGCAACCTGTGAACGCATGGCACGGGTATAGATTACGGTCGCGACCGCATTGGCTGTATCATGAAAACCATTGATGGCTTCGTAAAACAGCACGAACAACAAAGCAAGAACTAACATTAGGCCGGTATGGAAATCCAGGCCAGCGAAAAGATGTAGCATAAGCGTTACGCCAGTTTGTGGACATGAACGCGGCGCATTATCAGTGACAATGGGGGGTGGGGAAAAGGAAAATATGACCTTTTTTTGACATGACCGCAGACGAATTCGTCTTATTGAACAACATATGCATGTTATATCAGCAAGTTACTTAGTTTTACCGTATGAGACATTTTCTTACTATGGCGATATTCCTGCGAGCGACTTACAATCTCCCGCCGCCAATTTGTCGGTTGAATGCGCTAAATAATATAATAATCAGCCAAAAGCGGGCAATTTTGCAGCGATGATGATTTTACTCAGTGAGGCCCAGTGTGGAACAGTTTGATGTGGTAGTGATAGGTGCAGGTGCTGCGGGGCTATTTTGTGCCGCTCAGGCCGGACAAGCCGGATGTCGGGTGTTGTTGGTCGATAACGGCAAAAAGGCTGGGCGCAAGATACTGATGTCTGGTGGTGGCCGCTGTAATTTTACCAATCTCTTTGCAGAGCCTGCCGCGTATCTGTCACAGAATCCTCACTTCTGTAAATCTGCCTTGGCACGTTATACCCAATGGGATTTCATCGATCTGATGAATCGCTATGGCATTGCCTGGCATGAGAAAGCGCTAGGGCAGTTGTTCTGTGATGACTCTGCTCAGCAGGTGGTTGAACTATTACTGAAAGAGTGTGAGCTGGGGCAAGTCACGATTCGGTTGCGTAGCGATGTTTTGTCGATTGAAAAAAGCGACACCGGTTTCGTATTACAAATTAATGATTTGGAAGTGAGTACTAACTCACTTGTCGTCGCCTCTGGCGGACTCTCTATGCCCGGACTTGGTGCTTCACCGTTCGGCTATAAGCTGGCAGAACAGTTTGGCTTGAAAGTCCTCCCTACCCGTGCGGCGTTAGTCCCGTTCACCTTGCACAAACCGCTGCTGGAGCACCTGCAAACATTATCTGGGGTTTCCGTGCCTGCGGTGGTCACCGCCGAAAATGGCGTTAGCTTCCGTGAGAGTATTTTGTTTACTCACCGTGGGCTTTCTGGCCCAGCAATTTTACAACTTTCAAGTTATTGGCAGGCTGGTGAGTATGTGAGCATTAACTTACTTCCTGATACTGATTTAGACGATTTTCTAAACAGTGAGCGAAAAAACCACCCTAATCAGACACTAAAAAATACTCTGGCTCAACGGTTACCTAAGCGGCTGGTGGAGTGCCTTCAGACCTTGGAGCAACTGCCAGACGTTACCCTGAAGCAATTAAACGCGCCGCAGCAGGCCGCGTTAGTCGTCAATCTTCAACAATGGCGAGTGCAGCCCAATGGCACCGAGGGTTACCGTACTGCTGAGGTCACTCTTGGTGGTGTTGACACCCAAGAGCTCTCCTCTAAGACAATGGAGGCCCATAAAGTGCCTGGAATGTACTTTATTGGCGAGGTTGTTGATGTCACTGGCTGGTTGGGTGGCTATAACTTCCAATGGGCCTGGAGCTCTGCCTGGGCCTGTGCGCAGGCATTGGCGGTTATGCGGAAACAATAAAGTCTGTTCAGTGACGCTAAAATTCGAATAGACTCGCTTTTAATGACATTAAAATTTGTTTCTTAGCTTTATATCAATAAGTTGGATTTATTTTCCACCATGCTAATTTGACGTGGCTAGAACGCTGATTGCAGTATTAAAGACAATATTAATTGTTTGTAGTTAGGGTTTATGGTTAGGAAGTTGGTGTAATAAGGATCACTTCAAGTGATCCTTAACTGATTGGCATTACGCCCAATGGGGGTGTTTTTTATTGTTTCCCCCCTATATTCCCGAACAAAACTCGGAAAGGTCTACCCCGGCACAGATTAACGCCTAAATCCTCCCTCGGCCGAATCTTTTAAAAGACAATAAAACATTTAGAAAGTACCTTGATTAAGGTACTCATTATTCTGCGTTATCTATCATGAGTATCATTAATAACATCATGATAAGAATCGTTATTCACTTCTGGAGAGATTTATGAAGGCGCTTTTACTGAAACAGTTACCACGGTGTAAAGCATTACTGGCTCTGATGGTTGTTGGAGCCTGCGCTCTGCCTCTTGGCTTCCCGACGATCAGTATGGCTGCCGCACCCACGCAGCAACAGACGCAGGTTCCCGGCTACTATCGTATGGCATTAGGTGATTTTGAAGTCACAGCCATCTATGACGGTTATGTAAAGCTGGGTACCAATCTGCTGAAGGATATCAATGAGAAAGATATTCAGACGCTGCTGTCCAGCATGTTTCTTGATAGCACCAACGGGGTACAGACTGCGGTAAATGCCTTCTTGATCAATACCGGTACCAACCTAGTCTTAGTTGATGCCGGCACCGCACAATGTTTCGGGCCGACACTGGGTGCTGTGGTCGATAATATTCGTGCTGCGGGTTATCAGCCTGAGCAAATTGATACTGTATTGCTGACCCATCTACATCCCGATCATGCCTGTGGTATTAACAATCAGGGTAAAGCCGCATTCCCTAATGCTACGGTGTATGTGTCAAAAGGGGATGCCGATTTCTGGCTGAATAAAGACGTCGCCAGTAAAGCTACGCCAGAACTGCGCCCAATGTTTGAAAAATCAATGGAATCGGTTGCCCCTTATGCGGCAAACAATAAATTAAAAATTTACACTGCTGGTGACACCTTATTACCAGGCGTCAAAGTGGTGCCAACGCCGGGCCATACCCCGGGGCACACTTCATATCTTTTCACCTCAAAAGGCGACAACTTGCTGGTGTGGGGCGATATTGTACACAGTCATTCCATCCAATTTGCGCGCCCGAATGTCTCTTTAGAATTTGATACGGATAGCAAACAGGCTGTGGTCACGCGCAAAGCTATCTTTGCCACCGCCGCTAAAGACAAACTGTGGGTGGCGGGCGCTCATCTTCCGTTCCCTGGTTTGGGCCATGTCCGGGCAAATAAAGTTGGCTACACTTGGGTGCCGATAGAATACAGCCCGATGATTGAGAAGAAATAAGGTAATAACACTAAACTGACCATAGTGAAATCTATGGTCAGTTCTATTTTATCCGATCTATCATTGAGTTAGCGCGGTATGACTATCAACGCAATGCCTGAAGAATATTATAGGCAGCTTGCACACGAACAGGATTAGGGTAATTCTTGTTAGCTAACATCACTATGCCAATATTTTCCTCTGGGATGAAGACAATATAAGCCCCAAAGCCATTGGTAGCACCGGTCTTATGCACCCAGGATGCCCGTGTTGCTGGGTGTGCTGGCAGCAATTCCTCAACTTTACGCGGTTTCAACGCGATATCATTGCCACTGTCGGCGATGACCTCCTGTGGGTTGATAGGCCAGTTATACATTTCCCATCCCAACCCCTGGAACATCTCCCCCGCCTGGAAATAGCGAGACTGAGCCGCGATGATGGCTTTCTTTAACTTATCGTTTTCGGCAGGTAGGCTGTCTGGGTCCATATTGGCCTGCATATATCTCACCATATCTTTCGTGGTGGTTTTTACCCCATAAGCTTCCTCACCCAGCATGCCCAATGTAACGCGTACTGGCTGACCATCCTTATATCCCCATGCATAGCTTGACTGCATCGATTCAGGGACGGTGATAAAAGTATGTGTCAGTTTTAAGGGCTGGAATACATACTTTTTCATGTAGTTTTCGAAGGTTAATTGGCTTTTTTTCACCGCCAACGCCCCGAATAAACCAATACTGGCATTGGAGTAATTGCGCATCACTCCAGGTGCCCATTGTGGCTGCCATTGCTGATAATATTGCCATAATGATTTTTGGTCTGTAACCGAATCGGGCAGTTGAAGAGGTAGCCCCCCCGCAGTGTAGGTTGCCAGATGCAGCATTTTCACATCTTGCCACTGACTACCCGTTAGTTCAGGAGCGTATTCCGTCACTGGATCATTAAGGTTCATAATGCCGGTTTGCATGGCATATTCCCCGGCTATTCCGGTAAAGGTCTTACTTACTGAACCGAGTTCAAACAACGTATTCTCAGTGACTGGGATATCTGCTTTTATATCCGCTACGCCATAGTTAAAAAACTGTGGCTTTCCGTCATAAAATACAGCGACGGCCATGCCGGGAATATTCTGTTGTTCGATCAACGGCTTAAGGGTGTTATTGACGATAGTCGCAACCTGTTGCTCCGTAAGTATGGTTTGTGCCGAGGTATAAAATGGCGAAGTTGCGATAGCGGTAAAGACCAAGGTATTGATTACAGACTTTTTCAACATTAGAAAATCTTCCTTAGATTGATAAACAACAAGCAGTGTGTCTCCTTCTGCGTCGCTGATTTTGCGATGATTGACTATGGATAACAATCGATTATATTTAGTGTTTGATAATAGAAAATCTAACAGATAATCCTATGGTACGCAGTTATATTCCCCTAAATTCACTTCGCGCCTTCGAAGCCGCAGCCAGACAGTTAAGTTTTACTAAGGCTGCTATCGAATTAAACGTTACCCATGCAGCAATAAGCCAGCAGGTCAAAGCGCTGGAACAACGCCTCAATTGCCGTCTGTTTATTCGTATTTCACGCGGATTAGTGTTAACAACCGAAGGTGAGAATCTCCTACCGATCCTTAATGATTCCTTTGATCGTATCGCTGACACGCTAGACCGTTTTTCCGCTGGGGTAATGCGTGAGAAAGTCAGAGTAGGTGTGGTTGGGACCTTTGCAACCGGCTATCTCCTGCCGCGCCTGAGGGATTTTCAACAACGTTATCCACATGTGGATGTTTCACTTTCAACGCATAACAACCGTGTTGATGTGGTGGCTGAAGGGCTGGATTATGCTATTCGCTATGGCAATGGTGCCTGGCATGATACTGAGTCGCAATTTTTATGCGATGCGCCACTTGCTCCTCTGTGTGCTCCCTCGTTAGCGGGATGTTTACACCATCCTGATGACCTGCAAAAATTTACGCTGCTTCGTTCCTATCGTCGCGATGAGTGGTCGGCATGGTTTAGTGCGGCTGGAGGATGTGTCCCTTCACCTTCGCAGCAAATAATAGTGTTCGATTCGTCGGTGAGCATGCTGGAAGCGGCGCAGGCAGAGATAGGCATTGCGCTGGCTCCACCGTCCATGTTTACGCATCTGTTACTCAGAGAACGCATTATCCAGCCCTTTAGCACCACGATTAGCCTGGGCGGGTACTGGTTAACCCGGCTACAATCGCGCACAGAAACTGCCGCGATGCGGGATTTTTCTCTGTGGTTATTATCTGAGATGAAATCTGAACTCAGCCTTGGCAGACCACTAATTTAGCAACCACTGATTCTATTCAGAAACCAGTATACTAACGCTACATTTTGGCAGCGAAGAATATAGGTTTCTGTTATTTCCTCCCTCTAGCACAAATTTCCCTCAGTATTTGTGCCGAATTCAGTATGAATAATAAATAGACGATAACATGGCTGATATATAGAAAATTGCCACGGATAAAATACATGCATGACGGATAAAATGCCCACCTTAATGATGAGTAATAAAGGTGGGCATTTTACTTTGTTGTTTAAATAATTATTTATAGGTTACTTGAGTAATCGCGAAAGTTTTTTCTTTATTAAGATAATTAATATTCACGTTAAATAATTTACTTTTTACGTTCCACGCTGCATTTAATAATGATCTTTTAGGATAAATGCCTGCTTGTGGTTTTACAAAATCACCCGTTCGATATGTAGGTTCTACTATCACTCCAGAAAAACTAATTTGGCCGCTCGCTTGCACTATATCTGTAGTGAGTAGAATAAAAATTGTCACGATTAATTTTGATATCATTGAACACCTTCCATTATTTAGAGGATAGTCAACATCAATTTATAAAACGTTACAATTTCAATATAGGTCAAAGAGCGAAAAATTTCCACTGGCGATATAATTATATTAAAATTTATATAAAAATCTGTACGATAGCGAATCAGAGAGACTTTTTTGAATAAAAATCACAGCATGTAATGGATTTTGTAATTTAGTTAACCTATAAATTTACTGCATTATCCATAATATTAACTTTGTCATGTCTATTATTAATTGACAAGTTGGTAATATACATAATGCAAAACTAAGTTATGTATTATTTTTAATCACCACAAGGTGATTTACTTATTAGACAGTAAATCTTTTTAACTTATAATAGAGAGCGGTCAGGCTAGTTACTTGGTATTTTTTGAATATATTCATTTTATGTGCACTTATCGCGGACTTACTGACATCAAAAAGTATTGAAATTTTTTCACTCGACATGCCAATCAGTAAACACGGTAAGATCTGTTTCTCTCGCTTTGTGAGCTTTAATGATTTCGGTTTTGCTCGCGAATAAATCGTAGATGAATCACTTAATAAATAATCAGTACAATATAGACAACCGCAAAGGACAGTCTCTATCTCTGGGACGGATGTTGTTTTGCATAGGTAGACAATATCTGTTTTTTTTGAAAAGAAATAATCGTCTGACAAGCCACTTTCTTTAGAGTAAAGGATAAGACTTTTCTTCTTTATCGTCTGGTCAATCAATTTAAAAAATCGAAATTGATCAAACATAGATATATTATCGATATCAAAAATCACTACGGGATTAAAAGAATTTATAATTAGAGATTCAAATTCAGTTAAAGTGGTACACACTTTAATAGTGTCACTGATCATACCCTGACGGCTAATAATAATTGGTTCGATGATTTGTCTTAAAGCAAACCGAATTAAATCACTACCACTGTATATAATAACATCTCTCATAAATCACCTTTTACATTTAGATTATCTAACGATTAATCGAATAAACAAACAGTTAAACGCAAATCAAATATCTGGTGTGGATCAAAGAGTATGCGTTGAGACCGTCCCTGGTCTCTTTATCCATCCTGGTTTAATAGTGGTTAATCGTGAAAATAATTACCCTTTAGAACAATAAAAAATAACAGTAATGCTCAACAGCCTCAAACCACATGTGTATTAAGTTCAAGGTGATTTATCAACAGTAACTTTTACCTTACGCCATGGAAAATTCATTTCCCCATGGCGAGGCTAATAACATCATTTAACGTAAGTTATTAATAATAGTTAATCAAAAATACCACTTTCCCATCGGCTCTTCCTGGCGAGACTGTCGATGCCGTTTGATAATATCGCGCAGATAACGGTATCTTCACTGATTGTTGACTGTTGGTGAGAGATACTGTGATGTTTTTGGAAAAATCTAAAAGAGACGGTGAACTTGTCGCGCCATAACCCAATTGTATTCCGACGCCTTTTGCAGCCGAAGCATTAGAACTGTCGACAGCAAAAATACCATTACTGGAATTCAATATTGCTGTTGCCGGGGTCAATTTAACATTTAAGGTATTATTGATAGGCTGACCCACCGTCGTGCTACCTGTTCCCTCCACAATGTTGTAGGAGCTATTATTAAAATACCCATGGAAAACAGGACAATTTGTCAGGTTAATAGATGCGTCTTTCCACGGTGTTGTCGATCCAATCCCGGTAAAATATTTACTCACCTCAAAAGACCCCATCGCAACATTCACATCGGGTGTGGTGCAGGTTTGAGACACAATATTTAAGCTGCCACTAAAGCTGAGGTTATAAATCGGTATTGGTGCACTATTGGTGAGCGTCGGATCCGTCGAAAGATTTAATCTTACGCGCGGTAAATTAGCACCGTTAATCGTGCCGGGAGAAACAGGGCCAATTTTAATCAGTGAAAGTACCGCATTGATTCTTACATTAAAATTGAAGAATGACGTTCCGGAATAGGTTGTGGTATAGGCGACCGTAGGTAGCGCCTGATTGCTCAAGTCGCTCGATACAACAACCCCAATACCGGGAACCTGGGTCTGATAAACACGATTAGGGAAAGGAGAACCACTCCAACTAGCTAGAGTGGGTGTACTGGTATACTCAAGAGTTTGAGGTGCGTTAAAAGACCCCGCGCCGCAGGTAAATGCATCAGTCGCGGTACCCGGATCTCTGAAATCAAGCCGATACACTACCGTTCCATTCGGCATGTCAGGCCCTACGGTAATACTGGCGGGTGACAGAGCGGCAACAAAGGTACGCGCTGGTGTGATTTTAGTGGTGCACGTCGCCAGTGCCAATGCATATTGGCTGCAACTCAATAACGCACTTAGCAAAATTAATTTATTAAGCTTATTCATATTATTACTCGCTTTGTGATCATCGAAGCAGGTGTAAATTCCAATGTTTACTTATTAACTCATCTCACCGTGATGAAAATAAAGTGAGAATATTTGTAATCGCTTAGGTACTGTTTCTAATAATAATTAATGGTAAACGTTAGCCTTCCATCGGCTCTGCCGGGCTGTACTGTCGCACTGGTTTGGTAATACCGTGCGGATAATGGAATTTTAAACGTCGGTGTACCATCATTAGCCGGCGTAAATCTCGGGGTAGAGCCAAAATTAAATGGCACCGGTGTTTCGGTATTATTCCCCGAACCTAATTGAATCCCTACACCTTGAGCTGCGGGCATTTGTGTCGATGAGTTGACCGCCATAATGCCACTGGTAGAATTAATAATAGGGTTTGATGGTGTCAGTGAAACTGTAATGGTATTCGCTTTAGAGGCGCCAGTACCCTGAGTGCCATCGTTTGAATAAAAGAAATTTCGGCCATCCTCTTTCGTCCCATAAAAATAGGGGCAATCCGTAAATTTAATACTCGCATCTATCCACGGTGTCACACTGCCGACACTTTTAAATTCGGTATTTATATTATGACTGCCCAGTTGAACATTGATATTGCTGGGTGTTGTGCAGGTACGTGAAACTATATTGATCGAACCACCAAAGTTTGCCGTCAATATTGGCATGGTAGGTACACCCTGCACATTATAATCAACCCCAACCGTGAGGAGATTAGACCCAAGCAGAATACCGGGGGTTACCGGTCCTATCTTGACTAAAGAGATGTCGAATTCAGGTGCAAAGCTGCGAGTGACGGAACCAGGGGCAGTTCCCTGGGTTCTTAACCTCGGAAACGGAGTGCCAGAGTACCAGGCAACAAAGCCAATACCTGGAACACCGGTTTCATATATTTGCCCGGGATAAGGGTTTCCATTCCAGGATGATAATGGTCTGGGTGCCAGCCTTATCACATCATTTACAGTAAAAGTATGGCCACCATCGCAATTGATCGCAGGTTGAAACGATGGCTTGAAATATTGTCGGTACAGCACTGTACCGTCTGGCATGTCAGGGCCTACAGTAATATTGGCACCCTGAAGCTGAATGGTAGTATTTATCGCCTCCCTGCCCGTGATATAGGTGCAAGTCAATGCGTAAACTGATTTTATTGGCATCAAAACCAGACAAACCAACAGGAGCTTTTTCATGATATCACTCACTTTTTATGGTCGTGGCCCGACGCTCATCAACCTGACCCTGAGGCACACAGGTCGAGGTAAACCGCATCATCGCGCTGGCTTTACCGTTGGCTAATTGCGGCGGCAGAATATAGTTCAGGTAACATTGCTGGCCGGTACCTTCACCCCAACTGACTTGCAAACGGCCACGCTCCTCGCTCACCCGCGCATAAATCTGACCACCCTGACCGACAGAACCCACTACCTGACCTTTGGTGTCTAATACTTGCGACCCAAACGGCACCGGCTCGCCATCTGACTGGGTGGCATTGACCAATATCGGATAGCCCTTGGTACTTTTATATTTCACCATCACCACCGCTCCGGCATTCGGCGCCACTTTCTGACTGGTGGATTCCAGCTCCACGTCATAAGAGGTCCCCTTCGGATCGATGGTTATCTCATTCATCTGATAGGCACTCAGGTACGGCACCACGGCATAACCCCGGGAGTCAATTTTCACGCCGGAGTAACCGGACACTTCGGCCCCTTCAGCGCCCTTCGCTTCCACCACCGCAAAGGTCTCACTGCTGTACGGCGTTAATGTCACGCCGCCGGGGTGGGCAATCATGCTGCCTGAAATGCCGACCGAGCCACTCTGATAGTCGCGACCGCCACCGTAAGACGCCATACTGGTGGCTTTAGAACCGCGGTACTGACCATTGACACTGCCACTGGCCCCCGACCCGCCGTTGCTGTTCATGGCGGTCGCCCCATAACTGAACTGGCTTTGCTCGCCGGCACTGCCTGAAACCGATGCCTGTTCGCCCCAGTTGCCCTGACCATTGCGGTTCATTTCCAGTCGCATTTGCGGCACGTTCTGCTGGTCATTACGCCCCAACGGGAAACTCATACTGACCAGATAAGTATTTTGCATCTCGCCAAACCCGGAGCGGCTGCGGTTCACGCTGACACCGTAGGTCATGCTTTTATAGTTGTTGCTGTAACCCACCTGATACTGCTGGTCACTGCCACCTTTATTCCAGTAATCCTGCAAAGAACCACTGATATACATCTGGCCCCAGCCGTCCGGTAATCCCTGATTGGCGGTCACGGTTAAGCGGTTTTTTGCCCGGTAGATACTGTTGGCGTCATAGCCCTGACGTTCAGCATCAAGGGTTTGCATCGCCGTGGCGAAATCGAGATAGCCCTGAGTCGAAAAGCGGTGCGCCGCCACACTCAGGTTACTGTTGGTTTCAGCAATCACCTTGCTGTAACTGACCTGATAGCTCTGGCCACTTTCATTGCCGTTACGCAGGCGGGTATTGGCCTGGGTCACGTCAACCGCCACCGCCCCAATCGGGGTACTGAACGCGGTCCCGACCTGCACGGCATAATAGTCTTCACTGGCCTGCGCCCCGGTATAACCGGTAATGCTGTTGTTCAGACCACGCTGATAGGTTCCCTGATAAAGACCCGGGGTAAAGGAGAGCGAATCATTGCGCACTTTACCCACCGTCAGGCTGTAGCGCTGCGAACCGGGGCGCAGCAATTGCGCCACTGCCGCAAACGGCACCTGGAAGTTCTGTGTGCTGCCGTCGGCTTCACGCACCGTGACATCCAGATTGCCGCCGTAGCCGGTCGGATAGAGGTCATCAATGATAAATTCGCCCGGCGAAACCGTGGTTTCATACAACACCTGACCACTCTGGCGCACGGTCACCAGCGCATTGGTGCGGGCAATCCCGCGCACTTCCGGCGCATAACCACGCAGGGACTCTGGCAACATGCGGTCATCGGTGCTGAATTGTGCCCCGGTAAAAGGCACGGTATCGAATAACTGCCCGGTGGTATTGGATTGCCCCAGCAACACCCGGCCCAGTGCAGCCGGGACATCCCGCTGCACATAACTGTTAATACTGGTGTATTTGCTGTCACCGTCTTCTTGCCAGTTATACGAGCCGTTATGACGGAAATACCATGAGCCGAGGTTTAGCCCGGTGTTAATCCCGGCAAAAGCCGAGTTAAATGTCTGTCCGTTGGCGGAGGAGCTGTAGCCATTGAGTGAATAGCCCAACATCCCTGACGTCACGCCGCTGTCCCACAAGGCCGGATTGACGGTGCCACGGGCGGTACGGAGTAACAATGCCTGGGGAATAGCGATATCCAGCCGTTGTTCGCCGCTGTCAAAAGTCACCTGGGCATCGGGGATCAGCGACGCCAGATCAACACAGCCCGCGTCTTTTTTCAGCGGAGCCAGTGATTCAGGCGGCAGCGCGTCAGGTTTGAGATTAAGGCTGGCAATGACCGACGAGGATAAGCAGGCATGGACACTTTTATCGTCGCGGGCCTTAAACTCCACATTCTCATTGCCAATCAGGGTATTGTTTAAATAAATGTCAGCCCGGTAAATGCCGGGTAACACGCTGCCCCCTTTCGAGAAGCGGCTTAAATCAATGCCGGAACCACCGTGTTCGGTATTTAAGTAAATACTGTCAAACTCCACAGCCTGAGGTTTATTAGGCTCAAGTGATACAGTACTCTCTGTTTTTCCAATGCTATCAACAGCAAAAACAGTGGGTGACAAAAAAACGGTAATAATCGCCGCCGCAACGGGCGTTAAACCAACATTGCGGGTAGGCTGTTCTGCTGAAAAAGGCATTGCAGGGTGTTTCATTATTCAATTATTCCGTAGTGTACAGACGTATTCCGCCCCCACGAGATAACCAGCGGACGCTGTGTATGACTGCTGTATATAAATTAAATTAAGGTTTAATGGGCTGGCTCAGTTTATTGAGTGCGCCATAATCATTAACAAATTCAAAATCAACATTATTGCCGGCGGTATTTCCCGGTAACGAAAAGGTCAGCGAATTATTAGGGCTAATCATTTGGCCTTCAACCGGCGCTGTTTTACTGCCCGTTATCCCCACCGTGACCAACGAAACATGAAACGGTGTCGGATTGGTGACTTTAAGTCCGCCGGGGACTTTGGTCCAGACTAAAGATTGTGCGGCATCATTGGGATTACCGACCAAACCGGTAGGACGGAAGAACAATTTAATACGGGAACGGTAGGCCATCTGTAAATAGTTCTGGCTGCTACCCGCATCCGCTTTAGCCGGGATCTCTAAGACATTTAACCAAAAAACAGATTCTTTATCTTTTGGTAAAGCCGCACCGGTATAACTGATGCGCAGTGTCTGGCTTTTATTCGGCTCAACCCGGTTAATCGGTGGTGTCAGTACAAAAGGCACTTTTAACGTTTCCGGGCGGGCATTCACATCCCCGTTATCAATCCAGCTTTGTAATACCACCGGGCCGGTGCCGGTGTTATTCACCTTTACCGTCACTTCTTTTTGTTTTTCCGGATAAATTACCCGGGTGCCGGTAATAACCACACTGGCCTGAACAGAGCGTCCGACAAATAGAATCAAGAACAAGGCTGAGAAGACAGTTAATAAAAAACGGTTAGTGCTGTTCATAACAACCTCGACACTTAATGAATGTGTGCATGCTTTAATTTTAGTGCTTATCGTCAAAAAGGGCAGATATCTGCCCTTTTATATTTCTGTGTTACTCGTTAATACTTATTTGTATTGAATAGAGTAAACCACGTTGCTGACAACAGTACCGGCAGTGGTTGCGCCATCAGCATAATATTGAACCGCATACGGCAGTGTTGCAGAACCCGTAGCAGCATCAATATAAGTCGTGCTGGTTGTCTGGCTGCTGTTACCGGCTTTAATTGGTGCCATGGCGTTAGACGCGTCCAGCAGTTCCAGGCTAACCTGGCCAGCAGTACCGCTTACGTTTTTCAGGTGACCGGTAACCACATCAACACTTGGGCCTGCTTCAAAGAAAGCCGAAACTGTTTTCAGGGTGCCAGCACAGTTGCTCAGTGCCATGTTAAAGCCGGTGCTGCCTGCAACCTGGTTAGCAGAAGTCAACTGGTTAGTACCGACAGTTGGCAGTACTACTGTTGCGTCTGCACCCTGGCCGTCGACGGACACGTCACAAGTAGATGCTGTCAGTTCACCGTTAAAAGTGATGGTACCGGTAGAAGCGGCTTGAGCAGCGTTAACACCCGCGAATGCAGCAACGATTGAGGCAATAATAGCTAACTTTTTCATTTAAATTTCCAATTAGTAATAGATGTATGAGTTAAATAACTCGGTACTGTTGTGTGTTAATTCGATTGTGGTTATTCCACAAGAATCCATTAGATATCTATTTATCGCTGCTGGACAATAAGACCAGTTGATGAGTTCTTTTAACAATCCAATAAATGTCGAAACTCAATGTGTGTGCTTGGTAGCGAAAACGATACTTTAAATATCTTTTAATAGTAGGAGTAAAGCGGGTTTCTAATATTCACAATGTCCGTACTGTATATAAAGCATTTTAGAAACTTGAAATGTCCTTATCGCTGTACTCTCTTGCTATGGATTGAAGTATACGCGATCGATTCATCTAGTAAACACCGATATCACAGATCAATGGTCTGCAAGCAATATTGGTTTGTAGTGTATTATGCTAAATACTATCTTTGCCGAAGATTTTTAGATCGTCTACATATAAAAAAGTAACCGTTAATGTGGATTAAGATCATTTTAGCAGCTTATTATGTTTTTAATTTAAAGAATTAAATAATCCATTTCCATATGGAAATGAAAATAATCTTATTAATTCGGTAATTAAGCCTACGAATTAAAAATAAAATTCCTACACCACTGTATGAATTCGATTGTTTATTGGTCTTTTTTAGTTTAATAACCCCTCAGCCATCTCACTTACTTCTCAGTAAATAAAATCTAACATGCTGTTTTTTAATTAATAAGTTTAAATCAAAGGGTGAAAACAACTATTAAGGGACATTTTAAAGTAAAGCTCCGATAGGAAACCACGCTGAATCGCTAAATGCACTCTCTTCACAGTACTTATTACACTTAAAAATACAGCATTAATAAAATAAAAATCCACAAAATCAAAAATTAAAGAAATTAAAAGCTAGGTAAACTAACCTTGATTTTTAGAATAAATGGCATGCAGATGATAATCATTATCATTAATGGCGAAAGGCCTGGTAATATAGATAATGACGGGGGAATGGCAGTATATAAATTGCTAGTGCTAGACCTATATAGAATGAAACATATAAAAATCACTGCTTACATATAGAAATATGACTCACCACAGAATACGTACTGTAATTTTAATATCATTAAATAATGTGGGTGTTTGTATCTGGGGGGAATTAATAACTGTCTGAAGTTTATATATCCATTAGTGAGTTACGAGCAAAATTGCGTCGTATACCCGTATATTAACCTAATATCAAAGGTAGGAGCTATGCAGTATTGAGCTCATCTGCTATTGCAGCAAAAACATAAATTCAAAAATATTTTCCTTTGAGTGCATCCAAAATGATCACCTGAACGTCTCTATCAGAGTAATCAAACACACAACAAGGATATCAACGATGAAACTCCGCTTGCTACCTGCAATGATCGGCTTACTGGCATTCTCGGCTCTGGCTTCTGATGTCGCAGTAAAAGAGACTACGTTAGGACAAGTTTATACCGACAGTAAAGGTATGACCCTGTATACCTTCGATAATGACAAGCAAGACTTGTCCAATTGCTACAAGGATTGTGCCAAGGCTTGGCCACCGTTGTTGGTAAAAGATAATGCCACTCAACTCCCTGGGCTGGATAAAATTAAACGTGCGGATGGTAGTCTGCAATGGACACTGAACCATCGCCCACTTTATCTCTGGCATAAAGATCAACAGCCTGGGGATATTACCGGAGCGGGCTTTAAGAATATATGGTCACTTGCCCGTGCAGATAGGGCGCCGGTCAAAGTTTACACCACCGACTCCGGCAAGATTTTAGCCAATAAAGACAATATGTCGCTCTATACCTTCTCTAAAGACAGCAAAGGGATATCGGTATGCTATGAAGATTGCGCCGCAAATTGGCCGCCGTTAGCAGCCCAAAAAGATGACAAAGCCAGTGCGCCGTTCAGCGTTGTTGCACGTAAAGATGGTACCTATCAGTGGGCCTATCAGGACCAGCCTTTATATTCTTGGATTAAAGATAAACAACCCGGTGATATCACGGGTGATCAGATAAAAGATGTCTGGCATCTGGTTCATCTTTAAATAACGCGTCTGAGGTTATTGTGGTCACAGCAAATGAAGAACTACAGAAACTTTTCTCTCGGATCAAGCTCCGAGACAGGCAGGCTTTTGAAACCTTATATAGCCAAACTAATCGCAAGTTATACGGCTTAATCATGAAAATTGTGGCTGATCGAGATATTGCCGCCGAGCTATTACAAGAGGGGTATCTCAAAGTCTGGTTTGCTGCTGACCGCAGCCCAACAACTTATCCCTGGGCCTGGATGTGTCAATTAATGCGTAATCTGGCTATTGACCATGTCCGACAGCATGGCCGTCATCATCCTAGTTTTGAAGAGGCAGACATGTTATCGGAAGTGGGGAAAGAAGATGAAACCGATACCGCAGCTCACCTTGCCATTTTAAATCGCTGTATTTTTTCGCTGACACAAGAAAAAAGGCAAGCGATAAGGTTGGCTTATATCCATGGTTATTCCCATGAGGAAATTGTTGAACGATTGGCGCGTCCGTTGGGCACGGTCAAATCGTGGATACGGCGCGGCCTAAAGGAGTTAAAACAATGCATGGACACTTAACTCCGGGTCGATATCGCAATTTAATCATCCGGGAACATCTGGTGAGTCAGTATTTACTTGGCACATTATCCCCCAAAACCAGAAAACGTCTTGAATCTCTGATGGCGGAAGATGAAAGCTGGTATGAGCTGGTTATGCAGTGGCATTCACGTTTAAGTGGACTGGAACCAATGACATCAGATAAGCCCCCTTCATGGGTATGGAAAAATATTCAGACCACATTGGGACAACCAGTAAAACCGGGGTTGTGGGCATGGTTGGGGCAAAGAAAGTGGCCAACATTGTCGCTCGCTTGCGCGGCACTGTTATTGCTGTTTTCCAGCACTATGTTGTTTATGGCCAAGCCGCAAGTCGCCATGCCCAGCTATATCGCAGTTATGTCGTCCGCAGAAAAGGCCGACCACTTTGTCCTGATGGCTTACAAAGGTGACAAACCAGGGGAATCAAGTATTCGCTTGAAATGGAATGCCCGTCATCAGTCAACCGATGCAGGAATGGAAACAGCCATGTTATGGGCACGAAATAAAGATACCGGTCAGACGGTGTTATTAGGGCGATTTACTGATTTAACCGTCCCTAAATTACTCACGCCAACGGAATGGAATACTGTCAAAAACAGCAGTGAGCTTTTCATTACGGCAAATAATAATCCTGCAAGCAAGGTTCTGTTCAAAGGTACCTGTATTGAACTGTCTGCTTCAACGGTATAACGATGAGAATAGTTGATGAAAATTAGAAAGTTAATCATTGGAACACTGAGTATCATGGCATCGGCGCTGTCCTACGCCAGCGGCCAATTTCTCGATACTAATATCATCCATCAACCCAACGATGGCGTGGTTCGCGTCTATGGGCCGGGCGGACCTCACACCGCGTTGATAAAAGCCGCAGAGAGTTTTCAGCAAAAGACCGGACAACGTGTGGAAATAATCTACGGACCAGAGGAGAAATGGTCAAAAGATGCCCAGCAACGTGCTGATATTATTTTCAGTGCTTCAGAGCAATCGATGACGGCGTATCTGGAGAATTATCCTTTTGTGGCCAGCAAGGATGTTGTGCCGATGTTTATTCATCCGGCAGTGATTGCAGTAGCAAAAGGTAATCCTAAAAATATTAAGAGTTTTGAGGATCTGATCAAACAACCGGTCAAAATTGTGGTGACCGAAGGTAAAGGAACCTACAACACCTCAGGTACCGGTTTGTGGGAAGATATTGCCGGGCGTTTGGGCCGGCTGGAAGATATCAAACAAGTACGGTCACATATCGTGGCCTATGAGCAGGGAAGTGGTGCTGCATTTAAGGCCTTCCAACGGTTAAAAGCAGATGCCTGGATCACCTGGAGTGACTGGCCGATTGCTAACGCGGATAAAGTCGATATGGTGACTATTGAGCCGGAAAGACGAATTTACCGCGACTTCAATATGGCAATTTCACCGAAAGCAGATATAGGTGCGGCGCAATTCATGGCTTATTTGACTACAACGGAAGGCGCTAAGTTTTTCACCAATGAAGGATGGCTGCGATAGAATTAATTGCTTTATCTGCACAATCCTTAAAAGGTATCTGTCATTATCAAGAACCAGTCCTCGGGCTGGTTTTTCTATTTTTGCGCTGGGGGTTGCGTGCCAGCCAGACTCGGCATGGCGTGGCGCATAATATCTAAAAATGCCCGTAATCTTGCTGGGTAAAAACTGGCATGGGGATAAACCAGATAGATGGGCAAAGGTAATCCGTGCCAATCGGGAGTTAGATGTACTAACCGCCCTTGTGCAAGATCTTCGCTTACCACCCACGTTGAGGCGATTCCTACCCCGACCCCCGCGAGTGCGGCATTACGTAAGGCATACAGACTGTCGGTACTCAATTGTGGCTGGATAGAAAAACGATGTATGTCACCACTCGTCTGATGATTTAGGACGACTTCATTACGGTAAAATGAGCTTAACGCCAGCCAGCGTAAATCCTGCAATTGGTCAGGATGTAGCGGTAGCGGCTTATCATTGAGCAATTCAGGCGCGGCGACGACAATACGCGGCACCTCGGCCAGCAGAATCGCAATCACCGAAGGATCGGTGACGGCTCCAACTTGAATGGCGCAATCAATACCTTCCACGATGAAATCCGGGCGGCGATCATTTAGTATCCATTCCACGGACATTTTCGGATAACGGCCTAAATAGTCTTTAAGCGGTTTGATTAATTGATCTTGCCCGAACGCGTGCGGCACTAAAACTCGCAGTACTCCTCTGGGCTCGTCCGTGGCCCCGCGCAGGTCATCCTCCATCCTATGCCAGTTTTCAACCAGTGCTTTAGCATGGGAATAGCAGCGTTCGCCATCGTCGGTGAGCTTCATAACATGCGTAGTGCGCTGCAATAATTTCAGGCCAAGCAGGCGTTCCAGTGTCTGTAACCGCCGGCTAATCGTCGGCTGGCTTGTACCCAGACGTACTGCTGCTGCCGATAAACTACCAGCCTCAACGATGCGGATAAATGTCTGCATTAACTCTATACGATCAATGCCAGTCAAACCGGGTTCTATCATACGTTAAGCGTATAACAGTTTTACTCTTTAGGCGACTACCAACACATGTCTACTCAGGCAAAAATACTGACTCAATATCATTATAGGTAGCCGCCATGTCAGCCATTCAAACCATACCAAGTACTTTAGATAGTCCTGAGAAAACCCTTTCCGGCCGGACAGTTCTTATGTTGGCAACCGGCGCTGGGCTTAGCGTTGCCTCAATTTATTATAGTCAGCCATTATTGGGTGTTATGGGTACCGACCTGCATGCCAGTGTAGGTACGGTTGGTATGGTGCCGACACTGACACAGATTGGTTATGCTTTAGGTATCTTGTTGCTCGCCCCGCTAGGTGATCGCCACGATCGTCGGATTGTTATTTTATTGAAAGGTCTTTTGCTTACCGCAGCGTTGCTGTGCAGTGGTTTTATCTCTGGTATCAATGGGTTGTTAGTCACCAGCTTGGTGGTCGGGATTGCCGCAACCATGGCGCAGGACATTGTTCCTGCATCAGCGACATTGGCTTCAGCAGCACAACGGGGTAAGACCGTCGGAACTGTAATGACGGGCTTATTGCTGGGGATTCTATTGTCGCGGGTGCTGAGTGGTTTTGTCGCCGAATATTTTAGTTGGCGGGTGCTGTATATCGGTGCGGCGCTGTCAGTTATTTTTATAACGCTGGTGATATGGCGCGGTTTACCTCGGGTTCCCGCAGCTTCAACACTGAGTTATCCAGCACTACTTAGGTCGATGATTCACTTGTGGCTTCAGTTTAAAACCTTGCGCCGTGCGGCGCTATCACAAGGGTTGTTATCGGTCGGATTCAGTGCTTTTTGGTCAACACTAGCAGTGATGTTACAAGATACTTATCATCTTGGTAGTGCTGTTGCCGGTGCGTTTGGTCTTGCCGGTGCTGCAGGTGCTTTGGCGGCTCCTCTGGCTGGAGCATTGGCGGATCGCCGTGGGCCACATAGGGTTACTTTGATTGGTGCAAGTGTGGCAACCCTCTCATTTGCAGCGTTATTTCTTCTGCCGCTATTGCCACTTCAATACCAGATTGGGCTTATGGTCATCAGCGCGATTGGTTTTGATTTCGGCGTTCAGGCGACACTGATAGCACATCAAACCATTATTTACAGCCTGGAACCTGCAGCTCGCAGCCGGCTCAATGCCTTGTTATTTACCGGTGTGTTTGTTGGGATGGCGGTTGGTTCAGCTTTAGGCAGCCTGATGTTGGAAAAAATGGGATGGACTGCTGTAGTTAGTCTGATTACCCTCGCGGGTGCAGCTAGCCTGGTCGTACGCTGGAGCAATCGTAGCGCCAGATAGCCGTGATTCTGCTCATAATGAGCAGAGAAGATAGTGATTTTGCCAATATAGTTAGCATGTCGGGATGTCTAAGAAAACAGGCACCCCGAGCCGATGTCTTGAGTTCCGTTTTAAAATGTTAAGCCCAATAGTCAGTTATCAGCCCCAGTATCAGTAGGGCTGATTAGCTTTGTAAATAAGCCATGCTCTGGCGAATTTCTCTTTCTATATCAGCTTCAGACCAAATATTTAGTTGTGACGAAAACGGTTCAAAAGCATAGATTCCCTGGTAACCCAGACGTTCAAGATTTGCGACTTGTTGCTTACTGTTCAACTTATCTTGCTCGCTGAGCATAATGCGGTCTTCATCAGTCAGTGTGGATTTCAACCTGTTCTCTTCGACGCCGGAAAGGTGTACTAAGCCAATTATATTAACGTCAATATGTGCATCAAACTCGGCCTGAGCGATATCACTCAGATAGTAATGGAAAGTATCCAACACCATTTGGTAGGGGGCGGCCGATGTGCGGATCAGTGATTGTGTTACCAGATGAGAACGCAATGAACTGATTCCAAAGCCTAAAGGCTCAACTAATCCAGTGACTTGATATTTCTTAAACAGGGGGGCAAGTAGCCGCAGTGCATCCAGGGTGTCATGCTCTTTTTGCTCGGCTGAACGTCTGTCACTGGCACTACAGTTCGGGCACAGAATGACTCCGTGACAGTTGATATCCCGTGCCAACTTGAGCATGTTTTCCGCTTCTTGTAGTAGCTCGCCTCGCTGCTCTGGCAGATTAAAATATTGCAATGCATTGATAGTAACAATCTCAATTTGATGTTCATCAGCCAGTGCATTGAGTTGGGCCGTACTTAGCTCGTCAGTCACTTTTCCACCGGGCATATCATTGCGTAGCTCAACCTTATTTAAGCCACATTTCTTAACCAGACGGAAAAAATTCTCAATACTGAGATTCGGGGCGATTTTGCGATTAATACAGAAACGATCTTGCGCGATGGACATGGTGCTCTGCTCCTGCTGTGGTAAATGCCATATATAGCTCAAAATAAGAACATTTATTTCATTTAAATTAAATAACGAAACATTAATTTTTAGATGCGGTTCAAAAATTAAGCTAAAAAAGCGATTCAGCTTGCATTAACAACCAATGAAATCGAGTTATTGCCGTTGTTTTTTTAACCTTAACAATTTGTTTATCGCAAAATAACGAGATTTTTTAGCCTTTTTGGCGCGTTGCGTGGGCTATCTGGCTTTTTTGATGGCGGTGTTAAAGCCTTACAGGAACTTGCGATACATCGCACAAAACAAAATTTCTAAAAGAAGTTATTTGAAACTTTTTTTTCAATGGAATAGAGTCTGCATGTCGGCTGGTTTTTCGCCTCTCGGGTGGCTGGTCGCCTTGCTGGCTATTTTGGTCCCACCACAAGATAGCCTTTACTGATTGAGCGTATGGTCCGTTAGGAATGGGTGTCAGGTTAAAGCCACTTTGAGCGAACCTTGCGGTAGCAGCTATTGAGAAGAGGGTTAGACATGAAAATCGTGAGTAACTTTATTGGCGGGAAGAATTCCCTGAGTTCCAGCAATCAGACTGCCGAGATTCATAATCCAGCCACCGGTAAAGTCGAAAGCCAGGTTACGCAAAGTACTGCCGAGGAAGTTAATCAGGCTATCGGCGTGGCCCATCAAGCATTTGCCGATTGGTCACGGACTACCCCACTGCGTCGCGCCCGTATTATGTTCAACTTTAAAGCGCTGATTGAGCAACATCGTGATGAGCTGGCTGAGTTGATTGTCCGTGAGCACGGCAAGGTTTATTCCGATGCGTTGGGTGAGATCACCCGTGGGCTGGAAGTCGTCGAGTTTGCCTGTGGCATTCCACATCTCTTGAAAGGTGAATATTCCGCAGATGTTGGTACGGGGGTGGATTGTTTTTCCATGATGCAACCGTTAGGTGTGGTCGCAGGTATAACACCGTTTAACTTCCCAGCAATGGTCCCGATGTGGATGTTTCCCGTCGCCTTAACTTGCGGCAATACCTTTATCCTGAAGCCACCGGCATTAGACCCGTCAGCCTCTGTTCGTCTGGCGGAATTGTTGACTGAAGCTGGGTTACCGGATGGTGTATTCAATGTTATTCACTGTTCAAATGAGAGTGCAGCCCAACTCTGCACTGACCCACGAATTCAGGCCGTCAGTTTTGTTGGATCTTCTACCGTAGCTGAACATATTTATACTACTGCCAGTGCGCACGGTAAGCGCGTACAAGCATTTGGTGCTGCTAAAAATCAGGCAATTATCATGCCTGACGCTGATTTGGATGCCACAGTAAATGCATTGATGGGTGGTGCATTTGGTTCGGCGGGTGAACGTTGTATGGCTTTGCCGATTGCGGTTGTCGTGGGTGATGACACTGCGGACAAATTAATTGAGAAGTTAAAACCACTCATCACTCACTTGCGAGTCGGCCCAGGCTTGCAGCAAGGTGGTGAAGAAAATGAGATGGGGCCGCTAATCTCTGCCACCCATCAGAAAAAAGTGCTCGGTTATATCGATCAAGGTGTGAAAGAGGGCGCAACGTTAGTCACCGATGGCCGCAATTATAAAGTTGCAGGTTATGAGCAGGGATATTATGTAGGCGGCACTCTGTTTGACCATGTCACGCCAGAGATGAAAATCTATCGGGAAGAGATTTTTGGGCCGGTACTGGGTATTGTCAGAGTCCCTGATTACCAAACAGCCATTGATACAGTTAATAGCCATGAGTTTGGCAACGGCAGCGCTATTTTTACCAGTAGCGGCCACTATGCGCGGCTATTTGTGCATGAAGTTCAGGCCGGAATGGTTGGCGTCAATGTTCCAGTACCTGTCCCAATGGCATTCCATAGCTTTGGTGGCTGGAAGCGCTCGGTATTCGGTGCGTTAAATGTTCACGGTACCGATGGCGTGCGTTTTTATACCCGGATGAAAACAACCACTGCCCGTTGGCCTACCGGCCAGCAAACGGTTTCAGAGTACAGTATGCCAACACTTGGCTAATGCTATCAGTGGGTGTGCCTTGGGTTAATTTCAAGTGTTAACAGGAGAGTTATTATGTCTTCACTGCTTGCCAAATGTCAGTTACCGGATGCGGATGGACGTATTCAACACATTTCACCGCAAAATGCGGGTTGGCGTTTTGTTGGATTTGATGTCTATCGTCTTACTGCGGGTAAAGCATTAGTTCTGGACAGTGGTGACAATGAACTCTGTCTGGTATTGGTTGCTGGTGTTGCTTCAGTTTCAACTCTGCACGCTGAATACCCACATATTGGTAAACGTATGAGTCCGTTCGAACGAACACCGCCTTATTCTGTTTATGTCCCGCATCATGATCATGTGAAAGTGGTGGCAGAAACTGACTTGGAATTGGCGGTATGCCGTGCCCCTGCACAGGGACATTTGCCTTCCCGCCTGATTACGCCGGCTGATGTCGGGGTCGAACGGCGCGGTAAGGGGCGCAACCAGCGGTTAGTGCATAATATTCTGCCTGACAGTGAGCCTGCGGACAGTTTGCTGGTGGTAGAGGTCTACACAGACGAAGGGAACACCAGCTCATATCCAAGTCATAAACACGATCAGGAAAATTCTACCGACGAAACTTATCTTGAAGAAACCTATTATCACCGGTTGAACCCTGAACAGGGCTTCTGTATGCAGCGTGTTTATACTGACGACCGTTCATTGGATGAGTGTATGCCTGTTTATAACCGTGATGTGGTGAAAGTCCCCAAAGGTTATCACCCGGTGGCAACGTTAGCAGGCTACGACAACTATTATTTGAATGTGATGGCAGGGCCGGTACGGTTATGGAAATTTACCTGGGAGAAAGATCACGCATGGATCAACAGCGATAACTATCCGGTTAATAACAGCTAACTTACTCTGGCTAAAGCATATAATAATGGGGTAGGAGAAACCCTACCCATTCTAGGTGTGAGCAGAAATGACGAAAAACGAACAGAGCCTCCTATTGGAGTGTTTACTCTTTCGCGTTATTCAGTGCCAGTGAAACTGCCAATGTTTGTGCCAGACACATAGAGGCTACTTGCGAACGGAAACCGTCAACTTGAGCTTCTCGCACGACAAAACACACATCGCTAAAAGCCGCTAATGGGCTGACCTGGCTATCTGTAATCGCAATCTGTTGTGCACCACTCTTCGCCCCTAATTCCACCAGTTCTAACGCCTCTTGCGCATAAGGTGAATAACTAATGGCGATCACTACGTCTTTGGGTTTCACCATGCTCAGTTGTTCAGCGAACATTCCCCCTAACCCATCGATCAGAAAAGCACGACGTTCCAGATGGCGTAACGCATAGGTGAGATAAGAAGCAACACTAAAAGAGCGACGTAGACCAATCACATAGATATTTTCAGCATTTTTCAACAATTCAACTGCTCTCTCCAACTGTTCTGCGCTGGTTTGTACGGCCAGTTGTTGCAGCGCTTGTGCATTTACCATGGTAAATACATTCAGTATTTCTGCCGGACTTTCTGGTGCCGTGCTGCCATCTGTTGATGTTTGGCGGAATAACCGTGCTCGCTCGGTATAGTTAACGGTTTCTTCCATCAAATGCTGGCGGAATACCTGTTTCATTTCGTTGAAGCCACTGAAATTAAAGGCATTAGCAAATCGGATCAATGTTGAAGGTGGTACGTCGGCTTGAGCCGCAATAGAAGCAACCGTATCAAATGCAATGCTATTACTGTTATCCAATATATAACGGGCAACTTGTTTTAAGCGCTTGCTTAACGTCTCATAGCGATGACGAATTTGGTCTTGTAACAATGAAAGTTGAGTAGGGTTATTCATCCATTCGGCCCACGGCAGAGGAAATTTCAGGGGTTATTCCCTTCGTACTTAAAGCTGCAAGGTTGTTAGCTAAGGTTATTCACCCGAATGACTTACATGTGTCAGCTCGTTGAGATGTGTTCGCTTTGGCTGGCTGCAACCCCAAGTTCTTTGAGTCTATCTGACAGTATTCTAACAGGTGGTTGGAAAATTTCATTTATTGATGTCAGTATTTGCTTTTATTTCATCGCAACTTAAATAAATTCACCAAACTATATTAATAGAAATGAATGAAATCTAAAGATATTCCTTTATTAACTTTGATAGAAATCAGGATTTTTTTGGCTTTATGGGGAATAAACAGCGTAGATAGCGGCATAATAGTGGCGCTGAGGCAGTATCACTTCAGCGCCGATAGAGCAGTTTTTAATTCAAATAGCAGGACGATAGTCACGCCAATAACCGATCAGGGTTTGGTAATTTTGTTTCACTTGTGTCATTAACTCGGCATCATTCAATTCACCTTGTAACCAGTGGCGCGATGCCTGGCCAAAAATGGTCCGGCCGACAGCAAAACCTTTAACCCACGGGGCGTGTGCAGCAGCGGCAAACCCTGCTTTTAATACGGCCTCTGTCGAGTCCAGCCCAAGAATTAATACACCTCGGCAATAGGGATCTTGAGTTTCAATCAGTTTGCCAACCAGTTGCCAGTTTTCTGCCGTTAGCGGCGGCAGCTTCCACCAATCTGGCTGAATGCCTAGCTGATAGAAATGAGCCATAGTTTCAATATAATAGCGCTCATCCTTATCCTTATTATCTTCAGGTAAAATCACTTCCAGTAGCAATTCATGTCCTGATTTACAGCATCCACGATATACATCCACAATCAGCTCATCCTGCTGTTGGCGCAGTTCTGCACGGTCTTGGGGATGATAAAAAACCAGACACTTAACCACATGTTCCAGTGGCCAATCTATTAGCTGGGAACCAATATTACCGTGTTCAAGCCGTAATGGTCTGGAACTGGGTAATTCTATGGGGCGGCCTATCCACCATCCCTGGCCGGTAATGATATTGAGCGCCTCCTGACCATATGTCGTATCAGCCAGAATGCCACTTTTATGCTCCAATCCAGACTCCAAAGCGGCTTGTTGCGCTGCTTGTAGCAACAATGTCTTAAGTTTTGGGATGCGCTCTTCACCAACACCGGCTTCACGGGCCATATCAGCCAATTGTTTGCGGTGGTCAAAGGCAAAAACACAAAGTTCAGGCCACTGTTGCTTACGGGTAGTCACCCGATGTAAATGATTAAGGCGGCTATCCTTGTCAGGGCGTGGCACGGAATATTCGCGGCTAAGATAATCATCCAGTTCAATTTTTGTCGGCATCGCTGGAGCACAACCATGACGTGAAACAACTAGCGCCCCACAGGCATTGGCGTAGCGGCAGGCTTGCTCCCAGCCTTCATCATTCAGATAACCGCGCAGCAGGCCAGACATGAAGGCATCGCCAGCCCCTAATACGTTGAGAACCTCGACGCGCACACCAGAATGCAGTTTGATTGACTCCCAACGGGTGGGAATATCCCCTTCAAAAACAGAGCAACCTTGTGCTCCGCGCTTGCAAACCAGTGTCGCTGGCGTAGTTTTACGCACATTTTGCAGGGCTGTCAGCGTATCTGTGCTCCCCCCCGCAATGTGAAATTCTTCTTCTGTACCAACGATTAAATTGAAATGATG
Organism: Yersinia sp. 2540 StPb PI; assembly: GCF_052217165.1. NCBI lineage: Bacteria > Pseudomonadati > Pseudomonadota > Gammaproteobacteria > Enterobacterales > Yersiniaceae > Yersinia > Yersinia sp. 2540 StPb PI. Next base: position 729,928 of record NZ_JAZGQC010000001.1, read on the forward strand.
CAGTACTTCCTGCAATTCCTGCGTTACTTTTTGCGACTCTATGAAACGCGTTTCACCGTCTCCAAGTGAGGTCAGGCCCCATAATACCGGGCGATAATCAATATCGAGCGCTGTGCGCAACCCATACTTATGGGCATATTCCAATGCTTTTAGCACTGCTGCTCGGGTATTCGGATGCGAAAGATGTGTACCCGTGATTGCCAGCGCGCGTGATGAAGCAATATATGTCTCGTCAATATCATCTGGTGTCAGGGCCATATCAGCGCAGTTTTCACGGTAAAAGATCAGTGGAAAAGTCTCTTGATCTTTAATACCCAGAATAACCAAACCTGTCAGCCGCTGTTTATCAGTAATAAGAAAACGGGTATCAGACCCAACACGCTGTAATTCCTCGCGTAGGAAACGGCCCATATGTTCATCGCCAACACGTGCCAGCATGCCTGACTTCAAGCCCTGAATTGCGGTGCCATAAGCAACATTACCTGATGACCCGCCTAAATATTTGGCAAATGTACTGGTATCTTCCAGCCGGGCACCAATCTGCTGCCCATAAAAATCGACGGCAATACGGCCGATACATATGACATCCAGTACTTTGTGTTGTGTACCCATCCCCATTTCCTTCTGTATTAAACCAAGCCCCGACAGTGACCGATGAAATAAACCTGTAATGACATTTCTAAAACCAGTATGAGGAATAAAAATTTCAAGTTCAAGGTTAAATGAAATTTATTCCCCGGTTGTGTGACGAAGATAAAAGCCTCATATCAGGTCTGAAAATGGGACTTACACCAAAAGCTTAGACCGGTTATTGGCAGTGTTTCCGAGGTGTAGCAAAGAAGAATTAAAATCAAAATAGTATACTAATATCAATTAGTTATGCGATTTTATTGACGATTGAAAATGAACGGTCAATCGCATGGTAAGCCGGGGACGCGTTATTTCAGTGTTTCTGAGAATATTTGATCTTCATCGCAGAATGAAATGTTTCTTCTGTAATTTGATTTTATGAAAAAAATATTTGTTTATAATCCCTGCTATGTTTCTCCTTACTGTCGTCAGCCAGGCGAAAGCTAACAAGTCTGCTGCTTCTCTCCGGCATATGTATCTTCAGGGGCTGAACGTCACTTGGTCACCATGATGTAGCGCAACAGAGCAAAGGATGGGTAAATGAATAAGATTCGGCTAACCACTGCACAGGCATTAGTCCGGTTTTTGGACAACCAATACCTGCAAGTTGATGGTCAGGAAATCAAATTTATCAAAGGGATTTTTGCTATTTTTGGCCACGGTAATGTGCTGGGAATGGGGCAGGCGTTGGAACAAAACTGTGGCGATTTAGTGGTTCATCAGGGGCGGAATGAGCAAGGGATGGCCCATGCCGCTACCGGTTTTGCCAAACAAAAACTGCGCCAGCAAATTTATGCCTGCACCTCATCCGTCGGGCCGGGCAGCGCTAATATGATTACCGCCGCTGCAACGGCAACGGCCAATCGTATTCCCCTACTATTGCTCCCAGGCGACGTATTTGCATCCCGCCAACCGGACCCGGTGTTACAACAAATAGAACAATCTCATGACATTAGCATCAGCACTAATGATGCATTCAAACCGGTTAGTAAATACTGGGATCGCATTACGCGGCCAGAACAACTGATGAGCGCCTGTATTAATGCGATGCGGGTTCTGACTGATCCGGCAGAAACGGGGGCTGTGACACTGAGCTTGCCACAAGATGTGCAGGCTGAAGCCTATGACTATCCTGACTATTTCTTCCACAAGCGAGTTCATCGCCTTGACAGACGCCCTGCCAGTGCCGCCATGCTGGCTGATGCCATTGCGTTACTGACTGCCAAACGCAAGCCCATTTTGGTGTGTGGGGGAGGGGTGAAATACTCGCAAGCCGGCCAGGCATTGCAACGATTTGCTGAATGTTTTGGTTTGCCGTGGGTAGAAACGCAAGCCGGTAAAGGCACTATCAGCTCAGAACATGAATTAAATCTTGGTGGTATTGGTGAAACCGGTTGCCTGGCTGCTAACACATTAGCAAAACAGGCGGATCTGGTGATCGGCGTTGGCACTCGCTATAGCGATTTCACCACGTCTTCTAAATGGTTATTCCAGAATCCAGACGTTTCATTCCTGAATATTAATGTCAGTGCCTTTGATGCCGGTAAATTGGATGGTTTGCAATTGTTGGCTGATGCGCGTGAGGCATTATCAGCATTGCATCAACAGCTTGGCACTACCGGTTATCAAGCCGGATGGGGGGGTGAAATTGCTCGCATGCGCGCGGAACAATTAGCTGAAACGCAGCGGGTTTATCAGGTGCAATACCGTGCCGACGATTTCGTTCCTGAAATTAATGACCATTTGGACCGTGAACAGGTTTTTGCTGAATTTATCAATAAAACCGGCTCTTTCTTGACGCAAAGCCAAGTGCTGGGAGTACTGAATAACACATTACCTCCTGATGCCATCATTGTTGCGGCTGCGGGTAGTTTGCCCGGCGATTTACAGCGGGTGTGGCGTACCAAAGGGAGTAACGACTATCACGTCGAATACGGTTATTCGTGCATGGGTTATGAGGTGGGTGCCGCACTGGGTGTGAAGCTAGCTGAACCAGACAGGGAGGTCTACTCATTGGTTGGGGACGGCGCATTTATGATGCTGCATTCCGAACTGGTTACCTCTATTCAAGAGCGTAAAAAAATTAACGTTGTGCTGTTCGATAACATGACGAATGGCTGCATCAATAACCTGCAAATGGAACATGGCATGGACAGCTATGCCACAGAATTCCGCTTTCGTAATGAGGACACAGGCCAATTAGATGGCAGTCTTGTTCCGGTTGATTTTGCCATGCTGGCTGCCGCCTATGGCTGTAAAACATATCGTGTTTCTACCGAGCAACAACTGATCGATGCATTAACCGATGCCCATTCGCAGGCAATTTCTACCTTGATTGACATAAAAGTGCTGCCAAAGACCATGGTACATAAATACCTGAGTTGGTGGCGGGTTGGGGTTGCTCAAGTTTCTGAAAGTGAACGAACCGATGCAGTCGTTCGTGAACTGGAAAAAAATATCGCCAAAGCCCGTGATTACTAAGGCTAATTAAGCAGGCAATCAATGCGTTATACCCAATAGCTTTCAACACACAAAATGGCGGTACAGGGATGTGCCGAGTCATGAGGGCTGCCAACGCACCTGCAACTTGAGCTGGATGTGAAGTCGTAAAACGAGCAGGTATCACCTGCAAACCGAAACTTCATGAGGAAAATAATATGTCGTTAAATATTGGTGTCATCGGAACAGGTGCTATCGGCCAGGATCATATTCGTCGTTGCAGTAAAGTTTTACAGGGTGCTCGTGTGGTTGCTGTAACGGATATCAATCAGCAGCATGCCACTAAAGTTATTCGTGATCTGGGTATTGAGGCGAATATCTATGCCGATGGGCATGAAGTGATTAATGCAAAAGAGGTGGATGCGGTATTAGTCACATCTTGGGGGCCGAGCCACGAAGAGTTTGTTCTGGCAGCCATTGCTGCGGGTAAATATGTATTTTGTGAAAAGCCGTTGGCGGTGACAGCTGAAGGGTGTAAGCGAATTGTAGACGCTGAAGCCGCCAAGGGTAAGCGCTTGGTTCAGGTTGGGTTTATGCGCCCTTATGATCAAGGTTATCGCGCACTGAAAGATGTGATTACTCGTGGGGAAATCGGTGAACCTTTGATGCTGCATTGTGCTCACCGTAACCCGAGAGTCGGCGAAAATTACACCACCAATATGGCTATTACTGACACATTGATCCATGAGATTGATGTACTGCGCTGGCTGCTGGATGATGATTATGTCTCCGTTCAGGTTGTTTTCCCACGTAAAGCCAAACACGCTAAAGCGCATCTGAAAGACCCGCAGGTGGTGTTATTTGAAACGGCGAAAGGAACGCGCATTGATGTTGAAATCTTTGTGAATTGCCAATATGGCTATGATATTCAATGTGAAGTGGTAGGTGATACCGGTATTGCAAAATTACCAGAACCCTCATCCGTGCTGATGCGCAGCCAGGCACGGCTATCGCATGAAATACTGACCGATTGGAAAGACCGCTTTATTGATGCTTATGATGTTGAGTTACAAGCATTTATCAATGACGTTTTAGCTGAAAAACTCACCGGTCCTTCTGCCTGGGATGGTTTTGCTGCCGCCGTTACTGCGGATGCCTGTATTGCGGCACAGAACAGCGGTGAAATTGTTCCTGTGAGTTTGCCGCCACGACCTGATTTTTATAATAAATAACATCAAACTCTGCTGCCTGTGCGCTAGCTAGCCTGCTGCCGCATAGTCAGGTTTTTTGTTGCAAATGGAGTTTATCTCAAGCTTGCATGTATCTTGCGTGAAACGGGGGAGCGATGAAGATTGCATTTGATGTTGATGTCATTAAAGACCTTGGTATCAGCAATATGGTTCGTCAAGTGGCAGAATGGGGATATGACTATATTGAACAATCACCGCATCCGCAGTTAAACCCATTTTATAAACACCCAAAAGCGGGCCGCGAAGTTGTTGCTGAATATAAGAAAGTACTAAAAGAAACCGGGGTGCAAATATCTTCCTTTATTGTGGTTTATCGTTGGGCTGGGCCACTCGAGGCAAGGCGGCAGGCTGCGGTGACCAACTGGAAGAGAATGATTGAAATTGCAGTTGAAATGGGTGTCTCTGTGATTAATACCGAACTTTCTGGCGATCCAAATGAGCCAGAAGTTTGCGAAGAGATGTGGTATCGCTCAATGGAAGAGTTATTGCCGATTATTGAACGGGAAGGGATTCGGGTAGAGATTCAATCTCATCCGTGGGATTTTTGTGAAGAAAATAATGAAACCGCAGATTTAGTGAAATCACTCCGCAGCGATAATGTGAAGTATCTGTATAGCGTGCCCCATACCTTTTTCTACGATAAAGGCAAAGGGGACGTTGCCAGCATGCTGAAATATGCGGGTGTTGACCTTTCTCATGTATTGATTGCCGACACCATGAATCACACCAAGCATTGCCGTTATATTGTGAATCCACCGGGTGTTGATGCGGTTATTCATCAACATGTTGGTATTGGTGAAGGGGAAGTCGATTTCTCTGCCTTATTTCAAACTCTGCGCGATATGGATTTCGCTAATCGCACCTTTAAAGTCGGTGGTGAGTCAATTATTGCGACTTCTCTTTTTGGTTATCCAGAAAAAATGGTGCATCAGGCGGTGGCTACTCGCGAACGTATTGAGCGCGAATTGTTGGGGAAATAAAGTCGCCCGGCGGCCTCAGTTGCAAGTTCTCTTTAAGATTTTAAATAAAAACGTAACCCAACGTTATTGACGTTGCGGTGAACAACGCCGCAGCTTCAAGCGCCAACGGTATATTTTTCTGCATTAAAGACGGGCAATTAATCACATTTTAATTGTATTCATCTCTATAAATTGGATGTATCGCAGAGGTTTATTATGAATAAAGAACGTGTGAAGTTAGCAATCGCGCCAATTGGCTGGACCAATGATGATATGCCTGACTTAGGCAAAGAAAATACCTTCCAACAATGTATCAGTGAAATGGCTCTTGCAGGATTTACTGGTTGCGAGGTTGGTAGTAAATACCCGCGAGATCCTAACGTACTTAAACCTATGCTTGAGCTGCGCGGTATGCAGATTTGTAATGCATGGTTTAGCACTTTCTTTGCCGATGACCGGCGGGCCAAGACCATTGATGAATTTATTAATCATATGAATTTCCTCCATATAATGGGGGCAAAAGTGATTGGTTGCTCAGAACAAAGTAAGAGCATTCAAGGGACGACGAAGGCAGTATTTGAAGAAAAACCACACTTCACCGATGTGCAATGGCAGCGAGTTGCTGATGGTTATAACGAATTAGCCAAGATTGCGGCAACCAAAGGTATGCAAGTCTGTTTGCACCACCATATGGGGACGGGGATCCAAACTACCGAAGAAATAGATCGTTATATGAGTATGGTTAACGACGATGTATATCTGCTCTTTGATACAGGTCATGCCTATGTTTCTGAGGGGAGCCAGGCGGCGATGCTGGCTATTTTGGAGAAATACCTGCCGCGTATTAATCATGTTCATTTAAAAGATGTGCGGGATGAAATAGTGGCTGATGTGAAAGTGAATAAACTCAGTTTCCTCGATGGGGTGAAAAAAGGCATGTTCACTGTACCGGGCGATGGGGTAATTGATTTCCGTCCGGTATTTAAATTGCTGGATGAAAAAGGTTATCAGGGCTGGATGGTCGTAGAGGCAGAGCAGGATCCGGCTATCGCTAATCCATTTGAGTATGCAGTGAAAGCCCGCCACTATATTAAAGAAACCGCGAACATTTAGTCATATTCAGTTATGGCAGGGGATAGGTTGGTACACTATCCCCTGAGGATTAGGCGGATATCTTGATTCGCCCCATATGATACGCATCGATATATTGGCCCTCGCGAAAAGCAAAGCGTGGGCTGGTACCTTCAATTTCAAAGCCAAACTTGCGGTAAAGCGCGATAGCCGCCAGGTTATCGACAAACACTGTTAGCTCAATACGTTGTATATTCAACCAGTTATCACATAATTCAATCATAGCAGTCATTAATGCACTGCCGATGCCTTGTCCACAGTAATTTGCATCAACAGCAATACCAAAAGTGGCGACATGCTTACGCCGTGCCCGTTGGTTGGCTTCGACAGTCAGTTGTCCAACGATCTCCTCGTCAATACATGCCACCAGGCTATGCATCCCGGCGGGAAAATCTTTAATTCTTTTGGCCCACATCTCTTCAGAAGGTAGGGGAAGCTGTAACGTGTCGCGATAAACCTGTGGATGAGAAAATAACCGCCGCAAAGCGGGATAGTCGGTGAACTCCACATGGCGTATCTGCACATTTTCCATAAACATACCCTTACTCTTACTCTTACTGTTTGAATTACCTAATAAAATAGCGTTTTATTTACCTGAGTCAATAATATTGCAAGTGGTTAGAAAAAACACTTTACAAGTGAGAGTGATAATGATTATCATTGTCGTGCTTTCAGATGAGACCATCAGCGTTTAGGTGTTCACATTACGAAGGCACGACATTGCTCACATTGCTTCCAGTGTTTACTTAGCCAGCCGGGTGCTGGCTTTTTTTTTGCCTATTTTGCACTGTTTGTTCGCTGCATCATTGGTTCGTAGGCAGTCATATCTCAAGTTCTCTCAACGTTTTCTTTCGCTAATTACTTCAAATTCAAATCATTTGTCTTTCAACTTATTAATCAGTCGAATTTTTTGAACAGAGGAGTGAGTTTTTTACGCTTTCATATTCTCCCGCGACATCTAGACTAAAGAAAACGTTGAGGAGAACTGAACATGATCTATTTACGCAAAGCAGAAGAACGGGGCCATGCTAATCACGGTTGGTTGGACAGTTGGCATACCTTCTCATTCGCTGATTATTACGATCCAGAATTTATGGGGTTTTCAGCACTGCGAGTGATTAACGAAGATGTGATCGATGCAGGTCAGGGGTTTGGTACCCATCCGCATAAAGATATGGAAATCCTGACTTATGTGCTGTCTGGTACTGTCGAGCACAAAGACAGTATGGGTAATAAAGAGCAGATCCATGCCGGTGAATTCCAGATTATGAGCGCAGGTACCGGTATCCGCCATTCAGAATATAATGGCCGTGACGACCAACCGCTGCATTTGTACCAGATTTGGATTATCCCCAATAAGACAGGTTTGGAGCCGCGTTATGAACAGCAGATGTTTGATATCCCGCAAGGGCGGCAGTTGGTGTTATCACCGGATGCCCGCGATGGCTCGCTGAAAGTATTCCAGGACATGACACTCTGGCGTTGGGCACTGAAACGTGAGGAGCAGTCCATTTATCAGATTCAAGCAGAGCGCCGCATCTGGATACAGGTAGTCCGTGGTAAGGTCTCTATCAATGGGCATCATGCCGCGACCAGCGATGCATTCGCTATCTGGGATGAAGCTGCACTTTCTATTCATGCTGATGAAGACAGTGAAATTTTGTTGTTTGATTTACCGCCAGTTTAAGTTTGACCATCCCATACCCTAATAATTCGAGTTGCAGGCAGGCGGCAATTGAGTGACAAATTGGTTGCAAACCATTTTGAACGGCGCTTGCGCTGGCCCGCAGGGTGAGCCTCTGATGAGGCTCATAATCCCGATGAGCTTACTCAGGTAAGTGATTCGGGTGAAAGAAAGCAGCCAATGCATATGCAGCTTGAAGTATGACGGGTATATGTAAAAAAGGGTATGTGCATCGCGCCATACCCTTTTCTTTGCTAGAATAGTATCCCATTTACCCAGCCTCAGTTCATTGATAATGAAGAAAAAAAGGCCAGTGCTCCAAGACGTCGCCGATATGGTTGGGGTGACCAAAATGACCGTCAGCCGGTATTTGCGTAATCCAGAACAAGTTTCCGCGCTTTTGCAGAAAAAAATCGCGCTGGCGTTAGACGAACTGGGCTATATCCCCAACCGCGCCCCCGATATCCTGTCCAACGCGACCAGTCATGCCATCGGCGTATTGTTGCCGTCATTGACCAACCAGGTTTTTGCCGAGGTTTTGCGCGGCATTGAGAGTGTGACGGATGCGCATGGCTATCAGACTATGCTAGCGCACTATGGCTATCAGAAAGAGCGTGAGGAGCAGCGGTTAACCTCGTTACTCTCTTATAATATCGACGGCCTAATCCTCTCCGAACGTCACCATACCGCCCGTACATTGAAAATGATTGAGGTCGCGGGGATTCCAGTCATTGAGCTGATGGATTGTATTTCGCCGTGTATTGATTTGGCCGTGGGCTTTAATAACTTTGAAGCGGCAAGGCAGATGACGCAGCAAGTTATCGCCAAAGGCCATCGCCATGTTGTCTATTTTGGCGCACGTCAGGATGAGCGTACCGTCATTAAGCAGCAAGGTTATGAGCAGGCGATGCGTGAATCCGGTTTGGTGCCGATGAGCGTGATGACCAGCCGTTCATCGTCATATTCGGCAGGTGCTGAGTTGTTGCGTGAAGCGCAAGCCAGTTATCCACTGATTGACAGTATTTTTTGTACCAATGATGACCTGGCAATTGGTGCCGTATTTGAGTGTCAGCGTCAGGGGTTATCTATCCCTTATGATATGGCAATAGCGGGTTTCCATGGTCACGATATTGGCCAGTCGATGGTACCCAAGCTGGCCAGTGTGCTAACCCCGCGTGAAAGAATGGGGCAAATTGGTGCCGAGCGTTTGCTGGCAAAACTGCGCGGAGAGGCGGTAGCGCCGAGGATGGTTGATGTTGGTTTCACCATCCTCCCCGGCGGCAGTATTTAAATCACAATGGTTTAGCTAAATAACTATTGCTGCCAGATGCTATATCACCATGGCTAATAACAGGCAACCGACCAGGCCGCAGACCGAAATAATGGTTTCCAGCACTGACCATGACTTAAAGGTTTCCACAATGGTCAGGTTGAAGTACTCCTTGAACAACCAAAAGCCCGGGTCGTTGACGTGAGAGAAAATCACGCTACCGGAGCCGACGGCAATAACCATTAATTCAGGGCTGGCACCGGTGGTGGCAATGAGCGGTGCTACGATACCGCCAGCCGTAATCGCCGCCACTGTCGCAGAACCTAGCGCAATACGCAGTACGGCTGCGATTGACCATGCCATCAGAATTGGTGATAAACCGCTGCTATTCATCATGTTGGCAATATAATGATCGACGCCACTGTCGACTAAAACCTGTTTGAAAGCACCACCGCCGCCGATAACCAATAGCATCATTGCAATGATTTTGATGGAGTCGGTCACGGTATCCATCACTGATTCCATTGACCGGCCACGGTTTAAGCCAAAGGTGAAAATCGCTATCAATACAGCGATTAAGGTGGCGATCACCGGGTCACCGAAGAACTCCGCATAAGAGAGCACTGGGTGGCCTTTTGGCAAAATCATCTCTGCCACTGCCCGCAATGCCATCAAAATCACCGGAACCAGCGCTGTACAGACACTGACGCCAAAGCTTGGCATCTCTTCATCGGTGAAGGTTTTCGGGTTATACAATCCTTCTGGTACCGGTTTATCAATTCCTTTTAGGAAGCGCGCAAACACCGGGCCGGCCAGAATAACGGTCGGAATTGCCAGTAAAGTCCCGTACAGCAGCGTTTTACCCATATCCGCATGGAAAATGGTCGCAATAGCTGTTGGGCCGGGGTGAGGTGGTAGGAAACCGTGGGTTACCGACAAGGCTGCAGCCATCGGCACACCGACATACAGCAGTGGGATTCGGGCGGATGCGGCGATACTGAATACCAGTGGCAGCAACAGTACAAAGCCCACTTCATAAAACAGCGCAAAACCGACAGTAAAACCGGTCAGCACGACCGCCCACTGAATGTGTTTTTTGCCAAATTTATCAATCAGTGTGGTCGCAATTCGTTGAGCGCCGCCACAATCAGCCAGTAATTTACCGAGCATGGCACCAAAGCCCATAATCAGCGCCAGACTGCCTAACGTTCCGCCAACCCCAGCTTTGATTGAGCCGACGACTTTATCGACTGGCATCCCTTGCATGATACCTACCGCCAGCGCGACCAGTATCAGCGAGATAAATCCGTTCAGTTTGAAACGGATCATCAGTAACAGCAGCATGGCAACGCCAACCGCGACAATGACTAATGGCATAGTATTTCTCCAATAACTTTGGGTATTTCGTTTTTTGTTATGATTTGCGGTCAGCTTCTTTTTATCGTCAGTAGGGTCGGAAGATGGCCTTTGTGATAAAAATCACATCTTCATTTGTTACCGGTATCATGATACCGGTAACATGGTAAAATACGGAACCATAGAGAGCAGTAAAATTCCCATTCTGAGATAGAGATCAACATTATGGCAGGACATAGCATTATCGTGATGGGTGTATCGGGTAGCGGCAAAACCACGGTAGGAGAGGCTGTAGCCCGCCAAATCCATGCCAAATTTATTGATGGTGACGATCTACACCCTCGCGCCAATATTCAGAAGATGGGCAGCGGGCATCCACTGAATGATGAAGATCGTATGCCGTGGCTGGAGCGTTTGAGTGATGCTGCCTATAGCCTGAATCATAAAAATGAAACCGGTATTATTGTCTGCTCAGCGCTGAAGCGCCGTTATCGTGATCGTCTGCGGGAAGGTAATCCGGGGATGGTGTTTATATATCTAAAAGGCAGTTTCGACGTCATCATGGAGCGATTAAAAGCTCGCTCTGGCCATTTTATGCCAACTGATCTGCTGAAAAGCCAGTTTGACGCGTTGGAAGAGCCGGGTTCAGATGAGCCAGATGTTCTCTGCGTCGATATTGATGCGGATATTGATAACGTGGTGCAGCGTTGTGTATTAGCACTGAAAAGTCGTAACTAAAGTGAGTTTATACCCAAGAGGGCGCGCCCCTCTTGGATTGCGCAACTGAGGCCAACCCTATTTGGTCAAATATGCCCGCACACCATCTAAAAACATCTGCGTAGATAGCATCACCAAAATTAACCCCATCAGCCGTTCCAGCGCACTGACACCTTTATTACCCAGCAGGCGCAGGAACAGATTCGACATCAGCAAAATCGCCGCAGACAACCCCCACGCAATCATCAACGCCAACACTAAATGGCTAATTTGATTAGGATATTGATGCGACAGTAGCATCAGCGTTGCCAGAATCGATGGGCCTGCCACTAAGGGAATAGCCAGTGGTACTAAGAATGGCTCTTCCCCAGCCGATAACCCGGTAACGTTACTTTCTGGGGTGGGGAAAATCATCTTAATTGCGATTAAAAACAGAATAATACCGCCAGATATCGACACCGTTTCAGTTCGCAGATTTAGGAACGCCAGAATCTTCTCGCCAGCGAACAGGAAAATCAGCATTAATATCAGCGCAATGAGCAATTCGCGAATCAATACGACTCGCCGCCGCTTAGGTTCCAGATGCTTGAGTACCGACATAAAAATCGGCAGATTTCCCAGTGGGTCCATAATCAAAAACAGCAGCACTGTTGCCGCAATCATCTCAGTCATTATTACCTCTAAGGGACTGGCGTTTCCCGCCAATCAAAGCCACATATTAGGAAGATTGCTTTGAATCATTCTGGTATCGAATAAATTCACTTGCCACTTTGTCCATATTTTGTAAGGTGGTATCAGGTCTATCTTAGTCAGTCTGCCGTACCCTTACAGCGCGCAGTTATACAAGACAGGCATCCATTAATCGGTGTCACCTTCCAAGGCAGGACAGTAAACATGAAAAATGTTGGTTTTATCGGCTGGCGCGGTATGGTCGGCTCAGTGCTCATGCAACGCATGATTGAAGAACGCGACTTTGACGGTATTCGCCCGGTCTTTTTCTCCACCTCGCAACATGGCCAGGCCGCGCCGACATTTACCGGCCAGCAAGGTACGTTGCAAGATGCTTATGATATTGATGCGCTGAGTGCATTGGATATTATCATCACCTGCCAAGGGGGAGATTATACCAACGAAGTTTATCCAAAGCTGCGAGAAATCGGCTGGAAAGGCTATTGGATCGACGCCGCTTCTTCTCTTCGTATGCAAGATGACGCAATTATTATTCTGGATCCGGTCAACCATAGTGTCATTCAACAGGGTTTAGATAAAGGTATCAAGACCTTTGCGGGGGGTAACTGTACGGTTAGCCTGATGCTGATGTCTTTGGGTGGTTTGTTTGCTAATAATTTGGTTGAGTGGGCATCAGTTGCCACTTATCAGGCAGCATCCGGTGGTGGCGCGCGCCATATGCGTGAGTTGCTGACTCAGATGGGTATGCTACATGCTGGCGTGGCTAAAGAGTTGCAAGACCCGGCCTCTGCCATTTTGGATATTGAACGTAAGGTCACTGCTGCAACCCGTAGTGGTACCTTGCCAACTGATAACTTTGGCGTACCGCTGGCAGGTAGCCTGATCCCGTGGATCGACAAACAACTGGATAATGGTCAGAGCCGCGAAGAGTGGAAAGGCCAGGCTGAAACTAACAAAATTCTGAACACCAGCAGCGTCATTCCAGTAGATGGTCTGTGCGTGCGCATTGGTGCGCTGCGTTGCCATAGCCAAGCTTTTACGCTGAAACTGAAAAAAGACGTGCCATTGCCAGAAATTGAGCAAATGTTGGCAACGCACAATGACTGGGTTCGTGTTATCCCGAATGACCGCGAGTTGAGCATGCGTGAACTGACTCCGGCTGCGGTAACCGGTACATTGAATACCCCGGTTGGCCGCCTGCGTAAATTGAATATGGGGCCGGAGTATCTCTCCGCCTTTACTGTAGGTGACCAGTTGCTATGGGGCGCGGCAGAGCCATTGCGCCGTATGCTGCGCATCTTGATGTGATTGGTTATTAAGAGTAATAACGATAAAGCCCTGATCTTATGGTCAGGGTTTTTTTATATGATTAACACGGCTTTTTTGTATCCCTCGATGTGTCAGCAACTACGTTGCACGTCACCCGGTACGGGCTTCGCACTACAGCAATTGGCTGATATTCAGCTCTTCCATTAAACGATAGTTATCTGAATAATCCACTGGGATGGCAATGACTGCCGGGCCTAATACATCCATAGCTTGATGCAATTTATGGGATAATTCGTCAGCAGATTCTACGGCAAAACCTTTCGCCCCAAAGGATTCGGCGTACATTTTGAAATCAATCGGGCCAAAGCTAACTCCCGATGGCCGATGGTATTTTTTCTGCTGCTGTATTTCCACCATGTTGTAACCGTTATCGACCCAAATAATATGCAGTAAATTGCTTTTCAGGCGCACGGCGGTTTCCAGCTCCATACTTGATTGCATGAAACCGCCGTCACCCGATACGGATACGACCTTTTGATGTGGGTTCACCAGTGCTGCGGCAATGGCCCATGGCAGTGCAACGCCCATAGTCTGTTGACCGTTTGACATCAAAATTTGGCGGGTGCGGAAGCTGTAAAGATAGCGGGCAATCCAGATGTGAAAGCTCCCCATATCGACACATAAGGTCACGTCACTATTAACAATATCCTGCATTGCCCGGACCAAACGCAGCGGATGAATAGCGAAACCACTCATATGGTCAGCCCGGCTGGCCAAGTCTCGTCGTTGGCGGCAGCGCTCTGTCAATACCGCCTGTGTTGCCAATGTTAACATTAACGGGCCATGTATCCGTGGGGCTAATGCATCCACTGTAGTGGCAATATCGCCCAATAACTCTTTTTCTGGTTGATAGGCTGCATCTATTTCGGCGGGTAAAATATCCAGATGTATCAGTGTCGCCTGGCCACTGTTCCACAGTGCTGGGTCATATTCCACTGGGCTATAACCGATGGTGATAATCACATCGGCTTGTTGTAGTAACTTGTCGCCAGCCTGATTATTAAATAAGCCCACCCGCCCGGCAAAATGATCAAAGTGTGCCTGATCAACCACCCCTGCGGCTTGATAGGTGCTGGTGACCGGTATTTTGCTATGGTGAAGTAAACGCCGTATGGCTCGAGCGTTTGCCGGCTGGCTGGCCATCAATCCGAGGAGCAAAATGGGATTTTTAGCGTTGTTAATCAACTTAGCCACGGCAGTAATCTCATCCAAGGGGGCACCGCCACTGTGTGGGCATGGTTGATGAATCAACGCCTGGCTGGTCACAGGGTTGTTGAGGATATCTTGCGGCAGGCTAACAAAGGCCGCGCCCGGCCGACCAAATTCAGCGGTTCTAAAGGCATTACCCAGGACTTCTGACAGCGCCGCAGAGGCAGTTACCTCCGCACTAAACTTAGTTATCGGGCGAAAAATACTCACAGTATCCATACTCTGGTGAGTTATTTTCAGGCTATCGGCCCGCTTTACCGCGCCGCCTAGCGCCACCACCGGATCCCCTTCAGAGGTCGCTGTTGCCAGCCCGGTAACTAAGTTGGCGCAACCCGGCCCTGAGGTGACTAATGCAACGCCTGCTTTACCGGTTAACCGGCCGATGGCCGCAGCCATGAAAGCCGCATTCGCTTCGTGGCGCACCACAATCGTTTGAATGCTGGAATCTTCCAGTGAATTAAATACTCGATCAATTTTAGCGCCGGGAATACCGAACACCTGTTTTACACCTTGCTGCTCTAAATGATTAACCACCAGATCAGCCCCGCACTGCCAAGCCTGAGTATGCGTTTCATTGGTCATGATGTGTTGTCCTCTATGGTTGATTTAGCCGCTATTAATTGATGTTTTACCGCCGGTTAACTTTCTACCGCGCGGATGGCGTTATTGAGATTTTGCGGGGAGAGATTGGCCTGGAGAAAATCAGCTTCCTGCGGCAGATCGATTACCAGTTTGGCCACGGTGCCGAAGGTCAGAACACCCTTTTCCAATTGGTAGTCGAGCACATGGCCACCGCCATTGCGGGTGTCAGTAATAAAATGCTCGTGGTAGCCGGCAACATTTATTCCTTGGGTATAGTCCGGGCTGCGAAAACCGATGATCACGCCATTTTGCTGGGTGAAATCAAACGTCGGTTGCTCGGAGATGGCTTCAAGCATGGGTTTATAGGGGCGCTGTTGGCAGGGAACGGTGCGGGTTTCAACGTGGCTGAAGGTGCCATCAATACGCAGAGCACAAAACAGATTATCTGTTTTGGTAAGGTCATCAATCAGGTTATGGAGCTGCTTTCTGCTTATTTTATGTTCGAAACTGCGTTTTTCGGTCGGCTGAAAAAAAGTCATTACTGCGAAAGGTGTCTTCTGTTCTGGTTGTGCTGAACGGGCGCTGCCATCGGATCGTAATTGATAAATTTTACTGTTTAGTGCGACTAATTCACCATCAAGATTGTTAAATGTTCCTAATCCAAAATCACCGTGTTTCAGTAGTTCTGCCATGGTGATTTGGCCTTCATAAACCCCACTAATTAGCGCGCTCATTAGTGATGTTTGATAAATAATGCACTCAGAATGCTTTTCTCTATAGGCAATAAAGCTTTTTACAATCTCTTGAGTACATGAACAATGCGATGTTATTGATTTAGTCATCTCTCTCTCCGTCTTACCTGTAACATAAATTATATTTATATTTACGTATAAGGTTGACGCTGAAAGAACATAAGTACCAATATAGGAATCCCACTTTTTTGATATCAATAATATATGGAACTACGTTATCTACGATATTTTGCTGCGGTTGCTTCAGCCCGCCATTTCACCCGGGCGGCTGAAAAGCTGGGTATCTCTCAGCCACCACTAAGTCAGCAAATTCAAAAGCTAGAGCGGGAGATCGGGACACCACTGCTACGTCGGCTCACGCGCGGTGTTGAACTGACTGATGCAGGGAAAGCGTTCTATGTGGATGCCTGTCATATATTGACGCTTACGGATGAAGCGATAGAGCGAGCTAAAAGTATCGCGCGCGGGGAGACGGGTAAGTTGCGGGTAGGTTTTGCCAGCTCGACAGCCTTCCAGCCCTTGGTATTGCGCCTACTCCACGCCTATCGGGATAAATATCCTGAGGTGATATTGTCACCCAGTGAAAAGACCATGCCGGTGTTAATGAATGATTTGCATAACGAACGCATTGATGTGGCTTTTATCCGTCAGCCATGTGATGCCAGTAATGAATTCACCTGTAAGGTGCTGGTGGAGGAAGATATGTTGCTGGTACTGCCCCATAACCATCAGTTGCATCGCTGCCCACAAATCAATCTGCAAGCGATACAGCATGAAAAGCTGATTACTTTCCCTCGCGAAGTGGCTCCAGGATTGTTTGATACCATTATCAGCGCTTGCTACCGTGCTGGGTTTAAGCCGGAGCTGGGGCAACAATCCCCCCAGTTGGTGTCTGCCATAGGGATGGTGTCGGCAGGCTTTGGTTTTACTATCGTGCCTCGCTCGCTGACAACTATTCAGGCGAATAATGTTACTTATCATGAGATTGACGATAGCTTGCTAAAAACCAAGATTACACTGGCATGGCGGCGGCATGAGCGCTCTGCTGCGGTACTTAATATGGTGAGTATCATTGCTCGCACGGGTAAGTAATTAACCGCTGTTAACCCTCACTCGCGGTGATAAAGGGCAACTTAAGTGTAATGCGCGTGAATTTATCTGCCTCGCTTAGGACGGTGACACCATATTCGTTGCCATAGCGGACTTTAATTCGCCGATCTACCAGATTCATCCCCAGCCCATCGCCGTTTGGTTGCGGTTGATACAAACCAGCATTGTCTTCCACTTCCAGTATCAACGTATTGCCCTCGAGCTTACCGTGCAAGGTGATGCGCCCGTTATTGAACATCTGCGCTATACCGTGTTTGATGGCATTTTCGACCACGGGTTGCAGGGAAAAAGCCGGTAAACGCGCTTCCATCAACTCATCAGGTAATGAGATCTCAACGGAGAGGCGGTCGGCAAAACGTGCCTTTTCTATTTCCAGATAAGCATTCACATGTTCAATTTCATCGCTCAGCGTGACCACATCATGGCTGCGCTTGAGGTTCTTACGGAAAAATGTCGACAAAGAAAGCACCAGCTTGCGGGCATGGTCTGGATTACGGCGGATTACTACTGACAGGGTATTCAGTGCGTTAAAGAGGAAGTGAGGATTTACTTGCGCGTGCAGTAGCTTGATTTCTGATTGTGCCAATAGCTGTTTCTGTTGTTCAAATTCACCCGCCAGAATCTGGGCGGACAGCAGGTGAGCAATACCTTCACCCAATGTGCGGTTGATACTGGAGAACAATTTACTTTTTGGTTCATACAGCTTGATGCTGCCAATCACCCGATGCTCTTCACCGCGCAGTGGGATAACTAACGTGGAACCCAGTTTGCAGTTGGGTGAAATAGAGCAGGTATAAGGGACGGCATTGCCATCGGCATAAACCACCTGATTCAACTCAATCGCCCGGTGGGTATGGTCTGAGGTGATAGCACTCCCCACAAGGTGATGGTCGGCGCCGGTGCCGATAAATGCCAGTAATTTCTCGCGGTCGGTAATTGCCACCGCGCCAACGCCCAGCTCCTCATACAAAATACGTGCCACCCGCATACTGTTTTGTTGGTCAAAACCATGGCGTAGTTGCCCCTCCGCCCGTGCGGCAATTTGTAATGCTTTGGCTGAGAAGGCGGTGGTGTATTTTTCGAAAATAGCCCGCCGGTCCAATAAGATACGCATAAACATGGCAGCACCAATGGTATTGGTGATCATCATTGGCAGGGCAATGTTTCCGACCAACTCGACAGCTTCATGGAATGGGCGGGCAACGGCCAAAATAATTAACATTTGCAGGACTTCAGCGACCAGCGTAATGCCTGCAACCACCAGCGGTTGGAAGAGCAAGTCAAGGCGGTTTTTACGTATCAAATAGCTGTGGAGGAAGCCACCCAATAGCCCTTCAGCGACGGTAGACAACATACAGGCGGTGGCGGTCATCCCACCCATGGAGTAGCGGTGCAACCCACCCGTCAGCCCCACCAGGAAACCGACCGATGGCCCCCCCAGAACACCGCCCAACACGGCACCGATAGCACGGGTATTGGCGATGGAGTCCTCAATATGCAGACCAAAATAGGTGCCCATGATGCAAAACATGGAAAACGTGAGATAGCACACCAGTTTGTGGGGCAGCCGAATGGTAACCTGCATTAACGGAATAAACAGCGGTGTTTTACTTAACAGATAGGCGATCACCAGATACACACACATCTGTTGTAGCAGGGAGAAAATCAGTTCGGCTTGGCTTACGCCCATATTGATAACCACAAATGCTAATTCTTGCCGCTATTGTAACCACATTTAGCCGCAGAAAGTTTTAACCGTTACCCCTTTTAAGCAAAAAGGGCCTTATATGGGCAAACGTCAGCTCAGTTCCCTGTTTTGGGCATTTCTACTGGCCGATGTTATCCGCACTGTTTTTACGTCTTAACTTAGGGTTTTACGTCATTCACGCACGCCTTACGCCGTTTACACACTGTTTTTTTTGCTAATTCATATGAGAAAAAATTTCATTAATAGTAAGCCGATTTTTTTGGCGGCCTTTGACTATGCTTATAGTTTGGGTAAGAAAAGTTAACTGACGAGCTTTTACTGTCAGAAAATGAGTATTAGGGCATTAAATCAACTAATTGGTTAATCATTGACCTTAGTCACTCTTTAAACGCTAAATGGATTGCATGATGAAAAGGTCGGTTCTGCTGTCAGTGTTCAGAATTTGGCTCAAAATCATGCCGTTAATCATAGGAAGAAATCATGCCAGTACTTCCCGATCGTCAGGTGATTAATCAGATTATTTCCGGCCATTATGCCGATCCCTTTTCCATTTTGGGTATGCACCAAACTGCGCAAGGGTTACAGATATGCGCTTTGCTGCCAGATGCAAAAGAAGTCTGGCTGGTCGAAACGGAAAGTGGGCGCAACATTGCTCAGTTGACCAGTGAAGACCCGCGCGGTTTTTTCATTGCGAAGCTTCCTCGTCGTAAAAGCCCGTTTCGTTATCAATTAGCGGTTACCTGGCAAGACAGTCCCCAAATCATCGAAGATCCTTATCGATTCGGGACGTTATTGCAGGATATTGACAGTTGGTTATTGGCCGAAGGCACCCATCTACGCCCTTATGAACGGCTGGGTGGGCATTTAATGAGCCTTGATGGGGTCGCGGGGGTCAGTTTTGCCGTTTGGGCACCTAATGCTAAACGGGTGTCTGTGGTGGGGGAGTTTAACTTTTGGGATGGTCGCCGCCACCCGATGCGGTTACAGCGCGAAAATGGTATTTGGGAGCTATTCCTGCCTGGCGTACAAGCCGGCCAGTTGTACAAATTTGAGATAATAGACAGTAATGATCAGGTGCGCTTAAAAGCGGACCCTTATGCATTTGAAGCTCAGATGCGGCCAGAAACTGCCTCGTTGGTCAGCCCGTTACCTGAAGTGGTGCAAAATACGCCAGCAAGACAGAAAGCCAATGATTTGCGCTCACCGGTTTCTATCTATGAAGTCCATCTCGGTTCATGGCGCCGCCATACCGATAATAACTATTGGCTCAGTTATGGCGAGTTGGCGGAGCAACTGGTTGAATACGTTAAATACATGGGGTTTACCCATGTCGAGCTGCTGCCGATTAACGAACATCCATTCGATGGCAGCTGGGGTTATCAGCCGCTCGGGTTATATGCACCGACCCGCCGCTTTGGTACTCCGCAGGATTTCAAAGATTTTGTTGCCGCATTCCATACCGCGGGGATTAACGTCATCCTTGATTGGGTTCCCGGTCACTTCCCGAGTGATGAACACGGGCTGATGCAGTTTGATGGCACCTCGTTGTATGAATATGCCGATCCGCGCGAAGGCTATCATCAGGATTGGAATACCCTGATTTATAACTATGGTCGTAATGAGGTCCGTAATTATTTGGCTGGCAATGCGTTTTACTGGATGGAACGTTTTGGTATCGATGCATTGCGTATTGATGCCGTGGCTTCGATGATTTATCGCGATTATAGCCGTGCTGAAGGGCAGTGGGTGCCTAACTATTATGGCGGGCGTGAAAATCTGGAAGCGATTGCTTTCCTGCGTTACACCAATCACACCATCGGCGTTGAGCGCCCAGGCGGTGTGACGATGGCGGAGGAATCGACCGATTTTCCTGGCGTGACATTACCGCCCGATGCCGGCGGATTAGGGTTTAACTATAAATGGAATATGGGTTGGATGCATGACACGCTCAATTACATGCAGTGTGATCCGATTCATCGCAAGTACCACCATAATCTGATGACTTTCGGGATGTTGTACGCCTATACCGAGAATTTTATCTTGCCTATCTCCCATGATGAAGTGGTGCACGGTAAGCGCTCGGTGCTCGATCGTATGCCGGGGGATGCCTGGCAGAAATTCGCCAACCTGCGTGCCTATTACGCGTTTATGTGGGCGCATCCCGGTAAAAAACTGCTGTTTATGGGCTGCGAGTTTGCACAGGGGCGTGAGTGGAATTTCGATACCAGCCTGGACTGGCATCTACTGGATGATGAAAATGGCTGGCACCGTGGCGTGCAGCGTTTTGTTCGTGACCTGAACCACTGCTATCAACAACATGCGCCACTCTATGAATTAGATTACCAGCCCGATGGCTTTGAATGGCTGGTGGTAGATGACCACGAAAACTCAGTGTTTGCTTTCTTGCGCCGTGATGCGAATGGTGGCGAACTGATTGCCATCAGTAATTTCACACCGGTGCCGCGTTATGACTACCGTGTGGGCATTCCGCAGGCAGGGCATTATCGGGAAGTACTTAATTCTGACTCTGAGTTTTACCGTGGCAGCAATCTGGGTAATCAGGGGGGGATCCATAGCCAGCATGTCGGTAGCCATAACCACGCGCACTCATTGTTGTTAACACTACCGCCACTGTCGACTATTTACCTGTTACGGGAGGGGTAGGATGACTGGCCTTACCCGTGGTTCCCCGACACCGATTGGTGCCCATTTTGATGGGGCTGGGATAAATTTCACGCTGTTTTCAGCTCATGCTGAACAGGTCGAACTGTGTCTGTTTGATGACAATAACCAAGAATTGAGGATTGCCTTGCCCGCCCGCAGTGGTGATATCTGGCATGGCTATCTGCCTGGAGGTAAACCGGGGCAGCGCTATGGTTATCGGGTCAGCGGGCCATTTGACCCACAACAAGGGCATCGTTTTAACCCACATAAATTATTGATAGACCCCGGTGCCCATGCATTAGATCGCAAAGTGGCGGATGATCCAAGCTTGGAGGGGGGGGTTAATCAGCCCGATGAGCGCGACAGTGCTGCCGCCTTACCTAAGTGCATTGTGGTACATGAAGAATATGACTGGCAGGAGGATAAGTCACCGGCTATTCCTTGGGGCAATACCGTGATTTATGAAGCCCATGTGCGCGGCTTAACCAAACTGCACCCTGATATTCCGGCTGATCTGCGTGGTAGCTATGCGGCGTTAGCTCATCCCGTCATGATTACCTATTTGCAAGACATGGGCATTACCACACTGGAGTTGTTACCGGTGCAATTCCACGTCGATGAACCTCGTTTACAGAAGATGGGGCTGGGTAATTATTGGGGCTATAACGTGCTGGCGCCTTATGCCGTTGATCCTGATTATGCCTCGGGCCGTGACGGTATATCTCCGCTGCGAGAGCTGCGAGATGCGGTCAAAGCGTTACATAAAGCGGGTATCGAAGTGATTCTCGATGTGGTGTTCAATCACAGCGCCGAATTGGATATTTTTGGCCCAACCCTGTGCCAGCGCGGTATCGACAATGCTAGCTATTACTGGCTCACTCCTGACGGTGAATACGACAACATGACTGGCTGCGGCAATACGCTGCGGCTTAATCATCCTAATGTCATGCAGTGGGTTATCGACTGCCTGCATCATTGGCTCGATAGCTGCCATGTTGACGGCTTCCGCTTTGATCTGGGTACCGTTCTGGGCCGCACGCCGGCTTTTGACCAACATGCCCCTTTATTCGCCGCGCTGGCTGCCGATGAGCGGCTGCGTGCCTGCAAAATGATTGCCGAGCCTTGGGATATTGGTCTGGGAGGCTATCAACTGGGTAACTTCCCTACCGGTTTTAGTGAATGGAATGACCAGTATCGTGATGCGATGCGCCGTTTCTGGTTACGGGATGACTTACCGCTGGGGCTGTTTGCGCAGCACTTTGCCGCTTCAAGCAATCTTTTCCAACAGCGGGGGCGTTTGCCTTCCGCCAGTATCAATCAAATTACCGCCCATGATGGTTTTACTTTGCAGGATTTGCTGTGTTTTAACCAAAAGCACAATCAAATCAATGGAGAGGAAAACCGTGATGGCAGTGATAACAATCTTAGTAATAATTTTGGTAGCGAAGGGTTGGTGGCTGACGAGGCTATCTGGCAACGGCGTAAGTCTTGTCAGCGGGCATTGTTGGCCAGCTTATTACTCTCGCAGGGAACGCCAATGTTACTGGCCGGTGACGAGCATGGTCACAGCCAGCAAGGTAATAACAATGCATATTGTCAGAACAACGTCCTCACCTGGCTCGACTGGGGCAGTGCGGATCGTTCATTAATGACATTTACCGCCGATCTTATCCGGTTACGCCAGCAAATTCCGGCCCTGATTAAGGACGCATGGTGGCAGGAGGGGGATGGCAATGTGCAATGGCTGGATAGTCAGGGGCAAGTGCTGAGTGATGCGGCTTGGGAACATGGCTGCCAGAAACAGCTGCAAATTCTGTTGTCTCAGCGCTGGCTGGTGGTGATTAACGCCACTGGTCAAGAATGTGAAATACAGTTACCTGCGGGGGAATGGGAGGTTATCCCTCCTTTTGGGCCGTCAGAGCAGATGGAATCATTCACCGTATGGAACGGAGCCGCGCATGACATTTGCGTGCTCGTACTGAAATCTTAAGGAGTCAGCCATGGTTAAATTCGAAAATAAAGACCCATTGATGTTAGCCAGACAATTACCGAATAAATCTGTAGCGCTGATTCTGGCCGGAGGTCGTGGTTCTCGCCTGAAAGATTTGACCGCCACCCGTGCCAAACCGGCGGTACATTTTGGCGGCAAGTTCCGTATCATCGATTTTGCGCTATCTAACTGCTTGAATTCAGGTATCCGCCGTATCGGTGTCATCACCCAGTACCAGTCTCATACTCTGGTGCAGCATATTCAACGTGGCTGGTCATTCCTCAACGAGGAGATGAACGAGTTTGTTGATTTATTGCCTGCCCAACAACGTTTGAGCACCGAGCATTGGTACAAAGGTACTGCGGATGCCGTTTATCAAAACCTGGATATTATCCGCCGCTATGAGGCGGAATATGTGGTCATTCTGGCCGGTGACCACATCTACAAGATGGATTACTCGCGCATGCTCATCGACCACGTAGAGAAAGGCGCTGAGTGCACCGTTGCTTGTATCCCGGTACCCATTAACGAGGCCAATGAATTTGGGGTAATGGAGGTGGACGAGGATTACCAGATAACGGCTTTCTTTGAAAAACCTGCGAACCCGCCTTCAATGCCTGGACGGCCTGATATGGCGTTAGCCAGTATGGGGATCTATATTTTTAATGCCAATTATCTGTTCAAGTTATTAGAAGAAGATATGAATACCCCTGGCTCTACCCATGATTTTGGTAAAGATTTGATTCCCAAACTTACCGAACAGAAGGCGGCTTGGGCACATCCGTTTGATCTCTCCTGCGTGACCTCCAATGCCGAATTGCCACCTTATTGGCGTGATGTTGGGACATTGGATGCCTACTGGCGGGCCAACCTGGATTTGGCATCGGTCACACCAGAGCTGGATATGTATGACCGTGCCTGGCCAATCCGTACCCATATGGAGCCGTTGCCGCCGGCTAAGTTTGTTCAGGATCGCTCCGGTAGCCATGGCATGACCATGAACTCGCTGGTCTCCGGTGGCTGTATTGTTTCTGGCTCGGTAGTGGTGCATTCGGTGTTGTTCCCTCGGGTTCGGGTGAACTCGTTCTGTACCATTGATTCCACGGTATTGCTGCCTGATGTCAATGTTGGTCGCTCGTGCCGTTTACGCCGCTGCATTATTGATCGCGCCTGTCACATACCTGAAGGGATGGTTATCGGGGAAAACGCCGATGAAGATAGCGCCCGTTTTTATCGTTCGGAGGGCGGGGTGGTGCTAGTGACCCGTGCGATGCTGGCGAAATTAGCCGTCAACGTCAAATAGGGCTATTTTATTTATCCGATAGGTGTCAGGAGTCACGATGCGGGTCTTACACGTATGTTCTGAGCTATTTCCTTTGTTGAAAACAGGGGGATTGGCTGATGTTGTCGGCGCTTTACCTGCCGCACAAATTGCTGAAGGGGCCGATGTTCGGGTCATGCTACCGGGCTTCCCTGATTTGCGTCGTGGAATACCAGACACCGTGCTGGTTAGGGAGATAGACACCTTTGCCGGACGGGTTTCTCTGCGCTACGGCCATTATCAGGGCATTGGTATCTATCTTATTGATGCTCCGGGGTTATATGACCGCGCTGGCAGCCCTTATCACGACCAGTCGTTGCATGCTTACGCCGATAACTATCGCCGCTTTGCCTTGCTGGGATGGATGGCGTGTGAGCTGGCCTGCGGGCTGGATGGCTTCTGGCGTCCCGATGTGGTGCATGCCCATGATTGGCACGCTGGGCTGGCCTGTGCTTATCTGGCGGCGCGTGGTAGACCGGCACGATCAGTATTTACCGTCCATAATTTGGCCTATCAGGGGCTATTTGCCGGGTACCATTTGGCTGAGTTACAACTCCCTGCCGCATTTTTCCAAATGTACGGGCTGGAGTTCTACGGTCAAATTTCCTATCTGAAAGCTGGGCTGTTCTTTGCTGATCATGTCACTACTGTCAGCCCGACCTATGCCAAAGAAATTACCCAACCTGCTTTTGGTTACGGCATGGAAGGGCTGCTGCAAGAGCGAGCCAGTCAGGGGCGTTTGACCGGCATCCTCAATGGGGTGGATAGCGCCATTTGGGATCCACAGAGCGATACCTTGCTGCATGCCTGCTATGACATAGAGAACCTGCAGCAGAAAGCGGTGAACAAAGTGCATCTGCAAACCACGATGGGGTTGGAGGTGACGGATAAGAAACCTATTTTTGCCGTGGTCAGTAGATTGACCGAGCAAAAAGGGTTGGATTTGGTGCTGGAAGCTTTGCCTGAATTACTGAAACTAGGTGGGCAACTGGCGGTTTTGGGGGCGGGGGATGCCATTCTACAAGAGGAGTTTTTGGCGGCAGCGGCAGACTATTCCGGCCAGGTTGGGGTACAAATTGGTTATCACGAGGCATTTTCTCACCGAATTATTGCCGGTGCGGATGTGATTCTGGTGCCTAGCCGTTTTGAACCTTGTGGGTTAACGCAGTTGTATGGTTTGAAATATGGCACTTTGCCACTGGTCCGGCATACGGGCGGGTTGGCAGATACCGTGGTGGATTGCGCGCTGGAAAATCTGGCGGATGGCAGCGCCTCGGGGTTTGTGTTTGATGAATGCGATGCGCAGGCATTGGTGCGGGCAATTCGCCGTGCTTTTGTTCTGTGGAGCCGGCCAAAACATTGGCGTCATGTTCAGCGTCATGCAATGGGGTTGGACTTTGGTTGGCAAGTAGCTGCTGGTCAATATCTGTCACTTTATCGGCGTCTCTAGTTGTCGATTTGTTGTAACCACGAATTGGGAAAACCGCTATGACATCACCGTTCAGTTATACCTCACCCGTTGTCAGTGTGGATGCGCTGAAACACTCGATTGCCTACAAATTGATGTTTATTGTCGGCAAAGATCCCTCGATTGCGACTCAGCACGATTGGCTGAATGCGACATTATTTGCGGTACGGGATCGGATGGTAGAACGCTGGCTACGTTCTAACCGCGCACAATTATCACAAGACGTTCGTCAGGTTTACTATCTGTCGATGGAATTTTTATTGGGGCGAACCCTCTCTAATGCACTGTTATCGATGGGTATTTATGAAGATATCGAACAGGCGCTGGATGAGATGGGCCTCAATCTGTCAGAGCTGTTGCAAGAAGAAAACGACCCTGGGCTTGGCAATGGTGGCTTAGGCCGTCTGGCGGCGTGTTTTCTGGACTCACTGGCAACACTGGCACTACCGGGCCGTGGCTACGGTATCCGCTACGAATATGGCATGTTCAGCCAGAAAATAGTGGATGGCCAACAGATGGAGTCGCCAGATAACTGGCTGGAATACGGTAATGCCTGGGAATTCCCACGCCATAATACCCGCTATAAAGTGCGCTTCGGTGGCCGAATTCAGCAGGAAGGCAGCAAAACTCGCTGGCTGGAAACCGAAGAAATCCTCGCCTGTGCTTATGATCAAATCATCCCAGGCTTTGATACGGATGCAACTAATACACTGCGCTTATGGTCTGCGCAGGCCAGTAATGAAATCAATCTGGGCAAATTCAATCAGGGTGATTACTTTGCTGCGGTTGAAGATAAAAACCATTCAGAAAACGTATCACGAGTGTTATATCCCGATGATTCTACCTATTCCGGCCGTGAATTACGTTTGCGACAAGAGTACTTTTTAGTGTCGGCGACGGTACAGGATATCCTCAGCCGCCACTGGACCATGCATCAGACGTTCGATAATCTGGCAGATAAGATTGCTATTCATCTCAATGATACTCACCCGGTCCTTTCCATTCCTGAAATGATGCGTCTGTTGATCGATGAACATAAGTTTAATTGGATGGATGCGTGGGACGTGGTGCAGCAGGTGTTCTCATACACCAATCACACGTTGATGACCGAAGCGCTGGAAACCTGGCCAATTGACATGATTGGCAAAATCTTACCGCGCCATCTGCAAATCATTTTTGATATCAATGATCACTTCCTCAAACTGGTACAGGAACAATATCCGTCTGAACCAGAACTGTTGCCACGAGTCTCTATTATTGATGAAACCCATGGGCGGAAGGTCCGTATGGCATGGCTTGCGGTGATCGCCAGCCATAAAGTTAACGGTGTGTCTGCTTTGCACTCTGAACTCATGGTGCAGTCACTGTTTGCCGATTTCGCTCACATTTTCCCTAATCGCTTCTGCAATAAAACCAATGGGGTGACGCCACGGCGCTGGCTGGGGTTGGCTAACCGACCACTGGCTACGGTATTGGATGACAGTATTGGTCACAATTGGCGAACTGATCTGAGCCAACTCAGTGAGCTGGAAAAAAACCTCGATTACCCAAGCTTCTTGCAGGCATTGCAAAAGGCCAAGTTGGAGAACAAAAAACGGCTGGCGGCTTATATTGCTGAAAAATTGAATATTGTGGTCAATCCGGGCGCGTTGTTTGATGTGCAAATCAAACGTATTCATGAGTACAAACGACAATTGCTGAATGTGTTGCATGTTATCACCCGCTATAACCGTATTCTCGAAGCACCGGATGAGAAGTGGGTGCCGCGCGTGGTGATTTTTGCCGGTAAAGCGGCATCAGCTTATTACAATGCTAAGCAAATAATTCGATTGATCAACGACGTGGCGAAGGTAATCAACAATGACCCTCGGATTAATAACCTGCTGAAAGTAGTATTTATTCCGAACTATAGCGTGAGTCTGGCGCAGTTGATCATTCCGGCGGCTGACCTATCGGAACAGATTTCGCTGGCGGGAACCGAGGCTTCGGGTACCAGTAATATGAAGTTTGCCCTCAACGGGGCGCTGACCATTGGCACACTGGATGGGGCTAACGTCGAGATCCGCGAACATGTGGGTGAGGAGAATATCTTTATCTTCGGCAATACCACCGAACAGGTCGAGGTGCTGCGTAACAATGGTTATAACCCACGGAAATATTACGATGAAGATCCTGAATTGCATCTGGCATTGACGCAAATGGCGACGGGCACCTTTAGCCCCGAAGACCCTAAGCGTTATACCAGCCTGTTCGATTCACTGGTCAATTTTGGTGATCACTACCAGCTATTGGCTGATTATCGCAGCTATGTGGATACTCAGGAGCAGGTTGATACGCTATATCGCCATTCGGACGAATGGACGCGCAAGACGTTACTCAATATTGCCAATATGGGTTACTTCTCTTCAGATCGTACCATTGAAGAATATGCCGATGAGATTTGGCATATTAAGCCTATCCGGCTGTAGTTATATCCACTGAGCTAATAATAAAAACCCTCTTCAACAGTCAACTGTGAAGAGGGTTTTTTTAAGCAGATCGGCGAACTGGGTTGGCTATCAGGAAACCAGCGATAATGTCTGTTGTTTCCCGGCCTGCACCTGTGCCAACCATTCGGCAACGCGCTGTTTCTGCGCATCGTCCAGAGCCATACCTAACTTGGTACGACGCCAAATCGCATCATCTAGTTCTACAACCCATTCTTTTTCAACCAGATAGCGTAATTCTGCTTCATACAAACCATGGCCGAAATGTTCACCCAAGCTTTCGATACTGGTAGCTTCTGCCAAAATTAGCTCGCTATGGCTACCATAAGTACGGGTATAGCGGCGGGCCAGCCCTTCAGGTAACCAGTTATAGCGATGGCGCAACTGAACAGTATAGTTGTCACGGCTGCCGCCAATATCACCACCCGGCAATGCGCCAGTCTTGGTCCATGCTGGGCCGACATTCGGATAGTAGCCAGACAGTTTTTCCAACGCGTGTTCTGCCAGTTTGCGATAGGTGGTCAGTTTGCCGCCAAATACAGAAAGCAGTGGTGCTTTACCCCCTTCATCGGCCACATCCAGCGTGTAGTCGCGGGTGACAGCTTGCGGTGAATCTGATTCGTCGTCACATAGCGGACGTACACCAGAGTAGGTCCACACGATATCGTCGCGACCCAACTGTTTTTTAAAGTGATCGTTATACACTTTCAGCAGGTAATCGATCTCTTGTGAGTCGATCTTCACCTCTTTCGGATCGCCGTGGTACTCCACGTCAGTGGTGCCGATGATGGAATATTCATCCAACCACGGAATGACGAAAACAATACGATGGTCTTCGTTTTGCAGAATATAGGCTTGTGGCTGATTATGAACCCGTGGCACGACGATATGGCTGCCTTTAATCAAGCGGATACCATAAGGCGATTTCAGCTTCAGGCCGTCGTCGAAGAATTGCTTAACCCATGGTCCGGTCGCATTTACCAAGCCTTTGGCACGCCAGGTAAAGGTTTTGCCGGTATTCACATCAATGGCTTCAACCATCCATAGACCTTGTTCACGCCAGGCACGGGTCACTTTGGTACGGGTGCGGACTTCACCACCGCGCTCGACCACTTCTTGTGCATTCAGCACCACCAGACGAGCATCATCGACCCAGCAGTCAGAATATTCGAAACCGCGCACCAATTCTGGTTTCAATACCGACTCTGGCCCAAAACGCAACCCTTTACTGGCAGGCAGACTGGTACGTTTGCCCAAGTGATCGTACAGGAACAAACCAGTGCGGATCATCCAGGCTGGGCGCAGGTGGGGTTGATGCGGCAGACGAAAACGCATTGGGAATGCGATATGCGGTGCCAGTTTCAATAATACTTCACGTTCGGCCAGTGCTTCACTTACCAGACGGAATTCATAGTGTTCCAGATAGCGCAGGCCACCGTGGATAAGTTTGGAGCTGGCGGAAGACGTAGCACAGGCCAAGTCTTGCGCTTCCAGCAGCAGAACGGACAGGCCACGCCCTGCCGCATCCGCAGCGATACCGGCACCATTAATGCCGCCACCGATCACGATCAAGTCTTTGGTTTCCATGCTTCCTCTCTCCAGATGTTCGAAACAGCTCTTTAATGTTCGTTTTCGCTCATGATTGTAATCAAAAACCAACAAACAAGCCAAGAGTTAACCAAAAAAAAACATTTCCCCGTGATGGAGGTAACATTTTTGTTATCAAAATGTGGGAGGAAGGACTGGATTTGGACTTAGTGGATAGTTGATCTGGTTCGGTTGTTCGGTGTTCGGTGTTCGATGATCCGATTAGGTTGTTAGAGCACTTGAGTTGCTTTAACAACCGCACCGGATCACCAAAACCAAAACTAAAATTTAACGACTAACACAACTCCAATTGAACCTGATGCTGCTCAATAATCTTCATCACACTGGGAGGAGGCATCTGATCGGTAAACAGATAATCAATCAAATTCATATTCCCCAAATTCACCATTGCGTTACGACCAAACTTTGAGTGGTCGGTTACCAGCATCACACAACGGGAGTTCTCGATAATTGCTCGCTTGGTGCGCACTTCATGGTAATCAAACTCTAATAGTGAGCCGTCCATATCAATACCACTGATACCAAGGATGCCGTAATCAAGACGGAACTGAGAAATGAAATCCAGTGTAGCCTCACCAATAATCCCACCATCGCGGGTGCGAACTTCACCACCAGCCAGAATCAGCCGGAAATCCTCTTTAGCCGTCAGCAAGGTAGCAACGTTAAGATTATTGGTCACCACCCGCAGCCCCTTATGGTTCATCAGCGCGTGGGCGACAGCTTCTGGCGTGGTACCTATATCGATAAACAGTGTTGCACCATCGGGGATCTGGCTGGCAACACGCTGTGCAATACGGGCCTTTTCTTCCGACCACATCACTTTACGATCGTTATAGGCGGCGTTAACTGAGCTGGAAGGGAGTGCTGCACCACCATGATGACGATGAATTTTGTTTTGGTCAGCCAAATCATTCAAATCACGCCGGATGGTTTGCGGGCTAACGGCAAAATGTTCTACTAACTCTTCAGTGCTGACGTAGCCTTGTTGGCGTACCAATTCAATAATCGCATCATGCCGCTGCGTTTGCTTCACTATAATCCCCTAATGCGCCTGGTTGCTCAGGCAGTTATTGTGTGGTTCTTACGCTGCTGCGCGTATCCCAAAATGCCATTAATAACCCAATAATCAAACCTGAAACGTGAGCCGCATTGGCAATCGACAAACCTAAAACATCGAAATAACCGGCAATCAGCCAGAGGACAGAAAAAGCCATTAAACCTCGGGGCAACGAGATACCGCGCTCGGGTGCGCGTTCGCCGGTCAGCCAGACATAACCCATTAAGGCATACACCACACCAGACAGACCACCAAAATTCACACCGCTAAATAGCGATTGCCCCCAGCCACTGAACAGGGCAGATACCACAGTTAATACCAGCAATTTACCGGTGCCAAGCCGTTTTTCCATTTGTCCTGCCAGATACCACCACCACATCAGGTTAAATAAGATATGCAGTAGCGAAAAGTGTAAAAAGCCATGGCTGACCCAGCGCCAGAGTTGTAGATATTGGCTCTCGTCACGGGGCCAGGCAAGCCATGACATAACGGCCGCATCGCCGACAATTTGCATCAGAATATAGATGGCGATGCACAGCACCATGACACTCAATGTCAGTGGGCCGGCCTGACTGCGCAGTGTCTGCAGGTAGGAAAAGCGCTGATAGGATAAATTTGAGTGTAAATTACCCGATTGCCAGCTTGCGGCTTGATAGCGTGGATTGAGGGGATCGAGCAAAAACTGTTCCAGCTCCTGCTGCACCAAGGGCAATTGCTCATCATCGGCAAGCCAGATCTCTGCACCCTGAGTATCAGGCCGAACTTCCAGTACCACATTGCGAGTGGCCATATAATCCACAAAGGCCTGCGCCAGACGCGGATTAGAGATTGCTATTACACGAATCATATTTATACCCTTCATCTTTCAAGTTGCAGCTGTGTTGGCTGCTCTCGCTTACCCGAATCACTGACTTGAGTCAGCTCATCGGGATTCTCTCCCTTGCCGCCTTCCTGCCTCTTGAAATCTATTGGGTATCACGAGATGTTAATCAAAGTGTTTAAAAATATCACAATTGGGTGAGCATTAGCTAACTGGTCTGTACCACGTCTTGTGGATAGCTTTTGGCCCATGCCTCAAAACCACCATCAATGCTGTAAACCGCCTCAAAGCCCTGCTGGAGCAAATACTGCGCCGCCCCTTTGCTGCTATTGCCGTGGTAGCACATCACCATGACGGGCTGTTCAAAATCTGTTTGCTGCATAAAGGTATGCAGGCTGCTGTTGGTCAAATGGAACGCGATGGGGGCATGGCCCGCTTCATAACTCTGTGGATCGCGGATATCGACCAATACGGCGGTATTCTCTTTCAGGCGGCTATGAGCCTGCTCAACACTGATTGTTTCAAACTGTTCCATCTTGCTCTACCTTACAAAAATGCATTTAGAGAGAAAATGCCAAAACACGATTATAATCATTTTTTAGCTGATAAATACCAGACTAACTGTAATGTTATTTTTGTCTCTGATTCCAATTTAATATGTTGTTTCTTATAGAATTAATAAATTAAATCTATTGTTATTAATATAGGGCACAGGGTTGGTTTAAAATAAAGGCATTATCTATGCTTAACCGCTTATCAAGTGCACAATCTCAATCTCAGGCTACTGTTTATAGTGATAATATTAAGGTGGAGAAAAGGAATGCCAGTTTGAATGCTAATCAGAGATTAAAGTCATTGCGGGAATTCATTAAATATTTCAATGAAGTGGGGAGTTTGCAGTAAAAACGAAATGAAACAATTATATAGGCTATATAGTTGTACTTAACTTGTCTTTCAATCAGTAGGATGTTGCTCAATCCCCCAAAGATATTAAAGAGCTAACAGTTATAGCCAATAATATTATTAATATAAAAATATTATCGCCAAAGACCACTGACTGCAATAACATTGGTTTAATGTAAATTGCAGTACAGTGGTAACTTATTGCCATAACAATAAAAATAATCAAACATAACCCATCATCTGTAATAAACGCTGTGCCTGTTGTACGGCTTCCTGACGGTGAGCAACCCCCAGTTTTTGATATAAATTACGGATATGGGTTTTAATCGTAGTGGCCGCCACTTCCAGCTCACCGGCGATCTGTTCATTACTGTAGCCGGAGTAAATCAGCCCCAATACCTGCCATTCGCGCTGGGTTAGCGGGCTGGTACGGATCAGTTCTGGTACTTGCGGGTGAGTTAGCAGTTTATCGACAAATATCTCATCAAAATGGGCGAATTTATGCCGATGGTGCTGGTTAATATCCTTCAGTATTCGCTGAGCACGATGCTGTTCCAATTCCGGTAACGCGTTAAGTTGAATCAGTTGGCGCAACTGTTGTGCCATAGCTTCACCTTCAATCACGAAATGGCTGATAAAACCGGTGCGGTTAGCCAATGACAGTGATTCAATCAGCGCTTTCTGGGCCTCACTTTTACGTTCGGTTTGCCAG
Source organism: Yersinia sp. 2540 StPb PI (assembly GCF_052217165.1). Classification (NCBI taxonomy): domain Bacteria; kingdom Pseudomonadati; phylum Pseudomonadota; class Gammaproteobacteria; order Enterobacterales; family Yersiniaceae; genus Yersinia; species Yersinia sp. 2540 StPb PI. The sequence goes on from NZ_JAZGQC010000001.1 coordinate 763,773, forward strand.
TAAAGGATATTACTTAACAACAGATTACGGTTAAGGTCACTGGTTAAACGAAGGCAGCGGGCATTTTCGTTCAGTTCGTCCAATACTACTTCGGCTTCATTAAAGCGCCCTAGCATGATCTGTATCCGCGCGATATTACGCCACTGCCCCTGTAAAAAGTGATTATCCGCCATCCCCGGTTTTTCTGCCTGGCGCAGCCAACTTGCGGCGGCGACTTTATCCCCGGTCATCTGCCAGTGAATAACCCGTGGCTTATCGGCATTGGTTATCCAGTCGAGATGATATTGGCTGCCGTGTTGCAGGGCCTCACAACGCTGAATATACATATTGGCGTTATCCAGGTCGCCACGCGCCAGTGAGCATTTTGCCAGCATCGCCAAACACTGCAATTGCTGTTGGGGTTGGTAATTGACCAGAATCTCAATACCTTTGCGTGCCGCTTCTTCCGCTTCATCCAACCGTGACCACGACCATAAAATTTGGGAGCGAATACGCAGCAGGAATTCATGCAACGGCAACTGCTCAAGATGTTGTTCATGAATTAAATCAAAGGCTTTATCTTGCGTTTCATAAGCGGCTTGCAAGAAACCTTGTGCAATCAGGATTTCACTCTGTTGTAGCAATGCCCATAAGGCATAGTGATAGGCTTCGTGGCGACGTGCCATTTGCTCGGTTTGCTGCATCATGGGCAGCGCACGGCTTAGCTCCCCTTTACAATGATGAACCTCACCAGTTACGGAGGTTGCCACAATACGGCTATAAAAGTTCGCCATCGGCAGATATTTCAGCGCATCAGTTGCCAGTTTTTCGGCTTCATCTGGCTTACCGTCATTGATAGCTACCTGAGCACGCAGGGCATCAAATTCAGCGCGTAAAATCTCATCAACAGGGATTTTGCGCTCTTGCATTGCCGATTCAGCGCGCTCGAGCAAGGTATTCACCTCACCATAACGGTGTTGGCTTTGCGCCAGCCAGGCTTGTAGCAGTGCCAGTTCTGGATTCTGCACCAATAAAGAGTAAGGCAGGGCGACCAGACATTGTTCCAGCAGCGCCAACTCACTGTGGTTAAACAGCGTCCAGGCATGTTGCAGCAAGATATCACGTAACATGCCAACATCACCTGCGGCCAATGCATGGTGGATTGCTTCAGCCGGGTAGCCCAGCGCCATCCAGCCTTCAGCGGCTGCGTGATGCAATTCCGGTAACTCCAACGCCAATTCCCACTGGCAGCGCTGGCGCAAGAAGGTGGCAAATAGCGGGTGGAAGCAGAACCATTCACCACTGTCATCCATACGATGAATAAATAACCCCTGGCGCTCCAACTCTTCCAGCCGTTGCTGACCGTTATCTTCCCCAGTCAGGCGCACAATCAGGGCATCATTCATGGAACGTAATACTGAGCAACGCAGCAGAAAAACGCGGGAATTGCTATCCACCTGATCTAATACTTCATCCACCAGATAGTCTGATAAATGGCTGGCATTTAACCCTGCCAGGCGTTTTGCCGATTTTTGCGCGGATGAGTTTGGCTGACGCGATGACAGTGCTATCAGTTGCAGCGCGGTGGCCCAGCCTTCAACTTCATCACACAAGCGGCTGCTATCACCTTGTTCCAGTGGCACTGACAGGCGGCAATCAAAAAATTGCTGTGCTTCCTGATGATTAAATGCCAGTTGCTGCATGCCTAATTCCAGCAACTGATCGCGCACCCGCAGGTTAGCAATTCCCAGCGGTGGCAAGGTGCGGGATAGCAGGATCAGCGTCATATTTTCCGGCTGGTGACGCAGAAAGAAGCGCACCGCTTCATGAACAGCGTCATTGGTAATCAGATGATAGTCATCGATGACCAGATAAAGCGGGCCATCCCAATCGGACAACTCGATAAATAATTGAGCAAACAGCGCTGAAAGGCTGGCGTTTTGATGCTTTTGGCTGAGAGCTTCACTTTTACTGCAATGGCCGCCAGTCGCCAACTGTACCGCAGCAATCAGATAAGAGGCGAAACGCTCTGGTTGATTGTCACTTTCATCCAGTGAATACCACCCGAGATTGGATTGGTCGGCAGCCCATTGGGCGATCAACGTGGTCTTACCATAACCGGCTGGGCAATTGATCAAAGTCAGGCGATAGTTTGCTACACCTGATAACTTAACCAATAGACGGTCGCGTATCACGGTATTTTGCAGCCGTACCGGGCGGCTCAGTTTTGAGGGGATCAGCATGCTGTGTCCGGTTTAACCAATATCCGGTGAGAAGACGTCCTGGCGAGTGATATGTCCATTTGTAATGAAATGTTACAGGCATTCATAAGAGTAATTATTTTTAGCCTCGTAATTAATCAGCACTGCTAAGGTCTGATAACGGCCATGTTATTGCAATAGAGTTAATGTTTCATATGGCTGTAAGTTGCACCGGATCACAATTTTAGCTACGCCCTGCGACTCATCCCCAGCTAATCCCCCGGCAGGATGATGCCCTTGTCAGTTCTCATTGGCAGGATAAGGGTAAAATTACCCCACTCACAGGATAGAGACTCCCTATGTCACAGCCTACGCTTAAAAAGGACGATTTCCTGGCCGCACTGACCCGCCAGTGGCAGCGCTTTGGCCTAACCTCCGCTCAGCAAATGACTCAACACCAATGGTGGGAAGCTGTCAGCGCGGCGTTAGCCGAACAATTGGCGGCTCAGCCTGCACCAGGTAAAACCCAAAAAGTCCAACGGCATGTTAACTACATTTCAATGGAGTTTTTGATTGGTCGTTTAACGGCAAACAACCTGATTAATCTGGGTTGGTATGATCAAGTGGAGGCATTGCTGGCCGAGCAGCAAATTAACCTGTGTGATTTGCTGGAGCAGGAGACTGACCCTGCATTGGGTAATGGCGGTCTTGGGCGTTTGGCGGCCTGTTTCCTTGATTCGATGGCAACCGTTGAGCAACCCGCCACCGGTTATGGTCTGAATTATCAATACGGTCTGTTCCGTCAATCTTTCAGTGAATGTAAACAACAGGAAGCCCCGGACAACTGGCAGCGCGAGAGTTATCCGTGGTTTCGCCATAATGCGGCGTTGGCGGTTGATGTCGGCTTTGCTGGCAAGTTAGAAAAACTCGCTGATGGCCACCAGGTGTGGCGTCCGGCCTTCACCTTACGCGGTGAAGCTTGGGATTTACCGGTGCTGGGTTTTCGCAATGGTGTAACACAGCCGTTGCGCCTGTGGCAGGCGACTCATCAACATCCATTTGATTTAACTAATTTTAATGATGGGAAGTTCCTGCTGGCAGAACAAAATGGCGTTGAAGCAGAAAAACTGACCAAAGTATTGTATCCAAACGATAACCATCTGGCCGGCAAACGTCTGCGCCTGATGCAGCAATACTTCCAATGCGCCTGCTCGGTGGCGGATATTTTACGTAAGCATCATCTGGCTGGTCGTAAACTGGCTGAATTGCCTGACTATGAAGTTATTCAACTGAATGATACCCACCCGACTATCGCTATTCCTGAAATGCTGCGAGTACTGCTGGATGAGCATCAGCTAAGCTGGGATGCGGCGTGGGCGATCACCAGCAAAACCTTCGCTTATACCAACCACACGTTGATGCCTGAAGCACTTGAATGTTGGGATGAAAAATTAGTGCGTAGTTTGTTGCCACGCCATTTTGTCATCATCAAGCAGATCAATGCGCAGTTTAAAAAGGTGGTGGATAAGCAATGGCCTGGGGATGAAGCGGTGTGGGCCAAGCTGGCGGTTCATCATAATAAGCAGGTGAGAATGGCCAATCTGTGTGTGGTCAGCGGCTTTGCCGTCAACGGCGTAGCGCAACTGCATTCTGATCTGGTTATCAAAGACTTATTCCCTGAATACTATCAATTATGGCCAAATAAATTCCATAATGTTACTAATGGTATTACGCCGCGCCGTTGGTTGAAGCAATGTAATCCGGCATTATCTGGCCTGATTGATGACACGCTGAAAGTGGAATGGGCGAATAATCTGGATGCATTAGCCGGGCTTGAGTCTTATGCCGAAGATAAGGCTTTTAGGGGCCGTTATCAGCAGATCAAATATGACAACAAAGTTAAGTTAGCTGAATACGTTAAGCGAACTATGGGGTTGGTGATTAATCCAGACGCCATCTTCGATGTGCAGATTAAGCGGTTGCATGAATATAAGCGTCAGCATTTGAATCTGTTACATATTCTGTCGCTCTACCGCCAGATCCGTGACAACCCGAATCTGGATATTGCGCCGCGTGTGTTCTTGTTTGGTGCCAAAGCTGCACCTGGTTATTATTTAGCTAAGAATATTATTTATGCGATCAATCAGGCCGCCGATAAGATCAACAATGATCCGATCGTCAAAGATCGCCTAAAAGTGGTCTTTATCCCCGATTATCGGGTTTCAGTCGCGGAATTGATGATTCCTGCGGCGGATGTATCGGAGCAGATTTCAACTGCCGGTAAAGAAGCCTCTGGCACTGGCAACATGAAACTGGCACTGAATGGTGCATTGACGGTGGGTACCCTTGATGGGGCTAACGTTGAAATTGCCGAGCAGGTGGGTGACGAGAATATCTTTATTTTCGGTAACACCGTGGAGCAGGTAAAAGCCATTTTGGCGAAAGGTTATAAGCCACAGAAGTATCTTAAAGCTGACGCGCACCTGAAAAGCATTCTGGATGAGCTGGCCAGTGGTGCGTTCAGCCAAGGTGATAAGCACGCATTTGACATGATGTTGCATAGCCTGTTGGAAGGGGGTGACCCTTATCTGGTATTGGCTGATTTTGCCTCATACTGTCAGGCACAGAAGCAAATTGATGCCCTGTACCGCGATAAGGATGAATGGACCCGCCGTACCATTCTTAACACTGCCCGGGTAGGGATGTTCAGTTCTGACCGTTCAATTCGTGATTACCAATCACGGATTTGGCAAGCCAAACGTTAAGGAGAAGACTGCATGGATCGTAAATCGCTCGATCAAGCAGCGACACTGGCAGGGATAGCCGCCAGCTACATTAATGCTCATGGTAAGCCGCAGGCTATTTTGCCGGAAACCAAGCAGCAGTTGTTGGCGGCCATGGGGCGCACCCAGGTGCCTCAGGACACCTCGACAGAAAATACACCACTACCGGTGGTGAAAGTATTTACTTTTGGTAGCCCAATGCAGTTACCAATGGCGGGTTCAGGCGATTATCACTGGCAATTGCAGACAGAAAAAGGTGAGTTGCACCAGGGGCGTATCAGTGCAAAAAAGACGCTGACATTGCCATCTTCTCTGCCGCAGGGTTATCACCGTTTGATTCTCGAACAAGGGTTACAGCAGTGGCAGTGTTCAATTATTGTGGCACCGAAACGTTGCTATGAGCCAGATGCGTTGCTGGCAGGGAAAAAGTTGTGGGGCGCTTGTGTACAGCTCTATACCCTGCGTTCCGAACGTAACTGGGGGATTGGTGATTTTGGTGATCTCAGCCAGATGTTGGAACAGGTGGGCGAGCGTGGTGGTGCCTTTATCGGTTTGAATCCGATTCATGCGCTGTATCCGGCTAATCCACAGAGTGCTAGCCCCTATAGCCCCTCTTCAAGACGCTGGCTGAATGTGGTTTATATCGACGTGAACCGCGTGGATGAGTTTCAGCACAGTGAAGCGGCGCAGCTCTGGTGGCATCAACCAGCAACACAACAGACGCTGGCTGAAATTCGGGCTAATGAGTGGGTTGATTATCCGCAGGTTATGCAACTGAAATTGATGGCGCTGCGTTTGGCCTTCCCGCTGTTTACTGCTCGTAAAGCAAAAGATGCGCGGATGCAGGCATTCCACCAGTTTGTGGAACAAGGCGGTCGTAGTCTGCATCAACAAGCAGCTTTTGATGCGCTACATGCTCATTTAAGTGCGCAAGACCCAATGATGTGGGGCTGGCCGGTGTGGCCAGAAAAATATCGTGATGGGCACAGCAGTGCTGTAGCTGATTTTTGCCGCGAATACGCGAGTGATGTGACCTTCTATCTATGGTTACAGTGGTTGGCCGCCACTCAGTTTGATAACTGTTTTCGCAACAGCCAGACACGAAAAATGCCGATTGGCTTGTACCGTGATTTAGCTGTTGGTGTGGCTGAAGGTGGCGCTGAAACCTGGTGTGACCGCGAGTTATATTGTCTGAAAGCCTCGGTAGGGGCTCCGCCTGATATTTTAGGGCCGCTGGGCCAGAACTGGGGGTTGCCACCAATGGACCCGCACGTCATGGTTGCGCGTGCCTACCAGCCTTTTATCGATTTGCTGCGCGCTAATATGACCAGTTGTGGCGCTCTGCGTATTGATCATGTGATGGCCTTATTGCGTCTGTGGTGGATTCCCTACGGGCAGACTGCCGCCCAGGGGGCTTATGTTAAATATCCGGTCGATGATCTATTGGCGATATTGGCGCTGGAAAGTCAGCGTCATCACTGCATGGTGATTGGCGAGGATTTAGGCACGGTACCGGTAGAAATTGTGGCTAAGCTGCGTGACAGCGGGGTGTATTCCTACAAGGTGCTCTATTTTGAGCATGACAGTGAGAATACCTTCCGTGCGCCACAATCTTATCCGGCACAGGCGATGGCTACCATTACGACCCATGACTTGCCGACCTTACGGGGCTATTGGCAAAGTGACGATCTGACGTTGGGGAATAAGCTGGGGTTATATCCAGACCAACAGATATTGAAGCAGCTTTATCTTGATCGGGAACGGGCCAAGCAAGGATTATTGGAAGGGTTACATCACTATGACTGTGTGCCAAAGAAGGTAGGCCATAAAGCGTCACTCCTCTCGATGAGCCCGGTCCTTAACCGAGGATTACAGCGTTATGTTGCCGACAGCGCCAGCGCATTACTGGGTTTGCAACCGGAAGATTGGTTGGATATGGCGACACCGGTAAATATTCCCGGAACCAGTGAGGAATATCCGAACTGGCGGCGTAAATTGACCTCGAGCTTGGAAGAGATGTTTGCTGACAGCCAGGTTAATCGTTTATTGAAGGATTTGGATAAGCGGCGCAAGAATGTGTCGGCGGGATGATAAGGGGAGGGAATCTCTCAGTAGGCTGCCAATAAAGTGCTCGTGGCGCAGAGAACAGGCAGATCGTAAAGACGCCGTCAATACGTCGATGTAGGCTCATGCCGCGCCATCCCTGGCGCGGACGCTTTACTCTTCTGCCTATCCTCACCGCTCCAGATTGAGTCATCTGGTTTTGTCAGCATTAAGAACAATATTATTCATTGGTGTTACAGCAAGGCAGCAAGCGAACACCGCTGTAGCACCAAGGGCGCAGGACAATGAGTAATAGCAATACTCAATTATTAGCCAAAGTTATTAGCCAAAGTCATTGGTGTTACAGCAAGGCAGCAAGCGAACAAGTCCCGATGAGCTGACATCAGTCAGTGATTCGGGTGAGAGAGCGAAGCTAACACCGCTGTAGCACCAAGGGCGCAGGATAATGAGTAATAGCAATGCTCAATTATTAGCCAAAGTTATTAGCCAAAGTCATTGGTGTTACAGCAAGGCAGCAAGCGAACAAATCCCGATGAGCTGACATTAGTCAGTGATTCGGGTGAGAGAGCGAAGCTAACACCGCTGTAGCACCAAGGGCGCAGGATAATTAGTAATAGGAATGCTCGCCGCGCTGATGCTCGGTCAAATCCCTCACGCCTTTCAATTCTGGGAATTTCTGCAACAGCTCTTTTTCGATGCCTTCTTTCAGTGTGACATCAACCATAGAACACCCGTTACAGCCACCGCCGAATTGCAGGATAGCCAATGCATCTGGTGTGATTTCCATCAATGTTACACGGCCACCATGCCCGGCCAGTTGCGGGTTAATCTGCGATTGCAGAACATATTCAACCCGCTCCATCAATGGTGCAGTATCATCAACTTTACGCATTTTGGCATTAGGCGCTTTCAGGGTAAGTTGAGAGCCTAGTTGGTCAGTGACGAAGTCGATTTCAGCGTCGTCCAAATAAGGCTTACTCATTTCATCAACATAGGCAGATAACTGCTCAAATTTCAGTACAGTATCTGTTGCTTCGACCGCATCCGGTGGGCAGTAAGACACGCCGCATTCAGCGGTGGGTGTTCCGGGGTTGATAACAAATACCCGGATTTGGGTGCCTTCTTCTTGATTTGCCAACAGTTTGGCAAAATGAGATTGTGCTGCGTCTGTTATTGTGATCATGGCATCTGCTCAATAGTTGACTATTCTTGTCGGTTATAATACGCCCATTGCTGGGGTGACTACAAGGTTCGGCAGATACACCACACCTGTAATGAGGCAATCCCCTCGGACCAGAGTAGATCGGCAATCTCATTCAGTGTACTGCCCGTTGTTACGACATCATCCAGCAGAGCAATATGTTGGCCGCGAAGAGACTGTGTACAACGAAATATCCCCCGCATATTTTTACGTCGCGCGGTAGCGTTCAATCGCTGCTGCGGTGGTGTAGCCCGTACTCGCTGTAACGTCATATTACTGTAGTGGCAGCCAAGCCAGTGTGCCAATGGCCGTGCTAACAGGTCTGTTTGGTTATAGCCGCGCCGCCAACAGCGCCTGCGGTGTAAAGGCACACTAATGACTCTTTCTGGCCTGATAACCTTACCCTGACGGTAGGCATCAAGCCAGCGTAACAATAATAAACGGGCCAGTACCGGAGCCAACGGTGTGACGCCGTTAAATTTGAACTTTTTTATCAGCCCGTTCAAGGGCGGAATATAATCACTGACAAAGGTCATACTCGCCCAGCGGGGTGGTGCGTTAAGGCAGCGGCCACAAGGTAACGCCGGGTTAGTGCAGGGCAAGCCGCAGCGAGGGCAACAGGGCGGTAATTTAGGTAAATGCTGGTTGCAATAACAACAAATGCCATGCCTGGGATGATATAACCGCTGCCGGCATAGCCAACACTGGCTGACGATTGTTAGCATGTTTATCTTCCTTGATAAGTGATGTATGACGCGGCTAAGGCAACAGGATATTAACGTATGAAACAACTGTATTGGAACACCTGCGGTGAAGGTGATTGCGATCTTGTGCTGCTGCACGGATGGGGGCTGAACGCCGAAGTCTGGCATTGCATAATTGATAGACTCGCGCCGCATTTTCGTCTGCATTTGGTGGACCTCCCCGGTTATGGGCGCAGCAAAGATTTTGGTGCGATGCCACTGTCTGATATGGCGGCAATTGTCTTACAACAAGCACCACCGCGCGCCTTGTGGCTCGGTTGGTCGATGGGCGGGCTGGTGGCCAGTCAGATAGCCTTGACTCAGCCAGAGCGCGTGCGTGGGCTAATAACTGTCTCCTCCTCGCCATGTTTTACTGCGCATGATGAATGGCCGGGGATTCGGCCGGAAGTCTTGGCCGGTTTCCAGCAACAGTTAAGTGAGGATTTTCAGCGTACCGTTGAGCGTTTTCTGGCATTGCAAACTTTGGGGACGGAAAGTGCACGACAGGATGCCCGTTTATTGAAAGCGGTGGTGCTACAACACCAGATGCCAGAGGTGGAGGTGTTAATCGGCGGGCTAGACATTCTGCGTACTGCCGATTTACGACCCGCACTGGCCAAATGCACTCTACCTTTGTTGCGCATTTATGGTTATCTGGATGGGCTGGTGCCGCGCAAAGTGGCTTCGTTATTAGATAGTGCCTGGCCGCAGAGTCAATCGGTGGTGATGAAGGGAGCAGCTCATGCCCCTTTTGTTTCTCATCCTGATGATTTTTCAAAATTACTTATCGATTTTTCAGCACATGTTGACGCTAAAATCACACTGGAATAGCTAACTGCCACAGATTTAAGGCCTTAGCACATAGAGATGAATGGAATTTAATGTGTAATTTAATGGCTAAATATTAAATCTGCTTAATAATTAAGAAGGTTCAAATTGGCGCATCCCCGCGCACTGGCATGGGGAGAGCCTTTTCTTTAGAGGTGTGGGCGGCCACTGCGCGTGGCGTCACATCAGCCAACTGTCTTTAATTAAATCAATTCATCTCTGTTTTTCTTACTGTTTTTATACGCATTAATCCTTCATTTGCGAGGTATTCGGTATGAATTTATTGAAAAATCTGGCTGTAGCTCTGGTCGTTACGGGGGTTTCTTTTGGCGCGATGGCGGCGAAAGAAATTACTAAAGAAGAAGCGAAGAATTACGAGAAGATTGGCACCATTACCACGTCGGGTCAGGCAACATCGCCGATGGATGTGAAAGAAGAGCTGTCGAAAATGGCGGATGAGAAAGGCGGTAAGTATTATGTGATCATCGCCGAGCGTGAAAAGAAGAAATTTGACGCTGATGCCGATGTTTATAAGTAATAAAAAGGCAGAGATGCCCATCGGGCATCTCTTTTTGTGACTTAATGATGATTTTTTATTTTATAAATCACAGTGTTACATTTATTTTTCCCTTCAGGGCAGCTCTTGCAACTGCCCGTCAGGCACCCACTATTATCTTGCTCAATGCGCTCAACCTTGCCCATTGCCGTCAGTCTTTCCAGCATGGCCTCAACCAGGGGTAAAGGTGTTGCCAATTGCTGGCTTAGCTGACTCGCTGCCACACTACCACTGAGTGCGATAGCATCGCGTAATTGGAGTAGGCTCGCCATCATGCCTCCTGTTGTAACAAAAGCGGTTTGTTAATGACAATCATTGCTTGCACTCTGACAACAGCTCGCAGGTTTACTGTTTTGCAATCTGACAGTTACCCGGCTCCGCGCGCGGCGCAATCCAAACAAGATCAACGCATTAATCACCATAACCACCGCAATAATCATTAGGCTTTGTTGCGGGTGCTGGTGAAACGTGGCGGCTTGGTAGAACAGGGTTGCCAGTGAGTAGGCCACATTTAACCCCCACAGTATTGAGAAGGTCATCCAGCCGCGGCTGGTTTCCCGAGCGATAGCCCCCATGACTGAGACGCAGGGCACATAGAGCAACACAAATATCAGGTAGCTATAGGCAGCAATACTGGAACCGAATTTACTGCTCATCATGCCCATGGAACCGGCCGCCATTTCACCATCACCTTTGCTGGCTTCAATGGGATTGGATAACATGCTAAGGCTAAAAGTATCTTTTAAGCCCTGCCAGGTGGTTTTAACCGCCCCGACCAATTCGCCCGGTAAGTTGAAGCTCTCGGCATCAAAGGGTTCATTCTTAATCTGCTCTGCGGTATAGAGGGTATTAAGTGTCCCTACCACCACTTCTTTTGCCATGGCGCCGGTCACTAACCCCACGGTTGCCTGCCAGTTATCGCCATGAACACCCATGGGTGCCAGCAGTGGCGTCAGCACTTTACTGACTGAGGCCAGTGCTGAGTCATTGATGCTATCTACCGGTTTGCCACTGAAAGAGAAGCTGTTCAGGCCGCCGATGAAGATACTGGCAATGACAATCACTTTCCCGGCGCGCAGGACAAAACCTTTTAACCGTTGCCAGGTTTGCAATAACAAACTCTTTAGATGGGGCACATGATAAACCGGCAGTTCCATCACAAAGGGTGAGGCTTCGCCACGCATAATGGTGTATTTCAGCACCAGCCCAGTGAGGATGGCGACCGCGATACCCAATAGATAAAGAGAGAAAACGATACTGGCCCCGTCCTGACCGAAGAATGCCGCCGCGAAGACGGCAAAAATCGCCAGCCGTGCGCCACAGGACATAAAGGGTGCCATCATGATGGTTATCAGGCGTTCGCGTTGCGCATCCAGTGTTCGTGCACCCATGATCGAGGGCACATTACAGCCGAAACCGACAATCAGCGGTACGAAGGATTTACCCGGTAACCCCAGCGCCTGCATCAGCCGGTCCATAACAAATGCGGCTCGGGCCATATAACCGGAGTCTTCCAAAAAGGAGAGAAACAGGTACATCATGCCAATTTGTGGCACCAACGGCAGCACGGTATTAATCCCGCCCCCCACGCCTTGAGCGAGGAAGATGGTCAACCACTGTGGGAAATGCAGCGTATAACCCACCCATTGCAACCCCTGAATAAAGATAGCCGCAGAGCCGATATCAAATATGGGCTGCAACGCCCCACCGATATTGATGGCTAAGACAAACATTAAATACATGACAAACAGAAAGATCGGGACACCTAACCAGCGATTAAGGATCACTTTATCAAGCGCTTGTGTCAGGCGGTTCGGTTCCGCTTGTTGCGAGTTACCGACTACATCACAGATGCGGGCAATACTTTGATAGCGGGCATCGGCTATCACCAGCTCGGGATCTTCGTGTTGGCTTGCTCGCAGATTTTCACGCGCTAGCGCCACGATTGAGGGCGCTATGCCTGCACGTGCCAGACTATAGATATCACCTTCCAATATTTGCAGTGCCAGCCAACGGCGCTGCTGTACCGGCCAGGACTCAGGCATGGCCTCTACCAACTTATCTACTTCACTGAGTAGCACTGGTGGGTAGTTAACCAAAGCCTTAAAGGGAATCGGCTGAAGTTCATCAATACTGCTTTTTAATTCATTGATACCCTGCCCGCGAGTGGAGACCAGCGGAATAACCGGGCAACCTAACTGCTGAGATAATGCCTTGATATCAATATCGATATGTTGGCTTTTGGCAATATCCAACATATTGAGCGCCACAATACAGGGAATACCCAATTCAACCAGTTGCAGTGTCAGGTAGAGATTGCGCTCCAGATTCACCGCATCAATGACATTAATCAGCAGGTCAGCTTCACCACTTAGAATGTAGTGACAAGCAATTTGCTCATCCAGCGAGGTTTGCTCAGAAATGGTGGTCAGGGAGTAGGTTCCCGGCAGGTCAACCAATGTCACTTGATGTTGCGTGGTAGTGAAATGGCCTTCTTTGCGCTCCACCGTAACCCCGGCCCAGTTCCCCACCCGTTGGCGGGCACCGGTTAACTGATTAAAAAGGGTGGTTTTACCTGCATTGGGATTGCCGATCAGGCCGATTGTGAGTGCTTTCATGATCCAACGTGATATTAGTAAATTAAAATCAGACTACGCAGGGGGGCTTTGACACGCAGCCCGGCAGCCAAAATAGGATGTTGACCCGCAATATTAGGGTTGCAAGTCCAGCGTTAGCAGGTCTAAGTCTTTTTTCCGTAGCACCAGACTGACGCGGCGGGTCTCTATCTGAATGGGGTCACCTAATGGCGCGAGGCGGACAACATTAAACGAAGAGCCGGGCAGCATACCCAGTGACAATAATTTCTGCCGGTAAGCCGGGCTGATTTCAGGCGAGAAACCAACAATTTTATAGGAACGCTGCGGGATAAGGTGCATAGGTGCCTCTTGTTATTACGTTATTGGCATACCAAAATTCAGAGTGATACGACTCTAAAAGGTAACAGATAAAATAATAATAGTAAGAATCGTTTTCATATTCAACTAAGGCGAAATACTCAAAAGTAAGTATTCGTTACTATTTCATTTTTATATACCCGTCATACTTCAAGTTGCCTGTGTGTTGGCTACGCTCACTAACCCGAATCAGTTACTCATGTAAGCTCATCGGGATTATCTCGCTTGCCGCCTTCCTGCAACTCGAATTATTTAGGGTATAATTAATGAGTCTGATTTTTATTTATGCTTGTTTTACCATCAAATTAACATGATCGCAAATGAAAATAATGAGTTAAATCAGTTAACTGAATGTTTCTATTATGTCCTGTTAGGGCAGTAAAATACCGATTGTTAACATAATCAATTCACTCACATTTTAATAAAATAACATTCGGATTTTAATTAACTCGCAGAATGTCTTCATAATTATTTATAAATTAGAGTGAATAATTGACGAAATTAACCCTCATGTTAAATAGATTGTTAAATTAACGCCGATTTAATCATGATGTAAACGTCATTTCGCAGCAGAAAAGAATCGCGTGCTAATTAATTTAAAAGATAAACCTTCAGCTTTATAGAAGAAAAGGATATGAGAGGAAATATTAAAGATGTCGCGATAATTTGAAACAAAAACGTAAATGAAAAAAGGGCCACCAACGTGGCCCTAAGTAGAGATATCAGCGTTTTTTAAATGCCGCCGCCAGTGCATCACTCATGGCACTGTTGCTACCAGAATTACTGTCTGCCCGGCCCTTGGCTGCTGGGCGACTGTTCGAATCATTGCTGTTACGAGGCTGGCTGGCACCACGATTGTCATTACGGCCCTTGGCGCTGCTATTCGCACTATTAGCGCCATTGTTACCACGACGCGAGCCGCCTTCACCAGGCTGTTCATCAAGGCGCATGGTCAGGGCAATGCGCTTGCGTTGCAAATCCACTTCCATGACTTTCACTTTGACGATATCCCCGGCTTTCACCACCTTATGTGGGTCATCGACAAACTTATCCGCCAGTGATGAAATATGTACCAAACCATCCTGATGAACACCAATATCAACAAAGGCACCAAAGTTGGTCACGTTAGTGACCGAGCCTTCGAGGATCATGCCCGGAGTCAGGTCATTGAGTGTCTCTACACCTTCAGCGAAGGTTGCGGTTTTGAACTCAGGGCGTGGGTCACGGCCTGGCTTTTCTAACTCGCGTAGGATATCGGTGACCGTCGGGACACCAAATTGCTCGGTGGTGAAATCACGCGCATTAAGATTACGCAGCGCGGTAGCATTACCCATTAGGTCCTGCAATGCCTGTTCAGTTGCAGCCAAAATGCGCTCAACAATCGGGTAGGCTTCTGGATGCACGGTTGATGCGTCCAGCGGGTTATTGCCATGATTGATACGCAGGAAGCCGGCACACTGCTCGAAGGCTTTCGGCCCGAGGCGGCTGACTTTGAGCAATTGCTCACGGTTATGGAAGCGGCCATTCTCATCACGCCAGCTAACAATGTTTTGCGCCATCATGCGGGTTAAACCCGCAACCCGGGTCAGTAACGGCACTGACGCGGTGTTTAAATCCACACCCACGGCGTTTACGCAGTCTTCCACTACCGCATCCAGCTTTTTCGCCAGTTGGCTTTGGCTAACATCATGTTGATACTGGCCGACCCCGATAGATTTTGGGTCAATTTTTACCAGTTCAGCCAGTGGGTCTTGTAACCGCCGGGCAATAGACACTGCACCACGGATGGAGACATCCAGATCTGGGAACTCCAGCGCCGCCAACTCAGAGGCGGAGTAAACCGAGGCCCCTGCTTCGCTGACAATCACTTTTTGCGCGGTGACCGCCGGATACTGTTGCTGTAGCTCGACAAAGAAACGCTCGGTTTCCCGCGATGCGGTACCATTCCCGATAGCCACCAGTTCAACCTGATGCTTGATGCACAGGGCGGCCACCACGGCGGCGGCTTTAGCAGCCTGCCCGGTATGAGGGTAGATGGTATCAAAGGCAACCAGCTTGCCGGTAGCGTCCACTATCGCCACTTTCACCCCAGTCCGCAGGCCCGGATCAAGGCCCATGGTGGCGCGCATGCCGGCAGGGGCTGCCATCAACAGATCTTGCATGTTACGGGCGAATACGTTGATTGCTTCATCTTCGGCTCGTTCGCGCAGGGTGCTCATCAGCTCGGTTTCCAGATGCATCAGCACTTTGATACGCCAGGTCCAGTTGACCACCGCTTTGCGCCAACCGTCTGCTGGCGCATTATTCAGCCGCAGGTCGAGATGGTTAATAATTATCTGCTCGCCCTGACTTTCGCGCGGCGGTTCGTCAAACTGCGGATCAGGATTCAGTGCCAGTTGTAACACGCCTTCGTTGCGGCCACGGAACATAGCCAGTGCGCGATGAGAAGGGACATGGGCGATAGGTTCGTGGCTGCCAAAGTAATCGCGGAATTTAGCCCCTTCCAGCTCCTTACCTTCCACCACTTTTGACACTAAATGGGCATTTTTCCACAAGTACTGGCGCACTTTCGCCAGTAGGGTTGCATCTTCTGCAAAGCGCTCCATCAGGATATAGCGTGCACCATCCAGTGCCGCTTTCGTATCTACAACACCTTTATCGGCATCAACATAAGCGAGAGCAACCTGTTCTGGCTCTTGCTGTGGGTCATGCCATAAACTGTCCGCCAATGGCTCCAGACCGGCTTCAATCGCAATCTGACCACGGGTGCGGCGCTTCGGTTTATAAGGGAGATATAAATCTTCAAGCTCAGTTTTACTCATGGTGCCATTGATGGCACCGGCCAATTGCTCAGTGAGCTTGCCCTGATCTTCAATTGATTTAAGAATGGTTTGGCGGCGCTCTTCGAGTTCACGCAGATAGCCCAAACGACTTTCCAACTGGCGCAACTGGGTATCATCCAACCCGCCGGTAACTTCCTTACGATACCGCGAAATAAACGGCACGGTATTACCTTCATCAAGCAGGCGGATAGCAGAGATAACTTGCTCCGGCCGCGCCTGTAGTTCGCTTGCAATAATGCTGCTCAGTTGTTCATTCATAAGTCTGATGTCAAGTCTGATAGTGAGTAGGAAAAATGGCAGAAGATAGTTATACGGATTGCCCGGATAAATTGCCAGTAGAGCGGCAGCAGAGCTTGAGGTAACGTGGACTTATCGGTAAAAAGTTAGGGTATAGTAGAAGCATCAATGCCAAAGGGATAATTATATGGCGAAAAGTAATTACATTACCCGCGAAGGCTGGCAGGCGCTGGATCGTGAATTGCATTATCTGTGGCGGGAAGAGCGCCCGGTGGTAACACAGGCGGTGTCTGAAGCCGCAGCAATGGGTGACCGTTCGGAAAATGCTGAATATATCTATGGTAAGAAGCGGCTACGAGAGATTGATCGCCGGGTACGCTTTCTGACCAAACGCCTTGAGGTGCTGAAAGTTGTCGACCCTGACCCGCGTCAGGAAGGAAAAGTCTTTTTTGGTGCCTGGGTGCGGGTAGAAAATGAATTAGAAGAGCAGCGCATCTTTCGCCTGGTTGGGCCGGATGAGTTTGATCCGGCAAAAAAATGGATTTCTATCGATTCACCGGTTGCCCGTGCCTTAATTGGCAAGCAGGTGGAGGATGAGGTGACGGTTCAGACACCAAATGGTGAAGCAACCTACTGGATATTAGAGATCCGCTACCGCCCATTTGACGAAAGTGTTGATAATTAGGCACAACAATAAGCTTTGTAACAATTTCGACTAGAATGTATACCATAAAAAGCTGTCTGTTATACACGTCATACTTCAAGCTGCATGTGTGTTGGCTTCCTTCGTTCACCCTCCGTCACTGACTCATGTAAGTGACCGGGGGCTCGCTCAGTTGCCGCCTTCCTGCGACTCGAATTATTTAGGGTATAAAGTAAGTTTTTTTAACAATGTACAGGTTCGAGCAATACGGCCTTTGGGAGTAATAAAATGCAAGAGAATCACAAGATTCTGGTCGTTGATGACGATATGCGCCTGCGCGCGCTGTTGGAACGTTACCTAACAGAGCAAGGTTTCCAGGTGCGCAGCGTTGCCAATGCTGAACAGATGGATCGCTTGCTGACCCGTGAGTCTTTCCACCTGATGGTGCTTGATCTGATGTTACCGGGTGAAGATGGTCTATCTATCTGCCGCCGTCTGCGTAGCCAAAGTAACCCGATGCCGATCATTATGGTGACGGCGAAGGGTGAGGAAGTTGACCGTATCGTCGGATTGGAAATTGGTGCTGACGATTATATTCCTAAGCCATTCAACCCCCGAGAATTACTGGCCCGTATTCGTGCGGTGTTACGCCGTCAGGCTAACGAGCTACCGGGTGCACCTTCACAGGAAGAAGCAGTGATTGCGTTTGGTAAGTTCAAACTCAATTTAGGCACGCGCGAGATGTTCCGTGAAGATGAGCCTATGCCACTGACTAGTGGTGAGTTTGCAGTGCTGAAAGCCTTGGTGAGTCATCCACGTGAGCCGTTGTCACGCGATAAGCTGATGAATCTGGCCCGAGGTCGCGAATACAGTGCGATGGAGCGTTCCATCGATGTACAGATTTCACGTCTGCGCCGTATGGTCGAGGAAGATCCGGCGCATCCGCGCTATATCCAAACTGTATGGGGCTTGGGCTACGTATTTGTACCGGACGGCAGTAAAGCATGAGGCGATGGCGCTTTTCTCCACGTAGCTCATTTGCCCGAACCTTATTACTGATTGTGACCTTGCTGTTCGTCAGTCTGGTCACCACGTATTTGGTGGTGCTGAATTTCGCCATCTTGCCCAGTTTGCAGCAGTTTAACAAAGTGTTGGCGTATGAAGTTCGTATGCTGATGACTGACCGGCTGCAATTGGAAGATGGCACGCTACTTGAAGTCCCGCCGGCGTTTCGGCGTGAGATTTACCGTGAATTGGGGATTTCGCTTTATACCAATGCTGCGGCGGAGGAAAGTGGCCTGCGTTGGGCACAGCATTACAAATTTCTCAGTGATCAAATGGCCCAACAATTGGGTGGGCCAACCGATGTTCGGGTCGAAGTTAATAAAAACTCCCCTGTTGTCTGGCTAAAGACGTGGTTATCGCCGGATATTTGGGTACGAGTGCCATTAACTGAGATCCATCAGGGCGATTTCTCGCCACTGTTCCGTTATACCCTGGCAATTATGTTATTGGCTGTAGGGGGAGCCTGGCTGTTTATCCGTATTCAGAATCGGCCATTGGTTGAGCTGGAACATGCTGCTTTGCAGGTGGGGAAAGGGATTATTCCGCCGCCGTTACGAGAGTATGGTGCGTCAGAGGTGCGTTCGGTTACCCGGGCATTTAACCAAATGGCCGCCGGCGTGAAGTTGTTGGCGGATGACCGGACCTTGCTGATGGCTGGGGTTAGCCATGATTTACGCACGCCGTTGACCCGTATTCGTTTGGCGACTGAAATGATGAGTGAAGCCGATGGATACCTTTCTGAGTCAATCAATAAAGATATCGAAGAGTGCAACGCCATTATTGAGCAATTTATCGATTATCTACGCACCGGGCAGGAGATGCCGACAGAGTCGAGTGATTTGAATGCCGTACTCGGTGAAGTGATCGCGGCTGAAAGTGGTTATGAGCGGGTAATCGAGACTGATTTGTGTGCAGGTGAAGTGCTGGTGGATATCCATCCGTTATCGATTAAGCGTGCGTTGGCCAATATGGTGGTGAATGCGGCGCGTTACGGTAATGGCTGGATAAAAGTCAGTAGTGGCACTGAGCTACAGCGTGCGTGGTTCCAGGTTGAGGATGACGGCCCTGGTATCAAGCCTGAAGATTTGAAGCATCTGTTCCAGCCTTTTGTGCGTGGCGATAGCGCGCGGAGTACCAGTGGTACTGGGCTGGGCTTGGCGATTGTGCAGCGGATTATTGATGCCCACGCCGGTTCGTTGGATATCGGTACCAGTGAGCGGGGCGGTTTACGGATCCGGGCGTATATTCCGTTGCCGTTAGATATGAAGCCTAAGCCACCTGCGGTGGTGTGAGTTTTATTTTGGTTATTTAGTATGGTGATCAGGTTCGGTTGTTAAAGCAATGGAGTTTACTTAACCTCCGTAGCCTCAACCGCCAAAGGGTGCGGGCGCGCACCCTTGTGGAATCCCGCGCTTCGCACGTATCGCCTGCCCACTGCGTGGGTTCCCTCACTCATCATTTCGCTGGCGGGACGGCTTTATTCGCATCCCTGCTCATGACGCCTAAATCCGCCGTCCATGGCGGATTTCCCTTGCTCCATTCTTCACTCGGCTGCTCAAATGTGCTTTTAAACTTCAGAATCTAAAACCATGATTTTGATTTTCTCTTTTGATGTTAAGCGCAATCAGGAATATTACCGACCAAGACGGTGGCCCGAGTGAGCCGCCATGGACAAATCTGCTGGGAGCAGATTTGAACGCTGCTAGCAGCGGCCCCGAAGGGGTGAGTCCCAAGGTTCCAAGGGAGTCACGCGCTTGTGACCCCTTTGGCGGTTGAGGCTACGGAGATAAGTTAATCACTGAACTCATGTCAACCGAACCGGATAACTGAACAATTAATAATGAGCACTCGACCCCGATCACTCATCCACCAAACCTGATCTAATCCATTTTTGATTTGCGAAAAACAAAAGGGACACAAATGTGTCCCTTCCATAATCATTACAAAATCAACGCTAACTTAGAGCTTTGGCCCTGCGCTAACCAATGCAGCACCTGCTGGGGTATCAGTATACTTATCAAAGTTAGTGGTAAAACGCTTCGCCAGATCTTCGGCTTTCTCTTGCCACTGCGCCACATCAGCGTAAGTGTCACGAGGATCGAGGATCTCTGGGTTCACGCCCGGTAATGCTGTTGGCACCGCCAGATCAAAGATTGGCAGAGTGAAGGTTTCTGCTTTATCAATCTCACCGTTCAGAATGGCGTCAATGATGCCACGGGTATCCTTGATGGAAATACGTTTGCCAGTACCATTCCAGCCAGTATTGACCAGATAGGCTTGTGCGCCCACCGCTTGCATACGTTTAACCAGCACTTCTGCATATTGTGTTGGATGCAGCGACAAGAAAGCTGCACCAAAACAGGCTGAGAAGGTCGGTGTTGGCTCAGTTACACCGCGCTCAGTACCAGCCAGTTTAGCGGTGAAGCCAGACAGGAAGTGATATTGGGTTTGATTTGCTGTCAGGCGTGATACTGGTGGCAATACACCAAAGGCATCAGCAGTCAGGAAGATAACCTTAGTGGCATGACCCGCTTTAGAAACCGGTTTAACGATATTTTCAATATGATAGATCGGGTAAGAAACACGGGTGTTTTCCGTTTTGGAACCATCATTGAAATCAACGGTACCGTCGGCCAGTACTACCACGTTCTCCAGCAAGGCATCACGCTTAATTGCATGATAAATATCCGGTTCTGCCTCTTCAGATAACTTGATGGTTTTGGCGTAGCAGCCACCTTCAAAGTTAAATACGCCGTCATCATCCCAACCGTGTTCGTCATCACCAATCAACTTACGTTTTGGATCAGTCGACAGCGTGGTTTTACCGGTACCAGACAGGCCGAAGAAGATAGCCACATCGCCTTTCTCGCCGACGTTGGCCGAGCAGTGCATGGAAGCAATGCCTTTCAGTGGCAGCAGGTAGTTCATCATCGAGAACATACCTTTCTTCATTTCGCCGCCATACCATGTGCCGCCAATGAGCTGCATACGTTCTGTCAGGTTAAAGGCAACAAAGTTCTCGGAATTCAGACCTTGCTCTTTCCAGTCCGGGTTGGTGCATTTAGCGCCATTCATGACGATAAAATCAGGCTCGAAATGGGCCAGTTCTTCGTCTGATGGGCGGATAAACATGTTTTTGACAAAATGAGCCTGCCACGCGACTTCAGTGACAAAGCGAACTTGCAGGCGAGTATCGGCGTTAGCACCGCAGAAGGTATCAACAACAAACAGACGTTTACCGGACAGTTGCTCGGTTACCAACCCTTTCAAGTGGCTCCAGGTTTCCTGACTCAGTGGCTTGTTATCATTTTTGCCTTTGCCCTGATCGGCCCACCACACGGTATCTTGAGTGATGGCATCGCGGACAATATATTTATCTTTTGGCGAGCGGCCGGTAAAAATCCCGGTATCTACCGCTATTGCTCCTGTGGTGGTGAGGATTCCGCGCTCGTATCCTTCAAGCGTGGGTTTGGTCTCTTCCTGGAACAGTAAATCATAGCTTGGGTTGTAAACAATCTCGCTGACGTTATGGATGCCATAGGCGGCGAGCTCCTGCGGGGTAATTCCTTTAACACTCATGTCATAACTCCTGGATCGTCAATTTTCTACCAGCGATTGTAAATCCTCATCTCTGATTAACAGCGATAGCTATCAAATATTTCAACATATGACCTATTTTTCGCTAGGTTATGAGAGATAGGACACGGATTGTCGCAAGTATGAAACGCCAGAAGAAATAGCTGGGCACGAGTCAGCACCCAACCAATCATTATGCTTATTAATGAATTTGTTCTGAGGAAGTGCTGTTACCACTCTTTAATGAGGCGATATCAACGGCATCAAACAGGTAGTGATTGCCGCAATACTCACAATGCATATCAATATTGCCATCTTGTTCCAGCATTTCGGTGATGTCATCTTCCGACAGTGTGACTAATGCATCAGCACAACGCTCGCGGGAACAGGTGCAGCAGAAACTGACGTTTTGCGGCTCATATAACGTTACTTCTTCCTGATGATATAAACGATACAGCACTTCATTCGCTGGCAGCGTAAATAGCTCCTCAGCTTTGATGGTAGTGGTAAGCTGTGCCAGGTGATCAAACTCATCTTCATTGCGCTCTTCGGCTGGCAACACTTGCAGCAGCATCCCGCCCGCAGCGGCTTTACCTTCCACACTGCCGGTACGAATAAACAGGCGTGTTGGTAATTGTTCAGACTGCATAAAGTAATTTTCCAGACAGGCGGCGATAGTCTCCCCTTCCAGTGCTACCACACCCTGATAGCGCTCGCCTTTTGCCGGGGTGATAGTGATAACCAGATAGCCGTTGCCGACCATCTCTTTCAGCGTGCTTTCATCGCTGATTTCACCTTTAAAGCGGGCGACACCCCGCATCTGCTGCTGGTTATTACCGTTAATCACTGCCAGTGACAATGGGCCATCCCCTCCTTGTAACTGCACGGTAATATCACCATCAAACTTGAGCGTGGCGGTCAGTAAACTGGTTGCGACCAACATCTCACCCAACAGTTTTTGTACCGCTGGTGGGTAATCATGATTGGCTAATACTTGCTGGTAGGTTTCATTGACTGAAACCAGCTCACCGCGCACAGCATGGTTAGCAAACAGGTAGCGGTGTAATTGGTCGTGATTAGACATAGTTTTCTCTCTTTCTGGCTGCAAGCAAAGCCGTCATCTTTCAAGTTGCAGGTGTGTGGGCTGCCGTCCTGCATGTTGAAATCTATAGGGTTTACTCAGACTCGCCTTGTTTAAATTTAATCAGGTTGCGACGCTCTTTTTTATCCGGCCGTCGGTCAGGATGTGGCATGGTCAGGGCATTCAGTTTACGCGCCTGTGCCACCTTATCGCGATTGGCAATACTGGCTTCAGTCTCTTCATACAATGCCTGTGCTTCGCTTGCACCACGGCGTTGACCGTGTAATGCCAATACCCGCACCGTGCGTTCATCATTGCCCTGACGCAGGCGGATTTCAGCATTGAGTTCAACCAACTTGCTCGGTTTACCGCGCTGGCCGTTGTAGTGGACTTTACCGCCATCCACCATTTCCCGGGCGATTGCTCTGGTTTTATAAAACCGGGCTGCCCAAAGCCATTTATCCAGCCGAACCGATTCGTCAGAAACTGCTTTATCCTTCATGAATACTCCTGCCTGTTATCTCCGTCATATTTCACGTCGCATGCGTGTTGGTCGCCTTGTTGCAACGCGAATTATTTAGGCTATAGGGCTAAACATCTTTTTAGTCACCACGTAACTGTAGCGCGGGTAATAGCTTACGGTAATCATTGATTGCAGGGTGGCTGTGAAATGCTTTGTCAGCACAACTGGAATCCGGATTTTCTATACCCAGACAGTAGCGGATACCAAATGTGCGCGCGGCATCCAGAATCGTTTCACTGTCATCGACGAATAAGGTTCTGGCCGGATTCAGCCCGGTATGCTGCGCGACAGCTTGCCACAGTCGTTGATCTTCCTTCGGATAACCAAATGTATGGGTGGAAAGTAATAAATCAAGGTGCTGGTCCAGTGCAGTATGCTCAATTTTGACTGCCAGACTGTGTGGATGGGCGTTGGTGAGCAAAATGGTTTGTAACCCTTGCTGGCGTAAACTGGACAAAAACGGCTCAGTATCCTGGCGCAGACGAACCCGGTTGCCAGCGGCTGTGGTCATGGCGTAAATATCCAAATCCAGTCGCTCACTCCAATAATCGAAGCAATACCAATTTAAGGTATGTTGCACTGCCAAGTATTCATCATGAATAATTTTGTGGGCCTGCTCCAGCGGGATCCCTCGGTGTTGGCTAAGGGTTTCCGGCACCTGCTTTAGCCAGAAATGGCTATCGAACTCCAAATCCAACAGGGTGCCATCCATGTCCAACAGCACGGTATCAATCTCTTGCCAATTAAATTCTGGGGGCATAGCGACTCCACAATCACATTATTTTTATGCAAACAAATAATACGGGTTACAACGAATACCAGCGCCATCAGGGTGATGTCCCGATAACAGCCACAGATAAAGTTAGCCTAGCATATCAAAGTTACAGAGCCTGCCAGAGATGAATGATATGGCCTGAAAGAAAGCTAACGCAGGAAAGGCGCGGGAGTGAGGGTTTGGTTAAAACAATTATCATAATAGCGTTGAATATTATCCATCCGGTTACGGTTTCGTAGTATCCGTTGAATTAATAAAGTGATATTCACGGCCAGACAGGCAATCAGTATTAGCAGCAATAGGCTGGTACCCAGATAGCGGCCGAGTGTGACGATATCCGGCTCACTGTGTAGCGCGATATGCCGTGTGCCATTGGCATCAATGGTGATATTGGTAATGATGCCTTCGGCCTTAAATGGAGTATTAAGTAGCAGCCCGGAGAGCCGTTGTAATTCCCGCCACTGCTCCAGTGCGCTGTAATCAAACAGGGGGACGGCAGGGGCAGGGTGATTAACTAACTGCTTACCTTCATCACTGGTTAGCAAGAAGCCACCCGGCGGCGGGCTATTTAATGCTTCAGTTGCCAAATGCGTTTCACGATAAACAAACGATGAGGTAGCAGTTTTAACCAGACTTTCCAGGGTATCGGCACTGACTGGGCGCAACAGCACATTCATCCCTTTCAATGTGCCAGATTGTGCTCGTTTAACCAGCCCCGGCCAATTCTTGGCATTACCTAAGTTAACCAAGGCATTTTTCAGGCGGACACAGTCGCTATCTCCACCGCATAATGCCTGTGTTTTTAAAACGATATCTGCAAAATCATTCAGTAAAATCATGCCAGATTTTTCAATGGCGGTTGCCAACTGTGGGTTGACGTTGGCATCAGTACCTTGCGGATGCAACTGCTGATTGACTGTTGCCACCAGTGCGGCGGCTTTTTCAATGGTGTCAGATTCAGGTTGTGGCAGTGGTGCTGCGTTATTCCAATAGATCCCAGAACAATCAAACGGCGTAAAAACAAAACTATGCGGATTTTGAGTATTCGGCGGGACATAACACATACCGGTACCCTGAGCTTTCAGCATATCGCCGATGCGCAGAGGCATTTTATCCAGAGCTTCAACACTAGTAACTTGCTGGCTTTGTGCGCCTTGCAACCAGGCAATACTCAATTTCAATGGCAAGCTGAGCGGCACATAGATTAGCAATAACACCATTATTAACAGTGAACCGGCGATAAGCGTCAGGTTTTTCCCCCAGCGCTGTAACGGGAAATGTTTCATTTCGTCATGCAGGGATAAAAAAGGCCCCTGACGCACGACCTGACGGTTGAGATAGATATCAATGTTGGTTTTCTTGCCCAGGTCATGAGCAAAATAGGGCCCCCAATGGGCCGGATAAATCAGGTCGACAATCCCGAGCGAGATGTTATTCATCTGCCCTTGGTTCGATTCACCAAACAGCCCCCAGCGCTTTGGCGTACCGCTCAAGCAATGGACTTCACGCAAATCTTTTTCAGATAACGGGCGGAACATATTCCAGCATGCCCAACCGGTTAACGTTATCGCCACAATAATCAGCCAGGGCAGTGTAACCACCGGACCGGTGAGTGCGAAAAACAGTAATAACAATGCCAGACAGATCGCAGCGGCTTCTTTTAAGCCATTAGCACCATGTAAGGCATATTCTTCGGGGGTTTCCTTGCGGATATTCAACAGCTCTATATGTTCGCTGTCTGCTTTGCGGATTGAGGCATTTTGCGCTGGAGAAGGCAAAATAGGCTGGTAGCTATTCTCAGCCTGGTGATTTTTAAGCGTATGCCCATTAAGGGAGATCACCAAAGGAATCGTCTGCGTTTGGATAAGTTCTACGTCATTATCCTGAGCGATATATTGCTCCCACGAAGCCGGTAGGTGAACTTCAATCGAATCAAGGTAATAACGCCATTTATTGGGTTCGTCACTTGCCACGCCGTAGCGGGTGATGGCGCGGGTAACCGAATAAACATTTTCGCTTTGTGGCGTCAGAGTCAGCTTTGCTGGCGCAAGATTGGTGTTCGTCAGTGTGCGGGTGTCAAAAGTTGACTGAGATTTGAATCCGAGCTTCTCTTGCTGACCGAGCAGATAATTCTCAATATTAACCCGTTCCTCCGCGGTGAGTTTACGGTGCATGGGTTTAGCGAACGGCAGTATTGCAGTTACGGGGGCGGGGTGGCGGAATCGGAACCACCATAACAAACCTACCGCGATCAGACTGGTCAACAGTAAGGCCAATATTAAGACTATTGTGCTCATCCCATCCCCATCCGAGCGCCTCTGACTTACGTCAACTCTATGAAAGAATGCATATTATGCGTAAAAACAGTACCAAGGCATATAACAGAGTCATTCAGTGAACTAGCATTTTACACGCTATTATTCATCAAAAAACCTAATGCAAGTGCTCTTAAACTGCCCGTAGATTGATAAGGATAGCAAGGCTAAAACAGCGGTAATATCAGCATAATCCTATTTTCAAACACATTTTTTAACGTGTGTTGAGTGGGGGTAGGATGAAATTTAACCGGTTGAATCTTGACTAAACTCGACGTCATGTTAAAAACAGGTAAATTATATCTAACTGAGATTGCGATAAAGGTTCTCACTAACGCACAATGTGATCAAGTTCTAATAAATTCCAGTATAAAGTGTTGGGTTAATCGTTATTGGCAAAAAGTGGCTTACTAAGTAACCATAAAATAGCTCTGGTTATCCTGATGCAAGTCCGATAGGCGGTGAGTATTTAAATTGGGGCTATCATGAAACACCTGCAAAAACCTAAAATTCTTAAAATAGAAACGGTTGCCCACTCCCGCTTGTTTACTGTTGAAGCGGTGGATCTGGAGTTCAGTAATGGCGTGCAACGCGTTTATGAACGAATGCGGCCATCAAACCGTGAAGCGGTGATGATAGTGCCGATTATTGGCGATGATCTCCTGCTGATTCGTGAATATGCCGTGGGTATTGAAGAGTATGAGCTGGGCTTCCCCAAAGGGTTGATTGATCCGGGCGAAGGTGTGCTGGAGGCGGCGAATCGTGAACTGATGGAAGAGGTTGGCTTTGGTGCTAAAAGCTTTGATTATCTCAGTAAGCTGACGATGGCTCCGTCCTATTTCTCTAGCAAAATGAATATTGTTATTGCCCATAACCTCTATCCACAAAGTCTGGAGGGTGACGAGCCGGAACCCTTGCCACAAGTCCGCTGGCCGATCGCCAATATGATGGCACTGCTGGATGAGCCTGATTTTCGCGAGGCCCGTAATGTTAGTGCCCTTTTTCTGGCTCAGGCATTTCTTAATAAGTAATGGTCAGAGATAAAAAAACCGGGACTCTGTTACGAGCTCCCGGCTTTTATATTGGCGCTGCTCCGTCTTGATACTCAGGCAATCAGCGTTTACAGAACAACTCCATCAGAACAGCTCGTGAGTCTGCCCGTTATCCATTAGAGTCGTCCCTGCTTCATGTACTGAATACTCGGTGGGTTGTGTCCC
The DNA here is from genome assembly GCF_052217165.1 of Yersinia sp. 2540 StPb PI. Taxonomy (NCBI): domain Bacteria; kingdom Pseudomonadati; phylum Pseudomonadota; class Gammaproteobacteria; order Enterobacterales; family Yersiniaceae; genus Yersinia; species Yersinia sp. 2540 StPb PI. Next base: position 791,357 of record NZ_JAZGQC010000001.1, read on the forward strand.
CTCGATAAAGTACTCTGAACGACTGCCTGGCCCGCCACTGGATAACTTACCCGTCTGCTTATCAATCACTACGCTGACAATACCCGGCGGTGGAGAAACCGGTTTTTCTGGCAAACCGTCAAGGGCCGCTTTCATAAAGTCATCCCATGCAGGTTGCGCACTCTTCGCCCCACCTTCAGCACCAGAGATCTGATCTGATATGGCCCCTGATGCAGAGCTGCGGCCTAAGTCGCGGCGATGGTCATCGAAGCCAATCCAGACGGAGGTCACGGTATCCGGGCCGTAGCCAGAGAACCAGGCATCTTTTGAGTTGTTAGTGGTACCGGTTTTACCGCCAATATCCTTGCGTTTCAGGTCACGCCCGGCACGCCAGCCGGTACCCATCCAACCCGGTTCTCCGAAGATATTTGAGTTCAACGCATCGCGAATCAAAAAGGCCAACGGCGTGCTTATCACATGGGGTGCGTATTGCTGGTCACCGTTGAGCTTGGCCTGTTCAGGCGTCACTTTTTCTAACTCAGGCATTGGCACATTACTGGCGTTATTGTTCTGCGAGGTGGCGACGTTTTCGATGTTATCATCAGACAGAACAACTGAGCGCTGAGTGTCACCGTAAATAACCGGTAAGTTACACTCTTCACAGACAATCTTCGGTTTCTCTTCGAACAGCACATTGCCCACATCATCAGTTATCTTGGTGATGAAATAGGGATCGACCAGATAGCCGCCGTTTGCCAACACGGCGTAACCACGGACTAACTGCAATGGTGTAAAGGAGGCGGAACCTAATGCCAGGGATTCTGAGTGCACAATATTTTGTGCCGGGAAACCAAAGCGTTGCAGGTATTCAGCCGCATAATCCACACCCATAGCACGCATTGCCCGCACCATCACCACGTTCTTCGACTGACCTAAACCTTGGCGTAAACGAATGGGGCCGTCGTAAGTCGGTGGTGAGTTTTTTGGCCGCCAATCGGTACCTGCACCTGCATCCCAGCGCGTAATTGGCAGGTCATTGAGGATGGTTGCCAGCGTCAGACCTTTGTCCATTGCCGCGGTATACAGGAAGGGTTTGATATTCGAACCGACCTGGCGTAGTGCCTGTGTCGCACGGTTAAACTTACTTTGGTTAAAGTCAAAACCGCCGACCAGCGCTTTAACCGCACCATTGTTTGGATCGATAGAAACTAAGGCTGAGTTGACGTCCGGCACCTGTGCCAGCCACCAATTATCTTCTACTTTTCTTACCCAAATCTGCTGGCCAGGCTGCACCACATCGGTCACTTGTTTTGGTGTTGGCCCTTGGGCGTTATCCGATTTAAACGGACGAGCCCAACGCATGCCGGACATTGGTAAGGTCACGTTGCTGCCATCTGCCAACAGTGCCGTTGCTTGCGTTGTATTAGCTTCGGTCACCACCGCAGGCAGCAGTGGGCCATAGACCGGCAAGGTTTTCAGTGAATCGATAATCTGCTCGCGGCCCCATGCGCTTTCGCCCACTTTCCACAACACATTGGACGGGCCTCGATAACCATGGCGCATATCATAAGCCAGCACATTGGCACGCAATGAGTCGACTGCCGCCAATTGGAGCTTTCTGGTTATGGTGGTATAGACCTGATAGCCGTCGGTATAGGCATTCTCACCGTAACGCTTAATCATCTCCTGCCGCACCATTTCTGACAGATAAGGTGCTGAGAAGGCGATTTGCGGAGCATGGTAGTTGGCAACCAGCTCTTCACTGCGCGCCTGATCGTACTGCGCCTGGGTGATGTACTTTTCATCCAGCATACGCGAGAGCACTACGTTACGGCGTGCCACTGCTCTGTCATGTGAATAGAGCGGGTTGAAGGTGGATGGCGCTTTTGGCAAACCGGCGATCATCGCCATCTGGCTGAGGGTCAACTCATTGACTTCTTTGCCGAAATAGACCTGAGCTGCCGCACCGACACCATAGGCACGGTAGCCGAGATAAATCTTGTTCAGGTACAGCTCAAGGATTTCATCTTTGGTCAGTAACTGTTCGATACGAATGGCCAGAAAGGCTTCCTTGATTTTACGTATCAAAGTCCGTTCCGGGCTTAAGAAGAAGTTGCGAGCCAATTGCTGGGTAATGGTACTTGCCCCTTGTGAGGCACGCCCAGAAACCATAGCAATTGAGGCAGCACGTAGGATCCCAACCGGGTCCACACCGTGATGCTCATAGAATCGGCTATCTTCCGTAGCAATAAATGCATGCACCATTTCTGGTGGAATTTGTTTTAATGTCAACGGGATACGGCGTTTTTCACCGTATTGAGCGATCAATTCGCCTTCAGCGCTATACACCAACATCGGTGTTTGCAGCCGGACATCTTTCAGCGTGGCAACATCGGGTAGCTGTGGCTCAATATATTTGTACAGGCCAAATATCGAGGCTGCTCCCAGTAAAATGCAACACACTGTAAGGATCAAAAAATACTTTACGAACTTCACCTGAGATTTCCCATTCAATGTCAATTGGGCAGTTTATAAACAACCGCGCCGTAGTATAAAGGCAAGCCCGTAACATGGATACGTTCTTTTATTGTCTCTCGACATGGAGGTCGACAAAGATGTACTCACAATATTGGCAGGTTGGGCTAGATATTCAAATAGATGCTATACGCGCTTTGGCTGTTGTCAGACGCCGCTATGGCTGGCAACTGCGCTACTGGTGGCATCAAACCTTACCTTCTGGCGTTTTGCGGGAGGGTATTTTACAACAGCCAGATATGGTTAGCGACAAACTCAAATTATTGCGCAAACAATTACCAAAACATATTTCATTACGTATCGCATTGCCCGCACAGCGCATATTGCAACACACTATTGCGACACCGGACCGGCGTTTACGCGAACCGCAGCGTGATGGTTTTATCAAAGCCGCAGCAAGTAAGGTCTTTCCGCTCGGCAGTCAGGCTTTAGCCCTCGATTATCGTAGTGAAACCACAGCCAGTAGTGAGTTAATCATCACCGCCGCCCGTCAGTCAGAAGTTCAGCAATGGCAGGCGTGCTTGCATCAAGCGGGTTTACCCTCCGATATGATTGATATTACCCCCTGCGCTCTTCGTTATATGGCGGTGGCGGCAGGATTATCGGGACCATATTGGTTGGTTCATCGTTTGGAGAGTGAGTGGTTGTGGGTGTCATCGGCTGACATGCCGTTTGACTTTGGTGTGGTAGCCGCCGACTCAGAGGATGTAGCACCAGGCCTGCCGCCTACTACATTCAATCCATTACCGACGTTGCTGAGACAACTTCAGGCGCGTTATCCCGAGCAGAGTGGAATACCGATAACGGTGTATTACAGTAATGTGGCGGATGATGCCCCGGTTGAAAATACCACCGGCTGGTCACCCTTTACGGCTTTTGCCCAGTATCAACCGCCACTGCCACCATCCCCCGCTGCATTTATTCTGGCCGGAGGGCTGGCATTACGCCCGGCAGACGACTGATGTATCAAGTTAATTTTTCGTTATGGCGTGCAGAACGTCAATCATCCCGTTACCGTTTTTGGCGCAATCTAGGTTTATGCCAATGCCTGTTTTTAGCCATCCTACTGGTTGTAATACAACTGCAATCACGGGTAGTAAATTCCAGCCAACAAATCCGTCTGGCAGCGCTATCCCAGCAGCAAATAGCCTTAGGCCAGCACCATCAAGAGGTGCAACAGGCAATGGCACAACTACGGCATCGGGAACAGCGCGCTCAGATTTATCGTCAGGCCCACCAACTTGCCCAGCGATATTCAATATTATTGCAGCAGCTATCGCAGCAAATTCCAGATAGCTGCTGGTTGGTCAGCCTGATACCACAAGGCGATAAGGTGGTTTTTGAGGTAATTAGCCAGAGTTATGCCGCAATTAATCTCTTTTTAGTGCGTTTAGGCCGCTCGCCTCTCTTCACAACAGTGCATTTACAAAAAATTGCTCAGCAGGATGACGGTAATTTTCGCTTTGCGGTTTGGGCCGACTGGCAGGACAGAGATAGTGATGAAAGAGGTAGTGATGAATAAGCGGCTGCAACATTGGATGGATAGGCCGGGTTGGCAAATCTTGATAGGGCAGTGGGTTTTTGTTGGGCTTTTAAGTGTAATGGCTTATGGCATGTTATTACGCCCTGCATGGCAACAGCAGAAGCTCACCGCAGATAAGATTATTCAACATCAGCAACAGGTTGATCATCATCAGGCGGCTTTGGCACCGTTACCCTCACTTTCTCTGGTTCGTCAGCAAATGATGGTATTGAAAGAAAAGGAGGCATCGTGGTTGTCACTTGATAGTTCAATGGCCCATCTGACCGGTGAATTGATTGCCCCGTTTGGTGGGCAAGTCATTCGCTGGCAGCGGCAATCCGGGCCAGTTGGCGAGGCCGCAGTGGATTCCATAAGGCACCAACAGTGGCACGCTACTCTGCGGGTCAATTTCTATGGATTGCTCCATTTATTTCGTCAACTAGCCGAAATCCCCACCCCTGTTCAGACCCAGCTAGTTGAGATTAATAGTGATAATTCCGTACTGTCGGTGAAATTAAGCCTGAAAGAGTATCTCGCAGGTGGCGTCAATGAGTAGCGGCAAAGGGAGCACGGTATGGGGCCTCTAAAGATAGTCTCTCTGATAATCGTATCACTGGCACCTGTGGCTTATGCCGACCCCTTATTGACCGCCACAGGGCGTAATCCTTTTCAGGACCTATCAGCACAGCCATGTGATGGTGAGCGGGAGAAACTCACTCATTGGCGATTACAAGGGGTTGTCAGGGGAGGAGATTACTCTTCTGGTTGGATACTGCGGCCAGAGGGCCGCTGGCAGAAGCTGGTGGTCGGCTCACGGTTGTTGTCAAATTGGCAAGTTACCCATATTGGCTCACGGCAGGTGAGCCTGCAGAATACTGGCTTAGTTGGCTTTTGCTCTGGGTTATCGGAGCCAGTGGTGCTGCTGATGCGCTAACTAACGGGTTGTTTTAGATAATGATTATCATCACTAAAGAGCTTGGACGGGCAGCATAAGCACTCTTACCGTTTCAAATATACAGGACATAAAAGGAATTAGTCTGATGAATGTTTCTACTACGAAAACCCGGAGTGGGCTTACCCTAACACTCAGTGCTGGGGTGATGCTGCTGCTGGTATTACTCACAAGTCGTGCCTTTAGCGCAAAAAGTGGGCCGCCGGTAACCGTGGAGTTTCAAGATGCGCCGATAGCGGTAGTGTTGCAGGCACTGGCGGATTATCAGCAACTGAATTTAGTCATTGCCGCTGGGGTTGAAGGTAATCTCAGCCTGAGATTGGCGGATGTTCCGTGGGAGCAGGCTTTGGCAATTATTTTGCGTATGGGCCGTCTAAAAGTAGAGCGCGAAGGGTCGGTAATGATGGTTTTCACCGAACAGGAGATACAGGAAAGGCAGCAATGGGCGGAACAGAAAGATGCATCTGAGTCCCTAAATAATTTCTCCCTGGCCTTGCAGTATGCTGATGCTGAACAAGTTGCCGACAGTTTGACTCTTCCTGAAGGTGGGTTGCTATCGCCACTGGGTAGTGTAGTGGTAGATAAACGTACTAATACATTATTAATTCGCGATACTCCCGCCTCTTTAGCACTATTGAAAAGTTGGCTGGCAGAGATGGATTTGCCTTTACAGCAAGTGCAGTTAGCGGCACACATCGTAACTATGAGTCGGGAAAATTTGCATGAACTTGGTGTGCGTTGGGGTATGGATGAAGCAACGCAGCCCCGTGCGCTGAGAGTGAATAATTTTAATGTGAATTTGCCACTCCCCAATAGCGCCCTCAGCGCTGGATTCAATGTTGCCCGTATCGGTGGGCGTCTGCTGGAACTGGAATTGAGCGCGCTGGAGCAAGAAAATCAGGTTGATATTATTGCCAGCCCTCGGCTGGTGACATCCCATCAGCAAACTGCCAGTATCAAGCAAGGTTCTGATATTCCTTATACGGTCTCGCGGGGTAAAAAAGGGGTGCCTACTATTGAGTTTAAAGAGGCAGTATTAGGGATGGAAGTGACACCGAAAATACTGCGTAATGGCAAGATTACTCTAAACTTGAAAATCAGCCAAAATATGCCCGGAATGGCAATTAAACGCGGAGATAGTGAAGCTTTATTAATAGATAAGCAGGAAATAAAAACCCAAATAACCGTAAACGATGGGGAAACTATTGTGCTTGGGGGGATTTTCCAGCAAAAAAATAGTCAGGGAGTTAATAAAGTGCCCATACTGGCCGATATCCCTTGGCTGGGCGCGCTGTTCAAACAAGACACCCAACAACAAAGTCGGCGGGAGTTAGTGATTTTCATCACGCCAAGGCTAATCAGTGCTTGAGCCTTATGGGGGGGTGTTTTATGAAAACAGACCAATCTTGGTGACTTTCTGCAACTTTTTGTGTGATAGGAGGCTTCTAAATTTGACGCTGCCTCCGATTTAGCTTACAAGGGTTACCGAATTGAGCTCCGAGGTTTTAATAACGTTGATACGCCGATAAAAACGTATGGTTTCCCTCCCACGACGTGTACAACGATTTATTCGGTTGCCAAACTACCAGAAGTGCTGAGATAATTTTCCGTCTGATCTCGCACTATCGCTCATGAGGTTTCAGTTTAGGTCCCGCCGCTGATTTGATTGGCGGGGCGGGTTATCATTAACGAATAGTCTTAGTAATACCAAAAACATGGCAGAGAAACGCAATATCTTTCTGGTTGGGCCTATGGGTGCCGGCAAAAGCACTATTGGTCGTCAGTTAGCTCAGCAACTCAATATGGAGTTTTTCGACTCTGATCAAGAAATTGAGCGACGTACCGGAGCTGACGTGGGCTGGGTATTCGACGTGGAAGGCGAAGAAGGTTTCCGCGATCGTGAAGAAAAAGTTATTAATGAACTGACGGAAAAACAAGGCATTGTTCTGGCAACCGGTGGTGGCTCTGTTAAATCCAGAGAAACCCGTAACCGTTTGTCAGCCCGTGGCGTTGTGGTTTATTTAGAAACTACAATCGAGAAGCAGTTGGCCCGTACACAGCGCGACAAAAAACGTCCGTTGTTGCAGGTTGATGCGCCTCCACGTGAAGTGTTAGAAGCACTGGCAAAAGAACGTAATCCGTTGTACGAAGAAATTGCAGATGTCACCATCCGCACTGACGATCAAAGCGCGAAAGTTGTTGCTAACCAGATTATCAACATGCTGGAAAGTAACTGATTTTAGCATTTTACTAATGCCTCCGGGCGTAAGTTAAGAAGGTTACTGAGCGCGACATGGAGAAGATTACTGTCACGTTAGGGGAACGTAGTTACCCCATTACGATTGCTGCCGGATTGTTCAATGATTCGGCCTCTTTTGCGCCACTAAAGGCGGGTGACCAGGTAATGCTGGTAACTAACCAAACGCTGGCTCCACTCTATCTGGATTCGCTCCGGGCAGTGTTGGAACAAAGTGGCATTAAAGTTGATCAGGTGATTTTACCTGACGGTGAGCAGTACAAATCTCTGAGTGTTCTGGAGCAGGTATTTTCTGCCCTTCTGGAAAAACCGCATGGTCGTGATACTACACTTGTTGCCTTAGGTGGCGGTGTAGTAGGCGACCTGACCGGTTTTGCTGCGGCTTGCTATCAGCGCGGCGTTCGCTTTATTCAAGTTCCTACTACCTTACTGTCTCAGGTGGATTCCTCTGTCGGTGGCAAAACCGCAGTAAATCATCCACTGGGCAAGAACATGATTGGTGCGTTCTATCAACCAGCATCGGTAGTGGTTGACCTTAATTGCCTTAACACTCTCCCTTCGCGTGAGCTTGCCTCCGGGCTGGCTGAAGTTATCAAATATGGCATCATTCTTGATGCGGCTTTCTTTGATTGGTTAGAAGATAATATCGATGCATTACTCGCACTGGATATGTCAGCGTTAGCTTACTGCATCCGCCGTTGCTGCGAATTAAAAGCCGATGTTGTTGCTGCCGATGAACGTGAAGAGAGCGGTATGCGCGCATTACTCAATTTGGGCCATACTTATGGTCATGCTATTGAGGCTGAAATGGGCTATGGCGTCTGGTTACACGGCGAAGCCGTTGCTGCGGGTATGATGATGGCAGCACACACCTCCCGTCGATTGGGTCAGTTCTCAGCTAGTGATGTTGGGCGTATCAAACAACTACTGTTACGAGCCGGTCTGCCGGTCTGCGGGCCGCAGGAAATGACACCAGAGTCTTATCTGCCGCATATGATGCGGGATAAAAAAGTGCTGGCAGGCGAGCTTCGTCTGGTACTGCCAACGGCTATCGGTAAGTCAGAAATCCGTAGCGGTATTGCACATGACACGGTGTTGGCATCGATAGCTGATTGCCAGTTATAAAAATGGCATAAGTCCGATATTTATATGTTCGATACCCAAAGTTATTGGAGTAGCTTGTAGGCAACAAGGGAAAGGCAAATTGGTTGTAAACCATTTTGAACAACACTTGTGCTGGCCCGCAGGGTAATCCCTGATGAGGCTCATAATTCTGCTGAGCTGACGCAAGTTAGCGATTTGGAAGAGAGGGTGGCTAGCACCTTTGCGGCTTCAAGTACGAAGGGTATGCGCATAAGTTCTAAGATGTTGTACTATAAGAACATCATATTCCTTTGCTGCGGGCTGTTTAGCCTGTTTGCAGTCAGTAAAATCAATCAGCCAGATCGCAGCTATCAATGCGGTGGGCTTTTGCCTCTAGTTGGAGGGTTTAGATGGATGATTTAAAGCCGGAAGACGATCTGAAACCAGATAGCAGTGACCGTCGTCCTACACGTGCCCGTAAGTCCTCGGCCGGACCTAAGCTTGCTGTTTCACGCCAACACATCATGATTGGTATCGGCATTTTAGTGCTTTTGTTGATCATTATCGCCATCGGTTCAGCCCTGAAAGCCCCGACTGAGCATGAAGCATCCCAGCAAAACCCGAATGTTGATGCGGCGAGAAATATTAATCTGTCTGATTCATCTTCACTCACTAGCGGCAATAACACTCAGCCCGGTGTGACAAACAATGCCAGCGACGGTCATGATGCCAATGGCGTGAAGAACTCGGCTCAGCCACAGGATATTAGTGCTCCGCCAATTTCGCCAACGCCAACTGAGGCTTCAGTGCCGCCTGCGGCGAATAGCCCGACTCAGCGTGTTGAATTGCCAGGCAATATGTCTGATGCACTTTCTCAAACTCAGGGGCAGGTTGATACCTTGTCTCAGAATATGAACGACGGTCAGACATCGACCTTGCCGACGGCACCTGCAACGGTTTCTGGTTCAAAAGGGGCTAAAGTACCGGCACCGGTTACGGGTGAAACCATTACCCACCCGTCGCAGAAGCAAGCTACGACAGCAGCTAAGCTGCCAACCAGCAACCATAAAAAACCGACCACCGTGGTTTCTCCAGCGGCATCTGCGGTGACCAAATCAGGTTCCGTTGGCAGCAGTAGCACCTTAAAGAATGCACCAGGTAACCATTTCACGTTACAACTGAGCAGCGCATCACGCTCAGACACATTGAATGCCTATGCTAAACAGCAAAAATTAACTGACTATCATGTCTATGAAACTAAACGTGATGGTAAACCTTGGTATATTTTAGTAAGTGGTAACTACCCCTCTTCTGCTGATGCAAAAAGGGCCATCACGACGCTACCAGCCGATGTTCAGGCGAAAAAACCGTGGGTTAAACCTGTACAACAAGTGCAGCAAGACCTTAAAAAATAAATCATTCTTATTTGTGCGCTGATGTGCTGTTTGAAACAGAGTACAATCTGCGGCTCTGAATTATTAAGTAGCTAACTGACGGCATGAAGAAAAACCGCGCTTTTTTAAAATGGGCTGGTGGGAAATATCCGCTGGTTGATGACATACGACGCCATCTTCCAGCGGGAGACTGCTTGATAGAGCCATTCGTCGGTGCGGGTTCGGTGTTTCTTAACACTGAGTATGAGTCTTACATACTGGCCGATATCAACAGCGATCTTATCAACCTCTACAATATCGTGAAGGAACGCACTGATGATTTTGTGCGTGACGCCCGTGTTCTGTTTACCGGCGACTTCAATAAATCCGAGCAGTTTTACTTACTGCGTCAAGAGTTTAACGCCAGTACTGATGCTTATCGCCGCGCATTATTATTTCTCTATCTGAATCGCCATTGTTATAACGGCCTGTGTCGTTATAATTTGAGCGGTGAATTCAATGTGCCTTTTGGTCGTTATAAAAAACCTTATTTCCCTGAGGTAGAGCTGTATTGGTTTGCTGAAAAATCGCAAAATGCGGTATTCGTTTGTGAGCATTATCAGGAAACTCTCTTAAAAGCAGTGCATGGGGCGGTAGTTTATTGCGATCCTCCGTATGCGCCATTGTCAGCGACGGCGAATTTTACGGCATATCACACCAATAACTTTGGCATTGTGGATCAACAGAATCTGGCTCGTCTGGCTTATCAACTTTCGGCCGAAAACAAGATTCCAGTTCTGATTTCTAACCACGACACAGAACTGACGCGCAATTGGTATCATCAGGCGTCACTGCATGTGGTGAAAGCGCGCCGTACTATCAGCCGTAATATTCTTGGTCGTAGTAAAGTGAACGAGCTTTTGGCGCTGTATAGCTGAGCGGAAATGCCGCTCGGTAAAGATTCAAACCCAATGGTTTATGAAATAGAACCCCTGACGTAGATGCGCCATCTGTCAGGAAGATGTTTTATAGAACAAAGAGATACGTTTGGAGACGCGGATGAAAAAGTTTTTAATTGCCCCATCTATTCTGTCAGCCGATTTTGCCCGTTTGGGTGAAGATACCGCCAAGGTGCTCGCGGCCGGGGCTGATGTTGTGCATTTTGATGTGATGGACAATCATTACGTTCCTAATCTGACCATCGGGCCGATGGTGTGTCAGGCACTGCGTGACTATGGTATTACCGCGCCGATTGATGTGCATCTGATGGTAAAACCGGTTGACCGTATCGTCCCGGATTTTGCCAAAGCGGGTGCCACGTATATTTCATTCCATCCCGAAGCCTCTGAACACGTCGACCGCACCTTACAACTGATCAAAGAGAATGGCTGCAAGGCGGGCTTGGTGTTTAACCCTGCTACGCCGCTGAGTTACCTTGATTATGTAATGGATAAGCTGGATGTCATCTTGTTGATGTCAGTTAACCCCGGTTTCGGCGGGCAGTCATTTATTCCTGAAACACTGAATAAGTTACGTCAGGTACGTAAATTGATTGATGCCAGTGGCTATGACATTCGCCTGGAAGTGGATGGCGGGGTGAAAGTCGACAATATTCGCCAGATTGCGGCGGCTGGTGCTGATATGTTTGTAGCGGGTTCAGCTATTTTCAGCCAACCGGATTATGCTGCGGTGATTGATGCTATGCGCAGTGAGCTGGCGATGTCTGCTCATGACTAAATTCGATGCTATCCGTGGTGTGGCGTTCGATCTGGACGGTACATTGGTTGATAGTGCGCCGGGTCTTGCCAGTGCCATTGATATGGCGTTACAGCATCAGGGTTTACCGGTTGCCGGTAATGCATTGGTGTCCACCTGGATTGGCAATGGCGCTGATATTTTGGTTGAGCGGGCGCTACGCTGGGCAGGTCATGAGCCGGATGCTCAGTCAGTGGTACATACCCGTGAGCTGTTTGATCACTATTATGCCAAAACGGTTGAACAGGGGAGCCAGCTATTCCCGCAAGTGAAAGCTACGCTGGCTCAACTGGCAGCCCATGGTTTGCCGATGGGGCTGATTACCAATAAGCCGACGCCGTTTGTTGCTCCTTTGCTGGCATCACTGGGTATCGCAGATTATTTCTCAGTAATTATTGGTGGCGACGATGTGGTAGTGAAAAAACCGCATCCGGCCCCGCTCTATTTACTGTTAGCTAAACTTGGCCTTCGCGCCAGCGAAATGCTGTTTGTCGGCGATTCGCGTAATGACATTATGGCTGCGCAGGCCGCGGGTTGCCCTTGTATTGGGCTGACCTATGGATATAACTACGGCGAAGCTATTGCCACCAGTCACCCCGATTGCGTGCTGGAGCATTTTGCCGATCTGTTGCCCGCCATCGGGCTGTCGTCTTTAAAAGATCAGGAAGTATAAAATGAGTAAACCCACTGAGTTAACCACTGTATCCAGTAACCCAATCAAGCCTATCGTATTTAGCGGTGCGCAACCGTCCGGCGAATTGACCATTGGCAATTACATGGGTGCGCTGCGTCAGTGGGTACAGATGCAGGATGATTATGAGTGCATTTATTGCATCGTTGACCTGCATGCCATTACTGCTCGTCAAGATCCGGCGCAGTTACGCAAAAGAACCTTAGATACGTTGGCGCTGTATCTGGCTTGCGGTATCGATCCGAAAAAGAGTACGATTTTCGTTCAGTCCCATGTGCCTGAGCACTCTCAGCTAAGCTGGGCGTTGAACTGCTATACCTATTTTGGTGAGCTGAGTCGTATGACCCAGTTCAAAGATAAGTCAGCCCGTTATGCTGAAAACATTAATGCCGGTTTGTTTGATTATCCTGTATTGATGGCGGCGGATATTTTGCTCTATCAAACTAATCAGGTGCCGGTCGGTGAAGACCAGAAGCAACATCTGGAGCTGAGCCGCGATATCGCTGGTCGATTCAATGCGTTGTACGGTGATATTTTCAAAATTCCTGAACCGTTTATTCCGAAAGCCGGTGCGCGGGTAATGTCTTTGCTAGACCCGACCAAAAAGATGTCTAAATCTGATGACAACCGCAATAACGTCATTGAACTGCTGGAAGATCCGAAATCGGTGGTTAAAAAGATTAAGCGCGCGGTGACGGACTCTGACGAGCCAGCAGTGATCCGTTATGACGTAGAAAAGAAAGCCGGTGTTTCTAACTTGCTGGATATCTTGTCAGGTGTGACCGGTCAGTCAGTTCCTGAGCTGGAAGCACAGTTTGAAGGCCAGATGTATGGTCATTTGAAAGGTGCCGTGGCGGATGCCGTCTCTGGCATGCTGACAGAGCTACAGGCGCGTTATCACACTTATCGTGAAGACGAGGCTTTCTTGCAGGAAGTGATGCGTGAAGGGGCTGCCAAGGCGCGTGCTCGCGCGCAACAGACATTAGCTAAAGTGTACGACGCTATCGGTTTTGTCGCCCATCCGTAAGTGAGCCGAGTCAACAATAAGAGAAGGCGTTCCCTTCTCTTATTGGCGGGTTATTTGTCCACCAAACCCTTAAGGTGGGAGCTGAGAAATAAGTCAGCAACGCTATAATATGCAATACGCTGTTTTAGTTGTATCTATGTGTGTTTTTGTGAGTGTCGCCCTGTGGCATTGACGACACTCATAAATGCTTTGATTCCAGGGTCAACGTCTGGTGACAACATTCTCATAATTGATTTGGAATTACGGCCTACATCTTCGGAGATTGCCGGATAACCACACGTCGCCTTAATCAGCGTTCTTAGCATTCCTTTGGCGACTTCTATTTCGCCCTCAAGAATACGCTGGCGAACTTCCGCTAAAATATCCTGACTTGCTGCTGGGTCATCATGGAGCAAATCAGCCCACATTTTATTACTGTCTGTTGCTGGCATAATTAAACCCTTCTTTTTAAATAATCAGCACGGTAACGTTGCGCCTTTTCTAAGTCACTGTTTTGCATATCTTTGAAACCGGCGCACAATAAGATGATGATCTCGTCGCCTTCTTTCATTAAATAGATTCGTAAACCTGCTCCCCAATTAATCCGATATTCCCCGATACCAGGTCGACCAGATAACCATTTTACTGAGGATAAATTATCGAGCTTTAAACGTTCTTCTACAGCTAACACTTTACTGATTGCCGAACGGTTTTTAGATAACCATTTTTGCAGTGGTATCACGCCGTCTGATGTAGTGTAGTATTTTATCTGCATGACTTCACGGTAACTAATTCGTTACCATGTGTCAATCTCTCCGGTGGGCAGTAAAAGTCCGCTATCCCTCCTTTCTAACCCACCTTTTCTACCTGTTCCGCTGTTTTGCTGTGATCAGTACTGGAGAACCAATTCAGTTTTTCACGTAAACGGACCACGCTACCGACGATGATCAGGCTAGGGCTGTTGACCTGCTGGGACAGTAATCCCAATTGGCTCAGTTCGCCGCTGACTACACGCTGATGCCGCGAGGTGCCATTTTCCACCAATGCCACAGACGTGGTAGCCGGCATCCCATGTTGAATCAGGTGCTGCTGAATTTCTCCCGCCTGGGATAACCCCATATAGAACACCAGTGTTTGTTTCTCTGCCGCCAGATTGGCCCAATCTAATTGAGCGTCTTTTTTGGCATGACCGGTAATCAAACGCACACTTTGTGCATGGTCACGGTGAGTCAGGGGTATCCCGCTATAGGCGGAGCAGCCGGAAGCTGCGGTAATTCCCGGCACTACCGAGAACGGAATCCCCGCTTCTGCCAGTGTTTCCAACTCTTCGCCGCCACGGCCAAAAATAAACGGGTCACCGCCTTTCAAGCGTACCACTCGTTTACCCTGCTGTGCCTGTTGCAATAGGAGCTGATTGATACTTTCTTGCGGAACGCAATGGTAGCCGGACTCTTTTCCGACAAAAATCCGCTCGGCATCGCGCCGTACCAGATTCATCACCTCATCAGACACCAGCCGGTCATACACCACCACGTCTGCTTGTTGGATCTGCTGTAACCCTTTTAACGTCAGCAAACCGGCATCTCCCGGCCCGGCACCCACCAGAACCACCTCACCGCGATCACTCAACGGCGCATTGAACAGATGCTCAATATGTTGTTCGATTTGTCGCTGATCGTCGTTAGCCAATGATTGCGCCAGGCGGTCGTGAGTAAGCAGTTTTTCCCAAAAGCGGCGGCGATCGGCCATCGCGGTAAAATGTTGCTTCACCCGCTGGCGTAAATTGCCCGCCAATTGTGCCAGTTGCCCCAAATGCTGTGGCAACATTGCCTCGAGTTTTTCGCGCAGCAAGCGCGCCAATACAGGGGCTTTACCGCCGGAAGATATCGCTATCATAATCGGCGAGCGGTCAATGATGGACGGCATGATAAAGCTGGTGCGTTTCGGGTCATCCACCACATTACAGAACACCCGCTGTAGGTTGGCACTCTGATAGACCAAGGCATTGACTGCCACCTGATCAGTTGCTGCAATCACCAGCCATTTCTCTGCCAACAAATCCGGTACAAATTCGCCGCAGACTAATGTGAGCAGCCCCTGTTCCGCCCAGTGGTGAAACTGTGGCGTAAATTCACAGGCATTGACGGTAATTACTGCACCCGCATCCAGCAGCAAGCGAGCCTTGCGTTCGGCAACTTCACCACCGCCGACCAACAGGCAGGCTTTATGTTGCAGTTGGCAGAAAATCGGGAAGTAGTCCATCGGCAATCCTTCATTCTAGGGGCGGAAGTGGCTATTGATAAGTTCAGTGATTGAAGGGGCGACCATACCTCGTGGCGCTTCGATGGTTTACACCGAATGGTTCCAACGGCACGTTTCCCCTTAATCAATATTCTCAGTAGGTTACTGTTTCACAGCTTGCGGCGTGTTAATTGCCGCAGGTTGCGGGCGATTTTCCCGTGGTGTGGCATACCAGTAGCCAAGGCCCATAAAGACTGCGCCTGACAAGGTATTACCCAGGGTTACCCACAACAGGTTGTGACCGATGCCACTTAAGGTGTAGGCCTCGCTATGATTGCCAAACCAAGATAGGGCAAACAGTGTCATGTTGGCGACAGAGTGCTCATAGCCTGAGGCAATAAAGGCCAGTAAACACCACCAGATAGCGATAAATTTGGCGGCACCCTCCACACGAATTGCCATCCAGATCGCCAGACAAACCAGCCAGTTACATAATACACCTTTGAAGAATAAGGTCATAGCTGGCGCAGAGGTTTTTGCTAATGCAGCAGTGTGTACCAGGCTGGTATCTACCGACAGCAGGTTACCGCCACCGTAGTAATAGAGCAGAGCCACAAAAACGGAACCCAGTAGATTTCCCAGCCAGGTTTGTGGCAATACTGCCCACATCTGGCTGGATTTGATGGTGCCGGCCTTCACACCGAAAGTCAGGAACATGGTGTGTCCGGTGAACAACTCGGAACCCGCAATAATGACCAAAGTCAGTGCCAGGCCGAAGGTGGCTCCCATTACCAGTGGGCGGTAAGCAGGATCGATCAGGTTACCCAGTGTGAAAATCAGAATAATGCCAAGGCCGACGTAGGCACCAGCCATTGCTGAGCCAATCCAGAAACCCAGCGGACTTTCTTTTGATAACTTGACGATGCGCGCCGCGTTGGCGGCGCATTTGTTGATCGTATCTGTATACATACTCATACCTGTGATCAAGAGTTATTTTATGGTTATCTGGCACTGACCGGATAACTGTTATTTATCACGCTTTGACTTGCACCATGCCGTCGCGAACTCGCACGTCATAATGGGCAACTGAGCGACTTTCATCTTCCAGACAGAAACCATCATGCAGGCGGAAGTGTTGCTTTTTCAGCGGACTGGCCACCCATAGATCACCTTGATGTTCAGCAATCAACCCGCGCGACAGCACACTGGCTTGCGCGAAGGGATCGATATTGCTAATGGCAAAGAGTTGTTCGTCAGCGTAAGGGCGGAAAACCGCGACATGCTGCTCACCGATCAGGCCGCATACGCCGCTACCGGGTAAAATATCGGTTAATGGACAAAGTGGAATCCACTGGCTCATACGTTATCCTCCAATTCCAACACCCGGACTGGGATACGCTCATCTGGGCGCGCTGGGCGATGTTGTTCACGTTCAGGTACTACTTGTACATTCGGGTCGCGTAGCGGGCTGTTAATGAAGTGGGCAAAACGAACCTGTGCCGCAGGGTTCTCAACCGTCACTTTCCATTCACAGGTCACTTTGTCGCGTAGGCGGGCAATATCGGCTTCCAACTGGTCGTTAATAGCTAACTTATCGTCGAGGATCACGGCACGCAGATAATTAATGCCGCCTTCCAGACTTTCCAGCCAGACGGAGGTGCGTTGCAGCTTATCGGCGGTGCGGATGTAAAACATCATGAAACGGTCGAGGTAGCGCATCAGGGTTTCTTCATCCAGATCCGCTGCCAGCAGGTCAGCATGACGTGGCTTCATACCGCCGTTACCACAGACATACAGGTTCCAACCATTTTCGGTGGCGATAATTCCGACATCTTTACCCTGAGCTTCCGAACATTCACGGGTACAGCCGGAGACCCCAAACTTCATTTTATGCGGTGTGCGAATGCCTTTGTAACGGTGCTCCAGCGCCACACCAAAGCCGACGCTGTCGCCGACACCAAAGCGGCACCAGGTACTGCCAACGCAGGTTTTTGCCATACGTAGGGCTTTGGCATAGGCGTGTCCGGTTTCAAAACCGGCTTCAATGAGTTGCGCCCAGATAGCGGGCAGGTCATCTTTTTGCGCGCCAAACATCCCCACCCGCTGAGAGCCGGTCAGTTTGGTATACAAATTATAGTGTTTGGCGATACGGCCAATGGCTAACAGGCCATCCGGTGTGATTTCCCCGCCCGGTGAGCGAGGGATAACCGAATAGGTACCATCTTTCTGAATATTGCCGAGGAAGTTGTCATTGGTATCCTGCAACGGCGTGTGTTGCGGCTCTAAGATATACTCATTCCAGCACGATGCCAGCAGTGACCCTACGGTTGGTTTACATACTTCACAACCGTAACCTTTACCGTATTTCTCCAGCAAAGCATCGAAGGACTTAATCCCTTCAACCCGAATCAGGTGATATAACTCTTGGCGCGAATAGGCAAAGTGTTCACACAAATGATGGTTAACCTCAATGCCTTGCTTACTCAGTTCGGCATTCAGCACCTGGGTGACCAGCGGAATGCAACCGCCACAACCGGTACCGGCTTTAGTGGCAGATTTCAGTGCGGCAACGGTGTGGCAACCCTGGCCGATAGCCTGAATTATGTCGCCTTTAGTCACATCAAAACAGGAACAGATTTGCGCGCTGTCCGGTAGCGAGTCCACGCCCATTGCCGGTTTGCTGCCCGCATGGGCTGGTAGGATCAGACTGTCCGGGTTTTCTGGTAATTCGATGTTGTTCAGTGCCAGTTGCAGCAAGTTGCCATAATCGGTGGTATCACCCACCAGCACCGCCCCTAACAGGGTTTTGTTATCTGCGCTAACCACCAGACGTTTATAAATTTCTTTATTTTCATCCAGATAAACGTAGCTACGAGCACCCTCAGTGCGGCCATGAGCATCACCAATCCCACCGACATCCACGCCCAGTAGTTTCAGTTTGGCGCTCATGTCAGCACCGTGGAAGGCGTTTTCGCGGCCAAGTAGATGGTCTGCGGTGACCTGCGCCATTTTATAGCCCGGCGCGACCAATCCAAAGGTGCGCTCTTGCCATGAGGCACATTCGCCAATGGCGTACACATCAGGGTCGGAGGTTTGGCAATAATCATTGATAGCAATACCGCCACGGCGCGCGGTGGCTAAACCGCATTGGTGTGCCAGTTTGTCTTGTGGGCGGATACCGGTGGAGAAGACGATAAAATCTACTTCTAACTGGCTACCATCGGCAAACAGCATGGTTTTGCGGCTGTTTTGGCCTGAATGAATAATTTCTTGGGTATTTTTACCTGTATGGACTCTGACCCCCATACGCTCAATCTTCTGGCGCAACTGGTCGCCACCCATAGGATCAAGCTGTTCGGCCATTAATACCGGTGCAAACTCAATGACATGGGTTTCAACGCCAAGGCTTTTTAGGGCACCAGCGGCTTCCAACCCTAACAGCCCGCCGCCGATAACCGCACCACGTTTGCTACGGCGAGTACAAGACTCAATCGCATTCAGATCTTCAATGGTGCGATAGACAAAGCAATCTTGCCCTTCACTGCCTTTAATCGGCGGGATCCACGGGTAAGAACCGGTCGCCATAATCAGCTTGTCGTAATACAGCGTACGGCCACTGTTGGAATGGATCACTTTCTCGGTGCGATTAATAGTGATGGCACGTTCGCCAACCAGCACTTTTACACCGTGCTTTTCATAAAAGCCTTCACGAACCAGTGATAACTCTTCCGCAGTGTGGTGGGAGAAGTAAGAAGAAAGATGTACCCGGTCATAAGCGATGCGCGGTTCTTCGCAAAATACGGTTATCTCAAATTGGTCTTTATCTGCTTTATCTAATAAGTCTTCGATAAAGCGGTGGCCGACCATACCGTTGCCGATGATGGCAAGTTTGACTTTGCTCATTTTTGCCTCAATTTTTAATTTTCTACGCTTACAGTAATCCTCCCCACACCGCACTTCTTGATGTAAATCAATTTGCTTTCCATATACCTCTAAGGTGGTAGATGGATGATTTTTAACGATTTTTGATAAGTTGCGGATTTCATTCATCTTTAGCTGAAAGGTTTCAGTTTTAGATTTTAAATGACTGAAAAGAAAATCGGGCAGCATACTGTTGGTCGGGTAAGCTAAAGCAAATAGCTTTTGGTTATGACCAGAATATAAAAGGGATCATGGAGGCATCGATGACAACGCAATCCTTACCAAATCACTTACTCACCACTATCAATAATGTGCGGCTTGCCGGGCAAGCGGGCTTTTGGCAGATAACTATCGCGGAGGGCAAAATCAGTGCTATTAGCCCGCAGCCGGAACAGCAGACGGTTGGCGCCGGGGTGCTGGATGCGCAAGGTGGGTTGGCATTGCCGCCTTTTATTGAGCCACATATCCATCTGGATACCACCCAAACTGCCGGGCAACCGAGCTGGAATCAGTCAGGTACTCTGTTTGAGGGGATTGAGCGCTGGGCAGAGCGCAAAGCCTTGCTCACGCGCGAGGATGTTAAACAGCGGGCATGGCAGACGTTGAAGTGGCAAATCGCCAATGGTATTCAGCATGTCCGTACCCATGTGGATGTTTCCGATCCTAGTCTGACGGCACTCAGTGCGATGTTAGAGGTAAAAGAAGAAGTCAGCCCATGGGTGGATATGCAGATTGTCGCTTTCCCACAAGAGGGGATTCTCTCTTATCCCGACGGTGCCGCGCTGTTAGAAGAGGCGCTGCGACTGGGAGCTGATGTAGTTGGGGCCATCCCACATTTTGAATTTACTCGCGAATATGGCGTTGAATCTCTGCATATCGCCTTCGCCTTGGCACAGAAATATCAGCGGCTGGTAGATGTGCATTGTGATGAAATTGATGATGAGCAGTCACGTTTTGTTGAAACAGTGGCGGCCTTGGCGCACCGGGAAAATATGGGGGCGCGCGTTACCGCCAGCCACACCACAGCAATGCACTCCTATAATGGGGCTTATGCTTCCCGGCTATTTCGTCTGTTGAAAATGTCCGGTATCAACTTTGTCGCCAATCCATTAGTGAATATTCATTTGCAAGGGCGTTTTGATACTTATCCGAAACGGCGTGGTATTACGCGGGTTAAAGAGATGCTGGCGGCAGAAATTAATGTCTGCTTCGGCCATGACGATGTATTCGACCCGTGGTACCCGCTAGGCACTGCCAATATGCTGCAAGTCCTGCATATGGGGCTACATATTTGTCAGTTGATGGGGTATAGCCAAATTAACGATGGGTTGAATCTGATAACCACCCACAGCGCCAGAACAATGCATTTATCTGATTATGGCTTGCAGCCAGGTAATAGCGCTAACCTGATTATTCTGCCCGCAGAAAATGGGTTCGATGCCGTGCGACGACAGGTGCCAGTGCACTATTCCATTCGTCATGGGATGGTGATTGCCAAGACCCAGCCAGCCGAAAGCCGCATATATCTGGGGCAGGAAGAGGTAGTGAATTTTAAATAGGCGCTGCCCTGCAACCGTGATGGCGGCAGGGCAGTAAAACCGATAAATCAGTCAGTCACATGGCCGTGGCTGCGGTGTTTGGTGAAGAAGCCCAGAATCAGACACATCACAAACACTGCCAGGTACAGGCCGTTTGCTGTTGCCAGCGCGGCATGAACACCACTGTTGGCGACAATCGGGCCAGTCACCACGAAGGTCAGCATGGTACCGACAGTACCGCAGGTCAGGATGAAGTTAACCAGTTTTGGCGAAGAGACTTTGGTTTGCAATGAACCCAGAGTAATCAGTGTGGTGTAAATTGCACTGGAAACAAAACCCAACGCCAGAATGTAGTAGCTCAGGTATTGTGGGTTATCGGTGCTGACAAACAGATACATCGCCAGTGTTGCCAGTGCCGCCAGTACAGTTACGATGCGTTGTAGGTCAAAGAAGCGCAGGATAAAGCTGAACACCCACATCCCAATCATATAAGAGATCCAGAAGTTACTGACCAGTTGGCCAGCCTGACTGATATCCATATTGAAAGTTTTGGTGGCGTATTCCGGTACCCACTGGATAAAACCAAGTTGGCCAAGGATATAGCACAATGCGGCAATCGACAGGAACAGCACGCCAACTCCCCATTTCTCTTTCGCAACCGGTTTGCTTTGATCAGCGGCTTTGTGGCCCAGAACTGGGAAATCAGAGCACAGTGTTAGCACAAAAATACCGACATACAGCAGGCCGATACAAGCGTACACCCAGTACCATTCGATATGGCGTGCCAGCAGCATTGCGGCGGCGACAGGGAAAATCATCCCCGCCATACTGAAGAACGAATCGGTAAACAGCAGGCGTGAACCGCGCTGACGCCCCTCGTACATATGGGTTATCAGGAAAGTACCAATCGACATGGTTATCCCGCTGACCACCCCGAGGATGAACATGCTGATTGAGAAGACCATTAGATTATGGCCAACCATCAATCCGGCGATAGCAATCAACATCAGAATAAAGCCAAATACCAACTGGCGTTTTAATGGAATGATTTCCATTAACCAGGCATTGAGGAAGATGGAGATTAAAATACCCGCGTTAAGGAAAGTAAATGTGTTACTCATACTGGCAATAGGCAGATTGAAATACTCTGCGATATTCCCCATCACCATCCCGGTGACAATAACTAACGCACCAGTAAGGGCGTAAGAGAAGTAACTGATCCAAGTGAGCCGAATGCGATTGCTGTTATTCATAAATAGGCCTGTGCGTCAGTATCAAATAAATAAGAGAGTTAAAGACAGATAATGGCTAAAAACGGACATAGGGCTAAAAGGAGGTCAAACCGGTTTTCAGCACTAAGGCGGCGGATCCTAGCACAGGCATAGTGAGTTTTTGTGATTTACATTCAACTTTTAATGTAATGACTGAAAAGCAATTGCGAATAATAGTGAGGCGTCACAGATTACGCTGCGGCCTCAAATGATAAAGATTCTTAATTCTATTAAAGTGTGGGTCGTGTTAAGGTTGCTTCAGGTATGATTTGCCCCGCTTGTAGATCAGTAAAAACTCATATACCGGTCGCCCTTCAAGATACAGGGGGGTTGGCAGCCCTTGCTCACCCCAGTCACTTAGTTATCTAAGCTCCAGGGGATCTGCTCGGTTGCCGTCTACCTGCATCTCAAAGTAACTTGGGTATAAAACTATTAATAAAATAGATAATTAATCCGCCTTACTTTCTTTTTTTCATCGATATAAAGGAATTTATCGTGATGAGAAGCGTGAATACCGATGTAACACCAACGGCGATAGGCTGCCGTTGAGCCAAATTCTTTATCAAAGAAGGCGCTTTTCTGCCTGGTTGGGGATAGCGGCGATCCTGATGCTATTTATCGCTCCGGTGGTTTCAGTCTCACTGGCGCTTTCGTATGAGCAAAAAACCATCTCAACGATGAGTGTGAGTGCTGCTAAGGCCAATTGTGCTATGGATATGGCGCATCACGCTGACCCTCAACAGAGCCAGACAACGGCCCAACATAGCAATACCGCGCAGGCCGGAGGCGGTCATGATGGCATGATGATGGATCATGCAGCTTGTGGCTATTGCGTATTACTGACTCATTTGCCCCTACTGAATACAGCTTTCAAAGCGGATATTCGCTCTGCACTACTGTTAGCCGAGATCCCTGCGCCGTCATTTATCTATTGGTTAATTATTCAAGATACCTATTCAGAGAGCCAACCACGCGCACCACCTGCCTTTTATTCCTGATAATCCGATAAAAAATAAAAACCATTTTTCTGGTGTGGATAAATACTCACCGGAGTGATTTGTATTGCCCAAGGAATAATTATGTCTGGCAAGAGTAAAACCTATAAAAAAACATTATTAGCATGCGCAGTAACCGCTGCTTTTTCGGTATTTGCCTTAAATACCGTTGCCGCTACGCATGATCATCTGATGACTCATGATCCGGTGGCGAATAACACCATCAACGATAGCAGTGAGAAAAAACTCAATGATGCTGATGTCATAACTGTTAGCGCGCCTCTTCATTCGCCGCTGGTTATCGTGACCTCGCCTAAAGCGCCGCGCCAACCTGTTCCCGCCAGTGATGGAGCGGACTATCTGAAAACTATCCCCGGTTTCTCGCAAATCCGTAATGGGGGTACCAATGGGGATGTGGTGTTCCGTGGCATGTTTGGTTCACGGATAAAAATTCTGACAGATGGTGGGGAAACACTGGGGGCCTGCCCATCAAGGATGGACGCGCCCACATCCTATATTTCACCAGAGAGTTTTGACCTGCTGACCGTCGTGAAGGGGCCACAATCGGTGTTGTGGGGCGCTGGTGCTTCCGCCGGTACTATTTTGTTTGAGCGGCAACCCCCTCACTTTGACCAGGCGGGCATCAAAGGGAATGCCAGTCTATTGGTGGGCTCTAATGGTCGCTGGGATAAAAATCTCGATACCAGTTTAGGTAACGAGCAAGGCTATTTGCGCATGATGGGCAATCAGTCTCAGGCTGGTGATTACAAAGATGGCAATGGTACGCGGGTGCCCTCGAAATGGGATAAATGGAATGCCGATATTGCCTTGGGCTGGACACCAGACAGCGATACGTTGCTCGAGCTAACGGCGGGTAAAGGTGACGGTGAAGCAAGGTATGCCGGGCGCGGTATGGACGGTTCCCAGTTCTTGCGCGAGAGTCTGGGCGCACGCTTTGAAAAAACAAATATCGGTGAAGTGTTGGACAAAATTGAAGCCAAAGTCTACTACAATTATGCCAATCACATTATGGATAACAATACCTTACGCACACCACCGATGATGGCGATGTCCAGTAATGTAGACCGGCGCACGATGGGGGGCCGGGTCATGGGCACTTGGTTGTGGCGGGATCTGAAATTGGAGGCGGGTACTGATTTGCAAACCAATACGCACCGTAAAAATAAACAAGGCCATTGGGATAAAGATGCTCGCTTTACCAGCAACGGCTTGTTTAGCGAACTGACCTGGAGTGCCAGCGATCAGGATAAACTGATTACCGGTGCCCGCATTGACCATCATGAAGTCACCAATTATGCCCGTGCTTTTCAACCGACACGCTCTGCAACGCTCCCCGCTGGTTTCATGCGTTTTGAGCATAATCTGGCTGACTTACCCGTGATGTGGTACGCCGGTTTGGGCCATACGCAGCGTTTTCCTGATTATTGGGAGCTATTTTCGCCGACGTTCGGGCCTGTTGGCTCCAGCAGTGCTTTTGAGGGGGTGAAGAGTGAAAAGACCACTCAACTTGATATTGGCGCGCAATACAATGGTAAGCAGCTCAACAGTTGGGTCTCTGCTTATCTTGGGCGGGTCAATGATTTCATTTTGTTCAAGTATGACCCGAACAATCTGCGCATCAGTCAGGCAGATAATATCAACGCAACTATTATGGGCGGTGAGATGGGGGCCGGCTATGCCTTTAACGACAATTGGAAAGCTGACGCCAGCCTGGCTTATGCCTGGGGGGAAAATACCAGTAATCATCGTCCGTTGCCGCAAATCCCTCCCCTTGAAGCACGGTTAGGATTGACGTTTGAAGCAGGGGATTGGAGCAGCACGGCATTATGGCGGTTAGTCAGCAGCCAGCACCGGGTCGCGATTAACGAAGGGAATGTGGTAGGTAAAGACTTTGCTGATAGTGCGGGCTTCGGTGTGCTGTCTGCCAATGTGGCTTACAAGGTTACAAAACAAGTCAAAGTCAGCACTGGTATCGATAATCTACTGAATAAAGCGTACAGCGAGCACCTCAATCTGGCCGGTAATAGTGGATTTGGGTACTCGGCCAATACGTCGTTGAATGAGCCGGGTCGAACTCTTTGGGCAAAGTTGAATGTGACGTTTTAATAGAGCGACCCTTGGTACTTGAAGCAATAGGGGTGTTAGGCACGCAGTCGCATCACTTACTCATGTGAGTGATGCGGGTGATGAGCCACTGATAAGGTTTATTCTGTGCCAGCAATGCCAATAACATTCGCTATTTTCATGAACGAAAAGAGAGATAAGCAGGAAAGAGCGATAACTTGCCACCAGGGCTGACTAGCGGAGTTGTTTCGGTGGCATAACAGAATCGCGCATAATAATTGTTGGCGGGAAACTGGCACTGGGGAGCTGCGGATTAATCAACAACTGGGTGGCGAATTGCGCCATTCCAACAATCGGGAAATGCAGGCTGGTTAATGCCGGGCTAACAAAAGGAGCGCGTTCGCCACTGTCATAGCAAATCAATGAAATGTCCTGTGGCACCTGCAAATGGTGTTTATTAATAGCCAACAGCGCGCCGATTGCCATTTCTTCGTTACAGCAATAGATAGCGGTTGGTAGGCGAGGCCGCTTTAAGATCTCGTCCGCGCGTTGATAGCCACTTTCCAGATCGTAAACGCCTTCCACACAGGCGGTAGGTTCTAAACCTGCGAGTTGCATGGCATCCAAAAAACCCTGACGGCGTAACACACTGGAATAGCGCTGAGAAGAGCCACTGATACAGGCAATATGACGGTGGCCTGCATCGATAAGTACCTGAGTCGCCATCTGACTCGCACGCCGGTGATCAAAGGTCACACAGCGGGGTTCAAGACCGGGAACCATCCTGTCTAATAACACAAATGACCGGCCTGCCGCTGCAAGTTGTTGCAGTTTCTCGTCACTGAGAAAACGTACATGGAGGATTAAACCGTCGCAGCGTAAGTTATACAGGCGCTGAATTGCTTGCCACTCTTTATCAGCATTATCCCGCCCTTGGGTGACCAATAACTGCTTACCCTGTGATTCTGTTTCGGTTTGTACGAAATCCATCAACGCGCCAAAAAAGCCACCGCGATATGAGGTTGTCACCAACCCCAAGGTATTACTTTGGCTGGAAGCCAGTGCACGTGCGGCAGGGTTTGGGGTGTAACCCAATACCGCGACCGCTTGTTCAACCTTTTCGCGGGTCAGGGTTTTGACATTGGTATCACCGTTGACCACGCGGGAAACCGTAGCGCGGGAAACCCCGGCTAATACCGCGACGTCTTCCAGTGTAACCATTTCATGCTCCTGTTTAGGCTAAAAGTAGCCCTTGGCTATTGAGGCCGCAGGGGGTTAGCGGCGTTCGTACTCACTCCAGACTGCAGCAATCAGCATTCAAATCTGCCGATTGGTCACCCGAATCGCTTGATTGCGCAAGTTCATCGGGGTTTATGCGGGTTATCTGGCTATAACGCCTATAGCGTTGGGTATAAAGTCAGAACCCGCAACAATAGTTAATTTACCATCACAGTTCTGTGAACTGAGGCAAGTAAGGTTTATTTACCTGTAGAACTTCTTCCAATAGTGGCTGAGCAATGCTGGCGTTAGCAATCAGTGGGTTAGTCACTAACGCCAACAAGGCACTACGACGGTCACCATGAACCGCAGCTTCAATGGTCAGGCGCTCGTAGGCTTTTACTTGCTGGGTCAACCCATGCATAGCAACAGGTAATGGGCCGAAGGTGAGTGGGTGTGCACCTTGTGCATCAACAATACAGTTAGTTTCTACTACTGAGCCGTCAGATAAACCGCGAATTGCACCTCGGTTTGTTGTATTGACAACAAGTTGCGTACCTAAATTATTATGAATGGCACGAATAAGTTCCAGTGCAACTTCAGAATAAAATGATCCGCCACGGAAGCTGAGTTGCTCTGGTTTACTGTCCAGATGCGGATCAGCGTACAGCTCGAACAGCTCTTTTTCTACCTGCATAACTTGTTCCGCACGGGTGCCACGCTCGGCTGCTGCGGCCATCTCTTCTGCCAACATATCCTGAGTCTGATAGAAATAGCGATGATACGGACAAGGAATCGCCCCCATTGCCCGCAGGAACTCTGGCGGCCATGGTGCTTCCTTAATGTTGTTCATGGTTAGTGAGGCCCCGTCACACAACATGTCCAGTACCTCGGCGGTAACATCTTTGCCACGTTGTAACACCTCATGCACCCACACCATATGATTTAGCCCGGCAAAGCGCAGTTGGATATCTTCATAAGGTGCGTGGAGCAAGTTGGCAATCATATGGTGCATGCTGATTGGGACATTACACAAGCCGATGATTTTCGCTTTGCTATAACGTGTCACTGCTTCAGTAACGATACCGGCTGGATTGGTGAAGTTAATGATCCAGGCATCCGGTGCTAATCGCTCAACTCTGGCGGCAATATCAAGCATCACCGGAATGGTACGCAGAGCTTTGGCGAACCCACCAACCCCGGTAGTTTCCTGCCCAAGCAGGTTATATTTCAGCCCTAAACGTTCATCCGCGGCGCGTGCCGGGAGTTGGCCGACACGGAACTGTGTCAGGACAAAACTGGCTCCGGCAATCGCATCATCCAGTGAGAAGTGAATGCTGACTTTTACATGCTCTAGCCCATGCCGATCCAGCATTCTTCGGGTTAATGCAGCAATGATTTCCACTTTTTGACGGCCCAATTCGACATCAGCCAGTGCCAGTTCAGTGACCGGTAACTGGTCAATACGCTGAATCAGCCCATCAACCAACTCCGGGGTATAGCTACTACCGCCACCGATAATGGCAATTTTAAAGGTTTTCATCATTTGGCTTCCATATAGATTAATTAGAAATGAGAGCGCTCTCATTTGGAAGCAGACTAGCGATTAACCAAAAACAAAATGAGATGTTTCTCTCAAAAATGGCAGATAAGATAAAGGAAAATAAACAAGACGTGATCCCTATAGCAGAATTCCACTGTTGCCTGGGAGTGCGGGAATGGTTTAATTTGGCTAATTAATCATCATGGTGCGGTTTAACTGCTGAAGAGGCAGCTTTTCAGCCTAAATGCGCATTCTGTTACGTAAAATTCCGTAAATGGGTGGCATTGCGCGGGTCAGCTCTCTAGAATCAAAGCGCTTTTCCGTTGTTCGCATCCTACAGAAAGGAACCGTTAATGTTTAAACGTACTTTAGTGACCTTCATTGCACTTTGTTCCCTTAGCGCCGTGGCCCCCGCAGCTTTTGCTGCCGGTGAGCCTCATGTGTTGTTAACGACGTCAGTGGGGAATATTGAGTTGGAACTCAATAGCCAGAAGGCCCCGGTTTCAACACAAAACTTCGTTGATTATGTTAACAACGGCTACTACAACAACACTATTTTTCACCGTGTTATCCCTGGTTTTATGGTTCAAGGTGGTGGTTTTACTGCTGACTTCAAACAGAAAACTGCTAAAACACCAATCAAGAATGAAGCGGATAACGGCCTGCGCAACCTGCGTGGCACCATCTCTATGGCCCGTACTGCTGATAAAGACAGTGCTACCAGCCAGTTTTTCCTGAATGTGGCAGATAATGCCTTCCTTGACCACGGCCAACGTGACTTCGGTTATGCGGTGTTCGGTAAAGTGGTTAAAGGGATGGATGTGGTAGAGAAGATCTCCCAGGTTCAGACCGAAAATGTCGGCCCGTATCAGAATGTGCCGGTCAAACCTATCACTATCCTGTCAGCGAAAGTTTTACCTTAATCGCTGGTTACCAGCCTTCACGCTAAACCTCGAAGGCTGGTTTACAACCAATCTGTCTTTTGCTTGCTGCCCATCTGCAACGCCACGTTCTTTGGGTAACAGTCGCATTGCTATCATAAATTAATCCGTTTGCCCGAATCGGGTGCTTATAATCAATTATCTGTCTCTAACGTAAACGTGATGGGGTGAAGGTTTATGAGTGAAACATTGCTTATCGCGAAGGTGCCGCCGGCACAGGATTTAGTGATTTTATCGGCTCTGGCTAACCGTCATGGCTTGATTACTGGCGCGACCGGCACTGGTAAAACAGTCACCCTGCAAAAAATGGCTGAGCAATTTTCCCGTATTGGTGTGCCGGTATTTCTCGCCGATGTGAAAGGGGATTTATCTGGCATTGGGGCGGAAGGGGTTGATTCGGAAAAACTTCAAACCCGACTGGCAGCGATAGGTGTTACGGATTGGCAGCCACAAGCTTGCCCGATTGTGCCGTGGGATATCTTCGCTGAAAAGGGTCATCCGATCCGTGCCACTATTTCCGATCTTGGCCCGCTGCTGCTAGGGCGTCTGCTTGATCTGAATGACGTGCAAAGTGGTGTGTTGCAACTGGTATTCAAAATTGCCGATGACAACAACCTGCTGCTGCTTGATATGAAAGACTTGCGGGCTATCGTGCAATATGTTGGTGACAACGCGAAACAGTTCCGTACGCAATACGGCAACATCACGCCGGCCTCAATTGGTGCTATCCAGCGTGGTTTACTGGCTTTGGAAGAGCAAGGTGCCAATCAATTCTTTGGCGAGCCGATGCTGGATATTCACGATTTAATGCAAATCGACAGCCATGGGCAGGGAGTTATCAATCTGTTAGCGGCTGATCGGTTAATTAATCAGCCCAAACTGTATGCGATTTTTCTGTTGTGGTTGCTGGCAGAACTTTTCGAGCAACTTCCTGAAGTGGGTGATGTTGATAAACCTAAGCTGGTGTTTTTCTTTGATGAAGCCCATCTGTTGTTCAGTGATGCGCCAACGGCGCTGGTGGATAAAGTTGAACAGGTGGTCCGGCTGATTCGCTCGAAAGGGGTCGGCATCTATTTTGTGACGCAAAATCCATTAGATATTCCCGATAAAATCCTCGGCCAATTGGGCAACCGGGTACAGCATGCCCTGCGTGCCTTTACCCCAAGGGATCAAAAAGCAGTTAAAGCCGCAGCTCAGACTATGCGCGCGAATCCGGCATTCAGTGCCGAACAGGTGATTACCGAATTGGGGGTTGGCGAGGCACTCATCTCTTTCCTTGATGAGAAAGGGCGGCCTAATGTGGTCGAGCGGGGTATGGTTATCGCGCCACAATCAAAAATGGGCGCATTGGATGCGGCAGCGCGTAATCACGCTATCAATCATTCCCCACTGTATGGCCGTTATGAAGAGGGGGTGGATCGCGAGTCTGCTTATGAGAAATTATCTGCGGGTGGATTCTCTACCATGGGGGATGCAGCGGCCGGAGGGGGGGCGGCTTCTCAGCCGTCAACCGATCAGCAGGGTAGCGCGGGCGGTGGTTTGATGGATGGGCTGAATGATCTACTGTTTGGCTCTACCGGCCCGCGCGGTGGCAAACGTGATGGTATCGTCCAGACGGCAGCCAAGAGCATGGCGCGGGACTTGGGACGACAAATTTTGCGTGGTGTCCTGGGGTCAATTACCGGTGGGCGTAAGCGTTAACCTGATTTTTTGGATATGAAATGCTGCTATTGATCGATAATTACGATTCGTTTACTTACAACCTCTACCAGTATTTTTGTGAATTGGGGGCTGAGGTGGTGGTTAAACGTAATGATGAGGTACAACTCGCTGATATTGAAAAGTTATCACCCTCACATTTGGTGATTTCGCCTGGTCCTTGCACGCCCAATGAGGCCGGAATTTCTTTAGCTGCCATCAGCCATTTTGCCGGAAAATTACCGATACTGGGGGTTTGCCTGGGGCATCAGGCACTAGGGCAGGCTTTTGGCGCACGCGTAGTGCGAGCGCGGCAAGTGATGCACGGTAAAACCACGGCTATTTGCCATAATGGTCAGGGGGTTTTTCGGGGGCTTAACCAACCGCTGACCGTGACCCGTTATCACTCTTTGGTGATTGCGAGCGACTCATTGCCAGACTGTTTTGAACTGACCGCCTGGACCGAACATGAGGGAGTGATGGATGAGATTATGGGTATCCGTCATCGCACCTTGCCATTGGAGGGAGTGCAGTTCCATCCTGAGAGTATCCTCAGCGAGCAAGGTCATCAATTATTAGATAATTTCCTTAAAAATTAGCTGGTTGAGTTGTATTTATTATTTAATTGTTTTTTTTGTTTGCCTGATTGTGATTTTTTATGCATATTTTGTGATTATATTTTCACATACCAATAATTGGTAACTCAATGGATTATACCCAAAGTAATTGGAGTTGCAGGTAGGCAGCCCGCAAACGAATCCCGATGAGCTTACACAGTCAAGTGATTCGGGGGACAAATCTGTCGGGAACAGATTTGAACGCTGCGTGCAGCTAACAACCCTGTAGCTTCAAGTGCGAAGGGGATATCAGGGTGGACAGTATAATGGCGGATAAGTTAGCAGTAACTCGCAGTACATTCGATCAGGTTATTTTGCCTGTTTATGCACCAGCACAGTTCATTCCGGTAAAAGGGAAGGGCAGCCGAGTGTGGGATCAACAAGGCAAGGAATATATTGATTTTGCTGGTGGGATCGCGGTTACTGCTCTGGGGCATTGCCACCCGGCGCTGGTAGCGGCATTGCATCAGCAAGGTGAGACGTTATGGCATACCAGTAACGTTTTCACTAATGAGCCTGCGCTGCGTTTGGCGCAAAAACTGATTGATGCCACCTTTGCGGATCGCGTGTTTTTTGCCAACTCGGGTGGCGAGGCAAATGAAGCGGCCTTTAAGCTGGCCCGTCATTATGCCATTGAGCGTCATAGCCCCTATAAGACTAAAATCATTGCTTTCCATAATGCTTTCCATGGCCGCACCTTGTTTACTGTATCGGTGGGGGGGCAGCCCAAGTATTCCGATGGTTTTGGCCCGAAACCTGCCGATATCATCCATGTGCCGTTTAATGATCTGGCTGCGGTGAAAGCCGTTATGGATGATCATACTTGTGCGGTGGTGCTCGAACCCATTCAGGGAGAAGGGGGGTTAACCTCTGCGACGCCTGAATTTCTACAAGGGGTGCGGGCTTTATGTGATCAGCATGATGCGCTGCTGGTATTTGACGAAGTACAAAGCGGTATGGGGCGTAGCGGCAAGCTGTTTACCTATATGCATTATGGTGTGACGCCAGATATTCTGACCACGGCGAAAGCCTTAGGTGGTGGTTTCCCTATCAGTGCGATGCTAACCACGGAAGAAATTGCGTCGGTAATGGCGGTGGGAACTCACGGCACCACCTATGGGGGCAATCCTCTGGCCTGTGCCGTCGCTGAGGCTGCTCTGGATGTGATTAATACCCCTGAGGTACTTAATGGTATTGAACAGCGCCACAGCCTGTTTGTGCAGGCTCTGCAAGAGATCAATAACAAGTATCACCTGTTTGACGATATCCGTGGCATGGGGTTATTGATTGGTGCCGAGTTAACGCCGCAATACCATGGCCGTGCGCGCGAGTTGCTGATGGCTGCGGCGGCTAATGGCTTGATGGTCCTCAATGCCGGGCCAAATGTGTTGCGGTTAGCCCCTTCATTAGTGGTGGAGCTGGATGATATCAAACAAGGAATGGCGCGGTTAGAGCAAGCCATCGCCAGTCTGGTCCAGGGTTAACTCAATTATGGAGAGGTATTTTGCCTCTCCATTGCTATACATGCTCCCGCAATCTCCGACTGCGCCAAATACCGTGATGGGGCTGTTGTTGCCAAGCCATGGCAGACACCGTATGCATCACGCTTAAGTGTGACAAAACCCGGCGTAAATTACGTTCCAGTTCAGAAATTTGTGTATCCGGTGTGACATCCGGCATCTGCACGAAATCGTTATTCCCCTCGCTGTTGTCTGACTCCAGCCGTTGCTGGCATTGCTGAATGGCTATCTCACAGAGTTGTAAATAATCCGCCGCCAGTTCGACGCTGAGCTGAATGTGATGTTTACCTGGTACTGAACTCCCCAAGGGATAAGCCCGCGTCAGGATAGTCATCTCATTGATATGCCCAACAATCAACTCACTGTGAGTGGCCCATAATCGCATATCTGCCAAATATTTTGAGTTGAACCCCGGCTCTTGCATCGCCTGATTTAAGGAACTTAACACGGTGTTACTGGCCTTATTTACTGCAATGCGTTCATAGGCCAGTTGGTTGATATCAGGCTCAGGCGTCAGCAGCAAGCGCAAAATCTTCTGATACGCCTCTAGCGCCTGATGGGCATTCTTACGCAGTAAACCGCTCTGCCACTGAGGCCACAGCCATAAGGCACTGGCAAAGGCCAATGCGCAGCCAATTAAGGTATCCAGCAATCGCGGAACCAAGAAGTCAGCGCCTTCTCCGGTCAATAATTGCAAGATATAGACTGCGGTTATGGTTCTGCCAACAACAGATAGCCCGTAGTTTTTACGTTGAACCAGATAAGCGGCAAGGGTAATGAGCAGCATAATGCCAAGGGTGGCACCCTCTGGCATTGGCAGATGCAATAGACCAGCGGCCAATATCAGCCCTATCAAGGTGCCGAGTGCACGGTGATGGATTCGTACCTTGGTGGCGTTATAACCGTTCTGCGTTACCAGCATCACAGTAAGCAAAATCCAATAAGGTTTGGGTAGATGAATTAAGTTACCGATATAGCTACCTGCTGCCAGTGTTACGCCCAGACGAGCGGCTTCCCGCAGTGCACCTGATTTGAACGACAGATAGCTGATCAACGCCGGCCAGAAAGGTTGTGGTTGTTGGCTGGACATCAGGTCACGGTCATACAGTGGTCGCCGGTCACTCAATAGCTGGGTCACGTGGCTGATATGGTAGTAGTAGAATTGTGCGACCGGGTTGTCTGGGTGTGCCTGTGCGATGCTTGCCAGTTCTGTCAGACCATCATCGGCAGTGAAATGCTCATCAGCATGGTGGTGATAGAGAATGTCGTTGGCGATGCTGCGCATTTGAGCTGAGATTTTCTGGCAATTACGGCGCATCACGCTCTCAATCTGTGTCTGCTCCATTAACTCTTGTGCTTTTTCCGGCTGAATCAAGGCCGCAGTAATGTGCTCTTGCAAATCGAGAGCCATTTGGAACAATCCCAACAACCGTTTCTGCTCTTTCTTCGTGGTGTTATGAATCAGATTAAATTGCTGATAAAGCTGATTAATCTTGTCCATAATCGCCTGTTGTCTGTCCAGCAGCGGCGGTATCGATTTTTCCGGCTCAAGGTGCTGAGCAAACAGGCTGTATTTGGTGTCACAATAATCGGCTAGTAAGCGATAAAGCTGACTCAAAGGTTCGCGAATCGGTTGATCCTTGCAGAGTCGGAACCATAACCCGTTAAACACCCCATACCACAGTGTCCCTACGGCACACAGCAACGGGGCTTGCCAGATCGGCGCGCGGCCCACCATGCTGAGGCTGAAAATAGCAGCAATCAGTGCCGCGGGTAACAAATGGCCATTCAACTGGCTAATCGCCCCACTCACCCCCAGAACTAATGCCAGGCTGAGCATGACGGCAGGCAACGGAATATCCCATAGCAGCAGTTGCTGGGTTAGGAAGCTACTCACAGTAAACAGCGCGCCGCCGACCAGCAGACGCCGGAAAAAATGTTGGTGTGGTGTATCCAGTGAGGCAATGTTGCAACAGGCGGGTATCAGAGAAAACATCAAGCCCAGCCGAAGTTCGCCGAGAGCGAACCCTAATGCTGCGGGCAGACAGAGAACCAATGTTTGGCGTAGTGCGTAATTAACTTCAGGATGATAAATAAGCCGTTGCCATTTCATAAAGGCCCCAGAAATTTATAGATCACAAAAGATTAAAAAACTGATGCCGACAGTATCGGCACCAGTTTAGGGGGAATTAACGGGTGCCGTAGACGACAATCGTTTTACCGTGTGCGGAGATCAGGTTTTGATCTTCCAGCATTTTTAGTATCCGCCCCACGGTTTCGCGGGAGCAGCCAACTATCTGACCAATTTCCTGGCGGGTAATTTTAATCTGCATCCCATCTGGGTGGGTCATGGCATCAGGTTGTTTTGCCAGATTAAGCAGCGTTTGTGCAATACGCCCAGTCACATCAAGGAAAGCAAGGTTGCCCACTTTCTCAGATGTAATCTGTAAGCGACTCGCCATCTGTGAAGATAGGCGCATTAAAATATCTGGATTGACCTGAATCAGCTGACGGAATTTTTTGTAAGAAATTTCAGCCACTTCACAGGCGGTTTTTGCTCTAACCCAGGCGCTACGTTCTTGGCCTTCTTCAAATAATCCAAGTTCGCCGATGAAATCTCCCTGATTTAGATAGGAGAGAATCATCTCTTTACCTTCCTCATCTTTAATAAGCACCGCAACGGAGCCTTTCACGATGTAGTAAAGTGTTTCGGCCTTTTCACCTTGGTGAATCAGCGTACTCTTCGATGGATATTTGTGGATATGGCAATGAGACAGGAACCATTCGAGAGTCGGGTCTGTTTGTGGCTTGCCGAGAACCATTCGCTGTTATCCTCTGTTGTTATCGCTGCCTAACATAACAGGGCTCAGAGTTCCCTGTACGGCGTGCTTATAAAATACACTTTCTCGTAGCATATTAATTTGCTCAACTGCCGAAAGGTATAGCCAAGATACGTACCGGGTAGAAACCCTCCACTGAGTATTGAGAAGCTACCCTATTTAATTCTAGAAACAACACTTTCGGTTCTGTTTGTAGCACAGGATGAAGCCAGTGTCTTGTGTTGTATCGCTTCAGCATGATGAACATCGGGTTACATTGCCAGTTTGTAAATGAAAGGGTAGTCTGGATCAGAAAATTTAACCGGGAGCAAGAGTTATGCAGGCACGTGTAAAGTGGGTTGAGGGGCTGACATTTTTGGGTGAATCGGCATCAGGTCATCAGGTGTTGATGGACGGTAATGCTGGAGACAAAGCACCGAGTCCGATGGAAATGTTGTTAATGTCAGCAGGCGGCTGTAGCGCGATTGATGTGGTCTCTATTTTACAAAAAGGCCGCAATGATGTGCGTGATTGCGAAGTGACATTAACCTCGCAGCGTCGCGAAGAGGCACCGCGTCTGTTTACGCAAATCAACCTGCATTTTATTGTCAGCGGCAAAGGTCTGACCGACAAAATTGTGGAACGAGCCGTTGAGTTGTCAGCAGAAAAATATTGCTCCGTCTCACTGATGTTGGGTAAAGCGGCGACTATTACCCACAGTTTTGAGATCCGTGACATCGCCTAAGCAAACCCTTCGTACTTGAAGCTGCAGGGTTGTTAGCTGCGTTCGCTCACCCGAATCAGTTACTTATGTAAGCTCATCGGGATGAGTTCGCTTGCCGCCTACCTGCAGCTCCAATTACTTTGGGTTGGGATTGAGCCAAATTATTTTTCTCTCTCCAGCAATTGCTATACTGCAACGCCAAGAACGAAGGCGATTAACTGATTTTCTTCCCTTCCAACAACTGCTGCACTAGCGGCGCCATAATCAGCTCCATTGCCAGCCCCATTTTTCCGCCGGGTACCACCAATGTATTGATATTCGAGATAAATGATCCTTGCAACATCGCCAGTAAGTAAGGGAAATCAATTTGATCCAAACCCCGGAAATGAATAACCACAAAGCTTTCATCCAGTGACGGAATCGCTTTGGCAGCAAACGGATTTGATGTGTCAACGGTTGGAACGCGCTGGAAGTTGATATGAGTGCGTGAGAACTGCGGTGTAATGTAGTTGATATAATCATCCATGGAGCGCACTACGGAATCCATCACCGCTTCACGCGAATGGCCGCGTTCGCCGGTATCGCGTACTAATTTCTGAATCCACTCCAGATTGACGATAGGTACCACGCCCACCAACAGATCGACGTGTTTCGCCACATCATGATGTTCAGTCACCACGCCGCCATGCAGCCCTTCATAAAACAGCACGTCGGTGGGTTGTGGCAATGCTTCCCACGGGGTAAACGTGCCGGGAATTTGGTTGTATGGCACCGCTTCATCATAGGTATGTAAATACTTACGTGAACGGCCAGTGCCGTGTTCACCGTATTCCGACACACTTTGCTCCAACTGGCCAAAGTCATTGGCTTCGGGGCCAAAATAGCTGATATGTCGGCCTTGATCTCGTGCTTTACGGATGGCTGCATCCATCTCAGGGCGGGTATAGCGATGGAAACTGTCACCTTCAATTTGCGCTGCGCGAATATTCAATTGCTGAAAGATCTTACGGAATGCCAGGCTGGTGGTGGTTGTCCCTGCGCCACTTGAGCCGGTAACGGCTATAACCGGATGTTTAGTCGACATATTAGCTGTAACTCCATGGGGGTTAGATCTTCAGTGACCGGGCTGCAATCGCCTGTTTTTTATCGTTGATGATTATTTTTAGGGCAAAGTGGCGGGCTTGTCACCCTGTTTCAGTCAATGTCTTCGTAACAGCGGAAGGACTATTGCTGCTCTTCTGCTCCGGCGCGAAATGCGCTGCGCGGCATAATATTGATGGTTTCATGTAATTCGGACCACACCAATATGGCTTCACCGCTGATCAACTGGCGGCGTACATCCTCGACTTTTTGCGCTAATGAGCGCTCATGCTCGCCGTAATCGGTACCTTCACGTAACACAAAGGCTTCAAGTAAGTTATCCAGTGTTTCACCGTCAACTTGCTGCCAGGGAACTATCATTGCTGTTGCTCCAGATAAGGGGAAAGCCAGGCCGGAATACGTTGTTCCAGCCACATTTGTGGGTGTTTCAATGAGCCACCGACAAAACCAACGTGACCGCCATGTTCGGTTAACTGATAGTCAATATTGGCCGGTAACTCGCTGAGATCCGGGATAACTTCAGCCGTCATAAACGGATCATCTTTGGCATGAATGATCAGCAACGGAGTCGTAATCTGCGGCAATAGCGGCAGGGCGCTGCAACGGCGATAATAATCAACTGCATCATTAAAACCATGAATTTTAGCAGTAATGACATCATCAAAATCTCTGATTCGCCGCAACCCTTTCAATTGAGCCAGATCCAAAGGCAGACTTCCGGGGTAATGCAAAAGCTTACGCGTGGCATTTAACTTTAGTTGGCCCAGTAAATAATGCTGATAGACCCGGGAGAAACCTTGCTCCATACGATTAGCACAGGGTTCAAGCATCAGTGGTGCTGACACCACCACTGCGGCCTGCAACAGGCTATCTTGGCCTTGCTCTGCCAAATACATCGCCAGCATATTGCCACCCAAAGAGACCCCGACGGCGGCGGTTAGCACCTGGCCATAGCGCTCTCGCAGCCAGCGGAGAAAGAAGCGAGCATCTTCTGTTTCACCGGAGTGATAAATGCGTGACTTACGATTTGGCTCTCCACTGCATCCACGAAAATGCATCACCACACCGAGCCAGCCTTTGGCTTGCCATGCACTTAATAACCCATGGGCATAAGGGCTGTAAAAATTACCTTCCAAACCGTGGAAGAGTACGACTCTGGGTTTATCTCTTGCCAGCTCGGGATTTTCACTCCAGGCCAGATCGACAAAATCGCCATCAGGCAGTTCCAGCCGTTGCCAGAACGGTTGCAATTGCACATGCCGTCTGACCAGTCGTGGCAACAGTGTTTGTAGATGTGGATTACTGGCTCCGGCCAGTGGGCGAAATAATTCATGCATATAGTGAATGGAAATCATGTTGTTGCTCTTGTGTGATCAATAACACACTGTTAGCTTCATGGGTATATCGCGCATCATTTTGGGTGAGAGGCACCCGTCTCATGGAACTGAGTTTATTTCTTTCAATGGTAGGCTTTCTTTGGGTTGCAGCTATTACCCCCGGTCCAAACAATATGTTGTTAACCTCTGCGGGGGCTAACTTCGGCTTTATGCGTTCTATCTGGCTGATGTTAGGTATTATGTTAGGCATGCAGAGCATGTTGCTGTTGGTGGCTTTTGGTGTCGGCGGCCTGATTCTTATCTACCCCTCCCTCCATCTGGTTCTGAAAATTTTGGGTAGCCTATATCTGCTATGGCTGGCATGGAAAATTGCCACTTCTGCCTATGAGAAATTGGAAACCAATGTCGCACCGCCAAAACCGTTGCGCTTGTATCAGGGCTGGTTATTGCAGTTCCTTAATCCCAAAGCCTGGTTGATGGGACTCGGGTCAGTCGCCAGCTTCAGTATGACCGGGGCCGCCTATAATCATTCTATCGTAATGATAAGCCTTGGTATGTTTATGGTGAACCTGGTGGCCGGCATCATTTGGCTGGGTTTTGGTACTTTGATTGGGCGCTTGTTACGCAGCCGCCGCGCCTGGTTTAGCTTTAATATCTCGATGGGCTTGCTGACGGCAGCCTGTGTGTTATTGATTTGGCATTAATCAGTGGAGCTAATTGATGGCCTATAACTATTTTCATGTTGATGCATTTGTTGGCGCAGGGTTATCCGGCAACCCGGCAGGGGTGTATCTGCTGAAGAAACCGTTGTCGGCCGCAGAGATGCAAAGTATCGCGGCCGAGATTAATTTACCGGAAACCAGTTTTGTCTGGGATGAAGGGGATAAATCGGCGATCCGCTGGTTTACCCCGGAACGTGAAGTCGACTTATGTGGACACGGCACATTGGCGGCGGCGCATGTGATGTTCAGCATCGTTAATCCTGGCTTGCATGATATCTGTTTTCGCAGTGCCAGCGGTGACCTGTACGTCAAGCGCGATGGCGATAACTTCGGCCGACTGTCGCTGGATTTCCCTTCATTACCGCCCGACCAAATCGCTATCGCGACAGAGTTGAGTGCATTGCTTGGCAGCAACATTCAGCAGGTATGGCAGGCAAAATCTCTGTTGGTGGTGCTGGAAAACGAGCAGCAGGTACGGCAGTTACAACCCGATATTGTTGCGCTGATTGCCTATACCGGTTGTGGGGTGATTGTGACCGCGCCGGGTGATGAAGTGGATTTTGTTTCGCGTTACTTTACCCTTGGCTGCAATGAAGATCCGGTTACCGGCTCAGCCCATTGTACCTTAATGCCCTATTGGGTCGCGCGACTGGGAAGGTCATCACTGCACGCCCGGCAGATATCAGCACGCGGTGGCGAATTATTCTGCACCTTAGCCGGTGATCGTACTTTAATTGCCGGTGATGCTCGCATTTTTATGAAAGGCCAAATAGATCTTTAAGTTAACTGCATAGACAATTCCTTCAGATTTTTCTTATCACCAAAAGGAATAAAGAATATTCTTTTATTCCTTTTGTCGTATTACTCCTTCGGGTAACACTGTCATCTCAGAGCGCCCGGTGCGCTCAGGGTCGCAGCAATAGCGAATGACACAGTTAACCCAGCGGAGTGAACCATGGCGATAACCTTATCTTCTGCAAGTCTTACCGCCGCAATACGCGGCTTTTTACGGCCAGGTGGTGCACTGTTAGCTCTGTCGATGGTTGCTGCCAGTGCACATGCTGTCGATGTGACGGTGGCTTATCAAACTTCCGCAGAACCGGCAAAAGTCGCGCAAGCGGATAACAGCTTTGCCAAGTTGTCCGGTGCCAATGTGGATTGGCGCAAGTTTGACAGCGGCTCTAGCGTTGTGCGGGCATTGGCCTCGGGTGATGTGCAAATTGGTAATATCGGCTCCAGCCCATTAGCCGTTGCTGCCAGCCAGAAGGTGCCAATTGAGGTCTTCCTACTGGCGTCACAACTGGGGAGTTCAGAGGCGCTGGTGGTGAAGAAAGACATTAAAACCCCACAAGATTTAATTGGTAAACGTATTGCCGTGCCGTTTATCTCCACGACACATTACAGTCTGCTGGCAGCCCTGAAACATTGGGGAATTAAGCCGGATCAGGTCACTATCCTCAACTTGCAGCCACCTGCTATCGCCGCCGCTTGGCAGCGGGGTGACATTGATGGCGCTTATGTTTGGGCTCCTGCCGTTAACGAATTAGCCAAAACCGGCACCGTCCTGACTGATTCTGCCCAAGTAGGTCAATGGGGCGCGCCAACCCTGGATGTCTGGGTGGTGCGCAAAGATTTCGCCAAAGCCCATCCTGAGGTGGTCACCGCCTTCGCCCGCAGTGCATTGGCCGCCCAAGGTGCTTATCTG
Organism: Yersinia sp. 2540 StPb PI; assembly: GCF_052217165.1. Classification (NCBI taxonomy): domain Bacteria; kingdom Pseudomonadati; phylum Pseudomonadota; class Gammaproteobacteria; order Enterobacterales; family Yersiniaceae; genus Yersinia; species Yersinia sp. 2540 StPb PI. Next base: position 832,506 of record NZ_JAZGQC010000001.1, read on the forward strand.
GCCCAACCAGAACAATGGCTGAAAAATCAGCAGTATCTGGGGCAGCTTTCGCGCTTAAGTGGTGTCCCTACCGATCAAGTGCCGGAGCTGGTGAAGGGCAATACTTATTTGCCTGTCGCTGAGCAGATAACGCAACTGGGTCAACCAGTGGATCAGGCCATCCGCGATACTGCCGCGTTCCTGAAAGAGCAAGGCAAAATCCCGCAAATTGCCAGCGATTATAGTGATTTCGTCACTGACCGCTTTGTGAAAGCAGTGCAGGCCACACCGCAGTCCTAGGAGCCATCATGCTAAACGTGCGCGGCCTGTGGGCCGAATATCAGGGCAAACCTGCCTTACAGGATGTGTCACTGCAAATCGCATCTGGAGAGTTGGTCGTGGTATTGGGGCCATCAGGTTGCGGTAAAACCACGTTATTGAATCTAATTGCCGGATTTATGGAGCCTTCAGCTGGCAGCATCACTCTGGATGATATACCGGTTCACGGCCCGAGTGCCGAACGGGGAGTGGTGTTCCAGCATGAGGGCTTACTGCCGTGGCGGGATGTGGTCAGCAATGTGGAGTTTGGCCTGCAACTGGCAGGATTAAGCAAACAACAGCGGCGCGAAACTGCCCTGAAAATGCTTCATCGGGTAGGGTTAGCTGGTTTTGAACATCACCTTATCTGGCAACTCTCTGGTGGGATGCGCCAACGGGTAGGGATTGCTCGTGCACTGGCGGTTGACCCGCGCTTGTTGCTGTTGGATGAGCCGTTTGGCGCGCTGGATGCTTTTACCCGCGAGCAGATGCAAGAGCTGTTGCTGACTATTTGGCGTGATACCGGCAAACAAATTTTGCTGATCACCCACGATATCGAAGAGGCGGTATTTCTGGCCAGCGAGCTGCTATTGCTGTCTCCAGGGCCGGGGCAGGTGGTCGAACGACTGTCGCTGAATTTTGGTCAGCGTTATGCCGCTGGTGAGCCATGCCGATCCATTAAGTCTGATCCTGAATTTATCGCCCGCCGCGAATATGTGTTGGGTAAAGTCTTCCAGCAACGGGAGGTATTGATATGAGCCTGCACAGCACGTTACGTAATCAAGCCGTCACGCTGCCGCTTCATCGCCTACCGGCTAACGATGAACCCCCGTTGATTGCCAAGAAGGCGGCTCGCCGTTTACCTGCGGGTAATGGCTTGTGGCTTAGCATCATTACTCTGATTGTGGTGGTCGCGTTGTGGTGGGCGGTGACGGCGTTACAGCTTATCAGCCCACTCTTTTTACCCGCGCCGCAGCAGGTATTACATCAGTTATTGGTGATTGCCAGCCCGCAGGGGTTTATGGATGCCACGCTATGGCAACATCTGGCCGCCAGTTTGGGGCGAATTCTTATCGCATTACTCGCTGCGGTCGCACTTGGTGTTCCAACGGGCATTGCGATGGGGCTAAGCAGCACCGTACGTGGTGTGTTGGACCCACTGATTGAGATTTATCGCCCTGTTCCCCCCTTAGCCTATTTGCCCCTTATGGTTATCTGGTTCGGCATTGGTGAAACCTCAAAGATCCTGCTGATTTATCTGGCGATATTTGCGCCGGTGACGTTAGCCGCTGTGGCTGGCGTGCGTAGCGTGGCACAGGTGCGGGTTAGAGCTGCTCGTGCATTGGGGGCCAGTCGCTGGCAGGTTTTATGGTTTGTGGTGCTCCCCAGCGCCTTGCCAGAAATCTTAACCGGTATCCGCATTGGGTTGGGTGTGGGGTGGTCAACGTTGGTGGCTGCTGAGCTTATTGCCGCTACGCGCGGATTAGGGTTTATGGTGCAATCAGCCGGTGAGTTTCTCGCAACCGATGTCGTCATCGCCGGCATCAGTGTGATTGCTATTATCGCTTTTGGTATGGAGCTAAGTTTGCGGGCGATCCAACGCCGGCTAACACCTTGGTATGGAGCACAGCAATGAATGAACGCTTGGTAGTCACGCCGTTAGGGCCGCATATTGGTGCTTTGGTTGAGAATATTAATATTGCCCGCCCGTTGGGTGATAGTCAGTTTGAACAGCTTTATCATGCGTTACTCAAGCATCAGGTACTGTTTTTCCGCAATCAACCCATCACGCCATTACAGCAGCGTGAACTGGCCGGGCGTTTTGGTGATTTACATATTCATCCGGTTTATCCGCACACCAAAGAGTGTGAGGAGATTATCGTGCTGGATACCCATGATAATAATCCGCCGGACAACGATAACTGGCACACCGACGTGACGTTTATCGCCAATCCGCCATTAGGTGCGATTCTGGCGGCAAAGCAGCTACCGTCAACCGGTGGTGATACCTTATGGAGCAGTGGGATTGCGGCTTATGAAGCGCTTTCTGCTCCGTTTAAACAGCTTTTGGCCGGTTTACAGGCCGAGCATGACTTTGCGCACTCCTTCCCCGAGCACAAACATCGTGCGACCCCGGAAGAGCATCAACGATGGCTACTGGCTAAAGAGAATAATCCGCCGATATTGCATCCGGTGGTACGTACCCATCCGGTGAGCGGGCGTCAGGCATTGTTCGTCAATGAAGGATTCACCACCCGAATCGTTGAATTGAGTGATAAAGAGAGCGATGCTTTACTGCGTTTCCTGTTTGCACACACCACCAAACCCGAGTTTCAAGTACGCTGGCGCTGGCAGCAGGATGATGTGGCGATGTGGGATAACCGTGTCACCCAGCACTATGCCAATGCCGATTATCTGCCACAACGGCGGGTGATGCATCGGGCGACTATTCTGGGGGATAGGCCGGTGTACCGGCCTGGTTAACGGGCGATTTGATTTAGTCTGTGATTAACAACGAGCGGGCCGCTGCGTCAACGGCATCAACGGTGATGTCATCAACCTGTGGCCCGGCATGTAACAACACATGGCGGGTTAACGGGTACCAGCGCCGGTATTTTTCTGGCCGCGACTCAAACAGTGCGACGACCGGGATCTGTAATGCTGAACTGATATGGACCGGTGCGCTATCAGCCGAAATAACCACATCCAATTGACTGGCTGCAGCCACGAACTCATCAACTGACGGTGTAAATAGACTTCGGCCGTGGATGCTCGCCAGTTGCTGTTCACTTGGCGGTGCGATGGGATCATATAAAATCACTATCTCGGCCTGATCACTGAGCTTCAGTGCCAACTGTTGCCACTTCTCCCACGACCAACGCCGTTGCGGTGATTTATTCGAGACAAACAGCCCGATTCGTGGCCGCTTGCGTTCACCTAATTCTGCCTGCCATTTTGCCTGCAATTGTGGGTCAGGATAGAGATGTAATTTGAGCGTATCGATGTCGACCCGCCCCAGTTCGGGTAGCAGTGCAAAACCAGACAGCGCCTCATGGCGTATTGGCCGATTGGTCACATGGTCAGGATTGCGGTCATCAAATTCACTGCCCGGGTTATGCCAACGGCTATCGACCACATTAAGTTGTTTAGCGAACTGGATACTGTTTTTGTTCATGCCACCGTTAGGGATAACCAGTAAATCAAAACGTAAACATCGCAGTCGCCAAATCAGGGCCAGACGATTAAACAGCGCCTTGATCCTGCCCGGCTGTTGGTTTCTTTCACATTGCTTACTGTAAACGTAGGTGTGAACGGTACTGATATCGGGGTTACGTGCCAGTGCATCTCGATTGTATTTATTGGCCAGCACATGAATTTCGGCTGCTGGCCAGCGCTGCTTTAATGCATGTAATAAAGCAGTGGTACAAACCAGATCGCCAAGGAAATCAATTCGGATAACCAAAATGCGCTGCATCAATACATATTCCCAGAAGTAATTTTATGCCTTATTAAACATGAAAATTTCCTGAGTAATAACAAAAATAAACGTAAATTTGAGATCTATTTTGATAATGAATGCTTCTGCTGCGCATAACGCCATAGAGTGACTGATAAACGTACCGCTCGCCAGAACTCACTGATATTCCCCGCGCCCTGAAACAGCGCTTTGGGTAAGCCTAATGCCCTAAACTCAGCCGCGAGTGCCGAACGTTCTGGTGACGGGGATAATTTCTTACGCATCAACCCGAAAAAATGGCCGCTCTCCTGATTAGCGTGACGTAACAGCGCACGGCTTAACGGCGGTTGTTGCGTGGCAGAAAGGTTAATTAGCGCGTTAATAATTCTAAGATAGCTATTGGCGCGAGCCACCAAGGCTTGGGGTAACGGAGAGTGGGTGATGGAGAGTGGGTTGGTGCGATAACCATAAAATGGCGTATCACAGAAACCGACACGTTGTACGGCGAGTGCCAGATGGGTGGTCCACAGAATATCTTCATGTAGCATTCCAGGGATGAATGCGAGTTGATGGGTCGCGATCAATTCGCGCCGAATCAATTGTAGCCATACATAATGTGGCCACTCATTATGTTCAATGCTGCGAATAACCCATTGCTGGCCGCTAAGTATCTCGCTCCACGGCTGTTTATGTAACAAGGGGCTGCTGGGCGCTAGGTGGGGATCAGTGGTAAAGGTAAAACCATTACCTATCAGTAAATCTAATTGCTGCCGATTGGCCTGTTGCAACCAGGTTGATAAAGCATCAGAGGCCAACCAGTCATCGCCATCAACAAAAGCAATCCAGGGGGCAGTTGCCCGAGCGATTCCAGCATTACGGGCCGCAGAAAGCCCCTGATTGGCCTGATTAACAATGACCAGCCGCGAATCACGGCGCGCGGCGGCTACTAATATCGTCAGGCTGTCATCGGTCGAACCATCATTGACGGCAATGATTTCCAATGACACACCCGACTGCTGGTACAATGAATCCAGTAGTTGTGTGAGGTAAGCGGCGCAATTAAATACCGGTACCACCACACTAATATCCTTATTAGTCATGACCTTATTATCCTTAATACTGGCGTTTTCTGAAAAGCGGTTATCCCGCTTCAAATATCTTAGTGAGGTTCTCCAACTGCTCCTGAGCATCTAGCCAGTGCATTTCAGTCTCTTCAAGTTTGGTTTTCACTTGCGTCTGCTGCTGTAAACATTGGGTCAAATCAGCCTTACGTGCAATATCGTATAAGGCAGAATCAGCCAATCGCTCTTCGATGACTGCCAGCTCGGTACTGAGCTTATCCATCTGTTTTTCCAGCGTCATAATCTGCTTACGCAATGGCTGAGTCTGGGTTCGGAACTCTGCCTCACGGCGTTTTTGATCTTTACGCTGTTGGGCACTATTACCGGACAACTCTTTTGTCGGATTATCCTGCTGGCTTTGCTGGCGCTGCACATCGACCAAAAATTGCTGGTAATCTTCTAAATCGCCGTCGAATTGCTCTACTTTGCCATCATGCACCAGATAGAGGTCATCGGTGGTGGAACGCAGTAAATGGCGGTCATGGGAAACCACCACCAATGCGCCTTCAAAATCAATCAAGGCTTCGGTTAGCGCCTGACGCATATCAAGATCAAGGTGGTTGGTTGGCTCATCGAGTAGCAATAGGTTAGGGCGCTGCCAGATAATCAGTGCCAGTACCAAACGCGCTTTTTCACCGCCGGAGAAGCGGGCTGTTGGGTCCGTAACCTGATCGCCCTGAAAACCGTAGCCACCTAAATAGTCGCGCAGTTGTTGTTCCGACTCTTTGGGTGCCAGGCGGCTCATATGCTGTAGCGGTGATTCATCCGCACGCAAAAACTCCAACTGATGCTGGGCGAAGTAACCCAGTTTAATCCCTTTGGATAAACCAATCTCACCGCTTTGTGGCTCTAATGTGCCGGCTAGCAACTTAATTAGCGTAGATTTACCCGCACCATTGCGCCCCAACAGACCGATGCGGGAGCCGGGGACCAGATTGAGCTTAATGGACTGCAAAATCGTACGATCACCATAGCCGGCGCTCACTTTCTCCATGCGGAGTAGGGGGTCAGGCAAACTTTCCGGTGTACGGAAGCTGAAGTGGAATGGATTATCCACATGGGCAGGTGCAATCAGTTCCATCCGCTCAAGCATCTTGATGCGGCTCTGAGCTTGTTTGGCTTTAGTCGCCTGTGCGCGGAAGCGGTCGATATAGCTTTGTAAATGCGCCACTTTTTCTTGCTGATGCTGATACATCGACTGCTGCTGCGAGAGCTTGGTCGCTCGCTGGCGTTCGAAAGATGAATAGTTACCGGTATATTCATTCAGCGTCTGCTGTTCAATATGCAGAATCTTATCAATAATAGGATCAAGGAAATCGCGGTCATGAGAAATTAATACCAGCGTGCCAGAATAGCTTTTCAGCCATTTTTCCAGCCAGATAACTGCATCCAAATCCAAGTGGTTGGTCGGTTCATCCAGCAGCAGTAAATCAGAGCGGCAAACCAGCGCTTGGGCCAGGTTAAGGCGCATGCGCCAGCCGCCAGAAAATGAACGTACCGGTTGCTGTAATTGCTCTTGAGAAAACCCCAGCCCGTGTAGCAAACTGGCGGCACGGGATTGAATTGTCCAGGCATGGATGGCATCAAGTTTGCCGTGCACGGTGGCGATGGCATGACCATCATTTTTTTCGTTAGCGGCCTGAAGTTCGGCCTCCAATTGGCGATATTCGCGGTCCCCGTCGATAACATACTCTATCGCCGGAATATCCAGGGCCGGGGTCTCTTGATTAACCCAGGCCAGTGCCCAGTTGCTGGGGAAAGTGGCATTGCCCCCATCGGCGCTCAGTTCGCCTTTGAGCAACGCCAGCAGGGTGGATTTACCACAACCGTTTTTGCCGACCAGCCCGACCTTTTGGCCAGGATTAATCGTTGCTGTAGCGTTGTCCAGCAAGACGCGGGTACCACGTCGTATTTGAAGCGAAGAAAAAACAATCATAGAGTGCCGTATGTTTAGAGTATGTTAAATTATCATTGTATTTTTGACGTTACAGGGGGCTAGTTGCGCGCATTCACCCGAATCACATATTTGTAGTTGGCCTTATTTGCATAGGCTTATCGGATTTTGCTCGCTTGCGGCTGACCTGCAACCCCAATTACTTTGGGTATAAATCTTAGTCTTTTTTGGTCTTTGCGGAGCATGGTAACGGAAAAACCGGACCCTGACGACGCTTTGGAGGGGAATGATGTCGCAGCCACCGAAGGTTTTGCTGCTGTATGCCCATCCGGAATCACAAGACTCGGTGGCAAACCGGGTTTTACTGCAACCGGTGCAGCAGTTAGCACATGTTACTGTGCACGATCTTTATGCACATTATCCTGATTTCTTTATTGATATTCACCATGAGCAGCAATTGCTACGTGAGCATCAAGTTATTGTATTTCAACATCCTCTCTATACCTACAGTTGCCCGGCGTTGCTGAAGGAGTGGCTGGACCGGGTATTAGCTCGTGGTTTTGCCAATGGTGTGGGTGGTCATGCTCTGACGGGTAAGTATTGGCGCTCGGTAATTACCACCGGCGAACCGGAAGGGGCCTATCGGGTAGGGGGCTATAACCGCTATCCGATGGAAGATATTCTGCGCCCTTTCGAATTGACAGCGGCTATGTGCCATATGCATTGGATGAACCCGATGATTATATACTGGGCGCGACGTCAGAAACCGGAAGTCTTAGCCAGCCATGCGCAAGCTTATACGCAGTGGTTGCAGTCGCCGCTGCCTGCGGGAGGGCACTGATATATGGAAGGCTCAGCGCTACTTACTGCCATTTTATTATTTTTATTTGCCGCTGTGGTTGCGGTCCCTATTGCTCAACGCCTGGGTATTGGTGCGGTGTTGGGTTATCTGATAGCCGGTATTGCTATTGGTCCATGGGGGTTAGGTTTTATACGTGATGTTGACGAAATACTGCACTTCTCCGAGCTTGGTGTGGTGTTTCTGATGTTTATCATTGGGTTGGAGTTGAATCCAGCCAAGCTATGGCAGTTGCGGCGCTCTATTTTTGGTGTCGGTGCGGGTCAGGTCGTTATTACAGCAGCAGTATTGGGGGCATTACTCTATTTCACCCAATTCGCCTGGCAGGCGGCGGTTATCGGTGGCATTGGTTTAGCAATGTCCTCGACCGCGATGGCATTGCAGCTAATGCGGGAAAAAGGCATGAACCGCAACGAAGGCGGGCAGCTCGGATTCTCGGTGTTACTGTTCCAGGATATGGCGGTTATACCTGCTTTGGCGTTGATCCCTATTCTGGCGGGGGGTGGTGGTGCTGCCAATGATTGGGTCAAAATTGGTATTAAAGTTGCGGCGTTTGCGGGCATGTTGATTGGTGGTCGCTATCTGCTGCGCCCCTTGTTTCGCTATATTGTCGCCTCTGGTGTGCGGGAGGTTTTTACTGCCGCCGCATTACTGGTGGTATTAGGTTCTGCACTGTTTATGGATGCATTGGGCCTATCGATGGCGTTAGGGACATTTATCGCCGGGATATTACTGGCCGAAAGTGAATTTCAGCACGAACTGGAAATTGCCATCGAACCTTTTAAAGGGTTATTGCTCGGGTTGTTCTTTATTTCGGTTGGGATGGCGCTGAATCTTGGTGTGCTATTCACTCACCTGCTGGATGTGTTGTTAGGTGTGCTGGCGCTGGTATTTATCAAAGGCACCGTATTGTATGGTTTGGCACGTACATTTGGCTTGCGCCGTTCGGTGCGCTTGCAATTTGCCGGAGTGCTCAGTCAGGGCGGTGAATTTGCTTTCGTCTTGTTCTCCGCTGCATTCTCTCAACATGTTCTAAATGCTGAACAACTGGCATTGCTGCTGGTGGTGGTTACGTTGTCGATGATGACGACACCATTATTGATGCAGGCTATCGATCGCATTCTGATCCGCCGTTATAACGCGCAGGAAGAGAGCGATGAGAAGCCGTTCGTGGAAGATAATGATCCGCAGGTGATTATTGTTGGTTTTGGGCGATTTGGTCAGGTGATTGGCCGCCTACTGATGGCGAACAAAATGCGTATTACCGTGTTAGAACGTGATGTCAGTGCGGTGAGTGTGATGCGCAAATACGGTTACAAAGTCTATTACGGCGATGCCACCGAATTGGAACTGTTGCGGGCCGCCGGCGCGGAAAAAGCTAAAGCTATTGTTATCACCTGTAATGAGCCGGAAGATACCATGACATTGGTGCATCTGTGCCAGCAACATTTCCCTGACTTGCACATTCTGGCGCGTGCCAGAGGGCGTGTTGAAGCACATGAACTGTTGCAAAATGGTGTCAAAGACTTCACCCGCGAAACCTTTTCCAGTGCGCTGGAGTTGGGGCGTAAAACGCTATTGGGATTGGGAATGCATCCACATCAAGCTTATCGGGCGCAACAACATTTCCGCCGTCTTGATATGCGGATGCTGCGTGAATTGGTGCCGCAGCATCATGGTGATGTGGCGCAAATCTCCAGAGTTAAAGAGGCCCGCCGTGAACTGGAAGATATTTTCCAGCGAGAAATGCTACACGAAAGTCGGCAGTTAGATGGGTGGGATGAATACGAATAATGTCGGAGAAAACGATGACAAGTGCTCTTAATAAGACAAAAACGCGCAAAAGATTTATCGCTGGAGCGGTTTGTCCAAAATGTAAGGCATTGGATACATTGGCTTTATGGCGTGAAGATCAGGTAGAGGTGGTCGAGTGTGTCAAGTGTGGTCACCATCAACGCCAGACGGATGAACAGGTCAATCAACACGTCCGCCCGCATGAACAAGTGATCGGTATTTTCCATCCCGAGTAGCGTTATCCTTCGCGATTTTTTATGCTGGTGGGTACAGCGGTGCAGATTTCAGCTACAATCTGTGCCAATTTTTGTTCCAAGGGTAGGAGATATCATGAAAGTAGCAAAAGACTTGGTGGTCAGCCTGGCTTACCAGGTACGTACAGAAGACGGTGTTTTAGTTGATGAGTCTCCGGTGAGTGCGCCGTTGGACTACTTGCATGGACACGGTTCCCTGATCGCTGGTTTGGAAAAAGCGCTCGAAGGTCATGAAGCTGGCGACAGCTTTGATGTGCGCGTGAATGCAGACGAAGGCTACGGCAGCTATGATGAAAATCTGGTGCAGCGCGTACCGAAAGACGTCTTTATGGGCGTTGACGAGCTGGAAGTTGGCATGCGTTTCCTGGCTGATACCGATCAAGGTCCAGTACCGGTAGAGATCACTGCTGTTGAAGATGAGCACGTGGTGGTTGATGGTAACCACATGCTGGCGGGTCAGGATCTGAACTTCCACGTTGAAGTGGTTGCTATCCGTGAAGCAACAGAAGAAGAGCTGCAACATGGCCACGTACATGGCGAGCATGATCATCATCATGAACACGGTGATGGTTGCTGCGGCGGTCATGGCCATGATGAGGGTGACCACGATCATGAACAGGGTAAAGGTGGTTGTGGTAAGGGCGGCTGTGGCTGTCACTAAGATCTGACCTGTTACTAAAATTTGACATGGTCAGTCAAAAGCCAGCCTTGCGGCTGGCTTTTTGCTATCCGCATTAATAATGCGGAGGCGGTGTCTCTTCTGCTGGCGAGGCCATCATGGAAGACTGAGATTCGCGCAGTTTATCGGTCAACAAACGCAGATGCTCCCGCAATTTGGTCATTTCCATTTGGTGCTCCGTCACGATCAAATTGAGTTCCTCAATCGTCACTTCCTGAAATGCCAGACGGCTTTCCAGCATTTCCAGCCGTTGTTCAAACAGGGATTGTTCCATATTAATTTCCTCTCATGACTGCAAACCATACCCTCTTATTACTTCCTATTTGATACTCATAGAGAAAAAACAGGGGAGGGGCGATTCTACCTGTAAAACGCCGTGATTGCCTTGCGAGGGTCAAGATATCGATAAAACGAAACTTCTTGTAGTAAAAAAAGTCTTAATATCACTTAATAGCATCAGCATAGAGATTGTTTTGTGTTCGCACAGACAGTTATAGTACAAGTTACACTTATAATCGTTGCTTGGGGTAAGTGTCCTTAAGCCAATGGAGAAATGGATGAAATCACTGTTTAAAGTAACGCTACTGGCTACCACCATGGCGCTGACCCTGAATACCTCTGCTACTTTCGCTGCTGAAGCAGCTAAAACCGCAGCCGCGCCAGCAACGACCAATAGCGCATTTAAAAATGATGACCAGCAATCTGCTTATGCATTAGGCGCATCATTAGGGCGTTACATGGATAATTCCCTAAAAGAACAAGAAAAGCTGGGTATTAAACTGGATAAAGACCAGTTGATCGCCGGTGTTCAGGACGCGTTTGCTAACAAAAGCAAACTGACTGATGCAGAAATTGAAAGCACTCTGCAAAGTTTTGAAGCTCGCGTAAAAGCTTCTGCTCAGGCAAAAATGGAGCAGGACGCTAAAGAAAATGCCGATAAGGGCGCTAAGTATCGCGATACTTTCGCTAAAGAAAAAGATGTGAAGAAAACCGAATCTGGCCTGCTGTACAAAGTAGAGAAAGCCGGTACTGGTGAAGCACCAAAAGACAGTGATACCGTGGTTGTTAATTACAAAGGGACACTGACTGATGGCACTGAGTTTGATAACTCCTACAAGCGTGGTGAGCCATTATCCTTCCGCTTGGACGGTGTTATCCCAGGTTGGACTGAAGGCCTGAAGCAAATCAAAAAAGGTGGCAAGATCACCCTGGTTATCCCACCAGAACTGGCTTACGGCAAAACTGGCGTCCCAGGTATCCCAGCTAACTCTACTCTGGTATTCGATGTAGAACTGTTAGATGTGAAAGCGGCGCCAAAAGCTGATGCTCCAGAAGAGCAACCAGCAGCAGCTGCAGGCGAAAAAGCGAAGAAGTAATTCAGCTTAGTTCACCGATTCTGCTTATAACCGCTGCGATAATTGTCGTGGCGGTTTTTTTTGCGGCACATCTATCAATTTTCACTTCTGTTCGTTGATAACTTGACGGTTTATGGCTTGTGGGCTTAACGTCAATATCACGCGCAAACGCAAGGATTTTATCTCAGCATATTTGCTAGACTTAAAATCTAAGATATTGAGTTATGAGTCTGCCAACGATATTGAGACAGGCTTTACCTAGAGGATGGTGTCTTCGATGTCTAATTCGCTTCTCAGTAGCGAAACCAGTGAACTGGATTTACTGGATGAACGTCCGTTCAGTCAGACGGACCATGAAATACTAAAATCATACGAAGCTGTCGTTGATGGCTTAGCTATGCTTATTGGCGGCCACTGTGAAATTGTTCTGCACTCACTGGAAGATCTGAAAAGCTCTGCGGTAAGAATTGCGAATGGAGAACACACTGGAAGGCAAATTGGTTCACCGATAACCGACTTGGCTCTACGGATGTTGCACGATATGGCCGGTGCTGACAGCAGTGTTTCAAGAGCTTATTTCACCCGAGCCAAAAGTGGTGTACTGATGAAATCAGTCACTATCGCTATCCGTAACCGTGACCAGCGTGTTATTGGCTTGCTGTGCATCAACATGAATCTGGATGTGCCTTTCTCACAAATCATCCAAACGTTTATGCCGCCGGAAACGCAGGAAGTTGCTTCCTCGGTCAACTTTGCCTCATCTGTTGATGATTTGGTGGCGCAAACACTTGAATTTACCATCGAAGAAGTCAATGCGGACCGTAATGTTTCTAACAATGCGAAGAACCGCCAAGTGGTACTTAATCTTTATGAAAAGGGTATTTTTGATATCAAAGATGCCATCAATCAGGTTGCAGAACGGCTTAATATCTCTAAACACACCGTCTATCTTTACATTCGCCAATTCAAAAGTGGCGACCTTGTAGGGCACGACCGTTAATGTCTGGCGTGAAAAGATATTGTCTTATGGTCACTGGGCCTGCTTATGGTACGCAGCAGGCCAGTAGTGCTTATCAATTCGCACAAGCGCTGATAAATTCAGGTCACAGTTTGGTGAGTGTTTTCTTCTATCGCGAAGGCGTTTTGAACGCTAACCAATTAACTGCCCCTGCCAGTGATGAATTTGACTTGGTAAGGGCGTGGCAACAATTGGCGGCTGAACATGCTGTTATGTTGCATGTGTGTGTGTCGGCGGCATTACGCCGTGGTGTAACCGACCAACAGGAAGCCGAACAACTCAATCTTGCGGCAGCGAATCTGCAACCGGGTTTTACCTTAACCGGCCTGGGAGCGTTAGCCGAAGCTGCATTGACCTGTGATCGCATGGTGCAATTTTAATGGCAATGAAACGTGTCGCTTTTGTTTTCACCCAAGGTCCGCATGGCAATTCGGCAGGGCGGGAAGGGTTGGATGCCTTACTGGCTACATCGGCATTAAGCGAAGATTTAGGTGTATTCTTTCTGTCAGATGGTGTTTTGCAGCTATTACCTCAGCAACAACCGGAAATAATTCTCGCCAGAAACTATATTGCCACTTTCGGTGTCTTACCCCTGTACGATGTTGAGAATTGTTATATCTGCGAAGCCTCATTAGAGCAACGCGGGTTGAGTGGTGTGACGAACTGGATCCTTGCTGTCGAGGTATTATCTCCGGTAAATTTACGTCGCCAATTGGCAACTTATGATGTTGTGCTAACTTTTTAATGGGATTTGGGTCGCTATAATGCTGTATACCGTCAGTCATTCTCCTTATCGTTGCGATTTATCTGCTTTGCTGAGATTAGTCACATCCGAAGATGAGATTCTCTTTCTACAAGATGGCGTTATGACTGTTTTGAAAAACAGTGAAAGTCTTAAGCTATTGTTAAATAACCCCGCTTCTCTATTTGTGTTAGAAGATGACGTTATTGCACGTGGTTTGTCTGGTCAAATTTCAGACAGCGCTACGCTAATCGGCTATACTCACTTCGTGGATTTGACCCTAAAACATCAGCAACAACTGGCATGGTAATGCAGTCAATGCTGTATATTTCTTGACACCTTAGATAGTCAGCCATAAAATTCTGCGTCCTCGTTCTCTGCCAGTCGTGCAAACGAGGGGGATTTATCACGTGTTTACGAAGCAAAAAACCAGGAGCTTTTTTAATAATGGCAACGATTAACCAGCTGGTTCGCAAGCCACGCAGCATGAAGGTTGCTAAAAGCAACGTTCCTGCGCTGGAAGCATGCCCGCAGAAACGTGGTGTATGTACCCGCGTATATACCACCACCCCGAAAAAACCTAACTCCGCACTGCGTAAAGTTTGCCGTGTGCGTTTAACTAACGGTTTTGAAGTCACCTCCTACATCGGCGGTGAAGGTCATAACCTACAGGAACACTCCGTGATCCTGATCCGTGGCGGTCGTGTAAAAGACTTGCCAGGTGTGCGTTACCACACCGTCCGCGGCGCGCTTGACTGCTCAGGTGTTAAAGACCGTAAGCAATCACGTTCTAAGTACGGCGTGAAGAAGCCAAAGGCTTAATGGTTCTCCGTTAAGTAAGGCCAAACATTTTCACATTAATGTCAAAATAAACTCTTAGAGTTTTGGACAACCCTGAATTAACAACGGAGTATTTCCATGCCACGTCGTCGTGTAATTGGTCAGCGTAAAATTTTGCCAGATCCTAAGTTCGGATCTGAATTGCTGGCTAAATTTGTAAATATCCTGATGGTAGATGGTAAAAAATCTACTGCAGAAGCAATCGTCTATACCGCGCTGGAAACCCTGGCTCAGCGTTCTGGTAAAGATTTTCTGGAAGCTTTCGAAGTAGCTCTGGATAACGTGCGCCCGACTGTCGAAGTTAAGTCTCGCCGCGTTGGTGGTTCTACTTATCAGGTACCAGTTGAAGTTCGTCCGGTTCGTCGTAATGCCTTGGCAATGCGTTGGATCGTTGATGCTGCTCGTAAACGCGGTGATAAATCCATGGCTTTGCGCTTGGCGAATGAACTGTCTGACGCAGCAGAGAACAAAGGTTCTGCTGTTAAGAAACGTGAAGACGTTCACCGTATGGCCGAAGCTAACAAGGCGTTCGCGCACTACCGCTGGTAATTACCACGCAGTAGCTATGCTAACCATGCGGGCGCTTTAATAGTTAACCCGCATGGTTAATCGAATGAACGCCTAAGGCAATAGAGGAATCAAATGGCTCGTAAAACACCCATTGAGCGCTATCGTAATATCGGTATCAGCGCTCACATCGACGCCGGTAAGACAACCACTACCGAACGTATCCTGTTTTACACCGGTGTAAACCATAAGATCGGTGAAGTTCATAACGGCGCAGCCACTATGGACTGGATGGAACAAGAGCAGGAACGTGGTATTACCATTACTTCTGCGGCTACTACCTGCTTCTGGTCTGGTATGGCTAAACAGTATGAACCACATCACATCAATATCATTGACACCCCAGGGCACGTTGACTTCACCATTGAAGTTGAACGTTCTATGCGTGTTCTTGACGGTGCGGTAATGGTTTACTGTGCAGTTGGTGGTGTTCAGCCACAGTCTGAGACCGTATGGCGTCAGGCGAACAAATATAAAGTCCCACGCATTGCGTTCGTTAACAAAATGGACCGCATGGGTGCTAACTTCCTGAAAGTTGTTGGCCAGCTTAAAGCTCGTCTGGGCGCGAATCCAGTTCCATTGCAACTGGCAATCGGCGCGGAAGAGAAATTCACTGGTGTTATCGATCTAGTGAAAATGAAAGCGATCAACTGGAATGAAGCCGATCTGGGTGTGACCTTCGAATACGAAGAGATCCCTGCTGATATGGCTGAGCTGGCTGCTGAATGGCACCAGAATCTGGTTGAATCGGCTGCAGAAGCGTCTGAAGAGCTGATGGACAAGTATTTGGGCGGCGAAGAGCTGACCGAAGAAGAAATCAAGAAAGCTCTGCGTCAACGTGTTCTGCGCAACGAAATTATCTTGGTTACCTGTGGCTCTGCGTTTAAAAACAAAGGCGTACAGGCAATGCTGGATGCAGTTATCGATTATCTGCCAGCGCCAACTGACGTTGAAGCAATCAACGGTATTTTGGACGATGGTAAAGATACTCCGGCTGTTCGTCATTCAGACGACAAAGAGCCGTTCTCTGCATTGGCATTCAAAATTGCTACCGACCCGTTTGTGGGTAACCTGACATTCTTCCGTGTGTACTCTGGTATTGTTAACTCCGGTGACACTGTGCTGAACTCAGTACGTTCGCGTGAAGAGCGTTTGGGTCGTATCGTACAGATGCACGCCAACAAACGTGAAGAGATCAAAGAAGTTCGCGCAGGTGACATCGCAGCAGCGATCGGCCTGAAAGACGTGACGACGGGTGACACCTTATGTGATCCAAAGCATGTGATCATTCTGGAACGTATGGAGTTCCCTGAGCCGGTTATCTCTGTTGCCGTTGAACCAAAAACCAAAGCCGACCAGGAAAAAATGGGTATGGCTCTGGGGCGTCTGGCAAAAGAAGATCCATCATTCCGTGTGTGGACTGACGAAGAATCAGGTCAGACTATCATCGCTGGTATGGGTGAGCTGCACTTGGATATCCTGGTTGACCGTATGCGCCGCGAATTTAGCGTGGAAGCAAACATCGGTAAACCTCAGGTTGCTTACCGTGAAACTATCCGCGATACCGTCAAGGACGTGGAAGGTAAGCACGCTAAGCAGTCAGGCGGTCGTGGTCAGTACGGTCATGTTGTTATCGATATGTCTCCGTTACCACCGGGTGGCGCTGGGTATGAATTCGTCAACGAAATCGTTGGTGGTTCTATTCCTAAAGAGTTCATCCCTGCTGTTGATAAAGGTATCCAGGAACAACTGAAATCCGGTCCTCTGGCTGGTTATCCGGTTGTGGACGTTAAAGTGCGTCTGCACTACGGTTCTTACCATGATGTTGACTCCTCAGAATTGGCGTTTAAATTAGCCGGTTCTATCGCCTTTAAAGAAGGTTTCAAACGAGCTAAACCAGTTCTGCTTGAGCCAATAATGAAGGTTGAAATCGAAACCCCTGAAGATTATGCGGGTGACGTAATGGGTGACCTGAGTCGTCGTCGTGGCATGATCGAAGGTATGGAAGATACGTTAACTGGTAAGACTATTCGTGCCCAGGTTCCGTTGTCTGAAATGTTCGGTTATGCTACTGACCTGCGCTCTCAGACCCAGGGCCGTGCTTCATACTCTATGGAGTTCCTGAAGTATGCTGAAGCGCCGAGTAACGTCGCTCAAGCCGTTATCGAAGCCCGTGGCAAATAAGCTTTCGGGTTTAAAACAATGATCCAGTGCTCTCTCATAAGTGGTAGAGCACCAGAGTAAGGAATATAGTCGTGTCTAAAGAAAAATTTGAACGTAACAAACCCCATGTAAACGTCGGTACTATCGGCCACGTTGACCATGGTAAAACTACCCTGACTGCAGCAATCACTACCGTACTGGCTAAAACCTACGGCGGTAGCGCTCGTGCTTTCGATCAGATCGATAACGCACCAGAAGAAAAAGCTCGTGGTATCACCATCAACACTTCTCACGTTGAATATGACACCCCGACTCGTCACTATGCGCACGTTGACTGCCCAGGACACGCCGACTACGTTAAAAACATGATCACCGGTGCTGCTCAGATGGACGGCGCGATCTTGGTTGTTGCTGCAACTGACGGTCCTATGCCACAGACTCGTGAACACATCCTGTTGGGTCGCCAGGTTGGCGTTCCATACATGATCGTATTCATGAACAAATGTGACATGGTTGACGACGAAGAGCTGCTGGAACTGGTAGAAATGGAAGTTCGTGAACTTCTTTCTGCTTACGATTTCCCAGGCGACGACATTCCAGTAATCAAGGGCTCAGCTCTGAAAGCACTGGAAGGCGTTCCTGAGTGGGAAGCAAAAATTATCGAACTGGCTGAAGCATTGGATACTTATATTCCACTGCCAGAACGTGCTATCGATAAGCCATTCTTGCTGCCAATCGAAGACGTATTCTCTATCTCAGGCCGTGGTACTGTTGTAACTGGTCGTGTAGAGCGCGGTATCGTTAAAGTTGGTGAAGAAGTAGAGATCGTTGGTATCAAAGATACTGTTAAATCTACTTGTACTGGCGTTGAAATGTTCCGCAAACTGCTGGACGAAGGCCGTGCTGGTGAGAACGTTGGTGTTCTTCTGCGTGGTATCAAACGTGAAGATATCGAACGTGGTCAGGTTCTGGCTAAACCAGGTTCTATCAAACCACACACTACCTTTGATTCAGAAGTTTATATTCTGAGCAAAGATGAAGGCGGCCGTCATACTCCGTTCTTCAAAGGCTACCGTCCTCAGTTCTACTTCCGTACAACTGACGTAACCGGTACCATCGAACTGCCAGAAGGCGTTGAAATGGTAATGCCTGGTGATAACGTGAACATGGTTGTTACCTTGATTCACCCAATCGCAATGGACGACGGTCTGCGTTTCGCAATCCGTGAAGGCGGCCGTACTGTAGGCGCTGGTGTTGTTGCTAAAGTTATCGCTTAATTGTTTTACTGATTAATTATTTTATTGATCAAGTAACCAAGGGTGCTTCGGCACCCTTTTTTATTGATAAAGTGAATAATCTTAATTGAAATAACACGCATTCTTATTTACACTTGAGAGATTGGTTAAGAAGTGAGTCTCTCTATGTATGTTTGTCTGTGTAATGCGGTATCTGACAAAGTTATCCGCAAAGCTGTACGTCAGCACCATCCACATACCATTAAACAACTGCGTCAATTGGTACCCATTGGTACAGACTGCGGTAAGTGCATCCGACAGGCCAGAGAGATACTGATCGAGGAACGCGCGAATATTCCAGAAATGAATGATGTTGCCTAATAGTTAGCAGGGAGAAGTATTCCCCACACTTTGCCATCTGGTACTACACTTTGTGTACTGGAAGCGGAGGGTATACTTATGAAAGGCGATAAAAAGATAATTGCACATCTCAATACACTACTCGGCAACGAGCTAGTTGCCATCAATCAATATTTTCTCCATGCCCGAATGTTTAAAAACTGGGGGCTGATGCGCCTTAATGATAAGGAGTATCACGAATCCATAGACGAAATGAAGCATGCCGATAAATACATCGAACGTATTTTATTCCTCGAAGGTATTCCTAACTTACAGGACTTGGGTAAGCTGAATATTGGCGAGGATGTTGAGGAAATACTGAAATCAGATTTAGCTCTCGAGCTCGCCGGGGCGAAGGATCTGCGTGAAGGTATTGCTTATGCTGATTCTATCCATGACTATGTTAGTCGCGATTTATTGAAAGAAATTCTTGCTGATGAAGAGGGCCATATTGACTGGCTAGAAACAGAACTGAGTCTGATTGAGCGTTTAGGTATACAAAACTACTCTCAGGCACAGTTGGCGAAAGACTAAATACTTGCAAGATAGCTTGTTTATTAACCATAAGATTACGCAGTCAAAAAGAGTGAGAATCCTTCTTGGACTCACTCTTTTTTTCATTCCTACCGCACAAATTAACCTTATATCCCCTTAATTAAATTATCTGGCAAGTTTTTGCATAGATTTCCAACACTGGCTTGCTTCCTGCTGGTATTTACGTATAATGCGCGGGCCTACCTAATCTTGGTAGGCCAGATTGAAACTAATCTGTCAGTCATAGCCTAGTGCTGTTACTGAACAATACTCCCGATATGGGGGTTATATGTTGAACGATTACACTCCCCCATCAATCGAAATGGGTGCGAGGAGTAATCATTTACGTTTATAAATAATTGGAGCTCTGGTCTCATGCAGAACCAAAGAATCCGTATCCGCCTGAAAGCGTTTGATCATCGTTTGATCGATCAATCAACTGCGGAAATCGTCGAGACTGCCAAGCGCACTGGTGCGCAGGTTCGCGGTCCGATCCCGCTGCCAACTCGCAAAGAGCGCTTTACCGTTCTGATCTCTCCGCACGTCAATAAAGATGCGCGCGATCAGTACGAGATTCGCACTCACAAGCGTCTGGTTGACATCGTTGAGCCAACCGAGAAAACCGTTGATGCTCTGATGCGTCTGGATCTGGCTGCTGGTGTAGACGTGCAGATCAGCCTGGGTTAATCAGGTCATTGAGCGATTGAGAGGTTGAAACAATGATTGGTTTAGTCGGTAAGAAAGTGGGTATGACGCGTATCTTCACTGAAGATGGCGTTTCAATCCCAGTAACTGTTATCGAAATTGAAGCGAACCGCGTAACTCAGGTCAAAAGCCTGGAGAACGACGGATACCGTGCTGTGCAAGTAACTACCGGTGCTAAAAAAGCTAACCGCGTTACTAAACCAGAAGCGGGTCATTTCGCTAAAGCTGGCGTAGAAGCTGGCCGTGGTCTGTGGGAATTCCGCCTTCCAGAAGGTCAAGAATTCACTGCTGGCCAAGAAATTAGCGTCGAAATCTTTGCAGACGTTAAGAAAGTCGACGTTACAGGTACGTCTAAAGGTAAAGGTTTTGCCGGTACTGTTAAGCGCTGGAACTTCCGTACCCAAGATGCTACCCATGGTAACTCCTTGTCTCACCGCGTTCCGGGTTCTATCGGTCAGAACCAGACTCCGGGCAAAGTGTTTAAAGGCAAGAAAATGGCAGGCCATATGGGTGATGAACGTGTAACTGTTCAAAGCCTGGATGTAGTACGTGTTGACGCTGAGCGCAACCTACTGCTGGTCAAGGGCGCTGTACCGGGAGCAACCGGTGGCAACCTGATCGTAAAACCGGCTGTCAAGGCGTAACGTCGAGGAGATAGGAATGGAATTGGTAATGAAAGACGCGCAAGGCGCGCTGACTGTTTCCGAAACTACCTTCGGGCGTGATTTCAATGAAGCGCTTGTACATCAGGTTGTTGTTGCTTACGCAGCAGGTGCCCGTCAAGGTACTCGTGCTCAGAAGACCCGTGCTGAAGTAACAGGTTCCGGTAAGAAACCGTGGCGCCAGAAAGGCACCGGCCGTGCGCGTGCAGGTTCTGTAAAGAGCCCAATCTGGCGTTCAGGTGGTGTGACCTTTGCTGCGAAGCCTCAGGATCACAGTCAGAAAGTAAATAAAAAGATGTACCGCGGCGCGCTGAAAAGCATTCTGTCCGAATTGGTACGTCAAGATCGTCTGATCATTGTCGAAAAGTTCTCTGTTGAAGCACCTAAAACTAAGTTGCTGGCGCAGAAACTGAAAGATATGGCTCTGGAAGATGTGCTGATCGTAACGGGTGAACTGGACGAGAACTTGTTCTTGGCAGCTCGCAACCTGTACAAGGTTGACGTTCGCGATGTAGCCGGTATCGACCCAGTTAGCCTGATCGCCTTCGATAAAGTGGTTATGACTGCTGATGCTGTGAAGCAAGTTGAGGAGATGCTGGCATGATTCGTGAAGAACGTCTGCTGAAAGTACTGCGCGCGCCGCATGTATCTGAAAAAGCGTCCGCTGCGATGGAAAAGAATAACACCATCGTTCTCAAAGTTGCCAAAGACGCGACCAAAGCAGAAATTAAAGCTGCAGTGCAGAAACTGTTTGAAGTCGAAGTCGAAGACGTTAACACCTTGCTGGTTAAAGGCAAGAGTAAGCGTCACGGTCAGCGTGTTGGTCGTCGTAGCGACTGGAAAAAAGCTTACGTCACCCTGAAAGAAGGCCAGAATCTGGACTTCATCGGCGGCGCAGAGTAAGTCGGAGGAGTAAAACAATGGCAATTGTTAAATGTAAACCTACATCTCCGGGTCGTCGCCACGTTGTTAAGGTGGTTAACCAGGAGTTGCATAAGGGTAAGCCTTATGCCCCGTTGCTTGAGAAATTAAGCAAAAGCGGTGGCCGTAACAACAATGGCCGTATCACTACCCGTCATATCGGTGGTGGCCACAAGCAACATTATCGTCTGGTTGACTTCAAACGCAACAAAGATGGTATCCCTGCAGTGGTTGAGCGTCTGGAGTACGATCCGAACCGTTCCGCGAATATCGCGCTGGTTCTGTACAAAGACGGCGAACGCCGTTATATCCTGGCGCCAAAAGGCCTGAAAGCTGGTGACCAGATTCAATCTGGCGTTGATGCGGCAATTAAAGCAGGTAACACCCTGCCTATGCGTAACATCCCAGTTGGTTCAACGGTTCATAACGTAGAAATGAAACCAGGTAAAGGCGGCCAATTGGCTCGTTCTGCTGGTGCATACGTTCAGATCGTTGCTCGTGACGGTTCCTACGTTACTCTGCGTCTGCGCTCCGGCGAAATGCGCAAGGTTCAAGCTGATTGCCGCGCCACCTTAGGTGAAGTCGGTAATGCTGAACACATGCTGCGTGTGCTGGGTAAAGCAGGTGCTAGTCGTTGGCGTGGTATTCGTCCTACCGTTCGCGGTACGGCGATGAACCCGGTAGATCACCCACACGGTGGTGGTGAAGGTCGTAACTTTGGTAAGCACCCGGTAACTCCGTGGGGCGTTCAAACCAAAGGTAAGAAGACCCGTAGCAACAAGCGTACTGATAAGTTCATCGTACGTCGCCGTAGTAAAAAATAATTAGAGGATAAGCCATGCCACGTTCTCTCAAGAAAGGTCCCTTCATTGACCTGCACTTGCTGAAGAAGGTAGAGAAAGCGGTGGAAAGCGGAGACAAGAAGCCAATTCGGACTTGGTCCCGTCGTTCAACGGTCTTTCCAAATATGATCGGTTTGACCATCGCTGTCCATAATGGTCGTCAGCACGTTCCCGTTTTTGTAGCCGATGAAATGGTCGGTCACAAACTGGGTGAATTCGCGCCGACCCGTACTTATCGCGGCCATGCGGCCGATAAAAAGGCTAAAAAGCGCTAAGGTAGGAGGAAGAGATGGAAACTATCGCTAAACATCGCCACGCTCGTTCTTCTGCTCAGAAGGTTCGCTTGGTAGCGGACCTGATTCGCGGTAAGAAAGTGTCGCAAGCTCTGGAAACTCTGGCCTATACCAACAAGAAAGCTGCTGGTTTGGTTAAGAAGGTACTAGAGTCTGCCATTGCTAACGCAGAACACAACGATGGCGCTGACATCGATGATCTGAAAGTCACGAAGATCTTCGTAGACGAAGGCCCTAGCATGAAGCGCATTATGCCGCGTGCAAAAGGTCGTGCAGATCGCATCCTGAAGCGCACCAGCCACATTACTGTGGTTGTGTCCGATCGCTGAGACTCTGGAGACTAGCAATGGGTCAGAAAGTACATCCTAATGGTATTCGACTAGGTATTGTCAAAGCTTGGAACTCTACCTGGTACGCAAATACCAAAGAATTCGCTGACAACCTGGACAGCGACTTTAAAGTTCGCCAATTCCTGACTAAGGAATTAGCGAAAGCTTCCGTTTCTCGCATCGTTATCGAGCGTCCAGCGAAGAGCATCCGTGTGACTATTCACACCGCTCGTCCTGGCATCGTTATCGGCAAGAAAGGTGAAGATGTCGAAAAACTGCGTAAGGTCGTAGCGGATATCGCTGGCGTTCCTGCACAGATTAACATCGCCGAAGTCCGTAAACCGGAACTGGACGCAAAATTGGTTGCTGACAGCATCACTTCACAGCTGGAACGTCGCGTTATGTTCCGTCGTGCTATGAAGCGTGCTGTACAGAACGCAATGCGTCTTGGCGCTAAAGGTATCAAAGTTGAAGTAAGCGGCCGCCTTGGCGGTGCTGAAATCGCGCGTACCGAATGGTACCGTGAAGGTCGTGTTCCGTTGCATACATTGCGTGCGGATATCGATTACAACACATCTGAAGCGCACACCACTTACGGTGTAATCGGCGTTAAGGTATGGATCTTCAAAGGTGAGATCTTGGGTGGTATGGCTGCTGTTGAACAACCGGAACCGGCTGCTCAACCTAAAAAGCAGCAGCGTAAAGGCCGCAAGTAAGGAGAATCGCTGATGTTACAACCAAAGCGTACAAAATTCCGTAAGATGCACAAAGGCCGTAACCGTGGCCTTGCGCAAGGTACGGATGTTAGCTTCGGTGAGTTCGGCCTGAAAGCTTGTGGCCGTTGCCGCCTGACGGCTCGTCAAATCGAAGCAGCCCGTCGTGCGATGACACGTGCAATTAAGCGTCAAGGTAAGGTCTGGATCCGTGTTTTCCCGGACAAGCCGATCACCGAGAAGCCGCTCGAAGTGCGTATGGGTAAAGGTAAGGGTAACGTAGAGTATTGGGTTGCCCTGATCCAGCCAGGAAAAATGTTGTTTGAAATGGCTGGTGTACCGGAAGAAACTGCTCGCGAAGCATTTAAGCTCGCAGCAGCGAAACTGCCTGTAGGAACCACCTTTGTAACTAAGACGGTGATGTGATGAAAGCACAAGAGCTGCGTGAAAAAAGCGTTGAAGAGCTGAACACTGAGCTGCTCAACCTGCTGCGTGAGCAATTCAATTTGCGCATGCAGGCGGCTAGTGGCCAGCTGCAACAAACTCACCTGTCGAAACAAGTGCGCCGTAATATCGCACGTGTTAAGACTTTACTGACTGAGAAGGCGGGTGCGTAATGACTGAGCAAATCCGTACTCTGCAAGGTCGCGTAGTTAGTGACAAAATGGAGAAATCCATGGTTGTTGCTATCGAACGTGTGGTGAAACACCCTATTTACGGGAAATTCATCCGTCGTACGACGAAATTGCATGTACATGACGAGAACAATGAATGTGGAATCGGTGACGTGGTAGAAATCCGCGAATGCCGTCCACTGTCAAAGACTAAGTCTTGGACGCTTGTTCGCGTTGTAGAGAAAGCGATTCTGTAATAGAGTAGCCAACTCGAACATAATAAACGGCTCAGAAAGTGGGCCGTTTATTTTTTCTACCCATAATTTGGAAGCGGTGTTATAATGCTGCGCCCTCATTAATGGGGCTTTTAAACGACCTATTCTGGGTCCTAAAGTAGTAGTTGACATTAGCGGAGCACTAACATGATCCAAGAACAGACTATGCTGAACGTGGCCGACAACTCCGGTGCACGTCGCGTAATGTGTATCAAGGTTCTAGGTGGCTCGCACCGTCGCTACGCAGGCATCGGCGACATCATCAAGATCACCATCAAGGAAGCAATTCCTCGTGGCAAGGTGAAGAAAGGCGATGTTCTGAAGGCGGTAGTGGTGCGCACCAAGAAGGGTGTACGTCGCCCGGACGGTTCTGTCATTCGCTTCGATGGTAACGCTTGTGTTATTTTAAATAATAACAGCGAGCAGCCAATCGGCACGCGTATTTTTGGGCCGGTAACTCGTGAACTGCGTAATGAGAAGTTCATGAAAATTATCTCTCTGGCACCAGAAGTACTCTAAGGAGCGAACCATGGCAGCGAAAATCCGTCGTGATGACGAAGTTATCGTGCTAACCGGGAAAGACAAAGGTAAGCGCGGTAAAGTAAAGAATGTCCTGTCTGCTGGTAAGGTCATTGTTGAAGGTATCAACCTGGTTAAAAAACATCAGAAGCCGGTTCCGGCCCTGAACCAACCAGGTGGCATTGTTGAAAAAGAAGCTGCAATTCAAGTTTCCAACCTTGCGCTGTTCAACACGACAACCGGTAAGGCTGACCGTGTAGGCTTTAGATTCGAAGACGGCAAAAAAGTCCGTTTCTTTAAATCTAATAGCGAAACTATCAAGTAATTTGGAGTAATACGATGGCGAAACTGCATGATTACTACAAAGACGAGGTGGTCAAACAACTGATGTCTCAGTTTGGCTACAACTCTGTCATGCAAGTCCCTCGGGTCGAGAAGATCACCCTGAACATGGGTGTTGGTGAAGCGATCGCTGACAAGAAACTGCTGGACAATGCAGCAGCTGACTTGGCAGCAATCTCCGGTCAAAAGCCGTTTATCACCAAAGCACGCAAATCTGTTGCAGGCTTCAAAATCCGTCAGGGCTATCCGATCGGCTGTAAAGTAACCCTGCGTGGCGAACGCATGTGGGAATTCTTTGAGCGTCTGATTACCATTGCTGTACCTCGTATCCGTGACTTCCGTGGCTTGTCCGCTAAGTCATTCGATGGTCGTGGTAACTACAGCATGGGTGTGCGCGAGCAGATCATCTTCCCGGAAATCGACTACGATAAAGTCGATCGTGTACGTGGTTTGGATATTACCATTACCACTACTGCGAAATCCGATGATGAAGGCCGTGCATTGTTGGCTGCTTTTAAATTCCCATTCCGCAAGTAAGGTAGGGTTACTGATGGCTAAGCAATCAATGAAAGCACGCGAAGTTGTTCGCGTGAAACTAGCTAACAAATACCGCGCTCAACGCGAGGAATTAAAAGCTATTATCTCTGGTGTGAACTCATCCGACGAAGACCGTTGGAATGCTGTTCTGAAGCTGCAGTCTCTGCCGCGTGATTCCAGCCCGTCCCGTCAGCGTAACCGCTGCAACCAAACTGGTCGTCCGCATGGTTTCCTGCGGAAGTTCGGGTTGAGCCGTATTAAAGTCCGTGAAACCGCAATGCGCGGTGAAATCCCGGGCCTTAAGAAGGCTAGCTGGTAATTGTCACCAATTGAATCACGGGAGTAAAGACAGATGAGCATGCAAGATCCGATCGCGGATATGCTGACCCGTATCCGTAACGGTCAATCCGCAAACAAAGTCGCGGTCACCATGCCTTCCTCCAAGCTGAAAGTGGCAATTGCCAACGTTCTGAAGGAAGAAGGTTTTATTGAAGATTTTAAAATCGAAGGCGACACCAAGCCTGTTCTGGAATTAGCTCTTAAGTATTTCCAGGGTAAGGCAGTGGTAGAAAGCATTCAACGTATCAGCCGTCCAGGTCTGCGCATCTATAAGAAAAAAGATGAGCTGCCAAAAGTTATGGCCGGTTTGGGTATCGCTGTTATTTCTACCTCTAAAGGTGTTATGACCGATCGTGCAGCTCGCCAAGCTGGTCTTGGTGGCGAGATTATCTGCTACGTAGCTTAATTCGGGAGGAAAGAATGTCTCGTGTTGCAAAAGCACCCGTCGTCATTCCTGCCGGCGTAGAGGTAAAACTCAACGGTCAGGTTATTTCGATAAAGGGTAAGAACGGCGAGCTGACTCGTACCGTCCATAGCGCTGTTGAAGTTAAGCAAGAAGAAAATACACTGACTTTCGCTCCACGCGAAGGCGCTGTAGACGGTTGGGCCCAAGCGGGTACCACTCGTGCACTGCTTAACGCAATGGTCGTTGGTGTTACCGAAGGCTTCACTAAGAAGCTTCAATTGGTAGGTGTAGGTTACCGTGCCGCAGTTAAAGGCAACGTGGTGAATTTAGCTTTAGGCTTCTCTCACCCAGTTGACCATGAATTGCCGGCTGGCATCACTGCAGAATGCCCGACCCAAACTGAAATCGTGCTGAAAGGCGCTGATAAGCAGGTGATTGGTCAGGTTGCAGCAGATTTACGTGCCTACCGTCGTCCTGAGCCTTATAAAGGCAAGGGTGTCCGTTACGCCGACGAAGTCGTGCGTACCAAAGAGGCTAAGAAGAAGTAAGGTAACACTATGGATAAGAAAGCAGCTCGTATCCGTCGTGCGACCCGCGCACGCCGCAAGCTCAAAGAACTGGGTGCGACTCGCCTGGTGGTACATCGTACCCCACGCCATATTTACGCGCAGGTTATTGCACCAAACGGTTCAGAAATTTTGGTAGCAGCTTCTACTGTAGAAAAAGCTATCAATGAGCAATTGAAGTACGCCGGCAACAAAGATGCCGCCGCAGCTGTAGGTAAAGCTGTTGCAGAGCGCGCATTGGAAAAAGGGATCACGAAAGTATCCTTTGACCGTTCCGGTTTCCAATATCATGGTCGAGTCCAGGCACTGGCAGATGCTGCCCGTGAAGCTGGCCTTCAGTTCTAAGGTAGAGGTGTAAGATGTCACACATCGAAAAACAAGCTGGCGAACTGCAGGAAAAGCTGATCGCGGTAAACCGCGTATCTAAAACCGTAAAAGGTGGCCGTATTTTCAGCTTTACCGCACTGACAGTAGTTGGTGATGGTAACGGTCGCGTTGGTTTTGGCTACGGCAAAGCACGCGAAGTTCCGGCAGCGATCCAGAAAGCGATGGAAAAAGCCCGTCGCGCTATGATTAATGTTGCTTTGGATAACGGTACTCTGCAGCACCCAGTTAAAGGTGCTCACACAGGTTCTCGTGTATTCATGCAACCAGCTTCTGAAGGTACCGGTATCATCGCCGGTGGTGCAATGCGCGCCGTCTTGGAAGTTGCAGGGGTTCATAACGTATTGGCCAAGGCCTATGGTTCTACTAACCCGATCAACGTGGTTCGTGCAACTATTGCAGCTCTGGAAGATATGAAATCCCCAGAAATGGTCGCTGCCAAGCGTGGTAAGTCCGTCGAAGAAATTCTAGGGAAATAACCATGGCAAAGACTATTAAAGTAACTCAAACAAAAAGCAGTATCGGTCGTTTGCCGAAACATAAGGCAACTCTGATCGGTTTAGGTCTGCGTCGTATTGGTCATACTGTAGAGCGTGAGGATACTCCCGCTGTGCGTGGTATGGTCAACTTGGTTTCCTACATGGTTAAAGTTGAGGAGTAACAGATGCGTTTAAATACTCTGTCTCCGGCTGAAGGTGCCAAGCATGCGCCGAAGCGTGTAGGTCGTGGTATCGGTTCTGGCCTGGGTAAAACTGCTGGTCGTGGTCACAAAGGTCAGAACTCACGTTCTGGTGGTGGCGTACGTCGTGGTTTTGAAGGTGGTCAGATGCCTTTATATCGTCGTTTGCCGAAATTCGGCTTCACCTCTCGCAAAGCTATGATCACGGCAGAAGTTCGTCTGTCTGAACTGGCTTTAGTGGAAGGCGACGTAATCGACCTGAACACGTTGAAAGCCGCTAACGTTGTTGGTACCCAGATTGAGTTCGCGAAAGTTATGCTTTCAGGCGAAATCACTCGTGCGGTAACTCTTCGTGGTCTGCGTGTCACCAAAGGCGCTCGTGCTGCTATCGAAGCTGCTGGCGGTAAAATTGAGGAATAAGTAGCAGATGGCTAAGCAACCAGGATTAGATTTTCAAAGTGCTAAAGGCGGATTAGGCGAACTGAAGCGCAGACTTTTGTTTGTTATCGGTGCGCTTATTGTTTTCCGTATCGGCTCTTTTATTCCGATTCCTGGTATCGATGCCACTGTGCTTGCTAAATTGCTCGAGCAGCAGAGAGGGACCATCATTGAAATGTTTAACATGTTCTCTGGTGGTGCTCTCAGTCGTGCTTCTATCTTTGCCTTGGGTATCATGCCGTATATTTCGGCATCGATTATTATCCAACTGTTAACGGTGGTTCATCCAGCGTTAGCAGAGATAAAGAAAGAAGGGGAGGCTGGCCGTCGTAAGATTAGCCAGTACACCCGTTATGGCACGTTGGTATTGGCTATATTCCAATCGATCGGTATTGCTACCGGTCTGCCGAATATGCCTGGGATGCAAGGTCTGGTAATCAATCCAGGCTTTGCTTTCTACTTTACCGCTGTTGTTAGCTTGGTCACCGGGACTATGTTCCTGATGTGGCTGGGCGAACAGATTACTGAGCGTGGTATCGGTAACGGTATTTCAATCATAATCTTTGCTGGTATTGTTGCTGGTCTTCCACCTGCAATAGCCCATACCATCGAGCAAGCTCGGCAAGGCGACCTGCACTTCCTCCTGTTGCTGTTGGTTGCAGTATTAGTGTTTGCAGTAACCTTCTTCGTTGTTTTCATTGAACGTGGTCAGCGTCGTATCGTCGTTAACTATGCTAAACGTCAACAAGGTCGTCGTGTTTATGCAGCACAGAGCACACACTTACCGTTGAAAGTGAATATGGCCGGGGTTATCCCAGCAATCTTCGCTTCCAGCATAATTCTGTTCCCTGCCACGATTGCATCATGGTTTGGGGGTGGGACAGGTTGGAACTGGCTGACGACTATTTCGATGTATTTGCAGCCGGGACAGCCGCTTTATGTGTTACTCTATGCGTCTGCAATCATCTTCTTCTGTTTCTTCTACACGGCGTTAGTGTTTAACCCGCGTGAAACAGCAGATAACCTGAAGAAGTCCGGTGCATTCGTGCCAGGAATTCGTCCGGGAGAGCAAACGGCGAAGTACATCGATAAAGTAATGACGCGTCTAACCTTAATTGGTGCGATGTATATTACTTTCATCTGCCTGATCCCGGAGTTCATGCGTGACGCGATGAAAGTACCATTTTACTTTGGTGGTACCTCCCTACTTATCGTAGTGGTGGTCATCATGGACTTTATGGCTCAAGTGCAAACTCTGATGATGTCTAGTCAATACGAGTCTGCATTGAAGAAAGCAAACCTGAAAGGCTATAACCGCTAATTCAGGGATGTTTGAGAAGTTACGGAGAGTAAAAATGAAAGTTCGTGCTTCCGTCAAGAAATTATGTCGTAACTGCAAAATTGTTAAGCGTAACGGTGTCGTTCGCGTAATCTGCAGTGCCGAACCAAAGCATAAACAGCGTCAAGGCTGATTTATCTTGCATATTTTTCTTGCAAAGTTGGGTTGAGCTGGCTAGATTAGCCAGCCAATCTTTTGTATGTGACTGCAATACTATTTGAGTATCCTGAAAACGGGCTTTTCAGAATGGTATTGCTGTATAAAATAGTAGGAGTGCATAGTGGCCCGTATAGCAGGCATTAACATTCCTGATCAGAAACATACCGTAATCGCGTTAACTGCGATCTACGGCATCGGTAAAACCCGTTCACAGGCTATCTGTGTTGCTGCGGGTATTGCTGAAAATGTTAAGATCAGTGAGCTGTCTGAAGAGCAAATCGAGAAGCTGCGTGACGAAGTTGCCAAGTACGTTGTAGAAGGTGATCTGCGTCGTGAGGTGACCCTGAGCATCAAGCGTCTGATGGACCTTGGGACTTATCGTGGTTTGCGTCATCGTCGTGGTCTACCAGTTCGCGGTCAGCGTACTAAGACCAACGCACGTACCCGTAAGGGTCCGCGTAAACCGATCAAGAAATAATCGGGGTGATTGAATAATGGCAAAGGCACCTATTCGTGCACGCAAGCGTGTAAGAAAGACAGTCTCTGACGGTGTGGCTCATATCCATGCTTCTTTCAACAACACCATCGTTACTATTACAGATCGTCAAGGTAACGCATTGGGTTGGGCAACAGCAGGTGGTTCCGGTTTCCGTGGATCTCGTAAGTCTACTCCGTTTGCAGCGCAAGTTGCAGCAGAGCGCTGCGCTGACGCAGTGAAAGAATACGGTATCAAGAATCTGGAAGTTATGGTTAAAGGACCTGGTCCGGGCCGTGAGTCTACTATCCGTGCGTTAAACGCGGCTGGTTTCCGCATCACTAATATTACTGATGTGACTCCGATCCCTCATAACGGTTGTCGTCCGCCGAAAAAGCGCCGCGTATAACGCTGCTTTTAGGTTTGTTGGAGAGAGAAAATGGCAAGATATTTGGGTCCTAAGCTCAAGCTGAGCCGTCGTGAGGGCACAGACCTGTTCCTTAAGTCTGGCGTTCGCGCGATTGACACCAAGTGTAAGATTGAACAACCACCTGGCCAGCACGGTGCGCGTAAACCGCGTCTGTCTGACTACGGTGTGCAGTTACGTGAGAAACAAAAAGTTCGCCGTATCTATGGTGTTCTAGAACGTCAATTCCGTAACTACTATAAAGAAGCAGCACGTCTGAAAGGCAACACAGGTGCAAACCTGTTGCAACTGCTGGAAGGTCGTCTGGATAACGTAGTTTACCGTATGGGCTTTGGCGCAACTCGTGCTGAATCACGTCAGCTGGTTAGTCATAAAGCTATCATGGTAAATGGTCGCGTTGTTAACATCGCTTCTTATCAGGTATCTCCGAATGACGTAGTCAGCATCCGTGAGAAAGCTAAAAAGCAGTCTCGTGTTAAGGCAGCTTTGGAGCTGGCTGAGCAGCGTGAAAAGCCGACTTGGCTGGAAGTTGATGCTGTCAAGATGGAAGGTGTGTTCAAACGTATTCCTGAACGTACTGATCTGTCTGCGGACATTAACGAACACCTGATCGTCGAGCTTTACTCCAAGTAAAGCTTAGTACCAAAGAGAGGACACAATGCAGGGTTCTGTGACAGAGTTTCTAAAACCGCGCCTGGTAGATATCGAGCAAGTCAGTTCGACGCACGCCAAGGTGACCCTTGAGCCGTTAGAGCGTGGCTTTGGCCATACTCTCGGCAACGCACTGCGCCGTATTCTGCTTTCATCTATGCCGGGTTGCGCGGTGACCGAGGTTGAGATTGATGGTGTACTGCATGAGTACAGCACCAAAGAAGGCGTACAGGAAGATATCCTGGAGATCCTGCTCAACCTGAAAGGGCTGGCGGTGAGAGTTCAGGGTAAAGATGAAGTTATTCTTACCCTGAATAAGTCTGGCATTGGCCCTGTGACTGCAGCCGATATCACCCATGACGGGGATGTCGAAATCGTCAAGCCGCAGCACGTTATCTGCCACCTGACCGATGAGAACGCATCTATTAGTATGCGTATCAAAGTTCAACGTGGTCGTGGTTATGTGCCGGCTTCTGCCCGAATTCATTCGGAAGAAGATGAGCGCCCGATTGGTCGTCTGTTAGTAGACGCATGCTATAGCCCTGTAGAGCGTATTGCCTACAATGTTGAAGCAGCGCGTGTAGAACAGCGTACCGACCTGGACAAGTTGGTTATCGAGATGGAAACCAATGGTACGATCGATCCTGAAGAGGCGATCCGCCGTGCGGCAACTATCTTGGCTGAACAGCTTGAAGCTTTCGTTGATTTACGAGATGTACGTCAGCCGGAAGTTAAAGAAGAGAAGCCAGAGTTCGATCCGATCCTGCTGCGCCCTGTTGACGATCTGGAATTGACTGTCCGCTCTGCTAACTGCCTCAAGGCAGAAGCTATCCACTACATCGGTGATCTGGTACAGCGTACCGAGGTTGAGTTGCTGAAAACGCCGAACCTGGGTAAAAAATCTCTTACTGAGATTAAAGACGTGCTTGCTTCACGTGGTCTTTCTTTAGGCATGCGCCTAGAAAATTGGCCGCCAGCTAGCATTGCTGACGAGTAACCGGATCACAGGTTAAGGTTTTACTGAGAAGGATAAGGTCATGCGCCATCGTAAGAGTGGTCGTCAACTGAACCGTAACAGCAGCCATCGCCAGGCTATGTTCCGTAACATGGCCGGCTCTTTGGTTCGTCATGAGATAATCAAGACGACCCTGCCGAAAGCGAAAGAGCTGCGTCGCGTTGTTGAGCCGCTGATTACTCTTGCCAAGACCGACAGCGTAGCTAATCGTCGTCTGGCATTCGCCCGTACTCGTGATAACGAGATCGTGGCAAAACTGTTTAACGAGCTAGGCCCGCGTTTCGCGAGCCGCGCCGGTGGTTACACTCGCATTCTGAAGTGTGGCTTCCGTGCAGGCGACAACGCACCGATGGCTTACATCGAGTTAGTTGATCGTGCTGCATCGCAAGCAGAAGTAGTTGCTGCAGAGTAATCTGTAAACGCGTAAAAAAACCGGGCTTGCCCGGTTTTTTTACGTCTACAATATCAGTGATATGCGTTTATCCTTCCCATATATTGTCAATCCTCTCTTATTATTTTGCTACCGATCCTTTAACCTTAACTATTCTTCGATTTTATAAAGTCTGATCTCCTGGTCGTGATATGGAATTAATTGATGAATGGGCGGAACGACGCATTATTGATGCTCAGCAAAAGGGCGAACTCGATAATCTGTCAGGCAGCGGTAAACCACTACAGCTAGATGATGACTCCCTAGTTCCTCTTGATTTGAGAGCAGGTTACAGATTACTGAGAAATGCAGGGTACCTCCCCGTTGAATTACAGGATCGTCAAGAAGCACTTACTGTCGCCGAATTGTTGTCACAGATAGATAAGCAGCACGACAACTACCAGAATTTACATAAGCGCTTGGCATTATTAGAACTGAGATTGAGACAAGCAGGGTTTAGCACTGACTTTCTCCATCAGGAGTACCAACATAAAATGGTCGATAAACTGTCAAAAGAGGAGTAACTAAATGTTAAAAATTGGGCAACTCGCTAAACTGGCAGATGTTACACCAGATACTATTCGCTACTATGAGAAACAAGGAATGATGGATCATGGCAAACGGACAGAAGGCGGTTACCGACTGTATAGTGAACAAGATTTACAGCGTTTACGTTTTATCCGCTATGCGAAGCAGCTCGGGTTTACATTAGAAACTATCGCCGAATTACTGTCGATTCGTGTCGATCCTGAACATCATACCTGTCAGGAATCAAAAGCAATTGTGGATTCTCGATTACATGATGTGGAAAGTAAGATAACTGAGTTTAAAAGAATGCGTGAATCACTAAAACGCCTTAGTAATGCCTGCTGCGGAAGTACTCATGCAACGACTTATTGTTCTATTCTGGAAGCACTGGAACAAGGGGCGACTGAAGAATCAGCTAAAGACTAAATTTTAGGTGGGTAGTTTAAATCAGCTTACATTAGCAGTATTATGCGTAGGATTTTTAATCAATAAATTTATCAGTGAGGTTTTATTATGGCGGTATATCGACATACCAAGGGGAAAATTAAAGATAATGCGCTAGAGGCATTACTCCATGACCCACTTTTCAGGCAACGTATCGAGCAGAACAGTAAAGGAAAAGGAAGTTATCGGCGTAAAGAAAAATACGCAAAAGGTAGTAACTGGGAGGCCAGTGGTAAGCAATCAATAGATTCATTACCACTGGTCTTCTGATTTGAAAGCAGTAAGAAGCCATCATATGATGGCTTTTACGTTTATCAAAACTGAACTTACTTTGATTGCTGCGCTTTCAGTAAATCACGAATCTCGGCTAACAGCTTTTCTTCTGTTGTTGGTGCTGGCGGTGCTGTAGGCTCTTCCGCTTTTTCACGGCGCATTTTATTCATTAGCTTCACGGCGGAAAATATAGCGAGCGCCACAATAACAAAATCGAAAATGCTCTGAATGAATGTACCGTAGTTCATTACTACAGCAGGTATAGTCCCTTCAGCAGCACGTAATATGAAATGGAATTGCTTGAAATCGACCCCCCCAAGCAATAAGCCAAGTGGCGGCATGATGATGTCGGCGACAAGTGAAGAAACAATTCTGCCAAATGCGGCACCAATAATTACCCCGACTGCCAAATCGACCACATTGCCACGCATGGCAAATTCACGAAATTCCTTCATAAAACTCATAAATGACACCCCCTTTAAAAATGAATGACTTAATCTTAGCTAAATAAAACTCGATAGAACCATAATTATAGAAAATTTTCCCACTATCTACGGAAATAGTTTTAATTTATAAATGGGTTCGAACTAGTTAATTATTAATAATTACAGGAAGAATGGGCTTGGTTGGAACAACCGCTCCACATCGGGCACGAATTTTTTGTGAGTAATAAACATCACTACGTGGTCACCCTGTTTAATTATGGAGTTGCTGTTGGCAATGATAACCTCATCCCCACGTACAATTGCCCCAATGGTAGTACCTGGTGGTAACTTTATATCCTCAACCATTCGGCCAACAACTTTTGATGTGGTTTCATCACCGTGGGCAATTGCTTCGATTGCCTCAGCCACACCCCGCCTTAATGAAGAAACACTGACAATATCCGCTTTACGGACATGACCTAAAAGGGCTGAAATAGTGGCCTGCTGCGGTGAGATGACAATATCAATAACGCTTCCTTGAACCAGATCGACATAGGCGCTACGTTGGATTAATACCATTGCCTTTTTTGCGCCCATCCGTTTTGCCAGCATCGCGGACATAATATTGGCTTCATCGTCATTGGTAATGGCAATAAAGACATCGACCTGTTCAATATGCTCTTCTGCCAGCAGTTCCTGGTCTGACGCATCGCCATAAAATACAATAGTATCGTGTAACATCTCGGCTAATTCGGCGGCTCGCTGCGGGTTACGCTCAATTAATTTTACACTGTAATCTTTTTCTAATCGTAGGGCTAAACCGGCTCCGACATTACCACCGCCAACAATCATAATGCGCTTATAGGGTTTTTCAAGACGTTGTAACTCACTCATTACAGCGCGGATATGCTGTGAGGCAGCAACAAAGAAGACTTCATCACCTGCTTCAATGATAGTGGAGCCCTGTGGACGAATTGGTCGATCTTGACGAAAGATTGCTGCCACTCTGGTATCAATATGAGGCATGTGTTCACGCAGAGAGGATAATGCATTCCCCACCAATGGGCCGCCATAATAGGCTTTTACCGCCGCAATACTGACTTTACCTTCAGCAAAATTAACTACCTGTAATGCACCAGGATATTCGATAAGTTTATAGATATTATCGATAACTAGCTGTTCCGGTGATATCAAATGGTCAATGGGTACCGCTTCTGGCAGAAAAAGCTTATCAGCTTCACGAATATATTCAGCCGAACGGATACGTGCGATGCGATTTGGTGTATTAAATAGTGAATACGCAATTTGGCAGGCAACCATATTGGTTTCATCAGAATTGGTCACTGCAACCAACATATCGGCATCTTCAGCCCCCGCTTCCCGCAAGACTCTCGGATGCGATCCATGCCCTTGTACCACACGCAGATCAAATTTATCTTGCAACTGGCGTAGGCGGCCAGAGTCAATATCCACAACGGTGATATCGTTGTTCTCGCCTACCAGATTTTCTGCCAGGGTTCCGCCAACTTGCCCCGCCCCAAGAATAATTATTTTCATAGCGTTCTCTGTTCCACACTGAAATTAGGTTTTGAGGCATAGCCAAAGCCACGATTATCTTTTGATTAACTTCGCATAAAAGAAACCATCGCCATCCTCAGGGTGTGGCAAGTTTTGTTTACCGGGAGTCACGTTAGTACCAGTTTCAACCAATTCTGCTTCACAATGCCGTTGCAGGAAAGCGGCTATCTGTTGCTGATTCTCTTGCGGTAATATCGAACAAGTAGCATAAACCATTACGCCACCTTTCTTCAGTCTAGGCCAGATAGCTTCAATGATCTCAGATTGTAATTCTGCCAGGTCGGCAATATCACTGTCTCGGCGCAACCATTTGATATCAGGGTGGCGACGAATCACACCGGTGGCAGAGCAAGGTGCATCTAGCAGAATACGATCAAATTGCTGATCGTCACACCATGCATCCGGGGTTCGACCATCGCCGACTCGCACCACAGCATGTAATTTCAGACGTTGTAAATTTTCCTTAACCCGGCTGAGCCGTTGTTCATCAATATCCACAGCTAATACATGTGCTTTTGGCGCAGCTTCGAGGATGTGTGTTGTTTTACCGCCCGGAGCGGCACATAAATCAAGGATCTGTTCACCATTTTGCGGATCAAGCAGATCAACACAACCTTGGGCTGAAGCATCTTGCACTGTTACCCAGCCTTGTTCGAAACCAGGCAGATCATTGACGGCGCACGGGGCAATAAGCCGTACTGCATCGGGATAAAAGGCATGAGGTTCTGCATCTATCTCCGCTTGCTTTAACAGCTCGAGATATTCACCGCGGGTATGATGGAGACGATTTACCCGCAGCCACATTGGTGGCTTTTGGTTATTCGCGTCCACAATCTGCTGCCATTGTTCTGGATAGGCTTGCTTAATACGCGCTAATAACCAGCTAGGATGCAGGTAACGGCTATCACTATTTGCAGCGCGCTCCAGTAATTCCACTTGCTGACGTTGGAATTGACGTAGTACACCGTTGATCAACCCTTTTAGTTGCGGACGTTTCAGCGCAGTGGCACCTTCAACCGTTTCGGCTAAAGCAGCATGTGGCGGAATCCGGGTATAAACCAACTGGTATAGCCCGATCATAATCAGGTAGTGAAAAACACGCTGTTTACCGGTCATTGGGCGCGCCATCAACTGCTGGATACACCACTCTAGCTGTGGTAGAACACGCAAAGTGCCAAAACACAACTCCTGTAGCAATGCGCGATCTTTATCTGAAATATTTTTCTGTAGCCCAGGCAAAACGGTACTGAGCGATTGCCCCTGATCCAATACCTGGCTAATTGCTTTAGCAGCGATGCTGCGGAGATTATATGTGTTTTTCATAACCAAAAAAGCCGACAAACGTCAGCAAATAAAGGGAAAGTGGCCCGATGATGAAGTATCGGGCGATGAAACCTACATCCGTCATCTTTCAAGTTGCAGGGGTGTTGGCTGCTCTCGCTACTTGGCCATCTCTGGACCGGCCTTCCTGCATCTTGACATCTATTAGGTATATAGCTGTAGCTGCTGAGTTATTATGCTAGTTGACTACCGGGCGCAAACCATTCGCGACGTGAATTTAATAAGTCAGCTGCGGACATGGCTTTCTTGCCGGCTGGTTGCAGTTGCGTGATATTTAAAACGCCATCTGCGGTAGCCACTTGGATCCCATGTTTATCTGCATGAATGATGGTTCCGGGCTTGGTATTATCTACTTTAGGAAGTACCTGTGCCTGCCAGACCTTGATGAGCTGTTCATCAACGACAAAATAGCTAACTGGCCAAGGATTAAAAGCACGAATACAGCGTTCTAACTGAGCCGCAGAAAGTGACCAATCTAATTTGGCCTCCTCTTTACTTAGCTTTTCTGCATAAGTGGCTTGTGCCTCATTTTGTACTTCCGGCTGTGCACTGCCTTGCGCTAATTGCTGCAATGTTATCAATAAGCCCTGAGGCCCTAATTGCGCCAGCTTATCGTACATTGTCGCACTGGTATCATCCGGCTGAATATCACATTCAATTTTATGCAGCATATCCCCGGTGTCTAGTCCAACATCCATTTGCATGATTGTTACCCCAGTTTTTGCATCACCGGCCCATACTGAACGTTGGATAGGCGCAGCACCACGCCAGCGTGGTAATAGGGAACCATGGACGTTAATACAGCCTAATCGCGGCATTGCCAAGACAGATGCAGGCAAAATCAGACCATAGGCAACCACGACCATAATATCAGCATTCAGATCAGCCACGAGATGTTGGTTCTCCTCGGGCCGTAGCGATTTCGGCTGAAAAACGGGAATACTTTGTTGTTCTGCCAATACCTTCACTGGGCTCGGGGTCAGTTTATTACCTCGGCCAGCGGGGCGGTCCGGTTGAGTGAAAACACCAACAATCTGATGTTGGGAAGACAACAACGCGCCAAGATGGCGCGCTGCAAAATCAGGAGTTCCTGCAAAAATAATCCGCAAAGAGTCAGACACGTTGGTTTCCTGCATTAGATGGGGTTAGTCGGCTCGGGCATTTAACTTGGCCATTTTCTCCAACTTTTGGCGGATACGCTGACGTTTCAGCGGCGATAAATAGTCCACAAACAGTTTGCCAACCAAATGGTCCATTTCGTGCTGAATACAGATTGCTAATAAATCATCCGCTTCCAGTTCGAACGGTTTACCATCACGGTCCAGCGCTCTGATTTTTACTTTTTCAGCGCGAGGGACTAATGCCCGTTGCTCAGGAATTGATAAGCAACCTTCTTCAATGCCGGTTTCACCGCTTTTCTCCAACAGCTCTGGGTTAATCAACACCAGGCGTTGGTCACGATTTTCCGAAACATCAATCACGATAATTTGTTTATGAACATCCACTTGGGTTGCGGCAAGGCCAATGCCTTCCTCTGCGTACATGGTCTCGAACATGTCGTCCACAATACGCTGGATTTCACCATTGACTTCTTTTACCGGCGCAGCAATTTTGCGCAGCCGCTCATCTGGGTAATGTAATACTTGTAATACTGACATAAATATCTAGATCTGCGTCCGAGTAGTGAATGATATTCAATCTCTATTCTAGACATTTCCGGCTCTGATTGACAGCATCGTCTACCAATTGAACAAATCGGTGTCAGCATAGAAAGCAAGCCAGGGAGGCAATATGTTAGCGGCTGAATTATGGCTCAGGATGAGCAAGGTTAAGGGATTTGGGGTAGCGAAAAGCAGTGCATTGGTCAGACGGTTACTTGCCCGTGGTGATGTCCACCCCGGCAGATTGGCTGCTTACGGATTGGATGCTCAGCAATGCCAGCAGTTTTATCAAGTAGATCCTCGCTATATTGAGGCCAGTTTAACTTGGCTGAGTCAGCCTTCTCACCACTTAGTAGCCTACGGTGAGCCAAGCTATCCACCCCGTTTGGCTCATATCTCTGCCGCTCCTCTGGTGCTGTTTGTTTCTGGCGAGCTGGATGTGTTGTATCGCTCTCAGATTGCCATGGTGGGTAGCCGTCATTTCAGCCACTATGGTGAGCAGTGGGGCTGTTACTTTGCTTCAGAACTGGCTCGAACGGGGTTGGTTATCACCAGTGGTCTGGCAATTGGGATTGATGGGATTTGTCATCAAGCGGCTTTGAATGCTAAAGGAAAGACCATCGCGGTATTAGGTAGTGGGTTGGAGAACATATATCCACGTCGACATCGTCATCTGGCCAAAGACATTGAGTGCCAAGGCGGGGCTCTGGTCTCAGAGTTTTTGACAACAGCATTGCCGGTCGCTGCCCATTTCCCCAGAAGGAATCGTATTATCAGTGGGCTAAGTTCTGCTGTATTAGTGGTTGAAGCTACGCTGAAAAGTGGCTCTTTGATTACTGCCCGCTATGCTATAGAGCAAGGGAGAGATGTTTTTGCTTTACCGGGGCCATTAGGGAGTGCAACCAGCGAAGGTGTGCACTGGCTGATTCAACAAGGCGCATATCTGGCGAGGTCAGCACAAGAGATAGCTACACAAGTGGGCGGTTCACTTCAATGGGTATCATTGCCCGAGAAAGTAACTATTTCTGCATCAGAGGAGCAAGTTGAATTGCCATTTGCTGATGTGTTGGCTAACGTAGGAGATGAGGTGACACCCGTTGATGTCGTCGCCGAACGTGCCGGCCAACCTGTGCCAGATATCGTCAGCAAATTGCTTGAGCTGGAGTTAGCAGGGTGGATCGCAGCTGTACCCGGCGGCTATGTCCGATTAAGGAGGGCAGGCCATGTTCGACGTTTTAATTTACTTATTTGAAACTTATATGCATAACGAGTCGGAAATGCTTGTTGATCAAGACAAGATTACTGACGATCTTGCGGACGCAGGTTTCTATCGTGAGGATATCAACAACGCCCTGAACTGGTTAGAGGCTCTCGCAGACCTACAAGAAGGGCAGAAAGCACCTTATCTTTATGCTGCTGATCCGCAAGCATTGCGGATTTATACGGCGGAAGAAGCCCAACGTCTGGATACCACTTGTCGCGGCTTCATCCTATTTCTTGAGCAAATTCAGGTGTTACATCTTGATACCCGTGAGATGGTCATCGACCGTATTATGGCATTGGACTCTAATGAGATTGACTTGGAGGATCTCAAATGGGTTGTGCTGATGGTGCTGTTTAACATACCGGGTTATGAAAGTGCCTATCAGCAGATGGAAGAGCTACTTTTTGAAGTCAATGAAGGTTATTTGCACTAAGTGGTAGTATCGCTGGCTAATAACCTTATATAGAAGGCGTTATGACGAAAACAGTTATTGCCAAGGATAATGGGTCGTGTCCTGAATGCGGATCGGCTTTAGTCATTCGTAGTGGGGGTCATGGCCCATTCCTTGGTTGTTCACATTATCCCGGCTGCCAGTACATGCGCGCGTTGAAAGCGCAATCTGATGGGCATATCGTGAAAGTTCTTGAAGGACAATATTGCCCTGAATGCGGTTCAGAAATGGTGTTACGGCAAGGGCGTTTTGGTATGTTTATTGGTTGTAGCCAATATCCACAATGTGATCATACGGAAGTTATTGATAAGCCTGATGAAACATCGATTGATTGCCCACAATGTGGCCAAGGCAAGTTACTACAGCGCAAGTCCCGGTTTGGAAAGATCTTCCACGCCTGCAATCGCTATCCCGATTGCCAGTTTACAATTAATCAGCAACCCATTGCCGGAGAGTGTGCGTATTGCCACTATTCATTGTTAATGGAAAAGAGAACCGCGCAAGGTGTAAAACGTTTTTGCGCTAGCAAGTTATGTGGGAAGGCAGTGGTAAGTGAGTAATAACAGCGTGAATAAACAAGAAAATAGTGGTGCTTTGTCAGATGTATTGCGGGCTTTGCAACAAGAAGAGGTCATCGCTTATCCAACAGAAGCCGTTTTTGGTTTAGGTTGTGACCCTGATAGTGAAAAAGCAGTAAATGCTTTATTAGCTTTAAAACAGCGGCCATGGCAAAAAGGTTTGATCTTAATCGCCGCTAACTATGAGCAGTTGAAGCCATATATTGATGACTCAATGCTGAATACAGCGCAACAGGAAATGCTCTTCTCCTGTTGGCCTGGGCCCGTAACATGGGTTATTCCAGCGCGAGCTAAGACACCGCGTTGGTTAACGGGCAGTTTTGGCTCATTGGCTGTAAGGGTGAGTGACCACCCACTGGTACAGCAGCTTTGCTCGCAATATGGCAAGCCACTGGTTTCAACCAGTGCCAACTTAAGCGGTCGCGAGCCATGCCGTACAGAAGCTGAAGTGAGAATGCAATTTGGCCCTTTTCTCCCTGTGCTCTCTGGCGAGGTGGGTGGTCGTTTGAATCCGTCTGAAATAAGAGATGCGTTAACCGGTAAGCAATTTCGCCAAGGATAGAAAGTAGCATGGATCAGAATTTCGCAGTGTTTGGTAACCCCATTGGGCACAGTAAGTCGCCAAGGATTCATGCGCTTTTTGCCGAGCAGACAGGTATAGAGCATCAATACGGTATGGTATTAGCCGCTCATGGCGCTTTTGAGGAAACGTTAACGTCGTTTTTTGCAGATGGTGCATTAGGCGCGAACATTACCACGCCGTTTAAAGAGCGCGCTTATGCCAAATGTGATGAACTAACCGATCGTGCGTCACTGGCAGGTGCTGTCAATACTATCAAGCAACTAGAAGACGGGCGCTTGTTAGGTGATAATACGGACGGTAT
This sequence comes from Yersinia sp. 2540 StPb PI, assembly GCF_052217165.1. Lineage (NCBI taxonomy): Bacteria > Pseudomonadati > Pseudomonadota > Gammaproteobacteria > Enterobacterales > Yersiniaceae > Yersinia > Yersinia sp. 2540 StPb PI. The sequence goes on from NZ_JAZGQC010000001.1 coordinate 875,201, forward strand.
TGGTTTGCTCAGTGATCTTGAGCGCCAGGGTTTGATCCGAGTCTCTGATCGGATCTTATTGGTGGGCGCGGGGGGGGCTGCTCGTGGTGTGATCTTGCCGTTACTCTCTTATGGATGCACTGTGGTCATCACTAACCGGACTTATAGCCGCGCACAGCAGCTTGCCGAAGTCTTTCATCATTTGGGTGATATCGAGGCTGCCGAAATGCAGGCGCTGAGCGGGCAGCAGTTTGACTTAATCATAAATGCTACCGCTGCTGGAATTCATGGCGAAGTACCAAACTTATCTAAAGATATTATGAGTCCTGCAACACGTTGCTATGACATGTTTTATCAAGTGGGGGATACACCATTTTTAGCTTGGGCTAAGCAGTTGGGTGTGGCGAGTTACGCTGATGGCTTAGGGATGCTGGTGGGGCAGGCAGCCCATGCTTTCAAACTTTGGCATGGCGTGATGCCACAGATAACACCGGTGCTAAATAAGTTGCGTGATGAACTGAGTCGATAGAAAGATATTCAATAATGCAGGGAAGATGATGACTTACTCCCTGCATCTTATGTTACTGCTTATTTAGTTTCTGCCAGATAGTCATCTTTCCAGCGTACGTAGTTGCTTGCAGAATAAAGTAGGCCTTCTAATTCTGCCGGCGTTAAAGGGCGAACTTGTCTGGCTGGGCTCCCCATATAGAGGTAACCACTGACTAATCGTTTACCTGGGGAAACCAGACTCCCCGCGCCAATCATCACATCATCTTCGATAACTGCACCATCTAACAAAATAGACCCCATCCCCACCAGTACCCGATTGCCAATAGTACAACCGTGGAGCATCGCTTTATGGCCAACAGTAACGTCTTCACCAATAACCAGGGGGTTCCCTTCAGGATTATGCTCTGAATGATGGGTTACGTGTAACACACTACCATCTTGAATATTTGAACGAGCGCCAATGACGACCTGATTAACATCACCACGAATAGCAACCAACGGCCAGACACTGACATCATCACCCAAAATGACATTACCAATGATCACGCTCGATCCATCGATCATCACGCGTTTACCAAGAGTAGGTGAATAATGAAGATAAGGGCGGATAGGGTCGGACATAGCAATAGCCTCTCAATAAGATCACACTTTACCGGCAATACTAGCCTTTGCTGATGGAATTACAACCAATCGACCGCAGGGATCATAGGGAAAATGCAGCGGATCGACCAAGATCTGCACGTAAGGAGTGAAAAGTATTCAAACAGTAGAAAAAGGCGAAAAAAGAGTTGTGCAAAAAATTCGACTCCCTATAATGCGCATCCATCGAGACGGCACACAACGAATCAAGTAGTTAAGTGACCGGCAAAGAGAACAGAGAAATTCAACGAAATTAGTAGTTGACTCTGAATGAGAAAAGCGTAATATGCGCACCTCGCGTTACCAACCACCGGTTGCTAACGCACTGCTCTTTAACAATTTATCAGACAATCTGTGTGGGCACTCGCAAGACGATATCGAAGCCTGTTTCGACAGGCAGAAGCAATATCAAAGTCTTGAAGAGTGACCAAAGCAGTACACATTTGAACTTCGGTTCGAATGCTTATTTGCAGAAAGTAATCTTTGAGCATCGCTGCTTTTATTAGTAGCAAATCAAACAAATCTTAAATTGAAGAGTTTGATCATGGCTCAGATTGAACGCTGGCGGCAGGCCTAACACATGCAAGTCGAGCGGCAGCGGGAAGTAGTTTACTACTTTGCCGGCGAGCGGCGGACGGGTGAGTAATGTCTGGGAAACTGCCTGATGGAGGGGGATAACTACTGGAAACGGTAGCTAATACCGCATGACCTCGCAAGAGCAAAGTGGGGGACCTTCGGGCCTCACGCCATCGGATGTGCCCAGATGGGATTAGCTAGTAGGTGAGGTAATGGCTCACCTAGGCGACGATCCCTAGCTGGTCTGAGAGGATGACCAGCCACACTGGAACTGAGACACGGTCCAGACTCCTACGGGAGGCAGCAGTGGGGAATATTGCACAATGGGCGCAAGCCTGATGCAGCCATGCCGCGTGTGTGAAGAAGGCCTTCGGGTTGTAAAGCACTTTCAGCGAGGAGGAAGGCAATCGTGTTAATAGCACGGTTGATTGACGTTAATCGCAGAAGAAGCACCGGCTAACTCCGTGCCAGCAGCCGCGGTAATACGGAGGGTGCAAGCGTTAATCGGAATTACTGGGCGTAAAGCGCACGCAGGCGGTTTGTTAAGTCAGATGTGAAATCCCCGCGCTTAACGTGGGAACTGCATTTGAAACTGGCAAGCTAGAGTCTTGTAGAGGGGGGTAGAATTCCAGGTGTAGCGGTGAAATGCGTAGAGATCTGGAGGAATACCGGTGGCGAAGGCGGCCCCCTGGACAAAGACTGACGCTCAGGTGCGAAAGCGTGGGGAGCAAACAGGATTAGATACCCTGGTAGTCCACGCTGTAAACGATGTCGACTTGGAGGTTGTGCCCTTGAGGCGTGGCTTCCGGAGCTAACGCGTTAAGTCGACCGCCTGGGGAGTACGGCCGCAAGGTTAAAACTCAAATGAATTGACGGGGGCCCGCACAAGCGGTGGAGCATGTGGTTTAATTCGATGCAACGCGAAGAACCTTACCTACTCTTGACATCCACGGAATTTAGCAGAGATGCTTTAGTGCCTTCGGGAACCGTGAGACAGGTGCTGCATGGCTGTCGTCAGCTCGTGTTGTGAAATGTTGGGTTAAGTCCCGCAACGAGCGCAACCCTTATCCTTTGTTGCCAGCACGTAATGGTGGGAACTCAAGGGAGACTGCCGGTGATAAACCGGAGGAAGGTGGGGATGACGTCAAGTCATCATGGCCCTTACGAGTAGGGCTACACACGTGCTACAATGGCAGATACAAAGTGAAGCGAACTCGCGAGAGCAAGCGGACCACATAAAGTCTGTCGTAGTCCGGATTGGAGTCTGCAACTCGACTCCATGAAGTCGGAATCGCTAGTAATCGTAGATCAGAATGCTACGGTGAATACGTTCCCGGGCCTTGTACACACCGCCCGTCACACCATGGGAGTGGGTTGCAAAAGAAGTAGGTAGCTTAACCTTCGGGAGGGCGCTTACCACTTTGTGATTCATGACTGGGGTGAAGTCGTAACAAGGTAACCGTAGGGGAACCTGCGGTTGGATCACCTCCTTACCTAACGATACGCATTGCGCAGTGTCCACACAGATTGTCTGATGAATGTAAATGAGCAAGAGCACCTGTTGATGAGGGTGATGATTGTGCAATAAGACCTCGGTATCGAGTTTTTACTGCATCAGTCGTTCGAATGTGTCACCACATTCTCACCTTTACACAAAAATACTGAATCAGTGATTCAGTAGAAATTTTTGTGTCCCCATCGTCTAGAGGCCTAGGACACTGCCCTTTCACGGCTGTAACAGGGGTTCGAATCCCCTTGGGGACGCCACTCCGATAATGTGTGAAAGACATTATCAACTGAATATCTTAAAGATGACTTTAACGAGTCGTGTTTAAGATATTGCTCTTTAACAATCTGGAACAAGCTGAAAATTGAAACATTACAGCTGAAATTTATCTCTCCGTAGATGTACTGAGATAAAAAGTAACCTGTAATAGAGTCTCTCAAATAATCGCAATGCCAATGTGCATTCTGATGAAGAGAGTCGCGTGAGCTAAGTGAAGGCAAGGCGTACGGCACGGAGGACGCGGAGTGAACTTAACGTTCATGAGCATTCCGAGTACCGCACAACGCTGTATTCACGACGCGCAACCGACTTGAACATAAGAAACATCTTTGGGTTGTGAGGTTAAGCGACTAAGCGTACACGGTGGATGCCTAGGCAGTCAGAGGCGATGAAGGGCGTGCTAATCTGCGAAAAGCGTCGGTAAGCTGATATGAAGCGTTACAACCGACGATACCCGAATGGGGAAACCCAGTGCAATTCGTTGCACTATTGCATGGTGAATACATAGCCATGCAAGGCGAACCGGGGGAACTGAAACATCTAAGTACCCCGAGGAAAAGAAATCAACCGAGATTCCCCCAGTAGCGGCGAGCGAACGGGGAAGAGCCCAGAGTCTGAATCAGTTTGTGTGTTAGTGGAAGCGTCTGGAAAGTCGCACGGTACAGGGTGATAGTCCCGTACACCAAAACACACTTGCTGTGAACTCGATGAGTAGGGCGGGACACGTGACATCCTGTCTGAATATGGGGGGACCATCCTCCAAGGCTAAATACTCCTGACTGACCGATAGTGAACCAGTACCGTGAGGGAAAGGCGAAAAGAACCCCGGCGAGGGGAGTGAAATAGAACCTGAAACCGTGTACGTACAAGCAGTGGGAGCACCTTCGTGGTGTGACTGCGTACCTTTTGTATAATGGGTCAGCGACTTATATTTTGTAGCAAGGTTAACCGAATAGGGGAGCCGTAGGGAAACCGAGTCTTAACTGGGCGTCTAGTTGCAAGGTATAGACCCGAAACCCGGTGATCTAGCCATGGGCAGGTTGAAGGTTGGGTAACACTAACTGGAGGACCGAACCGACTAATGTTGAAAAATTAGCGGATGACTTGTGGCTGGGGGTGAAAGGCCAATCAAACCGGGAGATAGCTGGTTCTCCCCGAAAGCTATTTAGGTAGCGCCTCGTGAACTCATCTTCGGGGGTAGAGCACTGTTTCGGCTAGGGGGTCATCCCGACTTACCAAACCGATGCAAACTCCGAATACCGAAGAATGTTATCACGGGAGACACACGGCGGGTGCTAACGTCCGTCGTGAAGAGGGAAACAACCCAGACCGCCAGCTAAGGTCCCAAAGTCATGGTTAAGTGGGAAACGATGTGGGAAGGCACAGACAGCCAGGATGTTGGCTTAGAAGCAGCCATCATTTAAAGAAAGCGTAATAGCTCACTGGTCGAGTCGGCCTGCGCGGAAGATGTAACGGGGCTAAACCATGCACCGAAGCTGCGGCAGCGACACTTAGGTGTTGTTGGGTAGGGGAGCGTTCTGTAAGCCGTTGAAGGTGACCTGTGAGGGTTGCTGGAGGTATCAGAAGTGCGAATGCTGACATAAGTAACGATAATGCGGGTGAAAAACCCGCACGCCGGAAGACCAAGGGTTCCTGTCCAACGTTAATCGGGGCAGGGTGAGTCGACCCCTAAGGCGAGGCTGAAAAGCGTAGTCGATGGGAAACAGGTTAATATTCCTGTACTTGGTGTTACTGCGAAGGGGGGACGGAGAAGGCTAGGCTAGCCGGGCGACGGTTGTCCCGGTTTAAGCATGTAGGCGGAGTGACTTGGTAAATCCGGTTGCTTATCAACGCTGAGGTGTGATGACGAGCCACTACGGTGGTGAAGTAGTTGATGCCAAGCTTCCAGGAAAAGCCTCTAAGCATCAGGTAACATTAAATCGTACCCCAAACCGACACAGGTGGTCAGGTAGAGAATACTCAGGCGCTTGAGAGAACTCGGGTGAAGGAACTAGGCAAAATGGTGCCGTAACTTCGGGAGAAGGCACGCTGGCATTAGGTAATGGGACTTGCTCCCGGCGCCGAAGCCAGTCGCAGATACCAGCTGGCTGCAACTGTTTAATAAAAACACAGCACTGTGCAAACACGAAAGTGGACGTATACGGTGTGACGCCTGCCCGGTGCTGGAAGGTTAATTGATGGGGTCAGCCGCAAGGCGAAGCTCTTGATCGAAGCCCCAGTAAACGGCGGCCGTAACTATAACGGTCCTAAGGTAGCGAAATTCCTTGTCGGGTAAGTTCCGACCTGCACGAATGGCGTAATGATGGCCAGGCTGTCTCCACCCGAGACTCAGTGAAATTGAACTCGCTGTGAAGATGCAGTGTACCCGCGGCAAGACGGAAAGACCCCGTGAACCTTTACTATAGCTTGACACTGAACATTGAGCCTTGATGTGTAGGATAGGTGGGAGGCATTGAAGTGTGGACGCCAGTCTGCATGGAGCCAACCTTGAAATACCACCCTTTAATGTTTGATGTTCTAACTCGGCCCCATAATCTGGGGTGAGGACAGTGTCTGGTGGGTAGTTTGACTGGGGCGGTCTCCTCCCAAAGAGTAACGGAGGAGCACGAAGGTTAGCTAATCACGGTCGGACATCGTGAGGTTAGTGCAAAGGCATAAGCTAGCTTGACTGCGAGAGTGACGGCTCGAGCAGGTACGAAAGTAGGTCTTAGTGATCCGGTGGTTCTGAATGGAAGGGCCATCGCTCAACGGATAAAAGGTACTCCGGGGATAACAGGCTGATACCGCCCAAGAGTTCATATCGACGGCGGTGTTTGGCACCTCGATGTCGGCTCATCACATCCTGGGGCTGAAGTAGGTCCCAAGGGTATGGCTGTTCGCCATTTAAAGTGGTACGCGAGCTGGGTTTAGAACGTCGTGAGACAGTTCGGTCCCTATCTGCCGTGGGCGTTGGAAGATTGAGAGGGGCTGCTCCTAGTACGAGAGGACCGGAGTGGACGAATCACTGGTGTTCGGGTTGTCATGCCAATGGCATTGCCCGGTAGCTAAATTCGGAAGAGATAACCGCTGAAAGCATCTAAGCGGGAAACTTGCCTCGAGATGAGTCTTCCCTGGGGCTTTAAGCCCCCTGAAGGAACGTTAAAGACTATGACGTTGATAGGCTGGGTGTGTAAGTGCAGCGATGCATTGAGCTAACCAGTACTAATGATCCGTGAGGCTTAACCTTACAACACCAAAGGTGTTTTGATTTGAAAGATTGATATTTTCAGCGAAGTTCCGAGATTGGGCTGGCTGGCTGTGTGGAAACATATAGCGGGTTTAGTTTAGACAGAATTTGCCTGGCGGCCTTAGCGCGGTGGTCCCACCTGATCCCATGCCGAACTCAGAAGTGAAACGCCGTAGCGCCGATGGTAGTGTGGGGTCTCCCCATGCGAGAGTAGGACACTGCCAGGCATCAAACAAGCAAAAGAGGCTACCCTAACGGGTGGCCTTTTTTGTTTGTCTGGTGTACAGGTTCGACTCGAGCATGACATGCAGTTTGAACATTGAATAACCTTTTCTTTTTGCTTTCTGTCATTTTTATAACCCTCGCCACAGAAAATAACCTTTTTTACCTTAAAATCATTCAATCAAAAATTGAAACGATGTTTTGATTGTGAGGTTTGAATGAATGCCGGTCTATTTGTCTGTTCGCTCGCCCTGTCAGCGATACTTACTGCCGCAACAGCACAGGCCAGTCCTGTGACGTATCAAAAAGAAGCTATTACTGAAAATAATCTGCCAGTATTTTATCCACAGCTAAAAAAACAGATGACTTATCAAAGTTCATGGCTGGCAGGGAGATACACTGACTTTGCACAGTGGAAAAGCGACACCAGAAAGATCTTCCGACAAGCATTGCTCACTCCTGACTCAACAATTGCATTTTCAGCAGAGAAAATAGATCAGCAGGATCGTGGCCGCTATATTGCTGAAAAAATAGCATTAAACATCACAGATGAAAGCCGTGTCCAGGGCTTGCTATTAACACCGAAAAGCAAAGGCCCTCATCCGGCGATTGTTCTTTTGCATGACCATGGGTCTAAATTTGATATTGGCAAAGAGAAAATGATCCGCCCTTGGTGCGATAGCGCACAGCTTGCCTCAGCGCAGGCTTGGTCGGATAAATTCTTTAGCGGTAAATTCATTGGCGATGAGTTGGCAAAACGTGGTTATGTCGTGCTTTCTATTGATGCTATTGGCTGGGGTGATAGAGGCCCTATCAGCTATGAGCAACAGCAGGCCTTAGCCAGTAACTTCTTTAATCTTGGCCGTTCATTAGCGGGCACGATGGCTTATGAAGATATACGAACGGTTGATTTTCTGGCGACACTTCCATCAGTTGACCGCCAACGTATTGGTGCTCTTGGATTTTCTATGGGAGCGTATCGTGCCTGGCAGTTAGCTGCATTATCGGATAAGGTCGCGGCCACTGCGGCTATCTCTTGGTTTGGTAACTATCAAGGTTTGATGACCCCAGGTAATAATGTACTTCGTGGGCAATCCGCTTTTTACATGCTCCACCCTGGTATTGCCAATAAGTTGGATTTCCCTGATATTGCCAGCTTAGCGGCACCAAAACCGATGCTTCTTTTTAACGGCGGGAAAGATAAATTGTTCCCATCGGATGCGGTCGAGCAGGCTTACAGTAAAGTGCATGCAATCTGGCGGTCACAAAATGCGGAATCACGCTTAGTCACTCGTAGCTGGCCCGCGTTGGGGCACGTATTTTACCAAGAGCAGCAAGATGTGGTTTTCCCTTGGTTAGACCGCTGGTTGAAGCCATAAAAAAGGCCCCGAGGGGCCTTTTATCCACCAAATACGATCAGTGAGAGCTACTTTGAGAGGCGCCCAACCCCGTTTGTGAACGGACAAACTGTGCTTTAAAGCGCAGACGTTCTTGCTTACCCTCTTCTGAATTATCAGTGACGGAGAAGAACCATATCCCGACAAATGCCACTATCATTGAGAATAATGCCGGGTATTCATATGGATAAATTGGTTTTGCGTGTCCTAGAATGGTTACCCAGATAGTTGGGCCTAAAATCATCAGGATCACCGCAGTCAGTAACCCCAACCAGCCACCAATCATTGCACCACGCGTGGTCAGTTTATCCCAATACATTGAAATGAAGATGATTGGGAAGTTACAACTGGCGGCAATGGAGAATGCCAAACCTACCATGAAAGCAATGTTTTGCTTCTCAAACAAAATCCCCAAGCCGATTGCCACAAACCCTAAAATAACCACTGTGATTTTAGAAACTCTCAGTTCATCGCGTTCATTTGCTTTACCCTTCTTGATGACACTGGCGTAAAGGTCATGAGAAACAGCAGATGCCCCCGCTAATGTCAGACCGGCAACCACCGCCAAAATAGTTGCGAAAGCAACTGCCGAGATAAAGCCTAAGAAGAAGCTACCCCCCACGGCATCAGCCAGATGCACTGCTGCCATATTATTACCGCCAAGCAGTGCCCCCGCCGCATCCTTAAAGGCTGGATTCGGGCCGACCAACAGGATTGCGCCAAAACCAATAATAAAGGTCAATATGTAGAAGTAACCGATAAAGCCAGTGGCATAGAACACGCTCTTGCGGGCTTCTTTGGCATCACTTACCGTAAAGAAACGCATTAGAATGTGTGGTAAGCCTGCGGTACCAAACATTAATGCCAAGCCGAGCGACAATGCTGATATTGGGTCAGAGACTAGCCCTCCAGGGCTCATGATCGCCAAGCCTTTAGGGTGAACTTTAATGGCCTCACTGAATAAGGTATTGAAGTTAAAGTTAACCGACTTCATAACCATAATGGCCATAAATGAAGCACCCGCCAGCAGTAACACCGCTTTGATAATCTGTACCCACGTTGTGGCTAACATGCCGCCAAACAAGACGTACAGTACCATCAGGATGCCCACCAACACCACGGCTACGTGGTAGTTCAAGCCAAACAACAACTCTATCAGCTTACCGGCACCGACCATTTGAGCTATCAGATATAAAGCGACCACCACTAACGAACCACAGGCAGATAATGTTCTTATCGGCCTTTGTTTCAAGCGATAAGAAGCCACATCAGCAAAGGTATAGCGACCCAGATTACGCAGCCGCTCGGCAATTAAAAATAGAATGATTGGCCAGCCGATTAGAAAGCCGATGGAGTAAATCAAGCCATCATAGCCAGAGGTATAAACCAGCGCGGAAATACCCAGAAATGATGCCGCAGACATAAAGTCCCCAGCAATGGCCAAACCATTTTGGAAACCGGTTATGCGCCCGCCAGCGGTATAATAATCACCCCGGGAACGGGTACGCTTTGATGCCCAGTAGGTAATATATAATGTCGCGCCAACAAACAATACGAACATAATGATCGCTTGAATATTGAGCGGCTGGCGATGAACTTCGCCGGTAATTGCTTCTGCCTGTGACAGCGCAGGCAGAGTCAGTAAGGAAAGTACGGACCAATGGCGAGTCTTCATTGCTTCACCTCACGAAGAATTTCTGCCGTCAGACGGTCAAACTCGCCATTAGCACGAATAACGTAAATACCTGTAAGAACAAAAGAAATAACGATCAACCCCACACCAACGGGTATGCCGCGAGTAATGCTGGAGCCTGCATATAGCGGGGTACCGAGCCATTGTGGTTCGAAAGCAATAAGGAAAATGAAACCGACATACAGCGCTAGGGTAATGAGCGACAGTGTCCAGGCAAAGCGGCCACGCTTTTGCACCAACTCTTTGAAACGCGGGTTATTTTCAATCTCTTGATAAATGCTGTCATTCATCAGAGTCTCTCCTTTGAGGCATTAATTAAGTTTGCCGCCGGTAGGCGGCACAATTTACGACGGTGTTTGCATTGATTGTTTTTCTTCCAGTAATTTGTCCACTACGCCCGGATCGGCCAGTGTTGAGGTATCCCCTAAGTTGCTGGTATCGCCAGCCGCAATTTTGCGCAGAATACGGCGCATGATCTTGCCTGAACGGGTTTTTGGCAGTGAATCAGTCCAGTGCAAAATATCTGGGGTCGCAATTGGGCCAATCTCTTTACGCACCCAATTACGCACCTCGGTATACAGCTCTGGTGTCGGTTCTTCACCGTGATTCAGCGTGATGTAGGCATAGATAGCTTGCCCTTTAATGCTGTGTGGGACCCCGACGACGGCAGCTTCGGCAATTTTCGGGTGTGAAACCAATGCGGATTCAATCTCAGCGGTCCCTAGGCGGTGACCTGAAACGTTAAGTACGTCATCGACGCGGCCGGTTATCCAGTAGTAGCCATCTTCGTCACGACGAGCGCCATCACCACTGAAATACATGCCTTTAAAGGTTGAGAAGTAGGTCTGCTCAAAACGGTCATGATCGCCGAATAAGGTTCTGGCCTGACCCGGCCAAGAGTCGGTTATCACCAGATTGCCTTCGGCTGCACCTTCTTGCAGGTTACCTAAGTTGTCGACCAACGCTGGCTGTACCCCAAAGAAGGGGCGAGTAGCTGAACCGGCTTTTAACTCTGTGGCTCCTGGCAGTGGCGTTATCATGAAACCGCCCGTTTCAGTTTGCCACCAGGTATCAACAATCGGGCATTTACTGTTACCAATCTTGTTGTAATACCATTCCCATGCTTCCGGGTTAATAGGTTCACCAACTGAACCCATAATGCGTAGGGAGTCGCGTTTTGTCCCTTCGATGGCTTTGTCACCTTCGGCCATTAAGGCACGAATGGCGGTAGGGGCGGTATACAGAATATTAACCTGATGTTTATCGATAACCTGACCCAAGCGATTGACGCCTGGATAGTTAGGAACACCTTCAAACATCAGAGTAATAGCACCGCAAGCCAGTGGGCCATACAGCAAATAGCTGTGGCCGGTGACCCAACCAACGTCTGCGGTACACCAGTAGATATCGCCGGGGTGATAATCAAAAACGTATTTAAAGGTCAACGCGGCATAAACCAGATAACCGCCGGTGGTATGTAAAACCCCTTTTGGTTTGCCAGTAGAACCCGAGGTATAAAGGATGAACAGTGGGTCTTCGGCATTCATCTCTTCTGGCGGGCAGTCGGTGGAGGCTTCTTTTATCAGGTCATGCCACCACAAATCTCTCCCGTCTTTCCAATAGCTGGCATTGCCAGTACGTTGGAAGACGACCACATTTTTGATACTGGTGATAGCTGGATTTTTTAAGGCTTCATCGACATTTTTTTTCAGTGGAATTGCGCGACCAGCACGAATGCCTTCATCGGCAGTAATCACCAGTTTTGAGTTAGAGTCGATAATTCGGCCAGCAACGGCATCAGGTGAGAATCCACCAAAAATAACAGAGTGCACGGCGCCAATACGCGCGCAGGCCAGCATAGCAACAGCGGCTTCTGGCACCATCGGCATATAGATTGCAACCACATCACCTTTCTTGATGCCCAGTTTTTTCAGCACATTAGCAAACTGGCATACATCGTGGTGAAGCTGTTTATAGGTGACGGTTTTTGATTGGTTAGGATCATCACCTTCCCAAATAATTGCGGTTTGATCGCCACGCTCTGCCAGGTGACGGTCAAGGCAGTTAGCTGCAAGATTCAGTGTGCCATCTTCGAACCAGCGGATGCTGATATGACCGGGGTCAAAGGAGGTGTTTTTAACTGTTTTATACGGTTTAATCCAATCAATAATCTTGCCATGTTCGCCCCAAAATTCATCTGGGTTCTGCACAGATTGTTGATAATATTGCTGATATTGTTCAGGATTTATCAGGGCATGCTCTGCAATTGCAGTTGGAATAGGGTGTTTATGTATTTGGCTCATAATAGTTCTCCTTGAGATTGTTAATAATATGTCAATCAAAAGTTAATTATAGTGTGGAGGGCCGTTTTGTTTCTTTTTTGGGCGGCAGATCACGCATAAAAGATGTTGATTTAGAGACTTACTTAATGTGCTGCGTGGTGAATCGATATCTTAATGATAGGAGACGCGCCTTGTGATCATGCAATAAAGGAAAGGAAATGTGCAGATCAGCTCATTTCTAGCGTGAAATAAGAATATTGAAGGGGGAATGTCACTAAAAGTACTAACGTAGCGTGACTAATGCAATTTAATAGTAGTTGTTAACCAAAAAATTAAAAATCAATTTACAACCATCGGGAAATTTATATTTTTATATCTTACTGTAATTAGAATTACATATATATATCAACTGAGAATATGAATATATAAATACAAAGCCCAATGGAATAAATATGCAATTTATTATTTTCTCTATTTGAATAAATTTCTCTCATTTCGCTGAAAAAAATCGACTTTGGTTGCGAAACTTCCAGAATAAGCGGAGAATTAAAACGGCCGAATTTAACAAAATAAAAACAAAATAAGTCAAAAAATAGAACACAATGAGAGTTTATCACGTAATTTAATTTAGCTTATTTTTTATACAGACAGTTGCGATGTTATTTGTCTCTGATGGGTTTTATTATTTTAATAACAAATATTTACTGTGGTTTAAAGATTTTTGGGGCTGAAGTTATGCCTCAGCATCATGTGGGCTTAGTGTAAACAAGGCTTGCAGAAGAGTGTCCAGAAATGATACTGATTTATAACGTGGTCGGCTGGCGGGAGGCTGAACCATACGTTTTATCAACTATAGCCCCGTATTTAATGATTAAGTATTCTATTTGAAATGCTTGGTAACTTGCATTTTATAGGATGCTTTGAGGAATTTTTAGGGTATGAAAAGTGTAAAAATAGGTCTGGCCTGGCAAATACTCATTGCGCTGGTATTAGGTATTTTGGTTGGTGCGGTTCTGCATAATCAAATTGAATCCAGAGAGTGGTTAGTTAGTAATATTTTAAGTCCGGCAGGTGATATCTTCATCCGCTTAATTAAAATGATTGTTGTACCGATAGTTATTTCGACCTTGATCGTGGGTATTGCTGGTGTTGGTGATGCGAAGAAGCTTGGGCGAATTGGCCTGAAAACCATTATCTATTTCGAAGTTATCACTACCATCGCCATTATTGTTGGGATCACCTTGGCGAATGTGTTTCAACCGGGGCACGGCATTGATATGTCGGCATTGACGGTGGTCGATATCTCCCAGTATGAAAAGACCACTGAGCAAGTACAAAGTGGTAGCCACAGCCTGGTGAGCACTATATTGTCGCTCATTCCTGCCAACGTCTTCGCTTCCATGGCGAAAGGCGATATGTTGCCAATTATCTTCTTCTCAGTGTTGTTTGGTTTAGGGCTGTCTTCATTGCCAAAAGAAACCAAAGAGCCACTGTTGAATGTGTTTAAAGCAATTTCTGAAAGCATGTTCAAAGTCACTCATATGATTATGCGCTATGCGCCTATCGGGGTGTTTGGCTTGATCTCGGTGACGGTTGCCAATTTTGGTTTTGCCTCGCTTATTCCATTGGCCAAGCTGGTTATTTTGGTTTACGCCGCGATTCTATTTTTTGCACTGGTCGTGCTGGGCACCGTTGCCAGATTATGTAAATTACGGATCTGGACCTTGATTCGAATTTTGAAAGATGAGCTGATTTTAGCTTACTCTACCGCCAGTTCAGAAACTGTATTGCCGCGAATCATCGAGAAAATGGAAGCCTATGGCGCGCCAAAATCGATTACCAGCTTTGTGGTTCCGACGGGCTATTCCTTCAACTTAGATGGTTCTACCCTTTATCAGAGTATTGCCGCCATATTTATTGCCCAGTTATATGGTATCGAGCTGTCCATTGGGCAAGAGATCATTCTGGTCCTAACCTTAATGGTGACCTCTAAAGGGATTGCCGGTGTTCCGGGAGTCTCGTTTGTTGTCTTGTTAGCAACGCTAGGCAGTGTAGGTATTCCACTGGAAGGTTTGGCCTTTATCGCCGGTGTGGACCGTATTCTGGATATGGCACGTACTGCACTGAATGTGGTGGGGAATGCATTAGCAGTGCTGGTTATTGCTAAGTGGGAACATCAGTTTGACCATAAAAAAGCCAAGGCATATGAGAAAGCGTTATTTGCACCGAAACAGACGCCGGTTAGCCAAGGCTAATACTCTTTACCCTTGATGCTCCGGTGATGTTAGTCATTCGTATTGGCCCGAATAACTTACTCATATAAGTTCATTCGGGCTGATTCATTCGCTGCTTGGAGTTGAGCATTGATATTTGTAGGCCCCCTATTAGTGAGATACTGATAGGGGGTTTTTATTTGTGTCTATCATCAATAAAACACCAGTGACATTATTCATTTAGTCCTAAGCGGTATGACCAATGGATAAGCTCAGCGACTTTGTGCACATCCAGTTTTTTCATCATATTAAGGCGGTGGGTTTCTACAGTTTTTTGGCTGATGGAAAGGTGAGTTGCGATAATACGGTTACAGGCACCTTCGGTAATAAGTTTTAGGATCTGTCGCTCCCGTGGCGTTAGCACCGGTTGGCGGGCATCGCTACCTTGTGCCAGTTTATTAACCAGAGAACTATTGAGTGCAGGGTCAATATAACGTTTACCCGCCGCGACCGTTTGAATGGCTGCCAGCAGAATTTGCTGTGGGCTTTTTTTCAGAACATAACCTAGTGCGCCACTGCTTAACGTTTTGCTGGCGTGATGTTCCTCATGGCGGGCTGTTAATGCCAGAATCTTCATCGTCGGCCAGCGGCGAAGCAGTTGAATAATGACATCAAGGCCATCCATACCGGGCAATCCGAGATCTATAATCGCAATGTCTGGCTCTGTTTGGCGGCACAAATTGTATACATCCAGCCCATTATCAGCTTGGCCAACAATCTGATAACGTGGATAAGCTGCCAGCATATTTTTAATGCCATTAATGATTAGTTCATGATCGTCGACAATCAGTAATTTCGTATTCATAAAGTTATTCCCTTTACCTGACGATTGAAATGGTGTCGCGGGGCTCCCGCGGTTGAAACAGCAAATGGATTATCTCGTCGAGGTGATCGATATCTTGCGGTGTAATGAGTTCATGATTTTCGACTGCTATTTCCAGCTGAATTACAGCGTCTTGTAACTCAGTAAGGCCCGCTTGCCCGGCACAGCCTTTTAAGGTGTGAAGCTGGTGCGATAACGTGGGGGTATGGGTGAGAGACTCCCTCCCCTGCTGCACTAATAGTTGCAATGATTGTAATAGGTTAAGACGCAATGAGCTGTCAGCCAGATTCAATAGTGGCCTCGGTGTTGATAACTGGGGGGTGAGTGTTACCCCGCGTTCGAGCTGGAATTGTGCCGTCAGATCCAGTACTTCTGCCAGTTGGCTGAAAGTCACCGGTTTAGAGAGATAATGATTCATCCCTGCCTGACTGGCCCTTATCTTTTCCTCAGGATTGGTATTGGCACTTAATGCCGTAATCATGCAGCGATTATCTTGGTTGTTCGCATCATCACGCCAATAGCGGGTTGTTGCCAGCCCATCCATACCTGGCATACGAATATCCATCAGCACCAGATCAAAACGCTGCGTTTGGCCGAGGCGTAGTGCGATTTCGCCACTCTCTGCCAGAGTCACTTGATGCCCCAATTGGCGCAGCATCATGCCGGTGATATCTCGATTGTTTTCAGCATCATCGACTAACAATATGGTCATATGCCAAGGTTGTAGTGGGAGAGCATGTGGTATCTCTTGCTGAGATGAGGCGGGCTGCTTCTCTCCGTTAAGATGCTTTTTAACGTTGCTATATAAGCGACCGGGTAGGTAGCACAGCTCTTTATCGTTAAAGGGGGTCTGCGACAGGTGTACTGATTGATTACCCTCTGGCGGGCAGGTTATCCCCCACGAAGATAATTGAGCATGTAATGGCTGTGGTGCACATATTTCACCTTTAAACGGTTTGAGCACTATTTTCCCACAAAATGGCAGACTTAATGAGAAGCGACTACCGTGGTCTGGTAGGCTAAAAAGTGTAATATTGCCCCCCATCATTCTTGCCAGATTATCTGCAATAGTTAGTCCCAACCCTGTTCCCTGCCCGTGCTCATGGGTCTGGACAAAAGGGTGGAATATCTCTTGTTGAAGCTGCAAATCAATACCACAGCCGGTATCTTCAACAGTGAAGCAGAGCTGCTGGCCCTTACGGACTACATTGAGCTTAATATGGCCACATTGCGTGAATTTAACGGCATTGCCCAATAAGTTAACCAGAATCTGCTTTAAGCGTTGTTGGTCCAACTCCAGTTCCAGCGGCACATCCGAACTGACGTAAGTAGAGAGGGTGATGGCTTTACTCAAGGCCTGGCTATGAATAGTTAACATGGCCTGATCCAATAAGGGCAATAAGGCGGTTTTCTCTTGAGACAAGGCCATTTGCCCCGACTCAATACGTGAAAAATCCAACAGGTTGTTAACTATCATCAGTAAAGAATGTGAGCACTGGCGAGCGGTCTCGGCCAACCGATATTGCTCGCAGGTCAGTGGGGTATTTTGTAATAACTCAACAGCACCTAGCGTGCCATTTAAAGGGGTACGAATTTCATGACTGATGGTGGTTAGATGGACACTCTTACGGCGATTAGCCTGTTCGGCCAGCTGTTTTGATTTTGCCAGTGCCAGAGTACGTTCCTTTACTTTCATTTCAAGGGTGTCGTACTGCTCATTCAAGGTGTCTAGCAAGTTGTTATAAGCACGAGCAATCTGCCCTAACTCATCCATGCGTTTCACTGGTAAACGCGGCTCCATCGCTTGTGGGCCGGTGGCACCAATTATATTGATGAAGTTCCATAGGGGAATAGCGAGGTAATATCGCAGTAATAAAGAGAGCACTAACGTAAGTAGTAGCAAAATAGCCAGTGCAAAGGGGAGTTGATGTAATGCGGGCTTGGCCGCTTCCCAGGCAAAACCGACGCGGGGATAAATAACTAACTGTTGCCAACCGGGACCTTTTAACTGGGTTCTTAATACCAAATAATCAGGTGTTTGTTGCCAACCATCATGTAAATTTCGGTCTTTTAGCTGGCGAAGAATCTCATGTAACTGATGCGAAGGTATATTTTGCTGAGATATCGGTAACAACTCGCCACTCTTATCCAACCATAAATTAATATCTCTCTGTTCAACTGGCTGATTATCCGTCACCAACTCATTCAGTTTTAATGAGAATCCAGCTAATGAACCGGCGTGATCACATGCGGCAACAGAAACATGCCAGCCTCGTTGTGGGCTATAAGTCGGCATCCCCCAAAAAATATTGTCATGGGTAGGAAATATTGGCAGTAAAAGTAATTCTTTACGTCGCTGGTTCAAATAGTTATTTGATACCGCCTGTGGTCTGAATATGGTAATACCTTCTTTGTTTTTAATCGTGAAACTGTCGAGATAATAAGTTTGACCAGAAGTTCCATAAGCCTGAGCAATGCGAAGGTCATGTCTGGATTGGATGGCATTACACATTCCTGAACTAAAAGGAATATTGTCGCTCTGATCATCATCTGTACGTCTAATCGGCAATCGCCAGGTGGCTTGGTAACTTGTCTGGCGACTGATCAATGCGGTTGCGTCCCGTTCCGCGCCTTCAAATTGGTAATTACTTAAATCTGCGCGTAATGATGCCATGTGGGTTAATTCATTCACCAAACGTTGGCGGGTATCCTCATATGAGAAGAATGCCATGGCCGCAATTGAAATAAGCCATATGGCCATTAAGGTCATGCCCAGTAATAGTGTCAATCGAGTGACGAGTGATGATGAGTTTTCCATAAAGTCACCTGACTGTTTTTTTTTAGTACGCCACAGCCAAAATTTGATATCAAGAAATACACTGATTTCATTACTGCTCGTTATAGATTCATTTAGTTCTGTAAAAAGAGTAAATCAGGTTTTTACCTTATAACGAATATTTAATTACGGAGGATAATTAAATCGTACTGATGCAGGAGTTACCGCCGATGCTTGAAATGTTGAAGAGACAACCCTTAGTTAACGACATTGATCTATCAGATATTAATATTGTTCAATTCACGTTGAAAGGAATTCCTGCCAAAGCGATGGATTACCATCATTCTATTTGTATTGGTGTTTTTTTTATTGAGAGAAAAATGATATCCAATACTGTTATTCGATATATTGCACTTATGCTGGTGGCGCTGGAGAATACGCAGGATTTTGCTTTACAGTTTAACGATGGCAATTGGTGGTTATGGGGGCGATATACACTTGATAATAGCGAGAGGATCGCCGGTGAGAATCAAGAACTCTCGATGAAATTAGAACAAATTCATGCCGTTATTCAGCATTTAAGCGGCTTGGTCGCCACATTGAGTACCTCCCAGGCAAACGTCTTAACCAAACCGAAGAAGTATGTCAGCAAGGTTATCTCATGAAAGAACTTGCCAGTTTAATATTACTGTTTTCAGTGTCACTGGCCCATGGTCAAGCTATTCCCTGGCAAGGAGAGCCTTTCTTTATTTATAGCCGGGGTATGAGTGTATCTAACCTATTAAAAGATTTAGGGATGAATTATGGTATCCCGGTAGTCATTAGCCCGGAAATAAACGAACACTTTAGTGGGAAGATTCGCGACAAAACACCAGAAGCAATCCTGGCTGAATTAGCCGGTCTATACAATCTTACCTGGTACTATGATGGTGAAATACTCTATTTTTACAAAGCTCAAGCCATCCGCAGGGAATTTATATCGCCAGATGGATTATCAACGACAACTTTAATCAAGTATCTACAACATAGCGGAGTAGCCGCAGGAAAAAACTGTGCAATAAAGGCTATTTCTCGTCTGGATGCTATTGAGGTTACGGGTGTTCCTATCTGTATTGAACGGGTGACGACATTGAGCAACATGCTTTCGTCTCAAGCCCGTAAGCAAAACCAAAATAAAGAAACAGTGAAAGTCTTCCAGCTAAAATATGCCTCTGCGGCTGACTCTAATTATCAGTATCGTGATCAGCAAGTTAAATTACCGGGCTTAGTCAGCGTATTGCGCGAGATGAGTCAGGGCAATAGTCTGCCGTTAGTTGCAGGAAAAGAACAAGATGAGGCGCATACCAGCATGCCTCTTTTCTCGGCTGATCCTCGGCAAAACGCAATTATTATCCGTGATCGCCAGGTCAATATGCCGGTCTATCGTAGTTTGATCGCTCAGTTGGATCAGCGGCCAGTTCAAATAGAAATATCAGTGACCATTATTGATGTTGATGCCGGAGATATTAGCCAGCTTGGTATCGATTGGTCTGCATCCACTTCCATTGGTGGCGCGGGTATCTCGTTTAATAGTAATTCGGGGAAAAATAGTGCTGATGGTTTCTCCACTGTAATTGGTGATACTGGGAACTTTATGGTTCGCTTGAATGCGTTACAAAAGAATTCACGTGCCAGAGTCTTATCACGCCCTTCGGTGGTCACCCTAAATAATATTCAGGCGGTACTGGATAAAAACGTAACGTTTTATACCAAGTTGCAAGGCGATAAAGTGGCAAAACTTGAATCGATCACCTCTGGGTCATTATTGCGAGTGACACCGAGAATGATTGATGCCGATGGTGTAAAAGAAGTTTTGCTTAATCTTAACATTCAGGATGGGCAACAGCAGGCGCCGATAAGCAGTAGTGAACCGTTACCGGAAATACAAAATTCAGATATCTCAACACAAGCCACGTTGCGTGTTGGGCAAAGTCTGTTATTGGGTGGCTTCATCCAGGATAAACAAATTGAGTCGCAAAATAAAATACCGCTACTGGGCGATATTCCATTATTAGGTGGGTTATTTCGCAGCACTGATAAGCAATCTCACAGTGTTGTCAGGTTATTTCTGATCAAAGCTGTACCGGTTAATACAGGGGAATAGCATGGCAGTACGGTTTAAACTCCGCCTGTTAAATGGTGAACTTAATGGGCGTGAGCTGATGTTACCTGAGGGGGAGTTTACACTAGGGGGTCAGCAGTGCGACGTATTATTACCCTTACCTCAGGGGCAAATATTGACCCTGAGAATAAGTGATGAGCACATAACTTTGCAGACATCTGGGGATGTCTGGGTTAAGGGGGCGCGGCATGATTTACAGCAGAAACTCCCACTCGGACAGGCGATTGAAACCGGGGGATTAATCTTGGTTGTTGGCGAGGTGGGCGATATTTTAAGTGAAATTCATTATATCCCTCGCGCTCGGCCACGCTTATTACTCTGCTTATCTGTACTGGTATTTATCCTATTGTTACTGCTATCGGTAGTTATATTCTGGTTTATACAGCAGCCAAAAGCGCTACTAGCTTATCTTCCTCCTGATATTCCAACACAACTCTCAGAGCAGTTAAAGCAACCCGCTTTACAGGGGATAAAAGAAAACTGGTTATTAGATGGCAGTGTTGTTTTGAGTGGTCACTGTAGCTCATCACCCGCAGTGATTAAGTTGCAGAATTTCCTGGTTCTTAACCGTATTGTCTTTCGTAATCAATTAGTCTGTGATGACCATCTGCTCAGTAGCGTCAAGGATGTATTACACCAGTATGGCTATCAGGATATAGAGGTCGACACGGGGAAACATCCAGGGCATATCACAATCCATGGTGCTATTGAAATGGGGGGGCAATGGTTAAAAGTTCAGGAAACACTGGCGACAGTGGCGGGGTTAAAGGGCTGGGTGGTTATTAATAGCCATGATGGGAAAATTGCACAATTAGTTGAGCGCTTAAGGGAACTGGGGTTATTAGGTTATCTCAGCATGGCGCCAAGTAATAAGGAAATCATTATCAGCGGTATATTGTCGCTCAGCCAACAACAACAACTGATGGAGATGTTGACAGCATTGGCCCGGCAACAACCGGACTTTCTGGCGGTGAGGTATCAGAATATCCCCACGTCAGATCAAACCGCTCAGCTTCTTCCTGCTGCAATAGTCAGCTATGGCGGAAATAAACTTTCAGGATTCGTGCAATTAGCTAATGGATTACGCTTACAGCAAGGGACGGTACTGGCGAATGGCTATAAAGTTATTTTTATTGGGGAGCAAGGTATATCATTACTAAAATCTAACAATTTAATCCATATACCCATGAATTTTTAAGGATTAGGGGATGAATGAATGTCGCACATTACTGAACTGGAAGACGCTATTAAATATGACGCGAAAAAAATCCAACAGAAGAGGACGTTGCTGGCAAATGGGAAGTTATTAATTTCCCAACAATTGTCTCTACAGCAAACACCTGATAATTATAAAGCGCTTAACAATATGATGCTGGCCCTAAGTAGTGCGGAGAAAATAATAGCAACGCTGTCAACACGCTATGGAAATTAAAAAATCACCATGCCATTTTATGAAAAATATGGAATTAATATAAAAGACAGATGCTGCTTAGTGAGATAAAGTAATATTATATATTAATGCATAAGGAAATACAATATGAATGATAATGATTCTATTCAGAGCGTGTTAGGGGACCTACACAGTCGGTATAGTAAATTACTGTCTGATGTAGGAAAGTTGAAGGGCTTCCAGCAACAAATCGAATTACTGAAAGAAAAAGCCAAAAATGACAGTAAAGCAAGAGAGACGTTAATTCGCTTGAATGAAGCTTTTCCGAATGGTTTAAATCAAGAAAAAGCACAATTGATGGTATCTATTGCAAACATGAAAGTACAGTTTAAACAAATGGAGACGCAGCTCAGAAATATAAGTTCAGGTGAGGGAATGTAGTTAATCTCGTCCTGAAATATCATTGTTATCTTGAGGTAAGGAGTATTTCTATGGTCGCGAACACTGACGTAAATAAATTAGATAACTCTTATTTGGATGCTGACAAATATTTCAATAATGAATTTGATTTTTCCGTTTTGGAAAATAAATTTAAGAATCTTCACAACGACATTAATAATGTTCGCAATAATCTAGGCGAGCATGCTGATATCTATAGTATGGGGTTGAGTGCCTTTTATGAATACCTGGACGTACTTGAATCACTTGCCAGAAGTGCCTATGAGGCTATGCACGCCCGATCAGAATATGCCAATAATATACAGGATAACGCTAATCAGGTTGATTCCGTAATTGCCAAAGCGGCTGTAGGGGATGATAAAAAAACTGAGCCGCTACCCGATTCGGTTATCGAGTTTATGCGGGAGCATGGCATCAAAGTTGATAAGATGAGTATTGACGAGTATTTAAAGAAGAATGGGCCAGAACTGGATAAAGGACAATTACAGGCAGTAAAAGCGGCATTAGATAATGAAAAGACCCGCGCGTCAGATACTATGACTCAAGAGCAATTGCAGTTACAGAAGTTTATGCAAAGTTATAACGTTAATGTTAATAACATCAGTACATTGCAGACAAGTTTAAAAGATTTATTGACGACGATTGCCCGCAATCTTTGTTAACCAAGTTATGGCCGCAAGGATGATTCGATATGAATATTGAACCTACTGATCAACTTATTAATTTTATGCGGCGCGGTGGTTCTCTGCGTATGTTGGCAAATATGTCGGAGCAAGACTTGACGTTAATATATGAATATAGCGTACAACTTTGTCACGGCGGAGAATATGACGGCGCAAAAAAACTGTTAAATATATTGATTCGTTTCGACCATTGGAATTTTGCTTATTGGTTAACATTAGGTTCGTGTTATCAGCAAACCGGGGATTGCCATCAGGCGATTTATTGCTTCAGCCGCGCGGGGCAAATTCAGGTCGATGATCCTCGTCCATCTTGTTTCGCTGGGGAATGTTATTCCGCTTGCGGCAATGCTATTTATGCTGAAAAAGCATTCCGTGCCGCATTGAACTGGTGCCATGCTCACCCTGAGCAGGCTCAAGTCCGCCAGCAAGCCGAACGGGGACTGGCTGCATTATTACTGGAGGTGAGACATGTCTAATAGTATCGCATTTAATGCCGACACTCAGACTGATTGGGCACTGGCAGCCGCAGGTAAAAGCACACCTTTGGCAGCGGCGAAAATACCAGACAGGTGGGCAATTTCCGGGTTGTCACCCTCGGCGGATATGAATATGACGTCACCCAAGGTGACGCAGCAAAAAGCCCAGGCCGCCTTGGATCGCCTGTTGGTCGCCTTACCCCGTTCCGGCGCCAAAGCAGGGGACAGTGGCCGGATTTCCCTTGATCAACTGGGCAGCATAGATATGCAGCTCATCCTCTCGATGGCTGGCAACCTGAGCCTGGTTTTTTTTTCTGATTCCTGTAAGTCAATCCGCCAGCAGATGGAGCGGGCAACGGATGTGCAGACTTTTTTACGCGATAAACGGGTTAATGAGTATCAGCAACAGATAGATAAATCGGTTCAGCAAGCGGATAAAGCTCACAAAGCCGGTATTTTCAACACGGTGTTTGATTGGGCCATCGGCTTAGCCGAGATAGTTTACGGTGCGATTAAGATCTCTGCCGGGGTGCTAACCGGGGATCCGGTGGCAATGGCTTCCGGGGTCGCATATTTGGCGGCAGGGACTGCCGGTTTGGTTAAGGCCGCCGCTGAAACGGCGATGCTGGCAGGAGCCTCAAAAGAGAAATGTCAGGAAATTATTGATGTCGCAGGTAAAGTTCAACTCGGTTGTGAATGCTTTGCTATGGCAATCGACCTGTTTCAAGCCGCTCGCGCGATTAATGCCGCTCGAGCGGTGACCAAAGGGGCGGGTGATGTGTTAAAAGCGGGCGGGGCTGATGCGTTGACCGAAGCGATGAAGAATCTAAGTCACCAAGAAGTGCAACAGTTAACTGAACAGTTCGCCAAGAATACCTGTAAGCAGATAACTGAAACGGAAATGACCTTGATGCGCAATATCACTAACTCTTTTACCCACGCTGGTGTTGAAAAACTGGTAGGCGATGTGACGAAAAATCTGGTTCAAACCGCGATTAAGAAAGGCACTACACTCACTGCAGAACAATTTACTCGCCAATGTACCAAGGAAATTATGAAGAAGATGGTTAAGCAAATAATAAAAGATATCTGCCTCTCACCTTTACAGATAATGCAAAAAGTTACTCAAGGGTTAGTGCAGATTAATAGTGGCCAGTTGGCGATTAAAAACGGAGAGCTGCAAAAAGAAATTGAAAAATTGATGCTTGATCAGGACTTCTCACAGTTTATGGATCAATGGGTTGAACGGAATAAACAGCAGCAAAGTAAACAACTCAAAGATATCTCTCAGAGCGCACAAGATACATTGGAGAAATTAAGCGATAACATCCATCAAAACGGCATGCTACAAACGAGAGTGGCAGGTTCATTAATATAATGAGGTTATAATGAATACACCTATCAGCCAGGAAATAAAAGTAAACGACAAAGCCCTACAGACTGTCGATGATGGAGGGGAATTAGATAATAGTACTGGCAATATCATTAGTGAAATCTCCGACATTATTTCCAAAATGTATGAGTTAGTTAAAAAAATGCGTGATTCACTGAGTACTTATGGTGGGAAACAATTCGAGCTTCTGTTTAATATCAAAGCTGCTGCCATGAAAAGTCAGCGTGAAGCGATCGATAAAACAGCCTCCGCAGCCATCTCTAACGGAGTTTGCTCCATTCTGTCCGGTGTAATTAGCGCCGCCAGTGCCGGAGCAGGCGACCGGTGGGGCGGTATCGGCGCGCCTATTGGTGGTGTTGCTGGGCAATTCATTACCGGTAGTGGGAAACTGGCCGAGGGTGATATATCCCGTCAGGCGGAAACCTTGCGCATGCAGAGCAATCTGCAAAGTTTTAGCTCTGATAGTTACTCAAAAAATAGCAATGAAATACAGAATAAACTAGGAGAGGTAAGACAAGAATTCAAGGACTTTAGCAATACCTTGACTAACCTAATAAACAATATTTCCATGGCTGTGAAATTATGATATATGAAATTTAACTCTCAGCACATTGAGCAATACTTACTCAGCAAAGGCTGTGTGACTCAAACAGCCTTTTTCGAAAATAGCACTATCAAATTAGGGAGTGAGTTTTTATTTGATAAGTACCGGGTGATCTACCGTATTGAACAGCGTGAATTAATTATTTGTTCTTTGGAGGTTTCCACTGAAAAAAACACACCGGGGAATTTTTTAGCATTATTTAATTTCCTGCTCCATTTAGGTGAGGAAATTACTGATATATCGATAGTCAGAATGCTGATTATTAATAATATCGCTAATCAGCCTTTGTGGTTGATCCGCAGTAGACTTATTCGAATATTAATAGCCAAGGGTGCATTCAGTAAGAATATCGATGGTAATGATTGGCTACTATTTGATGTCAGTACGGATAAATAAAACAAAGGAGGTCCAATGGACGATTTTTCTGCCGATGATTTCCAGTCCCTGTGTGTAAAGATAAATAGTGTATTGAAAGAACAGAATATTATTCAGCACCCAATGAGTGATTTTAAGCGGCAACCTGATCCGCAGGAAGTAGAAACGCGCTATACACGGGGTTATCAGGCCTGGCTGGCAGATGACTATACTGCCGCGATCAGTGATTTTTCTTGGCTTACAGTCTGTTGCCCCTTAGTGCCACGGTTTCATTTGGCTTTGGCCGCCGCTCTGCAAATGCAGCAAGAATATGCTCTGGCGCTGAGTGCTTATGCCGCTGCGCTATTACTGGATGCAAATGATCCTGAACCGGTATACCAAATGGCTGTTTGTTTACGTGCGCTGGATAAAGGCGCTGATGCCAGAGAGGCATTACAAACCGCCATTGAAATGAGCTATCTGAATCCTGAGTATGCGTCTACAGCAACGAAAGCCAATCGATTATTGAGTGAAATATA
Organism: Yersinia sp. 2540 StPb PI; assembly: GCF_052217165.1. Lineage (NCBI taxonomy): Bacteria > Pseudomonadati > Pseudomonadota > Gammaproteobacteria > Enterobacterales > Yersiniaceae > Yersinia > Yersinia sp. 2540 StPb PI. The sequence goes on from NZ_JAZGQC010000001.1 coordinate 901,463, forward strand.
GATGAAATAACACGAATATTATGACTAAAATTTAAAAGGGGATAGCGATGGATAGAATAGACAATATTAAGTGTGTTAATAATTCATCTGAGCCGAGTGCGGTAGTTAAATCGAGTGTCGAGGAGAGACCCTCTATTCCCACCCCTGCAGAAATAGCAAATGACTTTCTGAGCAAAGATGTTCCAAATGCTAATTGTGCGATAAATAAAATTCTCGATACTCAAGAAGATATTGTTAGTAAAAATAACGATATCAAAGTTAAGTTAGCCAAAAAACAGTTTTTCATCAATGTGGTTGAGTTGGCGGTTTCTCTGGCTTCATTTGCTGTCAGTGTTGGAATGAGTATTTGCAGTGGCGGGGCGGCGACCCCGGTTGCCATCGTTACTGGGTTGAACTTAATGTTATCACTGTCTAACCTGGCATGCGGTTACCATAACTGGAATTGTGCCAGTAAAAATAAAGAGGGGTTCGCCATGGGCAGTGATGCCATTCAGCAAGCTGCCTTTATGCTCGCTAAATCCTGTGGTGCTTCATCCGATAATTGCAAAAAAATCGCGCGCTACACATCGTACTTTATTCGTGTTGGTATCGTGGCCTCTTTAGCAGGTATAGGGTTACTAACGCACCCGGTCGTTACCAACAGTTTATGTTTACTTGCTAAAAACTATAATCCAATAGTGGCCTCTATAACCAGTATTATTACTGCCGGTGCGCTAGGGGTGTGGATAAGTAATGATAATGATCAGCGAAAAGAAATAGCGGGTGTTTTAAGGAGTAATGAGCAGGAAGTAAATGCAATAATAGAAAGAAATATGGGCAAGCTGGAGGTATATAAAAGTCTAGGTTTAATCGAGAATGGGAAACTAACAAGTTTCGCTTAGGGTGAATGCCGGATAGTCTCTTTAGTGTTATTTGTTAACCTTGTATAAGGTTAATTACTCTCTAAGGGATATGATGAAATCAATACAGTTTATTTTATTTCGGCAAGAGGGAACATTACGTAGCAACGGAGAGTGTTATACGGTACCTGCGGGCAGTTTAGTTGTTACCCACGAGTTGGCTACGGTATCTTCTTTCTCGCAAAGTACTTTTATTTCAATATTGTGTCATTCGATAGATCTTTTACCTATATATCAAAACTTAGCCAGTAAAATGGTGCAGTCGAATAAATTTCGCTTGCCTCATAAAATATCTGATTGCTACAAAATATTGCCAGCAAATAAAGATGTTATTCACGCAACTGAACAGTTAATTGATATTGAGCGCTCAGCATCATTACGCTTTCTTTACCTGTATTGTTTAGGTCTGGATTCAGTTTATTTCTCCAGATTGTTGGAATCAATTGTGGGTACCAATAATGAGTTACTGGAGTTTTTTGAACAAAATCGCCTTAATCCCTGGACGGTATCGCGCTATGCCGATGAATTAGGTATTTCCACCCGTAAATTGAATTTTCTGTTTTATGAAAAATTCGGCATGTCTGCGAAGCAGTGGTTACTGGATCAACGTTTGAAAAAGGGCTGTGAATTGTTGTTATCTACACGGCTGCGTGTGGCAGATATTGCCATGGAATGTGGTTTTAGCAATCACGCGCATTTCTCTGATAGCTTCCGTCGCCGTTTTCAGCAGTGCCCATCGCATATGCGGTCACTTATGGAATAGGAGGTTTGATGGATATAAACGCATTAATGAACGAAATGACGAATAGTATTCATAAGATAAGTCAGGACTTTCAAAACCAGATGGCTGCCGGTAATCCCTCTGATCCTGAACATATGCTCAAGATGCAATTTGCCATGCAGCAGTATTCGTCTTACATCAACTTTAGCAGTGCGCTGATGAAGAATATTAAAGATATGACCAGTGGGATTATTGCCAAAATATGATCTTACTTTCAGCACAATGCCGCCAGTTGGTGGTTGAAGCCGCCTTGGCCGGGGTGAATCACAGCCTACAGGCAGAAGCCCAAAATATTCTTAATGTGTTACCCCAACTGATACCGGATCCACAAGTTCGCTTGGTCTGTGAGGCAATGCTGTTATTCGGACTTAATGACAGAGTGGCAGCACTGGCGTTACTGGCAACATCCAAATCCGAAGATGCGCAGGCCATGTTGGCGTTGCTACAACAAGGGATCTCTGCTGCTGACCCAACGTCATTGGCGTTGCCGATAACAACGCGGCAGCCCCAGGTACTAAAGGCATAACACCGCAACGGTATACAATTGCTTATCAACAAGGAGATCATCAGATGGAAATTGATGCCATTCAGGCTGCTTCAATGTTGAATACCCCCCTTCAGCCAGCGGCCGGTGAGCCGCAACAAATCGCCAAATTTACGCAGTTAATGCAACAGGTGGAACCTGACACGGCAATGATGTCGCCGACCCAATTATTGGACGTTCAGTCGCAATGGATGCACGCCACATTAGCAGTAGATTTAACGGCTAAAGTGGCCGGTGTTCTCGGGCAGAACATCAATAAACTGGTCAATATGCAATGAAACGCCTGCGGCGTGCGATAGCGCTCTTGCTGGTGGTGGTCTCCCTTTCAGGCTGTGGTATGGAGCTATATAGCGGGCTTTCTGAGGGGGAGGCCAACCAGATGCTGGCGTTGCTGATGTTGCACCAGATTAAAGCCGAAAAGCAGTCCGAGAAAGGCGGGACGGTAAGGCTGAGTGTCGATAAAAGTCAGTTTATTAATGCAGTGGAACTGCTACGACAACATGGTTTTCCGCGTCAGAAATTTACGACAGTGGATACGTTGTTTCCGTCGAACCAGCTCATGACATCACCTGGCCAAGAGCAGGCCAAGATGGTCTATTTGAAAGAACAGCAGTTGGAAAGCATGTTGAGCCATATGGATGGGGTGATTCATGCTGATGTGACCATTGCCATGCCAGCGCCGACCGACGGGAAAAGCAGTGTTCCCCACGCCGCCTCAGTGTTTATCAAGTATTCCCCCGAGGTCAATTTACAAAGCTATCAGCCACAAATTAAAAATCTGATCCGCGATGGTATCCCCGGTATCGATTACTCACAGATTAGTGTGGTGATGCAGCCTGCCAATTATCGGTTTATCGCCGCTGAGCCACACCAGCACGCTGAGGCACAACTGAGCTTGCAATGGCTATTACGCCACGCCGGTGCGATACAGATAGCGTTAGGGCTACTGTTGGTGCTGCTGGCTGGGTTGTCAACGGTGTGCTTATTACGCTATTTGCGCCGATAAATCGCTAATGGAAGGGGAAAAGGGATGATATTACCGTTAACCGCTGATATCCGGCATTTGCATCAGTTAGCCTGGCGACCCGCACAGTTTGCCCATCCTCTATGGTTGGCGGCGATGGGGATTAACACAGAGAACTACTGTTATGGCCGCAGTAACGCGCTGGACAGAGTGTTGAATAATGCGCTAATTCGGCAACGAAAATTCCCACAGCAAACCCTGCCTGCGGTGCTGAGCAAGCCGCAGCGAGAGCGAATGGCAAGCTATCCGCGCTTATCTGCCCACTGTCTGGCGCTGGGGTTGGTTCATTTACAATGTGGTGATTATTTGCGCCTACGGCGTTATCGCGAGAGGCTTTCGCCGCTGTTGGATGAAGCTGATATTCAACAACTCATTGGTATGGGATATCAGGGTCACCTGCCTGCCAGCTTAAGCCCACAGCATCTGCCCACGGTTGCCTTACGTCTGGGGCATAGCCTGGCACATCAGGTACGCCACGATGATGTGGTTTGGCGTGCCACCTCTATCTCATTACCCCCTCAGCCCCGTGCATTATCTCTGTCCCAGGCATTCTCTTTTTCGGTTGACGGTTGGTTAACCCGACTGGAGCGTTTGCTGTGAACCCTTTTCATCTCAGGATAGAGAAATTTGATTATTCGCTGCCAGCGGGGCGAGTCATTGCGGCGGTTCAGTTACAGGAAATGGCGCAGAGCCGCGATATTTTGTCTGCTGCCCGGGTGCAGGCAGCCGAGATTGTGCAAGCAGCGCAGGATGAGAGCCGCGTGTTGTTGGCGCAAGCACAGCAACAAGCAGACATGCTGATGGTTCAAGCGCGGAGTCAAATAGAAGCTGAGGTGTTGGCGCAACATGTTGGCTGGCTAGTGGCGGCGGAGCAATTGGAGGCATCCTTGATTACACAAGCCCGTCAGCAGATTCTGGCAGCGATTGCGTCGGTGGTAACTGCCTGGGCCGGTCAGCAATCTGTGGAACAGATTTTGATTCATCGGCTGGGGGCGCAAGTGGAGAAAATGGCGCACGATGAAATGTTGGTTTTACAGGTTCACCCGCAGCATCTGCCTGCCGTGGTCTCTGCTCTGGGTGAACGGGTGCAGTGTGTGGGGGATGAGAGCATGCCTGAAGATACCGCCCGCTTAGGTTCGCCAATGCTGCAAGTCAGCCTTTCTCTGCGTAGCCATTTGGCGCAACTTATCCTTTGGCTACAGGAGCCAGCTCATGATTAGTGCCAATAATGTGTCAGAGACCTTGGCAGTTCACGGCTCTGACCAACATGTGGGGAAGGCTCATGGCGAAGTAACCCCCGCACACTCAGTCATGGAACTGGCCAGCATTGAATTATCTGAAGTGAGACAAACCGCGCTGGAAGAGACGATGGAAGAGATCGGGCTGAGTCTCGGCTCCCGTTTGAAAGATCAAAAATCCATTGAGGCTGAGGAGCGTAATCTGCGCCGCCAACAGCTATTGGTGAAGTTGATAACTCAGCTCTCCGGTAGCAACGATATGCTGTTTTCACAGAACATTCCGCTTGATGTGGATCTTGTTTCACTTGCCAATAAGCTTCGACAGGGTGAGCTATCGGCAGGGCAGCAAGTGTTACTGTTGGCCGCCATGCTGGCACACAGCAAAAATAATCCATTACGCCGCCGCAGCTTATCGCAATTACTTGGCCCGCTACTTGAGCGTGAAGGCTGGGAGGTTGAGCTATTTGGTCTGTTGGAGCTGGGTACGGAGGGCAGCCGCTCGCTGGGAGCGGTCAAACAGTTGTTTCAGCAAAGTATTCATCAAAGTGAATTGTCGCTGGCGGAGTGGTTTACCCGGGTGAGTCGTTGGCCACAGCGCCAACAACGTGTTCGGGTACTCATGCGTGCCGTCGCGTTTGATTTGTCCTGTCGGCCGTTCGCTCAATACGGTGAGCGTTTGTCCGCGACACTCCACCAGTTGCGCCGTTTGCTGATGTTTCTCGGGTTGGAAGACCATTGCAGCCAGGTGGGGAATGTCTGTGGCGTGGCAGGAGATATGATTCTGAACGAGGTACTGGCAGTGGTGGGACAACCCTGGTTATTCAGTAGCTGGTTGCAGCCACGAATTGAAGCGATTATTGGTTCGGATGCCAAAGCACAGCGCGGATTCATTCGTCGGTTTTATGAGTTGTTTAAATTGATGCCAGTGGATTGTTTCAATGATCAGGAACAACAAGCACAAATTTTAGCCACCTTGCTGGAGATATGACTTTTCGTTTCAGGCGAACCCCTGATGGTTGATAAGGCATTGGCTGCTTATTCTTTTCATTGTTTATTCTCGTCATTTTTCAACTTGCAGGTGTGCTGGCTGCGCTCACGACCCGGCCACAACCGATTTGTCTCTTGCTTGCCGCCGGTCTGAATTTTGAAATCTATTATGTATAGCGAAAAGTTGCATCAAAAGGACACTGGTTATGGAGATGGATTTAGTTGTTACCCGTAACCTTCAAATGTTTATCCGCATGGCGGAATTGCCCTGCTCGGCAATCACCTCTCGCATGCAGTGGCAGATAGAAAAACGGATTATTTTCCTTGAGTGGCGAGCATCAAGGTTACTGCTCACTTGCGGTTTACAACAACGGCACTACAACCATGATGATCTGCTGCGGCTCCAGCAATGCTGGCGGCTTGAGCGATTTAATGGCGTGCCACAGCGTATCTACTTACTGAAAATGGGTATTATGGTCAGTTGCTCCCCGCCGGCATTGTCCGATGCTGAGTTTTGGTATCAGCTCTACCGGCAGCAGTGTGCCTTGCTGTGCCGCCTGCCGGGAGCATGTCCATGAGGCAATCGGCGTTGATACGTGGCTTGCTGATGATAACTGCGCGGCAGGATATTTTTCTGGCGATCATGCTGTTGGTAGCGATCTTTATGATGATCCTGCCTCTGCCAACCGTGTTGGTAGATCTGCTGATTGCGATCAATCTGGCTTTCTCAGTCATCCTGCTAATGATCTCGATTTACCTGCGCGATCCACTCGAATTCTCGGTTTTCCCGTCGTTATTGCTGATTACCACGCTCTATCGCTTGGCGCTGACTATCAGTACTACGCGCTTAGTGCTGCTCCAGCATGATGCCGGTGAAATTGTCGAGGCATTCGGTCAGTTTGTGGTTGGCGGTAATCTGGCTGTGGGGTTGATCATTTTTACTATTATCACCGTGGTCCAGTTTATCGTGATTACCAAAGGCTCAGAGCGAGTGGCAGAGGTCAGCGCCCGTTTCTCGCTTGATGGCATGCCCGGTAAGCAAATGAGTATTGATGGTGATATGCGGGCGGGCGTGATTGATGCGGCCGAGGCCGGACGGCTAAGGGATAGAGTACAAAAAGAGAGCCGGTTGTTTGGGGCGATGGACGGCGCGATGAAGTTCGTTAAAGGCGATGCTATTGCCGGGATTATTGTCATTCTGGTGAATATTATTGGCGGCATCACCATCGGTGTGCTGCAACATAATATGTCGGCGGAACAGGCGATGATCACCTATGCGGTGCTCTCGGTTGGCGATGGGCTATGTGCCCAAATCCCATCGTTACTTATCTCCATTACCGCTGGGATTATTGTGACCCGCGTTCCTGGCGGCGATAAGCAGAGTTTGGCTAAAGATCTGGCGGTACAAGTGGGGCGTCAGCCAGATGCTTTATGGTTAGCCGCCGCCATCCTGACTGTTTTTGCTTTGTTACCCGGTTTTCCATTCCTGATCTTTATCATACTGGCGGCGCTGGTGGCCGCGCCGGCCTTTTTACTCTATCGCAAGAATCAGTCAATACGGCACAGAGGTACGGTAACGGGGGCTGGTGACAGTGGCTTATCTGCGGACCATGCAATGACACCAGGAGCGGTACCCTTGATGTTGCATTGCGCGCCTAACCTGGATTATCCCGAGTTGGCCCGAGATATTGATAGCTTGCGCTGGCGCTGGTTTGAGCATCTTGGCGTGCCATTGCCGGAGGTGGAGATCCGCAGTGATCCTACCTTAATTGAGAACAGCTTATCGATCCGGGTCTATCAGGAGCAAGTGCTGGAACTGACATTACCATCAGATGAGTTGCTACTGACTCAGCCCAGTGCCCAGCTAGAGACGCGCAGCCAAAGGTTAGGCAGCAGAATGGGCACTTTTGAGTGGTTAGCCGCAGAGCAGGGCAGCCATGCCAGCATCCTGGGCATCCCATATGTACAAGGGCATAAACGTATTATCTCTTGCCTGACACGGGTATTCGAGCGACATACAGCCGAATTTATTGGTGTGCAGGAAACCCGTTATCTGATGGATGCGATGGAAGGGCGCTACGGGGAATTAGTGAAAGAACTACAGCGCCAGATGCCGCTGGGCAAAGTTGCAGAGATACTGCAACGGCTAGTGGAGGAGGATGTATCGATCCGGGATTTGCGCACCATTTTCGGCGCGCTGGTGGTCTGGGCACCGAAAGAGAAAGACAGTGTCATGTTAACCGAGTACGTGCGCATCGCCTTACGCCGCCATGTGTGTCGCCGGTTCAGTAAAAACAGCGTCTGGTTACCGGTATTGCGGCTGGGAGAGGGGGCTGAGAACTTGATTCGTGAATCCATTCGCCAAACCTCTGCGGGTGCTTACTCGGCGTTAGCCGATAAACACTCACGTTTGATCCTCGACAAGATAAAAGCCGCTGTTGCACAAAACAGTGATGTTGTCCTGCTGACCGCCATCGATGTACGGCGTTTTCTGCGCAAAATAGTTGAGCGGGATATTTTCACGCTGCCGGTACTTTCCTGGCAGGAATTGGGTGATGAGATGAATATCAAGGTGGCCGGCACTATTGAGTTGATTGGTGATGAACTTGATGAAGCTGCCTGATAGTCCAACACTAAGTGCTCAGTTGCATCAGCAATTGCGCTTATCGTCTCTGCCGCCGGATGGTATGGCCTATCGCGGGCCAATATTGGATGTTGGCCCAACCCTATTACGCGCCAATCTGCCCGGTGTGGCGTTGGGGGAGTTATGCCGTATTGCGTCACCGGACATGCTGGCCGAAGTGGTCGCTATTGAACAACAGACCGCGTTGCTATCGCCATTCGCCTCTTCAGCCGGTTTGCGCAGCGGTCAGTGGGTGTCACCACTTGGGCATACCCACCGTGTCAAGGTGGGGCCATCACTGGTTGGGCGAGTTTTGGATGGTTTGGGTGTCGCCATGGATGGCGGTCCTCCGGTTATCGGGCATTGGCGTGAGTTGGATTGCCAACCCCCGGAGCCACTAACCCGCCAGCCGATTCGGCAAATACTGACCACCGGGATCCGGGCCATTGATGGCGTATTGAGCTGCGGTGAGGGGCAGCGAGTCGGTATTTTTGCGGCGGCAGGGGTCGGGAAAAGTAGCTTGCTGAGTATGCTCTGTGCGGGCAGCAATGCGGATGTCATGGTGTTGGCGTTAATTGGTGAACGTGGCCGTGAAGTGCGGGAGTTTCTTGACCAGGTGCTCACCCCTGAAACCCGTGCTCGCACCGTAGTGGTAGTCGCAACCTCTGATCGTCCGGCTCTGGAGCGGCTGAAGGGTATTTATACTGCTACTACCGTGGCCGAATACTTCCGTGAGCGCGGGTTGAAAGTGTTGTTAATGGTGGATTCGCTAACCCGCTATGCCAGAGCGGCCCGAGAAATAGGGCTGGCGGCCGGGGAACTGCCTGCGGCGGGCAGCTTCCCTCCCAGCGTCTTTGCGGCATTACCCCGCTTATTGGAGCGGGCCGGTAACAGTGAATGCGGCAGTATCACCGCTTTTTACACCGTACTGGTGGAAGGGGACGATATGAATGAGCCGGTGGCAGATGAGGTACGTTCGCTGTTGGATGGGCACATTGTGCTATCCCGCCGACTGGCCGGTGCCGGGCACTATCCGGCTATCGATATCGCTGCCAGTGTCAGCCGTATCATGCCGCAAATCGTCACGGTAGAACATCTGGCGCTGGCACAGAAACTGCGCCAAATACAAGCCTGCTATCAAGAGATCGAACTGTTGGTTCGCGTGGGTGAATATCAGGCGGGGCAAGACCCGCAGGCTGATAACGCACTGCAACGTTACCCGAAGGTCTGCGCCTTTTTGCAACAGGAGAACGTCTTATCGTGCCATCCCGACGCCGTCAGCCTCAACCACACCTTGGAACTACTCGGCCAAATAATCAATTGAACCACTCCGCGCTGGATATCTTGCAGCGCTTGCTCTGTTTACGGCAACGCAAAGAGCGCCGGTTACGCCAACAACTGTTCCGTTGGCAGCAAGAACAGCAGCAGCAGGAACTGCAATTGATACAGTGCCGTCGCGAACGCCATCAGTTATGTCAGCAGTTACAACAGCTTGCGCAATGGCGCGGTAGGCTGCTCCCCGCACAAGCGGAGCAGCAGAGAGTTTTACAACATCAGATGTATCAGGCGGAGCGGCAGCAGCAAAAGCAAATTAGCGCGTTGCACGCTCTGGGGCTGCAACAACAGGACGCTATTGCAGCACAACAGGCGCTGATACGGAGTAATCAGCGTGAACAGGAAAAATTACGGATGTTAATAAAAGATGAGTCGAATCGATATTGAAGGTGCATTACCTCTGCTCAGTGAGCATTATTTGGGCGGGGATTCGCAGCCGCGGGTCGCTAATGAGAGACAAAAACAGCAATTTGCCCGTTATCTCTCTCCGCGTGTTCTTCCCATGGCGGAGATGGCCGATGCAATTACCACGGTGAGAGACCGTGGCTTGATATCCACTGATTACTGCATTGCCAGTGGGCCGTTGCGTGGGACAAGGGTCAGTGTCAGCCTGGCTGTTCAGGGGTTAAATATTGTGCTCAGTCACACCAATGGTGAATTGGTTGAACGTTTGCAACGTATACAGTCGCGCTGGCAACGGCAACTGCACTTGTTAGGCTTCCCCTGCTGGTTGGAGGTCATCCATGTTCGAGAGTCTGACGGCTGAATTACGCCAACTCAGCGCCGTGATTGGCCATGGACGGCATTCGGCTGGGGTGTCTGCAACCTTCATCAAAGCTGGGGGAGAGGGGGTTTATCTGCCACTGCAATTTAATGGGCAGGAATGTGGTTTGTGGTTATCGCAGTCATGTTGGCAGCACTGGCTGGCCTATGCGCTGGCAACGGATGATGCTCCTCTTCTGGCGGCAGAATTGGTGAATGCAATGGCGCATTGGGCCGTCAGTCCACTGCTTGCGTCACTACCCGAGTTGGTCCTTCATGACATTACTCCTCAGGCGATGACACTGCTAACGCAGTGGGCGGTGGGGCTGACTTTCGAACTGGAAGGGCAGCAACTCAGTGTCGTGCTGTGTAACTGGCCGCCGGCGGCATTGATAGAAAGGTTATCTCACTGGCAGAGTGAGGCGCTACCCGCGCAGCAAGATGCTGTCTGGCAAGCTGGCTTAGTGGTTGGTTGGAGTCATTTATCCTTACACCAGTTGCAACAAATCAGGCCTGGAGATGGGGTGCGGATACTGGCGGCCGCTGAACTGGAACAGCGGAATTGTTGGTTATGGCCGATGGCATCCGCGCAGATTTATATCAAATTAGAGGATGGAAACAAAATGACAATTCAACAGGTTAATGACGATATTGACCGGTTGCTGGCGCTGGATATTGCCACTGTGACCCCAGAGCCACCGGCGGTGGCGCTAGAGCAATTACCGCAGACACTCGTCATGGAAATAGGGCGGTTGACACTGCCGCTGCGTGATATCAAACAGTTAGCCGTCGGGCAAACACTGGACTGTAAAACTGCCTTCTACGGCGAAGTGAATATTCGTTTGCACGGGCAATCGGTCGGCAGTGGCAGCCTGTTGTGTTGTGATGAGCAGTTAATTGTGCGCATTGAGCAATGGTTTCTCACCGCTCGTCCTTGAGAATGCGCTGCTGTTGGGCTGAGGCACTGAGGTTATTCAGGTCATGACCTGATTCCGGCTAAGGCGGGCTGGGCAAATACTGTGGGTATTGTTTTTACTCAACAGGCCAGCCTTTTGCGGAACCGATTATGGAGTTACTGAATTCGTCCTCTCAATTGATTGTCCTGCTTTTTTTGCTGTCGGTGCTGCCACTGCTGATGGTGATGGGCACTTCATTCCTCAAACTATCGATAGTTTTTTCTTTGTTACGCAATGCGCTGGGTGTTCAGCAGGTGCCTCCTAATATCGCTATTTATGGACTGGCCTTGGTGTTAACCATTTTCATCATGGCACCGGTTGGCTTAGATGTGCATGCCCGACTGCAAGATGAGCCGCTCCCCAACGACATTGGCGCTTTGCTACAGCAAATTGATGAGCATGCTCTGGCGCCATACCGCGATTTTTTACAACGTAATACCGATACAGAACAAGTCACTTTTTTTAACGATATCGTCCAAACCAAATGGCCCGAACGCTATCGCAATAGTGTAAAACCCAATTCACTGCTGATATTAATGCCCGCATTTACGCTAACCCAACTGACTGAAGCATTCAAAATCGGGTTGTTGCTCTATTTGCCGTTTGTGGCGATCGACTTAATTGTGTCCAATATTCTGTTGGCCATGGGCATGATGATGGTGTCACCCATTACCATTTCACTCCCATTCAAGTTATTGATTTTTATTCTTATTGATGGATGGGGATTACTACTGGGTCAGTTGGTGGGGTCGTATTTATGACTCTCGACCGAGGGATGTATCAATGAGTAATGCCATTGTTGTTCATCTGGCGACCCAACTGTTATGGATAGTGTTACTGCTCTCGATGCCGGTGGTGGTGGTGGCCTCCGTGGTCGGGCTAATTGTCAGTTTGTTGCAGGCACTCACCCAAATCCAGGATCAGACATTACAATTTTTGATTAAATTACTGGCGGTGTCAGCCACGTTATTGATTACCTACCATTGGATGGGGTCGACACTGCTGAATTATACCCAGCAGACTTTTCTGCAAATCACCAGTATGCGGTCCTGAGATGCCAGACTCTCTGTACTGGCTTGAGGCGCTGGGGTTGGCGATGATGCGCCCTTACGGCATGTTGCTGATATTACCCCTGTTTACTGCGCGCAGTCTGGGCAGTAGCTTATTGCGTAACGGCCTGGTTTTTGCCATAGCTTTGCCGGTCACGCCACTGTTTTTCTCCCTGCCACTGATAACCCACGATAGCCTCATCGGTTGGTTTGGGGGGCTGTGTGTTGAGCTATTGATTGGGGTGATGATTGGCTTTGTCGCGGCGCTGCCTTTCTGGGCCATCGATATGGCGGGGTTCCTGATTGATACTCTGCGTGGTGCCACCATGTCCACTTTGTTTAACCCCAGTATGGGCATGGAATCCTCTATTTTTGGTGTGTTGTTTACGCAAATATTAACCGTACTGTTTTTATTATCTGGCGGTTTCAATCTGGTGTTGGCAGCACTCTATGGCTCCTATGAGATTCTGCCTGCTGGCAGTGGTATTCGCCCCTCATCAGCGATGCTGCACTTTCTACAAAGTGAGTGGCTACTGATGCAGGAACTCTGTCTGAGCTTTGCGTTACCCGCGATGCTGGTGATGGTATTAGCTGATTTATCTTTAGGATTAATCAATCGCTCGGCACAACAACTGAATGTTTTCTTTCTGGCGATGCCGATTAAAAGCGCATTGGCTCTGCTTTTGTTACTGATTAGCCTGCCTTATGCCCTACATCACTATCTGGTGGGGATTAACCAGACCGAACAGAAGATAAACACACTTATCCCGTTGATCAATGGGGCTGCCGATGGGGGGTGAGAGCAGTGAAAAGAACGAAAAACCTACCGCGAAACGCCTGAAGGAAGCTCGGGAGAAAGGGCAGGTAATTAAAAGTGTTGAGATAACCTCCGGCGCCCAGTTAGTGGTGCTGGTGGTTTACTTTCTCCTGACCGGCTACACGTTGGTCGATCAGGCCGTCGCGCTTATCCGTAGTTCAATCAGCCAATTACAACAACCGTTGACCATGGCACTGGCCCGCATTGGTGCGGAGTGCATGGCAGTACTTATTCATATTATGGGGATATTAGGCGGTGCGCTGATTTTAGTCACCATTCTTGCCGGTATCGCGCAGGTCGGGCCGTTATTGGCAACCAAAGCGGTAGAGTTTAAAGGCGAACACATCAATCCAATCAATAATGCCAAACAATTATTCTCACTGCGCAGTGTGTTCGAGTTAATCAAATCTTTATTGAAAGTAGGGGTGCTCACGCTGATTTTCGGCTATTTATTGCTGCACTATGCGGTTTCTTTTGGTTATCTGGCTTACTGCGGAAGTCGCTGTGCGATCCCCGTCTTTGCTACATTAATGAGCTGGCTACTGGGTGCTCTGGTTGCCTGTTATGTGGTTTTCTCTTTGATGGATTATGCCTTTCAACGCTATAACATCATGAAACAACTCAAAATGTCTCTGGAAGAAATCAAGCGGGAACATAAAGACAGCAACGGAGACCCACATATCAAACAGAAACGCCGGCAGTTACAGCATGAAGTGCAAAGTGGCAGTTTCGCAAAAAACGTCAGACGCTCTACCGCAGTGGTCCGTAATCCCACCCATTTTGCAGTTTGCCTGTTTTATCACGCTGATGATGCACCCTTGCCCGTGGTGATTGAAAAGGGTCATGGCGAACAGGCCGCGCTGATCATTGCATTAGCAGAGGAGCAGGGTATCCCGGTGGTGGAAAATATTGCGCTGGCACGGGCATTACACCGCGATGTGGCCTGTGGCGATACCATACCAGAGCAATTCTTCGAGCCGGTGGCGGCTATCCTGCGCTTGGCATTGGCATTGGATTACCAGTTAGCGGGTGAAGATGGCTGATCGTGGATGTTTCCTGCCTCTCCGGCACTGTTACTGACGTAACCTTTGATTAACATCTAACTTACGTCACAACATACTTCATTGAATGGATAATTGGCTTATTATATCTAGGTCTATTTTATCGTCGCCGCGAATAGTCTTGATATCGCAAGTGACAGTATCTATTTGGAGGTGTCAGTGTGAGCTGGCAAGCATTTAAATCTCAATATCTGGTGCGCTTTTGGGCGCCACTACCGGCGGTCATTGCTGCTGGTATCTTATCGACTTATTACTTCGGCTTAACTGGCACCTTTTGGGCGGTGACTGGCGAGTTTACCCGCTGGGGAGGCCACCTCATGCAGTTGTTTGGCGCGCATCCGCAAGAGTGGGGTTACTTTAAAGTTATCGGATTGGAGGGGACGCCGTTAGATCGTATTGATGGCATGATGATTATCGGCATGTTTGCCGGATGTATCGCGGCGGCTCTGTGGGCTAACAACGTTAAGTTGCGCAAGCCTCAACACGGTATTCGCATCGCACAAGCGCTGGTTGGCGGCATTATTGCGGGTTTTGGTGCTCGTCTGGCGATGGGCTGCAATTTGGCAGCTTTCTTTACCGGGATTCCACAGTTTTCACTACATGCCTGGTTCTTTGCCCTTGCGACGGCGGCCGGCTCCTACTTTGGTGCCAAATTTACGCTGTTACCTCTGTTTCGCATCCCGGTAAAGTTACAAAAAGTGACGGCTGCATCGCCCTTGACGCAGCATCCGGCCCGCGCCGCACGCCGTTTTCGCCTTGGTATGGTGGTGTTTGTTCTGGCACTAAGCTGGTCGCTGATTGAGCTGTTCCGTCAGCCAAAACTGGGCATCGCCATGTTGTGCGGTATTGGTTTTGGCTTGCTGATTGAACGTGCGCAAATTTGTTTTACCTCTGCGTTCCGTGACTTGTGGATAACCGGGCGTACTCACATGGCAAAGGCCATTATTCTTGGGATGGCGGTCAGTGCGATTGGTATTTTCAGTTATGTCCAACTGGGGGTAGCACCTAAGATTTTGTGGGCCGGGCCGAACGCGGTGATTGGCGGTTTGCTGTTTGGTTTTGGTATCGTGCTGGCTGGAGGCTGTGAAACCGGCTGGATGTATCGCGCGGTCGAAGGGCAGATTCACTATTGGTGGGTGGGGCTGGGTAACATTATCGGCGCGACCATTTTGGCCTATTATTGGGATGATTTCGCCCCTGCTTTGGCGACCAATTATGACAAGGTGAACTTGTTGCAGACCTTCGGGCCAATAGGCGGATTGTTGGTGACTTACCTGATGTTAGCCATTGCCTTTGCTGCCATGCTGTGGTGGGAAAAACGTTTCTTCCGTAAACAGAAAGCGGCCACATCCGTTCTGGCTAAGGAGCTACTATGAGTCATTCCTCATCGACAACGACCGTCATCGTACCTGATTACCGCTTGGATATGGTGGGTGAACCGTGCCCATATCCCGCGGTGGCGACGCTAGAAGCCATGCCGCAACTGAAGCCGGGCGAAATTCTGGAAGTGATCAGCGACTGTCCGCAATCGATTAATAATATCCCATTGGATGCGCGAAACTACGGCTATACCGTGCTGGATATTCAGCAGGACGGCCCTACGATTCGTTATTTGATTCAGCGCTGAGATAAGTAAGTCTATGGCTCTGATTTTTCCTTTGGGATTAATGCCTTATCTGCTCAGTGGCTGGGGTGTAATCTGAAAGTGTTTAGTTTGAGTGAGGCGAAATAAGTGATTAGGTGGCCATGAGCATTATTGTTATTAATAATACTCATGGTCTGCCCGATTAGTTCAACTCAGTTGCGGTTTTGCTGGGTGTTGCCACCGCAAGAGACACGCCTGCGGCCCTAAGCCGTTTTAATATGCTGAATAACAAAGAGCTTTTGGTATTACTGACCATTCGTGGACTGGGGACCAGACCGGTCACACTGAGGACAATACCGTCCGGGCTTAACTGACTGAATTTCACTGATGGAGCCGGGGTATCAAGTATCGACTCGTGTTCTTCATAAGCTTCTATCAACAGTGCCTGTGCCAGTTCAACATCCAAATCCAGCGGGAAGGTCAGGGCAATGGTCACCACCCCTTGAGCATTAGCCATGGTGGCGTTACGCACATTCTGCGAAATCAATTGGGAGTTCGGGACAATAACTGTTGAGCGGTCACTGAGTTGGATCTCGGTAGCGCGAACATTGATGCGGCGAATGTCCCCTTCAACCCCACTGATACTGATCAAATCCCCCACTTTGACTGGCCGTTCGGTCAGCAAAATAATGCCGGAAATAAAGTTCTTCACAATCTCCTGCAAGCCAAAGCCGATACCCACCGACAATGCGCTGACAATCCAGGCTAATTTATTCCATTGGATGCCCAGTACCGATAAGGTCAGTAGAATCACCAGCACGTAACCGATGTTACTGAAAAGCGTTACCGCCGAGGTCTTTATACCGGAATCCATCTGGGTTTGTGGCAAGAACTCATTATTCAGCCAACGCCGTGCGGCTTTGAGCACGTATAAGCCGACCAGTAAGCAAACCAGCGCATTAAATAAGTTAGTGGGAACAATATTTAATTTTTCCAGCCCTTCGCCACTTAATAACTCTACCGCTTTTTGCAGTAGTGAAATCGGGGTAGTGGAACCAAAGGTGCCATTAAGTAATGCGATAATGGCCAACAATATCAGCAGTACTTTGCTGGAGGCGGAGAGTAACGTTGCGGCCTGGGCCAAATGGCGGTCATCAATATTCAGTGATTGTTTAATGGCTTTACCGGCGCTGCTGGTGGGCGAGAAAATGCTTTCCGCCAAATCAACACACAGATGAACTAATAAATATAAACAGGCGATGACCAGACAGCTCCACACCAACTTGTAACTTAAGAATTTCGCCAGTGCGATATAACCGACTAACAATGACAGTAATATGGCTATTGCCGTAATGCCGATGGCGAAATGAATCAATCCCGCCAGCGTGGAATAGGCTTCAGGTTTTTCGCCATTTACCACCAGATTACGCCGTACCCGATTAGCACGTAACGGAATAATCGCCGCAGTAAGCGCCACCAGCAGCGCCGAAATACCATTACTAAAAATGGCCCCAGACACACTGATATTGATCATATTGTTCATCTGATCAAGGGCACCAAAAATCATGATGCAACTGGCTAGCAGAGGGGGGAATAGTCTCAGTGATGTGGCCACTTCATCAGCGATGGCAGGCAACCGCCATGAGGGGCGTTGGTTGGATAAAAATGCCCGCCCAAGGCCCGCGATTAAAGCTGAGAAGAACATGAGCTGAACAAATGCCAGCGCAAAATCCATCACTACCTGTGAGACATCCGGCGTGCGGGTAAAGGTTTGAGTGATACATTGCGCCACTGTGACGGTGATCAACACCGTACAAAGCGTGGTGGCTGAGGCCATAAAGCTGCGGCGTAGCGGGCCTGGTGGTAAGCATTTGGTACAAAACCAGGCGGTCAGCACATCGAGAAATTTAAAACCAAATATGCTGATTAAGAGTGCTAGCAGCAGATACATCGTGGTGCCGAAACGCCATTCGGGTTCCCAGGCGGCGCTCCAGGCATCGGCCAGTTCTTGGGTAAAATCTTTCAGTCGGCGGTCATCGTCAACATTGGGATTGACGATCGGTGCCCAGAAGTTCGCCCCCAAAATGCTGCCAGAATTTAAGGCAATTTGTGATTTCAACGCGGTGCGCCGTAACGCGATGATCTGTGTTGCCAGGTTTTCCGCGTTGGTTTTGATAGCTTGGGCCTGATCATTCTGGCCATCTAACTGGATTTTACGGGTATTCAATATCCGCCGCTGCTGGGCGACTACCGGGGTCTCTGCCAATGCTCCGGCGGCAGGTAACGGGCCTAAAACCTCCAACTGTGTTTGCAGTTGTTCCCGCTTGGGCTTCAGGTCGGCTATCAAGATATCAGCATCACGCGCCAGTGCCAGTGCGGTCTCGTTTAGCACACTCAACTGGTTATCGGAGGTACTGGCAGAGACACTCTGTTTCAGCTTATCCAACTGTTTTTGTAGGCTAATCAGTTGTACTGATACTGCCGGTTTTACTGGCGCCTCACTGTTTTCAGCCGCAGCATCTGATGCTATGGCGGCAACGCTGGTACCTGATATTGACGCAAAAATAAGCGTTAGCAGCAGCCACAGCAGCGGATAATTTCTACGTGCAACAACGTACCCAATCTTTTTCATAAAACCGATCAGCCTGAAAGTGAGTGCCACAATTAACCCAAAAATCCGATAGGTGTGCTGTTAAAGCCAGCCTGACCGCCATTGTGGCACATTCTGCACGTTACGGAATAATCTTACTCCGATAATTACTCCTCCCTCTCAAATGATAAAGATAATAATTATCATTGAAATTAACACTCTCATTTAATAGATTGTGCGCTGAACTTATGGACCCACGATATGTGGCACGCAGGCAATATTATTGCGCTGTGAAATAGCAATGGATGCTGGTTATAACCATCTATTTTATATGCCTAATTATCTGGGGAAGATAACTATGTTTTCGGTTTTTGTAATAAAGCGTTCTGCTGTTTTATGTTCATTGGCGATGTGTATTCCTTTCGCTTCGCTGGCTGAAGATACGATAGAAGTCACGGCCAAAGCAGGTAATGCTGCTGATCTCCCGACCTCGGGCTACACCGCGACAACCACCAAAGGGGCGACTAAAACGGATCAACCCTTAATTCTTACCGCCCAGGCGGTATCGGTGGTGACGCGTCAGCAGATGGATGACCAAAATGTCGCTACGATTAATCAGGCGCTGAATTACACTCCTGGCGTGTTCACCGGTTTTTCCGGCGGAGCCAACCGCTATGACACCATCGCACTGCGGGGTTTCCATGGCGGTGATGTGAACAATACCTTCCTTGATGGTCTGCGCTTACTCAGTGACGGCGGCAGCTTTAACGTGTTGCAAGTAGACCCGTGGTTCCTGGAGCGCATTGATGTCATCAAAGGCCCCTCTTCGGCACTGTATGGTCAGAGTATCCCCGGCGGTGTGGTGATGATGACATCTAAACGCCCACAGTTTACTTCTGAAGGCCATTTCCGCCTGACGGCCGGTAATAACAATACACAAGCGGTTGCCTTTGATTATACCGATGCTATATCCGAGCATTGGGCGTTTCGCCTCACCGGGATTACCCGTAACAGTGACACCATGTACGACCATCAGCGTGAAGAACGCTATGCCATCGCACCCTCATTATTGTGGCAGCCGGATGAGAATACCTCTTTGTTATTGCGGGCTAATTTGCAAAAAGACCCTTCTGGTGGTTACCACAGTTCGGTGCCGGCTGATGGCAGCATCTATGGGCAGAAATTAAGCCGTGGCTTCTTTGATGGCGAAAGTAACCACAATGTATTTAAACGTTGGCAGCAAATCTATAGCTATGAATTTTCACATAAATTTGATGATGTTTGGTCATTCCGCCAGAATGCCAGTTACACCCATTCCAATACTCAGTTAGAACAGGTTTATCAGGGAGGATGGAATAGCGATCGCACTCTGATGAATCGCTATTATTCCGGTGAGGATTCCTCGCTCAACGCGTTTGCTATTGATAACCAACTGGGTGCTGATTTTGCTACCGCCGCAGTTGAACATAAGGTGATGCTGGGCTTTGATTTCCAGAAGTTCAGCAATAATCTGCGCAGCGACAGCGCTTTTGCGACCACACTGAACCCTTACACCGGTATTTCGGCGGGGAGCACGCTTTATAGCGATTATCTGCTGACCACTCCGGGCATCAACACCTCCTATTTAAACCGCCGCTATGAACAGAGTGGCATCTATTTGCAAGATGAAATGACGCTGGATAATTGGCACCTGAATCTATCAGGCCGTTATGACCGGATGAAAACTGAAAACATTAATAAGACTGCCAATAGCACCGATGAACGTACCGATAAACATGCCAGTGGGCGCGCGGCATTACTGTATAGCTTCGACAGCGGCATTTCACCCTATGTCAGCTACAGTCAGGCCATCACGCCAAGTCTGTTCCCGGATGCCCAACAAAACTTATTGAAACCGATGACCAGCGAGCAGTATGAAGTCGGTATCAAATATCAGCCGCCGGGCAGCACTTCACTCTATTCCGCCGCTTTATATGACCTGACACAAAATGATGTGGCAAACCGTGCCGTGCCGGCGACCTATTTTGTGCCAGCCGGTAAAGTTAATTCACAGGGGTTGGAACTGGAGGCCAGAAGCCAGGTTAATGACCGGTTAAGTGTGATTGCGGGCTATACCTATAATCGGGTGAAATTCAAAGATGCTATTGATGGTAATGATGGCAATACACCAGTATTAGCGCCGTCAAATATGGCATCACTGTGGGCGCAATATGAAGCAGGTTACGGCATCAATATTGGTGCGGGTATCCGCTATATTGGCAAGCAGTGGGCTGATGATGCTAATACTTTGCGCGTCCCCTCTTATACACTGGGCGATGCCTCTGTCCGTGCTGATTTAGGCACTTGGGCTGCGTCGTTGAAAGGGGCATTTGTTCAATTGAATGTGAATAATATCGCCGACAAAAAATACGTCGCAGCCTGTTACAACACCTCTTATTGCTACTGGGGTGCTGAGCGCTCAGTGCTGGCAACCGTCGGTTATGATTTCTAACTAATAATACTGGCTTCGGTACGGTATTACACCGAAGCCAGTCTATTCAGCTTTAAGCTTATTTACTGCCATGAGAACCCTAACTCAGCGCCAGAACGGGCGGCTGTAATCCCGTTTGATATCATCCCGGCTTAGGCCAATATCCTTTAATTGATCTGAATTCAATCTTGACAGTGTATTCGCGGTTTTACGTCGTTCATTACACTGGTATAGGTATCTGTATGCTTTCAGCCACACTTGAATAAAAATATTGTGGCGGCTTTTCGTTGCTCGAGCAGCCGATAAACAACATTCATCTATTTGATCTTCAATTATATTATTCATCATCGACTCCCCGTCATTAGGTGAGCCACTAGCATGAAACTTTGGCGAAAAACATTACAGATGCAAATGGGGACTATTATTTCCATACAGATATGCGATATATAAACTGAATGGTACAAATAAGCGCCATCTGTACTGGTCCCACTCAATTTATCAGGTGATATCAATGACTCGTTACCAACAACTGGCTGATATTCTTAGTCAACGGATTAAAGAGGGGCTGTATATTGCAGGGGAGCGGCTGCCTTCTGTCAGAGTATTGAGTGACGAGCATGGTGTCAGTATCAGTACCGTCCAGCAGGCTTATCGGCAGCTGGAAGAGTGCCTGCTAATTGAAGCGCGCGCGAAATCGGGCTATTTCGTGCGTTGCAGTTCAAACCTGCCTTCCTTACCGGCGACATGCACCCATGCCCAGCGGCCGGTAGAGGTATCACAGTGGGAAAATACGCTGGCATTTTTGACCAGGGGCGATCAAGCGAATGTTATCCATTTGGGCGTCGGTTCGCCCGACCTGTCTGGGCCAGGACTAAAAATACTCAGTCGATTGCTTAGCCGAATTAGCCTACACCAAAGCGAGGAAGTGCTGGAGTACGACAATATTTATGGTACCCCGGTTTTGCGTGAGCAAATTGCCCGGCTGATGCTGGATAGCGGTAATCATCAGTCGGCTGAAAATATCATTATTACTTCTGGCTGCCATGGCGCATTGGCTATCGCATTGGGGGCGGTTTGTCAGGCCGGTGATATTGTTGCTATCGATTCCCCCAGTTTTCACGGTGCGATGCAAACCCTGAAAGGGATGGGAATGAAGGTGATTGAGATCCCGACCGATCCGGTGGTGGGGATCAGTCTGGAGGCATTGGAAATGGCACTGGATCAATGGCCGATCAAAGTGATTCAGCTTACTCCAACCTGCAATAACCCTCTGGGTTACAATATGCCGGACGAACGCAAGAAGGCTTTACTGACCTTAGCTCAGCGCTATGATGTGGCGATTATTGAAGATGATGTATATGGCGGGTTGGCTTATCAATATCCGCGCCCACCGACCATTGCCTCATTTGATGATGATGGTCGGGTACTGCTGTGCAGTTCTTTTTCTAAAACGGTGGCACCTGGTTTACGCATTGGTTGGATTGCACCGGGGCGCTATTTAGAGAAAGCGCTGCACATGAAATATATTTCTGCCGGGCGGGTGGCGTCGTTGCCACAACTGGCGATGGCTGAGTTTATCAAGCAAGGGCATTACATGCAGCACTTGCGCCGGATGCGCCGCCAATATCAACGTAACCGCGATATTATGACCGGTTGGGTAATGAAATACTTTCCACCGAGTACCTGTCTGAGCAGGCCGCAGGGCAGCTTTATGCTCTGGGTCGAATTGCCTCATGGATTTGATAGCTTGCGGCTTAATCGCTGCTTATTACCACAGGGGGTACAGGTTGCCGCTGGGTTTATTAGTTCAGCTTCAGGGAAATACCGCAATTGCCTGCGGCTCAGCTACAGCAAACCAATGACCGCAGAAATCGAACGGGCAGTGCAAATTGTTGGTAAGGCAATTTATGAATTGTTGGCTGATGCAGAACCGCAGGTGGTGTTAGAAAAGCAAAGCTAGCCTTAGACGGGTGAGGTTAATGACAAAGTGCCGGCGGTGCAGAGAATAGGCAGATGGTAAAATCGCCCTTGGTGGTTCGAGCTGCGCCATCCCAGGCGCGACGTTTTACTCTTTTGCCTATTCTCACGGCTTCAGATCGCATCATCGTGATTTGTCGGCAGTCTGACTGGCCGCTCGCTTTGAGCCTCGCAATGTGTATCATTTACTGGCGCAGATAGATCTGTGGTAGTGCGGTTTCAGGGTGGCGTGAAATCCCCAAATCTGCCTGATACCAGCGAGTCAGCGTCTCGGCATTGAGCACTTCCGCTGGTGTGCCACAGGCCACCAGTTCGCCCTGTGCTAGCAGCAAAATACGATCGGCATAGAGTGCGGCCAGATTCAAATCATGTAACACGCAGCACACCGCCAAGGGTTCTTGGTGGGTGAGCTGGCGCAATAGGCGCAGGGTATGCTGTTGATGATACAAATCTAATGCGGAGGTCGGTTCGTCAAGGAACAACCAGCGTGGTGTCGGTTGTGGTTGCCACAATTGTGCTAATACGCGGGCTAATTGTACCCGTTGTTGCTCACCACCAGACAGTGCGCGATAGTCACGCTGTGCCAGTGACAAACAGTCCGTTTGAGCCATTACCTCTTCTACAGCTTGCCTATTTTGTGCCGCGCCATAAGGGGCACGGCCCATCTGAATCACTTCGCTAACACTAAATGGAAAAGCCAGACTGCTGTATTGCCGCATGACTGCACGGGTACGGGCCAATTCCTGTGGCTGCCAGCTCTTCAGATCTTTGCCGAGCAATTGGCACTCACCATCAGAAGGGGTGAGGTAACCGGTTAACAAGCGCAGCAGGGTTGATTTCCCCGCGCCATTCGGCCCGATAATAGCTACCATTTCGCCGCTGGCAATTTGTAGCGAAACATTCTTGATTAGCCTCTGGCCCTGCACATGATAGGCGAGCTGATTAGCCTCCAATAACGCCGTCGGTGTTACTGCCTGATTAACCCCAGCTATATTAAGCCCTGCTATATCAACCACTGAGTTGCTCCCGCTGACGTAAAATCAGCCATAGAAAATAAGGGCCACCCAGTAGGCTGGTTATCAACCCGACCGGCATTTCAGCCGGGGCGACTAAGGTACGGGCCAGAGTATCGGCGGTCAGTAATAGACAAGCCCCACCCAGTGCGGCACCGGGCAGCAACCAGCGGTGGTCAGCACCGATACGCATGCGGATAAGATGTGGCACGACCAGCCCGATAAAACCGATAACTCCACTGACAGCCACCGCGGCACCGATCAAGATGGCGCTCAGTAATAGCAAACGCAGCTTGGCTTGGCGTACATTAACACCGAGGTAGTGTGCCTCTTCATCTCCTAGCTGCAACAGATTTAACTGACGCGCCTGTAATAATCCAAGAACACAGGCGGGTAGGATCAAAGAAGCCGCCACCATCAGTGTTGACCATTGAGCCTGGCCTAAACTCCCCATACTCCAGAGTGAGAACTGGCGTAATTGCTGGTCATCACTGATATAAGTCAGCACCCCGACCGCCGCACCACACAGCGCATTAATGGCGATACCAGCCAGTAGCAGGCGGGATAAGTTGCCATGGCCCCAGCGGCTGAGGGTAAAAATAATGGCTGAGATGGCCAGGCTGCCAATAAACGCGCCGACCATATGACTGTAAAGTGCTAATAGTGGCGGCAGGCTGAATGGCATGACAATAATTAGCCCGACGCACAAAGCGGCACCACTACTGATACCCAATAGGCCGGGGTCAGCCAGCGGGTTACGGAATAACCCTTGCATGATGGCACCGGAAACCGCCAGCGCGCAGCCGACAACCACCGCCAACAACACGCGCGGCAGGCGGATATTCAGCCAGATATGCCACATGGCATCATCTAATGATGCATGCCACAAGGTACGGAACGAGAGTGTCAAAGCCCCCATATTGGCCGAGCCGAGTGCTAATAAGATTAGAACCATCAGTAAGATGCTCAGCATCAGGCGTGGATGGATACGGCAATTCATTGCGCTTGTTCCATGCCTTTGCGCAGCAGCGTCAGCACTTGCGGCGTTTCCAAGCCAAAGCCAAGTAATGCCATGTCGTCCACCACTAATAGGCGCTTATGTTGACCCGCGGGTGTCAGGGCTATACCGGGTAATTTCCAGACCCCCTCATTGCCACCCAGTGCTTTCACACCGGCACTGGTAATCAGCAATAAGTCTGGCGCACTGGCGATAACCCCCTCTTGTGACAGTGGGCGGTAGCGGCTAAAGCCTTGCATGGCATTGCTACCACCAGCGGCACGGATCATGGCATCTGCGGCAGTATTTTGACCGGCAGCCATCGGTGTCAGGCCACCGTGACTCATAACAAACAGCACTTTTACCGGCAGTGGCGTACTGCTCACCGCAGCTAAACGTTGTTGGTAGTCCTTAATCAGTTTTTGGCCTTGTTCTGGCTGATGAAGCGCTGTGGCGACCGCACTAATCTTCGCCGTTACACTTTCCGGCGTGGTTTGTCCCGGTACGGTAACCACGTTAACCCCGCTGTCGGCAACCTGTTTGAGTACCAATGAGGGTTGAGCCAGTGCGCTGACCAACAGCATGGTCGGTTTCATCGCCAA
This sequence comes from Yersinia sp. 2540 StPb PI, assembly GCF_052217165.1. NCBI lineage: Bacteria > Pseudomonadati > Pseudomonadota > Gammaproteobacteria > Enterobacterales > Yersiniaceae > Yersinia > Yersinia sp. 2540 StPb PI. Next base: position 926,773 of record NZ_JAZGQC010000001.1, read on the forward strand.
AATCCCTTCGGCATTGAGCATTCGCATGTACCCCACGTCAGGCAGCTTCTGCACTGCCTGCGGTTGTAGACTGGTGCTGTCACGCGCCACAATCTCGCCACCAGCACCGAGTGCATAGGCGATTTCTGTTACATCACCACCAATGGTGACAATACGTTCTGCGGCGAATGTATTTAGCGGCAGAATACCGGCGCTCAGTGACAGAATGAAAGGGAGTGACAGCAGCCTTAGTCTCATGCAGCGATATCCTTATTGATCAGGCGGGCAATCTGCTCACGCCATTGATTTTGTTCTGATTGCCCTTCGGTGCGTTGGCCATAAAGTTGAGCAAGTTGGGTACCATCGGCGGCAAACAGTTCCAAACTGGTGACAAACCCATCTTTGGTTGGTTTACGGGTGATCCAGCTTTCAGCAATAGCAGTTTCAATCAGATGCAGCGTAAAGCGTTTATTGAAAACGTTAATCCAGTCTTGATGCGGGGCCACTTTCTCAATTAAACCGGTGAAAATTTGCACGCAGCCGCGGTTACCCACAAAAATCATGATTTCGTTCTGATCCTGCTGGGCGATATTCAGTAGTTGTGTCAGTGAACGGTTATCAACACGATAGGCGAGATCATCCCCGACGGCGCGGAATGCTTGCTGGCGGGTCAAATTATTGCGCTTAAGCAACTGGAAGAATTGGTGTACATCGGTCATGGCACGCCATTCGGTATCCACGGTGGCATCATCAACTGTTGGCTCGGCCACTTCAGGTGTACTCAGTACTTCTAATGGCAACGCTGGGTTTTCTGTACTGATAAACTTCGCCAGCACGGCTTGCCAAGCCGCCCTATCCGTCTGTTCAGTAGCATAGACTTTATGTAACGCATCACCCTGCTGGTCAAAGAACTGGATACTATGGCGCACGCCGTGGCGTGTCTCTTCTGACAGTGTGAATGCACTGGTCCACTGATTGAGGAACAACCGCAAATCCAATTCACGCGGGTTAAGGATTAAACCCGCATGACCGTTCAGATGTTGATTCTGGTAACGGCCCATCTGCTCATGCACGGCATAGGTGTTGCGGGTGATAGCTTTGGCTTCCCCCACCGTCTCCAATGCGGCCAGTAGGGTGCGGGCATCACCTTGTAAGCGTTTTGCATCATGACCCACACGGCTATGAGTCAGTTCCGCTTCTGAAATACCCATTAGTGTCGCTAAATCACGCGCGTATTTGCCTGGGTTATCCGCTTTGGCTTGTATGTACTGCTCATATATAGATTTGCTCATTGATGACATCCTCGTTCTATTGATTTTTTATATGCAGGTGACAGCGTTAAATGATAATCCGGTAATCCATAAATTGGATTACCGGATGAGTAGTTTCAGACTATCTTTTTTTAATGAATTACCACTGGTAACTCACAAATAGCTTCGCGTTGCGGCCATCTTGTGGCACGCCTTGCGGCGCGTAGTACTCTTTGTCGAATGCGTTGCCCAGAACCACGGTCGTGGTGACACCTTTCAGTTGTTCCTGGCCTTTATAGCTGACATAGAAATCATTGAGACCATAACCGGCCTGACGTTTACCGGTGCTTAACGGTTTGGAGCGGTCAGCAAATGTGGCAATCCAACCCAGCGCGAAACCACTGCTGGCAACCGGGATATCCACTACGCTGGTGACGGTATCCGGGTTAATGGATTCGAGCCATTCATTGGTACTCTGATTTTTACCCCGGGTACGGTTATAGGCCAGATCCCAGTTAAACAGGGCTGTTTTGTAGCTCATGGTGGCATCCCAACCCCAAATTTTTGCCCGCTCGATATTCACTGATGTGGTGGTTGTGCGCGAGACAGTCATGTTGATGTAGTCTTTCGCATTGGTATCGAAGTAGCTGGCCTTGAATTGCAGGTCATCTTCAGCCATTAGCAAGTCATTGAAACGCAGGCCGAATCCGTACTCTTGGGTTTCATTAGTTTCCGGTTTTAGATTCGGATTGGGTACCCAGTAGTTGCCGGGGAAATGCCGTGAATCGTTGTACATCTCGCCCATAGTTGGTGCGCGGAAAGCTTGGGCATAGGAGCCAAACAGCATCAACCAGTCAGTGGGGGTAACACTCACTGCGCCGCGTGATGACCATTTGTCGGCATCGACGTCAGCATAGCCTTCGCTGCTGCCGCGATAGTTGTCATAACGGGTACCGGCTAAAATGGACACTGGCAGGTCGCGCAGGGTGATTTCATCTTGTAGCCAGCCGGAGCCAAACCGGATATCTGCTTGTGGGAAGCTGGTCGTCGCGCCTCCCGGCGTCTGCTCTTGTTTATAGGCTTCTGTGCCGTAAGTCAGCAGGTGTGATGCAACGCTGTCGGTAAACAAACGCGTCCGGTTTTCCAGCTTTCCGCCTTCCGTGGTTTGTTTACGTCCCTCTTCGGCTGAACCTTGTGGCCGTGCATTGATTTCCACTTCAGAGTAGTAAACCCGTGCGGTGGCATTCAACCACTCCTGATCCAGTGGCTTAAGGTGGTAACTGAGTTGGGCATCACGTTGGATCGTTGAACGATTGGTTATGACATTGCCACTGGAAGCCGCACTGGTTTGTGGATTTTTGGGTTCTATTGCGTTGTTGTTGTAATAGCGCAGATTAGCACTCAGTGACTGAATCGGGTCAATATGCCAGGTTCCTTTTGCCAGCACATTACTGATGGTTTCGTCATTTGGTGCATCAAAACCATTACTCTGACGGATATTGCCGATATCACGGGTACCGAAGGAGAGAATGCCATCAACATCATCGGTGCGGCCATAGGCACTGGCACCCAGGCCGAAACTGTGATCACCGGTAGCCGCAGAGCTGTAAACGCGGTAACCGGTATTTTGGCCCGCTAACAGCAAGTCAGCGGCATCGACAGTTTCAAAAGAGATAACACCACCTAATGCGCCACTGCCGTACAGCAGGGCAGATGGGCCACGCACCACTTCAACACGTTTCACCAGTGCCGGATCAAGGAAAGTGGCGTTCAGATGGCCGGTATCGGTACCTTGGCGAATACCATCAACCAGAGTCAATACACCTTGCTTACCGTAGCCACGTAGTGTCACATCCTGGCCGTTGACCCGCCCGCTGCCGGTGACGGTCAGCCCCGGTATTTTGCGCAGCATATCTGCCGCAGAGGTGGCGGTCTCGCTGGTCGGCGAGGTACCTTCAATCACGGTTACCATCATCGGTGCTTCAAAGCTACTGCGCTCATTACCTGTTGCCGTAACCACCATGGTATCGGTAGTGTGTTTTTTACTGCTTGTCGGCGTGGTAGTGGTATCAGCCGCTTGAACGGCCAAAGGCAGTGTGCAAGCGATCGCCAAACTGAGTGGGGACCAGCGGAAACGGTCAGAAATGAAACGAGGCATGTCGGCAATTCTCCATATTTTCTATGCGAATAAAACAGATATATAGGTTGCTGGCTGCCTTGATTCGAGAATCTGGGTGGCTTGCTATCCCCTTCGTCTTTTGATGCTACAGCAGTATTAGCGGCCCGTTACTCGGCCCTCGCCTCTGTACGGCTGCTGTTTTGCTGTAATACCCATGACGTGGGTTCTGTGTATGTTTATTTGGTCAGTATTAGTTTGCCGGCCTTGGTCTGGCGCAGTTGATAGTGTTCGCCTTGATGGACGATAAAGGCGACACCGTGTTCTCCCAGCAGTTGTTCGCTGGTGACAGACAAGGGCTTACTTGCTGTCGGATACTCGACAGCAGGTTCGTCGTTCAACCTCGGTGTTTTATTCAACTGTGTGTCCATATATTTAGCACTGAAATGATAACGAGTATCAATATAATAAGCATTATCATGTATGATCGAATGTTACATCAAGACATATTTATTGTTAATTGATGTTTTAGTTAGCGAACTAAGCTTGGCTCGACAAGCGCATAAGTTTGATGCCAGCGCCATCCGGGGCTCAAGGCCGATAATGGTTGAATCAGGCAATCGCACGCGGGTCAGTAGTTGGTTTGGCTGGATGGACGAGATAATCGCGTAGCTGTACTTAGCCAAAAAACACCCGCAGCCACCACGGTCTATGGCCTTCTGACGGCACTGGCAGAAAGTGAAGAAACTAAATATAATGAGGTCATACATTAACCAGAATTATATTAAGGAGGATTACTATGTTGACCCGTGAATTGTTTCTTTATTCACTCGTCTTTAGTGATCGTGATTGCTCAAGCGTTACCGGTATCGTGCTGCGATAACTTGCTTGAGCGAAGCTAACTAACACTCTGACAACTTCCCTCCGGCTTACCGGTTATCGTCGGCTTTATTGACGATAGGCATCTCTATGCCTGTAAAACTTGAGTAAGCAATGACCACATTACTTTCTGCAAAATCTGTCGGTTACGACAACACTTTCGGCCCACTGCTGGCTGAGATTTCCTTCGGCCTGAAAAAAGGTGACCGCATTGGTTTGATAGGCCATAACGGTTGTGGAAAAAGCACTCTGCTGAAAATCCTCAGCGGTGATCTTCCCGCCACGGCCGGTACTATCACTACCGCCAACCAGTGCCTGATGGCCCGGGTTGAACAACATCTCCCCGCCGCTTTAGATGATTGTACCTTACTGGATGCGGTGCTCAATCATCTCCCCAATAGCCTGCATCAACCAGAACGTTGGCAAGCAGAGGTTTTGCTCGTCAGCTTGGGGTTTGATGAACCCACTTGGACGCTGACTGCCGGTACGTTAAGTGGTGGTCAGCATACGCGTCTGTTGCTGGCACGAGCACTGATCCGCCAGCCAGATTTGCTGCTATTGGATGAACCCAGTAACCATTTGGATTTACCTACCCTGCTGTGGCTGGAGCAGTTTCTCCTGAATTGGGGTGGCAGTTTTGTACTGGTTTCACATGATCGCAGTTTGCTGGATCGTGTGACCAACTGTACCTGGATTTTGCGTGACAAAAATCTGCAATTTATCCGCCTGCCATGCACTCAGGCACGGCAGGCATTGGCGGAGAAAGATATCTCGGACAGTCATCGCCGTTTAGCCGAACAGAAGGAAATTGATCGGGTAGCGAAAAGCGCCAAGCGACTGGCCATCTGGGGCAGCGTGTATGACAACGAAAAACTGGCGCGTAAGGCTAAACAAATGGAGAAACAGGTCGATCGCCTCAAGGATGAGCAAACTCAGGTCACCGCCGGTAATCAGTGGCAATTGCGCCTAAATGGCGAAGCTCTGGCGGCAGACCGAGTGCTGGCACTCTCAGATTTACGGGTTCGACCAGCGGCTCAGGCACCGGTGCTATTTGAATTGGCACAATTTCGGGTCAAAAGCGGTGATCGCGTTGCATTGGTAGGTCGCAATGGCTGCGGTAAATCTTCTCTGTTGCACTGCCTATGGCGGGCCTTTAGCCAACCAGAGACCGCCGACGTGGGAGTGACGTTCCACCCTAAAGTACGTGTGGGCTATTACGACCAAAGTCTGCAACAACTGCGTGATAAAGACACTCTATCCGAGGCTTTAGCCCCCTTTGCACCCTTGACCGAAGATCAGCGAAAAATGGCGTTGATCGGTGCCGGATTCCCCTATCTTCGGCATCAGCAGCTGGTTAGCACCTTGAGTGGTGGAGAGCGTTCACGCTTGTTATTTATCGGCCTGACACTGGCTAACTATTCATTGCTACTGCTTGATGAACCGACTAACCATCTTGATATGGAAGGTAAAGAAGAGCTGGCAAATACGCTGAAAACCTTCAGTGGTGCGGTGTTGCTGGTTTCCCATGACCGTACATTGATTGAACAAAGCTGCAATCGTTTTTGGTTAATCGATAAGCAGCGGTTGGAAGAGTGGCACCATCTAGAACCGGTCTATGCCATTTTGGCCGATAAACCTGCATCAGTTTCTGTGCCCGCCTCCACATTCGAACCTGAGTCGATAATGTTAGTGGAAAGTGAAGAAGAGCAGTTGTTGGCTGAGTTGTTGGAATTGGAAAGTAAGCTGAAACAGGATCTGGCACGTAAGTTCAAGCATCAGAAGCCAGAGCTGCAATGCCAGTGGCGACAACAGATAGCGCAATTAAACACCTTACTTGATTTGACGTAATGCTCAAGCCGCAAGGATGCGGCTTGTTTTTGTGGCAGGGCGAATCGAACTGAGCAAGCCCATTTTAGATTATAAAAACTAATCCAAATTGTAGAGTGTCGACCGCGTTGCATTTTTCGAAACAAACAACTGGTTGGAAGATCAACTCCGCGTCTTTTTGCTGCAATCATCACATTAATGCAGTTTTTTGTGTCGTAGCATCCTGCCAAGCAAAATACATAATTCTTAGGAATTTTAATCTGCAAGGCTATGAAAGATGAAAATTTACAGTGACTTACCAATAACTATCAATGATGTAATTGATGCACAAAAACGATTGAGAGGGCATATCTACAAAACAGGATTAGCGAGGTCGAATTATCTGAGTGAGCGCTGTCATGGCGAGATTTATCTGAAGTTTGAGAACATGCAACGTACCGGGTCATTCAAAATTCGCGGTGCATTCAATAAGCTCAGCTCACTCAGCGAAGAGGAGAGAAGGCAAGGGGTTGTGGCTTGTTCGGCGGGTAATCATGCGCAAGGGGTTTCTTTATCCTGTGCCATGTTGGGGATTAACAGCAAGGTGGTGATGCCAAATTGCGCCCCTAAATCAAAAATTGCGGCGACCAGTGAATATTCTGCACAGGTGGTGCTACATGGTGAGAATTTCAACGATACCATAGCAAAAGCCAGTGAAATTATTGAAATGGAACACCGTATTTTTATTCACCCTTTCGATGATGAAAAAGTGATTGCTGGTCAGGGCACTATCGGGCTGGAAATACTCGAAGATCTCTATGATGTCGATAATGTGATTGTCCCTATTGGTGGCGGTGGATTAATTGCCGGTATCGCGCTGGCAATTAAATCTATTAATCCAACCATTAATATTATTGGCGTCCAGTCAGAGAATGTTCACGGCATGGCGGCATCTTATTATAGCGGCAGTATTACTAATCATCGTAAAACCGGTACGCTTGCCGATGGTTGTGATGTGACTCGCCCAGGTACGTTACCTTTTGAAATCGTCAAAACATTGGTTACCGACATTGTACTGGTCAGTGAAGATGAAATAAGAAAAAGTATGATTGACCTTATTCAGCGTAACAAGATTATTACCGAAGGTGCAGGTGCATTAGCATCCGCAGCATTATTAAGCGGCAAACTAAAAGATTATATCACCGGCAAAAAGACCGTCAGCATTATATCAGGCGGCAATATTGATTTATCGCGCGTATCACAAATAACGGGATTAGGCAGTATTTCGTAAAATATATTAATAAGGAATTTATTAATGGATATCGATAATGCTATTACAACCACTACCGCAATCGAAACAAAAACGTGGCGCAAATCAGATACAACCTGGACTTTGGGATTATTTGGCACAGCAATAGGGGCAGGCGTTTTATTCTTTCCAATCCGCGCAGGTTTCGGCGGTTTAATTCCTATTTTAATTATGTTGGTGTTGGCTTATCCGATTGCCTTTCTCTGTCATCGGGCATTGGCGCGTTTATGTTTATCTGGCAGTAACTGTTCAGGCAATATTACGGAGACCGTGGAAGAACACTTCGGTAAAACCGGTGGTGTGGTGATTACCTTCCTCTATTTTTTCGCAATTTGTCCGTTGTTGTGGATTTACGGCGTAACCATCACCAATACCTTTATGACCTTCTGGGAACATCAACTCCAACTGGCTCCGCTAAACCGTGGTGTGGTGGCGCTGGCGTTGCTATTGCTGATGGCTGGGGTGATTTACTTCGGTAAAGACCTGATGGTTAAGGTGATGAGTTTTCTGGTATTTCCGTTTATTACTTGTCTGGTATTAATCTCACTCTCACTGATCCCTTACTGGAATGCCTCGGTTATTGAGCAGGTGGATTTGAGCCAGATTTCTCTGCTAGGACACGATGGCATACTGGTGACGGTGTGGTTGGGTATTTCCATCATGGTGTTCTCTTTCAATTTCTCGCCGATTGTCTCTTCTTTCGTGGTCTCAAAGCGTGAAGAATATGAACCGGAGTTTGGCCGGGATTTTACTGAGAAAAAATGCTCTCAGATTATTAGTAAGGCCAGCATGTTGATGGTGGCTGTGGTGATGTTCTTTGCCTTTAGCTGCCTGTTTACGCTGTCGCCGCAAAATATGGCAGAAGCTAAGGCACAAAATATTCCAGTGCTGTCTTATCTGGCAAACCATTTTTCTGCCATGTCTGGTAGCAAATCGACTTTCTCCATTACGCTGGAATATGCCGCTTCACTGATTGCGCTGGTCGCTATTTTTAAATCTTTCTTCGGACATTATCTCGGTACGTTGGAAGGTCTCAATGGTCTGATTATTAAGTTCGGCTACCAAGGCGATAAAACTAAAATATCCGGTGGCAAGCTTAATCTGGTCAGTATGTTTTTCATCATGGGATCAACCTGGGTGGTGGCTTATCTCAACCCGAATATCCTTGATTTGATTGAAGCCATGGGGGCACCAATTATCGCCTCACTACTGTGTCTGCTGCCTATGTACGCCGTTCATAAACTGCCTTCTCTGGCCCGTTTCAGAGGCCGGCCAGAAAACTATTTTGTTACCCTCGTCGGTCTGCTGACCATCTTCAACATCGTCTACAAATTAATATAAGTACGGCGCTTAAAAGTCCGTGTTTTGCCCAAAAAATACGGGCGGAGTAATCACATGACATTAAATCCTACAGTTTTGGTTATTAACTGTGGTTCATCATCCATTAAATTTTCAGTGCTGACCGCCGACAATTGTGACGCGGTAATCTGCGGGATTGCCGACGGTATTGGCACTGAAAAACCTTTTTTGCGGATTGATAGAGTCACTCAATTTCAATTGGCTCAATGGAATTATGTTGATGCATTGGCAGCGATTGCCGATGAGCTGGAAAAGCGTGGCCTTAATAAATCAATTTCGCTGATTGGCCACCGTATTGCCCATGGTGGTGAAATATTCAGTGAATCAGTGCTGATTGATGATTGGGTGGTGGAGGAAATCAAAAAGGTTTCGCCACTGGCTCCGCTGCATAACTACGCCAATTTGCACGGCGTTGAGGCGGCACGCCAGCTATTTCCCGGCATTAAACAAGTCGCCGTATTTGATACCGGTTTTCATCAAACATTAAAACCGGAGGCTTATCTCTATGCGCTACCTTACCGCTATTTCCGCGAACAGGGGGTACGACGTTATGGTTTTCATGGCACGTCGTATCGCTATGTGGCAGGGCTTGCCGCGAGTTTCTTCGGATTTGATGGGAGCGATTGCGGCCTGATTATCGCTCACTTGGGGAATGGTGCATCTGTCTGCGCGGTTCAGGACGGCAAAAGCGTTGATACATCGATGGGCATGACCCCATTGGACGGATTGGTCATGGGAACACGCAGTGGTGATGTGGACTTTGGCGCACTGGCATATCTGGCGCGCCAAACCGGGAAAAGTCTGGAAGATCTGGATCATATGCTTAATAAGGAGTCCGGTTTATTGGGGATCTCCGGTCTGTCTGCTGATATGCGGACGCTGGAGAAAGCCTATCACGAGGGGCATGAAGCGGCGCGTCTGGCGATACATACTTTTGTGCACCGCCTTGCACGCCATATTGGCGGACATATCAGTTCGCTGCGCCGGTTCGACGGCCTGATTCTGACCGGGGGAATTGGCGAAAACTCATCACTTATCCGTCAGTTAACGCTGGAGCATCTGGCCGTTTTTGGTATCGACATCGATCACGGTAAAAACAACCGGCTACAGCATGGAACCTCTCATGTCATCACTACCGCCCGCTCACGGGTCGTTGCCGCAGTTATCCCCACCAATGAAGAAAAAATGATTGCGCTTGATGCGGTCCGCCTTGGTTATGCACAACAGAGCGCAGCGGTTCCCGAGGCTGTTTTTTGACCCTAAAGCCCATGAAATCACCAGCTATATTCTGTTTATTGGAGTTTGTTCATGAAGATTGATGTTGATGTAAATAATAAAAAATATGCCGATGCATGGCTCGGATTTAGCGGGAACAATTGGCATAGCGAAATTAATGTCAGAGATTTTATCCAGCAGAACTATCAACCTTATGAAGGTGATGAGTCGTTTCTCTCCGGCGCCACCCCTGCGACCCAAAAATTGTGGGAGCAGGTTATGGAAGGGATTCGTTTGGAGAATGCGACTCATGCGCCGGTAGACTTTGATGATGATATTGCCACCACCATCACTGCCCATAAAGCGGGTTACATTGAACAACAGCTGGAAAAAATCGTCGGGCTACAGACCGATAAACCTCTGAAGCGCGCGTTACATCCTTTTGGCGGTATCAACATGGTGCAAAGCGCATTTGACGCCTATGGCCGTGAGATGGATGCCAACTTCAAATATATCTTCACTGATTTACGTAAAACCCATAATCAAGGCGTGTTCGATGTTTATTCGCCTGAGATGCTGAAATGTCGTAAATCCGGCATTTTGACCGGCCTGCCGGATGGCTATGGGCGAGGGCGTATTATTGGCGACTATCGGCGTATTGCACTGTATGGCATTGCCTATCTGGTGCGGGAACGTGAGCTACAGTTTGCCGATTTACAGCCACAACTTGAGCAAGGTATTGAGTTGGAAAGTGTGATTCGCCTGCGCGAAGAGCTGGCTGAGCATCGCCACGCGCTGCTGCAGATTCAAACCATGGCCGCTCGCTACGGTTGCGATATTTCAGGACCGGCCAAAAATGCTCAAGAAGCTATTCAGTGGCTCTATTTTGGTTATCTGGCCGCGGTGAAATCGCAAAATGGTGGTGCGATGTCACTGGGCCGCACCGCGACATTCCTCGATATTTATATCGAGCGCGATTTAGCCAACGGGGTGTTGAGCGAGCAGCAGGCGCAGGAGCTTATTGATCACTTCATCATGAAGATTCGCATGGTGCGTTTCCTGCGGACACCTGAGTTTGATTCACTGTTCTCCGGTGATCCGATTTGGGCCACGGAAGTGCTGGGCGGAATGGGCTTGGATGGCCGAACCTTAGTGACCAAGAATACCTTCCGTTATCTCAATACGTTGAAAACCATGGGGCCAGCGCCGGAGCCTAATTTAACCATTTTATGGTCGGAGGCGTTGCCACAGGCATTTAAGCGTTATGCGGCCAATGTCTCGATTCAGACCTCTTCGTTGCAATATGAAAATGATGATCTGATGCGGCCAGATTTTAGTAGCGACGATTATGCGATTGCCTGCTGTGTTAGCCCGATGGTGATCGGTAAGCAGATGCAATTCTTTGGTGCGCGCGCCAATCTGGCTAAAACGCTGCTGTATTGCATCAATGGTGGCATGGATGAAAAGCTCAAAATTCAGGTCGGCCCGAAATGTGCCCCGATGACCGATGACGTGCTGGACTATGAGCGGGTGATGGCTAGCCTCAACGTGTTTATGGATTGGTTAGCGGTGCAATATATCAGCGCCCTGAATCTCATCCATTATATGCATGACAAATACAGCTACGAAGCGTCACTGATGGCACTACATGATCGCGATGTTTATCGCACCATGGCCTGCGGTATCGCCGGGCTTTCGGTAGCGGCGGATTCGCTTTCAGCCATTAAATACGCCAAGGTTAAACCAATCCGTGATGCCGATGGGCTGGCTGTCGATTTTGCCATTGAGGGCGAATATCCTCAGTACGGTAACAACGACGAGCGTGTCGATAGTATTGCTTGTGATTTAGTTGAACGTTTTATGAAGAAAATCAGCAAGCTGCCAACCTATCGCCATGCAGTGCCGACGCAGTCAATTCTGACTATTACCTCTAATGTGGTGTATGGACAGAAAACGGGTAATACCCCCGACGGCCGACGCGACGGTATGCCATTCGCACCAGGTGCTAACCCTATGCATGGCCGTGATCGCAAAGGGGCCGTGGCATCACTCACCTCTGTCAGTAAGCTGCCGTTCAAATATGCCAAAGATGGGATTTCTTACACGTTCTCGATTGTCCCTGCGGCCTTGGGCAAGGACTCGGCGGTGCGTAATAATAATCTGGTCGGCCTGCTGGATGGTTATTTCCACCATGATGAGTCGATGGAAGGTGGGCAGCATCTTAATGTCAATGTCATGAATCGCGACATGCTGCTGGATGCCATCGAACATCCAGAAAACTATCCAAATCTCACCATCCGTGTTTCTGGTTATGCCGTACGTTTTAACGCCCTGACGCCCGAGCAGCAGCAGGATGTGGTCTCCCGAACCTTCACCAACACGTTATAATTGTTAGCCCCTCCCTAACAAGAGGGGCCAATAGCTTATCTCTGCGTATTTCGCACTTTAATCCGGTTTTACGTTGCTGTGATAATGACATCGCTTCGGTCCCCGGAATCACCTGATGATGCAGTTTGATGTGGTGAATTGCGCGTTTTAAAGTCATCTCTCAGCAAATTCGAGAATTAAAATCAGAGAGTTAGAATCAAGCTGACGACAAAACCATTACTTCATTCGTACGTGTTTTACACTAATATTGAAATCCGAGAATGGATTATCTTTAAAGCTTATCACCCTCTGGTTCTCAGTGAAAATACGTGCAGTATAGTGTGACAAATATAATAACCTGTTGAGGAGGCAATTTCTTAATCCTCCTGATTTTAGGATGTAAAATTAAGCTGCTGATAATCCATCCTTATTTCTGTCAGAGAGTATACTTCACATGATCGAAGTGCTTTTTTTCTGCCCGATAAACAAAATGGATTTTTTGTCAAAAATGTCAAAATAATTTTTTGATCGACTAAAAAATGATTATATCTAAACTTTATATTTATTTTGCCGATAACTCATTATCAACTGGATGATGGCTTGATATTGTCGTTGTGTTAGGCGAGATAGGGTGGTTCATCATATGACATTATGAAGATAATATTATTATCTTAAGGGATACTTATGTTGCCAACATCTCATGATAATATAAAGATTGAATTTTTATTTGGTGGGTTTATATTTTTAATTGCATACTTTTTTGTGTTCATATTTAATTTAAGTGAGGTGCTGTTTCCCTATTTGTCAAAATATAAGAAATATAATCTAGATGCGGTTTTTATTGCACTAAATGTCACCGGATTGCTGGGGTTTATCTATAGCTCATTGCGAATAAACAGAATGTCAAAGGAGATAGCGAAACGTATTGAGGCAGAAAAGAGCATCAACTGGATGTCTAGCCATGATATCTTAACGGATCTACCTAACCAAAAATTTCTCGACTCTTATATTTCACGTTCTGCTAAGAATAAAGATGCACTAAATCATGTAGTTCTAAGTATAGAGATTAATAAGTTTAAAGATGTCAACGATCTGCTCGACTACGACCACCGAAATGAAATATTTAAGCTGGTTGGACAACGCCTCTCTTATATGTTCCCAGATAATGTCTATAAATTACGCGGTGATGAGTTTTTGGTATTAAAGTCAAATAAAGATAAAACGGACCTATCATTGCTGGGCGAACGCATAGTGAAGACTATTTGCAGCCTTATTCAAATTGATGGTTTTACCTTTAATATAGCCGCCAATGTTGGTATCTCCCGCTATCCTGAAGATTCTGGCGATCTTCGACAAGCTATTCAGCAATCGGCCTGTGCTTTGTACATTGCTAAGAAGGCCGGTCGTGAGGAAGTCCGAGTCTTTACTCCCTTGATGCAGAATACACTTTTATCCCGAGCCCAACTTAAGAGTGATTTTAAGAAAGCGTTGGCGAGTAATGCATTCTCTGTCTATTACCAGCCGTTAGTGGACCTGAGGACCGAAAAAACAGTCGGTTTTGAAGCCCTTGCGCGCTGGGAGGTCTCCCCAGGCAAATTTATTTCCCCTACTCTATTCATTCCTCTGGCGGAAGAGATGGGTAAAATCTCTGAGCTGACGGAGCAGTTGTTTCGGCTAGCCTGTCTCGAAACATTAAGCTGGCCTGCTCATCTGGTACTGTCATTTAATATTTCCCCGATACTGCTGTGTAATAAGCAACTGAGCACGCGCATCATGAGCGTCATGAATGAGTTGGGGCTGCCCGCAGATCGTCTGGAGGTAGAAATCACGGAAAGTGCACTTTTTCAGAATGCCAATGTAGCCCGATTTACGCTTAAAAAACTCAGGGATGAGGGAATAAAAATTGCGTTAGACGATTTTGGTACCGGTTACTCCAGTCTTTCTCAGCTTTGCAACTTCTCATTTGATAAGTTAAAGATTGATAAGAGCTTCATCGATACTTTCCAACACAATGAAAAAAAAGAAAAAATTGTACGTGCCATTATCTCATTGGCCAGTTCTTTGGGGGTAAAAGTCACCGCTGAAGGTATCGAACACACCAGTCAACTTGTGCGTCTACAGGATATTGGGTGTGATATTGGCCAGGGATATCTGCTTGGTATGCCCGCAGCGAAAGCGGTCCTATATCCGGTGGAATCCTTATTGATTTATAAATTTTCTCCAGAAATCGCTGAGAAAGAGAGCGCATAAAAACAGAGGGTATACCGCTGAGGTATTGGCAGTGTGCTGTGGGAGTATGAGGGGGAATCATTGAGGGTACGCTGCGCCCTTCGCTGACAGGCAGCGAAGGGCGGTAACATTAAAACTTAGTCCAACCGCCCTGTTCTGCGACTAATGCGACACTCTTAACTCGTGTCTTTGGCCTGAGCAGAGGGCCTGTTGAAACGCCAGGTGCCTTTCCTTTGATTTTAAATACCGAGACAATTTCTGTTAGTTGACGAGCCTGCTCTTCCAACGAGGCAGCAGCAGCAGCGGATTGCTGCACTAAGGCGGCATTTTGCTGCGTGACGCTGTCCATTTGAACCACCGCAGAACCAATTTGGCTGATCCCTTTACTCTGTTCGGTCGAGGCTGCGGCTATTTCGCTCATAATGTCATTTACGTTGCTGACTGAGCTCACGATTTTGTCCATCGCATCACCTGCTCGCGTCACCTGTTCAGACCCGGATTTAATATTTTTAACTGATTCATTGATCAGCACATCAATCTCTTTTGCTGCCTGTGCGCTGCGTTGCGCCAAATTTCTCACTTCACTGGCGACAACGGCAAATCCACGACCTTGTTCCCCTGCTCGCGCTGCCTCGACAGCGGCATTTAACGCAAGAATATTGGTTTGAAACGCAATACTGTTGATGACGCCAATGATATCGACGATTTTATGTGAGCTGCTGGTAATTTTCGTCATGGTGGCAATGACGCCACTGACAATTACGCCGCCCTGTTGTGCTTCCCGAGTGGCCTGGTTCGCCAGTGTACTTGCCTGGCCGGCATTATCTGCATTCTGCTGAACGGTTGAACCGAGTTGTTCCATGCTGGAGGCGGTCTCTTCCAGCGCCGAGGCTTGTTCTTCAGTTCGGGAAGACAAATCGGTATTTCCGACTGATATCTCACTAGAACCCCTGTAAATCGAATCCGCACTGTTGCGGATTTCAAACACCGTTTTGGCCCAGTTATCCTGCATCTTGTTAATATAAGGAATTAACTGGCCAATACAGTTTCTACCCTGATCTACGATGTTGTGGTCAAGTACGCCTTGTGCCAGAGATTCAAGATGAGCTTTTACTCTGTTCAAAGGCTTAACGAGAAAGTTAACCAGATAGCGGTCGGTTGTCACCATGATAAGCACACTGATTAATAACGCACTGACGAGGATATATTGACACCACACTAGCCATTGGGAAATCCGCTGATTTGCTTCTTCATTTAGGGATATAATTTTTGCGTTGTATTTGTCTATCGCTGCACTGAAGTTCCGTCTTAACGGAAGATATTTACCTGTTTTTATTACTTCAAAATTGTTTATATTTTTTTCTCTTGCTGATTCAAACATCGGCAAAACTGCACTGTTATAGAGATTAAAAGAACTGTTATAAATATCATCTATTGTGGTTGAGTCAATTTTCCCATGATCAATAGTTTTAAATTGACTGAGCCCATTTTTAAGGCCGTCTAATTCGGTAAGGGTTGCCTTCATTTCAAGATCGAAAACCCCTGTGTCATTTTTCGCCATTGCTCCCATAGCACGTTCCATCGCTGTTGTCGCGCGGTAGTATTGTGCATTGGCACTATTAATAATATCGCCATTTTGCTGCTGAGTATGGGTTACACCTAGCTCTTGGTTTAATTGCTTAAGAGAGTATAAAGCAAAGCCTGATGCCCCGGCCCACAACAGTGAAAACACGATGAGAATGAGTATAAGTGCCGTTCTTATTTTAATATTTCGTATGAATCTCATGTTATTAAACCTCAAATGTCGGACACGGGAAAGATACCTTGGAAAGGCAGTTAATAACTAATTTCGGTGTCTATAAAACAGTTGAGTAAATTGTTTTATATTTCATCTTTATTATTATCGGCGGTTGAGATTTTATCTTGAGTTGTTTTTTTGGTTATAGAGTAAATAATGCGTTTTTAATGAAGTGATAAAAGTATATTTATACATTAGGCTATCAAGATTAGACCTATTAGCTCACTTGATTAAATTGTTTGGTTATAATTAGTACAATAAATAAAAGGTGAAATACTCATGTTTATCATGATCTAATGTGGTTTATTAAATTTAAAATTGAATTACTCAATAGATATCACATAACAAATTATCAAGAAGTGTCATTATTTATAAGACTTAATTATTCAAAAATAGGATGTATTTTCTGAATAATTTGAATTTATGGGCACGGCCAATATCACTTTCTTCTTGGAGAAATCAGCACGATTGGAAAAGTTAAAGATCAAAGTGAAATTATTTTAGGGTGGATTCACTGAGTTTTTTGAAAAACTTGCCGAAACCTTATAAATTCCATAACACAGGTATGATTTATAATGACAGAATTAAATATCTATGGGCAAGCACTGGGCAAATCATTACCCGACTGGTTGCCTCGAACAACTCCCCAACGGATTATCCTCAAAGGAGACTATTGCCTCCTTGAACCTATTGATATCAAGCATAGCAAGGATCTATTTGAAGCCTGGCACAGCATTGATGACGAGCGTGACTGGACTTACTTTCACATTAATCGCCCCATCACAATTAGGCAATGTGACCATTATATTGCCTCTCTTAGTGCAAGTAAGGACCCTCTTTTTTATTCAGTCATCAATTACTCCACCGGAAAAGCAGTAGGTTTTATCGCGTTACAACGCATTGACCCCGAGAATGGGGCGGTAGAAATCGGTTGGATTAACTGGTCACCGTTGATGAAACGTACTTTATGCAGCACTGAGGCAATATTTCTTTTGCTATCCTATGCGCTGGATACTTTGCAATACCGGCGATGTGCGTGGAAGTGTGACAGTTTGCACCAGCCAGCGATTCAAGCGGCAGAACGGTTGGGATTTCAATACGAAGGTACTTTCAGACAAATACAAGTATCCAAAGGGCATAGTCGTGACACCCGTTGGTATTCTATTATCGAGAGTGAATGGCCAGGGATTCGGCGAGCTATACAGCTTTGGCTAAGCTCAGCTAACCTGGATGACCGGGGTAAACAGAAGCAGAAATTGGCCGAGTTTATGCCAGTGACAGAAGAGTAGTTATTTTCAATTAGCGTAATGCTGGCTTCACATCACCGAAGCCAGTATATGGCATCTTATTGTTTATTATAGTGTAAATTGTAATTCTGGTTAGTTATGCTGCTCATTTAAGGATTAGTGGCAAATCATGGGGTGATTTTACTCAATGTGAGACGTAATAGTCATTTTGGTCTTCAATCAGCGCAAGGATTGGAAGACGATGTAGAAAATAGTTTAGCTATATAATAAATTGATATTGAAAGTTATTTTTTGTGTGACCTTTCGATGATGTAGTGAGCACAAAATCTCTATATGAGTGAGTGACAGTGCGGAGTGTCCTACCATTTACTGCCGAATGGCATTTGTCAGCCTGGGTGCACAAAACGGAAATCGATAACGCCTAATGCTAGAGCTAAAATGTGGAAGCAATACCGCCATCGTAGTACTACATGAGATTTATGGTATTAATCCGCATATCAGGCGGGTGTGTCATGAATATCATGCGATGGAGAGGGACGTTTATTGCCTCAATCTTATTGGGCGCGATGAGCCATTTAGCTATGCACAGCAGAATGAGGCATATCGCTATTTTATTGAAAATGTAGGTTTTGACACCTCCCATATCGTTACTCTGCTCCAGACACTGCGGCCACAGTATGACAATCTTATCCTTGTAGGGTTTAGTGTTGGAGCCACGCTTGCCTGGCTTGCGGCCAGAAGCGGGTTATGCGCAAGGGTTGTCTGCCACTACGGTTCACGTATCCGCGAGCACAGCGATATTGCGCCACCTTGTCCAGCTCTTGTCATCCTTGCCCGACATGAGGCTTCTTTCGATGCGACAATCCTGCAAAGTGAACTAAAAAAATATCCTAATGTTGATAGCCGCATATTCAGCAGCCATCATGGGTTTTGTGATGGGGATAATGCCAACTTTGATGCAGAAAACGCCGATCTTGCAACTAGATTGGTACACCAGTTTATAGGGTAGCTTTGAAAAAATGGGAAAGTTTTCCATTAATACTCTAGCCCGCACGATTAGCGACTACTTTTGCAGTAGTGTATGTCCTATTACGTTAATGAGGCGTGCGGCTACTGACCTTCTTCTCTATATTTTAAATAATAAACATTTAAGTTGTTAATGCCATATTTTCTACAGATACTACGACGATAGCCACTGACAGTTTTATAACTGAGTGATAACTTCTTTGAAATCTGAACAGAATTTAAACCTGATATAATACATTGTAATGTTTCATTTTCTCGTTTAGTTAATTTATTTTTAACCAGATTATCTTCATCAAGCGGTATGAAATGACCGTCATAGCGGTTGTGACATATTGTCCCTATTGTTTTTTTGATGTAAGGAATATTACTTTTTCTGTATATGACTGCATGATATATATTAGGGAGGTTAGACAGATCAGAGTAGTTGTCACAAAATAAAATAATCCCTACATTGTGGGCTGACTTTATTTTAATTAATAGATCATGAACTTCACTATGTTTGAATCCAGTAATGTCAAGTAGTATCAGCTTGAGTTTCCCATCCATATTTTTTATCAGTGAGGGAATAGAACGGTAAACCCTTATTACTGAGTCTTCTGACTGTTGGTATAGCACATCATTCAATAGTATTTTGAAAGAGAAAGACATAAGTCCGCACTGGCTGAGGATAAAATAGTTCATATAATAATTCCTTTTATTTTTAACTAATGAATGAAAATAAGAAAAACCACTGCGAAATAGTGATATATACTGCATGAGTATTTATTTCTTATATCTAATTGATTTTTCATGAAATACATTATGATTATTTACTGATGATGCTCGCGGAAAGATAAATATAGCCGTAGTGAACATCATTGCTAAAGGCCAAAAAAGCGCTATGCCTTCCCCCAATAATGCTTCGCTGGAAACAGCAGCTACATAAAGGGAAGGTCAATTAGCCTGCCAGAAAAAGTGATAGCTAAGTTTATTAGAACTTAAGATTTCAGCTATTTGTAGCAGGTCATAATCATCTAATTTTTATTTACTTATATCTAATATAGAAATCTAGGTTAGAAATTATATTTCACACCTAGCATTACAGCGGTATCACTGTAACCTTTGTTGCCGATTTGCTGGGCAACATTACCCCACAGGTTAACTTTTTTATTGATTTGGCCTTCAACACCCACTTTTAATTCACCTATATTGGCGGCTCCATCTTGCTTCACTGTCACGTTATCCATAGTGACACCAAAGTCTTTGGTATTATGGATCCAGTTTGCTTCTACAAATGGCTGAAATACTCGGTCTTTACCTTTATCCTGGCTGCTATAGCCATTCATAAAGGCTTTCACACCCAGACGGGTCTGGATATTGCCATCACCTTCACCAGAGACATTCGTGCCGTTAGCTTCTTTATGGTCGTCAGCTTTCACACCCATCCAGGTCATCTGCGCTTTAGGCTGGATAAAGTAGGTGGCATTTTTAGCGGCATTTTCACCGATTTTGAAGGTATAACCACTCTCAACCGAGGCAGTTATCCCCTTAGACTTATATTCTTCAGTATTCAAATCTTGACCGTCAACGGTGTTGTTGAACCAGCTGTATTGCGCCCAACTGTCGACATATAAGCCGGACTTATCGGCCTCGTTGGCATACCAGGTCCCGTAGACACCGGTGCTG
Source organism: Yersinia sp. 2540 StPb PI (assembly GCF_052217165.1). Lineage (NCBI taxonomy): Bacteria > Pseudomonadati > Pseudomonadota > Gammaproteobacteria > Enterobacterales > Yersiniaceae > Yersinia > Yersinia sp. 2540 StPb PI. The sequence continues at coordinate 947,018 of NZ_JAZGQC010000001.1, forward strand.
TAACCGTCAGTTGACCCTTTAGCGTTGTAACCGGATACTTGCGAGATGGTGGTGCTTTTGCTGTTACCATACCCAGCCATAACGCCCAGATGGAAACGGTCCATGTCGTTATTGCTCCACTGAGCAATATCTCGGCCTAATTGCAGCACATAACGGTTAGTCTGTGTGCTCAGTTGATCTTGAGAATCACGGAAACGGTTATGCCCACCCTCGTTACGCAACCACATACTGGTTACTTTCTGTTCGCCAGTCAGTGCGTCGATATACTGAGTTTCGCCCAAACGATCATGCAAACGAGTGACAAACATATTATTAGCCGAGGCTAAGTTGGCAGTATAGCCGCCAGCTTCTGGACGCTCAGTCATAGCAGATGGAACTGTTGGGTCTGAAGGTGGCGTAGGAATAACAGCATTAGTCAGATACCAGTTATTGGCATTAGCATCAGAACCGCGCATCAATGAATAATCATAAGCACCGGCAACGATACGATCCTTTTGAATAAACTCACCGTCAGATAAGCCATTAACCTGAATCAATTCAATACCGTTTAACGTTGTCGCGCCAGTGCCACCCGCGTTAGTCACGCTGACGAAGGTGTTCCCTGAAGTGTTACCTTCGACGATCATTTTATCCGTTATGGAGTTGTCGTCATTTAATTCAGTATTAAACAATAAGTTACCGTTATTACCAATATAGTCACCATGGACAGTTAATACGTCGCCTGCAATAGGATTGGAGAAATTAATTGTCCCGGCGTTAGTCAGCTCAGCGACGTCAGAACTTGCCATCATATTCCACATGGCGCGACTATCAATATTCACCTGGCCGCCATTACGTGCAAGACCATTCCATTGTGTATTGTTAATGCTGAGATTAGCTTGGCTACCTAAACCTGACTGGATATCACCATTTAAAACCATATCGTTTGCATTAACATTAACGATACCAAAGTTCGCCAGGCTAGCATCGGTATCTGCATTTATTAATATGCCATTGTTAATAACACTACTGTTATCAAGGACTGCATTGATGGTGCCACCAAGAGCATTAAATGTTTTGCCGTTTTGACTATGTATATTGGCATTCTGTTGATTCATAGTCACAATTGCTTGGGTGTTACTATTCACTGCATCAGCGTTATTACCACTAGTAACTATATTGGTATTAGTCACATTAACAGTGGTCCCACTGTCATTAGCCTGAACCGCATACGCATTATTACCCACCGTACTGATGTTATTGCCCTGACTAATAATAGAACTCGCGGAACTGGCCATCATGGCTACTGCACCATTACTGGCTGTACTGATAGTGCTACCCGTAATATCAGCCTGACCGCCTAAAACTGCCTGGATAGCGGTATTATTAGCGCCGAGGGTTTTAACCGATGCTCCTGGGTTAATAACAATTTTACCACCTGGCCCTCTCGCACTTACTGCGGTTGCCTGATGAGTGATAATTTGCGTATTTCCACTGACAGTTGCTAAAGATGATCCATTACCATTCAGTTCAGAAGAGACTAGCGCAGTACCCGCCCCGAATGTTTCCAGGGTACTATCGATGATATCAAATTGAGTATTTGCACTATTTGTTGTTTCAACGAAGACCGCAGCGGCAGAGGCTCCACCGGTACTGGCGTATGAGCCGGTCATGCTCCCTCGTGAACCATTTGCTATTTGTAAAGCACTGGCACTTGAGCCGAGATAAGCACCTGTTGTTGTCAATCTAGAGTTATTGATAATTACTGAACTATTATTAGCAGCTATACCCTTGCCACCGGCACCTGTTGCTGAAATGGTACTGTTATTCAATGAAATTTGGCTATTAGAGACCAGTGACAGGCCAGAGGCATTTGCTCCTGAAACTGAAATATTTGCGTCATCCAAGTTAACACTGGCACCCGTTTGCGCATACACGCCGTGTGAGCCAGTCCCTGTAGTGGTTAATGTACTTCCGTGTAAAAAATCGACACGTGAGCCTGCCCCAGAAGCATATAAAGTATCAGCGGCATTACCCCCAGTCGTTAATGTGATATCACCGTCAGCAATTAATACACCACCATTTGATACCGTTGCTGCATGCCCAGAAAAATCGTTAATCAAGCCAGTATCTACTACTGTCCCATCAGGGGCATTTACAGTTGTACCATTTACTATAATTTGGGAGAACGCAGGCGTTGCTATGGATGTAAAGGCAATAGCGATTAGAGTTTTTTTAAAGGCAGGCATAATTTTATTATATCTCTCATTGTTTTTAAGTGAAAATCTGTTTATTAACAAATAGTTATATTATTAGTATTTTTAATGTAATTAAACCGTTCTCGATAACCATTTTTACTTTCGTAAATATGGAGCGTAGGCTACGCCACAGTGTATTTAATATCCTGTAGCATACTAATGATTGAGTTTTTATATCATGCCGTGATTATAGCTATAATTTATTTTGTTAAATATAGGATATGATACATATCGTTGTAGGAATTTTCTTGATTCGTTTTTTTGTAAAATGACATAGAAAATTTCTTTAGTATTATTTAACTAAATGATTAACATTATCATTTCATATCTACGAGGGTGAAACCTATTTTCGTATCTAATGGGGGGATATGCTGGTGTTGACGTATTTTAACACTTATCCATTTGAGTTTTGTCGGAGAGTGAGCCAAGAACAATACCTGCTACTGAAAATAGACATTGTTGAGCATCAATGCTTAACAATGTCTACTTGTCATTTTAAACGTAAATTATCTTATTAAAAATACAAAAACAAATGAGGAAACTATAGATGCGATAAATATAGAGATGCCGATCAGTATATCAGTCCAGATATTATCTGGTATTTCAAATTCAGAAATAGCAAAAAAACTATCTATTAGTAATAAAACTGTTTCCATACACAGAAGGAATATTTATGCCAAGTATCAAACAGACAGTTTGATTAAACTTTATTTAAAACTAAAGTAGCCTACAGTTTTATACGTGATAGTTATGATTAACATCAGCGGCGTGGCGGATTTGAATAGTAAGAAATACTAAAATGTCAACACAGTTATAGGAGTGGAAAAATAACGAGTCGCCACTCACCGATCTCATTGTCTCCTGTTTCTATTATTTGCTAAAAAATGAATTTTCCTACAAAAAAATCACAGGGATCCCAATGTGTTTATATTGCTACTTTATACGGAATAGTTAAATTTATTTAGCTGGCAATAGTTAATTATAAATTTTTAAGTTATGCCAGCGTTTATTTAAGTTCCCCTGCATTGATTGACAGATGGATTAATCATATCAATCAATAGGGCAAAGCGTCGTGTTTACACGTCCCTTATTGTAATCAGAGAGTGAATAATTAAAAACTCATCACTATATTAACCATTGCTGCTGCATGCAGATCTGCTGCTTTGGCTCAAAATGGAGACTTTTATGATCCTAATACTTCTGCATCACAAACTAGGGTAAATGGTGGTTTTATTGCACATGGCTTTCAATGCAACATCTGATAAGCTGAAGCATCTCTTTATCTGGCAGGTTAATCGATACGCTAGTTTCATGGTCGATATTTTCGGGGCATTATTATCCTCTGGAACCTACGCTGGTATTGCAAATAGGGTATCAACTGCTATAAACGCCAGATAATGTTCGCAGTACGTGCTGCTGCGAGGGGGGAGATATTCTACGCTTAATCAATATGCCAATGAAATTGGTAGGAAATGTTAATGTCCACTGGAGGAGTTCAATGTGTCTTTGAGCAAAAATTACTTATATCAGGCTGGAGCTACCCAGGTAAGATGGGCTAGCGAGTTGTTTTCGACCTCTATTTTATTATTTTGTGGACTAATACTCTATTCTGCTAATTTGTGCGCGGCACAATCTCTGCCCCATAACGACTTACTCACTAAACCCGGCGATGTTATTCAAATTAAGCTCAGTGAGTTGCATCCGACCCAAATAACCGTAGGTAAGCTCCAGATTGCAGGTGATTTGGCTGATTATGCTAGCGATTCAAAGCACTTATTCAATGATTTGTGTAAAGTTCAAGGGGCAGGGAAACTGGCTAAATATAGCCTGTCATCAACACCGAAAGATCCCACTTCATATACCTGTAAACAGGCTATAGGAACCAATAAAGCTGATATGAACACGGTTGATATCGGACCAATGGGGAAACTTTACCTGACTGATGGTCATCATGCATTTAACAGCTTCTGGGATGCATCCGGTGGCGGCGGTGATGTGACCTTAAGCGTACTGGTCGGGCAGAATATAAGCCGTGACAACGACGGAACGTTATTTACTCAAGCTCAGTTCGAACAACAGATGACTGAACTTAAACATTTTCTCCCTATTGATGCCGAGGGGAAACCAATTACTTTCTCTCAATTGCCTGCAACTCTGGGCACGAGTGCTTTTCAGGACGATCCATATCGCTCAATACTCTATTATCTACGCGGTATATCTTACGATAAGTCTGATAAAAATCTTAACCCTCAAACGGGTAAGCCCTATAAGGAAATACCTTTCCTCGAGTTTTATTGGGGACAGCTATTACGCAGTAAGATGGATTTAAAACGTTATAATTTGCATAAGCAAGATGACTATATCAAGGCTCTGGAAGACGCAGCAACCCTGATGGTGAATGTACCCAAGCAGCAACTGATAGGGCATTCAGGTCAAACGGCAAGAGCTTTAGGTCAGATGAACAGCATTGATGAAAAGCGTTTAGATAAACTGGCGAAACCGGATTCTAAATTAGCGAAGGCACTTAATTATCAGTCAACTCACTGAGTTATAAAGATAAGATCTTTGTTGAATAAATCGAACTTTTAGCCTTAATCAGGTTGGGATCACCACATTTCTGATGATATTGCAGTATCTCGTGGCAAAACAAAGGTTCGAAATCACCCATTGGACAGCCTACAACAAGGCGCTCATCAGTCGCGGCTTGCTAACATTCTGGCTGGATGAGTCGGCCATCTAGACTTGGTGTCGATAGGAACAGGTGAGTTCGGTTGATATGGGGATGGGAATAATAGAAATAACGGAAAGATTTCAGCTGGCCCTGCCGGGCAGGGCCAAACCGTTTAGCACGAGATCAACTTAAATCGACATCCTTATGCCCGAAAAGCCACGTCAGGATAAACCCGGAAATATACGAAATAACCAGACCAGCCACATACACCAGCATCCCGGCGAAAATACCTTGGGCTGATGTCATCAGAGGAATAGATACCAAGCCAGATGGGCCAAACACGGTATTCAGGCCCACCGGTAACCCCAACCAGGCAACAAGGCCAATAAAGAAGCCGCCGACAGCACCGCCTAAACATGCGGTAATAAAAGGCTTCAGGCGTGGTAACGTTACGCCATAAATAAGCGGCTCACCGATCCCCAGTAGCCCAGGGAAAATAGCCCCTTTAATCTGTGTTCGCAGGACTGAACCTTTTGGCGAACGAGCATAAAGTGCCAGTGCCGCACCCACCTGACCGGCACCCGCCATGGCCAGAATAGGGAATAATGAGTTAAATCCTTGTGCATCCATTAAGGCGAAATAGACCGGAACAAACCCTTGGTGGATACCAAACACCACTGCAATCAGGAATAACCCTGCTAGAATGGCAGTACCAAACGGGTTACCATTCAAATGCATAAACAGCCATGACATCCCCTTAAACAGTTCGCCACCCACTGGCATGATAACAACGAAAGTGATTGCTCCTGTAGCGAGTAAAGTTATCGCCGATGTCAGGATCATATCCAGATTATCAGGGATAAAACGGCGCACCTGTCGCTCAATCCATGCGCCCAAGATACAGGCCAACAGAACCCCAATGATATTGCCGCGCGGGTCAATTGCCAGACCAAAGAAGTTTTCCATGCCACCGTAGTAGCCGATGGTACCTTCCGGCACATAGCGTAAAATAAATAGCGAAGCGATAATTGCGCCGTTAACCCCCGTCCCACCAAAGGCTTGCTGTGTATTAAAGCCAATCAGAATGCTAAGGAAAGTGAACAAACCGATGCTAAATACTTTCATGTATGCAATCAGTGCCGCCAGCCACGGAGACTGAATAACGCCGTCCACTGCCAGTGTCTGCTGGAGCAATGTTGCTATCCCCAATAGTAATCCTGCGGCAATGAACCCTGGAATGAGCGGGGTAAAAATGGTGGCGAATTTGGTCAGAAAACTATGAACAGCGCTTTTTTGTTTCGCTTTCATTTGCTGTTTTGTCTGGCTGGCCAGCACCTGCAAATCAACATCCTGAGCACTTTCATGTCCCTGCTGCGGTTCAGAACCCAGGAGCTTGTTCATCATCTCGCTGGCGGTCTGGGCTTTGCCCGGCCCGAGAATGATTTGCAGTTGATCATCGCTGTTCACCACCCCCATCACCCCAGGGATTTTTTTCAGGTCGTCATGTTGTATCAGTTGACGGTCTTTTAAGGTGAGGCGGAGCCTTGTCATGCAGTTTCCGCAGACAATGATATTTTTACTCCCGCCGGTGAAGAGTAAAATTTGGTCTATCGTAGTGCCGGTTATTTTCGCCATGGTTATACTTTAATCTCCTGTAGCGCTTTACGGATAAATCCCTTATTTTTGTTAAGGATAGCGCTAGTTTCCTCAGCAGACATACCCCTTAGGATCATCATAATGACTGTTTTACAGTGTCGGTTGCACTCATTGAGTGCCTGTTCCGCCTTTTCGGAGGAACACTCCGTCGCCTGAACAACAATATCGACCTGACGTTGCACCAGTTTGGCGTTTGTCGCCTCAACATCCACCATCAGATTGCTATAAACCTTGCCGCTACGGATCATGGCGCCGGCTGTCAGCATATTCAGAATTAATTTCTGCGCGGTCCCTGCCTTCATCCGTGATGATCCGGTGACAACTTCCGAGCCGACCAGCGGTTCAATGGCGATATCTGCCGCTTTACTCATTTCATTATTTTGATTACAGGAAATTGCCACTACGCTAGCGCCAACATGGCGTGCATAGGCCATAGCCCCCAATACATAAGGTGTGCGGCTATCTTTTGCATTTTCAACTGCCTGTAAAATAGCAGTATTACCGCCAGCGATCAGCCCTACGACCATTTCTCGCAGCGTACCATAAGTTGGCGGGCATTCGCTCGCATCCAACATCACCAAGCGACCAGAAGTGCCTGCCCCACAGTAAATTAATCTGCCACCTGGCGCGAAAGCAGTACCTCTTTTTTTGTTTTTATTATTTTGGATGGGTTGGTTAACCCCGAGCTGCTCTTCAAAAAACGAATACACGGCTATTCTGGTAATAGCTCATCCACGATATAAGGACATTGCTTATGAAGAGAGGTTTCTCCGCCGCACAAATCATCAATATGTCGCAAGATCTCTAAAATTGAATAGTTCGTTTGTGTGGGATGCTTACAGGGGGAAATCTATTGAAATCGTGTCAGTAATGGGTAGGGAGTCGGAGCGGAAATAGAGCAGAATCCAGATACGAAAAAGCCCCGCTTTGCAGCGAGGCCTTATAAATAGTGGTGCCCGGACTCGGAATCGAACCAAGGACACGGGGATTTTCAATCCCCTGCTCTACCGACTGAGCTATCCGGGCAACGGGGCGCATTAAACCGTATTGGCCGCTGATCGTCAACGAATTTATGGTTTAAAACCACTAAAACTGTACTGACTGCTCTCTTTTCAGACAAAAGAACCAGAAATTATCTCAGGGCAGCGATAAAACTTAGTGGTAAATCACTTAACCCAGTGCGCCATTTTTACGGCATTGCGCGACTTCCAATACATCTTCAGCCAGGCGCTTGGCAATTTCAACATCGACGAGTTGACGTTTAACCAGCAGTTTGCTTAAACAACCTTCCAGAATCAGTTCCATCTGTTGTGCAACCATAGCTGCATCATCAGCGTCCATCTCTTGCAACAGCTCTTGGGTATAGAGTAGTGAGGCCTGTTTCTGCTGTTCAGCCAACTGGTGGATCGGGTGTTCATTATCGGGATAGAAACTGCATGCAGCAATAAATAAGCAACCGGGGTAACGCTGATTCTGCACTTGCTCACCTAGCGTCTGGTAACGCGCCAGTAACTTTTGTTTGGGTGATAAGGTTTCGTCCAGTTGCAATTGTCGCCGCCAGGTATCTATCTGCTGGCCATGAAAGCGCAGACAGTCATACAACAAAGCTTCACGATCCGGCCAGAAACGGGCCAGATCACTGACTTCAACTGACACCTCTTTTGCCAGCATCTCCAGCGTGGTGTTTGCCAGTCCTTGCTGCTCCAATAGATTGAGCGCACTGCTTAAAACTTGTTCACGTTGCACGTTGCTCTCCTCCAACTTCTTATCTGGCAAGTGTGGTTTACCACCGCCTATGGTGCAAATAGTCTATACCCTGCGTACTGATTAATAGACATCGGCAGGTATGGACATTTTCTGCCAGCAGACTCTGTACCTTATCATTACTACGGCGACATTTTTCTAACTCTTTACCCTTTAGTTGTTTGTTAATTTATAACGACAAAATCACCGCACGATTTTTGCTATTTAGCAGTCTGTGAAGCAGGGCGCATTTTATTGTGCATCTGCCTATAACGATTGGTGAATAACTCATAATTCCTGTTCTTTTGCCTGATGGTTTATTGGAACGGGGTTTCTATAATGGTCATCGTGAACCGTAAATAGAAAAAATCTTACAAAACAGGCGCAAAATTAACGACTAACACCCACTGCCGTGTGCGCTGGCAACCTGAATTGCATCACGTCCTGCATCGAGCCGTCGTTCCATCCGGGCGTTCAATTATAAGGATCGAAAATGAGTCTGCAAAATTATCCTAATCAGTTCCGCCGCAACCTACAACAAGGGCAAACCCTTATTGGTTGCTGGAGTGCACTGGCAAATCATATTTCAGCCGAAGTGCTGGGCCTGGCGGGTTTTGACTGGTTGGTTCTGGACGGTGAACATGCGCCGAACGATGTTACGACGTTTATTCCACAACTCATGGCGCTGAAAGGCAGTAATAGCGCACCGGTTGTACGTGCGCCCTGTAATGAACCCATCATTATAAAACGCTTATTGGATATCGGTTTTTATAACTTCCTGATCCCGTTTGTTGAAAGCGAAGCAGAAGCCATACGTGCGGTTGCCTCGACCCGTTATCCACCGGCGGGGATCCGCGGGGTTTCTGTGTCTCATCGCGGTAACAATTACGGCACCGTACCCGACTACTTTGCCACCATCAACGACAACATCACCGTACTGGTGCAAATCGAAAGCCAGCAAGGGGTGGATAATATTGATGCTATCGCCGCCGTTGATGGGGTGGACGGTATTTTTGTTGGACCGGGCGATCTGTCGGCGGCACTGGGTTATCTGGGGCAGCCCAATCATCCCGAAGTACAAAAAGTGATTCGTCATATTTTTGATCGCGCTAAAGCACAGGGTAAGCCGAGCGGCATTTTGGCGCCGGTTGAAGCTGATGCCCGCCGTTATCTCGAATGGGGGGCAACCTTTGTCGCTGTTGGCAGTGATTTGGGCGTATTTCGTAGCGCGACTCAGGCGTTATGCGACAAATTTAAAAAATAACCATCAGTCTGTTTTGACAGTTTAGTACTGCCGCGTTGACGGCCTTCCGACTTAATTGAGGAGTAATAAATGAAAATCGGCTTTATTGGTTTAGGGATTATGGGAAAACCAATGAGTAAAAATCTGCTGAAAGCGGGCTACTCATTAACAGTGCTCGATCGTAATGCTGCGGTGCTGGATGAATTGATCACGGCTGGCGCGCGTACGGCAACGACACCAAAAGCACTGGCAGCAGAATGCGATATCATCATTACCATGCTACCTAATTCGCCTCATGTAAAAGAAGTGGTACTGGGTGAAAACGGTGTTATTGAAGGTGCTAAACCCGGCTCTGTGCTGATTGATATGAGTTCGATTGCACCGCTGGTTAGCCGTGAAATCAGTGAAGCGCTGGCACTAAAGCAGGTTGCAATGTTGGACGCGCCAGTCAGTGGTGGTGAGCCAAAAGCTATCGATGGCACTTTGTCAGTGATGGTGGGTGGTGATAAAGCGGTATTCGAGAGCTGTTTCGAGGTGATGAAAGCCATGGGGGGATCGGTGGTGCATACTGGTGATATTGGTGCTGGTAATGTGACTAAACTGGCCAATCAGGTGATTGTCGCACTGAATATTGCCGCGATGTCTGAAGCCTTGGTGCTGGCAACTAAGGCGGGAGTGAACCCTGATCTGGTATTCCAAGCGATACGTGGTGGTCTGGCAGGCAGTACCGTGTTGGAAGCCAAGGCGCCGATGGTGATGGATCGTAACTTCAAACCAGGCTTCCGTATCGATCTACATATCAAAGACTTAGCTAATGCCCTCGACACCTCGCATGGCGTCGGTGCACAGTTGCCCCTGACCGCAGCCGTGATGGAGATGATGCAGGCGCTGAAGGCTGATGGTTTGGGCACCGCTGACCACAGTGCATTGGCGTGTTATTACGAGAAATTGGCTAAAGTTGAAGTCACTCGTTAATCGGTGGCTCCGGTGCCTGCGGGTGCCGGGCTACTGGGTAACAGGGCTATACTGGTAAGCATTCCGTTATCCTGAGCGGCCGGTTTATAACGTCGGAGCCTGTGCGGTATTGGATAGCTCATGAGATTGAATCATTTATGAAAATAGTCATCGCCCCAGACTCTTATAAAGAAAGCTTATCTGCGCTGGATGTTGCGGTGCAGATTGAAGCGGGTTTTCGCACTCAATTTCCCGATGCACAATATATCAAATTGCCGGTCGCGGATGGTGGTGAAGGTACCGTTGAGGCCATGGTTGCGGCCACCACTGGCCGGATTATTCAGGTCAATGTGACCGGCCCGTTAGGTGACGAAGTTGCGGCTTTTTACGGAATATCCGGTGATGAAAAATCGGCCTTTATTGAAATGGCAGCCGCCAGCGGGCTAGAGCTGGTTCCGCCAGAACTGCGCAACCCACTGAAAACCACCTCCTACGGTACCGGCGAATTGATTTGTAATGCGCTGGATCAGGGGGTCAAACATATAATTATCGGCATCGGTGGCAGTGCCACCAATGATGGCGGTGCAGGCATGGTGCAAGCGCTGGGTGTCAAACTGCTGGATAAGCAGGGTAAGCAGATTGGTTTTGGCGGCGGGAAGCTGGCTGAACTGGATGTTATTGATATCTCAGGACTGGATCCGCGTATTAAGCAGTGCCAAATCGATGTTGCTTGTGATGTCACCAATCCACTGACTGGCAGTGAAGGGGCATCGGCTATTTTTGGGCGGCAGAAAGGGGCGACACCTGAGATGGTTAGCCAACTGGATGACGGTTTGCAGCATTATGCAGGTATCATTAAACGTTATCTTGATATTGATGTTGACCAGGTTGAAGGCGCTGGCGCGGCGGGTGGTTTAGGTGCGGCATTACTGGCGTTTTGCGGTGCAACCTTAAGCCCCGGTATTGATATTGTCACCGATGCTCTTGGTCTGGACGCTTTGGTTAGGGACGCGACGTTTGTTATTACCGGCGAAGGGCGCATTGATAGCCAAACCATTCACGGCAAAGTGCCGATTGGTGTCGCGAGAGTTGCCAAACGTTATAATAAGCCAGTGATTGGTATTGCCGGTAGCCTGACAGACGATGTTGATGTGGTGTATGAGCATGGTCTGGATGCGGTATTCAGCGTGATCTACAGTATCTGTACTCTGGAGCAGGCACTGGATAATGCGGCAGCCAATGTGTTTATGACCGCACGCAATATTGCCGCCACGCTGGCGATGGGGATGGCTGTCGGTAAATCATCGCAAGAAAGTAAATAACACGCTTTTGGTCATAACCATCCACCGGTAAATCTCTATCAGGGCTAACGATTGATTGGCCCTGATTTCCTCGTTGGCGCTCAACTTTGCCAGCAGCATGCCCCCGGTTCTGCCATTTATGTGACCCGTCCCTCAACTCTCTTTCTTTGTGGTGTGAATTGGGCGTTTGTCCAATGTATTCCCCTTCCAGACCTCATATGCTGGTGCATCAGCCCAGACTGAGGCCCATTCATGAGTGTATATAATCTTGACCCCCGGCTAGCCCAGGATATTGTTACCCGTACCATGAAGATCATTGATACCAATATTAATGTGATGGATGGTAAGGGGCGGATCATTGGTAGTGGTGATGAAGAGCGCCTTGGCGAACTGCATGAAGGGGCGCTCTTGTCGCTGTCTCATGGCCGGATTGTCGATATCGATGAAGCTGTTGCTCGCCAGTTGCACGGCGTAAGGCCAGGGATCAACCTGCCATTGCGCCTTGAGGGCGAAATCGTGGGGGTGATTGGCCTAACCGGCAACCCGGGGCAACTACGTCAATATGGCGAATTGGTGTGCATGGCAGCAGAGATGATGATGGAGCAGGCGCGGTTGGTGCATCTGCTGGCGCAGGATAGCCGTCTGCGTGAAGAGTTGGTATTGAACTTGATCCGCACCGAAGAGATATCACCGGCACTGATTGAATGGGCGCAGCGCCTTGGGGTGGATATCAATGAACCACGGGTCGTGGCCGTGGTGGATGTGGACAGCGGCCAGTTGAGTGTCGACAGTGCTATGTCGGAATTACAAGAGCTGCAAACCCTGTTGACGACGCCAGAGCGCAATAATCTGATTGCGATTGTTTCACTGACTGAGATGGTGGTGCTTAAACCGGCGCTAAATAGCCATGGCCGCTGGGATGCTATTGATCACCGGCGGCGTATGGAGTCTTTGCTGTCGCGCATGACTGAGCGGGGTCGCTTGCGAGTGCGCCTGTCGCTTGGCAATTTCTTTACCGGGCCGGGCAGTATTGCGCGCTCATATCGTACCGCTCGTACTACCATGGCGGTCGGTAAGCAACGGATGCCGGAGCAACGCAGCTATTACTATCAGGATTTGGTGTTACCGGTATTGCTTGATAGTTTGCGTGGTGGCTGGCAGGCCAATGAATTAGCCTTACCACTGGCTAAATTACGGGCGATGGACAGTAACGGTCTGTTGCGGCGCACTCTGGCCTGCTGGTTCCGTAATAACGTGCAGCCAACGGCTACTGCCAAAGCGTTATTTATTCATCGCAATACCCTGGAGTATCGGTTGAATCGTATTTCCGAACTGACCGGTTTGGATTTAGCGAACTTTGATGATCGCTTGCTGCTGTATGTGGCGCTTCAATTGGGCGAGCAGGAGTAGATGTGATAGCAAGAAGAGCAGGCCGAGTGAGTGTCACCCGGCCTGATGATTCACTGATACTTAGGTCACTGGTGCCGGATTAAACACCGCCAAGGCATTGCGCAGCCCCCATTGATCGGACCACGTCCGTTTGCGATCACTGGCAATATCCAGAATAAATTCAAACAATTGCTGACCAACTTCTTCAATAGTGGCATCACCTGTCGCAATGGTTCCGGCATCGATATCCATCAGGTCATGCCAGCGGTTAGCCAGATCAGTGCGGGTTGCCATTTTGATTACCGGCACTGCCGCCAGACCATACGGCGTGCCGCGCCCGGTGGTAAATACCTGAACGGTAATACCAGATGCTAACTGTTGCGTGCCGCAGACAAAATCACTGGCTGGGGTGGCTGCAAAAATCAGCCCACGCTTGGTGGGGCGCTGCCCCGGTGAAAGCACTTCCACAATGGCGCTGCGGCCGGATTTGGCAATAGAACCGAGTGCTTTTTCCACGACGTTTGCCAATCCGCCCTTTTTATTCCCGGGTGAAGGGTTGGCGCTACGATCGGTTTTGCCGGTTTCGAGGTAGTCGTCGTACCATTTCATCTCTTCCAGTAACCTTCTGCCAACCTCCTTGTTAATCGCCCGCGGGGTTAACAGATGGATAGCATCACGCACTTCCGTGACTTCAGAGAACATGACTGTTGCGCCGCAACGCACCAGTAAGTCCGAAGCGTAGCCCACTGCAGGGTTCGCGGTTACGCCAGAGAAAGCGTCACTGCCACCACATTGCATACCGACCACCAATTCAGCGGCTGGGCAGGTTTCACGTTGGCGCATATTCAGGCGTTGTAGATGCTTTTCCGCCACTTGCAGAATGTCATCGACCATGGAACGGAAGCCGACGTGTTTCTCATCTTGCAAGCGCACGATATTGCTTTCATCCAGTGAGATAACCTGCACGTCAGGTGTCCCTTCCAGCAGCCGCTCGGGTTGGAGTTTTTCACAACCGAGACCGACGACCATCACTTCGCCACCAAAATTGGGGTTAAGGGCCAAGTTATGAATAGTGCGGATGGGTACTACCGCTGCTGGGGCATTGATTGCCACTCCACAGCCATATAAGTGATTCAGTGCAACTACGCCATCGACATTGGGATATTTGGGTAGCAGGGTGCGCTCAATGATATTGACCACATAATCCACCACGCCAGCGACGCAATGTACGCTGGTGGTAATCGCGAGTAGGTTTTTGGTCCCGACACTGCCGTCAGCGTTGCGATAGCCCTCAAAGGTATAACCTTCCAGTGGTGGCAGGGCCTCGGGGACTGCGGTGGCAAGGGGTAAGGTCTCCAGTGCGGGTGCGGCAGGTAATTCAACCAACGATTCATCTATCCAGCCGCCGCGAGCGATATCCCGCACTGCCAGACCAATCACCTCAGCATAACGAATGATTGGGCCGCCTTTAGGAATATCGACCAAAGCCACTTTATGGCCTTGTGGCACATGCTCAATAAGTTCAAGGCCACATTTAAACCGGGTGCCAGCACATAGGCCATTGTTATTAACCACAATGGCAACATTATCCGCGTCCTGTACTTTAATATAAAGCGGGTTGTCTACAGGACTATTACAAATGCTCATAATATTTCCCTTATATACCCTTTAATTTTTTTGGGTACGATAATTATGTTGATAACATAACTGTTATTTTTATCAATACAGCCATTATTTGTCTTAAACATAATGCTCACTAGCTTGTAAATAAGTATACGCCGCTAAAAAGAGCAAGGCATTGTGCGGATGACCTAGATGCTAATGGGTTTGGTGCCTATTTTTGTTCGCAAGCCCAAAAGCAGGTGAGCATTATCACGAAAAGGTCATTTAGCGCCGACATACTTTGACATTAAAAACGCATATAAAAAAAGCCCTTCGACAAAGGGCTATGTTAAAAATGGGTACGCGGGCTTTTATTATGCTGATGCTTTGATATCAAATGAGGCTATGCCAATATTAATAACAGAGGCGATATTGCGGGAAGCAGTTCTGATATTTTCAGTTGCCTGAGAGAGTGCATCGTCAAGTGTACAAATGTGGTAAATAATACTGAAAATAGCATCAACACCATGTTGATGAACAATGTTGGCATCGGTAGCCAGGCTGCCGGCAATACCAATCACCGGTTTATTGTATTTTTTGGCTAATCGAGCGACACCTACCGGGACTTTGCCATTGATACTTTGGCTGTCTATCCGGCCTTCACCGGTCAGAACGAGATGACAGTCTTTGATATAGGTTTCCAGGTCTAATGCTTCAGCGACTATCTCCACGCCCTGGCGCAACTGTGCACCGCAAAATGCCAACAATGCGGCCCCCATACCGCCAGCGGCCCCCGCGCCAGGTATCCTATCTACGTCTATTCCCAGATATTGTTTAACCATCTGCGCGTAATGGACCAGGTTATTATCCAGTATCACAATCATGGCGGCCGTAGCCCCCTTCTGTGGGCCAAAAATAGCGGAAGCGCCTTGCTCACCGGTCAGCGGATTGGTCACATCACAAGCGACTTCAATGCGGCAATCTTTAAGGCGTGGGTCCAGCTGCGACACATCTATCGAGGCAATGTTATGTAAACTGCCGCCACCAAAATCAATCTCTGCGCCATAGGCGTTACGCAATTTGGCCCCTAGCGCCTGTACCATACCTGCACCGCCATCGTTGGTGGCACTGCCACCGATACCGATAATAATATGACGCACGCCTGTTTGCAGCGCTGCACGGATTAATTCACCGGTGCCGTAGGAGGTCGTGTTTAACGGGTTCCTCAATTCGGGTGGGACCAATTCCAGTCCGCTGGCCGCTGCCATCTCAATAAAAGCCGACTTCCTATCACCTGATAATCCCCAGAAAGCCTGGATTTTATTACCCAGCGGCCCGGTAACATCAGTCATGATTTTTTGGCCGCCGGTTGCGCTGATCATAGCGTCGACAGTGCCTTCACCACCATCAGCCACGGGGATCTTGATGTATTCAGCATAAGGGAACACTTCTCTAAAGCCTTGTTCAATAGCCTGAGCTACTGCTATAGCCGATAAACTTTCTTTATAAGAGTCTGGTGCGATGACTATTTTCATTAGGTGTCCTGTCGCTATATTTCAAACAACAAGTGCCCCATAAGAGGCACCTATTGTTATTCCCTTAAGATGTTTTCAATTCCAGACGTTTGATATCGCCTACAACAAATAAGTAGCAGAACATAGCCATAATGGCAGAGCATCCAACAAAGATTAATGCGGCATTAAAGGAGTGTAATTCTTTCACCAGATAACCGATAACCAGCGGTGTGACAATAGAGGCGACGTTACCAAATACGTTAAATAATCCGCCACATAAACCAACAATTTCTTTTGGTGCGGTATCAGCAATAACTGGCCAGCCCAATGCACCGAAACCTTTACCAAAGAAGGCCAATGCCATCAGTGCGACCACCACCACGTCACTATCGACGTAGTTGCACAGAATAATGCTTGATGCCAATAACATACCTAACACGATAGGGACTTTACGGGCAAAAGTCAGAGAGTGACCACGTTTAATGAGTGAGTCAGAGAATACGCCACCTAATACACCACCGGCAAATCCGCACAATGCCGGGATAGAGGCGACCATCCCCACTTTTAAAATAGACATCCCTTTATCTTGTACTAAATAAATGGGGAACCAGGTTAGGAAGAACCAGGTAATGGTATTAATAAAGTATTGACCAAAGAAGACACCTAACATCATTCGGCTAGCCAATAATTGCTTCAGATAATCTAATTTAGGACCGCTTTTATGACCGTCAGGTTTCTTGTGGTCCATATCGACAACCGCACCACCTTGTTTTATGTATTCAAGTTCAGATGCAGACATACCCGGGTGATCGGTCGGGTTATGAATAAATTTAACCCAGGCAATGGTTAATACGAAACCTAGCCCGCCCATCACAGTAAATACATGCTGCCAGCCCCAGGCAAAGGTTAAATAACCTAATAACGGAGAGAAAAGGGCCAGAGAGAAGTATTGTGCAGAGTTAAAAATGGCTGAAGCTGTGCCTCTTTCTTTGGTTGGAAACCAGGCCGCGACAATTCTGGCGTTAGCTGGGAAAGAGGGTGCTTCAGAGAAACCTAACATAAAGCGCATGATAAACATGGAGATAGCGGCATACGCTATCGGGAACATGTCGACAAACCCTTGCGTAAAGGTAAATAGCGACCAGAAGAACAGGCTATAGGTGTAGACCCGCTTGGAGCCGTAGCGGTCCAACAACCAACCACCCGGTATTTGCATTAGCAGGTAAGCCCAACCAAAGGCTGAGAAGATATAACCCATTGCAACAGCATCTAATTGCAATTCTTTTGCCACTTCGGTGCCTGCAATTGACAATGTTGCCCGGTCAGCATAGTTAATTGCAGTCACAATAAAGATAATCAATAATATTATATATCGGACGTGGGTCCGTTTTTCAGTCACAGCGGCTTCCAGACTCATTTTTATACCCTCTATAATCATTATTTAGGTTGCCGCATTTAAATTCGTTATGAATGAGATGCAATAACCTATTTTTTTATTTGGTGTTATATAAATAAAAGAATCAATTTTCATAAATGTCTTCGTTAGCGCCAGATACATTATATGGAGCGGGGAAATAATTCGCATTGTGCATAGGCCCAAAAAAACGCGGCTAAATTATTTAATTGTTGTGTGGCTGTACAGCGAAGTGGGGTTATCATCACAAATACCCGTCGGACTTGAGGTTGCAACGGTGCGAGCGGTCTTGCCGCAACAGCAACTAGTTTGGTTATATTCCAATGAGATTATTTTTAATCCTGATAATAAACTGATCTGGATCAAAATTATCTTTAGTATTCAGATGGGGTAAATAAACATCTAATTAACATTGCCCGGGTTAAATCTCTTTATTATTGTAAATAACTGAGTGAAATAACTGTGCTTAATCGATTCTTCCCGCTATTTATTACTCTTTATCTTCGTGCATTTGCCTATTTAATTATCCCGAAATATCAGCAATGGCACAATTCTTTTGCATTAAAAATTAATTGTAATAATACAACATTATAGACACTATGTTTGTAAGGTTAATGATTTGATAGAGTTGTGAATAGTTGTTGCAAATAATAATTATTTATCCGGCAATGGCGTGACTTCTGGGAAGAAATAAGATGAATCCATTTATTGTGGCTGACGCCGAAAGTTGTATTGGCTGTCGCAGCTGTGAAGTAGCTTGTGTTGTCGCTCATCATGAGGGGACATTCCCTGATAAACCTGACTATTTCACACCTCGGGTGAAAGTATTTAAAGGTAACCAAAGTGCCACTGCGGTCTTTTGTCACCATTGTGAAGATGCCCCTTGTGCCAGCACTTGCCCGAATGGTGCCATCGTTGAGTTGAATAACAGTGTTCAGGTTATTCAGGAAAAATGTATCGGCTGCAAAACCTGCATGATCGCCTGCCCGTTTGGCATGATGACGGTGGTCACCGAGACGGTACAACCTGCGAGTCATCGTCTGGCCGATGCCTATCAACGTACTGAAGCACAGAAATGCGACCTTTGTATTGATCAGCCTGATGGCCCTGCTTGTATCAAAACCTGTCCGACGCAGGCCCTGACACTGGTTGATCAACATTATCTACTCCGGCAACAGCAGCAAAAGCGCCAGCGCACCGCATTGAATGAGCACAATGGCCGTTTGTTCAGTAGTGCTACTTCTGCTGGCGCGGCGCACTCATTCAGCCCACTGAGCAAAAATATTCGTGATGCGGCACCGGTTAATCTATTGCAGCGGCCACGAACACCGCGCCTTGAGCCTAAAAAAATCCCACTGGCGGAGCGTAAGGCAAGTTTTGCCGAGATCTATCTGCCGTTCACTGAAGGCCAAATCCATGAGCAGGCTGAACGTTGTTTAAATTGCGGTGATAAGACCATCTGTCAGTGGACCTGCCCGCTACATAACGCTATCCCGAAATGGATTTCATTGGCTCATCAGGGCCGTATTCATGAAGCAGCTGAGTTATCCCACCAAACCAGTAGTTTGCCAGAGATATGTGGCCGAGTTTGCCCGCAGGACCGTTTGTGTGAACAAGCTTGTACTTTAAACGACCACGATGGCGCAGTGACGATTGGTCAGATTGAACGGCATATTACGGAAACGGCATTAGCCACCGGCTGGCGGCCGGATATGTCGCAAGTCAAACCCACGGGTAAACGTGTTGCTATCATCGGTGCAGGGCCTGCGGGGTTAGGGTGTGCGGATATTCTGGTCCGTAACGGCATTACACCGGTGGTGTTTGATCGTTATCCCGAAATCGGTGGTTTGTTAACCTTTGGTATTCCGGCATTCAAATTAGAGAAAGGTGTGATGACCCGTCGGCGTGAGATTTTTAGCGAGATGGGTGTCGAGTTCTGCCTAAATACCGAGATTGGGCGGGATATCACCATGGAGAGCCTGCTTAGTGATTTCGATGCCCTATTCCTCGGCGTGGGAACATACCGTTCAATGCGCTCCGGGTTGGAAAATGAGGATGCTCAAGGGGTTTACGATGCATTGCCATTCCTGATCGGCAATACCCAACACCTGATGGGGTACGCGGGCAGTGGTGCTCACCCTTATGTCAGCATGGAAAACCAACGGGTAGTGGTTTTGGGCGGCGGCGATACTGCGATGGATTGTGTACGTACTTCGTTGCGCCATGGTGCTAGCAGCGTGATTTGTGCTTACCGTCGTGATGAAAAGAACATGCCTGGCTCCAAGCGAGAGGTGAAAAATGCGCGCGAGGAGGGGGCCGAATTTATGTTCAATCTTCAGCCACAAAAGATTGAGGTGGATGAACAGGGGCAGGTTACTGGTATCAAAATGGTTCGAACTGAAATGGGGCAGGCAGATGCTAAAGGGCGGCGGCAGGCCCGCCCAATCACCGGCTCCGAGCACATTATTCCGGCCGACGCGGTGATTATGGCCTTTGGTTTTAGCCCGCACCGTATGTCGTGGCTGGCGGAACACAATGTGGTGCTGGATAAGCAGGGGCGAGTGGTCGCACCGACGATTTCCGGTTACCCGTATCAAACCAGTAACCCAAAAATCTTTGCGGGTGGTGACATCGTGCGTGGCGCAGATCTGATTGTCACGGCCATTGCCGAGGGGCGCAAAGCGGCCGAAAGCATTGCTTATTATCTCAATGTTTTATAACCCCGGCGGCCAGGAGAGAAGATGAACCGATTTGTAATCGCCGATATGACGCAGTGCATTGGTTGCCGCACCTGTGAAATTGCCTGTGTGGTGGCACACAGTACCAATAATAACGCCAGCACCATTACGCCAGAGCAGTTTCATCCGCGCCTGAGTGTAATGAAAAGCTTTGCCGTCAGCACCCCAATCTTGTGTCATCAATGTGAAGATGCGCCCTGCGAGAACTCCTGCCCGAACGGTGCCATTGTCACTGGCAATCATGGGGTTCAGGTAATGGCATCTCGCTGTATTGGCTGCAAAACCTGCATGTTGGTCTGCCCATTCGGGGCGATGAATATGGTTGAGCAGGCAAGCCATGACGCAATGGTCCGGGCGCAAGCGCATAAATGTGATTTATGCCATTCCCGTGAGGCAGGCCCAGCCTGTATAGAAGTCTGCCCAACCAAAGCATTGAAATTGGTAACGCCGATGGCGTTGGAAACGCTACAGCGGGACAGACAATTGCGCGCTGCTCGTGGTGCTGCGCCGGGTATCGTCCGGTAACCTTTGTGGTCATAAGGATAATAAAATGGAAAAGATCCTCACGGTCTGCCCTTATTGCGGCTCTGGATGCAAATTAAATTTATTGGTTGAGGATGGCGAAATTGTTGGCGCTCAGCCGGCTAATGGTGTCACAAATCAGGGGGAGTTATGCCTGAAAGGTTACTATGGCTGGGATTTCCTCAACGATACCCGGTTGCTAACCCCACGACTGAGCGCGCCATTGTTACGGCATAAGCGGGGTGAGGCATTTCAGCGTGTGAGCTGGCAAGAAGCCATTGCCTTTATTACCACCAAACTCAAAGCAATAAAAAAACGCCATGGTGCGGATGCCATCATGATGACTGGCTCCTCAAGGGGGCCAGGCAATGAGGCCAACTATGTGATGCAGAAGTTGGCACGTGCCGCCATCGGCACCAACAATATCGATTGTTGCGCTCGCCTGTGTCATGGCCCCTCGGTAGCCGGATTGCAGCAAACGCTGGGCAATGGGGCGATGAGTAACTCGATTGGTGAGATTGAAAATACCGACTGTGTGTTGGTGTTTGGTTATAACGCGGCTGACTCTCACCCGATTGTTGCCAGACGGATCCTCAAGGCCAAAAACAAGGGAGCCAAACTGATCGTCTGCGATCCTCGCCATATTGAAACCGCCCGTATTGCTGATCAATGGTTGGCACTGAAAAATGGCGCGAATATGGCACTGGTGAATGCCTTTATCTATGTGCTGATTGAAGAAAAACTGTACGACGCTAATTATGTCCGTGCACATACGCGCGGTTTTGAAGACCTGCAAGCTGGAGTGGCAGATTACCGCCCGGAGGATGTTGAACACATTACTGGCTTGCCGGCGCAAGCGGTACGACAGGCCATGCGCACTTATGCTGCTGCTCCGGCGGCCACTATCTTGTGGGGCATGGGCGTCACCCAATGGGGGCAGGCGGTCGATGTGGTTAAGGGCTTGTCTTCGCTGGCGTTATTAACCGGTAATCTGGGGCGGCCAAATGTCGGTGTCGGGCCGGTACGCGGCCAAAATAATGTGCAGGGCGCGTGTGATATGGGCGTGCTGCCCAATACCTTCCCCGGTTATGAGAAAGTGACTGATGATGAAGCCAGAAGCCGCTTCGCTGCTGCCTGGGGAGTGCCTGAGTTACCCGCGCATATTGGTTACTCGATTACTGATGTGCCGCATAAAGTTGCAGAAGGCAAGTTGAAAGCCTATTACGTGTTTGGTGAAGATCCAATCCAGACCGAACCTGATTTGGCTGCAATGCGCGCCGCGTTCGAGGCATTAGAGCTGGTGGTGGTGCAGGATATCTTTATGACTAAAACCGCCGAATTGGCGGATGTGGTACTCCCGGCGACCTCGTGGGGTGAACATGAAGGGGTTTATACCAGCGCCGATCGTGGCTTCCAGCATTTTAACAAAGCCATCGAGCCGAAAGGCGATGTGAAGCCTGACTGGGAAATAATTAGCCTGATATCCACGGCAATGGGTTACCCAATGGCGTATCAAAACACTCGCCAAATTTGGGATGAAATGCGCAACCTGTGCCCACCCTTCTATGGTGCAACCTACGAGAAAATGGCCGGTTTGGGTTATGTTCAATGGCCTTGCCCGACAGAAGATCACCCCGGCACGCCGTATCTCTATACTGATAGCCAGTTTGCTACTGAGGACGGTAAAGGCTTACTCAGTTGTGCACCATGGCAACCGCCCCATGAGCAGACTAACCCTGATTACCCACTGGCACTTTGCACCGTGCGGGAAGTGGGCCACTACAGTTGCCGCTCTATGACCGGTAACTGCGCCACATTGAAGATTCTGGCAGATGAGCCTGGCTATGTACAAATACACCCAGAGGATGCCAGCCAGCTCGGTGTGGTTGATCAGGCACTGATCTGGATCTCCTCGCGGCGTGGCAAAGTGATCGCCCGTGCCAGTGTTACCGATCGAGCCAACCTGGGGGCGGTGTATATGACCTATCAGTGGTGGATTGGTGCTTGTAATGAGTTGACGGTGGATCATGTTGATCCGGTGTCAAAAACACCGGAATTCAAGCATTGTGCCGTTAAGGTTGAGGCGATTAGTGATCAAAACGCGGCGGAGCACTATGTTGAGCAACAATATAGCCAGATGAAAAAGCGCTTATCCGATGCGGCTACCGTGCAGTAATTGATAACCTACCGCGCCAGACCATTCACATGGTTTAGCGCGGCATGGTTTGCTGCAAATGTGCTAAGAACTCAGCGGCGTTCATAAAACCGGTCACTCTGGCGGCGGGAACTTCTTTACCCTGCGCATCAAAAAATAGAATAGTCGGTAAGCCCAACACCTTGAGTTCTTTCAACATCGCCGCATGTTCGGCGCTGTTGCTAGTAACATCAGCCTGAATGAGCACAGTATCCACGAGCTGGCGCTGAACATAGCTATCACTGAAGGTATATTTCTCAAACTCTTTACAGGCCACGCACCAGTCGGCATACAAATCCAGCATCACCGGCTTGCCCTGCGCTTGCGCTAATGCAGCCTGTAATTGCGGCAAATTAGCCACTGGCTGGAAGGTTAAGTGTTTGATTTCAATCTGCTGTGTGTTGCCATTAAAAGCCCAATCCTGTAACGGGCGGGCAGCGATTAACAGTGCTGCCAATAGCAACAACTGTAAGGCCCGCGCCCAGCCAGAATGAGCTTTAAGGCTGAGTACAAATGCCCAGCCGAAGAAGGCGATGGCCAGCAGGCTCCATAAACGCAAGCCCCAGACATCACCCAGTACTCTTTCCAGCAGAAATACCGGCAGCGCCAGAATCACAAAGCCGAAAGCTTCTTTGACATATTGCATCCATGGGCCGCTACGTGGGATCAGTTTGTTGCCAAACAGCGTTACAACTACCAGTGGAATACCCATACCTAACGCATACAAATACAACGTACCGCCACCGGCCAACATATTTCCGCTTTGCGCGATATACAGCAAAATGGCGCTGAGGGGCGCGGTGGTGCACGGCGAGCAAATCAGGCCCGCCAGTGCGCCCATGGCAAAGACACCGGCCAGCGAGCCGCCACGTTGGCTGCTACTCCACTGCACCAACCGGGTTTGCAGTGACGAGGGCAGTTGCAGCGAATAGAGGCCAAACATCGATAGCGCTAATAATACGAACAGCACCGATAGCCCAATCAACACATACGGGTGTTGCAGTGCGGCCTGAAATTGTAAGCCAGCCGCCGCCACCACCAAACCGAGCAAGGTATAGGTCAACGCCATGCCCTGCACGTACACCACCGCCAGTATCAATATTCGCCGCTGGCTGTGGGGCTTTTCACGGCCAAGAATAATGGCGGAAATCAGCGGATACATTGGCAATACGCAGGGGGTAAAGGCGATGCCGATACCAATTAACAGCGCCCATAGTGGTGAGAAGGGTAATTCAGCCGGTATGGGCGCGCTTTCTTGGCGGGGCTGTGCCGTGCCCTGTGGGTTAACGGCGGCGGTTGCAGAGCTTGCGATAACGGCATTAAGCGGCACCACCCGTACTTCTGGCGGGTAACAGAAACCAGCTTCGGCGCAGCCCTGATAGGTGACACTGACACTCGCGCCTTCCGCAGCCTGCGAAATCGGGATTTTCAGCACGAGCTGCTGTTTGAAAATCGCCACTTCACCGTAGAACTCATCATGATGCGCAATACCCTCTGGCAGAGTAAATTCCCCGAGAGTGGCGTGCTGTGGCACAATTTTTATTTGCTGGCGATACAGATAATAGTCGGGATGAATCTGCCAACTCAGTGTGAGCTGGTCGCCTTGTTGGCGAAAATCAAAGGCAAACGCCCTATCGACCGGAAGAAACCGGCTCTGGCTGCTTTTTTGGCCAAGAGAGGAGCTCTCACCAAATAGTGAAGCCTGTGCGCTGTGCGGTGCGAATAAAGCACTGCACAGCAGCAGAATCAGAGTAATGAAGCGTTGAGCCATGACAGGTAATCTTTATCTCCGCCCCGAACCGGCAGCACCAGTAATTCCGGTGTCTGGTAAGGGTGATGTTGTTTGATGTAACTGAGAAGGGCTTGCTGATGATCTGTATCGCTCTTAAACAAGAGTTGCACTTCATACTCTTGCTGGAGCTTACCTTCCCAATAGTAAATCGAGGTTGCACCGGGCAACAGCGTGGCACAGGCGGCCAATTTCTCACCCAGAACCTGCGCGGCTAAATCTTGCGCGCTGGCTTCATCAGGGGCGGTGCACAATACCACAATTGCATCACAATCAGACATCTTAACCTCATCGGTCGCGCGGCTTATATGACGAAGCGGAGCGTAACGTGCTGAATATACGCGTTACCTGAATACTTGCCTGAATACTATAGCGCGAAGCGTGGGCAGGTCAGAAGATGATTTATGTAACAGTGAGATGGATTCGATGAAAGTTGCCAATGAGCGTTGTAGAGGAAGATTGTTGATGTGAGTGGGGCGCAAATGAATTGCGCCCCGAAACGCTTACAGAACCAGACTGCCCATCACAAAGCCGAAGCAAACGGCCAGCGCCACCCCGATGGTGCCAGGGATGAAGAATGGATGGTTAAACACGAAACGACCAATACGCGTGGTACCAGTGTCATCCATTTGTACCGCGGCTACCAATGTTGGGTAGGTTGGCAGAATAAACAGACCAGACACCGCCGCGAAAGAAGCAATGGCTGCCAGTGGTGACACGTTCAGGGCCATTGCCATTGGCATCAACGCCTTGGCAGTTGCAGCCTGAGAGTACAACAGTGCAGAACAGAAGAAGAAGATAACGGCCAGCAACCATGAGTGGGCCTGAATCAGGCTACCCGCAGTTTCTTTAATCCACTCCAGGTTGTGCTGTACAAAGGTATCACCTAACCAGGCTACACCCAGGATACAGATACAGGCACTCATACCGGCTTTGAAGGTGCTGGAGTTCAGGATTGAATCGGTATCAACCGAGCATACCAGCGTAGTGATAGTTGCCACACTCAGCATGATGATCAGGATGGCGTTAGTGGTATTCATCAGCGGAGTTGCAACCAGACCGACACTTGGGCTGTTGATAATCGCGTAGGCAACCACACAAAGAACGCCGGCCAGGAACAGCAGCACTGACGTTTTAGCCCGTGGCTTGATAACTTTTACAGTGTCGCCACGCAGTGTTACTAAACCTTCTTCCAAGCGTTTGATATAGATAGGGTCATCAGACAGTTTGGAGTTAAAGCACAAGGATACGATCAGCGACATCACCAGCACCGCACACAGGGTAGAGGGGATGACTATCATCAGCAGATGCAGATAGCTAACGCCATGACCTTCCATAACGGAAGACATGTAAACCACTGCCGCAGAAATCGGTGAGGCAGTAATGGCTATCTGTGCGGAGACCACTGCTGTGGACAGAGGGCGGCAAGGTTTAATGCCTTGCTCTTTCGCCACTTCTGCAATCACGGGCAGTGCTGAAAGAGAAATGTTACCTGTCCCGGCAAAGATGGTCAGAAAATAAGTCACCAGCGGAGCAAGAATGGTGATGTGTTTTGGATTCTTACGCAGTAACTTTTCAGTTTGCTGTACCAGATAATCCATACCGCCCGCTACCTGCATCGCAGAGATTGCAGCAATAACGGCCATAATAATTGAGATAACATCGAACGGAATGCTACCGGGTTTAACGCCAATCATGGCTAAAACCAAAACACCGATGCCGCCTGCAAAACCGATACCGATACCACCTAATCTGGCCCCTAAAAAAATGGCCAGCAGGACGATGACTAACTCTACGGCTATCATAGTGTTTACTCCTTGATCCAAATGAAAAATTAAAGTTAAAAAATTGTGTTTGCCAGAAAGTAAAAAGGCACGCCGTCCAGAGGAGCATGCGTGCCTTTCAGGGCTACCGGATGATTATTTTATTGTTCATTTTCATCGGTATAACGTTTCGCTTTATAAGCCGGATGCATTAGGTTCTCAACAGAGAAAATGTCGTCCAGCTCAGCTTCAGTCAACAAGCCGCGTTCCAGAACAACTTCCCGCACATTTTTACCGGTTTCTGCACAGATTTTACCCACGATGTCACCATTATGGTGGCCAATGAATGGGTTGAGATAGGTGACGATACCGATGGAGTTAAAGACGTAACG
This sequence comes from Yersinia sp. 2540 StPb PI, assembly GCF_052217165.1. Classification (NCBI taxonomy): domain Bacteria; kingdom Pseudomonadati; phylum Pseudomonadota; class Gammaproteobacteria; order Enterobacterales; family Yersiniaceae; genus Yersinia; species Yersinia sp. 2540 StPb PI. The sequence continues at coordinate 974,140 of NZ_JAZGQC010000001.1, forward strand.
TTCGCAGACCTCTTTGTTGGCAGTAATACCGTTAATGCATTTTTCCAACAGGTTATAACAGGCGTTTGTCAGGATATGGATAGACTCAAACATAGCCTGACCAATCACTGGCTCCATAACGTTCAACTGGAGTTGGCCTGCTTCGGCCGCCATAGTAATGCAAGTGTCGTTACCGATCACCTTAAAACAAACCTGGTTAACGACTTCAGGGATAACCGGGTTAACTTTGGCCGGCATGATTGAAGAACCTGCCTGTAATTCTGGCAGATTGATTTCATTCAGGCCAGTACGTGGGCCAGATGACAGCAAACGTAAGTCGTTGCAGATTTTTGACATCTTAACGGCCAGGCGTTTTAGCGCACTGTGCACCATCACGTAAGCGCCACAGTCAGAGGTAGCTTCGATCAGGTCTTCCGCCGGAACACAAGCCAAGCCACTGATTTCAGATAATTTCTGTATTGCTAACTGTGAGTAGCCTTCTGGTGTGTTCAGCGCAGTACCGATAGCGGTGGCACCCAGGTTAACTTCCAGCAGCAATTCTGCGGTACGTTGCAGGTTCTTGGTTTCTTCTTTTAATAAGATAGCAAAGGCTTTGAATTCCTGACCCAGCGTCATTGGCACCGCATCCTGTAACTGAGTACGGCCCATTTTCAGGATTTTTTCGAATTCTTTGGATTTTCTTTCGAAACCTTCTTTTAACTGATCAATCGCCTCGATCAACTTCATGATGGAAGTATAAACCGCAATGCGGAAACCGGTTGGGTAGGCATCGTTGGTGGATTGGCATTTGTTCAGATGGTCGTTAGGGTTAAGGTATTGATACTCTCCCTTCTGGTGGCCCATCAGCTCCAGACCGATATTGGCCAGAACTTCGTTGGTGTTCATGTTTAAAGAGGTACCGGCGCCGCCTTGGAACACGTCAACCGGGAACTGATCCATACACTTCCCTTTATCCAGAACTTCATCACATGCCTGAATAATGATATCCGCGATTTTGCGTGGGATAGTGTGTAGCTCTTTGTTCGCCATTGCCGCTGCTTTTTTTACCATGACCATGCCGCGTACAAACTCTGGAACATCACTGATTTTGCTGTTACTGATATAGAAGTTTTCAATCGCACGCAGGGTATGAACACCGTAGTAAGCCTCTGCGGGGACTTCTCGTGTACCTAACAGGTCTTCTTCAATACGAATGTTATTTGACATGAGAACCTTCTCTATTGTGCTGTCTTGTTTTGTATTTGTTAATTTAATAATGCCGCCGTGAGCAATATGATGCCGCTATGAACCTTTAGTGCGGAAAGATTAACCACTCATCTTCTTGCTGACAGGATCATATGCTGCTTAGCGACAAAAAGCCTTGAACTGAGATCACTATATGGTCGGAATTAATCGAGATGATCTGATATCTGTGATTCTTCTCACAGTTAGATTAATTAGTAATAAAAGTATGGCTGCAACTTGAAAATAGAGCCAACCATCACCATTTTACTGTAGTCGACCCACGTTGAAGGGGGAGCTGACGCTGCAATCCGCTAATCGAGGGAAAATGGCGTGTTAGCATCAGCCGGGTCAAGGTTTTCATGGTATCTGTCAGGCAGGTTTACCTGATGAGGGATACTGAATGATTGGAATAAGGAGAATGCGGTGCGTTGGTTACCGTTAGCGCTGATATTTTTATTGGCATATATAGAAATATCGATATTTATCAAGGTTGCAGCCGTATTGGGTGTGTTGGTTACCCTGCTGTTGGTGATCCTTAGCTCCTGTGTGGGGATCTCTCTGGTGCGTAACCAGGGGATAAAAACCTTTATGCAGATGCAGCAAAAACTGGCTGCCGGGGAAAGTCCGGCGGTGGAGATGGTTAAAAGTGTATCGCTGATCCTGGCTGGCTTCTTGCTGTTGATCCCCGGCTTCTTCACCGACTTCCTCGGTTTGTTGCTGTTATTACCACCGATTCAAAAATCGTTAACGCTAAAACTGATGCCACATCTGAATATTTATCGTGGTGGCGGTTTTACTCACAATGGTACTGGCCCAATGGGCGGTGGCAATACCTTTGATGGTGAGTTTCAGCGCAAAGCTGATGACCACTTCACCGTAGAGCATCATCCCGATGAGGATGATAAACCTACAGATAATCGTTTCAAAGATGAGAAGTAAGTTGTGGGCTTATTCTAATGGCCTGTTTATTAATCATAAATTTATAAAGTAAATCACAGGGCTTTCTGTGGTGGGTAGGCAACCGGGGGATGAGAATCTTCCTGCTCAGGGTGAAAAAAAGTGAAATTTTTTTTGTCGCCTCCCTTGAAGGGATGAGAGGCTGCCCCCACTTAGAATGTCACGGTATCGGTTATGAAGGCATACCGATATTAATCCTAAATCTGATACGGACCTTCTCATAGGAGAGCTATCAATGAAAATTCGTCCATTGCATGACCGCGTTATCGTCAAGCGCAAAGAAGTTGAATCCAAATCTGCTGGCGGCATCGTTCTGACTGGCACTGCAGCGGGTAAATCTACTCGTGGTGAAGTACTGGCAGTCGGCAATGGTCGCATCCTGGATAACGGCGAAATCAAGCCGCTGGATGTGAAAGTAGGCGACGTCGTTATTTTCAACGATGGTTACGGCGTGAAGTCAGAGAAGATCGACCATGAAGAAGTGTTGATCATGTCCGAAAGCGACATTCTGGCAATTGTTGAAGCGTAATTCACGCTCTCTAATCTTCTGAACTGAACGAGTTAAGGGAAATACCAATGGCAGCTAAAGACGTAAAATTCGGTAACGACGCACGCATCAAAATGCTACGCGGCGTAAACATCCTTGCTGATGCAGTGAAAGTGACCCTGGGCCCGAAAGGCCGTAACGTAGTTCTGGACAAGTCTTTTGGCTCTCCAACTATCACCAAAGATGGTGTTTCAGTTGCGCGTGAGATCGAACTGGAAGACAAGTTTGAGAACATGGGTGCACAGATGGTTAAAGAAGTTGCCTCTAAAGCGAATGACGCTGCGGGTGACGGTACCACTACTGCAACTGTATTGGCTCAATCCATTATCACTGAAGGCCTGAAAGCAGTTGCGGCCGGCATGAACCCAATGGACCTGAAGCGCGGTATCGACAAAGCAGTTATCGCTGCTGTTGAAGAGCTGAAAAAACTGTCTGTACCTTGCTCTGATTCTAAAGCTATCGCTCAGGTAGGGACTATCTCTGCCAACTCTGACTCCACCGTAGGTGAGCTTATCGCTCAAGCGATGGAAAAGGTCGGTAAAGAAGGCGTTATCACCGTTGAAGAAGGTTCAGGCCTGCAAGACGAGCTGGACGTAGTTGAAGGTATGCAGTTCGACCGTGGTTACCTGTCTCCTTACTTCATCAATAAACCAGAAACCGGTTCTATTGAACTTGAAAGCCCATTCATCCTGCTGGCTGACAAGAAAATCTCTAACATCCGTGAAATGCTGCCAGTGCTGGAAGCGGTAGCGAAAGCCGGTAAACCACTGCTGATTGTCGCAGAAGACGTTGAAGGCGAAGCCCTGGCGACTCTGGTGGTTAACACCATGCGCGGTATTGTTAAAGTTGCAGCGGTTAAAGCACCTGGCTTCGGCGACCGTCGTAAAGCTATGCTGCAAGACATCGCGACACTGACTGGTGGTACTGTTATCTCTGAAGAGATCGGTCTGGAACTGGAAAAAACCACTCTGGAAGATCTGGGTCAGGCAAAACGCGTTGTTATCAATAAAGACACCACTATCATCATCGATGGCGTAGGCGACGAAGCGTCAATCCAGGGTCGTGTTACTCAGATCCGTCAGCAAATTGAAGATGCGACTTCTGACTACGACAAAGAAAAACTGCAAGAGCGTGTCGCTAAACTGGCTGGCGGCGTTGCCGTTATCAAAGTTGGTGCCGCAACTGAAGTTGAAATGAAAGAGAAGAAAGCACGCGTTGAAGATGCTCTGCACGCAACCCGTGCGGCAGTAGAAGAAGGCGTAGTGGCTGGTGGTGGTGTTGCACTGATTCGTGCTGCATCTGCTATCACTAAATCGGGTCTGAAAGGTGATAACGAAGACCAGAACGTCGGTATCAAAGTTGCTCTGCGTGCGATGGAATCTCCACTGCGTCAGATAGTGGTTAACGCCGGTGAAGAAGCCTCTGTTATCGCGAACAACGTTAAAGCGGGTTCAGGTAGCTACGGCTACAACGCTTATACTGAAGAATACGGCGACATGATCGCGATGGGTATCTTGGATCCAACTAAAGTGACTCGTTCTGCTCTGCAGTACGCAGCCTCTATTGCTGGTCTGATGATCACTACCGAGTGCATGATCACTGACCTGCCACGTGATGACAAAGGCGGTGATATGGGCGCTGGCGGCATGGGTGGTATGGGCGGCATGGGCGGCATGATGTAATGCTGCCAACCTTTGAGCTGCCATTAGATTGGTAGCAAAAGGGACAAGCTGTTGATGAAAGCGAGTGGGGTGACCTGCTCGCTTTTGTTTTATCTATTGCCACCAAAATCTGCCATAACGCTACTCCGTGTTATCCTATACTCAGTCTTTTCTGGTTCAAATTTCGTAACCAACCATCATAAAAGCGGTTTTATTTCATTCAGTGTGATGATTGCAGGACTTTTTTTAGTCGTGGCAGTAATTTAATGTGTAAACTGTTAATCATTAACCATCAGGCTCGACATCGAGTATTTGGATAATTTCGGCAACGGATGCCTAAGCGGCAGCGGTGCTTTCTGGTAATCTTTAGCGTGATTCTCAACTTCGAATGGGGAAAAAAATGCGGATTAAAGTGTTACTTGGCCTTTCAGCAGCGCTGTTGCTGGCGGGTTGTAGCTCCACTAACCAATTAAGTTCGGCGGGTGAGCAAGTTAAATTCTCTGATACCAAGCCTGGTGCTGAATGTCAGTTGGTCGGCCAGGTGGCTGGTACTCAGAGTAACTGGTTCTCAGGTGGTGGCGGTGAAAGCAGTTCTATGCGTGGGGCAGCAAATGACCTACGTAATAAAGCAGCAGCAATGGGCGGCAACGTAATTTACGGTGCTACCAGCCCGAGCGAAACCTTCTTATCAAGCTTTGCACCACTAGATAGCAAAATGGTTGGTGAAGTTTATAAGTGCCCTTGATAGCTCAAGCAATAATTTAAATAAAGCAGGGGATGCCATGGCATCCCCTGTTTGTTACAGCCGTCATCTTTCAAGTTACAGATGTGTTGGCTGCACTCGTTACTCGGCCCATCCATGGGCCTCGCCTCTACAAGGCCGCTGCAAGCCGCGTTCAAATCTGCTCCCGGCAGATTTATCACCCGAATTATTCATCCTGCATCAATCGGAGATCCAGCGGGGTCTTGCTCGGTTGACCGCCGATTTCCCGTGCTAAACGGGGAACCAAATAGCCGGATACGCGGCTTAGCAGGCCTTTCATTAATAGCCGTGCTTCGTCATCATCGACCATAAAGTGAGCCGCACCTTGCACTTTATCCAGTACATGAATGTAGTAAGGCAGAATACCAGCATCAAACAAGGCATTGCTTAATGTTGCCAATACCTCGGCATCATCATTGACCCCTCGCAACAGCACACTCTGATTTAAGAGGGTTACACCCGCCCGTTTGAGCTGTGCCATACTGTCCCGCAAAGGCTGATCGATTTCATTGGCGTGGTTTATATGTGTAACCATCAGCACTTGTAATCGAGAATCACCCAGCCGCTGACATAGCGCCGCAGTGATACGGTCAGGGATAACCACCGGTAACCGGGTATGGATGCGTAAGCGCTTGATGTGAGCTATGTTTTCCAGCTCATCCAGCAACCAACTGAGCTCGTGGTCTTTCGCCATGAGTGGGTCACCGCCGGAAAAGATGATCTCGTCTAGCTCTGGGTGCTGGCGGATATAATCCAGTGCCTGATGCCAATTGGCTTTGTTGCCTTGGTTATCCTGATAAGGGAAATGGCGGCGGAAACAATAGCGGCAATTGACGGCACAGCCGCCTTTTACCAGCAGCAGTGCGCGGTTGCGATACTTGTGCAACAAGCCGGGTACGACGCTGCGTTGTTCATCAAGTGGGTCATTGGTAAAACCGGGTACTGCGATAAACTCTTCGCGTGCGGTCAGCACCTGAAGCAATAATGGGTCAGACGGATCTCCCTGCCGCATACGCGCAACAAAAGCGCGAGGTACTCTGAGAGGGAATAAACGACGAGCCTCAATACCTTGTTGCAGGTTAGGGTGTTCATTTAAGGAAAGAATTCTTAGCAATTCGGCCGGATCAGTAATTACATCGGCGAGTTGTTGCAACCAATCTTCTCTAATTGGCATGTTTCGGGTTACAATACTTGCCATTTTTTAGGCTTAACTACCAGTTTCTTGAGGACCATTATGGCCACTTATTATAGCAACGATTTTCGTCCCGGTCTTAAAATCATGTTCGAGGGCGAGCCTTACGCAGTTGAAGCCAGCGAGTTCGTAAAACCAGGCAAAGGCCAAGCTTTTGCTCGTGTTAAAATGCGCCGCCTGCTGACCGGTTCACGCGTTGAAAAAACCTTTAAATCTACTGACTCAGCCGAAGGCGCAGACGTTAACGATTTGAACCTGACTTACCTGTACAACGACGGTGAGTTCTGGCACTTCATGAATAACGAGACTTACGAGCAGTTGCAAGCTGATGCCAAAGCCATTGGCGATAACGACAAATGGCTGATTGATCAGGCTGAATGTATCGTGACTCTGTGGAATGGTCAGCCTATCGCTGTCAGCCCACCAAACTTTGTTGAACTCGAAATCACTGACACTGACCCTGGTCTAAAAGGTGACACTGCCGGTACCGGTGGTAAGCCTGCAACTCTGAGTACCGGTGCCGTAGTCAAAGTGCCATTATTCGTACAGGTTGGCGAAGTTATCAAAGTTGATACCCGCTCTGGCGAATATGTTTCTCGCGTTAAGTAAGTCTTAATAAATAAGATACGCTGGGAATGAAAGAAAACCGCTTAAACGCGGTTTTCTGCTATCTGGGCCTGTCGGATGTGGGTTTTATCGATAGCGCACTGTTGTGCTGTTAATTGAGTCGGAAAAAGTGCAATGCTGTTTTTTTGACTATCCTTATAAGGTGAGTAAGCCAAATGCCCTATAAGGAGCCTTTATAATGTTGAAGAAAAGCATCGCCATTATTTTTTCATTGTTGGTTATCTCTTCATTGAGTGCCTGCAACACCACGAAAGGTGTTGGCAAAGATGTTCAAAGTGCAGGTAGTGCGATTGAACGTAGCGCTGAATAAACGTCTGTTTATATTCTTAACGGCGGCGATTGCCGCCGGATTTGTTTTTGATCGGTCATAATATTGCTGCTTATTATTTAGCATGATAACGTATCCTTCTTACCTTTCTGCTGTTCGGGACGACCTGGGCACGCATCTGTTTTTCGGGGACGACCCCGCCTGAGCGAGGTGGTTACCATGGCTTGGATTATTCTGGTTATTGCTGGTTTATTAGAAGTTATTTGGGCTATTGGCCTGAAGTATTCTCATGGTTTTACGCGGCTGACACCCAGTGTTATCACTCTGGTGGCGATGGCCGCCAGTGTCTTTTTACTGGCCTATGCCATGAAAACGTTGCCGGCAGGCACGGCCTATGCGGTTTGGACCGGTATTGGTGCGATAGGTACTGCTATTTTAGGTATTGCACTGCTTGGGGAGTCTGCCAGTTTGGCGCGGGTGTTTAGCTTGGGGCTGATTTTGGCCGGAATTATCGGCTTGAAGTTGGCGTCATAACAGGTAGGGGCCTTTAGCGCTTTCGAAATGAAAAGCAGATCGGGTTATAGTTCGATCTGCTGTTACAGATTGAAGGCTAAAACACAGCATTATTACTTGTTAATCTCTGCGCTCGGCCCTTCCTGCTTAACCCATATCAACTGATCAACCGGGAAACCATAATTCCTCGCTACGGCAACCAAGCGATCGCGGGTCTGAGTATCAATCGTTGGCGTACGGGATAAAATCCACAAATAATCCCGATTAGGGCCGGCAATTAAGGCATGCTGATATTTATCATCTAAATCAATGACATTATAGCCACCATAGAAAGGTCCAAAGAATGACACTTTAAGCGAGGCTTGTTGGGGGGAACCAATAAAATAGGCTTTGCCGATACTCTCCTGCCATTGCTGCTTCTGCGGGTTATAACCCCGGTTAATGACTTTTACACCACCATCATCTCGGGGCGTGTAATTAGCGGTGACCCTCTCCAATCCACGTTCAAAAGAGTGGTCCAACCGGGCTATTTCATACCAGGTGCCGAGGTAGCGAGGGAGTTGGAAGTTATCAACCACTTTCACGTCTTTAGGCGGGGTCACGCTACAGGCGACCGAAAGCAGAGTTGCAGTTAATACGGATAGTTTTGACCACAGGCGCATTGGCGTTCCTTAGTTTTCTGATAATTACTCTATGGTTGAGAATAGCTATCAGTTATCAGGGGCGCAAATAGATGAATCTGAGTTATTAGCTGAGTGCGGAAAAAAACGGCCCGCTAAAGAGCAGGCCGCAGATCAGGCATGAATAATTACAGCGTCAGGACACCGATGATAGTGACCACACTCAGAATGGCTGCCAGACCATAGAATACCCATTTCCCGGCAGGGACATGGATTTTCAAATCATGCATGGCGTGATGGATACGGTGTAAACCGCACCACAGTGGCAGAATAATCATCAGCAGCAGGAAGACCCGGCCAATGAAACTCTGACAGAATGCCAGAATACGCTCATAACTCAACGCATCACCAGGGAAGGCACCCAGCGGCAGCAAAATGGCAACCAGCAGAATTACCGCCGGTGCAATGATTGCACTCCACATACCACCCGCGCCAAACAGACCCCAGAAGATAGGTTCATCGGAGCGTTTAGGGACTTGATTCATCTTGTTCTCCTCCGAGTTAGAGTAAGGCAACGGCCAGAATAATCGCGGTAGCCACGACAGTCACAACCCACAGTGCCTTGATAATTGGCTCTGGACCCATTTTTTCGCTATTAACGATAATATTGGCGGCTTTCGGTGCCAGTTCAAACCAGGTTTTGGTATGCAGCACAGCGGCCAATAACGTAATAATATTGAAAAGTAACACCAGTGGGTTTTGCAGGAAACCAACGAAGCCTTCCCACCCCGCCGGGCCACTTTTCAACGCGAACACGCCGTAAATCAACAGAACACTGAACCATACTGTCGGAATCGATGTGCCTTCGCGCACCATATAAAAGCGGTAGAAACCGAGCTTCTGCCACCAGTTTGGGGCCATGGTGCGGACATAAGCTTTACGTTTAGTAGTCATTACTGTCTCCCCTCCCTTATTGTGGTTTAAGCATGGCGATCATGAAGTCTTTAGCACTCTCGACCTTGCCTTGTTGGATAGCAGCAGCCGGATCAACGTGCTTCGGACAAACTTCAGAACAGTAGCCAACGAAGGTACAGCTCCAAACACCATTTTTACCGTTAAGCTGTGGCATACGCTCTTTTTTACCGTGGTCACGGTTATCTAAATTGTAACGGTGCGCCAGGGTAATAGCTGCCGGGCCGATAAACTCAGGATTCAAGCCAAACTGCGGGCAAGCGGCATAGCACAAGCCACAGTTAATACAGCCGGAGAACTGATGGTATTTCGCCATCTGAGCCGGAGTCTGCTTATTCGGGCCGTCTTGCGGTTTCCGCTCGTTACCAATAATGTAAGGTTTGATAGCTTCCAGACTCTCAATAAAGTGAGTCATATCAACGACTAAATCACGTTCAATCGGGAAGTTACCCAGTGCTTCGACTTTCATTCCGCCAGTGTATTCGCGCAGGAAAGTCTTACAGGCAAGTTTTGGAACCTTATTGACCATCATGCCGCATGAGCCGCAAATCGCCATTCGGCAAGACCAGCGATAAGAGAGGTCCGGTGCCAGGTTATCTTTGATGTAGCCCAACGCGTCAAGCAGAGAGGTCTGCTCATCATAAGGTACTTCAAAGGTTTCGAAGTGAGGTTCGCTATCACATTCCGGGTTATAGCGCATGACCTCCATTTTCAGGAGTTTCATATCAGTCATTCGCCTGCTCCTTATCCTTCAAATCTTTTGCATCTTTCGCATCTTGTGCGGTGGCTTCGCCACCATAAACACGTTTTGCCGGTGCCAGCTTGGTAATCTTAACGTCGCTGTATTCAAGGCGTGGGGCGCCACCCGGAGTATGGAAGGCCAGCGTGTGTTTGAGGAAATTAACATCATCACGCTCGGTGCAGCCTTCATCCAGACGCTGATGCGCGCCACGGGATTCTTTACGGTTAAGTGCAGAGTGAGCCATACATTCAGCCACATCCAAGCCGTAACCCAGCTCAATGGTGTACAGCAAGTCAGTATTGAAAACACTGGAGGTATCGGTGATTTTCACGCGTTTGAAGCGCTCTTTCAACTCGGCCAGTTTATCCACCGTTTTCTGCATCAGTTCTGGTGTGCGGTAAATACCACAACCTTCTTCCATTGACAGACCCATCTCATCGCGGATTTTAGACCAATTCTCGGTCCCTTCCTGTTTCATGAGGTTACTTAGGCGGGTTTCCACATCACGGGTTTGTGCATCTAGCGCACTGCCATTTGCCGGGCCGGTTTCCATGGCACGCGCTGCTGCTTGTTCACCGGCAACACGACCAAATACCACTAACTCAGCCAGTGAGTTAGAGCCTAAGCGGTTAGCGCCATGTAAGCCAACAGAAGAACATTCACCTACCGCGAACAGCCCTTTGATACGGGTTTCGCACTGTTGGTTGGTTTCGATACCACCCATGGTGTAATGCGCAGTTGGGCGCACTGGGATGGGTTCTTTGACCGGGTCGACACCGACATAAGCTTTTGCCAGTTCACAGATGAACGGCAAGCGCTCAAGCAGTTTTTTCTCGCCCAAATGGCGCAGATCCAGATAGACCACATCACCACGTGGCGTGGCGATGGTGCGGCCAGCACGCCATTCATGCCAGAAGGCTTGCGAAACTTTATCGCGTGGGCCTAATTCCATGTATTTGTTTTTGGGTTCACCGAGTGGGGTTTCTGGTCCCATCCCATAATCCTGCAAATAACGGTAGCCGTCTTTATTGACCAGAATACCGCCTTCACCACGACAACCTTCGGTCATCAGGATGCCAGAACCTGGCAAGCCAGTTGGGTGATATTGCACAAATTCCATATCTCGCAGCGGAACGCCGTGGTGAAATGCCATCCCCATACCATCACCGGTAACAATACCACCGTTGGTGTTATAACGATAAACTCGGCCTGCGCCACCGGTCGCCATGATTACCGCGTTCGCACGAATTTGTACACGGGTGCCTTCCATCATATTCATGGCAACTACGCCGCGTGCCTGACCGTCATCGACCAGAATATCTAACACGAAATGCTCATCAAATCGTTGAATTTGTGGATATTTCAAAGATGTCTGGAACAGTGTGTGCAGCATATGGAAGCCGGTTTTATCGGCAGCAAACCAGGTGCGCTCAATTTTCATCCCACCAAAACGGCGAACGTTAACCGAGCCATCAGGTTTGCGGCTCCATGGGCAGCCCCAAATTTCTAGCTGTGCCATTTCTTGCGGGCAACTGTGGACAAAATGGTCAACAACATCTTGTTCGCATAGCCAGTCACCACCGGCTACCGTGTCGTGGAAATGATAGTCAAAGGTATCGTGGTCTTGTGTGACGGCGGCTGATCCCCCTTCGGCGGCCACAGTATGGCTACGCATCGGGTATACTTTCGAGATCAGAGCAATCTTCAGTTGGGGGTTGGCTTCCGCTGCGGCTATTGCTGCACGTAAACCAGCGCCTCCGGCCCCGATAATAGCAAGATCGGCGTTAAAGGTTTGCACTGCGCTTCTCCATTGTTCAAGTGAAATACCCTTCATACTTCAAGCTACATGTGCGTTGGCTGCTTTCATTCACCCGAATCATTGACTGGCGTCAACTCATCGGGACTCACTCAATTGCCGCCTTCCTGCAACTCGAATTATTTTGGGTATCTAATTAAAATATATATAATTTTAAATTATTATTAGGCTAACTTATTCGCCGTTAACCAGAATGATGGTATTAAGAATAGCTATTTCTTACTTTTTGTATGGGAATAATTATACCTAATGCTAAGTGCTATAAATTTGATGTGATCGATTGTTTTGTTTTATTTGAACCTACTCAGGGGCATTACTAGCAAAAACGTGATCCCAAACAGGATCTACTAGGCTAAAGTCTTTTTTGCAGCGTGAAATGCTGAATTCAAGTCAAAAATCGGGCTGATGAGTGACAGATTTGTCTGAGTGAGTAGATGCGAGTAGACTGCATCCCCTGTTTGATTTCGGAGTTAACCACCATGAGCGAAACGGCAAGCTGGCAGCCGATTGCACCTATCGCCAATTTGTTGAAACGCGCAGCAATAATGGCAGAGATCCGGCGCTTTTTTGCCGATCGTGGCGTATTAGAAGTTGAAACGCCAACCATGAGCCAAGCGACAGTGACGGACGTTCATTTAGTCCCATTCCAAACCCGGTTTGTTGGCCCGGGCGCTGCCGATGGTATGACGCTGTACATGATGACCAGCCCGGAATACCACATGAAGCGCTTGTTGGCGGCAGGCAGTGGATCTATCTATCAATTGGGGCGCAGTTTTCGCAATGAAGAAGCTGGCCGTCATCACAATCCTGAATTCACCATGCTGGAATGGTATCGCCCACATTATGATATGTATCGCTTAATGAATGAGGTTGATGACCTGTTGCAGCAAATACTGGATTGTAATAGCGCTGAAACCTTGTCTTATCAGCAAGCATTCCTGCGCCACTTAGACATTGATCCATTGTCGGCAGATAAAGCGCAATTGCGTGAAGCCGCGGCAAAACTGGATTTAAGTAATATTGCCGATACAGAAGAAGATCGCGATACGCTATTGCAGCTGCTGTTTACCGTTGGAGTCGAGCCACACATTGGCCGCGATAAACCCGCCTTTGTTTATCATTTCCCCGCGTCTCAAGCTTCACTGGCGGTGATCAGCACTGAAGATCACCGAGTAGCAGAACGTTTTGAGGTTTACTTCAAAGGTATTGAGTTAGCGAATGGTTTCCATGAACTGACTGATGGTGATGAACAACTGCAACGTTTTGAGCAAGATAATCGCATGCGAGCCAAACGGGGTTTACCGCAGAACCCAATCGATATGAACCTAATTGCCGCCTTGAAACAGGGCTTGCCGGATTGCTCAGGAGTGGCGTTAGGTGTTGATCGTCTGGTGATGCTGGCGCTGGGGGCGGAAAGGTTAGATGAGGTTATCGCATTCCCAGTAGGGCGTGCTTAATAACCCCTCGCCCTTGGCGCCGCAGCGGTGTTCGCTACGTTCACTAACACTGATGTAAGCTCATCGGGATTAATGAACTTGCTGCCGTGCTGCAACACCAATGACTTTGGGTAATATTCCTGATTATTGGGCCTGACTCTTCACAGAGTCAGGCCATTTCTCTATCGATACGTCAACTTAATTTACAAGCTACCCGGTGTGCGGCCACGCCCTGAAGTAATAGTGCGGCCAGCGCCACGCCCCAGTGTTTCCAGCCGAGCCTGGAAGGGTGGGAATGGCAGAGTAATGCCGTGCTCACGGTAACCGGCCAGAATCAACTGGTGGATCTCATGGCGCAGTGGCATACGATGGCCCATTTCGGCGGCGTAAATACGCAGTTCGAAAATCTGAATCCCTTGTTGAAGATCAACCAGATAGACCTCGGGTGGTGGGTTATCCAATACCAAGGTACAGCGGCGTGCAGCAGTAAGTAACACCTCAGTCACTTCCTCACTGCTGGTTTCAGCCGGAGCCGGTACTGTGAGTACCACACGGGTAATTGAATCCGACAGTGACCAGTTAATAAATTGCTCAGTAATAAATGCCTTATTCGGCACGATAATTTCTTTGCGATCCCAGTCAGAGATAGTTGTGGCACGGGTATTGATTTTGGTCACGCTACCGGTGAGATCACGTATGGTCACGGTATCGCCGATACGGATCGGTTTCTCGAACAAGATGATCAGACCAGAAACAAAGTTGGCAAAAATCTCCTGCAAACCGAACCCCAAACCTAAACCAAGTGCGGCAACCAACCATTGGAATTTCGCCCACTCGATCCCCAACATAGAGAAACCGAGCAAGCTGCCGAACAGGATCAACAGATATTTGGTGATGGTGGAGATGGCATAGCCCGTTCCCGGCGTCAGATCCAGATGCTGCAATAGCGCCAGTTCCAGTAGGGCAGGCAGGTTACGCACTAGCTGGGTAGTCACAACCATCACTAAAATAGCGATCAGCAGTGATCCCATGGTGATCGCCTGCACCGACTCAATACCGTTAATGGTGGATGACACATCCCACAGGCGAATATTTTCCAGAAAACCAAACGCTGAATGAATCTCAGACCACAATGCTATCACTGAAACCAAGGCGATCATCGTCAGGATCGATCGCACCAGACGCAGAGATTGGGCGCTGATCACATCCAGATCAATTACCGGTTCCTCAACATCAATGGACCCTTCGGTACTGTTATTGTGCGGCGTATCTTCTTCACCGCGGGCGCGCTGCGCCAGAATATCGGCTCGCCGCTGCTTAGCTCGGTCAAAAGCAATACGGCGGCGCTGAATCAGCATCCAACGGCGGATAATATGGTAAACCACCAACAAGAAGAACCAGATGGCAACCGAGGTTTCCAAACGCGCCAGTAGCGCCTGTGAGGTGGTGAGATAACCGAGCGCCGCGGCCAATGCCGCAATCAGTGGGGCAGATAGCAGTAGCCCCCATAACGCCACGTTAATGATGTTCTCGCCCGAGCCTTTTTTATCCAGATAGAGTGGAATACCGGCTCGTTTCAGGCTATTGGTCACCAGACTTAAGGCAACACACAGCAAAATAAAGCACAAGCGGCCCAGGGTGCCAGCGAATTCACGGTCGTTATAATTCTCGAATGTAATCAGTGCCATCATCAATGGGATAATCAACCACACTGACATGCGATAAAAACGCATTGCCCGCCCGACCTGCGCCGGTGACCAGCGGAAGTGGGTGATAAACAGGCCATGAGGATGGGCAAACGAGGCACTTATCATAAACAGCCACAGTACTGGCACGGTGGCAGTGACGGCATTACCAATGGCGATCGCCATCGGATATGACCAGGCGTTTTGCAGGCCATAGCCGAGCGCGGCCCACAATACCGGTAGCGGCAGCGCCATCAGAATTGACCAGAAAACGGTACGTAATGTCAGGGAGAAATGGTCTTGCGTAACCTTACCTACCCGGCTGCTAGCACGCTCCAGGAAGGCATGATAGTGGCGACGCAAGCTGATACTGAAACCGACAAACAGCAAGGCTGCGCTGATCGGTAGCAGTGTCTCCTGGCTGGTCATCATCATGACGAATGCGCCACTTAACTGCGAAAGTGTATCCAGCGACAGTAAGCGGGTCAGGTCATGGGCAACGTTAATCGGGTAAGACAGTGATATTGGGCTGACATCTGCGACCCAAAACAGATAACGGTGAGTGGCCTCGCGAACTTCACTTAGCGCATCCACCAACTGACTGTTGGCCACTTTCAACTTGGTTAATTCTAGAATCTGGGTGTCATAGCCGGACAGCAGAGAATTCAGCAATTCGCGCTGTGTGCGCCATTGAGCATCAAGGATCCGCTGCTGTTCGGTGGTGAGCGGTGTACCATCATTTTGCTTTAATTTGACATTTTGCTGCTGTAACTTCTCCAACATGTCTTCATATTGCAGACGTTGAACCCGCAACTGCGCCATATCACGATCCAGTTGCTGAGATTTCGGTACGTCAGGCAATCTTGCAACCTGTGCCCGCAGTGTTTCCCCCAGTGCGGTTGAAACGCCCAGCCACTGGGCCTGTTCACGAATAGTACTGAGAGCCTGCCGGACTTGTTGGGTCTGGGCTACCGCTTGCCGTTGTTGCGAAGAGATCAGATCAATGCGTTGCGCCTGTTGATTTAGCGCTTGAGATAGCTCGCGGTTGATTTGCAGTTGCTGGATGATTGACTCAGGTAAATCGCCCCCTTGTTCCGCCAGTAACTCGGTGCGCTCAAGTGCCTGTTCAGCCGCCTGCTGACGCTGGTTATTGAGATTATTACGTAAGGTTTGGAGCTGAGCATCAACCCGTTCTTGACGCTTTTTGTATAACTCGGCGCGCAGCCGTGACAGCTCTTGCCGGTTGTTGGCTGAGAGCTGAGAAAGCTCCAGTTCATTGGCTTTAGCCTTACGGGCCACGGCTTCTGCTTGTAGTAATGCAAACTGTGCCTGTGCGACCGGATTGGCGGGGTTACTTTGCGCCTGAAGGCGGGTGCTGATTTCAGTCAGAATTCGCCGAGCTTCTGATTGCTGCTGAGGCAACTGGCTGAGGGATTCACTGATTTCCCGCGCCCGATCCTGTTCTTGTTGCGACAGACGGCTTAATTCCAACAACTGGCTGCTGATTTGCAGCACTTGTTGTTCCAGTTCGGATGTAGACATGTTACTGGGTACGGGCAGGGGTTTATCCCCTTCTTGCGCCAGTTCCTGGCGTAACTCGCGGGTCAGTTTGGGGAAGTCATCAATGGCTTTTTGATACTGCTGGGCGCGGATATCAGACTCTTTTGCATCCGCCAGCCAGCTAAGAGCCGATTGCAGCGCCTGAACAATTTCGGTCTGATTTGGCATCCCTTTATTGGTTTCAGCCTGTTTCAGCTCTTGTCTGAGCTGATCTTCATTAGGCTGAGTTGCCGCATGCAACGGCAAAGACAGCAGCATGACAAATGACAGTAACAGGCCAAAAGAGAGTGATTTACCAAAAGATCGAGAAATTATTAGGCGCACGTAAGGGTTCCTTAACATCGATTACGTTTATACCCGTCATACTCCAAGCTGCATATGCATTGGCTGCTCTCGTTTACCCGAATCATTGACTAGTCTCAACTCATCGGGTTTATTCGCTTGCCGCCTTACTGCAACTCGAATTATTTAGGGTATAGCAGTAGGGACGGCTTCGGCTAATACTTCACCCATGCGGGTAACAGAACCACTGTTTAACTGTGGTGCTAAATAGACTTTACCTTCAGCAAACAGGTTAATCACTGTCGAGCCTAACTTAAAGCGGCCCATTTCTTGCCCTTTTTCCAGCACTACCGCGCCTTCAGTTCCTGCTTGCGGATAGGTCCATCGGCGAATCACACCTTCTCGTGGCGGGGTAATGGTGCCAGCCCAGACGGTTTCTATGCTGCCAACAATAGTGGCACCTACCAGAATTTGTGCCATCGGGCCAAAAGCGGTATCAAAGATGCAAATAACACGTTCATTACGTGCGAAGAGATTAGGCACATTGGCCGCAGTCAATGGATTGACCGAGAACAAATCACCTGGCACATAAATCATTTCGCGCAAGATACCGTCACACGGCATATGGACGCGATGGTAGTCACGTGGAGCCAGATAGGTGGTGACAAAATGGCCATTTTGGAACTCAGCAGCCAACATATAGTTACCGGCGAGTAGGGCTTCCAGCGTGTAGTTGTGGCCCTTTGCCTGCAAAATTTGCCCGTCATGAATTGCGCCTAACTGGCTAATAGCGCCGTCGGCAGGTTGGGCCAAGAGGTTTTCTTCCGTTACAACAGGGCGCACACCCGCGCGCAGTGGGCGCACAAAGAACTCATTAAACGAACGATAAGCAGAGAACTCAGGGTCCTGGGCTTCCTTCATATCAACATGGTAGTAGCGGGCAAATGCCTTGATCACCAGTTGGGTCAGCCAGCCACCTTGCTTATCTGCCCCCCAGCCTGCCAAACGAGTCAGGCCAAGTTTTGGGAGTAAATATTGTAATCTGATTTTGATACTGTCCAGCACGTAGACCTCTGGGTAAACGGTAAAATTAATGAGGGGGCGCATTATACTCGTCGCCCTTCAAGATACAGGGGTGTTGGCTGCCTTTACTCACACCAGTCACTTACTTGAGTAAGCTCCTGAGGCTTCGCTCAATTGCCGCCTACCTGCATCTTGAAGTCACTGGGTATATATCTTTCTGCGCCCACAGTTTTTAGCTAAAGCATGTTCAACAGGACTATTGAGACATCATTTCTCGTCGCTATCAGATGTCTTACGCGGCTTCGCCTGTTCCATACTTTCCAGGATTCGATGGTAATTATCGAAACGCTCTTCAGCGATTTTGCCTTGTTCTACCGCTTCGCGCAGTGCACAACCGGGATCGGTGGTATGGCTGCAATCACGGAATTTGCAATGGCCGAGATAATCACGGAATTCGACAAATCCTTGAGTGATTTGTTCCGGTGCCAGATGCCAGAGGCCAAATTCACGCACCCCCGGTGAGTCAATCACATCGCCGCCTTGCTGGAAGTGATATAAGCGGGCTGCGGTGGTGGTGTGCTGACCCAGACCTGAATTACCCGATACCGTATTCACCAGAATTTCGTTATCCGTTGGTGGTAACAGGGCATTCAGCAGGCTGGATTTACCCACGCCGGACTGACCGGCAAAGATACTGATGCGCCCGGCCAGTGCCTTTTCAAAGGCTTCCATCCCTTCACGGGTTTGACTTGAGACTTCCAGCACGTTGTAGCCAATGCGCCGGTAAATCTCCATCATGCCATCAACGAATTTACGGCCATCGGCATCCAGTAAATCGATTTTGTTCAACACAATTAACGGTTCGACTTCCAGTGTTTCACAGGCCACCAGATAGCGATCGATAATATTAAGAGAAAGTTCAGGTAAGATCGCCGAAACGATCACTATCTGATCGATATTTGCGGCGATCGGTTTCACGCCGTCGTACAGGTCAGGGCGTGTCAGCACGGATGTACGCTCATGTACGGCTTCGACAATGCCTTTAACCCGCACACCTTCCTGAGCTTGCAGGCCTGGACGCCAGACCACACGGTCACCGGTAACCAGTGATTTAATGGTACGGCGGATGTTACAACGGTGTTGAACACCATCGGTGGCTTCGACATCGGCGTGCTGACCGAAACGACTGATTACGATACCTTCTTGCGCATCGCCAAGCTGAGAGTCATCTAACTCAGGTTTTCTATCAGTGCGTAGCCGACGCTGATGGTTTGCCTGCACACGGCGTTGTTGACCTTTCGACAGTTTATTCTTACTCACTGCGCCTCACTTGAATCTGCATTAATACCCTTCATACTTGAAGCCGCTAGGGCCACTCGCTTCACTCCCCCGCATCGGTGTAATCTTATCGGGATTCGTTTGCTTGCTACCTACCTGCAACGCCAATTTCTTTGGGTATATCGCTGGTTGCGACCAAAAGGGCTATGATACACATTATTTTATCAATTAACCGTTTGTTCGGTAGTCTCACCCGCTAACAGGCAGGAAATATTATGGCAGAGAATCAAAATAATCTGATCTGGATCGATCTGGAAATGACCGGCCTTGATCCTGAGCGCGATCGGATCATTGAGATAGCCACTCTGGTCACCGATGCTAATCTCAATATTCTAGCCGAAGGCCCAGTATTGGCGGTTCATCAGTCAGATGAACAGCTTGGGCTTATGGATGAATGGAATGTGCGTACCCATACCGGCAGTGGTTTAGTGGAACGGGTTAAAGCCAGCCCATTTAGCGATAGTGATGCTGAATTACAAACCATTGAATTCTTGAAACAGTGGGTTCCAGCAGGCGCTTCACCTATCTGTGGTAACAGTGTCGGCCAAGACCGCCGCTTCCTGTTCCGTTATATGCCAGAGCTTGAAGCTTATTTCCACTACCGCTATCTGGATGTCAGCACGCTAAAAGAGCTGGCACGCCGCTGGAAACCAGAGATTCTGCCTGGTTTCAAAAAACAAAATACCCATCAAGCACTAGACGATATCCGTGAATCTGTGGCTGAGCTTGCCTATTACCGCGAGCATTTTATTCAATCTTAATCCCCTGCGGCCTTGAAGTAGCAGGGGTGTTAGCTGCACTCACTTACCCGAATCACTTACTTATGTAAGCTCATCGGGATGCGTTTGCTGGCTGCCTGGCTGCTACTCCAATGACTTTGGGGATTTGCTGCGGCCTTGAAGTAGCGGGGGTAGCTGCGTTTACACCCCTGCTGTTTCAATAACTTTGGGTATATACTTTGCCCGGCGCTGGTAAAAGCGCCACATTGCTGTTTTAATCGGCACTTGAACCAAAAAATGATTTTTTTGCTTTTAGGGGCTTGCGGCAAAACGGATTTCTCGTATAATGCGCACCCCGTACCGATGAAGAATTCGCAAACATGCGCAGACCGATTTAGTACGAGTTATGTGTAGAAAAAGTTGTAAAAAGTAAGACGGCACCAAGCGGGAATAGCTCAGTTGGTAGAGCACGACCTTGCCAAGGTCGGGGTCGCGAGTTCGAGTCTCGTTTCCCGCTCCAATCTTTAACCATAAAGATAGTGACCGGCAGTACAGCAGCTTTAGTTCAGAAGTCAGAAATATAAGTGATACGTTATTATGACGTATGGCAGCGACGCGGGAATAGCTCAGTTGGTAGAGCACGACCTTGCCAAGGTCGGGGTCGCGAGTTCGAGTCTCGTTTCCCGCTCCAAAATTTATTTCTGAATAAGCAGTAAATATCAAATGCTGTCACATACAGCAGGGTGCAAAAGCATCTCAATGCGGGAATAGCTCAGTTGGTAGAGCACGACCTTGCCAAGGTCGGGGTCGCGAGTTCGAGTCTCGTTTCCCGCTCCAAAATTTTTATTCAATTCTATTATTTTTATCCACAGCTACATAACGCGCCATGCCGCGTTGTACATACAATGTATTAACTTCGTCAACAGACTTATCCACAGATTCTGCTCTTTTTATATCCAGCTCATATTTTATCCACTGCGCAACCCTCTTTCATATCTCTTTGATTTAGCGATATATATTTTTCTGTGAAAACGTTATACCGATCACTTGCGCTTTTTTTCGCACTTGATTGCCAAGGTGTTTTTATTTTTATGCACAGGAAAACTCCGAGTTCATTCATTATAAAAATACATAAAAAAAAGCCATACTAAACAGCATATAGTTTCAGGTAAAGGGGGATATCAGGCATCCCGTGGTAGGCCTTTCTCAATAGCCCGCACCAGCCTTTTTTTCTGTGGCGATTGAACAGCCACAGTCAGTGTAGACCGTCTTTTCAATTGTTGTGAGATTGACCACTCAATATGTTCATCTAGCATTGGATCAATCCCGCGGCGCGCTTCCAGTGCCAATACGATACTGTCGAGATAGGGGGCATTGCCCAGTGCTACCGAGATATTACGTAGCCAGCGTAGGTGACCAATGCGGCGGATGGCGGAACCCTCCGTAACCCGCAAAAATTTCTCTTCATTCCAGGCAAATAAATCCAATAACTGTGGCGTGTGTAGCACGGCGCGTGGGCTGAAATCTTCCTCATCAGTTAATTGTGAGAAGCGGTTCCAGGGGCAGATAAGCTGACAATCATCACAGCCATAAATACGATTTCCCATTAGTGGACGAAATTCTTCTGGTATCGCCCCTTCAAGTTCAATGGTTAGGTAGGAGATACAGCGGCGAGCATCAACGGTATAGGGTGCAACGATAGCGCCGGTCGGGCAGGTGGTGATACAGGCAACGCAACGGCCACATTGCTCCTCTTGCGGCTTATCTATAGGCAGCGGCAGATCAATTAATAATTCGCCAAGAAAGAACCAGGAACCCGCATCACGATTTAAAATCAGTGAGTGCTTACCAACCCAGCCAATTCCTGCTTTTGCAGCCAATGACCGCTCCATAATGGGGGCAGAATCGACAAATGGGCGGAAATTGATGTCACCGTGAGCCTGCTCCAGACAGTAACTCTGAATCATATCGCCCAATCTTTTCAGCCGCTGGCGCAGCAATTTATGATAATCACGGCCCAGCGCATAGCGACTGACATAACCTAACTCAGCATTGTTCAATGTGCTGGCAAATGCAGCCTTGGCAGGGAGATAATTCATCCGCACGCTAATCACCCGTAAGGTTCCGGGTAATAATTCATGGGGCCGCGCGCGCAGCATACCGTGGCGAGCCATCCAGGCCATCTCGCCATGATATTGTTTATCAAGCCAAGTTTGTAACCGCGGTTCTTCCGCAGACAAATCCGTATCGCAGATACCGACTTGCTGGAAACCTAGCGATTGCCCCCATTGCTTGATATGTTGGGCTAATTGATTCAGATCGAGGGGGTGTGCCATGACGGACCATAGTAAGAAACAAATCGGTGTCAGCTTACCACACTCTGTTTTTTCTGCGGACTGGGTACGTCAGAACGAGGCTGTGGCCGCGGCACACTTTTCTCTAACGTTGTTTGATCTGATGGTCAGAGCGGGCGATGCGGCCTTTGAACTGGCGCGTAAACAGTACCCAGCGGCGCGTCACTGGTTGATATTGTGTGGCCACGGTAATAATGGTGGCGATGGTTATATCGTTGCGAATCGGGCATTAGCGGCTGGGCTGAATGTTACGCTTATTGCCTGCCCCGGCAATCGGCCATTACCCGCACAAGCGCATCAGGCGCAATCCCAATGGCTGGCGGCAGGTGGCATAATTCATCAACCTGAGACACCGTGGCCACAACATGTTGATTTGATTATTGATGCATTGTTGGGTATTGGCCTGCGAGCGGCACCGCAAGGCGCTTATGCTACGCTGATTGACACCGCGAATCGCCATCGGGCCGCAAAGATTGCCTTGGATATTCCTTCTGGACTCAGTGCCGATAGCGGTGCTGCTCCCGGATCTGTTATTCGCGCAGACCACACCCTGACTTTTGTCGCGCTGAAACCAGGTTTGCTCACCGGTCAGGCCCGTGATTGGGTGGGGCATTTACACTGCAATGACTTGGGGCTGACAGCATGGCTGCTCACTCAACCGCTACAAATTGAGCGAATGACCGCAGATCACCTACCGCAATGGCTACAGCCACGCCGCCCTTGTGCTCATAAAGGGGAACATGGCCGATTGTTGCTGGTGGGCGGAGATAAAGGGCTGGGAGGTGCGATTCGCATGGCTGGTGAAGCCGCTCTGCGCAGTGGGGCTGGCTTGGTGCGAGTGCTCACTCACATTGAGCATGTGGCACCGATTCTGGCGGCAAGGCCCGAGTTGATGGTACAAGAGTTAACGCCGGAAACTCTTGAGCAAGGTATTGGCTGGGCTGATGTCCTGGTTGTCGGCCCGGGGTTAGGGCAGTCCGATTGGGGCCGGAATGCTCTGAATTTATTGCAACAAAGTGATAAACCAGCATTATGGGACGCAGATGCGCTCAACTTGCTGGCATTAAATCCACATAGGCGTCAGAATCGGGTATTGACCCCACATCCAGGGGAAGCTGCTCGTCTGCTTGGTTGTCGCGTCGCTGATATTGAGAGTGACCGCTTACTTTCGGCCCGAAACATCGTTAAACAATATGGTGGTGTGGTGGTATTGAAAGGTGCTGGTACCCTGATTGCCAGTGAGCAGGGTGAGATGGCGATTGCTGATGTTGGTAATGCAGGGATGGCCTCCGGCGGCATGGGGGATATTCTGTCCGGTATTATTGGTAGTTTGATAGCACAAAAGCTGGTGCTGTATGATGCTGCCTGTGCAGGTTGTGTCGTGCATGGCGTTGCCGCAGACAAACTGGCTGAAGTTCAAGGCACCCGGGGTTTACTGGCAACAGATTTACTGCCAGTTATTCCGAAGTACGTTAATCCTGAGTTAGCAAGATAGATATCACAGAATGAAAGAACTCGTTTTACCTCTGCCTGATGAGGCAGCGACCGTTGCATTAGGGGCTAGTTTGGCCCATGCCTTCAATGGTGCTAGCGTTATTTATCTGTTCGGTGACTTAGGTGCCGGAAAAACAACTTTCAGCCGCGGCTTCCTTCAGGCCCTTGGCCACATTGGTCATGTTAAAAGCCCTACTTATACCTTGGTTGAACCTTATGCATTAACTCCAAGACCGGTTTACCATTTTGACCTATATCGTCTGGCGGATCCTGAGGAGCTGGAGTTTATGGGTATTCGTGATTATTTCGATGAGCGGGCAATTTGCCTGGTGGAATGGCCACAGCAAGGTGAGGGGTTCTTACCTCGGGCCGATATAGAGTTACATTTGGCGTATCAGGCTGAAGGGCGTGAAGCCCGTCTGGTTGCCCTTTCTGATGCGGGTGCGGATGTATTGCGCCGTTTAGCTGCTGTGCAAGGATAATTTGATAATGATGCATAGCTTGATGCTAATAAATCGCTGCCAACGATCGTTTACCGCAGTCATGCTGGTTATGGTGAGTTTATTAAGCCTACCTTCCGCCTTGGCTATGAAACTCACCGATATTAAGGTGAACAATGGCCCGACGGAAAGCCGGGTGACGCTCAGTTTTGATGGCAAACCGATTTATGCCTTTTTCTCGTTGAGTTCGCCTGAGCGAGTGGTGTTGGATGTCCGCCAAAGCGGTAATCTCTCTGGTTTGCCCTTGGAGTTCAGTGGACAGAATCTGCTGAAAAGAATTCGCTCCAGCACCCCGAAAGATGAGCAAAGCACCCGTCTGGTGCTGGAATTGACGCAAAAAGTTAAAACCCGCGCGGTGACACAGCAGTCGGGCAGTAACTACACGGTGGTCATTACCATGACCGCAGCCGCCCCTGCTCGTCAGGTACAAACCACGTTAAGCCCAAACAATACGTTAAGCTCAAACAATACGTTAAGTCCAAACAATACGTTAAGTCCAAACAGTAGACCACTCAGCCAAACCAATACCCCTAGCCCGAATGCTGGGCGTTTGACGCCGCCGGTCAATAACGTGAATACGGCACCGCGCGTGACCAGTTCAAACACCACATCGGAGGCTAAAAACCCGTTTAACAATAAGCCGACCGTGGTTGTCAGCAGTGATACCGTCACCACCAATACCGCCCGCCCGATTAAAGCCAGCCGTGTTGCTAATAGTGATCGTGTAGTGGTGGCAATCGATGCCGGTCACGGTGGGCAAGACCCAGGTGCAATCGGGCAAAATGGCCTGAAAGAGAAGAATGTCACGATTGCCATCGCCCGCCGACTTGAAGCATTGCTTAATAGCGACCCGATGTTTAAACCGGTTTTAACCCGCAATGGCGATTACTTCATTTCGGTGATGGGCCGTTCGGATGTGGCCCGTAAGCAGGGGGCTAACGTGCTGGTTTCTATTCATGCGGATGCGGCACCTAACCGCAGTGCTACTGGGGCTTCGGTCTGGGTTCTGTCAAATCGCCGTGCTAACAGTGAAATGGGTAACTGGCTGGAACAGCATGAGAAACAATCTGAATTGCTCGGTGGCGCAGGTGACGTGTTGGCGAATACCGCGTCAGACCCCTATTTGAGTCAGGCAGTATTGGATCTCCAATTCGGCCACTCCCAGCGGGTGGGCTATGACGTAGCGACCAAGGTGCTGCGTGAGCTACAAACAGTAGGTGACATTCATAAACGTCGGCCTGAACACGCCAGTCTTGGGGTGTTACGTTCACCGGATATTCCATCGTTATTAGTGGAAACCGGCTTTATCAGTAATAGTACGGAGGAGCGGCTGCTTGGCAGTAGCGCGTATCAGGAGAAGATTGCTCAGGCCATTTATAAAGGCTTGCGCAGTTATTTCCTTGCGCATCCGCTACAAGCCGACCCAAAGGTCGAAAACCGTCCGCTAATAGAAACAGCGGCGGTTGATTCTTCAGTACAGCGTTCAAGTGTTAATCAGCCAGAACCGATTGTCAGCAATGCGCAAAGCGGCAGAGTCTCTGCCGTCAAGCCTGTGGCGACAGGGAAAAGCCAAATCCATAAAGTACAACGTGGTGAAACCTTATCCGGCATTGCGAGCCAATACGGTGTCAGCATGGCGCTATTGCGACAAAACAATACGCTGAAAAATGATGTGGTGTGGGTGGGTCAGCGTTTGAAAGTGCCGGCATCGGGCAGCACGGTAAAGGCTGCGGCACCAAAAACCCAAACAATTGCTAAAAACAAAACAGTAAAACATCAGGTAAAACGGGGTGATACGCTATCAGCCATTGCGGCCAGATATGGCGTGTCGATGAGTGAGATTGAGCGGGCGAACAAGATAAAGTCAGGTAATGTCCAGCTAGGGCAAACCCTCACGATCCCACAATCGTAAGCGAAAGGAACTGCTATGCCGATTCATATTCTGCCACCACAGCTTGCTAACCAAATTGCCGCCGGTGAAGTGGTAGAGCGGCCTGCGTCGGTGGTTAAAGAGTTGGTAGAAAACAGTCTGGATGCAGGAGCCACCCGGATTGATATCGATATTGAACGGGGTGGCGCCAAACTGATTCGTATCCGCGATAATGGCTGCGGCATCGGCAAAGACGATTTATCACTGGCGCTGGCGCGCCATGCCACCAGTAAGATAAGTTCGCTAGAAGATCTGGAAGCTATCCTCAGCATGGGCTTTCGTGGCGAAGCACTGGCCAGTATCAGTTCAGTCTCACGTCTGATTCTGACTTCCCGCACTGCCGAACAAAATGAAGCCTGGCAGGCTTATGCGGAAGGGCGTGATATGGCCGTCACTATCAAGCCAGCGGCGCATCCAGTGGGGAGTACCCTTGAAGTGCTGGATCTGTTTTATAACACGCCAGCGCGCCGCAAATTTATGCGCACTGAAAAAACCGAGTTCGGTCATATTGATGAAGTGGTGCGGCGCATTGCGCTGGCGCGCTTTGATGTGGCGATCAATCTGAGTCATAACGGTAAGTTAATGCGTCAGTACCGCGCAGCCCCTGACCCTTCACAGCACGAGCGTCGGCTGGCGAGCATCTGTGGCCCGGCGTTTTTGCAGCATGCACTGGCCATTTCCTGGCAACATGGTGATTTGACTATTCGTGGTTGGGTGGCTGATCCTGCCGCCAGTCGTACACTCAGTGAAATGCAGTATTGTTACGTCAATAATCGCATGATGCGTGATCGGTTGATTAATCACGCTATCCGTCAGGCCTATCAAGATTTACTCAAAGATGATCAACAACCCGCTTATGTTTTGTATCTGGATATTGATCCACATCAGGTGGATGTAAATGTGCATCCGGCGAAACATGAGGTGCGTTTCCATCAGGCGCGGTTGGTACATGACTTTATTTATCAGGCTGTTACCACTGTTTTACAGCAGACTGCCTCGCCAGTGCTAAATATCAATGAAGATGGTGAAGAGATAGAAGCACCACGCTGGCAGCCGGAAAATCGTGTGGCGGCGGGGGGGAATAAATATGCGCAACCGGAGCCTGCAAAAGCGCCAGCGGCAGAACGGACACGGGTTTCAGATAAAGTATCGTCTTCAGAACCCACGCTAGCGGCAGCGCGGTCTCCTGCCCGTGAACAGGCAGCACCTGGCTATAGCGCTGGGCAACCCTACCAAAAGCAGCAAGGCGAATTGTATCGTCAATTGGTGCAACCGGCCGCTGTGAGCCAAGCCATAGAACAGCCTGCATCGGTGCCAGCCCCGCGCTTTGCATCAGCAGATGAACCACTTCATGGCGATTATTACAGCTTTGGCCGAGTATTAACGGTATTCCCACCTTGCTATGCTTTGATTGAATATAAGCAAGGTGTGGCATTATTGGCACTGACTGTTGCCGAGCGCTGGCTGAAACAAGCTCAACTGAATCCGCCAGCCGAGGGTTTACGCCCTCAGCCATTACTTATTCCATTAAAACTGACATTAGATAAGAATGAGGCCGCAGCCTGTCTGCGCCATCAGAACTTATTGGTTACTATGGGGATAGAATTGACTGTTGAGCAGACAAGAGCCACTTTACGTGCGGTATCTTTACCATTACGCCAACAAAATTTACAAAAACTGATACCGGAACTGTTAGGCTATCTGTCGCAGCATGAAGAGATATCGCCAGATGTTCTGGCCACATGGATTGCCCGCCACCTTGGCAGCGAACATGAGGTTTGGAATATGTCTCAAGCGATACAGTTATTGACGGATGTGGAACGTCTTTGTCCGCAGTTGGTGCAATCACCGCCTGCTGGATTATTACAACCTATTGATATAAAGGCTGCATTGGCAACCCTAACACATGAATGATATTGAAAATCTAGACCGGCCACCGGCAATTTTTATTATGGGGCCAACCGCTTGTGGTAAAACAGCGCTCTCCATTGCGCTTCGTCAGCGGTTACCTGTGGAGTTAATCAGCGTCGATTCTGCCTTGATCTATCGTGGCATGGATATCGGCACCGCTAAACCTGGTGCTGAAGAACTGGCGTTAGCACCACACCGGCTGATTGATATCCGTGACCCGGCTGAATCCTACTCAGCCGCTGATTTCCGTAAAGATGCATTGAAAGAGATGGCCGATATTACCGCTGCCGGGCGAATTCCGCTGCTGGTGGGGGGGACCATGCTGTATTTTAAAGCGCTGTTGGAAGGATTATCTCCGTTGCCACCTGCAGACCCGCAAGTGCGCGAGCGTATTGAACAGCAGGCCGCTGAGCTGGGTTGGGAGGCATTGCATCAGCAATTGGCCAAGGTAGACCCGGTTGCTGCGGCGCGAATTCATCCTAATGATCCCCAACGGCTCTCTAGAGCACTGGAAGTTTTTTTTATTTCAGGTAAAACTTTAACGGAACTGACTAAAATTTCGGGTGAAACCTTACCCTATCGGGTTCACCAATTTGCGATTGCGCCTGTTAGCCGGGAACTGTTGCACCAGCGGATTGAATTACGTTTTCATCAGATGCTGGATGCAGGGTTTGAAACAGAGGCTAGGGCGCTTTTTGACCGCGGTGATTTGCATACGGATTTGCCTGCCATTCGTTGTGTGGGATACCGGCAGATGTGGTCTTATCTGTCCGGTGAGATTGATTACGACGAAATGGTTTACCGTGGAGTTTGTGCGACACGTCAACTGGCAAAGCGCCAAATGACTTGGTTACGGGGCTGGAGTTCAGTTCAGTGGCTCGACAGTGATAAGCCGGGAGAGGCTTTAGACTCTGTAATACAGGTTGTTAGTGCATAGGTTGAATGATTGTGTACAATTGATTAGTACTCAACGCGCGGATTTTTTTTACGCAGTTTATTTTCGAGCCGATAGGTTCTTAGTTAAAAACAACAAGCAAATAAGGAAAATATAGAATGGCTAAGGGGCAATCTTTGCAAGATCCGTTCCTGAACGCATTGCGTCGTGAACGGGTTCCGGTTTCTATTTATTTAGTGAATGGCATTAAACTGCAGGGCCAAGTTGAGTCTTTTGATCAGTTTGTCATTCTGTTAAAAAACACAGTCAGCCAGATGGTCTATAAACACGCCATCTCTACTGTAGTGCCTTCTCGCCCGGTTTCGCATCACAGCAATACGCCGAGTGGAAGCACCAATAATTATCATGGTAGTAATCCGTCTGCGCCGCAACAACCGCAGCAGGATAGCGATGACGCTGAATAAAGCGCATTGCTGGTCGACCATGACGGGGAACATAAACAACGGATTCGGGTTTATGTTCTCCGCACTAGCGGTTTTAATCCGTTTGAGAGGTTGCACGTTTGTTTGACCGCTATGAAGCCGGTGAGCAGGCCGTACTGGTTCATATCTATTTCTCGCAAGACAAAAACTCAGAAGATCTGCGTGAATTTGAAGCGCTGGTATCTTCTGCGGGCGTAGAAGCTTTGCAAATTGTGACGGGTAGTCGCAAAGCACCGCACCCTAAGTATTTTGTCGGTGAAGGAAAGGCCGAAGAAATTGCTGACGCGGTGAAAGCCAGTGGCGCGTCTGTTGTCTTGTTTGATCATGCCCTTTCTGCAGCGCAAGAGCGAAACCTTGAGCGTTTGTGTGAATGTCGGGTCATTGATCGTACTGGACTAATCTTAGATATTTTTGCCCAACGGGCCCGTACCCACGAAGGTAAATTACAGGTCGAATTAGCGCAATTACGCCATATTGCGACCCGTTTGGTACGTGGCTGGACGCATCTTGAGCGTCAAAAGGGGGGGATTGGCCTAAGAGGGCCAGGTGAAACCCAGTTGGAGACCGACCGCCGTTTGTTACGTGACCGTATCAGCTTGATTTTGAGCCGTTTGGAGCGGGTGGCAAAGCAGCGTGAGCAGGGGCGACGTGCGCGTACCCGTGCTGAAATTCCGACAGTATCTTTGGTGGGATATACCAACGCCGGTAAATCCAGCCTGTTTAACAAAATTACGGCAGCTGATGTTTATGCGGCTGACCAATTATTTGCCACGCTGGATCCTACTTTACGCCGTATTAATGTGGCGGATGTGGGCGATACAGTGTTGGCGGATACGGTAGGTTTTATCCGGCATTTGCCGCATGATTTGGTCGCTGCTTTTAAAGCGACATTACAAGAAACACGGCAAGCCTCATTACTGTTACACATTATTGATGCAGCAGACCCTCGGGTAACCGAGAATATGGCCGCAGTTGATTCTGTTTTGGCAGAAATCGAAGCGG
This sequence comes from Yersinia sp. 2540 StPb PI, assembly GCF_052217165.1. Taxonomy (NCBI): domain Bacteria; kingdom Pseudomonadati; phylum Pseudomonadota; class Gammaproteobacteria; order Enterobacterales; family Yersiniaceae; genus Yersinia; species Yersinia sp. 2540 StPb PI. The sequence continues at coordinate 1,004,653 of NZ_JAZGQC010000001.1, forward strand.
ATGAAATACCTACATTATTAGTAATGAATAAAATTGATTTGTTGGATGATTTTGTCCCGCGAATTGATCGCAACGAAGACAATCTGCCAGTCAGAGTTTGGCTTTCGGCCCAAACCGGCGCAGGGATCTCGTTGCTCTTTCAAGCGTTGACGGAGCGTCTTTCAGGTGAGATCGCACACTTTGAATTACGTTTGCCACCTCAGGCAGGTCGTCTACGTAGCCGTTTTTACCAGCTTCAGGCAATTGAAAAAGAGTGGATAGACGAGGACGGAAACGTCGGTATGGTGGTCAGAATGCCTATCGTTGATTGGCGTCGTCTCTGTAAACAAGAGCAAGATTTGGTCAGTTATATTATTAATTAGTCGGTGCGACTAATTAGTTGATTACCTGATCTTTTTTGTGAGATTAAGAGCCAGCTTCTTTGGCATGTGCTCTTGGCCTGAAGAAAACCAATCATAGAAGAATGGAGCTAAAACATGGCGTGGAATCAGCCCGGTAATAACGGACAGGACCGCGATCCGTGGGGGAGCAGCAATAATAATGGCGGCAACTCTGGCGGAAATAACAATAATAAAGGTGGTCGTGACCAAGGGCCGCCTGATCTGGATGATATCTTTCGAAAACTGAGCAAAAAACTGAGTAGCCTCGGTGGTAAAGGTGGCGGCAGCGGCAATGATAACAGTGGTACGACAAGAGGCCCTGGTTTCAGTGGCCGGATTGTGGGCATTGCTGTGGTTGCTGTGGTGGTTATCTGGGCGGCAAGTGGTTTCTATACAATTAAAGAAGCCGAGCGCGGTGTCGTTACTCGCTTGGGTAAATTAAGCCACATTGTACAGCCTGGTTTGAACTGGAAACCGACCTTTATCGATGAAGTAACGCCAGTTAACGTTGAATCGGTACGTGAATTGGCAGCGTCCGGCGTGATGCTGACTTCTGATGAGAACGTGGTTCGCGTCGAAATGAACGTGCAGTACCGTGTGACTGATCCGGCCGCTTATCTGTTTAGCGTGACTAACCCGGACGACAGCTTGCGTCAGGCAACTGACAGCGCAGTACGTGGTGTTATTGGTAAATACACCATGGACAAAATCCTCACCGAAGGCCGTACCATCGTTCGTAGCGATACTCAACGTGTACTGGAAGAAACTATTCGTCCATACAATATGGGTATAACGCTGCTGGACGTTAACTTCCAGGCGGCGCGTCCACCAGAAGAAGTTAAAGCGGCATTTGATGATGCGATTGCAGCCCGTGAAAACGAACAACAGTATATTCGTGAAGCGGAAGCTTACACCAACGAAGTCCAACCACGGGCGAATGGTCAGGCGCAGCGTCTGTTAGAAGATGCGCGTGCTTATGCCGCACGTAAAGTGTTGGAAGCACAAGGTGAAGTCGCAGGTTTTGCTAAGTTGTTGCCTGAGTATAAGGCGGCACCAGAAATTACCCGTGAGCGCCTATACATCGAAACGATGGAGAAGGTCCTCGGTCATACCCGCAAAGTACTGGCGAGTGATAAGGGTAATAGTCTGATGGTGTTACCACTGGACCAAATGCTGCGCGGCCAAGGTGCAGATAAGGCAGCGGATGGCAATAAAGACACAAGCCTGATTCGTCTGAATCCGCCTTCTTCTGCTAATAGCAGTCAAGAGTCTGGTGCAAGCAACGCCAATACCAGCTCAACCAGTGGCTCTATCATGGATCAGCGCCGGGCGAATGCTCAGCGTGATACTTCCACTCGCGTAGGGAGAGAATAACCAATGCGTAAGTCTTTTTTACTTATCGTCGTTGTGGTGTTAATCGCACTCTACGCTTCTCTGTTTGTGGTACAGGAAGGCCAGCGCGGCATCGTGCTACGCTTTGGCAAGGTATTACGTGATAGTGATAACAAGCCGCTGGTGTATGCACCGGGCTTGCACTTCAAGATACCGTTTATCGAAACAGTGAAAAGGTTGGATGCCCGTATTCAAACCATGGACAACCAGGCTGACCGTTTCGTTACCAACGAGAAGAAAGACCTGATTGTTGACTCCTATTTGAAATGGCGTATCAGCGATTTCAGTCGTTACTATCTGGCCACCGGTGGTGGTGATGTTTCTCAGGCCGAAGTGCTGCTGAAACGTAAGTTTAGTGACCGTTTGCGTTCTGAAATTGGTCGTTTGAACGTGCGTGACATCGTTACTGACTCACGTGGGCGTTTGACTTCAGATGTCCGTGATGCGCTGAACACCGGTAGTGTGGGTGATGAAGCTGTGACCACCGAAGCTGATGATGCAATTGCCTCTGCGGCAGCCCGTGTTGAGCAGGAAACCCGTGGCAAACAGCCTGCGGTTAACCCTAACAGTATGGCGGCGCTAGGGATTGAGGTTGTTGACGTGCGAATCAAGCAGATCAACTTACCGGCTGAAGTGTCTGATGCTATCTTCCAACGTATGCGTGCTGAGCGTGAAGCGGTAGCCCGTCGTCATCGTTCACAAGGTCAGGAAGAAGCAGAGAAGTTGCGTGCAACAGCTGACTATGAAGTAACACGTACACTGGCAGAAGCAGAACGTCAGGCGCGTATTACTCGTGGTGGCGGTGATGCAGAAGCAGCTCGTCTGTTTGCTGACGCATTCAGTAAAGACCCAGACTTCTATGCCTTCATTCGTAGCTTGCGTGCGTATGAAAACAGCTTCAACAGCGGCAATGATGTGATGGTTCTGAGCCCGGATAGCGATTTCTTCCGTTATATGAGGTCGCCGGATAACTCCAGCAAACGTCCATAACGGCTGTCGTTACAGCTCGTCTTGACCGTAACAGTAAGGCCCGTTAACGCGGGCCTTTTCCATTTGAGACAAACAATGAATTCAACCATCTTATTAGCATTGGGTCTGGTTTTGGTGCTCGAAGGGCTTGGCCCGATGCTGTACCCCAAAGCCTGGCGCAAAATGATTCAGGCGATGACCCAATTACCGGATGCCACTTTGCGCCGTTTTGGTGGCGGATTAGTGGTTGCTGGTGTGGTTATCTACTACATGTTGCGTAGCCGCATGGGTGGCTGAATGTAAGCACAAAAATTGTTCAGTTATGTGTTAAAAAGTACTGAAAGCAGCCGAATGAGATGTTAGAATCCTTTTTTAAGCAACCTGGTGATTTTTGAGATGGGTAAGAACGTCGTCGTACTGGGCACCCAATGGGGTGACGAAGGTAAGGGCAAGGTCGTTGACCTGCTGACTGAACGGGCTAATTATGTTGTGCGCTATCAAGGTGGTCACAACGCTGGCCATACTTTGGTTATCAACGGTGAGAAAACCGTTCTTCATTTAATTCCCTCAGGTATTCTGCGTGAAAACGTAACCAGCATCATCGGCAACGGTGTTGTATTGGCACCTGACGCTTTAATGAAAGAGATGACAGAACTTGAAGCGCGCGGTGTGCCTGTACGTGAGCGACTGTTACTCTCCGAAGCATGCCCATTAATCCTGCCTTATCATGTGGCTTTGGATAATGCGCGTGAAAAAGCACGTGGTGAAAAAGCGATTGGTACTACCGGCCGTGGTATTGGTCCTGCTTATGAAGACAAAGTTGCCCGCCGTGGTCTGCGCGTAGGCGATTTGTTCAACAAAGAAACCTTCGCTATCAAACTGAAAGAAATTGTGGATTACCACAACTTCCAGTTAGTGCATTACTACAAAGCTGACGCAGTTGACTACCAAACAGTGCTGGATGAAGTATTAGCTATTGCTGATATTTTGACCGCCATGGTGGTTGATGTTTCTGACTTGTTGGACAGCGCCCGCAAGCGCGGTGATCTGATCATGTTCGAAGGCGCACAAGGCACCTTACTGGACATCGATCACGGTACTTATCCGTATGTAACTTCATCTAACACCACTGCTGGTGGCGTAGCCACAGGCTCTGGCTTGGGTCCACGTTATGTTGATTACGTCTTAGGTATCGTTAAAGCTTATTCCACCCGTGTAGGTGCAGGTCCATTCCCTACCGAGTTGAATGATGAAACTGGCGAATTCCTGCGTAAGCAAGGTAACGAATATGGCGCAACAACAGGCCGTAGCCGTCGTACCGGTTGGTTGGATATCGTTGCAGTGCGTCGTGCCGTGCAGATCAACTCCCTGTCTGGTTTCTGTATGACCAAACTGGACGTGTTAGATGGTCTGAAAGAAGTGAAGCTGTGTGTTGGCTACCGCATGCCAGATGGTCGCGAAGTTGATACTACCCCACTGGCTGCTGAAGGTTGGGAAGGTATCGAGCCAATTTACGAAACCATGCCAGGCTGGTCAGAAACCACCTTTGGTGTGAAAGAACATAGCAAGTTGCCACAGGCAGCCCTGAACTACATCAAACGAGTAGAAGAGCTGACCGGGGTTCCGGTTGATATTATCTCTACCGGTCCTGATCGTGAAGAAACCATGATCCTGCGCGATCCATTTGATGCATGATTCGTTTGATTTATGATTAAGTGGCTAACCGCCAAATAGTCAGAATTCAGACTTTAATAAGCCGGGCTTAAGTCCGGTTTATTGTTTATACCCGTCATACTTCAAGCTGCATGTGCGTTGGCTACGTTCGTTACTCGGCCCGTCCATGGGCCTCGCCTCTGCGAGGCTGCTGCAAGCAGCGTTCAAATCGGTTCCTGACCGATTTGTCACCCGAATCACTTACCTCATGTAAGCTCATCGGGGTTCTCTCTCTTGCCGCCTTCCTGCAACTCGAATTATTTAGGGTATATACCCGTTATACATTGTTAACTGCAAAGCCAGCTATTTTGGGTATAATTAGATGCAGAAGTGACCTCGGATATGCCGTTTTATACCAAAAGCGCCACCCTTCACCTAAATGATTAGCCGCAAGCTTTATGGCTGGTTTATCATTCAAAGAATATATCCGTCATACTTCAAGTTGCATGTGCGTTTGGCTGCCTTCATTCACCCTAATCACTTACTGATGTAAGCTCTTGGGGATTCGCTTAGTTGCCGCCTTCCTGTAACTCGAGTTATGTAGGATATGAGTTTTCTGAATCACACTTATAACCTATCCAAAAAGTGTTATTTCCGATGGGGTTAAGCCGGGTAAATTGATACTCAGGGGTATACGTGCAGTTAACAAGTTTTACTGATTATGGTTTGCGGGCGCTTACTTATATGGCCTCGCTACCGGAAGGCCAAATGACCAGCATTTCTCAGGTAACTGAGGTATATGGCGTGTCTCGCAATCATATGGTTAAAATAATCAATCAGTTGAGCCGTGTCGGTCTGGTGACCGCCGTGCGGGGCAAAAATGGTGGTATACGGTTGGGTAAACCGGCTAACCAAATTCTAATTGGTGATGTTGTGCGCCAACTGGAGCCACTGTCTCTGGTGAATTGCAGTAGTGATTTTTGCCACATAACACCCGCTTGTCGTCTGAAACAAGTGCTTAATCAGGCGGTACAGAGTTTCCTTAACGAGCTGGATAACTATACTTTGGCTGACATGGTTAAAGATAATTCCCCGCTCTACAAACTGTTACTTGTTGAGTAGATTTTTGCTTAATCAAAGATATATATACCCAAAGAACTTGGAGTTGCAGGTAGGCTGCCAGTAAACGAATCCCGATGAGCTTACACTGGTAAGTGATTCGGGTGAGAGCGCGCAGCTAACACCCCTGCGACTTCAAGTACGCAGGGTATAAGACCTGCTGCTGACAACGGAGGAACCGCAATGTCACAAGATCCATTCTTGGAACGAGAAGCAGAAAAATATGAGTCACCGATCCCTAGTCGGGAATTCATTTTGGCTCATCTCGCGAAGCGCGAAACACCTGCCAGCCGTGAAGAGCTGGCCAATGAACTTAATTTAACCGGCGAAGAGCCTTTAGAGGCACTGCGTCGCCGCCTGCGCGCTATGGAGCGCGATGGGCAATTGGTCTTCACCCGTCGTCAGTGCTACGCCTTGCCTGAGCGTCTCGACTTACTGCGTGGGACTGTTATTGGTCACCGTGATGGTTTCGGCTTTTTACGCGTTGAAGGCAGTAAAGACGACCTGTATCTCTCCGCAGAACAGATGAAAACCGCCATTCATGGTGATGTGGTATTGGCCCAAGCAGTTGGCGCAGACCGCAAAGGTCGCCGTGAAGCGCGTATTGTGCGCGTATTAGTACCGAAAACCAGCCAGATTGTTGGTCGTTACTTTACTGATGCCGGTACCGGTTTTGTGGTACCAGATGATGGTCGATTGAGTTTTGACATTCTGATCCCGCCAGAGGCAATCAACGGTGCGCGGATGGGTTATATGGTGGTGGTCGAGTTGACTCAGCGCCCGACCCGCCGGACTAAAGCGGTAGGTAAGATTGTTGAAGTGCTCGGCGAGAACATGGGCACCAGCATGGCGGTGGATATCGCACTGCGTACCCATGAGATCCCCCATACCTGGCCGCCACAAGTTGAAAAACAAGTTGTGGATCTGAAAGAACAAGTACCGGAAGAGGCGAAAAAAGGGCGGGTGGATTTACGCAACCTGCCATTGGTCACTATTGATGGTGAAGATGCCCGCGACTTCGATGATGCTGTTTACTGCGAGAAGAAACGCGGTGGTGGCTGGCGCTTGTGGGTGGCGATTGCTGATGTCAGCTATTATGTGCGCCCGCGCACCGCGCTGGATGATGAAGCTCGCAGCCGTGGTAACTCGGTTTACTTCCCGTCGCAAGTGGTTCCGATGCTGCCGGAAGTGCTCTCAAACGGCCTTTGCTCCCTGAATCCGCAGGTAGACCGCCTGTGCATGGTGTGTGAGATGACCATCTCCTCACAGGGTAAGCTGTCGTCGTATAAGTTCTACGAAGCAGTGATGAGCTCCCACGCACGTCTGACCTACACCAAAGTGTGGCGGATTATTGATGGTGAAGAGACACTGCGTGAGCAATATAAGCCGCTGGTACCGCATCTGTTAGAACTGCATACCATGTATAAAGCGCTGGATCAGGCCCGTGCTGAGCGTGGTGGTATCGCGTTCGAAACCGAAGAAGCCAAGTTTATCTTCAACGCTGAACGGCGCATTGAACGAATTGAATCGACGGTGCGCAATGACGCGCATAAGTTGATTGAAGAGTGCATGATTTTGGCGAATATTGCAGCCGCTCGTTTTGTCGAAAAACACAACGAACCTGCATTATTCCGTGTACATGACCGCCCAAGTGATGACCATATCTCCGCACTGCGTAGCGTGCTGAATGAACTGGGCCTGACCTTAGGTGGCGGCTTGAAGCCAGAGCCGAAAGATTACGCTGTACTGATGGATGAAGTTGCCGATCGCCCGGACCATGAAATGCTGCAAACCATGTTGCTGCGCTCAATGAAACAGGCAATTTACGATCCAGAAAACCGGGGTCACTTTGGCCTGGCATTGGCCTCTTATGGCCATTTCACCTCACCAATCCGCCGTTATCCCGACTTGGCGATGCACCGCGCTATCAAGTACCAGCTCGCCAAAGAGCAAGGCAATCAGAAAGAGCGCTGGACACCAACCGGTGGCTGGCACAGTGAATACGAAGATATGCTGCAATTGGGCGAACACTGCTCAATGACTGAACGCCGCGCTGATGAAGCTACCCGTAACGTAGCGGACTGGCTGAAGTGTGATTTTATGCAGGATCAGGTTGGTAAAGTCTTCACCGGGATCATTGCCAGTGTTACCGGCTTTGGTTTCTTCGTGCGTTTGGATGATCTGTTTATTGATGGTTTGGTGCATGTTTCCAGCCTGGATAATGACTATTACCGTTACGACAACATCGGCCAACGTCTGATCGGCGAATCCTCAGGTCAGGTTTACCGCTTGGGTGATACCGTAGAAATTCGGGTTGAGGCGGTACATATGGATGAGCGCAAAATTGACTTTGCTCTGGTCTCCAGTACCCGTAAGCCGCGCGGTGAGGGTAAAACAGCCCGTGATAAGGCGAAGAAAGCTGATGGGCAGCGCACGATGCGTGATACCTCAACCGGTCGTGGTGGGCGTGGCAGTTCATCTGGTGCTCCGCGCCGTGATGGCGCGCCAGCCGGTGGTGGTCAGCAACGGCCTCGTCGGGCAAAAAAACCAGTGAACTTCGAGCCGGATAGTGCATTCCGCCCAGCAGATGCCGCCGCTAAGCCGGACGATAAAGCGCTGGCTGAGAAAAAAGCCAAAGCGAAAGCAAAACGAGCGTCCGCTAAAACCAAAAAAATTGCCGCCGCCACCAAGGCCAAGCGTGCGAAGAAGAAAACCAGCAGCGACCAGTAATGGCCTGCTGATTGTCGGGTGGCTTTGGTCACCCGCATTAATTTAATCATTTATACCCGTCATACTTCAAGCTGCATGTGCGTTGGCTACGTTTAATCACCCGAATCACTTACAACACCGTAAGCTCATCGGGATTCTCTCACTAGCCGCCTTCCTGCAACTTGAATTATTTAGGGTATATGTTTAATCATTTATTATAAAAGAGCATCATGAGCGAAATTATTTACGGTATTCACGCCGTCAAAGCCCTGCTAGACAATGATCCGCAACGGTTCCTGGAAGTTTTTATTCTGAAGGGCCGTGATGATCGCCGTCTGCAACCTTTGGTCGCGGAACTGGAAGCTGCCGGTTTAGTGATTCAGGTGGCTAGCCGCCAATGGCTGGACTCCCAGGTTGAAGGGGGTGTCCATCAGGGGATCGTAGCGCGAGTGCGTGAAGGGCGTCAGTATCAGGAAAATGACTTACCTGCCCTGCTGGAAAGTGTGGATATGCCGTTCTTGCTGGTGCTGGATGGCGTAACTGACCCGCACAATCTCGGTGCATGTTTGCGTAGCGCCGATGCCGCTGGTGTCCATGCGGTTATTGTGCCACGCGATCGTTCAGCGCAGCTTAATGCTATTGCCAAGAAAGTGGCCAGTGGTGCCGCTGAGAATGTGCCATTGATTAAAGTGACTAATCTGGCGCGTACCCTGCGGTTACTGCAAGAACACAATGTCTGGATTGTTGGCACTGCCGGTGAAGCAGACCACACCTTGTATCAGAGCAAAATGACTGGCCCGATGGCGCTGGTGATGGGGGCTGAAGGTGAAGGCATGCGCCGTTTGACCCGTGAGCATTGCGATGAACTGATCAGTATTCCAATGGCGGGTACGGTTTCTTCGCTAAACGTCTCGGTTGCCACTGGGGTTTGCTTATTTGAAGTTGTGCGCCAGCGAGCATTGAAAGCGTAATATCTCTTTTGCTATTGAGTTCAGAAAGCCAGCATTTACGGATGCTGGCTTTTTTATAGGGATTTTAATTAAATCATCAGTGATATAGAGGGCTTTCATCCCCGTTTGTGATGAGCCTGCCAGCAAAAATTCGCGCCTGCACCATACTTAACCCTGATTTATGAATGCCGATGGTACAGTTACTTTGGATAGAGTACCGAAATGGAGGAAGGTATGGAGTGGCAGACTCACTTGGTTTTCAATCAGCCGGAGCCATTATCGAACAGTAATTTATTTTTGTCTGACATGGCGTTGCGGGAAGCCGTGATGCGTGAACACGCTGGTTGGGATGGAGAGACTCTCTCTTTGATCGGGCTACAATTGGGATCACAGGAGTCTCTTGAACTTGGGCGGCTGGCAAACACCAATCCTCCTGAGTTATTGCGCTACGATGCTATCGGGCAGCGGTTGAACCAAGTGCGATTTCATCCCGCGTGGTATATGTTAATGCAAGAGCTGGTCAATCATCGCCTGCATAATCTACCGTGGCAGGAAGATGCTCGAATCGGTTCTTTTGCCGCCCGTGCGGCGCGTTTTATCCTGCATGCGCAGGTGGACGCGGGCACGCTCTGCCCAATAACCATGACCTTTGGTGCTATCCCACTACTACAGCAAACGCTCCCTCCACTATTTCAAAACTGGCTATCGCCACTACTTTCTGATCGCTTTGATCCCCATCAGTCCATTGGTAGCCAGAAACGGGGCTTGTTGATAGGAATGGGCATGACAGAAAAACAGGGTGGCTCCGATGTACTCAGTAATACTACCCGGGCTGAGCCGCTGGAGGGGCGGGGCAATGGTGAGGCTTATCGTCTGGTGGGGCACAAGTGGTTTTTCTCTGTACCACAAAGTGATGCACACCTGGTGTTGGCGCAGACCGATGGCGGGCTATCCTGCTTCTTTTTGCCTAAAATATTGCCGGATGGCAGCTATAACGCCATTCGATTAGAACGGCTGAAAGATAAACTTGGCAACCGCTCCAATGCCAGCAGTGAAGTTGAGTTTGATAATGCGACTGCTTGGTTATTGGGGGATGAGGGCGACGGTGTGCGCCAAATTTTAAAAATGGGGGGCTATACCCGTTTTGATTGTGCACTGGGTAGCCATGGTCTGATGCGGCGTGCCTTCTCCGTCGCGCTGTATCATGCGTGGCAGCGGCAGGCCTTTGGTAAGCCACTGGTAGACCAGCCTTTGATGCGACAAGTGCTGAGCCGCATGGCATTGCGTCTGGAGGGGCATACAGCACTGCTGATGCGCTTAGCTAGCGCCTGGGAAAAGTCAGATGAGGCTCATGAGAAGATATTTAGCCGTCTACTGACTCCTGCGGCTAAATATCGGGTATGTGGGCAAGGCAGTGGGTTTGTTGCCGAGGCGATGGAGGTGCTGGGTGGGATTGGCTATTGTGAGCAGAGTGAACTGCCACGGCTCTATCGTGAAATGCCGGTAAACAGTATTTGGGAAGGTTCCGGCAATATCATGTGCCTTGATGTACTGCGCACATTTCGCAAACTACCGGCAGCCCTCGAGATGCTACAGCAGGAGTTCTATCCGGTTCGCGGGCAGAATCGATTGTTTGATCGTGGGTGGCGGCAATTACAGCAGCGGCTGAAAAACCCCAAAGAGGAACAAGGGCGGGCATTAACTCAGCAACTGTTCGATCTGTGTTGTGCTTCTCAGCTACTGCGTTTTGCCTCACCACCACTGGCCGATGCCTGGTGCCGCATGACCTTGGATCACCGTGATCAATATATGCTGCCGGAAGCGGTTTGCGCGCTACTGCTCAATCGCGGCAGCGGCTTTCAATAGGGAAATCAGCAGTCAGCAGCAATGAGTTACTTATACAGCAGTGCGTTGGCATACCAGGTGCCGGGATAAATGCTGTCGGACAACATAATAATCAAATAGTAGGGCGCGCCACTGGCATTAGCCCTACGTTGAATTTCGGCTTCTATATCCATCGGGCTACCAAATACCTGTGCTGAAACGGTGCCTACTTTTTGCAAATTAAGGCTCTGGGCGCGGGTAATTTCTTGTGCATAAGGCTGGATTGCAGGAGGGGGTGCTGGTGTCGTATGAAAAACACTACAACCCGAAAGCCCGAGCGCCAGCAGCAAAACCCCCATCACACGTTTTATCTTCATTTATTGCCTCTTTATCAACGGCGCGGTTACCGTAGTACCCCAAGGTGAAGCGTAATATCTTGGAAGAAATTGATTTAAGACTTTATATCCTCATTTTGGCACACTGCCTTGTTCCTTGGGTATATTACGCTGGTTTTTCCTGTTTACGCTCCGCTGCATCAATAAAGGATTTTTGCCATGATTGAGATATCGCTGGAAAATATTAATGGTATTGAGGTGATTCATGCTGCCCCTGCGGGTAAACGCCAGCAGCCGCTACCGACCATTTTTTTCTATCATGGCTACACCTCATCAAAAGAGGTCTATTCCTACTTCGCCTATGCCTTCGCACAAGCCGGTTTTCGCACCATCTTGCCAGATGCGGATATGCACGGTGCGCGGTTTAACGGTGATGAATCACAGCGCTTATCCTATTTCTGGGAGATCCTGAAATCAAACATTGATGAGTTGCCTGCGATTAAACAACATTATCAACAAGCAGGATTGATTGACGGTGATCGCATTGGCGTGGCGGGGGCATCAATGGGCGGTATGACCACATTGGGAGCGTTTGCTCGCTATCCATGGGTGAAAGTGGCCGCAGACTTTATGGGGTCAGGTGATTTTACCTCACTGGCCCGCTCGCTGTTTCCGCCATTGAAAGCAGGGCAGCCGGTCAACGCTGCTGAATTTGAGCGCCGTTTAGCGCCGCTGGCGGATTATGAACTGCACCATCAGCTAGAAAAAATTGCAGAGCGGCCCTTATTGGTCTGGCATGGCGAGGCTGATGAAGTGGTGCCTGCAGCAGAAAGTACGCGATTGGTACAGGCGTTAAGGGCAAGCGGGCGCGCTAATCAGCTAACCTATATTACCGAGGCCGGTATTGGCCACAAAATTACCCCAAGTGCATTAAAGGCTGGAGTCACATTCTTCAGCAGCCACTTATAAAAAAGCCCCCAAAGGTCTGGGGGCAAGGGCATATCAAAGGGCTTTTTTGGTTGTTGGTCGTCGTATTCACTGGTGTTGTATCTATACTGCTGCGTCTAACGGTAAATCTCAGCATTGACCCGAATTGAGCTGTTGCTACCCGGCTCATGCATCTGAGTAATGTGGTATGCCGTAGCGCCGCGCTCATCAGCCATTTTGCTGATTTGTGCCACGGCGTCATCCGGTGACACCACATTATGGTTAAGAGAGATTTCGCCGATACTGACACGCTGCTGCTGCATCGCTTCCTGGCGGCTGATTTCTGTGGCGGCAAACGTGTTGGCGGATAGGAGCAAACTGACCGTGGCTGCGATGATGAGAGTGTGTTTCATAGGTGACTCCAATATCTTTTACCCGTCATACTTCAAGTGGCAGGCGCGTTGGCTGCCTTCGTTCACCCCAGTCACTTACTGGTGTAAGCTCCTGAGGATTTGCTCAGTTGCCGCCTTCCTGCAACTCGAATTATTTAGGGTATGTTTATATACTTTGAATAACTTTCGATTAACGCTACCGCTTAATATGCGGTGGATGTAAATAATTCTAGTCGCTTTTGTTAATTTAAAAATACGTAGTAATTGATTCACTTGGTCAAAAAAAATGAATGATATTTTCACTGAGCCAATGATTTTATTGAAAGATTTAATAGACTAATGGATCTACATCCATTGGTTATTTAATGAACAAAAAATGCCTTTTTAGCGAAGTAAGGGCCAGAACAAGAATAAATCCCCGTCAGTCCTTGAGTTTCAAACCGCCCGCAAGTATAGTTACGCGTCATTTTTCAGCCGCACACAAACACGTTCCTTGCCTCCATGGGCCGCGGTTGACCCTATCAGGAGGCTGAATAATCCGTAAGGAGCAATAATCGATGCGTCATTACGAAATCGTTTTTATGGTCCATCCTGACCAAAGCGAACAGGTTCCGGGCATGATCGAGCGCTATAGTGCAACTATCACTAATGCTGCTGGTACGATCCACCGTCTGGAAGACTGGGGCCGCCGTCAACTGGCTTACCCGATCAATAAACTGCATAAAGCTCACTACGTTCTGCTGAACGTTGAAGCCCCGCAGGAAGCGATCGATGAGCTGGAAACAAACTTCCGCTTCAACGACGCCGTTATCCGTAGCATGGTTATGCGCGTTAAACACGCGGTAACTGAAGCATCACCAATGGTTAAAGCGAAAGACGAACGCCGTGAGCGTCACGACTTCGCATCAGAAGCCAATGATGATTCTGAAGCTGGGGATTCTGAAGAGTAATTGCCGTGGTGACCACTAATCGTCTGGTACTTTCTGGCACAGTGTGCAAGACGCCGGTTCGAAAAGTAAGTCCTTCTGGTATTCCGCATTGTCAATTTGTGCTTGAGCACCGATCAACACAGCAGGAAGCCGGATTTAGCCGACAAACATGGTGCAGAATGCCGGTTATTGTCAGCGGACAAAAGTCACAAGCATTAACTCACAGTATAACGGTCGGCAGTCAGTTAACCGTTGAAGGCTTCATTAGCTGCCATCAAGGTCGCAATGGGCTGAACAAATTGGTTCTGCATGCCGAGCAGATTGAATTTATAGATTCTGGAGACTAGCCAAATGGCACGTTATTTCCGTCGTCGCAAGTTCTGCCGTTTTACCGCGGAAGGCGTTGTAGAGATTGATTATAAAGATATCGCTACGCTGAAAAACTATATCACTGAAAGTGGTAAAATTGTCCCGAGCCGTATTACCGGTACTCGCGCAAAATACCAGCGTCAGCTCGCCCGTTGTATCAAGCGCGCACGCTACCTGTCTTTGTTGCCGTACACTGATCGTCATCAGTAATCGGCCACTGTCCATTAACGACTTTGAGAGGATAAGGTAATGCAAGTTATTCTGCTTGATAAAGTAGCAAACCTGGGCAGCCTGGGTGACCAAGTGAACGTTAAAGCGGGCTATGCTCGTAACTTCCTGGTTCCACAAGGTAAAGCTGTTCCGGCAACGAAGAAAAACGTAGAGTTCTTTGAAGCACGCCGTGCAGAATTGGAAGCCAAATTGGCTGGCGTTCTGGCTGCTGCACAAGCTCGCGCAACCAAAATTAACGAACTGGGCAGTGTCACCATCGCTTCTAAATCTGGCGATGAAGGCAAACTGTTCGGCTCTATCGGTACTCGTGATATCGCTGACGCAGTAACTGCGGCTGGCGTTGAAGTTACCAAGAGCGAAGTTCGTTTGCCGAATGGCGTTCTGCGTACCACAGGTGATCATGAAGTTCACTTCCAGGTACACAGCGACGTGTTCGCTAAACTGAACGTGATCGTGGTTGCAGAAGCGTAAGTTACGCTGCTGTTAACCTGCTAAAACGCCAGCCTCGTGCTGGCGTTTTGCTATCTGGTGGTTGATGAAAATAGTCATCTGCATGTTTGGCTCAACACGAAAAGCTTAACCCGCCGCTAAAATTTCAAACTTGCACTCTTCGGCGGCAACACCGGAACACTGGTAAATTTCTAGAAAAGGATTTTGTTGATACACCCAGAGTGGTTGCCCACTGACCGATACTGACCAAGTTTTATTGCCGTAGAACATATCTATCTGCCTACCTTGCGCCTGCAAGTTATAGGTACACTTTTGAAACTCACCCTGTCCAACGATATTGTTTTTATCACTATCAATGATGATCAGCGCTTCACTAAAATTTTTAACTGAACTGTTTGGTGGAAGGGTACCTTGTAATATGCCAACCCATTCTTCATTACCTGCCGCAGGTGCATTGTAAACGCCACCAATCTGTTTAATTGTATCCACTGGCGGGCAATGCAACTGAGCTAAGGTACCAAACGAGGTGAATAGCATTAAAAAAGGTAATTTGTATTTCATATCATAGTCACTCCCTTTATTTCTACCCGCTATCTTTCAGGCTGCTGGTGTGTTGGCGATAGTCATGACTCTTGGGGACGTTCATCGGGATCTATGCGCTTGTCGCCTGGCTGCATCTTGAAATCTGTTGGGTATATGAATGTGGTTATCAATGGTGGATGGCGTTAACCATCCAGAAAACAACCTAATTCGGGAGAGACGACGTGACAATATCAAAGAAGGTAACGGGCAGGACAAAAGTGGCTATGGATAACGGCGATTAACGGTCACGACGATAACTGCCATCGCTCTGTCGGGTAAACAGCACTTCTGTATTATTGGTGGTTTCAATGGCCAGTGCGGCGACTACACCTTGAGCGTCCAACATAATTTTGATTTCTTGCCCAGCTTTCAGATTACTCAATGGCTTATCGCTACCCTCAACCTGTGCCATCGCAAAAACTTCATTGACCGGCAGGTTATTATCACGGAATAACTGTGCCAGTGTTTTCCCTGATTGAATTTGATAACTTTGCCAATTTCCCTGCGTCAAAGTCGGTGGTTCGGGTTCGGGAGACGCCACCGTTGGAGGTGGCGGAGCATCAAGATTGCCCTGTAATTGGGCTTGTAGTGGCGCGCTGCTGGACGGCGCGCTCACTGGGAAGGAAAGGTTGGTGTTATCCCGCGCTGCGGGCCACAGCAGTGCCAGCAGCAATACAGCGGTGGCGACAATAACCCAGCGGCGATGGAACAGAGGCAAAGGTTCCATCCATTCGAAACTGTCCGGCAAATGCCAGATTTTCAGCAGCAGACCTTTGATCCCCTTTTCTGCTGTGGCGGTTGCCACGGATTCAGGGGGCACATTAACGTTTGCAGCAACGCTATCTTCGGTAGTAACAACGTTCTCCGCAGAGGCTGTGTGCTCAGGCGCACTGATTTCAGACATCAGGTTTTGCTCATCGGCAGCTTTAGAATCCGGCATGATCTTCTGCCTAATCGTCAGCCAGGTGTGCAGCAGTGGTTGATAAACCCGATTATTCTTCCTTCTCCTGGGCGCGATTCTGCCCATGGTAACCTCTCTTCAACAACGTAAAACAACATAAAATTAAATATGGGCGGTAACCCCATAGGCTTCTAAGTATATACCTTTATCCCCGTTACCTTCCAAACTACGGTTTGTTGGGTGCTTTTAATTACCCGAATCACGGGCTTGAGCCATTCAACGGGGTCCACGCGCGGGGTGTCATTGTTTCTTTTTCTTCGACAAAAGTCATCATTCACGACGCAAGATTTTACCGCGCTCCCCTGCTGCTGTTATGCTGGCAACTTCAATATGATGAGTGACTAAAGGAAAATCCATGACGACCCCTTCTTTTGATAGCGTTGAAGCGCAAGCGAGCTACGGAATTGGTTTACAAATCGGGCAGCAATTGCAAGAGTCCGGGCTGGAAGGTTTATTGCCAGAAGCACTGTTGGCAGGTTTGCGTGACGCGATGGAAGGGAATGCACCGACCGTCCCGGTTGATGTAATACATCGCGCACTACAAGAAGTGCACGAAAAGGCTGATAAAGTGCGAGTTGATCGCCAGCAAGCTCTGGTAGAAGAAGGCAAAACCTTCTTAGAAGAAAATGCCAAGCGTGATGATGTGACCACCACTGAGTCTGGCTTACAGTTCTCCGTGTTACAGGCAGGTGATGGCCCGATCCCATCCCGCCAGGACCGTGTTCGTGTGCACTATACGGGCCGTCTGGTTGACGGTACGGTATTTGATAGCTCAGTTGAACGTGGTCAGCCAGCAGAATTCCCGGTCAGTGGTGTTATTCCAGGCTGGATTGAAGCCTTATCCATGATGCCAGTAGGTTCTAAGTGGAAGTTGTACATCCCGCACGGCCTGGCTTATGGCGAGCGTGGCGCGGGTGCGACTATTCCACCTTTCAGCGCATTGATGTTTGAAGTGGAACTGCTGGAAATTCTGTAATTTCTGCATGCGGTGAAACCAGAAAGGGCGGCGTGATGTCGCCCTTTTGCATTTATTGATGCCGGCCATGACCAATAGCGAGATTATTCGCCTTTTAGCGCGCGCGGAAACAGCAAATTGTTTTCCAGATGAATATGTTCCATTAGATCAGTTATGAATTCATTGATACCGGTGTAGAGTGCCCGCCAGGTATTGCAGGCCCCTTCTGGTGGGGTGACATTTTGTGTTAACTGTTTTACCACTTCTAGCTGCTGCCCAACAGCATCGTGTTCCGCTTCCATCACAAATATTGGCCCACCAGCCTGAGACCCCATACCACGAGTTATCATTGGGAACAGAATTTGTTCCTCTTTGTACATATGCTGGGTTAGCTCTTCTAAAATTGCAGTAAGTTCAACCGCCAGTCCACGCGGACAGGCTGGTTTCTCGCCGTGTACCCGTTCAACTTTTTCCGCCATCAGAATTAATTCCGGTAACTGCTCACGATGGCGGTTATGGTAGCGGCTGATAATAAAATCGATGATATTAGCCAGTGGCTGCTGTTGCCAATCTTCAGATGACTGAGGTTCGGATTGCAAGGCACTCAGTTGTGCTTCCAGCTCATCGATATCAAGATTCAGCTTATTGGCTGCACGTAGCAGTGTCTGTTTACCACCACAGCAGAAATCGAGCTGGTGGTGACGGAATAATTTTGTGGCTCGTGGAATAGCGATAGCCAGGGCACCGAGAGACTGATTGCGGTAATCCATAATGACACCTCATTGGGTAATTAAATATTTATAACATGCATAATAAATGCATGTTATAGATTGCGATATAACCACAAAGAGGTACTTGTGAAAAATAACAGCGCGTTGAAGCGCTGTTATCCGAGATTATTTGTTCTGTAAGTCGATTTGATAAACGGCAAAGCCAATTTCATCAGTACCTTGTACTTTCATCGGGTACTGCGCTTTTTGCTTGATAAATTCAGCGGCTTTAGCACTTGGCGACGTTTCAAAGCGGATATCCAGTGGCTGCTTGCTGTCGATCGTTGCCAGACGCCAGTTATTATCAGCCTGTGGGGTAACTTGCCCGTGTTTCTTGGTTTCAGCACTGATATAAGCCGACAGTACCGCCCGGTTTTCATCAGGAGAAGCAAATGCAATATGGCTGTCACCCGTACCGGCAAATTTACCGCTATAAGCCCGATAGTTGTTGGTCGCAATCAGGAATGTGGCTTTCGGATCGATAGGTCTGCCATTAAATGTCAGGTTTTTAATCCGTTCAGCTTTATCGTTGATCAGTGCGCATTCACCGTCATAGCGCGCAGGTTGGCTGATATCGATTTCATATTTCACACCATCGATAACATCAAAATTATAAGTGCGGAAACCATCCCAGTTAATCAACGATTGTGGCTTGCTGCTGGTCACATCAATTTGATTGAATTGCGCGGCAGAGCACTCTAACCATTGCTTAACTTCCGCCCCACTGGCTTTCACCACCACCAGTGTGTTCGGGTACAGATAGAGATCGGCGGCATTACGGAAGGTCAGCTCACCTTTTTCCACTTCAACAAAACTGGCGGGATCATTTTTACGCCCGCCGGCTTTGAAGGGGGCGGCGGCAGAGAGCACCGGCAGATTGGCTAAATCGGGGTCGCCTTGAATAAAGTGTTCGGTATAGGCGCGTTGAGCATTGTTCACAATCTGCACTGTCGGATCGTCTTGGATGAGTGCCAGATAGCTGTACATATTGTCCGATGCTTTGCCGATCGGCTGACTGACGAAGTCACGAGTACCCTGATGGTCTGCTGCTAGCACTTTTACCAGATTGGCATCTTCGGTTGCCAGCGATTTTTGTGCTGCTTTATCATAGATTGGGCGTGCTTCAGCTTTGGCTTCAGTAACTTGCCATGGGCCTTTATCATTATTCAGGACGAAATCGACCACCCCCAGATGATCACCCCACTGGCCCGGCATCACTGCTGCAATACCATTTAAAGTGCCTTGAGCGATATCAGCACCTTTGATGGCGGCAAAATCTTTACTGGGGAAAACGGCATGGGCGTGGCCGAACATGATGGCATCGATCCCCGCAACCTGGCTGAGATAATAAACTGAGTTTTCCGCCATGGTTTTATAAGGATCACTGGAAAGCCCGGAGTGCGGGATAGCCACCACCAAATCAGCACCTTGCTTGCGCATCTCAGGCACCCATTTCTTGGCCGTTTCAGTGATGTCGTTAACGGTCACTTTCCCGCTCAGATTCGCTTTATCCCATATCATCACTTGTGGCGGGACAAAACCAATGTAACCAATGCGCAAGTTATGGGTTTTACCTTCACGATCTTGCACTGGCGTGTCGACAATCAGATAAGGCTGGAACAGCGGCTTACCGGTTTTCACATCAATCACGTTGGCATTCACATAGGGGAATTTTGCGCCAGCTAGCGATTTTTTCAGATAATCCAGACCGTAGTTAAACTCATGGTTACCGATATTCCCTACCGCATAATCCAGCGTATTCATAGCTTTGTAGACTGGGTGAATTTCTCCGGTTTTCAATCCCTTGGCTGCCATATAGTTACCAAGCGGGCTACCTTGGATCAGGTCACCGTTATCCACCAGTACGCTGTTGGTCGCTTGTTGGCGGGCAGCACTGATCAGGCTTGCAGTGCGCACCAGACCAAACTTTTCGGTAGGTTTATCTTTGTAGTAATCAAAATCCATCATATTGCTGTGCAGGTCGGTGGTTTCCAATACCCGCAAATCAACGGTAGCAGCAGTTGCTACAGACATTGAGGTCGCGACAGCAATCAGGCTGGCAAGAAGAGATAACGTCAGCGGACGCGTGATCATGGCTTTCTCCATTAAAATCTATTCGACATGTATCGCAAAAGAATATGTAACTTTAATTAATTGCTACAACAAAATGTGAAGTTTGGCAGAAAATGCCCCAGGATAACGCGCAGAAGTTCACAGTTGTGGCAGGTTAATCCCACTGATTTTATTGGAAGTTACCGACATTGATGGCTATTTGGTAGGAATCTTATTAGTCTGCAACTCTGATGATTGAGGGCATATCCCCGTTATCTTGTCACTTGCAGGTCTGCCGGTGGCACTTGTTGCCTTCATCTGGAAATCTACTGGGCTTAGATAATTAATTTTTACGTTTGCGTTCTAAACTGTATATATGGCGAACGAGTAGCGCGAGCCACTATATTGGTCTAAACAATCACTATTGGTCTAAATAATCACTATTGGTCTAAACAATCACTATCGATTTAAACAGCCATTATCAGTATCCGGCATGACTCATAATACCAAGGGGTGGATGATGTTAGAGCAAATTTGCCAGTTGGCCCGCGAGGCAGGCGTGGCGATTATGGCGGTCTATCAGGGGGATAAACCCCTTGATGTGGCCCATAAGAAAGATGATTCGCCAGTGACAGCGGCTGATCTTGCCGCTCACCAGATTATCAAAGCCGGATTGGCGGCACTGACTCCCGATATCCCGCTGTTATCTGAAGAAGATCCGCCGGTTTGGGCGGTACGTCAACACTGGCAGCGCTACTGGCTGGTTGATCCTCTGGACGGTACTAAAGAGTTTCTGCATCGGAATGGCGAGTTTACCGTTAATATCGCGTTGATTGACCAAGGAGTACCGGTGCTTGGCGTGGTATATACCCCGGTGACTGAAGTGATGTACAGCGCTGAAAACGGCCAGGCGTGGAAAGAGGAATGTGGCAGGCGCATGCAGATTCAGGTGCGTGCTGCGCTACCGCCGTTAGTGGTAGTCAGTCGCTCCCACAGTGATGCTGAACTGGAAGATTATTTGTCGCAATTAGGTGAACACCAGACTGTATCAGTCGGTTCGTCACTCAAGTTTTGTCTGGTGGCGGAAGGGAAGGCGCAACTGTACCCGCGCTTTGGGCCTACAAATGTATGGGATACTGCCGCCGGGCATGCAGTAGCCATTGCTGCCGGAGCACTGGTTCACGATTGGCAGGGTAAACCACTCTCTTATACCCCACGTGAATCTTTCCTGAACCCCGGCTTTAGAGTGTCTTTATTCTAACCACATAGCCAAAGGGGGTGGCGTTGCAGGGAGGTGGCACGCAAACGAATCATATAATTCGGGTGCGTGCCCGCAGCGAATCCCCAGTAGCTTCAAACCTTAAGAGGAGATTACTGTTTCACCAGTTGGTGCAATTGATCGATCACCTGCTGTACTTCCTGCGGTGTCAATGCGCCATCTTTGGCAAATTTCACCTTCCCTTGTGGGTCCAATACCACAATCGCCGAGCCTTTTTCCGCTAGACCCCAGGCCTTTTTGACATTCCCGTCGCTATCGACCACAAATTGTGACCAGGGAAAGTCGCGTTTATTGCTTTCAATGCTGTTACGCACAAACACTGCCGTGCCGATGATGGCGTCATCAGTATTGACGATTGTCGTCGTTTGGTAATGTTCGTGTGGCAGATTAGCGTGCTTAATGGCTTCCACTAACGGGGCATTCAGCTCTTTTGCCGAGGTGCGGCCAGCAATATGTTGGATGACCCGCACTTTGCCGGGCAGTTGCGAGCTATTCCAGTTTTTGTAGCTAAACTGATCAGTAGCTTTATCATAATTTAATTCGCCTTTATCGCTGACACCCACCGGCGGTACCCGCTGGTTGATTTGTAGGGTGTGAGCGCAGGCCATTAGTGGTGTGAGTAGTAGTGACAGTATCAGCAGGCTATTTTTTATCATGGCATGTCCTTGTGGGATCTTATGGGTAATGTCGGGTACTAAGTCCTGCATGCAGGTCTACCCGTAGTCTTTCAAATTGCAGCGGTGTTGGCAGATTATGTTTGCCGCTTGCCAGCATCTTGAAACCTATTGGGCATCAGTTTTCCAATAATAGGTGCAGATCAGAGGTCTGTCCTGTTTCGCTACAGTATTTATTTCTGACACTTACTAGATGGTTATTCTGTAATTAAGTCTCATTTTATCTATATGGCCCTGTAATTTTGTGTAAATCCAGCAGCAATGACTGGTTTTGGCGGAACTAAAGCCCATACTCTAGGTCTATTACTCTGCAATTATATTACGTTACCTGTGATCTTGGTCGCTAAGGCACCAGAGGGAGCGTATTGATGTCATGGGAGGAAAGTAAAAAAATGAGGATCTTCCAACGTTACAATCCGGCTAAAGTGGCGATGTATGTCAAAACGCTTTTCCGAGGGAGGTTATATATCAAAGATATGGGGGCTTTTGAGTTTGACAAAGGTAAGATTTTAATCCCGAAAGTTAGGGATAAACGCCACTTTGAGGTGATGTCTGAGGTTAATCGGCAGGTGATGCGTTTGCAGGCTGAAATGTAAAAAACTCACCCCGAACAAATTTAATTGCGGCCCCTATTTTGGGGCCGCTAATGTTTTAAATAATGACTGATTTAAACTTTCACTAGGCATCACTGCTTTCGTGTGGGGCTTTTGGCAGGATTGGGGCTGGTAGGTCACTGAGTTTAGTCACCAGTAGCTGATCGATTTTGTAGCTATCGATATCGACTACTTCAAACTTGTAGCCGGCATATTTGACGAAATCAGTGCGTTTGGGAATTTTGCGCAGCATATACATCATAAAGCCGCCGATGGTTTCATAATTGCCAGACTGCGGGAACTCATCGATATGCAGCACTCGCATTACATCTTCAATCGGGGTGCCGCCCTCAATCAGCCATGAACTTTCATCACGAGCAACAATTTGCTCTTCCTGCCCCTGACCGACCAAATCCCCCATCAGCGTGGTCATCACGTCATTCAGGGTAATGATACCAACCACCAGGGCGTATTCGTTGAGGATAACGGCAAAGTCTTCACCGGCGGTTTTAAAGCTCTCCAGTGCCTCGGAGAGTGTCAATGTGTCTGGCACAATCAGGGCTGAGCGAATTTGCACGCCACTGCTCAGTACCAGACTCTGGTTACCTAATACCCGGTTCAGCAAGTCTTTAGAGTCGACATAACCCACAACTTGATCGATATGACCATCACATACCAAGAATTTAGAGTGTGGATGGGTCGAAATCTTCTCTTTTATGCTGTCTTCGCTTTCCCGCAGATCAAAATAAATCACACTTTCACGTGACGTCATCGACGAAGGAACAGTACGTGACTCCAGTTCAAAGACGTTTTCGATCAATTCATGCTCTTGCTTACGTAACACCCCGGCTAATGCACCTGCTTCCACGACGGCATAGATATCATCTGATGTGATGTCATCATTGCGTACCATTGGTAGCTTGAATAGTCGGAAGATTAGATTCGCCATCCCATTGAAGAACCAAACTAGTGGGCGACAAATCATCAGACAGAAGCGCATCGGGTTGACGATCCGAACGGCAACCGCTTCAGGTGAAATCATACCGATGCGTTTCGGGGTTAAGTCGGCAAAAAGAATAAATAAACTGGTGACCAGAACAAACGAGCAAATGAAACTCACCTGGTCGGCAAGCTCTGGTGACATGAAGCGCTCAAACACCAATTTAAAGGAGGGAGAAAACGCAGCATCACCGACGATACCCCCCAGAATGGCGACGGCATTCAAGCCAATCTGGACCACGGTGAAGAAAATCCCCGGAGTCTCTTGTAATTTAAGTACCCGCAAGGCGTTGATATCGCCTTCATCCGCCAGAAGTTTTAGTTTAATTTTGCGCGAAGCTGCCAGTGAAATCTCTGATAATGAGAAGAAGGCACTCACCGCAATTAAAAAAAGAATCAGTAAAATACTGTTTAACATAATCTGTCCGTGTCGTACCGACAATCGCGCCGGCGATCGTAAGGAAGGCCATACATTTGTTTGAATTAAAAAATACTGTTTAAATTTAAGATAACGGCAGAAAGCCGCCATCGGGCCGAGTGAACAGCCCGAATAGTATAACCCGTCTTACTTTAAGTTGCAGCGGAGTTAGCTAGGTTCATTACTCCGGCCATGCTTGAAATCCCTCTGTGGGCTAGCATAAATGCTGTTCAAACCGCATTCCAAGCGATTTGTCATTCCCTTGCTGCCAACCTGCAACTCTACGCAATTTGGGGATAATCGCAGCGATAAGCGCGTGGGCAACCTTACAAATCAGGCGGCATACACACGCCAATACCACCAAGGTTACAATATCCATGTGGATTTTTGTGCAAATATTGCTGGTGGTCATCCTCGGCATAGTAAAACGGCAGTGCAACCGCCACTTCACTGGTAATCAACCGGCGATCACCAGCTTGCTCCATGGCTTGCTGGAACAAGGCTTTGCTCTCGTTAGCTTGCACTTGCTGCTCAGGTGTCAAAACGTAAATGGCTGAACGATATTGTGTTCCGACATCTCCGCCTTGACGCATTCCTTGGGCGGGATCGTGATTTTCCCAGAAAATCTGCAATAGTTGCTTATAGCTGATGATGGCCGGATCAAAGACAACACGAACCACTTCTGCATGGGCTGTGCGGCCACTACAAACTTCATGATAGGTTGGGTTTGGCGTGTAGCCACCGCAATAACCTGCGGCAGTACTGTAGACGCCAGGCAGTTGCCAGAACAGGCGCTCAACACCCCAGAAGCAGCCCATGGCGAAGATAGCGATCTCCATTCCGTCAGGGATATGTGTCATGGAATGCCCATTCACCACATGGAGAGTTGCGACTGGCATTGGTGTGATTCGCCCGGGTAAGGCATTCGCCGCATCAATGACGGCAGTTTTGTCAAAATTTTGCACCAAAATAGGCTCCAATATTTACAGTGAATTTGAAGTTTACAGTAAATTAATAACAAGATGTTTACAGTGAATAGGTATAGACAGTTGTATCTGATTGCGAGTTTGCACACAATAAGAGCCATTCTGCGTTAATGTATCGGCTTAAGGTGGAGTTTTAGGGATAACAGGCTTAAATCGGTCTTTAAGTGCGGAATGATTGCGTAAGTGATAAAAAGTCCGTCAGATCGTTTTTACAGGAAAATATACCCAATAGGTTTCAAGATGCGGTAAAGCGGCAAGGGAGAGCACCCTGATGAGCTTATAGGGTAAGTGATTCGGATGACAAATCTGCTGGGAGCAGATTTAAATGCTGCTTGCAGAGGTCAGGTCGAGTAATGAGAGTTGCCAATACACCTGCAATTTGGAAGATGGCAGGTATAAAATTAATTAGGAGTACGCGTGCCACGATACCCTATTTTGTGTTTTTTGTGCGTATTGCTCGCCACACCTCTTGCCTACGCTGCCAATGTGCGGTTGCAGGTCGAAGGTCTTAGCGGGGATTTAGAGAGAAACGTCAGGGCGCGTTTATCAACAATTGGTACGGATGAAGTGACGTCCGATGGCCGTTTCCGCTCAAGGGTGGATGACGCCATTCGTCAGGGGCTACGCGCGTTAGGTTATTACGACCCCACCATCACCTTTGATTTGCAGCCGCGCCCGGCACCTGCACGTTCCGTTTTAATTGCCAAAGTGATTCCTGGTGAACCGGTTTTGATTGCTGGTGTTGATATTGTGCTGCAAGGTGGGGCGAAAACTGATCCTGATTATCTATCACTGGTACGCCGCGATACCCCTAAAATTGGCTCAGTCCTCAATCATGGTGATTTTGATAATTTCAAAAGTTCACTGACGGGCTTAGCGTTACGCCGTGGTTATTTTGACGCCAATATGATCAAAAGCCAGTTGGGCGTTGCTGCTGAGTTGCGCAAAGCTTTTTGGGATATTGATTTTGACAGTGGCGAGCGCTACCGGTTTGGTAAAGTTGCCTTCCAAGGCTCGCAAATCCGTGAAGATTTTCTGCAAAATTTGGTGCCCTTTCATGAAGGTGAGTTTTATACCTCTGATGAACTGGCCGAATTGAACCGCCGTCTGGCTGCGACTAACTGGTTTAACTCGGTGGTGGTTTCACCGGATTTTCGCGACGCGAGAAAAACCAAAGTCCTGCCACTGGATGCGGTCGTCACTCCACGTACTGAAAATACGGTTGAATTGGGGGGCGGTTATGCGACCGATGTCGGTCCACGTCTGACGGCCAGTTGGCGTAAGCCGTGGATGAACTCCTACGGGCATAGTCTAACCACCAGTACTACACTTTCCGCGCCCGAACAGACGCTGGATTTCAGCTATCGAATCCCACTGTTAAAAAACCCGCTGGAACAGTATTACCTGCTACAGGGTGGGTTCAAACGCACCGATCTGAATGATACAAAATCTGACACCACCACCCTGAACGTTGCCCGTTTCTGGGATCTGTCCAGTGGTTGGAAACGTTCAGTTAACCTGCGTTGGAGTTTGGATCACTTTACTCAAGGTAGTGTCACCGATACCACCATGTTGCTGTATCCGGGGGTGAACATCAGCCGTACCCGTCAGCGCGGCGGCGCTATGCCGGTGTGGGGGGATAGTCAGAATTATTCTATTGATGTGTCTGATACCACATGGGGGTCAGATGTCGATTTCGCCATATTCCAGGCGCAAAACGTGTGGATTCGTACTTTGGGTGAGAAGAACCGTTTTGTCGTTCGGGGTAACTTAGGCTGGATTGAAACCAATGATTTCGACCGGGTACCGCCGTCACTGCGCTTCTTCGCCGGTGGGGATCGCAGTATTCGTGGCTATAAATTCCGTGATATTTCCCCACGCGATAGCGAAGGTAAATTAACCGGTGCCTCTAAACTGGCAACCGGTACGCTTGAGTATCAATATAACGTTACCGGAAGATGGTGGGGGGCTGTATTCGTCGATTCGGGTGAAGCGGTTAACGATATTCGCAAGAGCGATTTCAAAACTGGCGCCGGGGTTGGGGTCCGTTGGGCTTCTCCGGTCGGTCCGATCAAGCTAGACATCGCCAAACCTATTGGTGACAACGAAGCACGTGGCGTGCAATTTTATATCGGTTTGGGGCCTGAACTATGATGTTGGTAAAGGGAGGGAGGTGGATAAAGAGACTCAGTATCGCATTTCTGCTCATTATCCTGCTGCTG
Source organism: Yersinia sp. 2540 StPb PI (assembly GCF_052217165.1). Classification (NCBI taxonomy): domain Bacteria; kingdom Pseudomonadati; phylum Pseudomonadota; class Gammaproteobacteria; order Enterobacterales; family Yersiniaceae; genus Yersinia; species Yersinia sp. 2540 StPb PI. The sequence continues at coordinate 1,031,773 of NZ_JAZGQC010000001.1, forward strand.
GTCGGGGCTTTGGCGGGTTTGTTAGGCACCACCAGTGGTCTACATTTTGTGATAAACAGCGCCGCACGTTGGGTTCCCGGGCTGGATATCGCCAGTGTCAGTGGGGGGTGGCGTGACCTCACCTTAAAAGGCATTCAATATCAAATGCCGGGTGTCACTGTTAAAGCAGGGCAGTTCCATCTTTCATTACAGCTCTCTTGTCTAAAACGCAGTGAGTTGTGCATTAATGCCCTGACGGCACAAGATATTGATGTGGTGGTGGATACCAACGCCATGCCGCCTGCGGCCCCTGCTCCTGCCAGTAGTGAACCGATGGGGGAACTTAGTACTCCGTACCCCATTACATTGCGTATGCTGTCGCTGAATAATGTCAAAGTCACTATTGATGACACCGCGATTTCACTGGATGAATTCCGCACTGGAGCACATTGGCAACAGCGCGCACTGGCACTAATGCCGACCAAAATCAGTGGGTTATTGATAGCTTTACCAAAAACGGTGCCAGCGATGGTGCCGGATGCGGCTAAACCTGCGGTTGAAACGGCTATCGCGGTAAAAGAAGCGGTTGAGCAACAGGCAGCCGCGCCATCAGAGCAGGAAGCTCCGCTAGGTGAAACGTTAAAAGCGCTGTTTGCTAAACCGTTACTGCCAGAATTGCCGGACTTCCGCTTGCCGCTGGATTTACAGATTAAAGAGATCTCAGGGCAACAACTCCGGCTTACAGGTGATACCGACGTACTTATCAGTAGTCTTTTGCTGCAAGCCAGCACGCAACAAAACCAAATAACACTGGATAAGCTGGAGATTAAATCGCCACAGGGTGGGCTGTCAGCACAGGGTGACGCCACGCTGGCCGATAAGTGGCCAGTGAGTATGGTCATCAATAGTGCGCTGAACATTGAGCCGTTGAAAGGCGAAAAAGTAAAATTAACTGTCGGTGGTGCGCTGCGCGAAAAACTCAACGTGGCACTCAATCTGTCAGGCCCGGTGAGCGCGCAACTGGATGCAGAAACTGCGCTGGCACAGGCTGGTTTGCCACTGGCGTTAACTCTACAAAGCAAGCAACTGCGTTGGCCGTTGAGTGGCGAACCGCAATATCAAATTGATAATCTTCGAATGCGCCTCAATGGGCAGGCGACAGATTACGCACTCTCGATCCGTTCTGATTTTAAAGGCACTGACCTGCCACCGGCAGTGTTCACTCTTGACGGTAAAGGGAGTGTTGAGCAATTCAATCTGACCCGTTTACGTCTGGCGGCATTGCAAGGTAACACTGACCTGACTGGCGTAGTGGATTGGAGTAAAGCAATCAGTTGGAACTCGGTATTAACCTTATCGGGTATTAACACTGCGAAGCAGTGGCCGGAGTGGCCAGCAAAACTGGATGGTAGAATTGTCACCCGTGGCAGTATCCACGGTGGTAGTTGGCAATTACAAGTACCGGAGCTGGTACTGGACGGGAATGTGAAACAAAACCGTGTGACGGCCCGTGGCTCCCTGACAGGGAATGCGGCAGGCCAGTGGCATATTCCGGGCATTAATCTGGCATTGGGCCGTAATAGGCTAGATGTGAGAGGTAACCTTAGTGACACCTGGCAGCTCGATGCCACTGTGGATGCGCCACAACTTGATGGTGCGTTACCGGGATTGGGAGGCGTGATGAAAGGGGCGCTGAAATTGCGCGGCAACCTTACAGCACCACAACTGTTAGTGGACCTCACCGCCAGCCGCCTGCAATGGCAGGAACTGACCATTAACCGGGTTAAGATTGATGGCGACGTTCGCTCCACGGATCAGATTCAGGGTCAATTGGCCGTTAGGGTTGAGCAACTCAAGCAAGCGGAGTTGGTTGTAAGTTTATTGACGCTAGATGCCCGGGGTAGCGAAAAACAGCATCAGGTGCGCCTGAATATACAAGGGGAACCCGTTTCCGGTCAGTTGGCGCTGGATGGGAGCTTCGATCGCCAACAACAACGTTGGCGCGGTTCGCTTAATAACACGCGTTTCGATACGCCGGTAGGTGAATGGCGTTTAAGCCGTGCGATGGCATTGGATTACCAAAATAGCCAACAGCGGGTCACCATCGGACCCCACTGTTGGCTTAACCCAAATGCAGAACTTTGTGTTCCTCGGGCCATTGAAGCTGGCCCTAGTGGGCAGGCGAGTGTGGTGCTTAATCGCTTTGATTTAGCGATGATAAAACCATTCCTTGGGCCGGATACCACCATGAGTGGCGTGTTCACTGGCCGGGCCGATGTCAGTTGGACGGCCGGTGGTAACCTGCCAGATGTACGGGTATCGCTCAGTGGCAATGGGGTTAAAGTGCAGCAAATGGTGCAAGGGAACCCGCTACCGATTGCTTTTGAAACGCTGAATCTCAATGGTGGCCTAACCAATGGGCAAGTGCGGGCTGATTGGTTGATTAAACTGGTGAATAACGGCCAGTTCTCCGGGCAGGTACAGGTTGCTGATCCACAAGGGCGGCGCAATTTGTCCGGTAATATTGCTATCAGTAATATTTCTTTGGCAATGATTAACCCGATACTGAGTGATGGTGAAAAAGCCGCTGGTACATTAAACGCCAATCTGCGTTTAGGGGGGAATGCGAAGAGCCCGCTAGTCTTTGGTCGTTTGGCGCTGGATAATGTCGATGTTGATGGTAGCTGGATGCCATTTGATATTACCGAAGGGCGTCTGGTGATGAACTTCGACGGTATGACCTCAACGTTGGAGGGGTTAATTCGGACTTCTCAAGGGCAGCTCAATCTCTCCGGTGATGCCGATTGGCGTGATATCAATGCCTGGCGTGCCCGAATCGCCGCAAAAGGCAATAAGTTACGGGTCACGGTTCCACCGATGGTGCGGATTGATGTTTCACCGGACATTGTTTTTGAAGCGACACCGCAGTTATTCACCCTCAATGGTTCGGTCGATATTCCATGGGCGCGGATAACGGTGCAGGAAGTGCCGGAAAATGCGGTGGGTGTCTCATCAGATGAGGTGATGCTCAATAACGATCTGAAACCTATCTCCCCACGGACGGCCAGTATTCCAATCAACAGTAATCTGGTGATTCGGGTAGGTAATGATGTGCGTCTGAATGCATTTGGTTTGAAAGCCCGTTTGCAAGGTAATTTGAAAATGATCCAGGATCAGCGCGGGTTGGGCTTGAACGGGCAAATTAATATTCCGTCGGGTAGCTTCCGTGCTTATGGTCAGGATTTAATCGTCAATAAAGGGATATTGCTGTTCTCCGGCCCGCCGGATCAGCCGCTACTCAATATTGAAGCGATACGAAATCCAGATGCTACGGCAGACGGTGTTACTGCTGGTGTGCGGGTTACCGGGATGGCTGATGCTCCACGGCTAGAAGTATTCTCGGATCCGGCTATGTCACAGCAGGAGGCGTTATCATACCTGTTGCGTGGTCAGGGGTTGAGTAATTCGGGGGCCGACAGTGGCATGATGACCTCAATGCTTATTGGCATGGGGGTTGCGCAGAGCGGTAAACTTGTGGGTAAAATCGGCGAGGCATTTGGTGTCAGTAACCTGGCACTGGATACGCAGGGAGTCGGTGATAGCTCACAAGTCGTGGTAAGTGGTTATGTCACTAAAGATCTGCAAGTAAAATACGGTGTGGGTATATTTGACTCGCTGGCGACGTTAACATTACGTTATCGATTGATGCCAAGGTTGTATCTGGAAGCGGTGTCTGGTATTGATCAGGCATTAGATGTGCTTTATCAGTTTGAGTTCTAACCATGCGAATTATTGTCTACGGTAGTTTACGGCGCAAGCAAGGTAATAGTCATTGGATGACGGACGCCCAGTGGTTGGGTGAACATGACCTTGCAGGCTTTGATATGTACAACTTAGGTCATTATCCGGCGGTTATCCCCGGAGACGGCACTGTGCATTGTGAGGTTTATCGGATTAACTCATCTATTATGAATGAGTTAGATGAACTTAAAAGTAATACTAAGGATTACCGGCGCGAGCTGATTCAGACGCCTTATGGTAGCGCGTGGATATACCTTTATCGCTTACCGCTCGAAGGTGTGCCACGTATCTACAGTGGCGATTGGCTAAAACGCCATGAAGAGAGCGACAAGCCGTAAAATTAAGCTGTTATTAGCAAAAAAAAACACCGCTCACAAGGCGGTGTTTTTACTTTTCGCGCTTAAAGCATCCTCAAGAGGCGCTTTTTGGCATGCGAAACGGGAAATTACTTCTTCGCACGTTCGAAAGAGGCCAGGATCTCGGCTTTAGCTGCGGCGGCGTCTTCCCAACCATCCACTTTCACCCACTTGCCTGTTTCCAAGTCTTTGTAATGTTCAAAGAAATGTTTGATCTGCGCTTTCAGCAGTTCTGGCAGATCATTTACATCTTTAACGTGGTCGTATTCTTTGGTCAGTTTGCTGTGTGGAACCGCAACCAGCTTGGCATCTTCGCCCGCTTCGTCAGTCATTTTTAACACGCCAACCGGACGGCAACGAATCACGGAACCTGGTTGCAACGGATACGGTGTTGGCACTAGCACATCAACCGGGTCGCCATCTAATGACAGGGTGTTGTTGATATAACCGTAGTTACATGGATAGAACATGGCAGTAGACATGAAGCGGTCTACAAACAGCGAGCCAGTCTCTTTATCGATCTCATATTTGATCGGATCCGCATTCGCAGGGATTTCGATCACTACGTAGATATCTTCTGGCAGGTCTTTACCTGCGGGTACTTGGTTCAAGCTCATGTCGGTTTCCTTTTATCAAACCAGAAATGGAGTGCTGGCTATTATAGCCAACTCTTTTGTGAATTCCCGCCCTTTTCACTGTCAGATAGCGGTGAGATTGCCTGAGTGAGGGCCATTTCAGTGAGATAAAATCCCGTCATTCGCTAAATGTATCTATTTTGAGCTGTTTTTCCGGTGAGAGTTCAAGCTGACATCTGTATAGCCGATAACTTAATCAAACAATAAGACCGTCCGCTGTAATGCTAACGCTTTGTAATCTTAACCATTTGCACATAACCGGAAAAAAACCGATGTTAAAAAAGATTACCATTAAGAATGGGCTTATTGCCCAGCTAAGCTTTATGTCGTTGATTTTATTAGTTGTCAGTGTTATCGGGATTAATTCAATTCAGGAAAGTTCGCGCTCGTTGCAAATCATAAATCAAATCCAGGGGGAGGAACTGGGATCTCTATCTAATAGCTTTAATGCCACGTTAAGCGCCAGAACTGAAGCAGCTCTGGCGATCCATCAGTTAGAAATTGGTCTGATTGAGGAATCGTTACAAACGGCAAAACAGGCTGAAGGTTCACTGGCATTATCGCAAAAAGAGATGGCACGTTTTGTCAGTGCGGTATCTGACCGGGGAGACGGGCAGGGATTGGCGATAAATATCCAGAAAAGTTATAAAAATTATATTGATAAGGGCGTAATACCCATGCTGACCGCGATCAAGGCGGGGTATGCTGACGAGTATTACGCTGTATTGGAAAAGAGTATTACCGACATTAGTAAAGCCTTTAACAATGATGTCACTGCCTTTCGCAGCTATGCACTGGATGCTGGTCAATTGCAAATCGCCAATGCAAATAATGCCGCCAAAATTAAACTGACGATCATTGTAGCTGCTGGGGTGATCACGTTGATCTCTGCGGTACTGGCATGGTTTGCGCTCAAATACATTATTTTGCAGCCGTTGGTGCAATCAATTCATCAGTTGGAATATATAGCTGCTGGTGATTTAACTCACAGTATCAATAGTGAGGGCAACACTGAATTGGCCCGATTGGCAAAGGCGTTACAGACGATGCAGCAATCGCTGGTGGCGTCAGTGAGTAATGTACGGGATGTGGGTGGGCAGATTGGTATTGGCTCGCGGGAATTAGCTGCCGGTAACAGTCATTTGGCTGAACGTACAGAGGAGTCGGCGTCTTCTTTGGAACAGACTGCGGCCAGCATGGAGCAGTTGACCTCAACCGTAAAAATGAATGCTGAAAACTCGGATCAGGCTAATCGTTTGGCGATGAGTGTATCGGATATTGCCAATAAGGGCAGTGAGGCCGTGAGTCATGTGGTTGATAAGATGCAGGCAATTACCACCAGTTCGCGCCGTATCTCCGATATTATTGCCGTAATTGATGGTATTGCGTTTCAGACTAATATTCTGGCACTTAACGCTGCGGTTGAGGCCGCCAGAGCCGGTGAACAGGGGCGTGGTTTTGCTGTGGTCGCGGGTGAGGTACGTAATCTGGCACAACGCAGTGCGCAGTCGGCGAAAGAGATCAAAGATCTGATTGTTGAGTCGCAAAGTCGGGTGAAGGAGGGCGCAGACATGGCCGAATCGGCAGGGAAAACCATGCATGAGATCGCTGATGAAGTTAGCCGGGTAACGGCATTGATGCGTGAGATCTCAGCCGCAAGTTATGAACAAAGTAGCGGTATTGAGCAAGTGAATGTAGCTATTGCGCAAATGGATCAGGTTGCCCAGCAGAACGCCGCATTGGTTGAACAGGCCGCCGCGGCGACGCGATCATTAGAAGAGCAAGCCAATGCATTGTCAGCCAGTATGGCAGTGTTTAAATTGCACAATCATGAGTTGGCGGTTGGAGCATAAAAAAGCAGCGGCTTAGGGGCCGCTGCTCTCTTTTTTAACTGTATTTACCCAAATTACTTGGCTTCTTCATCCGGGAATTTGGCAATAAAACCTTCCGCATCTTCCACCATGGATTTGGTACCGACAAAGAAAGGTGCGCGCTGATGCAGTTTCTCTGGCACGATATCCAAAATGCGGTTCACCCCATCCGTCGCCTTACCACCGGCTTGTTCTGCCAAGAAGGCCATAGGGTTGCATTCGTACAGTAAACGCAGTTTCCCTTGTGGGTGGCTAGCGGTGCTTGGGTAAATATAAATACCGCCTTTCAATAAGTTACGATGGAAGTCGGCAACCAGTGAACCAATGTAGCGTGAGGTATACGGGCGCTGGGTGGCTTCATCTTGTTCCTGGCAGTACTTGATGTATTTCTTCACACCCAATGGGAATTTAATGTAGTTCCCTTCGTTGATGGAATACATGCAACCGGTTGCGGGATAACGCACTTTTTCGCCGGATAAACAGAAAACGCCCAGCGACGGATCATAAGTGAAAGTATGGACACCGTAACCTGTGGTATAGACCAGCATGGTTGAAGAACCGTAGACGACATAACCTGCGGCAACTTGTTTAGTGCCAGGTTGCAGGAAGTCAGCTTCGGTAATCGGAGTACCAAATGGGGTAATGCGGCGATAGATGGAGAAAATAGTACCGACGGATACATTCACATCGATATTTGAAGAACCATCCAGCGGATCCATCAGAACGACATATTTGGCATTTTCTGCCCGGCCACCATCAAAGATAACAATATCATCTTCTTCTTCGGAGGCGATACCGGCAACTTCGCCACGCGCTTTTAGGGCCGCTTTTAATTTTTCATTGGCAAACAAGTCCAGTTTCATCTGGTCTTCGCCCTGAATATTGGAAACACCGCTGGCACCTAAAATATCAACCAGACCTGCTTTGTTGATATCGCGATGAATAATCTTCGCGCCGAGTTTGATTGCTGAAAGTAATGCAGTTAATTCGCCGGTGGCGTGAGAGAAGTCTAGCTGTTTCTCAACGATGAATTCGCCTAACGTTTTCATGACTCAATCCCTGGATCTACGGTTAAATATCGATTTATTAACAAACAACACACCTGATGGCAGCAGTGTAGCCCAAAGGTGAGAATGATTCATAGGCAATTCCATTTCTTCTCTTTGATTCTGAGCGGTAGAATGGTTACAAACTCGAAGCTTATTAATACGGAAAATTTATGCGCATTCACATATTAGGTATCTGCGGCACTTTTATGGGCGGCCTGGCAATGCTGGCCCGCTCATTAGGTCATGAAGTGACAGGAGCGGATGCTAACGTGTATCCACCAATGAGCACGTTGCTGGAGAATCAAGGGATCGATTTAATTCAGGGATATGACCCAGCTCAACTGAGTCCCACCCCGGATTTAGTGATCATTGGTAATGCCATGAGCCGTGGTAACCCTTGTGTTGAAGCAGTATTAGAGCAAGGCATCCCTTATGTTTCCGGCCCACAATGGTTACATGACCATGTATTGCCAGAGCGCTGGGTATTAGCGGTGGCGGGTACACACGGAAAAACCACCACTGCGGGTATGGTGACCTGGATTCTGGAAGCCTGTGGTTATGAACCGGGATTCGTCATTGGCGGAGTGCCGGGTAATTTTGATGTATCAGCACGTTTAGGTAATAGCCCATTCTTTGTCATTGAAGCTGATGAATATGATTGCGCCTTCTTTGATAAGCGCTCTAAGTTTGTTCACTACAGCCCAAGAACGCTGGTTATGAATAACCTTGAGTTCGATCATGCGGATATTTTTGACGATCTGAAAGCTATCCAGAAGCAATTCCATCATCTGGTACGTTTAGTGCCAGGGAAAGGCAAAATCATCGTGCCGGATAATGATAATCACCTGAAGCAAGTGATGGCGATGGGCTGCTGGAGTGAGCAAGAGTTGGTCGGCGAAACTGGCAGTTGGTCGGCGCGCAAAGTATCAACCGATGCCAGTGTTTATGAAGTGTTTCTTGATAATAAATTAGTGGGTGAGGTCAGCTGGTCACTGGTGGGTGAACACAATATGCATAACGGTTTGATGGCGATCGCTGCCGCCCGTCATGTGGGGGTTTTACCCGCCGATGCTTGCAAGGCACTGGGTGATTTTATTAATGCTCGTCGCCGGCTGGAATTGCGGGGTGAAGCTCATGGTGTCACGGTTTATGATGATTTTGCTCACCATCCAACCGCTATTCTTGCCACTCTGGCGGCACTGCGCAGTAAAGTGGGTGGGACTGCGCGTATTTTGGCTGTTTTAGAGCCACGTTCTAACACCATGAAATTAGGGCTATGTAAAAATGAGTTAGCACCTTCATTAGGCCGTGCGGATGAAGTGTTCCTGTTCCAGCCGCAGCATATCCCTTGGCAGGTAGTGGAAGTGGCCGAAGCTTGTATTCAGCCTGCACATTGGAGTGCTGATATTGATGCGTTAGTCGATATGATCGTGAAAACAGCACAACCGGGTGATCACATTCTAGTGATGAGTAACGGTGGTTTTGGTGGGATTCATAACAAATTGCTGAGCGCTTTGGATAAAAAAGCGGAGCAAGAAGCTCTATCGCAGGATTAAGTCGGATAAAAAAAGCCCCCGCGATAGCGGGGGTAAAGGGTTCGTCGGATAGACGAGGGATTATTCGGATGTGGGCTGACTTCAGCCAATACCTTGTTGCAATCAATACTCTATTCAATAAGCTAAAAATTAGTATTTATCTTTATTTTCAGTCTATTGAATAAATCATCAAGATACGAAAGTATGCCCCTCTGAGCGGGGCATTTACTTTCACTGCTGGCGCTTAATCTTATTTGTAAATCTTAGCTGTGGCGTGCCAACCATTGTCTTGATGCATACCAATGATTTTGTATGCCGTAGCGCCTTCACTATCAGCTTTTTTCGCGATGGCCTGCTCAATATCAGAAGGAGCACCGGTAATCGCGCTCACACTGACTGCGCCTAAATCAGTCATTTTGCTTGCTTGGGCGGCATTGATTGATTCCGCAGCAGATGCGCCGAAAGCAACAACAGAAAGTAAACTCAGGGCTGCCAGAGTAGTTTTGATTTTCATGATTTTTCCTTAATCAGATTCAACAATCCAAAAGTACTTTTAATGATTCTGGTACTTTTAGTTTATTGTTTTTACTGTTTATTTAATTTTTTTCAATTTGGGCTTCACGCCATTTTTGATCTATCTATCGCGAATTACTGGTAAATCTTGGCAGTGGCATGCCAGTTATTTTCTTCTCGCACTTCGATCACTTTGTAAGCTTTAGCGCCCATAGCATCAGCTTTATCAGACAGCGCCTGACGAATATCGGATGGTGCGCCGTTAAGGCCACTGACGGTAATGGTGCCCATTGGTTGTAATTTTGCAGCCTGATTCTCATTGATAGAATCTGCTGCAAAAACACCAAATGACAGTACAGAGAGAATGCTGGCGGTTGCGATGGTAGTTTTAATATTCATGTTATTGCCTCTATTTATTCTTTATCACTTTGCATGAAGTGTGATTTACGTCACGAAAATGAGTATACATCTAGTAACTGAGAATATTAATAGCAAGCTAATAATATTTAAGGTCACTTTATCGTTAGTGACTACTTTTTAAGAACTAAAAGGAATAAAAAGTGATTAAAAAACAGCACGCTCAAGTAAAAACTTAATGTTTTCAATTGAATAAGCGTTTTTGACTAAAAGTGCGTTAGTCAGTGGTAGGTTTGACTGTAAGGGAGAGATAAGCAGAATTATTTTGTGGCTTAGACCGAAATCAGTAGTTATATGCCCTGGTTAAAGGCTATGAAGGTATGATTAATCGGATAACGGTGACAGGGATACAGTGCGGCGCAGAAGGCCGCATCTATATACATCAGACATAAAGATGTGGAATTAAAGCTCTTGTTCGAATAGCCCAAGAATGGCTTCATGCAGTTGTTTAACCGTAAAACCTCTGGCAGGCGTTGTGAAAATGGTATCGTCACCAGCAATACTGCCTAAGATCCCTTCAGCCTTACCTAATGAATCCAGCAGGCGGGCGATCAGCTGTGCCGCACCAGGGCTGGTATTAATCACAACGACTGAATCATTATAATCGACATCCAAGACCAGATTTTTTAGTGGGCTACTGGTTGTTGGCACCCCCAATTCTGCGGGTAAGCAGTAAACCATCTCCATTTTGGCATTACGCGTTCTAACCGCACCGAATTTGGTTAGCATACGTGAAACTTTGGATTGGTTGATATTTTCGAAGCCTTCTTCCTGCAAGGCCAAAACGATCTCACCTTGAGAACTGAATTTCTCTTCTTTCAATAACGCTTTAAACGCTTTGATAAGATCTTCTTGTTTTGCGGGATTACGCATTTTCTATGCCTTAATCAGTCAATAGTGAATAGGATTATTATGCATATAAATGAATTTTTATTCAACATGACTATGGAGTATTGGTGATAAAAGCACTGATATCAAGGTGTGGTGAAATTTTCACATCATCTTACTGTTACGATTATGCTAAATCAGTTTTTATCAACATTCGGCGTGAGTAACTAAAATGTTATTAAAATGATGTTGTTCTGATGTAACGGAAGGGTGTAATGTAACCGCCGATTAACCTGTCATGAATACTTCAGTAAATTTTAGAATAATGTGCGCTATATCATTAATGAATAAGCGATTTACTCTAAAATGCATACGTCTTATGCGCCTTTTTGATGCGTGATATCTCAATCTGACTGTTAATAGATTGTGTTTAAAATCACAATAAATTAAGGTGCCTAAATAGATGAATTCACGGCAAATTTAAATTAAATATAAAAAGGAGTATAGGATGAAAGTTGCAGTTCTCGGTGCCGCTGGTGGTATCGGCCAGGCCCTCGCTCTTCTACTCAAGACCCAGCTTCCTTCAGGTTCAGACCTCTCATTATATGATATCGCGCCAGTGACTCCCGGTGTTGCGGTTGATCTGAGCCATATCCCGACCGCTGTTAATATTAAAGGCTTCAGCGGCGAAGATGCTACCCCAGCCCTTAAAGGGGCCGATATTGTTCTGATTTCTGCGGGTGTTGCACGTAAACCGGGCATGGATCGTTCAGATCTGTTCAATGTTAATGCTGGCATCGTCCGTAATCTGGTTGAGCAAATCGCGCGTACTTGCCCGAAAGCATTAATCGGTATCATTACCAACCCAGTTAACACGACAGTAGCGATCGCCGCAGAAGTACTGAAAAAAGCCGGTGTTTACGACAAGAATAAATTATTTGGCATTACGACACTGGATACCATTCGCTCTAATACCTTTGTTGCTGAACTGAAAGGTAAGCAACCTCAAGATATCGAAGTGCCGGTTATCGGTGGCCACTCTGGTGTTACCATTTTGCCATTGTTGTCACAAATTCCAGGCATTAGCTTTACCGAGCAAGAAGTGGCTGACCTGACTAAACGTATCCAGAATGCGGGTACTGAAGTTGTTGAAGCAAAAGCCGGTGGCGGGTCAGCGACTCTATCGATGGGGCAGGCTGCGGCACGTTTTGGTCTTTCTCTGGTTCGTGCTCTGCAAGGCGAAAGCAATGTTGTTGAATGTTCTTACGTTGAAGGCGACGGTAAATATGCCCGTTTCTTTGCTCAGCCAATCCTGTTAGGTAAAGAGGGTGTTGCTGAACGTAAAGACATTGGCAAACTGAGTGCGTTTGAACAGCAAGCGCTAGAAAGCATGCTTGATGTATTGCACAAAGATATTGAGTTGGGCGAGCAGTTCGTCAATAACAAGTAGTAGCAGGGGCTTAAAGCTGCCCCTGAGATAATATTATCAACCGCCGAAGCTATGCATCGGCGGTTTTTTTATGCCCGAAGAATAGCCGGCCGTATCCTCACTTTTCGGTCAAGAAGAACCCCTGTTTTCGGATCAAAATAGCGTGTTGGCCAAATTTCGGAAGGATGAATCTCTAAACATTCGGCAATCAACCATTCCCCTTTTGGCCAAGGGCGAGTTAACGCATTGGCAAGAGTGGAGGAACTTAACCCTGCCTCACGAGAGAGGGCGGCTAAAGTTGTGCCTTTTTTACGTAGTGCGGCAATGATGTCTGCTGGGTGCCAATCAGATTTCCTTAAAATCATCTTTAATCCTTTTTTTTTCTAAGCAGCTGACGTGTTAGTGATATAAATAACAGTACATTGTTAATCGTACTGTGAACAGAAAGTGACCATTTAGAAAGATCATACCATTTATTTTCTAAAAGATTTTAAATGTTTTCTAAATATTCCTTTTTTGTGTCGCAACGCATATTAGGAAGCAACACCATGAAAAAAGAGTGGTTTGCCGCTAAGGAACTGGCAGGTCTTGAGGGATTACCCTCATCACCACAAGGCATTAACCTCATGGCGAAACGTGAGGGGTGGGAACAGCGCCGTCGTCGTGGCGTTCAAGGGAAGGCGGTGGAGTATCATGTTGAAAGTTTACCTTCCACCATACTGAATTCATTACATTTAAGAGAAGAGCCGGCACAGTATACGCCAGTACGGCAAGACCCATTAGCCCTATGGATAGAGGCTTACTATCGTTTTACGGAGGCTGAACGGGAGCAGGTTATTACCTTTATTTTTCGTGAAGGAGCTAAAAGCCTGATCGAGCAATTGAGAATCGATTAAGTCCGCCAGATGTGCACTTTGTGCCAGGAACTTGCTACAGCAGCTCATTGATAGAGAATGGATATGAAAAAACAATGGATTACCGCTGCTGAGCTTATTGGTATTGGCGGGTTGCCTAAAACGCCTGCAGGGGTTAATGGTCGAGCCAGAAAGGAAGGTTGGGAACGCAGACGTAAACTTGGGGTGCAGGGAAAGGCGGTAGAGTACGCTATCGAGGGGTTACCATCTGATGTACTGAGTGTTTTACGCTTGAAAGAAACCCCCGCGGAATATGTTGTGCAGCGCAATGACCCATTGGCTATATGGATTGAAGCTTACAATCAACTCACTGATGCTGAGCGCTCGCGAGCTATTGCATTTTTGCTGCGGGAAGGGGTAGGAACACTGATGAAACGTTTGGATTAATAGCAAAAAAGATAAACCCGGGCGGCAAAGCGCGGGTTTCTTAATGGTTTCTCAAAAATCGCGTTGTACGGCAATGTGCGCTAAACCCTCAAGAGCCAGACGGTATTCACTTTCAGGGAGAATCTGTAACGCAGCAATAGCTTTGTCAGCCTCTTCCTCTGCACGCCGACGGGTATAGTCAAGTGAGCCACACTGCTGCATTGCAGCCAATACGGGTTCGAGTAAATGGCGGCCATTGCCTTGTTCAATTGCTTGCCGAATCATGGCTGCTTGTTCCACTGTGCCATTACGCATGGCATGCAGTAGGGGCAATGTAGGTTTACCTTCATTGAGGTCGTCACCGGTATTCTTACCCAAAGTGGTGCCATCAGAGCTGTAATCGAGCAGGTCATCAATGAGCTGGAATGCAGTACCCAGATAACGGCCATAATTCTGTAACGCTAACTCCTGCGTTTCAGTGGCATCCGCCAGCACGGCCGCAGACTGTGAGGCTGCCTCAAACAAGCGAGCCGTTTTGCTGTAAATAACCTGCATATAGTTTTCTTCAGTGATGTCTGGGTTATTACAGTTCATTAACTGTAAGACTTCACCTTCAGCAATAACGTTTGTGGCTTCTGACATCAAAGTAAGAACGCGCAGTGATTCGAGGTCGGTCATCATCTGGAATGAGCGCGTATAGATATAGTCGCCCACCAATACACTGGCGGCATTACCAAATGCCGCATTAGCCGTCGCTTTACCACGGCGCATATCAGATTCATCGACCACATCATCATGCAGCAAGGTCGCTGTGTGGATAAATTCAATCAATGCCGCGACAGTGATATGCTTACTGCCTTGGTAGTGCAACGCACGGGCCACCAAAACGGCGATCATAGGGCGAATTCGTTTCCCGCCACCACTGATAATGTAATGGCCCAATTGATTGATGAGAACAACATCAGAGTTCAACTGGTCGAGAATTGTTGTGTTTACTGCCGCCATATCCGGCGCGGTTAACTCGATAATCTTTTCTAGGTTCATTGTTATATTCAGCTGTTTTTCTCTTTAACTGCGATGAGATTACCGCCCACATTATTACATGACGTTCCCTGAGACTATGATTGTACTTGAAAAATCCATCAAATAAACATGATGTAAGAAACTGTGCTTTTTTTCTTCGCTTGGGCTGATTATATACTTGTCATTCACTACATTTTTGCGTAGAATTCGCGCCCTATTGTGAATATTTATAGTGCGCTCTGGACTACAAAAGTGGAGTGCACGGAAAGCGGAGTTTTATATGTACGCGGTTTTCCAAAGTGGTGGTAAACAACACCGAGTAAGCGAAGGTCAAACCATTCGCCTGGAAAAGCTGGACATCGCAACTGGTGAAACTGTTGAGTTTGACCAAGTTCTGATGATTGCTAACGGTGAAGAAATCAATATCGGCGCTCCTTTAGTCGATGGTGGCAAGATCAAGGCTGAAGTAATTGCTCACGGTCGTGGCGAGAAGATTAAGATTGTTAAATTCCGTCGTCGTAAGCATTACCGTAAGCAGCAAGGTCATCGTCAGTGGTTCACTGATGTTAAAATCACCGGTATCAGCGCTTAAGATTTAGGAGAGCGGATAAATGGCACATAAAAAGGCTGGTGGCTCGACTCGTAACGGTCGTGACTCCGAAAGTAAACGTCTTGGCGTAAAACGTTTTGGCGGCGAAGCAGTTCTGGCAGGCAGCATCATCGTTCGTCAACGTGGAACTAAGTTCCATGCAGGCACCAACGTAGGTTGCGGTAAAGACCATACTCTGTTTGCTTTGGCTGACGGTAAAGTCAAGTTCGAAGTTAAAGGCCCGAAAAACCGTAAATTTATCAGCATCGAAGCTGTATAAGTTTTTCGCGTCCTGTAAATAGATGTAAGCCCTGCAATTTCGTTGCGGGGCTTTTTACATTTCAGGGTTAACCCCCTTCGGTAAAAAATGGATACGAAGCAGCAGGCTGGTTTAGGTATTTTTTTGGCACTAACCACTGCCGTATTCTGGGGTGCCTTGCCGATCGCAATGAAGCAAGTGCTTGAGGTGATGGAGCCTTTTACCATTGTTTGGTATCGCTTCACGATGGCGGCTATCGGCTTGGGGATTATTCTGGCTTCGCGTCGTCAGCTACCCTCGCTTACACTTTTTCGCCAACGTCGCTGGCTGGTATTACTGATAGTTGCGACGTGTGGCCTGCTGGGGAATTTCATCTTCTTCAGTTCATCATTACAATATCTAAGTCCGACGGCATCCCAGGTTATCGGGCAATTATCACCAGTCGGTATGATGGTTGCCAGTGTGTTGATTTTAAAAGAGCGGATGCGCATTACCCAGGTTATTGGTGCGGGTATGCTGATTTGCGGCTTGTTGTTATTTTTTAATACCAGTCTGCATGAAATCTTTACCCGTTTGACTGATTATACGCTTGGCGTGGCATTGGGTGTCTGTGCAGCGGTTGTTTGGGTCAGCTATGGTGTCGCCCAGAAGGTGCTATTAAGGCGTATGGCATCGCAACAAATCCTATTATTGTTGTACACTTTATGTGCAATTGCATTATTCCCAATGGCGAAACCAGCCGTTATTTTTCAGCTAAATGGGTGGCAGTTTGCCTGTTTACTATTTTGTGGGGTTAATACCCTGGTGGGTTACGGTGCTTTGGCTGAGGCCATGGCGCGCTGGCAGGCAGCTCAGGTAAGCGCACTTGTCACATTGACGCCGTTGTTTACCTTGTTTTTTTCAATTCTATTGGCGCTGGCCTGGCCAGAAATGTTTGCTGCACCGTCCCTCAATCTTGTGGGATACGCAGGCGCATTCGTGGTAGTGGCCGGCGCAATGTTTTCCGCAATTGGACATCGTTGGTGGCCACGTCGGACAGAAATAAACCTGGTTGCTCCGCAAAAGCAGCGGCCCGGTGAATGATTTACGGAGAAAGTAAATGAAGTTTGTTGATGAAGCTACGATTTTGGTTGTAGCCGGTGACGGTGGTAACGGTTGTGTCAGCTTCCGCCGCGAAAAATATATCCCTAATGGTGGTCCTGACGGTGGTGATGGTGGTGATGGCGGCGATATTTACCTGCTGGCCGATGAAAACCTTAACACGCTGATTGATTACCGTTTTGTGAAGTCTTTCCGTGCTGAACGTGGGCAGAATGGCCAGAGCCGTGACTGTACCGGCAAACGTGGTAAAGATATCACCATTAAAGTCCCGGTTGGTACCCGCGTACTGGATCAGGGTACGGGTGAGATTGTGGGTGATATGACCCGCCATGGTCAGGTTCTGATGGTCGCGAAAGGGGGGTTCCATGGGTTAGGGAACACTCGATTCAAATCATCGGTAAACCGTGCGCCACGCCAGAAAACCATGGGTACTGAAGGCGAAACACGTGAATTGATGCTTGAGTTGTTGCTGCTGGCTGATGTGGGGATGTTAGGTTTGCCAAACGCGGGTAAATCCACCTTTATTCGTGCGGTTTCTGCGGCTAAACCAAAAGTAGCTGATTATCCATTTACGACATTGATCCCAAGTCTGGGTGTGGTACGAATGGATCATGAGCAGAGCTTTGTGGTTGCCGATATTCCCGGTTTGATCGAAGGCGCATCAGACGGTGCTGGTCTGGGTATTCGCTTCCTGAAGCATCTGGAACGTTGTCGTGTACTGTTGCACTTGGTTGATCTGGCTCCGATCGATGAATCAGATCCGATTGAGAATGCCAAAGTCATCGTTAATGAGTTACAGCAATACAGCGAAAATCTTGCAGAGAAGCCACGCTGGCTTGTTTTCAATAAGATTGACCTGATAGGTACAGAAGAAGCTGAGGTCCGCGCTAAGGCCATTGTAGAAGCGCTGGGATGGGAAGATAAGTACTACATGATTTCCGCAGCAAATCGCGACAATGTAAACGCGCTGTGCTGGGATGTCATGAAATTCCTTAACACCCAACCTAAAGCTATGGCCATTGCAGAAAGTGCGCCAGAAAAAGTTGAATTCATGTGGGATGATTATCACCGTGAACAACTGGCTGAAGTGGAAGCGGCAGCGGTAGAAGAAGATGATGACGATTGGGATGAGGAAGATGATGACGGCGTAGAGTTTATCTACGAACGTTAAATTTCCGGTTGTTGTGAGTCATAACGTTGTTATGAGTATAAATGAGGGCTGCCACTTCACCTGTGGCGGCCCTTTTATTTGAACACCTAATGGGCGACACTAGCTAAATGGAGGTAATGCCGTGCCATGGGTGACGGCAGGTATCCAGCATTGCGCCTGCAGTCCTGAACGGTCTGGGCGGTTCTCCAGTGTTAACCTGCCTTGGTGCAGTTGAACAATACGGATCACGATATTTAGCCCTAACCCACTGCCGCCATAGCGTTGATCCATACGACGAAACGCTTGAGTCAGTTCACCCGCCTGTTCTGGTTTTATTCCCGGCCCTTCATCCATCACTTGCAGAATGGCACCCAAGTTTTCAGTAACGAGTTTGACTGAAATCTGGCTACCAACCGGGCTATAACGATGGGCATTTTCAACCAGATTTCGCAACATCAGGCGCAGTAGCGTGGCGTCACCTTCTGTCTTGGCATAAGGCGGAAATTCCCACTGGATAGTTTGTTGCCGAAGATCACACATTTCCTGTAATTCATCTTGCAGTGGCTGCACCACATTTTCAGTCCAATCAAGAGATTGATATAGGCCACTAGCAAAATTTTGGCCTGCTCTGGAGAGTGTCAGTAACTGTTCAATAGTATGCATCAATAAGTCGATGCGACTAATCAATGAGTTACTTTCAGTGATCCCTTGTTGTTCCATCAACTCAAGGTGCAGACGAATCCCGGCCAGAGGTGTGCGTAACTCATGTGCGGCATCGGCAGTGAACAGGCGTTCTTGCGCAATAGTATTAGAGAGCCGGAATAACAACTGGTTAAGTGTCGATGTTACAGAGACGATTTCTTGCATATCGCTCTTAACAATCACTGGGGTGAGATTATCGGCTGAACGTTCAGCCAGCTTTTTTTGCAATTGATCCAGTGGACGAATAATCCAACTGATCGCCCAGAAAGAGAGCAAAAGGGTGATGGCCATCATGATGAGCGACGGCGCAAGCAGTGATGCAATGGCTTCCGCTATTTCCGTATCAACCCGCTCATTACGCGCTTGTGCGCTAAGGGTTTCATCAACCAGGAAGCTGATTTGCTCCTGACTTTCATGCCATAACCAAAAGGCACTGATCAACTGGGTAACCAATAATATTAACGCCAGCATTAAAATCAGACGGCGTCGCATACTGATCATGATTGTGCCTCCAGACGATAGCCAATACCCCTTACGGTACGAATACGATCTTTGCCTAATTTGCGGCGAAGATTATGGATATGCACTTCTAGCGTATTGGAGCCGAGATCATCATTCCAGGTATACAGATCCTGCTGTAATAACTCACGGTTAACGGTTTGACCGGCCCGCATAATTAAGCGCGAGAGGATCGCAAACTCCTTGGGCGTGACTTCCAGCGGCTGATCCTGCAAACAGACTTGCTGTGTTGATAAGTTAAGGCTCAGGTCATCTTGTTGCACCAAATTGTCACTTTGCCCCTGATAACGACGAATCAATGCGCGAACGCGTGCCAGTAACTCGGCTAACGCGAAAGGTTTGATAAGGTAATCGTCAGCACCGGCATCCAGCCCGTCAACCCGATCTTCCAGTGCATCACGGGCGGTGAGGATAAGTACCGGTAAGGTGACATGCTGGCGCCGCCATTGACGCAACAACACGGCACCATCTTGATCCGGCAGGCCGAGATCGAGGATTACCATGCTGTACTGACTGGTGTGTAATAAACTGTGCGCTTCGGCTGCGGTACCGGCACAGTCACAGGCATAGCCCTGATTGGTCAGGGCCATAGCTATCCCGCGTTGCAGCAGTTCATCATCTTCAACAATCAGTAGTTTCATAATTTTTAATTATTCTGATAGATGTCTTTATACAGGCGGCTTTCGAAGCGAACCAAAGGTGCCCGACGATTTTTTTGATCTTCAGGTGGTACGGCGTAACCCGACAAGAATTGGACAAATGCCATGCGTTGCCCACTGGCGGTAGTAATAAATCCGGCCAGATTGTATACGCCTTGTAGTGCACCGGTTTTGGCCGAAACTTTGCCATCAACACCCGCTTCATGCAGGCCACCACGATAACGTAATGTACCGTCATAGCCCGATAATGGCAGCATTGAGATAAAATTAAGTTCTTGATCATGTTGAGCTATATATTGCAAAGCTTGCATCATGGTTGCCGGTGAAATGAGATTATGACGTGACAAACCCGATCCATCCACGACAATACTGTTCCCCAGATCCACACCGGCCTTCTGGCGCAGAACCTGACGCACCGCATCGGCACCGGCGCGCCATGTGCCCGGTACACCAAATCGCTGATGACCAATGGTCCTGAATACGGTATCGGCAATCATGTTGTCAGACTTTTTCAACATGATTTTCAGTAAGTCATGTAACGGTGCTGACTGCGCTTGCGCTAGCACGGTGCCAGCGGCATTGGGGGTCGTCTGCCGGCGTAGGCTGCCGTCAATCTGAATATCCGCTTTTTTCAGTTCATCTTTCAAGATGGCACCGGCATAGCTGGCACCATTTTGTACTGCAAAGGCCAGAGGCAGCGGTTCACTGCGTTGTGTCAGGCATCCGGTAAGCGTGAATCGGTTTAATTCGCCTGGAACGACATCTAACTCGCAATATTGCGCATCTGGTGAACCTTTAGCTAAAGTACGTACTTCACTGAACATTTGCACCGGATAATAGGATGCAACTCGGATAAATGCCATGTCACCCGGATTAGGTGCGCTGTATAGTGAGACTGAAAAACAGTTACGATCGACAATGGCCGCCGCAGGTGGGGCACTAAAACATTGTGTCATATCGTTCCACGGCCAACCGGGTGCTTTGTCGTGGCTGGCAAAAACCGACGTATCAATGATCAAATCACCTGCAACTTGTTTTACACCGGCTTTTCTTAGCGTAGCCACCATATTACGCAACTGCTGGCGTGTTAAAGTGGGGTCACCATCAAAACGTGCAACTAAATTGCCGCGCAACACACCATCGGTGATCGGACCGTGACTTTCTAGTGTGGTATTGAAGCGAAAATCAGGTCCAAGCTGTAGCAAAGCGGCCAATGCGGTCAGGACTTTTTGCGTACTGGCGGGTAAGGCCATCTGCTGAGCGTGATAGTCTATTGCTGGGGTCGTAGCCCCGATTTTTTGTACTACTAACGCAAGATTTGCCCCATCAGGCAGATACTGTGTGTAATTTTCGACCTGAGCCGCATTGGCGTTAGATATGCTGATATTGATCGCAATAGCACAGGCCAATCCACTGACAATTCGTGAAAAATGCATAATTTCGGTATAACTGCTGAATAACGTGTTGCCATACTACGGTGCAACGAGGGCGAAAGTAAACGATGACCCTAAAGGAACTCTACGTTAAAATGCATATCAAAATGCAGAATTGATCCTGACTTGGGGTTTTGGCTCCGGGGTGATTTTTTTTGTTTATCGCCTGGAGGCGGGTAGGCTATCAAACTAGCCGCATTTTCATTCGAAAACGTTAGGATGACGGTTTTTTGAACAGGATAGATTTAGAGGTATTTAAAAGATGAAACAGATTCCGATGACGGTAAATGGCGCAGAGAAACTGCGTGAAGAGCTGGATTTTTTAAAAGGCGTTCGTCGCCCTAAAATTATTGCTGATATCGCCACTGCCCGCGAACACGGTGACTTGAAAGAAAATGCGGAATATCATGCAGCCCGCGAGCAACAAGGGTTCTGTGAAGGCCGGATTCAAGAAATAGAAGCAAAACTCTCTAATGCGCAGGTGATTGATATCACCAGAATGCCTAATAATGGCCGCGTTATTTTTGGTGCCACGGTTCGTGTATTAAATGTGGATAGCGAAGAAGAGCAGCAATACCGGATTGTGGGTGATGATGAAGCGGATTTTAAACAAAATCTTATTTCGGTTAACTCACCTATCGCTCGTGGCCTGATTGGTAAGGAAGTCGATGACGTCGTTGTTATTCGAACTCCAGGCGGCGAAGTAGAATATGAAATTCTTAGCGTGGATTATGTGTAATACTTGTCCATCTGAGCAGCTATTACGCGTTATTTCTCAAAAATGAAGTTGTAAAGAAAAGTAAAAGGCCGCTTGCGGCCTTTTATCAGAACAAAGTGCATGGCACCTTTTCTCTAAAACAAGCGTCATTAACGCGGTAAAATAATTTTCCGCTCTTTCGCTGGGCGATAGAGCACTAAAATATTACCGATGATTTGGACGTTAACGGCACCGGTCTCACGCACGATGGCATCAGCAATTAGGGCTTTGGTTTCACGCTCTTCAGCAGTGATCTTCACCTTAATAAGTTCATGATGTTCCAGCGTTTGTTCGATTTCAGCCAGCACCCCTTCGGTTAACCCGTTATTGCCCAGCATGACTACTGGCTTTAATGGATGGGCCAGGCTTTTCAGGTGCTGTTTTTGTTTGTTATTCAGATTCATCGTCTTTTTTGCTTAAGTTGGGATTGAAAACGGTTCATTCTACCGCCATCTCATGTGTATCACCAAATCGGTCTACGTCGATGGGGAGTTTACGCGAGCTAAGCAACAGATGCGCGGGCTCTTAATTAAGATAGTTGGAAAAAGAGATGTCTAATAAAAAGCGTTCGGCTAGCTCTAGTCGCTGGTTACAAGAACACTTTAGCGATAAATATGTAATTCAGGCACAGAAAAAGGGGCTACGCTCCCGCGCCTGGTTTAAACTTGATGAAATACAACAGAACGATAAACTTTTTAAACCCGGTATGACAGTAGTCGATTTAGGCGCTGCACCCGGCGGTTGGTCCCAATATGCAGTAACCCAAATAGGCGGTAAAGGGCGGGTCATCGCATGTGATCTTCTACCAATGGATCCTATCGTTGGTGTCGATTTCCTTCAGGGCGATTTTCGTGATGAACTCGTCCTGAAAGCTTTACTTGAGCGTGTTGGGGATAAAAAAGTTCAGGTGGTCATGTGTGATATGGCCCCGAATATGAGTGGTACTCCGGCAGTCGATATACCTAAATCAATGTATCTGGTTGAATTAGCTTTAGATATGTGTCGTGATGTACTTGCGCCAGGCGGAAGTTTCCTGGTGAAGGTGTTTCAGGGAGATGGCTTTGATGAATACCTACGGGAAATTCGCTCCCTGTTTACGAAAGTTAAGATTCGTAAGCCAGACGCTTCTCGTGCGCGATCGCGTGAAGTGTACATTGTAGCGACAGGGCGGAAACTGTAGTACCCTAACGCTGTTTGTTAACACAGTTGTAATATGAGGTTAATCCCTTGAGTGACATGGCGAAAAACCTAATTCTCTGGTTAGTTATTGCAGTCGTACTGATGTCTGTATTCCAGAGCTTTGGACCCAGCGAATCGAATGGCCGTAAAGTGGATTACTCTACTTTCATGTCCGACGTAACCCAAGAACAGGTTCGTGAAGCGCGTATTAATGGGCGTGAAATTAACGTCAGTAAGAAAGATAACAGCAAATATACGACTTTCATTCCGGTCAACGATCCAAAGCTGTTAGATACCTTATTGACTAAAAATGTGAAAGTTGTTGGTGAGCCACCGGAAGAGCCGAGCTTGCTGGCCTCTATCTTTATTTCCTGGTTCCCAATGTTGTTGTTGATTGGGGTCTGGATCTTCTTTATGCGTCAAATGCAAGGTGGCGGCGGCAAAGGGGCGATGTCCTTTGGCAAGAGCAAAGCCCGCATGCTGACAGAAGATCAAATAAAAACCTCTTTTGCTGATGTGGCCGGTTGCGACGAAGCAAAAGAAGAAGTCAGTGAATTGGTTGACTATCTGCGTGAGCCAAGCCGCTTCCAGAAACTGGGCGGTAAGATTCCGAAAGGCGTATTGATGGTTGGTCCTCCAGGGACAGGTAAAACCTTGCTGGCGAAAGCCATTGCAGGTGAAGCTAAAGTGCCATTCTTCACTATTTCTGGTTCTGACTTCGTAGAAATGTTCGTTGGTGTGGGTGCATCCCGTGTCCGTGACATGTTTGAGCAGGCTAAAAAAGCCGCACCTTGTATCATCTTTATCGATGAAATCGATGCGGTAGGCCGTCAACGTGGCGCTGGTTTGGGTGGTGGTCATGATGAACGTGAACAGACACTGAACCAAATGCTGGTTGAAATGGATGGCTTTGAAGGCAATGAAGGCATCATCGTCATCGCAGCAACTAACCGTCCAGACGTTCTTGACCCGGCGTTACTGCGTCCAGGTCGTTTTGACCGTCAGGTTGTGGTTGGCTTACCTGATGTCCGTGGTCGTGAACAGATTCTGAAAGTTCATATGCGCCGCGTGCCATTAGATACCGATATCGATGCTTCAGTTATCGCACGTGGTACACCAGGCTTCTCTGGTGCTGACCTGGCTAACCTGGTCAACGAAGCCGCGTTGTTTGCTGCTCGTGGTAATAAGCGTGTTGTTTCGATGGCTGAGTTTGAGAAAGCGAAAGATAAAATTATGATGGGTGCGGAACGTCGCTCCATGGTAATGACAGAAGCACAAAAAGAATCAACGGCTTATCATGAAGCAGGCCATGCGATCATCGGTCGTCTGGTACCTGAACATGACCCAGTACATAAAGTGACCATTATTCCACGTGGTCGTGCGTTGGGTGTAACATTCTTCCTGCCGGAAGGTGATGCTATCAGCGCTAGCCGTCAGAAACTGGAAAGCCAGATCTCTACCTTATACGGTGGTCGTCTTGCTGAAGAGATAATTTACGGGCCGGAAAAAGTCTCTACCGGTGCATCGAATGATATCAAAGTTGCCACGTCTATCGCGCGTAACATGGTGACGCAGTGGGGCTTCTCCGAAAAACTGGGGCCGTTGCTGTATGCTGAAGAAGAAGGCGAGGTATTCCTTGGCCGTTCTGTGGCAAAAGCCAAGCATATGTCTGATGAAACCGCGCGTATTATCGATCAGGAAGTTAAATTACTTGTCGAGCGTAACTATCAGCGTGCACGTACTTTGCTGATGGAAAATATGGATGTTCTGCATACCATGAAAGATGCTTTGATGAAGTATGAAACGATTGATGCACCGCAGATTGATGATTTGATGAATCGCAAAGAAGTTCGCCCGCCAGCGGGTTGGGATGATGCGACCAAGAATAAATCATCTGACAATGACAGCACACCAAAGGCACCAACGCCGGTTGATGAGCCAAATGTACCAACGCCAGGCAATTCAAATACCATGTCAGAACAGTTGGGCGATAAGTAAGTC
Source organism: Yersinia sp. 2540 StPb PI (assembly GCF_052217165.1). Lineage (NCBI taxonomy): Bacteria > Pseudomonadati > Pseudomonadota > Gammaproteobacteria > Enterobacterales > Yersiniaceae > Yersinia > Yersinia sp. 2540 StPb PI. The sequence continues at coordinate 1,056,838 of NZ_JAZGQC010000001.1, forward strand.
AACTGTTGGCATCTAAAAGCGTTGTGATTAATATAAACCTCGGGCTTGCCCGGGGTTTTTCTTTTTCTGTCATATCCTGCTTACTTGGCGTTGCTGCGGTTCCCACTTGAATCACTGAACTTTGGTTTGTTCATCGGGGCTTGTTCGGTTTGCCTTGCTGCAACGCAATGACTTTGGGTATAAAATTAAAGTGAATTGCCACTTTTGAGGCGTAATTACATGCAGTTAACTGCCAGAGATCGGGTTCTGGATCTCTCTCTCCCACAAGTTATGGGTATCTTGAATGTCACCCCGGATTCGTTTTCGGATGGTGGACATCACAATAATATTGATAAAGCATTACAGCATGCCCAATTGATGTTATCAGCAGGTGCTACGCTGATTGATATTGGTGGCGAGTCCACCCGTCCTGGTGCTGCACAAGTGAGTGAGCAGGAGGAGCTTGATCGGGTAGTGCCAGTTGTCGAGGCATTAGCCAAGCGCTTTGATATTTGGTTATCTGTAGATACCTCTAAAGCGGCGGTTATCACTGAATCTGCTCAAGCTGGCGCCCATCTGATTAATGATATCCGCTCATTACAAGAGCCAGGTGCGCTTGACGCTGCGGCAAAAACCGGTCTGCCGGTGTGCCTGATGCATATGCAGGGGCAACCGCAAAGTATGCAGCAGTCACCGCATTACGATGATTTACTGGCTGATGTAAACCAGTTCTTTGAATACCATATCGCTCGCTGTGTTGCGGCCGGTATCGCAAAAAGTAAATTGTTACTCGACCCAGGCTTCGGTTTCGGTAAAGATTTGGCGCATAATTATCAGTTATTGGCGCGACTGGCTGAACTGCACCATTTTGGGTTGCCATTGTTAGTGGGAATGTCGCGAAAATCGATGGTGGGTCAGTTATTACATGTTCCGCCACAACAGCGGGTCATCGGGAGTGTCGCTTGTGCTGTCATTGCCGCTATGCAAGGCGCACAGATTGTCCGAGTGCATGATGTCAAAGAAACTGTCGAGGCGATGCGTATCGTCGAGGCAACACTTTCAGCGAAGGGATAAACAAAAATTATGAGTAACCGTAAATACTTTGGTACAGATGGCATTCGCGGCAAAGTGGGTGAGAGTCCGATTACGCCTGATTTTGTATTAAAGCTCGGCTGGGCTGCCGGTAAAGTTCTGGCTCGACATGGTTCTCGTAAAATTATCATCGGTAAAGATACGCGTATTTCCGGCTACATGCTGGAATCGGCGCTGGAAGCCGGCTTGGCTGCCGCTGGGCTATCGGCATCATTTACCGGCCCGATGCCGACCCCTGCTGTTGCTTATCTGACCCGAACTTTCCGCGCTGAAGCCGGTATTGTTATTTCAGCGTCCCATAACCCTTTCGAAGATAATGGCATTAAATTCTTCTCAATTGATGGCACCAAACTGCCTGATGATGTGGAGGAGGCCATTGAAGCAGAAATGGAAAAACCATTAACCTGCGTTGAATCTGCCGAATTGGGTAAAGCTAACCGTATCGTGGATGCGGCCGGGCGCTACATTGAGTTCTGTAAAGGCACATTCCCGAGCGAACTTAGCCTGAAAGAGTTAAAAATTGTGGTCGATTGCGCCAATGGTGCCACCTATCACATCGCCCCAAGTGTATTACGTGAACTCGGGGCAAATGTTATCACCATCGGCTGTGAACCTGATGGAATGAATATCAATGAAGAATGTGGTGCCACGGATGTTCGCTTGCTGCAAGCGCGTGTGCTGGCTGAAGAGGCACATGTTGGCCTGGCATTTGACGGTGATGGTGACCGCTTGATGATGGTTGATCATCTAGGCAACAAGGTTGATGGCGACCAGATTTTGTATATCATCGCGCGCGAAGGCTTGCGTCAGGGCCAACTGAAAGGCGGTGCGGTTGGTACGCTAATGAGTAATATGGGCCTAGAGCTTGCACTGAAACAGCTCGGCATTCCTTTTGTTCGTGCCAAAGTGGGCGACCGCTACGTGCTGGAAGCCATGCAAGAGAAAGGCTGGCGTATTGGTGCTGAAAACTCAGGCCACGTGATTTTGTTGGATAAAACTACCACCGGTGACGGCATTGTTGCTGGTCTGCAAGTGCTGACGGCGATGGTGCGTAACCATATGAGCCTACATGACCTGTGCAGTGGCATGAAATTGATGCCACAAATTCTGGTCAATGTGCGTTTCTCCGGCGATCATGACCCACTGGAATCAGAGAAAGTTAAAGAAGTTAACCACCAGGTTGAAAAAGAATTGGGCGAGCGTGGCCGCGTTCTGTTGCGTAAATCAGGTACCGAACCATTAATCCGCGTGATGGTTGAAGGTGATGCTGAAGAATCATTGATTGCTGAAATGGCAAACCGGATCGCAGATGCGGTGAAAGCGGCAGGTTAATGGTGTTTTTATGGGGGAGGGTGTGACTCTTTCCCCCATAAATTGCGCTGAAGTTGAATAACTTGACGTTTTTTTCTGCAAATGAACTCGTGTTGTGAAATTGCCCTTGCGTGTACTATGCGCTTTGGTTAGTATTCACACCCGCTTAAGTGGGTGAATAAGTCCCCGCTGATGGGTGAAAAGCATTTGGCATGCGGTGAATCCGCAAGGATACAGGTACAACTATGTACGAAGCTCTTCTGGTATTTTTCTTGCTGATTTCGATTGGGCTAGTTGCTCTGATCATGTTGCAGCAAGGTAAAGGCGCGGATATGGGAGCCTCATTCGGAGCAGGTGCGTCTGCAACTCTGTTCGGTTCGAATGGTTCCGGTAACTTTATGACTCGCATGACGGCTTTATTGGCGACGCTGTTCTTCGTCATTAGCTTGATTCTGGGCAATATGAGCACCAACCAGGGCCATACAGGCAGCGAGTGGGAAAACTTGGGTACGCCTGCAAAAACTGAGCAGACTACAGCTCCAGTAGCACCAGCTAAGCCAAGTAGCGATATCCCGCAGTAATGTTTTGCCAGCAGTAAGTAGTAACGATAGAAAAAAGTTTTAAAATGGTTGTGACGACTTAAATAGTAAAAACAACCAGTTGAATCAGTGCCGGGGTGGTGGAATTGGTAGACACGCTACCTTGAGGTGGTAGTGCCCGATTGGGCTTACGGGTTCAAGTCCCGTCCTCGGTACCAAATCAGTCAGATAACTTGCTTTTTTGTCGTTATCAACGTAATATTTGCCACGTTTTCGGACGCGGGGTGGAGCAGCCTGGTAGCTCGTCGGGCTCATAACCCGAAGGTCGTCGGTTCAAATCCGGCCCCCGCAACCACTTTCCTAAAGTGTTTTTTTTCAAATGTTGTATTCGGTAGACCTCAGATACTTTCGATTTCAATTTGAAAAAAATACTTGTCAGAAAGTTGTACCGAAGCCGCTTTGCGGCAAACAGGGTCCAGTTGCATAAAGCCCCGAATTTCGGGGTTTTTTGTTATTTGACAGCAGAATCACTGGGCTATTAGGCCCTTTTTTTATGTCTTGGGGGTGGGCTTGTCCACATTAGAACAAAAGTTAACAGAGATAATTTCAGCACCGGTTGAGGCCTTAGGCTATGAATTAGTCGGCATCGAGTTCATCCGGGGGCGCCAATCGACGCTACGAATCTATATTGATAGTGACGACGGAATCACTGTTGATGCTTGTGCTGATGTCAGCCACCAGGTCAGCGCTGTATTGGACGTAGAAGATCCAATTACGGTCGCTTACAACTTAGAAGTTTCCTCTCCGGGCCTTGATCGCCCTATGTTCACCGCTGAACACTATACTCGTTACCTCGGTGAAGAAGTCACTTTGGTTTTGCGTATGGCAATGCAGAACCGCCGTAAATGGCAGGGCATTATTAAAGCCGTTGATGGTGAAATGATCACGGTTACTGTGGATGGAAAAGATGAAGTGTTCGCGCTGAGCAACATCCAGAAAGCGAACCTGGTACCCCACTTTTAAAGTTTGGATGAGGCAACTAGGATGAACAAAGAGATTCTGGCTGTTGTAGAAGCAGTTTCCAATGAGAAATCCCTTCCGCGCGAGAAGATTTTTGAGGCGTTGGAAACCGCTCTAGCGACAGCGACCAAGAAAAAATACGAACAAGAAATTGAAGTTCGCGTCAGCATCGACCGTAAAACCGGTGATTTCGACACTTTCCGCCGTTGGGTCGCAGTTGACGAAGTTACCATGCCAACGCGTGAAATCACGTTGGATGCGGCTCAATATGAAGATCCAACCCTCCAGTTGGGTGATTATGTCGAAGACCAGATTGAATCTGTTACTTTTGACCGTATCACAACCCAAACAGCTAAACAGGTCATCGTACAGAAAGTACGTGAAGCCGAACGTGCTATGGTGGTTGATCAGTTCCGTCAGTATCTGGGCGAAATTGTTACCGGTGTGGTGAAAAAAGTTAACCGTGACAGTATTGCACTGGATCTGGGTAACAATGCTGAAGCCGTTATTGGCCGTGAAGACATGCTACCGCGTGAAAACTTCCGTCCAGGCGACCGTATCCGTGGTGTTCTGTATGACGTGCGTCCAGAAGCTCGCGGTGCTCAGTTATTTGTCAGCCGTTCACGTCCTGAAATGCTGATCGAACTGTTCCGTATTGAAGTGCCAGAAATTGGCGAAGAATTGATCGAAATTAAAGCTGCCGCCCGTGATCCTGGTTCGCGTGCTAAAATTGCGGTCAAAACCAACGACAAACGTATCGATCCAGTCGGTGCTTGTGTCGGTATGCGTGGTGCCCGAGTTCAGGCTGTTTCCAGCGAGCTTGGCGGCGAGCGCATTGATATTGTATTGTGGGATGATAATCCAGCCCAGTTTGTTATTAATGCCATGGCGCCAGCTGATGTTGCGTCTATTGTGGTTGATGAAGACAGACACACGATGGATGTTGCCGTTGAAGCCAGCAACTTGGCCCAGGCAATTGGCCGTAACGGCCAGAACGTACGTTTAGCAGCACAACTGAGTGGCTGGGAACTGAACGTAATGACGGCGGACGATCTTCAGGCGAAGCATCAGGCCGAAGCTCATGCCGCTATTGATACCTTCACCAAATATCTTGATATCGATGAGGACTTTGCCACCATATTGGTAGAGGAAGGTTTCTCTTCTCTGGAAGAATTGGCTTACGTGCCAATGAAAGAACTTCTGGAAATCGATGGTCTTGACGAAGATACGGTTGAAGCGCTGCGTGATCGCGCCAAAGCTGCATTGACCACGCTGGCCCTGGCACAAGAAGAAAGTCTTGGCGACCAAAAACCCGCTGATGATCTGCTGAACCTGGCGGGTCTGGAACGTAGCATGGCATTCAAATTGGCTGCGCGCGGTGTGTGTACGCTGGAAGATCTTGCCGAGCAGGGTATCGACGATCTGGCAGATATTGAAGGGCTTAGCGATGAGCAAGCCGGCGAGCTGATTATGGCTGCACGTAATATCTGTTGGTTTGGCGATAACGCGTAATAAACTGTAGCAGGAAGGAACAGCATGACAGATGTAACCGTAAAATCGCTGGCAGCTGAGATTCAGACCCCAGTTGATCGCCTGGTACAGCAATTTGCTGATGCAGGGATCAAGAAGTCTGAAGTAGACTCAGTTACCCAGCAAGAAAAAGAAACATTGCTGGCGCACTTAAACCGTGAACACGGCAGTGCGCCTAATAAACTCACGTTGCAACGCAAAACGCGTAGCACCTTGAATATTCCGAGCACCGGCGGAAAAAGTAAATCGGTGCAAATCGAGGTCCGCAAGAAACGCACTTATGTAAATACGCCGGAAGCTGAACAAGCGAAAGCGGAAGAGCAGGCACAGCGTGAAGCGGAAGAGCAGGCACAACGTGAAGCGGAAGCAGCAGCGCAGAAAATCGCTGAAGAAAAAGCTAAACGTGCGGCCGAAGAACAAGCCAAACGTGAGGCCGCTGAAAAAGCTAAACGCCAAGCAGCGGAAAAAGAAAAAGTGACGAATCAACAAACCGACGAAAAAATCAAGCCAGCTCAGACCGATAAAGCACGCCGTGAAGCTGAAGCTGCCGAGCTGAAACGCTCAGTAGAAGAAGAAACACGCCGTAAGGTCGAGGAAGATGCTAAACGCGTTGCTGAGGAAGCCCGTAAAATGGCAGCCGAAAACGAAGGTAAATGGCCAGAACCTGTGGCTGAGCAGACTGAGTCTGCTGACTACCATGTAACCACCTCACAACATGCGCGCGCCGCGGAAGACGAAAACGACGCCAAAGTTGAAGGTGATCGCCGTAGCCGCACTCGTGGTGGTAAAGCAACTAAGCAGAAAAAAGGCAATAAACTCTCCGAGTCTAAAGCTGATCGTGAAGAAGCACGTGCTGTTGGCCGTAAAGGCAAACGTAAACCAAGCACACTGCAACAGAGCTTCAACAAGCCTGTTGTTGCGGTTAACCGCGATGTTGTGATTGGTGAGACTGTAACAGTTGCTGAACTGGCAAACAAAATGGCTGTTAAAGGCTCTCAGGTCATCAAAGCAATGATGAAACTGGGTGCTATGGCAACCATTAACCAGGTTATCGATCAAGAAACAGCACAGATGGTTGCTGAAGAGATGGGCCACAAAGTGATTCTGCGTCGTGAAAACGAACTGGAAGAAGCTTTGATGAGCGACCGTGATACTGGCGCTGAAGCCGCAGCCGAGCATCGCGCTCCGGTTGTGACCATCATGGGCCACGTTGACCACGGTAAAACCTCTCTGCTGGATTACATCCGCTCCACGAAAGTGGCGTCAGGTGAGGCCGGTGGTATTACACAGCACATCGGTGCTTATCACGTTGAAACTGAAAACGGCATGATCACCTTCCTGGATACCCCAGGACACGCCGCGTTTACTTCAATGCGTGCCCGTGGTGCTCAGGCGACTGATATCGTGGTGTTGGTTGTTGCAGCCGACGATGGCGTGATGCCACAGACTATCGAAGCTATTCAGCATGCCAAAGCGGCGAAAGTGCCGGTTGTGGTTGCAGTGAACAAAATCGATAAGCCAGAAGCTGATCCAGACCGCGTTAAAACCGAGCTGTCTCAGTACGGTGTCCAGCCAGAAGAGTGGGGCGGTGACTCTCAGTTCATCAACGTATCTGCGAAAGCTGGTATCGGTATTGATGAATTGTTGAACGCAATCCTGCTGCAAGCTGAAGTTCTGGAACTGAAAGCAGTTCGTACTGGCATGGCAAACGGTGTGGTTATCGAATCCTTCTTGGATAAAGGCCGTGGCCCTGTTGCTACCGTGCTGGTTCAGAAAGGTACCTTGAACAAAGGTGATATCGTACTGTGTGGCTTTGAGTATGGCCGTGTACGTGCGATGCGTGACGAGTTGGGCCGTGATATCACGTCTGCTGGTCCGTCTATTCCGGTGGAAATCCTGGGTCTGTCCAGTGTTCCTGCTGCCGGTGATGAAGTGACCGTGGTTCGTGACGAGAAGAAAGCTCGTGAAGTTGCACTGTACCGTCAGGGCAAATTCCGCGAAGTTAAACTGGCTCGTCAGCAGAAATCTAAGCTGGAAAACATGTTTGCTAACATGACCGAAGGCGAAGTTTCTGAACTGAACATCGTAATCAAGTCTGACGTACAGGGTTCTTGTGAAGCTATCTGTGATTCACTGGAAAATCTGTCTACCGATGAAGTGAAAGTGCGCATTGTTGGCTCAGGCGTTGGTGGTATCACCGAAACTGACGCAACACTGGCCGCAGCTTCTGGCGCAATCATCCTTGGCTTTAACGTTCGTGCTGATGCTTCAGCCCGTCGTGTGGTTGAAACTGAAGGTCTGGATCTGCGTTACTACTCAGTAATTTATAGCCTGATCGACGAAGTCAAACAGGCGATGAGTGGTATGTTGGCACCTGAGTACAAACAACAAATCATTGGTCTGGCTGAAGTTCGTGATGTGTTTAAATCACCGAAATTTGGCGCCATTGCAGGTTGTATGGTTACTGAGGGTGTGATTAAGCGTAACAATCCAATCCGTGTTCTGCGTGACAACGTGGTTATCTATGAAGGCGAGCTGGAATCTCTGCGCCGCTTCAAAGATGACGTTAACGAAGTTCGTAATGGTATGGAGTGTGGTATCGGCGTTAAGAACTATAACGACGTCCGTACTGGTGATGTGATCGAAGTCTTCGAAATTATCGAAATCAAACGTACTATCGATTAATCGCCTCAGATCTGCTTATATCCATTTGGGGGGCCTTGGCCCCCCAATTTGTCTGGAGAATCCAAATGGCAAAAGAATTCAGCCGTTCTCAACGTGTTTCGCAGGAAATGCAAAAAGAGATCGCACTCATCTTACAACGCGAAATCAAAGACCCACGTGTTGGCATGGCTACCGTATCCGGTATCGAGCTGTCCCGTGATTTGGCTTACGCTAAAGTCTTTGTGACCTTCCTGAATGTGTTAACCGATAACGCAGACCCGGATACAGTTAAAAATGGCATTAAAGCACTGCAAGATGCCTCTGGTTATATCCGCACTCTGCTGGGTAAAGCGATGCGCTTGCGTATCGTACCGGAACTGACCTTCGCTTATGATAACTCATTGATTGAAGGCATGCGGATGTCTAACCTGGTGACTAACGTCATCAAAAATGATGTAGAACGTCAGGTTAATCCAGGTAACGACGAGGAGAAGTAATGGGGCGTCCACGTCGTCGCGGCCGTGACATTAACGGCGTTCTGTTATTGGATAAGCCGCTGGGCCTCTCCTCTAATGATGTTTTGCAGAAAGTAAAACGTCTCTTTAGCGCTAACCGCGCAGGCCATACCGGTGCACTCGATCCACTGGCGACCGGTATGTTGCCTATCTGTCTTGGTGAAGCGACCAAATTCTCTCAATTCTTGCTCGATTCTGATAAGCGCTACCTGGTGGTTGCCCGTTTGGGCCAGCGCACAGATACTTCGGATGCCGAAGGTGCGTTAATCAGTGAGCGTGAAGTTAACGTCACTCAGGCGCAGATGGATGCTGCTCTGGATAGTTTCCGCGGCGATAGCCAGCAGATACCTTCCATGTATTCGGCACTGAAGCATCAAGGTAAACCGTTGTATGAATATGCCCGGCAGGGGATTGAAGTAGAGCGCGACGCCCGTAGCATTACCGTGTATGAATTGCTGTTTATCCGCTGGGAAGGCAATGACCTTGAGCTGGAAATTCATTGCTCAAAAGGCACCTACATTCGCACTATTGTTGATGATTTGGGTGAATTATTAGGCTGTGGGGCACATGTTAGCTATCTGCGTCGTTTGCAAGTGGCCGCTTACCCAAGTGATCGCATGGTGACTTTAGAGCAGTTGACTGCCATAGTTGAAGCGGCACAGGCAGAAGAGCGCTCACCAAATCCAGAGCTGGATTTACTGTTGCTACCGATGGACAGTGCAGTATTAAACTTCCCTGAAGTCAATCTGTTACCTGCTGTTGCAGCCTATGTAAAGCAAGGACAACCGGTGCATGTTGCTGGCGCGCCAAGCGAAGGTATGGTCCGTATCACTGAAGGCGAAGAGCGTAATTTCATTGGTATCGGCACTATCGCAGAGGATGGCCGTGTTGCACCCAAACGCCTGGTAGTAGAGGCGCAGGAAAATGCACTGTAGGCCATACCTTATATAATTCGAGTTGCAGGAAGGCGGCTACCTTGCGATTCCGCAGTGCAAAGAGTAGAATAGTGCGGCTTACATATTGGGTTGCTGAATTAGAGATCGGCGCCTGTTTTAATTTATCTATATATTTGGAGTTGTATCATGTCTCTAAGTGTTGAAGCGAAAGCTAAAATTGTTGCTGACTTCGGTCGCGGTACCAATGACACCGGTTCAAGCGAAGTTCAGGTTGCTCTGTTGACTGCTCAAATTAACCATTTGCAAGGTCACTTCTCCGAGCACAAAAAAGATCACCACAGCCGTCGTGGTCTGCTGCGTATGGTATCCACGCGTCGTAAGCTGCTGGACTACCTGAAGCGTGAAGATGTAGCACGTTATGCTTCCCTGATCGAGCGTCTGGGTCTGCGTCGCTAAGTCTGCGAGTTTCGGGAGAAAGGGGCCAAATTGGCCCCTTTTTTCTAAGAAGCAATGATAGAATACGTTAGTATATTGTTGTTCATTACCCAAAGTAATTGAAGTTGTAAGTAAGCAGCAAACGGATCCGCCCCGCAGAGTTGGCTCAGGTCAGTGATTCTGGTGAGTGAGAAAGGTTAACACTGCTGTGGCGTCAAGTATGAAGCGTAAATTTCAAACATAGGATCTTCCGGTGCAGAGGTTCGCGCGGCTAATGAGAGACTTTAACTCAATGAGAGTTAAGGATTGTCATTAGTCGCGAGGATGCAGTGTGAAGGTATTAGTAACAGGTGGATGAGGTCGTCAATACGATCCGGCACCGCATAGTATAAGGATACTATTTTGCTGACTCCGATTATTCGTAAATTCCAGTACGGTCAACATACCGTTACCATTGAAACCGGTATGATGGCTCGCCAGGCAACGGCTGCTGTAATGGTAAGCATGGACGACACCGCAGTATTTGTGACTGTTGTTGGCCAAAAGAAAGCCAAGCCAGGTCAGAGCTTCTTCCCTCTGACTGTTAACTATCAGGAGCGTACTTACGCTGCTGGCCGTATCCCAGGTAGCTTCTTCCGTCGTGAAGGCCGCCCAAGTGAAGGCGAAACACTGACTTCACGTCTGATTGACCGTCCGATCCGCCCACTGTTCCCAGACAGCTTCTTGAACGAAGTGCAGGTGATTGCGACCGTTGTTTCTGTTAACCCACAAGTTAACCCAGACATCGTGGCACTGATTGGTGCCTCAGCGGTGCTGAGCCTGTCAGGTATTCCATTTAACGGCCCAATTGGTGCTGCTCGTGTTGGTTACATCAACGACCAGTATGTGCTGAACCCAACGACCGATGAGCTGAAAGAGAGCCGCTTGGATCTGGTTGTTGCCGGTACTGCTGACGCAGTATTGATGGTTGAATCAGAAGCACAGATTCTGTCTGAAGATCAAATGTTAGGCGCGGTCATCTTCGGCCACGAACAACAACAAGTTGTGATTGAGAATATCAACGCTCTGGTTGCTGAAGTTGGCAAACCTAAGTGGGATTGGCATGCAGAGCCAGTTAACGAAGCGCTGCACGCGCGTGTTGCTGAGCTGGCAGAAGCTCGTCTGGGTGATGCTTATCGTATCACTGAGAAACAAGAGCGCTATACTCAGGTTGATGCTATTAAAGCTGACGTCACTGAAGCGCTGTTGGCACAAGATGAATCTTTAGATGCTAGCGAGATTCATGACATTCTGGGCGATGTTGAGAAAAACGTCGTTCGTAGCCGCGTATTGCGTGGCGAGCCACGTATCGATGGCCGCGAAAAAGACATGATCCGTGGTCTGGATGTGCGTACTGGCGTATTGCCACGTACCCATGGTTCTGCGTTGTTCACCCGTGGTGAAACTCAGGCGCTGGTTACTGCAACACTGGGTACTGCCCGTGATGCGCAAAATATTGATGAGCTGATGGGTGAGCGTACTGACTCATTCCTGCTACACTATAATTTCCCTCCATATTGTGTTGGTGAAACAGGTATGGTTGGTTCACCTAAGCGTCGTGAGATTGGCCATGGCCGTCTGGCGAAACGTGGTGTACTGGCAGTAATGCCAAGCCCGAGCGAGTTCCCTTACACTGTTCGTGTGGTTTCTGAAATCACCGAGTCTAACGGTTCTTCCTCAATGGCTTCTGTTTGTGGTGCTTCTTTGGCCCTGATGGATGCAGGTGTGCCAATTAAAGCCGCTGTTGCGGGTATCGCGATGGGTCTGGTTAAAGAAGGCGAAAACTTTGTTGTTCTGTCTGATATTCTGGGTGACGAAGATCACTTGGGCGACATGGACTTTAAAGTGGCCGGTAGCCGTGACGGTATTACTGCACTGCAAATGGACATTAAAATTGAAGGTATCACCCGCGAAATCATGCAGGTGGCTCTGAACCAGGCCAAGGGTGCGCGTCTGCACATTCTGGGTGTTATGGAACAGGCTATCAGCACACCTCGTGGTGATATCTCTGAGTTTGCTCCACGTATCTACACCATGAAAATCAATCCTGAGAAAATCAAGGATGTGATCGGTAAAGGTGGTTCTGTGATTCGTGCGCTGACTGATGAAACTGGCACCACCATTGAAATCGAAGATGATGGCACCATTAAGATTGCAGCAACCGACGGCGATAAAGCGAAACACGCTATCCGCCGTATCGAAGAAATCACTGCTGAAATCGAAGTGGGCCGTATCTATGCGGGTAAAGTAACTCGTATCGTTGATTTCGGTGCATTTGTGGCAATCGGCGGCGGTAAAGAAGGTTTAGTTCATATTTCTCAAATCGCTGACAAGCGTGTAGAGAAAGTGACTGACTATCTGCAAATGGGCCAAGAAGTGCCAGTTAAAGTAATGGAAGTTGATCGCCAGGGCCGTATCCGCCTGAGCATCAAAGAAGCCACTACTCCTGACGCAGAAGCTCCGGCACCAGAAGCAGCAGAGTAATAAAGTATTCCATAGCCCCTTACCTCTGGTGAGGGGCTGTGTTATCTCGAGGGCAGGATGCTCTTGTGTTAAACAAATGGATGAAAGGATATTTATCCAATGTTTGTCTTCGGGAGTAGGAAATGAAGCCTTTCTTGCGCTGGTGTTACGTTGCGACAGCACTCATGCTGGCAGGATGCAGCAACCATGATTGGCGTAAAGACGAGGTGTTGGCTATCCCGTTGCAACCTACGTTGCAGCAGGAAGTGATTCTGGCTCGCATGGAACAAATCCTTGCAAGTCGGGCACTTACGGATGATGAGCGCGCGCAGCTTTTATATGAGCGCGGAGTGCTGTATGATAGCCTCGGGCTACGGGCACTAGCGCGAAATGATTTTTCGCAAGCGTTAGCTATTCGTCCTGATATGCCAGAAGTTTTTAACTATCTGGGCATTTATTTAACGCAGGCAGGCAATTTTGATGCTGCCTATGAAGCGTTTGATTCTGTACTAGAGCTTGATCCAACTTACAATTACGCGCGTTTAAACCGGGGTATCGCTCTGTATTATGGCGGTCGACTCCCGTTGGCGCAGGATGATCTGCAGGCGTTTTATCAAGACGATCCAAATGATCCCTTCCGTTCGTTATGGCTGTATCTGGTGGAAAGAGAAATCGATCCCAAGGCGGCTGCAGTAGCGTTACAACAGCGCTATGAAAAATCGGACAGAGGGCAATGGGGATGGAATATTGTCGAATTCTACTTGGGCACGATCAGCGAAAAAACGCTGATGGAAAGGCTCAAGTCAGATGCAATGGATAACACTTCGCTCGCTGAGCATCTCAGTGAAACTGACTTCTATTTAGGTAAACATTACCTAAGTCTGGGGGACAAGGACACCGCTTCGGCGCTGTTCAAACTGACGGTAGCTAACAACGTTCATAATTTTGTTGAGCACCGCTATGCATTGTTGGAATTGGCGCTTTTGGGCCAAGAACAAGACGACCTATCGGAATCGGACCAGCAATAGCTGACGAACAACTATTAGCCTGACTATCTTGGTTTTTACCAATGTTAATCACCCTAACAGGTGATGGCCTTTTTGTTCGTTTTATAATCTAATTTGAGCCGGTTCACACTTTTCAATGAAAATGACTGAAAATTTTCTCGACGAGTTATGTAGACTGGCTGCCATTATTAATGAGGCACGTGTACATGACTACTGAGCTTGAAACCTCTTTTGCTGATCTGGGGCTATCTGCTCCTATTCTTTCCGCTCTGACTGATCTTGGTTATGAAAAACCATCTCCTATCCAGTTGGAATGTATCCCACACCTGTTAAACGGCCGTGATGTTCTCGGCATGGCGCAAACAGGCAGTGGTAAAACAGCCGCGTTTGGTTTGCCGCTGTTACACAATATTAAAGCTGAGCTGAAAGCTCCACAGGTTCTGGTGCTGGCACCAACCCGTGAGTTGGCTATTCAGGTCGCACAGGCATTGTCTGATTTCTCTAAACACATTAATGGCGTCAACGTTGTAGCCCTTTACGGCGGCCAGCGTTATGACGTTCAATTACGCGCTTTGCGCCAGGGGCCACAAATTGTTGTTGGTACCCCAGGTCGTCTGTTAGACCACCTGAAACGCGGTACTCTTAACCTGTCCAACCTGAGCGGTTTAGTGTTGGATGAAGCAGATGAAATGCTGCGTATGGGCTTTATCGAAGACGTCGAAAACATTCTGGCGCAGATGCCGGCTGAGCATCAGACCGCACTGTTCTCTGCGACTATGCCAGATGCGATCCGTCGTATTACCCGTAAATTTATGAAAGATCCACAGGAAGTCCGCATCCAGTCTAGCGTGACTACCCGCCCTGACATCAGCCAGAGCTTCTGGAGAGTGGGTGGCGGCTATCGCAAAAACGAAGCACTGGTACGTTTCCTGGAATCTGAAGATTTCGATGCAGCTATTATCTTCGTGCGTACCAAAAATGGCACACTGGAAGTGGCTGAAGCCTTGGAAAGTAGCGGTTATAACTGCGCTGCCTTGAACGGTGACATGAACCAGTCTTTACGTGAGCAGACACTGAACCGCCTGAAAGATGGCCGTCTGGATATTCTGATTGCAACTGACGTTGCGGCACGTGGTTTGGATGTTGACCGTATCAGCCTGGTCGTAAACTATGATATCCCTATGGATTCAGAGTCTTACGTTCACCGTATCGGCCGTACTGGTCGCGCCGGTCGTGCTGGTCGTGCGTTGCTGTTCGTTGAGAACCGTGAACGCCGTCTGTTGCAAAACATTGAACGCACCATGAAACTGACTATCCCAGAAGTTCAGTTGCCAAACCCCGAATTGTTGGGTGAACGTCGTTTAGCTCAGTTTGCTGCTAAAGTTGGCCAACAGCTGGAAAGCAGTGATTTGGACCTGTACCGTGCATTGCTGGCTAAGCTGCAACCAGAAGAAGAGTTTGATCTCGAAACCCTGGCTGCTGCACTGCTGAAAATGGCACAGGGCGAACGTCCTCTGATTCTGCCACCAGAAGCTCCGCGTCGTCCGCAGCGTGAATTCAATTCCCGTGATGACCGTGGTAGCGATCGTGGCCGTGATCGTGGTGACAGTCGTCGTGAGCCTCGTCCTGACAGCCGTGATGGTGGTGAGCGTCCAGCACGTCGCGAACGTCGTGATGTTGGTGAGATGGAACTGTACCGCATTGAAGTGGGCCGTGATGATGGTGTTGAAGTCCGTCATATCGTTGGCGCGATTGCTAACGAAGGCGACATTAGCAGCCGTTACATTGGTAATATCAAGCTGTTTGCTTCGCATTCAACTATCGAGTTGCCAAAAGGCATGCCGGGCGAAATGTTATCTCACTTCACCCGTACCCGTATCCTGAACAAGCCGCTGAACATGCAGTTGTTGGGTGATGCGCAGCCACATGAACGCCGTGAGCGTCCTGCTGGTGGTGCTGGTGCCGGTGGTGAGCGTCGTGGTGGTGGTGGCCGTTCATTCGGTGGCGAACGTCGTGATGGCGCAGCAGGTGCTCCTCCTCGTCGTTCATTCGGTAGTGACCGTGCTCCAGCCGGTGGTGGCGAACAACGTCGTGGCAACCGTGATGGTCAGCGCTCAGCAGCTCCGCGTCGTGAAGATGCACCAGCGCCTGCACCAGCAGCAGCGGCACCTACTCGCCGTCGTTTTGGTGACGCATAAGTCTTAATCATTTCTGATGATTAAAAATAAAAACCAGCCCTCGGGCTGGTTTTTTTATGTCTATAATTTTGCTTCAGTTGGCGGGTTATAGGTGCTCAACAGCTTGTAACTCTGGCTGTAATCCGGCAACTATTTCAAATGAATATAGTCGTGCCTGATGGTCGAAAATCTGGCCATTCACCATCAATTCGTCAGCCTGGGTCTCCCGCAGTAATGACTGAAGCCCATGCCGCACTTTACTTTTATCACCAATAATAGATAGGCGTAGCGCCTGATCGACACCAAATTGTTCGGCGGGTGAGCAGATCTTATCCATGTTTTCTACTGGTGGCGGTAGTTGACCCGGCGTGCCGCGGCGCAAATTGACAAATTGCTGCTGCATGGAGGTAAACAGGAAACGGGCATCGCGCTCGCTATCTGCGGCCACCACGTTCACACAAACGATAGCATAGGGTTTTGGCCATTGAATGGACGGCTTGAAGTTTTCCCGATAGAGCTTGAGCGCCTGGAATAACATATCTGGTGCGAAATGTGAGGCGAAGGCGAACGGCAGACCCATGGCCGCAGCCAATTGAGCGCTATACAGACTGGAACCCAGTAGCCACAATGGAACGTGCAAACCCTGCCCAGGCACCGCTTGTACCGCTTGCCCCGGTTGTACTTCAGCAAAGTAGTTTTGCAGTTCGCCAACATCGGCGGGGAAGTTATCCACTTCACCGGACAGATGGCGGCGTAATGCCATCATGGTGCGTTGGTCACTGCCGGGCGCACGGCCAAGACCGAGATCGATACGGTCTGGGTAGAGAGAGGCGAGGGTACCAAACTGTTCTGCAATCACCAGTGGTGAGTGGTTAGGTAGCATGACGCCGCCGGAGCCGACACGGATGCTCTTGGTACCTCCGGCAATATAGCCAATCAGTACTGAGGTCGCCGCGCTGGCAATACCTGTCATGTTATGATGCTCAGCGAGCCAATAGCGGTGATATCCCCACTTTTCAGCATGTTGAGCCAGATCCAGCGAAGCATGAAAAGCCTCTCGTGGTGTTTTGCCTTGCGCTATCGGCGATAAATCAAGCACTGAAAGCGGAACTGTCTTTTTGTCAGTCATAGAATCGTCCATCTTAACCTTATGTCGAGTCGCTTGAAGGGCGAACGCACTAATTTATTAATCCAAACAGGGGAGCTAGCCGCATTAATACGCACATAAGAAGCCACATACAGTGCGCGACTATCACCTATAAAAGCATAATCTAAATCGTGGTTTGGCAAGGGGGAATAAATGCGGCGGCAAAAGGATGATTGAAGCGATGAAAAAGAGAACGCTATGGCCCCTACGATTCGTTGTGGTAGCTATATCGAGTGACTGGGTAAGCATGCCTGCGCATGGAGTGATACGGGCGTAGTGCTACGCCCGATGGGTTCTTATGACACCAATTCCAGCCCGGCGAGACGCCGCCAGTAGCCGTTACAGTCGGCTTTATCGGTCAAGATGAGTGGGCTCAATCCCTGCTCATTAGCCCGGAACTGCTCGATAACTGTCAGCGTATCCAGACCTTGCGGAGAGAGTCGCACGATATCCACTAATCCTTGCATGGAAATCAGTTCATTACCGAGGTTATAGCAGTAGCCACTTTGGGTTTGAATACCGTTTAGGATGAATACCTGTTGGTCTTCTTGTGATAATACCGGCCGCCCTTGTGGGTAGTTGATGCAGCAGGTTTCACACTCATCTTTGGCTCGGTCTTCTGAGCGCGCGGTGAAGCAACGGGCAGAATAAGCCAGCGGCAGGTGGCCGTAGCTCAATACTTCTACCTCAAACTGATTGCGGAACCCCAACTCTTCGCACTGTTGCAGCACATTAACCAGCCAGTCACGTGATAGCTCAACCGGCATACACCAACGCATCATGCCCTGACGGTGTAAAATTCGCAGAGTATAAGCGTTGTAGCAATTCAGGGCATGGCCGGCAACAAAGGGTAAGCCACGTTCAGCGGCCATATTCACCGCCCCCAGGTCATTGGCTTCCAGCAAAAACTCACCGTTTTCCACATAACGCTTTAATTCATTCAACTCTGACGGTGCTTGCAGCAGCGCCAGTGTGGAAATCACCACCTGTTTGCCACTGGCAGCCACTTCTTTAGCAAGTGCCAACCAGTCACCCACCTTCATTTCACGGCGTTTGGTACAGACATTCTCACCGAGATAAATAATGTCGGCGCTGCTGTTGGCCGCAGTCTGGTAAAAGGTTTCGATATCAGTTTTTGGCCAGTAATAGAGTACTGCGCCTAAGGCGTACTTCATGTTTCCTCCGGCTACTGCCACTTACGATGATAAGCACCCAATGTAGTTTGAGTACCTTCGGACATTGCGCCCAGTTGTTCCATCCATTCCGCTTTGGCGACAAACTGCGAAGGGTTGGCCTGATAGCGGTCAATCGCCTGTCGCCAGACCTTGGCAACCTGGCTGACATAAGCTGGACTGCGTTGGCGGCCTTCAATTTTCACTGACGCAATGTTGGCAGCAAACAGCTCCGGTAATAACTCAAGCGTATTCAAGCTGGTTGGCTCTTCCAACGCATGATAGCGCTGACCGTCTACCCGATAACGGCCTTTGCACAGGGTGGGATATCCGGCATTCTCATTATCTTCATAACGGTCGATCAGCACTTCATTAAGGCGAGACTCCATCCCCTGTGGGGTTTGCTGCCAGCGAACAAAGCGCGCTGGAGAGCAGGCTCCGACCGTATTGGGTGATTCACCGGTCAAATAGGAAGAAAGGTAGCAACGCCCTTCAGCCATAATGCATAAGCTGCCAAAGGCAAATACCTCCAGTGGCACCGGGCTGGTACGCGACAGTTGTTTCACCTGATGCATTGACAGTACGCGTGGTAAAACCACTCGCGCCACATCGAAATGACGTTGATAAAAGCGGATAGCTTCATCATTGGTGGCCGACGCCTGTACCGATACATGGCGCTCAACCTCCGGGTAACGTTCGGCGGCATATTCCAGCATGGCCAAATCAGCCAGGATCAGGGCATCCGCCCCAAGTTGTGCCGCCATATCCACCGCCCGCTGCCACCGGGAATAACCGTCAGGGTGGGCGAAGGTGTTAATGGCGATATGCAGTTTACGTTTGCGGCTATGAACGTAATTGACCGCTTCCTGCAACTTTTTATCGGTGAAATTGAGGCCAGCAAAATGGCGGGCGTTGGTATCATCTTTCAAGCCAATATAAACCGCGTCGGCACCATTATCGATGGCGGCCTTTAATGCGGGTAAGTTGCCGGCAGGACAAAGCAGCTCCATAGAGTTTTCCTGAATGAGTCAACGGCTCGCCTTGCTGAGGTTACCGCTGGCAATTATTGTTCCCCATCCGAAGATGATATTCGTGGCGATGAAAATTTTATCGAGTGGCGATTCTAGTTAACCTGCTCCCCCCGGACCTTGATTTAAGGCAGTTTCTTTGGCATTGGTGTCATTCTTCTGATATTTAGCAATACTTTCAGCGATAACTTGGTGCAAAATTTATCGATATAACGCGCTTTCCGGTTTTGCTAATGTGGCAAAATAGAACTTTATTTTATGCAGATTGATACCCAAAGTAATTGGAATTGCAGGTAGCCAACACCCCTGCGGCTTCAAGTACAAAGGGGATATCACCAAAAAGGAGTCTGCCTGTGTTGGGAGAACTACGAGCACGTCTGGTGCGTCAAGGGCCGGCGCTACTGCGGGGTCCGTTAAAATTGACCCCCTTTGCCTTAAAACGTCAGGTAATAGAGCAAGTGCTGGGGTGGCAACTTCGTCAGGCTCTGCTGGACGGAGAACTGGAATTTTTGGAATCCCGCTGGTTAAAAATTGAAGTGCGAGACCTCGCATTGCAATGGTTTATGACAGTAGAACACGGTAGGCTGGTCGTAAGCCAACAGGCTGAAGCTGATGTGAGCTTTAGCGGTGATGCCAACGATCTGATTTTGATCGCTGCCCGTAAAGAAGATCCGGATACGCTGTTTTTCCAGCGCCGGTTACGAATTGAAGGGGATACCGAATTGGGCCTGTATGTCAAAAATCTAATGGATGCCATTGAGTTGGAGTCCATGCCAACACTACTGCGTGTTGGCCTGCAACAACTGGCTGAATTTATCGAGGCAGGTCAGCAAGAGGGTGCGGTGAGTGCTTCCCGTACATTAGCATCGTGCTGATCCGGGTTGAAATTCCGGTGGATGCGCCGGGGATAGACGCCCTGTTGCGTCAAGTCTTCAAGCAAGATGCAGAGGCCGAGCTGGTACAGCAACTGCGTGAAGATGGCTTATTGACGTTGGGTATCGTGGCAACTGACGATGAAGGCGGTGTGGTTGGCTATGCAGCATTCAGCCCGGTTGAGGTGGGAGGTGAAGACCGTCAATGGGTCGCACTGGCACCACTGGCCGTGGCGGAGGGGTTGCGCCGCCAGGGTTTGGCTGAAAAACTGGTCTACGAAGGGCTAGACTCTCTGAATGAGTTTGGCTATGCCGCTGTCGTGGTGCTAGGCTCCCCAGCCTATTATCAGCGTTTCGGTTTTGTACCAGCGGCTCGTCATCAATTGACCTGCCGTTGGCCCGGTACTGAAGAGGCTTTTCAGGTTTATGCGTTGGCGGAAGATGCACTGGCGGGTGCTGATGGTGAAGTGGTGTTCTCTGCCCCGTTTAATCGCTTTTAACGCCTGGTAACGATAGCAACGAAGAAGGCTGGCTAATTACCAGCTTTTCTTTTTGCTGCTTATTGAGTTGCTTCACCCGATATTCTAACTTCAATGCTGTCGATCTATCCCCTGCCTCACACTGAAATACCAATGTTAACTCACCTTTTCCTCGCAGCGCTTTCGCGCCTTTCCCTACCTGATGTTGGGCCAATCGCCGTGTTACATCTGTGGTGATACCGGTATAGAGCATGCCAGTGGGGGTGCGCAGTAGATAGAGATACCATAGGCTGTCCGACATAATTTTATTCCAGTCCGGGGGTAGCGGTGCGGAACATTATTACCGGAATCGGCTGCGGTATCCTGATTTTTTATCTACTGGCACCTGATTGGTTAAATATACGGGGGAAGTGACCTTCCACCCGCAGGGTTATGGCGAGTTATTTGGTTTTTGCTGCAAACTCAAAGCGTGGTGAAACCAAACCGTACAGTGTCCAACCAAGGAAGGTAACAATCGCACCCCATGTCATGGCTTCTTGCCCTGAGCTGTAAAGCGCATAGAAGCTATACATCGCACCAATGAAGGCAATGATATTGGCTTTACGCGCTTTGGCTGGTGGCACATTGGCGGTTTTCTGGATAATGACCAGCGCCGCCATCGACAGAATATAAGGGATGATATTGGTGACTACCGCCAGATTGACCAGCACGTTGAACTGTTTGTTCAGTGACGGGCTAATGGTCATCAGGGACAGCACACTCTGGATGACAACAATGGTCAGCATCCCTTTGATGGGTGCATCGGCTTTACTGACTTTTGAGAAAATTTTCGGGAAGAAGCCTTCATCAGCAGAGGATTTGAATACCTGAGCGATGGTGAACTGCCAACCCAGTAATGAACCCACGCAGGACATGATCATCAATGCCATGATGATTTTACCGACCGCAGGGGTGAACATATAAGCGAATGCCAGGCCAAACGGCGCTGTAGAGTTAGCCAAATCCATATTTGGTACGATACCGGCAATCACGTTGGTTGAGATGATATAGATAACTGCTGCACCTAAAGTCCCACCGAGTACGGCGATCGGAACGTTACGTTCAGGGTTTTCGACAGCATCAGTATTGGCACAAGCAGATTCCAGACCAAGGAAGGCCCACAGCGTCATTGAGATTGAAGAGCCGATGGCTTCAAAAGTGGGAACTGCATGTGGGTTCCAGGCCGCCATATAGGCTGAACCACTAAACCAGAACCAACCAACGATTGAGATACCGACCACTGGGATAATAACCCCCCAGATAGTAACACTACTGATCTGCCCGGTAATGCGCGCGCCACCGAAGTTAGCAACTGTTGCCAGCCACAGCACGCCAATGGTTGCAATACAAATACCCAGTGGTGTTAGTGTCGCTCCCAACAATTCAGTGCCGTAACCTACCGCAGAGATTGCAATGGCGATATTGGCAATCAACAGTGAAGCACCATAGGTGTAGTTCGCCATAAAGTTGCCAGATTTGCCGAACGCATATTCAGCATAGCCGCCCATACCACCGGATTTACGGCTGAACATCCCACATTGGGCGAAGGCATAGGCCAGTGCCATTGAACCTACTGCGGTGACTAACCATGAGACGATAGAGATTGTCCCGACTTCGGCGAGTTTGGTTGGCAGCATAATTATTCCTGACCCCATCATATTGACGGCGGTTAGAATTGTTAGCTGTACTACTCCCATCTTATTATTTGTTTTACTCATTTTTATTATCTCTTTTTTAATTTCAGAGACTGCAGGAATAATTTATTCCCGCAGGTTTGAGTTATTGGTGTCGTCAAATCCCTTTTTATTTGAAATTACAGCCTTGTTGGCGATTATCATTACTCGGTCCATCCTACTTGGACCACGCAAATAGAGTTGTCACCCGAATCACTTAATGTTAACCAGTGATTCGGGATTATTTCGTTTGCCGCTAGGCTGTAACGCCAACTAAATTGGGTATAAATTTATTATTGTTAACTTATTGCTTCATCATATAACCGTATGCACGGTTCCAACCATCTTCGTCGACTTGTAAATAAACGCCTTGTAACTCAGGCGCAAACCCTGGTAGTAAATTAATACTTTCTTCTAATGCCAGGAAATAACGCTGTGCAGCACCCCCCCAAACTTCACCAGGGACTACACACAATACTCCCGGTGGGTAAGGAAGCGCACCTTCAGCAGCAATTCGACCTTCGGCTTTACACAATGGTACTAATTCGGCATGACCACGGACGAATTCAATATTGGCATCCTGTGGATTCATCATAACTTTAGGGAAATACTGTTTGCGGAACATCTCTTTCTGTAGCTGTTTAACATCATAGCTGACATAAAGGTCATGCATTTCCTGACATAATTTGCCAATAGTATAACCTTTGTAACGTGTTTCATTATTACGATACACAGTAGGTAATACATCGCTTAACATTGCATCTTCTTCGATGAAACGTTCAAAACGGGCAATTTGTGCGACCAGGTGCTGCATTTTCGCCAAGTCTTCTGCTGGCGTTAATAAGAATAGAATCGAGTTGAGGTCACATTTTTCTGGCACGATACCATTTTCGCGCAGGAAGTTAGCCAGAATGGTTGCTGGGATCCCTGATGCTGTATATTCACCAGTATTAGTATCAATACCCGGAGTGGTTAATAATAGTTTGCATGGGTCAACAAAATATTGTGACTCTTCATAACCTTCAAATGCATGCCATTTTTCGCCAGGAATAAAGTTAAAGAAGCGTAAGTCTTGTGCCATGGCATCGGTGTCATATTGCTGCCACAGTTTGCCATCAACTTCTACCGGTACAAAAGGCTTAATCATATTACAGGTATTCAAGATCATTTTACGTGCTTCAATACCGGTCTTAACACAATCAAGCCACATGCGTTGACCACTTTTGCCTTCATGCATTTTTGCGTTAACATCTAAAGCAGCAAACAATGGATAGAATGGGCTGGTGGAGGCGTGTAGCATAAAGGCGTTATTAAAGCGTTTATGATTGCAGTAACGATCCTGACCTTTAATATGTTTATCTTTTTTATGGATCTGCGACGTTTGTGAGAAACCGGCTTGTTGTTTATGTACTGATTGAGTAACGATAATGCCCGGATCATTTTCATTCAGTTCAAGTAATAATGGTGAACAATCTTTCATCATTGGAATGAATTGTTCGTAACCTACCCAAGCAGAATCGAACAGAATATAGTCGCAAAGGTGGCCAATTTTATCCACAACCTGGCGAGCGTTATAGATGGTGCCGTCATAAGTACCCAGTTGGATGATAGCCAGACGGAATGGGCGCGCTTCGTTAGCACGATCAGGTGCTACGCTACGGATTTGTTCACGCAGGTATTTTTCTTCAAAACAGTGGGCATCAATACCACCAATAAAGCCAAATGGGTTACGGGCAGTTTCCAGATATACCGGTGTTGCACCGGCCTGAATCAGCGCACCATGATGGTTGGATTTATGGTTATTACGGTCAAACAGCACCAGGTCACCACGCGCTAACAGCGCATTGGTAGCGACTTTATTAGAAGCCGAAGTGCCGTTCAGTACGAAATAAGTTTTATCGGCGTTAAATACTTTTGCTGCATGTTTTTGAGCATCACAAGGTGCGCCTTCATGAATAAGCAAATCACCTAATTTTACGTCGGCATTACACATATCAGAGCGGAAAATAGTTTCGCCGTAGAAGTCAAAAAATTGGCGGCCCGCTGGGTGTTTACGGAAGAATTGACCACCCTGATGACCAGGGCAAGCAAAGGTAGAATTACCCATCTCCACGTATTTCTTTAGTGTACTAAAGAACGGTGGCAGCAGCTCTTTTTCATATTTTTCTGCGGCTGATTCCAGTTGTTTACCATAAAAATCAGTATTGTCGCCACACAGTTCAAATACCCCATTTAAAGAGGGTAATACATCGGTATTCAACTCTTCTTCACAGCAGACAGCGGCAAAAATTGGAATCTCTAAACCCAACTCATGAATGCTATCAATTACACCATTATTAATGTCCTGAACTGAAAGCACCACGGCTGCAATATCAGTAAAATCGGTATGTAAAACATCTACGACTTCGCGCTGTGATTCAAAGCAAGGTATTGCCGATAAACTTGCCGCGATATTTAATTTTTTCATCATAAATTCTCTTTTATTTTAAGAGGCTATTTTACTTGTCACTTTGAGGTTGAGCAGTGCTCGAAATCCTCACGTAACCATGATTTATAAGGTCATGGTGTACGCTCCGGTTTCTGTGCGCTGGTCGTACTAAAATTGCCTGTGACAATTACGCCTACATTATTTGTTGGTTTATTTAAGTTAATTGCCATTAAATTTTTTGTATAGCAGTCCGTATCAATGAAATAACATTCATTAATAGTCTTGGCTGCTTTCTGCGTAACACCGTGACTGAATTTCAGACGCAGTGATCCTCTGGTCATTTAGCATTAATGACAAAGGTGACAGTAAATTTTACAGGATAGCTATGTTTCTGCTGAAAGATGAATAACACAGGCTGAGTATCGATTGGTTAATAAAAACCCACAATCAGATAGACGTATAAATATAATCGAGTGTTAGTCTCTTCGGAGAAAGCAGACAATAGTTAACTCAACGTAAAGGTCGTAAACACTTTTCGCATTTGTTAAATATTGTGCATAGACAATGACTATCCAATAAAAGTGGATGTCATCGCAGGGAGGATGTTATCTATAGTGATAATAAGAAAAGTTAAAATAACTACGATGTGCCGGCATCATTAAATGCGTTGTTCGCCTTATATGCGCCATTTTTTTGTTGTTATTTTCCATTTACGTAAGGTCTCTATTTTTTAATCAAGGTTTACGAGCAATGAACTGATGGTGGCTATTTTAGTCATAACACTTATTCATTCTGTGACTCAAGTCATGTTTTCTACCGATTTTAAAAGGTGACATGACTAAAAAATGAATAATTTATCGATTTTATTCATTTTAAACGTTGTTTATTCAAAACTGTACTGTATGTTATGCAAAACAGTAAGGTTATATTTAACACGACGGATACATTGGCAGGCTTATTATTATCCAATATTAGTAATGAGAGCGGGTTCTTAATAGTTTTTGTATTTTATTTGTTAATCCATAATTATTTGTTACATCCAAATTTATACGTAAATTTTGCATATAAATTCATATGTGCCTTATGCGGTAAATGTTAGCTAAATCACGTTATTAGGTTGTTTCTCGGCTAAGACCCTATTATCAGGAAGGATATGCTGGCAATGATCCCCTGCTCAGAGATAAGTATGGGGAAGGAGGGGCAATGGCTTTTCAGTGTGAGTAAGCTCAACTGAATAGCCGCAGAGCTGCTTGTTGCGGGGGACTTGATGTACAATCAGGACTATTTCTAAGCCAGAGGGTGTTGTGAATTATGAGTGACGTGAATAACCCTGAGGATCTGCTTGGTATTAACCGCTTTCTGCGCCAGCAACATGTACTGACGCTGTGTGCGGGCAGTGGTATCGATATGTGGTGTGCCAACTGTTTTTACGTATTTGACGAAACACAGATGGCACTTTTTATCATGACAGAAAAGCACACCCGACATGGTGAACTGATGCAGATAAACCCACAGGTTGTCGGCACCATAGCCACCCAGCCGCGTACAGTAGCCTTGATTAAAGGTATTCAATACCGCGCAGAGATAAGCGAATTAACGGGAGATGCGGAACACCGCGCCCGCCAGCGCTACTGCCGCCGTTTTCCGGTGGCTAAAGTGGTATCCGCCCCACTCTGGCAGCTCAATCTGCTGGAAATCAAGATGACCAATAATACCCTTGGTTTTGGCAAAAAACTGTATTGGCAGCAAGACTCTTCACTATAAATTCCCTGTTTTAATGATAACTGCTATTTCTCGATGCTATGTCATATATCCGTCATACTTCAAGCTGCATGTGTGTTGGCTGCCTTTGTTCACCCCAGTCACTTACTTATGTAAACTCTTGAGGATTCGCTCAGTTGCCGCCTTCATGCAACTCGAATTATATAGGGTATAGTGTTTCTGGTATGTATTATTCATAACGATTGATTTCAATAATTGTTTCTGCACTTTTTCGCGGCATTATCATCAATACCAGAAGGCAGGAGGTCAGATGGCGAAGGTATTATTACTGGGCGCAAGTGGCCTGGTGGGGGGCGAATTACTGCGCCTGTTACGTTTGGATGCCAGAGTGACATCCATCATTGCACCTAGCCGTAATCCCTTGCCAGCCATGAATAAACTGATTAATCCGCAGGGTGAAAATATCGGTGAGTTGCTGAAAACCTTGGATCAACCGGTGGATTTGGTCTTTTGCTGTTTGGGGACCACTCGTAAGCAAGCTGGCAGCCAGGCGGCATTTCGTTTGGTGGATTATCGCTTGGTATTGGCCGCTGGTGAAACCGGCTTGCGGCTGGGCGCACGGCATTTTCTATTGGTAAGCGCGATGGGGGCTAATGCCAACTCATGGGTGTTTTATAACCGCACCAAAGGTGAGGCCGAGCGTGACTTACAGGCTCAGGGCTGGCCACAACTTACTTTTGCCCGGCCCTCAATGCTGGCGGGTCAGCGCGACAAGCCCCGCTTGATGGAGAGCCTAAGTGCACCTCTGTTTGCCTTATTGCCGGATAAGTGGCGCTTGATTAAAGGCAAAGATGTAGCTCAGGCGATGCTGGATCAGGCTTTTGCGCCGCCGAAAGAGGGCGTGACAATCTTAACCTCCGCTCAGATGCAGCAGCGTTGATCATAATAGGGTAATCGTCTGATTATCATGGGCGATTGCCACCTCTGCCGGTAATGGGTGGTCAAGCAACCATCGATCAAGTTGGTGGCTGGCGTGGGTCAGCAACGTCTGTTGTGGCATTAGCAAATCCTTAATGGCTAACGCGATGGTTACATCATTATGATTGCGTGGCGGCGGCGTCTGCGGCGGATGGCTGCAATCCAGCACCAGCAGATCGATATTTTTGCTGGTCAGAAATAGCGCACTATCAGCGGGTAGCCCGACGGTATCGGTTAAATAGGCGATGGTCCGGCTGGGGCTTTGCAATAAATAGCCGAAGGTTATTTTGGAATGGGTTAGCGGCACCGGTGTGACCCGTAAGTCACCAAAATGGATGGTCTGGAATGCGGCCATCGGCGGCTGAAAATGCAGAATTCCAGGATGTTTGAACAGATCGTCACAGCCGTCTGGATCCGGCGGTCCGTAGATCGGGATCGAATTTCCGCATCCCCAACGTAACGGAAATAACCCCTGAACATGATCCATGTGGTAATGTGTAAGCAAAAAACGCTGAATTTCCCCCGCAGTAAACTGCTGATCCAGTGTCGGTAATCCGGCATCAATCAAGGTAGTTTCCCCTTGATATCGCAACATGGCACTGCAAGGTTTGCGGCCCAATGCGGGCTGCACTCTGGCTTTAGCACAAATCACGCAGTCACAACCAAATACCGGCACCTGCTGGGCGCATCCGGTGCCTAACAGTGTCAGTTCCATTTTTTATCCCCCATTTCTTTACCAGCTAGGGGAGCTACCAGTAATTGTTGTAACTGCCCCAGTGTGTGGTGCAACTCACCATCATTAGACAGTTGTAAACAGTTAACCGGTAGCTGTTGCTGATAGTGCTGCGCCCGTTGTAATCGTGCATTGATCTGTTCACTGTTCTCTCGGCCACGTTGTTGCAATCGTTGCGCCAAAATAACCGGAGAAACCGTCAGACAGAGCGGCAAAAGTTGGTCGGGATAGCGCTGTTGTGCCTCTGGCAGATAAGCTCTGGAGCCATTAACCACCACATCCAGCCCGTTTTGTAGCCAGATATCAATCTCAATACCTATCCCATAGCGATACTGATGTGCTTGCCAGTACAACGCGAATAATCCTTGGGCCGCCCGCAGTAAAAACTCCTGTTCACTCAGCGCAACATGGTTTTCCGCCCCGGCATTGGCCTGGCGGGTGATATAACGATGTGCCACGATAATATTTGCCGGATTGGCTGCCCGCAGAGCCGACAGTAGGCAATCTTTTCCGGCCCCCGATGCCCCCATCAGATAGATTAAGCGCCCCATCAGAACACCTGTATTCCCTGACGCCAGACGTTTTGCACGTACACATGTTTACTTTGCGCACTGTCATGAGCGCGTGCCAGTATCAAATCAGCTCGTTTACCTTCGGCAATAACACCGCGATCCTTTAGTCCCAAGGCGTTGGCAGGATTACGTGTTACCAAATTAACCGCTTGCGGTAAGGTGAAGCTATTGGTTGCATCGTGTGCGATACGAAAGGCCGCATCCAGCAAGCTGGCCGGGTAATAGTCAGACGATAAGATATCCAGTACTCCAATAGCGGCCAGTTGGTGTGCTGCAACATTGCCTGAATGGGAGCCGCCACGGACGATATTTGGCGCGCCCATCAATACTTGTAAACCATGCTGATGTGACGCTCTGGCTGCCACCTCCGTGGTTGGAAATTCAGCAATCACACTGCCCAGTGCTTGTGATTGTGCCACATGTTCCGCCGTGGCATCATCGTGGCTGGCGAGGGCAATGCCCCGCTGAGAGCAGTGATCGGCGATCGCTGTTCGATTCGGCGCGGACCAGCGCGCTGATAGTGTGATTTGCTCTTCCTCAAACTCTGCCATTTGTTGATCATTAAGATGGTATTTGCCCTGATAATACTCACGATATTTTGCCCGGGAGGCGAATTGACGCTGGCCTGGTGAGTGATCCATCAGCGATACCAATGACAGTTCAGGCTGCATCATCAGTTCTTCAAACAGCGGCAGAGTACTTTCATGAGGTAATTCACAACGTAAATGAATCCGGTGTTCTGCCCGGTTCAGTCCCGCCCGCTGACTATCCACCACCGCATTAATCATTTTTTGCAGATTATCCAGACGATGCCCGCCATCGCGTACATCGCCAATCGCCACTGCGTCCAACACGGTGGTGATCCCACTGGCAACCATCAGCGCATCATGGCTGCTCATCGCCGAATGAGCTGGCCAATCAACGTTGGGGCGTGGGGTAAAAAACTTATCCAGATTATCGGTATGCAGCTCGATCAATCCCGGCAACAGCCAGCCATTTTGTCCATCTATGGCGGCAGAGAGTTGGGTTGGGCGATCACTGTAATTGTGGATAACCCCGTTTTTGATTTCGAGTGATCCGTTGACCACCTGATCTTCAAGAATAAGGTTGATGTTATTGAGGATCATGCAGGTATCTCCGGACTGGCATCGGCGGGAAAGGGCGTCATGACCAGTAAGCGATCACTGACATGGTTACGTACGGCCTCATCGTGGAAAATTCCAATGATGGCGGCCCCTCGCTGTTTAGCTTCATCAATCAGGCTAACAACTGCCGCGCTATTGGTGCTGTCGAGCGAGGCCGTTGGCTCATCAAGCAGCAATATGGGGTAATCTTTGATAAAACCACGGGCGATATTGACCCGCTGCTGCTCGCCGCCGGAAAAGGTCGAGGGGGCCAGATCCCATAACCGTGGTGGAACATTAAGGCGAGTCAGGAGATCCTGCGCGCGTTGTTGGCATATATGGCGTTCAACGCCAAGCTCCAGTAGCGGTTGCATCACCACATTTAATGCACTGATCCGTGGGATCACCCGCAAGAATTGGCTGACCCAACCCACGGTATGACGGCGTACCGCCATAATTTGTCGCGCTGGGGCTGCCACAATGTCGAGCCATTCCCCCTGATGCTTGACCCAGATATGACCGCTGTCTGGCAGATAGTTGGCATATAAAGAGCGTAGCAGAGTAGATTTACCGCTGCCGGAATGGCCGTGTAATACCACACATTCACCGCTACTCACTTCCAGTGAGGTTTGATGCAATACCGGCAAGCGAATACCATGCTGGTGGTGTAGTACGAAGGTTTTACTGAGATTTTCAACTCTCAGTTGTGGGTGATTGATAGGCGGTTGCTGGTGATTCATAGTGAGTTCTCGTTAATCTATTCACGGGTTAACAGACAAAACAGTCAGTTTTGTAGCACCGATGAAACCAATAGTTGGGTGTAGGGGTGATGGGGATCGTCTAGCACTCGATCGGTCAGGCCGCTTTCGATAACCTGACCCTCCTTCATCACCAGCAACCGGTGTGCCAATAGCCGGGCCACACCGAGATCATGAGTGACAATCACCACTGCCAGTTGCATTTCCACCACCAGATTGCGCAGTAAATCCAGTAGTCGCGCTTGTACTGATACATCCAGGCCGCCCGTCGGTTCGTCCATAAATACCAGCTTGGGATGGGTCACCAGATTGCGGGCAATTTGTAGGCGTTGTTGCATGCCGCCGGAGAAGGTAGTGGGTAAGTCATCCAGGCGTGATAGTGGGATCTCGACATCCTCCAGCCAGCGCCCTGCTTGTTGGCGGATGTCGCCGTAATGGCGCTGGCCAATAGCCATCAGACGCTCGCCGATATTGCCACCGGCGGAAACCTGTGGGCGCAAACCATCCAGTGGATGCTGATGAACCACCCCCCATTCGGTGCGCAGTAAACGGCGGCGCTGACTTTCAGCCATCTGATATAAATCAACCGGTTGCTGGGCACCAGAGTGGTAAATAACCTGCCCATGCTGTGGCGGCAACCGGGCAGAAATCGATTTTAATAAGGTGGTTTTGCCAGAGCCGGATTCACCGACAATTCCCAATACTTCACCGGGATAGAGCTGGAAAGAGACGTTGCTAAACCCCTTACCTGGCGCATACAAATGTGTGAGATTCTCCACTGATAGCAGTGGGTGAGCGGCTGCGGATGATGAAATAACCTGTTCGGAAATCATTGAATATTTACCTCTTGTGCCACCAGTTGCTGCTGGCAAAAATCAGTATCAGAACAGACAAACATTCGGCTGCCCTGATCGTCCATCACCACTTCATCAAGATAGCTGTGGCGCGAGCCGCACAAGGCACAGGGTTCATCCCATTGCTGCACGGTAAATGGGTGATCGTCGAAATCCAGACTTTCCACCTTGGTAAAGGGAGGCAGGGCATATAACCGCTTCTCGCGACCGGCCCCGAACAGTTGTAGCGCGGGCATCATGTGCATTTTGGGGTTATCAAATTTTGGGATCGGCGAAGGGTCCATCACGTAGCGATCGTTCACTTTGACCGGATAGGCGTAGGTGGTGGCGATATGGCCGTAGCGGGCGATATCTTCATACAGTTTTACCTGCATCACGCCGTATTCTTCCAGCGCATGCATTTTGCGCGTTTCGGTTTCGCGTGGTTCGATAAAGCGCAGTGGCTCTGGGATCGGTACTTGATAGATAAGGATCTGATCTTCGCTCAGAGGTGTTTCAGGAATGCGATGCCGGGTTTGGATCAAGCTGGCATCGACCGTGCTTTCGGTGGTCGCCACCCCGCTGACGCGCTGAAAAAAGCGGCGGATAGAGACAGCATTGGTGGTGTCATCTGCCCCTTGGTCGATCACTTTTAACACATCTTTGCGGCCAATCAGGCTGGCGGTCAGTTGAATGCCACCGGTGCCCCAACCATAAGGCATCGGCATTTCCCGCCCGCCGAACGGCACTTGATAACCGGGGATCGCCACTGCTTTTAGCAGCGCGCGGCGTAAAGTCCGTTTGGTTTGCTCATCCAGGTATCCCAGATTATAACCGGTGAGAACCTCAGTCATGGCGTGGTTCCTGTTCTTGAGAGGATGGCTGTTGCGAGGCGAGTAAGTGCTCACGACGCAGGCGTTTTAGCAATTCCAGTTCCGCTTGAAAATCTACGTAGTGCGGCAGTTTAAGATGAGAAACAAACCCCGCGGCTTCGACATTATCGGCATGGGAGAGCACGAATTCTTCATCCTGCGCCGGGCTGGTGACCTTTTCGTCATATTCGCGGCTTTGTAAGGCTCGATCCATCAGCGCCATCGACATCGCTTTGCGCTCACCACGGCCAAACACCAGACCATAACCACGTGTAAAGTGCGGAGGTTCTGATTCCGGGTTGACAAAGCCATTCACCATCTCGCATTCGGTCAGTAAGATTTCGCCGATATCAATAGCAAATCCCAGTTCTTCCTGCTGAATTGAAACGGTCAGGTGACCGGTGCGGATCTCGGCGGCAAAGGGATGGGTGCGGCCATAACCGCGTTGCGTGGAATAGCTCAGCGCCAGCAGAAAACCTTCGTCACCACGGACCAATTGTTGCAGCCGGGCCGAGCGATTGCAGGGATAAACGGGGGGATTGCGGGTGATATCTTCCGGCTGAGTATCGTCATCTTGCTCTGTCAGGGCAAGCTGCTCTTGAACTAATAAATCAAACACATGGGCACAGTTATTGCGCAATAAATCATCGGATAATGTTTCGCCACCGTTGCGGGCTTGCGGTGCATCGCCTGCGGCCAGCAGGGTAAAATCCAGCAGCCGGTGGGTGTAATCATAGGTTGGACCGAGCACTTGCCCGCCGGGCAAGTCTTTGTAAATGGCTGAAATACGACGCTCTAGCCGCATATGCTCGCTTGCTAGCGGTTGACTGACAGCCAAACGGGGTAAGGTTGTGCGGTAAGCGCGTAGTAGGAAAATGGCTTCCACCATGTCACCACTGGCTTGTTTAATTGCCAGTGCGGCCAGCTCGCGATCATAGATGCCCCCTTCGGTCATCACCCGATCAACCGCCAGACCGAGTTGTTGCTCAATTTGCTCGCAATCGACTGCCGGGATCTGGCTGTCGCCACGCCGTTGCTGTTCCAGCAATTGATGGGCTGCTGCAATCGCTTTTTCGCCCCCTTTGACGGCAACGTACATCAGCACACCTCCACATGGGTGGTTCGTGGGATTGCCATCAGGTTCTCGCCACAGGTAAACAGAAAATCGATGCCAGCCGGAAATGCAGCAGGGCGGTTAAGCAGATAATTCAAGACGGTGGCGGGCAGGTGTGGTGCAACGGTGCGGCTGTGTTCAATACCTGGCCCGCGTAACCGTAATGGCATGCCGTGATGTAGGCTGTCGGTCTGAATCACCACCGTAGTGGATTGTTCCGGTGACAGTTCATTACCTGCCGGGCAGGTGGCGAGTTGCTCCGCTGTTATCTCATTATTAAATAATGAAAAAGAGGATTTATCACTGCATGTCATCAGGGGCGCACCGGTATGAAAACGCACATTGTGTTGCACGCTGTCACTATTAAGTGCCGCGTCGAGATAGAGCGGCGTCTCTTGGTCGGCCAGCGTGAGCAGAACACTGGTGGTTGCTGGGTTCAGTGGTTGCCAGCCGGTAGCATGGGGCAGTGTTACCAGCACGCCCGGTTCACTCAACGCTTTGAGAATACGACGAAAAGTGTGCTGCGCATCATCTACCGGATGCTCAAAATGAGTTAATAAGTTCATCAGTCCTCTCCCCGCACCAAGGTGAAGAAATCAACCTTACTGGCGGTGATAGCATCAGCGCGTAATTGCCGCCGTTCTTGTTGTATTGCGGCCAGTGGGTGAATCACGGTTTTCAGCAATAATTCATTCAACCCGGCGGGTTTACCCTTGACGGTGGAGAGTTGTAACAAGGCATCCAGCACGGCGCACAGCTCGGCATGAGGCTTATTACGCCCGGCAATGTAGCTGTAACCATAAACATCCGTGCTGTCGTTAAGCTTGATAACGGCACGCGTTATGGTCATATCACCAAGGATAAAACGGCGACCAGTAGCTCCCATCCGTGCCTGTAATTGGTTTAAACCTATCTCTGGGGCGCGGATCACCTGATATTCCGGTGATAAATTCAAGGCTTGCCAGTGAGCGAGCAACTCTGCTGGCTGGCAGTGGGCTAACACCGACATCCAGTTTTGCCGAGTGGTATGGCGAGTTTCCATTCAGTGCTCCATCGTCAATTCAATCATGTCGGCCCGCGTCAGGCTGACGGAGTATTCCGCCACCAGCTGGCTATCAACACAGATATTTAAGGTCCGCACACAGAGCAGCGGCGCATGAGTCGCAATCTCGAGTAAGCGGCTCTCTTTTGCCTGCGCACGACGTGCGCTGATGCGGGTTTGGCTACGACTCAGTGGTTGTTGTAAATGCTGGGTGATGAATTGATGCAATGAACCGGAGTTGAATTGTTGTAAAGCAGGCCACCAGCGTAGGTCTGGCAGGTAGTGATCGATAACACAGACTGGCACGCCATTAACCCGCCGCAGAGTACGTAAATGGATCACTGTGGTGCCTTCTGCCAGTGAGAGCGCTTTGGCTACATGCTCTATACACGGGCGCAAGACTGCGAGTAAGCGCTCACTGGTGGGGTCGCTACCTTGATCCAGCAAGTTCTGGCTAAAGCGAGCATTAGCATGCAGTGGATAGTCATACGGGCGCATTAATACCAGCGTGCCGATACCCTGGCGGCGTTGTAGCCAGCCACGCTCAACCAGTTCATCCACTGCCCGGCGCAAGGTATGGCGGTTAACTTGATAGCGATCAGCCAGTTGTTGTTCAGAAGGCAGGTAATCGCCACAACGATAGGCACCACGCAATTCCTGTTCTAATTGGGCCGCAATTTGTTGATAGCGGGTGGGGTAGCTGGTCGGTGGTCTAGATAAGTGCATGGCAGATATACCCTCTCAGTGCTATCCCCCTCATGGCCGTTTCTAGCCGCAGCGAAGTAACAGCAGTAGCAAAACGGACGAGCAGAGGGCGGATAGTCATAGTGATAACCGGTAAGTGATCTCACCGCTATGCTGGCTGTTTTTGATGACAGTAGGGTTAAGCTGAGATGGCGGAACGATGAAGTTTTTGCGCTTATCGGTGCGGGTTTTATTCAGAAAATAGAGATTTTTATAAGAAAAAGTTTTATCGCATTATCAAAATGATACATATCCAGCCGATAAATTTTCATTTCAAACAAAAAATAAACATTGTCTTAACTTGAGTGAAACATAAGTGTCTCTTATAGTTATTTCACGCCGCTGTGGCGTTCTCTCTGGGGGGTTATGCTATGAGCCCTAATAATATCAGCCGTCTGAGCACAATCAGTTTGGTAATATTGCTTGCCAGCTCACTTGCGGCATGTAGTGGAAGTGGTGGTGGTTCTCACAATACTGCGAAGAATAATTCGGGTCAGGCCGCCGGTGGAACCGGTTCTGGTAGTGATGGCAGTGGCGGCGATGGCAATGGCGGCACTGGCGGCGGAACGGGCGGAGGAACAGATAACGGTGGTGGGACAACCGCGAATAATTCCGCGGTCGGGAATGTGGTTAGTGGTGTCGGTACCGCCGTAGATGGTGTCGGCAATACGGTCAGTGATGTTGTCAGCCAAACACCTGTCGGCAGCTTGCCAATCGTCGGTGGTGGTTTGGTCACCGTGGTCGACAGTGCAGGTAATGCAGTCAGTGAGGTTGGGACCGGATTACAGAATGGCGTCGGCCAATTAGGAAATAATCCTAATGCTTTAGGCACGACAGCAGCCAGTGTACCGAAAGCCGTCGCTGATGTCGGTACTGGTGTTTCAGGATTGGGAGGCACGGTCTCAGGTATCGCTGCTAATACACCATTGGGCGGTGTTACCAGTACGGCAGGTGGGCTGGTGGATAAGACCGGCGGTGCGGTAACGTCCATTGGTAATGGGCTGGCGCAAGACCTGCAAACCGGTACCACCAGTAAGTTGACGACCGCAGCGACTGGCATAGTGACGCCGGTGGTGGGTCAGGTACAAGACATTACGCAAACCGTAGGTGGAACAACGGGGATTGGCGCGCCGGTTAATAACTTATTGACCGCGGTCGGCGGCACCGTTGCGGCGACGGGGACACAAGTGGGTACGAGTGTGTCAACCTTAGCGGGCGTGGGCCAGGTATTACAAGGCACCGGGCAGGCAGTTGAGAAGGCCGGTGGTCTGGTCACTCCTCCTGCGTCAACTGGTGGTTCGAATGGCTTATTGGCGGGCGTTACCACGACCTTGACTCCCAGCACCGGTGGCAGTAATAGCGGGTTGCTGGCAGGTGTGACTAACACCGTTGGTGGCATTACCGGTGGGTTGACTGCGGGCGTCTCCGCTAACGCAAATGCCAGTGCGGGGGGAGGCTTGGGCGGAATATTAAAACCAAAAACCAATTAAAAATATAATGAGATTTGCTCTCCCTTACTCTCTGGGGAGAGCCTCGCTATCTGACGATAATAAAAATAGGCTATTAAAATTATAATTTAATGTGCGCATAAGGAAATATTCTATGAATAATAGAGTGTGGCTGTTATTGTTATTTGGTACTGGTGGGATATGGCAATATAGTGCATGGGCCAATACGGTTCCCATGTTGATTGATCAGAATAACCCGTCCAGAATATCACGTGACATTGCTAAACCCCAAACCACACGAACAGCGCCACCTGCTATTTCAGTGCCTGCTCCCAACGCTAAGTTAACACTTGAAACCTTAATTGATGTGCAGCATATTCAATTTATTGGTGGTACGCGTTATGATCTTAAGTTACTTCGTGAACCGTTCAACGGTTATATTGGTAAAAAAGTACCGTTAAAGAATTTATTGGTGGCAACCCAATCTATTACTACATTATATCAGCAAGACGGTTATATTCTCTCTTATGCTTATTTACCCTCAGATAACTTTATTAATGGCACGGTAAAAATAGGCTTGGTTGAGGGTTACATTGCCAATACGCGGATTCAAAGTGAAAATGTTGCGATAGGCCGCTGGCTAACCAAGCTATCACAGCGCATCATGGCAGAGAAGCCACTGACGCAGGACACCTTTGAACGCTACAATATTTTGATGAGCCGGACCCCGGATACCAAAGTCATTGCCACGGCTAAAAACCCGGATAATATTTATGGCGCGACACTACTGGACGTTAAAGCCAGACATCCACGTAACTGGAATGTTAGTACTGCGCTGGATAGCCGCAAAGGAGTATACAGTGGTGTACTTAATGCAACCTTAAGTGGATTTACACCCTATGCCGAACAATTTGGTGTGGCGACGTTATTACCGCTCGACAGTAAAAATCGCGACCAATATCTTGGTTTAAACTATCAGCAATATCTAGGGAGCAATGGATTATTACTACAAACCCGTGGCAGCTATTATAAGCAGGTGCCCAAAGACTATACCGATGTACTGACATTGTATCCGCAGGATATTACCTTATCAACGCGTTCCGAGCAGACGCAATATACCGGTGGTGTGGTATTGAGTTATCCATTGCAATTAACGCGCAAGCGGCAATGGACCCTGAGTGGTGGCGTAGATTATCTGGAGAAAAGTTACAATCTAAAAACTCGCGCCCGATTTAATACTGTTAATAATTATTTGCTGGATTTAGAAGAGCAGAATCAGCGAATGCGTTATCCGGCGGCTGAATTAGCACTGGCGGGTTATCAGGAATATACCCAATCTTATTGGAGCACCCGCGCCAGTGTGCGCAAGGGGATCAATGGTGCTCTGGCATCCAGTTCGGTACCGTGGGGCGACTTGGGCTTTACCCGCTGGAAACTCACCGGTGACGGGGCATATCTGATGGATGAGAAATGGCGCTTGAGTGCCTCGGCAGAAGGGGATTGGTCGGACAATGATTTACCCGAGGCCGAGCATGTCACATTTGGCGGACTGCGCTTCGGCCGTGGTTATCCAGACAGTGACGCAACCGGGGATTATGGTTATGGCGGGCAGGTAGAAATGCGCTATCTGCATAACCGGGAACAGGGCAACTGGTTGAAGACGGTTCAACCTTATGTGGTTTTGGATACAGCCCACACGTGGTACAACTCTGCCATTTTCCCCGCGAAGAAGCTGGCTTCATATGCCGTTGGGGTGACCTTTGGTGACAACAAACACTATTCACTGTCATTGGAAGGGGCGAGGCCGATTGGCGACCTCCCCAGTGATAGCACACGCCGTGATTGGCGGTTTAATGCTACTTTGACCTATAATTTTGCCAATTAACGCAGGTGATGGATAACCTGATTAACGCAGGTGATGGATAACCTGATTACCGCTGCCACGCCAGATAAGCGAAGGATCTTTTAGATCTTGTACGAATTTGCCGTCAACCAACACGTTGATCAGATCAACCACTTGCTGTTGTTCGTCGCTCAGTTCAGCCAGGGTGTAGCCCGTCCAGACCCAAATATCTTTGCTATCGCACTCATTACGCACTCGCTTAACCAGTTGCAGTATCGCAGACAGGTTTTGCGGGTGCAGCGGATCACCGCCGGAGAGGGATAACCCCTGCCGATGGATGCGGGCGTCATTGAGATCAGCCACTATCTGATCCTCTAGTTCACGAGTAAATGGCTTACCCGAATTCAGTCGCCAGGTACTTTTGTTATAACAACCCACACACTGGTGCACGCAGCCAGAGACGAACAGCGTGCAACGGGTGCCGGGGCCGTTGATGACATCGACCGGGTAGTATTGATGATAGTTAATAATTACTTGTCCAATATGTTCCCCTTCGTACTTGAAGCTGAAGGGGGGGCGCTGCTTTCACAAACCCGAATCACTTGACTGCGTAAGTTCATCGGGATTAATGAGCCTCATCCTTGAGGCTCACCCTACGGGCTAGCATAAATGCTGTTCAAATCAGTTCCCGACCGATTTGTTATTCGCTTGCTGCCTACCTGCAACTCCAATTCCTTTGGGGGCGATTAATATTATTGGGGCAATTTCAATATTGAAAATCAGCCCAGTTGTCCGTTCGCCAGATGTTTCACGCGCCGCTTCACTTCTTCTTGCTTACCGGCATTGAATGGTCGTGCATCCGGGCTACCCAGATAGCCACATACTCTGCGGGTTACCGAGACTTTCGATGGCTCATGATTGCCACATTTCGGGCAGGTAAAACCTTTACTGGTACAAGAGAATTCACCGGTGAAGCCACATTCGTAGCACTCATCAATTGGCGTGTTAGTACCGTAATAAGGCACCCGACTGTAGCTGTAGTCCCAGACATCTTCCAACGCTCTGAGGTTGTGCTGCAAGTTAGGGTATTCGCCGTAACAAATGAAGCCGCCGTTCGCCAATGGTGGGTAAGGTGCTTCGAAGTCCAGTTTGTCGTATGGGTTAACTTTTTTCTCAACATCCAGATGGAAGCTGTTGGTGTAATAGCCTTTGTCGGTGACGCCGTCCACCACACCAAATTCAGCGGTATCAAGGCGGCAGAAACGGTCACACAGGTTTTCACTTGGTGTGCTGTACAGGCTAAAGGCGTAGCCGGTTTCATCTTTCCAGCTATCTGTTGCTTGTCTCATCCGTTCGACGATAGCCACGCCTTTTTCACGCAACTTTTGGTCATCAAAGACATGGGTCTGATGACCAAACAGCGCATTAACCGTTTCATGAATACCGATAAAGCCCAGCGAGATGGATGCGCGGCCATTTTTAAAGATCTCAGAAACGTTGTCGTCGGCTTGTAAGCGCACGCCGCAAGCCCCTTCCATATACAGAATCGGAGCCACACGGGCTTTAATCCCTTCCAGACGGGCAATACGGGTCATCAGGGCTTTCTTGGCTAACAGCAGGCGTTCATCCAATAATTGCCAGAATTGGGCTTCATCGCCTTTGGCTTCCAGCGCAATACGTGGCAGGTTGAGACTTATAACCCCGAGGTTATTACGGCCATCGTGGATCTGTTTACCCTCTTCTTCATACACTCCGAGGAAGCTGCGGCAACCCATTGGTGTTTTAAAGGAACCGGTTACTTTTACCACTTGGTCGTAATTTAGAATGTCCGGGTACATGCGTTTAGTCGCACACTCCAGCGCCAACTGTTTGATATCGTAATTGGCATCGCCAAACTTGTGATTAAGACCGTCACGGATAGCAAACACCAGTTTCGGGAATACCGCGGTTTTGCGATTTTTGCCCAAACCGGCAATACGGTTACGCAAAATGGCCTGCTGGATCATGCGCGATTGCCAACTGGTACCTAAGCCAAAACCGAAAGTGACAAAGGGGGTCTGACCATTGGCGGTGTGGAGGGTGTTAACTTCATATTCCAGTGACTGGAAGGCGTCGTAACACTCTTTCTCGGTGCGCGACATGGCATAACCGGCGGCATCAGGAATTTGCCACTCTTGAGCCACAGATTTATGTTTGTTAAAACTTTCAGTGACAAACGGGGCCAGAATTTCATCGATACGGTTAATGGTTGTACCACCATAGATATGGCTGGCAACCTGCGCGATAATCTGTGCGGTCACTGCGGTGGCGGTAGAAATGGATTTCGGTGGTTCAATTTCCGCATTACCCATTTTAAAGCCTTGGGTTAGCATGCCATCGAGATCAATCAACATACAGTTGAACATTGGGAAGAAGGGCGCGTAATCCAAATCGTGATAGTGGATTTCACCACGTTCATGCGCTAACACCACATCCCGTGGCAAGATATGCTGTTTGGCATAGTGTTTCGCCACAATACCGGCCAGCAGATCGCGCTGGGTGGGGATCACTTTACTGTCTTTATTGGCATTTTCGTTA
The DNA here is from genome assembly GCF_052217165.1 of Yersinia sp. 2540 StPb PI. Taxonomy (NCBI): domain Bacteria; kingdom Pseudomonadati; phylum Pseudomonadota; class Gammaproteobacteria; order Enterobacterales; family Yersiniaceae; genus Yersinia; species Yersinia sp. 2540 StPb PI. The sequence goes on from NZ_JAZGQC010000001.1 coordinate 1,097,703, forward strand.
AGCAGCGCTTTGTTACTTTGCTCAACCAATCCACGGATTTCCTGATTCAGGCGACCACGCAGCTCCCGCGAGATATCCCTGTCATGGCGATATTCAATATAGGCGCGGGCTAACTGCTTGTATTGACCGGCCATCAGTTGGTTTTCTACCGCAGTTTGGATGTCGCGGATATCAACTTTCGGCTGGTTTTCCATCGTCTGAGCGACCACACGGGCAACAGTTGCACAATAATCTGCGTCCACAACGTCAACAGCCAAGGCTGCGCGCTCGACGGCTTCCTTGATCCGCACCTCATCAAAAGGTACCTGACAACCGTCCCGTTTAATCACTACTGTTTTCACAATGCCTGCTCCTGTAGCCGGTAATAATTATCCACAAGAAATCTTATCCACAAGGCAAGCCGCAGCGGGTAAGGGCTGCGAGGGAGGTGTGGATGGTTTTGTGGATAACTACTACATATAGATGTTTGAATTCCTACAACCACTATATATGGGTAATGGCAGAAGTGACAGTCAACTAATTTGACTTAGAACAAGGAAATCGACGTTAGGTCTATTCCCTGCTCAGTGCGTCACAAAAACGATATTTTTATGTGACTTATTGTGCGGATAAAGCGTGATGTGGGCCGAAATGTTTTAACAGAAAATCAACCCAAACACGGACTCTGGGGGGTAAATCGGCAGAAGCATAATAAAGCCATACTGGGGTCGGGGCGGGCCAGTAACTCACCAATACCGGCATAAGGCTGCCATCGGCAAAGTGTGGCGCTGCATGCCATTGTGCCACATAGGTGATCCCCATATCCGCTAATGCGGCATGTAGCAGCATATCCGGCTGGGAAGAGATCAAACGACCTGACAACTCTAAGGATTGAACCTCATTATTCTGCTGCAATTGCCATTTTACTCTCCGGCCATTTGATGGATTACGGTGTATTAAACACTGATGCTGATAGAGGTCTTGTGGGTTACTGGGTGAACCATTGCGGGCCAGATAAGCAGGGGATGCCGCCAGCAGCATTTGCATTGGGTAAAGCTGACGAGCAATCAAGCGGCTATCGGGATCGATGCGAGTGCCGATACCGACATCAAATCCTTCTCCGACCAAATTCACCACTCTGGCCTCCAGTGAAAGATCCAAATCAATCTGCGGATAACGCGCCATAAATTTTGGAATAAGTGGCATCAACAGTTGGCGGCCAAAGCCGGGGATGACACTGACCCGCACCGTACCACTGGGTTGTCGCTCATCATTACGCACCGTATCCAGAGTGGTGGAAAGTGCCTGCCACAGTGGTGCCACTCGTGCCAATAATGTTTTGCCTTCATCCGTTAGCACCACGCTGTGGGTATTGCGCTGAAACAGACGTAGCGCCAGTTTTTCTTCCAGTACGCGGATATTCTTGCTGACCGCAGCGGGTGTGATACCTAGCTGCCTGGCTGCGGTGGAGAAGTTGTCACTCTGAGCTGCGGTGAGAAAAGCGGGCAGTAAACGATGAATATCCAGAGGCAGCGACATAGTGGTTGATACCTTTAGTTGAAATTAATGTGACTGATAGCAGCCTACACCGACCAGCCGGAAAATGAAAAAATAGGTTTATCAAACTGGTTGGAGAAGTGCTATGCCCGCTATTTTAGTCTTAACATCTCATCGTCACCCGGATGAGTCTCGTATTAACCGTCGGTTGATAGAGGCCATCCGCCCATTAGTGAATGTCACGGTGCATGAACTGATGCGTGAATACCCTGATTTTCAGATAGATGTGGCGCGGGAACAGGAGTTGTTGAAGTCACATGATGTGATTGTGATGATGTTTCCGTTTTACTGGTACAGCTCACCGGCTATTTTAAGTGAATGGCAGGATGCGGTATTAACCCATGGTTTTGCCTACGGCAGTGGTGGCAATAAGCTACAGGGTAAGCCGTTGCAGTTGGTGGTCTCCACTGGAGGGAAGGCTCAGGATTATACGCCACAGGGATATAACCGTTATCCGGCGTTAGATCTGTTATTGCCCTTCCATGCCATGGCAAACCTGACCGGAATGGATTATTTACCACCGTTTTTGGTGCAGGGGGCAAATGAGATGGAGGAGGAGACGTTGGATGGTTATGTGCAGGGTGTGGTGGGGTTGATGAAGGGGTTTTAGTCACTCGTCCTGGTGGTAAGTGATCCGGTTGATTATTTTGGTTGATTTGGTGATCCGGTTGATTCGGTTGATTCGGTGATCCGGTTCGGTTGTTAGAATAGATCGGATCACTGTTTCGGTTGATAATCGTTCAGTGCTCAATTCATTTCCGCCGCCTCAACCGAGTTAAGGCCCATAAGCGTGGGCCTTAACAATCCGCGCTTGCGCACGTATCGCTGGCCTGCTTCGCAGGTGCCCTCAATCATCGTTCCGGCTAACGGACGGCTTTATTCGCGTCCCTGCTCATGACGCCTCAACCCGCCGTCCTTGGCGGGTTGCCTTGCCTACTCTCTTCACTCGGCTGCTCAAATGTGCTTTTAAACATCAAAACCTAAAGAAAAGGTTTTGATTTTGACGTTGGGCGCAATCAGGAATATTGCCGACAAAGATTGCAGGCCGAATGAGCCGCATGGACGCGGCGAAAGGGGCTGTCGAGCTGGGAGCGAGTCGGGCCCGGTTCGATTAGCCTGCAAGCTGCCGGAGGGCATGGCGAAGCCACAATATTTCGCGCAAGCGCGGGATTCCATAAGGGGGCGCGCCCGCCCCCTTTGGCGGTTGAGGCGACTAAGGTTAGGTTAGCCGTAAAGTTATAACAACCGAATCCGAGCACCGAATTAACGGAAACAGTGATCCAATCTATTCTAACAACCGAATCCGAGCACCGAATCAACGGAAACAGTGATCCGATCTATTCTAACAACCGAATCCGAGCACCGAATCAACCGAAACAGTGATCCGATCTATTCTATCAACCAAACTTAACCCACGAGTGAACGGCAAAACGCTATCCCATAAAATGCTCAGCTAGCTCTAAATCCCGCCGGGCAAACTCTCTTACTATCTTCCCGCTCTCCATCAGGGCCGCGCGTTCAGACATATGGGCCACCACATCGCTGTCGTGGCTGACCAATAAATACGTCATGCCATGTTCGCGTTTCAAGTGATTGAGCAAATTGAGGATTTCCGCCTGAACCGACATATCTAATGCTGAAGTAGGTTCATCCAGTAACAACAGTTTTGGTCGCAATAACAGGGCGCGAGCAATAGCAATACGCTGGCGCTGGCCGCCAGAGAACTGATGAGGGTAACGCTGGGCGGCAGAAGCAGGCAGACCTACTTGCTCTAATGCACTTACGATTCGCTGCTGGATATTCTTTTCACCGTGAATCTGTAATGGCTCACCCAATGTGCGTTGAATATTATGCTGAGGGTGCAGCGACGCATAAGGGTCTTGAAACACCATCTGCACATCTTTACGCAGTTGGCCGGTGAAACGTTGCCCTGGCCGTAACGGCGTACCCAGCAAGGTTATCTCCCCTTGCCATTCTCGCTGTAGACCGGCCAAAGTACGTAATACCGTGGATTTACCACAACCGGATGCGCCGATCAGGCTGAAGGTTTCACCCGCTTCAACGGCAAAACTTACTGATTCAACCGCTGTTTTTACCTGATTCTTCTGAGGGAAACTGACCCGGAGATTATTGACTTCAATCAGTGCCATGGGAACCTCCAGAGAAATCAGCGCTGCGATCTAATACTGGCAAGTCAGTGCCATAGGTACCGGCATTCGGGCGGCAGGCCCATAACGTATGGGTATAAGGATGAGTTGAATAAGGCAAATCTGCCGCCGCCCCTTGATCGACCAGTTTCCCTTGATACATCACCAGCACGCGATGGCAATGCTCAGCGACCAACGGCAAATCGTGGCTTATCAACAGTAAACTCATATTGCGCTGCTCGGTTTGTTCAACAATCAATTCAAGAATTTGATTACGCAGTTTGGCATCCAAGGCTGATGTTGGTTCGTCGGCAATTAATACTCGTGGGTTATTCACCAATGCTATAGCTAACATTGCCCGCTGGCCCATTCCGCCGGAGAGTTGGCCAGGATAGCTGTGGTAAGCACCTTCATTCAGCCCGACGGCAGCCAGTGCATTTAATACTCGTTCATGAGCATCGGCCCCTGAGAGAGCATTATGTAACAGCAGGGATTCTTCAATTTGCTTACCTACGGTTCGCACCGGATTCAGTGCGTAGCGGGGATCTTGCAGCACCATAGCAATTTCACTGCCACGTAACTCACCCCACTGTTTCGGCTTAAGGGATGTCAAATCGTGTTCGACGATCTTACCGGGATTTCCTTGTTCATCGGTATTGTCAGAGTAATAACTCAGCTTTTTGGCGCTGACTTTGCCCGGTGAGCGAACTAACCCCATCAGTGCTCTGGCAGTAATGGATTTACCGGAACCGGATTCACCGACCAGTGCTACGCGCTCATGGCCGAGCTGGAAAGAGATATTATCCACCACCCGCTGTTGTTTAAAGTCGACACTCAAGCCTTCAACGGCGAAAATTTTATCAGTCATGGTGAGGATCCAAAATATCGCGCAGGCCATCGCCTAACAGATTAAAAGCCATGCTGCTGAGCAAAATGGCGCAGCCTGGGATCGCGGCGATCCACCATTGATCGAAGATAACCTGCATTCCGTCAGCAACCATTGATCCCCATTCGGACATGGGCGGTCTGGCTCCTAGCCCGAGGAAACCTAACCCGGCAGCGGCCAAAATAATGCCAGCTAAATCCAGCGCCAGACGCACCACCGCCGAGGGGAGACACATGGGTAAAATATGGCCCCACAATAGCCGAAGACCTTTAATTCCCATCATTTCAGCGGCGGCCAGATAATCACTTTTGCGCAATAATTGGATCTCGGCTCTGGCCTGACGGGCATAGGCCGGCCAGGTAGTCAGTGCCAATGCCAATGCACCGTTAATCAAACCGGGGCCGAGCATCGCCACGAAGGCAAAGGCCAGAATCAGCCGTGGCATCGACATCACTACATCAGTGATGCGCATCAAAATGCGTTCGAGCCAGCCACCGTAATAGCCGGACAGCACGCCGACCAGTAACCCCAATGGTAGCGTGATCACGGTAACCAGCAGTACCAGCCCTAAGGTTGGGCGGGTGCCGTAAATCAGGCGCGACAGCATATCGCGGCCATAACTATCAGTACCGAGCCAGTGGTGTGCACCCGGCGGTAATAAACGGTCGGCTGCGTTTTGCCAGTTGGGATCTTGTGGCGCTAACCACGGAGCGAAAATCGCAATGATCACCAGCGAGGAGAGAATAAACAGTCCAATGCTGGTGGAGGGGGAACGCTTTAGCGCGTGGCAGAAGGTTATCATCGACATATCAGCGCGTTCTCGGATCCAGCAGGCGGACCAGCAGATCCGTCACATTGTTAATCAAAATAAAGCAGATACCTAGCAGCAGTGTCCCGCCCATAATCGCGGTGGTATCGCCAGCAAATAGTGCGCTGGTCAGGTAACGGCCAATACCCGGCCAGGCAAAAACGGTTTCGGTTAACACCGCACCTTCCAACATACTGGTATAGGCCAGCGCAATCACGGTCAGTAATGTGCCACGGATATTGGGTAGTACATGCATCAGCAGAATTCGCATTTCACCCGCGCCTTTCGCTCGCGCCAGTGTAATGTACTCTTTATTCAGCTCGCTCAAGCAGGCTGAGCGGGTCAGGCGGGTGATACTGGCCAGAGCATAGTAAGAAAGCAGGGAAACCGGCAAAATTAAATGGGCGATGGCATTACTAAAGGCACCGGTATCATTGGAGCGCCAGGTGTCAATCAGCGCAAATCCGGTCTTCGCTTCCACAGTATATTGATAAATATCGTCAAGGCGACCGGGCCCCGGGCTCCATTGCAGGCGCGCATAAAACAGCAGCAACATCAGCAGGCCAAGCCAAAAGATAGGTACCGAGTTACCCAGCAAGGTGATAAAGCGAATCGTGGCATCCAGCTTGCTGCCTGCCCAGCGGGCGCACAACAAGCCGAGGATAACCCCCAGTGCTGCGCCAATCACTAATGACAAGGTGGCCAATTCTAACGAGGCGGGGAAAACTGTCAGCAGATCCTGTAACACGGGTTGGCCGCTGGCACTGGCAGTACCCAGATCGCCATGCAGCAGCCGCACCAAATAGTGCCAGAACTGCACGGCTAATGGCTGATCCAGCCCAAGTTGGTGTTTAACTTGTTGATAGGTAGCCTCACTGGCGTGGTCCCCCACGATTTGTAATACCCTATCTACCGGCGACAGCGCCGACAGGAAAAAGGTAATTACCAGCAGACCGAATAAGGTCAGGGCCAGGGTAAATAAACCCTGTAAAAACCCCCAAAGACGACGCCGGGATTGGGTTCCCGGCGTATTATTTAGTGCTACAGACATCGACTAGCAACTCACTGTTTCATAGATACATTTATCGATATATCAACCAGCTATGCCCAAGAACTTGGCGTTACAGGTAGGCGGCAAATGAACGAGTCCCGATGAGCTTACACTGGTAAGTGATTCGGGTAAGTTCACGCAGCTAACAACCCTGCAACTTCAAGTACGCAGGGAATAGGCTATTTGCTGACACGGTCATAATAGACCATATCCGCATTCAAACCTTGCTGGTAGCCTTTTACGTTATCGCGCAGCACAACTTGTGCTTTGGCTTGATCAATAAAGATATAAGGCGAGTTCTGTTGCAGCTCTTGTTGCAACTGGGTATAGAGCGCAGTGCGTTTCGCCGGATCGGCTTCTGCGACGGCGGCCAGTGTTTGTTTATTCAGCTCAGGAATAACCCAACCGTTTAAACCGGCAACAGTGCTGCTCTTGCCGTCGTTATAGGCAAAGGCGCTGGCATTGGAGTGCGCATCAAAGTAATCCGGGATCCACAAGCGGATAGCAGACTGATGTTGTTTAGCGCGGACTCGACCATACACTTGGCTGCCTGCTGCTGGCAGTAACACCAATTTCACGCCACCTTGAGCAAAACTTGCCTGTAACGATTGAGCGATGGTGATAAACGGAGGTTTGTTCTCAACATCCAGTGTCAATGTGGCATCTTTAATGCCTGCTTTGGCCAAAATCTCTTTAGCTTTAGCCGGATCAAAGGTGAATGGATTGCTTTCGAGAGCACCTGGTAAACCGACCGGCAGGAAACTTTGATGCACGAAATATTGGCCTTTCAGCAGATCTTTGGTAATTCCTTCATAATCAACCAAATAGCGTGAAGCGAGCCAGAATTCAGGTTTGCTCAATAGTGGGTTAGCAGGGTTGGCGGTGTTGAATACCAAATAGTTTTGTTCCGCTGAAGGGATCTCAACCACCTTAACGCCAGCTTGTGTTTTCAGCGCGGCGGTCTGATCTGGCCCCAATTCACGGGCAATATCGGCATCACCCTGCTGAATAAGCAGGCGGCGGGCACTTGGGTCCGGTACGTTTTTGATAATGATATTTTTAATCAGCGGCTTATCACCCGGAGATGTCGGGTTGGCATCCAGCACGATGGCTTGGTGCGGCTGATATACCCGCATTTTGAACGGACCACTACCGGCGGAATGCATTTTCAGCCAGGCATTACCATAGTCGTTTTCTTTAACATTGGCGCTGACGGCTTTCTTATCAACAATTGAGGCGATTGGGGTTGATAAGATATTCAGAGCAACCGCTGGGCTGACATCAGCGCTCCAGCTCAGTTGAACGGTCTTGTTATCAATCTTTTTCAGATGTTGATCGATGTTGCTAGCATCCCAGCCCAGTACGTTAAGGATGAAAGCCGGTGAACGGTTCATTTTTATCGCACGGGTAAAGGAGTAAATCACGTCATCGGCCTGCACTGGATTACCAGAAGCAAATTCAGCCTGCGGACGTAATTTCACGGTAAGGGTTTTGGCTGCGGCATCACCTTGCCAACTTTCAGCAAGGATCGGCACCACTTTTGCCGGGTCATCACGATCAGCCTGTACCAGCCGCTGGTAGAGACTTGGAACCGTTTGAATACTCGACAGTTCATTACTTTCAGCCGGATCAAGGCTGACGATATCATCCAGGGATTGTACTACGACCAGAGTATCTGGTGGCGTTGCTGCCAATGCACCGCCAGATAGTGCTGTCAAAACCAATAATGACAGAATTTTAGCTTTCATTGTGACTCCCCGAAATGGGCTACAACCACGAATGTTTTCGCGTTAATAGCAAGTATAGATAGTTAACATCGCTAGGAAATTATTGTTTTTTCGACTATTTCATCGCAGTTTCTCACGATAATGGCTTTACTGTCTGTGGTCAAAGTCTCAACAGTTATTTGTTATAACAATTAGTGATAAAAAAATTTTACAAAAAAGTAATGATTATTAATTCGTCCAGCAGCACAATCTTTATTCCAGCTTAATAAATGTTAAACACTTCCCACTAAATGAACAGTGAACTGGTTATAATGAAACGTTATTTCATTTTATTTACACGAAAGGGAAAGCCATGATTACCGGAAATATTCATCATTTGGAATTGTTGCCTTATCTGCCTGCACAATTAAAAGAAGCTATTGAGTATGTGAAGAGCCATATCACCGCAGAAACCCCATTGGGTAAGCATGATATTGATGGCAATAATCTATTCGTATTGATCTCCAATGACTGCACGGATTATCTGGAAAATCGCCGTGCGGAATATCACGCTAAGTATCTGGATATTCAGATTGTTTTGGCGGGCGTCGAGGGGATGACGTTCAGTAATCAGCCTGCCGGTAAGCCGGACACTGACTGGTTAGCGGACAAAGACATCGCTTTTTTACCGGCGGGTGTTGATGAGAAGCAGTTTGTTATGCAGACCGGTGATTTTGTGGTGTTCTACCCGGGTGAAGTGCATAAACCACTGTGTGCGGTGGGGGAACCGGCTAATGTGCGTAAAGCTGTTGTGAAGATATCTGTAAAATAAGCTATTTCACTTGTCAGCTTGAGCTTCGGGCAGTGCTCGCCGCCGTCACATACTCCGTGTATGCTCCGTTGGCTGCGCGCTGTCCGCACTCAATCTGCCTGCGCCAATAACGCTTATTGATTAGATGTGAAAATAATTAAAAGCCGACACATCAGATGATCGGCCCTGTTATGTTTAGTCTTGACCCAATGTCGCGACCATCACTGCTTTGATGGTATGCAGGCGGTTTTCTGCTTGATCAAATACGATGCTGTGAGCAGATTCAAACACCTCTTCGGTAACCTCCATTCCCCCCGGCAAATCATACTGTTCGGCCATTTGTTTGCCCACGGTAGTTTGGTCATCGTGGAATGCAGGCAGGCAGTGCAGGAATTTGACCTGCGGGTTACCGGTGAGTTTTACCACCTCCATATTGACCTGATAAGGTTTCAGTAAGGCAACACGTTCTTGCCACACCTCTTTCGGCTCACCCATTGACACCCAAACATCGGTGTACAGGAAATCAGCGCCTTTTACCCCTTCGGCAATATCTTCTGTCAGCGTGATTTTTCCGCCCGTTTTCTGTGCCTGCGCTCGACAAGCCGCCACCAAACTGGCCTCCGGCCAACATGCTTTTGGTGCAACCAGGCGCAGATCCATTCCAACCAGAGCCGCCGCTTCCAGCATGGTGTTACCCATGTTGTTACGCGCATCACCAAGATAGGCAAACTTCATTTCACTCAGCGCCTTACCCGGCAAATGCTCTTGCATGGTCAGCAAATCAGCCAGTAGCTGGGTTGGATGGAATTCATTTGTCAGACCATTCCATACCGGGACGCCGGCAAATTCGGCCAACGTTTCAACGATTTGTTGCCCGTGACCGCGATATTGGATACCGTCATACATGCGGCCTAGCACTCTGGCGGTATCTTTAATTGATTCTTTATGCCCAATTTGGCTCCCGCCTGGGCCGAGGTAAGTCACGCGAGCACCTTGATCATATGCGGCAACTTCGAAAGAGCATCGGGTACGAGTCGAGTCTTTTTCGAAGATGAGCGCGATATTCTTACCTGCTAATTTTTGCTGCTCACAGCCTGATTTCTTGGCTTGCTTGAGTTCAGCAGCTAGATCCAGCAGGGCCGTAATCTCGATGGGGGTAAAATCCAGTAACCTTAGAAAGTGACGTTTATAGAACTGACTCATCTGTTCATCTCCATTTGCCCTTCATACTTGCTGTCTGGCTACAACACCAATTATTGGGGGGATTAATTGAACTTCAATGTGAATTTAAATTCAATTTATACGTATAAATATTCAATTACAACCCTAATCAATAAATCTTTCTCGTTTATAGTGGAGGCATTAGCGTGGGTGTGGGAAAATAGCATCATACAAAGCCCATTGACTGAGGATAAAGGCATGGCAAACCGCGAAATGCTGGACGAACAACGTGACGAGACCCGCCTGATCATCGAAGAACTGCTAGACGATGGCAGTGACCCAGATGCGCTATACACCATTGAACATCACCTTTCCGCTGAGAAGTTCGACGTGTTGGAGAAGGCTGCCGTTGAAGCATTCAAGCTGGGTTATGAAGTGACAGATGCTGAAGAGCTGGAAGTGGAAGATGGCTCATTAGTGATGTGTTGTGACGTGATCAGTGAAGTTGCACTAAATGCTGAAATCATTGATGCACAGGTTGAACAACTGATTGCACTGGCCGAAACCTGTGGCGTTAACTACGATGGTTGGGGCACCTACTACGAAGACCCGAACGCCGAAGATGACGAAGAGGGTGATTTCGACGGTGAAGAGTTGGTGGATGAAGACGACGACGGTAAGCGCCACTAAATTACCCTTCGTCCTTGACGCTATAGCGGTGTTAGCTGCACTCACTCACCCGAATCACTGACTTGAGTCAGCTCATCGGGATTTGCTCGTTTGCTGCCTTGCTATAGCGCCAATGACTTTGGGTAATTGCCCTGGTGCTTGACGCTATAGCGGTGTTAGCGGCATTTTCCAGCTAATACTATCAGGGCGCTCGATGCGCCCTGAATAATCACAGTTTTTTCAACATCGTCACTTCGCAGTCCACATGGCCGGTATTGCCCATCGAACAGTTAATATGCTCAAAACCCAGTTTCTCATATAAGCCAATGGCGCTGGTCAGGCTGGCAGTGGTTTCCAGATAGCAGCGACCAAAACCCTGCTGACGAGCAAACGCCAACGCTTGTAACGCTAACTGTTTTGCCAAACCTTTACCGCGTAATATGGGCAGGAAATACATTTTCTGCAATTCACACAGATCGGCTTCGCCACCTGACAACGGTGCTACGCCGCCGCCGCCAGCGATATTACCGTCGACCTCGATCACCCAATAAGCGCTACGTGGCTGACTATACAGCTCAAACAAGTGATCCAGATTAGGATCAGATACGGTATAGCCTTTATCTGCGGTCAAGCCGAATTCAGCCGAAACATCACGGATAACATTGGCGATAGCGAGATTGTCTGCGACAGTGATAGGGCGCACCAGCAGACGGATCGGTGTGGCAGTGGTCATGGCGTATTACTCTATAAACCAATGGGTAATAACATAGTAATAATCTGTAATACCATCTATACCCGTCATACTTCAAGCTGTATGTGCGTTGGTTGCACTCAATAACCCGAATCACTTACTACCAGTAAGCTCATCGGGATGAATGAGCCTCATCCTGCGGGCTGGCATAAATGCTGTTCAAATCGGTTCCCGACCGATTTGTCTCTCGCTTGCCGCCTTCCTACAACTCGAATTATTTAGGGTATGACACTGAATGAATGTAATGATAAAAAAACAGCGGCTAAATAATTAGCTCGCTGTTCTTATCAGGCTGTCGGGACCCGGGTTAATTACAGAGCAGCGATGACTGCCTGCTGCTCAATTAACTTTTGTTTGGCTTCAGCACAGGCCGCCATTCTTTCACGCTCTTTGGCAACTACCGCTTCAGGCGCGCGCGCCACAAAGCCTTCGTTACCCAGTTTGCCTTCGATACGCTCAATCTCGGCTTCCAGTTTTGCGACTTCCTTCGCCAAGCGATCCAGCTCAGTGGCTTTATCGATCAAGCCCGCCATTGGAATCAGCACTTCTGCGCCTTCAACCAGTTTGGTCACCGACACCGGGCCTTTATCACCGTCAGCGAGCAGAGTGAGAGAGGACAAGCGTGCCAGCGACTGGATGAAACTCTGGTTTTCTAACACACGGCGCTGAGCTTCAGCACTGGCTCCACGCAGTATGACTTCCAGCGGCTTACCTGGCGCGATGTTCATCTCTGCACGGATATTACGCACCGCAATGATGGTTTGCTTGATCCACTCCAAATCACTCAGGGCTTTCTCATCGACCTGGCTGGCATCATATTCTGGGAAAGGCTGTAGCATAATGGTATCTGCTGTGATGCCTTTCAGGGTTTTAACCCGCTGCCAGATAGTTTCAGTGATGTAAGGAATGATTGGATGCGCCAGGCGCAGCAATGCTTCCAGAACCTCAATCAGGGTATGACGGGTACCGCGCAGTTCAGCATCAGAACCACTGTTCATCACCGGCTTGGTCAGCTCCAGATACCAGTCACAGAACTGGTTCCAGGTAAACTCATACAAAATACCCGCCGCCAGATCGAAGCGGTAAGTATCCATCGCTTCACGGTAGGCTTTGATGGTCTGATTGAATTCCGCCAGAATCCAGCGGTCAGCCAGTGATAGCACCATTTCGCCGCCGTTCTGCCCGCAATCTTGTCCTTCAGTATTCATCAGCACGAAACGGCTAGCATTCCACAGCTTATTACAGAAGTTACGATAGCCTTCCAGGCGTTTCATGTCCCAGTTGATATCACGGCCGGTAGAGGCCAGCGCTGCCAGCGTAAAGCGCAGGGCATCAGTGCCGTGCGGTTCAATACCATTCGGGAACTGTTTCTCGGTGCGCTTGCGGATTTTTTCCGCCAACTGTGGCTGCATCATGTTACCGGTACGTTTTTCCAGCAACTCTTCCAGTGAAATACCGTCAACCATATCCAGTGGGTCGATGACGTTACCTTTCGACTTGGACATTTTCTGCCCTTCGTCATCGCGAATAAGACCGGTCATATAGACGGTCTTAAACGGCACCTGCGGCTTACCATTTTCATCTTTCATAAAGTGCATGGTCATCATGATCATGCGAGCAATCCAGAAGAAAATAATGTCGAAACCACTGACCACAACACTGGTCGGGTGGAAGGTTTTCAACGCATCGGTTTGCTCAGGCCAGCCCAATGTGGAGAATGTCCACAGACCGGATGAGAACCAGGTATCCAGCACGTCTTCGTCTTGACGCAATGCCACGTCTGCGCCCAGATTGTTTTCGCGGCGCACTTCAGCTTCATCGCGGCCGACGTACACTTTACCTTGCTCGTCATACCAGGCCGGAATACGGTGGCCCCACCACAGTTGGCGAGAGATACACCAATCCTGAATGTCGCGCATCCATGAGTAATACATGTTTTCGTACTGCTTAGGCACGAACTGAATTTCACCGTTTTCTACCGCTTCAATGGCAACTTTAGCCAGCGGTGCTGTGCGTACATACCATTGGTCGGTCAGCATCGGCTCGATAACCACGCCGCCACGGTCGCCATAAGGCACCGTCAGGTCGTGCGGTTTAACCTCTTCCAGCAGGCCAAGTTTATCAAATTCAGCGACGACAGCTTTACGGGCAGCAAAACGTTCCAGACCCTGGAATTGTTCTGGGATTGCACCGCTGCAAGCATCGGTAGCTTCACCGTTAGTATCAAACACTTCAGCTTCAGCACGGATATCACCGTCGAAAGTCAGAATGTTGATCATCGGCAGGGCGTGACGTTTACCTACTTCATAGTCATTAAAGTCGTGCGCTGGGGTGATTTTCACGCAACCGGTGCCTTTTTCCATATCGGCGTGTTCATCACCGAGGATCGGAATACGGCGGCCAACTAACGGCAGGTAAACTTCTTTACCGATCAGATCTTTATAGCGCGGATCTTCCGGGTTCACTGCAACACCGGTATCACCCAATACGGTTTCCGGGCGAGTGGTGGCGACCACCAGATAATCTTTACCTTCGGCGGTTTTGGCACCATCGGCTAGCGGATAACGCAGATGCCACATGGAACCTTTGGATTCGCGGTTTTCTACTTCCAGATCAGAAATAGCGGTGCGTAGTTTTGGATCCCAATTCACCAGGCGCTTGCCACGGTAAATCAGATCTTCTTGGTGCAGGCGAACAAACACTTCTTTAACCGCATTAGACAGGCCATCGTCCATGGTGAAACGCTCACGTTCCCAATCCACGGAGTTACCCAGACGGCGCATCTGGCGAGTGATGGTGCCGCCGGACTCGCCTTTCCACTGCCAGATTTTATCGATAAACGCATCGCGGCCATAATCGTGGCGGGTTTTGCCTTCTTCTGCGGCAATCTTACGCTCAACCACCATTTGGGTTGCGATACCGGCATGGTCGGTACCCGCCTGCCAGAGGGTATTTTTCCCCTGCATGCGCTGGTAGCGAATCAAGGTATCCATAATCGTCTGCTGGAAAGCATGGCCCATGTGCAAGCTGCCGGTTACGTTTGGCGGCGGGATCATGATGCAATAGCTTTCTTTACTGGTATCGCCGTTCGGTTTGAAATAGCCCTGTTTTTCCCAGTGTTCATACAGCGGCTGTTCGATTTCTTGCGGGCTGTATGTTTTATCGAGGGACGGCTCAGTTTTGTCGATATTAGAAGGTGTGTTTTCCATTTTCTTTTTATTTCAATTAGTTGGCGGCGTTGCCGTAGTCAAGTGGAAGCCGACGCTGCGATAAGACTTATATCGGTCGCGCGCCAACTGTTTCAAATTTTCTTCGTAAGGGACGAAGTCTACCACTTCATGGAAAGCGGTGGCAAAACCTGCGAACTCTGGCAGCAGGCTGATAAGCAGGTCGCGGGGTGAATTACCGCGCCGTTCCGGCCAGGCAAGTTCGACTGGCGCGCCATATTTTGGCCCTTCACCGGCCAGATTGTGTGGCACAAATTGGTCTGGTGCTCGTTGCCACAGGGCTTCATCCAGCCGCTGAGCCTGTTCCTGACTTTCACAGGCGATTAGCACCCGTTTGCCCGCCCGCCAATGGACAGCTGCAACTTCGCAGGCCAACGCCTCATGAGCACGTAGTTCACCGGCGGGCGTGTCGTGTTCGAGCAGGTAAAAGGTGGCGTTTTTCATAGGTTCTCAGCACCCTTGGTCCTTGACGCCGCAGGGGTGTTGGCTGCACTCACTCACCCGAATCACTTGACTGTGTAAGCTCATCGGGATGAGTTCGTTTGCCGCCTACCTGCAACCCCAATGAGCTTGGGTGTATATCAAATGGAATATATCAAACGATTAATCGTCGCCGTTTAGTCCTGCACGATTTAGCAGGAACTGAGACAACAACGCGACCGGACGGCCTGTTGCACCTTTGTTCTTACCTGAACGCCATGCAGTGCCAGCGATATCCAGATGCGCCCAGCTATATTTACGGGTAAAGCGCGACAAGAAGCAGCCTGCGGTAATGGCTCCACCAGCACGGCCACCAATATTTGCCATATCGGCAAAATTGGAGTCCAGTTGCTCGGCGTATTCATCACCCAGCGGCAAGCGCCATGCACGGTCACCGGCTTGTTCGGACGCCCCAATCAGCTCATGAGCCAATGGATTATGATTCGACATCAAACCGGTAATGTGGTGCCCTAATGCCACCACACACGCGCCGGTCAGTGTCGCGATATCAATCACCAGTTCTGGATCAAAACGCTCAACGTAGGTCAGCGCATCGCACAGTACCAAACGGCCTTCCGCATCGGTATTCAACACTTCGACTGTTTGGCCGGACATGGTGGTTAGAATATCACCAGGGCGATAAGCACGGCCACCCGGCATATTCTCACAACCCGCCAATACACCAATTACGTTCAACGGCAATTGCAGCTCAGCCACCACCCGCATCACGCCATAAACGGTTGCTGCACCGCACATGTCGTATTTCATCTCGTCCATGCCTTCGGCCGGTTTGATGGAAATACCACCAGAGTCGAAGGTCAGCCCCTTGCCTACCAGCACAATTGGCTTAGCGTCAGGGTTCGGATTACCCTTATATTCTATCACCGACATCAATGATTCATTCTGCGAACCATGGCCAACAGCCAGATAAGAGTGCATTCCCAGCTCTTTCATCTGTTGCTCGCCAATAACGCGAGTAATGATGTTGGTGCTAAACGCATCGGCCAGTTGGCGCGCCTGAGACGCCAGATACGCGGCGTTACAGATGTTGGGTGGCATATTGCCCAAGTCTTTAGCGGCTTTGATACCAGATGCCACAGCCAGACCGTGCTGTATTGCGCGCTCACCGCTGGTCAATTCGCGGCGGGTTGGCACATTGAACACCATTTTACGCAACGGGCGGCGAGGCTCGGTTTTATTACTTTTAAGTTGATCGAAGGTGTAAAGCGTTTCTTTGGCTGTTTCTACCGCCTGACGCACCTTCCAATAAGTATTGCGGCCTTTAACATGCAGTTCAGTCAGGAAGCAGACTGCCTCCATTGAACCGGTGTCATTAAGGGTATTGATGGTCTTCTGGATCACTTGCTTGTACTGGCGTTCATCAAGCTCACGCTCTTTACCACAACCAATTAACAAGATGCGCTCGGAGAGAATATTCGGCACATGGTGCAGTAACAGCGTCTGCCCGACTTTGCCTTCAAGTTCACCACGGCGCAATAAAGCGCTGATGTAGCCATCACTAATTTTGTCGAGTTGTTCGGCAATTGGAGATAGACGACGAGGTTCGAAAACGCCGACTACAATACAGGCACTGCGCTGTTTTTCCGGGCTGCCGCTCTTTACACTGAACTCCATGCACTCTCCTGAATCTTAAAGACAAAGGCGGAAGCTGCCGCTAGAATGTAGCGCTCCGCAACGATCTCTCTCCGTTGTGTTAACGACGTGTGTTAACCTTAACGGCATAAGTTGTTTTGTTTTGGCGACTATAAGCATGTTCCTATAGGACACCTAAACGCTAGATGCTGTAATACTATTTTAGCTGTGAAGGTTGCCATATGATGAGAATAAATGGCGGATTAACGATGAAACTATCGATTTTCCTGCAAAAAGACAAGTTTTCACAGGCGTATTAGCGTGATCATCATTAGATATCTGGTACGGGAAACACTTAAGAGCCAAATTGCGATTCTGTTCATCCTGCTATTAATCTTCTTTAGTCAGAAGTTAGTACGGATATTAGGCGCTGCGGTCGATGGTGAAATACCGACAAACCTGGTTTTATCCCTTTTGGGGCTCGGTGTGCCGGAAATGGCACAACTTATCCTGCCATTGAGCTTATTCCTTGGCCTGCTGATGACGTTGGGCAAATTGTACACGGAGAGTGAAATCACCGTGATGCATGCCTGCGGCATGGGCAAAAAATCCCTCATAATGGCTGCATTGATTCTGGCGCTGGTGACTTCTGCTCTGGCGGCGGTTAATACCATCTGGCTTGGTCCGTGGTCTTCTAAACATCAAGATGAAGTATTGAACGACGCCCGCGCTAACCCAAGCCTGGCCGCTTTGGCCGGTGGGCAGTTTAAGTCTTCAACCGATGGCAATTCAGCCTTATTTATCGGTAATGTGACAGGCAAAGAGTTTAACCGTGTATTTTTGGCACAATTGCGGCCAAACGGTAATCAACGCCCCTCTGTGGTTGTGGCAGATAGCGGCCATATGACCGAACGGCCAGATGGCTCACAAGTGGTTATTTTAAACAAAGGTACCCGCTATGAAGGCACCGCGTTGTTGCGCGATTTCCGCATCACTGATTTTGTTGATTACCAAGCAATAATCGGCCATCAGGAAGTGCAACAAAACAACAATGTGGCTGAACAGATGAGCATGAAACAGCTATGGCGTGCAAATGAACCCGATGCCCGCGCAGAGTTTCATTGGCGTCTGACACTGATTGTATCGGTGATTATCATGGCGTTGTTGGTGGTGCCACTGAGTGTTGTCAATCCACGTCAGGGGCGAGTGCTGAGCATGTTGCCGGCAATGTTGCTGTATTTGATTTTCTTCCTGTTACAAAGCTCCCTGCGCTCTAATGCAGGTAACGGCAAGCTGGACCCACTTGTCTGGATGTGGACCGTAAACGGTGCATATCTGGCGGTTGCGGTGGTATTGAACCTGTGGGATGGCCTGCCGGCTCGTAAGTTACGTGCGCGATTGAGAGGTGCTGCCTGATGTTTGGTGTATTAGACCGTTATATCGGACGGACTATCCTCAATACCATTTTGATGACGTTATTCATGCTGGTATCGCTCTCTGGCATCATCAAGTTTGTCGATCAGCTACGTAAAGTCGGGCAGGGTGACTACTCAGCAGTTTCCGCTGGCATGTACACCCTACTGAGTATCCCTAAGGATATTGAGATCTTTTTCCCGATGGCGGCGCTATTAGGCGCATTGCTGGGTCTTGGGTCATTAGCGACTCGCAGTGAACTGGTGGTGATGCAGGCATCAGGTTTTACCCGCATGCAAATCGCTGCGTCGGTGATGAAAACCGCGATTCCGCTGGTATTGTTGACAATGGCGATCGGCGAGTGGGTTGCGCCTCAAGGTGAGCAGATGGCGCGTAATTTCCGCGCTCAGCAGATGTATGGCGGTTCACTCTTATCAACGCAATCGGGTCTGTGGGCGAAAGACGGTTCTGACTTTATCTATATCCAGCGGGTATCGGGTGACAATGAACTGACCGGGGTTAACATTTATCATTTTGATAAACAAGATCGCCTGCTTTCGGTGCGTTACGCCGCAACAGCCACTTATGACGACAATATTTGGCGTTTATCGCAGGTTGATGAATCTGATCTTACCAATCCTAAGCAAGTGACTGGTTCTCAGACCTTGACTGGCGAGTGGAAAACCAATCTGACCCCAGAGAAACTGGGGGTGGTTGCGATGAATCCCGACTCGCTCTCCATTCGTGGTTTATACGATTACAGTAAGTACCTGCGGCAAAGTGGGCAGGAATCGAGCCGTTACGAGTTGAACATGTGGGGCAAGATATTCGCACCATTCTCAGTCGCGGTAATGATGCTAATGGCGTTGTCATTTATTTTTGGCCCATTACGTAGTGTACCGATGGGGGTTCGGGTGGTTACCGGTATCTTCTTCGGCTTTGTTTTCTACGTACTGGATCAGATTTTTGGTCCACTTAGTTTGGTTTACAGCATTCCACCGGTCATTGGTGCACTGTTGCCGAGTATACTTTTCCTCCTAATCAGTGTTTATTTGCTGCTAAAACGGCGTTGATGGCGTTTTTTTCGACACTTAGACTAAACTTGGTGGGATAACAGTTGCATGCAGATCATTGCTAGGTATAATTCACCTCGTTCTCCGCATACTACTTCAGTGCCGAAGTGGCGAAATCGGTAGACGCAGTTGACTCAAAATCAACCGCCGCGAGGCATGCCGGTTCGATTCCGGCCTTCGGCACCATTAGTATGTAAATAGACCTCAACTGAGGTCTTTTTTTATGTCTAAAATCCAGTCCCCGCAAGGCTCCTCTCGCTTTTTCAGTCAACATAAGTCAACCTGATTCAATCTACATCAACTTACTGATGCGGGTACAAATGCGGGTATATCCCGGTTCGATAATATTTGTACCCACACAGAACCCTTGAAAGGATACTCATCATGGCTCTGAGTGATGTGAAGGTTCGTACGGCCAAGCCAGAAGTAAAAGCCTATAAGCTTACTGACGGCGAAGGTATGGTGTTACTGGTTCATCCTAATGGTTCCAAATATTGGCGGCTACGTTATCGCTTTGGCGGTAAAGAAAAGATGTTAGCGTTGGGGAAGTACCCTGAAATATCACTGGCTGATGCCAGGGCGCGACGTGATGAAGCTCGTAAGCAGTTAGCTAATGGTGTGGACCCAAGTGAGAGCAAGAAAGCCGTTAAGGTAGAGCAGGAGCAAGAAGCGATAACTTTTGAAGTGGTAGCCAGAGAGTGGCATGCCAGTAATCGTCAATGGTCAGAAGCTCACAGTGCTCGAGTGCTCAAAAGCTTAGAGGACAATCTCTTTCAATCCATAGGCAAACGGAATATCACAGACCTCGGAACCCGTGATCTTTTACCTCCCATTAAGGCCGTAGAGATGTCTGGGCGTCTTGAGGTGGCTTCCCGCCTGCAACAACGAACCACAGCGATAATGCGCTATGCCGTTCAAAGCGGTTTAATTGATTACAACCCCGCGCAGGAGATGGCGGGCGCTGTTGCTACCGGTAAAAGAAAGCACCGTGCTGCACTCGAGTTAAACCGTGTTTCAGAGTTGCTTCATCGCATCGACTACTACAGTGGCAGGCCACTCACTCGACTAGCGGTAGAATTGACTTTATTGGTCTTTATCCGTTCCAGTGAATTACGCTTTGCCCGTTGGTCAGAAGTAGATTTTGAGACCGCCATGTGGACCATTCCCGGAGAACGTGAACCACTGGAAGGTGTTAAACATTCGCACCGTGGCTCAAAGATGCGCACTCCCCATCTTGTCCCCTTATCCCGCCAGGCTCTCGCCATTCTGGAAAAGATCAAAAACATGAGTGGAAATCGTGAGTTGATCTTTATCGGTGATCATGACCCACGCAAACCAATGAGTGAAAACACGGTAAACAAAGCCCTGCGGGTTATGGGATATGACACGAAAACGGAAGTTTGTGGGCATGGTTTTAGAACCATGGCCTGTAGTTCATTGATTGAGTCGGGATTGTGGTCGAGGGATGCAGTAGAACGACAGATGAGCCATCAGGAGCGTAACTCTGTGCGTGCGGCTTATATTCATAAGGCCGAGCACTTAGATGAGCGCAGATTGATGATTCAGTGGTGGGCAGACTATCTGGATGCTAATCGGGAGAAGGGGGTGAGTCCGTTTGATTTTGGTAAGATAAAAAGTCGTTAGACACGTATTCTGAAGCAGGGGATGTTATGTATACGGATGAGTTATTCGCTATTCAATCTGATTGGTCAAAAGATTCATTGTTATTAATGAGAGAACTCCTACCCTTAATGACTCCGGTTGCTTTATTTGACCAATGGACCAAGGAAGAGCAAAGTACGATTGGTTTTTTACTTGCTGCATCAGCAAGGTCCACAGAAAGTCTATTTTTATTGACCTCGTATGGGCAGCTTTGGGACGCAGAAATGATGCAAAGGGCTATCATTGAAGCATCGTTAAAATTTGTATTTCTTCTTGAATCTAGAGAAACATTTAAAGATAGGTTTAATGAATACTCAACAGCTCAATACGAGATATCCCTACTCAAGGATGATAATAAGGTTTTAGAGCTATTAAGCATCCTGCCTAACCTTGATGATGAACAGTGGCTCCCTTTGCGGAAACGTTTGCTTGCTGATGAGGAAAGAAAAAGGATTAATGAAACGTACGAGAAAAGTTATCGCAGATCTCTTGAAACGCGATGGGGGTTTACTAGTATTATAGGAAGCTTGACCCGTAGCGAAAAACTATTTCATGGGTTCAGTGGGTTATCATATGGGTACTCTGTATCAAGCCATGTTCTACATGCCGATTATTTAGGGGTAGCATTACCGATTGAAAGAGGTAGTAGAGAACATGAGCATCGATCCGCTATACATTTGGCTCATTTGAGTAGACATATCTCTGATGCTTTCACATGTCTGATAATGCGACTATATGCTGGGTATCGATTTGCTGGGATAGATACGGCGCCTATAAATGAAGCTATTAAGAAAATAGATGACCTACAGGTACCATTTCACGAAGAATATAAGAAATGGATAGATATAGAGTACGGAGGTAAATAGAATTAAGAGCCTGTCCGCAATTCTGTGTAACTGCCCACTTACTAAAAGTGATCGTTTAGATGATCACCGAACTCGATAATAAAACGACTCATTGCTAGCCGCAAGTTCTGTATCGTCATATTGCATTTTTTCGACGCTGACTGGGTCGACAGATAAATAACCTTCCTATCGAGTCGTCTGTCGGGAAAACTTTACGTTTCTTAATCGCCTGCCGGATCACGTTGTTCAGGGATTCGATGGCATTAGTCGTATAAATAACCTTGCGAATTTCAGATGGATAACTGAAGAATATATTGATATTTTCTCAGTGGGACGCCAATTTGTGGGTCTTTCTCATCCAAGATGTCAGCGAACTTATCCAACGCCATCAGTGCTGTTTCTTCTATACCATTTTTAATCCGCTGGTCGCTGCGTAATAGCCTGACTTGCTCCCCAGAAATTATAATCTCGTTCAATATAATCAAATACCGTTATTTTCATCGCTTCTTGACTGCTAAACCGTTCAACGTGAATACAGTCCACTTTCAGATGGTAAAAAAGCTTTCCACACAGGCATTATAACAACAACCCTTGACACCCATACTGCCTCGCAGATTATGTCGTATCAGCCAACTGATAAGGTAAAAAATAATCATCCACAATAATATCGCAAGAACCTTTGGCAATGGTTCGTTGAGACCATAATGTTTTTTGGTTATTAGATGAATCAACTGATTATTAAAACCATGAGTTACATCAATATTTTAGCCTCTAAATAGCTCAACTCTAGGTTTTTTTGGATTTGATGGGTTACTATCTTTCAGATACACAATTGGCATGGTACTGAAGTAAGAGCCGTTATCCTTAGCAAGCTCCTTGGGACACTTATATCTAGTTGAAGGGTTATCCTTGTATCGTTTACGAGGCAAAGAATATGATATCACTCCTTTTCCTGTGAGGGCGACGTTGTGTACTGATGTATATAGGATTTCGATCAAAGAGTCGTCTCTTGGATAGCATTGTGGGAAAGCTCAATCCGCTATTGCGGCTAGCAGCCATTTCGGGCGTTGAGGCTGCGATCACATTTCATATTCTTCGGGGTGATGACTTGGATGCTCGCGATAGTAGTGGCTCAACGCCTCTAATCCTTGCCGCATCTAGGAAAAACAGCGGAGCTGTAAGGCTTCTACTTGACGCGGGGGCAAATCCGGTGCTTGTCGATCCAAAAGGGATGAATGCTCTAGCGTATGCCTTACGAGCCAATTGTCCCGAAACAGTTGGGATACTAAGTGAGGCATTCAATATTTCACCCTTGGAGTCTTCTGAGTCAGAGGAAGTGATTACAGAAAATCAGGAGGAGATATCCTCTTGCTTCGATAAAATATCAGATGGCCAGGCATCGGGGAGCGAATCCCATGCAGTGGGCAAGAATTTACCTACCTTTCCTGAATATCACTCCGAGTTCATCTTCCCTAAGGTAACAACACGATATATTTTAGACGTAGATTCCCTCTCCCTAGATCCCTTCCCCTTGGATGCTGAATTTGAGGACTTCTGGGAAGTTGAGATCAATCCTGTTGCGCCCGTTGGTGACCAGCATGTTGCAGAGGCCGTCAAGAATGTTCACAAGGCGATAGGTCAACATAAGGCAGTAGACAACGACGAAGATTGGGGTGATGTCGATCTCTATCTTCCTGTAATAAAATCTATTTTAGACAATGGGAGGGGGGATTATACCCTCCGGATTTTCCTCCTTGCTGTAATCCGCGATGGGGTTGTCTCTAAAGAAAACCTTGTTGAAATTTGCTTAAACCCCGACGGATCGCGCAATGAAGATTTTGAGAGATTCATTGGTGTTGCTGTAGGAGAGCTTGGTGCAATTGTGGACGAACAGAGTGGAGCCACTATAAATGATACTTCTCTCGATGAGTCGTCTCTTGAGGAAAAACTCCTTCTCGAGGAGGCAATTGAGTTCATCAAGGATCTAGCCTCGGATCACAATGAACCATTTAGATTTTATTCCAAGGATATCCGATGCAGGCTCCTTGAAGCCCAAGAAGAGATCGCTCTTAGTCGAGAGATGGAAGAGGCTTGGCAAGATGTGTTATCGGTCCTTGCTCAATGGCCAGAAGGACTCGCGGTGTTATTTGACAACGCTGAAAAGGTTTTGAGAGGAGAGGCTGATGCTGGAGCTTTCAGCACTGGACCTGATTCGGTTGTGGAAGATGAGGCTACAGAACATGAGGATGTATACGATGAGGATGGAGAGGAAAAAGAACACGATGCAGGTTCAGCATTTGTGACTGCCATAGCAGCCGTTCGGAGTAAGGTTGGAGACTTCCAGCGAACCAAAGAAGCATTAGAAGCGGCTAAGCTAACTCGTGGATTTCTTTATGAGCTAACCGAACGAGCCAAAGATGATTCTACTGCAAAGGGCCTTGTTGATGCTCTTGAGCGGCAGTCTTACGCTAGGGATCGCATGATTCAGTGTAATCTTAGACTCGCTCTATCCATTGCCAAGAAACACCGATGGTCAGGGGTCCCAATAGACGATCTTGTTCAAGAGGCAAATATTGGTCTTATGAAAGCGGTTGAGCGTTACGACTGGCGTCGAGGTTTCCGCTTCTCCACATATGCCACGTGGTGGATTCGTCAACAAATAACACGTTCTATCGCTGATAAAAGCCGGTGCGTTAGGGCACCGGTACACATTCAGGATAAGGCTTGGAAGATCATACGGGAGCGTGATGATATAGAGTTACGGGGAGGGTATCCCGAACTCAATATCGATACAGCTAAGCGGCTTGGAATGCCTCTATCAAAATTATGGACTCTCCTGTCGATGTTTGATGATGCTGTGTCCCTTGATGAGATCGGTTCAAACATGGAGTGTGCTCGAGTTGATCTTCTCGTGAATCAAGATGACTTAGAACCATCTAGGCTTGTTGAACAGTCATCCCTTTGTTCTACGCTTTCAGGAATGTTGGAAGAGTTAGACGAAAGGTCTCGCGCGGTGATCTTGTATCGCTTTGGGTTAGGCAACATTGAAGCGATGACCTTGGAGGAGGTAGGGCAGATCTTCGGGGTTACAAGAGAGCGTATCCGCCAGATAGAGTTTAAAGCGATACGTAAGCTTTCCAGCGAGAAGAGGAAGGAGATTCTAGCTCCCTTTATGGGCGAGGATGATTATCAATAATGCAGAAAACCAGATATGCGCCGCCGAAAGCCAACGCAATGATGGAGGCCCTCAGAGGGCTTGGTTATTCAACCGCAGCAGCCTTGGCCGATGTTGTAGACAACGCTGTTTCTGCAGGTGCTTCCGAGGTGTATCTGCGATTTGAATGGGATGGAACGCAAAGCCGAATTTCAATACTAGATGATGGTCATGGTATGACTGATGCCGAGCTTGAAGCTGCCATGACCCTTGGGACGATAAATCCGTTGAATGAAAGGACTGCGACTGATCTCGGACGCTTCGGTATGGGTCTGAAGACAGCCTCGTTCTCACAATGCCGTAGGCTTACCGTTGCTTCCAAGCGAGAAGGTGGAGCTCTGGTTTGTTTACGCTGGGACTTGGACGCTATCGCTACAGATCCGCAGGTTGATTGGCGTATATTCGAGGGGCCAGCTATTGGTTCCGAGCGGTTCATTGAACCGATAAATGACTTGAGTTCGGGGACACTTGTTCTTTGGGAACTAATGGATAGAGTTGTCACACTTGGCTCGGACTTGGATCACTTTTCTGACTTAATTGATGATGTGGAGTCCCGTTTATCGATGACCTTCCATCGGCTTATTGAGGGAGCTCGCCCTGATTTCCGTCTGTTCATCAATGGAAAACCGGTGATCCCTTGGGATCCGTTTATGGTTGGTCACCCTGCGAAAGCCTTAGAATCTCCCGTGGAGCGTAGGATCACTCAGTCAGGAGTTTTGGAAGTCCAATGCCATGTTCTCCCGCACAAAGATAAATTATCGAACGAGGATCTTTTCAAGGCTGGCGGCCCTGACGGCTGGATATCTCAGCAGGGGTTCTATGTCTATCGTAACAAAAGGCTCCTTCTGGCCGGTAGCTGGCTAGGGCTTGGAAGAGGAAGAGCATGGAGCAGAGATGAATCACACCGGCTTGCAAGAATTCGGGTTGATATACCGAATACCGCCGACACAGATTGGAAGATCGATGTTAAGAAGTCCACTGCCCGACCACCTGTCTTTGTTCGTAACTGGTTGACTGGATTAGCAGAAAATACGAGAGACAGAGCTCGTAAGGTGTTCGCCTTCCGAGGATCTCCGACGTCTAGGTTGAGCAGTGCTCCTATCGAGCAGACTTGGCGGGTTGAACATCTGAAGAGCGGCGTTCGATACCGCATAGATGAGATTCACCCCGCTGTCGCGGCAGTTATTGAGGCTTGCTCAGACCAAAAGCATCTTGTTAGAGCAATGCTCCGGGTCATTGAGGAGACTGTCCCTGTCCAACGGATATGGCTCGATACTGCCGAGAACAAGGACACTCCTAGAACAGGGTTTGATGGGGAACCGAACGAAGCCGTTATAGAGGTTGCGAGCGTCCTTTTCAATGATTTGATCGAGCGCAAGGGACTGAGTGTTGAGGAAGCCCGTAAGTCGATGCTCAAGACTGAGCCCTTCCAAAAATATCCCTCGCTAATTGCAAATTTACAGAGAGATGAATGAACATGATGGAAGAGGTTGGTTCGCAAGCCGAACTGCTAGAAAACGTTATCGCCACAGCTCAACGGTTAGTAAAGGCAGAGAAAGATAAATCTAAGATAACCCCGGCGTTCATTGCTGAGAAGGTAAGCTTTGCTGCGAAGGTATTTGCTGATGCCTCACCTCACTCGGTGGATCAACATCAGGCTACCACGATACTGATTCAGCGTTTCAGCCACCGAATCGGCAAGCCAACCACGTTGAAGAACGATATAGACCATGTTGTTTGGCTTTCCGCGGCGAGGAAACGTGATTGGCGCTATTGGCGTCGATATGGAGACTACTTGGAATCCAAACTTTCCGACGTTGTAGTCGAGGGGCTTAACGAGACCACTGATGACATCCTCAGTCTCCTAGAGGATCCAGAAAGGTCGGACCCATGGGATCGTAGGGGTCTTGTCGTCGGGCATGTGCAATCAGGCAAAACCAGCAACTACTCAGGACTAATTTGTAAGGCAGCTGATGCTGGCTACAAAATTATCATCGTCCTTGCAGGTATGCACAATAACTTGCGGTCGCAAACTCAGATGCGGCTAGAAGAGAGCTTTCTTGGCTACGAGACGACCACTGATCGTGATGTCGGTATACCAATAGGTGTTGCTGAGTACGGTGATGACCTGAAGACCAACTCTGCAACAACGCGAGCTGAGAACGGTGATTTTAGTAAGGCGATTGCGAGGCGATTTCACGGCATATCCCCAGAGGAGAGGCCATGGCTTTTCGTTGTAAAGAAGCAAAAGACCGTTCTCACAGCTTTGTTAGACTGGATTCAAAAACGGGTAGCTGATAGCACCGACTCAATTGATGGTCGCAAGCTTGTGACTAAGCTCCCGCTTCTAATGATCGACGACGAGGCAGATAACGCGTCAGTTGATACCGGAGAGCAGATATTCAAGGATGATGGTACACCTGACGAAGAGCATCAGCCTAAGACTATTAACAGTCTTATTCGTCAGATCCTTCATACTTTCACCAGAAAGGCGTATGTTGGCTACACTGCAACGCCTTTTGCCAACATTTTTATCC
This sequence comes from Yersinia sp. 2540 StPb PI, assembly GCF_052217165.1. Classification (NCBI taxonomy): domain Bacteria; kingdom Pseudomonadati; phylum Pseudomonadota; class Gammaproteobacteria; order Enterobacterales; family Yersiniaceae; genus Yersinia; species Yersinia sp. 2540 StPb PI. The sequence continues at coordinate 1,125,273 of NZ_JAZGQC010000001.1, forward strand.
ACCACAAAGGTGCAACAGCGAAGGAAGGTCCTGATCTTTTCCCTCGTTCTTTCATCATCAATTTGGCAGCTCCATCCAATTATGTCGGTCCTACGCAAATGTTTGGCAAGATGACGAAGGATGGCCGTACGGATGGACTACCTCTAGCTAGAAATATCCTTGATCACTATGATCCCAAGTCAGAGTCTGGTTGGATGCCACCAAAGCACAAGAAGACTCATCACCCTAATTACAAAGGCGAAGAGGAGATTCCTCCATCGTTGATGCAAGCTATCTGCACGTTCATTTTGTCATGCGCTGCCCGTCAATTGCGGGGGCAAGGTGGCCAACATAGCTCCATGCTGATTCACGTGACCCGTTTCGTTGATGTTCAAAAACTTGTGCGCGAACAGGTTGATAAGACAGTGCGTCGTATGCGGCAATGTATAACTCGAGGAATAGGGACTGAGGAGATTCTAGGACAGTTACACCAAATTTGGATCGATGACTTTCTTCCTGTTCGAGATAAAGTCGCAACGCTTCTCCCAAAAGAGGAGTGCCCTCCGAAAATGCCGATTTGGAATGATATTCTCGCTGTTCTACCTGAGGTGCTGGAGGATATTGAGGTTCGTTCCATTAATGGTACTGCCAAGGATGCTCTCGACTATGCAACCCCAGGTGCGGCTCTGAAAGTAATTGCAATAGGGGGCGACAAGCTTGCTCGCGGACTTACATTAGAAGGGTTATGTGTAAGCTACTTTGTGCGCACAACGAAAATGTATGACACGTTAATGCAAATGGGGCGCTGGTTCGGCTATCGCCCTGGTTATCTGGATTTGTGTAGACTATACACATCTCCTGACTTGGTGAGATGGTTTGGTCATATTGCTGACGCTTCGGAGGAGCTCCGTGAAGAATTTGATTTCATGGCAGAGGCAAATCTCACTCCTGAGCAGTATGGGCTTAAAGTAATGTCACATGAAGTTATGACGGTAACTTCTCCCTTGAAGATGCGTAATGCACAGACTCTTTCATTTACTTACAGTGGGGCGCGCTCCCAGACTATCCTCTTTCATCGTGATTCCAAGATTCAGCAACAAAATCTCGATGCTACAGACGCTTTAGTGATGTCTCTTGGCACTTCTTGGAAAGAATCACCTAGATATGAACGTGAAGGAACCCCTGACTCTTGGCTTGATGCACGTCTTTGGATGGATGTTGATGTTTCCAAAGTTCTTGATTTTCTTAACACCTATTCAACGTATCCTGCACCCCGCGCAAATGCGGCTGTACTGTCCGAATTTATCTCAAAAATGGTAGAGATAGGCCAATTAACCAAATGGAATGTCGCTCTGCTAGGGGGCGGTGAGGGCGATGGGGACAGTCATACTTTCCCTGGAGGAGTCCCTTCAGGAAGATATTTCATCCGTAAAACAGAAGAGTTGGGGTCGCTTGACCAAGAGGAGCCGAATAGCTTCGCTATTGGTGTACTTACTGGTCCGAGAGATGAAAGTATCGATCTTAACGACGACATTTGGCATAAAGCCTTGGCTTTAACTCGTGCGGCTTGGAAAGAAGATTCTGCTCGTGGTCGCGTCAATCAACCGGATTTTCCAAGCGGCAAAGCTATCCGAGAGATTCGTGGGAAACTCGGCGGTGAGACTGACAGAGGGCTACTACTGCTCTATCCACTTTCTCCCTATTCATACAAAGGTAAACAAAAGGACAGGTTGATTGTTCCCGGATGGAGTAAACCAATCATGGCCTTCGCTATTTCTTTCCCTGCTAGCGACACAGCGATTAAGGTGGAGTACAAAGCTAACCTTCTTTATTGGATGCAAGAATATGGCCCGTCAGAGTGAAGAATTCATTTTAGCTTGGCTGTCCCTCTCCAGTGACAGTGAAGTTACCGGCTGGCAAGTTATCTCACTACCCTCTTCTGGCACCGTCGAGATTCAGGCTGGCCGACGCTTGCCGGATAACGCCGAGGCAGTCTTATTCTCTTTCCCCACATCGCGCCTGGCACGTGCCGAGAAGTTGCCAGGGGGCAAAGGATTCTTGCTGGAGAGGGCGGAAGCTATAGGGTCGAATGGCCTCCAATTGGCACTGACTCGACAGGAGGAAGGGAACATTGAATTGTTCACTTCGATGGTCTGCGACGTTGTTGGTGCAATAGATCAGGGAGTTGCAGAGGGTGTTGTAGAGTCTGGCCTGTTGCAAATTCTGGTCAGACGAGTACTTGCTTGGCAGCAGTTTATGTCTCATGGTTTGAGCCCCCTGAGCCCTGAAGCAGAGTTGGGTCTTGTGGGTGAGCTCTACTTTATGACCATTCTTCTTGATTCGCAGTTGCCACCCATGGAGGTTCTGAGTGCATGGGTCGGTCCCGATGATGCACCTCAGGACTTCCTTCTAGGTGATGGGGCAATCGAAGTGAAAGCGACCATGTCTTCCTCTGGCTTTCCTGTGAGAATAAGTTCGCTGGAACAATTAGATGACGCTGTTGCTTCGCCGTTGTTCTTGGCGGCTGTCAGGTTCGCTAGGCTGGAGGAAGGGTTTACCTTGCCAGAGATAATTGCCGAGATTGGGTTGCGTCTTAAAGAAGAGCCCACCGCGGTCAACTTCTTCTGTGAGCGGCTCATGCTTGTTGGATACTCCGAGGCCTATGAGAGCAACTATACTCGAAGATTTAAACTAAAAGAGAAACTTTATTTCTCTATATCCGAAGGTTTTCCTCGTTTAACTCTTGGATCCGTTCCCATCGGAGTGACGCGATCACTATACGAAATAAACTTGGACCATGCCGGGGGCTTCCTTACTGAGCTTGATGTGGTTCTCAAAAAACTAGGAGTTAGTGGATGACCCTTGATGATTTTCTGTCTGAAACCAGGGCTGAAATAGCGGCTCAAATGAGCGATGGTTCTTCCTTCACGGAATTGATCTTTTGTGAGGTGGTGATGCAACACCTCATGGAAGCCGGAATGACTTTTGAACCCGTTGTTTGTCATTTTCAAGGGAGAGTTGGTAATGCAAATCTGCGACTGAGTGGTTACACCATTTCTGAAGATCTTGACCAACTTGACCTGTTTGTCAGTCTCTACGAGGGATTCGAGGTTCTAACGCCTATCCAAGATCAAGATACCAAGATGGCCGCTCAGCATTGTGTTCGCTTTCTTGAACTATGTGCAACGGGCCGTCTTCTGAACAAACTCGACCCATCAAGCGATGTCTACTCGCTCGCCCTCATTATTAGTGAGATATATGATAGCTTGGAGCAAGTACGTGTATTCGTGCTCACTGATGGAGTTGCCAAGTCCAAGAATTTTAAACCTCGTGACGTCGGAGGTAAGACAGTTCGACTCGAGGTTATGGACATAGAGCGACTCTTTCGACATCGTTCTGAGGGCAAGCCACGCGACGAGCTTGTTATCGACTTCAAGGATGTTTCAGGCTCCCCACTTCCATGTGTTTATATACCTGGAGATACAGGCGATTACGATTACGCCCTGACCGCCATCCCTGGGGAGGCTTTGCGCTTCATCTATGAGAAGTTTGGCCCTAGGCTCCTTGAAGCCAACGTACGATCTTTTCTTAGCGTCAAGTCTAGAGGGGTGAATGCAGGTATCCAAAGCACCTTACGCTCAGCACCAGAGCGGTTTATGGCCTTCAACAATGGCATCGTCCTTGTGGCCGACGAGATGAAGCTCGAACGGGCTAATGACGGCTCTCCTGGAATCATTTGGTTACGTGGAATGCAGATAGTGAACGGTGGTCAAACTACTGCCTCCATCTATTTCGCAAAAAAGAAATACCCGGATACCGATTTAAGCAAGGTCAGGGTCCCTGCAAAGATCATTGTCATGAAGGAGTCGGACCCTACAAAAGAAGAATCTCTAGTCTCCGATATCTCACGATATGCTAACTCCCAAAATTCAGTGCGGCAGTCGGACCTCTCCGCAAATAAGCCTTTCCATGTTGAGGTAGAGAGGCAGTCACTGGCAATTTATTGTCCAGATGGTGTTGGCCGTTGGTTCTATGAGCGAGCTGCAGGAAGCTACAACACACTTCTCATTCGTGAGGGTACAACCCCAGCACGGCTTCGCGCCCTGAAGGATTCTGTGCCAACATCGCGTAAGATCACCAAGACAGAGTTGGCGAAATATTACATGGCTTGGGATGTTAGACCGGAGATAGTTAGCCTTGGAACACAGAAGTGTTTTGAGCGCTTCATGATGATGCTCAGCGAGGTTGAAGCTGCTGGGAAACCTATCGTATCAGATTCAGTTTTCTTCAAAACGTTAGTTGCTAAAGCCATTGTGTTTAAGATGGTTCACAAAACGGCCCGTCCTCAAGTTTCCGCTTTCCTTGCAAACGTTGCTGCTTACACCGTGGCAGTTGTGGCCGATTACTATCACGACACCTTTGATTTGGAGAAAGTTTGGCTTCGACAGAGCGTTTCCCCGCAATTCATAGAGCAAGTCAAGATTTGGTCTCTTGAGGTGAACAATCGTCTCCACCAGACCGCCAGCGGAAAGATGATATCGGAATGGGCTAAACGGCCCGAATGCCGAGAGGAAATGTTTGCTCGTCCTTTTTCCCCACCGTCAGTGGATATTCCTGAATTGCGTCGATCGGAATTTTGATCTTTGTCTCCGCAGAAAGTAAATCTAATAAATGTTTAATTGTGTCAGAATTTATAACACTAACTTTATGATTTTTTTTACCAATAATAGCGGGGCTGCCGATAGTCTGGATTTGTTCAAGGGAAGACAGAACGCTTTGAAATACTTGAGAGAGATCGAATGCTGAATATTGACTAGTTTGGGCCATTGCAAGTTATTTACTTAAGCAATGGCCGGTATGTAGACCGTCTAGAATGGGGGTAGCCTTGGAACTCCTATGCCAAAATCGTGGCTACAATTTCTGCTATTTGCTTAGCTAGAAATGGAGGAACGGCATTCCCGACTTGGTGATATTGCTGAGTTCTTCCACCTTGGAAAAAATAGTTGTCAGGGAACGTTTGTAATCTAGCGGCTTCTCTTACAGTTAAGCTTCTACATTGTAACGGATCGTAGTGGATAAAATAATGTCCATCCTTCGAAATATGGCTGGTAATAGTTGTCGATGGACTATTTTCAATTTGTACTCGGAATCGATCTGAAAATTTGCCCGTTTCCCAGTTTTTATGGGCAGGAGCCAAGCCCGGCAAGTTAAACTCTTTATGGCCTTTGGGTGAACGTTTATGAATTAATGCAAAAATTGCTGCATAACCATAACGAGCTAGATCATCGATACGATGCCCACGAGTTTCATGATTTAGCCAGACGTTCAATCGATGATCCAAAAACCATTTATCTAAATAATCATACGTTGTTTGACCGGTGAAATGATCTTTAGGCATTCTTGTAGCACCGGTATTTCTATAATAACCAATTGTGTTCGATGCTTTTTCTAAACAGCCTGATAAGGTCTTTTCGTGTTCAGGGGATTTTAATGCATACTTAGCAAGTAAATTTAGTTGATTACTAACCTGATTCTCCCACTCCTCGCTGGTATCCTTCTGCCTACTTAATAGGCTTCTTAGCGGTGGGAGGTTTCCAATTGCCTCTTTAACGCTTACGGGGGCCTGGGCTGACAATTTTGGTAAATTCTCTTTGTAGCGGTCTTCGCGTACCCCCAACAGAATAACTCTATGGCGAGCTTGAGGCACGCCATGCTCCTCAGTTCTGATAATGTATTTTGTAGCATCCAATAAATTTGGGTCTTCCCCGTCGCAAAACTCTTGTTCACTGACCAATGAAACAATTCGATAGCACTGGCCATCTTTAGATCCATTCAAAGCTGTATTGGGATTTGCCAGATCTTTTAAAATTTGGTTGAATATTTTTTCACCATTTATTTTTGAAGATAAAATCCCTTTTACATTCTCCATTACGAAAATATCAGGCTGATAACTCTGAATAATTCGTAAGTACTCACGATAGAGAAAATGGCGGTGATCTTCTTCCGGTATATAATCGGCTTTCCCTTTGTTTCTGGCTCTACCCACTAATGAATAGGCTTGGCAAGGGGGACCACCAATCAAAACCCAAGGTTGATGAGTTTTGCGTTTTGAAAGCATTTCAAGAATGGCTGTATCGAGAGCCGCATTTCCATCCGGGCTACCGATTTCAATGCACATTGCCTCTTTGCCAGCTAGCTCCCAGAGGTCTTTTGTCTTGTTACTAAAAGGTATCTCTACCTCACCATTACAAAACTGGTAATAGTCATTAAGATTTTCTGGTCTATTGTTACTCAATAACCTATAGAAAGCTCTGAGGTGAAGTGTTTGATGGGCAATAGAATCTTTTTCAGCAGAAACAGCAATTTGAAATATATTGCCATTCTTTAGTGATGAAAAACCCTCTCCTAACCCTCCAGGTCCGGCAAAAAGGTCGACTACTGGGATCGGTAACAAAGTGGTACTCATGATATATATCTGTTGATTCATTTGGCATCCAGGATACCAGGAAGAAAGGCAAACAGGAAGCAGACATAATGGATATTGTCGATCGGAAAACACACCCCCGCATGATGTCCGGCATTAAGGGGAAAAATACTCGACCGGAGTTGATTATACGCAACTATTTACATGCGCAAGGTTTTAGGTTCAGATGAGGTTACAGGGCAAACCTGATATCGTTTTACCAATGTACAAATTATGCATTTTTGTGCATGGTTGTTTCTGGCACCGCCATGATGGTTGCAGATATGCAACAACACCAAAACTAGGCCAGAATTCTGGATGAAAAAATTTGCAGAAAACAGGCAGAGTGATATTCGGGTTAAGATACAACTGCACAACGGAGGATGGTGTGTATTTGAGCTCTGGGAGTATGGTCTTAGAAATCAAAGTGGTGATTCAATTAATTGGTTACTATAATATATCAAAAGTGATATCTCAATATTTATAAGTATCCATAATGCTGAAATATTGAGTGACACAGAATTCTGCACGCTCTCGACTTTACCTGTCGACAAGGGGATGACGCGATCCACTATCTTTCACCAGAAACGGTCTAATATTGACGTATTGTTTTATTCAGTATTAGTTATCTGTGATAACTCCGATTATTTTTTGGGGAAGCTTTCTCTTTTAAGAGATGGTCTTTGCGCCCTTGATTAGTAGGCTCGAGATGAATGCCTCTATGGTAAGCTTTAACCCTCTACATATGCTAATGGAGGATTATCCTCCTTAGAGGAGTTAAGCTCATAGTAAATCGCCAATTGTCGCAGGCTTGATATCTCAAGGTTGATAACGGGCTTGCCTGCACGATCTTTTCTTTCGGAGACATCCGGGTTTAACAAAAAGACGCGAAAATATCTGACATCTTCTGTTCCTAAAATTTCATCAACATAATGACCGAATCGCCCTTTCTCCATAAGGTTCTTATCGATATACAGATGAATGGGTTTATCATCATGTTTATCGAAGAAATTAATGAGAAAACCACGGCCATAGCGTTTCATCAGAGAGGCACCTCCAAAAATGACGCCTGCGTATTGGTTTGTTAGTCCTTTCTGAATATGCGTTATGTATTCATGGAGATAGATATGCCCATAGGGTAGGACTCTTAGTCTTAATGCTCTGAATTCGTCGTAAGTTAGAATTTCCCTAGCCTCCTGCCATGTGTCTACAAGTCGCTGGAGCTGGTTAGTTCGTGTATAACGACTCCACTTGTGGGCTTTATCGGTAGAAGAATCATCGTCTTTGACGGGATTTTTTATCTGTGAAAGCGGTGCAGGTTGACCAGATTTATTTTGCTCAGTATCTTTCTCATCAGTACAAGGATCGAAGCAATTGATAAAATCATTTAGCTTCTGCTTGGCCTTTCTTTCTGTGTAGTCAGCCTCTGTCTCATCAGTCTGACGGACTTGATCAGCTTCCTCAGTAAACTGCATCCATTCACATCCCTGATGATGCGGATGAGGTGAACGAAAATGTGCAGCTTTGAATTTGTTCCCGTCTTCCGCTTTGACATGATAGTTAACGCCACTAATGGTGACGTTGCAGTTGCGATCGCTGCAGGAAAAAGTGAATCGTTGTCTGTCATGCAGCTTTCTGGAAAAGAATTCTGTTCTTGCTTCATCAATGGATACACATTGATCTAATTCATGGCAATAAGCGAACAGCACTTTCGTCTTTGACATATTTCCTCCATGCTGATTGTAGCAATCACTTTATCTTTATGAATTTACTTTTTTTAAAGGATTTAACCAGATCCTTTTTCATCTGTTCAACCAGTTCATCAGCATACGCTTTAGCTATTTTCATCCCTTTCGATTTAGCAACGATGAGTAGAGATGTCACGTCATTTTCCCTCCCGCAGTTGGCACAAACGACAAAACTGTGACCTGGAGGTGAGTAATCCTCGTAAGGTAGGGCGAACTGCTCCGAGCGACAGAATGCACAGCGCAACCGGATCGTTTTTTTAAGGTCTTCCATCATCCCATTAGACCTGGAAGCGAACCAGCGAGACCTCCGACAATAGAGCCAACCAAAGGATGTTCCAAAAATTTAGCCAGGCGGCTTTTGGCTTCCTGCTTTTCTTCGTCAGAGGCTGAGGACTCCTCGATCTGCTGAAGTAATTGATTAAATACATTGTGAATATTTTGCGTGTTGCCGTTGCCTACCTGTGCTGGCCCATGAACATTTAGCGTCGCGATTTGCATGCTGGCTCCTAACTCGTATGAGCGGTTTTTCCCGTGTTTGACCGAAATAGCACGACTTTGGCCTTCCTCTGTCAGGGATACATATTTAAAGTTTCCATAGTCTTTATGCAAAAGAGAGCGAGAATGGCAAATATTGATGATTTTAAATAAATACTCTTCTGACCAGTGAAGCCGCTCGTCAATAGCAATGCGATCGTTCTGGTTCACATCGAATCCAAATGAAACGGTTTTGATCGTTTCTCCGAGGTTCTCCATATCGTCATTCATGTATGTCAAAAAAGCATCGATATCTGCTTGAATTTTCTCAGCGTCCATTCTTTACCTTATTTTTTTAAGAGAGCTAGGAAATAAACATCGTGATAATCAGGTTGCGTGCGTTTTTACTCGTGATCCTCATCCAAAAAGCCATTTGAAAATCTTTATAACTATATTTTTGTGAGAGGTTTGCTGCTTTGAGATTGTAGCAGTGCTTGGAATATTTTGAGTTGACGATGATTGCTGTGAAACTGAGGTTCTAGTCGGTACTACATAATGCGCTGATGATTTATTAGGCACTACATGCTGTGTTTGCACTATCGCTGGTGTAGAAGGCTGCGTTGATGCTCGTATCTTGTCGAGGATTGCCTGGTTTGCCGATGTGGCCTTAGCGCTCATAGGCTGAGGAATTGAAGTGGTATTCTTACCCTTTATGCGCTCCAAGGCTTCTTGGTTGCCTCTTGTAGAAGTTAGCGTTTGTTGGCTATCGTTTGGCCCAGCAAGGCGCCAGCGGGCATCTGTTTCTGAGAGAACTGTCATTTGACCGATGGTCGTTACAGTAATTGCGAGATGCGAATATTTATATTTGGCGTTAGCGAAAGGTGGTTCCATAAGACCGATGACACTAATCCATTTCCCCACCCATGAGGCATCAGGTTTGACAGGTAAAACCTTGAGGCCTTCGCTCCATATTGATATTTTGAAGATATTACCGCGCCAATCTCCGAAATTAACGAAGATATATGGTTTGCCATTTCTGGCCCTATTGAGTTTGACGTCAATAATTTTCCCGATAACTTCAACTTTATCACCAACTCTTTGAAGGCAGGCACTGTACTCTAACGCTGATAATACGGCGTAGGCGCCGATGTAACCGTGTTTCAGCCTGCTGGCTGGAGCATCCCCATTCATACTGATCGAAGCTAGTGGCATGGGGATGTTTCTAGCGGCAATGAAGTCACCAAGGGAAGGCGTTTTTTCCATCGCTGAAGCGCAGACTGCGGCAAAATTCTTTATAAGGGGGGAAAGCTGTTGAATGCCCGATAGCACCCCTAAGATGGAAGATGAACCAGGGTCTACAAAGTCATTAGCTCGAAAAATGATTGCATCCAGTTCTGAATTTGATCTATCCCAAATGGACGGGTCGATTTGCAAGGCTTTAAGAGCCAGCCAGAGTGAAATTAGTGAGAAACGGTCCAGAGTATGATTGAACGGATTCGTTGCTTTACGACGGGGATGCTGAAAATTGACATGCCCTAGCTCTGAGCTTCCTAATGTCTTAATTTCATCAACGAACATTCCGTCATAGTCGATTAACTGAACGGTTGCTCCTCCGTCGGAAACCATCAAGTTTCCGGTCTGGAAATCACCATGTGCAATTTTTTCTTTTTCAAGGTAGGCGGCAAGTGATTCAATCGATGTAGATAGTTTCGCCATTGCTTGCGTAGAACGCCTGTTAACCTCAAGGAACTCTCCTAGCGTCTCTCCCTTAGCCCATGCCATTTTGACGATAGGGTAAGATACTCCTTCGACTTTGATCCCTTGAGGTTGAAACTGGAAGTCGAGAAAATAGGGTGAGCGAAGACTGGAAATCTTCCTGGATATAGCCTCATAACGGCGTTCTAAAGCTTTTGATTCCCTGTGAAAACAACGAACAGCGTATTTCTTAACGCCTGATGTGATCGTATAGGTCAGCGCAAAACCACCACTAATGGCGAGTGGCAACCCCAACCCTGTCGTTGCGACTGAGCCTGATCTCAATTCAGGATCGCTTAACAGCTTACTATGTAGCTGAAACGCTTGGTTGTATTGTTCAAGAGATGGGTAAGGCATCTTTGTTTCCGCGTTAAAGCGATAGTACAAGCAGCGTTGAGTCGTCGATATGCATACGTTTTGCTACACGCTCTCTCAGGACTAATTCTGTAAGCTGCTCTTCCGTTTGCAGCGAAAGTAATTCGATAAAACCAGAATCCTCCGCCAGCGCTTGTTTCAGTGCCCATTCGCCGAGTGCATCGGTCATACAGAGAAGTTTGGGCTGGGTTAGTTTTTCAAGGTAAAAAGTTTTCCCATGTAGTGTCCAAAAATTACTTCCGCTAACGAAATTGTTATGATCGGGGAGAGTAGCAAGTAGTGTCGGCCGCTCTTTAAATTTTTCCGGATCATCGAAGGGCCAGGCGCGAATGAGTTTCCCGCAATCAACCAACATGGTGATGCTATCTCCGATCGCAAGAATTTCTACCGTCTGATGCTCTTCAAATTGCTCTACGCCTATAAGTGTTGCAAAGCTGCCTCTTTCGAATGCCGCTTGTTTGGACCAGGGCATAGACGGGAAGTCATGCGCGGCAGAATATTCAGCTAAAGCAGATGTTACCCATTCAGGATTGACTTTCGGATCTGCAATAAATTTACGAGCAAGAAGTTCAGCCCATAACTTTGAGTTGAAGGACTCGCTCGCCCCATCGCAGAGAGCAAGCCTTCTCCCGTCTTCGGAGAAAGCAAATTTGTCCTCATTTTCCTCAGGGCATTCAGGATCTTTTGGAACTGTCCCTGAGAATTCCAGTTTCATTGCTGACTCAGCGCAGTTGAGAAGCGCGGGTTCCGATGTCGAAGAAATCGACGAGTTCGGCAGCCTCAGCATTGAACATGAAACCACGGGATTCTATACCGACTGTATGGCCTTTTTCCTGTGCGAAATGTACCAAGTGCTCAGGTAGGGGGCTGGACATGCGGAACAGTAGTTTAGCGTAGGCATCTGGCAAGCCGGTATCAGAGGAGGGGAATCTGATTGGATCGTTTCCAAGGGAGCTAACATGGATATTGAGAATCAGAACTTCTCCGTCATTGGTACGAATTTGCCGGAGGTGATTGGCAATTTCTTCTGGGTCCCCGTCGTTTGATTCGCCGTCAGTGACATGCAGGATAGTCGGAGGATAGCAATCCGGATGGGAGTCACACCAAGTGACCAATTCTTCGGCTGCTCTGGTTAGGGCTTCACGCATAGGCGTGCCACCACTAGCAATAGGATCGAACCATACTGGAAACTTAATTGCTGTCTCGATGATTCCGCCTGCTCCATCATCCATCTTCCGTTTGCGATCTTCCACTCTGGCTGGATTCTGTTCGAGAGCAGAAATTGGATTGAGGACTTGTCCTCCCAGTGGGCCAGAGAAGCCATTAGAAACCCCTTGACCGCCGTAGCCTAAAACACCAATTTCGAAATAGTCACGTACGCCCTCCGACTTAGTACAGCGAGTGATTAGGTTCATTAAAGTTCGATTAAGCGCATCGGCGACGAATTCAGCCTTGCTTCGACCGGAGGACATTTTGTCTGACATCGAACCAGACTGATCGACGACGAAAAGAAATGCTGCTGGGTTATTACGACTGATCTGAGCTTCGTAAGCCATATGTCTTTTTCCTCTTTGAAATTGTTTCTATCGTATCAATTTGTTAGCTGAATGCGAGAAATGCTCGAAGAACAGTTCAAATTTTTAGCTAGGTCTTGACTAAAATCACACTAAGCCAATTTATTGAGAAGGCAACTAACATAGCGTGCTTATTATTATGATTTTAATGGCTAAATTATATTAATTGACCTAGACCACGCATTAATCGCTACAAGTAATGGCATAGATCCAGTCTCCACATTGTGGGCATACCTTTTCACCATGCCAACAGATATAACACCTGACCTGCTCCCTGTTGATTAGTACACCCCGGTATTACTGATGCTGAACAGCTTGAGGTGACCGCCGCGCGCGGAGTGCTCCGATTGCGGCGGCGGGAAGAGGAAGGATTTGGGGTTTAAAAAACAGCCCCCGAGAACAAATTGGGGGCTATATGATAATTATAGAGATGTATTAGTTATTACATAGATTCACTAATTGTGAATCATTCAGTATTTCATCACATATCGCATCATAAAAAGAAAGCACCCCATCATTTTCAATGATACTTAAACCACCAGAATCAAACTGAAGATATATACCAATACATAAATCATTCTTCTTCGTTAGCCTATACTCCATGACATTTTTCAACATCTTCCCTTCATACTTATCAAGTATATCTATTTTTTGTATCGGGTAAGCGAAGGCGTCAGTGATCTCCTGCAAAGAAATAATCTTAGGCTCTGATTTTTCTAATAAAAATATACATTCCCCATCATCTATTGTTAGGGAGTACCACCTGCCTTCGTCTATCTTAATAAATAGTACAATACAAGGGGAAACCAGAGATTTATCAATATAAAATAATCTAGCTCTAAACTCGTCAATGCTATGGCCAATAATATCCATGTAACTACTCCCGTTAGAATTTAGATGACTTCTCTGGAATTAATGTATCGAATTCATACTTACCATTAGGCAAAACTCTTAAGCTTACCGTGCTATTTGTTTTTTCACTATATACATGAATTAGGTCATATTTCCCTCTAACAGAGGATGCCGGTATTATATCACTCACGGATGTAATATTAGATAAGGTGTCTTTTACCTGAGCAGTAGCCTTTGCAACACCAGTCTGGCTTTTTTCAAACGGTAATCGTCCCTGACCGATTTTTGTCCCCAACTTTTTGTTTATGTTTGAGGTTTGCGAGAGAATAAAGTCATCCACACCACCTAAATTGGGAACTGTCGGACCTTTCCCTACGTCTGGTTTCGCACCTAGTGCAGCATCCTTCCCGAACTGCTTCGCCAGTGCCCCTGATGCCACTACCGCACTGAAGCCACCCGTGATGTACATTGTACCAACATAGGCTCCTGCTCTTGCTCTGGCCTCTTCCTCCGTGTAGCCGAAGGTCATAAACGCCTGCGTATACCCTTCCAGAATGTTAAACACTTCCTTCGCATTCGGGTCTGTAGAGTTCAACAGATTCTGTATCTGTTGATACCCAGCCTGAGCCTCTTTCGGGTTCTGGTAAGTTTGGTTGAAGTAGGTATTTAGCGCTTCTTTGGCTTTATCCTTCTCCGAATCACAAGCTTTACCACTTTGTTGGCAAGCATTCAAAAACGCCAGATCACTTTCCAGATCCTTGCGATTTAACGCCTCCTTATCTTTCTGTTCTTCTGGCGTCAGGTTCTGTTTGTAGTTGAGATATGTCTGGCGGTCCTTGTCGCTACTGCTCAGATAGTTATTCTCAACCGCATTCTTCCCAGCCTGCGCCCCGGCAACGGCACTACCCGTGCTATCGCCTACTAGGCCACCGGATAGTCCCGCCGCCAGGGAGCTGAGGTTAACAATAACCTGCTTCTGCGCTTCGGTCAGGTCTTTGGTCTCGATATTCGGGTAGAGGTTGTTTTTGATGTAGATGGCGGCCAGTTCGCCACTTAAAGCTCCGGCACCACCTGCGGCAGCGCTGTTACCTTGCAGGTGAGAGAGCACTGCGCCCAACACCGCATGTGCCCCAATGCGTGCCGCTTCATTATCTTCACCGGCGACATCTTTAATCATCTGCGCCAGATACGGGGCTGATGCACCCGCCAGTGCTTTGGTCATATCACCACCAGCCAATCCTTGCAGAGCAGCGGTGGCTGCTTGCGCGATCTTTTGGTAGGTGCCACCAATGCCATAATCTTTCATGGCATCTTTATAGACTGGCGATGCTTCTATCTCTTTCTGGGTTGGGTTGAGATTACCACCTTTCGCCAATGCATCTTTCGCCGCAGTGGTGGCCTGGATCTGCCCCTGCGTGCTAATAACATCAAACACCTGCCCGCCAATCTCGCCAATCAACTGTGCTTCTTTCAGGCGGTTTTGCTCTTTCTCTTTATCAAAGATAGGGGTGAGGGCGTTATTGGCATGTTCGACGTCACGGCTCAGGTCGTCGACATTTTGCTGCTGTTTGTCTTGATCGCGAATGATGATGCTACCGTCAGACACTGCCGCATGGGTGGTGCCTTGCGCGTTGCCATCATTATTGGCCCCGACCAGCACCAGATTGCCCATGTTGCCGAGGAAGTTATCCGCCACACTACCGCTGGTGCTGATGCTGCCACCCTGATGTTCGGTTTTGAACTCTGCTTTATTTTCAATATTGCTAAAGCCCAGTGTGCCGGTATCAAGTTTATTCTTATCCGCTGTTGCCGTAGAGCCAATCACCGCACCGTTAAGCTGGGTGTGTTCCCCTACGGTAATATCAAAGCCACCTTTGCCTGCAAAGATACCGGTCTGTTCTTGCACCGAATCAAAGTTGCTGTGCATTTTGTCCTGGCTGATACTCAGGTTCGCCGAGCTGTTACCGACACCCCATACCACTACGCTGACGCCGCCGCTGATGCTTTGCTGCTTCGAGTCGTAACGGTCACTGTCTTGCTGGCTTTGTAAGGCCAGATTGCGGCCGACATCGGCTTCCACTTTGTCGCCACTGAGTTGTGCACCCTGCAAGGTAGTATCACGGCCACTGGTGAGAGAGAGAGTATTGCCACTGTCGAGGGTAGTTTCAGACCAATAAGTGCCATCACCACTGTCGTTGCCTTTGGATTTATTGGCATTGGCAAAAACACTCACCCCGATTTTGTCACCAAAACTGATACTGGCACCGATATTACCGCCACTGCTGCTGTTGCTGCCTTCGCTTTTCTGGGTATTAGCTGCCCCGAGTAACAGCAGGTCTCGATCGGCATCCAACGTAGTGTCGTGGCCCGCTTGGAGCTGGCTCCCGCCGATGATGATATCACCACTGTTGGCAAGTTGACCTTTACCGGTGGCAGTGATATTGAGGTCATTGCCTGCGGTGAGAGTTGAACCACTGACGGCTTGTTGTTCCTGATGTTGTTGCGAGGTCGATTTTTGTGAGCCTAATGACACACTGATACCAATCAGGCTGCCGGTATCGGTATTGCCCTGTGCCTGAGCCAGATCCGCGGCCTGTTTAGCCGATATTCCTGTCAGAGCCGCTTTGGTGCCTTTTAATGCTGCCAGACGGCCATTGGTTTCGTCTTTTGCCTCTTGTACGGTTGTCACCGCCGTGTTCAGCGCTGAACCTACCGCGCCGGAAAGCGCGAGTGTTAAGCCACTGCTTTTTTGTTCATAAAGCTGATCGCTGCTGCGTTTGTCCTGACCCGGTTCAATGATGACGCTATCACCGGTGACACTTAGATTTTTATTGGCCAGAATATCTGCGCCACCAATATGGGCGGTGCCGCCCGCCTTGATGGCGACATCGCCGCCCGTGCTACCAATAGTGCTGGCACTTTGGCTTTGTGTCGTCCCTGAATCACGACTTTGTTGGCGTGATGAAGTGCTGCCAATAGTGACCCCGATGCCACCACCACTGAACATGCCGCTTTTTTTCTGTTCAGACAAACGGTAGCTGGATTGTTCTTCGGTGGCCGCCACAATATCCACATTGTTGCCCGCAGTCAGTGCGACATTATTGTCACCGACAACCGCAGAGCCTTTCACCAGTAAGTCATTACCGGCAGATACCGACACATTTTTGCCACTGAGCAGCGAGCCTTGCTCTTGTGTGGCGTAATCTTCAGATACCACGTGGGTAGTGGTCTTCGACAGCCTTTTCTTCTTAACGGTGGTTTCTTCAAAGAAGGAATAATCACTTTCTCTCGCCGTGGCCACATTAATGTCATGGCCGGCTTTCAGGGCAATATCACCACTAGCCTGCGCCTGTGTGGCCTGTAAATTAATGTCATTACCGGCCAGAATGGTGGTGTCCCCACCGCTAACGATTTCAGTCCCTTGCTGACGGATGGATTCATTAATTTGCTGTTTCCGATCACCGTGGCTTTCGCTGTAGGTGCTGCTTTGCTGGGCATTAAGATTGACGTCACGGCCAGCCTTGAGTGTGCTGTCGTTATCTGACACCAGCGCTGCTGCCTGTGAGTTGATATCACGCCCGGCATCCAATGTCAGATTATTGCCACTGGTTATCACTGAGCGGGTGGCATCAGTGGTACGATTTTCACTGTTATTGGTTTTTTGTTGGCTATTTTTCTCCGCTGTTTCCAGCGAAATATCACGCCCTGCAGACAGCCCGACGTTCCCCTTCGCGGCCAGTTCACTGGCCGTCAGTGACACATCGTTGCCTGCATTGAGGGTCAGGTTACCCCCAGCACTAATTTTACTGCCCAGACTGTCGCGCTGCTCACTTTGTTTATAACCGTTGCGGCGATCACGCTGTTGATTATGTTCATTATTGCTGAGCGTGGTATTGGCTTTGATATCAACATCACCACCCGCTTGCACATCCAAATTACCACCAGCAGACACCTTGGCACCCGTGACTAAAATGTCTTTTCCTGCATTCAGACTGAGAGAGTCCCCGGCGCTGATAGTGGCGGTATCGCCAATTTCTGTACGGGTTAATGACAATGACTCTCTATCCCAACGACCATTACCTGCCGCCGTCGCTGTCCACTGCTGGCTGAGTGTTTGATTGATAATATTACCATCAAGGCTTTCTAGTTCCACTCGCTGACCGGCGATGCTGGAGCCGATGTTACTGATATCACTGATAGCACTCAGTTGCAGGTCACCGCCGGACGTTATTTTCCCGCCTTGCAGGTTACTGAGGGTGGTTAGACTATTCACCGCCAACAACTGGTCGGCTTTGAGGGTACTTTCCACATTAATAACTTTACCGGCATCAAGATTAACCTGATTACCCGCGATGATGCTGCCAGTTAATGAGGCACTATCTGCTTTTGCCAGATACAGCTTCGGTGCTAAAACAGTCTGGCCGTTAACATTAATCTCTTCCCACCAGACAATACTTTTGTTCAGGGCGGCAACCTGTTCCGCTGTCAGGCTGACACCCAGTGTTAGTCCCAGCCCGCTTTGGGCTTGTGCCGCGTTGTCGATAAGATATTGCATCTGAGCTAAATCCGACCCAAGGCCAGTGAGGTAGCGCTGACCAGTTTGGCTCAGGACCGCATTACTGATATAGCGGGTGTCAAAAGCCGCATCGCCGAGGAAGCGATAGTCATAATCGGGTTTCAGGTTTAAGCGGTCTAGGAAATAGGCTGAGCCTAGGAACTGCTTTTGGTCAGTAAACTGGCTATTGTTTTCCTGTGGTGCAGCTTCCGGTTGCTGGCCCAGCATCGCATACAACCCGTCGAACAGACTGTTATCGAGTTGTCCCAATTCATTCAGTTTGGGATTGGTGGTGATAAGGTAGGGGCTGCTTGGGTCAGGGGCCAACACAAAGTGGCCATTGTTGCTATTCGGCAACGGATAATCCGCCAACTCCGTGGCATTATTGCCCAAGGAACCCAGCGCGTTCTGCAAGTTATCTTTCCAGACTGGTGTCCCTACGGTGATATGTTGATCGTCCTTCAGGTCTTGTGCCTGAGCAGTGTCGATATTATCCGGTTGTGATAGTAAATCCAGCTTAGGGGCCGCCAGCGTATGACTCACTCCACCTGCATTTGGTGTGGCTGTGGTGTTACTGATGTCACCAGTGAAATGGGCGTTAACTGCGCCACTGGCTTGAATGACGGAGCGATAGAGCTGACTGTCTTCACTGCGTTCAGTACGAATATCGCCATCAGCGGTGTAAGTAACAGACTGGTCCTTGATTTGCCCCAATGCGTAGATATTGAGAGGCCGTAATTTGGACACCTCATACCAATATCTGGACTGAGGAAGCTCTCCTGTGCGGTAGGTTTGATAACGTGTTTCTGTCCCCGCCAACCAGGACTGATTATTCAGCGTGTTACCCGTAAGAGAGATATCACCGTTAGAGAGGATATCGCTGGCCAGGTTATCGAACCTTTGAGCGGTAACGATAAGATCTTTACCGGAAGATATACGTCCAGCCGCTCCCTTGCTGGTGACTGAAAGGGTCGAAACAGATAATGCCAGCTCTCGTGTTTTCTCAAAGGGGGCGGCATAGGTATCTGTGTGACTTACTTGGCGGGCATCGTCTCCAGCTTCTTGCCGGGTGATCATTATCGTGTAGTAACCAATCTCACCTGCCTCGAAGAAACTGAGTGGAACCTTTACCAATGCACCATTTAACCAAGGATATTCATTAGTCAGATCCTTGTCAGTACGGGTCACACTCAATCCATCACGCTGATTCAGCAAATGGGCGGTGTTGATGGTGATATCACCGTGCCCCGTTTCAATGGTGCCAGAGGTGTTAATAACCTCACTATTGGCATTGCCAGTGGTGTCTTTCTGCATCCACAGACTGTTGTCCGCTAAAATATCGCCGTAGTGGTTGGTGATCCGGTCTGCCAACAGTTGCATATTGCCACCGCTGTACAACATGCCGCTGTTGAACAATTGGCTGGCCGCGTTTAATAGCAGGTCGCCCGCGGTGCCGATAAAGCCGTTATTGCTGATAGTGCTGCTACTCAATAGCTGTATGCGGCCTCCAGCCTGCAGGCTGGCAGTATCATTTTGTGTGATACCCGCGGCATTGATACGGACATCACCGTTACCACCGCGCAGTGTTCCGCTGTTGGTGAACTGCCCCAGACTATGGATAGCCAGACTTTGACCCTGCGTAGTACCCGCGAGGGTGATATCCCCATTACTGGACAGGTTCAGCACTTTGCCTGCGGCGAGTGTGCCGTGTTGTGTAAGGGCATCATTGAGTGTCACGGAAAGGTTGCCCAAGGCGACCAATTGTCCAAACAGGCTAAATGTACCACCGACTACTGTCAGGTCGCCTGCGCTGAATAACTTAGCATCCTGTTGGTTCTCAATCTGTTGCGCCTGAACGCCCATCTGACGTGTGGCCAGCAGGGTACCTGCGTTATTCAGGCTGCCAATCGTCATTTGCAGGTTGTCGCCCTGTACCGTTCCCCGATTGTTGAAAATATCGAGCGTCAACAGATTATCGCCCGCAGCTATCAACGTACCGGTGTTATCCAGTCGCGTGCCGTTAAAAGTGATGTTATTCGCTTGCAGCCAGCCGCTGTTGTTGAGGGCGAGAGAGCCAATATCTAAATCCCCCCCGACAACAATTTTTCCCGTATTAAGCATCGGCGTCGTCAACACGAATGTGCTGGCTCCCGCGCCCTGAATGTTACCCGCGTTATCTAGCCCCGCAGCATTGAGGTTCAACCCGTTTTGGCTGCGCAGATCACCGCTGGCAAGGTTATGGAACACGCCACTCAGTTGGGCACTGAACGTATCCTGCCCTTGCATCACCCCGGTATTGGTAATGTCTGCCGTGTGTAGCGTCAGAGAACTGGCCTGAATACGCCCCTGATTATCGACTTGAGTGGCATTCAGGGTCAGTAAGCCCTTGCTCAACATCTCACCGTTTTTTTGTTGGGTGATGCCATCACTTATTTCAGACTTAAGCTGATTCACCCCGACGATGACACCACTGTTGAGCAGTGAATCTCCTTTCAGGAACAACGAGGTCGCCTGCCAGTTGCCGTGGTTAACCAACGTCAGCGCATTAATCGCCGCCTCACCGAGAGTGATAATTTGGCTGCCTGCACCACTGTTAATATCGCCGGTGAGATCGAGTTGGATGACGTTATTCGCCTGTAAAGTCCCGGTGTTATCCAGTTGGTGCGCCGCCAGAATAATCTGTTCACCTTGCCACGTCCCGGCATTGCTAACAGTCCCTGCATTCACCTTGAGATCACCGCCGCTCAGTAGCTTACCGCCAGTGGCGTTGTTCAAGTCCTGTTGCAATTGCAACATCAGGCGTTCGACGCCAATCAGATGACCTCTGTTGGTTAACTGCTCAGCATTTAACTGTGTAGTGGTGCCTTGCGCTTCACCCTGGTTGATAAACTCCTGTGCACTGAGGCTGAGTTGGCTCTCACTGAGTATTTTTCCATTATTGGTCAATGACTCCGTACTCAACGTGATAGGGCCCTGACTCAGCAGTTGCCCGCTGTTGGTGAGGCTTTGTGTGGCGTTTGCCGTGAGTTGGCTAATACCTAACGCACTGCCGGTGTTATCCCAGGTTTGTGTTTCAATATTCAGGCGATTGGCTTGCAGTTTACCGGCATTGTTCAGTTGCACACCTTGCAAAGTCAGAGCGCCCCCTGCTAGCAAACGTCCTTCAGCTCTATTGTTGAATGTTTGTGCATCAATAATGGCATTGACGTCGGCCTGCATTAGCCCTCTGTTATCTAGATTATGGGCTTTCAGTGCCAGTGTGCTTGCCGCCAGGGTGCCACTGTTGCTCAGTGAAGGAACGTCCAGAGTTAACCCCTGACTTGCTATCAATGAGCCGCTATTGTCCAGACTACGAGTAAATGCCAGTTCGAGCTGCGGGGCACTAACCAGTCCACTGTTGACCAATTGCTCACCACGCAGCGTCAACTGTTGTCCTGCTTGCAAGGTTCCTTGCTGGTTAAGCTGATTGACTGTCAGTGTCAAATCGTGGTCAGCCTGCATACGACCTTGCTGGGTAAGGCTGTCACTGTGCCAACCAATATTGCGTGCAACTATATCCGCCCGGTTTTCAGTGGCTCCAGAGACAACATTCAGGTCACCAAACGTAGTAAAAATACCGGCAAGCTGGGCATTCTTCTCAGCATTCAATGTGATGCTATCTTTGGCTTGAATTTGCGCGCTGCTGCCCGTAGTGAACTGCTCTCCCGCCACGGTCAGGGCATGATCGCCAGACAGCAATCCGCTCAGCAGTAACGCCCCCCCTTGCAGGTGAATATCGCCAGTACTGAGTAGCGCCGAGCCTTCAGCGGTCGTCAGGTTGCTGTTGATAGCGATACCTTGTTTCCCGGTCGCCCGTCCCGTCAGCAGGAACTCACCTGCTCGTACGTTCAGTGGCCCTTCGGCATAC
The DNA here is from genome assembly GCF_052217165.1 of Yersinia sp. 2540 StPb PI. NCBI lineage: Bacteria > Pseudomonadati > Pseudomonadota > Gammaproteobacteria > Enterobacterales > Yersiniaceae > Yersinia > Yersinia sp. 2540 StPb PI. The sequence goes on from NZ_JAZGQC010000001.1 coordinate 1,146,955, forward strand.
AGCGACCCATCGACGTTCAGCGTATCGCGCACCGTCAGGGCTAACTGCTGTTGTGAGCCAATCAGACCGCGGTTATTCACCGTATTGGCATTCAATGTCAATGTGCCAGCTGATTGCAGTTGGCCATTATTGTCGAGTTGTCCGACGTCCAGATTTTGGGAGCCTTGAGCTTGCATCAGCCCACTATTATTGAGACTTTGTGTCGTTATCTGGCTGTGGCGATTGGCTGCAAGTTGCCCACTGTTATCCAGTGTTGCGGTCTGTAGTGTAAGATCCCGCCCAGCGGTAAGCTGCCCTTGCCAATCCGCATTACCACTGAAAGTGAGATGAATATCGCCCTGTGCATTAAACTGGCTGTTGCGGGTACTTTGCAGGTCAGTACCTTGCAGTGTGACATCACCGCCAGAGCTGGTTTTACCCGCCAAATTCAGGGTACCACCTTGTAAGGTCACACCATCTAAACCCGTTAGTGTTGAACTGCCATCCAGAATTAGGTTGTTCTGCGCGGCCGCCAGCACGGTTCCAGCCCCGAGTTGGCTATTCAACCATTGTTGTTCGGTACCTATTAGCGTCAGCGTTTGTCCGCTGACCAATTTGCCTTGATCATCGCGACCCGCCAGTAACGTACTGTTGGCTGCACGCAACTTGCCCGCCGAGTCCAGAGTCATGGCTTTGGCCGCACTGAGTGTGGATTGCTCCAGTGCCAAATCGCCGCCGGTGAGTACTACTTGCTGATCCGAATTTAGCGAAGCGTTGTTCACTGCCAGCTTGCCTTGGCTGTTCAACACCATATCTTGCCCGGCTTTGTGGCTGCCACCCAGCGTCATTTCGGTCGCGCTGACATTCAGGCTGCCCTGTGCCAGCGAATTATTGAGGGTCAGCTTGCCGCTACTATCCAGTTGGATATTCCCCTGACGAGCATTGAGGTTACCGAGGTTAACACCCACCCCTTTTTCACTGGACACCAGACGGATGCGATTCGCATACATCCCACCTAACGCACCGGTATCAACCGCCACTTTGGGCACATCACCTTTGCCTTGCAACGCGCTGACATTACCGGCAGCATCCACCCGGTTGCTACCGGCAATCAGAGTGAGGTCTTGCGCATAAAGTTGGGCGTTAATCTCAGTGGCACGGCTGATAATTGACAATGCACCGCTTTTGCTGGCATCGAGGCCTTTGCCCTGAATCGAGATAGCTCCCTGAGTGACTTCCAACGCCTGCAATTTACCGTTGGCATCCATTATTGGCTTGCCGGTAGTCAGTGTCACATTCGGGGTATTAATAAATCCGCAGCCATCGCAGGTGATACCATAAGGGTTTGCCACCATGACACTGGCTTGCTTACCGGCCACTTCCAGATAGCCTTGCAACTGTGAACGGTTAGCGCCCACCACTTCATTAATAATGGCTTTGGCTTCGTGACCGGCTTGCAAATTAGGGTTGTTTTGAATCAATCCACCCAGTTGAGATTGCGTCAACTGGCCGGTAGCGTTATTGAGGATCAACCCCTCTTTACCCACATTGAAGTCGTTATATTGGTTGTGGGAAATTCCGGACTGATTCGGTGTCGCAATATTCACCACCGGCACACCATTACCGGCTTTATCTAGCTGTGTATTACCCCCGGCAATACTCACCTCAGCAGCCAGTGCGGGCATAACCGGTTGCAATACCAGCAGGGCGCACAGGGTATAACTCAGCAATTGATGATGAGTTTTGATGGTTGGCTCGTTATTTTTCTTCATCCCTGATAACCCTATATATACAAACAGTTAGATAATGAAATTGATACGGTAATAAACAGAAACACGGTCTGGCTCCAGCCAGTCGGGATATGCCAGTGGCCAGCCGACAGTAAACTGGCTACTGAAATAGCGATTACGATGCCCCAACCCGATGGCGCTGCCCCACAACTTGCCAGAGGCATAACTGTCAGCAGTGTCATGGCGCAGATAACCCCCGTCAATGGCTGCCAGCGCAGTGATATCCCCCAGTAACGGCAGGGTGGTCAGTGACCAGTTAACCTCGTTGCGCCAATAACCGCCTTTATCGCCGGACAGATACTGTTCTTTAAAGCCGCGCACTGAGGTTTCACCACCAATAGTCAGTCGTTCACTGCCGTATAAATTATCGGGTGTCCATTGACCGTAGAAGCTGGTGAGCCAGCTCCAGTCATGCGCCAGAGGCAGGTAATAACTGCCGGACAGTGTCCACTTATTGAATTCGGCCTTGGGTGCGCCGCTATTTTTGCCATTATCATCTTCGGCACCCAGCCAGGGTACACCGCGACTGTAAGAGGGGTTCAAGGTGCTATAACCCCCCCAGAGTTTCTGGCTGTGATTAACCCCCAATACGACACTGGATAATTTGCGGCTGCTGCTTTGCAAAAGACTGTCATTGAGATAATTGCGATTAAGGCGATGGGTTAGGCCGAGCGACAGGCCAGTTTTCATATCACTGTCCCGATACACAACACGCGAAATGGCGAAACGGTGCGTCTGGCTGTCGCCACTGGAGAGCCAGTCAAAGCCACGGTTAGTCACGGTGGAGAGGTAATCACTGTATGAATAATTGTAATCTGCCAGCCAGTAACCATAGGGGACACTGACTCCAGTCTGCACACTGCGGGCATTATGGCTGCTGGCAAAATCGCTACTACGCGAACCGGAAACAAACCACTGATCAGCTAAACCAAGCAGATTGTTGGCTGTTAGCGAGCCATTAATCTGGCCAGTACCGGTACTTTTTTGCCCACTATTATCAAAACCGACACCAAGATTTAGAGGAAATTCAGGTGTCGCGGTGAGATTGACGATGGAATAACCGGCTTCGGTCCCTGGCAATATTTCAATTTGCACTGGAGTTTGGCGTAAACGGTTAATTTGCTCCATGCCCTGTTCAATATCACGCAGATTAAGAATCTTCCCCTCGAGCCCTGGGAATGCCATTTTTAACTGGCGAGAAGTTTTTCCATCTAGCTCGATTTTTTGTAGTTTACCTTCCAGCACAGCCAGTTGTAGGGTGCCTTGTGATAAATCCTGCTCAATCAGAAATACCCGACTGGTAATATAACCACGCGAAATATACCAATCAGACATTTCTTGTATTAAGGTCTGGATCTGACTTAAGCCCAGACATTTATTCAAGTAAGGTTGAAGTAATTTTTGTTTGTCCCGTGCAGGTAAATGCTCTGCGCCTTGTAGATGAACAGTATTAATCAAAAAACAGGCGCCAGCCGGTGCTGGGAGCGGTTTTGGTGCGACGAGCTCGGGAGTTAGGCTACGTTGTAATTCCTGACGCTGGCGCTGGTTCTGTTCCAAAATATCGCGCTGTTGCTGCTGAATAGTATTTCTATCAGCAGGGCTCAGCATATTGGCATAAGCAGTAAATGAGAATGACAGGGACAGCAAAGTGGCTGCTATCTGTAAATATTTAGACATGGCATCCATTCCAGTTTTTATTGGATTTATTATTTCGGCGTATTATATCTATTAGCCTAACTACTGCAATTGATGAAATGAAAGGCTAACGGTAGCCTCTTTGTGTAACGATCTGATGTGGAAGAAATAATATTAAACACGGGAAGTTTTTTTAAAAGTATAATTCAATGGATTATATTCATTTTTAAGTATATTACCCTGACTTATTATAAACAAATAAAGAATTGATCTTAAGGTTTGGCTTTGTTTGAATGTTTATTCTCTGTGTGGGGGCTGCGGAACTAGCAGCCAGTTAAACAGGAGCTGGTATGGAATTGCAGGGTTTTGGGCTGAACTAAATCAAGAAATGGCTACCTGAAGTCTCCGTGAAGTACAAAGACGGTAGCTATGATAAGAGATCAGAACAACACAGAGACAGTGATTGAATCTGGATTATGTCGAGGGACATGGCTTAATCAGGCGTATCTGACCTGTCAGTATGGGGTGCGCAGGTCAGGGTCTGTGCTCAGTAGGGAACGAGTCGGTATAGCACCACTAGCATCACTATATTCACTATCACACTGATGATGAACCAGGTTTTAAACGGCTGCTTTTGCGTTTTATGCCGGAAGATTTGCTGACTGAGCATGGCTCCGGGCCACCCACCGATAAAACCAAATGTCAGTAAGGTGGGCTCCGGTACTCTGCGCCAGGCTTTGCGGGCCGCCATTTTATCCACGCCATAAATTACTAGCGTCAACACGTTAACGAACAGGAACCACATCACAAGAGGATGAAGCAAAAATGAGCAGCCGATAGCAACTAAGGCCAGAAGTAAATAACAGAAGCGATTGAGGTTCATACGATAGCAACAGCATTAATCAATCAGAATGGAAGGGAACTATATCCGATTCTTAAGGCGGCGGTAATCTTAACGTTTTCCAAACGGCCGTTTACAGGCAAAAGTACTGCTTTAGCGGTTGTTGTTACCGTAGAATAACGTCGGGTTTGACGCTCAGGGCAACTTGATTGTCATCGCTCAAACTGCTTTCCGTCGTATACAGGAGTTGTTGGCATTGGGGGCATGTTTTTGTTCCAGTATAATTATGCTGGCATAGCACACAGAAGTAAGCTCTGTGTGGCAGAGAACTCAATGGCACATGTTGGGCCATGATAGTCCTGCGCAGGGTACTTAAGGTATCAGTAGTTTGTGACGATGTTGATGCCATTTTTGCTCGGTATTTACAGTTTATATCGGGGTTAAAATCGGGATGCTCCTGGTCATGAATGAATAGACGCCCTGCGACATGAGTATGTTGTAATTGCAGCGGGTTATGGCAGGAAGGGCAGTAATAGCATTCAGCTGCTGAACCTAGAAAAATACTTGCACTATTCACTCGTGAGCCCTCTGTTGTCAGGGCGGTTCTGATGCGTTGATACATGATGATATCCTTAATTACCCTAAGTTTTACGTTTGGTTAAATCGGCCTACGGTATATATGGCGGTCCATGGAATTGCTTTGGGTGTATAGCTATACGGTGAGAAAATTGAGGCTCAGAAGCTTGTTTGGGATGTATTTGATACTGTGAATACCGGTCTGGCAGGGGCTACAGTATTTCTCCCATAGTAGTGACCCGCGCATAATGAGGTATAACCCCTTTCCGCCGAATTGCAGGTATGCGTCATCCGACCCTTGAGGGCTGATATTGATGCAAGCAGTAGACGGAAATTGTGGGGGAGGTTGGTGTCGATTAATTGCTAAACAAGATGCTATTGGCGGGACTGGGCGATACGTTCATTTAACCAGCTTTCTACTTCGCTTTTTAGCCACCGAGAGCTTCTCCCCATCTTAATGGGTTTGGGGAATGAGCCATCGCTAATCAGTTTGTAGAACCATTTATCCGTCATTTTGGTGTAGGTAGTTATGAATGACATATCGACTAGCTGGTCGCTGAGCAGGCTAGCATTGTTATTCTGAGTTGTCATAATGACGGTCTCCATATGTAACGTTGAGAGGTATGGAGATGTGCCGTATAGGTATGATTGACCGTTGGCACTTTCTCCTTCTCAACATCCACATGTGAGTAATAAAATACTGTCTTAATACTTACCCCTGAGAACAACCCAGATTACGCCTGCCGTCTGAGTGGTTTTTACTAAATTCTTTAGCCAAATATATTGCTCTCTCGATTAATGCCTCGTAATCAGCCTTAAAGTGAGGTTTATTATGATTTAAAGAATAAAAACCCCTGATAGGAAGATGGATAAGCCCATGATGGTTTTTTTCATGGTCATCACGTTTAATTGCCCGGATCCAGGCGTTAATCACGATTTGATAGATGCTGTAAAAATTAAACCGCGGTTCTGTTTGTATTTTACCAGGCCAGGGATAGGCATCCTTGTTAAGTAGCAAAAGAACGTGATAGTGGTGCTTTGTTTCATCCTGATTGAGTTCTCTTACCCATACGAACCTTACCTTACAGGTCAGCTTTTTTTTACCGGCTTTTCGCTTGCGCTTGATGTCCTCTTCAATCTGGGATTTAACTGAGGCAATAAAGTTGGAAATAACATCGGGAGCGTCGTAATAGCGTGTAGGGCAGTCCATCCTGTCTTCTTCATCGGGGAAGCGAAGGTCAAATCTGACAGCCATCACACGCGGATAGTCCGCCAGGGCTTTATCTATCGTTTCGCTGATCCTTTTGACATAGTATTCATTAGGCGTGCATTTATCTGATTTCTTCTTGTTCATTACGTTGAGTCCTTAGCTGATTGAGTTCAGTTCATCGGATCTCTGGTAATTTTTTACTGAGTGTCAGCCCCTCTTCTACTGCCACTATTCCAATACGTATCAATGGTTATTAGTACTAATTGCTCTATTTGTATCCATATATCCTCAGATAACCTTATGTCCATTATTAACAATACGGAGACAAGGGCGAGTGGATAAAGGCAGTTTGCAATAGTAGAAGGATTAGCCAAAATTAGGCCCAAACGAGTCAGTAAACCTGCTGTAATCACTCCCGAGTTATCGTTGAAGTTTTCGATGAGTTTAGCTCGTATTCCTCTTGCGCTTATACGTTGTCTGAAGAGGTTCACCACGTTTGCTTATCCCCCAGCAGGCGCACTTCCACCGGAACCAGTCTGGTTCGGCACCAGACCTACATAAGCAGCGAACTCACGCCCTGATTTGAATGCTGATGCTTCTTCCATGGTCGCAACTTCCGCCGTGGCAATTAACGGCCCCACTCCGGGAATTTCCATCAGGCGCTTACAGGTTTCACTCTGCTGCTCTTCTGTTTTGACTGCAATATCTTTAAAAAAACCTAGAGTTACAGGTCATTATCGCCTGCAAGGTGGTTTTTATATATTAATATGATTGCCAACATATAAATTAAAAATAGGTCACTTATATATAGGTTACTTAAATATTTTATATAAACTAAAAGTAGGTCATAATCATGCGATGACATCGTTTTTTGACCAGTACGTAGCGATGACCATTTTGGATGAGGAAAGCTTAAGCAGTTACCGAAGGAGTATTACTTTTGATGCTGTTGCTATGGAGAGAGGTACGAAAAAATGGGTTATAAATACAAAGCGACGATGTATTACTCTGATGATGAAACGGACAGGTTTTTGAGGGAAAAAACCGCAAAGCCAAATGGAAAGAGAAGCGCTTCATTCTATCTTTATTCGCTGGTAACACGTGAAAGAGAAAATGCAGCATCTGCTGAATTGAACCAGGAAGAAGTCGATGTGGTGCGGATTTATCCTGAGTACACCAGTTTAACAAGGATTGAGGTTAGCGGGCTGATTTCCTTTACAGCTCTGCCTACATTTTTAGAGAGTAAAGCAACTCAAAAGAGACTTGAACACAAAGATTTGATGAAGGAAATTGATGGTAAGATCCATCTCGATATCACTTCGAAGTTCAATAATCATAACAATGATTTTAACCATAATGGGAGTTTCCTGGTTGTGATTAAAACAGATGTTACCTGTTACTATAACCGTACCGTCTCAGGGGCTGGATATTGCGAGGGGAATTTTTTGGCAAACTGTACCATCCTCCATATCACTCGGTCTGAATGGGAACGATGGGGAGGTAAATATGATTTTGAGCGTATCAAATATATAAAATTCAGAGACCTTTCAAATCCCAGAGCAAGAAAAAGTATGGGATTATGCCAATTAGCAGAAATAGCGCCCTTAGACACAGCCGGTGCATTTTTCATCCCTGTACGAACAACCGCTAAAGCTTATCCATCAGACAAGTTTCTTGCCCCTCTGATTATAGGGGTTGATATCACCTTCAATAAAGACAGGGTCAGACTGAAGCCAATGAATGACACGCAGAAAAAAAGACATTTCGGATAAGCCAGCATCTGAGATTTTTAACTGCAAGAATTTTCAGACTGATATTACCTCCATAAGAACGGCAGCAGATTTTGCTACCGTTTTGTTATTTCAACTCACGGAGGTTAATGTGCCAGATAAAACCGAACAAGGCCTCTCGGCCTTGACACAACCACTCTCCCTTCTCCCTGACAACCTCTCCCGTACCATTCTCAAACATGTACATCAGTGCATTCATTACGAACCCACTATCGGGGTTATGGGAAAGACCGGTGTGGGTAAATCAAGCCTCTGCAATACCTTATTCAATCCGCCTCCCGCCAAGGTCAGCGCCATTAAAGGATGTACCCGCCGTGTACAAACGTATCAATTGGCTCTTGCGCCGCATGCGTTGCTCATCGTGGACTTTCCGGGTATAGGTGAAACGCCCGAACTTGACCGCATCTATACGCGGTTATATCAACACTGGCTGGGTCAACTGGACCTGATTATCTGGGTGCTTAAAGCTGATGATCGGGCATGGAACGATGACATTCGTTGCTATCGGCAATTGATTTCGCAGGGAGCAGACCCCGTGCGCTTTCTTTTCGTCCTCAATCAGGCTGATAAAATTGAGCCCTGTCGGGAATGGGACCTCGTCACTCACCAACCTTCTTTACGTCAGCAACAGCACTTGCAGGTAAAAATAGCGCAGGTCAATGCGCTGTTTTCACCCCGGCATCCTGTTCTGGCCGTATCAGCATCAGAGGGGTTCAATATGCTCCTCTGGGCCGAAACCTTCATTCGTGCTTTGCCAGATAACGCCAGCAGTGCAGTCACACGCCAACTGGAGTCGGGTTATCGTACGGAGAACGTGATCAACACGGCGCGCGACAACTTTGCCCGTGGCGTGGGCGATATTTTCGATGATGCGCTCTCTGCAATGCAAACCACCGGTGCGCTGGTGCATCAGCTTAAACGGCTTCGCCACCGACTGCTTTCGGTTGTTCACGCTGTCTGGCATTTCCTGTTCTGATTTCTCACGGCCAACGGTTTATTCGTTCGATCTGTTTCGCCGATCGAACACCTATTTACAATAGTTATAATCTATCAATAATTGATTTATGATCGACAATGCCAATAGGTTTCAACGATCGGTTTTAGCTTATTGATCTTAATTAACGATTATCTCTCTTTCCCACATCTCGCTACGATCCCCTTTCCAGAACGGTCGTCATCCCTCAATTTCTGTCTACTTATTCATGAATACAGGAGTATTCCCATGATGCAACGCAGTTTCCCTTATCCGGCCTTTGTGCTGCACAATACGAGGTCCCCATGCTAAAACCTTATCCTCTATCCAAGCAGGACAGCTATGCCTGGGCTCTGGCCATTGTTCCTCCACTACTCTGGGCCCCCTTATCCATTTTCTTTTCTAAAGAGATTGCCCTTGGCTTTTATCTGGTTCTCTCCCTGGTTTGGACCCTTCTTGACCGGTTAAGCCTGATGAAGCAAGAAAAAGTACCGCCTTCGTTTTGGTATTTTCTGCTACCCATGGTTTATCTGCGTCAACGTGACGAACGTCAGGGGAAACCCTGGCGTTTGTTGCAGGTATGGCTGATATGTACTGTTTTGTCGGTGATAGCCGGTGAGCAATTAAAAAAGCAGTCGGGCACAGAACAACTTGCGCAGAGCGCTTGTTCTATTGTTACCCAGCTCATGAAACAGGAAGGTATTGATGAACGCTGTATTCGGGTAATGGACTTAAAGGAAGAGGTCAGCGGGCGTTTTTATCGGGCACAGGCTCTGATGAACACCGGTAATAAAGAGCCGATGACGATTGAAGTCAGAGGCAGGGATATTTATGTCGTTTTACCTGAGTGGGAGGAATGAAAATGAAAGGTCAATTTAAAAGTCTCGTCCGCGTTTTTCTCTTAAGCACTGGGCTGTTGTTGTCATGTGTACATGCAGTACAGGCTGACAATTCGCGCTGTGCAAAACCTGTTTTTTATGCCAAAACGCTCAACCATAACAAAGAAGTCACTATCTGCATGGATACCCCTTACGTGTCTTACTCTTTTGGTAAGACCGGCACCCCACATAAAGAGATGGATATCACTGTTCCGGCGGCCAACACCACTTACGCATACCAGAATAATCAGGTTATCAGCATTCAGGAATTCACCGTCAGAAAGGGTGATACCCGCTATCAGGTCTCCGCCGGAACAAACGATGACGGTGAGCCTGTCGCGTCACTCTACGTTTATAAAGGCGCGCCGGACACCGGAAAACTGCTGGCAGAGATAAAACTCGATACCCATACGGTGGTGAATAACATTAGCCACGCACTGGCAGATGACGGTATTGCTGAATCTGGCAGCCTTTAATCGCCCACAAAAGGAGTGAGCAAGTGAACCATAACTGAATAGCGATATCACGATGCTTATTCACCACTGACCTTACTCTTTATACATCGTCACCCTACTGGCCCTCAGTCTATTTAGACTGGGGGCCTTTTATTTGGAGAAAACACTGATGACCCGTTTAGCGTCCCGTTTTGGTCGAGTGAACTCTGTTCGCCGCGACCGTCCCCTGACCCATGATGAGTTAGCCTATTATGTGCCCAGCGTGTTTGGCGAAGACAAGCATGCCTCCCGCAGTGCCCGATACACGTATATTCCGACCATTACCTTATTGGATAAATTACGTGAAGAAGGGTTTGTGCCGTTCTTTGCCTGCCAGACCCGAGTACGAGATTTGGATAAACGTGAGCACACCAAGCATATGGTGCGACTGCGCCGAACGGGACAAATTACGCAGAGAGAAGTGCAGGAGATTGTTTTGCTCAACAGTCACGATGGCTCCAGCAGCTATCAAATGCTACCGGGGATGTTCCGTGAAATTTGCAGCAACGGCCTGGTTTGTGGTCAGAGTTTTGGCGAAATTCGTGTGCCGCATAAAGGGGATGTGGTGGAAAAGGTGATTGAAGGGGCCTACGAAGTGCTGGGGATATTTGACCAGATAGAAGAAAGTCGTGAAAGCATGCAGTCATTAACGCTGTCAGCGGAGCACCAACATGCATTGGCCCATGCTGCACTGACCTACCGTTACGGCGAAGCACACCATCCAGTCACGGAGTCCCAAATCCTGATGCCCCGTCGCTGGGAAGATAAAAAAGATGACCTCTGGACAACATTTCAGTGTGTGCAGGAGAATCTGACCAAAGGCGGGCTATCGGGTAAGAGCGCCGGAGGAAAACGTGCTCGAACCCGTGCTATCAGTGGTATTGATGGTGACATCAAACTCAATCGGGCGCTGTGGGTCATGGCTGAACAGCTTAAGCAGTCAGTGGCGTGACCCAGCCTCACAGCTTCGGTGACGATCGATTTCAACGATCGGTTTCGCGTTATTGATCTGCACAACCCATTATCTTTTCTTTTTACCCATCGATAAAATTGACAGAGTTACCTGTCGGCAAAATGTAGTTAAAACAGCGGTCAGGCACAGGCGTTATGCCAATATTCAGGGAAAACCACCGCCCGTTATCCCCACGATAACGGGTTTTTAATCTAAGAGATGCTGCCTCTCCCGTGTTCTACCTTCACTCACGATTTTAAATATTAAGTCACATTCTTTACCCATTCCATGAGCAGGCTCCCCGGTTTTCCGGAGGGGCCTGTTTTGCTATTTATCCCCATATAAAGAAGGATATTACTCATGAATACTCCAACCCCAGCTCAGACGGGCACACTAACCGCCACACGGGTTTCTGATGCACAGCGTATCCATTTCTGGCCAAAACACTTTGGTCAGGTGCCTAAATGGGCGTTGATTGAGCCACAGGTTTTTCGCTGGCTGGATCGGTTGTGTGCTGAATATCAGGGAGATTTCTGGGACTTCTACACCTTGCCCAACGGTGGGGTATTTATGGTACCGGGCACGGAGCAAGACTATGAGCTGTTTAACGCGCTCAATGGCAATGGGGCCACCGTCGGCCGTGAAGCGACGGGTATCACTGCCTGCCTGATGGCCTACAGCCATTATGCCTGCAGCACCGAGAGCGAGACCATGAACGAACACTTCTACTGGCTACGGGAATACGCCCTACAACACCCCGAAAGCCGCGCCATTTTCTCCCTGATTGACTGAGCAACAAGGACAACATCACCATGGAAACAATAACATTATCGCCTACCGCTGCCGAGATACCACCCACAACCCAACGGGCCATCAAACGTGCCTTAACCCTGCTGGAGACTCATCTGCGTGAACCGGGAACCTCATTCACTTCACTCGGTACCGTCAGCGATTGGCTGCGATTGCGAATGGCTAGACTGGAGCGTGAAGTGTTTATGGTGCTCTGGTTGGACAATCAACACCGATTGTTGGCCCACGAAACGTTGTTCACCGGCAGTATCAACAGTACCGAGGTCCACCCCCGCGAAATCGTGAAAGCGGCACTGCAACACAATGCTGCTGCGGTGCTTCTGGCGCATTGCCATCCCTCCGGCCACGCTGAGCCCAGTGTTGCCGACCAGCAAATCACCGGCAAGATTAAAGATGCACTTGCAATGGTTGAGGTCAGGATGCTGGATCACTGTATTGTCGGAGGCATGACGGTGTATTCGTTTGCTGAACACGGCTTGTTATAGGGGCAATACGATGCCATCAATCACTACCCCAGCCTGGGGACTTAAACGCAACGTCACTCCGCAGTTTGGTGCCCGCCTGGTACAAGAAGGCGACCGGCTGCATTTTCTGGCCGACCGTGCCGATATCAGCGGGAAATTCAGTGACGCGCAGGTATGTGATTTAAATAACGCCTTCCCGCAGTTTATCAACCACTTGGAACTGATGCTGCTTTCTGGTGAGCTCAATCCCCGTTATCAGCACTGTGTCACGCTGTATTGCAATGGCTTGACCTGTGAAGCCGATAGTCTGGGATCTCACGGTTATGTGTATCTCGCTGTTTATCCTATACCCCAATCCAATGCATAAATTTTCGCCTTTTATACCTACCTATTTCTTCCTTTCATCTAGCTAACGACGAGATAACCAACATGCAGACCTTACCTGTTACCTCGAAACGGGCGGCTTACGCTTGCCCATCACCCGTTGTTGTCTGGCAATCCATGCTTACGTATCTGCTGGAACAGCATTACGGATTGGCGCTTAACGATACCGAGTTCAGTGATGACGCCGTGATCCACGAATATATTGAGGCTAGTATCTCTCTGGCCGATGCGTTGAATTTCACGGTGGAAAAGTTTGGCCTGGTTCGTATCGATCGCCGGGGATTCTCCTGCCAGGAACAATCTCCCTTCATCACGGCTATCGATATTCTCCGTGCCCGCCGAGCCACCGGCCTGATGACCCGTCTGGGTTACCAGACCATCACCTCAGTTATCCGGGGCGAAAAGCAGACATGAGCCTGTCCGGATTACTGATGGCATGCTGATTACCGGCGTCCAGTGCAGTACAGCCCACAATGTTTTTAACACTATCACTACCCAACACCCACCCTTAAACCGGCGGGTGTTTGCGTTTATGGAGAAAGAAATATGCAGACTGAACCCGAGGTTTTAACTGACCATACAGAGGTGATTTGTTCCACCAGCATCGAACGCGTTGTGTCTGGACGTAATGCCGCTCTGGCGCAGATTGAAGCCCTTATTCACCAGCTTGAAGATATCTCGGCCATCACTAACAGCATCGGTGGAGGAATAGCAAGAGATTGGGCCATGCGACAAGATTTTCGCTGCGGTTGCTGGCTGATGGAAAAAGCAGAAACGGCCATGCCAGTGATCACCCGCAATCTTGATCGCGATATATGGCGGGATCTGATGAAGCGCTCCGGCATGCTCAGTTTGATGGATGCCCAGGCGCGTGACCAATGGTACAGAAACCTTGAGGGAGATAATATTCCTACCATCAGCGAGGAAAGCATTTACAGCACATTTGAGCAGTTGCACCGTGATAAGGACAACGTATTTGAGCGAGGGGTGATTAATGTGTTCAAGTCGCTATCATGGGATTACAAGAGCAACCATCCTTGTAAGTTTGGCAAGAAAATTATCGTCAACAATTTGGTGAGTTACACCCAATGGGGATTTACCCTGAACCACAGCTACCGGCGGGATCAACTGGCGGATCTTGAACGGATGTTGTTCCTGCTCGAGGGCAAGGCGATCCCGGACAACCGGGGAGATGTGACAACTCGGCTGTATGAACATATGAGTGCCAATCGGCAGATGACGAAAGTTTATGAAGACGATTATTTTGCGATAAAATACTTTATGAAGGGCTCAGCGCATCTGACATTTAGGAAACCTGGGTTGATGGACAAGATGAACGATATCATCGCTAAACATTACCCAAGCGTATTGGCAGAACGGGTATAGGGCAGCAGTGCATGTTAGGTTGTATTAGCTGTGCCTTTATCTAACGGTGCCCTCTGGTAGGGCACTATTAAATCTGACCGTCGGATAAGTGCCAGAAGCGGATATTTCACACTTCTGCTTATGTGGTCAAAATCGGTATACCACTACTCTTTATAGAATTTATATCAATAGTTAAGATAAAATGAAGGTTAATTGGAGTTTCATTCGGTTATATAGACCCACCGTTCAATTAATGATGGACTCAGAAATTATCACTGCCAGGGTTCATGTAAACAATACAGGTAAGGGAATATCAGATGCCATCTCAATACACATTCAATGACCTGCTCGGGCTGTTTGTTTTTTCACGCAAATATCACTTTCTCCACAATGATCTGGACTGCCTGATCATTGCATGGGCTGAAGATCAAATCACCGAAGGAAATGATTCGGAGACTCTTTTAATTCTCGCTTCACTGGGGCTTGATAAGCAACCTGAACGGACCGAGGTTGAATTATATATGTCACGGTACATGGCAGAGCAGCGGATAGATCTGCCACCGCTAAAAACAGCAGCATTGGTCTGGATCAAGCTATTTATGAGTCAACTTTCCCAGTGCGCGTCCATCCATGATGCAGAACAGAAAATGTATTTTCTGGTGTGTCATTGGCTTGAACCTGACGTAAAGATTTTCGCGGCGGTGGTCGATACCCTGAAATCGCTTTACTGGCATCTCTTTGATGAATGGGAGGGACCTGGCACAAGCGAAGCAGTAAGGATGGAGGAGTCAGAATTCTTTGAGCTGATTAATCGTGCGATGCTGCCCTATTCCCGTAAAATTGAGAACCCAGATTGGCTGGATCTGCTTGTTCGGTAATTTTTACCAGCATCCTGAAAGGTGCCTTTCCTGTGTGCATAATTCCATCTGATTTGAATTCCTTTTCGCATTCTACTTGAGTATATCCAGCAAAAACATCATCGTTCACCCTAGGAACCTAGACACAAAAGTTAACCTAACTGAGTAGCCGCTCTGTGCCAGGAGCGGACCTTAAGCTTCAGTAATCTGCTCTATGATTAACATACAGCTGCAGTATTGCTTTTGTAAGGATGAACTGCAGTTCCCTATACTTAATCGTGAAATAAATTATGATCTGCATTTTTATTTAGCAAAGTGCTGATAAATCGCTGTGGTGGCCCATCGAGTGGGCCACCACAGTTAAATAACTATCGTAATGATTTATTTCTGGCTGAAGCTTTCTATGATTATTTTTGCTAAATTTTCTGGCTGTAACTGCCCAAATGATATTACCTCTTTGTTTTTAATTGTCTGTTTTAATTTGGCATAATCCTCTTGGTTAACAACGTTTGCATCAGAAAAATAAGCATGCCCCTCATCCATTTCTATATTGGTATAGGTAACCTTTGCGATGTGTTTTAACTCAAAATTAATATAGTCCGGGTGGTAGTTGTCTAGGATGCTCTTGGTTTTTGTTTTAATCTCAAGAAGTTTTTTGATGTTGTTTTCACCAATTCCGCTCGTCATTTCACCTTTGCCACCGGATTTGTGTGACATAACTGAAAAATAATCTAGATTATAAATCAAAGTCTTTGATTGATGATTGAATGAATAATATATCGTTAGTATGCTATCAACGTCCGATGAGTAATTGTTAACCGCATACCCTTCGTTTGTGATTTTAATTTCATCAGTTCCTGTTGGTATAAAGTCTTTTGTATACAACTGGTCCTTGTCTAAAACGAATAGAGGCGAGTATTCCAATTTGGAAATTCTATTCTGCTTTTCACTTATAGTGTAGGTAAAATAAATTGTTGCTAAGGCTAATAATATTTGGGCGCAAGTGGCGACAATATTAAATTTACTAGTGATTTTGCTATTTTCTTCTTCCATACGAGAGTTCCTCCCCTTTAAGTTAAATTTCAAGTATGCTCTGTGCTTTTTTTATAAATACGGACTATTAAACTTAGCAAAAATCCATCCACGACAGTTATTTGTTTTCAATGTATTGCATGATAGTCCATGCTTCATCAAGAAAGTCGTAGCGAGCTAAGTTCAACATGTTATTGAGACAAACAGCTACTATAGCTTGGGTGATTAAGGGACACAGCCTGGTTTTGATGGCTAATCAATTTATAAAAATTCCCCGAGGGGCTGACAAAAAAGATTGAACTTCCGCTTCTCGCTCATATTGGACCTTAGGCTTCGTAAGCTTGTCCGCTCAGTGCCAGAAGCGGAAGTTGATAGCATCCGCTCTGTTTTGATTATTGGAGGTAGATTAATAGTGCTCTGCATGTTCAATCATCAGTAATGGGAAGCCACTAATGTGGTGCTTCTTATCGGATAAAAGTTCTTTTTACACGAACTGATGTAATGAAATATGGAATCCAAATAAGAGCCGATATCACATTTCTAAAAATAGGAACAAGCTCATTGTATCCAATTTTAACATCGGGGATTAACATGTAAAGCATGTAGATATTTAATGACATTGTCGCCACGACTGATATCAAAAATAAAATATAAAGCTTTGGCAGAAACTTTTTCTTTTTTAAGAAAAATGAAAGGACTGTGACTGAAAATAAAAAACAAACAATATAAATAGCAAGAGAAAGCATGAAGAATATTTTTGCATTTACATTTAAGTGCGAATAATTTTCCGTCATAACTCTAAATGCATCTGTCATTGCAAATAGATAAGAGGCAGCAGTGACCACTAATCCTATGAGGGGTAAAAATAGAAACCCTCCAATTTTCCTGAAATGTTTTTCTTCACATTTATCGCAAAACTCTCTTTCCTGAGGTATTTCGACCCCACACTTTGTGCATCCCCATTCCATATATGGACCTTTGAAATATTTTTAATTATCATAAGATTAAACGAACTGTACCGCGGATGCAACTGAAGGTAATGTATACAATGCCGATGATTTCTGGATAAATTTGTGTTTAGGGTGAATCTTCGCAGTATAGATACTCATCTTTTAAACGATTTAAGTTTGCCATAGCTAACAGTTGCCCTATTGCTCAGCCCCAAATACCTCATTTCCGAGCAGAATATTATCCCAAGTCTTATTTCAGACTAAAATTTCGCGTCATAATGCCGATACCTTTGTTCCTTAATCAATATATGAAGATACATGTATGTACTGCATTCGCCCTCTCATTTTTCTCTCTCTGCTGCCCATCTCTGTAGTAGCAACTGCTGATAAGCCCACATTGACAGATGGCGGCATTAACCCTTTGTCTTTAGTCAGGATCCACGATCGTGTTAATTATATTGTAAGTATCCCTGTAATCCGCACCATTCACTTTTAGAGATCTTCCGCAATATTTAACAATCATATGCCAAGGAAGTCTACTTCGCCTGCACCAAACAATCAGGTTTGATTGTGTTCTATCTACGAAGCCTGTCAACTTAGGTCTGAGCTGATGCAATTAATCAGTAAGTTGGGAGTATTACCATCAATTGCATCGGGTTGTTATGAGTGCACACTAAAGCCGTTTTGTTCTGCTATTTCCCACGCTGAAGCAAACTCAGTTGGCGTTGGTGGAATAATATCAAACCAGTCAAAATTAAATACTTTTTCTCTCTTTTTATGTAAATCACCTGTCGTATCAAACCCATCTCCAGGTAATCCTGTCTCAGAATTTACAACCAATACACTTAATGGTGGTAATTTGTTTTGAGCACAAAAGTGAAGAATATGACCTAGTTGACGATCCATCGTACCTGCACCTTTATAACCAAGAATATCAGCAATCTCTCCATATGTAGTTATCTTACGCGCATAAGCGAATCCGATAAGAATTTGCCATATTTGTAATGCTCTATTCTCGAGGGTGTTTTTTTCAGAAAAATATTGGATCATAGATTCCTCTTCAGAGTTATGATACACATAACAGGGCAGACTAAATAAGCGCAGCGTTTTGTGTGTCCCGCGACTACAGGGAGCACACTGCTTGCGATAGTTCTTCCTTGAATAGGATATCATGATCAAGGTTGTCCGCCATTCCCCGATTTTCAGTAGCGCAGAGTTATAGAGTGGAGACAGCTGCCAAAGACAGCAATTAGCTCATAGCAGTCCGAAGCCGCACCGGTGGCCGAAGCAGACGTTGCTCATATCATGTTGCCTTAATCAATGAGGAACAGGCCATTTGGGGGAGATCATTGACTTTTGCTCAGTAAATGAAGATGATAGACAAATTCGATAGAGGTCGACTGGTGTCTATATGTGAGCTTGCTCACTGAATAGGGTTCGATTCCCTAACCTCGGTTCTTCTCTTTGCGAATTTAATACTTGGGTTTTTCTCCTTGAGCGCGATCTTAATCTCATCCGAACATTTAATGTAATCTAAATTTTCAGCTTCAATCATTCTCTCTGTGTTGATATTTCTTGCGCCTAAAATATTCACACTTAATAAAGTCGCTTTTTCATATGTGACATCTTTAAAATCGCAGTTTTTCATAATGCAGCTTTTCAAGTTACTGTGATTAAAAAATCCGCCAGAAAAGTTACATTCATCGAACTCAACATTTTGAAATATTGCATTAGTCGCTTTAATATTCTTGAGATTACACTTTATAAATTTTACGTTTTTAACTCTGTTCCCATTAATATTTAAGGCTTGAATTTCACAATCTACGAATGAACAGTTTCTAATGTAGGACTCGGACATATTCAAGCTTTTTAAATCAGCGTTTTTAAAATTCAGGTATTTTATGACGGATAACTTAGTCAATTCTATGCGTTGAACATTGATGTTAAAAACACCTTTGCTGTTTAATTGCCTTATGATTTTAATCTTCATTATATTTAACTCGGCGGACGAGTGTTTTGCAAGATTTTCGAGGTCTTCGAGGAGTTCTTGAACAGCCTCCTTGTTCTGCCGTTTGTGTTCAAAATAATAAAGAATAACACCTAGAATAAGGAAGTCGAGAATTGAAGAATTTGCATTAACAAGGAAGTTTTCTAAAAAAGTATCAGAGTAGTTATTGGTTGCTAATGTAATGATAATAATTACCATTGCATATGCTGAGAAAATAAAAACTATATTCCTCATATTTAACATGGTTCGATTGAATGATTCAATTTCCTCGGATGACTTTTTTATACATTCTTTTTTTAGTTGAATAAGAGCATTAGCTGCATATTTACCATCGGAATTTAAAATTTCAAAGTAGTTTTTAATTGAAAGTGATTTTTTTCTGACTAGTGACTTTATTTTTTCTATTTTAATGTATAAAAAAGATGAAGTGTTCATTTGTGTCCTGTTAAAATTTAGGCTACTTCATTGAAAGTTAAGTTATACATGATTCAATGTGCTGTTGTGTAGTATACCAGACAAAGGAACACTATAGTTCGAGATCTTGGATCAGCACAATCTCGTGCGAAGGCTATCTAAATTATTTATATTATATAGCAGGCACGATACGTAACACCATCGGTACCGGCATTGTGACTGTCCTCCCCCTCATCGAGGAATTCTGTCGTGTTCAAACTAGATGCATGCAAACCATCAGGCCAAATTTGTTACGACTTGTGCCCTATTGATCAACATATAGAGCTGTTAGTAATCCTCTCGTTATGAACTGATAGACTTTACAGATTAGAATATCAATATGTCCGCTCATCGCTCTTAACTGACGACCAGACCTTCTCATTCTCTTCCATCGTTCTCAGTCAATCCAAATCACAGTTGATACGTATCAGTCAGTAAATCCGTGCGGCATCCATAATAATTTCATCGTATTCCCATAGCTCCACGTCAGTAGGAATAAGATGATTAAATTTATTTACGTAATATTGGCACAATGTCTCATCAGATTTCTGCCTTTTGTCTTTAAGAACAAACATTATTTTTCGATACTCAGTTGGTGCCAAATGGAAATAAAACATTGCTTCATTCCATACCGTTAATTTGGCACTTGGTACATTATTTCCTGTTGTCCAACGATGAGACTTACACTCAACTAATATTTTTTGTTCGGAGCAGCCTAAATCAAATCGATGAGATTTCTTAATACTATCTATTCCCACCATTACTTTATAATTTCTTTTCAAGAAAATATCTTGTCCTTTAAAAAATAATTGGACTTTAAATTCAAAATCATGACCGACGTGTGCGTTCGATACAGAACCAATGCGTTGAAATCCTTTTTCCATCAGATATTAATCCTGTAATAGTATTTTTATTCAACGTATGTTACACGAAAACTGAGTTAAAACATTGAGCTCAATGTAAGAATGGACTAATGCACCTGAGAACAGAGGTAAGTAAAAACAAAGCATAAACCTTATAATCTGCTTGTTGTGGTCTTTTAGTCTTGATTGCATTAGATAAGTGCCTTCCGAAGACATTGACGGTCCGCTTTTCGCTCATAGCGGACGGTGGTCAAGGTTGTTGGCAATTGGGGGCTAATGATAAAAGCTTTTTGGCCTGCCTAAACCTTGCTTTGATAGCCATATTGATGTTGTACTGATATGGCTTTGTACCCGCTGGCAATGTCTGATTTTTGTACGGATTTTTGTTTGTGGGTACAAGTGTGGGTACAAGCTCCTAGTGTTAAAAATAAATAATATTGATATCAGTAGGTTGTATGATATTAGCGAGTCCGGCCTTCGCACCATTCGTATGTAAAGAGATGTCTACGAGCGTCTTTTGTGTATCTATAACCCAGTCTCCGCAAGGCTTTACCCCCGCTTTTCAGTCCACCAACGTCAATCTGAGTTACCCCACATCAACCTGCTTGTGTATATGCAGGTTCGAGTATGTTTATACTGCCGAGCTTGAAGCTAAAGCTTATAAGCCCACAGATGGCGACGTTATGGTTGAAGGAATGTATAGAGAGGTAAATGAGCCATTAAGAACGTAGCTCTGTACGTGCGGCTTATATCCATAAAGCTGAGCGATCCAATAGGGGCTGATTATTTAGATGCCAACCGGAAACGGATGATTAGGTCGTTTGATTTTGCCAAGAAAAATAACCTGTAAAGATCACTGATGGCGGATAATTCTGATTAGTCAGCTGGTCAGCCATCGACAAAAGGGGCGTTAGCCCCAGTAGTTAATTAAGACGGAACTTATTTACGATCTTTATTCGCTTGTGCTAATACAGAGGCCGCTAGCTGCTTTGTCAATGCACAGGAATTTGGGTTATCAAGTGCAACCGATGCTTTATGTTCCATTTCTCCACTTGTCTGATTTGGTGTTCCTCGTTGGGAGAGAGCAGAACCAGCAAGGCTTTTCTGGATTGCAGAAGCGTTAGGGTCATTTAAAGTCTTCGCAGCAACGGAAGCTACATTGCCAGATGTTTGTTTTGTATTTTTACTCATGGCCTGAATCCTTATAAGAGAAGTATTGATGTAGCATATATGGTATCTCGTTTATATCTAGACACAATATATGGTGTTAATCCTAATATTTAGTGGTTAATTTTTCAATAGTCACTCAGACGGTTTACTGGACTAAATTACAGTTAGTAGAATGTTCAGTATTTTATGTTGAAAATATGACTTAAAATGATGTTATTTGGATTTGTTAACTACTTTATTGAGATGGGTGCACAGACTTGAACGTTTGGAGTCATAATTTAAATCTATGAACTGTGATGCTCTAATTGATCCGGGATTATGATTATGCAAAATAATTGAGCTATAAATTAAATGTCAGTAAATTATTCATATCTAATACTGACATAACGATTAACTGCTTCGACCACCTGGGTTTCTGCTGTAGGTTCTCCAGTCCTTGTCCAATATAGCGTAAATATAATAGCTCCCTGGGCAGGGAGGAAAGGTTATAATACAGCAAATAATACACTAGCTATTAATATAAAATAATATGGGTGTGACGAAAAAACCTCCTTAGTCAATATTTTTGATATATGAATATAAAATATTGTGCGCATTATGTTTATATAAACGTTACTTATAGCGTATTTTGTCGTGAGAGTACGATAATGAAAGTAGGGATAACTGAATAATAAATAGTGTTAAAAAGAAATAAAGTAAATTAAATTGCATTTAATTCATTATTTAATATGGCTCTGATCTTTATTCTCATGGAAGAGAGATTGTAAATCCGATGGCCTGTTGGCGGTCAACTCTTCCGATTTGCGACAATACAGAAATATTTATGCCGGACTGGTACTAAAACACGATATTGAGTACAGACCTACTGTTGAGGATCTCTCGACAAGCTTGATCTCAAGCCCATAGTGAGTGGTAAATAAAAACGGAACGGCCAGTTTTTGACTGGGTAGACGCTAAATGAGCATATTAAGCAATAAAATTTATGGATTTTGGGGAGGATGAGCGGCCCCCCTTTGGCAAGTTAGCCTTGCTCTACAGGTGGAGCCGTGAGTTATTGATAGGTTTCCCCGATAAAGCCCTGGTGAGGCGAAATCAGTATTTGCAGACAGAGCAGGCCAAACAGATAACATTCACGAGATAAGTTGGTATTTTTTAGCTCTGTCACATTAAATATAAACACTTAACGCCATTGTGGGAACGGGTGAAAACCACTCTTGTAACACTTTAAGAAAAGTGATATTAAAATCAGTTGGAGTTTATTAATTTGATTGCAATTTGAATTATTAATATAGGAAGGTATGTTACGAAAATGAATATTAACGTCACGGATACGCCAAACCCACAAGACGAAGAGTATGTCATTGATAGTCTTTGGGCTCACAATAATAAAACTGAAGCTGTAGACATTCATCCGCTATTCTTAACGGTTACCAACGACAACGGCAAAATTGTGGCAGGATTGGTTGCCAGGACCTGGTGGGGTGGGCTTGAGGTCCAATATCTTTGGGTCAGTGATGAATATCGTAAAAGTGGCTATGGTCGCCAATTAATGGAAAAAGCAGAAGAAGAAGCCATAAAACGCGGCTGTCATATGGCTTATGTAGATACTTTCGATTTCCAGGCCAGAGGTTTTTATGAAAAGTTAGGCTATCGTGTCTATGGCGATTTATGTGGATATGCCAAAAAACATACTCGGCACTATCTGGCAAAAGAAATTTAACCGGTTTTAATCGGCGAGGTCGTAATGGATTTGCCCGATAAAAATAATGAAATTTATTTCAAGGGCCTTATTGCCATGATGGAGCACCTCAGTGAGCCATGGGGCATTAAAGATCTGAATTCCCGCCATATCTATATGAACAAGGCAGCCTATCTTTATACCAATACACCATTGAACTTTGAGATAGAGGGGAAGCTGGACGATGAGTTTCCTGCTAACTGGGCTGAATTTTCTCCCGAGTTTATGGAGCATGATAAGAGAACCGAAGAGTCACAAGATCGGGTTACTGTCATAGAAACACATTATTGGTATGGTAAAGATACTCTGACCCCCTTTATCAGTGAAAAGCTGCCTATTTATAATGATAAAAAAGAAGTCATTGGTGTTATGTGGAGTGCCAAACCACTTAATACTTTATCTCCACTCAAATACATAAACCAACAAAAACCAAGCGTCCTGACCACCGAAATTAATAGTAAAACTTTTACCCGCGCTGAGCTTGACGTTATATTTTTAATGTTGCAAAGACTTTCTGTTAAAGAGATCGCTAAGATATATAACATCAGCACTAAAACAATAGAAAACAGAATATATACTATTTATCAAAAATCTGATGTCCACACGTTGCAACAGTTTGAGGAGTTTTGCAAATTTGCACATTTGGATAATTATATTCCGGATCGACTGGTAGCAAAAGGAATCCAGTTTATCTGAACTACAAGGGTGCACTTTATCGTGATCAAAATTGAAGACTATCCATTAAGCCGCGTGCCACAGGATAAAAGGGTTTCATTTTTAAGCGTTGCCATCGTTCACATGGGTATGTTGACTGCGCTGGATCAATTTATGCTGGGGGCGGTGCTGGGTAACTCCATGACACTGACTGATGCATTCACCGCAATCCTTATTGGCAGCATAATATTTGGTGTGGTGACCTACGGTCTTGGGCTGGCCGGTATGCGTGAAGGGATCTCCGGTAGCCTGTTGGCTCGCTGGTGTGGCTTTGGTCGCTTAGGCTCAGTACTGATCGGGATTGTGGTGGCGGTGAGCTTACTGGGTTGGTTTGGTATACAAAACGCTATTTTCGCCAAATCGCTTGATTTCGCTTTGGGTAATAAACTGGGATTCGGATTCGCGGCAGCTTTATCGGGTAGCCTGCTGACTATCTTGGTGGCATTTGGTTTTAAGGCATTGCGCATCGCCGCACGTATTGCGGTTCCGATGTTTATTTTGCTGGTGGCTTATATCTCTATTAGTACGCTGTCCGGGCATAATCTGCATGAAATTATGCAGTTGATACCACCGGGTGATCCTCTGTCTATCAGCGCAGGTATCACTATCGTTGTCGGGGGCGCTATCGTGGCAAGCCTGATGACCCCTGACCTAACGCGTTATTCCAAAAATGGGAAGCATGTGTTGGGTGTGACGATTTTCACCATTGTGGCCGGGGAGTTCGTGGTCAATGGCCTGGCTATCTTGATTGCTAAAACGCTGGGAACAGCTGATGTGGTGACTATTATGTCTCAGGCCGCGGGTGGTGCAGGCTTGCTGGTGGTGGTGTTCTCAACATTAAGAGTTAATGACCTTAATCTGTACTCTTCGTCCCTCGGTATCGTCAATGCGGTCGAGGGGTTGACCGGGAAAAAACTGAAATACACCTTAACCACGTTAGTTATCGGCGTTCTGGGTACGACACTTTCCGTGTTAGGGATTTTGGATCGGTTTGTGGACTTCCTTACAGTGCTAGGCGTGGTATTCCCGCCGATTATCGGCATCATGCTGGTGGACTATTTTGTGTTGCGCTCTCATCGCAATATTCTGGATAAGAGTCGACTGGAAGGGAAACTCCCTGACGAAACTCAAACACCGGTTATCGGTTGGGTTGCCATTATCGCCAGTATTGTCGGCAGTGTTATCGGATTGGTGACTGAGTGGGGGATTCCAACCATTAACTCGCTGGTTGCCGCCAGCTTGATATATTGGCTATTCAAAGTGGCAGTCAGTCGTAATCAAAAAAGCATTGAATCAGAAAAAGCGATTTAACGTTATTCTGAATACTCCTCGCAGTGCGGGGAGTATTTGGAAATTCATTAATCTCGTCAGTTATTGTGATTGGAATTTGCTCTGTGTAACGCGTTCAGCGCAATATTGGCGACGGCCAATGCCGTATCAGGATTTGCCTCACTTTCTATATGCCAGGCGGCTGATAGCCCAGCCCATGCGACGACCCATGCAAGCAGGCGACACCGATCAAGGGCGGCGGTTTCCGCGATGATATCTACTTGCCTGATAAGACGCCCCGGCGAGGTGGCGACAACGAAATTGGGGTTACAAAAGATATTGGCAAAGTCAAAACCGCGTTCGCCGATCAGACCTTTAGGATCAATCGCCAGCCAGCCCCGAGGGCCGGCATCAAGTATATTGGCATGATGAATATCACCATGTAGAACAGTGATTTCTTGTGGTTCTGTGAGTAATTTTTCTGCGATAAATGCCGCATTAGCGAAAATTCCATCCTGTGTTTTTGCGGTGATTTCCAGTGATCGAAATTGGCTTGATAAGGTGGGTAGTTCGGGGAGTTGTGGCCTGTCTTGTGCGTGAAGACGAGCAACAACACGGCAGATAATCCGGCTGGCTTCGTCATCCTGACCACCACGAGCCATCTCTAACAACGACCGCAGCCCGGAAATCCGTTCGAGCAGAATGGCATCTTCTTCTTGTTCTAACACTCGGGCGGCTCCATCGCCTCCCCACCACACCATAAGTTGTGCGCCCAGACACTCATCTTTTGTCATCGCAATCTTCAGCATTGCGGGTTGGTTGCGATACAGTACCGGTTGCAGCCAGCTTGATGGTGTATGGAATGCCGCACCGTCTGCGGCCAGTTGCCAGCGCTCAAAATAGTGATGCAGTTTCGCTAAACCTGCGGTGAGTGTCGGTTGTTCCATTTTATCCTGTTTGAGAAAAGCGCAGCCTTAAGCCGCGCTCTGCCATTACCTATTCTATTATTTCAACAAGAACGATTGACCCTGTTTCAGCACTAAATCACAGGCTTTGGTTTTGATTTTTTCAGTGATTTGCTCACTGCCCAGATCGTTCAAATTCAAACTCTTACCTTCACCGGTTTTCAGTAATCCGCCTAAACCTTCCTGATAGTCCTGGCTCTTGGCATTTTCGGTACTGGTGATACCCAGTTTACTCATCAATTGGTCTTTAATCGCCGAAGTGCCATTGGCCGACAGTACATTGTTTTGTACGCAATATTGCAATATACCGGCAGCATTGGTCATGGTGCTAGCACTAAGCCCTTTATCGCCGCCATTGAGTAAGCCGGTCAATGACGACAATGAAGATGAGCTATCACCCGATTTACTGTATTGGTCAGCAGCACTTTTTACTGAATCCAATAGGCTATTGGCGTGAACGGTAGCCGTCAGCAGCGTGGTAGAAAAAGCCAAAGCCAGCGCCAGGCGATAAGTGGTGTTCATAGAAACTCCTGTTTTACAGCGGCCTCACTGCCATGAGGCCGTGATACCACCAGAAAGACTGCTAATTATTTTCTTCGGCGCTAAGAATAACGCAAAGGAGACATTTTGCTGATAGGTGTTATCTGATAACGCGGCAACTTGCTGAATTACCACGGGCTTCATATCGCGTTTAAATTCCCCCTATTAATGCCCATACCTTAGGCGCAAAACCTCCGGGTAAGGGTCAAAATAGCGCTGCTGGGCAAGATAGCTGTCGGGATATTCAGCTAAATAATGTTTGAGCAGGGTAATGGGGGCAAGCAGTGGCTGACTGCCTTGACGATAACGCAAAATCAGTTGTGCCAGCTCGCTGCGTTGCCGGGGGCTGAGTTGGTTGCTGAAATAGCCTTGGACATGCTGCAAGACATTGGTGTGACCACGGCGCGAGGAGTGTTGGCTCATCAGGGCCATCAGCCGGTTACGGTATTCAAAAGCACATTCATTAATTGAAGGCCATTGGTCGATAGCCGCAACGAAACGCCCTAATTCACGGTAGGCAGGTTGCGAATGAGCTAGTAATAATAATTTATAGCGGCTATGGAAAGCGATCAGCCGGGCGCGGCTCATGCCTTGTTGCCATAGCTGATTAAACTCGTGTAAGGCATAGATTCGTGCCACAAAATTCTCTTTCAGCTCTGGGTCACACAGGCGGCCATCTTCCTCAATGGGGAGCCACGGTAGTTGGCGCATTAATTCTTGAGTGAAAATGCCAGTACCACTTTTGCGGTTATTTTTGCCATCGGCTTCATACACCCGCACCCGCTCCATGCCGCAGCTAGGGGATTTGGCGCAAACCACATAGCCACTTAAATGCTGCAATCCCGCAATTCTTTTCGCGGAGAAGTCCTGCATGGCGCGGGTCAGGTCGGTTTCTGGTTGGTTACTAAAGCTGAGACGAATATCATCAGCGCCTGCTTTAACCAAGCGTAGCGCTGGGCGGGGCGAAGGCAGCCCGATTGCCATCTCAGGGCAGACCGGCTCAAAATGAACAAAAGGGGCCAACTCGTCCACGGCAAATGTTAGACGTTTATGCCCGCCATCGAAACGTACTTTCTCACCTAACAGGCAAGCGCTGATACCGACGGCGATTTTGTCTGACATGGTTTTGCCTCATTATTTATCGTGATTACACTTATCTACCTTCATTATAGTTAAGGTCTAAGCATTTCCGGTACTGGTGATGATCAGTTTACTCATTAAGCATTTTGCTGATAGGTATCATCTTATAACGCGGAATATTCCCAATATATCGGGGCCAATAATCCTATAATTATCAGCCCCGGAGTAATACGAGTCAGTTTTTACCCTTCATTAACGGCTGGCTTTGATTGGCGAAATTTACGTACTACTCGCAGGATTGGCGGCAGCACCAACACCAGCACGGCCAGTATTAGCAAGCTTTTTGCAATAGGGCTCGACCACAAAATAGTGTAATTGCCATTGCTAATGGACAGTGCACGACGCAGGTTTTGCTCCAGCATTTCGCCCAGAACAAAGCCTAAAATCAGCGGGGACATGGGGAAGTTCATTTTTCTCAGCAGATAGCCAAAGATACCCAATCCGACCATGAGCATCAGGTCGAAAGTGGTGCTGTGCACCGCATAGACCCCCACCGCAGAGACTGCTGCAATGGCGGGGACCAGGAACCATAACGGAATGGTTAACATGCGGGTGAAGAAGCCAACCAGAGGTAGGTTCATCAGCAGTAATATAACGTTGGCTATCAACAGCGAGGCAATTAACCCCCAGACAATATCCGGTTGCTCGGTGAACATTGCAGGCCCCGGTGTGATGTTATACAGGGTCAATGCTCCCATCATTACCGCCGTAGTGCCTGAGCCTGGAACGCCCAGAGTGAGCATCGGAATAAAAGATCCACAGGCAGAAGCATTATTCGCCGCTTCAGGTGCGGCAACACCACGAATATCCCCTTTACCAAAACTATCGCTGTTACCACTGATGCGCTTTTCGGTCATATAGGTCAGCGCACTGGCGATGGTTGCCCCTGCGCCCGGCAAAATCCCAACAAAGAAACCGATCACTGAAGATCGCAGTGTTGGCCCAACACATTCTGCCGCTTCTTTGCGGTTGAACATCAGGCGACCGGTTTTACGCACCAATTTCTGGCCGGTACTGGTACTTTCCAGCATCAACAAGATCTCACTGACCGAGAACAAGCCGATCACCACTACGATAAATTGAATTCCATCAGAGAGGTGGACACTATCAAAGGTGAAGCGATAAACGCCGGTGTTTGCATCAACGCCTACTGTCGCCAACCCCAATCCGATTAAGGCGGCTAGCAGTGATTTCAAGGGGTTTTGGCTCATCATGCTGCCAAGGCAGGCGATGGCGAAGACCATTAACGCGAAATACTCCGATGGGCCGAATGCCAGTGACCACTGTGCCAGTAGCGGTGCAAACAGAATGATCCCACCAATAGCCAAGAGTGAACCAACAAATGAGCTAACTGCTGAAATGGATAGCGCTACACCGGCACGGCCCTGCTGCGCCATCGGATAACCATCAAGGGCGGTCATGATAGCCGCGGCATCACCGGGGACATTAAGTAATATGGATGAGATGCGCCCACCATATTCACAACCGATATAAACCGTAGCCAGCAAGATCAGGGCAGACTCGGCGGGCAGTTTTAGGGCAAAAGCGAGTGGCAGCAAAATGGCCACGCCGTTGATCGGCCCCAGTCCTGGGAGTAAGCCAACAATGGTACCGATAAAGCAGCCTATCAGGGCAATCATCAGGTTTTGTGGTGTTAATGCCACCTCAAATCCTTGCGATAAATACATCCAAGTTTCCATCACAGCCTCGTTAGTTCAGCCAAACGCCAAGTGGTAGGGTGACATCAAGTAAATAGTCAAAGGCATAGAATAATGACGCGCCCAGAACCACGCCGGGCAGCGCAGCGACCCATATTTTTGCCTCAAATAACAATGCGATGCTAAATGTTAGTAGGGCTGTCGCCAGCGGGAATCCAAGCGACTCAAATCCCCAGGCATAGAGCACCAGCGTAATCACCATCACCAACAGGCGATGCAATACTTTGGCGTGCGGCCATGCGATAACGTCTGGTTTACGCAGCAACAATAGCACCGCGCACAGTGTCATTAACGCCAGAATTGCCATCGGGAAAGGGCGCGGGCCTAGCGGCTCGTAACTGTATTCGCTTTGAATTCCCCAGCCGATAAATAAGCCGCTGATACAGAGCAGGATCCAGATACTGGCAAAAATACGATCGCTCATGATCTTTCTCCTTAATTATTTGGCCAGCCCGAATGCTTTAGCTTGTTCACGATATTGTTCAATCTGTTTTTTGACATACACATCCAGCTCTTTGCCGGTCAGGTTGAACTCAAATAAGCCGCGTAATTCACGCTGTTTTTTGAACTCGTCAGTTTGTACCAAGGTGTTAAAGGTCTCCGTCCACCATTGATATTCGGCATCACTGACCTTCGGCCCGAGATAGAAACCACGAATAATCGGCCACACTAAATTGAAGCCTTGTTCTTTAGCCGTAGGAATATTAGCCAGTTGGCCAGGCAGGCGTTGTTCTGCATAAACAGCCAAGATCCGTAGTTTGTCGCCTGCCAGATAGGGCACCATTTCACTTAAGTCCCCGGACACCGCCTGAATATGGTTACCTAACAATGCGGTAACCGGTTCACCGCCACCCTCAAAGGCCACATAGCGCATTTTATGGGGATCGACGCCCACCTCACGGGCCAGTAACGCTGTTTTCATCCAGTCCTGGCTGCCAATCGAGGCACCGGCCCCGAATACCACGCTGTTAGGATCTTGTTTAAAGGCATCCATCAGATCTTTTAGCGTTTTATAGGGAGAGTCAGCCCGCACGGCGATCATGCCGTAATCAGTGCCAACGGCCGCCAACCACTTCACATCGTCAGGGCTATAACGGCCAAATTTATTTTGTGCCAGATTAAGTAAAGAGCCGCCGGAGAACGCGACCACGGTGCCAAACTCTGCTGGCCGTTGCGCGACGATGGCGTTATAGGCAACCGCTCCGACACCTCCCGGCATATAGCTGACCCGCATCGGGCGATCAATTGCTTTAGTCTCTTGCAGGGAAACCTGAATCAATTTACAGGTAAGATCAAAGCCGCCGCCGGGTTTGGCCGGCGCAATACATTCTGTTCTGCCAGGTGCCTCGATAGCCTGTGCCATTTGTGCTGTCAGTATCAGAATCGAGGCGGCTAAAGTGCGGGTAATTATCCTTTTCATATTATTCCCTCATTATTTTCTTCTAAATTGTGAGCCTTCCCGCGATTGCGAGGTTGCTGAATTGTTAATAGATTAACCTTTCAGTTACCTTTCAATGGGAAGGAAAAAGTACAGGATGTGATATGCGTCTCTTGTTGGTAGAGGATCACCCCGAGTTATCTCACTGGTTACAGAAAGCATTGACTCATGCGGGCTTCGCTGTGGATGTGGCAAATGATGGTGTTGCCGCCGATCATTTGCTGCAAAACGAAAATTACACGCTGGTGGTATTGGATGTGGCGTTGCCACGTTTGAACGGGTTAGATTTGCTGGCCCGGCTACGTAAGCGTGGGCAAACGCTGCCGGTGCTGTTGTTGACCGCCAGAACGGAAGTGGCAGACCGGGTGAAAGGACTGAACTTGGGGGCGGATGACTATTTGACGAAACCGTTTGAACTGGATGAACTGGATGAACTGGAGGCGCGGATACGTGCTCTATTACGGCGTAGTGTCGGCGGAACCGGGCAGGCGGTGCAATTTGGTGAGTTGACCTATCACGACGAAGGTTACTTTCTGTTAGCGGATAAGCCATTGGCGCTGACACCGCGGGAATCGGCAGTATTAACCTCACTGATGCATCGCCGGGGTAGGCCAGTTGCCAAACAACAACTGTTTGAGCAGGTATTTACCTTATCTGATGATGCCAATCCAGAAAGTATTGAACTGTATGTGCATCGGGTGCGTAAAAAGCTGCATGGCAGTAATGTCTCTATCCAGACTTTACGCGGTTTAGGTTACAGCCTGGAATGCACTGATGGCGTGCTCTAACACGACTGTGCCACGATGGTTTAAAGCCCCACGTTCGCTGTTTCATCAATTGCTGCTGTTTTTTGGTGTCCCGCTACTGATTTTGGGCGGGATCTCTATTTATACCCATTATATCAGTGCAATGAATGCGGCTACGTTAGCTTATGACCGCACGTTATTAGCCTCTGCCCGAACGGTGGCGGAGCGGTTGGTTGTTCGTCATGGGCAGCTAGAGGTTGATGTCCCTTATATTGTCCTCGATAGTTTTGAGCGCAATATGAATGATCAGCTTTACTATCAGGTGATTACGCCAGAGGGGAAAAGTATAGCTGGCTACAATGATTTACCGCCTTTCCCGCTGAATACGCCACGATCTCTTCTCTACCCTGCATTGGTACATTTTTATGATGCCGAGTACCGAGGCAAACCAATACGTGTGGCTGCGCTTTATCAACCGGTTAATGAGTCTGGTGTTATGGGGATGGCGATGGTGCTGGTGGCTGAAACGCTAGCATCCCGCCATGATCTGGCACAGCAGATCATGATATCGGCAGTCTTGACCCAAGGTACGCTGGTGCTCTTGACGCTGGTAATGGCGTATATCTTACTCAAAGGCATTCTCAAGCCACTACGTAAGCTGTCGGGCCTGATGCTGCGTCGAGATCCCGGTGAGCTGACCCCGCTCCCCAAAGTGTTGCCATGGTCAGAAATGGAACCGTTGTTATTGGCCTTTGATCGCTACATCGAGCGTTTACGGGAAATGGTGGCACGTCAGGGGCGCTTTAGTGCTGATGCCTCTCATCAATTGCGTACACCGTTAACGGTGTTGAAAACGCAGGTGGCGGTGGCCCTGGCCAGTGACTCCCCACAACAATGGCGTGAAAGCCTGGTGGCGATGCGCGGGACACTGGATCACACCGTTTCCCTGACGGATCGGTTATTGCAATTATCACGGATGAAAGTACACGAGCGCAGACTACAACCGGTTAATCTCGGCCCACTATTACGTGACGCGTGTTTTGCACACCTTGCTCAAGCCCGCAGCAAGCAGATTGATCTGGGCTATGAGGGGGGGTCTGAGTGCTGGATCGAGGGGGATGCCTTATTGCTGACTGAACTGTGCGATAACCTGCTGGATAACGCGTTGAAATACACGCCAAAGCATGGCGTGGTGACGGTACGGTTGGTTATAGGCGGTGACACAGGGCGCTGTTGGTTAGAAATAGAAGACAGTGGCCCTGGTATTGCACAAGATGAAGCTGCGCAAGCGCTGATGCCATTCCACCGGTTGGATAATGTGGGTGAGCAGCAAGGGGCGGGGCTGGGGTTAGCATTGGTAAAAGACATTACGACCTACCATAAAACCCGCCCAGAGTTATTGCACAGTGAGTTACTAGGCGGTTTATGGGTGCGGATAAGTTTTAGCGTGTGCGCGTGATGTGGCTCAGTCGCTAAATTTGCCATGTGGTTCCAACATGCGGGCAGCGTAGGAAATCGGCTGCCCGTGCCGGCTAAGGCATCAGGCCGATAAATACTGTTTTCTTGCGTGGGCCGGTCATCAATCCCTCTAGTTGCTCGACACACTTCAGGTAATGGGGGGTTTTCTTGTGGGCCGCCACCGCAGCTTCATCGGTATAGGCTTCATAGATATAAAAACGGGTTGGGATCGTCTCGTCCCTTAGCACATCAAAACGCAAGTTCCCCGCCTCGCGGATAGAACCCTGATGATTGGCGCGAAAAACCTCAATAAACTGCTCAACTTTGTCATCTTTCACATTAATTTCGACGAGAGTCACGTGCATATTTGTCTCCTGATTACCAAAGGTCTCCTGATTACCGAAGACCTTCTTGTCACGGC
Organism: Yersinia sp. 2540 StPb PI; assembly: GCF_052217165.1. Taxonomy (NCBI): domain Bacteria; kingdom Pseudomonadati; phylum Pseudomonadota; class Gammaproteobacteria; order Enterobacterales; family Yersiniaceae; genus Yersinia; species Yersinia sp. 2540 StPb PI. The sequence continues at coordinate 1,180,576 of NZ_JAZGQC010000001.1, forward strand.
TTACCAGTCACTGACTGGCAGCGATGCCCACTCAACCTTTTTCATCTAAGAACAGCTTATAGGCTGTTTGTGCATTTTCATTTTTATGTACCACCGCATGAACCGCTTTCAGCATGGCAATTGGGGCTTCTGACTGGAAGATATTGCGCCCCATATCTACACCTGACGCTCCCTGATCAATGGCTTGATAGCACATTTCCAATGCATCGCGTTCTGGCAGTTTCTTACCACCGGCAATGACGATAGGCACTGGACAACCGGCAGCGATACGTTCAAACCCACTGTCGACATAATAGGTTTTGATCACCTGTGCGCCCATCTCAGCGGCAATTCGGGTAGCCAGAGAGAAGTAGCGCTGGTCGCGAGCCATGTCTTTACCGACGCCAGTCACGGCCATGGTAGGCATGCCGTAGCGCATTCCCTGATCAACTAATTGAATGATATTTTTAATCGACTGATGCTCGTGTTCAGTGCCGATATAGACTTGTGCAGCCACGGCGCAGGAGTTGAGCCGCAATGCATCTTCCATTGCCACCGCCACCGCTTCGTTGGATAAATCAGTCAGAATCGAGTTGGCACCAGATGCGCGCAGTACTACCGGGCGATTGGCCGACGCGGGGACGATACTGCGCAAAATGCCACGGGTACACATTAGGACGTCGGCATATTCAAACAGCGGGGCGATATTGATATCAATCCGCTCCAGGCCAGTGGTCGGCCCCTGAAAATAACCGTGATCAAATGCCAGCATTACCGTGCGATTGGTTTTCGGATTGAAAATTCGCGCCAGCCGGGATTGCATCCCCCAATCCAGTGAACCTGAGCCTTTCAGTGTAAAGGCAGGATTTATCTGCGGTACGCCAATACCGAAATCTTTACCGTCTTTAATATCGTCTAAATCAGCCATCTGTTATTACTCCCTTAGTCCTGTTCCGGCCCGCCGGTGGACGGGCCGCCGAGATTAAAAATCGTATTTGTCGATGTTTTCTTTAGTGAAAATGACCCGCTGTGGCAGTAACACAATGCCGCTGCCTTTGGCCTCATGGTCATAGCCCTGAATGCTATTCGGTGCCACTTCAACCACACCAATGTTCGGGATATCAATTTTATCGCCGACATTCAGGTCGCCTTTTTTCAGCATTTCATTGGCGACATAAACTGAAATCTTGCCTTGATTAACCACATCCCACAGACCGAATTCCTTGACCGTGCCGCGCTGAACATAAGGGCGCATCACGTTTGGAGTACTGAAGCCGACGATCGCCACGTTGTCGCGTTTCAGGTTTTCTGCTGCTTGCGCCGCAGCGGGCAGGGCGTTGGCATCTGGGGCAATAATGGCATCCAGATCGCTATAAGCTTTTAAGATGCCCTCTGCGGTTTGCAGTGATTTTGTGGCATCGTTATAGCCGAACTGGGTGGTAACCACTTCCCAACCGGGGTGATCTTGTTGGATTTTTTTCTTCGCTTCATTGACCCATTGGTTCTGATCGGTAACCGTCGGGCTGGAATAGAAGAAGGCGACCTTGGCTTTATCTTTTCTCACTTGATTCGCGGCCATATCGACCAGCATCGAACCCAATTGATTCGGGGTACCTTGGTTGATGTAAACCGAGCGACATTCTGGTTTGGTATCAGAGTCCCAGGTCAAGATTTTGACACCCCGTTGCATCGCGCGTTTTAACGCTGGGCACAGTCCATCCGGTGAGACTGCCGAAACCACAATGGCGTTGTAACCCTGATTGACGAAGTTATTGATTAACTGAACCTGGCCGGAAACACTCGGTTCTGTCGGGCCATCGTAGGTCACATCCACACCCAGCTCTTTACCGGCATCAACGGCACCTTTACCGCCGCTGGTGAAGAAGCCGACCCCGACCAGTTTCGGGATAAATGCGATGCGTTCTGCCGCTTGAGCAGTAGTGATACAGGCAAATCCAAGGGCACAAACCAGTGCCAGCTTTTTTAATCTTTGTGTTTTCATTGCTATCTCCGAAGAAGCTAGGGGTAGAGGTGTTGGCAATTTCACTACAAAAGAAAACAGGTATTAACTTAGGGTGTGTCTGCTGCGACGACGTTGCAGCCATTCATGAATCAGATGTCGGTGCAGGCTGATAGAGCGCCCAACCACCACCAGAATCAGCAATGCACCGGACAACGCACTCGATATCTGGTTTGGTGTGCCAATCATTTGCAAACCTTGCTGTAAGTAACCCACCAGTAATACCGCCAGTGCCGTCCCGAGGATGGAGCCAGAGCCGCCGTAGATGTTAGCGCCCCCCAGTACCACTGCGGTGATGGCTGGCATCAGGAACGAAGCCCCCAAATCAGAGCGTGCCGAACCGAAATAAGAGACCAATAGGACCGCGGCAATCGCAGACGCCACCCCCGTCAGGGCATACAGGATGCATAAGGTACGCGCGACGGGCAGGGCGCTGTAACGGGCCACCCGACTGTTTTGCCCGATAAGAAATACGTTGCGGCCGCTATGGGTGCGGTGCATCAGTAGCCAGAACAGCAGCACGCAGACCATAAAGATAACCAGTGGGACGGGCAGGCCGAACAACGTTTGGTTGGCAAAATCGGTAAAGGCTGTTGGGAAGCCGCCAATGCCCTCATAGCCGGTCGCGCCGGAAATGCCGGACAACAGCAAGGCGCTGCCGCCGAACAGGTACATGGTGCCTAGAGTTATGACCAACGGGTTGACGCCGGTATACAGAATCAGCCCGGCATTAATCAAACCGCATAACGCACCAACCACCAGTGTCAGCGGGATCGCGACACTCATGGGGACGCCAGCTTGAAACATCACGCCTAGGAATATGGAGCACAATCCGATAGTTGAACCGAATGAGATGTCAATTCCGCCACTGACAATCACCATGGTCAGCGGCAAAGCTACAATGCCGATGCAGATGAAATCACTGGTACTGAACAGCAGTACGTTGATATCCAGCATGCGAGAATTCGATAAACCAAACAGCAGGATTTCCAGCACTAACAGTGCAACCAAGGCCAGTTCCCATCCATAACGGCGATAAATATTCATCGCGCTACCTCTTTTTATACCCTTCATCTTTCAAATTGCAGGTGTGTTACCTGCTTCGTTTACCCGAATCACTTACCACTGTAAGCTCATCGGGATTCTCTCGTTTGCCGCCTTCCTGCATCATGAAATCTATTGGGTATAACGTTTTTCTTCTTATCCGAAGTTGTCGACTTACCAGAAACTGCCGGGCGAGCATTAAAGCGAGCATATTTCTGCCGGCGGATATTGCGCTCAATGGCACAGCGCAGGCGGCCATCGAACACCAGTACACCCAGCAGCACCAAACCGGCAATAAAGTCATTCCACCACGCAGGCAGGCGCAGTAGCACCAGCACGCTGTCGATTTGTGTTAATAGGTAAGCCCCCAGAATGGCCCCGAGAATGGTGCCGGTACCACCGAGCAGGCTGATCCCACCGAGAACACAGGCGGCGATGGCTTTCATCTCTAACCCACTGCCCGTCTGATTAGGGATAAAGCCAATTTGGGAGGCGAAGACAATCCCCGCCAGCGCGGCCATCACCCCATTCATTGAGAAGGCAAAAATACGAATACTGTCGGTGCGGATCCCCAGTTGGCGTGCACCCTGCAAGTTATCGCCGGTAGCATAGAAACTGCGGCCAAAGGCGGTTTTACCTAGCAACAAGGCCATAGCTACAATCAGCAGCATAATTAGCCAGCCGATAGGAGAGATAGAAAACAGAATCGGGGTGGATAAACTTTTCAAGTCTGCCGGCAGCCCTTCTATCCATTTCCCGCCGGTTATCAATAGCATCAGGCCGCGATACAACCCCAGCGTACCCAGGGTGGCGACAATCGCCGGGATGCGCAGCCAGGTAACCAAAATGCCATTAAAGAAGCCCGTCACCATGCCGACCAGCAGAGCAAACAGGCAGGAGATTGCCAGCCCGAAACCCGCATTGAGCGCCATACCCACAGTGACGGCACATAAGCCGGTAATGGAGCCGACGGACACATCGATATTGCGGGTTAGCATCACCATGGTGGCGCCGATGGCTAACAGGATCAGGATCTGTGCGCTGCTGAAAATCATGGTGAAGGTTTGCAAGGTGAAGTAATTACTGTCGATCACACCAAGCAAGGCAAATAAAGCCAAAATTGCCAACAGCGCGGTACCTTCGCGATTGCTTTGAATAAATTGATAGCTTTGAATAAATTTCAACATGATGCGCCCTCGCTTTCAGCAGATTGGCGCGCATCGGTATTATGTTCACCAAAGGCCAGATGCATAATGGTATCGACATTCATTTCCGCCCCACTGACTGCGCCACTGATTTCACCCTGATGCATGACCAACACCCGGGAAGCCATCTGCACGACTTCTTCCAGATCTGACGAGATAAAAATGATCGCCACATGCTGAGAGGCAATACTGCGGATCAATTGATAAATATCGCTGCGCGCTGATACATCTACGCCACGAGTAGGCTCATCAATAATCAGTAGCAACGGATTGGCCTCAAGGCATTTCGCAATCAACAGCTTTTGTTGATTGCCACCGGACAAGGTGCGCACGGGTTGCTCGAGGTGACTGAACTTAATATTTAGTGCCCGCCGATAGCGTTCCAGAATGGCGGCTTCCTGTGCCGGATGTGTCCATAACCCCTGATTACCCTGGGTGAGCGAGCAGACATTCCAACTGAGCGGAGCATCCAGATAGAGGCCGGAGGCTTGACGGTCTTCCGGCAGATAAACCAACCCGGTTGCCAGACGATTGACGGTTTTCATCAATGTGATATCAATCCCTTCCAGCCTGACGTGGCCACCGCTGGCGGGTCGTAAACCATAGAGTGTTTCCGCGAGTTCTGTTCTGCCCGCACCAACCACCCCCGCTAATCCCAGGATTTCACCGGCATGCACCTCAAAAGAGATATGGGCAAAACCTTCACCACTCAGATCGGCAACTTCTATCACCGGTTGATTGGACTGAGCACGCGCTTGAGAGCGGCGGTTACCGGGCAGCTCCAGCCATAGCTTCTGGGTATCAGATAATTCGCTGTTTTTGGTCTGTGGCTTAATAGCCTGAATAATCGTATCGATGGAGAAATCAGTGGTGGCGCCACTGAGAGCGATGCCACCATCACGCATGACACTGACCCAATCTGCCAGTTGACGAATTTCAGGCAATTTGTGGGAGATAAATACCACTCCGACACCTTGCTGCAATAACATTTTGATTTGGCTAAATAGACGATTGGTTTCCGCCGGTGTTAGTGACGCTGTTGGCTCATCAAGGATCAAAATACGTGAGTCACGCATCAGGCCGCGCATAATTTCTACTAACTGTTGATCTGCTACATCCAGTGAACCGGCGCTGACTGACAGATCCAAATGGCAACCCAGGTTTTTGAGTAATTGCGCCATCTTCTTCTTGTCAGCCTGATGTTTGGGCAAACGAAACAGAATATTTTCTTGTACCGACAGATTGGCAAATAGCATCGGTTCTTGGGGGACCAAATAGATACCGAGTTGATGTGCTTTTGCTGGGGTAAGGTTAAGGCAGGGTTGCCCATTGATCTCGATGGTACCGCTGTCTGGTGGCAGCACGCCGGCGATGATCTTCATCAACGTCGATTTCCCCGCGCCATTTCCTCCCAACAGGGCATGTACCTGTCCTGGTTGCAGAGTAAAGTCGATACTCTTCAATACCACTACGCCGGAAAACTGCTTGCTGATACCACGAACCTGGAGCAGCGGTGGCGGATTGGTGTGCGGCATCAGTGGCTCCTGTTTATGAACAAAAATATTTTAAATTTAAAAGTGTTCAAAAAAGATAGCTGCATAATCCCATTTGTGGCGTAATCAAGATCACATTTACGTGAATAAAAAAATTTAAATTAAAATATGTTCAAATGTATTGCCTAAGCTGTTAGCGTAGTTATCAACTGAGATTTATACCCGTCATCTTTCAAGTTGTAGGTGTGTTGGCTGTGCCCAATCGCCCGAATTACTTACTTATGTAAGCTCATCGGGATGATGAACCTCATCAGAGGCTCACCCTACGGGCCAGCGCTTGCCGCCTCCCTGCATCTTGAAATCTCTTGGGTATAGCATTTATCAGACCGTGGATTTTTGATCGATGATGAATCAATGAAGAATGAGAAAGCGGCAATAGGGATCACGGCTAATGATGAAAGAAAAATCAGTAACAAAAGAAAAACCCATGTCGTCTAACGATGAATACAAATATCCGGGTAATAGCATGAGTGAAGAGGAACTGCTCGCTCGCATTGCGTGGTTTTATTATCACGATGGCTTAACACAAGGGGATATTGGCGAACTGTTGGGGTTAACCCGGCTGAAGGTCTCCAGATTGCTGGAGAAAGGCCGCCAGTCTGGGGTTATTCGGGTACAGATTAATTCGCGCTATGAGGGTTGTCTGGAACTGGAAAACACCTTGCAACAGCATTTCGGCCTCAAGCATATCCGCATTCTGCCTTCTCTGGCTGATCTCAGTATCAGTAGCCGGTTGGGGATTGGCGCTGCACATTTATTGATGGCATTGATACAACCACAACAACTACTGGCAGTCGGCTTTGGTGAAACCACCATGTGTGCCTTACAGCATTTAAGCGGTTTTATCGCTTCGCAGCAGGTCAGACTGGTGACGCTTTCCGGTGGGGTTGGCTCTTATATGACCGGTATTGGCCAGTTGGATGCCGCTTGTCAGGTCAGCATTATTCCTGCGCCGTTGCGTGCTTCCAGTGCCACAGTGGCGGAAACATTCCGTCAGGAAAACAGTGTGCGCGATGTGATGCTAGCCGCCCGAGCGGCTGATGTTGCCGTGGTGGGTATCGGTTCGGTCAATCAGCAAAAAGAGGCCACCATTTTACGCTCCGGCTATATCGGTGAAGGCGAACAACTGATGTTCAGTCGCAAGGGGGCGGTCGGCGATATCCTTGGCTACTTTATGCAAGCCGATGGCGCATTGGTGCCGGATATGCAGATTCACCAGGAGCTGATTGGCGTCTCACTGGCAGATCTGACCAACATCCCGACAGTGATTGGTGTCGCCGGTGGCATTGAAAAATCAGAAGCGATTGTGGCTGCACTGCGCGGAAAATACGTGAATGCATTAGTGACGGATGAGCTGACAGCAAGATCAATCATCAAATTGATTTAATTGGTTATTTTACTTGCCAGCTTAGGCTTGCGCAGGGGTTCAAGAATTACGCCAATAGTTTTGGTTATTCTTTTGAGAAAAAAGCAGTAGAGGACAGGTTTATTCATAAATTCATATAAAACAGAGGATAGCGTAATGAGTCAATTCTCTACGACCACATCGGCTGAATACCTGATGGCGCTGGATGCCGGCACCGGCAGTGTCCGGGCTGTCATATTTGATCTTAACGGTAATCAGATAGCGGCCGGACAGGCTGAGTGGCTACATTTGCCAGTACCTGATGTCCCAGGGTCGATGGAGTTTGATTTAGCGACTAACTGGAAGTTGGCCTGCCAGTGTATCCGCCAAGCATTGCATCAGGCTAAGCTACCGGCGAGTGCTATTCGCGCCGTGGCTGCCTGCTCAATGCGCGAAGGCATTGTGCTTTATGATCGCAGTGGCAAACCTATTTGGGCGTGTGCCAATGTGGATGCCCGTGCCAGCCGTGAAGTCAGTGAGCTTAAAGAGCTGCATAATGATGGGTTTGAATTCGAGGTTTATCAATGTTCAGGCCAAACTCTGGCACTGAGTGCTATGCCTCGGTTACTGTGGCTGGCGCATTACCGCCCGGATATCTATCGCCAGGCGGGTACATTAACCATGATAAGCGACTGGCTAGCCAATATGCTCAGTGGCGAACTGGCGGTTGATCCTTCGAATGCAGGAACCACCGGCATGCTGGATTTAGTCACCCGTAACTGGCAACCGAGCTTGCTGGAGATGGCTGGACTACGTGCCGATATTTTATCGCCGGTCAAAGAAACCGGAACACTGCTAGGCCATGTCACAGCACAAGCCGCAGAAGAGAGTGGTCTGTTGGTGGGAACGCCAGTGGTGATGGGCGGTGGTGATGTACAATTAGGTTGTTTGGGGTTGGGGGTCGTTCAACCGGGTCAGACCGCAGTATTGGGCGGCACCTTCTGGCAGCAGGTGGTTAATTTGCCTAAGCCGATTACCGATCCGAATATGAATACGCGTATTAACCCTCATGTTATTCCCGGTATGGTACAGGCTGAATCCATCAGTTTCTTTACCGGCCTGACCATGCGCTGGTTCCGTGATGCATTTTGCGCCGAAGAGAAATTACTGGCGCAGCGGCTGGGTATCGATACCTACAGTTTATTGGAGGATATGGCCGCCCGCGTACCGGCAGGGGCATACGGCATCATGCCGATTTTCTCCGATGTAATGCGCTTCAAATCCTGGTATCACGCCGCACCTTCCTTTATTAACCTTTCACTTGATCCAGAAAAATGCAACAAAGCTACCCTGTTCCGTGCTCTGGAAGAGAATGCCGCGATAGTCTCGGCCTGTAACTTAGCGCAAATTGCTGAGTTCTCCGGCGTCAAAGCAGCCTCAGTGGTATTTGCAGGCGGAGGTTCAAAAGGGAAACTGTGGAGCCAGATTTTGGCCGATGTGACCGGGGTTCCTGTCCGAGTACCAGTTGTCAAAGAAGCCACGGCTCTCGGTTGTGCTATCGCCGCGGGTGTGGGGGTCGGGCTGTATGACACGCTAGATAAAACCGGTGAGCGGCTAGTGCGCTGGGAGCGGGAATACACCCCGAACACCGAGCATCAGGCACTGTATCAAGCCGCAAAAGTAAACTGGCAAGCAGTATATACCGATCAGTTGTCGCTGGTGGATAGCGGGTTGACGACTTCCCTATGGAAAGCGCCTGGCCTCTAAAATTGGCTATCTTACTTGCCAGCTTGAGCTTCGGGGCAGTGCTCGCCGCCGTCACGTACTGCGTGTACGCTCCATTGGCTGTGCGCTGTCCACACTCAATCTGCTTGCGCCGATAACGCCAATTTCTTCTGATAATTATCTTACTTGCCAGCTTGAGTTTCGGGGCAGAATGATCATTACAATCATTCGTGGCTTTATAGAGTTAAGTAAGAAAGATATTTCAAGTAAGTGACTGGGGTGAGCGAGGGCCGCCAACGCACATGCAGCTTGCAGTATGACGGATATAAAAGAATTGCCATGCAGCAAACACTTGGATAGCATTATTGCCCCCCTTCGTTGCCGATGATGGCGCATCCTATGATGAATACATCAAATAAGACAGAATCACCTGCCGGGCAACCTTCTGCTCTTGTTGCTACCGCCCAACAGCGAGCATTTAACCTGCCAGATACACTGCGGGACAAAAGTAACGTTCAGCGTATTTTAGTGATTAAATTACGCCATTTCGGCGATGTTTTACTCACTACGCCACTACTGAGTACCTTAAAAGCCAACTACCCACAAGCAAAAATCGACGTGCTGCTGTATGGCGGAACGCAAGATATGCTGCGGGAGAACAAAACGGTCAATCATGCATTTATTGTTGACCGTGGCCTCAAGCATGCGGGTCTAAAGGCCCAAATCAGTGGCGAAAAAGCGCTGTTTAATGCATTGAAAGAACACCATTATGATCTGATTCTCAATTTATCCGATCAATGGCGAGCCGCAGCGTATTGTCGTTTATTAAAACCTGGCTTCAGTATTGGTTTTCATTATCCCAAACGCGATACCTGGCTATGGCGCTATTGTCATTCTACATTGGTTGATATCCCCAATGCGGCCAAAAGGCATACCGTACTCAATAATCTGGATATTCTCGCACCACTACAACTGACGGATATTATTACTGATGTTACCATGTCTTATGGTGTGCACGATGTTGAACGGGTACAGAAATTGTGCCAACAACGCCATATCAATGACTATATATTGATCCAACCTTCTGCTCGCTGGAAGTTCAAAACATGGGCCAGTGAATCATTTAGCCAACTGGTAAATCATCTCACTGAGCAAGGTGAAACCATTCTACTTACCGGCGGCAAAGATCAGGCTGAATTGGATTATATTGCTGAGATCATTGCCGGATGCACACAACCCGAGAAGGTGGTTAATTTGTCTGGCCTGCTGGCGCTACCGGAACTGGCAGTATTTATTGATAACGCTAAGCTCTTTATTGGCGTAGATTCCGTGGCAATGCATATGGCCGCAGCCTTACAAACACCCGCAGTGGTCCTCTTTGGCCCCAGTAATCTTAACCAATGGCATCCGTGGCAGGCTCCTCACACGCTGTTATGGGCCGGGCATTACCGCACGTTGCCACACCCTAATGAGATAGATACTGACACTACCGATCGGTATTTGAACGCCATTCCGGTGAGCGAAGTTATCAGTGCTGTTGATGCGTGGCGCGCTCAAAGCCATTAACGGGGGGCACATCAGTAACCTTATTTTCCGCTAACCAGCTTAAGCTGAGAGAATTATGACAATCCCATCGACTTCTTCACCGGCCGCTTTCACGGTCAACCGTCGCAGTGAAATGCTGGGTGGTATTGCAGCATTGCTGCTAGGTATCTCCTTACCGACATCCAACCCACTGATCAATATCTCACTGGTTTTAATCCTGATCTGTTTGATAATGAATCGCAACACATTGCAATTCAAACCATTACTGACGAATCCGTTGGTTTACCTGCCTGCTGCGATGTTTGCATTGTTGGCATTGTCACTGCTGTTTCATCACAACAGTTATGGCCCGGATATGGTGGGTAAAGATAAGAAATTTCTTTATGTATTGCCGTTAGCCCTGTTTTTTATCAACCAACCACGGTTGATAAAATTGTTTGGAATCGGCTTCTTAGCGGCTAACGCGCTGGCATTAGTCGGTACACTGGCCGTTGGGGTGTTACACATTCCCATTGGCAATGTAGATCCAACCAATCCGACTATCTTTAAACTGCAAATTACCCAAAACTTCTTTATGGCTTTGGCCGCCATGTTGTGGCTGGCGCTGGCCTTTAAAAATCAGGGCTGGAAACGCTGGGGGTATGGCTTGCTGGTGGCAGCGGCGAGCTACAGTATTCTGTTCTTGGTATTGGGGCGAACCGGTTATGTGGCATTAGTTGTTGGGCTAGGGATATGGTTATTCTTCTCTCTGGGGCGCCGCCAACGCTGGCTATTGGTAGTGTTAGGGGCGATAGCCTTTGCTGCACTACTACTGATACCCAATAAAGCGACCGACCGTATCGTGCAGGGTGTCGATGAGATAAAAGTCTGTATGGCCGCATCTGCGGATGATGTAAATGATGCTTGTCGTAGTTCGATGGGGCAACGTTCGGCCTTTGCCATTGAAGCGGTGCGGCTAATTAAAGAGTCACCTATTCTGGGGCACGGTGCTGGCGGCTTCTATTATGAGAACCCAGAGATCAATTACAAAATCAATAATCCACACAACCAATATCTGTTGGAAACAATCCAATCAGGCTTTGTTGGCTTAATTATCTTTTTGGCATGGATTGTTTGTTGTTATCGCGTTATTTGGCAACAAACACCGGTTTTACGCAATGTACTACTGGCTGTATTGACCAGTTATATGGCGTGTAATTTCTTTAATTCATTCCTGCTGGACTCATCTGAAGGCCATCTATTTATGATCTTCGTAGCAATTTTGGCGGGCTATTCAGTGACAGAGACGCAGCATGTATCGGATAAGCAATTGACATAACAGTGTACACATTTCTGCGAATTTGACGTGCTATAAAACGGCTCCCAATGGGGGCCGTTTTTGTTGATTCCGTCATGATGATGCATGCTTTGAAGCTAAAAAGTGAATTTTAACGGAAAGGCTGACATCTCTATTTGAAATCGGAGGTCTTTAATAAAATGTACATATTACACACTAAATATATGTATTTTATTTACGCTTTCTTATCCATTGTAGGAATAATAAGAGAAAAAATTGGCTTTTTCCTACGTGATTTCATCATTATAACCCTATAAATTATAAGATTTTTCGACATTAAATATCAATATTCCTAATGAAATTATGGGAAAGATGAATATATTCGCTATCTAAAGCACTTTGTTTTGCTGGTGATTAATCCTGTATTTTTTTATTTTGTAAAATTAAAACACTAGTTTTATGTGGTTTATTGGCGTTAGCGAGTGACGATTCTCACTTGATTAGATGTAACAATCGAATATTTACATTTTCACAATAAATGTAAATGAAATCTAAATGAAGCATAAATGAAATCGAAATAATTATTGTAATAATGCGATTTTTATTGATTTCATCTCTAATAGTAACTACGCAATAATGATTTAAAAAACTATTACATCCGTTTTATAAAAATTAAAACGGAGTATATAAATGTGGTTGTCATCTGATCGTCTGTGTCTGACTGATGGCGGATATAGGGGAGTAAATGTGAGCTAATAGAGAATTTTAATAAGACATTGCCTATTTTAACAACGGAATGCTTTCTTTTTAACTTATTGAAATTTAAGGCTATTTAAATTATATTTTCAATGGTTAATCAATAAGCTTAGTTCATAGAACGAGAGTCCGCAAGATGGCAAGGACTCTCGTTCATATGTCTATTATTAAATTAATGCGGATACTGGAATCATCTGAAATGATCCGTCTAATAAAAAACAGATTTCTATGCTAATAGAGTGGGTGGATTGCAGTGAATTAAACTGAAATGTGATTTTATGAATATACAAAATGATGATTTTGCACACTGTTACAAAATTCTGATGTATGTGATAATTTTTTCAAGAATTTACATATTGTAAGATTTGGTCTACTTTCCGGGCATTATGCAATAGTTTTAAAGGAAGCTATGATAACTATGTATTTATATTGATAAGTGGGTCTGGGTGAATCTGTTTGTAGGATAAGCAGAATTTACATTTAACTTAATTTATCCAATGTCATTGAGAGCATCATGGCCAATTCAACAACGAATAAATTATCTTTACCGGCCCTTACCTCTTTGGTGGTCGGTTCAATGATCGGGGCCGGTATATTTTCATTGCCGGCAACATTTGGACGAGCAACCGGTGGGTTTGGCGCACTTATCGCCTGGTGTATAGCGGGGGGTGGGATGCTAATGCTGGCTTTTGTTTTTCAAACATTAGCGCAGCGTAAACCTAATCTCGATTCTGGTGTATTCATTTACGCAAAAGAGGGCTTTGGGGATTATCTTGGTTTTGCTTCTGCATTAGGTTTCTGGGCCGGTACCTGTATTGGTAACGTCTCTTATTTTGTTCTGATCAAATCAACGTTAGGGGCATTCTTCCCTATATTTGGTGATGGTAATACTATTCCGGCGGTGTTAATTGCCTCCGTTATCTTGTGGGGATTCCATATCCTGATATTGCGCGGCGTTAAAGAAGCTGCGGCAATTAATACCATCGCCACCTTCGCAAAAATAATTCCAATCTTCATTTTCGTCATCGTGCTGATTTTTGCCTTTAAAGGTGATGTTTTTGCGCTGAACTTCTGGGGTACGCCAGATGTGATTAAAGGTGCTGATTTATCCCATCTGAATGACTATGGCTATGTTGGTCATGCAGCGGCGGCAATCACCACGTCAGTTGAACCTGAGTCTCTATTCTCTCAGGTACGTAGCACCATGCTGGTCACAGTATTTGTATTCTTGGGTATCGAAGGTGCGAGTGTTTATTCACGTTATGCCAAAGAACGTAGCCATGTTGGTATCGCGACCGTTCTGGGCTTTATTGGTGTGCTGTGCCTGCTGGTATTGATCACCATGTTGTCTTACGGCGTGTTACTGCGCCCTGATTTGGCGGCATTACGCCAGCCATCAATGGCCGGGGTGTTAGAGGCGATAGTCGGCCGCTGGGGTGCAATATTTATCAGTGTGGGTCTGATTATTTCCGTGTTGGGTGCTTATTTATCATGGTCACTGCTGGCAGCGGAAGTGCTGTTTTCGGCGGCTAAGAGTAACAGCATGCCAAAAATCTTCGCGACTGAAAACAGCAATGCTGTGCCTTCAGCAGCGGTTTGGCTGACCAACATCTTTATACAGATATTCTTAATTCTCACCTTGTTTACTGATTATGCTTTTCAACTGGCGCTGGAATTAACCAGTTCATTAACGCTGATCCCTTATCTGTTAGTAGGAGCTTATGGCCTGAAATTGGCATGGACCGGTGAGACTTACGAAACGAATAACCGTGGTCATAGAAAAGATTTGATTTTTGCCATCATTGCGACTTTCTACTCTGCTCTGATGATTTACGCCGGCGGCCTGAAATACGTGCTGTTGTCGGCCATTATTTACGGACCGGGCACTATTTTGTATCTGATTGCCAAACGTGAACAGCATCAAAAAGCCTTTAATTCCTATGAAAGAATACTGTTTATTGTTCTGATTGTTGCTGCGGTGGCTGCGATTTATAGCATTGCTACCGGGATTATCACCATATAATTTATTGGAGTTCTTATGTCAGATAAAGCTAAGAAAACTCACGCTAAACCTAAGTTTGGTGTTCACTCTGAAGTCGGCAAGTTACATAAAGTAATGGTGTGCGCCCCAGGGCGTGCCCATAACCGCCTGACGCCAAGTAATTGTGATGAATTATTATTTGATGATGTCCTGTGGGTAGATAGAGCCAAGCGCGACCATTTTGATTTTATGACCAAAATGCGTGACCGCGGTGTTGATGTGGTTGAGATGCATAATCTGCTGGCCGAAACGGTTGCCATTCCAGCGGCGAAAAAGTGGATTTTGGATCAGCAAATTGTGCCGAATGAAGTGTCACTGGGCATTTTGCAAGAAACCCGCAGCTATCTGGAAAGCCTGGAGCCGCGCGTGCTGGCTGAAGTGCTGATTGGCGGCTTGTCCACCACCGAACTGCATAAAGACGGTAAATGTGACAAAGAAGAGTTGAAGCTGATCCGCGAAGCGGTTGGCATTACTGAATACTTGTTACCACCGTTGCCCAATACACTGTATACCCGCGATACCACTTGCTGGATCTATGGCGGTGTGACACTAAATCCACTGTATTGGCCGGCGCGTCATGAAGAAACCATCCTCACCACGGCTATCTATAAATTCCACCCGGACTTTGGTGACGCCAATGTGAAAGTGTGGTGGGGTGACCCGACGCAGCACCACGGCACTGCGACGCTGGAAGGCGGTGATGTGATGCCAATCGGTAATAAAACCGTGTTAATCGGCATGAGTGAGCGAACTTCGCATCAGGCAATCACGCAGTTGGCGCAATCGCTGTTTAAAAATAGCGAAGGGCAGGTGGAGCGCGTCATGATTGCGGCCATGCCTAAATTGCGTGCCGCTATGCATCTGGATACCGTGTTCACCTTCTGCGACCGTGATGTAGTGACGTTATATCCGGCGATTGTTAATCAGATCCAAACCTTCTCACTGCGCCCTGATAATGGCCCGACCGGTATTAAGTTAAGTCGTGATAAAGGCACCTTTGTTGAAGCAGTTGCTGGCGCGCTCAACCTGAAAAAACTGCGTGTGGTTGAGACCGAAGGTAATGATTACGATACAGAACGTCAACAATGGGACAGTGGTAATAACATGGTTGCGCTTTCACCAGGCGTGGTGCTGGCCTATGACCGTAATACCAAAACCAATACCCAGTTGCGTAAAGAAGGGGTCGAAGTGATTGAGATAGTCGGCAGTGAATTAGGCCGTGGACGCGGGGGCGGTCACTGTATGACGTGTCCAATCATCCGGGATGCCGTCGACTACTAATCCCCTTCGGCCTTGAAGCCACAGGGGTGTTAGCGGCACGCACTTACCCGAATCACTTGACTGCGTAAGCTCATCGGGATTCGTTTGCTGGCTGCCTACCTGTGGCTCGAATTATATAGGGTATAGCGCAGTTGCTCTTAAAAAATAGCTGATAGTGAGTAGCAGAGTAGTGCTATTTCGCTATTGGCTATCTCTGTTTTAGCAGCCAGAGATTTGTATTTGGCAAGAAAGCACGACATTACGTTTTTAAAGCCGAAAAATGATGAACTAAGATGAAAAGGGTGATCAAGTGAAATACGTGTATTTAGTGTGCTTTTTGCTGATAGTGGCCCTGATGACGCTTTTTGTATTTCAAAACAGCGGGCTAGTGAACTTATCTTTACTTTCCATGCAAATAACACTACCCATTTCGGTGCTAATTGTGCTGATCTATTTTCTAGGGATGTTTACCGGGGGATTATTAATCACACTAATAAGAGCGCTGGTGCGCCGTCTGTCACAAAAAAGTGAAGCCCAAAACAGATAAAGAAGTGTGAATAATTAATCTGCAATAATTATTAAAATCTGACTCAACGAGATCTTATAGTGAAGATAAAAACAGTAATCACTCTGCTATTAACGTTTCTTCTCGCTGCTTGCGACAGAACTCCCCCTGAAGTCGCAGAAAGTGTGCGCCCGGTAAAAATATTTACCGTTGAAGACAGTGGGCAAAATGGCACTCGCTATTTTCCAGCGCGATTACAAGCTGGCGATGAAACTCAGCTCTCCTTTAAACGAAGTGGGCAATTGCAACAGTTGCTGGTGCGTGAAGGTGAGCAGGTGAAAAAAGGCCAAGTCATTGCCAGACTGAATGATACGGATTTGAATCTACGAGTCAGGGATCGTCAGTCTACCTTTAATCTGGCTCGCGATCAGTTTAACCGTTTCAATACCTTGCAAGGGCAAAGGGCGGTATCTCGTGCTGAGCTGGATGTACGTCGTGCTGAGATGGAATCGGCTCGTGCTGCTTTGGAGATTGCGCGTAAAGAGCTGAGTGATGCCACCATTACCGCGCCATTTGATGGCATTATTGCCAATGTGAATGCGCGTAACCATCAGGTCATGGCCCCAGGTCAGGCGGTTGCCACATTAAGTGCACTGGATACGTTAGATGTGGTGTTTAGTGTGCCTGAGCGCCTGTTTACCGCACTAGATATCAGCAATCGTAACTACAAACCAACGGTATTACTTAATCATATGCCGGGGCGCGAATTTATTGCTGAGTATAAAGAACACACCACCTCAACCACCTCTGCTTCACAGACTTTCCAGGTGACACTGACGATGAAGCGCCCGGCTGATATGCCACTGCTTTCAGGTATCAGTGGCCGGGTAAGAATCAACTCTGGCAATCTGTCTGGCACTGATCATCCGACGATTATCGTACCAGTGGAAGCCGTGTTTAACCCAGATACTGCCCAATTGAATGATGCAAGAGTCTGGGTTATCAAGAATGATGATGGTCAGATGCATGTTGAAGAGCGCAAAGTTCAGGTGGCTCAATTGACCGCCAACGGCATTCAAATTACCTCTGGTCTGGCTGATGGCGAGCAGATTGTCTCCGCAGGTACCGGTGAGCTTCGCCCAAATCAGGTTGTCCGGGCTTGGGTCCGTGAGCGGGGTCTCTGATGAAGCTGACTGACAATTTTATCAATAATAATACCCGTATCTGGCTAACGATTCTGTTGCTGGGTATTGGTGGCATTATTGCCTATCTCAATATAGGCAGGCTGGAAGACCCAGCCTTCACCATCAAAACGGCGGTAGTTGTCACCCGTTATGATGGTGCATCAGCACAGCAGGTAGAAGAGGAAGTCACACTCCCATTGGAGAATGCCATTCAGGAACTCTCTTATGTTGACGACGTCACCTCTATTTCCAGTGCCGGTTTATCACAAATAACCATCAATATTCGCGCACAATATGGCGCGAATGAGTTACCGCAAATCTGGGATGAACTGCGGCGTAAAATCAACGATAACAGTGTGCGTTTGCCACCGGGAGCCAGTGCGCCGATGGTCAATGACGACTTTGGCGATGTTTATGGCTTCTTCTTCTCACTCACGGGTGATGGTTACAGTAACCAGGATTTACGTAATTTTGCCGAGCAACTGCGACGTGAACTGGTACTGGTACCTGGGGTAGGTAAAGTTGGTATTGTGGGTATTCTGCCTGAAGAAGTTCAGGTGGAGATTTCTCGTGCCCAGATGACCGCCGCAGGTATCACGCCACAGCAGTTATCCGATTTACTGAGCCGCCAGAATGTGGTGTCCGATGCGGGCCAGTTGCAGGTGGGCAGTGAGTCTATTCGTTTGCATCCGACCGGTGAATTCCAAAGTGTACAAGAACTGGGGAATTTACTGGTAAGTCAGCCTGGCAGCCCGAAAAGCGTGTATTTGCGTGATATCGCCACTGTTTCTCAAGGTTTTGGCCATTCACCGACCAATATTTATCGTGCCAACGGTAAACCTGCATTGGCACTGGGGATTTCGTTTGCCCCGAATGTCAACGTGGTAAACGTAGGTAATGCGATTAAAGCCCGACTGGCGCAGCTTGACGGTGAACGCCCGTTAGGTATGCATATCAACGTGTTCTATGATCAGTCTCATGAAGTTGAAGGGGCGGTTAACGGTTTTATCCTTAACTTCCTGTTGGCACTGTTGATTGTTGTGGTCACTTTGCTGATTTTCATGGGGGTGCGCAGCGGTATAGTAATTGCTATCTCGTTGGCACTTAACGTACTGGGTACGTTGCTCATTATGTGGCTATTTAATATTGAGCTACAGCGAGTGTCGTTAGGGGCGCTGATTATCGCGCTAAGTATGTTGGTGGATAACGCCATTGTGGTGGTGGAGGGGATCGTCGTTGGTCGCCAGCGAGGCGAAAGCATCTTTACCGCTATTAGCAATGTGGTGAAGCGCTCAATGATGCCGTTGTTAGGCGCGACTATCATTGCCATTCTGGCCTTTGCACCTATCGGCCTGTCCAATGATGCTACGGGTGAATACTGTAAATCGTTATTCCAGGTGTTGTTGATCTCGCTGATGTTGAGTTGGTTCACGGCACTGACGCTAACACCGGTCTTTGCTAAGTGGGCATTCCAAAATCAGAAACCGGCGAAAGTGGATGCCGATAAGCCTGTCAAGCAACCTTATGATGGCTGGTTATTCCGCTATTATCGCGTGGTATTGAATAAGTTACTGCAACATCGCAGTATCACTTTGGTGCTGCTGGCGGCCATGTTAGTGGCATCGGTGGTGGGTTTTGGTAATGTTCGCCAGAGCTTCTTCCCGCCCTCTAATACGCCAATCTTCTTCGTTGATATCTGGCTGCCGAATGGCACTGATATCAATTATACCGAAGGGATAGCGAACAAGGTTGAGCAGTATATCAAGCAGCAAAAAGGGGTGGCGGACACCATGGCAACGATTGGTCAGGGCGCGATGCGCTTTATGCTGACCTACAATGCCCAACGTCATTATCCTAACTATGCGCAGGTGATGGTTCGTACCGAGGACCTCAGCCAAATACCGGGTTTGATTGATGAAATCGAATCCTATATGCATGACGAATACCCGCAGGTTGATGCGCAGATAAAACGCATCATGTTTGGGCCATCCAACAACAGCTCCATCGAGGCCCGCTTTGTTGGCCCGGACCCTGAGGTGTTACGTACCCTGGCAGCGCAAGCGGAAAAAGCGATCATTGCTGATCCGATGGCGGATGGTGCGCGGCATGACTGGCAAGACCGTAGCAAAATGATCCGGCCACAATTCTCCGATTATCTGGGGCGCGAACTTGGAGTCGATAAGCGCGAGGTCGATGGGACATTGCGTATGAGCTTTGGTGGCCTGCCGGTGGGGTTATACCGTGATGGTACTCGCTTAATGCCGATTGTACTGCGCACACCGGATGCAGAACGACTCAATGCAGAACGACTGAATGATGTGATGGTCTGGAGCCAGGCGCGCCTGGCCTTTATCCCGATTGATAACGTTGTCACCAGTTTTGAAACCGAGTGGGAAGATCCGCTTATTATGCGTCTGGATCGCAAGCGGACACTGACGGTGCAAACGGATCCGACCCAACAGGGCGGTGAGACCTCTGCTGAGTTGTTGCGGCGTATCAAACCTGGCGTAGAAGCCGTTCAGTTACCGCGCGGATATGAGCTGGAGTGGGGCGGTGATTATGAAAGTACCAAAGAAGCACAACGCGGTATTTTCATCAGTTTGCCGATCGCGTTCCTGATTATGTTCATCGTAACGGTATTGATGTTCAGCTCAGTGCGCAATGCTGTTGCCATCTGGCTGACGGTACCACTGGCATTAATTGGTGTCACGGTAGGCTTCCTGTTGACGGGAATTCCATTCGGATTTATGGCTTTGTTGGGGCTGCTAAGTCTGAGTGGTATGTTGATACGTAACGGCATTGTGTTGGTGGAAGAGATAGGCTTACAGCGACAGGAAAAACCACTGCGCGAAGCTATTATTGATGCCTCTACCGCCCGTTTACGGCCTATTATGTTGACGGCATTTACCACGGTTCTGGGGCTGGCTCCGCTGCTCAGTGATGCTTTCTTCCAGAGTATGGCGGTGGTCATCATGTTTGGTCTGGGCTTTGCAACGGTGCTGACATTGCTGGTGTTACCAGTAATTTACAGTTGTATGAATCCAGAACCTAAAGAGAAAGTGAGTGACGAACCCGTCAGTGAATAACGGTTAGTGTGGCGTTAGCACTACCGAGAATGACTAAAGCTGCCCCTTTTATCGGGGTGGCTTTTTTTTATGGCTGGTGCCTATCGCGCGTAAACCTATTTCTATTTTACCTTCTTACACTGTTGGGCGGCTTCTGTGCGCCACTTCTCTTCCTGTCCCTGTGTCACGGCATTATCGTTCCAATATGAAACCATACTGAGATAACGGAGTTTCATAATGGAACGTTTTCACTGTTGGTTCTCAGCCTGTTTTTTGCGCTTATAGTGGATGCAGTTTCATCAAATTGACCCTAAAAATTATTTATTCTTACATTATCTCTTACGCTACAGGAGCAAGATATGCTGAAAGTCATTCAATCTCCGTCCAAATATATTCAAGGTGCCAATGCATTACAGTCCATTGGTGAGTTTGCTAAATTATTGGCTAATAACTATTTTATCATTGCTGATGATTTCGTCATGAAGCTGACTGCTGATACCGTCGGCTCCAGCCTGCAAGCCAGTGAGCTGGAACATCATTTCAGCCGCTTTAATGGCGAATGTTCCCGTCACGAAATTGAGCGGTTGACGGTTGAGCTGAAAAAGCACGGCTGTAATGGCGTGGTTGGTATCGGTGGCGGGAAAACCCTCGATACGGCTAAAGCGATTGCTCACTATCAGCATATCCCTGTCGTTGTGGTGCCTACTATTGCCTCTACCGATGCCCCGACCAGCGCCTTATCCGTTATTTATACCGAACAGGGCAAGTTCGCTGAATATATGATTTACCCGAAAAACCCTGACATCGTACTGATGGATTCCACCATTATTGCCAAAGCACCAGTACGTTTGCTGGTCGCTGGTATGGGTGATGCGCTGTCTACTTACTTTGAAGCACAAGCCTGTTTTGACGCTAAAGCTACCAATATGGCTGGTGGTGCATCGACATTAGCGGCAGTTACACTGGCTCGCTTGTGTTACGAAACCCTGCTGGCGGAGGGCTATAAAGCCAAACTGGCGGTAGAGGCGGGTGTTGTGACCGAAGCGGTTGAACGTATTATCGAAGCCAATACCTATCTGAGTGGTCTTGGTTTTGAAAGTAGTGGTCTGGCGGCCGCTCACGCCATTCATAACGGTTTCACCGTATTAGATGAGTGCCACCACTTGTATCACGGTGAGAAAGTGGCCTTTGGTACCCTAACACAGCTCGTATTACAGAACAGCAGCATGGAAGAGATCGAAACAGTGCTCTCATTCTGCCAGCAACTGGGTTTACCAATCACATTGGCTGAGATGGGCGTTTCTCAGGATATTGAACGCAAGATCCATGATGTCGCCAAGGCCAGCTGTGCTGAGGGAGAAACCATCCACAACATGCCGTTCAAGGTCACACCTGACAGTGTCTATGCTGCAATTATGGTAGCTGACCGCTTGGGTCAGGCTTTCCTCAACTAATCTGTGCGGCAAATACGTTCTGAGTCAAAAATCGACCGAGTCTGCCGGTATTTCTCATCATCGGCAGCTCTGTTCTCCAGCCATTCCCGTTCGCGGAGCATAAAATGAAAAAATTAATTAACAGCGTTGAGAGTGTGTTACAGGAGCAAATTCAGGGGCTGGTTGCGGCGCATCCTGAGCTGACATTGCATCAGGAACCCCTTTTCATCACCCGTGCAGATGCGCCAGTGAGTGGCAAAGTTGCATTGATGTCCGGTGGTGGCAGTGGTCACGAACCGATGCATTGTGGCTTTATTGGCGAAGGCATGTTAGATGGTGCCTGCCCGGGTGAGATTTTTACCTCGCCGACCCCCGATCAAATGTATGAATGCGGCCAAGCCATTGATGGTGGGCCAGGTGTGCTGATGCTAATTAAGAATTACACTGGCGACATTCTAAACTTTGAAACTGCCGCCGAGCTGTTGCATGCCGGTGGCACTGCTGTTGCTACCTTAGTGATAGACGATGATGTGGCGGTCAAAGATAGCCTGTATACCGCCGGGCGGCGTGGGGTGGCGAACACGGTCATTATAGAAAAATTACTCGGTGCTGCTGCGGCACGTGGTGATTCATTGGATGAATGCGCACTACTGGGGCAGAAAATTAATAATCAGGGGCATTCTATTGGCATCGCGCTTGGTGCTTGTACTGTGCCCGCTGCCGGTAAGCCGTCATTTATTTTGGCTGAAAATGAGATGGAATTTGGTGTGGGTATCCATGGCGAACCGGGTATTGAGCGTCGGCCATTTACTTCACTGAATAACACGGTAGACGCCATGTTCCAGACCTTGATTGATCACGGCAGCTATCAGCGCACATTACGCCACTGGGATCGACAAGCCGGTGACTGGAACGAGACGCGCCAGAGTAAGCAACCCTTAGCCAAAGGCGATCGGGTCATTGTTCTGGTCAATAACCTTGGCGCGACCCCCTTATCGGAACTTTATGGTGTCTGGCACCGTCTGGCGGAGTGCTGTACACAATTCGGTTTGACCATTGAGCGTAAATTGATTGGTTCTTATTGTACGTCATTGGATATGCAGGGTATGTCCATCACCGTACTGAAAGTTGATGATGGACTCCTGTCATTGTGGGATGCGCCGGTAAGTACCCCCGCGCTGCGCTGGGGTTGCTGATATCTCCTTGGTACTTGAAGCCGCAGGGACGCGCGGCTTTCACCAACCCGAATCACTGAGCTTAAGTCAGCACAAGTGCTGAAAATAATCTTATAAAACCATGTGCCAGGAGAAAAATATGGGACTCACCAAACAACAAATTGTCAGTTGGTTACAGCTATGTGCTGAAGTTTTCAGCGAGCAGCGAGATTTTTTGACGCAGTTGGATACTGAAATCGGCGACGGCGACCATGGCCTGAACATGAATCGCGGCTTTAATAAAGTGGTCGAAAAGTTACCGACCTTTGCCGATAAAGACATTGGTTTTATCCTGAAAAATACCGGTATGACACTGCTTTCAAGTGTTGGCGGCGCCAGCGGTCCGCTGTTTGGCACGTTTTTTATTCGCGCAGCACAAAGCACGAATGCTAAGCAGAGCCTCGATCTGACGGCGGTTTGTCAGATGTTTAAAGATGGTGTGGAAGGGGTGGTGATGCGCGGTAAAGCGGAGCCGGGCGATAAAACGATGTGTGATGTTTGGTGGGCGGTAGTGGCGCAACTCGAACAGGCAAATCAGCAGGGAGTCACGGTGGTAGATGCATTGCAGCAGGCCGTTGAACGTGCCCAGCAAGCATTGGCCGACACTATTACTATGCAGGCCCGCAAAGGCCGTGCCAGCTATCTGGGTGAACGGAGTATTGGTCATCAGGACCCAGGGGCAACATCAGCTATGCTGATGATGCAGGCGTTATGGCAGGTTGCCAGTCATTAATCAGGCTGGACTGACACGTTTATCAGGAGGAAAGATGGTCAATCTCGTTGTAGTTTCTCATAGCGCGCTGCTGGCTCAGGGTGTGGCCGAACTGGCACAGCAAATGACACAAGGGAGCTGCCAGTTAGCGGTTGCTGCCGGTGTAGACGACCTGGATCATCCTATTGGCACGGATGCCATTAAAGTGATGGAAGCCATTGAGTCGGTTTACACCCCATCGGGCGTACTGGTATTGATGGATTTAGGCAGTGCCTTACTCAGCGCAGAAACGGCACTGGAGCTATTAGACCCCGATATGGCGCAGCAGGTGCAACTCTGTGCCGCACCACTGGTGGAAGGGACTCTCGCAGCTGTCGTCGCTGCATCATCTGGCGCTTCACTTGCCGACGTCCGTGCTGAAGCAATGGGGGCGTTGATAGCTAAAGCCACTCAGCTAGGGGAAGAAGCCGTGGTACCTGCTAGTAATGCGGTGGCTAAGGCGGCAGCGGATGCTCAGAGTGTCAGTTGGGTGGTGCGCAACCCTAACGGGTTACATGTGCGACCGGCGGCTAAATTGGTCGAAGCATTGGCTCCGTTCGCGGCAGATTTACTGCTGGAAAAAAATGGTCAGTGTGTGAATCCACGCAGCCTGAACCAGCTCGCAATATTGCAAGTTCGTAAAGGTGATACCATTCGTTTGCTGGCCAGTGGTGAGCAAGCAGGCGAGGCGCTAGATGCTTTTATGCAATTGGCGCGACAACATTTTGGCGAATTCGTCACCACCACCAGTGAGGGGGAATTTACTGGCGTCATGGTGCCTCGTGGCGCGATTAGTGCACCATTGTTGCAATGGTTACCCGCCATTCCGGTTTTTTTACCTCAAACAATCAATGCTGAACAGGTAGCTAAAGAGCAGCGGCGTTTACAACAGGCGTTGGCGCAAACTGTGGCTGATTTGCAGCAGTTGGCACAACAGGCAGAACAACAGATTAGCCCTGAAGCTGCGGCTATTTTTAACGCTCATGTGATGCTGATTGATGATGAGGAACTGCATCAGGCGATGGATGCGCGCCTGGAGCATCAGTTAGTTTGTGCAGAATCGGCATTGCAGGATGAATTGATGGCAATGGTGGAAGATTATCTGGCTCTGGATGATGAGTATCTACGCGTTCGGGAATTAGATATCCGCGATATACTTAACCGCACATTGGGCCATTTGACCGGGCTACCACCAGTTTCGCTTTCAGTTAGCGGTGAAATTATATTATTAGCCGAGGAGTTATTGCCTTCACAAATGGTTGGGCTGAACCACCGGCAGGTAAAAGGCATCTGTTTAAGCAAGGGGCATATCATGTCTCATAGCGCTATTCTGGCTAAAGAGTTGGATATTCCAATGTTAGTCGGTGCCATGGGGTGCCTGGAAGCCAGCCGTAATGGGCAAAATGCAATATTAGATACCGCAATCGGGGCACTGAAACTGCAATAAAAAATCACCGCCAAAATGCTTAACTGAACATTGTAGCTCTGCATCAGTCCAGAGCTGCAATTTGCGGAATCAGATATCTCAGTGGAGACAAAATTTGGTTTCGCCAGTTATAGCGCTCTTCTATTAATGTAGCTCCGGCTTGCCTGATTTTATCTATTTCGCCGTCGGTTAATTGGCAAATCTGGCGTATTATTTCCGCTAAACTTGCTGCGTTCCCGGGGATGTGAAGGAACCCATCGATCCCATGTTCAACCTGCTCACTCAAACCGCCGGAGTCGGCAACAATTAACAATGCTCCCTGTTGTCTGGCCAGCCAACGTGATTCCATCGGAATCAATCCATTAGGTTCATTCTCAGCAGAAAGAACGCAAACCCGCGTATTACGCCATTGAATAAGGCATGCCATTAGTTCGCGATCAAAAGAATTGATCAGAGAGGCAGAGATCTCGAGTCGGCTCGCTAAGGCAGATAACTCCGGCAAAATCGGGTCACTCATAATAACGGGATGAATATCATTACCCAGATAACAGGCTGCTCTGAGCAACAGATCATGGCGTTTGTAATGAACCCCTCTGCCTAAAGTGATAGCTAATGAGTGATCCAGCGATATTCCGTGTGATGAGAGTGTGTCACTGATTTCCTGATCACTGCGTATTCGAAACCAGGGGTCATTGATATTTATTCCCGCAGGTGTCGGTATAAATGATTGTGGGTCAGCACCGTATTGTGCCACTAAGTGCATTGCCAGGAAGTCGCTGATATTACCGAGCTTGATATTAGAATCAATCTTGGCCCAGTGAACAGCCAATGATTCAGCCATAATACGTTCAGGATTCGGTAATGGCATTTCATGATTAAATGCCGTGCCATGGGAAATATAGATAATCTTTAGATTACGTTTCTCAACAGCCGCATGCAAACGAGCAATTAGCGGCGTGAACGAGAACGGCAATTCATGACAAAAGGCCAGAGTGATATCGTAATGGGTACTGAGATCAATAATTTTTGCCGCCCCTGCCGCAGAAGAGATTTGCCAGTTCTGTAAATTACCAAGAAAAGCATCACCGTAGGGCCATGAACAATCAACGCCTTTCCCCAATGTCATATCTGGTACAGTTGAAAACGTCCCTCCCATATTATGAATTTGGTTAATAAAATAACCATAATTACTTGTGTCAAAAAAATAATTATATTTACTGGAGGCAATTTCAATAAAATGGGGTTCTAAGCTGATATTATTATCAGCCAGTAATTTAATAACCTCCGGTAATGCCATGATTTGCCCTCTGATATAAGAACCTACTCCGCCGACAAAAAGTTGTACGCCTTCTGTTATTAAATGGATAATGCCAATTTTTAGGCTGTTATTATCACCAATAGATGATTTATCTTCATGCATAGAAACCTCATGTTTTTAACATACATTTGATTTACAGTTGTATTAATACAAAGAAATTAATGACGTATTTTTCTTGTATATCATGTAATTGTTGATGAACAGGAAATCTAGCCCACAGTTTAAGAATAAATTGATGGCATCCTTAGGGGTTTCCACTATTGGCATTCCTTTGGTGTTCAACGAGGTATTCAGTAATATAGGCACGCCAGTCTCGGCAAAAAAATAATTTATCAAGGTATGGAATTTTTTATTCATCTCCTTTTTGACAGTTTGCACACGGGCACTACCGTCTACATGGACAATCGAAGGTAGTGCTACTCGATATTTTTCTTTGACATAGGCAATAAATAGCATGTGATCACTGTCATGGTTCAAGTCGAAATAGTCATTCGCTTTTTCATGCAAAACGGCAGGAGCAAAGGGGCGAAAATCCTCGCGATATTTAACGTTAGTATTAATATGGTCTTTCATTCGAGGGTTACGGGGGTCCGCTAAAATACTTCTGTTTCCTAAAGCGCGAGGTCCAAATTCAGACTCCCCTTGGAACCAGGCAATAACATTACCTGCCACGATGGATTTTGCGGCAATAGCTTCAATATCATCATAGTATGTATATTCAATTTTATCGGTATGCTTTTCAAGCTCTGCCATAACACTAATATCATCATATTTTTTGCCAAAGTATGTTGAGCCAGAGTGTTTTACTCGCTCTTTCTTCAGCACTTCCAACCAGCCATAATAGCAACAACCAATTGATAGCCCGTTATCTCCCGCCGCAGGTTGGATATAGAGATGCTCAAACTCACTATGAGTAATGAGCTTTTCATTTGCGGTGGCATTTAATGCAACCCCTCCGGCATAAGCAAAGTTTTTCATAGGATAAAGTTGGTAGTAATGGCTGAACAGATAAAACAGTGCTTCCTCGAGTTTGGTTTGCGCCCAATAGGCTAAATCGGCGTAATATTGGAAGTTGTCACGAAAATGAGTAGGGCCAGAGTTTAAAAGAGGGTCTATTTTTGCCCACCAGTCACTACGCAACACCACTTTGCCGGAATCGAAAAAGAAGGGCACCCAATCGATTACATTCGGCCTTCCGTAAGGGGCTAATCCCATCAACTTACCTGCGCAATCCAGCTCGCCAAAAATATACAGTGCTATCCCTTCATAAAACTCACCAATAGAATTTTCTATTTCCCAGCTCGAAACAGGATAGTCTTTGCGATTCTTTCGATTAACCCACCTGGAGAAATCTTTGAAGATAGGCTTGATTTTACTATCTTGATAAACGTAGTAGCTGCATGTTTCCCAGTAACGGTAACGATTGTTAACGTGGATACTATTCGCACCTTTGATATCCGCAACAATGTCATTACAACTGTCTAAGCTACCTCCATGGCCATCAATAACCACAATACCCATATCATCAAAAGGTGATGTTCCTATGGCACTGTAGGCATGTGCCAAGTGATGAGAAAGTGTGATGATCGGCACCATGGGGGGTAAAACCCTATTTTTCCGCTGTTCTAATGATTGGCTAAATAATGGATTATAAGAGTTTTGTTCTACTATCAATGAGAGGTCTTTATATTCAATACCCGCAGCATCTAAACAATATTGAATAGTTGAATTATCATTAAATCCATCATGTTTTACTCGGGATATTCTTTCCTTCTCAATCGAGAATATAATCTTGCCATCTTTCATTAGACATGTTGAGCCATCATGCGATAGAGCAGTACCGAGAATATAAATTGGTTTACACATAAAAGTAATATCCTTATTAATTTAGCCTTCTGTTAATTAAGAATGTAAGCAAGTCGCCGTGATAGTGCGAGTGTTGTTAACGATGGATTAGCCGCACCGGGTCGCGGGAATGTACTTGGGCCAACAGCATATAAATTTTTGATATGATCAAATTCATGATTTTCATTCAATATCTCTCCCAGTGGCAGAGTACTACTTTCATGGTTTTCCGTTCCAAGTGGGCTTATCCATGTGACGGGTTTGTTGGCATGGACTACCCTCGATGGGGAATGAAATTCATGATAAACATCCCCCATGGTTCTGGCATGGACAGTAAAACCGCCTTCAAAAACTAATGGGGAAAAGGGAATTGATATATTTTCACAAATGCCATGCCAGAATATATTTAGTTCATCCCGCTGTTTTTGTATCAATACATTATCATCATTATTTAAACCACTATAAATTGATAAAGGCATATTCTCATCATTTCTATTTATGCAAATATATCCATGATCGGAGGGGATCTGTTCGCCCATTGTCCATACTTCTAATTCAATGCCAAAATCTGATTGGGTGATAGTGAAAAATAAATTAAATCTTTCTCCTGCGGAACTATGGCAAAAGAATATAGTGTCAGGTTTATATTCAATTAACTCTCTCAGCATATCGGGTAGTTTATAATACTCAAATGTCACATTAAATCCCTGAACAATGTGATCGACGAGTCCAGTTATTTTTTCCTCAATTAAATGTCCCGAATCATAAAGTACTTGCGCTGCCAAACGTGTATTCTCAATGGTACCTAAGGCGAGAACACATTTATCAGCGAAGATGGTATATACCTCATTAGAGCTAATATGTCTCAACTTAGCGCCAATACAGTGACCATTTTTAATAATGAGTGACATAACTTCATACCCAGGAATTATTTTCGGGTTAGATCTTAATTGGTTATCCTCTTTCCAATAGGAAAGTGGTGAATAAGATTCCCAGCCACCTGATGAATCAATATTACGAATAACCTGAGGTGTTATTTTAAACTCAAAACCAGAAAGCTGAAGAGAGTAATCTATATCGTGATTCTTATCTGCCCATGCGAGCATTTCAGACTGCACCTGTGTGTAAAGTGATGGTCCACCTAACCAACTTTCAGTAAGATCATGGGCAATATTTGAAGGCCAGAATTTAAGTGTCTCAGCCTCTATTGGTAAAATAACACCATGCCAATAAAGGGATCTACCGCCGACTCTACGACGTAGACAAGTTCCTTTAGCAAAATGAGGTTCATTTAAAGAATGCCATGAACGGTAGGAGTATTTATCAGATCCTTCATTTTTCCAATATTCATTGGCTCGTTCATATTCACCTCCTGCATTTATATGGTTGTAATCATCTGCTGGACCAGCTTCTATAACGACGATATCTTTTATTCCTCTACAATTTAAATGCTTAGCTAACTCTAAACCCGACATTCCAGCACCGAGTATTAAAATGTTTATTTTGGGTGGGATTTCGCTTTTATTTTTGCGTATGTTAATATCTATAATATTCATTATATATTCCTTTGAATTGAGTTTTTTATTGAAAGTAATAATCTATATTTATAATAACTTATGCATAAATTTACACCACGGTTCTCTAGGGAATTTTGATTGAACAAATTTTTTATTATTAGCTAATAGAGTTTTAATCTCGTCAGCCTCGGCAGCATGTAACTGCATCCATTCAAATAACTGTTGTGCAGCATCCCTGGGGTGTTCTGGGATTACTTTAATATGATGGTACTCAGTGCCATAAAACTCGGTGAAGGCCGTATACTGTGTCACTGCGCAGGGAATACCTGCAATAGCAGCAAGTGCTGGACCTAAACCGACACTTTCCACGTTCTCTACATTAGGCGTAAATAAAACTGCGCCGGATAACGTATGGCAAATGATAAGTAAGTCAATTTCATCTAAATGCCATTTGTTGTCTTTATCTTTATATGTTTTTATCGGTACTTCATCTAAAAATATAATACTATTGTCTAGGTTGTATTTTTTTACCTGCTCTTTTAAATCATGAGCATACTCAGGATCTTCATTCATGTTCCCGAATATCAACAGTTTCGGCGTGGGTAGTTTTTTTTCTTTATAAATATCAAGTAGCTTATTAAAAACACTTATTGATATTTCGATACCCTTGACTCTAAATACTCTAACGGGAACGATAACAATAGATGAATCTATAGCTATATTATATTGGTTTAAAAAATCAATGTGAATATTGCTAAAAGCAGATACATCGATTGACGGTAATATATTAGGAATGACATCAGGTACCAGTTCTGTTGGATAGTCTCTACTTTCCTTCGCCAAGGCTTCAGACGCAACTATCCATTTAGTATAGGTATTATCTTGTGGTATGGGTGTCAATATATTGGGTTTTTCAGGATATAGTCTTTCTTCATGTTCATAAATGGCATAACTACCAAATAGGTCATGATCCCAAAAAATAATACCGCCGTTATCTTTTTTAGCCCAATACCTTCTCGCTGCGTTGTGCAGTGCCAGGCTAACAGGAACGGCATCCGAAAGTGTAATATTTAAGCAAAATACCCAATCGACGTTATTATCTTCAAACCAACTTAGGAAATAATCCTCATAAATTTTAGCAATAGAATTAATATCTTGATTGATCTGTTTAATTTCTTCTCCTGTTAATGATTTATATTTTACTACCCTCTTTCTGATATGAGTAAAACAGTGCCCATGATCGCTATCATAAGAGTATTTTTGATGGATAGAACTTATCCTCATCCATGTTGGATATTGTGATTCTGTACTACCATGAGGGAAAAAGTTTTTTTTGTCCGGCCGCCAAGAAAATCCTAAATCGGCGGGTATTTCATTTATAATATTATTGTTTTTTATAGCTATTTCTGCAACATTTCTAAAAATAGTGAGTAGACCACTCGTTGGGAGTCCATCCCCTGATATGATAGCCCACTTTGTTTTTTTCATTATCTATCTCCTGAGGTTAACTGTTTAATTAGTGTATTTGATAGTGTATTAATTAATAAGAATGCCAGTACGCAACTAACCAATATCATAATCAATGCAGTTCTTAATGATGTCATGTCGGCTAACATCCCTATTAACGGTGGAAATATAAGTAGGCCAACTCTTGATATCCAAGTTGCGAATGCGACTCCACTCGTCGAGTTTATATTGGGTATTTGGCCAATAAATGAAATTGTTAATGGAAATACCACTGACATCCCTAATCCGATTAGTGAAAAACCTAATATTGAAACAATTGGTGAATGAATAGTTATCACAATTAAGATTCCCAATGCTGCCATTAGAATTCCGTATCTTAATACTGGGATATTACCCAATTTATTGGTCAGGTAATCACCAAATCCTCGCCCTATAACCATTGATACCTGACATGCTAAATAAGGCAAACCTGAAATAACAGATGGAACTTGATAGTAACCATTCATATAGATAGCCCCCCAAACACTTGCTGTTTCCTCTATACCGCAAGTGAATGTTAGCAAGATTAACGCAATGATATACAGTTGAGTACCTGTGGTGCCCATACTTTTTTTAATATTTTCACGAAGGGAAAGTTCATCAAGTGAATCCCCTTTTCGGAAAAATATCATATAATTAATCAATATTATTAGGTTCATAAGCAATACGGAAAAACTAAATTGTCCCATAGACAGTCCGAATCCAATTGCTGATATGGCGATGCCCCCCCCCATGATTGTGCCGATACTTTCTGCACCATGAAATCTATTAATCAAGCTTCGACCATATAATCTTTGTATGTTAAGTGCCTGCACATTCATACAGGTATCTGCCCAAGCATCGAAAACCCCAAACAGGAAGAGCAGTAGTGTTATTTCATACCATGATGATGCAAATGGTATTATTGATATGATAATTATAAAAAATAAAAATGTTATAATTGTCGCCCAATATAATCCAATGGTGTTAATGAAATTCTTGGACAATAACCCCATAACAATTGCTCCTGCTGGGATTGCAGATATCATTATGCCAACCATATAATGACTTAGATGAAACTTTTCTTTTATGTCTGGAATCCAGGGAACGATACTCGCGTAGGCTATTCCGTGGATGAAAAACAGTAATGATAGTGTAATATTTTGTTTTGTTTTTATTTGATTTATTTTAATTTTCATTAAATTAATTTCACATGAGGGTATTGTTACTGCATATAGTTTAAATCGAAGCCTAATATATTTCTGTAACCTGTTTTTATTAATGGATTTTTTAATTTTATAGGGGTCACTTTGTGCCAAATGGTTGAATTTCTATCGATATGAAACAAACCTTCACCACAGTTCAATGTTTGTGATTTAATAAACTCTTCTCTTTCTGTACAGTAGAGTTTACTCGTTCCTCCGTCAATATTGTATTTATCAATAATTAATGCTGATACAATATAGTCACATCCATCCTGATGTAAGCCCTCTGGCGAATTACAGACCGAATTCATTGTATTATCAATAATCAAAGACATCTGATGACAGGTAACTTCAACCTTTTCTATTTTTTGCCCATGCTCACATTCGCACAGCATTTCGACGAAACTCCTTATGAGCTTTTTTAATATAAGTGAATGACTTATTGCCGGGTCCATTGGCGGGAATTGACGTTTTAATTGCCTTAAATCTGAGGGGTAGTCAGCATGTTGAGTAAAGTTAGTTAATTCTGGGCAGGCAATATTACTGACTTCCCATTGATTATTAATGTATTTAACAATAAATCGGCTAATACTTATTTTTCTAAAAGGTTTATAGGAGTAAAAAATTTGTCTATCTATATCAGATAAACGCAATATGAGTTTTTGAATGTTTGGTGGTGGGGATTTATCATCCAGATAACGTTGAGCCTCCTGAAAGATGATGACTTTATCGTTATAAAATTTTCTGGCCAAGAATTTTAATTGAGATATTTTTATATCATTAGTATCCCACGCTAATGATTTAAATGACAAAGTATTTTTAACGTGATTTATATCCATCCCAAGCTCATTGATATTAAACTGAATGATTTTATATTTAATCCCCATAATGAAAATATCCTAGTAAGTTAATTTGTTATTGATAAATTACATTGATAAAAATAAGCCATATAAACACACATGTATTAGTGGGCCTGTTTTTATTGATGACTTGCTATTTTTTATTGTTTCTTTCTTTTTTATATATCAAAGATCCCTTTTCGGCAAGTTTTTATCAATATCTATCATTGTATCTATATTTAGCTAATAATATGTTTTTGATTAAATATTGTTTTTATTGGTGGTTGCTTTTTATAAAGTAGTAACGCGAGTGAATAAAATGCAGTTGTTACTGATAGGCGTGCCAGATGAGTTAAAAATTATCCATACTTTCAATATAAGATGGTTTTTTATGATTTAACTATAAATGTCAAAAAATGTGATCCACGTAAATAGAACAATGTTCCATTTTTGATATTATGCCACTTTACCATAGTGTAACTGGCTTTTCTTAATCGATAATAACCTAAAACCATTTTAATCTGGCGAGCATTAATAACTAAGGATCATGTAATGCCAATTAACTTTCTGGGTAAAACGCTATTGTTAGGAGTGATGTCAATTGCTGTATTGGGGCAAGTCAGTGCTGCCCAGTATAATGCTGTGGTTTCTACTGCGCCTCAGGATAATGAGTTTCCCTCGATTAATGCTGCGTTAAAATCAGCACCAGCGGATAATTCGCTGTTTGTGATTTTCCTGAAAAATGGCATTTATAACGAAAGGCTAGAGGTCAATCGTAATAACGTTACTTTGAAAGGGGAAGACCGTGATGGTACGGTGATCAGTGCCAATACGGCAGCCGGTATGCTTAACCCGCAAGGAGAAAAATGGGGAACATCTGGTAGTAGTACGGTACGGGTCAATGCGGCAAATTTTACGGCTGAAGAACTTACTATTCGTAACGATTTTGATTTCCCGGCCAATAAAAAGAAAGCTGACAGCGATCCGACGAAGTTAAAAGACACTCAAGCTGTGGCATTATTATTAGCTGAAAGCAGTGATAAGGCGCGCTTTAAGCAAGTAAAACTCGAAGGTTACCAGGATACGCTGTACAGCAAAACGGGCAGTCGTAGCTATTTTACTGATTGCGAAATCAGTGGTCATGTCGATTTTATTTTTGGTTCAGGTATTACGGTATTTGACCGGTGTAATATTATTACCCGCGATCGTCGTGATATTGAGCCACCCTATGGCTATATTACTGCCCCCAGTACATTAAACACATCACCTTATGGTTTGATTTTCCTCAACAGTCGTTTGACCAAAGAACCCGGTGTTCCAGCCAAAAGTTTCGCTTTAGGGCGTCCGTGGCATCCGACCACTGCCTTTGACGATGGTCGTTATGCTGATCCTGCGGCCATTGGCCAGGCGGTATTTATAAATACGACGATGGATGACCACATTTACGGGTGGGATAAAATGTCTGGTAAAGATAAGCAAGGCGAGAAAATCTGGTTCTATCCACAAGATTCACGTTTCTTTGAAGCAAACAGTCAAGGGCCGGGCGCAGAGATTAATGCACAGCGGCGTCAACTCTCTGCTGAGCAGCTAAAAGCATTTACTTTGCCGATGATTTTCCCTGACTGGGCGGTGCATTGAGATTATGACTCGCCACCCTTAAATTGGCTGATATCCAGCCGATGAAGTTTTACTTTTCGCCATAAGGTTGTGCGGCCTATCCCTAATAAGGTCGCCATTTCATTTAGCTGACCTTGGCACACCAGTGCCGCACGAATAATGGCCTGTCTTTCTAATTCTTGTAGTGATAAGACAGGCTGAGGTTGCGGCATCTCCGGTTCTAATAACAGCCTCTCCCCCAGTAGATGCTCTGGCAAATCATTGAGGTTAATGCGGTTATTGCGGCAAGCCATGGCGGCCCGCTCCACCACACTTTTCAGTTCCTGATCATTCCCGGGCCATGGGTATTGGCATAACTGACGGATAACACTCTCATCTGGCTGGTATTGGCAGTGGAAATGTTGCCCAATGCTTGCCAATGTATGCTGTACCAGTGGGGGGATATCCTGTTGACGCTGACGCAGTGGTGGAATATGTAATTCGAAAGATTGTAGGGTATAAAATAGCTGGCGGCGAAAACGCCCTTGTTTAACCAATAAGGGCAAATCTGCCCCGGTGGCGGTAATAATTCGGACATCGACTGGGATCACCCGATTAGAGTTGACCCGCATTACCATGCCAGTTTTGACGATTTGCAGCAGAGCTGACTGCATTTCCGGCGACAGATATTCAACTTGTTCCAGATATAAGGTGCCACCGTTAGCCAGTTCAAATTTGCTGGGTTGGCCGGATTCCCCTTCACTGGCATCACTACCAAGAAATTCTCGCGCCATGAAATTTTGTGGCAATGCCTGACAATTTAAGACGATATAAGGGCCATCGGCGCGATTGCTGGCATTATGGATTGCTTGCCCCAACTGCTGTTTACCGACCCCTTCTTCCCCGTGCAGTAAAATCGGATGCCGGCCTTTGGCAGCCTGCTTGCCATAACGCACCAGGCGGCGCATTTCTAGTGAAGCAACCGGCATATCATCAAAAGTACAATTAGCCCCCCCTAATTGGTTGTGCACCATTTGCCGCAGTAATTCTTGTGGATGGAGTAATGCAATAAAGCCGCAGCGGTTACCATCTGGGATGGGTTTGAGGGTTAAGAGAGCCGGAATAAATTGCTGCTGATTCTCAAAGGTCACCTCGACGTGGCTGAGGGGATTACGGTGTAAAATGGCGTGGGTCAGTAAGGAGGGTAAGGTCAGCAAATCTGTGACCGGCTTGCCGAGGCTACTGGTTTCATCTAGTTGTAAAATAGCCGCAGCACGACGATTGAGATACAGCAGGCAACCGCGTTGGTCCCATGCCATGACACCATCGTCCACACCATCGAGTAGGGCATTGAGTTCATTCAGATGACGGTTAGTTTCTGCTAATAAACTATCTGCGTGGAGATAATTGCCAATTTCGCGGGCGATAGCCAATGTCAGAGGCAAATCACTTGCCGCATGTTCGGTGAGCAGGCTACCTAAAACAATGACCGCCCGTTGGCGGCCACTGTTGTCATACACCGGAGTGGCGCAAAAGCGCCACGGATGCAGCGCCTGTTTAAAATGCTGCTGGCCACTGACTTGTATCGGGTTGCCTTCAGCAATTGCCAGCGCCGGGGCATTGGTACCCATTAGCCCTTCTGCCCAATAACTGCCGCAATCAATCCCTAACGCCTGTAGCTGACTTATCGTTTGCGGATGCCCGCATTTCCATAGAGTACAGCCACTTTCATCCAGAATCAGCAGCACACAAGGGCGTGATTCCATATATTCGTAAGCATCTTCCAATGCCGCCTGACCTAATACCAGCAAGTCATTTTTGCGCTGACAAATTGACTGGAACGTCGCACCCACGGCCCGGTGAGGTACTCGCCATTGGTGGGCTTGCATCAATTTTTGGCAGCGCCGCCAGGAGTCGGCTAATGCAGGGGTGGTCACCGGTTCAGTGTTGCTCATTGAGCGCCTTAGAACCCGGATGTCGCCAATGGATCTGCCCTGGCAGAATCAGTTGATTTTGCGCCAGTGCTGATTCAGCAATCAAGCTGGTGATCATCTCAAAGCTGTGGCGTGCCAGCCCTTGGCAATCTTGTGCGATGGTATCTATTTTCAACGGCAGGCAGTCAAACAGATAGTGATCGTCAAAACTGCATAAATGAATCTCACTGTCCATTAATTGATGCTGATTGAGATAGCGCAGTACACCTTCTAACAAGCCACAGGCGGCAGTAAACACCGCTTTGGGGGGGCGGCCTAATTGGGCACAGAGTTGGGCAATCATTTCATAACCGGAACTGGGTAGGTAATGGCCATTTAGGACCCACTCAGGGCGGCAGGTAACTCCTGCCTGTTGCAGCCCCTGCTGAAAACCAGCCAGCCGATCGCGTGTAGGGGAGATGCGTGGCTGACCACCAAGAAAATAAAACTCATCAGGATGTTGGCGGGCAACGTTTTCAACCAGTATGGCGGTGGAGGCTACCGAGTCAGTGATAACCAGCGGCAAATCTGATTCACCAATTAATCGATCCATCTGCACCACTGGCAGGCGGGCATTGATCTTTTGATATTCGCTGTCATTGAGCTGGCTGGAGGCGACAATCAGGCCATCGACCTGACGTTGAACCAGGCTATTGACCGCCATCATTTCCTGGCCGGGATTCTCATCGGTGCAGGCAATCAGTAGCTGTAATCCAGCTTCGCGACACAGCATCTCCAGCTCACGTGAAATCAGGGCAAAACCGTGATTGGTCATCTCCGGGACCACCAATCCTATGGTGTGGCTGCGGGTTGAGCGTAGAGAACGGGCGTGGAAGCTCGGTTGATAGTTATGTTCGTTGGCCAAGGCAATTATACGATCCCGCGTTTCATCGGAAACACGATACTCCTTGCTACGCCCATTGAGCACCAAACTGGTGGTCGATTTCGACACACCAGCCAGTTTGGCAATATCGTTAATGGTAATTCGTTTATGATTTTTCACAGGTTATTGTTTTTCACTGAGTGAATCTGTCGCCTTGAAAGATAGTTCATTCTAACATGGGCGAAGACAACAACCAGTGTTGCAGACACAGTTCAGCATTTCCGTTAAAGATTGCTATCGGGTCTTCAGTCGGGAAGTAGCATGTAGTCATTACCGCCTCTCCCTGATTGATAAATATCTCTATGCTGCAACTATCGCAGAGCAGTTGTAACTGTTGCAATTGGCCGCGCCAATAACGGAACTCTTGCAGCCCGGTACGCAGATTGCGGCGGCTTAGTGTGATACGTTCACCATCCCATATCAGCATCATTTCATCGCCTAATTCGAGGATAAATGGCGCACTAACCTCGACTATCATTTCAGCACTGCGGATGGAGAGTGCCGGTGCCTGTTGAGCACGACCTTGCCACTGACGATGCTCACGGCGCAATGCCTGCAATTCACGCGCGGGTCGTTGAATGACTTTGCCGTCAACCAGACTCAGCTCTCGTGGGCAGGTCATGGTATGGATCCAACCATGGGCTACGGTGGGTTGATACAACTCATCTTCATCCGGGATGCCCATCCAGGCGAATAACAGGCGGCGGCCATCTGCGGCCAGCGTGGTTTGTGGCGCGTAGAATTCGAAGCCGAGATCCAGTTCGTGGAAATCCTGATGGGTGAATGCTGCCTTGGTATAATCCAATTGGCCCAGTAAATAGCCAGCCTGGAAGGTATTACGGTAACGCTCTGCTTCAGCGGCGATGCCCTGCGGGCAGAAAATCAGCACCTCTTGATCCGCTAACCTGAACATGTCAGGGCATTCCCACATATAGCCAAACGGGCCTAATCCACCCAGACCAGAACCGGCAATTTCACCCAGATTGTGCCATTCACGTAAATCATCGGAGCGTAATAGCAGCACTTTCCCTTGCAGTTGCTTATCCTGCGCGCCTAAAACCATGAACCACTGACCGTCGTGCTGCCAGACTTTCGGGTCGCGAACATGGCCGGTATAACCCGCAGGTAATGGGAGCACTGGCCCTAATTTGTCGTATTCCCCTCGTTCATTCTCCTGTGCCAGACATTGGAATGCGGTGCGCGAGCCATCAGGATATTTCACATTACCGGTGTAAATCAGCGTGATTCGGTCATCAGCAATGACGGCAGAACCTGAGTAGCAGCCGTGGCTTTCATATTCTTCACTGGGTACCAATGCGACAGGCTGATGCTCCCATTGAACCAGATCGACACTACGCCAATGGCCCCAGTATTTACTGCCATGGCGGCAATCCAACGGGTTCCATTGATAGAATAAATGGTAATAGCCAGCATGATAAATAAACCCGTTGGGATCATTCAGCAGCCCGACACTGGGAGCCAGGTGCCAGCCTGGCCGATGAGGGTCACGCGATGCGCGGATTTGGCCACGCATCACTGCCAGCGTAAGTTGTTTTAGCAAACTGACTTCTTGCATTATTCGCTGTCCGTTTTGTACTTAAGCAGTAGAGAGATAATAAATGCAGCGCCAAATGCAATAACCAATCCAATCAGATAATTAACAATTGAATTGCCTTGTACGATAGCGATGCCCGGGATGCCGGTTAAGCCCACCGCGGTCATATTGACATGATTCGCGACGACCCAAGCGCCTCCTAATGCACCACCTGCCAGCGCAGCAAGGAAGGGTTTGATAAAGCGCAAATTAATCCCAAAAATAGCCGCTTCGGTAATACCAAGCATGGCAGAAAATGCCGATGGGATGGCGATGGCTTTAATTTTAGCATCGCGGGTCTTAAAGTAGACCGCCAAACAGGCTCCACCTTGTGCCACGTTTGCCATTGACCAGATGGGTAACAGGAAATTGACGCCGATATTCGGATTACCCAATAGCCCGGCCTCGATGGCGTGGAAGCTATGATGGATGCCGGTTATCACTATCACGGAATAAAGCCCACCAAACAGTAACCCGGCCAGCCAACCAGCATGGGTAATCAGAGTGCTAAGTACCAGCGAGATCCCATCCCCCAACACTCGTCCGGCAGGGCCGATAAATAATAGTGCAACGAAGCCAGTAATGATTACGGTCAAAAAGGGTGTGAGGATCAGGTCCAGCGCATCAGGTATCACTTTGCGCAGGCGTTTTTCCAACATACTCATAAACCACACTGCCAGTAGCACCGGGAATACAGTGCCCTGATAGCCAATCATCGCCACCTCCATACCGAAGAAATTCATAGTATGGAAACCGCCCGCCACTCCCCAGGCATTGGTTAGCGCTGGGTGCGTCAAAATGCCGCCCAGTGTTGCCCCCAGATACGGGTTACCGCCAAACTCTTTGGCAGCGGTGAAACCAATCAAGATAGGCAGAATGATAAAGGCAGCGGAGCTGAACATATCCAGCATGATAAACAGCGCGCTGTCAGCATCGGCCCAACCATAGGTTTTCACCATGCCGAGCAAGCCCATTAACAGGCCGGACGCCACAATTGCCGGAATGATCGGGACAAAAATATTAGATAGCAGGCGGGCAATGCGCTGGAACGGGTTGAGTTTACGCGCGGCCACAGCGGCAGCTTCAGATTTACTGGCTTCGTTTACACCTGCCACCTTGATAAATTCTGCATAAACTTTATTGACCAGCCCGGTACCGAAAATAACCTGTAACTGCCCGGCATTGCTGAAGCAGCCCTTAACGCCATCGAGTTTCTCTACCGCTGATTTTTGCACCAAAGAGTCATCTGCCAGCACCAAACGCAGGCGAGTGGCGCAGTGGGCAGCACTGACTATATTCTCTTTACCACCAAGCAATGGGAGCAGAGCCGTTACGGTCTCATTGATATTCATGATATCCCTCGCAAATTTATTTTGATTCCTGCATGCCGAGGATCGTCACGGCAGCAGGCGGTATTCGTCGTGATTACCGCGGTGAGCAATAGTTAGAACCAGGTTTCCATTTGGATACCAAAGTTCCATTGCCCACCGGCGGCAAAACCATCTTTACCGAAGGAATCATCCTTGGCGTAGTTATCCAGATCTTGGCTCCAATCCATATAGGTGGCGAACACCCGTATTTCTGGTCGGCTGAAGAAATTACTGATATCACCGGCTTTAAAGGTTGGGGCGAAGGTCAATTTATAGAAACCGCCACTGACTTTGTGATAATCCTTATAGCCTTGTGGGTCCAGGTTCATGTACTGATAACTACCTTCATAAGCCAACGCAAAGTTCTCGGTGATTTCTTGAATCAGGCGGGTATTGAATGTTATCCACTTATAGCTATCGCCCGAGACATAACGATCCTTACTTTGTTGCGCCAATATTGCTGGGGCCAGACTCCAGTTTTTACTTAATGCGGTGGTGCCGTAAGTCGCCAAACGCCAGGTATCTGCGCTGCTGGTTAAGTTGCCATCGGACCCGATAGATTTTACTTCAGCCCCTAAACCATGGCCGTACAGCAGCGCGGTTTTTGACGTACCATCACGTAGCCCATAGAAGCTGTCACCGTGATAGGCCAACATGCTGTGAATACCTTTATCTGTGGCATTAGTATTAACGGTTTCACCGCTATTTTGGCGCGCCTCATTATCTTTGGCGCGCAACCCGCTCACCATCCACTGGAAGGGGCCGCTATAGTTATTGGCAGTGAAAATATAGCTTTGAATATCGCTATTAACATTCTCGATCTCACCATAATTACGGCCATATAACGAGAAGTTACTCTTCAGGTTATCGGTCCATTTGATGTCATAAATACCGCCACCGGTACCGGCAAGGAATACCACGTCGGAATCCAGCCAGTGAATATCGAAGTTATCGCGATCGAAACGTTTACCGGCCCACAATGTACTGTCTTTAAAAATACCGTTAAAGGTTGGCAGGGTGCCCAGTTCGACAAATGCCTGGCGCACATTGAGGTCACTACTGTCGGCTGTCCAGTCGTTATAGCTGCGCTGACCATCTGCCAGCATTACTTTATAGCGGGTGGTGGCACCGTTATCCAGCTTCTGCTTTTTCTCCAAATTGACTTCGACATAAGTGTCAGGCTCATTACCCAAGCGGCCAACTGCCCCTCCGGTACTGCCGGCTGGCGAAACATATGGGCCACCTTGGGTGCCGGTGCCAGAGTCGTTCATTAGCAGGCCGGAACGGGCATAACCATGAAACTCAAAACCGTTGCCATCCTGTGTTTTGCTTTCCAGTTTATCTGTGCGCTTAGCCACCTGAACGGTCTTTTCTTCTGCCTGACGCGTTCGAGTTTCCAGCTTTTGTGCCTGTTTTTCGGCAATTTCGGCGCGTGTTTCTGCATTTTTTGCCCGTTGTTCCGCTTGTTGCAATCGTTGCTCCAGCGCATTGAGGCGGGCTTCAATATCCATGTTTGAGGAAGACGAGGGTGAGGCTGCAGAGGTGGTTGTCGCTGCACAAGAAAGGATAAGTCCTATTGATACAGCAAGATAGCTTGGTTTTATCATCATTTTATATCACTCGGTATGTGATTGATTGTATTTATGCTAAACAGCTAAACCGGTTTTTCATGGCTAACATAAGGGGGATCCTTGGGGATTAGCAAAACATTTTGCTAACCCGATTCAGCTATTGTGATCCAGACTGCAAAGTGCATGACTTTTTGAGGCGAATAAGGCGATGAGCAGGAAGAAGGCGCGCGCGATAATGCATGTGGCAGGCGCTAACATGCTGGGTGTTTAGCAAAAAGAGTGACAGGTAAGAGGAGGGGGCGGATGCCTGCCTGTCAAAGGCGACATCCTAAATGGTTTATGCAGAGGAGGATTTATGCAGTTAGTGGTCGGGTTGGAGAAAATGCCGCAACTGTTGAGCATTAGGTAACGCAGTCATTGCTCCTTTAGCGCTGGTGGCTAAAGCACCACAGGCTTGCGCCTGATCGATGGCGGCGGTGAGATCTGCACCTAAATGCCAATTCGGTAGCCGTGCCAATGCTGTCAGCAACCCAGCGACAAAGGCATCACCCGCGCCAGTCGTGTCTATTGGGGTGATTTTCCTACTCGGGTATTTTTGCAGACGATGGCGGTTATGTACCCAAACGCCATCGGCACCCAGTGTTACCAGTAGCAATTTGCAGCAATAGTCGGCCATCAACTGTTCCATTGCGCCAGCAATATCCTGATCTGGGCAGATAAAGTTCAGTTCTTCCAACGACAGTTTCACCACATCGGCCAATAACAGCGCCTGTTGCAGACAGGGGAGCAACGCTTGTGGTTCGCGCCAGATATCGGCACGGATATTGGGATCAAAGCTGACCCAACCACCGTCGGCTTTCATACGGCGCATCGCCTCAAAGGCGGCACTACGGCTCGGCTCTTGGCTTAAGGCAATAGAGCACAAATGCAGCCACTGATTGCTTTTAAATTCAGGTAAATCATCTGGTTGTAAGAATAGATCGGCACTCGGTGTCACCATAAATGTAAAAGTGCGTTCGCCATGCTCATCTAAATCCACCACAACTGTAGAGGTATGGTGCAGCGGATCCTGTGTCATCGCGTGGGTATCGACGTTTTCCTGTTGTAATATCTGCTGCATAAAACGACCAAAACTGTCTTGCCCAACCCGGCCAATAAAGGCACTTTTACCACC
This sequence comes from Yersinia sp. 2540 StPb PI, assembly GCF_052217165.1. NCBI lineage: Bacteria > Pseudomonadati > Pseudomonadota > Gammaproteobacteria > Enterobacterales > Yersiniaceae > Yersinia > Yersinia sp. 2540 StPb PI. Next base: position 1,224,273 of record NZ_JAZGQC010000001.1, read on the forward strand.
CAATCGGGCGATGCCGACCGCCACATTGGCAGGTGCGCCACCTGGACACTTAAGGTAATTATTTGAATTTTCAGGAACTAAATCAATTACAGCATCACCTAAAACCCAAATGGTATTTTCCATGATAAACCCCTGTTTTCTTCAATCCTATTTGCTGCTAAAAGTAGAAGAATCGGTTTAGCAAAGCAACAAAATAATCCGTTATAGTAAAAAACAGTGCTAAGCCCCAGACCCTGATTCGCAATACTCTCCCTGCATGGTTTTTCTTTATATAAATGATAATCATTATTGTACATGTATTGTGATATACGAATATGGGCCAGATTACCCTGAGACATTGAGCAACATTGCCTGGATGATGGATGGGTATTTGAACTGGGGGGTAATAGCGCAATTTACGGTTTTAAACGCTAATTATGTTCAACTGTGCGGAAGGATGATTCGCTTAAATAGATGTTATCTGCCAGCAGATGAGCTAGTGATTTATTTTTTTTAGATGCAATGACAAGGTTTAATAACATAATGAAAGTGAAATATAATATCGCAGTATTAAACTCAACCATTATCGAAGAAAATAATAATTGAGTTTGTACCGCGTCATTTAATCAAGGTGACGATTCAACGTTTGATAATTTCTCTCCGGCAAAGGCAACTTTATTCCGGCCATCTTTTTTGGCCCGGTAAAGTGCTTCATCCGCGGCTTTAAGCGAGGAGGCCAGATCATAGGCTTGCAGAGGAGAAATACCTGCGCTCAATGTCACGGTTGTAGAAACCTTATGGTTAAAAACATGTGGAATATCAAGTCCTAAAACCCGTTGGCGCACGCGCTCAGCCAACTGGCTTGCATACTCTTCACTCACATGAGTCAGTAGCACTAAAAACTCTTCGCCACCGTAGCGCACCACGATATCCCGTGAACGAACAGCATCACGGATAGCCGCCGCAACACGTACCAGTGCTTGGTCCCCCATCGTGTGACCATAGTTATCGTTATAAGCTTTAAAATGGTCGATATCGAGCAACAATACGTAATGATTGCCGGGAGACTGAGCCAGCAGTGTTTCAAGTTTATTCTCCAGACCACGGCGATTATACAAACTGGTTAAGGGGTCTATCATGCTTAAATCACTGAATTTTTCCCTTTCATTATAAAGGCGTGCGACAAGTTTTCGGGTAAAGTCATCGCTACGACGTAGCATCAAATGATGTAAGGAGAAACCAATCAGTGGCAGCATGATGGTGAATACAATACGGAAAATATTTTGAAAATCGTCGAGTAAAATAACGGTTAATGCTGCTGGTGCACTGTGTAGACAAAAAGCAAGGAAATTATCAGACAGGGCTATGGTGCTGATAAAGAAAATCGTAAACAGGCTGAGTAGTAAGTAGTTATTTTCATTATTACCCAAATATTCGTATTTAAGAATGATTTGCCAGGCCCAAAGCAGGCCCATGATTATTGAAAATAAATTCAGTTTATTGGCATAATTCTTCGAAATAAAAATCAGATAAGCTGCGGTACTCAGGCTGATAACCGTGATCAGTACTATCGGTAATGTCACTGCTGGCGTTTCAGGTGACGGTAATATCATACTAAAAATAGCAGACGACGCATTAAGAAATAAAAAAAGCAGTAAAGAGAGCCGATGCTTACTTTTCAGAAGCTGATCGTAGGAATGGCTATTCATATTCAATTCACTCTGCATAATGTCGTGCTGTCAGTAGACAAATAAACAATATCCTCATGAAGCCCTATTATTTAGGCATCACGATAAATAGTTTTTCTTAGTAATTATTTTTGTTTGAAGCGTTTTAGTATCGTTTTAGGAATTTTCTTAACCAAAATTACCATTTTTGTTTCAGCCTGTCATCATGATGTTTCTTAACTTGATGTTGTCGCTGTCTGTCCGCTGCTAACAACTTCATAGTGCAGACTGCGACAGAGTGATATATGATATTGGTTATCATTATCACTTGGGGCCATTATTATGATTACAGCCAGATTAGCCGCTTATCGCTGGTGTGGGATCAGTGGATTATTGAGCCGTGGTATGTCTAGTGGTTGGGGGATATTGCTGCCTTTTGCTTTACTGCCGGTTTTGGGATGGGCAGATATCACCGTCGGTCAGTTACGTATCCTGATTGTGCTCGCCATGCTGGCCACGGTTAGCATGTTGTATCACGCGCGGTTACGGCATTTCTTATTGCTGCCATCATGTCTGGCGCTGTTGGGTGGCCTGACGGCGGTGTTAATGCACAGTGGGATGCATTGAACCCAATCGCATTGGCTGAATTTTCTGTATTACAGGCATTTACGTGTATTTCAGGAAGAGGTCCTGCCAGAAGAGAGGTATTACTGTGCTTTTGAAATCATTGTGGTGCGAAGGGAGGGACTTGAACCCTCACGTCCGTAAGAACACTAACACCTGAAGCTAGCGCGTCTACCAATTCCGCCACCATCGCCCAAATGATTTCTTACTGCTTATATCCGTCATACTTCAAACTGCATCTGCGTTGGCTGCCTTTGTTCACCCCAGTCACTTACTGGTGTAAGCTCTTGGGAGTTCACTCGTTTGCCGTCTTTCTGCAATTCGAATTATTTTGGGTATATCTTAAAAAAGTAAAGCTTAGGATTTATATCACCAGCTTGGTGCGAAGGGAGGGACTTGAACCCTCACGTCCGTAAGAACACTAACACCTGAAGCTAGCGCGTCTACCAATTCCGCCACCATCGCATGTGCTGTGCAATATAAATCTCCCCTCGTACTTGAAGCCACAGGCTATTAAACCTCAATCACTTACCGCAGTAAGCCTATCTGGGTTGGTTTGCTGCCTGCAATGCCAATTACGTTGGGGATATACTACGAATCGCCAAGAAAAGTATGTTTGGTGCGAAGGGAGGGACTTGAACCCTCACGTCCGTAAGAACACTAACACCTGAAGCTAGCGCGTCTACCAATTCCGCCACCATCGCGTACCGGAACATCACTTTTATAAAGCAACTACGGAGGCGAATTCTAGAGATTTTCACGTTCAGGTCAATACTTATTTCCCCTAAGCGGGACGTTTGCTGTAAAAAGCATCATATGTTGAGCAATTGATTTGATTACAGAAGTATTTTTAGTTTTTAACGCCCGCTTGGTCGTGTTGGTGATAACTGTGGATAATCGGAAAACAGTTCAATCAGCCAGTCAATCAGCACTCTTACTCTAGGGGCAAGAAAGCGCCCCGCAGGGAACATAATAAACAGCGGCATGGCCGGTGGTGGACAGTGGGGCAACACCTCAATCAGTTCGCCTTGGGTTAATTGGCCCTGAATACCTGGCGTGGGAGCTTGAATCAATCCCAGGCCTGCGACACCGGCTGCGATATAAGCATCGGCACCATTGACACTCAAGATGCCAGGTAACGTGCGGCTTTCAACTTTCCCCTGATAAACAAATTCTAATGGGTAATCACGGCCATTCATCTGTGAAAAATAACCCACCGCTTGATGGCCGGCCAGGTCGTCGAGGGACTGCGGAACACCATATTTGGCGAGATAAGCTGGTGACGCACAGGTTATCTGTGGTTGCTGACCAATATTACGTGCTGCTAATTGCTCATCATGGGGCAGCCATGCACGCAAAACACAATCGACACCTTCACGCATCAGGTCAATGGTACTGTCATTCGCGCCGAGAATCAGCGTGATATGGGGATAACGCTGATAAAAGTCATTTAGTGCGGGGATAACCACATTGCGGGCTAGCGAATGTGGCATATCAATGCGTACTTTCCCTTCCGGTTGCAGCCGCTGATGGCTGAACAGCGAGTCAGCCTCTTCAAACGCCGACAGTAATTGCAAACAACGCTGGTAATACAGTGTGCCTTCCGCGGTGATATTCACTTGCCGGGTGGTGCGCACCAATAAACGCACGCCTAAGCGCTGCTCTAACCGTTTTAAGGTATGGCTGACCGTTGCGCGGGGCAATTGCAGTTTCTCCGCCGCGCGACTGAAGCTACCTAATTCAACAATACGGACAAATATCCGCATAGCTTGTATTTGGTCCATGATTGCACTCGTCCATTGTTGGTGTTTTTTGAACAGTAATGAGCAATCTGCATTATTTATCTTTCCTCGCTAAACAACCACACTTTCTTCCGACATCATTAACGGGGAATATCACAATGCAACAACGTCAATTAGGTTCGAATGGCCCACTAGTCTCAGCGCTGGGGCTTGGCTGCATGGGGATGAGTGACTTTTACTCCACCAATCAGGACGTGAATGAATCCATTGCGACGTTACATCGCGCGCTGGAGTTGGGGGTGACTTTACTCGATACCGCTGACATGTATGGCCCATTTACCAATGAGGAGTTGGTTGGACGCGCCATTAAAGGCAAACGTGATCAGGTCTTTCTGGCCACTAAATTTGGCATTGTACGTGATCCGACTGACCCGACAGTGCGGGGCGTCAGTAGCCAGCCTGATTATATTCGTAAGTCTGTTGACGGTAGCCTGAAGCGGTTGGGTGTTGATGTTATTGACCTTTATTACCAGCATCGTGGCGACCCGAGTGTACCGGTTGAAGATGTGATTGGCACTCTGGCTGATTTGGTCACTGCCGGTAAAATACGTTATATCGGTTTGAGTGAAGTCTCAGCGGCAACATTAGAGAAGGCCCATCAGGTGCATCCAATTACCGCAGTACAGAGTGAATACTCACTTTGGACCCGAGATGTGGAATCTTCTGTATTGGCGACCTGCGAACGGTTAGGTGTGGGTTTTGTGGCTTATAGTCCTCTGGGGCGCGGTTTTCTGACCGGAGCGTTACGCCGCCCGGAAGATCTGGCTGCTGATGATTTCCGCCGTCATAACCCGCGTTTTCAGGGGGATAATTTTGCCATGAATCTGGTATTAGCTGATGCGGTGGTGGAAATGGCGCGCACGAAAGGGGTTAAACCCTCTCAACTGGCGCTGGCCTGGGTATTGGCGCAGGGGAAATATATTGTCCCAATCCCTGGGACCAAACGGCGTGCTTATCTGGAAGAGAATCTGGCGGCACTCGATCTGGCACTCAGCCCGCAAGAGCTGGCAGCACTGGATGCAGTATTCCCGTTCCATGCCGCAGCGGGTGAACGCTACGGCGTGGAAGGGATGGCCCATCTTAACGCCTAGTTTTAACGTTTTTTCTTGGCGTCTCGTGGCGCACGCCCGACAGTTGCCTGATACACCTTAAAACGGCCATTCTGGGCCAGCACTTCATGGCTGCCAAATGCCGCATCCAGCAGTGCAGGGTAAGGCAGGAAGGAGTTCGCCACTATCCGCAATTTACCACCGACATGCAGGTGAGCAGTTGCGCCGCGGATCAACAATTCCGCCGCAGTCAGACTGGTTTGAATACCATCATGGAACGGTGGATTCGAAATAATCATCTCGAAGCGGCCTTTAATGTCGGAATAGACATTGCTGGCAATCACCTGCGCGTCGATGTTATTCGCCGCTAATGTCGCTCGGCTGGCTTCAATAGCGGCCGCAGAGACATCACTCAGAGTCCATTTGATTTTAGGTGATTGCTGCGCCAATACAGAGGCCAGCACACCTGCACCACAGCCGACATCCAGCACATTGCCTTTAAATGGCTCACTGAACGTAGACAGTAACAGATGGCTACCGGAGTCCAGCGAGTCACGGCTGAATACGCCGGGCAATGTTTTAACTGTCACATCGCCCACCTGGTAACTTTCCCACCAGGCATCGGCATCAAATTCCGGCTGTTTATCCAACCGGCCATGGTACAGACCGCAACGGCGGGCGCTGTCGATTTTAGTCAACTGCGCAAATTCAGATAACATTTCTTCTGCACTGCGCACGCCACTACGGTTCTCACCCACCACAAAAATATCGGTACCGACAGGCAATAACGAAAGGAGATTAGCCAATTGGAACTGGGCTTCCTGTTTGCTTTTCGGCCAGTAATAAACCAGCGTATCGCAGTTAGCCACCATGTCGGCAGTGGCCAAAAGACCGAATTGCACATTCTCTTCCAGCGTATTGCTCAGTAATTGCCAGTGGTGATATTGATTGGTATGAACCCGTACCCCGGCTGCATCAAACTGCGCTGGCAGCGCATCTTGTAAATCACCGGCAAACAACACATGGCGGGCTATAAATTCATCACTATGGCGCAGTATCACTTCACTGGCTGGGGTTAATGCTGACATCAGTCTTTGGCTCCTTAATAATATGATCGGGGATTATAGAGGTTTGTTGGCGCATGTTCGATGGGTTTGCTAGCATAGCGTCGAAATACGGGTCGCTCTGACAGGAAATGGCATGGCATCAAGACGAGACTTGCTGTTACAACAGCTAGGCATTACGCAGTGGACATTGCGCCGCCCGGCCGTCTTGCAGGGTGAAATCGCAGTTCGTTTACCCGAAGATACCCGCCTGCTGATTGTGGCACACCAGCTTCCTGAATATGATGATCCCCTGTTGTGTGATGTGTTGCACAGCTTGGGTCTCACGCCGCGTCAGGCTTATGCGCTGACGCCGGACAGGGTTGCAATGTTGCCGGAAGATACGCAGTGCAACAGTTGGCGATTGGGCATCAGTGAACCGCTTGCGGTCGCTGGCGCGCAGTTACACAGCCCGGCATTGGCCGGACTTTATCAAGACGCGAGCGCTAAGCGCGCACTTTGGCAGCAGATTTGTCACCATGAAGCAGATTTCTATCCTGACGCCAGCCGATCTGGCCACAGCGTACAAAATTGAGCAAGCCAGCCACGCTTTCCCGTGGACGGAAAAAACCCTGGTCAGTAACCAAGGGGAGCGCTATCTCAATTTTAAGTTGAGTGTCAGTCAACAAATGGTCGGTTTCGCCATTACCCAAATGGTGTTGGATGAAGCGACGCTGTTTAATATCGCCATCGATCCGCACTATCAGCGGCAGGGGTATGGCCGTTTACTGCTTGAACATCTGATTGAGCAGTTGGCAACACGTGATATCGTCACTCTCTGGCTTGAGGTGCGGGCTTCAAACGCACGGGCTATCGCCCTCTATGAGAGTTTAGGCTTTAACGAGGTTTCTGTGCGGCGCAACTATTACCCGAGTGCCGATGGGCGTGAAGATGCCATTATGATGGCGCTGCCGATGGGATAGCCCCGTTTTGCCGATTGTCAGTCGTGAATAATGACTGTTTGTTTTGAATAACGACTGTTTGTCTTGAATAAATTGTCTATCTCGCATAAATCAGAGAAAATACCGCGCTATAGCCACTTATACCCGACGTGATAGGAGTTGCCGCTAAGCCTGCTGCAATTTCCAATAAGCAGGGTATAGCGCCACAATCAATGCCTCGCTTTGCCTGACCCGCATATCAATAGGATATGAGGCCCAGAGCAGGGCGGCCTAAAAGTAGAAATCTCAAATTATGTCTCCAAGTGAATACGCACTGGAAGTCGCGAAAAGACGTACTTTCGCGATCATTTCCCACCCCGATGCCGGTAAAACCACCATTACCGAAAAAGTGTTGTTGTTCGGACACGCAATTCAGACCGCCGGTACGGTAAAAGGCCGTGGCTCAAGCCATCATGCCAAATCAGACTGGATGGAAATGGAAAAGCAACGCGGGATCTCCATCACCACCTCGGTGATGCAATTTCCGTATGGCGGTTGTCTGGTTAACTTACTCGATACCCCGGGGCATGAAGACTTCTCCGAGGACACTTACCGTACTCTGACCGCCGTGGACTGCTGTCTGATGGTGATTGACGCGGCAAAAGGGGTTGAAGATCGAACCCGTAAGCTGATGGAAGTAACCCGTCTGCGTGATACACCAATCCTCACTTTTATGAACAAATTGGACCGCGATATTCGTGATCCGATGGAAGTGCTGGATGAAGTGGAACGTGAGCTGAAAATTGCTTGTTCACCAATCACCTGGCCGATTGGCTGCGGTAAGTTGTTTAAAGGGGTTTACCACCTTTATAAAGATGAAACCTATCTCTATCAGACGGGTAAAGGTCACACCATTCAGGAAGTGCGCATCGTCAAAGGGCTGAATAACCCAGACTTGGATGCGGCGGTAGGTGAGGACTTGGCTAAACAGTTCCGTCAGGAACTGGAACTGGTACAGGGGGCTTCTCATGAATTCGAGCATGATGCTTTCTTGTCTGGTGACTTAACGCCGGTGTTCTTCGGTACCGCTTTGGGTAACTTCGGCGTCGATCATATGTTGGATGGTTTGGTTGAATGGGCTCCGGCCCCGATGCCACGTAAAACCGATACCCGTGAAGTGGTTGCGGCTGAACCCAAATTTACCGGTTTTGTGTTCAAAATTCAGGCAAATATGGACCCGAAACACCGTGACCGTGTTGCCTTTATGCGGGTAGTTTCTGGCCGTTTTGAGAAAGGGATGAAACTGCGTCAGGTGCGAACCAAGAAAGACGTAGTAATTTCAGATGCACTGACCTTTATGGCTGGTGACCGTTCTCATGTAGAAGAAGCTTTTGCTGGCGATATCATTGGCTTGCATAACCACGGTACCATTCAAATTGGTGATACCTTCACCCAAGGTGAAGATATGAAGTTCACCGGCATACCGAACTTTGCCCCTGAATTGTTCCGCCGTATTCGCCTGCGTGATCCATTGAAACAGAAGCAGTTGCTAAAAGGTCTGGTTCAGTTGTCAGAAGAGGGCGCGGTGCAAGTGTTCCGCCCGTTGACCAACAACGATTTGATTGTTGGCGCAGTCGGTGTTCTACAGTTTGAAGTGGTCTCTTCACGACTGAAAAGTGAATACAACGTGGAAGCGGTGTATGAATCAGTTAACGTCTCTACCGCCCGTTGGGTTGAATGTGATGACGTGAAGAAGTTCGAAGAGTTTAAACGTAAGAATGAGGTTAACCTGGCATTAGATGGTGGTGATAACTTGAGCTATATCGCCCCAACGATGGTAAATCTTAATATTACGCAAGAACGTTACCCGGAAGTGAATTTCCGTAAAACCCGCGAACATTAATCACCCGCCAAGCCGCACTCTATCGGGGTACAGGGTACCCCGATTCATTAATTCTCTTCACTATTTCCTCCTTAGGATAACTCCTACTTAATCATAAAAATCCGGCTTTAGGGCGATTCCGACTGTATTTATTCTGAGATGCTCTATCTTTATAGGTACACGCAGGATTGACGTGCATCAATTTTAGGTCAAATAACCTGTAGTAATCGTAAAGTATTCATCAACTGGTCACCTCTCTGGGTGGCGTAAAAATCCGTAAGTTTGGGTGTTATAACAAGTTAAGTTTCATAACCCTTTACGGTTTATAACGACAAAGGAAGAAATCGATGACAAATACAAAATTTGCCCGTTCAATGATGGCTGTTGTCTTAGGTACTGCACTTATGAGTGGTAGCGTGTTCGCTGAAGACACCATGCTCAATAAGACAAACAACGTCGTAGACAGCACTGGCGCGAAACTCGATAGCTCCATGAAGAAAGTCGATAACTACATGGGTGACAGCGCTGCAACAGCTAAAGTGAAAAGCGCTCTGTTGGAAGAGAAATCTCTTAAAAGCACTGATATCTCTGTTGAAACCAACCATGGTGTGGTCACTCTGACTGGTTTTGTGACTTCTCAGGCTGAAGCTGAAACTGCCGTTGAAATTGCTGGAAACGTTGAAGGCGTTAAATCTGTCAGCGATAAGCTGCATGTGAAAGACCAGAAATCACAATCAGTCAGTGAATATGCTGGTGATGCTGCAACAACCAGTTCAATCAAAGCCAAATTGCTGGCTGATGACATCGTACCCTCACGTAAAGTGAAAGTAGAAACCACCGAAGGTGTGGTGCAGTTATCAGGTAGTGTTGAGAATAAAGCTCAGTCCGAACGTGCTGAAAGTATTGCTAAAGCCGTTGATGGCGTGAAAAGCGTTAAAAATGATCTGAGCATCAAACCTTAATTATTATCGGCTGATGGGTATTTCGTGAGGGAGAAATACCTTACGGAATAAGCTTTATAAGCCCGTCAGCCAAATAATAAATCTGTTAATAATGCGACTTCTGTTAAACGCACTACTGTTAAATAGACAGAGAGAGTTAAAAACGCTGTTTTTAACCTAAGTGTAGAAAGCCATTTTTTAAAACGGGAAGGAGAGGCTTATGTTTCGCTGGGGCATTATATTTTTGATTATTGCTTTAATCGCTGCGGCATTAGGTTTTGGTGGGCTAGCCGGTACGGCAGCTTGGGCCGCAAAAGTCGTCTTTGTAGTGGGTATTGTCCTATTCCTCATCAGTCTGTTTACAGGCCGTAAGCGCCTTTAGTCAGGCGAGAGGGTTACAGCAAAGGGTAAGACGGGGTATCCTCGGCACCTGTTGTAACGAATTAAGGATAGATGGTGGGATACAGAATACCTATCACGCTCGGTAATATTGAGCCACTCGCCTATAAACCATACCAACCCGGAAAAATGGCGTTGGTTTGTGAGGGAGGCGGGCAGCGGGGAATTTTTACAGCCGGTGTGCTGGATGAATTTCAACGCGCCCGCTTTAACCCTTTTGATCTGATGATTGGCACCTCTGCCGGTGCACAAAATCTATCTGCCTTTATCTGCGGTCAACCCGGCTACGCTCGCCGCGTCATTACCCGCTACACCACCACAGCTAATTTCTTTAACCCATTACGTTTTGTGCGTGGTGGCCACTTAATTGATCTCGACTGGTTGGTGGATATCACATCCCAGCAGTTGCCTCTGGCCATGGATCATGCTGAAGAGCATTTACGCAATGGCCGTGAATTCTTAATGTGTGCCTGCCGCAGTGATGATTTTGAACCTACCTATATTTCCCCCACTCGAGAAAGCTGGCTGCCGACCATTAAAGCGTCCAGTGCTATTCCTGGTTTATACCGTCAAGGGGTGGATTTGGGGGGGATCAGTTATCAGGATGGTGGCATCAGTGATGCCATCCCGGTGGAGGAAGCCTACCGCCGTGGCGCTGATACTATTGTGGTGATTCGGACTGTACCGTCGCAGGCCTATTACACGCCGCAATGGATGAAGCGGATGGAACATTGGCTGAGTGAAAGTAGTTTGCAACAACTGGTGCGGATTATGCAGCAACATGAGCAGAGCTATCACCGTATTCAGCAATTTATTGAAAAGCCGCCCGGTGACCTGCGTATTTTCGAAATTTTTCCGCCTAAGCCACTTGCCAGTAATGCACTGGGGAGCCGAATTGCGGCACTAAATCGTGATTATCATTTAGGCCGCCGTTGTGGTCGCTATTTTTTGGCTACCGTCGGGCACTGGCTATTACCGCAAGATCAACGGGATCCGACTGGAATCAATGGGGAGAAAACCTCGATTTCACTTTCACGTCGTATCATTCAGCCACAAGATATTAATCAACCAGATGATATGGCAGAGCTAATTGATACTGATGACTCTTCATTTGATATTACTCAAACGCCGGATATCATTACACCAGCGGATTCAGTGACCGCCACTCACTATGGCCTACCGGCTCAGATGAGTATGAGTGACAATGGGTTGATTATTCCAACGAATACCAATAGAAAGCCCTTGCCAGTAGAGATAATTTTGCCTGCCAGCGTGGCAAAAAACAAAGGTGATACCGCCTAATGGTACAAGTGAGTGAGCAGATAGTGAATCTTAGCGATAAAGCTTATTTTATCGATACCCACTGTCACTTTGATTTCCCTCCATTCAGTGGTGCTGAAGCGGCCAGTTTAGTCACTGCGGCTCAGGCGAATGTCAGGCAATTGATTGTTCCTGCGGTGGGTGCTGCTTATTTTCCCCGTATTTTAGCCTTGGCTGCGAACTATCCGCCCCTTTTTGCCGCACTCGGCATGCATCCACTTTATATCGCTCAACATCAAGAGGCCGATTTGGCGACACTGGCATCCTATCTGGCGAACAAAACTCACAAGCTGGTGGCCGTGGGGGAAATTGGCCTGGATCTTTATATGGATGAGCCGCAGTTACCACGCCAGTTGGCGCTATTGCAGGCGCAACTTAAGTTGGCTAAACAGCATGATCTGCCTGTTATTCTGCATTCTCGCCGTTCCCATGACCAATTAGCCTCGGTGCTGCGTAAAACGGTGTTGCCGCGCACTGGTGTTGTACATGGTTTCGCCGGTAGCCTGGCGCAGGCGCAGGCATTTATTCGCTTGGGTTATTATATTGGTGTGGGTGGGACCATTACTTATGTGCGGGCACAGAAAACCCGGAGTGTCATGGCCGCATTGCCTCTTTCCGCATTACTGCTGGAAACCGACGCGCCAGATATGCCGTTAGCCGGTTTTCAGGGGCAACCAAACCGGCCCGAGCGGGCTGCTGATGTGTTCAGCGTGTTGTGTCAGCTACGCTCTGAAACGCCACAACAGATTGCCAGCCAGTTGTTAGCGAATAGTCAACGTTTGTTCCGATTACCGCCCGCCGATAGCTGCCCACTTTAAATCACCACCGGGAATATACAAATCATACTAATAATTTGTGTGATCTCTTTATTTCCGCTTTTTAATGTGACTCTTGTCACACTTACGTTGATTCGGTTGCTTTTAGTTGTGTTTATTTGTGACAGAGATTATTTGATAGCGTCTTCATGTCGGTATAATCCCCCGAAAATTATTTCAATTTAATTAATGATTTCACTATTAGGGATAGCGACATGCTAATGAGTCTGGTTGGAATGGCAGTACTGATATTAATAGCCGTACTTCTTTCAAGTAATTATAGGGCGATTAATATCCGCACTGTTGTAGGTGCATTTATTATCCAGATCGCTATTGGTGCGCTGGTATTATATGTGCCCATCGGGCGCCGCATTCTGGGCGGTATGTCAGAAGGCGTCGCTAACGTTATCGCCTACGGTAATGAGGGGATTTCATTTATTTTTGGCGGTTTGGTTTCTGACAAAATGTTTGAAGTTTTTGGTGGTGGCGGCTTTGTATTCGCCCTGCGAGTATTACCGGTAATTGTATTCTTCTCATCATTGATTGCCGTTCTGTATTACCTTGGCATCATGCAAATCGTTATTAAGGTATTGGGCGGTGGTTTGCAAAAGTTGCTGGGCACTTCACGTACTGAATCCCTTTCCGCCACAGCTAATATCTTTGTTGGCCAAACTGAAGCGCCGTTAGTGGTGCGCCCTTATATTGCCACCATGACCCAATCTGAACTGTTTGCGGTAATGTGCGGCGGTTTAGCTTCCGTTGCCGGTTCAGTATTGGCCGGTTATGCGCAAATGGGGGTACCATTGGAATATCTGATTGCTGCTTCCTTTATGGCAGCGCCGGGTGGGTTACTGTTTGCTAAACTGATGGTGCCGGAAACTGAAAAAACGCACGATAACGTTGATGCTACGACCTTGATTGCTGAAGATGAACGCCCAGCTAACGTTATTGATGCAGCGGCCTCTGGCGCGGCTTCCGGCATGCAACTGGCATTGAATGTAGGGGCAATGCTGTTGGCCTTTATCGCTTTGATTGCTCTGCTCAATGGTATTCTGGGTGGGATTGGTGGCTGGCTTGATTATCCACAACTTTCGCTAGAGTTGATTCTGGGTTGGGTATTCTCGCCGATTGCTTACTTGATAGGCATCCCATGGAGTGAAGCGATGGTGGCTGGTTCATTTATCGGCCAGAAGATTATCGTTAACGAATTCGTAGCATTTATGAATTTCGGTCAGTATCTCCAGGCGGAAGAGTTAGTCAAAGCCGCGGGTTTACAGGTTCTTTCCGAGCACACTAAGGCTATTATCTCCTTCGCGCTGTGCGGTTTTGCTAACTTGTCATCTGTTGCCATTTTATTGGGTGGCTTGGGTAGTATGGCCCCAAACCGCCGTCACGATATCGCGCGTTTCGGCCTGAAAGCGGTAGCGGCAGGCACATTGTCGAATCTGATGAGTGCGACGATCGCCGGTTTCTTCCTGGCATTATAATTAGGCTAGCTTGACTTGCCATTTTGGGATTGGGCAGTGCTCGGGGCTTGTCACCTACTTCGTGTACGCTCCAGTCCCTGCGCGCTGTCCGCACCCAAACTGTCTGCGCCGCTGACGCTTAATTTTTTATGGTTCAGGCCTACAATACTGCGTATTCCTGCCCATAGGCTATTCTTGAAGCGAGTGAGCGTATCGTGGTCAGAAAGCTATAAATTAGGTTATTTTGTGACTTTAATCACATATAATTCCGTCTCGTTACAAGTTACTATTGATTAGTGTGAAATTGAACACACCCAAGCTGCCGATAACGTGTTCAAATAGTGTTATTGGCTTTCGGAATGAAAGCCTAAAGTGTGTACGGAGTCTCATTGCATCAGTGATGTAAGCAATGACCAAGTAGTTAGTGCGGTGAGATGGATCTCAATTGCCACCCATAGGGGCTATCTTCAAGGAACCAAGTCCGCTCGCCAACGTATTGAGCTTAGAACCTTCTCATTAGGGCTATGTTATTTGCCTGACTGCAACAATTACGCCTACTGAGGGGGACTTTTAATCACCAAAGATGCCGGTACGGTCTCTTTGTCCGCTCATAAATAGATGCTCAGTTCTGGCAAGGTGCTGGGGCTGAAATAGTGTTGGAGAGTTTTATGACCGATTTAACCGCCTGCGCGAATCTTAACGATTATGCCAAACGCGCACTGAGTTTGATGGATTTAACTACCCTGAATGACGACGATACCGATGATAAGGTTATCGCGCTGTGTCATCAGGCAAAAAGCCCTGCCGGTAACACGGCCGCAATCTGTATTTATCCCCGCTTTATTCCTATTGCGCGTAAAACGTTGCGCGAGCAGGGTACCCCTGAAATCCGTATTGCAACAGTGACTAACTTCCCACATGGCAATGATGATATTGCTATTGCACTGGCCGAAACCCGTGCCGCCATTGCCTATGGTGCTGATGAAGTGGATGTGGTTTTCCCTTACCGCGCCTTAATGGCGGGTAATGATAAGGTCGGCTTCGAATTAGTGAAAGAGTGCAAAGAAGCCTGCGCTGCCGCGAATGTATTACTGAAAGTAATCATAGAGACCGGTGAGTTAAAGCAAGAGCACTTGATCCGTCAAGCCTCTGAAATTGCTATTAAAGCTGGCGCGGATTTCATCAAAACCTCCACCGGTAAAGTGCCGGTCAATGCCACACTGGAAAGTGCGGGTATTATGATGAGCACTATCCGTGATTTAGGTGTGGGTAAAAC
Organism: Yersinia sp. 2540 StPb PI; assembly: GCF_052217165.1. Lineage (NCBI taxonomy): Bacteria > Pseudomonadati > Pseudomonadota > Gammaproteobacteria > Enterobacterales > Yersiniaceae > Yersinia > Yersinia sp. 2540 StPb PI. The sequence goes on from NZ_JAZGQC010000001.1 coordinate 1,239,477, forward strand.
CGTCGGCTTTAAGCCAGCGGGCGGAGTACGTACTGCCGAAGATGCCGCGCAATTCCTGCAACTGGCCGATCAATTGATGGGTGAGGGTTGGGCCGACGCCCGCCACTTCCGCTTTGGCGCATCCAGTCTGTTAGCCAGCTTATTAACCACGCTGGGCCATCAGAGTGATAGCAAAAGTAGCGGTTACTAATCATTATCGCAATCATTGAGTTTAGCCGATGCGCTGCGGGCGACTAGCCTGCCGTGCGGCTTTTATCCTTATTTAGGTCAGGGGGATGCTGTGTTTCTGGCACAAGAAATTATCCGTAAAAAACGCGACGGTCAGCCACTGAGCGAAGAAGAGATTCGTTTCTTTATCAATGGGATCCGCGACAATGTGGTTTCCGAAGGGCAGATTGCTGCTTTGGCGATGACCATCTATTTCCATGACATGAGCATGCCGGAGCGCGTGGCACTAACCATGGCAATGCGTGATTCTGGCACGGTGCTCAACTGGCAGAGCCTTAATCTAAACGGCCCCATCGTGGATAAACACTCTACCGGTGGCGTGGGTGATGTGACATCACTGATGCTCGGCCCGATGGTCGCAGCCTGTGGTGGCTATGTGCCGATGATTTCTGGCCGTGGTCTGGGCCATACCGGCGGAACCTTGGACAAACTGGAAGCTATACCCGGTTTTGATATTTTCCCCGATGATAATGCGTTCCGTAAAATCATTCAGGACGTCGGTGTCGCCATCATTGGTCAAACCAGCTCATTAGCACCGGCAGATAAACGTTTCTACGCTACCCGTGATATCACCGCCACTGTAGATTCCATTCCACTGATTACCGCTTCTATTTTGGCGAAGAAACTGGCTGAAGGGCTGGATGCGTTGGTGATGGATGTGAAGGTGGGTTCTGGTGCCTTTATGCCGACATATCAATTATCTGCCGATTTAGCACAGGCTATTGTCAGTGTGGCTAACGGCGCGGGTTGTAAAACAACGGCACTATTGACCGATATGAATCAGGTGTTGGCTTCCAGCGCCGGTAATGCGGTTGAAGTGCGCGAAGCGGTACGTTTCCTGACGGGTGAATATCGTAATCCACGCTTGTTAGAAGTGACGATGGCGCTGTGCGTTGAAATGCTGTTATCAGGTGGTTTGGCGCAAGATGATGCTGACGCCAGATCCAAGCTACAGGCGGTGCTGGATAACGGTAAAGCAGCAGAACTCTTTGGTCGCATGGTGGCGGCGCAAAAAGGCCCAAGTGATTTCGTTGAGCGCTATGACAGCTACCTACCGGTTGCCATGTTGAGCAAGCCGGTATTTGCTGAACGAGCAGGCGTGGTTACTGCGATGGATACCCGTGCACTGGGTATGGCGGTGGTTTCCCTCGGCGGCGGTCGTCGTCGGGCAACTGATCCTATTGATTATAGTGTTGGTATCACTGAAATGGCACGTCTGGGGACCGGTGTTGATGGTCAGCAACCCTTAGCGGTGATTCATGCCAATAACGAAGATGACTGGCAGCAGGCAGCAGATGCACTACGTGCGGCGATCACCTTGGGTGACAAAGCGCCGGAAGAAACACCGGTTATCTATCGCCGTATTACTGAATAAACGCCATACTTTTGTTATTGAAGATATTTGCCCTTGAAGGCAAGTGTTAGCGAAAACAGATTGATTAATTACATGGGGGAGCCGATGAACATTGCTGCCCCAGAGCGTGAACCCACGCAGGAGAAAATGATGAAACGTACATTTATTATGGTATTAGACTCATTTGGTATCGGTGCCAGCGCAGATGCTAAAAAATTTGGTGACGAAGGGGCCGACACTCTGGGCCACATTGCTGAGGTCTGCGCCCGTGGTGAAGCTAACGTTGGTCGTAGTGGCCCATTGACGCTGCCAAACCTGAGTCGTTTAGGGTTGGGTAAAGCTGCCGAAGAGTCCACCGGTAAATTCCCGGTCGGGCTGGATAAGAATGCAGATATCATTGGTGCCTATGGTTATGCCAGTGAGTTATCCTCCGGTAAAGATACACCGTCAGGCCACTGGGAGATTGCGGGGGTGCCGGTGCTGTTTGACTGGGGTTACTTCAGTGATGTCGAAAACAGTTTCCCACAGGAACTGTTGGATAAACTGGTAAAACGGGCCAACCTGCCGGGTTATCTGGGTAACTGTCACTCAAGTGGGACCGTTATCCTTGACCAACTGGGTGAAGAGCATATGAAAACCGGCAAACCGATTTTCTATACCTCGGCTGACTCGGTGTTCCAGATTGCCTGCCACGAAGAGACCTTTGGCCTGGATCGCTTGTATGAATTATGTGAAATTGCCCGCGAAGAGCTGACCGAGGGTGGCTACAATATTGGTCGTGTGATTGCGCGTCCGTTTATTGGTGACAAGCCAGGTAACTTCCAACGCACCGGTAACCGCCATGATCTGGCCGTTGAACCGCCAGCGCCAACCATGTTGAAAAAACTGGTGGATGAGAAAGGGGGAGAAGTGGTTTCTATCGGTAAAATTGCCGATATCTATGCGCATGTGGGTATCACTCAGAAAGTGAAAGCCACCGGTCTGGATGCGCTATTTGATGCCACGATAGAAGAAATGAAGAAAGCCGGTGACAACACTATCGTGTTCACTAACTTTGTGGATTTTGACTCTTCTTACGGTCACCGTCGCGACGTTGCTGGTTATGCTGCTGCATTGGAACTGTTCGACCGCCGCCTGCCTGAGTTGATGGCGCTGGTAAAAGAAGATGACATCCTGATCCTGACGGCTGACCACGGTTGTGATCCAACCTGGCCGGGCACTGACCATACCCGTGAGCACATTCCGGTCTTGGTTTACGGCCCGAAAGTCAAACCAGGATCGCTTGGGCATCGTGAGACCTTTGCTGATATTGGGCAGACGGTAGCGACATATTTCAATCTATCCCCAATGGATTACGGTAAGAATATGCTTTAAGTCATTCAGCTAAGCTGAGCGTGCCATTTTGAACCCGGGCAGTGCTCGCCCTCCTCACGTACTGCGTGTACGCTGCGGGGCTGTGCGCTGGCCGTGCCCAAACTGTCGGTGCTCATCTACGCTGGCGATGGCTGATTTTCTCTGAACTGTGCAAAGTAGTTCAAACTTAAAAACAGTTCAGTAATATAAATTTTAATTCTCTGATTTTTAAGGAAAGTGATTATGGCAACGCCACATATTAATGCTGAAATGGGTGATTTCGCTGATGTTGTATTGATGCCAGGGGATCCACTGCGTGCGAAATTTATCGCCGAAACCTTCCTGCAAGACGTGCGCGAAGTGAACAATGTGCGTGGCATGTTGGGCTTCACCGGTACTTATAAAGGCCGCAAAATCTCTGTAATGGGCCACGGTATGGGTATCCCGTCCTGCTCCATTTACGCCAAAGAACTGATCACTGATTTTGGCGTGAAAAAAATCATTCGTGTCGGTTCATGTGGTGCGGTTCGCGCTGATGTGAAACTGCGTGATGTGGTGATCGGCATGGGGGCTTGTACCGACTCCAAAGTAAACCGTATGCGCTTTAAAGATCACGACTATGCAGCGATTGCTGACTTTGAAATGACCCGCAATGCAGTGGATGCGGCAAAAGCGAAAGGTATCGACGTCCGTGTAGGTAACATCTTCTCTGCTGACCTGTTCTACACGCCAGACCCGCAAATGTTTGATGTGATGGAAAAATACGGCATTCTGGGCGTGGAAATGGAAGCGGCCGGTATCTACGGCGTTGCCGCGGAGTTCGGTGCTAAAGCCCTGACCATCTGTACTGTTTCTGACCATATCCGTACCGGTGAGCAAACCACCGCTGCGGAGCGCCAGACCACCTTCAATGACATGATTGAAATTGCATTAGAATCGGTGTTGTTGGGCGATCAGAAGTAATCCCGTCTCTGCTTCCCTCTATTCAGCGGCAGCGATTTCTGCCGCTGAATCTATTCATAAAATCTGCCAGAAAAAATAGGTTTCTTTACACATCAGATAATTAGCGCTATAAATCTATTCATCATTCTATTCACGAATCTATTCATATGCTCTCTCTGGAAACGTTATTACGCCAAAAACCGGCGACCGCGAGCTATCTGGCGCAAGCTATGGCAATCAGTCAACCCACGGTTTCCCGGCAGTTAAGCGGGTTAAAAGAGAGGGTGCTGAAAATAGGTAAAGGCAAAGCAACACAATATGCCTTGCGGCGGTACATTGCTGGAGATAGTGCCGCAGAGCATGCATTTCCGCTATATCGTATCGATGAGCAGGGTCATGCAACCCATGTCGCGATACTCTATCCTATCCATCCGGCTGAAATGTGCTGTGTACATCAACTGGCATCTGATACATGGCAGCTATTTGATAGCTTGCCGTGGTATTTGACTGATATGCGGCCTCAGGGGTTTCTCGGGCGGATTTGGGGGAAGTCAGTTGCAGGTAAGTTACAGCTCACCGATGACGTTCGTTTGTGGAATGAAGACCATATCTTATTAGCTCTGTCACGTCAGGCCGATGATATGAATGGCAATATATTGATTGGACAACAAAGTTATCAACATTGGTTAGCAGCACCTGATGCGATACCTATCGATCCGGTAGATAAGTTATCTCGTTATGCAGAACTTTCTCAAATGGCTCTGGCGGGTGAAATGGTCGGTTCTTCTGCGGGCGGCGAACAACCGAAATTTACTTGTTATGCAGGGAATCTGGAGCGGCCTTCGTCATATGTTATTGTCAAATTTTCTGCCTCTTCACAAAACGCCAATAGTCGGCGCTGGGGTGACCTACTGATATCTGAGTCGCTTGCACTTAGCACCTTGAATAATGGGGGTTATAAAGCGGCCACAAGTCAGGTTTTACAGGGTGTTGGTAGGCAAATATTCCTTGAGGTAGAGCGATTTGATCGCTGCGGGCAGCGTGGTCGTTTAGGGATAGTTTCTTTAGAGGCGGTTAATGCCGAATTTGTTGGCAACCCAGTCGCCAGTTGGCCACAAGTTTGCCAACAATTAGTCGATAAAGGATTACTGGCCGCGCCGGCATTAGAACAGGTTAACGTTATCTGGGCATTTGGCAAATTAATCGCCAATACCGATATGCACCAAGGTAATCTTTCCTTTCTGCATCCTGAGAACACACCACTATCATTAGCGCCAGTTTACGATATGTTGCCAATGGCATTTGCCCCGACGAGCACGGGGAATATGCGCCACAACGTGCCGGAAATCTCTTTATCTGTTGATATCAGCAAACTGCACTGGCAACGCGCACAGCAACTGGCAAATATATTCTGGCAACGGGTGATAGATCACTCGAACATCAGTAATGAATTCAAACTTATTGCCCGACAGATGCAGGGACAACTGCTTTCTCTCACCACGCTAATTGAGCGCATGGCATAATATCTATCCGCAGTATTATTTATCGCCCGTCTTTTTATCTGCATCTGCCTGACTGGCAGCTGTCTCTGGTGTTTCATCCTCATCTTCTTTGACCGGCGTATTGGCGGTGAGCAGATAAGGTGATTGCTGCCAACGGCTGCGGCGACCTTGCAGCAGAGTGCGAGCCAGAATGATCCCCACCGCCAGCGCGACGAGAATCATCAAGCGCAGCAAATTGGTGGTATTATCCACTTGCTTGGATTCCGTCGCCAGCACATGGGTGTCCAGCGTCATACGCAGAAAGCCGCTTGGCCCGCTTTTTCCGGGGATCAGCTCGACAATCTGGTGGTTGAAATAGCTGCCGGGGCGTTTACCATCCAAAGCCAGTCGATCACGTACTTTTACGTTCTCTCCGGCGCTGGCGACCAGCGTTCCGTCAATTTGATATACACTGGCATCCAATACGCGGCTTGATTGCGTCAGTTGCTGGAGAATTTCGTCAACTTTTTGGCTGTCGATATCATCATCCCCACTGTCCATGATGGGGGCGAGGCTGAAAGTGACTTGTTTTGCCAGTGTTTTCGCCAGCTCTTCAACTTGTTCCGAACGAGCGAGTTGATGACTGAGGCTGAAATAGGATGCACCTTGCATCAGCAAGACTAATAATGCCAGGCAAATCAGCACAATAGCCGTACGGTGCAGTCGGAATTTTAGTTTGGCCTTAGCCATGCAGGTTCCTTGCAAGAATCGGTGACTTTATGTTGCCAGAAGCAAGGGCGATAGGATAGCTTGATGCGTCCTTTTGTCTGGTCTTTACCCCGTTTTCTACAGGAGTCATTCATGTCTAATAGTCTGACCTATTGCGATCTCCCCGCGGAGATCTATCAATGGCCAGGTCTGCCACTTTCGCTCAGTGGTGATGAGGTCATGCCGCTGGATTATCGTGCCGGTCATACAGGTTGGCTACTGTACGGTAGAAAGCTGGATAAACAGCGTATTACGGGTTTTCAGGGCCAATTGGGTGCCGCCATGGTGATTGTCTCCGCCTGGTGTGTGGAGGATTATCAGGTCATCCGTTTGGCCGGCAGTTTAACCCCACGGATTAAAACGTTAGCGGATGAAAACGGTCTTGATGTCGCCCCTCTGGGGGCTATCCCGCATTTGCGTACCCCGGGCCTGCTGGTGATGGATATGGATTCAACTGCCATCCAAATCGAATGTATTGATGAGATTGCCAAGCTCGCCGGTGTTGGCGAAGAAGTGGCTGCCGTCACCGAACGCGCCATGCAAGGTGAATTGGACTTCGCCGCCAGCCTGCGCCAGCGGGTTGCCACCCTGAAAGGGGCGGATGCCAATATCTTAAAACAGGTACGTGACCAACTGCCATTGATGCCGGGGCTGACCAGCCTGGTCCGTAAGCTTCAGGCATTAGATTGGCATGTGGCGATCGCCTCCGGTGGTTTTACTTATTACGCTGAATATCTGCGCGACAAACTGCGTCTGGTCGATGTGGCAGCCAATGAACTTGAAATCAAAGACGGCAAGCTGACCGGCAAAGTGTTAGGGCCGATTGTCGATGCACAATATAAAGCCGATACCCTGCTCAAGTTGGCGGAAAAACTCAATATCCCTATTGCTCAAACAGTGGCTATCGGCGATGGCGCCAATGACCTGAAAATGATGCAAGCCGCCGGTTTAGGGCTGGCTTTCCATGCAAAGCCGAAGGTGTATGCCAAAGCGAAAGTGGCGATCCGTCACGGTGATTTGCTGAGTGTTCTTTGCATTTTGACCGGCAGTCTGAAGCATGAAGAACGATGAAATAGGCTGTTTTATTTGCCATTTTTGAGCTTGTGCAGTGCTCACAAAACGCATGCATTTTGAACACCCTTAAGGGCGGCCCGTAGGGGGAGCGTAGCGAATAAAATCCTCATGTCGCCATGGTTTACAACGTCATGGTGTACGCTGCGGTTTCTGCGCGCTGTCTGCACTCAAACTGCCTGCAACAATTACGCCTATTAGGTAATTTGGGGTTCAGGCAGGTGTGAGCTAATTAAATTGAGGTGAACCGTGGCTAAAGCGCCAAAACGAGCATTTGTCTGTAATGAGTGTGGTGCCGATTATCCTCGTTGGCAGGGGCAGTGCAGTGCCTGTAATGCCTGGAATACCATTACCGAAATCAGGCTGGCGGCGGCAACCTCGTCGTCGTCGCGCAATGAGCTTTTTGGTGGCTATGCCGGTGATGCAGGCGTCAGCCGGGTACAGAAGCTGTCAGATATCAGTCTGGACGAACTACCGCGCTTTTCAACGGGCTTTCTGGAGTTTGATCGGGTGCTGGGTGGTGGTGTAGTGCCGGGCAGTGCCATTCTGATTGGTGGTAACCCCGGCGCGGGGAAAAGTACCTTACTGTTGCAAACGCTGTGCAAGCTGTCTGAAAACATGAAAACCCTGTATGTCACCGGCGAAGAGTCGTTGCAGCAGGTGGCGATGCGTGCGCATCGTTTGGGGTTGCCTACTGCGGGCCTCAATATGCTGTCGGAAACCAGTATCGAGCAAATTTGCTTGATTGCTGAGCAAGAGCAGCCGCGCTTGATGGTGATCGACTCCATTCAGGTGATGCATATGGCGGATATTCAGTCGTCGCCGGGCAGCGTGGCCCAAGTGCGCGAAACGGCCGCCTACCTGACCCGTTTTGCCAAAACCCGGGGTGTCGCCATTATCATGGTGGGCCATGTGACGAAAGATGGTTCACTGGCCGGGCCGAAAGTGCTGGAGCACTGTATTGACTGCTCTGTGATGCTTGATGGTGACGGTGATACTCGTTTCCGTACGCTGCGTAGCCACAAAAACCGCTTTGGTGCGGTTAATGAGTTAGGCGTATTTGCCATGACCGAACAGGGCTTGCGTGAAGTTAGCAACCCGTCGGCGATTTTCCTCAGCCGTGGGGATGAAGTCACTGCTGGTAGCTCGGTGATGGTGGTATGGGAAGGGACTCGCCCGCTGCTGGTAGAGATTCAGGCACTGGTCGATCACTCAATGATGTCCAACCCACGTCGGGTGGCGGTCGGTCTGGAACAGAACCGGCTGGCAATCTTGCTGGCGGTATTGCATCGCCATGGCGGATTACAGATGTCGGACCAAGATGTGTTCGTCAATGTGGTGGGTGGTGTGAAAGTGACAGAAACCAGTGCTGATCTGGCATTGCTGATGTCGCTAGTATCCAGCTTGCGTGACCGCCCGCTGCCACAGGATTTAGTGGTGTTTGGTGAGGTAGGGCTAGCCGGTGAAATTCGCCCAGTACCCAGTGGTCAAGAGCGTATCTCTGAGGCGGCCAAACACGGTTTTAAACGCGCTATCGTGCCGTATGCCAATATGCCGAAGAAGCCCCTGCCCAATATGCAGGTGTTCGGTGTGAAGAAATTGGCTGATGCGTTGGCGGTGTTAGAGGATTTATAACCGCTAATTTAGTCGTGTTCATCTTGCAGCATACTGTGTTATTTTTGTTTAGCGCACTAAACAAGGAGGCGGTATGCTGCAATTCGACTATCTCAAAACAGCAATTAAGCAAAAGGGTTGCACCTTACAGCAAGTGGCCGAATGCAACGGCATGACCAAAGGTTATTTAAGCCAGCTACTCAACGACAAAATCAAAAGCCCCAGTGCGCAAAAGCTTGAAGCTCTGCACCGTTTCCTCGGGCTGGAGTTTCCCCGCCGTGAGAAAAAAGTCGGCGTGGTGTTTGGTAAATTTTACCCGCTGCATACCGGCCATATCTATTTAATCCAGCGCGCCTGTAGCCAGGTTGACGAGTTGCACATCATTCTTTGTTTCGATGAGCCACGCGATCGTGAGCTGTTTGAGAACAGTTCGATGTCACAGCAACCGACGGTCAGTGACCGTTTGCGCTGGTTGTTACAAACCTTTAAATATCAGAAAAATATCCATATTCATTCGTTTGATGAGCACGGTATCGAGCCGTACCCCCATGGCTGGGATGTGTGGAGCCATGGCGTAAAAAGCTTTATGAATGAAAAAGGCATTGTTCCGAATTTTATTTATTCCAGCGAAAGCCAGGATGCGCCGCATTACAACGAGCAATTTGGCATCGAAACCATCCTGATTGATCCACAGCGCTCATTTATGAATATCAGTGGTCGCCAGATCCGCCGTGACCCTTTCCGTTACTGGGACTATATTCCGACTGAAGTGAAGCCATTTTTTGTCCGTACTGTGGCGATACTGGGCGGTGAATCCAGTGGGAAATCCACTTTGGTCAATAAGTTAGCCAATATCTTCAATACTACCAGTGCGTGGGAATATGGCCGGGATTATGTCTTCTCCCATCTTGGCGGCGATGAGATGGCGTTGCAATATTCTGATTACGACAAAATCGCGCTGGGGCAGGCACAGTATGTGGATTTTGCGGTGAAATACGCCAACAAAGTGGCATTTATCGATACTGACTTTGTTACCACGCAGGCCTTTTGCAAAAAGTATGAAGGCAAAGAGCACCCCTTCGTGCAGGCGCTGATTGATGAATACCGTTTTGATCTGGTTATTTTGTTGGAAAATAATACGCCGTGGGTTGCCGATGGTTTGCGCAGCCTGGGGAGCGATCGTGACCGCAAATCCTTCCAGAACTTACTGGAGCAGATGTTGTGCAGTAACAATATCGAATATGTTCACGTCGAATCGGCAGACTATGATGAACGCTTTCTGCGCTGCGTCGAACTGGTGCAGCAGTTACTGGCCGCGGACCTGCAACGCCTTGCCCGCCCTTCATTATTGAGTGATGTACAACAATAGGGTTGATGAAAATTTGATATCTGAGGGCGTGATTGTTGCAGTCAGTTTGCATGCGGACAGCGCACAGAAACCGGAGCGTATACCATGACCTTATAAATCATGGCTACGTGAGGATTTTATTCGCTACGCTCCCCCTACGGGCCGCCCTTAAGGGCGTTCAAAATGTATGCATTTTGTGAGCACTGCCCAAATGTAAAATGGCAAATAAAATAGCCCTTTTAATAATATATTTAGTAAGCAATAACCACTTTACCCTGCATATGCCCGCCTGCAACTTGCGCGTGGGCGGCATGCAGGTTTTCCACTGTTAGGCCGTGCAGTGTTTCACTTAAGGTGCCTGGCAGTTTGCCCTCATCCACCAACTGGCTTACCTGTTTTAAAATTTGCCCTTGTTGGGCGATATCCGGGGTAGAGAACATACTGCGGGTGAACATAAATTCCCAATGCAGGGCGGCACTTTTTAGTTTTAACTGATTCTGATCCAACGGTTTTTCATTCTCAACGATGGTACAGATTTGCCCCAATGGTGCGATGAGCTCACTGATTGCGGGCCAGTGGCCGTCGGTGTCATTCAGGCAAAGAATATAATCAACTTTATCAATACCTTCTTCTGCCAGCTCAGCTTTCAGATGGTGATAATCAACGGTTAAGTCCGCTCCACGTTCACGACACCAGGCGGCTGATGCTGGCCGTGATGCTGTTGCTATCACTTTTAGCGGGCTACGTAATGCCGCCAGAGGAATAGCTAATGAGCCAACCCCGCCCGCTCCCCCGATGATCAATAAACTTTGTCCGGCACTGGCGTGCTGAATTTTTAGATGTTCAAACAGCGCTTCCCACGCAGTTATTGCGGTTAATGGCAATGCAGCGGCCTGCGCCCAGTTGAATGAGCGGGGTTTGTGGGCCACGATGCGAGCATCAACCAACTGTTGGTTAGCATTGCTACCGGGGCGGGTGATATCGCCGGCATACCACACTTCATCACCTGCACGGAACTCGGTGACGTTCGCACCGACGCTGATGACCACTCCAGCGGCATCCCAACCCAGAATTCGCGGCTGTTGCAGGCCATTCTTCTTCAGGCCAGCATGTACTTTGGTATCAACCGGATTGATGGATGCGGCTTTAACCTCAACCAGCAAATCAAACGGACCGGGAGTGAGTGAGTCCAGAGCGACTTCAATAAAATCGGTGGGTTGTTGCGGGTTCACGGCAATGGCTTTAACTGACATGGTAATACTCCTGTTTAGCGTATGGATTGAGTCTAGACCTTCTTGGTGGTGGTGATAAGATGGACAATCACTAACGCAGTGTTCGTCTAAGATAAACAATCATGTTTAAACAACTTCAGGATATGGCGCTGTTTGCACGAGTCGCGGAGTGTGGCAGCTTTACCCGCGCCGCTGAAATGGCGGGTTTGCCGAAATCCAGTGTCAGCCAGCGCATCAGTCAATTAGAACAAAACTTAGGTATCCGTTTACTCAATCGAACCACCCGTCAGCTGAACCTGACCTTTGCCGGTGAGCGCTATCTGGTGCATTGTCAGGAGATGCTACAAGCCGCAGAGCGCGCTGATCTGTCGCTGCAACGCCTGAAGGATAACCCCAGTGGCCGCTTGCGCATCTCAACTCCGGCAGGGCTGGGCGCGACTTTACTGGCGCGGTTGGCAACAGATTTCCAGCGGCAATACCCGGATGTGCTGTTGGAGGTGTTAGTCTCGGACACCATGGTAGACTTGGTTGAAGAAGGCTTCGATGTGGCATTGCGCACCGGTAAGCCACAGGACTCGTCACTGATTGGCCGCCGATTGGGCTATGCGCCACGCTATCTGTTGGCGTCACCCACCTATCTGGCACAGCATCCGCCACTCACTCATCCAAGGCAACTGGATACTCACCGCTGCATTGCCCACCGTGCCTGGCAGGCGCTGATTTTACGCCGTGAAGATGAGTTTTACCGCTGGCAGGTACCTGCGCTACATGTCACTGATAATCTACTGTATGCCCGTGAATGTGCCCTGGCAGGTGGTGGTATCACCCTATTACCGGCATTTTTAAGCCGTGAAGTGGTGGCAAACCGTCAATTAGTGGAAGTGTTACCACAATGGCAGGCTGAAGGTAATGAGCTGTATCTGGTGTATCCGAGTCGTAAGTTGAACTCACCGGCGCTGAGCTGTTTTATTGATGTGGTGATAGGTCATCCGGTGTTTGAAGACTATGTGCAGGGACTGGCAACGTCCTGAAAGATGTGGAGCCAGGCTCCACATCGGGCGAGCTATGCCAAATAGAACACTTCTCGTAGTGCCTGGCTTACCGGGCTGTTATCAGGGTTGGCTGGCATCACATCGGCCATATGTTGCCACCAGCGCTGGCAAATGGCGGTTTGGGCCACGGCATTCCAGCGCTCTTCTGATTCAATTTCGACAAAACCAAATAGCAAATTGCGCGTGTCATCGAGAAAAATTGAATAGTGGTGAGCGCCATGGGCTTTCAGTACCGCTTCCAGTTCTGGCCAGATGGGTGAGTGCCGCCGCTGATATTCTGCATGGGCATCAGGGTTAACCTGCATTACAAAGGCTTTGCGTATCATGATATTACTCCGATCAAAGTGCCTGTAAGTACAGTGCGCGGACTTGATCTCTGTCCGCAGTACGTGGGTTACAAGGAGCACAAGGATCCGCCAGCGCTTTATCTAACCAGCCTTCGATATCACTTTCCTGAATACCTAATGCTGAAAATCCGGCAGGAATGCCAACACGTTGTGACAACTGCCGAATGGCGCTTATCGCTTGATGGCTGGCTTGCTCATCAGTCAACTGCTGAGTATTTACCCCCATGGCTTGTGCTATGCGGGCAAAACGGCTGACTGCCTGTGGGCGGTTATACTCTTCAATGATTGGCAGTAAAATAGCATTGCACACCCCGTGTGGAAGGTTATGGGTAGCACCTGGTTGATGGGCCAGTGCATGCACTAAACCTAGCCCGGCGCTGTTAAATGCCATCCCCGCCAGATACTGGCCGCACGCCATCATTTCACGTGCGTGCAGATTCTTACCGTCATCGACTGCCAGAGGCAGCCATTGGCTGATCAGGCGAATAGATTCAAGCGCTGAATGGTCGGTTAGGGTGTGTGCGCCCAGCGATACGTACGCTTCGATAGCGTGGGTGAGGGCATCCATTCCGGTCGCAGCAGTCACACTGGCGGGAATATTCAACATGACAGCGGGATCATCGACGGCGATATCAGGAATGATATTGGTGTCGATAATGACTTCTTTTACTTGCCGCTGGCTATCAATAATCACTGCATTACTGGTCAGTTCTGCGGCTGTTCCGGCGGTGGTATTGATGGCGACCAGAGGGACGCCGCTCTGTTTTACTTTGCCGACACCGGAATACGCCGTGGATGGCCCCGGATTGGCGGTCAAAATTTTAACGGCTTTGGCTGTATCGATTGGGCTACCGCCACCAAAAGCTATCAGATAGTCACACTGATGCTGCCTGAAAGCAGTGAATCCTGCCTGTACTAACGTTTCGGTAGGGTTAGGAAATACCTCGCCAAACAAGGCATAAGGTAGCTGATGCTGCTGCATCGCAGCGAACAGACCGTCGAGTAGGCCGAGCTCGACCAATTGCCCATCAGTGACAATCAGGGCTTTGCCCCACTGTTTGTCACCGAGTAATTTAACCATATCCTCGATTGCACCTGTGCCGTGCAAGCTGATTTTTGGTAGTGCCAACATAAAGCTCATGCTGTGCTCCTCAAAGAAAGCAGACCAGATAATGACCAGCCCCGGCCTGAACCGGAGCGTTGGTCGAAGGGGTTAAACGTCCAGTGCAGCGGCTAATGGGGTCACGTCAAAACGAGCCGCGAGTGCTATCAGTTGTTCACGAGAAATGGTTTGCTGCTTGCCACCCATCGACAGGACTTTCACCATGATTTCGGCGGATTTCTCGGCGGTATCAATCAGACCAAAGGCATCATCCAGTGTTGGCCCACTGCCGAAAATACCGTGGAATGGCCACAGCACTAGGCTGTGTTCACGCATCTGCTCGGCGGTTTGGCTACCAATACCGTCGGTTCCCGGCACCATCCATGGCACGATGCCGATACCGTCGGGGAACACCACCAGACACTCGGTGCTGCCCTCCCATAACAATCGAGTGAAGCTGGCATTTTCCAGTTTTTGTACATAACTCAGAGCAATCAGATTGGTGGCATGGCAATGCATGATCACTCGGTTGCTGCCAGCACTGACTTGCATGCGAACAATATGAGATTGGAAGTGCGCGGCAAGCTCTGAGGTTGGCAGCCCCCCTTGGGGCAGGCCCCAGTGAATGTGATAAGCCATACCATCATTGCTGACTTGCAGTAGTACCAGATTGTCTTCTGGGTTTAACTCAACATTGCGGAAAAATTTGCCAGAACCGGTGACTAAGAACCAACTGTTCGCCAGTTCGGGGGCGGGTTGAGTGAGTTCTACGTTACGTGGTTGCGCTGCGAAATCACCACGATAGGGTTCAACCTCTTCAGCCAGTAAGCGCAGGCTGATATTGCCACCGTTACGTTCATCCCACCCTTTGCGCCACATATCGCTGGTGGCTTTAATCATTCCCTGAATAAACCAGGAAGATTGAATAGCTTGCATAATCATGAGTCCTTAACGTTGGCTGAGAGTCTGTTGTTCGTAATCACGTACTGCATTGAGCCAGCGGGCATCGACTGGCACATCGTTGCGCTGACAATACCCTTCCCAGATGGCTTGCCATGGCAGGGATTTCTGTTCTTCCAGCAGCGCCAGGCGTGCGGTGTAGTCACCGCGCAGTTCCAATTGGCGTAGCATCTCGGTCGGTTCCAATAAGGCGCGCAGCAAGGCTTTCTTCATGTTGCGAGTGCCAATGACCCAGGCGGCGATACGGTTGATGGAGGCATCAAAGAAGTCGAGACCGATATGTACCCTGTCGAACAGGTCGTGGCGGATAATTTCGCTGGCGATAGCCTGTGTTTCATCATCGAGCAAGACCACATGGTCGCTGTCCCAACGCACCGGGCGGCTGACATGCAGTAGCAGGCGCGGAACATACAACATGGCGCTAGAGATCTTGTCGGAAATCACTTCAGTCGGGTGGAAGTGACCGGCGTCCAGACACAGTGCGGTCTGGCGGCTGGCGGCATATCCCATGTAAAACTCGTTAGAGCCGACGGTGTAGCTTTCAGCCCCAATACCAAACAATTTGCTTTCGACGGCATCAATGTGATGGTTTGGGTTTAACTTTTCACTGATAACCTCATCCAGTGCTGATAGCAGCCGTTGGCGGGGTGCCAAACGGTCGATGGGGGTATCCTTCATGCCATCGGGGATCCAGATATTCATCACCGATGGTGTCCCTAGTTGCTCACCAAAATAGGCAGAGACCCGGCGGCTGGCCTGACAATGTTCAATCCAGAATTGGCGAATTTCAGGGTTGGCATGAGACAGGGTAAAACCATCGGCACTCAGTGGATGAGAGAAGCAGGATGGGTTGAAGTCCAATCCCAGATGATGTTTTTTAGCCCACTCAACCCAGCGGCTAAAGTGACGTGGCTCAATTTTATTACGAGCCACGGGGGTATCCGATTCGAGATAAATTGCATGTAAATTTAGTCGTTTAGGGCCGGGAATCAATGTTAGGGCCAGCTCGAGGTCAGAACGTAACTCAGCAGCATTACGCGCTTTACCGGGGTAGTTACCGGTGGCCTGAATCCCGCCGGTCAGTACGCCATCCGGGTTTTCAAAACCGGTGACGTCATCACCTTGCCAGCAATGCATGGAGACCGGCAGGATATCGAGGCGGGCAAGTGCGGCATCAACATCCACGCCGACGGCGGCAAATCGCTGTTTAGCCAGGCTCCAGGCCTGTTCAATAGAGTTCGTCATATGCAAAGTTCCTTAGGTAATTGACTCAGTGACTGGAATTGCGGCCAATGGGCTGCAAAGTCAGTATTGTCGTGAGGGGATAAAGGGTGGAGTGGGAAGTTATTCGCCACGATACGGCGGTAGTGAGCAACATCGCTCACCTCTCCCAGTGCAATTAATTGGCTGCCAATATTGCCCAGTGTCGAGGCCTCAACCGGCCCCATGGTGACATTCAGGCCACAGGCATCAGCACAGAGCTGATTAAGGAATTGGTTTTGGCAGCCGCCACCGACGATATGCAAATGGCTGATTGGACGCCCGCGTAACTCTGCCAGTTCTTGGGCAACTTGCCGGTACAACATGGCGAGGCTATCAAAGATACAACGAGCCAGTTGGGCTGCGGTGGTGGGGATTGGCATGCCATATTCGCGGCAGGCGTTCTGAATCTCGCCGCACATATTGGCTGGATTGATAAAGCGGCTGTCATTGGGGTTAATCAGCGAGCGGCAAGCTGGTTGGCGTGCCGCCTGTTCGATCAACTGCGGCAGGTCTTTAATCTGCAACTCATCAGTGGCCCGTTGCAGTAACCACAAACCCATAATATTTTTCAGTACCCGATAGCGGCCTTCAGCGCCACCTTCATTGGTGATATTGCTGGCCAGCGCCTGCCCATGGGTTATGGGGGTGAGGCTTTCAAACCCCATCAATGACCAGGTACCGGAGCTAAGATAGGCAGCATCCGCATCAATCAATGGTGCGGCAAGTACCGCGCTGGCAGTATCGTGGCTGGCAACGGCAATGACCGGCACCTGCTGGCCGCTGGCGCCTGGCCAATAGCCGATGGTATTGCCGGGTTTAGTGGGTTTGGCAAACCAATGGGCCGGTACGCCGGCATAGGCTAATAGATCGCTATCCCAATCATTGGTTTCAATATTAAGTAACTGGGTGGTAGTGGCATTGGTGTATTCCCAGTTAAGCTGGCCAGTAAGACGATAGTGCAAATAGTCCGGGATCAGTAACAGATGGGCGACATCGGCCAACAAATACGGTTGCTGTTCGCTTAATGCCCGTAATTGATACAAGGTATTGAACGGTAAAAATTGAATACCGGTACGGCGATAAATGGCACTGCTTCCCAGCGTTTGTTGCGCTTGCTCCATCACACCCTGCGTACGACTGTCGCGGTAGGAGACTGGCTGTCCGACTCGTTTCCCTTGCTTATCAAGTAAAACAAAATCAACACCCCAGCTATCAATGCCAATGCTGTCGAGCTGAATCCCTTCGCTATCGAGCTGATTCAGGCCCTGACGGATTGATTGTTCAATAGCATCAATATCCCAGACATCGGTACCATCAATGGATTTAATCTGATTAGCAAAGCGGCAAACTTCTCGCAGCTCAAGTTGCTGTTGGCTGGGATGATAACTCGCCAGCATCACGCGCCCGCTGGATGCGCCAAGGTCAATGGCGACTATGTGCCGTGGGCTGATAGATGGTGTCACTGCTGATTGTGTGGGCATGATTAGTGGCCTGTCATTTCTCAATGCCCACAGTGTAGAAACTTGCCTTACCTACCACCTTCTCATCACTGCCAGCCCCTATGGCTTGCTGGCAAAATGACGAAAGTGAAAGTGAAACAGCTCACAGTTTCGTATTTAAACAGGACATCGCTCGCCTGTGACCCTGCGCATACTTTTCAACATTGCTGCACTTATCTAAAAAAAATCACCGCTAAAGTCGCTTTTAACGTCAAAAATTGAAGGTTTCATTACCGCTGCTGCTTTTACTATCGAGAGCTGAAGCAGGGCGATTTCGCCATGCCTGTTGAAAGAGGGCAAAAGATGACTGTCTTGCACAGTATTGATTTTTTCTCTTCAAGTTCCGCATCGGTTGCAATTGAAACCCGGGCGCCACAACCAGTATTTCCAGAGCATCATCATGATTTTTATGAAATTATTATTGTTGAGCAGGGGGCCGGGGTCCATGTGTTTAATGGCAACCCCTACACCTTAAGCGGAGGGTGTGTTTGTTTTGTCCGTGACCATGATAGTCACCTGTTTGAGTCAACCGACGGTTTGTTCCTCACCAACGTCTTATTCCGTGCGCCCGATGCTTTTCGTTTCTTGTCTGGCGTAGAACATTTTCTGCCACGTGAAACGGAAGGGGTTTACCCCTCTCATTGGCGGATTAATGGACAGGTTTTACAGCAAGTAAAACACTTGATTCGCTGCCTTGAGCACTCGCCTCACAGTGAGCAAGCTGAAGATATTGCACTACATGAAAGTGTGTTTATGCAGTTGTTGGTACAACTGTGGCAAGGGTGTCGGGCGCAGGTGGGTGAGGATCAGGAAGGGCGGTTATGCCAATTATTAGACTGGCTACAGAACCACTACAGTGAGGTAATTGAGTGGCCGGAACTGGCTGATCGCTTTGCTTTACCATTACGCACCCTCCATCGGCAGTTAAAAAACCAGACCGGCATGACCCCACAACGTTATCTGACGCGTTTGCGTTTGCTACAGGCGCGTCATCAATTGTGTTACAGCGACAATAGCGTTACCGAGATTGCCTACCAATGTGGTTTCGGTGACAGCAATCATTTTTCAACGCTGTTTAAGCGGGAGTTTTCTCAGTCTCCCCGTGATTTGCGCCGTCAACTGTAGTGCAACCCGTGGAGGCGTGAATAGCATCACGGTAAAAATCGGTAGTTTCATGATAATGAGCTGCTTATTAATTGACCTGTAAATATAGGGCGATAAACATGCGGATACCACTGCGGTTAGAAAGCCGGGATTATTTGCCATCGGAGCAGATGCCGGTGGCGGTAACCAACCGATACCCGCAGGAAGTCTTCGCAGAGCATACCCATCAATTCTGCGAGATTGTGATTGTCTGGCGGGGTAACGGGTTACATGTCCTAAATGACCATCCTTACCGCATTACCTGTGGCGACGTTTTTTATATTCAAGCCACAGATCATCATAGCTACGAATCCGTGCATGACTTGGTATTAGATAACATTATTTATTGCCCGGAACGGTTACACCTAAATGCACAGTGGCATAAGTTATTACCTCTATTTGGGCATGAGCAGAATCAAGGATACTGGCGGTTAACCACGCAGGGCATGGCACAGGCTCGGCCGATTATTCATCAGTTGGCACAGGAGTCACGTAAGACAGATTCCTGGTCGATACAACTGACGGAGGCGCTATTATTGCAACTCGCCATCGTACTAAAACGCCATCGCTACCGAGCTGAACAGGCACATCTATTGCCCGATGGTGAACAGCTAGATCTCGTGATGTCTGCCGTACAACAAAGCCTGGCAACGCATTTTGATATGGCAGAGTTCTGCCATAAAAATCAGTTGGTTGAACGTTCACTTAAACAACTGTTTCGCCAACAGACCGGAATGAGTATCAGCCATTATTTACGCCAAATTCGCCTTTGTCATGCCAAATGTTTGCTGCGGGGAAGTGAGCATCGCATCAGTGATATTGCTGCGCGTTGCGGGTTTGAGGACAGTAATTATTTCTCTGCCGTTTTTACGCGTGAAGCAGGCATGACACCACGCGACTATCGCCAGCGTTTTGTTCGAGCACCGTTATTCGCGGGTAAGAATAGGCGGGAAGCAGAACAGCCGCAGGGTACGACCATCATTTAGCAATGCCAATTGGCGAGGACGTTGCTTAACGTCACCCGCCAATACCATTTTATCTTTAGTTTTGCGATTATGCTGCCATACCCAAACCGACTATATTTGCTGCCAGAATGATCACCAGACAACCAATACACAGCACCGTCACTGGTTTCTTGCTAGAGCATTTCCACTCTTTGAGTAACAGACCCACAATACCACCACACAACACATAGAAACTCATGTGCAGCATCCAGCTCATATAGTCATACTGTGGTGGGATTTTGGCGTGACCCCAGGCATAGAAGAAGAATTGCAGATACCACATCAATCCCCCCAAGGCTGAGAACAAAATATTAGTGATCAACAGCGGTTTGGCGATAGAAAAATCGGCTTTGACCGACAAATTCTTGAGGCTGGCTAAACGAATAAAACAGTAACTCAGGTTGATGATGGCCCCACCGCCCATGATGATGACGTAACTTGGCAACGCCACATACAGAGGGTTAATCCCTAATGCGCTGGCGGCTTCATGCATCGGTTTCGCGGCATCCATGGCAAATGACATACCGGCTGAGAAAATACCGCACATCACCGCCAGAATAAGCCCTTTCTTCAGGTTGAACTCTTCCGCCTGAATGCCCATGGCGCGTTCTTTCAGTAATCCAGCGTAACTGACAATAGCTACCCCGATCAGTGCCACGACGACGCCCAGCAGGGTCATTTGGCCGCCAGCAGTGCCGAGCAGTACATCAAAGCGCCCTTGCAGTATGGGGGTCATTAATGTGCCGATAATCAGGGTGATACCGATGGCAATCCCAATCCCCATCGACATGCCGAGGTAACGCATGGTCAGGCCGTAGTTGATATTACCAATCCCCCACATGGCACCGAACAGAAATACTGGCAGTAGGGTTGCTATGCTGAAGGAGCCGTAATATTGCCAAAAATCAGGCAATAACAAATAGCTGACCGTCCAGGGTAGGATAAGCCATGACACCAGGCCACCAATCGACCACATGGTCTCCCATGACCACTTTTTAACTTGCTTAAACGGCGCGTAGAAACACGCCGCACTGGCAGCGCCCACCAGATGCCAAATTATCCCCAATATAATCGCATTGTTCATCTTATTATCCTTCGTTGTGATGGTGCGGGTAGGCGCAGAACCAGAAGGGCGCATAAACCGCTGATGACGAAGGAGTCTAAATAGTGTGCAGTCTTGTCACCTTCGGCTGACTGCCTTAGGACAAGGAATACTGGCAAAATTCAGTGGGTAAGAATGATAACGATCACAGAATGGAATTCTGGTGGTTGGCGGCTTGTTGGGGGGAGAGAGTCGCTGGAGTATTCGGCTCATTTGATGAGCCGAATAGCGGCTTTAATCGGCTCACGTGATGAGCCGATGTCATATTACTTGGTCATCTTCTTATACTTGATACGGTGTGGTTCCAGTGCTTCGGCACCCAGAGTGCGTTTCTTCCACTCTTCGTATTCAGTAAAGTTACCTTCGAAGAACGCCACTTTGCCCTCATCCTGATAGTCGATGATATGGGTAGCAATTCGGTCAAGGAACCAACGGTCATGGGAAATAACCATCGCGCAACCCGGGAATTCCAGTAAGGCGTTTTCCAGTGCGCGCAGCGTTTCGATATCCAGATCGTTAGTCGGTTCATCGAGCAGCAACATGTTACCGCCAACCTGTAGCAGTTTGGCCAAATGGATACGGCCGCGCTCACCACCGGACAGCTCACCCACACGCTTGCCCTGATCAATCCCTTTAAAGTTAAAGCGGCCTACATAAGCACGGCTTGGAATTTCAAAGTTACCGATCTTCATGATGTCCTGACCGCCGGAGACTTCTTCCCATACGGTTTTGCTGTCGTCCATGTTGTCACGGAACTGATCAACCGATGCCAATTGCACGGTATCGCCCAGTGAAATCGTGCCGGAATCAGGTTGTTCCTGCCCAGATAACATGCGGAACAGGGTTGATTTACCGGCCCCGTTTGGCCCGATGATCCCCACTATCGCCCCTTTCGGCAGCGCAAAGGTCAGATCATCAATCAGCAGACGGTCACCGTAAGACTTGCTCAGGTGCTCAACTTCCAGCACTTTGTCGCCCAACCGTGGACCCGGCGGAATGAACAATTCACTGGTTTCATTACGTTTTTGATACTCAACGCTGTTAAGTTCTTCAAAGCGGGCCAGACGTGCTTTACCTTTCGCCTGACGGCCTTTTGGATTCTGGCGAACCCATTCCAGCTCTTTCTCAATAGACTTGCGACGTGCGGCTTCGGAAGAGGCTTCCAGTGCCAGACGAGCATCTTTCTGCTCCAGCCATGAGGAGTAATTGCCTTCCCACGGAATACCTTCGCCACGGTCCAGTTCCAGAATCCAACCCGCCACATTATCAAGGAAGTAACGGTCATGGGTAATGGCGACAACAGTGCCCTCATAGTCGTGCAAGAAGCGCTCCAGCCAAGCCACGGATTCGGCATCCAAGTGGTTAGTTGGTTCATCCAGCAACAACATATCGGGTTTTTCCAGCAGCAGGCGGCAAATTGCCACGCGACGACGTTCACCACCGGACAGATTGGCAATTTTGGCCTCCCACGGTGGCAGGCGCAGAGCATCGGCAGCACGCTCTAACTGGTTATCCAGGTTATGGCCATCATGAGACTGGATAATCGCTTCCAGCTCGCCTTGTTCCTTCGCCAGCTTATCAAAATCAGCATCAGGATCAGCGTACAGTGCATAAACCTCATCCAGACGGGTCAGCGCGCGTTTAACGTCACCCACCGCCTCTTCAACCGACTCACGCACGGTTTGCTCAAGATTTAGCTTAGGTTCCTGCGGCAGGTAACCAATTTTGATACCAGGCTGCGGGCGGGCTTCGCCTTCAATATCAGTGTCAATGCCAGCCATGATACGCAGTAGGGTAGATTTACCCGAGCCGTTAAGGCCCAGCACACCAATTTTGGCCCCAGGGAAGAAACTCAAGGAGATGTTTTTCAGAATATGTCGTTTCGGCGGAACTACTTTGCCGACGCGATGCATGGAATAGACGTATTGAGCCACGTTGCGTCTGCCTCTCTAGATCAGTTTTTATTAGGATATCTGGTGCGGAGTGTAGCCCGTTTTACTATACCCGTCATCTTTCAAGTCGCAGGTGTGTTCGCTACTGTCGCTAACTCGAATCACTTACTTATTGTAAGCTCATCGGGATTACCTCCTTTGCTGCCTTCCTGCGGCTCGAAATCTATAGGGTATATGTTGGTGGCATCTTTCAAGTCGCAGGTGTGTTCGCTACTGTCGCTAACTCGAATCACTTACTTATTGTAAGCTCATCGGGATTACCTCCTTTGCTGCCTTCCTGCGGCTCGAAATCTATAGGGTATATGTTGGTGGCATCTTTCAAGTCGCAGGTGTGTTCGCTGCTGTCGCTAACCCGAATCACTTAAGTGATTCGGTGAGAGTCGTTTTATATCTCCCTGTAGCACTCGTTGGGAACGCAAAAAGGTTAGGGTGCGGTGACTATCATGGCCACCCGGCGGTTTTCTGCCCGCCCTTTAGGGGTACGGTTATCGGCGACCGGCTCTAACTTACCGCGGCCTCGTACCTCAATATTGGCTCGCGGAATACCTATGGTTGCCAGTGCATCCGCTACCGCAGAGGCACGTTGCAGCGATAACTGTTGGTTATACTCATCTTTACCGATGGAATCAGTATGCCCATCAACCCGCAGATGAGTAATGCCCACACTCGATAGCGCACGGCCAATGTTTTGTACTGTTTGCCCGCCAGACGGATTCAATTTTTTCACGTCACTATCGAATAACACTTTGTTTGCCAGACCAAATTCCCAGCCATTTTCAGTTAATTTAAATCCTTGTTCCTGTAAGGCTGCAATCTGCTCGGGTGTTAATCCTGGTGGTTTGGTTGCCTGACACCCCGCCAATATCAATAAACTCATGGCGAAAAAACTCATCCAGATATGGCTTATCAGACTGTTGTTTTTCAATCCCTGCATGTCACCTATCCTAAGCTTTCAGTAAGAGTAATATCCGATTGGTAGGCAATGACGCTGCCACCGAACTGGAAACGTTTCTTTGCTTGATACATGGCTTCGTCGGCCCGTTGTAATAGCTCTTCGGGGGTCAGCGCATGATCAGGGTAAATCGCAATACCGATGCTGATAGAGGCGGTTATCTCACTACCATCTACCAAATCAATAGGTTGATTCATACTGTCGATAATATTATTAGCGATGGTAACAACATCATCGGTGTCGTGGATCGGTGCCAGTAATACGGCGAATTCATCGCCGCCCAAACGTGCCACCAAATCGGTTTCACGTAACAGTGCGCGGATACGATCGGCAATCGCGGTCAGCACCAGATCTCCCGCTGCATGACCATAGTTATCATTGATTTCTTTGAAGTGATCACCATCAATAAATAACACGGCCAGTTGTTCATCATCGGCGCAATCACTCAACGTGCGGCTTAGTCGGCCCTCAAAGAAAGCACGGTTAGCCAATCCAGTCAGGCTATCATGGGCAGCACGGTGTGCAAGAAAGTCATTTTCCTGCGTTAAATGGGCTTGCCAAACCTCGAGCTCATCAAGTAATCCATTGAAGTCATTACTTAATTCGTTAAGTTCGACAATTTTTGCTGACGGCACTCGCTGACCAAAACTGCGGTGGCGGCTAACACTATGAGCAACTTCGGTGATTTTGTTCAACGACTCGATAATGCCAAACAGCATCCGGCGCGACAGGAATAGTGCCACTAACGTGCTGAGAATTAGGCAGACGAATAAGCCCACTAACCCTTGCAACAGAAAACGTAGCAGACTACCACCATGGCCAACAATCACGATGCTGCCGACTTCATTACCGGCATGCATCATGGGGAGTACCACCGGCTCAGGCAAAGCCCAACGGGCGACTTTTTGTTCCATATCATACATTGGACTATCTTTTGGTAGCGTCCAGTTAGCTATTTCTCGGCCATTCACATCGAGAATTTTAGCTTGGGCAACTTCTTCATTTGCCGCAATCAAGGACAGCGCCTCGTTAGCGGCCACGCTATCACCAAACACCACGGCAGCTTCAGTGGTGTAACTGATTGAACGGGCAATTAAATGTAGGTTATGGTCGGCATACACCCGCAAGGCAAATAGTGCCGCCAGTGTGAGAAAAATACCTGCCGTTGCGACCGAGACCAATGCCACCGTCAGATGTATACGACCAAGTACCCGTCCCAGAGTGGGGAGCTTCGCGATGTTTGGACGATTTTTTGTCTGTTTGACTGACTTATTCTGTGTTGAATTCATAATGCGTCTGTCTTTTTACGCGCAAGTTGCAACACACTGGGATGAACCTTTACCCCACCGCGTGCCAATGCATCCATATTGACCTTGAAAGAAGCCTGCTTACCTTCCAGTAACAAACAAAATGCACTGCCAAATGTACATTCGTCATAATCTTCACTGATGGTAAGAATCGGATATCCCGACAGTCGGGCTGTCAACTCCTGACGCTGTTGTCGCTCGGTACGCCCCAGATAAACGACATCGCAATTGGTTGCAATCGAGCTATCCGAGAGGGAATAGCGCTGAGTTTTAATGGGATGTGTGGTTTCCATAAACGCGGGATTAAACAGCTCTTCTGCATAGATTGTCGGGGCTACCACACACAAGCGCGTTACGACGGGGGCCACGGGCCAGCGTGCATAGCTGATAATACCCAACACCATTTTGGTGGCGGCATTACTGCGTTCATGGATAAGGGCTTCATTGATGTTATCCGCAGCCATTGATGGTAAGGGGGCAAGTAAGCCAGAGAGAAGTAATAAAATAGAAGCACAGGCCCGCCAGACACGCCATAGCGTCATTAGTTTTAGCGGATAGTCGCGTTCATAATTGCTGACGCCGTTAATTGCGCAAGTTGCGGTGTTCATTTTTGCGCTTCCTGTAGGGCGGCATGGTTCACATGTTCATTGCAGCGATCGCATAATAAATCGCCGCCATTCTATTATAAGATTTAATTGATGCAATAATAGTCATGCTATCGGCAATATGCGATTTATCTTAAATCATATTTATGGGCGATAAAAAAACCCGGCTAATTAGCCGGGCTTTATGTATCGCAACGTATTGATATCAGACCGGATTCGATCCGCGCTTAAAGCGACCGATAACCCACTTTTCGATCTCTACTACCAAGAAGATGGCGATAGAAACCAACAGTGTTAAGCCCCAGTAATAGGCTGGCAATGGTTCGGTACCGAAAGCAGTATTCATAAATGGCAGGTAGATGATGGCTAACTGCAACACGATCAATACACCGGATACTAACCACAGCCCTTTGTTAACAAAGACTTCTTTGTTCAGTGGGAAGCGGTCCATCACCCGGCAGTTAAACATATAAATCCACTGCGCGGTAACCAGTGTTTGCATCAATACTGTACGGATAAATTCAGTGCTGTAACCGCGTGGTTCCATGTAGGCTTCCAAGGCAAAAGCACTTAAGGCAATCAAGGTACCAACAAACGCGATACGCCAGATGGCATGGCCATCTAACACATGTTTTGATGGGTCACGTGGATTGCGGCGCATAATGCCTCTTTCTGCCGGTTCAAATGCTAAACCGAAAGAGAGCGTGGTAGAAGTTGCCATGTTTATCCAGAGGATTTGCAATGGCGTTAATGGAATAACAGCCCCCGCGAGGATGGCAAAGATAATGAGCAACCCTTGCGCCAGGTTGGTGGGCAATACAAACAGAATGGTTTTCTTCAGGTTATCGTAGACACGACGGCCTTCTTCAACTGCACTGGCAATGGTCGCGAAGTTATCGTCTGACAGCACCATATCGGCGGCTTCTTTTGTCACCTCGGTGCCTTTGATACCCATGGCGATACCCACATCGGCCTGTTTCAGCGCTGGCGCATCATTCACACCATCACCGGTCATGCCGACAATTTCGCCTTTCTCTTGTAAAGCTTTAACCAAACGCAGTTTATGTTCCGGGCTGGTACGGGCGAAAATATCATAATGAACGGCAGCTTGTGCCAGTTCTTTATCGTCCATATGCTCCAGTTGGCCACCGGTAATGGAGTCTTTACCATTGCCAATTCCCAGCATGGCACCAATCGCCATCGCGGTTTCCTGATGGTCGCCGGTGATCATTTTCACGCGAATACCAGCCTGCTGGCAGGTCGCTATGGCGTCGATGGCCTCAGGACGTGGTGGGTCCATCATGCCAGCGATACCAACAAACACCATGCCCTGCTGGATATCACTGTGGTCCAACTCACTGACAGGTTGTTCTGTTGGGCGGAAGGCTGCTGCTACCATGCGTAGACCTTGCTTGGCATAACGCGCCATCTCGGCTTCCCAGTAATCGCGGCGGAACGGTGCAACACCCTGGTCGGTCAGTTCTTGTTGGCAGAACGTAAACAACACATCAGGTGCGCCGGTCAGGAAGATACTATTTTCTGCTTGAACCTGATGGCTGGTAGCCATGTATTTATAGGCAGAATCAAAAGGAATTTTACCGTGCTGAGTCACTTGACCCAGCTCAATACCGGATTTGGCGGCTAATACTTTCAGTGCGCCTTCTGTCGGGCCGCCAGTAATGGCCCAATGACCTTGGTCGTTCTTCTGAATCTGGCTGTCATTACACAAATTCACCGCAGTGATAAATGTCTTTAACGTGCCGTTGGTATCGAGCGAGGCTTGCTGGTCACTCCCTTCCGGGTAAATGTTGCCAACCGGTTCGTAGCTTTCACCTTCTACGCGATAGCAGTGGTCTGCCAGAATCACTGCTTTAACGGTCATTTCGTTCATCGTCAGTGTGCCGGTTTTATCGGAACAGACGACAGTCATAGCACCTAAGGTTTCTACCGTTGGCAGCTTGCGGATAATCGCGCGGTTGCGCGCCATCGCTTGTACACCAAGGGAGAGGATGATCGAAATAATCGCCGGTAAGCCCTCGGGAACCGAGGCCACCGCCAGACTTATCAATGCCAGTAACAGCTCATCGACCGGCAGGTCGCGCAGGATAAAGGCGAAGACGAACAGGAATGCCATCATGACCAGGATCAGGATGAATATGGCTTTGCCTAAACGATCCATCTGTTGCAGCAGCGGAGTACGGGTTGATTCAACCGTCGACATCATTTGGTTGATATGGCCCAGTTCGGTATCACCGCCGCTGGCAATCACCAAACCTTTCGCGGTACCGGCACTGATGGTCGTCCCTGAGAACAGCAGGTTTTTGCGATCGCCAATCACCGACTCGTTCTCAATCACGCCGATTTGCTTCTCGACTACCGTTGACTCACCGGTCAGGATAGCTTCTTCAATCTGAAGATTGTGGGCTTCCAGCAACCGCAGGTCTGCGGGGATTTTATCCCCTGGTTTCAAGGTGACGATATCACCAGGGACCAGATCCTGTGCATCAATAATCTGGGCGCTACCATCACGAATGACCACCGCTTTACTGGAAAGCATATTCTGTATGCTTTTCAGAGACTTCTCGGCTTTATTTTCCTGAACATAACCAATTAAGGCGTTAATAACCGCAACACAAAGGATAATAATAGTGTCAACCGAGTGACCCATCAGGCCCTTGACCAATGCTGCCGCTAATAAAATGTAAATCAGCACATCATTAAAGTGGGCTAAAAACTGTAGCAGGGGATGTTTGCTTTTTTTGGCCGGTAACGCATTGGGACCGTACTGTTTAAGGCGTTCCTCCGCCTCTTGTGGCGTTAACCCTTCTTCGCGGCTATTTAAATGCTGCAAAGACTCTTCCGCAGTAAGTTGATACCAGGCCTTACCCTCTGGGGGCGGGGAGGCGGATTTATGGTCTGATGAGTTTTGCATTGAAAGAACCTTCTTAAAAATTAATAAATCTAAAATCTATCTATTCGTTTCATGGTGGGACGGGGCAGAGAAAGTTTTTATCATTTCTTCCGTGAACAGTGCCAATTCCTTAATGGTTTGATTTTGATTAAAAAGCAAAGAAAATATTTTGAAGGATATATTTACAACAACATAGTTATATTAAGCAAGGATAGTCGATTTTTATCAAAGCAGTGCCTTGATCTTAGATAATAAACAAGAAACATTTAGCAACATATTGTTGGTAACCTTGTGAATAGTAAGTAGTTACAGGCTGAACTATTCTGCTATTGATCTTCTTGCGGGTGTTGAATGTTTCGCGGGTATTAAGTGATAACACCAAGTGATTAATCTTCAGCTCCTATTGCTTTATGTTATTACTGGCTATCAGGTGAAACTCTTCGTTAGTATGTTCTGCTGCCGGAACTAATCGGGCATATGCTAATCAGAGGTTGCGGTAAGCGATATAATGATGTGGCGATAAGTAAAGTGCAGTAGCCAACAACCAGTGAGGAAATAGTAAGTATGGACAAGTGGCGATATCTGGCGATTGGCGTGTGTCTGGTGACGACTTCAGGAGTGGCATTCGCTGACTCCATTGATGCCCAACGGCAACGCTATCAGCAAGTTAAACTGGCCTGGGACAGCAATCAGATGGACACAGTGACACAACTGATGCCCACGTTGCGTGATTATCCCCTGTACCCATATCTGGAGTACCGCCAGTTAACGCAAGACCTGAGCCAGGTGAGCGCGGTGCAAGTGAACGATTTCCTTAGCCGTAATCCAACCTTGCCGCCAGCACGTTCACTGTCATCCCGTTTTGTTAATGAACTGGCTCGCCGGGAAGATTGGCGGGGGTTATTGGCATTCAGCCCGACAGCACCGAAGCCGGTTGCAGCCCGTTGTAACTATTACTATGCCAAATGGGCCACTGGCGAACAGCAGGTGGCCTGGGATGGTGCGAGTGAAATTTGGCTGAACGGCCAGACACTTCCGGGCAGTTGCACTAAATTATTCAGTGTCTGGCAACAAGCCGGGCATCAAACCCCACTGGCAACACTGGCGCGGATGAAGTTAGCCTTGAAAGAGGGCAATGCCAGTTTAGTGAGTTATTTACTTAAACAACTGCCAGCGGATTATCAGACCATGGGTACTGCACTGGCAAAACTGCAAAGTGACCCGGCCAGTGTTGAAAGCTTTGCCCGTACGGTCGGGCCGACAGATTTTACCCGTTCTGCCACCATCATTGCTTTTACCCGTTTGGCTCGCCAAGACGTGGAGAACGCGCGAGCGATGATCCCGACCTTGGCCCGGCTACAAAAAATGAGTGATAGCGAAAAGCTGGAGCTGGAAGAGGCGGTGGCCTGGCGTTTGATGGGGACCGATGCGACTTACGATCAGGCCAAATGGCGAGATCAAGTCACCTTGCGTAGCCATTCAACGTCGTTGCTGGAGCGGCGTATTCGCATGTCTCTGGGCAGTGGCGATCGTCAGGGGTTAGCGACCTGGCTGGCACGCTTACCGGCCGATGCGCAAGATAAAGATGAATGGCGCTACTGGCGTGCATCGCTGTTATTGGAACAAGGTAAAAAAACCGAGGGTGAAGCTATCCTGCGCAGCCTGATGCAGGAACGTGGCTTTTACCCGATGGTTGCAGCTCAAAAATTGGGCGTTCCTTACCCCATTAATGTTGAGGTAGCGACCAAACCGGATGCATCGTTAGCACAGCGGCCGGAAATTATCCGGGTGCGTGAATTGATGTACTGGAATATGGACAATCTGGCCCGTAACGAGTGGAGCTATCTGGTCGCTAGCCGCAGTAAGCCGGAACAGGAAGCACTGGCGCGCTACGCTTTTAACCAGAAGTGGGCGGACTTAAGCGTACAGGCCACCATCGTTGCCAAATTGTGGGACCATCTGGAAGAGCGCTTCCCGCTGGCATGGCCAAAGGAGTTCCGTCAGGCGACAGAAGGCAAAGGGATAACCCCAAGTTATGCCATGGCTATTGCCCGTCAGGAAAGTGCCTGGAACCCGAAAGCACAGTCACCAGTAGGGGCGACGGGGTTAATGCAGGTGATGCCGCGTACCGCTGAACACACAGTAAAACTCAATAATATCAGTGGTTATGTCAATAGCAGCCAATTACTGGATCCGCTTACAAACATTGAGATCGGTACCAGCTATCTGGAAGAGGTTTACCAGCAGTTCGGGTGCAACCGTATCTTATCCAGTGCCGCCTATAACGCCGGCCCATCGCGGGTGAATACCTGGTTAGGTAACAGTGGCGGGCAAGTGGATGCAGTGGCATTCATCGAGAGTATTCCTTTCTCAGAAACCCGTGGCTATGTGAAAAATGTGTTGGCATACGATGCCTTTTATCGGCACTTTATGAATCGCCCAGCGAAGGTGCTGAGTGATGCCGAGTGGCAGCGGCGTTACTAATCCCCCTTTGTACTTGAAGTCGCAGGGGTGTTAGCTACGCGCACTTACCCGAATCACTTACTGGAGTAAGCTCATCGGGATGCGTTTGCTTGCTGCCTACCTGCGACTCCAATTACTTTGGGGTTACTCTTCGTCCTTGACGCTGCGGCGGTGTTAGCGGCGCTCGCGCACCCGAATCACTTACTTGTGTAAGCTCATCGGGGTTTGCTCGCTTGCAGCCTTGCCGCAACGTCAATGACTTTGAGGATACTCCTTCGTTCTGGACGCTGCGGCGGTGTTAGCGGCGCTCGCGCACCCGAATCACTTGACTGTGTAAGCTCATCGGGGTTTGCTCGCTTGCAGCCTTGCCGCAACGCCAATGACTTTGAGGATACTCCTTCGTTCTGGACGCTGTGGCGGTGTTAGCGCACCCGAATCACTTGACTGTGTAAGCTCATCGGGATGCGTTTGCTTGCTGCCTGCCTGCGACGCCAATGACTTTGGGGTTACTCTTCGTCCTTGACGCTGCGGCGGTGTTAGCGGCGCTTACTACCTTGGCGTTGCAGGCTTGTTTACTGGCAGCTCTGCAACGCCAAGTTCTTTGGCTAAATCTCACGTTATGGTATGCTCTCGTACTAGTTAAATAGTACCTTGGGTATCTATCATGACAAAACTACGATTGACCGATGATCTGTCGGCTGACGAAATAAACATGCCTAATATCCACAGCCCGGTTAATACTGCTTTCGCGCCAGATCCGGCGTTATCCCCAGAAGATAATCAGCACTGGCTGAGCTTTGTTGCGCTATTGGAAAACGCGATTGCGCAAGACCTGCATTTGCCCTTGCTGCAATTGATGCTGACACCGGATGAGCGCACGGCTCTGGGTACCCGGGTACGTATCATTGAGGAGTTAATGCGCGGGGAATTAAGTCAGCGTGAATTGAAAACCCAGTTAGGTGCAGGTATCGCGACCATTACCCGTGGCTCTAACAGCTTGAAAACGGCCCCGCCACAGCTCAAAAGCTGGCTTGAGACCCAATTATTGACAAACGATGTAAAGCCTTCCTGAGTTTAGTATCACGGTGCCGGGCGTTGATATATTTCGTTGTGAAATGGTACCAGCGCTAACAGCAGTGCCTGGTGATAAACACTGGTGCGGGTCAATTTACCGTCGGTAAAAATACCGATGGCACCACCCTGATGTTTTACATTCGATATGCCGGTTAAAACTGCCATTTCGTCGCCCAGCTCACGGCCTTGGCGAATCCCATGCAATATAATGTCGGGCAGCATTAAGCTGGCAGAACGGGATTCTCCCCGTAACTGTAAGTGTTCAATTACCATCCAGGCAAAGGTCATATTATCTTCAATACCGGCTTCAACCCCAACCCAAAAATCAGCCTCAGGGCGAATCTTACGTGCGTTACTCACACGCTGTCTGGCGCCACTGAGTGTCTCAAGACTGCCGATGGGTTGCAGGGGAACACCGCTATCGACATTGACACCTTCAATACGATACTGGCCGGGGCCATAAACATCATCGAAGGCGAGGGTGATAGCCTTAATCTTTGCAGGGTTGGTAGTTGCGGCAACAACATGGTACATAATGAGTCTAGTATCCTATTCCCTTGGGAGTTGAAGCAGCAGGGCTGTTAGCTGTCTATCTGCCACGCCAACGTCTTTGGGTTTATCTAAAGTAATGGTTTTTGTGCCTATTTTACGCAGTATAACGGAAAAACGACATGTTACAGGTATATCTCGTGCGTCACGGTGAAACCCTCTGGAATGCCTCACGCCGCATTCAGGGCCAATCAGACAGTCCTCTGACCGACATCGGTATCCGTCAGGCCAACTTGGTTGCGCAACGGGTTAGCAGCCAGGGTATCACCCATATTATTACCAGCGACCTTGGCCGCACACAGCAGACAGCTAAAATTATTGCTGATGCTTGCGGCCTAACCATGGTGACAGACTCACGCCTGCGTGAGCTGAATATGGGCGTGTTGGAGGCGCGCCCCATTGAAAGCTTATCGGTGGAAGAAGAGCAGTGGCGTAAGCAGATGGTTAATGGTACCGAGGGCGGGCGTATTCCTGAAGGTGAGTCGATGACTGAACTGGGTAGCCGTATGCATGCAGCGCTGGATAGCTGTCTGAAGTTACCTGCTGGCAGCAAGCCACTGTTAGTTAGCCATGGTATGGCGCTGGGATGTTTGTTGAGTACATTACTGGGTCTGCCCGCGCATGCCGAACGGCGTCTGCGTTTGCGCAACTGTTCGTTATCACGGGTTGATTATCAAGAAAGCCCTTGGCTGGCCTCTGGCTGGGTCATTGAAAGTGCTGGCGATACCGCTCACTTGGATATGCCAGCACTTGATGAGCTACAGCGTTAACGACGGATAGGAATGAGATATTCACATTTCAACGAGGTTGGAGGCCCGTCTTTCGGCCTCCCCTGCGGGAAGAAGCGCTCTATATCGTACCCTCGCCGGCGGGTTAGCCCTAATTGCGGCAGACTGGTGCCATAGAGTGTCAGAATGAAGTTTTGCAATCCCTCCAGCGGCCCCTCATAGCTGAACTGCACGTACTCGCCACCTTGCAAGATAACCGGTTGCCCTTCCGGCACATTGCCCGGAACATGTTGTGGCTCAATGGCGGTGGTATAGAAAATCTCCTGCTCATCATCTTTCTCCTGATTAGGGCGGGAGTGATGTAAACCATAGAGCACTGGCGGCAAGTGATCGGCATCACCGAGATATTGTTGCCAAAAATGCGAACGTAGTTCAGTACGATAAGTTGATATCTGTTCAAGCGTACAAGAGTAGCTTTGTGTCAGACCAATCAGGTGCTGTTCAGGCAAGGTGATGAATTCAGGTTGAGGTAGCGTATATTCCCCCAGCCGAATCGGTGGGCAAATCCCAGCCGAGTGCCAATCTTCTGCCCGTCGGTACAGCGCCGGTGTTTGCGCAAACTGTTTTTTAAATGCCCGGGTAAAGGTTTGCTGCGAATCAAAGCGATATTGTAGGGCAATGTCCAGAATAGGACGGCTGGTTAATCGTAACGCTACAGCGGCTTTAGATAACCTTCTGGCACGGATATAGGCACCGATAGCATTCCCGGTGACATCCTTGAACATTCGCTGCAAATGCCATTTAGAATAGCCGGCTTTGGCAGCAACATTGTCCAGTGCTAAAGGCTGGTCTAAATGACTTTCTAGCCAGCTAAGCAAATCACGAATGATACTGGCTTGATCCATAGATCTTCCTCGTAAAGCGGCCTAAATTTAGGGTGTTAGTCATATGAAAAGAATAGCTCTGGCGAATAGTAGCAACTTTTTATGTTCCCGACTGCTTAAGAATTTTGTGGCATAGTGTGTTAAAAAAGAACCTAAGATTTATAAAATGTCTTTTTAACGAATATTTTATTTTTAGTACAAATAGTTAACGCTGAGTAACGTTATTCAGCGGAATGGAGTAAGTGTATGAAAAAGAATTGGATATTCCTTGGTTGTCTGCTTTCATTTGGGGCCATAACTGCTCATGCAGAGGAAATTGGCTCCGTCGATACGGTCTTTAAACTGCTCGGGCCAGATCATAAAATCGTGGTTGAAGCCTTCGACGACCCCGATGTTAAAAATGTAACTTGTTATATCAGCCGCGCTAAAACCGGGGGCATCAAAGGTGGATTGGGGTTGGCAGAGGATACGTCTGATGCAGCAATTTCCTGTCAGCAAGTGGGGCCGATTGAGCTGAGTGATAAAATTAAGAATAAAAAATCCGAAGGTACAGTGGTTTTCCAGAAACGGACTTCTTTGGTGTTTAAAAAGTTACAGGTAGTGCGTTTCTATGATCAAAAGCGTAATGCCTTAATCTATCTGACCTATTCCGATCGCGTTGTCGACGGCTCGCCGAAAAATGCGATCAGCGCCGTTCCGATTATGCCGTGGTAAAAATTGGATAGATATAAAAAAGCCAGCATAGAATGCTGGCTTTTTACTGTGGATAGCAGGCAGAGGTTTACTCTTCCAGGTCACCACAGAAACGGTAACCTTCACCATGGATAGTGGCGATGATTTCTGGTGTGTCCGGCGTGGATTCAAAATGTTTACGAATGCGGCGGATAGTCACGTCAACAGTACGGTCATGAGGCTTCAGCTCACGGCCGGTCATTTTCTTCAACAATTCGCCACGGGATTGAATTTTGCCTGGGTTTTCACAGAAGTGCAGCATGGCGCGGAACTCACTACGTGGCAGCTTATAATGCTCGCCAGCAGGGCTTATCAGTGAGCGGCTATTGATATCCAGCTCCCAGCCATTAAATTTGTAACTCTCAACCAAGCGGCGCTCTTCACCCACGCTACCCAAATTCATGGTGCGTGACAGTAAGTTACGTGCCCGAATGGTTAATTCGCGCGGATTGAAAGGTTTGGTGATGTAATCATCAGCGCCAATTTCCAAGCCAAGGATCTTATCTACTTCGTTATCACGACCTGTCAGGAACATTAGGGCAACACTTGCTTGTTCACGAAGTTCTCGTGCTAGCAACAGGCCATTCTTGCCCGGCAGATTGATGTCCATGATAACTAAGTTGATATCATTCTCAGACAGAATGTGGTGCATTTCTGCGCCATCATTGGCCTCATGAACTACATAGCCTTCCGCCTCGAAAATGCTCTTCAGGGTGTTACGAGTAACTATCTCGTCTTCTACGATCAGAATGTGCGGGGTCTGCATGTTTGCTACCTAAAATTGCCAACAAAATAGAAATAGGAAGTACAGAAGTCTTTGTTATATTAGGATTTTTATTGACTTGTTACTCGTCATCCCGTTCATCACATGACTAAAGTACGTAAACGCGTTCTTGATGCACTTTCCATCAACGTCAACAACATCACTAGCTTGGTCGGGGTGTTACTCCCTACAGCCCCAAAGGTGACAAAAGCGGCGCATATCCTAACCCTATTAACAGCAATATAACAGTGTGAGCCGAATCTACCACCCAACAAAACTACGCTTTGTTGACATATATCAAATTCAATTGTAGCACGTTAACACTTTTGTGAAAAAGACTTACAAGAATACCAGCTTATGCGCGAGTTGGTTAAATTATGTGATCGATTCAGTGTTATTAATATTAAAAATTGAATGTCAAACGTAACAAAAAAATGATTTTTCTAATCTATTGATTTTTATTGTTTAAAATCAATATTCTTTCAGCATTACAGCCATGAAGGGATTTTTCTTGTCAGCGCCCTATTTCGCCTAAAAGCATAAGAAGAATTATCGTCAATGTTAGTTAAATGTAAAGTAATAGAGGAAACTTTTCATATTTGTTGTTTTTTAAGTCACTCATGCAAATCAATGATGATTAATTTGCCATTTTATGTCTTCAATTGGATTTTGCTATCGCGATCCTATCAATTGTCCGTTGGCGTGTTTTCTGTCATTTAGTCGAAAAAAAATCTTACAGTGGATAGTAGTGATTAAAATTAACATTACAGATTTATTATCTGGTATATCGCGGGATTTTTTATTTGTATCTGCTGATTACCCCCATTGAATTAGTTGATTACCCATTGTGGGTGGGGGCGTTTCTTTAGGGAATTGGATGAAAAAATTTGACTTGAGGGGGCGATTGCTTTAACCAATAGAGGGACAGCTTCATTTATGAGACAGACAGACGACATGCGATATATCAGCCTGAACACAACAATTATTACCACCACCGAAACCACTGGTTACGGGGCGGGCTGACGCGTACAGGAAACAACAGAAAAAAGCCCGCACCTAGACAGTGCGGGCTTTTTTTTTCAATCAAATCTTTGCAAAAAAAGTTTGCGATAAAAAAAGCGCGAAAGCGGGAGAGAATCAGAAATGCGAGTGTTGAAATTTGGCGGGACATCAGTAGCAAATGCAGAACGCTTTATGCGTGTTGCCGATATCATCGAAAGTAATGCACGTCAGGGACAAGTGGCTACCGTGTTATCCGCTCCCGCTAAAATTACCAATCATCTGGTTGCGATGATCGACAAAATGGTCGCAGGGCAAGATATCTCGCCGAATATCAGCGATGCGGAGCGGATTTTTTCCGAGCTGTTACGTGGGTTGGCCGACACTCAACCCGGATTTGACTATGAACGCTTGAAAGCGCTGGTGGCGCATGAGTTTGCGCAACTCAAACATGTCCTGCATGGTATCTCATTGCTCGGCCAGTGCCCGGATAGCATCAATGCGTCAATCATTTGCCGTGGCGAAAAACTCTCCATTGCAATCATGGAGGCGCTATTTCAGGCCAAAGGTTATCCGGTTACTGTGATTAATCCGGTCGAGAAGTTGCTGGCGCAAGGCCATTACCTCGAATCCACTGTTGATATCACGGAATCTACCCGCCGTATCGGGTCCAGCAGCATTCCGGCCAACCACATCATCTTGATGGCAGGTTTCACTGCCGGTAACGACAAAGGTGAGTTAGTGGTGCTGGGGCGTAATGGCTCCGACTATTCAGCCGCGGTGCTGGCTGCTTGTTTACGCGCTGATTGTTGTGAGATCTGGACGGATGTTGATGGGGTTTATACCTGTGACCCGCGTACTGTACCCGATGCCCGTTTACTGAAATCGATGTCATACCAAGAGGCGATGGAGCTGTCCTATTTTGGCGCTTCAGTTCTTCACCCCCGCACTATCGCCCCCATTGCCCAGTTCCAGATCCCTTGCCTGATTAAAAACACCTCTAATCCACAGGCACCTGGCACCCTAATTGGCGGGGAAAGCAGTGATGATGGCTTCCCAGTCAAAGGTATCACCAACCTGAATAACATGGCGATGATTAACGTCTCAGGTCCGGGGATGAAAGGCATGGTCGGTATGGCTGCCCGTGTCTTTGCGGTGATGTCACGCAGCGGCATTTCAGTGGTACTTATCACCCAGTCTTCTTCTGAATACAGCATTAGCTTCTGTGTGCCGCAGGGGGAGCTAGAGCGTGCCCGTAGAGCATTGGAAGATGAGTTCTATCTGGAATTGAAAGATGGCCTCTTGGAACCCCTGGATGTGATGGAGCATCTGGCGATTATCTCCGTGGTGGGTGATGGTATGCGCACATTGCGTGGCATCTCCGCTCGCTTCTTCTCGGCGTTGGCGCGTGCCAATATTAATATCATTGCGATTGCGCAAGGCTCGTCTGAGCGCTCTATTTCGGTGGTGGTGAGTAATGATGCGGTTACCACCGGTGTGCGTGTCTGCCATCAAATGCTGTTTAACACTGACCAAGTGATTGAAGTGTTTGTAATAGGTGTTGGCGGTGTCGGTGGGGCATTAATCGAACAAATCTATCGTCAGCAGCCGTGGTTGAAACAGCGCCATATCGATCTGCGGGTGTGTGGTATTGCTAATTCCAAAGCCATGCTGACCAATGTCCATGGCATTGCGTTGGATAACTGGCGTCAGGAACTGGCTGAGGTGAAGGAGCCATTTAACTTAAGCCGTCTGATTCGGTTGGTAAAAGAGTATCACTTGCTCAACCCGGTGATTGTCGATTGTACTTCCAGTCAGGCTGTTGCCGATCAATATGCTGATTTCCTGGCCGATGGTTTCCATGTTGTGACGCCAAATAAGAAAGCCAACACCTCGTCGATGAATTACTACCGTCAGATGCGTGCGGCGGCGGCGAAATCTTGTCGCAAATTCCTGTATGACACTAACGTGGGTGCTGGTTTACCGGTA
Organism: Yersinia sp. 2540 StPb PI; assembly: GCF_052217165.1. Classification (NCBI taxonomy): domain Bacteria; kingdom Pseudomonadati; phylum Pseudomonadota; class Gammaproteobacteria; order Enterobacterales; family Yersiniaceae; genus Yersinia; species Yersinia sp. 2540 StPb PI. Next base: position 1,278,248 of record NZ_JAZGQC010000001.1, read on the forward strand.
ATCGAAAACTTACAGAATCTGCTCAATGCCGGTGACGAACTGATGCGTTTTTCTGGCATTCTGTCAGGGTCGCTGTCGTTTATCTTCGGCAAGCTGGATGAAGGGATGACATTGTCAGAGGCAACCTTGCAAGCCAGGGAGATGGGATACACTGAACCTGACCCACGCGATGACCTCTCTGGCATGGACGTGGCGCGTAAATTGTTGATCTTGGCCCGTGAAGCAGGTTACAAACTTGAGTTGACGGATATTGAAGTTGAATCCGTTCTGCCAGCCAGTTTTGATGCTTCTGGTGATGTAGATAGCTTCCTGGCGCGTTTGCCGTCACTGGATGCCGAGTTTACCCGTTTGGTGGCGAATGCGGCGGAGCAGGGCAAAGTGCTGCGTTATGTTGGGGTTATCGAAGAAGGGCGTTGTATCGTCAGAATGGATGCTGTTGACGGTAACGACCCGCTGTATAAAGTTAAAAATGGTGAGAATGCGTTGGCTTTCTATACCCACTATTATCAGCCTATTCCGTTGGTGCTGCGCGGATACGGTGCGGGTAATGACGTGACTGCTGCCGGGGTATTCGCTGATCTTTTACGCACATTATCCTGGAAGTTGGGAGTTTAAATATGGTTAAGATCTATGCTCCGGCATCGATTGGCAATGTCAGCGTTGGATTTGATGTGTTGGGTGCGGCGGTTTCGCCGCTAGATGGTACCTTACTCGGCGATTGTGTCAGCGTGACGGCGGCAGACCGTTTCAGTCTGCGCAATGAAGGCCGCTTTGTCAGCAAACTGCCTGATGACCCGAAAGAGAATATTGTTTATCAATGCTGGGAGCGTTTTTGTCAGGAAATGGGCAAACAGATCCCGGTGGCGATGGTGCTGGAAAAGAATATGCCGATTGGTTCTGGGCTAGGTTCCAGTGCTTGTTCGGTAGTTGCTGGGTTAATGGCGATGAACGAGTTCTGTGGCAAGCCACTGGATAAAGTCACGTTACTCGGCCTGATGGGGGAGCTGGAAGGGCGTGTTTCCGGCAGTGTGCATTATGATAATGTTGCACCTTGCTATCTGGGTGGGATGCAACTGATCCTCGAACAGGAAGGTTACATCAGCCAGAACGTTCCCGGCTTTGATGATTGGCTGTGGGTCATGGCGTATCCGGGTATTAAGGTCTCGACCGCTGAAGCGCGCGCCATTTTACCGGCGCAATATCGCCGTCAGGATTGTATCGCTCATGGCCGTAATTTGGCTGGATTCATTCACGCTTGTCACACTCAGCAACCTGATTTGGCCGCTAAGATGATGAAAGATGTTATCGCCGAACCTTACCGCACCCAACTGTTGCCGGGCTTTGCTGCCGCCCGCCAAGCCGCACATGATATTGGTGCATTGGCTTGTGGTATTTCCGGCTCTGGCCCGACGCTATTTGCTGTCTGCAATGATCATGAAACCGCACAACGCATGGCGGGCTGGCTACAAAATCATTACCTGCAAAACGACGAAGGTTTTGTTCATATTTGCCGTCTGGATACCGCAGGCGCACGACTACTGGGATAACGCATGAAACTGTATAACCTTAAAGATCACAACGAGCAGGTCAGCTTCGCGCAAGCGATCAAACAAGGCCTGGGTAAGCATCAGGGGTTGTTCTTCCCACTGGAATTGCCAGAATTTGAACTGACAGAAATTGATAAACTGCTGGATCTGGATTTTGTTACCCGCAGTAGCCGTATTCTGTCTGCTTTTATTGGCAGTGAGATTGCCCCTGAAACCTTAACCAAACGCGTTCAGGCCGCATTTGAATTCCCGGCACCCGTGGCTCAGGTTGAGAATGATATCGCCGCACTGGAGCTGTTCCACGGCCCGACACTCGCGTTTAAAGATTTCGGCGCGCGTTTTATGGCGCAAATGTTGGCTGAAGTGGCGGGTGATCAGCCGGTGACAATCTTAACGGCGACTTCCGGTGACACTGGGGCGGCGGTAGCACATGCATTCTATGGCCTGAAAAACGTGCGGGTGGTTATTCTCTACCCACGTGGCAAAATCAGCCCCTTGCAGGAAAAACTGTTCTGCACATTAGGTGGCAATATCCACACCGTGGCAATTGAGGGCGATTTTGATGCCTGCCAGGCCTTGGTGAAACAGGCCTTTGATGATGAAGAGCTGAAGCAGGAACTGAGCCTAAACTCCGCCAACTCGATCAACATCAGCCGCTTATTGGCACAAATCTGCTATTACTTTGAAGCGGTAGCCCAGTTGCCACAAGAAGCACGTAATCAACTGGTTATCTCGGTACCCAGTGGTAACTTTGGTGATTTGACCGCCGGGCTGTTAGCGAAATCATTAGGTTTGCCGGTTAAGCGCTTTATTGCTGCAACCAACGCCAACGACACAGTGCCGCGCTTCCTGGTTAACGGCCAGTGGCAGCCAAAACCCACCGTCGCGACGCTCTCGAATGCGATGGATGTCAGCCAACCGAATAACTGGCCACGTGTTGAAGAGTTATATCGCCGTAAAATCTGGCAGTTGAAGGATTTAGGCCACGGTGCGGTGAGTGATGAAGTGACCAAAGAGACCATGCGTGAGCTGGCGGAGCTGGGTTATATCTCTGAACCTCATGCGGCGATTGCGTATCGTGTCTTGCGTGATCAGTTGCAGGACGGTGAGTTTGGGTTGTTCATCGGTACCGCTCATCCGGCGAAATTCAAAGAGAGCGTGGAAGAGATCCTCGGCCAGGAACTTCCGTTGCCGAAACCACTGGCTGTTCGGGCGCAACTGCCTTTGTTATCCCATGATTTACCAGCCGATTTTGCGCAATTGCGGGCTTTCTTGATGGCTTTGCCAAAGTAATTACCCGTCTTACTTGGTGTTGCAGCGTTGTTAGCCGCTCTCACTCACCCGAATCACTTACTTGACTGAGTAAGCTCATCGGGATGTGTTCGTTTGCTGCCTGGCTGCAACACCAATTACTTAGGGTAATGCTTTTTCTACTTGAAGTTGTTAAAACTGCTCAGCGCGCTTAAATACCAGTTCATTTTTTGCCGACAGCCCGGCATCAAACTCATAGCCTTCCAGATTGAAATCAACCAGTTGTTCTGGTTTGGTTAACTTATTCTGGATGATAAAGCGGCTCATCAGGCCACGGGCTTTCTTGGCATAGAAACTGATGATTTTGTATTTACTATTTTTCTCATCCAAAAATACCGGTTTAATCAGTGAGCCTGCCAGTTTGGCCGGTTTAACCGCTTTAAAATATTCATCAGAGGCCAGATTAATCAGCACATTATCACCTTGTTGCTCCAATGCCTGATTCAGTTTTTCAGTTATCTGGTCACCCCAGAACGAATAGAGATCTTTGCCGCGCGGATTAGCCAGCTTAATCCCCATTTCCAGGCGGTAAGGTTGCATTAAATCCAGCGGGCGTAACAGGCCGTACAAGCCAGAGAGCATGCGCAAATGCTTTTGCGCAAAATCAAAATCGGCGGCGCTGAAATTCTGTGCTTGCATGCCGGTATAGACATCACCTTTAAAAGCCAAAATCGCCTGACGTGCATTGTCCGGGGTAAAATCAGGCTGCCAGTCGCTAAAGCGGGCAGCATTTAAACCGGCCAGCTTGTCGCTAATCCCCATCAGACGGCTGATTTGGGCTGGCGTCAGCTCACGACAAATCTCAATAAGCACTTGTGACTTATCCAACATTTCAGGCTGAGTAAACTTCTTGGTCGCTAATGGACTTTGATAATCAAGGGTTTTAGCCGGAGAGATAATAATAAGCATAACGATATCCTGTTAATACCCGTCATACTTCAAGCGGCATGTGCGTTGGCTACTTTCGTTCACCTCAGTCACTTACTTATGTAAGCTCCTGAGGATTCACTCACTTGCCGTCTTTCTGCCATTCGAATTATTTAGGGTATATTTAAATAAGACACTGTAGCAAAAAGCGCACGTCAGCAAAAAAAGATTGGGCGATTGCTAAGATAGGTATCCCCATCGGACATGACGTTGTAGGGTTGTCTGCGATGATAGAGCTTGGCTAAATCGTCTCAGCACGATAAGAATGGACGAAATTGCTATTAACCAACCGGATTCTGGCTGTTTTGCACGGCGAAAACGGTTGCTAAGCAAAAAGCCTGTCTTTGCGCTTTTTTTAATCAGTTTAACTGCCTTGCACCAAGGCTTACGCATGTTATTATCAAGACAAGGCAGTGCGTCCAGATAGCCACTATTGCGAAATGGCTAACATTTCGAAAGAGCAGAAAGCAGCTTGAGAAAACAGATTCTTGAGAACATGCGTTCTTTAGGAAATGAACAGTTTTGACATGCCAAAAGTTCATGCACAAACGACGAGAAACGACAACATGACCGATAAACTTACTTCCCTACGTCAAATTACCACTGTAGTAGCAGATACCGGGGATATCGCGGCAATGAAGCTGTACCAGCCGCAAGATGCAACCACTAACCCATCACTTATCCTGAATGCGGCTCAAATTCCTGAATATCGCAAACTGATCGATGAAGCCATTGCCTGGGCACGCGAGCAAAGCAGTGACCATGCTCAGCAGATTGTTGATGCCACTGACAAATTGGCTGTGAATATCGGTTTGGAAATTCTGAAACTGATCCCAGGGCGCATTTCTACCGAAGTTGATGCTCGTCTTTCCTATGACACCGTTGCCAGCGTGGCAAAAGCCAAGCGCCTGATTAAACTGTATAACGAAGCTGGCATCAGCAATGATCGTATTCTGATCAAACTGGCCTCGACCTGGCAGGGTATCCGTGCTGCGGAACAACTGGAAAAAGAAGGCATTAACTGTAACCTGACTCTGCTGTTCTCCTTCGCTCAGGCGCGTGCTTGTGCTGAAGCGGGTGTATTCCTGATTTCACCGTTTGTTGGCCGTATTCTTGACTGGTACAAAGCCAATGGCGACAAAAAAGAGTTCGCGCCACACGAAGATCCAGGTGTCGTTTCAGTAACCGAGATTTATCAGTATTACAAAAAACACGGTTATAGCACTGTGGTGATGGGCGCAAGCTTCCGTAATCTGGGTGAAATAATTGAACTGGCGGGTTGTGATCGCTTAACTATCGCACCTTCTCTGTTGAAAGAACTGGCAGAAAGCGAAGGCCCGATCGAGCGTAAACTCGCTTATACCGGTGAAGTTCAGGCGAAGCCTGCACCACTGACCGAAGCTGAGTTCTACTGGCAGCATAATCAGGACCCTATGGCTATCGATAAACTGGCTGACGGTATCCGTAAGTTTGCTATCGACCAAGGCAAACTTGAGAAAATGATCTCTGACCTGCTGTAATTCGAGCGGTATGTCTGATAAAAGGTGGCGTAAGCCGCCTTTTTTATTGCCTGTTAGCTGGCCAGGTTTGTGCTGCTCCCCCCACGTTAATTATGTTGGATATGCTATTATTCGCCCTGGATAACAGGCATTTCGTCGAGGTAGTCGCATGAATACATTACGTATAGGTTTAGTCTCCGTCTCTGATCGGGCGTCAAGTGGGGTATATCAAGATAAAGGCATTCCGGCACTGGAAGAGTGGCTGGCAAGTGCGTTAACCACCCCTTTTGAAATAGAAACTCGTCTTATCCCCGATGAGCAAACTCTGATTGAGCAGACATTGTGTGAGTTAGTCGATGAAATGGGCTGCCATTTGGTGCTGACCACTGGCGGTACCGGCCCGGCGAGACGTGATGTTACCCCTGATGCCACGCTGGCAATTGCGGATCGGCAAATGCCAGGTTTTGGCGAACAAATGCGTCAAATCAGCCTTCATTTCGTTCCCACCGCTATTTTATCCCGTCAGGTAGGGGTTATCCGCAAGCAGGCATTGATCATCAACTTGCCGGGGCAGCCTAAATCAATCAAAGAGACGCTTGAAGGCGTGAAAGACGCCGAGGCGAACGTGGTGGTTGCCGGTATTTTTGCCAGTGTGCCTTATTGCATTCAACTACTGGATGGGCCTTATATAGAGACCAGTGCTGAAGTGGTAGCGGCTTTTCGCCCGAAGAATGCCATTATCGATATAAAAAGCTAAATTAAAACTTTTTACAACATAAGGCACCATTCTAACCGTGTGGGGAATTTTGTACGGTATAGTCCTATTAACTTTACAAAAAGCTGAAAATATTTTTCTTCCCCAACTCTGGTTTATTACGGTGTCATATGTCTCAAGAACACAATTCATCTCAAGTCGACTTATCGCAACCGCATGTTGCTCAAGAGCATAATCCTAACCGTCGATTGAATAAGCAAGATTATAAAACGCTCACTCTGGCTGCATTAGGGGGCGCTTTGGAATTTTATGATTTCATTATTTTCGTCTTCTTTGCTGCGGTTATCGGCGATCTTTTCTTCCCGGTAGATATGCCTGAGTGGCTGCGCCAGGTACAGACATTCGGTATTTTTGCGGCCGGTTATCTGGCTCGCCCATTAGGCGGCATCATCATGGCGCATTTTGGTGATCTTGTTGGCCGTAAAAAGATGTTTACTCTCAGTATTTTGTTAATGGCCTTACCCACGTTGGCGATCGGTATGTTGCCGACTTACGCTTCGATCGGTATTGCTGCGCCATTACTGTTGCTGTTAATGCGGGTGTTACAAGGGGCGGCAATTGGCGGCGAAGTCCCCGGAGCATGGGTTTTCGTGGCTGAACATGTACCGCGTCGGCGTATCGGGATCGCTTGTGGCACGTTAACTGCGGGTCTGACCGCGGGGATCTTGCTGGGGTCGCTGGTGGCTACCGCCATGAATACCACCTTAAGTCCTCAGGCTATTTTAGATGGCGGCTGGCGTGTACCATTCTTCCTGGGGGGAATTTTTGGTCTGTTCGCGATGTATCTGCGCCGTTGGTTGCAAGAAACACCTATCTTTAAAGAGATGCAGGCACGTAAAGCCTTGGCTGAAGAGTTACCGCTGAAATCTGTCGTGGTTAATCATAAGAAAGAAGTGTTTGTTTCCATGCTGCTGACCTGGTTGCTCTCTGCCGGGATCGTGGTGGTTATCCTGATGACCCCGACGTATTTACAAAAGCAGTTCGGCGTACTGCCAGCGCTGGCATTGCAGGCCAATAGTTTGGCGATTGTCGCATTGGTGTTTGGCTGTGTGATTGCCGGGCTGGTCATTGACCGTTTCGGTGCCAGTAAAACCTTTATTGTTGGCAGCCTGATGCTGGCGGCATCCACATGGTCGTTCTACCACACAAATTTGACTGATCCAACTCAACTCATTACGCATTATATGATGGCCGGATTTTGTGTCGGCATTGTCGGTGCGGTACCTTATGTGATGGTCCGTGCATTCCCGGCAGAGGTCCGTTTTACGGGGATATCCTTCTCTTACAATGTGGCCTACGCCATTTTTGGTGGTCTGACACCGATTGTGGTGACCCTATTAATGAAAATGACACCGATGGCCCCGGCCTATTACATGCTGTTGTTATCGCTGGTAGGATTGTTGCTGGGGATTTATCTGCGTAATGATATTAATAGCGATGTGAAAGTGCATCTGCCAAAGAAGGTTTTGGTTGAGTAAGAGAGCGGGTAAATAGATCTCATCTTCAAAAATAGCCCATACAATATATGGGCTATTTTTTGACCCATATAATTTAAAATTCATTCTTAAAATTAAAACCAACCTTCTGTTTGACTCGAGCCGAGGGCTGAGTAATGACTTCAGAGAATAATATTCTGGCACCCTGTTGCTGTAAATATCGGCTTAGCTCTCTGACTGCTGCTGTGCCAGCGCCTCTTACGGTTCCTTCGCGATCAGGAAATAAGACATAGTCTGGCAGTGTTGCCGACGCGACTAGTTCAACTTCATCCCGGCTATTAAAACGGTCAGCAAGTACTATCGCGATAACTCTTCCCCGCAGTTTAACTATTACATATATTTCACCGGGACGATGGAGAATGAGTCTTCGATTGATAATACCCGTCACAACATTTCCAGCAAGAAGCAGTTTATTGAGGGCATCATTAATTTCATCTGTAGCGGCATCTGCATTGGCACCTTGATCGGGGTAACCTCGCTGATACTGTTGCTCCCAGTGAGCAATGATTTCTTTCAGTTTTTTCCGCATCGCTTGGGCATTACTAATTTCTACACCTGAAAGCTTTTCTTCTTCCTCTGGTGTCGGTGTTGGGAGTATTTCTATTTCGAATTCTAATTCAGTTTGCTCAACAAATTCACCCTGTGAAATAATTTTTGGAGGAGTTGGTTTAAAGATGAAAGTCTCCAATAGCAACTCATAAATGCCTAATGGTAAGAGCTCCACCTGTGATGGTGACTCATCAGATAAGGAAAGAAGGTTATAAGAGGTATAACTAAGCTGAGCATAATCAAAAGCGGTTTTAATATCGGCAAGGGCATTATTAGTGGTTCTATCGGTTATTTTTTCTGTTATAGCATGGATGAGCCTATTTTCTACTGCTGCATTTTCGGCGGTGACGCCGGTACTTCCTGTTCTTATTATTGAATCTACTATTTGGCCAAAAAATGCTGTATTCCAGGTTTCTAAGCTATTACCAAACAACAAAGTAAAGTCAGTCATGATTTCTAATGTCCAGTCAATGCAATGGGGTCTTACTTGACGTGTTGGACGAGAGTTAAATAAAGAGTGGAGCGAAACCATGCAGGCTTTGGCTACCGCCGGGAGGCTTAGAGATTGTCTACGTTGACTGTAATCTATATAAGTCAATGTCATGTAGTTATCTACACTCTTAGGTATGCGTAACTCTGCTTCTTTGCTGGACTTTGGTTTTAGTGGGGAGCTGTTTCCAGCAATATGTAATGTTTTTCCTTTTGTATTATGGTTGAAAAAATCATTTGCACTGAATATGATGCCATTCAATTGTTGGCATTTACCTTGTATAATATAATTATAGATATTTAAAAAAGGAGTGAAAGCACATAATATTTTACTTGCTTGTGCTAAATCTCTTTTTTCCCAATCCTTATCTCCTGTATCTGCGGTAAGTATAGTTTTGACGATAACTAAAGGTTTATCTTTATTGTAGTTAGTTATTACTATCTCTGGGGGGTCGCTAATGCCATTATCCCAATCAAAAAAATAATGGGGGATGTATCCACTAAATGATTTTCCAATGTCCGAATGTATTGTACTTTTACTGTGTCTTTTTCTATTTGTATAATGAAAGACAGATTGTCGCTGCGTCTATAATGTTCAAAATAAAACTTATCATTCATTTTTTCATTGTAGAAATTAATTGTATTTTTATTAATGTTAATGTTCGCACCGTTAAATAATGTGAGAACATAATTATCGTCTTCTCCTAAATTCATAGTGTTAAAAACCAATAAAATCTGCTTATTTTTCAATCGTTCGTCGTTCCAGTATTTACCAAATACATCAGCGAGTTTTATTTTATGGTTGGTTACAATGACACACTGTTGATCACAGCTCAGGCCTTTGCTTTCTGATACCTTGATACCAGTGATTGTATTACTCATTTCCAGTGCTTTTAAACTATTATCAGTAATGCTTTCTGTTAACTTAAAAAAAGGAGCATTGAAATTATCATTCTTGTAGATTGTTGCTATCATTCCTTGGGGTATGGTGATGGATTGAATACTATCATTATGAATAGGTAGTACTTCTCTGTCAGACTCAAGGATATTCTCTGTATCGTGATAAAAATCTATTTGTTGATTGGATGCTAAACAAGTAGTTTCACCCTGAAACCCATCTTCTGTATAAAAACAGATTGCCGGTGCTATTTGATATGATTTTATTCTGTTATAAAACCCTGATGATTTTAGTTGCTGTAGATTAATATCATTCTTTAATGTTATTTTTTCACCATAAAGATCAATGTCATCATAAAGGGTTACAATCATGCCCGGTGGGACCGAAATTGATTCTATTTTACTATTAAATTTATGATTATAAGCAGACATTGATTCACTCTCTACTGAGCAAAATGATTCCCCACTAAAATCCGCTAGTTCATAAAAACAAACATTTCCCTCACTTGAATAGACTGATTCTGATATTATTAATATAGTGTTTATCAATAGTTTTGTGACTATTCGCATAGGTTAGCCCTTAAGTCTATTAACTTGAATGTTTCATATTACTTACCTCATCTTGATGTTATATGATTTGTTTTTTATTTACTTTATCTATTTTAATTATTCTATTTAATTATTTTGTAATGCTAATTTTAATCAAGTAATCAATTTTTTTAGACGTAATAAGTAAACATAAAAAAGCCCCTGAAACATGAATGCTCCAGGGGCTTTAAATCTAAACTTCCTAATTAAACTACATGTTGCGCTTGTAAAGTTGGGCTTGGTTCACCAATCGGCAATACGGTACGGCCATATTGTTCGTTCAATACTTCTGCCATTGCCAGGTAAATTGCACTTGCACCACAAATGATGCCTTCGAAACCGGCGAAAACCAGCAGTGAATGGTTGCCGGTGAAGTTACCGACGGCCAGCAGCGCAAACAGCAGCGTCAGGCTACCGAACACAAACTGCAAAGCACGGTTAGCGGGCAAAGTTCCGAAGAACATAAACAGTGTGAAGATGCCCCATAAACCTAAATAAACGCCGAGGAATTGTGCATCAGTTGCGTCAGCCATACCCATCTTAGGTAACATCAGCAAACCGACCAGGCTCAGCCAAAATGCGCCATAGGAGGTAAATGCAGTGGCCGCGAAAGTATTACCCTTCTTATATTCCAGCATACCCGCCAGAATTTGTGCCAGACCGCCGTAAAAAATCCCCATACTCAAAATAACAGAGGTCAGGGGGAAGAAACCTGCATTGTGTAGGTTGAGCAAGACGGTTGTCATCCCAAAACCCATCAGGCCTAACGGGCCAGGATTTGCCAACTTGGTGGTGTTCATAAGTCCTCTGCAATTAACAGAATGCTAAAAAATGGATAGTTATCCGAATAAGTATCAAACGCCTGAATGACCAAAAAGTCGTCGATTCCCTCAGTGCGCGCCGCATCATAATGATCCACGCGGTTGGAAACAATGATCTCGAGGGTGATAAAAAGTAATTTTTTTTCATCTCCCCCCTTGATGCTGCGTTTCGTGGCCCCATCTTATTCCCAACCGCAGGGACTAATCGTGGATCAGCGGACACATGCATCAGTAAAATATTGGGCATGAAAACATTGATTAACAAAATACGGGCAGTTGAAAACAAACAATCCGCCCACATATAGATTAGTAACTTGACCGAATATGACTTTTTAGTGGAGGCGTTTTAGATGGGTAAAATTATTGGTATCGACTTGGGTACTACCAACTCTTGTGTAGCAATTATGGATGGCACTAAAGCTCGTGTGCTGGAAAACAGCGAAGGCGACCGTACTACGCCTTCTATCATCGCTTATACCCAAGATGGTGAGATTCTGGTTGGTCAACCGGCTAAACGTCAGGCTATTACTAACCCACAAAACACACTGTTTGCCATCAAACGTTTGATTGGCCGTCGTTTCCAGGATGAAGAAGCGCAGCGTGATAAAGATATCATGCCGTACAAAATCGTGGCAGCCGACAATGGTGATGCTTGGGTTGAAGTAAAAGGCCAGAAAGTTGCACCACCACAGATTTCTGCTGAAGTTCTGAAGAAAATGAAGAAAACAGCTGAAGATTTTCTGGGTGAACCAGTCACTGAAGCGGTTATCACTGTACCGGCTTACTTCAACGATGCTCAGCGTCAGGCAACGAAAGATGCTGGCCGTATCGCCGGTCTGGAAGTAAAACGTATCATCAACGAACCAACCGCAGCGGCACTGGCCTACGGTCTGGACAAAGAAGTCGGCAACCGTACTATCGCGGTTTATGACCTCGGTGGTGGTACTTTCGATATCTCTATCATCGAAATCGACGAAGTTGACGGTGAAAAAACCTTCGAAGTTCTGGCAACCAACGGTGATACTCACTTGGGTGGTGAAGACTTTGATAGCCGTCTGATCAACTATCTGGTTGACGAATTCAAGAAAGACCAGGGTATGGATCTGCGTACCGATCCACTGGCAATGCAGCGCCTGAAAGAAGCCGCTGAAAAAGCAAAAATCGAGCTGTCTTCAGCTCAACAGACCGACGTTAACCTGCCGTACATCACGGCTGATGGCAGCGGTCCAAAACACATGAACATCAAAGTGACCCGCGCTAAATTGGAGTCACTGGTAGAAGATTTGGTTAATCGTTCTATTGAACCACTGAAAGTGGCTTTACAAGATGCTGGCCTGTCTGTTTCCGATATCCAGGACGTTATCCTGGTTGGTGGTCAGACTCGTATGCCAATGGTTCAGAAGAAAGTTGCTGATTTCTTCGGTAAAGAACCACGCAAAGACGTTAACCCAGATGAAGCTGTAGCCATTGGTGCGGCAGTGCAGGGTGGTGTTCTGTCTGGTGAAGTGAAAGACGTTCTGTTATTGGACGTTACCCCACTGTCACTGGGTATTGAAACCATGGGTGGTGTGATGACCCCGCTTATCACTAAAAACACCACTATCCCAACTAAGCACAGCCAGGTGTTCTCTACTGCAGAAGACAACCAGTCTGCGGTAACCATCCATGTGCTTCAGGGTGAGCGTAAACGCGCTCAGGATAACAAGTCTCTGGGTCAGTTCAATTTGGACGGTATCCAGGCTGCTCCTCGCGGTATGGCGCAAATCGAAGTGACTTTCGATATCGACGCCGATGGTATTCTGCATGTGTCTGCTAAAGACAAGAATACCGGTCGTGAGCAGAAGATAACCATCAAGGCATCTTCTGGTTTGAACGAGGAAGAGATCCAGAAAATGGTACGTGATGCAGAAGCTAACGCAGAAGCAGACCGTAAGTTTGAGGAACTGGTTCAGACTCGCAACCAGGCTGACCATCTGATTCACGGCACCCGTAAACAGTTGGAAGAAGCCGGCGACAAACTGCCAGCAGAAGACAAAACTGCGATCGAAGATGCTTTGAAAGCGCTGGAAGCTGCTCTGAAAGGCGAAGACAAAGCTGAAATTGAAGCGAAAACTCAGGCTCTGGTGCAGGTTTCTGGCAAATTGCTGGAAATGGCTCAGCAGCAGCAAGCAGCCGCAGGCGGCGATGCTGGTGACACCAGTGCCAAGAAAGAAGACGACGTGGTAGACGCCGAATTCGAAGAAGTGAAAGACAAAAAATAATCGCCCTTAAGCGGGCACAGCAGTGGTAGGCCTTACTGTTGCTGGAAACCAGCACGGGCGTCGAGGAAACTCTACGCCCGTGCACGCATGTTAAGGGTAGGAAAAAAAGAGAATGGCGAAGAGAGATTATTACGAGGTTTTAGGCGTCAGTAAGGGCGCCGATGAACGTGAAATCAAAAAGGCCTATAAACGCCTGGCAGTAAAGTATCACCCGGACCGTAATCAGGACGAGAACGATACCGGTGAAAATTTTAAAGAAGTTAAAGAAGCTTACGAAATTCTGACTGACCCACAAAAACGTGCAGCATATGATCAATATGGTCATGCAGCCTTTGAACAAGGTGGCATGGGCGGCGGCGGTTTTGGTGGTGGCGGTGGTGCTGATTTTAGCGACATTTTTGGTGATGTTTTCGGTGATATCTTTGGTGGTGGCCGCCGTCAGCGTGCTTCCCGTGGTTCCGATCTACGCTACAACATGGATCTGACACTGGAAGAAGCCGTGCGCGGCGTGACTAAAGAAATTCGCATCCCAACGCTGAATGAGTGTGATGTTTGCCACGGTAGTGGCGCTAAGCCGGGAAGTTCGCCAGTCACTTGTTCGACTTGCCGTGGTGCAGGTCAGGTACATATGCGCCAAGGGTTCTTTACCGTCCAGCAGGCATGTCCTACTTGTCAGGGTAATGGTCAAATCATTAAAGATCCTTGCAACAAGTGCCATGGGCATGGCCGTGTTGAAAAATCCAAAACACTGTCGGTTAAGATCCCCGCCGGTGTTGATACCGGTGACCGCATTCGCTTAAGTGGCGAAGGTGAAGCGGGTGAACATGGCGCGCCAGCAGGTGATTTATATGTTCAGGTGCAAGTTAAAGCGCACCCAATCTTCGAACGTGAAGGCAATAACCTGTATTGTGAAGTGCCAATTAACTTTGCTATGGCAGCCTTAGGCGGCGAGATTGAAGTCCCAACGCTGGATGGCCGGGTTAAGCTGAAAGTCCCAGCAGAGACCCAAACCGGCAAGCTGTTTCGCATGCGTGGCAAAGGTGTTAAATCTGTGCGTGGCGGAAGTCAGGGTGACCTGTTATGCCGTGTTGTGGTTGAGACACCAGTCCATCTGAGCGAAAAACAGAAACAGCTACTGCGTGAACTGGAAGAGAGTTTCGTCGGTGCTGCGGGTGAGAAAAATAGTCCCCGCTCTAAAAGCTTCTTAGATGGCGTTAAGAAATTCTTTGACGATTTGACTCGCTGATCAATGAGTTGTTAATCGGCTAAGAAAGTGCAAGAAAACGAAAAATCCTCGATTAACGTCGGGGATTTTTTTCATCATCGACTAAATATATATGTGAAGTAAATCATCAATGGCTCGGTTTTTTCGATCATTTGATGTCATAAAAACGACTTTTTTCGAGTTGAAGACTATCTTAAAATTGATGCATTGATTCGCCGGGCACAGGCTCACTGTCCGATGTAAGGAGTTATTCATTGTGACAAACATGATCCGTCAATTTTTACGCCAAGAGGCCGCGGGTGGGCTGATTCTAATTTTTGCTGCCACCGTCGCTTTATTTATGGCTAACAGCCCCCTATTTAGCATTTACCAATCATTTCTTGATGTACCGGTATCGGTAAAGATAGCCTCGCTGGATATCAGCAAGCCACTATTACTGTGGATTAATGACGGTTTAATGGCGATATTCTTCCTGATGATTGGGCTGGAAGTTAAGCGCGAACTGATGGAAGGTTCGTTAGCTGGCCGCGATAAAGCGGTTTTTCCGGCCATAGCAGCATTAGGTGGTATGCTGGCACCGGCTTTGATTTATCTATTATTTAACGCTGCTGATGAGGTTACCCGCCAGGGCTGGGCAATTCCTGCGGCTACTGATATCGCCTTTGCGTTAGGTGTGATGGCTCTGTTGGGGAATCGGGTTCCAACCAGTCTTAAAGTCTTTTTACTGGCGCTGGCCATTATTGATGACTTGGGTGTCATCATCATTATTGCGTTGTTCTATACCCACGAGGTTTCACTGCAAGCCTTAGGCATAGCTGCTGCGGCTATTGCGCTACTGGCTTACATGAATTGGCGTGGGGTAGGGAAAACCTCTGCCTATCTACTGGTGGGATTGGTATTGTGGGTCTGCATCCTCAAATCAGGTGTGCATGCGACCTTAGCCGGGGTCATTGTCGGCTTTATGATACCGTTGCACACTAAAGATAAGCGTTCACCGTCAGAATCGCTCGAACATGGTTTGCACCCATGGGTTGCTTATTTGATCTTGCCACTGTTTGCGTTTGCCAATGCGGGGGTTTCATTGCAAGGCGTTTCACTCGCTGGATTGACATCGCTATTGCCTCTGGGGATTGCGAGCGGTCTGTTTATTGGTAAGCCACTGGGGATTTTCCTCTTTAGTTGGCTCGCGGTTAAGTTAGGGGTGGCTAAACTACCTGACGCGATAAACTTTAAGCAGATTTTTGCGGTGTCGGTGCTATGCGGTATCGGTTTTACTATGTCGATATTTATTGCGTCGCTGGCATTTGATGGCGCCGATCTCGCTTTGCTTACCTATTCTAAGTTGGGCATATTATTAGGCTCCACCACCGCAGCCATTGTGGGTTATAGCTTGTTGCGTATGGCCTTGCCAGCAACAAGAAAAATAACTCGCTGATTACTATTTGAATGACCAGTGCCGCTCGTAAAGGTACTGGTGTTCTACCTGATGGATTTCTAGGCTTACCGTCAGAACAGGGAACGTTTAGTCGTGCATGAGGTTATATACACCCTAAATAATTCGAGTTGCAGGAAGTCGGCAAGTGAAAGGCAGATTGGTTGTAAACCATTTTGAACGCTGCCAATGCACATGCAACTTGAAGTAGGACGGGTATATCTGGCTCGCCGATATGTTAAGGGGATAACAACATGCGAATGTCACATATCAATTTCAATCATCTTTATTACTTTTGGCAGGTCTGTAAAGAAGGTTCAGTCGTCGGTGCAGCAGAAGCATTATTCCTGACGCCACAAACAATTACCGGGCAAATTAAAGCGTTGGAAGAGCGTCTGGGGGGGAAGTTATTTAAGCGACAAGGGCGAGGCTTGGTGCCATCAGAGTTGGGGCAGTTGGTCTTTCGTTATGCGGATAAAATGTTCATGCTTAGCCATGAAATGCTGGATATCGTTAATTATCGCAAAGAATCTAATCTACTTTTCGATGTTGGTGTTGCCGATGCATTATCCAAGCGCTTGGTGAGCCAGGTTCTGGAAACGGCTGTCGTTGAGAACGAAAAGATTCATCTGCGCTGTTTTGAATCGACCCACGAAATGCTGCTGGAGCAGTTGAGTCAGCACAAACTGGATATGATTCTGTCCGATTGTCCGGTTGATTCCAGCCAACAAGAAGGGTTGTTCTCTGTCAAACTGGGCGAATGCAGCGTGAGTTTTTATTGTCGTCAGCCGATCCCTGATTTACCTTTCCCTGCTTGTTTACAGCAAAAGCGTTTGTTGATACCGGGCCGTCGTTCCATGCTTGGGCGCAAATTGCTGAACTGGATTAACAGTAAAGGGCTACAGGTAGAGATTTTGGGTGAGTTTGATGACGCGGCACTGATGAATGCTTTCGCTATTTATAACAATGCTATTTTTGTTGCACCGACAATGTACGCTGCTGATACCTACGCTAAAGATGACCAGATAGTCGAAATTGGCCGCTTAGACAGTGTGCAGGAAGAATATTATGTGATTTTTGCCGAGCGTATGATCCAACATCCGGCAGTGCAGCGGGTATGTAACAAAGATTTTTCCGCGCTCTTTAGTGGCTAAATAGCCACGTTACCTTGCAAACTACAGCTGTGTTGATTGCACTCGTTCATAAATATGTCAGCTTATCGGGATTAATGAGTGCCACCCTAGGGGCTGACATAAATGCTGTCACCTCGGGTTTATACCAATTTGTCATTTGATGGCTGACTTTCTGCGTTTTGAACTCTATAGGCTATAAATGGGTCTTGCCGTGAATAGGCTAAATTATAAGCAATTCAAAAAATAGATATAAAAAAACCGGCCTAGGCCGGTCTTTTTACTAAGCAATCGACGTAATGCAATTACTGCATTGCGTTGATTTGCGCGACTAAGTTTGACTTATGGCGCGCTGCTTTGTTTTTGTGGATCAGACCTTTACAGGACTGACGATCCACGATTGGTTGCATTTCATTAAATGCTTTTTGCGCTGCGTCTTTATCGCCAGCTGCAATTGCCGCATACACCTTCTTAATGAAGGTACGCACCATTGAGCGACGGCTAGCGTTATGCTTGCGGCGTTTCTCAGACTGTACGGCGCGTTTCTTAGCTGATTTGATATTAGCCAAGGTCCAACTCCCAAATATATTCTATTGAGGACAATTCAAAGGCCGAGGAATATGCCCTTTTAGCCTTCGTTTGTCAATGGATTTGTGCAAATAAGCGCCGTTTGTACGGGCGGCACTTGCTACGTTGTGATGGAGCGGGATTTTACCAGCTTCGCACTGCGGAATACAGTCTTTCGAAAGAAAAATCCACAGTTCACTGCCTTGAAGGGATTCGACGGTGGTTCTTGTAAAAATCTCAGCCTGCTTCTGTATTCAAACTCCGTGCGCATTCTACAGGATAAAGTCAGTAAAAGGGATTTTACCTGCACAATATTGGCAAAATGGTATGACTTTCGGTTAAAGGTACCAATCGCGGGTTAACCTTAACGGCTGTACAAGGTATAATCCGGCGATTTCCACTGTTTTGAGCCAGCTATGGAGCTAATTCGCGGTATACATAATATCCGGGCACGCCACCATGGTTGCGTGCTAACTATCGGTAACTTTGATGGTGTCCATCGTGGACATCAGGCCTTATTGGAGCAGCTAAAGTGTGAAGGTCAGCGCTTGGGCTTGCCCGTAATGGTTATGATATTTGAACCGCAACCACTGGAATTGTTTGCAGCGGACAAAGCACCAGCAAGGCTAACGCGCCTGCGGGATAAAGCCAGATATCTGGCTGAGGCCGGCGTTGATTATCTGTTGTGCGTAAAATTTGATCCGCGTTTTGCAGCTAATACTGCGCAAGCTTTTGTTGCTCAGTTGCTGGTAGAGAAGTTGGGTGTTAAGTTTTTAACTGTTGGTGATGACTTCCGCTTTGGCGCAGAGCGTCAGGGGGATTTTCAACTGTTACAGCAAGCCGGTGCTGAATTTGGTTTCGATGTTATCAGCACAGATAGCTTTTGTGATGGTGGGTTACGCATTAGCAGCACCGCAATTCGTCAGGCACTTTATAATGACGATTTGATGTTGGCTGAGGCGTTGCTTGGCCACCCCTATAGCATTTCCGGCCGAGTGGTTCATGGTGATGAACTGGGGCGCACGATTGGCTTCCCCACGGCGAATTTGCCATTAAAACGTTTAGTCGCTCCGGTGAAAGGAGTGTATGCGGTTGATGTGTATGGCTTGGGTCCAGAGCCATTACCCGGAGTTGCCAACATTGGTACCCGGCCTACCGTTGCTGGTGTTCGCCAGCAACTAGAGGTTCATCTGCTGGATGTAACTATGGATCTTTATGGGTGCCATATTGACGTGGTGCTCCGCGCGAAACTGCGCAACGAACAGCGTTTTGCTTCGCTCGATGCCCTGAAGCAGCAAATCGCCCATGATGTGGTGACGGCCCGAACATTTTTCGGGCTAAAGACACCGGTTTAATATTTCTAGCCGAAACGGAACCGAGAATCTAATGAGTGACTACAAGAATACCCTGAACTTGCCTGAAACAGGGTTCCCGATGCGCGGCGATCTGGCTAAGCGTGAACCTGACATGCTGAAACGTTGGTATGAGCAGGATCTGTACGGGATTATTCGTACGGCCAAGAAAGGTAAAAAAACCTTTATTTTGCACGACGGCCCTCCTTATGCGAACGGCAACATTCACATTGGTCACTCTGTTAACAAAATTCTCAAAGACATTATTGTTAAATCGAAAGGAATGGCGGGTTACGACTCTCCTTATATTCCAGGGTGGGACTGCCATGGTTTGCCGATTGAGTTAAAAGTTGAACAGTTAATTGGTAAGCCGGGCGAGAAAGTCAGTGCCGCAGAGTTCCGTACTGCTTGCCGTAAATATGCGGCTGAGCAGGTTGAAGGTCAGAAGAAAGACTTCATCCGCCTGGGGGTATTGGGCGATTGGGACCATCCTTATCTGACGATGGATTTCAAAACTGAAGCCAATATCATTCGTGCATTAAGCAAAATCATTGATAACGGTCACTTGCACAAAGGCGCGAAGCCAGTGCATTGGTGTACTGATTGTGGTTCGTCACTGGCTGAAGCAGAAGTTGAATATTACGATAAAACCTCACCTTCCATTGATGTGCGCTTTAATGCCGTCGATGTAGCGGCTGTTGCCACCAAATTTAATGTTTCGGCGATTAAAGGCCCGATTTCACTGGTTATCTGGACGACAACTCCGTGGACCTTGCCCGCTAACCGTGCGATTTCACTGAATGCTGAATACATTTACCAACTTGTTCAGGTTCATGGCGAATGCCTGATTCTGGCAGAAGATCTGGTGGAAAGTGTCATGAAGCGCGCAGGGATTGCTGAATGGACGGTATTGGGGAGCTGCAAAGGCTCTGATTTGGAACTGCTGCGTTTCAATCATCCGTTTATGGGCTTTGATGTTCCGGCAATTTTAGGTGATCACGTTACACTGGATGCCGGTACTGGTGCAGTTCACACAGCACCTGGTCACGGCCCGGATGACTTTGTTATCGGCCAGAAATACGGTTTAGAAGTTGCCAACCCGGTGGGGCCGAATGGCTGTTATTTGGCGGGGACGTATCCTACTCTGGACGGCATGTTCGTGTTTAAAGCCAACGATGTGATTGTTGAGCTGCTACGTGAAAAAGGCGCACTGCTGAAAGTTGAAAAACTGGTTCACAGCTACCCGTGCTGCTGGCGTCACAAAACACCGATTATCTTCCGGGCTACACCGCAATGGTTCATCAGCATGGATCAAAAAGGTCTGCGCAAGCAGTCGCTGGAAGAGATAAAAGGCGTGCAGTGGATCCCCGAATGGGGCCAGGCGCGTATCGAAACCATGGTAGCAAATCGCCCAGACTGGTGTATTTCGCGTCAGCGTACTTGGGGGGTGCCAATGTCTCTGTTTGTGCACAAAGAGACTGAAGCACTACATCCACGCAGCACTGAGCTGATGGAAGAAGTCGCCAAACGCGTTGAGCAAGACGGCATTCAGGCATGGTGGGATCTGGATCCTGCTGAAATTTTAGGTGCCGATGCTGCTGATTACATCAAAGTGCCAGACACCTTGGACGTATGGTTCGATTCCGGCTCAACCCACTCTTCTGTGGTCGACGCGCGCCCAGAATTTGGTGGCCATAGCCCTGATATGTATCTGGAAGGTTCTGACCAACACCGCGGCTGGTTTATGTCTTCACTGATGATTGCGACCGCGATGAAAGGCAAAGCGCCTTATCGCCAAGTGCTGACTCATGGATTCACCGTTGATGGTCAGGGGCGTAAAATGTCCAAATCCATCGGGAATACTATCAGCCCGCAAGATGTGATGAACAAACTGGGTGGTGACATTCTGCGTCTGTGGGTGGCATCAACCGATTACACCGGTGAGATCGCGGTTTCTGACGAAATCCTCAAACGCTCTGCTGACTCTTATCGCCGTATCCGTAACACTGCGCGCTTCTTGCTGGCGAATCTAAATGGGTTTGATCCTGCGCTGCATCAGGTGAAACCGGAAGATATGGTAGTCGCGGACCGCTGGGCAGTCGGCCGTGCCCAGGCAGCTCAAGCTGAGATCATGGCAGCGTACGAAAGTTACGATTTCCACTTGGTGGTGCAGCGCTTGATGCAGTTCTGCTCGGTTGAGATGGGGTCCTTCTATTTGGATATCATTAAAGACCGTCAGTACACCGCGAAAGGCGACAGCGTTGCCCGCCGCAGTTGCCAGACCGCGTTGTTCCATATCGCAGAAGCATTGGTGCGCTGGATGGCACCTATTATGTCCTTTACCGCAGATGAGATCTGGAACCAACTGCCAGGCAGTCGTCCACAGTATGTCTTCACTGAAGAGTGGTATGACGGTCTGTTCGGGTTGGCGGGTGATGAAAGTATGAACGATACTTTCTGGGCCGAGCTGTTAAAAGTCCGTGGTGAAGTCAACAAGGTGTTAGAGCAGGCCCGTAGTGATAAGCGTATCGGTGGTTCATTGGAGGCGGCAGTTACCTTGTTCGCCGAGCCTGAACTGGCTGCGCGATTGAACAGTTTGCAAGATGAATTGCGTTTTGTGCTGTTGACCTCAGCTGCGAAAGTTGCCCCTTATGCTGATGCGGGTGATGATGCGCTGCAAAGTGAGTTGATTGCCGGGCTGAAAATCACCTTTAATAAGGCTGATGGTGAGAAGTGCCCGCGTTGCTGGCATTACACTCAAGATGTCGGTTTGGTAGCGGAACATGCTGAATTGTGCGGCCGCTGTGTCACTAACGTTGCCGGAGACGGTGAAGAGCGTAAGTTCGCCTAATGAGTAAACCTATTTGTTCGACCGGATTGCGCTGGTTATGGCTGGCGGTATTGGTGGTTATTTTGGATCTCAGCAGCAAACAGTGGGTCATGACCCACTTTGCCTTGTATGAGTCAGTGCCGCTGATCCCGTTTTTTAACCTGACCTACGCACAGAATTTTGGCGCAGCCTTTAGCTTCCTTGCCGATAAAAGTGGCTGGCAGCGTTGGTTCTTTGCGGGCATAGCTATTGGTATTTCAGTGGTATTAATGGTGCTGATGTATCGCTCTACTGCCAAACAACGCCTGCTCAATTGTGCTTATGCTCTGATTATTGGTGGGGCATTAGGTAACTTATTTGATCGCATGGTGCATGGTGCGGTGATCGATTTTATCGATTTCCACGTCAATAACTGGCATTTCCCAACCTTTAACATCGCCGATACCGCTATCTGTATCGGTGCTGCGTTGGTTATCTTTGAGGGTTTTTTAAGCCCTGCTGAAAAAACGGCCATGAATAAAGGTGAATGAGATGTCCGAGCGTGTACCCGCTAATCAAGTACAAAACCATTTTGTACAAGACAAGAGCGCCGTATTGGTGCACTTCACTCTGAAACTGGAAGATGGTTCAACGGCGGAATCAACACATATTCACGGCAAACCTGCGCTGTTTCGTTTAGGTGATGACAGCCTTTCTGATGCACTTGAGCAGCAGTTAATTGGTTTGAAAGTAGGTGATAAGCATGCTTTCACTTTACAACCTGAAGATGCGTTTGGTTTGGAAAGCCCTGATCTGATTCAGTACTTCACCCAGCGTGACTTTGCTCAAACCGGCGTGCCAGATGCCGGTACTATTATGCTATTTACCTCCCGTGATGGCAGTGAAATGCCAGGTGTGGTGCGGGAAGTGGCGCAAGAGTCTATTACTGTTGATTTTAATCACCCGTTGGCAGGGCATTCCATTAGCTTTGAAATTGAAGTGTTGGAGATTGACCCGCAACAGGAGGCAATGCATGCAGATATTGCTGGCTAATCCACGCGGCTTTTGTGCCGGAGTTGATCGGGCTATCAGTATTGTTGAACGCGCGATCGAAATGTATGGTGCGCCAATCTATGTGCGCCATGAAGTGGTACACAACCGTTATGTGGTTGATAGCTTGCGTGAACGTGGTGCTATCTTTATCGAGGAGATTTCAGAAGTGCCAGATGGCTCTATTCTGATTTTCTCGGCCCATGGCGTGTCGCAGGCTGTGCGAGCAGAAGCTCGTGAGCGCAAGCTTACTATGCTGTTTGACGCAACCTGCCCATTGGTGACCAAAGTTCATATGGAAGTCGCACGTGCTAGTCGCAAGGGTAAAGAAGCCATCTTGATAGGCCACGCCGGTCACCCGGAAGTGGAGGGTACCATGGGGCAATACAGCAACCCGAAAGGGGGGATGTATCTGGTTGAATCACCTGATGATGTCTGGGCTTTGCAGGTTAAAGATGAGAACAATCTGTGCTTTATGACACAGACGACCTTGTCGGTTGATGACACCTCTGCAATTATCGATGCCTTACACCAGCGTTTCCCGAAGATTGTCGGTCCACGCAAAGATGATATCTGCTATGCCACGACCAACCGGCAAGAAGCGGTGCGCAATCTGGCTAATGATGCCGATGTGGTCTTAGTGGTTGGCTCGAAAAACTCCTCTAACTCTAATCGGTTGGCTGAGTTGGCACAGCGGATGGGTAAGCCTGCTTATCTCATTGATTCAGCGGCCGATATACAAGAGTTATGGTTACAGGGGGCTGCGTGTATCGGTGTTACCGCTGGCGCATCTGCTCCCGATATTCTGGTACAGCA
The DNA here is from genome assembly GCF_052217165.1 of Yersinia sp. 2540 StPb PI. Classification (NCBI taxonomy): domain Bacteria; kingdom Pseudomonadati; phylum Pseudomonadota; class Gammaproteobacteria; order Enterobacterales; family Yersiniaceae; genus Yersinia; species Yersinia sp. 2540 StPb PI. The sequence goes on from NZ_JAZGQC010000001.1 coordinate 1,301,789, forward strand.
AGTTATTGCGCGCTTGCAAGCTCTCGGTGCTGGTGGGTCTATCGAACTTAGTGGCCGTGAAGAGAGTATCGTCTTCGAAGTACCTAAAGAATTACGTGTCGATGTAAAACAGATCGACTGATTGATACCGTGCTTCAACGTTAAAAAGCAGCCCTCAGTGGCTGCTTTTTTATGGGTGTATTTCACCATAACTGCATGAATATGCGAAATAACCGCATTATGCCAGATGAAGTGTTACCGCGTATTTAAGGAATTAAGTGGTTTCACTGATAAAAGCATGCGTATATCATTTTTTTCTAATACAGATTAAATAGGCTGGCAGAGTCCATAGCGGGCGGCTAATCTGAACCTTGGTCAGGGTAGATGACACAATATGAGAGGAAGTATGACTGATTCAACAATTCGTATCGCTGTTGTCGGCGCGGGCGGCCGTATGGGCCGACAACTTATCCAGGCAATTACTCACACTGAAGGTGTGGTGCTGGGGGCTGCTGTTGAACGTGTTGGATCGACATTAGTGGGGAGTGATGCTGGCGAACTGGCCGGAGCGGGGTTGTTAAAAATCACAGTAAGTGATGATTTATCTAATGTAATTGATGATTTTGATGTTTTGATCGATTTTACCCGGCCTGAGGGCACGCTGGAGCATTTAGCCATTTGTCATCAATATCGTAAGGCGATGATAATTGGCACTACTGGCTTTGATGATGCAGGTAAAGAAGCAATCAGGGCTGCGGCAACGGACATTGCTATTGTGTTCGCTGCCAATTTCAGTGTTGGGGTTAATGTGGTGCTAAAGCTGCTAGAGAAGGCAGCGAAAGTGATGGGTGACTATACCGATATCGAAATAATCGAGGCACATCATCGGCATAAAGTTGATGCACCTTCAGGTACCGCGCTGGCGATGGGGGAGGCAATTGCTGACTCATTAGGGCGTTCACTGAAAGATTGCGCGGTTTATAGCCGTGAAGGTCATACCGGCGAACGCAAACCCGGCACTATTGGTTTCGCAACCGTACGTGCTGGCGATATTGTTGGAGAGCATACGGCTATGTTTGCTGATATTGGCGAGCGCGTTGAAATCACACACAAAGCGACCAGTCGCATGACTTTCGCCAATGGCGCGGTTAAATCGGCTATTTGGGTGTCAATGCGGGATAATGGCTTATTTGATATGCGTGATGTATTGAATTTGAATGAACTTTAAAGATGTAAAGCACAGCCAGTGATGTGGTTGTTTTTATCATAATAGTTTGATAACAGGGCAATATTTTATTGTCCTTTTTTATTTGTATTTATAAATAACATGTTTAGCTTATATTGTTTGTGTAATCTGTTTTTTGTTGTGTTTTTACTGTTTTTTTTCGTCTTTAAATCCCTTCTTTAGATATTGGTAGTGATTTTTACTGCCCCAGAGCGATATTTCTCAGTCACTACACCTCGCAACCGTTTACTATGTTAAGTTAGCATGTGTTTTTACCGCTATAATCCACTCATTTTAATGAGAACGGTAAAAAACAGAGAAAAAATGGCACTTTGGCTAGACAAGAGCGTCACTCATCATTAAAATGCGCCCAATTTGCCAAAAATTAGCTTTGAGGGCGGTTTTTGCATTGATTTAGATCGCTAGATATGAATTAATATGCAAATAATGTGACTGTTTATTCCTTGGAGGATGTTTTGATTAAGTCAGCGCTATTGGTTCTCGAAGACGGAACCCAATTTCACGGTCGGGCCATCGGGGCAGAGGGTACGGCAGTGGGGGAAGTGGTCTTCAATACGTCGATGACCGGTTATCAAGAAATCCTCACTGATCCTTCCTACTCCCGCCAGATCGTTACTCTTACTTATCCTCATATCGGCAATGTCGGCACTAATGCTTCCGACGAAGAATCCTCCGCAGTACACGCCCAAGGTCTTGTTATTCGCGACCTGCCTTTGATTGCCAGCAACTACCGTAATGAAGAAGGCTTAGCTGAGTATCTCAAGCGCCACAACATTGTTGCGATTGCTGATATCGATACGCGTAAGCTGACACGTTTGCTGCGTGAGAAAGGGGCACAAAACGGCTGCATTATTGTGGGTGATTTGTCTGATGCCACTTTAGCACTAGAAAAGGCGAAAGCATTCCCGGGCCTGAAGGGGATGGATCTGGCAAAAGAAGTGAGCACGAAAGAGCGTTATGACTGGTTGCAAGGTAGCTGGACTCTGGAAGGTGACTTACCTGCGGCAACGCCACCAGAAGATTTGCCATTCCATGTGGTGGCATACGACTACGGCGTGAAGCGCAATATTCTGCGCATGCTGGTGGATAGAGGCTGTCGTCTGACGGTAGTTCCGGCACAGACACCGGCAGAAGAGGTGCTGAAGCTGAACCCAGATGGCATTTTCTTATCCAACGGCCCAGGTGACCCAGAACCATGTGATTATGCTATCGCGGCCATTAAGCGTTTTCTGGAAACTGACATTCCGGTGTTCGGCATCTGTTTAGGCCACCAATTACTGGCGTTGGCCAGTGGTGCAAAAACGGTAAAAATGAAGTTTGGTCACCACGGTGGCAACCATCCGGTGAAAGATTTAGATGCCGATTGCGTGATGATCACCGCACAGAACCACGGTTTTGCGGTAGATGAAACCACATTGCCATCCAACCTGCGAACTACGCATGTTTCTTTATTCGATGGTTCTCTGCAAGGGATTCACCGTACTGATAAAGCCGCATTTAGCTTCCAGGGGCACCCAGAGGCCAGCCCAGGCCCGCATGATGCAGCGCCATTGTTCAATCACTTTATCGAACTGATTGAAGCTTACCGCGCAACAACTGCAAGCCGTAACAGTAGCCATACCAATAAATAATCAGGAGCGTCAAACCATGCCAAAACGTACAGATATAAAAAGCATCCTGATTCTGGGCGCTGGCCCAATCGTTATCGGCCAGGCCTGTGAGTTTGACTACTCCGGTGCCCAGGCTTGTAAGGCACTGCGTGAAGAAGGTTACCGTGTCATTCTGGTGAACTCCAACCCGGCAACCATCATGACTGACCCGGAAATGGCCGATGCCACTTATATCGAGCCAATCCACTGGGAAGTGGTACGCAAAATTATTGAAAAAGAGCGTCCAGATGCCGTTTTGCCCACTATGGGTGGCCAAACCGCACTGAACTGTGCGCTGGAGCTGGAACGCAAGGGCGTTCTGGCTGAGTTCGGTGTCACCATGATTGGTGCCACTGCCGATGCTATCGATAAAGCAGAAGACCGCCGTCGCTTTGATATCGCGATGAAGAAAATTGGTTTGGACACTGCACGTTCAGGTATCGCGCACAATATGGAAGAAGCACTGGCCGTAGCGGCTGATGTGGGCTTCCCTTGTATTATCCGCCCTTCCTTTACTATGGGTGGCACCGGCGGCGGTATCGCGTATAACCGTGAAGAGTTTGAAGAGATTTGTGAACGTGGGCTGGATTTATCGCCAACCAAAGAGCTGTTGATCGATGAGTCACTGATTGGTTGGAAAGAGTATGAGATGGAAGTTGTGCGCGACAAAAACGACAACTGCATCATCGTCTGCTCCATCGAAAACTTCGATGCGATGGGTATCCACACTGGTGACTCGATAACCGTTGCTCCAGCTCAGACTCTGACTGATAAAGAATACCAAATCATGCGTAATGCCTCGATGGCAGTGCTGCGTGAAATCGGCGTAGAAACCGGTGGCTCCAACGTGCAGTTCTCGGTTAACCCGAAAAATGGCCGTTTGATTGTTATCGAAATGAACCCACGGGTATCCCGTTCTTCCGCTCTGGCCTCTAAAGCAACCGGCTTCCCGATTGCTAAAATTGCCGCCAAGTTGGCAGTAGGTTACACGCTGGATGAGTTGATGAATGATATCACTGGTGGCCGCACGCCGGCCTCCTTTGAGCCATCTATCGACTATGTTGTGACCAAAATTCCACGTTTTAACTTCGAAAAATTTGCCGGTGCGAATGACCGTCTGACCACACAGATGAAATCGGTCGGCGAAGTGATGGCGATTGGCCGCACCTTGCAGGAATCGCTGCAAAAAGCCTTGCGCGGTCTGGAAGTTGGCGCGACCGGTTTTGACCCGAAAGTGAGTTTGGATGACCCAGAAGCACTGACTAAAATTCGCCGTGAGTTGAAAGAAGCCGGTTCTGATCGTATCTGGTATATCGCCGATGCTTTCCGTGCAGGCATGTCGGTTGATGGTGTTTTCAATCTGACTAACGTTGACCGCTGGTTCCTGGTGCAGATTGAAGAATTGGTTCGTCTGGAAGAGAGCGTGGCAGAGTGCGGTATCAATGGCCTGAATGCTGATTTTATGCGCCAGTTGAAGCGCAAAGGCTTTGCCGATGCCCGTTTGGCAAAATTGGTCGGCGCGGCGGAAAGTGAAGTGCGTAAGCTGCGTTACAAGCAGGGTTTGCATCCGGTTTATAAGCGTGTAGATACCTGTGCGGCTGAATTCTCTACCGATACCGCTTACATGTACTCAACCTACGAGGAAGAGTGTGAATCCAACCCAACCAGTGATCGTCCGAAAGTGATGGTACTGGGCGGCGGCCCGAACCGTATCGGTCAGGGTATTGAATTCGACTACTGTTGTGTACATGCGTCACTGGCGCTGCGTGAAGACGGTTACGAGACCATCATGGTGAACTGTAACCCTGAAACAGTTTCGACCGACTACGATACCTCTGATCGCCTCTATTTCGAATCTGTCACCCTGGAAGATGTGCTGGAAATCGTGCGTATTGAGAAGCCGCAAGGCGTTATCGTGCAGTACGGTGGTCAGACTCCATTAAAATTAGCACGTGAACTGGAAGCCGCCGGTGTTCCTGTTATCGGTACTAGCCCAGATGCTATCGACCGTGCAGAAGATCGTGAGCGTTTCCAACAGGCGGTAAATCGTCTGGGCTTGAAACAACCCGCGAACGCGACGGTTGCTACTATCGAACAAGCCGTAGAGAAAGCCACGGGTCTGGGTTATCCACTAGTGGTCCGCCCATCGTATGTCTTGGGTGGTCGCGCGATGGAAATCGTTTATGACGAAGTTGACTTGCGCCGCTACTTCCAAAATGCAGTGAGTGTCTCCAACGATGCACCAGTGCTGTTGGATCGTTTCCTCGATGACGCTGTTGAAGTGGATGTTGATGCCATTTGCGACGGTGAGCGCGTGTTGATCGGTGGCATTATGGAGCACATTGAGCAAGCAGGGGTGCACTCCGGTGACTCAGCCTGTTCATTGCCCGCTTACACCCTGAGTAAAGAAATTCAGGATGTGATGCGCCAACAAGTTGAAAAACTGGCGTTTGAACTCTGCGTGCGCGGTTTAATGAATGTGCAGTTTGCCGTAAAGAATAACGAAGTTTATCTGATTGAAGTTAACCCTCGAGCAGCCCGTACCGTACCATTTGTGTCTAAAGCCACCGGTATGCCACTGGCAAAAATCGCCGCACGCGTGATGGTGGGGCAGTCATTGGCAGAGCAGGGTATTCTGGAAGAAATTATTCCGCCTTATTACTCGGTAAAAGAAGTGGTATTGCCGTTTAACAAGTTCCCAGGTGTGGATCCGATTTTAGGGCCAGAAATGCGTTCTACCGGTGAAGTGATGGGGGTGGGCCGGACCTTCGCTGAAGCTTTCTCTAAAGCGATGCTGGGCAGTCAATCGGGCATGAAAAAGAGTGGCCGCGCACTGTTATCGGTTCGTGAGGGAGATAAACACCGGGTGGTTGACTTGGCTGCCAAGTTGCTCAAACAGGGCTTTGAATTGGATGCAACCCACGGTACTGCGGTGGTTCTAGGCGAGGCAGGGATAAATCCACGCTTAGTCAACAAGGTACATGAAGGTCGTCCACACATTCAGGACCGTATCAAGAATGGCGAATATACTTATATTGTGAATACAACGGCAGGGCGTCAGGCGATTGAAGATTCTAAACTGATTCGCCGTAGTGCTTTGCAATATAAAGTGCATTACGACACCACCTTGAATGGTGGCTTCGCAACCGCAATGGCTTTGAATGCGGACCCTACCGAGCAAGTGATTTCAGTACAAGAAATGCATGCCAAGATTAAGAATATGAAAGCTTAATTTGGGCGCTAAGAAAGGGGGCGATGGAAACATCGCCCTTTTTTATGCTTACTATTTATAAAATCGCGCTTTTTACCCGCATAAACAGTATTTTTTATGCGCAGAAGTATTATTCATAAACGATAGTATTGTTCATAAACAACATTGGTGAAGATCAATGTTCGTGCGGGTTGTGGATAGTAGCTTATAGCCAGGCGTTAACAATCGGCGCAGCTAGCTTAATGCAACTTTGATACCCAGGCCGATTAACAGGCCGCCCAGTAATTTATCGACAACTTTTTGCACTTTCGCCAAACCGCGACGTACCGGCGCACTTTGAATCAGAATTACCAATAGAGGCCACCAGATAACGGCCAGTAGCCAGATGATTGAGGCGTACCACAGTTTCTCACCCACGCCGGAGTCTATCTGTAATATTTGTGTGAAAACGGCGAGAAAGAAAAGAGTCGCTTTGGGATTCAATAAATTGCAAAGATATCCCTGCAAGAATGCGGCTTTCAGCGTGACGGGATATTGTGCAGTGTTATCGATACTAAGCTTACTATCTCCTCGTGATAGCAGTGCCTGGATACCAATCCAGATCAAATAACCGGCTCCGGCATATTTCAGCAGGTTGAATAGCCATGGTGTGGTAGTGATAACAACTGCCAGGCCAGCCACGCAATAAGACATATGTGTCGCAACACCCAAAATTACGCCAAGGGCTGTCATCATGGCTGCGGGGCGGCGATAGCGGGCAGCATTTTTGATTACCAGAAAGAAATCTGGCCCGGGGGAGAGCATGCCCAAGGTAGCAAGGGTGGCAACAAATATAGAGGTTTCAAGCATAAGGATTACCGAGTGATAGTGGTGCTATCTGGCGATCATAACGCCACTTGGCTCCCTCTGCATTATTCTTATTTGTTATCTGTGGTGGTTTGGTTATCAGTAGTGATGGGATTGCAACAGATGTCTTTTACTTTTTGACGGATAGCGATGCACGAATATGAGCCTGGAAAATGTAATAAACAGTGATGTTTCGCATCAACAGCAGCGAGAGATTACGCGATTGTGCATCAAATGCGCCCTAATGCTGTTGCAGCATGGGGCTGAAAGTATGCTAGTTGAGCAGCTATCTGCACGGCTTGGTATGGCTCTGGGGATGGACAGCGTTGAGAGTTCTATCTCGGCTAACGTAATCGTGTTGACCACTATCAGCGAAGGTAACTGCCTGACATCTACCCGTAAAAATACCGATCGTGGCATCAATATGCAGGTAGTCACTGAAGTACAGCATATTGTGATTATGGCGGAGCATCGCTTATTGGATGCAAAAGATGTGGAAAAACGCTTCGAGCATATCAAACCTCTGCGTTATCCGCGCTGGCTGGTCGTTGTGATGGTGGCGCTCTCTTGTGGCTGTTTCAGTAAATTAAACGGTGGTGGTTGGGATGCGTTTTCCATTAGCTTTTTAGCCAGTGGGTTGGCGATGTTTGTTCGCCAGAGTCTGACGATTAATCATATGAATCCGCTGATTAATTTCTGTATCACTGCTTTTGTTGCCACATCCGCATCCGGTTTGTTGATGCGTTTACCGTTTTTCCAGGAAGCATCCAGCGTGGCGATGGCGGCCAGCGTACTGCTACTCGTGCCTGGGTTCCCGCTGATTAATGCGGTAGCCGATATGTTTAAGGGCCACGTTAATACCGGTTTGGCCCGTTGGGCGATGGCAAGTTTATTAACGTTATCAACCTGCATTGGGGTGATATTCGCGATGGCGTTATGGGGATTGCGGGGGTGGTAATGAATTTACTTTGGGCATTATTACAAGACATGGTGTTGGCGGCTATCCCGGCACTGGGTTTTGCTATGGTATTTAATGTGCCGGTACGGGCATTGCGTTACTGCGCATTGCTGGGAGCGGTCGGGCACGGTTCGCGTATGTTAATGATCCATTTTGGTATGAATATCGAGCTGGCTTCATTATTGGCTTCAATTATGATTGGCGTCATCGGGATTAACTGGTCACGTTGGTTGCTGGCACATCCAAAAGTTTTCACTGTCGCGGCTGTTATTCCTATGTTTCCGGGTATTTCCGCCTATACCGCAATGATATCGGTCGTTGAGATTTCTCACTTGGGTTATAGCGAAGCGTTAATGTCCACGATGGTGACCAATTTCTTGAAAGCGTCATTTATTGTTGGAGCGTTGTCGATTGGTTTATCTTTGCCAGGATTATGGTTATATCGCAAACGTCCTGGTGTATAAGACTTTTTTTCTGCTCTGTTCATGTATCAGGCTAAGAGCAATCTTATATGTGTGATTAGCCTGCTTATCGCTATCGACGCTTGATTAGGCTTTACGTATAGTGTGAGCAATTTTTCGGTACTGGCTCTTGTAGCCTACAGGGTTTAAAAATGATTATCAGCCTGATCGCTGCGTTGGCGGCGGATCGCGTTATTGGTATGGAAAACGCCATGCCATGGCACTTACCGGCTGATTTAGCGTGGTTCAAACGTAACACGTTAAATAAACCGGTAATTATGGGTCGTAAGACCTTCGAATCAATCGGTCGTCCTTTGCCGGGGCGGTTGAATATTGTTATCAGTAGCCAGCCGGGTACTGATGAGCGCGTGACCTGGGCTACGTCAATTGAAGAAGCTCTCTCTTTCGCTGGCGACGTAGAAGAAGTTATGGTGATGGGGGGGGGGCGGGTCTATAAGCAATTCTTAGCTCGCGCGAATCGTATGTATCTTACCCATATCGATGCGGAAGTAGGGGGGGACACTCATTTCCCTGACTATGAGCCGGATGAGTGGGAAAGCACATTCAGTGAGTTTCATGACGCAGATGAAGCGAACTCGCACAGCTATTGTTTTGAGATCCTTGAGCGCCGCTGATTATTGCTACCATCCCAAATAAGACCTGCCTGCCTCAAACAAGAACGGCACCAACAATAAAGGCGCATATTATGCGCCTTTATTGTTTAACATATAATTATCAGTATGTTACAGATAACTAAAGGGATCTTTTGCCGCTGCTATTTCATCAGTGTTACTTACTTCTGCTTCCACTTTGAATGCATGCTGTGTGAAATAGCGTTTATCTTCCCAGCGCAGCAGCGTTAAATCGCCGCCCCAGCAACAACCGGTATCCAAGCCATAAATACCTTCAGGAACACCTTTTCCTTCCAGCGACGCCCAGTGACCAAAAATAATTGAATAGTCAGGGGAGACCAATCTTGGCAACTCGAACCAAGGCTTGAGTGGAGCGGGGGCATTTTCTGGCGTATCTTTACAGATCATATCCAACTGCCCGTTCGGGAAACAAAAACGCATGCGGGTCAGTGCATTAGTACTAAAACGCAAGCGTGCTAGCCCGGATAGCTCTGGTGACCAGTTATTCGGCATATCGCCGTACATGGCATCGAGGAAGAGTGGATAGCTATCACTACTTAATACCGCCTCCACTTCACGTGCACACATTTGGGCGGTTTCAATATCCCATTGAGGTGTTATCCCGGCATGAGCCATGATCAATTTTAATTCATCATCAACTTGTAAGACCGGTTGGCGACGCAGCCAATTAATCAACTCATCAGCATCCGGCGCCTCAAGCAGTGGAGTAATACGATCTTTGGGTTTATTACGGCTGATACCGGCATAAACGGCCAGTAAATGCAGGTCATGGTTACCCAGAACCATACGAACAGCAGGCCCTAATGAGCGGACATAACGTAAAACATCCAGTGATGCTGGGCCACGGGCAACTAAATCACCGGTTAACCACAAAGTATCCTGCTGCGGATCAAAGCTTACCTGTGCTAATAGCGCAAGCAGCTCATCGAGGCAGCCATGAACATCGCCAATAAGATAAGTAGACATAGTTGAAAGATCAGAGTTAATGGATCAGTGCTGGGATCGCTAAGCGGAACACCGGAATTGCAGTACGGAAGGGCTGACCAAGGTGATCAACCATCTCATAATGCCCTTCCATGGTACCCAGCGGGGTTTCCAGTACAGCACCGCTGGTGTATTGAAACTCATTACCTGGCTGGATCAATGGCTGTTCGCCGATGACCCCTTCACCCTGAACTTCAGTCTGCCGGCCATTACTATTAGTGATTAACCAATAACGGCCAATCAGTTGCACATTTGAACGACCCAAATTGCGTATCGTCACGGTATAGGCGAAGACGAAACGTTCTTCATCAGGTATCGACTGGGTTTCCACATAGATACTTTGCACCTGTACACAAACGCGGGGCTGTTCAATCATAATGTGCTCCTGCTTATTCTTGCGGTGTCGATTGAGCTGAAAGCCAGTTAGCCAGCTTACAGTATTGCGCTACCGAAATATTCTCTGCCCGTAATATCGGGTCAATACCTAATTCGATTAACTGCTCTGGGGTGAATAGATCACCTAAGCTGTTACGCACGGTTTTTCTGCGCTGATTAAATGCTTGCGTGGTAATGCGGCTAAGCATACGAACGTCACCAACCGGATTCGGCATGTTGACATGCGGAATCAAGCGCACCACGGCCGAATCAACTTTTGGCGCGGGGGTAAACGCCGTTGGCGGTACTTCTAGCACCGGGATAACATTGCAATAGTATTGCGCCATCACCGTCAGTCGGCCATACGCTTTACTATTAGGTCCTGCGACCAGACGATTAACCACTTCTTTTTGCAACATGAAATGCATGTCACGAATAGCATCAGTATAGCTGAAAAGATGGAACATCAGCGGGGTGGAAATGTTGTATGGCAAGTTACCAAACACACGTAATGGCTGCCCAGCAAGCTCTGCTAACTCAGAAAAATTAACTTTCATCGCATCTTGTTGATGGATGGTTAGCTTGTCTTTCAGTTGCGGATGGCTGGCTAAACGAGCCGCCAGATCGCGATCAAGCTCGATCACCGTCATATGATCCATACGCGCAGCAACAGGTTCAGTCAATGCCCCTAAACCGGGACCTATTTCAACTACGGCTTCGCCAGGAACGGGGTGAATTGCAGAAACAATACTGTCGATGACAAACTGATCGTTTAAAAAGTTTTGTCCAAAGCGTTTGCGGGCAAAATGCCCTTGGTGGACTCTATTATTCATTGCTGTTATTTATCATTTTAATGGCTAAGTTTAATGCCGTAATGAAACTGCCAACATCGGCAGAACCGGTTGCGGCGAGTTCTAAAGCGGTACCGTGATCCACAGAAGTGCGGATAAAAGGCAAACCGAGAGTGATATTTACTGCCCGGCCAAACCCTTGATACTTCAGCACTGGCAATCCTTGATCATGATACATCGCCAGAACCGCATCTGCATGTTGTAGATATTTAGGTTGAAATAGGGTGTCTGCTGGTAGAGGGCCGATAAGATTTATACCTTGCTGACGCAGTGCATCTAGTGCAGGAATAATGGTATCGATCTCTTCATGGCCCATATGGCCACCTTCACCTGCGTGAGGATTCAGTCCGCACACATAAATCTGTGGTTGGCTAATGCCAAATTTGGTTTTCAGGTCGCTATCAAGAATCGTGATCACTTCATGCAGGCTAGCTTGGGTGATCGCGCCAGGTACGGCCAGCAGAGGTAAGTGGGTTGTCGCCAATGCCACACGTAACTCTTCAGTTGCCAGCATCATCACTACCCGTGGGCAGAGGCAGCGATCTGCAAAAAACTCGGTGTGTCCGATAAAAGGGATGCCAGCATCATTGATAATACTTTTTTGTACCGGGCCGGTGACCAATGCAGAAAATTCCCCGCTTATCGCGCCATCACAAGCCTTGGCCAATGTTTCCACAACATAGTGGCTGTTTTGGACGTCGAGTTTGCCGGGGATCACCTCTGTGGCCGTTTTTACCGGTAAGATAGTCAGTGACCCCGCTTGTTGCGCTAACGCAGGCTTGCTGGCTTGATATTCACGTAACTGCAAAGGCAGATTAAGCTGACGGGCCCGAGCAAGTAGCAAGGCCGGATCGGCACACACCACTAACTCAACAGGCCAATCCTGTTGAGCCAGAGCGACGACTAAATCTGGCCCGACCCCGGCTGGCTCACCGGGGGTAATAACAATACGATTATTGTGGTTGTGCATTACTACCATCAAGAATTTTTACATAAGCAGCAGCACGCTGCTCTTGCATCCAAGTTTGAGCTTCTTCAGCAAATTTACGGCTAAAGAGCATACGGTATGCCTTGTCTTTCTGTGCTGCATCAGTCTTGTCTACCTGACGTGTATCGACAACCTGAATTAAGTGCCAGCCGAAAGAAGAGTGAACCGGTGCACTGATCTCACCTTTTTGCAGTTTCATCAGCGCATCACGGAACGCCGGGTCATAAATATCTGGTGATGCCCAACCTAAGTCACCGCCTTGCATTGCAGAACCAGGATCCTGAGAGATCTCTTTGGCAATAGTGGCGAAGCTGGATTTACCACTCTTAATATCTGCCGCCGCTGCCGCTAACTTGGCACGAGCCTGATCGTCGGTCATTACCGGTGAAGGCTTCAGCAAGATGTGGCGGGCGTGAACTTCAGTCACGGAAACGGTCTTATCCGCACCACGGATATCATTTACTTTCAGGATGTGGAAACCGACACCAGAACGGATTGGCCCGACAACATCACCTTTGTTCGCAGTTTGTAATCTTTCAGCAAACAAAGAAGGCAGTTCCTGTAATTTGCCCCAACCCATCTGGCCGCCTTTCAGCGCCTGAGAGTCCGCCGAGTTGGCGATAGCCAATTTACCAAAATCAGCGCCGCCTTTAATGTCGGAGACTAATTTATTAGCCAGCTCTTCAGCCTGATCAACTTGCTGCTGAGAGGGATTTTCTGGCAATGGGATAAGAATGTGGCTGAGGTTCAGTTCAGCATCACCGCTGGTCTGGTTCCCAACTTGTTTGGCCAATGACTCAACTTCCTGTGGCAGGATAGTTATTCGGCGGCGTACTTCGTTGTTACGCACTTCAGAAGTCAGCATCTCTTTACGGATCTGCTCGCGGTAAGTGTCATAATTCAGGCCATCAGCAGCCAGACGACTACGCATCTGAGCGGGAGTCATGCGGTTTTGCGCAGCGATATCAGCAATGGCTTTATCCAATGCTTCATCACTGATAGTAATACCCATCTTCTTCGCCATCTGTAACTGGATATTATCCATGATCAGACGCTCAAGAATCTGATGACGTAACGTCGCATCATCAGGAACTTGTTGCCCAGACTGCTGTGCATTCAGTTTCACGGATTGTAACAGACCGTCAACGTCACTTTGCAAAACGACGCCGTTATCAACCACTGCGGCAACTTTATCAACTTCTTGTGGTGCTGCGAACGCGGTATTGGCACAGACAACCAATCCGAGAATAAGCGTTCTCCAGTTCTTCATACCTTTTCCATTTATGTAATCCGCTTTAGCGGGTTAAAATTCACTGTATTCAGTGTGTTACACAGTATCAGAATGCACTTTGATAAGGCAGAATGCCTGAGCGCAGCATTTGTGCAGTACCCAGGTTGTGGTCGCTGCTCAGACCACGTAATTCGATGTTAAAACCAATCTTGTTATCATACTTACTGGCTTCTGTTTGTGAATTCCAGCCAGTAATTTTACGTTCATAGCCCACGTTTATTGCCCAGCAGCACGTGTTGTATTGTAAGCCAACTAACTGGCTAGCGGGCTGATTGGCTTTGGTATCGTAGTAATAAGCACCGACTAGTGCCCAACGATCCGCAATCGGCCAACTGGCGGTAGCACCAATCTGAGAAATGCCTTGCTGATAACCAGGACTTTTTACATTTGGTACTGCTGCCTGAATATATTCCGGGCTGGCATAGCGGTAATTCAATTGCATCATACGCTCTGAGTCTTTTCTATACTCCATTACCGCGTTACCCAGGGTCAAACTCCCCAAGCGGGTATCATACTGCACGCCACCTTTTAGGCCCACTTGATCACTGATACGCCAGAATGTATCACCAGCCCAAACAAGGCTACCAGTATCATCACTGTTATCAATTGTTTCGCTATTACCGGTACGCGAACGGCTGAAGTAATAGATTTGACCCACAGAAGCATTAAAACGTTCAACCAGCGCATCATCATATATGCGTGAAGTTAAACCGGTAGATACCTGATTCGCAGACGCTATACGGTCCAGGCCACTATAGGTACGGTCACGGAACAGTCCCGAGTAGTCTGACTGCATCAGCGTGGTGTCGTAAATATAGATATCATCCTGATTGCGGTATGGAACATAGAGATACTGCATTCGTGGTTCGAGTGTCTGGGTGAAGCCTTCACTCCAATCCATTGGCCGATCAAATACCACTTTGCCATCAATTTTAAATTGCGGCATCACCCGGTTAATCGAGTCTTTCAGATCAGGAACCGTCGCGTCCTGCCCATTCTGGTTTTTGTAATTACCGGCAAAACCATTTGGGATATCCTGCTGATAATGGGTTGCCAGTAATTTGGCTTCGGTATTCAGGCTACCCCAACCGTTGGACAGTGGTAGGTTAATCGCCGGTTCAATATGGAAGCGGCTGGCTTCTGGGTTTTCTGGATTGACGCTGGTGAATTTGGCGGCTTGACCGTAAACATGCAGATCAAACAGGCCAATATCATTTTTATAGTAGTTCATATCCAACTGAGGTTGGGCACGGTAAGCATTATTATTACCGGCGTTAGTAAAGACTTGGAACTGTTTAGAGGACAAGGTGGCATCCCAGTTTTGATCAGCATAGCCAACGCTGAATATTTGGGTTGCATAGCCGTCAGTGGTCGATCCGTATTGCGACGTTAAATCAGTAAAGTAATCTGGGTCACTAACACGGGTATAGTTGACGTTGAAACGCCAGACTTTATCCATCACACCGGAATGGCCCCAGTAGTACAACCAGCGGGTGGCCTCTTTATCGGTACCATCGGTGCCGTGGTATAAGCGATCACTCGGTAGCCAGTCTAATGCCATGGTGCCGCTGCCCGGAGCCAGCAAGTAGCGGAACTCGTTCTGCCACTGTAACCCACGCCGTTCCATGTAGTAAGGCGTAATTGTAGCATCGAAGTTGGGCGCAATATTCCAGTAGTATGGCAGCATAAATTCGATGCCGTTATTACTGGTATATTTAGCATTAGGGATCAGGAAGCCTGAGCGGCGTTTATCACCAATCGGTAATTGCATATAAGGACTGTAGAACACCGGTACTTTGCCAATCTTAAAGCGGGCATTCCAGATTTCTGCTACTTCTTCTTCGCGGTCATGAATAACCTCAGAACCCACGACACTCCAGCTATTATCACCTGGTAGACAGGAGGTAAACGTCCCATTTTCTAATATGGTGTAACGGTTCTGACCTCGTAACTTCATTAAATCCGCATCACCACGCCCTTGACGGCCAACCATCTGATATTTGCCTTTATCCATATCAGTGTCTTTGGTATTCAAGTTTGACCAGCCTTTCGGGCCTTTCAGCTTGATTTGCGGATCGTCATAATTAACGTCGCCAGTGGCCGTGACAGTACGAACCGGGATAGCTTCACCAGGTTTTTGTACCTGCGTCAGTTCAACCTGATTCGCGGTCAGGGTGCTATTGCCCTGCTGGACAATGACATTGCCGGTGAACAAGGCATTATCGGGATAATTGGCTTCGGTTTTATCCGCATTAATACGGACCGGTAGCTGATTCGGATCACCGCTGACCAATGGCTGGTCATAGGTGGGTACACCAAGCATACATTGCTCAGCGAGGCCGGCCAGCGATTGCTGGCTATATAGTGCCGTCCATATCAATGTGGCCAGCAGTGTTGGGAATCTTTTTTTCATACGCGGTTTTGGTGTTCCGTCATCGGGGGGCATCATGCCGGCAAACGGTCTGAGACTATATTACTCATCACAGTTGCGCTAGCGTTAAATCCGGCCGTTTGCACGTCTCGTTGTTAGGCGCTGAGCTGAATGCCGAGTATGATAATGCAAATTTTGACTGACGGCATGATGAATTGAGGAGTATATGCGGTATTGGGGAAAACTGCTCGGTCTGGTATTGGGCTTAATGTCTGGTGCTGGTTTCTGGGGTGTGGTACTGGGGTTGCTTGTCGGCCATATGGTAGACAGGGTGCGAAGCACGAAGCGCCGCGGCTATTTTGCCGATCAACAAACACGACAATTAATTTTTTTCCGCGCCACTTTTCAGGTCATGGGGCATTTAACCAAGGCTAAAGGGCGGGTTACGGAAGTTGATATTCAACTCGCCAGCCAGTTGATGGATCGAATGCAATTGCACGGTGAAGCTCGAACAGCCGCACAGCAAGCGTTTCGCGAAGGGAAAGAAAGCGATTTCCCGTTGCGTGAAAGATTGCAGGAATTACGTGGTGTCTGTTTTGGGCGTTTCGATTTAATTCGGATGTTTCTGGAAATTCAATTACAGGCCGCATTTGCTGATGGATCTTTGCATCCTAACGAGCGGCAAGTGTTGTATGTCATTGCTGAAGAGTTAGGGATTTCGCGCGGCCAGTTTGATCAGTTCTTGAGCATGATTGAAGGCGGCCGTCAATTTGGTGGTCACGGCGGTTGGCAGGGCCAGCAGGGTGGATATTCTCAGGGGGGCTATCAGCAAGCCTCGAATGGCCCGACCTTAGAGGATGCCTGCAAAGTGCTGGGTATTAGCAATACTGACGACAGTGTGACCATCAAGCGTGCTTACCGTAAGTTAATGGGGGAGCATCATCCAGATAAGTTGGTGGCAAAAGGTCTGCCACCTGAAATGATGGAGATGGCGAAGCAAAAAGCCCAAGAGATTCAAGCTGCGTATGATTTGATTAAGCGCGAGAAGGGATTTAAATAGGTTTTGTTTCAACAGTGCCCACCTCAGATCGGCGTTAATGCGCCGTTCTGAGGTAATTTCGGGCCAATATTCTTACGACAAAAATTAAAATTCCGCCTCACATTTAAAATGCATCGCCGTTCCAAACTCAGGGTGAGTAATACACAGCTCCTGCGCATGTAACTGCAAGCGGGATGCCATCGCTTTGGCCTCTGGATGGGCGTAGAAGCCATCACCAAGGATTGGGTGACCCATCGCCAGCATATGGACCCGTAATTGGTGTGAGCGCCCTGTGATGGGCGATAACTTCACTCGTGTGCTGCCATCAGTATCGCGTGACAGCACCAGATACTCAGTTTGTGCAGATTTACCGGTTTCATAACAGACTTTCTGCTTTGGCCGGTTTGGCCAGTCACAGATTAACGGCAGATCTATCAGCCCTTCATCTTCGGCCAGATGCCCCCAGACGCGGGCAATATAAGACTTTTTCGGTTCACGTTCGCGAAATTGGCGCTTAAGCTCGCGCTCAGCCGCTTTGGTCAGTGCCACGATAATTACGCCACTGGTGGCCATATCTAGCCGATGAACGGACTCTGCCGCCGGAAATTCAGCCTGAATACGAGTCATCACACTGTCTTTATTCTCCGGTGCGCGACCGGGCACAGAAAGTAACCCACTAGGTTTGTTGACCACCATGATGTGCTCATCCTGATACAGGATGTGCAGCCAAGGGTCGCGTGGGGGATTATAGGGTTCCATTAGTGCTCCATTTATACCCTGCATCGTTCAAGTCACAGGTGTGTTGGCTGCTCTCGTTAACCCGAATCATTTGACTGTATAAGCTCATCAGGATTAATGCGCCTCATCCTTGAGGCTAGCATAAATGCTATTCAAATCGGTTCCCAACCGATTTGTCGCTGCTTGGTCGCCTGCCTGCATCTTGAAATCTATGGGGTATATTGCAGAAACAGATGATTACTCAGGGTTACTGATGTGTGACCACCACCAGGCGAATAGCATCTAAACGCCAGCCCGCTTGATTGAGGTTTTCCAGTACCATTTTACGGTTATGCTCTAGTGCTTCTATTTCGTCATCACGAATATTCGGGTTAACCGCTTTCAGGGCTTCCAAACGCGCCAGTTCGGTACTCAGCTTATCATCTGCTTCGTGCTTGGCCGATTCAATCAACAGTTGTGCCTGCTCTTCAACCAGTGCTTCTGCTTGTTGCAACATGGCGTGGACTTCTTGTTGCACAGCGTTGACCAGCTTACTGGAGGTGTGACGGTTTACCGCATTCAACTGACGGTTAAAGGTTTCAAATTCAACTTGTGCCGCCAGATTGGTGCCGTTTCGGTCCATCAGCATCCGCACTGGGGTGGGTGGCAAGAAACGGGTTAATTGCAAGTGTTTCGGCGCTTGAGCTTCTACCACATAAACCAATTCAGCCAACAGTGTTCCTACCGGTAATGCTTTGTTTTTCAATAAAGAAACTGCACAGCTTCCGGTATCGCCGGACAAGATCAAATCCAAACCATTACGGATGATCGGGTGCTCCCAACTCACAAACTGGGCATCTTCCCGCGATAACGCCTGTTCACGATCGAATGTCACGGTACAGCCGTCTTGCGGCAGCCCAGGGAAGTCCGGTACCAGCATATGATCAGAGGGGGTCAGTACGATCAGGTTGTCACTGCGATCTTCTTGGTTAATCCCGACAATATCGAACAGGTTAAGTGCGAAACTAACCAAATTAACGTCATTATCTTGATCTGCAATGATCTGCGCCAGTTGTTGACCATGCTCGCCACCGTTGGAATGCATCTCCAGTAGCCGATCACGACCTTGCTCCAGTTGCAGTTTCAGCTCTTCGTGCTGTTGACGGCAGGCGTGAATAAATTCATCCAACCCTTCTTGTTCACTTGGCGTTGCCAGATAGCCGATCAGTTCTTGATAGCCACTGTCATAAATGGTGCGCCCGGTCGGGCAGGTGTGCTCGAAAGCATCCAAACCTTCATGATACCAACGCACCAATATCGCCTGCGCAGTATGTTCCAGATAAGGCACCATAATCTGGATTTCGCGGTTTTGACCGATACGGTCCAGACGGCCAATACGTTGTTCCAGCAAGTCCGGGTTAAACGGCAGGTCGAACATCACCAACTGGCAGGCAAACTGGAAATTACGGCCTTCTGAACCTATCTCAGAACACAGTAATACCTGAGCCCCATCTTCTTCAGAGGCAAAATAGGCCGCAGCGCGGTCACGCTCTATCAGTGATAAACCTTCATGGAACACGGCAGCACGAATAGCTTCACGCTCACGTAGCACCTGTTCAAGTTGTAAGGCAGTGGCTGCCTGGGCACAGATAACCAACACTTTCTCATTACGGTTAGCAATCAGATAGTTAAGTAACCACTCTACCCGTGGGTCAAAGTTCCACCAGGTGGCATTTTCCCCTTCAAACTCCTGATAGATTTGTTCCGGGTAAAGCATATCTTTGGCGCGCGCTTCCAACGTTTTTTTGGCACCCATGATGCCTGATACTTTAATCGCCGTCTGATATTGGGTTGGCAATGGCAGTTTGATTTGATGCAGGACGCGGTGCGGGAAGCCTTTCACCCCATTACGGGTATTACGGAACAAGATCCGGCTGGTACCATGTCTGTCCATCAGCATTGTTACCAACTCTTGGCGAGCGGCTTCGCTATCTGCACTTTGGCTGTTGGCCGCTTTCAGCAAGGGCTCAATATCCTGCTCATCAATGAGTTCGCCCAACAGATTCAGTTTATCGTCAGTTAAGCGCTCACCACCCAGCAGCAGCGTCACAGCATCTGCAATCGGACGATACTTCTGCTGTTCATTGACGAACTCTTCGTAATCGTGGAAGCGATCGGGATCCAGCAAACGCAGACGAGCAAAATGGCTCTGCTGGCCCAATTGCTCTGGTGTTGCGGTCAACAGCAGCACACCTGGGATATTCTCAGCCAATTGTTCAATGACTTGATATTCACGACTTGGGGCTTCTTCGCTCCAGGCCAGATGGTGCGCCTCATCCACCACCAACAGATCCCAAGACGCATCTGCCAGTTGTTCCAGCCGTTGCTTATTGCGGCGCACAAAATCCAGTGAACAGATAACCATCTGCTCGGTTTCAAACGGATTGGTGCTGTCGAGCAGGGCTTCGGAGTAGCGGCTGTCATCAAACAGTGAGAAGCGCAAATTGAAGCGGCGCAACATTTCCACCAACCACTGATGTTGTAGGCTTTCTGGCACTACAATCAGGATACGTTCAGCACGGCCTGATAACAGCTGTTGGTGAATGATCATCCCGGCTTCGATGGTTTTACCTAAACCTACTTCATCGGCCAATAATACCCTTGGTGCATGGCGCTGACCCACTTCATAGGCGATATGTAATTGGTGTGGGATCAGGCTGGCACGGATACCGCGTAACCCACTCCATGGCAGACGGAACTGCTCACTTTGATATTTACGAGCACGAAAACGCAGGGCAAAGCGATCCATACGATCGATCTGACCGGCAAATAGCCGATCCTGCGGTTTGCTAAACGTCAGTTTGCTATCGAGCAACACTTCACGCATTGAGACGCCGGTTTCCTCAGTATCCAAACGGGTCCCAATATAAGTAATCAGCCCATTTTCATGAGTCACTTCTTCCACTTTTAGCTGCCAGCCTTCGTGGTTGGTGATGGTATCGCCCGGATTGAACATGACGCGGGTGATTGGCGAATCATTTCTAGCGTAAAGGCGGTTTTCACCGGTTGCGGGAAACAGTAAGGTAATCATGCGTACGTCGATGGCAACGACAGTACCCAATCCAAGTTCGCTTTCTGTGTCGCTGATCCAGCGTTGACCAAGTGTAAAAGGCATAAATTATCGGCTCGATTTTTTGTTGGACAGTTAAGGAAATGCTTTTTAAATTATCTGGTTATAAATAATTAGTGGCAGCCAAATATCATAAAACCACTGGCAATAGTCTACCCTCCGCGCAGGCGATGCGGCCTGAGAGTCTGTCTGAAAATGTGGCATCTACAGGCAGCACCCAATAAGAAGGAGTATTACGGCTAGCGGTTATGTAATGTGATTAATGCGAATTTTGGCAAGGGCGCTATGGTAATGGAAGCGGAGCGTTTCGTCACCTGTAAAATACCCGTCATACTTCAAGCTGCATGTGCGTTGGCGGCCGCAGTTTACCCCAGTCACTTACTGCTCTTGATCTTAAAATTAATAAGCTCTTGGGATTATGAGCCTCATCAGAGGCTCACCCTACGGGCCAGAGCAAGCGCTGTTAAAATGGTTTACCACCAATTTGTCGCTCATTTGCCGTCTTCCTGCACTCGAATTATCTAGGGTATAAGTATCAGAATAGCCCCATCTGGCCTGTTATTAAGGTGGTGAAGTCATCGTGCATAAAAGGAAGTATAGCGTCTGCTACCGGTTGCAACTGTCGTGTCAGGTAGTGATCGTAGTCGATAGGGGATTGCCGAATCTCAAGGGGTTCGGGGCCAGCGGTGGTCATGACATAGCTTATCCAGCCCCCATTTTGATATTGCAGCGGGCGACCGAGCTTGCGGTTAAACTCATCCGCCAAGCGTGCCGCTCTGGCGTGAGGTGGCACATTACGCTGATAGTCATCCAGCCGTCGGCGTAGACGTTTGCGGTAAACTAGCTGTTCATCTAATTCGCCATTCAGGGTTCGCGCTACGTAATCCCGCAGATAATCCTGATAGGGTTGCCGCTGAAAAATGCGCAGATACAATTCTCGCTGAAATTGCTGTGCCAGTGGTGTCCAGTCAGTGCGCACGGTTTCCAACCCTTTGTACACCATCTGATCACCCTCGGGCGTAGAAATCAGCCCGGCATAGCGTTTTTTACTGCCTTGCTCGGCACCCCGGATGGTAGGCATCAGAAAACGTCGATAGTGAGTTTCAAATTCCAGTTCCAGGGCGCAGGGTAGATTAAAGGTTTGTTGTATATGATCTTTCCACCATAGATTGACCTGGCGTACCAACTCTTTACCTATCTGTGATGCCTGCTCTTCACTGTGAGCATTTTTCAGCCAGACGAAGGTTGAATCGGTATCACCATAAATCACCTGATAGCCCTGTGCTTCAATGAGCTCGCGGGTCTGGCGCATGATGTCATGGCCGCGCAAGGTGATAGACGATGCCAGTCTGGGATCGAAAAAGCGGCAGCCGCTGGAACCCAATACGCCATAAAAGGCGTTCATAATGATCTTCAGTGCTTGTGATAACGGTTTGTTTTTCTGACGTTTAGCCTCTTCCCGGCCCTGCCAGATTTGGTTAACGATGGCGGGCAAACAGTGTTTCTCGCGCGAGAACCAGGCACCGCGAAATCCCGGCACTGAGTGCTGTTCATCAGGCTGAGCCATACCTGCCACTAACCCGACCGGATCGATTAAAAAGGTGCGAATAATCGACGGATACAGGCTTTTATAGTCAAGCACCAATACCGAGTCATACAAGCCGGGTTGGGAGTCCATCACAAAACCACCGGGGCTGTGCTCTTCTGGCAACTCTCCTAAATTGGGGGCGACATAGCCGATGCGGTGCATCCGTGGCAGGTAAAGATGGGTGAACGCTGCCACGGAGCCACCGCTACGATCCGCGGCTAACCCCGTCACCGTGGCACGTTCCAACAGGAAGCTGAGCAGCTCGGTCTTGGCAAAAATCCGTGTCACCAGCTCGCAATCTTTCAGGTTATAGCGCGCCAGTGCCGGTTTGTCATGGGCGAAACGTTGATTGATTTCATCCATTCGTTGATAAGGGCTGTCGCTGGCTTTGCCTTCGCCCAGCAGGGTTTGCGAAACAGATTCCAGACTAAATGACGGGAAATTCCAGGTGGCGGATTTTAGCGCCTCAATCCCGTCGATAATCAATCGACCGGCTGCCGAGGCAAAAAAGTGCCCTTGTTTAAAGCCGTGTTCACGCCATTCCAGCAGGTTGCCACCACGGCCAAAGCGCAGTGGGATCTGATAGCGGTCAGCGTGTTTTTGCAGAACACGTAAGTCGAACTGCACCAGATTCCAGCCGATAATGGCATCGGGATCATGCACTGCCAGCCACTGGTTTAGTTTTTCCAACAACTGTGGGCGGCTGGCGACGTATTCCAGATTGAAATCCAGCGCCGCACTTTCAACCGTATCACCGTTAGGTGGCCCCAACATGTAAACCTGACGCTGGCCGCATCCTTCCAGCCCAATACAGTACAGCTCGCCATGTTCACTGGTTTCGATATCCAGCGACAGCAGTTTCAGTGTCGGACGATAATCCTCGGCCGGTTTCATTTGGGTATTAAGCAGCGGGCCATGGTTATTGTCATCACCGCTGAACCACACCGGCGCGGTAATAAATCGTTCCATCAGAAACCGTTCTGGTGGGCGAATATCACCTTCATAGACATTTACACCACTTTCGCGCAGCAGTTTCTCCAAACGAATTAATTGACGATGTTGGCTGCAATACAGGCCCAGCACCGGGCGCTGATGGAAATCGGTCAGTTCAAGTGGGCGCAACTGCCAGCGGCGTTCATCACGCAGCACGGTTTCAGCCCGTTGCCGTTGTTCGGCCGGGATAAATGCCACCGAGGGTTGCGGCGGCAGCCTGACTTGCTGCGGCCCTTCATCGGTAGCTAACCAGAATTCAACTTCGGTGCCTGCCTGCGTGTCGCGCCAATGGCGAGTGAGCAGGAAGCCCTGACGATGTTGCGCCACAATGCTAACCTTTATAGGTAATGTACAGGCTATTTTATTTGTCATTTTGAACTTGGGCAGTGCTCGATATCCTCACGTACTACGTGTACGCTCCGGTTTCTCCGCGCTGTCCCCATCCAAACTGACGGCAACAATTACGCCTGAGAGTTTATGCTATCTTAGTATGGTTATTTATACAGTATTTGTCTATTTTAATGATGATTTCCATTCGCTCCATGTATACCCAAAGTCATTGGAGTTGCAGGTAGGCAGCAAGTGGTCTAATCCCGATGAGTCTATTCATTTTAAGGTCAACGGCCAGTAAGTGATTTGGGTGAGTAAGCGCAGCTAACAACCCTGCGGCTTCAAGGACGAAGGGGAAATTTGTTGATTGACTCATTTCACGACACACCGGACAATCCTCCGCCCTGAACCTTGGGTGTTAACCAACGGACAACTCTATGGAAGCCTATTTATTACATTTATTGACGCAATCTCTGGCTTTCACGCTATTTATCGTCATGTTCGTTACTTTTCTCGAATCATTAGCACTGGTGGGGATGTTGCTTCCCGGCACGGTAATGATGACCAGTGTGGGGGCGTTGATTGGCAGTGGTGAAGTCGGTTTTTACTCGGCCTGGGCTGCTGCAACTGTCGGCTGCCTACTGGGGGATTGGATCTCGTATTTTATCGGTCGGCGCTTTAAAGAACCGTTGCACCGCTGGTCCTTCCTGAAAAAGCATAAGTCGATGCTGGATAAAACTGAGCATGCGCTGCATAACCACAGTATGGCAACAGTCCTACTGGGGCGCTTTATCGGCCCGGCACGGCCTATTGTCCCGATGGTTGCTGGCATGCTCAACCTGCCACCGGCAAAATTTGCCTTGCCCAACGTGATTGGCTGCCTGACCTGGCCACCGCTCTACTTTTTCCCAGGCATACTGGCAGGTGTTGCTATTGATATCCCACCGAGCGCCAATAGCTATATGTTTAAGTGGTTGCTATTTGTGGTGGTGATGCTGATTTGGTTGGCACTGTGGCTATCATGGCGCTGGTGGCGGTTTGGCAAACGTAGCCCCGACCGCCTGAGCCAATGGTTACCACTGGCTCGCCTGCGCTGGGTGACGGTGCTGGCTATGGTGGCAGCGATTGCCAGCTTTGCCTGGCTGCATATGCAGCCCATTATGCCGATTTATCGTCATCTGTTGTGGAAGGTTCTCGCTGGGTAATCCCCTTGGGTATACAAGTTATTATGGTCGGGTAGTAATGCCCAGCACACTGGCTTCGGGGGCACTGCCGTTAACCAGCGCCTGGGTTGGGCCGTCGTAGTAAATACGGCCATCGACAATGAGCAATGTCCGATCGGCGATGCGGGCGGCATCATCCAAATTGTGTGACACCATCAGTAATGTCAGTTGCCGATGGGTACAGACGTGATCGACCAATTGCAGCATCTCATTGCGCAACGCAGGGTCGAGCGCGGAAAATGGCTCATCCAGTAGCAGGATTGGCTGACTACGCACTAAACAGCGTGCCAATGCTGCCCGCTGACGTTGGCCGCCGGAAAGTTGTGCGGGTAACCTCTCAAGGCAATCTTCCAGTCCAACCTGCTGGGCAATCTGGCGTAACAGTAACTTTTGCTCATGGCTGAGTTTCAACCCCGGATGTAAACCCAACCCGATATTCTGTGCGACGGTCAAGTGTGAGAACAGATTGTTCTCCTGAAACAGCATCGATACTGGCCGCTCGGCGGGGGCTGTTGCCGTATTATCCTGATTATTCAGTAGTATACGTCCACTGGCGGGGGCGAGAAAACCAGCAATCAGGCTTAACAGGGTACTTTTGCCAGCACCACTTGGGCCAAGAATCGCCACCCGCTCACCGGGCTGAATATGCAAATCGAAACGCATCGGTAAGTGGTCATACAAATAGGTGATTTTCTCAAGCTTTAACATGGCGGCTCGGCAGTCGTTCAATAAGAGTAAACAGCAAGAAACAGAGTAACAACAGCAGTAGGGCGGTAACTGCACCGTCGTTGCTGCGATAAGAACCTATCTGCTGGTAAAGGTAAAACGGCAGCGTGCGGAAGTGCTCATTGCCAAACAGTGCCACCACACCAAAATCACCAATCGATAGCACACAGGCAAAGGCAAGTGCTTGAGCCAGCGGGCGTTTTAGTGCCCTTAATTCAATCAGGCGCACACGGTGCCAGTCACGAATATCCAGTGATAAACACAGCGGCGTGTAGCGTTCAGCCAGATCCCGCATTGGGTTATCCAACACTTTTAGTGCGTAGGGCACAGCCATCAGTGCGTTGGTGAGGATAACCAGCCCGTAAGGGGATTGTGGCAAGCCAAAGGTATCGTTGAGCAATAAAAAGAAGCCGGTCGCCAGGACAATGCCCGGCATCGCCAGAATCACCATACCACTGACTTCCAGTGCCTGCCCACAGGCCATCCGTTGGCGCAGTTTCAGTTCACGGCTGCTCCACAACAACATCATCGTGAGTGTCACGCACAGCAACCCCGCCCCGATAGCGATAGTCAATGAGGTAAAGAAGGCTTGCCATAGCGCAGTTTGTTGTAGCACCGTCACCATAGTTTGATTACTGCCATCAATCACTACCGCTAGCAATGGCGGCACCATCAATAGCAAAGCAGTACCAATTAACAGGGTGTCGCTGATGCGAGACCAATAGCTATCCTGCTGACTACGCCAAATTTGACCGTGAGTATTACCTACTGCCAATACTGTGTTTAACCGCAGGCTTAGCACCACTAAACCCAGACAGCAACCCAGTTGGATTAGCGCCAATAAGGCCGCACGCCCCAGATCGTAGTCATAACTGAGTGCCTGATAGATGGCCAGCTCGATAGTGGTGGCTTGCGGCCCGCCACCCAGTGACAGCACGGTGGCAAAACTGGCAAAACAGAGCATAAAAATCAACGCCGCGGTTGGCAGGATTTGGCGGCGCAGATAGGGCCATTCAACCCAGCGCAAGTGCTGCCAGCCATTCATCCCCAGTTGTGCGGCTAACTGGCGTTGTTCAACCGCGATGCTGTCCAGTGACTGCAATAGCAAGCGAGTCGCCAGTGGCATATTGAAGAAGATATGTGCCAGCAAAATGCCCTGTAAACCATAAGGTGAGAAGCGGTAATCAACCCCCAGCCAGCTAAACAGGGCTGCCAGCCAACCCTGACGGCCATAAACCGTCAGAATACCAAACAGCGCCACTAACACCGGTAGCACCAGTGTCATGGCGCATAAACGCAACATCAGTTGTCGGCCGGGAAAGCGGCGGCGATACAGGGCTCGTGCTAAGAAAATGGCAGGGATGACTGACAGCAGGGCGGATAAGAATGCCTGCCAAAAGGTAAAGCGGATCACATGCCACAGATAGCGGTCATGCCAGATACTGTGCCAGTCTGCCGCAGGCGCGTGACGCCAGATAGCGGTGAACGCCAGTAAGGCGACACCGACTATCAGTAAGGCCGCCAGTAGCCCTGGCCACAACCATGGAGGGATCAGTGGCTGACGGCGGATTGCCATGCCTGAATCCATTTGCCGCGATTATCTGCCACATCTTTAGCATCAAATTGCAACGCTTTTTGTGGCACGGTAAGGGTTTCAAACCCAGCCGGCAAATCCATTTTAATCACCGGATACATCCAATTACCGGTGGGAATATGGTCCTGGAATGCTGGCGTCACAATAAATTGCATAAAGCGCTGTGCCAGTTGCGGCTGTTTGCTCGAGGCAACTAAGCCTGCGACTTCGACTTGCAGATAGTGGCCTTCGCTGAAATTAGCCGCTGCATAGTTGCTTTTCTTCTCTTCAATCAGATGATAAGCCGGAGAAGTGGTATAGCTCAGCACCAAATCCCCTTCACCTTTCAGGAACAAGCCATAAGCTTCGCTCCAACCCTTGGTAACGGTGACGGTTTTTTTCGCCAGTTGCTGCCATGCCTGTGGCGCTTTATCACCATACACTTTCTGCATCCACAGCATCAGACCAAGGCCCGGGGTACTGGTGCGCGGGTCTTGATAAATCACTTTCCACGGCTCTTTGCTATCAACTAATTCTTGCAAGCTCTTCGGCGGATTTTTCAGTTTGTCTTTGTTATACACAAAGGCGAAATAGCCATAATCGTACGGGACGAAAGTCTTATTCTGCCACTTCTCCGGGAGAGTAAGGTTCGCGGTATCCACCTGACTTGGTGCGAATAATCCAGTTTGTTCTGCCGCCTGCACCAGATTATTATCCAATCCTAAAATCACGTCAGCCTGACTGTTTTTACCTTCCATCCGCAGGCGATTCAGTAATGAAACACCGTCTTCCAGCGCCACAAATTTAAGCTGGCAATCACACTCGGCTTCAAAGGCTTTTTTAATCGCAGGCCCTGGACCCCAGTCGGCGGCAAAGGAGTCATAGGTGTAAACCGTCAGTGTCGGTTTATCGGCGGCCACCGCAGCGGCAGATAGCAAAAACAAGCAGGGAATAATGCGTTTAAACACTTTGCACTCCTTAACAATAAAGGTGGCAAAGGTATCTGAGGCGGTAAATAACAGCGATATCATGATAATGCAGCGTTATTTTTCTCAAATCCCTCCGCCGGTGTTAGCCGGATCAGGTTCGACGGGTTTGCTCTCAGCGAAAAACTTGCTGCGGTTAGGTTGATCCGGTGTTGGGCAGTACTCGAAATCCTCACGTACTACTTGTACGCTCCGGTTTCTGCGTGCTGTCCGCCTCCGACTGAACCTACCTCGCGACGTTTTTGTTTCATTGTTAATGGAACGAACCAGCATGAATTCTGGACACGACCACAACAGTTTTTCCGCACCCCGTTGAGACAACGCCATTGTAGAGACTAATCTGGGCGGATGAAAGCAGGTTAGCCCTCTGGTGGTGTAAACCAGGCCGATTTGAAATCAAACCAGCCGAGCGTGTTCATGCGCACCCCGCGCATACTGTGCTGCCCATATAATTCTAACCAATGATGGAACAGTGGGTGGAATTGATTCTGGCTAACCAACCGTTGGCTCCAATCCGCCATCGGCAGGGTATTATTTCGCCATAATTCAACATCCTGATGCAGTTTTTCATCCAAACAATGTTGTAGTAGCGGCAGTTCGTACAGGGTGGCAAACAGGGAGAACTCCAGTGGCAGATAGAAATTCGCGCTGCCAAGCCAGATATCACTCTGTGCATCGCCCTGATACCAACTGACATAATCCAACACTTGTATCACCAGTGTGACGCCGTGTGCCGCCAACAATGTGGTTAATGTTTGGCTGATGGCGTCAAACTCGGAATGCTCGCTGTAAAATGTCAGCGTCAATTCGGTCAGCCCTACGGGCTTTGGCTCAAGGGTGGTTAGTCGGTTGTGATGCCAGCGGGGCAGCATGCCGTAGGCCGGTGACCAGTAGCGTTGATAGAAAGGATCTGCATGGCTGAGCAGGGCGACCGGTGTTATCAACTCACACAACCAGCGGCGGATCTCTGGGTTACTGGTCTGAGGCGATCGCTGATCAAACAGTAAAAAATAGCAGCCTTCCTCCAGCCGACTTTCCAGCTCGTTTTTACTGGTATCGTCAGCCTGCAATTGCACACCGGAATAAACCAGCTCCTCAGACAACTCAGGTAGCACCCAGATATTGACCTCATCAATCAGTGCGCGGAAACCAAAATAGTTATCAAAAGCCTGTATCTTCAACTGATTATGGTGATTTCTAATCACCGAGTAGGGGCCGGTACCAATAGGATGGCGGCGGAAGTCGGGTTGATTCTCCCACTCTTGCGGCAAAATCATGGCGTGAACACTACCCAACAACCATGGCAACCAGTGATCCGGGCAACTTAGATGGATATCAATCACATAGGGCGTTGGTGAGCGCACGGCGGTGATATGAGAGAACAAGGGCTGTGGAATCAGCCGGGTCAGGCTGCTGATGACATCATCCATTTCCAGTTCACGGCCATGGTGAAAATGGATGGCAGGGCGCAAATAAAAACGCCAATGCAACGGGCTGATAGCTTGCCAGTGATGGGATAAATCCGGTTCTAGTTCCCCATTTTCCTCATTTATGCGTGTCAGGCCATTAAAAATCTGCCGCACCATATGCGTTTCGGAGCGGCGCAGCGCGGTACCGGGCAGCAGGTTTTGTAGCGGGCGATAATAGAGCACCCGTAGGATGTGTTTCCCTTGGCGGAAACTGCGCCCCAACTGGGATAGCAGCATTTGGCGCACTGCTTTTTTATCCCCTACCAACTGCACTAACTGATCGATATGGTCCTGCTCCAGCAGTTCTTCGGCCCGCTGTTGTTGCAGTGCCAACCCGGAGTAGAGGAAGGCCAGTTGTGAGCGTTTACCGCGACCCGCTTCAGCCTGCCAGCTTAGCCAACCCTCTTGCTGCATGCTGCCCAGCAAGGATCGTACATGGCGGCGTGAACAACTGAGCACGTCTGCCAGCTCCTGCAAGGTGGTTTCCGTCGGCTGGCCATTAAAACGTTGCCAGAGGCGAATAAACTGCTGTTGTAGACGTGAGGCAGACATAAAAGAGGAACTCCACGGCAAATTTCATCAATTTTTCTTTCCCTATATTACGCAGATACTGATTGCCAATGAAAGCGGGTTATCGTGGCAATGCCGCCAACGGGAGGAATAAATGATTTTTAATTTACAGCGTTATTCCACCCATGACGGCCCCGGTATTCGCAGTGTGGTATTCCTGAAAGGCTGTTCGCTGAGTTGCCGTTGGTGCCAAAACCCGGAAAGCCGATCACGTAAAGCGGAGGTGTTATTTGACTCGCGCCTGTGCTTATCAGGTTGTGAGTTGTGCCAACAGACCTGCCCGCAGGCAATAGAGCGCATTGACGATTGCATTGTTATCACGCGCCAACGGCTGGAAGAGGATGACCTTCAGGCACTCACCGTGCGTTGTCCGAGTGGTGCACTGATGGTGTGTGGTAGCCCGATTGATATTGATACCACTATGGCAACACTGTTGCGCGATATGCCGTTTTATCGGCGCAGTGGCGGTGGTGTGACGCTATCCGGTGGTGAGCCATTTATGCAACCCGATGTAGCAGCTGAGTTATTGCAACGCTGTCATCAGCTTGGTATCCACACGGCGGTTGAGTCTTGTCTGCATACGCCGTGGCATTACATCGCGCCCTCTTTGCCGTGGCTGGATCTGATGCTGGCGGATTTAAAGCACACGGATGAAAACCGTTTTCGCCAGTGGACTGGAGGTTCGGCTAAACGGGTGATGGACAACTTTCGTCAGTTAGCGGCTGCGGGCACCAACATCACAGTACGGGTGCCGTTGATCCCAGATTTCAATGCAGATCGCCACTCGATACAAGGGATCGTCGATTTTGCGGCTGATGAGATAGGCGTTAAAGAGATTCACTTTTTGCCTTACCACACGTTGGGTATCAACAAATATTCGCTGCTGGGTGAAGAGTATCGGGCAGCAAGCACACCTTTGGATGCTCCTGAACTGCTTTACTTCGCGGAAAGCTATGCCCGTGATAAAGGCTTGACCGCAATTTTACGAGGATAATGCTATGACCACCCTTGATTTGGTAACGCTAAGTGAACGGACGAAACAGCATAAAAACGCACTGATCCACATTGTGCAACCGCCGGTTTGTACCGAACGAGCGCAGCATTATACCGAGGCTTATCAGCAGCATCAGGACAAACCTCTCCCCGTCAGGCGCGCGCTGGCGCTGGCGCATCATTTACAGCTTCGCACCGTCTGGATCAAAAATGATGAGCTGATTATCGGTAATCAGGCCAGTCAACTGCGCGCCGCGCCAATTTTCCCTGAATACACCGTGAGTTGGATTGAAAACGAAATTGATGAGCTGGCCGATCGCCCCGGTGCGGGTTTCTCGGTCAGTGCAGCAGATAAAGCGGTATTGCACCGTATCTGCCCGTGGTGGCGCGGCCAAACAGTGCAGGACCGCTGCTACGGCATGTTTACCGATGAGCAAAAAGCGTTATTGGCCACCGGCATTATAAAAGCCGAAGGTAATATGACCTCCGGCGATGCGCATTTGGCGGTTAACTTCCCGTTATTGCTGGAGAAAGGACTGGATGGCCTGCGCAGCAAAGTGGCAAGTCGCCGCGAACGGTTACAACTGACGGACTGGAGTGACCTGCATAAAGAGCAATTTCTTAAAGCCATTGATATTTCATTGGCGGCGCTGAGCGAGCATATCGAACGTTATGCGGCGGTTGCGCGGCAAATGGCAGAAGAAGAGAGCCGTGATTGGCGGCGCATTGAGTTACAAACTATCGCCACAAACTGCGAGCTGATTGCTCACCAGCCGCCACAGACCTTCTGGCAAGCCTTGCAGTTGTGCTATTTCATCCAATTGATGCTGCAAATTGAATCTAATGGCCACTCGGTTTCCTTTGGCCGCCTCGACCAATACCTCTATCCGTGGTATCGCCGTGACGTGGAGCTGGAAAATACCCTTAGTCGCGAAAAAGCCATTGAGATGTTGCATAGCTGCTGGCTCAAGTTGTTGGAAGTGAACAAGATCCGTTCCGGTTCGCACTCTAAAGCCTCGGCAGGCAGCCCGTTGTATCAGAATGTCACTATTGGTGGGCAGAAGCTGGTGCAGGGTAAAGCGATTGATGCGGTTAACCCGCTCTCTTATGCGGTGTTGGAGTCTTGCGGCCGTTTACGTTCAACTCAGCCGAATCTCAGCGTGCGCTACCATGCCGGTATCAGTGATGATTTCCTCGATGCCTGTGTGCAGGTCATTCGCTGCGGCTTTGGTATGCCTGCATTTAATAATGATGAAATTGTTATTCCTGAATTTATTAAATTGGGTGTAGAGCCACAGGATGCTTACGATTACGCCGCCATCGGTTGCATTGAAACTGCGGTGGGGGGGAAATGGGGCTATCGCTGTACCGGCATGAGTTTTATTAATTTTGCTCGCGTGATGCTAGCGGCGCTGGAGCAAGGTAAAGATGCGACCTCTGGGCAAGTATTCTTGCCGCAAGAGCAGGGGTTATCGAAGGGTAACTTCACTGATTTCTCACAAGTGATGGCGCAATGGGATCAGCAGATTCGTTACTACACGCGAAAATCCATCGAAATTGAGTGTGTGGTGGACACGGTGTTGGAAGAGAATGCCCACGATATTGTCTGTTCTGCACTGGTGGATGACTGTATTGAGCGCGGTAAAAGTATCAAGCAGGGGGGCGCGCGTTATGACTGGGTTTCCGGCTTGCAGGTGGGCATTGCCAATTTGGGTAATAGTCTGGCAGCGGTACGAAAACTGGTGTTTGAACAACAGCTTATCGGCCAGCAGCAACTGGCAACGGCGTTAACGAATGACTTTGCTGGCCTGAACGGTGAGCAATTACGCCAACATCTGATTAATTCAGCACCGAAATACGGTAATGATGTTGATGATGTAGACCAACTGCTGGTACGCGCTTATCAGACGTATATTGATGAGCTGAAGCAATATCACAATACCCGCTTTGGTCGCGGCCCGATAGGCGGTACCTATTACGCCGGGACGTCCTCTATCTCTGCTAACGTGCCGTTTGGTGCGGCAACGATGGCAACACCGGATGGCCGCAAAGCGCACAGCCCGCTGGCGGAGGGAGCAAGCCCTGCTTCTGGTACTGATCATCTGGGGCCAACTGCGGTGTTTAACTCCCTGTCAAAACTGCCGACAGCCTCTATTCTGGGCGGGGTGCTACTGAATCAAAAACTGAATCCGTCAACTTTGGATAACCCGCGTGATCGCGAAAAGCTGATGATGATGTTGCGTACCTTCTTTGAGGAGTATCTGGGCTGGCATGTGCAGTACAACATTGTATCGCGTGAGACATTGCTTGCTGCCAAGCAGCACCCAGACCGCTACCGTGATCTGGTGGTGCGGGTTGCCGGTTACTCGGCATTCTTTACCGCGCTATCGCCAGATGCACAAGACGATATCATCGCCCGAACCGAGCACACTTTGTGAGCTGTCGTAGATGATAATTGATATTGATGTTTGTTAAATGAACCAAGTCTTGCCTTGCTGTGTACCAAAAATTTCTGAGTAATGGTGACTTTCACCAGCCAGTGGGCTTAACAACCTGCTGGCTTTTTTTATCCTGACTCCTTAAGGCTATAGCGTTGTTAGCTGCGTTCACGCACCCGAATCACTTACTTGAGTAAGCTCATCGGGATTTGCTCGCTTGCTGCCTGGCTATAGCCCCAATGACTTTGGATAATATCCTGCCTCCTTGAGGCTGAAACACGGTCAGCCGCATCCATTATTTGGATGTGAAATTTATGCTGCTGGTATACTTTTCTCTATATAAATCTACCCGCTTCTGTAGCATAGCGTTTAATTGTTATTTCTGGCGCTGGAGCCTGGAATGAAATCTGCTTTGACCTTTTCCCGCCGTATTAACCCGGTGTTTCTCGCTTTCTTCGTGGTGGCTTTTCTTTCCGGTATCGCTGGCGCGTTACAGGCACCGACATTAAGCTTGTTCTTAAGCACTGAAGTGAAAGTACGCCCACTGTGGGTGGGATTGTTTTATACCGTCAATGCCATTGCCGGGATTACCGTCAGCTTTGTACTGGCCAAACGATCAGATTTACGTGGTGACCGCCGCAAGCTAATTATGGTCTGCTACTTGATGGCGGTGGGGAACTGCCTGCTATTTGCTTTTAATCGTGACTATCTGACGCTAATCACCGCCGGTGTGTTGCTGGCAGCAGTAGCAAATACCGCCATGCCGCAGATTTTCGCCTTAGCGCGAGAATATGCCGATAGCTCGGCGCGGGAAGTGGTGATGTTTAGCTCGATTATGCGTGCGCAGCTTTCATTGGCTTGGGTTATCGGCCCGCCGCTGTCGTTTATGCTAGCGCTGAATTATGGCTTTACGTTGATGTTCAGTATCGCCGCCGGTATTTTTGTCCTCAGTGCGCTGGTGGTGTGGTTTATTTTGCCCTCGGTGCAGCGAGCAGAGCCGGTAGTAGATGCGCCAGCGGTGGTGCAGGGCAGTTTGTTTGCCGATAAAGACGTTTTGTTGCTGTTTATTGCTTCAATGCTGATGTGGACCTGCAACACCATGTACATCATTGATATGCCTCTGTATATCACAGCAAACTTGGGGTTGCCTGAGCGGTTGGCTGGTCTGTTGATGGGGACTGCTGCCGGGTTGGAAATCCCTATTATGCTGCTGGCGGGTTACTCGGTCAGGCGTTTTGGTAAGCGCAAAATTATGCTGTTTGCGGTGCTGGCGGGTGTGCTGTTTTATACCGGATTGGTGTTATTCAAATTCAAAACTGCACTGATGCTATTGCAGATTTTTAATGCCATTTTTATTGGTATTGTCGCCGGGATTGGCATGCTCTATTTTCAGGATTTAATGCCAGGCAGAGCCGGAGCAGCAACCACGCTGTTTACCAATAGCATTTCCACTGGGGTGATTCTGGCTGGGGTTCTGCAAGGGGTATTGACCGAAACCTGGGGCCATAATTCGGTATATGTGGTGGCGATGGGATTAGCTATTCTGGCGTTAATCATCTGTGCACGGGTGAGAGAGGCATAGCGCCCGGTAGGGCGCTAAGGGTAATGACCAACCGATTTGGCAGCAATATTCCCCCAGCCTGAAGTGAGCAGGGGGAGAGTGGCAGTCGCGCTTTATTCGACCGGTTTTAATCGCGCAACAAAGTGGCGCAGAACCGGGGGTTCGTAGGTACCCTTGGAACTTGAAGCCGCAGCTAACGTTTCTGCAACGCCAATTATTTTGGGTATTTTTATTATTAATATTTAAGATGCAGTCATATTTTGGCGAGTGAAAATAGCCATTCACATTACCAATGACGGCAACAAAATAAAGAGATGAATTTTTTCAGCCTAAGCTGAATAAGCAATGGGGGAATTAACGCGGGAAATCGTTGGCGAGGCGCTAATCTATATTAAACCAGGCTCGGCTATCGCCGGAGATACGTGCTTCGTAACGCGGTATAATGCGTATCGCGTCGATGGTGAATAATAGCATACCGTGATTGAAGAAATAAAAAGTGACCGCCAGCACAAAATATAATCAAATAAATCAATATTAGAATAATTAATATCTAGTTAAAATAATGACTTGAGAATATTTCATGTAACCAATTGATTGGTGTGGGGTTTGTTTTTGTGAATGATGAAAGAAAGAAGGGGGCGTTTCAAAATGGGGTTTTTATCTATTTTGCATTGTTGGGTCAGGGCTTACCTGACACCAACAATATACTCACCAAATGAACTTAAAATAAATTAACGTAAAAATGCCGGTTGCTGTTTTTCATATGCAGAAATATTACTTTCATGCTGCAACGTCAGGCCAATACTGTCCAAACCATTAATCATACAATGGCGGCGGAAGCTGTCTATTTCAAAAGAATAACTATTGCCACCGGCATTCACTGTTTGCTGTTCCAAATCAACAATAAACTCGATGCCTTCACTATCGTTAACCAATTGGAATAAGGTATCGATATCTGCTTCGCTTAAGGTCACCGGTAATAATTGGTTATTAAACGAGTTACCGTAAAATATATCAGCGAAACTAGGGGCAATAACCACTTTAAAACCGAAGTCGGTCAATGCCCACGGCGCGTGTTCCCGTGAGGAGCCACAACCGAAATTCTCACGTGCTAACAAAATGGTTGCACCCAGATAGCGGGGTTGGTTCAGCACAAATTCAGGGTTTGGCACTTTGCCTGCGTCGTCGAGAAAACGCCAATCGTTAAACAAGTGTTGGCCAAAGCCAGTACGCGTCACTTTTTGTAAAAATTGTTTTGGGATAATCGCGTCGGTATCGACGTTTGCCGCATCCAACGGAGCAACCAAACCCGTGTGTTGAGTAAATTTAGCCATAATGGTGTCTCCGGTTAGTGGGTGGCGGCTTCTAAGGCGCGAACATCAGCAAAATGACCACTGACAGCGGCGGCGGCGGCCATTGCCGGGCTAACCAAATGTGTGCGGCCACCACGGCCCTGACGGCCTTCAAAGTTACGGTTGCTGGTGGAGGCACAACGCTCTCCGGGTTCCAGACGGTCGTTGTTCATCGCCAAACACATGGAACAACCAGGCAAACGCCACTCAAAACCGGCCTCGATAAAGATCTTATCCAAACCTTCCGCTTCAGCCTGTGCTTTTACCGGGCCTGAGCCGGGTACCACAATAGCTTGCACGCCAGTCGCGACTTTACGACCTTGCGCCACCGCTGCTGCGGCACGCAAATCTTCAATGCGTGAGTTAGTGCAGGAACCGATAAAGACTTTATCAATGGCTACCTCGGTCAACTTAATGCCGGGGCGCAAATCCATATATGCCAACGCTTTTTCCGCCGAGGCACGTTCAACGGGATCACTGAAGGACTCAGGAGCAGGAATCATGTCATTAACCGCAATGACCTGGCCCGGGTTGGTTCCCCAAGTGACTTGTGGCGCGATGTCGGCGGCATCCAGGGTGACGATAGTGTCAAATTTAGCATCAGCATCAGATTTCAAGGTGCGCCAGTAAGCCACGCCTTGTTCCCACTGCTCGCCAGTTGGGGCGAACTGACGACCTTTCAGGTAGTCGAAAGTGGTGTCATCCGGGGCGACTAAACCGGCTTTAGCACCCATCTCGATCGCCATATTACATAATGTCATCCGGCCTTCCATGCTCAGCGCTGCAATCGCGCTGCCACAGAACTCCACCACATGGCCGGTGCCGCCCGCGCTGCCGGTTTTGCCGATAATCGCCAAGACGATGTCTTTGGCGGTAATCCCTGCACCGACAGTACCGTTAACTTCGATTTTCATGGTTTTGGCTCGGCCCTGTTTCAGGGTCTG
Organism: Yersinia sp. 2540 StPb PI; assembly: GCF_052217165.1. NCBI lineage: Bacteria > Pseudomonadati > Pseudomonadota > Gammaproteobacteria > Enterobacterales > Yersiniaceae > Yersinia > Yersinia sp. 2540 StPb PI. Next base: position 1,339,284 of record NZ_JAZGQC010000001.1, read on the forward strand.
GGTTGCCAGCACATGCTCAACTTCTGAAGTGCCGATACCGAAGGCCAATGAGCCGAATGCACCATGGGTCGCGGTATGTGAGTCACCACAGACGATAGTCATGCCCGGTAAAGTCATACCTTGTTCAGGGCCAATCACATGGACGATGCCTTGGAACGGATGATTCAGGTCATATAAAGAGACACCGAACTCAGCACAGTTCTTAATCAGCTCCTGCATCTGGATCCGCGCCATTTCGCCGCTGGCATTGATATCTTTGGTTTGGGTTGAAACGTTGTGGTCCATCGTGGCAAAGGTTTTACCCGGCTGACGCACCGGACGACCCATGGCGCGCAAACCATCAAAGGCTTGCGGCGAAGTAACTTCATGCACCAGATGGCGGTCGATGTACAACAATGGGGTTTCATTTGGCGCTTCGTAAACGATGTGCGCATCGTACAATTTTTGATATAAAGTCTTGTTTTGATATAACGTCTTACCCATTTTACACCCCCTCCATCACGAATTTAGCGATAACATCGCCCATTTCGTTGGTACCGATGGCTTTACCTTCGCCGGCCAAATCAGCCGTGCGATAGCCTTGTTCCAATGCCTGGTTGATCGCATGCTCAATAGCATCGGCGGCCTTGTCTTTACCTAAACTGAAACGCAACAGCAGGGTTAATGACAAAATCTGGGCAATTGGGTTAGCGATATTTTTGCCCGCGATATCGGGTGCGGAGCCACCTGCGGGTTCGTATAAACCGAAACCTTGTTCGTTCAGGCTGGCCGACGGCAACATCCCCATTGAACCCGTTATCATGGCGCACTCATCAGACAAAATATCGCCAAACAAGTTAGAACACAGCAATACATCAAACTGGGAAGGGTCTTTGATCAACTGCATGGTGGCGTTATCGATATACATATGGGACAACACAACATCTGGGTAATCGGCCGCAATGGCAGTTACCACTTCACGCCACAGAATAGAGCTTTGCAACACATTGGCTTTATCAATAGAAGTAACTTTGCCACGACGTTTACGCGCAGATTCAAAGGCAATACGGGCAATACGTTCAATCTCAAAGCGATGATAAACTTCGGTATCAAAAGCACGCTCGTGCTGGCCTTGGCCTTCACGACCTTTGGGTTGGCCGAAGTAGATACCACCGGTTAATTCACGCACACACAGAATATCAAAACCTTTGGCGGCAATATCGCTGCGCAATGGGCAGAAGTCTTCTAACCCTTGATACAACCGCGCCGGGCGCAAGTTGCTGAATAATTTGAAGTGCTTGCGCAAAGGCAACAACGCACCACGCTCGGGTTGTTCCGCCGGTGGCAAATGTTCCCATTTCGGGCCGCCTACCGAGCCAAACAAGATAGCATCAGCCTGCTCACATCCGCTGACTGTCGCTGCCGGTAACGGGCTGCCGTGACGGTCGATGGCTGCACCACCTACATCATAAACGCTGGTTGAAATCTTGATGCCGAAACGTTGACGCACCGCATCCAATACTTTATTTGCCTGAGCCATTACTTCAGGGCCAATACCGTCTCCGGGCAAAACGGCAATATGATAAGTCTTAGTCATGTTCACACCATTTCCTGATTATTTTGTTGCAAGCGCTGCTTCTCAATCTCTACCTGATGAGCGCGCCAGATGTTATTTAATACGTGAACCAACGCTTTAGCGGATGACTCGACAATATCTGTTGCCAGACCCACGCCGTGGAAGCGGCGGCCTTTATGGTCAACCACGATATCAACCTGACCCAATGCGTCTTTACCCTGACCGTTGGCAGACAGTTGATATTTCACCAGTTCGATCTCATAACCGGTAATGCGATTGATGGCCTGATACACCGCATCAACCGGGCCATTACCTGTGGCCGCTTCTGATTTAATATCTTCGCCACAGACCAATTTCACGGATGCTGTTGCCATTACGCTGGAACCCGACTGCACGCTGAAATAGTCTAAACGGTAGTGTTCCGGCTCTTCCTGTTGTTTATTAATGAAGGCTAACGCTTCTAAATCGTAATCAAATACTTGGCCCTTTTTATCTGCCAGCTTCAGGAATGCGTCGTACAAAGAGTCCAAATTGTAATCTTTATCCTGATAACCCATCTCTTCCATACGGTGTTTGACCGCCGCGCGACCAGAACGGGAGGTCAGGTTCAACTGCACTTCTTTCAGGCCAATGGATTGTGGTGTCATGATTTCGTAGTTTTCACGATTTTTCAGCACGCCATCCTGATGAATACCGGATGAGTGAGCGAAAGCATTACTACCGACAATGGCTTTGTTAGCGGGTATTGGCATATTGCATAACTTACTGACCAACTGGCTGGTGCGGTAAATCTCTTGATGATTGATATTGGTATGCACGCCCAACATCTTTTCACGCACTTTGATAGCCATGATCACTTCTTCCAGTGAACAGTTACCTGCGCGTTCGCCCAAACCATTAATCGTGCCTTCTACCTGACGCGCACCGGCTTGTACTGCGGTGATGGAGTTGGCAACGGACATGCCCAAATCGTCATGGCAATGCACTGATATAATGGCTTTATCAATATTTGGCACCCGCTCATACAAGTCGGTGATAATTCCGCCGAATTGATAAGGAGTGGTGTAACCGACAGTATCAGGGATATTGATGGTAGTCGCGCCGGCATTAATCGCAGCTTCTACGATGCGGCACAGGTTATCAATAGGGGTACGGCCAGCATCTTCACAAGAGAATTCAACATCATTGGTATAGTTGCGAGCGCGTTTCACCGAGTGCACTGCCATCGCCAACACATCATCAAATGAGCGCTTTAATTTGGATTCGATATGTAAGGTGGATGTCGCCAAAAACACATGAATACGGAAGGCTTCAGCAATACGTAAAGCTTCGGCGGCGACATCAATATCTTTGTCTACACAGCGAGCCAGAGCACACACGCGGCTGTTTTTGACTTGCTGAGCGATGGTGCGCACTGACTCAAAATCGCCAGGGGAGGAAACCGGGAAACCGACTTCCATTACATCGACACCCATTCTTTCCAGTGCAAGCGCGATTTGCAGCTTCTCTTTAACACTCAGGCTGGCTTGCAATGCTTGTTCACCGTCGCGCAATGTTGTATCGAAAATAATGACTTGTTGGCTCATGGGTTGTTCCTTGTCGTGTTTACATTTGCGCTTAGCGGGTAAAAAAAAACCCGCGCATTTGCGCGGGCTTGTTAATCTTGATGACTGAATCAGTTCTGATTTCCGTCCACCAACATACCGCGCAAGTGAGATGCGTTAAGTAGTAGGCTTAGTAGGCGGGTTGAGTAGAACATAATTTTTCAGTTTCTCATGGGTTAAAATAGTGCGTTGCCTAAATTGATACGTGAATTTTGTGGTCATGTCAACTTTTGTTTAAAATGGCGTGTTCAACTGGTTGCACGGCTTATCAATTCCTTATGACGACACAAAAAACCTAAAAATTAAAAATATAGGATTTTTAATCTAAAAATAGATGCTGATGATTTTGTTTTATTTGGCATAGTCTTAATAATATGGATTATTGTGCTTTTTTGATATTTGGATAGTAAATTCTCTAGCTAGAGAGGTGAAAGTCAGTTTTGGGACGTTATATTTAAGTCTCCCGGAGATGGAATGAGGTAAGTAAGAGTAACCCATTAGTAATCCATTAGTAATCCATGATTATAAATTCACAATAAGCCTTATTATCTTTCTATTATATATTTGTTGAATATAAATATTCATCACTCTAATAAATGCTATTATTTATTGGCTTTAGATGTTATGAATATGGCGTGAATTCATACTTAAGTGTGGTTAGATCCAATCCACTATTTAATATATTCACACTAATAAATAAGAACTAATAAGTTTCAATTGATGAATTTATTATTTATTAATGGCATAGTTGTCAACTATCCCATTTTGTGATGTGATCATCTTGTTGATTTTATTATTGGTACTTATAATTTAATGGTTTGGTATTCCTGATGTAAATTACTGTATGAGCATATATAAGATACTTTATGTGAATATCTTGTTCACGCACTTATCTATGGGCGTTATTAACTGAAAGGTAGGGAGGGAGGGAATTAATACTTTTGCATTTATACAAGGATGAGACTCATTTTACCTGATAAGAGTAATGATGAGAACATTGGCATCGTTAATAGTAAGAGAATAAAGATATTTTGAGGTATGCAAAAGTATCAGCAGGATTCTTCTATTAATCATGTCATCTGCATAAAGATCAGTGGAGTTAAGCATGCTTGAACACAACTTAGTAGCCGACGACCAAGTAACTAAAAAAGAAGGTAGTGATGTTCACTTAAGAAGTGTCGACCTCAATTTATTAACGGTTTTTGATGCTGTGATGCAAATGCATAATGTAACACGTGCAGCCCAGTCACTGGGGATGTCCCAGCCTGCGGTGAGTAACGCAGTCGCCCGCTTGAAAGTGATGTTTAATGATGAGCTGTTTGTTCGTTATGGCCGTGGTATCCAGCCTACCGCCAGGGCTCGTCAGTTGTTTGGCCCGGTTAGACAAGCTCTACAATTAGTTCAAAATGAGCTACCCGGTGCTGGCTTTGAAGCCAAAAAAAGTGGGCGAATCTTTAATCTATCTATTTGTAGCCCGTTAGATATTAGATTGACGGCACAAATAATAGAAAGTGTTAAGCAATTAGCGCCTAATGTTCAACTCATTATCAAATCTTATTTGAATGATAATATTGAGCATCAGTTACGTTATCAAGAGACCGAGTTTGTGATAGGTTATACCAAGTTTGAGCGCCCAGACTTCCATTACTTATCAATATCTAATGATGAGTCCGTTTTGGCGGTCTCAAAAAATCACCCCCGTATTGATAATTCAATTACGCAAGAACAGCTCCTTTCAGAGTCACACGCGGTAGTGTCATTGGATAAAATAGGTTCTTTCAGTGAGCATTATTATGAATCAGAAATAAGTGCTCAAACTATTGTATATGAAAGTACCGATATGAATAGTGTGCTTAATATTGTATCCCAAACTTGCTTTGTGGCTATTGCCCCTCGCTGGCTTGTTCAAACATACAGTGAAGCACTTAATCTGAAACTTATCTCTTTACCTTGGAAGGAAACATGCCGCCCATGTTATCTCACGTGGCACGAATCTACTGATAGAGATAAAGGCCATCAGTGGATGAAAGAGTTACTCAGCCAATTGGATACTCCTGAGTAATTACTTTTGTTAACCCCTGCTGCTGGAATCATATTATTTTCAGTGGCAGGTAAAGGTAACAACTAAATTAAAACATATTTTGTTTCCAGCCATTGGTCAGTTCAATACAACGTTATTGCCGTGTTTACCCCTCACTCCTATGGTTTTAAACGCTCTCTTTTTCATCAAAGTCAATTTCAGCTCACACTTCTACTCTGAATTTTGTTTGCCATAGCCAATAGAGCAGGTAGACTGCGCGAAAAAAAGTGAACACATGTAAGCTGAATGCCAATTAGTGGTAAGTTACAGTACACTTTAATGGATAATCAATACCCAATAGATTTCAAGGTGTAGCAAGGCGGTAAATGAAAGGCTCCGAATGAACGGACTCCGTCACGTGATTTGGATGAGCACCCGCCATCACACAGTAGCAACTTGGAAGACAGCAAGTATATAGCGAGCGGCGATGTTATGACCCACACATTAGAGCAATACCACCTTGTGCGCCGTCTGCGCCAACAAATCAGCCACCGTGCTGACCAGATAGCTTGGCGTGAATGGTCACCCGAGGGTGAAAAACAACTAAGCTGGCAGCAGGTTGACACGCATGTCACCCGGATTTCAGCAGCTTTGTTATCCCTCGGGGTTGCCATTCAGGAGCGTATTGGGATTTTTGCCAACAACAGTATGACTTGGTCGTTGGCGGATTTAGCTATTTTACAGTTGCGTGGCGTCAGCGTCCCACTGTATGCCACCAATACCAGCACTCAGGCGGCTTATGTGCTCAATGATGCCGATGTGCGTATTTTATTTGTCGGTGGACAGACACAATTTGATGTTGCCGCAACACTAAAGCCGCTGTGCCCGCAACTTGCTCAAATTATTGTATTAGACCCCGCAGTCGATTTGCGCGGTTGTGAATACGCCCAACACTTAGCTGATTTTGAGCAACAACCTGATGCGGTCCAACAGCACCTACTCACTACGCGTATAGATAGTTGCGACTTAAATGATTTATTCACACTGATTTATACCTCGGGTACCACGGGTGAACCTAAAGGTGTGATGCTGGATTACCGTAATATGGCAGCCCAGCTTTATTTGCACGATCAGCGCTTAACCCTGACAGCAGAGGATGTCTCTCTTAGTTTCCTGCCATTATCCCATGTGTTTGAGCGGGCGTGGAGCTTCTATGTAATGCATACCGGCGCACAAAATGTCTATATCAGCGACACTGATTGGGTGCGCTCGGCGATGCAGGTAGTAAAGCCGACAGTGATGTGTGCCGTCCCTCGTTTTTACGAGAAGATATTCAGTGCCATCAATGACAAAGTTGCTCTGGCAAAATGGCATCGCCGGATATTGTTTCGCTGGGCGGTAGGCCGGGGTGAGCGCAAATTCCAAAGCCTGCAACGTGGGGAAACATTATCATTGTTATCCGAACAGCTGTACCAGCTGGCGGATCGTCTGGTGTTGAGGAAATTGCGAGGGGTGTTGGGGGGTAGAGTGCGCTTTTTACCGGCCGCCGGTGCTCGGTTAGATGACAATATCATCCTGTTTTTCCAGTCCATCGGTATCAACATTAAGTACGGCTATGGCATGACCGAAACCTGTGCCACCGTCTCTTGTTGGGAAGAGCAAGACTTCCGGTTCGGCTCTATCGGTAAGCCATTACCGGGGATTGATGTGCGTTTGGGCGCAGAGAATGAAATTCAGGTACGTGGCCCGATTGTGATGCGTGGTTACTTTAATAAACCGCAACAGACGGCAGAGTCGTTCACCGAAGATGGTTGGCTCAAAACGGGGGATGCCGGGGCGTTGGATGCTCAGGGTAATTTGTTTATCACCGAACGGCTGAAAGATTTGATGAAAACCTCCGGCGGCAAATACATTGCGCCGCAAATGATTGAGGGCACACTCGGTCAGGATCGTTTCATTGAGCAGGTCGCGATTATTGCCGATACGCGCAAATTTGTCTCAGCGCTGATTGTGCCCTGTTTTGAATCACTTGAAGAGTATGCTCGTTCGATAAACCTGAAATACCACGACCGGTTAGAGTTGTTACGCCATAGCCATATTGTCGGTTTGTTTGAACAAAGACTGAAAGATATGCAAAAAGAGTTGGCGATGTTCGAGCAGGTTAAGCGCTTTACGTTGTTACCACAGGCATTCACCATGGAAACCGGTGAACTGACACCGACGATGAAATTGCGTCGCAAAATCATTCTCCAGCGTTATCAGAATGAAATTGATTCGATGTACCGTGATTAATCGATAGTGTTATTACGTTGCTGTCTGTTGTTAACAGGCAGCCGCTGTTTTTCTGAACGTTCAGCACTTTCGCCACCTGGCTCGGTATCGCCCCCGGTTTTTTCTTCCTCCGATGCATAAAAATTATCAGCCTAATTAAGTTCTATGATTGGTCATCTTGACGGTGTTTAAACTAAGTTCACTCCTTAACAGGCAGTGTTTTATGTTTGGAATGCGAGCAAAAACAGAGTGCGACCAACAGAATTGTCTTTAGCGCAGCGAATTGCCATTTGCCTGCCAGAAAATCTGACGTTATGTTAATAAGTTGGTTACGTTAAAAATAATAAATATAGGAATCAGGGCGTAGTGCCTTTCCTACAGGATCCCGTGGAAATGACTTCCCGTTATCCAATGAGCAAACAAAGCCTGGAGGCAAAACCCATGGAGATGTTGTCAGGAGCCGAGATGGTTGTCCGGTCGTTAATCGACCAGGGCGTGAAGCATGTATTCGGTTATCCCGGCGGGGCCGTACTTGATATCTACGATGCCCTGCACACGGTCGGCGGCATCGATCACGTGCTGGTACGCCATGAACAAGGCGCGGTTCACATGGCCGATGGTTATGCTCGGGCAACCGGTGAGGTTGGCGTGGTGCTGGTCACTTCCGGCCCTGGGGCGACCAATGCCATTACCGGTATTGCTACCGCGTATATGGATTCTGTACCGATGGTGGTGCTTTCCGGTCAGGTACCTAGCTCATTGATAGGTTACGATGCTTTTCAGGAATGTGACATGGTGGGGATCTCCCGCCCAGTGGTGAAACACAGTTTTCTGGTGAAGCGCACTGAAGATATTCCAATGGTACTGAAAAAAGCCTTCTATCTGGCATCGACTGGCCGCCCAGGTCCGGTCGTTATCGATTTGCCAAAAGATATCGTTGGCCCTGCGGTAAAAATGCCTTACGCCTACCCGGATCAGGTTAGCTTGCGCTCTTATAATCCCACGGTACAAGGCCATCGTGGGCAGATTAAACGCGCGCTGCAAACTATTCTGGCGGCTAAAAAGCCCATCATGTATGTCGGCGGTGGGGCGATTAATTCTGCCTGCCACGAAGAGCTGCTAGCTCTTGCTGAGCAACTGAATTTGCCGGTGACCAGCTCTTTGATGGGGCTGGGGAGCTTCCCGGGCACTCATCGCCAAAGCGTGGGCATGTTGGGGATGCACGGGACATTCGAAGCCAATATGGCGATGCACAATACGGATCTGATTTTTGCCGTTGGCGTGCGCTTTGATGACCGAACCACCAATAATCTGGCGAAATACTGCCCGAATGCCACTGTGGTACACATTGATATCGACCCGACTTCAATTTCGAAAACCGTAAATGCTGATATTCCGATTGTTGGTGATGCCAAACAAGTCTTGGTACAGATGCTGGAGCTGCTGTCTCAGATTGATTGCACACAAGATTGCGATAGTTTGCGTGATTGGTGGCAATCCATCGAACAATGGCGTGCCCGTAATTGCCTGAGTTACAACAAAGACAGCGGAAAAATCAAGCCGCAGGCAGTGATCGAAACCCTACATCGCCTCACCAGCGGTGATGCCTATGTCACCTCTGATGTCGGTCAACACCAGATGTTCGCCGCACTTTATTATCCGTTTGATAAACCACGCCGTTGGATTAACTCAGGAGGCCTTGGGACAATGGGCTTTGGCCTGCCGGCAGCGCTTGGCGTTAAACTGGCGTTACCAGACGAAACCGTAGTTTGCGTTACCGGTGATGGTAGCATCCAGATGAATATTCAGGAGTTATCTACTGCACTGCAATATAACTTGCCAGTGCTGGTGCTGAACCTGAACAACCGCTATCTCGGCATGGTGAAACAGTGGCAGGATATGATCTACTCTGGCCGCCACTCACAGTCTTATATGGATTCGCTGCCTGACTTCGTCAAATTGGCTGAAGCTTATGGTCATATTGGTGTTTCCATCCGCACGCCGGATGAGTTGGAAAGCAAACTGGCTGATGCCCTGACACAATTATCCGCGACCAAGCGTTTGGTATTTGTAGATGTGACGGTTGATGAAACGGAGCATGTTTACCCGATGCAGATTCGTGGTGGTGGCATGGACGAAATGTGGCTTAGCAAAACGGAGAGGACATAATTATGCGCCGCCGGATTTTATCAGTTCTACTGGAAAACGAATCAGGTGCCCTCTCAAGAGTGGTGGGTCTGTTTTCTCAACGTGGTTATAACATTGAGAGTTTAACGGTTGCGCCGACCGACGATCCTACACTTTCCCGCATGACGATTCAGACCGTAGGTGATGCCAAAGTTCTGGAGCAGATAGAAAAACAGCTACATAAATTGGTGGATGTACTGCGCGTCAGTGAGCTGGTTTCTGGCTCACATGTTGAACGTGAGATTATGCTGGTGAAGTTGCAGGCCAGTGGCTACGGGCGTGAGGAAGTGAAACGGTGTGCGGAAATATTCCGTGGGCAAATTGTGGATGTTACCGCCACGCTCTACACCGTCCAACTGGCGGGCACCAGTGATAAACTGGATGCATTCCTCAATGCGGTGCGGGAAGTGGCAGAAATTGTTGAAGTTGCCCGCTCAGGCATTGTTGGTGTGTCACGCGGTGACAAGATTATGCGTTAATGAAACTTATTAACACTGACTAATCTCCAATAATCAGGCTCGGCAGGTGTGTCGGGCTTTTTTTTTCTTATTTTTTAACCGAGATAGCGTTATAGGGCGGTTAAAGCGGTTGCTCAATAGTGGGTTCTGCGGTTAGATCTACAGTGTGCTATATCCGTAGTTAAACTATGTCTATAAATCGTGTGTTTTAGCCTGTAACACTGCGGTTTATTGGCGTATTGAGAAACGCTGGGATATTTAGCTCTGGCAGACATCATGCCTTTCATCACTTTATTGGGTTTATAAGGGGTTAATGTGAAACTGGATGAAATCGCGCGTCTTGCGGGCGTTTCGCGTACAACGGCCAGTTATGTCATTAATGGCAAAGCGAAACAGTACCGAGTCAGCGATAAAACAGTAGACAAAGTTATGGCGGTTGTCAGGGAACATAACTATCACCCAAATGCTGTTGCGGCAGGATTGCGCGCGGGCAGAACCCGCTCCATCGGTTTGGTGATCCCGGATCTTGAGAATACCAGCTATACCCGCATTGCAAATTATCTGGAACGCCAGGCGCGCCAGCGCGGTTATCAACTGTTGATAGCCTGCTCGGAAGATCAACCAGATAACGAGATGCGTTGTATCGAACATCTGTTACAGCGTCAGGTTGATGCCATTATCGTTTCTACCGCATTGCCCCCTGAGCACCCTTTTTACCAGCGCTGGGCTAATGATCCATTGCCAATAATTGCATTGGATCGGGCGCTAGATCGGGAGCATTTCATTAGCGTCGTCGGCGCGGATCAAGAAGATGCACTGATGTTGGCACAAGAACTGCGTGCCTTCCCGGCGGAATCTGTATTGTATTTAGGCGCGCTGCCGGAGCTGTCAGTCAGTTTCTTGCGTGAGATGGGATTCCGTGAGGCGTGGAAAGATGATCCACGTAAAGTCGATTACCTGTATGCCAATAGCTACGAGCGCGAAGCTGCCGGTGTGCTGTTTGCGCAGTGGCTTAAGACCCACCCAATGCCACAGGCGTTGTTTACCACCTCATTTCAGCTACTACAGGGCGTTATGGATGTTACCTTAAAGCAAAGTGGGCGTTTACCCAGTAATCTGGCGATTGCTACTTTTGGTGATAACGAGCTGCTGGACTTCCTTGAGTGCCCAGTACTGGCGGTGGCACAGCGTCACCGCGATGTTGCCGAGCGCGTACTGGAGCTGGTATTAGCCAGTCTGGATGAACCGCATAAACCGAAACCGGGTTTAACCCGTATTCGCCGTAATTTGTTCCGCCGTGGCAGTTTGAGCCGCAAGTAACCGAGTAATAAACATTTCGGTTAAGACGCTTAATACCCAATAGATTTTATGGTGCAGGAGGCGGCAGCGGCCTCAACGAGGTGAGGCCCATGGATGGGCCGAGTAGTGAGCACAGCGAACACACCTGCACCATGAAAGATGACGGGTATTCAAATATAGCCCGCCACGCGGAACAATCGACGGCAATATTCCAGGAAATAGCCGTAAGCCACACCCATCGCCATAGAAACCAACGCGTTACTGGTAACCGCTGTAGTGATTTGCTCTAAATCAGCCCCGACCGACCACAAAATCATGGCATAAACCGGAGATTGGAAGCTGACATAGGCCAGTAAGTCTGCCAGATTCCGTGCCCAAAAATACTTGCCGACATGATGACGCGCAAAGCGGATAAAGGCATCCCGATACACCCCATAAGGCCAGGCAATAAGGATATTGACCGGTATTGAAACCAGGCGAGAAGAAAGAGACTGCTGGAAGGTCATTCCCGAGATCACGATTTCAATTATCATGCCGATGACAAAACAATACACTACCAGTGCAAAAGTATCGGCTGCGGCACTACGCAGACGGGACCCAGTTGAAAACATTGTGATTAACTCCCTACTTGGGGGAAAAATCTGCTAAAACGCCAATTCATGAGATTATTAGCAGGATTTATATATTGCTCATCATTTGAATATCAGGTGATTGTATTGCTTTTTTGCTTTTGATGTAGTTTACAGTGCTATTGTTTGTAATATAACCAGCTCAAAATTTTTATTTTTAACATTTGGCTGATTTTTATACTTTGTACTGTGAGGAATTGAGCTTTTGGTGGTTTTTTAAATGGTAAGGTGTCTTGTTTTACTTTAAAAACAGATAGTTGTGTTTCTACGTTATCAGCCGAGGGGGGCCGGCAAAGGTCAGTCAAATTTAAAATAATGAGTGAGGCAAAAACTAAATCATTCAATTTTGCTAATTTAAGATTTATCTGTCTGAAGGCATTCATATTTCAGTGATGCCCGGAAATAGACACCAATAATTTATTTCAAAATAGATTAATCCCCGTCGGTTAATTGAAGTAAAATGTCGCGCCAGTAACACTTGTTGTTCTCAAGGTTATTATTGTGTTGCTGTGGGTTTTGCCGTCGATTACCGCTGTTTTTCCTTAGGAGACGCCAGCGGCAGCGGGTTTTGTGCTCAGGCTGTTTATTTTTAGACCGTACAATTTTCATACTAAAAATGAGACATTCCTTGCAGAAGGAAATAATGAGACAATTAATCGACAATTAATTATTTATTTAAGTAGCTGGAATTACTGGCGGAAAAATAGCCCGTTTATCATGACGTTAATTTCTATTACAACCACTAAAATAGCCCCTTCTACGAGATATATCTCAAAAACGGCCCATAAATATTGTCAAAGCGCATCGGCTCTGGCTTGACAAGGTTTTCATACCATCCGTAAACTCTTTAATGTGGGGATTTGTGGGGTAAAGTGGCGAATTGGGTCATGAAGGGGTAACTCAGTCATGTTTCGTGGTGCAACGATGGTTAACCTCGACAGTAAAGGGCGGCTTGCCGTACCTACCCGTTATCGGGATCTACTGAATGAGGAATCGCAGGGCCAGATGGTCTGTACCATAGACCTTCACCAACCATGCCTGTTGCTTTATCCACTCCCTGAATGGGAAATCATTGAACAAAAATTATCCCGTCTGTCGAGCATGAATCCGGTTGAACGTCGGGTTCAGCGTTTGCTGTTAGGGCACGCCAGTGAATGTCAGATGGATGGTGCTGGGCGCTTACTGATCGCAGGAACACTGCGACAGCATGCCGGGCTGAATAAAGAAGTGATGCTGGTTGGGCAGTTCAACAAGTTTGAACTGTGGGATGAACAGACCTGGTATCAACAAGTCAAGGATGACATCGACGCAGAACAGTCCACTCAGGAACCATTGTCTGAGCGGCTACAGGACTTATCGCTATAAGCATGGTAGATAACAACAAAATTGTAGATAACAACTACAAGCATACAAGCGTATTGCTGGATGAGGCGGTAAATGGCCTGAACATCCGCGATAACGGCATCTATATTGACGGAACTTTTGGCCGTGGTGGCCATTCGCGTCTGATTCTGTCCCAGCTTGGGCCAGAAGGGCGTCTGATTGCAATTGACCGTGACCCACAAGCTATCGAAGCGGCAAAATCTATTACAGATCCGCGTTTCTCTATCGTACACGGTCCTTTTTCCGAGTTAGCACATTATGTGCGAGAGCTGGACTTAGTGGGCCGGATTGACGGTGTATTGCTGGATCTCGGGGTTTCATCACCACAGTTGGATGACCCTGAGCGTGGCTTCTCTTTCATGCGTGACGGGCCGTTGGATATGCGCATGGACCCCTCCCGTGGATTATCTGCTGCTGAATGGTTGATGAAAGCCAGCGCTGAAGATATCGCGTGGGTGCTGAAAACCTTTGGTGAAGAGCGTTTTGCCAAGCGTCTGGCCAAAGCCATTGTGGAGCGCAACCTTACTCAACCGATGACTCGCACCAAAGAGCTGGCGGATTTGATTGCCAACGCCAGTCCATTTCGCGAAAAGCACAAACATCCTGCTACCCGTAGCTTCCAGGCTATTCGTATCTATATCAATAGTGAGTTGGAAGAGATTGAGCGCGCACTTGATGGCGCACTTGAAGTCCTGGCCCCTGCGGGCCGTTTGTCAGTGATTAGCTTCCACTCTCTTGAAGATCGCATTGTTAAAAACTTTATTCGTCATCACAGCCGTGGACCACAGGTGCCGGCGGGGTTGCCATTGACGGAAGCGCAGTTGCGCAGCATGGGTGGGCGCACATTGAAATCGGTTGGCAAGATGATGCCTCCAGATGCTGAAGTGGCTGAAAACCCACGGGCACGAAGCTCGGTATTGCGTTTTGCCGAGAGGATTAAAGAGTGATAGGCAGCGAACGCCACGGTTTAGTTGGGGTCATCGGCGGTGATTTAATCCGCAATGCGAAGATCCCGTTGATTTTACTGATCGCGGTGTTGGTATCTGCTGTTTTCGTGGTAACCACCGCCCACCGTACACGCTTGTTGACCGCAGAGCGTGAGCAGTTGGTGCTGGAACGGGACGCGCTGGATATCGAGTGGCGTAACCTGATTCTGGAAGAGAATGCGTTGGGTGACCACAGTCGTGTGGAAAGTATCGCGACTGACAAATTGAAAATGCAACATGTTGATCCATCACAAGAAAATATTGTGGTTAAACAATAAATTTCTCCAATAAATAAAGGAATGAGTCGCCACCATGACGCCTAGCAGCCAAGGTAACGGATGAAAGCAACGCGCCCCGGGAAGTTAAAGCGCCAGGAAGAACAAGCCAGCTTTATTAGCTGGCGTTTTGCGTTGCTGTGCGGCTGTATTTTACTGGCATTGGTCGGTTTGATGTTACGTACGGCATACCTGCAAGTGATTAACCCTGACAGACTGGTGCGTGAGGGTGATATGCGCTCGTTGCGGGTACAGGAAGTGCCAACAGCCCGTGGCATGATCAGTGACCGTTCAGGCCGCCCGTTGGCGGTTAGCGTACCGGTTAATGCGGTTTGGGCAGATCCGAAAGAGCTGACCGAGCGCGGGGGTATTACGTTAGATACTCGCTGGAAAGCGCTATCGGATGCACTGGAAATCCCACTGGATCAATTGGCGGCCCGAATTAATGCTAACCCGAAGGGACGTTTCGTTTATCTGGCGCGTCAGGTTAATCCTGCGATTGGCGACTATATCCATAAACTGAAACTCCCCGGTATCTATTTGCGCCAGGAATCACGCCGTTACTATCCGGCAGGCCAAGTGATGGCACACATTATCGGTGTGACCAACATCGATAGCCAAGGTATTGAAGGGGTTGAGAAAAGTTTTGACCGTTGGCTTACCGGGCAACCGGGTGAGCGTACGGTACGTAAAGACCGCTATGGCCGTGTCATTGAGGATATCTCTTCTGTCGATAGTCAGGCAGCACATAATCTGGTGTTGAGTGTTGATGAGCGTTTACAGGCGCTGGTGTATCGCGAATTGAACAATGCGGTGGCATTCAACAAAGCAGAATCAGGCACTGCGGTGCTGGTAGATGTGAGTACCGGCGAAGTATTAGCAATGGCGAATAGCCCGTCTTATAACCCGAATAACCTGACCGGAACGCCGAAAGATGCCATGCGTAACCGGGCGATAACCGATATTTTTGAACCCGGCTCCACAGTGAAGCCCATGGTAGTGATGACGGCATTGCAGCATGGCGTTGTGAAAGAAAACAGCGTGCTGAACACCTTGCCGTACTTTGTTAACGGTCACCAGATTAAAGACGTGGCCCGTTATGCAGAACTATCTGTGACCGGGATCTTGCAGAAGTCGAGTAACGTCGGCGTTTCTAAGCTGGCGTTAGCGATGCCATCCTCAGCGTTAGTAGATACTTACTCACGGTTTGGGTTTGGGAAAGCGACCAATTTGGGGTTGGTCGGAGAAAGCAGTGGCTTATATCCTAAAAAACAACGGTGGTCTGACATAGAGAGGGCCACCTTCTCTTTCGGCTACGGGCTAATGGTAACACCGTTACAACTAGCGCGAGTCTATGCAACCATCGGCAGCATGGGGATTTATCGCCCGCTGTCGATCACTAAAGTTGACCCGCCAGTGGCCGGTGAACGCGTTTTCCCTGAACCGCTGGTTCGTACCGTGGTTCATATGATGGAAAGCGTGGCATTACCTGGCGGCGGGGGCACCAAAGCCGCCATTAAAGGCTACCGTATTGCCATTAAAACCGGTACCGCCAAGAAAGTTGGCCCGGACGGTAAATATATGGACCGATACCTCGCTTACACCGCCGGCGTAGCGCCCGCGAGTAACCCTCGATTTGCTCTGGTTGTGGTCATCAATGACCCGCAGGCAGGGAAATATTACGGTGGTGCGGTTTCTGCACCGGTGTTCGGTGCCATCATGGGCGGCGTCCTGCGTACCATGAACATTGAGCCAGATGCGTTACCCACCGGTGATAAAAGCGAATTAGTGATTAATACAAAAGAGGGTTCAGGTGGCAGATCGTAACTTGCGCGACTTACTCGCTCCTTGGGGGCTAGACGTCCCGGAGCGTGCGCTACGGGAAATGACATTAGACAGCCGTGTTGCCGCTGCCGGGGATTTGTTTGTCGCCATTGTCGGCCATCAGACGGACGGGCGTCGCTATATCCCGCAAGCCATTGCACAAGGTGTTGCGGCAGTGGTCGCTGAAGCCGATGGTGTAGCGCCGGATGCCAGTGTGGTAGAGATGCACGGCATTCCTGTTATTTATTTGCGTAATTTGAATCAACATTTATCCAAGCTGGCGGGGCAATTCTACCATCAGCCGGGTACAGCATTACGTTTGGTCGGTGTGACGGGGACCAACGGCAAAACCACCACCACCCAACTGCTGGCACAATGGAGTCAGGCACTGGGGGAAACCAGCGCGGTAATGGGTACGGTTGGCAATGGTCTGTTAGGGCAAGTGATTCCGACGGAAAATACCACCGGTTCAGCGGTTGATATTCAACATTTACTGCGCAATTTGGTTGAGCAAGGGGCTACTTTTGCGGCGATGGAAGTTTCTTCCCACGGTTTGATTCAGAACCGCGTAGCCGCACTGCCGTTTGCAGCAGCAGTGTTTACTAACTTAAGCCGCGATCATCTGGATTATCACGGTAATATGGCGAGTTATGAGGCGGCAAAATGGTTGCTGTTCTCCACCCATCAATCCGAACATAAAATTATCAATGCTGATGACGAAGTTGGTCGCCGCTGGTTAGGGCAGTTGCCGCAAGCTGTTGCTGTCAGCATGGAAGACAAAGTTCCTACGGGCTGGAATGGCCCGTGGTTATCGGCGAGTAACGTTCATTATCACGATAACGGTGCCAGCATCACTTTTGACTCAAGCTGGGGCGAAGGCCAATTAGAAAGCCGTCTGATGGGGGCGTTTAACGTCAGTAATCTGCTGGTGGCACTGTCAACCCTCCTTTCTCTGGGGTATCCGTTAGCACAATTATTAGCAACCGCACCAAGCCTGCAACCGGTGTGCGGGCGTATGGAAGTGTTTAACGCGCCCGGTAAGCCGACGGTGGTGGTGGATTATGCCCACACCCCGGATGCCTTGGAAAAAGCCCTGGCTGCGGCCCGCTTACACTGTAAAGGCCAGTTGTGGTGTGTGTTTGGTTGCGGTGGTGATCGTGACAAGGGTAAGCGCCCACTTATGGGCGGTATCGCAGAACAACTGGCGGATCGGGTGGTCGTCACCGACGATAACCCGCGCAGTGAAGAGCCGCAGGCTATCGTGGCGGATATTCTCAGTGGCTTGCTGGATGCCGGACATGCATTGGCAATTCATGGTCGTGCTGAAGCGGTGACCAGTGCCATTATGCAAGCCAAAGAAGAAGATGTCGTGCTGGTGGCGGGTAAAGGACATGAAGATTATCAATTAGTGGGTAATCGCCGCCTGGATTATTCAGACAGAGTTACCGTCGCCCGTTTATTGGGGGTGATGGCATGATTAAGGTCTCACTGCATTTCCTGTCTACGCTGCTTAATGCTGAATATATTGGCAGTGAAAACGTCGACATCACCGAAGTGACCATTGATACCCGTAAGATCACACCGGGGTGTTTGTTCGTGGCGCTGAAAGGCGAGCGTTTTGATGGGCATGATTTTGCAGAAGATGCTGTTGCCGCAGGTGCAGGCGCTTTGCTGGTAAGTAAACGCTTACTTGTGGGGGCACCTCAGTTAGTGGTCAAAGACACGCGTCTGGCACTGGGGCAATTTGCTGCGTGGGTGCGTGAACAAGTGCCTGCTCGGGTGGTGGCTTTAACCGGCTCATCCGGTAAAACCTCGGTAAAAGAAATGGTTGCCGCCATTTTGCGTCAATGCGGCAATGTGCTGTATACCGCCGGTAACTTCAATAACGATATTGGGGTGCCACTGACTTTACTGCGTTTGACGCCTGAACATGATTTTGCCGTGATTGAGCTGGGTGCTAATCATGTGGGCGAAATCGCCTACACCACGGATTTAAGCCGCCCTGAAAGTGCTTTGGTTAATAATTTAGCGGCCGCTCATCTGGAAGGTTTTGGTTCACTGGCAGGGGTGGCGAAGGCTAAAGGTGAAATTTTTGCCGGGTTGCCTGCTAACGGGACGGCAATTATTAATGCTGATAGCAATGACTGGCCGCATTGGCAGGAAATGCTGCACAACAAGCGTGTTTGGTATTTTTCACCTCGCGGCGCAGAAGATATCGATTTCCATGCCAGTGATGTGCGTATTACACCACAGGCGACACATTTCACCCTGCATTCGCCATTTGGCACCATAGCCATCGAATTGCCACTGCCGGGGCGACACAATATTGCTAACGCCTTGGCTGCAACGGCGTTAGCCATGTCGGTTGGCGCTGATTTAGCTGCCGTCCGCCAAGGGCTGGCACAATTACAAGCTGTACCGGGCCGTTTATTCCCGATTCAATTATCGGCAGGTAAATTGCTGCTCGATGACTCCTACAACGCCAATGTCGGCTCTATGACTGCCGCGGCCCAAGTGTTGGCAGAAATGCCCGGTTACCGCGTGCTGGTGGTGGGGGATATGGCCGAATTGGGTGATACCGCCGTAGATTGTCATCGCCAGGTGGGTGAGGCGGCCAGGCAGGCGGGAGTGGATAAAGTGCTGAGTGTTGGCACATTGAGTCAAACACTGAGTGATGCGAGCGGCAACGGCGAACATTTTCAGGATAAGAACACATTAGCAGCCCGTGTGAGTGAATTGCTGCTCGAACATCCGGTTATCACCGTCTTAATTAAAGGTTCACGTAGCGCCGCCATGGAAAATGTTGTGCGTGCGTTACAGGAGAATGCATCATGTTAGTTTGGTTGGCTGAATACTTAGTAAAATTTTACTCGGGCTTTAACGTCTTTTCCTATTTGACGTTCCGAGCCATTGTCAGTCTGTTGACGGCACTGTTTATTTCTTTGTGGATGGGGCCGCACCTGATTGCTTATTTGCAGAAATTGCAGATTGGTCAGGTAGTACGTAACGATGGGCCAGAGTCACACTTCAGTAAACGCGGCACGCCGACCATGGGCGGCCTGATGATTCTGTTCTCTATCACCATTTCAGTGCTGATGTGGGCTTACCCCTCCAATCCGTATGTCTGGTGTGTACTATTCATTCTTATCGGTTATGGCATCGTCGGTTTTATCGATGATTATCGCAAAGTAGTGCGTAAAAACACCAAAGGGTTGATCGCCCGCTGGAAGTATTTCTGGCAGTCAGTGATTGCACTGGCGGCAGCATTCGCCATGTACAGCATCGGTAAAGACACCGCGGCTACCGAGCTGGTGGTGCCATTTTTCAAAGACGTCATGCCGCAACTGGGTTTGATGTATATCTTGCTGGCTTACTTTGTGATTGTCGGTACCAGTAACGCGGTGAACCTGACTGACGGATTAGATGGTTTGGCCATTATGCCGACCGTGTTCGTCGCCGGTGGTTTTGCCTTGGTTGCCTGGGCGACCGGTAACGTGAATTTCGCCGCATACCTGCACATTCCTTATCTGCGCCATGCCGGTGAACTGGTGATTGTCTGTACCGCGATTGTGGGGGCTGGGCTGGGCTTCTTATGGTTTAACACCTATCCGGCACAGGTCTTTATGGGGGATGTCGGCTCGTTGGCCTTGGGTGGTGCGTTAGGCACTATCGCGGTATTACTGCGCCAAGAGTTCTTATTAGTGATTATGGGCGGGGTATTCGTGGTTGAAACGCTGTCGGTAATCCTACAGGTAGGTTCCTTTAAGTTGCGTGGGCAGCGTATTTTCCGCATGGCCCCGATTCATCATCACTACGAACTTAAAGGCTGGCCAGAACCACGGGTTATCGTGCGTTTCTGGATTATTTCGCTGATGCTGGTGCTGATTGGCCTGGCGACGCTGAAGGTGCGGTAATTATGGCTGATTATCAGGGTAAAAAAGTAGTCATTATCGGGCTGGGGCTAACCGGCCTTTCCTGCGTTGATTTCTTTATGGCGCGCGGGGTTACGCCGCGTGTGATGGATACCCGTATTAATCCGCCAGGCCTGGATAAATTGCCTGAAAGCGTTGAGCGCCATGTCGGCGACCTTCATCAGCAGTGGTTATTAGATGCAGATTTGATTGTGGCCAGCCCAGGCATCGCGCTGGCACATCCTGCCTTGAGTGACGCCGCTGAGGCGGGTGTCGAGATTGTCGGCGATATCGAGCTGTTCTGCCGTGAGAATCAGGCGCCAGTAGTAGCGATTACCGGCTCTAACGGTAAAAGTACCGTGACCACGCTGGTGGGCGAGATGGCTAAAGCGGCGGGCTGGCAGGTTGGCGTCGGTGGCAATATCGGTGTTCCGGCTCTTACGCTATTGAAACAAGAAAACCAGTTGGTGGTATTAGAGCTATCGAGCTTCCAGTTGGAAACTACCTCAAGCTTGCATGCCAGTGCGGCCACCATCTTGAACGTAACAGAAGATCATACCGACCGTTATCCGTTCGGTTTGCAGCAATATCGCGCAGCTAAACTGCGAGTCTATGAAAACGCTAAAGTTTGTGTGGTGAATGCCGATGACGCGCTTACCATGCCGGTGCGTGGCGCTGATAGCCGCTGTATCAGCTTTGGTGTGGATGTGGGTGACTACCACCTGAATAAGCAGCAGGGGGAAATCTGGCTGCGGGTTCGGGGTGAGAAAGTGTTGAATACCCGTGAAATGAAATTGACCGGTCGCCATAACTATACCAATGCGTTGGCAGCACTGGCGCTGGCTGATGCTGTGGGGATTCCCCGCTCGTCAAGTTTGAAAGCATTGACCACCTTTACCGGTTTATCACACCGTTTCCAACTGGTGTTTGAGCACAATGGCGTGCGTTGGATTAATGACTCTAAAGCCACCAATGTTGGCAGTACGGAAGCAGCGTTGGATGGCTTGCAGGTTGACGGCACCTTGCATTTATTGTTGGGCGGCGACGGTAAATCCGCTGATTTCTCTGGGTTGACGCGTTTTCTGCAAGGCGACCATATCAAAATTTACTGCTTTGGCCGTGATGGTGAGCAACTGGCTGAATTACGCTCTGAGGTCTCTCAGCTTACCGAGACGATGGAACAGGCCATGGTACTGCTGGCGCAGAGACTGGCACCGGGAGATATGGTGTTGCTGTCTCCTGCTTGCGCCAGTTTGGACCAATTCCGCAGTTTTGAACAACGTGGTGATGAGTTTGCTCGCCTGGCAGAGGAGTTGGGCTGATGCGCATGCCGGGGCTGGGGCTGTTTAATACCGTAAAACATTTTGTGATGGGATCGCGCGAAAGCGACACCACCAGCATGGTGCTTTACGACAGAACCTTGCTGTGGCTGACATTCGGTTTGGCGATTATCGGCTTTGTGATGGTGACATCGGCATCAATGCCGATTGGTCAGCGTCTGGCCAGTGATCCCTTCTTATTTGCCAAACGTGATGCTCTCTATCTGGCGCTGGCATTGGGTTTGTCGCTGGTGACATTACGTATCCCGATGGCGGTCTGGCAGCGCTATAGCAATATCATGTTACTGATTTCGATAGTAATGTTGCTGGTGGTGTTGGTGGTGGGTAGCTCGGTAAACGGGGCATCACGCTGGATTTCATTGGGGCCGCTGCGTATTCAGCCAGCGGAATTATCCAAGCTGTCACTGTTTTGTTATCTGGCCAGCTATCTGGTGCGTAAGGTTGAAGAGGTTCGCAGTAATTTCTGGGGCTTCTGTAAACCGATGGGGGTCATGGTTATTCTGGCGGTGTTACTGCTGGCACAGCCTGATCTAGGCACGGTGGTGGTGCTGTTTATTACCACGCTGGCGATGCTGTTTCTAGCTGGCGCGAAAATGTGGCAGTTTTTGGCGATTATCGGCTCTGGTGTGTTTGCGGTTTGTCTGCTGATTGTTGCTGAACCCTACCGTATGCGCCGTGTGACATCCTTCTGGAATCCATGGGCGGATCCGTTCGGTAGTGGTTATCAGTTAACCCAGTCGCTGATGGCTTTTGGCCGTGGTGAATTCTGGGGGCAAGGCTTAGGTAACTCAGTGCAGAAACTGGAGTATTTACCGGAAGCGCATACCGACTTTATTTTCTCGATTTTAGGCGAGGAACTGGGGTATTTCGGTGTGGTTCTGGCACTGTTAATGGTATTCTTCGTCGCTTTTCGTGCTATGTCCATCGGCCGTCGCGCGTTGGAGATAGATCAGCGATTTTCTGGCTTTTTGGCTTGCTCAATCGGCGTCTGGTTCAGTTTTCAGGCTCTGGTTAACGTTGGGGCTGCTGCCGGAATGTTGCCGACCAAAGGGTTGACCTTACCACTGATCAGTTACGGTGGTTCGAGCTTGATTATTATGTCAACGGCAATTGTGCTGTTGCTACGCATTGATTTTGAAACACGTCTGGCAAAAGCCCAGGCGTTTGTAAGGAGTGCCCGATGAGTGGCAAGACCAAGCGTTTAATGGTGATGGCTGGTGGCACCGGGGGGCATGTCTTCCCCGGATTGGCCGTGGCACATCATCTGATGGCGCAAGGCTGGCAGGTGCGTTGGCTCGGCACCGCAGACCGAATGGAAGCGTCATTGGTACCCCAAAATGGCATTGAGATTGATTTCATCCAGATTTCTGGTTTACGCGGCAAGGG
The DNA here is from genome assembly GCF_052217165.1 of Yersinia sp. 2540 StPb PI. NCBI lineage: Bacteria > Pseudomonadati > Pseudomonadota > Gammaproteobacteria > Enterobacterales > Yersiniaceae > Yersinia > Yersinia sp. 2540 StPb PI. The sequence goes on from NZ_JAZGQC010000001.1 coordinate 1,362,412, forward strand.
GCTAATGGCTCAACTGATGGCACCCGTGCGGATTTATCGTGCGGTGCGTCAGGCCAGGAAAATCATGCGTGACTACCAGCCGGACGTGGTGCTGGGCATGGGCGGTTATGTTTCCGGTCCCGGTGGTTTGGCGGCATGGCTGTGCGGTATTCCAGTAGTGTTGCATGAGCAAAATGGCATTGCCGGTTTGACTAATCGCTGGCTAGCCAGAATTGCCAAAAAAGTGTTACAGGCCTTCCCCGGCGCATTCCCAAATGCTGATGTGGTGGGCAATCCGGTTCGTACCGATGTTCTTGCGCTGCCATTGCCGGCGCAACGTTTGGTCGGCCGTGAAGGCCCGGTTCGTGTGTTGGTTATCGGTGGTAGCCAAGGTGCGCGGGTGCTAAATCAGACGATGCCGCAGGTTGCCGCACAGTTGGGTGAGAAAATCACGCTGTGGCATCAGGTAGGTAAAGGCGCATTGCCAGAAGTATTACAGGCATACCAGCAAGTCGGGCAGGGCGATGATAAGCATAAAATTACTGAGTTTATCGACGATATGGCAGCCGCTTATAGTTGGGCCGATGTGGTGGTGTGCCGTTCAGGTGCGCTGACGGTCAGTGAAATTGCCGCCGCAGGTTTACCGGCGATTTTTGTGCCGTTTCAGCATAAAGACCGGCAGCAGTATTGGAATGCACTGCCGCTGGAAAAGGCCGGTGCGGCCAAGATTATCGAGCAGCCGCAATTTAGCGCCGAGGCGGTCAGCAGCTTATTGGAACAGTGGGATCGAGCAACCTTACTAACTATGGCTGAACAGGCAAGGTCCGTGGCTATCCCGGATGCTACTGAGCGCGTAGCTGCTGAAGTGGTCGCGGCCAGTAAGTAATAGTAAAAACAGATAATGAACAGCAGGTAGTTAGGTTAATGCGGGCTGTGAATATGCAACAGACAAAAAAGTGAAGAGAAACGTGAATACACAACAACTGGCGAAACTACGAACTATCGTGCCCGAGATGCGTCGCGTCCGGCACATTCACTTTGTTGGCATCGGTGGTGCCGGCATGGGTGGTATCGCTGAAGTGTTGGCTAACGAAGGTTATCAGATTAGCGGTTCAGATTTGGCACCTAACCCGGTCACTCAGCATTTGGCCTCTTTGGGCGCACAAATCTATTTCCATCACCGTCCTGAAAACGTTCTGGACGCCAGTGTGGTCGTGGTTTCAACTGCAATCTCTGCGGATAATCCAGAGATAGTTGCGGCTCGCGAGGCGCGTATTCCGGTGATCCGCCGCGCAGAAATGCTGGCAGAGTTGATGCGTTTTCGTCATGGCATTGCGGTTGCAGGCACTCACGGCAAAACCACCACCACGGCGATGGTTTCCAGTATCTATGCTGAAGCCGGTCTGGATCCAACCTTTGTTAACGGCGGGTTGGTGAAAGCGGCAGGGACCCATGCTCGTCTTGGGTCCAGCCGTTACCTGATAGCAGAAGCCGATGAAAGTGATGCGTCATTTTTGCATCTGCAACCGATGGTGGCGATTGTCACGAATATCGAAGCCGACCATATGGATACTTATCAGGGCGACTTTGAGAACTTAAAACAGACGTTTATTAACTTTTTACACAACTTGCCATTCTATGGTCGTGCGGTGATGTGTATTGACGATCCGGTGGTGCGCGAGTTGCTACCACGGGTAGGCCGCCACATTACCACCTACGGTTTCAGTGATGATGCCGATGTGCAGATCGCCAGCTACCGGCAGGAAGGCCCACAGGGGCACTTCACGCTCAAACGCTTGGATAAGCCATTGATGACGGTGACCTTGAATGCACCGGGTCGTCATAACGCGCTGAATGCAGCGGCGGCGGTGGCCGTGGCGACAGAAGAAGGTATCGAAGACGAAGATATTCTGCGTGCGTTGGCAGGGTTCCAGGGGACTGGTCGCCGCTTTGATTTCCTCGGCAACTTCCCGCTGGCATCGGTCAATGGCAAAGAAGGCAGTGCGATGCTGGTTGATGACTACGGCCATCATCCAACTGAAGTGGATGCCACCATTAAAGCTGCGCGCGCGGGTTGGCCGGATAAGCGCATCGTGATGGTCTTCCAGCCGCACCGTTATACCCGTACCCGTGACCTGTACGACGACTTCGCCAATGTGTTATCGCAGGTTGATGTGCTACTGATGTTGGATGTGTACGCTGCCGGTGAACCGCCGATCCCAGGGGCTGATAGCCGCTCGTTGTGCCGCACCATCCGTAATCGTGGCAAGTTAGACCCAATTTTGGTTTCAGACAGTGAAACCGTACCTGAAATATTGGCGCAAGTGCTGAAAGGCGATGACCTGATTCTGGTTCAAGGCGCAGGTAACATTGGTAAAATTGCCCGTAAATTGGCTGAGCTTAAATTGCAGCCACAGATAAAAGATGAGGAACATCATGGCTGAGAAAGTCGCGGTACTGCTGGGTGGTACCTCCGCTGAACGTGAAGTGTCATTGCTATCAGGTCAGGCGGTATTAGCGGGCTTGAGAGAAGCAGGTATCGATGCCCATGGGATTGATACCCGAGACTTCCCAGTGACTCAGCTTAAAGAACAGGGCTTCGATAAGGTCTTTATCGCTTTACATGGCCGTGGTGGTGAAGATGGCACCTTGCAAGGGGTACTGGAATTCCTGCAACTGCCTTATACCGGCAGTGGTGTGATGGCGTCAGCCCTGACGATGGACAAATTACGCACCAAATTGGTGTGGCAGGCTTCAGATCTGCCGATTTCGCCTTATGTCGCGTTGAATCGTCAACAGTTTGAAACACTTTCGTCAGAGGAATTAGCAGCGGGTGTCGCTAAGCTTGGCCTGCCATTAATTGTTAAGCCAAGCCACGAAGGCTCCAGCGTTGGCATGAGTAAGGTTGATCACGTCGATCAATTGCAGAGTGCCTTGGTTGAAGCTTTCCGGCACGACAGTGATGTGCTAATAGAGCAATGGTTGAGTGGCCCGGAATACACCGTCGCGATCCTCGGTGATGATGTTTTACCGTCAATCCGTATTCAGGCGCCCGGCGTGTTCTATGATTATGAAGCCAAGTATCTGTCTGACGAAACACAATATTTTTGCCCAAGCGGTTTGAGCAATGAGTTGGAGCAACAATTGGCGACGCTGGCATTGCAGGCTTATCAGGCGCTGGGTTGCAGCGGTTGGGGCCGGGTGGATGTCATGCAAGACAGTGACGGCAGTTTTTACCTGCTTGAAGTGAACACTTCACCGGGTATGACTAGCCACAGTTTAGTGCCGATGGCAGCCCGCCAGTCAGGGTTGAGTTTCTCCCAACTGGTCGCTCGAATTTTGATGTTGGCTGACTGATATGTCGCAAGCTGCCCTGAATGCGCGTGAACGTGCGGCTGAAAACAGCGTGGCCCGACGCAGTAACGGAGGCCAACTAGCAGGTCTGATTTTCCTGCTAATGGTTCTGGGTACCATGCTCTGGGGTGGGTGGGTCGTAGTGGGGTGGATGAAAGATGCCAGCCGACTGCCACTGTCAAAACTGGTGGTGACCGGTGAGCGCCATTACACCACCAATGATGATATTCGCCAGGCAATTCTGGCATTAGGCGCACCGGGTACCTTTATGACGCAGGATGTGAACATCATCCAACAGCAGATTGAAAGGTTGCCTTGGATTCAGCAGGCCAGTGTGCGTAAACAGTGGCCGGATGAGCTGAAAATCCATCTGGTGGAGTATGTGCCTTTTGCTCGCTGGAATGATTTGCATATGGTTGATGAGCAAGGGCGGTCATTTAGTGTGCCGTCCGAGCGGGTCGGCACACAGAAATTGCCATTACTGTATGGCCCGGAAGGCAGTGAACAGGATGTTCTGGAAGGCTACCGGGCAATAAATAAGGTGTTAGCGGCCAATAAATATCAGCTAAAGATGGTGGCAATGAGCGCCAGACATTCTTGGCAGTTGGCCTTAGATAATGATGTTCGGCTGGAGCTGGGACGGGATGACCGGATGGGGCGTTTGCAACGTTTCATCGAGTTATATCCGATGTTGCAACAGCAGCCAGATAAACGAGTCAGTTATGTTGATTTGCGATATGAGACAGGGGCTGCAATAGGTTGGGCTCCGGTATTTATCGGCAGTCAGGGTGGTGAGCCACCAATAAATGGCCAGCAGAACAGTAATCCGCAACAGAATCAGGCACAGGCAAAACAACAATGATCAAGTCGACGGACAGAAAACTGGTAGTAGGTCTTGAGATCGGCACGGCAAAGGTCTCCGCATTGGTAGGGGAAGTTCTGCCCGATGGCATGGTCAATATTATTGGGGTCGGCAGTTGCCCATCCCGTGGCATGGATAAGGGTGGGGTTAATGATCTTGAATCGGTAGTGAAATGCGTGCAGCGCGCTATCGATCAGGCTGAGTTAATGGCGGATTGCCAAATTTCATCTGTTTATTTGGCGTTATCGGGTAAACATATCAGTTGCCAGAATGAAATAGGGATGGTTCCTATTTCAGAAGAAGAAGTAACTCAGGAAGATGTAGAGAACGTAGTGCATACCGCGAAGTCGGTGCGTGTGCGTGATGAGCATCGTATCCTGCACGTTATTCCACAGGAATATGCCATCGATTATCAGGAAGGCATCAAAAATCCTGTTGGTCTGTCTGGCGTGCGGATGCAGGCTAAAGTGCACCTGATTACCTGCCATAACGATATGGCGAAGAATATTGTTAAAGCGGTGGAACGTTGTGGTCTGAAAGTGGACCAACTGATTTTCGCCGGTTTGGCAGCAAGTTATGCAGTATTGACTGAAGATGAGCGTGAGCTGGGGGTCTGTGTCGTTGATATCGGCGGTGGCACCATGGATATGGCGGTTTATACCGGTGGCGCTTTACGGCACACCAAAGTTATCCCTTACGCCGGGAACGTGGTCACCAGCGACATAGCTTATGCTTTTGGTACGCCGCCTACAGATGCGGAAGCGATTAAAGTTCGGCACGGCTGTGCGCTCGGGTCGATAGTCAGCAAGGACGAAAGTGTAGAAGTGCCAAGTGTTGGCGGACGCCCTCCCCGTAGTCTGCAAAGACAGACGCTCGCTGAGGTTATAGAACCACGCTACACCGAGTTGCTGAATTTAGTTAATGACGAGATTTTACAATTGCAGGAGCAGTTGCGTCAGCAAGGCGTGAAGCATCATCTGGCAGCCGGTATCGTGCTGACTGGCGGTGCTGCACAAATTGATGGGCTGGCTGAATGCGCACAACGGGTGTTCCATGCCCAGGTTCGTATCGGTCAACCGCTCAATATCACCGGGCTGACGGATTATGCACAGGAACCTTATTACTCCACTGCTGTTGGGTTATTGCATTACGGTAAAGAATCTCATCTCAGTGGTGAGTCAGAAGTAGAAAAACGTGCCTCAGTGGGCAATTGGTTTAAACGTATCAATAGCTGGCTGAGAAAAGAGTTTTAATGTTTCAACAAAGAGATCATGCTGAACATATTTTTTGATCTCGAAGCGACAGGCACAAAACGGAGAGAAACTATGTTTGAACCTATGGAACTAACCAATGACGCGGTGATTAAAGTCATCGGCGTCGGTGGTGGCGGTGGTAATGCCGTCGAACACATGGTGCGCGAGCGCATCGAAGGTGTTGAATTCTTCGCCGTTAATACAGACGCTCAGGCGCTACGTAAGACGGCTGTTGGCCAAACCATCCAAATTGGTAGCGGTATTACCAAAGGGTTGGGTGCTGGCGCGAACCCAGAAGTGGGTCGTAATTCAGCCGAAGAAGACCGTGAAGCTCTGCGTGCAGCTCTTGAAGGCGCGGACATGGTCTTTATCGCCGCAGGTATGGGCGGTGGTACCGGTACTGGTGCTGCTCCTGTTGTTGCCGAAGTGGCAAAAGAACTGGGTATTCTGACAGTCGCCGTGGTTACCAAGCCTTTCAACTTCGAAGGCAAGAAACGCATGGCATTTGCTGAGCAGGGTATTGCTGAGTTGTCCAAGCATGTGGACTCACTGATCACTATCCCGAATGACAAATTATTGAAAGTTCTGGGGCGTGGCATCTCTTTACTGGATGCTTTCGGTGCAGCGAACGACGTATTAAAAGGTGCTGTTCAGGGGATCGCCGAATTGATTACCCGCCCAGGCCTGATGAACGTTGACTTTGCCGACGTGCGCACCGTGATGTCCGAAATGGGTTATGCCATGATGGGCTCCGGTGTGGCTTGTGGTGAAGATCGTGCAGAAGAAGCCGCAGAAATGGCTATCTCCAGCCCGTTGCTGGAAGATATCGACCTGTCTGGTGCCCGTGGTGTATTGGTTAACATCACTGCTGGTTTCGATTTACGTTTGGATGAGTTCGAAACTGTGGGTAATACTATCCGTGCATTCGCGTCCGACAATGCCACCGTTGTTATCGGTACATCGTTAGACCCGGAAATGAACGACGAACTGCGCGTAACTGTTGTTGCGACCGGTATCGGCATGGATAAACGCCCAGAAATTACGCTGGTTACCAACAAGCAGACTCAGCCTGTTATGGACCATCGTTACCAGCAGCATGGCATGTCACCTTTACCTCAGGAAGTTAAACCTGCGGCTAAAGTGGTCAATGACCCTACTGCTCAAACCAATAAAGAGCCCGATTATTTGGATATCCCGGCATTTTTGCGTAAGCAAGCCGATTAATTTTCGAATATTTGGAATCTCCGCTCTTTGTGCTAAACTGTCCCACCGATCTTGTTATAAGCTTGGTCGGTAGGATGGATAACATTGCGAGATAAAACGATGATCAAACAAAGGACTTTAAAACGTATTGTTCAGGCGACTGGCGTCGGTTTGCACACCGGTAAGAAAGTCACGCTGACAATGCGACCCGCGCCGGCTAATACCGGGGTCATCTATCGTCGCACTGACTTGAATCCACCGGTTGATTTTCCGGCAGATGCAAAATCCGTGCGTGATACCATGCTCTGTACTTGCCTGGTCAATGAGCATGACGTGCGTATTTCTACTGTTGAGCATCTCAACGCTGCTTTGGCAGGGTTAGGGATTGATAACATTATTATTGAAGTTAACGCTCCCGAAGTGCCGATTATGGACGGTAGTGCCAGTCCATTCGTGTACTTGCTGCTGGATGCCGGTATCGAAGAGTTAAACTCTGCGAAGAAATTCCTGCGTCTGAAAGAGACTGTGCGGGTTGAAGACGGTGATAAATGGGCTGAATTGTCTCCATTCAATGGATTCCGTTTAGATTTTACCATTGATTTTAATCACCCGGCGATTGACTCAAGTACTCAGCGTTACCGTCTGGATTTCTCGGCCGATTCATTCGTCCGTCAAATCAGTCGTGCGCGTACTTTTGGTTTCATGCGTGATATCGAATATTTACAGTCCCGTGGTTTGTGCCTGGGCGGTAGTTTCGATTGTGCCATTGTGGTAGATGATTACCGCGTGCTTAACGAAGATGGCTTACGCTTTGAAGATGAGTTTGTTCGTCACAAAATGCTGGACGCGATTGGCGACCTGTTTATGTGTGGCCACAATATTATTGGCGCATTTACTGCGTTCAAATCCGGTCACGCCTTAAATAACAAGTTGTTGCAAGCTGTTTTAGCGAAGCAAGAAGCTTGGGAATTTGTGACGTTCCAAGATGAAGCCGAAATGCCACTGGCATTTAAAGCTCCGTCTACAGTATTAGCTTACTAAGTACTTTTGTACCCAAACTCATTGGCATTACAGCCAGCTAACATCGCTGTAAGTTCAAGTGTGAAGGGAAAAGCTACTTATCACTTTTGGTTGCGTTGGCACTCTCTCCGGCCAACGCAGCCAATCGTTCCAATATTATTCTAAGTTTTTCAGGGCTACGGCTCGCTAATCCTCTTAATTCCTTAGCACTTTCCAGACTTAAATGACGTAATGGCGGCGATTTCTCAGGATCTTGCGCCGATTTTGCCACATCTTGCGTAATGTTATGGCCCTTGGCCATTAACGACGGATTAATCCTGATGTCGATTGAAGACAATGATGGTAGAATTTGTGCTCGTAGTGCAGAGAGCAGAGCGGGTTGTTCATAACGTAAGCGCATTAACCAGCTAGCGTTCGCAGTCTCTAGCACTAAAACACTCTGTCGATAGTTAGCGACACGGCACCACGGCTGCATTTGTGAAGGGAGCAATCCTTTTACCGCACGGTTAAGTTTTAACAGTGCAGTAGCGCGTTGTTGTACGTTATGTAGCGGTCCGTTTTCTGCTGCAATGGCATCATCGAACAGAACATCTAATAATTGTGGGCGGTTTTCACGCATTGACAAGGCTCCGGCGGATTTTAAACTTGTGATCGGTATTCTAAATCGTTGGCGACAATTTGGTAGACGTTATTTCTGGCCGCATCTCTTGTTAGGGATGGTAGCGGCGAGTCTTGGCGTGCCATCAAACCTGTCTGGCGTTCCAGATCAAACTGCAATACCGAATACATCATCAAGCCAAAGCCGTCAGAATTACGGTGTGACAAACTTTAACAGTTTGGCATTGTTGCATGATATGCATCGCCGTCCTTCATTCAGCGTAGACTACTGGCAACAGCATGCACTGCGCACGGTTATTCGTCACCTCTCATTTGCGTTGGCACCTCAGGTCGCTTATGCGCGGGTGCAAGAAGTTACAGCAGTCGAGCAAGCTGAGCCATCACAAATTCAGCAGCTTGCACTGTTGGATACCCTCAATGCGCTACTGACACATGAGTTTAAGCCACCGGCTATCATTCGTTACACCGAGCAAGTTAAGCGGCCTATTCTTTCGTTACACAAACCCGGACTCTGGCTTGCACAAGTGCAAGGCATTCGTGCCGGGCCTACTATCCTATACCTTAAATAATTCGAGTTGCAGGAAGGCGGCAAGCGAAAGACAAATTGGTTGTAAACCATTTTGAACAGCGCTTGCGCTGGCCCGTAGGGTGAGCCTCTGATGTGGTTCATAATCTCGATGAGCTTACATAAGTAAGTGATTCGGGTGATTGAATGTAGCCAACGCACATGCAGCTTGAAGTATGACGGGTATAAGCTAATTATTCTCTTGGTTTACCTCAATTTTATACAACCTTTGGCCGCCGGTTTGGTGGTCTTGTAAGAGATATTAAGAATCATGCTAATCAAATTATTAACCAAAGTCTTTGGCAGCCGTAACGATCGAACTCTGCGCCGTATGCGCAAAGTAGTTGATCAAATCAGCCGTATGGAACCAGAAATTGAAAAACTGACCGATGCTGAGTTGCGTGCCAAAACAGATGAATTCCGCGAGCGTCTGGCAAAAGGCGCGGTGCTGGAAACCTTGATCCCTGAAGCTTTTGCGGTTGTTCGTGAATCAAGTAAACGCGTGTTTGGTATGCGTCACTTCGACGTGCAGTTGCTCGGCGGTATGGTATTGAATGAGCGTTGCATCGCAGAAATGCGTACCGGTGAAGGTAAAACGCTGACTGCAACGCTGCCAGCTTACCTGAATGCGTTGAGTGGCCGTGGTGTTCACGTGGTTACCGTCAATGACTATTTGGCTCAACGTGACGCCGAAAATAACCGCCCATTGTTCGAGTTCCTCGGTCTGAGCGTCGGTATCAACTTGCCGAATATGACAGCACCAGCCAAGCGTGCCGCTTATGCTGCTGACATCACTTATGGTACTAACAACGAATACGGTTTTGACTATCTGCGCGATAACATGGCTTTCAGCCCGGAAGAGCGTGTGCAGCGTAAATTGCATTATGCGCTGGTGGATGAGGTTGACTCCATCTTGATCGATGAGGCCCGTACCCCGCTGATTATCTCTGGTCCGGCGGAAGACAGTTCCGAGATGTATATTCGAGTTAACAAACTGATTCCAAAACTGATTCGTCAGGAAAAAGAAGACTCGGACACCTTCCAGGGTGAAGGCCACTTCTCGGTCGATGAAAAATCACGTCAGGTTCACTTAACTGAACGTGGCCTGATTCTGATTGAACAAATGTTAGTGGAAGCGGGCATCATGGAAGAAGGCGAGTCGCTGTACTCTCCAACCAACATTATGCTGATGCACCACGTCACGGCCGCGCTGCGCGCCCATGTGCTGTTTGCCCGTGATGTTGACTACATTGTGAAAGATGGTGAAGTTATCATCGTCGACGAACACACCGGCCGTACCATGCAAGGGCGCCGTTGGTCAGATGGCTTACATCAGGCTGTTGAAGCAAAAGAAGGCGTGGAAATCCAGAACGAAAACCAAACACTGGCTTCCATTACCTTCCAGAACTATTTCCGTCTTTATGAAAAACTGGCCGGGATGACCGGTACGGCGGATACCGAAGCGTTTGAATTTAGCTCAATCTACAAGCTCGATACCATTGTTGTACCCACTAACCGCCCAATGATTCGTAAGGATTTAGCTGATTTGGTCTATATGACTGAACAGGAAAAAATTGGTGCGATTATCGAAGATATCCGTGAGCGTACTGCGAACGGTCAGCCAGTATTGGTTGGTACTATCTCGATTGAGAAATCTGAAGTGGTATCTGCCGAATTGACCAAAGCTGGCATTGAGCACAAAGTTCTGAACGCCAAGTTCCATGCCATGGAAGCAGAGATAGTCTCTCAGGCGGGTCAACCAGGCGCGGTAACTATCGCTACCAACATGGCTGGTCGTGGTACCGATATCGTGTTGGGGGGGAGCTGGCAGAGTGAGATTGCTTTGCTGGAAGATCCGACTGAAGATCAAATTGCCGCCATTAAGGCCGCCTGGCAGATTCGCCATGATGCCGTGCTGGCATCTGGTGGTTTACACATTATTGGTACCGAGCGTCATGAGTCACGCCGTATTGATAACCAGTTACGTGGTCGTGCGGGCCGTCAGGGTGATGCCGGTTCTTCACGCTTCTACTTATCAATGGAAGATGCCTTGATGCGTATTTTTGCCTCTGACCGTGTGTCTGGCATGATGCGTAAATTGGGTATGAAACCGGGCGAAGCCATTGAGCATCCATGGGTGACGAAGGCCATTGCTAACGCACAGCGTAAAGTTGAAAGTCGTAACTTCGATATTCGTAAGCAACTGCTTGAATATGATGATGTGGCCAGTGACCAGCGTCGTGCCATCTACAGCCAGCGTAATGAACTGCTGGACGTATCTGATGTTAGCGAAACCATTAACAGCATCCGTGAAGATGTATTCAAAACAGTTATCGACAGCTACATTCCTACCCAGTCACTGGAAGAAATGTGGGATATTGAAGGCCTAGAACAGCGCCTGAAAAATGATTTCGACTTGGATATGCCAATTGCACAATGGTTGCAAGATGAGCCACAATTGCATGAAGAAACATTACGTGAACGCATTCTTCAGCAAGCGATTGAGGTATATCACCGCAAAGAAGAAGTTGTTGGCATCGATATGATGCGTAACTTCGAAAAAGGCGTGATGCTACAAACGCTCGACTCCTTGTGGAAAGAACACTTGGCTGCAATGGATTATCTGCGTCAGGGGATCCATCTACGTGGTTATGCGCAAAAAGATCCTAAACAGGAATATAAGCGTGAATCTTTCGCCATGTTCGCTGCCATGTTGGAATCACTAAAATATGAAGTGATCAGTGTGCTGAGCAAAGTACAAGTGCGGATGCCAGAAGAGGTAGAAGCGCTGGAAGTACAACGTCGTGAAGAAGCCGAGCGTTTGGCGAAACAGCAGCAACTAAGCCATCAGTCTGACAACAGTGCCTTGATGTCAAAGGATGAAGTCAATGTAGCCGCTAGCCTTGAGCGTAAAGTGGGTCGTAATGATCCGTGCCCATGTGGTTCAGGCAAAAAATACAAACAGTGTCACGGCAGCCTACAGTAATACTTTAGGCCATTGGTAATACTGAAAATGAGGGCGGCTTAAAAACCGCCCTTTATTTTGTCGTTCTTTTTAGGACAGATACCAAGAGGCCATATAACTTACTGTTTATGCTCTGATCAGGAGAAAGAGAATTGAAACATTTACAGATAGCGGTAGGGATTATCCGCAACCCCCAGCAGGAGATTTTTATTACTCAGCGCGCTGCTGATTCTCATATGGCGGGTTTTTGGGAGTTTCCCGGTGGCAAGGTTGAGCAGGGTGAAACAGCGGAGCTTGCTTTAAAACGTGAGTTGTCAGAAGAAGTAGGGATCGTGGTACAAGAGGCTGTTCTACTCAACGTCTTGGAGCATACTTTTACCGACCGTATCGTGACATTAAGTTTCTATATGGTTGAAGCGTGGGATGGTGAACCCTTTGGCCGCGAAGGGCAACCCATTCGCTGGGTAAGGCAATCCGAATTGGTTGCCGAGGAGTTTCCGCCAGCGAATGCCGCAATCATTGCATTACTCACCCGATAACTCCATGTTGCGCTTAATAAAATTGTAATTAATATAATGGGAAGGGAGCAAAATAGGGTTGCTCCCCAATGATATGCACATCAATGAGTTGGGGGTTCTTCCTCACTCCATTCATCACTGTCAGATAACTCGCCATGGCTTGAAATACGCTTTTCTTCGTCAGCCCACTCGCCTAGGTCGATCAGTTGACAGCGTTTGCAGCAGAAAGGGCGATATGGGCTTTGCTCTCCCCAGATAACGATTTTCCCACAGGTAGGGCAGTTAACTTCGATTTCTTCTAAGTCCATATTCTCTCCTTAAAAACCAACTGATTGATTGCCACATCAGCAGCAGGCTAATTCAAACGATAAACGGGCCGGAACAGTACCATTTTCACTGTCGAGCGGTAAAAAGCGAATAGCATACCGTGTTTTATGACCAGAAATTTGTGGGTATAGTTGTGGGTCTAATGGCAAGCGCAGCCGGAGTAGATCAGCACCTTCGGCATTATCTTGAAAGAAACCATTCAAGCTGATTTGTGCCCGTAACGGACCCGACTGACGAATTAAATCTAAAATGATGGTCAGAGACTGATTGAGTGGCGCTAAGCTTACCAGCAATTTATCAATATGTTGGTCACGCTGCTCCTGTGGCTGATGTAGCCAGGTATGTAACGTGGGTAAATCAAAGCTACAGTAGCCACCGGGAATGCTAAGGCGCTGGCGAACGACAGCGATTAAGCGGTCTTCTTTTAATGATTGTCCGATACGTGGTGCGGACATTAATACTGTGGCATGGTTTTTTAGTTTACTGCGCAAGGAGTCCACTCGCGACATATCCACACCGGGTATATCGGCCCATTGCTGTAACTTTTGTTGTTGGCGCTCAAGCTCTTTGAGCAAATCAGTGCGGACTTCGCCGCGATCCAAAACTTCAATCAAATCGCATGCGGCGCGGAAAAACGTTAATGCAGTGGCAATATTATCTAACGAACGTTGGCTTTCTAATTGTTGTAATAAAAATTCTATTCTCAGCCAGGTACGCATTTTTTCATTCAGCGGATGTTCAAAAAGTATTGTTGAGGTGAGGTCACTCATTGGTGTAGATCCTGTTGGGCCGCGGCTGCCAATATTAAATACTGTTGGTGTAATGAAGCAACTTGCGAGGCGATAATGGATGGATCGCCGCTATTGTCAATAATATCATCGGCACAGGCTAGCCGTTGTTGCCGCGAAACCTGTGACGCTAAAATATGTTCTGCCTGTTGGCGGGTAATACCATCTCTTGCCATCGTGCGCGTGAGTTGTATTTCAGGCGCTACATCTACCACTAACACACGATTAGCACGGTGCTGTAAACCATTTTCAAGCAACAAAGGAACAATCCAAAGTGCATATGGTTTATCAATATTCGCTAATTGGTGCTCAGTTTCTTGCTGAATAAGTGGATGCAACAGTGAATTTAACCATGCTTTTTCCTGTGGTTCACTGAAAATTTTTGCGCGTAATGCACTCCGGTTTAATGAACCATCTGCTTGCAAAATAGTGTCGCCATAGCGGGATGCGATAGCCGCTAATGCTGGCATACCCAGTTCAACAACCTGGCGAGCGATAATGTCAGCATCAACAAGGGGCACCCCAAAATCGGCGAATGCATCTGCTACGGTACTTTTGCCGCTGCCAATCCCGCCGGTGAGAGCCACAATATAGGTCATTACCTAGCCTTGTATACTGTTTATGAGTGGCAGAATTGTATCTGAAAGCGGGCGGGAAGGGATAGTAAGGTATGCATTCTGTTTGAGCTAGATGGAAAAATAAGTGAAGTGAGCGCGCAGATAAAAGAGTGGTTGCTATTCTCCAAGTAATTTGTGGGATTATAGCGTAAATAAAGGTGGATTCGCAGTCTTGCCGTAGAATTATTCATGCGTATGATAGCTTCACTGGGATGGCGTGATTTACGCCCGATCACTTTTTGCGATCTATCGCCACTAACCAGGAAATAATAAGCCATGCGCATTGAAGAAGGTTTGAAATTAGGTTTTAAAGATGTGTTAATCCGCCCTAAACGTTCCACACTGAAAAGCCGCTCTGAAGTAGAGCTCGAGCGCCAGTTTACCTTCAAACATTCAGGTTGGAATTGGTCTGGTGTACCTATCATCGCTGCTAATATGGATACTGTTGGCACCTTCCGCATGGCTGAAGTTTTGGCATCATTTGATGTGCTTACCGCAGTTCATAAGCACTACACGGTTGAACAATGGGCTGAATTTGTAAAACGGGTTCCTGAATCTGTATTGCGTCATGTCATGGTGTCGACAGGGACTTCCTCTGCCGATTTCGACAAAATGAAGCAAATTCTGGCATTATCACCGGCACTGAAATTCATCTGTATCGATGTAGCTAATGGCTACTCTGAGCATTTTGTTTCCTTCCTGCAAAAAGCTCGCGAAGCCTGCCCGGACAAAGTGATTTGTGCTGGCAATGTGGTGACTGGTGAGATGGTAGAAGAGCTTATCCTTTCTGGTGCAGATATTGTTAAAGTGGGTATTGGTCCAGGTTCTGTTTGTACCACGCGAGTTAAGACCGGTGTTGGTTATCCACAGCTATCTGCTGTGATCGAGTGTGCCGATGCTGCCCACGGTTTGGGGGGACAGATTGTCAGTGATGGCGGCTGCTCTGCACCGGGCGATGTGGCTAAAGCTTTCGGTGGTGGTGCTGATTTCGTGATGCTGGGTGGCATGCTAGCAGGACACGATGAGTGTGAAGGCCGCGTGGTGGAAGAAAATGGCGAGAAATTCATGCTGTTCTACGGTATGAGTTCAGAGTCTGCTATGAAACGCCACGTAGGCGGAGTCGCTGAATATCGCGCCGCAGAAGGTAAAACAGTTAAACTGCCATTACGCGGTTCCGTTGATAACACAGTGCGCGACATTATGGGTGGCTTGCGTTCTGCTTGTACCTACGTGGGTGCTTCGCATTTAAAAGAACTGACCAAGCGCACCACCTTTATCCGAGTTGCAGAGCAAGAAAACCGTGTATTTGGCAGTAACTGATTACTGATGGAAACAGGGCGTTATTTAACGCCCTGTTTCGACCTCCCTTTCCCCACGATACTTCGCCCTTAATACCCGTATTACCCAATAACATCCCCTAGTTGAAATATCGGTAAATACATTGCGATCACTAGAACCCCGACGATGCTGCCAATAATCAACATCAACAGTGGTTCCAACATTTGTGTGAGATTATCGGCTAAATCCTGTGTTTTTTGCCGATGCCAACCTGCTAGTTTTTCTAATAACACATCCAACGCGCCAGATTCTTCACCCACCCGAACCATTTGTTGGCATAGCGACGGGAATAGATGATGTTGTGCAAGAGCGATATGCAGAGGCTCACCTTGGTTGATCTGTTGTTGAATATGTTTTAGTGCTTGCTGATAGGTACAGTTATTGATGGAAAGGAGTGCGGCATCCAATCCGGCAGTTAGCGGTAATCCGGCATGTTGAGTGATAGCTAATGTTTGAAAAATTTGGCTAAGGCAACTTCCTCGGATTAATGTGGAGATGAGTGGGAGACGTAATAACAGTGTTTGCTCCCATTGTTGCACGTGCACCTGACGCCGCCGCGCATAAAGGTATCCCATACATATTGATGTTAATAACACCGCAATATACGGCCCGTAAGTAGTAAGAAATACTGAAATCAGCAGCAGCGTGGCAGTCAGTGTGGGTAATGGTGTATCAAATGATTGATAGATTTGTGCAAATTCAGGCAGCACCATGACCAGCATAACGAGGCTAACAACCATCGCGATAACGCAGACAAATATTGGATATTTGAGTGCCTTAATCACTTTCTTTTGTAATTTTTGCTGCCGTTCCTGGTGCTGTACTAACTGAATACAGCACTGTTCAAGGTTACCCGTCAGCTCCCCCATTGCAATCACTGGGGGGTATAATCGGGGGAATGTGTGTGGGTAACTCGCCATCGCTTCAGATAGTGATTGGCCCTGTGAAACCAGTTGGCTTATGTCCTGCAATAAGCAGCGCCACGGTAATGCATCTATCTCTTTCGCTAGCAGTTGCAGGCTATTAACCAAAGGCAGTCCGGCTTGCAGTAGCGTCGCCAATTGGCGAGTAACAGCCACCAGGTGCTCACCTTGCCAATAACTGATTGATAATCGCTTACCACCCTTAACGTTTAATGGTTGTAACCCTTGGCGGAACATTTGTTCATAAACAATATTTCGCTCTGTTGCCAATTGTGCTCCAGTCTGTAACTGTCCTGTAGTATCAATGGCTTTCCAGTAAAATAAACGTTGATAACTCACAGGATTGCCTCGAATTCTTTCAGAGTTCCCACAACACGATTAATTTCACTAAGCGTAGTAACACCGCTTTCAACTAATGCTAAACCAGCAGAAAGTAATGTTACTTGTTCTTGCTCTTGTGCAATCTGAGTGAGCTTTGCCGGGCTGACATTGTTGAGCAAAGCTTGCTGGATTGGCGGGGTGACACTTAACATTTCGTAAATACCTGTGCGACCATAATAGCCTGCGCAACAGTGTTCACAGCCCACGGCGAGATAATGTTGCAATGGACTCGCCCAAACACCTGCCGGAGCCTGAAAAAGAGTGGGAGATGCCTGGCGACAGTGCAGGCAGAGCCTGCGAACCAGTCGTTGGGCGATAACTAACGTCAGGCTCGATGCAATTAAGTGACGTTCTATTCCCATTTGTGTCAGGCGTATTAGGGTTTCAGATGTTGAGTTGGTATGCAGTGTTGAAAGTACCAGATGCCCCGTTAATGCGGCCTTAACCGCTATCTCGGCAGTTTCATTATCGCGAATCTCGCCGAGCATAATCACATCAGGATCCTGGCGTAGCATCGCGCGTAATACGCAAGAAAAATCCAATCCAATCCTATTGTTAGTCTGAGTCTGATTTATGCCATCAACCTGGATCTCTATAGGATCTTCAACACTACAGATGTTTCTTTGCGGTTGATTGAGTTGGTCTAAACTGCAATAGAGCGTCACAGTTTTTCCACTTCCGGTAGGCCCAGTCACCAGAACTAAACCTTGCGGAGCAGATAATGCGCGCGTGAGTTGTTGGTGGGCCATGGTTGTCAGACCCAGACTGGCCAGCGTTGGTTGTTGATGAATATTCAGTATACGCAGCACCACTTTTTCACCGAACTGTACGGGGAGGGTGGCTATTCTTATGGAGTAGCGGGTGCCATTTAACACTAAAGCTAGCTGGCCATCCTGCGGTAACCGTTTTTCCGCGATATTCAATTTAGCCATAACTTTTAGGCAACTGCTGATACGGCTGGCTAATTCAGTTGTTGGAGGTGGGGATTCGTGCAAAACACCATCAATTCTTAAACGAATACGATAATGATGCTGATAAGGTTCAAAATGGATATCTGAGGAACGTTTCTGAATCGCCAATCTGAGTGTTTGCGTTATAAATTGAATAACGGGAATATCACTTTCATTATCCAGCAATGTCTCATCTAAATCCTGTTGTGGCAGAGAAGCTGAGCCTCCTCCTCCTTGTCGTTTTCTCTCTTGTCGCGATACGCCTTGACTATTTTCGGTAGATTCTACTTCTAGGTTTAGGTGCTCTTTTGCTGATGGTTCAAGGTTTAATAACTGTTCAATCTTAGCCTCAGGCCAGTATTCTACGGTAATTTTACGACCACAGGTAAAACGCAGGGCAGTTAATAATTCGTCATTCACTGGTTTGGATGACGCTATAGCGAGGTTTTTGCCATCGAGTTTTAAGGCTATTGCCCTATAACGACGACAGAGTTTGTGTAATTCAGCGCTGATTCGCTCGGGTTGGTGTGCCATGAATTCAGTCATTGGATTAGGCCTTATCATTGAAACGGAACACGGTCTTACAGCTATCAGCAAGGTTGTTATCTACGGTGGTACATGTTCTGGTCCAGACAATATTTCCACTACTACTAAGTGTGGGGGTCATCGAGAGACTCAGGTCAGCAAGGGTATGTTGACCCGTAAGTGTAATCACACCTTTATCAATGGTTGTTGCACTGACATAACGCGATGGTTGCCCAGCCGGTACGCCGTTATTGCCCGCATTACAGCTATCGAACTTGGCATGCTCCAGAGCACAAAGTTCTACCGCCATTTTGTAGGGCACGATGGCTTGTAACATATCGGTGAGGGCTGCTTTTTGGATATAGCGCTGATAGGAAGGAATACCAATACCGCTAAGTACAGCAATGATGGCGATGGCAACCATTAATTCAATTAAGGTAAAACCCTGTTGCTTATTCATTTGTCACTCTCCTTGTGTGTGAGAAAACAAGGCAAGGGTGCAACTTTTTAATTGATGGCAACAGGGGCATTACATTGATTTGCGAAGCAGGCTGTCGAATATTTAGGTTGTTACAGTGAAATCACAGATAACTTCGGCGATGCTCGCAAAAACAGAATTAGAGTCTGCTAATGGCTATCATCGGCCGAAGATAATTTGGTAGGCTTATTTAAATCGCATGGACAGGTCTAAAGCTGTCACGTGTTTTGTTAGTGCACCGACTGAGATGAAATCAATACTGGTTTCGGCATAGCTTCGCAGTGTTTCTAGCGTAACGTTGCCAGAAACTTCCAGTTGAGCACTCTCTTGGGTCTTGGCCAACTCATTACGCATGTGCACAGCATCACGCATCATTGGGATGGTAAAATTATCCAACATAATGATATCGGCGCCAGCGGTTAATGCTTGTTGCAATTCATCAAGGGATTCAACTTCAACTTCGACGGGAACATCGGAATGAATCCAAAATGCTTTAGCAACCGCTTCTTTGATAGAACCAGCAGCAATAATGTGATTTTCCTTGATAAGGAAAGCATCAGATAAGCCGAGTCGATGATTATTACCGCCACCGCAGAGGACGGCATATTTTAAGGCGGTACGCAGCCCTGGCAAGGTTTTCCTGGTATCGAGTAATTGCGTATGCAACCCAGAGAGCTCCGCCACATAACGGCTGACCTCGGTAGCGACACCGGATAAGGTTTGCAAGAAATTAAGTGCGGTGCGTTCACCGGTAAGTAGGATACGGGCAGGGCCAGTCAGATGGCAAAGTGTCTGATTAGCTATCAACTTGTCTCCATCGTTGACTAACCATTCAACTGTCACTTGGGCACCAAGTTGAATAAACACTTCATTTAGCCAGCGCTGACCACAAAAGATACCAGCTTCGCGCGTAATAATCGTGGCATTAGCCTGTTTATCTGCTGGGAGTAATTGTGCGGTGAGGTCGCGATCTGCATTAACCTCACCACCCAGGTCTTCGCTCAAAGCTTGGGCAACAGTGAAAGGGATATCACATTGAATTCGTTCCAATAGCTCGGCACGGCGGCTGTCGGCATTATAGCTGCGGGTCGGCATATAAAACTCCGAAATGGCGGATAGATAATAGTTCAAACATGCTACTCTGTTGCTGGCTGAAGTGCCATAAAAGAGCCAGTTGAAGTGTACTATTAGGGGGCTTAGATAAACAATGCAGTTAGAAAATGGCTGGATTTTAGGGGTTAAACGGGTCGTTTCTCCCCATTTTGATCAACGGCCAGAATGCGAGGTACCTTCGCTGCTGGTAATTCATAATATCAGTTTGCCCCCTGGTGAATTTGGTGGCCCCTATATCGATCAGCTTTTCACTGGCACACTAAATGCCGATGAACATCCTTATTTTGCTGATATTGTTCACTTGCGAGTTTCAGCCCACTGTCTGATTCGTCGTGATGGTGAAATTATTCAATATGTTCCGTTTGATCAACGCGCTTGGCATGCTGGAGTCTCAAGCTTTGGCGGGCGTGAGCGGTGTAACGATTTTTCTATTGGGATCGAGCTGGAAGGAACGGATATGTTACCGTTTACGCCCGCACAATATCGGAGTTTGAATGAGATAAGTGTGCTGTTATTTGCTCATTATCCGATAACTGTTGATCGGGTGACGGGCCATAGTGACATTGCGCCACAACGTAAAACCGACCCTGGCCCCGCTTTTGATTGGGCTTTGTATCAGCAGAGTTTGGTGAAGTTAACATCGCCATCGTGATGCTGGTCAGTCTTCACCACAGGTTTGTTGTCGAGCAGCTCAGCTGCTTGTTGCCTGGTTTTATAGTGTGGTTTATACATGCCGGGAGGCATATGCCCTGTTTCCAGGGCTGGTTAAGTGCAAAGGGAGAATAAGAGCTAATGACACTGTTTACGCTGTTGCTGGTGCTAGCATGGGAGCGCTTGTTTAAACTCGGCGAACATTGGCAGTTAGACCACCGCCTTGAAGTCGTATTCACGCGTTTACACCGTTTTTCGTTGGCACAAACTATTTTGCTGACTGCCGTGTGGATGGCCTTGGTATGGCTGATTTTGCAGTTAGTGCAGAATATCTTGTTTGGTTTCCCCCTGTTGTTGATTTGGATTCTGATTTGCCTGCTATGCATTGGTGCCGGGGGGATTCGTAAACACTATCGAGCCTACCTTAAAGCTGCGCGCCAAAATGATGCCCATGCCACCGATAAAATGGCAGAAGAGTTAGCATTAATCCATGGTTTACCCATGGATAGCGGAGAGAAAGCTCGCTTACAATCCCTACAAAATGCCTTGTTGTGGATAAACTTCCGTTACTATTTAGCGCCTATCTTCTGGTTTGTTGTGTGTGTTAACTATGGTCCCGTGGCGCTAGCAGGTTATGCGATGTTACGCGGATACCAAACCTGGTTAGCCCGACACCATACGCCTTTACAGCGTTCTCAATCTGGTATTGATCGTCTGTTACATTGGCTGGACTGGATACCTGTGCGGTTGGTGGGCGCGGCATATGCCTTGTTGGGGCACGGCGAAAGAGCATTACCAGCTTGGTTTGCCTCATTAGGTGATTTCAGAACTCAGCAGTATCAGGTTCTGACCCAATTAGCGCAGTACTCTTTGGCTCGTGAGCCTCATTTAGACCCAGTACAGACGCCAAGGTCTGCGGTCTCGTTAGCACGAAAAGTGACACTAACGGTGATTGTAGTCGTGGCTTTACTGACCATTTATGGTGCACTAGTTTAGTTTTCTGATTTATGGCACTGGCCGGAGAGTTTGTGCCCGGCCAGTGCGGTCTTAACGAAATATGATTAATTAGCCCGCATACCTCACCCCCATCTCATATCTGATCTTTTCCTTCACTAATTAGTTCTATATTCATGGATATTCTCTCCGTTATGGATCAAAAACAGTCATTGAAGATGGATTATTGCTGTTCAATCGGGGAGATATCAGAAGTTAATGGTTATAGAGATGGACAAATGTACCATCGCCATCAAAGTCTGAACCAGACGGCAAAAAAGAGACGTGACAAATTCAATACATAAGTAATATCAAACTGTTCATTATCTGGTTTGTACTGTTGGGGGGAGCAGCACTATAGGATCAGTGGGTTATGGAAGATGGCGGGTCAGTCGAACACGGTTTTGTTAAACAATAAAATAAACGGGTCAGCGCTGTAGCTGACCCGTTAGCTATGATGTCGTCAGATTCTCGAGAGAAATCTGCTATGTTCTGCTATCAGGATTTGGCGCGTTGGTTACGATTTTTTAGGATGTAACCAATAGCTAGTAGCAATACCCAAGCTGGAATTAATAGCACAGAAATCTGGATACCCGGTGTCAGATACATAATGACCAAAATGCCGGTGAGGAACAGCAAGCACAGGTAGTTGCTGAACGGATACCAGAAGGCTTTGAACTGTGGGATCACGCCTTGGCGGTTTTTAGCGGCACGGAATTTAAGGTGCGCAAGGCTAATCATCGCCCAGTTGATCACCAGCGCCGATACTACCAGTGCCATCAGTAATTCGAAGGCTCGGCCTGGGATCAGATAGTTAATCAGCACGCAGAAAGCGGTGGCAAATGCAGAGACGGCGATAGCAATAACAGGTACCCCGCGACCATCGACTTTTAGCAGCATTTTCGGGCCGTTGCCTTGTTTGGCTAAACCAAACAACATGCGGCTGTTACAGTAAACACAACTGTTATAGACCGACAATGCTGCTGTCAGTACCACGATATTCAATACAGTTGCGACCACATTGCTGTTCAGTGCATGGAAGATCAGTACAAATGGACTACCGCCTTCGACCACTTTTCCCCACGGGTAGAGTGATAATAAGATTGCCAGAGAACCAATATAGAACAGCAAGATACGGTAGATAACCTGATTGGTTGCTTTGGGGATGCTTTGGGCTGGGTTTTCGGCTTCTGCAGCGGTAATCCCGACTAACTCAAGGCCACCGAAGGAGAACATGATCACCGCCATTGCCATAACCAAGCCCATGACACCGTTAGGGAAGAAGCCGCCTTGTGCCCACAAGTTAGTCACAGTGGCTTCCGGGCCGCCTTGCCCGCTAAGTAGTAACCATCCACCGAACAGAATCATTGCAATGATAGCGACCACTTTAATGATGGCGAACCAAAACTCCATTTCACCATACACTTTGACATTCGCCAGGTTGATGGCATTGATAGCTAAGAAGAATACTGCCGCTGACACCCATGTTGGGATCTCCGGCCACCAATATTGTACATAGATACCTACGGCGGTCAGTTCGGCCATCGCCACTAACACATACAGTACCCAGTAGTTCCAACCGGAAGCGAAACCGGCAAAGTTCCCCCAATATTTGTAAGCAAAGTGGCTAAAAGAACCCGCGACTGGTTCTTCGACTACCATTTCTCCTAACTGGCGCATAATCAGAAACGCGATAAAGCCGCCGATTGCATACCCCAGTAGCACTGAAGGCCCCGCCATTTGAATGGTTTGCGCGATACCAAGGAATAATCCGGTACCAATTGCGCCACCTAAGGCAATAAGCTGTATGTGGCGGTTTTTAAGCCCCCGCTTTAGCTCTGCACCTTCCTGTTGAACACTCATTGTTGCATCCTCTGTCGTTGTCACTTTTAGCGGGCAAACCCGTCATCTTTCAAACTGCAAATATATTGGCTGTACTCGTTACTCAGCCCATCCTTGGAATAATCTGTTACCGCCTTCCCGCAACTTGAAATCTATTGGGTATAAATAGGTGCCGTTTGCTATGCGTAAGGTTTTGATTACATTATTTGTATTATTTTGTTTACGGTGGCTTTTATGGGAATTTTCTCTTTAGGCTACCGTTTAAAAGAGAATAGTGGTAGGCGAGAATTATTGCATCTGCTTTTTATTTTAATCGGTGAAGTTTTAGCCAAAACAGCAAGAAAAATGTTGATGCGTGATCAAGCTGTTGTTTTGAGGAAAAGCAGGAATGTGCTTTTTTGGGTTGAAAAGCCACCAGTAAGCCATTTTTATAATGGTCATACCAGTTTTAAGGCGAGAGACCGAGGGATACAGACTTTTCTTGTTTTAGTTTGAATATAAATTCAAATTTATAGAAGTTATATTCACAAATAAAATCACTTTAACGCTTCAGCTTGCCTAATTACCCGTTTCATAAAAGTTAAAACCCGAGGCTGCCAGGTAATGGTATTACCACTGCTACGTTATCACTTTGCATTGCTTTATCAGTGAAGTTGTTAAAATGTGCTGGGTTTCATGATTTTGGTCAAGGTCCGTATGGACAGCTAGTGAATACTTTGTTACTTTATCGTCACGTTTTTGAAATTGGTATTACCAATTGACTCCGCGCTACTCGCAGAGACGATTCACTCAATACGGCTTACAGCGCGACTTACAACAAATTATGGCCTACAACAAAATACGTCAGCCCAAATTATCAGATGTCATCGAGCAGCAGCTCGAATACCTGATCTTGGAAGGGACGCTGCGTCCGGGGGAGAAATTACTGCCTGAACGCGAGTTGGCGAAGCAATTTGATGTTTCCCGGCCTTCTTTGCGAGAAGCAATTCAGCGCTTAGAAGCTAAGGGACTGCTGTTGCGTCGTCAGGGGGGCGGGACTTTCGTGCAAACCAATCTGTGGCAAAGCTTTAGCGATCCGCTAGCAGAGCTACTGGCTGACCATCCAGAATCACAATTCGATCTGTTAGAAACCCGTCATGCCCTCGAAGGTGTTGCTGCCTATTATGCAGCATTGCGCGGCACTGATGAAGATCTGCAACGTATCCGTGAATGCCATACTGTTATTCAGCAAGCGCAGGATAACGGCGATTTAGATGCTGAGGCAGATGCCGTTATGCAGTATCAAGTGGCTGTCACAGAGGCTGCGCATAATGTGGTTTTGCTGCATTTACTGCGTTGCATGGGGCCGATGCTGGAACAAAACGTAAGACAGAACTTTGAATTGCTTTACTCGCGCCGCGAAATGCTGGCAACGGTGAGCAGTCACCGCGCCGGGATTTTTGAGGCGATTGTGGCACGCGAGCCAGAGAAAGCCCGCGAAGCTTCACACCGTCACTTGGCGTTTATCGAGGAAATTCTGTTGGATCTTAGTCGGGAGCACAGTCGCCGTGAGCGATCTTTGCGTCGGCTCCAACAGCGCAAGGACTAGAAACGAATCATTCAGGTTGCGCCTCTGCAAGACCTCAATAACTCGTTTTGTACCCTTTGTACTTGAAGCTACAGGGTTGTTAGCTGCGTGAACTCACCCGAATCACTGACTTGGGTCAGCTTATCGAGATTCGTTCTCTGGCAGCGGCACGGTAACTTCAATTTCATTGGGTAGTTATTCTCATTTGAGAATTATTAGCGGCAACTATACCCAAAATAATTCGAGTTGTAGGTAGGCGGCAAGGGAATGACAAATCGGTCGTAGGCCGATTTGAACAGCATTTATGCTAGCCCGTAGGGTGAGTCTCAAAGAGACTCATTAATCCCCAGGAGCTTACTTGAGTAAGTGACTGGGGTGAGAGAGTACAGCCAACGCCTCTACAGCTTGAAGTATGACGGGGACAAACTGATGGGCCTATCTTCCGGTGTTTTCACCAGGGCACGTGCTTTAGCCTGGGGTTAAAGCACAGGAAGATAGGCTCCAAATAAACCATTAGAAACAGATAAGGAATACCACCATGTCAGAACGTTTAAATAATGACGTGGATCCGATCGAAACCCGCGACTGGCTACAGGCGATCGAATCGGTCATCCGTGAAGAGGGTGTTGAGCGTGCTCAGTATCTGATTGATCAGGTTTTGGGCGAAGCCCGTAAAGGTGGTGTGAGCGTTGCGGCAGGTTCTGCCAACCGTGATTACATCAACACCATCGCGGTAGAAGACGAACCCGCTTACCCTGGCAACCTGGAGCTTGAGCGTCGTATTCGCAGCGCTATCCGTTGGAATGCTGTGATGACCGTGTTGCGTGCGTCGAAGAAAGATCTGGATTTGGGCGGCCACATGGCATCCTTCCAGTCTTCCGCTACCTTCTACGAGGTTTGCTTCAACCACTTCTTCCGTGCTCGTAACCAAAAAGACGGCGGCGATCTGGTTTACTTCCAGGGCCACATTTCTCCAGGTGTTTACGCGCGTGCTTTCCTTGAAGGCCGCCTGACTCAAGAGCAAATGGATAACTTCCGTCAGGAAGTCGATGGTAAGGGTCTGTCTTCTTACCCGCATCCGAAACTGATGCCTGAATTCTGGCAGTTCCCAACGGTATCGATGGGCCTTGGCCCAATCAGTGCAATCTATCAGGCCAAGTTCCTGAAATACCTCCATCACCGTGGTCTGAAAGACACTGCAGCACAGACCGTGTACGCCTTCTTGGGCGACGGCGAGATGGATGAGCCAGAATCCAAAGGTGCGATCACCATCGCGACCCGTGAAAAACTGGATAACCTGGTCTTCGTTATCAACTGTAACTTGCAGCGCCTGGATGGCCCGGTTACCGGTAACGGCAAGATTATCAATGAGCTGGATGGCATCTTCAATGGTGCTGGCTGGCAGGTTCTGAAAGTGATTTGGGGTAGTCGTTGGGATGAGCTGCTGCGTAAAGATACCAGCGGTAAACTGATCCAACTGATGAACGAAACCCTGGATGGCGACTACCAGACCTTTAAATCCAAAGACGGCGCCTATGTCCGCGAACACTTCTTTGGCCGTTTCCCAGAAACTGCTGCATTAGTGAAAGACATGAGCGACGACGAGATCTGGTCTCTGAACCGTGGTGGTCATGATCCGAAGAAAGTCTTTGCCGCACTGAAGAAAGCACAAGAAACCACCGGTAAACCAACTGTTATCCTGGCCCACACCATTAAAGGTTACGGCATGGGCGAAACAGCAGAAGGTAAAAATATTGCTCACCAGGTGAAGAAAATGAACATGGAAGGGGTTCACCACTTCCGCGATCGTTTCAATGTGCCAGTTGCCGATGCTGATATCGAAAAACTGCCTTACATCACCTTCGAGAAAGATTCCGAAGAGCACAAATATCTGCATGAACGTCGTCAGGCGCTGGAAGGCTATGTGCCAACCCGCATGCCTAAGTTCACCGAGAAGCTGGAAATCCCTGCGTTGTCAGATTTCAGCTCCTTGCTGGAAGAGCAGAACAAAGAGATCTCTACCACTATCGCCTTCGTGCGTGTGCTGAACGTGATGCTGAAGAACAAATCTATCAAAGACAGAATTGTTCCAATCATTGCTGACGAAGCGCGTACTTTTGGTATGGAAGGTCTGTTCCGTCAGATTGGTATTTACAGCCCGAATGGTCAGCAGTACACCCCGCAAGACCGTGAGCAGGTTGCTTACTACAAAGAAGACGAAAAAGGCCAGATCCTGCAAGAAGGGATCAACGAACTGGGTGCTGCCTCTTCATGGCTGGCTGCTGCGACCTCATACAGCACCAATGATCTGCCAATGATCCCGTTCTACATCTACTACTCCATGTTCGGTTTCCAACGTATCGGTGACCTGTGCTGGGCTGCGGGTGACCAACAGGCGCGTGGCTTCCTGATCGGTGGTACTTCAGGTCGTACTACTCTGAATGGCGAAGGTCTGCAACATGAAGATGGTCATAGCCACATTCAGTCACTGACCATCCCGAACTGTATCTCTTACGATCCGGCCTATGCTTATGAAGTTGCTGTCATCATGCATGACGGTCTGGAGCGTATGTACGGTGAAGCGCAGGAAAACGTCTATTACTACCTGACCACGCTGAACGAAAACTACCACATGCCAGCAATGCCACAGGGCGCAGAAGAAGGTATCCGTAAAGGTATCTACAAACTGGAAACTGTTGCAGGTAGCAAAGGCAAAGTGCAGTTGATGAGTTCAGGTGCAATCCTGCGTCACGTTCGCGAAGCGGCTCAGATTCTGGCTAACGACTACGGTGTTGGTTCTGATGTGTACAGCGTAACATCCTTCACTGAACTGGCCCGTGATGGTCAGGATTGTGAGCGTTGGAACATGCTGCACCCAACAGAAACGCCACGTGTTCCTTATGTGGCTCAAGTCATGAACGACGCGCCAGCGGTTGCTTCTACTGACTACATGAAGTTGTTCGCTGAACAAATTCGTAACTTCATTCCTGCCAGCGAGTTCCGCGTGTTGGGTACAGATGGTTTCGGCCGCTCTGACAGCCGTGAGAACCTGCGTCACCACTTCGAAGTTGATGCTTCTTACGTTGTGGTTGCAGCTCTGGGTGAATTGGCTAAACGCGGTGACATCGACGCCAGCGTAGTTGCACAAGCAATTACTAAGTTTGGTATCGACGCCGATAAAGTTAACCCGCGTCTGGCATAAGAGGTAAAGAACAAATGGCTATTGAAATTAACGTACCAGACATCGGTGCAGATGAAGTGGAAGTCACCGAAATTATGGTGAAAGTAGGCGATACCGTTGAAGCGGAACAATCGCTTATCACTGTTGAAGGTGATAAAGCTTCCATGGAAGTCCCATCACCGCAGGCGGGCGTAGTTAAAGAAATCAAAATTGCAGTTGGCGATACTGTCGCGACCGGCAAACTGATGATGATCTTCGAAGCAACAGGTGCCGCTGCGGCGCCTGCAGCAGCCGAAGAAAAGCCAGCAGCCCCTGCTCAGGCAGCGGCGCCAGCGGCATCTGCGGTAAAAAATGTTGAAGTGCCAGATATCGGCAGCGACGAAGTTGAAGTGACTGAAATACTAGTGAAAGTGGGCGATACTGTTGCCGCTGAACAATCTCTGATCACAGTAGAGGGCGATAAAGCCTCTATGGAAGTGCCAGCGCCATTCGCCGGTACCGTTAAAGAGATCAAAATCAGCACTGGCGATAAAGTCAGCACCGGTTCTCCTATCATGATATTTGAAGTGGCAGGTGCTGCGGCACCCGCCGCGGCAACTGAGTCAGCTCCGGCCGCAGCGGCTGCTGCACCGGCTGCCTCAGCAGCAAAAAATGTCGAAGTGCCAGACATCGGTGACGATGAAGTTGAAGTCACAGAAGTGATGGTTAAAGTGGGTGATAAAGTTGCCGCTGAACAATCACTGATCACCGTTGAAGGCGATAAAGCCTCAATGGAAGTGCCAGCACCATTTGCCGGTACCGTTAAAGAGATCAAAATCAGCACTGGCGACAAAGTTAAAACCGGCTCGCTTATCATGGTGTTCGAAGTGGAAGGCGCAGCCCCTGCTGTTGCACCTGCCCAGCCAGCGGCTCCTGCGGCTCCTGCGGCACCGGCTAAAGCGGCCACCGCTCCTGGCGCGAAAGCTGAGAGCAAAGGCGAGTTTGCTGAGAATGACGCTTACGTGCATGCCACGCCGGTTATCCGTCGTTTAGCGCGTGAATTTGGCGTAAACCTGGCGAAAGTGAAAGGTACCGGTCGTAAAGGTCGTATCCTGCGCGAAGACGTTCAGGCCTACGTGAAAGATGCGGTCAAACGTGCTGAAACAGCCCCTGCTGCCACTGGCGGCGGTCTGCCAGGTATGTTGCCTTGGCCGAAAGTTGATTTCAGCAAGTTCGGTGAGATTGAAGAAGTTGAATTAGGCCGTATCCAGAAAATCTCTGGTGCGAACCTGAGCCGTAACTGGGTCACTATCCCTCATGTGACCCAATTCGATGAAGCGGATATCACTGAAGTTGAAGTGTTCCGTAAGCAACAGAACATCGAAGCTGAGAAGAAAAAACAAGATCTGAAAATCACCCCGCTGGTGTTCCTGATGAAGGCGGCTGCTAAGGCGTTGGAAGAGTTCCCACGTTTCAACAGCTCGATTTCTGAAGATGGTCAGAAACTGACATTGAAAAAATACATCAATATCGGTGTGGCGGTTGATACCCCTAACGGTCTGGTTGTTCCAGTATTCCGTGATGTGAACAAAAAAGGTATTGTCGAGTTGTCTCGCGAGCTGGCTGTTATTTCCAAGAAAGCGCGTGATGGCAAATTGACTGCATCTGACATGCAAGGCGGTTGTTTCACTATCTCCAGCCTGGGCGGCATCGGCGGGACGGCGTTTACGCCAATCGTCAATGCGCCAGAAGTGGCTATCTTGGGTGTGTCTAAATCATCCATGAAGCCAGTCTGGAATGGTAAAGAGTTTGCGCCACGTCTGATGCTGCCTCTGTCTCTGTCCTTCGACCACCGTGTGATCGATGGCGCAGCAGGTGCTCGCTTCGCAGCCTATATCGCGACCATTATGGCTGATATTCGCCGTTTGGTGATGTAATCGCCAAGGCCGGCTTCGTGCCGGCCTTGTTTTTATATAGATTAGGGTTGTTGAGACACTCGTCACTCGATGTTGCTTTTCAGATTATTAACAATTCTGTAAACTGCTCGCGGTGCAAGCGTCCCGGTGGATGAAGGGCGTTATGAAATTAATTAGCCTAATATATTCGATAGATTTCAAAATGATGTCTGACCCGCCGGACAAACAATTAAGAGGTCATGATGAGTACTGAAATTAAAACTCAGGTCGTGGTACTTGGGGCAGGTCCAGCAGGGTACTCTGCTGCTTTTCGTTGCGCGGATTTAGGTTTGGAAACCATTCTGGTTGAGCGTTACTCTACTTTGGGTGGTGTTTGCCTGAATGTGGGTTGTATCCCTTCCAAGGCATTGTTGCACGTTGCCAAAGTTATCGAAGAAGCTAAGGCGCTGGCTGAACACGGTATCGTTTTTGGTGAGCCTAAAACTGACATTGATAAAGTCCGTGTCTGGAAAGAGAAAGTTATCAATCAGTTAACCGGTGGTTTGGCAGGTATGGCTAAAGGCCGTAAAGTCAAAGTGGTTAATGGTTTTGGTAAATTTACTGGCGCGAACACCTTAGTGGTTGAAGGCGAAAATGGCCCAACTACCATTACCTTCGATAACGCGATTATCGCGGCCGGTTCTCGCCCAATCCAACTGCCATTTATTCCTCATGAAGACCCACGTGTTTGGGACTCAACTGATGCACTGGCACTGAAAAGCGTTCCTGAACGTCTGCTGGTTATGGGCGGTGGCATCATCGGTCTGGAAATGGGTACGGTTTACCATGCGCTGGGCTCGAAAATTGATGTGGTAGAAATGGCTGACCAGGTTATTCCGGCTGCTGATAAAGACGTGGTGAAAGTTTTCACCAAGCGCATCAGTAAGCAGTTCAACCTGATGCTGGAAACCAAAGTGACGGCGGTAGAAGCCAAAGAAGACGGTATCTATGTCACGATGGAAGGCAAAAAAGCGCCAGCAGAACCACAGCGCTATGATGCCGTTCTGGTGGCTATCGGCCGTGTACCTAACGGCAAATTGCTGGATGCCGGTCAGGCTGGTGTAGAAGTTGATGAGCGTGGCTTTATCCACGTTGATAAACAACTGCGTACCAACGTGCCGCATATCTTTGCTATCGGTGACATCGTGGGTCAGCCAATGCTGGCACATAAAGGTGTGCACGAAGGTCATGTTGCTGCTGAAGTTATCTCCGGCCTGAAACATTACTTCGATCCGAAAGTCATTCCATCTATTGCGTACACTGAACCTGAAGTCGCATGGGTGGGTCTGACCGAGAAAGAAGCGAAAGAAAAAGGCATCAGCTTTGAGACCTCCACCTTCCCGTGGGCGGCATCGGGCCGTGCTATCGCTTCAGATTGCGCAGACGGTATGACTAAACTTATCTTCGACAAAGAAACTCACCGTATCATCGGTGGTGCCATTGTTGGGACTAACGGTGGTGAACTGTTAGGTGAAATCGGTCTGGCGATCGAGATGGGTTGTGATGCGGAAGATATCGCGTTGACCATCCATGCTCACCCTACCTTGCATGAATCTGTCGGTCTGGCCGCGGAAATCTACGAAGGTAGCATTACCGACTTGCCTAACCCGAAAGCGAAAAAGAAATAATTTTCGCTAATACAGCAAGATAATGAAGCGGCTCCTTAACAGGGGCCGTTTTTTGTTTAAAGGTTTTTATCACTCAGGCATTTTTTAGCGATCAAAAATCGATCCCGCCCGTAGTTGACTGGGCGAGATATGAAAGGTCCGCCGCAGTGCGGTGGCAAAGTTGGCAGGGCTGGTATAACCAGCAATGGCGGCGGCTTGATCGATACTGACTCCTTCTTTCTGTAATGCCAGCATGGCCCGCTTTAAACGACAATGGCGCAGATATTCAAATACCGTAATGTGGTAACTTTCACGAAAACGTCGCTGCAAGGTACTCTGGCTCATATTCACCAGACCGGCTAATTCACTCATCGATAGGTGGTCAGCCTCACCACTTTCCAGCCAGTCACGTACCTGCTGAACCCGGTTCAACCCACGTAATGAGATTTTATTTTGCTGCTGAGCTTGCTGCTCCAGTGAACTGAACGCTTCAATGATCAGCCCAATACATTGTGTTTCCCATTGCAACCGCTCCAGCGGCGTTGAAAAGGGTGGGGCGCTCGCTATTTTCTGAGCAATGGCTTGCGAGTGAACTGATGGGCGCCATAAATGAATCGCCAGATGCTGTTGGGTAAAGTTATACAACGTATCCCATGCGCCGGCTTGTGGCAGCAAATCGCCATACAGCCATTCACGGTCAAAAGTCAGTGTTAACGTGCGCTCGTGACTGTTGTTTTTACCGTGGCGAGTAAACAGGGTGCTTTCAGTTAATGAGACCAGCGAGGCATCGCCTTTTTCCTGCAAATGCAACTGTTGACCGCCGAATGAGATATGCGCGCTGCCACTAACCACAATAGCCAGTTTCAGTGCTGGATTAAGCCGGTTTTGCGTCTTGATATCACAGAGGTTGGTGACATTCGCGGTATGTAAAATCAGATGTGGGTTCAGACGCAATACTTGAAAGTCGCCAAACAATACCGGGTCAGTGGACAATGATTTCACGCTGCTCAGTTGATAATCACTGGCAACCAGATTCGATTGTTGCACAATTTGTTCACGATAAATCGGTTTGGATGAAGGAGAGACATTGCGTAATTTGTTTTGCTTCACCGTCGACATGACGAACTCTCCACTGACATTATGACAACATTGACGTTCTGACAAACAGATTTGCTGTTTGCACAAACCTTTTCCCTATATGCAAATGTAACAATTAACGCGATGAATTGATAATGGAAATAATTATCAATCTTGTTCGTCTTTATCGCCCAACGAATAGATTGCCAGAGATTTTACTCTGCGGATATTTGCTGTGGGCTTTTTTGCATCAGGGGAAAGTGTAATGAAAGTAAAATGGCAACGGCGTTCTCTGACGACATTGATCGGTATTTGCATATCGACTCCGCTCTGGGCACAAACTCAAGCGACAAATCAAGCTGAGTCCACAGCAGCGACACAGGCGACAGCGCAAACAACCGCCACCACATCGCAGCAAGAGCCTGCTGTGGCCGGTGGGTCGGCAACCACCGGTGATACGCTGGTGGTGACCGCTCAACAGCAAGTTCGTCAGGCGCTGGGGGCATCAACTATCACCGCAGAGGATATCCGCAAACGGCCACCCGCGAATGACCTGTCCGAAATTATCCGCACCATGCCGGGTGTTAATCTTTCCGGTAACTCTGCCAGTGGTCAGCGTGGTAATAATCGGCAAATTGATATTCGTGGCATGGGGCCTGAAAATACGCTGATTATGATTGATGGCATACCGGTCTCCAGCCGTAATGCGGTGCGTTATGGCTGGCGTGGTGAACGTGATACCCGTGGTGATACCAACTGGGTTCCCGCGAATATGGTTGAGAAAATCGAAGTTTTACGCGGGCCGTCAGCGGCACGCTATGGCAACGGTGCAGCCGGTGGTGTAGTGAATATCATCACCAAACAGCCGGACAAAGAACTACATGGTAGCTGGAACGCCTACATGAACCTGCCGCAGCACAGCGAGGAAGGCGCGACCCGTCGTACCGATTTCAGTCTGTTGGGGCCGCTAAGTGATACCGTCAGTTTCCGCTTGTACGGTGGATACAATAAAACCGATGCTGATGATTGGGATATTAACCAAGGCCATGAATCTGCCCGTACCGGTAACCAGGCCGGTACACTGCCGGCCGGCCGTGAAGGGGTACGAAATAAAGATATCAACGGGTTACTGCGTTGGGAATTCGCCCAAGGCCAATCTCTGGAATTCGAGGCAGGTTATAGCCGCCAGGGAAATATTTATGCCGGTGATACACAAAACACAAACAGCAATGCCATAGTTCGCAGCTTATACGGTGCGGAAACTAACGTGATGTACCGCGATAATTTCTCGCTAACACACCGTGGTTTTTGGGATAACGGCGTCAGTACAACCTCCTATTTTCAGTATGAAGATACGCGCAACTCACGAATCAATGAGGGGCTGGCGGGCGGTACAGAAGGCATATTCTCAAATAAATATTTCAGTACTATCAAGCTGGACAACTATCTGGCCCACTCCGAGGTTAACCTGCCATTTGAATTGGGCGTTAATCAGGTGCTGACCGTGGGGGCGGAATGGAATGACCAGAAAATGAACGATCCAAGCTCTAATACCCAAACGACGAGTGAGGGTGGCAGTGTCAGCGGTTTGACGGGGACTGGGCGCAATACTCGTAGCTCGGCGCAGATAGCCTCGGTATTTGTTGAGGATAATATCGAGTTGACGGATACCACCATGCTCACCCCAGCACTGCGCTTTGATCATCACAGCACCGCGGGAAGTAACTGGAGTCCAGGCCTGAATCTGTCACAGGAACTGGGTGATTACTTCACCATGAAAATGGGTATTGCCCGTTCTTATAAAGCGCCAAATCTCTATCAAACCAACCCTAACTATCTGTTATATAGCCGTGGTCAAGGTTGCTATGGCGGTGGCGGCAGTTGCTACCTGATGGGTAATGATTCTCTGTCTGCTGAAACCAGCGTAAACAAAGAGATCGGGTTCGAGTTCCACGATGACGGCATTATTGCCGGTATCACTTACTTCCGTAATGATTATCGTAATAAGATCGAGCCGGGTTTGCTCTCCCTCGGGACTGCCAGTGGCGGTACCGGTGCTTATGCTAATTCCGATATCTTCAAGTGGAGTAACGTGCCGAAAGCGTTGGTGGAAGGGTTGGAAGGTAATCTGACTGTGCCCTTCACTGAGACAGTACAGTGGAGCAGCAATCTGACCTATATGCTGGAGTCGAAGAACAAAAGCACCGGCGATTACTTATCGATCACGCCGGAGTTTACTTTGAATAGTTCACTGAACTGGCAGGCAACTGATGATTTGTCACTGCTATCCACCGTGACCTGGTATGGGCGTCAGAAGCCGAAAAAATATGACTATCAAGGTCTGCCGGTTACGGGTACGGCACGCAATGAAGTCAGCCCATATGCCATCTTTGGTCTCAGTGCTAGCTATACAGTGACAAAAAATGTCAGTGTCACCACTGGGATTGAAAACCTGTTCGACAAACGCCAGTTCCGTGCCGGTAATGCCCAGAGCGTAGCCGGTATCGCGGGTGCAGGGGCAGCGACTTACAATGAGCCGGGCCGGACCTATTTTGTTAGCTTGAATACCCAATTCTAATTGCCCTTCATACTTGGGGCATAGAGTCTTTTATCAAAGCAGAAACAGTGGTTATCGGCTGTTTCTGCTTCATTTATCGCCACAATATCTTCCCTTCGTTATTTATCACCCTAAAAGTCATATCAATAGCACGAGATTCTCATAGAGAGATGGTATCCATTCATTTACTGTGGTTATCATACAGCGGTGTTTTTGCGGATATTGCCCTAGGGTGAGAGGCTAACTGAGAGCCATTATCAATACTTCAGGTGATTACACTGCGCTCAACGATTCAGCAAAAATTTAATGTTGCTTTTATGTGAACGAATTAACACTGAGTTCAAATACTGGTATGCTGGCTGGGCAAACAGGGCGTCTTACCTACACCTACTGCATCAGTGATGATGGCTGGTGACAACAGATAAGCCTGGAAAATATATGATAATTAAAGCGAGGAGAGAGTCGTGCTAGAAGAATACCGTAAGCACGTAGCCGAGCGTGCTGCTGAGGGTATCGTCCCCAAGCCATTAGATGCATCACAAATGGCCGCGCTGGTTGAATCATTAAAAAATCCGCCGGCGGGCGAAGAAGAATTTTTATTAGATCTGCTGATCAACCGTGTTCCACCCGGTGTTGATGAAGCAGCCTACGTTAAAGCCGGTTTCCTGGCGGCGATTGCCAAGGGTGAAGCCAACTCCCCTCTGATTAACGCTGAAAAAGCGATTGAACTGCTTGGCACTATGCAGGGCGGTTATAACATTCATCCGCTGATTGATGCGTTAGATAACGAACAGCTGGCACCGATTGCGGGCAAAGCGTTATCTCACACCTTGCTGATGTTTGATAACTTCTACGATGTGGAAGAAAAAGCCAAAGCGGGTAACCCACATGCCAGGAAGG
Organism: Yersinia sp. 2540 StPb PI; assembly: GCF_052217165.1. Classification (NCBI taxonomy): domain Bacteria; kingdom Pseudomonadati; phylum Pseudomonadota; class Gammaproteobacteria; order Enterobacterales; family Yersiniaceae; genus Yersinia; species Yersinia sp. 2540 StPb PI. The sequence continues at coordinate 1,398,498 of NZ_JAZGQC010000001.1, forward strand.
TGATGCAATCCTGGGCTGATGCCGAATGGTATCTCTCCCGACCGCCTTTGGCCGAAAAAATCACGGTCACCGTATTCAAAGTAACCGGTGAAACCAATACCGATGATTTGTCCCCGGCGCAAGATGCCTGGTCGCGCCCTGATATTCCACTGCATGCCTTGGCGATGCTGAAAAATGCCCGTGAAGGCATTCACCCAGATCAACCGGGTAGCGTTGGCCCGATCAAACAGATCGAAGAACTGAACAAAATCGGTTTCCCGCTGGCCTACGTCGGTGATGTGGTCGGTACCGGTTCTTCCCGTAAATCCGCCACCAACTCGGTGCTGTGGTTTATGGGCGACGACATCCCTTACGTGCCGAACAAGCGCGGCGGTGGCGTGGTGCTGGGCAGCAAAATTGCCCCGATCTTCTTTAACACCATGGAAGATGCCGGTGCTTTGCCAATCGAAGTGGATGTTGCCAATCTAAACATGGGCGACGTGATTGATATCTTCCCGTATCTGGGCGAAGTACGCCGCCATGATACCGGTGAGATACTCGCGACCTTCGAGCTGAAAACTGACGTGTTGCTGGACGAAGTCCGTGCTGGTGGCCGTATTCCACTGATTGTTGGCCGTGGCTTGACCACTAAAGCTCGTGAGTCGCTGGGTCTGCCAGTCAGCGAAGTATTCCGTGTGGCGAAGCCAGTTGCCAAAAGCAATAAAGGCTTCTCGCTGGCACAGAAAATGGTTGGCCGCGCATGTGGCGTTGAAGGTGTGCGCCCAGGCGAATACTGCGAACCTAAGATGACCTCGGTCGGTTCACAAGACACCACCGGCCCGATGACCCGTGATGAGCTGAAAGACTTGGCATGTCTGGGCTTCTCCGCTGATTTGGTGATGCAGTCATTCTGTCATACTGCCGCTTATCCTAAGCCCGTTGATGTGACCACTCACCATACTTTGCCTGATTTCATTATGAACCGTGGTGGCGTATCGCTGCGTCCTGGTGATGGCATCATCCACTCGTGGTTGAACCGCATGCTGCTGCCAGATACGGTTGGTACCGGTGGTGACTCCCATACTCGCTTCCCGATTGGGATCTCCTTCCCGGCAGGTTCTGGTTTGGTGGCCTTTGCGGCCGCAACAGGTGTAATGCCTTTGGACATGCCTGAATCGGTGCTGGTGCGTTTTAAAGGTAAAATGCAGCCGGGTATCACTCTGCGTGATCTGGTGCATGCAATTCCTTACTACGCGATTCAGGAAGGCCTGCTGACGGTTGAGAAGCAAGGCAAGAAGAACATCTTCTCTGGCCGAATTCTGGAAATTGAAGGCCTGCCAGAGCTGAAAGTCGAACAGGCATTCGAGTTGGCCGATGCTTCCGCTGAACGTTCTGCTGCTGGTTGTACCATTAAATTGGATAAAGCGCCGATCACCGAATACCTACAATCCAATATCGTCTTGTTGAAGTGGATGATTGCGGAAGGCTACGGCGACCGCCGTACGCTGGAGCGCCGGGTTAATGGTATGGAAAGCTGGCTGGCGAATCCAAATCTACTGGAAGGCGATGCCGATGCGGAATATGCAGCGGTAATCGAAATCGATCTGGCTGATATCACACAACCTATTCTGTGTGCGCCAAACGATCCAGATGATGCTCGCTTGTTGTCTGATGTGGCTAACAGCAAGATCGATGAAGTGTTTATCGGTTCTTGCATGACCAACATTGGCCACTTCCGCGCGGCGGGTAAGTTGCTGGATCAACATAAAGGCCAATTGCCAACACGTTTGTGGGTTGCACCTCCGACCAAAATGGATGCCGCACAGTTAACCGAAGAGGGCTACTACAGCGTCTTTGGTAAGAGTGGTGCCCGTATTGAGATTCCGGGCTGTTCACTGTGTATGGGTAACCAGGCTCGTGTGGCTGATGGTGCGACAGTGGTTTCTACGTCAACCCGTAACTTCCCGAATCGCTTGGGGAATGGGGCGAATGTCTATCTGGCGTCGGCTGAACTGGCGGCGATTGCATCACTGCTGGGGCGTCTGCCAACGCCTGAGGAATATCAAACTTATATGGCTCAGGTTGATAAGACCGCAGAGGATACTTATCGCTACCTGAACTTCGATCAGTTGAGCCAATATACGGACAAAGCTGACGGTGTTATCTTCCAAACCGCAGTCTAAACAGCTATACCCTTTGTCTTTGGAGTGACAGGGCGGTTAGCTTGCCGCCTATCTGTAACCCCAATTACTTTGGGTATGATGTATAATACGTATCTGACGGGAGGCCTATGGCCTCCCGTTTCTATTTTAAACAAACCGTCTGGTAGTGAAATCTTAGCGGTATTTACCGGCTTTGCGAGCTTGCGCCAAGTGGGTGGGCTAAATACGGTTACAATAATTATAAGAGCATCAGGAGGGCATGCTATGGACTATGAATTCTTGCGTGATTTAACAGGGCAAGTGCTGGTCAGATTCTCCATGGGACATGAAGTGATCGGCCATTGGCTCAATGAAGAGATTAAGGGCGACCTGGCAAAACTCGATCAAATTGAAGCCGCCGCTATGGAAGTGAAAGGCAGTGAGCGCCAATGGCAGTTGACCGGCCATGAATATACCTTGTGGCTGGATGGGGAAGAAGTGATGGTGCGTGCCAATCAACTGGATCTCGACGGCGATGAGATGGAAGAGGGCATGAATTACTATGATGAAGAAAGCCTCTGTCTGTGCGGATTAGAGGACTTTCTGCTGGTATTGAAAGGCTATCGTAACTTCATTACTTCTAAATAAAATATTTACTCAAAGAACTTGGCGTTGCTGCCTACCTGCGGCTTCAAGTTCGAAGGGGATTGCGGCTGGCAGACCAGCACAGCAGAGAACCTACCACCACCATCGCCACTCCGGGCCAGAAAGCGGCTGAGGGCAGGGTATTGAGCCACAAGCTGGCAATCAATATCGATAGCAGTGGTGTGAAGTAGGACAGAGCAGCCACTAATGTGGCATTGCCCTTTTTCATGGCAATATCCCAACACAGATAGGCCAGCGCAGTGTTGGCTCCCATAAGTAACAGTTCAAACGTTGCCCGTGTGGTGAAATGCAACTTGCCGGGGGTCAGCATAAAGAACATGACCCACAAACACAGGGCGCAGGCGAGTAAAAACAGCGGCAACGCCCCTGGCCCACGGCTGTACAAACGGACCAGATTGGAATAAGCCGCCCAGGTAAACGCCGCGATGAGAGCCAGGCTGTAGGCCAGAGGGTTACTGCTAACATTGGTGCTCAATACATTGATATCTAGCCCGTTTCCACCGCTGACTACCCAGATTACACCGAATAGAGCAAGTGCAACTCCCAGCCATAACCACCAACGGGCGCGCAGCTTAAGTAATGGAACTGCTAACAGCAAGGTTAAACTCGGCCACAGGTAATTGATCAGGCCAATTTCCAGTGTCTGCTGACGGTCATTAGCCATACCAATAGCCAAAGCGAACGCCACCATATACACCACAAATAGCAAACCACAACCGTACAGATAAGCTGGATGCTGTCCACGCAACGTGGGTTTACCCGCCACCAACCACACCAAAACTCCACTCACGCTGTAAATTGCCGCTCCGGCCCCAAATGGACCCAAGGTTTCAGATAGTCCGCGCGTCAAAGCGACACTCATGCTCCAAAGTAGGATTGCAATAATGCCATACAGGGTGGGGAGGCGGTTCATTCGCGGGGTCATTCCTTGAGTTGGAGGTATTAACCGGGCAAAAAGAGTTATGCCCGATTAATTGGTTTCTTGTCTGACTTATTACTGATTAATAACATATAAATACAGTGGTATTACCGGCAACGTATCACATTTCTGGCAAATTACGCCCGTAGTAAATTTCCTGCATCTCTTTATATAACAGGCGAGTAATACGTTCTCTTTCTGCGGCACTCAGCTCTTCCGGCTTGGCGTTAAACAGATAATGCTTCAAATCGAAGTCTTTCAACATCATCTTGGTATGAAAGATGTTTTCTTGATAAACATTCACATCCATCATGTGATACAGCGACTTCATATCGTCAGACATGAAATTCTGAATCGAGTTGATCTTATGATCGATAAAATGCTTTATCCCATTGATATCACGGGTAAAACCCCGTACGCGATAATCCATCGTAACAATGTCGGACTCCAACTGATGGATAAGGTAATTCAGGGCTTTCAGCGGTGAAATCACTCCACAGGTAGAGACTTCGATATCTGCGCGGAAAGTGCATAACCCCGCTTCAGGGTGGCTTTCTGGGTAGGTATGAACGCAGATATGGCTCTTGTCCAAATGGGCAACCACTGCATTTGGCAGCGGGCCGGGGTGCTCAGAGGTATCAACATCGCGCGGATCGACCGGTTCTTCGCTGACCAGAATGGTAACACTCGCCCCCTGAGGGTCGTAATCCTGACGTGCGACATTCAATATATTTGCGCCAATGATCGAGCAGGTTTCGCTCAAGATCTCGGTCAGGCGGTTGGCGTTGTACTGTTCGTCAATGTAGGCGATATAGCCATCGCGGTCGTCTGCGGTCTCGGCATAACAAATATCGTAAATACAAAAACTCAGGCTTTTGGTCAGGTTGTTGAAGCCGTGTAGTTTAAGCTTGGACAATTTAGTTCACCTCCTTATTTGGCTGTTAAGGCATCCAGCAGATACTGCGGCAAGGCAAAGCTGCCGACATGAATGGCTGGGTTATAGTAGCGGCAGTTTAGGCCTGCTTTAGCAAAACGCTGTTGTAGCGTGGCAAGATCCAGCTGACGCAGCGAGGGGTTTTGAGTCGCCCACGCGAAGGTCATAATACCGCCATAATAGGTCGGAATTGCGGCCTGATAAAAACTGACATCACTGAAATAGTGGCTAAGCTTATTGTGGCTGCCGACGGCTTCATCCTGTTGTAGGAAGCATACGCCGTTTTGTGCCACAAAAATGCCGCCTTGGTTCAGGCTACGGGCACATCCCTGGTAGAAAACTGAGGTAAACAGGCTTTCTCCTGGGCCGATGGGATCGGTACAGTCGGAGATGATGACATCGAATTTTTCAGTGGTCTGGTTAACGAAGTTAACACCATCATCAATAACTAATGTGAAACGAGGATCGTCATAGGCACCCGCACTGTGATTCGGCAGATATTGGCGGCAGAACTCCACGACACCGGTGTCAATTTCCACCATGGTAATCTGTTCGATATTTTTATGGCGGCTGACTTCACGCAGCATGGCACCATCACCACCACCGATGATAAGTACCTTCTTCACCTGACCGTGGGCCAGTAAAGGCACATGAGTCATCATTTCGTGATAGATAAACTCATCGCGCTCGGTCGTCTGAACCACGCCATCCAGTGCCATGACACGGCCCAGCACGGGATTTTCAAAAATCACCAGATCCTGATGCTCGGTTTTCTCGTGGTACAGCACATTTTCTACTGAAAAATACTGACCGAAGTTGGCATGCAATGTTTCATACCATAGTTCTTTCTGTGACATGTTCGGGGCTTCTCCTTCGCAGTAACAGCCATGAAAAATGGGGGCAATATCATAGCCAACTCTGGATGAGGTTGCACGGTGGAATTTCAGACTGAAAGGGTAAAGGCGGGATTGTTAGTTCGCGTAAGCCAATAAACTCAACGAGTCACGGGCCAGAGACTTGCATTTGGTAGGAACTGGAATAGCAATACCACGCAGGTCGCGATAACTCTCTTCGCCCAACGCTTTCATATTAAAGCTATTATAGTTACGCAGGTCCCAGCGATTTTGCTGAGCAAAATAGACGATAGCCCGTTTGATTTCGTTATTGGGTAATTCGTTATAACCACAATCATTTTTCAGATAGACAAATACCGCAGTCAGATCCGCAAGATCTTCTGCTTCGGATTCACTTAATGCAGAACTGGCAGATGAAAATCCGCACAGAGTAAGCAGCAGCATAACTAACGTTGTTCTTTTCATAGCGGAAACAGGCTTGTTCATTGTTAACAGACGTTATCACACTGTGATGGTTCAGAGTAAATTTTATTATACCCTTCGTACTTGAAGCCGCAGGGGTGTTAGCGATGCAGGTGACTCTCCCGCACCCTGGACCTTGCCAGGCGAGGTTAGTGCAAGCAGATTTATCACCAGAATCACTTACCTGATTTGGATTGACTCACCAAGTGATTGATTACATCTTGACCTTCCTGTAAGGGGAGGGTTTAAGCTCACAAACTGCTGTTTTTGTGTCTTGCAGGCACTCACTCATTATCAAGATGGAGACGACCATGCATCGCCGTGATTTTATTAAGTTAACGGCAGCTCTTGGAGCCGCCACTTCACTGCCGTTATGGAGCCGCGCGGCCTTGGCCGCAGATTTATCACCACTGCCTATTCCGCCTCTGCTCCAGCCCGATGCCAATAGCAAAATTAATTTGAATATCCAGACCGGTACTGTGGCCTGGCTACCCTCCGTAGCAACGCAGACCTGGGGTTATAATGGCAATCTACTGGGGCCTGCCATCCGTTTGCAACGAGGCAAACCGGTCACTATTGATATCACTAATTCCCTACCAGAAGCGACCACGGTGCACTGGCACGGACTGGAAATCCCCGGCGAAGTGGACGGTGGTCCACAGGCACTGATTCAACCCGGCACAACCCGGCAGGTTGTTTTTAGTGTCGATCAACCGGCGGCTACCTGCTGGTTCCATCCCCACACTCATGGGAAGACTGGCCAGCAAGTGGCCATGGGCTTAGGCGGATTGGTCCTGATCGATGACAGTGAGAGCGAGAAACTTCCTCTGCCAAAGCTGTGGGGTGTAGACGATATTCCGGTTATTTTGCAGGATAAATTACTGGGTAAAGATGGGCAGATTGATTATCAGTTAGATGTGATGACGGCGGCTGTTGGTTGGTTTGGCGATCGGATGTTTACCAATGGAGCACATTATCCGCAGCAAATCACCCCACGCGGTTGGGTGCGACTAAGGCTGCTCAATGGCTGTAATGCCCGCTCCCTTAATTTGGCACTCAGCGATGGCCGCCCGATGTATGTGATTGCCAGCGACGGTGGCTTACTGGCCGAACCGGTAGCCGTGCGTGAGTTGCCAATACTGATGGGTGAACGTTTTGAGGTGCTGGTAGATACTGCTGATGGTAAGCCGCTTGATCTGGTTACTTTGCCAGTGAAACAGATGGGTATGACCCTGGCCCCGTTCGATAAGCCATTACCGGTATTGCGCATTCAGCCATCACTGGCCGCGGGTAGCAAGGTGCTCCCGGATTCGCTGGTTGTGGTGCCGGCATTAGCCGATGCCACTGGCTTGCAAGAGCGCTGGTTCCAACTGATGATGGATCCGAAATTGGATATGTTAGGGATGCAAGCGCTGATGAGCCGTTATGGTATGCAAGCAATGGCTGGCATGAACATGGGTAACGGTGCCATGAATGGCATGGATCACAGCAATATGGCCGGTATGGAGAGTGGCGCGATGAAAGGCGCGGCGGCTTTTGATTTCAGCCATGCCAATATGATTAACGGCAAACCGTTCTCGATGATTGAACCGGCGTTTGACGCGAAGCTCGGGAAATTCGAGAAGTGGACCGTTTCTGGTGAAGGCGACATGATGTTACATCCCTTCCATGTCCACGGGACACAGTTCCGTATTTTGACAGAAAACGGCAAACCACCGGCAGAGCATCGCCGTGGCTGGAAAGATATTGTACGAGTGGAAGGTGCGCGCAGTGAGATATTAGTGCGTTTTAGTCACCTCGCACCAGCCAGTATGCCTTATATGGCCCACTGCCATCTGTTGGAACATGAAGATACTGGCATGATGTTGGGCTTTACCGTCAGCGCTTAGGGGGTATCAACAGGTTATGTGTGCGGCGGGTGAGTCCGTCGCAACATCGCTTAGGCTATGGTAAACTCAGCGGCTTTCTTGTGGCAAGTAACGTAAAAAAGCGACGTAAATACTTATGAAACACACTGTAGAAGTCATGATTTCCGAGCAGGAAGTCAAAGCCCGAATTGCCGAATTAGGCCACCAAATCTCCGAACACTACCGCGATAGCGGCAGTGAAATGGTGCTGGTCGGGTTGCTCCGTGGCTCATTTATGTTTATGGCTGACTTATGCCGTGCCATTGATGTTTCCCATGAAGTCGATTTTATGACGGCCTCCAGCTACGGCAATGGCATGAGTACCACGCGAGATGTGAAAATCCTGAAAGATTTGGATGAAGATATCCGTGGTAAGGATGTGCTGATTGTTGAAGATATAATCGACTCCGGTAATACATTAAGTAAAGTGCGTGAAATTCTGCAATTGCGTGGGCCGAAATCACTGGCTATCTGCACGTTGCTGGATAAACCAGAGCGTCGCGAAGTTCAGGTGCCGGTTGAGTGGGTCGGCTTCGCCATTCCTGATGAATTCGTGGTGGGTTACGGTATCGATTATGCCCAGCGCTACAGGCATTTGCCATATGTAGGCAAAGTCGTGATGTTTGACGAGTGATCAGGAGCGGCTACTGCGCGTCGCCATTTTGAGATTCCGCAGTACTAAGAATCCTCACGTAGCCATGATTTATAAAGTCATGGTGTACGCTCCGGTTCTTGCGTACTGGGCGCACTCAAACTGATTTAGCTCGCTACGCCTTATTTGCCGATGGTCACGGCACGTCAATATTTTGAGTTCGAGTGTCTTTAGCAGCATTTAGGGATGGGATAGGGTGTGTTTTAACACCCTCCCGTAGCACTTATTAGTTTTGTCTGTTTGGTTGCAGTATTTTTGCCATTGCTTCGCGGTACTTTATTTCCAGTTCGCTTAGGCTGGTGGCCGAGACTTTCAAATCAGTCAGTTTGCCATCGTCAATACCATAGACCCAGCCGTGAATCATGGCTTTCTGCCCGCGCTTCCAGGCGGAACGGACAATGGTCGAATGACCCAAGTTATACACTTGTTCTACGACATTGATTTTACATAACATATTGCTGCGCTCTTCAGCTGGCAATTCACCCAGCAGTGAGCTGTGTTTAAACCAAAGATCCCGGATGTGCAGTAACCAGTTATCGATAAGCCCTAATTCAAGGTCTTTTTGCATAGCGGCTTCAACACCGCCACAGCCCAGGTGGCCACAGATAATGATATGCTCGACCTGCAAAACATCGATGGCGTATTGCACCACGGACAAGCAATTGAGATCCGTATGGATAACCAGATTGGCTACATTGCGGTGAACGAATAATTCACCCGCTTTCAGGCCGGTCAACTGTTCCGCGGGGACGCGGCTATCTGAACAGCCTATCCACAGAAAGCGAGGTTTCTGGGCTTGTGCCAGGTGTTCAAAAAAATCGGGGTCATCTTTACTGATTGAATTTGACCAGATGTCATTGTTCGCGAGAAGCTTCTCTATTTCTTTCATTAATGTAAATAGCCTGTAATGAACGGATTGCGATAGGATAATATACGGCAACGATAACGATTTTGAAATCGGAACAGTGACCCTGTTGATCGCGCAATTTTCGTCTGCGTAACATCTTCTCGGTATCGACCCATGATCCCTTCTGCTCCCCGTAACTTGCCCTGACAGGCGAGCTAAGTCAGGCATGGGTATGCTGTTATCGCTGAGAAACTCATAGAATAAGGTTCTTTTTTACTTATGACATATGCACTGGAAATAACGCAACTAACCAAAACCTATGCAGGTGGCGTTCAGGCACTACGTGGCATTGATCTGCGCGTAGAGGCAGGTGATTTTTATGCCCTGCTTGGGCCGAATGGTGCGGGTAAATCGACCACCATTGGCATTATCAGTTCATTAGTGAACAAAACGTCCGGTAAGGTACAAGTTTTTGGTTACGATATTGATAATGATATCGTGAATGCCAAACGCCAACTTGGGTTAGTACCACAGGAGTTTAACTTCAACCCATTCGAGACGGTGTTGCAGATTGTGATTACCCAAGCGGGGTATTACGGCGTCACGCGGCGTGACGCGTTACAACGTGCCGAGAAATACCTCACTCAGTTGGATTTGTGGAGCAAACGCAATGAGCGCGCTATCCGGCTGTCGGGCGGGATGAAGCGCCGTTTGATGATTGCGCGTGCGCTGATGCATGAGCCGAAGTTGCTAATCCTTGATGAACCTACCGCTGGGGTGGATATCGAGTTACGCCGCTCGATGTGGGGGTTCCTGAAAGAGCTGAATGCGCAGGGGACTACCATCATTCTGACTACCCACTATCTGGAAGAAGCAGAAATGCTGTGCCGTAACATTGGTATTATCCAGAATGGTGAACTGGTGGAAAATACCACCATGAAGCAGTTGCTTGGCAAACTTGAGTCAGAAACCTTTATTTTTGATTTGGGTATTAAAAGCCCGCTACCTAAGCTGGAAGGTTATGGTTATCGTCTGACGGACACCTCAACGCTGGAGGTTGATGTTAAGCGTGAGCAAGGTCTGAATGGTTTATTCAGTCAATTGAACGCTCAGGGAATTCAGGTACAAAGTATGCGCAACAAGGCTAACCGTCTGGAAGAGCTATTTGTCACCTTGGTTAATGGTAACGGGGGAGAGAAAGCATGACCCGCCTATATTGGGTAGCATTACAGAGTATTTGGATCAAAGAAATTACGCGTTTTGCTCGTATCTGGATTCAAACACTGGTACCACCGGTGATTACTATGTCGCTCTATTTCGTTATTTTCGGCAACCTGATTGGTGCCCGAATTGGTGATATGGGCGGTTTTAATTATATGCAATTTATCGTTCCCGGCTTGATTATGATGGCGGTTATCACCAACTCATATGCCAACGTCGCTGCATCGTTCTTTGGTGCTAAATTCCAGCGCAGTATTGAAGAGTTGCTGGTAGCTCCGGTACCCACACATATTGTGATTATCGGTTATGTCGGTGGTGGGGTCGCCCGTGGGATCTGTGTCGGTATTCTGGTAACGATTATCTCACTGTTCTTCGTACCGTTGCATGTCCACTCTTGGTCAATGATTGCACTGACATTGATGCTGACGGCCATTCTGTTTTCCCTCGGTGGGTTACTGAATGCGGTATTTGCCAAAACGTTCGATGATATCAGCCTGGTGCCTACTTTTGTGCTGACCCCCTTGACGTATCTGGGCGGGGTATTTTACTCGCTATCATTACTGCCCCCTTTTTGGCAGGTGGTATCGAAACTAAATCCCATTGTGTACATGATAAGTGGGTTCCGTTATGGCTTCCTTGGGATTTCTGATGTGCCATTGGTATTGACCATTGGTGTTTTGGTGGTATTCATCGCGGTGTTTTATGCGTGGGCTTGGTATTTGATAGAGCGTGGTCGTGGGCTACGCACCTAATACCCTTCGGCCTTGACGTTACAGCGGTGTTGGCTACGTTCACTTACCCGAATCACTTACTGATGTAAGCTCATCGGGATGCGCTGACTTACCGCCTTGCTGTAACGCCAATGACTTTGGCTATTAGCAGAGATTGATCGTGAATTATTAGTTAGTTAATTGTTGTTAATACTGGAATTTAAACGTAATAAATAATGTCCCCATCTAATATCGTCTTTCTCAACTTCTGGCGTCTCGTGCTATGCTGGCGCACCAGATTTTCCCCTTTTCAATTCAGCGCCAAATGCGCATAAGTAGAACGATAATGTGGCATAAAAACAGAATAGCTATTGGGATGCTACTCGGTCTTGTCATGTCGGTAATGATACCGGCAACCCATGCAGATCTCTTACCTGATGAAGCAACACTTACGCCTAAATATATGGTTGCACAGCGTGATAGCGAAATATATTCACTGGTTGGTGAGAAGGTCATTCCTGTCGGTGAGATTAAAGAAGATCAACTTATTCAGGTTTTACCCGCCGCGGCAGAATACTATGAATTTAAATTTGGTAATGGCATCGGTTTTATTGATAAGGACGATTTAGAAGATATCAACAAAGCACGAAAAACCAACGATATCTTGGGTGATCTGAATAAACCCCTACCCAATCAAAATATATTGATCAAGCGCGAAACTCCTGTCTATCTGGCGGCGGATGTGCGCAGTGAGCAGTTTGCTACGCTGGTAGATAACTTGCGTTACCCTATCGTGGGTAAATTGAAAGACCGGTTAGGGAATACCTGGTATCAGGTCAATATTGGTGATCGCTTAGGCTATGTCAGTAGTGTCGATGCTGAAATCGATAACGGCATCCCGATCCTGACCTATCACCATATGTTGAAGAATGAGGAGAATAAACGTTTCCTCAATACATCAACCACCACCTCTGATGCGGCATTCAGTAACCAGATGACCTATCTCAAGCAGACAGGTTACGACACGATTTCGCTCTATCAGCTTGAAGGTTATCTCAATAACAAGATTAATCTGCCCGCAAAAGTTGTAGTACTGACCTTTGACGATGGTCTTAAATCGGTCCACCGCTACGCATATCCTATATTGAAAGAAAATGGCTTCCGGGCTACGGCATTTATTATTTCATCACGAATTAAGCGCCATCCACAAAAATGGAACCCTGATTCATTACAGTTTATGAGTATCTCTGAATTGAAAGAGATTCAGGATGTATTTGATGTTCAGTCTCATACTCATTTCTTACATCGGACTGATAATAAACGTAACCCTATCTTATTGAGCCGTTCTTATCACAATATTGTTTTTGATTTTGAACACTCACGACGAGCGTTATCTCAATTTAATCCGCACGTGATCTTTCTGTCATATCCCTTTGGTGGTTTTAACCAAACCGCAATCGATGCGGCGAAAAATGCGGGTTTCCATTTGGCGGTGACCACCCTACAAGGCAAGGTAAAACCGGGTGATAATCCGTATACCCTTAAGCGGCTATATATTTTGCGTACTGATTCAATACCGACCATGGCTGAACGTATTGCCAATGAACCGGGTCAGATACCCGTACCTGCCGCACCGACAGTGATGGAATCAGATTAGCTGTTTGATAGTGTGAGTTTATGATGTGAAAAAGGCGCTGTATTTAAGCGCCTTTTTTATGGTGCAACTGCACGTGTAAAGGGCAATTAAGCGACTTGAACCGGCACTGCTTTGGCCTTGCGTTGCAGTTGATTCTGACCTTCAAAATACGCCACTTTAGGGTGGTGCAATCGGGCATCAGCATCAGACATCTGTACGTAGGAACAGATGATCAGCTTATCACCGACACAAGCACAACGCGCCGCGGCACCATTCACCGAGATAATCCGTGAACCGCGTTCGGCGGCGATAGCATAAGTGGAAAAACGCTGACCATTATCAACGTTATAAATATCAATGGCTTCGTATTCCAGAATGCCTGCGGCTTCCAGGAAATCCTGATCGATAGCGCAGGAACCTTCATAGTGCAAATCAGCTTGAGTGACTTTGACCCGATGCAGTTTGCCTTGCAACATAGTGCGTATCATAACTCTTACCTTTGACCCCGGTTATTACCCAGAATAAGTCTGGCATCCTATCCCATCATCGATTGATTTAGGGAGAAGCATCCAGTTTTGCTGATTTTATACCGCTTGTCTATGACTCAGCGATTGAGTGATAAAAACAGGGGCTTAAAACGGGTCTACGGCTGGCTGAACAGGGTTATGTGATCAAACCCCCGATCCCATACTCTCTCGGTTGCTTGTGCAGGCGTTGGTCGCAAAGATAGGGATGCTTTGGTGCCATCAGAGGTGGAGATTGAGTATTTATTGGTGTTAATGTTAATTATTATATTTAATATAAATGCGCCATTATTATCAGTAATAATGAAATGTTGCTCTTGCTCATTCGGGCTATCAGGATGAGAAAATCTATCTTCATATCCTGGTGCTGCTAACTGTTTTAATTGATTAAACGCTTTTGCTATGTTGTCGCGAATTTCCTCCGGGTTCATTGCATCGGTATTATTCACAGGATGGCACAGTTGATAGAGACAATCCAATGCTTCAGCATGATGGGTACAACAGAAAAAGTCCTTTATTATCTCCCATAGACTCATCGATGGTGGTGTTGTGTTTTTCGCTATATTTGCGATGACTGAGTGACTAATCTCAGTAGAAAACAGAGGGTTTCCAACCCTAATTTCCATCTTCAATCCCCTTTTATTTATTCGATGTATTACATACCAAAGACAGAGAAAATGCTTTCGGGTTAACACCTTGTTTAGTGAAGAATAAGAGGAGCAGGGAAAGGGGATGTGCGGTGAAAACCGGGCTAGGCCGCTATTCACCGCAGTCCGGGGTTAACTACGTAAATCAACCTGTTGGTTATCAATCAGGCGTGCTTTACCCAGCCAGGCGGCCAGCAGGATAACGGCTTGTTTACTGTCGACGGTCAATGGTTGCAAGGTGTGGGCATCGCGGATAAACAGTTCATCCGGGGTAAAACCGGCATGACGTAATTGCTCTGCGGTGTCAGCCAGCAAATCATCAATCTGCCTTTCACCCAAGATCAGTTTCTCGGCCAGAGCTTGCATTATCTTATTGAGCTGCGGGGCGATTTTTCGCTCTTCAGCCGTCAGATAGCCATTGCGGGAACTCAGTGCCAGACCATCTTTCGCCCGCACAATCGGCACCCCGATAATATTGATGTCATAGCCCATATCCGCCACCATTTTACGGATCAGTGCCAGTTGCTGATAATCTTTTTCACCAAAACAGGCAACATCTGGTTGCACCAGATTGAACAGTTTGCTGACGATAGTGGATACACCACGGAAATGACCAGGGCGACTGGCACCTTCTAAAATAGTAGACAGGGCAGGGACGTCGACATAGGTCTGGCTTTCCAGACCGGCTGGATAGACATCGACTGCCGCAGGGGCGAATACCAGATCCACACCGTGACGGGTCAACTTCTCGCAATCTTCCTGCAAAGTGCGTGGGTAGCGAGCTAAATCATCCGGGCGTTCAAATTGCAGCGGATTGACAAAAATACTCACGACCACCACATCGGCACGGGTTTTGGCATCTTCCACTAATGTCATATGCCCTTCATGCAGGTTACCCATGGTTGGTACCAGTGCAACTCGCTTTCCTTCCTGACGCCAACGGCGAATTTGCTGGCGCAATAGCGGCAGGGTTTCAATAATCAGCATTCTTTTCTCCGATACCGGTCATCTTTCAAATTGCAGGTGGTGGTTACTCGACCCATTCATGGGCCTCGCCTCTGCTTGCCGCCTTCCTGCATCTTGAAATCTATTGGGTATAAATAGGATGTAATAGCAGCGTATTATCAGCAAAATTTACTGGAATGTATGTTCTTCCGCCGGATATAGGCCACTTTCAACTTCCTGAATATACAGCTTAATGGCGGCGCGAATATCACCGGCACTTTGTGCTAGGAAATTCTTACTGAATTTAGGGGTATGACCGCCAGTAATGCCCAGCGCATCGTGCATAACCAGTATCTGCCCGTCAGTGACATTACCAGCACCAATACCAATCACCGGAATAGCCAGCTCTTCGCTAACCCGTTTTGCCAGTTCTACTGGCACGCATTCCAGTACCAATAATTGCGCCCCCGCGAGTTCAAGTGCCAGTGCATCTTTCAGTAGCTGATTCGCTGCTACTTCTTCGCGGCCTTGTACTTTGTAGCCACCGAAGATATTAACTGACTGCGGGGTTAATCCCAGATGTCCGCATACCGGAACGGCACGTTCAGCGAGCATGCGCACGGTATCACATAACCAGCTACCGCCTTCCAGTTTGACCATATTGGCCCCGGCGCGCATCAACTCTGCGGCATTAGTAAATGTTTGCTCTGGTGTGGCATAACTCATGAAGGGCATATCGGCCAATAATAGGCAATGAGGCGCACCTCGGCGCACCGCACGGGTGTGATAAGCCACATCCGCGGTGGTGACTGGCAGAGTCGAGTCGAAGCCTTGTAACGTCATACCGAGCGAATCACCCACCAGCAGTACCTCAATACCTTGCTCGACAAACAACTGGGCAAAACTGGCATCATAGGCTGTCAGTGTGGCGAACTTACGCTTTTCTTGTTTCCATTGACGCAAGTGGCTCATGGTGGTGGCTTTCATCACTCTTTTCTCCTGAGACAAGGGGTTAAGATGGAGGGGATATCAGATAGGGATGCTATATGTTGAATTTGGCAAGTATGAGTTACCAAGGCACCAGACCGTTTTTATCCACCCATTTAAGACGTTCTGATAATGCTTCGCCATCGGGGAAAATCAGATCAGGTGCGATATCAGCCAGCGGATAGAGCATAAACTCGCGCTCTTTCAAACCATAGTGCGGCACAGTCAGGCGATCGGTTGTTATCACCTGTGAGCCATACAGCATGATATCCAGGTCCAGCGTTCGTGGCCCCCAACGTTGTTCTTTCCTTACCCGGCCCTGATTGCGTTCAATAGCTTGAGTGTGGTCCAGCAGTTGCTCGGGTGGTAGTGAGGTATCTAACGCTACCACGGCATTAAGAAAATCTGGCTGATCTTGTGGGCCTAACGGTTTGGTGCGATAAAATGGCGAACATGCAACTAACCGGGTGCGTGGTAGATGCTCCAACGCTTCCAGGGCGGTTTTAACCTGTTGCAGTGGCATGGCCTGATTGCTGCCTAACGCGATATAGACCCGGATCATGATGCGAATTATGCCCCTTCTTTACGTGGTGCTGGCTTACGTGGGCGGCGGGGACGAGAGCGTCGTGGTGCCGGATCAGCCCCTAACGTATTCAGCATGGTTTTCTGCTGTAGCGGCGTGGCTTCCTGGAACTCCCCCCACCATTGTGTCAAACGCTGCAACTCATGGTTATTTTCCACTTCAGCCCGCAGCGCTAACAGATCATAAGCAGCACGGAATTTCGGATGTTCCATCAACTTGTGCGCACGTTTACCCTGACGGCGAGACAGGCGCAGTTGCAGCAGCCAGATATCCCGTACCAGTGAGGTAATACGTTTTGGAACGGCCAACGAACGGCACTCTTCATCCAGCACATCATTCATTGCCAGCGCAAAGGCATCGTAATACGCCAAACCGCTTTCCTGCGTCAGTTTTTGCGCATGTTCAATCAACGGATACCAAAGCATAGCCGCAAATAAGAACGCTGGGTTGACGCGTTGATCATTATGCAAACGATGGTCAGTATTTTTTAGTACCTGAACCAGAATGCGCTCCATCGGAGAGTCATGCTGCTCAGTGAAATTACGTGCAATCAATGGGAATAATGGTTGGAACAACTGATATTCACACAGTTTTAAATAGGTTTTATAACCATAACCCGATTGCAACAGTTTGAGTGATTCTTCAAACAGGCGCGCTGGCGGGATCTCGTGCAGTAATGAGGCCAGACGTGGGATCGGCTCAGCGGTTTCCGGGCTGATCGTCATATCCAATTTGGCGGCAAAACGCACTGCACGCAGCATGCGCACGGGATCTTCACGGTAACGAGTTTCAGGATCACCAATCAGCCGGATAATGCCCTCTTTCAGATCACGCAAGCCACCGGTGTAATCACGCAGGGCAAAATCAGAAATACCGTAGTAGAGGCTGTTAATGGTGAAATCACGGCGCTGAGCATCATCTTCGATGGTGCCAAAAATATTGTCACGCAGCAGCATGCCATTTTGCGCTTGCTGGGAAGAGTTCTTGTCGCTATCTTCCGCCGGTTGTTGCTCATGGTGGCCACGGAAAGTGGCAACTTCAATGATCTCAGGGCCAAACATGACATGGGCCAGGCGAAAACGGCGGCCAACCAGACGACAGTTACGGAATAATTTCCGCACTTGTTCTGGTGTCGCGCTGGTGGTGATATCAAAATCTTTCGGTTTTTTGCCCAGTAACAGGTCGCGGACGCCGCCGCCAACCAGATAGGCTTCATAGCCTGATTTATTCAGGCGATAGAGAACCTTCAGCGCATTATCGCTGATCTCTCTACGGGAAATATTGTGCTGATCTCGCGGAATAATCGTCATCGCACTCTGTTGTGAAGCAGGCACCGCATGATTCTTGCGGCCAGTATTTGTTCTGGCAGGCCTTTTCTCTTTGCGGGCCACGTTATCTTCACCGGGCACTTTATCTTTACGGGCACTACCATCACGGACAGCTTTGTTATCGCGTTCTGATTTATCATCGCGAATCAGTACCTTACGGCAGAAATTGGCTACTCGGGTAAAAATGGTACACCTCGATAGTGGCTAATAAATAACAGAACTACAGAAAAACAGCGGCTAATCATAGCTCACCGTGCTTACTTTGAGAATGCCGTTGTGTTTTCAGTGACTGCTATTGCCCCGTGAAGCGGAATTGCTGCCAACGTCCAATTTTCGACTGCAAAACGTAATAATAACGGTAAATCAAGATCTTGCCAGCATTCTGGCAGCGGTTGATGTAAAAACTTCAATGCATCAACCAAAATCGGGCGCGGATCGCCATCCGGTAGCGGTGTTGCATGGTTTTGCTTGGATAACTTATTACCGTCATGATTCAGTGCCAATGGCAAGTGCAAATAGCTCGGAGCGGGCTGCTGTAACTGTTGGTAGAGGGCTATTTGGCGCACGGTAGGTTCAATCAAATCAGCCCCACGCACAATTTCTGTCACGCCTTGAAAAGCATCATCAACCACCACAGCTAAATTATAAGCAAATAAGCCATCTCTGCGGCGGATAATAAAATCCTCTTGTGCCAGCGCAGATTCAACATGCAACTCACTCAGTAATTTATCATAAAAGGCATAAATCGGCTGTGTCTGTCGCAAACGAATGGCGGCACTATCAGCAGGTAAATGGCGGTCACGGCAATAACCGTCGTAGAATCCCCCTAGCTGTTGAATGCGGCTGCGTGTACACGTGCAGTAATAACTCAGGCCCTGCTGTTTCAACCAGTCTAATGTGGCGCGATAGGCTTCATGACGCTGGGACTGATAGATAACCTGACTGTCCCAATGGAGGCCATAGTGATCTAATGCCGCCAGGATACGGGAAGCAGCTCCGGGAATTTCTCGGGGGGGGTCAATATCTTCAATGCGAACTAGCCAGTTCCCGCGTTGAGCACGGGCTTGCAGGTAACTCCCGAGTGCGGCAATCAGTGAACCAAAATGTAAATCACCAGACGGGGATGGGGCAAAACGGCCCACGTACTTATGTTGCTGAACATAGTGTTGCTGAACATAATGTTGCAGCACACTGGGCTGTTGAGTACTGATATCTTCGGACATAAAAAGGGAAGGGAATTCCGCTTAATAGATACGGTGCCGGAGGTGACTCTGGCACCGTGTTATACCCTTCATATTTGGAGTTGTAGGGTTGTTAGCTACGCCTCTCGCCCGAATTACTTGTTTGTTAGCGCATCGGGATTCGTTCGCTTGCTGCCTATCTACAACGCCAATTTCATTGGGTATGCAGTTAGCCTGCCATCTGCTTTTCGCGGATTTCGGCCAGGGTTTTACAGTCAATGCACAAATCTGCAGTTGGCCGTGCTTCCAGACGACGGATACCAATTTCTACACCACAAGACTCGCAGAAACCGAAATCGTCATCCTCGACTTTTTTCAGCGTTTTTTCGATCTTTTTAATCAGTTTACGCTCGCGGTCGCGGTTACGAAGTTCAAGACTAAACTCTTCTTCCTGCGCAGCGCGGTCTACCGGATCAGGGAAATTAGCGGCTTCGTCTTGCATGTGCGATACAGTACGATCCACTTCATCCCTGAGCTGGTTGCGCCATGCTTCAAGAATCAGCTTGAAATGCGACAGCTGGGCGGCATTCATATACTCTTCGCCTGGCTTCTCTTGGTACGGTTCTACCCCAGCGATGGCGAGAATGCTCAAGGACGAGGTTTTACGTTTTTGCCCTTCTTGCATGATGCTTCTCCTACATTCATACGCACTATCGAAATCCCCAATACGGGGAAAAATCAGGCCGCTATAAATACCAGAAGGAAGGTAGGTTAGCAATTATTCCTGTCGCCTGCTTGACAATGGTGTGAAGGAAGGCGTATTTGGCGAACAACTTTCTCCAATAATCGCTTCTTTATTCAGCGCTTGTTGGTGAGAGCGTTTCGGCCAGTAATAACGGTAAGCGGGCGTCCAGCGCAATACCGTCAGGCGATAGTTGAAAACCGTAGCAAATAACCTCCACTCCTGCTTGCTGAGCCTGGGCCAGCAATTCTGCATAGCGATTGTCAATGTGTCGGGCCGCAGCGACTTGCCTGATGCCCGTATGCAATACGGCAAAAAAAAGTACCGCCCGGTGACCGTCGGCAACCATGCTTTGTAACTCCCTGAGATGCTTCTGACCCCGTAGGGTGACGGCATCCGGGAAATACCCACACTGTTGCTGTAATAAGGTAACCGACTTGACTTCAATATAGCAGTTAGACCTATTTTCTGCCTGCAATAACAAGTCTATACGGCTGTTCTCGTCTCCATATTTAATCTCTCTTTTGACAGAAGTGTAACCAGATAATTCAACAATATGGTTTTTATCTATAGCAGAGCTAACTAACTCATTGGCCCGTAAGGTATTTACGCAAATCCAATCACCACTTTGGGTGTGCGTTAACTCCCAACTGTGGGGATACTTACGTTTCGGGTTATCTGAGGTCGAATACCAAACTGTATCTCCGGGCGTCGCGCAACCCGTCATTGCCCCGGTATTAGCGCAATGAATAGTTAATGATTCTCCAGCGGGTGTCACAATATCAGCTAAAAAGCGTTTATACCGCAGGATAAGTGTGGCGGGCTGTAACCGTGGGTTAAAAGATAACAATTGAGGGTTAGACGTCATCAAATTTCCTTTCGCCGCCAGCCAGCGGCCAGCTTTGTATCAGGGTATAGCGGGTGCGACCGCGCACCAATACTGACTCATACAGTGAGAAGTGGTCTACGCACAAGCGTTGATTATTGGTTTTGGCCGGTATAACTACCGGGCGGGTAGCGCCACGCAACAAGGTCACATGGGGGTGGAATGGCAGTGATGTTTGGGCGCAACCACTGCGCGCAGCCTGAGATCGCAGCAACTGCGCCAACTGCAACAGGCCCCGGGGCGGATTTTTACAGCCAAGCCATATCACGCCCGAACCAGGCCAATGGCCGACATCATCTAAGGTTACGCTGAAGCCAGCCTGGCTGATACGCCCGGCTTGCTGCTGCAATACCTGTGCTTTAGCGGCACTTATATCGCCAAGAAATGCCAGTGTCAGGTGCATATTAGCGGCCTCGATAGGGCGACCGGCCTCTGGTGGGAAGCTCGCCGCCCGCCATTGCACAATATCCTGCTGCATGGTTTCAGGCAGTGTCAGGGCAAAGAACATGCGACGGAGACTTGTTTTAGTTTTATCAACGGTATCTATCATCTGGTTGGCATAATCACTCGGCTAAATACGCTCTACGACCATGATGTTACAATGACTGACGATGAAAGTAGAGCATGGAGACAAATGTGGTGGTGAACCAGAAAGAGCGTGATGCGACAGTGACTGCTTTACCGGTAAGTGAAGTGCTCAGCGAGATACTCTCTGCGTTGCAAACCTCATCGCAAGTCTTACTCCATGCCCCGACCGGCGCGGGAAAATCGACCTGGTTACCGCTGCAAATCCTGCAATACAGTGGGTTGCCGGGGCGGATTATCATGCTGGAACCACGGCGGCTGGCGGCGAAAAATGTGGCTTACCGCCTGGCGCAACAACTGGGGGAACAACCCGGCCAGACGGTAGGCTATCGGATGCGCGCTGAAAGCAAAAGCGGGCCAGATACGCGTTTGGAAGTGGTAACCGAAGGCATTTTGACGCGCATGCTCCAGCAGGATGCTGAGCTAACGGGCGTCTCGCTGGTGATCCTCGATGAATTCCATGAACGTAGTTTGCAAGCTGATTTAGCGCTGGCGCTATTGCTGGATGTACAGCAGGGGCTGCGCGATGACCTGAAACTGTTAATCATGTCCGCGACTCTGGACAATCAGCGTCTTTCCTCGCTACTTCCTTGCGCGCCAGCCATTGTCTCGGCAGGGCGCAGCTTTCCCGTCGATCGCTGCTATCAGCCGCTATCAAGCCATGAGCGGATTGAAGATGGGGTTGCCAGTCGGGTTAAGCGTTTATTAAATGAGCAAACCGGTTCTTTATTGCTATTTTTACCCGGTGTCGGTGAAATCCATCGCGTGATGGAGCGCTTGCACGGTGCAGTAGCCAACGACACAGATCTTTGCCCGCTGTATGGTGCGCTGCCGCTCAGTGAACAGCAGAAAGCGATTCAACCGGCTCTCGCCGGACGGCGCAAAGTGGTGCTGGCGACTAATATTGCCGAAACCAGTTTGACCATTGAAGGCATCCGGCTGGTGGTGGACAGTGGCTTGGAACGGGTAGCGTGTTTTGATGTTAAAAATGGCCTGACCCGATTAGTCACCCAGCGTATCAGTCAGGCCTCAATGATTCAGCGTGCCGGGCGTGCCGGGCGGCTGGAGCCGGGTATCTGCTGGCATTTGTTTGCTAAAGAGCAAGCCGAGCGAGCAGCGGAATACAGTGAGCCGGAAATCCTCAACAGCGATCTATGCAGCTTATGGTTGGAACTGCTGAATTGGGGCTGTCAGGATGTGGCACAACTGAGCTGGCTGGATCAACCGCCGCAGGCGGCACTCACTGTCGCGCGCGAGTTATTGATGCGACTCGGGGCCATCGACACCCATGGCCACCTTAGTGCTACGGGGCGCAGTATGGCGAGTTTAGGTTGTGAACCGCGTTTGGCGGCCATGTTGTGCTTTGCCGCAGAGCAAAGCCCCGATGCGTTGGCAACGGCGGCATTGCTGGCCGCCATTTTGGAAGAGCCACCCCGTTCTGGTCAGATTGATTTACACGATTGGCTTAGTCGGCCGCAACCTCACTGGCAGCGCCGGGCACGGCAATTGACGCAAAGAGTCAACCGCCGTTCAGGCAACGTGGACAGTAATCTCGCCGGCCAATTACTGGCACTGGCTTACCCTGATCGCATCGCGCAGCAGAGAGGGCTGGATGGTCGCTACCTGTTGGCTAACGGTATGGGGGCTGCAATGGCTCAGGATGAGGCGCTGTCACGTACCCCCTGGCTGGTGGCCGCCAACTTATTACAAAGCAACAGCGGGCCGGATGCGCGTATTTTGCTGGCATTGCCGATTGATGTTGAACAACTAGTAAAACAATTACCCCGGTTAGTCGACGAGCGGACGGTGGTGGAATGGGATGAAGAAAAGGGTACGCTGCGGGCCTGGCGACGCTGGCAAATCGGGCGTTTGACCTTACGGGCGCAACCGTTAGCCAAGCCGAGCGATGAGGCATTGCAATCGGCATTACTTAACTGGATACGCGAGCAAGGGTTGCAGGTACTCAATTGGGATGAGCATGCCGAGCAGTTACGCATTCGATTACAATGTGCTGCCCGCTGGCTACCTGAGGAGCCTTGGCCTGCGATGGATGATGACAGTTTGCTGAGCAAACTTGAGCTGTGGTTACAGCCGTCGCTGTCCGGCGTGCGGGCTTTCCGCGGATTGCGGCAAGTGAATATTAGCGAGGCATTAACCCGCTTGTTGAGCTGGCAGTTACGTCAACGGCTGGATACTGAGCTGCCAACTCATTACACTGTGCCCACGGGGAGCCGCCTGCCAATCCGTTATTATGTCGAGCGGCCACCGGTACTGGCGGTGCGTTTGCAGGAGGTCTTTGGCGAACAACACAGCCCGATGCTGGCCTGCGGGCGGGTGGCGGTGGTGTTAGAACTGCTCTCCCCGGCACATCGGCCATTACAGATTACGGGTGATCTAGCCGCTTTCTGGCAAGGCGCATATCGGGAGGTACAAAAAGAGATGAAAGGGCGTTATCCCAAACATGTCTGGCCAGATGATCCCGCGAACACCCGCCCGACTCGCCGGACTAAAAACTACCAAGATAAATAAGATCACATGGCCAACAGCCAATAATTTCAGATGTTTCCCCTTTCTATCCGACAAATTGGGGAATATATGATACCCAAAGTAATTCGAGTTGCAGGAAGGCGGCAAGCGAGTGAGTCCCGATGAGCTTACATAAGTAAGTGATTCGGGTGATTGAACGCAGCCAACGCGCATGCAGCTTGAAGTATGACGGGTATAAGCCGCAATAATCGCCAATGCGCGTGGAGAGAAATACATGTCTGGGGATGACCGCGAGCCAATAGGGCGCAAGGGCAAGAAAGCCCTACCCAAAGCCACATCGAAACGGCCACTGCGCCGGCGGCGTGATGAAGATGAGTTCGAAGAAGAAGACTATTTAGATGACGAAGAGCACGACGATGATGACTACGATGACGAGGAAGAGCCGATGCCAAGAAAGGTAGCATCACGTCCGCCCCGTAAAAAACGCCGCTGGCTCGGCTTATTTATCAAACTGTTTTTAGTCGGTGCCGTGGTGCTGGCTATTTATGGGGTTTACCTCGATTCGCAAATTCGCAGCCGCATCGATGGCAAAGTTTGGCAACTGCCAGCCGCTGTGTATGGCCGCATGGTTAACCTTGAACCGGGGATGTCCTACAGCAAAAAAGAGATGGTCGATTTGCTGGAAGGCATGCAATACCGGCAGGTTACCCGTATGACCCGTCCAGGTGAATTCACGGTTCAGGGCGATAGTATTGATATCTTGCGCCGCCCATTTGATTTCCCTGATGCGAAAGAGGGCCAGATCCGCGCGCGTTTGGTGTTTAAAAACGATCGTCTGGCCCAGATCCAAAATCTGGATAATCAGCGTGATTTCGGTTTCCTGCGCCTTGATCCTAAGTTGATTACCATGCTGCAATCACCTAACGGTGAACAGCGTCTGTTTGTGCCGCGTGCCGGTTTCCCTGATTTGTTAGTCGATACTTTGCTGGCAACCGAAGACCGCCATTTCTATGAGCACGATGGCATCAGCCCGTACTCCATTGGCCGCGCAGTAGTCGCTAACCTGACTGCCGGTAAAGCGGTGCAGGGCGGCAGTACCCTGACGCAGCAATTGGTGAAAAACCTGTTCCTGACCAACGAGCGTTCACTGTGGCGCAAACTTAACGAAGCCTATATGGCTCTGTTGGTGGATTACCGTTACAGCAAAGATCGGATTCTGGAACTGTATCTGAACGAAGTGTATCTCGGTCAAAGTGGTAGTGATCAGATTCGTGGTTTCCCGCTGGCAAGCCTGTATTACTTTGGTCGCCCGGTAAATGAACTGAGCCTTGATCAGCAAGCGATGCTGGTGGGTATGGTGAAGGGGGCGTCGCTGTATAACCCATGGCGTAACCCAACGCTGGCACTTGAACGTCGCAATCTGGTGTTGCGCCTGTTACAGAATCAAGGTGTGATTGACGCAGAGCTTTACACCATGCTTAGTGCCCGCCCGCTGGGGGTACAGCCAAAAGGCGGTGTTATTACTCCCCAGCCAGCTTTTATGCAGATGGTGCGTCAGGAACTGCAACAGAAACTGGGTGACAAGATTAACGATCTGTCTGGTGTGAAGATCTTCACCACACTGGATCCGGTTTCACAAGATGCAGCAGAAAAAGCCATTGAAGACGGCATTCCGGCGCTGAAAGCCGCTCGTCATTTGGATGATCTGGAAGCGGCGATGGTGATTGTTGACCGCTTCAGTGGTGAAGTTCGTGCCATGGTGGGCGGCGCACAGCCGCAGTATGCAGGCTTTAACCGTGCAATGCAGGCTCGTCGTTTAGTCGGTTCTCTTGCCAAACCACCCACTTATCTGACGGCATTGAGTGAGCCAGATAAATACCGCCTTAACACTTGGTTATCTGATCAACCGTTGTCGATCAAATTACCAAACGGTTCATCATGGCAACCAAAAAACTATGATCGCCAGTTCCGTGGTCAGGTGATGTTGCTTGATGGGCTGGCTAACTCGCTGAACGTGCCGACGGTGAATCTGGGAATGTCGGTTGGGTTGGATCAAATCAGTGCGATGTTGCAGCGATTAGGGATCCCGAAAGCTGCTATTACTCCAGTTCCGGCCATGTTACTGGGGGCGATTGACCTGACTCCGGTTGAAGTAGCACAGGAGTATCAGACTATCGCCAGTGGCGGTAACCGTGCACCGTTATCGGCGGTGCGTTCGGTTATTGCCGAAGATGGCACCGTGCTGTATCAGAGCTTCCCACAGGCGGAACGCATGGTACCTGCTCAGGCGGCCTATTTGACACTTTATGCGATGCAACAAGGGGTGGCCCGTGGTACCTCTCGTTCGCTGTCAGTGAAATTCTCCAAATACACACTGGCGGCCAAAACCGGTACTACCAACGACCTGCGTGATAGCTGGTTTGCCGGTATTGATGGTAAGGAAGTGGCGATTGCCTGGGTTGGTCGTGACAATAACGGCCCGGCAAAACTGACCGGAGCCAATGGCGCGCTAACCTTGTATCGCCGCTATCTGGAGAACCAGACTCCACTGCCGTTGGTGTTGCAACCACCGGAAGGGATTAGCGAGATGAGCATTGATTCGGCGGGTAACTTTGTCTGTGGTGAGACTGGTGGTATGCGCACCATTCCTGTCTGGACTGAGAATCCGCAAGGGTTGTGTAAGGCGGCCCAGCCCGCTTCGCAACCACAAGCCGAAGGCGACGGTGTTGCCGGTTGGATAAAAGATATGTTCGGCCAGTAACAGTTAACCCACTGGCACGGTTATCGCGACCGTGCCAGTCTATTCATGCCCCACAGCTCCACTGTTTTGCCTCCGCACCTTATCCTCTCATTTCTTACTACTCAATCGACTGGCTTAGCGCTTGCAGTTCGTCGCAGGTTACGCATAAACTACCTGCTTTGATAATTATTTCACTTTGATAATTATTATCGTTTCGATTCACTTTCTCGCTATTTTTCGATAACGTTCGGGTCGCAATAATTGTTAAACCCGTTAACTTTTAATCGCAGGGCACCATCTTGGACCAACAGGCAAGCCAATCCAGCACTTTTATCCTCCGTGAGCTGAGTTTTTCGGTTCCCGGCCGAACCTTATTACAGCCACTGTCACTGACATTCCCACAAGGCAAAGTCTGCGGACTTATCGGCCATAATGGTTCCGGTAAATCAACACTATTAAAAATGCTGGGTCGCCATCAGTCACCATCAAGTGGCGAAGCCTTACTCAATGATGTGCCATTAGCGCTGTGGGA
Organism: Yersinia sp. 2540 StPb PI; assembly: GCF_052217165.1. Taxonomy (NCBI): domain Bacteria; kingdom Pseudomonadati; phylum Pseudomonadota; class Gammaproteobacteria; order Enterobacterales; family Yersiniaceae; genus Yersinia; species Yersinia sp. 2540 StPb PI. The sequence goes on from NZ_JAZGQC010000001.1 coordinate 1,425,593, forward strand.
CAGCAAAGCGTTTGCCCGTGAAGTTGCTTATTTGCCACAACAGTTACCGGCGGCTGAAGGGATGACGGTACGCGAACTGGTGGCGATTGGCCGCTATCCGTGGCATGGCGCGTTAGGCCGTTTTCGTCAGGAAGACCGCCAACAAGTGGAAGAGGCAATTGCGCTGGTCGATTTAAAACCCTTGGCTAGCCGGTTGGTTGACAGCTTATCCGGTGGCGAACGGCAGCGTGCCTGGTTGGCCATGCTGGTGGCACAAAATAGCCGTTGCCTGTTGCTCGATGAACCGACTTCGGCACTGGACATTGCGCATCAGGTAGAGGTATTAGGGTTAATTCAACATCTCAGCCGTGAACGCGGATTGACGGTCATTGCTGTGTTGCATGATATCAATATGGCCGCCCGTTATTGCGACCACTTAGTGGCATTGCGTGGCGGGGAGATGATTGCACAAGGGCCGGCTGACAGCCTGATGCAGGGAGAGGTATTGGAGCAAATCTACGGTATCCCAATGGGGATATTACCGCATCCGGCCGGTGGTGCGCCGGTAAGCTTCGTGTACTAATGACAACACATTTATCCATGGTTGAATCTCATTGCGCGATGCCAGATCACTCTCGGCGCAGACTGCTTACCGCATTAGCATTATCGCCGTTACTGCTGTCATTGCCCAGTTGGGCGCAGAATAGCGGCAAGATTGATGTTAATCGAGTTGTCACGTTAGAGTGGTTACCCACTGAGTTACTGTTGGCATTGGGGGTTACACCTTATGGTGTGGCTGACACCCATAATTACCGACTATGGGTTGAAGATCCTGAATTGCCTGCCAGTGTTATTGATGTGGGGCAGCGTACTGAACCTAACCTGGAACTGCTACAGCAAATGGCACCGTCGCTAATCCTGATGTCGCAAGGCTTTGGCCCTTCGCCGGAAAAACTCGCTCCTATCGCTCCCTCGATGAGTTTTGCCTTTAATGAAGAGGGCAGTTCACCGCTGGCAGTTGGCCGGAACTCATTGCGTACGCTGGGCCAACGGCTAGGGCTAGAAACGGTTGCGGAGCAGCATATTGCTGACTTTACCCACTTTATGCAGGTAGCTCGTCAACGTCTTTATCGCACCAGCCAGGCACCACTACTGATGTTTACTCTGTTGGACACTCGCCATGCGCTGGTCATCGGCAAAGGCAGCCTATTCCAAGATGTATTGGACCAATTGAAGATTGAAAATGCCTGGCAGGGGGAAACCAATCTCTGGGGTAGCTCGGTTGTGGGTATTGAACGTTTAGCGACCATAAAACAGGGGCGCGCCATCTGCTTCGATCATGGTAATCGTGAAATGTTACAACAGGTTGCTCGCACTCCGTTGTGGCAATCTATGTCGTTTGTGCGTCAAAACCAATTACGAATATTGCCGCCGGTATGGTTCTACGGCTCAACGTTGTCTGCCATGCGTTTTGTGCGTCTTTTGGAGCAGGCATGGGGTAATGCATCATGATGGCAACCCATCCACGCAAGAGCGGGTTACTGCCCATTGGATTACTTGGGCTGTTATTGATAATTGCTGTGGCACTGACTCTATATAACCTGCGCCAATTATTACCCGTTTCATTATGGGCTGAAGCGTTATGGCGGCCAGACAACAATGATGTTCGCCAGATGTTATTCCATTACAGCCAGTTACCGAGGTTGGTCGTCGCATTGCTCACCGGTGCTGGATTAGGGTTAGTCGGTGTTTTATTCCAGCAAGTATTGCGTAACCCATTGGCCGAACCCGCCACACTCGGTGTCGCGGCGGGTGCCCAACTTGGGCTGACAGTCGCTACCCTATGGATGCTACCCGGTGGCGAATTGACCCGCCAACTGGCAGCAATGGCCGGTGGTATGGTCATCGGTGCGTTGGTATTTGGTGTCGCCTGGGGAAAACGACTCTCGCCTGTCACTCTGATTCTGGCCGGCCTGGTTCTTGGTTTGTACTGTGGTGCAGTTAATGGTCTGTTGGCACTATTTAACTATGACCAGTTGCAGGGGCTATTCTTATGGAGCAGTGGCGCACTGAATCAGCAGGATTGGAGTACGGTGCAATTTATTCTGCCACGCTTAGTGATTACCTGCATATTGGCAGCTTTACTGATACGCCCATTAACCTTATTGGGGCTAGATGATGGCATTGCCCGTAATCTAGGACTGGGGTTATCACTGGCGCGGTTGAGTGCGCTGGGCGTGGCAATTATTTTCAGTGCGATGTTAGTTAATGCAGTCGGAGTCATTGGGTTTATCGGTTTATTTGCGCCACTGTTGGCGAAAATTTTTGGTGCGCGGCGGTTATCTCAGCGCTTGATACTGGCACCGGTAGTCGGGGCGTTACTGCTCTGGGTTACCGATCAGAGCATCATCTGGCTGACGCAAGTCTGGCGGGAGATTCCTACCGGTGCGGCGACCGCCTTGATTGGTGCGCCACTACTGTTGTGGCTACTGCCACGTTTACACAGTGCGACCGCACCCAATATGGATTTTGGCGATAATGTTCCTGCTGAACGACAGCATTTAGGATTATGGATAAGTGTTGGTTTGCTGTTACTGCTGGCTGGGTTGACGGTAGCGCTTATGCTCGGCCGCGACAATCAGGGCTGGAGCTGGATTACCGGTGATGAACTTCAGGCAGTGTTACATTGGCGCTGGCCACGTGTGCTCGCGGCATTATCGGCCGGTATGATGCTGGCGGTGGCGGGGACCTTAATCCAAAAACTGACGGGTAACCCAATGGCTAGCCCCGAAGTTCTGGGTATCAGCTCTGGTGCTTCTTTCGGCGTGGTGGTCATGATGTTTATCGTGCCAGGTAATGCGTTGCTATGGTTGCTACCCGCCGGGAGCTTAGGGGCTGCGGCCACGTTATTGTTGATTCTGGTGGTTGCTGGTCGTGGCGGGTTCTCTCCCGGCAGAATGCTATTAGCAGGGATTGCACTGAGCACCGCCTTTACCACGGTAATCACGATGTTACTGGCCAGTGGCGACCCACGTATGCGCGGCTTGCTGGCGTGGATTTCTGGCTCTACCTACTCGGTTAATGGAACACAGGCAGTAACAACCGGTTTAGTTGCTTTGGTGCTGATTGCATTAGCGCCACTGTGCCGCAGATGGTTAATGATTTTGCCATTGGGCAGTGTCACCGCCAGAGCACTGGGTATGGCGCTTGCACCTAGCCGGTTAGCCATTTTGTTATTGGCTGCCATCTTAACTGCCGCTGCTACCCTGACAGTTGGGCCTTTAAGTTTTGTCGGGCTGATGGCACCACATATGGCGCGTATGATGGGCTTTCGCCGAGCCATTCCACAACTGTTTATCGCGGCTATTTTAGGTGGACTGCTGATGGTATTTGCCGACTGGTGTGGCCGCATGCTGTTGTTCCCGAACCAAATCCCCGCAGGGTTGTTGGCAACATTTATTGGTGCTCCTTACTTTGTTTATTTATTGCGTAAACAAGGGCGGTAAGCATTTATTATGTCAATAATCTGCTTCGTTTGAATATGGACTCTGATCCGTAGTTAGATTTTTATCAAATATATCATCGAGCTATTAATTATGAGTCGATGATATGGAGGGTATTGGGTTAATTTATAGTAATATCATTTAATAATTATTGTATTTAAAATTATTATAAATAAAAATACTACATGTATTGTTAATTATATTTAAACTCAGTTAAATTTAATAAGTAATAAAGTATTGCTCATGAGTTTTTATATGATAGTGTGAAAGAGTCAGGCAGAAAATCCATCGCGTTACTTAGACGCTAATTGTGATTGTCAATTTGATAGTTACCTGTATATTATCAAGCTAAATAATGCAATATAAATTATTTTTAAGTTATTAGTTTGTCTGATTATTCTACTCATTATTTAGTGATAATTAAATTGGAGAGAAATAAGATGACTGAATTAATTCATGAAAAAAGTAAGTTTTTTCTGCATGGAGTTAATGACAAGGTATTGATTAATATCTTGTTAATATATGGCCTGATAGTGACAGGCTTTGGTGTGTTACTCATTCTCGATGTATTAACTTTTTCTCTGACGACGCACATTGATACTGTTCAGCCAGTAACCCGTAATATAATAGATTATCACCCAGTTGAAGTTAAAATGCCTACACTTCCTATGGGGCCAAGTTGGAATGGTAGTAGTGGTGGTGATATTCCACAGAATGTGGAAATATCAGAATTACTTTATACCGTTAATCGGCATTAAATTAATTAAGCGCATTAAACCTCTGGGCTTTAATTTATAACCACCTCCAGTGTTTTGGCGGTGGTTATAGTATCTATAGATATTAAAGTTTGGCAAAACACCGGCGGGCAGCATCGACGGTTCTCTGGATATCGTCTTTGCTATGTGCGACGGACATAAAACCGGCTTCAAACGCAGAAGGGGCCAGATAGACGCCTTCTGCCAGCATCAAATGGAAGAAACGTTTAAAGCGTTCGACATCACAATTCATGACATCCTGATAGCAGGTGACAGTTGGTGAATTGCTAAAGAAGATACCAAACATGCCACCCACGTGGTTAACCACCAGCGGGATGTTCTCTGTTTGTGCCGCATTGAGCAGGCCAGTTGCCAGTAAATCGGTTAACTCGGTCAGGGTTTCATGAATACCTACCTGTGCCACTTCAGTCAAACAGGCATAACCCGCCGCCATAGCGATAGGGTTCCCGGAGAGAGTACCCGCCTGATAAACTGGTCCAGTCGGTGCCAGTGCCTCCATGACATCACGACGACCACCGAAAGCACCCACCGGCATACCACCACCGATAATTTTCCCCAGACAGGTTAAGTCAGGAATGACATGGTAGTAATCCTGCGCCCCGGCTAATGCCACCCGGAAACCCGTCATGACCTCATCAATAATCAGCAATGCACCAAATTCATCACATAGATCACGCAGCCCCGGCAGGAATTCTGGCTGCGGTAATATGCAGTTCATATTGCCAGCGACAGGCTCAACAATGATACAGGCGATTTCTTGTGGGTATTGCTCAAAGGCTTCGCGTACAGAGGCTAGATCGTTATAAATACAGGTCAGCGTGTGCTTAGCGAAGTCAGCCGGTACCCCCGGAGAGTTTGGCTGACCGAGGGTCAATGCGCCAGAGCCCGCTTTTACTAATAGGCAGTCGGCGTGGCCGTGATAGCAGCCTTCAAACTTGATGATTTTATCGCGCGCAGTGAAACCTCGGGCTAGACGAATGGCGCTCATGGTGGCTTCGGTACCGGAGTTAACCATCCGTACCATATCCATGGTTGGCACTAATTCTGTCACCAACTCAGCCATTTTGACTTCCATCGCTGTCGGTGCACCAAAGCTTAGGCCGCGCTCGACAGCTTCAATTACGGCCTGACGAATAGCGGGATGATTGTGACCAAGCACCATCGGACCCCAGGAGCCGACATAATCGATGTAGGCTTTACCATCGACATCAAATAGATAAGCGCCGTCAGCACGTTCGATAAACAATGGAACGCCACCGACACCGGTGAATGCACGCACCGGAGAGTTAACCCCGCCTGGGATCACCTGCTGTGCCTGGGCATACAGACTTTCGGACTTACTCATAAACTGGCTCCTGAATTGGGCTTGGTGACATTGGCTGAGATGATATTATATTAAATAACAGTGAGTTATATAACATCAATATTGTTAACATCAGCTATAACAATAGACAATGGTGCCTATTCTAAAGAACTGGCCGCGGTTATCAAATGATTGGGCATAATTAACTGCTAGCTTGCGCGACGTGCCGCATATCCGAAACTTTCATCGCTAAACTTACGTTCTAAGCCAGAGCGTTTCATCGACGTTTAAGCAGGCACATCATGATGATGTAGTCTAAACTCAGACTACTGTTCATTTGTATTACTTATTACTCAATTGATAAATAGACTAATCATGACTGATTCAACGCAACCAATGCCTGCTGAAGGCGTTACTGAACTCAAACGGGGTCGTTTTATTCGAGCATTGGTTAATCGTGATAAAACGCCGTTGGTTATTCTTATCATGGCTGGTGTGGTCGGGGTTGTTACCGGTTTGCTGGCTGTGGCTTTTGATCGCGGCGTCGATTGGATCCAACAACAAAGGTTGGCAACGCTGGCCAAAGTCGCGGATTACGCAATTTTGGTATGGCCGTTGGCTTTCGTTATGTCGGCGCTGCTGGCGATGGTAGGTTATTTTTTGGTGCGTCGTTTTGCTCCTGAGGCTGGTGGTTCAGGTATTCCTGAAATCGAAGGGGCAATGGAGGAGATGCGGCCAGTGCGCTGGTGGCGGGTTATTCCGGTTAAATTTATTGGCGGCCTTGGAACATTAGGGGCGGGCATGGTGTTAGGCCGGGAAGGGCCGATGGTACAGATGGGGGGTAATAGCGGGCGGATGATTGTCGATATCTTTCGTCTGCACAGCCCTGAAGCACGTCATTCATTGCTGGCAACCGGTGCAGCTGCCGGGTTGTCTGCGGCCTTCAATGCCCCGCTGGCGGGGATTTTGTTCGTTATTGAAGAGATGCGCTCTCAGTTCCGCTACAGTCTGGTATCAATCAAAGCCGTATTTGTCGGGGTGATAACATCTACTATCGTCTACCGCTATTTTAACGGTGAACATGCGGTTATTAATGTCGGTAAAATGAGCGAAGTGCCACTGGACACATTATGGCTTTACCTTGTGCTGGGGATTATTTTCGGTGCCATCGGTGTAATGTTCAATGCGTTAATATTCCGCACGCAGGATATGTTCATGCGTTTCCATGGTGGTGATTGGCGCAAGTTAGTTTTGCTTGGCGGCCTGCTGGGAGGAATGTGTGGTTTATTGGCATTGTTTCATGGCGAGGCTGTGGGGGGCGGTTTTGCATTAATTCCTATTGCGGCAGCCGGTAACTTCAGTATCGGCATGTTGCTATTCATTTTTATTGCTCGAGTTATTACGACACTATTGTGCTTTGGTTCTGGTGCACCTGGCGGGATATTTGCCCCAATGTTGGCTTTAGGAACTATTTTGGGCACCGCTTTCGGCTTGTCCTGTGCGTATTTTTTCCCCGAATACGGCATTGAGGCCGGGACTTTTGCTATTGCCGGGATGGGGGCGCTGTTTGCTGCATCGGTACGTGCACCACTGACTGGGATAGTTTTGGTGTTGGAGATGACCGATAATTATCAGCTTATTTTACCGATGATAGTGACCTGCTTGGGCGCCACATTAATAGCACAATTTATGGGGGGTAAGCCCTTGTATTCAGCTATTTTAGCCCGCACATTACAAAGACAAGAGCAGGCTGCATCTGCGAGTGAACAACAACAACCGGTGGTTGAAAATGATACTCAAACAGGTAGATAATATATAACATTAGCCAGCAATACTTGAATGAATTACTCAGGTATTAGATAATTGATGATTAGATCAGGCTGCCATTGTAGTAACCTGCAACTCGAACACCGGTTGGGAGTGATGAGTATGAGCGATGAAACAGTACTGCCCCTACAGTTTACTGAGGCAGCAGCTAAGAAAGTTAAACTGCTGATTTCTGATGAGGAAAATCCGAATCTGAAGCTGCGGGTTTATATTACCGGTGGCGGATGCAGCGGGTTCCAGTATGGTTTTACTTTCGATGATCAAATCAACGATGGGGATATGACCATCGAAAAGCAAGGCGTGGAATTGGTTGTTGATCCGATGAGCCTGCAATATCTGGTCGGCGGTGCGGTGGATTATACCGAAGGGTTGGAAGGTTCACGCTTTATTGTGACGAACCCGAATGCGAAAAGTACTTGTGGTTGCGGTTCTTCTTTCAGCATTTAATTTATCCTGTGTCCTTGATGCTACAGCGACGTTAGCTGTATTCACTTACCCGAACCACTGAATTGGGCCAGCTCATCGGGATTAGTGAGCCTCATTTTGAAGGTACACTCTACGGGCTAGCATCAATGCTGTTCAAATCGCTTCTGACTGATTTGTCGTTCGTTTGCTGCCCTGCTGTAACACCAATGACTTTGGCTATAATTAGTCCACTAAATTTCCGATAAAAAACCGCAACTTTAACAGTTGCGGTTTTTTTCATCTGAATATTACCATTCTACAGTGATCAACTGTGTCATCTGGCTGTTACTGGTTTGGCTGAGTAATGAGCCATCTGTCGCAATAAAAGAATGGCTGATTTTAGGTTCGCTAACCAAGCCACCTCCTCGTTGGCAGTGTATTTGTGGATAATTTACTTTTGCATCATTCGCTATGTGTTCATTTTGATTCGGTGATTGCACCTGACAAGATGGCACGATAGTTAAGCTTAATTCTATTGTGCCGCTTAGCCCCTGAGCCAGCGACGGACTGGCAATAAATGCCAGCCAAAACGTAAACAAAAAATATTTCATGATTTATGACTGCATTTTTATCTGTCGGTGTCCCATTCAGCCAGCTAAATGGGGATATCCTGCTTATTGACGCCGCAGCGTTGTTAGCTATCAGGGCCAATTATTTTGGATAGATATATCGGCTAATTATTTAAAAACTTGAAGATTTAGATCATACAAATTAGACCAATCACTCTATTAGTGCTCTATTTCAAATGTGGGTAGTTTTAAACGCCAGCGGATAGCTGCAAGCCGGATACCGAGCGTAATCACCATGCCCAGCATCATTGCTTGTTGTAAGGGCATACCAAAAGTATAGAACGCGGTAGCATGAACGATACCACCAATAATGCAGGCGGTAGCATAAATTTCAGTGCGCAGGATCATTGGGATCTCGCGGGCTAATACATCGCGGATAATCCCACCGCCGACTCCGGTTATAACACCCATACAGATAGCCACTAGCGGGCTGGCACCAGCAGCAAAGGCTTTATTGACGCCGATACCGACGAACACTGCCAGACCAATAGCATCAAGCACCGGCAGGATCCATTTCGGTGTTCGACGAGGTTGACGCACCAACAAAATGGTTGCCAGACAGGTCACCATTGCAACCACCAAGTCAGTAGGATCTTTCACCCAAAAAACCGGGCCATTGGCCAAGGCCATATCGCGGATTGTTCCGCCACCGACAGCCGTCACCACCCCTAAAACCAGCACACCAAACGGGTCCATACGCAACTTCCCCGCTAGCAATACACCAGAGATAGCAAATACCGCAGTACCTAAAATATCCAGCCAATAAACCAGCATTAATGTGACTCCGCCACGGGGGATTGAACGCTGGCCATTTGTTGGCACAACTGTTCAGCGGCCAGCAGGATACGCGGACCCGAACGATTAAACCAGTCCTCATTCAGCGTTATAACAGGAATTGCAAGCTGAGGTTGCCAGAAGTCTCTGACATTATCAGCCTGTGGCTGGTCACCGCTGACTACGATCACCTGTGGTTGGCGTGTCATGACTTGTTCCCGACTGACTTGAGGCCAAGGAACACGACTGCCAGCAAAAATATTTTCTCCACCACACAGGGAAATAACCTCACTTTGTAACGTATGCCCAGAGCTGGTAAACAGCGGCTGAGTACCAAACTGTAAAAAGGTACGCAAGGGCGTGTTACGGGCATTGTGGCGACGTAATTCAGTAACCTTCTGACGGAGTTGAGCTGCGGCTTGGTGGGCCTGTTCAGGATGCTGGCTGTATTGCGCCAATTTATCCAGATCACCAGCAATTTGATCAATATTTACCGGATCAGAATAGAAAATTGGAATACCAAAGGCGGCGAGTTGATCAAGCGGGCGTTGTGGATTACCGCCACGCCACGCGAGGATCAAGTCTGGCTTTAATGCCAAAATACGTTCGACATTCACGCCTTGCCAGGATGCAACTTGCTCAAGCTTTTTAGCCGCTTCCGGGTAATCAGAGTAAGCACTTACTGCAACCAGTTTATCGCCTAATCCCGCGGCATAAGCCAGTTCGGTGGTGCTGGGGGATAAGCTGATAATCCGCTCTACTGCCACTGCGTATGGTGCAAACAGGGCAAACGAAAACAGGCCGAGCAACAACGTTATTGCTGCTCGTGATAGGGAGAAAATACGGGAACGGACCATTAATTGCGATTAGCCAGTGTGGTTAACATGGCTTCGATCATAAGCGTCGACTGCTGAGCGGCGACCACTAAGAACTCTTCAAAGCTCAGGTGAGACTCCTGATCAGCCACATCAGAAATCGCACGAACCACAACGAAAGGTGTCTTGAACAGATGGCAAACATGGCCGATAGCGGCGGCTTCCATCTCGACTGCTGCCACCGACGGGAAGGCCGCGCGGATACGGGCCAGGGGGGCTGAACCATTAATAAAGGCATCGCCGCTGCAAATCAGGCCGCGTACTGCATGTAAGTTCAATTGATTAATGCAGCTTTCTGCCAGTGCAATCAACTCAGCATCAGCAATGAAAGCGGGAGGGCAACCGGCCATTTGGCCTGCTTCATAGCCGAATGCGGTCACATCAGCATCGTGATAGCGAACTTCGTTAGAAACAACGATATCACCCACTTTCAAACTGGAGGCTAAGCCACCCGCAGAGCCGGTATTGATTACCACGTCTGGCTGGCAATGCTCTAACAGCAATGTTGTTCCCATGGCCGCAGAGACTTTACCAATGCCGGATTTTAGTAATGCGACATCAACGCCATTGAGTTTACCAGTGTAAATTTCGCAACCTGCTCGCGCCAAGGTTTGGCGATTTTCAATTTTATCACGCAGCAACGTAACTTCTTGCTCCATTGCACCAATAATGCCTACTTTCATATGGATACCCGCTGATTTTAAAGAGTGGATTAAGTTGTAATTATCAACGCACAGTTTATCAGTTAAGTGAGATATCCGGGTAGCTCAGCAAAGATAATGCGTAATGTGCCGCAGTTCATGCGTAATCAATTGCATCTGTTGGCGGGAGTCGGTATCACTGTTTATATTAAATGATCAGGGGGATAACATGTCCGGGATCGACTTTAAGCAGAAAATCAGTTTTCAGCGGCCGTTTGGTAAATCCAGTTCGGCGGAAGATGAATATGAGATTACCCGAGTATTTGAAAGTGATCGGGGTCGGATTGTGAATTCTGCGGCCATTCGGCGTTTGCAGCAAAAAACGCAGGTCTTCCCACTGGAACGTAATGCCGCTGTTCGTAGCCGTTTAACCCATTCGTTGGAAGTGCAACAAGTGGGGCGTTACATTGCCAAAGAGATCCTTAATCGGTTTAAGCAGGATAAAAAAATCACAGCTTATGGGCTGGATAAGCTGCTTGATCCCTTTGAAAGCATAGTGGAAATGGCTTGCCTGATGCATGACATCGGTAATCCTCCCTTTGGTCATTTTGGTGAATCAGCTATCAATAACTGGTTTACAAAACAGATGGACCCTAACGGCGGTGGTGCGGAACCTCGTGGTAAGGATCATTGCCAGGTTAATGCATTAAGGCTGCGGGAAGGGGAAACAGAACTTAATATCCTACGCAGTAAAATCCGCCATGACCTAAGCCAGTTTGAAGGTAACGCACAAGCCATTCGGTTGGTTTACAGTTTATTAAAACTGAATCTGACTTATGCTCAGGTGGGATGCATTCTTAAATATACCAAACCGGCGTATTGGTCAGGCGATATTCCTGCTTCTCATCACTATTTGATGAAGAAACCAGGGTTTTATCTGGCTGAAGAAGACTATGTTAAAGATTTACGTCGTGAACTCAATATGGGAGAGTTCAATCGTTTCCCTCTGACATATATTATGGAAGCTGCTGATGATATTTCTTATTGTATTGCTGACTTAGAAGATGCAGTAGAAAAAAGTATTTTCAGTGTCGAGCAACTTTACGATCATATGATGCAAGAGTGGGGCGAAGTTACCCATGGTGACTTGTTTGATAAAGTTGTTGGTGGCGCATTTCGGCAATTAGGTCGCGGGCAAGGCCGGCGCAGTTCGGAAGATCAATTCTTTATGTATTTACGGGTAAATACTGTCGGGAAGTTAGTTCCCCATGCAGCACAACGGTTTATTGAAAATTTACCCACGGTATTTTCTGGCTCGTTTAATCAGGCATTATTAGAAGACTCCAGCCCCGCGTGTAAATTACTGCAAATTTTTAAAAAGGTGGCAGTAAAACATGTGTTTAATCATCCTGAAGTAGAACAGCTTGAATTACAAGGATATAGAGTTATTAGTGGGCTACTTGATATTTATAGCCCACTATTATCTATGCCGCAAACGGCCTTTACACAGTTAGTGGCAGAAGACAGCCACCGCCAGTATCCTATTGAGACGCGGTTATTCCATAAATTGTCTACTAAGCATCGCTTGGCTTATGCAGAATCGACAGAGCGGTTACGTAATTTATCGTCAGAACAACATGAGATCTATGAATATTATTATCGTGCTCGCTTAATTCAGGATTATATCAGTGGGATGACGGATCTTTATGCTTATGATGAATATCGGCGATTGATGGCTGCGGAATAGTATCCAAGCAAAGTAAGTTGTCCGTTTAATTAACTGTAGTTTTGTAAAGACGGACAATATTTTTTACTATTCCGATTATTGGTTCTATGAACTTCATCCCCCATATTTAATCTTACTATGCAAGACGGCTATATCCTTCTCTTGGCGTTGCCGCGTAGTGAGTGGCTTTCGTTACTCGACCCATCCCTACCGTTGAGCTTTAGTTCGCTCATTAGGATTCGCGCGATTGCTCACTGACTGCTACGTCAATTATTTTGGATATAAGTCAGTTATACCCTTTGTCTCTGAAGCTGCCAGGTTGTTAGCTGCAACTTCAATTTCTTTGGGTATATATACCATTTATTGACCCCTTATTAATTGTACAGCGAGAACCAGAATACATGAAAAAAACAACTTTAGTGTTAAGTGCATTGGCATTGAGCATCGGTTTAGCCATGGGGCCGGTTTCTTCTGCTATTTCGGCAGAGACGGCCTCTTCTAGCAGCCAGCAGCTCCCTAGCCTGGCGCCAATGCTAGAGAAAGTGATGCCTTCTGTTGTGAGCATCAACGTGGAGGGTAGCACCCAGGTTAGCAACTCCGGTGCTGGTGGTGTGCCACCACAGTTCCAGCAGTTCTTTGGTGATGACTCGCCGTTCTGTCAAGACGGTTCACCGTTCCAAGGCTCCCCGATGTGTCAGGGCGGGCAGGGTGGCAAAGGGGGATCACCTAGCAAGCAGGATTTCCGGGCGCTCGGTTCAGGTGTCATTATTGACGCTGCCAAAGGTTATGTCGTTACCAATAACCACGTGGTAGATAATGCGACTAAAATCAGCGTTAAACTGAGCGATGGCCGTAGCTATGAAGCAAAAGTGATCGGTAAAGATCCGCGAACTGATATCGCGTTATTGCAGTTAAAAGATTTTAAAAATCTGACTGCAATTAAAATCGCAGATTCTGATCAATTGCGTGTGGGTGATTATACCGTTGCTATCGGTAACCCATATGGTCTGGGTGAAACCGTAACATCCGGTATCGTGTCTGCTTTGGGGCGCAGTGGTCTGAACGTGGAAAACTACGAAAACTTTATCCAGACTGATGCCGCGATTAACCGTGGTAACTCCGGTGGCGCATTGATCAACCTGAACGGTGAGCTGATTGGTATCAACACTGCGATCCTGGCACCAGATGGTGGTAACATCGGTATTGGTTTCGCTATCCCAAGTAACATGGTGAAAAACCTGACATCTCAAATGGTTGAATTTGGTCAGGTGAAACGTGGTGAATTGGGCATTATGGGCACCGAGCTGAACTCTGAGCTGGCCAAAGCCATGAATGTCGATGCACAGAAAGGTGCCTTTATCAGTCAGGTCTTGCCAAAATCTGCGGCGGCCAAAGCCGGGATCAAAGCTGGTGACGTGATTGTCAGCATGAATGGTAAAGCAATCAATAGCTTCGCAGGTTTCCGTGCTGAGATTGGTACTCTGCCAGTGGGCAGTAAAATGACCTTAGGTCTGCTACGTGACGGTAAACCTGTCAATGTGGAAGTGACCTTAGAGCAGAGCAGCCAGACTCAGGTTGATTCCGGTAATCTCTATACTGGAATTGAAGGTGCGGAGCTGAGTAACTCTGATGTTAATGGTAAAAAAGGTGTGAAAGTTGATAGCGTGAAAGCCGGCACTGCCGCTGCACGTATTGGCCTGAAAAAAGGCGATATCATCATGGGGATTAACCAGCAGTCAGTTCAAAATCTGGGTGAGCTTCGGAAGATTCTCGATACCAAACCATCAGTGCTGGCGCTGAATATTCAGCGTGGTGACACTTCACTCTATTTATTAATGCAGTAATCGGCATTAATAACGCCAAAAGGGCGCAGTTCATTATGACTGTGCCCTTTTTTTATGCTGAAGCGGAGGTGTGCTAAGCAGTACCTAAATAGCTTTTGGCAGCATAGCGAACATTCTCTATCTCATCTAATAATTCAAGCCATTCAGGTTGCAAGTCTTGTAAATCTGTTTGCTGGCGCAATTGCTGCTCAATTGTCATGCACAATTGCTTCAGTCGCGGCACACCGCTACATGCACAACTGCCATGGAACTTATGAATTAGGTTCAGAATATCGTTGTCATGACTGCCTGCCAATATAGCCTGCACGCGACCTATTACTTGCGGCATAAATTCTAATAACATAGTTAACAGGTCTCTGGCGAGAGCCTCTTTATTGGCTGCTTGCCTGACTGCCAGTGGCCAATCTATCGCCCCATCACATTCAGATTGCAGTACCGGCAGGTGAGTAGCCTGCGCCAGAAGGGGGGCTGAACTATCATGCTGAAAGCGGGAAAGTGCCTGAATTAATCGAGCTTCATCAATCGGTTTTGCCAGATAGTCAGCCATCCCCAGTTTTAACAACTGTTCTTGCTGGCCTCTTACGGCGTGGGCGGTGACTGCAATAATGGGTGTATCCAGATGATGGGACATCTGATGAATGACTTCGCTGGCACGGATACCATCAATTTCAGGCATTTGAATATCCATTAAGATGATATCCAGCGTGTTTTCTCGGGCATAGGCAATGGCTTTCGCGCCACTGTCACACAACACGGTCTCTTCGACCTGTTCTTCAAGCAGGGTGCCAATGAGTTTTAGGTTAGCTGGATTGTCGTCAACTGCCATTACCTTAAACGGTAATTTAGCCAGCTTGTCCGCTTGCTCCACTACGGGTAATTCACTGTGAGGTTCTTCAGATAACAGTAATGGAATCAATCTATTCGATGACAAAGGTTTGACCAGACATGCTTTGGCACCGAGCTGTTTAAGTTGCTCTGCCTCCACCTGTGACTGGCTTGGTAGGGCCAGAATTACGCGCTCGGAAATTTTCAGCGCCGCTACCAGTTTATCTTGATGAACCGCCATATTATTACGGAACGGAATGGGTACCCCAACCAGCAGGAAATCATAATGTTGGCGCGGTAATTGCGCTAACGACGGACTATGAGTGACCTGCAAGGGCGTGACACTCAGAATATCTAGCGCGGCCCTTGCTGCACAAGTATTGCGCTCAACATAGGCGAGTGTTTTCCCCTCTAAGTACGACATATCAGGATGGCGATAAGAGAGGGTTTCGTTAAGATCCAGTGTGAGATGGAACCTAAAGGTTGAGCCGCGATCCACTTGGCTGTGAAAGCTAATATCGCCCCCCATCTCTTTGACCAATCTTTCGGTAATGACCAATCCAAGACCGGTCCCTCCGTGTCGACGCGAGATACTGGCATCTGCCTGACGAAAAGCCTGGAATAGCTGAGCCTGTTGGGATTCAGAAATACCAATGCCCGTATCGTGAATCTCTACCACCAGAGTGACTTGTTGTGCCGTCTTCGCCTGCACAGCAACCAGAATATCGATATTGCCCTGTTCGGTGAATTTAATCGCATTACCGAGCAAGTTCGTGACAATTTGCTGCAAACGCATCGCATCCCCGACTACCTGCTCGGGGACATCATTATTAACATGCAGTGTCAGCTCCAGCCCTTTCTCATGTGCGGTGTGTGCCAGTAAGATAATGACTTCATCCAGTGCACCACGTAGTGGGAAGGGAATGTGTTCAAGAATGAGTTTTTCGGCCTCCAGTTTGGAGAAGTCGAGAACATCATTAATGATACATAACAGGTTGTTGGCTGAACGTTGGATAGTCTGCAAATAGTCAGTTTGTGTGGGGGTTAGCGACGTTTTCAACGTTTGGCGCGTAAAACCAATGACACCATTTAGCGGAGTTCGTAGCTCGTGAGACATGTTAGCCAGAAACTCCGACTTAATGCGTGCCGCTTCCTGTGCCCGTTTTTTTGCCAGCCCCAGCTCGACATTTTGTATCTCCATCTGTTCCAGTGTTTCGCGTAAATCAGATGTTGCTTGATCGATATTTTGCTGCATCTCTTCGTGATAGGCCGCCAACGACATCGCCATCGAATTGATACCATTTTTCAGAATATTCAGCTCGCCGAGCATATGTCCTTCGACCCGGCTATCCAATTGCCCTCGACGAATACGGTCAACAGCATTCACCATGTTACGGATTGGGCCGGTAACATCGCGCATCAAACGATAAGCAAACAAAATCGCCACACACATGCAAAACAGCAACAGCAGGGTTGAAATAAAGATCTCTTTGTATTGCTGCAAACGCACCGATTGTAAATCCAAATCTATGGCGATATAGCCTAGTGGCTGATGGGTTATATCCGAATCCGAGACTCTGTCACTGGATAAGTTGGATTCCGAGACAATAGGCATTCGCATAATCAGCGAGTCGCCGCGATAAGAGAGCATCAGCGACTCAGGGATAGAATCACCTTTAGGTAACCTTAATTGTGAGGAATTGTAATTATAGTTAGATGTGACAAAAAGATTGTTATCTGCGTCGAAAACGGATATTGACCGAACAATATTCGAGTGACGGCGATGAAGCAGGTTAATCAACTGACGGACAGTATCGCGGTTGCGAAAGGTCATGCCATATTCACTGGCAACCGCCAACGGTTCGATAATATTAGTGCCTGCATTAACTATTTGTTTTTGAAGCTCATTATAACGATTTACCATAAAGGAAGTACTGAGTAACAGCCCAAGAAGCAGCGTGGGGGCCAGGATTAAAATCATCATGCGCGCGCGAAGACTGTATTTGGTCATGGTATTCCAATGTGGGAGAATCGGCAGCTTACAAAACCAGTGCTTGATCAATCAATATGGCGCAATTCTACTCTCCAAACCGACGTGTGACGACCCGACAAACGATAACTGTGACAGTAAATTCTCTTGATCCCTTTGGTCAGGGGGTTGCACGCGATAAAGGCAAAGCTATTTTTATCCCCGGGGTTCTACCGGGAGAGCAAGCTGAAATTGAGCTGATCGAGCAAAAACGCCAGTATGGTCGCGGTAAACTTAAACGTTTGTTGAACCAATGTAGCGAAAGAGTGGCTCCTCCTTGCCCTCACTTTGGAATTTGTGGAGGCTGTCAGCAGCAGCACGCTTGTAGCCAGTTGCAACAAGATAGCAAAGTAGATTCGCTCAGGCGACTGCTGGTGCAGGCCACGGGGGGCTGCCCTACATTAGACTCGGTTATCTGTGGGCCAGAGTATGGTTATCGGCGGCGGGCGAGGTTGGGGTTGCTCTATCAGCCAAAACAGCAGCGATTACAAATGGGCTTCCATCAAACTGAATCTCACGACTTGGTTAGCATAAAACATTGTCCCGTCCTGCGGCCTGAATTGGAGCGTCTGCTACATCCGCTCTATCAATGTTTATCTGCCTTACAGGCTGTGCGCCGGTTAGGGCATGTGGAACTGGTACTGGCTGATAATGGGCCGTTGCTGGTTTTACGTCACCTTGATACCCTTAATGAGGTAGATCGTGCAGCGCTTACAGATTTTGCCCTGCGGGAGGGGGTTGCCGTTTATCTGGCTGCCGACAGCGAGAATCTGGAAAAACTCTTTGGTGAGGACCCCTATTACCAGATAGACGGTCTACGCTTAGCATTTCATCCACGGGATTTTATTCAGGTCAATGATACGGTCAACCAACAAATGGTGGCTCAGGCTCTGGCATGGCTTGATGTACAACCTGACGAGCGGGTACTGGATCTCTTCTGCGGCATGGGTAATTTTACATTGCCGCTAGCAAAGCGTGCGCGTGAAGTTGTCGGGGTGGAAGGAGTTGCGGAGCTGGTGGCTAATGGGCAGTATAATGCGCAGAACAATGCATTAGCCAACGTGTCATTTTTTCATGAAAATCTGGAATCCGATATCAGTCGTCAGCCGTGGGCGATGCAAGGATTCGATAAAGTATTATTAGACCCCGCTCGCGCAGGTGCTGCCGGGGTGATGTCACATATAGTCAAACTGGCGCCAAAGCGGGTGGTGTATGTTTCGTGTAATCCCACCACGCTGGCACGGGATAGTCAGGTGTTGTTAGCCGCCGGTTACCGTCTTGCTCAGGTGCGAATGTTGGATATGTTTCCCCACACCGGGCATCTTGAATCTATGGCGCTGTTCATGCAGGAGCCAGGGGTCGCAAAGTAGGGAGAAGTTATGGTTGCGGTACGAAGTGCACATTTGAATCCGGCGGGTGAGTTTGCTCTCGACGACTGGATCGCCAGCTTGGGGCTTCCTAATCCGCAGTCAGGTGAGCGATTGGCCGAAACCTGGCGTTACTGTGAGCAACAGACGCAAAACCATCCTGATGCCTCGTTATTGTTGTGGCGCGGTCTCGAAATGGTTGAGATTCTTTCCACTCTGAGCATGGATAACGACAGTATGCGCGCGGCGCTACTGTTCCCGCTGGTGGATGCCAATGTGGTGGATGAAACCACCCTGACTGAGCAATTTGGCAAGGGTATCACCTATCTGGTGCATGGCGTGCGTGACATGGACGCTATCCGCCAATTAAAAGCCACTCACAACGATTCCATGAGCTCTGAGCAAGTGGATAACGTGCGCCGTATGCTGCTGGCGATGGTGGAAGATTTTCGCTGCGTGGTCATCAAACTGGCTGAGCGTATTGCTCATTTGCGTGAAGTGAAAGATGCACCGGAAGACGAACGCGTGCTGGCGGCCAAAGAGTGTTCCAATATTTATGCCCCGCTGGCTAACCGCTTGGGTATTGGCCAGATTAAGTGGGAGTTGGAAGACTTCTGCTTCCGCTATCTGCATCCCGATGAATATAAACAAATTGCTAAATTGCTTCATGAGCGTCGTATTGATCGTGAACAATTCATTGATGATTTTGTCGCTTCATTGCACAAAGCAATGGCGGATGAAGGTATCAAAGCTGATATTTATGGCCGACCAAAGCATATCTACAGTATTTGGCGCAAGATGCAGAAAAAGTCGTTGGCCTTCGATGAGTTATTCGATGTGCGCGCTGTGCGAGTGGTCGTCGAGCGTTTGCAGGACTGCTATGCCGCATTGGGGATTGTGCATACTCATTTCCGTCATTTGCCTGATGAGTTTGATGATTACGTCGCTAACCCTAAACCCAATGGCTATCAGTCAATTCATACTGTAGTCCTCGGGCCGCGTGGGAAAACGCTGGAGATTCAAATTCGTACCCGCCAGATGCATGAAGATGCTGAACTGGGGGTTGCTGCCCACTGGAAGTACAAAGAAGGTGCTGTGGCGGCGGGGCGTTCTGGCTATGAAGGGCGCATTGCCTGGTTACGTAAGCTGATTGCTTGGCAGGAAGAGATGGCAGATTCTGGCGAGATGCTGGATGAAGTGCGCAGTCAGGTATTTGACGACCGGGTCTATGTGTTTACCCCGAAAGGCGATGTTATTGATTTACCTGCCGGTTCTACCCCACTCGACTTTGCTTATCATATTCACAGTGATGTGGGGCACCGCTGCATAGGTGCTAAAATCAGTGGCCGAATTGTGCCGTTTACCTATCAGTTACAGATGGGTGACCAGATTGAAATTATCACCCAGAAGCAGCCCAACCCAAGCCGTGACTGGCTGAATCCTAACCTCGGTTATGTCACTACCAGTCGTGGGCGATCCAAGATCCATAACTGGTTTAGAAAACAAGATAGAGACAAGAATATTCTTGCTGGCCGGCAGATGCTGGACGACGAATTGGAACATATGGATATCAGCCTAAAAGAGGCTGAGAAGCTGCTGGTTCCGCGCTATAACATGAATTCGATGGATGAAGTGTTGGCGGCCATTGGCGGTGGTGATATCCGTCTGAATCAGATGGTCAACTTCCTGCAAGGCAAGCTGAACAAGCCAACAGCGGAAGAGGCTGATTTAGAGGCATTGCGCCATCTGAATAATAAGCATCAGCCACCACCACGCAACGCCAGCAAAGACAGCGGGCGCATTGTGGTCGAAGGTGTTGGCAATCTGATGCACCATATTGCCCGCTGCTGCCAACCGATTCCCGGTGATGAGATTATTGGTTTTATTACCCAGGGGCGGGGGATATCCATTCATCGTGCTGATTGTGAACAACTGGCTGAATTGCAGTCTCATGCACCAGAGCGGATTGTTGATGCGGTTTGGGGTGAAAGCTACTCCAGTGGCTATTCATTAGTGGTGCGGGTGACCGCCAATGATCGCAGTGGTTTGTTACGTGATATCACCACCATACTGGCGAACGAAAAGGTCAATGTATTGGGGGTTGCCAGCCGCAGCGATACCAAAAAGATGCTCGCCACCATCGATATGGATATCGAGATTTACAACTTGCAGGTGCTGGGTAGGGTGTTAGCCAAGCTGAATCAGTTGCCGGATGTGATAGATGCCCGTCGGCTCCACGGCAATTAGTGAACTTTAAACGGCTACTGCGCTTTAGCATCTTGATATTGGGCAGTGCTCGCCCTCCTCACGTACTGCGTGTACGCTCCGGGGGCTGTGCGCTGGCCGCAATCTGCCTGCGCCCGCTACGCCTCGAATTTTAAACAGCAAAAGTGAATAAATTGAGATGACCCAGCCAGTAACTACCCCTGATATCAACGCCTTAGCTTTGCAACGTTTGTTGGATATTATGCGTACCTTACGTGACCCGGAACACGGCTGCCCGTGGGATCGTAAACAGACGTTTGACACCATCGCTCCCTATACATTAGAAGAAACCTATGAGGTGCTTGACGCGATTGCGCGCAAGGATTTTGACGATTTACGTGATGAGCTGGGCGATTTGCTGTTTCAGGTGGTGTTTTATGCCCAAATGGGGCAGGAACAGGGGCTGTTTGCGTTTGATGATGTTTGTCATGCCATCAGCGACAAACTGGAGCGTCGTCACCCTCATGTATTCCCTAATGCTGCGCTAAACGCCACTGACGTAGCGATTGGCAGTGAAGCGGCGCTGGCGGGTTGGGAATCGCGTAAAGCCGAGGAAAGAGCGGAGAAAGCCCTGTATTCGGCACTGGATGATATTCCCGATGCACTACCAGCATTGATGAAAGCCCATAAAATCCAAAAGCGCTGCGCAGCGGTTGGTTTTGATTGGGACACACTTGGTCCGGTTTTGGACAAAGTCTATGAAGAGATCGATGAAGTGATGTTCGAAGCTCGCCAGGCGGTGGTGGATGAAGAAAAACTGGGGGAAGAAATTGGCGATTTGCTGTTTGCTACGGTTAACTTATCTCGTCATTTAGGCCATAAAGCTGAAAATGCCTTACAGGCAGCTAACCGCAAGTTTGAACGTCGTTTTCGTCAGGTAGAACAAATAGTTACGGCATCAGGGAAGAGCATGGAGCGCGCGACGCTGGAAGAAATGGAAGCCGCCTGGCAGCAAGTTAAAAAGCAAGAAACTGAAATTTAAGGTGTTTTAATTCATTCGGCGGATGGTTGTTGGATTTTAATTACGTTAATATATTGAATTATAACGGATAGCAAGACGATGTTCCGTGCGGTTTTGGTCGCGAAAATGGCCACTGGCGCGGAGATAGTTTGTAGCGAAACCAAGGTTCGAGTATACTACTTTCCCGTCTTGGTTCTTCCATCGTCTTTAAACCTAAACTCTCAGGTTCAGCATGACAACTAATTATATTTTTGTGACCGGCGGGGTCGTATCCTCTCTGGGTAAAGGCATTGCCGCAGCCTCTCTGGCGGCTATACTTGAAGCCCGTGGCCTCAACGTTACCATCATGAAACTGGACCCGTACATCAACGTGGATCCGGGCACCATGAGCCCGACTCAACACGGGGAAGTTTTCGTCACCGAAGATGGTGCTGAAACCGATCTGGATTTAGGGCATTACGAGCGTTTCATTCGCACCAAAATGACCCGTCGTAACAACTTCACCACTGGCCGTATCTATTCTGAAGTTCTGCGTAAAGAACGCCGTGGCGACTATCTGGGTGCGACTATCCAGGTTATCCCTCATATTACCAATGCTATCAAAGAGCGCATCATCGAAGGCGGCGAAGGCCACGATGTGGTTTTGGTTGAAATTGGTGGCACCGTGGGCGATATCGAATCCTTGCCATTCCTGGAAGCTATTCGCCAGATGGCAGTTGATGTTGGCCGCGAGCACACGCTTTATATGCATCTGACGTTGGTTCCTTACCTGGCGGCTGCCGGTGAAGTGAAAACTAAGCCAACGCAACATTCGGTAAAAGAGCTGCTTTCCATTGGTATTCAGCCAGATGTGCTAATTTGCCGTTCTGATCGCGCAGTTCCTGCTAATGAACGGGCCAAAATTGCCTTGTTCTGTAATGTGCCAGAAAAAGCGGTTATCTCCCTAAAAGATGTTGATTCCATTTATAAAATCCCAGGGCTATTGAAATCACAGGGCCTTGACGATTATATTTGTAAACGATTCAGCTTAACTTGTCCTGAAGCAAATCTTGCTGAATGGGAACAGGTATTATACGAAGAGTCGAATCCAGGTGGCGAAGTGACCATCGGGATGATCGGTAAATACGTAGAATTGCCGGATGCTTATAAATCTGTGATTGAAGCGCTCAAACACGGTGGGCTGAAAAATCGCCTGACGGTGAACATCAAGCTGATTGATTCGCAAGATGTTGAGACACGCGGCGAAGAGATGCTGAAAGGACTGGATGCTATTCTGATCCCAGGTGGCTTTGGTTACCGTGGTGTGGAAGGCAAGGTTCTGGCAGCGCGTTATGCCCGTGAACACAATATTCCTTATCTGGGTATTTGCCTGGGTATGCAAGTTGCACTGATGGAGTTTGCCCGCAACGTAGCGGGGATGGAAAACGCAAACTCCACCGAATTTGTGCCAGACTGTAAGTATCCGGTGGTTGCATTAATCACCGAATGGCGTGATGAAGACGGCAACGTTGAAGTACGCACGGAAGAGAGCGATTTGGGCGGTACCATGCGGGTGGGTGGGCAACAATGTCACCTGACCGAAGGTAGCCTGGTACGTCAGATGTATGGCGAACCTACCATCGTTGAGCGCCATCGTCATCGCTATGAAGTAAACAACATGTTGTTGAAGCAGATTGAAGCCGCCGGGTTACGTGTAGCAGGGCGTTCTGCGGATAACAAACTGGTGGAAATTATTGAGTTACCAAACCACCCGTGGTTTGTAGCTTGTCAGTTCCATCCAGAATTTACTTCGACGCCACGTGATGGTCACCCGTTGTTCGCCGGCTTTGTTAAAGCGGCTGGTGATTATCAGAAGCGCCAGGTGAAATAAAATATTTGGTAGAAGGGGCGGCAGCGATGTCGCCCCCTCTGTCTGGAGTTTTAGTTTAACTTGTACTGAGGAAAATCTAATGTCCAAAATCGTTAAAGTCATCGGTCGCGAAATCATCGACTCCCGTGGTAACCCAACTGTAGAAGCTGAAGTTCATCTGGAAGGCGGTTTTGTTGGTTTGGCTGCGGCACCATCAGGTGCTTCTACCGGTTCCCGTGAAGCACTGGAACTGCGTGACGGTGACAAATCCCGTTTCCTGGGCAAAGGCGTTCTGAAAGCCGTTGCAGCAGTAAATGGCCCAATTGCTCAGGCAGTTATGGGTAAAGATGCTAAAGACCAGGCTAACATCGATAAGATCATGATCGATCTGGATGGTACTGAGAACAAATCCCAGTTTGGTGCTAACGCCATCCTGGCTGTTTCTCTGGCAGCAGCGAAAGCAGCAGCAGCGTCTAAAGGCATGCCTTTGTACGAGCACATTGCTGAACTGAACGGCACCCCAGGCAAATTCTCTATGCCACTGCCTATGATGAACATCATCAACGGCGGCGAACATGCTGATAACAACGTTGATATTCAAGAGTTTATGATTCAGCCAGTAGGCGCGAAAACTCTGAAAGAAGCGGTTCGCATCGGTTCAGAAGTGTTCCATACTTTGGCTAAAGTTCTGAAGTCTAAAGGCATGAGCACTGCGGTAGGCGACGAAGGCGGTTATGCACCAAATCTGGGTTCTAACGCCGAAGCACTGGCTGTTATCGCTGAAGCGGTAAAACAAGCAGGCTACGTGTTGGGCAAAGACGTTACTCTGGCTATGGACTGTGCGGCATCTGAGTTCTACAAAGATGGCAAATATGTTCTGGCTGGCGAAGGCAACAAAGCGTTCACTTCTGAAGAGTTCACTCACTTCCTGGAAGACCTGACCAAACAGTACCCAATCGTCTCCATCGAAGATGGCTTGGACGAATCTGACTGGGCTGGCTTCAAATACCAGACCGAAGTTTTGGGTGACAAAATCCAACTGGTTGGTGACGACCTGTTTGTAACCAACACCAAGATCCTGAAAGAAGGTATCGAGAAAGGTGTTGCTAACTCTATCTTGATCAAATTCAACCAGATCGGTTCTCTGACCGAAACTCTGGCTGCTATCAAGATGGCGAAAGATGCAGGTTACACCGCGGTTATCTCTCACCGTTCAGGCGAAACCGAAGATGCTACCATTGCCGACCTGGCAGTAGGTACCGCAGCAGGCCAAATCAAAACTGGTTCAATGAGCCGTTCTGACCGTGTTGCTAAATACAACCAGCTTATTCGGATTGAGGAAGCGCTGGGCGACCGCGCACCATTCAACGGTCTGAAAGAAGTGAAAGGCCAGTAATTACTGCGCTTTACCTTCAGTAAAACAGTTTGTTGATAAAGCCCGCCTTAATAGGCGGGTTTTTTTATGGGATATGGCGGGGCAAGCTTCGGTAATATGCGGATCGTGAGCTGTCATTGTTACAAATTAGCCTGTTATTACCACTTACTTACCTCTGCGGGATTAATCTGAATCTCACCCACCCCACACATCGGCTTCACATCTCTTACACCGCTGCCGTGCAGATAATTCATCACCCGTTATCATTAATGTGTACCCGAATGATTCGACAATAATGCATAAAGGAAGATAACGGATGAAACTGAAATACTTAATGTTGCCAGCGATGCTTTTTACCAGCAGTGTGCTGGCTGCGGGCGTTACTGTGACCATGAACGAAGCACTCCCTGAAGGTAATGGTAAAGCTCTGGGCACGGTGACAGTGACTGAAACACCTTATGGTTTACTGTTCACGCCTAATTTGACCGGGCTGGTGGCGGGAATTCATGGATTCCATCTGCATGAATTCCCAAGTTGTGCACCAGGGCAGAAAGACGGCAAACCCGTGCCAGCCCTTGCCGCTGGCGGCCATTTGGACCCACAAAAAACGGCCGTACACCTTGGCCCTTATAATGACAAAGGGCATCTGGGGGATTTGCCGGGGCTGGTAGTGAATGCTGATGGCAGTGCGACTTATCAGGTATTGGCTCCGCGGCTGAAATCACTCTCTGAACTGAAGCAGCATGCCTTGATGATTCATGCCGGTGGTGACAACTATGCCGATCATCCAATGCCGTTAGGCGGTGGCGGTGCGCGCATGGCTTGTGGTGTGATTGAGTAATACTCTGATACAGACAAACTGGCAGCATAAGCGTTGCCAGTTTGGTCACAGTCAGAGAATCTGCGATAATCGCCGATTGGCTTGAATGAATATAGAGAAACTGATGCTGTACCCGATTAATGAGATGTTCCAAACCTTGCAAGGCGAGGGTTACTTCACCGGTGTACCGGCGATCTTTGTGCGTTTGCAGGGCTGCCCGGTAGGTTGTAGCTGGTGCGATACCAAACACACTTGGGAAAAGGAAGCCGATCGGGAAGTTGATATGCAGCGTATTATGGTGAAAACTGCCGAAAGTGATGCCTGGGGGGAAGCCTGCGCACAACAGCTACTGGAGATTTTCTCTCAGCAGGGATATACCGCTCGCCATGTTGTTATCACTGGCGGAGAACCCGCTATTTACGACTTATTCCCCTTAACCTCATTGTTGGAGCAGGCCGGTTATAGCTGTCAGATTGAAACCAGCGGCACGCATGATGTGCGGTGTTCAGCGACGACCTGGGTGACGGTTTCGCCAAAAGTAAATATGCGCGGTGGCCTGAAAGTATTGCCTCAGGCATTGCAACGCGCCGATGAAATCAAACATCCGGTTGGCCGCATGCGTGATATCGAGGCATTAGAGGCACTGCTTGCCACGCTGGATGACGACAAAAAGCGGATTATTGCGTTACAACCCATCAGCCAGAAAGACGACGCTACTAAGCTCTGTATCGAAACTTGTATTGCCAAGAATTGGCGGTTGTCGATGCAGACGCATAAGTATTTAAATATCGCTTAATCCCCTTCGTCCTTGCCGCCGCAGCGGTGTTGCGGCGCTCATTACTCGGCCCGTCCATGGGCCTCGCCTCTGTGAGGCCGCTGCAAGCAGCGTTCAAATCTGCTCCCGACAGATTTGTCACCCAAATCACTTACTCATGTAAGCTCATTGGGATTATGAGCCTTATAAGAGGCTCACCCTGCGGGCCAGCGCAAGCGCTGCAACATCAATGACTTTGGGTATCGATTTGTTAGTCGCGATTTATTATCCGCGATAAACGCAGCCCGCAGAACAGGTCTCTTTCACCATTACTGCGCTCAGTTCTGGTAACTGCGGTTTAAGCTGTTGCCAAATCCAACTGGCCAGTACTTCACTGGTCGGGTTTTCCAAACCGGGAATATCATTCAGATAGTAGTGATCCAGTCGTTCCCAAATAGGTTTAAATGCCGCTTTCAGATCAGCAAAATCCATCACCCAGCCGGAGTGAGCATCGACTTCACCGGTAACCTCGATACGGACCATAAATGAATGACCGTGCAAACGGCCACACTTATGACCTTCCGCAACATGGGGCAGCCGGTGAGCGGCTTCAAATTGAAAATCTTTAAATAGGGTGGTGCTCATAGTCCTGACCTTATTGACTCAAAAAACCGCCGCATAGTACCGGAAAGCACCTCTGCTGGCTATGAAAGCGCACAACGGGGAGCGCTTCCTGGCCCCTGGCAAACCGGCCTTTTACCCGTAGCTTACTGATTTATATGTAGACGTGGCAAATTAATAGCTTGATATGGGTTAGTGAAAATTTTCTTAATAAGTTGAACACTTTAACTCATATCCATTACCTGAAAAACCGCTTAGTCGTTTTGGTTATTTATTATTTCTATCGCTTCTTTAATTGTTATTATCGGGATGGTTAACCTTACAAACATTAAGAAATATGTGCTGAAAATAGATCGACTGACACTGGCTAAAGCTTAAGGGAATGCGTACTGCAATGACGACTCAGGTTCCTCCTACTTCTTTACTTCCGCTATCGCCGGAGCAGTTAGCCCGCTTACAGGCGGCGGTTGGTGAGTTTTCCCCAACCCAAATGGCATGGTTGTCCGGTTATTTCTGGGGCATGGTTAATCAACAGCCAGGTGTGGCTGCAACCCCAGCGGCAGTGGCTCCGCCAGCGCTGACGATTACCCTTATCTCTGCCTCTCAGACCGGTAATGCACGCCGCTTGGCGGAACAGCTACGTGATGACCTTCTGGCGGCTAAACTTAATGTCAATTTGGTCAATGCGGGTGATTATAAGTTTAAGCAAATTGCACAAGAACGCCTATTAATTGTCGTTGCCTCCACTCAGGGCGAAGGTGAACCCGCGGAAGAAGCGGTTGCATTGCACAAATACTTATTCTCTAAAAAAGCGCCTAAGTTGCCGGAAACCGCCTTTGCTGTGTTTGGATTAGGGGACACCTCTTACGAGCACTTTTGCCAGGCAGGTAAAGATTTCGACAGCAAATTGGCGGAACTTGGTGCTCAGCGCTTATTGGATCGTGTCGATGCGGATGTGGAATATCAGGAATCGGCACAGCAGTGGCGTCAGCAGATCGTTGCAGTGTTACAGGCTCGGGTGCCGGCACAATCGGCAACTGCGGCGGCGGTAACTCAAAGTGGTGTCGTGGATGAAATCACATCCAGCCCATACAGCAAAACGGCACCACTGACCGCGCAATTATCGGTACAGCAGAAAGTGACAGGCCGTAACTCCGAAAAAGATGTCCGCCACATTGAAATAGATTTAGCCGATTCAGGTCTGCGTTACCAACCCGGTGATGCACTGGGGGTCTGGTTTGATAATGACCCGGCCCTGGTAGACGAGCTGCTCGCTCTGTTGTGGCTTAAAGGTGACGAACAGGTCAGTGTCGACGGGCAGAATCTGCCACTGGCACAGGCATTGCGCAGCCATTTTGAACTGACACAAAATACGACGCTGATCGTTGATAAGTATGCGGCACTTTCCCGTGATGAGAAGCTGATTGCGCTGCTGGCAGATAAACCGGCGCTGCAACAATATGCCAAAAATACCCCGATCGTTGATATGGTTAGACAGGCCCCGTCTGATCTCAATGCTGATCAGCTGATTGCGCTGTTACGGCCACTGACGCCGCGCTTGTACTCCATTGCTTCCTCACAGGCTGAGACTGAAAACGAAGTACATATCACTGTGGGTGTGGTGCGCTATGACATTGATGGGCGGCCACGTACCGGAGGGGCGTCAGGGTATTTGGCTGATCGGCTGGAAGTGGAGGGTGATATTCGAGTCTTTATCGAACATAACGATAACTTCCGCCTGCCTGCTAACCCGCAAACGCCAGTTATCATGATTGGTCCCGGTACCGGTATTGCACCTTTCCGCGCCTTTATGCAACAGCGTGAGGCCGATGGTGCGAGTGGCAAGAATTGGTTGTTCTTTGGCAACCCTCATTTCACCGAGGATTTCCTCTATCAGGTTGAATGGCAGCGCTATGTTAAAGACGGCTTGCTGACCCGCATTGATCTGGCTTGGTCGCGCGATCAGGCCCATAAAATATACGTACAAGACAAACTGCGCGCACAGGGCGCAGAACTGTGGAACTGGATACAACAAGGTGCCCACATTTACGTCTGTGGCGATGCTAACCGCATGGCCAAAGACGTTGAGCAGGTTTTACTGGACGTGGTGGCTCTGCACGGTGCAATGGATACCGAGCAGGCTGATGAATATTTAAGTGAGCTGCGCCTGGCGCGCCGTTATCAGCGGGATGTGTACTGATGAATGAAAAACACCCAGGGCCATTAGTCGTTACTGGAAAACTGTCTGATGGCGAACGTATGAAGTCGGAAAGCAATTTCCTGCGTGGGACCATTGCCAAAGACTTGAATGACGGTCTAACGGGTGGTTTCAATGGCGACAACTTCCTGTTAATCCGCTTCCACGGTATGTACCAGCAGGATGACCGTGATATCCGCGCCGAACGCGCCGAGCAGAAGCTGGAACCACGTCATGCCATGATGCTACGTTGCCGCTTGCCAGGGGGGATTATTACCCCACAGCAATGGTTGGGAATTGATAAGTTTGCGGCGGATAACACCTTATACGGCAGCATCCGTATCACCAATCGCCAGACATTCCAGTTCCATGGCATTCTGAAAGGTAATGTTAAACCGGCCCATCAGTTGCTTAATCAATTGGGGCTGGATGCGTTGGCGACGGCAAACGATGTAAACCGTAATGTACTGTGTACGTCGAACCCGGTGGAATCGGTGCTACATCAGGAAGCCTACGAATGGGCGAAAAAGATTTCTGAGCATTTGCTGCCGCGTACTCGCGCTTATGCCGAAATTTGGTTGGATGCGGAAAAAGTGGCGACCACCGATGAGGAGCCGATTCTCGGCGCGACCTATTTACCGCGTAAATTTAAAACTACAGTTGTTATTCCTCCGCAAAATGATGTGGATCTACACGCCAACGATCTCAACTTTGTGGCTGTCGCCGATAAAGGCAAACTGATTGGCTTTAACGTGTTGGTAGGCGGTGGGCTATCCATTGCTCATGGTGATAAGAATACCTATCCCCGTAAAGCAAGTGAATTTGGCTACATTCCGCTACAGCACACGCTGGCTATCGCTGAAGCGGTTGTTACCACTCAACGTGATTGGGGCAATCGTACCGATCGCAAAAATGCTAAAACCAAATATACGCTGGAGCGAGTAGGGGTAGAAACCTTCAAAGCGGAAGTTGAAAAGCGCGCAGGCGTCAGTTTCGGCGCTATTAAGCCTTATCAATTTACTGGTCGTGGCGATCGTATTGGCTGGGTGAAAGGCATTGATAAAAAATGGCATTTAACCCTGTTTATCGAAAATGGCCGTTTGCTAGATTATCCTGGCCGTAGCCTGAAAACCGGTGTGGCAGAAATTGCTAAAATCCATCAGGGTGATTTCCGCTTAACTGCGAATCAGAACCTGATTGTGGCAGGGGTGCCGGAAAAAGATAAAGCCCGTATTGAGGCGCTGGCCCGTGAGCATGGCTTGATGGATGACAGTGTCAGCCCGCAGCGTGAGAACTCCATGGCGTGTGTTTCATTCCCAACCTGCCCATTGGCTATGGCCGAAGCTGAACGCTTCCTGCCAGAGTTTGTTACCCGTATTGAAGGTATTTTGCAGCAACACGGTTTGCCCAATGAACATATTGTGATGCGAGTTACCGGCTGCCCGAACGGCTGTGGCCGGGCTTTACTGGCAGAAGTAGGGCTGGTGGGTAAAGCCGTTGGTCGTTATAACCTGCATCTGGGTGGCAACCGGGAAGGCACTCGGATACCGCGGATGTATCGTGAAAACATCACCGAAGATGAAATTCTGGCAATTACCGATCAGTTGGTTGGGCGCTGGGCAAAAGAGCGCCATGCTGATGAAGGTTTCGGTGACTTTGTGATTCGCGTTGGTGTGATTGCTCCAGTGATTGATTCAGCCCGTGATTTTTATGACGTACAGGAGGCGGTGTGAGCCAATTTAACTTGAGTGAACTTAATGCCCTGCCGAAAGCAGAACAAGCGGCGGCACTGGTACTGGTTAACGGTCAACTTGAGCATTTAACCGCGCAAGAGCGGGTGAGCTGGGCATTGGAAAATCTACCGGGCGAGTTTGTACTTTCTTCCAGCTTTGGTATTCAGGCCGCCGTTTGTTTGCATCTTGTTACGCGGCAACGTTCTGATATTCCAGTAATTCTTACTGATACCGGTTACCTATTCCCAGAAACTTATCAGTTTATTGATGACTTGACCGAGAAGCTTCAACTTAACTTACAGGTATTTCGTGCCCCTCATAGCCCGGCTTGGCAGGAAGCCCGTTACGGTAAATTGTGGCAGCAAGGAGTCGAGGGTATTGAACGTTACAATGACCTGAACAAAGTGGAACCCATGAATCGGGCGT
Organism: Yersinia sp. 2540 StPb PI; assembly: GCF_052217165.1. Classification (NCBI taxonomy): domain Bacteria; kingdom Pseudomonadati; phylum Pseudomonadota; class Gammaproteobacteria; order Enterobacterales; family Yersiniaceae; genus Yersinia; species Yersinia sp. 2540 StPb PI. Next base: position 1,457,097 of record NZ_JAZGQC010000001.1, read on the forward strand.
TGGAAACGCTGGGGGCTCAAACGTGGTTTGCTGGTCTTCGCCGTGAACAATCAGGCAGCCGGGCACAGCTACCGGTGTTAGCCATTCAGCGTGGCGTTTTCAAATTGCTACCGATTATCGATTGGGATAATCGGCAGATTTATCAATATCTGACCCAAAATGGCCTGAGCTATCACCCTCTTTGGGAACAGGGTTACTTATCGGTCGGGGATACTCACACTACCCGTAAATGGGAACCGGGAATGAGCGAAGAGGAAACTCGCTTCTTTGGGTTGAAACGCGAATGCGGCCTGCATGAAGGTTGAAGCTAATATCAACGCTATTTATAGCCCTGTGAGTGTTACAGCTCAGTGAATGAAGAGTAGACCATCCCCGATGGGCGTTCCGGCGACTGATGCGTAACGCCTACACCCAACCGCACGTTCTCCCTTTATTTGAATTTGTCTGTGGTCTGAGGGCGCTGCCTGTGCCCTCATTTTCATTATCTATTAGCTGATGATTCTCTCACGTGCCAATTCAGCCAGAAATTGGCTACGGTTCTTATAACCCCGGTGTGTGGCGATAAACTTATCAATGGCGGTCAGCAGATTTTGCGACATGGTCAGATTGAATTTGACCGCCTTACTTTCATATTTGGCCGGATCAATCTCAACAAACCCCAAAATCCCCGCTTCTTCTTTTAACCGGGGATCCCCAATGTAACGCTGTGGATCTTTCGGGGGCGTGGGTAATGGAAAACCTTCATCCATCAGTGCTTCAATATGAACAGCAAAGGCTTCTTCGGCATTTTTACTGATATCGGCAAAGGTATTGCCAGCAAAGAAACAACCGTCAAGATCGGGAAAATATCCATCGAATCCTTCAGTGGTACTGAAAATAAAAATAGGGTAGATCATGGTTAACTCCCTAAGCGTTTATACCCGTCATCATTCAAACCCAATGTGTGGAGGCGGTTCCCAGTGGGTGACTTCACACCTTCCTGCAACTTGAATGATTTAGGGTATACGGCTTTGTTTAAATCAATTTAATCCCGGCAATCTGCTGAGCCTGCCGCAGAACACCTTTGGATGTATCCTTGCGCGGATGGGGTAGCGTAATGATCTTGCGTACACCCGGTTTGCACATCGTGACATGGCTACCGCCATTGGTTTTTTACAGCCCCTGATTTGCCAGCCCGTATCCTGCAATCGCTTTATTAATTCGCCACTCTCCATGTGATCTCCTGGTGAGTTGCGGGTGGGCATTATACCCACTAGCGAGATTGAGTCAATTAATTATGGGTGCTATACCCACCAGGAGTTATACGTGAAAAGCACGAAAAAGGGCGATCATAATGATCACCCTGACGTTGAATTTGTTGGTTTTTATCTGTATTTTGCGCGAAGTTACGCAAAGCCAATATTATTTTTTATCAGCAGCGAGCGCTTGTATCAGGGGCAACAATATTTTCACACTATCGTGTGAACGTTTACTGATACGACCCGGTAAGTACTTATCCAGATAATTTAAGTTATCTAGCTGGCTTTGATGACGGGTTATACCTTGAGGAAAGTGGCTACTGATGGCCCGTTGCTGACAACCCTCTTTGTTACCCAGGCTGTAGTTGCTTGCTTCGACAGATAACACCGGTAATCCGGCGTTATAGAAGATATTTTTATCCGCCCTACAGGGGGAGCTAATCTGGTTTTTAACTGTGGCGGCAGTAATGCCATACCGACGTGCCAACGCAAGTGCCTGATCCCTTGCCGCAATGGCTGTGGGCTGGTTACTGGCATTAAAATAGAGCCGGTCACCGGTTATCAGACTATCTAAGTTGATCACCAGCAGTGTGTTGGCTTTCTCCGTTTTACTCATTCGTTGCAGATAGTTCTCGGCACCTTGTGCACCTATCTCCTCGGCGCTGAGTGCCACAAAACGCAAATCATAGCGCAATGGTGTGTCTTTCAGATGTTCAGCCAGTTCCAGCATAACGCCGACCCCTGCCGCATTGTCATCGACCCCTTGTAGCGTCAGCCCACCCAGATTCTTATCTAAATCTTTATCACTTTGCGGTGTGTAGGTATCAAAGTGCGCCATGATAATTATCTGTTTCTGGTCATCCGCTTTGCCAGTCGCCTGCTTTTTATCGAGAGTTGTTATGTTGCGAGCGGCAATCACCGAGGTGGCAGTCAGTGTGTGCCAGCTTGATTTACCGTTTTTACTGGTATACAGATAGCGGGTATTAAAACCCCGCAGGTTGCTTTGATAACCCATTTGCTGAAAACGGTGGTTGATATACTCAGCAGCCAGTAATTCTGCCGGGCTACCCGCCATACGGCCGGGAAAGTAGGTGCTGATATGGCGGATTTGTTGTTCAGCGATTCGACCAACGGCCTGAGTCGTAGCGGCATGCAACGGTAAGACGGTACTGAAACACAGGGTGAATAGTGCCCACTTTAGGCGACGGCGGGAAAACATACCGAAATATCCTTGTTATAGTCTGGGCCATGCCTCGCAGCATGGACAATACAACTCTTTCCGGTGCTTAGTATGAAACTGTCTACACCAATAGACAATTTGTATACTTCCTAAAGTGTAGAAATTTTATGTCAGTAAGTAAGAAAATCGCCCTGAGTGCGAATTGGCTAACTTAGCTGCAAGCCATGCTGTTACGCCTATATATCATTATGGAACTTGTAATTACTTTTCGTCATTTCATAAGGCCATGCCCCCCCCCTATAGTCACCCTACGCTTTATCATGTAATTGAAGGACGTTGTGGACTATCTACCTCTATTTGCCGACTTGAAACAGCGCCCAGTATTGGTTGTTGGCGGCGGCGAAGTCGCTGCGCGAAAAATTGATTTACTCCACCGCGCGGGTGCACAGGTGAGGGTAGTGGCACAGGCTCTTTCATCTGAACTGGAACAACAGCATCAGGATGGCCGCATTAACTGGCTTGCAAAGGTTTTCTTGCCGGAACAGTTGGATGATGTTTTTTTGGTGATTGCCGCCACCAACGATACCGTGCTGAATGCCGCTGTTTTTACCGCTGCGGATCAGCGACATCTTTTGGCTAACGTGGTTGATGACCAACCCCGCTGCTCGTTTATCTTCCCGTCGATTGTCGATCGCTCCCCTCTGGTGGTGGCTATCTCCTCTGCCGGTCAAGCTCCGGTGCTGGCGCGTTTACTGCGTGAGAAGTTAGAGGCTCTGCTACCTGCCAGCCTGAGTGATATGGCAGCCGTTGCCGGGCGCTGGCGTGGTCGGGTTAAACAGCATATCGCCTCGATGGGAGAGCGCCGTCGCTTTTGGGAAAATGCATTTAGTGGCCGCTTTGCGAGTCTGATTAGCCGTGGTCAGTTAGCACAAGCCGAAGAGGAATTACAACGGGAGCTGGAGGGGCAGCGCAGCACTCAGGGTGAGGTTGCTTTGGTGGGGGCGGGGCCTGGTTGTCCAGGTTTGCTGACATTACGTGGCCTGCAAGTGATTCAGCAGGCTGATGTGGTGTTATATGACCATTTAGTCAGCCCGGAAGTGTTGGATCTGGTACGGCGTGACGCTGAACGTATCTGTGTCGGCAAACGGGCGGGAGCGCACTCGGTAGCACAGGAAGAAACCAATCAATTACTTGTCTCGCTGGCGCAGCAGGGGAAACGGGTAGTGCGGCTGAAAGGCGGTGATCCGTTTATCTTTGGCCGTGGTGGTGAAGAGCTGCAAATGGTGGCGCGTGCGGGCATCGCGTTTCAGGTGGTGCCGGGAGTGACGGCGGCAAGTGGGGCGACAGCCTATGCGGGTATCCCCCTGACGCATCGTGACTATGCTCAGAGCGTGACCTTTATTACCGGGCATTGCCGCGCCGATGGCGATGATTTGGATTGGCCGGCACTGGCTCGAGGCCGCCAAACTTTGGCGATTTATATGGGAACAGTGAAAGCCGCCGAGATTAGCCGTCAGCTCATAGCCCATGGTCGGGCAAGCACCACCCCTGTAGCGGTAATTGGCCGGGGAACCCGTGCTGACCAACAAGTTTTGACGGGCACACTGGCCCAACTGGAATCATTAGCACATCAGGCGCCGACCCCAGCACTGCTGGTTATCGGTGAAGTGGTGGATTTACATCACCAAATCGCCTGGTTTGGGCAACAACCACAGACTGAACAGGCTATCAGCCCGTCAGTCGTGAATTTGGCATAAAGGATCTGTTATGGACGAAAAACGACTCACTCATTTGCGGCAATTGGAGGCGGAGAGTATCCATATCATCCGTGAAGTGGCCGCTGAATTCGGTAATCCGGTGATGCTCTATTCTATCGGTAAGGATTCCTCTGTGATGCTGCATTTGGCGCGCAAGGCCTTCTTCCCCGGTAATTTGCCATTCCCGTTATTGCATGTGGATACCGGTTGGAAATTCCGCGAGATGTATGAATTTCGCGACCGTACCGCTAAAGCATTTGGCTGCGAGCTACTGGTCCACCGCAACCCGGAAGGGGTAGCAATGGGCATTAACCCGTTTGTTCACGGCAGCGCCAAACACACCGATATCATGAAAACCGAAGGCTTGAAGCAAGCGCTGAACAAATATGGTTTTGATGCTGCATTTGGTGGCGCACGGCGTGACGAAGAGAAATCCCGCGCCAAAGAGCGTATTTATTCGTTCCGTGACCGCTTCCATCGCTGGGATCCAAAAAATCAGCGCCCGGAACTGTGGCACAACTACAACGGCCAAATTAACAAAGGCGAAAGTATCCGCGTGTTCCCGCTGTCCAACTGGACTGAGCTGGATATTTGGCAATATATCTTCTTGGAAAAAATCGACATTGTTCCACTGTATCTGGCAAAGCCTCGCCCGGTGGTTGAGCGTGATGGCATGTTACTGATGGTGGATGACGACCGAATTGATTTACAACCGGGTGAGGTCATTACTCAGAAGATGGTGCGTTTTCGCACCTTGGGCTGTTGGCCATTGACTGGCGCGGTAGAGTCCGAGGCTGAAACTTTACCGGCCATCATCGAAGAGATGCTTATCTCTACCACCAGTGAGCGTCAGGGGCGAATGATCGACCGTGACCAATCCGGCTCGATGGAGCTTAAAAAGCGTCAGGGATATTTCTGAGGAGCGCCCAATGAGCACGAAATTACAAGATCAGCCCGTTGTCGATGAGCTGTCAGTTTCAGAGAACAAATCGATGATTTTACAAAATACCTCTATCGCCCAGCAGATTGCCAACGAGGGTGGAGTAGAAGCTTACCTGCATGCCCAACAGCATAAAACGATGTTGCGTTTTCTGACCTGTGGCAGTGTGGATGACGGTAAGAGCACCCTGATTGGGCGTTTACTGCATGATACCCGCCAAATCTATGAAGATCAGTTATCAACGCTGCACACTGACAGTAAACGTATTGGCACTCAGGGTGAAAAATTGGATTTGGCGTTATTGGTTGATGGCTTGCAGGCCGAGCGTGAGCAGGGCATCACCATTGATGTGGCTTATCGCTATTTCTCAACCGAGAAACGCAAATTTATCATCGCGGATACACCGGGGCATGAGCAATATACCCGCAATATGGCGACCGGGGCTTCTACCTGCGATCTGGCGATTTTGTTGATCGATGCCCGCAAAGGGGTATTGGATCAAACTCGCCGTCACAGCTTTATCGCTACATTGCTGGGGATCCGCCATTTGGTAGTGGCGGTGAATAAGATGGATTTGGTGGAATATCAGGAAAGCGTCTTCGAACAATTTAAAGAAGATTACCTGGGTTTTGCCGAGCAATTACCCACGGATCTCGACATCAAGTTTGTCCCTCTATCTGCGCTGGATGGCGATAATGTGGCATCACCGAGCGAGAAAATGAATTGGTATTCCGGCCCGACACTCCTGGAAGTGCTGGAAAGTGTTGATGTGGTCAATACCAGCCGGCAGCAGCCGCTGCGCTTCCCGGTGCAGTATGTTAACCGGCCAAACCTGGATTTTCGTGGTTATTCTGGCACCTTGTCTGCCGGTGTGGTGCGCGTTGGGCAGAGAGTAAAAGTGCTGCCGTCCGGTGTGGAATCAAGTGTGGCGCGCATTGTTACTTTTGATGGTGACTTGGAGCAAGCCATCCCCGGCGAAGCCATAACCTTGGTGCTGACTGATGAAGTGGATATCAGCCGTGGCGATTTATTGGTTGATGCCAGTGAGACCTTAACAGCGGCGCAAAATGCGCTGGTGGATGTGGTGTGGATGGCGGAACAGCCGTTAGTGGCTGGACAAAGTTATGACATCAAAGTAGCGGGGAAAAAGACCCGTGCGCGGGTGGAAAATATTCAATATCAGGTGGAAATCAACTCATTGACCCAGCGGGTAGTTGACAGCCTGCCGCTTAATGGCATTGGTTTGGTTGAACTGGCATTTGATGAACCGCTGGTGCTCGACAGCTATCAACGCAATCGGGATACCGGTGGCATGATCTTTATTGATCGGCTGACTAATGTCACTGTTGGTGCAGGGTTAATTCGCGAAACGCTGGCGTCGGTTTATCAGGAAAATACTGAATTCAGTACGTTTGAGTTAGAACTGAATGCTTTGGTTCGCCGCCATTTCCCACACTGGGGCGCGCGTGATCTGTTAGGGGGTAAATAACTTGTACGCCGATCCGTTGAAAACGCATGATGTTAATGAATCGGGCGCTCTGCCGGCTGATGAGAATATCATCTGGCATCCCCATGCGGTGACCCGAGAGGATCGGGAGCAACAGCATGGGCACCAAGGGGTGGTGCTGTGGTTTACCGGTTTATCTGGCTCAGGGAAATCTACCCTTGCCGGTGCGCTGGAACAGGCACTGTTTGCTCGCGGTGTTAGCACTTACTTACTGGATGGCGACAATGTGCGCCATGGTTTATGCCGTGATTTGGGTTTTTCTGATACTGACCGGCGCGAGAATATTCGTCGCGTCGGGGAGGTGGCCAAACTGATGGTAGATGCCGGGTTGGTGGTGCTGACGGCGTTTATCTCACCTCATCGGGCTGAGCGGGAAATGGTGCGCAATATGTTGGCATCAGGCCAGTTTATTGAGGTATTTGTCGATACACCGTTGGCTATTTGTGAGGCCCGTGACCCTAAAGGTTTGTACAAAAAAGCCCGTGCTGGCGAGCTGAAAAATTTTACTGGCATTGACTCTATTTATGAATCACCCGAACACGCTGATATTCATTTGCCGGGTGAACAATTAGTAACAAATTTGATTGAACAATTGTTAGACGTACTGCGTGGTCGAGCTATTATCAAATCCTAAATGATACCCTTTGTACTTGAAGCTACAGGGCCGTTAGCTGCACGCATTCACCCGAATCACTTGACTGTGTAAGCGCATCGGGATGTATTAGCTTGCTGCCTACCTGTAACGCTAATTACGCTGGGTATCTATACTAATGGCTACCGGCAAAACGCCCTTAGAGCGTGCTGGTAAACTGTGCCCACAGGATTGCTATGCAGAATATCACCCAAATTATTATCGACGAACAGCGGGAAAGGGAGGAGCCGTCATACTCCTTTCTCGGTGGTGTTACAGGCTTTGTTTTCTATTGGCTGGCGTTTGCGATACCTTTCTTTGTCTATGGTCCCAATACCGTCTTCTTCCTGCTGTACACTTGGCCGTTCTTTCTGGCGCTGATGCCGGTTTCAGTGTTGGTAGGTATTGCTTTGAGTGTGTTATCGCGCGGTAATCTCTTATTTACCATTGGTGGGAGTGGTATTGCCGTATTGTGTTTATTCTGGATGCTGTTTTCATTTCTTACTGGTTGGTGAGCAAATCGGCGGGCTATTCGGTTTCACCCGATAATAACCCGCTTCAATTTGTAACATCTTCAATGGGTAACCGTTTACCCTTGCGCTGAAAGCACCTTACTGAGAAATGCCTGAGTTCGCGGGTTAGTCGGGGCGGTAAAGATTTTTTCCGGTTGCCCCTCTTCCTGTATCACCCCTTGATCAATAAACAACACCCGGTCGGCAACATCTCGGGCAAAGCCCATTTCATGAGTCACTACCACCATGGTCATCCCTTCCAGTGCTAATGCTTTCATCACCGCCAGCACTTCACCGACTAACTCCGGGTCCAGCGCTGAAGTCGGTTCGTCAAACAACATGATTTTAGGTTCCATTGCCAAGGCTCGGGCAATGGCGACGCGTTGCTGTTGACCGCCAGAAAGACTGCTGGGATAGGCATCAATCTTATCGAGCAATCCCACCTTGCGTAACAACAATTCAGCCCGTTCTATGGCTTGCGCTCGTGGCAGCTTTTTAACATCCATAGGTGCCATGGTTAGGTTTTCCAACACCGTCATATGAGGGAATAGATTAAAACGTTGGAACACCATGCCGACACTTTCGCGCATCCGGTTGAGATCGGTTTTCGGGTTATGGATCTCAAAACCATTAACGGTTATTTCCCCCCCGGATAACGTCTCCAACGCATTAATACAGCGCAAAAAGGTGCTTTTACCCGAACCGGATGGGCCAATGATGCAAACCACTTCTTTTGGCTGAATGTCGCAAGAAATGCCACGCAACACATGGGTTTCGCCAAATTGTTTTTGTAGGTTATGTACGTGAATCACTTTTACCGAACCTCTTTTCCATATGCCGCACTAATAGCGAAAGTAAGAATGTGATAACCCAATAAACCAGTGAGATGGTCAGGTAGGGTTCCCAATAAGTCGCATAGGCACCAGAAACGGTGCGAGCAGCATAGGCTAAGTCAGCCAGGCCAATCGCAGAGGCCAGCGATGAATCTTTTACGATAGCGATGGCATTGTTACCCAGTGGCGGTAACATCCGGCGGAAAGCCTGAGGCAGAATAACCTTGCGCATCGTTTTGCCGTAGCTCATTCCCAATGAGCGCGAGGCTTCCATCTGGCCGCGATCAATTGACTGAATACCCGCACGGAAAATCTCAGAAACATAAGCACCCGCGTTCAGCGTGATAGCCACGACGCAGGATAAAAAAGCACCGTAATCTGAGCGCAGCATTCTGGCAAAATCAGAAGACATAATGCCATTGGTGACCAGAATGCCATCCCGTGGGTTAATAAACAGTGGTACCAGCGCGAAATGCACCACCATTATTTGCACAAATAAGGGTGTGCCACGAATAGCACTAATATAGATGCGTACTGGCCATTGAACGAAATAGTACAATACTGGCTTCCAGATACCGTGAGGCGCTTGCGCCAGACGGCCCAGACCGAGGGTTAACCCCCAGGTTGTGCCCAAAATCACACAGATAATGGTGCACTTAATTGTCATCCAGGCACCGTCCATAAACAGTGGGGCGTATTCCTGAATGATTTCCCAACGAAATCCTGACATAGGGTGATCCGGTCAATCAAGCCACCGCGCATTCACGCAGCGGTGGCGTATATAAGAAAGGGTTATTTTGCTGGCTGGGTTGCGGCTGGCAGTGTTGGTACCTGTGCATCAAACCATTTTTCATAGATTTTGGCGTAAGTGCCGTCAGCAATGATTTTCTGTAAACCACTGTTGATTTTGGTGCGTAATTCTTCATTACCTTTCGCCACCGCAATACCGAAATATTGGCGCTCAAACTTGGTATCGGAAACCAGTTCAAAGGCTTTTTCCGGGTGGGTTTTCAGGTAGAACTTGGCGACACCTACATCACCTACGGCGGCAGCGATGCCATCTTCGTAGAGTTCTTGCAGCATCAGTGGCGTGTTATCAAAGCGTTTGATCGCAGTGCTGTTTTTACCCAGAACATCGGATACCACGATGTCGCCGGTGCTTGAGTTCACCACGCCAACATTCAGATCTTTCAGTGCCGCAATGGAATCAACTTTAGAGCCTTTAGCCACGACGATAGTTTGTTCGGCAGGGAAATAAGGATCTGAAAAATCAACCATTTGTTTACGTTTATCCGTAATGGTGATACCCGAAATGATGATATCGCGATCACCGGAGCCTAATGTGGCAAAAATCCCTTCCCACGGCGTATTCACCAATTTGACCTGAAAACCTTCAGCTTTACCGATAGCTTTGATGATATCTATATCAAAACCTTCCAGTTGTTTTTGGCTATTTTCATACTCAAATGGGCGGTAGGTACCACCGGAACCGACAACATAAGTCGGCTCGGCTGCAACAACGCTACCCGCAGACAATACGGCGGCCAGACAAGTTCCGACCAGCATTAAACGTTTAAACATGTGAATCTCCCGGTAAAAGTAGCAACGAGTTAAGGTAAATTTTTTATTTATGCAGTTTGAGTGCATAAAAATAAACTTTTATACCTATAAACTCAACTGTAATGGGGTTTATTTGTTTTAGGCGAGATTAAATATGCATTTTTAACTTGAGTGTTGGTATAAGCTAATGCCAAAAACAGTTTTTGCAGTGTTTATCTCTGCATGATTTGCAGGGGGCAATAAGAGGTAGTGACAGCAGGGCTTACCGCGCACTCAAAACCAGCAATTAATGACATTTTGTAGATTTGCATGGTATTTTTGCCGGAAATCATCCTTAATCTGAGCTTTATGACCTATTTCCTTCACAGAGTGGAGTCCGACGAAAAGTTGTGGGATGATTAGGCAGTTTTTCAGGGGGCGGGAATGGGAAAACTTACACTACTATTGCTGATTTTACTTGGCTGGCTACAGTATTCACTGTGGTTGGGCAAGAATGGTGTTCATGATTTTGTTCGGGTTAAGGATGACGTGGCGCTGCAAGAGGCCAATAACGGCAAACTTAAAGCTCGGAACGATCAGCTATTTGCTGAAATTGATGATTTAAATGGTGGTCAAGAGGCTATCGAAGAACGCGCACGTAACGAACTGGGCATGATCAAGCCTGGCGAAAGTTTCTATCGTCTGGTTCCTGACCAATCCAGACGTAATGCGGGTATCCCTTCGTCGTCCAATAACGCGCAATAATAAATAATGAGTAATTTTGCAGTTTCCCTTCCTGACGTCATTGCGGTATTACCGGCTGCAGGTATTGGCAGCCGTATGCAGGCTGATTGCCCTAAACAGTATTTAACTGTGGCAGGCAAGACAATCATTGAACATGCTATTTTTTCTTTGCTTCGGCATCCACGCGTTCAGCGGATTATTGTGGCAATACATCCGCAGGACACGCAGTTTTCAACGTTACCTATTGCGCAGGACCCGCGGATCACGCTTGTTCACGGTGGTGAGCAGCGGGCTGATTCGGTGATGGCGGGCTTACAATGTGCAGGGCAGACTGAGTGGGTGCTGGTCCATGATGCGGCTCGTCCTTGTTTACATCTCGATGACCTTGAAAGGTTGCTGTCGATTATCGACCATAGCCATGTCGGGGGCATTCTGGCAGCACCAGTACGTGACACCATGAAGCGCAGTGAGGCCGTTGTCCAAATTGGCGATCATCCAGCCATTGCCCATACTGTAGATCGTCAAGCGTTGTGGCATGCCCTGACACCTCAACTTTTCCCGCTTGAGTTATTAAAAACATGCTTGGCCCGCGCCTTGCGCGAAGGGGCGGTGGTCACTGATGAAGCTTCTGCATTAGAACATTGCGGCTATCATCCGATATTAGTGTCTGGTCGTTCGGATAATATCAAAGTGACGCGCCCTGAAGATCTGGCCTTGGCCGAGTTTTATTTAACCCAACGTCAATAGCCCAACTAATGGGTGTTGCCGCCAGTAAATTTCAGCAGGCCTGGCCCAGTCATTGTGATTCTGGTGAGTAACAGCGACTAATGCTGCTGCAACCTCAAGTAATAAAGGCATTATAAGGAGTGCAATTAATGCGAATTGGTCATGGTTTCGATGTTCATAAATTTGGCGGAGCTGGCCCACTTATTATCGGCGGTGTGCGTATCCCATATGAGATGGGCCTATTGGCACATTCCGACGGTGATGTCGCATTACATGCTGCTACCGATGCAATATTGGGGGCGGCTGCGTTAGGTGATATCGGCAAATTATTCCCTGATACCGATCCGGCATTTAAAGGTGCTGATAGCCGTGCTTTGCTGCGTGAAGCTTATCGCCGTATTCTGGCGAAAGGCTACCAGCTGGGTAATCTGGACATTACCATTATTGCCCAGGCGCCTAAAATGGCCCCCCATATCCCGCAAATGCGCGTGCATTTGGCGGAAGACCTACAATGTCATATGGATGATATCAACGTAAAAGCCACCACCACGGAACAACTTGGTTTTACTGGCCGTGGTGAAGGTATTGCATGTGAAGCCGTGGCGCTTTTGGTTAAAGCATAACAGGGTTAAGGCATAACGATGGACATGGAAAATCTAACCTGGCTGCACGGCAAACCCAAAGCGAGTGGCATTTTAAAAGCCAATCCCGAAGATTTTGTGGTGGTTGAGGACTTAGGCTTTGAACCTGATGGTGAAGGCGAACATTTGCTGATCCGTATTCGCAAAAATGGCTGTAATACGCAATTTGTTGCTGACTATCTGGCGCGTTTTGCCAAGCTTCATCCGCGTTTAGTGAGCTATGCGGGTTTGAAAGATCGCCACGCTGTCACAGAGCAGTGGTTTTGCTTGCACCTACCGGGCAAAGAAGCACCGGATCTCGCTACGTTCGAGCTGGAAGGGTGTGAAGTGCTGGAAGCAGTGCGGCAGAAACGTAAGCTGCGTATCGGTTCACTGAAAGGCAATGCTTTTACCCTGGTGTTGCGTCATATCACTGATCGTCAGGATGTAGAACAACGGTTGCAGCAGATTGCCGCACAGGGAGTGCCCAACTATTTTGGCAGCCAACGGTTTGGCCGTGGTGGTAATAATCTGGTGCAGGCTCGTCTGTGGGCGAATAATGAAATTCGGGTCAAAGAGCGCAGTAAACGCAGCTTTTACTTGTCCGCTAGCCGTAGTGCGATGTTCAACCTGATTAGCAGTTGCCGTCTGGCGCAACAGCAAGCAACCACGGTGCTGACAGGCGATGCTTTACAGTTATCTGGTCGTGGCAGTTGGTTTGTGGCCAGTGCTGATGAATTGGTGGCGTTACAGCAGCGTGTTGATGCGGGTGAATTGAATGTGACGGCCCCACTGCCAGGCGACGGCGAACTGGGAACGCAGGACGAAGCATTGGCTTTTGAACAGTCATGTATCGCGGATCAAAGTGAATTACTGGCGTTGATTAAGCGTGAACGTGTTGAGGCTGCTCGCCGGGCTGTACTGCTAAAGCCACAGAATATGGTGTGGAGCTGGTGGGATGACGTAACCCTTGAACTCAGCTTCTGGCTACCCGCGGGCAGTTTTGCCACCAGTGTGGTAAGAGAAATAATGAATCAGGATAATGCCGATGCTGCGGATATTGCTGAGTAACGACGACGGTATTTCTGCGCCAGGGATACAAGCGCTCGCCGCTGCATTGCGCGAGTTTGCGCAGGTACAAATCGTCGCCCCAGATCGTAATCGCAGCGGTTCTTCCAATGCACTGACTTTGGACTGTGCATTACGCATTACCACATTATCCAATGGCGATATTGCCGTGCAGCAAGGTACTCCGACAGATTGTGTCTATCTCGGGGTAAATGCGTTAATGCGCCCCCGGCCTGACATTGTGGTTTCCGGTATCAACGCAGGCCCGAACCTGGGGGATGATGTTATCTATTCCGGCACGGTGGCCGCCGCAATGGAAGGGCGGCATTTAGGCTTTCCTGCTCTGGCGGTGTCACTCAACGGCCATCAGCATTATGCTACGGCAGCAGCAGTCACTTGCCGTTTATTGCGTGCTTTACAACAAAAGCCGTTGCGTACCGGTAAGATACTTAATATTAATGTACCTGACTTACCCTTATCTGAAATTAAAGGTATTCGAGTTACACGTTGTGGTAGTCGCCATCCAGCAGAGCAGGTATTTTGTCAGCAGGACCCACGGGGGCAAGATCTCTATTGGATTGGACCGCCGGGGGAGAAATTTGATGTAGCACCGGACACTGATTTTGCTGCGATTGAACAAGGTTATGTTTCTATAACACCACTTCAAGTTGATTTAACCGCCTATGCGGCGCAAGACGTGGTTGAAAACTGGTTAGCCAACATTACTGGTTAAAACACCTAGGGTGACGAGGAATGGTAAATAAACGCATGCAGACATTGTTGATGCTGTTACGTCAGCAAGGTATTCACGACGAGCGCTTGTTACAAGCGATCGAAGCGGTGCCGCGCGAGCGTTTTGTTGATGAGGCGTTGTCCCATAAGGCATATGAGAATACAGCTCTACCTATAGGTTCAGGGCAAACTATTTCTCAGCCGTACATGGTGGCACGGATGACCGAATTGTTGCAATTGACACCGACTTCTCGGGTATTAGAGATAGGTACCGGTTCTGGCTATCAGACCGCAATTTTGGCGCATTTAGTCGAACATGTCTGTTCAGTTGAACGAATCAAAGGGTTACAGTGGCAGGCAAAACGTCGCCTAAAGCAACTGGATCTGCATAATGTCTCTACCCGCCATGGTGATGGCTGGTTAGGTTGGGCATCACGCGGGCCATTTGATGCGATCATTGTCACAGCAGCTCCGCCAGAAATTCCAAGTGCCTTACTTGAACAATTGGATGAAGGTGGGATATTAGTTCTTCCCGTTGGGGAGCAGGCTCAAACCTTGAAATGTGTGCAACGCCGTAACAATGAATTCCAAATTGAGACGGTAGAGGCCGTGCGTTTTGTTCCTTTGGTTAAAGGTGAATTGGCCTGAATAAATGCCTTTAGACCCATCATACTTCAAGCTGCATGTGCGTTGGCTGCGCTCAATTGCCGCCTTCCTGCAACTTGAATTATTTAGGGTATATTTCAGTCTTAATCTTTAACTAAAGTCGAAGTGCAGTTTTTTTGTGCTAAAGATTGGCCGAAAATCAGTAATATAAATTTTATGGTATGGCAGGCGCGGTATTGATAGCATGCGCGCTTCTGTATCTTGTTTCTTCAGTGCGAGTCAGCATGTGTCTTGCCTGCGCTGTGGAACCTTTTAATACTCGAAAATGAGTGGAATAGTCGTATTCGGCATGGCGTTTTAACAGTCGTTAACTGACCACTTTAACTACAGTGTAAAAGGTATTTTGGATATATCGCTTATTATTGCTGTCATGGGGGAAGCATGAGCACGGGAAGCCCAATGATTACATTACGCCGGGTAGCGGCATGTACGGTTATGAGTTTATGGTTGGTAGGTTGTAGTAATGACTCCTCAACATCTGCGCCAATCAGCAGTGTTGGCGGTGATCGTTCAGGTACCATGCTAAGTGGCTCGGATACGAATAGTTCCGGTAGCCGCATCGTTTATAACCGTAGTTACAACAGTATCCCCAAAGGAAGTTACAACGGTAATACCTATACCGTTAAGCGTGGTGACACGCTGTTTTATATTGCCTGGATAACCGGGAATGACTTCCGTGACCTGGCAGCAAAAAACAATATTGCTGAGCCATATAGCCTGAATGTTGGACAATCTATCCAGTTGGGTAATGGGTCGGGTGGTGGAATGTTAGCCGCGACCGATGCCACATCAGGTGGAATGACAAAACCGCCGGCAAATATTCAGAACACAACTACAACGGTTGATTCTCAATCAACTAGCGCGTATTCTGGAAACTCGGGTAAACAGAATGTTGGTAAAATGTTACCAGCGTCAGGGGCAGTTGTCGCTACGACCGCACCTGTTACCGCGCCAAGCAGTACCATCAGTGATCCAACCAGTAATGGTGGTCCAGTCAGTAGCTGGAAATGGCCAACTGAGGGTAAAACGATCGATAGCTTCTCGGCTTCCGAAGGGGGCAATAAAGGGATAGATATCGCCGGTTCTCGTGGGCAACCCATCTTCGCTACAGCAAACGGGCGAGTTGTGTATGCTGGGAACGCACTGCGTGGTTACGGTAATCTTATTATCATCAAACATAATGATGATTACCTGAGCGCCTACGCTCATAACGATACAATGCTGGTCCGGGAACAAGAAGAAGTGAAGGCGGGTCAAAAAATAGCAACCATGGGTAGCACCGGAACCAGTTCAGTTAGATTGCATTTTGAAATTCGTTACAAGGGGAAATCCGTAAACCCGCTGCGTTACCTTCCGCAGCGATAGATTGGGCAGAATACGCTGTATTCTGCTCGCCGGATTCACGGGTAGGAGCAGCATATGAGCCAAAATACGCTGAAAGTTAACGAGTTGCATGAAGATGCTGATTTTGATGAAAACAGTACGGAAACTGAAATTTTCGACGAAAAAGCATTAGTAGAGGATGAACCTACTGAAAGCGAGTTAGCAGAAGATGAGCTGTTGGCGCAAGGTGTTACCCAGCGAGTGCTGGACGCGACGCAGCTCTATCTTGGTGAGATTGGTTATTCGCCGCTGTTAACCGCAGAAGAAGAGGTTTATTTTGCCCGGCGTGCATTGCGCGGTGATGTGCCTTCACGTCGGCGTATGATTGAAAGTAACTTGCGGTTGGTGGTGAAGATCGCCCGCCGTTACAGTAATCGCGGTTTAGCACTGCTGGATTTGATTGAAGAGGGAAACCTCGGTCTTATTCGGGCGGTGGAAAAATTTGATCCTGAACGCGGTTTCCGTTTCTCCACTTATGCCACTTGGTGGATTCGTCAAACGATTGAACGGGCGATAATGAACCAAACCCGGACCATCCGTTTACCTATCCATATCGTTAAAGAATTAAACGTTTATTTGCGTACTGCACGAGAACTTTCTCATAAATTGGATCATGAACCGAGCGCTGAAGAGATTGCTGAGCAACTCGACAAACCGGTTGATGACGTGAGCCGTATGTTACGTCTGAACGAACGTATCACTTCTGTTGATACACCGTTAGGCGGCGACTCAGAGAAAGCTTTGTTAGATATTCTGTCCGACGAAAATGAAAATGGTCCAGAAGATACAACGCAAGATGACGATATGAAGCAAAGTATCGTTAAATGGCTGTTTGAATTGAATGCTAAACAGCGCGAAGTGCTGGCCCGTCGTTTTGGTCTTTTAGGATATGAAGCAGCAACGCTGGAAGATGTTGGCCGTGAAATTGGTTTGACGCGTGAGCGTGTCCGCCAGATTCAGGTTGAAGGCTTACGTCGTTTGCGGGAAATTTTGCAAACACAAGGCTTGAGCATTGAGGCGTTGTTCCGTGAATAAATTTACCCGCCTTTCTGCAACACGAAATAGTTAGGGTATAGATAGTTATTCTTATAAAACACAAAAACGGTGAACAGATGTTCACCGTTTTTTTATGCCCGTTTACACCATATTCTTCAGGCGATAAATCCATTCCAATGCCTGACGTGGTGATAGTGAGTCTGGATCCAGTGCTTCCAATGCTTCAACCGCAGGTGGTGTCTCTTCATTTAACAACGTCAGTTGTGAGCCATCAATCTTACTGGCTGCGGCATTATTAGACAGGGACTCCAGCTCTTTCAGTTTTTGCCGTGCCCGCTTAATCACATCACGTGGTACACCAGCCAGGGCTGCGACTGCCAGACCATAACTTTTACTGGCTGCCCCATCCTGCACACTGTGCATGAAGGCGATAGTTTCGCCATGTTCCAGAGCATCAAGGTGGACGTTTACCACACCTTCCATTTTTTCCGGTAGGGTGGTTAACTCAAAGTAATGAGTGGCGAACAGCGTCATCGCTTTAATACGGCTCGCCAGATTTTCAGCACAAGCCCAGGCCAATGAAAGGCCATCATAAGTGGATGTACCGCGACCAATCTCATCCATCAGCACCAGACTTTGCTCCGTGGCGTTATGCAGGATATTGGCTGTTTCCGTCATTTCGACCATGAAGGTGGAACGGCCTGAAGCCAGATCGTCAGCGGCACCTACGCGGGTAAATATGCGATCAACCGGGCCAATGATAGCGCTTTCCGCCGGAACATAACTCCCCATGTGTGCCAACAAAACTATTAAGGCTGTTTGGCGCATATAGGTACTTTTACCCCCCATATTCGGGCCGGTAATGATCAGCATCCGCCGCTGAGGTGATAACGTCAGCGGGTTAGAAATAAAGGGCTCACTGAGAACCTGCTCGACGACCGGGTGGCGGCCAGCAGTAATTTTAATCCCCGGTTTATCACTCAGGGTTGGGCAGTTGTAGTTGAGTGTTTCCGCTCTTTCAGCCAGATTCGCCAGTACATCCAGTTCCGCCAACGCATTAGCACTGATTTGCAATTCAGGCAGATGTGGCAACAGAAGATCGAAAATCTCTTCATATAACCCTTTTTCAATCGCCAGCGCTTTGCCTTTAGAGGTCAGAACCTTGTCTTCATACTCTTTCAGTTCTGGAATGATATAGCGCTCAGCATTCTTCAGGGTTTGTCTACGGACATAATGAATCGGAACCAAGTGGCTCTGACCACGACTTACCTGAATGTAATAGCCGTGGACGCCATTAAAACCGACCTTCAGTGTATCCAGGCCCAGCTTTTCACGCTCACGGATCTCCAACCGATCCAGATAATCGGTAGCACCATCGGCCAGAGCTCGCCATTCATCGAGTTCAGCATTATAACCCGGCGCAATGACACCACCATCACGTACTAACACTGGCGGTGCTTCTACAATTGCCCGTACCAACAGATCCTGTAATTCATCAAACTGACCGACTTGTGACAGCAAATTTTGCACGTGGGGAACATCCACCGATTGCAGTAGACGGTGAATCTCCGGCAATTGCTGGAAAGCATGGCGCATCCGCGCTAAATCTCTTGGGCGCGCAGTGCGCAGCGCCAAACGAGCCAGAATACGTTCTAAGTCGCCTACCTGACGCAACGGCGTTTGCAGTTCGGCGGTGATATCTTGCAAGCCGCCGATTGCTTGTTGGCGATCGCTTAATATCTTGATATCGCGCACCGGCATATGCAGCCAGCGTTTTAGCATACGACTGCCCATTGCGGTCACACTGCAATCGAGAATAGCAGCTAACGTATTTTCAGACCCACCAGACAGGTTCTGGGTCAGTTCAAGGTTACGACGGGTCGCGGCATCCATCACAATGCCATCTTGCTGGCGCTCCATGGTTAAACCGCGGATATGGGGTAGAGAGGTACGTTGGGTATCTTTGACATATTGCAGTAGGCAACCCGCAGCGCGCAGTGCCTGATGGGCCTGCTCTACACCAAACCCGATTAAATCACGGGTGCCGAATTGCAGATTAAGCTGCTGGCGGGCGGTTTCTAGCTCAAACTCCCATAATGGACGGCGGCGCAAGCCATGCCGGTGTTCTATCAACGACATCTGCTCAAAGTTTTCTGGGTAAAGTAACTCTGCGGGATGCGTTCGCTGCAACTCGGCAGCCATGGTTTCAAGATCTGCGGGTTCCGCAACCCTAAAGCGACCGGAACTGATATCTAACGTCGCATAGCCAAAACCGCGCGCATCCTGCCAGATAGCCGCCAGCAGATTATCCTGACGTTCTTGTAGCAGAGCTTCATCACTGACAGTACCTGGTGTCACGATACGCACTACTTTACGCTCAACTGGCCCTTTACTGGTGGCGGGATCACCGATTTGCTCGCAAATTGCGGCAGATTCACCTAACTGGACCAGCTTCGCCAGATAGTTTTCTATCGAATGATAAGGTACCCCAGCCATCGGAATAGGCTCACCAGCGGAGGCTCCGCGTTTAGTGAGTGAGATATCCAGTAGCTGTGAAGCTCGCTTGGCATCACTGTAGAACAGTTCGTAAAAATCCCCCATCCGGTAGAACAATAGAATGTCAGGATGCTGGGCCTTGAGCCGAAGATACTGCTGCATCATCGGGGTGTGAGAATCGAGTTTATCGGTATTATTCATGTGGTTATGATTTATAGTCCATTGAATTTAAAGTTAATTGTGATTTTTATTATTATCGTTAGCTATCACATGATTTTACGGTTAACACGGAAATCTCGCTATCAATGCCGGCACAACAGCCGATAAAAATAAGCTATGAGCTTGAAACAGAAGGGGATGTAATTACAACCATTTATCAAGTCCTTTTTCCAGCCGATATACTAGCCCAGCAGCCCCAAAACTGACATAGGTAAAACTCGAGGCTGCCCGCAAACGGTGTAATAAGCCCCTTGATTTAGGGGCCAGGTGATTTGTGATTGCTGATAAGGTCGGCGCTATTGAAAGGCCGGGTTGGCGGGGAATAAAGCGCGAGCAGTTTGGTACAACTGGTCGGCGTAAGCTGTTTCCTTCTGATACCGAGCAATCATGATCAGACTTTGATAAACATTCGGATCATTGTGTAATTGAATATACTGCTCGGCCCATACCCTAAATTGGCGCAATAACATGGGGTCAGGATGCTGGTTAAATTGCAATAATAGATTAATATTTCTTATGTATTGATACCTTTCCCACTGGATATAGGGATTGGTCAGGCTATCTAAAGGCTGCATGTTAACCAAGCCACTTCTCTCGGCCAGTGTGAGTACCCGGCCAGTTTTAAAGCCTGTCACCATAAACACCAGTGTGCATAGCGCCGATAAAATCACGGCAGTGCGCAGCCAGCGTTGCCAGCGAGTTGACTTCGATGTGGTGGGTTGCAGCATATCTTCTGTGACCATTAGGCGGCCAAGTAAAATCAGCACCAGCCAGTGGGCTGCTGATTGATACAGAGGGAACTCCGTCATCAAATGCAACGCGATCGGCAACGTGAGAACCCACAGAGGGAAAACGGTTTTTGGTTGCATTAAGAGTGGCTTCACATAGCCGATAGCCAATAGCAACATCCCGATCAGTGCGGCAATGCCACCCTCAACCCAACCATAAAGCACTTCATTATGAGGGTGGGAAGGATAAGTTAAGTAAGTCGGTACCCGCCAGTGCTGCGCCAATTCATGGGCAAAACTTGACTCAAAGCTACCATATCCCCAACCCTGCCATGGGTGCTGCTGTATCATCTGCCAGGTATATTGCAGTATCAGCCAGCGCTCGGTGTTGCTGGCATCTTTGGATACATGCATACCGATATTCATCTGTTCCAACAGATAAACGGCGACCAGTAAACTTAGCAGGCTACTCAGCCACACCCAGGCTATCTGTCGCTGACGCCAGTAATATAGCGACAGTAATAGCAAAGTTGTTATCCCGCCAACCCAACCTATCCTTGATTGCAACAGCACCAATAAGCCTGGGAATAGCAGCAGGGTAAGTGTGCTGATGCCTCGAACGGCCCGGTTGCTTGATAACATAAACAGATAGATTGCAATGCTATAACCGGTTGCCAGGTAACTGGCCAGTACATTGGTTTGCTGGAATATGCCATAAGGCCGCTGTGCACTATCAAATTCCATCCAATTATCGGATGTAAAAACAAAAAATTGCAACAGAGTCAGCACAGCTTGCCCCCAGGCCGACAAGAGGATGATCACCAGCCATCTCTGTCGCAGGGCTACATTCAGTTTCAGGCGGAACAACCCCAGTAGCAGTATTATCCCACCCCACAGGCCTAAAATCCGCGGTAACCAGGCAACGACATGCTGTAATGAGGCAGGAAATAGCCCCGGCAGGCTTATCATCAAGGCGCCAAACAGCAGCCACAAACGGCCAGGAGAATTTACACGCTGAGTGGCTTCAGTATGGGGTAAATAGAGTGTTATTGTCAGCAGTGCCATCATGGCCCAGATGACTATATTGGCAGGAAGATGAAGCCCAGCCCCTCCTCGGTTGATTTCATAGTGCATCATGGTGACAAAGGTAATGGACATCAGCGCCATAACAACAAGGTTGAGCACTGGTACTGAAAGAGTGGGTCTTATAGATGGGGGTAAACAAAGTTTCATTTTTCTATCAACAAGTTACATATATAGCTAACATCCTGTTGTACGGAAACAGGTTAACTAATTGTCCAATATTGGGGTTATAACAGCTCAATGGGATAGTGTCTGGCAGCAATTAAAGCTGACTCTTTATCGCTATTCGAATCTATCTCGTTGAAAAATAATGTCTTTACCCTAAGATGATGGCCGTTTCATTTTTTTTCTGGCTGAGTAACAAACCAGCGTAATGAGTTCATCACTTTGGTTTCTGACATTCTGGCCCTGTCTTCCTCTACTAGCTTCATTAATACTAATCTTGCCGTATAAATATCCAGGTGCGCTTTATCGGCAAGTTCTCTGGTTTTTGGCCAATTGATAACAGGTGGTGGCGACTCAGTAAACTGCTCCATTAACGAATTACAGTGGTCCTCCAGGATACCCATCACTTCTTCTTTTCTCTGATTCTTCGGTTTCATTGTTATTTACCCTATTAAGTTTATATGTTGAGAATGTATAACTTTAAATTTCCTATATTCTTTATTTCTAATCAGTGCTTCCTACATATTTTGTGGATATTTCCTACACTCGCGGTAATTGTTCTTACATTAACGTGGTTGTGTTCTCATTCCTTTTTATATGTTTTTATATTCTGTATTTTATCACCCAGTATCTTACGCTCAGGATTTAACTTTTTGTCATTTTTGCTACATAAGGAAAATAGGGTTATTAATTTACATGTGAAATAAATGATATTTTAAGTAATTAAATAAAAACCTTTAAAATCAAGTTGTTGCTTTATTTTTTATGGGTTTTGTTGAGATTTAACATATAAAAAAACCAAGCTAATCTAAGAAGGAATCAAAGGGTTCTCGGGTATTTATACCGTTATTACTAAGGTTTTTCTGCTTCTTAGGCTGAAATGTTAAGGATTTAATGTCGATTATAGATTGGGTCATGAAATAAGCAATCATTAATTTTGAAAAATCGCTCTTTAGCGATCAAATGTGTCGGGATGCTTATTTTGGGAGTGTTATATGTCGAGGGTGTAATGTTTATCGATCAATCTTATCGATTTTATTTCGTTACTGTAATCAATTAAGTTAAACACTCTGAATTATAGTTATTTGAATTAAATGACTATCAACTAGATGTCTATATTTGTATTATCTGCCTCGAACAAAATAAGGGCTTTAAACGTTATTTAAATTTTTTCTTAATGTGCAGGTGTTACCAATGCCTACATATTGACTTTATGGCTCTGTGCAGTTCTCAGCTTGTCCTTTGGTATTTTAATGGCAAGAAGCAACATGCATTTGTATTTTAAAACAACTTTTACGCGGTATTTACTTTGATTTTTTCAAAGCAAATCAGCGTATTAAATTTTAATTGTGTATAAAGGAATCACGTAATGAAACTGAATAAAACTGTCTTGGCTGCTGCTCTGGTATTAGGTTTTGCTTCTATGGCTAACGCTGCTGATCAAGGCCACGGTACTGTGACTTTCAATGGTTCAATCATTGATGCACCTTGCTCAATCGCAGCAGGTTCAGATGCACAGACTGTTGAAATGGGCCAGATCTCTAACGTGGCACTGCAGAATGGCGGCAAATCAACTGCACAAGATTTCAAAATCAAACTGGAAAACTGTGACATCACTACTCTGCAATCTGTAACCACCACTTTCGGCGGTGCAGAATCAGCAGCAGTACCTGGCCTGTTGGGCATTACTGGTGTAGCTGAAGGCGCTGGTATCGCTATCGTTGATGGTACAGGTACCGTTATTACTCTGGGCCAAGCAACTGCTGAGCAGACTCTGGTTACTGGTAACAACACCCTGGCATTCTCTGCTTACCTGCAAGGTAGCACTGCATCTGACGCTATCAAACCAGGCAACTTCTCAAGCGTTGCTGATTTCACCCTAGCTTACCAATAAGTCACCCTTTTCTAATTGGACATGCGGATTTTTCCGCATGTCTTTTTCTCTTGAGAAAGATACGTATTGGATGAGTTAGGTGATTTATGTTCAGGTCATTTTTTTTGATAGTGCTTCCTTCCTTACTGATGGCGTCATTGCTGAGCTTACCGGTAACGGCAGATCCCATGAAAACAGCCTGGGGCCGCGTGAGTATGGAAGGAAGTATTACTGATACTGCTTGTGCGATAGATCCCGGGAGCTTGGAACAGACCATCGATATGGCGATTTTGCCTATTGGTAAATTGGTTCAGAACGGCGCAGGGGATGAACACCCGTTTGAGATTCGGTTGTTGCATTGCACGATAGCTCACCCTGATCCAGATAAGTCGAACCAGCAGCATTTTGTTGTGACATTTGACGGTGCCGCGGACGGTAATAATTTTGCGGTTAATGGTGAAGCCGAAGGAGTGGCAATGCAAATTATTGATGATAAAGGCAATGTTTCGACGCCAGGGGTGGCATCACCGGAGATCAATATAATTCCTGCTGATATGAAACTCAATTATGCCCTGCGGTTAGTGGGCAATGGTAAGACACTGCGTGCTGGAACTTATCATTCTAGCGTTCGTTTCAAATTGGATTATTACTGATTTCAATGAGTAAGGTGACATATCCCATGGTATCCGCTCGTTCCATCACCTCCGGTTTTGCCCGTCGTGATTTATTGCGAATTTTGATTGCAGTTGCATTAAGTGGCAATGCTTATGGAGCGCAAGCCCGTGATGATATTCAGTTTAATACCGATGTGCTGGATACCAAGGATCGCGCTAATTTTGACCTGAGTCAGTTCTCCCAACGCGGCTACATCATGCCTGGGCACTATAACTTATTGGTTAGTATGAATAAGCAGGAGCTCAGCGAACAGCCGGTTGTGTTCTACGTCTCAGAAAAAGATCCTAATAAAAGTGAGGCGTGTTTAACACCCCAGTTAATTGAGTTGCTGGCATTGAAAGAAGACAGCTTCCAAAAGCTGACCTGGTCGCGTGATGGGGAGTGTCTCGATATCAGCAGCTTACCCGGTCTGACCGTGGAAGGTGATTTGGCGAAGTCAGCACTGCACCTGAGTGTGCCGCAAGCCTGGCTGGAATACAGCGAACCCGATTGGGATCCCCCTTCTCGTTGGGAGGATGGTATTCCCGGTGTGCTGTTCGATTACAACTTGTTAGGGCAATTGAACCGCCAGGAAACGAACAATACCAATAACAACTCGTTAAGCGGGAACGGGACCACCGGCGCTAACTTGGGTGCCTGGCGATTCCGTGCTGATTGGCAAACGCGGGTTGACCAATCATCGGGTTCATCGACTGAGCGTCAGTGGGATTGGAGCCGCTATTACGCCTATCGCGCTATCCCGAGTTTGGGTGCCAAGTTGACGTTGGGTGAAGATTTTCTGAACTCCGCCATCTTTGATAGCTTCCGCTTTAGCGGCGCTAGTCTGGCGACCGATGACAATATGTTACCGCCTAATTTGCGTGGCTATGCCCCTGAAATTACTGGTGTTGCCCGTACCAACGCGCGAGTTGTTGTGAGTCAGCAAGGGCGTGTGTTGAGTGAAACACTGGTCGCTGCCGGTCCTTTCCGTATTCAGAACTTGAACAGTTTTGTTTCCGGCACGCTGGATGTGCGGGTCGAGGAACTTGACGGACAAGTTCAACAATTCCAAGTGAATACCGCCAGTATTCCTTATCTGACCCGCCCTGGCATGGTGCGCTATCGCATGGCTGCCGGTAAGCCTTCGGATATCGGACATCGGTCTGAAGGGCCAGTATTTGGTACCGGGGAATTCTCCTGGGGGATCAATAGTGGCTGGTCATTGTTTGGTGGTGGGATCAGTGGTGAAAACGAATATCAAGCGGCATCCATCGGGGTTGGCCGTGATTTGATGGAATTTGGTGCCGTATCGGTTGATATGACCCAATCTTGGGCCAATTTACCCGAGCAAGGTACGTTGAGTGGCGGCTCTTACCGAGTCAACTATTCGAAAAACTTTCAGGAAACAGGCAGTCAGGTGACATTTGCGGGCTATCGCTTCTCTGAACGTAACTTTATGAGCATGACTGAATATCTCGATGCGCGTTATCGCAACAATGACGTGGGTGGCAATAAAGAGATGTACACCATCAGCTTCAACCAGCAATTTCAAGATCTGGGGCTGAGCGCGTATCTGAACTATAGCCATCAGACCTATTGGGATCGTTCGGCGAATGACCGCTATAACCTGTCGCTCTCGCGTTATTTTGATATCGGTAAAGTGAAAAACGTCAGTTTGACCTTCTCGGCTTACCGTAACCGCTATAACGAAAGCAATGACGATGGCGTGTATCTCTCCATGTCGATGCCGTTTGGTAACAGCGCAACAATCAGTTATAGCGCGACGGTGAGTGGTCGTGAACACAGTCAGCGAGTGGGTTATACCGATCGTCTGGATGCTCACAACAACTACCAGATCAATACCGGCGTAGCACGTAGCGGCGCGCTAGTCAGTGGTAACTATAACCACATAGGTAATAGTGCGGATATCAATGCCAACGCCAGCTATCAGGAAGGACAATACTCTTCTGTTGGTTTAGGTATTCAGGGCGGGGCAACTATCACCCCTGAAGGCGGGGCTTTGCATCGGGTTAATACCCTTGGCGGCACTCGCTTGTTACTCGATACCCAAGGGGTATCCGGCGTTCCGGTTCAGGGATATGGCTCATCGATACAGACCAACCAGTTTGGTAAAGCTGTGGTCGGTGATGTGAATAGCTACTACCGCAATCGGGCCAGTATAGATATCGATAACCTGGCAGACGATGTTGAAGCCAGAGGAACCATAGCCCAGGTCACATTGACTGAAGGTGCTATTGGTTATCGCCGCTTTAATGTGATTTCCGGCGAAAAAGCGATGGCCATGATACGTATGGCAGATGGCACATCACCGCCATTTGGGGCCACCGTGTTAAATGAAAATCAGCAAGAGACCGGCATTGTTAACGACGACGGTTCCACCTATCTCAGTGGGATCAAAGCCGGTGAAACCATGTCAGTACACTGGAATGGGAAGGCGCAATGCAGCATCACTCTGCCGCAGGCTCTTTCTCCAGCAATACTGGCGAATCTACTGTTGCCTTGCCAGCCAATAGCGACGGGGGATAAACCTCCGGTGTCGCAGTAGAAAGGTTTGGTAATGAACCTGCGGGTAACCGCCCGTTCAGCTAAGTGAAAACGATCGGCGCCACCAGGTTCTGACAAGATTAATTCGAAGGAAAAGGTAATGAAATTGAATAACAAACTGCGTATCACCGCGATTTTGGTGACGGCACTTATGGCTCAGCAAGCAACAGCAGCGATTGCACTGGACAGAACCCGGGCGATTCTTAATGGCGGCGATAAGTCGATCAGCTTGAACATCAGCAACCAGAATAAGGAGCTACCTTATCTGGCGCAGGGATGGATTGAAGATGAGCAGGGTAACAAAATCAATTCACCGTTGACGGTAGTTCCACCGGTTCAGCGAGTAGAGCCTGGCGCGATGAGTCAGTTAAAAATACAAAGCTTGCCTGCGGTGAGTCAGTTGGCGCAAGACCGGGAAACCTTGTTCTATTTTAACCTGCGTGAAATTCCACCGCGGTCGGACAAGCCAAATACTTTGCAGATTGCACTGCAAACGCGCATCAAACTTTTCTACCGCCCAGTTAGCATCGTGCCACAAAAGGCTGATATGTCGACACCTTGGCAAGAGAAGTTACAGCTGACTCGTCAGGGTGATCGTTATCAGGTTAATAACCCAACGCCGTATTACATCACGTTGGTCGATGCCAGTGACGGCAAAGCCGGGAAAACAGCAGCCGACTTCAAGCCGCTGATGATCGCACCAAAAGCGCAAAGCATGTTGGATGTCAGTGCCGCCGCATTGGGCAGCAAACCGGTACTAACTTATGTCAATGATTTTGGTGGTCGTCCCAAGCTGATCTTTAGCTGTTCGGGGAGCACGTGTTCTGTGGTTGAAAGCATCAAGTAACGGTGTATTTCAGGGCGCTGCATAAGAAGAATACTGGGCGGGTGTCAGGCTGAACGATGAATAAGGAATATGGGATGACTGTTGTTTGTAAGGGAATAGTTACCCGGCGGGCCATGACGTCCATCTTTGGGATGACAGCCATCGTAGGGACAGCGGCCGCAGTGATGGCTATGTTGTTTAGTAGCTCAGCATGGGCATTAAATAAGTCTGCGACAGTCAATGTCTCAGTCACTATTTTTGCCGCACCGCCTTGCGAGATTAACAGTAACAACACTATCAACGTTAATTTTGGCGATACCGTCCTGACATCAAATATTGATGGTAGCAACTACATACAGCCGGTGAATTATACGTTGAACTGTACTTCGGCCGCCTCTAATGCACTGAAATTAAGCATTAATGGTAATGGGGCAAATTTTGATACCAGTGTCTTGAAAACGAGTAATTCAGGTCTGGGGATCAAGTTGATACGTAATGGGCAGTCATTCCCACTGAATACGGCATCCAACTTTACTTATCCGAATGTTCCTGTATTGCAGGCGGTACCGGTTAAACAAACAAATGCAACGTTGAGCACGGGCTATTTTTCCGGCACAGCGACCCTGGTTGTGGAGTACCAGTAATGAAAATTAATTCACTGATTTCACGCTGTTCCATTGCGGTGGTACTGACTCTCGGCAGTACGTTGGCCTATGCGGACAACATGCTGTTCTCCGGCACATTAATTAATCCTCCACCCTGCGTGATTAACAATACCGGCACTATCCTTGTCGGTTTTGGCAATGATGTTCTGACTTCGCGGGTTGATGGCACTCAGTATATGCAGCCGGTGACCTATACATTGAATTGTACTGGGGCGGTATCCAATGCGCTGAAAATGACAATTAAAGGAAACGGTGCGGGTTTTGATTCCAGTGTCTTGAGCACGAATAATTCGGCGCTGGGGATCAAATTGCTACGTAATGATCAAGCATTGTCACTGAATAGTGCTTTCACCTTTTCCTATCCGACTATCCCGGTGCTGAAGGCCGTACCGGTCAAACAACCCGGTGCAACGTTGAGCGCGGGAGATTTTTACGGTACAGCGACCATGGTTGTGGAGTATCAGTAATGAAAAACGGATCACTGATATCGCGTTGTTCCATTGCGGTGGTACTGACACTGAGTAGCACGCTGGTGTATGCGGATGACGTATTGTTCACGGGGACATTAATTAACCCCGCCCCTTGTGTGATTAATGGGGGAAATACGATAGATGTGCCTTTCGGGGAAAATCTGGGCGTGAACAAGATTGATGGTATTAATTATACCCAGGATGTGCCTTACAGCATGACCTGCGAAACAACCAGTAGCAGTTTGGAATTAGGTCTAACGATTGTCAGTGCATCGGTTACTACATTTGACCCCGCAGCGATACAAACCGATGTTCAGGATCTGGGTATTCGTTTACTGAAAAACGGTGTTCCTTTTGCACTTAATACCCGTGTTGCTTATGACAAAAATAACCCACCGGTACTTAAGGCTGTACCTGTTAAAGCTGCTGGGGCAACATTAAGTGAAGGAAGTTTTGAGGCTACCGCTACTTTATTAGTGGATTATCAATAGGATCAAATGATGACTAATTTAAATCTGCTGATGCGCCGTGGGCGAGCTATTTTAAGTATTCTAATTCTGAATTTATTTTGGATGATACCGGTATCGGCCGCTGACAATATGCGTTTTCATGGCGCCTTGGTCGCAGAGCCTTGCACTATTCGTCCCGGTGATGAAGCTATTAGTTTGAATTTTGGCACTATCGTCGATAAATATCTGTATTCGAATCAGCGTACATCAGGCAAACAGTTTCAACTACATCTGGTCGATTGCGATATCAGCTTAGGTACGACAGCCAACATTGTATTTACTGGTAATGATAGTGTTAATTTACCAGGGTTATTGGCGGTTGATGGCAGTGATGTTGGAATCGCGATTGGTCTTGAAACAATGGCGGGGACACCTCTGTATCTGAATCAGTCGAGTGACGATATTGCACTTGATACAGGTAATAACGTTATTACCTTGAAAGCTTATGTTCGGGGTGAACCCGAGGCGATATCTCAACGTACTATTAAGCGCGGTGAGTTCAATGCGGTCGCAACATTTAATCTGCAATATTATTAATGGGATCTCCCCTCTAATCTTATTTCAATACGAATATGTTAACGCTGAAACTCATTATCAACAGCTTAAATGCCGATATGCGGATAGAGACAATGGAACTTAAACGAATGACAAAGCCTAATATGCGACTAAGTCATAAATATTGCTGGCTAATTGCTTGCGTACTGTTTTTATTTCCGCTTTATAGTCAGGCCAGTGCCTGGGTTTCGACACAAACGCGGGTAGGGCAACAATACCAAGGGACATTCTCTTGGCCGAGCGAAGAAATGCAGGGGACACTTTGTACTGCTGCATCTTGTTCTGTGGCGATATGTCACTACTCGACGGCGGCCAATGCTGAAATATGTGGTAACCCATCCAATGCCTTGACGCGAGTTATTGTTTCTCAAGGGGCAACGGCAGAGGTGATGAGAGCAGCCTTTATTGCTAAAAATGGGGTGTCGGGAAGTTGGAGTACTGTGACACCTGACCCATTGCGTGCGGCTGGTAGCTGCTTTGGTGTGATGTATTGGCAAGGTTCGAATGATGGTAATACCAGTGGTAGGGTTATTCCCGGCTCTTATTGTGGCGCTGTTCCACCGACCCCGGAAACCTGTGAAATCACCGGTGATGTCTATATCAATTATGGTTCACTTAATCAGCAAAATGTTGATGGTGCAATAAAAAGTGAGCCATTAAACATCAAATGTACGGTTAGCACATCGGTGATATTGACACTGGTAGGTGGCAAAAGTATCAATCTTGGACAAAACGGTAAACTGACTTCAACATTAAAAGTGTCAGGTCAAGACTTGTCCAGTGGTGTCACAGTCACCGCCCCCGTTGGGCAGACAGGTTTCCTGATTGAATCAACACTTCATTCGGTGGGATTACCTGATGCGGGTACGTTTAGTGGTAGTGGGGTGGTTATTATGTCCTACCTCTAAATACAAAATTATATGTACTCATTGGCTGAGTACATGATTATTGTGAATATAAAATAGCGTTTTAAATTCGCTACTTTTATATTCACAACTTGGGTTGCTTTACTGTTATTTAATTATAGCGGCGGGCTCCCGTGGCATTTATTTATATATTGGTTTAAATTAAATAAATGTTGTATTTTGGTTGTAATGTATTGCATTAATATAGTATAAATTCACTGCGTTAGATTAATTGGGTGTTGGCAATAAACCTGAAATTAAAAACGCATACTTCAATGGGCTATTAGATAATAGGCTATAAATTTTTATTTTCCTTTAAGGATTTTTCTCATGAAAAAAATGAACATGGCTGAAGCAAATACAATCGTTGGCGGTACTGGTGTAACTTGTAAAGATACTTATGAGTGGCTGTCAGGTAGTACTACTTTGACTTGCCAGGCTATTACTACTTGTACTGACAAGCACGGTAAAGTAACTAGCCGTACTGCTACAGCTACCAACATTGCTAACTGCAAATAAGATATAAATTAAGTATTCGTTAATTTTTATCGATATTTAATAGTATCCCAGGCAAGTGCGGGAGGGATTTCTGTACTTGCCTGATTTTTTAAAACTACCATCGATACTTAAATTCAAGAATTTTCGTATTAACTGAATATTAGAAAATTCATTTCTCGGACATAAATGTCATTTTACTCTGTTTATGTCTTACCTGAACTCTGATTGTGAATAGAACTAACTATGTCTACTGAAAAAAATATGTTTAGGAGTAAGGGATTCTTTATAGGCTACACACTGTTGGTTATCCTTATTTCTTCATTGATAACAACCGCTTATTTCCACTATTTCGTCCTCAATCAGGATGCGCAGGAAAGCTTGTTCGCTGTCAGTAGCAGCGACATTGAAAATAGCCCAATCAAAGACGATAAAAGCATTATCGAGATTTTCTCTTATGGCTGCCATTACTGCGCCATCAATGAAGAGAATGTCACCCAATTAGAAAACCGCATGCCAGAAGGGACGCGTTTTATCCGCCTGCATATCAGCAGTGATAAAACTACCGGTTTGGGGCGTTTTGCACCTATTTTCGCCACTTTATCCGTCATGGGTATTGAGCCGCAGCACCGCCAAAACGCATACAAAGCGGTACTGGAAGAC
This sequence comes from Yersinia sp. 2540 StPb PI, assembly GCF_052217165.1. NCBI lineage: Bacteria > Pseudomonadati > Pseudomonadota > Gammaproteobacteria > Enterobacterales > Yersiniaceae > Yersinia > Yersinia sp. 2540 StPb PI. Next base: position 1,489,040 of record NZ_JAZGQC010000001.1, read on the forward strand.
AACATTGACCTGAGTGATAACAGCCAGCTCGAAACCTGGCTAAAAGCCAATAGCATTGATGTCGCCAAATATCAGCAAGTCAGCCAATCCGCTGAAGTGAAAGAGTTACTCGCCTATATGACGGCAGTGACTGCGCATTACAAGATAGACGCCACCCCGAGCTTTATTGTCGGCAAAAAATGGATAGCGTTGCAGGACAGGGAATTCCCTGCGTTCTCGGATCATCTCTTGTCATTACTCGAGCACGATAAGGCGCTGGAGAAATAATGAGACTGTTAGCCGTATGGAGCTATTTCGCCTGGAGAAACCAGCTCGATAAGCTGGCTTTGAGTGGGCGGTTACTTGCCCGCGGGCAGGCCAGGCTGGCTTGCTGGCTGTTACGGCACGGTGATTATCGTTTCTTACTGATGCTCGGTGCTTTGCGCCGGGCTTTAGGCTTGATGCCAAAGCGACAGAAGAATCTGGCGCGAGTGGCGGCGGCCAACAGCCAGTGTTTATTGAATGGTGACAATAGCCCATCAGCACAGAATTTTATGCGTACCGCCCAGCGCCGTCAGGTATTGGAGCTGGCGGCGACTTATGGTCAAAACCGGCGGGTTTTAGCTCAGTTAGCAGCATGTACTCAGCAGTTAGATAGCCAGGTTCGTGCACTGCATGAGGCCGGTTCACCGGTTATTTTAGCGCCGCTGCATATGGTTTCTGATGTGCTCGCCGGCATGGTGGGGGCTAATGCTTATCCGGGGCAGGCGACCGTGGTGGTATCAGCCAGTGCCGAGGCGTATGAAGAGCAGGCGCGGCAGATGGGCGGGGTGAATATTTCCTATTGTTCCATCCATGCTGACAGCCGTGCAATCGCCGGTAACCTGATGGAAGGCATCATGGAAGCGGCCGAGCATAAGCGCAATATTATGATTTTCCCGGATATTACGCCGGATTACACCGTCAATAACCAGATGGCTGAAACGGCAAAAATACCCTGCCAATTGTTCAACCGCCCAGCCAATTTACACAGTGGCATTATTCGCCTTGCCAGAGCACTTTCAGCGCAGGTGGTTTTTTATTATCTGTACTACGACAAAGAAATAAAAATAAATATTTATCCTGCACTTAGCGCGCGAGAAGTGAAAAGTAAATTACCCGAATTGATTGAAACATCAATGACGCAACATCCGCAAGATTGGCTGTTATGGCACTCACATTCGTTATTTTTTATTAACGAATAATGGCACTCATAAAGAATAGTAGAAAATGGAAAAGATAATCCCGACCCAAGTTTTTCAAAGCGAAACCAATGAATGCGGTTTAGCCTGTATTGCGATGCTGGCACAGACGCAAGGCATCAACGCGCCGTTGGAAAGCTTACGGGAGCGTTATCCTGCCTCGGCGCATGGCACATCATTGGCTACGCTTTGTACTATTTTATCTGAATTGGCGATACCCGCTTACCCTGTGGTGTTTGAACATCAGGAGCTGTCTGCCTTACCGCTGCCCGCCATTCTGCATTATGGCGCGAACCACTACGTGTTACTTGCTTACCGTAAAGGCAACTATGTCTGTGTGATGAATCCGGCAATCGGTCAGCAGTTGTTGCCAATGGATGCTTTGAAAGCGGAAATTAGCGGTTATGCCTTGGTGTTGGATCCAGAAACACCGGCAGACCCAGAGGCGGTGAAGAAAATTGAACACAGTACGCGATTAAGCGCACTGGACTGCATGAGCTTGAAAGAGACCGCCAGTGTTCGTGGCATCTACTGGCTGATGACACTGGCATTTTTGATCTCGCTGACACTGTTTATCATGCCGACCATGGTCAGTAGCGCCATTAATGACGTATTTTCTTCCGCGGGTGATAAAGACTTCCCCTATTTCTATTTCCTATTGGCTTTTGTGGTCTCAACGTCACTTGCTTTTTGCGTGCGATACATCACTGAGCGTTATATCAAACATTTTGTGGTGCTAAATAGTGTCGCCGGCTTCTCCCGTTTGCTCAGTCATTCGCTTAACTTTTTTGATAAACGCGCACCGGGTGATATTTTCAGCCGCTTCTCCAACTGGCAAATGGCGGCTACGCAAAAAATAGAACTGGATAACGGCCTGCGTACCGACTGGATAATTGGTGCTATTGCGCTGGCGGTGATGTGCTATATGAGTCCGGTGCTGGCGATGGTTTCTGCCGTCGGCGTGATGCTGATGGGGCTTATCAGTATTTGGGCCATCTACCGTGACCGTTATTACACCCAACAGTTACAAGTAAAAGGTGCTGAGCAAAGTGATTTTATTCTGGAAACCATTCAGGGATTTTCCACTATTAAATCAGCCGGTTTGGCCAGTCAACGCCAAGGGGTGTTTGCCGGTCTGGCACTTTCATTATTCAGTGCGTTACAGAAGAAGAAAATTTACGATCAGGTCAAAAATAGTCTGTATCAACTGATCGGCAGCCTGGAAATGGTGTTCTTTATGCTGTTGGCGTTGCCGTTGTTGAAGCAGGGGACGCTGAGTTTGGGGGAATTCTTTGCCTATAGCTTTGTCCGTGAGATCTTTACCTCGTATATCACCAAGATCTTCTATGCGATTTTGCAGAAAAACCAACTGCATGTCATTGATATCCGTGCCCGTGATCTGTTCCCTGCCGGGCAGGCAACACCCTCAACCAGCAGTTCACCGATTCCGCAGGCGATCCCGGCATTTACCCGCCAATTGGTCTATCAGAATATCCGTTTTGCCTATGACGCCAGTCAGCCGGTATTGCGCAATTTGTCGCTGTCACTGACGCGCGGGCAAAGTGTGGCGATCATCGGGGAATCTGGTGCGGGCAAAAGTACTTTGTTGAAAGTGATGGCGGGGTTGATGCCACCACAGCAAGGGCAGGTATTGGTGGATGGGGAGCCGGTAGATTTTCAGCAGGCCCATGCCTTGTTCTTCCTGCAAAGCCAGGAAGATATCCTGTTTAATGCCTCGGTATTACAAAACATCACTTTGTTTGATGGGCATGTCGATGCTGAAAAACGTCAACGTATTGAACGTTCACTCCAAGGGCTGCAATTAACCCCGGTTATCGATAAGTTGCCCGGTGGCCTCAGCGCTTTGGTACGTGAAAGCCATGCCGCACTCTCTTTAGGCCAGCGTCAGCGGTTATTGCTGGCCAGAGCGATGTACAGCGATTGCCCGGTATTGGTGTTAGATGAACCTACAGCCAATCTGGATGAAGACACCGCCCATCAGGTGATGCAGACCTTATTGGCACATTGCCGGGAATATCAGAAAACACTGATCACCGTGACACACAGTGAAAGTGTCTTACCCATGTTTGACAGTGTTTTCCGCTTAAATGACGGTCAGTTGGCGCGTTTTGCGCAATCTGCGGCATTAAGCCGCCTGACACCGGTTGCAGGTTAATCATGCGTATAAACATAGTGAACAACAGACCACGGTTACTCCTGATCCTGCTTATTACACTGCTGTTAGTTATCGGCGGTGGGGTAGTGCTGTGGCTATCTAATAGCGAGCAGGACGTACCGCAATTAACCGAAACTATTGGTCGCGGTGATATCGAACGAAACGTCATGGCAACCGGCAGCTTAAAACCCTCATTGCAGGTGAATGTTGGCGCACAGGTCAACGGACAGCTAACCAAACTCTATGTTAAACAGGGCGATCGCGTCACTCGTGGCCAATTGTTAGCTGAAATAGACCCGACCTTGCAGCAAAACGAGTTACGTAAATCGGAAGCTGAATTACAGAGCGCGCAGGCACAAAAGCAGGCGAGCCAAGCGTTGTTACGCCAATATCTACTTGAATTTCGCCGTCAACAGACTTTGGCAACGGAAGGTTCTGGTGTGAAAAGTGCGCTAGAAAAAGCGCAGGCGCAATACGACAGCCAGTTAGCACAATTGCACGTTAACGAAGCGCAAATTGTGCAAAGCCAAATGTCACTGGAAACCGCCAAAGCCAATCTGGGTTTTACCCGCATCATGGCGCCGATTGACGGCGAAGTACTGGGGATTGTCACCAAAGAGGGGCAAACCATTGTTTCCTCGCAAACTGTGCCGACAATTTTGGTGCTGGCGAATGTCGATACCATGACGGTTCACACCCGTATTTCAGAAACCGATATTCTCAAAGTCAGCGTTGGGCAGCCGCTATGGTTCTATGTGGTCGCTGACCCCGAGCGCCGCTATGAGAGCCGGATGGATGCTATTCAGGAAGCGTCGGCAGAAAGCTTACGCGAAGAGAGTTCCGGCACATCTAACAGTCAGCAACCTTCTGCCGTCTATTACAACGGCATATTCAGCATTGCCAACCGTGAGCGACTATTGCGCACATCAATGACGGCGCAGGTATTCATTATCACCGCGCAGGCGAAAAATGTGTTGCGAGTACCGCTGTCAGCGCTGGGGAGTCAACAGTCAGATAAACGCTATCAGGTTCAGGTCATCCAAGGCAAACAAACGGTGGTTCGTGAGGTATTGCTCGGTCTGTGTAATGATCAATATGCCGAAGTAAAAGAAGGATTACAGCCAGGTGATCAGGTGGTGCTAATGGGTGCACCTTCGGGAGTCACCAATGCGCGCTAATACCGTTGATTCTCCATGTCCGTTGATCGAACTTAATGGCATTTATCGCCATTTTGCGTCGGGTAGCCAATCGGTCGCGGTCCTTAAAGATATCTCGCTGTCTATTGGTAGCGGCGAAATGGTGGCGATCATCGGTGCTTCCGGGTCAGGTAAATCGACGCTAATGAATATCATTGGTTGTCTTGATAAGCCAACACAGGGGGAGATGTCGATTCATAACATCTCTACCCGGCAGGCCAGCAGTGAGCAACTGGCGCAATTAAGAAGCCAGTACATCGGTTTTATTTTTCAGCGCTACCACCTGATGCCATATCTGACGGCAACGGAGAATGTGGTCATTCCGGCACTTTACACTGCTATGCCATCTGCTGAGCGTCAGGAGCGTGCGACCTATTTATTGCGCCGCTTAGGTCTTGGTCAGCATCTGTTACACAAACCAGCACAGCTCTCGGGCGGGCAACAGCAGCGTGTCAGTATTGCCCGCGCTCTGATGAATGGTGCCGGTATTATTTTGGCCGATGAGCCGACCGGTGCGCTCGACAAAGCCAGTGGGCAAGAGTTGATGGGAATATTGCATGGCCTGCATCAGTCCGGCCACACCATTATTATCGTGACCCATGATCGTAATATCGCTAATCAGGCCCAGCGCATTATTGAGATAAGCGACGGTGAAATCATTGCTGATCGCCATAATGAGGCATCTGAGACAGAGGCTGTTCACGCCGCGTTACCCGCCACACTGGCAACGGGTCGGCCACACTGGTGGTTGAGTGTCAGGGAAGCTATCAAAATGGCCTGGCGCTCACTGCTCGGGCATCGCATCCGTGCTTTCTTATCGATGTTGGGCATCATTATCGGCATCTCATCGGTGGTCTCTTCCATGGCGGTGGGCGAAGGTGCGCGTCAAGAAATTCTAAGTGAAATCAGTCAACTGGGTACCAGTAATCTGGATATTCGTCCCGGATTGGGCTGGGATAAACCGCGCCCTGATTTTGAGCGCGCACTCACGCAGGCAGATGTGGCATTACTTAGCCAACAACCCTATGTCGATAGCTTGTCACCGGTGGTGAGCAAGATGGTTGCCGCGGTGCGTGGCGACAAACAAGTGATGATTTCGCTCTCTGGGGTCAGTAACGGTTTCTTTCAAGTAAAAGGGCTGAGTTTTACTGTGGGTGATGGTTTTACCCAGCACCACGTCAATGCGCGTGAGCCGGTGGTTATCTTGCAACCTGAGCTCAGTGACACCCTGTTTGCTGTCGGGGAAAATCCGATTGGCGAAATTGTTCAACTCGATGGTATTCCTCTGCGGGTGATCGGGGTCGCCAAGCGTAATGGTTCGTCATTTGGCGGGTTATTGGCCGCCTGGATGCCTTATACCTCACTCACCGAGCGCATTTCAGGTGATATTCCACTCGAATCAATCACCGTGCGGGTACGTGAGGGTTACAACCTGAATGAGGTGCAGCGCGAGGTTGAAACGCTGCTGGATATGGCCCACGGCCAGCGGGACTTTTTCATTCTGAGCAATGACCAGATGAGCAAAGCGATTCAGAAAACCTCTGATTCGATGACATTGTTAATCACCTCCATTGCCGCGATTTCGTTGCTGGTGGGTGGGGTCGGGGTGATGAATATTATGCTGGTGTCGGTGACTGAACGGACCCATGAAATTGGTATTCGCTTGTCAGTTGGTGCTCGCCCCAGCGACATCATGATCCAGTTTCTGATTGAGGCGGTGGTTATCTGTACTCTCGGCGGCTTGATTGGGATTATCGGTTCGGCACTGGCGGGGGTGATTTTCTCGTGGGTTACCCAAGAATTTACCCTAATTTTCACCTGGCCGCCGTTAGTGCTGGCGTGCAGTTTCTCTGCGCTTATCGGGCTAGGGTTTGGTTTTTTCCCGGCGCGCAATGCCGCCCGTTTGCACCCAACCGAGGCACTGGCACGAGAATGAGCAGACTGATTAATGTAGGACTTATCATGCTGCTGTTAACCGGCTGCGGTTCATTACTGAAAAGCGATTATCAGCGCCCCATGCTGTCGGTTCCCGAGGAGTGGCGGGTTAAAGATACCGGCGGGGGTTACCTGCATCACAGTGTGCACTGGTGGGAAAATTTCGATGATCCACAGCTGTCTGACAGCATCAGTCGCATGTTGGTCAGTAATAATGACTTAGCTGCTGCTGGCCTGAAATTACAGCAGGCGCGCCTGACGGCAGGGCTGACCAATACCAATTTGACACCGGATATCACCATGACCGGTGCGGGCAGTAATACCCGTTCGTTGAATGAAAATACCCAGCCGCGAGAAAGCTATAGCACCTCGCTTGGTCTGAGTTACGAGCTGGATTTGTGGGGCAAACTGGCCCGCGCCCGTGAGCAATCTGCCTGGCTGGTCAATGCGACCGAACAGGATCGACAAGAAACTGCGCTGTCACTGATTGGGACCACTGCGGATCTCTATTGGCAGATTGCTAAATTTAACCAGCAGTTGGGCTACCAACAGGCGGCGTTGGCTATTTCGCAAGATACGCTCAACATTGTGCGCTCGCGTCTGGCGGCGGGGGATGCCAGTGAAATTGAACTATTGCAGGCACAACAAGCCCTGCTGGATAGACAAAATCAGTATCAAAATCTCGAACAACTGCGGGAAGCTGCACGTAATGCCATGGCACTGCTGTTTAACCGCGCGCCTGATTATCGTCAGGCCGAACGCAAGTCATTGGATTTACAACAGCAAGTTGCGATAGCGGAAAGTTTACCGTTACAGGTGATTGCTCAACGGCCTGATGTGCAGGCTGCCGAATGGCGCTTGCGTGCAGCCTTGGCCGGATCTGATGTTGCCAAGCTGAATTTCTACCCGACCCTTTCGCTAGGAGCGAGTTTAGATGCCGGCAGCGCGGTGTTTTCACAATGGTTTAGCAACCCGAGCCGGACACTCAGTGTCAACAGCGCACTGCCTTTCCTCCAGTGGAACACTGTGCAGCTCACCATCGAGCAGTCAAAGCTGGAAGTGAAATTGGCGGCCATCGAGTTTCGCAGCAAGGTATATAGCGCCTTGAAAGATGTCGATGACGCGATGACGGCACGGCTGAGCTATCAGCAACAAAAACAGAATCAGTGGCAAAACCTGCAACTCAGCCAACGTCGGTTAATCCTGACCAACAGCCAATATCAAGCCGGTGCCGTCTCATTTCAGACCTTACTGGATGCGCAGGATGCCCTGCTGACCAGTGAAACCAATTTGCTCGAACTTCAATATAACTACCTAAATGCCACCATGAAACTGTGGTTGGCACTAGGGGGTGGTGTTGATAACAGCAGGGAAAGTAAAGGAATTAAATCATGACAAATACAAATAAACAGCGCCGCGTGGTGGTAACCGGCTATGGCAGCGTGACCCCGATGGGCATGACGGCACAGCAGAGCTGGGCGGCGATTATGGACTATCAATTGGGTTATCGTTATTACGATAAATCTGAGCAGGGTATCAAGTCGCGCTTTTTTGGTTTGCTTGATGCTGAGCCGAATCTGAAATCAGTGCCTGCGGCTATCCGCCGCCGCCTACCGCGTTATGCCCGTTTGGTACTGGCGGCAGCGAAAGAGGCGATGGGGATGGCCTTCGCCGAGCAATCTCCCGAGGCTCATTATGACTTGTTGGACTGCGGAACCATCATTGGTAGCGGTTGGGCGGGGCAGGATGAAACACATGATAACTATGAAGGTTATCTGGCAACCGGGCTGGGTACGCCTTTTGGCTGCTTCCTCTCAATGCCTAATGCGGGCACTGCGGCGTGCAGCCTGTACTGGGGGTTACGCGGCTATCAGAACTCCCCGATTGCTGCCTGCGCTACCGGGACCATAGCCATCGGTGATGCATTTGAAATTATCCGTAGTGGTCGGGCGTCAATGATGCTGGCAGGGGCGGGTGAATCATTGCGCAGCGATGCCGCAGTATGGAATATCGATATTCTGGGTGCACTGGCGCGCGAGCAAGACGATATCACCAAAGCCAGTTGCCCGTTTAGTTTGGATCGCAACGGCTTTGTGCTGTCTGAAGGTGCGGCGGTACTGTGCCTGGAAGAACGAGAAGGTGCGATTGCACGCGGTGCGACCATCCTCGGTGAGATCAAAGGTTACGGTAACTACTCTGATGCATTTGATTTCACCGCACCGGCGGAAGATCGGGTGGCGCGGGTGAAGACTATCCGTCACGCCTTGCAACAGGCCGGTTTGAGTGCTGATGAGATTGATTATGTGAACTTGCACGGCACCTCGACCCAGCTTAACGACCTCAATGAGACTCAGGCCATTAAACAGGCCTTTGGCGATGCGGCTTATACCACGCCACTGTCCAGCACCAAATCTTATTCCGGCCATCTGATTGCGGCGGCGGGCAGTTTTGAATCCATTATCTGTCTGCAAGCGCTTGAGCATCAGATAATGCCCGCCACCTGTAATTTGAAAAATGCTGATCCACAGTGCGATCTTGATTACATCAGCGAGGGGCATCGACCTAAAGTACTGCGCAATACCCTAAACCTGAGTTTCGGTTTTGGTGGCGCCAATGCCGCCTTGGTTATCGGGCTGGATTGAGCATGATATTCAACTACACCCTCAGTGATGCACAGCGTTGGGCTGCGTTTTCCGGCGATTACAATCCGATCCATTTTGATCTGCAACATGCACAACGGTTCGGCCAACAGGCACTTACCGTACATGGTATGCGTGCGATGTTAGATATCAAATATCAGCTCAGTGCTGGGTTATTACCCTGCTTGCCTGCAACGGATTTTCTGCGTTTTAACACCCGTTTACGTCAGCCGGTTCTGTGCAACACCCCCTACTACCTGCAACTCGAGCAAGGGGCAGGGCAAGCCAGTGGCAATCTGGTGGATATTGGCAGCGGCGAAAACTGTTTTAACAGCAAATTGCGCAGCGCACCGGCGTTGGTATTGTCAGAAAGCGAGCATTGGTCGGTCCTCTCGGCGGATAACCTTCATCAGTTAAGCCAACAGTATCCAGGAGATGCCACGCAACCATCTGAATGTTGGGGGTTTTTCGATGCATTGCTGTTTAAATTATTAGTCGCCGCCCCACAAACACTGGCCACCGCTAAACAGGTGTTACCGGGCATTCAGGCTGACACCTTGATTGATGTCTTTAAGCATGTGCCAGTCATCCAGACTCACCATGACGTGCATTTCAGTGCTGAATTTATGGGCGTCAATAACCCAAATTTATTTGTCCGTGGCGCATTGCGCTACAGCATCGAGCCAACACTTATTGTCGGTAATGCCGATGATGGGTGGGTATTGCGCGCCGCTATTCAGGCCCGCTTAGATGCTGGGGCATTAATTACCACCGCTGTAACATTAAAAACGTGGCCATTAGCCGCGCACTAAATAAGGATAAGACCATGGAAAAGTATCAACACGTCTATGACACCGTTTGTGAAATGTTATCTGACGCCAAAGATCTGGAAATGTCGGCATTGTCACCGGATATGCCGCTGCATCAGCTAAAACTCGACAGCCTTGATTATGTCGAACTGATGGTGCTGGCAAAGCGCGAATTCGGGGCGACGCTGAATGCGGAAATGTTTATGGAAAATCCAGATATGACTTTAGGCGAGCTTTGCCAGAAGTTGGCAGAACAGAAGAAATAATATTATGAGTAGGCAATGGGTATTAATTACCGGTGGCAGTCGTGGTATTGGCCGTGCTTTGGTCGAAGAACTGGCCAAAGAGTGGAATGTGGTCTTTACCTGGCGCAGTGGTGAGCAACAGAGTCACGATGTGATAGCAAGCTGTGCGGGCCTGCCCGGCTGGGTAACCCACTATCGTTGTGATGGTAGCGACGAAGCGGATGTCGACCACCTCGCGCCACAACTGCTGGCGAAGTATGGTGCGCCCGGCGCGGTAATCCATAATGCGGGTATTACTGGTGATGGCCTGCATATTCAGCAAAATGGCGATAACTGGCGCAATGTGATGAACACCAATTTGAACGCTATCTTCTATTGGAATAAGCACCTATTGCCGCCGATGATCATGCAGGGCGAGGGCGCAGTTTTGCTGATGTCGTCGGTAACCGCTAGCAAAGGCAATGTCGGGCAGAGCGCATATGGTGCCAGTAAAGCCGCAATGATTGGCCTTGGCCGCTCATTGGCGCTGGAGATGGGACGTTTTGGTATCCGGGTTAATTGCCTGCTGCCGGGGATAATCGACAGCGATATGACGCGCGCGATGCCTGCCGATGCCTTAAAAGGCTTGCGTAAACAGATACCACTACGGCGTTTAGGTGATGCGCAAGAAGTCGCCCGTGTCAGTGCTTTTATGATAGGCAATGACAGCCGCTATATGACCGGGCAAACACTGGTATTGGACGGCGGATTGACCGCCTAATTCAGGTTGCCTGTTCAAATGCACTTGGCCTGATCCCATCCTGAATTTCGTATGGATGGCGGGCAAAATCCCACTTTTCGCGGTGTTGTTATCCACGTATTTGTCGGGTAATCGGGGGGCCAGCCCCCCTTTATATCGTAGGTCGACATATCGTAAGTCGACACAGGATAACGGCGGTTACACCCAACCCTTGGTGCGGAACATTTTTAGCACCGAGACAAAGGCCATCATCTCTTCCGGCGTCCCTAACGTGAGGCGGTTCCAACCCACAGCGGGGGGAAATTCACGCCCGACAAACACGTGATATTGTTTCATGCGGTTTTGATAGGTTTTCACATCCCCGTTCACCTGATGAAAAACAAAGTTCGCCTGTGACGGAACATAGGATAATTTCAGTTCGTCCAGGGTCTGAGTAACAATTCGACGCGCCTGATCGGCTGACTGGCGGCTGTATTGTACAAAGGCTTTGTCTTGCAACGAGGCTAAAGCCGCCGCTGCGCCGGCGGTATTGGTGTTATCCAGCGAAACAAAATTTTCCACCGCGGCTATCAGTTCTGGATGCGCGATACCATAACCTACCCGAAGGCCCGCTAGCGCGTAAATTTTGGAGAATGTCCGAGTAACCAACAGATTTTTGTGGCCGGCTTGAACCAGCCCGATAGCACTGCGAAATGCAGGATCGCTGACAAACTCGGCATAAGCCTCGTCGATGATAAACAAGGTTTCCGGTGAGGCATTTTTAATCCAGGCTTCAATAAGGTTTGCCGGGGTAATGGTCGCGGTAGGGTTATTCGGATTACACAGATAGACGATTGAACGCCCTTTGAAGCTGGCGACTTTCTGCTGCATTACAGGCAGGTCAAATGCCATTTCTTTGGTCAGAACGACTTTCTCAATGGGAATGCCAAAAGGCTTGGCATAGAGTTCGGCGTAGTTAAATGTAGGGTCCGGCACCACGAGCTGGATTGGTGTATTCGCAAGTTCAGCCTGGCGGATAACCGCTTGAATGACTGCCTGAATCGTCTCTGATGAGCCATTCCCCAGCGAGATATTCTCAGTTTTGAGTTGGTATTGTGTGGCGATATTAGCAATCAATTGTTCGCGGGCAGCATCGGGGTAGCGAAATGCAGTCGGCAACGCGGCGATAATCGCCTGATGCGCTTTGGGTGACATTCCTAACGAGTTTTCATTAAAATTCAACAGCAGTGGCTGCTGTTCAGTAGGGATCAGCGGTTGTGCGTTTATCTTAGAACTTTTGGCCTGAGCCGTTGAAATAAAGTTACCCAGTGTTAATCCGCCCAGTAATAGACCGGATGATTTTAAAAGTGTACGACGATCCATGCTAACTTCCCCTGTATACCCCTTTACTTGTAGTTATAGGTGTATTAGCGACGTTCACTCACCCGAATGGCTTACTGACGTAAGTTGAACTGGATTAATGAGCCTTTTGAGATTCACCCTACGGGCATGGCATACATGCTGTTCAAATCAGTTCATAACCGATTTTCCCTTCATCTACCGCTCACCTGCAACTACAACTTCTTTGGGTATAACGCTCTGTTACATTTAGTTATAAGTGGGATGAGCATAGCCTGAGGCCTTATTTTTAAGCAATATCTTTTATCATAAACTCATTTTTTACCAGTAACTTACAAGATTATTCTTATCACTATCGGCGAATTCAATTTAGTTTGGGCTATTGGCTATTCATGGCGAAGATATCCGTTACCAAATGGATAATAGCCCCTCAACATCCAGCCGGTATTGCGGGGGGGAATACTCGTTATTGACGCGGAATATATCCCCCTATCGGCCTTTCCCGACCCGTCATCGTGATGCTGCTCACAATAATTTGTGCAGTTGCCTAAAAAAACACGTCTTTATTGCCAATTTTGCAGCCAATCTCCTAATGACTAATGCAGGGTTATCTTCAATACTGGTAAGGTGAAATGACATTCCATTTAAATAGATCCGATGTTTTATTATTTTAAGTGAGTTAAATAATCATAAAAAATAGGGGTTTACTGCGTTAACTGACCAGAGACTCAATGAATTATAAAGGCAGGTAATCAGGTGAAAATAATATCAGTAGATGTAACCGTTTTTTCTTATCCGACCCGGCGTGTTTCTGATACCGCAGGGCACTCGCATCCAGGCGCAGAGTCCTTAGCCAAAATGGCCATGCTGACGCTGACCACTGACGAAGGTGATTGCGGTTATGCATTTGCACCACCGGAAGTGATTCGCCCGCACATCGTCAATAGCTTCTTTAAAAAAGTTCTGATTGGGCAAAACCCGTTTGACCGCGAACGGTTATGGAATGATCTGGTGCATTGGCAGCGCGGCAGTGCCAATCAGTTAACCGACCGGGCGCTGGCCATTGCCGAGCAAGCCATTTGGGATTTGTTGGGGCGCAAACTGGGTCAGCCAGTCTATAAATTGCTGGGCGGATATCGCGACAAAGTATTGGCTTACGGTAGCACCATGTGTGGTGATGAGTTAGCTGATGGATTGTCGACCCCGGATGAGTATGCGCGTTTTGCCGAGCAACTGGTCGCCCGTGGCTATAAGGGGATTAAGCTGCATACCTGGATGCCGCCAGTCTCTTTTGCGCCAAGTCCGCAGATGGATGTTCGTGCTTGTGCGGCGGTGCGTGAAGCCGTCGGCCCGGATATTGCTCTGATGCTGGATGGCTACCATTGGTACAGCCGCAGTGATGCCCTCTATATTGGTCGCGAACTGCAAAAACTTAATTTCAGTTGGTTCGAAGAGCCGATGGAAGAGCAGAGCATGGCCTCTTACTGCTGGCTGCGGGAAAACCTGCAAATTGACATTATCGGACCTGAAAGTCTGGCCGGTAAATACTTTAGCCGTGCTGATTGGGTGAAGGCCGGTGCCTGCGATATTTTACGCGCTGGCGTCCAAGGCGTGGGCGGTATCACACCTTGTCTGAAAGTGGCTCATCTGGCGGAATCGTTCGGCATGGATTGTGAAATCCACGGCAATGGTGCGCCGAATCTGGCGGTAGTCGGTGCAATCCGTAACTGTCGTTGGTATGAGCGTGGGTTGTTGCATCCATTCCTGGATTATGACGAGCCTGCCGCGTATCTCAACAGCATCATTGACCCGATGGACAGTGATGGCTATGTCTCTCTGCCGACGAGAGCAGGCTTGGGCGAAGATATTAATTTCGATTATATCGCCGCCAATACCCTTAGTGCTTGAAGCCGCGGCAGTGCGAGCTGCCTACCTGCGACTCCAATCACTTTGGGGATAACCTATTGTATCGACCTATAAAAACAAGCATTCAGATCTAGCCTTTTCTTACCGGAGATGGTCCATGAACGCGATAATAATAGTAAGAACACTCCTCCTTACCCTACTGATCACCCTGACGTCGACCGGCGTCAGTGTCGCTAAAACACCCGATGACCAACTGATTGTTGGCATGAATATGAATAACCTGCTGTCGCTCGATCCGGCAGCCATGACCGGCAATGATGCTGTCGCTATCATTGTTAACCTGTACGACTCTTTGGTGGAACTGGATCCACACACTCCCAGTAAGGTGCTGCCCGGCGCTGCCACCGAGTGGAAAATCAGTGACGACGGCAAGTTGATCACCTTTACGTTGCGTGAGGGTATGAAGTTTCACTCCGGCAATCCCGTGACGGCGGCAGATTTTGCCTGGTCGATGAACCGCTTGATGCATCTGAATCTGGCACAGGCCACCACCTGGAAATCCTACGGTTTTACCGCCGATAACGTGGAGCAATTGATCCGCGCCAAAGATCCACTGACGGTCGAAATTGAGTTACCGAAACCCACCGATCCCAAGCTGGTAATTTATTCATTAGGTACCTTAGGCAGTGGATCGATCCTTGATCGCGCCACCGTCATGCAGCATGAGAAAAACGGTGACTGGGGTAATGGCTGGCTGACCACCAATGAAGCTGGCTCCGGCCCATTCAAACTGGATGTTTGGCAGGCAAAAGATGTGTTACGTATCAGCCGGGTAGATAATTACTGGCAAGGTGACGCCAAAATGAAGCGGGTGATATTCCGCCACATGACTGAGTCGCAGGCGCTGCGCTTAATGATTGAAAAGGGCGATATTGATATCGCCAGCGGGATGTCGGTACCGGATATCAATGCACTGAAAAGTAACCCGCAAATCCAGGTTGATGAGGTCCAGCGCGGCACTATTTATTATGTCGCGATGAGCCTGAAAGAGCCGCATTTCGCTAACCCTAAAGTACGGGAAGCGGTGCGCTACCTGGTTGATTATGATGGTATTAATAAAACGATTATGCCGGGTTATGGCATCTTCCATCAGCGGCCAATCCAGAAGGGTATGGATGTCACGCTACCGGATCCCGGCTACAAGTTGGATGTGGCTAGAGCTAAAGCATTGTTAGCAGAAGCCGGCTATCCCGACGGTTTCACCACCACCCTGCGGGTATTGTCTGATCCGCCGTTTATTAATGTCGCCACCTCGGTTCAATCGACACTGGCACAGGCAGGGATTCAGGCCAAAATTCTGACGGGCACCGGTAATCAGGTGTATGGCGCAATGCGTGATCGTCAGTTCGATATGCTGGTGGGCCGTGGTGGTGGTGGTGTCGATCCGCACCCGCACTCCAGTTTGCGTTCCATTGCCTATAACCCCGATAACAGCGATGCCGCCAAACTGACCAACTTCCAGGGTTGGCGCACTTCATTCTATGATCAACAACTCAACTCGCTGATCGACAACGCGTTAATCGAGAAAGATCCGGCTAAACAGAAGCAGATGTACATTGAAGTTCAGCAGCGTTATGACGCGCTATTCCCAGCCATTTTGCCGATTTCCCAAATGGTTGATTCGGTCGTCGTGCGTAAAGACGTGATGGATTATGTACCACATCCGTCGACCACAACCCGCCTGTTGCAGGTGTATAAGCAGCGTTAAACCGCTGCATGTTGGGGGAGATAGCATGAATGTTTCAGATTGGATGGCGCCACACGGGATCGTACGGCGTTTATCGAAGCGCTTTTTGCAGGTGGCCGTGACCTTATTCGGTTTATTGATTCTTACTTTTATTATTGGTCGGGTGATGCCGATTGATCCGGTACTGGCGATTGTGGGTCAGGATGCGGATCAAAGTACCTATCAGCAGGTCTACCTGCAATTGGGGCTGGATAAACCGCTATGGTCACAGTTCTTTATCTATTTTAACTCACTGATCCACGGTGATTTGGGCAATGCCTTACTCACCGGCCGTCCGGTAGTGGATGACATTATCCGGGTCTTCCCGGCCACCATTGAGCTGGCAACCATGGCGATTCTGGTCGGGGCTGGTCTCGGTATCCCGCTGGGGGTCATGGCGGCAGCACGTCGCGGCAAGTTTGCCGACTATGTGGTGCGGTTTATCAGTCTGGCGGGTTACTCAACTCCGATTTTCTGGGTGGGCATGATGGGCCTGTTGGTGTTCTACGCCTGGCTAAACTGGGTGGGGGGCGCGGGTCGGGTAGATATGGCCTACGACGGTTTAGTTGATCGCCGCACCGGCTTATTGTTGATTGATTCGGCGCTGGCGGGGGAGTGGGAGGTGTTTCGCAGCGCGGCAAACCATCTGGTGCTGCCCGCTACCATTCTCGGTTTCCACTCGCTGGCCTATATCAGCCGTATGACCCGCAGTTTTATGCTGGCGCAGTTGTCACAGGAATACATCATTACCGCCAAAGTGAAAGGATTGTCAGAGTTTCAGGTGCTGTGGGGCCATGCATTCCGCAATATTCTGGTGCAATTGCTGACCGTGGTGGCACTGGCCTACGGCTCATTACTGGAAGGCGCAGTCTTGATCGAAACCGTCTTTTCATGGCCCGGTTTTGGCTCTTATCTGACGGGCAGTCTGTTATTGGGTGACATGAATGCGGTGATGGGCTGTGTATTACTGGTGGGGCTGATCTTTGTTTCACTGAATTTACTGTCTGACATGCTGTATCAGATCTTCGACCCGAGGACGAATCAATGATGCTTTCCTCCGAACCCGATAATGTCGTAGCGCGCCCTGAGATGAAACCTCAGGGATGGAAGCGCGGGCTACGGCGGGTAGTTAATTTCTTCCGTTTGTTAATGGGCAACCCGCTGACGGCTATTGGTGTCGCTATCATCGGTTTGCTGTTAGTGGTGGCATTCTTGGCTCCGTGGCTGGCGACCCATGATCCATTGGCGCAAGATCTCAATAACTCACTACAGGCACCCGGTAGCCAACACTGGTTTGGCACCGATGAGTTTGGCCGTGATCAGTACAGTCGGTTGATTTATGGTGCCCGTACCACGCTGTATATCGTGGCGCTGGTGTCAGTGACTGTTGGGCCAATCGGCCTGTTACTGGGGGTGGTGGCGGGTTACTTCGGCGGTAAAGTCGACAGTATCCTGATGCGTATTACCGATATTTTCATCTCATTCCCGAGCCTGGTGCTGGCGCTGGCTTTTGTCGCGGCATTAGGCCCCGGTCTGGAGCATGTGGTTATTGCTATTACCCTGACGGCATGGCCGCCGATTGCCCGTCTGGCAAGGGCGGAAACCCTCTCTTTGCGTAATGCGGACTTTGTTTCTGCGGTGAAATTGCAGGGCGCGTCGCCACTGCGGATCTTGCTGCGTCACATTGTGCCACTGTGCCTGCCGTCGGTAATCATCCGTATCACCATGAATATGGCCGGTATCATTCTGACTGCTGCTGGTCTGGGCTTCCTTGGTTTGGGTGCTCAGCCACCGGACCCTGAGTGGGGAGCGATGATCTCCAGTGGCCGCCGTTACATGATGGAGTGCTGGTGGCTGGTGACAATTCCTGGTCTGGCGATTCTGCTGAACAGCCTGGCATTCAACTTCCTAGGAGATGGCCTACGTGACATTCTTGACCCCAGAACAGAATAAATCAGTGCCTTTGCTGGAAGTGGATGACCTGCGGGTTAGCTTCGTTAATGGCAAACAGGTGACCGACGCGGTGCGTGGTGTTTCGTTTTCCCTTGGTAAGGAGAAACTGGCGATTGTCGGTGAGTCTGGTTCGGGTAAATCAACGGTTGGCAGGGCGCTGCTCAAGCTGCATCCGGCCAGCGCGCAGATCCACGCTAATAGGTTGCGCTTTGCCGAAGTGGATTTGCTGAACGCAAGTGAAGCCCACATGCGTGAAGTGCGTGGTAAGCGTATGTCGATGATTATGCAGGACCCAAAATACTCGCTCAATCCGGTGGTGTGCGTGGGTGATCAGGTGGCAGAAGCCTATCTGGCGCACCATAAAGTCTCGCGACAGGAAGCGCGCGAGCGCGTATTGGCGATGTTTGATGTGGTGCGTATCCGCCAGCCACAAAGGGTGTATCACCTCTATCCGCACGAGGTATCCGGCGGGCAGGGGCAGCGCATCATGATAGCGATGATGCTGATAACCGGGCCGGAAATGGTGATCGCCGATGAGCCAACCTCGGCACTGGATGTCTCGGTGCGTTTGCAGGTATTGGCGATGCTGGATGATTTGGTGCAAGAGCGTGGCTTGGGGCTGATCTTTATTAGTCATGATATCAATCTGGTGCGCAGTTTCTGCGATCGGGTGCTGGTGATGTATGCCGGCCGGGTCGTGGAGTCGATCGCGGCCTGTGACCTTGATCTGGCGCAACACCCCTATACCCGTGGTTTGCTAAATGCATTACCGGATATCGGCAACCGCCGTGATCGCTTGCCGGTTATGGTGCGTGATCCGGCCTGGATGAATGGTTAAGGAGCCTGTTATGTCTGCAAATGCGATGATTGAAATCAATAACCTTAACCTTATTTTTGGTGAAGGCAGCCAGCAGAATCAGGTGCTGTTTGATGTTAATCTGACGGTGAATAACGGTGAGATTTTTGGCTTGGTTGGGGAGTCCGGTTCGGGTAAAACCACAGTGCTGAAATGCCTGGCGGGGCTGTTTAACCATTGGAGCGGTCAGCTAACCTTGAATCAGATCCCCCTGGCACACCGGATTGAGCGTGAGCGCTGCCGCCATGTTCAGATGGTGTTTCAGGATCCCTATGGTTCGCTGCACCCGCGTCATACCATCGAATACATTTTGTCTGAGCCACTGATTATCCATGGCATTGGTGATCGCGACCAACGGATCGACACTATTTTAGATAAAGTGGGCCTCAACCGGCAGTTTCGCCAGCGCTATCCCCACCAGCTCTCGGGTGGGCAGCGCCAGCGCGTCGCCATTGCGCGGGCATTGATTCTCGAGCCGCGGGTATTGCTGCTGGATGAACCGACCTCGGCTCTGGATGTGTCGGTGCAGGCAGAGATCCTTAATCTGCTGGCTGAGTTGCAACAGCGGGAGAAGCTAACCTATCTGATGGTAACTCATGATTTGGGGGTCATTGCTCACCTTTGTCATCGGGTCGCGGTGATGCAACATGGCCGGATTCTGGAAACACTGAACACTGAGGATTTGACCACTGACTGCGAAAAAACCGCCTATACCCATATGCTGGTAGATGCCAGCCGCCACTATAGCCGTGATTTGGCGCAAAAAGCCGCCGAGATGTCGTAATAGCCTCAGGCGCTTCTGTGAGGGAGCGCCTGTATCTTAGGACTCATCAGCCATCTTCTTAAGCCACTGAATAAACGCGTTAATCTTTGGCCATTGCCGGTCGGATAATGTTGAAATGTAATAGCGTTGTTCACATCTGACTTCCATGTCGGGGAACGGCATAATCAACTCTTGGTTTTCCAACCGTTTGTTGACCAGCTTTTTACGGCCCATCGCTACCCCAACGTGATTTATGGCTGCGATAATCGCTAAATCGGAGCGATCAAACCCCATGCTGCGCTGGGTAGGATCAAGATCAAAACCGATTTGCTGACTCCAGCTATTCCACTCACTGCGATCGGAGTCATAGCTCCAGGCTTGCCGATCGTGCAGTAAGGTGCACTGCCGCAGATTGATCAGATTGCCGTGTAACTGATGTTTTTCCGCATATTCCGGGCTGCATACGGGGACCATCGATTCATCCATCAGGTGCTGATATGACAGTTTCTCCGGCGTTTTATCATCGAAATAAATCGCTAAATCAATGCCGCCGCCCTGAAAGTTAACATTCTCATTACCGGTCAGAATATTCAGGCTAATGGCAGGATAGCGATGGGCAAAGTCCGCCAATTTCGGTACCAGCCAACATTGGGCGATGGATGGCCGGGAATAGACGGTTAATGTACCGGACAACTCCTGATTTTTTATCTCCAAAATTTCCTGATTCAGGTACTCCAGCGACGATTTAAGCACCCAAAAGACACGTTCTCCCTCGCCGGTTAGCTCCACTTTACGATGAAAACGCTGGAACAGTTTGAACCCTAACTCCTCTTCCAAACTATTGATCCGGTGGCTAACGGCACTGGGGCTGATGGATAACTCATCAGCCGCCAGCGCAAATGAGCTGTGCCGCGCGGCAATTTCAAAGGTATAGAGTTTGGATAGCTGATAACCATTAAGCAGCTTATTACGAGTGATATAGCTTTTTTCCGGGTACATGGCGGCGGCTCAGACAATCATTTTTGACTAAATAGCATACCGTATTTATTGCTGGAGCAGACATTTAGGGTTATCTAATGTGATGCAAACCTGAATAAATCATAAAACTTTGACCAATATTACATGTTTGGGTCAATCCAGTTCATCTTAAGCTTGGTTTTCATCATTTGTCAGCCCCGGCTAATTCTTATTCAATAGTGATAGAACTTATTATTAGATGAGGTTGGCTATGGACTCACAAATATGGGTAGTGGGTACGTTATTATCAAGTATCATTATTATCATCTTCACCATTGTAAAACTGAAAATACATCCTTTTCTGGCGCTATTATTAGCCAGTTTTTATGTCGGGCTATTAATGGGCATGAATCCCATTGAGATGGTTAACTCCATTGAAAGTGGGATTGGCGGGACGCTGGGCTTTTTAGCCGCAGTGATCGGGCTGGGCACCATTTTAGGCAAAATGATGGAGATTTCTGGTGCGGCAGAGCGCATCGGTATCACCTTACAACGTTGCCGCTGGCTATCACCTGATGTCACGATGGTGTTAGTTGGATTGATCTGTGGCATTACGCTATTTGTTGAAGTGGGGGTGGTGTTATTGATTCCACTGGCTTTTTCCATCGCAAAAAAGACCAATACCTCGCTATTAAAACTGGCAATCCCGTTGTGTACGGCGCTAATGGCCGTTCACTGTGTGGTGCCACCGCATCCGGCAGCCATGTATGTCACCAATGCCTTAGGGGCTGACATTGGCACTGTGATTGTCTACGGGCTGGTGGTTGGGCTGTCAGCATCATTAATTGGTGGGCCGTTATTCTTGCGGCTAGTGGGTAATCGACTGCCCTTTAAAGCGGTACCGCAAGCGTTCTCTGAAATTAAAGTGCGCAATGAAGATGAATTGCCATCTCTGGGTGCAACCCTATTTACCGTGTTACTGCCCATTATTCTGATGTTGGCGAAAACCGCCGCAGAACTGAATATGGAAAAAGGCACTCCGCTATATTCAGTATTATCGTTTATCGGTAACCCCATTACCGCCATGTTTATTGCCGCATTTGTGGCCTACTACATGCTGGGCATTCGCCAAAATATAGGTATGAGTACGCTGCTGGCTAAAACCGAAGATAGTTTCTCCTCGATTGCTAATATCCTGTTGATTATCGGTGCCGGTGGGGCATTTAACGGCATATTAAAAGCCAGTGGTTTGGCAGATACGCTGGCGGTGATTTTATCTAATCTGGATATGCACCCGATTCTACTGGCCTGGTTGGTGGCATTGATTCTGCATGCGGCGGTTGGCTCGGCTACGGTAGCAATGATGGGGGCGACGGCGATAGTGGCACCGATATTACCGATGTATCCCAATGTCAGCCCGGAAATTATCACCTTGGCGATTGGCTCTGGTGCCATTGGTTTCACCATCGTCACTGACTCGCTATTCTGGTTGGTAAAGCAATACTGCGGTGCCACCCTTAATGAGACATTTAAATATTACACCACCGCGACTTTTATCGCCTCGGTGATCGCATTAGGTACTACCTTCCTACTTTCTTACATCATATGACCGAAAAGAGACATGCTATGAAACACACTGAAATTGATAAATTGATTACCGACTTTCCTTTGGTCAAAAAGCTTATCAATTTAGAGGAGGTCACTTGGTTTAACCCGTTATCGACCATATTGGCAGAGGGATTGCCGTATGTTGGATTAACGTCGTGGGATGTGGCGGATGCCGAGGCACGGCTGCAACGTTTTGCGCCCTATCTGTGTCAGGCATTCCCTGAAACACAAAAGACTCACGGTATTATTGAATCTGATATCGTGGCGATTCCCACCATGAAAGAGACGTTGCAACAGCGATACGGCGTTGAAATTAGCGGTCGACTGTTATTAAAAAAAGATAGCCACCTGCCGATTTCTGGTTCGATTAAAGCGCGTGGCGGCATCTATGAAGTGTTAACCCATGCTGAAAAATTGGCGCTACAGGCTGGGCTATTGGCCGAAACCGATGATTACAGCAAACTGTTCTCAGATGATTTCCGCCAATTTTTCAGCCAGTACAGTATCGCGGTGGGGTCTACCGGTAATCTGGGGATGTCGATTGGCATCATGAGTGCCAAGCTGGGGTTCAGTGTCAGTGTGCATATGTCTGCCGATGCGCGTGAATGGAAAAAACGTAAACTGCGTGAACACGGCGTAAATGTGGTTGAGTATGCACAGGATTACGGCGTGGCGGTGGCACAAGGGCGCAAAGAGGCAGAATCTGATCCGAATTGCTTCTTTATCGACGATGAGAACTCGCCAACACTCTTTCTTGGCTACTCGGTGGCAGGCAGTCGGCTGAAAAAACAGTTTGCCGAGCAGCAGATTGTGGTTGATGAAAACCACCCGCTGTTCGTTTATCTGCCTTGCGGGGTTGGTGGCGGCCCCGGTGGTGTTGCTTTCGGCCTGAAGCTAGCGTTTGGTGACCATGTGCACTGTATTTTTGCCGAACCAACCCATTCACCTTGCATGTTGTTGGGGGTGTACACCGGCCTGCACGATGGTATTTCCGTGCAGGATATCGGTATCGACAACATCACCGCCGCCGATGGTTTGGCGGTAGGGCGGGCATCAGGGTTTGTTGGCCGTGCGATGGAGCATTTACTGGACGGTTTCTATACCTTAAGTGATGCTGAGATGTACGATCTGCTCGGCTTGCTAAATCGCGATGAAGGTATTCAGTTGGAGCCTTCGGCACTGGCTGGAATGCCGGGTGCAGCGCGGGTAAGTCAGTGTTCTGACTATTTAAGTAATAACCACTTTAGTGCTGAGAAAATGCAGAATGCAACCCATCTGGTTTGGGCTACCGGCGGTGGGATGGTACCTGCCGAAGAGATGAAAAAATATCTCGCAACAGCGAAGATTTGATTTCATGAGATGATAACAATATAAAAACGGGGTAAATGATTACCCCGTTTTTATATGGGGGATTATGTTATCGGCTGGGCGTCGCCAGCGATATCTGTACTCTCAGCCCTTGAAGGTCTGAAAATTGTTCTCCCAGACGCTCAACCCTATATTTATATTGGCACCATCAATTGGCTATTAATGATAGTGACTATATTTCTGGCTGTATTCTTTAAATCCTCTGAAAACCTGGCTGCAGCTTACGGTATTGCAGTGTCGTTAACGATGTTGATGACGTCTGGTTTGTTATTTGTCGCTATGCACAAGATATGGCGTTGGAGTTTACCAACCAGCATGTTAGTGGCGGGGGGATTTCTTATTATCGATACCAGCTTTTTAATCGCTAATCTCATCAAAGTGTTGGACGGCGGTTATATCCCTCTGCTGCTGGCGACCGTGGTCTGTACAGTCAGGTGGTAGAGATTAGCCGGCGGGTCGCTATCTAGCCAATTAAAAGCCGCCAGCGTAAAATTTTCCACTGGCGGCTGAGTATGTTACTGCGGTTTAACGTTTAGCCCTTACTGCCCCGGGCGGCAATAATCGTATCGGCGACATTACGTGGTGCCTCAGCATAGTGCTTGAACTCCATGGTATAGGTGGCACGGCCTTGCGACATGGAACGCAACACGGTGGAGTAACCGAACATTTCGGATAACGGCACTTCTGCGCGGATAATCTTCCCGCCGCCAATCATCTCTTCCATGCCTTGTACCAAGCCACGGCGAGAGGAAAGGTCGCCCATCACATTACCGGCGTACTCTTCCGGTGTTTCTACTTCCACACTCATCACGGGTTCCAGAATCACCGGTGACGCCTGTTTGACCGCTTCTTTAAAACCAAAGATGGCAGCCATTTTAAACGCCAGTTCCGATGAGTCCACTTCGTGATAGGAACCGAAAGTCAGTGTTACTTTCACATCCACTACCGGATAACCGGCCAATACACCGGTATTGGTGGCTTCGAGTACACCTTTCTCTACCGCACCAATATATTCACGCGGGACCACACCGCCTTTAGTTGCATCAACAAACGCAAAGCCGCTGCCCGCTTCCTGCGGTTCGAGGGTAAAGACCACATGGCCATATTGCCCCTTACCGCCAGACTGGCGCACAAATTTGCCTTCGACGTCAGTCACGGTTTTACGCACAGTTTCACGGTAGGTCACCTGTGGTTTACCGATATTGGCTTCCACACCGAACTCACGTTTCATCCGATCGACAATTATCTCCAGATGTAACTCGCCCATACCGGAAATAATAGTCTGGCCTGATTCCTCGTCAGTACGGATACGGAACGACGGATCTTCTGATGCCAACCGTTGCAATGCGATCCCCATTTTCTCCTGATCGACTTTGGTCTTCGGTTCAATCGCTTGCGAAATCACTGGTTCGGGGAACTCCATCCGTACCAAGGTAATCACGGCATCCGGGTCACATAACGTCTCGCCGGTGGTGACATCTTTCAAACCGACACAGGCCGCAATATCACCGGCGCAGATTTCATCGACTTCAATGCGGTTGTTGGCATGCATCTGAACAATACGGCCAATACGCTCTTTCTTGCCGCGAATCGGGTTATAAACGCTATCACCTTTTCGCAACACACCGGAGTAAACCCGCACGAATGTTAACTGGCCGACATAGGGGTCAGTCATCAGTTTAAATGCCAGTGCCGAGAATTTTTCATTATCATCGGCGCGGCGACTGACTTCATTGCCCTCTTCATCAGTGCCACTGACCGGTGGGATATCGACCGGTGACGGCATCAGTTCAACCACCGCATCCAGCATCCGTTGCACGCCCTTGTTTTTAAAGGCACTGCCGCACATCATGGGTTGTATTTCGCCCGCAATGGTACGGATACGCAGACCTTGGGTGACCTCTTCCAGCGTCAGGTCACCGGTCTCCAGATACTCGGTCATTAGCGCCTCAGAGGCTTCAGCCGCTTCAGCGACCATCTTCTCGCGCCACTGATTGGCGGTTGCCAGCAAGTTTTCCGGGATCGGGGCGTAACTGAATGTCATACCCTGAGAGGCTTCATCCCAGATAATGGCCCGCATCAAACGAAGATCTACCACACCGATAAAGTGCTCTTCACTGCCGATCGGAATCACAATGGGCACTGGATTGGCCTTCAGGCGGTCAATCATCATCTGCCTAACGCGGAAGAAATCAGCACCTGGGCGGTCCATCTTATTGACGAAAGCCAATCGTGGCACGCGGTATTTGTTGGCCTGACGCCAGACCGTTTCTGATTGTGGCTGTACGCCACCGACCGCGTCATACACCATCACTGCACCGTCGAGTACCCGCATAGAGCGTTCCACCTCAATGGTGAAATCCACGTGCCCGGGGGTGTCGATAATATTAATACGGTGTTCCGGTAAGGTACGGTCCATACCTTTCCAGAAGCAGGTCACGGCAGCCGATGTAATGGTAATGCCACGTTCCTGCTCCTGAGCCATCCAGTCAGTTGTCGCGCCACCATCATGCACTTCACCCAGCTTATGACTGACGCCGGTGTAGAACAGAATACGCTCAGTGGTGGTTGTTTTACCGGCGTCGATGTGGGCGGAGATACCGATGTTGCGATAGCGCTCGATAGGAGTTTTACGTGCCATATTAAGTCCTTAAAAGATAATGGCAATTTCGGGGCGGGCGGTTTGCTGCTCTGCCGGGAAGTTGTTAAGTGATGATCTTGGTTGATCAATCGGTCGAGAGCAGTATAGTCCAATTGTACGAATATACACGTACAATTTGATTATTTGTTCTTAAAATATGCAATAATGGCGGCGTACAACGGCTGAGGTAGCTTTCAGCATGGCATGAGAATTAATTGTAGGGTCGACATGGCGTATAGGCTATATTGCGGCGCGCTAAGCTGTGTAGCGGTAACCAAATCAGGCGTGCTGGCCTGTCACTTTTCTATAGGAATACTATGATTGCAAATCACCCTGAGCGTGAGCAGATCCGGCTGGAAAATGTGCTGACGGCTTTAGGTAATCCGCTGCGGTTAGCGGTAGTACGTAGGTTGGCGGCTGGTGGGGAGCATGCATGTGGCACCTTAGTGCAAGGGTTGTCTAAATCCACCCTGACCCATCATTGGCGCGTATTGCGGGAAAGCGGTGTTATCTGGCAGCGGCCTTGCGGGCGCGAGAGTTTGCTATCACTGCGACGCGATGATATCGATGCCCGTTTCCCCGGTTTATTGGATGTGTTGTTGAGCGCGGTGGAGAATGATGCAACCACCGATGAATCAACGGCGAAGCATCTGCCGGAGTGAGTTGAGGGCGACAGTGGCTATTTGCCGCCCTCAGTCAAAAGGTTAAATCTCTTGGGCGTGCGCCAAAACAAAATCTTCCGCTTCTTTCGACCACAAACCGTCGGTTTTACGCAAAATAGCCTGGAGTTGCTGTAATAACGGCAGCTCTTGTGATTGACTCATCAACTCACTTAATGATGTCAGCGGGATATTTTTACCGGTATAGACCAATTTCTTACCACCAATAATCTGCGGTAGATTTAAGGTGGTCTCTGCCGCGTCATTTAAACCCAGAATATGGGAGACCACTTTGCCGGCATTCACCTTCTTCGTTTCAATTAATTTTACCGCTTCGCGCATATCATCGGTATTACCGCCAGAGGTACCGACATAATGGGTAAATGAATAATGGATATCGTAGAAATTAACCGACGCCATAAAATTCTTATCCTGCGGGCCGGCAAAGAAATTAAAGCAGCCGTCCGGTGCCAATAAGCTTGAAGCCAGGGTGACTAATTCTGCAGAAGGTACGAAGACAAATATATCGTCGTAGCCTTTTCCGCCAGTCAGAGCCATTAAACGCTCAAACTGATCCTCTGTTTGTTTGGTATTGAGATAATGTACTGCTGTTGATGATTCGCTCGGATACAGGCGGGCGGCATAGTCTAGTTTTTGCTGGTGACGGTCAGTTATCACCAGTAATTGTGGATTGACTGGCCCGTGCAGCGCGTAATCAATGGCCAATAATCCCATCGGGCCAGTACCGCCGAGAATTAGCACATTCCCACCAGGTTTTATGCCCATTTTATGCTGGTATGTGCCGGGAATAAGATGGTAATTGGCGTTAAATGCGCCGATAACACAAGAAAGTGGTTCTACCAAGGATCCTTCGAAATAGCTTTCACCTTCATAAGGTAGCAGACAGTCTTGTTCCATCACCTCATTAGGGATAACCACATGGGTGGCTTCGCCGCCGACATAAGGGAATGAATAGCCTGGGCAGTCAGGGCGGTCGGGTAATTGCAAGTTGGCTTGAATCACATAACGGCTGCCGGGTTTAAATTTATGCTGCCATTTTTTACCCACTTGTAAAATATCACCGCAAAATTCATGACCGATAATAATCGGATTTTCTGCCACATTATCCGGCACCTTTTTATGCTCAGCCCCCAGATTGGCCTCTTTCCACGAAGAAAGACAAATACTGTCGGTCACTACCGTGGCCAGAATTTCATCATCATTTATTTCCGGTAAGGTGAAGCTTTCCAGTCGTAGGTCATTCTTACCATATAAACGCAATGCTTTGGTCTTCATTTGGAACCACCTCAATCATTTTTAAATATAAAAAAACAGCAGATCGAATAAAAAATCTCCCCGGCATAAATCAGGAAAGAATGCCAAGCCATGAGCCTAAAATACCAAGGCCAAACAAGGAGAAGATAAGCCAGATAGGGTTAATTTTACGTTTGAGTAATCGCATCATTAACAGGGTTAGTGCCAGTGCCAACAGGCCGGGACAGAGCTGATCCAGAATGTTTTGCACCGTCATGGTTACCGTGCTGCCGTCCTGTGCCGGTGTTTTCGAAATCACCAGTGGCACATTGATGCTGGTCCATTTGGTGATCAAAACCCCCATGATAAACAGGCCCAGAATGGACGCGCCTTCCGTCAGTTTTTGTAGCAGATTGCCGCCAAGGTCTTTGACGATATTGACTCCCTTGGTAAAGCCGTATTGCAGGCCAAACCATTTCAATGCCAGACGAACAGAGTTGAAGGATAAGAAGAACAGTATCGGGCCTAGTACATTGCCATTTAGCGCCAGCGAGGCCCCCAAGGCTGCGGTGATTGGGCGTAAGGTTCCCCAGATCAATGGGTCACCGACTCCGGCCAATGGCCCCATTAACCCGACTTTCAGACTATTAATTGCCCCTTCATCAATGTCGGCCCCATTGGCTCGCGCTTCTTCCATCGCCGCCGTCACCCCGATAACCGGGCCACAGACGGCGGGAGTGGTGTTGAAGAACACTAAATGACGTTTTAAGGCAGCAACCTGATCTTCTTTCAGTGGGTACAAACGCTTGATTGCGGGCACCATGTCATAGCAAAAACCTAAGCCGTGGATACGTTCATAGTTAAAAGAGGCTTGTTGTAAGTTACTGCGTAAGAACATTTTAAACAGATCAGAGCGAGTTAATTGTTTGTGAGGTGTGCTCATTTCAGCGTCTCCTAATCTTCTAATTCATCAAGTTTGGTGTGGCTGGCTGACGTCGCAGGAGCCGCCGGTTTCTGATACAGAGGATTTAACTGGATATATAGCAAGGCAATAATCAGGCCGATGCCACCGAAGGCGAGCAGGCTGAAACCAAGGTAGCCACCGACAATAAAACCGAGGAAGAAGAAGGGCATAAGGTATTTCACGCCCATCATGTTGAGTACCATGGCATAACCGACCACCACAATAAATCCGCCCGCGATTTGTAACCCATGGGTGACCACGGTTGGAATCGCGCTGAGCATGTGACTGACGGTATCGGCACTGACAAAGATGGATACGATCAAAACCGGTATCGCCACGCGCAGAGCCTGAACCAGTAGGGCTGAGACATGCATTAAGTCGATCATGGCAAAGTTGGCTTTTTCTGCGGCCCTATCTGCTGCGTGCTGGAAAACCACGGTAATGGTACGGGCGAACACTGTCAGCACCTGACCGGCTGCCGCCACGGGTAGGGCGATAGCAATCCCGGTGGCAATGTTTTGATGGCCGACAATCACCAGAATGGTTGAGATAATACTGGCGAGGGCGGAGTCGGGGGATTGCGCCGCACCGACGTTCATCCACCCGAGGGCGATCAATTCCAAGGTACCGCCGAGAATCACGCCGGTGGTCATATCACCGAGGATCAGGCCAGTAATGGTACAGGCGATTAATGGCCGGTGAGTTTGAAATTCATCCAGCACACTGCCCATACCGGCGATGCATGAGAAAATAAAGATTAAGATTATCTGTACTAAACTTATTTCCATGGTGGACCCCTTTCGGCAATATATTCCTATTAACCCTGGCCACTATCGCCATGGATTATCATTAAATAGTTTCATTACCCAGGTTGAGTAATCGGATTTAAATGTTTAATAAAACCTGAGTTATTATTTGTCGGTTGTGTTAAATGTCGTTATTTAGACTCCAGTTCACGTATTTTTTTAATCACATCTACCTGTGGGTCGGAAGTGACTACCCGTAAATCCAAATGTACGCCACGTTCAGCTAATGCATAAAAGGCTTTAATATCTTCCTGATCAACTGATACTGCTTTAGTTAATTGCCTTTTACCTTGTTTAAATGCCATGCCACCAATATTAATAACTTCAATCTTCACACCTTGATCCACCAGGCGCAAAACATCGGTCGGATTGGTAAATAAATAAAACACGGTATCATTACTGTAATTAGGATTGTGGTAAACCGCGACGGCTTTTTCTATATTAACCACGTTTACTTTTATTCCCGGAGGTGCTGCCTGTTTTAATAACGTTTTACGAATATCATCGTTATAGACTTCGTCGCTACAGATAATAATCCGCCCAGCTTTGGCCTCTTTCGCCCATACCGTGGTGACCTGACCGTGAATCAGCCGGTCGTCAATTCTTGCCAGATTGATTTTCATATAAAGTCGGCCTCTTCTTCTTCGACATTCTGTAAGTGGTGGAATGACTGCACACACTGCGCGCCGATTTCCAGTAAGTAATCAGCCAATTCTCTTACTGCCATCGAGTGCTGGTTATCGACAATTTCCAGTGCCAGTGGTAGTGATAACCCACTGATAACTTGAATGTTGTGATTGTTGAATGCCAACCGTGCGGCAGCGTTGTATGGGCTGCCACCTTGCAAATCAACCGCAATCAGCCAAGAGCAACTGTCACTATGTGCCATCACATCCTGCATTTTTGTCACTAAATCTTCGGCATTTTCACCACGGTTAAATAACAGCGGGGTAATATTTTGTGTTTCGCCATACACCATATTGACGGAGTTAAGCATTGAAACCGCTAAATCACCGTGAGCGCAAAAAATGACACTAACCATCATGCCTCCTGTTTAGCCTCGGGTTTTACCACCGGCAATGTTGTAGGTAACGCCGGTAATATAGCTGGCACGTTCGGATAATAAGTAAGTCACAAAATCAGCCACTTCTGATAGTTTTCCAGCCCGGCCAATTGGAATGGCATTCTTGGTATAACCGTCACGCAACTGCTCAACCGTTATATTACGGGTGTAGGCCAGTGCTTCTTCATAATCCAGGGTGCGCAAACCGGTTTTCTCCAAAATACCCGGGGCGACGCCCACCACACGGATACCGTATTTTCCCAGTTCTTTGGCCCAGGAGCGGGTAAAACTATATAGTGCGGCTTTAGTTGCGGCATAACAGCTTTGTCCTTCAGAGCCTTCTAATCCACTTTCCGACGTGAGATTAATAATGACACCGCGTTTATTCTCAACCATATTGCGTGCCACGGCTTGTGACATCAGATACACCCCTTTCTGATTCACATTTACCATTTTTTCAAATTCGTTATCTTTCAGTTCATATTGGCTGTGGCTCTGTTTCGGATCGACCAGCAGACGGGGGAGATTAATCCCGGCATTATTAACTAATGCATCAATATGCCCATGTTGGGTTAGAATATTATCAATTGCAGTCTGTACACTGCTACGGTCTGAAATATCCAATTGAATAAAATTCAGCTGTGGATTATTTTTAATGCCACCGTCAAGTTTATTAACATCGGCTAATTGCACCTTGGCACCTGCCGCCAGTAACTCTTCCACAATAGCGTAGCCAATCCCTGATGCACCACCGGTTACAATGACAACTTTATCTTTTAAATTAAGCCAATCGTTCATAGAAATTCCCTGCTGTTCTGAATTTTGCTAATACTCAGCCATACACCCTAAGGCGCAATTAATTGAGTTGTTTTTGATATAAAGAGGAAAGGTTAATGATGACTGACAGTAAGCTTTTCCTCATTGTATTTCTTTAGCTGCTTTTTATGCCGTTAGTTTGAGTATCTCCTCAGCAGTTTCTTTCGTGGTCACCAGACTATTAATATACTTTCCTTTAATTGCTCCGATGATCCCGCTGATTTTTTCATGGGAATGCGCAATACCGATGGAATAACGGGCTTTTTTAATTTTCTCTAAGTCGATAGTGATCGTCTTATCGCTAATGTAGGTTTCCACCGGGTTGCCCTGCAAATCGTAAAAACGTGAACAAATATCGCCAGCAACCTGTCGGTCATTAAAGTGATCAATAACATCACTGCCATAAAAAGCGCGCCAGGTGGAATTCCCCGAGATATTGGGTGAACCAATACCGAATATAGCGATATCCAGCCGCTGCCAATAGTCAGCGATAGCCTGATAATGCTGAGATTGCACAATGCCATCACGGATAACACTTTTTTCCAGAATTGCCGGGAAATCGATCAACAATGACTCGCCTTTTAATTTCATTGCGGCGCTATAAACCAGGGTATTCACATGATAACGGCTTTCCAGCTTACCTGAGGGGCCACCCACCATTGGGATACAGGTTAACTGACGCGATACCGGTGATATATCCATTTGCTCAATCAGGGTGGCAATTGCACTGCCCCAAGAGAAGCCGAGAATATCGCCATTTTCAATAATTCGGTTCAACAATGCGGCACACTGTTTTGCCATTAATATCAACTGATGTTCTGGCGATTGATCATGCTCTGAAGAGACGACAATCGCCTCACGTAATTTAAAGCGCGACTTCAACTGCTGTTCCAGTAACAGATTCTCGTTATAGTTATAATTGATTGAAATAGTAACAATGCCCTGTTCGCGTACTTTTTTTAGCATTCGGCTGATACTGGTGCGATAAATACCGAGCGCGCGTGCTATCTCCGCTTGCGTGAAGTTTTGCTCGTAATACATTTGTGCAATTTTCACCATCAGGCGCAGATCGTCGCTCTTTTCCATTTTCAACCTCTTGCACATTTGTGCAAATGTCATTAAGTTATCTATGGCTTGATATAATCACTTTCCATTTTTGAAGTCAAAAGCACAATATAACGAATAACTTCCAATATCTTCCATAAAAAACCAATTCAAACGCTATTACCCACTTTAGTTATTGCACAGATGTGCATTCATATTTAATGAATTGATTTATATTAAATAAATTGAAATAGGGTTTTTGTGTGCAGCAACGATCTTGACGACAAAATTTGGATTGTGATCACATTTTTATTTTGCGTGATGTGGTTGGTTTTGCACATATGTGCAGAATGGCGCGGTTATAGCACTAACCCCGGTAATACTTATCCGAGGTTAGTCAGGGAGAGGGACTAATTCAGTAACGGTTTGTAGTGATGGGGCTGGCGCATGGTGACCAGATCTTTACGGCGCACTACATTGGTTGGGTAGGGGCTGCCGGCGAGAGACGCGGTATTAATGGTTTGTGTTACGGCTTGCGTTTCTTGCCACAGCAGCCGCTCAAGACGTGGGAAAGTGAAGGTTTCCGGCCCGAATATTCCGCTATATCCTCCTTGCTGATTGAGGTCATCGACAGCATTGGCAAAGGCCAGATAAAGATTATTTTCCCCCGCGCGGGTTCTGAATAAGTGCCAGTGTAGCGGGTCGGCTCCCATTGGAATCGGATAGTTTTGCACCACGACACTGCCCGCATGCGCAGCAGTGAACCCCGCAGGAAGTGCGGCGGAACAGGCGATAATATCGCATCCCATCAGGGCCAAAATACGTGCTGATTCGGGTAACAGTGCATCATGGCCCAGCAGCAATCCGACTCTTCCGAGCGCAGTATCAAATACGCGCCAGTGCTCCCCAGCGCTAGCCCACGCTTGATGTGCTCGAGACAGATGTATTTGCCGATAGGTGCCAATGACCCCCTCCGGCCCCAATAGAATCTGGGTGTTGTAGCACTTATCTTGCTGTTTTTCGGCCATTCCTACTACCAGATATACCCGTAACTTTATAGCCAGACGAGCCAGCACCTGCACCGCGGGACTTTCTGGTGTTTGGGCCTGAGCCGCACCCGCGAGATAACCGGTCAGGGATAACTCCGGGAACACGATAAGCTCACTGTCTTGCTGTAACACCGCCTCTTCTGTCAGGGCGGTAATTGCTGCCAAATTGTCCTCCACCCGTTCTGTTGGGGAGAACTGCGCTACCGTGATCCGGCTCTGCTTACCGGGTGGCAACGGCCGTTGCCCGTAAAGCCCAAAGAA
Organism: Yersinia sp. 2540 StPb PI; assembly: GCF_052217165.1. Taxonomy (NCBI): domain Bacteria; kingdom Pseudomonadati; phylum Pseudomonadota; class Gammaproteobacteria; order Enterobacterales; family Yersiniaceae; genus Yersinia; species Yersinia sp. 2540 StPb PI. Next base: position 1,523,051 of record NZ_JAZGQC010000001.1, read on the forward strand.
ATCCTGTGGGTTCCACAAAAAACTGTCACTTAATAGCGCGTGATAATAGTCAGGGCGGCGCTGCTCAAACACTAACTCGCCTAACACTTGACGCTGACGGCTACGGCTGATGTCAATTTCGGCATAAGCAATTCCATCGCCGCCATCCACCACCGCAGCAATGTTGCCATCAGGCTCAATGATGCAACTGCCACCGCTAAATTGCACGCCGCGCTCTAATCCCCAGCGGTTGCTTTCCAACAGATAGCAGCCATTTTCCATGGCCCGGCTGATCCAGTAAGGGGCCGGAGTGCGCTCTGCCAGCCAGTTGCTGATATGGCAAATGACATCAACACCATCCAGTGCCAGCAGACGGGCCGTTTCGGGAAAATGAATATCCATACACACCAGCATGCCAATACGTCCCAGCGGTGTATCAAACACTTGATGCCCGACGTCACCCGCAGCAGCCCATTTAGGCTCTGAAATATAGGGGTGGCTTTTGCGATGGCAGCCAATCACCCCCTGTGGCCCGATGAGTACCGCACTGTTGTAATACAGCGCTGTTTGCGGATCCACTTCTGGCATCCCTAAGACGATATAGCATTGATAGCGCTGTGCCAGTTGCGCAAAGCGGGCGGTGCTCTCACCGGGGACGGTTTCGACCATGGGCGCAATCTCTTGTCGATCAAACCAACAGTAACCGGTGGTCGCCATTTCTGGCGTGGTAATCAGACGAGCACCTTTCTGTGCCGCCTGTTCAACCAATGCCAGTAACTGACGCACATTCGCTTCTTTGGCAAACATTAAGGGTTCAAATTGAATTGTGGCTGCAAGAAAAGGCGTTATCGACATGATTATCCTCATAAATAATAAGTTTTAGGTTCGGCATATAGCGGCAATTAAACTCAATTCTTCCGGCTATTAGCAGCAGCTGGGGTGGTCCAAGAGAAAATATCGTTGGCCTGAATCAATGCACACGAGATCTCTTCGACGGTAATGCGCTTATCCATGGCCTGATGGCGCAGGATGTCGTAAGCCTGCTCTTCACCAATGCTGTGCATCCGCATCAGGATGGCTTTGGCCTCACTGACCTGGCGAACCCCGAGCACTTTCTTCTCCAGCCGTTCGATTCGATCACTCATCTGCCGCTGCTGTTGGGCATGGTGTAAAGCAAACACCATGGCTGACAATAAGCCTGAGGCACGAATGGGAGTGGTTATCGAGGTGCCCGCGCCCATATTGAGTGCTTGATCAATAAACGTCGGATTTTCATAGGTAATAACTGCTATCAGGGCATGTTTGTTAGGGTTGAGCCATGACACATCTGGTTCCGGGTTATCTGACTGTAATGCATAGAAAATCAGATCCGTATCGGCGGGGAGTTGCTCAGGGGTAGGCCAGAAAGCCTGAACCTTAAACCCCATTCGGCGTAAATGATTGGTGAGGGTGGCACCGTCTTCGTCGTCGGGATGTAACACCACACAACGGATCCCACGACTGAGTAATAGGGCGGTCGCACTGATTCTGCTATCGCTAGGTCGCATGTGGATACCCCACTGTCGTTAACTTCGTGACCCAATCGCCCTGAATCTGATTGGTCATATAGGGGTCGGGTTCGACGATACGGCGAGACTCCTGCACGATGGTAAATTGCCCATGCTCATTCGCCATACCAATGCGTGGATACAGTCCGGTATGTTGATTCAGTGGGTCAATACGAATGCGGCCTTGAGGGGCATCAAATTGGCTCCCACGCAGTGCGGCAGACAGCGGGAAGATATGGTCGCTGCCGCATTCTGCCATGGCTTTGGCAAACAGATGCACCTGGCTGTAAGTGGCTTCCCAATTCATGTCGGTGGTGAGTCCCGGCCCAAATTGTTGATGGAATTGTTTAAGTGCTGATTGATTTGCTTTGGTGCTAATGCTTTGGAAATAGGGGGCTGAACTGAAATGGCCCTGTGCCACTTGTGCCCCCATAATGGCAATCTCGGTTTCTGATGTATTCAGACTGCCAATTGGCATGCGGCCAGGATCCAGCCCCGCAGCCTGATAAGCCTGATACAAAAAGGGGACTGTTTGACCTACCACGGTACTGAAGATGAAGTCGGGCTGCTTTTTGGTTATCTCCTCAATGATGGGCAGAAACGCCTCATAAGGTGCATTCAGATCTAAATAGCGTTCGCCAATGACCGCGCCATCGTGGCGTTGCAGAATTAACTCCTGCATGTTGCGATTACATTCATAAGGGTAAATATAACGGGAGCCAATCAAATAAACCCGCGCGCCAAACTGCCCGGTGAGATAGTCCGCCAGTTGTACACAGTTTTGATTAGGTGCCGCGCCGCCGTAAAAGATATTCTCCGAAAACTCAAAACCTTCATACAGTTGCGAGTAGAACAGCAGCCGACGGTACTTTTCGACGACGGGTGACATGGCTTTACGGCTACTGGAGGTGTAGCCGCCAAAAATCACATTAACCTCATGTTCGACGATCAATTGTTCGGCCAAGGCACGGAACTGCGTATCGTCAGATTGTGGGTCAAAATGAATCGCATTCAGTGGCCTGCCGTTGATGCCGCCATTTTGGTTAATTTCGGCAATAGCCTGTGTTGCTCCCCGCCATTGCGACAGCTCTTGTGCCGCCGTCACACCGCTGAAGGAGTACAGTAAGCCAATGTTGACCGGTGTATCTGAACTCATAGGCACCTGCTTATCCAAACTCGATGAATACCCGTCATACTTCAAGCTGCAGGGGGTTGGCTGCCCTCGTTACTCGGCCCGTCCATGGGCCTCGCCTCTGCGAGGCCGCTGCAAACAGCGTTCAAATCGGTTCCTGGCTGATTTGCCACTCACTTGCCGCCTTCCTGCAACTCGAATTATTTAGGGTCTAGAATGTTTACTGTGCTAGCTGTTTTTACTGCGCTAAAAGTTCTTTGTTAAGCATCGCGCCGACGGTGTATTTCGGGTCGACCATGTTGCCCAGCCGCACTTTGCCGCATTGGCTCAGTAACATGTAGGCATCCCACTGCTCGAAGCCAAAATCGGCCACCAGCCAGTAAATCAGGTCGCGATAAGCAATGCGGGTGGCATCCTCTAACGGGCGCGCACTGCCGATACTCATGATGGTTTCGGCGTTCTCCATTCGTGGCCAGGAGAGTTGCCAGTTCTTAATCAAATCCACTTTGATGGTGGTGATTGAGGCGAACTCCACCGCGGTGCCGCAAATCTCCCCATCCCCCTGACAGGCATGAGCATCACCAATAAACAGGCGTCCTCCGGGGGCGCGCACCGGCAGATAAGTAATACTCCCCGGCCCGATATCCGGGACATCCATATTTCCGCCGTGATTATCCGGCGTGAGTGAATTGATTGAGTCAATTTCTGGCGACACACTTAGGGTGCCAATGTGAGGTTTATAGGGCAGGGTGTGGCGCTCGCTCCAGTAGACCTTTTCGCTGTCGAGCTTAATCATGCGCACTTTTTCTGGCAGTGGGTCATTGAGCATGGCGGTTAGATCTGTTCCGGTCAGCCCGCCAAAATGGGGGATCATGGCACAGATGCCGTGCGGGTTAACGCCACGCGGCAACATGGATTCGATATAAACTGCAATCACATCCCCTTTCTCGGCACCATTGACCATGATCGGGCCATTTTGCGGGTTGAGAAAGGGCATTTTGAGCAGTTGACTCGGAATATCTTGCTCTGAGCTAATGGCACCTTCAAAGGCATCGCGGGTATCGACAATCACCCGATCACCCGGCTCAATGGTCAGCACCGGTGTTGAGTAGGGGCCGATGGTATAGTGAAATTCTTTTTGCATCTCTTCGGTCAGATGATGGGTCACCGGTTTACGTCCAGCACCGACACCGCGTTTGACCATGATTGATTCTTCCAGCCATTTCATTAGCAATTCTCCACGTAATAAGGGCATCCGGTTACAAAGCCAGATGACGGCGCATTAAAAGATCATCAGAAAGTTGTTGTTGGGTCAGGTTTTCTACTATTTGGCCTTTGTCCATCACCGCGCACCGTTGTGCGGCCCGCTGGATCATCGCGATATCCTGTTCAACCAGAATCACCGCCACATGCAGTTCGCGGGCAATGCGCACCAGGGTATCGGCAATGATATTGACGATAGAGGGCTGAACACCTTCCGAGGGTTCATCCAACAGTAATACTTTGGGTGAGCCGACCAAGGCTCTGGCGATAGCCAATTGTTGTTGCTCGCCGCCACTCATGGTGCCGGCTTTTTGTTTGAGTCTTTGGCGCAAGATGGGGAAGTAATCCAGCACCCGCTCCAGCAAGTCTTTAGCAAACTCACGGTGTTCTCGTACAAACTGCATGCCGACTTGCAGGTTCTCCGCCACCGTCAGACCAGCAAACACTTCACGTCCTTGCGGGACGTAACCCATCCCCAAGCGGGCACGGCGCTGCGGTGAGGCTAGGGTGATGTCAGTCTCGCCCAACAAAATGCTGCCTTGTTTCGTCGGTACCGCGCCAATTAAAGTGCGCATCAGTGTGGTTTTCCCCACCCCATTGCGGCCAATCAAACCTAAGACTTCTGCGGCGTGCAGTTGCAGTGTTACGCCATTAAGCACTTGCCCACCGCCATAACCGCCGGTCAGCCCCTCTATTTGCAACACCACGTTATTCATACCGCTTTCCCCAAATAGATATCCGCCACATCCTCACGGGCCAACACGTCGGCGGCATTGCCGTCAGCAAAAACCTGCCCGCCATGGAGGACCGTGACTTGTGAGGCAATCTGGCGCACGAATGTCATGTCGTGTTCCACTACCATCAGCGTCAGACCATCACTCTGCATCTGCTTAATCAGCTCGCCAGTGAGATAGGTTTCATCAATAGATAAGCCCGCCACCGGCTCATCAAGCATTAGCAACGTCGGTTGCAGCGACACAGCCATCGCAATTTCCAGCCACTGTTTTTTGCCGTGAGACAAGTTACCGGCCAACTGATGGTATTCAGCGCTGAGCTTAAAGCGCTCGAGTAGCTCATCGACACTGACCGCTTGTGAGCGAACCTCTGGGCGTAAGTGGCTGAGTGATAATTGCAAATGTTGCTCAACGGTCAATTCAGGGAAAATACCGGGGATCTGAAACTTAATGCTCATGCCCATCCTGATGCGCTGAAACGGTGCTAAAGTATTCAGCCGACGATTGAAGAAACGGATATCCCCATCACTTGGCGTATGTTCACCCGTCAGTAATTTGAAAAAGGTACTTTTACCGGCGCCATTCGGGCCAATGACACAGCGCACTTCACCGCGACGTATTTGCAAATCGACCTTATTGATAACCTGAATGCCACCGAAGCGCTTACTCAGCCCACGGGTTTCGAGGATCAAATCCTGTGATACCTGATTCATAGCGATTCCCCTTTCTTCTGACGTGCGGCAGATAAGCGGGTGATTTTCTCTGCCAGCCAAGGTAATAGGCCATTAGGGGCGGCCAGCACTACAAACAGCAAAATGGCACCCAGCAAAATCATGGCGTATTCGCTGCCATAGATAGCCAACCATTGGGATAACCACACCAGCAGGGCAGTGATGACCACCGTGCCGAAAATGTTTTTACGCCCAGCGGTCGCTACCCAGATAACCGGCATCGCGGCGGCGGTTAGCCCCATGGAAGAGGGGGTAATGTAAGAACCCCACAGGGTATAAAGTGCGCCGGATAACCCGGAGAGCACGCCACCCAGCACGAACACCAGTAATTGATAGCGGCGGATATCAATACCGAGCATTTCTGCCCGACGTGGGTTCTCACGGATAGAGGCCAGTGTCAGGCCAAAATCGGAGCGCAATAAGCGCCGAACAGCCCAATAAACCCCCGCGATCAGCACGATAATCAGGTAGTAGAACGCATTGCCTTCCAGTGTCAGTAATTCGCCGCCAAACCACGGTAGGGAGAGTGGCGGCATACCTGACATACCATTAAACCCATTCAGTCGCGCGCTGCCGATAGCCCATTGCGGGCCAGCGGTCTGGGACATAAAGGTTTCCAATACCAGCGTGAAAGAGAGCGTCACAATGCCGATAAAAATACCGGTCACCCCGCCGTAAAACATCAGATAACCCAGTGCCGCCGCCACGGTGGCAGCCACTAGCAGTGCCATGACCAGACCCGACCAGGTGGAGAGTACCCCATCGCCAAAATTCAGCGTCATCACGCCATAGGTGTAACCGGCAAGGCCAAAGAAGGCGGTCTGCCCGAAAGATAAAATGCCGCCATGCCCCCACATTGCGGCCAATCCGATGGCACAGAAGGTCCAGAGTAGGAAGTAGGAGAAGTCGCCTATCATGGCGCTATCGACCACTAACGGCAGCGCGAGTGCGCCGGCCAGAATTAACAGTGCCGCCAGCCGAGTGGTGGACGGCGTGCGTTGCTTCACCGTCGATAAATTAACAGAGGTCATTGTCACATTAGGCTCCTAGCGGTTACGGGTAAACAGGCTGCCAATACCGTTAGGCAGTAAGCGGATAACCAAGACAGCGGTGACCAGTAAGCCAATTTGCCCCGCCAGTTGCCCATACCAGGAGTTCAGCCCGGTTTGTATCGCACCTAAGGCAATTGCTGCAGGAATGGTGCCAACAAGTACATTGGCGCCACCGACCACTACCGAAACAAAGGCTTGAACAATAAAGCTGCTGCCCATGGTGGGTACGGCGGTTAGCGTCGGGGCATAAATGGCACCTGCGAGCCCCGCCAGCCCTGCGCCCAGCGCGAATGTCAGGGTATAAATACGATCAGTTTCTAACCCCAGGCAGGAGGCCATGCGGGCGTTTTGAATGGTAGCTCTGGCACAGACGCCGTAATTGGTGTGGAAGAACAACCAATAGAGCACCATTAATATGGTAATGGCGAAAAAGGGCAGTAATGCGCGGTAAGTGGCAAACGAGTATTCGCCAAGGGTGAAAGAGCCGAAAGGCGTAGACAATCCCTCCAGTGATGGACCGGCGATCAGCAACATACTTTGCTGCACAATCAGGCTGATAGCCCATGTCACCACCACCGAATCATACAAACGGCTATAGAGATGGCGCACCACAAGGCGCTCGACCACCCCGCCGAAGAACGCCGCCGCTAAGGTACCGGCGAGCATGGCAAAAGGCAGTGGCAAGCCTGCTTTGTTCATCAGGATGGTGACATAAGCACCACACATAATGAATTCGCCATGTGCCAGATTTATCACGCCCATCATGCCAAAAATAACCGCCAGCCCCAGTGCTGCCAGCACCAGATAGGCGAAGTTATCGCCAAACTGATAAATCACCGAATAGAGAAAGGATAGCGTTAACATCGTTTGGCAATCTCTGGTGTCCTGATTGACACTATTGAAAATGGATAACACAGGGAAGCCCGCTCAAGCAGTGACTTCCCTATAAAATAGCCCGTTCAAACTGCTGACAAAGTCAAATGAAGGGGAAACGTGCCGTTGGGGTCGCTCTTAGTTTCAAATACAAGTGCGTAAGCCACCGGAGCGCCCCGAGGTGTGGTCACCCCTTCACTCACCAAGCTATCAATAGCTTTGTCATTAGCGTGGTTTAGGCCTTTTTCGGCGGAGATGATGGCGTGTATTGGCTGTTATCCGGTTTCACCGGCAAGTTACAACCGGCTTCACCCAACCAATACGGTTTGATATCGGCCCACACTTTCGGGATCTCGATTGAGTGGTCATCTTTGACATGAGCCAGATAGATGGTGTGGCTCAAATGATGGCTTTTCGGATCGATACAGACTTTTCCTGAAGGGCCATCGGTACAGATATCACCACTTTCCAGTGATTTACGCACTGCGTCCATATCGGTGCTGCCTGCTTTTTCTACCGCCGCTTTGTACAGATAAACTGCGTCGTAGGCATTGGCCGCTTCCTGATTGATGTACGGTTCATTCGGGAATTTGGCGTGGAAACGCTGTTTGAAATCATTACTGGCGGGGCTATCCACCTCTTCAATGTAGTTAGCCGTGATATACATATCTTTCAGTGCCGGGGCTTTAAAGCGTTTGTGTTCATAAGCCTGGCCGACGTTAACTGAACTCCCCATCGGCAAGTTCAATTTTGCTGCGGCTTGTTGCTCGTAATAAGAAGATTGGTTCGCCCCGACCAGCAAAGTCATCACGAAATCAGGTTTGGCTTTCTGGATGTTCTGAATGGTTTGACCAAATTGCGAAACACTCAGCGGGATAAACTCCTCACCCACCATGGTGCCGCCATTCTCTTCCACAATTTTGCGCACCCATTCAGCCGAGATTTGCCCGAAGTTATAGTCGGCAGCAATGGTGTAAACTTTTTTGCCGTACTTCTCCATCATCCACGGGATCAGGGTTGAGAACTGCTGTTCAGGCACGGCGCCGGTGACGAAAACATTGGAGTCACACACGCCGCCTTCATACTGATTGTTATACCAATAGAGCTGCTTTTCACGATCCATTATCGGGCGGATAGCTTCGCGTGAGGCACTGGAAAACGCCCCGAATATCACATCTACTTTGTCATTTTTAATTAAGCGGCGAGCCATTTGTTGAAAGCGGGTGTTATCGGATTGCGTATCGTATTTGACCAACTCGATTGGGCGTCCGAGTATGCCGCCTTTGGCATTGATTTCTTCTACTGCCAGTTCTGTGGCATGAATTTTGGGAATAACCGGCAAAGCAAAGTTACCGGAAGCATCTTCCAATAAACCAATTTTCACCGGTTTTTCTGCCGCGATCGTCATACCTGAGTAGGTCACGGCAAATGCAGTTGCCAGCGCGATTGAGAGCGCAGCGTAATGACATTTTATTCTTGACCGTTTTATTCTGGACATAAGTACCCCTGATATTGGTTAAAAAAGTGGGTCTGAAAAAAAGCCAAAAAAAAAGCCCGGCAAAGTCAGATGACATTGCGAGGGCTCTATTGCCATAACCACAAGCCGACAACGTTGGCGTTCTTGCGGAGAAGTCAGGGTCACTATAAAAAGTAATCAGAGTTATTGTCAACGAAGAATTTTCAATAAAAATCAAATAGTAAAATTGAAATTCGTTGCACTAAATCAGGGCTTTACGTTGCACGTAAATGGTTCATTCGTTTGGGGCTGGTGGTCGGCGCTAACTGTGGATGATGAAAAGCAAAATGGCGAGATTATCCATGTAGAGCATAGCGAAGAGAATGGCGGAGGTTAATAAATTGCACCAGTGGGGTGCTTAAAAACTATTCGAAATTTTATCTGCTTTTTATCTGTAAATTTTTTATTTGTAAACTTTTTATTTGTAATAAATCCAACCCCGGCGAAACCACCGAGGTTGGATTTTAATGTTAACCGCAGCGGTTACATCTTGATGCCTGGATCTGTTGGAAGAAATCATTACCTTTATCATCTACCAAGATAAAGGCTGGGAAGTCTTCCACTTCAATTTTCCAGATGGCTTCCATACCCAGTTCAGGATATTCCACACACTCCAGACTCTTAATGCTGTTTTGTGCCAATACTGCGGCTGGGCCGCCAATGCTGCCCAAATAGAAGCCGCCATGTTTGTGACAGGCATCGGTCACTTGCTGGCTACGGTTGCCTTTTGCCAGCATGATCATGCTGCCGCAGTGGGATTGCAGAAGGTCCACGTAGGAATCCATGCGGCCCGCGGTGGTTGGCCCGAGGGAACCTGATGCATAACCTTCCGGTGTTTTGGCCGGCCCGGCGTAGTAGATCGGATGATCTTTAATGTATTGCGGCAAACCTTCACCGTTATCCAACCGTTCTTTTAATTTGGCATGGGCAATATCACGGCCAACAATAATCGTCCCACTCAGTGACAGACGGGTTGATACCGGATACTGAGACAGCTCTTTTAAGATATCGGCCATTGGGCGGTTAAGGTCGATTTTAACCACTTTGCCTTCGGTGCTCTGGCGCAAATGCTCAGGAATATATTTCCCTGGGTTTTGCTCTAGCCTTTCCAGCCAAATCCCTTTGCGGTTAATCTTGCCTTTAATATTACGGTCGGCAGAGCAGGAGACCCCCATCCCGACAGGGCAGGATGCACCATGACGCGGCAAACGCACCACCCGCACATCATGAGCAAAGTATTTGCCGCCGAACTGCGCGCCTAAACCTAAGTCCTGTGCCGCTTCCAGTAGCTCTTGTTCCAGCGCGGTATCACGGAAAGCTTGCCCGTGCTCATTCCCTTCAGTCGGCAGACCATCATAATATTTGGTTGAGGCTAACTTGACGGTCTTGAGGGTACTTTCAGCCGACGTCCCACCAATCACAAAGGCGATATGGTATGGCGGGCAGGCCGCGGTACCCAAGGTGCGCATTTTCTCGACCAGATACTCTTTCAGCTTGCCCGGAGACAGCAGCGCCTTGGTTTCCTGATACAGATAAGTCTTGTTGGCTGAACCGCCACCTTTGGTGACGAACAGGAATTTGTAGTCCTCGCCTTCAGTGCTGTACAGGTCAATTTGTGCTGGCAGGTTGGTGCCGGTGTTCACTTCTTGGTACATATCCAGCGCCGCGTTTTGCGAGTAGCGCAGGTTATCTTCAATAAAGGTGTTATACACGCCGCGTGACAGGGCTTCTGCGTCATTGCCACCGGTCCAAACACGTTGGCCTTTTTTGCCGACGATAATTGCGGTGCCGGTATCCTGACAGGTCGGTAAAATCCCTTTGGCGGAAATTTCCGAATTACGCAGGAATTGCAGAGCAACATATTGGTCATTTTCGCTCGCTTCTGGGTCATCCAAAATAGCGGCAACTTGCTTTTGGTGAGCGGGGCGTAGCAGGAATGAGGCATCGTGGAAAGCGTGTTGGGCGAGGAGGGTCAGGGCTTCTGGCTCGACTTTTAGCATGTCGTGGCCTTCAAACTGGGTAACCGAGACGTGATTATTACTGACAAGGTAATACTCAGTATCATCTTCCTTTAACGGGAAGGGATCCTGATAGTGGAACGGTTTGTTTGACATATTTTTCTCACATTCAACATCAGTTAGCGAAAGCGTTCGATAACAGAAACAATCGTTAGTAATCGATAGAAGAACCAAGCCGATATTTTTTAGTATGACTTTAACAAGAATTTTACTATAGATTGTCAGTGCGAGGCGACGGCTCCACCCTCTTTATAACGGGTGGATCTCATTTTCCGCACTTATCGGTGGTTCTGGCAGGATGATGTTATTGTATTTTTACTAAATTCTGCCTGTGATGCCGCTACATGACTCTGCTTAACGCCTCGGCAATGCACTTAAATTTGTCAAAACGCGCTCTCAATATCCGGTGTTTTTCAGCATTGGGTAACCACTACACCGATAGTGAATGGTTTATTGGCTTTTTGTGGCACTTTACTGTCATCCGCCCAAGCGGCATGGGAAGCTATTAATGTGGTTATTAAGCAGGGTAAGATTAACTTTTTCATTATTAAATCCTCTGAAAGAACAATTTTAGAAAGCATCAAGACGTCCTGCTTTGTATATATAAAGAGAGAAAGCAAAGCAGCTTGGCTTATTCTTATTGTGTGACTGTTTCACTGGTGTTGACGCTATTATTCTGATGAATAATTTTGTTATTTATCTGATTCAATAATATTTAATTTTGGATTGTCACTGCGATAGTTTTGCGAACTTAATCTATTAGTAATAAGAATATCGACTTCATCTAACATGCATATTTTACAAAATGCATATTGGTCAAATTTACTGGAGTCGGCCAATAATATTTTTTGGCCCGAAACTTGTAACATAACTTGTTTTAACTTGGCGTTAATATCGTTGCCATCACGCACCCCACTTTCCTGATTAATACCCTGGCAAGAGAAGAAAAAAGTATTGATCTGGAAATTGCGGATAGCATTCTCCGCCACCGGGCCATGGAAGTCATCATGGCGAGCAGAATACTCACCGCCAATACCAATGATGCGCACTTTGTCACGGCAGGCCAGTGCCTGGATAATCTTCACTGAGTTGGTGACGACGGTAATCTCAATGTCTGGGATTTGGCGTGCCAGAAACCAGCAAGAGCTACTGTTATCCAGTAAAATACAGTCGCGCGGATGGATAAATTGTAATGCTGCTTTAGCAATTTTCATTTTAGTATCAGGATGTTCCTCCGTACGTTTACGGAAGGATTCGGCCCGATCAATAGCATTAAGGCTGTAGTGGGTCTCTTTAATATCAATGACGGAGAGATCAGGGCCATCCAGTGCCACCGCGCCACCAAAGCTACGGATCAGTTTTTGCTTTTTTTCCAGCACCGTCAGGTCACGGCGAATAGTTTCTCGCGAAACCTGGCATAATACCGATAACTCAGTTACCAGCGCCGAGCCTTGCTGCTGCACATGGCTACAGATGATTTTATAGCGTTCGGCTTGTAACATATTTACCTCAAAAATTGTCTTAGCGCTTAATGCTAAAAAGCACCCGTAGCACCCGTAGCACCCATGCTGCTATACCTGAAGTGGTTGGCATTGCAGGTAGCACTTCTGCGGCTTCAAATACGATGATGGTATATTGGTATTTATCTGCTGTTTATACAGTGACTGAATTCAAGTATTGCTTTAAGGAGTATTTTTCGCTGAGATTGTGTGGTGAAGGTCACATATATTAATTACTGATCCATTTAATTATCATAAATAATGTGATTCATACCTCATATTAAGGGCCTCTTTGCCTTACGAATGGTCAATCTTGGTAATAAAAACACACATTCGGGCATGGTAAGTATGCCCGTTTGTGACCGAATACAACCGATTTCTTTTGTTTGATGATTGACTCGCCTTTCATCCTCTTTAATTTAGCCATAAATAGAGTTAGGTTAGTTTGCAGCCGGATATTATGTTTGGGGATAGATAAAGCCTGGGCTGAATAATAGATTTTGAATGACGGATTTAAGTTAGTTGTTTTTAATTAACAGTTTTCTTATTTATTAGGCTCATTGCCAATGATGGCTATTTATAGCGAGTTGCTTGTTTAATTACAGCCATTAAATAATCTAACGACATCATTTGCGTTATTGGTGATTGTTAATTGCCGTACTGAATATTATTTCATGAGGTGGCATCATGTTAGAACAGTTAAAACAACAGGTTTTTGACGCTAATTTAGCATTACCAAAATATAAGCTCGTGACTTTTACCTGGGGTAATGTCAGCGGTATTGATCGTGAGCGCGGGTTAGTGGTGATTAAGCCCTCTGGTGTTGAATACGAGGCCATGAGTGTGAATGACATGGTGGTGGTGGATTTGGCAACCGGTAAGGTGGTGGAGGGAAATAAAAAACCGTCTTCCGATACCGATACCCATCTGGTGCTATACCGGGCCTTTCCCGAAATAGGTGGTATTGTCCACACCCATTCTCGCCACGCCACCATTTGGGCGCAGGCGGGTAAGTCGCTCTCAGCATTAGGCACCACCCATGCTGATTATTTCTATGGCCCCATCCCATGCACCCGCCTTATGACTGATGCCGAAATTGCTGGCGACTATGAGTATGAAACCGGCAATGTCATTGTCGAAACCTTTGCCCATCAGGCGTTAAGTGCGGGGGAAATTCCGGCGGTTCTGGTCAATGGCCATGGCCCGTTTGCCTGGGGTAGCGATGCGGCCAGTGCGGTGCATAACGCGGTAGTGCTGGAAGAAATTGCTTATATGAACCTGTTTACTCATCAACTTCGGCCTGCGGTGGCTAATATGCAGCAAACATTGTTGGATAAACACTATCTGCGCAAGCATGGTGCAAAAGCCTATTACGGTCAGTAAGGTGAAGGGCAGCTTAGCGGCGTAGAGCAAGTCTGCGCCATCAGTTACTCTGCATCGACATTGGAGATGACCTGTTCTACATCATCCAGCGTCCCGATTTTTACCTCTCCCGTTCGGCACATTTTACTTTTGTCGATCAGTAAGATGGATTGCGTGGCCCGTTTTAACAGCATGGTCTTGAATTCGGCATTAAACGGGTTTGAATCCCATAAGGTACCGTCGGCATCAATGCCTTCGCACGAGAAAATAAACAGATCAATTTCGATGGTTTTTAGCAGTGAAAAGAGTGCGGGGTTAACGTAGCAGGCATATTTACGCTGTAAGCGGCCACCGGCACTGATCAACTCAATATTTTGGTGTTTCACCAATTCCTGGCAAATCCGCACACTATTGGTAAACACCGTTATATCGATATCGGGCAGCTTTTTGGCTAAATACCAGCAGGTGGAACTGGCATCCAATGCGATCACCATGCCACTGTCAATCAGTGACAGGGCATGGTCGGCAATGCTGGCTTTGCTGGATAGGTGACTTTTTAGCCGGGTGGTGAAAGGATCGCCGCTGTCTTTGGTGGCACGCTTAATGCTTTTGGCGCGCCCGTGCTGGCGGATGATCAGCCCTTGCGCCTGTAACTCGTTCAAGTCACGGCGAATGGTCTCTTGGCTGACCTCAAGTAACTGAGCCAGATCTGCGGTTGTCAGCGTTTCATGCTGTTTGATATGTTGCAGGATTTTCTGGTGACGAGATGCTTTCATGATCCTCTCCGTCAGCAAAGCCATGTATACATTGATTGATATTAATATATTGGTTAATACCAACACATCAGTTAATACCAACAAAGAGTACATGGCTAAAGGGATGAGGTTACGTGATCACGGGTTTAAAAAACAGGCGTCACCCCCTTCTTTAACAGAATATTACCGTATTTGGCGGTCTCTCCGGTGATGACGATGGCATAGGCTTGCTGAGCGCGCTGATAAAACGCAAAACGATCAATACGTTCCACTGGCAACGCTTCCTGGCTACCAAACAGGGCCTGTAAATAGCGTTTTTCAACCGCGGCATCAAGGGTGTCGCCTGCCACCGCGGCCATCATTACCAATGGTGGTGCGTAGCTGTCCAGTTCAAATAACGGAATAGTGGCCGCTAGCAATGCACTAACAGATAAACCATCGGCATGAATCACCAACGGGCCACCGTTTTTTCCAATCGCGTGCGCCGGGAAATGGGCATCCGAAAAGATTATTTCATCACCGTGCCCCATCTCTGCCAGCGTTTTTAGCAGTTGTGGTGACAGTAATGGCGAAATAGTTTTAAGCATGAATGGCTCCTTCAGTAATGGGATATGGGCTGTCGCTCAGTGCCTGATAAAGCGGTTGTTGCTCGCCAGGCTGATAGTATTGATAGCGGTAATTGACCTGCCCCCGCGCTTGTTCAGCACTGCGGTAATAGCCAGTGGCACTCCAGACAAACAACGCCGCCCCCAGAACCGTAGTTTCAGCTTCATCAATTACTTTGATGGGCAGATTGAGCACATCGGCTTTGATCTGGTTCCACAAGGTATTACGGCTACCACCGCCAACCAGCAGCAGTTCGCGGGTACGGAATTCACCAATCTCTTCGAGTAATGACAGATTGCTTTTTAACTGCCAGGTAAGGCTTTCCAACGCAGAACGGTAAAAATGCCCGCGCCGCGCCGCCAGCGAGACCCCTTGCCAGCCGCCCGATTGATGATGCTGAGCACTGCCCAGTAGGTTGCAATTCATACGTATGCCGTTTGCCCCGGGTACGATAGCCTCAGCTTCACTAATCATTTGCTGGTAGACCTCGGCACTGGCTTCGTTATGCCAATACAACTGCCGCACCCATTCCAGTACCCCTGAAGCCAGCCATTGCAAACCTGGGTTAAACAACCTTGGGCAGCTATCAAGTTCACAAGTGGAACCGGCAAATTGTGGCAATAGTGTCGTATTCACTTTTGGGGTCCGAACCATCAGAATTTCCCAGGTACCTGATGACAGTACCGGTTGATCCAAATCGGCACCCGAACCAAATAATGCAAACTGGGTATCGTGACCGGCTGATATCACCGGCAAACCCGCGGGTAACCCTAACTCTGCGGCGATATCTGGCAGTAGCTGACCAATGATTTCACCGGCGGCCACCATTGGTGGGAATAAATCAGCGTGAATACCGATCTTTTGTAAAATCGTGCTGCTGAATTGCTCACGTTTCACATCCAACAGTTGGCTGGTGCCAGCCATGGTGCGGTCGGTGGTAAATTCTCCGGTGAGGCGATGGTTGATTAAAGATGAAATAAACAGCCAGGCATGGGCTTGTTCAACTAAATCGGGTCGATTTTCCTGTAACCAAATCAACTTGTATAAGGTGTTAAAACTGAACTGACCGATACCGGATATTTGCTGTAACTTTTCAGCAGACATATAGCGGGAGATACTCTCCATCACCGCCACGGTACGTGGGCATTTCCAACTGATAATGGGGTACAGCATTTTGCCGTTGGCATCCACCAATGCACCGTCTACACCGAAGGTAGTGACAGTCATGCCATGGATCTTATCCTGATGAATCTGTGGCAGTAATTGGCGGCAACACTGAGCGAAACTGTGCAAGATGCCATCGAGCGGCCACAACTGCCATTGCGGATTAGCCGGATCGGGTTGGCTGTGGTTCGGCATCACAGCTTTCGCCACCACCACACCTTGAGGATCGACTGCGATCGCCCGGATATTGGTTGCGCCGCAATCTAAAACAATGACCACATCGCGCTTCATAAATGCTCCTGTTACTGCTGTCAGGCAGAAAATGTCTTGCCACGGGGGGCGAATAACGTGGAACGAAGGGAATATGGGGCGTCGAGGCGGTAACGATGTGAGTCGCTAAACCCTCGGGGCACGATAAACCCTTCGTTCACCTTGCTGACAGCAAGGGTTGTTTTATGACTCAGGTAAGGAGTGCTCCACACCTGCGACCCTGCTCAAACATCACATTATCTTTTATACAATGGGCCGTAGTTTTGGCAGGCGCGGTAATCCTGCCCTTCGATATCCATACCGTGCGCGCCCCACGCAGTTGGCCGGTAAACACTCTCTTCTTCGACGTTATGCATGCACACCGGGATGCGTAACATCGAGGCGAGTGTAATCAGGTCCGCCCCGACATGGCCGATGGTCAGCACGCCATGGTTAGCTCCCCAGTTCGCCATTACCGAGTAAACATCGCTGAATGGCCCTTTGCCGGTCAGGCGTGGAGCAAACCAGGTGGTTGGCCAACTTGAATCGGTTCGCTTGTCCAGGGTGTCGTGAACGGATTTCGGTAATTCGACACTCCAGCCCTCGGCAATTTGCAAGACCGGCCCGACGCCTTTAATCAGATTGATACGGCTCATGGTGAATGGCACACCGCCACGGGTCAGGAAACGCGAAGAGAAGCCACCGCCACGGAAGTATTCATGGATAGCGGGGCACCATTCGGTTGCCGCCAGACAAGCATCGGCTTCTTGCTGGCTCACTTGCCAGTGCGGTTTGATGGTCGGTTTACCTTGCGCATCGTTTTGGCGGCAAGTGCCGTCCAACGCGGCAGAACCGGAGTTAATCAGATGGATAATGCCGTGTTCGGCAACCCCCTCCAGTTGATGGCCGGTAACCCGCTGTACCGCTTCCGGTGACCAGTAGGTACGGACATCCGCAAAGATCTGCGCGGTGCCGGTCAGGGTATGGCCAAATAGCATCGCCACGCCGTTCAAACTGTCGTTTTCGGTGGCGACAACCATCGGTTCGCGCACGCCGTTCCAGTCGAACGAACTATTCAGCAAGGCTTCAGCGGTATCACCATTTGGATATTGATCGGTCCAGTGGCGCTGACCCTGGAAACCGGCAGCAATGGCGTTATAGCCCAAGGCTTCCTCACCAAAACCTTTCGTTGCCAGTGTTGGATTACCTTGCATCATGTCGCGGATACATAACGCCATTTGCAGGCTTTCACGCAGTACCGCGCGGCTGCTTTCCGGTGAACGGCGGTATTGTTCTGCGTTTTTATCCGGTCCGTATTTGAAGTTTTTATCTGCCCATGACAACGCCAGCTCTAGCTCTTGCTCGTCATAGATTTTCTGATCAATGCGGCGGCGCAACTCTGTCATATCGACCGCTTGCACTTTCATTCCTAACCAGGATTCAAAGAAGTTATGGTCAACAATGGAGCCGGCAATCCCCATGGATACCCCACCGAGAGAGAGGTAACTTTTGCCCTTTAAGCTGGCAACGGCTAAACCTGCGCGAGCGAAGCGCAGCAGTTTTTCCTGCACATCGGCAGGGATGCGGGTGTCATTAGCATCCTGCACGTCATGGCCGTAAATAGAGAAGGCTGGCAATCCTTTTTGATTGTGCGCCGCCAGTGCTGCTGCCAGATAGACCGCGCCAGGGCGTTCGGTACCATTAAAGCCCCAAATAGCTTTCGGGCGGAACGGGTCCATATCAATGGTTTCGCTGCCGTAGCACCAACAAGGTGTCACCGTGATGGTTAGGCCAATATTCTGTGCGCTGAATTTATCGTCACAGGCGGCGGATTCTGCCATGCCGGCAATGCAGGTATCAGCAATGACACATTCAACGGGCGTGCCGCAAGGATGGCGTACCACCTCTTGCAGAAACTCTGCGGTGGCACGGGCCATTTTCATGGTTTGCTCTTCCAGCGATTCACGCACACCCATTCTGCGTCCATCAATGACCGGGCGAATGCCAATTTTAGGTAATTGAATTGTCTTTTTCATTATTAGTCCTTGTGTTCAGTAGCAAGAATTTAATGTTAATTTGTCCGTTACCCGTATTATTAATTAACGGGAACTGTTTTGTACTTGGCAAAAATAAAGATAATGGCAAAACATAAAGCAGGAATAATTTCAGCCGTAGGTATATTCCCTGCCGCATCGCTAACTAATCCCATGATCGGGGTGACGATACCACCACCGACAATGGTCATAACAATAATAGATGCGCCATATTTAGTGTCTTGATTTAGATTCTTAATGCCTAATGAGAATATGGTTGGGTATTGGATCGACATAAACATACTGCACAGGGTGAGTGCTAATAATCCAATATGTCCGCCGAAGGCCGCAGAGATAATACATAACAGCATAGAGATAAATGCATAAGCCGCTAAAACTTTCTCTGGTGCGAAACGAGTAATTAACCAGGTGCCACTGAATCGACCGATAAAGAAACATACCATGGTGGCCGTTAAATAATTAGCCGCATATCCCGGTGTGATATTCGGTAGCTCTTCAATGGCATAACGAATTAAATAGCTCCAACATGCGGTTTGTGCGCCAACATAACAGAACTGTGCTAATACCGCCCAGCGCCAATGTGTTATCTTTAATAACCGTGGTAGTGATGCAAAGAAAGAACCGTTATGCGAATCATCCGATTCACTTTTTATTGCCGGGAAACGAGTGATTAAAATTAATAGCGCAACAAAAATAACCACAGCAACAATAATCAGATAGGGTAATTGAACAGCTTTTACTAAACTATGATGATAGCTATTCAAATCCTCAGCAGACAATTTATCCAGCACTTCCTGTGTTTGGTGGGGCACATTGGAGAGTATTAAGCTTTGGCCGAACACTACCGCAATAATGGCCCCGAAAGAGTTAAAGGTCTGTGCCAGGTTAATACGGAAGTGACCGGTTTTTTCTGGCCCCAATACAGTAACAAAAGGATTGGCAGCCGTTTCCAGGCAACCTAAACCGGCAGCGATAATAAATAATCCGATTAAAAACAAGGTGTAATTCATCGTTTCTGCCGCAGGCCAGAACAATGCCGCCCCGAAGGCATAGAACAGTAATCCAGTAATAATCCCCGCCTTATAGCTAAACCTTTTCATCAATATCCCGGCAGATATTGGGATTAAGAAGTAGCCAAAATAGAAGGAGGATTGAATCAGCCCCGCTTGAAAGTTGGTCAGGGTGAAAGCCTGCTGAAATTGAGGTAATAAAATATCATTTAGGTTGTTTGCTACTGCCCAAAGGAAGAACAGTGAACACAGTAATGCGAAAGGAATCAGATACCTTTTTTTATTTGCAGCCTCGTCACTTACCGAGGCGGAAATTTTAGTGCTATCTGTTTGTATTAAAATATTTCCCATGATGCCCTCGTCAGATACTTCACTAGTCCGAAAGTTTGTAATGTTCGACGGAATTATTTTTGTTTAATGAGTGATACTTTCTCTGGCGAGCCACAACTGCCTGAGTGACAAATTTAAATATCCTCATTGCGATAAGTCCCGTTCTTTATAAGGTAAAAATTGCTAAAAAGTATGAGCTGAATCACATTGGTAACTCAATGCTGATATTTTGTGATGACAGTCACTTTAAATAAAAACATTTCATGACCGTTTGAAATGAATTGTGTTTCAAACACACATGGGTAATGACCGATTTTTCTATTTCTGTCACAAACGGTCAGTTATTGGAAAATAGCCCGACACTTAATCATTCGGCGTCACTTGACCGTTTGTCCATATTGTTTTTTCAAACGGACATTTCATGCAAATAAATAAGATCTAAATTGCGATTAAGTTATGAATAGTCATGACATGGCTCACATTTTGGTGTGCTTTATTTCTCAGTTGAATTAAATGAGCGAAAGATATATCCACAGTTGTTAACGCTTATTCACCTACATCCATTATTCAATGCATTTTTATATTTAGGTATTTGCATCTTAAGAGAGGAACAAATGAAGAGAGAAGCACTGGCGCGCGATATTATCAATACTTGCCTGGAAATGACCCGTTTAGGGTTGAATCAAGGGACGGCTGGCAATGTTAGTGTGCGCTATCAGGATGGATTTTTGATTACGCCCTCCGGTATTGCCTACGACAAACTGACGGAGTCGCATATTGTTTATATCGATGCCAGCGGCCACCATGAGCCTGGCAAAGTCCCTTCCAGTGAGTGGCGTTTTCATCAGGCGGTTTATCATACCCGGGCAGACGCCAATGCGGTGGTACACAACCACTCAGTCCATTGCACCGCAGTATCGATTCTTAACCGCCCGATCCCGGCGATTCATTACATGATTGCCGCTGCCGGTGGCGATGATATCCCCTGTGCGCCCTACGCCACTTTTGGTACCAAAGCGCTGTCTGAACATGTCGCCGTGGCGATGAAGCACCGCAAGGCCACGCTGTTGCAGCACCATGGCCTGATTGCTTGTGAGGAGAATTTGGCCAAAGCGTTGTGGCTTGCTCATGAAGTTGAGGTGTTGGCAACACTGCTGCTGGCTATCTTGCCGATTATTGATGAGGTGCCGGTGTTATCCAAAGAAGAAATCAGCGTGGTACTGGAGAAATTCAAAACCTACGGTTTACGGGTTGAAGATTAGCGTGCGGGTTAAAATACCGAGAGGAATCAGTCATGAACAGAATGATTTTAAACGAAATGGCATGGTTTGGGCGCGGTTCACTGGATGCGCTCACCGATGAAGTGACACGGCGGGGATATAAAAAAGCGTTAGTGGTCACCGACAAAATACTGATGGAGTGCGGTGTCGCGGCTTGCCTAATCAGCCGCTTGCAACAGGCCGGTCTGGATTTTGCTGTCTTTGATGCGGTAACGCCCAACCCGACAATCGCCATCGTACAACAAGGTGTGGCTGTTTTTCGCCAAAGCGAGGCGGATTATCTCATCGCGCTGGGCGGCGGTTCGCCACAAGATACCAGCAAGGCCATCGGCATTATTATCAATAATCCTGAGTTTGCTGATGTGCGCAGTTTGGAAGGGGTGGCTGACACCCGCAACGCTTGTGTACCTATTCTGGCCATTCCAACCACAGCCGGTACTGCGGCAGAAGTGACCATTAACTATGTAATTACTGATGAAGAGCGGCGGCGCAAATTTGTTTGCGTCGATCCTCATGCTATTCCGGCAGTGGCATTTATTGATGCTGACATGATAGACAGTATGCCAGCGGCCCTGAAAGCCGCGACCGGGGTTGATGCGTTGACCCACGCCATCGAAGGTTATCTGACTAAAGGGGCTTGGGAACTGACAGATGCTTTGCATCTTAAAGCCATTGAAGTCATCAGTCGTTCATTGCGGGCTTCTGTGCAAGGTGATGCCGCCGCCACCGAAGATATGGCACTTGGGCAGTATATCGCTGGAATGGGGTTCTCAAACGTAGGGCTGGGGTTGGTTCATGGTATGGCACACCCTCTGGGGGCGTTTTACAACATGCCACACGGTGTCGCCAACGCCATTTTACTGCCTTATATCATGCGTTATAACGCCGCTTATACCGGTGAACGCTTGCGTCAAATCGCGATGGCGATGGGCCTCGACAATGCCCTGAGTGGGTCATTGGCACAGGTTCGTGAGCAAACCATTCAGGCAGTAATTGAATTGAACCGTGATATTGGCATTCCGTCATCCCTGAGTGCGGTGGGTCTGCTGGCTGATGATATTCCCGCGCTGGCAGCAGCAGCCTTCGCGGATGTATGTACCGGCGGGAACCCGCGTGAAGCATCGATTGATGAAATTATGGCGCTGTATCATCAGGCTTGTTAAACAGAACGGTTATTTGTCACAGATTCATCATAAAGCAGTGAGGAGAAGGTAATCCCCACTGCTTTATTGATACCAGACAACACCCGCACTACCCATAAGGGGTAGGCTCATAACTGCGGGAAGAACTGTTTATCATCCTAACTATAATAACTGCTGTAGCTGGGCCACTGCGCTCTCATTCATGACACAACCTCTCCCGCAGAATTACTCATTTTTTTGAATTAATCGGATTTCATCTATCACGGATGTTGTCCATTTTCTGGAATGCAACCAAGTGGGAATCTTATGAAAGAGACCAACGAATCCCGGCTATTAACGGCAGAAGTCACGCGCCGAAAACTGGTCCAAACGACGCTTATCGGCAGTCTTGCCATGGCAACCGGAGCCTTTTCGCTCCCGTTCTCCCGCGCCGCCCGCGCGGTGCAATCGGCAATAAATCCGCTCAATAATGACAAAGTGATCTGGAGTGCTTGTACTGTCAACTGCGGTAGCCGCTGCCCGCTACGTATGCATGTCGTTGATGGCGAAATCAAATATGTCGAAACCGACAACACTGGCAATGATGATTTTGATGGCTTGCATCAGGTGCGTGCCTGTTTGCGTGGCCGCTCCATGCGCCGCCGGGTATACAACCCTGACCGTCTGAAATACCCAATGAAGCGTATTGGCGCACGTGGGGAAGGCAAATTCAAGCGCATCTCATGGGAAGAGGCATTCGACACCCTTGCGGGCAGCATGCAAAGCATCATTAAAGAATATGGTAACGAAGCTATCTATCTGAATTACGGCACCGGCACCTTAGGTGGCACCATGACCCGCTCATGGCCACCGGGAGCGACGCTATTGGCGCGGCTGATGAATTGCTGTGGTGGCTACCTTAATCATTATGGTGACTACAGTACTGCGCAAATCGCTGCTGGCCTGAATTACACTTATGGTGGCTGGGCTGATGGCAACAGCCCGTCCGATATCGAAAACAGCAAGCTGGTGGTGCTGTTTGGTAACAATCCGGCTGAAACGCGCATGAGTGGTGGTGGGGTCACCTACTATCTGGAGCAGGCACGGGAGAAATCCGATGCCAAGATGATAGTGATTGACCCACGCTATACCGATACCGCAGCAGGTCGAGAAGATGAATGGATCCCGCTGCGGCCCGGTACCGATGCGGCACTGGCATCGGCCTTGGCCTATGTGATGATTAGCGAGAATCTGGTCGATCAACCGTTCCTCGATAAATATTGTGTCGGTTACGATGAGAAAACCCTGCCGGCAGATGCGCCAAAAAATAGCCACTACAAAGCCTATATTTTAGGGCAGGGCGCAGATGAAACCGCCAAAACACCACAATGGGCGCAAGCCATCACCGGTATTCCAGCCGCAAGAATCATTAAACTGGGGCGTGAAATAGGGTCGGTGAAACCGGCTTATATTGCGCAAGGGTGGGGGCCGCAGCGCCATTCCAACGGCGAAAATACCAGTCGGGCCATTGCCATGTTGGCTATCCTGACCGGTAACGTTGGCATTAATGGCGGTAATTCTGGTGCCCGCGAAGGCTCTTACGGTTTGCCGTTTGTCCGCATGCCAACACTGGAAAACCCAGTTAAAACCAGTATCTCGATGTTCCTGTGGACTGACGCGATTGAACGCGGGCCAGAAATGACCGCTACCCGTGATGGTGTGCGCGGTAAAGATAAGCTGGATGTACCGATCAAGTTTATCTGGAATTACGCCAGTAACTGTTTGATTAATCAGCATTCAGAAATCAACCGTACCCACGACATTCTGCAAGATGATAAAAAATGTGAAATGGTGGTGGTTATCGATAATCACATGACCTCGTCAGCCAAATACGCCGATATCATCCTGCCTGACTGTACCGCCTCTGAGCAGATGGACTTCTGCCTTGACGCTTCCAGCGGCAATATGGCGTATGTGATTTTTGCCGATCAAGTCATCAAACCGCGTTTTGAATGCAAAAACATCTATGAAATGACCACAGAACTGGCAAAACGCATGGGGGTGGAGCAGCAATTTACCGAAGGGCGCACGCAAGAAGAGTGGTTGCGTCATCTCTACCAACAATCGCAACAGGCCATTCCTGAACTGCCTTCTTTTGAGGCGTTCCGCGAACAGGGTATCTTTAAAAAACGCGATCCGGCGGGGCATCATGTTGCCTATAAAGCGTTCCGCGCAGACCCTATTGCCAATCCGTTGACCACACCATCGGGCAAAATTGAGATTTACTCTGCCGAACTGGCACAGATTGCCGCCACGTGGGAACTGCAACAAGACGATGTTATCGATCCGCTGCCGGTCTATGCCGCAGGTTTTGAAAGCTACGATGACCCGCTCAATCAGCAGTATCCATTACAGTTAACGGGTTTCCACTACAAAGCCAGAACCCACTCCACCTACGGCAACGTCGATGTTTTAAAAGCGTCCTGCCGTCAGGAAATGTGGATTAACCCAATGGATGCCCGCGAGCGAGAGATCAAAAATGGCGATATGGTGCGTATTTTCAATGGCCGGGGCGAAGTTCAGATTAACGCCAAAGTCACACCGCGCATGATGCCAGGGGTTGTGGCACTGGGTGAGGGGGCATGGTATAGCCCGGATGAGAAACGTATTGATCGCGCGGGCAGTATTAACGTATTGACCACTCAGCGACCTTCTCCGTTGGCGAAAGGGAATCCATCCCATACCAACCTCGTTCAAGTTACCAAGGCATAAGGAGCTGACTGATGACAACGCAATATGGTTTTTACATCGACTCCAGCCGCTGCACTGGGTGCAAAACTTGCGAGTTGGCCTGCAAGGATTTCAAAAACTTATCCACCGATGTTAGCTTCCGGCGTATCTACGAATATGCCGGTGGGGATTGGCAGCAAGATAACGGCGCATGGCACCAAAATGTGTTCGCTTACTATCTCTCTATCGCCTGTAATCACTGTAGTGATCCCGCCTGTACCAAAGTATGTCCGAGTGGCGCAATGCATAAGCGTGATGATGGTTTCGTTGTGGTAAACGAAGACATTTGCATCGGTTGCCGCTATTGCCATATGGCATGCCCATACGGTGCGCCGCAATATGACGAAGCAAAAGGGCATATGACCAAGTGTGACGGCTGCTATGAAAGAGTCGCTGCCGGTAAGAAACCGATTTGTGTCGATTCTTGCCCACTGCGGGCGCTGGATATGGCCCCTATTGATGAATTACGCGAGAAATACGGTGATTTGGCCGAAGTCGCACCATTGCCAGCAGCCCATTTCACGCTGCCGAATATCGTAGTGAAACCTAATGCCAACAGCCGTCCGGTCAGAGATACCACCGGTCATCTGGCAAATCCGAAGGAGGTATAATATGGGCATGGGATGGCATGAATGGCCTCTAATGGTCTTTACGGTACTGGGGCAGTGCGTGGTCGGAGGCTTTATTGTGCTGGGACTGGCGCTGATATTCGGTGGTTTGAGTCACGACCAGCAACAGCGGATTCACCGCAGCATGTTGGTACTGTGGGTGCTGATGGCACTGGCTTTTATCGCCTCGACACTGCATTTAGGTTCGCCAATGCGAGCATTCAATTCATTAAGCCGCATTGGCGAGTCGGCGCTCAGTAATGAAATAGCCGCCGGTTCGCTGTTCTTTGCGGTGGCAGGTTTTTACTGGTTGTTGGCCGTATTGGGTAAAATGCCTGCGGTACTCGGCAAAGTCTGGCTAGTGGTCGCCATGGTGCTGGGCGTCGTATTTGTCTATGCCATGTGTCGAGTCTATTCCATTGATACTGTTCCCACTTGGGACAACCTCTATACCCCGCTAGGTTTTGTTCTTACCACCTTGATTGGCGGCCCGATGTTGGGTTATCTGTTGTTACAACTGGCCGGGATTAATGGGCGAATGATGCTGCAACTACCGATGATCAGTGTATTGGCACTGATTATCAGTATTGCCAGTGTCATTATGCAGGCGGCCAGTTTGTCGACGATTTACAGCTCGGTACAGCAAGCCTCAGAGCTTATTCCCCACTATGGCACCCTGATGGTATGGCGTTTGGTGTTACTGGTTCTGGGGCTGGGTTGCTGGATTTGTCCGTTAATCAGAGGCCGCACACCGATGACGCTCGGCATGATCTTCGCTATGCTGCTTATCTTTGCGGGTGAGCTAATTGGCCGTGGCGTGTTTTACGGGTTGCATATGACGGTCGGAATGGCAATCGGCGGTTAAATGATAGCTTGATGGCGACTGAGCAAAGCCCTGCTGGGTTTACGCCCAACCTGGCTTTGCTCGCAATGCTTCACCCGTTTGATGGCGAATTGATCGCGCTTCTGAGGTAACGAAATGGTTGGAAACAATATGACTTATCAACAAATTGCGCTGACTGGCCACGTATTGGGTGCGCTGTTTTATTGTGAACCGGACAGTCCGGCGTGCAGTGATATTGTGGCGCAACTCAGCAGTGATGAGTGGGTAGCCCAGTGGCCTTATGGCCTGGAAACTCAACTAATGCCCATTGCCGCTTTATTGGTGCAAGACAAGTCAGATGAAACCCTGGAAGAGGCTTGGCAGCGGCTGTTTATTGGCCCATATGCACTGCCCGCTCCCCCGTGGGGATCGGTTTATCTGGATAAAGAAAATGTCCTGTTTGGCGACTCGACGCTCAAACTGCGTGATTGGATGGCGCAGCAGCAAGTGGAGGTGACACTGGAGCAGCAAGAGCCAGAGGATCATTTCGGCTTATTGCTGATGATGGCCGCCTGGCTGGCAGAACATCAACCAGCGGATTTACCAGTTTTACTGGCAGAACACCTGTTGCCGTGGGGGTATCGTTACCTCGCCTTGCTGCAATCTGATGCCGGACACCCGTTTTATCAGGGGCTGGCTGAGTTAACGACCCTGACGTTGACCCACTGGCAACACGAATTACAGGTGACGCCTGCGGTGATTGAGTTATATCGCTGACTCAGAATTTATTTATTCAATAACGAGTGTCACTTTTTTGCCAATATTGCCAGCCATACTAATCAGAGAATCAAGAGTGAATTTTTCAGTTTTTTGATTAACAACATCGGAAACTCTCGGACGCGACACATGTAATAATGTGGCTGCGTCCACTTGCCGTATTCCTTCTGATTTAATCCAATTGGCAATAGATGTCATGAGCGCTTTTTTCATTGCTAAAGCCTGTTCAATTTCTGCATTTGACTCCGCTAACAATTGAGTTGCTTTGTCATCAGTAAAGCCTAAATCAGTAAAAATATTGTCTCCAGCGGTAGTGATGTGACGTGATGCTGTGTCAATTTTATCTATCATTTTTTGTTCTCCGCTCATGAATAACTTCTTTATAACGAACCTTAATAATATTGACGTCTTTCTGACTGGTTCTTTGCGATTTTTTTTGGAAACTGTGTAATACGTAAATTTTATCTTCGAATTTGGCAATATAAACAACACGATAAGCTTTGGAATTATCATCTAACCGTATTTCAATAACCCCCGCTCCCCAATCATTTATAGGTTTGGAATCATTAGGTTCGATACCATGCTGGATATTGCGTAGTTGCTTCCCCGCTACCGCACAAGCACTTTCTGGGAAAGCCTTCAGATCCTCAAGTGAACTACCACGCCAATCGATTATTTTTCCAATCATTCATCACTCCTTGATGTCTGTATAAAATTTTATACATTCGAGTGAAATAATCAATCCGTTTTTTGTACTGTTACATTCTTATCTAAGCGGCTTTTATCCGAGCTATCTCTCTATCCGTGTCGACTAATTTGTGACCGGCTTCTACTTTCCTTGCACTCACATTGGACAAGCTGCGGGGCGTTTGTATTATTACGTTGAATATAAATTTAATAGTGAATATATATTCAATGCGGAGAAAAATAATGAAAAATACCCTACTGAAATCCTGTCTTACCGCAGCATTGATCTCAATGGCGGGTGTTGCTGGTGCCGCCAGTAACGGCCTGATCGCCATTATCACCCCATCCCACGATAACCCGTTCTTTAAAGCGGAGGCGGAAGGTGCTAAAGCCAAAGCAACGGAACTGGGATACACCGTACTGGTGGCTTCTCATGATGATGATGTGAACAAACAAAACCAACTGCTGGAAACTGCCATTGCTCGTAAGGCTAAAGCGATCATTCTGGATAACGCCGGATCGGATGCCACTATCGGGCCATTGAAAAAAGCCAAAGCGGCCGGTATTCCGACTTTCCTGATTGACCGTGAAATTAATGAAACTGGAATCGCAGTATCGCAAATCGTGTCGAACAATTATCAGGGTGCACAACTGGGCGCTGAGAAATTCGTTACGTTGATGGGTGGCAAAGGCAAATATGTTGAATTGCTCGGCCGTGAGTCCGATACCAATGCTCATGTTCGTTCACAGGGTTATCACGACGTGATTGACGAACATAGCGACATGAAGATGGTTGCCCAACAGACTGCAAACTGGAGCCAGACTGAAGCATTCAACCGTATGGAGTCCATTTTGCAGGCTAACCCAGATATCACTGGGGTGATTTCCGGCAACGACACCATGGCACTCGGTGCAGAAGCGGCATTGAAAGCTGCGGGGCGCAATGATGTCATTGTCGTCGGCTTTGACGGCAGTGACTATGTTCGCGACTCGATCATCAACAAAGGCAATATCAAAGCCACTGTATTACAGCCGGGTTGGGCACAAGCTCAGATGGCGGTGGTGCAGGCTGATAAATATCTGAAAACCGGCAAAACCGGGTTGGAAGAAAAGCAACTGATGGATTGCGTATTGATTGATGAAAACAATGCCAAGAATCTGAATGTCTTTGCACTGAAACAATAATCGCGACTGAAACACCCATCTTATAATCACCGGTTATTAAAACCATGGTTTAAGAATGAGGGGCGTAATCGCCCCTCCTGACAGGAGGCAGTATGTGGTTCAGTGCCTTATCGAAAGCAGGCGGTTTGTTGGTTATCAGTACGGTGCTGGTGGCTTGTACCGTGGTTGATTTGGATGAAAACGGTAAACCGATTCTGCCAGTCGATCCTAACGCGGTGGTCAGTGACTATAACCAGCCACCGGATAAAGTCGCCTCCACCATTTGGGTGAGTAAAGTTATGCCGTTTGCCAATAGCAATGCGCTCAGTTGGCAGCAGGTAAAGCAGCAACAAAGTCAGCCAGCAGCAGGGAAAAATAGCCAAAGTCGTTTTGTTCGTTTTAACGGCAAAGTGGTGGCGGTAGACACAGAAGGGCGGGAAGGGTTGATTCGTTTGGCCATTGACGGTGATGAACAAGTGCTGCAAGTGGGGCCAATCGTCAAAGGTAATGCCATTCGTGATGCATCAACGTTTATCCGCTTCGAAGATTTTAAAAATCAGGTGCAATACGCCCAGCTCTCTAAAGCATTAAGCAAGCGTGCTTTGCAGGATGTGGCAAAACCCGATGCCAGTTGGGTCGGGCAGCAAGTCGAGGTATTGGCAGCGGTGACACTCACCCCTACCGGTCTGAGCAATGGTGTGCCGCTCAGTTTGAATAAGGAGAGCCACTAATGGATCACAGACCTGACATCGTCATGCGTGCTGAGGACATTTCAATGCGTTTTCCTGGCACATTGGCGCTAGATGCCGTCAGTTATAACGTTTATCGCGGCAAAGTGAATGTGATTATCGGCGAAAATGGCGCCGGAAAATCTACCTTAATGAAGATCTTGGCTGGGGTACAGCAACAAACATCCGGCCAAATCTACCTGAATGGTAACGCGGTGAGTATTGCCAATACTCGTGAGGCGGCGGCGCTGGGTATTGGCATGGTTCATCAGGAGCTGAACCTGTCGGAAAACCTCAATGTTGCGGAAAACATCTTTCTGGGGCGTGAGATTCAGCAAGGCTTGAAACCCATTAATCAGGCGGCGCAGGAGCTGATTGCTGAACAGTTAATGGTGCGTCTTGATCAGGTTATTTCGCCGAAAGAGATGGTGTCAAACCTGAAAGTAGGCCAGCAGCAATTAATTGAAATCGCCAAGGCACTGGCAGAACAGGCGGATATTCTGATTCTGGATGAGCCGACGTCGGCGTTGAGTAAAACCGAAGTTGATATCTTGTTTCGGGTTATTCGCGAACTGACGCGACAGGGTGTTTCCATCGTCTACATCTCACATCGTTTGGAAGAGTTGATGGCGATTGGTGACTACATCACGATTTTGCGTGATGGCCGTTTTCAGGCTGAAGCTGCGGTAAAAGATATTGATGTACCGTGGATTGTGCGTGAAATGCTGGGCAGTGACCCGGTTTCCAGTTTTCTTCACCCGGACCGCACATTCGGTGCCCCGATGATGGAGGTTGATAATGTCACGTTAATCAATGAATCCGGCAACACGGTAGTGAATCAGGTCTCATTGCAAGTGCGGGCGGGTGAAATTGTCGGCATCTATGGGTTGATGGGGGCAGGTCGTACCGAATTGTTTGAATGTCTGCTGGGCACGCAGCAGAGCTATCTTGGCACTATCCGGCTCAATGGCACGTCGATTAATGCCAAAACCTCAACCGCAGAGCGCATTCGTCTGGGAATGAGTCTGGTACCGGAAGACCGTAAAAAAACCGGTATTTTCCCTGTGTCATCGGTGGCCAATAACCTGACTATTTCCAGCTTATGGCGTCGGTTAAAACACAGCTTCACTATCTGGCAAGAGAGTGAGTCACAAGTGGTGGCGTCGGTTATCGGGGATTTGTCGATCAAAGTCTCTTCACCGGAAGTAGAGATTCAGGCTCTCAGTGGCGGTAATCAGCAAAAAGTGGTGATAGGGCGCTCATTACTGACCAGTCCAAACATTTTGCTGTTGGATGAGCCAACGCGAGGCATTGATGTCGGGGCGAAAGCTGATGTGTTTGAAATGATGGTGAAACTCTCTGAGCAGGGGATTGGTATTTTGTTCTCAACCTCTGATCTGAAAGAGATCATGGCGGTATCTGACCGCATACTGGTGATGTCGAATGGCAAGCTGACCGCGAACTTATCCCGTCAGTCGGCCAGTGAATCGGCATTGGTTACGGCAAGCGCACAAGGGTTCGAATGATGAAAGCAACAACTGGCACTGCGTTGGCGAGTCACCGGCCCGGTGGCGCGTCGTGGTCACGGGAAAATATGCTGCTGCTTCTGCTCAAGATGCGCACTTTTATTGCCCTGTTTTTGATTCTTGGTTTCTTCTCCGTGATGGTTCCGGGCTTTCTGGCGACGGGTAGCTTGATCATTATGGTGAAGCATATCGCTATCAATGCCTTCCTCGCACTGGGCATCACGTTTGTCATTATCACCGCAGGGATTGACCTCTCTATCGGGGCAACCTTGGGGCTGTGCGGCATGATCGCAGGCTGGATGATCACCCAAGGTATTGTATTACCGATGTTTGGTATTGCCATTTTCCCTAGTGTTTGGGTGGTAGTCCCGGTGGTATTGGTCATCGGTGCACTGATTGGCGCGGTCAATGGTTGGATTATAACCCGCTATAACGTCGCGCCGTTTATCTGCACCCTCGGTACCATGTATGTGGTTCGTGGTGCGGCGATGCTGATTTCTGGCGGTGAAACCTTCCCAGGCTTACAGGGTAATCCACAACTCGGAAACACCGGTTTTGATCTACTGGGGTCTGGCACGTTACTGGGTTTGCCGATCGCCATCTGGATCATGTTCATTTTGGCTCTGGTGATTGCCTATGTAGCGCGTCGCCTACCTTTTGGTCGCCATGTCTACGCTATCGGTGATAACGAGAGAGCCGCCGAACTGTCTGGCGTTAAAGTCCGGCAGGTCAAAGTTTGGGTTTACACCATTTCCGGTTTCTGTGCGGCAATTGCCGGGATCATTGTTTCCGCTCAATTGGTGGCCAGCCACCCTGCGAACGGCAGCGGCTTTGAGATGAATGCGATAGCGGCCGTGGTATTGGGGGGAACTTCTCTGGCCGGTGGCCGTGGCACCATCCTCGGCACACTGATCGGCGCATTTGTTATCGGTATTTTGGCTGACGGGCTGGTGATGATGGGGGTCAGTGAATTCTGGCAAATGGTTATTAAAGGTATCGTAATTATTGTGGCTGTGATTATCGACCAGATGCAAAACCGTATGCAGCATAAAGCAGCAATTGTGTCGCAAAAAGCCAACGTAGTTGCGCAAGTGGGCAAAAGCGAGCAGGCATAAAGAACCCATAACGGCTAATGAGCTGATGGGGTAACACCTTGCCCTAAGCCGCAGAACACTGAAGAGGTAACGCCGGAGGAGGCTTTCCGGTCAGGCTTGATGAAAGCTATTTTTTAGCACCATCAGGAATAAATATTCGCTAATGAGTAAAAATTCAATGGCGAAGGAAAATATAAGAGAGGTAATGTCATGAATCCGTATTCACTGTCAATCGATGAGCTGGTGAGAAAGGCGCGGGCTATCCGCCGCCGGATCGTCCTGCTTAATGCGAACAGCCCCGCAGGGGGGCATACCGGTGCTGATCTTTCGCAGGTAGAGATTCTGACCGCACTCTATTTCCGCATCCTTAATTGCGCACCTGACCGGTTAACTGATCCTGAGCGCGATATCTATGTGCAATCTAAGGGCCATGCCGTTGGCGGCTATTACTGCTGTCTGGCGGAAGCGGGTTATTTCCCAGAGGAATGGTTGGCAACTTATCAACACGCTAACTCTCATCTGCCGGGCCATCCGGTAAAACACAAAACGCCGGGGATCGAATTAAATACCGGCGCGTTAGGACATGGTTTGCCGGTCGCCGTCGGGATCGCATTAGCGGCAAAACGCGCCAACAGCCAACGCCGAGTATTTGTTCTGACCGGCGACGGTGAGTTAGCCGAAGGCAGTAACTGGGAAGCGGCATTAGTGGCTGCTCACTATCAGTTAGACAATCTGATAATCATTAACGATAAAAACAAACTCCAACTGGCGGGCACCACCAAGTCAATTATGAATACCGACCCGTTGGCGGATAAATGGCGTGCATTTGGTTTAGAAGTAACGGAATGCCAGGGTAATAACATGCAATCGGTGGTGGAAACATTGGAGGCATTACAACCCAAGGGTAAACCCAATGTGGTGATTGCCAACACCGAAAAAGGTGCCGGTATCTCCTTTATTCAAGGGCGCGTGGAGTGGCACCATCGGGTGCCGAAAGGTGCTGAAATTGATCTGGCACTGGAGGAATTGAGCGATGAGTAATGCAGAACATTTGGCCTCAGTGATGGTTGAGCAGTTTATCAAAGCCGTGGATAACGGTGTTGATCTGGTTCCGGTGGTGGCTGATTCCACTTCGACGGCGAAAATCGGGCCGTTTACTGCTCGCTTCCCTGATCGCGTGGTTAACGTAGGTATTGCCGAACAAGCGATGGTCGGCACAGCCGTGGGCTTATCCATGGGCGGGAAAGTTGCAGTAACCTGTAATGCCGCGCCATTCCTGATTTCACGCTCCAATGAGCAGCTAAAAATCGATGTTTGCTACAACAATAGCAATGTTAAGTTGTTCGGTCTCAATTCTGGCGCCAGTTACGGGCCGCTGGCCAGTACTCATCACTGTATCGATGATATTTCTATCTTACGTGGTTTTGGCAATATCGAAATTTATGCTCCCTCTGACCCACAAGAGTGCCGTCAAATAATTGATTATGCTATCGCCCATCAGGGACCGGTCTATATTCGTCTGGACGGCAAATCCTTGCCACAACTCCATGATGAGCACTACCACTTTGTACCGGGGCAGATTGATGTCTTGCAGGATGGTCAGGATATTGCTCTGGTAGCGATGGGTTCTACAGTGCATGAGGCTGTAAGTGCTGCCGCGATACTGGCGGATAACAACGTTTCTGCTGCGGTGGTCAACGTTTCTTCTATTCGTCCGTGTGATACTCAGCAACTGTTAACCATTCTCCAGAAGAGTCAGCGGGTGATTACCATCGAAGAGCACAACATTAATGGTGGTGTGGGCAGTTTGGTGGCTGAAGTGTTGGCCGAAGCGGGCAGTGGGATCCCATTGGTGAGATTAGGTATTCCTGATGGCGGCTATGCGATTGCTGCCGACAGGGCAGATATGCGTGCCTGGCATGGTTTTGATGCGGCAGGCATTGTAGCGCGTGCTCTGCGGTTTTGCCGAGGAGAGTAATCATGTCAACGCCGATTATTCTGGCTATTGATGAAGGCACCACCAATGCCAAAGCCATTGCAGTGGACACTGCCGGGCAGATTCTGGCGAAGGCTTCAGTGCCTCTTCTGCTGAATCACCCAAGGCCTGGTTGGGCAGAGCAGGACCCGCTGGCTATCTGGCAGGCGGTCTGTTTGGCAATCGAAGGCTGTCTGAACCAGTTGGCAGGTGCGCGGGTGGCCGGTGTTGCCATCAGTAACCAGCGTGAGTCGGTGCTGATTTGGGAGCGGGATACCGGCACACCACTGACGCCAGTGGTGAGTTGGCAATGTCGGCGCTCAGAGCTTTTCTGTCAAACGCTGAGCCAGTTACCTGAGGCGGCAATGATTGCCGAACGCACTGGATTGCAGATTGATCCGCTGTTTCCGGCCGCCAAGGTTCACGGCATGCTGGCAGAAATCCCACGTGGTGTGGAACGTGCGGCTCACGGTGAACTGTGCGTCGGAACCATCGACTGCTGGCTAACCTGGCAGCTCAGTGGCGGCCAAAGTTTCTCGACCGATTTCTCCAATGCAGCCCGTACCCAACTGTTTAATATTCATTCCGGCCAATGGGATCCTGACCTGCTGGCGCTATTTGGTATTCCCAGTCTTTGTCTGCCTGCGGTATTACCCTCGGCGGCTATCCACGGACATACCGGTAATACCGGTATTATTGGCTTGCCACAGGGGGTACCGATTGTGGCACAAATCGGCGACTCCCACGCTGCGCTCTATGGGCAGGGCGGTGACCGTGCGGGCGAAATAAAAGCGACCTATGGTACCGGCTCTTCCCTGATGACTACCGTGAAGCAGGCGGTAACACAGAGCAATGGTCTGAGTACCACCATTGCCTGGCATGACGGCGAACTACGTTATGCCCTCGAAGGCAATATCACGCATACCGGTTCGGGGGTGGCGTGGGTTTCACGCATGCTAGGTATCACGGATTTAGCGCACTTGACCGAGATGGCGCAAAGTCAGTCAGGTAATCAGGGGGTCTATTTTGTTCCAGCCCTCTCGGGATTAGGGGCGCCTTATTGGGATAGCCAGGCTCGTGGTCTGTTCTGCGGCTTGACCGATGCTACCACCCCTGCGGTATTAGCCCGCGCCGGGTTAGAGTCGGTCGCCTACCAAATAGCCGACGTCTTTTTTGCTATGGAGCGGGCTGGCAACCATCGTCTTGAACGGCTGCGGGTAGATGGTGGAGCGACCAGCAACCGCTGGTTGATGCAATTTCAAGCCGACCTGTTGCAGCGCACGTTGATACGCAACCATACCGCCGAAGTATCGGCACTGGGAGCGGCATATTTAGGCGGGAAAACCCTCGGTTGGTGGCAGGATAACCAGCAATTAGCCGCACTTCCCCGTGAAGTGGAATACATCGAACCGCGCGCTCAAAGTGCGGAGATGCAAGATAACTATAGCCTCTGGCAAACGGCCATCGCGCGCGCGCGTTTTCAGCCGAAATAACCCACACTAGGAGTAAGCATATGTCAGCAATACCTCGTAAGTTAACTTTCGCGGTGATTATCGGCAACCGGGGGTTTTTCCCAAGCTATCTGGTGGCTGACGCGCGCCGTGATGCTCAGGCGCTGTTTGATAGACTGGGCATCAACATCATTATGCTCAATGAAGAGCAAACCCCCTTGGGGGGGGTTGAAAACTGGCGTGATGCCAACGTGTGTGCCGAGTTATTCCGTAAGCACAGCGAAGAGATCCATGGTGTAGTAGTGATTCTGCCCAACTTTGGTGATGAAAAAAGTGTCTCAGATGCTATTCGCCTTTCGGGCCTCAAAGTACCGGTATTAGTACAGGCTGAAGAAGATGCGCTGGATAAAATGGGGCTAGCGACGCGTCGCGACAGCTTCTGCGGCAAAATCTCGTTATGTAACAACCTGCGCCAATATGGCATTCCATTCACATTGACCAAGCAGCATGTTTGTAGTCTAAACAGCGAAATATTTAGCCACGACGTCGAGCAATTTGTACAACTGTGCCGTGTGGTGCATGCCATGAAACGGGTGCGTGTCGGGGCTATTGGTGCTCGTCCAACTAACTTTAATACCGTGCGCTACAGCGAGAAGTTATTGGAGAATTTGGGCATTACTGTTGAAACGCTCGATTTATCCGAAGTGTTCTTCCGCGTCGCTAATCTCAGTGATAACGATATTCGTGTTGGTGAAAAACTGGCGCTGTTAAAAGCCAACGGTGACACCAGTGCTATCCCACAAGATAAGTTACACAAAATGGCGAAACTGTTTGTGGTTATCAGTGAATGGATTATCGCCAACGATATCGATACCACCGCCATGCAGTGCTGGACCTCGCTGCAACAGAATTTGGGTATCAACGTCTGTTCCATTATGAGCGTGATGTCCGGGCAACTGATGCCAAGTGCCTGTGAAGTGGATGTCATGGGGGCACTATCGATGTATGCGCTGGCGAGTTGCTCACTGGCGCCGGCCTCAATTGCTGACTGGAATAATAACTTTGGCGCAGAGCGTGATAAATGTGTGTTATTCCACTGTGGCAACTTTGCCAGTGAAAGTCTGGAAAGCTCAACCATGGGCACCGCTGATATTATCGGAACAACTGTAGGTTGCGAGAATACCTGTGGTGCTGTCCATGGCCGCATGAAATCCGGGCCATTGACCTATTTCCGCCTCTCTTCTGATGATTTTACCGGCCAGGTTCGGGCTTATGTCGGTGAAGGCCGTTCTGTCAGTGACGAGTTAGATACCGTGGGTTGCCGTGCGGTAGTGGAAGTGCCACAGCTGGAAAGCTTACTTACGCATATCTGTAATAATGGTTTCGAACACCATGTGGCGATGAACCATTCAGCGACAGCTCAGGTATTGCAAGAAGCATTCAGTAAGTATCTGGGAGTTGATTGTTACTGGCATGGGAAGTCGCCGCTTTAGTTTCAATGACGTTATCAAATGCCGCACCAGGGAGGGCGCGGCGAATCATTATGGTGATTATTAACCGAGCGCAGTCGCTTTAAAGCAAGGTTTCGGCGGTTAATCTGTCGGTAATCAATACATCAACATAGTTACCCGTCAGTGCGCCACGAATGGCAGCACTTTTCCCTACCCCTCCTGCCAGCGCTACCACTCGGGGGCAGGCGCGCAGTTGTGGTAGCGACATACCAATCA
Organism: Yersinia sp. 2540 StPb PI; assembly: GCF_052217165.1. Taxonomy (NCBI): domain Bacteria; kingdom Pseudomonadati; phylum Pseudomonadota; class Gammaproteobacteria; order Enterobacterales; family Yersiniaceae; genus Yersinia; species Yersinia sp. 2540 StPb PI. The sequence continues at coordinate 1,560,676 of NZ_JAZGQC010000001.1, forward strand.
CTGGATCTTCTTCATCGCTGAGTACCGCATCGCCAGCAGCATCAAAATAATGCAGACATAAATCACCCACGGCGCCACGCTCTGCCAGCAACTTGAGCATCTCTTCGTGATAATAGTTACCGGAGTTTCTCAATAGCTGTGATGGCTCCAGATCACCAATTCCCACCAATGCCAGATCAACTTCGGCGAATTTATTCACTACATCGGCAACTTCACCACTGGATATCAGGCGTGCACGGTCTTCTGTCGAACGTTCAATGCTTTGAGCGGGCAGCAAGTAAGCCGGGCAATTTAAAATATTGGCTAATGCTTGAGTTAACAAGGTGGCTTGCACATTACCATTGGGGCCAACCCCTCCCAGTAATTGGATAACCCCGCTGGTTTTGATGTTAAGCGGATGAAGGTTATCAACCATCGCCCGGATAGTGCTACTCCACGAAGAGATCCCCACCATATCGTTTGGGCGAATACTGGTTTGCATGTAATGGGCAGCAGCAGAACCAATAGCTTGCTTTATTTGGACTGGGTTGGCGTCATCAGCAATATCCACCACAATGGCCTGATCGATTCCATAGTGTTTTTGAATCCGTGATTCGATACCAATAAACATATTGGCAGGCTGAATCACGCTGATTTTCACCACTCCTTCTTTAACGCAGCGGGTGATCGCTCGGGAGACAAAAGATTGAGATAAATGCAGGCTGTCAGCAATTTCAGATTGCTTCATACCTTCGCTGTAATACAGCGTGGCTATTTTCACCAGCAACCGTTGCTCATCTTGTCTCGACATGGTTCCGTCCCGCTAATTACCTGATGTTGGTATTTTTATTCAAAGCTGAATAAATAACAAGCTGTACCGAATTTTAACGTCAGAGAGGTTGCACAAACAAACTGATACCCCTATGACCCCGAGTTACGGGGCGTTAGGTGTGTCTGTTGCAGACGATTCCTCTGTTTTTTCTGCTTCTTCTTGTTGATCAGGAGGCGGCATAACATCGTGGATCATTTGCTCGTCAAAACTAGGGTTCAGCGCTGGTGACAGTGGGGAACTGACCAGACTGTCCGGTATTGCCATATGTGGAACCGGGGCATCGTTAACAAATTCGTCCTGATCTTGTTTCACCGTTCTGCTCAGTGTTATCAGGCCCACACCACACAGTACGAAGAATGCATACAGAATATTGCCACCCAATGGCTGAATCAGGGCACCTACAGCAAGCGGCCCGATGCTGGCGCCAACGCCAAATGACATCAGTAAGCATGCCGCCAGTGACACACGCCGCTCTGGTGCAATCAGGTCATTAGCCAGAGCGACCACCAGTGGGTAGAGGGTGAACTGCAACATGCTGACGACAAACCCCAGACCCAGTAAGAAATGGAACGAGATATGGGGCACCAGGGCCAACGGCAGCGCAGTTAATGCCAGTAATAATGCGTTAATACGGATCAATAGCGTGCGGTTATAGCGATCGGACAACCAACTGAGAGGAAGTTGGGCCACTAAACCGGCAAAGATAGATAATGCCATAAACAAACCGGTCTCCTGCGTTGATAGCGATTGCAGGCTGGCATAGACCGGTGCCAGACCATAGAAGGAGCCGACAATCATGCCAATCACCAAAGTTGATGCCAGTATTTTGGGAATTGAACTGATAAAGAATTTCAGCTCCATAGGGGCTGGGGACATTTGTTGGGCATTACTGCGCGTTGTCAGGGCTACAGGCACCAGGCAAAGGGCAAAAAATAGCGCAATAATCATCAGGGTGCTCAAACCCAACTCAGGTTGGAGCATTAATACCACCTGACCTAACGCCATACCGGCATAGGTTGCAGCCATATAAACACCAAACACGATACCGCGTTGATTAGAGGCTGCCTGATCATTGAGCCAACTTTCCAGCACCATAAACTGACACATCATACAGAGGCCAATAATCAAGCGCAGAACTACCCATGCGGGGATGTATTCAGTAAGTCCATGGCTTAACACGGCTGCCGTGATAATACCGGCACAGGCGACATAAGCGCGAATATGGCCTACGCGGGCAATCAGGAAATGGCCAACCTTGCCACCGATCACCAGACCAATATAATTTGCGGCAATAATTGCCCCAATTAATGCACCTGAGACATGGATGGCGGTCAACCTTAGCGAAATATAGGTCGTCAATAAGCCTGAACCCAGCAACATCAAAACGGTTGCACTATAAAGTGGGAAAAAGGCGTTAAGCGTTTTTTTCACTATCTCGTCCTTAGTTCATCATCCCGGATAACTATCCAGTACCCCTGATGCAACTTGCCGCATCCTACGTTGCCGATAAATTCGAACAGCCCTTTTGATACTAACAGCTAAGCCTGTGAGGTAAAGCTTTGTACGGGAAAGCGCTTTTTTTCATTCCTCCTTGCGAGAGGTTTCGCATAACTGACAGTGGTTGTCGTTACGGGCTAAAGAAGTGCTACTATCGGCGGCGGGAGATTTTATTAGAGTAGGGGGCAACAATGAGCGAGAAACAATTACGTCAGCTCAGTATTGCAATCGGGAATAAGCTAAAGGCCCGTGGTGCCTGGGTGACCTGTGCTGAGTCCTGTACAGGGGGTTGGGTGGCCAAAGCATTAACTGATATTGCGGGGAGTTCAGCGTACTTTGACCGTGGTTTCGTGACATACAGTAATGCAGCCAAACACGATTTGCTCGGTGTGGACGAAATCACGTTGGCAAATTATGGTGCTGTGAGTGAAGCCGTAGTACGAGAGATGGCGCTCGGAGCATTGAGAGAAGCGAATGCTGACTTCGCGGTATCTATTAGTGGCATTGCCGGGCCTGATGGTGGCAGTGCGGATAAACCGGTTGGTACGGTATGGTTTGCTTTCGCGGCACGTGAAGGGCAGATTTTGGCATGCAAACAGATTTTCCCCGGTGATCGCGATGCAGTAAGGCTGCAAGCGGCTGTTTTCGCGCTACAAACACTATTCGATGATTTTCTGTAAAAATAGGCTTGATACTGTATGATTGTACAGTATAATTAGCGGTAATTTCCTGCATAAAACAACATTCAGTGGTAATGGTAGGGGTAACCCCTGCATACCAGAGAGGGAGTAAAAATGGCTATTGATGAGAATAAACAAAAGGCGTTAGCAGCAGCACTGGGCCAAATTGAAAAACAATTCGGTAAAGGCTCTATTATGCGCCTTGGCGAAGACCGCTCAATGGATGTTGAAACCATCTCTACCGGTTCCCTTTCTCTTGATATCGCATTGGGGGCGGGTGGCTTGCCAATGGGGCGTATTGTTGAGATTTATGGCCCTGAGTCATCAGGTAAAACAACGCTAACGTTACAGGTTATTGCTTCCGCACAGCGTGAAGGCAAGACTTGTGCATTTATCGATGCTGAGCATGCTCTTGACCCAATTTATGCCAAAAAATTAGGTGTAGATATTGATAACCTGCTTTGTTCTCAGCCAGATACTGGCGAGCAAGCATTGGAAATCTGTGATGCATTGACTCGTTCTGGTGCTGTTGACGTTATCATCGTTGACTCGGTTGCTGCATTGACGCCTAAAGCCGAGATTGAAGGCGAAATCGGTGACTCTCACATGGGCCTTGCGGCACGTATGATGAGCCAGGCTATGCGTAAGCTGGCGGGTAACTTGAAGAATGCGAATACCTTACTGATCTTCATTAACCAGATTCGTATGAAGATCGGCGTTATGTTTGGTAACCCTGAAACCACCACTGGTGGTAACGCACTTAAATTTTACGCGTCTGTACGTTTGGATATTCGCCGTATTGGCGCAGTAAAAGAAGGCGATGTGGTTGTTGGTAGCGAAACTCGCGTTAAAGTTGTGAAAAATAAAATTGCAGCGCCATTTAAACAAGCTGAATTCCAGATTCTGTACGGTGAAGGCATCAATATTAACGGCGAACTCGTTGATTTGGGTGTTAAACACAAACTGATTGAGAAAGCAGGTGCATGGTATAGCTACAACGGCGACAAAATTGGTCAAGGTAAAGCGAATGCCAGCAACTATTTAAAAGAAAACCCAGCGGTTGCGGCAGAGTTGGATAAAAAACTGCGTGAAATGCTACTTAACGGTGGGAACGGCGAACAACCTGTAGCAACAGCAGCATTTGCCGATGAGACTGATGAAACTAGCGAAGAGTTTTAATTAATAAGGTTAAAACAGCGCGTTAATATCAGCAGATTAAGTAGTTAACAAGCGGCCCATCAATTGGGCCGCTTGAGTAAATAGCAATTCGTATTCAGCCCTCCACTCCTGCTCATATCCAAAATAATCAGAACCCGTACCTACCTGCAACGCCGAGAGAGAAGGCTGTTACCCAAAATAATTTGATTACAGCAAGGCAGCCAACGAATGAGTCCCGATGAGTTGACCCTTGTCAGTAATTCGGGCGAGTGAGCGCCGCTAACACAATAGTAACGTCAAGTAAGAAGGGTAATACCCAAAGTAATTGGGGTTACAGCAAGGCAGCCAACGAATGAGTCCCGATGAGTTGACCCTTGTCAGTAATTCGGGCGAGTGAGCGCCGCTAACACAGTAGTAACGTCAAGTAAGAAGGGTAATACCCAAAGTAATTGGGGTTACAGCAAGGCAGCCAACGAATGAGTCCCGATGAGCTGACCCTTGTCAGTAATTCGGGCGAGTGAGAGCCGCTAACACAGTAGTAACGTCAAGTAAGAAGGGTAATACCCAAAGTAATTGGGGTTACAGCAAGGCAGCCAACGAATGAGTCCCGATGAGCTGACCCTTGTCAGTAATTCGGGCGAGTGAGAGCCGCTAACACAGCAGTAACGTCAAGTAAGAAGGGTATATGAATGACCTGTTAAGCCGTGCCATGAGATTACTCTCTCAGCGTGATCATAGTGAATCGGAGTTGCGTCGTAAGCTTGCAGCCCAGCCTTTTTCGGCAAAAGGGAATTGGGGCAGGCGCACCAGCGGTGAAAATAGCAAACCTGTCGAAGATATTGATCCTCAAGCTATCGAACAAGTTATTGCTTATTGCTACCAACACGATTGGCTAGACGATTCCCGCTTTGCCACCAGTTATATTAATAGCCGTAGTCGGAAAGGATATGGGGCACAGCGCATCCGTTCGGAATTGATGCAAAAAGGGGTCGATAAAGAGCTAATTCAAGCTGCTTTTGAAATTAGTGAAATCGACTGGTGTCTGCTCGCAAAAGAAGTCGCACAGCGTAAATTTAGTGAAACTTTACCTCTTGAGTGGAAAGAAAAGGCGAAAGTTCAGCGTTATCTCCTCTATCGTGGCTTCTTCCAAGAAGAAATTCAGTCGATTTACAATGATTTTGTCGAATGAATGCACGCGGGATTTTACTTCCCCTCGAAGAAAATTTATCTTATTCCCACTTTTTGTTCGTGAGCTTACCCACTGCGTTATCAATAATTGATGCGCAATATGCTTGCGGGCCATTCTTTTAGCTTGTTTCCGGGGCAATTATGAGCAAGAGCACCGCTGAGATTCGTCAAGCGTTTCTCGATTTCTTCCATAGCAAGGGACACCAGGTTGTATCAAGCAGCTCTTTGGTTCCCAATAATGACCCGACGCTGTTGTTTACCAATGCGGGGATGAACCAGTTCAAGGACGTTTTCTTAGGTTTGGATAAACGGGCTTATTCTCGTGCAACGACCTCTCAACGTTGTGTGCGTGCAGGTGGTAAGCATAACGATCTGGAAAACGTAGGTTATACCGCGCGTCATCACACATTTTTCGAAATGTTGGGTAACTTCAGCTTTGGTGATTATTTCAAACATGATGCTATCAGTTTTGCTTGGGAATTATTGACCAGCGAACAGTGGTTTAACTTACCAAAAGAAAAACTTTGGGTAACCGTCTACGAAACCGATGATGAGGCCTATGAAATCTGGGCTAACGACGTTGGTGTTCCTCGTGAACGTATCATTCGTATCGGTGATAACAAAGGTGGTGCTTTTGCGTCAGATAACTTCTGGCAAATGGGTGATACCGGCCCATGTGGTCCATGCACAGAGATTTTCTTTGATCATGGTGACCATATCTGGGGCGGACCTCCTGGGTCGGCAGAAGAAGATGGCGATCGCTATATTGAGATCTGGAACCTCGTCTTCATGCAGTTTAACCGCCAGTCAGATGGCACTATGCTGCCATTGCCTAAGCCCTCGGTTGATACCGGTATGGGGCTTGAGCGTATTGCTGCGGTATTACAACACGTTAATTCTAACTATGAGATTGACCTGTTCCGCGATTTGATTAAAGCGGTGGCGCAAGCCACTGGTGCAACCGATCTTTCCAGCAAGTCGCTGCGTGTCATCGCTGACCATATTCGATCTTGTGCCTTCCTGATTTCTGATGGGGTTATCCCGTCAAATGAAAACCGTGGTTATGTTTTGCGTCGTATTATTCGCCGCGCTATTCGCCATGGCAACATGTTGGGGGCTAAAGAGACTTTCTTCTACAAATTAGTTGCTCCGTTGATTGCCGTGATGGGGTCTGCTGCTGCTGAATTGAAACAACAGCAGGCGATGGTTGAACAAGTTCTGAAAACTGAAGAAGAGCAGTTTGCGCGCACCTTAGAGCGTGGCTTAGCCCTGCTGGATGAAGAACTCAGTAAATTGACCGGTGACACCCTCGACGGTGAGACGGCTTTCCGCTTATATGATACTTACGGCTTCCCGGTTGATTTAACTGCTGATGTTTGTCGTGAGCGTAATCTGAAAGTGGATGAAGCTGGTTTTGAACAAGCGATGGAAGCCCAGCGTCGTCGTGCCCGCGAATCCAGTGGTTTTGGTGCAGATTATAATAGTATGATCCGTGTTGATAGCGCGAGCCAGTTCTCGGGTTATGACCATGTTCATCAACAAGCTACCGTTACCGCATTGTTCCGCAACGGGGTAGCCGTTGATGAAATTAATGCCGGCGAAGAGGCAGCTGTTGTCTTGAATCAAACACCATTTTATGGTGAGTCTGGTGGTCAGGTTGGTGACAAAGGCGAACTTAAAAATGCTACCGCCACCTTCGTGGTAGCGGACACTCAGAAATACGGTCAGGCTATCGGTCACTTGGGGCAATTGACTCAAGGCACTCTGCGAGTTAACCACAGTATTGATGCTCAGGTTGACGTCGCACGTCGTAACCGCATTCGGTTGAACCACTCCGCAACCCATTTACTGCATGCGGCATTGCGTAAAACGCTGGGTGAGCACGTTGCTCAGAAAGGCTCGTTAGTTAACGACAAGTATTTGCGTTTTGACTTCTCTCATTTTGAAGCGATGAAGCCAGAACAAATTCGTCAGGTAGAAGATCTGGTCAACGAGCAGATTCGTCGTAACTTGCCAGTCCAGACAGAAGTGATGGAACTGGATGCAGCCAAAGAAAAAGGGGCGATGGCCCTGTTTGGTGAGAAATACGACGACCAGGTACGAGTATTAACTATGGGCGATTTCTCAACTGAGCTGTGTGGCGGTATTCACGCCAGCCGCACTGGTGATATTGGCTTGTTCCGCATCCTGTCTGAATCAGGTACGGCGGCAGGTATCCGCCGTATCGAGGCGGTCACTGGAGAGGGGGCTATTGCACTGCTACACCAGCAAACTGACCTGCTGGCGGATGTTGCTCATCTGGTGAAAGGTGATACCCATAATTTGGCAGATAAAGTCCGCGCAGTGTTGGATCGCAGTAAACTGCTGGAACGTGAACTCCAGCAACTGAAAGATCAACAAGCCGCTCAAGAAAGTGCGTCATTGTCATCAAGTGCGAAATTGGTTAACGGCGTGAAGTTACTCGTTAGTCAGTTAGACAATGTTGAACCAAAAATGCTGCGTACCATGGTTGATGATCTTAAAAATCAACTGGGGTCGGCCATTATTGTGCTGGCAACGACAGCGGATGATAAGGTCAGCCTGATTGTTGGTGTAACCAAAGATCTTACCGGAAAAGTAAAAGCAGGTGAGTTAATCGCAGATATTGCCCAACAAGTGGGCGGTAAAGGCGGTGGACGCCCTGATATGGCACAAGCGGGTGGTACTGATGTTCTGGCATTGCCAGCGGCATTGGCAAGCGTAGACGCTTGGGTAGCTTCCCGGTTATAAGCAAGTAATGACCTATTAAATCAATACGCCATATCTCTATGCTGGGTATGGCGTTTTTCAATTTTCATGTCATAGTTCGAAAACAAAGTTAAACGCAAAGTTGTTTGCTTCAGCTAAACTTGTATTAGTTAGAGACTCGACCAAGCTACTTACATTTTATGTGAATGTGATGGCTTACGTTTTCACGGTGTATGATGGATAATGGCGGGGAAACTGAGAGACCCGACTCTTTTAATTTTTCAAGGAGCAAAGAATGCTTATTCTGACTCGTCGAGTTGGTGAAACACTCATGATTGGCGATGAGGTTACGGTTACTGTATTAGGGGTTAAAGGCAACCAAGTTCGAATTGGTGTAAATGCTCCGAAAGAGGTTTCTGTTCACCGTGAAGAGATCTACCAGCGCATCCAAGCAGAAAAGTCTCAACCGACGACTTACTGATTTTGAAGCAGCGTCTCGTGTTACACGAGGCGCTACTGCTGTCTATTCTCCTCAGTTCTGCTGTTTTATCTCCTTTTTACCTTCTTCTCCCTGCAATAATTTTCTATTTTCAATCTCTTTAATTGGCCGGTGGTGAGAGTTTTATTTTTTCCTCTATCGAATTACGCCGTAATAAACACTATCTTGCCTGTTGATAAAACACTCTTTTTGACGTCAAACTGGTCATGTTGTGTGTGAATTGTGCAAATGAACGTGAGTTGGGAAAAATTGTTTGACTTATAAGTGCGGGAAAGTAATATGTGCGCCACGCAGTGCCGATGAGCTTCTTCAAAAGCAAGTCAGGTACAATTCGAAAGAAGCGTATGGTGAGGTGGCCGAGAGGCTGAAGGCGCTCCCCTGCTAAGGGAGTATACGGTCAAAAGCTGTATCGAGGGTTCGAATCCCTCCCTCACCGCCATTTACTATGCACCCATAGCTCAGCTGGATAGAGTACTCGGCTACGAACCGAGCGGTCGGAAGTTCGAATCTTCCTGGGTGCACCATATTTTGCAGTATGGTGAAATAGTCAAATGAACATCAGGTAGTGTCAAAGAATTAATTGCACCCATAGCTCAGCTGGATAGAGTACTCGGCTACGAACCGAGCGGTCGGAAGTTCGAATCTTCCTGGGTGCACCATCTTCTAGGTCATACATATTGTTGTTAAGTTTCACTTGCTGAAACGCCTCCGTAAAATTAGAAATAAAAATCGCACCCATAGCTCAGCTGGATAGAGTACTCGGCTACGAACCGAGCGGTCGGAAGTTCGAATCTTCCTGGGTGCACCATATTAAGAAACCTCGCTACGGCGGGGTTTTCTGCTTTTTAGTAGCAGATAATTCGTAGAACCGAGCGGTCGGAAGTTCGAGCCGAGCGCAGCGAGACAACGTTGCTTTAGCAACGGCCCGTAGGGCGAGGCGTAAGCCGAGTCATCTTCCTGGGTGCACCATATTAAGAAACCTCGCTACGGCGGGGTTTTCTGCTTTTAGTAGCAGATAATTCGTAGAACCGAGCGGTCGGAAGTTCGAGCCGAGCGCAGCGAGACAACGTTGCTTTAGCAACGGCCCGTAGGGCGAGGCGTAAGCCGAGTCATCTTCCTGGGTGCACCATATTAAGAAACCTCGCTACGGCGGGGTTTTCTGCTGTTTAGTTTTTGCTTCATGTTCCCTATAGCCCAGCAAAACGAAATACCTGAATTCTCTTATCTCGTAATCAACGCTTCAACTCATTGGTTTCTTCTATATCAAATAGCAACTTTATTAAGCTGAATTTATTATTTATCAAGTAAATTCAGGCGATTATACAGTAAGCGACAATTTAGTTAGTTTGCGATAAAGTAGCTTTTCATTTATCCCTAGGCGCGGGGCCACGATGTACGATCGCTACGAAGGCCTGATTTTTGATATGGATGGCACCATTCTGGACACTGAGTCCACACATCGTCAGGCCTGGCGTCAGGTGCTAACGCCTTATGGTATGCATTTCGATGATCAAGCGATGGTGGCTTTGAATGGCGCACCGACTTGGCGAATTGCCCAGGCAATCATCGCTAATCATCAATCTGATTTGGATCCTCATTTATTGGCCACTGAGAAAACAGCATTAGTGAAGACGATGCTGTTGGATAATGTGAAGCCTCTACCGCTCATAGACGTTGTTAAAGCCTATCATGGGCGTATACCTATGGCTGTAGGGACAGGAAGCGAGCATGCTATGGCAGAGATGCTCTTGTGTCATCTGGGTCTGCGCGGTTATTTCGCGGCCGTTGTCGGTGCTGATGATGTCACCAAACATAAACCAGAACCTGAGACATTTTTACGCTGTGCGCAGTTACTCGGCGTGCAGCCAGCTAAATGTGTCGTCTTCGAAGATGCTGACTTTGGTGTTGAAGCGGCTAAAAGGGCCAATATGGCAATAGTTGATGTGCGCCTGTTGTGAGTAGTACGCTAGCTATTGCTTCTTTATTCGGGAGTAGCTTCCTTAGTGCGACGCTCTTACCCGGAAATTCTGAAATTCTGTTAGTCACCCTATTAACGGCAGATAGTGCGCCGGCAATGATGTTGGTGTTATCTGCCACTGTCGGAAATACCCTTGGGGGGCTAACAAATGTTGTTATAGGGCGTTTATTACCGGAGCTAAAGCCACAGCGGGGGATGAGTACAGCATTAGGCTGGCTCCAACGTTTTGGCCCAGCGGCTTTGTTATTGAGCTGGCTACCGATAGTGGGCGATTTGATGTGTGTGTTGGCAGGCTGGTTGCGAATGCCCTGGGGTCTTGTGGCTTTTTTTCTGTGTTTGGGAAAAGCATTACGTTATATCGTATTAACGGTAATTACGTTGCAAGGAATCGCCTGGTGGCAGTAAAGAATGTGACAAACTTACATAGTCACCTCGATGCAGTTTCAGTATGCTGGCGAGTTATGGTTTTCAAGAGCGGGAGGTCGATTTGATCCCGGATGTATCACACGCGCTAACTTGGCTGGAAGCGCATCCTAAAGCCCTGAAAGGGATCCGTCGCGGTATCGAGCGGGAAACATTGAGAGTGACTGCCGATGGCCAATTAGCCTCGACGGGTCATCCAGAGTCATTGGGTGCAGCTCTGACACATCAATGGATTACCACTGATTTTGCTGAGGCATTGTTGGAATTCATTACTCCAGTCGATGGGGATATTGACCATTTGCTGACTTTTTTACGTGATATCCACCGTTATACGGCACGTAAACTGGGTGATGAACGTATGTGGCCGCTCAGTATGCCTTGCTTTATTGAGGCTGAGCAGGATATTGAATTGGCTAAGTATGGTTCTTCTAATATTGGCCGTTTCAAAACACTTTACCGTGAAGGTTTAAAAAACCGTTACGGTGCGTTGATGCAAACTATCTCTGGAGTGCACTATAACTTCTCTTTGCCGCTGGAGTTTTGGCAGGCATGGGCGGGTGTCACCGATGAAAAAAGCGGTAAGGAAGAGATTTCAGCGGGCTATTTCCGACTGATTCGCAACTACTATCGTTTTGGTTGGGTTATTCCATATCTGTTTGGTGCTTCGCCGGCGATTTGTTCATCGTTCCTGCAAGGGCGCGAGACGGCATTACCCTTTGAGCGTAATGATAAGGGGATGTGTTATTTGCCCTATGCCACCTCTTTACGTCTGAGTGATTTGGGTTATACCAATAAATCACAAAGCAATTTGGGTATCACGTTTAATGACCTGCACACCTATGTTGCTGGGCTGAAACGTGCGATCCAAACGCCATCAGAAGAGTACGCAGCACTGGGGCTAAAAGACGGTGACCGTCATCTGCAATTGAATACCAATGTATTGCAGATTGAAAATGAATTGTATGCCCCTATTCGGCCAAAACGGGTTACCCGGGCTGGCGAATCACCGTCAGATGCTTTGCTACGTGGTGGCATTGAATATATCGAAGTGCGCTCTCTGGACATTAACCCATTCTCACCGATTGGCGTTGATGCAGTACAGGCACGGTTCCTCGATCTATTCCTGATTTGGTGTGTATTGGCCGATGCGCCTGAAATGAGCAGTGATGAACTACTGTGTACCCGTAAGAACTGGAATCGGGTTATTTTAGAAGGGCGTAAGCCGGGGCAGACAATTGGCAGGGGATGCAACGATACCCGTGAGCCGCTGGAAAAGGTCGGAAAAGATCTGTTTGCAGACCTGCGCCGTGTTGCAGAAGTGCTGGATGGTAAAGATAGTACTGAATATCAACAAGTTTGTGATGAGCTTGTGGCGTATTTTGATGATCCAAGCCTGACATTCTCCGCGCGTATTTTGCAAGCAATGAAAGAAGGTGGTATTGGTGGTATTGGCCTTGAACTCGCGGAGCGCTACAAGGAGATGCTGCAAAATGAACCATTGGAATTATTGACAGAAGAGCAATTAAGCGCAGAGCGAGATGCTTCATGGCAGCGCCAGCGTGATCTGGAACTCAAAGATCAACTAAGCTTTGAAGAATATTTGCTGCTTCATGGCGGCCAATAAAAAGAAAAGGCCACATTGCTGTGGCCAAATTAACATCTCTGATAACAGGGATGATGATAACAAATGCGCGTCTTTCACATATTAAGACGCACAGGATTCGAAAAAGTTTCACGGATTGCGAAAAAAGATCAGATAAAAAATTATTTTCTTATGAGGAGGTGACTAAATGCCATTATTGGATAGCTTTACCGTAGACCATACCATTATGAAAGCACCGGCTGTGCGTGTTGCTAAGACGATGAAAACCCCTCATGGCGACGAGATAACTGTATTTGATTTGCGCTTCTGTGTGCCAAATAAAGAAGTGATGCCGGAACGCGGGATTCATACACTGGAGCATCTATTTGCCGGTTTTATGCGTAACCACCTCAATGGCAACGGTGTTGAGATTATCGATATCTCGCCAATGGGATGCCGTACCGGTTTCTATATGAGCCTGATTGGTACGCCGGATGAGCAACGCGTTGCTAATGCCTGGAAAGCGGCAATGGCGGATGTGTTGAAGGTAACCGACCAACGGAAAATTCCTGAACTGAATGAGTATCAGTGCGGTACTTATCATATGCACTCACTGGAAGAGGCTCAGGCGATTGCCAAAGGTATCCTTGATCGTGATGTACGTATCAATCACAACGAAGAACTGGCGCTGCCGAAAGAAAAACTATCTGAATTACATATTTAGTTTTCGATAGGCTAATGCAAAAAAGACGCTGATAAGGCGTCTTTTTTATGTTCGCTAGCCGCATTGGTTACGCAGTTATGCGGAGCTGCCTTGAGATACTATGGGGGCGACTCGCACCTGTTTAATCATGTTCTCTTGTACATCCAGAACATCAATTAGGTAATTGCCGATACGGACCTGAGCACCGACCTGTGGGATCTCTTGTAGCTCTTCCAGCAGCATGCCATTGATGGTACGGGCATCGATCGGAAGTGACCAGTTGAATGCTTTGTTCAGTTCGCGAACACTGGCGCTACCATCAATGAGTACTGAACCATCGCTTTGCGGATTGACCTCTTCTGCCAGTGTTGGGGACATTGACGTGGTAAAGTCGCCAACGATCTCTTCCAAAATATCTTCAACTGTCACCAACCCTTGAATATCACCATATTCATCGACAATCATGCCGACTTTCTCTTTATTTCTCTGAAATTTCACCAGTTGTACATTCAGTGGTGTGCCTTCTGGAATAAAGTAGATTTCATCGGCTGCGCGCAGCAAATTCTCTTTATTGAACTCTTTTTTCTCCGTCATCAATCGATAGGCTTCCCGCACACGTAACATGCCGATGGCATCGTCCAATGACTGGCGATACAACACGATACGCCCATGTGGTGAGTGGGTTAACTGGCGCATGATTGACTTCCAGTCATCATTGATGTCAATACCGACCACTTCATTGCGTGGCACCATGATGTCGCTAACTGTCACTTTTTCCAAGTCCAGTACCGATATCAACATATCTTGATTACGGCGGGATATTTGTGAGTGGGATTCATTCACGATACTGCGCAATTCATCTTTGCTGACGGCATCGCTTCTGTGAACGTTCCCTCTAATGCCACACAGACGCATCAGCGCGCGCGTAATGGTATTTAACAACCATACCAGTGGCAGCATAATTTTCTGTAGGGGAACCAGTAAGAAACTGCTGGGGAAGGCGACACGTTCAGGATAAAGTGCAGCGATAGTTTTCGGCATCACCTCAGCAAAAATCAACACCACAAAAGTCAGCACCCCGGTTGCTATTGCGACTCCAGCATTCCCGTATAAGCGGATACCAACAATAGTTGCCAAGGCGGATGCCAAAATATTAACCAGGTTGTTGCCGATTAACACCAGACTTATCAGGCGGTCGGGGCGTCTTAGCAGTTTCTCAACTCGCCGTGCGGCGCGATTACCCTGTTTGGATAAATGGCGCAAACGATAGCGGTTAAGAGTCATCATACCGGTTTCGGAGGCAGAAAAATAAGCCGAGACCACGACCATAATGACCAGAATAATGATCAGCGTGCTAGTTGATACGTGATCCAACACTGTATTCCTTAATTGCGATGGTGGCTCTGTCAGTTCAACTGATCCATACGCTGATGATGGAGAGGATGATTAAGGAACTATAATTTCCTGCACCAAGCGGCTACCAAAATAGGCCAGCGTAAGTAGAAATGCACCAGCGAAGCTGAACCAAATCACTCTACGCCCGCGCCAGCCTTCATGGTAATGGCCCCATAATAGAACAATATAGACAAACCAGGCCATGATCGATAACACCGCTTTATGGACGTTTTCTTTACTAAATATGTTGTCCATATAAAGTAAACCAGTACACAGCGTCAGTGTCAGTAATACCACCCCAATTTGGGTGATATGGAACATTTTACGCTCAATACTCATTAATGGTGGCATGTCTGCATTAAATGTCAGTTTTTTATTCTTTAACTGATAATCGAGCCAGGCCAGTTGTAATGCATACAACGCTGCGATAATAAGTGTCGCGTAAGCAAAAAGCGCCAACCCAATGTGAACGAATATGGTAGGGCTGGTTTCCAGATGAGTAATAAACTCGCCCGGTAGCAAACTGGCAAGGGCCAGGTTGATCATGGCGAAACTATAGACAATCGGCAGCAAGAACCAACCGCGCCCCCGTGAGGCGACGATAGTCATGATAGTGCAGATCATCAACCCCACGATGGAGCCAATATTCAATAAAGTGAGGTTTTGGCCCCCACCGACATCAAAAATCTGATGCTTCAGAGCAATAGCATGGCACACTAGAGCCACGACGGCAGAAACCAGCGCTAACCGCCGGTAAGCACTATTTTTCTGCACCAGGCTTGGGACAATCAGGCCCAGGCTGAGCGAATAAGCGATCAAAGCCAAAATGGAGAACACGGGCATAGCGGTATATGAGCATCGGCTAAGTGAATTAGATAGCCAGTATAGCGTTGAGCGCGTTCCTCTCCAACCGTTCTCCGACGTGAGAGCAGAGATCGTTTAAGCTTCGTGTTATAATCCCCCCATTGTGTCGCCAGAGCGGCCTGTTTCCACGTTGAGTATGAGACAATGTTTGAGAACTTAACTGATCGATTGTCGCGCACACTGCGCAATATCAGCGGCCGTGGCCGGCTGACAGAAGAAAATATTAAAGAAACGCTGCGTGAAGTGCGCATGGCGTTACTGGAAGCTGACGTAGCCCTGCCGGTGGTTCGTGACTTTATCAACCGGGTAAAAGAGCGTGCTGTCGGGCATGAGGTGAATAAAAGCCTCACACCAGGCCAAGAATTCGTCAAAATAGTTAAAAATGAACTTATCACCGCCATGGGTGAGGTCAATAACGAACTGAATCTGGCCGCTCAACCGCCAGCAGTGGTGTTAATGGCCGGTCTGCAAGGGGCGGGTAAAACCACCAGTGTGGCCAAACTGGGTAAGTTCCTTAAAGAGAAACAGAAGAAAAAAGTGCTGGTTGTGTCTGCCGACGTGTATCGCCCTGCGGCGATCAAACAGTTGGAGACGCTGGCACAGGGTGTTGATATTGATTTCTTCCCGTCTGATGTACAAGAAAAGCCGATTGATATTGTTAATCGTGCCCTGCAACAGGCAAAACTTAAGTTTTATGATGTTCTGATTGTCGATACCGCCGGTCGCTTGCACGTCGATGAAGCGATGATGGACGAGATCAAACAGATTCATGCCGCGATTAATCCGGTTGAAACCTTGTTTGTCGTCGATGCAATGACCGGTCAGGATGCTGCTAACACGGCGAAAGCATTCAACGAAGCGTTGCCGCTCACGGGTGTGGTGCTGACCAAAGTTGATGGTGATGCTCGTGGTGGTGCGGCTCTGTCTATCCGCCATATTACCGGCAAGCCGATTAAATTCTTGGGCGTGGGTGAAAAGTCTGACGCACTGGAACCATTCCACCCGGATCGCGTGGCTTCACGCATTCTGGGGATGGGCGACGTGCTGTCGCTGATTGAAGATATCGAAAGCAAAGTTGACCGTGCACAGGCGGAGAAACTCGCCACCAAGCTAAAAAAAGGTGATGGTTTCGATCTCAACGACTTCCTTGATCAGTTGAAGCAAATGCGCAATATGGGCGGTATGGCCAGCATGTTGAGTAAAATGCCGGGTGCCGGTCAGTTGCCAGAAAACGTGAAATCGCAGATGGACGATAAGGTGACGGTACGTATGGAGGCCATCATCAATTCGATGACGCTGAAAGAACGTGCTAAACCAGAGATCATCAAAGGCTCGCGTAAGCGCCGTATTGCTACCGGTTCTGGCGTGCAGGTACAGGATGTTAACCGCTTACTTAAGCAGTTTGATGAAATGCAGCGCATGATGAAGAAAATGAAGAATGGTGGCTTGGCTAAAATGATGCGTGGCATGAAGGGTATGATGCCACCGGGTTTCCCAGGCCGCTAAACGTCATACCCAAAGTGATTGGGGTTTCAGGTAGGCGGCCAGTAAACTAATCACGATGAACTTACTCAAGTAAGTGATTCGGGTTAGTGCGCGCAGCCAACAACCCTGTGATTTCAAGTACGAAGGGTATATTTCACGCAGTGGTGTTAACCGTGTGAGATGAGTAATGATTTCCCGCTGAAAACGGCGGTAAACGAAGAAAACTGTACTCATTCCAAAACTAGCGCACAGGAATCTACGCTTTAGATTGCTTTTTGCGCCAAAATGAGTAAAATTTTCGGGCTTTTTATATTGCAACTGGACCCCGTTCCCCGATGGGGTCCAGTTGTTTTATTAACTAAAGAGGATGTTATGGTAACAATTCGTTTGGCTCGTGGCGGCGCTAAAAAGCGTCCGTTCTATCAAGTAGTAGTGACCGACAGCCGTAATGCTCGTGACGGTCGTTTTATCGAACGTGTAGGCTTCTTTAACCCGATCGCAGCTGGTCAGGCTGAAGCTCTGCGTTTGGACCTGGACCGTATCGAACATTGGGTTGGCCTGGGTGCAACAGTTTCTGATCGCGTATCTGCGCTGATCAAAGACGCTAAGAAAGCAGCTTAATCTGTCGCGGTGGTGGTTATTATGAGCAAGCAACTCAATCCAGTGGTTCCCGATCAGCCGATTGTACTCGGTAAAATGGGTTCAACTTACGGCATTCGCGGTTGGCTCAGAGTATTTTCATCCACCGAAAACGCCGAAAGCATTTTTGATTACCAGCCGTGGTTTATCCAGCAGGCCGGTAAGTGGCAGCATGTCGAGTTGGAAGACTGGAAGCGCCACAGTCAAGATCTGATCATCAAAGTTAAAGGTGTTGACGATCGGGATGCCGCGAATTTACTGACTAATTGCGAAATTATCGTAGATTCCAAGCAACTACCCGCACTAGAAGAGGATGATTACTACTGGAAAGACCTTATGGGCTGTCAGGTAGTAACAACCACGGGTTACGAACTGGGTAAAATCATCGATATGATGGAAACCGGTTCTAACGATGTGATGGTAGTGAAGGCAAACCTGAAAGATGCATTCGGTATGAAGGAGCGGTTGGTCCCGTTTCTTCATGGGCAGGTTATCAAGAAAGTCGATCTCACTGCTCAACGTGTTGAGGTAGATTGGGATCCTGGTTTTTGACCTCCGAATTAAACGGCAAAAGTGAGTGGAACAAAACGATGTGGATCGGTGTTATTAGCCTGTTTCCCGAGATGTTCCGCGCAATAACCGATTACGGGGTAACTGGCCGGGCAGTAAAAAATGGCCTGCTGAGCGTGCAGTGTTGGAGTCCTCGTGACTTTACCTACGATCGGCATCGTACCGTGGATGACCGCCCATACGGCGGTGGCCCGGGAATGTTGATGATGGTGCAACCGCTAAGGGAAGCCATTCATGCAGCAAAAGCAGCGGCAGGCGAGGGAGCAAAGGTGATTTATCTGTCACCTCAAGGGCGCAAACTGGACCAACAGGGTGTTTGCGAACTGGCTACCAATCAGAAGATGATTCTGGTATGTGGTCGGTACGAAGGTGTTGATGAGCGCGTACTGAAAACCGAAATTGATGAAGAATGGTCAATTGGTGATTACGTTCTCAGCGGTGGCGAGCTGCCGGCAATGGCTCTGATAGATTCAGTATCCCGCTTTATCCCGGGAGTGCTAGGTCATCAGGCTTCAGCAGAGGAAGATTCCTTTGTTGATGGATTGCTGGATTGCCCACACTACACTCGTCCTGAGGTGTTAGAAGGGATGGAAGTTCCGCCAGTATTACTGTCGGGCAACCATGCCGAGATTCGTCGCTGGCGCTTAAAGCAGTCGCTGGGCCGTACCTGGCTTAGAAGACCTGAACTTCTAGAAAGCCTAGCTCTGACTGACGAGCAAATGGTGTTGCTGGCTGAGTTCCAACGGGAACACAAGCCCTGAAGCAACAGAACTATGAAAGGAGTGTTGTGCCGCGTGCCAACTTCCTGATATATCAGTTTACCTAGGGTAAGAGACTTATTATGAGCAATATTATCAAGCAAATCGAACAAGAGCAGATGAAGCAGGACGTACCTGCATTCCGTCCGGGTGATTCCGTGGAAGTGAAGGTATGGGTTGTTGAAGGTTCTAAAAAGCGTCTGCAGGCATTCGAGGGCGTGGTTATCGCTATTCGTAACCGCGGTCTGCATTCTGCGTTCACCGTTCGTAAAATTTCCAACGGCGAAGGTGTTGAGCGTGTATTCCAAACTCACTCCCCAGTAATCGACAGCATTACTGTGAAACGTCGTGGTGCCGTTCGTCAAGCGAAACTGTACTATCTGCGTGAGCGTACTGGTAAGTCTGCTCGTATTAAAGAGCGTCTTAACTAAGAATCGCTTTTTCATTGCAGAAAAAACTCTTAGTTATCAAGGGGTTACCGATAAGGTGGCCCCTTTTTTTATTTGAGTGGCGGCAAAGTGGCGGCAGAGATTTAATAGATGGCGACAGATATAAAAAAAACCTGCTCACGCAGGCTTCTTTTAAAACCACAATGTACCTTGATTTGCTCTACTGGGGTGGGGTGGGGCAACAATAGTTTTACCTGGTTCGACTATGATGCGGTCAATCGTTTCGTGAGTCGCAAATGTACAACTACAATTTATATTTTGGCACTGGTGGTATCGTTCTTTTGTTTTGTCACTTAGATAGCGGCTCGATCTCGCGTGTGCTGCTGTTCGACACAGCGGGCAATGCATCATACCAATACCTCATTTTCATTAATCTACTGTATGTAAATCATTCTATCACCAATCTTGATAATTTGAAGTTGAATTTGCAAATGCAAGTTTATTCTATCGAATCATAGGTTACATCCGACAACAAAACTTCGAGAGACAGTTGGGTGGTGTAGCCACTGTTGCTCAGGCTGTGCGATACCTTGCTAATTATCCAACTCTGTTGGTCTATCACCGATTTAAAGCCGTTGACCGCGACCGGTGTTTCAGGAAATAAATCAGCGCGCCCCATGGCTAAGGTGATAGAGAACTCAGCAACTCCGCGCTGTAACTTCTCCCATTTAGACTGGGCAGCGCGCATGGCGGCTTTTTGCGTGGCGTAAACCGTCGTGATAACAAAGACATTATCCTCAGCCCCTGCCAGATAATCCCCTTGTTTTTCCTCTACCGGTTTTTTCTCTTTAGCCGCTTTGGTACGGGTCGGCTTAGCTTTGGGGTGTTCCAGTGCGCGGAGCTGTTTAAACTTCGGCTTGCGCTTTAACTTAACTTTTTTCGGCTTGGCCGGTTTGGGGTCTTTGGTGTGCAACCAACTGGCACTTACACCGGTATACGCGCCTCGGTCAGCAATACTAAAGCTGTGCTGGTCGCCATCTTGTCGGGTGATCGTCATTTGCGGAATGGGTTTACCACTGGCAGTGACACCGCTGCCCGGCTTGATAAACAACAATCGCCCGGCTTTGACGGCGGCCACTGCGCCGTTAAGCGAGGCTAACCGGGTGATAAACTTGGCGTCAGTCTCTTGGGTCTGGTCGATATGAGAGATAGCGATATCCGCCAGACCCTCGGCCAGCATCGCTTTCAGGTTGTTGCGCTCCGCCACTTGCGCCACGACTTTACCCAGCGTTGTCTCATGATAAGAGACCTCCCGCCGCGCATTGAGCGAACCCCGAAAATCGGCACTGCGGGCACGAATAGTCAGCGTATCGGGTGCGCCATGGTGCTCGACCTCATCCACGGTAAAATCACCCTTTCCAATCAGCGCCGCCCCTTTCCAGCCCAAGAACACCGACAACACCGCGCCGCGTTCCGGCAGGGCGAGTTGGCCGTCAGCGTCATCCAGTTCGACGTCGAGCTGGTCAGCTTCAAAGCCCCGATTATCTGTCAGGCTCAGGGACAACAGCCGGGCGCGAATATTTTGTGTGATATCTTTCGCGTTAATCGTCAGCATAAAGTCCGGAGCCATATCCGCCCCGGCCGGTAGAGACATGCCGGTCATCATGAGAATAATCCCCCGATAGCTGCCTGTGCTTTACCGGTCATTGCTGTCGCTTTACCCAGCAACTCGTCAGCCTGTTGTTTCATGTCGCCGAACATGGCCGTTAATGACTCGTCAACCCGCAACAGATTGAGGGTGAACTCAATGCGCCGGGCGCTACCGTCTTCAAATAATAGCGTGCCGGTCTGGCTCAGACTCTCGATGACAAACATGCCGTAAATCATGCCACTACCTTCAACCAGCGGCCATGCCTTGCCTTGGTCAGCCATCGCCTCAAGGGCCAGTAACGAAAGACGTCCGCCGGTAAGCTCAGGCAGTAATACACCGGACAGCGTAATTTTTTCACTGTCTACGCCAAGAAATTGTGCGGAGGGGCGCAAGCCCACCCGGCTGTTAGTCGGCCAACGGTAATCAATATTGCGCCCCATGCTTTGGTAAGGCGTGGTTTGGCGCATAAAGACAAATAGCCCCAGTGATAACATCATGATTAATAATTCTCCATCTGGCCGCGTTGGCGAGCGCGTTTGTTCCGTTCATTCTTGGCAAGGGCATCAACCATCATTCGTTCCGCATCCTGTCGGCTCATGCCCGGCGGAATAGTCATTTTGATATCATTGTTAGTGACACTGCTATCAACGATGGTGGTACCGGTATTGGCGGTGACGGGTTGATAACCGCCGTACAACACACCGCCACTGGGTGAGTATCCACCCGCGTAAGGGTTATCTTTCGGGACGTTATCGGCCAGCCCGGCAGATTTACTATCAATAATGCCGAGTTTTTCCAGCACCCAGTCAATGCCACTGCGCAGGGTTTTCAGCGCATCCATGGGCAGACTGAGCGCTGCCGCCAGCCCTTCGCCGAATAACTTGCCCGCATTGGTGGCTACATCCAACGTTTCCTGTGTGGCTTTTACCGGTTTAATCAGGTCAGCGAACCAGTTTGAAAGCTGTTTCACCTTGTCACTAAACCAGTTGAATACCGGTTTAAGCGGTTCAAACGCGGCACTGACCGGCCCCATGGCAGCGATAAAGCCCTCGGCCACGCCAGCAATAAAGGCGCTGATAGGCTCCCAGTATTTACGGATAAGTAGGCCACCGGCCACAATGGCCGCGACCACGGCCACTATCGGCCATGTCAGCGCCGTGAGCGCGGCGGCAATGGTTCCGGCCATCAGTGAAAAGCCAGTACTTAACAAACCAGCCCCAGCCAACAACAGGTTAAACCCAGCCATGACCGGCCATGCAATCAGACCCAGCGCCCCCAATCCGGCAACCAGTACCAACGCCGCGCCAGTAACGGTGGTAATGGTGCTGACCAGCTCAGGGTTTTTCTTGGCCCATGC
The DNA here is from genome assembly GCF_052217165.1 of Yersinia sp. 2540 StPb PI. NCBI lineage: Bacteria > Pseudomonadati > Pseudomonadota > Gammaproteobacteria > Enterobacterales > Yersiniaceae > Yersinia > Yersinia sp. 2540 StPb PI. The sequence continues at coordinate 1,583,030 of NZ_JAZGQC010000001.1, forward strand.
AGCCACATTGACCAGCCAGTCGGTTGCGGTTAGGGTCAGTTTGCGCAGCGCGGAGTCTTGCTTCTCAAAGACTTCAATCTCTAAGTCTTCCCATGCCGAACTCAGGTTTTTCAGGTCGCCGTCAAGGTTATCCATTCTGACCGTGGCAATAGATTGCGCGGTGCCACCGGCCTGCATCAGCTTACTTTGTTTCTCCGCCAGCTTGCCGTTACCGGCAGCAGCCACCAGTTTCACCGCGCCTTTCATCGCCTCTTCACCGAATATCACTTTCAGATACTCGGCTTGCTGCGCGGTGCCTAACGTGTTCTTTTTAAACGAGCGGTCAATATCTTTGAGGATTTTCGCCACCGGCAACATATTGCCTTTGTCGTCGCGGGTCGTTATTCCCAGCTCTTTCAGTGCGGCCGGTGCTTGCCCGACAGGCGCTTGCAACCGGCTAAACACCGCACTGGTACTGGTGCCCGCCATGCTGCCCTTGATACCGTTATCAGCCAGTACACCGAGTAACGCGGTGGTGTCTTCAATGCTGGCCCCGGCGGCCTCAGCAATCGGGGCCACATATTTCATGGCCTCACCCAGTTCTAACAGGTTGGTGTTTGAGCTGGTAAAGCCTTTCGCCATCACGTCCGACACGCGTTTAATCTGGTCTAACGGCAGGTTAAACGCCGATTGCATGTTGGTGACAATATCTGCCGCCTCAGCAATATCCACACCGGACGCCAGCGACAGGTTAACCGTCGGTTCAGTCGCGGCCAGAATGGCGTTAGCGTCATAGCCAGCACGCGCCAGCGTGTCTTGGGTTCGCGCTACGTCAGTCGGGGAAAAAGCCGTTGAACCGCCGATATCTCGCGCCTGTTTACGAATGGCGGCCAGCTTGGCGTCATTTTTATCCAGCCCTAAAATCGCCTGAGTGCCCGACATCTTGCTGTCAAACTCCATACCTGGCGCAACCAGTTTCGCCGCGCCGTACAGCCCGGCGGTTGCTACGCCAAGACTCGCCGCACTGGTATTACGCACGGCACTGGTGGCGGCTTTGCCTTTCTGGTAACGATTGCTGATACGGTTGAGTTGTTCCTGTTTCAGGCTCAGGCGTTGCAGTTCTTGGCGCTGGCGACTCAGGGCAACAGTCGCCTCGGCGGCGCTACTGCGTAACCGGCGTTGTTCACTGCTCAGGTTTTTGGTGGCAATGCCGTCAGCGTTGAGAGCGTCGCGCTGGCGCTGCACTGACTGGCGCAGCCCGTTGTATTTGGTTTGCAGTTCAGACGCCGCGCGCTTGGCTCCCTCCATCAGTCGGGCTTGTTGAGCGGTGGGTTTCTCGGTGTTTTTAAAGGCAATAGCCAGCGCCGCCGCGTCTTCTTTGGCTTTTTTTAATGCCTGCCCGGTGACCGCCAGTTGAGCGCTGGCCTTGCGGAAACCGTCAATCTTCGCCGCCTGCGCATCAAGGGATTTGATGCTGCTTTGTGTATTGCGAATATCCCCAGTGAGGGATTTGCTGGCGGTTTGAATGGCTTTAAACGGGCGGGTGGCTTGGTCTACGGCTTTGAGCAATACCTGTAGCTGTAAGCTCTTACTCATGATTTACGGCTCCACTGCGTAGTAGGGCTTTATGACGCCAGCGCACCAGCTCTGTGAGGCTCAAGGCCCAAAGCTCTGACGGCGGCCAGTGAAAAATGGCGGCAATATCCGCCATCAGGTCGTCAACTTCCAGTTTCGGGTCGAGCGTTACGCCCCCTGTTTCGGCGACAAAAAACCAATCACCTTGCCCGCCAGTGCCACTAAATCCGGCAATTCTAAGCGGCTGCATTCTGCGGCGGTCAGTGTCGGTGTCGTGATGCGGGGTAACACCACAATCAGCGCATCCACATCAGAATGAGCGACATCTGAAAGCCGAACCCCGCGCAACGCCCCGGCATTCGGGCGGTAAACTTCGATTTCAGTAATCAGGGTATCGCCACGCTTTAGCGGGGTTTCCAGTACCACGATATTCTCGTTAACCTCGGCGACGGTTTCAGTTTTAACAGTGAGTTTTTTCATTGCTTTTTCCAATTTAGTTAGAGGCCAGCGGGTCAGCACTGGCCGTCAGGGGTTAGCGGCCAATGGCCTTGCGTTGGGCTTCCAGCAGGTCTACGCCATTAACAATTTCAATCAGGTTAACCACGTCAATTTCCATTACCACCTTGCCGTCAATGGTCAGCTTGTAGTAGGTGCACTGGGTGGACACCTTGGTTTCGGTGTCTTCCCCTTGCTTGGATTCACCGCCATCAATCTCTTTATGACGGCCACGGATTTCGACTTCTACCGCTGTCACTTCGCCGGTATCGTCACGCTGATAAGCGCCCGCAAAGCGCAGCGGAACCCCGTCAACTTTAGGCGTTCCCCATTGCTGCAACACCAGCTCGTCGAGGCCGCCCATCGACCACTCCATGGATAGCGCATCGTCATCCAGACCCAAATCAATCGGCGCAACGCCATTCATCCCGCCGCCCCGGTAGTTCTCCAGCTTACGAGTGAGTTTTGGCAGGGTGATGGCGGACACGATCCCCATGTAATCCCGGCCATCGTTAAACAGGTTCATCAATTTCAGCTTACGTGGCAGTGCCATAAGTCAGTTTTCCTTAGCTGTTGACGGCGGCGGCAAAGTTCACCAAATATTTATCGGTGATACGCTGGCGCAGGGTTAAATCTTCCAGTGGTGGCACTGGCGTGTAGTCGTAATCGATAAACAGCTTGCCCGCTTTCAGGGTGTCTTTATCGTTGGCGCTGTCGTCATACCAGCAAGCGCCGTCAATAATCAGCCCGGCGGATTTCATTTCGCGGAATTTGGCGTTGATGCTGCCAATCATGTCTTTGACCAGCGTCGGGTGCATCGGGCGGTCTATCGCCCACAACTGCGCCTCGGCCATGGTGTCGGCCAGAATCTGCGCGGTGCGGGTGTAGTTCTCAAAGGCAAACAGTGGGTCGTCAGAACAGGTACGCGAACCCCAAAACTTGAAGCCGTCTTTACGGATTAGCGTTGTTACGCAGGCTTTGTTAAGTAAGTCAGCGTCAGTGCCAACGGTCTGCAAATCCCAGTAGACGCTGGCAGAGATACCGGTCACGCCATTTACACCGACGTTAGACAGGGTTTTATGCCAGCCGGTATCGGTATCAATCTTGGCGCGCAGACCGAGGGCACGGGCGGTGGCATAAGCAATATCTGTGCTGTTGGCGGTGGTATTCCAGCTCAGGAAGTCCGGCCAAATCAACATCAACTCGCGTTGGCTGAAATTGTCACGGTACAAGATAGCTTCGGAAAGGGTTTTGCAGCCATAAGCGCTGATATAACCAAAGGCGCGCAACTGCTGGCAGATACTCGCCAGTGCGGTAGACACCTCCTGATTATCCAGCCCCGGCACACCAAGAATGCGCGGGCGCACACCGGTGACTGATTGCGCATCTAACAGCGCTTTCATACCGGTGTAGCGGCCGTTCTCGTCAGCGCCGCCGATGATATTAGACGTGGTTTCAGCTTCATCTTTACCGGTAGCCACTCGCACCACAATGGTGACCGGGCGCGACTGTTCAGCAATCGCCAGCAATGACGCGGCCAGCGTGCCTTTTTTACCGGCTTTACCGGCAGCGGCGCGCACATCAGTAATCAGTACCGGGGTGTTGAGGGGGAATGCGGTTGCGTCAGCATCGTCGCTGGTGCAGACCATGCCGACAATGGTGGTGGAAATAGTGGAAATGACACGCGTCCCCTCGTTGATTTCGAGAACGCGGACGCCGTGATGGTAATCACCCATGGGGTAACTCTCCGTTGGTTAAGGGTGAGAGTATGGTGACGGCTTAGTAAGCGCGAGGCACTAGATGGGGGGTGTGTGGGCGATGGCACAACAAAAGCCCCCTGAATCGGAGGCTAAAAAGAAATGTCAGGCAGTGACTGGCGGCCACTCTGGCACCACATAGCCATTATTCACCGCCTCGGTCAGTAGCCAGCGTGATTTATCCGGCTCGCCAATCACCGGTAATTCTATCAACGGCCAGCCTGCCAGCGTCGGCCACTGTTTGAAGGCTAAGCGGGTGGCAATTAGCTCACTGTGCTGGTCTTCCGTCAGTGGTACATCGTCAATAGAATAGTCGCTGACCATCATGGGATCGGTGGCAGCAATAAAGGCATCCCGATAATGTCGGGCACGGGCGGCTAATTCATCCTCGGTAGGGACATAAACGGGAATACCCCCCCAAACCGGCTGGCCTTGCTTTCCGGCTATTCTGGTTTTACCGGCCGGCGAAGCACAGGCAAAGAATGTCTGATAAGTCTCGTCCGTTATTTGAACCGCATCGTCCGGCCAAGTTTGCGCAGCTTGATATTCCGTTTTTAACGACTCTGGATACGCGGCATTATTCGTCGGGCTGTAGAAATAATTCATTTAAATCTCCTTAGTAACCAATCACTCGCCACATAACTCTTTGCGCTGTAGGGATGTTTTCCCCGTATTTCTTGCTCAGTGGGATCGCTGCCCATGTTGCTGCTAACATATCCGACGCGAGAGTTTTTCCTATTATCGAAATATCGGTGATGCCACGTAGTGTCACGCTCATATTTAAAACTTTATTAGGGAACGCTATTGGGAAAAAAGCGTCAGCATAAAAAAACTGGTCATTTGATCTGGAAAAGGGTGATTCTCCCCATTGCTCAATGAGTCCGTCCGGTCGCTTCATCCAGCCGGTTGCGGCGGCTGAACTGGCAAAGCTCGACATATCCGGGATTTGAGTAGCCGCTGTTCCTACCTCACGCTTTGCCGCACCTTTTAAATCCAAATTTTTGAGCGTCTCCGCAACAGCGATAGGGCCTAGCGCTTTAATTTCAGATAGTGAGTTTTCAATCTGCAAGTACTGGTCATGAGGGTTAGCGCTGCGAACGTGATCGGCTAATGCCGTTACCGCTGCATTAGCGGCGGCCTTAACCGCTCTCGGCGTCGCCGCGTCGGTTTCACTGTTGCTGTCGGTGGCATTGCTCAGTGCGACAAAGCCTTTTTCGCTTAACGTCGCATCGGGATGATGACGGGATTTCTCATGCTCAGCCAGTACGTTATCCGCGTACTGCTTAACTTCAATCACCTTATCATCGACATATTTACGTGTAGCCAGCACCACTGATGGGTCGATTTTCAGCGTGACAGCAGCCGTGCTACTGACAATTAAAATCATCCGAATGGTTTGGGTGCGCCCGCTGCCCTCTTGCAGTTGTGGTTTATAGGTTTCGGCACAGTTGGCAATGGCAACCAAATCACCGTCTTTATCCAGCAAGCCAATCTCCCGGATCCACCATCCGCCCTCAGTCTCAGGGATAACCTGTTCAGCAATAATCTGACTGGTGTTAATCGGGTCAATGGTCAACATATTCAGAGCAGCGCGGCGCTGCTCATTCATCAGTTTGGTTTGTGCCGGGCTAGGGGTTGGCAGGGTTCCGCCGCCATCCCCGACCGCCATTTGGGTAATTTCTAAGCGGGTGCCGAGCGCGGTGGCGTTCGCCAGCTTGGCCGCGCCGATGTTGGTCAGTAAAGCAAAGAATCTCGCTGTCATGGGTTCACTCTCAGGTCATCGATAATGTGGATTGCGGCACTGGCGTAACCCTCGCCGGTCACGGTTATAGTTTCAGGTAAATACGGGTATACGGTCAGCTCATCACCGCTGTAACTACCTGCGGCGACATACAGCGGGCCGCTACTGTCGAGATTGATAGACAGGCCGACTAAGTGGCGGCTGCATGGCTTGGCGTCGTCTATCAGCCGCTCAAGCTCTTGATACATTTCTTCGGTAATGCCGGTTTCCAATACACCTACATCAAGGCGAAAGGTGCCGGGTGTTTCGTTGGTCTTCCACCACTCAATCACCTTGATGAGATAACCCAGCGGCTCAACCACCCGACGAATTGCGCCAATGGTGCCCTTGTGTTTGTGCACGTACTGCGAGGACTTCACCACCACGCGCTTGGTGGCTTCCGGCCATTTCTCATCCCAGCGGTCAACCGACCACGCCCACGCCAGATAGGGCAACAGTGGCAGCGGGCAAGTGTCGGCGTTCCAGAGCTGCCGAATGGGTACCGGGGTATTCTCTAGCTCGGCGCAGGCGCGCGCGGCGGCCACTTCCAGCACCGACGAACCAACAGGCAATAAACGGTCAGTCATCCGTACCCCCGACAGTGATGCTGCTGCCGGTGCACCAAGCCGCTTGGGTTTTATCCAGCACCACATCAGCCAGGGGAGCATTAATTACCACCCGCTGGACACCCTCAACATGCAGTGCGGCATAGAGCGCCGACAGACGAATGTCGCGACCAAGGCGGCGCTGTGCGGTCACAAAGGCGGTCAGTTTCTTCTCTGCCGCAATGCGCACCGGTTCAGCCTCCGGCCCCGGATGCAGATAGAGCACCGCGTCAATCTCATAATCTTCAATGTGGGCGGATTGCACTGTCACCCGGTCAGCCACTGGCCGCGTATTCTCATCATTCAACGCGGCCTCAACCACGGCCAGCAGTTCGGCTGAGGCTTCGCCGTTGCCCTCACGCGATAACACCGTGACCGTGACACAGGCGGGTGTCGGACTGATTGCCGAGGCATCAGCGACCCGGCCGTCAGCACTTTTGGCGTGATATTCATACGCACCGGTTGGCCCGGCGACACTCAAGCCCTCAAAGGCTTGCGGGATACGCACCCGGAAATCACTGTCAGATTCCATCACCGCCTCAATGGGTGGAATGGCGGCGGGGTCAGCTGGGATAATCACCAGCCGCTCAACGTTGTTATTTGCGCCGAGCTGGTCTAAATCGCTACCGACGGCATAGGCCACCATCACCGCGCGGGCCGCATCATTGACGCGCTGGCGTAATATCACTTCGCGGTAGGCGTTTTCCTGTAGCAACTTGACCAGCGGCTCAGATTCTAGCGACAACGTGCGGGCCACGGCGGCGCGCTGTTCTTCCGGGTAAAGAGATATCAGCGTGGCTTTGCGCTCGGCCAGCAGGGTTTCATAGTCCAGTTCTTCCACCACAAACGGCGGGGGTAACAGGCTCAGGTCAATGGTTGCCATAGGGTTAGCTCACGGGAATGGTTAAAGAGAGAGGTGCCGCGCTATCGGTGCGGGTGCCGGTGATATCAACCACCATTTTTCCGTCAAAGGTGGTTTCAAAGGTGATACCAGTCAGCTTGACCCTCGGCTCCCAGCGCAAAATGGCACTGTAACTGGCGGCCATAATTTGCAGTCTCAAGGCCGGATTTTGCGGCTGGTCAATCAGCTCCGATAGCAGCGAACCATAAGCGCGGCGCATCACCCGCGAACCGACAGGGGTAATCAGAATATCTGCTATTGACTGGCTGATATGGTCAGCGTCGGTAATGGTCTGCCCGGCGGTGCGGTTCATGCCGAGATAGGTGGCAGTGGTCATTTAATTCCCTCCGTATAATCCCCACCACGCAAGACGCCGCCGTGGTCATGGTCATCAACCACCACACCATTGGATGAGAACTTGCCGCCGGAATGTTCAATATTGCCGCTCATCTGGCCGCCTTTCTTCACGTTCAACGTGCCGGTGGTCAGGTTGTTGGTGCATTCCACTTCGGGTGTATCCAGCAGGATTTTGACCAAGGCAGCACAGGTGATAGTGGGGGCAGTGGCATTTATCGATTCACTGGCATTGATAACCGCCGTTTTGATGCCATCAGCCTGCAACTCGCCGCTCTCAGGTTCATAGTGCAACGTGGCACCGTCAGGAAAGGCGATATACAGGCCATCCGCCGAGGCCGACGGCGGCGGGAAGTCATCAGAGAAAATGCCCGGCAGCACAAAGGCGGTATCCAGCTCGCCGCCGAGGGACAATATCAACACCTGCTCCCCCTCAGACGGTGCCCACCATGATCGCGATTGACCGGCGCGCAGCGTCAGCCAGTTTAACCAGCCGGTGGTATTGTCCCCTGTCGCCACACGGCACAGGGCTTGGTCGAGATCGACCTCGGCCACCGTACCAATACGGATCAGGTTGCGCAGCAGGCGCAGAATTTCAGTAAGTTGGGTTTGAGTGTTCATGGGGGAAGCATGCTTTGATTTTATGCATGCTTCCATTAATTGAAGTTAGTTGAGCGATGGCACAACAAAGATTACAGATGGAGGGTAATTTTAATGTTTGGACAGCACTTCAATTTCTTTAGTGAGCAATATTTCCTCTTCCAACTCGTCACAAATAACTCTAATATTGATATTCCCATGCCCAACAGCTAATGGAAGTAGGGTTATTTTCTTAAAAGCCACGCTCATCGTATGGAGTAGTTTTTTAGAGTTAAGCGTTAAATGATTATCATCAATACTTCCCCATTCCGTAGTATTAACTGGCTGAAAGTTGGGTAGTAAGTTACCAAGCAAAGCATTGTTTCTAGATAGTGACTGCATCCATTCACTGTTAAATAAACCCGCACCTATTGCAGCTATTGGAGTGTTACCAAGCATTAATTTTTGTTGGGCAATTTCTAGTGGGGAATGAGGTAGATATATATCTGGCTCTAGTAACCTCTCTTTATCGTAATGAGTTACAACTTCTATAAAATCGGGGAATTCAATAGTAATATGAATGTCATTTGCTGCTTTGTTACCATTATTGATTAGTTGAGGTGTTATAGTGAGTGAGTTATTAGTAAGGTTTGTATAGCGTACAAATTTGTCATTGTGATAATTTATTTCTTCTTCTGAAGGTAACTCTTTATTATATTTATCAATGGATTCTTTTGTTAAAAACTCACTCAATTCAGTTGTTATTACAGAGTAATCTAACTCATTAGGTCGTATGATATTTGGTCTTACGTCTTCATAATAAATGATAATTGGTTCGTCATCGAAAATGGAAAGTTCCAGTTCGGGTTTTGATTTAATTAATTTCGCCTCATATTCAGTGACCTTTTCACGAAGAACTCTGTTTTCAGATGACAGAAGTACTAACTCTTGAGACATTGTTTCTGGGGTTGCTTTGTCACCTCTAATCCACCCTGTGCGAGGTGATTTTTTAATAAATTTAGGTAATGCAATTGCTACTTCTTTAGCTAGTTCATCTTCATTCGTCCAGAAACTACACATCTTGTTTGCTTGGGCTTTAATAATAAAATAATTTAGCTTCTGAATTAGAATAGGGTCAGATTCTCTCTGGTGGGAATTAGTTGGTATGTCTCTACTCTGAATGAATGCAAGTATAGGTATTTGAAGTGACTTTGCATAATCGTATTCTCTTTCGGTAAAGCTAACTTCATTATCCGACAACGAACCATAGCGATGACCAATTATTATCACATAATAATCACTAGCTCTTATTGTTTCCTGAATAACTTCCCATTGCTCATCATCATCTGCACTAAACATTTCCATGCCAACAGGAAAATGATATAAGCTCAGAATGGTATCAATAACTTTCTTACGAGCTTGACTTAAATCCGTATAAGTTGAACTCACAAATACTTGATATTTTATGTCTTCCATTTAATAGCCCTAGGTTCAATGTTGTTATCAACCAATATAGAGCGTAATCTTTATTGTTTCTATATAATTATTTACTTAGGTGATTGATAATCATTAGTTCAATACTATCGACATCCGACAAATTGAATCCCAGCAACGGCCGCTCGTCATACTGCACATCTTTGCTGTGCACGTTCGGACGGTCACGCAGGCCAAAATGGTGCACTGCCGCCATTCGTTCCACGCGCCCGGCAAACTCAACCACCGCCTCATCAGGGCTACTGTTGGCTTTGATATAGCGGGCGGTGCGCAACTTGGCGAACATTTCCCGTTTAATGCGGCCTTTTGGCTTACGCAATGGTTGAGATTTACGGGCAGCATACGGGGTGCCGTCGGGCGCTTGCTGGCGTTTAATACGTTGCTGTTGACTGGCCCGCAGGCGTTTGGCAACTGTCACCGCCAGCGCTTTGCGGGCTTTGGGTGTCAGACTGGCAATCAGCCCGGCTAATGCGTCATCAAAGGGTTTCAGCGCATTCATTTAATCCGCTCACCGTGGAAATAAATTTCAGTTGGACGAGGAAGTGCGCCCGGCAATGCTGGCTCAAGGGCATGGTCAACATGCAATGCACCGCCTACCTCTTTCACAATAACCCGCTCAGTCAGTTGCAGGTCGATACGGATATCACTCAACACATCGCTCATCACATCAACCTTATGAATAAAGCCAGTGCGGCGCTTTTCCTCCGTCGCCATGATGTCCGGTTGATGTTCCCGCAGCCATGCCAGTATCGGTACAAAGAGATAATCAACATCATCGGGGAAATCCTCAATAAACAACGTCAGCGTATATTGATTTTCAAAAGACAGCGACGGGGCCAGTGTTGAGACAATGCGCCCGCCATCAACAAACATTTTCAGCCGCTCCGGGTTAGTCTGGAACAGTTGCAGACTGTCGGTTAAGGCTTGGCGTAGCAGTTTGGGCTTTAACATGGTGTTGTTCCTGACACTGTTTAACGGCTTCCACTTGCAGCCCGCAGGCCACCAGTGCGGCTTCTAACTGGCGGATATCGGCACTTAAATCACCGTTAACCGCCGGTGTGCTGCCCGGCAGCGGGCAACTGCTCACCGTCGGACAGCCAACGTAAATAATCGTTGGGGTTGGCGAACGCGGGGCGCTGGTGCAGCCGGATAACGTCAGCAGGCAAAGCAGTAGCGAACCAATCACGCAAGACTTTATTTTCATTGAGTAACCTTTGAATTCTCTGTTCACGAGATAATGACAAGGTGCTGGCGTGGCTCAGTGATTGCCGTAATGCCCGCTCATTGTCTGCCTGTTGCCGGGCCTCATCTTGCAGGTGGGTGATCGCGTTGTCCCGGCTCTCAATTCCGGCGGATAAAGTGCCAATCACCAGTTTGGCGCTGTCTAACTCTTTTTTAAGGTTATGGGCGTGCCACGCCAGCACCGCCATCATCAAAACCCATAACAGAAGTAATGTGCGCATATCAGACCCCGCTCAGGCAGTGTGTTTGTTCGGTGGTGCGGCGACGCTCTAACCCTTTGGTTTTCACGCCATTGACGTACACCCAGCGTGGCAACTGATTGCAGGCGCTGCGCCAGTCGCCCTTGTTGACAAAAAAGGCCAGCGTCGAGCGACAGGCCGCCCCCGCACCCACGTTAAAGGCGAATGACACTACCGCGTCATACACCGGTTGCGGCATGGCAACCGGCATACACACCGCCATAGCCCGTTCGACCCGCTGCACGTCAGCGACCAGATTGACCGCCACCTGTCGCTCACTGATAACACTGCCCGGCTTAACCCCGGCCGTGTGACCGATGCCATTTGTCCAGACGTTGGCGCTGCACTGATAGGCGTTGAGCTGGCAGCCCTCATAATCGGCGATCAGTTTTAGCCCGGCGGGCGATGTGTTGAGCGTCTGGTAATTTGGCAAGGTGGCGGCCAGCGCCAGAATCGCCCCGACCAGACAGCGCTTAACGATTGAGTTCATCGAACACCTCCCGCCTGATAGCCAACTCTTTTAGCAAGAAATAGCTCTTGCGCCGGTAGTACCAGTTGATAAAACAGGTCGCCGCAGCGGCCACCGCCGCGGCATAAAATGCGATATCTTGCGGACTCAGTGCGCCAATAAACGCCAGTACCAGCGCCAAGACATAGGCTACCGCAGAGCTAAATTTCTCCATTTTCAATCCCATAATTGAACGGTTTCACGTTGGGCCGCCGGGGCCATGTCGGGCAACTCCACCGGATAACCATGCGGCAGAATAGCCCCCAGTTCCGACAGACCCGGATTCGCGTCATAGACTTGCTCCAGCACATCTTGCGTGCGCCCGTAATAGCGCCAGCACAATGCGTCGAGCGTGTCGCCTTGCAACGCGTTGACCTGCATCAGATAAGGCCAATAATGTTGTGAGGCTTACCGGCAATGTTGCGAATGCTAATCCGCGCATCACGCCACAACTCATCCACCGTACTTTCAATGGCATCCGCGCGTTTATCACCACGCGCGCTGGCGTCATAGCCGCGATAACGCTCGGCCAACAGTGCGGCCGTAATGGCACAGACCGCCCGCTGGTACTCGGCCAACTGGATGCTCTCGCCGTCCAGTTGCTCGGCCTGTACCTCGTCCAGTGTTTTAAAGCCTGCCGCCATCTGGTCACGGCGGTACTCGTACAGTTCGGCGTTAACCTCGGCAATAGCGCCTTTGATGGTGAAGCGCAGGCGCTCGGCGGTGACGGTACCCTCAAGGCGCAACAGCTCGCGCAGTTTTATCGGGTCAACCGCAGGCCAGAAAAAGGTATTTTCAATCACCGGTTCGGCCGTTTTGTCTGGCCGTGGCGCGGGGATAACAACAGTGGTCATGGCAACCTCAATATCAGAATGGGTGGGCGGTGGACGACGGCGTTAACAAAGTAAACTCTGTTGCGGCCATCGTGCCGCCCGGCTCGGGGAGCGTTCGGGTTAGCGGCTGGCGGCGTTCTTTAACTTCACGGCCAGTCGCTCAATGTCTTTTTTGACGCCACAACCGGTATGCAGTTGGAGTGCGCGGTGAAGGTGGCTCAGGGCCAGTTCTCCCCGGTCACTGTCACGCAGCACATAACCGGTCATTTTGTGCAGTTTGGCGCGCACCTGGTCGGGCATGTCTTCGTCTTCCATTAGCTCAATGGTTTGCAGCAGATGGTCAACATCAACCGGCTTACCGGTGGCATAGGCTCGCCCGGCAGACTCGGCCACTTCCTCGGCAATCAGGTAAGCGGTAGAACGAGTAAAACGGTCTGTTGGCACTAACTGATAACGCAGAGCATAACGGGCGATATCCAGTGCGCCGGGGATATCCCCGGCATCCAGACGCCAAATCATGATGGTCATTACAATGGCGTCCTGCGCGCCTTTTCCCTCACTTAACACACCGGACACCCACGGCATGTACTCCGGCAATAACTGCCGCTTCAGCTCGGCTTTACGTTCATTTGAACGCACCTGTTTCAGCTTGCGTTTATCTTCATTGAGCTTGAGCAACATCAGCTCGTAGCCGGTGGCATGGCGTAACGGGTTATCCCGTAGCTGTGAGGCGGCAATAGCCGACTGTTGGATAAAATGGCGGCGCGCAGGACTGGTCATGGCTTATTTGCTCCCTTTGGTTGCCGGTGTTTCGGGCGTGCTTTCCGTCGCGGCCTGCGCATCGGTGGTGGCTTCCGGTTGGGTTTCATTCGGGTTGGCCGCAACGTTCACCGCAGCCATAATCGCAGCGGCAAGGCCGTCATAGTTCGGGGCATCAGATACCATCAGCGCGCTTGCACCCCTTACGGTTTCACCGCCATTTTTTGCCGGTAAAATCTCGATGTTTTCCACCAGACAACCGCAGGCGTAATCCTCCACCACATAATCCTGTTTAATGGATTCGTAGTTTTCGATGCGGTCACGCTTGGCGTTCTCATCGATATGGCGGCGGTGCGAGTCTTCCAACCAGTAAATAGACAGGTTATCGAGGCGGGTGATCATGAATGCGTTAGCCGGGAAGAACGGCACACGGATAGCCGGTAAATTGCCGATCCGCTTCTGGCTGATAATCAGGTCAGCGGCGAGGGTTTCGCTGTTTTCCTGCTCTTTATTGACGATGGGGAAATACTTATCCTGCATCAACTGACGGCCAGTGATAACCACCAGTTCAGGGTCTTCCTGATGCCATTCCGCAATCATGTTATTCGTGGCATCCATCACCAGCGCGTCCAGATTGACGTAATCACCGCCATGGCCGACACGAATTTTTTCCGACACTACCGCGCCATCTTCGCCAATGATGTTACTCATCACGCGGGTTGGCGCATTGGTGCGGTATTTTTGCAACCAGCCCGGCGCAATATCCTGCAACATCGGGTTGAGTGCACGGTTAGAGGTCTTGGCACGGTGGGTGCCATTGAAGCCCGCCATGATGCGGTCAAGTGCCTGCCGCTTGATAATCGCGTCGCGCAAGCGGGTCTGGAAGTCCTGATAACGCGCCCACAGGTCGAGGGTGTTATAGCGAATGTGGAAATCGTAGTTCACCTGCTCACAGAAATACTTCTCACTGTCCAGACCCGCAAACTCGGCGGTTTCGCGCTCGTCACCGCCGTCAGTGTCAGTATTGCTGGCAATTGACCCGGTAACACTCAGGCCCACTTTTTCAGCGGTCAGCTCGGCGACGGGCACAATATTGATGCGGCTCAGAAACTCTGAGGACTCTTGGACGCGGGTCATGATGGTTTGCGTGACGGAGGGTTCAACGCTGAATTTTTTATTCAGGTCGCCGGTTTCTACCCCGTTCAGCTCGGCTTGACGGGTCAGATAGGCATTAAATTTAAAACGGGTTGCTGGGCGCATAATAATCCTGATTCAGTTAAATAACGTGTTAATGAAATAACCAGTGGGCCGCACAACGGGCGGCCAGTGACCCCGATTAGCAGTCGGTCAATACATCGTTTTGATTGTTGCCGCCGGTGGATTCCGGGCGCTTGGCTTGGCTAAAGTTTTCAGTGATAGACAGTTTGCTTTCGAGGGACGTAACCCCTTGTTTTCCCTTTTCGATACTCTGTTTCAGCTCCACCACATGGTCAGTGAGTTTTTTCTCAATGGCGGTAAAGCGGGCTTCAATGGTTTCGCTATGCCCCTGCACATGCTCCGCCACCGCGTTTACGGCCTCATGCACATCATTAAAACGCGCATCGTCAGTCGCCTGCTTGCGACTGAATATTGACTTCACCACGTTAAACAACGTGATACCCGGCTCGGCTACGTCTTCAAATTCCAGTTGCACTTCAACCGCTGCTGAGAACAAGTTTTCTGGGTTAGATTTACGGGCGGCTAATGGGTTGTGTTTGGCTTTGGCGCTGAATTCCAGCATTTCAGTGCCGAGGCTGGCGGGGTCATCGGTCACAGCCAGCCCGACCAGATAGGCTTTACCGGTATTGGCAAAGTTCGGGCTAATTTCCATGGAGGTATAAATTTTCTGTAGGGCTTTGTTCATCTGTACCAAATCATCGGTTGGGCTGATTTGGGCGAACAACGCACGCTTACCGTTCAGGATGGAATCGTCTTCAATGGTTTCCGCTTTGAGTGCTGAGACATCGCCATAACGGCGGAAAGTGCTGTCCGGGGAGTAACTTTTCAAATGTTCCAGATTGATGCGGCAACCGTAGACACGCGGGTCAAATGACTCGGCCATCTGGTTGATATCGTCTGCGGAAATGATTCGCCCGTCGCAGGTATCACCTTCAACGCCGATACGAAAATACTTAGAAACTTTCTTAGCCATGAGCGGCTCCATTCAGTGTGATTATGGTTGTTCGGTTCGGGGCTTAGTTTCCTGATGTATGGCGGCAGCAACAACGAAAGCCAGTTGTGACGGGGCTGGCACAACAGCGAGGACGCGCAGAGGGTCGGGCTGGTCGCGTAGCCTAATGGCATGAATACGACACCGAGCACCATCATCAGCGACCCACGGCGACAGGCGGCCTTGCTTTACTGGCAGGGCTTTTCTGTGCGCCAGATTGCGGACACGCTGGCCCTGAAATCGCCGACTGTGCAGAGCTGGAAGAAGCGCGACGGGTGGGACGCCATTGCGCCCATTTCCCGCGTGGAAACCAGCATGGAAGCGCGGTTGATTCAGCTCATCATGAAAGACGCCAAAGAGGGGCGGGACTTTAAAGAGATTGACCTGTTAGGCCGACAGATTGAACGGCTGGCGCGGGTTAACCGCTACAGCCAGACCGGCAGCGAAGCTGATTTAAATCCGAACGTAGCGAACCGCAACAAAGGGGAGCGCAAGACCCCGGATAAAAACCTGTTCGGTGAATCTGCTATTGAAAAGCTGGAGTCTATTTTTCACGAAAATATCTTTGATTATCAGCGCAACTGGTTTGAGGCCGGACTCACTCACCGTATCCGCAATATTCTGAAATCGCGCCAGATTGGGGCAACCTTCTTCTTTGCCCGCGAAGCGCTGCTGGACGCCATCACGACAGGACGTAACCAGATATTCCTGTCAGCCAGTAAGGCACAGGCGCACGTGTTCAAAAGCTACATTATCGACTTTGCCCGCATGGTTGATGTTGACCTGAAAGGCGACCCGATGGTGTTACCGAACGGGGCGCGCTTGTTCTTCCTCGGCACTAACGTGCGCACCGCGCAGAGCTACACCGGCAATCTCTATCTTGACGAATATTTCTGGATACCCAAGTTTCAGGAGCTGCGCAAAGTCGCCAGCGGCATGTCATTACACAAAAAATGGCGTACCACCTATTTCTCCACGCCGTCGAGTCTGGCGCACAGTGCCTATCCGTTCTGGTCTGGTGAGCTGTTCAATAAAGGCCGCCGCAATAAATCCGACCATATCCAACTGGATTTAAGCCACAGCCATTTGGCCCGTGGTTCGTTGTGTGCTGATGGTCAGTGGCGACAGATTGTCACGGTTGAAGATGCACTGGCGGGCGGTTGTAACCTGTTTGACCTTAATCAGCTATCGCTTGAATACGGCCCGTCAGAATATCAAAACCTGTTGATGTGCGAGTTTGTGGACGATCAAGCGTCAGTCTTCCCGTTCAAGGAGTTGCAGGCTTGCATGGTGGACAGTCTGGAAGAGTGGGAAGACTACAACCCCTATTCGTTGCGGCCGTTTGGTTATCGCCCGGTGTGGATTGGTTATGACCCGTCCGAGGCCAACGGCGGTGACAGTGCCGGGTGCGCGGTGATCGCGCCGCCAATGGTGCCGGGCGGCAAGTTCCGCGTGTTGGAGCGCCACCAGTGGAAAGGGATGGATTTTGAGGCGCAGGCCAAGCATATCGAAGAGTTGACGCAGAAATATTGCGTGGAATACATCGGTATTGATGCGACTACCGTCGGGCAAGGCGTTTTCCAGTTGGTGCGCCAGTTCTTCCCTGCGGCAAGGGAAATCAAATATACCCCTGAAATCAAAACCGCCATGGTGCTGAAAGCCAAGCACACCATTAATAACGGCCGTCTGGAATATGACACCGGCCACACCGACATCACCCAGTCATTTATGGCCATTCGCAAAACCATGACCGCCAGCGGCAAGAGTTCGACTTATGTTGCCAGCCGCAGCGAAGAAGCCAGCCACGCCGATGTGGCGTGGGCGATTATGCACGCCCTGTTAAATGAACCCCTTACCGCGACATATGGCGGTCACAGCCCTAACTTCTTGGAGTTTTACGGATGAAATCAATGACTTTTACTGCTGGTCAAGTTGACGGCCTGCGCGAACATTTCGAAAACTCGGCCTTTGACTATCAAAAGACGTGGTATCGGGTGGGGCAGACCGGCGTAGCCCGAAATATCACCAAGTCGCGTCAGGTGGGGGCCGACTGGCTTTTCGCTTTTGAAGCGTTACTGGATGCCCTCACCACAGGCCGCAACCAGCATTTTTTAACCACCTCAAGATATAGCGCTCTAACGACCCGCGCCACGATTGCCGAGTTTTGCCGGGTAGTTAGGGTAAACGTGAACCCCTTCTCGCTGAATAATATGCTGTTAGGTAATGGCGCACTTATCGCCTTTCACGGTGAGAACAGTCACGCAGCCGCTCATGCCGGGAATGTGTACCTGGGTGAATATGCATGGGCTAAAAACCCGCGTTCAATACTGCAAATGGCTAAGGGGATGGCAATGCACAAAAATCATCGTTTAACGCTCTATACCACACCCTCCCGCTCACATACCGCGTTCAAGATTTGGAATGGCTCACTGCGCCGCCCACGAAAAGCCGTACCGGTGATACACACGGATAACGGCGTTTTTTGTGCTGATGGCGTATTCCGTCAATCGGTTACGGCTGATGATGCCATTCAGCAAGGTTGCACGTTATGGGAAAAAAATTGGGATAAGGATTGGCTGGAAAAACACATGACGGAGGATGATTTCAAGCTCTTATATTTGGGCGACTGGTCACAAGCGGCAAACAATGCAGGGGAAGTGAAATGAGTAAGCGCAAGGGCCGTAAGGCATTAAGCCGACCTGTCACCAATCACACCGCCAGCCAACAGCAGCCGGTGGAGGCGTTCACCTTTGGCGAACCTTCCGCCGTTCTCGACAAGCGGGAAATACTGGATTACATCGAATGCACCGGTAACGGTAAATGGTATGACCCGCCTATCAGCTTTGACGGGCTGGCGCGTAGCTTCCGGGCGGCGGTGCATCACAGCTCACCGCTGTATGTGAAACGCAACATACTGGCAAGTACATTTATCCCTCATGCAATGCTCAGTCAGCAGGCATTTAGCCGCTATGCGCTGGATTATCTGGTGTTCGGCAATGCGTTTTTAGAGGTGCGCCGTAACCAACTGGGCGCACCACTGCGCCTCGACCCCAGTCCGGCCAAGTACACCCGCCGTGGATTAGAAAAAGATTGCTATTGGTTTGTCCAGAACTGGAAAGATGAACACCTGTTCGAAGCCGGGAGCGTTTTCCACCTGATAGAACCGGATATCAATCAGGAGCTTTACGGTTTGCCGGAATACCTCAGCGGTTTAAATTCGGCATGGCTCAATGAAGCCGCCACGCTGTTTCGCCGCAAGTATTACCAGAACGGCGCACACGCGGGATACATCCTGTATATGACTGATGCGGCGCAAAGTAGCAGCGATATTGAGGCAATGCGTAAAGCGATGCGCGACACCAAAGGGCTAGGCAATTTCCGCAACCTGTTTATGTACGCGCCTAATGGCAAAAAAGACGGCATCCAGATTTTACCGTTGAGCGAAGTCGCCACCAAAGATGACTTTTTTAATATCAAGAACGCCACCCGCGACGACCTGCTCAGTGTGCACCGGGTGCCACCGCAGATGATGGGGATTATTCCCAACAATACCGGCGGTTTCGGTGACGTGGCGAAAGCCTCACAAGTGTTTGTCCGTAACGAGTTAACGCCGTTGCAAGAACGATTGAAAGAGGTGAATGACTGGATAGGGGAAGAGGTGATCCGGTTTAAGCCTTATGAACTGATAAGCGAGGATTGATATGGGACGTAAAGCGCCAACACCACCGCCATACAAACACGGCGACACAGTGAAGAGGCCAGCGCCACCGCCGCAGCCACCGCAAAAATACAAAACGAAAAAAGGAATAATTATGGAAACTCAAACTAACCAAAAAATCACAGCGCAACGGGCTGTTGATATTCTTAATCAAGCGTTGTCACTTGACCCGGATTGTATTACTGCCCTGGTATCGCATCGAATAGAGTGTAACGCGACGTTAGCCCATGACTCTGAGGTGATGTGTGGTATGTCCAAAGGCAAATACATGACTGGCGCGCTTGGCGTTATCAACTCACTGGTTACAGACGGCTTTGTCGCTGCACTGTATACAGATGAAAAAAAGCTGGCAGCGTTTCAAGTTTGCAAATAGTTAATTGATATTTTTGAATATCATAGCCGCCGAACCGGGCGGCTTTTTCATGCCCGAAAAGTAGCAATTCCAACACCTCGCACCATACGCCACCAGACGCCCGCTACGCCCTCGCAACCCATGAACACGCATTGATTCCCAACCCAACCGAACGCAGCACCACGGCCCGCCCAAGATCTATAAATAAGGGTATCAAAACCCTTTGCGCGCAATGCTATCCCCGCCACGCCTGCGCGCTTTGCAGGTCGCTTTTCATGCACTTGCATGAGGTGGTGAGAACCGCGCCGGGACTGGGGCTAGCAAGGGAAATAGGAGAGGGGATCGACATGCGGAATCATGCACTATATGCATGCATGACCCAAATCACGATGGGGGGCCACACATGCATCATTTTATGGGGAATTTATCAGTGGGACTTTTTGCCGTCGGCGTTATAGAAAATCTCATCATAATTTTGGCTCGTCACTATCTGGCTGGTCAGGTCTGATATCAACGACATGGCGACAAGAAACTCACTATTACTGCACTGTGCAACTTGCGAAACTTCAGCAATAAATTTAATTCTTGTTAGCGTTAGTTCTATCTTATCAATATGTTCCATGCAGGTTCCTTATTATACTGTATTTATATACAGTATTAAGTAAAAGAATATTAAGGTCAATACCGTATACGGCTATTTAGCTAAATCAGATGCTTGTGACGCGCTATATGTTGTAAAAGTAATCCGCTGTGACGCGTCACAATGGTTTAATTGCGCTAATTAATAGGCTGTTAATGCCTTTGGTCTGCCAGCAAGCAGCCTCACCCCGCAAACAGCATCCATTTGGATCGCCCGGCAAGGTATCGCCACATTTTCCGCAACGTTGTTTACCCAGCTCGGCCAGTTGCTCTTTTAGTCGCTGGTTATCTTGCCGAATCAGCAGCGCGATATATTCCGGCAAATCATAGGCTGGCCGGAACAGACGCCGGGCAGCCATGCCCTCGTTCAGCATGGCGAACTCTTCCGGCTCAAGTCGGGCGCGAACCTCATTGATACCGGCAGATTTATCACGCTGGCGCTGTGCCTGTTTGCGGGTAGTTGCGGCGGTTTTAGTCATGGTTTTCCTCACAGGTAGATTAATCATCGAATTCCGGCCAGTCGGACAGGGCCGGATACTGAATAACAATGTCGCCGAACGTCATTTTTGTCCCACGCGCTAACGATTCCAGCTCCCAGCGTTGGACGCTGATATCTTTCAGCAGTAAATTATTGCGGATTTGGGGGATACGCTGGCGTTCTTCGCGGGTTAAACGGGCCGATGGCGCAATAAGGCGGCCTTTGGTGGGGTCATAACTGCGTTGCATCTTACTGATCGTTGGCTGTTTCTCTTTAACGCGGGCCACAATCGCCTTTACGGCGGCAGTGTCCGACCAGTCAATAACGGCGTCCGGTGGGTATTCCATCGCCATCACAGGCGTTTTGGCCTGCCCGTTGGGGTCATTTGGCGCTTGTGTGTTTCCACCTAACCCACAGTTATTGACAGGACTCCGAGGCGCGCCAGAGGCGCTTTTCAACGTCAAAGGCTCAACGTCAACGGCACCCAAAACGATGCGCCATTGGGTTGTACGGGTTTCATGAACATGGTCAGCGCCCAAATGCGGCGCATAGATACCGACGACTTTCTGCACTTCCTCATCGTAAGCGTTCAGCTCATCGGCGATACGCTTGGCTACACGCACAGTCTGATTGCCGCTATTAGTTCCACCCTGCGCAGCGATGTAGGCAGCAAAATCACCCTCATCAGCAGCATGGCGCACAGCTTCCACCGTTTCATCAAACGACTCGGCCAGGCTGATAAAACGAATGCGGCGACACTCGCGATAGGCTCCCATGGAGGGAATACCCATCGGGCGAAACTGAGGGATGCGCCACGTTGCCGCCCACGCAGTAACCGCCGCAGCGGAATCGGTTAGCAACTCACCGGTTTCATGGTCGCGTTCACCCTCAAGCGCATAGCCGTCGATATTCTTGGCAATGTATTTAGCGATGTAACCAGCGGCTCCGCCTTTGTTCAGGTGCTTGCATTCAAAGCGGTATTTAGCGGCTCCGCGCTCGTCACTGTCTTCTTTCAACGCATAGCGGCGCATGATGTCGATAATCTGTTGGCGCTGGCGACGCTCGCAAAACAGCATCATGTGCCAGTGCGGGGTGCCGTCGTGGTGCGGCTCAACGACCCGCATCCCGTAGACGCTTAATTTATTGTCTTTAAAGGCGGTGCGCATTTTGCTCCAAATGTTGCAGAGATATTGCTGACCGTCTTTTGGGGAATAGGCTTCATCGTCCCACTTATGGTTAAGCTGGATTTTTGTGCTATCCCCTTTACCGATAAGGCGTGTCGGGTGATATTTTGACGGGGTGGTGATAGTCAGAAACATACCGACGTGCTTCTGTGAAGCTGCATATTTTTCGATACCGGCGATGGTGCTCATTAGCTCCATTCGTCGAATTTCTGGATTAGAAATACTCGCCATCACCTTATCAATCAGGTCGATGCGCTCACCGGTTTCAATGTTTTCTAACTGGCAGCTTTTGAGGTATTCCAAATTAGACTGGCGACGGGCGAACACTTCACGGATGGCCTGCTTACTCGCATAAGAAGAAGCCGACATATCACGGCTGACATTACCGACAGCAATCAATAGCGCTTCCCGCCAGCGGGTGCGCTGTGCTTTGAGTTTGCGCTCCCACCATTCAGGATTAACCAGCCGTGACAGGCTGGCGATAGCCGAGGTGATATCTAACCGGTCTTTCAGGTATTTGCGCCAGTGCATCGGGGTGATGTTAAAAGCGCGCGCCATTCTGGCAAGATCGCCGTATATGCGTACCTGTGTATCGGTCTGTAATAAAATAGCCCTATCACCCTGATTAGCCTTAATGCATTCATCACAATGATGGTTGTACGCCACCATTAGCTCATCGCCGATTTTGCGGGCAAAGCGGCGCAGCTCTTTATCATGCATACCCGCTAGGCTGGCATAAGTTGGGGCATCAGTGGAAAAACTCATTGACGCACTGAGGCACATAACATTTTTGCTATTGACCACTTTAATACGCGGCCAGATACGCTGGTCAAAGACAAATACCAGCCATTTGTTAGCGTCGCTTAAACCTTTATTGGCTAACAGATATTCATAGCGAGAAACAAACTGGCTACGCAGGAAATGGGGGAGTGTGTCGATATGGTCTAAAACAGCTTGCCCCTGAATCAGTTGTTCACGGGTAAGCGGTCTTTGAATGCCGGGTAAAGTTTCGCGCGGTTTACTGCCGGGGTAAGCATAGGCAGGAACAGCAGCGCCGCTGCCCGGATAAGGCAACGGCGGAGTTGGGGTAGTACGGCTCAGAAAGTTGAGGCTCATGCCTGTACCATCAACGCATCGATAATTTCTTTCATTGCAAGCGGTGGCACTGCATTACCTGCCATATGAACTGTCAATTTATGCGTACTAGGCCGGATATAACTAGATGGGAAAGACATTGCCAACATGTTTTCGTCAGCATCAATCATACGCATTCTATCGCCGTCAATAATCGCCCAACGATCACGCGTGGTGATGGTGCCGATAGGGCGCTCAAGAGAGCGTCCGGTTTTTGTATTCCCGTAATAAGAAATCAAAAACCGCTCACCAAACGCCTTACGACCATTTTTTACACGCTCAAGAGTCGCTAAAGCACGACCTTGCTTGTTGATGTCCTGCCACCGTCCAGCACCAAAATCAAGAAAGGTTGATGCGGGCACATGTGAAAACTTCGGTAATGTTAAATGCAATGGTTTTTTACTTCTGGTGCAAATGATAAACATGCGCACTCTATTTTGTGGGACACCTAGATCAGCACAGTCGATAACATGTGGAACCAGCGAATATCCCAAGGCATGCATAGCCGACTCCCATGCAGGGTATAGCCGCCATTGCAAAAACTCAGAAACATTCTCAACAATGATAATCTCTGGATGGTGATATTCGGCCGCAGAGACAACAGCCCAAGCAGTCGCCCGGCTATTATCGTGCTGTGGATTGCCTGATTTTTTACCCCTTGCCTTGCTGTGGCCCTGACAGCATGGTGAAGCCATCATGAGGTCATGGTGGGGAACTTGACTCCAATCAGCCTGATGTAAGTCTTGGCAAACATGAACCGCTAGCGGGTGATTCTCCGCGTGTGACCGGACAGCTTCCTGCCAATGATTAGCGGCCCAAACGACCTGAACACCTGCCATGGCTGCGCCGGTTGATGAGCCGCCAATACCAGAAAATAGATCTATAGCTTTCATGTTATTGCCTTGGGTGTATTGATTAATGTAATACTTTCTAAATACAAAAAGTGTTATTTATTTACAGAAGAGAATGCGTCTTGGCATAACTTACCAATACGGCCAATTTCATTAGCTAACGACATAAAGCTATTAATCTGTGCTTCACCTATATTGCGCTTTATTAAACCCTCCACCAGTTGTTCAATAGTTAGAAAGTAAGCAACAGGCTCTAAACGTTCTTGCCCCTCACTTTTACCTTTCTGACTAACTTTCACTTCATTAAGAATAAATTGCAGGCTGTCAGAAGTAACAACGTGTTTTTCGCCGATTTTAATATGCATAATAAATTCTTTATTTAGGTAATAAGTTAGGAGAGTGAAAGTCTTTAAATCCTTTTTCACATAATTCAGCAAGGCGTTTAGTTTCCTCAACCAACGTTGAAATAGAATTAACGCCAGAGCGATAAATACGATGATGGATTAAATCACTCACCAAACTAACTCTTGTCGGATAGTGAGCAATTACCGCCAACACCCTCTCATTTTCTTTGGTGAATTTAATCTCGTTAAGCACGAGGTTTGGAATGCAGCCTAGAGTTTTGGTTGGCTCACACAAAGTAATTGCGTAACGAGCATCAATGACAATTTCGTCAACCATCAGTGTTGTGCCTGCGCTTGGTTAAGGATCCCCTCGGCGATGTGGTTAAGCAACTCCGCCGCTTCTACACCGTTCAGTTCACGGTTTAGAATTTGGTTAGCAACCTCTTCCAGACGAAATGAAACCAGCGCGGCCTGATTCTTTCTTTCATCTATGCGCGCTTCATTTAGCATTAGCTCCATTGATTCAACTGACATCATTGTAATTGAACGATCACTTCCCGGCTTGGCGGGGTCTACACCCACCCATATATTTTGTGGTGTGTTCTGCATAAATAACTCCTATTTTAGGCAAGACGAAACCCGGCGAGTAAAACGCCATATATTGCGACTTTGGTTAGTTAATAATATTCAGAGTGCAGTCATCATTACTAATGAATGGTGGTAATGAACGAGTAAACTCAATTAAGTAATTCAACGTTTCAACTACACTTTCTCTTTCTGCCGGACTTAATTCTGAAAACTGCATGTTCACATGACGACTTTTTAAGCCAGCATGAAAACAGATTGTTTTACGCAAATGTGCAGGCGATTTATCAAAAGCATCTTTAGCAACATTTTTTCTATTGCGTAAATACTTTTCTTTAAATTCAGTAATGCGGGCAATACCCGTCATTCTTAATTTTTCAGCTTCCGTTAATTGCAGCATATAACCCCCAATTAACGCCCGAACAGACGGCGTAATATTGGCGTCTTCTTTGCAGAGGACAATTCTTGTAAAAGCGCCTTTTGATTACTTCCCGGCTTCCAGCGCTGGCCATTCTTCAACTCCAGCATACCGTGGCCGAAATGGCGCAGGTTTACTGGGCTTTGCTGTTTTAACAGTGGGGCAATAGAAATAATCATAAAGACACCTCAACTCAAACCGGCGACAGCACTCAATCCGCTAATAACATCAACGGTTGAAGCAAGCGCAGGGGTTGACTGAATGCGACATTGCACTGTCAGGCCAATCAGTGACAGGTGGCGAATCGCAGTATTGACACTATCCAGCAGGGCTGATTTGCTGAATGCTGTTTTATGGTTGCCTTGTACCGCAGCGGCTGCAATAGAACCCACTGCGGCAGTTGCTTTAAGTGCGTAGGTAGAAATGTTATCGGCGCTGGCCTCATTTACTGGCACTGACGGCATACAATTTATTTGCGCCAACATGGCATCGATAAGGCTGGCGTCTTCTGTTGCGTCGGTGATCGCAAGTAATTCAGTAACCGTAAGTTGGTGCGGTTGCTCCGGGTTGAGCTTGTTCCGCAACGTTTGCGCATTCATATCCAACTGTTTCGCCAACTGCGTCAGATTGTGACGCGTTGGAAACTGGCGGCATACATTGTCAAAGTGCGGATGTTTAGAAACAGAAAAATCAAACATGGCAATCACTCCTGTAAACTCGAATAATCAAACTCGACCTTTAGCTATAGAAGATTGCCCTTTGATGTACTTGCAATTGACCGCTTGCTCACTTAATTTTTCACGCCAAGCAACAGCATTAATTAATACTCTTTCACGTGATTTCTCTTTTTTTGGCGTTGTTGTGGATAGTTTCTTTTCGCGGCCAACCATAGATGGATCGGCTTTTGTTGGAGCCTTTAGTAGCACACCATCTTCAAGCCATTGCCATACAAGCCGCTGACTTACCCCTTGTGTTTTAGCAAAATCTTTAACTGTGACAGTGTCAGAAATTGCAGAGCAAACAAGGCGTTCAAGCACAGGTGTTAATGCTGAAACTAGATCTTCTAACTGAAATGGGAATGCAATATGGTGCTCTTCCCCTCGCTGTGGTGGTGCTGAATGACTTATTGCATTTGAAACTGTCATATCGCATTATCTCCGGTTAGTTGCATTTTAGTGCATTGACACGCATTTATAAGTTACAAAGCAGAATCTAATCTTAAATTTGCAAGTCGTCAAGGTGGATTTTTGCGTTAACGTGGATTTTTAAGATGAAACTAAATGAACTTGAGGGCGGTAAAGCAGTTCTGGATCGCATGCTTAAGGCATATGGCTTTAGTATGCAAAAAGAACTAGGCGATTTACATGGCTTATCATCTGGAACAATAAGTACATGGATTAGAAGGAATTACTTTCCCGGTGAAGTGGTTGTGGCCTGTGCATTAGATACAGGCGTTTCGCTCAGGTGGCTAGCTACAGGCAACGGAGTTATGCGGGATGATCATGTAAATAAAGATAGCGTTCAATATTCAAAACTTAAAAAATTAAGAATCAAGCAAGGGATAGTGGTTGAGGATGGGGAATGGGTTGCTGATAAATCGCTTATAGATAAATCGCTCGTTGAACCTGTGTATCTGGAAAAGAACACTAAGTCTTGGATAGTCGATTTAGGGGCTGATGTCATTGGCAATGGCCGATGGTTACTTGATATTGATGGTGATAGTGATGTGTATGATGTAGCACGAATTCCTGGCAATAGATTGAAAGTTACAGGTGCAACAACATCATTTGATTGCAAGGTTGAAGATGTTAAGACTATTGGAATGATTTACTTAACATTAGATAAAAATGCATAGAATTTTTGCACTATTTAGGCATGAAAATGCCCTGATAAAGGATGTTTTTAGTGAACTCAAAATTAATCTCTCTGGTTGTTGGCTTATCCCTTTGCGGCGCAGCAGTTGCAAAAAACAATACTGACGCGATTTATGAGAAGGATTTTGGTCAAGAGTGGGCGTTTACTTTTGACCGTGGAGTACTCATTTGCTACCCGAAAGAAGCTATTTTTATAGTAAATCCTTTTACCGAAGAAGCGTACCCTCTGAATGGTATGGCTGACATTTATATGTCAATAGGGAAAGTTAAAGCCTCACCATTAGATAGTGTTTGGAAAGATGATCCAGAGTATCCGGGTACCAAGATAAGTGTTGCCCCTTTCATTGATTTAGGCTCAAAACTCTGTGGCTAAAGTTGGTGGCAATCTGTTTTGTGACATCCTAGGGAGATGAAATGGCAGTACGTAAACTATCCACAGGCCAATGGATTTGCGAATCTTACCCCGATGGACGCGACAAAAAACGAATTCGTAAAAAATTCAATACTAAAGGTGAAGCTCTCGCATTTGAAGAATTTACTACAGCAGAGGTTAATAGTAAGCCTTGGCTTGGTGAGAAAGACGATCGCCGGACTTTGGCGGAGTTAATAAGCCTTTGGTCTAGTTTGCATGGACAAGCGTTAAGTGCTGGCAAGTCCAGAATGGGGAAGTTTAGTATTATCTGTAAAGGTCTAGGCAATCCCATTGCTGCTCAATTAACCGCGAAAGACTGGGCGCATTATCGCGATCGGCGGCTCAGAGGTGAGATTGATAACGGTTATCACCCAAATCCTGAAAAATGGGTAGTGAAACCGATCACTGTCAATCGTGAACAACAGTATCTTTATGCGATGTTCAATGAACTTAAACGGCTTGGTGAATGGAATTTACCAAACCCTTTGGACGGTGTGCGAACGTTTAAAGAGTCTGAGAAAGAAATGTCTTGGTTAACTCACAAGCAGATTCAGCAACTACTGGACGCTTGTGAGTCTTACGGAAAAATTTACTTAACGCGAATTGTTAAGGTTTGTTTAGCGACAGGTGCGCGGTGGAGCGAAGCAGAGAAACTAACCCGTTCTCAATTAGCGCCGAACAAAGTTACTTTTTTCAAAACAAAGGGTAAAAAAAATAGGACCGTGCCGATTAGCCAATGGCTTTATGATGAATTATCTCCTTTAGAGGGGCGAATGTTCCACCCTTGCTATCAAGATTTTAAAAAGGCCCTTGCATTAACAAACATTGAACTACCTGACGGTCAAAAAACTCATGTACTAAGACATACTTTTGCCTCACATTTTATGATGAATGGAGGGAATATATTGGTGCTGCAACGCATTCTCGGACATTCCAATATTCGTGAAACAATGCGGTATGCACATTTTGCACCTGACCACCTTGAGGAGGCTGTTAATCTAAATCCCCTCGCTGGCTATAGTGGCGGCAAAGTGGCGGCAGAGCTTGCATAACACTGCAATTCACTGCAATTAGTTGTAGAATAACTTGTTGTTTTTAAATAAAAAACGTTACTTTTCAATGGGTGCTGTTAAATGCGTCTTAACTAAGATACAGCTAGCGCTGCATCCAAAAGTTAATAGTTATGAAGGGGTTAGCCATCGGCTGACCCCTTTTTTTATTTCAATGACGACAAAAAAACGACAGAGATTTCAGCGCGATAAGTGGGGGGAATGGGAAGGTGAACTGAGATAATTAGCGTGGCATCACACCACGCTAAAGAGACTAATAGATGATTACAGGCCGTAAACCAGAGTTATTGATGTTGTGGTATCAGTATTTTTAGGCGCGCTGGCAGGTGGCTTAGTGTTATAAGTCACAACATAAGCCAGGCGCAGTGCGAAACTTTTATTGATTGCCACATTTAACGCAGTTTCAGAGTTTAGCGTAGTTTCTTCGTTCGCTAATGCGGAAACCCCTTCGCTAAACACCGTATTATCAGTTAGTTGATAGGTATAGTTCGCACCGCCATAAGCCAATGCTTTAGTGGCTCGACCACCACCATAAAATTCATCGTGGCGAACACCGGGACCAAATTCCACCCGTAGGTTGTGCAACGGTGTGGTCATAATCTGGCGGCCATAACCGGTAGTTAATACCGACCGGGAATCAAAACCGTTGTAGCGATCATTCAGCCAACTGGCTTGCCCGAACAGGTAGTTACTGTCAGTCAGATTATAGCGGGTACGCCCGCCTAGCTGGTAACGTTCGGAAGAGCGTTGATTGTTAGCGCTGGTATTACGCGCGGCTCCCCACAAACTATAGGCGGTGTTAGGTTGGAACCAGGTTAACGTTGAGTTAGCGGTCAACGTTGAGTTAGTGGTATTACCTGATTGTGCGGTATAGCCAGCCTCGACAGTACCATCAAAGCTCTTCTTGGCTGTAGCTGGATCATCTAAGGCAGTAAAAACAGTCCCATCAGCAAGAACTGAAGTGCTGATGAGGGATAAAGCGATTGCGCTGAGATAAAACGGCAACGCCCTGGTATGACGCAAAGAAAACATAATAGGCCCATGGTGAAAAAAATGATTTTTGTGCTGCGGCCCGCATTGTAGCAGTTGTGATCCAACTAAATCAGAAGATATTTCGGATTGAATAATTAATTATAATAAGAAGGTTTTTCCGATGAGTTAATTCTTAAAATGTAATAAAAAGAGTGTATCAACTTTTTACTGTGAGTAATAAAGTAATAAAAACAGATATTGCGTTCACAGAATGAAATTCTTATGCCACAAAATTAAAGAGGCCAGTCCATTGTGAACTGGCCTCTTTGCATATCATCTGTATACCGAGTAATTACATAAA
This sequence comes from Yersinia sp. 2540 StPb PI, assembly GCF_052217165.1. NCBI lineage: Bacteria > Pseudomonadati > Pseudomonadota > Gammaproteobacteria > Enterobacterales > Yersiniaceae > Yersinia > Yersinia sp. 2540 StPb PI. The sequence continues at coordinate 1,612,731 of NZ_JAZGQC010000001.1, forward strand.
GGTCGTTACCAGTAGGTAACCGGTGATACACGAGCTAATAACACCGATAAGGCCTGGGATGATAAAACTATGGTTAATGATAAATTTACCAATCTTGGTGGTACCTGAACGGTCAAAACCGATGCAAGCAAGGTCGCTTGGATAAGTTGGCAGAACAAAGTAGCCATAAGCTGCTGGGAAGAAGGCAATCAACATTTTAGGATCAACACCAAGTTGCAGGCCCATTGGTGCGATGGCGGCTAATGCTGCCGCTTGGCTGTTTACCAGTTTGGAAACCAAGAACAGAACAATGGCATAAGTCCAAGGCTTACTTTTCACGACATCTTCCAATACCAGTTTCAAATCACCCATATGGGCTTGGAAGAAGGTATCACTCATCCAGGCAACACCGAATACCGAGAAGATAGCAACCATGCCAGCTTTAAATACGGCACCGTTAGAGATATCACTGGGTTTAACTTTACAGCCCATCAATATAACCGCACCAGCTATCAGCATCATCATCTGAATAACCAGGTTCATCGACAGTGACTGCAATTTGTCCTTAACTTCAAAGGCTGGTCGCAGATCAGCAAAAGCGCCCAGTAATACTACTATTGCGATCGCTGCGAAGAATATCCAGGTAGACCAGTAGGCTTGTTTCGGGAAAACCTGATTCAATAATGTATCTGTTGAACCATAGATAAAGGAGCGTTGCTCTGGATCTTTAATTCTCTCTTGAAAATCAGGGTCTTTATCCAGGTCTTTACCACGGCGCAGGCTCCACAAGGCTGCCATTAGTACCCCAACTAAAGAGGCTGGGACTGATACGGCCAGAATCTCCAGAATGCTGTAAGCATGGCCGATACCGTGGTTGGCACCAATAATTGATACTAATGATACGACAGCTACCGATACGGGTGAGGCGGTAATAGCCATTTGTGAAGCAACGGATGCAACAGCCATTGGTCGTTCCGGGCGAATACCTTTCTTAATGGCAATATCAGAAATAATCGGGAACATGGTATAAACAACGTGCCCGGTGCCACATAAAAAGGTTAATGACCAGGTTGTAAATGGAGCTAGTAGCGTAATATGCTGAGGGTGCCGGCGTAATAAGCGCTCGGCAAATTGCATCATTACATTTAATCCACCGGCAGTTTGTAATACAGATGCACAACCAATAACAGCTAATATGGTGAGCATGACATCTACTGGTGGTTTCCCTGGTTCAAGCCCAAAGATAAAGGTTAGAATAAATAAGCCGATACCACTTATTAACCCCAGCCCCATACCTCCGTAGCGTGTCCCCAGTAGTAGACATATAATTATAATTATAAATTGTAGTGTTATCATAACGTTCCCTTGCTTCCAACATGAATGAAATTCGGTTAGGTATTTGCTGGTTTTAAGCAATGAGCATGGCTCTTACTCGACTTTCTCTATCAGAGCACAGATTGTATTGATTAAAACTTGGCTAATATCAAGGGAGTATTGTTTAGTTATGTAATTAATTAAATCTGAGATCTGCCTCTATTTTTATATCAGCCCAGACTTTTCTAATTAATTAAAGTGGCGTGAGGAGGGAATTATGGGATATATGGTCTGATTGTGAAAATAATGTATAAATATTGTATTCAATTAATGTGTTAATTTTCTAATAACACTTATTATTTCCCGTTTTAACACATTAATATTATCAATTGGATCATAATTTGAGGGCGGTTTTCCTTTTGCGTTGGCACCGCCATGCTGTTAATGATTGGCATGCATTGATAAAACGTATAATCGGTCGGGGAATTTTCTGTGATTTTTAACTGCCACATCCCTCAACTAATACCTAATTTCTCCTTCAGTGATTTTAAGTAGCGGCGACTCACCGGGATATGCCTACCGCTACGGGTAATCACTTCGGCTGAGCCATTATCCATCAGTTGAATTTCTCCCAGTTGTTCAGTATTCACCATATATTGACGGTGGCAGCGGATAAATGGTGTTTTTTCTTCGAGTGTTTTGAGTGACAACTGGGTATAGCCTGATTGCACTGTCCCGACGACATGCACCCCGCTAAGCTCAGAGCTTAGATATTCTACTTCTTCAATTTTCAGCAAAAAAATACGGTTATGACCGGAACAGGGGATATGCCGCAGCATGGGTTCAGTGATTTTATGTAAATTATTATTTACGGTCAGGCCGCGCCTTAAGCGTATTAGCGTTTTTGCCAGCCGTTGATAATCGAGTGGTTTTAACAGATAGTCAAAGGCGTGCTCTTCAAATGCACGGATAGCATATTCATCGTAAGCGGTAACAAACACGATGTGTGGCATGTTTTCTGGATTCAACATTGATGCCAATTCCAGGCCATTAATTCTTGGCATTTGGATGTCGAGAAACACCACGTCGGGCTGTAAGCGCTGGATTGCAGGGATTGCTTCCAGTGCATTACTGCATTCGGCGACGATCTCAATATCGTGTTCTTCACTCAGTCTTTCGCGTAAATCTTCACGCGCAGGTTGCTCATCGTCGACGATGATGACTCTTAACATACAGCCTCCACAAATTTTCCGCATTCTATCATGGCCTCCGAGGGAGGTTGGGACCATCTGCGGAAACTGCGACTTACCGCAAAAGTCGGACAGAAATAGGGCGGTAAAAGTGTGGTAATTATTTATTTACACATATGGATTGAAAACTTTACACGTCATGGTATTGTGTACCTCATCAAACGATAAATACGCTAAACGACATCCGCTAAACAGAGATAGGGTAAAGAATATGATCATGCAAAAAGATGCGCTCAATAATGTCCATATCAGTGCTGAACAAATACTGATAACCCCGGAAGAACTGAAAAACCAGTTTCCTTTGAGCGACAATGATCAGTATGCGATTGAATCTGCTCGCAAAACCATTGCTGATATTGTTCAAGGACGAGATCCACGTTTATTAGTCGTTTGTGGCCCATGTTCGATCCACGATGTGGATGCTGCTCTGGATTATGCGCGTCGTTTGAAAACACTCTCTGCGGAGTTGAGTGATAGCTTATATATCGTTATGCGTGTCTATTTTGAAAAACCAAGAACTACTGTCGGTTGGAAAGGCCTTATCAACGACCCGGCAATGGATGGCTCTTTCGATGTGGAAGCTGGCTTACATATTGCCCGTCGATTACTGCTGGATTTAGTGGGTATGGGCTTGCCGCTGGCAACTGAGGCACTGGATCCGAATAGCCCGCAATACCTGGGTGATTTGTTCAGTTGGTCAGCAATTGGTGCGCGTACCACCGAATCACAAACTCACCGTGAAATGGCATCTGGTTTATCCATGCCAGTTGGATTCAAGAATGGCACTGATGGCAGTTTGGGCACCGCAATCAATGCAATGCGTGCTGCGGCTATGCCACATCGCTTTATGGGAATTAACCAATCCGGTCAGGTTTGTTTGTTGCAAACCCAGGGCAATCCACACGGACATGTGATTTTACGTGGTGGCAAAACCCCTAACTACAGTGCACAAGATGTCGCTCAGTGTGAAAAACAGATGCAGGATGCGGGACTCACTCCATCCTTAATGATAGATTGCAGTCATGGTAATTCGAATAAAGACTACCGTCGCCAGACTGCCGTCGCTGAATCTGTGGTTGAACAGATCAAGGCGGGTAATCGTTCTATCACCGGTGTGATGTTGGAAAGCCACATCCACGAAGGGAATCAGTCATCTGAACAACCCCGTACTGCTATGCACTACGGTGTTTCAGTGACCGATGCCTGTATTAACTGGGAAAGCACCGAAACCCTGTTACGTGGCATGCATCAAGAATTGCGTTCAGTGCTGGCGGCACGGACTGTAGAGGAAGAGTAAGTATGGTGGCTGAACTGACCGCTTTACGCGATCAAATTGATGAAGTCGATAAAGCACTGTTAGACCTGCTGGCTAAACGCCTGCATTTAGTGGCAGAAGTAGGTGAAGTTAAAAGCCGTTATGGTTTGCCTATTTATGTTCCAGATCGTGAGGCTTTGATGCTGGCCTCACGCCGACAGGAAGCCGAGGCTTTAGGTGTACCGCCGGATTTGATTGAAGACGTATTGCGTCGGATAATGCGAGAGTCTTATACCAGCGAGAATGACAAAGGTTTTAAAACCTTGTGCCCACAATTGCGGCCCGTAGTCATTATCGGTGGGCAAGGGCAGATGGGGCGTTTATTTAGCCGTATGCTGGGCTTGTCTGGTTATCAGGTGAAAACACTGGAGCAAGGGGACTGGCCACAAGCTGAGTCCATTCTGGCGGATGCTGGTATGGTGATTGTTAGTGTACCCATCCATATCACTGAAGAAGTGATTGGGCGATTGCCAAAATTACCGCCAGATTGCATTTTATTGGATCTCGCTTCGGTGAAAAACAAGCCGCTGCAAGCCATGCTGGCTGCTCATGAAGGGCCGGTTGTGGGTCTGCATCCGATGTTTGGCCCTGATGTGGGCAGTCTGGCGAAGCAAGTGGTAGTGTATTGTGATGGTCGCGACCCGCAAGCATACCAGTGGCTGTTGGAGCAGTTACAGGTATGGGGGGCAAGATTACACCGCATCAGTGCTGTCGAACATGATCAGAATATGGCATTTATTCAGGCATTACGGCATTTTGCGACCTTTGCCTATGGGCTACATCTGGCTGAGGAAAACGTGCAGCTAGAGCAATTGTTGGCACTGTCTTCACCGATTTATCGTCTGGAACTGGCGATGGTTGGGCGGTTGTTTGCGCAAGACCCGCAGCTTTATGCCGATATTATTATGTCTTCGGAAGATAATCTGGCGCTAATTAAACGTTATTACAAACGCTTTGGTGAAGCGATTACTTTGCTCGAGCAGAGTGATAAACAAGCCTTTGTCCAAAGTTTTCAGAAAGTTGAGCACTGGTTTGGCGATTATGCAGAGCGTTTTCTGGTGGAGAGCCGTTCATTGCTGCGTCAGGCGAACGATAGCCGCCTATAATCATACCCGTCATTGGTTGCACTTGTTACTCGGCCCATCCTTGGGCCTTGTAAATCCTAAGCGTCGTGAATCTCTAACGCTGCGTTAACTTGGATTGACCGGAATCACGTTCTCGCTTGGGTAGCAACCCAATATTTTCAACGAACGGGTAATAGGTGCTAAGTCTGCCAGCGCTTTTTGCATCGAATCGGACCGTAAATTAGCCTGCACATCAATATAAAACATCTCTTCCCACGGATTGCCATTAATCGGGCGGGATTCCAGTTTCGTCATGATGATACCGTGGTCTCGCAGCACTAATAGTGCTTCAACCAGTGCCCCTGATTGCTGACCCGTCGCCATAATTAAGGTGGTTTTGGCCGGTATCTGCTCTGAAACTTCAATGGACTTACGGGCAAGAACAATGAAGCGAGTGATATTTTGTTGCTGATTCGCCAGATTATGTTCCAGCACCTGCAAATTATACAGTGCACCACCAGCTTCACTACCCAGAGCGGCGGCTGTCGGCGAGTTCATTTGTGCCACTTTTTCCATCGCCGCAGCAGTGCTTTCGCAATACTCAATTTTCCAATGAGGGAAACGATTAATGAACTGGCTGCACTGCTGGAAAGGTTGTGGGTGACTGTATACGGTTTCGATTTTGCTCAGGTCAGTTTCAGTTGCAACCAGAACACAGTGGTCAATAGGGTTGGTTATTTCCCCTACGATGAACAAACTGGTGTGTTGCAGCAAATCATAAACGTCGTTAATAGAGCCGGAACTGGTGTTCTCTATCGGTAAGACGGCGTAATCCGCTTGCCCGGTTTCTACCTGAGTGAAAATATCTTGGAATTTCTGACAACCACATTCAATCAGTTGCTCAAAATGACGAGCGGCATATTGACGTGCAGCCAGATGTGAATAAGAGCCCTTTGGGCCCAGGAAAGCGATACGGGCAGAATGTAGGGCGGTTTGATTAAGCTGATGTTGTAACAGTGCCTGCTGAGTTAAGACCGAGTCTTCGATAATAAGTTGGAACAGACGAGTGACATAGAATCCGTCGAGGTCATAGGGCTTAGCGGCAGTTATCAGGGCATCCAGTAAGTCACGTTCACGCTCTTTATCGCGAATAGGACGATGATGGAGCTGCTTAGCTTTAGCGACATCCACTGCTAATTCACGCCGCTCTGCCAGCAAGGCGAGCAGTTTTAAGTCTAGTGCGCTGATGCGTTCACGTAGCACCAGTAATGGATTATCGGTCATAGGGATTTGCCTTATTTTTCTGAATGATTATACCCTAAATAATTCGAGCAGCAGGAAGGTAGCCAATGCACATGCAGCTTGAAGTATGACGAGGATATACACATAAAAAAAGCCTCCCGCTTGGGAGGCTTTGTTGTTCGTCTTCGCATTCTTTATCACACGACGAAACGCCTCCCAATCAGGGGAAGGTAAAAAAGAATGCGAAGAAAAACACTTTATTGATCATCGTTACTGGTTACCTGTTTTACTCGTAAGTGTGTTGCCACGAAAATAAATAGTAAAGAAAGTCAGTTCTTAAAACTGATCAGACTCTAAATTAACCGCCAGCCTGAATTGCTGTCAATAAAAAACGCGCCCAAAGGCGCGTTAGATCCGAAATGAGATGGATGGCTCCGGCTATTGTTCTTGCTCGGATTCTTCTTCCTCTACATCTACTGACTCCAGATTAGCTTCTTTAACACTACTTGCTGCGCGGCGAGCTTCACCTTTGTGCTGCACTTTATTTAATTGGCGTTCTAGTTTGGTGATAAGCTCATTAATTGCAGCATACATATCATCATGTTTGGCACTGGCAACCAATGGCCCCATTGGTGTACTGATAGTTGCATCGGCAACAAATCCTTGTGGACCTTTAGACAGTACGATGTGCGGGTTTATTAACTGGGCCTGCCATTTATCCAGTTTGGTGAGACGGTCTTCAACATGCTTGCGAATTGCTGGGGTAATATCCATTTGCTTACTGGTAATGTTGACTGTCATATGACTTACCTCTCTGTCTGCTCCGTCTTGGATAACTTCAGCATACCTCTCTTTCTCACAAAATGTATGATCAAGGTCACTTTTTTTGTCACTTTTTGCAAAGGTCATGGGAACTGTGATTCAACGTCAGGAATAGCGGCTGGGGGCTTGAATCATTGATTATAATGCCGCATTATTGATAAGTTATATTGCCTGCATTCAGTTAAAAACGGCGTTATTTTTCTGTTTTAGATAGGGTATTAGCGCGATAGTCTGATGCAGTGAGTTTTATCGGCCTACACCAGTAAAGTGAACATCTGCCGTAAGGCAAGAATTGAAAACGGCAGCCTAGGCTGCCGTTTGTTATTTTATCGAGCCAGACAATATCAGGCTGGATTCGCTGCAATTATCTTGGCAACTTTGTCTGCCTCGGCATTGAGTTGCAGTTGTTTATAAGCATTTTCCATCAATGGCAACGCATCACGGGTTGCTTGAGTATCAGGATAATCTCTCAACATTTGTTCTACACGGTTAACTACCGCGACGTAAGCGCCTCGTTTAGTGTAATATTGCGCCACGGCCAGTTCATGCTTGGCCAGACGATTTTTCAAGAACGTCAGGCGTTTTTGCGCATCAGTTGCGTACTGGCTGTTCGGATAGTTTTGAATCAACTGGTTAAAATCGCGGAATGCGGCCTTGGCATGTTGCGGGTCGCGGTCTGAACGATCAATCCCGAAGAAACCTTGCAATGCGCTGTCATCCAGAGCCATGTCAGTCAAACCACGCATATATAATACGTAATCGATGTTAGGATGTGTTGGATTGAGGCGCATAAAGCGATCAATTGAGGCTTGCGCCAACGGCAGATCAGCAGATTTATAATACGCATAAATCAAATCAAGCTGAACCTGTTGGGAGTAAGGCCCGAAAGGATAGCGGTTATCTAACGCTTCTAGTTGCGTAATAGCTCCCTTAAAGTTACCGTCCTGCAGTTTTTGCTGAGCGGTAGCATAGAGCTCAGAAGGCGGGTTATCGGGAACCACGTCCTTGTTACTGGAGCAACCGGTCAGCACCAGGCTCAACGTGGCGGCAGCCACCAGATATTTCATACGCGTCATGACGTTTTGATTATCCTCGAAGTGTTATTCCGGGAGACTGTCCGTTAAGCTCCCGACAAAGATCTAGATACAATAGCACATTATATTAAACGGCATCGCCGTCAAAACCCAACGTTAACGAACAAGAAGCTGCATATGGCACAACAAGTACAACTCAGCGCAACGGTGGCCGAATCTCAACTCGGTCAACGGTTAGATCAGGCTTTGGCCGAATTGTTCCCTGATTATTCAAGATCTCGCATAAAAGAGTGGATTTTGGAAGACAGGGTCACAGTCGACGGTAAAACAATTAATAAGCCTAAAGAAAAAGTGTTGGGTGGTGAGCTCGTCGCCATTGACGCGCAAATTGAGGAAGATGCCCGCTGGGCGCCTCAAGACATCCCACTGGATATCGTCTATGAAGATAACGATATTTTGGTCATTAATAAACCCCGTGGTTTAGTTGTGCATCCCGGAGCCGGCAACCCAGATGGTACGGTTCTGAATGCGCTGCTCTATTATTATCCTGAAATCATGGATGTCCCGCGCGCGGGTATCGTTCATCGCCTGGATAAGGATACTACTGGTTTGATGGTAGTAGCAAAAACGGTTCCGGCACAAACGCGTTTAGTTGAAGCACTGCAAGCGCGTGAAATTACCCGTGAATATGAAGCCGTAGCCATTGGCAATATGACTGCGGGCGGTCGAGTAGACGAGCCAATTTCGCGTCATTCCACCAAGCGTACTCACATGGCTGTGCACCCAATGGGTAAACCAGCAACTACCCATTACCGGATTATGGAGCATTTCCGCGCCCATACCCGCCTGCGTTTGCGTTTAGAAACGGGCCGTACCCATCAGATCCGCGTGCATATGTCTCATATTAACCATCCGCTGGTGGGTGATCAGTTTTATGGTGGCCGTCCGCGCCCACCAAGAGGCGCCTCTGATTCCTTTATTTCCATTCTGCGTGGTTTTGATCGTCAGGCATTGCATGCCACCATGCTGCGTTTGTATCACCCTATCAGTGGTATCCAAATGGAATGGCATGCAGCATTACCAGAAGATATGGTTGAGCTGATAAATGCGCTGAAGGCTGATACTGAAGAATTCAAAGACCAGATGGATTGGTAATGAGTCCCCAACTGATACTCCCAGACTGGCCGATGCCTGCCGGTGTTAAGGCATGTAGCACCACCCGTCACGGTGGTATCAGCGAATCGCCTTATGATTCATTAAACCTTGGTACCCATGTTGGTGATGTTGCAGCCAGTGTGATAGCTAATCGCCAGCGATTAGTTGAACTGGCTGGCTTGCCGCAAATGCCTGTTTGGTTGGAGCAGGTACACGGTACTCGTGTCCTGCATCTGGATAGTAAGGCGGTAGCTGATGTACAGGCTGACGCGGCTTATAGCCGGGTTGCCGGGCAAGTTTGTGCCGTAATGACCGCAGATTGCCTACCGGTGCTGTTTTGTTCATTAGCAGGCGACGAAGTTGCGGCCGCACATGCTGGTTGGCGTGGTTTATGTGCTGGCGTCCTTGAACAGACGCTGGCGCAGTTCAACGCGGCCCCTGCTTCTATTATTGCCTGGTTAGGCCCAGCCATTGGCCCACAGCAGTTCGAAGTGGGTGAAGATGTGAAACAGGCCTTTATCAATATCGACCCAGCATCCGCCTCTGCTTTTGTTCCTTCAGGCACCAAATATCTCGCTGACATCTATCTATTGGCTCATTTGCGGCTACAGGCTGCAGGTATTCACGCTATTTATGGCGGTAATCGCTGTACTGTGAGTGAAAAACAGCAATTTTTCTCTTATCGGCGTGATGGAATCACTGGACGTATGGCAAGTTTAGTCTGGCTGATATAACCTACTGAATTAGGACGATCCGCTGACGCATAACGAATTACTTTAAATATAGTGTCGAAATAACCTTGAAAATTTGAGGGATGACCTCATCTAATCTCCAGTAGCAATTTTGACCAATATCGGAGGTGTTATGCGTCTGGATCGTCTTACTAGCAAATTCCAGCTTGCCCTCGCCGATGCCCAGTCTTTAGCGCTTGGGCGCGACAACCAGTTTATTGAACCGTTACATTTGATGAGCGCACTGCTCAATCAGGATGGGGGGACGGTTCGCCCATTGTTGACCTCGGCGGGTATTAATGTTGCCAGTTTGCGCAGCGACATTGAGCAGGCTTTAGGTCGTCTTCCACAAGTTGAAGGTACCGGCGGTGATGTTCAACCATCAAACGAGCTGGTACGTGTATTGAATCTTTGTGACAAATTAGCGCAAAAGCGTGCAGATAAGTTTATCTCTTCAGAACTGTTCGTGTTGGCAGTGCTTGAAGACCGCGGCACCTTAACTGACATGTTAAAGGCTGCCGGTGCAACAACTGATAAAATAGATAAGGCAATTGAAAATATGCGTGGTGGTGACAAAGTCGATGATCCAGGCGCTGAAGATCAGCGTCAGGCGTTGAAAAAATTCACTATCGACCTGACTGAACGTGCGGAGCAGGGGAAACTTGATCCGGTGATTGGCCGTGATGAAGAGATTCGCCGTACTATTCAGGTGTTACAACGTCGTACCAAAAACAACCCGGTATTAATTGGTGAACCCGGTGTCGGTAAAACCGCCATCGTGGAAGGGTTGGCACAACGTATCGTCAATGGCGAAGTGCCTGAAGGCCTGAAACATAAACGTGTGCTGTCATTAGATATGGGCTCACTGATTGCCGGTGCTAAGTATCGTGGTGAATTTGAAGAGCGTCTAAAAGGCGTGTTGAACGATTTATCAAAACAAGAAGGTAGTGTGATCTTGTTCATTGATGAATTGCATACCATGGTTGGCGCTGGGAAAGGCGATGGGGCGATGGATGCTGGTAACATGCTGAAACCTGCGTTAGCGCGCGGTGAGCTGCATTGCGTCGGTGCGACCACCCTGGACGAGTATCGCCAGTATATAGAGAAGGATGCGGCGCTGGAGCGGCGTTTCCAGAAAGTCTATGTTGCGGAACCGACAGTCGAAGACACCATTGCCATTTTGCGCGGGCTGAAAGAGCGATATGAACTGCATCACCATGTGCAGATCACCGACCCGGCAATTGTTGCCGCGGCAACACTGTCGCACCGTTATATTTCGGATCGCCAGTTACCGGATAAAGCCATTGACCTGATCGATGAAGCCGGTTCCAGTATCCGTATGCAAATGGATTCAAAACCAGAATCATTGGATCGGCTGGAGCGCCGAATTATCCAATTGAAACTGGAACAGCAAGCGCTGAACAAAGAATCCGATGACGCCAGTAAAAAACGGCTGGAAATGCTCAATACCGAATTAGAGCAGAAAGAGCGTGAGTACTCTGAACTGGAAGAAGAGTGGAAAGCTGAAAAAGCCTCACTGACTGGGACTCAGAATATTAAGACTGAGTTGGAACAGGCCAAAATTACCTTAGAACAGGCTCGACGTGTGGGTGACTTGGCTCGGATGTCAGAACTTCAGTACGGTAAAATCCCTGAGTTGGAAAAACAGCTAGCGGCAGCCAATGCGCTGGAAGGGAAAACCATGAAGTTGCTGCGCAATCGTGTCACTGAGGTTGAGATTGCTGATGTCCTGGCGCGCTGGACGGGTATTCCGGTATCACGCATGCTGGAAAGTGAGCGCGATAAATTGCTGCGCATGGAACAAGACCTGCATAAACGTGTCATTGGTCAGGATGAAGCAGTCGAAGCAGTATCCAATGCTATCCGCCGTAGTCGTGCTGGGTTATCAGATCCGAACCGGCCAATTGGTTCCTTCTTATTCTTAGGCCCGACGGGTGTAGGTAAAACTGAATTATGTAAAGCATTGGCCACGTTCTTGTTCGACAGCGACGATGCCATGGTGCGTATTGATATGTCAGAGTTTATGGAGAAACATTCCGTATCTCGGCTGGTTGGTGCACCTCCGGGCTACGTTGGCTATGAAGAAGGTGGTTATCTGACGGAAGCGGTGCGCCGTCGTCCTTATTCTGTAATCTTGTTAGATGAAGTGGAAAAAGCACATCCTGATGTGTTTAACATCCTGTTGCAGGTATTGGATGATGGTCGCTTGACTGACGGGCAGGGGAGAACGGTTGATTTCCGTAACACGGTTGTCATCATGACCTCTAACCTCGGTTCAGATTTGATTCAGGAACGTTTCGGTGAAAGAAGTTATACCGAAATGAAGAATATGGTGATGGAGGTTGTTAGCCATCACTTCCGTCCTGAATTTATTAACCGTATAGATGAGGTGGTTGTCTTCCATCCGCTTGGTCGAGCACATCTGGCCTCAATTGCCAGTATTCAACTGGAGCGGCTGTATAAACGTCTGGAAGAGCGTGGCTATCAGGTTACCATTACTCAACCTGCGTTGGAGTTCCTGGGGGAAACCGGCTTTGACCCTGTTTATGGTGCACGGCCATTGAAACGCGCGATTCAGCAGGAAATCGAGAACCCGCTGGCGCAGCAGATACTTTCCGGCAAATTAATCCCGGGAGTACCTGTTACTTTGGATGTGGAAAACGGGCATATCATTGCCAGACAGTAATCGTTAATCCTCAAGGGGGCGAGAAATCGCCCCCTTTTTGTTTTTTTTTTCGCCATATCTACGGTTTTTGCCGTATTAATGAGCAGTTGAAAAGTTTTTTCAAATTAGGGGTTGCAGGCTGTCGGGAACTCCCTATAATGCGCCTCCACTGACCGGGAACAACGAAACATACTTCGCCGGGTCAGGAAGCGAAAAGAATGATTTTGACTTCGAAAGAAACCAAAGAAACTCTTGACTCTTCAGCGGGAAAGCGTATTATCTGCCTCCCGCGTTACCGTAAGATTCGCCGAAAGGCAAACGGGTAACGAACGCTCTTTAACAATTTATCAGACAATCTGTGTGGGCACTCGCAAGACGATATCGAAGCCTGTTTCGGCAGGCAGAAGCAATATCAAAGTCTTGAAGAGTGACCAAAGCAGTACACATTTGAACTTCGGTTCGAATGCTTATTTGCAGAAAGTAATCTTTGAGCATCGCTGCTTTTATTAGTAGCAAATCAAACAAATCTTAAATTGAAGAGTTTGATCATGGCTCAGATTGAACGCTGGCGGCAGGCCTAACACATGCAAGTCGAGCGGCAGCGGGAAGTAGTTTACTACTTTGCCGGCGAGCGGCGGACGGGTGAGTAATGTCTGGGAAACTGCCTGATGGAGGGGGATAACTACTGGAAACGGTAGCTAATACCGCATGACCTCGCAAGAGCAAAGTGGGGGACCTTCGGGCCTCACGCCATCGGATGTGCCCAGATGGGATTAGCTAGTAGGTGGGGTAATGGCTCACCTAGGCGACGATCCCTAGCTGGTCTGAGAGGATGACCAGCCACACTGGAACTGAGACACGGTCCAGACTCCTACGGGAGGCAGCAGTGGGGAATATTGCACAATGGGCGCAAGCCTGATGCAGCCATGCCGCGTGTGTGAAGAAGGCCTTCGGGTTGTAAAGCACTTTCAGCGAGGAGGAAGGCAATCGTGTTAATAGCACGGTTGATTGACGTTACTCGCAGAAGAAGCACCGGCTAACTCCGTGCCAGCAGCCGCGGTAATACGGAGGGTGCAAGCGTTAATCGGAATTACTGGGCGTAAAGCGCACGCAGGCGGTTTGTTAAGTCAGATGTGAAATCCCCGCGCTTAACGTGGGAACTGCATTTGAAACTGGCAAGCTAGAGTCTTGTAGAGGGGGGTAGAATTCCAGGTGTAGCGGTGAAATGCGTAGAGATCTGGAGGAATACCGGTGGCGAAGGCGGCCCCCTGGACAAAGACTGACGCTCAGGTGCGAAAGCGTGGGGAGCAAACAGGATTAGATACCCTGGTAGTCCACGCTGTAAACGATGTCGACTTGGAGGTTGTGCCCTTGAGGCGTGGCTTCCGGAGCTAACGCGTTAAGTCGACCGCCTGGGGAGTACGGCCGCAAGGTTAAAACTCAAATGAATTGACGGGGGCCCGCACAAGCGGTGGAGCATGTGGTTTAATTCGATGCAACGCGAAGAACCTTACCTACTCTTGACATCCACAGAACTTAGCAGAGATGCTTCGGTGCCTTCGGGAACTGTGAGACAGGTGCTGCATGGCTGTCGTCAGCTCGTGTTGTGAAATGTTGGGTTAAGTCCCGCAACGAGCGCAACCCTTATCCTTTGTTGCCAGCACGTAATGGTGGGAACTCAAGGGAGACTGCCGGTGATAAACCGGAGGAAGGTGGGGATGACGTCAAGTCATCATGGCCCTTACGAGTAGGGCTACACACGTGCTACAATGGCAGATACAAAGTGAAGCGAACTCGCGAGAGCAAGCGGACCACATAAAGTCTGTCGTAGTCCGGATTGGAGTCTGCAACTCGACTCCATGAAGTCGGAATCGCTAGTAATCGTAGATCAGAATGCTACGGTGAATACGTTCCCGGGCCTTGTACACACCGCCCGTCACACCATGGGAGTGGGTTGCAAAAGAAGTAGGTAGCTTAACCTTCGGGAGGGCGCTTACCACTTTGTGATTCATGACTGGGGTGAAGTCGTAACAAGGTAACCGTAGGGGAACCTGCGGTTGGATCACCTCCTTACCTAAACGATACGCATTGCGTAGTGTCCACACAGATTGTCTGATAGAAAGTAACGAGCAAATAAGGCCGGACTGAGAGATTAGTCGGGCTTTAGTACCTTGTTGGGTCTGTAGCTCAGGTGGTTAGAGCGCACCCCTGATAAGGGTGAGGTCGGTGGTTCAAGTCCACTCAGACCCACCAACTCATCCTCATAGTGCGTTACAGACACACTCGTTTATACCCATAAACGTCGCGTGACTGCGTCTTGTCTGAGAATGAGTTATGCCGATAAGGTATTTTGCTTTTTATATGGGGCTATAGCTCAGCTGGGAGAGCGCCTGCCTTGCACGCAGGAGGTCAGCGGTTCGATCCCGCTTAGCTCCACCATATAAAAAAACTATTTCAAAACGTACTGCGGTCGTAAGGCACAGTGTGTTGTGAAATATTGCTCTTTAACAATCTGGAACAAGCTGAAAATTGAAACATTACAGCCGAAATTTATCTCTCCGTAGATATACTGAGATAAAGAGTAACCTGTAATAGAGTCTCTCAAATAATCGCAATGCCAATGTGCATTCTGATGAAGAGAGTCGCGTGAGCTAAGTGAAGGCAAGGCGTACGGCACGGAGGACGCGGAGTGAACTTAACGTTCATGAGCATTCCGAGTACCGCACAACGCTGTATTCACGACGCGCAACCGACTTGAACATAAGAAACATCTTTGGGTTGTGAGGTTAAGCGACTAAGCGTACACGGTGGATGCCTAGGCAGTCAGAGGCGATGAAGGGCGTGCTAATCTGCGAAAAGCGTCGGTAAGCTGATATGAAGCGTTACAACCGACGATACCCGAATGGGGAAACCCAGTGCAATTCGTTGCACTATTGCATGGTGAATACATAGCCATGCAAGGCGAACCGGGGGAACTGAAACATCTAAGTACCCCGAGGAAAAGAAATCAACCGAGATTCCCCCAGTAGCGGCGAGCGAACGGGGAAGAGCCCAGAGTCTGAATCAGTTTGTGTGTTAGTGGAAGCGTCTGGAAAGTCGCACGGTACAGGGTGATAGTCCCGTACACCAAAACACACTTGCTGTGAACTCGATGAGTAGGGCGGGACACGTGACATCCTGTCTGAATATGGGGGGACCATCCTCCAAGGCTAAATACTCCTGACTGACCGATAGTGAACCAGTACCGTGAGGGAAAGGCGAAAAGAACCCCGGCGAGGGGAGTGAAATAGAACCTGAAACCGTGTACGTACAAGCAGTGGGAGCACCTTCGTGGTGTGACTGCGTACCTTTTGTATAATGGGTCAGCGACTTATATTTTGTAGCAAGGTTAACCGAATAGGGGAGCCGTAGGGAAACCGAGTCTTAACTGGGCGTCTAGTTGCAAGGTATAGACCCGAAACCCGGTGATCTAGCCATGGGCAGGTTGAAGGTTGGGTAACACTAACTGGAGGACCGAACCGACTAATGTTGAAAAATTAGCGGATGACTTGTGGCTGGGGGTGAAAGGCCAATCAAACCGGGAGATAGCTGGTTCTCCCCGAAAGCTATTTAGGTAGCGCCTCGTGAACTCATCTTCGGGGGTAGAGCACTGTTTCGGCTAGGGGGTCATCCCGACTTACCAAACCGATGCAAACTCCGAATACCGAAGAATGTTATCACGGGAGACACACGGCGGGTGCTAACGTCCGTCGTGAAGAGGGAAACAACCCAGACCGCCAGCTAAGGTCCCAAAGTCATGGTTAAGTGGGAAACGATGTGGGAAGGCATAGACAGCCAGGATGTTGGCTTAGAAGCAGCCATCATTTAAAGAAAGCGTAATAGCTCACTGGTCGAGTCGGCCTGCGCGGAAGATGTAACGGGGCTAAACCATGCACCGAAGCTGCGGCAGCGACACTTAGGTGTTGTTGGGTAGGGGAGCGTTCTGTAAGCCGTTGAAGGTGACCTGTGAGGGTTGCTGGAGGTATCAGAAGTGCGAATGCTGACATAAGTAACGATAATGCGGGTGAAAAACCCGCACGCCGGAAGACCAAGGGTTCCTGTCCAACGTTAATCGGGGCAGGGTGAGTCGACCCCTAAGGCGAGGCTGAAAAGCGTAGTCGATGGGAAACAGGTTAATATTCCTGTACTTGGTGTTACTGCGAAGGGGGGACGGAGAAGGCTAGGCTAGCCGGGCGACGGTTGTCCCGGTTTAAGCATGTAGGCGGTACGACTTGGTAAATCCGGTTGTATATCAACGCTGAGGTGTGATGACGAGTCACTACGGTGATGAAGTAGTTGATGCCAAGCTTCCAGGAAAAGCCTCTAAGCATCAGGTAACATTAAATCGTACCCCAAACCGACACAGGTGGTCAGGTAGAGAATACTCAGGCGCTTGAGAGAACTCGGGTGAAGGAACTAGGCAAAATGGTGCCGTAACTTCGGGAGAAGGCACGCTGGCATTAGGTAATGGGACTTGCTCCCGGCGCCGAAGCCAGTCGCAGATACCAGCTGGCTGCAACTGTTTAATAAAAACACAGCACTGTGCAAACACGAAAGTGGACGTATACGGTGTGACGCCTGCCCGGTGCTGGAAGGTTAATTGATGGGGTCAGCCGCAAGGCGAAGCTCTTGATCGAAGCCCCAGTAAACGGCGGCCGTAACTATAACGGTCCTAAGGTAGCGAAATTCCTTGTCGGGTAAGTTCCGACCTGCACGAATGGCGTAATGATGGCCAGGCTGTCTCCACCCGAGACTCAGTGAAATTGAACTCGCTGTGAAGATGCAGTGTACCCGCGGCAAGACGGAAAGACCCCGTGAACCTTTACTATAGCTTGACACTGAACATTGAGCCTTGATGTGTAGGATAGGTGGGAGGCATTGAAGTGTGGACGCCAGTCTGCATGGAGCCAACCTTGAAATACCACCCTTTAATGTTTGATGTTCTAACTCGGCCCCATAATCTGGGGTGAGGACAGTGTCTGGTGGGTAGTTTGACTGGGGCGGTCTCCTCCCAAAGAGTAACGGAGGAGCACGAAGGTTAGCTAATCACGGTCGGACATCGTGAGGTTAGTGCAAAGGCATAAGCTAGCTTGACTGCGAGAGTGACGGCTCGAGCAGGTACGAAAGTAGGTCTTAGTGATCCGGTGGTTCTGAATGGAAGGGCCATCGCTCAACGGATAAAAGGTACTCCGGGGATAACAGGCTGATACCGCCCAAGAGTTCATATCGACGGCGGTGTTTGGCACCTCGATGTCGGCTCATCACATCCTGGGGCTGAAGTAGGTCCCAAGGGTATGGCTGTTCGCCATTTAAAGTGGTACGCGAGCTGGGTTTAGAACGTCGTGAGACAGTTCGGTCCCTATCTGCCGTGGGCGTTGGAAGATTGAGAGGGGCTGCTCCTAGTACGAGAGGACCGGAGTGGACGAATCACTGGTGTTCGGGTTGTCATGCCAATGGCATTGCCCGGTAGCTAAATTCGGAAGAGATAACCGCTGAAAGCATCTAAGCGGGAAACTTGCCTCGAGATGAGTCTTCCCTGGGGCTTTAAGCCCCCTGAAGGAACGTTAAAGACTATGACGTTGATAGGCTGGGTGTGTAAGTGCAGCGATGCATTGAGCTAACCAGTACTAATGATCCGTGAGGCTTAACCTTACAACACCAAAGGTGTTTTGATTTGAAAGATTGATATTTTCAGCGAAGTTCCGAGATTGGGCTGGCTGGCTGTGTGGAAACATATAGCGGGTTTAGTTTAGACAGAATTTGCCTGGCGGCCTTAGCGCGGTGGTCCCACCTGATCCCATGCCGAACTCAGAAGTGAAACGCCGTAGCGCCGATGGTAGTGTGGGGTCTCCCCATGCGAGAGTAGGACACTGCCAGGCATCAAACACGAGTTATCAGAGTGACATCTGGTAACTGACAAAATCGCTTAGAGCGGTTTTGCACAGCGCGGAGCGCTGGCCCTGTCAAGGGTAAGTATCGGGAAGATACACGTAAAAGAATCGGTGGAGCGGTAGTTCAGTTGGTTAGAATACCTGCCTGTCACGCAGGGGGTCGCGGGTTCGAGCCCCGTCCGTTCCGCCACTTATTGCAAAACCCTGGATCTCTGATTCAGGGTTTTTTGCATTATAATTTTTATATATTGTTGATCTGCTAGATATATCTCTGTGACAAAACCCAACCACAACTCTCTTATTGTCAGTTTGCGACTCCACCATCTGGCTCTCTGTGCTATTTATAATTTTAATTCAATGGGTTATTTACCATACTTTTAACCGAATAGAATGGTGTGGTTAAGAGCAGCCTGGATACACTATAGGAATAAGGAAATATCGATTCTTGATGGGGTAAGCCCTCAGACAGAGGGCTTAATGTTATGCGGGTTCTTTACGGCAAATTAATAATGTATGCCCAATACCAAGACCATCAATATCTTTCTCAACGTAGAATCCAGCAGTAGATAAGCACTGGTAAAAAGTATCTGAATGATAAAAACGGCTATTACCGTTAGCCATACATGTAAAATAAAGAGATGAGGCATTCAAACTGAATGCACCAGCTTCAAATTGTTGCCTATCCCAAAATATCTCCATGATGCATACGTAACTATCGGGCTTCATTGCATGATGAATAAGCTTAAGAATATGGACGATTCGTTCTTCACTAAAGCAGTCTAGAAACTGACTCATCCACCAAACGTCTGCTTCTGCTGGCAATCGATCGGCTAATAACAGATCCACAGGATATGTACTGATACGGTCGCTATAGCCTTTGCTTTTGACGTTCTCGTTGGCTAAGACTAACTGTTGTGGCAAATCCAGCAATGTTATTTTCACATCAGGGTCATAGGCCGCACACTGTAAAGCCCACTTACCAGTATTGGCACCAATGTCATATATATGTTTTGGTTCAAGATCAAAAATAGCTTTTAGCGCAAGCTGAAAGGCATTATCGGAATAAAAATGATCAAAGGCGAACCAACTTTCACGTGCGGCAGTCGGCAACTCGCTCAGTGCAGGGTAAATAGTAGGCCATTCACCAAATACGGATAATCCAGCTGGCTTTCCTGTCTCTAGTGCTTCTTTTAGATTGAATAAACCCTGATAACAAACGTCCTGAGTGAAGTCCATATTTACGCGGGTCATTTGATCATGCAATAAGTAGTGACCGACCTTGCCCAGATAAAATCGGTTTTCCTGCTGGTAGAGGATATTACCGCTAAGCCCCATGTCTAGCAGGATGCTGATTGCATATCGGCTTAGTGTGCAATGAGTCTGAAGCTCATCGAGTGTAATACCACCTTTACCTGATTCATCTAATGCAGCTAAAATTCCTGACTCTCTCAGGTTAAGCGCAGCTTGAAATAGCATAGGGGCAAAAGCTATTTTCTGAGCTTCAGTGATTGCCGCCAAAGCACTAATTTGGTCTTTATCATATCCGTAGCGCAAGCTTACGTCCTCGTAATTCAGGTAATAGCTCACCATTTAGCATTATTCAGCTTTAATGGTGAGCATAAAGTTAAGGTAACTATTTGTTATGTAATGTTTTTATATTGACAGACGATTTAGTTGAATCTGGATATCTTTATTCAAGTTAGCGATCCAGCGATTATATTTTGAGTGTATTTTCCCATTTTTGGCATCCATGTTAGTACTGCCAATATATTTGATTTGGTAATTATTAGCATTGTAATTAATTTGGATTTCAACAGTGTGATCGCGATTTATTAACTTCCCGTTAATCACGCCTTCAGCGCCAGGTATCATTACCCAACCACGGTTTATCCCACCAGCCAGAATCGCTTTTTGTACTTCTGAAGTCGTGTGACTACCAATTATTGTTTGGTTAACGTTTTGGATAGGCGTCGTACCTGCACATCCAGCAATAAATGTGATAGATACCAACCCGACCAAGAGTGCTTTTAATAGTTTCATGATGATCCAATTAATTAATGATTTTCATGTTAACCCATGATAGGAGTAACGGAATAATGCTAAATAGCAGAGATAAAATACTCTGACTTATTCTAATACACAAATATTCTTATGTTTGTTTTATTTTAAAGAAATGTAAAATTTATATTGCTATTTTGCGTCATTTTTTATTTTAAAATTATAATTACTTTTATTAAGTTTTTATTTAAAGAATGTTGAGACTATGCCGATAAATAAAATATTTTACTTTTTAATTTTTTAAAAAATGCGATACGAATGGCCGATAATCAAACCAAAAGATAATAGATAAAGTTTTTAAATGCTTTTTACTTAAAAATAGAATAAATTATCTCGCTTTGCTGTCTGGGAAGTTCTGATATCGTGGCTCATTCATTGAATGTATTGAACTGGCGTGCTTTGGCTCCTGGTATGGCGTCGCAAGAGCACTGGCTTGCCTGGGCACAGGAGGAGGCACTCCCGGCGACATGGCAAGGGGATTTACCCAAGTCATCGCATATCCCTATGATGTCCGCTAGAAGAATGAGTACAGGCAGCCGACTAGCCGTTGAAGCGGGGCTTTCGTTACTAGAGGAAGACACGGCTGATATGGCGATATTTACCAGTCGCCATGGGGAATTAGAGCGCACTTATAAGATATTGCAATCCCTCCATCAGCAGCAGAATATTTCGCCAACAGATTTTGCTATGTCAGTGCATAATACTGCCTCCGGCTGGTTAACTATCATGGCGAGCAATACCATGCCAGTGACGTCTCTTGCCGCAGGCATAGATAGTTTTCAACAAGGTATAGTCGAAGCTATGGGGATGCTGGCTTGCGGCGCTGAGCGTGTGTTATTGGTCGATTTCGATGGAGTAATGCCTGATTTTTATCATTCTCAGACTTCTCCAATAGGGTTGCCCTATGCCTTGGCATTAGTGTTAACCACCGGCGATGATTTACAGTGTGAACGTATTTCTAAGATTGATGTTAATAATTCTGAATTGCCTCAGGGTCTTAGCTTTTTACGTAATTGGTTGAGCAAAAAGGGTTCTTTCGTTATACAAGGCCAGCATAATAATTGGCACTGGAGTCAGTGATGGACAGCTCTCTTGCAGTACAAACTGCACCCCAACATTCTTCTTTGCTAAATCGGTTATGGCGAGTGGCTGCAACCGGTTTTTGTTTTGCACTTTTTGGTCTGGGTGGGCTGTTATTATCTATTCTATGGTTTACCTCTCTGCGCCTAATTGTTCGCTCTGAAGTAGTGCGTAACCAGATCACTCAGCAAAGTATTCGTTATAGTTTTCAACTGTTTTTGCGTATTGCTAAATTTCTGGGTGTTTTTGATTATCAAATAGAAAATAATGAGCTGTTTTGTGAGGACTCGGGGTGTCTGATTGTTGCTAACCATCCTAGCTTATTAGATTATGTGCTGTTGGCAGCACACATGCCAAGATGTGATTGTATTGTCAAAGAAGCATTGTTAAATAACATATTTGTTTCCGGTGTGATTAAATCCGCAGGATACTTAGTTAATGCTGAATCAGATAAATTATTAGCACACTGTAAAGCGCGTTTAGGCCGAGGGGTAAGTATCCTTATATTTCCTGAAGGGACCAGAACAACCGCAGGTTGTGCCCTGAATTTGCAACGAGGAGCGGCGAATATCGCGCTACATAGTGGGTGTGATATTCGCGTAGTATATATTGATTGCAACCCACCAATGCTGACGAAAGAACTAAAATGGTATAATATACCGCCGGTAAAACCTCAATTTAATATTATTGTTCAAAATAAAATCAATAGTAATGACTTTATTCAAGATAGCGATTTATCGTTAGCACTTGCTGCACGACGACTTACTAAACATTTAACCTGCGCATTAATGCCTGAATCTAAGAGAAAGAGTTAATGGAATTACTAAGTTGTGAGATTAAACAGCTAATTATTGATGCCCTAAATCTGGAAGGTATGTCGGTGGATGATATTGACTCACAGGCTGCATTATTTGGTGACGGTTTAGGTTTAGATTCAATCGATGCGCTAGAACTGGGATTAGCACTCAAAAACCGATATAGCGTTGTACTCTCTGCTGAGAGTGAAGATATGCGTCAGCACTTTTATTCGGTAGAAACGCTCGCGAAATTTATTTCTCAACAGCGTAACTAACAGGATATTGTCATAATGGAAAAACAAGAAATTTATCAGCAAATTACAGCTCTTCTGGTTAAGCTTTTTGAAATTGATGAGGCTGACATCAAACCAGAATCACGGCTTTATGAAGAGTTAGAGCTAGACAGTATTGATGCTGTCGATCTGGTTGTACATTTGCAGAAAGTGACGGGTAAAAAAATAATGCCGGAAATGTTCAAATCCGTTCGAACGGTTCAAGATATTGTCGATGCCGTCGATAATTTATTAAATACCAAGTCGTAAATGGTGAAATCAGGTGACAGCTAATCAGCGTAATTTATTCATTGGTCGCCTGACTGTTTTGCTCAAAATCCTCACCGTTATTGCACTTACAGCCTACCCACTGGCGGTATGGTTTGGTTTGTCGCGCTGGGGAATGCAGGTATTAGCGCCAATATTGTTATTAATGTTTACATTGCGCCTCGTTACCGTGCGCAGCAAAATTAAGCAACAACTTTGGTTAGGTAAAGCGCTGGCGCTTGCTGGCATTATTCTGTCTTTGGCAAGCTGGGGTTTAGGCAAGGCGCAATGGTTGTTGTTTTATCCTGTCGTGGTAAACATCATTTTACTGATGCTGTTTTCCTATTCTTTATTTCGCCCCCCACCCATCATTGAAAGATTGGCAAGGCTGTCCGAGCCTGAATTATCTTCCCGAGCGGTGGCTTATACCCGAAAGGTGACACAGGTATGGTGCGGATTTTTTGCAGTAAATGGCACCATTGCTCTGGCGACCTGTTTATACGGCAATATGCATATATGGGCTTTATATAACGGTGGCTTGAGCTATTTACTTATTGGTTCTTTGATGGGTCTGGAATGGATAATCAGGAAAAGGGTTCAACAGCAGTAAATCTACCCATGGCGAATTGGTTGGATCATTCTCGGGATGATGGCCTGGTTATCG
Source organism: Yersinia sp. 2540 StPb PI (assembly GCF_052217165.1). Classification (NCBI taxonomy): domain Bacteria; kingdom Pseudomonadati; phylum Pseudomonadota; class Gammaproteobacteria; order Enterobacterales; family Yersiniaceae; genus Yersinia; species Yersinia sp. 2540 StPb PI. The sequence continues at coordinate 1,636,391 of NZ_JAZGQC010000001.1, forward strand.
CCATGTGTGGCGCAAAGATCATAACCTTGAGTCAATTCAGGTGCGATGTTACCTATCTATTTAATAAAATTAATTTTTTACCCAACCAGCGCTGGGCATTATGTTTTGAAAATAGCTATTGGTTTACTGTTGCACTGCTGGCTACGCTGTATTGCCAAAAAACGCCGGTAATTTTCGGCCATGCACGTGAGGCCGTTCTCAAAGAGCAATTGCATGAGTTTGATGGCCTGCTGACGGATCAATTACTGAATCTTGCCTGTCCAAGCGTTATAGTCGCAAGCCATGCCTCTAGTGAGGCTGCCTATCATCCACTACCTGATTGGCCTTCTGCTGCGTCATTAATCCTCTTCACCTCAGGTTCTACGGGGGCTCCCAAAGCAGTCGTTAAATCTGTTGCGAGTTTGGATACCGAAAGCCATTGGCTGGCTGTTCAATGGGGAGGGCGTTTTGATAGAAAGAATAACCCATTAATTGTTGCGTCGGTGTCTCATCAACATTTATACGGGCTGACTTTTCGTATCTTTTTACCCCTCTCGCTGGGTATTCCCTTTCAGGCTGAGTTGATTGGTTATCATGAACAACTTCAGTCACTACCTGAATCTTGCTCACCGATATTTATCAGCAGTCCGGCATTTTTAAAGCGCATGGATACAAAATTGTCGCCGATTTTGTGTCGACAGATATTTTCCGCTGGCGGGCCGCTCGGTTATCAGGATGCGCAATCTACCTTAAATACACTGGGTACATTGCCAACAGAGATTTATGGTGCCACTGAAACCGGTGTTATTGCTTATCGCCACCAATCAGCACCTGAACAAGCATGGCAGTTTTTCTCCGGTGTCAGTTTGGACATCAACAGCGACAATACTTTCACTGTTTACTCTGCCTTGATACCTGAATCAACAGGTATACCAATGAGCGATATTATTGAGCTATCTGATAACCGGCAGCGTTTTTATCTGCTGGGGCGTAAAGATCGAATAGTTAAAATAGAAGAGAAGCGTGTTTCACTCACCGAGATAGAACAGCGCTTAATATCACTTCCTGAAATTGCAGATGCGACGGTATTGGTCTTAAGCCAAAACGAAAGAGTGAACATAGCTGCTGTTGTGGTATTGACCGACACAGGTAAAGAGCAACTTGCAGCCGCGTCATTGAGGGCTTTTACTCAACGCTTACGCAACACTTTGCGTCACTGGCTTGAGCCGGTCTCTGTTCCTCGTCGTTTACGTGTGATTGATGTTATCCCGCTGAATCCACAAGGGAAGCGTGATTATGCCCGCTTACAGGAGCTATTCTTATGATGTTGCCCGTCGTCGTCAGTCAGCAAATAACAGGTGATCACTTTGCCAGCATCGATCTCTTATTACCTGCTGATTTACTGTGGTTTAGTGGTCATTTCCCCACCTGTCCAATATTGCCCGGAGTCGCACAAATCAATTGGGTTATGCACTACGCCAATCAGCTACTGGGTCAGTTGCCGGTCGTGAGAAGTATCGATGTCGTAAAATTCCAGCGGCCACTGATGCCTGATGATGAAGTCACTCTCGTACTTAATTGGGAACGAACAAATCATAAACTGATGTTTAAGTACCTTGTCCATGGCGAAATAACTGCCAGTAGTGGAAAAATATCCCTATGTCAGTAACCACTTTCGCACCGTGCGTGGTTATCCCTTGTTTCAATCATGGTGAGACTATGGCGGGTGTCTTATCTCAGTTGGCTATGTATCAATTGCCGTGTCTGATAATTGATGATGGCAGTGATGTTGATACTGCCAATGAGCTAACACGCCTGGCGGCGAAATACCCGTGGGTGGTGCTAATAACACAACCCGAAAATCGGGGGAAGGGGCATGCCGTTCTGAATGGATTGAGCGTGGCACAAAAGCAGGGTTACAGCCATGCGCTACAAGTCGATGCTGATGGTCAGCACCAATTATCTGATATTCCAATAATGCTGCTCGAGGCGGAGAAATACCCCCATCATTTGATTTCAGGGCGGCCGGTTTACGATGAGTCAGTACCGAAGGCGCGGCTTTATGGCCGCTATATCACCCACTTCTGGGTATGGATCGAAACCTTATCTCTGTCGCTGAAAGACAGTATGTGTGGTTTTCGCGTTTATCCGATTGCCGAAACACAGGCTTTGGCTGCCCGGCACCCATTGGGTGTGCGAATGGATTTTGATACTGAGGTGATGGTGAGATTATATTGGCAGGGAACTGAGAGCCGGTTCTTGCCAACACAGGTCACCTATCCCGCAGAAGGTATTTCACATTTTGATGCGCTGCATGACAACTTACGTATTTCGTGGATGCATACCCGGCTATTTTTTGGCATGTTGCCGCGTATTCCTGCGTTGCTAAAGCGTAACATGCAAAAGCCCGAGCACCATTGGTCCCAGACGAAAGAACGCAATGGTTTGTGGGGGATGCGCTTGATGTTACGCAGTTATAAAATTCTGGGGCGCACAACTTTTAACCTGTTGTTATATCCTGTTATTGGCTATTTTTGGCTTACCGGTCATCGTCAGCGCCAGGCATCAAACCATTATTTACAACAGCTTACGGCTTTCGCCAAACAGAAAAATCACCCCTTACCGGCATCCTTAAACAGCTTCCGCCATTTCATGCGGTTTGGTGAGTCGATGCTCGATAAACTGGCGAGCTGGCAAGGGGATTTAGTGATGGGTAAAGATGTGGTTTTGGTTGGGCGTGAGCGCTGTGAGGCACAAATTGCCAGCCGTCAGGGGGCGCTAATTCTGGCATCGCATTTAGGTGATATTGAATCTTGTCGTGCTTTGGCTGAGCTATCTGTTGGTGTAAAAGTTAATGCATTGGTCTTTACCCAGCATGCCGCCCGTTTTAATCAGGTCATGCAGGAGATTAACCCACACGCACTGATTAACCTTATCCAGGTAACCTCAATTGGACCTGATACCGCCATTTTATTGCGCCAGAAGCTGGATGAAGGGGAGTGGGTCGCGATTGTTGGTGACAGAACCTCCGTTAGCCCTTATCAACGAGATAACCAACCAAGAGTCATTTGGAGCACCTTCTTAGGCCACCCAGCACCTTTCCCGGTTGGGCCGTTTGCGTTAGCTGCGGCATTGCGCTGCCCGGTGTTTTTGATGTTTGGTTTAAAACTCGGCGGGCAAGGGAAGTTGGCTGCACCATCAGGTGTTATTGATCCCGCATCTGCTGCCCGATTACATGTTTATTTTGAACCTTTCGCCGATCCATTGATATTACCGCGAGCAAATCGTCAGTCGGCATTGCAACAGGCAGTGGATAGTTACGCCGCCCGCCTGGAGCACTACAGTTTATTAGCGCCGCTCGATTGGTTTAATTTTTATGATTTTTGGCATTTAAACGATGAAAAGCCAAACCAAGGAAATCAGTGACATGAATTTACCCGATGACCCGCGTTTTACTACCCGGATAGTTCACAATATCCCGTTTCATGATATTGACCCTATGGGGGTGGTGTGGCATGGCAATTATTTCCGTTATTTTGAAATTGCTCGTGAGGCTTTACTGAATCAAATTGATTATGGCTACCGCGCGATGCAGGCGTCAGGCTATGTGTGGCCAATAGTTGATACGCGAGTGAAATACATTGCTCCGCTCGAATTTGAACAGCGTATTCATATTTGTGCCTCTATTGAAGAATATGAGAACCGCTTACGTATCGGTTACCAGATTTATGATGCGACCAGCGGGAAGCGCATGACAACCGGCTACACCATTCAGGTTGCCGTTAAAGCATCCACGAAAGAAATGAGCTTTGTTTCACCGCCGGTACTGCTGGAAAGAATGGGTATCGTCTCATGAAATCGATATTCACCGTTCTCTTACTGTGTCTAAGTATCAGCGCTCATGCGGTAACGTTGGCATCATTACAACAACGATTCAGCGAACAACCGGTGTTGCGCGCCGAATTTGAACAGCAGCGCAGTATTAGTGGAATGAATAAACCTTTAAAATCAAGTGGTAATTTACTGATTTCACAGGATAAAGGGCTGTGGTGGTCACAGCAGCAACCTTTCGTTCTGACACTGCTACTCGACGATAAGCGCATGGTGCAAACCATGGCCGGCCAGCCTGCGCAGGTTATTACTGCTGACAGCAATCCGCAAATGTTCCAATTTAATCACTTATTAACGGCACTATTTCATGCTGACACGTCGATTTTGGAGCAGAATTTTACCTTAGCTTTCACTGATAGTGGCCAGGATCGTTGGGTGTTAGTGCTCACCCCGAAAACCACGCCATTGGATAAGCTCTTTAAAAGCATCACGTTGCACGGTCAATATTTTCTGGAAACTATCGATATTGAAGATATGCAGGGAGATGGGACCCACATCCGGTTTTTCAACCAATTAACTGAACCTAAGATACTGAGCCATGCCGAACAGCAGCTTTTTGCGCACTGATTGCCATCGAAAACTGGCTATCGGCTGGTTACTTATCTGTTTGCTGTTACTGGCAACATTACTCTGGCTGATCCCGCGTAGTCAGATTAACAGCAGTGTCTTGGCACTATTGCCCAAGCAGGAGTTGACTGGCGTACCTGTCGAATTAACCGCAGGGTTTAATCAGCGTCTGGATCGCCAATTAGTGTGGCTGGTTAGCCCAGCAGAAGACCAATTGGCTCCGGTGAACTGGTGGTTGCAGCAGTTACAAAAAATGCCTGCGCTGCATCAGGTCAGTGGTGAGATGACTGCTCAACGTTTACAGGAGTGGGGCGCCTTTTTCTTTCAGCATCGTAATGTATTGTTGGATGAGGCTACCCGTCTGCGATTAAGCCATGGTGGAGCGGCGCAGGCTCAGTGGATATTGGGGCAGGCGTATTCGGCATTTGCTGGCGTGAGTGGTAAAGAGTTGCAGTATGATCCTTTACTGCTGGTTCGTGGCTCTCAGTTAGCGCAACAACAAAACAGTGGGGCATTAGGTATCAGTAAGGGCTGGCTGGTGGCGAAAGATAGCCAGGGCCGCCCATGGTATTTGATTCACGGTGAATTACGCGCTTCATCTTATGATATGGCCAGTGCCCGTAGCACCGTTGAGTCATTGGCTGAATTAAAGCAGCAGCTTCAGCAGCGTTGGCCCGGTACTGAAGTCTTGGAACGCGGCACGCTTTTTTACAGTAATTACGCGAGTCAGCAGGCTGAAAGTGATATCTCGACCATTGGTTTGATCTCCGTCGCCGGTGTATTCCTGCTGATATTGATAATGTTTAAATCGCTATTGCCACTCGCCTTATGCCTTTTATCAATAACTATTGGGGCATTGGCTGGGGCGGTTGCCACGTTACTGGTTTTTGGCGAAGTCCATGTTATGACGCTGGTATTGAGTGCCAGTATCATTGGTATTTCAGCGGATTACACGCTTTATTACCTGACAGACCGCATGGCACACGGTGGTCAAACGACGCCATTGGAGAGCCTGGCAAAACTTTTCCCAGCCCTGTCAATGGCGCTACTCACCACCGTAATTGCCTATCTGATTCTGCTTATTGCGCCTTTCCCTGGGTTGCAGCAATTGGCTGTTTTTGCCGCCGCAGGGCTAACCGCCGCCTGTATCACGGTGATGTGTTGGTATCCGATATTGGCTAAACGGTTGCCGGTGCGCCCGGTTCCGCGCCTAAAGCTTATTTATCTGTGGCTAGAGAGTTGGCAAAACAACCGAATGTTACGTTTAGGCTTGCCGGCCCTGATTGCTATTTTGACTATCAGTGGGTTAGCCACATTAAAAATTAATGACGATATCAGTGAATTACAGGCGATGCCGCGTGAGTTCCAGCAACAGGAACAGCGCATTGCGGCACTTACCGGCCAGCACAGCGACCAGAAATGGTTCGTTGTGTATGGTGATAATGCTGAGCAGGCATTGCAACGTCTGGAGCAATTCTCACCACAGCTATCACAGGCGAAAAAGGCTGGATGGATTGAAAGTTATCGTGTGTTGCCGTTGCCATCATTATTGCGGCAGCAACAAAATCTGGCATTACTTGAGCAAACCGCGCCAACTATTATCCACCAATTGCAACAGGCGGGTATTAGCGTTTCTCTGCCAGGCTTGCCAGCACAAGGCAACCAGAAGACATGGGTGACCCCGGAGCAATGGCTTGGCTCGGTGGTCAGTGAGGGCTGGCGATTGCTTTGGCTCTCATTGCCTGATGGGCGCACGGCGATGTTGGTGCCGGTAAGTGGTGTCAGTAATCCGGCGGCACTGCAACAGTTAGCGGAGTCCGTGCCAGGAGTAACTTGGGTTGACAGGAAAACAGAGTTCAATGCGCTGTTTTCTCTTTACCGTGCCTATCTATCATGGTTGTTACTCATTGCAGTGGTTGCTATAGCTGTAGTCTATTGCTGGCGCCTGGGTCTGCGTCGCGGCCTCTATTGTGTGGCACCGACGATACTTTCATTGGGGATGGGGCTGGCGGTACTTTCTCTTACCGGCCACTCGTTAAATCTCTTCTCGTTGCTGGCATTAATATTGGTTCTGGGGATTGGCATCAATTATACCCTGTTCTTTACCAATCCCCGAGGGACGCCTAGCACGTCAATGTTTGCTATTTTTATGGCGGTGTTCACCACGCAACTGACTTTCGGCATGCTGGTATTTAGCCACACCCAAGCCATCAGTAGCTTTGGCATTGTGCTGAGTAGTGGTGTGTTTACAGCCTTCTTATTAGCGCCTCTGGCGCTGCCCAAGCCAAAAGGAGAGCCGGCGTGAATTATAAACGCTGTGGGGTGTTACTCGTTTTAGCCTTATTGATTGTAGGGTGTGCCAGTTCGCCGGACCAAACACAGCCTAAAGCCTGGCTTAAGCCCGGAGTGCGGGTCGCTTTGCCGCCACCGACTTTGGCACAACCTATCAATCAGCAGCAATTACTGACCGCAACAGCGCAGGGGAAGCAGCAGTCATTATTAGTGTTGCTTCAGGCTGATGGGCAGCGCTTAACCTTGGTGGGGCTGTCGCCGCTTGGGATCCGCTTGTTCAAGGTTTCCTATGACCTGCAAGGTATTCATTTAGAGCAAACCATGAAAATTGTTGGATTACCTCCAGCAAATCAGGTTCTTGCCGATATTATGCTGAGTTATTGGCCCATCACATCATGGCGTCCGTTATTACCCGAAAATTGGCGGCTGGTGGATGAAGGGGATACACGCAGACTCTATGATGACAAAAACCAAATAGTGACAGAGATTCGCTACCAGCTATCAGGTAACACCCGTAAGCCTATCACTATTGAGCAATTTGTCTTTCACTACCGTATTACTATCCAAAATGTGGAGGAGTAACAGCGATGGTCTATTTCTCTGCTGTTGGCATGGTTAATGCGTTAGGCAGCTCATTGTCTGAAGTGAGTGCGAGCCTTAGTGCCGGGTTAGCCCCAGGCATGGCCCCCCAGCAAGGGTGGCTCTTGGGTGATTCCCCGATTTGGCTGGGGGCCGTGAATACTGAATTGCCTACTTTGCCCGAGCCACTTTCGCAGCACAATAGCCGGAATAATCGCCTGTTGTTGGCGGCATTGTCGCAGATTCAACCTGAGGTTTCCGCATGCATTCTTCGCTATGGTGTATCACGGGTTGCTGTGATTATGGGAACCAGCACCTCAGGTATTTTTGAGGGGGAACGGGCGGTTAGAGAATATCAGCCTGGTTCTGGTGACGTCGCCGGGCAGTTTCCGCCAGGGTATCACTATCAACAGCAGGAGTTAGGCGATCCTGGCATCTTCCTCTCGCGTTATTTGGGGCTGAATGGCCCGAGTTATACCGTGTCTACGGCTTGTTCTTCCAGTGTACGGGCGATTATCAGCGGTAAGCGTTTGATCGAGTCTGGAATAGTCGATGCGGCGATAGTCGGTGGCGCTGACAGTTTATGTCGTATGCCCATCAATGGTTTTCATAGCCTGGAGTCACTTTCGGCTGAGCGTTGTACCCCTTTTGCCGCCGAGCGCCAAGGGATCAACGTGGGTGAGGCAGCGGCGTTGATTTTATTATCACGTGAACCTTCACCTGTAGCGTTACTCGGGGTTGGGGAGTCCTCCGATGCCTGGCATATGTCCGCCCCCCATCCTGAAGGGCATGGGGCGGAACAGGCTATCAGGATGGCATTACGTCAGGCAGAGTTGCAGCCCGCTGATGTGGGCTACATCAATCTGCATGGCACGGCGACGCGGTTAAATGATCAGATAGAAGCGCAGGTCGTGAATAGGGTTTTTGGTCATCAGACACCTTGTAGTTCAACTAAACATCTTACCGGGCATACGCTGGGGGCCGCTGGGGCCACAGAGGCGGCACTCAGTTGGCTGATATTGAGCCGGACTCTACCCTTACCAGTACAAGATTTTTCTCATGCTTCTTGGGATACTACTTTGGCCGAGATTAATTTGGTCACCAAGCCGGAAGTACTTAAAACCCCGGTTATTTTGTCGAACTCATTCGCTTTTGGTGGCAACAATGCGTGTGTGATATTAGGAGCCGGCTGATGGCGTATTCCGCTGAACATTACCTCCCACATCAATCACCAATGGTGATGCTGGATAACGTCCATTGGGTAGGGGAGGACGGGGCTGAATGCAGGGTCACCTTGAGTAAGCATGGGGTGCTTGCGCCGTTCCTCGATGCTCAGGGCTGCCTCCCCAACTGGTTTGCTATCGAATTAATGGCACAAACTATCGGCGTGTGGCGTGGCTGGCATGGCTTGGCGCAAGCGATACCTCCCACGATAGGGATGCTACTTGGTGGGCGAGCTATCAGCTGTGAATTACCGGCATTTCCTGCGGGTAGCGAACTTCAGGTTTGTGTCCAGTTAATCCTGCAAGATGAAAAAATTGGCAGTTTCGAGTGCAGTATCAACATGGCTGGAAAGCAGGTTGCTCGTGGTCGGCTAAATACTTATCAGCCAGATGCCGAAGAAATAAAAAAACTCACATTGGGGAAAGGCGCATGAAGCGTTCTGTTTTAGTCACCGGGGCCAGCAAAGGGATCGGGCAGGCCATCGCACACCGTCTGGCTGCGGATGGTTTTTTAGTGGTTGTTCATTATCACCAAGATCTTACTGGCGGTGAAGCGACACTGGCTCAGATTATTGAGGCGGGTGGTGAAGGGCGCTTGATCTGTTTTGATATCAGCGACAGGCCGCAGTGTAAAGAGGTACTCGAGCAGGATATCGCCACTCATGGCGCTTACTACGGTGTGGTGAACAATGCCGGTATCACGCGTGATGGTGCATTCCCAGCATTGACGCAAGAGGATTGGGATGGCGTCATTCATACCAATCTGGACAGTTTCTATAATGTGTTGCACCCCTGCGTAATGCCGATGATTGGTTTACGTAACGGCGGGCGCATTATTGCGCTTTCTTCGGTCTCCGGTGTGGTGGGGAATCGTGGTCAGGTGAATTACAGTGCGGCTAAAGCGGGGATTATCGGGGCTTGTAAGGCTCTGGCGCTGGAGTTGGCTAAACGCAAGATTACCGTGAATTGTATTGCACCTGGGTTGATTGATACTGGCATGATCAATATGGAGCCTATCGCGCTGCAAGAAGCCATGCGGATGATCCCACTTAAACGGATGGGAGAGGCTGAAGAGGTGGCTGGTTTAGCCAGTTACCTGATGTCAGATATCGCCGGTTATGTCACGCGTCAGGTGATTTCAATTAATGGAGGAATGGTATGAGCAGCAGGATGGTTGCCATCAATAGAGTTGTGATTACCGGCATGAGTGGGGTCACTGCCTTTGGCAATAACTGGGCGGATATTTCAGCACGTATTTATGCCGGTCAAAATGCGGTGCAATATATGCCGCAGTGGGAAGAATATCAGGGGTTGAATACCCATTTAGGTGCGCCGATTGATGATTTTGTGGTGCCCGCACATTACACCCGTAAACGCATCCGCTCGATGGGGCGGGTATCCTTATTGGCCACCAGAGCCACTGAGCTGGCGCTAGAGCAAGCGGGTCTGATGGGGGAAGATGTACTTACCAATGGGGATACAGGGATTGCCTATGGCTCTTCTACCGGTAGCACTAAGCCGGTGAGTGAATTTGCCACGATGTTAACCGAAAAACACACCAACAATATTACCGGCACCACCTATGTGCAAATGATGCCGCATACGGCGGCGGTGAATACTGGGCTGTTTTTTGGGTTGCGCGGGCGGGTTATTCCTACCTCAAGTGCTTGTACGTCAGGTAGTCAGGCAATTGGTTATGCCTATGAAGCAATCCGTCATGGCTACCAGAAAGTGATGGTTGCTGGTGGTGCAGAGGAACTGTGTCCTTCCGAGGCGGCGGTATTTGATACCTTGTTTGCTACTAGCCAGCTAAATGATTCACCAAAATTATCACCAAGGCCATTTGATCGCCAACGTGATGGCTTGGTTATTGGTGAAGGGGCTGGCACGTTGATTCTGGAAGAACTGGAGCACGCCAAAGCACGTGGTGCCACTATTTACGGTGAAATCATTGGTTTTTATACTAATTGCGATGCCAGCCATATTACTCAACCACAAAAAGAGACCATGCAAATCTGCATTGAAAAGGCGTTACTAAGCTCGGGCCTGGCTGCCGCTGATATTGGCTATATCAGTGCTCATGGTACCGCGACTGAACGTGGCGATATTGCAGAAAGCCAGGCTACGGCGGCTGTTTTTGGTAACCGGACCCCCATTTCCTCTTTGAAAAGTTATTTTGGTCATACCCTAGGGGCTTGCGGTGCTCTTGAAGCCTGGATGAGTCTGGAAATGATGCGGGCCGGGCGTTTCGCACCAACCATTAATCTAACTGACCCTGATCCTGCCTGTGGTGACCTGGATTACCTGATGGGCGAGGGGCGTTATATTGATACCGAATTCTTCCAGACAAATAACTTCGCGTTTGGCGGCATTAACACCTCATTGGTGATCCGTCGCTGGCCGTAACCGCCATTGCTTTCCTCATTGTTGATTTTTTATCAAAAGTATTGTGTTGAATATGGCATTTTTTGGCAATAAAACTCTGGGCATAATCAGTTCAGATTTTTACCGGGTGGCTCGGGTAAATGGCCCCCGGTAATCAGCCAATTTTAAACATGTTTAAGCACGATAAAAATTCAAAATGAGGAATTACTATGAGCGTACCTGCATTCGGCCTGGGAACTTTTCGTCTTCAAGATCAAGTTGTTATTGATTCAGTGAGTCAGGCATTAACCGCGGGCTATCGTGTTATCGATACCGCACAAATATATGAAAATGAAGCAGCTGTTGGCCAAGCTATTGCGCAAAGCGGCATCCAGCGTGATGAGCTCTTTATCACCACTAAGATTTGGATTGCTAACTTAGCGCAGGGCAAGCTCATCCCTAGCCTGCAAGAGAGCTTGCAGAAGCTAAGAACAGACTATGTGGATTTAACATTGATTCACTGGCCTTCGCCAAACGATGAAGTACCCGTCGCTGAATTTATGGCTGAATTAGTGAAAGCCAAAGAGCTGGGCTTAACCCGGCAGATTGGTATTTCTAACTTCACCATCGATTTAATGAAACAGGCCATTGCGGCGGTGGGGGCCGAGGCAATTGCTACCAACCAAATCGAACTGTCACCCTTATTACAGAACGGTAAGGTCGTTGAATTTGCGAAAGAAAATGGCATAGCGATCACTTCTTATATGACGCTGGCTTATGGTAAAGCGCTAGAAGAGCCCGTGATTAAAACGATTGCGGAGCAACATGGTGCCACTCCCGCTCAGGTGATTTTAAGCTGGGCGATGCAACTGGGCTATAGCGTGATCCCGTCATCGACCAAAGCCGCTAATCTGGCCAGTAACATGTTAGCGCAGGAATTGCGCTTGAGTGCCGAAGATATGGCACTGATAGCGTCGTTGGATCGTGGTGAGAGGTTAGTCAGCCCTGAAGGCCTGGCACCTGCATGGGATTGATCACGCTTTAAACCATTATCTGAACCACCCTATGTTGGGTGGTTTTTTATTTTGCTGGGAACATTTGTGCCAGACGTTCATTGATAAAATCAATAAAACAACGCAGCCGGTTACTGACGGCCTGATCACTGTAATACACTGCATTAATCGGCATAACGACGGGTAGAGTCTGTTCTACCAGTAGCGGCACTAAGTCCCCGCGTTGTAGATCGCCTCTGATCATGAAATCCGATAAGCAAGCAATGCCATTTCCCTCAAGGCAAAGGCGGCGTTGCGTCTCCCCATTATTTGACGTTAAATCTGAATTTATTTCATAAAGTTGCCCATCAGCACCTGCGAGCGGCCAACGATTTAGCACCGGTAAATCATTGAACCCCAGACATAAATGATGCTGTAAATCAGCCACCGTTTGTGGGGTGCCATGTTGCTTTAGGTAGGCCGGTGAGGCCAAAATATGGCGGTAACTGGTCATCAGCTTTCTGGCACGTAAGGTTGAGTCCTGTAACGTGCCGACCCGAATAGCAATATCAACCTTTCTTTCAATTAGGTTAATAAAGGTTTCTGACGAAACCAGTGATAATGTCACCAACGGATAACGCTGACGAAACTCCGCCATCAGCGGAGCCAGAATGTGCAACACCACTGGAGTAGAAGCATCGATACGCAGCAATCCTTTGGGATTTAACTGATTATCGAGTATCTAGTTTTCCGCAGTGGCCATTTCCCGCAGAATATTTTGCACTCGCCGAAAGTAGTGCTCGCCTTCTTGTGTCAGGCTGATTTGCCGGGTTGTGCGATTTAACAGCGTCACCCCTAGCTTGCTTTCGAGTTTTTTTACTGTCCGGCTGACGACTGAATTAGCTTGATCGAGTTGCTCTGCCGCACGGCTAAAACTGCCACATTCCACTACGGTAACAAAAGTAATCAGTTCATCTGAATGCGCTTTCATTGTTGCCACTCCAGCAAAAATATTTTGATATTTTGAGCATTTTTGTCATTTAACCATAGGTACATAATAGCCGCTATCAAATTGACCCGTATTTCTGGAGTAATTATGCCGCTTGCATTATGGGCACTGACCATCAGTGCATTCGCTATTGGTACCACTGAATTTGTGATTGTCGGGCTGGTTCCGACCATCGCAGAACAACTGGCGGTTTCTGTGCCATCCGCCGGTTTATTAGTTTCAATCTATGCATTGGGCGTTGCTATTGGTGCTCCAGTGTTAACCGCATTAACCGGGCGCATACCGCGTAAAATGCTATTGATTGGCTTGATGGTCTTGTTCACCCTGGGGAACTTATTAGCCTGGCAATCACCTGGTTATGAGACTCTGGTTGTTGCTCGTTTACTCACCGGTCTGGCCCACGGTGTGTTCTTCTCGATTGGTTCGACTATTGCTACCAGTTTGGTGCCAAAGGAGAAAGCGGCGTCGGCGATTGCTATTATGTTTGGTGGTTTAACGGTGGCACTGGTGACTGGGGTTCCGCTCGGGACATTTATCGGCCAGCATTTTGGCTGGCGGGAGACTTTCCTTGCGGTGTCACTGATTGGGGTCATTGCCATTATTGCCAGCGCCATTTTGGTTCCCAGTAATATTCCCAATAAGGCTTCAGCCAGTATAAAGCAGCAACTACAGGTGCTCACCCACCCACGTTTACTGCTGATTTATGCCATTACCGCCTTGGGATACGGTGGTTTCTTCACCATGTTTACTTTCCTCGCGCCAATGATGCAAGAGCTGGCAGGATTCTCACCTGCCGCAGTGAGTTGGATCTTACTGGCGTATGGGGTATCGGTCGCTATCGGCAATATCTGGGGCGGTAAACTCGCAGACCGCCATGGTGCAGTACCTGCTTTGAGTTTTATTTTTACCGCACTTGCTGTCTTACTGTTTGTTTTCCAATTCAGTGCCAACCACAGTATTGCGGCATTAATTACGTTGCTGGTCATGGGGATTTTTGCCTTTGGTAACGTCCCCGGTTTACAAGTTTATGTGGTGCAGAAAGCGCAAGAATATACGCCACATGCCGTTGACGTTGCTTCGGGCCTGAATATCGCGGCGTTTAATGTCGGAATCGCGTTAGGATCGATTATTGGTGGGCAGACAGTTATCCGGGTTGGGTTGGCTCAGACCCCTTGGATCGGTGGCGTGATTGTTATTGGTGCGCTATTACTGGTGACACTGAGTGGCAAGCTGGATAAGAAGCACCCACGGCAAGTTGCTGTCAGCTAAATCCCTGCCAGTATCTATTGAAGCCCGCGATTGTGGGCTTCTTTGTTAATAGCAGGCTTATTAGTGCATTATGAATCACATAGATTGAATCTCTGCTTGTGTATCCCAACATCAGAATAATATCGTGGCTAAAAGAAATTACTGACAGCAGCATCTGGGCGTATAATCAGTGAACTACCGGCTGTTGTTACCTCTCGAGCCAGAGTGATTTCGAATAAGGAATAGGCCATCAAAGTGCCGAAACGAACATATGCCATGCGATATGTTGCAGGTCAACCGGTTGAACAAATCTTCCCAGGTTCTGCTAAGCAACTGGGGCTGGGGTTACCGCCAGGCGCGCCATTGCCGACATCTGAATTTTTGCGGGTGATGGTGTGGAATATCTTTAAGCAGCAGCGGGCGCAATGGCTCTCGGTGCTCAAAGAGTTCGGGCGTGATACTCAACTGATGTTACTGCAAGAAGCACAAACAACACCTGAGCTGGTGCGGTTTGCTACGTCTCACTATCAGGCGGCCGATCAGGTTCCTGCCTTTGCACTGCCTCAGCACCCTTCAGGTGTGATGACGCTTGCAGCCACCCATCCGGTCTACTGTTGCCCCCTGCGTGAGAGAGAGCCGTTACTGCGGTTGTCTAAATCGGCCTTAATTACTGTTTACCCAATCCATGACGGCCGTTTATTGATGGTGGTGAATATTCACGCGGTGAATTTCAGTCTTGGTGTTGATGTTTACAGTAAACAACTCGAGCCCATTGGGGAACAAATCGCGATGCATCGTGGCCCGGTGATTCTGGCGGGGGATTTTAATGCCTGGAGCCGACAGCGGGTTAATGCTTTACAGTGCTTTGCCCAAGTGGTGGGGTTAGCTGAAGTTGAATTCCGGGCTGATAACCGTAGCCGTGCGTTTGGCCGACCGCTTGATTTTGTCTTTTATCGGGGTCTTACTCTGGCAGATGCATCGGTATTAGTGACTCGAGCCTCTGATCACAATCCACTGCTGGTTGAATTTCAGCCATAAAAAAAGCACCCCGAAGGGTGCTTTTTAACAGCTTTAATCGCGATTCTGACTCTACGTATCCGGGGTCGATTTGCCGTTAACGAACAACGTCAATTTCAAGCCTGGTTGTAAACTATTAGCCTTGCTGACTACCGAATTCCATCGCATCACATCGTCGGTGTTTACACCGTGACGCTTGGCAATACTGGCAAAAGAATCACCTTTACGAACCTGATAGGTGATGCTGTTGCTGGTCGTTGTATTGCTTGCCAGTTGCAGGGTTTGCCCAACTTTTAAGGTGCTCTTGGCACGTAAGTTGTTCCAACTCTGCAAATCGCTGGTCTTGATATTCAACCGCTTGGCAATCGTAGATAAGGTATCACCGGAGCGAACTTTATACTGCGAACCTGATGCTGATTTTGAGCTGTTCTGTGCCAACTTGGTTGGTTGAACGGCGGCAATATCAGTATCTGCCAATGAATCTTTAAGCTGCTCAGCATGGGCCTTTGGCAACATAATATAACGAGGACCATGTCCATCAGGTGCCGTTACATTGCGCTTATACCCAGAATTAAAGGATTTCAACTTAGTAAGTGACATCCCCGCCATCTCAGCCGCCTGAGTTAGCTGTATCTGCTGACCTACATCAACACGTGCTAATGCACGGTCTTTGTCGGGTTCTGGCAAGTTTATACCGTACTTTTTGCTGTTCTTGATTAAATCACCCAAGGCCAGCATTTTTGGAACATAAATTGACGTTTCACGTGGAAGCGACAATGCCCAAAAATTGGTCGGTTTACCCTTTGCCTTATTAGCTTTCACCGCTTGCATGACTCTGCCTTCACCACTGTTATAAGCAGCGACTGTTAACAACCAGTCACCGTCAAACATTTTGTTCAGGCGCTCCATCATATCAAGCGCTGCTTTGGTAGAAGCAACCACATCTCTGCGGCCGTCATACCATTGGTTTTGTTTCAAGCCATAGTTTCGACCTGTACTCGGCACTATCTGCCATAGCCCTGCGGCGTTGGCGGATGATGTCGCGTGTGGGTCAAAAGCGCTCTCCACTATGGGTAGCAGTACCAGTTCCATCGGCATTTTACGTTTCTTAATCTGCTCGACTATCAGGTACATGTACGGCTCTGCCCGTAATGTTACATCGTGGAGATAGCTCTTATTTCTTAAGTATTTTTGCTTTTGTTCACGGATCCGGGAATTTTCCGGAACCTTCATCTTCAGCTCGTCGCTAATGAAGTTCCACAAATCTTGCTGCGCGAGGCCACTTTCACTATCAAGCCATCGCGCGCTGCCCTCTCGGACGCTATTTGTGTACTCTCCTGCTTCACTCTCTTGACCTGCTGAAGACAAACTCTGCGCATGCTGTACGGGAACCTGTACGTCCTGCTTGGACGTCTGGCACCCAACAAGCAAGACTGAGGCGAGAAATATCGCTTTGGTCTTCATGTGTGTGTCAATGTCAGTTGCTTAAAAGACGACCAATCATACTTTGCTTCGACAAAAAACACAACTAAAAGCTCAGAAGCGGTCTTTCTGGGCGCGTAATTCGGAAAAAACTGAAGCAAGTGAGTCTGGTGGCGAGATAACGCCTATTTTCCTTTGTAAATCAATGTCATCACAACGTAAAAAAACATTAATTTTACGCTCTAATTGCAATTTTACCGGCAAACTAGGTAGGTTTTTTGCCCGTAATTGCATGATTTGTTGTTGATATGTAGCAATATCTTGATCTGCGGGCAAAATGAAACGAGCAAACTTAAGATTTGCGAGAGTATATTCATGCGCGCTGCAAATTAAGGTTTCAGCGGGAAGCTGCGCCAGTCGTTGAATTGACGCATACATTTGCTCTGGTGTGCCTTCAAATAGTCTGCCGCAGCCGGCAGAAAAAAGTGTGTCGCCGCAGAAAAGATAAGGTTCGCTGTAGTATGCAATGTGCCCAAGGGTATGGCCAGGGACGGCAATAATGGTGTAGTTTTGACCATCAATTGTCAGGTGATCACCCCCATTTACGATAACTGTCGCACCTTTATTTGCTGTTTCCTGCGGACCATAGACGGGAATATTGGGAAAATGGCGGTGTAATTGTGCCACACCACCGACGTGATCGTTGTGGTGATGGGTGAGCAGGATGGCCTGAGGAGTGTATTGGCCTTGTGCCAGTGCAGACAGCACCGGCGCTGATTCACCCGGATCAACAATAACGCAGTGTTTTTGTGGGTTTGCCAATAACCAAATGTAATTGTCTTGAAATGCCGGAATACTGATAAGATTCATTGGATACCTCTTTTTTGTTGGCAACCGCTTGAGTGTGAAAGAAGATAATATACCCGTCATCTTTCAAATCGCAGGTGTATTGGCGGCTCCCGTTCATCCGCATCACTTACGGGGATTAGCTTATCGGGGTTCACTTACTTGCCACCTTCCTGCACCTTGAAATCTATTGGGTAGAAACATGAAACTAGCGCAAACACACCAACAGATCGATGCGCCCGCATCTTGGGCGGAGTTACCTTGGGGAGAGTATTACCGTGCGGCGCTTGAACAGCAATTACAACCTTGGTGGCCGAAGCTATTTGGTTTTCATCTGTTGAAAATAGGCCAGTTGAGTGCGGAAATCGCCAGCGATAAATGTGCTATCTCCCATCAGGTTAATGTGGGGGAACAAGGTACTAATATGCAGGTGCTGGCCAGCCCATACCAGTTACCTTTTGCTGAAAAGTCAGTGGATGCCTGTCTGTTATCTCATTCTTTAGCCTATGCCACTGATCCACATCGTATTTTGCGTGAGGCAGATAGGGTGCTTATTGATGACGGCTGGTTGATTATCAGTAACTTCAATCCGATGAGTGTGCTGGGTGCCGGCAAGCTGGTGCCAATATTACGCCAGCGCCAGCCTTATATTAGCCGAATGTTTACTCAGATGCGTTTGCTGGATTGGCTGAGTTTGCTGAATTATGAAGTTATGCATATGTCGTGCTTTCACGTTTTACCCTGGCATAAAGAAGGTGGGCGCTTTATCAGCACCCATCTACATGCACTGGGGTGTGTCAGCCTGATTGTGGCCCGTAAGCGCACCATACCTTTAACATTTAATCCGATGAAGTTTGGTGCACGTAAGCCTTGGTTTAGCCGTGCGGTTGGCGCAACCAAAAGTTATCGCGACCAACCTTGATTCGGTGTGTGAAAGCCACTAATACCGTGGCAACGTCAGGTAAGAAGAGTTAGTTGGGGATATAACCAATATCGTCTTGTGTCGGTGAATTGGCCGCAAGGCGTGCCAGTTCATCGCAGCGCTCATTTTCAGGATGGCCAGCATGGCCTTTAACCCATTCCCATTGTACGGTATGGCCTTGGATTGCCAGATCCAGCCGTTGCCATAAATCTACGTTACGTACCGGTTTGCGGTCTGTGGTTTTCCACCCGCGCTTTTTCCAGTTGTGGATCCACTGTGTGATGCCCTGACGCACGTATTGGCTGTCAGTGCTGAGCGTCACGTGGCAAGGTGATGTCAATGCCTCCAAGGCGACGATAGCAGCCATCAACTCCATACGGTTGTTGGTTGTCAAACGGTAGCCAGCACTAAAGGTCTTTTCATGTTGTTTGTAACGCATAATTGCGCCATAACCACCGGGGCCAGGATTGCCAAGGCAAGATCCGTCGGTGAAAATTTCTACCTGTTTAGTCATCTCTGGTAGACTCTTCCTATCTGTTTAAACGTTAAGTCTGACATAAACGAGCGCTATGAGCACTGGCAATATGCAAGTTACCCCGACCAGACAGATTGTTCTGGATACTGAAACCACTGGTATGAATAAGCTGGGCGTTCATTATGAAGGCCATCGGATTATTGAGATCGGTGCTGTTGAAGTGATCAACCGCCGTCTGACCGGCAGAAACTTCCATGTGTATGTGAAACCGGACCGTCTGGTCGACCCAGAGGCCTACGGTGTCCATGGTATCAGTGATGAGTTTCTGGCCGATAAACCCACATTTGCTGATATTACACCGGAGTTTCTCGAGTTTATCCGTGGTGCTGAACTGGTCATTCATAATGCGGCGTTTGATATCGGCTTTATGGATTACGAGTTCCGTATGTTACAGCAAGATATTCCGAAAACGGAAACCTTCTGTACCATCACCGATAGCCTGTTATTGGCGCGCCGCCTGTTCCCCGGCAAGCGTAATAACCTTGATGCGTTATGCGATCGCTATCTGATAGATAATACCAAGCGAACGTTGCACGGCGCATTACTCGATGCCGAAATTCTGGCAGAAGTGTATCTGGCGATGACCGGCGGTCAGACGTCTCTGTCTTTCTCTATGGAAGGTGATCAGTCGCAGAATGATTCTTCTGAAAATATCCAGCGTATTACCCGGCCAGCATCTGCGTTGAAAGTAATTTATGCGGCTGAAGAGGAGTTGTCAGCCCATGAATCGCGTCTGGATTTGGTGATGAAGAAGGGCGGCAGTTGTTTGTGGCGGATGCCGCTTGAATCGGAAGATAGTGCAAATGCAGAATAAAATGATTTCCAGATGAAAAACTGCGCAACCGGCTTATTTTGCTGGAAAAAGTATTGACGAGATTGCATTCCATACGTAATATCCGTCTCGTTCTTAACCGGAACAGCAGCGTGGTGCGGTAGTTCAGTCGGTTAGAATACCGGCCTGTCACGCCGGGGGTCGCGGGTTCGAGTCCCGTCCGCACCGCCAACATTCAGAAGCCCTGAGTTATTGCTAACTCGGGGCTTCGTTGTATCTATACCCTTGGTACTTGAAGCTGCTGGGGGGCAAAATAATAGAACCCCCCCTTGGGTAACACATCAATAAACCCATTTAGAATTTACTGCGTAGCATTCGCATTACCTGCTTGCGCCGCTGTTTTTACCCAACCATCAAAGGTGGCCTGATGGGCCTGAATCCAACCATTCACATGACGTTCAATATCGGCATCTGACGATTCACCCGCGTGCATCCGCATGTTCTGAGCATTCACATCATTAATCGATAATTTCATGATAGAGAACAGCTTAGCGGCGGCCGGGTTAGCTTCAGCCCATTTTTTGTTAGCCACGATATGCATCACACTCGGTGGGAAGCCGTAGTTCGCACCGTTAGACAGCTTGGTGTCGATAGTTTTATCTGGCAGGGAAGAGAAGGGAACCTGCAACCATACTACGTCACGGCCCGGCACCAATACATCACTGACCCAATAAGGTGTCCAGGTGTAATACAGGATTGGTTTGCCTTCTTTGTAACGTGTAATCGTATCGGCAATCATCGCGGCATAGTTACCCTGATTATGGATAACGGTATCGCTCAGACCATAAGCTTTGATCTGATGATTTATCGGTGCTTCACAGCCCCAACCTGGGTTACAGCCGGTTAGGTCGGCTTTACCATCGTTATTAGCATCAAACAATTTGGCGATTTTCGGATCTTTTAGCTGCTCAATATTGGTAATGTGGTATTTATCAGCGGTTTTTTTATCGATCAGATAACCCTGTGCCAATCCTTCAATATAGTTACCCTGACGATAAAATTTGGCATCGCCACCGGCAGCATTATATTGGTCGTTATGCAGTGGTTCCCAATTTACCGCCAGATAGGTGGCATCACCTGCGCCGATAGTTGAATACGCGACGTTGTAATCTACCTCTTTGGTCGGTTGGACATCGTAACCGAGTTTTTCCAAGGCTTTATTGACCAGAGAGGTCTGGAAGGTCTCTTCCGAAATGGTACTTTGCAGCGGCTGGACAGTGATGCCTTTGCCCGGTAATTCTGCGGCGGATAACTGAGTGCTGATCAGTGTGGTGAGGGCCAAGGCCCAGATTCCTGTCGAACGCATAGTTGTTCCTTTTTAAGCTATTTTACTTGCCATTTTGAACGAGGACAGTGCTCATCATCCTTACGTACTGTGTGTACGTTGCGGTGATTGCGCGCTGTCCATGTCCAAACTGCCTGCGACAATTACGCTTAAATTTGAGCGTAATAATTTGAAATTACTTAGTATTTCTAAAGGGTTTGGTGATAAGCCCAATCGGGCCGGCTGTATACCAGAGGCCAATGCCTTTGGTACGGCGATCGCGGCCTAATGATTGGGTCAGGCGGTCAAGGATGATCGCCAGAATCACAATACCGACACCACCGACTGCGGCCAGCCCCATATCAAGGCGGCCAATACCGCGCAGTACCATTTGACCTAAGCCCCCTACAGCAATCATCGAGGCGATGACTACCATCGACAGTGCCAGCATCAGGGTTTGGTTCACGCCTGCCATGATGGTTGGCATCGCCAGCGGTAACTGCACTTTGAACAGTAATTGGCGTGGATTGGCACCAAAGGATTCAGCGGCTTCGATAAGATCTTCTGGTACCTGTTTGATGCCCAAAATGGTCAGACGAACAATGGGTGGCAGCGCAAAGATGATGGTCACGACCACGCCGGGGACGTTACCGATACCGAACAGCATGACGATGGGTACCAGATAAACGAATGCCGGTGTAGTCTGCATGGCATCCAGTAACGGCCGAATTATACGTGCGGCATTATTACTGCGTGCCAGCCATATCCCCATCGGTAGCCCGATAAGAATACAGAAGAACAGCGAAGTCAGAACCAGCGCCAGTGTCACCATTGCTTGTGACCACGCACCGATAGCGCCAATAGCAACCAGTGATATCAGGGTTGCTACGCCCATTCCTAAGGTGGAGAACTGCCAGGCGATCAGCGCGAAAACCAGAATGGCGATCGGTGCTGGCATGCCCAGTAGCAGGTGCTGAAAGCCACTGAGAATAAAATCAACCGGCACACGAATACCCTGGAACAGGGGGCGAAAATTCAGCACAACCCAGTCGATACCGTGGGTGACCCAGGAATCCAGTGGCACCCAAGTGTTATGAAACGGATCCATCAGACTGAAATGCTCGGGAGCAGCGGCCGGAGTACTATTCAACCAATCGGTACTTTGTGTCGCAGTGCTCTGAACGGCCTGAGAAGCAACCTCATGGCTGGTACTGCTGGCGGCATGGCTACCCTCAGCCATGCTCGCTCCCCACGGGTCAACAGCGGCTGACAGTGTCTGAGGGGCGGTATCTGTTGCCGCCGGTGCTGTTGAAGCTGCCGCATCCGTCGCCCAAGGATTACTGTCTACAGGGGTACTGCTTTGAATTGGATCACTCATTTGGCGTCTCCTTATCTAAAGCCTGCAACAGCATGGCTTTGGAAATAATACCGATATAACTGTTGTCTTCACCGACCACAGGGACCGCACACGGGGCCTGGGCAACCAGTGAAATCAACTCACTGAGGGGCATGTCTGCGGGAACCGGCGCAGGATCGGCCAGTAAGGCACTATCCAGCGACTGGCTCTCCGCCAAGGCTTTTTTCAGTGAATCTATCGATACCACGCCAATAAACTTCTGCCCGCGTTCCAGCACATAGCCATAATCGCGGTCTTCATCTTGAAGCAGTTTTAATGCTGAACGAGGGCCGAAACCCGGGGTTTTACGAATTAATGATACCGGGCGACGGCGCGCGATATCCTTGGCACTAAAGACGTGGCTGATATCGACGCCACGGAAGAAGGTGCGCACATAGTCATTAGCCGGATTATTCAGTATTTCATCCGGGGTGCCGACCTGTACTACTTCGCCGCCCTGCATAATGGCGATACGATCACCAATGCGCATGGCTTCATCCAAATCATGAGAGATAAAGACAATGGTCCTTTGATGTTTGGCCTGTAATTTGACCAGCTCATCTTGCATTTCTGTACGTATTAAGGGGTCTAGCGCTGAAAAGGCCTCATCCATTAATAAGATGTCAGGGTTATTGGCCATCGCCCGGGCTAAACCGACGCGCTGACGCATCCCGCCGGAAAGTTCATCGGGGTAGGAGTGGGCGTAGCTTTCCAGACTCACCTGACGCAGTGCTTCCAGCGCTTTGTCGTGACGTTCCTGCAAAGGGACGCCAGCCAGCTCCATACCGAATGCGGTGTTATCGAGAACATTCAAATGGGGCATTAATGCAAAGGACTGAAAGACCATACTGATCTTATTACGGCGTACGGTGCGCAGGGCACTATCAGATATTTTGGCAATATCTTCGCCATCGATCAGTACTTCTCCACGGGTGGGTTCTATCAGACGATTGAGAAGGCGTACCAGGGTGGATTTACCAGAACCGGATAACCCCATGATGACGAATATCTCGCCTTCTTCAATGGCCAGATTGGCATCTTTAACGCCAACGGACAAACCCGTTTTGGCAAATATCTGCTCTTTATTCTTACCTGATTCAAGCAGCTTAAAGGCCCGTTCTGGATGCTCACCAAATATTTTATATAGATTCTTTACTTCGAGTTTAATTGCCATGCAGCTGGTGTATTCCTCTGTCAATTTTGAATTATGTTTATTCGATCAATGTTATCCTGATGAAAAAATAGAGCGCCATATACCCTAACACAATGAGAATCTGAGACAACCCTCAATGTTCTTATAATCTGAATTGCAATAGTCCTTATCTCAGTATATATCTTTTTAATCTGTTAATTTATATACGTTAATATTGTGGTTTTTTGATGTTCACATCTTGCTTAATATTGATATGCTGAGTGGGCTATAATTAGCCAGTTAATAGCGTGAATATTGTCCATATATATTCATTCTATTGAGTATACTGTTATTGATTATATTCCCTCGATTTTTCTTGTGGTCAGCCTTCGGTTTGAGCATCCGTCATCATGCTGATATGACATTTTTATCGTCACAAGAGACATGCTGAATCCCCCTGATATACTGGCCTGCGCCTAAATTAGTAGTCAGGTAATAATTTCAGTTTTTAGTTGTGGTTCTGTTCATTGCGTAGGTAAATATAGCGGATATGTGGTGGTGAGTTTACAAGGTGACTGAGGCATTAAATCATCACCCAATAGAGGGCAGCCTTGCTGCGGCTGCCAGTGGATGTGGATCGCCTCATTTTTATGCCATAAAAGTGAGGGTGGGGCACCGATAGGGAACGCTTAAAAATCCCAATCTTCGTCTTCGGTGTTGACTGCCTTGCCAATCACATAAGAGGAGCCAGAACCGGAGAAGAAATCGTGATTCTCGTCTGCATTTGGTGATAATGCCGCCAGAATGGCCGGACTGACTGCTGCTTGACTGGCGGGGAATAAGGCTTCATAACCTAAATTCATTAATGCTTTATTGGCATTATAATGAAGGAACTTTTTGACATCTTCGGTCCAGCCAACCTTATCATACAGGTCCTCGGTGTAACGCACCTCATTGTCATATAAGTCTTGCAGCAGATCGAAGGCAAAGTTCTTTATTTCCTGGCGGCGACTATTGTCGACTTTCTCCAACCCTTTCTGAAATTTGTAGCCGATATAATAACCATGTACTGCCTCGTCACGGATGATTAATCGAATAAGATCGGCAGTGTTGGTTAATTTTGCCCGGCTGGACCAATACATCGGTAAATAGAAACCGGAATAGAATAAAAATGATTCCAGAAATACACTGGCTATCTTTTTCTTCAGTGGGTCATCATTATGATAGTGCTGTAAGATAATATTGGCTTTATTTTGTAGTGGGCCATTCTCTTCACTCCAGCGATAGGCATCGTCCACATCAGATGTCATGCAAAGAGTAGAAAAAATAGAGCTATAAGAGCGAGCATGGACCGCTTCCATAAAGCTGATATTCGAGAATACCGCTTCCTCATGGGGGGTAATGGCATCTTTAATCAGAGCCGGCGCACCCAATGTATTCTGAATAGTATCCAGCAGTGTCAGGCCGGTAAAAACCCGAATCGTAAGCTGTTGTTCATTAGGTGTCAGCGTTGCCCAAGAGGGAATGTCATTTGATAGTGGGACTTTTTCCGGCAACCAGAAATTAGCTGTCAGGCGGTTCCATACTTCCAGGTCTTTATCGTCTTCAATCTTATTCCAGTTAATGGCACTGACGTGTGTTATCGGTTTTACTGCGTTCATATCATTTTCCTTATCAACCATTTTTATTCATTCAGTGCCGCGAATTACAGCGAGCAAGAAACACAACCTTCGACTTCAGTGCCTTCGAGCGCCATCTGACGCAGCCGGATGTAATAAATGGTCTTAATCCCTTTCTTCCAGGCATAAATTTGCGCTTTATTAATATCGCGGGTACTGGCGGTATCACGGAAGAACAGGGTCAGTGATAGCCCTTGATCGACATGCTGTGTTGCCTCAGCGTAGGTATCAATGATTTTCTCCGGCCCTATCTGGTAAGCATCCTGATAATATTCAAGGTTATCGTTAGTCATGTAAGGTGCGGGATAATAGACTCGGCCAATCTTGCCTTCTTTGCGAATCTCAATCGGTGAGACAATCGGGTGAATGCTCGATGTCGAATGATTGATATAGGAAATAGAACCGGTAGGCGGCACCGCCTGCAAGTTCTGGTTATAAATACCGTGTTCCATCACTGACTGGCGTAACGCGGCCCAATCTTGCTGATCGGGCAGTACAATAGCGGCCTGAGCAAATAGTGCCTGTACTTTGGCGGTTTTAGGCAGCCAGCTCTGCTCGACATATTTTGTGAAATAAGTGCCCGAGGCATAATCTGACTGATCAAAGCCTTTAAAGTGGTGGCCTCGTTCTATTGCCAGTTGGTTCGAGGCGCGGATGGCGTGATATACCACGCTATAAAAGTAGATATTAGTAAAATCGAGCGCCTCTTCAGAGCCGTAGAAAATATGCTCGCGGGCCAGATAACCGTGCAAATTCATCTGCCCCAGGCCAATGGCATGGGATTCTTGATTACCTTTCTCGATAGAGGGTACTGAGCGGATATTGCTCATATCGGAGACGGCAGTCAGCCCACGAATAGCGGTTTCAATCGATTTGCCAAAGTCTGGTGAATCCATGGTATGCGCGATATTCATCGAACCAAGGTTACAAGAGATATCTTTACCGATATGGCGATAGCTAAGATCGTCGTTGTATTCGGTTGGTGAATTAACCTGCAAAATTTCTGAGCACAGGTTACTCATATTGATTCGACCTTTAATTGGATTGGCGCGATTAACCGTGTCCTCAAACATCATGTAGGGATAGCCGGATTCAAACTGGATCTCGGCTAGAATCTGGAAGAACTCGCGTGCCTTGATTTTGCTTTTATGGATGCGCTTGTCATTGACCATCTCGCGGTATTTTTCGCTGATGCTGATTTCTGACATCGGTAAACCGTAAACCTGTTCTACATCGTAAGGAGAGAACAGGTACATTTCTTCGTTATTCTTCGCCAGCTCAAAGGTAATATCCGGGATAACCACACCCAATGAGAGGGTTTTTATACGAACTTTTTCATCGGCGTTTTCGCGTTTGGTATCCAGAAAACGTAAAATATCGGGATGATGGGCATGGAGGTATACCGCCCCCGCACCTTGCCGTGCGCCCAACTGGTTAGCATAAGAAAAGGCATCTTCCAGCATTTTCATGATAGGGATGACGCCGGAGGATTGGTTTTCAATCCGTTTGATTGGCGCACCGACTTCACGAATATTACTTAGTAGGAAAGCGACCCCGCCACCACGTTTAGACAATTGCAGCGCTGAGTTAATAGAGCGGCCAATTGATTCCATATTATCTTCAATGCGTAACAAGAAGCAGGAGACAAGCTCACCACGCTGTTTTTTACCACAATTGAGGAAGGTCGGGGTGGCCGGTTGGAATCGACCAGAGATTATCTCTTCTACCAGTTCTTGCGCCAGTGTCGGGTCACCTGCTGCCAGTGTTAGCGCCACCATGCAAACACGGTCTTCGTAGCGTTCCAGATAACGTTTGCCATCAAAGGTTTTCAGGGTATAGCTGGTGTAATATTTAAAGGCGCCAAGGAAAGTGGGAAAACGAAATTTTTTGCTATAGGCCTGCTGGAATAAGCTTTTGATAAAGCTGAAATCGTACTGAGCCAGCACCTCTTTCTCGTAATATCCTTCTTCGACCAGATAATCGAGTTTTTCTTGCAAATTGTGGAAGAACACGGTGTTTTGATTGACGTGTTGCAAGAAATATTGACGTGCCGCCAACCGGTCTTTGTCAAACTGGATACGTCCATCAGCATCATAGAGGTTTAGCATCGCATTCAGTGAGTGATAGTCAAGCTCGCTACTGGATGGATCAGTGATATTCAGTTCTGTCGTTGCCAAAATTCAGTTACTCCCTTGCGCACGTTAGCCACATCTTCTGCTGTACCCAGTAGTTCAAAACGATACAGGTAAGGAACCTGACATTTTTGGGAGATGATTTTCCCTGCCAGACAATAGGCGTCGCCAAAATTAGTGTTACCCGCAGCAATAACGCCGCGAATCAATGAACGGTTGTGTGGATCATTTAGAAAACGGATCACCTGAATCGGTACTGCTCCTATCGGGCTGCCACCACCATAACTGGGTACTAACAAAATATAGGGCTGCTCGATCTGCGGTGTTTTACGGGCACCGGCAATAGGGATACGTATTGCCGGGAGTTCCAGCTTCCCGACAAAACGGTGAGTGTTCTCCGACGAGCTGGAAAAATAGACCAGCGGATTCATCTTGTCCCCCCATCAGGCACTGACGGCCTGAACCAGTGCGTTAATTTTGTCAGGGCGGAAGCCGGACCAATGTTCATTGCCGGCAACAATCACTGGCACCTGCTGATAACCAAGAGATTTCACATGATTTAATGCTTGTAAATCTGCTGTTAAATCAATGACCTGATAGGCTATTCCTTGTTTGTCGAATGCTCGGTAAGTGGCATTGCACTGGACACAATCAGGTTTACTGTAAATAATAATACTCATGATTCGCATTTACCTTTTGTAATGAGGAAAGGCGGATTAGTCAGGTTGTTAAGGTGCCGCGACGACCTGCCTCTGATAATCAACTGCGGTTTCATTTCCGTAGGTGATAAAACAAATACTATATCTAGTGTTTATTTAATTCAACCACACTACATGTAGTTATTTATTGAGAATTCATGCATTGTTCAGCGACAGGGCCGCCAGCACGGGGCTGGCGGTAGATTTAGTAATAATAAGGAGGATAAAAATATTTCTATTGCGGAGTTGTTGCGGGCAAGATGATTTACTGGCGCAGGCTGACGGCTAAGC
The DNA here is from genome assembly GCF_052217165.1 of Yersinia sp. 2540 StPb PI. NCBI lineage: Bacteria > Pseudomonadati > Pseudomonadota > Gammaproteobacteria > Enterobacterales > Yersiniaceae > Yersinia > Yersinia sp. 2540 StPb PI. Next base: position 1,664,701 of record NZ_JAZGQC010000001.1, read on the forward strand.
GGTTAAAGGCATTCATGATACTGATAGCAAAAGTTAAATCGGAAATTTCAGCATCGGTAAAATGTACTTTTAAGGCGTCGAAGATATTATCAGGTGTGCCACTGGTGGTGATGTAAGTCACCGCTTCTGCCCAGTCTAATGCTGCTCTTTCTGCTTCAGTAAATGCATTACTGAGACGCCAGCCAGCTATCACATCCATTTTGGCATTATCAAAACCGTTCTCACGCAAGAATTTACCGTGCATATTCAAGCAGAATGCACAGCCGTTGATTTGTGATACCCGCATAAAAATCATTTCTATCAATGCTTTGGGTAACGAACTCTTATCTAATGAGAGAGACGCATTAACCAGTGCTTTATAGGTTGTAGGTGAAAGTTCGGAAAAATAAAGACGTTGTGCAACCATGATATGTTCCTGTGAGGTACCGTAGAGTATGGCGCTACTCTAGCGCGGTGATGACCTATACTATAGAGCCATAAATTACTTATTTTAGTGGGTCATGATGAGGGGTTTCTCACATCTTCTGAGCCTGGATAGCCGACAAAACGAGCCGGTCTACCGTCAGCTTTATCAGCGTATTAAAGATGCCATCGTGCAAGGGGTATTGCTGCCTGACTCGCGGTTACCCTCGATTCGGGTGCTAGCCAGTGAAGTGGGGGTGGCACGAGGTACGGTGGAAAATGCCTATGGTCAATTAATTGCCGAGGGGTATTTGCAAAGTCGTGGGCAGAGTGGGACTTACGTTTCAGCTCAGTTACGTGATGCCCCTTTGCTGCCATTAACTCAGAGTGCGCAACCTGTTGTGGTGAATAAAGTCTCAACGGTTAGTCCGGTGGCGCGGCCCTTCGAGCTAGGATTACCGGCGCTGGACGCTTTCCCCCGAGCGCAATGGGGGCGAATCATGGCCAAACAGTTACATAATCTCACCGCATCATCCCTTGGACATCCCCCCGCTACCGGGCTTGGGTTATTGCGCGAAGCAATAGCACATTACTTACAGTTATCACGCGGGGTGAGTTGCCAGCCTGAACAAGTTTTTATTTGCTCAGGCTATCAGTCATTGCTGGATCTGGTGATCAGTACCTTACTGCAACCGGGCGATCGTGGCTGGTTGGAGGATCCTGGCTATCCTGTGACACGGCAACTGATTCGCGAAGCTGGGCTTATTCCGCATCCGGTCGCAGTTGATCAGGACGGAATGGATGTCGGTGCGGCAATTAACGACTGCCCCCAGGCACGTTTTGCCATCGTCACCCCAGCCCATCAAAGCCCGTTAGGGGTGGCGCTCAGTCTGGCACGACGTATTGCCCTGTTGGATTGGGCCGATCAGCAGCATGCATGGATTATTGAAGATGACTATGACAGTGAGTTCCGGTATCAAGGGCGGCCACTGCCACCGCTGAAAACGTTGGACCGGCAGGGGCGGGTGCTCTATGCCGGTACCTTCAGCAAAGTGATGTTTCCGGCACTGAGGCTGGCTTATCTGGTCGTTCCAGCACAACGGGTGGCACTATTTAATCAGCGATGCCAGTTACGCATTTGTACCAGCCCACCACTGATACAGGCCAGTGTGGCGGAGTTTATCAATCAGGGGCATTTTTATCGCCATCTGAAACGTATGCGTCATTTATATGCCGAACGGCGTGAGATGCTATCGACAAGTCTGAGGCGGCAGTTGGCAGGCGTTGTTGAGGTTGAACAGCAAGCTGGAGGGATACAATTACTGGCGCGATTGGATAAGGGTTTTGCTGATTATGCCGTAGCAATACGGGCGCGGCAGCAAGGGTTAGCGGTTCAGGCGCTATCAGATTGGGCGTTGGCAGAAACGAGCCAGGCAACCGGTGGAAATGGATTGTTGATGGGATTTACTAATCTCACTTCTGTGGCAGAAACTGATCGGCTGGTGGCCCTATTGGCCAAAGTTATTACTTCTATGTCTGCTTAATAACCCTATGTCTGCTTAATAACCCTACGTCTGGTTAATAACCGCTATTTACCGGGTAAGAGAATTGGCCCGCAGTGCATCTATTATCACTGGGGCCACCGATTAACCAAACTGCCAGATATCGTCATCCCTATAAGTAGACACAGCAATGAGGGGGGATAAAATACCGGCGGTTTATCGGCTATCCGATTATTTTTAACGGCGTGCTAACAGCACACCCAGTACGATGCCGACCGCAGCACCAATCCCGACACCTTGCCATGGTTTGTCGCGGATGTAGTCATCTGCGTTACCTGCAACATCTCGGGCATGCTGTTTTAGGCTGGTCGAACCGTTGAAATGCGCTCGCGCATCACGTAATACACCTTCGGCATTGTGGCGCACTTTGGTCAGTTCCTCTTTGGTTTTCTCACCTGATGAACGCAATACATCGTCAAGAGTATCTGCCAGAAGGGTCACGTCCTGATTGAGATCTCTTTCAATTTTTTCTGATTTCTTGAACATTTGACTCTCCGTTTTGCCTGATGAACATTAAGCATAGTCCATCACGTCGATGTGACATGCGCTTCAGGACTAATCCGAAGGCGAGGGGATAATTAACCACCATGCCTCCCGAACAGGGCTGCTTTTAAATAGCGTGATTCATAATGTATGGCGTAAATAATAATCACTATTACTTTGTACATTTGGTTACTTAGCGAAACCAATGACTCACGGAAAGGAAAAATTGATTCCTCTATGATTCTTTCAACGGCCCCACCGGGGGCTTAGCGAAACAAACTCTGAGGATTTTAAAATGAAAAAAGTATTAGCGCTGATCGTTGCTGCAACCATGGGTCTGTCTTCTGTTGCTTTCGCTGCTGAAACTACTGCGGCCGCTACAGCAGCACCAGCTGCAACCAGCACTACTGCTGCGCCTGCCGCAGAAAATGCAGCACCAGCTAAAGCAACTCACCATAAAAAACATAAAGCAACCAAACAAACCACAGAACAAAAAGCACAGTCTGCTAAAAAACATGTGAAAAAAGCACCTGCTCAAAAAGCACAGGCCGCTAAAAAACACGTGAAAAAAGCGCCAGCTCAGCCAGCTCAGAAAGCCCAAGCCGCTAAAAAACACCATAAAGCCGTTAAAAAATCAGCGACAGCGCCAGCAGCATAATTATGCCGGAATGCGGGCACTCCGTACCGCACAGTCTAGCCAATTCCAGACACCCGGTTAACGCCGGGTGTCTTTTTTTATAGGCTAACCATCATGATCAATCGTTATCTGTTCGAGCTGATTTTCAGTGTGATGACCCTATGTGGTGTATCACTTGCCTGTGTGCTGTTTCTTACCGACACCTTTATTTAGCCTCGCACAGTTTGGATGGCTTGTGCGTCACCATTATTATATTGAAATATCAGTGCAAAATATGTTGTTGATGCAGGAACTCAACAATCTGTTGAACCGTTTGCTGATGTAACTTTTCTCTTTCCGTCACTGACGTCGCACAGATAAAGTCTTCGCCTTCCTGAGCCAGAACTGCGCGGGCTGTCGGTTTACATGTTGGCAGAAAATCGAAATGTCCGCTGTGGGCTAAGGTTATTGTGGTTATACCTGGCGGATTAAGCCGCTTTATCCACTCACTCCCGCCCAGATTTAGTGCCATATTCGGTGAGATAAAATAGTGAGCATTAATCAGAAGCAGTGGGGCTGTTAAATGAAACAGACTACTGTTTTGATAAAAAGGCACCATGCCGGGATCTAAAGCGACCGCAAAACGTAAACGTTTATCAGCATAATTTCCTTCAATTTTCCGCACTGGAAGTGCCTTTAATTTTACCTCCGCACGGGTATAAAACTGGCAGTTGACTTGTTCGGGCTGCTGTTGGCAGCCGGCAATGAAACGTGGAAATGAAAGCGTTGCACCCAATGCCGCAATAGCACTATAACCCCCTTTCGAATGGCCAATTACCCCAATAGGCTGATTATCCAGTACCGACTTCCAGCGCGAATCAGACAGTAATGTGCTAATAATAAAAGAGATATCTTCAGTTTGTAACCATAGCTGTGCTGATTTGGCCGGTATAGAGTTACCAGTGGTACTGCCTGGGTGATTGGCTGCGACTACCACCATACCTTGCTGCACCAGCTTATCTGCCAACCACGCCATACTGGTCTTGTTGCCACCACTGCCGTGGCTGAGGACAATCAATGGAAATTGGCCTGTGGCAAGGGGGGCATCAGGTAAAACCGAGATACCGTTGAAGATGGCACTATCACCCAGTAGGGCCGTTGTTCCCTGTTTCGCTGTTGGATAATAAATTAAGCTATCAAGTTGGCGCTGGCGTTGAGTGTCATTGAATGAAATGTGAGTAACCGCTGTTTGCCAGCCATAACTGACCATCGGGAAAAACAGCAAAAAACAGAAGCACAGCACAGCATTTTTCATGATTTAATATCCTGACTGATTGAGTTCTTTGTCAGCTTAGAGGGAAGGGCATTTAGCCGCGACCTCGATCATGATCCAGTCCCTGGACCTGCTTGTTTTCGCTTATCTGGCTGTCTACACTACAAAATCGTTATTCACGATATCCACTTGTTAAGGCAAGGGTTATGCCACTGATCCCCGTCTCTTTTCTGTTATCAATTTTATGTATTGGTTTGTTTTATCATTTGATTAAATCCGGTAAGCAGAGAGGATTCTTACTGCTGCTATTGCTGGTTTGTGCATTACAAAGCGGGTTGATTGGCTTGCGCTATGGCTATCATCTTGCCCTGTTTAATGGCTTACAACCTATCGTCGCTATGACTATCCCCCCGCTGACCTATTTAGCACTCCTTCGTACAACCGGGGAGAGGAGGGCGGGTATTTGGCCGTCTGGGATACATGCTTTAGGCCCTATCGGTACGGCAATTTGTCTCTGGATCGCGCCACAGTGGCTCGATGCAATGGTCATTATCAGTTATTTATCTTATGGCCTTGCGGTGCTGGTTTACTTGCGCCCTGGTGAGGATCGTTTGCAACAGATCTCTGTGGAAAAAATTTGGCTTAGCTACCGGTTATGGCTTCTGATGGCTATCTTGCTGATTGGGTCGGGGGTGGGCGATATCATTATCAGTGCTGACTATGCATTTTTTGCCGGAAATCAGGCTGGGTTAATAGCCAGCTTCAGCAACCTTTTGATTACGTTAACAATGTGCTACACCCTGGCGACCAGCGCACATCGTGAAGAGCCGATTGCTGCGCTGCCGGCTGAGTTGGCGGTAACGGATGATAAGCCATTAGCTGAATCGCTGGAGGCGCTTTTCTCTGTCATCTTATTGACCTTAAAGAAAAATAATCTGTATCTGGAGAGTCAACTCAACTTATCAACGTTGGCGCGCAAAGTTGGCGTTGCCCCGCGCAAAGTGTCTCAGGCCATTAATCAGCAAACGGGGCAAAATGTTTCGCGATACGTTAATCAGTTGCGGGTCGATCATGCCGCGATGCTATTGATGCGTACGGAGTTGCCAGTGATCGATATTATGCTAGAGGCGGGGTTCCAGACTAAATCAAATTTTAATCGCGAGTTTATGCGAGTTAAGGGCACTACCCCATCGCAATGGCGTGAAAACAAGCCCTCACTGGGGGCTGAATAAGATTTTATTATCCGTAACTCAGCCAGCCTCTTTTTGTGGCGGTTTTGGCGTGCGATGCTACCACGCCAGCAACGGATTATTAACGTGCCAGTCGAGTAGAAACAACGCTGATGAGATGAAAATGGTGTGTAGACTATTCCGAAATAGTCGTTTTGAGCCAATAAATACGTGGTTTCCCTTATTTATTACGGTAAGGTCGCTCAATAGTAGTCAAAAAGAGGGGAAATAAATGTATTTACGGCCAGATGAAGTGGCTAAGGTCCTGGAGAATGCCGGTTTTGATCGGGATTATACGGTTGATCAGGCTTACGGTTATCGTAAAGCGGAGCATTACGTTTATGTTAACCGTGAAGCCCGAATGGGCAGGACAGCATTGGTTATTCACCCAGCGCATAAAGATAAAAGCTTGTTGTTTGCCACACCCACGGCAACTATTCGTATCAGTGATAAGTATGTGGAGTTTCCGCTCTATCTGGCCGGTGACGCTGATGACCGCTACGGTATTGCCCACGGTTTTAGCTCAAGAGAAATGTTATTGCGCTATCTAAACAGTATGTACCCGTAAAACCAGCTCGCCTTGGCACAATAAATGTCACCGCGCCGTAGCGCCAGAATCAATGCAATACGGCGTCAGCTTCCTGATTAAACTGCATATTATATTGTCGGCGGAATTGCGCCAATTCAAAGGCATCTAAATCCAGTTCTGCGAAATAGAACAAAGCCGCTTCGGTATGTTCGGCCGTTAGCATTGGGGATATATGTGAGCGAATCAGCGTATTGCGCCATTGCATCACATTTTCATCGGAAGAGTCTTTGATAAAGGTTTGGTAAATAAAGACCAGATAAGCCGCCTTTCTCACATCCTCGGCATAGCCATTGCTGGTGGAGCGGATAAACATTTGTGTCTGACGTTGCCCCATCTCTTGCAACATGGATTCAATGTAAATCGGTTTTATCTTCAGTAAATTGGCCAGTGTATCCACCGCTTTACGGGTATCTGATGTCAACACACGGTAGCCGACAATAAAAACCACGATCAAAACAGCAATAATTATCCACGTCATTGAATGTTTCTTTGCGCCATAAAAGGTGTAATTGACAACGTAAAATTATCTGGCTGTTAAATCGCCTGAGTAGATAAAGTCAACGAAGTGTTTAAGGGTTATCGCCACTGAAATTATCGCTATTTTTTTGCTGATTATTCAGATGATGATTGAAAGCGGCAGCATCTTTCGCCAGAGCATCAAGATGTGCACCTAACACTTTAATCTGCCTAACTAATGAATGTTGTTCTGGTAAGGTATTGGCAGTATTAAGTTTTCTAAGCAACATATCATTTTTAGCACGCAATGCTGTTTCCCGTGCTTTTGACTGCTCCAGTTCATGTTGCAATGCATTGTAGCTTGCCTGCCATGTCTGATGCTGCTTCTCAAAAGTTGACTGCAACTCACTCATTGCATTAAGAAACTGTACTTCAAGCTCACGCATTGTCATTGCTTTTCCTTTATGACGGCTTCCGATTTTCATTGGCATTATAACGAAGTCTGAGCATAACCTCACCCGCTAGAATCTGTCTTTCTATCCCGGCACAGGATGCCACCGGACGATGTAGGACAGTTGGTTTTATATCCGTCATACTACTTCAAACTGCATGTGCGTTGGCTGCCATCACTACTCGGCCCGTCCATAGGCCTCGCCTCTGCGAGGCCGCTGCAAGCAGCGTTCAAATCTGCTCCTGACAGATTTGTCACCCAAGTCATTGCGTTATCTCAACTCCGTGGGTTCATTTCGTTGCCGCCTTCCTGCAACTTGAATTATTTAGGGTATATCATAATTTATGCACGATTTGTTTTTATCATTCATTTAATACTCAAAATAAATAAGCCTTGCTATTAATATCTCAGCATGCGTTAATAGCTTCATCGGTTTGTAGCACAGACCTATTTATGTAAGCCATTTAAGTAAAGCAGTTCCTAGTTAAAGCGATATTTTTTAGACATCACTTCTCCGACGAATTTCCTTCTTTAGTGCCCCCATAAGTAACTCTTGATCAGCAGACCACAATTGCCACGTTTTGGCACAAATAATGAAGGAAATATCTCTATGTCTAATAAAATGACTGGTTTAGTAAAATGGTTTGACGCTGGTAAAGGTTTTGGTTTTATTTCTCCTGCTGACGGTAGCAAAGATGTATTCGTACATTTCTCTGCAATCCAGGGCACTGATTACAAAACTCTTGATGAAGGCCAGAACGTAGAGTTCAGCATCGAGCAAGGCCAGAAAGGCCCTTCAGCTGTAAACGTAGTAGCACTGTAATTTACACTGCTATCTATCACGTTTAGCTGTAATTAAATCTGGCTCAGGTCAGATTTTTTTTGGTAAACGCATTGTTGGTAAAAAGTATTGCTGGAAAGTTGCGATAGCGATGATGGCCTAAGCCGGAGCAGACAATAATATCCTCAATAATATTATTCTTATCTCTTAAATAAGATTAACCAACAACCTAAAAACCTCGCCACGGCGGGGTTTTTTGTTGTCGAAAATCGTCGATATTGATTCATTACTCTGGAATATCCCCCTTAGTTATATTTAAACTGTCGCCGATACACCGCAGGGGTGATCCCTACTTTTTGGCGAAATGCATTTCTAAAACCTTCAATGGTCTGAAATCCGCAATATTCGGCAATCCTCGCAATACTCATCTGATCCCTTTCTAGTAATTCTTTCGCTTTGTGTATTCTCTCGTGCTGTAACCATATTTTGGGTGATTGGCCCGTGGCGGCAGAAAAATGCCGTAAAAATGTCCTGTCACTGAGTGCCAATTCGGCGGCCATCTGGCTGACACTCCAATTTTGGGCCAGTTGCCCGCGCACTTGCTGCATCATTTTTGCCATATCCCGATGCGTTTCTTTGGCAAGCGGCAGCGGAATAAATTGCTGTTGCCCGCCCCGTCGCTGGGGAGCCATGACTAACCGCTGTGCTACCTGATTGGCGATTTTAGCCCCAAAATCACGGGTAATCAGATGTAAGCAGGCATCAATACCGGCACTGCTACCCGCAGAGGTGATAATTTGCCCCTCATCTACATACAACACATTGGCATCGACATGAATGTCAGGATAGTGTTGTGCCAGATAATCGGTATAGCGCCAGTGAGCTGTGGCTGCAATATTTGAATATAAAAGTGCTTTTTCTCCTGCGATGGACAACCACTGCTATTATTTTTGGCGTTCATTATAGGTTAGCTGATAGAGTAATCGTGTTTACTCATTGCAGGAATTCTGTATGCGTTCTATTTATCTGTGGATAGTCGTGGTGGCTATTAGCATTACGGCGCTCATATCTCAGCTCAGCTTCTTTTTTATTGAACCTCAAATGGGGAACAGTGAAGGGAAAGTTTTAGTGCTTAAACGCACTCCTAAGATGGATTTTATCGATAGCCCTCGGGGATACTGTCAGCGCCAATATCCTACAGAAGACTATTCACGCTGCGAGCCAAAAATCCTCCCTTCGCTTTTGGAGAGTACTCAAGTTTGGTATGAGTTGCCGTTTAGCGCTTATTTTTACGAGATGACCTACCAGCCTAATGGTTAAGTATTCACTGTAAATTAGTATGTTCGCTAGAGTAGCTACTGCATATTGTGAATTTTAATATACGTGTAAGTAGTATAGTTTCATTACTTTAATATTTATCGCATAAAGGATCTAGCGGTGAATTAGATGGAGGTTATGATATCCAGGTATTGGTGTGGTTTTGTCAGATATCGCAACGACATTACGTAACAGAAATAAACGTAATAATATGGATGCTATTCTACGGGTATTATTCTAATTGGGGTTGGGAGCATTATTTATTACCAGTATATTAATCCGAACTGGCGACAGAGCGGATTCGTGCATGAAATGATTTACAGGTGTCTGAAAAACAAGCTACTCCTGATGTTGATCGTGACAAGGTCTGTGATATGTCCATCGATATGTATACCCAGATATTCAAGTATTTTACCTTCAAGGTTGGTGGGCGCGTAAAGGGCTGTGAGGGATAATCTGTGTCAGAAAAATTATTCTGGTGCGAAAGAATGTCTACTCAATCACTCTCTTTCTCTCATTATTATGATAGATTTCCCTCAATGGGTAATAATTCCCGATTGGAACTTATCTTAATATCCTCGCAGTGTTCCGATGCTTGACGGAAAAATAAAAATTGCACCAGTGGCTCGATAATTAATCTTCTTGATTGAAAATAACGCGGCCATGAATTAATAGGCTATATCTCTTGGTTTGTGGGTACTAATCGGCGAATCTTGTTGCAAGGCGATATTATAAGGAATATATCGATTATTTAATTTACTATTTTTGTCATTTTTATAGATGTAGATCAATTTTATTTATAATCAATTTTAGATCTGTCTTGGTTTTTTTTGATTTACCTCATCTAAACCTGACTTTTGTTAGTTGAATGCTGTTAAGTTCTAACTAAAGTGGTGAAAATTGGTCATTAATACTAAAAAAGACATCTATTACCCATATTAATGTTTAGTGCTACGCTTAATTATTTGTTGAATCTTTGCCTGACAGGCAATGCCCTATATTCACTGGCTAATTTATCAAAGGATGATTCATGTCTAAACGTCTATGGCTCCGAACTACCTTACTCACAGCCGCTCTACTCAGTGTTTTTTCTGTTCCCGTTAGTGCCGCAACACATACCCTGCAACTGGCTATCGGTGATGAACCCACCGAAGGCTTTGACCCAATGCTAGGCTGGAGTCATGGCAGTTATCTGCTATTGCATAGCCCGTTGCTAAAACAAAATGAAGATCTTAGCTGGAATAATTTTCTGCTGAGCCAGTATAAAACCAGCAACGACGGTAAAACCTGGACTCTGACGCTCAAGCCGGGCCTCAAATTCTCTGATGGATCTCCTCTGACGGCCAAAGATGTGGTGTTTACCTATAACAATGCTGCTGCCAGTGGCGGTAAAGTCGATATGGGTAATTTCCTCCGCGCCGAAGAAATCGATCCCCTCAATATTCGAATCCAATTGAAAGCGCCACAAAGTACTTTTGTAAATGTGTTGGGATCGCTGGGGATTGTTTCTGCTGATAAATATAATGCCAAAACCTATGCACAAAACCCTATTGGTGCTGGCCCGTACCGTTTGGTGAGCTTCCAACCGGGTCAACAAATGATCGTGGAAGCCAATCCTCATTATGCCGGAAATAAGAATGATTTCGATAAACTGATCTTTGTTTTTCTTGATGAAGACAGTGCCTTTGCAGCGGCGCAAAGTGGGCAGTTAGGGGTCGTCCGCATTCCACCATCGATGGCGGCAGGTCCGGTCAATAACATGAAGTTATGGGTGCGGCCAAGTGTAGAAAACCGTGGCATCGTGTTCCCGACCACTCCGGCGGGTAAGAAAGATGCTCAGGGTTATCCGATTGGTAATGATGTAACGGCGGATGTTGCTATCCGCCGTGCCATTAACTATGCCATTAACCGCCAACTCCTGGCCGACCAAATTATGGAGGGTCATGCTATTCCTGCCTATACAGGTGTACAGGGGTTGCCATGGAATAACTCAGATTCGGCCATTAAAGATGGTGATAGCGAAAAAGCCAAACAGATATTAGAACAGGCCGGTTGGGCGCTGAACAGTGAGGGTATTCGAGAAAAAAATGGGGTGCCGGCCAAAATCACGCTTTGGTATACCAGCGGTGATACTACGCGCCGCGATTTAGCCCAGGCGCTGCGTTCGATGCTGAAACCTATTGGTATTGATGTTGATTTGAAATCCGGTAGCTGGGAAACCGTTGAACGTAATATGCATGCTAACCCCACGTTGTTTGGCTGGGGTAGCCTTGATCCCATGGAGTTGTACCATCACTACAGCAGTAAAGCTGCCGGTGTTGAATATTATAATCCAGGCTACTACCAGAATCCGGTAGTTGATAAACATCTGCAACAGGCACTGGATGCGCCAACCTGGGAACAAGCGGTGCCATTTTGGCAACAGGTTGATTGGGATGGAACGACCGGTGCCGGTATTCGCGGTGATGCGGCGTGGGCGTGGTTATTGAATATTCAGCATACTTACCTGGCTAATGATTGCGTTGATTTAGGTAAGGGGGCACCGGAAATCCATGGTTCCTGGTCACTGCTTAATAGCCTGGATAGCTGGAAATGGACCTGTCAGTAATGAAGGGGATCTCGCTATTTACTCTGCGTTTAATTTGCCTGCTGCTAATCACCGCAGTAGGCACTTTTACGCTGCTGAGTTTTTCCCCGGTAGACCCAATACGCGCCTATATTGGCAGTGAGCTGTTGCATGTTCCACCGGAACAATATCCGCTGATTGCGGCGCGGTGGGGGTTGGATCTGCCTTTGTGGCAGCGTTTTCTGCATTGGTTTACTCAGGTTTTGCAAGGTGATTTGGGTTACTCCATGCTGTATAACGCGCCAGTCTCACAGGTCATTGGTGAACGTTTTGCCACCTCGTTTGCGTTACTGCTTTCGGCATGGCTATTCTCCGGCATTGTTGGGCTATTGCTGGGGCTGACTGCGGGGCGTTATCTTAATCGCTGGCCTGATCGTTTGATCTCAACCCTGTCATATCTATTAGCTTCGCTACCCACTTTCTGGATTGGTTTATTGTTGCTGTCATTATTTGCGGTGAAGCTGAATTGGGCGCCGATTTGCTGTGCATGGACACCTGGAAGCAATGCTGAAACAGCCAGTTGGAGCGACAAACTGCGTCATCTCATTCTGCCGATGCTGGCCTTGGGATTATTGGGGGTTGGCAATATTGCGCTGCATACCCGCGCCAGGGTTGCTGAGGTGATGAATAGCGAGTTTATCCGCTATGCTCGTGCTCAGGGAGATAAGGGCTGGTCATTGGTTCACTTCCATATTTTACGCCATGCCATTACGCCAGCGCTTTGTCTGCAATTTGCCTCTGTGGGGGAATTACTGGGTGGCTCGCTATTAGCGGAGAAAGTTTTTGCCTATCCCGGCTTAGGGCAAGCCACGATTGATGCCGGGCTTCACGGCGATATTCCGTTACTGATGGGGATCGTCATGTTTTGCGCCATATTGGTCTTTTGCGGTAACAGCGTTGCCAACGCACTGTTACACCGCTTGAATAGGGGAGCTGCGCGGCAATTATGACTTATAACCCAAACCGGGCGCTGTTTCGGCTGTTCGTTTCATTGGCGCTATTACTCATTTTAATTGTTTATGGCTGGGTTATTTATCCCATTGAAGTACCGATGGATCTGATGGCGCGCCGCCAGCCGCCATCACCGGCTTATTGGTTTGGTACTGATAGTCTGGGGCGCGACTTGTGGTTGCGCTGTTTTCAGGGGATGACAACCAGTTTACAAATTGGCCTGATTGCTGCTTTTGCCAGTGGACTGCTGGCGATGCTCACTGCCAGTTTGTGTGCTATCAATAAAACGCTGGATTATATTATTCGCGGATTAATTGACAGTATGTTGGCATTGCCTCACTTGCTGTTATTGGTGCTGATCTGCTTCACTTTGGGGGGCGGGAAACAAGGCGTTATTCTGGCGGTAGCCCTCACCCATTGGCCAAAGCTTGCCCTGATTTTACGCGCAGAAATTTTACGTATTCGCGAGACTGATTATGTGATGTTGTCTCATCGGTTGGGTAACAGTAATTTTTACCGTTGGCGTCATCATCTGCTACCGTTATTACTGCCACAATGGATTGTTGGCACACTGTTGATGTTCCCCCATGCGGTGTTACACAGCGCAGCGCTCAGTTTTCTTGGGTTTGGGCTGTCACCCCATGAGCCGTCGTTGGGGATCTTATTAGCGGATGCACTGCGTTACCTGAGCAGTGGGGCATGGTGGCTGGCTTTTTTCCCTGGCCTGATTTTGGTGGGATTGGTATTAGTATTTGACCAGTTTGCCCGGTCGCTGCAACAACTCTGGGTGAGGATAACCTGATGTTGAAATTTGCAAAATTTGCTATTGATGTTGCTCATTACCGCTGGCTGGGGCGAAAAACCTGGCATCCTCTGCTGAGTAATATTTCTTTGGAGGTGAATCCGGGAGAACTGGTGGCGTTAGTTGGCGGTAGCGGTGAAGGTAAAAGTCTGTTGTTACAAAGTGCATTGGGTTTATTGCCAGACAATATGCGTTGTCATGGCGAGATTATCCTTGATGGTGAGGTGTTGTGCGCCCAAGACAAAATTGAACGGCGCGGAAAAACGTTATGTTACGTCCCTCAAGGGGTCAGCGCGCTAAATCCATTAATTAAAGTCGGCTCACAAATGACCCGCGCCGCGCAGCTTAGTGGTGTAAAACTGCGGCTGGAAGATGTGGCAATGCAACTGCAAACCTACAATCTTGCGCCAGGGTTGGTGCATGACTTCCCTCGCCAACTCTCTGGCGGCATGGCAAAACGGGTGCTGACCAGCTGTGCCACCCTGACCAATGCCCGCTATATTTTGGCTGATGAAGTGACTTCGTGGCTCGATGACGAACATGCCTGCCAGTTACTTACTCACCTGCGGGCTTTTTGCCAACAAGGGCGTGGCATTTTATGGGTAACTCATGATCTGGCATTGGCGGCACGTTTTGCCGATAAGATTGCGGTGTTACATCAAGGTAAGCTACATGAGACGCTGAGTGCTGAAGAATTGAAGAATAACGGTGGTAGCCCCTGGCTACAGTCACTATGGGCAGCGCTACCGGAGCAACAATTTGTCAGTCAGCACATAGCCTTGTCGGAGGTGGGCGAATATGTTTAGTGTCGATAATCTGACGGTGGTTCAAGGTGGCAAACTGTTGTGGGATAGCATCTCATTTTCTCTAACAGCCGGAGAGCGCTTAGGTATTTCGGCTCCCAGTGGTTTTGGTAAAACGACCCTTGGCCGGGTATTAGCACAATGGCAGTCAGCCACTTCCGGCCAGATTTTGCTCGGTGGCGCGCCACTGGCAAAAAAAGGTTATTGTCCTATTCAGTTAGTGCCACAGCATCCAGAACAAAGTTTCAATCCTTACCGGACTACGGGGGAGAGCTTGCATGATGCCTGGCGACCCGCAGCACATTGGCTTGAGCGGATGGCCGTTAATCCTGATTGGTTGAAGCGCCGGCCTGATGAATTGTCGGGAGGCGAGTTGGCGCGTATCGCACTATTGCGGGCACTGGATCCGCGCACCCGATACTTGATTGCCGATGAAGTAACGGCACAACTGGATGCACATGTTCAGGCACAAATTTGGCGCGTTTTATTAGACGAAGCGGCACACCGCCCATTGGGGCTTATTGTTTTCAGCCACAATAAATCCTTATTGGAAAAGGTATGTTCACGTATATGGATACCAGAGCGTGAAAGTGAAATCCCTCTTTATCAAAAACCAGTAGTTAAGCCTCAAATTGGTTTGGCATTGATAAAAACAGGATGAATTAATAACGGTAAATTAAAACGTAATCGATTAAATAATTAGCTAGAGTGATAGTCACTCAATGTGTGAGATGTTTTATTTCCAAGTGAAAATAGAATTATTGATTAGGATCATATTCTGTTTAAATAATGATAAAAACGCGGGGTTATACATTGGAGATGATAATTAACATCACGGTAAGATAACTTTACATAAATAAATTGAGATAGCGTTCAATATTAACTTGAAGTAGGTGACTATTCTATACACAGTGATTAGTATTTTAACGTGTTTTTATCAGGCTCACACCCCTTAGGGTTTTGTGATTTTGTTTCTGTCTCAGCATGCCAATTTAACATCTATTTTTGGTAGGAGCTCTGGTATTCTTTATTTGTGATGAATATAAACCCGCATCATTTTACGCCTAACTAATTGATTTTTAATTGTATTAAATTAATTCGCCCTCATCGCTACAGTGTTTTTTATCAAGTTGGTAATTAATGATGAATTTTCCAGTTTTTGGTCTATATTGGTTAGAGGTGTTTTTTTTATAGCAACATATTGATTTATAATTATCTATGCTACAAAAAGAACATACCGAAACTGAGCGCTGAATAAGGGATTCGTTAGCTATGGGAAGCAAACGTTTAATCGATTCATCCGTTTGTTGTTTACTGTGGATAAATGCAGTAATCCTTTTCTGTTTTAGTAAAAAAATATTAGCGGATGCCATTCACCTATTGATTGGCATAACTAAACGCGGTAAAAAATACCTATCAAAAATTCATCATACAAACCAATCCAACGGGATAACACCTTTATACACGATTGTAATATCTTGCTGTATAACGGGCGGCAGTCGTTCTTTCGATATTTTAAGTTGTAGCGCAAATGTCGGGCAGCATATTGAGGGTAGTTAAAACGAAAAATCAGAACTCAAATGAAGAATCTAACAAGATATGCAGGAGGATGCGCTTAAATTCTGAAATATACTAATTAACTGACATCAAAAGCCTATTTTATCAGTAATAACAAGGGATAACCCTTTACTGATAAGGCAAGTTAGAGGGCTAGCAGTTATAGAGCTAGTAGGTTGTTTTTCTCACTTTCACTTTCTTAACACCATACAGGAGGGCTTATGCAGCTCACCCCAAGAGAAGTTGAAAAACTCATGATCTACACGCTGTCTGATGTGGCGTTCAAACGCAAAGCGCGTGGCTTGAAACTCAATTATCCCGAAGCCGTTTCTATCATCACCGTGACTGCAATGGAAGGGGCCAGAGATGGCAAATCGGTAGAAGATGTCATGAAAGAAGCCAGCAAAGTTCTCACTAAAGATGATGTGATGGACGGGGTAGCTGATCTGATTCCGAATGTTCAGGTTGAGGCAATTTTTACTGACGGTAGCCGGTTGGTCACGGTGCACGATCCTATTAAATAACACCGATGGCAGCATGCGAGTAAAACCTGAACTGATTATTGCAGAGGATTAAAGCATGAGCGCAAAGAAAAGCACTAAAGATAATGCAGAACAGAATACCCCTCTCGGTGGCTGTATTTTAGCTGATACACCGATCACCTTTAATGAAAATAAGCCAGTAACCAAAGTTAAAGTTCGCAATACCGGTGACCGACCCATTCAAGTGGGGTCGCATTTCCACTTCTTCGAAGTTAACCGTGCACTGGAGTTCGACCGTGCTGCGGCTTATGGCAAGAGACTCAATATCTCCTCAACCACCGCAATTCGTTTTGAACCCGGTGATGAAACCGAAGTTCCGCTGATCCCTTTCGGTGGCAAGCAAACACTGTATGGCTTTAACAATCTGGTGGATGGTTGGACCGGCGAAGGCGTGGTGCCTAATAGCGAACGCCCAGATAAGCTAGAGGCTATCCGTCGTGCGGCTGAGCGTGGTTTCAAATCGTCTAAATGACACCTTATCTTAATCAAAATCATCGAAATTCGCATACGTGTAATTAGCTATAACCAATAGATTTCAAGTTTCAGGAAGGCGGCAAACGAGAAAGTCCCGATGAGCTTACACAGGTAAGTGATTCGGGTGAGCGAGAGCAGCTAACACACCTGTAACTTGAAAGATGAAGGTTACACGCACCGAAAAAAAGAAAGGAGCGACAGATGCCTCAAATTTCTCGGCAAGAATACGCGGGTCTATTTGGCCCAACGACTGGCGATAAAATCCGTTTGGGTGACACCAATCTGTTTATCGAAATCGAAAAAGATCTGCGTGGATATGGTGAAGAGTCCGTTTACGGTGGTGGCAAGTCATTGCGTGACGGGATGGGGGCGAATAACCATCTGACCCGTGATAATGGTGTGCTGGATTTAGTGATAACCAACGTCACAATTGTTGATGCTCGCTTAGGGGTAATTAAGGCTGACGTCGGTATTCGCGATGGCAAAATTGCCGGTATCGGTAAAAGTGGTAACCCAGGTGTGATGGATGGGGTGACACCAGGAATGGTGGTCGGTGTCAGTACTGATGCCATTTCAGGTGAGCATTTGATTCTGACCGCCGCCGGTATTGATAGTCATATTCATTTAATCTCCCCACAGCAGGCCTATCATGCGCTGTCCAACGGTGTGGCAACCTTCTTTGGTGGCGGGATTGGCCCAACCGATGGTACCAACGGGACAACTGTGACGCCGGGGCCATGGAATATTCGCCAGATGTTGCGTTCTATCGAAGGTCTGCCTGTCAACGTGGGTATTCTGGGTAAAGGTAACTCCTACGGACGTGGTCCACTGCTGGAACAAGCCATTGCTGGTGTGGTTGGCTATAAAGTCCATGAAGACTGGGGTGCGACCGCCAATGCCCTGCGCCACTCATTGCGCATGGCAGATGAGATGGATATTCAGGTTTCGGTACATACCGACAGTTTGAACGAATGTGGCTATGTGGAAGATACCATTGATGCATTCGAAGGCCGCACTATTCACACCTTCCATACTGAAGGTGCGGGTGGGGGGCATGCACCCGATATTATCCGCGTGGCCAGCCAACCTAACGTGTTGCCAAGCTCAACCAACCCAACGCTACCATACGGTGTCAACAGTCAGGCTGAGTTGTTCGACATGATCATGGTATGTCATAACCTCAATCCAAATGTGCCAGCTGACGTCTCGTTTGCTGAAAGCCGTGTGCGCCCGGAAACCATCGCGGCAGAAAACGTTCTGCACGATATGGGTGTTATCTCCATGTTCTCTAGTGACTCGCAAGCCATGGGGCGCGTCGGGGAAAACTGGCTACGTGTAATGCAAACCGCTAACGCGATGAAAGCATCACGCGGGAAATTACCAGAAGATGCACCGAATAACGATAACTTCCGTGTACTACGTTATGTGGCAAAAATCACCATTAACCCCGCAATTGCACAGGGTGTCAGCCATGTTATCGGCTCAGTCGAAGTAGGTAAAATGGCCGACCTGGTACTGTGGGATCCGCGCTTCTTCGGGGCTAAACCTAAAATGGTTATCAAAGGTGGCATGATCAACTGGGCGGCGATGGGTGACCCGAACGCATCATTACCAACGCCACAACCGGTATTCTATCGCCCAATGTTTGGTGCGATGGGCAAAACCCTGCAAGACACTTGCGTCACCTTTGTTTCCCAAACCGCTCTCGACGATGGCGTGAAAGAGAAAGCTGGGCTGGAACGTCAGGTTATGGCGGTTAAAAACTGCCGTACCATCTCTAAACATGATCTGGTGCGTAATGATCAAACCCCCAATATTGAAGTGGACCCTGAAACCTTTGCGGTGAAAGTGGATGGCGTACATGCCACCTGTGAACCTATCGAAACAGCATCAATGAACCAGCGCTATTTCTTTGGTTAATAGGACGTTTGGACGCTAATCCGTTATTTCAGAATTCAGCTTGCCCGCAGTAAGTATTATTTAGTGCCAAGGAGGGGGCGCGTTTGGATGAATGATACAGAAAAGGATTTCATTACTGTGGGCAAGCTGACACAGGCAAGGAGTCAACAACATGATTTTGATAGAGCACATTCTTGGCAATGTGAAAAAGGATCCGGTTTGGCAGGCGAAACTTAAAAATGCCACTGTTGATCTGTTGGTTTTGGATCAACGGGAAGCGCAAAAAAGCCGCTGCCGTAAATCCACCATGCAGGGGTTGGATCTCGGTATTTCTCTCGACAGGAACGTGGTACTTGCTGATGGTGACGTGCTGACATGGGATGAAGAAAGCAACGTAGCAGTAGTGGTGCAGATCAATTTGCGCGATGTGATGGTGATTGATTTGAGTGAACTGAAAAACCGTTCAGCGGATGAGTTGATTAAAACCTGCTTCGAACTGGGCCACGCATTGGGTAATCAGCATTGGAAAGCGGTGACTAAAAATAATGAGGTGTACGTACCTCTCACGGTTGCTACCACCATGATGGACTCGGTCATGCGAACACATGGCTTCCAGCACTTACCTTTCCGTTTTGTTAAAGGGGCAGAAATTCTGCCATTGCTGACTAACTCTGAAGCACGGCTGTTGTTTGGTGGCGCTGAAGACACTGATACCCATGTTCATGTTGCCAGTCCTCTGGATGAACCCCATGGTTCTGGCTTACATATTCACAGTATTCACTCTCATGGTGAAGGTCATAGCCATAGCCATGACCATGACCACAGTCATGGTGATCATGATAGCGACCATAAACACTGATTGAGGCAGGGAGGCACCGCAATGAATGCATCAGATCTGATTCGTATCATGCAATTTGGTGATTCCGTACTGCCGGTCGGGGCCTTTACGTTTTCCAATGGTGTGGAATCAGCCATTCAAACCGGCGTGGTTCATGACGTGCCCACATTAAAAGGCTTTGTCCTGACGGCGTTAAAGCAGGCTGCGAGCTGTGATGGTATGGGGGTTGTCGCGGCCCATCGGGCCGTAATGGCGGATGATAGTGATGGCATCATCCGTGCTGACTGGGCAGTAAATAATCGTAAGTTAAATGAAGAAAGCCGCTTGATGGCAACCCGAATGGGGAAAAAATTGGCGGAGATGTCTATCCATGTGGTGGAGCACCCGCTGATCAGTTGGTGGCTGGGGCAGATAAAAAGTGGCAATACCGCAGGCACCTATCCGGTGACTCAAGCGGTGGTTATGGCTGCACAAGGGATAAGGCAGCGGGAAGTGGTGGTTATGCATCAATACGGTGTAGCGATGACGATATTAAGTGCGGCTATGCGTTTGATGCGCGTGACCCATTTCGACACCCAGCGCATCTTGTTTGAGTTGAACCATGACATTGAGACGTTCTGTGATATTGCCGAGATAGGTGATATTGACCAGATGTCTTCTTATGTGCCGATTGTGGATGTATTGGCGGCGGTGCATGTGAAAGCACACGTCAGATTATTTAGTAACTAACTGATTAATAAATCGTATTCTGAGTGCTTGGTTTTGTATTAACCGAGTGCAGAGCTAAAGCCAGATCAAAATTAAGAGGATTACCCCGTGAATAGCCATTCAACCGATAAACGCAAAAAGATTACCCGCATTGGTATTGGTGGCCCGGTAGGTTCAGGTAAAACCGCCATCATCGAAGTGATCACCCCGATTCTGATTAAACGGGGGATTAAGCCACTGATTATTACCAATGACATTGTGACAACAGAAGATGCCAAGCAGGTGAAACGTACCCTGAAAGGCATTTTGGATGAAGAGAAAATCCTTGGGGTCGAAACTGGTGCCTGCCCACATACCGCGGTGCGTGAAGACCCAAGCATGAATATTGCCGCAGTAGAAGAGATGGAAGAGCGTTTCCCAGACAGTGACCTGATTATGATTGAAAGTGGTGGTGATAACCTGACACTGACTTTCAGCCCGGCACTGGCTGACTTCTATATCTATGTTATCGATGTGGCTGAAGGGGAAAAAATTCCGCGCAAAAATGGTCCTGGACTGGTTCAGGCAGACATTCTGGTCATCAATAAGATTGATCTTGCCCCCTATGTCGGCGCTAGTTTGGATGTGATGGAAAGTGATACCAAAGTGGTGCGTGGTACGCGCCCTTATATTTTGACTAACTGTAAAACCGGTCAGGGGATTGAAGAGCTGGTGGATATGATTATGCGTGATTTTCTGTTTACTCACGTACAGCCTGAAGGAGCAAATGCATGACATCGCAGAGCCAGAATATCGTGGAGACACCTTCACGGGTTCGCGCTCACGCATTAGGTGTTAACGCGCCGGAATTAGCGAAATATCAGGATGAACCGGTGCAGATGCGTAGCGGGGCCGTAGGGAAAAGTGGTTATCTCAAACTGAGATTTGCCAAACGTGAGCATCGCAGTATTTTGGCCGAAATGGAAAGACGGGTGCCGTCGATGGTACAAAAAGCACTGTACTGGGATGAAGAAATGCCTGAATTACCTTGCGTCACCATGATTTCGACCTCGGGGTGCATTTTACAAGGGGACCGGCTGGCAACCGATATACATGTGGAGGCTGGAGCTTGCGCGCATGTTACCACACAATCGGCCACCAAAGTTCATATGATGAATGCGAACTATGCCTCGCAGATACAGAATTTCACCGTGGAAGAGGGGGGCTATCTGGAGTTTATGCCGGACCCGCTGATCCCACACCGGAATTCACGTTTTATTACTGATACCACTATTAATATTCATCCGACGGCAACCGCAATTTATTCAGAAATACTGATGTCTGGGCGTAAATACCATCATGCCGAAGAACGGTTCGGCTTTGATGTGTATTCGTCGAAAGTGGCGGCCCATGATTTGGCAGGAAAAGAGCTGTTTGTTGAGAAATATGTTCTGGAGCCGAAGTCAGAGAGTCTTGATGCTGTTGGTGTGATGCAAACATTTGATGCTTTCGGCAACGTGATTTTATTAACCCCGAAAGAGCATCATGACCGCATTCTAGCTCGGGTGGCGGCCCATTTTGACATTAAAGCCGGTATCGCCAGTGGGGCAACACGCTTACCTAATGACTGTGGTTTAGTGTTTAAAGCACTGGGTATCGACAGCGGCGGAGTGAAGGCGGAGATTCGCCAGTTCTGGAAGATAGCTCGTGAGGAGATTCTTGGTATCACGCTGCCGGCGCAGTTCTTGTGGCGCTAATACTCAGGCTGGGTAATCAACATTATGGAGGCGAGGCCCAAGGATGGGCGAGTAACGAGAGCAGCTAACACCGCTGCAGCTTCAAGCTAGAAGGGTATTACCCAAATTAATTGGAGTTGCAGCAAGGCAGCAAACGAATGACAAATGGGTTATAAACCATTTTGAACAGCGCATGCGCTGGCCCGAAGGGGGAGCCTCATCAGAGGCTCATAATCCCGATGAGCTTACATCAGTAAGTGATTCGGGTGCGTGAGAGCAGCTAACACCGCTGCAGCTTCAAGCTAGAAGGGTATTACCCAAATTAATTGGAGTTGCAGCAAGGCAGCAAACGAATGAATCCCGATGAGCTTACATCAGTAAGTGATTCGGGTGCGTGAGAGCAGCTAACACCGCTGCAGCTTCAAGTAAGAAGGGTAAAGATAATGAATGCAAAAACAGATAACCAATCTGGCTGGACACAACTGGCCGCTTCGAATGTTTTTATTGAATTTATTGATACAACTCTGCGTGGCTGTGCTCAGGTAATGTTCCAGAATAATCCACTCTCCGGGCTATTCTTTTTTATCGCCATATTTGTCGGTGCTTATGGTGAAGGTAACCCGGCTGTTGCCTATGGCTGTGTGTTAGGTACGGTGGTTGCCACCCTTACCGGTTTAACCATGCGTGACCGTAAATCATGGCGGGCAGGGTTATATGGCTATAATGGGTGCTTGGTTGGCGCGGCTCTCCCGACATTTTTAATGGCAACTCCGGTGGTATGGGCTTGCATTGTGCTGGGCAGTATCGTGTCGGTAATCGCCACCGTGTGTATTGCCGATATTTTAAAAACCTGGAAAGTCGCGGCATTAACTGCTCCCTTCGTGTTCACCACTTGGATGATTCTGCTGGCAAGTTACGCCTTTAGCGGTTTGCACAGTAGCGCATTACCCACACCGGCTTTGCCACATCAATTTATATTGGAATCTGGGAGCATCTTTGGTGGCGGCAATACTTTTGTCAGCATGTTTAACGGTATTTCTCAGGTATTCTTATTCAGTAGTCTGGTCGGGGGGATTCTATTTGTTATCGGATTGGCGGTGGAATCTTTGTGGGCGGCTATTTTTGCCGTTTGTGGTGCGATATTAGCCATCCTCACCGCCGCTTTTCTGGATGCTAATCCCCATGATATTAACGCCGGGCTTTATGCTTTCAGTGCGGTATTGACCGCGATAGCACTGGGCTCGACCTTTAATAAACCCAGTTGGCGTGTTCTGGCTTACACCATTGTGGGGGTTATATTTACCGTATTGGTTCAGGGGGCGCTGAATACCTTATTGTTACCGATTGGTATTCCAACACTGACCATGCCGTTTGTTTTAGCTTCATGGCTGTTCTTGGTTCCGAATAAAGATGTGATGCCAGCACATCGACAATAACTATTCCGCTCTGGACGTTTTGCTCTGAACATTTGATCGCTATACGGCTGAAAATAATCTGGAGTGCGAACATGACGACAGTGACAGAAAAAAGAGTGGCGTTTGGTAATCAGCAAACCAAACGCCACGCCATCTATCTGCTTATCGGTTTGCTGGTAGTTAATGGGTTAGCTTGGGTTTGGGCTTTTACCGAATTTAATGATAATGCAGTACTGATGGGGATGGCTTTTCTGGCATACAGTTTTGGCCTGCGCCATGCTGTTGACGCGGATCATATTGCGGCTATCGATAATGTTACTCGCAAACTTATGCAACAAGGTAAAACGCCGATTGCTGTCGGGACTTTTTTCTCGCTCGGCCACTCTACTATTGTGATATTAGCCTCGCTGGCTATTGCCGCGACGGCGATGGCATTTAAAGATGATATGGCGTGGTTTCATGAAACCGGTGGGTTGATTGGTACGCTGGTGTCATCGGTATTTTTATTACTATTCGCTTTTCTCAATTTAACTATCTTGCTTTCAGTGTATAAAAAATTTAAACAAGTCAAAGCGGGCCATGTTTATCAAGAAGAAGAACTGGATCTTTTAGTCGTCAACAATGGGGGGCTGCTGGCCAGAGTTTTCAGACGCGTATTTAATATGGTCAATAAAAGTTGGCACATGTATCCGGTGGGGTTTTTATTTGGCTTGGGTTTTGATACGGCGACCGAGGTGGGGGTGTTAGGGATTTCTGCCGCCAGTGCTACTCATGGCATGAACTTGTGGTCCATTATGGTATTCCCAATTTTATTTGCAGCGGGTATGGCATTGATCGACTCACTCGATAATTTTGTCATGATTGGTGCCTATGGTTGGGCTTTCTCTAAACCGGTGCGAAAATTGTATTATAATATTACCATTACGGCAGCCTCGGTTATTATCGCTTTCTTTATCGGTGGGATTGAAGCGTTAGGATTGATTGCAGATAAAATGAATTTAACCGGAGGAGTCTGGACCCCGATTAATAATATTAGTGAGAGTTTAGGCGAGATTGGTTACTGGATAATAGGCATGTTTATATTATGCTGGATAATTTCGGCTGTTAATTATTATGTGCGAGGTTATGATAAGTTGAGTGTTAGTCGTTAACTTTACATTCGTCACAAAAACAAGGCGCTAATTAAACATTTAAAGTTAATTAGCGCCTTATCTACTTCGTGACTCTGTGTTTAACGTTGCGCACCTACAAGTTACATATGTTTCTTAGCGAAACCTACAATATCCTGTCTAATTTCAGAAAGTTTACTTTCAGGTGCTTTCTTACATACTTCAACTACCTTCGGTGTCACGACAGTATCAGTTTCTTGCAGATCAACATAATCGCCTTTCTTATATTGAGTATCATCATTCAATACCCAATACACAACCGGAGTAAATGACTTAGGATTCAGATCGAGGAATTCTTTGCAGGTCATATCACTCGGGGTCGTGCCCGTTGCTTTAGTGGTTGTAGATGTTGCTGCAAAGGTTGTTGCGGCAGCGGAAAGCAGTAAACCAGTCAATGCAATATTACGAAGTGATTTGAAGGACATGCTTATTTCCTTATTTATTTGTCAAATATCATTGAATATTTACAAAGTTAAACTAAGGGTGATGTATATCACTCAACTATGGCGACTCAGGACAATGTTCTATTCCTGAGTGCGGCTGTATTATTATATATTAATAGCATTAATGCCAATAATTAAACGTATTATATGATTGGTCATCCAGTATGGATAACTTTACAATGTGTAAAGTGGGCTTTATATATTGTGGGTATAATCTATCCAGGAATGGTAATGAATGTTATTTTACTACTTTGTTTTAATTACATCCCGTGAATATTAGGCAGCTACAAATGAGAGCAAATAACCCACGATTAAATACAACTATTATTTGATTTTTATCAAAAATAATTCTACTTAACCATGATTTTTCTCGTTTTTTATCTATACTTAATTCACCTATAACAATTTTAGTCACTCTATTGATGAAAATATTACAGGAAATTAAGTCTAAAGTTTCGATACCATTTTGCCTCGCTATTCTGGTGGCAATAAATGGATATCTGGTCTTAAGCCCAGTGCTGTTGCGGGCGATATCTCATTCAACCGATGCTGTAAACAATTTCAGTACATGGAAGGAGGCATTAAGTTTTCTTGAATTATTTGAAATTCCTCGATTTATGATCGGTCTGGTATTGATATTGATGGCAATCGCACTTTCGATGAGAACCCGCATTGCATGGTTTTTCACCGTGTTATTGCTGTTTACTATCGTTGCTATCAATCTCTTTATTCTTAAAGATCATAATACGCTGACGACTTATTCTCTTGTGATTATTGTTGCCTTGCTTTTTTATTGGCGCGATTTTGATTATCACAGCCTCGGCAGCGGTACTTTCTTTGCGGTCGTCAGTATTGCATCATTGATCGTCTATAGCATGCTCGGTACGCTCTATATGGGGGATGAGTTTGCTCCGGCCGTTACCGATTTACCTACAGCTTTCTATTTTGCGATCGTTTGTATGTCGACAGTGGGGTTCGGGGATATTATTCCTCATTCTACGCTGGCACGGATGTTTACTCTTACGGTGATTATTTCCGGTATAACGGTCTTTGCTGCTTCAATTTCTTCCATTGCCGGACCGATGATCAGTAATAATATCAAACGTATAGTTAAAGGTAGGATTTCTCACGTGGAACGTAAAAATCATTTTATTATTGTCGGTACCAACTCCCTGGCACTGAATGTCTATAATGGTCTACGTGACCGGGGTGATGAGGTTACTGTGGTTTGCGCCGTCGGTAGCCAGCATGAATTTCCTTCCGATGCAGATATTATCGAGGGCGACCCATCATCGGTTGCGACATTGCAACTGGCGGGTGCGGCTAAAGCAAAATATATTATCGCCTTATGTAACAGTGATGCTGATAATACCTTTACCATTTTAGCGGCCAAAGAAATTGCGGGTGAGTCCACCAAGACGCTGGCATTAGTGAATGAAAGCCAGAATATGAAAAAAGTTAAACGGGTAAATCCTGATATGGTGTTCTCATTGCCGTTGCTTGGCAGTGAACTACTGGTTAGGACTCTGAATGGCGATACCATTAATAACGATCTTATTACGGAAATGTTCTTTGGTAACTGTCAGAAATTAGACTGATCTGGCGAGCTTAATCTGCAGTAGTACACAAAAACACCCTCAGCATTGAGGGTGTTTTATTGTTGGAGAGTATTTATTGGGTAGCTGCATGTGGGTCTTTTGGTTTTTCTTTAGGGCCAACCATCAAACCTAATTCAACCGCGATGAAGCCTATGATCAGGCTGGCGACCAAATAACAGATTGAGACTAAAATTCCGCCAGGGTTCTTCATCATTTCGACCGCACCAAAGACAAAACTGGAAAAGGTTGAAAGACCGCCCATGATCCCGGTTGCGACCATCAAATGCACATATTGGTTAATTTTATCTTTTTTAAATAAAGAGGTAGCCAGCCCTAATAAAAATGCTGCAATAATGTTGGCGACAAAAATATCCATTGGGAAGCCGTCGGCCAGTCGCGGCACGGATAACATAATAAACTCGCGACACATGGCACCAAAAGCACCACCAACAAAGACTAAAATAATAAGATTTAGCATAACATTTCCCTCTGATTAATAAGCCAACCAGGCACCCAATGCCGCTGCCGCCAGACCGACGATGACAGAAATAATTAAATATCCGGCAGCCATTGCTCTACCACGAGCAGTGGCCAGTTTTGCTGCATCCAATTGCATGCTACTAAAGGTGGTATAACCGCCAAGAATACCGGTCAGTACCGCTGCATTGATTAAATCACCATAGCGATCACGCCAGTCAACACTAAAGAGAATACTCAAATATCCAATAACAAATGCACCAGAAATATTAATCAAAAAAGTACCTAGGGGAAAATTACCTTGATATATTTTGCCAATCCTCAGCCCTATCCACCAACGTAAAAGTGATCCGATACCGCCACCAAATCCAACCCACATTACATCGATTGCCGTCATAACAACCCCCTCAATGGTAATTCGTCAGAATAAGAATAATTGTAGTATAAATAAATTACGTGATCGTTCGGATATGGCGAGTTATCGGCCTTAAGTATTATGTTTTATTCGAGTTTAATCAGCGGAACTAATATAAATAAAATGAAGATCGGCGAACAAGATAACCGGAAGTTAATATAGTTCATCCTCTGTATTGTTCTCCAGTGAAACTATATTGCTATTGCTGCCAACGATAGAACTTTATACCGATTGCGTGGGGGGTATCACTTGCAGGGACAAAGGATGGCGTTAAAATAGAAATGCCGTTTCAAAAATCCGATAAGCAGAGACAGGAGCCATCATGCCCTACCAAGCAGACCCTTCCCGATATAACCAAATGCAATATCGTTTTTGTGGAAAAAGTGGCTTGCAGCTTCCGGCGTTATCGCTTGGGCTGTGGCATAACTTCAGTTTTAACAATACATTAGAATCACAACGTACATTATTGCGCAAAGCCTTTGACCTGGGGATTACTCATTTTGATTTGGCCAACAACTATGGCCCACCTCCTGGCTCTGCCGAGCAAAATTTTGGTAAATTGCTGCACGACGATTTTAAGCCTTACCGTGATGAGCTGATAATCTCGACCAAAGCCGGTTATAACATGTGGCCTGGCCCGTATGGTGCGGGCAGCTCGCGCAAATATCTGCTTGCCAGCCTGGATCAAAGCTTACAGCGTATGGGGCTGGACTATGTTGATATCTTCTATTCGCACCGTGTAGATGAAAATACGCCAATGGAAGAAACCGCCTCGGCACTGGCTCAGGCGGTACAAAGTGGCAAGGCACTCTATGTGGGGATTTCTTCATATTCTTCTGAGCGTACCGCCACAATGGTTGAGCTATTGCAACAATGGAAGGTTCCGCTGCTTATTCATCAACCCTCCTACAATATTTTGAATCGTTGGGTTGAGCAGACTCATTTGTTAGATACGCTGGAGCAACAGGGGGTGGGTTGTATTGCTTTTACCCCATTGGCTCAAGGGTTGTTGACCGGGAAATACCTCAATGGCATTCCCGATGATTCTCGAATGAAAAAAGAAGCGGGCGGCTCGTTGAAGGAAAATATGTTATCAGCCGCCAATTTGCGCAGTATCAAGGCACTGAATGCATTAGCTCAACAACGTGGGCAATCATTGGCACAAATGGCATTGAGCTGGTTATTGAAAGATAATCGTGTGACCTCGGTATTGATCGGTGCCAGCCGCCCAGAGCAGTTGGAGGAAAACTGTGCAGCCCTGACTAACCTGAGTTTCAGTGCTGAAGAGTTACGTGCGATTGATCAGCATGTGGCCGAGGGGCAGCTTAATTTATGGCAGGCCTCTTCGGACCGCTAACCGGTGATAACGTGAGAAGCCGGAGATGTTCTCCGGCTTTTTTAGGGGCAAAACCCTTATTTTGCTTTGGGTGATGAGTCCGCTGCCAGCCCTAGCTTCAGTAGTTTACCGTCACTCTCATCAGTTAGCAGATAGACATAACCATCTGGCCCGACCCGGACATCGCGGATACGCTCACCGCGATCACCCAGTAAACGCTCTTCTGCAATCACTTTGTCGCCATCCAACTGCAAGCGAATCAACTCTTTCTGTGCCAATGCCCCGATAAATAGTGAATGTTGCCAGGTGGGGAAGCGGGCAGCGTCATAGAAGGCCATACCGCTGATACCGGGTGATTTCTCCCAGTAATAGGCCGGTTGCTCGGTACCCTCGACATGGGTACCTTTCGCCTCTGGAATGGCTAAACCTGAGTAGTTAACACCATGAGTGGCTAATGGCCAGCCGTAGTTTTTCCCGGCCTGTGGGATATTGATTTCATCGCCGCCTTTAGGACCATGCTCATTAGCCCACATCACTTCAGTCCATGGGTTAAGCGCCAGACCCTGTGGATTGCGATGGCCATAGGACCAGATCTCTGGCTTTGCCGGAGACTTATTGGCAAATGGATTATCTTTTACTACCTTACCATCAAGTGTCAGACGTACGATTTTACCTTGATGTAGGCTTAAGTCTTGAGCCGTAGGGCGCTGATTGTTTTCGCCCAGAGTAATAAAGATATGGCCTTGTTTATCAAAGGCTAATTTGCCACCAAAATGGTTACCGGTAGATAATTTGGGTTGCTGGCGGAAGAATACCTTGAAGTTTTCAATGGCTGTCCCCTGAGGATTAAGATGGCCATAACCCACGGCGGTGCCCGCTTTACCCTCTTTTCCCACTTCAGCAAAACTTAGGTATATACGGCGATCCTGAGAAAATGTCGGTGATAATGCCACTTCTAGCAGACCACCTTGCCCCTTGGCATAGACTTCTGGTACCCCCTTTAAAGGTTCTGATAGTGGCTTCCCTGCTTGCCATAAACGTAATTGCCCAGAACGCTCAGTGATTAAGATTCCCCCATTATCAGGCAGAAATGCCAGTGACCATGGATGATCCAATCCATCCTGTAATTCCGTTACGGTCACTGCCGGAGCGGCAAGGGCGGTCATCGAAACAAATACGCTAAATAACAGTGCACTCAAGCTATAGCCCAGTGTTCTATTTCCCAATATTGTCATCAGTTGCTCCTTTAAAATGCCAACAACTGTTAACTTTAGAGTATTAAGGGCAAGTCAGCGAATAACACCAGTAAAATCAGCGACTATATTACTGTAGCCAGTGCCATGCTGAGGAGTGCATTCCGATTTCGTTTCACAAAAAAAGCTCACAAGCTGAGCAGACGAAAAAGTGGCAAAGGTTAAGTTCAGACAATTCTGCAAACCGATAAGGTGTCCTAATTAATGATGCTGCCAGCCACTCATGGCTATTGCGAGTACGAGAAATCCATCATTGATGAGTGAATAATCATTAACTTAATGATATATAACTACATTAAACTTAATTCGCCGAGAAAAAGAATCATAATTTTGCGATAAACATCACATTGCATTTGCTTAGAAATGTGAAGAGCATCAATGTGAAAAGTCAATTAGAGATGATTATATGAGTAGTTGAATTACTGTCTTAACTATCAACGCCATATACTGCCGACAACCAGAAACAATGGGGCTGGGCAAGGGGCACGATAAAGTACAGATAAAGGGAATTCACCATTGCACTGGCATACAGTTAACGTGTGTCTTTTGAACATCAAAAGGTGTTGGGTATGGAAAAGAAAAAAATTTATCTATTTTGCTCAGCCGGTATGTCTACCTCGCTACTGGTTTCCAAAATGAAAGTACAAGCAGAGAAGTATGAGGTGCCAGTGATTATCAATGCTTACCCCGAGGCCCTGGCCGCAGAACATGGTGCCCAAGCAGATGTCATCTTGTTAGGACCACAAATCGCTTACATGTTGCCTGAAGTTGCAAAAATGTTCCCCAATAAACCAGTTGAAGTGATCGACGCGCTCCTATACGGCAAAGTCGACGGTCTGGGGGTATTAAAAGCTGCCGTAGCCGCAATAAAAAAAGCAAAACAATAAGGGGTGCACTGTGAGCGCATTTATTAATTCTCTGGAAAGGGTCATCTTGCCTTTTGCTATTAAAATAGGCAGACAGCAACACATTAATGCTATCAAGAATGGGTTTATTCGGCTGATGCCGTTAACCCTGACGGGTGCCATGTTTGTACTGATCAACAACGTTTTCTTAAGTTTTGGCGAAGGATCGTTCTTTTTCTCAATGGGCGTACGGTTAGATGCCGATACCATTACTATGCTCAATGGTTTTAAAGCGATAGGCGGCAACGTTTATAACGGTACTCTCGGTATTATGTCGTTAATGACGCCATTTTTTATCAGTATGGCGTTGGCTGAAGAGAAAAGGGTCGATCCTCTGGCTGCGGCTCTGCTGGCAATTGCTGCCTTTATGACCGTGACGCCATACAGTGTTGGCGAGGCCTATGCCGTCGGGGCTAATTGGTTGGGAGGGGCGAATATCATCTCCGGTATCATCATCGGTTTGGTGGTTGCAGAGCTCTTTACCTTTATCGTGCGACGTAACTGGGTTATCCGCCTGCCAGACAGTGTGCCGACATCAGTTTCCCGTTCTTTCTCTGCATTGATTCCCGGGTTTATCATTCTTTCCATCATGGGCGTGATTGCTTATGCCCTTGGATTGCATGGCACCAACTTCCACCAGATCATTATGGACACCATTTCAGCACCGTTGTCGAAAATGGGCAGTGTTGTGGGATGGGTGTATGTCATGTGCTCCTCGCTGCTGTGGTTCTTCGGGATACACGGTGCGATGGCCTTATCTGCACTGGAAAGTGGCATTATGATGCCATTTGCATTGGAGAACGTTGCAACCTATACCCAGTATGGTTCTGTTGCTGCGGCGCTGGCCGCCGGTAAAGAATTCCATATGTGGGCTAAGCCGTTTGTTGACTCCTATATCTTCTTGGGAGGCACTGGCGCAACACTTGGACTGGTTATTGCCATCTTTATTGCTTCTCGCCGTGAAGACTATCGTCAGGTAGCAAAATTGGGTGCACCGGCTAGTATTTTCCAGATTAATGAACCTATCCTATTTGGTTTGCCGGTCATAATGAACCCGCTGTTCTTTATTCCGTTCATCTTGGTTCAACCGGTATTAGCAATTATCACTTCAGTGGCGTATTACACCGGCCTTATTCCGCCAATCACCAATATTGCGCCGTGGACCATGCCAGTCGGCTTAGGTGCCTTCTTCAATACCAACGGCAGTATTGCCGCGATGTTATTAAGTTTATTCAACTTAGGTATAGCGACATTGATGTATCTGCCATTCGTAATAATTGCCAATAAGGCGCAGAGCGAGATAGATCGTCAGGTTGAAAGTGAAGAAGAGATTGCTGATAGCTTGAAATTCTAAGCGTTAAATCTGTTTATCGTATAAGGCTGGAGGCCGGAATGAAGTATCAATTTCCCGATGATTTTTGGTGGGGCAGTGCCACCTCCGCAGCCCAATCCGAAGGGGCGTCACTGCGGGATGGTAAGAGCAAGAACATCTTCGATTATTGGTACGAAATTGCACCGGAACGTTTTCATGGTCAGATTGGTCCTGAAAACACCTCCACCTTTTACGATAACTATCAGCAAGATATTTTGCTATTAAAGCAACTGGGCCATAACACGTTCAGGACATCGATTTCATGGTCGCGGTTGATTCCAAAGGGTGACGGTGAGCTTAACCCCAAAGCTGTCACGTTTTATAACGCAGTTATCGATAGCCTATTGGTGCAGGGAATTACCCCCTTTATCAATCTTTATCATTTTGATATGCCATTGTGTATGCAAGAGAAAGGCGGTTGGGAAAATCGTGCGGTTGTGCAAGCCTATGGCCGCTATGCCAAAAGCTGCTTTATGTTGTTTGGTGATCGGGTAAAGCATTGGTTTACTTTTAATGAGCCGATTGTGCCTGTTGAAGCCGGTTACCTGAACGACCTGCATTACCCTGGTGTGGTTGACTTTAAACGTGCGGTGACTGTCGCTTATCACAGCGTATTGGCCCATGCCAACGCGGTGCAAAACTACCGAGAGCTAAAGCAGGGGGGTGAAATTGGTATCATTTTGAACCTCACCCCGACCTATCCTCGCTCCGACAGTGCGCCAGACCTGATTGCAGCTAATCATGCCGATTTATTGCTTAACCGTAGCTTCCTCGATCCCGTCACCAAGGGTATTTACCCTGATGAACTGATCACGTTGCTGCGAGAGCACGACTTATTGCCACAAATTGAAAACGGTGATTGCCAGTGCATTGCGGCGGGCGTCGTTGATCTGTTAGGGGTTAACTATTATCAGCCAAGACGAGTTCAGGCGAAAGATATCCCAACCCCTCAAGGGCTGGTGAAAACGCCGGAGGATTTGTTCAGTTTTTATGCGATGCCCGGGCGCAAAATCAACCCGCATCGTGGTTGGGAAATCTACGAAAAAGGGCTGTATGACATCCTGAAAAATCTAAGAGAGAATTATAACAATATTGCGTGTTATATCTCTGAGAATGGCATGGGTGTTGAGGGCGAAGAGCAGTTTATCACGCCATCAGGTAGGGTTGATGACCAGTATCGCATTGAATTTATCCGTGCACATTTGCAGTGGCTACATCAAGCATTACAAGAGGGCAGTAACTGCAAAGGGTATCATCTGTGGACCTTTATTGATTGCTGGTCTTGGCTCAATGCATACAAAAACCGCTATGGTTTAGTTCGGTTGAATATCGCCGACCAGACGCGAGTATTGAAACAAAGTGGCTACTGGTTTGCTGATGTCGCCAGGCAGAATGGTTTTAATTAATGGCTTTAATTTACGGAGTAACAATAGCATGTTTGATTTAGATAAAATCGTGGGTGAGGTGCAGCCTACCGATGAGATGGAAGATGTGGTTATGGGGCTGATTATCAACGCCGGGCAAGCCAGAAGTTTGGCTTACAAGGCTCTGAAACAAGCCAAGGCGGGTGACTTTTCCCAAGCGGATGAGCTGATGGTGCAATCTCGCCTGGCGCTGAATGAAGCACATTTAGTTCAGACCAGGCTGATTGAAGCTGATCAAGGTGAGGGGAAAACCAAAGTAACATTGGTGCTGGTACATGCTCAGGATCATTTGATGACGGCCATGTTAGCCAGAGAGTTAATTGATGAGTTGATCGAATTGCATCGAAAGTTACAGTGAATTTTGTCTAACACATTGGCTATTTTGAACGAGAGTGAAGGTAAATAAGATGGAAGTCAGGTTAGTACGTCAAAAAGACTTTTTTAACGGAAAAGAATTCCATCTGTTTATTTATAATAAAACGGAAAGTGCCACCGGCTTACATCAGCATGATTATTATGAATATACGTTGATATTAACCGGTATGTGTTATCAGGAAATAAACGGTAAGCGAGTCTTTTTAGAGCGCGGCGATTTTGTTTTTATTCCTATGGGATCCCATCATAAAAGTTTCTATGAGTTTGGTGCCACCCGTATTCTGAATGTGGGAATAAGTAAAACCTTCTTTGAAGAGCACTATTCTCATCTATTATCGCGGCCTATTGTGGCCTCTCAGGCTTATCGCCTAAAGGGTGATTTTCTCTCTTATATTGAATCGGCAATTTCTGCGCCACACTTTAGGGACGATGAGCTTACTGAACTGGTAGAACTGCTGACTTTTTATGTCACTAACCGCATCAGCCATCATAAAGAAAGTGACACTAACGACGATATTCCGCTGTGGCTGAAGACCAGTATCGACAAAATGCATGATAAGTCGATGTTTGGTGAAAAAGCGCTGGTGAATATGATCGAACTGTCTGGCAAAACCCAAGAGTATTTGACCCGCGCTACCCGCCGTTATTACCAAAAAACGCCGATGCAGATTATCAATGAAATCAGAGTTAACTTTGCTAAAACTCAACTTGAAATGACCAATTATCTGGTCTCTGACATTGCTTTTGAAGCAGGTTACAGCGATACCACGTTATTTATTAAAAACTTCAAAAAACTCACCTCTTTTACGCCGGGGAACTATCGCAAAAAATTCAACTGCGTCAGAGAGGGGTTATCCGATTAGCTTCCGGCCAGATAACTGCTACTGGAATGGCCTGACAAGGTACCCTCAATGGAAAAGTTACTTATTGTTAATGCTGATGATTTTGGTCTATGCAAAGGTCAAAGTTACGGAATCATTGAAGCATTCCGGCATGGTGTTGTCTCATCGACTACAGCGATGATGAATTGTGCGGATATCTATCATGCAGCGGAACTGAGTAAGCAAAATCCAACGTTGCCTGTGGGGATGCATTTTGTTCTCACTTACGGGCGGCCGTTAACGTCAATGCCATCATTAGTTGATGCCAGCGGTGCTCTGGGCAAATGGTTGTGGCAACGCGCCGAAGCGGGTGAGCTGAATCCTGGCGAGATAGCTCGGGAGTTGGCGGCTCAGTTTGATAAGTTTGTTGCCGTCTTCGGCCGTGCACCCACTCACATCGACAGCCATCATCATGTACATATGTTGCCGCAAATTTATCCGCTGGTTGTTGCTTTTGCCCACGAGAAATCTCTTCCGCTGCGTATTGATCGCAATGAAGTACAGCGGCATGAGATTGTGCTTGATAACCCGCGAAGCAGTGAGTGGTTCGATGCCGGTTTTTATGGTGAGGCTTTATCTGAGCAGACATTTTTGCGGTTGTTGGAAAATGCCAGTCAAAAAGCAATTAACTCACTTGAGATTATGTGCCATCCGGCGTTTGTTGATAACATCCTCATGACCAGCGGCTATTGTTATCCACGCTTGACCGAATTGGAGGTGCTGACGTCGCCGGCATTAAAGCAAGCCATTGAGCAGCGTGGCTATAGATTGGGGTCATATTTGGATTGCTGAAATTATTAACATAAAGTCGCCCTTTGCCGATAATCATTATACTGACTTAGTGAGTGATAAGGATATGTCCGATGGGTATAAATGCGAGCTTACCAATAGCAGCAACGACGGGAAATGGCAGCAAGAATACTGCAAGTGCAGGAAATGATTTGGCATCTCAGATAAAGAATGTAATAGCAAAAATCGCTGAGGTTACGCAAAAACTCAAAGATGGCATTGATATGTCAGAAGATCAGCGAAAAAGTATTCAAGCTCAATTAACGATGTTACAGCAGCAACTGGCTGAGTTGTTACGTCGTCAGGCACAACAAGCGCAGCAAAAGCATGATGGGAAAAGTAGTGCTATTGAGAACGTAGACCAGATAAAAGCACAAGATGGCAATATAGATATCTATATTTGATTTATTAAATTTTAATAAACTAACAGTATTAGCTATAATTTTTCAGGCCTCGATTTTGAGGCCTTTTAACTAATAAAAAGAGTTCGTTATTATGTTTTTGGGAGTTTGAATATATTGTATTTTTTGATAAAAATTGAGTTAAGATCCGTGTCGCATACCTAAACGTATACCCATGTAGGAAAGTGATACGGGGATAAACGCCCAGCGGCTGTTGAGGTAATTGGTAAAGCATTAAAAAAAGTCGAGGCCGAGGTATAAATGACCGCAAAAGTTAAGGCTAGCTTGGCTGGTGGTATTTGTTCCGTGGCGGCAATTATTTCTATCCAACATCCCTTGTAGTGACTCATTTTATCCTTTTTACATCGGGGTGTTTTTCACTCGCGGCTTCATGGTAGATATCAGCTAACCACCCAGCTATTTCTTCCTCAGTCAAAAATGAAGGAATAATGACGTCATATATTCGAGATGATTTCCCCTCATTGCAATCTACTCGGAATAGCTGCCATTCATTGGCAACACTTTTAACACCCAAACGGCGACCAAAAACATCATAAATGAGCATAACAGGGTCCTCTATCTCAATATGTGCGTTCAGTTAACTCTTATAGCAAATAAACATCAATATGGAAATCATGAGGATATTCCTCATGCCTGAATAATTGTCTCACCAAAAGGTGGGGGATCAAAATATGGTGCGACGTCTATTAGTTATCTTGCTAATGGTGGTGTTCTTAGGTTTAGTATTTAACAGCTACCGCTCATTGTATGAAATAAGACCATTCTATATGGCTTATATAGATAGGATTAGCTAGATTTAATCTATATATAGCGACTAGCAAAGGTAATAGAAAATGTTTAAGCACCGTTTGTCTGTGATCGCATTAGCGCTGATTGCTTCTCTAGCGTTATCTTCAACCCCTTCCATAGCTAATCCCGGTAATGGGAATGGCGGTGGACACGGAAACAGTGGCGGAAACCACGGTAATAGTGGGGGCAATGGGCCCGCTAATAAGGGGAATAAAGCCAAAAATGGTAGTGATAATT
This sequence comes from Yersinia sp. 2540 StPb PI, assembly GCF_052217165.1. Taxonomy (NCBI): domain Bacteria; kingdom Pseudomonadati; phylum Pseudomonadota; class Gammaproteobacteria; order Enterobacterales; family Yersiniaceae; genus Yersinia; species Yersinia sp. 2540 StPb PI. Next base: position 1,702,075 of record NZ_JAZGQC010000001.1, read on the forward strand.
TAGTTTCAGTGAATCTAACCTATGACCGTGTGCGCCCATTAGCTGTTAATTACGGATTGACTGGTTATCAGTCATTACCTCCCGGTATCGCTAAAAATCTGGCACGGGGTAAGCCGCTCCCACCAGGCATCGCTAAGAAAGCAGTCCCTGCATCTTTACTGGGGCAGCTACCTTCTTACCCAGGATATGAGTGGCGTATAGTTGGCAATGACTTAGTACTTATTGCATTAAGTACAGCGATTGTTGCATCAGTAATAAATGGCGTATTCGATTAAGTATCCAAAGAAGGATACTCATCAGCGATTTTAACCACCTACGAGTTTAAGCCACTGGCCTTATAAGCCGGTGGCTTTTCATTTGAAATATTTATCTAGTGGATCGAAGTATCGGTACTTTCTGTAGAAAGCTAACATTCTGGCGGGACTTAGACTATACCGGATCATACAACTTATGACTGCGGGATGTTCCACCACACACCGGTAAAACTTTCAATGACAGCAAGTCGTTTGTCTGCTGGAACCGGACAGGCAATATCAGCACAAGCTCAAATAACGATAATTCAATGACTGGGACGGAGATCTATGGTAGATCTCTGCTGTTATGGGATGGTATATCACAACAAAACAGACTTTAATTCTGAGTTAATTCAATATTAAATCCACCTTAAATATTCAGAGTGGTAAACAGGTTAAAGCCAAATAATAGCGAATGGAGTCTAAATGAAAGAACTATTAATACTAATAGCAACACTAGTAATCTGGGTGATTATTGCTAAATTTTTAGCAAAATATTTCATTCATAAAGGTCATCGATACTGGGTGAGTAAAACAAGTGGGGTTATTGTTGGTACAGTTGTTGCCTTTACCTTTTTGATTATTGTGGTAATCCCGATACCGGAAGAGACAATATTGACATCAGCCAACTCTCGCTCATCCGTCACAACGACTATACCAGAAAAAACAATTGATAAGCATGAAGAAAAGACCAAATCAATCGCGCCTCAAGTGCTTATAGAGGAACCTCGCAACCCTGATAATAAAAGTATAAAGACGTTGGGTATTAGCCCGGACATTTTTGAAAAAAGAATGAATGCCAACTTAGAAACGTCTAATAGTTCGCTTAGACTAAAAATTAATTTTAAAAAAAATGGCGTTAACAATACGTTCAATTATGCCTTTAATGATCATTTGGTTATTGTGGGAACGATCGACAAACCCAGTCAAAAATTATCAGAGATAACCCTGATAACAAGCGGCGATGGGACTGCTAAATCTGGTATAGATATTGGCGCTGTGGTTGTTTCTGCTTTCTCCGCCACGCTGGGAGAAAATACGATGAAAACGGGTGAGCCAGGAATAATAATGATGAAACTGATGGCAATGAATAAGAGCAGCACAAAAGATAATGAACCAAGCTCAACCATTTTTAATGGCATAAAATTTAGTTTTTTCAGCAGTGATACTACCGGTTATCGGTTTACAGCAGAACCAGCCTGATTCCATATTATCAGCGATATAGGAAATGCTATCGTTATCAAAATGGCGGGGTAATGCTAGGTGATTTCTACAGCCAGGGCATCGCTCAATTAGGATTATTTGATGATAATCAGCCAAAAATTAACAGTGCAGCGCTGACGATATTAATAGGTAAGGCAAAGGAAAGGTGTGGTTTGCCGGACAAGGCATACAGAAAGCATGGCAGATGAAACGTGAGATGCTATCGCCAGTTTACACGACTCGCTGGTCTGAGCTACCTATTGTCAGGTGAATGATGAAAGAGAGCGTCCAACGGCTCGATAAGTTCAGGGCCATTATTACGAATGTTGCCTACTTTCTTTATCACTGGATGCCAGTCGAACTCTTCTGCTGACGTCAGCGCTTCCAAAGCAATCTCCTTTGCTCTTTCTGGTGAAGTATCCGGATTCATCCATTCACGAGCGGCATCTGGTGGTAAGACGACAGGGCGCCGATCATGAATGTCCACCAATCCCGAATCACTGTCCGCAGTTACTATTACAAAACCATCATCCTCACGCTGATTGAGAATCAGAACGCGGGTACCTGCTGCAACGTTGTATCTGCCAATAGGAACGGGATCGAGAGCACCGTTGAATTCTAATTCAGATGCAAGAAATTCAAGGTAATCATAACGGGTTTTAATTTGAGTGAAACGACCACACATGGCACAACCTCAGAAGTAGGATGTGGGGTAATTATAGTCGTTAAATGGATCGGTGATTATGCAAAATAAATGACGGAGTTTTTCCCTTGGCTTTCCCCTAAATTTCCCTGCCACAAATTTAAGACATAAAAAAACCAACCCTAAAGGATTGGTTTTCTTTGGGATGTTTGGTCGGCATGAGAGGATTTGAACCTCCGACACCCCATGACGGCGATCTATAGGCGAAAAAAAACCTCTGGGTTAGCAGAGGCTTTTTAATCTTCAAAGGAGCCGCGTATCTTTTACGTATCCTTTTTGGTCCAAACTAGGTCAGTGCTTGGTCCGGTCATTTATCATAAGTCACTGGTTTATATGATACTGTCCGGTCACTGTCCTATCAAAAGTGGGCTGGGGGACGCTGAATAGATTAATCAATACATTGTATTTATTGATAAAAATTGAGTTCAAACTTTCTGTGTGTACCTAAACGTGTACCAATTATTGAAACTGACAGTGAAGTAGGCTGTGTTTATTAATGGATTTCTCTGCTGCTAGTTTATGTATTTGTAAGGTACCTTACGGAAAAAAAAGATTTATAGAAAAACTGTTCACACTGTTCACTTTTGAATTTAATCATTTAAATACAATGTATTAGATGGTGATGAGTTAGTGACGAGTTTATCCAAACTAGTCACTTGCTGTGAACAGTCGGCCATTGAATACAAAAACACCGGCCCAGGCCGGTGTGATTATTTTTGAGGTGCCAAGAGATGTGGGACGAATTGGGGATAAAAGAAAGGCCTGCAAGCAGGCCCGAGTACACACTGATACATTGCTCCCCGGTGTTGGATGTATGAGGTTTGTACAACGCAACTATAAGTGTCGTAACTGATAGCGTCCAATGGGTTAGGCAGATCAATAACGCCATATTGATCGGTAGAAACGATCGTGATGTTGTTTATTCAATGTGCTTCACATTTAGGCAACCAATCGGCCTCGCAGTCTTCACTTAATATCAGATTGGTTTGCATCCCCTGATTGGTCTTACGTTTTAATAAGGCTATTTCATATTCGCTCAAGGTTTGTGGCACAGCGCGCCCGAATGCGGTCAGGCTCATTGGCCGTTGATGGCCGCGCGCCTCCATAAATGACAGGTAAGCGTGATACAGGTATTTACGCGGGTTAGCCGGGATGATGTTGGCATTCCCCATATACAGGCCATTGGGGGTATTAACGGCCAGCAGATAACCACAAAAATCGACCAGCGGGTCAGCACCGCGTTTAATCTCCAGTGCTTCATCCGAGTTCTGCTGTGCTTCGAGTAGCGCACGAGCATCATTGGGGGCGGTAAAGCGCTGCATCAGGTGGCGCACTATCACTGCCAGTTCACCGGTAATTTTCGCCAGTAATAGCGGGTCGCGCTCATTGGCCGGAATAACCTCCGGGAACGGCAAAATAACCCGGCGACGGGATACGCCGCCACTGCGGTCACTGAACTGCATTGGGTTGTTATTGACGGCCAGAATCACCGCCGGAATATGAGTGGAATAGGCATCACGGTATTTCGGGTCTATGGCAACGGCATCACCGCCAGTAATGGCTTTAATGCCAGCCCCATCACCACTCCAACGCTCTTGGTCTGGCAGGATAATCAGTGAGAACCCCACCACGGAAGCACGTTCCCGCGATGACTCCAGCGTATCGATGGTAGCCGAGGTGGTATTGTCTTTACCGGCCAGCAAGCTGGCGATGGAGGCCATCACACTTTTACCACTGCCACCCGGCCCGGTCACTTCAAGGAACAGTTGCCAGTCATAGCGGTTCGCCAACACCATATAAAGCGCCGCGAGAATACGCTCCTGTTTCTCATGCTGTTGCCCGGCGGCCCGTGTTAACCAGCGCCAAAAGTGCGGGGCATGGTCGGACAGATTTTCCCCGGCTTTGGGCGGGGTGTAATCCACACTGTTCACGGTACGCAACCAGTGCGTTTTCTGGTGTGCGCTGAACTGGCCGGTAGTGGTATCAAATACCCCGTTACGAAAACCTATCAAGTGCCGAGCGGGTGTTCCCATTTGTGGCACCATCAGCTTGAGCGTATCGAGTACGCTATTAATCCCTGACGCTGAGAATGGGGCGCGGATTTTCTGGAACAGGGCGGCAATCTCTCGACTGAGAACCCGATATGGCAGCACCTGCCACGCCCCTTTTTCATAGCGACACAGGTCTTCACCCACCTGTGGTACGGCCAATAAGTGCTGATAGTGCTCTGCTAATAGTTCGGCCTTTTCACTGGCACTCATGGCTTTCAGGTCGGCGTCACTGAGCGTATCAAACGGGCTGGGCTGTTGCGGCTGATTGAATGCTTGTAACTGGGTCAGAGTAGCCAGTTTGCCTTGCTGCTGATAAACGTCGTTCCAGTCACCGACAACCGACGGCAACGCCAGCTTACCGCCGCTCAATTGGGCGGCCTCTGTTGCGCGGCTCTGGCCGGTGCCGTTCTCGTCATTATCGGCGGCCAACAATAGCAATGCATCCGGGTAGTGGGTACGCAACTGTTGCGCCAGTGCGGGCAGATTGTTAGCGCTGAGCGCGACACACACCGTTTCCCCTGTCAGATGATGCACCGTTAGCCCGGTAGCATAGCCCTCAGTCAGCCAGATAACGGCGTTATCCTGTCCGGCCAAAGAATGACAGGCTGTTTTCACTTGTCCCCCGGCCAGTGTGCGCTTGTCACCGTCGGCGTTAATCAACTGAACGTTAACCACTTCACCGCTACTGTCAGTCAGGGGGAATAACAGGTCGCCGGGTTGATAGGTAATACCCCCAACACACAACGGTTTACCGTGTAATGTCAGCGTCTCCAGCTCTGGCCAACCTTTGGTGGTCAGATAGGCATTCCCGGCCTGTGGTTGGGCGACAGTCAGCAACTGTCTGGCCTGTTCTGCGGCCTGCTGCCGTGCTTGCGCTTTCTCCTGCGCTTCCTGTCCGGCATTGTGTGCCGGTAATGGAGGGGTCGATGGTTCCCCTAACACCTCGGCCACTTTGCAGGCGGCTTCCTTGGTCGTGACCGCCAGCGCCTTTTCAACCAGATTCAGGCCATCGCCGCTGCCGCACTGGTTACAAAACCATGTGCCACGCCCTTGCAAATTATCAAAGCGGAAACGGTCTTTACCGCCACACATCGGGCAGGGCTGCGCTCGCCCTCCGGCGGTGATATGAATACCAAGCGCCGGGAGCAATACCGGCCACTGGCCGGTGGCTGCACGTGAGGTTTTTGAAACGTTTAATGTTGTCATTCTCTGTTTCTCCTCAGTGCAGGGTAGTCTTGCGGGTTGTGGCTATCTGCGCTTGGCACAGTTCATCCATCATTTTTTGCCCCAATACTGTCAGGCGTGGCGGAGCCAGCAAAATATCCGGTTGCACCATGTCACTGAGCATAGTGCAGGCCATATCCATACCGGCTTCTGGCCCGTGCTGGCGCACAAAGTAGCCCTCAATATCCATCGCAATCGCCATTTGCAATTCATCCAACGAGTAACCAAGGCTCACCCCGTGAGACACGCAGGTATCCAGATAGGCATGGGCTAACGCACGGCGATAAACAGCGGTACGGACTTCAACGGGCAGACAGGATTGATTCATGGTGTTCATACGATAGGTGCCTCCATGCGGGATAAGATTTGTGATTCGCAGGTGTTCATCACCTGTCCGAGCTGGTCAGTCAGTAACGCCACCATTGAGGCGAACGATTCAGGCGACGGTGGGGTAATGCCGTGTAGCAGACAGGTTTGTGCTTCCAGCATGTCGAGGAACGTCACGCCGACATTGTGCGCATGTTGGAGGCGTAAGAAATCAGCGTGAGGAATGGTGTACTGCGTATCGCTGAGAGAACGGGCGGCAAGGGTATTCATGCGACCTCCCCCAGCGGCAGACGGCCAGCAAACGACAGGATGTAGTCACGGGTTAAACGCAGGCGGGCATTCTTCTCACTGCTGGCGGTGGTACGCAACATACAGGGACGCGCCGTTAATTCAGTACGGCGAACAGCAGCAAACAGATAGATAAATTGCGGGTGTAACGGGGTGAGGGATGTAGCCATAGTGGCAGCCTCCAATAAGTATTGGTTATTGCTACCACGGAAGTTCTCACACTTGGGTGGTAGCCCAGACGGGGGTGAGAAACCGGCCTTATTGGAAACCGGCCAGCCCGAAGGCTGCCCCGCCTGAGCCACCATTGCTTGATAGCGACAGTGATGTCGAAACCACTGTGCAAAAAACTGGTAGGCCGAGGCCACGACATAAAAAAACACGCCTGGCGCGTGTTGTGTCGCCAATAAGTAACACGGGTTCTCACGCCCGGCTGTCGATTTTGCGACAGCACGGCGACTATAACGCAAGGCCTGCAAAAAATGCAAGCCAGAGAAAAGCCCTTTATGCGGGATGAGCGTCATCGGTTTAACAGTCAGTCTGAATATCAGGCTTGGGCTGTACGGGGGCACGGGCGTAGAAATTGGCCTGCGCTGGCGTGCCTGCCGCATTGCCCGACATCACTTGCACCACGCCGTTTAGCTGGCTGCGGTACTTGGGTAAAGCAAGGCCGGGTTGTTGCTGCGCAATCTGGAACGCCTCAGCGATGTATTGCACGTCTCCATCATTCAGAGTGAAGAATTGCTCGCCGATTTTTAGGGTGATCATGCTGATACCCCCTGACGGTTAGCAATACGCTCTGCCATCCAGCCCTCAATCTCAGAGGCCAGCCATGCGACGTTCTTACCGCCGAGGGAAATCTGTGCGGGGAAGTGGTCACGGCTAATCAGTTCATAAATGGTCGAGCGGGATAATGCGGTGGTGTTAATCACTTCCGGCAGACGCATAAAGCGGTCACGCGGGTAGTGTGTTGCCATGGGTGGTGGCGTATTGGATAGAGCCTGTTGGGTCATTGCAAGCATGAAAAGCTACCTTGTTGTTGTCCGGCCATATACCGCCGGGTTTGCTGGGATTCAGTTGGGTAACCCCCTATTGTGAGAATATTTTTACCTGATGCAACAAGCCGTTGTTGTGTGATTTACCACAACAAACACGCGTAAAAATGACGGTATTTGACTCTCTGGGTCTATGTGGGTGTATTCGGGTATATGTGTGGAAGGGGTGTTTTTTTGTACTGAGTCGTTAAAGCTAAAATGAATTAAAAGACATTGATTGATATTAAAATGCTCTAAAAAGAGTGGTGGTGGTTGAGCACAACAGTGAGGATTTGGCCTACTTTTTAAGCTAGCCAGAGAAAAAGCTCTTTTTAACCAAGTGAACAGTAGTGAACACTTGGTGAATAGTTTTAAATGGACTGTTCACCCTTTTATTTATTGATTATTAATACTTTTTTCCTAAAGTGAAGAGTAGTGAACAGTTTTTATAAAACTATTATTTTTATAGCCCTTTTAGTTTGATTTGAGAGTGTGTTGTATGGGAAATGGCACAACGGGCATTGATTGAGGCGTTGTGTGAGAGCTTGCAAAATGACTCCACCTTGACTGAAACGGAGTTATACCAATGAGCACGATCCCTGACATGACCCCTTTGGAACATTTTGAAGTGGCGAAAGCAGCACATCAGAAAAACATGCTAATACTGAATGAAGTTACCTCCGCAATTACTCGTTGCCATGAGCAACAACAAGAAGCAGAAATAAAAGGCAAGCAGGCGGAAAGTAGCTGGCGGAGCTTGTTTCGTAATATGCGCGGTGAAATGACCGATGAGCTGAAAGAACAGCATGGTCAGCGAATCTCACAAAAAGAATTAGCTAAGGAGTTCTCAACACTAATCAAAGAGCTGGAGCTTGATAAAGATTCAGCGATGCTGGCATGTTGTTATTCAGCAAAAAAACTTGAAAATACCTATAAAAATAACTTTAAAATTTATGCTGAACAAGAATGGCGACAGGCTTTACTGGAACTCCCCTCATCTCTGATAAGGGTTATTAAGTTGAAATTACGTGCTCTAGCACTAGCTGATGAGGGCAACGAAAATCAGCTTGGTTATGAAACCCCGGATAAGATAATGGAACGACAAGTAGGGCGGATATTAGTAGATGTTGCGGAGCGTCATAAGATCTCAATATACCCAGACTCAACTTTAGATAAAATCGGCTGGAATAGGCCTAATTTAGATGGAGTGGACTGGAAGTTATACAATAGCCCGGCTTCTTGCTCTAAATTAGCCAAAGAGATAATTATAAAAAGAAAAAAATTACAGCAAGAAGAGGAAAGCTAATATGATGCGTTGCCCAGTGTGTAAACATGCGTCTCATACTCGCGCCAGTCGCTATTTATCAGAGCAGACCAAAGAGGCATATTATCAGTGTCAGAATATAGAATGTTCTTGTACCTTTAAATCGATTGAGAGTGTGGATAAAATAATCACTAGCCCTCCGGTTAAAGAGCCAGAAATAATACCCGCTGTTATTCTACCAGAGCGAAAAGTATTAAATCGCTACGGTTCTAACGCACGAATTCATTAATAATCCCACCCTGCCTGTAACCTCTCAAGGCAGGGACTTTTCCCCACTCTCACCACTTTGCCCTTGCCGTTTGAGGGCTTTTTCTCTGGCTAGCCTGCCAAAAAGAGCACTGCATGCATATAGTGCATGATTTTGCATGCAACACCCCAGCATAAAAACATCTGAAACACCGCGCCACAAGGGCTTGTAGGCTCTCTATGCCATGCATGAAAAGTGCATGATAAAGTCAGAGCGCGTAGGCGGGGGACCATTGCGCGCTGGGGCGGATAAGCTACCATAACTTATCAAGATCAATAGTATCACTCTGCGGGGCGTCTGATTTATTTAATCGATCAATTTGTATTATTAATGGGGTGTGAAAAGCAGTTCCTGAAATAACACATGCCCCAGCAGGTAAGTTAGGGATTAGAGATCTTGATGCGTTATCTAAACTACTTACCGTATTTTTAAGTAGAAACAGGTCATTATCATTGACGAGTCGATGTAAAAAATAGTTATGCAATTGAGAAATAATTGTCGCAGATATATCTGCTGGGCGCTGGCTAGCAATGGTTACAAAAAATCCAAATTTTCGACCTTCCTTAATTATTTCTTCGAATAATTCTAATCTGTAGTCCTTCCATGTTTCAGACTCACGATTAGATGTGTCTGATAATATATTATGTGCTTCATCGATAATTAAATGAAAGCTAGAATTTCCATTGTTGTTTTTTTTGTGTTCTGAAAAAGAACATTTAGCAATCATCATTGGAATCATTTTTTTTGTATCTTGATTACAGTTCCTCAAGGATATGAATGTCAATGGTTTCTGTTTTGAATTTACGCCTTCTACTACTTCAATAACTTTCTCAAGTGTTTTTGCTGAGGCCATTATTTTATTTATTAATGGACTAATATGCTCGTATTGAACGTAGTTTCTTGATACAGACTGTATAAGTTGAAGAGTTGAACGTATGATTAAATTTTCAAAAACAGAAATTTTAGTAGTATCTATCTTTATCTTTTTTAGTTCAGGTGTTTTTTCTAGATACTCTTCTGGAGAATTAGGGTACGAACCATTAATGTAATACTTGTTATTTTCCCCTCTGGAAAACCAACTGAATTGAGAAAGTTCAGTATAAATCGCCCCTTCATTTTTCGGAGATATAATACTAATTATTGAACGAAGGACACTTATTGTTTCCCTATGTTGGTTTTGCCCAAACATAACCTTTAATGTTTCATGGAAATAATTGTTGAGGCCATCATTATATTTTTCTTTATTCCTTACTAGAATGCTCAAAAATGGTTTTTGAGTTTTTTCTGTTGCTGAAAATAAAACAGATAATAATTCAGAGTCCCAAAATTCAGTATGAGTTAACTTTAACTTATCTTTCCCTTCCCGCTCATGCGTATTAAGCTCAATGTAAGTACTGATTTTTTTGAATTGATTATGAATCGGCTTATACTCACCATTGAAATCAATAAATAAGAATGATGACTTTGATTCTAATTTCCCTTCGATCTTTTTAAATAACTCAGTATATATTTTTGCTAATGAGTTTGATTTTCCACTTCCTGTATTTCCAAAAATACCAATGTGTGTATTGAATAAACCATTTATTGGTATGTATATTGGTATTTCTTCTAAGAGAGACTTTCCAATTAGAATTTGCTTAATACTAACTTTGCTGCTAAACGTATATATACTTGAAATTATCTTGTCAGAAATCAAAAAAAGTTCATCTTGGATCATTGGTAAATATTTTATTCCAGGATGAAATTTGTCTCTATCAACATAACCTATTACTTTAATATCAATAAATCGATCATATCTATCCATATTAGATTTTACATCTGAATAAGATTTACTTTCTAATATTTCTTCGCCTTCAATTTTACCTACTATTTTATGATAACCTTTTTTTATAATTATAAACTCGTTTATAGATACACCCCTATATAAAGCTCCATCATATATGTAGGTAGTTTGATAAAGGTTTGGTAAAATCAAAGCACGGATAGATGTTCCTTTCACCGAAGTGATATTCCCAATTACAAATTGCATATAAGTCCCTCTAAAGGCAAAGACTCGTCTTTACTGAATATACAATTGATAAATCTTTTGAAGTTTAAATTATTCTCAACAGTGTTAGAGTCAGGGTAAATAAAAATAATCTTTTTATCTGCTAGTAACTTCTTTATTTCACCTTTATCGGATTGCTTATAACAAAAAATAAATACTACGAGAGAGGGATTGCTAAGTGATCGTTTAATTATTTCTCTTATATGCTCATCTTTAAATGAAAATCCAAAACAGATTAAAACAGTTTGTGGTTTTTCAAGCTCATAACTTAATAATCTAAGTGACTGATAATAATGTTGTTGCAATACGGTTTCTTCAAATTTCAATTTAGTTGGATTCACGATTGCAAGTTTATCATACTTAACCCTGAACTGTTTTAGTAAGTTTTTATCATTTTCACAGAGTGATAATGCTACATCAGCATCGTCTATAATATTCTGTTCTTCAATTATATCAATAGATGTTAGAAGACTATCGCGATTTTCCAATTTAATATTTAATAAATCAGGATATTTTGATGGATATATAATTCTTATTGCATCATCACCAACTTTATTCCATGATACTGAACCATGCATTTTTATTAAGTTGATCGTAGGGATCTCGAATTTATAAAGATCGTTAGTGCCTTGATGCCAAGTTGAAGTATGAAAATTACTAATGCTTAAGTGTCTTACATTTAGGCCTCGAGCACCATCATTAAAAATAAAACTTGAATTATTTGATAGGTTATCTGCTGCTCTTTCCATAAAGAGATCATAGTTAGTTGTAAAAATGTTCGCTCGGCGTATTTGATTCGCACTTTTATTTTTTATTAACTCAGAAAGTAATTTAATAAACCGCATGTAATCAATCAATGTTCTTCTGAAACTAATTTTTTGTTTTAATTGTAGAGGTTTAAGGCAGTAGCTTTTTTTTAGTATTGTTTTACAGTAATGATAGTAAATGAAATCTTCTACCATCTTATAATTTTTTGTTAGTTAGTAAATCCTCATATGTTAAATCATCTTTTATTTTTAATGTGGGAATATATGATGCAGAGGCACCGGAACCGAAAAGAAAATTTATATTCTTGTCATATAATTCCTTGGCTTTAAATGCTTTTGATAAATCATCTTTCATTTTTTATCCTTTTTGAATTTGATTTGTACAAAAAAATCCCCACCAACTTAGTAAGTCTATTCTTTGTTCTAAATAAGTCGAGCGATTATATGCTCTTCTGACTTCGTTCTTGTCACTGTGCGACAGCGCAGCCTCAATAACATCGGCGTTAAAGCCAGCTTCATTCATCGCAGTGCTTGCAATAGAGCGTAGGCCGTGTGCAACTAGTTTCCCACCATAGCCGATACGTTTTAATGCCGCATTTGCTGTCTGACTGTTCATTGGTTTTTTGGGATTATTACGGCTAGGAAATACATATTCCTGATGGGCACTAATAGGACGCATGATTTCGAGTATTTCTAGTGCTTGCTCTGACAGTGGAACAATATGATCGCGCTTTGCCTTCATCCGTTCTGCAGGTATACACCACTGCTTATTCTCAATATCGATCTCTGCCCATGTTGTTGCTGATGCCTCCGCGGGACGTATCAGCGTCAATAATTGCCATTCAAGTAAGCAGCGAGTTGGTATCGATAGATTGCTCATGGCTATAGTACGCATTAGCTTGGGTAATTCTTCTGGCCTTATGGTTGGCATATGCTGCTTTTTAGGGCGTTCAAAAGCGTTACCTATACCTGATGCAGGATTAGCATCAATCAAGCCTACATTTACCGCATAAATCATTATCTCGTTTATACGTTGCACCAATCGCCTGACCGTCTCTAATGCCCCACGTGCTTTGATTGGTTCTAACGTCTGTATCAACGTTCTCGCTTTGATATCCTGCACCGGGGTATTTCTGATAGATGGCAAAATATCTTTCTCTATGGAGCGCCAAATATCTTTTGCGTGTTCTTCGCTGACATGTGTTTTTTTTAGGCTAAACCATTTTTGTGCAACATTCTGAAAAATACTCTCTTGGGCTATCTGGCGTTCTTCAGCTTGTTGCTCTTCTTTCTCTTGGGGATCAATACCACGAGCGAGTAGTGTTAGTTTATCATCTCGTATTTGTCGCGCATCGGCTAATGAGAGTGCGGGATATGCCCCAAGACTAACATTTGTACGTTTGTCACTGGCAGGGCGTTGATAGCGTAAACGCCATAACTTCTTGCCACTCGTTTTAACAAGCAGGAATAGACCATTGCCATCATGCAGAGTGAAGTCTTTATCTTGAGGTTTGGCTTTCAAAATTTCATTGTGGGATAAAGGGCGTGTTATTCGCGCCATAGCTAGCCTTTTTCCATAATTGGTACACGTTTAATGGTACACATTATAACGTGTACCTAAACGTGTACCAATGTTTACTGGATTTAGCCGGATATCCTCGGACTACTACAGACACAAAAAAACCCGCAAACCTAGGTGGAATGCGGGCTTTCCGTACTTCTCCGGACTTATCTGGTAATACCCGGATCATTATTTGGTGGAGCTGGGGGGATTTGAACCCCCGTCCGAAATTACTACGCCGTCGGCACTACATGCTTAGTCCAGTCATTACATTCGCCGGTTAGCTGCGGACGGACACGCCACTAACAAACTATCCTGATTAGTTTTAATGCTTCAACCCCAGGCAAGGTTTCCACACGAGCTCTTTTGGGTTTGACCTCTCTTGATCCCCGTCCTAAGAGCGGAGGCTAGGGAGAGAGGGAACCTTCAGTTTCTTAGGCTGATTAAGCTGCTAAAGCAGCAGATTCGTATTGCGAGTCGTTTGCAATTATTTTTTTTGCGGTTTTTTACGAGGCCTCCGCACCTCGGCATGCACCTTGGGTTTCGCGAATCCCGTCGAATCCAGAATCAGCCCCAAAGAACTTCTATAGTATACCAGAACTATACGCTGATAAGCCAGAGACTTAACGGTTAGCGTGTTTCATTATTCTGGCTTTATCGACCTGCCATTCACGATCTTTGATGTCATCACGTTTATCGTGATCTTTCTTACCTTTTGCGACACCGATTTTAACTTTAACCCAGGCATTTTTCCAATATACGGAAAGGGCAACTACGGTAAAACCGTCGCGATTAACTTTACCGAGCAGCGAATCCAGCTCGCGTTTGTTTAGCAGCAGTTTACGGGTACGCATTGGCTCGCAGACAACATGAGTCGACGCAACGTTCAACGGCGTAATGGTGGCGCCAAACAAGAAGGCTTCGCCATTTCTAAAGGTTACGTAGCTATCACTAATGTTGGCTTTGCCAGCACGCAGAGATTTTACTTCCCAACCTTGCAGCGCAAGACCCGCTTCGAACTCTTCTTCAATGAAGTATTCATGGCGGGCTCGTTTATTTTGCGCAATGGTTGCGGAACCGGGTTTGTATGCTTTTTTCTTTGTCATAGTATTGATCATTATACTGTATGCGGAGGCGAATGAAATCCTTTCCCGCAGGATGCCTGTGCATTTTGTCTCATTTGTTGCGTAGAATGCCTAGCAGATTTTTTGTCTGGCGGTAGATAAATGGTATTATCAGCGCGTTTTATGTCTCACAGGAAATGTTATGCCACAGATTAGCCGCTCTGCGTTGGTTCCGTTTAGCGTAGAACAGATGTATCAACTGGTTAATGATGTTCGCTCTTATCCAGAATTTTTGCCTGGTTGCACCGGCAGCCGGGTGCTTGATGTTACTGAGAATGAAATGACGGCCGCAGTCGATGTCGCCAAGGCTGGTATCAGTAAAACGTTTACTACACGCAATACATTGACTGATAACCAGAGCATTAATATGCAATTGGTAGATGGGCCATTTCGGAAATTAATGGGCGGATGGCATTTTACCCCATTAAGTGCAGATGCTTGTAAAGTTGAACTGCACCTGGATTTTGAATTTACCAATAAGCTGATTGAGTTGGCTTTTGGTAAAATATTCAAGGAATTAGCTGGCAATATGGTGCAGGCGTTCACTCAACGTGCTAAAGAGGTATACAGTGTCTGAGATTCGCGTTGAGGTGGTTTATGCCTTGCCTGAACGCCAATATTTGCGCACTGTTTCACTTGAGGCTGGCAGTACTGTTGAGGATGCTATCAAAGCATCAGGTTTACTTGAGTTACGATCAGATATTGATCTGACAAAAAATAAAGTGGGTGTTTACAGCCGCCCGGTAAAGCTGGGAGATAAGCTTAACACGGGTGATCGTGTTGAGATTTATCGCCCTCTGAGCGCAGACCCTAAAGAGTTACGCCGACAACGCGCCGAACAGGCAAAAAAATAAGGCACCGTCTGTGCCTTATTTTTATTGTAGCCCTGAACTGCTATCGAAGAAAAAGCGTACGCCATCCTATGGTTGCATAAGTATTAGGCGGCTTGTTGCCTAAAACCATAATCAGTATTCGTTCCCTTCATCTGCTCTGCAATCTTCGGATAAATTAATTTCCTGCTAATGTTGGTTCGTTTTTGATATCAGTCAGCACGCCGCTGCTATCAAAGGTCAACGTCAACGTCTGTTGTGTTACTTTCTGGTGGCCAGGTTGTTGGCGGAACACATAGAACCAGGTTTTAGTGCCAAACGGGTCCTGTAGCATTGGTGTGCCTAAGGTATATGCCACTTGTTGCTGGGTCATACCTTTATGAATTTTGGACGCGTCATTAGGTGATAGATAGTTACCCTGATTAATATCAGGCCGGTAGACCACCTTCTCCAGCGTTGAACAACCCGCAGTAAGCATTGCAAGCATCACAGCGGCGGCAGTCAGCATTTTACAGCGCATAGTAATCACATTCCTTTAGGGCGTAGGATGACGATGATAATAGACCTTGCAGCAGTTGGAAACCTTTACAGGGCACCTGTATGACCTCTGGAAAGGAAAAAAGTTAATCTTTTCTATGCTGCGAGCAATTCTTTTGCATTTGCCAAGGTGTTTTTCGTCACTTCACTGCCGCCCAGAAGGCGCGCCAACTCTTGCAAGCGGGCTTTTTTATCTAGCCGATGCATATGGGTTTCGGTTTCAGTGCCATCGGTTTGTTTACTCACAAAGAAATGTTGATGGCCACAACCCGCAACTTGTGGAAGGTGGGTCACACACATAACCTGAGTCGATTCACCAAGCTGACGCAACAGGCGGCCCACTATGGCTGCCGTTGGCCCACTGATACCAACATCAACTTCATCGAAGATAAGCGCAGGAGTGTCCATTTTACGCGCTGTAATCACCTGAATCGCCAATGCGATGCGAGACAGTTCACCACCGGAGGCGACTTTGGCCAGTGCTTGTAGCGGTTGACCTGGGTTGGTAGTGACGCAGAACTCAATGCGGGTCGCCCCTTCAGCACTGAGGTGCTCTGGCTCAAAATGGGTGTCAATCGTGAATTGGCCATGTGGCATTGATAATTCATGCATGCTTTCGGTAATTAGCGCGGCCAATTCATCAGCATAATGCTGACGTTCTTGATGCAACCGGTTAGCTATCTCTAACGCGTGTTGATAGTGAGTATTTACCGCGTGGCTGAGTTGCTCATGGTCGTTTTCTTGCCGTGACAGCTGTTCTTGCTCATCCAGCAATTGCTGATGAAACAAGGGTAACTCTTCTGGTGCTACATGGTGTTTACGGGCCAGATTTAATTGACGAGATAACCGTTGTTCCAATTCATACAAACGGTTAGGGTCCATATCAAATTGCTCCGCATAGTGGCGTAGCTCATCACTGGCTTCACTGATTTGGATAGAAGCCTCTTCTAGCATATTTAATAAATTATTAAATTGTTCATCCATGCCAGCCAGTTCGGTTAACTGGTGTTTGGCTGAGAAGAGCTGGCTAAGAATGTTATTCTGTTCATCATCCGACAGCAATTGTAAGGCTTGTTGGCTGAGTGACAACAACTGCCCACTGTTTGCCAAACGCTTATATTCGATATCAATTTGTTCATATTCCCCCGCTTGTGGGACAAATGAATTTAGTTCTTTCAACTGATATTGCAGTAATTCCTTTCGGGCGTTACGTTCCAGAGATTGCTGTTGATGGAGTGCCAGTGCCCGGCAGCTTTGGTGCCAGATTTGATAGGCTGCTTTCATTTCGCTCAGCAAAGCAGACTGGTCTGCGTAGGCATCTAATAGCTGTTTTTGATGATCTGGTCTTAATAGCAACTGATGGGCATGTTGGCCGTGAATCTGGATGAGATGTTGGCCTAACTCTCGCAGTTGTGACAGGGGGACTGCCGTACCATTAATAAAGCCTCTTGAGCGGCCATCGGTTCCAATAGCCCGCCGCAATAGGCATTCATTGCTGTCATCAAGATGGTTGTTTTCCAACCACTGTCGGGCCGATGGGGTGTCTGTCAGTGAAAAGCGAGCACAAATATCAGCACGCGTTGCACCTAAACGCACCATGCTGCCATCTGAGCGGCTACCAAGGCATAACCCCAATGCATCTATGGCGATAGATTTACCTGCCCCTGTTTCGCCAGTAATTGCTGTCATCCCGGGTTGAAAATCGATTTCTAACTCACGCACAATTGCAAAATTACTGATGGTTAATTGGGCCAGCATGGTAAATCTCCTGTACATAAACACATAGCTGTATTTGAATACAGTATAAACTGGTTTTATATACAGTAAAGTCCTTGCGGCACTTTTTAGAATAATTTTTTCGACCAGCCTAATTTTGTACTTAACGTATTGAAATAACTGTAGTCCTTTGGATGAATAAGATTAAGGTGAAAATCACTACGGCGAATTAATACTTCTTCACCCTCCTGAATCGGTAGTGCTATCTGGCTATCACAGCTTATTTCCAGGTCGCTGGTGATTTGCGAAAACTTCAATCGGATGGTGCTGCTACTATTAATGACCAGAGGTCTGGCGGTTAGAGTGTGTGGGAACATCGGGACCAATACGATGGCGTCCAGGGTGGGGGTGAGGATTGGGCCACCTGCCGAGAGCGAATAAGCCGTCGAGCCGGTAGGGGTGGCAATGATCAGGCCGTCTGAACGTTGAGAAAAAGCGAAGCGGTTATCGATATACACTTCGAATTCAATCATATGTGCCACTTTACCCGGATGCAAAACCACTTCATTGATTGCTGTGCTGATGCGGCTTTGCTGATTGGTACGAGTCACTTGTACTTCTAGTAAGAAGCGTTGTTCGCTTAGATATTCGCCTTCCAGTACATCTGAAAGTTGTTGTTGGGCATTATCCGGGTCCAAATCAGTCAGAAAGCCCAGATTGCCTCGGTTGACACCGATGACTTTGATATCATAGCGAGCGAGTACTCGCGCGGCACCGAGCATATTGCCATCGCCCCCGACCACCACGGCTAAATCGGCTTTTTGGCCAATGTCAGCCAAGCTGCCGGTAATGGCATCGGTTAAATTTAGATCTTTGGCGATCTGCTGTTCAACCATCACGTCATAACCTTTGGCGTTTAACCAGTGGTAGAGCATCTCATGGGTGGCAAGTGCAGCCGGATGCCGTGGGTGACCGACAATACCAATACAATTGAATCTTTTATTATTCATTGCCGTGATTTTCCTTACTGGGGCGTCTTTTACCCCACATTATGACCGGTTCCCTTGAATCCCCGGTTTTGATCCCCATAATAAGCCAAGTAGCGAGATTAATGCTAAAACGCGGAGATATCCATGAGTAGTAAAGAACAGAAAACACCAAACGAGCAAGTCTCGGAAGAAATGGAAAATGCAGCAGAGCAGCAAGTGGAAGCGACACAAGAGACGGGTGAAGGTGTAGATCCGCGTGTTGCCGAGCTTGAAGCGCAGTTGGCTGCAGCCGTACAGCGTGAGCGCGAAAGCTTGCTACGCGCTAAGGCTGAAGTTGAGAATATCCGTCGTCGTACTGAATTGGATGTTGAAAAAGCGCATAAGTTTGCACTGGAAAGATTTTCATCTGAATTATTGCCAGTGATCGATAATCTGGAACGTGCACTGGATACTGCTGATAAAAGCAATACCGAACTGACTTCGATGATTGAAGGTGTCGAGTTGACGCTGAAATCACTGCTCGATGCAGTAGGTAAATTCGGCATTGAGGTTGTCGCTGATACCCATGTGCCGTTTAATCCTGATGTTCATCAGGCAATGACGATGCTTGAATCTGCTGATCATGAACCAAATCATGTGATGATGGTGATGCAAAAAGGCTATACGCTAAATGGCCGTTTGCTACGCCCGGCAATGGTTGCGGTATCTAAAGCGAAAGCTTAAGGTGTCCTGACGTGAAAAAGGCACCTTCGGGTGCCTTTTTTTATTTAACTATCTTGGTATTTTATTCTGCTGTTGGTAGTTTGGGTTGCCAATCAATAGCTTGTTGATTGTGCTGTTGCAGTAGCTGATTTGCTTGTGAAAAGTGCTTACAACCAAGAAAACCACGATGGGCAGACAGCGGCGATGGGTGCGGCGCTTTTAAAATAAAGTGGCGTTGGGTATCAATGATCCGGCCCTTCTTCTGGGCATGTGCTCCCCACAGCATAAAAATCACCCCATCACGATGTTCATTCAGGGCTGCAATGACTTTATCAGTGAAGGTTTCCCAACCAAGGTTAGCATGAGAGTGCGCATTACCTGCTTCAACGGTTAGCACGGTATTGAGTAGCAAGACCCCTTGTTCGGCCCAGCTTTGCAAGAAGCCATGATTGGGGCGCTCAAAGCCTGGGATATCGGTAGCCAACTCTTTGTACATGTTCGCCAAAGAGGGAGGCGCTGGCACCCCAGGTAACACAGAAAATGATAATCCATGTGCTTGATTGGGGCCGTGGTAGGGGTCTTGCCCTAAAATAACCACTTTAACCTGATCCAATTCAGTCAGGCGGAATGCGTTAAATACATCTTTTTGCGCAGGATAGATAGTCTTGCCAGCACTGCGTTCTGCTGCCACATAGGCCAGCGTATCTCTAAAGTAAGGCTGTTCTTTTTCCAGGCCGATCACATCGTGCCAGGTAAGGGAGGCAGACATAAACACTCTCCTTAGTTTCTGCAAAGTATTGATGTGCGTTAGCTTACCGGTTCAAACCGGTGAGTGAAACCGTTAAACCTGACTCTGTGACGTAATGATGATTTCTTGACCTTTTTATGCAAAAAATGTTGAAAATTTACAAAAATATTTGCTGTCAGTTGTTTTGATAAAATTGATATAAAACATAAATTTGGCGATGGAGTTATTACTGATGTGGTCGAAAGATTGATTTAAGTCAAAGAATTGCGGCGGTCTGACTGGTATACAGAACAATAAGACAACAATGGTTTTACCAAATAACCAAGATAGTTTCTCCCCCTTGGAATTTATATCCGCATTATGGAGGCACCAAATGATTACTGGTATTCAAATTACTAAAGCTAACAATGAAGCCTTACTGAACTCTTTTTGGCTGTTAGATGATGAAAAATCTGAACTGCGCTGCGTTTGCGCTAAAGCGGGTTATGCCGAAGATCAGATAGTTCCTGCCAGTGAGTTAGGCCAGATTGAATATCGCGAAGTTCCACTGGAAGTGCAGCCTACTGTGCGTGTTGAAGGTGGTCAGCATTTGAACGTTAACGTTCTGCGCCGCGAAACACTGGAAGATGCAGTGAAAAATCCAGAAAAATATCCTCAGTTGACGATTCGTGTTTCTGGCTATGCAGTGCGTTTTAACTCCCTGACACCAGAACAACAACGTGATGTAATTACTCGTACTTTCACTGAAAGTCTGTAATTTTTGTCATAACGTTTAAGTCATTCAAAAATTCTAAGGGAGCTTCGGCTCCCTTTTTCATCTCTTCTATTTAGTGGTCGATAAATTTGATAACGATCACACTTCTCTATATTTATAAGTAAATCTTATCATTTCTATTTAAGAACATCATCCGATGTGTCGATAGATAAACCCATAACGCCGAACTAATTATCTGGATTATCTTTCGACAAGGAGTTGGCATGAGTGGACCTGTCAGTTTGATTAGGCCTACTGCATTAGTAGGTTTAATGAGTCAAGTGAACCCATCGGAACTGCCAAAGAGGGATGTCACCACCGCAGACAAGCCTTCAGTGGGACAACCGACTCATCTTACTGCAGCAACGCTGGCAGGTAATGAGCTTTGTTATAGTATGCAAGCTAACGTTAGCCTGACACGAAGTAACGGAGCTGCGACGGGGAGTGAGTATGTTGCGATATCAAATGGACAAGGATCACAGCAAGGGGACTATTCATTAGCATTACTCGCTAAAGATGTTTACGCTCCTGCTGCTGGTAGCATCGGCGGGTTTACACGTTTGAGTGATGGTGAGTTACTGGCTGCGGGAATAGATCCGGCGAGTTTATTTAATAGTGCTTCAGGATTTCAGGCTGGGATTTATCATGATAATCAGCAGTATGTTTTATCCTTTGCCGGTACCAATGATGTAAATGATTGGTTAAGTAACATCCGGCAAGCCACTGGCTACGATGATGTACAGTATAATCAAGCCGTTGCTGTAGGGAAAACCGCAAAAATGGCATTTGGTGATGCGCTGGTGATTACCGGGCACTCATTGGGGGGCGGTTTGGCGGCGACCGCAGCATTAGCGAGTGGAACATTTGCGGTGACATTTAATGCCGCGGGTGTTTCAGACCACACCATAAATCGCCTTGGTATGGACCCCACTCAAGCACGGATTTCAGCAGGAAACGGTGGTGTGCGCTGCTATAGCGAACAATATGATTTGCTGACAGATGCACAGGAATCTACGTGGTTAATTCCTGATGCGGTAGGCCATAAAATCACTCTGACAAATAGTGACAAACTCACTGGGATAGATGATTGGCTGCCACATAAGCACCTTGAACGCCGCTTATCGGCACACAGTATTGATAAAGTGATCAGCTCAATGAGTGAACAACAACCTTGGGAGCGGCAGTATGCCTGAATCGACACTGGCAATGAGGGTGAGGCGCCATTTGCGTTATGCCATCTACGGTGTTTTGATGCCATTAATAAGTTTTGAGGGGCAGGCGATGACAGATATTAATACAGCTTTTACTGATCCGATTGTAATACCGATCGCTGATGCGATTGTCCACGGAGATGTAAAACAGATCCATCAGTTAGCAAATGAAAAGTTGTTGCAGCAGCAAGGTGATCGGTCGGTAACCCTGATGCAGTGGGCTATTCTCAACCAACAGCCAGAAAGTTTAGCGGCGTTGCTGCAAGAGCATGCTGATCCATTTCAGTCGGGCATGCAGGGTGATACCGCCTGGCATACGGCGGCTAGTGTGCAAGATGCGCATTACCTGCAAATTTTACTTGAAGGCCGTATGAAACCTAATGCGCGCAATAGTGTAACACTGGCGACGCCATTGGCTGCGGCTGTTATGGCGGGGCGCGGAGTTCAGGTTATCCTGCTGTTAGTTGCTGGGGTCGATCCGAATATGGCTGATCGGATGGGGGATACACCACTGCATTTAGCGGGCAAAACCAATGCGCCAGATCTGGCATTGCGGCTATTAAAAGCCGGTGCTGATCCTGAATTACGCAACAAGCAGGGGGCAACCTTTCAACAATATTTTGCCATGACGCCTTTGAATATTCAAAGTGCTGAAATGCAACAAAAACACCAGCAATTGAATACCTGGCTGCGTGGGAAGAAACTCGCTGAGGTTTATCAGCAGTAGCAGAATATTAGCCGGATAGGCTAAAACGCAACTTGAGTGCGGAATACAGTAAGGTTGTCGCCATCGTGCTGATAATAAAAAACCGCTGTTATAAGCGGCTTTTTCGCAAGAATGCTAAATCAATCAGCACTCTTGGTATCAGGTTTTTCCTTTGGCTTACGCCGCTTACCAACATTTTTGGCATCGCGGTGACGTACCTTAACCTTTACCTTCTCTTTGCTGGCTTCTTTTAGCTCTTTACGCTTTGCTAAAACCTTTTTAGAAGGTTTACCGGTGGTTTTTTCGCTTGGTGCCTTGCTGGTCGGGCGTAATTCATCAATAACCCGTGGCTTCAATGGTTCGTTCAGATAACGGCCAATTTTACCCAGCAATAGATGGTCATGCGCTTCAACTAATGAGATAGCAACACCTTTGCGCCCGGCGCGGCCAGTACGGCCAATACGGTGCAGATAGACATCAGATGTCAGCGGCAGATCAAAGTTGAATACATGACTGATATCGTCGATGTCGAGACCGCGTGAAGCCACATCAGTGGCAACCAGAACGTTAACCCGGCCATCGCCTAAACGAATAACGGCTTCGGTGCGTTTCGCCTGAACCATTTCACCTTCGAGGAACCAGGCGTTAATTCCGGCCTCACGTAGCCAACTGACCAGTTGGTGTACCTTTTCACGGGTTCTGACGAAAATGATGGATTTCTGCACTTCCGGTTGCTTGAGCAGATGCACTAGCAGCGCGGTTTTGTGTTCGATATTGTCAGCACGATAGTACCATTGCTGAATTTTTTTACGTTCGCGACGAGATGGATCGGCTTCCAACTCTACCGGCTCATTCAGGATGCGTTCCGCAAACTCACGGATAGCTTCACCTTCAAGCGTGGCGGAGAACAGTAAGGTTTGTTTACGCCAGCGAGTCTCTGCGGCGATGGTTTCAATGTCCTGCGCAAAGCCCATATCCAGCATACGGTCGGCTTCATCCAGAATCAGGGTTTCTACTGCCCGACAGTCAAAGTTCTCTTCTTTGATGTATTGCAACAAGCGGCCAGTGGTCGCAACAACGATATCCTGATTTTCACTAAACACTTCCGCGTGGTTCATATAAGCCACACCGCCGGTGATCGTGGCGATATCCAGCTGTGTATGCTTGGCCAATTCACGGGCTTGATCCGCAACTTGCATGGCTAATTCACGGGTTGGCGTCAGGATCAGTATCCGTGGCGGGCCAGATTTTTTGCGTGGGAAATCGAGCAAATGCTGCAAGGCAGGCAGCAAAAAGGCGGCAGTTTTGCCAGTACCTGTTGGAGCCGAACCCAATACATCGCGCCCATCCATAGCTGGCGGAATAGCCGCAGCTTGAATGGCGGTAGGGCGCTCATAGCCTTTGTCGCGCAGTGCGTCAATCAGGCGTTCATCGAGATCGAGTTCGGAAAAATTGGTTACAGTCATGGTCTTCCTCTACTTGGGGCGCCGATTATAGACGGGTTAGCCGAATTCTTCACCTGTTTAAGCGGTAATGATGTCTTTTCCCTTCAATCATATTGTCCTATGCTACGCCGGTTATGGATTCTGGTGACTAATGTGGGCGAACAATTGAAAAAAAAACCGGTGTTACGTGGTGGTGGTTTCACTTTTAAACAATTCTTTGTGGCACATGACTGCTGTGCGATGAAGGTAGGCACTGATGGTGTTCTACTTGGGGCTTGGGTGCCGGTGGAAAAAGCCCATAAAGTGTTGGATATCGGTTGTGGCAGTGGACTTATTGCTCTAATGATTGCTCAACGTTCAACATCTGAGGTATTGATTGATGGCGTTGAACTGGAGCCAGAAGCCGCACGGCAGGCAAGCAGCAATGCGGCGTCATCTCCCTGGGCTGAGCGGGTTCGTATTTATCAGCAGGACGTGCACCAGTTTGCTGAAAACCACCCTCATCAGTATGATCTGATTGTCAGCAATCCACCTTATTTTGCTCCGGCGCTCGCCTGCCGGGATGAGGCCCGCGATACTGCGCGTTACACCGGCTCCTTAACGCATGATGCTTTACTAAACTGTGCTGAGAAGCTTATCACACCGAGCGGTGCGTTTTGTGTGGTTTTACCTCATGACTTGGGAATTGAACTCTCCCGCCTTGCTATTCAACAAAACTGGTTCGTTCACTGCCAAGTAGACATCAGGGATCGTCCTGGTAAGCCGCTAAATAGAATGTTATTGACGTTATCGCGCCAGATGGGAGAGACGGAGTATCAGCATTTAGCTTTGCGTCAATCTGAAGGGGTCTATTCCCCAGAGTTTTGTCAGTTGATCAGCGAGTTTTATCTCAACTATTAGTTATCGTGATAAGTGGTTGTAGTGATAAGTCAAAAATCAGGATAAGCAGGGCGCGATAGTGAACCGCGCCCTGAAAAGCTATTATGGATGAAGAATGGTAGGCTGTGGATTCTCTATTTGATCAGGATAATCAAGCGTATAATGCAAACCACGGCTCTCTTTACGCTCCATGGCACAGCGCACGATTAACTCAGCGACCTGCACGAGGTTACGTAATTCCAGCAGATTATTGGAGATACGGAAGTTGGCATAATATTCATCAATCTCCTGCTGTAATGTATTGATACGGCGTAAAGCGCGCTCTAAGCGTTTGGTGGTGCGCACAATACCGACGTAATCCCACATGAATAAACGCAGTTCATGCCAGTTATGCTGAATGACGACACGTTCATCAGAGTTATCAACACGGCTTTCATCCCAGTCTGGCAAATGTTTCGCCAATTTGGCATGTGGTAAGCGCATAAGAATATCTTCAGCGGCAGACCAGCCATACACCAGGCACTCGAGCAGAGAGTTAGAAGCCATGCGGTTAGCGCCATGCAAGCCGGTATAGCTGACTTCGCCAATCGCATATAAACCATCCAAGTCAGTACGCCCATGTTGGTCTACCATTACACCGCCACAGGTATAGTGAGCAGCAGGTACGATAGGAATGGCTTCTTTGGTCAGATCGATACCGAGCGACAGTAGTTTTTCGTAGATCATCGGGAAGTGCTGCATCACGAAATCAGTCGGTTTATGACTGATATCCAGATACATACAATCAGCACCGAGGCGCTTCATCTCATGGTCTATGGCACGGGCGACGATATCACGCGGGGCCAATTCCCCTCGGGGGTCAAAATCAAGCATAAAGCGGCTGCCGTCAGGGCGCTTAAGGTAAGCACCTTCGCCACGTAATGCTTCGGTCAGTAAGAAGTTACGCGCTTGCGGATGGAACAAGCAGGTAGGATGAAATTGGTTAAATTCTAAATTAGCGACACGACACCCAGCACGCCATGCCATGGCGATACCATCGCCAGAAGAGATATCGGGGTTAGTGGTATATTGGTAAACTTTGGCGGCACCACCGGTAGCTAAAACGACCGCTTTAGCCCGAAAAGTTTCAACTTTCTCAAGCTCCCGGTTCCAGATATAAGCGCCGACCACACGTTTAGTGCCCGTCAGACCAATTTTATTGGACGTGATAAGATCGACAGCATTACAGCGTTCTTTCACTAAAATGTTAGGGTGGGTCCTTGCTTTACCTACCAGGGTGGTTTCTACTTCTTTACCTGTAGCATCAGCAGTATGCAGTATACGGCGATGGCTATGGCCGCCTTCACGGGTAAGGTGATAACGTTCTTCGCCGCTGGCATTGGTTTCGGTATCAAACAGGACGCCTTGATCAATAAGCCATTGCACGCAAGAGCGGGCGTTACTGGCAATAAACTCTACGGCGTCTTTGTCACAAAGCCCGGCCCCAGCAATCAGGGTGTCATCGACATGTGAACTAATGCTGTCAGTTTCATCAAAAACGGCAGCAATACCTCCCTGAGCATAAAAAGTGGCACCTTCATTAAGTGGCCCTTTGCTCAGAACAGTTACTTTACAATGTGGCGCCAGGCGTAAAGCCAATGACAAACCGGCAGCGCCACTCCCGATGATCAATACATCGCTAACGTGTTCAGATGATGATTGCATATCGTATGATGTGTGCAGAAGAAGAGTGAAATTCATGTTAGCCTATCTGCCAGAGCAAAAGCTATGGCTATAAGATGTCTAAAGAATATTCAGACAAATAATCTGGCAACATGGAACTTTGCAATTTTTATAAACTCCAAGCGTGTGCTTGCTCAGGAAAATAAAGATATGGCTGGCAGTACTACTTTTAGCGTGAGGATAGATTTCGGGAGAGTTCACCTCGGATGAGCGAGCAGTTAACGGATCAGATGCTGGTTGAACGGGTCCAGAAAGGTGATCAGCAATCGTTCAATTTACTGGTAATTCGATACCAGCATAAGGTTGCGAGCCTTGTATCCCGCTATGTGCCTCAGGGTGATGTCCCTGATGTAGTTCAGGAATCTTTTATCAAAGCTTATCGTGCATTGGAGTCATTTCGTGGCGATAGCGCTTTCTATACGTGGCTTTACCGTATTGCTGTGAATACAGCAAAAAATTACTTAGTTGCTCAGGGGCGGCGCCCGCCATCCAGTGATGTGGATGCAAATGATGCTGAAAATTACGAAAATGCGGGTGCATTGAAAGAAATATCGAACCCTGAGAACTTAATGTTGTCTGAAGAATTGAGGCAGATAGTTTTTAAAACCATAGAGTCACTTCCTGAAGATCTGCGGATGGCGATTACACTCAGGGAGTTAGATGGTCTAAGCTATGAAGAGATAGCTGTGATTATGGACTGTCCGGTCGGTACTGTTCGTTCCCGTATCTTCCGTGCCAGAGAGGCTATCGATAATAAAGTTCAGCCGCTAATTCAGCGATAAGCGGACACATAAAGGGTATTTGGCATGCAGAAAGAAAAGCTTTCCGCTCTGATGGACGGAGAAACTCTCGATAGTGAGCTGCTTGGTTCTTTATCGAAAGATAAAGCATTGCAGCAAAGCTGGCAGAGCTATCATTTAATCCGTGATACCCTGCGGGGGGATGTTGGTGAAGTCTTGCATCTGGATATCGCCAGCCGAGTCGCAGAGGCACTCAAAAACGAGCCTGCTCGTTTTGTACCTATTGCTGTGCCTGAATCTCAGCCACAACCTCATGTCTGGCAGAAAATGCCTTTCTGGCAAAAAGTTCGCCCATGGGCCAGCCAGATTACTCAGGTTGGGGTTGCCGCGTGTGTTTCTCTAGCGGTAATTGTTGGGGTTCAACAATACAACCAACCCGAATCAGGTAATTTGCAACCAGAATCACCTGCATTTAATACCTTACCGATGATGGGTAAAGCCTCGCCAGTAAGTTTTGGTGTGCCTGCTGATGGTTCTTTCGGAACGTCTCAACAGCATCAGGTTCAGGAGCAACGTCGGCGAGTCAATATGATGACTCAATTGCAAGATTTTGAATTGCAACGCCGCTTGCCACAAACTGACGTGTTGCAGCAGCCTTCAACATCGACACAAGCCGCTATTCAGGTTCCCGGAACTCAGTCCTTAGGAATGCAGCAGCAGTAATGAAGCAACTTTGGTTCTCCGTCTGTTTAATGACGGGCAGCCTGTTCATGCCAACAATTGCTTCGGCGGAAACGACGCCGATAGCAATGTTGCAGGAAATGAGCAGTGCCAGCCAGTCGCTCAACTATGAGCTATCCTACATTAATGTTAATAAGCAAGGGATTGATTCTCTTCGCTATCGACATGCTATTTTAGATAAAAAAACCTTTGCGCAATTGCTGCGTATGGATGGCCCACGCACTGAGATCTTACAGCGTGGTAATGAAATAAGTTATTTCGAGCCTGGTTTCGATGCTTTCACTCTGGCGGGTGAACATATAGTTGATGCATTGCCGTCTATCGTATTCCCCGATTTTGAAAAGCTGTCAAAATTCTATAACTATATTGCACTTGGCCGTGCCCGTATTGCAGACCGACCATGTCAGGTTATTCGGGTAGTCGCCCGTGACAGTACCCGATACAGCTATATTATTTGGATGGATGAAACGAGCAAACTCCCAATGCGGGTAGATTTGTTAGATCGTGATGGTGAAACACTTGAGCAATTTCGTGTGATTTCTTTTGCTATCGGTGAACCTATTCAGGATATTTTGCAAGGTATGGTAAAGCTCTCTTTACCGCCATTGCTTGCATTACCTGCTAAAACCAAGGTTGATTTTACCTGGGCCCCTCGTTGGTTGCCGGAAGGTGTTTCCGAGGTTTCACGCAGTCGCCGTACATTACCGAATATGGATGCACCAACAGAATCACGGTTATATTCTGATGGGTTATTCAGTTTTTCAGTAAATATAAATCCGGCGGGTAAAGATGCGCCTTCAGAGCAATCCTTACGTCAAGGTCGTAGAACTGTGCATACTGAAGCTCGTAATAGTGTTGAAATTACCATAGTTGGCGAGCTTCCGCCTACAACTGCAAAACGTATCGCTGACAGTATTGTTTTGGAATCAACAAAATGATGAAAGAATGGGCTACAGTTATTTCGTGGCAAAATGGTGTTGCTCTATTGCGTTGTGAACCACAGTCTGGTTGTGGGAGTTGCAATGCGCGCACTGGATGCGGTAGTCATTTATTAAATGAATTGGGGCCGGAGTCGGAGCACCAATTACAAATAGCTATCTCGCAACCGCTTGAACCTGGTCAAAAGGTTGAAGTCGGTATTAGTGAGGGGAGTTTATTACGTTCTGCTTCTTTGGTTTATCTAACGCCTTTAGCCGGATTGATTGCGGGTGGCGGTTTATTTCAGGCTTTATTTGTTACCGATGCTTTTACTGCTCTAGGCGCTATTTTAGGTGCTGGGCTAGGTTTTTTGCTCGCCAGAACATTAGCGAGCAGAATTGAAGGACAGAGTGACTATCAACCAATGATTCTACAGATTGGTTTACCCCCAACGACTATACGAATTCAGTAACAGAATAATTCCTTTCCTCTCAGCCATGATAGGCCGGAATACGGTTTTGTATCATGTGTTCAACTAAAGCAATAAAAAGATCGGCACTGATAAGCGCTGAGTAATCTACTGAGAAAAGTATGTTACCTTTAGCATCAAATAAGCGTATTTTATCATGATCTTTCTCGCGTAACGTCTCGACACGCAGGATGTCTTCAATGCTGATAATACCGTCTGTTGTAATTAATGAGTGTGCACTAAGTGAAAGTGGAGTTGTATCCATCTGAACATTTTTCACCATGATTACATTTAAAAGACCATGGTATATGAGTGATTTTAGCCAGTTGTCATTCTTTTTAATTACATCAAATACAATTGCTTTCCCTCGGGATAAAGAGTTTAAACTTACTATCCCGACATGCATGACTTGTTGATGGATGATTGTGTTTATCAGCGGGTAAGCATTAGTTATATTATTAATTATAATATTCCATGGCTGAAGTTTAGAGGTGCGAAATGCCATTGTGTTAATTTTGCCATTAGGGTTTACTCCTGTATGGTATTTATGAATGTATTGTATTTTATTAAATGTAATAAAATAGACATTTCCACTGTGATGATTGAAGACCCGTACTCCTTTCTCATAAAGAAAGTAGGTAAACATTGGATTACAGTGTAAGCGCAAATACAAAAAGGTACTCAGCGAGATAGCTGCAATAGCGACACATAAGATCGAAAGAATTGATGGGGTTGAAAAAATAGATGTCGCCATTGATAAAGTAATTATTATAAAACTAAATACTAATATAAGTATTATTGCGACGATAGTGGCTCTGGAGTTATTTTTTCTAAACTCATGGCGGCTCAGTATTTTTCCTTCATCAATCATAATATTCTCCATATGGCCGCCAAGAGGATATTTCACTTGGTTGTTATAAAATCACATGAATACTTTAAATTATTATCCAACAGGGTAAATGAGCATTTTCCGAAAATGAATTAATCATCAGTTCGACAAAATAGAAATATGTGCACCACTAAATTAGGCGCGTAGGGTATCTATCGTGCTGATTATAATCAGTTAAATAATACACACTAGCGA
The DNA here is from genome assembly GCF_052217165.1 of Yersinia sp. 2540 StPb PI. NCBI lineage: Bacteria > Pseudomonadati > Pseudomonadota > Gammaproteobacteria > Enterobacterales > Yersiniaceae > Yersinia > Yersinia sp. 2540 StPb PI. The sequence goes on from NZ_JAZGQC010000001.1 coordinate 1,732,456, forward strand.
GCTTTATAAGCTATAGGCACAATAAAGTTATTGGTATTAAACTATTTTTACCGGGATATCAGCACGGAACAGCGCTAAGAGTATGTACTATCAATAGCGATGTAAGGTAAGGCGTTGATACATTTTAACAGGATAAATCAGCTAACAAGCTAAGTGTGATGCCTTTCACGAGGCAGACTTACAGTGTAAGATGCGTGCATATTTATGTGGGTAGTTTTGGGTTTGAGTCCATCGCTGTGTCCACCAATAATTAATTAAAGACAACGACTAGAGAAAAATTCATATAAATGAAGCACATAAGAAACTTTTCTATTATTGCCCATATTGACCACGGTAAGTCGACGCTGTCGGACCGTATTATTCAGATTTGTGGCGGATTATCTGAGCGTGAAATGGCCGCTCAAGTACTGGATTCTATGGATCTGGAGCGTGAGCGTGGTATTACCATCAAGGCACAGAGCGTGACGCTTGATTACCATGCTAAAGATGGTCAAACCTATCAGCTCAACTTTATCGATACCCCTGGTCACGTTGACTTCTCTTATGAAGTTTCCCGCTCCTTAGCGGCTTGTGAAGGGGCATTGCTGGTTGTTGACGCCGGGCAAGGCGTTGAAGCACAAACGCTGGCGAACTGCTACACCGCGATGGAAATGAATCTGGAAGTGGTTCCTGTTTTAAATAAAATCGACCTGCCGGCTGCTGACCCTGAGCGTGTTGCGGAAGAAATTGAAGACATCGTGGGCATTGATGCGACTGATGCGGTACGTTGCTCAGCGAAAACTGGTGTAGGTGTACCCGATATCCTTGAGCGTTTGGTGCGTGATATTCCGCCGCCAGAGGGTGATCCTGATGGTCCATTACAAGCGCTAATTATCGATTCCTGGTTTGATAATTATCTGGGTGTTGTATCGTTAATTCGTATTAAAAATGGCTCATTGCGTAAAGGCGATAAGGTTAAAGTAATGAGTACCGGGCAGAGTTATAATGCTGAGCGCCTCGGTATTTTTACACCAAAACGTATAGATCGCGATATGTTGAACTGCGGTGAGGTTGGCTGGTTGGTGTGTGCGATAAAAGACATTTTGGGCGCACCGGTCGGCGATACATTGACTCTGACCCGTAACCCGGCGGAGAAGTCATTACCTGGCTTTAAGAAAGTAAAACCACAGGTTTATGCCGGTCTGTTCCCTATTAGTTCAGACGATTATGAAGCTTTCCGTGATGCACTGGGCAAGTTGAGTCTTAATGACGCCTCTTTGTTCTACGAACCAGAAAGCTCCACCGCATTGGGCTTTGGTTTCCGCTGTGGCTTCCTCGGCTTACTGCATATGGAGATCATTCAGGAGCGTCTGGAGCGTGAGTACGATCTGGAGTTGATCACCACCGCACCGACGGTCGTATATGAAGTGATCACCACCAGTCAGGAAACCGTTTACGTTGATAGCCCATCCAAGCTGCCGGCGTTGAACAACATCGAAGAGCTACGCGAGCCAATTGCTGAGTGTCATATGCTGTTGCCGCAGGAATACCTGGGTAACGTCATCACGTTGTGTATTGAAAAACGTGGTATGCAGACCAACATGGTTTACCACGGTAACCAAGTGGCGCTGACGTATGAAATTCCGATGGCTGAAGTGGTGCTCGATTTCTTCGATCGCCTGAAGTCGACATCCCGTGGCTACGCCTCGCTGGATTACAATTTCAAACGTTTCCAGACCTCTGACATGGTGCGTGTTGATGTGTTAATCAACAACGAGCGTGTAGATGCGCTGGCGCTTATTACCCATCGTGATAATGCGCAATACCGTGGCCGTGATCTGGTTGAGAAAATGAAAGAATTGATCCCGCGCCAGCAATTTGATATTGCAATTCAGGCTGCTATCGGTAACCACATCATTGCCCGTTCTACTGTGAAACAGTTACGTAAAAACGTACTGGCGAAGTGTTATGGCGGTGACGTTAGCCGTAAGAAGAAACTTTTGCAGAAACAGAAAGACGGTAAAAAACGTATGAAACAGGTCGGTAACGTTGAATTACCGCAAGAGGCTTTCCTGGCTATTCTGCACGTTGGAAAAGACAGCAAATAAGGAGTTTTGATGGCTAACATGTTTGCCTTGATTTTAGCGATAGCAACACTGCTGACAGGGATTATCTGGTGCTTCGAGCGGTTTAAATGGGGACCGGCTCGCCAGGCAAAAATTGCGGCAGTTAATGCGCAAACTGCGGCGATCAAGGCACAAACGGGTTGTGCTGTAGATAATAAGACTTTAGCACAGGCGGCAAGGCAGCCTGGCTGGATAGAGACTTGTGCTTCAGTCTTCCCGGTGTTAGCTCTGGTATTTATCGTTCGTTCGTTTATTTACGAACCGTTCCAGATCCCTTCTGGTTCGATGATGCCAACGCTATTGATCGGTGACTTCATTCTGGTTGAGAAGTTTGCTTATGGTATTAAAGATCCCATCACGCAAACTACGCTGATCCCTACGGGACATCCAAAACGTGGTGATATCGCGGTATTTAAATATCCGCTCGATCCGCGTTTGGACTATATCAAGCGTGTAGTGGGCTTACCGGGTGACCGCGTTAGCTATAATCCAATCAGCAAGGAAGTGACGGTGCAGCCTGCATGTAATACCGGTACTTCTTGTGATAGTGCGTTGCCAATTACTTACAGTGCATCTGAGCCAAGCGATTTTGTGCAGACATTCCGCTATAGCGGCAATGGCGAGGCTTCTGCTGGCTTCTTCCAAATCCCGACAAATCAGGCAGTGCCTGATGGTGGGGTACGTTTGCGTGAGCGCACCGAAACTCTTGGGCCGGTGGCACACCATATTCTGACCGTCCCTGGGCGTCAGGAGCAGATAGGCGCTTATTATCAACAACCTAACCAGCCTTTAGGGGTTTGGGTGGTGCCGGAAGGTCACTATTTTATGATGGGCGACAACCGGGATAACAGTGCAGATAGCCGCTTCTGGGGGTTTGTGCCGGAACGTAATCTAGTTGGCAAGGCCACTGCTATTTGGATGAGTTTTGAAAAGCAAGAGGGTGAATGGCCAACGGGTGTTCGTTTAAGTCGAATTGGTGGAATCCATTAGTATCGGCTATACCCAGATGGTGGAGTTGCAGCCAGGTAGCAAACGAGCACATCCCGATGAACCGACAAAAGTCAGTAATTCGGGTGACAAATCTGCTAGAAGTAGATTTGAACGCCGCTAGCACTGCTGCAACTTCAAGTAAGCAGGGTATTTAAACGCAGCATTATATTTCCACTCGTTGTAGAATAACCCTTCGAGCGATAAAAGTTGGCTTCTTTATGGGAGCCACTGCAAACGAAACAGTTTTGTCCTGCAATATTGGCGGATCAGACCTGTTCCGTATGCTGTAGTTTTTGACGCATTCTTGATCTATTGGTAACTCATGAACCCCATCGTAATAAACAGGCTACAGCGGAAGCTGGGCTACACTTTTCAACAGCAGGAGCTCTTGCTGCAAGCACTGACTCATCGTAGCGCCAGTAGCAAACACAATGAGCGTTTGGAGTTCCTGGGTGACTCTATATTAAGTTTCGTTGTTGCCAATGAGCTGTATCGTCGCTTTCCCCGTGTCGATGAAGGGGACATGAGTCGGATGCGTGCCACATTGGTTAGAGGAAATACACTCGCTGAAATGGCCCGTGAATTTGACCTCGGTGAATGTTTACGCCTTGGGCCGGGTGAATTGAAAAGTGGTGGTTTCCGTCGCGAATCAATTTTGGCGGATACAGTAGAAGCCTTAATTGGCGGTATATTCTTAGATAGCGATATTCATATGATTGAACGGCTGATTCTCGACTGGTATCGCAGTCGGTTGGAAGAAATCAGCCCAGGTGATAAGCAGAAAGACCCGAAAACGCGCTTGCAAGAATATTTGCAAGGCCGTCATCTGCCATTGCCCTCTTATCTGGTTGTGCAGGTTCGCGGAGAAGCACATGACCAGGAATTTACTATCCACTGCCAGGTGAGTGGCTTGAATGAACCGGTAATAGGTACCGGCTCAAGTCGCCGTAAAGCTGAGCAGGCGGCAGCGGAACAAGCGCTGAAACAGTTGGAGCTTGAATGAGCGAAGTAGAAAAAACGTATTGTGGTTTTATTGCAATTGTAGGTCGCCCGAATGTGGGTAAATCTACTTTGCTAAATGAACTGTTGGGGCAAAAAGTCTCCATCACTTCACGTAAACCACAAACCACACGCCACCGTATTATGGGGATCCATACTGAAGGGCCTTATCAGGCCATTTATGTTGATACCCCGGGGCTGCATATTGAAGAAAAACGCGCGATTAACCGCTTAATGAATCGCGCGGCAAGCAGCTCTCTCGGTGATGTGGAATTAGTGATTTTTGTAGTCGAAGGCACCAATTGGACTGCCGACGATGAAATGGTCGTTAATAAGCTGCGCAGTTTACAATGCCCGGTATTATTGGCGATCAACAAAGTTGATAACGTAACAGACAAAACCAAGCTGTTGCCCCATATTCAGTTCTTAAGTAAGCAGATGAATTTCCTGGACGTCGTACCAATCTCTGCCGAGAAAGGGATGAACGTGGATACCATCGCTGGCATCGTGCGCAAGCTTATGCCGGAAGCGGGTCATCATTTCCCGGAAGATTATATCACTGACCGCTCTCAGCGTTTTATGGCGTCAGAAATCATTCGCGAAAAGTTGATGCGCTTCTTGGGTGAGGAATTACCTTACTCAGTAACAGTTGAAATTGAACAGTTTGTCCCAAATGAGCGCGGTGGTTATAACATCCATGGGCTGATTTTGGTTGAACGCGAAGGCCAGAAGAAAATGGTCATCGGTAATAAAGGTTCGAAAATCAAGACCATTGGTATTGAAGCCCGTCAGGACATGGAACAAATGTTCGAAGCAAAAGTGCATCTTGAGCTGTGGGTGAAAGTGAAATCAGGCTGGGCAGATGACGAACGTGCATTGCGCAGCTTAGGCTATACCGACGATCTGAAGTAAGACTCGCCAATGGACGGTTGGCAACGCGCATTTGTCCTGCATGGGCGACCCTATAGTGAAACCAGTTTGATGCTGGATTTATTTACTGAAGGGGAAGGTCGCATGCGGGTGCTGGCCAAAGGTGCGCGGGGTCGCCGCTCCAATCTAAAAGGCTGCTTGCAGCCTTTTACGCCATTATTGGTTCGCTGGACCGGGCGTGGTGAAGTTAAAACCTTACGCAGTGCTGAGCCAGTATCACTGGCTCTTCCATTGACTGGCTCTATGTTGTATAGCGGTTTATATGTCAATGAGCTGCTTTCCCGCGTGTTAGAACATCAAACCAATTACTCTGCTTTATTCTTCGATTATCTGCATTGCTTACAGGCTTTGGCAGGCAGTGATGGATCGCCCGAATATGCCCTGCGCCAGTTTGAATTGGCGATATTGGCTCATCTTGGCTATGGTGTGGATTTTCTCCACTGTGCGGGGAGTGGTCAGCCGGTGTCAGAGACCATGACCTACCGCTATCGGGAAGAAAAAGGATTTATCGCCAGCTTGGTGGTTGATCACTATAGCTTTACTGGCCGCCAATTATCGGCTTTGGCTAACCGTGAATTTCCTGATGCCGATACTTTACGTGCAGCCAAGCGCTTCACCCGCATCGCCCTCAAACCCTATTTGGGGGGGAAACCGTTAAAAAGTCGCGAACTGTTTCGTCAGTTTGTGATTAAGCCACCAGCGGATCCAGTGCCGTAGTAGCAATACCTTCATGTTTTAAACTGCCCATCATCAACTTTCCCGTACAGTAACCTATCCGCTGACAGTCTAGTCGGTGTAAACTGCAAGGCACTTATGCGTTTAAGGGCCGGTTTTTGCGTGCTCATTGACCTATTAAAGATGCATCCATATCTGGAGGGCTGTCATGGCTGATTTGTTGTTGGGCGTCAATATCGATCACATTGCGACATTACGAAATGCACGTGGGACCATTTACCCCGACCCTGTTCAGGCCGCGTTTATTGCCGAGCAAGCGGGTGCCGACGGTATTACCGTGCATTTACGTGAAGATCGCCGCCATATCACTGATCGAGATGTACGCATCTTGCGCCAAACTATCCAGACCCGCATGAATCTGGAGATGGCGGTTACCGATGAAATGGTTGATATTGCTTGTGAGTTACAACCGCACTTTTGCTGTCTGGTGCCGGAAAAACGCCAAGAAGTTACCACCGAAGGCGGGCTAGATGTTGCCGGTCAACTCGATAAAATGACCATTGCGGTGAGCCGATTATCTGAGGCCGGTATTCTGGTGTCACTGTTTATCGATCCCGATATGCGCCAGATTGATGCAGCTGTTACCGTGGGTGCCCCTTATATTGAAATCCACACCGGTGCGTACGCAGATGCCACCACCGATTTGGTGCGTCAAGCTGAATTAGTGCGTATCACCAAAGCTGCGACCTATGCCGCAGGCAAAGGGTTGAAAGTGAATGCCGGTCATGGCCTGACCTATCACAATGTGCAACCAATCGCAGCCTTACCAGAGATTCATGAGCTGAATATCGGCCATGCAATTATTGGTCAGGCCGTAATGACGGGCCTTGCAGCTGCCGTTACTGAGATGAAAGTATTAATGCGGGAAGCGCGTCGTTAATGGCGATTTTGGGGTTAGGCACTGATATTGTTGAAATTTCAAGGATTGAAGCGGTGGTGGAGCGCAGTGGCGAAAAACTGGCGCGGCGTATCCTTAGCCCATCGGAATGGCAGCACTATCAGCAGCATCAGCAGCCAATTCGTTTTCTGGCAAAACGCTTTGCCGTTAAAGAGGCCGCGGCCAAGGCATTTGGTACTGGTATTCGTAATGGCTTGGCATTTAATCAGTTTGAAGTTGTTAACGATGCACTGGGTAAGCCGACGCTGCGTTTACATCAGCGCGCGGCAGAATTGGCCGCTGAGCTGGGTGTCAAATCCTTACATGTAACGTTGGCCGATGAACGGCGTTATGCCTGCGCGACCGTAATTATTGAAAGCTAGGTCCGTTTTAGCCGCGAATAGTGGTGAAAGAGAGCAGGGGCGTGCATGCGAATGCCGCCCTTTTTGTTATGCGCGAGTATATTGTTGGTATTAAAAACGAGTCTTGCTGCGGGGATTACAAACGTTCGGCGTGATGCAGTTGGACAAACTTATCCCACAATTGTTCGTTACTCTCAACCCAGGCAGGATCGATAGCAATCGTATTATCGATAGGACAGACCAACTGGCAGGTTGGTGTTTCGTAATGACCGACACATTCCGTACAGCGCATCGGATCAATCTGATAGATCTCTGCACCCATGGAAATTGCCTCATTAGGGCATTCCGGCTCGCACATGTCGCAATTAATACATTTACGAGTGATCAACAGGGCCATGCTTTCTCTTACCTTAGGTCGGGTATTCTCAACTGCGGGGGATTATACCCCTCTGCTATCCTTAGACCAGTTTTTTTACCAGTGCCGCACTGTGCTTAATATGATCCTGCGCGCTTTCCAAGTCTTGTTGGATCATCGCCATAAATAATAGATCAGTCAGAGCATATTGCGCGGTACTTGAGGAGATCGCGGCACTGCGAATCGCGGGTTCTTCCGAAATGGTATATAAGCAATGATCGGCACGTTGCTGCAAACTGTTGGGGGAAAAACTGGTCAATGCCAGCACTTTGGCACCACAACGCTGTGCTTCTTCAGCCGCCAGATTTATCTCACGGCGTTCGCCGCTAAATGAGATAGCCAGCAGTAAATCCCGTGCATCCAATGCTTGTACTGCGGCCAGTTGTGCATGCATATCGGTTTCGGAGACCGCCATAATGCCTATTTTCAGTAACTTATAAGCCAGATCTTTTGCCACCAGCCCCGAAGCACCAATACCGGTTAGAATAATCCGTCGTGCCGACAATAACATCTCTAATGCTTGCGTAAGTCGTTCTTCACTATTGATATCCAAGGTGGCCCGTAGTGCTGCGGCTTTCTCGCTCAGGAGTTTTTCCCCAACGATTTTTAAACTGTCAGTGCTCAAGATCTGATTATGCAGTGTCACTGCCTGTGCCGGGGCCGCGACAATTTCACTCAGGGCCAGTTTTAGCGCCGGGAAGCCTTTATAGCCTAATTTTTGGGCAAACTTAACCACTGCAGATTGGCTAACCCCGGTTTGCAGCGCCAACTTTTGCGAACTAAGATGACGTGCCTGCTCAGGATTAGTGAGCAGAAAATCGGCTAACTTACGGTCATTTTGTGCCAGCGTTGGATAAAGCTGACGAATGCGAAGAAGACTACTCATAAATCAGTTCCTGAATGCGGGAGAGCTTAATAATACCCGGAAAGACTCAAGATAAAGGGCAAGTGATGGAGCATAGCACCCTTTTTTGCTGATCATTCGATGAATGGCGCAAGAAAATAGTCGCTTTATAGAATATAATATTCAATTATATATTATATTTTATGAATTAAATATTCAAAGAGGAACATGTCATGAATCTAGGAGCATTGATTTCAGAAAGTCGTAATCCGGCCACGATGGAGCTGGATAAGCTCTCTACGCTCGAAATGTTGACCTGCTTTAATGATGAAGATCGCAAAGTGCCGGAGGCCATTCGTTTGGTGTTACCGGCTATCGCTCAAGCGGTAGATTTAGCCGCGGAGTCCTTAAAGCAAGGTGGGCGGCTCATTTATCTGGGGGCCGGTACCAGTGGTCGGCTCGGCGTGCTGGATGCTTCCGAATGCCCACCGACCTTTGGTGTGCCTCATGGCAGGGTGATTGGTCTAATTGCCGGTGGCCCGGGTGCTTTATTCAAAGCGGTGGAAGGTGCTGAGGATGATATCGCGCTCGGTGTGCGGGATCTGCAAGATTTAAAGCTGACGGCAACTGATATGGTGGTCGGGCTGGCAGCTTCTGGTCGCACGCCTTATGTCATCGGTGCGCTACGTTATGCCCGCCAACTTGGGTGCCCAACGGCGGCTATTTCTTGTAACCCAGACTCTCCTATCGCGCAAGAAGCTCAGGTTGCGATTTCACCGGTAGTAGGGCCGGAAGCCCTCACTGGTTCTACGCGTATGAAGTCGGGCACCGCGCAGAAGTTGGTACTGAATATGCTATCCACTGGGGCGATGGTGAGACTGGGTAAGGTTTATCAAAATCTGATGGTAGATGTGAAAGCGACTAACGTGAAGTTGGTTGATCGCGCTTGTCGTATTGTGGTTGAAGCCACCGGGGCCAGCCGTGCAGAGGCTGAAAATGCTTTATCACAAACCGAGTTTAACGTAAAACCAGCCATTTTGATGATTCTGAAAGGCGTGAGTGCCGAGCAGGCTCGCCAGGATCTACAGCAACATAATGGCTATTTGCGTGCAGCATTGTAAGACGCACACTCAGGGGATTAGCACTCGTTGGTAATTGGCCTCGATGCCGCAGGCAAAGTGATGTTGTATTTAGTCGCGATGATTGTCACCATACTTGCAGGTTTCATATTTAACTGGTTTATGGGATTCAATGATCCTGAGGAGTAACGTTTGAGCGCAGAGCAGGCCACATCGACCTTTGAGCAAACTGACAGTAACCGCGAGGGGACGGCCGAGGCATTATCAGAAAACGCCAAACGCATTGTCTTCTTTGATCTGGATGGCACGTTGCATCAACAGGACATGTTTGGCAGTTTTTTGCGTTTTTTGTTGCGACATTTACCGCTAAATCTGTTGCTGGTGGTCCCATTATTGCCGGTGATTGGGCTGGGATTGCTGCAGGGCGGTCGTTGCGCTCGTTGGCCAATGAGCCTGTTACTGTGGGCGATAACCTTCGGTCGGCGTGAAGCGCATTTGAAAGATTTGGAATTACGTTTTGTGAATGATTTTCGCCAAAAAGTTACCGAATTTCCCGTGGTCGTGATGCGTTTGCGCCAATATCTGGAGAGCCATGACGCACAGGTATGGTTGATAACTGGCTCGCCGCAACGGCTGGTGGAACAGGTTTATCATGATTCGGCGTTTATTCACCGTTTGCGGTTGGTCGGTAGCCGCATGGCGCGGCGTAATGGCGGCTGGGTGCTACCTCTGCGCTGTTTGGGGCCAGAGAAAGTGGTGCAACTGGAACAGCGTTTGGGATCGCCGCTGAAACTTTATAGCGGATACTCGGACAGTAAGCAGGATAACCCGCTATTGTATTTTTGCGAGCATCGCTGGCGGGTCAGTAAAAGCGGCGAATTACAGCAATTAGAATAAACGCCCATTGCAGTCATTCGCCATTTTAAGTGGTTTTGGCTCTAGTGTGTGACGTCATTATCATGGTGGCCGAGCCGCCATATTCGTTCGGCATGCCGGCCCAGTAACCACAAGCTAATGCCGAGCAGCAGGAAGAAGATAGTTTTCGGCATCGCATCCCAGAAGAACTCAAAGAAACGGGTATACAAGTTGATGGCCAAAAATGTCAGGCCGAAGCCGCGCAACATGGCATCATCTCGTTTTAGTCCCAGCCAAATAGCGACGCTGGCGGCAATGGCAAACAATAGACTCCAATGCAGCAACTCTATCTGGCGCACCTGATACCAATAGTCCAGGTCACCGTAATTGCCAAAAATAGACAATAACCACAGGGCAATAAACAGATAAAGCAGCCCCATCGCCTGTGACACCCGATCTAGCCGACGTTGTGCCAACTGCGGTTGCAACACCAGTGCCGCTGCACAAAGTAGCAGGCCAAAAGCAATAAAGCGTATCGGGTAGCTCATTCCCAGCCAGTAGGCGCCCCAACCGGACAAATAGCCAGTTTCTGCCCCAAACGCATTACCCAGTGACAGCAAGGCAAATAGCCATACTAATGGCGCACGACCAAACCAGCCCACCACACCATAGATGACGGTACCCAACAGCAGTAATACTGAGATACGACCACTACCATTATCCAGCCACTCACCGAGTTGGCCGATGGCGGCTGCGGTAAATATTACGCCGAGAAAGAGTACGGCTTCATTACTGTAAATCTTACTGGGATCTCGCCGGTGGCGGTTAAAGCCCCAGCCGTAAAATGCGGCGGCCAATATCGCCGTGACCACCACCCGCACCGGGGGATCAAAGCGGAAAAACTGGCTTATCCAGTTGAGTAAGAAAGTATCAGTCATCAGGCTGCCAATGGCGATAACCAGCGAAGCCAGTGCGGCAAGAAAGGCGTAACCGGCTAATCTGCGCCAGTCAAACGGTTGAACATCAATATTCTGTAACAGACGTTGATGCTCTTCCTCAGGGATAACGCCTTCACTGGCCCATCCATTCAGGGTTTTACGTACTACCGCGGCATTTTTCTTGCTGAGCTTCATGTAGCTGGCTTCCATATGCTGATAATTTATATCAGGAATGATTTATATCCTGCCGGAACATTAACCGATCATTATGGACTGAGCTACTTTATATTGGAGATAGCGGGTATAGCGGTTGTCGCTGGCTGTGTATAATGCACGCCGCCAAAGTACCAGAGAGGTTAATGTGTCTGCTGATAAAAGTTTGTTTTCTGAATTTGATTTACCTGCTGAATACAGTGATGAGTACTGGATGCTACGGGCGTTGACGCTGGCTCTGCGGGCACAAGAAGAGGGAGAAGTCCCGGTTGGCGCGGTGTTAGTGCTGGGCAACCAGGTGATTGGCGAAGGGTGGAATAAGTCTATTCGCGATAACGACCCTACCGCTCATGCAGAAATCATGGCGCTACGGCAAGGCGGGCAGGTGGTGCAGAACTATCGTCTGCTGGAAGCCACGCTATATGTGACGCTGGAGCCATGCGTAATGTGTGCCGGAGCCATGATACACAGCCGGATCCGTCGCTTGGTCTATGGGGCCAATGATTTAAAAACCGGTGCTGCCGGTTCGCTGGTGGATATCTTGCGCCATCCGGGGATGAATCATCAAATAGAGGTCAGTGCCGGGGTACTGGCACAGACGTGTTCCCACCAATTAAGTGCTTTTTTCCGCCTACGACGTGAGCAGCAAAAGGCGTTGAAACTCGCGCGGCAGCCATGATTCGGCCCATCCGTGGGCCTTGCGACTAGGATGCGGTGGTTGGCAGCATCTTGAAATCTATTAGGTAGTTACGTGTTTTCGCATCATGTTAGTTATTGATTGACCAGCCTGGGCCGACAACCGGATAAGCTTTACCCAGCTCAGCTTCGATAGCGGCATGTTGGGCTGCTTTTTTCTCTCTTTCCTGCAAATATCCCACCAGACTGACCTGATAACGACGGATGTTTTCGACATAGTTATAAGCCTCATGGCCACGGGCGTAGCCATAAGTGGTACTTGGGTAGTAGCGCTTTTGACTCAACATCGGTAGGCGCATTTTTACATCAACCCAACTGTCTGGATTACCATTCTGATTTTTAGTCAGGCGACGAGCATCCAGCATATGACCATAACCCAGATTATAGGCAGCCAGCGCGAACCAGATGCGCTCATCTTCTGGAATACTCTCCGGCACTTTTTGCATTAACCGCTGCAAGTAAATGGAGCCACCTTTAATACTCTCCTCAGGATCAACCCGGTCTTTAACCCCTAAACCATTTGCTGTGGCGCGGGTTAGCATCATTAACCCCCGCACGCCAGTCGGTGAGGTGGCTTGTGGGTTCCAATGGGATTCCTGATAAGCAATTGCCGCTAGCAGTTTCCAGTCAATTTCCCCGGCATGTTTTTCAAACAAGGATTGGAAAGAGGGCAACACACTGTCGATGGCTGACAGGAATGTTTTGGTATCGACATAATCAAAGCTACCGACATGGCCGAGATATTTTTCCTCCAGCCGCGCCAGACTACCGTCTTCAACCATCTCGCTGTAGAAATCGAGCATGGCGGCATACAGGCTATCATCGTCCCCCTTCTGGAAATACCAGGTTACTGGCTCTTCATCCGTAACATCAAAGGCAACCGCTAATTGTGGATGGATGCGTTGCAGTAGGGCAATGGTCACCGAATCACCCAGGGTATAGTCAAGTTTGCCGTCCGCGACCTGTTCCAGTAACTCTTTGCCAGAACGATCAACGGATGATCCCCAGTTAAGGTCGGGATATTTGCTCTGTTTAAGTTGTTTGAGGGTGGTCATATGGGCTGATCCAGAGGCGACAATCAATTGGCCCTTCAGATCACTGAATGATTTTGGGCGTGGTTTACCCAATCGGTATACTAACTGTTGCGAGACTGAATAATAGGCAGGGCCGGTACGCGCCCGATTAAGACGTTCACGGTTATAAATTAGCCCGGCAGCCAGCATGTCTGCATCATCGTTATCAAGTGCATCAAACAAGTCATCAATATTATGATGAGGGGTAATGACGAGCTTAACCCCCAGATAGTCCGCAAAACGGTTGGCTAGCTCATAGTCCAGACCGGAAGGGCCATCCTTTCCGGTAAAGTAGATAAGTGGTGAGCTAATCGTGCTAACACGTAGCTCGCCACGGGCTTTTATACGGTCTAGTTGTCCTTCTTGACTACTGCGCCAGGGAATATTGGGCCACAGCGCGAGGGCCAGAAGTAAGGCAACTACACCGATAACAAAGTAATTTAATTTTATGCGCGTCAAATAGTTATCTCTCGGCAGCGCTCTTTATCTGTGTGTTGTGAAGTAAGAATCGACATGGTTAAAACCCCAGTGGAGTGGCATTTTGCGCAACAAATCGTCAGTGTGCAACTTTATTGCGAGCTTATTTATTCAGTATTGGTGTTCTATAGATAACGACAATTTCTGACTCAATTATTAATAATAGCTACGCAAACGGTTTCGTCGGAGGCGTAGATTCACTATAATGCCCGCGTTTTCCCCTGTTTTGCGCCAATAAATGCTGCGCCCAATGAAGTGCTGTTCCAGTCGCTTCGAAGAGAGAGAAACTTAGATTATGGAAATACTGCGTGGTTCGCCCGCTTTGTCGGCTTTTCGTATTACCAAACTGCTGTCCCGTTGCCTGGATGCTCACCTTTTGGTGAGTGATATCTACGCCGAATATGTTCACTTTGCCGATGTTAGCGCTCCGTTAAGTGCTGATGAACACGCCAGGCTCCAACGGCTGCTTAAGTATGGACCCTCTCTCCCTGAACACGCGCCAGAAGGGCGTTTGTTACTGGTTACGCCAAGGCCGGGGACCATTTCTCCGTGGTCTTCCAAAGCGACGGATATTGCGCACAACTGTGCGTTGCCACAGGTTCTGCGTCTGGAACGTGGCCTGGCTTTCTATATTCAAGGCCCAGACCTGAATGAAAGCCAATGGCAACAATTGTCGGCGCTGCTGCATGACCGCATGATGGAAACGGTATTCACCGATTTGCAGCAAGCAGAGCAGTTATTCTCTCATCATCAACCCGCCCCAGTACAACGGGTGGATATCTTGGCGCAGGGCCGCAGTGCACTGGAGCTGGCTAATATTAAGCTGGGCCTGGCTCTTGCTCCAGATGAAATTGACTATTTGCTGGCCGCCTTTACCGGTCTGGGGCGTAACCCGACCGATATTGAGCTGTATATGTTTGCTCAGGCAAACTCTGAGCATTGTCGGCATAAAATCTTTAATGCAGATTGGATAATTGACGGTGTTTCTCAGCCTAAAACACTGTTTAAAATGATCAAAAATACCTTTGAACACACACCGGATTACGTATTGTCAGCCTATAAAGACAATGCGGCGGTGATGGAAGGTTCTCAGGTCGGGCGCTTCTTTGCTGCACCTGATAATGGCGTTTATGATTACCATCAGGAAGCGGCGCATATTCTGATGAAAGTAGAAACTCATAACCACCCGACGGCAATTTCACCCTGGCCGGGTGCTGCTACCGGGTCTGGTGGCGAAATCCGTGATGAAGGTGCTACCGGGCGCGGTGCTAAACCTAAAGCCGGTTTGGTGGGTTTCTCTGTTTCTAACCTGCGTATTCCCGGTTTTGAACAACCGTGGGAAGAGAATTTCGGTAAGCCGGATCGTATTGTGACTGCGCTGGATATCATGACCGAAGGTCCACTGGGCGGCGCGGCCTTTAACAACGAATTTGGCCGTCCGGCGCTGCTGGGCTACTTCCGTACTTATGAAGAGCGCGTCAACAGTCATAACGGCACTGAGTTACGTGGCTACCACAAACCGATCATGTTGGCTGGTGGCATCGGTAATATTCGGGCCGACCATGTACAAAAAGGCGAGATAACGGTCGGTGCCAAGCTGGTGGTGCTCGGCGGCCCGTCGATGAATATCGGTCTGGGTGGCGGCGCGGCCTCTTCCATGGCATCGGGTCAGTCAGATGCGGATCTGGATTTTGCTTCGGTACAACGTGATAACCCGGAAATGGAACGCCGCTGTCAGGAAGTGATTGACCGTTGCTGGCAGTTAGGTGACCACAACCCGATTCTATTTATTCATGACGTCGGTGCAGGCGGTTTGTCTAATGCCATGCCAGAACTGGTCAGTGATGGTGGTCGTGGCGGCCGTTTTGAGCTGCGTGACATCCTCAATGATGAGCCGGGCATGAGCCCGCTGGAAGTGTGGTGTAACGAGTCTCAGGAGCGTTATGTTCTGGCTGTTGCCCCCGCGCAGATGGCTCAGTTTGATGAAATTTGTCGCCGTGAACGTGCGCCCTATGCCGTTATAGGTGAAGCCACGGAAGAAAAACATCTGACACTGAATGACCGCCACTTCGATAATCAACCAATTGACATGCCTTTGGATGTCTTGCTGGGTAAAACGCCGAAGATGCTGCGTGATGTCACCCGCCTTCAGGCACAGGGTGATGCATTGCAACGTGCTGAGATAAGCATCGCTGATGCGGTCAAACGGGTGATGCATTTACCGGCAGTGGCAGAGAAAACCTTCTTGATTACCATCGGTGACCGTAGTGTGACCGGCATGGTGACACGTGATCAAATGGTTGGCCCGTGGCAGATTCCGGTGGCCGACTGTGCGGTTACCAGTGCCAGTCTGGACAGCTACTATGGTGAAGCGATGTCATTGGGTGAACGTGCGCCAGTGGCATTGCTGGACTTTGCCGCCTCAGCCCGCCTGGCGGTAGGCGAAGCACTGACCAATATCGCGGCCACTCAGATTGGTGAGCTAAAGCGCATTAAACTGTCAGCTAACTGGATGTCAGCAGCCGGTCATCCGGGTGAAGATGCCGGTTTGTACGAGGCGGTGCGTGCGGTGGGCGAAGAGCTATGTCCTGCGCTGGAGATTACCATCCCGGTGGGCAAAGACTCCATGTCGATGAAAACTCGCTGGCAGGAAGGTGATGAGCAGCGCGAAATGACCTCGCCGCTCTCTCTGGTCATTACTGCTTTCGCCCGTATCGAAGATGTTCGCCATACGGTGACACCACAGCTACGCACTGATAAAGGCGATAACGCGCTGTTACTGATTGATTTAGGTGCCGGCCACAATGCTCTGGGTGCAACTGCCCTGACGCAAGTCTACCGCCAGTTAGGTGATAAACCTGCTGATGTGCGCGATGTACAGCAACTGGCTGGTTTCTTTAATGCGATGCAGCACTTAGTGGCCTCTCAGGCATTACTGGCCTATCACGATCGCTCTGACGGCGGCTTACTGGTGACACTGGCTGAAATGGCCTTTGCCGGTCACTGTGGGGTGCAGGTTGATATTCACACCTTGGGTGATGACGCGCTGGCGGCGCTGTTTAATGAAGAGCTGGGAGCAGTGATTCAGGTACGTGCTGAACAGCGTGCTGAGGTGGAAAAAGTTCTGGCAGACCACGGTCTGGCAAACTGTATTCACTATCTGGGCCGTGCTGTTGAGGGTGATAGCTTCGATATTCGCAGTGGTACTGAGGTGGTATACCGCGAGAAACGCAGTACTCTGCGCTTGTGGTGGGCAGAAACTACCTGGCAAATGCAGCGCCTGCGTGATAACCCTGATTGTGCTGATCAAGAGCATCAAGCGAAACAGGTTGAAACTGATCCGGGCCTGAATGTCCAACTGACCTTTGATCCCGCAGAAGATATTGCCGCACCTTATATCATCAAACAGGTACGGCCAAGAGTGGCAGTCTTGCGTGAGCAGGGGGTTAACTCCCACGTTGAAATGGCAGCTGCCTTCCATCGTGCTGGTTTTGATGCAATCGACGTGCACATGAGTGACCTGCTGGCAGGCCGAACTGATTTGCAATCGTTCCAGACCTTAGTGGCCTGTGGTGGTTTCTCTTACGGTGATGTGCTGGGCGCGGGTGAAGGTTGGGCAAAATCGATACTGTTTAACAACCGGGTTCGTGATGAGTTTGAAGCTTTCTTCCATCGCCCAGAAACATTGGCATTGGGGGTCTGCAACGGTTGTCAGATGATGTCTAATCTGCGTGAACTTATTCCGGGAGCCGAACATTGGCCACGCTTTGTCCGCAACCTGTCTGATCGCTTTGAAGCGCGCTTCAGTTTGGTTGAAGTGGCCAATAGTCCATCACTGTTTATGCAAGAGATGGCCGGATCTCGCCTGCCAATTGCTGTTTCTCACGGTGAAGGGCGAGTCGAAGTGCGTGATGCGGCCCATCTGGCGCTGCTTGAGCAGAACAATCTGGTGGCATTGCGCTTTGTGAATAATCAGGGTGAGGTGACCGAGGTTTATCCGGCTAACCCAAATGGTTCTGCTAATGGTATCACTGCGGTGACGAGTGCCAGTGGACGGGCAACGGTGATGATGCCACACCCAGAGCGGGTCTTCCGCACCGTCAGTAACTCCTGGCATCCAGAAGAGTGGGGCGAAGATAGCCCGTGGATGCGTATGTTCCGTAATGCGCGTAAGCAATTGGGTTAAGTGAATCGGCTTTGATTGTGATAACAGGGGCATCAGTTGATGCCCCTTTTTTACGCATGCTGATAAGGGTTTAAGATATATTCATTTATCTTTTATAACTTGAGTCATACCCAGTGGTCTGATTCGCTAGTGTCATATGAAAGGTTTTGCTAGAAATCTGGTGGTTGGTCGCCAATCCTGTAACAACCAATCGATAGTTTCCAGGTGGTAAGTTCACTAAAAACAAGGTCATATTCTTAGAGCGATTATCGATAAGTGTCGCGGTCTGTGTTTTCTCATCATCATATTGATCATAGAGATAGGTCGTAATTAGTAGGTGATCAAGCGTTGTTACCGTCATCGGTATCTCAGCCAAACTGTTTTCGAGCCAATAATGTGTTTGCACGCCATGTACGGAAAAATTATCAGTGAGAATATGACTATTATTTATCAGTATTGGTTTTACCCGTAAATCTTCAAGGGTTATGGGTTGTGCCATTGCAGATAAATTGATCAACATAATGTTGGCGAGAATCATAAGACTGATTTTCATATGAGTACCTTCCTAATGATAAGTTGTGAAACTCCAAGGCAGATACCTGTAAATCACCTTATGGGCATAAACAATTGCCAGTGTTTTCTTTTGCTGCATTTTGGCGGTTTCTTGTCGGTACCTGAGCCAGGTAATCAACGTGACTCATTCTTGTAAATTATTAAACATCATAATTTATAAAGTAATAATGATTTAAACAGCATGCTTCCAAAGGGAAGAGTAACGGGCGGCTAAAAGATGCGCGGATAATTAAATGCCATTATGTTTTTTAATTTACTGATTTTAAATGGTTTTATTATTTTGTCGGTAAATTGCGACAATAGCCCTGTAACCTGTCTCAAATAGGAGACATATAAATAGTTGATTTACATCATTTTTATTTAATAAGAGGATTGCTGTCGGGGATTGGCGACAAAACGGCAGTAATTGATGCAAGTTGGCGGGCATTACGTGGATAATAATCGGTATGATAAGTTTATTTTTCTTTTAAATCATGGCTTTAATTTATTTTTAATAAACTTGGCACGCAAGCTGCATTATTACTTACAGTTGCTCATTCAACTTATTATGATAGTCCCGCAGTTAAGCGGAATATGCGCTTCATAAATCATCGAATGATGCCTAAGACTGGTACCTATCGTCCACCAAACCGATATCGTGTGAATTCACTTTATCAAACATCGGACGACACGTTGAGTGAGGTACCGCCTATGTCCTGCTGTGATGAATGGTTCATCAATTTTGGACATGTTTGGATGCTATTCGTCTCATCCTCCCGATGATTGCTTCGGCTTCATCAAACTGGAGACGATGCTTAAGGGCATCCACATATTCTGCGACGGGGCAATTTATTGCCCCGTTGTCACATCTATACCCGTCATACTTCAAGCTGCATGTGCGCTGGCCGCCTCCCGCAACTCGAATTATTTAGGGTATATTATGGTCAAAGATAAGCTACGCTCTCCGTTTTTACTGCAAATAACAATAAAAGCAGGTCTGATGATGATTCTGACGATAATGGATAAGCCGCATTAATTAAAAGCACTTAGCTCAAAGCCAGGTGCTTTTTTTTTATCTCAATCAAGAGACGTTGTTCCTGGTACATACCCAATAGATTTCAAGTTGCGGGCAGGCGGAAAACGAGATACAAATCGGTCGGGAACCGATTTGAACAGCATTTATGCTCGCCCGCAGGGTGAGCCTCATTAATCCCGATGAGCTGACATAAGTCAGTGATTCGGGTTATTGAGTGCAACCAACACACCTGCAACTTAAAAAATGACGGGTAATTGTGCCACAAGCATTGTAATCCTCACGCAGTCAGTTAGCATCACCACAGCATGATAGGTAATGAGATGATTTCGTTGAAAAGATGGCGTTTATTTCCCCGTTCTTTACGTCAATTGGTACTCATGGCATTTCTGTTGGTGCTGCTACCTTTATTGGTGCTGGCATACCAGGCTTATCAAAGCCTTGACCACCTTAGCACGCAGGCGGCTGACATTAATCGTACTACGCTGGCAGATGCGCGGCGCAGTGAGGCGATGACCAGTGTGGCGCTCGAAATGGAGCGTAGTTATCGCCAGTACTGTGTATTAGATGATGCAACACTGGCAAAGTTATATCAGCATCAACGTAAACAGTACGCTCAAATGCTTGATACGCACGCCCCTATCCTGCCAGATGCCCGTTACTATCAGACTCTGAGCAGTTTACTGACACAACTTTCTGATATTAAATGTAAAAATAGTGGCCCGGAACAAAATGCGTCAACACTATTAGAGCAGTTTTCCCGCTCCAATGCCGAAATGGTACAGGCAACGCGCGATGTGATTTTCTCCCGCGGTCAGCAATTACAAAAAGATATTGCCGAACGTGGGCAATTCTTTGGTTGGCAATCCCTGTTGCTGTTTTTGGTCAGTGTGCTGTTAGTGGTGTTATTTACCCGGATGATAATTGGGCCGGTTAAAGGCATTGAGCGGATGATTAATCGCTTAGGTGAAGGGCGACCATTAGGTAATACGGCGCTATTTAAAGGGCCACGCGAGTTACGCTCACTGGCACAGCGTATTATTTGGCTCAGCGAGCGCTTAGCGTGGTTAGAGTCACAGCGCCACGAGTTTTTGCGCCATATCTCTCATGAATTGAAAACACCACTCGCCAGTATGCGCGAAGGGACCGAATTGTTAGCGGATGAGGTTGCCGGGCCATTGACGCAAGATCAAAAAGAAGTTGTGGCAATCCTTGATAACAGCAGCCGTCATTTGCAATTATTGATTGAGCAATTATTAGACTATAACCGTAAACTGGCAGATGGCCCCGGTGAACATGAGAATGTTGAACTGGCGGAAATGGTTGAGGATGTTATCTCAGCCCATAGTTTACCCGCACGGGCCAAGACTCTACATACTGAGACTGATCTGCAAGCGGACATTTGTTGGGCAGATCCGACATTATTAATGCGGGTATTGGATAATCTCTACTCCAATGCGGTGCACTATGGCGAGGAATCCGGTACCATTTGGATTCGCAGCCGTCGGGTGGATAACCGCGTACAAATTGATATTGCCAATACCGGGGCGCCGATCCCTATGTCCGAAGAAACCATGATATTTGAGCCTTTTTATCAGGGAAGCCATCAGCGAAAAGGGGCCGTCAAAGGTAGTGGGTTGGGGCTGAGTATTGCTCAGGACTGCATCAGACGTATGCAGGGCGACTTGCAACTGGTGGCTGTTGATTACGCTGCGGTTTGCTTTCGTGTTGAATTGCCATTAACCGCCGAGAATGAATGAATAATGTACAAATGGTCTATGAGCAGCATTATTAAAAAGACCGTCTTTTTATCATGTCCGACATCAACTGCGGCAGCTATGCCCGCGGGCAAATCTGGTACGGGTATTTTTTGGCGAGCATTGTTGCTGGCCCCACTCTTACTTACCGGATGTACTGATAATCCAGCCAGTAGCCGTTTTTCACAAGCAGTGCAGTTGGTCATACCGGAAACGAAAATCGTTGATTATCGGACCTTATCCTGCGATGTGCTGTGGGATCTTGATGATAAAGAGACACTGGAGAACTCCCTGTACTGGCTACGGGCAATGGACTGTGCAGAGCGTATGGGGTCTACTCAAGCGCGAGCATTAGCGAAGTCATTGCCGGTAGTGGCATGGCCTTCGGCCTTCAAGCAGGGCATTTTAGTCAGCAGTGCCGAGCCTTCAATGGCGGAACGTCGTCAAGTGGTTGAGCGTTTGAACAGTTATAGCCAAAGCGTCCCTGGCGCGGTGCGTCCACTGATTCAGCTATGGCGTGAGCAACAGGTGCTGCGCATCTCTCTGGCAGAAGAGCGCATTCGCTACCAGCGCTTACAGGACGAATCGGACACCCAGATTGATCGCCTGCGAGAAAGCCAGGTCCGGTTGCAATATAACTTACTGGATACTACCCGTAAGCTGGAAAACCTGACTGATATCGAACGGCAGCTTTCATCACGCAAGCAGTTGCAGAATGAAATTCCAGAAACGGATGTGGATAGCAAACCAGCCGTCGTGCCGAAACCGCTAGAAGCTAAACCACAGCCCAAAGTTGAGCCAGCTAAACCGGTTGAAGCTAAACCGACCGAAACTAAACCGACCGAAACTAAACCGGTTGAAGCCAAACCGACCGAAGCTAAACCGGTTGAAGCTAAACCGACCGAAGCTAAACCGACCGAAGCTAAACCGACCGAAGCTAAACCGGTTGAAGCTAAACCGGTTGAAACCAAACCGGCAGAAACCAAGCCGACAGCGCCTCAAGCTGATACTAAACCGGCCCCACAATCGGTAGAAAAACCGGCTGATACTTATACTCCGCCAGTGGTACCACCAACGGATGTACCACCTGCCACCAATAAGGAATCTCATGACGCCACGCAAACCGGCCAATCTACTGCTGGTTGATGACGACCCCAGCTTACTTAAGTTACTGGGGATGCGTTTAACCAGCGAAGGGTTTAATGTCACCACGGCTGAAAGCGGCCAGGAAGCATTGCGTTTGTTAATGCGTGAAAAGATAGACTTGGTTATCAGTGACTTGCGTATGGATGAAATGGACGGCATGGCGCTGTTCGTCGAAATTCAGAAACATCAGCCAGGTATGCCAGTGATTATCCTGACCGCCCACGGCTCTATCCCTGATGCGGTGGCTGCCACCCAGCAAGGGGTGTTCAGTTTCCTGACCAAACCGGTTGATCGCGATGCTTTGTATAAAGCCATTGATGCAGCTTTAGAGCTTTCTATTCCTGCCGGTGATGATACCTGGCGTGAAGAGATAGTGACCCGCAGCCCGGTTATGTTGCGCCTGCTGGAGCAGGCCAAAATGGTGGCGCAATCTGACGTCAGTGTGCTGATTATCGGGCAAAGTGGAACCGGTAAAGAGGTTCTGGCGCAAGCTATCCATGCTGCCAGCCCTCGGGCGAAAAAAGCCTTTATTGCCATTAACTGTGGCGCATTGCCGGAGCAGTTATTGGAGTCAGAACTGTTTGGTCATGCCAAAGGCGCATTTACCGGTGCGGTCAACAGCCGTGAAGGGCTATTTCAGGCCGCAGAAGGCGGCACGCTGTTTTTAGACGAAATCGGCGATATGCCGCTGTCTTTACAGGTGAAATTACTGCGAGTGCTGCAAGAACGCAAAGTACGGCCGCTGGGCAGTAACCGTGATTTAAGTATCGATGTGCGGGTCATTTCAGCCACCCACCGTGATTTGCCTAAAGCCATGGCAAAAAATGAATTCCGCGAAGATCTCTACTATCGTTTGAATGTGGTGAATCTGAAGATCCCGGCACTGCATGAGCGCTCAGAAGATATCCCGCTGCTGGCTAATCATCTGTTACGTGAATCAGCTAAGCGGCATAAGCCCTTTGTCCGCAGTTTCTCAACTGATGCTATGAAGCGGTTAATGACCGCCAGTTGGCCGGGTAACGTGCGTCAATTGGTCAACGTGATTGAACAATGTGTGGCACTCACCTCAGCTCCGGTCATTAGTGAAGCATTGGTTGAGCAGGCACTGGAAGGGGAAAACACGGCATTACCAACCTTTGTTGAAGCTCGTAATCAGTTCGAATTGAATTATTTGCGTAAGCTGCTACAAATCACCACCGGTAATGTGACCCAGGCTGCCCGGATGGCGGGGCGTAACCGTACCGAGTTTTACAAGTTATTGTCGCGCCATGAGCTGGATGCCAATGATTTTAAAGAATAACTTATACCCGTCATACTTCAAGCTGCATGTGCGTTGGCTGCTTTCGTTACTCGGCCCATCCATCGGCCTCGCCTCTACGAGGCCGCTGCAAGCAGCGTTCAAATCTGCTCCCGGCAGATTTGTCACCCGAATCATTGACTGGCGTCAACTCATCGGGATTTACTCGATTGCCGCCTTCCTGCAACTCGAATTATTTAGGTTATATATTATTTATCAATAAAATGTTAGCTACAGGCACACTGATAACCGAGTTTAAATACCCATGAGCAGAAAACTTTCCATTGCATTAGCCCAGTTGAATTGGCTGGTTGGCGATATTGAAGGCAACACTGAACGTATGTTGCAAACCTTAAATGAGCAGCAGAAGGCGGGTGCCTCACTGGTTATGTTCTCCGAGCTGGCTTTGTCCGGTTATCCGCCAGAAGACCTGCTGTATCGTGATGATTTTTATCAACGTTGTGAAGCGCAACTGGATCGTTTGCAGGCGGCAACGCAGCATACGGCGATACTGGTGGGGCATCCGTGGCGCGAAGAGGGCAACTTGTATAACGCATTGTCCCTGTTTGCTGACGGCAAATTGCTAGGGCGCTATTTTAAACAACAATTGCCTAACTACGGTGTGTTCGACGAAAAACGTTACTTCTCTGCCGGTCATGAAAGTTGTGTTGTGGAGCTGAACGGTTATCGTTTGGGGCTGCTTATCTGTGAAGATTTATGGTTCGATGGCCCGGTAGACGCCGCTAAAGCTGCCGGTGCAGAGGTGATATTGTCGATCAATGCCTCGCCATATAACCGTGAAAAACCGTATATTCGTAAAACTCTGATGGCAGCACATTGCCAGCGTACCGGGTTGCCATTGGTCTATCTCAACCAGATTGGTGGGCAGGATGAACTGATTTTTGATGGTTGCTCCAAGGTATTCGATGCGGCGGGTAATATGACGCATCGTTTGGCGGCTTTTGCGGAACAGACCACCTTATTGCAATTGAATGAGTGCAATGTGGTCCCTATGACGGCCCCTGTCGCAGAGTTACCGCCATTAGCGCAAGTGTATGAAGCGCTGGTGTTGGCGGTGCGTGATTACGTGACCAAAAATGGGTTTAATGGCGCGGTGCTGGGCTTGTCCGGTGGGATTGACTCGGCGCTGACACTGGCGATTGCAGTTGATGCGCTGGGCAAAGATAAAGTCCAGGCATTGATGATGCCATTCCGCTACACCTTAGATATCAGTATTGCGGATGCTAAAGAAGAAGCTGAAATTCTCGGTATTGAATTTGATGTACTGTCCATCGAGCCGATGTTTGATGCTTTTATGGGCCAACTGGCACCGATGTTTGCCGGTACAGGGCGCGATACCACGGAAGAGAATCTACAGGCACGCTGCCGCGGTGTCGTATTGATGGCCTTGTCTAACAAGCGTCGCAGTATTGTATTAACTACCGGTAACAAAAGTGAAATGGCGGTGGGCTATGCCACGCTGTACGGTGATATGGCCGGTGGTTTTGATGTGTTGAAAGATGTGCCAAAGACCTTGGTGTTTAAACTGTCGGAATACCGTAATACCGTCTCTTATGTGATTCCACAGCGGGTGATTACTCGCCCGCCATCTGCTGAGCTGGCTCCTGATCAGAAAGATGAGGACAGTCTGCCACCTTATGATATTTTGGACGCTATTCTCGAAGGGTACGTCGAGCAGGATAAGTCGGTGGCTGATTTGGTCGCAGACGGTTTTGATGAAACTATCGTGCGTAAGGTCATTCGCCTGGTAGATATCAATGAATATAAGCGGCGTCAGTCGGCTGTCGGGCCACGTATTACTGCCCGCAATTTTGGTAAAGATAGACGCTATCCGATTACATCAGGCTTTGGCCGCAAGAATTGGTAAAACAGGGATTCACCATGAAAAAAATTGACGCGATTATTAAGCCATTCAAACTGGATGATGTCCGTGAGGCATTGGCTGAAGTCGGTATCACCGGGATGACAGTGACAGAAGTAAAAGGTTTTGGTCGCCAGAAAGGGCATACCGAACTGTACCGTGGCGCTGAGTATATGGTGGATTTCCTGCCAAAAGTAAAAATAGAAATTGTGGTTGCTGACGATATTGTCGATACCTGCGTTGAAGCGATTATGCAAACGGCCCAGACCGGTAAAATTGGCGACGGCAAAATCTTTGTCTTTGATGTCTCTCGTGTGGTGCGTATCCGCACCGGTGAGCAAGACGAAGAAGCGATTTAAATTCTGGATATTTAAGTCATCAATAAAAAGCCCGTTTCGTTTCCACGAACGGGCTTTTTTACTCTCTACGCAGCACCCCTGCAACGTCAAGTACCAAGGATTTATGCTGGAACAAATAACCCCAGCCAGTAGAACAGGTTCAACACGATACCGGCAAGAATCACCGCCACCACTGGTGCGGCAATCTTCATCACCGGGCGACCAATGGCTTCATTCAGGAAATATAAGGCGGTAGTGATAGTGAAACCGGTATAACCGGCCATCTTGATCGACGCAAAAATTGCCCCGATTAACAGCGCGTATTCCATCAGCAAGTTCATGGCGTTACGGATATTATCAGACGCATTACGTACTGACGGGAAGCGGCCTAACCATTTTCCGATGGAACGCAGCATTAGCACTTCCAGTGATATCACCACTGCGCCGATTATCCCTGCCAGTAAGGGGTTTGGAACCAGATAACCGACCACAAACACGAAAGTGAAACCTGCAACGGCATAAACACCGGTCGCCAGTGCCGTAGTAGCAATCAGCGGCACAAATCCGAGGCCACGCATAAACTCAGCCAGTGATGCCTGATGGATTAATGCCAATGACTCTTCCGGCGTGATACCCGGCGCGTAAGCTTTTGCCAGTGTATAAATTGATACTTCGCTACCACCAAAAATCTTCATACTGGCGACGGCTGAAATTAATCCACCCACTACCGCCAGCATCGGCAAGTTCTTAATAATTCGCTGGGTTCGCTCTTCAAATACCGAGTGTCCGCCACCACCTCCCAGGTGGGTTTTTGCCCGTAAGTCTTGGGCAATGGCAATGCCGATAAGCAGAATCATACCGACAAAAATTTCAATTGATTCAGGGAATAGCCCGGTGAAACGGGTAATCAGCAGACGGGTCAGCAGCACGATAAAGGCGGAAATAACCGCGGTCTTCCAGCCAAATTGGTAGAAAATAGCCACCAATGGGAATAGGGCAAAGGCGGATATCACCGGGCTACTCAACTCCCCCAGAGAACCGATAAAATTCACTGGTAATGAGGTGAGCGCAGTATTAACTGCCGGTAAGCTGGTAAGGGCCAAAATACCCCACGCAGCACCCAGAGCAAATGCCAGATAGCTATTGATTGCCAGCACACCAATGATGTCAGTCGGCAAAAACAGTAACCAGGAATTAAGTAAGCCGGTCGAGAGGGTAAATGAGATACCGACTGAGGCGATAAAACCCACACTCAGACCGAAAGCAATACTCCCCGCTTCACGGCGGCTCATATTCCCTTCAACCAACTGTGGCAAAATAGGGCGGATACCGTCATGAAACACGGCAACGGAACGGTGAGAAAGCAGCGCGGTCATCCCTGTCAGCAGAGCAACCACAACAATATGAATATAATCCACGGTGGTGTCCCCTTTAGCGCAACTGTGTAATCAGCAGTGGGATTGCATGTTCAATATGTTCGACGGATAAGCCAAATGCCACTTTGCCCTCAGTCACCAACTTCTCTATTTGCTCAGGTTTCGCCTTGATTCCAGGCTTGGCGATAGTGGCACTTTTGTTATAACCAATAATCGCGATAGCCATTGATAATGCCGCTCCGGCACCGGTGTTACAGGCACCGATATAATAGTCCAATTGGCCTTCTTTCACTTTGATAGCCGCATCCATGTCCGAGAGAATAAATGTCTCAAAGATATTAGGTGCCGTCTGCTCAATCATTTCGCGTATTAACTCTCGTTGCAGCCCGGCAATGCCAATCTTCTTCATAATCACTTTCCTTGCGTGGCGAAAAATTTATTAGGATTGTGGCGCAACATCATTTCCACCTGAGCGTGGGAAATCCCTGCGGCCAGTAACATGGGAACAAACGAATCAACTAAGTAACTAAACCCGCTACCGCCATTGGCTTTTAAATGTGAGCGACGGGTGATATCCATCGACAACATGACTCTGTCCAGCAACCCGCGTTCAGCCAACGCCACTAACATCGCGACCCTGCGTTGGTCCGGGAAATAACTATTTTTACCTATGGTGTCGAATTGGACATACACGCCCATCTCGATCATTTGCACAATAAGATCAGTTTGCTCTTTCAGGTCACAATGGCCGATAACGACGCGATCGAGCGGGACACCATGTTGTTTGAGTAGTGCAATTTGCTGCAATCCCATGGTACTGAAACTGGTATGGGTTGAGATGGGCAGGCCAGTTGCATGATGAGTCAGTGCTGCGGCATGAAACACTTTCTCCTCATCAGGGGTAATAACCCCTTCGCTGGTCCCTATCTCGGCAATGACGCCCGCTTTTAGTGCCGTGCCATCAATACCTGTCTCGATCTCATCAATCATGGTTTGTGCCAATTGCTGTGCGCTACTTTCACGCACCCTCGGCGGGTAAAAACTGTCAGTGTAATAACCGGTTGATGCGATGATATTTATGCCACTGTCACGCATCAGATTCAATAAAAACTGAGGGTTACGGCCCATGTATCGGTTGGTCACTTCGATGATGTTCAGCACCCCTTTACTCACCAGTTCACGCATTTCGTCACAGATCGGCTGATATTGATCGAGGCGACAGTCCAGATTATTTTTAAATCCAGACAAATCAATGTGGAGATGCTCGTGCGCGTAGGTGTATCCGTTAGGATTGATCATCGGGTAGGCTCCGAAGAAAGTCAGTGTGTAAGACTATCATGGGTATACATTAAATAAACTAACGTATTGGTCTGATAGCTTTTTTATTGATTAACCCAGCCTATTACCCTGGCTGTCATAGCAGCCAAGAATGCGGGGAGTGCCACTTTGAATGCCATCTATCAAGACGACATCACTACGAGTTACAAATATCTGGGAGCGGAAACACATAATAACCGGACTACCAACTGGGAACTGGCCCGCCAGACGCAGACAATAATCGATACTGTCATTATCAATCGGTAATACTGAGGATTGGCTAAATTGGTTATCGTGCCAAATTAACGCATTTTGCAAATGGCCACGGCGATAATAACCGCCGCCAAATACATAGCTATTATCAGCAAAATGATGGGAAATCTCGGACAGATATAGCATAGATATCTGTTCTGGCTGGTCGCCATGCTGATTGGTGGGCATGGTTCCGGTGAGCGCATGGCCGGGTTCGCTGTGTGTTATCCCTAATTGGGCCAACTCGGGGAGGGTGGTACAACTAGTTGCTGAGGGGGCATTTAGCTGTTCAATGGTGACACCTTCTGCTTGCAGGGTATTCCGTGCGGTCAATAAAGTTCGCATGTTGGCTGTTGGCAAAGTTTGCCGCAACTGGGGGTCATACACCATGCAAGGGAAATGCGTTATTCCAACCAATCGTACGCCCGGCATCTCTCGTAGAGCCGCAATGACAGCCGGTAAATGATGTAACTCGAATCCCGCTTCTTGCCCTGAATAGAGCAAATCTCCTGATTGGCAAACCTTCAACATTATGGGTTGGATAATATGTTGGCGATGCGCCGCCTGTGATATCTCCACTGCCTTCTCCAACGAGAAAACAGTAATGACCTCTGGCCGCTGGCGCACTATCTCCTCGACCATTGCTGAGGGCGGCTGCACTAAATGACCTACATGGGCGACAGGAATAGCATGGCGGTAGAGCTGCCGCGCCTCCTTAAAATCAACCGCGACCATTCCCTGAAAACCACATGCCAGCAGACGGCGGCATAGTTCAGGGTTACGCCCGAACTGTTTACTCATCAGATACAGTTTTATCTGGTACCGACTGGCGGTTTCAACCAGTAGACGGGCATTAGCCTCAGTTTGTTCGACGTCAATAACATAGCTGTCTGGATAAATTTCCCCCTGTTGCCAATATGATATAGCGGCATCGATTAATTTAGTATTTTGTTTTAAAAGGGTTTTTAAAAACATTTGATGTCCTAAGGGCGCCCGAGGCAGAATTATTTTGCTAAATTATTATTATTTTGAATATTTAGTGAAAAAAGACCCTGATGTTGTTTATTTAACGATACTCCCGCGAAGCCCATTTCAGCGCAGCGGAGGGACGTCACTAGAAAGGTATAGACCGTAAAGGTTCGCGAGTAAATATCCTATTTCGTTTTCTGTCGGTTTTAGTGAAAAATAGGCCAATAAATCCTGATTGATCTCACGGATATAGTGAATTTCTTCACTTTGGGTAATTTCCGCTAATATCGCCGGATCCAGGGCATGGATCTCTTCGCCCCGGCGGGTGCGCATTAATGCATTCGCCATATGGGTAATGGCCATCATGCCCTGCTCACCCCTAACCGGTAGCTGCCAAAAATTCTCTAAACGGTTGATAACTTGGTCTAAACCTTGACCAATATCGGTATCGATAACCCCTGATTGACACAGAATATTAAGACGCGCATCAATACAAATTTCCAAAGAGTTGGCCTCCTGAAAATGGCTTAGTTTGCAGCCAGGCAAATAATATTAATAGCGAGGCTCTATCTCGCCATTCTGTACTGCCCGCTGATGGTTAAGCAACAATGTCTCATTGATGCCTTTTTCCAGTAATAATTTGATCGGATGGTTATCTGGCCGGATGAGGATCACCGCCTGAGAAGCCTGAATATATCGCTCATCACCTTGTAATTTGATCGCCTGCAAGTGTTCATGAGGAATATCTTCGGCCAGATTCCAGATAGCAGCATCAATATCACCACGGTTAATATGTGCGATACAGTCACTATAAGGTAATTCAACCCGCTCAATGGGTTGGCCAGCAAATTTAATGTCAGTCAGCAAACATTGGTCAGGTGAGCGCGGGTCCAATCCTACCCGCTGGATTTTGTGCTGCTCACCAGGGCGGCAAATAAGCTGGTGGCCATCCACGTAAGAGCCATTACCCAGATTTAATGCCAGTGACACTTTCCCTTCGTTCAGATAACTTTTCGCTGCCAGATGCGACACGACGGCCATATCGTAGACACCATCTATCAGGCATTCGATACGCACTTCGGCCCCACGCATATGGGCAAAATAGAGCGGAAGTAGGGTGAATTGTTCTCTTAAGCCGCTGGCCAGGCCTTCATAAAGCTTGGTATAGGGCAGTGGCATGGCGCATACCATATTACCTAAATCAGCCTGTTGCAGTAACTGCGGCATATTCAGGTCGATAAGCAAGGTACCATTACGGCCTCGACGCTCAACGATGATAGCCCCATCAGCTTCCAGTACTTTTAATGCGTGCTGAACTACACCGACTGAGATACCGAAATCTTCTGATAATTCATCGATGGTTTTAAGTCGATTACCGGGGCGCTCACCAATTAAATAGCGCGCCATGGATACCAATGCCAACCCTTCTTTTTTTATGAATTTCTTACTCATGGTAGGTCAATTCAGCCTTATTTCACTCAGCAATAAATTCTATTACCGGGTAATAAATAGTAAGGGGATAATTGTAGCCACACTATTAATTTTAGTTGTATGGATAGCTAGACATTCATCCGAATGTCTCATCGTGGCAATATTAAGGTAGGATATATGAGATCTATATCACGTTCTACCAAATTTAAACGTAATAACCAGATGGTTTTTTTAGAACAGAAATAGAGGAGAGGCTGAGCAGCCTCTCGATGATAAATTCAATAGTTAGATGACTTTATGTGGGCCGAAACACTCATAATGTATATGCGCGGATGCTACCCCTTGCGCCAATAACTGGCGGCCAGCATATTGCATAAATGCCAGCGGGCCACAGAAATAATAATGTCTATTGGGATCGGCCGCCAGCCACTGATGTGAACTGAGATCCATCAGCCCTTGGCTGTGATAATCATCACCGGCACGGTCCTGAGCGGTGGGTTCGCGGTACCACACGTGGCGGCTAAGATTCGGCATATTCTGTGCAATAGTCGCGACTTCATCGGCAAACGCGTGTACCCGGCCATTTTCAGCGGCATGTAGCCAATGTATCGGCGCTGCATGTTGGTTATCATGAAGGGTATTGAGCATACTTAACATTGGCGTCTGGCCGACACCGGCAGAAATCAATGCAACAGGCGTTTCTGGTGAGATATCGAGAAAGAAATCGCCACGAGGGGGAGCGATACGTACACTATCTCCTTCGTGCAGTTGCTGGTGTAAATAGTTAGAAACTGTGCCTTGCTCTTCGCGTTTCACCGCAATACGGTAAGTCTTGCCATTGGGTGCCGCAGTCAGGGAGTATTGGCGGATTTCCTGATATTCAAGTTGTTCATCTTCAATATAAATTCCCAGATATTGCCCCGGTTTGAAATCCAATACCCGGCCACCGTCTTCCGGCGCTAACACAAAGCTGCAAATCACCTCGCTCTGCATCTCTTTTTTAATGATACGAAAACGGCGTAAGGTCCGCCAGCCACCGGTGCTGGCCTCTCCCTGCTGATAAATCTGACTTTCTCGCTGAATAAAAACATCTGCCAACACACCATAGGCCTTACCCCAGGCATCTAACACTTCCTGGCCGGGGGAGAACATCTCATCCAGAGTGCTGATCAGATGATGGCCGATAATGGCATAGTGCTCAGGTTGAATATTCAGGCTGGTATGTTTCTGAGCAATACGCTCAACAGCGGGCAGTAGTGCCGCCAAATTATCGATATTGGCTGCATAGGCGCAAATCGCATTAAACAGAGCTTCACGCTGATCGCCATTAAACTGATTACTCATATTGAAAATGTGCTTCAGCTCAGGATTGTGCTCAAACATGCGATCGTAAAAATGTGCAGTGAGTTTGGGGCCGGTGGCGGCAAGTAACGGAATGGTGGCCTGAACTGTAGCGATGGTTTGGTTATCTAGCATGGTGTGCTCCTTATTCCCGTGGTATTTGGCGTCACAGCGGTTTTGTTACTCGGCCCATCTACGAGCCTCGCTGTCACGCTAATTACTTTGGGTATTATAGTGTGTAAATCAATACATGTATTTTAAATGCATCTTATAGATTGCACCCTAATTTGTAAATGCAGATTCCACTTATAAGGGATTACCTTGACGTGTCAGCTCACAGAATGTGAAAAAATCACATGATGAATATGAGGATAATTCCGTTGCACTGGATGAAGTCTGAACAGGTCAAAGCCTTACGCAGTCTGAAGCCAATCGTTTGCGTAAAAACCTCTGTCAAGACCTATCTTAACGGGGGGGAAACAGTTTACACTGTGGGCTAGAACCCAAACGGGTAGCCCACTATACCCTTCGTACTTGAAGCTGCAGCGGTGTTCGCTGCTCTCACTCACCCGAATCACTGACGTGAGTCAGCTCATCGGGATTAATGAGCCTCAAAGAGGCTCACCCTGAGGGCTAGCATAAATGCTGTTCAAATCGGTCTTCAACCGATTTGTCGCTCATTGGTTGCCTAGCTGCACCTCCAATGACTTTGGGTATAGGTATAACTTGTTAGCTAAGTCAGGAGAGCCGGATGTTAAAGCGTGAAATGAACATTGCCGATTATGATGCAGATTTATGGCGTGCAATGGAGCAAGAAGTGGTGCGCCAGGAAGAGCACATTGAGCTGATTGCCTCTGAGAACTACACCAGCCCGCGTGTTATGCAGGCGCAAGGTTCTCAGTTGACGAATAAATATGCTGAAGGTTATCCAGGCAAACGTTACTACGGTGGCTGTGAGTATGTTGACGTTGTTGAGCAACTGGCCATTGACCGTGCTAAAGCGTTGTTCGGTGCCGATTACGCTAACGTTCAGCCACATTCCGGTTCTCAGGCAAACGTCTCTGTTTACTCTGCATTGCTGCAACCCGGTGATACTGTATTGGGGATGAACCTGGCCCATGGCGGCCACCTAACCCACGGCTCACCGGTTAACTTCTCCGGTAAACTGTACAATATCGTACCTTACGGTATCGATGAATCTGGTCAGATTGATTATGAAGATCTGGCGCGTCAGGCCGAAATTCATAAACCAAAAATGATTATCGGTGGCTTCTCTGCTTATTCCGGTATCGTTGATTGGGCAAAAATGCGTGAAATCGCTGATAGCATCGACGCATGGTTCTTTGTGGATATGGCTCACGTAGCAGGTCTGGTTGCTGCTGGCGTTTATCCTAACCCGGTCCCACATGCACATGTCGTTACCACGACCACGCACAAAACATTGGCTGGCCCACGTGGCGGTCTGATCTTGGCGAAAGGCGGTGATGAAGATCTGTATAAGAAACTGAACTCTTCTGTTTTCCCTGGTAACCAGGGTGGCCCATTGATGCATGTTATTGCCGGTAAAGCGGTAGCATTGAAAGAAGCCATGGAGCCTGAGTTCAAAATTTATCAGCAACAAGTAGTTAACAATGCCAAAGCGATGGTGTCAGTGTTCCAAGAGCGCGGCTATAAAGTGGTTTCTGGCGGTACTGAGAACCACCTGTTCCTGTTGGATCTGGTGGATAAAGATATCACCGGTAAAGACGCCGATGCCGCTTTGGGCCGTGCGAATATTACCGTGAACAAAAACAGCGTACCTAACGATCCGAGAAGTCCGTTTGTGACTTCAGGTGTGCGTATCGGTAGCCCAGCGATTACCCGCCGTGGCTTCAAAGAAGCGGAATCTCGCGAACTGGCTGGCTGGATGTGTGATGTGTTAGATAACATCAACGATGAAGCAACCATTGAGCGCGTGAAACAGAAAGTACTGGCTATCTGCGCCCGCTTACCGGTTTACGCATAATATTGCTGGATATCGTTAAGCTGTAATGAAAACCCGCGAATGCGGGTTTTTTTATATCTAATATTGATATCTGTAGCGTGAATGTAACGATGCGATAGCGGCCGCGCAATCTGTTGTTACTTTGTAAATCACCCTATTTAAATGTGAAGCTCATCCCAAACTGTATGTTTGCATAATTACAACATTGCCAGCGGAAGAGGCCTCTGTCACAGTATCGGGCTGAGCCTGGAGGGATTCATGGTATTGCAATCAACACGTTGGCTGTCGCTCAGCTATTTCACCTATTTTTTTTCTTATGGCATTTTCCTGCCTTTTTGGGGCATCTGGTTACAAGGGGAAGGCATTCCACCGGAAACCATTGGTATCTTGTTGGGTGCAGGCTTAATCTCCCGTTTCCTTGGCAGTCTGATCATTGCCCCCAGCGTCAAAGATCCTTCTCATCTGGTTACAGCAATCCGAATTTTGGCACTACTGACATTGGCCTTTGCGGTGGGTTTTTGGTTTGGTAATGGTTGGGCCTGGTTGATGGTGGTTATTGCGGGTTTTAACCTGTTTTTTGGCCCACTAGTGCCACTGACCGATGCGTTGGCAGCCACCTGGCAGAAACAGATAACCATGGATTATGGCAAGGTCCGGCTGTGGGGGTCACTGGCTTTTGTTATCGGTTCGGCATTGACCGGTAAGCTGGTCTCTGTTTGGGGCCACACGGCTATTCTCTATAGCCTGACTTTCGGTATCGCCGCCATGTTACTCGGGGCGTTACTCAAACCCAGTATTATGCCGCAGGGTGAGATTAAACATCGTAATGTTGTCGCCACCCACTGGAAAGTATTACTGTCTGAGCCACAGGTCTGGCGTTTTTTACTCTGCGTGACCCTATTACAAGGTGCGCATGCCGGTTATTACAGTTTTAGCTCTATTTACTGGCAAGATGCTGGTTATTCCGCCGCCACCATTGGTTATTTATGGTCGTTGGGCGTGGTCGCTGAGATTCTGGTGTTCGCATTTAGCAATGTACTATTTCGCCGCTGGACTGCCCGCAGCTTATTACTGCTTTCGGCGATCACCGGGATAGTGCGCTGGAGCTTAATGGCATCAACCACCGAATTGCCGTGGTTGATCTTGATTCAGATTTTACATTGTGGCTCGTTTACTGTCTGCCACTTGGCAGCCATGCGTTTTATTGCCGCGCGACGTGGGCCGGATGTGATCCGTTTACAGTCAGTTTATTCTGCACTGGCGATGGGCGGGGGAATTGCGGTCATGACGGTGATCTCCGGTTTCCTGTTTGAGCATTATCAGGGAGGGGTGTTCTGGGTTATGGCATTGATTGTGATCCCGGCACTGTTTATTCGCCCTCGGGTAGTGCCGAGTCAGCCAGAGTCTGCCAGTTAAGGCAGCTCCAACACACTGCGTAACTGCTTGTTTTGTTGCTCAGTGAGCGGTAGTAGTACCTGAATCAGCGGGGGCGTTGATTCAGGTTGCCGTACGGCATACGGTGTGAGCACCACAGTAGTGCCGGGCGGGGCACCTGATTGCAGATAAACGTCGTGGGGCAAATATTTAATATGTAATGGCAGTAAGGTTAACTCACGTACCTGCTGTTCCACTTGCTCTTCCAATTCTGGATTATTCCGCGTCAGCAGTAAAATCTGCTTTTCCTGTAATGCATTTTCCTGCATCAGCCAGGCACCAAAGCTAATGGCAATCAGACCGACTTCGTCGACAGAGAATTGAATCTGATATTCCTGTTCAAAAGTAGCCAGCGCCTGTCGCGTGGTTCGTAACAGCCGCGGGTATTTTTGGATAACTTCTTCCAACAAAGAATTATCAATCCCGATATTGAAATAACAGCGCTCAATTGCGGGAGCGAGATGGGCAAAAAGTTGGCTGATCAGTGCTTCATTGCTACTAAGTGTCATCCCTGAAAGTTGCTGAAAATGCGTGATCAATTGGTGAATGGCGTTGATTAGACGGGCATCTTCCGCTGATTGAGTGCTGTGATAGCTGTGTGCTTTAATCATCGTTAGCATCAGAATCAGCATATCCCGTTCAACTCTATTCAGCGCATGACCTAATAATGGATTAAATGAATCAAACAAGCTGTCAGCCGCTGCCAGTGCGGGTTTGCATTCTAACCACTGCTGCTGGGTGGGTGATAATTCTGGCAACACCTGCTGTCGATTTTCCCAAGCACAATAAGCCAAATACAGTTGTAAAAACTGACGGTCTCTTTCATTTAACTGCCGACTGAGATGGGGTTCACATTGGCTGATTATCTGTGGCAGATGCTGCGATAGTAGCGTGTTATCCCATGACAAAGCCTGATACAGATGGGGAGCAAACTGGTTCTCAACGAAATGCGGGCAATAGCGTAACCCACGCCGTAGCCAATGAATTAGGCACAGTCTTTTATCAAGATGGCTACCGTGAATCAGACAACTATCGTCACTATCGGCGCTGAGCTGCAAATGGTAGAAACGCTGGATTTCATTAGCAACCTCGGTTATATCTTGCCGGGTAGTCGCTAGCCCGACGCCATTGAATTGGCTGATGGTGTCCAGTTGTACCTTGTGTGCAGGCATGAATAGCATCAGCACCATATGGCAGCGTCGTTGTTGACCGGATAGCGGTTGATCGGATAACTGGGGCACAGAGGGAGTGTCCAAGCTCATATAACCTTCCGTGATGAATGTGTTGTTGTTTATCAGGCTTAAGCATAGCAAAAGAGATTCTATTCGGTTTAGTGGGGCTGTGGGCTTTTACATCGACTTATAACTTACATCACAGTTTTCCCCGGAGTGCTTGAGCTATAGGGTCGTTAGCTGACTGCCTACCGGTAACACCAATGACTTTGGGCACATCATAGAATATCTAAGGATTGATTAATGTGTGATATGTTATACCATAACAATATGGTGATGGTTAAACGGCTGATAGCTTTGCTGCTGGCGGGGGGGATTTTTGTTTATAGCCAGTTGGCGCAGGCCCATCCGCACAGTTTTATTGATATGGATACCACTTTTGTTAGCGATAAACAGATGCTGGTGGGGATGAAAATGGTATGGACTATGGATGAAATCACATCTGCCGATCTGTTATATGATGCAGAAAATGCCAAAAGTGACTCTGAAATCTGGAAAAAACTGGCGGCTGAAGTGATGGCTAATGTGCTGGGACAGCACTATTTCACCGATATTTATCGTGACGGTAAGCCGGTGAAATATAAAAACTTACCAACAGAGTATCACTTATCCCGCAAGGGGCATCAGGCAGTTTTAGCGTTTATTTTGCCACTGGCAGAACCCCAACCGCTGGCGGGGAAGCCTTTCATCATCTCCACTTACGACCCGACCTATTTTGTTGACATGACCTATGCGGGCAACAAGGCGGTAAGGTTATCAACTGACATGGAGAAAAGTTGCCAGTTAACCTTATTTACCCCAGATCCCAATGCTTCGTTACAAGCGTATGCATTATCGTTGGATAAAAGTGATTCGCCAGGAGAAGACATGGAACTAGGAAAACAGTTTGCACAGCGGGTTACCGTACAATGTCAGTAGGTATCACGGCAGTTTCACGGCCCCGGCACTGGCTGATAAATTTATGGCCGCTAATACTGTTTTTACTGATCTTAGCCGGTGCAGCCCAGGTGGCATGGCTCTATTGGCCTGAGTTGCTGTTCAAAACAGTCATTTGGCAGAAAAGCATGCATCAGCAGATGGCCCAATTACTGCAACAAGTTAAAGCTAATCCCCATCAGACTGGTTTTACATTGATGATGTTTAGCCTGATTTATGGCGTATTGCATGCAATGGGGCCGGGGCATGGCAAAGTGGTGATTGTCACTTATCTGGCGACCCATCCGGCACAATTAAAAGAGAGTCTGAAGCTAACTTTTGCCGCCTCACTATTGCAAGGTGGTGTGGCTATCTTGTTGGTAACGTTACTGCTGGGTGTTTTACAACTCTCATCACGGTATCTGCATCAAAGCAGTTTCTGGTTGGAGAAGGGCAGTTTCCTGCTGGTTATCGCACTGGGGGTTTTGCTGTGTTTACGGGCCTTAAAGCGTCTTTATCAGCAGATTAAACTACTCAAACCGCAAAAAATCAGCATCCAACGTATACAACCGTTGCCTGCCAACCATGTTCATAGTGACCATTGTGGTTGTGGGCATCGCCATCTCCCCAGTGCTCAAGAGCTACAAGCTGGGGATGACTGGCGCACTCGTCTGGCGATTGTTCTGGCCATGGGGATGCGGCCTTGTTCCGGCGCGATTATGGTGCTGTTATTTGCCAAAGTGATCGGCGTCTACGGGTGGGGGATTTTGTCAGCGATAGCGATGGCAATCGGAACATCCCTGACCATTTCGCTACTGGCGCTGTTTGTCCATTATGCGCGGCGTCTGGCGGTGTACTTAAGCCGTCATCGTGCACCGGTAGCCTGGGGAGCTATTGCGTGGTCTACGCTGGCATTAACCGGCGGGATTATTCTGCTGTTTGCCGGTGTGCTGCTCTATCTTTCTAGTCAGCCGGAGTTTATCGGCGGCATACGGCCCTTTGGCCGCTAAAGTTAACAATGAAAAAAGCCAGTCGGTTAACCCAGACTGGCTTTTTTCATATGGCTGGATGCGTATATACCCTATAGATTTCAAGGTGTAGGAAGGCGGCAAACAAGAGAACCCCGATGAGCTTACACGAGTAAGTGATTCGGGTGAACGAGAGCAGCCAACACACCTGCAATTTGAAAGATGACGGGTATATGATATTAACGTTTCAATGCATCACTAATCTCATCGCTCATCGCTTGAACGATAGATTTAACAATACGTGGATTACCGGCTACGATATTGCCAGAACTGAAATGGTTATGACCGCCAGCAAAGTCAGTCACGATACCGCCAGACTCACGTACCAACAGTTCGCCACCAGCAAAATCCCATGGCTTCAGACCAATCTCAAAGAAACCGTCAACACGGCCAGCGGCCACATAAGCCAGATCCAGTGCCGCTGAACCGGTGCGACGAAAATCTGCACACTGTTCAAACAGTTTACCCACAACGCGCAGATAAGCTGGCGCATGTTGTTTTACTTTGAATGGGAAGCCGGTCGCCAGAATGGTGCCGTCTAAATCTTTAGCATTGGTGCCGCGCAGACGATAGCCGTTTAATTGCGCGCCCTGACCACGGGTGGCTGTAAACAATTCGTTACGCATTGGGTCATAAACCACTGCCACTTCGGTACGGCCTTTGATGCGTACAGCGATAGAAACGGCGAAATGAGGGAGGCGTTTGATGAAGTTGGTAGTGCCATCCAGTGGATCAATAACCCATTGTACATCATCGTCTTCACCAACCAACTCACCGCACTCTTCACCAATAATGGTGTGTTTTGGGTAAGATTTACGGATGACCTCGACAATCAGGCGCTCTGCATCACGGTCTACATTAGTAACAAAGTCGTTAGTCCCTTTCTGGCTCGCTTCGACAGCGTCCGGGGTTTCATAATTTTTGGCAATCAGGTTACCGGCCTTACGCGCAGCGCGTATGGCGATAGTCAGCATCGGATGCATGGGTATCTTCCACTAGGATGTTAAAGAACGAGAAACGGGGCGCAGTATAGCAGGGGTTCTGATAAATGCCTATACCCGTCACCCTTCAAGATGCAGAGGTGTTGACTGCCCTTATTTGCCCTGGTTACTTAGTTATCTAAGTTCCCAGGAACTAATGAGCCTCATCCTTGAGGCTCACCCTACGGGCGAGCATAAATGCTGTTCAAATCGGTTCCCGACTGATTTGTCACTCGGTTGCCGCCTGCCTGCAACTCGAAGTAGCTTGGGTATATGTCTGTGTTAAGATATGGCGATTCCCCGTTATCTTCAGAGTTTGTATGCTACACAATATTCGTATCGTTTTGGTCGAAACCTCGCACACCGGCAATATGGGTTCAACAGCCAGGGCCATGAAAACCATGGGATTAACCAATTTGTATCTGGT
Source organism: Yersinia sp. 2540 StPb PI (assembly GCF_052217165.1). Classification (NCBI taxonomy): domain Bacteria; kingdom Pseudomonadati; phylum Pseudomonadota; class Gammaproteobacteria; order Enterobacterales; family Yersiniaceae; genus Yersinia; species Yersinia sp. 2540 StPb PI. The sequence continues at coordinate 1,772,900 of NZ_JAZGQC010000001.1, forward strand.
TAACCCTTTAGTCAAACCCGATTCGCAGGCGATTGCGCTATCTGCCGGTGCCAGTGATGTCATTGGTAATGCTACTATTGTCGATACTTTAGATGAAGCATTGGCTGGGTGTAGTCTGGTTGTCGGTACCAGTGCCCGTTCACGCACCTTGCCTTGGCCAATGTTAGAGCCGCGTGAATGTGGTGTGCGCAGCGCCCACGAAGCAGAACATGCTCCGGTTGCATTGGTATTTGGCCGCGAGCGGGTAGGGCTAACGAATGATGAACTACAGAAATGCCATTATCATGTGGCGATCCCGGCAAACCCCGAATACAGTTCATTAAATTTGGCGATGGCGGTACAAATTTTAGCCTATGAAGTGCGGGTAGCATTCCTTGATCGCCAGCAGGCTGCGGCACCGGTAATAGAAGAAGAGGAAGCCCCTTATCCTTTGGTGGATGATCTGGAGCGCTTTTATCTGCATTTGGAGCAGGTGTTATCCCATACTGGTTTTATCCGACAGGCACATCCAGGCCAGATTATGAGTAAATTGCGCCGTCTGTTTACCCGTGCACGCCCAGAGGCTCAAGAGCTAAATATCTTGCGCGGTATGCTGACATCCATTGAAAAACAGGATAAACACCCACAGCATGATGTGGGTGAAAGTGCGTTAGATAACAAAAAATAAGGTTTTATATCAATTGGTTATTATTAAAATCCTGCCATATTATTCAAAATGGAATAGGTTAATAATACTTGAGTAAATTACTAGGTTAAATAGTTGACTAAAACAGTCAAGAATGTCAGAATTCTGGCTTGTTTTCACCAACAGGTAATTTTAGCTATGAGACTGACATCCAAAGGCCGTTATGCCGTGACCGCCATGCTTGATGTGGCATTACATTCCCAGGACGGGCCAGTTCCTCTGGCAGATATTTCTGAACGCCAAGGGATCTCATTATCCTATTTGGAACAACTGTTTTCACGGTTACGCAAAAATGGCTTAGTTGCCAGCGTCCGTGGTCCAGGTGGCGGTTACCTGCTGGGCAAAGATGCATCAGCAATCGCGGTAGGTGCAGTAATCACCGCCGTAGACGAATCTGTCGATGCTACCCGTTGTCAGGGTAAAGAAGGCTGTCAGGGCGGTGATCGTTGCCTGACTCACACCTTGTGGCGTGATCTGAGTGAGCGCATCAGCAGCTTCCTCAACAATATTACGCTGGCAGAGCTGGTGAATAACCAAGATATCCTAGAGGTTGCGGATCGTCAGAATAACGATACGCGCCGTACGGCTAATGGCCGACCGCAAGAGACGATTAACGTCAATCTGCGCGCATAAGCAGAATCTGCGGAATTTTACGTTTTGGAAGTGATGTACGGAGCATAAGAGCAATGACCGAATCAAAAATAAAGACACCTATCTATCTGGATTATGCAGCAACCACCCCGGTAGACCCTCGTGTCGCTGAAAAAATGATGCAGTATCTGACTCTGGACGGTATTTTCGGTAACCCCGCCTCGCGTTCTCATAAGTTCGGTTGGCAGGCAGAAGAAGCCGTTGATATTGCACGTAATGATATTGCTGCTCTGGTAGGTGCTGACCCTCGTGAGATTGTCTTCACCTCCGGTGCAACTGAGTCTGATAACCTTGCAATAAAAGGTGCGGCTAATTTCTATCAAAAGAAAGGCAAGCACATCATCACCTGTAAAACCGAACATAAAGCGGTGCTGGATACCTGTCGTCAACTGGAGCGTGAAGGCTTCGACGTGACTTATCTGGCACCACAGTCTAACGGTATTATCGACCTAAAACAGCTTGAAGCGGCCATGCGTGAAGACACCATTTTGGTCTCTATCATGCACGTGAATAATGAAATCGGTGTGGTGCAGGATATCGCTGAAATCGGCGAAATGTGCCGCAGTCGCGGGATCATTTTCCACGTCGATGCAACGCAAAGTGTTGGTAAATTACCGATTGATCTGAGCAAACTGAAAGTTGATTTGATGTCCTTCTCAGCCCATAAAGTTTATGGTCCGATGGGCATTGGCGCGCTGTTTGTTCGCCGTAAACCACGCATTCGCATCGAAGCACAACAGCACGGTGGTGGTCATGAGCGTGGTATGCGTTCAGGCACCTTGCCAGTCCATCAGATAGCCGGTATGGGTGAAGCTTACCGTATCGCCAAAGAAGAGATGGAAAGCGAAGCTGCGCGTCTGCGCTCACTGCGCCTGCGTTTGTGGAATGGTTTGAAAGATATCGAAGAAGTTTACCTGAATGGCGATTTAGAGAATGGCGCACCTGGCATTCTGAACATTAGCTTCAACTATGTTGAAGGTGAGTCGCTGATCATGGCACTGAAAGATCTGGCTGTTTCATCAGGTTCAGCCTGTACCTCCGCGAGTCTGGAACCTTCTTATGTGTTGCGTGCGTTGGGGATGAACGACGAACTGGCTCACAGTTCAATCCGTTTCTCTCTGGGGCGTTTCACCACTCAAGAAGAGGTAGACTACGCCATTGTGCTGGTGCGTAAATCTATTGGCCGTCTGCGTGATTTGTCCCCGTTATGGGATATGTTCAAACAGGGCGTGGATATTAGCAGCATTGAATGGTCTCACCATTAATTCCAGACTTTAAGACTCAGGAGTAATCACATGGCTTACAGCGAAAAAGTAATCGATCATTACGAAAATCCACGCAACGTCGGTTCATTCGACAACGCAGACCCTACTATTGGTAGTGGCATGGTTGGCGCACCCGCTTGTGGTGATGTCATGAAATTGCAGATCAAAGTCAACGAAGCCGGTATTATTGAAGATGCTCGTTTCAAGACTTATGGTTGCGGTTCAGCCATTGCTTCCAGCTCTCTGGTAACTGAATGGATGAAGGGCAAATCTCTCGATCAGGCTGAAGCGATCAAAAATACTCAAATCGCGGAAGAACTGGAGTTACCGCCAGTCAAAATTCACTGCTCGATTCTGGCTGAAGATGCCATTAAAGCAGCTATCGCCGACTACAAAAGCAAACATACTGCCAAGTAGTTGTAACATAGGTTATCAATTGTTAGCAGAGTTGAGGAAGGTGTATGTCGATATCAATCAGCGACAGTGCTGCACAACGGGTCAGTGCCTTTTTAAATCACCGTGGTAAAGGCTTGGGTCTGCGCTTGGGCGTAAGGACATCAGGCTGCTCTGGTATGGCATATGTACTCGAATTTGTTGATGAAATGAACGACGATGACGTCATTTTTGAAGACAAAGGTGTGAAAGTGATCATCGACGGCAAAAGCATGGTCTATCTTGATGGCACCGAATTAGATTTCGTCAAGGAAGGGCTGAACGAAGGCTTTAAGTTTAACAATCCGAATGTCTCAAGTGAGTGCGGATGTGGTGAAAGCTTTAACGTCTGACTCCTGTTTTTGTTTCTACCTCAGGCACTTGTGCTTCATACAGCTCTCTTGCATAACAAGAGGGCTGTATAATATTTGCTAAGCCATCACTATATTCCAGAGCATGCTATGGATTACTTCACATTGTTCGGGCTGCCGCCTCGCTATCTGGTTGACGGCAACCAACTCACTACCCGCTATCAGGAATTACAACGTCAATTCCACCCTGACCGTTTTGCTAACCAGCCTGAACGCGAGCGTTTAGCCTCGTTGCAACAAGCCGCAACCATCAATGACGCTTACCAAACCCTCAAGCATCCGTTAAAACGTGCCGAGTATATGTTATCTTTGCAGGGTTTTGATTTAGGCAATGAACAGCACACCATGCGTGATACTGCATTTCTGATAGAGCAGTTGGAACTGCGTGAAGAGCTTGATGAGATTGAACGCAAACCCGATGCCGAAACGCAGCTTGCTGCATTCAGTAGCCGCTTAGCATTGATGACACAAACGCGCAGTCAGCAAATGGTGGAGCAACTGGATAAGCAACAGTGGGAACTGGCGGCTGATACTGTGCGTAAATTGCGTTTTTTGGATAAGTTACAACAGCAGGTTGAACAACTTGAAGAGCGTTTGTTTGATGATTTATCTTGATTTATACCCGTCATACTTCAAGCTGCATGCGTGTTGGCCGCTTTCGTTCACCCGAATCATTGACTGGCGTCAACTCATCGGGATTCACTCAATTGCCGCCTGCATGCAACTCGAATTATTTAGGGTATAACCGTGGTCTCTAATTGGTAAAATAACTAAAACTCAATTTATTAATTGTCGTAATGTCTGATTAATTCAGAGCCTATCACCGGATAGATTTTGCTCTTTAGACTCATGATTGATGGAAGTTCAACATGGCCTTATTACAAATTAGTGAGCCTGGTTTAACTGCGCAGCCGCATCAACGTCGGCTGGCCGCAGGCATAGACTTAGGTACGACCAATTCATTGGTCGCCACCGTGCGTAGCGGTAAAGCACAAACGCTGGTTGATGAGCAACAGCGGGATCTTTTGCCCTCAGTGGTTCATTATCAAGCAAATAGTATTGATGTTGGTTGGAATGCCCGCAATCTGGCGGCATTGGACCCGGTCAATACCATCAGTTCAATTAAACGTATGATAGGTCGCTCTTTGGCAGATATCGTACAGCGCTATCCTAATCTGCCTTACCAATTCCAGCCCAGCGAAAATGGCTTGCCGATGATCCAGACTGCCAGCGGGTTGGTGAATCCGATCCAGGTGTCTGCTGATATTCTTAAAGTATTGTCTGCTCGAGCCCAGGCGGCACTGAGTGGTGATCTGGATGGTGTGGTGATCACTGTGCCGGCGTATTTTGATGACGCTCAGCGTCAGGGTACCAAAGATGCGGCACGTCTGGCGGGGCTACATGTATTACGTCTGCTTAATGAGCCGACCGCAGCGGCAATTGCCTATGGCCTGGATTCAGGTCAGGAAGGGGTGATTGCCGTTTATGATCTTGGCGGTGGCACCTTTGATATCTCTATTCTGCGTTTGAGCCGTGGTGTGTTCGAAGTGTTGGCAACCGGTGGTGATTCTGCCCTGGGGGGCGATGACTTTGACCATCTATTAGCCGATTGGCTGCGTGAACAAGCAGGTATTGACTCCCGTGATGATCATGGTATTCAGCGGCAATTACTTGATGCAGCGATCGCGGCTAAAATCGCGTTGAGTGACGCCGAGGTTGCAGATGTCTCTGTTGCTGGCTGGCAGGGGCAAATAACCCGTGGGCAGTTTGAATCGCTGATTGCAGCGTTAATCAAACGGACATTAATGTCTTGTCGCCGTGCGTTGAAAGATGCCGCAGTGACCCCTGATGAGGTGCTGGAAGTGGTGATGGTTGGTGGTTCAACCCGTGTGCCGCTGGTGCGTGAGCAAGTCGGGCAATTCTTTGGCCGCACGCCGCTAACCTCGATTGATCCCGATAAAGTTGTGGCAATCGGTGCCGCCATCCAGGCCGATATTTTAGTGGGTAATAAGCCCGATAGTGACATGCTGCTGCTTGATGTTATCCCGCTTTCATTGGGGTTGGAAACCATGGGCGGTCTGGTGGAGAAAGTTATTCCGCGCAATACCACTATTCCAGTAGCCCGCGCGCAGGAGTTCACCACCTTTAAAGATGGGCAGAGTGGGATGAACATCCATGTGCTGCAAGGCGAGCGTGAATTGGTGCAAGATTGTCGTTCATTAGCCCGTTTTACCTTGCGTGGCCTACCGCCACTGCCTGCTGGTGGTGCGCATATTCGTGTTACTTTCCAGGTAGATGCTGACGGTTTATTGAGTGTTACCGCGATGGAGAAGTCCACCGGTGTTGAGGCATCGATTCAGGTTAAGCCATCCTATGGGCTATCTGATGATGAAATTGCCAATATGATTAAAGATTCGATGGCGAATGCGCAAAGTGATGTCAGTGCGCGTAAGTTAGCAGAACAACAGGTCGAAGCATCCCGTGTGCTGGAGAGTTTACAAGGCGCATTGGCAGAAGATGCAGCATTACTCAGTGAGCAAGAAAGTACCGCTATCGTTCAGGCGATGGCCTTATTACAGCAGCAGATGCAGGGTAACGACCCACAAGCAATCGAAGCTGCGATCAAAGCGTTAGATGCGCAAACGCAAGATTTTGCCGCGCGCCGGATGGATGCTTCCATTCGCCGTGCGTTGGCTGGTCATTCAGTGGATGAGGTTTAATCATGCCCAAAATAGTATTTCTGCCCCATAAAGATCTTTGCCCGGATGGTGCAGTACTGGAAGCAACCCAAGGTGAGACTATACTCGACGTTGCCTTGCGCAATGGGATCGATATTGAGCATGCCTGTGAGAAATCCTGTGCCTGCACCACCTGCCACTGCGTGGTGCGTGAAGGGTTCGATTCCTTACCAGAAAGCAGTGAGTTGGAAGATGATATGTTGGATAAAGCCTGGGGTCTGGAGCCGGAGAGCCGCCTGAGCTGCCAAGCCAGAGTGACCGACGAAGACTTGGTAGTTGAGATCCCGCGTTATACCATTAACCATGCGCGGGAGCATTGATATGAGCTTAACGTGGCAAGATACTCGGGAAATCGGTGAAGCACTCTACGACAGATTCCCGGATACCGATCCGAAAACCGTGCGTTTTACCGATATGCATCAATGGATTTGCTCTCTGGAAGATTTTGACGACGATCCGCAGAAATCGAATGAAAAAGTGCTAGAGGCCATTCTATTAGTGTGGTTGGATGAGTTTGAGTGAGTATTGTAGGGTCGCGAAAGCGGCCTTTTTTGTACCTGATCTGATATCCTATACCCAAAGTCATTGGCGTTGCAGGCAGGCAGCAGCTGAACGACAAATCGGTTGAAGACCGATTTGAACAGCATTGATGCTAGCTCGCAGGGGGAGCCTCTTTGAGGCTCATTAATCCCGATAAGCTTACTTATATTTTAAGGTCAAGACCAGTAAGTGATTCGGGTGACAAATCTGCCTGGAGCAGATTTGAACTCTGCTTGCAGCGGCCTCGCAGAGGCGAGGCCGATGGACGGGCCGAGTAGTGCGCGTAGCTAACACCCTGTAGCGCCAAGGACGAAGGGTATACAGCAAAAAATAATAACGAGGTAATAATGACAACAGAATTGATGCAAGTATCCCTGTCGCATAATCCGGCAGATGCCCGTTGGGGCGAGAAAACGCTGTTGAGTACCGATGCTGAAGGGATGACTATCCACCTGACGGACAACGGTAAATTAGGTGCGATTCAACGTGCTGCGCGCAAAATAGATGGGCTGGGAATCAAGCACATAAAACTGGCTGGCGAGGGCTGGGGGTTAGAGCAAAGTTGGGCATTTTGGCAAGGGTTCCGTGGGCCAAAAGGTCAGCGCAGCGTGGAGTGGGCAGAACTGCCAGAGAACGAAAAAACTGAACTGAAACAACGCATAAAAATTATCGATTGGGTGCGCGACACGATCAACGCACCGGCGGAAGACTTAGGTCCAGAGCAATTGGCTAAAAATGCCATTGATTTGATGTGTGCCGTCTCGTGCGATGCAATCAGTTACCGTATTACCAAAGGCGAAGATCTGCGCGAGCAGGGCTATGCTGGGATCTATACCGTGGGTCGTGGATCTGATCGCGCACCGGTATTGCTGGCCTTGGATTATAACCCAACCGGTAATCCTGATGCGCCGGTAATGGCCTGTCTGGTAGGTAAAGGAATTACATTTGATTCCGGCGGTTACAGCCTGAAGCAGAGTGCGTTCATGGACTCGATGAAATCCGATATGGGCGGTGCCGCCACCGTGACGGGAGCCTTGGCTCTGGCGGCGGCGCGTGGCTTGAAACAGCGTGTGAAGTTGTATCTGTGTTGTGCCGACAATATGGTTAGCGGTAATGCCTTTAAATTGGGTGATATTATCCGTTACCGCAATGGTAAAACTGTAGAAATCATGAATACCGATGCTGAAGGGCGTCTGGTACTGGCTGATGGCCTGATTGATGCCGCCGAGCAAAACGCACCGCTGATTATTGATGCTGCCACTTTAACCGGTGCGGCCAAAACGGCATTGGGTAACGACTACCATGCTCTGTTCAGCTTTGATGATGAGCTGGCACAAGCGCTGTTGAACAGCGCGCAAAGTGAACATGAACCTTTCTGGCGTTTACCTTTGGCGGAATTCCATCGCAGCCAGTTGCCATCTAACTTTGCTGAATTGAATAATGTGGCGGGCGCTGCCTACAGTGCGGGTGCCAGTACTGCCGCCGCATTCCTGTCGCATTTTGTGAAAAACTACCAACAAGGTTGGCTCCATATTGACTGCTCTGCCACTTACCGTAAAAGTGCGGTTGAACAATGGTCTGCCGGTGCTACAGGTTTAGGTGTTCGTACCATTGCTAATTTGTTGTTGGCGAAAGCAAAACAGTAAGTTTGGTGAATGAAGGGGCAAGCACACCTACGGGTACTCCGGCGGCTCACGCCGCTACGACCCGAACGGTGCGCTTCCCCTTCGTTTGGTTTTGTAAGCTACTAATGGGGCGCATTTACGTCCCTTTGTTCGATCTGCTTGACGTTTTTCGGAGTACAAGATGAGTTTGCTACAACCACCTGCCGATGATAACCACGATCACCACCATGATGAGGACCAGAGTCTGGAGTCGTTGCTAAAACTGGCGGCAACTGAGTCAATTTATCGCACTGCTTTTTTCCACAGGTTACTGGACGCCACGGTGTTAGTGCTGGTGGCCGGCTCAGAACCGGGCGGTGAGGATAGCGAGATGACCTTCACTGCGGGCAATGGGGTCAATATTCTGCATTGGGAAAAGCAGGATGGTGAATCAGTTATTCCTTTTTTCAGTTCGCCAGAAGTATTGCAACAGGCGCTGAGCCAGGCTGAGGATGAGCAAACTGACCTCGAAAAGCAGCCTTTTGTTGCTATGCCAGTACGGGTGTTATTTGAAATGACACAGGGTGCACATCTGTTCCTGAACCCGAAATCAGAACATGGCAAAGAGTTTTGGCCGCAAGAAGTGGCGATGCTATTGGAAAATGGCGGTTTAGCCCAACCGGCTGAAATGATGGTGGATAAAGAGAGCCAAATCTTGTTGGGCCAGCCGGAAGAGTATCCGGCGGCGATGGTTGATGCTTTGATCCAACTGTTTAGCCAGCGCAAACCGGTGCGGCGTGCTTTTCTGGCATTGATGCATGATAAAAGTGTGGATGAGCAACCTAACTTACTGATTGGGTTGGAAGTGGATGGTTCGCCCGAAGAGATAGATCAGCTAATTCAGGAAGCGGGCAATGTGGCCAGTGACCATGCACCGGATGAACACCCGGTCGATTTCTGTCTGGTTAATGAGAAAGAGCGTGGGGTAAGCCACTATCTGATGACCCATACGCAGGCGTTTTATCAGCGCCGCTGGGGCAGTTGGCTGAGAAATGTTATTCCCTCGACCAGCCATTAACTCGCTGTTGGCGGGCCAGATTAGCTAGCTATAGGAAAGGGAGCCGTAAGTGGCTCCCTTTTTTGACACACCATTCTCATTGCTACATGAAGAACTTAACGTGTTATTTAGAAGGTGTAAGCAACGCCCATATTAATGGTCATTGGGGTCGCAATGTTTTTACCTTTAGAGACTTTCACTTCAGAACCGATTGACAGGTTAGAGGTCAGGTTTACATTGACACCCACACCTGCGTTAGCTCGGGTCCCTTTCAGGCTGTTATCAAACATTTCGTTGTTAACCATCACCTTGTTACTGGCCATCAGGTCATGATCCACTGAGAAGATAGCGTAAGGCTTAATTTCAGTACCACCATTCAACACAAAGCGATAACCGGTGTTCATCCCCAGAGTACCGGTGGTAGAACGTGCGCCTTGGCTTTGTGCTTCCATACCGTTAGACAGTTGGTACTGGCTCTTACCGGAGCTAAAGGTGTTCAGCGCGACATAAGGGGAGATATACATTTCATTGATATTGATATGTTTACCTGCCTTCATGGCCAGACCCAGACCGGAGAAGTTAGTATTGCCGGTGGCGCTGCCGTCTTTAGCGGTCACACTGAGGTTCTGTTTAAACTGGTTAGTTTTCAGCACACCATTAATGTAATAACCGCTGTTAGCCAAATATTGCGCGTAAGCACCCAATGAGTTGCTTTCCACACTGCCGCTGCTCTGGTAATCCGATTTGATATTTGAGCTGCTGTAGCTGGCGAAACTACCCACACTGAATACGGCATTACCTAAATCAATGGCTTTATCGCCACCTAAAGTCATGCCATTCAACTTCTGGTTGAAGTTGGCCGCTGTGCCTTTCACGTTATAGCTGTCGTTCAGGTAAGTGAGCCACACACCGCTTTCGTTAGCTGACGAGCTTTGCTTATCCAAACGATTCTGAATCGAACTTAATTCAGCATTAAAGATAACCGGCATGGTATTGGCGACAGCCAGCACACCCGCAGTACTTGGTGTCAGGGCTGCTTTATCGGCTACCAGTTTGAAGCCGCCTTGACCATCACTGACCAGGTTGTGCTTATAGTTACCCAGATCTACCGGGCCATTAGCCAGTGCAAAGCGCGCGTTATTGGTACCCTGTACATCAACGACATTCAGGTTAGCCGGAGCAACACCGCTGGCATCGATCTGAACGTTGAAATCACCATCAGCATCACCCGTTACATTCAGTGGTGCCGTGGTATGGCTATGCAGGGCTGAACCTAAGTTAAAGCTACCGTTACCTGCCAATGAGTTCATGGTCAGTTGCGCTTTTGTTTGGCTCATATCGATAGAACCGCCCGCCAGCGTGACATCTTTAAAGGCGAATTTAGCGGGTTTGCCATTCATGGCGCTAAAGGCCGCACGGGAAGTTGGGTGTAGCCTGACATAAGGTGCATCTTCGGCCACCAGCACCATGTTACCGGCTAAATTCAGGTCTGCATCCTGGGTTACTGCACCGTCATGGACGCTCAGGAAACTGCCTCGGTTGGCATTAATGATCCCTTCGACAGCGGCAGTTTGGGTGAAAATGGTGGTACCGCCATTTAACTCCGCGTCTTTCAGCGAACTAGCGATCAGCGCATAACCGTCTTCAACCAGTATCTTATTGGCTTGCATGCGCGACTTAATCTTCAAGATACCGCCGTTTACCGTGGTGTTGTCAGCTTTCGCATCGCCACTAACGGTGAATTCTGCACCGTTATTAACCGTGGTATCTGTCGCTCCTGCGTCAGCTTCAACGGTGAAAACACCGCCATTCAGCGTGGTATCCATGGCAATGGCTTTATTTTGCAGGGTTAAGCTCCCACCCTTGATGATAGCTTTAGAGATAATAGCGTTATCTTTGGCAGTAATCTCACCTTCACTGACCAGATCACTGACAACAGAATTATTTCCCGCTGTAACCTGGCCGCCTTTGGCAACAATAGCCCCTTCTGATATGGCTCGTTCAGTGTCACTTATCCCTGTAAGGATCAACTGACCTTCTGCACCAACGATGGTATTCTTATCCGTACCACCGTTATTTTCCATGCTGCCTTTGGTGATCACGGTGCTATTTGCCAGTGCGCCAAGCGCCAACGTTACCGTGCCACCTTCACTAATAATACTGCCAATGATCTTACCGTCTTTTTCCACCTTTTGTGTGCCGCCCGATACCAGGGTATCGAGTGCAAAGGTTCGCGCAGCGACGGTTTGTTGCTCAGTGCCGGCAATTTTTTGCTCAAATGCAGGCATATCAACAGTCGTAGTCGTTACTGTCTCTAAACTAGCTAATGCTGTTGCCGCAGCCTGCATTACTGTGGTGCTAGTTAGGAGGTCAGCCGCAGCGTCAGTTTTAATCTGATTGGCAGCAATAACCTTAGCCTTAATATTTTTAAAATCATCATCGGCAGACTGATGTTTCTTGGTTGCGTCATCAGCTACCTGCTGTGCTGCCGCTGCATCCTTGATGGCCTTTTGCGCGGCTTCAATCTCAGTTTTTTTGTCCTGAGTAGTGGTTGAGTCTTTAATCAAATCCTCAAGCTCTTGTTCGAGATCTGGTGTGTTTTCATTCCAATTTGGATTGACAGTATTAATTGCAGTACTTTTTGCAGTATTAAGCAGTATTAAGCAGTATTAAGTTATCTTCAGCTTGAGTTTTTTCTTGCTCAGCGAGTTTGAGCTTTGCTTGATTAAATTTTAATTCAGGAGTCAGACGTACGACATCAACACTTGCTTTTTTTTCTGCTTCTTCTGCTTTTTTGTGCTCCTGTTTAGCCACAGCCAGCTCGTTGAACTTAGCTTGTTTCTCAGCAAAATAAGCCACCAGTTTTTCTGTTTGTTCCTGGCTTATCACACCTTGAGTCAGGTAGTTTTGCACCTTAGTCAGGGTATTTTGGCTTGCTTGTTGCTGCTGTTTGACTGCCGTGGCTTTTTGCTCAAGCCCTGGCGAAATAGCTGAGTTGTCGTTGGTTAATGATGCAATAAACAGTGAGTTGGCTTCTTCAGCGGTGAACTGCCCCGGCGCTTTGTTATTGAGTGAAGCTGTAAAAGCATCTATTGCTGCTGCATTGAGTTTATTTTTGTTGGCTTCGCTCTCGTCTTCTGCATAAGCAACAACGGCTTCTAACTGCTTAATGTGTTTTTCAAATGCATCGTTAAGTGAATCTAATTCGTTTTTTGCTTGTTTTTTTTGTGCAGGTTTTAATTTATCAATGCTGGTTGTAAAATCCTTAGTCTGCTGCTGGTGATCCTGTTGCGCTGTCGTAATTTGCGACTTAATCTGATTGATCATCTCTGTTGTGATTGTTTGACCCACAGGAGCGATGCTTTCCAGCAAGATATCTGCAGGGGCTTTGGCTACGGTAAAGTTGCTACCATTGCCCATACCAAGAGGTGTAACCGCAGATGTTGGTGCAGCAATTGCCCCACCAGATATCAATGATGAGACCAAAATAGATAACGGCAATAAACGTGTATTTAATGTGTTGCGATGACCCATGGTTTTATACATTCCTATTTACAGATGAATTTAAAAGACGAAATACTCAAGAAGGTTAATAACGACAAAATGTTGGATGAAATATAAATGAGTGTGCTGGGTATTCCTATTTATTAAAATATTAATCCAGATGGTTTATATTAATTTGATTTTTAATTTTATTTCGCTGTGGTTATTTTTGTGTTTATTTATTGATTTTATTGGTTTTTATTTTAAGTTGCGCCTTGTGGATCATTGGTGGGTTGAATTATTTAATTTTTATTAAAAAAATATTAAATAGGTTTTTGGGGTGTGTTGTTTAGAAAAATAGATATAAATGCGAGCCAATACGCATTTTTTATGAAGATAATCACTTGATTCTTCCCTCCCTATATTCCCTTTCATACCGATGCTATAATCTTGCTATCAGCCAGGGAGCAAGATATGAATCACAATGGTTTGCGTCGGTTAATGTCAGGAATTAAAGGGTATCGAACGACTATAGTGGTCGCTGCGGCGTTGTTATTAGCCGCCTGTGATGACAGCAATAATAAAGGTGTGGTCACACCGCCTGCGACTCAAACCAGTACCTCGGCGGGCAAAACACCGGCGAGTAAACCCCAAGATACGGTGGCGCTGGCGGCACTGGCAAAACGCCATGCGGGTCAGCCGCTTACCTTGCTGGATGCCTCTGAACTGCAACTTGACGGGGCCAGTGCCATGGTACTGACCTTCTCGCAGCCACTGAATCCAAATCAGGATTTCGCCGCGCAGGTGCATCTGGTTGATACCGTCAGTGGCAACATCGACGGTGCCTGGGAGCTATCCGATAATCTAATGGAGCTGCGTTTACGCCACCTCAAACCGGAGCGTAAATTGTTGTTGACTGTCGACAGCACGCTGCAAGGGGTAGGTGGCGCGCAACTGGGTGCACAACAACAGCAACAAATCACCACGCGTGATATTAAACCGAGTGTCGGTTTTGCCAGCAAAGGCTCTTTGCTGCCGGGCAAACTGGCGCAGGGCTTGCCGGTGATGGCGCTCAATGTTGATAACGTCGATGTTAACTTTTTTCGCATTAAGCAAAGCAGCCTGGCTAACTTCCTCGCTAACTGGCAGAACCGCAGTGCGCTCTCTAACTGGGAATCGGACGAACTGCTGAAAATGGCTGATTTAGTCTATACCGGCCGTTTTGATCTCAATCCTGCGGTTAATACCCGTGAAAAGCTGTTATTGCCCTTAGCCGATATCAAGCCGTTACAAGAATCCGGCGTCTATCTGGCCGTCATGCAGCAAGCCGGTCACTACAGCTATACCAATGCTGCCACCTTATTTACCCTAAGTGATATCGGTGTTTCGCTACATAGCTACCATAACCAGATGGATGTGTTCACTCAGGCATTAGCCGGTGGTGCGGCATTGCAAGGCGTGTCACTGCAACTGTTGGATGATAAAGGCCAGGTGTTGACTCAGGCCGAAACCGACGGCAAGGGCCATGCGCAGTTGGAAAAAAACGCTAACGCCAAACTGCTGCTTGCCGCGCAAAATGGGCAGACCAGTCTGATCGACCTTAATGCACCCGCGTTGGATCTGGCCGAGTTTGATATTGCTGGTCCTGAGGGTTTCCAGAAGCAGTTCTTTGTCTTTGGCCCGCGCGACTTGTATCGGCCAGGTGAAACCTTAATTGTTAATGGGTTACTGCGCGATGCCGACGGTAAACCCCTAACAACCCAACCCGTTAAAGTCGATATCCTCAAACCGGATAATCAAGTGGTGCGCAGCTTTACCTGGCAACCACAGGATGGCCTGTATCAATACCAATATGCCATACCTGAAGGTGGCCCAACGGGCGAGTGGTCACTGCGCCTGAATTTGGGTGATAACCAGCCACGATTGTACAAATTCAAGGTAGAGGATTTTCTACCAGAGCGTATGGCGCTCGATATTGCTACCAGTAAAGAACCGATCGCCACGGACAGTGAAGCCAGCTTTGCCGTCACTGGCCGTTACTTATATGGTGCCCCGGCCTCGGGCAACCGTCTGCAAGGCCAATTATTCCTACGCCCACTGCGTGAAGCTGTTGCCACGCTGCCCGGTTTTGAATTTGGTTCGATTATCGAAGAGAACCTCTCCCGCACCTTAGATGAGTTTGATACCACCTTAGATAACCAGGGGCAGACGAATGTTGCGGTGGATAACAGTTGGCAGCATGCCCAATCGCCGCTGAAATTGATATTACAGGCCAGCTTGTTGGAGTCGGGTGGGCGGCCAGTCACACGCCGTGCTGAGCAAGCGGTGTGGCCTGCTGATGCGCTGGCGGGTATTCGCCCGCTGTTCAATAAACAGCAGGTTTATGATTACCGCAGTGACAGCTATAAATCACAGGCGATGGTGGATCAAGATACGCAGGCTGATTTTGAAATTATCTATGCGAATGCCAGCGGCGAAAAGCTGGCCGCCAATGGCATTAAAGTTAAGTTGGTACGTGAGCGGCGTGATTACTACTGGCAGTGGTCAGAAAGTGATGGCTGGCAGTCGCTGTTTGATAAAAAAGATCTGACTCTGGCGGAACAAAGCGTGAATATCGCCGCCAATGGGAGTGCTAAAGTCAGTTTCCCAGTGGAGTGGGGCGCATATCGAATTGAGGTCAGTAATCAGGATAACTCGCTGGTGAGCAGTTCTCGCTTCTGGGCCGGTTACAGTTGGCAGGATAACACCGCTGGCAGTGGTGCGGTGCGTCCTGATCAGGTCAAATTAACGTTGGATAAACCCGCTTACCGCCCGGGCGAAAAAGTGAAGTTACATATTGAAGCGCCAACGGCGGGTAATGGTTATCTGCTGGTGGAATCCAGCGACGGCCCGCTGTGGTGGCAGGAAGTGACTATTCCTGCGGGTGGCGCGGAGGTCGACGTGCCGATTAACAAAGAGTGGAATCGGCATGACCTGTATCTCAGTGCCACAGTGATTCGCCCGGGTGATAAATCACAACAGGCGACGCCAAAACGGGCGATTGGTTTATTGCATCTGCCGTTGGTGGATGAAACCCGCAAGTTGGCATTGCAATTGGATGCCCCCGAGCGTATCCGGCCCAATCAAACTTTAACGGTAAAAGTGAAGGCCAGCCGGAGCGGCGCGCCGTTGCCGGAAAAAGTGCAAGTTTTGCTGTCAGCCGTTGACAGCGGGATCTTGAATATTACGGATTACGTCACGCCAGATCCGTACGACGCCTTTTTTGGCCGTAAGCGCTACAGTGCCGATCGCTATGATGTTTATGGGCAATTGATAGAAGGGCAAGGGCGCTTAGCCAGCTTGCGTTTTGGTGGTGATGGCGATGAGGAAGATGCGCTGTCCCGCGGGGGCAAGAAACCCATTACCGAAGTGACTATTGTAGCGCAGCAAGCCCAACCGGTGACATTAAACGCGCAGGGTGAAGGCACCGTTGAGCTGGCGATTCCAGACTTTAACGGTGAGTTACGTTTAATGGCCCAAGCCTGGAGTGATGAAGACTTCGGCAAAGCAGAATCGAAAGTGGTGGTGGCCGCACCATTGATTGCGCAACTGGCAGCGCCACGTTTTCTCGCCGGTGGCGACAGTACCCAACTGGCTCTGGACTTAAGTAATTTATCCGGTCAGGCGCAAACCTTAGTGCTGAAATTGGCCGCCAGTGATTTACTGGCGCTAAATGGCACGCAAGCTCAGTCAGTTACGCTGGCGAATGGTGAGCGTAAAACGGTACTGATCCCGGTTCGGGCGCTGAACGGGTTTGGGCAAGGTGATCTTGGTCTGACGATCAGTGGCATGGTACTGCCAAATGAAGAACTGCCAGATTACCAGCATCATTGGAAAATCGGCGTGCGGCCAGCCTATCCGGCCCAAACGCGCCATTTCGCTAATGTGCTGCGCAGTGGTGAAAGCTGGAGCCTGCCCGCGCAGGCTACGGCGGGATTGAGTGCTGAAACATTGCAAGGTCAACTGCTGATAACCAGCCGCCCACCTCTCAACTTGGCACGTTATATCAGCGAGTTGTACGCCTATCCTTATGGCTGTCTGGAGCAGACAGTCAGTGGACTGTATCCCTCACTGTACAGCAACCATGCACAGTTGACTGCACTGGGTATCAAGGCCGATAGCGATGAAAAACGGCGACAGACGATTGATGTCGGGATTGAGCATCTGCTCAGTATGCAGCGCTACAACGGCGGCTTTGGTTTGTGGAGCAACGACAGCCCGGAAGAGTTCTGGCTCACCGCCTATGCCACTGACTTCCTCTACCGTGCCAGCCAACAAGGCTACAGCGTGCCTGCGGCGGCACTGACGGCGGCGAATACCCGCTTACAGCGTTATTTACAGGATCCTAATCAGGTTGAAATTCGCTACAGCGAGCAAACCAAGCATACCCGTTTTGCGGTGCAAGCCTATGCGGGGCTGGTATTGGCGCAGCAGCAGCAGGCTTCGCTCGGTGCATTACGGCAGTTATATAGCCGTAACAGTGAAGCGCGTTCTGGCTTACCACTGGTGCAGTTGGGTGTGGCATTGAAATTGATGGGCGACATGCCGCGTGCCAAAGAAGCCATCACTCAGGGGCTAAATACCACACGCAGTGACAAAGATTACTGGCTGGAAGATTACGGTAGCCCGATACGCGATGATGCTCTTATTCTGGCGCTGTTAACTGACAACAATCTACTGCCGCAAGCACGTGATAGTCGTCTGCTGGCCCTGTCTGATGCCTTGACCAGCCGCAACTATCTGTCAACGCAGGAGAGCAATGCTATATTTCTTGCGGGGCGCACCTTGATGAATGGCGCTGAAACACCGTGGCAGGTTGCTATTGCGCCACAAGCTGAGCCAATTGCGGATAGCGTGACGCTGACCCAAAGCACCGCGTTAAACCAAAACTGGTCAGCATCACAACTGGCTGCGGGGATGCAACTGCAAAATCGGGGTGATACGCCATTGTATAGCCGCGTTGCTGTGGTGGGATATCCGCAGCAAACCCCTGCACCATTCAGTAATAATTTGCATATCACTCGTAGCTACATTGGGCTAGATGGCAATCCGTTGCAGTTATCACAACTGAAAAGTGGTGAGTTAGTCTTGGTGCATCTGGATGTTTGGGCCGATAGGCGGGTACCGGATGCGCTGGTGGTTGATTTGCTGCCTGCTGGTCTGGAACTGGAAAACCAGAATCTGGGCGATAGCAGCGCCAGTTTGGGAGAGAGTGCCAGCAGCGTGACTGAGCTATTACAGGATATGCAGCAATCGGATATCAAACATCAGGAGTTTCGTGATGATCGTTATGTCGCTGCCGTCAATGTCGATGGTTACCGTCACACCACGTTGCTCTATCTGGCGCGGGCGGTGACACCAGGCCTCTACCAGGTGCCTGCACCACAAGTAGAATCGATGTATGTACCCGATTGGCGTGCGCTGGGGAGTACTCCAGCGCAGCTTGAAATCGTTAAGTGAATACTCACTTCCCCTGAGCGGCGAAACAGTTGTCAGGGGAAGTAATACGATTCATGCGCAAAAATATCTATTCCCGCTATCGGCGTATGGGCTGGGCGTTGGCGCTTATCCTGGTGTTGTTTCCGGCCACTCTTTGGCTGGCAGATAGACTTTGGCCATTGCCTCTGGCCGAGGTCCAGGTCGCGCGGGTAGTGGTAGGCGAAGATGGTACACCGTTATGGCGTTTTGCCGATGCTGACGGCGTATGGCGTTATCCGGTGACGTTGAGTCAGGTTTCGCCGTATTATCTGCAAGCACTGCTCACTTTTGAAGACCGCTGGTTTTACTTTCATCCCGGGGTAAACCCATTGGCGCTAGCTCGTGCCGCCTGGCAGGATCTGCGCGCTGGTAAGATACTTTCAGGTGGCAGCACGCTATCTATGCAGGTTGCCCGCTTGATCGACCCACATCCGCGCACGTTAGCTGGCAAATTGCGTCAAGTCTGGCGTACTTTTCAGTTGGAATGGCATTTTTCCAAAGTTCAAATTCTCGAGATCTACCTTAATCGCGCTCCATTTGGTGGCACCCTACAAGGGATTGGCGCTGCCAGTTGGACCTATTTAGCTAAGCCGCCCTCTCAATTAACCGCGGCAGAAGCCGCATTGCTGGCAGCATTACCGCAAGCCCCTAGTCGGCTACGTCCCGATCGCTATCCTCTACGGGCAAAGGCTGCTCGAGACAAAGTGTTAACCCGACTGGCGGATTATCAGGTTTGGACAGCAAAGGATGTGGCTGATATTAAACAAGAAGAGGTCTGGCTGGCACCGCGTCAGATGCCACAATTGGCTCCTTTGCTAGCTCGCCGTTTAACCAGTGGTAATCAGCGCGAAGTGATCCACACCACGCTTGATACCGGATTACAGCGCCAATTGGAAGATATGGCGGCGAGTTGGCGTCACCAATTACCTGAGAAAACCTCGCTAGGCTTGCTGGTGGTTGACCATACCACGATGAAGGTGCGCGCTTATCTTGGGTCGGTGGATTTTCAGGACAACAGCCGCTTTGGTCATGTGGATATGGTCAGTGCATGGCGCTCACCGGGGTCGACACTCAAACCTTTCCTGTATGCCATGGCACTGGATGACGGCCTGATCCATGCTGAATCTTTGCTTCAGGACGTGCCACGCCGCTTTGGTGATTACCGGCCTGGCAATTTTGATACCGGATTCCATGGGCCGGTCAGTGCCAGTGAAGCTCTGGTGCGTTCGCTGAATTTACCGGCGGTTCAATTACTTGAAGCCTATGGCCCAAAACGTTTTACCGCCAATTTACGCAATGGTGGTCTGAACTTACGTTTCCCCTCTCACAGTGAACCCAGTCTGGCGGTCATTTTAGGCGGAACCGGTTCACGGTTGGATCAATTGGTTGCCGCGTATAGCGCTTTCGCCCGTGGCGGAATGGCAGCAACATTGCGTTTTGAACCGCAGCAACAAATACAAGAACGGCGACTATTCTCACCGGGAGCGGCATGGATTATCCGGCGTATTATGGCCGGTGAAGCCAGACCGTTACCGGATGATATTCTGCCAGCCAGCGTACCACTGGCATGGAAGACGGGTACCAGCTACGGCTATCGTGATGCTTGGGCTATTGGCATCAATGCGCGTTATACAATAGGCGTGTGGGTGGGGCGTCCAGATGGCACTCCGGTTGCCGGGCAGTTTGGTTATGCCACCGCAATACCGATACTTAATCAGGTCAATAACGTGTTGATGGCAGGATTGCAGCAAAGCATTCGCAGCTTACCGTCAGATCCGAGGCCATCGTCAGTCAGTCGGGAAGAGATTTGTTGGCCGGGTGGGCAACCGCTAGCGGTTGGTGATAGTAACTGTCGACAGCGGCGTCAAAGCTGGGTGCTCGATGGCACGGTACCGCCCACACTGACCGCACCCGGCCAGGAAAATATGCAGGGTAGTCAACTCAGTATCTGGCTAAATCAGCAAGGCGAGCGGGTTGCCGCGGATTGCTTAGGAGCCAAGCCAACGCAAGTGGCCTTGTGGCCACTGCCACTGGAGCCATGGTTGCCACTGGCTGAACGGCGTAATCAACGGTTACCCGCAGCAAGCCAGCAATGTCCACCGCAAGGGGAAGGCAGTGCTGCGCCATTGCTGATTTTAGGTATACGTGATGGTGCTGTCGTTAAGCGTTTACCTGGTCATAATAGCCTTGATCTGCGCCTGGTGGCGCAAGGCGGGAGAGGCCAACATTGGTGGTTCCTCAATGGTGAGCAAGTAGCGGTGACCGAGAATAATCAATCATGGGTACAAAACTTATCTGTGCCGGGCGGTTATCAGCTTAATGTATTGGATGAAAGTGGCCAGGTGGGTAATATAATTTTCCGTATGGAATAGTAATATTGATAAAACTAATTAATAACAATGGCTAATTGGTTTTTGTGTTTGTCATTTAAATAACATCCCTGTGATAAATAAAATGATATCAATGCTTTTATTAGCTAGATAAAGTAATCACATCACGATTTTTGACACTGTCATTTATTACTGGGGATTATTATATGAACCATAATTACTTTATTATATTTTTCACACTAATATTAACTGCAAACGTTTCTGCTCAACAGACAAAAGTGTGTTTCTTTGCTGATAGTGGCTATCTGGGCAAATCAATTTGTGCCAGCCAGGGACAAGAAGTTGATGATCTTAAGGAGGAATGGAATGACAAGATATCATCTATTTTTGTTCCATCGGGTATGATTGTTACGGTTTATGAAAATAATAATTTCTCAGGCAAGGCATTAACATTTAGAGATGATGTCGATTTACTCTCCTCCCGCAGTTGGGCTGATTTAAATAATGAAATTAGTTCCTTTAGAGTTAGAAGTGCTGCCTGTTTCTATGAGAAAGATAACTTTTTAGGTGAATCAATTTGCCTATCTGGTAACGAATACATTGATCTTTTCAATAATACAGATCGCCGTAGGAAACAATCACATATTTTAAACCCACTTAATGATCAAATTAGTTCGATCAAACTACCACAAAATACCCAAGTGACAGTTTATAAAAATGATAATTTTAGCGGCGATTACTTTATTCTGACTGATGATTATTCAGCTTTTGACTTGCAAAAAATAGGTATGGATTATGATATTAGTAGCATTCAGGTTTCTCAGCAAGAATATTTTATTTGCGACCAATATTGTGTTGTAAAAGATAAGATGATCATCCCGATACAATACACTTTCGGTGACTATTGGGGTGACGAACGAATAGGTTCAAAACAAACCTTGGTCAGTTTTCATTTGGATAGTAAAAATAATTATTCTGTAGGAATAGTCGATGGTGGTATATTTAAGATAATGGATCGTGAGCTTTTTTTTATTCATGAAAGCAGTAATAATAGCGCTATATTCAAATTGAGCGATGAAAGCGATACATTATCAATGTTATCGACATTTTATGGTGGTTATTTCGAAGTTCAATTTATGGAATCTATTGGCGAACAGGCAGTCGATTACTATCCATTGATCACCTATTTATTCGATGCGGATAAAACGGATGTTAAATTCTTCATTAATAATAACAGTAAAACTGAACCATTAATTATAAATAAAATAGTGCTGACGGCTGAAAAAAATCAAAGTCGAGCAGGGCGCAGTTTTGTTGGGAAAAGCGCTTGCTGGTTACTTCCCCTGCTTAATATTTATAATTATGTTGTCCAAGGGCGGTGTAATCAGGTAGACCGGTTTGTCACCAATATTTATGATTTTTTCAGTGGCGGTAACAATAAGATATTGCAAGTATCCGGCTCTTCGAAGCCCCTCCCTAGATTAATGACGAAAGAAGCGTTGTCTGCTGACGTGTTCTTGGCACCGCTGCCAACTGAGGCGGTTGGCATATTGACTCAAATTAATTCTGATATGAACGGGAAATCATTGACGGTACCGGCCAGTGCGCTGGCCTGTAAAGTTTCAATGAAAGATGAAGTGCTGCCTCATCTACGTTTTCGCCGCCAGCTTATTCCCCCTTGTATTGATTGGACATTGAGTATTTTGACTGACTTTACCATGCTCTTTGGTGGCAGTCTTGACAGTTGGAACGCCGAAAATTTTGGTCGGGTTATTGAGCGGATTATCAGCGTAGGCGATACCGGCTATGCGGCATCAGACACAGTGACCGATGCGCGGTTTATTGAAAGTGTCCAGCTCTATGTCGCTAATAATATTGATAATGCGATAATGTTAAAAACAGCATTTGATTTTTCACAGCTCAGCTATGCCGATTATTTATATCGTAATGTTCTGGATTCTAACGCCGAAATACCACAAGTAGCACAGATACTACCTCAAGGACGCTATGAGTTGGCACTGCAAAATTTCCAGTTTGTCGAAACCATCCCCAGAAGACGGCAACACAATCAATGGCTAGAACAGCCTGAAATGCATTTTGATATTGAAATCATTAGCGGCGTTACCGAAAACTCGCTGGCTGCCAGGGACAATATCCTCCCGTATATCGAAGAATGGGAACGAGTTTACAGTCGGGCCTGGCACACCTTGAAAACCGAGACGGATATTGAAAGTATTGACAATCCCAATGTGTATAAAGGGATGGATGCGGTTATTTCCGCCTCGAGTCTGGTGAGTGGCGTGGTGCAGAGTTGGCTAAGAACGGCCCGCGATGATTATATCTATGTGATTGTTCGTTTATCAGGGGTGGTCATTAGCATCACGCTGGCAGTGGATATTAATGAGTTTGATGTTGGTGTTGCCGGTTCATTGACTGACCCAGCTTACGTGCTTTATCCAATGGCTGAAGGCACTATCAGAGGCGCAGGTACCGCAGCTATCAGAGCATTAGCCGACTATTTGGCCAAAAAAGGGAAACGCGCACTGGTATCGGATGTGATCAGCCAACCTTCCGCCATTGTGAAAAAGAAGGTGGGCTTTCAATTTATCAATGAACTTTGATATTAATAACGTTTTGCCTACAAAACACTGCGAGTATGGCAAACGGTTTTTTATGCAAAGTGTGAGTTGTGCGTAAAAATGAGTAATTAAGATAAATATTTTTTAATGAAATGTTGTGATTCCCGTATGCAAGCGTTAATCACGCACCTATAATCGGCGGCCACTGTACAGGGGTCGGCATAATTTTGTAGTAAAGGAACCGTTCACCAGCCAAGTTTATATCCTTATTTAGGGTAGTTAGTGGGGCAGGTTCCACGTCCGGTCAATATTAGAAATTCAATAGAGGTTATCATGGCTTTAGAACGTACTTTCTCCATCATCAAACCCAATGCTGTTGCCAATAACGACATTGGTGCCATTTATGCGCGTTTTGAAAGTGCTGGTTTCGAAATCATTGCTGCAAAAATGCTGCACCTGACCAAAGAACAAGCAGAAGGTTTTTACGCAGAACATAAAGGCCGCCCGTTCTTCGATGGTTTGGTTGAATTTATGACCTCTGGCCCAATTATGGTACAAGTTCTGGCAGGCGAAAATGCCGTTCAGCGCAACCGCGATATCATGGGGGCTACTAACCCAGATAACGCACTGGCGGGTACTTTGCGTGCTGACTTTGCCGACAGTTTTACCGCTAACGCAGTACACGGTTCTGATGCGGTTGAATCAGCTCAGCGTGAAATTGCCTATTTCTTCGCTGCGGATGAGATTTTTCCCCGTCGCTAATGAGTTGATTCTGTGTAGGAATGGCCGAGATTTAATCAACTGAAACAATAAAGTTGCCCGGACACCTTTCCAATCATGGAATCCATGCTCTAAAATTTGTACAATGCCGCGCCCCGGTGGAGACATCTCTCCCGGGGCGTTCTATTATTTATTTATCGCCGTTTCGAAAGCCTATCCGGTTTAAAGCGCAGCGCCGTAAAGTGTAACAACGAGGCCACGACAACTCATGTCTGAACAATTACTAACTTCATCAGCGCCAATTGCTGCTGCCCCTACGCCTGACAGCACGGTCGTCACCACCGCGCCCGTCACTGGCAAAATTAATCTGCTCGATTTAAATCGTCAACAAATGCGCCAATTTTTTGCCGAAATGGGCGAGAAGCCTTTCCGGGCAGATCAGGTCATGAAGTGGATATATCACTATTGCTTTGATGATTTCGAGCAAATGACCGACATTAATAAAGTGCTACGCGCCAAATTGCAGCGGGTAGCAGAAATCCGTGCACCGGAAGTGACTGAAGAGCAGCGATCAACGGATGGCACCATTAAATGGGCCATCAAAGTTGGTGATCAGCAAGTTGAAACCGTCTATATCCCGGAAGGCGATCGCGCAACACTGTGTGTGTCATCCCAGGTAGGCTGCGCACTGGAGTGTAAATTCTGCTCCACAGCACAACAGGGCTTTAACCGTAACCTGCGGGTATCGGAAATCATCGGTCAGGTATGGCGTGCGGCCAAAATTATCGGCGCAGTAAAAGCCACCGGTATCCGCCCAATCACCAATGTGGTGATGATGGGGATGGGTGAACCTTTGCTCAACCTGAATAACGTGGTGCCGGCCATGGATATCATGATGGACGACTTTGGTTTCGGCTTATCTAAACGCCGTGTGACCTTGTCTACTTCCGGCGTGGTTCCGGCGCTGGACAAGCTGGGTGATATGATTGATGTGGCGTTGGCTATCTCATTGCACGCGCCGACCGATGATATCCGCGATGAAATCGTGCCAATCAACCGTAAATATAATATTGAAACCTTCCTGGCTGCGGTACGGCGTTATTTGGATAAATCCAAAGCCAATGGCGGGCGGGTTACCGTCGAATACGTTATGCTGGATCACATCAATGACAGCGTGGAACAAGCTCATCAACTGGCGGAATGTCTGAAAGACACACCATGTAAGATTAACTTGATCCCATGGAACCCGTTCCCTGGCGCACCTTATGGCCGTAGTTCAAACAGCCGGGTGGATCGTTTTTCTAAGGTATTGATGGAATATGGTTTTACCACCATTGTGCGTAAAACGCGTGGTGACGATATAGATGCTGCATGTGGCCAGTTAGCGGGTGAGGTGATTGACCGCACCAAGCGTACCTTGAAAAAGAAAATGGCCGGTGAACCTATCGTTATTAAGACAGTCTGATTGAAAGTATTGATTTGTTCTATATAACTAATTGTTATTTAACTTATAATTTGTTAGATGCTCAATACTGAAAAAGCTATACCCTAAATAATTCAAGTCGTGAGTATCGCGAACGAGCATGACGCTGAGGTATGACGGGTATCTTCACATATAAGGACAATTGAGAAAGCATGAAGCTGACAAGACTGTGGAGAGTTTGCCTGATTGCGACCGTATTGGCTGGTTGTTCCGGTTCATCGCCGGAAAAGGTTAGCCAATCCGCCGCCGGGCAGACGCGTTTACAACTGGGTTTAGAGTATTTGGCGCAGGGTGATCTTAATGCCGCGCGGCAGAATCTTGAGAAGGCTGTAGAGGCTGATCCACAGGATTATCGCGCTCAATTGGGTATGGCGTTTTACGAACAACGTATCGGTGAAAACAGTGCCGCAGAGCAGCGTTATCAGCAAGCGATGAAACTGGCACCTGGAAATGGCACGGTACTGAATAATTACGGTGCGTTTCTGTGTGGTTTAGGGCAGTATGTACCGGCCCAACAACAGTTTAGCGCAGCAGCGCTGCTGCCCGATTACGGTCAGGTGGCAGATAGTCTGGAAAACGCTGGATATTGCTTTTTACGGGCCAATCAAAATGACCAGGCTCGGATACTGTTGAGTCGGGCATTGAAGTATGATCCTGATAAAGGTGAGCCGCTGCTTGCAGAAGCTCAAAGGCATTTTGGAGAAGGGAATCGCGCTCAGGCGCAACTATTACTGGATGTTTACCAACATACACTTCCGGCCAGTGCTGAAAGTTTATGGTTACAAATTCGTTTCGCCGCGCTAGCAGGCCGTCAAGATAGTGTTCAACGCTATGGCAAGCAGCTTGCGCGAAGTTTTCCACAATCCAAACAGTACCAGCATTTTCTAGCTAATGAATACTGAAGCCTCCCAAGATCAAACTGTTCCAGAGACGACAGGTGTGCGCCTGCGTCAAGCCCGCGAAGCTCTAGGGCTAACTCAGCAGACGGTTGCAGAACGTCTGTGTTTGAAGGTATCCACAATCCGTGATCTTGAGGAGGATAAAGCGCAAGCTAATCTCGCCTCAACATTCCACCGTGGTTACATTCGTTCCTACGCCAAACTGGTTCACCTTCCTGAAGATGAACTGTTACCTATGTTGGCAAAACAAGCACCAATCAGGGCAGCAAAAGTGGCCCCAATGCAAAGTTTTTCATTGGGGAAAAAGCATAAAAAACGTGATGGCTGGTTGATGAGTTTCACCTGGCTTATTGTGTTGGTTGTGCTGGGGTTGACAGGAGCATGGTGGTGGCAAAATCATCAGGCGCAGCAAGCAGAGATAGCCACTATGGCTGATCAATCCTCTGCCCAGCTGTTGCAAAATGGCGGGCAATCTGTGCCGCTGTCTGATGAGAATAGCGATCCTAACGCGCCGACCGATACCCAGGCTCCGATTGCGAATAGTCAGCCTGCCTCTACACCAACGGCAAGTGGTACTGCACCGGTAACAAACAGTACAGCACCTGTGGATACGGTAAATAACCGTGTCGAGACAGCAACTAATCAGGGAGCGACTCCGGCGGAGTCTGTGGTTGTTTCCCCGAGTCAGGCAGTTGTGCCTGATGCTTCTACCGCGCAATCACCACTACCTACAGCAGACGCTGGGGTAAATGGTGCGGCATCATCTGTGGGTTCATTGGTAATGAACTTCAAAGCTGATTGCTGGTTACAGGTTGTTGATGCGAGTGGAAAAACATTGTTTAGCGGTATCCAAAAAGGAGGCGCGACCCTCAACCTATCGGGGAAATCCCCTTATAAACTGACTATCGGTGCACCTGGTGCGCTGACAATCACATATCAGGGTAATCCGGTTGATTTGAGTAAGTTTATTAAGGCTAATCGCGTAGCGCGCCTGACTGTCGGTGTAGAGTAATATTGTGGTTTTGACAAACTATGTTGTGGTTCAGCTAAACCGCCACTGTAGTTTTGAAAAACTGCTTTGTTGTATAAACTACACGACTGTAAAGGAGAGTGTGTAATGCATAACGAAACCCCAATTATCCGACGTAAATCTACCCGGATTTACGTCGGTAAAGTGCCAATTGGTGATGGTGCGCCGATTGCAGTGCAATCGATGACCAATACTAAAACCACGGATGTTGCTGCGACTGTTGCCCAAATCGTAGCATTGCAACGTGTTGGTGTGGATATCGTGCGAGTCTCAGTACCCACCATGGAAGCGGCTGAGGCGTTTAAATTAATCAAGCAGCATAAAGACGTCATTGTGCCGCTGGTTGCTGATATTCATTTTGACTACCGTATCGCCCTGAAAGTGGCTGAGTACGGTGTTGATTGCTTGCGCATTAACCCCGGTAATATTGGCAACGAAGCCCGTATCCGAGACGTGGTTGCTAGCGCTCGCCACTACAACATCCCTATCCGTATCGGTATCAATGGTGGATCGCTGGAGAAAGATATTCAGGAGAAATACGGTGAACCTACGCCGGAAGCCCTGCTTGAATCCGCGATGCGTCATGTCGACATTCTTGACCGCCTCAATTTTGATCAGTTTAAAGTCAGTGTTAAAGCCTCAGATGTTTTCCTGGCGGTAAACTCCTATCGTTTGTTAGCCAAAAGAATCGACCAACCTTTGCATTTGGGTATCACCGAAGCGGGTGGTGCGCGCAGTGGTTCAGTTAAATCTGCCATTGGATTAGGTTTGTTGCTGTCTGAAGGTATTGGCGATACGTTGCGTATCTCGCTGGCGGCTGATCCGGTTGAAGAAGTCAAAGTCGGTTTCGATATTCTTAAATCTTTGCGCATCCGTGCCCGTGGGATTAACTTTATCGCTTGCCCAACATGCTCGCGCCAAGAATTTGACGTTATCGGTACTGTGAATGCTTTAGAACAGCGGTTAGAAGATCTGATTACACCTATGGATGTCTCTATCATCGGTTGTGTGGTCAATGGCCCGGGTGAGGCCTTAGTGTCGACTATCGGTGTGACCGGTGCTCATAACAAAAGCGGTTTCTACGAAGACGGTGTTCGTCAAAAAGAACGCTTTGATAACAAAAATATGATTGACCAGTTGGAAGCCAAAATTCGGGCTAAAGCATCAATGCTTGATGCTAATAATCGGATTGTTATCAATCAATTGGATGATGAATAAACATCGTTGGTCATGGGTTGTCGGTCAGCACAAAAGCGGGTTTTAGCCCGCTTTACATTGCGCCAGTAGGGGTAACAAGTTGTCATCATTGAATATATGGGTGGCAAGCCTCTATAATCGGCTTTATTTTTTGCACCATGCCCAAAGTAATTAGAGTGGCTGCGAACGGCGCTGCTGCTTCAAGTAAACAGGGTATAAAACTACAGAGAACAGACGTGGCAAAGAACATTCAAGCCATCCGTGGTATGAACGACTACCTGCCAGCCGATACGGCAGTATGGCAGCGCATTGAAAGTATCTTGAAGCAAGTGCTTGCAGGCTACGGTTATAGCGAAATTCGCATGCCGATTGTAGAGCAGACCCCGTTATTCAAGCGCGCGATCGGTGAAGTCACCGACGTGGTTGAAAAAGAGATGTATACCTTTGATGATCGCAATGGCGAAAGTCTGACACTGCGTCCTGAGGGAACCGCAGGGTGTGTACGTGCAGGTATTGAACATGGTCTGCTGTACAATCAGGAACAGCGTCTGTGGTACATCGGTCCGATGTTCCGCTATGAGCGCCCACAGAAAGGCCGCTATCGTCAATTCCATCAGTTGGGTGCGGAAGTTTTCGGTCTGCAAGGGCCGGATATTGATGCTGAATTAATTTTGCTGACGGCTCGCTGGTGGCGTGCTTTAGGTATCTCAGAGCATGTGCAACTTGAACTGAACTCCATTGGTTCATTGGATGCGCGTGCTGATTACCGTGAAGCGCTGGTGACTTTCCTCGAGCAACACGTTGAGGTACTGGACGAAGATTGTAAGCGCCGGATGTACAGTAATCCGCTGAGGGTGTTGGACTCCAAAAATCCCGATGTTCAATTGCTGCTAAATGATGCGCCTAAGCTATCTGAATATCTGGATGAAGAGTCAAAACAACATTTTGCAGGTCTGTGTGAACTTTTAGACCAGGCCAGCATCCCATATACCGTCAATGAGCGTTTAGTTCGTGGTTTAGATTATTATAACCGTACGGTATTTGAGTGGGTCACCAATAGCTTGGGCGCACAAGGCACTGTGTGTGCCGGTGGGCGTTACGACGGTTTGGTTGAACAACTCGGTGGGCGTGCAACGCCTGCGGTTGGTTTTGCCATGGGCCTTGAGCGTTTGGTTCTGTTAGTGCAGGCCGTAAATGCTGACTTCCAGGTACCAGCGACAGTAGATGTTTATGTCATTTCGTCTGGTCAGGATACGCAAAGTGCCGCAATGCTACTTGCTGAAAACCTGCGTGATGCCATGCCAACGCTGAAATTAATGACCAATTACGGCGGTGGTAATGTCAAAAAGCAATTTACCCGCGCTGATAAGTGGGGTGCCCGTGTGGCATTAATGCTTGGCGAAAGCGAAGTAGCAGCACAGCAAGTGGTCGTAAAAGATTTGCGAAATGGTGAACAAGAAACGCTGGCGCAAGCGGATGTTGCTGCGCGTCTGGCTTTGATGTTGGGTTAAGGAGAGAGACACCGTGGAAGTCTATACCACTGAAAATGACCAGGTTGATGCAGTGCGCCGTTTCTTTAGTGAGAATGGTAAAGCGCTGGCCGTGGGTGTGGTGCTCGGGATTGGTGCATTAGTGGGTTGGCGTTACTGGCAGAGTCATCAGAACACTGTCTTGACGGAAGCCTCCTCTGCCTATCAGCAAGCCAGTGATGCTTTGTCAGCTAACAGTGCTGATGGTGTTGCTGTTGCTGAAAAATTTGTTCAGGGCAATAGCAATAACTACGGCGTACTGGCCGGGTTAGAGCTGGCTCATCACTTTGTTGAGCTAAATGAGTTTGATAAAGCGGCGCAACAACTCACTCAGGCGCTGGGTCAGACCAAAGATGAAAATCTGTTGTCACTGATTAATTTGCGTCTTGCACGTCTGCAATTGCAATTGAAGAAACCAGACGACGCATTGAAAACGCTGGATGCGGTGCAGGGTGATGGTTGGACTGCGATGGCTCAGGATGTCCGTGGCGATGCGCTATTGAGTAAAGGTGATACCGCAGGTGCGCGAGCTGCTTACAGCAAAGGCGTCGAATCAAATGCTTCTCAGGCGCTGCAAGCTTTGCTGCGCATGAAATTGAATAATTTGTCCAGCTAAGGGGTATTCCCATGCAATTGCGTAAAACACTCTTAGTAGGACTGGTATCTGTTGCCCTATTGAGCGGTTGTTCACTGTTTAACAGTGAAGAAGATGTGGTTACCATGTCACCACTGCCAAAAATTGAGAATCAATTCACACCAACTAAAGTGTGGAGTACCTCAGTAGGTGGTGGTGTCGGTGATTATTACTCCCATTTGCGCCCAGCCTGGCAGGGGACGACTGTCTTTGCCGCCGACCGTAAAGGTTTGGTGAAAGCCATGGATGCCGACAGCGGTAAGCAAATCTGGCAAACCGATTTGTCTGAAAAAACCAACTTCCTTTCCAGCAACCGTTCTGCAATGTTATCTGGTGGCGTCACTGCATCAGGTGCCCATGTGTACGTCGGCAGCGAGAAAGCGGTAGTTTATGCGCTTAATTCCGATGATGGTCAGGTTGCATGGCAGACCGTGGTGGCGGGTGAAGCATTATCTCGTCCGGTTGTCAGCGATGGGGTGGTACTGATCCATACATCAAATGGCATGCTGCAAGCACTGAATGAATCAGACGGTGCGATTAAGTGGACATTAAACCTCGATACACCAGCGCTCTCTCTGCGCGGTGAATCTGCGCCAGCAGTCGCATTCGGTGCAGCGATTGTCGGTGGTGACAATGGCCGCGTCAGTGCGGTAATGATGGAACAAGGCCAGTTGATCTGGCAACAGCGTATTTCCCAAGTGACAGGTACCACTGAAATTGACCGCCTGAACGACGTTGATACCACGCCTGTGGTTGTTGATGGTGTGGTTTATGCTTTGGCATACAATGGTAACTTGACTGCATTAGATCTGCGTTCCGGCCAGATCCTGTGGAAGCGTGAAATGGGATCAGTGAATGACATCATTGTCGACGCGGGTCGCATTTATCTGGTCGATCAAAATGACCGAATTGTTGCGCTGAAAACAGATGGCGGTATAACCCTTTGGAGTCAAAGCGATTTATTACATCGTAACTTGACAGCTCCTGTGATGTATAATGGGTATCTGGTTGTAGGTGATGCCGAAGGTTATCTGCACTGGGTGAATACCGATGATGGCCGTTTTGTCGCTCAGCAGAGCGTAGACAGCTCCGGCTTCCTGAGTGCGCCAGTGGTTGCCAGCGATAAGTTGTTGGTTCAGGCGAGAGGCGGCACGGTATACGCGTTCACCCGTTAATCCTGATTTAGTGCCTGTTTAACAGGCCAATAATAGGTCAATACCCAAAGTTATTGGTGTTGCAGCAAGGCAGCAAACGAATGAACCCTAATGAACTGATACCGTCAGTTATTCGGGTTAGTGAATGCCGCTAATATCGCAGCAACGTTCAAAACGCAGGGTTTTAAGCGGCTCCTGAGATTCAGGGGCCGTTTGTCTTCTAAAAACTGCGCTGTTGCAGGTTTGGTACAGCGCTGTAATGATTTGAAAATTAAGTAATGAGGCTTCAACAATGATACCTGTCATCGCGCTGGTCGGGCGCCCGAATGTGGGTAAATCCACTCTATTTAACCGTTTAACGCACACCCGTGATGCGTTAGTTGCGGACTTTCCCGGGCTAACGCGTGACCGTAAGTATGGTCGTGCCGAGGTCGAGGGTCATGAGTTTATTGTTATCGATACCGGAGGTATTGATGGCACAGAAGATGGCGTAGAAACCAAGATGGCAGGTCAATCGTTATTGGCGATTGAAGAGGCCGATATTGTCCTGTTTATGGTTGATGCCCGCGCGGGCTTGATGCCTGCGGATCAGGGGATTGCCCAGCATCTGCGCAGTCGTGAAAAAGCGACTTTCCTGGTTGCCAACAAAACTGATGGTATTGATCCAGATACTGCTACAGCAGATTTCTATTCATTGGGCTTAGGTGAAGTTCATGCTATCGCGGCGTCCCATGGCCGTGGTGTGACTCAGTTGATTGAAGATGTTATGGCACCTTATATGGATGCTGTAGAACCTGAAATTGAATTGACCGATGAAGAAGCGAATGCGGCTTATTGGGCCGCACAGGAAGCTGAGGACGACGCTGTTCCTGAAGATGACGCAGAAGATGATTTTGACCCACGGACTCTGCCAATCAAACTGGCAATTGTCGGGCGTCCTAATGTAGGTAAGTCCACACTAACCAACCGCATTCTCGGTGAAGATCGGGTGGTGGTCTATGATATGCCGGGCACCACGCGTGACAGCATTTATATTCCTATGACCCGCGATGAGCGTGAATATATCCTGATTGATACTGCGGGGGTGCGTAAACGCGGCAAAATCACCGAAACGGTTGAAAAATTCTCAGTAATTAAAACCTTGCAGGCCATCGAAGATTCCAATGTTGTACTGTTGGTTATTGATGCTCGTGATGGTATTTCGGATCAGGATCTGTCGCTGTTGGGCTTTATTCTCAATAGTGGGCGCTCACTTGTTATTGCGGTCAACAAATGGGATGGCATGACAGAAGAAGCGCGTGCGCAGGTTAAAGATATGCTGGATCTGCGTCTTGGTTTTGTCGATTTTGCGCGGATTCACTTTATCTCAGCCTTACATGGCAGTGGCGTGGGTAATCTGTTTGAATCTATTCAAGAAGCCTATGACTGCTCAACCAAACGTGTGGGCACTTCCTTACTGACCCGCATTATGCAGATGGCCGAAGAAGACCATCAGCCTCCTTTGGTGCGTGGCCGTCGCGTCAAATTGAAGTATGCCCATGCTGGGGGTTACAACCCGCCGATTGTCGTAATCCACGGCAACCAGGTTACTGACCTGTCGGATTCGTATAAACGCTACCTGATGAATTACTTCCGTCGTTCATTGAAAGTAATGGGGACGCCAATTCGCATCCAGTTTAAAGAGGGCGAGAACCCATTCGCGGGTAAGCGCAATCCATTAACACCAAATCAGATGCGTAAACGTAAGCGTTTGATGTCGCACTTGAAAAAAGGTAAATAATCTACCCTTCATCTGTCAAGTTGCAGGTGTGTTGGCTGCTCTCAATAACCCGAATCACTTGACTGCGTAAGCTCATCGGGATTAATGAGCCTCATCTTTGAGGCTCACACTGCGGGCTAGCATAAATGCTGTTCAAATCGGTTCCCGACCGATTTGTATCTCGCTTGCCGCCTTCCTGTATCTTGACATCTATTGGGTATACTAAAAAGCGCGGGCATTCCGCGCTTTTTGCACATTTAACGACCGCGGTCAGTAAAACGCAGCTTTGGCCGCTTAACCGTAAACAAAGGGAGTTGAAAGTCAGTCATGTCTTGGGAAACCTGGAGTTTTGCATTTAGTGTCACGATGCCTAACTTGCTGATGATGTTACTCGGTGTGCTGTTACGGCGCTTTGGCTTGATGGATGATCGCTTCTGCGATGGTGCCACCAAGCTGGTCTTCAATCTCGCCCTCCCTTGTCTGCTGTTTTTTAGTGTCGCGACCAATCATGTCAGCTTATTGGATAACCTACCCTTGGTTGTTTATGGCGCTATTGGTACGTTGGTGACCTTCTTGCTGTTGGAAGTCGCCGCCAAGTGGTTGGTAAAAGACCCAAAAGAGCGTGGTGTATTCGTGCAGGGAGGGTTCAGAGCCAATACCGCTATCGTGGGGTTGGCTTTTGCCATGACGGCGTATGGTGCCGAAGGGGTGGCACTCGGCTCGATGTATCTGACGGTGACAGTAATTTTATTTAATATGCTGTCGGTGATCACCCTGACTCGCAGTCTGCAAGCTGGGCAGGGCGGCAAAATCAGTAAATTGGCACTGTTACGCAGTATTGTGACTAATCCGCTGATAATTGGGCTACTGTGCGGTTTACTCTACGCACAAACGCAATTACCCCTTCCTCAGGTGATTGTCCAGACGGGGAGTTATATCTCTGCTTTGGCATTACCATTGGCTCTGTTATGCACCGGAGCGAGCCTCGACTGGCACGCGATGTTCCGTTCTTCCAATGTGGCAGCGTTATCTTCAACAGCTAAATTATTCGTGGTGCCAATATTGATGACCGTTGGTGGCTTGTTGATGGGCTTTCGTGGGGCGACATTAGGGATTATATTTCTGTTCTCTGCCACTCCAACGGCGGCTGGCAGTTATGTTATGACCCGCGCCATGGGAGGCAATGCCACCCTGGCGGCGAATATCATTGCCATCACCACGGTCGGTTCATTCTTTACCACCGCGCTGGGGATTTACTTCCTACGATCGCTCGGGGTGATGTAGTTTTTAAGGAGAAGTCGATGGATGCATTATGCCCGGTTTGCCAAAAACTGATGACCGAAGTAAGTGGCCACTTTCATTGCTCTAATTGCCATGGCAACTATCAGCAACAGGCGGAGTGCCCTGATTGCGCCAAACCGTTGCAGGTGCTGAAGGCGTGTGGCGCGATTGATTATTTCTGCCAGCACGGTCACGGACTCATTTCGAAAAGCCGCGTTCACTTTAGTTACTTGCCGACGATTTGACTGGCAGCAATTGAGCCAGGCGGCGTTACTCTTTTGCCGCTTTCCGTTGACGAACCTTCTTCGCCACATTGATTTGGGTGATTTCACTTTCTACCCAACCGTCCTGCAATCGGGTGGTCAGCTTATCACCTGTCTGCACCTGCTTAGTGGTTTTCAGCACTACCCCAGCCGGAGTCTGCGTGACACTGTAGCCACGGGCCAAGGTTGCTAATGGGCTGACGGCCTCTAACTGCGAGCAGGCGATACCAAAACGCTGCCGATAACCATTAAGCTGGCGCTCTAATGCCTGACGCAAACGGTATTCCTGCTGCTGCACTTGCTGGCTGTAACGGTGAATTTGCCCTTGCGGTTGCACTTGCGCGAGGCGCTGCTGGAGCCGTTCGGTGCGCCGGCTTAACCAGCGGATTTGGTTTTGCGCGCTCTCTTCCAGGCGGCGTTGCAGCTTTAATAACAGGGTCTGCTGACGTGCCAGTCGCAAATGTGGATGTTGTTGCTGTAAACGGTGTTCAAGGCGGGTGAATTGCTGGCCGCGCTGCGCCAGATAATAATCCATCGCCATTTCCATCCGCTGCTGCTGCCCTTGAATTTGCCTGACCAGCTCAACCTGGTTACGGCTTACTAATTCTGCGGCAGCAGACGGTGTTGGCGCCCGCAAGTCAGCGACAAAATCAGCAATAGTGATGTCGGTTTCATGGCCGACCGCACTGACTATCGGGATGTGGCTATTGAAAATAGCGCGGGCGACCCGTTCGTCGTTAAAACTCCACAGGTCTTCCAGCGATCCGCCGCCGCGCCCGACGATTAATATATCGCACTCGGCACGTAGGTTAGCTAACTGAATGGCACGGACTATCTGCAATGGAGCATCAACTCCTTGCACTGCTGTTGGGTAAATAATTACCGGCAATGATGGGTCACGGCGTTGCAAAACCTGTAGAACATCATGCAGCGCCGCACCACTGGCAGAGGTGATGACGCCAACTTGCCTGGCAGGACTTGGCAACGGTTGTTTATGATGTTGATCAAATAGCCCTTCCGCCGCCAGTTGTTGCTTGAGTTGATCAAACTGTTGTTGCAGCAATCCGTCACCGGCAGGCTGCATGCTTTCCGCAATTAACTGATAATCGCCACGCGGCTCGTACAGGGTAATCGATGCCCTGACCAACACTTGCTGACCATTTTGTGGACGAAACGTGGTGCGGCGGTTAGTGTTGCGAAACATCGCGCAACGCACCTGCGCTTGAGCGTCTTTTAGGGTGAAATACCAGTGACCGGATGACGGTTGGGAGAAATTGGATATCTCGGCCGTGAGCCAAATCTGGCCCATTTCCATTTCCAGCAGTTGTCGCACCGTCTGATTAAGACGGCTAACAGTAAAAATTGTTGATGCGGAAGATTGTGACATGTGACCTGGATCAAATTTTAAAACAAGCACTTAATTGACTGATATTACCTACCTCAGACCGGTTGGCAAGAAAAATTATGAGAAAGTGCTGGAGGCAACCGATTACGCTCTGTATAATGCCACGGCAATATTTTATCTTTTCACATCCACCTTGGTGAGATATTGCCCATGCTACGTATCAAGAAAGAAGCTCTGACATTTGACGACGTTCTCCTGGTTCCAGCCCACTCCACAGTTTTGCCTAATACGGCCGAACTTGGCACTCAACTGACCGCAACTATCCGCCTAAATATCCCTATGCTGTCCGCAGCCATGGATACCGTTACCGAAGCTCGTCTGGCCATTGCGCTGGCACAAGAGGGCGGTTTAGGTTTCATTCACAAAAATATGTCCATTGAGCGCCAGGCTGAAGAAGTCAGCCGCGTGAAAAAACACGAAAGTGGCGTTGTTACCGAGCCGCAGACTGTTACCCCAACCACCACACTGCGCCAAGTGAAAGAATTGACTGCCCGTAACGGTTTTGCTGGTTACCCGGTGGTAACCGAAGATTATGAGCTGGTTGGCATTATCACTGGCCGTGATGTGCGCTTTGTGACTGACTTAGACCAACCCGTGACGGCGGTGATGACACCGAAAGAGCGTCTGGTTACCGTCAAGGAAGGCGAAGCTCGCGAAATTGTCTTGCAAAAAATGCATGAAAAACGTGTCGAGAAAGCATTGGTTGTTGATGATAGCTTCCATCTGCGCGGCATGATTACTGTAAAAGACTTCCAGAAGGCAGAGCGCAAACCTAACGCCTGTAAGGACGAACATGGCCGTCTACGTGTTGGGGCTGCTGTGGGTGCCGGTGCCGGCAATGAAGAGCGTATCGACGCGCTGGTCACCGCAGGTGTTGATGTTTTACTGATTGACTCATCCCATGGTCACTCTGAAGGTGTTCTGCAACGAATCCGTGAAACCCGTGCCAAATATCCTAACCTGCAAATCGTTGGCGGTAACGTTGCGACGGGCGCGGGTGCAAAAGCCTTGGCTGATGCCGGTGTGAGTGCCGTAAAAGTAGGGATTGGTCCAGGTTCAATTTGCACCACCCGTATTGTGACTGGTGTAGGTGTGCCACAGATCACGGCGATTGCTGATGCGGTCGAAGCACTGGAAGGCACCGGTATTCCGGTGATTGCTGATGGCGGTATCCGTTTCTCTGGCGATATTTCTAAAGCCATTGCCGCGGGTGCTTCCTGTGTCATGGTGGGGTCTATGCTGGCAGGGACTGAAGAGTCTCCGGGCGAAATCGAACTCTATCAGGGTCGTTCATTCAAATCTTACCGTGGTATGGGCTCACTGGGCGCGATGTCCAAAGGCTCTTCTGACCGTTACTTCCAAACTGACAATGCTGCCGATAAACTGGTACCGGAAGGTATTGAAGGTCGTGTCGCATACAAAGGTTTGTTGAAAGAGATTGTACATCAGCAAATGGGGGGCTTGCGCTCCTGCATGGGGCTTACCGGTTGTGCCACTATCAATGAATTGCGTACCAAAGCTGAGTTTGTGCGCATCAGTGGTGCAGGGATTCAAGAAAGCCATGTGCATGATGTGACTATCACTAAAGAATCCCCTAACTATCGCATGGGCTAATTCCAGGGGCTTAAACCGGCGAATTTGGTCATCGTTCGCGGCTCGCATTGCTCATTGACTTAGTGTCAACTGCGTATGCTGTGCTGCGGGCGTTAACTAACTTCTTGGCTTCGCCGACTGGAATGATTCATAAATAATTATGGTAACTATTTAATTTTATTATTTCTCTGTGGAATACGCCGCACATGACAAAAAATATCCATAAGCATCGCATCCTTATTCTTGATTTCGGCTCGCAATACACCCAACTGGTGGCGCGACGCGTTCGTGAAATCGGTGTCTATTGTGAACTATGGGCGTGGGACGTAACCGAAGCTCAGATCCGCGAATTTAATCCAAGCGGCATCATTCTTTCTGGCGGTCCTGAAAGCACGACTGAGCACGACAGCCCACGCGCACCTGATTACGTGTTCACTGCGGGTGTCCCGGTATTAGGTGTGTGCTACGGTATGCAGACTATGGCGATGCAACTGGGGGGGAAAGTTGAAGGTTCAAATCAGCGCGAGTTCGGTTATGCGCAGGTGGAAATCAAAACTGACAGCGCACTGATCCGCGATATCAAAGATGCTATCAATCCAGCCAATGAAGCAATATTGGATGTATGGATGAGCCATGGTGACAAAGTCACTGCCATCCCAGCTGATTTTGTGACGGTTGCCAGCACCGATACCTGCCCGTTTGCCATTATGGCCAACGAAGAAAAGCGTTTTTATGGCGTGCAGTTCCATCCAGAAGTCACACATACCAAACAAGGCCAACGCCTGTTAGAGCGCTTTGTGTTGGATATCTGCGGCTGTGAAGCCTTATGGACCCCGGCCACCATTATCGAAGACGCCATTGTTCGTCTGCGTGAGCAAATTGGTGAAGACCATGTGATTCTTGGCCTGTCCGGTGGTGTTGACTCATCTGTGACGGCAATGCTGCTGCATCGTGCTATTGGTGACCGCCTGACTTGTGTGTTTGTCGATAACGGGCTGCTACGGTTGAACGAAGCCGACCAAGTGCTGGAAATGTTCGGTGATAAATTCGGCCTGAATATTGTTCATGTTGCCGCCGAAAATCGTTTCCTTGCAGCGCTGGCTGGTGTCGATGAACCTGAAGCGAAGCGTAAAATCATTGGTCGCGTGTTTGTCGAACTGTTTGATGAAGAAGCGTGTAAGCAAGATCAAGTGAAGTGGTTGGCACAAGGCACCATCTACCCTGATGTGATTGAATCAGCCGCGTCTGCTACTGGTAAAGCACACGTAATTAAATCTCACCACAATGTGGGCGGTTTGCCGAAAGAGATGAAATTGGGGCTGGTTGAGCCGCTGAAAGAGCTGTTTAAAGATGAAGTACGCAAAATTGGCCTGGAATTAGGTCTGCCGTACGACATGCTATACCGCCATCCATTCCCAGGTCCAGGTTTGGGTGTACGTGTTCTGGGCGAAGTAAAAAAAGAGTATTGTGACTTGCTGCGCCGCGCTGATGCCATCTTTATCGAAGAGCTGCATAAAGCTGATCTGTACAATAAAGTGAGCCAAGCCTTTACTGTATTCCTGCCAGTGCGTTCTGTTGGTGTGATGGGCGATGGGCGTAAATACGATTGGGTGGTTTCACTGCGCGCAGTAGAAACCATCGATTTTATGACCGCACATTGGGCGCATCTGCCATACGACTTCCTGGGCCGCGTTTCAAACCGCATTATCAATGAAGTGAATGGTATTTCCCGTGTAGTTTACGATATCAGTGGCAAGCCACCAGCTACCATTGAGTGGGAATAAATACTATCACTCGTCGATAAGATAGTGCTCTGACATTAATTAAGCCTCCGAACTTTCGGGGGCTTTTTATTTTGGCTGCGATTAAATAAAAATTTATATTTTACCTTCACGGATAAATAAAAAATGAACGATGCTTTTGTGAGTATCGCTTTTAAGTAAGGTTACTGTATGTGAATATAAAATTTGTGACGCTTACCTTCCCATTTGATGTGAAAAATTATATTTGGTTTCTTTATAATTAACAGGTGAAATATGAATGCTAAAATTAGTATTTTGATTGTTCCTTGTGTCTTTATATCAATATCCACAATGGCAGAGCATAATAATGAAGATAATGTCTGTTTTTATTCAAAAGATAATTATTCTGAAAAGGAGAACGGCACAAAATTTTGCGTGCCTTATTATACCGAGGATGAATGGCTATTTAGCCAATGGAATAATAATATTGCATCAATAAAAATTCCGCTAAATTTACGGGTTGAGGTTTTTAGTGATTATTCATTTTTGGGGA
Organism: Yersinia sp. 2540 StPb PI; assembly: GCF_052217165.1. Taxonomy (NCBI): domain Bacteria; kingdom Pseudomonadati; phylum Pseudomonadota; class Gammaproteobacteria; order Enterobacterales; family Yersiniaceae; genus Yersinia; species Yersinia sp. 2540 StPb PI. The sequence goes on from NZ_JAZGQC010000001.1 coordinate 1,813,394, forward strand.
AGTCTGCTACGCTTTATAAAAGCACCAATGCGGCTGAGTTGGCGCAGTATGGATTAACAGCAGACATCAGTTCTTATCGTGTATTACCAAAGAATTTATATCCTGAGAATAAGAGGGTGACATTCAATTACCATTCAGACATTTTCGCTGAAAAATATTTCAGCTATGATTATTATGTTAACAATGGTCATAGCATCTTTTTAACCAAGCAAAGTCAGCCTATTGGTGCTGATGGACAAAGTTCTTACTTCTTTTATAGTCATGCAGGGCAGATAATGACGGCCTTTATCGGGCAAGGGTTTGATCGCAACCTTTACTGTTTGTCACCGGTGGTTCGGCGTAGTTCCCAGCTTGATGCTGATGTGGCATTTACCTATTGTGATTTTAATAATTCTGGCCAGTATTGGTTCCCTCAGGTGGTAGAAAATGAAATAAGATTAGTCAATCAAGGGACGGGTACCGCGTTATCATTAGATCAAATCGGTTTCTATGTGAGCTTACATACTAGCCCGATTAATATTCTACATGGCAGGGAACAACATTTTCAGCAGGGAACCGTGGATAAATACACTCTATGGTTTGATGCGTCTACTATTGAAACGTGGCAGGAAAAGGCAGTCAGACCATTATTACAATATAAGGAAACGCTTGAATCCAGGGGGGTAAATGACCAACGTGAGGTAATAACCCATCGTTTGGACCAACCAGATGATACCTATATCTATTTGGGAAATAAAGAAGGTAGGAATCATATTTATTATGATGCAGAAACTCAATCACTGATGGCTTATAATAAATTAAGTAAAGGTAAAGCGTTAATAGAGTCCTCGTGCCTTTCATTATTGAATGATGGCACTGACCAACCTTCGGCGATTAGCTTTACCTACCATCGCAGTAACTACAGTGATAATAGTTTAGAGTACCGTTGTGATAATGGAGTAGCTTATAATATATACAGCAAAAAATGGTACTTTATGGCTGACTGGGAATATCATTATCTGGTTAATGGATATAAAAATAAAGTTTTGCATTTTTATATGAATGAAAAACCACCATATATTAACTTCAAAGGTGTGATGACTGGGCCAAAATTAGGTGAATACATAGGTGCTGTAGTGAATTTTAATGAGCGAACCCCTCATGATGCTGTATTTATTAATAGTCCGGCCTTAGGCTATGTGCTTGATGTAGAAAAGGCTATTTGTGCATTGCACGGATTTACCGATGATCAAGGCACACATTGTGATTATCTAAGTGCCACATGGTCTGCAACAGATGCTGATACTTGGGATGTTAGCCTCAGTCGCGACTATATGCCCTGGCTGCTGGCGCAAATTTCTCACAAGTTGCATACAAGTGAATGGACTGCTGCGTTGGATGCTTACCTGCAAAAAGTTGAAACACTGGAAACCTTCTTTGAGACCAATAAAGAGCATCCGGTCGATGATGCAATATGGCAACAAACCAAAACACTGCTGGTGGAATTTTTACGTACCTATAACTCAACCGAATATCAGCAAGTTTGGCATCAAGTGGCATATGTCCTTAATCGTATTGAAGTAATGATTGAGGTGAAGGCATGATCCGGCTCTATAGTTACAAAATGTGATATGAATCACGTTTTGCTTTACCCCTTCACTGAGGAGGTATAATCTTGACGAATCTTTACAACTCAACTAAATATTTAACATCTGCATCTCATAACTTACATCGTCAATAAGACGAGAAGTCCATTCATTATTAGTCAAGATTGCCACTGCCGCTGTGTAACACGCAGGGTAGTTTAGCTCGCAGTAGCCCGCATCTGTTAGCACATGCCGATTAGCAGCATGTTCCTAAATACAACGGATGAATACTGCGTGCGTGCTGTTTTGTGGAGAAAAAACATGTCGGTAAATCTCTCTCCGATACCTCAGGTGCGGGGTATTTCACGCCGCCGTCTGCTGGGATATATCGGCGTCGGGCTAGTCAGTAGCCTGATGAGTCCCCTTTCATTAGATGCTTTCGCGGCATCGACCCAAACCTCGCCGCAGAATTTAGAAAGATTCATGTTGGTATCACGCGCATTGACCGGTAAGCGCCAGCTTAATGTGCAGATTGGTCAACGAATCTATCAGGTTTTGCTCGGGAAAATAGGCGGTTTTGACCAAAAACTCTCCTTGTTACAACCGTTGCCTGCGGGTGAACCTCAGCAATGGCCACCTCTGCAACAGCAAATCGCCCGGCAAATATTGCAAGGCTGGTATGTCGGCGTGATCGGTGAGGGAACCGATGCGGCGGTAATCAGCTATGAGAATGCGTTGATGTTCGATGCGGTATCCGATGTGTTGGTTATTCGCTCTTATTGCCCGAATAAACCCGGATACTGGGCTGTAAAGCCTGATGTCGCCTTATAATTTTGGAGAATACATTTATGGCTGACACACTAAAGGCGGATATCGTCGTTATTGGCTCGGGTGTTGCAGGAGGGCTGGTTGCCCATCAACTGGCCATGGCTGGCAAGTCAGTACTGGTTTTAGAGGCAGGTCCGCGCCTCTCTCGTTGGGAAATTGTAGAAAACTTCCGTAATCAGCCGGATAAATCAGACAACATGGCGCCATATCCTTCCACCGCGTATGCGCCTCATCCTGAATCTAACCCAAATAATAACTATCTGATTCAAAAGGGTGAACATCCGTATGATGTGCAATATATCCGCGCAGTGGGTGGCACAACCTGGCACTGGGCGGCTTCTGCCTGGCGCTTTTTGCCTAACGATTTCAAACTGAAAACCGTGTATGGCGTCGGGCGAGATTGGCCAATTGAGTATGCGGTGTTGGAAAAGTGGTATCTGCGCGCTGAACAGGAATTAGGTGTTTGGGGGCCAAGTGATGAAGATCTAGGATCACCCCGCAGCGAACCCTATCCGATGGCACCATTGCCATTATCGTGGAATGAACAGCGCATCAAGACGGTGTTAAATAGCCATGTTTTTAACGGTGGCAGCTTTAACGGCGGAAGTTTCAATGTGGTCACTGAACCGGTCGCCCGTAACAGTCGCCCTTATGATGGCCGGCCAACCTGTTGTGGTAATAACAACTGCATGCCTATTTGCCCTATTGGCGCCATGTATAACGGTATCACTCATGTCGAAAAAGCCGAGCAGGCGGGGGCAGTCGTGCGCCCCAAAGCGGTGGTTTATAAGTTAGAAGTTAATGATAAACAGCAGATTATTGCAGCACTGTTTAAAGATGAACAAGGCAATGAGCATCGGGCTGAGGGTAAATACTTTGTACTGGCCGCCAATGGCATTGAAATTCCGAAACTGATGCTGATGTCCACCGATGAGAAAAATCCACGGGGAGTGGGTAATAGTTCCGATATGGTGGGGCGCAATCTAATGGATCACCCCGGAACTGGGGTGACTTTTATGGCCAGTGAACCCTTGTGGCCAGGGCGTGGGCCGCAGGAAATGACGTCGATGATCGGCTTCCGTGATGGTGCATTCCGCGCTGATTTTGCAGCGAAAAAAATTCATTTATCCAATTTGTCACGTACCGATCAAGTCACGATTGAATTACTCAAACAGGGGGATTTGCAACTCGGGCCACAGCTTGAGGCCAAAATCCGTGACAGGGCCGCGCGTTTTGTACAATTCGACAGCTTCCACGAGATTTTGCCTCATGTCGAAAATCGTATTATCCCCAGCGCTAGCGAGAAAGACGCCATCGGTATTGCGAAACCCGAGTTTTACTATGCAATGGATGATTATGTGCGAAAAAGTGCGGTACACACTCAGCAGGTCTATGCCGAGGCGGCAAAGCTGATGGGGGGAACCGAGGTTAAATTCAACAATAACTTCGCCAATAACAATCATATTACGGGTACCACCATTATGGGCAGTGACCCGAAAGACTCGGTAGTGGACAGCGATTGTCGTACCCATGACCATAAAAACCTGTTTATCGCCAGTAGTAGTGTAATGCCAACTGTCGGTTCAGTTAATTGTACTTTGACGATTGCCGCACTCTCGCTGCGTATCGCTGAAACATTAAAGGCCGAGGTGTAAGATGAGAAAACAAACCTTGGGCTGTTCAGTGAATCTCCTGTTTATCGCATTAGGTTTAGCCGTAACTGGGTATGCCAGTGCTGATGCTGACCTGATTGCACGTGGTGAGTACCTGACTAAGGCCGCTGACTGTGTGGCCTGCCATACCACCAAAGACGGTAAGCCTTTTGCCGGTGGACTTGCCTTCAAGACGCCGATGGGAACGCTATATTCGCCCAACATCACGCCCGATAAAGAGACCGGAATTGGCAATTGGACGGATGAAGAGTTCTTGCGCGCATTACATGAAGGGAAAGGGAAAAATGGTGAGAATCTCTACCCGGCATTCCCTTACACCTCATATACGTTGTTGACGGATGCTGACGTCAAAGCCATTAAAGCCTATCTGTTTAGTCTGCCAGCAGTGCATCAAGCTAACCGCGAAAATGACATGCCTTTCCCATTTAACCAGCGTTGGGGATTGTGGTTCTGGAATTTGGTCAATTTCGAGGGGGAGCGCTTTCAGCCGGACAACACTAAAGATGCACAATGGAATCAGGGGGCTTACTTTGTTGAAGCATTGGGGCACTGCGGTGAGTGCCATACCCCGCGTAATATCACCATGGGGATGAAAGAGAGCAAAGCCTATGGGGGGGCAGAGATTAATGGTTGGACGGCGTTTAATATTACCGCTGATCCACATGCCGGTATTGGTGGCTGGAGTCAGCAACAGGTGGTGCAATATTTGCGCACCGGCCATGTTGACGGTAAAGCGCAAGCTGCCGGGCCGATGGCTGAAGTTATTGAGAACAGCACTCGCCACCTGAGCGAGAGTGATCTCAATGCCATGGCGGTGTATCTGCGTACCCTGGAGCCATTAAATCCAGATGACGAAACCAAGAGTCGTTCGGATTGGGGGCAAGCGGCGAGTAGTGTTAATTCCTTACGCGGTATGCCTTTCACGGCAGATAACAACACTGACGGCGCGCGCCTGTATTTGGGGAACTGTGCCAGTTGCCACAGTTTCACCGGTGAGGGCGTAAAAGACGGTTATTACCCTTCATTGATGAAAAACTCGGTGGTCGGGGCATCCGCGCCCAATAACCTGATTAATGTGATTCTCCACGGTGTGTCACGCAAAACCAATGACGGTGAAGTCTTTATGCCCGGGTTTGCCAACACCTTGACCGATGAGCAGGTTGTTAGTTTGAGTCATTATCTGCTACAGCAATTCGGACAACCGACACTGAATATAAAAGCCGATGATGTGAAGGCGCTGCGCGGAGAATAGAAAATAAGCACCAGGAAACCCGGTTCCCTTGTGCTTATTTAACCTTCTCATTATGCCAATGCATTAATGTATATTCGCCATCATTACTGATGCCGGTGGCTATAGCTACCCACCCCTGTTTTTGATAAAACGCCAGTGCCTGCTGGTTTTTTGCCAGACATTTGAGTGAGCCGTGGCTGGTAAATAGCTGTTGTGCTGCCTGCAATAAGGCTTTTCCCGTACCGGACTGTTGTAGCGCAGGGTCAATAAACAGATGATGCAGGAAACTCTCTTCCATAAAAATTGAGGCAAAACCTAAGTGTTGATCGCCATCAACGGCGACCAGCACAGTTTCACCGATGGTTGAGCGATCAAAATCTTCCAGCCTAAAGTGTTCAACGTCCAGCCAGGTAAAGGCTGCTTTACGTGATGCCAGATACAAGGTGCGCAGGAATGGCCGGTCACTTTCCTGATACTGACGAATCTTGATACTCATCCTACGGTTATACCTCCAAAACAGGGTGCTTTCGCGAAATTGATCATTGGTTGAGCCAATACATGATTGATCTTCTACCACCTGCCCATGATAATAACAATTCTGACTCGGGGTGCCTGCCACAAACAGTGGCATGGCTGAGATATTACCCGTATTACCTGATCTGGATTATGCCAGCGTAGGGAAGTCTCGGCACCTTAGGGTTCCGCCTTCTTGACCGCCGGTTAGGAGGAATATGTTCGTTCAACCTGCCGTTTTCTCTTTAGCTATTCTCGCTGTTGCTGCCATTCGAACTCCCATTGATATGAGTGTGGAGAGATATTCATGAAGCGAATTAATGCACTCACGATTGCCGGAACTGACCCTAGCGGTGGGGCCGGTATTCAGGCTGATTTGAAAACTTTCTCTGCTTTGCAAGCTTACGGCACCAGTGTGATCACCGCCTTGGTGGCACAAAATACCTGTGGTGTGCAGTCAGTTTATCCCATCGAACCGGCGTTTGTTGCAGCTCAACTCGATTCTGTTCTCAGTGATGTGCGCATCGATAGCGCGAAAATCGGTATGTTGGCTAATGCTGACATTGTCGAGATTGTTGCCACACAACTGCAACGTTATCCCATCTCATTTGTGGTGCTAGATACCGTTATGGTCGCCAAAAGCGGTGACCCTTTATTAGCGCCAGAGGCCGTAGACGCAGTACGTCAACTGCTGTTACCGCGGGTGGCTTTGATTACCCCGAATCTGCCAGAAGCAGCCGCGCTACTCAATTGCCAGCCTGCGCGCGATGAGCAACAAATGTGTGAACAGGGGCGAGCACTGTTGGCTCTGGGCTGTCAGGGAGTATTGATGAAAGGAGGGCATCTGAGCGGTGAGGATAGCCCCGATTGGCTGTTTACGGCACAAGGCGAACAGCGTTTTGTTACCCGCAGAGTAAATACTCGCCATACCCACGGCACCGGCTGCACCTTATCGGCCGCATTGGCGGCCTTACGGCCACGGCACCACGATTGGGCAGATACGGTGAATGCCGCCAAACACTATCTGCAAGGTGCATTAGAACAAGCCAATACCCTTGAAGTCGGGCAGGGGATCGGGCCGGTGCATCATTTTCACCAGTGGTGGTAATCCCCTTCGTCCTTGAAGTCGCAGGGGTGTTATCTGCGCGCTCCCCCGAATCACTGACTTGAGTCAGCTCATCGGGATGTGTTCACTTGCCGCCTACCTGTAGCTCCAATGACGAAGTGCATGCCTTATTTATTGAATTTCATGCTAATAAATAGCGCTGAGTCATCACAAACATCGCGATGGCACGTTGTAAGTGATGGGCATCAAAACGGTTAAGCAGATAGCTGTCCGCGCCTTTGCGTGGGCGAATACACAGTGAGAGTTTTGGCTCGCCTGTTTCATCGTTAATCAGATCAAATTGATAACTGCCGATATCTTTTTCATCTTCACGCCAGGAGATTTGTACCGCAGGTAATGGGTTGCCTGCGCTAGGTTGGCGAACGGCAAAAAAGTACTCTCCGGCCCAGAACCCGGCGTAATCCCCATCAGCCTGTAGATGTTTGGTGCGAAAAATAGGCGCATCGACTAACTGACGGATAGCCTCGGGCGTTATCTGTTGTCGGGTTTGTTGCCACAGCGGGGTGTCATTTTCAAGTTGCCAGCAGGCTGCACCAAGATAATCATTCAATTCGCGCCAATCGGCATCGAGTTGCTGTAGCAACTCTTCATCGAGGATATTACGGTACTGCTGCATACCGCTGGGTTGTTCGCCCAATGTTTCGTAGGTGATTAACTCCATGGTGCGGGGTTTACGGCGAAAGCTCATCCACAACACGGCCTTAGGAATGCGAAATTCAATGGATTGAATGCTCAGACGATAGCGATCGCCTTTATTCACCACAAAACCATTGGCTGTACCGCGCTTATTTTGGTAATTACGTACCACCACCACGCTATTTAGTCCCATCCAGCCAGTGACATAATGTTCGCTGTCGGAATTGGCAACATCCAGATCGATAACCATCTGGATAATTTTATCCGTTTCAAGCTTAGCCAGCGGGTGGGCATCCCCGGCAGAGTAATACAGCTTCTCGGGTTCTTCGGGTAACTCAACGGTTAACATGGCATGGCCTTTTATCGGGTGGGATCGGCTGATAGCTATCTGGTTCATAGCTTAACTCAAGCTGTCATACAGATTGTGGTATAACTGGAATTAGGATGAAAATTCGTGCTATGGATCAACTTTTTCGCCGGTTGATGGTCATAGACAGGCAAACTAATACCACGCCGCTAAGCCGTTGCACAGAGCCTGGCTCACTGTCCGGCGAGTAGATTAATCAGATAATAAGGATTTCGATAATGAAAGGTAACAAAACCCGCCATTGTCTTGTGGCTGCGGTGATGCTCAGTGTCAGCTCCTGGGCTTTCGCGCAGCCAGCCACCACAACTGTCACAGCCACGTCAGTTGCCCAGACTTCTTCTGTCAAAAACCGCCCGACCACGGCGGATCTGCTGCAACAGCCGGTTTATAAAAATAGCTGGCAAAAAATGGTGAAAAGCCAAAAGAATCTCCCCGCCTGGGCACGCAAAGGGGTGGGGACGTCAGCACCTTATGAGGTGATAAATTGGCAAGGGCAGCAATATAAGGTGGGGCGAATTTGTAAACCTCATGATTGCAGTAATAACTTTATGTGGGTGGCGTTTAGTCAGGATAAAAAACAAGTATGGCAGGCATGGGGAATGCGTATTTCCGTGGCGGACAAGCCACAAGCACTTGATAAACCGAGTGAGTTCGCGACCTATCAATGGCTCGGTCGCCCCAATGACAGTATCCAGGCCATGCTCAAAAAGCAGTTACAGCAAGATCCTAATTGGCACTGATTGCAGGCAGGCCGCTAATAAGTAAATTTATCTAGATTAATTGATTATATTGATGAAGATGTCACTGGCGGATTTGAATGCTGGTTGCAGCGGCCTCGCAGCAGCGAGGCCTGAATCGTGAATGCAACCAACACAGCTACAACTTGAACAATGACGGGGATATCAACCAACGCCAGCTTGATGCAGGTCGTGCAGATTAATGGCTCCGACCAGTTTCCCATCCAGATTCACCACCGGTGCGGCACTGAGATGGTGCTGATGCAGTGCCTCCAGCGCTTCTCCTGCGCGCCATTGCTCAGGTAATCGGTAGCCTGGCCGTGTGATGGCATTTTCTAAGGGGTGCTGTAAGGTGCCACCTTTTACCAGCCAGCGGCGTAAATCACCGTCAGTGAATACCCCCACAACCCGTTGCTCCGGGTCACATACAGCCACCAGCCCTAGTCCTGTACGGCTCAGTTCTAACATGGCTTCCATTACGCTGTCGGATTCATTCACCATCGGCAAGCGATCACCGGTTCTCATTAAGTGATGGACTCGATTAAGTAGCCTTGCGCCCAAGCTGCCGCCAGGATGTGAGCGGGCAAAATCTTCTGCACCGAAACCGCGATGGCGCATTAATGCCATTGCCAGAGCGTCCCCCATCATCAGGGTATTAACCGCGCTGGAGGTAGGAGCCAACCCCATCGGGCAAGCTTCGTGCTCGACACTGATATCCAAGACACAGGCAGCACCCAGCGCCAGCGGGGACTCTTTGCCGCCAGTGATGGCAATCACGGGGATCTGGCTATCCGCCAACAAGGGTAGAATCAGGTCCAGTTCTTTGGCGCGCCCTGAGTAGGAGATAAAAATCACCACATCCTGAGGGCCAATCATGCCCAAATCGCCGTGCAATGCTTCAGCCGGATGTACAAAGAAGGAGGGGGTGCCAGTGCTGGCCAGTGATGCAGCAATCTTTTTACCAATATGGCCAGATTTGCCAATCCCTGAAACTACAGCCTTACCGGTGCAGGCTAATAATAACTCACAGGCGCGAATAAAATTATCATCTAAACGTGACAGCAGCTTATGCGCTTCTGTCAGTTCAATTTCCAGTGTTTCACGGGCATAGGTAATCAACGGATTAGTCATTTTTATCAACCAGAATGATGTTAATGCCCATGTCCTGTAGCGCTTGCAAATATTCTGGGCTAATACCTTTATCTGTAATCAGGATATCAACGGCGCTTAACGGGCACACTACATTTGGGCTTTTACGGCCAAATTTGGAGGAATCAACCAGCAAAATAATGCGGCTAGCGGCACGGCACATCGCCGTACTAACATGATAAACTTCGTTAAACGTGGTGACACCTGCTTTCAGATCGACACCATCTGCACCGATAAACAGTTGATCGAAACTAAAATTATCAAATGCAGATTCTGCCAGACTACCATGAAAAGAGGCTGAACCTTTACGGTAAGTGCCACCCGGCATCAAGATAGTTTGATCGTTATCCAGCTCAACCAGTTCATTGACGATATGCAGGCTGTTGGTCATCACCGTGATATTGTTGAATTTTGTCAGGTGGGGAACCATTTGCAACACGGTACTACCGGCATCAAAAACCAGGCTATCACCGTCTTTAATCAGTTTGCTGGCAGCTTGAGCAATTTGTTTTTTCTTATCGGTATTAATGTGAGTTTTACGGTCAATGGGTTGTTCTATATCATCACGATTTAATACGACCCCACCGTAGGTACGGATAACCGCCCCTTCATTTTCAAGACTGGTTAAATCCTTACGAATAGTGGTACCGGTGGTTGAAAAATGTGCGGCGAGTTGATCGACGGCCGTCTTTCCGTGTTGTTGGAGATATTCCAGTATTGCAACCTGTCGCTGCTTTGGCTTCATAACGATCCCCGCTCAAGTATTTCCATTGCCTCTTTTTCAGGCATAACTTTCACATGAAAAAGAATAGCTTTCATTGTGAAAATATCATGATTTCGGTTTAATCGCTAATAATAGTGCAGTTTGACATGCTTTATCCGTAGGGAAGATCACATCCGGGATTAAATCCTGCTGATGTAAGCCATGAAGCTGAGGTAATGGGCGTGGGCGGGCGAAAACGCTAATGCCACGCATGATCATGCTGTCACTGACCCGCATATTTTCATCGAAAGCCAGCGCCATTACCACGCGGGGCTTAAAGCGCCCGCCAGATCGGCCAACACCAACTGATTTACTGTGCTGACACAGGCGGTCAAAAGCACGGTTAAACCGATTGATTTGCCACCAGCCAAGCATGATTTGCAGCACCCAGGCGATGATAACAATAGTGATCAGTGCTGATGTTGGAGACATATTTTTATCCTTCTTACTTGACGTTGCAGCAGTGTTAGCTGCGTTCGTTGCTTGGCCCATCCTTGGGCCTCGCCTCTGTGAGACCGCTAGAAACAGTCCCCTTCGCTTGCTGGGATGACAAACTGTTTTTTCAGACAACATCACACTTAAAACATCACCTGACCACCGGTAATATTAATTGATTGTCCGGTGCAATAGGCGGCTTTATCGCTAGCGTAGAACAACAGCATGTTAAGCACATCCTGATAATCACAACCCCGTTTTAGTGGCACTTTATCGGTGTAATATTTTTCAACTTCTTCTGGTTGAATGCCCAACTTTGCAGCGTACTGCGGTAAAAGTGATTGGAACATCGGTGATTTCAACAGATTGCCTAACATCAGGGAATGCACCGTGATACCGTAGTCAGCCAAGTCCAGAGCCAATGATTGGGTCAAACCAACGCCACCAAACTTGGCAGCACTGTAACCCGAGTTGTGTTTACTGCCCACTTTACCTGATTTGGAGTTGATCTGGATAATTCGCCCGGCAACGCCATCACGGATCATCAGGCGAGAGAATTCACGAGCACATAAGAAGTAACCGACCAGATTGACCTGTAGTGAGCGGTCAAAATCATCCAGTGGGAAATCAGTAATCGGTGCTGCCTTGGCAATGCCTGCGCTGTAAACGAGCAGGTTAGTTTGATGGAAACTTTGATCTACTGCTTTTGCCAGCATTTGCACGCTGCTTTCATTGGTGGCATCAACCTGAAAACCACGGGCGCTATCTGCGCCGTATTCGGCATTAATCTGATCAGCGACTAACTGTGCGTTAGCTGAATTTAAATCAGCAACTGCAACTTTATACCCTGCTTCGGCAAGACCATGACACAAGAATGCGCCTAATGTTTGTCCACCACCAATAACTACTGCTACTTGTGACATAACTACCTCCAAAATTATCCTTGGTACTTGAAGCTGCAGCGGTGTTAGTCGAACTCACTCACCCGAATCACTGACGAGTGTCAGCTCATCGGGATTTGTTCGTCTACTTCCTTTGCAATTCCAATTACTTCGGCTAATACCCTTAGTACTTGAAGCTGTCGCAGGGTTAACTGCGATGCTAATGACATCGGGTATAAATGAATAAATTAACGAATAAATTTCAGTGAGCTACCGATAGGAATATCATCGGGTGTTGGCCCTATTACATGGATAGAACCGGGGAACTCAGGCTGCTTATCACCATTAAAACGAATGGTGACATGACCCAATTCACGTAGGTTCTGAGTTGCCACCTCGCCAACTGCGGTGATGACATAGCGCAGATCAGCCAGTTCCATAATGTTGCCAGCCTGTAGCTCTCCATCGGTATCGCTGTGCTGATGGATAAAACAGAACTCTTCAATATCTTTGGGTGCCCCTTCGCGGAAGGTGATAAGCATGTCATCAAGCAGCGCCTCGCGGGCGCTGTCGCCGATATTGGTAATAGTTGTCTGATAAATAGTATTCATACGTACATCCTTAACCGTTGAATGTATTACAGATAATTTTGTATTTAGTGCTTACTGATAGATAAAGGCTGATGCTGCCCAGGCAATCAATACTGTTGGCGCTCCAGTAAGGAAACGGCCAACCAGAACCGAAGGGACACCGACACGAACGGTATCTTGTTTCGCTTCGGCCAAAGACAGACCTACTGGGATAAAGTCACATGCTGCTTGGGCATTAATTGCAAATAACGCTGGCAGGGCTAATTGCGGTGGAATATTCCCCAAACCAATTTGTACCCCAACCAATACGCCGATAACTTGTGCGATAACGGCCCCTGGGCCTAAGAACGGCGACAACAGTGGGAAGGAGCAGATCAGTGCCAAGAGCACTAAGCCTATCGGGCTGCTGGCCAGCGGTGTTAAGCCGTGGGCGATAAAGTCGCCCAAACCGGATGCCATAATGATGCCGATTAACGCCGAAACGAAGGCCATAAACGGCAGGATAGTTTTCAGTACGGTATCGATGGTGTCGCGGCCTGACTGGAAGAATACCGCCACAACAGACCCCATCCCCATCCCGACTTTCGCCAGTAACCCGTCACTTTGTTCGGTAATTTTCTTGCTGGTATCGTAATCACGACCAGCTTTGCTTGCGGTTGCTGTCGCCGGTTCTGCTGGTGCAGCCGTTGCGGTGGCGTGATCGGTTCCACTGACTTTATGGATATTTTTTTCACGCACACCGGAAACATAAATATCTTCCAGTATGTATTGCGCCATCGGCCCGGATTGACCGGTTGAATGGATATTAACGGTTGGAATACGGCGTTTCGGATACAGGCCACAGCGCAGGGTGCCACCACAGTCAATAATCGCCACGGCGATCTCTTCGGCTGGTGGCTCACCTTCTTTGAACCCATCCACCGCTTCCCAGCCAGTCAGTTCACTGATACGGTCAATAATGGCCGGGCGGGTACCCGCGGTGATATAGACAATTTTCTTACCCGGTACGATTGGCAACACTAATGGGCCACCCCAGCCGCCTTCGCCTTTTTCAATCCTGATGAATTCACTCATGCTCTGCTCCACACAGTATGTATTTAATTTACATATTAAAGTTGTACGTTACGGTCCAGACGGATGCCCATTTTGCGTTCAAAGATGGAGGTCGTCAGATCGGTAACCCAGCCACGGAAGAAGTTGGTGAACAACCCAACCAGGAAGTAGCTAACAGCCAGCGGGCCGAGGGGTAAGCCCAGTGTGGTTAAACCACTGGCAATACCTAAGAACACGAACAACTCACCTGGGTTAATGTGTGGGAACAAACCATTCATTGAGTGGCAACTGTAAGAGGCGGCCGCGTAATAACTTGGTTTATATTTTTCTGGCATAAAACGCCCGAGACTTAAGGTCATCGGGTTACAAAATACAAAGGTACCGATCAGTGGCAGCAACAGGTAACGGGAAACAGGGTTACCGGCACAGCGTTGAGCCAATCGTTCAATCCTATCCTGACCAACAAACTTGATCAGTGCATTCATGATTACTAACAAACTGATTAATAAAGGTAAGATCCCGGTGACCATGCCAACAAAAACTTCGCCCCCTTTTTGGAAGAGTCCGATAAACCACTCGGCTCCATGGGTTATGAGTTCAATCATTTTTTTCTCCTGTAATCGAGGTTATGGCTGTTTTTATAAACTTTTGTTTTGAAAAGAAACTTCAGGAACCGCGTGATAAAGCGGTATTCAAAATACTGAGGTTCCAGAATGGACTTCAGCATCTTGTCTGTCGCCATGTGAACTACCATAATCATTTTTTAGATCTATTTATTGCATATGGATCACACTTTGAAAGTAAAACCTTTCAAAGTGAAAATTAAATGTAAAAGAAAAGAGGTTTGAAATGAAAGGTTTTTGCGTAAAAAAATGCGTTAACTCGAGCTAAAGCCAGGTCAACGTTGAGTTAGGCAGAGCGATAAGGGTAATAAAATCGAGAGGGATCATGGGCTAACTGAAGATAGCCCACGGATAGATATTTAGCCCAGCAGTTCACAATTTGGCGGCAGACGGCAGCCAATCGCATTGGGGATTATTTCGATACGGAAATGCTTGCCTGCCAGTGGTTCGCCATCCAGATTAAAAGTGATGTCATGGGGGGCTGTAATTTCCAGCCAAGGCAAGGTAGCCTCCACTACATTTTTATTTTTCTCACCACTGAACACGCTGGTCAGTAGGGCAGGAAGCAATTCCTCTGCGGTCAGCAACCGCAATTGCAGCAAGCCATCATTAACTAGCGCATCGGGGCAGAGAGGCTGTCCACCACCGGCTTGCCGACCGTTGCCGATACCTATTACCAGTGCATCACCCGCCCATTCGAAACCTGGCCCATGTATTTCACAACTGTCTGCTTTAATCGCATCCATACGCATCAGGCCATGAATAAAGTATGAAGCCCCACCCAGTACGGCTTTGAGTTTTTCCGGTGTCTCAGTGGTAATGCGGGTGCCAAAGCCACCGGTCGCCATATTGATAAAGTAGTGTTCGCTATTTACTCGCGCGATATCAATGGTGACCGCCCGGCCTTTGACTGCCAATTGAAATGCATTTTCTATGTGCAGGGGAATGTTACAACTGGTGGCAAAATCGTTGGCTGTACCTAAGGGCACAATACCTAAATTGGGGCGGTTGTAGGAGGGCAGGGCCATCAGCGCGCTGGCGACTTCATTAATAGTGCCATCTCCCCCGCCCGCAATTACCGTATCGACCCCCAGACCGGCAGCTTCGCCAACATAACGCTTCGCATCCCCGTGTTCCCAAGTGACTCGAACATGAAGCATAATGCCTTCATCACGCAAGTTTTTGACGGCATTGCGAACTTCAAGATTACCCGATTCCTTACCGTTCAAGATGAGAAGGGTACGTGGCATTGAGGTCATAACGTGCTCCAATCGTTTCTGCGATAGGAGTAACAGTAACCCATAGCTGTTTAATTTACCTATCCCCTTCTTACTTGAACTTGCAGGGGTGTTAGCGGCGTTCACTTACCCGAATCACTTACTTGAGTAAGTTCATCGGGATTAGTGAGGGGCTAGCATAAATGCAGCTCGAATCACTTGCTGGTAGTGGGTTTGGCTTCTTTAGCTATATGAGATTATTCCGACAATATTGCAAATATCAATTATCTTTAAGTTTAATAAAAAGAGGTTTTATTTTTGTTGGGATATTTATTTAACGGAGATAATTATTATTTGATGGTGAGGTTATTCATAAAACAGGCTTTCTTATTATTAGTTAATAGCTTAACAAGAATCATTAATAATAAAATTTAGGAAAAATTAATTGTAATCAGATGGATAGGGCCGTAAAAAGAAAAGGCCAGCCCAAGGGAGATTGGGCTAGCCAAGGAGGTGGTTCCTAGTCTTGCTGTAAAACTTTTTTAGTTCTTGATTGTACTCGAGCTATGCTACCCCAGCGTAATTATAATTGATGTGATCCATTTCTAATATTTGCTAAAAATGCCATCTTGGCGATGGCATTATTTTTTTATCGCTTTACGTTACGCTTTTTCATGGGGGTTTCGGCTATTTGTCCCATTTAGATTACGTACCAGTAAGCCATATTCCACGTTAATGTCCGCGGGGATGGGCAAATACATGATATGACCATTACCCGGTGCAATATCTGCCGGCTGACCTTTTTTATCTTGCATGCTGTCGAGAATAAACTGGATATTGCCGTTTGGTGTCATCAGCTCAACACTATCACCAACCGAGAATTTGTTTTTGACCACCACTTCAGCCAAGCCGTCACGACGCACTCCGGTAAACTCACCGACAAATTGCTGGCGCTCAGAAACTGAATAGCCGTAATCGTAAGTTTGTTGCTCTTCATGCACATGACGGCGCAGGAAGCCTTCGGTATAACCCCGGTGAGCCAAGCCTTCCAGTGTGGTCAACAAGGTTGGATCAAAAGGTTTACCCGCAACCGCATCATCGATAGCGCGGCGGTAAACCTGTGCGGTACGGGCGCAATAGTAGAAGGATTTAGTCCGACCCTCAATTTTCAGTGAATGCACACCTAATTGCGTCAGGCGTTCCACATGTTGAATAGCGCGTAGGTCTTTTGAGTTCATGATGTAAGTGCCGTGCTCATCTTCGGTGGCGGTCATGTACTCACCAGGGCGCTGTGCTTCCTCAATCATAAACACTTTATCGGTCGGTGCACCGATACCCAGTGTTGGCTCGATATTCTTTACCGCAATCGGTTGGTGAATATGCACGATGTTGCCGATTTCATCTTCTTTGCCTTCCTGAACATTATATTCCCAGCGGCAGGCATTGGTGCAGGTTCCCTGATTCGGGTCGCGTTTATTGATATAACCAGATAGCAGGCAACGGCCGGAATAGGCCATGCACAGTGCGCCGTGGACAAAAATCTCCAGCTCCATATCAGGAACTTGTGCGCGTATTTCTGCAATTTCTTCCAGTGATAACTCGCGGGAGAGAATAACGCGGGTCAAACCCATCTGTTGCCAAAATTTGACGGTAGCCCAGTTGACGGCGTTAGCTTGTACTGACAGATGAATATCCATCTGCGGGAATGCCTCACGTACCATCATGATCAAGCCGGGATCCGACATAATCAGTGCATCCGGCCCCATATCGATCACCGGTTTTAAATCACGCAGAAAGGTTTTCAGTTTGGAGTTGTGGGGGGCAATATTCACGACCACATAGAAGCGCTTACCGAGGGCATGCGCTTCCTGAATACCTAATGCCAGGTTCTCGTGATTAAATTCATTATTACGCACCCGCAGGCTATAACGCGGTTGGCCGGCGTAAACCGCATCCGCCCCATAAGCAAAGGCATAACGCATGTTTTTAAGGGTACCGGCAGGCGATAATAATTCCGGGGTAAAAGGAATAGATGAAGACATATAAGTGGCTCTCAGTCTGAGTTCAAGTCAGAACCACGCCCGAAGGGGTGGTTAAAAGTCGGGGATTGTAACCTCGCCAA
The DNA here is from genome assembly GCF_052217165.1 of Yersinia sp. 2540 StPb PI. NCBI lineage: Bacteria > Pseudomonadati > Pseudomonadota > Gammaproteobacteria > Enterobacterales > Yersiniaceae > Yersinia > Yersinia sp. 2540 StPb PI. The sequence continues at coordinate 1,830,903 of NZ_JAZGQC010000001.1, forward strand.
TCATGAAAATCAGCCATTGCACAATTTTTGTAGGGTTTAAATGATCTGGATCAGTTTAAGCGGATTTTAATGTCTTAGAGCCTAAGGAAATAATCCGTTAATTGAGCAGTTTTTTGCACATAAATGCTGATTTATTCTTTTTATGAGCAGTTTTTTGCTCAAGAGGTGTTGGTGGCTAAACTAACGATACAGATCTTCAATCACGGTCTTTGGCATGATGCCGCAATACTGCATTAATTAAACGGCCTGAGGGGATCTGGCTCTCGCCTATCTATGATTTTGCCCCGATGAAAGCAGATCCTAAAGGTATTCCCAGAGTGACTCAATGGGGCTCGCCCTATGAAGAGGGAGGGAATTTTGACTGGAAGGGCATTATTACTGAGTTATCTGATCTTGCTGACCCTGACCCTGACCCTGACCGTGTCTTTTTGGCATTCCAGCAAATGGCTGAAAATCTAATAGGTTTGAAGGCTCGTCTTAAAATGCGAGGAGTACCGGACAGCATTCTTAATATGCCGAGAATGGCTTTTGATTATTTGGATGAAAAATTACAACGCTGGGCACATTTATGAAAGTGAAACTTTCACCGCAAGAGCGTGAGAACTTGTTGCTGCTGTTACTAAGCCAGCTATTTAGTGAACAGATATCTACAGGGGAATTACTGCGCAAACTTAGAAAAGAGATGCTAACCATGTCTCAGGACGAGTTTTCATCTTTGGTTAATATCAGCCGACGTACTCTGTCTGATATTGAAACGGATAAAGGGGGCCAGACGTTATCTGTGCTTGGGCGTGTTTTTCGGCCTTTTGGTTTGAAAATAGGTTTATTACCACGTAACCAGCAGGTATTGAAAAAAATGCTGGAGAAAGAGTTTGCAGCGGTAACCGAAGATCAGAAACGTTTGAAATGAGATGCGCGGTCACTCGCCCCGCGCAGGTACGTTTAAGCAACGAATGTAGGTTAAATAGCGCTATCAGATAAATAAAAATTACAGCGTCAAATCTTTAATTATGGTGGTCGGGCCATTTTTTATTACGGAGGCAATGCCTTTTTTGGCAGCAGCGTCAGAACTGTAGGATTCACTGACGCCAATAACCTGATGGTTTTTCGCTTTCAAAACGAAATAAGGTTCATTTTTGACGTTGTGCTTCAGCTCATATTGGCTTTCCAGTGGGGAGTTACTTTGCACTGATGATATGCCGTTTTCAGCCGAAGCCTTACTGGCGTACATCTCACTGGAGAGAATAGTTTCGCCATTGCTGGCTTTTAGATTGAAATAGTGCTGCCCATTCTTTGCCTTATTAAGCTCATAGTAACCCATGGTCATAGTGGTTCTCCTGTTGGTTGTGATACCTCTAATGAGTGTAGTCAACGTTGACCGGATGTCAGGTCAATGCGCCATGCACCACCAACATAACGCACCTTTGGCAAAGACGGCATTACAGTAAACGACAGATCTCTGCTTCCCAGCGATACCCCATACCGTACACTGCACGGATAAATGGCTTCTTGCCATCGAGTGATTCCAGCTTGCGCCGGAGATTTTTGATATGGCTATCGATAGTGCGATCCGTCACCACGCGGTAATCGTCATACAGATTATTCAGCAGTTGCTCACGGCTAAACACATGGCCTGGTTGGGTTGCCAGTATTTTCAGCAGACGAAATTCTGCCGGGGTCAATTCCAACTGATGGCCCAGATAACTGGCCTGAAAGCGGGATTCATCAATCAGCAGTGGCACCGTATCACTTGGCTGCTGCGGTAGCGGTCGGCAGCGGCGCAGAATGGTTTTGACCCGCGCCACCACTTCCCGCGGGCTATAGGGTTTGCAGATATAGTCGTCAGCACCGATCTCCAGCCCCAGTAATCGATCAATCTCTTCGGTTTTTGCCGTCACCATCATAATCGGCACATCAGAGAAACGGCGAATTTCTCGGCAAATGGTAATGCCATCGCTACCGGGTAACATTAAATCCAGCAAAATAATGGCCGGTGGCGACTGACGGACTGCCGCCACTACCTCGTCACCCCTGGTGAGCCATTGGGTCTGATAACCCGCAGCTTGCAGGTAATCGACCAATAACTGGCCGAGCTTCGGTTCATCTTCAACAATCAATACGGAGCCAGATTGGCTGGCAGACTGAAGCGGCTCGTGCATTACAATGAACTACCCTATGGAATGGAATAGCGGAAATACTACCGTAATCCGCAGGCCACCCAAAGGTGAATGTTCGGCGCTGATTTTGCCACCGTGGGCCTCGACAATATTGTGGCATATCGCCAGCCCTAGTCCTGAGCCGCCGCTTGCGCGGTTACGTGAGCTTTCGGTGCGATAAAAACGCTCAAAAATACGTTGTAGCTGTTCATCACTAAGGCCCGGTTTACTGTCCTGCCAGTGTAGGGTTAATGCTTCTTCTTCTGGCAGTGCGATAATCTCAAGCTGCCCGCCTTCATTGGTATAACGCAGACTGTTTTCCAGTAAATTATGAAATAGCTGATTCAATCGGTCGGGGTCGCCGAACATTATTGCCTGTTCAGGCAGATGGGCGGTAATGGTGATATTTTTACTTTGGAAACGACCATGGAAGCTGGCGATAGCGATTTGTAACAGACGCACGGCATCCAGTTGGGTTTTACGGTAGGCCAGTGCACCACGATCTGAGAGCGATAACTGATGCAGGTCGTTGACCAGTTTGGTCAGAATTCCTACCTCGGCTTGCAGTGAGATCAAGGATTCAGGTGTTGGTTGGCGCACACCATCCTGTAGCGCCTCCAACTCGCCGCGCAGTACCGCCAGTGGCGTGCGTAATTCATGCGAGACATCGGCCATAAAGTCGCGCCGCATTTGCTCGTTTTTCTCCAACGAACTGGCAAGTTGGTTAAAATCTTGTGCCAAACGACCCAGTTCGTCACGGCTACTGACCGCCACTCGAGTGCTGAAATCACCGGCAGCTAAGCGGTGAGTACCTTCCACTAACCGTTTTACCGGTGCCAACATCCCGCGCGATAAAACCCAGGTCACCGCTGCCGCCAGCAGGGTTGATAAGCCGACAATAATCCAACTGGTGCGGCGCTGTTGCTGGTCAAAGTTAATATCTGCATTACGCGTCAGTTTTTCGGGGGGAGTGGACATCACCCAGCCCACCACGTTTTTATTCACCTTGATGGCGCGACGGCTAGCTTCTTTCGGCACCTGACCGGTGTGCCCGACCAGTAGATTATTGTGATTATCGACCACCCAGAACTGAGCGCGCCAGCCTCGTGGCGGCAGATTGCGGCTGTTATCACCGCTCTGCTCGAAAGAGCGCATGATCTGATAAATCACCTGATCATTATTACGCAGGAAATCCCAGTTACCGTAACGCTGATATTGCACCTCAAGCGCGTCTCCCAACATGGCGATACGTTGTTCATTGCTTTGTTTGATGTAATCAATGAATCCGCGCTCGAAGCTGGCTCTAACCCCCCAGTGCATGGTGATCAACACCAGCATGCAGGTAGCAAATATTGCCATAAATAGTTTTCCGGTAATGCCGATTCTCATTATGTTTTCACCTGTTCTATCGGTTGGCCGGTTTAATGGGTTGGCGGACCAGATTACGATTGGTGCCGGTATCCGGCGGCACGTGATTAAATATCAGGGCGGGCAGAGCAATAATAATGGCCATACACATATAGCTGTACAAGAACGCGCTGTGGGTTGCCGGGGTATTGGTAACCACCTGATTATGTGCAAACACGCCCAACAATATCCCGGCGGTACTGACCCCCAGACTCATGGAGAGTTGCATCACCATCGACAGCAAGCTATTGCCGCTACTGGCAAGGCGGTTTGGTAAATCTTTCAGGGTTAAGGTATTCATGGTGGAGAAGCGCAGTGCGTTAACCATTCCCTGGAAAAATAGCACCACCGGCAGTAGCCATAGCCAGCCCATCAGTGCCACCAGCGGGAAGCTCAGACTAACCACCGCCAGCAGCAATGTCGCGCTGACCAACACTTGCCGGTAGCCGAAGCGGTTAACCACCTGCACGATAATTCGCTTCATGCCCATACTGCCGATAATCATCGGGATCATCATTAAACCTGCATGGAACGGCGTGAATCCCAGCCCGATTTGCAGGAAAATCGGGGTCATAAAGGGCAGCATGCCACTGCCAATGCGCGCAGTCATACTTGCAGTCAGGCCAAGGGCATAGGATTTGTTTTTGAACAATCTCAGTGAAAATAGCGCAGCGTTATTACCTCGGGCATGCCACCAATATCCGGCCAGAGCCAACATCCCAGACAAGACTAAACCCGCAATTGCCAGCGGTGGCAAACCCAGCCCTTTATGGCCATCTAACGCCAGTGTTAGGGTTGCCATGCCGATAGCCAGCATGATAAAGCCGCTGATATCAAAGCGACGGGTACGCATGGTGTAGTTAGGCATCAGCAGCAGAGTAGCTAACGCGCCAACCACCCCCACCGGTAGGTTGATCAAGAAGATCCAGTGCCAACTGGCGTATTCCACCAGAAATCCCCCCAGCGCCGGGCCAACCAATGGCCCAATCTGGCCGGGTAGGGTGACAAAGGCCATCGCCGACATATATTGTTCGCGTGGCACGATCTTCATCACCGTCAGGCGGCCCACGGGTACCATCATTGCGCCACCGACCCCTTGAATCACGCGAGAGGCGATAAGCTCATTCAGGGTTTCAGATTGCGCGCACATCAGTGAACCAAGGGTAAACAGAATGATTGCTGAGAAAAATACCCACTTAACCCCGACACGATCAGCCAACCACCCGCTAGCGGGCAGCATCACCGCCACCGTCAACACATACGACACAATGACCGATTGCATACGCAATGGGTTCTCACCCAAACTGGCCGCAATCGAGGGCAGGGCGGTATTGACGATGGTGGTATCCAGCGTCTGCATAAAGAAACCGAAGGCAACGATCCACAGTTGCCAGCGTATACTCGTCATCTTTCAACCTGCTGCTGTGTTGACTGCATTCGCTTACCCGAATCACTTACGGGTTTTGACCTTAAAATATAAGTCAGCTCATCGGGACTCTCTCGCTTGCCGCCTGGATATATCGCCATAGGCTATTCCAGCTTCATTAGCGGCTGCTTACTAAAGCGGCTACGTAATCGGTCAAAATAGAGGTAAACCACCGGTGTGGTATACAGTGTTAGCAATTGGCTCATTACCAGCCCACCGACAATGGTTATCCCCAGTGGTTGACGTAACTCTGCCCCATCACCACTGCTTAGCACCAGTGGCAGCGCCCCGAACAAGGCGGCCAATGTGGTCATTAGAATCGGCCGAAAGCGCAATAAACTGGCCTGAAAAATAGCATCGCGGGCGCTGAGATTGCCATTACGTTGCGCGTCGAGGGCAAAGTCCACCATCATAATGGCGTTCTTTTTCACGATACCAATCAATAGCATAATGCCAATAAGTGCGATCAGGCTAAAGGGGGCGTCGAACAGTTCTAGCGCCAGTAGCGCGCCCACCCCAGCAGAGGGCAGTGTGGACAGAATGGTCAGTGGATGAACATAGCTCTCATACAACATCCCGAGCACGATATACACCGTAGCGATAGCGGCCATAATCAGCCACAACTGCGATTTCAGTGTTTCCTGGAATACCTGTGCGGTACCAGTAAAGGTGCCGCGCACGGTGGCAGGCACCCCAAGTTCCGTCATTACCCGCTCAACGGCGGCGGTTGCTTCAGATAAACTGCCGCCTTCCGGTAAGTTAAATGAGATGGTCGAGGCGGCGGATAAGCCTTGATGATTAACCGACAGTGGCGCATTGGCCGGTTGCCACTTGGCGAAATAAGACAATGGAATTGACTGACCGCTACTATTAATCACAAACATCTTATCGAGCGAACTGACATCCTGAGTGTATTGGGGGGCGACTTCCATCACCACTTTGTATTGGTTCAACGGTTGATAAATGGTGGAGATCTGCCGTTGACCAAAGGCGTTGTTTAACAGGGCATTGGCTGTGGACACATCAATCCCCAAGCGCGCCATGGTCTCGCGATCGTAAGTCAGTGCCATCTCCGAGCCTTTATCCTGCTGGTCAGAGTTAACATCTGCCAGCTCCGGCAATTTAGCCAGCGCGGCGCGGACTTTGGGTTCCCATTCACGTAGTGCGGCTAAATCGTCAGCTAACAGCGTAAATTGATAACTGGCGTTGGCTTGACGGCCACCGACGCGAATGTCCTGCACTGGTGCAAGGAACAGGCTCGCCCCCGGTTCTTTGGCTAGTTTGGCACGCAGACGAGTGATAATTTGCTGAGCGCTCTCACTGCGCTCACTCAAGGGTTTGAGCGAGATAAACATCGACCCGCTATTCGTGCGTGAGCCACCGGTGAAGCCGGTGACATTGTCGACCGCTGGATCATCGTTGACTATCTTCATGAAATCCTTCAGCTTCTGCTGCATCGACTGAAACGAAATACTTTGATCAGCTTGGATAAAGCCCATCATCCGGCCAGTATCCTGCTCGGGGAAAAAGGTTTTCGGGATACTGATATAGAGCCAAACATTGAGCGCGATAGTGGAAAGCAGCACCACCATTACCCAACGTGTATGACCCAGTACCCAATTGAGTGAGCGACCATAACCTTGCTGAATAGACAGCAGCATTTTACCAAACCCGCGAATCCGGGGTTGCTGACCAACCGGGTGTGATCGTAGCAAATGGGCGCACATCATTGGCGTCAACGTGAGGGAAATGACCAGTGAGATGCCGATAGCCACCGACAGTGTTATGGCAAACTCGCGGAATAAACGGCCCGGTAACCCTTCCATCAGCAGCAGTGGAATAAACACGGCCACCAGCGAAATACTCATCGACAACACGGTAAAGCCCACTTCGCGCACCCCGCGCAGGGCGGCGGCCATTGGTTTTACCCCCGCTTCCAGATGGCGGGAAATATTCTCCAGCACCACAATGGCATCATCAACTACGAAGCCGGTGGCGATGGTCAATGCCATCAATGACAAGTTATTCAGGCTAAAACCGCACAGATACATAGCGGTAAATGTTCCGATCAACGAAACCGGCACGGCAACCGCGGGAATAAGCGTGGCACGGCCGGAGCGCAGAAACAGGAATACCACCAGAATCACCAAAGCTACGGCTATCATCAATGAGCGCTCCACTTCATCTAACGAAGCACGAATGGTCGGCGAGCGATCTTGTGCAATAGTCAACTGAATTGAGGCGGGGATCGAGGCACGCAGGGCCGGAAGTTCTGCTCGGATCCGGTCGACGGTGGCGATAATATTTGCCCCCGGCTCGCGGCTGATTACTAACAGCACCGCCGGCTTGCCATCGGACATCCCGGCGTTACGCACATCTTGCACTGAGTCCACCACCGTGGCGACATCCTGTAGCCGTACCGCTGAACCATTGTTGTAATGAATTACCAGCGGGCGATAACCCTCTGCGGTTTTGATCTCATCATTGGCCTGCACCTGCCAGTGCTGTTGGCTGGAATCGATAGCGCCTTGTGGGCGGCGGACGTTGGCGGCGCTGATTGCTTGTCGCACTGCATCCAGCGAAACGCCTTGGTTAAACAGCGCACCAGGGTTCAATTCAACCCGCACCGCAGGCAGGGAACTGCCTCCCACCGAGACATCACTGACCCCCTCGGTTTGAGCAATTTTCTGCGCCAATTTGGTAGAGGCAAAATCATACAACTGACCTTGAGTAAAGGTATCCGAGGTCAGCGTCATTATCATGATGGGTGCATCCGACGGGTTCATCTTGCGATAGGTCGGGCGGTTTGGCATGCCGGTAGGTAGCAAGCTTTGCGCGGCATTAAGCGCTGCCTGCACATCACGGGCCGCACCGTTGATATCTCGATTAAGATCAAATTGCAGAATGATCCGCGTGCTGCCCAATGAACTGGTAGAGGTCATTTCATTGACGCCCGCAATTCTGCCCAGAGCGCGTTCCAGCGGTGTGGCAATTGAGGACGCCATGGTCTCAGGATCGGCCCCTGGCATCGATGCACTCACCGAAATCACCGGATAATCCACCTGCGGCAGCGGTGATACCGGCAATAAGCTAAAACCGATAATTCCGCTGAGGGTGATAGCCAGTGTCAGCAGGGTGGTAGCCACCGGGCGATGGATGAACAGAGCGAAGAATTTCACGGCTGCTCCTGCCCATGGGGTAATTCAGGTGTGTCAGTATCCTGATGGCGATAGCGATTTTTGCCATGGGAGTTGCGTGCCAGTTTATCGAACAACAGATAGATAACCGGGGTGGTAAACAGGGTTAGTACCTGACTGACAATCAGCCCGCCGACCATACACACACCCAGCGGTTGGCGTAGCTCGGCCCCGGCCCCGGTACTGAGCATTAATGGCAATGCACCAAACAGCGCTGCCAATGTGGTCATCAGAATGGGGCGGAAACGTAACAAGCACGCCTGATAGATAGCATCATACGGGGTCATCCCCTGATCCCGTTCTGCGGCCAGTGCAAAGTCGATCATCATGATGGCATTCTTCTTCACAATCCCGATCAGCAGAATAATGCCGATAATGGCAATCACATCCAGCTCATTGCCGGTCAGCATCAGCGCCAGCAAGGCACCGACACCGGCGGTGGGCAGAGTTGACAAGATAGTGACCGGATGAATAAAGCTTTCATATAACACGCCGAGCACGATATACATCGCCACAATCGCGGCGATAATCAGCCACAGCGTGCTACCGAGTGCGGCCTGGAATGCCAGCGTAGAGCCTTGGAAGCGGGTGGTGATATCCGCCGGTAGCTGAATTGCCTGCTCAGCTTGTGTCACCGCGTTTACCCCCTCACCCAAGGAATATCCCGGCGCCAGATTGAAGGAGATAGTGGCTGACGGGAATTGATTCAAATGGTTAATCGATAATGGCCCGAAGCGCTCCTCAATGGTGGCAATACTGCTCAGCGGCACCCCTTTACCGTCGCTGCCGGTCAGGCGGATATCGTTAAACGCCGCCAACCCCGGCGTGGCCTGCACGTCATGTTCCAGCACCACGCGGTATTGGTTGGCTTGGGTATAAATGGTGGAAATCAGGCGTTGACCGAAGGCGTTATATAGCGCGCTGTCGATAGCCGCCATCGTGATACCTAAACGGCTGGCGCTATCACGATCGACATTAACAAACGCCACCAATCCTCGATCCTGCCAATCACTGGTGACATCCTGGAAGGGAGCTTGTTGCTGCAACTGACTAACCAGCTTCGGTACCCAAGTGCTCAACTCCTCAAGTGTCGTGGCTTGCAGGGTGAACTGATATTGTGTCCGGCTCAGTTGCGTATCAATGGTCAGATCCTGTACCGGCTGTAAGTAAAGTTTAATCCCCGGGACGCCGGTAACGCTTTCCTGTAAGCGGGTAATGATCTGTGGAATGCGATCGTCACGGCTGTTAAGTGGTTTAAGGTTAATCTGCAACCGGCCATTGTTCAGCGTGGCATTGGTACCGTCAACGCCGACAAATGAGGTCAAGCTTTCTACCGCTGGATCTTTAAGGATAATGGCGGCCACTTGTTGCTGGCGTTCCGCCATATTACTGAATGAAACGGATTGCGGTGCTTCCAGGGTTCCTTGAATCAGACCATTGTCTTGCAACGGGAAGAAACCTTTCGGCATCAGCAGGTAAAGCAGCACCGTCAGGACCAGTGTGCTCACCGCTACGCCCAATGTTATCCATTGATGATTAAGCACTTTTTTTAGTGCCACGGCGTAATGGGCGATCACCCAGTTAAAGAACTTCTCACTGGCGCGTGACAGGCGGTTTTGCTTACGCAGTGACTCATAACTGAGCATCCGCGCGCACATCATTGGGGTCAGGGTCAGCGAAACTACCGCTGAAATCAAGATCGCCACCGCCAGTGTTACGGCAAATTCGCGGAACAGCCGGCCCACGATATCGCCCATAAACAGCAACGGAATCAACACTGCAATTAATGAGAAGGTGAGTGAAATAATGGTAAAGCCAATCTCACCGGCCCCTTTTAGTGCCGCATCCAGCGGTCTCTCGCCTTTTTCGATATAACGGGAGATATTCTCTATCACCACGATGGCGTCATCGACCACAAAGCCGGTGGCAATGGTCAGCGCCATTAACGTCAGGTTATTGATTGAAAACCCGAGAAAATACATCGCCGCAAAGGTCCCAATCAGTGATAGCGGTACTGCGACACTGGGGATAATGGTGGCGGCGGCATTGCGCAGAAACAGATAAATCACCATCACCACCAGCACAATGGCGAGCAATAACTCAAACTGCACATCACTGACGGAGGCGCGGATGGTGGTGGTACGATCGGTGAGTACCTTGACATCAACTGACTTGGGCAAGCTTTTGATCAACTCCGGCAGCATCTCGCGAATACTGTCCGCGGTGGCAATGACGTTGACCCCCGGCTGGCGCTGGATATTCAACACAATCGCCTGCTGGGTATTGGCCCACGCAGCCAGTTTGTTATTTTCCGCGCCCTGCTCAATGGTGGCGACATCCTGCAAGCGGATCGGCGCTCCATTTTGGTATGCAATGATCAGATCACGGTAATCCTCGGCAGATTTCATCTGGTCATTAGCCGACAATGTCACCGAACGGGTGGGGCCATCGAGGCTACCCTTGGCGGAATTGACGTTAGCATTGCTGATGGCAGTACGAATGGTTTCGCTGTCCAGCCCCAATGCGGCGACCGCTGGGGCATTCAGTTTCACCCGCACGGCGGGGCGCTGTCCGCCGGAAATAGTGACCAGACCGACCCCGGTGACTTGCGATATTTTCTGCGCAATCCGGGTTTCGACCATATCTTCTACTTGCGTCATCGGGATGGCAGTGGAGGTCACGGCCAAGGTCATAATCGGCGGATCAGCCGGATTCACTTTGCTGTAAATCGGGGGATAAGGTAGGTCATTGGGCAGTAGATTGGTGGCGGAGTTAATGGCAGCCTGCACCTCTTGCTCTGCTACATCCAGTGGCAAGGTAAGCTGGAATTGCAGCGTAATCACTGATGCACCACCCGAACTTTGTGATGCCATCTGCTTGAGGCCGGACATTTGGCCAAACTGGCGCTCCAGTGGCGCGGTAATGGATGATGTCACCACATCCGGGCTGGCCCCAGGATAGAGTGTCACGACCTGAATCGTCGGGTAATCAACCTCCGGCAGGGCAGAAACCGGCAGCGCGCGGTAACCGAGAATCCCGGCCAGCAGAATGGCAATCATAAATAATGTGGTGGCAACCGGGCGTAGGATAAACAGCCGTGACGGCCCGCCACCAGGTGTTGGAGGCATCACTTGCATCAGGATTTCTCCGCAGGAACAGTGTTACTCGCTGCTCTTGTGCCCCGATGTGTGGCTTTCTCCCCCGTGGCTGCTTTCTCTGCGACACCCGTTTGGTTTGCTGCTGCGGCCCGTGGTGTTACTACTTCAACCTGTAAGCCTTCGGTCAGGCGATCAATACCGTCAGTGACCACGCGTTGACCTGCATTGAGGCCGGCGCTAATAACCACTTGTTTGCTGTCTTGAATACCGGTAGTGACCAGATGCTTACTGACTTTATTCTCATCATTTAGGGTCCAGACAAAGCTCCCTTCGTTGCCCATTTGTACGGCGGCGGTTGGCACCACCACGGCATTTTGCAGTAAATCTACTTTGATACGGGCGTTAACAAACTGGTTGGGGAACAGGATGTCATCGTCATTGGCAAAGCGTGCTTTCAGCTTAATGGTGCCGGTGGTGGTATCAATTTGGTTATCAATACTGAGCAAATAGCCCTGTGCCAGTCGCTGTTTATTGGTGCGTTCCCAAGCTTCTACTGGCACGGTAGTGTTATTTTTGGCCGCATTTTTCTGCGCTTGCATGATGGCGGGGATATCGCTTTCTGGCAGCGTAAAGACCACATCAACCGGATGTGTCTGAGTGATCACCACTATGGGGGCTGTGGTACCGCTGGTAATGTAATTACCGACATCGACCTGTTTTAGCCCCACTTTGCCAGATATGGGGGCGGTAATTCGGCTATAAGTCAGTTGCAGTTTGGCACTGTCGATAGCGCCTTGATCGGCTTTAACACTGCCTTCACTTTGGCGCACTAATGAGGCTTGAGTATCGAGCTCTTGTTGTGAAATGACCCCGGTTTTCACCAGTTTTTGGTAGCGGGCCAAATCACGGCGGGCATTGTCCAGCGTGGCCTGATCCTTTGCCAGTTGGCCCTGTGCTTGGGTCAGTTGTACCTGATAAGGGCGCGGGTCGATCTCCACCAGTAAGTCACCGGCGTTGACCTGTTGCCCTTCAGTAAAGTGGATTGCCATTAATTGGCCATCGACCCGGCTGGTCACGGTGACGGTATTGGCGGCAATCACGGTACCTAGGCCGGTAAGATAACGGGGTACGGCTTGTTCGGTGGCTGTGGCCGCCTGTACCGGCGACATGGGCATATTACGTCGGCCACCGGTGCGGGCTGTTGTCGTCCCGCCAGCGGTGTGCTGCGCACCTGGCGCGGTGTTGGTGGCGGCCGCGCTAAAATAGCGCCAGGCAAATATAGCAACAGTAATCGCCACCACCGCCCCGAGTAACATCAGTACCCTGGAAGTGCGTTTGGATTGAGCTTTCATGATGGCGGGAGTCCTTTTTGTTTATTTTGTTATGCGCACATAGATGCAATCAATTGGGTATTGATATGTTACTAGTTTAGCGGGGATTTACCGGATAAAAATGGAGGAAATATGGAAGTAGTGTCAGGGTATGTGGGATTTTGGTTTTTATAATTTTAGGATTCAAAACTGATAGGGTTTGGTTGCGGTTGATATTCGATTAAGTGATGTGATCTGTTTCTTGATTACCCACTGCGCAGTGGGTAATCAAAATAGCATTAACGATACAGGGTCTGCGCCCAACGGGCCAAACCGGCGGTCACTGAGCCGAAGTCATTGCCACCCACCAACGGGATACCCGGTAGTTGCTGTTGCAGAGCGGCTCGCAATAACGGGGAGCGAGCACTGCCGCCTGTCAGATAGATGACATCTGGAGTGATATGGCTGGTGGATAATGCCAAACTGACTTGTTCCTGAATCCGTTGTAGTGGCTGAGATATGGCTTCAGCAAGCTGTTGCTGGTTGATAGTCTGGCCTAACTCAGGCTCGACAAAATTCAGTGCAGTCGCCACTTGTGCTTGTTCGGATAGCGCGATTTTGCTCTCTTCCGCCGCCCGAACTAAACGATAACTCAGGCGCTGTTGATACACTTTCAGCAGGCGCTCTACTTGCTGTGGATTTGCCGCGTCACGAATCAAATCACGCAGGAAGCGGCCGTTAACCGTGCTGTAGAAATCGCTCTGTGCCGGAACATCGTTAGTCGCAACGGCATTCCAATAGGGCAGTGACGGCAGAGCAATCCCTTTTTCGGTTTCGCCCCCCATACCAAACAGCGGCATCAGTTGTTTAAACGCGAGCATAATATCCAGATCGTTACCACCAACGCGACAACCACTGTGACCCAGCAGGCTTTGTTGACGGTCTGCCAGCCCCTGCCATTTAGGCCCCATCAATAGCACCGAGCAGTCAGTGGTACCACCACCGATATCCACCACGAGTACGGTTTTTTCTTCTGTCAGCGTCGCTTCAAAATCCAGCCCTGCCGCGACCGGTTCAAACTGGAAAGCAATATCGCGAAAACCGGCGCGTTGGGCGGCGCGCAGTAAAATCCCTTCCGCCTGGCGGTTAGCATCCTCACCGCCAGAGCCTTGGAAGTTGACTGGACGGCCAATTACGGTCTGACTGATTTCTGATGCCAGTACGGATTCTGCCTGACGTTTGATATGGAACATCATGGCGCAGACCAAATCCTCAAACAGCGCCAATTGCTGAGGTTTCAGCCCATTGGCACCTAGGAAGGATTTAGGTGATTTTACAAAGTATACGTCTTCAGGGTCTTCGATATAGTGGGCGAGGGCAGACAGGCCAAATGTCAGACTGTCGGCGGCAACCGGAATATCCTCTTCGCGATTGAATGCCATGGCCCGGCGTAATAGCTGCTGATTTTCGTCGCTACCGGTGGGTACCTGCCAGTGGCGGTGCAGGCATTCACTGACCGCTTCCCGTGTTGGCGCGCACAACATGGAGGGCAGATAGACGTCATTATTTTCCAGTGCCAGTAAGTTGGGAGCATCATCCCGCATCACGGCAACTGAGCAGTTTGCTGTGCCGTAGTCAAAACCAATGAACATAATTGCCCCCCAGGCCAAATAAAGGGGTGCGACTTTACCCGAGAGTGGGCAGCGGGGCAATCGTCATGTTAGTGATTTTTTAATCATGGTTGAGGATGCAACATGATGAGCCGGTTATTTAATCGCAAAATAGCCACTGTCGAGTAAATCAGACAACGGCTGCGGCGGGCTAATGGTTTCACCGTCAGCTAAATCGACACCGATGGTTATCAGTTTATTGAGCGTCAGAGGGAGTTCTGCTGGCCCAGCCAGAGTGGCGATATTGGCTCGCTGAGCGGTACCATTAATGATAGAGACCAGCACTTCATCCATCTGATTAATATGGATATGGGAAATTAAGTCGCTGTTAAACTTAAGATAATCGATAGTGTGATCCGCCAGTAACTCGAAATCATTCAGGTTATGACCAAACTCTTTAACGATGAGTTTGCAGCCCAGTTGTTGCAATTTGGCGAGAAAATTGCCAATCGCGAAGGGGTATTGCAGTAAGGTGGATTCATCGACCATCCAATAGAGACTTTGTGTTGGCAGTACGGTTTGCCGCACCAAGGTCAGCAATGATTGGCGGAACTCTTCTTTGAGCAGCGCCGCCTCTGACAGCGGGATAGCCAGCGCCAGCCCTTTATGTTTGATAGCTTGGGCATGTGTCATTAACAGTTGCTCACAGACCCAATTATCAATCTGCGGCAGCAAGCTATAGAGCAGCGCGGCTTCCTGAAACTCGGCCTGGCTGATGTTAAGGCTATGTGGCCGATTAACCTCGAAACTGATTTGATAGAAACAGACAGACAACGGCGTTCTGGGGGGCGCGGTTGGGGTGAGTTGCAATACCAGTTGGTTATCATTGAGAATATTCTCAACATCTTCCCTGCTCAACAGCTCGTGTTGGCGTGCTAATAGCTGCTTTTGCCGTGGCTGATAGAGATAAACCTGACCGCGCCCACTGTGTTTAGCGGTGTAACAGGCGATATCTGCCTGTGCCATAATTTCACTGCGCTGATTGTTATTGCTACTTATTTGCGTCACACCGGCGCTGGCTCCAACACGATAGAGCTTATCTTCCCAGTAGAAATGATAGCCATTAATCAGTGATACCAGACTTTGGGTAATGGCTTTGGCATGGGGTAGGGTGCAGTTGAGCATCAGTAAGCCAAACTCATCACCGCCGAGGCGTGCAACACAATCGCTGTTACGTAAGTGCTGGCGCATCAACTGGCTCAACTCTTTCAATAATGCATCTCCTGCTGGGTGCCCGGCAGTGTCATTAATGGCTTTGAAATAGTCCAAATCAAGGAAAGCCAATGCATGTTGTTGGTTAAGTTCGACGCTAATTTGGATTGCCGCTTTCAATTTATTCTCAAAATTGGCGCGGTTTGGCAGACCCGTGAGATTATCGTGAGAGGCGCTGTGGCTGAGTTTGCGCATCATTGCGCGCGATTCCCCGACATCCTGGAACACCAGTACCGCCCCGACAATGTCCCCTTCCAACGTTTTCAGCGGCGCGACCGACTCCTGAATATCATAATACTGGCCATCACGATGGTGTAATACCATTGACTCATTGAACGAAGAGTATGGGCGATGATTAAGACAATGCTCTATCGGGTTATCAATCTCCGCGCCGTCTACGCCGTTAGTCAACTTGATGATATGGTTGACCGGTTGGCCCAATGCGATGGTATTTGCCCAGCCGGTCATTTTCTCGGCCACCGGGTTCATAAAGGTAATCTTCATCTCCTGATCGGTACAGACCACAGCTTCACCGATGGAGTCCAGCGTGATATGCAGTCGCTCTTTCTCTTCGTGCAGCGCTTCCGTCAGATTTCTGATTTCCGTCATATCCAGCGTGGTGCCAATCAGACGCAGAATATTGCCATTTTTATCACATATCATATTGGCTTGATTACGCAGATGGACAATTTCACCATCCGGTAATAACAGCCGGAATTCCAGACGGTATGGCTGGCGCTGCTTGAGGGCGGCGCTATATTCGCGATTAACCCGATTGATATCTTCCTGATGAATGTATTTCTGCCAAACACGCTCATCAACCTGGGTATTAAAAGGAATATGATAGAGTTCATACATCCGCTTATCCCAACTGATAACCTGCGTTTTGATATCCAATTCCCAGATACCGATCCCCCCAGCCTCGTTAGCCAGCGTAATACGCTCCATTAGGCGGCGGTTAATAATCTCGGTTTTTTTCAGCTCATTGATATCTTCAGCCTGCGAGATGAAATAGAGCGGTTGCTGTTGGTGATCCCGCACCACACTGACCACCAGTAGTGCCCACACAATTTCACCATCGCTGCGGATATAGAGCTTTTCCATCGAATAGCTGGGGATACGGCCATGATACAGGTCGTCGAGTAATTTCAGGTCCGCAGAGAGATCGTCTGGATGAGTAATTTGCTGGAAAGTCAGGGTCAGTAATGTCTCTTGGGAATAGCCTAATAACTTGCATAAGGCCTGATTGACCTGCATCCATTGGCCTTGCGGTGAGACCAAGGCCATACCGATGGCTGAATATTCCATCGCGTTACGAAAGCGATTTTCGCTTTCAATAATATGCTCTTTCTCCATGCGAAAAGAGTGCATTACCATTGCCATGGCATGGGGCGGAATTAACACCATTAATAAAGGAATAAAGGAGAACGCTTGAATTGACAGGTTAGTATCGGAATTAATGGTATACAGCTTGAAATTAAGCATCAATGCAATCAGCAATGTTGCCATAAAGCAGATGGAAAATGTCTCAAAACGCGGTAAGCGGATTGAGGTCCAGATCAACGTCATGATGACAAAAGTAAAGGGGAAAGGCAGATAAATCAGTCCGATATAACAAGCTGATAGTGATATTATCATCATAAAAATCATATCAAACAGCGCTTTGGATTTGGTCGCGATATCGAAGTAACCTCGACGGTAAAGTAACCCGACCGGCCCTAAGGCCAACATTCCTACCGCCTCGGACATAAACCACACCGTGAGCACTTGGGTAAAGCCCCCGTTTTGTGGGGATAAATACCAAGCCGCTGCCAGCCCACTGGCCAGAGGGACCACAATCACAGTGCAAACCGAGAATTTAAGCCAACTGAGCAGGTTATTGAGCGGGTCTTTGGTTTGCAGGAATTTACGCAGTAACCAGGCCCCGGCGGATGCCTCTGCCAGGTTGATAAATGTTAGGGGTAACGGGAACCAACTGAGGCCATATAAAATAAAATTAGCGGCAACAATACATATCCCTGCGGCCAATAATTGCCATAACCAGTAGCGCATAGGATGGTGGAACAGCGCCACCATTAATACTGCCGTCGGGAACCATAATGGGGCAAGGTTTTCTGACTGTTCAGAAAGCTGGATACAAAAGAGTGCGAGCAAAAATACGACTATGCTGATGATAGTAATGTGGAGAATGGTTCTATTGTCAGGTGCCGGTTTTTCGGACGCACTGAGATCCATATAACGCCTTATTTTGCTCACACAGATTTAGATTATGATAGGAAAAGCCCATCACATAAAGAATATACCGCCGTTAAAATACGGTCATATTCAAAAGTTTAGTATAGATAAACACTGTCGAGTGTTATTCCTCTTCTCAGTGCTTAATTAATGATTTGTTTATTAGCATAATAGTCAGACCAAGAATATAGTTGCCAGTCCCAGAAAGATGAAAAACCCACCGGTATCTGTGATGGCAGTGATCATAACACTCGATCCGATAGCCGGATCACGCCCCATCCGAGCCATGGTCATCGGGATAATAACCCCCATGAGTGCTGCCATCAGCAAGTTAAGGATCATGGCTAATGTCATCACCCCCCCCATTGCCGGATCGCCATAGAGCAGATAGGTGACTACCCCCATAATCCCGCCCCACACCAAACCATTAATCAACGCCACGCCCAATTCTCTGAACATCAGGAAGGTCACGTTACCTTGTTGAATATGGTGTAATGCCAACGCTCGGACAATCATGGTAATGGTTTGATTACCGGTATTGCCGCCAATACCGGCCACAATCGGCATTAATGCTGCCAGAGCCACTAATTGTGAGATGGTGTCCTCAAATAAGCCGATCACGCGTGAGGCAACAAATGCCGTACAGAGGTTGATTGCCAGCCATGACCAGCGGGTGCGAACCGCGCGGCCTACCGGGGAGAACACATCTTCTTCCGGGCTTAAGCCCCCCATGCGTCTTAGGGTGGTGTCGCTCTCTTCGTTGACCACATCAACAATCTCTTCGATGGTCAAACGACCCATCAGTTTGCCTTTGGCATCAATTACCGCGGCACTGATTAAGTCATAACGTTCAAAAGCACCGGCAGCATCTTCTGCTTTCTGTTCGGGTTGGAACGTGGTCGGGTTGCTATCCATCACCTCAAATACTTTAGCATCGGGCGCATTGAGCAGGATAGAGGTCAATGGTAACTCGCCAAGTAAGGTATTTTTGCGGTCAACCACAAAGATTTTATCCGTGGCATCGGGAATATTTTTCCGATAACGCAAATAGCGTTGCACGGCTGCCAGCGTAATATCGGCACGTACCGTCACCAGCTCGAAATCCATCATCTGACCGACAGTGTCACGGGCATATTGGATAACTTCCCGCACTCGGGCGCGTTGATCCGGGTCCAATGAGGTGAGCAGGCGGCCCATCAAATTACGTGGCAGGTATTCAGCCAAATAAGCCTGTTCATCGACATGCAAAGTGCGCATGGCCCTCAACAGGTCTTTATCACTCATCTCTTTAATCAGCGAATCCCACACTGTTTCAGAGACTTCAACCAGCGTTTGGCCGCGTTTCTCATTTTTGACCAACCGCCACAATGCCAAACGTTCGTCATGAGGCAACGCCTCCAGTAAGTCAGCAAGGTCGGCAGCATGCAGATCATCAAGTAGACTTCTGATTTCTAACGTTTGCTCGGACAGTTGTTCATCACTGAGCTTTTCTTTCTCTTCCTGACGGCCAAGAATGCCATCAACCAAAGCCTTATTATTCAATAATAGAGAAAGTATCCGGTTGCGTATTTCAGCCAGTTTTTTCGTATTATTTTTAGTTTTATTCTTTATAACGGCAGAAATTGGCACAGGAATAATCGGCACTGGCATAGTGTGTCCTTAATTCGAAAACGACCCTTTGCCCCTGAAGTCGTAGGGATAGGCACTAAAACATTAACGACAAAACATCTAGGGGCTGAGATCGCTCTCATGGGGGCCAGGTGGTTCGCCTTCTACAGTCAGTTCAAGTTGCTGTGACTGCCTGCGCTCCTGATGATGGGAAATAGAAGCGACCGCCGCATACAATAAACGGCCAAACAGAATGAGAAAGCTCACCAGTAGGATTATTTTTGTTAGCTGTGTCGATGGCCGTCTTCTCATCATTTACCTTCCTACCCTTCGCTCTTGGCGTTGCAGCTGTGTTTGTCACAATTAATGTTAGCTGCTCTCACTACTCGTCCCATCCATGGGCCTCGCCTCGTTGAGGCCGCTGCAAGCAGCGTTCAAATCTGCTCCCGGCAGATTTGTCACCCGAATCACTGACTACAGTCAGTGATGCGGGATTGATTCTGATTACTCTTTGACGGTAACCACATCCGCTGCTTCTGGCTCTTCTTCTTCAATGATCAGCTTCCAGCCTACTACATCATCCCAGTATGCCTGCTCACGCTCAAAATCCAGTTGTACCAGATTATTTTGTGTCAGATAACCGACGGGGAAACGTAATGTCCAATGGCTATCGTCAGTTATCAAACGCAGACTCTCTGGCGTGGTAGTCGACTGACGCTGATTATTCAGTAACGTACTCAAACGTAATAACTGAATTAACGGTAAATAATACTTTTTCTTGAATAAATTTAAACGCGGTAATTCATCCAGCTTGATGCCTTTACGATGCATCCGTACCAACGTTGCCAGCAGCAGTTGTTGCTCCTGATTAAAGCCCGGTAAGTTGGTGTTTTGCAGGATATAGGCAGAATGGCGGTGCATCCCACTGTGATTAATACTCAGACCCACTTCGTGCAACATTGCCGCCCATTTCAACAATGCTTCAAGCTGCGGCTGCACTAACTTGGTGTTCTGCGCTAACCACTGGGTATAAAGTTGTTCGGTTGTTTCCAGCACTCGGCGGGCTTGTTCGCGGTCAATATTATAGTGTTCCGCCAGGCTTTTTGCCGTGCGTTGACGAATATCCTGATGGCGGAAACGGCCTTCCATCTCATACAGCACACCTTCGCGCAGCGCGCCGTCGGATAAGCGTAACTCTTTGACTGCTAACGCATCAAATACCCCACACAAGATAGCCAGGCCCGGTACAAATACCGACTGGCGATCTTCTGACAATCCCGGCAGGCTCAGGGCTGAGAAGTGTTTGAATTGTAACACTTGCTCAACCAGCATTTCGAGGCGATCTGGTGTTATCAAACCGTCTTTTTCGCCCATTTCCACCAACACTTCATAGGTGGCCTTAATGGTACCGGATGCCCCCAGCGCATATTGCCAACCCTGAATGCGGTATTGCCATGCCAGGTTTTCCAGTTTCTGTGCTGCCGCAAGACGGGCACGTTTGAAATTGGCCTTACTTATCTCACCGTGTGGGAAGAACTGCTGGGCAAAACTCACGCACCCCATACGGCGGCTCTCTACCAACAGAGGCTCAAAATCTTCACCAATAACTAACTCTGTTGAACCCCCACCAATATCGATGACCAGCTTGCGGCCTTTTTCCGGCTGAGTGTGTTCGACGCCCATAAAAATCAAACGGGCCTCTTCTTGGCCGGAAATGATTTCGATCGGATACGGAATAACCGCCGCCGCCCGCTTGAGGAATGCCTCCGCGTTAGCGGCTTGGCGCAGCGAATGGGTGCCAACAATACACACATTATCAGGTGAGAAACCCTGCAAGCGTTCTGCAAACAGCGCCAAACAGGCTAAACCCCGTTCGATGGCTTCTTCGCTAAGCATGTTATTGTGGTCCAAACCATCAGCCAGATGTACGCGCTGCTTTAGGCGACCTAAAACCTGTAGCGCGCCGTTGACGACCCGGGCAATGACCATATGAAAACTGTTAGAACCCAAATCGATAGCTGCAATTTCCTGCGGCTTGGTGGTCGATGAACTGTTGGATAGCGGCATAATTTAGCTCGATGCGTCTGGTTGTTCCAGCGCTTTTAAATAATCATAGATGGCAATCTGTGCACGTACTTTGCGCCTATTACCACGCGGTACATAACGATTACTCAGTTCTTTATCAATATAACGGGCTTTTACCGTGTCGTTGAATAACAGCTCTAAAATATCTAGCACCCGTTGTTTTAATTTCGGATCCAGCAATGAGACCGCGACTTCAATACGGTAATCGATGTTACGGGTCATCCAGTCAGCGGAAGAGAGATACACCAGTTTGTCGCCTTTATTCTCGAACACATAGACCCGGTCATGTTCCAAGAAACGGTCAACGATACTGGTGACCTGAATATTATCGCTGATCCCCGGCATATTGGGGATTAACGAGCACATGCCACGTACCAATAATCGGATTTTTACCCCAGCACTGGAGGCGCTATATAACCTATCTACCAGACCTTTATCTACTAAATTATTTATCTTCAGGGTAATACCGGCGCTTTCTCCGGCCTGAGCATGAATAATTTCCTGATCAATCAATTGATACAACATTAAACGCGAGTTCTGCGGTGACACCATCAGATTATCGAATTTGACCGGGCGATAAGGATTTTCGATAAAGTTAAATACCCGCCGTACTTCATTGGTAATACGGGCATCTGCGGTCAGTAATGAGTAGTCGGTATAGATTCGGGCGGTTTTCTCATTGAAGTTGCCGGTACCGATATGGGCATAGCGCACGATCTCCTCGCCTTCAAGGCGGGAAATCAGGAATAATTTGGCGTGGATCTTCAGACCAGGTGCTGAGAAAATAACGTGTACACCTGCGGCCGTCAGGCTTTTGGCCCAGTGGATATTGGCTTCTTCATCGAAGCGCGCCTGTAACTCTACCACTACCGTGACTTTCTTGCCGTTATGGGCGGCATGGATCATCGATTCGATGATGCGTGAATCCTTGGCGACCCGATAAATATTGATTTTAATCGCTAATACGCTGGGATCGAAAGAGGCTTGACGCAGTAATTCCAATACGTGTTCAAAGGTGTGATAAGGGTAATACAGCAGGACATCTTGTTCACGGATAGCATCAAAGCCATTGCGGAATTTATCAAACCAAATATGGCGCAGGCGCGGCATTGGCCGGTTAACCAGATTGCTTTTGCCCACATTCGGGAAGCTGATAAAGTCTTTGAAGTTATGGTAACGGCCACCTGCAATAACCGAGTCATCATTAGAGATACCCAATTTATTGCGCAGTAATTCCACCATCTCATCGGGCATATCACGTTGGTAAACAAAGCGCACCGGCTCTGCCGTCAGGCGCTGTTTAAGGCTCGACGACATCAGCTCCAGCAGGCTGGATTCCATTTCAGTGACCAAATCATATTCGGCATCACGGGTCATCTTCATGGAGTAGGCGTTTAGCGCATCGTAATCAAAGAAGCCTTTAAAAATCTCATCGAGGCAAAATCTCAATATATTATCAAGTAATATCATTGGCTTGCGGCGGCGAGGTGCTTCTGGTGGCAAATTGACAAAACGCGGGACTTTATCTGAAGGAATCTCCAGCAGGGCATAGGCAATTTCCTGCCCGCGGATAATCTCCACCGCCAGATAGGTGTAATCGTCTTTTAAGAACTGCACCAGGTTGGTGTCATGGTTAATCAAGATCGGCGTAATGTGTTGGCGCAGATGCTGTTTAAAATAGATTTTTAGCCAGGCTTGCTGATTTTCGGAAATCTGCCGTTCATTAATCAGGAAAATCTGATTACGCGCCATTTCCAGTAAAAGATCATTATATAACCCATCAAATTCTTGATCGGCTTTCACCACTTTGCTCTGAATTTTTTTCAGCAAATGGCGAGAGGTCACGGCAGAGCCTTGCTCTTCGCTGATCAAAATGCGCCGTTTCAGATCGGCAAATCGGACTTTATAGAATTCGTCCAGATTATTGGAGTAAATGCCAAGAAATCGCATCCGCTCGATGAGTGGATTGCTCTTATCTGCTGCTTCCTGCAATACCCGCTCATTAAAAGATAACCAGCTAAGTTCTTTTTCGATGTAGAGCTTTTCCTGACCCATTGCAACTCCAGTAAGATTATTGTGGGAGTATTTAGTGTCCTCAATCATTATTGCGAAAGTTTGACAAGAAAGTCCAACAGATATCATTAGTTAACTTTGTCCGTTAAACCTTATACCCAATCGATCTTAAGTTGCAGGAAAGCGGTAAGCAACAGACAGATTGGTCAAAGACGGGTTTGAGCAACACACCTGCATTTTGAAAGATGATGGGTATAAAACATTGTCATGCAAACGCCACAAAAGTGACATAAGATGCTCGGTCATCTGGCGGTATAGATATACGCTTGGATTGATAATAGTAGACGGGGCATGGGGCAATCGAAGAGTATGCAGCGAACAGGCAAAGCAACACCATCAGGGAGAGATAAGCGCCGGGCTGCCATTGATCGTTTAGTGCACATGGCGGTGACGAGTAGTGGCTTGTTAGTGCTGCTGACACTGATGTTGATTTTCGTTTACCTATTGTATGCCGTATTACCGTTGTTTAAACCGGCCTCTATCAGTTTGCATAATCAGTTCGCTGTCACTCGCAGTGCGCCGACGGCCGCGCTGGGTATTGATATTCAAGGGCAGGTCGGATATCGCATTGATAATCAAGGCTATGGCTACTTTATTCGGCTCAATGCACTGGGGGCATCCCCGGCAGGTAGTCTGATAAGCGAACAGCGGTTATCGCCGCCACCGGTATCAATCAGCCGTGCAGCCAATGGGCAACCTTTGTATGGCGTTGGCCTGAGCAATGGCCGTCTTACTCTACTGCAACCCGATTTCTCAGCCACACCGCCACGCTGGCAATTTCCGCTGGGTGAACAGCCGCGGTTTATGGATTTGAAAGGCCAACGCTTGCAGCATTTGGTGCTGGCTGAACCGCAATCACAGCAATTTACCCTTGCCGCGGTTACCGATGATGGCCGCTTGCTGGCAGGGACGTTTACTGCCCAGGGGCAGCAGGTCACTGAACTGACGGATGTGCCGAAAACGGTCAGTCAACTGTTATTGGCACCTGACGGGCGTTTGCTCTATCTGTTATCCGGCCAGCAGTTATCTATCTATCAATTTGGTCCGGAACTGAAATTGCGTGAAACTGTGTCGTTACTGGATGACCAGCATGCGTCTGATGGGCCATTGACCCTCTCTTTGCTGCCAGGTGGCAAGTCGTTGCTGGTGCAAGCGCCGGGCGGCGTAATCAGCCAATGGTTTGATGTGCAGAAAGGGTCGGATAATCAATTTCACTTGACGCGCATACGCAGTTTCACTCCGACAGGTAAGGGCTTATTGACCACGGAGAGCGCGCGTCGGGTTTTTGCCTCATTATCGCCACAAGGCGAGCTATCACTCTTCTCCAGTATCCAGTCAACGCCTTTGCTGCAACATAAATTAGCTGACGGCGTTACCGACGCTGCGTTCTCCCCTTGGGGTGATAGTTTGCTGCTTGAGAATGCTGCCGGTTGGTCTACCTATCAATTGGACAATCGCTATCCAGACATTAGCTGGCGTAGCTTGTGGCAACGGGTGTGGTATGAGAATTACCCTGAGCCAGCCTATGTTTGGCAATCAAGCTCGGCCGAAGAGAGCTATCAGGCTAAATTCAGCCTGGTACCGATTATTTTCGGCACATTAAAGGCTGCCGCCTATGCCATGTTATTCGCCGTTCCATTGGCATTGGCGGGGGCAATTTATACGGCCTATTTTATGTCGCCAGGTTTGCGGCGAGTGGTTAAACCGGCCATTGAGATGATGGGGGCATTCCCAACCGTGGTTATAGGTTTGATTGCCGGTATTTGGTTGGCTCCGGTAATTGAACATTATCTGACGGGCATTCTGCTACTTCCGCCGCTGTTGGCGCTGGCTATTTTATTGTGTGGCTGGGGGAGTAGTTGTCTGGCGGAAAAGACACAATGGCGGTTACCTGCGGGCTGGGACGTGATTGTGCTGTTGCCGGTTATCCTGCTGACCGGCTGGTTCGCATTATGGTTGGGACCACAACTGGCGCAGTGGGTGCTAGGAGGGCCATTACATGAGTGGTTGGGTGACAACTACTCTCAACGTAATGCGCTGGTGGTCGGTGTCGCCATGGGGTTTGCGCTGATCCCGGTCATCTTTTCGCTGGCAGAGGATGCACTATTCAGTGTGCCGCCGTCACTCAGCCAAGGCTCATTGGCACTAGGGGCGACCCCGTGGCAGACGTTAACCCGGGTCATTCTGCCCTCAGCCTACGCTGGTATCTTCTCTGCACTGATGATTGGTTTTGGCCGTGCGGTGGGGGAAACCATGATTGTGCTCATGGCGACCGGCAATACACCCATTATTGATGGCAGCATTTTTCAGGGGTTACGGGCGATGGCAGCCAATATCGCTATCGAGATGCCGGAAGCGGTCGTCGGTAGCGGCCACTATCGGGTGCTATTCCTGACCGCACTGGTGCTGTTTTGCTTCACATTTTTAGTCAATACACTGGCCGAGGCTATTCGTCTGCGGTTGCGTGAACGCTATCAGATGGAGCGGACGGCGTGATGAACATTAAGCCTAACGTGTCTGGCGTGACCAAAAAGTGGTTTGCATCGGGTTCCCCGTGGATCTGGCTAACCGCCAGTGCTGTCAGTATCAGCCTGCTGGCGTTGCTTGGGATCATATTATTGTTGGCAGGCCAAGGGATGCGATATTTCTGGCCCGCCCCGGTCTATCTGTTTGAGCTTAAGCAAACGGCGGCAGGCTCGGTCAAAATGATTGGCGAAATTTATCAACAGCAGACGCTGTCACGTCAGCAATTAGAACAAGCCGGCGTGATGTTACCGTCGCAGGCCGGTGAGACCGTAACCCGCTATTTGATTAAAACCGGTAACCGCGAGATTCAGGGGCAGGATTTCCATCGCCTGCTGGACAGTGATATCCAGCAACGCACTTTGCCTAAAGATCTGCTGGTGCTGGATCGCCAAAACAATGGTATGGCATACGGTTTCCTCGCTGGCATGTTGGATAACGGCCAACCGTTAGTGGGCAATGATTTGGCTCAGGAACTGCAAAAACGTATTCCTGTGATACAAGGTCTGGTCAAGCGCGCGAATGATATTCAGTTCCGCCAAATGAATATGCTCAATCAACAGTTTGAGGCGTTGCGGCTAGAGAAAAAACGGCTACAAATGAATGGCGACCTTGACAGTAAATCGCAGGACCGTATCGAGGCGGAGTGGGGGGCGCTGCAACGTAGCCATCAAGCCATGATGGAAACATTACGCGGGCTACAAACCGAGCAAAGTCGCTACACGCTGTTATTGCGCGACATGAATGGGCAAATCCACCCACTGTCACTTAGCCAGATTAACCGCGCCTGGTATCCCAATGACATGACTTTCGGGCAAAAACTACATCATTGGGCAGCACAAACTCAGAAATTCCTGACCGATAATCCGCGCAATGCCAATACCGAGGGCGGTGTGTTCCCAGCGATTTTTGGCACGGTACTGATGGTGATACTGATGTCTATCGTGGTCATGCCATTAGGGGTGATTGCAGCGGTGTATTTACATGAATATGCCGGCAAAAACTGGCTGACCCGCATGATCCGTATTTCTGTGGTGAATCTGGCTGGGGTGCCCTCTATTGTTTATGGCGTATTTGGCCTCGGTTTCTTTGTCTATCTGATTGGTGGATCACTGGATAAACTGTTTTACCCAGAGGCGCTCCCCAACCCGACATTCGGTACCCCTGGCGTTTTATGGGCGGCGTTAACGCTAGCACTGCTGACGTTGCCAGTGGTGATTGTTGCCACCGAAGAGGGGCTGTCACGCATTCCGGCCAACTTGCGGCAAGGCTCGCAAGCGCTGGGAGCCACTAAGGCTGAGACACTGTGGCATATTGTGTTACCGATGGCGGCACCGGCGATGATTACCGGGCTTATTTTGGCGGTGGCACGGGCTGCGGGGGAAACCGCGCCGCTGATGCTGGTAGGGGTGGTGAAATCAGCGCCGCTCTTGCCAGTCGATGGTATCTTCCCGTTCCTACATTTAGAACGTAAGTTCATGCATTTGAGCTTCCAGATATACGATATGGCATTTCAAAGCCCCAATGTGGAAGCGGCTCGCCCATTAGTCTTTGCCACAGCTCTGCTGCTGGTGATCATTGTGGTCGGCCTTAATTTAGCGGCTATTGGTATTCGCCATCATTTGCGTGAAAAATATCGAGGTTTATTGTTGTGACTGAACTTTTTAACCCGCAGGACGAAATATGGGACTTTTGACGCCGGATTCGCTGCCGCTGCTTGATGTACAGCAATTGACCGACGAGCAAACGGCGCTGGCGGTCGAAAAGCTCAATTTATTTTATGGTGACAAACAGGTGTTGCACGATATTTCATTTAATGTGCCTAAGCACCGTGTTACTGCGCTGATTGGCCCGTCTGGTTGTGGTAAATCTACCTTATTGCGCTGCTTTAACCGCATGAATGATTTGCTGGATAACTGTCATCTTGAGGGTGAAATCCGGCTAGGTAGTGAAATTATCACCGATAAAACCACTGACGTTGCCGCATTGCGTCGGCGGGTTGGCATGGTGTTTCAGCGGCCCAACCCATTCCCTAAGTCAATTTATGAGAATGTGGTATATGGCCTGCGCTTGCAGGGGATTCGTGACCGTCGGGTGCTTGATGATGCTGTTGAGCGCTCATTGCGGGCCGCAGCATTGTGGCATGAAGTGAAGGACCGATTGCGGGAAAATGCCTTTCGTCTCTCCAGCGGCCAGCAGCAGCGCCTGGTCATCGCCAGAGCCATTGCTATTGAACCTGAGGTGTTATTGCTCGATG
Source organism: Yersinia sp. 2540 StPb PI (assembly GCF_052217165.1). Taxonomy (NCBI): domain Bacteria; kingdom Pseudomonadati; phylum Pseudomonadota; class Gammaproteobacteria; order Enterobacterales; family Yersiniaceae; genus Yersinia; species Yersinia sp. 2540 StPb PI. The sequence goes on from NZ_JAZGQC010000001.1 coordinate 1,859,160, forward strand.
AGCCGACATCCGCTCTGGACCCAATATCCACCCTAACCATCGAAGAGTTGATAACCACACTCAAGCAGCAATACACCGTGGTACTGGTCACCCATAATATGCAGCAGGCGGCGCGGGTCTCGGATTACACCGCCTTCATTCATCAAGGGAGCCTGGTGGAATATAACGATACCGATGCGTTGTTCACTTCACCGCGTCAGCGCCGGACGGAAGATTATATCACCGGGCGTTACGGTTGAACATTTAGCGCCAGTACAGCAGTTTCTAAGGTGTTTGCTTTATTTATCAATTGCGATTTAAGTTTACACTTTCATGTGCCGCTCGTTATTTAGGTGACTACTGAATGGAAGCGTTAAGTGAAAGAGCTATTGATAACTCAGCCTGATTTTATGGAGACATTTAGTTGTGTCGGCACAGCATGTCGCGAACACTGCTGCAAAGGCCAAAATGTCACGCTTGATAGAAATCGTTATCAAAAATACATTAAAAGCCCTTACGCAGAAATTAAACGTATTGCCATTAACCAGATTTCGGTTACTCAAGCCAGCCTTGCCTCTTGGGCTAATATTCACCCGGATAGTCAGGGGAATTGCCCCTTTCTTGATGAACAACGGTTATGTCAAATTCACAAACATGCCGGCGCTCATGCACTGAGTCACAGTTGCGCAACTTTCCCCCGCGTTGAACATGTTTATAAAAATCAGAAAATCAAAAGCATGTCACTCTCTTGCCCTGAGGTAACCCGGCAGGCATTATTTTCCGATGACGCGCTAACGTTGCGTTTTTCTACTATTAACCAATATGACTATTACAAAGCACCGGATATTGTTATTGAAGAGCGGTTGGTTAATCGCGCTTGTGCGGCAATTGCAGCCAGCCAGCAACCGAATATTGAAGAAAATCTTTGGGCGATAAATTGTTTTTTACATAATTATCAAGCCTGGGATGACGTGAATAAAATTAAAATGGTTGAGATAGACAACCTGCGCACTGAACTTATCGCCACTATGACGGCAGGGCAAGCAGCCCATGAACTGGCAGCGATGAAGATAGCTCCGGCTATCAGTGATGAACTATTAAATTATTTGGCTGATTTTATTGCACAACTGGCTGATATTCGGGGGCGAAATACGCTGGCGGCTTATGCTCAACCGTTGCTGAGCTACGCCACTAATGACCTGATTGAGCAAAATAATAATAAGCAACAATTAAACAATGCATGGCAACAGTATGCCTTGCCCTTTTTTACCAAATACCCGTCGGTATGGCGCAATTATTTTCTGTTACGCATTCATCATGACCAATTGGCGATGGGGGATGAGCAAGCGGCGGTTACGGTATTTAATCTACAAGCCATAGATTTCTTCTATTTGAAAGCACTCATTTCAGCCTATGCCAGCCAGCATGGGGAGCTAACCGAAGATGACGTGATTGGTATTATCTATTCTTATCATGCGTGTCGGGAATCCACGGATAGCTCAAGCCAGAAATTTAAACAAGACGTTATGGCTTGGGCGCTAAAAGAAGATTTTTCATTATTATCGTTGTTGGCGTGAAATAGTATTTAACTAAGTGGCGGGTTGTGTCGTTTGTTATCTGTATATTATCAGTAACTAATAGGAATATATTCAGTGAAGGAATTACAGATTATCCAACCTGAATTTGTTAAGAATTTCAGTTGTATTGGGTCAGACTGCCGTGACCACTGTTGCAGTGGTTGGATTATCAGTCTTGATAAAAACACCTACCGAAAATATAAAAATAGCCAAAACCAAAGTATTAGAAACATAGCAATTAAGAATATTACAGTTACGCGCACAAACCCATCCAACTGGGCTAAAATACGCCTTAAAAGCGATGGCAACTGCCCTTATCTTGATGAGTCTCGTCTGTGTGAAGTTCATAAACGTTTGGGGAGTGAAGCGCTTAGTCATACTTGTTCGACATATCCACGTGGAAACCATCAGTACAAGACAGAACAATTTAATACTCTGACACTTTCCTGCCCAGAGGTTACCCGGTTGGTATTGTTTAATCCGCATGCATTTACTCTGCATGAGGAGAGCGTCTACCAAAAACAGTATTTCAATGATAGAGAAATGAATACTGAAGGGCAATTTATTCACTATTATTGCAACCAAATAGTGGCCATGCCGAATGATAATTTTGAAGAGAATATTTATGCGGTTCATGTGTTTATCCACTGTTGTAAAAGTATCGATAGTACTGTTGATGATAAGCCACAGATGATATTTGAGTTATATAAGACCATTCGATCCAAGTTGGCGGCTGGGGATATACTAAAAGAAGTCGTGGCAATCCCTTTTAATGCTAATGCACGCTGGCAATTTCTGATTATGTATCAAGAGTATACGGTTGGAGCTATAAATTTTAGAGGACATAAAACGCTATTTAATTATATGGCTTTTCTCATTCATCATTTGATGAATGAAGTAGATATTAACCAACTAGAAGAACGTATGGCAATGTTAAGCGCTACCTGGAATGACAGAGTTATGCCGTTGCTTAACCAACACCCTCATATTCTACGTAATTTTTTTCAATATAATTTTTACAATAATCAGTTTGCACTCAGTGAGATTGATGATATTGATAAGGATTTTAATTCCTACGTAACAGATTTCTTTATTATAAAATCAGTTATCAGCGCTTTTGTGATACACAATGGCACACTGAGTGAAGATGATATAATTAATATCGTCTATTCATACAGTACTTTTAAGCTGCACCGTCATGATGCTCAAAAATTTCTGTTATCGAACATAGATAAAGTTAATGAAAGTGATGATTTTTCTTTACTGAGTATGTTGAATTGATATTGGGGCCAACTGAACTGGCCCCAGTGGATTAAGCACTCTTTATCGATGGTGTTTTATATTTTGCCAAATATTGTGGCTGGAAAATACACATACGAATTACAGTACGGTATTCACCATTGATAAAGAACTCTTGCTTTAATTCCCCCTCTATTTCAAAGCCTAATTTTGTATAGATATGGATGGCTTTTTGATTTTCTTTATCAACAATCAGATAAAGTTTGTACAAATTCAGTACCGAAAAACCATATTCCATCGCCAGTCTTGCGGCAGCCCCGGCATGGCCTTGACCCTGATGAGCCGGATCGATAATTATCTGAAACTCAGCACGGCGGTGAATATGGTTAATTTCAACTAACTCCACCAGACCGACTTTTGTCCCCTGGCTTTCAATAATAAAGCGGCGCTCACTCTGGTCATGGATATGTTTATCATACAGATCAGACAGTTCAACAAAGGCCTCGTAAGGCTCTTCAAACCAATAGCGCATTACGCTGGCATTGTTATCTAACTGGTGAACAAACGGCAAGTCATCCCGTTCCAGTGGGCGTAACCTGACGCTGTTAGTGGTAGACATACATATTCCTCATTGGCGACAGCGGTTGCTGCCCTAAAAATTATACTATTAGCACAAGAGGTAAGCACAGGGAATTAAAAAAGGCGCTAACCATTAATGGCCGCGCCTTTAATCAATATTTATTAACTTGTTTTATTCAGCCGCGTAGCCTTGCGCAGGTAGGCGTTCACCATCCAGCCAGGCGGCATTATCACGCATAGCAAGACGGCCATCGGTAAACCAACTGACTACCAGCGGATAAATGCTGTGTTCCTGAGTTTGTACTCTTTCGACCACATCCTCTTCGCTATCCTCACTGAAAACCGGTACTTTGGCTTGCAGAATAACCGGGCCGCCGTCCAGCTCTTCAGTAACGAAATGCACCGAGGTGCCATGCTCCTGATCACCGTTTTCCAGTGCCTGACGATGAGTGTGCAGACCGGGGTATTTCGGCAACAGTGACGGATGGATATTTAACATTCGTCCAGCATAGTGCTGAACAAACTCTGCACTGAGAATGCGCATATAACCGGCTAACACCAGTAAGTCAGGCTGATAGTAGTCAATGGCTTGCGCCAATGCCAAATCAAAACTGGCGCGATCCGCATAGGACTTGGCATCCACAGCATGGTGGGGAATACCCGCCAATTCAGCTCGTTCCAACCCATAAGCATCGGGGTTATTACTGAACACGGCACTGATGGTGCCTGAAATACGCCCTTGTTGTTGGGCGTCGATCAACGCTTGTAGATTACTGCCCTGGCCGGAGACCAAAACCACTATCTTTTTCATATACCCTTCGTACTTGAAGCTGCGGGGGTGTTGGCTGCGCGCATTACTCGGCCCATCCGTGGGCCTCGCCTCGTTGAGGCCGCTGCAAGCAGCGTTGAAATCTGCTCCCGGCAGATTTGTCACCCGAATCACGGACTTGAGTCAGCTCATCGGGATTTTGAAGCTGCGGGCTGAATCAGCAATGTTATGGATTGATGATGACTTGATCTGCACCATCAGTCGCCGCCGCAATCACACCGATTTTCCAGGCTTTCTCACCGGATGCGGTCAGTAACTCAACGGCGATATCAGCCAGTTCTGCCGGGAGCGCAACAACCATGCCGACACCACAGTTAAAGGTGCGATACATTTCGTGGCGGCTGACATTGCCGGCTTGCTGCAACCAACTAAATACCGCAGGCCACTGCCAGCTAGCTTCATCGATAACCGCTTGAGTCCCTGCGGGTAATACCCGTGGGATGTTTTCCCAGAAGCCGCCACCAGTCAGATGAGCAATAGCATGAATATCAAGCTGCTCAATCAGGCTGAGAATGGATTTAACGTAGATTTTGGTCGGTTCCAGCAAATGGTCAGCCAGCGATTTACCATCCAACTGAGTTTGCTCAGGATTGGTGTTGCTGACTTCCAGAATTTTGCGTACCAGGGAATAACCATTGGAATGCGGGCCGCTGGCACCTAAGGCAACCAACGCATCACCCGGTGTCACTTTGCTGCCATCAATGATTTCAGACTTTTCAACTACACCAACGCAGAAACCGGCAACGTCATAATCTTCACCGTGGTACATCCCCGGCATTTCTGCGGTTTCGCCGCCAACCAGTGCACAACCTGATTGTTTACACCCTTCGGCGATACCGGTAATCACACTGGCGGCAGTATCCACATCCAGTTTACCGGTGGCAAAGTAGTCAAGGAAGAACAGCGGTTCAGCACCCTGAACCACCAGGTCATTGACACACATGGCCACTAAATCGATACCAATGGTATCGTGGCGTTTCAGGTCCATCGCCAGGCGCAGCTTAGTGCCTACGCCGTCGGTGCCTGAGACTAAAATAGGTTCACGGTATTTTTGTGGCAAAGCACACAGGGCACCGAACCCGCCCAATCCACCCATCACTTCTGGGCGACGAGTTTGTTTAACCACACCTTTTATGCGATCAACAAGGTCATTACCGGCATCGATATCTACGCCTGCGTCTTTATAGCTGAGAGAGGTTTTGTTGGTCACAGCGAGGTCCCCACGGCGGTTGGCTGTTTGAGCTTATATCCTTCATACTTGAAGCCGCAAGAGGGCTCGCTGCACGAACTCATCCAAATCACTGACTTGAGTCAGCTCATCGGGGTTCGCTTGCTGGCAGCCTACCTGCAACGCCAATTACTTTGGCTATAGGAAGAAAACGCGACAATTCTAACAGCGCAGGCAAACGTTTGCGAGTAGCTTGTGATATCACGCTGATTTTTAGCTTTCTTGACTTAAGATTGATTTTCTATTGATCTGAATCAGGCTATTCATTGTGGTGTTCAAAAAAAAAGGCGGTATAATCTCGCGATTTTTTTGGCCGTCAACCGCCTAACCAGGAGAAAAATAATGAAGATCGTTGAGGTGAAACACCCGCTAGTAAAACATAAACTTGGTTTGATGCGTGAGAATGATATCAGCACGAAGCGTTTTCGCGAGTTAGCGTCTGAAGTAGGGAGTTTGCTGACTTACGTGGCAACCGCCGATCTGGAAACTGAGAAAGTCACCATCGAGGGTTGGAACGGGCCGGTAGAGATTGAACAGATTAAAGGTAAGAAAATTACAGTGGTGCCGATCCTACGTGCTGGTTTAGGCATGATGGAAGGGGTGTTGGAAAATATACCGAGTGCCCGCATCAGCGTGGTGGGTGTCTATCGTGATGAAGAGACACTAAAACCGGTACCGTATTTCCAGAAACTGGTTGCTGATATCAACGAACGTATGGCGTTGGTTGTTGACCCTATGCTGGCAACCGGTGGTTCGATGATTGCGACTATCGATTTGCTGAAGAAAGCCGGCTGCCAGAGCATTAAAGTGTTGGTATTGGTTGCCGCACCGGAGGGTATCAAAGCGCTGGAAGAGGCGCATCCAGACGTAGAGCTGTATACCGCCGCCATCGATCAGTGCCTGAACGAACACGGTTATATCATTCCAGGTTTGGGTGATGCCGGGGATAAGATTTTCGGAACAAAATAAAAGGTCACACCATTATGCTATTCGCTTGCCATTTTGAACCTGAGCAGTGCTCGAAATCCTCACGTACTTATGATTTACAAGGTCATGGTGTACGCTCCCGGTTTCTGTGCGCTGTCCGTGTCCAAACTGCCTGTGCTCATTACCGCATACTGGAATAACCTTTAGATAGCCGACTCGATAGTCGGCTTTTTTTTGAATAACTTTTAGCATAATCATTTTTAAACACACCATTAAGAGGATAGAGAAATGAGCCGTCGCACCATCGGTGTCAGCGAGCGTCCACCGCTGCTCCAGACGATCCCCCTGAGTTTTCAACATTTGTTCGCCATGTTTGGTGCCACCGTTTTAGTTCCTATTCTATTTAAAATTAACCCGGCCACGGTGCTGCTGTTCAACGGTATCGGAACCTTGCTCTATCTGTTTATTTGTAAGGGAAAAATCCCGGCTTACCTCGGCTCAAGTTTTGCGTTTATCTCACCGGTACTGCTGCTATTACCCTTGGGATACGAAGTTGCCTTGGGCGGTTTTATCATGTGCGGCGTGCTGTTTTGTCTGGTGGCGCTGATTGTGAAAAAAGCCGGAACGGGTTGGCTGAATGTGCTGTTCCCGCCCGCGGCGATGGGGGCGATTGTTGCCGTTATCGGCCTTGAGTTAGCTGGCGTTGCTGCGGGTATGGCCGGATTATTGCCCGCCCAAGGTGTGACAGTAGATTCAACCACTATCATCATTTCAATGGTGACGTTAGGGGTAACCATTCTGGGATCGGTGCTGTTCCGTGGCTTCTTCGCCATTATCCCTATTTTGATCGGTGTGTTGGTCGGTTATGCTTTGTCATTCGTGATGGGGGTGGTTGATTTAACCCCAATTAGTCAGGCCCATTGGTTTGCCTTACCGACGTTTTATACCCCACGTTTTGAATGGTTCGCTATTTTAACCATCTTGCCTGCGGCGCTGGTGGTTATTGCTGAACATATCGGTCACTTGGTGGTGACTGCTAATATCGTGAAAAAAGATTTGATTCGCTCACCCGGTCTGCATCGCTCGATGTTTGCCAACGGTATTTCGACGGTGATTTCCGGCTTCTTTGGCTCAACCCCCAATACCACGTATGGTGAGAATATCGGTGTTATGGCGATCACCCGTGTTTACAGTACTTGGGTGATCGGTGGCGCTGCGATTCTGGCGATCATGCTGTCTTGTATCGGTAAATTGGCTGCTGCCATTCAAGCGGTGCCGGTACCGGTGATGGGCGGTGTTTCACTACTGCTGTACGGTGTTATTGCCGCATCAGGTATCCGCGTGCTGATCGAGTCAAAAGTTGACTATAACAAAGCACAAAACCTGATCTTAACCTCCGTTATCCTGATCATCGGGGTGAGTGGCGCGAAAGTGAACATCGGCGCAACCGAACTGAAAGGCATGGCTTTGGCAACGGTTGTGGGGATTGGCTTGAGCCTGCTGTTTAAAGTGATCAGTCTGATTCGCCCTGAAGAAGAGATTATTGACGCCCAGGAGGACGAGTCCACACGTTAATATCGGTGCAATAAAAAGTGATATCTGGCCGGGCGGTTATTGTGGGTTCGGCCAGTTTTTCGCTTCAGATCAGGTTTTTATGCTGTTGTTAATTTTTGTGGTAAGCTTGCCACGTTTTCCCGCCCGTTTTGTTGGTTGAGGTGCTTCTGAATACGCCGGCACAGCTTTCACTGCCACTCTATCTTCCCGATGATGAAACTTTTGCCAGTTTTTATCCGGGGGAGAACCCGTCCCTGTTAGCGGCGATCCAGTCCACTGTTCATCAGTCCCACGGCAGTTATATCTATTTTTGGTCGCGCGAAGGCGGTGGTCGGAGTCATCTATTACATGCAGCTTGTGCGGAGTTATCGCAAAAAGGCGAGGCGGTAGGCTATGTCCCGCTCGATAAACGCGCTTATTTTGTGCCTGAAGTATTAGATGGTATGGAGCAGTTGGCGCTGGTGTGTATTGATAACATTGAGTGTATCGCGGGCGATGAGCAGTGGGAAATGGCGATATTTAATCTCTATAACCGCATTGTTGAAACCGGCCGCACCCGTTTATTGATTACCGGTGATCGCCCACCACGGCAATTAAATCTCGGTTTGCCTGATTTAGCTTCACGTCTGGATTGGGGGCAGATCTATAAATTGCAGCCGTTGTCGGATGATGAAAAATTGCAGGCTTTACAGTTACGTGCCAAATTGCGTGGTTTTGAATTACCCGAAGACGTTGGCCGTTTCTTGCTAAAACGGTTGGATCGGGAAATGCGCACACTGTTTATGACCCTGGATCAACTTGATCGGGCCTCTATCACCGCCCAGCGTAAGCTCACCATTCCTTTTGTAAAAGAAACTCTTAGCCTTTAATACCCTTCCTTTGGCAAGTGGTAGGGGCGCTGCGTTGGTGACTCGGCCCTTCCATCGGCCTCGCTTCGATACGCAGCGTTCAATCATGGGTTGCAATCAAGTTACGGTAAAATCTCAAGCACCTGCTCTGGCGGGCGGCCGATACGTGCCTGGCCGTTATAAACCACAATCGGGCGCTCGATAAGTTTTGGATTATCGCTCATCGCTTGCAGTAACTGATCCTGCGTCAATGTCTCATCTGCCAAATTCAGTGTTTGGTAGAGATCTTCTTTGGTGCGCATAAGCTGCCGCGCGTCATGAAAGCCGAGTTGTTGCAGTAACGCTTTTAACCCCGCCACAGACGGTGGATTGTCTAAATATAATATGACCTGTGGCTGAATCCCCTGCTGTTCAACCAGTGCGAGTGTTTCCCGGCTTTTAGAGCAGCGTGGATTATGATAAAACGTGACATCTTTCATGATAAATTTCCTTAAGACTTCTGGTATTTCTGGAAGCGCTTATCTAGCTGGCGTAACTGGTCAATGCGCGCATCATAACGCGCCTGTTCCAGACTCCCCAATTTCACCCGAGCACTGGCATCGCTGAGCAGGCCGATGGCCTGTGGCAATTTGCCGCTCAAAGCCAGGCTCTCTGCCCGAGCAGCCAGTTCCTGATCACGTAAACCCAGTGCAGCAGCTGCCTGGGCTAACAGATCCCAGCCATTAGGGTCGTTTGGATTAGCAAAGGTGTAGCGATTTAGTATCTTGACTGCCGCTGCCGGTTGGCCACCTTGGACATAAGCGTTGGCCAGGTTCAATTGCAACACCGGCTCATCATTTTGTTTAGCGGTTGCCGCTTGCAGGCGGGCAATGGCGGCGGCGGCTTTGTTTTGCCCCAGATCAATATCAGTCATCAAATCAAGGAACCAAATATTGCCCGGTTGTTGCGCTAACAGGGGCTGTAACAGATTGCGGGCTTCATCGTACTTTTTGGCCTGATACCACAAAATGGCCTGACCGTATTTGGCCGCCAATTGCTCGCGCACCGTGCCTTTACTCAATGTTTCCAGTAGGTCTGGCGTGAGGCTGTTCTCAGTTGAGCCATACATGCCCAGAATACGAACTTTGGCGAATAAATAATCTTGTGATGACGCGATAGGGTGCGGTTTCATCTGATTAGCACGGTTACGCGCATCAGATAAACGGCTATCTGGTAAGGGGTGAGTCAGCAGCATTTCCGGTGGTTTTGATGTATATCGTGACTGATCGGCTAACTTTTGCAGGAAGTTAGGCATGGCCTGCGGATCAAACCCCGAACGCTGTAATACCTGAATACCTATACGGTCAGCTTCCTGTTCGTTGCCTTGAGTAAAGCTGATGACGCCTTGTTGAGCGCCTGCTAACGTACCGCTCAAACCCGCCATCCCTGCTTGTGGGCTGGCCATGGTTAACAGAATAGAACCTAGTACCCCGACCCACGTCAGCGGCGCCATTCTTTGCTGTTCTTCCATCGCGCGCGCCAGATGGCGTTGAGTCACATGAGATATTTCATGTGCTAATACAGATGCTAGTTCACTTTCGTTTTCGGTATAGCGGAACAGGGCAGAGTGGAGTACCACATTGCCACCGAAGAAAGCAAAAGCGTTAATTTGATCGTTATTCACTAAATAGAAATGAAACGGCGTACGTACTGAGTAGGCATTGGCGACCAGCCGATTACCCAGCGTATTGATATATTGAGTCAATAGCGGGTCATAAATCAGCGGGGTGCTGGCGCGCATTTGGCGGACATAAAAATCCCCCATTGCCTTTTCCTGATCGATACTCAAAGTGGCACCCGCAGAGGTACCAATATCGGGCAGCAGGTCTTGTGTCTCAGCGCTGGCAGGTATTGTGCCAGTGAGCAGCAAGCTACTGAGTAGTGTGGCGATCATTGTCTTACTTAACCGACCTGTTTTAGTTAACCGATAAGTCATAAACGAGGCTGCCCTTGCTAATGTAATGACAATTAGACTCCGAGATGTGTAAGAGTTCTTCTTCCTTACTCTACTCTCCAGTACAATTGGGTATAGATCACATAAATAGCATCAAATACGTCAAAGGTTAAGCTCAACCTCCGTGCTGAGGCCCGCAACTATCTTAGCCAGCATGTGGAGATAAGGGAACGTCTGACGAAAACAATTTACCTTCGTTATGTCCCTGCATGTCGGGGCGGTTAAAGGGATCGACTAATTTGTCGATCTCTCATGGCACTTAAGGAGCAATTACGGATGCTAGAGCTGTTGTTACAGTGGTATCGTCGGCGTTTTACCGACCCGCAGGTTATCGCTTTATTGGTTATTCTGTTGGCTGGATTCTGCATTCTCTACTTCTTCAGTGGCATTTTGGCTCCTCTGCTGGCGGCGATCGTGTTGGCGTATTTGTTAGAATGGCCAACCGCCCGATTACAACGTATTGGTTGTTCTCGCCCATGGGCGGCCAGTATCGTACTGGTGATTTTCGGTGGTATCACACTACTGGCGGTATTTGTTGTGGCGCCAACGGTGTGGCAACAGGGCAATAATCTGATATCAGACATGCCGAAAATGCTAAATAAATTCAATGCGTTTGCTCAGACGTTACCTGCGCGTTATCCCGCGCTGGTGGATGCCGGCATTGTCGATATGATGGCAGAAAATCTGCGAAGCAAGCTGTCGGGGATGGGGGAGTCCGTGGTTAAAATCTCTCTCGCTTCATTGATAGGTTTACTGACATTGGCAATTTATTTGATTCTGGTGCCACTGATGCTGTTTTTCCTGCTCAAAGATAAAGAGCAGATGCTGAATGCAGTACGGCGTATTTTACCGCGTAATCGCGGTCTGGCTGGGCAAGTCTGGCTGGAAATGAACCAGCAGATAACCAATTATATTCGTGGCAAAGTATTGGAGATGGTGATTGTTGGCATCGCCACGTATTTAGTGTTCTTTGTTATGGGCATGAATTACGCGCTGTTACTGGCGGTGTTAGTCGGCTTCTCGGTACTGATCCCTTATATTGGCGCAGTGATTGTCACTATTCCAGTGGTGTTGGTGGCGTTATTCCAGTGGGGGGTTGGGGCCGATTTCTGGACACTTTTTATCGCCTATTTGGTAGTACAAGGGCTGGATGGTAACTTGCTGGTGCCGGTACTGTTCTCTGAGGCCGTAAACCTGCATCCTTTGGTGATTATTCTGTCAGTGATCATTTTTGGCGGCATGTGGGGCTTTTGGGGGGTATTTTTTGCTATCCCGTTAGCTACGCTGGTGAAAGCGGTTATTCATGCCTGGCCGGAGGAGTTTATCCCCGACGCAGATTAACTATCCCCTGTGCCCTTGATGCCGCAGCGGTGTTAGCTGGCTGCGTTGCTGCAACAGCAATGGCTTTGGGGAACATTCGATTTATTGCCAATAAAAAGAGCGCTTGAGCGCTCTTTTTTTGCAACTTATCGGCCAGGGCCAGGGTGTGATGACTCAGGCACTTTGGCGCAAGTAATCCATTACGATATCGTGGTGGTTGGTGGTTTTGAAATTATCAAACACATGCTCCACCTTACCGTCGGCATCAATTAAGAAACTGATACGGTGGATACCGTCGTAGGTTTTACCCATAAAGCTTTTTTCGCCCCAGACACCAAACTGCTCTGCAACCTGATGATCTTCATCAGACAGCAATGTGAAGTTCAGTAGCTCTTTTTCAGCGAAACGTGACAGCTTTTCAGGTTTATCGGTGCTAATTCCGAGCACTTCGACACCCGCTTTCTTCAATTCATCCATGTTGTCGCGCAGACCGCAGGCCTGAACAGTACAGCCTGGTGTCATGGCTTTAGGGTAGAAGTAGACCAAGACACGTTGTCCCTGGAAGTCGGCCAAACTAATCTGCTCGCCATCTTGGTCGGGCAAACTAAACTTCGGCGCTATATCACCGGCTTTCAATGGGCTCATTACTAACTCTCCATTCGTGAGTCATGCTGTGGATAGTTCACAACGCTAATACTGCCTTGCGCGTTGAGTTCTGTACATAGCTGATAAAAAGCGTGTTCAATTATCGAACTGTTTTGGCTGGCGGGACTGTGCGCACTAATCTGGATATGCAACCGAGGAGGGTTGCCACCTTCAGCCGGCTGAGTTTTGGAAACCAACTCGGCGATATTCATATTGTGACAATGAAACAAGTTGGTAAACCGTTCAATAATATGGGGGGAGTCATTGACTTCAACTTTTACCCATACTGTGGCAGGCATCGCTTTTTGGTCCTGGGCATTGGTTCGCTTCATCACAATCAGCAAATCAAGCTCTGCCCCTTTTTGCGGTAAGGTGGATTCCAGTAGGGTAATCGCATTCCAACTGCCTGAAAGCAGCATAATAAATGTGAACTCCTCACCGAACATGGCTAGCCGGCTATCTTCAATATTACAACCGCAGCTACTGACATGGCGGGTGATGGTATTCACGATTCCTGGGCGGTCAGCACCCAGTGCGGTAATGACCAGATAATGTTCATCAAGCTGCGGCAAAATCGCTCTTCCTGTCATGCTCTTTGGGGTTACCATGGTAAACATAAAAAAAACCTGCTGCCAAGCGCTTACAACACAGTTGTTTGCTTGCTTTTGGATAGAGGTCAAAAGTACCATGAGGAACTTGTTTAAGGAGGGGGTGGGCAATGTTTACGGGAAGTCCAATGTTTACAGGAAGCATAGTTGCACTGGTAACGCCGATGGACGACAAAGGTGCGGTCGATCGTGCAAGCCTGAAGAAACTGATTGATTACCATGTAACCAGTGGTACTGCGGCGATTGTCTCCGTGGGCACAACTGGTGAGTCTGCAACACTGAACCATGACGAACATGTCGATGTGGTCATGCAAACGCTCGAACTGGCCGACGGCCGAATCCCAGTCATTGCCGGAACCGGCGCTAATGCCACCTCCGAAGCAATTTCTCTCACCCAACGGTTTAATAATACCGGTGTGGTGGGATGTTTGACTGTCACGCCATATTATAATCGGCCAATGCAGGAAGGGTTATATCAACACTTCAAAGCGATTGCTGAAAGTACCGATTTGCCACAAATTCTCTATAATGTGCCTTCGCGTACCGGTTGCGATATGTTACCGCCGACCATTGCTCGCTTAGCCAAAATTAAAAATATTGTTGCTGTTAAAGAAGCAACAGGGAACTTAAGTCGGGTTAGTCAGATCCAAGTGCTGGTTGATGATGAAGATTTCATCCTGCTCAGTGGTGACGATGCGAGCGGACTGGACTTTATGCAACTGGGCGGCAAAGGGGTTATTTCGGTGACAGCGAACATTGCTGCGCGCGAAATGGCTGAACTTTGTGACTTGGCTGCACAGGGTAACTTTGCAGAAGCACGCCGTTTGAATCAGCGCTTGATGCCGTTGCATCAGCATTTATTTGTAGAAGCAAACCCAATTCCGGTGAAATGGGCCGCGAAGAAGCTGGGATTAATGGCGAATGACACTCTTCGTCTGCCAATGACCCCACTGACTGACCCGGCTAAACGGATTGTGGAAGATGCGCTGAAAAGCGCAGGTTTGCTGTAACTCTTAGGGAAATTTGATGGCAATAACATTGCAAAAGTCGACGGTGGTAACGGTAGTGGGTGTTTCGCTGGCAATGCTGCTGGCAGGTTGCTCCACTGACCAACGCTACAAACGCCAGGTTGGCGGTGACGAGTCTTATCTTGAAGCTCCGGGGCTAAAGCCGCTTAACTCACCAGCAGGGATGATTCTGCCGATACAAAATGGTGAGTTTGATATCCGTTCCGTCAACTCTCAAGGTGCTGTGGGCAAACAGTTGGACATCCGTCCTCCGGTACAACCACTGGCATTGCTTAGCGGTTCTCGCGCTGAAAATGCTAACGATACCAGCAAGCTATTGTTAGAAAATAGCCCGCAAAACCGTAATCTTTGGGCGCAAGTTACCCGCGTTCTACAGGATAAAAACTGGGCGATAGCCAGCCGTCAGGATGCCAGCCAAACGTTGACAACTGACTGGGTCAAATGGAATCGTGCAGATGAAGACGTGCAGTTTGAAGGCCGTTATCAGATAAGCGTGCAGGAGCAAGGTTATCAGTTAGTGTTAGTGGTGAAATCTCTTGCTTTACAGCAAGGTGGGCAACCGGTCACCAGCTATACCGAAATCCAGCGCTACAACGGTGCAATGCTGAATGCCATTATCGAAGGTCTGGATAAGGTGCGTTCTGATAGCGAAAGCAGTCAGGCTTCCCGTAAAGTCGGCACGCTAGATGTTCAAAGCGGCAGCGATGATACTGGTTTACCGCAACTGATTGTACGTGCCCCTTATGCTGTATTGTGGGAACGTCTGCCAGCCGCCCTTGAGAAGATTGGCATGAAGGTTACTGATCGTAGCCGTCCACAAGGTTCGATTAACGTTACCAATAAATCCATGAGTAGCGGCAGTTGGGATGCGTTGGGTGCCAAAGACCCTGAATTGCCAGAAGGCGATTATAAGTTACAGGTTGGTGATCTCGATAACCGCAGTAGCTTACAGTTCATCGGTCCGAAAGGGCATACTCTGACTCAGTCTCAGAACGATGCTCTGGTCGCGGTGTTCCAGGCAGCATTTAGCCAAACTGGTGCTACAAGTACCAAATAAAACCAAAGGGGCTTCGGCCCCTTTAAACCCGTCATACTTCAAGCTGCATGTGCGTTGGCGACGTTCAATCACCCGAGTCACTTACAACACAGTAAGCTCATCGGGATTATGAGCCTCTAATGAGGCTCACCCTGCGGGCCAGCGCAGGCGCTGTTCAAAATGGTTTACAACCAATTTGTCACTCGCTTGCCGCCTTCCTGCAACTCGAATTATTTAGGGTTTAGTCATTTTATAGCGAGTTATATTTTCACATTACTGGAGTAATTAAGATGCAAAAGCTAGCTGAGTTGTATCGTGGGAAGGCGAAGACCGTCTATACCACCGAAAATCCTGACCTGTTGGTATTGGAGTTCCGTAACGATACGTCAGCACTGGATGGTCAGCGCATTGAACAATTCGATCGTAAGGGAATGGTAAATAACAAATTTAACTATTTCATTATGACTAAATTGGAAGAAGCCGGTATTCCAACGCAAATGGAACGCTTGCTGTCAGATACCGAAGTGTTGGTCAAAAAACTGGAAATGATCCCAGTTGAGTGTGTTATCCGTAACCGTGCCGCAGGCTCGTTGGTAAAACGCTTAGGAATAGAAGAAGGTTTGCAACTGAACCCACCACTGTTCGACCTGTTTTTGAAAAACGATGCTATGCATGACCCAATGGTCAATGAGTCTTATTGCAAGACCTTTGGCTGGGCGACAGAAGCACAATTGGCCCGCATGAAAGAGCTGAGCTATCTGGCGAATGATGTGTTGAGTAAACTGTTTGATGATGCCGGTTTAATCCTGGTGGACTTCAAGTTGGAGTTCGGTTTGTTCGGTGATGAAGTGGTTTTGGGTGATGAGTTCTCACCTGATGGCAGCCGTTTATGGGATAAGGAAACCCTGAACAAGATGGACAAAGACCGTTACCGTCAAAGCCTGGGTGGTTTGATTGAAGCCTACGAAGAAGTTGCACACCGTATCGGCGTAAAATTAGACTAACCGCGCAATCGATTCCGTTTTGTCTGGCGCAGGGGAGATAGTCGCTATCTCCCCCATGCTTTTCTTTCTTAACGCTACAGCATTATTAGCGATGTTCACCACTCAGCCCCTCTCTGGGCCAGCCGCAGCAAGCAGCGTTTAGTTTAGCTCCAGACAGATTTGTCTCTCACTTGCCGCCTCCGCTAAGTACTTTGAGCATGTATTTGAATGCCCAACTCCGCTAATAACACCAATCATTTAAGCTTTTAATGGTATTAGCTCAACAGATTTCCTACGATAATATGTAAGGAAAATATCTGGGAGTATTGCTATGCGTTGGCAAGGTCGTCGTGAAAGTGACAATGTAGAAGATAGGCGCGGGGATGCATCCGGGGGCGGTGGTGGGTTCCGGCCTCCGATTGGTGGCAAGGGCGGTATTGTTATTCTCATTGTGGTGTTGGTTGCGGGCTACTACGGGGTTGACTTGACCCCGTTGTTAAATGGCAGTGATCCGATGTCACAAACTCAAACACAGCCACGTTCTCCAAGTTCAGTCAGCACTAAAGATGACCAATATGCCAAATTCACCTCGGTCGTTCTGGCGGATACAGAAGACGCCTGGAAACCTATTTTCCAAAAGATGGGGCGTACCTATCAGGAGCCTAAACTGGTGATGTATCGTGGTGCAACGCGCACCGGTTGCGGTACCGGTCAGTCCGTTATGGGACCGTTTTATTGCCCAGCAGATAGCACGGTTTATATCGACTTATCTTTCTATGAAGATATGAAGAATAAACTGGGTGCGGGGGGCGACTTTGCTCAGGCCTATGTGATTGCTCATGAAGTTGGCCACCATGTGCAGCATTTGATGGGTATTGATACTAAAGTGCGTCAGCAGCAGCAGGGTGCATCTCAGGCTGAAGCTAATCGCCTCTCGGTCAAAATGGAATTGCAGGCGGACTGTTTTGCCGGCGTGTGGGGCAAAGCCATGGAAGACCAGCAGGTGTTGGAAGTGGGTGATTTACAAGCGGCACTAAATGCGGCACAGGCGATTGGGGATGATCGCTTACAGCAGCAAAGGCAAGGGCGTGTCGTTCCTGATAGCTTCACTCATGGCACATCACAACAGCGCTATACCTGGTTTAAACGTGGTTTCGATAGCGGTGATCCTAATAGCTGCAACACGTTCTCCACCCGTTAAACTGATCAGCTAAAATCATTGGCGTTACAGCGAACAGCGCTGTAGCGTCAGGTACGAAAAGTATAAATAGATTATCATAAGACCACTTTCCTCTTACCGGCACGCTAGCTGCCGGCATTTATTGCAAGGCAGGGATAACCATGGCCGCTCTTGATCCAACTTTATTGATTCTATTGGCGTTGGCTGCGCTTGGCATCATTAGCCACAATATGACCGTCACATTAGCTATTCTGACACTACTCGCCATTCGTATTACTCCGTTAAATCAGTTTTTCCCATGGATAGAAAAGTATGGCTTAACCATCGGTATTTTGATTCTGACCATTGGCGTGATGACGCCGATTGCCAGTGGTAAAATTAGCGCCAGCGAGGTGCTGCACTCCTTTGTGCAGTGGAAATCGATATTAGCCATTGTGGTCGGGGTTGCGGTCTCTTGGTTAGGTGGCCGTGGCGTGTCGTTGATGACTCACCAACCGTCCGTGGTGGCAGGGCTATTGGTCGGAACGGTACTGGGGGTTGCGTTATTTAGAGGCGTTCCGGTTGGGCCGTTGATCGCCGCGGGCTTGCTTTCACTGGTGATCGGTAAATCGTAACGTGATCGATCAAATTGTGCTCAGCCAACCACTAATGGCACGGCAGGGGATACGGCGTTTACTGGTCCTCAGCGGTTGCGCGGATTGGTCGCGCCAGCAGGCATTAAATCTGCGTCAGCAATTGCCGGGTGATTGGTTATGGATAGCAGAACAGGCCGCTGACACTGGCAATGCAATTCACCCGACAGCGGCAAAAACCTTACTCGGGCAGGAAGGGTTACATGGCGTATTTGATGCCACCGATGGTTTGAATACCGAAGCACTGGCGGTGCTGGCCGGCGCATTGCAAGCTGGTAGCTGGCTGGTGCTGCTAGTGCCGCAGTGGGATAGGTGGCCGTGCTTACCAGACGCTGATAGTTTGCGCTGGAGTGAACAACTCACCCCCATCACTACACCGAATTTTATTCACCATCTGCAACGTCAACTTCAGGCTGATCCTGATGTTATTTTGTGGCAACAGAACCAGCCGCTATCCATGCCTATGCTGTACTCTCGCCCAGAATGGCAGCAGCCCGACGGTTCCCCTACCACGGAACAGCATACTATCCTTCAACGCCTGATGCAGGCAGAACGCGGCACTTGGGTGCTGACGGCAGCCCGTGGGCGCGGTAAATCGACGCTGGCCGGTATGTTGGTAGCGCAGTGGCCCGGTTGCTGCTGGGTCACCGGGCCGGGTAAAGCAGCCACACAAGTGCTGAATCAGTGCGCGGGAGAACGAGCGCACTTCTGGGCGCCAGATGCACTATTAGACTACTGTCGGTTAAACGATGTCAGCGGAATTGACTGGTTATTGATTGATGAGGCTGCGGCTATCCCTGCCACACTCCTATCGGCGTTATTGGTGTACTTCCCACGGGCATTATTAACCACCACCGTGCAGGGTTACGAAGGCACCGGGCGTGGTTTCTTGTTGAAGTTCTGTACAACACTACACGATTGGCACCCTTTGGCGCTAACAGACCCTATTCGTTGGGCCAGCGGTGATCCGCTAGAGCGTGTCGTGGATGAAGTTATGCTATTTGACGATGAGCTACCGCGCCGCGAATCTCTCTCAGCGTCAGTCGATATTATGCCCTGTAAGCAGCGCGATTGGCTGCACTACCCCGAATTGCTGCGACGTTTTTATGGTTTGCTTGCCAGTGCGCATTATCGCACCACCCCCCTTGATTTGCGGCGTTTGATGGATGCGCCAGGGATGCATTTTTCTGCGGCCAGGGTGGCTGATTCAGTCATTGGTGCACTGTGGCTGGTGGATGAGGGGGGGCTTAGCAGTGCATTAGCCCATGCCGTTTGGGCAGGGAAACGGCGGCCAAAGGGGAGTTTGGTGGCTCAGTCACTGGCGGCTCATAGTGGGCAATGGCATGCACCCACCTTACGGTCGCGGCGAATCAGTCGAGTCGCGGTAGCACCGTCATGGCGGCGGCAGGGGATAGCACTACAGATGATTGCCGCCGAGCTTGCGCGTGGGCAGCGCGAGAGGCTTGATTATATTTCAGTCAGTTTTGGTTATACCCCCGAATTAGAACGCTTTTGGCGTGCCTGCGGCTTTCATCTGGTGCGTATTGGTAGCCATAAGGAAGCCAGCAGCGGCTGTTATGCGGCAATGGCGATATTACCCCTGAGTATAGCGGGACAATCGCTCTGTGAGGCAGCACGGCAGCAATTAGAGCGTGATTGGTATTGGTTGCAGCAATGGGTCGACATTCCAACGCCCTTATCGCTATCCCAGCCTCAACAACCTGACATTGCCTTAAATGACGACGACTGGCGTGAACTGGCTGGTTTTGCCTTTGCTTTTCGGCCGTTAGAGGCGAGTTTACCCGCACTACAGCGTTTGTTATTACGCAGTCAATTACCCCTTCCCGCATTACGGTATTATTTACAGCAGGGTATTTCGCCCGCGCAGATTGTTAACAATCTAGCCCTAACAGGGCGAAAAGCATTAGTGGCGCGGTGGCGGCAAGAGGCAGCCGAGGGGATGGCAGAGGATTGATGACAGTTATCTTTTATTGTCTTAAAACTCAATTTCTCATGATGTGGCGAAGAGGCTCTTAGGGTAAGGTATTCGCCATATTCAGGATGAGTATAGCGAGGATATCCACCGAGTCAGATCCAGCATCCGCCGTTACCTTCAATAATTCCCACCAACTCCATCAATAAAACCCAATATCTCTGCGAAACCAGCAGCGTATAGTAACGTTATTGTCATTTAATGATTAAAGGCCACTTGATGAATCAGACTTCTATCGTAGTGCAGCAACCCGCAACGCCAGAGCAATTAATACTATTGTTTCATGGTGTTGGTGATAGCGCCGCTGGAATGGCACCGGTCGGTAGCCATTTTGCACAAGCCTTTCCTCAGGCGCTGGTCGTCAGTGTTGATGGTATATTCGCCAGCAACATGGGGAGTGGGCGTCAGTGGTTCTCAGTGCAAGGTGTTACTGAAGATAATCGTCAGGAGCGAGTTGATGCAGTGATGTCGCAATTCATTGATATTATACGTTATTGGCAACAGAAGAGTGGCCTTGGGGCACAGCAGACCACCCTGGTCGGTTTTTCGCAGGGCACGATTATGTCATTGGAGGGGGTGAAAGCTCAGCCGCAGTTAGCCGGGCAAGTTATGGCGTTTAGTGGCCGTTTTGCAACATTACCACAGCAACCCATCGCTGACGTGGTGATCCATTTTATTCATGGTGAGCAGGATGGGGTGATTCGTGTGGAACATGCCAAGGCTGCAACCAGTAGCTTAATGGCTTTGGGCAGCCGCGTAACACTGAGTCTGGATGCCAATACCGGGCATGGTATTAATCAACCGATGCTCAAACTGGCTATCGACCATTTACGTGACGACCATTTGCGTGGCGACATTGTTGCGAGGTAATTCACCTTGACGAAGGGGCTGACCCCTTCGTTTGATGTGACTCGAGCTTCACTTATTTTTTCTTGTTCTTATCCGGCCAGTCGTCATCGTCGTCCCATTGCGCATTGTTATCGCGATGAGGCGGTAATTCTGGTTTGTTTTTTAAAAAGCTTTTATGATCAAGACGGCGTAACTCTTTGATACCGTTTAAGATAATACCTGCAAGCAGGATAAGTATGATCCACCAATAATCTGCTAACCAGTGCATGGTTAAGTTCCTTCCGTTGATATACCTGTCATCTTTCAAACTGCCAGTGTGGCTGCACTCAAGAACCTGAATCATCTGACTGCGTAAGAACGTCGGGATTAATCAACCTTATTCTCGCTTGCCGACTTCCTGCATCTTGAAATCTATAGGGTATGAATAAATCGCGAAAAAATCATGGGTAAATGGCTTGTCAGCCACTCACTGCCTGCCACATCCTGTGATTGCCAAGCTTCTAGTAGAATGTTGGGTGTCAGTAAATGTTCCGCCGCCGCAGCTAACGGGCGATAACTTAGGTGCCAAGGTTCTGCTGCAATACCGCCGTTGTCCTCGCTAAATGGCCGGTAAAAACCAAATTCAGCCATATGAACATCCAGCCACTGGGTCAACGGATAAAAATAGCCACTCGCTTGGTATTCCCATGGCTCCAGCTGTAATTTGGTCTCTGCGGGCAACAGGGAGGGATCGTAAATATCCAGATCACTGCCCCAGTGATGGCGGCTGGCTCCCGGGAGGGCAGACCAGCGTAAAATAGCCTCACAACGAGCCTGAGCATCAAGTTGGCAAATCTCTATCGGCTGGCTGTCTTTATCTAATACTGGTCGCTCACCGCGAAATTTACCATTCCAGATCGCTAATTGGCGGTCAAAATCGCGAAAAGTGCTGGCAGGTTGTAAATCAAACCCCGCTCGTTTAGCGGCTTGTTGCATAGCCTGAAAGGCCGCAACAGCTTGTGGTTGCAGGCGATGGTTGCCGCTTAACACCGTCAGATGATCGGTTGAACGGCCGGTAAGCATCTCTGGTGTTAATGTATTAGCTGTCATGCGATGAGCTGCTCCATAATTCGCTGATACATCCGGCTCAGTAGCTGCAAGTCAGCGGCGTGAACACATTCATTCACTTTATGGATAGTGGCATTAACCGGCCCTAACTCCACCACTTGAGCGCCCATTAACGCGATAAAACGGCCATCAGAGGTGCCCCCGGTGGTTAACAGTTGCGGCGTGATTTCAGTGTAGTGCTCAACAGCATTAATTACTGCATCGACCAGCGCACCCCTTGCGGTAAGGAAGGGTTGACCAGACAACACCCACTCGAGGGTGTAATTTAGTTGATGGCGTTCCAACAGCGCCTCTACTCGCTGCTTAATCATGCTGTCAGTCAGTTCTGTACTGAAACGGAAGTTGAACTGCACATAGAACTCACCGGGAATTACATTATTGCTGCCAGTTCCGGCATGCAAATTGGCGATCTGCATACTGGTAGCAGGGAAGAACTCATTGCCTTCATCCCATTGTGTAGCAACCAGCTCATTCAGCGCTGGTATTGCCCGGTGAACCGGATTATCCGCTAAATGAGGATAGGCCACGTGTCCTTGAATTCCATGGATACGCAAGTTGGCAGTAATAGAACCCCGGCGGCCATTTTTCACCACATCGCCGACTCGGTCAGTACTGGAGGGTTCGCCAACCAGACAGTAATCCAGCCGCTCGTTACGCGCCATCAACGCATTCACGACTTTGACCGTACCGTTAATGGCCTTGGCTTCTTCATCGGAGGTAATCATAAATGCCAACCGGCCTTTATGCTCTGGATGAGCCGCGACAAAACGTTCGGCGGCGACCACCATTGCAGCCAGTGAACCTTTCATATCGGCGGCACCACGGCCATACAGCATGCCATCACGAATGGTCGGCTCAAACGGTGGGCTGCTCCAATGGCTTTCATCACCGGTGGGGACCACATCGGTATGACCGGCAAATGCCAAGGTTTCACCTTCGCCGCGCCAGGCCCAGAAGTTAAGGGTATCGCCAAAATTCATAGGTTCTACCGTAAAACCGATAGCCTCTAAGCGCTTAATCATGATCGCCTGGCAGCCCGCATCAGAAGGGCTGAGCGACGGGCGTCTAATTAATTGTTGGGCCAGTTCGATTACCGGACAGATCATGTTATTGCACCTCGATAACGTGTTGTTTAATATTATGTTTCTTAATAAAGAGTTGATAACTTTCAATTTTGAAGCCCAGCAGCATTTCGCCATTGGTGGCTTCCAGTAGCGGGCGTTTAATTATGGCTGGCTGTTCTAGCATCAGCGCTTTGGCGGCCAGAGCATCGGTTATTGCATCACGTTGGGCTTGTGGCAATTTACGCCAGGTGGTACCGCGCGTATTGAGCAATGGTTCCCAACCCAGTTGATCGATAAAACCTTGCAGGCGTTCGTCACTCAATCCGTCTGCACGATAATCGTGAAACTGATAGGCAATACCTTGCTCTTCCAGCCAGCGGCGGGCCTTTTTTATGGTATCGCAATTTTTAATGCCATAAAGGCGCAATGATGGAGTGGCTAGGCTATCTGACATGGGAAAATAATACCTCGGCTAGAATGGCAAATCAGGTCAGCCGTATAGACGACTGCCCGGCTCAAGGGGAGCAATTTGCCCATAATGCGGGAAAATGTGATTTGAATCCAGACGGCTATGCGTTGTTGAGCGCGGCGGTAATCAGAACTGACCTGTTGATTTAGCCGATACGGTCAAGG
The DNA here is from genome assembly GCF_052217165.1 of Yersinia sp. 2540 StPb PI. Classification (NCBI taxonomy): domain Bacteria; kingdom Pseudomonadati; phylum Pseudomonadota; class Gammaproteobacteria; order Enterobacterales; family Yersiniaceae; genus Yersinia; species Yersinia sp. 2540 StPb PI. The sequence continues at coordinate 1,882,991 of NZ_JAZGQC010000001.1, forward strand.
TTAGCGGCATATTGGCGAATCGCTTTTTGGTAGAGGCTGATGTCCTGATGGCTTGAGGTTTCAGCCAGCAATATCAATAACGTAGCGACTGCCTCTTTGGTTTCACCGAGGTTATACAGTGTCATGGCACGGAATAAGGTAATCTCTTTCGCTTGTGGGAAATGGGCTAACGCGCGGTCAAATGTATCCAGTGACTCTTGATATAGCCCCAGAGCGCGATAAGTGCTGCCCAGCCCCAGATAAGCCTCCTGCAACTCTTTACCTACCAGATTGTGCTCAATAGCGGCCCGATAGAATGGGATTGCCTGCAACTCCAACCCCTGCACATCATACAGTGAGGCAATCTTATACAGCAGACTGGCGTTATCTGGTGAACGACGCAGTAAGTCCAGCGCCATTGCCACCGCATCATCATAACGGCCCAGCTCTTTTAATGAGTCGATGGAGTGTTTCATGGTTGTGCTCTGTATTTTGCCAATAACGGGTTTTGTCAAAAACGGCGTTTACCCCTATATATCTGAGCACGCTACTCTCGAATGATAAAACAGGCAAGTGATGTAATGCTGGCTGAGGAAACTCAGTGACAGGGCAAAATTCAAGATCTCTGCGACAGATCTCATTTCAACCGTTAGGTAGCTTACTTTCGATTTTGACTGTTCAAAAAATAGGCGTATAATTGGCCGCGATAATTAGAGAGGATGTTATGGTTGAATTTGAGTTAAGCACGTGGAAAGAGTTTATCGATGCTATGCTGCGTAAGGCATAAGCGAATAAACCGGCAGTAAGAGTAACTATCTTTTTGTTGTTTTAACGATTGACTTATTACACACCCAGGGGCGAAAAATCGCTCGCCAGAAAGGCAGAGACCATATTGGCTCTGCCTTTTTTATGCCCGTCATCTTGCAAACCGTAGGTGTGTTGGCGGCTCTCGTTCACCCGAATCACTGACTTGATGTCAGCTCATCGGGATTATGAGCCTTATTGAGGCTCACCCTACGGGCCAGCGCAAGCGCTGTTCAAAATGGTTTACAACCCATTTGTCTCTTGCTTGCCGTCTGCCTACAGCTTGAAATCTATTGGGCATAATCAGGAGTCATCTTTCAAACCGTAGGTGTGTTGGCGGCTCTAGTTACCCGGCCCATCCTTGGGGGTTAGCGGCTCTCGTTACTCTTTCGCGCGCGGTGGCCTGCCTGGGAAGCGACGACGCACCAGAACAAAGAACAGCGGTACAAAGAAAATCGCCAGCACGGTAGCTGAAATCATCCCCCCCATCACACCAGTACCTACGGCATGTTGGCTACCTGAGCCTGCACCCTGGCTGATAGCCATGGGTAACACACCAAAGATAAATGCCAGCGAGGTCATCAAAATAGGCCGCAACCGCTGGCGGGAAGCCTCAAGAGTGGCTTCGACTAAATCTTTACCTTTATTGTTTAATTCGCTGGCAAACTCGACGATTAAAATGGCGTTTTTGGCCGATAAGCCAATAATGGTCAGCAACCCGACCTGGAAATAAACGTCATTCTCCAACCCGCGCATCCAGGTGGCCGCCACCGCACCTATAACCCCGAGAGGCACCACCAACATCACAGAGAACGGTATTGACCAGCTCTCATACAATGCCGCCAAACACAAAAACACCACCAGTAACGAGATGGCATAGAGGGCCGGGGCCTGTGAACCCGATAGCCGCTCCTGATAGGACATACCTGTCCACTCCAGACCAAAACCATTCGGTAGCTGTTTGACCAGATTCTCCATTACATCCATTGCAGTACCGGTACTGATACCTGGTGCCGCCTCACCGACAATTTCCAGTGCAGAATAACCGTTATAGCGCTCCAATCGTGGTGAGCCATATTCCCAGCGGGTAGTAGAGAACGCCGAGAAGGGCACCATGCTGCCGCTTTTATTACGGACATACCATTTGTTAACGTCTTCCGGCAGCATACGGGCGGTGGCCTCAGACTGCACATAGACTTTCTTCACCCGCCCACGATCAACAAAGTCGTTAACATAAGTCGAACCCCAGGCCGTTTTCAGGGTGTTGTTAATATCATCCAGTGCTACGCCCAACGCTTGTGCTTTGCGTTGATCGATATCTATCTGCAACTGCGGACTATCGTCCAATCCGTTATGTCGCACCCGGGTCAGGGCTGGCTCTTTAGCAGCCATCTGTAATAACTGATCGCGAGCAGCCATCAATTTGTCATGGCCCAAACCGCCGTGATCTTGTAATTCCATATCAAAACCTGATGAGCCACCCAAGCCTGAAATGGCTGGCGGGCTACTGACCGACACTCTGGCCTCGGCAATTTTATTAAATACTTTGGTGGCGCGTTCAATAATGGCAAAAGAAGAGTTATTACTCTCTTTACGCTGATCCCAATCAGACAGCCGGATGAAGAGGCGTGCCACATTTTGGCCGTTACCACCTGGGCCGGACCCCACCGTTGAGAATACCGACAATACATTATTCTTTTCTTCCGTCAGGAAGTAGTTCTCTACTTTTTCAACCACTTTCAGTGTCTGTTGTTGGGTTGAACCCACCGGGAGCTGGACTTGGGCCATAAACACACCACGGTCTTCCAATGGTAAGAACGACGTCGGTAACTTGATGAACAACAGCGCCAGCCCGCCCAACAGCAGAAAATAGAGCAACATATAGCGCAGACTATGATGTAACACCTGAGCCACACCTTTCTCGTAACGGCGAGTGTTACTATCGAACATACGGTTAAACCAACCGAAAAAGCCACGCTTGGCGTGATGATGGCCCTGCTGAATGGGTTTGAGCATGGTGGCGCAAAGTGCTGGGGTTAGAATCAAGGCGACCAGCACCGAAAGCACCATGGCAGAAACGATGGTAATGGAGAATTGGCGGTAGATGGCCCCGGTGGTGCCACCGAAGAATGCCATCGGGATAAACACGGCAGACAGCACCAGCGCAATACCCACCAATGCGCCCTGAATTTGCCCCATAGACTTACGAGTGGCTTCGCGCGGCCCTAGTCCTTCTTCGCTCATCACTCGTTCGACGTTTTCCACCACCACGATGGCATCGTCAACCAACAGCCCGATCGCCAATACAATGGCAAACATGGTTAGGGTATTAATACTGAATCCGAACGCCGACAGTACTGCGAACGTGCCCAATAGCACCACTGGGACGGCAATTGTTGGGATAAGGGTGGCGCGGAAATTCTGCAAAAAGAGATACATCACCAGGAAAACCAACAAAATGGCTTCCAACAATGTTTTTACCACATCCTTGATTGAGGCTTTAACGAACGGTGTGGTTTCATAAGCGATTTTGGCTTCAAGACCGTGCGGGAAAAACGGGGCCAGTTCTGCTATCCGGGCCTTAACCAACTCATCGGTTTGCAATTCATTGGCACCGGAGGCGAGCTTGATACTCATCCCTGATGCAGCCTGGCCATTAAAGCGACTCAGATAATCATATCTTTCAGCACCCATCTCAATTTTAGCCACATCACCCAATGTGACCAGCGACCCGTCCTGGTTGACCCGCAGCGTGATCTCCCTAAATTGCTCTGGTGTCTGTAATTGAGATTGAGCATTAATGGTGGCATTTAATGCCTGATTATCGACGGCAGGGGTTCCACCTAATTGGCCCACCGCAATCTGACTATTTTGCGATTGGATAGCGCTGACAATATCTTGGGTGGTCAGTTGATAATTATTGAGTTTATTGGGGTCGAGCCAGATACGCATAGCATATTGGGAACCGAAGGCATCAATGCTGCCGACCCCTTCGATACGGCTAAGTGGGTCTTGTAGATTACTGGCGACATAGTCGGCAATATCTTGTTTATCCATACTGCCATCGGTGGAGACAAAGGCCACCATCATCAAGGTGTTATCACCGGATTTTGAAACTGAAACCCCTTGCTGTTGTACGTCTTGTGGCAGTTTTTTAATGGCAGACTGCAACTGATTCTGTACCTGCTGCATCGCTTCGTTAGGATCAGTACCCGCTTGGAATGTCAGGGTTATTGATGCGCTGCCAGAGTTGCTGCTTTGCGATGACATATACAGCAGTTTATCAAGGCCGGTCATGCTTTGCTCGATAACCTGCGTGACGGTATTTTCCAGTGTTTGTGCCGAGGCTCCTGGATATGAGGCACTAATGCGGACATTAGGTGGTGCCAGATTCGGGTATTGCTCAACCGGCAGCGTTGAGATTGCTAAAGCCCCGGTAAGACACAAAATTATCGCCAATACCCAAGCAAAGATCGGGCGGTCGATGAAAAAATTAGCCATGCAGTGCCAGCCTCTATAAATAAAAAATCATATCCAGCAGAATCTACTGTGCACTTTACGCGGGAATGCGGGTGGAAACGTGAAGAAAATATGGAGAACCTGTAAAAAACCTCGATAAAACTGAGTTAATCCATCTCAATGTAGAAAATAATGATAAACAGGTGTTTTTTCTGGCATCAGGTAAACTGATTATATCCCAAGAATTTAGCGTGGCAGCCAGGTTGCAATGTTAAATAAGCAGGGAATAGCAGTCACTCAAAATAGGAATTTTTATGGAGCTAAATCCAGTGTTTGCCCGCCGTCTCTATCTCTGCTGGTTAATCAGCAGTGGTGACTCGCTTAATGTACCGCGCTTGATGGAATTGACCGGCTGGCCACGGCGCACTTTGCAAGATGTCTTGAAGGCGCTACCCGGTTTGGGTATCACTCTGACTTTTGTGCAGCATGGCGTGCGCAATAACGCGGGTTATTACCAGTTAGATAGTTGGGGGCCACTGAACAAAAAATGGATATACGATAACCATGATTTTATTTTAGCGGCCATTGAGTAGCCTGACAGCCAGCGAATAGTTTGGTGGCTATTAAATAATTGGGTGGTGGTTAGTACTTTTTATTTTCCAAAAACAAAATGGTTGCTGCCACTCGCGAACGCACATTTAACTTACGCAATAAATTACGAATATGTACTTTTACGGTTTCTTCTGAAATGTGTAATTCAAATGCGACTTGCTTATTGGACATACCGCGCGCCACTTCTTGCAGCACATCTAATTCACGCTCGGTTAACTCGGAGAAAGGATTAATCTCTTCATGGCGGGAGGATAAGTACTGTGCAACTTCATTGCTGAATACACTCTCGCCACGCGCTGCCTGACGGATATTTTCCAGTAATACTTCCGGTTCGCTATCTTTGAGCAGATAACCATCAGCACCGGCATCAATCATGGCATATACATCGCTGCGCGCATCAGAAACTGTCAGCACGATAATTCGCGCATCAATCCCGTCATGTCGTAATGCTTTTAGGGTATCTAGCCCAGACATCCCTTTCATATTCAGGTCGAGCAGAATGACATCCGGCTGACATTTGGCCGCTGCGGTAATAGCCTCACTGCCGCAGTTAGCTTCGGCAACGACATCAAAACTGTGGTCCATCTCAAGTAATTGCCGAATACCACGGCGCATAAGGGGATGGTCATCAACGATCATAATGGTGTGACTTTTGGTCATATAAGTAATGTCCCTGTAACCGATATATGCCCATTATCTTGCAAATTGCATGGGGGGATTGACGGTTGATGTTACTCGGCCCCTGTGAGCGGTGAGCACATCTGTTCCTGACCGCCTTCCTGCACTTTGTAATCTATTGGGTATAGACGTTAAATATTTTGGCTGTTGAATACAGATTATTTTTGATAGCCAATTTAGCAGGCTACGTTATCCATTATTGTTAGTAAAACTGCGATCTAAGTGTACCTCAAAACTGAGGCCAAATTCATTTAACCGCAACAGTTTACCTGAAGAAATAATTACCAAAGTATCATCTTGTTTGATAGCTATTCTCATTAAACAAATCGTTATATAAAAAAGGTAATAACGCAAATAGATTTAACAGTGACAAACTGCGTAAATAACCACTAAATTAATTGATCTTGCTCAATATCTACCACCGATTAACCCTAAAGAGTAATTATTTTATTACTCATTATTCTGTATCTAATACCTAAACACTGGGGAAATCTTTTAATAAAAATAAGAATTATTATCACTAGCCAATGTAAACCTCCGGGCTTTGAATGAACTCTTTCTATCGCACATGCGGGCGCGCCAGTAGATGTTAAGGATATCAGTATGACTGATTTATCACGGCGTAAATTGCTGACTGGCCTTTGGCAAGCAGATAAACGAGAACTTTCAGTGCATAGGCCCCCCTGGTCGGTGATGGAAGCCGATTTTATTGCTGGCTGTACCCGCTGTCATGCCTGTGTGACTGCCTGTGAAACCGGCGTATTGGTGGTTGGCAGTGGCAGATTCCCCGAAATAGATTTCCAACGTGCTGAATGTAGTTTTTGTCAGGCCTGTGCACAGGTGTGTGAGGCCGGTGTTTTTACCGCAACAGCTCTGACGCCCTGGCGACTTAAAATCAACATTTCAGAGCGCTGTTTACCTTTCCACAATATTGAATGCCGTAGCTGTCAGGATAGCTGTGAGAGTAGGGCAATTCGATTTCGTCCGCGCGTAAACGGCATTGCTCAGCCCGAATTAGACCTTCCTGCTTGTAACGGATGTGGTGCCTGTGTGCCCAGTTGTCCGGTTCAGGCAGTAACCCTTACCCGGAGTGAAGATGGACGATAAAGAATGGCATGTCTGTGGATTGGTGCTGCAAGCCAAACCGGCGCGAATTGCACAACTGATCGACGACCTGTTGGCTATCCCGGGAACAGAAATACCCACCAGTGATGCCACTCTGGGCAAGTTGGTGGTGGTTATGCAGGCGGCGCGCTCAGACGTGCTCCTGAATCATATTGAGTCAGCACGTAATCTGGATGGTGTGCTGGCTGTATCGCTGGTTTATCACCAGCAGGAAAGCCAAGGTGAGGAAATGCCATGAAACTCAGCCGCCGGGATTTTATGAAGGCCAATGCTGCGGTAGCCGCAGCCGCAGCCGCCGGATTGACCATACCTACTGTCGCTAAAGCCGTGGTGGGTGAAACAACAAATGCAATAAAATGGGACAAAGCACCTTGCCGATTCTGTGGCACTGGCTGCGGTGTATTGGTCGGAACACAAAATGGCCGTATCGTGGCGTCGCAAGGGGATCCCGACTCTCCGGTTAACCGTGGACTAAACTGCGTCAAAGGCTATTTCCTGCCGAAAATCCTGTATGGCAAAGACCGACTGACTCAACCGCTGCTGCGCATGAAAGACGGTCAGTATGATAAAGAAGGTGATTTTACCCCGATAAGTTGGGAGAAAGCCTTTGATATCATGGAGCTGAAATTCAAAAACGCGCTAAAAGAAAAAGGCCCAACCTCGGTGGGTATGTTCGGCTCTGGCCAATGGACGGTATGGGAGGGCTATGCGGCTTCCAAGTTGCTGAAAGCAGGCTTCCGCTCCAACAATCTGGACCCGAATGCTCGTCATTGTATGGCCTCTTCGGTGGTGGGTTTTATGCGTACCTTTGGTATGGATGAACCTATGGGTTGCTTCGATGATATTGAAGAAGCAGATGCATTCGTGCTCTGGGGATCCAATATGGCAGAAATGCACCCGATTTTGTGGTCGCGCATGACCAGCCGCCGCCTGACCGATGACAATGTCAGGATCGCCGTCCTTTCTACCTTTGAGCACCGTAGTTTTGAGCTGGCAGATAACCCGATCGTCTTCACGCCACAGACCGATCTGGCCATCATGAATTACATCGCCAATTACATTATCCAGAATAATGCTGTTGATCAGGGTTTCCTCGACCGCCATGTGAATTTCCGCCGTGGTGCCACCGATATCGGTTATGGTCTGCGCCCAACCCATCCGTTGGAAAAAGCCGCCAAGAATCCGGGTAGTGATGCCTCCGAGCCGATGAGTTTTGATGATTTCAAAGCCTTTGTCGCGCAATATACCCTAGAGAAAACCGCTAAAATGAGCGGCGTGCCGGAGGATCAACTGGTGTCATTGGCGCAGTTGTATGCTGATCCGAAAGTAAAATTAGTCTCCTACTGGACCATGGGTTTTAACCAACACACCCGCGGGGTTTGGGCCAACAACATGTGCTACAACCTGCACCTGTTAACCGGCAAAATCTCTAAACCGGGGTCTGGCCCATTCTCTCTGACCGGCCAGCCTTCTGCTTGTGGCACAGCCCGTGAAGTGGGGACCTTCTCCCATCGTCTACCGGCAGATATGGTGGTGACCAACGAAAAACATCGCCAGATTGCTGAAACCAAGTGGCAACTGCCTGCCGGCACTATCCCTGAGAAGGTGGGGCTGCATGCGGTGGCGCAAGATCGCGCGCTAAAAGACGGCACCCTTAATGCTTACTGGGTGATGTGTAATAACAACATGCAAGCGGGTCCGAATATCAATGAAGAGCGCATGCCGGGTTGGCGTGATCCGCGCAACTTTATTGTGGTTTCTGACCCTTATCCCACTATCAGTGCACTGGCTGCTGATCTTATTTTACCGACTGCGATGTGGGTGGAAAAAGAGGGTGCTTATGGCAATGCAGAGCGACGCACCCAATTCTGGCGTCAGCAAGTCCCTGCACCAGGCGAGGCGAAATCTGACTTATGGCAGATTGTCGAATTCGCCAAACGCTTCAAAGTTGAAGAGGTTTGGCCTGCTGAGTTGGTCGATAAAAAACCGGAGTATCGCGGTAAGACGCTGTATGACGTGCTGTTTGCCAACGATGTGGTCAGCAAATATCCACTGAGTGAAATCCCCGCCGATCAACTGAACGACGAAGCACGCGATTTCGGCTTCTACATTCAGAAAGGGCTGTTTGAAGAGTATGCCGATTTTGGTCGCGGACACGGCCATGACTTAGCACCGTTTGACCGTTATCACCAAGAGCGCGGTCTGCGCTGGCCGGTGGTGAATGGTAAAGAAACCCTCTGGCGTTACCGTGAGGGGTTCGATCCCTTCGTGCCGAAAGGCGAAGAGGTGCGTTTCTACGGTAAGCCTGACGGTAAGGCGGTAATTTTTGCGCTACCCTACGAGCCTGCGGCTGAAAGCCCGGATCAGGAATATGACCTGTGGCTCTCTACCGGCCGTGTGCTGGAGCATTGGCATACCGGTTCCATGACCCGTCGCGTTCCTGAGTTACACCGTGCTTTCCCTGAAGCGGTGCTATTCATTCACCCACTGGATGCCAAAGCCCGTGATTTGCGGCGTGGTGACAAAGTGAAAGTAATTTCACGCCGTGGCGAAGTGACCTCATTGGTAGAAACCCGTGGTCGTAACCGCCCACCACAAGGACTGGTGTATATGCCGTTCTTCGATGCCGCGCAGTTGGTCAATAACCTGACGCTGGATGCCACCGATCCGTTATCCAAAGAAACTGACTTCAAAAAATGTGCAGTGAAGTTGGCACGGGTAGTGGCGTAATTGAGATTGCCTGCCCTGCGGGGCAGGCATGAGCAGCCAGTTATAACCCTCATCCAGGGATGCTCAGGATAAAGACGGTGTACTCAGGAGAAAATAATGAATAACACGATTTTTAAATCATTCAACCGCCGGTTTTTGTCAGTTATATCGCTGCTGGCGGTGTTGGTGATCGCCGGTGCAGCCACTGCTGCCAGCAATGTCGAAATGGACTTGACTCAATCACCAGAAGTGTCTGGCACGGCTGAAGGCAAAGTGAAAATGCCGAAACAGCAACAGCGCATGGCACTGAACTATGTTAACCAACCCCCGCTAATCCCGCATAGCGTGGATGGCTATCAAATCAGTAAAAATACCAATCGTTGCCTGCAATGCCACGGTGTGGAGCACTATCGCACCACTGGAGCACCGCGTGTCAGCCCAACCCACTTTATTGACCGTGATGGCAAAGTATCGAGTGAAGTCTCACCACGTCGCTATTTCTGCCTGCAATGCCATGTGCCACAAACCGATGCCGCACCGATTGTCGGTAACAGCTTCCAGCCAGCCCCTGGCTTTGGCCAATAACCGAAATGAGCGATAAGCGAGATAAGTTATGAGCGAAACTAAAAAGCCCGGTGTTATCAGACGTATATGGCAGTGGTGGCGCAGGCCAAGCCGGCTGGCGCTCGGGACTTTACTGCTGATTGGCTTTGTCAGTGGCATCATTTTCTGGGGGGGATTTAACACCGGCATGGAGATGGCGAATACCGAGAAATTCTGTATTAGCTGCCATGAGATGAAAGATAACGTTTATCAGGAATATATGGGGACCATCCACTACAGCAACCGCAGTGGTGTGAAGGCGACCTGCCCGGATTGTCACGTTCCCCATGAGTGGGGGCCAAAGATGCTGCGTAAAATCAAGGCGAGTAAAGAGCTGTATGCCAAGGCTTTCGGCCTGATTGATACCCCGCAAAAGTTTGAGGCTCACCGCCTAACCATGGCCGAAAATGAGTGGGCGCGAATGAAAGCCAATGGCTCGCAAGAGTGCCGTAACTGCCATAATTTCGACAATATGGACTTCACCGCACAAAAAACGGTCGCGGCGAAAATGCACAGTAAGGCGATAACCGAAGGGAAAACCTGTATCGACTGCCACAAAGGGATAGCCCATAAGTTACCGGATATGAAGGATATTCCTACCGGCTTCTAACATCGCCTTTCTCCTTGGCGTTGCCGCAGTGTTAGCTGTTGAGTGACCTTGAGATGCCCTGTGGACGTCGTGTCGACAGGGCATTTTTTATTATGCGGGTTCCTATTGCAAAAAAGCAGGCACTAGCGTTAGCTAAGTAAATAAAATTTTATGATGTTGTTCGGAGTAGAGAAGGGTTTATGTCAGTCAAAATTGAAAATATTCAGAGTGAATTATTATCCAAAAACTGGTTCAAACTACACAAATACACCTTTGATTTAATAACTGATAACGGGACTCCGGTACAACAGATTCGTGAAGTGTATGACCGGGGTAACGGCGCAACCATTCTGCTGTATAACCGCCAGAAGGGTACCGTGGTACTGATTGAACAATTCCGCATGCCAACCTATGTGAATGGCAATCCTGGTGGCATGTTGCTGGAAGCCTGTGCCGGTTTGCTGGATAACGACTCACCGGAAGAGTGTATCCGCCGTGAAGCGATGGAAGAGACGGGTTATCAGGTTGATAAAGTGCAGAAGCTGTTTGAAGCTTATATGTCGCCGGGGGGCGTGACTGAAATTATCTATTTCTTTGCGGCGGAATATCATCCAGATCAGAAAATTACTGATGATGTCGGCGTGGAAGACGAGGTGATCGACGTGGTTGAACTGCCGTTTAGCGAAGCCATTGCCATGATTGCTGATGGCCGCATTAAAGATGGTAAGACGATTATGTTATTGCAATACGCCCAAATTCATAATTGGTTCAAATAAATACCTTTCTTACCGATATTGCCGTGATGTTAGCGGCATTCACTCCCCCGATTGTTGACCATCCTCTCTGATTGATAAGTAAATTCTTCAATTGAAGCAAAAATGTTATGCAGAGTATGGCCTGCTTCATAGATTGTGATAAATCACTCACTATACTGGTTCTGTTATTGGTCATATATACCCTTCGACCTTGAAACCACCGTGGTGTTAGCTACGTTCACTCACCCGAATCACTTATCATCGTGCGCTTATCGGGATTGGTTCACTTGCTGCCTGCCTGCAATTTCAAGTTTATTGGGTATAACCTCGAAGAATAAAATCAAAGGGAACCTACAATGGACGAACAGTTGAAACAGAGTGCGCTTGATTTTCACCAATATCCAACCCCAGGGAAAATTCAGGTGTCGCCAACCAAACCGCTAGCAACCCAACGGGATTTGGCGCTGGCTTACTCGCCCGGTGTGGCGGCTCCGTGTTTAGAAATTGCTGCTGATCCTTTGGCTGCTTACAAATACACGGCGCGCGGCAATCTGGTTGCTGTGATTTCCAATGGTACTGCGGTGCTGGGACTGGGCAATATTGGCGCATTGGCCGGTAAACCGGTAATGGAAGGTAAGGGCGTTCTGTTTAAGAAATTTTCAGGTATTGATGTATTTGATATTGAAGTGGATGAACTCGATCCAGACAAATTGATTGATATTATCGCGTCGCTGGAACCGACATTCGGTGGCATTAATCTGGAAGATATCAAAGCACCGGAATGTTTCTATATTGAGCAAAAATTGCGTGAACGCATGAAGATCCCGGTATTCCACGATGATCAGCATGGCACGGCGATTATCTGCACCGCTGCGGTACTCAATGGCCTGCGGGTGGTGAAGAAAGACATCAGCGATGTGAAACTGGTGGTATCAGGGGCAGGGGCGGCATCGATTGCCTGTTTAAACCTGCTGGTGGCGCTGGGATTAAAACATCACAATATCACTGCATGCGATTCCAAAGGTGTGATTTATAAAGGCCGTGAAGCCAATATGGCACAAACCAAAGCGGCGTATGCGATTGAAGATAACGGTCAACGCACGCTGGGTGATGCGATGCCAGGTGCGGACATCTTCCTCGGCTGTTCTGGCCCGGGGGTTTTAACTCAGGACATGGTGAAAACCATGGCACCGAACCCATTGATTTTGGCACTGGCGAACCCGGAACCAGAGATCCTGCCGCCGTTGGCGAAAGCGGTGCGCCCTGATGCGATTATTTGCACTGGCCGCTCGGATTATCCCAATCAGGTTAACAACGTACTGTGCTTCCCGTTCATCTTCCGTGGCGCGCTGGATGTCGGTGCCACCACCATTAATGAAGAGATGAAACTGGCTTGTGTGCATGCCATTGCGGACCTGGCGCTGGCTGAGCAGAGTGATGTGGTGGCATCCGCTTACGGTGAGCAAGACCTCTCCTTTGGCCCTGAGTACATAATTCCTAAACCATTCGACCCGCGTCTGATTGTAAAAATTGCACCGGCAGTGGCCAAAGCGGCGATGGACTCTGGTGTGGCAACCCGGCCAATTGCTGATTTTAGTGCTTACATCGAAAAGCTGTCTGAGTTTGTCTACAAAACTAACCTGTTTATGAAACCTATTTTCTCGCAGGCGAAGAAAGAGATGAAACGGGTGGTATTGGCGGAAGGGGAAGAAGAGCGGGTGCTGCATGCTACTCAGGAGTTGATCTCGCAGGAACTGGCTTATCCTATTCTGATTGGCCGCCCGAGTGTGATTGAGACCCGACTGAAGAAGTTGGGCCTGCAAATTACAGCAGGTAAAGACTTTGAGGTGGTTAACAATGAATCCGATTCGCGTTTTAACGAGTACTGGCAAGAGTATTATCAAATCATGAAACGTCGTGGCGTCTCGCAAGAGCAAGCCCGTCGTGCAGTGATTGGTAATCCCACACTGATTGGTTCGATCATGGTGCATCGTGGTGAAGCTGATGCAATGATTTGTGGCACTATCGGTACCTATCATGAACATTACGATGTGGTAGAGAAAGTATTCGGTTTCCGTGAAGGTGCTCATGTGGCGGGTGCGATGAATGCACTGTTGCTACCTACCGGTAACACTTTTATTGCGGATACTTATGTCAATGATGATCCGACACCAGAGCAGTTGGCTGAGATTACCTTAATGGCCGCTGAAACTGTGCGTCGCTTCGGGATTGAACCGAAAGTGGCACTGTTATCTCACTCCAGCTTTGGCACCTCAGACTGCCCAGCCGCGCGTAAAATGCGCCGCACGTTGGAATTGGTTAATCAGATGGCACCAGAGCTGGAAATTGACGGTGAGATGCATGGTGATGCCGCGCTGGTGGAAAGTATTCGCCATAACCTGATGCCAGACAGCCCATTGAAAGGTGCTGCCAACGTGTTGATTATGCCGAATATGGAAGCGGCACGTATCAGTTACAACCTGCTGCGGGTGACATCATCGGAAGGAGTAACGGTTGGGCCAGTGCTGATGGGGGTGGCGAAACCGGTGCATATCTTGACGCCAATTGCTTCAGTGCGTCGGATCGTGAATATGGTGGCGTTAGCGGTGGTTGAAGCGCAAACCGAACCTTTATAAGTTACTTGCGTTATAACACAATGAGCCAAGGGGCGACCGCACCTACGGGCGCTCCGGCGACTTACGTCGCTACGACCCGAACGGGGCGTTTCCCCTTGGTTTAGCATCGTCAGTTTGCTGAAACCCATCTTCTGAAGTGGATCCTATTTATATTGAATACGTTATTTGGCGGTTTTTTGTTTATCAGGATCTAACCGCAGTTTTTGCAGGCTTGCTGTAACCACTTATCCAGTTCGTTGGCAAATTGCTGGCGGTCACGCTGATTTAAGGTGTTAGGTCCACCGGTTTGAATGCCGCTGGCACGCATGGTATCCATAAAGTCACGCATATTCAGCCGTTCACGGATGGTGTCTGGTGTATAGCGCTCACCGCGTGGATTCAGGGCGATACCGCCTTTGTCTATCACTTCGGCGGCCAGGGGAATATCTGCCGTGATAACCAGATCATTTTTCTCCACCCGTTGCACGATTTCATTATCAGCAACATCAAAACCGGAGGCGACTTGTAAGGTTCGGATAAATTTTGATGGTGGGGTTTTCAATGGCTGATTAGCCACCAGCGTGACCATCATGCCGGTACGATCTGCGGCGCGAAATAACACCTCTTTAATCACATTCGGACAGGCGTCCGCATCAACCCAAATTTGCATCAGTGCTGTTCTCCGGTCGCTAGCCACTCTTTTACGGGCAGAAAATCGCGATATAGCGCCGCTTCAGCGCTATCTTCTGCCGGCTGATAGTTATATTCCCAGCGCACCAGGGGTGGCAGCGACATCAAAATAGATTCGGTACGACCACCGGTTTGCAAACCGAACAAGGTGCCACGGTCCCACACCAGATTAAATTCCACATAACGGCCACGGCGATAAAGTTGGAACTGACGCTCACGCTCCCCCCAACTCAATGCTTTGCGCCGTGCAACAATAGGCATATAAGCATCAAGGAAACCATCACCTACCGCCTGAGTGAAGCGGAAACAGGTATCAAAATCAGGGCTATTCAAGTCATCGTAAAACAGGCCACCAATGCCTCGCGCTTCATTGCGATGCTTGATATAGAAGTAATCGTCACACCATTTTTTATAGCGTGGGTAGATTTCTTTACCAAAAGGTTGGCACAACTGATGGGCGGTCTGATGCCAGTGAATAGCATCTTCTTCAAAGCCGTAGTAAGGGGTTAAATCGAAACCGCCACCAAACCACCACACCGGATCTTCGCCAGGTTTCTCAGCAATAAAGAAACGCACATTGGCATGGCTGGTGGGCAGATAAGGGCTTAGTGGATGAATCACCAGCGACACCCCAAGTGCCTGAAAACTACGACCGGCCAATTCGGGGCGATGCGCAGTAGCGGATGCGGGTAATGCTGCACCAGACACATGAGAGAAATTAACCCCCGCCTGTTCAAATACCACCCCATTAACCAATACCCGACTGCGCCCGCCGCCGCCTTCTTCGCGGATCCAGCTCTCTTCTGTGAAGGTTGCTCCGCCATCGGCATGTGTCAGTGCGGCACAGATTTTATCCTGCAAAGCTAGCAGGTAGGTTTTGATTTGGGCGGTATCGGGTGAATTCATCAGCGAGGGTTCTATTAGCTTGCAAATATTTAGGGGCCAAGTATACCCCGATTCGCCGCCATTATTGTACTTTCTGTGTGGATTTGCGGCTATTAAACTACAAGATCGGCAAGATTTATCTGCTTCTTCTCAAATATCATTACTCACTATCACGGTGGGAAATATCACTTTAATATTGCGTGATATAATATTGCCACGATAATCAGAATATCCATATTACTCAAGGGTGCAAACATCCATGGAAATCCGCGTATTTCAGCAAGACGATTTTGAAGAAGTGATTCTGCTGTGGGAGCATTGCGACTTGCTGCGGCCTTGGAATGATCCAGAAATGGATATTGAGCGTAAGTTGAATCACTCGCCCGAACTGTTTTTAGTAGCGGAAGTGAGTGGGGCGATTGTGGGGTCAATCATGGGCGGTTACGATGGCCACCGTGGCTCGGCTTATTATCTGGGGGTCCATCCTGACTTCCGTGGCCGTGGCTTTGCCAATGCGCTGATCAGCCGCCTAGAAAAGAAACTCATTGCCCGCGGCTGCCCAAAGCTGAATATCATGGTGCGCGAAGACAATGACGCAGTGATCGGCATGTATGAAAAGCTCGATTACGAAACCCAAGACACGATTATGCTGGGCAAACGGCTGATTGTGGATCAGGAGTATTAAGGTCGCCCTTTTGGCCTCACCCTTAATATGGTAATAACCCTATCCCCAAAAGCTGATAAAGCCGCAGAGGATAGGGTAAAGATTAATTACTTAATCTTGGTAATACTTTTCACATCAACTTCTACCGAGTTCCAGTCTTTATCAACTTCGCCTTCGATTTGGACTTTATCTTGTGGCGAGATGGTTTGACCGTTCCAGCGCTTGTTATCAATATCAACGGTAATGGTACCGGTGCTGTCGCGGAAGGTGTAAGTATCGTGGCCAAGGCGCTCGACAATATTCCCTTGCAGAGTGACATGGGTGTCATCACGCATGGTTTTGACTTTATCTACCGTGGTATTGGCTGCACTTGGACCCGCAAATCCGCCCTGAGCCGTCGGTTGTGTCTGTGTTGCTGCCGGGCCGTCGAAGCCCCCTTGTGCTGTGGCACTCTGTGCCAGCAATGGCGTGCTGCATAACATAACCAAGGTTGCCGCTAAGGTTAATTTCTTCATTTTATTGCTCCTTCAATGCATGAATCATTACGTTTGAAAACAAAAACTACACAAGCCTTTGTGGTACCCAATAGTAGACCAAATTTGCGTTAAGGCGTGCTGAAGTATTGCAATACGATGGCCGCGAGTCTATCCGATTAGACCTATTTATTGGTTATAACAATTAAAGCCGGTAGTGTTATGGCACTTTTTTAGCTGTGTGGACTCAAACCACTGGTTATCATTTTTAAACTGCGCATGTAGATGCCCTCTGTAACTTGTACAATGCAGAACAGCTTACCGGATGCGGTGGTTTTATAAGGAGCTTTAGATGAATATTCGCCCACGGTTATCTGGGGTGAGATTGTTATTACTGGGTGCCCCTTTGTTGTTAGCCGGGTGCTCAACCATGTCAGGTTTTTCCTGGTCCAGTCTGTCACCACTGAATTGGTTTGGCAGCAGCAGTATGCAGGTGACTGATCAGGGGGTTGGTGGAATTACCGCCACTACTGCGTTGACTGAGAGTGATATCAAAGAGGGGTTAAAAGGCGATTTCCGGCTGCGTAGCGGTATGGCGACCAACGACGATAAATTGATTTCCTTCTATCAGGCGATGAAAGAGAACCAAATCAAACTGGTTATCTCAGGGCAACCGAAAGGCACGGTAGAGCGCATTGATGTTATGGATAAGTCTATTCCCAGCCAATGGGGTGTTACGATTGGTACACCATTCAGTGAACTATATAAAAAAGCCTTTGGTGTTTGCCGCAAAGGCAGCGGTGATGATAGTGCGCAAATAGAGTGTGCGGCACCGGACAGCAAGCACGTCAGCTATTTATTTGATGGCGACTGGCATGGTCCTGAAGGTTTAATGCCATCCGATGATACATTGCAAAGTTGGAAAGTGAGCAAGATTATCTGGCGAGCTAAAGGCGAATAACCATCCCTTGGTTCCTGACGTTATAGCAGTGTTAGCGGCACTCATTACTCGGCCCATTATTTGGGCATCTGAAGGTGAGGCCGCTGCAAACCGCGTCCAAATTGGCTTCTGGCAGATTTATCATTACTAGCTAATAATATTCCCACCTTTGGTCTCACTTCCTCTGCCTAAATTTATTTTGCGTTGCCGCAAGGTAATCCTAATCGGTTCAGCTATTATATTCGCCATAATTAATACCGATATTTTGTGAGGAACCAAACATGACTCAAGTTCAGAGTGGCATTCTGATGGAACATTGTCGTTTTGCCATTTTTATGGAAGCAAAAGTACAGGGCGAGCTAGATGCTATTCGTCAGGGGTGCAAACAATTCTGTCAGTCATTGCAGGAGTTACAGCAAAAATTTCCTAACGAGTATTTAGGTGCTGTGATTGCTTTTGGTTCTGATATTTGGCATGACCTATCCGGTGGTAAAGGGGCTAATGAGTTAAAACCTTTTGTGCCATTAGGCAAAGCACCAATGGTTGCCCCCGCAACACAACGCGATTTATTGATTCATATTCAGTCATTGCGTCAGGATATCAACTTTACTTTAGCCCAGGCCGCGATGGCTGCTTTTGGCGATGCCATCACCGTTGAAGAAGAGACACATGGTTTTCGCTGGGTAGAAGAACGTGATTTTACTGGTTTTATTGATGGCACCGAAAACCCACAAGGGGAAAGCCGCTCGGAAGTGGCGGTGATTGCGGATGGTGAAGAAGATGCCGGTGGCAGCTATGTGTTAGTACAGCGTTATGAGCACGACCTGAAAAAATGGCAGCGTATTCCTGAACATAAGCAAGAGCAAATTGTTGGGCGTACCAAGCATGCTAGCGAAGAATTGCCATCAGATAAGCGCCCGGAGACCTCCCATGTTAGCCGGGTCGATTTAAAAGAAAATGGCAAAGGATTGAAAATTCTGCGTCAAAGCTTGCCTTACGGTACCGCCAGTGGCAAACACGGTTTGTACTTTATTGCTTATTGCGCACGCTTACATAATATCGAACAACAATTATTAAGTATGTTTGGCGCGATAGACGATAAGCACGATCTGTTATTAGGTTTCAGTAAGCCAGTAACCGGTAGTTATTACTTCGCACCGTCGCTGACTCAATTATTATCGCTGTAATGACGAAAGGCTGAAGGGCCGGTTTTTCGCAACCGACAATTTTTACTCAATAAGTCTTTGCTATCACCCGGTGCCGGTTGGCCGGGTTTTTTAATGGGCAAAAGGGAGTGGCTTGCGACCAGCGTTGTTGCTGGCTTAGAGCATTTGATACTTGAACATCACTAAACGGTATATAAAAGCATTATAGGTATGCACCTAGTTATAAATACACTGAAGATATTAAAGGCACTGTTCACATTTAATGACATGCCTGTCGGATGAACTCAGTGAATAAGGTGCAGCATGAAACAGACTTCAGTGAAGAACGGTACGCGTAAAGGATGGCACCGTGTTGCCTTATTAAGCGCGTTAATTTTCGCCAGTGCAACTGCCTCTGCCACTGAGTTGCTTAACAGCTCTTATGATGTTTCCCGCGAGTTATTCACGGCCCTCAATCCCGGCTTCCAGCAACAGTGGGAGCAGCAAAATCCCGGCGACAAGCTGACCATCAAACAATCTCATGCTGGGTCGTCTAAACAGGCACTGGCTATCTTACAGGGCTTGAAAGCAGATGTGGTGACTTATAACCAAGTCACCGATGTGCAGATCCTACATGACCGGGGCAATCTGATCCCGGCCGACTGGCAGGCGCGGTTACCTAATAACAGCTCACCGTTTTATTCCACCATGGCATTCCTGGTACGTAAGGGTAATCCAAAGAATATCCACAATTGGGATGATCTGGTGCGTGAAGACGTCAAACTGGTGTTCCCGAATCCAAAAACTTCCGGTAATGGCCGTTACACCTATCTGGCGGCATGGGGTGCTACCCAACAAGCGAATGGTAAGGATGAGGCTAAAACCCGCGACTGGATGAAGCGTTTCCTGACCAATGTAGTGGTGTTTGATACTGGTGGCCGTGGTGCTACCACTACCTTCGTTGAACGCGGGTTGGGTGATGTGCTGATCAGTTTTGAATCGGAAGTTAACAATATCCGTAAAGAGTACGGCAGTGATAAATACGAAGTAATTGTCCCGCCGGTAGATATTTTGGCTGAATTCCCGGTTGCCTGGGTGGATAAAAATGTCGAGAAGAATGGCACTGAGAAAGCGGCTAAAGCTTATCTCAACTATCTCTACAGTCCGCCAGCACAGCAAGTGATCACCAGCTTTAATTATCGGGTTTACGACAAAGCGGCAATGGAAGCGGCCAAGTCCCAATTCCCACAAACCAAACTATTCCGTGTTGAAGATCAATTCGGTAGCTGGCCGCAGGTGATGAGTACCCATTTCGTGACTGGCGGCGTGCTGGATAAATTGTTAGCGCAAGGGCATCAGTAATGTTGTCGGCATCCAGTAAACGGGTTCTGCCCGGATTTACCCTCAGTCTCGGGAGCAGCCTGCTTTACACCTGCCTGATCTTATTATTACCGCTCAGCGCGTTAGTCATGCAGGTTGCACAGATGAGTTGGGCACAGTACTGGGAGGTGATTACTAACCCCCAAGTGGTTGCTGCTTATAAAGTGACCTTACTGGCCGCAGGCGTCGCCAGCGTATTTAATGCGGTTTTCGGTATGTTGATGGCGTGGATTCTGACCCGCTATCAGTTCCCCGGCCGTAGTTTGTTGGATGGTTTGATGGATTTGCCGTTCGCCTTACCCACGGCGGTGGCGGGTCTGACATTAGCAACGCTATTTTCGACCACCGGTTGGTACGGTGCCTGGTTGAACGAACTGGGGATTAAAGTCTCCTTTACCTGGTTGGGGATTGCCGTGGCGATGGCGTTTACCAGCTTGCCGTTTGTGGTGCGCACAGTACAACCGGTGTTGGAAGAATTGGGTCCCGAATATGAAGAAGCCGCGGAAACTCTCGGCGCCAGCCGTTGGCAGAGCTTCCGGCTGGTGGTGATGCCAGAACTGGCTCCGGCATTACTGGCAGGCACTGCTTTATCCTTTACCCGCAGTCTGGGGGAGTTTGGCGCAGTTATCTTTATCGCCGGTAACATTGCCTGGAAGACCGAAGTGACCTCACTGATGATCTTCATCCGACTACAAGAATTTGATTACCCGGCTGCCAGTGCCATTGCCTCCGTTATTCTGGCCGTTTCATTGGTATTGCTGTTTGGTATTAACACGTTACAAAGCCGCTTTGGTCGGCGGATAGGCGGGCACTGATGGCTGATATCACTGAATTTAACGGCGTAGCCCGCCCACCAATCAATTGGGGCAAATGGACCCTGATCGCCATCGGTGCGGTGTTCTCATTTTTACTGTTAGTGATCCCGATGGTGTGGATCTTTATCACTGCTTTTTCCAAAGGGATAGCGGTGGTCGGGCAGAATTTATTAGACCCGGACATGTTGCATGCCATTTGGCTGACTGTGCTGGTGGCACTGATTACGGTGCCGGTGAATTTGGTGTTTGGTGTGGTACTGGCATGGTTGGTGACGCGGTTTGTATTTCCCGGCCGCCAGCTATTGATGACCCTAATTGATATTCCGTTTGCGGTCTCACCGGTAGTCGCCGGCCTGATGTACCTGCTGTTTTACGGTTCAAATGGTGTGGTGGGGGGCTGGTTAGATTCTCACGACATTCAATTGATGTTCTCGTGGCCCGGTATGGTGTTGGTCACCATTTTCGTCACCTGCCCATTTGTGGTGCGTGAACTGGTGCCGGTGATGATGAGTCAGGGCAGCCAGGAAGATGAAGCCGCAGTATTACTGGGTGCATCCGGCTGGCAGATGTTCCGCCGGGTAACGTTACCGAACATTCGCTGGGCATTGTTGTATGGCGTGGTGTTGACCAATGCCCGCGCCATTGGCGAGTTCGGGGCAGTCTCTGTGGTATCCGGTTCTATTCGTGGCGAAACCTATACCTTGCCACTGCAAGTTGAGTTGTTGCATCAGGATTACAATACTGCCGGGGCATTTACCGCCGCCGCGTTACTGACCCTGATGGCAATATTGACCCTTTTTCTGAAAAGCGGCCTGCAATGGCGCTTAGCGCGTCAGGTTGTTCGTCTCGAACAGGAGCAAAAGCATGAGCATTGAGATTGATAATATCAGCAAGTATTTTGGTCGCACCAAGGTACTAAATGACATCCGGCTTGATATTCCTTCTGGCCAGATGGTGGCTTTGCTTGGTCCTTCCGGTTCGGGGAAAACGACCCTTCTGCGCATTATTGCCGGGCTGGAGAACCAGAACGCCGGACGTTTAAGTTTCCATGGCACTGACGTTAGCCGCCTGCATGCCCGTGATCGACGTGTCGGGTTCGTTTTTCAGCATTACGCCTTGTTCCGCCATATGACAGTATTCGATAACATTGCATTTGGTTTGACGGTGTTACCGCGCCGTGAGCGGCCGAATGCGGCAGCTATCAAACAGAAGGTGGAGCAACTGTTGGAGATGGTGCAATTAGGTCATCTTGCCAGCCGTTACCCATCACAACTTTCTGGTGGACAGAAACAGCGTGTGGCCCTGGCGCGGGCGTTGGCCGTCGAGCCACAAATTCTGTTGCTGGATGAGCCATTCGGTGCGCTGGATGCACAGGTGCGTAAAGAGTTACGTCGCTGGTTGCGCCAGTTACATGAAGAGTTGAAATTTACCAGCGTCTTCGTCACTCATGATCAGGAAGAAGCCATGGAAGTTGCTGATCGGGTGGTGGTGATGAGCCAGGGTAATATCGAGCAGGTCGGGACGCCAGATGAAGTGTGGCGCTACCCTGCGACCCGCTTTGTGCTGGAATTCCTGGGCGAAGTTAATCGCTTGAGTGGAGAGATTCGAGGCTCACAACTCTATATTGGCGCGCACCACTGGCCGCTGGATTTGGCCCCAATGCATCAGGGCAGTGTTGATTTATTCCTGCGTCCGTGGGAGATGGAGGTCAATACACACGCCAGTGATCGTTGCCCACTGCCGGTCCAAGTGCTTGAAGTTAGCCCGCGTGGTCACTTCTGGCAACTGACGGTGCAACCTATTGGTTGGCATCAGGATCCTATCAGTGTGGTACTGCCGGAAGGCGAAATTGACGCTCCGGTGCGCGGTAACCGTTATTATGTGGGCGGGTTAAATGCACGCTTATATTCTGGCGACCAATTATTACAACCCATTGCTTTAGCCCAAAGCGCCTGATAAGTTTTTCTTCTTTTGGTAAACATAGAATTATACCCAACGTCATTGGAGTGGCAGCAAGGCAGCTAACGAGCGAATCCCGATGAGCTTACATAAGTAAGTGATTCGGGTTCGTGAGAGCAGTGAACATAGCTGCCGCTTCAAGGAAGAAGGGTATTTAATAGGTATTTACAGTGACAACCCTCGAACAATGCATCGGCAACACCCCACTCGTCAAACTGCAACGTTTAAGCCAAGGGCTGGATGCGCAGATTTGGGTCAAATTGGAAGGCAATAATCCGGCAGGCTCGGTCAAAGACCGTGCGGCACTGACCATGATCCGGCAGGCAGAATTACGTGGAGAAATAGCTCCGGGTGATGTGTTGATCGAGGCGACCAG
This sequence comes from Yersinia sp. 2540 StPb PI, assembly GCF_052217165.1. Lineage (NCBI taxonomy): Bacteria > Pseudomonadati > Pseudomonadota > Gammaproteobacteria > Enterobacterales > Yersiniaceae > Yersinia > Yersinia sp. 2540 StPb PI. Next base: position 1,906,246 of record NZ_JAZGQC010000001.1, read on the forward strand.
TGGTAATACTGGTATTGCGCTGGCGATGATCGCGGCGATGAAGGGCTATAAGCTAAAGCTACTGATGCCGGAAAATATGAGTCAAGAGCGGCAGGCCGCAATGCGTGCCTACGGTGCGGAGTTAATTCTGGTGAGTCGTGAGCAAGGAATGGAAGGGGCGCGCGATGAAGCGCTAAGGATGCAGGCTGAAGGGCAGGGTAAGGTGTTGGATCAGTTCAATAACAGCGATAACCCCTACGCACATTTCAGCGGTACCGGGCCAGAAATCTGGCAACAAACCGCGGGTAAAGTGAGCCATTTTGTGTCCAGCATGGGAACTACCGGGACGATTACCGGCGTTAGCCAATATCTGAAAAGCCAAAACCCGCAAGTTACCATTATCGGCCTGCAACCCGCTGAAGGAAGTAGTATTCCCGGTATCCGCCGTTGGTCACCGGGATACATGCCGGGGATTTTCCGCCCGGAGTTGGTTGATCAGGTACTGGATATCACCCAGTGCGAAGCAGAGGAAACGACACGAAGGCTGGCCACGGAAGAGGGTATTTTTTGTGGTGTCAGTTCTGGCGGTGCGGTTGCCGGCGCGCTGCGGGTGGCGGCACAGAACCCCGCAGCGGTGATCGTGGCGATTATTTGTGACCGTGGTGACCGATACTTGTCGACAGGTGTTTTTGATTAAGTAGGCCGAGCGTTACGTATCAACCCTATCTGATCGCGCTATCATATGGGGTTGATATGATATTTTGCCTTCCTCTCAATACTTCACTTTTATAGTTTTGCACCTATAAATTATAAAAAGGAACGGAGCTTTGGTGCCAGAGATTTTGATTTATAATTAATCATATTTAAAAGCCTCAGAACCCCGTAGCTGTCCTTTCCCTGTAAGCAAATTGTCTGCTAGATGCTATCTAGTGGTAAATGAAATTTATGCAATCAACTGTGGCTATTAGTACAAGCCTGCTTTGCTAATAGAGTTAATTCACGTCACATTGTTAGAATAAATATTGTAGGAATATTCGTACAATTAGCTTCATTGATTCCGTGGTGAATTTGAATGTGGGTTTTTTACAGGCATGAGTTATAAGGGTATTTTAATTTAATTTTGAGAAATTTCTTATAAATCAACTGACTATATCTAATTTATTTGGCTATCAATGGTTACATTCTGTAACATTTAACCAATTGGTGTTAGCTGTCTATTCTTCCTATACTGCTGCTGTTCGTATTTTTCTTATATTTTCTATTGGAATTACATATAGATTTTATTTGATTTTTTAGTTATGTGAGTATTTATTTCACTGATTTTAGCAAGTTAACGGGTTGTAATATTTATTAAAACTCGTTAAATGTAAATTATAATTATCAACAGTGTTGTAGCCGCAATTTTTATTGATTTACCCCTTCATTTAGAGTTTTGCTGGGCTTTGTTGAATAAATCGAACTTTTGGCCGTAATCAGGATCAGATCACCACATTCTCGATCCTGTAGCGGTATCCCGTGGCAAAACAAAAGTTCAAAATCACCAACTGGAACGTCTACAACAAAGCCCTCGTCAATCGGGGCTCACTGACATTCTGGCTTGATGAGTCGGCCATTCAGGCCTGGTATGACGAACCCAAAACCTCTTCACGTGGTCGTCCTCAACGTTATTCCGAGTTGGCCATTTCCACCGTTCTGATGCTCAAACGCGTCTTTCGCCTCACGCTGCGCGCTGTGCAGGGATTCATCGATTCCATTTTTATCCTGATGAAGCTCCCGCTCCGTTGCCCGGATTATTCCTGCGTCAGCAGGCGGGCTAAGTCCGTCAGCATCCCTTTCAAAAGCCCCACACGCGGTGAAATTGCCCACCTGGTTATCGACTCCACCGGCTTAAAAGTTTTCGGTGAGGGTGAGTGGAAGGTGAAAAAACACGGTCAGGAAAAGCGCCGCGTCTGGCGGAAGCTGCACCTGGCCGTGGACGCCAGTACGCATGAGGTTATCTGTGCTGACCTGTCCCTGAACAACGTGACTGATGCAGAAGCATTCCCGGGACTTATCCACCAGACACACCGGAAAATCAGGGTCGCTTCAGCCGACGGAGCTTATGACACCAGACGGTGCCACGACGAACTGCGGCGTAAGAAAATCAAAGCACTTATCCCGCCGCGAACCCGAGCGGGTTACTGGTCGGCTGAGTATGCCGACAGAAATCAGGCGGTTGCCCGGCAACGGCTCACGGGAAGCAATGCGTACTGGAAATGGCACACGGCTTACAACCGACGTTCGGTGGCTGAAACGGCAATGTACCGTGTCAAACAGCTGTTTGGTGGGCATCTTACGTTGCGGGATTATGATGCGCAGGTTGGGGAGGCTATGGCCATGATCCGCGCATTAAACAAAATGACGCGTGCAGGCATGCCAGAAAGCGTACGGATTGCCTGAGAAAGTCAGCGACGAGGGGAGCTTTTATCTAAATCCGATTTATTCAACAAAGCCGTTTTGCTGGCAAAACGTCTGTATTTTAGCCCAATGTGGGCTTATTCCTCTGGGCTAGTCGTATGTTGCGACATGTGTTGATTGAACATGATACGGACGATCGACGAATTTAATTTACCTGAGCTGGGTAATGATCATTTTATTACTCGAATTTTCTGTTGATGATTGCATTAGACGTGATGGGGAAATGCCCGCGCAAATAACAAATGATGAAACCCATGTTTATTGAAAAAATAAAGTCGGCTTGGCCAGGTGATATGTTGAAGCGCGTGCGCATGTCACACTTAACTCTGTCTAAGCTACAGCGCCATTTAGGTAAGGTTATGATTCTGATACCGATGTTGCTGCTGATTCTCTACTTGTTAATTTTTAGCCAATCACGCTATCTCAGTGAATCTAAAGTCGCCATCAAACATTCCAACGATATCAATGGCAGTAATCTGAATGTCGCTTTGCTGATGGGTGCTGGCAACCCTAGTTCTGCGGAAGATGCCTTATATCTGAAGGAATATATTAATTCTCCTGATATGTTGGCGGTCTTGGATAAACAGCTCGATTTTCGTCAGGCATTCGGCCATAGCGGTTGGGATTTTTTCTATCATTTGTCAGATAGTGCCACTCGCGAGCAATTCCTTAATTATTACCGTAACCGTATCTCCGTTTCTTACGATGACAAAACCGGTTTGCTCACCATTGGTACTCAAGGATTCTCGCCTGAATTTGCTCAACGGTTCAATCAGGCTGTTTTGAAAGAATCCGAAAGATTTATCAATGAGATCTCACACCGCATTGCCCGCGAGCAGTTGCTGTTTGCCGAAAACGAAATGCAGGAAGCACGCGTTCGTTTGAACAGCAGCAAAACCGAACTACTCACTTACCAGAACAGCAATAATATTCTTGACCCTGAAGCTCAGGCTTTGGCTGCCACTACGTTGATTAATACCTTGGTTAGCCAACGTATTCAGATGGAAGCGGAATTGCGTAACCTACTGACTTTTCTCCGTGAAGATGCACCTCAGGTCATCAGTGCGAAGAACGCACTCAAGTCGCTCTCCAGCCAGATTGATAATGAAAAAAGCAAAATTACTGCGCCCGATGGTCACAAATTGAACCGTATGGCGGTAGATTTTGAAGAGATTAAAGCCAAGGTACAGTTCGATACTGATATCTACAAATTGACCCTGACATCGATTGAAAAAACCCGTGTTGATGCGGCAAGAAAACTGAAAATGTTGTCAGTGATCAGCTCTCCTCAGCTACCGCAGGAGTCAAAGTTCCCCAACAGTTTGTATCTGCTTATCAGTTGGTTACTGGTATGTTGCTTACTTTTTGGTACTGTCAAATTATTGCTGGCGGTGGTTGACGATCATAAAGATTGACGCCGTTTTAACGCTATTTCTAGCTTGTCGGAATGACACCGCAGGCAGTAACTCAGAGCATGCTATGAAATTATTGAAATCTGTTCTTCTGATTATTGCCATACAGGCAACACCCGCTCAGGCCGTTGATCTGAATGCCGATCCAAATATGACCGGGGCCGCACCGTTACCGTCGATTATTTCAGGTCAAAGCCAGAGACCTTATAGCGATAGCCAGTTTGACGATACCCCCCCTCCGGTGATCCCGGTGGTGATGAGCCGGATGTTTGGCGCGCAACTCTTTACCTCGGTCTCGGCGGCAGATAGTGGTTCCAGTATCGGTTTCAATCCAAACTACGTAGTGAGTTTGGGGGATCAGATTCAGGTACGGTTATGGGGCGCATTTAACTTTGAAGGTGCGCTGAGTGTGGACCCGAAAGGCAATATCTTCTTGCCAAACGTTGGCCCGCTGAAAGTAGTTGGCATCCCGAATAGCCAGATCAACAGTGTGGTGACTGCCAAAGTCAAACAGGTCTATCAGTCGAATGTGAATGTCTACGCCTCTTTATTACAGGCCCAGCCGGTCAAAGTGTTTGTCACCGGTTACGTTAATAACCCCGGATTGTACGGCGGGGTGGCATCTGACTCGTTACTCTCCTATCTCAGTAAAGCCGGTGGTGTCGATACTCAGAGAGGCAGCTATGTGGATATCAGCATCAAACGTGGTAACCGCGTGCGCTCACAGGTTAATTTGTACGACTTTCTCCTCAACGGCAATTTGGGGCTATCACAGTTTGCTGACGGCGATACCATCGTAGTCGGCCCACGCCAGCACACTTTCAGTGTCGAAGGCGAAGTGTTCAACAGCTATGACTTTGAATTCCGCAACAGCACGATTCCAGTGAGTGAAGCGCTGAGTTGGGCGCGCCCTAAACCAGGGGCCACACATATGACCATTATCCGCCAGCAGGGTACGATTAAGCGCAGTGAATACTATCCACTTAGCTCTGCACCGGGGCGTTCATTACAAGATGGCGATAAGCTGATTATCAGCACTGATCGCTACTCAGGAACCATTCAGGTTCGGATCGAAGGGGCACATTCCGGCGAGCATGCCATGGTACTGCCTTATGGTGCGACTATGCGTCAGGTTCTGGCAAAAATCCGCCCTAATAGCATGTCGCAAATGGACTCGATCCAACTGTATCGCCGCTCGGTCGCGCTGCGTCAGAAAGAGATGCTTGACCTGTCACTGCAAAAACTCGAAGAAGCCTCTTTATCAGCACAGTCTTCCACTTCAGAAGAGGCTCGTCTGCGAATGCAAGAAGCGCAGCTTATCAGTCGCTTTGTTACCAAAGCCCGCAACGTGGTACCTAAGGGTGAAGTAGTGCTCAACGAAAGTAATCTTGATCAGGTGATTCTGGAAGACGGTGACATGATTAAGATCCCTGAAAAGACCTCGCTGGTCATGATCCATGGCGAAGTGATGTTCCCGAATGCGGTGAGTTGGCAGAAAGGTCTTAGCCCGGATGATTACATTACCAAGGTTGGCGGTTACACGCAAAAAGCCAGTAACACCAAAGTCATTCTGATTAAACAGAATGGTGAAGCACTGAATGCTGAAGACGTCAAAACGCTACAACCGGGTGACGAACTGATGGTATTACCGAAGTTTGAATCGAAGAACATTGAAGTGACGCGGGGAATTTCGACCATTCTTTACCAGTTGGCAGTTGCAGCTAAAGTGGTGCTAACACTCTGATGATAGGCATCTTTTCGGCAGGGATTTATCGTATCGAGCATCTGGAAAACTTTCTGGCTGAACCCTGCTGCAAGCTTTCATCGTTGCGCTCAATTCCACCGCAGATAAGTGCGGTGGCGGTGTGGGGCCATCGTCCAAGTGGTGATAAAGCGGTTGCGTTGGCGCGAGCTTCCAGCTTGCCTGTTGTTCGTCTTGAAGACGGTTTTATCCGCTCGTTGGGGTTGGGCGTGTCAGGTTGCCCGCCACTGTCGATGGTGGTGGATACTCAGGGTATCTATTACGACGCCAGCCGGCCAAGCTCGCTGGAAAGGCTGATTCTTGACCGGGCCGGCAACCAGCCACTTTATGCTGATGCGCATGAGGCAATGCAGTTGATTGTTGATGCTGACCTGTCGAAATATAACCTGGCTCCGGCATTCAGCGGCGCGCCTGCGCAGGGTGACGCGGTATTGGTCGTGGACCAGACTTTTGGTGACATGGCGGTTAAATACGGCAATGCCGATGCGGCAGACTTTGAGGCAATGTTGGATGCCGCGCTGAATGAAAATCCACAGGCTGAGGTTTGGCTGAAAATTCATCCCGATGTTTTACAGGGCAAGAAAGCCGGCTACTTCAGAGCAATACCAAAAAATCCACGCATTAAGTTGCTGGCAGAAAATGTCAGCCCGCAGTCGTTATTGCGCCAGGTCAGTCGTGTGTATGTGGTGACCTCGCAATATGGTTTTGAAGCACTGCTGGCGGGTAAATCCGTCACTGTATTTGGTCAACCCTGGTATGCCGGTTGGGGATTGACTGACGATCGCCACCCGCAAGCTGATGGGTTATCGGCACGACGTGGGCAGGCCAGTTTGTTGGATTTATTCAGCGCCGCCTATTTGCGCTACAGCCGTTATATCGATCCCTGTAGTGGCCAGCCGGCGACATTATTTGCTGTGTTAGACGGCCTGTTGATGCAAAAAAACCATCAACTACAACGCCAGGGTCAGTTATGGGCACCAGGGTTAACACTTTGGAAACGAAGCATTTTTTTACTTTTTTTAAAGACCACACTGAACAACCTCTCTTTCAGAGAAGGTAAAACATCGAATACAGCCTGTGTGGTGTGGGGCAATAAAGGCGAACAGCGCTGGCAAGCAAAGGCTCAGTCGCAAAAAGTACCGGTATGGCGTATGGAGGATGGGTTTATACGTTCATCGGGGCTGGGTTCTGACTTGCATCCGCCGCTGTCGCTGGTGTTGGATAAAAGCGGTATTTACTACGATGCCACCCGGCCAAGTGATCTTGAGTCGTTACTCAACAGCAGCCAGTTAACCGACCTACAGCGAGTGCGGGCCGCAAAGCTTCGCCAGCGATTGGTCAGTGACAAAATCAGTAAATACAACATTGGTGCGCCATTCAGTGTGCCGCCGCAAGCCAGTGGCAAACGTATTCTGCTGGTGTCAGGTCAAGTGGAGGATGATGCATCCATTTTGACCGGAACTATCAGTATTCGTACCAATAGTGAACTGCTGAAAACGGTGCGCCAGCGTAACCCGGACGCTTTCATTATTTATAAGCCGCACCCGGACGTGTTGGTTGGCAACCGGCAAGGGCATATTCCTGCGGCTGATATTGCGCGTTGGGCTAACACTCAGGCGCAGGATGCCGACATCATCCAGTGCATTCAGGCAGCGGATGAGTTGCATACCTTGACGTCGCTTTCCGGTTTTGAAGCGCTGCTGCATGGGAAGCAGGTATTTTGCTACGGCATACCCTTTTATGCCGGTTGGGGGCTGACACAGGATGAACATCGTTCACCGCGCCGGTACCGCACATTGAAGCTCGATGACTTGGTGTATCAGGCGTTGATCGCTTATCCGACCTATGTTGACCCCCTCCGGCGCGAAGCAATAACCGCAGAACGGGCGTTAGACATTTTGGCGGCTCAGCCACGTGCTGAAATGCAATTTAGCAAAAAAAAATCGGGCAGGATTATGCGTAATTATAGAAAACTGCTCATGTTAACTAAAGTGACAATGAATTTATAAATCAGTCTGTTAAATAATAATGGTGACGTGTTTATGCTTACAGATTGCCGTGCACTGACAACACTTCTTGCTGGGAAGAAGTACCTACTGTTACAAGGCCCGATGGGACCTTATTTCAGTGATACCGCTGAGTGGCTTGAATCTCAGGGGTGCGAAGCGGTGAACGTGGTATTCAACGGCGGTGACAAGTTTTATTGCCGTAAGCGTGACTATTTGGTGTTCAGGCAGACGCCGAAAGAGTTCCCCACCTGGTTGAAAGATACCTGGCAAGATTACCACTTCGACACTATTTTGTGTTTTGGTGATTGCCGCCCGCTACACCAAGTTGCCAGGCTCTGGGCGCAAACCAAAGGGGTGCGTTTTCTGGCGTTTGAGGAGGGGTATCTTCGCCCGCATTTTATTACCCTCGAAGAGGGCGGGGTGAATGCGTTTTCCGCCTTGCCACGTAATCCTGATTTTTACCGTAAGTTGCCAGAAATTAAAGCTCCGGTCGCCAAAAAACTGACATCGTGCTTTAGTCTGCGGGTGCGCCGCTGTATAGGTTATTATCTGGCTGGCTGGTTTTACCGCCATCAATTCCCGCAATATCGTCACCATAAATCCTTCTCGCCGTGGTACGAAGCACGTTGCTGGATACGTGCTGCCGCGCGTAAACAATGGTATCGATTCTTCCAACGAAAAGTATTGAGCCAACTACAAGGCGAGCTTGACCAGCGCTACCATCTGGTGGTTTTACAGGTCTACAATGATAGCCAGATTCGCAACCACAGCCCGTACAATGACGTGCGTGATTACATCAATGACGTGATGTATTCATTCTCAAAAAAAGCTTGTAGCGACCAGTGGTTAGTTATCAAACATCACCCTATGGACCGGGGGCATCGCCTGTACGGGCCATTAATCCGTAAACTGGGTAAGCAGTACAACATCAGTGAGCGCATCAAATATGTGCATGACTTGCCAATGCCGGAATTACTGACTCACGCCAAGGCGGTGGTAACGATTAATAGCACTGCCGGGTTATCAGCACTGATCCATAATAAACCGTTGATCGTGATGGGAAACGCCCTGTATGACATGAAAGGGTTAACGTTTCAGGGGCACCTTAATCAGTTTTGGCAGTCTGATTTCAAGCCCGATATGAAGTTATTCAAAAAATTCCGGTTGTATATACTGAGAAACACCCAGATTAACGCGGTTTATTATGGTGATAATCAGCTTGAACTGATACCTATGGTAAAGACCGAATATAAAGACGAATATTACCGGATCCCGGTTTAGTGAGTTTTGGGGATACTTTTCAGGATGGGGCGGAGAAATGATTATTGCTAATGCCGATAAATAATACAGATAACACTGCTGTAACCATTTCCCGATTGTTGTTACGTTGTCGCCTCGGGTTAATATTAACCTTAGCCATCTCATTCACTTTATCTTCACAAGCTGCTCAACTGCCATGCTATTTGCCTGATGCTACCGAGTTACAAGGGAATATCAGTTTGCAGCCGCACTGTATTTATCGTCAATCCCTACTGATATCGCACAGTAATACTCATCTCGACTGTCAAGGGGCTACGCTGGAAGGGGATAATCATCTGCCCTTTGGCATAATGGTCAATAGCAAAGGCAGCCCACTGAAAAATATCAGCATCAAAAATTGCCATATCCGCAACTTTAGTCGCAGTGGTATCCGCATTACCTCTAATATTCCGGCTAATCAACTTAGCACCGATCACCAGATTAATTATCACCGAACGCCGACGGCTATTCTTATCGACGCGGTGGTAGTGACCGGCAGTGGGCGAGTGGGCATCTATTTTGATGACTACGTGACAGACTCCACACTCAGTAATTCTACTGTTCAGCAGTCTTATATGTCGGGAATATATCTGGAACACTCATCACGTTACAACCGGATTATTAATAACCGTATAGTGAATAATGGTCACGAGAGTTTTGGACGGGGCAAGCGAGAAGGATTAGCGGTGGATTCATCTGCCAATAATCTGATCGAGGGAAATCTATTTGAAGGCAATGGTGCGGGTGGTGTGTTTTTGTATAAGAACTGCGGCGAGCATTACAGTAGTGGAAAGTCGGTTATCCGCTGGCAACACAGCGACAACAATATTATCCGCAATAACACTTTTACCCACGAGCAGGTCGGCATTTGGCTAGCTTCCCGCCAAAGCAGAGATCTCTCTGGTTTTGATTGTGGTGATAAAGCCAAAGATAACTCTGGTCAGTACTTTGCGGATTATGCCAATAACAATGTGCTGGAAGGGAATAAATTTATTGGTACTCAGGTAGATATTAAAGATGAGGGGGTGGGGAATATACATTAACGATTAATTTTATTTTTTAATTGCAGCTCTAAAAGGGAATTAATTAGTCGGAGCTGCAATGATATAAATTAATTTTTTTGATAACCATTAGGGTTTTTTACTTGCCAATTCCAACTGTCCTTTATCATTTCCGACAAGTCTTTCTGCGCTTTCCAGCCTAACTCTTTATTTGCCAATGAAGAGTCTGACCAACACTCTGCAATATCGCCTGTTCTTCTAGGTGCGATTTTATATTTTATATCTTTATTAGATACTTTACTTAAAACGTTAATGATTTCAAAAACTGAATATCCCTTACCTGTACCAAGATTATATACAGAAACACCATCTATACTACCAGATTTTCTTAAAGCAGCTAAATGACCTTCTGCAAGATCCATAACATGAATATAATCCCTTATACCAGTTCCATCAGGCGTAGGATAATCGTTGCCATAAATAGATACGGATTCTAACCGGCCAATTGCAACTTGCAATAAATATGGGACAAGATTATTGGGAATCCCATTAGGATCTTCACCGATCAGTCCAGACTCATGTGCCCCTACAGGATTAAAATAGCGTAAGCATGTAGCATTGAATTTTGGTTCAGCATTAGAAATGCTTTTTAGCATTTCCTCAACGATCAGTTTTGATTCACCATAAGGGTTAGTTGTTCCGCCAGTTCTACAGTCTTCAGTTAATGGTTTTTTTTCTGGTGAGCCGTAGACAGTAGCTGAAGAACTAAATATAAAGTTGTAGACTTCAGCTTTAAGCATTGCGTTAATTAAATTCAAAGTGCCATAAATGTTATTTTTATAGTATTTAATTGGTTTACTAATCGACTCACTAACGGATTTTAATCCCGCAAAATGAATTACAGACTCTACTTTGTTTTTTCTAAAAATATCATTTAGTATATTAGTATCTAATATATCTCCAACAATGAAATCTATTTTATTATTGGTAATTCGCTCAACCATCTCTATTGCTTGTATTGATGAATTTGATAGATTGTCCAGAACAATCACCTTATAACCGTCTTCGAGTAACTTTATTACTGTATGTGAACCAATATAACCTGCACCACCTGTTACTAATATTGACATATATTCACCTTAAATCATATTGATTTTTATTATTTCTTAGGTAAGACAGTATTTTACAATGTTTTTTGCAAGATCATTATAAGCTCTATCATTAAAGTGATATATATCATTCTCTCTAAGTAGATCAAGTGTTGATATTTCAATCTCTGAATGTATATATATATTTTTGAACGTGTAAGTTAATCCATTTATTGCTTCTAAATATAAATCGCTCCTTGATTTAAGATTTTTGTCATTCTTTAATGATATTGGGAATGGAAGGAAAATAATCTTACATCCCGGATTCTTTGAGGTTATATACTCAAATACACTATTATAACTTAGAATGTAACTTTCTACAGAAATAAAGCTATTATTAAATATAAACTTATCGGCCTTTTCAGTTAAATACTTCTCATTAATAAACATTGGCGTTTTAAGTTCAATATGCTCATATAGCTTGAAAAACAATTCAGCAAAGTTATCAAATATGAAAATATCAACTTTTCCAGATTCGATACAACTAAGAATATTATTAAGCGGTACTTTATCTTCTTTTTTAGGTAGAGCTCGCCCTAATCCGATATCAGCCAATTGGTTGTCTATAGTATTGACGTAATTAAATTCATCTAAAAGTGTTAAGCCAATATTGTTTTTAGTAAGTCTAGGGTAAATTTCCTTTATGTAAATTTGATCAAATTGGTCAATTCTATTATGTTGGACACTGCTTATTCTTAACCAATTATCAAACATTTTAGATAATTGTTCAGCGACACTTGCCGATAAGCAGCTTCCAAATGAACAAATTAATTTCATTATTTATGAATTACCTTGTTTTTTATGAAAGAGGTTTTTCCACATGTCGTGGATGAATGACTTAGGTTCTCTTACCAGTTTTCTTAATTTTCTAAATTTTTTATATATGACAGGGTTTTTTGAATATGTATTATTTTCAATAGTATGAGCTATCTGTTTAGGGGGTTTTTCTAGTTTTGAATTAATTATATGACTAAAATCGGAAATGTTATTTTCAATTAATGGAATTAACGAAATGTCATTTGGTTTTACTTTTTCTCTAATCGTCAAAAGGTTTATCTGTCTATTCTTTAAGTTATTAATTATGGAATTTCTAACTTTTCTCGAACCTTTTAGTGTATCTTGCCATATCAAACTTATCTCATCAGATATACAGTCAATTGATACGCCTTTGTTGTCTAGTATTGAGTGACCGTAAGTATAAATATTAACGTCAAATTCTAGAGACTGAAGTAATACTGTTGAATTTATCCCAATGACTGAGTGCGCATTTTGTATTAGGGTATTAGTATCTAAACGCTTCTCTATTTTTACTCTGTCACTTGCAAATTTATCATAGCGTTCAGTATTTTTATCCAACGGGTGAGGTTTTACTATTAATAATGTTCTGTCAGATATTTGATCAATGATATGTTTAATGAAGGTTTCATTATTTTTGAATCTTGGAGAGTTGACGATCAAGTTTGTATCATTCTCTAACTGTGTAACTAAAAGCGCATAGTCACCAGAAATTTTCACCTCAGCATTGTAATTATCAAATTTCTCACCGCATAACTGTTCAGATGTTTGACTGGCTAAATAAGATAAACCATTCACACCCCATTTATCAAAGTAAACATGATCTTTTTGAGGGAACCATCCTAATTCTGAATATACTATTGGGATTTTAAGTTCTTTTAATGCTCTCAATACATGTGTGTAAATAGGATGGGAGCCATTATGAAATAATATGAAATTTGGTCTGTAATTTTTTATCTGAGTTATTAATCGAGACGTATTTTTTACCCAATCGAAATGACAAAAATATTTTTTTTCTATTTCAAAAGGATCATGCTTAAAAACGGTATGGTGGCCCAATGGCTGTCTGGATACATACCTATACTCATAACCTAAATAAGAAATTACGGGTCCCCAAAGCTCTTCAATATGTTCATTAGAGTATGCGACTCCAAATACTCTTAATTTATTTATCTCTGGGTGGGATATTTCATGCCTAACAGGTTCATATACATGATGTTTTGCATTGTTCATGCCAAAGTAAGGTACTGTTTCTTTTTTGGTTATTTCTTTGATTAGAGAGTAAATTCCATTGCTAAAGTCTTCATTAATATTATTAATGCTTGTATCAAAATGTTTTTTTCCTGGTTGATTATCTACAAAGTTTATTATTTTTCTAGCAAAGTCTCTATAATCACCAAATTTTGCACATTGTAAAACAGTAGGGGGGGATATTTCCTTATTGCCACCAACATCCCAAGTTACAACCGGAACATGGGATGCTAATGCTTCTAGTATCACCATACTACAATTTTCAAAATTACTTGGTAGCATTAAACACTTAGACTTTCTGATTAAATCAAATCTCGCGTTACCTAATACTTGTCCTTTTTTATGAACTTTACATTTTACTTTAGGTGATATTTTAAGTGTTTCAGACTTTGCACCAAATAATAGAACATTGAAGTTATCTGGTAAATATTCAAGTATTCTATTTATATGAGCTGTGCCTTTTAATTCTTGAAATCTACCCATAAACACTAAGTCATATATTTTTTCAGGTTTACAATCCGGTTCTTCAATATCTATTGGGTTTTTATAATATGTGACTTGTGTATTTTTTAATTCATTCTCTATTTCTTTTATCAAAGCATAAGAAGGAGATGAAACTAATTTTGCTTTATGGATTACCCTAAGTTCATTTGAGTATTCCTGTTGATTTGGAGTGTGCCCATCGTATTTTTGAGCCACCGCCAAAGGACAATGTAAACGGATGTGAACATTATATTTTGATGGGAGGAGTAACGTTGATGCTCTTGCCTCTGGTGCTTCTATGATAACATCATCAAACCCAAATTTAGTTGTTATATATCTTAAGACTTCTTCCCTGAATTCAATTGGGGAGAGATTTTTTTTATTGTCAAAGCTGACTAAATCAATGTCATTAACTATATTTTTTAGATTTTTAATGTAATTGGAAATCCCATGACTTGCATTATGATAAGGGTTAATAACTAGATACTTCATGAACCATTCCTTAATTTTAATTTAATCTGCAGACTAATTTAATTAATTGAGACTTTCTATTTTTTGTATTTTTATGTTATATGTCCAATAGAGTTAAAAAATCCCTATATTTGAAATATATAAATAGATACTTTGTGATATTTTATGTTGTTTTTATCATTTCAAAAATAATTGCTGTTATATCAATAGGTTTATTTTTAATTCTATTTAAAATTGTTTTTTTACTTAAATTAAATAAAAACTATATCCCTTCATCCACTTTATAAACCGCAATAGCTTCATCCACTGACTCGAAATATTTCACCTGATTATCTCGGCCAATAAATAGCGCGGCATCGCAGAACTCTTTCAGTGAACCGAGGCTATGGGAAACCATAAGAAAGCTTGATTCCTGGTGGCGGGATTTGAACAGGTCTGCACATTTTTGTTTAAAGCGCGCATCACCTACAGCGGTGACTTCGTCCACCAGATAGTAATCAAACTTAAATGCCATACTCAGGCCAAAACCCAGGCGGGATTTCATGCCAGAAGAGTAGGTTTTGATTGGCATATCAAAGTATTTGCCAAGTTCGGCGAACTCTTCAACAAAGGCCACTTTCTCTCGTAATTCACGCTCTGCTGCATACAGGCGGGCGACAAACTTAACATTTTCACGTCCGGTCAAACTCCCCTGAAATCCACCTGCCAGTCCTACCGGCCAGGAGATCGTTTTATCGGTAATAACTTTGCCGCTATCAGGCCGGTCGATACCACCGATGACACGTAATAACGTTGATTTACCTGAACCATTGCGACCAATTAGGGCCACACTTTTATTGGCAGGGAACTCGACATGCAGATTTTTAAAAACATAATGGCGCCCAGCAGGGGTACGATAAGATTTAGTTAGATTTTCAATTCTGATCATGAGGTTAGCATCGCCTCTTCACCGTTACGGTACAACACAAGCCCAACAAACAGACTGACCAACGTACAGAAGGCCAGATAGTATAAGTTGGCACCTTCGCTGACATAACCCGGAACGACGGCTTCACGGCATAGCTCAACGACATGGACTAACGGATTCCACAGTAAGTACGGCCAGTAATCCTTTGGAATTGAATGGAGCGGAAACATAATGCAGGAAATAAAGTAGAGCGGCTTTAACAGAATGGGTAGAAACTTCTCGGTTTCGGGGAAGGTTTTTCCTATCACCATAAAACTCAGACCGACGCCGCAGGAGAAAATGATTAGCATTAACCAGACCAGAACCAGCGAAATAAGGTTAATGACTTCAAACTCCTCGCCAAGCAGGCCGACGATCGCCATCAGTAAGATGTAAACTACCGCATAAATTAATGATTCTAAAACAGCGCGGGCAATGATGGTGTCTATCGGTCTTACCGGGCGATAGTTAAATAAGCCTTGGTTGGCTTCTATAGCACCAATCGACCGGTTACTGATATTAATGAATACGAAGTAGGGAACAATCCCATTAATCAGAAAAACCGGGAAGGAAATATCTGGCATGGTACGCTGCATAATGTAGCCGAAAATGCCTAGTAGCATGAGCATGTGAGCCATAGGCTCTAGCGCCGCCCAAAGATAACCCAGCCGATACTTGCCAAATCTGGTTTTAATTTCCCTTAGAAACAAAGCGTTAACGGCAGCTTTTTGTACTTCGAAACCACTACGAGCCATCTGTTGTTGTCCAAAAATTTAATCTGGTTTGTCCACGCTACCGCCCCTGATTTACAGCACCCAGTATGCTGAAAACAAAAATAGATTGTGGAATACCAATATGACGAAAATAACTACGCCAAAAGGATAGAGATATTTATACGTGTATTATAAAAAATAGATAATACTATGCCAGGCATGGTCTGGAATTTAAATATGTATAGCCACACATTACCGTAGGTAATTAGAGGTGTAAAGGTTCTTCAGGCTATTAGCTTAAATTTAATAAAGTTAATTTGCTATTATTGAGAATAATCTTGTTTTGTGGGAATTGTCTTATAATAATATGGCGGTTATGATTGAGTTATATCTGATGCTCTGGTTGGTCATGACTTACTTTGTTGTTGATATAGGCTGCTGTTATTTTTATGTTTCTCTATTTTATCGATAAATAATATCGAGATTGTATTGATTGTTAGTCTATTGAAGGGGATATAGATGATGATCCTAATATCCCCAATCATCTTCACTCCCGCTCTAAAGCCCTGATAGGGTCCATCTCGGCTGCCCGTTTGGCAGGGAAAAAACCAAAAATAATCCCAATCAAACTAGAACATATAAAGGCCATCATGATGGATGTTGTTGAATAAACCATTGAAAAGTTACTACTGAACTGACTGAATATCAGGCCGATTGCTAGCGATAATATTACGCCAAGGCCGCCGCCCAATAAGCACACTAATACCGCTTCTATCAAAAACTGCTGCATAATATCGCTGGCACGGGCACCAACCGCCATCCGCACGCCTATTTCTTTAGTACGTTCGGTGACCGATACCAACATAATATTCATCACTCCAATACCACCAACGACCAAGGAAATAACCGCAATCATTGATACCAGCAATGTCATGGTTGAGGTGGTCTTCTTAATGGTTTGACGGATACTGTCGGTATTCATCACGAAGAAATCCTGTGTCCCGTGACGTTGAGTGAGCAATTTTGTTACACCCTGCTCAGCATTAGCCAGATCAATATCATCGTTCACCCGCACGGTAATACTCTTGAGATAAGACTGGCCGAGCATACGTTTCATCGCCGTCGTATAGGGGATCCACACATTGAGGTTCTCGTCGCTACCAAAACCACTTTGTTTCTTGGCCGCCACACCAATCACGCGGCAGGGCAGAGCGCCAAGTAAGATAACTTTTCCGATGGGGTTTTCGCCCTGGGCAAACAGCTTATCGCGGGTGTTTTCATCAATGACTGCCTCTTGCATCAGGCCATCGACGCTAGCACGGTTAAAGGCCATTCCCTGGTTGATATTGTAGCCACGCACCAGAAAATATTGCTCACCGACCCCATTGACGGTGCCACTGACCGATTTATTACCATAACGTAGCGTGGTGCTGGTCGAAACCGTTGGTGTCACGCTGTGAATATAACCTTGTTGTGCCAGGGCATCCGCGTCGGTCGCCCGTAGAGTATGGATCGCCGCTGAGCGCATATCACCAAAATCCTTGCCGGGGAAAATCTCCAGCGTGCTGGTCCCCATCGCATTGATATTAGCCAGAACCTGTTGTTGCGAACCTTTTCCTAGTGCCACCACCGATACCACCGAGGCAATGCCAATAATAATCCCCAGCATGGTCAGTACGGTGCGCAAACGCTGTGCGGCCATCGCCAGTATTGCCATTTTAAACGCCTCTTGTAGGCGGTCGCGCTGCGCTTTCCACGAGGTGAGTAGTGGTTTATTGGCAATGTCTGGTTCTTGTGCGACGGCTGCTGTACTTACTGATGTTGTCGACTGCATTTGTCGGTCAGCAATGACCTCGCCATCTCTCAATTCAATAATTCGCTGCGCATGTTCTGCAATCGACATATCGTGGGTGACAATTACCACGGTGTGGCCTTGCTGGTGTAAGTCTTTAAGGATATTTAAGACTTCATGACCACTGTGAGTATCAAGTGCTCCGGTGGGCTCGTCGGCCAGAATAACTTCCCCGCCGTTCATTAGTGCCCTGGCAATACTGACCCGCTGCTGCTGCCCACCGGAAAGCTGGCTTGGGCGATAATCCAGCCGCTCGGCCAGACCGAGGCGAGACAACAGGCTGGCGGCTCGCTTTTTACGTTCCTCGCGATTGATACCGGCGTAAATTGCCGGAATTTCCACATTCTCCCGCGCACTCAAATCATTTAGCAGATGGTAGCGCTGAAAGATAAAGCCAAAATGTTCACGGCGCAGTTCGGCGAGCACATCACGGTCCAAATGTTGCGGGATCCGGCCAGCGACCAGATATTCGCCTGCGCTGGGTTTATCCAGACAACCGAGAATATTCATTAGCGTTGATTTACCGGAGCCTGATGCGCCAACAATCGCCACCATTTCTCCGCGGTAAATAGTTAGATTGATATTTTTCAGCACTTGAACCGTCTGTTCGCCATTAATAAATTCACGGCTGACATTATCAAGCTGAAGTAAGATCTTACTGTGGTTGAGCTCTGGCATCAGTTACATCCCCATCGGCGGCCCCATACGTTGGGCCTTATTGTTGGCGGTGGTACTGCTGCCTTGGCTGACGATCACCTGTTCTCCGGCTTGCAGGCCTGAGAGGATCTGTGCATCAACATTGTTATTTAGCCCAACGGTCACTTCACGCCAACCGATGTTGCCGTTGTTGCCCACCACTTGAACCTGATACTTTCCTTTTACGTTGTTTAATGCGGTCGCGGGGATAACGATGGCGTTCTCGGCTTTGTTGAGCACGATGTAGACCTGCGCGGTCATTGAAATTCGTAACGCGCCATTTGGGTTAGCAACATCAAACAGGCCGTTATAATAAATAGCAGTGCTACTGGAGCTGGAGCTGCTACTGGAGCTGGATGAGGTGGTGGTGGTTTCATCGTTGATCGAATCAGGCGCCGGTTCTATTGCTCGCAGCGTGGCACTGAATCGTTCTTCCGGCTCACCTAAAATAGTGAAGTAAACCGGCATACCGGCTTTAACTTTCACCACGTCAGCCTCAGAAATTTGTGCTTCTATCGTCATGGTGTCGAGCTGAGCGACTTTGATAATCGTTGGCGCACTTTGTACTGCGTTGACGGTTTGCCCCTCTTCAACCGGGATAGCCACCACGGTACCTGTGATGGGTGAGCTGATTTTAGTGTACCCAAGATTGAGTTTGGCGGTACTGACGGCAATTTCCGCCTGTGCAATCTGGGCATCGAGCGCAGTAATTTCCGCCTGAGTGCTTTCTAATGTGGCTTTGGCGCTATCAAAATCAGCGCGTACGCCGAGACCTTTGGCCAAAATTTGCTGCTGCCGCTGGTAGGTCAATAGGTTGTTTTTCTGTGTTGCCACTTTCGCCGCTCGTTGGGCGAGCACATTTTTCAGCGCTTCTTCGGCATCTTTCAGGGTATTTTGCTGAGTCAGATCATCAATTTCAGCCACTAACTGGCCTTTCTCAACCTGCTGTCCTAGGGTGACATGGAGCGCTTTGATTTGCCCTGAAACCTGAGCCCCAACAGTGACTTGTTTTTGTGCCTTGATGGTGCCATCAGCCAAGACAGTTTGTTCCAGAGTGCGAGTTTCGGCGGCGGCGGTGATGTAAGCGGGTTTATCCGCCGGTGAAATCAATCTGAATAGTAGCACGCCGCCCGCTATCAGCAGCAGTACAGCCAGCCCGATAAAGCGTCGTTTCGACCTTGTAACCTGTTGCATAATCAATCAAAGATCCTTGAACCACAATGAAGAAAACGGTGAAACCAAATGCAGGGGGGATAATTTACCGCCAACACCGATGAGTGTGAGTTAAGTGAGATTCAAGAATATGTAAGGATTGAGTAAAACCGGCTGCGCGCGAGTCAAATAGGCATGAAAATAGCCGAAATCAGGCAGGAGAGTTAAAAATGAAGATTTTGTTAGTCGATGATGATGTGGAACTGGGCACTATGCTGAGAGAATACCTGAGCGGTGAGGGCTTTAATGCCGAATTGGTATTGACCGGTAAAGCGGGTATTGCCGCTGCCTTATCTGGAGACTATACCGCCTTGATCCTCGATATTATGTTGCCTGATATGAGTGGTATTGATGTTTTGCGGCAAGTGCGTAAAAAAAGTCGCTTACCGATCATTATGTTAACCGCCAAAGGGGATAATATTGACCGGGTTATCGGGCTGGAAATGGGGGCAGATGACTATATGCCTAAACCCTGTTATCCCCGTGAGCTAGTCGCACGCTTGCGCGCAGTATTGCGCCGCTTTGATGAACATCCTGAAATGCCGTCAGCCGATGACAGTATCATCAGCCATGGCGACCTCACACTCAACCCGTCAACGCGCAGCAGTGAATGGCAGGGTAAACCGTTTGATCTGACTGCATCGGAATTTAACTTGTTGGAACTGCTGTTGCGTTCACCAGAGCGGGTGGTTACCAAAGATGAGTTATCCGATAAAGGATTAGGCCGACCACGGGAAGCCTATGACCGCAGTGTTGATGTGCATATCAGCAATATACGTCAAAAACTTGCAGCCCTGCCGGGGAACAATCTGAATATTGAAACGGTACGTAGTATTGGTTATCGCATCAGATAATAGCCTTGGGTGGAGTGAGATTGCTTATGCGCGGACGGTTGTTTTGGAAAATTCTGCTGGGTTTTTGGTTTACCTTTATTTTAATGACCCAGATGCTGTGGCTGGTGTTCTCCTTTTACGGCAATCGCCATGAACCCCCTGAGCGTGAAATGGTGCGGCAAATTGCCAAATTACAGGTTGCCTCGGCGGCGTCGGTATTACATTCCGGTGGTTTGCCTGCGCTAAGTACCATGACAGCTAACTGGTCGGAGGCAGATAAAGCCCATTTTTCTGTATTACCGGTGGCGGCGCTGCCACCGTTGACTGAAGAGGCGCTTACCGGGAAATCGATTCCCCAAGGCGGTGAACCTGAGTTTTATCGTCGTGAGGTTACCACTTGGGCCCAAGGCCCTGATGGACAAAACTATCGCGTCAGCTACGACATCGATGGCTTGCGCCCCGTTAATCAGCAGGGTGGCCCCGATGAAAAGCGCCATGAAATACTGAATATTCCTATCCCTATGATTTGGATGGGCGTATTAGGCGGTTTGTTCTTCAGTGCGTTATTAGCCTGGAATCTAACGCGGCCGATGCGCCAGTTACGTGCCGGTTTTGAACGGGTGGCACAGGGGGATTTGTCGGTACGATTGCTGCCGGTAATGCGGCGGCGTCATGATGAGCTGACCGAAGTTGCACGTGACTTTGACTCAATGGCCGAACGGCTCGAAGCTCTGGTCAGTGCGCGGGAACAACTACTGCATGATGTGTCCCATGAGTTGCGTTCTCCGCTGGCGCGTTTGCAACTGGCGATTGGCTTAGCGCACCAGAATCCCGGCAATGTTGAAAGCTCATTACAGCGTATTGAGCATGAATCGGAACGGTTGGATAAGATGATTGGTGAGTTGCTGGCACTTTCACGAGCTGAAAACCACCTTCTGGCTGACGATGACGAGTATTTCGATTTGCATGAGTTGGTCAAAGTGGTGGTAAATGATGCGCGCTTTGAGGCACAGGTGCCGGGCGTTGAGATCTTGCTACAGGTGTTGCCCCCTATCGAGTATACCGTCAGAGGTAATGCTGAATTGATGCGACGGGCTATTGATAACATTGTCCGCAATGCGCTGCGTTTCTCCGTTCATGGGCAACAGGTAAAAGTGACACTTTCATTGGTGGATAAGAGTTATCAGATTCAGGTTGCTGACCAAGGACCAGGCGTTGAAGAGAGCATGTTATCCAGTATTTTTGACCCCTTTGTGCGCGTTAAGTCAGCGATGTCTGGCAAAGGTTATGGCTTGGGATTGGCCATTACGCGTAAGGTGATTCAGGCCCATGGCGGGCAGGTTGAAGCACGCAATGGTGAGCAGGGGGGATTAGTGATTACACTACGGATTTCACGTTGGCTTGCAGTAGAGTAGTTTGACAGTAACGGTAATAGCAGAAAACAAAAACGGCACCCTTAGGCGCCGTTTTTTTATTCGTATGAGATTACTTCTTGATACGAATAATTGGTGTTTCACCAACGGTGACACTACCGGACAGCTTAATCAGTTCTTTGATCTCGTCCATGTTGGAGATAACAACCGGCGTCAATGTAGACTTGGCTTTCTCTTCCAGCAGGGCCAGATTGAACTCAATAACCACATCACCTTTCTTGACGCGCTGGCCTTCTTCAGCGATGCGTTTGAAGCCTTCGCCTTTCAGTTCAACAGTGTCAATACCGAAGTGGACGAACAGCTCAATGCCGCTGTCTGATTCGATAGAAAAAGCATGGTTAGTCTCGAAAATTTTACCGATGGTGCCATCAACAGGAGCAACCATTTTATTGCCTGAAGGCTTGATAGCAATACCATCACCAACGATTTTCTCTGCAAAAACAACATCAGGAACATCTTCAATGTTGACGATTTCACCAGACAATGGCGCAACGATTTCAATAGTACCACTGTCTTTTTTATCATCTGAAACCAATGATTTCAGTTTATCGAACAAACCCATGATCTTCTCCTAAGTATTTATACTCGTCATACTTCAAGCTGCATGTGCGTTGGCTACGTTCAATCACCCGAATCACTTACAACACAGTAAGCTCATCGGGACTCTCTCACTTGCCGCCTTCCCGCAACTCGAATTATTTAGAGTTTATATTGGGCAGCGTTCCAGTATCGTGGAATTAGCAGAGTGTTTTTTCTTCGATGAATGTGGTAATCAAATCCATCAATTCTTTCGCTGTTGGTTGAGCTAATGCCTGCTCTGCCAACACCTTCACATCTTCGAAATTTGTATTACGGATAATTTTCTTGATGCGTGGGATCGAAATCGCACTCATGCTGAACTCATCCAGCCCCATGCCCAATAGCAACAGTGTAGCACGTTCATCACCAGCAAGTTCACCGCACATACCGGTCCACTTACCTTCAGCGTGAGATGCATCAATAACCTGTTTGATCAGGCCCAATACCGATGGCGACATTGGATTATAGAGATGAGAAATCAGCTCATTGCCACGATCTACTGCCAGAGTATACTGAGTTAGATCGTTTGTCCCAATACTAAAGAAGTCAACTTCCTTAGCTAAATGGCGAGCGATAACCGCCGCCGCAGGTGTTTCAACCATTACACCGACCTCGATAGTTTCATCGAAGGCCTTGTTTTCTTCACGTAATTGGCCTTTCAGCAGCTCAAGTTCTGCTTTCAGTTCACGTACTTCTTCAACCGAAATAATCATCGGGAACATAATACGTAATTTGCCAAATGCTGAGGCTCGCAAGATTGCGCGCAGCTGTGCGTGCAGAATTTCTTTGCGATCCATAGCAATACGGATAGCACGCCAGCCCAGGAATGGGTTCTCTTCTTTCGGCAGGTTCATGTACGGCAAATCTTTATCGCCGCCGATGTCCATGGTACGGACGATAACAGCCTGAGAGCCCATCGCTTCAGCAACGGCTTTATATGCCTGGAACTGCTCTTCTTCTGTTGGCAAAGAATCGCGGTCCATAAACAGGAATTCGGTACGATACAGACCAACACCTTCAGCGCCATTACGTTCAGCACCGGCGATATCACGCACAGTACCGATGTTGGCAACCACTTCAACCTGATGACCATCAAGGGTGATAGCAGGCAGGTCTTTTAATTTGGCCAGATCATTTTTCTCGGTGATGTATTGAGTATTCACCGCTTTCAACTGCTCAATAATATCGGCAGTCGGGTTTAAATAGACTTTGTTGTTTACTGCATCAAGGATCAAATAGTCGCCATTCTGGACTTGTTTGGTCACATCGGAGGTGCCGACGATAGCAGGGAGTTCCAACGAACGAGCCATAATCGAGGTGTGAGAGGTACGGCCACCTAAATCGGTGATAAACCCTAACACTTTATCCAGATTAAGCTGTGCGGTTTCTGATGGCGTCAAATCGGTGGCAACCAGAATAACTTCATCCTGAATGGCACTCAGATCAACAATGGTCAGACCGAGAATGTTCTTCAGCAGGCGTTTACCGATATCACGCACGTCAGCCGCACGTTCTTTCAGGTATTCGTCATCCAGTTCTTCCAGGGCTTTTGCCTGCCCTTCAATCACTGAATAAGCGGCTGCATCAGCAGAGGCATGCTCATCTTTGATGAGGGCTATGATTTCCTGCTCAAGCTCTTCGTCTTCCAACAGCATGATATGCCCTTCGAAGATGGCAGCTTTCTCTTCGCCGAGGCTTGCTTCAGCTTTGGTCTTAATCGCTTCTAACTGCTCAGACGCTTTGGCCCGCCCAGATTTGAAACGTTCGACTTCCTGCTCCACTTGGTCAGCAGAGATCTTTTTCCGGTTGATGACAATCTCATCTTCTTTCAGCAAAAGTGCTTTACCAAAAGCGATACCCGGTGATACTAAAATGCCTGAAATCATAACCCTACCTTACTCTTGACTGGTGTTAACTAAAAAAGCGTGCGTGATTACTCAAGCTCAGCCATCAGTTTTACCAGATGCTCAACAGCTTTCTTCTCATCTTCACCAACAGCCGAGATCGTAACAACAGTACCTTGGGTCAGGCCCAGAGTTTGTAGTTTAAACAGGCTCTTGGCGCTGGCGCTTTTACCGTTAGAGATCACAGTAATTTCAGACGCAAAGCCTTTTGCTTCTTTTACGAACTGGGCAGCCGGGCGGGTATGCAGACCATTTGGTGCAGTAATAGTAACTTCTTGCTGGAACATTGTATTTCCCCAACTTATTGGATTTATGTTGTGGAGCTAAAGTTTAGTGTAGAACCCAAACTTTAACCTGTATTGGTGCGCGTATAACAAGACCATCTGACTTGC
The DNA here is from genome assembly GCF_052217165.1 of Yersinia sp. 2540 StPb PI. Classification (NCBI taxonomy): domain Bacteria; kingdom Pseudomonadati; phylum Pseudomonadota; class Gammaproteobacteria; order Enterobacterales; family Yersiniaceae; genus Yersinia; species Yersinia sp. 2540 StPb PI. Next base: position 1,930,873 of record NZ_JAZGQC010000001.1, read on the forward strand.
GCATGACTATGCCTCAACCACCGGCAAGTCACAAAGACAGTTTCTGATGCAACCTGAATTCAGGTCTAAAATCGACACTGTCGTATCTAAGAATAATGCTCTCTTTGCGTTATGTCTTCAATCCACGTTCGGTGATGACATTTTTTGTCGCATTGCATAATTGTTAAATCGATTCAGCCAGAGATTCACTCAAGATACGATTAATTTCGCGTATCAAAATAATTGACCGGTTAAATACTAAACCCAGAGGGTAAAATCAATCTTTATGTAGTAAAAACTTTGAAGTGCGCCACAAAAAAAGCACCCATGAGGGTGCTTTTTTAGCATTTAGTGCGACAGCCTGACTACTGTTGCAGCTCTTGCTCAGTGAACAAATCTGCAAACAAAGCTGTGCTTAAATAACGCTCACCCGAGGAGGGAAGAATAACCACAATTGTTTTGTCAGTAAAGCCATCTTCTTCGGAAAGTTTGACTGCTGCCGCAACTGCTGCACCGGAAGAAATACCGGCCAAAATACCTTCTTCGTCCATCAAACGGCGAGCCATTGAGATAGCTTCATCATTGGTTACCAACGCTACGCGGTCAACCAAACTCAGATCGAGGTTGCCGGGAATAAAGCCAGCACCGATACCTTGGATTTTATGTGGGCCGGGTTTGATTTCCTGTCCAGCCAAAGCTTGCGTGATAACCGGGGAGTCAGTCGGTTCAACCGCCACAGTGATAATCGCTTTACCTTTGGTATTTTTAATGTAGCGGCTAACACCGGTCAGGGTACCACCGGTACCGACACCTGCGATAAAGACGTCCACTTCACCATCGGTATCTTCCCAAATTTCCGGGCCGGTGGTTTGTTCATGAATTTCCGGATTCGCTGGATTACTGAATTGCTGCAAAATCAGGTAACGGTCAGGGTCAGTTGCTTGAATCTCTTCCGCTTTAGCAATGGCTCCTTTCATCCCTTTGGCCCCTTCGGTCAGGACCAGATTAGCGCCGAGCGCTTTTAGTAGCTTACGGCGCTCAATGCTCATGGTTTCTGGCATGGTAAGGGTTAATTTATAACCGCGAGCGGCGGCAACAAATGCCAAAGCAATGCCGGTATTACCGCTGGTAGGTTCTACCAGCTCTTTGCCTGCGGTCAGAATGCCGCGCTTTTCGGCATCCCAAATCATATTGGAACCGATACGGCATTTAACGCTGAAACTTGGATTGCGTGATTCAACCTTCGCCAAAATGCGCCCGTTACCGATACGGTTCAGACGAACCAGCGGCGTATGGCCGATTGTTAAAGAGTTGTCTTCATATATCTTGCTCATAGCCCGTCCTTTAACTCTATGAAAATGTAGGAAACGTTCAAAGCATACGCTAACAGTATGGCTATGGAAGTAAGTAATTAGTATATCGATATGTTATTAGGAAATAAGTTTTAATCCCAATAGCTTTTGATCTTAACAATGAGGGCGTGGCTGGCACGCCCAGAGGAAATTAACGAGGTGGTTGAGTAAACTGGTCGCGGTAACGATCTACCCACATTGCGGTGGCTCCGCAAACGGCAACCGGCAGAATCACCAGATTAAGGAATGGGATCATAGTAAACAAACTCACCAGTGCACCAAATTGCAAGTTATCGACTTTATTCTGTCGCAATGCACTGCGCATCTGCTGGAAACTCACTTTATGGTTATCAAAGGGATAATCGCAATATTGAATTGATAGCATCCAGGCACTGAATAAGAACCACAATACCGGCGCAACGGTCTGACCAATGCCAGGGATAAAGTAGAGCAGCAGTAGCCCTAATGCCCGGGGCAGGTAGTAAGCCAGTTTTTGCCACTCGCGCGCCATGATGCGGGGCAAATCTTTAACTATTCCCCATATACCGGTGTCTGGCAGTGGTTTACCCGTCAGACTGGCCTCCAGTTGCTCAGCCAGCAAGCCGCTAAAGGGGGCTGCGATAATATTGGCCAGGGTACTGAACAGGTAACTGAATACCAGTAGCACCGAGATAACCATTACTGGCCACAACAAATAACTCAGCCACTGTAACCAGTCGGGAACATGGCTCATCAATTGTGGAACCCAATCACCTATACGGTTGAATAACCACCAGAAAGCGCCCCCCATCAGCAGAATATTTACCAGTAAGGGCAAAATAACAAATCGCCGGATACCCGGACGGGAAATTAATTGCCATCCTTGGGCAAAATAATGGACACCACTCACCTTTTTTACCGCTTTTTGCGTATACGCCATGCCATTCAGTTCTCTGTAAGTCTATTGACCCACGTATCATATCGGTATGATTTCCCACTGCATAGTCACATATTGTGCAAAAAACGAGCGAAACATCTAGCATAATCATCTTTCTTCGAAGAAAATTGAGCACGGACTTGCACTTGTGTTCGTTGGCAAATAGAGTTAAAGGGTGAATGTTTGCCGCGGTGGCAATGTATTGGAACAACAGAGATAGTAATGATGCAGGATTTGCGTCTGATATTAATCGTTGTTGGCGCGATCGCCATAATAGCGTTGTTATTGCATGGTTTATGGACCAGCCGTAAAGAACGCTCTTCACTTTTTCGCGATCGCCCAGTTAAACGTCCGAAACAAGAACGTGTTGAAACCCCGATCGAGAGTCTCGATGAAGGGGTAGGAGAAGTGCGCGTCCGCACTGCTCATCCACAGGAGAAGCCTTCGTTTACTCATATTGATGACGACGACGAAGACATGCCGGTTATTCAGCATACTGATACCAAACCGGCTCAGGTCAAGACGGAACCTCGTCACAAGCCTTTTGCTTCAGTGCCAACAGACTATGACGACCCTCTTTTGGGTGGGCTATCGGCTGAGCAACCACCGCATGCATCACCGCGTGATCCTTTGCTTGGATCGGTTGAAGAGTCGTATTCGCAACCGCGACACGCAGAGCCACAGCATGTGGCAGAACCTGCACCTCGTGTGGCACCACAACATGTGGAATCACAACCAGAGCCTGTCGCTCCGGCAGCAGAGGTGAAACCACAGAAACTGAAAGAGACCGTTTTGGTGCTGCATGTTGCTGCGCATCATGGTGGCGCTCTTGGCGGCGAGTTGCTGCTACAGAGTGTTCTTCAGTCTGGTTTCCAGTTTGGTGAGATGGGTATTTTCCATCGTCATCTTAGCCCGGCAGGCAGTGGCCCAGTATTATTCAGTTTGGCGAATATGGTAAAACCGGGTTCTTTCGATCCTGATACCATGTCTGATTTTTCAACGCCGGGTGTCTCAATGTTTATGATGGTGCCGTCTTATGGCGATGCCAATCAGAACTTTAAATTAATGCTGCAATCAGCCCAACGCATTGCTGATGATGTCGGTGGTGTAGTGTTGGATGATGATCGCCGCATGATGACCCCGCAGAAGCTGGAAACGTATAAGGCGCGTATCCGTGAAGTGCTGGATGCAAACGCTAGCGCCTGATAACGTTACCTCGCAATGAATCGAATTAACCCGAACCCCCGCATGCCGGGGGTTTTTTATCTTTGATGGTGAGCCATGGAATCGATAATTCAGCAAATTAATCAACTAAGAACCTCATTGCGCCATCACGAACATCTTTATCATGTGTTGGATGCCCCTGAGATCCCTGATGCTGAATATGACCGTTTGATGCAGCAATTACGTTCCCTGGAAGCACAACATCCTGAACTGATTACTCATGATTCACCGACACAGCGGGTTGGTGCCGCGCCGCTTGATGCATTTGAACAGGTTAGACACGAAGTGCCGATGTTATCTCTTGATAACGTTTTCGATGAAGAGAGTTACCTGGCTTTTGACAAACGGGTGCATGACCGGCTGAAAACCGCTGAACCGTTGACCTTCTGCTGTGAGCTGAAGCTCGATGGCCTGGCGGTCAGCCTATTGTATGAGAATGGTGAGTTAGTTAGAGCAGCTACCCGTGGTGACGGTACCACGGGTGAAAATATTACCGCGAATGTGCGTACCATCCGTGCCATTCCACTGCGCCTGCATGGGGAGAATATCCCGCATCGGGTGGAAGTTCGCGGTGAAGTCTTTATGCCACAAGCCGGTTTTGAGCAACTTAACGAAGAGGCGCGTCGCAAAGGCGGTAAAATTTTTGCCAATCCACGCAATGCTGCTGCCGGATCGTTACGTCAGCTCGACCCCCGCATCACAGCCAAACGGCCATTAATGTTCTTCTGTTATGGTGTGGGTTTACTCGATGGCGGTGAGCTTGCGCGCAGTCATATTCAGCGTCTGATGCAATTTAAAGCCTGGGGTCTGCCGGTCAGTAATCGAGTGAAGTTATGCACCGGTAGTGATGAGGTAATTGCCTTCTATCGTCAGGTAGAGCAGGACCGTGCCAGTTTGGGGTTTGATATTGATGGCGTGGTTATCAAGGTTGATTCGCTCGACTTGCAAGAAAGATTGGGATTTGTAGCACGCGCACCCCGTTGGGCTACGGCGTTTAAATTTCAAGCGCAGGAACAGATAACCCAAGTTCGCGACGTGGAGTTTCAGGTGGGGCGCACTGGTGCTATCACCCCGGTCGCACGTCTGGAACCGGTGCAGGTGGCGGGCGTGGTAGTCAGTAATGCGACACTGCATAACGCCGATGAAATTGAGCGTCTTGGTATACGCATTGGTGATACCGTTATTATTCGCCGCGCTGGAGATGTGATCCCGCAAGTGGTTGGTGTGGTGATGGAACAACGCCCGCAGGATGCCAAAGAGATAGTTTTCCCGGAGCACTGCCCGGTATGTGGTTCTGATATCGAGCGGGTAGAAGGCGAGGCGGTTGCCCGCTGCACCGGTGGTCTGTTCTGCGCAGCACAGCGTAAAGAGGCGTTGAAGCACTTTGTCTCGCGCCGGGCGTTGGATGTGGACGGGATGGGTGACAAGATTATCGAACAACTGGTAGAGAAACAGTATGTCGAGAACCCAGCGGATCTATTTGAGCTGACCGCAGGCAAACTGACCGGTTTAGATCGGATGGGGCCAAAATCGGCACAAAATCTGATTGCGGCGCTAGAAAAGGCGAAGCAAACGACGTTTGCCCGCTTCCTGTATGCTTTGGGTATTCGTGAAGTTGGGGAGGCGACAGCGGCTAATTTAGCAGCTCATTTTCGCAATCTGACTAATTTGCGCGCGGCAGATATCGATGCATTAAAAAGTGTGCCAGATGTCGGGGAAGTGGTAGCCAGGCACGTGCGGAATTTCCTCGGTGAAGAACACAATCAGAAAGTGATCGAGGCGCTAGAGCAAGTGATTAGTTGGCCTGAGCCACAGCAAATTGTTGCTGCAGAGATTGATAGCCCCTTTGCTGGGAAAACCGTGGTGTTGACGGGGTCACTGACCATTCTCTCACGGGACGAAGCGAAAGATCGTCTGGCTGCTTTAGGTGCCAAAGTGAGTGGCAGTGTTTCCAAAAAAACGGATCTGGTTATTGCTGGTGAGGCGGCTGGCTCAAAACTGGCGAAAGCGCAGGAGCTTGGGATTACAGTCATTGATGAAGCGGAAATGATTCGTCTGCTGGGTGAATAGTGGTAACGCCAGAGGGCTGTATGGAAAAAGAGAATTTGATTGAGATTGCCAATACCCGGATGCCGTTTGGTAAATACCAAGGGCGGGTATTAATCGACTTACCTGAAGAGTACCTGCTCTGGTTCGCCCGCAAAGGGGAATTCCCACCAGGCAAGTTAGGTATGTTGATGGAGCTGACGCTGACCATTAAAATCGAGGGATTGGATAGTTTGGTAAAACCCCTCAAGCGTGGTTGATTTTACCTTCTAAAACAGGGCGATAGCCGTTATGTTGCCATCGCCCTATCACTGTTTAACCGAACATCAATGTTATTAAATATAAACGTCAATCTGGTTCTGTGCGGAAGGGCGGTTTACTCCATCACCGGCGGGCGCAGTTGCCGCATTGTTGTCACCTTCTTTGGTTTTATCCGCTTCCTTGGCCTGAATACGGGCAAGCTCAGCTTGCAGCGCTGCAATTTGACTCTGAATCTGTTGCTGCTGCTTTTGCAATTCATCCGCAGTCAAACCAGAATCTTTTAAGGTACTTAATTTTTCGGTCAGTTTTTGGATCTGCTGATTAATGGATTTAATTTGTGCCGCCGCACTGTTGTCAGAAGAGCTACTGCTGCTCACTGACACGGATGCTGCAGAGATAGTATTCGACATCATTATTCCTTAGTAAAACCTGGATGGAGTAATGCTTATCGACGGGAGGATATTAACCTTTAACTTTTGAGGGCTACTTTACACAATCTTATCACTTGCTTATCACTTGGTTGTTTTTTAAACGCCGCCATACGGTTCTGAAACGTTAAATTACCAAACGCAGTTCAGGCCAATGTTGCAGCCAACCTTTGCTATTTACCCGTTGGTAGTAGGTATCGACCTCACCGTTTTTCGGGTTCAAGGTGATCGTGCGGGTAAACAGTGCGTCCAAACCCAGTGGAGCCACCAGCTCAATATCGCCGCTTGCATTGAGCCTGGCACCGATTGCTGTTTCTACTTCAACCCAGTAGCTAATGGCATCGTCGGTACTGGTATAAGGTTGGCGACCCCTATGCAGGTGCATTCTGGCTTGATTTTTTACTGACCAGGGGAAGGAGAGATGCTGAGCCGCACTTTTTTGCTGTAGCTGCGCTTCTCGCTGTAAGTCATGCTGCTCGTGGGCATGTTGCTTATCGAAATAGACTAAATCGATGTCATTGAGTGCGGTCGCTAACGGGTACCCGTGCAATTGATCCCACACCAGATTACGCACAAATCCTGCCGCCAGACACCACTGCTTTAACCCGAGCTCTCGGGCAATCGACAAAGCCTGCATACGATGAGGGTCAGCCTGTAGCCATTGAATGATTTGTTGCTGCTGATTCATGCCTATTTCCACCGTAATCAATACCTTTGATTAGTTCGCAGGATAACAGAGATAAATGACAAAGAGTGAGGGAGGCTTACGCGAGAAAGCAAAAAACCGGCCATAAGCCGGTTTTTTAAAGAGTGGTGGAGCTAGACGGGATCGAACCGTCGACCTCTTGCATGCCATGCAAGCGCTCTCCCAGCTGAGCTATAGCCCCACAAATGTGGTTGTTCGTACTGACTTATCTATGATGCCACCCTTTTCCGGCCTGATGATGCAATCAAACAAGAAAATTTGGTGGAGCTAGACGGGATCGAACCGTCGACCTCTTGCATGCCATGCAAGCGCTCTCCCAGCTGAGCTATAGCCCCAATGCGCACATAATAAATCGTGTGAACGGGGCGCATGATATGAAACCACTGAAACAGTGTCAACGGCTAATTCGATTTCTCGCGTTAAGCGCTGAAAAAGCCGCCAAATCAGCGGGTAATTAGCATTAAATATTATATGTCGCTCACAACTATCTAACGAGTAATAATAAAAAGGCGGCCTGAGTAGCCGCCTGATTGAATGAGCAATAACCGTATTATTGTTGTGTTTCGCGCTCGCTGATAAAGGCTAATGCTTTATCAATACGTGCCAGTGAGCGTGCCTGACCGATAGCATGGACAGTGACATCCATCCCTGGCGATTGACCCGCACCAGTGACTGCGACACGCAGCGGCATCCCCACTTTACCCATACCTACACCTAACTCATCAGCCGTGCCCTGAATCGCGTTGTGAACGTTTTCAGTGGTCCAGGCGGTGATGGCAGCGAGTTTGGCTTTAACTGCTTCAAGTGGCTGGCGGGCCACTGGGCGCAAATGTTTTTTAGCCGCATCAGCATCGAACTCGTCAAACTCTTCGTAAAAGTAACGGCAGGACTCGGCCATCTCTTTCAGCGTTTTGCAGCGCTCACCTAGCAGTTTTACGATTTCAACTAACTCAGGGCCATTACGGGTATCAAGCCCCAGTTGTTCAACATGCCATGACAGGTGAACAGCAACATGCTCTGGTGGCAGGCTATTGATATAGTGATGATTCAACCACTGTAATTTTTCAGTATTGAATGCACTGGCTGACTTACTGACCGCATCGAGGGTAAACAGCTCGGTCATCTCGGCCACAGAGAAAATCTCCTGATCACCATGAGACCAACCCAAACGCACCAAATAGTTCAGTAGTGCCTCTGGCAGATAGCCGTCATCGCGGTATTGCATAACACCAACAGCCCCGTGGCGTTTAGACAGTTTTTTACCGTCATCACCCAGAATCATTGATACATGAGCATACTCAGGCACTGGCGCGCCTAATGCTTTCAGAATATTAATCTGGCGCGGTGTATTGTTGATATGGTCTTCACCACGGATAACATGGGTGATTTCCATATCCCAGTCATCGATGACGACACAGAAGTTATAGGTTGGTGAACCATCGGTACGGCGGATGATTAAGTCATCCAGTTCCTGATTGCTGAATTCAATAGGGCCACGGATTTTGTCGTCGAAAATGACCGAGCCTTCCTGCGGGTTGCGAAAACGCACCACTGATGGCTCATCAGCGCCATGAGTGCACTGGCTATCGCGGCAACGACCATCGTAGCGAGGTTTCTCGCCATTGGCCATTTGGGTTTCACGCAACTCTTCCAGGCGCTCTTTAGAGCAATAGCAGCGATAAGCGGTGCCCTTTTCCAACATTTGGTCAATCACCGCATTGTAGCGATCGAACCGTTTGGTTTGGAAATACGGGCCTTCATCCCAATCCAGATTCAACCAGTTCATACCGTCCATAATAGCGTCGATGGCTTCCTGAGTTGAGCGCTCAAGATCGGTATCTTCAATGCGCAGAACAAATTCACCACCTAAATGACGGGTGAACAGCCAGGAATACAATGCGGTGCGTGCGCCACCTACATGGAGATAGCCGGTAGGACTGGGTGCAAAACGGGTTTTGATCTTCATTGGAATCGATGCCTTATTACGCTACGCCGGTCAGCAAAAGCTGACAGTTGCTCGAAATTTGAAAAAGTAGGCGACATTCTACCACCCTGTAGTAATTCCTCAACGATGTTACCGGTATGCAATTGATGATATTCCCATCATCTTTCAAATTGCAGGTGTGTTGGCCGCACTCACTCACCCGAATCACATACTTGGGTAAGCTCATCGGGTTCATTTGTTTGCCGCCGTCCTACACCTTGAAATATTTTGGGGATCATTTAATAAAGGTTCATAGCGGCGATAAATATCGCATCCTGTTTAAATTTGCGGCGAACGATTGTTTTCGTTTTAAAAACCGTTGACTCACTTCGAACTATCCCTATAATGCGACTCCAACAACACGGCGGGGCGATTAGCTCAGTTGGTAGAGCATCTCCTTTACACGGAGGGGGTCATCAGTTCGAATCTGGTATCGCCCACCAAACTCGACGTGTTATGCAATAAATGAGATAGATGAGGGCGATTAGCTCAGTTGGTAGAGCATCTCCTTTACACGGAGGGGGTCATCAGTTCGAATCTGGTATCGCCCACCACTCATCACTCATTGTTAAAAGTATTAAGATTCAAGGTAGTAGAAGTGGGCGATTAGCTCAGTTGGTAGAGCATCTCCTTTACACGGAGGGGGTCATCAGTTCGAATCTGGTATCGCCCACCACTTCTTTTACTTCGTATTATCATATAATGGGTCGTTAGCTCAGTTGGCAGAATGGTTACTTTTAATCAATTGGTTAAAGGTTCGAGCCGAGCGAAGCGAGACAGCAACGCGTAAGCGTTGACCCGAAGGGCGAATCCGCAGGATGAGTAATCCCGCATGACTCGTGTTAAAAATGTCGAATAAATCTATATAATGGGTCGTTAGCTCAGTTGGTAGAGCAGTTGACTTTTAATCAATTGGTCGCAGGTTCGAATCCCGCACGACCCACCATTATATCAAGTACCGTATTAACTCCCCCAGATCTAAAAACTCAAAAACTACACGAAATCGTGTGGGTGAGACCCTGCGTTCAGGTTCGAGCCGAGCGAAGCGAGACAGCAACGCGCGAGCGTTGACCCGAAGGGCGAGGCCAGAGGCCGAGTAATCCCGCACGACCCACCATTATATTTACTACCTTACTACCTTACTACCTTACTACCTTACTACCTCACTACCTCACTACCTTACTACCTCACTACCTCACTACCTCACTACCTCACTACCTCACTACCTCACTACCTCACTACCTCACTACCTTACTACCTTACTACCTCACTACCTCACTACCTCACTACCTCACTACCTCACTACCTCACTACCTCACTACCTTACTACCTCACTACCTCACTACCTTACTACCTCACTTAGAACGCCATCTATTGCTTATTAACGGGCATATCACATCAGTCGCGGCATTAAACTTACCCACTAAAGTTCTCCAGCCTTTGATTACTCAAAGAGTCATCATCCGTGTAAATAGTTCGGGTATGGATCGCAGGTATAAAAAAAGGCGCCGTAGCGCCTCTTTAGAGATTTTTTTCTGATACTTAGAGTACCAGGCCCGCAATAGAGGCGGACAGCACACTGACCAGCGTAGAGCCGTATAACAGCTTCAAGCCAAAGCGTGAAACCACATTCCCTTGGTGCTCATTCAAACCTTTAATCGCACCGGCTACGATACCAATAGAGGAGAAGTTAGCGAATGAAACCAGGAACACTGACAGAATACCCACGCTGCGTGGCGACAGTTCTGATGCCACTTTCTGCAAGTCCATCATTGCCACGAATTCGTTAGATACCAGTTTGGTTGCCATGATGCCACCAACTTGTAAGGCTTCATGAGTCGGTACGCCCATCACCCAGGCAAACGGGAAGAAGACATAGCCCAAGATACCCTGGAAGCTGATACCGAACAGCAAACTAAATAAGGCATTCATCGCAGAAATTAACGCGATAAAACCAATCAGCATGGCTGCAACGATGATAGCAACTTTGAAACCGGCCAGAATGTACTCACCCAGCATTTCAAAGAAGCTTTGGCCTTCGTGCAAGTTGCTCAGTTGCAACTCTTCCTCGTCCTCTGCTTTATACGGGTTGATCAATGACAACACGATAAAGGTACTGAACATGTTAAGTACCAGCGCCGCAACCACAAACTTCGCGTCCAGCATTGACATATATGCACCCACGATTGACATAGAAACTGTCGACATCGCGGTTGCTGCCATGGTGTACATGCGTTTTTCAGACATTTTGCCCAAAATGTCTTTATAGGCGATGAAGTTTTCAGATTGACCCAGAATCAGTGAGCTGACGGCGTTGAATGATTCCAGCTTACCCATGCCGTTAACTTTAGACAGCAAAGTACCAATGATACGAATAACGACGGGGAGAACTTTGATATATTGCAGAATACCAATCAGAGCAGAAATAAAGACGATAGGGCACAGCACTCTCAGGAAGAAGAACGCCAAACCTTTATCACCCATATTACCAAAGACAAAGTCGGTACCGTTGGCGGCAAATCCAAGCAACTTGTCGAATAAACCGGCGAATCCTTTCACAAAACCCAATCCAGCTTCCGAATGGAGGAAGAAGTACGCCAACAACACTTCAATTACCAGCAATTGAATAACAAACCGAATGCGGATGCTTTTACGATCCTTACAGATCGCCAGAGCTAATATGGCCACCACGACTAAGGCCAACGCAAACTGCAGAATATGGGACATGTGTGCTCCAAATTTGAGGCAGGCTAGATTTCGGTGGACATTTTATGTAACGGCTACATTAAAAACGAGATGTAGGCAGCAAATATAGAAATTCACTTGCACTAATGCAAACGAATTAGTGGAGTGGATCACAAAAAATAGGATGTTAATAATTTGCTACGGAAGTAGTTTAAATATGCTAGGTTGATCAATTGTAGTCATTCGTTACGAAAAGGGCGATGGAACATTTAACCCAACTTTTCAGAAAGCTACCACGGGTGATTGCTACACGGCTGATTATACGGTGTTAGCTATCAGAGAGATAAGTTCTACCACGCCAAGTGCGCTTGATAATTATTATCATTTAGATATTATTATTGATAAGAAAGTAGACGTAAGTTTTCAAGGGTAATACTGAATGCTGAATAGCCGTGCTGTCGATACATCCCGCCGTACATCAAGGAGGATAAAACTCTCCCTGATGGGGCCTGCTTTTATCGCGGCCATCGGTTATATCGACCCCGGTAACTTCGCAACCAATATTCAGGCGGGGGCCTCTTTCGGTTATACCTTATTGTGGGTGGTGGTTTGGGCCAACATCATGGCTATGTTGATCCAATTACTGTCCGCTAAACTCGGTATTGCCACGGGTAAAAATCTGGCTGAGCATATCCGTGACCGGTTTCCACGGCCTGCGGTATGGGCCTACTGGGTACAAGCCGAAATCATCGCTATGGCCACGGATCTGGCCGAGTTTATTGGGGCGGCAATCGGGTTTAAATTACTGCTAGGTGTGACCCTGCTTGAAGGTGCTGTCCTGACCGGCATTGCCACTTTCCTGATTCTTATGCTGCAAAAGCGTGGGCAAAAACCTCTCGAACTGGTTATCGGTGGGCTGCTGTTATTTGTAGCGGCGGCTTATATTGTCGAACTTATTTTCTCCCGGCCAGAACTGGCGGCGTTGGGCCGCGGTATGTTGGTTCCTGACTTGCCTAACCGTGACGCGGTGTTTCTAGCGGCCGGGGTACTAGGTGCCACTATTATGCCGCATGTTATTTATCTGCATTCATCCTTGACGCAAACGGCGGGAGAAAACTCCAAGGCTTCTCGTTATGCTGCGACTAAATTGGATGTGGCGATTGCCATGACAATTGCCGGTTTTGTGAATCTGGCGATGATGGCAACGGCGGCGGCGGCTTTCCATTTCAATGGCTATGGCAGTATTGCTGAAATCGAGCAAGCGTACCTCACACTACAACCCCTGTTAGGTAATGCCGCAGCCACTATTTTTGGTTTGAGTCTGGTTGCCGCTGGGTTGTCATCGACAGTGGTGGGGACCTTGGCAGGGCAGGTCGTGATGCAAGGCTTTGTCCGGTTTTATATCCCTATCTGGGTGCGCCGCACGGTCACGATGTTGCCTTCCTTTATTGTCATTCTGGCGGGTATGGATGCAACACGGATCTTGGTGATGAGCCAGGTACTGCTGAGTTTTGGTATTGCGTTGGCGTTAGTTCCATTGCTGGCCTTTACTGGCAATAAAGAATTGATGGGAGAGATGGTTAACTCAAAATTGATTCAGATTTTGGGGAAGATGATTGTGTTAGTGGTGGTTGGATTAAATGCTTATCTGTTGATTAGCTTGCTCTAACTTCTTCATACTGGCGGATCGATAGCCAATCATCCGCCAGAAGCTTTTTTAATTAGTCATCATCATGATGGCGGTCATGCCCTTTCCCGCGATGATGTTTCTTGCCGTGGTTGTCATAATGTTTATCGTGTTTCTGATAGCGCCCTTCACGGTAATAATAGTTCTTTTGCCACCAGTCTCTGTTTTGCCAGCGGTGCCCATCCCAGTAATGTCCATGGCGGTTTCGTTCGCCTAAATCCCGCCCCTGATGATCCTGCCACCATCGTTGATCGCGCCAGTCATAACCATCCCAATAATTGCCACGGCGATCTTGCTCACCAATCTGCAATGAAACACTGGGGAGTAGCTCAATACTTTCGGCATTTGCCATAGGAACGAGAGGAAACCAGGCTAATATCGTTACTAATAACAGTGGTCTTAACGAAATAGGTCTAAATATCGTTGGTTTCAAAACATCCACTTTTGACATGATTTATCCTTGCGCAGCTTTATTGGCTATGGCCTATCTTAAACTGCGGTTCGGCAACTGTGATTCAGATAAAACTGTAAAATAAAAAATTGAGATTTATCTGTAACAATGGTGGATTAGGGGCACCGGAGTGCCCCTGTTGGGGGACTTTGGAGAGAGCGTTTACACCAGAATATTTTCAATACGTTTGATTTCTTCGGTGCTGAAATCAGTGTTGGCTAGCATACCAACCGCGTCGTCAATCTGGCTGATTTTGCTGGCACCAATCAGTGCTGAAGTCACCCGCCCGCCACGTAATACCCAGGCTAAAGACATCTGTGACAACTTCTGGCCGCGCTCGTGGGCCAATGCGTTCAACTGGCGCACCTTGGCCAGTTTTTCTGCGGTAAGCTGCTCGGGATTAAGGAATTTACTGCCACTGGCAGCCCTTGAGTCCTGCGGAATACCCGCCAAATAGCGATCCGTCAATACGCCGCCTGCCAACGGAGAAAAGGCAATAGATCCTACGCCATACTCATCCAAAGTATCTTGCAGCCCGGCTTCAATCCAGCGTTCGAACATAGAGTATTTAGGCTGATGAATCAGGCAAGGCGTACCAAGATTTGCCAGAATTTCACAGGCCTGACGGGCTTGCGCCGCTGGATAGTTGGACAACCCGATATACAACGCTTTACCTTGGCGCACCAGCAGGTCCAATGCGGCCATGGTTTCTTCCAATGGTGTATTAGGATCCGGGCGATGGTGGTAGAAAATATCTACATAATCTAGCCCCATACGTTGTAGGCTTTGGTTGATACTGGCTACCAGATATTTCTTCGAACCCCAGTCACCATAAGGGCCGGGCCACATGGTGTATCCCGCTTTGGAAGAGATAATCAGTTCATCACGATAGGGGCGCAGGTCTTGTTGCAGGATGCGGCCAAAGTTCAGCTCGGCTGAACCGGGTGGCGGGCCATAGTTATTGGCTAAATCAAAATGGGTGATGCCACTATCGAAAGCGCGATGCACTAAATTGCGGCTATTTTCGTACAGCGTGCTGTCGCCAAAGTTATGCCACAGGCCAAGAGAAATTGCCGGAAGCATTAATCCACTACGACCACAACGATGATACTTCATCTCTTGATAGCGGGAGGAAGCTGCCTGATAGACCATGATGACCCTTATTAACGAGAGTAAACGACAGTTTAGTGTATGCGTTTTCACCGACGACGTAAGCTAACGGGATCACAAGATAAGGCGGAGAAAGGGATGTCAGAAAATAATTACAGTGGTAGCTAATTAATAATTTCAAAACATTAGATCTATTGATTAATTGCTTAATACTTAATGCAATATAATAAGTATTAAGGTTGGTGTCATGATGGCAAGCAGTTACAACGTGGCTGATTATCTCTTGGATCGCCTGGCGCAAGTGGGAATCCGGCATCTATTCGGTGTTCCTGGCGATTTTAATCTGCTTTTTTTAGACCGTGTCATCAGCCATCCCGTCATTAAATGGATGGGATGTGCCAATGAACTTAATGCAGCTTATGCCGCAGATGGCTATGCCCGGGTGATGCCAGCGGCAGCACTGCTGACCACGGTTGGCGTCGGTGAATTAAGTGCTATTAATGGTATTGCAGGCAGCTTTGCTGAATACCTTCCGGTGATTCATATCGTTGGTACCCCGGCATTGCGTTCGCAAAAAGCCGCAGAGTTGTTACATCACTCACTGGGGGATGGCGACTTCAGCCATTTTTCCCGTATGGCGAAAGAGGTCACCTGTGCGCAGGCCAATCTAACCGCTGAAAATGCAGTTGCTGAAATTGACAGGCTACTGGTGGCGGCGCTAAGTCAGCGGCGTCCGGTCTATTTGCAAGTACCCTGCGATGTTTCACAGGTGTCAGTCACCAGTCAGCCTGGCGCTTTGGCCCTCTATCAACCCCTGTTATCGCCATCATCATTACAAGCCTTTATTGACGCCGCACGTGAAAAGCTACAGTCAGCACACCGGGTCGCATTGCTAGCTGATTTTCTGGCGGATAGATTTGGTGGCCGGGAATCATTGAACCACTGGGTGTCGGAGGTTAACCTGCCATATTCGACATTATTGATGGGAAAAGGATTACTGGACGAATCACATCCGAGATTTATCGGTACTTACGCCGGGGCGGCCAGTGATGTCAGTATAAGAGAATATATCGAAGGGGCTGATGTTCTTATCACCGTTGGCGTTTGGTTTATCGATACAATTACTGCCGGATTCAGCCAGCATATCACTCAGGAAAATTGTATTGATATCCAGCCGGAACAGGCACGGATAGGGAAACAGATTTTCAGTCAGATTCCCATGCTGGCTGCGATTGGTGCCCTGCATGAGCTGTGTAAATCGTTACAAGGCGAATGGCAGCAGCCGACGATAACTCATTCAATAGCGCCGGCTACACAGCATAATTTACTGAACCAACAAACGTTTTGGTATCACATCCAACACTTTCTACGCCCAAACGACATTGTGGTTACCGATCAGGGCACCTCTTGCTTTGGTGCTGCCACATTGACCTTACCTTCCGGTTGTACTCTTATTGCTCAGTCACTGTGGGGCTCGATTGGTTTCAGTTTGCCTGCCGCTTATGGTTCGCAAGTGGCGCACCCCGCACGACGGGTTATCTTGCTCGTCGGTGATGGTTCTGCCCAACTGACCATCCAGGAACTGGGTTCCATGCTGCGAGATGGGTTAAAACCAATAATTTTCTTACTAAATAATCAAGGGTATACCGTTGAACGAGCTATTCACGGGCCACTGCAACCTTATAACGATATCGCTGCGTGGGATTGGAGCCAATTGCCACACGCATTCAGCATGAATAAAGCCCTTTTTACCCGCACTGTCACTGAGGTTGAACAATTACAACAACTCATGGCACAACTAGAACACTGCGATCAACTGGCTTTTATCGAGGTGGTGCTGCCGCAAATGGATATTCCTGAATTATTGAACAATGTGGCGAAATCTATTCAGGCGCGTAATGCGGCAATCTGATTTAGCTGACACTATTTTTTAGCTAACACTGTTTTTTAGCTAACATTGTTTTTTAGCTAACATTGTTATTACGACCAGTTAATTGGTCTAACAACCAATAGCCCGCTGGCCCCGGTGGGCTTTTTTTCGACCAAACCGCATCAATAGAGATCATTTTCGGCCAACCAATGGTGGGCAACGCGACCAGTTTTTGACGGCTGTATTGCTCCACCAGCCAGCGTGGCAAAATCGCCCAGCCGAAGCCTTGCTCCGCCATTTCTAACAACATTAAGTAGCTGGGGGCAGACCACATTAGCCCTTGCGACTGGTTGCGCTCAGTACGATTGTAAGTATTGAGGCAAAGTTGCCGGGCGGTAGCCAGTTGTTCGGGGTGAACCTGAGGGAGCTTTGCCAGCGCATGACCCTGCTGCACGAATATCGCCATTTCAGTCTGTGCGGCTAATCGGCTGGCCGCAATATCCGGTGGATAGTACGACTGAACTTCTACTACACCGATATGCGCTCGCCGTAGTTGCAGCAGGTCAATGACGTCGCCCTCTTCGGCAATCAGGCACTCAAATTCGATATCAGGGTAACGCTGCTCAAAGCGACGTAGTAAGTCCTCATGATGTGTTGGTTGATAAGTATCAGAAAGGACAAAAGTCAGTCGGGTTTCAACCTGACCTGCCAGACGTATTGATAGATTATCCAGCCGTTCGCTGGCCGCCAGAATTTCCTGCACATGGGATAGCACACGGCGACCATGGTCAGTTAATACCGGCTGGCGCGCCTGACGGTCAAATAAGGTCAAACCCAGATCGGCTTCCAGATTGGCGATGGCGGTGCTGATAGTTGATTGGCTTTTGCGTAGCTTACGGGCCGCCGCGGAGAAGGACCCAAGGGCTGCGGCTTCAACAAATGCAATTAAAGCTTCGGGAGAATAATGCATAAACTATCTATTTTATCGATGGGTTCTATTTTTAATCTATCTTAAAAAACGATGATAATCACCTCTAACAATCTGTCATCAGTTAATTTAAGTAGGTGTTTTATGCAAGTTCATCACCGATCTCTCTTGGAGCGGATTATTCATGCCGTTGGGTTTGAAGTGATTGCCGTCGCCATTTGTGCGCCCGTCGGCGCATGGTTACTGGATCGCTCCATACTGCAAATGGGAACATTGGCCTTGATCCTCTCCTCAGTGGCAATGCTGTGGAATATTGTTTACAACAGTCTGTTCGACCACTTCTGGCCAGTCAGTCGGGTAGCAAAGACTCTGCTCGTGCGAGTACTCCATGCGCTGGGTTTCGAGGGTGGTTTTATCCTGATAGGCTTACCTATCGCGGCTTTCACGTTGGGTGTTTCGCTATTACAGGCATTTATGTTGGAGATCGGTTTCTTCTTGTTCTTCCTGCCTTACACCGTATGTTACAACTGGGCCTATGACAGCCTGCGGATGCGGGTTATCCGCTCGCGCCAGCTTGCGACATTGCAGCCGGTTTCTGAGGAAGGGCGCAATTCACGCTAAATATTTACGTCATTTTTCACCTTCAGCAGCGGTATTTTGCTGTTGCTGAAACGTTTTTATGTGATCTTTATCGCAAAGCGAAAGGGTTTAGCGCATTGATATTGTTGTTTCTCCAGCCTGATTTTACAGTGGACATAGTTGAAGTTAAGCATCCCTGTAACGGAGAAGTTTCTGATGACAAGCTATGCCCTGGTGGGTGACGTTGGCGGCACTAATGCCCGTTTGGCGCTTTGCGCTGTGGCGACGGGTGAAATATCACAAGCAAAAACATATTCAGGGTTGGAATTCGACAGTCTGGAAGATGTCATTAAGCAATATCTGTCAGACCATACCGTCACCGTAAAGGATGCCTGTATTGCTATTGCTTGCCCGATTACCGGGGATTGGGTGGCGATGACCAATCATACTTGGGCATTTTCTATTGCAGCTATGCAGCAAAGCCTGGGGTTGGATCATCTGGAGGTGATCAACGATTTTACGGCAGTATCGATGGCGATTCCGGTGTTGTCCGAACAGGATGTGTTGCAATTTGGTGGCACAACGCCTCAAGCGGGTAAACCAGTGGCAGTTTATGGTGCAGGTACTGGGCTAGGGGTGGCCCATTTAGTTAATGTGGACCGCCGTTGGATTAGCTTACCGGGAGAGGGCGGTCATGTGGACTTCGCCCCGAACAGCGAAGAAGAAGACTCTATTTTGGCGGTATTGCGTCAGGAACTGGGCCATGTCTCTGCCGAGCGAGTACTTTCCGGGCCAGGGCTGGTTAATTTATACCGAGCTATTGTGATTTCTGATGCACGCCTACCGGAACATCTGGCACCGAAAGATATTACTGAACGCGCTCTGGCGGATAGCTGTACTGACTGTCGCCGCGCCTTATCACTGTTTTGTGTGATTATGGGCCGTTTTGGCGGCAATCTGGCATTGAATCTCAGCACTTTTGGTGGCGTTTATATTGCCGGCGGTATCGTGCCACGCTTTATGGAATTCTTTACAGCTTCGGGCTTTCGCAGTGCTTTTGAAGATAAAGGCCGTTTCAAAGATTTCCTGCAAGATATTCCTGTTTATATGATTACCCATCAGCAACCGGGTTTGCTGGGGGCCGGCGCTTACTTGCGTCAGACATTAGGGCATGAATTATAAGGTTTTTGTTCGCCATCGCTGAAACATGAAAGCAGAGCCAAGGCTCTGCTTTTTTACATCATTGCTTTAAACCAGCCCCCATACTTTACAAACTCTGGCTGAGTTGTATTAGTTATGGTGGTCTCCGTCACCCTCTATTAGGCATGGCTACGGGCAGTTACGCCCGCTGTTGCGGTTGGTGTACTTTCAGTCTCGGTTGCCGCACCTTTTGGCGGTTTGATTATCAACGTCAGCAGCAAGGAAAGTACTGACAGCACTGCGATAACCATAAAGGTCGCCTGATATCCACCCAGTTGTGCGGCAATAAACGAACCTGCCAGAGCACCCAAACCAAACCCTTGATAGATAACACCGTAGTTTTTACTGTGATTTTTCAGACCGAAGAAGTCGCCCACAATCGCCGGGAACACCGTAATATTGCCGCCGAAGCAGAAGGCTATCGCCCCGACACACAAGAAGAACAGGGCATGAGTCAGTGGAACAAAACTCAACACGGATACCGCTAATGTGGTGACCAGCAAGGTGAAGCTGATTACGCGCAAACGGCCCACTTTGTCTGATAGTGCGCCAAGGATAATGCGCCCGGCGGTATTAAAGATGGCAATGGCTGAAACGGTGTTGGCAGCCGTCACCAAGTCCATTCCTGCCAGTTGTACGCCTAAATCTTTCACGATACCAATCAGATATAAGCCACTCATACATGCGGTGAAGAAGATGATAAATAAGAAGTAAGACTCTTTAACCGCCAGCATCTCTTTGACACTAAAATCACGCCCGGCACGGGCGGTTTGCAGGCTGTTATTGACCTGTGGTGCCACCGCTTTTTCTTGTAGCAGGAAAGAGCCAGCCCCTACTAATACCATCACGATGAGGCCCCAGTAGAAGAATGCCAGCGACACTCCTTGGTTGGCAATCAGACTGGCATTTACATATTTGAACAATAAGCTGCCGGTACCAAATGCCCCCACTGAAATGCCGGAAATCAGCCCTTTACGTTCCGGGAACCATTTGATCAGATTCGATAGGGTGGTGATGTAGGCGGTACCATCGGCGAAACCGACCACGATACCAGCCAATAGATAAATCATTCCCAATGATGTGGCAAAAGAGCTGGCAATCAGGCCCAAACCAAGAATGATACCGGAAAGTAACGTCAGTTTACGGATACCGATGCGCTCTTGCAGGCGGCCAGCAAACAGAGTGGCAATAGCGAGAGAAAAACTGGTAATGGAAAATGTGGTTGCAACTGCCCCTAACGACCAACTGAACTTCTCTCCCAGTGGCTGATTAAATAAGCTCCAGGTATAGATAGTTCCCAACCCCATTTGAACGATGATGGTACCCGCAACAATTAGCCAACGATTTACCGGTTTACTGCTCATGCCGGACTCCTTAAACATCAATGCAATGTGGCCCGAATATGGCTATTGCGAACATAACAATGATTTGCAATAGCGTCGGAAGCCAAAGATTACGCGCTGATGGGGCACCGGAAATCTTGTCTTGAGGTGTTATCAGCCCGCCGAATGAAACCAGTATACGGGCGGGCTAATCACTATAGATCGAAAGGGGAATGAGCTGCATTCCACGCGGAATGAAATGCATTTAAAGGCGCATCAGTTGCCTGAATTCTTTTATCTTGCTGCGGCTGACAGGGACTTCAAAGTCCAAATCACTGAGCCGCAGAATATAGGTATTATTAAACCACGGCACAATTTCACGGATTTTGGCTAAATTGACACAATAGGAGCGATGGCAGCGGAAGAAGTACTCCTCCGGTAGGCGGCTGAAAAATTCAGTAATATTCATCGGCATAATGAATTCTTCGCGCCGCGTATAGACCAACGTGACCTTTTCCTGTGCTGCGGCATAATAGATATCATTGATGTCAGTGACGATAATGCGCTCATCTTTCATCAAATTGATGGTATGCGCCGCAGAACGGTGGTTGGTACTGCTGGTCTGTTCTCTATTTTGGTGCTCACGCTTATGCAGCGCTTCGAGTTTTTGCAGCATAGTGACAATACGAGACTCATGATAAGGCTTTAAAATATAGTCAAATGCTTCAATTTCAAAGGCTTCAACTGCATGCTCTTTATAGGCTGTGATAAAGATAATATAAGGCTTATGGGCAAATTTACTGATGTTCTGTGCCAATAACACGCCATCCAATGATGGAATATTGATATCGAGAAAAATAGCATCGACCTGATGGTTCTGCAGGTATTTAAGCACATCCAGCCCATCTTCAAAGGTTGCCTCAATGGTGATGTTGCTATGCTGGCGAATCAGGTAACTCAACTCTTCTTGAGCCAGAAACTCATCTTCAACAATGATTGCTTTCACGGATTAGACTCCGGCTGGAATACGGGGGTCAGCATGGATTTTGCCGCCATTTTTGCTGATATAAAAAGAGATCTCGGTGCCCGGTTCCATGCGGCGTATCTGTAAACCTTCCCCATACAGTAATTTCACCCGATGATGTACATTGAGTAAACCAATTTTATTGCCCGGCATTTCATTATTCGCCACGCGCTCAATTGTCTCTGGGTTAATACCATTACCGGTGTCTTTTACGGAAATTTTTATTTGGTCGCCACTGTCTTTAACCGCAATGACTACCACACCTTTACCACGACACGGCTGAATGCCATGCACAATGGCATTTTCAACCAAGGGTTGAATTAACAAACTGGGTATTTTCAGCGCAATATCGTCGTCAATATCATAAATCACAGTTAACTTGCTGCCGAAGCGGGCCTGCTCGATGGCGATATAATCCTGAATTTGATGTAGTTCTTTGCGAATATCAATCTGTTCGTCATTCAGCTCAAGGTTATAACGCAGATAACGGGATAAATTGATGATCAATTGGCGCGCGGTATCTGGATTAATACGAATTGAGGACGAGATAGCATTCAAGGCATTAAATAAGAAGTGCGGGTTAATTTTACTTTGTAGTGCGCGCATTTCCGCTTTATTTGCCATTTCGCGCAGTTGCTCTATACGGGAAACTTCAATCTGGGTTGAGATGATTTGTGACAAGCCGACCGCCATCACTTTCAGTGAATAGGTAATTTTATGTGCATGGCAATAGTAGATCTTCAGTGAGCCAGTGACTTCACCTTTTTCCCATAACGGAATAATGATGAGGGAGTGAATTTGTGGCGTGCGATGGACTTCATCATTATTGCGGATGGTAATCTTCCCACGCTGAATGCTCTCTTTGGTAATATCACTGATGATCTCATGACCGATATTATAGGCTTCAACGCCCACCCCCACATAAGCCAAAATATGTTGGGTGTCGGTAATGGCGACAGCATCTGCCTTAATATCGGTGCGAATAATCTCACACACACTGCGCAGTGATTCGCCATTGATATTGCGAAAATAGGGCAGGGTTTTATTGGCGATATCCAGTGCCAGTTTTGCTTGCCGCGCGGCAATAACCTCTTTTTCATCTTCGACACTCTGTACCAGCAGGACAATTAACCCGATACAAACCGCCCCTAAGATCATCGGAATGGCGATTTTAGACACAATATCAATACCTAATGCGGTCGGCCTGGCCCAAATAATCACCAATAGCATGGTGAGTGACTCACAAATCATGCCTGCCAGAATACCGATACTCCATTGCCGCTCTTTCTTTACTTTCAGATTTATATAGCCGGACATCAGGCCGGCTATAATGCTGGTAATCAGACAGGGGATTGATGTAATTCCATCAATATCAATTAAATATCGGTGAGAACCGGCGATAAGCCCGGTAATGATACCTACCCACGGGCCAAATAAAATACCGCCAGACATGACGGCAATAACCCGAACATTCACTAATGAACCTTCGACGTTAATACCGGAATAAGTACCAAAAATAGCGAACAACGAGAAGATAGCGGTTACCGCTGCCAGTTCCAGTGGTGTGTGCTTCTCTTTTTGCAATAACTGACGAAACAGGTGGGTGCGAGTCAGAAAGAATAAACAAATCAACATTAATGCGGCACGATCAAACACCGCCAGTAGCATTTCAAATATCTGGTGCACACTATTTTCTCTTGGCGACAGCCTTGAATCTTAGTTTGGGACCATCAGATTCGGCGGCGAATAAGCGGCTAACTATAAGGAAAATGAGCGGCAACTGCCACTTTATCCGCGTTATCCGGTGAATCGACGCGGCGGATTGCAGGGGAGTCTGCTGGCGGGTCGCGCCAGCAGAGATAACGTTGAGGAGATTATTTATATCGTTATTATTGGCAGAGAAACACGGGATTGATAGGAATGTTATTCAGCCATACCCAACTGTTGTTTGCCAAGGGTGGTTAGGTTATCGGCGGTGGCTCTGCCACTGAAATCCACCTCGAAATCATCGGCGGCAAAGTCTGGTGGTGAGCGGCCATCAATAAAACTGGCTAACTGGCGTGGCAGGTATGCGGCGTTCTTGTCGCACCATGGCGCCGCCGCGATATACATGACGTTGCTGTCAAACTCACCATTATGTTCATTTTCCACTGAGTGAATCACGTCGCAATGCCAGAATACCGTATCACCTGCTTCCAAATCTGGAATAGGGGAAATGGCTTCGATTAAAAGAGGATGCCACTGCTCAGAGGCGGATAAAGCGCGCCCTGGTGCTGCACCGCACAGATCATCGTCAGCAACATCATCTTGTAATGCGCGCAGCAGGATATAGGCCATGGCATTAGCGATCGGGATAACATTCAGCGTCCCCGCATGGGTTCGCTGTGGTGTCAGTGCTGTCCAGCCTTGGAAGGTGCGGAACATCGAGCACACTGCCGGTGAGGGGAACTCACGCACTTGTGGGCGGCCTTCAGCGGCGAATGGGTCATACTTCTGCCAGTCACCCGAGAACACGTGGCGGTACACATGACGGAAGTTCTCATCCAACCAGCGCTCTATGGAGCCACCATCAACATGGGGTGATAAGCCCAGTGACGATGATTTTGGCGGGCGGCGACGGGTCCGGTCGGCATAAGTCACCACCCGGTTAGCATCAAAATGTTGCTTGCCGTTACTCTCGGTTTGCCACAGATTATTTAAGAATACCTGCACCGCATTCATGCGCTGATCCTGGCGAGCCTCAACCTGCGGTGTTGACCAGTAAATTCCGTAAATTTGCGGTTTGCTGGCAGCCAGCGTACCGAAATAGTTATCTTCCGCCGCATTTTTCAGGCGTTAGACGAAATTATTACGTTCGAGATAGTTACCGATTTCACGGTTCCACGCTGCTGCTTTTTCTGTTGGGAAGACACCGAGAATGGCGCAGCATCCTCGTTGTTTTATTTGTGCTTTTTGTTCTTCAGTGACGTTACCATTGATAATATCATCGGCATGAATTTGGGGAACAGGGTTCTCACCCTGCGCCAAACTACGGCGGATTTCGGTGACTTGCTGGCGAATATTCTCTTCCACGGCTTGGAAGACCTGCTGATAATCAGGCAGCGCCTGACGTAATTGCTGCTTCACCGCTTTGATTGCTGCGGGAATATCGTTTATTTGTAATGAAGCCATAATACTGATTCTCCGATAGCTGTAGGGGAGGGCCGTGGTAATGGCGCGCGCGATGCTGACCATTTGTTTGTTTTTTGTTATCTTGAAGTGAACATTATTTAAGTAAAATGGAGAAGAATAAAGGGATGAGGTTATGGAAAAATTTCCTCTTTAATATTCTGCGTTCTGTTTATGGCTAACATCTTCAATTCGAGGGAAAAATGTCACCAGTGATCCCGATGTTCAGTAGCTCGCCGATTTCTCTGAGAACACCACGGTTGGTGCTCGAGAGCCTCAAAGAGCAGGATTGGTCGCTGTTTTTACGCTTATACCAGGATCCTGTGGTTCAGCGTTATATGGCAGATCCGATGGATATGGCCGAGATTCGCGCGCGTTTTGAATCACGTTTAACCCCTTGGGAAAAGACCTCCAGCCATTGGCTATGTCTGGTGGTTCGTGAACGCGCCAGCGGGCAGAGCATGGGGCTTACCGGCTTTTTGGCTGATTGGTTGCCGTTACAGCAAGCTGAAGTGGGTTATGCCATGTTACCGTCCTGCCAGGGCAAAGGTTTTGCCAAAGAATCCTTGTTGGCTGTATTGGCGTTTGGTTTCCAGCAATGTCAGTTTCATAAAATGAAAGCCACGGTTACTGTGGGCAACCATGCTTCACGCGGGTTACTGGAACGCTGTGGTTTTCAGTTGGAAGGGACGTTGCGTGATAATTATCAACTTGGCGGGCAATGGTGTGATGACTGGGTATTAGGGATGCTGGCTAGTGAGTTTGATTCTCAGTAACTTCTCCGATGAGTTAGATATTTGTTACCAGCCACTCGACAGCCCTTTAGCGCTGGGATATGTTCATAAACAGACCATCTGATGGTCAGCGTCGCTCGGACGGTCCGGGCGCTAACGTATCCTCGAGGAAATTATGGCTGAACTCCCTGCTAAGCGTCGTTTTACCCGTATTGATCGCCTACCCCCTTATGTTTTCAATATTACCGCTGAGTTGAAAATGGCGGCCCGCCGTCGCGGTGAAGATATTATTGATTTCAGTATGGGGAATCCCGATGGTCCGACACCACCACATATCGTTGAGAAAATGTGCAGTGTCGCGCAACGTGAAGACACCCACGGCTACTCAACCTCTCGGGGTATACCGCGGCTGCGTAGGGCCATTTCTAACTGGTACGCCGAGCGTTACCTGGTGGATATTGATCCTGAAACTGAAGCTATTGTCACTATCGGTTCGAAAGAGGGGCTGGCTCATCTGATGCTGGCGACACTGGACCACGGTGATACAGTGTTGGTGCCGAATCCTAGCTACCCGATTCATATTTATGGTGCGGTGATTGCAGGGGCGCAAGTTCGCTCGGTCCCATTGACCGAAGGCATTGATTTCTTTTGTGAATTGGAACGTGCGATTCGTGAAACCATTCCTAAACCGAAAATGATGATCCTCGGCTTCCCGTCTAACCCTACAGCACAATGTGTGGAGCTGGAATTTTTTGAACGGGTGGTGGCGTTAGCGAAGCAATACGACGTGCTGGTGGTGCATGACTTGGCCTATGCCGACATTGTATATGATGGTTGGAAAGCGCCGTCAATCATGCAAGTGCCTGGGGCAAAAGACATTGCGGTTGAGTTTTTCACCTTATCCAAAAGCTACAATATGGCCGGTTGGCGTATTGGTTTTATGGTGGGTAACCCGGAATTGGTTAATGCGCTGGCTCGCATCAAAAGCTATCACGACTATGGCACTTTTACCCCGTTGCAGGTGGCGGCAATTGCTGCCTTGGAAGGGGACCAACAGTGTGTTCGTGATATCGCTGAAAAATATCGCCAGCGGCGTAACGTGTTGGTGCGTGGGTTGCATGAGGCTGGTTGGATGGTTGAAAACCCCAAAGCGTCGATGTATGTCTGGGCGAAAATCCCAGAGCCTTACGCCCATTTAGGCTCACTCGAGTTTGCCAAGCGCCTGTTGTCTGAGGCAAAAGTCTGCGTTTCGCCGGGGATAGGATTCGGTGATTACGGTGATACTCATGTCCGTTTCGCCTTGATTGAGAATCAGGACCGGACTCGTCAGGCGGTGCGCGGAATTAAGAGTATGTTCCGTACTGATGGTTTGCTAAAACCGAGTAAAGCGGTTTCAGGTGACGGTATCTAACCCCGCGCTTACCATCAACTAAATAGCTAACTCTCTATTCTGACCGGCGACCCACGCTGTCCGGTCAGAATAAAGTACCTTGTGTTCAAAACGTTATCCGCCCTCCTTAATGTTTTCTTCATCTATTTTGCACCATACTGATTATTAACTTGATGAAGTCAGTGGAGCACCACAATGAGAAATCGCTATTCACTACCCCAAATAACCCTGCACTGGCTGACGCTAGTGATGATCATTCTGACTTATGCCGCCATGTTACTCAGTGACAGGGTACCGGATGAAGATCGTACATTAGTGAAAAATCTGCATTTCAATTTTGGTATTTCTGTCTGGCTACTGATGTTGGTGCGGCTGTGGTTGCGCCAGCGCAATACAACACCAGCGATCACCCCAAGGTTACCTAACTGGCAGTTGTTAGGGGCGCAGGTTATGCATTGGGGTCTGTATTTAATGTTCTTATCATTACCGGTGCTGGGCGTGTTGGCTCAGGCTTATGGTGGGAAAACCTGGTTCTTGCTGGGGTGGCAGGTACCGCAGTGGGTAACACCGGATGATGTCGCGCGTGGTTATCTTAAGCAGACTCACGAGCTAATTGCCAATTTAGGCTATTTTGTGATTGGCGCTCATGCACTGGCCGCGCTTTATCATCACTATATTCGCCGGGATGATACGTTACGCCGAATGATGCCAGGAAAATGATAAAGGGCGCGAATGCGCCCTCTATACGATGTCAGATTGTGGATGGTTCGAGTTAATATTACTCGACCATCATCATGAAGGTGCCAACCCAAACCACCAACATAATAGAGATACCCATAAAGAAATATTTCACTGAACAACTCCCCTTGGAGCTACCTCGCCAGTAACGATCCAAATTGCTGTGCTACGTTTACCCTTGTTACTTAAAATTACAGTGGTGTTCGCTACGCTTACTCACCCGAGTCACTGACTGATGTCAGCTTGTCGGTATCAACTCACGTTCTGCCTGACTGTAATGCCAAGTTCTTTGGGTATTAAATGTGGACGAATCACGCTTTTAATCAATGGTAGCCATTTCATCACAACTGGCCAGCTATCAATCTGAGATACATCCGAATTGTCGTGCCAGCCTGAGTTAACTCAGTGGTATACGACAGGATCGGGCTAATGTAATCCCAACAGGGAGAAACTTTCAATACTGTAATTTTATGCATTAGATCACGTTTTCGTATATAAACCGCAAATATTGTGAGCCAATGCATTGAAGTGTGAAGCTATTAACGTTTTTTTAAATTATCGCTAAATAACAATTTGTTACTCTCTTGGTTATAATCTAAGCCAATCTGGCCGACGTTAAGACAATCAGCTTATTTTTTTCACCGCGATATTGGCCTCAAAGCCCAGTAAATACAGGGCTTGCTCCAGTGCTTCAACCTTGGAAGCGTGGTACACATCCAGCAGGCGATCCATCTGTGCGGCATTCAAACCGAGCTTGCGCGCCATATCTGCTTTGCGGGTATTGGTGGTTAACATGGCATTGTGTAATTCAGCTTTCAGTCGCACCAGAATGGGCACATGAACTGCAATATCACCCGGTTGCAGCGCTGAGGGGGCGGGGACGGGGCGGCGCTCTTCCATTTCTGCTGCAATACCATTCTTAATCCCGTCCTGTGCTTCCAGTTCAATATCTTCCTGAGAGTAGGTCACTGATTCCAATTCAGGGAAGTCGCGATACTGGATGTGGTACTCGCCGCTGGCTTCATCAAGGGTATAATGGGCTGGGTAATGGAACACGGTGTCACTCCTGTGGGGTACAAGCTACGAAAGGTAGTGGCATTGTACTGACATCAGCAGGTCGGGGTTACTTATTTAACGTAGTAGCACTTTGATTCAATCGGCCATTTTGGGTGATGTCAGCCGCATTTCCAGCGCCCTTGCCGGGCATCTGAATGCACACTCACCGCAGCCATCGCACTGCGCTAAAGCCAGTATCGGCGGCTGGTGGGGCTGCCACGCCAAAGCCTGTTTATCACAGTAATCGGCGCAACTGTCGCAGTAGATATAGGTATTTTGACAGATGTTTTCTACGTGAGGGTGCGCCGTAATATAGTGGGTAGAGGAGGATAAAGCACCGGTTTGGCAAGCAGTGGTACAGGCCAGACAACGGCTGCAATATTGGGTAGAGAAATCCAACTCAGGCCGTTGACTGACCATGACTATCAGATGCTCGCCGCAGACGTGCATGCAGGCTTCACACCCCGTACACGTTTGCGTGAAAGCACTTTCAATAATGGCTCCCGGTGGTCTGATTGCGCTCCCCGATGGGAGAGTAAGTGGTTGTTGGCGGGCGCTTTTTAGCAAGCCACGAAATAGCCCACGGCGACTGATGGTGCGGTTTTCCAGATACGCCTTGTAGTAGCGCTCGTCTTTTATCACCGAAATAGCTCACGGGGCTGAGGAAATAGGCCCAGTTCAGTTTGTAAGGTTTTCAGGTAGCACTCGGCGATTTTTGCCAGCAACGGATATACCTGATGCTCGGTTTGGCTGTTGGTTACCAGCTCAAGATAGCGATAGGCCCACGGCAGTAAATGCTCAGTGAGCAGTGCTAGCGCGGCTTTATCCGATGGGGGCTTAGTTGTCGGCTGCTGTTCAATTAAATGAACCCATGCCAGTAACATGAGGCCAAATTGATCTTCCGGTTCACGTATCGCACTTTGATTCACCAACCCGAATGTTGACAGGAATTGGCGATATTGCAGGGTGCTCGTCCCCATCAAGATATTTTCTTTATCCAGATAAACTGACCCCCAAGGTGGGGCGGGCATTTCACCTTGTCCCTCAAACAAAATCGAGAAATCATATTCCAGTTGCTCGGGTTGGATACTCGGCATCTGTTGGCAATATCGTGCAATTTTAGCCGGATTGGGCCACGGAAAAATCTCAGCAATCTGTGGCAGTAGTGGCCAAAGGCGCTGTACGGTATTGGACTGTGGTGGATAGTAAAAACAGGCACCTAAAATCCTCGGCAGAGTGGTGTTCAGTAACATCAAAATTTTCTCTCTTCAGGTCCAGCTATCTCAATACGGCTTAGCCGCAGGTATCACGGCTAAACAGTTATTTGTCAGTAGGCCAATAGAATCAATATGTTAATTTACATTGGCACTTGCCAGAGATTGTAGAAAGCGATACGCCCAGCCAACTCACCGATCACCAGCGCCGAGGCACTGACCGCGAGCGTAACCCGAGGGATCCTGTCTTTCAGTAATGCTGCGGCAGCAACAAAGATACCGAGCGTTAGCAGCAGAATTTGAATTCCCCAAAACAGCGCCTGCTGGCTACTCAGTTGTGCTGAACTTTGACCCAGAAAGCTGAGGTAACCCGGTTTATTCACCAAAGTCACAATGGCACCGACCAACACGGCTGATGCGCCAAGCTGACGAGCGCCGGTCAGAATAGCGCAAGCGCCGCCCCCGACCAGTACCGTCATCCACAGTTGTAGGGCGGTGTACGAGGTATCCCAATTAGGCACGGTTGTCAGTTGATAAACTTGGGTGATTGACCAGGCGAAGGCCAGGCCGAAGATAACCGTTGCCACATTGCACAGCATTGCCAGTAATGTATTTTTGGCTATGGTTGAGAAAAATACGGTGCCACAGGCCATGGCGACAAACAATCCACTGAGCACTATCTCATTACTCATCGGTGAGCGACCAACACCCAAGAGCATGGTGGCGGCGCGCAATGGTTGCCCAACATGCAGTGTGCCAACGATCAGGCCTACCATCATCAGTATCAGGCCGATGATATTGGCTTGTTTGAGTTGCAGTGGCGTGGTCATACCGAGTTTGTGACTCAGTAGCACCAGTGCAAACAACCCGACAGCGGTTTGCCCCAGTACGGTAAAAAACACCAAGGGTAATTCATGCATTTTATACCTCCGCCGGATTTTGGATGCGGCCTGATGTATCACCGGATGGCTTGGCATCACGGTGGCTTCTGATAACCAGATTGGGGTGTGTCAGATGCGCGTGCGGCAATGGCGCAATGGCATTCTCTTCACCGTATTTATCCCTCAATAGCGTGATTTCATCAAAATCTAACGCCCGCTGCGGGCAGGATTCGACACAAACTGGCTTATCACCTGCGGCGACCCGCTGATAGCAGCCATCGCACTTGGTCATCAGTTTCTTCTTGGCATCAAATTGCGGCGCACCATACGGGCAGCGCATCTCGCAATAGCGGCAGCCGACACAGAGATCCTGATTAACCACCACCAAACCATCTTCTTCGCGTTTATGCATGGCACCGGTTGGGCAACCCGTTACGCAGGTAGGTGATGAACAGTGGTTACAGGCGATAGAGAGGTAGTAGTTAAAGACATTTTGTACCCAGATATTGTTCTGCTGAGTCCAACTGCCGCCGCCATATTCATAAACCCGACGCAGCTTCGGCCCGAGATCCAACTTCTTCTCATCCTTGCAACTGATTTGGCAGGTCTTACATCCGGTGCACTTGGTGGAGTCGACAAAAAAACCATATTGCTTCATTATTCAACTCCTTATATACGTTTTACTTCAACGAGGTTGGTGTGTTGTGGGTTACCTTTTGCCAGTGGCGACGGTCGCAGTGTTGTTAACGTATTGATACACCCTCCCACATCAATGCCGTCCTTATTGGTATTTCGCCATGCACCCTGCGGCACGGTAATAACCCCCGGCAACACCCGTTCGGTAACCTTTGCTGCAATACGCATGCGGCCTCGGCTGTTAAAAATTTCGACCATATCCCCTTGTTGGATACCGCGAGGCTGGGCATCAATAGGGTTAATCCAAAACTGATGTGGTACCGCTTCCCGCAGCATGGCTACGTTGTAGTAGGAGGAGTGGGTATGGCCTTTGATATGGAAGCCTGTCATCTGCAAAGGGTAGGTTTTCATGGTTTCTACATCGCTAACACCTTCAAAGGTTGGGCAATATTCGGCGACAGCGGTAATGCGATCACCGGGTGCCAGTTGCCACTCTTTTTCCAATGTTGCCAGCGCTTGCGAGTAGATCTCAATTTTGCCAGACGGGGTTTTCAACGGGTGGTTCACAGGGTCATCACGGAAATCTTTTAACGCGATATATTGACTGCTGTCGGCATAAATACGATCGATGATGCCTTGGTCGTTGGTCTGTTCAAAAGGTGGCAAGGCAGGGTTTTTCTCACGCATTTTGTTATAACTGATTTCAATCCATTCTTGCTGGGTATGGCCTTCGGTAAAAGCATCGCCAATTCCTAACTTGGTGGCAATTTCGGCTAACACATCATAAGACGGGCGGCACTCCCACAGCGGCTCGATCGCATTTTGCAACCGTGTGACGTAGTGATAAGCCCCACTGGCGTAGGAGTTATCAATTAAATCATTTGATTCAACTGAGGTGACATCGGGCAGTAATAAATCAGCATATTTGGCAGAGTTGGTCATGTGGTTTTCCCACACCAAAATAAACTCGCACAGTGATTCATCTTGTAAAATGCGGTGGGTTTTATTCAGATCAGAATGCTGATTGCCGATAACATTACTGGCGTAGTTCCACATAAACTTAATATTGGTATCAAGTTTATCTTTATTCTTCACATGCGCATTTTTCGCTGTCATTTCAGTGCCACGAAAAATAGCATCGGTCCACATAAAGCAGGGAATAGCAGTCTTCACTGGGTTCGGAATACTGAATCCCGGCACCGGATATTTCACATTCCCGCCCCAGGCTCCAGTATTGGTTCCGGCGCGGCCAATATTACCAGTCATCAATGGCAACATCATAATAGCGCGCGCCGCCTGTTCGCCATTAGCACTGCGCTGAATCCCCCAACCTTGTGATATCCATGCTGCACGGGCATTTCCCAACTCGCGGGCTAATTGAATAATCCGCGTTGGCGCAATACCGGTTATCTCACTGGCCCATTGCGGTGTTTTTTCTACCCCGTCGAGGCCGTTACCTAAAATATAGTCTTTGTAAGAACCATTGGCGGGGGCTGAGGCGGGTAATGTTGTGGCATCCCAGCCGACACAATATTGTGCCAGGAAATCTTCATCAGTCAGATTTTCTTTAATTAATACATGTCCTAATGCCGCCACCAGCGCGGCATCGGTACCTGGGAAGATGGGGATCCATTCTGCATTGAGGGTCGTTACGCTGTCGGTCATCCGTGGATCGATAATAATGACTTTGGCTTTGCTTTGCCCCAGAGCATGAACGGTTTCGATATATTGCCCGCCGCCCGACATCCGAGTCTCTGCCAGATTATGGCCAAACATAACCACCAGGTCTGAGTTTTTAATTTCATCCAGCAAAGTTTCGTCTGCATTGCCATAGATATACGGCATTACCGTATTTATTTGGGCGGTGGAATAAGTACCGTGTTGATCGAGAAAACCACCTAGCAAGCTCAGCATTCTTTTACAGGCATTGCGGCCTTGTAAATTAGCGCCGGTCGAACCAGAACCATATTGATAATAAATTGCTTCGTTGCCGTATTGTGCAATGGTTCTTTTTAGATTATCAGCCACAATAGTGGTAGCTTCATCCCAACTGATACGTTTAAATTTACCTTCGCCGCGTTTGCCAACACGCAGCATGGGATATTTTACTCGATCCGGATTATATGTTTTCCATCTTACCGATCTGCCACGTAAACAGGGGCGAATTTGATGCTCACCAAAGGTGGAGTCATCATAAATTGCTTCATTAGCAATCTTAATAATTTCGCCATTTCTCACATGTACTTTTAGTGGGCAGCGGCTACCGCAGTTGACCAGACAAGCACTGTATTTAATGGTTTCTTCTGTTGTTGCTGCGTGCTCTTCTGGCGCGGCATGTACTGAAAAAGGAAGGGTGATAGAACCGGCAATAGCCGCAGCCCCGGTGACTGCGGCGGATGTTTGAATAAATTCACGGCGGCTTAGTGAGCCGGTGATAGGTCTTTTATTGTTATTCATCGACATTACCTTTGCGGAGGACACTTTTTTAATGAAAAATAAGAAAATTAGGGTTGAGCGGTAATGTCTCACCTTAGGAAATAACTTGTTACTTTTATATGATGTAAATCAATTAAGACGATATAACGGAAATATCGCGCTGTTTTTTGTGAGTGAGGCGAAGGTTATTAATAATTTACCGTAAGATATTAACCATTTCCTATACATAAAATTAATGTATTTATATAAAGTTAGTGGTTGTAATAAAGAATCAATCTCAAATGACCGGGTGCTGTTATTATTTCCATTATTTTATGGGTTAATTTAATTTATCTTTATGATCTTAAGAAAAGTCTTAATAAAGCAACGGCTGTTTTTACCGCTATTCTTTATCACCATAACGCCAATGGTTGGTGATATTAACCCTAACTAAATAATGGCTAAAATGACATGCTGATCTATTTATCCAGATAAGAGGAGATCTACATCACGATTCTTATCTCTTCCAGCTTGCAGTCGTGCATTAACATGGTAGTTTACCGAATAGTTGGATTGTTACCGTCAATGGCGGGCAAAACCTGATTGAGTAGCGTGATGAATGCTGCTGAGTCGGGTTTTTTTGTTTTCAGGGCTAAAGCATGCAAATCGCTAAAATACTTAACAATAATGTAGTTATTGTTCTCGATCAGCATGGTCAGGAACAAGTCATTATGGGGCGTGGTCTTGGCTTTCAAAAACACCCAGGTGAATCGCTAGATAACACATTGATCGAAAAAGTGTTTGCTCTAAAAGACAATGAATTGGTTTCGCGGCTGAGTGAGTTACTGAGCTGTATTCCATTAGAAGTAATGATTGCTTGTGACTGTATCATCACGCAGGCAACGGCAAAACTGGGTAAGTTGCAGGATAACCTCTACATTTCGCTGACTGACCACTGTTTCTATGCGATTGAGCGGCATAAACAAGGTTTGGATATAACGAATGGATTGCAGTGGGAGATTCGTCGGTTGTATCCCAAAGAGTTTGCCTTGGGTCGTGAAGCCTTGCAGATTATTAAACAACGCCTTGGGGTGCAATTGCGTGAAGATGAAGCTGGATTTATCGCGCTCCATCTGGTGAATGCTCAGTTGAAGGGTGAAATGCCTGAAGTAATGCAAGTGACGAAGGTAATGCAGGAGATACTGCATATCGTGAAGTACCAATTTAAGCTGGAATATGATGAGGACGGGCTGAGTTATCACCGTTTTGTTACCCATCTGAAATTTTTCTCACAGCGAATGTTGGGCCGTAATGGGGTCACCAGTGATGATGATTCCTTACACGATGCAGTGAAAGATAATTATGCTGAGGCTTACCGCTGTGCGGGTAAGATTCAGCAGCATATGAAATTGCAGTATCAACAAGATTTGAGCAAAGAAGAGCGGATGTTTTTGACTATCCATATTGAACGCGTTCGCCGGGAAAGTTTTAATCTGCCAGATTAAATGATTTAAAAGGGAAGGGTTCTAAGTAGTAAGAGAATTTCGCCAAACTGGATTGTTACTGCTTCGGCAGGCAAAACCTGAATGTACTTGTGTCGCTGGGTCGCGGTGCGGAGTGCGTTTAGGTTTTTTTTTGCCCGAATCTTTACCTGTATAAACAAGAGTGTTACCGAAGGAAAACACGATGCAATACACAACGGTCGCCAGCGAGATCCTCGCCGGAGTAGGGGGTCAGAGTAATATTAATAGCGTAGTACATTGCGCTACCCGTTTGCGCTTTAAACTCAAGGATATGGCGCGGGCTGATGCCAAAGCGCTGAAAGATAATCCTGGCGTTATTATGGTAGTGGAAAGTGGTGGCCAGTTTCAGGTGGTTATCGGAAACCATGTTAGTGAGGTCTACCAGGCGTTAGTGAACCAAGCGGGGTTGGCTGATGCTGAAGAACATGACAACAAGTCAGGTAATCAAAAAGAGAGTTTGTTCAGTCACTGTATCGATATCATTTCGGGTATTTTCACCCCCTTGCTCGGTGTATTGGCCGCCTCCGGTATTCTTAAAGGTTTTCTGGCACTGAGTCTTGTTTGCGGCTGGTTACAACCCGACAGCGGCAGCTATACAATTTTATTTGCTGCCAGTGACTCACTGTTTTATTTCTTCCCACTGGTATTGGGTTATACCGCAGGTAAGAAGTTTGGTGGCAGTCCATTTATTACCATGGCGATTGGTGGTGCATTAGTGCACCCCTTGATGCTCGCTGCATTTAACGCAGCCGGGCAACCCGGTGCTTCTGAGGTCTATTTCCTTGGTATTCCGGTCACATTTATCAATTACAGCTCGTCGGTTATCCCTATCATATTAGCGGCTTGGGTTAGTAGTCGGTTAGAAAAAGGGTTTAACCGGGTGTTACACAGCAATATTAAGAACTTTTTCACGCCATTACTGTGTCTGGTAATAACCGTTCCAGCCACCTTCTTACTGATTGGCCCGCTGGCAACCTGGCTTAGCCATTTATTGGCGTCGGGGTTTCAAATTATCTATTCGGCTGCTCCTCCTGTTGCCGGTGGTGTATTGGCAGGGCTATGGCAGATTTGCGTTATCTTTGGGCTGCACTGGGGTTTGGTCCCTTTGATGATAAACAACCTGAGTGTACTGGGCTATGACGCCATGTTGCCGCTGTTATTACCCGCAGTTATGGGGCAAGTGGGGGCCACGCTCGGTGTCTTTTTACGTACTCGCGATGCAAAAATGAAGGTGCTGGCTGGTTCGGCATTTACTGCGGGGATATTCGGTATTACTGAACCCGCTGTTTATGGGGTGACGTTACCGTCGAAAAAACCGTTTGTTTTTGGCTGCGTGGGCGGGGCGATAGGGGGTGTCATCGTCGGTTTCTGCCAGACCCATGTTTATTCATTCGGCCTTGCCAGTATCTTCTCTTTTGCCCAAATAATTCCCGCTACAGGTGTCGATGCCAGCGTATGGGGCGCCATTATTGGCACCCTGATTGCGTTGATCTTTGCTGCCATCAGCACCTTCTTTTTTGGCCTGCCAGCGCCTGTTGCTAGCGCAGAAACAGAGGATTTGTCTCACACCTCATCCATCACCGATAACCACAGTGGTATCGGCGAAGTGATATTCAGCCCGATCAGTGGCGAATTGTTAGCGCTAGCGGATGTCAGTGACAGTATTTTCGCCAGTGGTTTATTGGGGGCGGGAATTGCGATTATTCCACAACAAGGGCGGGTCGTGTCACCGGTTAATGGCGTTGTAGCGTCACTGTTTAAAACCCACCATGCGATTGGCATTGAATCTGATTCTGGTGCTGAGGTCCTTATCCACGTTGGTATTGATACCGTCAAACTCGATGGCAAATATTTTACCGCTCATGTTAAAGCCGGTGACCGGGTCAACGCAGGTGATTTACTGCTGGAGTTTGATTGTGCGGCGATTACCGGAGCAGGTTATGACCTGACGACGCCGATAATTATCAGCAACAGTGAAAATTATCAGGATGTCCTGTGTGCTAAAGGCACCTCTATTACTGAGCAAGCCCCGTTATTAACCGTAATTCGTTAATACTGATTTAGGAGAAAACCGATGAAACATGCATTTCCAGATAATTTCCTTTGGGGCGGTGCGATTGCCGCTAATCAGGTAGAAGGGGCTTATCTTACTGAGGGGAAAGGGCTATCTACCTCTGATTTACAACCCCATGGAATTTTTGGCGATATCATTCCCAGGGTGAGTGGTGACAGTTATGTTAAAGATGTCGCTATCGATTTTTATCATCGCTACCCAGAGGATATCGCGCTATTTGCTGAGATGGGGTTTAAATGTTTGCGGATATCCATTGCCTGGACACGTATTTTCCCACAGGGCGATGAGCAGCAGCCTAATGAGGCAGGCCTGGCATTCTATGATCGTGTATTTGATGAAATGGCGAAATATAACATTACGCCATTGGTGACATTATCCCACTATGAGATGCCTTACGGGCTGGTTAAGAATTATGGTGGTTGGGGTAATCGTAAAACAATTGGTTTCTTTGAACATTATGCCCGCACCGTGTTTCAGCGTTATCAGCATAAGGTTAAATTGTGGCTGACATTTAATGAGATCAATATGTCGCTGCATGCGCCATTCACCGGAGTAGGATTAGAGCAAGCAAGCAGTAAGAGTGCCGTGTATCAGGCTATCCATCACCAGTTGGTTGCCAGTGCCAAAGCGGTTGCTGCATTGCATGAAATTATCCCTGATGGCCGAATCGGGAATATGCTGTTGGGTGGGCTGATGTATCCACTAACTTGCAAGCCTGCCGATGTATTGGAAACATTACAGCAGAATCGTGAATGGCTATTCTTTGGCGATGTGCAGGTTCGCGGTTATTACCCCTCTTATATGGCTCGTTATTTTAAACAGCACGGCATTAGTGTTGAAATCACTGCTGAAGATAAACTGGCATTAAAACAGACTGTCGATTTTATCTCCTTTAGTTATTACATGAGCGGCTGCGTGACCGCCGATGAAGAGTTAAACCGTAAAGCCCGAGGTAATATTCTTAGCATGGTGCAGAACCCGCATTTGGCCAGCTCGGAATGGGGGTGGCAGATCGATCCTGACGGGCTGCGTATCCTGCTCAATGAATTATGGGATCGTTATCAAAAACCCCTGTTTATTGTTGAGAATGGGCTGGGAGCGAAAGATAAGCCGGATGTTAATGGTCATATTGAAGATGACTATCGCATTGAATATCTCAATGACCATCTGGTCCAGGTCGGTGAGGCTATCGAAGATGGCGTTGAGGTGATGGGATATACCAGTTGGGGGCCGATTGATTTGGTTAGCGCCTCAAAAGCTGAATTATCCAAACGTTATGGTTTTATTTATGTTGATCGCGATGACAGTGGTAATGGCACATTGGAACGCCGTCGTAAGAAGAGCTTCTATTGGTATCGCGATGTGATTCAGAGTAATGGCGAGGCATTGAAACGCTAATAGCGACGTTTGTATGTTGCAGTGATATAAGCAGCTCTCAACTGTTTTGCCTCACTGCAACACGACTTATTTTTGGGGAAGTACTGAGTATTTATTATTAGATGTGCAGGTTATTCTAAAAAGGGAAAATAATGAAACCAACTTTATATCTGACTCGTCAGATAAATTCTGCTGCATTTTATTTACTGACCTCTACTATTTTATTTTCATCATCGGCATTAAGTGAAGGTTTAACGGGCAGTGGTGAATATGTGGAACAATCAACGCCGGAGTGGCAGGGGATCGCATTAGGTTTTGAGCCACAGCAAACAGGGCTGCTAGGCGATATGTTAGGTATTCGCCCTATTTTATCGGAGCACGGTTTTAATTATTCACTCGGTTACTTGAGTCAATTATCATATAACGCGGGTGGTGGCTATAATCATGATAAACAAGCGTCTTATATTGATCAGTTTTCACTGACTTTTCAGCAGGATCTTGCGTTATATACGGGGATTCCCGATGCAGTAATCGAAGGGAATATTGTTAACCGCAATCATGATAACAATCTCACGCGGGATCGGTTACAAGATCCTCGGGCGAATATAACCGATTTGTCGCAGGAAAGTTTTGGTGGTCAGTCGATTACTCGCTTGGGCTGGTTAACCTTTGCGCGCAGTTTTGCGAGTCAGAAACTGCACTGGCGAATTGGTTTGATGAATAAAGTACAGGATTTTGACCAAATTATTCCCTGCGATTTTCAAACTCTTGGATTATGTGGCGGTAAATCAGCAAACTCGCTGACCTGGTTTAACTGGAACGTTCATTATTGGGGAACCACGCTGCAATATAAGCTTACCGATGGCTTAACATTAAAAACCGGGGTGATGGAGCAAAACCCTGATGCACCGAGCCGTGGTAGGGCGTGGAGTTGGTCAACCAAGGGCAGCAAAGGCATATTACTGCCGCTGGAATTGGAATTAAAAACCAATGCGTTCCAGGATTTACCCGGTATTTATAACCTTGGTGTTCTTTATACCAATGCTGAACAACGGGATCTTTATAACGGGGTCTCTGGTGCTCCCGGAGCGACTGACCCAGGTGACTATCGTTACCATAATAATACTTGGTTCTTTTACAGTGGATTCAATCAGCAGGTAACAAAACATCAGGATGACGCCAACCGTGGTTTAAGTGTGTTTTACAGCATGTCGTTGGCGGATCAACGGACCAATTACATGCATTACGCTACCTCTGCGGGCATCCGTTATCGCGGCTTATTTGATAGCCGCCCACAAGATTGGTTGGGATTCGGCGTATCAATGGTTAAACTGAGTGATTATTATAAAGATAATCAACGCTATCTGAATCAAATCAATAATGTTTCTGATTATAATAATCCACGTTACTCTCCAATACCTGGGCATTCGGTTACTGCCGAACTGTATTATCGTTTCCGTGTCACTTCATGGCTGGAATTACAACCTGATCTACAATATTGGCACTCACCAGCAGGGGTAAGCCAAACGCAAGATGCATGGGTCACCGGATTAAAAACAGTTATTACATTCTAAATTGCACTTGTATTGCAGATAATACGGTTATGACGTGGTGCTTTAACTGGCACCACGTAAACTGTTACGCTATTCTCCATCGAGTATTATATTGTAGAGAATCAGCGTGATGTTGAATATGAAAAACAGATTCGATGGTAACAACATCTTAGGTGAAAGGAATATTCACGCAGTTTTTGAACTGAGCTTATTACTGAAAGCAATCTTAGCCGTGATGGAGATTATCAGCGGTATTTTAACCTATTTTGTGACGCCGCAGTTTTTGCTAAATATTCTGCATCGCATCACGCAAGTTGAATTTATTGAAGACCGTGGCGATGTAGTAGCCCATTATTTACTGCATGCGGCACAAAACCTCTCTATCAGCAGTCTGCATTTTGCCGCATTTTATCTGCTCATCCACGGCGTGGTTAAGTTGTGGATCATTATTGGATTATGGCGCAAAAAACTGGGTTATTATCCGGCGGCAATAGTCATATTCAGCTTATTCATTATCTATCAACTCTATCGTTATACCTTCACTCACTCGGTGTTATTGATCGTAATAACTGCGCTGGATGTGGTGGTTATTGTGTTGACGTTGCTGGAGTATCGAAGATTACGCCAGCAGCATAAAGCCCCTTAGCCGGATAAAGGCCATACTGAGCAATGCGAGCCAAAAACCAAGGTTGCAATGCCCAGTGAGGTTACTCAGTTAGCAAAAATATGCGCTTGGCCAATAATTGTCAGGTCAACCATTAAACCGATACTTATACCTTCGCGGCTGATGGTTTTAACCTCTACCGTTTCATTACTTTCAACCAGATATAGGGTGAGTGTTGAGATAAAACCCGCAAAATCAATATTGATAACCCTGGCCAGACAATGAGTGGTGTAGTGATGATCTGCGGGCAAAGGGGTGATAGTAATCTGTTCTGGCCGTAACATAATCCGGCTCAATCCATGGTGTTGCTCATCATCAACCCTGACGCTGCCCAGTGCGCAATCAGCCCATCCGGTATCAATATTGGCGGAAAGAATCAATGTTTCGCCAAGGAAAGTCGCTGTCGGTTCATCAATCGGTCGCAAATAGAGTTCTTGCGGCGGGCCAACATGCGCCAGTTTACCCGCCCGCATTACCGCGACTTGCGAGGCAAATGATAATGCTTCGGTTTGATCATGCGTCACTAAAATGGAGGCAATATTTGCCTGTGCCAACAGTTCAGCCACCGCTTTGCGCGTTGAGGCGCGTAAGGCGGTATCCAGAGCTGAAAAAGGTTCATCCAACAGCATCAGTACCGGCCGCTGTGCTAACGCTCTGGCGAGAGCGACCCGCTGCTGTTGCCCACCCGAAATCTCATGGGGCCAAAGTTGTGATAACCGCCGATCCAGTGCGACCATCTCCATCAGTTCATCAATTCGGCGGGCTTTGTCCTGCTTGCTCCCTTTTAGTCCATAACCAATATTGCCCGCGACGGTAAAGTGGGGGAACAGCGCACCATCTTGCGGTACAAAACCAATCCCTCTTTTGTGCGCTGGCACGTGGGTTGAATTGTCGAATACCGGATGACCTTGCAGAATAACTTTACCGTGATCGGGGGTTTCGAACCCGGCAATAATCCGCAACAACGTGGTTTTGCCTGAGCCGGATGGCCCAACAATTGCGGTGCGACTGCCGGCGGAAACCTGCAAGTCAATTCGGTCTAATACGGTAACAGACTGGAAAGACTTACCGATTTGCTGAAGTTCAAGCGTGCTCATAATCCTGCCGTACGTTGCGATTGAGAATAAAGAAGCCAGGTTAACGGCAGAGATAGTGCCACCATCAGCAGTGCATAGGGTGATGCCGCGACATAATCAATTTCACTGGTCAACGCCCAAAAGCCAGTCGCCAGTGTTCGGGTGCCGTTCGGGGCCAGTAATAGTGTGGCGGTCAGCTCATTGGAGATAGCGAGGAACACCAGTGCCGCCCCGGCAGCGGCGCCAGGTGCAGCAAGGCGCATGGTGGTGCTCCATACGGCTTGAGTGGGTGTTTTGCCCAAGCTGCGGGCCACGTTTTCCAATTCGACCGGGGCGGTCGCAATGCCGGCCCGTAAACTGATTAAAGCGCGTGGGGTAAACATCAATAAATAAGCCAGCAAAATAGTGAATTCTGTTTGATACAGCGGGCGAGCAACACGGATAGTGATGGTCACCAGCGCCAGCGCGACCACGATACCGGGCAGCGAGCTGGTGACATAATTACAGCCTTCCATCACACGGTGCAAGCGCCCCGGATAGCGCACCGATAGCCATGCCATGGGGACGGCACACAATGTGATAATAACCGCACCGCTCAGTGCTAATGCCAGTGTTTGCTTCAAGGCTGGTAGCAGTTCAGGATTCAGCCACACATCAATTCCACCAATATAGAGCCAGCGGGCCAGCGTGATAAAGGGCACGCCCAGCGAGAGTGCAGTGAGTAGCAATGGCAATAACAGACACAGTAGTGTGATGGTTGTACCCATTGAATATGCAGTTTGGCGCCTGGCGCTACCGGAGCCGACCCGGGCATAGCGGTTGTAGCCACGGCTGGTGGCTTCGATTAATAATAGCCCCAGGCAACATAACGCCAGAACCCCTGCCAACATATTGGCCGCCGGACCGTTAAACGTGGATTGAAATTGGTCAAAAATAGCGGTAGTAAAAGTATCGAAACGGATCATGGCATACAAGCCATATTCCGCTAATAGATGCAGCGCGATCAGTATCGAGCCGCCCCATACGGCTAATTTTAGTTGCGGCAGAACCACGCGAAAGAAGACCACTGTTGGGGGACTACCCAATGATGATGCTGCGTCTTCAAGGCCGGGATCAAGGCGGCGTAATACAGCGGATGCGGGCAGATAAATAAAGGGGAAATAGGCAATTACTGAGATAAACACGCCAGCGGCAAGGCCATGCATTGATGGCACCAGACTAATCCATGCATAACTTTGTACAAAAGCCGGTACGGCTAGCGGTGCAATAGCCAATAGTGACCAAATCCGCCTGCCGGGCAGGGCCGTACGCTCGGTCAGCCATGCCAGTGCAACGCCAATAATGGCGCAAAGCGGTAAGGTAAAGAGCACCAGGAGCGCGGTGTTAATCAGTAATTCGCCCACGCGGGGGCGAAAAACCAGGGCTTTGACTGTTGGCCAACCGGTATCAATAGCGATACCAATAACAAACCCTAATGGCAGCAGGGATAGCAGTGACAGCAGAACCGCAATAGCCACAATCCCAAACCCCGGGCGATGGTTATACTGCCGTTGGGCTGCCTTATGCAGTGGAACCGATACAATATCGGTGCTTATATTAGCCATAATAGTCAAGGCGCTCGGCTTGTTAAATGCCCGTCGCCATAGTGATGTGACGGGCTAAAAATGCATTCTATCAGTCGGTTGTCCTTATTACAGCAGACCGGCTTCAGTCATTAACTCAACCACTTTTTTACTG
Source organism: Yersinia sp. 2540 StPb PI (assembly GCF_052217165.1). Taxonomy (NCBI): domain Bacteria; kingdom Pseudomonadati; phylum Pseudomonadota; class Gammaproteobacteria; order Enterobacterales; family Yersiniaceae; genus Yersinia; species Yersinia sp. 2540 StPb PI. Next base: position 1,974,861 of record NZ_JAZGQC010000001.1, read on the forward strand.
TTGAGTTTAGACGGCTCAACGTTCGGTGCTTGCAGGTCTTTCAGTGGCACCAATTTAGGGTTTGAAGCGGCATCGACACCAACGGCATACTCAAATGCGGTGTTGGTACGCAAGATATCCTGGCCTGATTTGCTGGTGATCCATTTGACGAATTCCTGCGCTTGTTTCTGGTGCTTACTGGATGCCAGAACACCGCCGCCGGAGATACTCACAAATGCGCCAGGGTCTTGATGTTTGAAATAATGCAGTTTGGTTTTACCGCTGTTCTCACCTGTTTTGGCCTGATCGACAAAACGGTAATAGTGATAGATAACTCCGCCATCGATTTGGCCCGCATTCACCGCTTTCATCACGGTGCTATTACCTTTGTAGGCAGTGAAGTTGGTTTTCATGGCTTTTAGCCATTCCAACGTCGCTTTTTCGCCTTTCAACTCCAGCATGGCACTGACAATGGCCTGGAAGTCGGCACCCGATGGTGAGGCAGCCCAACGGCCTTTCCATTCAGGTTTTGCCAAATCCATAATGGATTTAGGTAATTCGGCTTCGCTGATTTTTTCCGGGTTATAGACAAACACGGTGCTACGAGCCGCAATACCGGTCCAGCGACCATGTTCAGGGCGATACTCTTTCGCAACCTGTGCCTGTGTGGCTGCATCCAGTGGTGCAAACAATTTGGCGTTATCGACCAGCACCATTGCCGGCGAGTTTTCAGTCAGGAAAACGTCGGCGGGGGATGAGTTGCCTTCCTGAACCAGTTGATTACCTAACTCGCTGTCGCCGCCATTACGCAGAGTCACTTTGATGCCGGTATCTTTGGTAAAACCGTCAACCCAGGATTTCACCAGATTTTCGTGTTGAGCATTATAAATCACGATACCTTCATCATTTGATGCGGCATTGACGGAGAACGCCAGCATCATTGAGGAAGCCAGTAGGGCGACAGGGCCGAAAGAGGGGAAACGTAACTTCATAAACTGAGATCCTTTTAAAAGCTCAAAGAAGAAAACGAGATTGTCAGGCAACCGCAAAACAGAGCAATTGTATAGAAAGAAATTCACAATGATAGTGAAAATCATTCGCGTTATTTGCTACCAAATGTTTCATTTTCAGCACTATTTTTTGTATGGGTAATTTGGTTCAGAATAAAATCAGTGGACTGCTGCTTACGGTTCGGTAACTTACAGGTTTTGCGCAGTGTCTGTATAATCTCCTCCTCTGGTAGTGTGGGCAGCCAACATCTATATGGATGAGGTGCATCCAGGCAAGAAAATCGCTGATTTGTCCGAACCTGATAAGAGAATTATTAGTGCGATTAGTACCTTAACTGCCGGTATCCTGGGTGGCTTAAGTACTGATAGCAGCACCGGCCTTCTCATCGGCGCGCAGGCTGGGAAGAATGCGGTGGAGAATAATGCGCTGAGCTTCGGTTCTGGCATGGACAGTATCGGTGCGGCTTATGCATCGTGGAATCAGTACGCCGTGGACCACAATCTGACGCCAGAGGAAAAGCAGGTTGGACTGGATAAGATCGCGAAAGGTGATTTGCCGGAAGGGGCGAACATAACCAAAGCGATAGTAGAAGGTTATCAGAATGGGGTTACGATAGCGGGGGCGTGGTATTTGGGGCCTGCGGCATCGTTAGGTAAAGTCATAGGTGGTGGAGTTATTGCGGAAATTGCCAACGGAAGTTATCAGTGGTTTGATCTGAGCCAGCCGGATAATGGAAACAAAGCCTGGGATTACAAGAGCAGCGTCAGTTCCGGGATCTCGGGAATGCTTGCACCGGGGAGAACTGTCTGGCAGAACGTCGGAATAGCGGCGGGTAGTGCATTCTTTACTGATGGACCGAATACTGGTTCTATTGGCGGGGCTGCTATAGGCACTTGGGCTGGAGGAATGTTCGGGGAATATGCTCCTGGTATTGTAAATTCATTAACAGGTAAAGAAATCCCAGGATTTATTTATGATTATTGGGGAAGTGTTGCCTCAGAGTTTTCATCTGGATTTATTAAAGACCTTAATAAGCCAAAAGATGCTTCTGAGGAGAAAAAATAATGAAACAGCTATATGCTTATGCAGTATTATTTCTTTATAGTTGTTTATCTTCTACGCTTATGCTGTTGCTTTTAGGCGGAGTGATTGCGACTTTTTACTATTTGAAAGGTGATGGTTTTTATTTTCCACTAAATCAAGTAAGAAGGGCTATAATTTTCGGTTGTATAGCTGGCTCTGCAATCACACTGGCTACAACAGTCTTTAATTTAATAGATAAGTTTAACTCCCGTAAAAAGCCTCCTTCAGATCCTGAGTGAGATTTACAATAATCTCAGCCCATGCGGTTGGGGTTGTCGTGGAGAATAACTATCTGAGTGCAGATAAAGGACTCGCTTTCGATAAAGAATTGTCGGGTTGCCGTAAGTCGGGCGGTGACTGTCAATCGATTATCGCTAAATGGAGGCAGGTTAGTGATAAACAAAGTGCGGAAACTGACCAGAAGCTGAAAGACAACTCACTGGAAGCCCAAGTGATAGATAAGGAAATCACTCAGGGCGGTTCCGATATGTCTGAACGTCCAGGCTGGACGAAGTTTGTGGTATTTGTGTCTGACCCAGAAAATCAGACCATGCTTGCTTCTGGTGGACTATTGGTTAAAGATTTGGCCAAAGCTGCAATTTCATTTATGAGCTGCAATACGTCGACCGCGACAGTAAAAGCTTCTGAAGTGGGTATGCAATGGGGACAGGGCAACATGAAGCAGGGAATGCCATAGGAGGATTATGTAGGCAAATCATTACCAGCCGATGCCCGTTTACCGCAGAACTTTAAAACCTTTGATTACTATGATGGTGCAACTAAAACAGCGGCAATTGAAGATGTTATTCTTTATGTAGACAATTCCCCGACTGAAATCGGTGCCGGATTACGGTTCGTACTCGGTCGTTGTAAATTTTCACCTAGGCCAATAATCATCCGAAGATGATTTATAAATGCATCGGACCTAACTTTATTGTTCGAATTTTCCTGTTTGTTCGTGGCAGACAATGACTTAACATAGCTATCACTTTTTTGTATGGTTTATGGGTATTCGATGCGCTACCTGGCTATTATTGTTCCCTTACTTACGTTGCTCTCTGCCTGTAGTAGCAAACCGACACCTCCTGTTGCTGCCGAGCCCTCGGCGGGCCTGATACAAAGCGGTTTCTTGCTTGAGCCGCAACATGTGGGGCATTTGCAAAACGGTGATTTTGCTTATAACGCCGACACTGCCCGATTTGTTGACAAAATGGTGCGTGAACACGGTTTTGAGCCTCAACAACTGCATGATGTATTGGCCCAAACTAAAAAACTGGATTTTGTTATCCGCCTGATGGATAAACAAGCACCATCGGCAGGCCGTCCTTCTGGCCCTAATGGTGCTTGGAACCGCTATCGCAAACAGTTTATTACCCCTGATAATGTGCAAAACGGTGTTAACTTCTGGAACCAACATCAAGAGGCGTTGCAACGTGCCTATGAGGTTTACGGCGTGCCACCGGAGATTATCGTCGGAATCATTGGGGTTGAGACTCGCTGGGGCCGGGTGATGGGTAAAACTCGCATCATTGATGCCCTGGCAACACTCTCCTTTGCCTATCCACGCCGTGCTGAGTACTTTTCTGGCGAGCTGGAAACCTTCCTGTTGATGGCGCGTGCGGAGGGTAATGATCCGCTCAGCTTGCGGGGGTCTTATGCGGGCGCGATGGGGTACGGCCAATTTATGCCATCGTCATTCAAAAGCTATGCTGTTGATTTTAATGGTAACGGCCACATCAATTTGTGGGACCCGGAGGATGCCATCGGCAGTGTCGCTAACTACTTCAAATCCCATGGCTGGACCAAAGGTGCGATGGTCGCGGTGCCCGCTAATGGGCAAGCGCCGTACCTTGATAATGGCTTTAAGACGAAATACCCTATCTCGACGTTATCTGCCGCAGGGCTAAGCCCGTCTGGTTCGCTAGAGGGTTATCAAGAGGCCAGCTTACTGCGTCTGGATGTTGGCACCGGTTATCAATATTGGTATGGGTTACCCAATTTCTACACGATTACCCGCTACAACCACAGCACCCATTACGCGATGGCGGTATGGCAGTTAGGTGAGGCAGTAGGCAGGGCACGATCAATACAGTAAATGATGAGTGATAAGCGTTGCCGACGGTTCGTGCCGTGATGGCAAGCAGTAAAAGGGCCACATGTTACGATGTGGCCCTTTTCTATTAGTGGTTGGTGCTGCTTACAACAGGTGTGAAATATCATCTGGATTAACGGATGGCGGCGATTTACGCCAGCCGCGAGTCAGCCACAGCAAGTAGATAAAGCCTGCCAGCAACCACAATAAGCCGACTTCAAGCGCCCGTTGCTCAAGGTGAACCCACAGCCACACCGACATGACGAATCCCATCATGGGTAATAACCCGTACTTAAACATGGCCGCAGTACCGCGACGTTTCTCATTGATAATAAAATGCTTTATCACACTTAAATTAACAAAGGTGAAGGCGCCGAGGGCACCAAAGCTTATCATCGATACCACTAAGTTCAGGTCAAGGAATAGGGCCAGCAGCGAGATGGTGGCAACGAACAAAATGGCCCGCCACGGTGTGTGGAATTTGCGATGCAGATGGAAGAACACTTTGCGTGGCAGTACACCTTCACGCCCCATGGCATAGAAAATACGCGACACACTGGTCTGCGCGGTCATTGCGGAGGCATAAACGCCGGTCAAATAAGTGGCCATAAAGAAGTTATACATCCACTTCCCACCGACATGCTCGGAGATAATCAGGCTGGCGGTATCCTGATGTGGAATCAACGATTTCCAGTCGGGATAGGCCAATTGGGCAGCATAGGAAACGGCGATAAAAATAGCACCGGCGCTGATCACCGTAAAGAGAATGGCCCGTGGCAGAGTGCGTTTGGCGTCGTGCGCCTCTTCGGCCATGGTCGCGATGGCATCAAAACCGAGGAAGGCCAAACAGAGCACTGCCGCACCAGAGAGTAACCCGGATAGGTCACCGGCATTCACCAGAAGTGGCTTCATTAACGCTTCCGGGCTTAAATCGGCCTGACTGAAAGAGAGCGCAATAAATAATATGATAAAGACCATCTGTGCTGCGATCAGCGAGAAATTAACTGAGGTGAGTAAACGCACGCCCAGAATATTAAGCAGACTGACACTGATGATAGACGCAATAATAAATACCGGAGCAGGGATAGCCGGAAATGCCTCATGCAAGAAAATGCCTAAAACTAAATAATTAAGGATTGGCAGGAACAGATAATCCAAAATTTGCGCCCAACCCACCAAAAAACCGGTTTTCCCGCCAAAACTACGCTGAACATAGGAATAGGCGGAGCCAGACAGCGGCATGGCGCTGGTCATCCGGCAATAACTGAGGGCGGTAAACAGAATGGTGGCAACAGTCACCAGATAGGCAACGGGCAAATGCCCCTGACTTAATACGGTCACCTGTCCATAGGTAGTGAATACGCCTAAAGGCACCATGTAGGCAAGCCCGAAAGCGACCAGCGCGGGGGTTTTAAGCACTCTGCGCAACTGAATATTTTGTGGCATTACCGTATCATCTCCTGGTGAGAAAAAGCACCGTTACGCTGCATTTTTATGCAGCTATAGAACATAAAGGAGCGGATTTTGACATAAGGGTCGCTGTAACGCCAATGACTTCCTTCTTAGCCTATGTTGTCGTGCTCAACTCTGCTCCTGACAGATTTGTCCCCCGCATCACCGACGTGCATCAATGATGCGGGGCATTCACTAGGCTTGATAAACCACATTACCGCCGATCAGCGTAGATTCCACCAGTGTCTGGTAAATAGCGTTTGGCGACTGCTCAAACAGGTTATTTTTCAGAATGATAATATCGGCGAACTTTCCTGCTTCCAGTGAACCGATATATTGCTCTTTGGCAATCATATAAGCGGCATCAATGGTGGCAGAACGTAATGTTTCAATCAGCGTCAGGTCACGATCATTATCCAGCCGTGGGCCAGCCGGATGACCGTCGAGATCCCATGCACGACGGGTCATACCCACTTGCAGGTTGTACCATTCATCTAGCCGGTCAATGGGCCAGTCACTGCCATACGCAATACGTGCGCCAGCATCAAGGAAGCGTGCTGCGGGCTCCATATGCTGGAAACGGGCCTCGCCCAACATCTCACGCTCTTCATCAATTAGCACCCCCGGCAAGCCAGCCCACTGGAAGGAAAGCACTGCTGTTGCTCCCAGTTTGGCAAAACGATCATATTGATGGGGGGCAACCAGCTCGTTATGTGCTAATCCTGGGCGGATATCTTTGCCCGGCAAGGCGGCGCGCATCTGTTCCACTGCATCCAGCACCATCTCGATGGCCCCATCACCCACGGTATGAGTGTGTGGATGAAGACCTGCGCGGGCGCACTCCAGAATCACAGCATTGACTACTGGCGCGCTAAAATAGAGGTCGCCATAGCGCTCGGTATCTTGCCAGTCAGGTTGTTGTGCTGAACCCTGGTTGGCACGATACGGCTCCAGTAATGCAGCGGTCATGGTTGGGGGTTGCAATACCCCGTCGATAAACAATTTCAGGTGATCGACGGCGAAACCCGGTGCGGGTGTCCATGCGTGGCTTCCCCATTGGCGGGCGAACTCTACCACCTCTTGTACCACGCGAGCGGCGTCCTGTGGGCCTTGCAGGCTATCTGGCGTCACTTCTTTAGCGCCCAGAACCCGTAAGGTTAAGGCATCACGTTCATGCAAACGGTGGAAAGCCAACAACTGTTCGGCAAAAACACGAGTATCCATCACGGTAGTGACACCCTGCGCATTAAGTACTTGCTGCACATGGCCCGCAATTTGCACATTCTTTTCCGCTGTGGCGGAGGGGATACTGTCAAAGGCGCGCATGGCGGGCGCATCTTCCAAAATACCGGTCAATTTACCGTGGGTATCGCGGGCAATTTTGCCATCTGGCGGTACTGGAGTGTGTTCATCGATACCCAGCAATTCCAGCGCGCGGCTATTGGCCGCCAGCGTGTGGCAATCATTGGAAAACAATGCGATTGGACGGCTGGTATTGAGCGAATCCAAGGCCTTTCGGCTCATATCAGCGCCGACGGGTGTCATCGCCTGACGCTGCCAGGCGCGCACGGTCAGCCAGTCATTTTCACCGTTAAAAGGATCGCTATCGAGGTGTTTCTGGATAATATCCAGTGTCTGCTCAACACTTAGCGCAGCATAATTGAGGTTACAACCAATCAGTTGTTTCCCCCCCCAAAACGGGTGCATATGGCTGTCAATCAGGCCGGGCATCATAAACTTACCTGCCAGATCGATAAGTTGAGTTTGCGCGCTAGCGAATTGCTGTTTGATCTCATCACCGCCCGTGGCCAGAATATAACCTTGGCCGATGGCGATGGCACTGCAAACCGTGTTATCAGCATCTGCCGTATAAATTGTGCCATTGTAATAAATACTATCGGCGACAGGAGTCTGTTTAGTCATATTATGTACTTTATAAAATGCCCTTTCCTCCTTGACGTTAGCTGCTCCCGGCATGTTTATCACCTGAATTGCTAACCTCTGTCAGCTCATCGGGATTGGTTGCTGTGCTGCCACGCCAATGACGTTGGGGATTTGAGGAATCAGATAATCATTATAGCCTGTCCTATCAGGGAAAACTCTCCGAGTTAAGTACCGGCCAAGGTGAGAATCTATTAATGGTTTTTCAATAACTCGCTTCTCATCATTGCAGCCAGATGGCGCAAGATTTCTGCTTCTGAAAAACCTAACTCGGTAAACTGGGTTAGACCATCCAGACCGCACACCAACCCGATCAGCCGCCAGGCAACATCACTGGCATTTATGTCTGAGCGAAATTCATCGTTGGTAATGCCGGTATGGATCACCGCCACGGTAGCCGCATGCCAGTCTGACATCGACGCCGCATAGGCTTCCTTAATAAGTTCATCGCGTTCGGCTAGCATTGAAATTTCATTCCACAACCGGGTTTCTCTTCGGCCGGCTTCATCTTGTGGATAGCCCAACACTTGCTGTATCCGTTCAACGGCAGGTAAGTTTTGACTGTTTAGCGCGAAAGCAGATAACGACTGTTTAACTAAGAGTAGAAAAGCATCTGCTCGTAGTCGTGAGACTGATGTGAAATGGTGATGAACTTGCCCAACAGCCACGCCCGCCTCGCTGGCAACACGACGTACAGTGGTTGCCGCCATCCCTTCACTTATCGCGACACGCATCGCAGCCTGCAAAAGGGTGTCGTGGCGTTCCTCACGGTTCAAATAGGCCAAAGAGACTCCTTATCTGACTTATTAGTGTTTCAGCCATTATGTGATGAATTGGACGCTAGTTCAACTTTCCGCTATTATTGACATATTGAACAGGTGTTCAACATTAATCTATGCCTTATTTGAGCGTTTTGTATGTCTAAAAAGTGGATGATTTTCTACGTTATTATTCTGATGTATCTCCCAGTTTCTATTGATGCAACTGTATTACATGTGGCCGCCCCACGACTGGGTATTGCGCTGTCAGCCACGGGCAGTGAATTGCTGTGGATTATTGATATTTACTCACTGGTTATGGCCTGTTTGCTGCTGCCAATGGGGGCGCTGGGGGATCGCATCGGTTTCAAACGCTTGGCGTTGTTGGGGTCGGTACTGTTCGGGCTTGCCTCACTGGCGGCGGCTCTTGCACCATCGGTTGCCGCGCTCATTGCGGCACGCGCTTTTTTGGCGATAGGTGCGGCGATGATCCTGCCGGCAACCTTGTCGGCGGTGCGCCATATCTTTACCGATGAACGAGAAAGGGCATTGGCGCTGGGGATATGGGTTGCCATCGGAACGACGGGTGCCGCGATGGGGCCACTGGTTGGTGGATTATTGATGGAATATTTCTACTGGGGTTCAGTCTTCCTGATCAATATCCCTATTATTATTGCAGTGGTTATTGCCACGTTGCTGGTTATACCGAGCCTGCCAGTGCGGGTGGAACAGTCATGGAAATTGGCTCCGGCACTGGTATTGATTACTGCGATCCTATTGCTGGTCTATGCGGCCAAAACCGGGCTGCGCGGCGGGGGAGATATGAGGGTAACTTTCCTAACCGCGTTTATCGGGGGCGCGATGCTGTTTGCTTTTGTTCGTCACCAGTTATCAACGACAGCTCCAATGATTGATTTTCGCCTGATAAGCCAGCGGGTGATCGCTGTTGGTATGGCAATGGCCATGACGGCAATGATAACGCTGGTTGGTTTTGAACTGCTGCTGACACAGGAATTGCAGTTTGTGTTAGGTAAAAGCCCACTCGAAGCGGGTATTTTTCTAATGCCATTGATGATTGCCAGTGGTGTTAGCGGGCCGATATCCGGTTGGCTGGTGGCTAAATTGGGGTTACGTACCGTTGCAAGCGCGGGTATTGCATTTAGCTCATTGAGTTTTCTCGGCCTGGCCTGGACCGATTTTGCCACGCAAGTTTATCTGGCATGGGGATGGATGATAGTGCTGGGGTTCAGTATTGAAGCCTCGTTATTAGCTTCTACTGCGGCGATTATGAGTGCGGCTCCCCCGGAAAAAGCCGGTGCGGCAGGGGCGGTTGAGGGTATGGCTTATGAGCTGGGGGCGGGATTTGGGGTGGCAATATTTGGTTTGATGTTATCGCGGGCCTATACCGCGTCTATTGAATTACCAGCAGATTTACCCGCTGATCTGGTTGAGCAGGCCAGTGCTTCTATCAGTGAAACTATTCAGGTGGTCAATAGCCTTGGTGGGAACGAGCATCTACTGACCAGCGCCAAACTTGCCTTTTCTGCCTCGCATAGTTTGGTATTAGGTACTGCCAGCGCACTGTTAATTCTGCTGGCGGTGGTGGTGTGGTTTACCCTGCCGGGGAAGAAAATACGGCAATTGGGCAAACAGAGTGCCACACCTCACTGATTAGCGGGTGGTTAACACTTCATTAATTAAACAGTCATTACTCTTACTTAACTGTGTGATATACCTATTTAGGGTTTGAAACATTAGGGTTTGAAATAGGTAAGGTCTGAGCAATGACTGAGCAAACGTCCTCCGTACAACTTGATCTCGATAGCGCGGCTCAGCCTCCCATAGTGTATATCAGGGGGGATTGGGTACTGGCGCATTACCGCTTTTTGGAACCCCAAGTGGCGCAGTTGCGCGTTAATATGCCCAGTGGCGTGGTATTTGACCTCAACCAACTCGGGGCGTTAGATACCGCCGGTGCAACGTTGCTAGCTCTGCTTCTGGGTGAGGATCGTGTGGCAAATTTACGCGAACTTGCGCCTAAATTGCCAGAAGAACGGCGAACCTTACTTGAAACGGTAAGCCATGTATTGCCTGACTTAGCCCCTGAGCCGTCAGAAAAACCCGCACGATTTTGGCTGGATATGCTGGTTAACACCGGCCGTTCGGTCGATAACTTATGGCAAGATATTAAGTCACTATTGGGCTTTATTGGTCTGACGCTGGAAACCTTGCTGGGGACACTCTTTCGCCCCTCACGCTGGCGCATTACCTCATTAATTGCCAATATTCAACAGATTGGCCTCAATGCTGTACCGATCATTATGTTGCTCACCTTTTTGGTGGGGGCAGTTATCGCTTTTCTCGGTGCCACCGTACTCACTACCTTCGGCGCGGGCATTTTTACCGTCGATTTGGTGGTATTTTCTTTTCTGCGTGAATTTGCGGTACTGCTTACCGCGATCCTGATGGCAGGGCGGACAGCCAGTGCTTTTACCGCTGAAATTGGCTTGATGAAAGCCAATGAAGAGATTGATGCTATCCAGACGCTGGGCTTGAATCCGGTCGAATTGCTGGTGCTACCGCGCGTCTTGGCACTATTGATTTCTCTGCCGATGCTGACCTTTATTGGTATGGTTTGTGGTATTTTTGGTGGCATGGTGGTGTGCGCCTTAACACTGGATATCTCTCCAACCATGTTTTTGTCGATTATGCAAAACAGTAATGGGTTGCAGCATTTTCTGGTGGGTATAAGTAAAGCCCCTATTTTTGCTTTCCTGATTGCCATTATTGGCTGTCTGGAGGGGTTCAAAGTGACGGGTAGCGCTGAATCTGTCGGGGTCCATACCACCACCAGTGTGGTGCATTCGATCTTTGTGGTGATTTTGCTTGATGCCGTGGCAGCACTATTTTTCATGGAAATGGGGTGGTGAGCCAAATGACGCAAGATGCAATTATTCAAATTCGCTCTCTGGTTAACTGCTTTGGCGCACAGTGCGTGCATCAAGGGTTAAATCTTGATGTTAAGCGCGGCGAGGTTTTGGGCGTGGTTGGCGGCTCGGGTACCGGTAAATCGGTTCTGTTACGCAGTATTGTTGGGCTACGTCGTCCGACTGACGGGCAAATTCATGTTTTTGGTGAAGATTTAATGACTCTGTCAGGTCAATCCCGCTCCATGGTAGAGCGCCGATTTGGCGTATTATTTCAACGAGGCGCACTGTTCAGCTCTCTAACCGTGACCGAGAACGTGGCGTTGCCATTAATAGAAAACGCCGGGTTACCCCGGGCTGAGGCTGAGCGTCTGGCTCAGGTTAAACTGGCACTGGCCGGGTTACCGCCGGGCACTGGCAGCAAGTATCCGGCATCACTGTCGGGTGGTATGGTCAAACGTGTTGCGTTAGCCCGTGCCTTGGCGCTGGACCCAGATATTCTGTTTCTTGATGAACCGACAGCGGGCCTTGATCCCATCGGTGCGGCGGCGTTCGACAGTTTGATCCGCACCCTGCGGGATGCCCTCAATCTGACGGTATTTTTGGTAACTCACGATCTGGATACGCTGTATACGTTGTGTGATCGTGTGGCGGTGCTTTCGCAGAAAAAAGTGCTGGTGGTTGATACTCTGGATAAAGTTGCGGCGACTGATGATGCCTGGATTCAGGCGTATTTTCATGGCCCACGAGGCCGGGCTGCTTATCAGGCAGCGGCAATTAACAGTGGAGAGAGGTGGTAATATGGAAACCCGTGCTCATCATGTTGTTATTGGATTGTTCACTCTTATTGTGGTGAGTGCCGCGCTGCTGTTTTGCCTATGGCTGACAAATTCCGGTTCTGACCGCCAGTTCAGATTGTACGATATCGTTTTCAATGAACCGGTGAGTGGCCTGTCACAGGGCAGCACCGTTCAGTACAGCGGGATTCGAGTCGGTGAGGTGACACAATTGCGGTTGGACCGAGAGAATCCTAATAAGGTTTGGGCACGTATCCGCGTCTCTGCATCTACTCCGATACGCGAGGATACTCAAGCCCGGCTGACAGTTGCGGGTATTACCGGCACTTCAAATATTCAATTCAGCAGTGGCAGCCAAGACAGCCCGCTGTTGGAAGGCAAAGATGGCGATGTTCCTATCATTATTGCCACCCCTTCGCCGATGAGTCAGCTACTGGCTAACGGTGAGAATTTCATGACCAATGCTAATGAAGTGTTGGTGCGCTTGAACCAGTTGCTGGCACCGGATAACCAGCAGCGCCTGATAACGACACTGGATAATCTCGCGCTGGTCACTCAAACCGTGGCTGATCAACGTGGTGATCTTCGTACCCTGTTGCAGCAGTTGGCGCAGGCCAGTAAACAGGCTAATGAGACACTGGCCCAAACTAATCGCCTGCTGCGTAATGCTAACGGCTTAATGGATGGGCAGGGGAAACAACTGGTCAGTGATGCCGCCAAGACCATGGCATCGTTGCAAAATACCAGTACCATCCTCAATAAATTGGTGAGTGAAAATAAAACCTCACTCAATAACGGGATGCAAGGGATGAATGAGCTGGGGCCGGCTGTGGATGAGCTGCGCAGAACATTAGCGACATTACGTGCCGCCGTTTCTCGTTTGGAAGAAAACCCAGCGGCCTTGTTGCGCGGCCGTGAAAGAACACAGGAGTTTACGCCTTAATGCTCTCTCTTAATCTAATGCGCTATGCAGGCCGCCGTGTGTGGCTATTGATGATATCCGGCGGGGCGATACTGCTCTCTGCCTGTACCATTTTACCCTCGGCCCCCGTATCACAAGTTTATCTTCTGCCGGTGCCACCAGCAGTGAGTGCGCCGCGCGTGCAGACAGTAAACTGGTCATTACGGGTTTCACAACCGGCGACGAACCAGTTTCTTAATAGCTCACGCATAGCGGTGCAGCCTCAGGGCCAGGAGATTGCAGTTTATAAAAACTCTCGTTGGAGTGATTCAGCGCCGATTCTGGTGCGCAATCGTCTTATTCAGGCGTTCCGTAGTGATGGACGAATCCGCGCAGTCAGTAGCGATGATGACAGCCTACAGGCTGATGTGGAGTTGAGTGGTGATTTGTCTGCGTTCCAAGGGGTATATCATGTTGGTAGCAGCGAAGTGCTGATCCGCTTTGATGCCCGGCTGGTAAGAATTTCGGACCGTAGGATTATTGCGACCCGCCAGTTTGAAATTCGCCAACCGATAACAGGTAGCGAGATGAATGAGGTGATTCAGGCCTTTGGCCTGGCCAGTGACCAGTTAGCCACCCAAGTGCTCAACTGGACCATGCAGCAGTCTCCTCAGTAGCACGGGTTATCAAACCAGGACAGGCTGCAGCGAGTATATCGCGATAGCTTAGATTTTATTTCAGGCGAGTTGGCAGTAGCTAACTCGCCTTTTTTAATCGGCAGTTTACGGGTTCAGAGAAAGAATCTCGCCCAAGGGGGAAAATATTCTCTTTATTGTTTTGTGACTAGTATCTCATTGGGTGTAGTGCTTATGGTAAATAAATTATTTAACTTGTTGTATTGTATCAATTTTTAATTAAATTGATCTGTGTTTTAATTTTTCATTAAAGAGAATAATATTCTCCAGCTATTAAAAACAACAGGAAAATATGAAAAGTATTTCTCCCGTTAAAACCATAAGATAAAAATAAATAAAATCACTGATTAATTATTTCAAATGCAAAAAATTACGCATCAACAGTTGCTCGATTGGTTGAGAAAAGAAGTAAAACTTTCATTAGGTTGTACTGAACCTATTGCTATTGCGTATGCTGCTGCGGTGGCTGCCAAATATCTCAACGCACCGATATTAAAAATAACGGGGGAGATATCGGAGAATCTGTATAAAAATGCGATGGGGGTCACTATCCCAGGAACAACCTATTGCGGAGTGACTCTTGCTGCGGCGATAGGGGCTATTGGCGGTAACGCGGATGCCGATTTAGAAGTATTGAAAGACATTACTGCGGCACAAATTACCCAAGCTTATATGTTCAATGAATCAGGTAAAGTGTGTTTAAACGCAGTAGATGCTGCGGACTTTATTTTTATTGATATTACGTTATATAGCCTTGATGATCACTGCCGGGTTGTGATTCAAGGTGGCCATACCAATGTCACGCAAGTATATATTAATAATATAAAACAAATATTAGCCCGAGACTTAATCACCGACAATGAAAAGGGCGCACTACCCGAATTTTCACTTAACGACGCATTTAAATTTGTGACCGATGTTGGCGCTAAAGATATTATGTTTATGCTGAAAAGTGCTGAGATTAATACTGCGCTTTCTGATGAGGGGCAAAGGAAGAGCTATGGTTTGAACGTGAGTGGGGCGTTGTCGCAGGCCAGGAAAAACGGCTTTATCAGCACTGACTTACTGAGCCAAATGTTGATCAACACCACTGCGGCGTCAGATGCCCGTATGGGAGGCGCACCCTTACCCGCGATGTCAAATTATGGCTCAGGTAATCAAGGGATTACCGTGACAATGCCGGTAGTGACACTTGCCAGACATCTAAAGACCGATGATGAAACCCTGGCCAGGGCATTAGCATTGGCTCATTTGGCTGCAATTTCAATTCATATGCGTTATACCCGATTGTCTGCATTGTGTGCGGCTTCAACGGCAGCAATGGGCGCAGCGGCAGGTATGAGTTGGTTATTGACCCAGGATTTTCAGACTATCTCCTACGCGGTCAGTAATATGATCAGTGATATCAGTGGGATTATTTGTGATGGTGCATCAAATAGTTGTGCGATGAAAGTGTCTACTGCCACCGCCTGCGCATTTAAGTCGGTGTTGATGGCGCAACAAAATAGCGTTGCAGGGGAGCGTGATGGCATTGTTTCTTGTAATGTTGAAGGTTCTATCAACAATTTATGTAAATTAGTGTTATCGCCGATGAGGCAAACAGATAAAGAAATTATCAGTATAATGACACGTAAATAAATATTACGGTTTAACTGCGTGGCCTAACGTCATTATTAATAATGATCGGCGGGTTATCGTAAAAATTTAAAGGGACAAATAATGAATAAGTCAAAATCGATCGCGACTCTGGTTATCCATGCCGGAGATCAAGTTGACCGGGGCAATAATGCTATTTTTCCACCAATTACCACTGCCAGTTCTTTCATTCAACCCAATTTAGGCGAAGAAGGGGAGTTTTGTTATTCCCGTTGCAGTAACCCGACAAGATATGCGTATGAAACCGCCTTGGCTGAGTTAGAAGGTGGTATCTATGCTACGGCGACCGCTTCCGGTATGGCAGCAACTGCACTTATATTGGAGTTGCTACCTAAAGATTCCCATGTATTAGTAATGAAAGGGGTCTATGGCGGTACTTATCGGTTGTTTGAACGTCTGCGTAAACACACTTCAGGTACCACATTCAGTTATGTCGATCTTAACGATCTGGCGTCAGTAAATAGCCATATTCAGGAGAATACAGCTTTAATCTGGATTGAAACGCCCACTAACCCACTGTTGGAATTAGTTGATATTGAAGCGGTATGCCAGGTTGCCAAAAGCAGGGGCATAATGAGCTGCGTGGATAATACCTTTGCCAGTGCCTGGAACCAACGGCCGCTCACTTTAGGTGCTGATATCGTTATGCTCTCTACCAGTAAATATATTGGTGGGCATTCAGATTTAATTGGCGGTGCAGTTATTACCAATGTGCAGAATATTGCCGACCAACTGGATTTTTGTAAAACCACCGTTGGGGCTATTGCTTCGCCGTTTGATGCCTATTTGGCATTGCGCGGCATGAAAACACTTGATGTTCGTATGGAACGTCAATGCAGTAATGCTTTAAAAATCGCGCAGTTTTTAGCACAACATTCTAAGGTACTAGATGTCCATTACCCTAGTCTGGAATCACATCCTCAATATCAATTGTGTAAAAAACAGATGCGTTCTGGCGGGGCGGTAGTCAGTATCCGATTAAAAGGCGATATAACAGCGGTGAAAACCTTTATTGCCAAGCTAAATTATTTTGTTTTAGCCGAATCACTGGGGGGCGTTGAAAGTATGGTTAACCATTCTGCTTCAATGTCGCATGGTTCTATGTCTCAAAACGAGAGGGAAAATATAGGCATATACGATACAACACTACGGCTTTCAATCGGTATCGAAGATATTAATGATTTAATAGCAGACGCAGAGCAAGCCCTTTCCTTTATACAATAATTAATAGGGTAGTCATATGCATGATTATGGCGTGTGGACAATTATAACTCCACTAGTAACTATTTGTTTGGCGATTTTTACTCGGCAGGTAATATTGTCGTTATTAATGGGGATAGTTGTTGGATTTACGGTTATTAACGATCACAATCTACTTCAGGGGATCAGTGGCACTTTAAATGGAATTATTGATACATTCTCTTCTCCAGGTAATACTCGTACCGTTATTTTTATGGTGATGATTGGCGGGATCATGCGCTTAATTGTCGTGACCGGGGGCGTTCGAAGTTTAGTTCGCGCCTTAACAGAAAAAACTCAGTTTGTTACTAATAAAAAAGCAGTGCAGTTGTTGGCGATGGTGATTACGTCAATTATTTTCATTGAAAGTTCGATCAACCAACTTATTGCCGGTGCATCGACCAAAGATCTGGCAAAAAGATACGGTCTATCACCAGAGAAAATGTCTTATATTGTCCAAACCTCCTGTGTATCAGTCTGTTCTTCAGCAATGATAAATGGTTGGGGTGCGGCAATGATGGGGGTCATCGGTGTCCAGATCGCCAAAGGGTACATCGATGGACAGCCTTTTGAGATTCTGGCCAGATCGATGGTGTGGAATCTGATGGCATGGTTCTCGTTGGCGTCCGTACTGTTCTATATTTTCTCTGGGGCATCCTGGGGGCCGATGAAGAAGGCTGAAGCGAATTACATCAGCAAACAGGATCTGCACGTTGAGAAAGAAAAAGATGAAGTCATTGATCATCCGGCGTGTAATTCATTGCTAAACTTCCTTATCCCTATTCTGTCGACTGTTATTGCTGTGCCGGTTGCACTTTATGTCACTGGCGATGGCGATTTCACTAAAGGTAGCGGCTCTATGTCGGTATATAGCGCTGTGATGTTTGGGACAACGGTTTCTTTTGTTTGGTTCTGTGGGCGGCGGATCCTGAATATAGAATCCTTCTTTAAAGAGTTGTATATCGGTTACGCCAGTATGGTGAAAATCAGCTCAATTATGGTATTGGCATTTTTGATGGGGAATGTCTCTGCTGATCTCAATACCGGGCAATATATTGCTACTATCACCTCCGGTGTTATTTCTCCTGGATTCTCAATTGGCTTTATTTTTATTATCAGTGCAATTATGTCGCTAGCGACGGGGACGTCATGGGGCACGTTTGCCATTATGATCCCCATCGGTGTTCAGCTTGGGGTCTCTTTGGGGATGCCCGTGGAATATATGATTGGTGCGGCCATTGCAGGTTCTATTTTTGGTGACATGACATCGCCTATCTCTGGTGATGCCATTGTGGCGTCTATGGCGACGGATTGTGACCATATTGAGCATATTCGAACACAAATGCCCTATGCCATTGCAACTGCAAGTATTGTGTTGGCAATCTATCTCTATCTCGGTTTTACGGTATAACCTGATGGCCTTCTATCTTACTGTTAGATAAGAATGGTCAATAGATACCCCTCCAAATAATGCCATTATAAATATTTGTAATGGCATTATTTCTGCTTTTAACTCCTGCTATTTCCCGCTGGAAATGCTTAATTTAATGAATTCATAGCTTTTATTTCTGCTGTATTTACCTGCTTGCTTACTGTGCTTATGTCAGGTTAAGTAAAGTCCAACAATTAAACTGACCGAGTAATTATCGACTCCCGCAAAATAACTGACGGCGGTTGGAAAAATATATCTTATATAAAATAAGTGTTGATTTTATGTTTCGAAATGTTTGACTATTGCTCTGTAAATTGAGCAAAAGGGAATCATTATGCTTTGGAAAAATACCAGGGAGCAGTTCGGGCGCATGACTATTGCTATCCACTGGTTAGTGGCATTTACGGTGTATGCATTGTTTGCCCTGGGTTTATGGATGGTAACTCTGGGCTACTACGATGGCTGGTATCACCAGGCACCTGAAATACATAAAAGCATCGGATGCATATTGTTTGCGGTGATGTTATTTCGGGTGATTTGGCGCTTTATTTCGCCGCCACCTAAACCCTTATCGAGTTATAGCCGCTTAACTCGGGTAAGCGCGATATTGGCGCATTTGATTTTATATATTGTCCTATTTTGTATCATGTTCAGCGGTTATTTGATCTCAACAGCAGATGGGCAACCAATCAATGTATTTGGTTGGTTCAATGTCCCTGCAACACTGACCAATCTACCTGACCAGGCAGATACTGCCGGAACTGTACATCTCTATTTGGCTTGGGCAGTCGTCGTGCTTTCACTCTTGCATGGACTGGCCGCGATTAAGCACCACTTTATTGATGGTGATGTAACCCTTAAGCGGATGCTGGGACGTAGCACCGATTAACCAACTGTATTATGGAGAATTAAATATGTTTAATAAGACCCTGTTGGGCCTGGCTGTAGGTGCACTGATGTTTACCGCAGGCAGTGCCGTAGCCGCCGAATATAAAATCGATAAAGAAGGGCAGCATGCCTTTATCGAATTCAGGATTAAACATTTAGGATATAGCTGGTTATACGGCAGTTTTAATGATTTTGACGGTTCTTTCACTTTTGATGAGAAAAATCCGGCCGCTGATAAAGTTAATGTGGTGATCAATACCAATAGTGTTGATACCAACCATGCAGAGCGTGACAAACATCTGCGTAGTAAAGATTTCCTGAATGTCGGTAAATTCCCACAGGCAACGTTTGAGTCGACCGACGTTAAGAAAAATGCAGAAGGTTATTCGGTCGTGGGTAACCTGACATTAAATGGTGTCACTAAACCGGTGACATTGGAAAGCAAGTTGACTGGCCAAGGTAGTGATCCTTGGGGCGGTTATCGTGCTGGTTTTGAAGCCAATGGCACTATCAAGCTGAAAGACTTTAATATCACCACTGATTTAGGCCCGGCATCACAGGAAGTCGAACTGATTTTGTCAGTCGAAGGTGTTCGCGCCAAATAGTCAGAGCGATACCAATACCGTCGTTGTTTGACCTAAAGGAGCCTTGTGCTCCTTTTCTTTGGGTGCTACTCCGCACTGACTTCTGGCGTTAAATGCTAAACTAATTAATCAGATATCTTTCCAATGACTATACTTAAAAAAAACGAGCCGTAGCGTGCAAGCATCATTAAAAGATTGATCTGACTCACTAGTCGTATTTAATTGTTTGTGGGGTATATATGGCCAATGTTCCCAAAAAAACGCGCACTATCAAGCCTCCTTCCTATTTAGATGCCATTATCCCGATGTTGTCGTTGGTGTTACTCGTCGGCGCATCTGTCGCTCTGTTTGGCCTCAATGCCGTCAATGGACCATTACAGGTCGCGCTTATTCTTTGCACCATGATTACCGCTGTAATCATTATGAAGAATGGTCATGTATGGGAGGATATTGCCCAATCCACGCGTAAGGGAATATCAACAGTGGTTGGCGCGATATTTATCTTACTTGCTGTTGGTGCATTAATTGGGACCTGGAACATGTCGGGGACGATACCGACTTTAGTTTATTACGGCATTATTCTGATTACACCAAATTGGTTTTTCCCCATTACCTTTCTTGTTTGTGTCGGGGTTTCTCTAAGTATTGGCAGCTCCTGGACAACGGCGGGAACCATTGGGGTAGGCTTGGTTGGGTTATCCAATATGATTGGTGTCTCACCAGAGATAACCGCAGGTGCCGTGATTTCTGGTGCCTATGTGGGTGACAAAATCTCGCCATTATCCGAAAGTACTGTGTTGGCCGCACAGTTGAATGGTGTTGAATTGTATCGCCATATACAGGCACAACTTTGGACCACAATTCCTGCCGCATTGGTTGCTTTGGTGGCATTCATCATATTGGGTATCAATCAACAAGCCAGCTTTGATGCCACAATTACGCACGCCGAATTAGCCCGATTTGATGAGTTATTCAACATTACGCCTTGGAATTTACTGCCACTGGTATTCTTGCTTGGATTATCTGTCGGTAAAGTCCCGGCACCGTTGGCCATTATTAGCGCGGCGTTATTGGCTGGTGTGATGGCAGCATTTATTCAGCCGCAGGCCATTGCGCGTTTTATTGCTGAACCTGATACCGCGTTACCCATTGCTGCGGTGAAGGGCGTTTGGCTGGCGATGGCTAATGGTTTTCAGGAGAACTCCGGTATTCCACAGATGGATGCATTGTTGTCGCGTGGGGGAATGGACAGCATGCTGCTGACTATCTGGTTGATTATCGGTGCAGTGACGTTCGGTATTATGGTGGATGACTTTGGCCTGCTTAATAAACTGGTAACCCCTATTTTGTTGCGGGCTAAAACCGTTGGGCAACTTTTTGCTTCAGCGGTTGCTACGGCCATTGGGCTTAATATCGTCGCGGGTGATCAATATATTGCTTTATTGCTGCCAACACGGTTATTCCACGGTGAATTTGCCAAACGCGGGTTAGCACCTGAAAATCTCTCACGCCTGGTGGGGGATGCCGGTATCGTCACCTCTCCGTTGATTCCCTGGAATTCTTGCGGTGCTTATATGGCGGCGGTATTGGGTGTATCCACCATGGGCTATCTGCCATTTGCGGTATTTAATATTGCCGCACCGATAGTCACGCTAATACTGGGTATCACCGGCTATAAGGTCCGCCGTATTGTGGTTGAGAGAGCATCATCGGTGCCACCAATAGCCAGTGATCGCCGGGAGGATGGGCTATAAACACCAGTTGGCCCTTGCTATGCCCAATATACGCCCAGTGAACTGGGCGCTTTATTGATGGTTGAGCGTTGATTGGCTTAAATATGGCCCGTCACTGATTGAATCCCTGATAATCAGTTCAGACTGAAATATATTTTCAGTTGATAAATATCCTCCGTCCAGCATTGAAATTAGCCGATTAATGACGTCATTTATCATACCGCTGACCGGGTCTTTAATACTGGATAACGATGGACTTAGAAAAGGTGCTATGGGGATATTGTCGAAGCCAATAAGAGAGACCGCTTCAGGTACTCTGATCCCTGCCTGATTTAATCTTTTCATGGCACCAATTGCCATATCATCATTGCTGGCGATAATCGCACTAAATGGTTGTTGGCTGGTTAATAACGATTCTACCGCAGTTGCACCACTGAGCGGGGTCCATTTCCCTTGAATAATAAGGTTATCGCGCAGCGGAAGAGAAAATGCATTTAATGCTTCTTTATATCCAGAAAGGCGCTCAATCGCTGTCGGTGAATCCAGTGAGCCGGTGATAAATGCAATATCCTGATGGCCCCGCTCAATGAGATATTTTGTCGCATTATAACTGGACCCTTTATGATCGCAGAAAGTACAGTGGCTGTGGTTTTTTCTTAATTTTCTGTTGACCACCATAATGGGCTGCTTATATTTATCAATAATAAGATCCATATCATCCACAGTTAAAAATCGGGGATAAATTATTATTGCGTCGCAACGTAAGTCGAGCAGGAATTGGATTGCTTCTTGTTCCTCTTCCGCACTGTGTTTCCCGTCAACCAGCACCAGCTGACGGCCATTATTCTCTAATTTTTTGGCCGCTTGAGACAGTATCTCATTAAAGTAGTTACCATTATAAAGAGTATTGGTCACCACCAAACCAATACATTGTGATTTATTGGTCGCCAGATTTCTTGCCAGCAAGTTTGGCCGATATCCGCTCTCTTCAATCGCTTTATATACCTGCGCTTTAGTCACTTCACTGACATAGCCTTTGCCTGACAGAACACGCGAAACAGTGGCTTTCGAGACACCTGCTTTTTTTGCCACTTCTAGCATTGTAGACATAGGTCTTTCCTACCCGTTGAAAATTATTGTCATTCTATACCTTTCGCCCTCGAAACTGCACGGCTGTTAGCAATATTCACTTACCCTATGGGCGGGCAGACATGCTGTTCCAATTGGGTTCTGGACCATGCGCTATAGACTGGCGGCTGAATGGCAATACTCCGTTCTTTAGGCCCACAGCTATTGTCGTGCACAATAACACGCCTAATCAATGCTGATCGTTATCACAAAATAAGAATTTAATTGCTTCATCTATTGAATTGCAGTCAGTAATTTAAGATTCTCGTGTGGAACCGGTTACCTAGTTGCCTGATAATAACTAAAAGCAAGGGTGTATCGGCAGGTAATATTTAAATAATACTATGAATATAATAGCTAATTACCATTTATGCTGGTGAGGATAGTCCCTCTTCGATTACAAATGGTTTGCTTAGCTCGGCGTGCGTCATTACGGGGAGTTGCTACTCATGTCAAAGAATTATGCCGCAGTATCTGCATCGATAGTCGATGCCATTGGTGGGGCGAATAACATCGCAGCGGTGACCCACTGTATGACGCGTTTACGCTTTGTGCTTAACGATGATAATGCGGTTGATCTGGCGAAGTTGAAGTCCATCACCGGTGTGCTGGGTGTGGTGCGCAATGAAAACCAGTGTCAGGTCATTATTGGTAACAACGTTTCATATGCCTATGCTGAAGTGCTAAAACTGCTGCCGGAAGGCCTGGTAGCTGAAAATACGCTGCCGCAAAAAAATAAAATAACCTTGAAACGCATCGGCGCGGGGATCCTTGATGCGCTGATTGGCACCATGTCACCTCTGATTCCTGCCATTATCGGTGGTTCAATGGTCAAACTGTTGGCCATGATTCTGGATATGACCGGTGTTTTTGGCAAAGGCTCATCGACACTGATTATTCTCAATGTCATTGGTGACGGAGCGTTCTTCTTCCTTCCGGTTATGGTTGCTGCTTCTGCCGCACTCAAATTTAAAACCAATATGTCGCTGGCTATCGCCATTGCCGGGGTGTTGGTTCATCCCGCCTTTATTGATTTAATGGCTAAAGCTGCACAAGGTCAACAAGTTGAGTTTATGGGCGTTTCGGTCACGGCGGTGAAGTATACCTATACCGTTATTCCGGCATTATGTATGACCTGGCTGCTGTCTTATATTGAAAGATGGGTGGATCGCATTACACCGGCGGTGACCAAAAACTTCCTTAAACCAATGTTAATTGTGCTGATTTCCGCGCCTATTGCCATCATGTTTATTGGCCCTCTGGGAGTTTGGATCGGTAGCGGTATTTCTTCGTTAGTGTACACCGTTCATGACTATCTGGGCTGGCTCTCGGTAGCGATTATGGGGGCACTCTGGCCTTTATTGGTTATGACCGGCATGCACCGTGTCTTTACCCCAACCATTATTCAGACCATTGCGGAGACCGGCAAAGAGGGCATGGTTATGCCATCAGAGATTGGCGCTAATCTTTCACTGGGTGGCTCATCGTTGGCTGTCGCATGGCGAACCAAAAACCCGGAATTGCGCCAAACGGCGCTGGCTGCGGCCGCATCAGCGATTGTCGCAGGTATCTCTGAACCGGCACTTTATGGGGTGGCATTGCGCCTTAAACGCCCGCTGATCGCCAGTCTTATTAGTGGTTTTATTTGTGGTGCAGTCGCCGGAATCGGTGGGCTGGCAAGTCATTCGATGGCGTCCCCTGGATTATTTACCAGTGTCCAGTTCTTCGATCCGGCCAATCCAATGAGTATTGTATGGGTGTTTGGTGTGATGATTCTGGCCATCGTGATTTCGTTTATTACCACGCTGTTGCTGGGTTTTGAAGATATCCCGGTTGAAAATAGCGAAAGCGATACCGCCCATTCTGCTGTGGCGCCAAGCGCAGTAAAAATTAACTAAATACGAGGTATGTAATGCCAGTATCAACATTTCCCGACGGTTTCTTATGGGGCGGCGCATTAGCCGCAAACCAGGCCGAAGGTGCTTGCTTTGAAGGTGGAAAAGGGCTGACGACGGTTGATATGATCCCTCATGGACCACACCGTTTGGCAGTAAAGCTGGGGCAGGAGAAGCGTTTTACCCTAAGAGATGATGAGTTTTATCCCAGTCATCAAGCGATCGATTTCTATCATCGTTATAAAGATGATATCGCGTTAATGGCTGAAATGGGGTTCACCGTATTTCGTACCTCAATCGCATGGAGTCGGATTTTCCCTAACGGTGATGAGTTAACCCCGAATGAGCAGGGCATCGCATTTTACCGTGACCTTTTTGCCGAGTGTAAAAAGTACAATATTGAGCCGCTGGTGACGCTGTGCCACTTTGATGTTCCCATGCATCTGGTCACAGAATACGGCTCGTGGCGTAACCGGAAGATGGTTGATTTCTTCGCCCGTTATGCGCGCACATGTTTTACGGCGTTTGATGGATTAGTTAAATACTGGCTCACGTTTAACGAGATTAATATCCTATTGCATAGTCCGTTCTCTGGTGCCGGGCTGGTGTTTGAGCAACAGGAAAATCA
This sequence comes from Yersinia sp. 2540 StPb PI, assembly GCF_052217165.1. NCBI lineage: Bacteria > Pseudomonadati > Pseudomonadota > Gammaproteobacteria > Enterobacterales > Yersiniaceae > Yersinia > Yersinia sp. 2540 StPb PI. The sequence goes on from NZ_JAZGQC010000001.1 coordinate 1,999,680, forward strand.
GGAGCAAGTAAAGTATCAGGCGGCTCATCATGAGTTGCTTGCCAGTGCCTTGGCGACAAAAATTGCCCATGAGGTTAATCCGAATAATCAGGTGGGGTGTATGCTGGCGGGGGGGAACTTTTATCCGCGCACGTGTAAACCCGAGGATGTGTGGGCCGCGCTGGAGAAAGACCGTGAAAATCTGTTTTTCATTGATGTACAGGCCCGAGGTGCTTATCCGGCTTATACCAAACGGCTTTTCAGGGATAAAGGGATTTCAATTGTTACTGAAACGGGTGACGACGAGATACTCAAGCATACAGTGGATTTTGTCTCCTTTAGTTATTATGCCTCCCGCTGTGCGTCGGCCGATATGAACGACCATAACAGCAGTGCGGCGAATATCGTAAAATCGCTGAAAAATCCTCACATTGAGGCCAGTGAATGGGGGTGGGGTATTGATCCTTTAGGTTTACGCATCACCATGAATATGATGTACGACCGCTATCAGAAACCGCTATTTTTGGTTGAGAATGGGTTAGGTGCCAAGGATGAAATTAACCCGCAAGGCGAGATTGAAGATGATTATCGCATCAGTTATTTGCGCGAGCATATCAAAGCTATGGGGGAGGCCATTGCTGATGGCATTCCGGTAATGGGTTATACCTCATGGGGTTGTATTGATCTGGTTTCTGCTTCTACCGGTGAAATGAGCAAGCGCTATGGTTTTGTTTATGTTGACCGTGATGATCAGGGCAAGGGTTCTTTAGCCCGTAAGAGAAAGAAATCCTTTTATTGGTACAAAAAAGTTATTGCCAGTAACGGTGCCGATTTGGATTAAGTCATCTGCCGGGATATCGTCTATAGCCGATATCCCCAGTGGATAAATATAGTCGGGAGCGGGTCCATTTTCTCCTTATGACGTATTACCCGGCACTATCATTACTATCGTGCGGGCCTTTCTTCAGATGAATCATGAAATCGGTAAATGCGGTGCGCAGCGGCGCAAACAGTGGGTGTTTACGGTTCTCCAGCATCGTTTCTGAAAACAGTTTCAGCCCGAGAGCAAATGCTGCGGTTTTCTCTTTGCCGAAGTCTATATCTTCTCGCATTTGTAACCGTTCGATGATGCCGAGGATCTCGTCATGATTCTCGGCTTCGAACGTTAGCGGGGCTTTCTCAATAGCGTCACCTTTGCGGTCGGTCAGCGGCTCAATGGTGATGCGATAACGATATCCCGGCATCAGCTTTTCTCCTGATCTTTTTCATCAGTTGTAGCCGAAGGCGGTGCTAACTCTTGTTCAATCACTTCTACCGCCGCCAGTAGTGCCGCGTTAATGCGCACGACTTGCTCTGGTGCGACATCAGAACGCATCATACTGCTACGTAGAATGTGGCGTAAGCGATGCATAGCATCAGCAATACCTTCTGCCAGATTCCCTTCTGGCCGGCGATTTACCTGTGCCAAGCGGGAGAAAATCACATCCACCATCTGTTGATTTTGTTGTAATTCAACTTTACCGGCATCAGTGATTTGGTAGCTTTTACGGCCATTACCGGTTGCCACTGGCGTGACAAAATCTTGCTCTTCTAGCAGGGTTAGCGTTGGGTAGATAACCCCAGGGCTTGGAACATAGAGCCCGGAGGACGCCTCTTCAATTGCCTTAATCAGCTCGTAACCGTGGCTCGGTTTTTTATCAACCAGCGCCAAGAGGACGATGCGCAAATCCCCATGTTCGAACAAGCGATGCATTTTATCACCGCGACCACGCCTGCCGCCCCTTACTGCTTCAGCGCCTTCAGCGGTTATATGATGACGACCTCCGCGATGCATCCTGTCGCCACAGTGGCGCTGCCCTTCATGGTGTTCGCCGCCCTGATGATGACCACGTTTTGAAAAACCAAACATAATGTCTCTCCTTTAGATATATCTAAACAATTTAGATATATCTAATTTAGATCGATATATCTAAATTGACAAGCAGAGAGTGATAAATAGTGGATTTTCTGGGTAAAAATAGAGAGGATTGGTACTCTATTCATTGATATTTATGATAAATATTTATTATATGCCAACGAGGAATGGAGTGAAGATAAAGTCCATATAGTGAGGGGGATGGGTTGGCTGGTGATGTTTTATCTGGAGTAAATGAGCTAAAAACTCTGTGCGTTTCCACTGCTGGTCGTCGTTAGGCAACTTTTGTTTTAGTGTTTCAACCTTGATTATTAATTCTTTGTACTGAGCTTCAAAGTAGGGAGCGTAAGCAGTCTACCCAGTCGATTCTCTGGAAAATCCATATTGTTTAGTCTTTGTCGATATTGTTGTTTTCAATTGATTTCATGGACTTAGCGGGATGTGCTAATGGTGTCCCCGACTGGAATCGAACCAGTAACTAGCCCTTAGGAGGGGCTTGTTATATCCGTTTAACTACGGGGACCCGGACATTGGCAGAGTGACTGCCGCTGAAGTGTACTGCCGAGCATTATACGCATTTTTATCCAGATAATAAGCGGTTAGCTGGCTGTTTGGTCACTCTGTCACCAACTTAGAGTGATTAAGTGATAGTAATAACCGAAAAACGATGTTTTCTCGACACAGCTACAGTTACCCAATGTGATTAAGAGCCATCATCTAAGATGAGTGTGGCTATCGAATTGCGTCAGACGCGAGAGATGATTAAATTACACAATTAAACAAGACAGCTTAAGGCTCTAAGGATAGAATTTTTTGTATTGCATCCAGCGCGCTAATTTTTTTTAAATCTTTTCGCCAAGAGAGATAAATATTAATACCGAATTTATCTTCGTAATAAGGTGTCATACGTTTATAGGCAATTCCCGCTCTGCTAACCATGCACATAGAATAAGGAATAAAGGCCATTCCACGTCCTAATGCAATTTCTGATAACATCCGTAATGGATCACCAGGCTCAGGTTTTCGGGTTAGATTAAAAGGTAACGCATTGAAAATCTTCTCACATTTATCAAAGTAATCCATATTAGCCAGCCGGCTAAACCAATATAACGGGAGATCACTGACATCTTTTAAATCAATAAACTCTTTTTGACTGGCAGGATGACTACTTGGAATAGTTATCAAGTTTATCTCTTTATAGATGAATTTAAATTCCAATAATTCATTTTGGTATGGTTTTTCTGCAACAATCGAAAAGTCCAGATGTCCGTTAAGCATTTCCATTAAGAGTTGTTTAGATGTATAGGTGTCTTTGTAGATTTTATTTGTATGCGCTAAACCATCAAGCGTGTCCTGAATTTTAGGCATTAAATTAAAGTCTAACGTTTTAGTCGTACCTGCACGAAACCCTTGATCATAAGTGCTGTGTTTTTTTATTTCTGCCAAATCAGCAACCATGGTGTTCAAGAGCTTTCTACTCTGTAATTCAAACAGTTTACCGGCTTCTGTTAGAGATACCTGATGTGTATTGCGTAGGAATAGGGCTGTTCCCAGATTTTCTTCAAGATTACGAATTTGCGTCGATAGCGGAGGTTGTGAAACCCCTAGTCGCTCGGCTGCCCGTCTGAAACTCATATCGTCACACACAGCAAGGAAAAACTGTAACTGCCTGATAGTAGGAAGTCTTTTACTAAATATCTGCATCACTTTCTCCAACATCCGTGTTCACGTTTAAGCGACATTTCAGTAAGGTCTATCTCAAGTTTTAAACCTGCTGATATCTTTATACTATCACAAAATAAATATTTCAAAACATTGTTTTAAAAACGTAAGCTCCTTTCATCGAAATAACGATTAACCCACAATTGATTGAAAAGGAAATATACAATGTCATCTAACTACCTAATGATTTCTCGCTACCCTTTAAAGAAAGGGATGGAATCCAAACTCGCAGGGTTATTGCAGTCATCCGCAATGAAAAACTATTATCTTTCGATGCAAGGTGAAGATAAGGAATTGCTGGAATTCAATAGCTACACTGAGATAAGTGAAATTCAGTATGACGAGAATCATCTGAACGATATTCTTGCTGACCTTACGGCACTATTGTCTGGTGATGTAAAACGTGAACTGGTTAAGTATGTTGAAAGCCCGATTGTGTCAGAGAAATCTGTTCCTGACTCTGAATATGTCCAGTTACGACATGTAGAAGTTGTTCCAGAATTTCACTCGCAATATCGTAACTGGCGGGAAAATACAATTTTTAACGTTGTCCGTAGCAATAAGGACAAGATCGAATCTTTTGAAGCTTATCACTCAGTATTTAGTACTCAACCTGGTGTTATGTTTGTTTCATCTTTTTCGGTAGAACCTGAAGAATACATAAAATCATTCACCGATGAAAATTACCAGAGAATAATTCAACAAGCAGGTGATAGATATATCACTGGCGGCAATGACGGCTTGTATACAAAAATTTATCAAAAAATTTCATTTAATTAATGAAAAATGAGGCAGATGAACATGCTAACAAAACAAAAAACAGACCTATTGGTGGTCGGAGATAAGTTCCACGATTTCGCTATGGGTAATGATATTGTTACATTGAGTCAGTTAGACTTAATGACAAAGATTCCATCTAAAGTTTTAGCTAAAAATAATACTTTAGTTGTTGGGCAAGGTGTAAGAAAAGATACTATTAGTAATATATTAGAAAATTATCATCACTATAATAAACAGGTCAGCAATATTGACTTACATATGTTATTACAAGAGAGATATCCACAAGGTAGTAATAGTTATACCCATAAGAAAGAAGAGCATAATATCCTGATCGGCAAAGCCCAAAAGGTCGATAAAGATATTTATAACTTACCACTTATGATTGATGAGCGCTGTGAGTTAATGGGTGATCATCAATCAGGTAAACACTTGCAAGGTATGTTATTAGTTGAGGCATTTAGGCAAACATTTATTGCCGTTACTGAGGAGTTTTATCCGTTCCTCGGTGATATCAAAAAATACTTTGTTATTAATTCACTCAATATTAATTTTTATAATTTTGTTTTCCCAATCGCAGCTAATATTACCTATAAGGTTAATGATATTGATGTTAATGAGCGACGTGAGAAAATAAATTCCACGATAGAAGCATGGCAAAATGATATTTTATGTGCCTCTATGGAAGCAAGTTTTACAGTCTACCCACTCGATATTATCAGTAAGAAAGAGGCTGAACTTGCAGAAAAAGCTATTGGCGACCATTTTATTAAAATAAATTCAAGCAAGGTGATTTCAGAGTAAATATGATGGATAGTAATAAAAAATATATTTACGAATTATCAATTACTACACAAGGGCCACTTTATCCGCCAAGTGAAGTCATCGATAAAAATGGGGATTTTGTGGTTATTGGTACTTTGCCACAAAAGGATAAAAGCCTTTGGGGAATGGCGATTGTTGATAAAGAAACACCTGTCCCCCCATTTGGTAATATAGAACCTTATTTAATTAAGAAAGATTTATCTAGTGCCTCAATAGATGAATTAAGTGATATAGAGCTTTTTACGTTGCCGTTACCGTTGCCTTTAAATAATTACCCAATGGTATTTGCACCGGAACAATGCCCGAAGGCTAACGGAGTGGTTCGAGATAGCTTCTCTCTTAATCAGGCATATATTTCTGATTATCGTGAAAGTGATGGACGAAGGAAAATAGACAAAATAACTTTAGCGGACTGGGTAAAAGCGGAAGGGAAACTAACTGTTACTGTTTTGGATGACAGTAGGTCGGTACGGTTTGATTTCGATTTTAGTCATCTTATTCCTAATAGTTTATATACAGTAATGAGCCTTAGAGAAGATGATTTAAATCCAGATATGCTAACCAGACCTGGACCCCTTGGTATTCCAAATGTATTTATTACTGATGCACATGGATGTGCATCTTATTGGGCTATTTTAGATAATCCATTTCCAGCGAAAGTAAATAAAGAGGCTAATCGTATTATCAATGTAGTCGTGCTTTTTATGAGTTCACAGCAAAGCTATGGCGGAGCAATAGGGCTATATGGATTAGGCGGCGACATTCATGCTCATCTGAAGTTAAAACAGTCAGACTTTCACAATATTACGACACTAGGGTAGATAATTATGCTAATTATTAAGATAACGGCTTGGCCATTTGCTAATGAAAAATCGGCTAGTTTACTTATTGCAGACATCACACGAGTAGTTCATACCCAGCTAGGTTGCCCATTAGATAAAATTACAGTTTATATTGAAGAGGTCTCACCTGCTCGGTGGGGGGATGCCGGTATTGCAGGAAATGACCCTGATTTTAAGGAAAAAAGTCGAAGAATGCGCTATGAGGATGGAGAATAAATATGTGCCGGACTGCGTTTTATGATGTGGATGATACGCTAATAAATATAAAAAGCATGTTTGATTTCTTCCATTTTTGGGCAAGTGAAAATAAATTAGACAGTCAGAAAGAAAAATTTGATTCACAGTTTTCTGTTCTGGCTAGAAAAACGAATAGCCGCGAGGAATTAAATAGAACTTATTATCGTTTTTTTAAAGACGTCCCTTTATTAAAAATTGAAGAGTGTGCAGTTAGCTGGTTCAAAAAAACATTTTCAACTACTGATATATTCATAACTTACACATTAAAAAGTATTCTAGCGCATAGAGTTTTAGGTCATAATATAGTGTTAGTGTCTGGCTCAATGGCTCCGTTATTAAAACCTATCGCTAGGTTATTAGGTGTTACAGATATTCTCTGCACAGAATTAGTCATTGACAATTCAGGAGTAGTAACTGGGGAAATTTTAGGAACGCAAACAATTGGTGATGGTAAAGCTTTTGTTATTAGGCAATATGCCGAAAAAAATAACATTAAGCTATCGACGTGTTTTGCCTATGGGGATGATGTTTCTGATATACCTATGCTTTCCTGTGTTGGCCATCCAGTATGTATTGGTGAGGGAACGAAACTCAGTAATTATGCAGCAGATAATAAATGGCTTACTGTGAGTATTTAATTAACATTACCAGAATGCACATTGTGATAAATGCAATGTTATATTTTAATGATATTTTTTTAGAATAATTTAAAAGGAACTCTCCGTGGAAGACATTGTTATTGTAGGTGCCAAGAGAACAGCCATAGGTTCATTTCAGGGCGGACTGTCTACTGTCCCGGCTACTGAATTAGGTACTACCGTTATAAAAGACTTACTATGTACCTATAAGATTAAAGCTGAAGATATTGACCAAGTTATTATGGGGCAAGTATTAACCGCGGGTTGTGGTCAAAACCCTGCACGTCAGGCTGCATTAAATGCTGGTCTGCCAAATGATGTTTGTGCGCTAACTATTAATAAAGTCTGTGGGTCAGGACTTATTGCAATACAATTGGCTGCTCAGGCTATCCGCAATGGAGATGCTGAAATAATTATTGCCGGAGGGCAAGAGAATATGTCTCTGTCACCACATATTTTATTGTCCTCACGTCAAGGAACTCGTGTTGGTAATAGTAATATCGTTGATTCAATGGTTAATGACGGATTAACGGATGCCTATAAGGGCTATCATATGGGGATCACCGCTGAAAATGTTGCTAGTCAATATAATATTTCGCGTGAGGACCAAGATACATACTCAATACTGTCTCATCGCAAGGCACTGACAGCAATTGAAGAAGGGAAATTCAAAGCTGAGATATCACCTGTTATCGTAATGCATAAAAAAGGCTCACAGGTTATTGATACTGATGAAGGGCCAAGAGTAACTGAGCCTGGCAGGCTAGCAAAGTTAAAACCCGCATTTGATTCTCAAGGAACAGTAACGGCTGGCAATGCATCTTCATTAAATGATGGTGCCGCTGCAGTCATTGTTTGTAGTGCCAGTAAAGCCAAAGAGCTGGGGTTGATACCTTTGGTGAAAATTTCTGCTTTCGCTAATACAGGTATTTGTCCCTCAATCATGGGTGTTGCACCCATTGCAGCAATTACTCAGTGTTTGGATAAGATCAATAAAGATATTTCTCAGATAGATCTCTTTGAATGTAATGAAGCTTTTGCTGCACAGTCGTTAGCCATTAAAAGGGCATTAGCTATCCCGAAAGAGAAGATCAATATTAATGGTGGTGCGATTGCCTTAGGACATCCGATTGGTGCTTCAGGTTGCCGCATTTTGGTTTCACTTATCTATCAACTGAGTGCTCGTAATCTAAAAAATGGAATCGCGGCGTTGTGTGTCGGTGGTGGTGAAGGTTTAGCAATGGCAGTGACACGATTATAGCTACATATATTAAATATCTTTCTGCCTTGATTTTATATTAGAGACTCTTATCTAAGTGAATCGCTGAATCTAAATCTGACTATTGTAGTGAGTTATTATACAGCGGTGCCAAGGAAACTTTGGCATAACTGATAATACCTATCTCTAGCTAAATAGCGAAAGATATTTAATTATTATAAATGAAAGTAATAGGTGTAATTATGCATTCAAATAACATACTCGGAAATAGTAATTCAGACGGCGAGTTTTCTAGCCTGATCATATCGGTTATCGGGGTTATTTTATCGGTAGGTGAAGTTTATATCACACAGCTAATTTTTCAGGAAATATCAGAAAGTTTTCATGTGGCGGTACTAGATGCACGCTATTCATTTAGTGTGTCATGTTTTATTTATGCTATTTCATTTTTTATATTTGGTCCTCTATCTGACAGAGCGTCAGCTAAGTATTTGAGTTTGTTTGGATGCGCAGGTGTTATTTTCTGTTTGATTATTTGCCTTTATATTACAAACTATAATGTTTTTCTTCTCGTTATGGCATTACTTGGATTTTTGCTGCTGCGGTTCCTGCTGCTTTATTTGCTTATACTGCTAAAAATACTGCGGCGGATAGACTCCCACAAGCAATGGGATTAATGATATCGGCATCAATTGTCGGTATCATTTTTAGTCGTAGCATCATTGGTATTTTATCCGATCACTTTTCCTGGCGTACTGCGTTCTCTATGTATGCAGTGCTAGTTCTGATTTCAGCACTGCTGATAATTATTGGGCTAAAAGAAAACTCTACTGTCGAGCGTAATCATAAAAAATTGAGTCATGTTTATATAAATGCAGCAAAAATGCTCACTGATAGAAATATTATTCTGTTTTTATCTTTAGGTTTTCTCCTTTTCTTTAGTTATTTAGGATTGTCTTCATTTCTAACTTACTACCTTAGAGGAATGCCTTTTACTCTATCATCGACAGCCTTGGGTTGGTTGAACTTCGTTGGAATAAGTGCAGTTGGTGGGGCATTTATAAGTGCAAAACTTGCAATGGCTATTGATAAGAAAAAAATTATAATCACATTCTTATGTGGGGTATCTGCGTCTATATTAGTTATTGCCTGTAGCAATAATATTTATATTGTTGCGTTGGGGATTTTTGCTTTATTTATATTCGTTTTTGGTATACAGCCTATTGTTATGTCTATCCTTAACCAATTTGTAGATAGTTCATCTAAAGGAACAGTTTCATCATTATATCTTTTGTCCTGTCTAGCTGGAGGGAGTTTTGGCACATTTGTTCTTGGTTTAGTATGGCATTCGATGAATTGGTTGGGTGTGGTGATAGTCTGTGTTTCGGTATCAGTGATTAATATTATTCTGGCGATTAATTATATTGGGAAGTCTAAAGCCAGTAGTTTTTTTAACCCTATTGAGAGTTCAAAATAAAATCATGTTAAATAAATTAGCTATAGTGACGGGGGCAACGGGTTCCATTGGTAAGGAAATAGCCCGGGGGTTGGTGGAAAACAATTATAAAGTGGTATTGGTCGGGCGCAACGATAACAAATTGGAACGAGTAAAGCAGGAGATAATTAACCAGACGAATAAGCAATCTTATGTTGTTACGCAAAAGATAAATATATCTAGTCAGATCTCTGTGGATCAAGGGGTGGCCTATATTGATGAATATTATGGTCCAATTGATGTACTGATAAATGCAGCAGGGAATGGTGAGCCGACAGATTTTTTCTCTACTACAGAGGATGACTGGCAGGTGACGATGCAGGCAAAGCTTATGGGAACAATCCGAATGACCCAAGCGGTGTCCAGGATGATGTCAAAGTATCAACGCGGGAAAATAATTATTATTAATGGTACTTTCTGCTATGATCCTGATCCACTTTTTATTATTAATAGCACTGTTAATTCAGCATTAGCTGGGTTCACCAAAGCATGTTCAAAGTATTTAGCCGCTGAGAATATCAATTTAAATGCAATTAATCCCTGGATCACTGAGACTGAGTCTTGGAGTCAGACATGCGATAAATTAGCTAAGTTTAAAGCGATTGAAAAAGATGTGTTAGATGCAAATCTACAATCTATGAATCCATATAAGAGATACGCCCGTACTGAAGATATCAATAATGCAATATTATTTTTATTAAGCGAGAAGTCATCATTTATTAATGGTGCCTCATTGAATATCGATGGTGGCGCAACTATTGGTTATTAAAGAATGCTAATAAGGAATTTTTTATGAAAAAATTAAGTGTTTTTTTATTTCTACTGTCTGCTGTTTTTTTTAATGAGGGACTTATGGCTGATTCATCAATTATTTATACGGGATTTAATGCACCTACAGGGATTGCTGTCAACCAACAAGGCGTTGTGTATGTAACTAATTGGTCCGCTGGCTCGATCACTAAAATAAATACTAATGGTAAAAAGGAAGTTTTCGCAGATAATATATCATCTCCTGCGGGCATTACCATTAATCAGAATGGCGATGTCTATGTGTCCTCATATTCTGACAATTACATTCTAAAAATTAGTCCCGAGGGCGTTCAGCAGAAGATATCGACAGGTTACCGAACCCCAACAGGGATTGCATTTTCTAAGTCGGGTAATTTATTGATTACGAATCGGTCATCCGGTGATATATCTTCACTTAATCTAGATACAGGCAGTGTAATAACTCTTGTTACAGGGTTAAATCTTCCTGTGGGGGTTGTTGAACTCAACGATGGAAGTTTAGTCGTGACCCAATATAGCGGTCGGTTAACTCATATCAATAAAGCGGGCGATAAGCGGGAGTTAGGTCATGACTTTATTCGCCCCGGTGTGGGTATTGTTGCTGAGTCGGATGACGTTATTGTCGCTATCGATAATGGTGCGGATGCTGTTAAACGTGTCAATGTCATTTCGGGAAAAACCGAACTATTGGATGATAATTTTAGTGGCGCAGTTGCATTAGCGAAACACGGGAATAGTTATCTCGTAGGTACTTGGAATGACGGAAATATTCATTTAGTGAGATAATTAAGAAAATGGTTCAAGTGTAAAAATTGGATATAGATAGCGAGATTTGATCATTTAAATATAAGGAAATAAAATGAATAATAACGAATTGCCACAGCGAACTTTAGGTTCTCACTTACAGGTATCTGCGATTGGATATGGTGCTATGGGGCTGAGTGAATTCTATGGGCCTAGTGATGAGATTGATTCACTGAAAGTATTGCATACAGCGATAAATGAAGGGGTGACTTTTTTTGATACGGCAGATATGTATGGTCGTGGTCATAATGAATCATTGATTGGGCGCTGTTTGTCTGGTTTGACGGCTAATGATCGTGCAAACTTAACTATCGCCACCAAGTGTGGTATTGATCGCGGAAATAGCGCTGGTTATGAACGAAAAATCAATAATTCTCCTGATTATATAAAGCAAAGTTGTGAATCATCATTAGAACGATTGGGGTTGGAAAAAATCGACCTTTATTACATGCATAGGCTTGATACTGAAACACCTATCGAAGAGACTATGTATACTTTGGCGAACTTAGTCAAAGAGGGTAAAATATTGCATATTGGCCTATGTGAAGTTTCTGTTGATATTCTTCAGCGGGCGCTGTCGGTATTTCCTGTCGACGCTTTGCAAACGGAGTATTCTCTTTGGACTCGGGATATTGAAGATGAAATATTACCATTTCTGAAAAATAATAATATTGGATTGGTACCTTATTCACCACTTGGCCGAGGCTTTTTAACTGGAAAATATACTTCAGTAAACGACTTTTCAGTCGATGACTTCCGGCGTTTCAATCCTCGTTTCTCTGAAGAGAATATGGCCAAGAACCTTGCTATTTTAGAGGCTATTACACCATTAAGTCATAAATATAATTGTAGTCTTGGTCAGATAGCACTTGCCTGGTTATTGGCTCAAAGTGTTAATATCGTACCTATTCCTGGCACGAAAAAAGAACGATATTTAAGAGAGAACGTCGCCTCGTGTCATATTAAATTAGAAGATGCGGATATAAAAATTTTAAATGATATTAAGAATAAACTAGATATATATGGGGAACGGTACACCAGCGAAGGAATGAAAGGAATATCATACTAATTTTACCTTGTGTACTATCATTAGATGTTTGAGAAGGGCATTATTAATAAATACTCTTCTCATTTTTTATCTCTAGCCTAGCCTCCATCTTATTTACCGATAATTTCATATTTCTCCACATGACTAATAAAAGCACGTAAGCGAGCGGGAACATAATTTCTATCTCTAAACATAAGATAAGTTGGTCTAAGCCCACCATGCCACTCCGGTAAGATATGTACCAATTCCCCACGTTCGATAAGTGATGTGACAAATTGAAAAGGAGCCAGACAAATCCCTAAGCTTTTCTTTGCCGCACGGATAACTAACTCGGTATCATCAACCACCATATAGGGAGTGGCTGAAATAAGATACTCACTACCTGATGATTTATTTATTATCTGCCATTCTGTATCTGATTTCGGCATGATCAACTTATGTTGATTAACCAAGTCTTCAGGAATTAACGGGACGGTATTTTTAGAAAGGTATTCTATTGAGGCACAAAAAACATAATGTGAATTCATGATTTTTTTTGCTATCCAGTTGCTGTCCTTCAATTTACCGACTCTAATCGCTGCATCAATATTGAGAGATTCGAGATCAATAACTCGGTTGGTCACCATTAAATCAATGCTGATATCTGGGTACTTCTGCATAAAATCAAAAATACAATTGCCGACCCACTGGTGGGTAAGATTTATTGGCGCGGTTATCACCAATTTTCCCGTTAAGCTATGGTGGTAGTCATCAAGTAATGTTGTTGCTGACAAACATTCAGATAGCGGGCCAACACAGCTATCGTAATACATACGGCCTAAAGGGGTGAGAGTGATCGTTCGGGTTGAGCGATTAAGTAGCCGGCCACCAATGCATTGTTCAAGCTTTGTTATTCGGCGACTTAAGGTAGGCAGGGGGATGTCAGTTATTTCAGATACCTTTGTCAGACTGCCAGCATCGACGACACTTATAAACAGGTTAAGGTCGTCCAGAGAAATTTTATCTTTCATTTTTGAAATTCACCTATTCAATTTCAGCTCTTATCCTCAATAGATGAATATTATAGTATTTAACCCGAGATATAAACATCGCATCATATTTTTAGTGTAAATAAAGGAAAATAACATGAATATATTTATCACTGGTTGTGAAAGTGGAATTGGACAAAGCTTAACAAAACGGATTCTAAAAGATGGACATTCTGTTTTTGCCTGCCATTTTAAAGATATTCCAGAGAAAGAAACTACATTATTAAAAAATAAATACCAAGATAAAATACATTTTATTCAGTTGGATGTTACTCAGCGGGGAGCAGTAGAACAGGCTGTTTTAAATGCTTTAGAGGTTATGAGTTCTATTGATGTACTTATAAATGTTGCAGGTATTGCCTATTTCAGTAGTCCACTAACCACTACGGATTTAGAATGGAAAAATACATTTGATGTTAATGTGAATGGTTATTTTTATCTGACTCGCTCGCTGTTGCCGGTACTGATTAATAGCCCTTCAGCACAAATAATAAATATGTCATCAGTATGGGGTACCAGAGGAAACAAAGATATGTATGCATATTCTGTTTCTAAATATGCAGTTCAAGGTATGACTGATGGGTTACGAGAATATTGCAAACCATTAGGGATTAAAGTAACAAGTATTATATTGGATAAAGTTGATACGTCATTTAGAGAGCTAATGGATGACCATATTAATATTTCAAGGGAACAAAAGAAGAGAATGCTTGCGGCCTCTGATGTTGCTGACACGGTCAGTTATTTATTGAAAACATCCAAAAATGCACTTGCATCTTCTATTGTTCTTGACGCAGTACTTTGGAGATAGTCAGATGAATAAATATCTTGTTTTGCTTTGTGTTGTCCTCTCCACTTTTTTCTGGGGATCGAATTTTAATGTCGCAGCATTAATTGTCAACCACGTTTCTCCTCTGTTAGCTGCAACTGAGAGGTTTGTTATTGCTAGTGTCACTATATTAGCGGTACTTTTGTTACGAGAAAGAAATAGCTGGATTGTCCTGAAAAAGAATTATCTGGCATTTGTCTTACTGGGTCTTTGCGGTATTACAGGTTTTAATTTGGCTTTCTTTATTGGATTACAAACCACTACGCCGATAAATGGCGCGCTTATTATGGCTACCTCGCCAATTACAACTGCGCTTCTTTTCACTCTTTGTGAAAGGCAGAAAATATCACGGGTACAATGTGTCGGCATGCTGATCAGTTTATTAGGTGTTTTATTGGTTATCAGTAAAGGTTCTATTAGTAACCTACTTAATATGGAGTTTAATCAAGGGGATATGATTATCTTACTTGGGAATATTGCATGGGCTGCTTATACTGTTGGCTGCCGTAAATACACTGTAGGTGCTACCCCCTTGCAAATAACCAGTTTTACGATGCTGTTTGGTACGTTAGGTATCGTTATGTTTGCTTATTACACTGAAGGTACATTCAGTGGATTGTATAATATTTCTGCATTTAATCATGGCGCATTAATTTACATGGGAATTGCAGGGTCGGTATTGGCCTATTTATTCTGGAATGTGGGTATTAAGAATTTAGGCGCGGCTAATACGGCTGTTTTCTTCAACCTCGTACCGGTATTTACCATGATATTAGCTATTTTTAATCATATTTTACCTACGGGATTGCAGTTATCAGGTGCTGTTTTGGTCATCGCGGGTGTTATTTGTGCAACCCAGTCTTATAAAATGTTTTTTCGCCGCAAGCCATTAACAACACCGAATGTTGGCTCCGCGTGAGAAGTGAATAGTTTAATTAAGGACACGAGGCAGTCGCCACTCGTGTCCGGGAAACTCCGCAACCAGCGGTAACCCCCAGAGTCAGAATCGCTATTTGGGGGTAACTCATTGATTAAAATCTCAACTCTTCTTAACGAACTCTGATTTCAACTTCATTGGACCAAACCCATCAATTTTACAATCGATATTGTGATCCCCTTCAACCAGGCGGATGCCTTTCACTTTGGTGCCAATTTTCAGCGTTGAAGAACTGCCTTTTACTTTCAGGTCTTTAACAACAGTTACTGAGTCACCGTCAGCCAACAAATTACCGTTGGCATCGCGCACCACCAGGTCGTCCTGGCCGGTGGCTGAAGGGCTATTTTCCGACCACTCATGACCACACTCCGGGCAATTCAGTTGTTCACCTTCTTGCCATGTAAATTCAGAACTACATTTTGGACAGTTTGGTAAATCCTGCACGTTAACCTCTTGAAATTTAATTGAATAAATATAAAAAAGTGACAAATAACAGTCTGCTATATTGATGTTCACATATTTTACACTTTTTATCGCATTAAAGAATAGCCAGGTGGCCAGTAACCCAGGTAAATAATCACGGGTGTATCGGTGTAGCCATCTTTGAATCCTGCCACGTGATGGCATTTTTTATGGTTTAGATGATATAAGGATGATTGGCTGAACTAAGGGGATTTTATTAAAAATTGTCGGTATACCCTGTTACCACCTGTTAGTGGAACAGTGATAACTGAATCCCGCTTACTTTTGCCCTAAGCGCCGATGTTGTTCAAGTTCATAGTCGATAAAAGCATGGATCATCGTCCGGTAAACTTTCTCTATGATCTCTTCTGCTAATCCCGCTTTGCTGGCTTCTGCTGTGACACGATCTATTACCATCTGCACCCGATCTGGCGCCCGTACTGCGTTCTGATCCTGCTTAAATGCGGCGGCCGCTTTTACACATTGGCTCCGTTGCGCGATTAACGCGACAATTTGCGAATCTATGCCATCAATAGCCGCTCTGATATCCTCGATCGAAGAGAAATGCATTAGTTGTACCTCTTTGCTAGTACGAAATTATCACGTTAACACAGTGGTTAAGTTGGTGCTATTCAGAGGGGGGCGGAGTGTCTTTGGCTGCCTTATCACCATTTTTCGGTTGATGGGTCATATCACTGCGGATCTGCGCATGGCTTATCAGGGCAAAAATAAAAGTACCGCCGATAATGTTGCCTGCCAATGTTGGAATAGCGAACGGATAAATAAATTGCTGCCAGGGTAATGAGCCATTAAATACCAGATAGAAGATTTCGACCGAACCAACCACAATATGGGTAAGGTCGCATAGCGCCACTAAATAGGTCATCAGGAAAATGACCCAGATCTTAGCGCCTCCTGCTGATGGCATCATCCATACCATAGTGGCAATGATCCAACCGGAAAATATGCCGTTAGCAAACATCTCAGATGGCGAATTCTCCATCACCCCTTGTGCCAGAGTGACAAATGATGCGCGTGTCGACTCATCAAACACCGGCATATGGATAAAGGAATAGGCCGCAATTCCTGTACCGATAAGGTTGCCCAGTAGCACCAACCCCCATAGGCGAAATAACAGAAGAAAGTTTTGCCCACTCGGTTTTTGCATGATGGGCAGTACCGCGGTCACGGTATTTTCGGTAAATAGCTGTTGGCGGGCCATAATGACAATAATAAAACCAAAGGTATAACCGACATTCTCCAGCAGGAAACTTGCCGGTGAGTCAGGTAGTTTTGCGTGAAAAATGCCTTTGGCAATAAGCGATGCCCCCATTGAAAGGCCGGCAGCAATGGCGGACCACAGCAGTGCAAAGCTGTCGCGCTCTAACTCTTTTTGCCCCTCGAGGCGGATCAATTCATGGATTGCGGCTGCTTTTGAGGGAAGTTCCTTCTCATTTATTTCTATCTCTTTTCCCTGCTTTTGTTCCTCACTTTCCACTTTCAATTCACCCTTATTCTGCGACAGTTTTTCATCATTCATAGGGATTTCCCGGTTGGTAGATAAATAATTGTGGTGGTTGGAACACAAAAAATAAGGGAAGGCCGACATAATAAGCGTAGTCGCTATTTATTATTCTTGGGCTAATGGTGAGTTGTTAGTGGGTCTTTGTTGGGGGGAGTAAAATAGCCATCAGAAGAGGGGGAAAAGTAACCAAACGTTAATCTTGTTGGTTTTTTCTACAGAAATTTGATCTTATACCGAATAATACCTCTATAAGGGTAGGGTCAGGGTTAGACCCACGCTACGTAAGGATTAAGCCTTATGTTATCATTCGGTTTTCCTGAAACAACAATCCTACGATGGAAACCAATCCTTCATGTTGGAAGCTAAAAACCTGACCTGCATCCGAGATGAGCGAAGCTTGTTCCAACAGTTAAGCTTTTGTGTGGCTGCTGGGGAGATAGTGCAGGTTGAGGGGCAAAATGGTGCAGGTAAAACCAGTCTGTTGCGGATTTTAGCCGGACTGGCCGATGCAGATGAAGGGCAGGTGAGCTGGTTGGGGGCGAATATTCGCCGAGATCGCGCTAAATATCATCAGGATTTATTGTTTTTAGGCCATCAACCGGGAGTTAAGTCGGTACTGACGCCTTTTGAAAATCTGGCGTTTTATCAGTCGGTGTTACAAAAGGTCGATAGCGCCGCAATCTGGCAGGCTTTGTCTCAGGTCGGGTTGGTGGGTTATGAAGATTTACCGGTATCTCAATTATCGGCTGGGCAGCAACGGCGCGTGGCCTTGGCCCGTTTGTGGTTGAGCAAGGCTCCACTATGGATTCTGGATGAACCGTTGACCGCGATTGATAAGCAGGGGGTTGCTACCCTGTTAGATCTGTTTGTTGAGCATGCAGCTAACGGTGGCATGGTACTGCTTACCACACATCAGGATCTGAACGGTGTTGGTCAGAGTGTGCGTAAAATCCGTTTAACCAACACGCAGGAGAATTAATGTTTATCAGCGTGTTGCGTCGTGAATTAAAAATAGCCTTTAGAAAAGGGGCAGAGATAGTTAACCCGCTCTGGTTTTTTCTGATTGTCATCACACTGTTTCCGTTAGGGATAGGCCCAGAACCGCAATTATTGGCGCGTATTGCACCGGGGATTGTCTGGGTGGCGGCATTGCTTGCATCGTTACTCTCTTTGGAGCGGCTATTTCGCGATGATTTCTACGATGGCTCCCTTGAACAGTTGTTGTTATTACCCGCGCCACTGGCACTCACGGTGTTAGGCAAAGTGTGTGCTCACTGGGTCGTTACCGGATTACCTTTGCTTATTTTATCTCCGCTGGTCGCTCTGTTGCTGTCTCTTGATAGTAATACCGCGATTGCCATGGCGCTCACGCTGCTGTTGGGGACGCCAACCTTAAGTTTTATCGGGGCTATTGGTGTGGCACTGACGGTGGGGTTACGCAAGGGAGGGGTGCTGCTGAGTTTATTGGTGTTGCCGCTGTATATCCCGGTGCTGATATTTGCTACTGCGGCCATTGATGCGGCTTCTATGTCACTGCCGATTGATGGGTATCTGGCGATTTTGGGGGCAATGCTCGCGGGGAGTGTAACACTTGCGCCTTTTGCCACCGCCGCTGCATTGAGAGTGAGTGTGCACTAGCAGTTGAATGCCACTCAGAAGGTAACAATTTCTTAAAAGAAGCCTGTAGTTAAAATATAAGAATTTTCAGAAGCTTAAGCGCGGTAGCCAACGCAGTCAGAGCAGATTGTGCGCCGTACCCTGCGCCGGCATTGCCGCTGAGTGATGCCTGTCCAATTTTACTGTGAGCAATGAAAAATGTGGAAATGGTTTCATCAATTCGCTAAACCCGAGCGACTCTATACGCTGTGTGGTCGGTTTGTCCCGTGGCTGGGTATTGCTGCTGTGGTCTGTTTGATGGTGGGCTGGGTGTGGGGATTTGGTTTCGCCCCCTCTGATTATCAGCAAGGCAACAGTTTCCGTATCATTTACTTGCATGTTCCGGCGGCGATCTGGTCGATGGGGATCTATATGTCGATGGCGATTGCGGCACTTGTTGGCCTGGTCTGGCAAATGAAAATGTCTGATAACGTCGTAGCCGCCATGGCGCCGGTCGGCGCGGTGTTTACCTTTATTGCCTTGGTCACCGGTTCTATCTGGGGTAAACCGATGTGGGGAACCTGGTGGATTTGGGATGCGCGATTGACCTCTGAGTTAGTGTTGCTATTCCTCTATCTTGGCGTGATTGCGCTGTATAACGCATTTGACGACCGCAAGTTGGCCGGGCGGGCTGCGGGTATTTTGGTGCTGGTCGGTGTGGTCAATATTCCAATCATTCATTTCTCCGTGGTGTGGTGGAACACCTTGCATCAAGGTTCCACTAACATGCAACAAAGCATTGATCCAAGTATGCGTTCGCCGTTACGTTGGGCGATTTTTGGCTATTTGTTGTGCTTTATTACTCTGACATTAATGCGCCTGCGCAACTTGATTTTGCAGCAAGAGCGCCATCGCCCTTGGGTAAGCGCCCTATTGCGTAAGGAGCCACGTCTATGAATCCGGCCTTTAACTCTTGGGCGGCATTTTTCGCCATGGGCGGCTATGCCTTTTATGTCTGGCTGGCGGTGGCGGTTACTTTGCTGTCTCTGCTTAGTTTGTGGGGACATACGCTGTGGCAGCACAAACAATTATTAGCGGATATTCAGCGTCGTCAGGCGCGGGAACTGCGCATTCGGCAGGCAAATCAGACTCAGCATTCCGTCCGTTCGCAGGAGAAACAGCAGTGAACCCACGTAGAAAAAGTCGGCTCTATCTGGCGATGGTGGTTTTGATCGGTATCGGTCTGACCACCACTCTGGTGTTGTACGCACTGCGTGCCAATATCGATCTGTTCTATACCCCTGGCGAAATCTTGCAGGGTAAAGGGGAGCGCCACGAGAAGCCGGAAATAGGTCAGCGTTTACGTATCGGCGGCATGGTGATGCCGGGGTCGGTGAAACGTGATGATAAGACGCTGGAAATGAGTTTCAAGGTTTATGATGCGCGCGGCGCAATCACCGTCACTTATACCGGCATTTTACCGGACCTGTTCCGCGAGGGGCAGGGGGTGGTAGCGCAAGGTGTATTCGCTGAGGGCAATACGGTAAATGCGAAAGAAGTGCTGGCAAAGCATGATGAAAAATACACACCACCAGAAGTAAAAGAGGCGATGAAAGAAAACCACACCCGTCCCGCAGAGGCTTACAGTAGCACTAAGCGTGAGGATAATGCCTCATGATGCCTGAAATGGGGAGTTTTCTGTTATGCCTGGCACTGGCTATCTCGCTATTGCTGAGTTTGTATCCGCAATGGGGCGCTGCGCGTCAAGATGCCCGTATGATGGCGGTTGGCAGACCCTTGACGTACGGTATGTTCGCTACCATCGCACTGTCATTTATATGTCTGGTGTATGCGTTTGTGGTGAATGATTTCACTGTCTCCTATGTGGCGGCGAACTCAAATTCACACCTGCCGGTTTATTATCGTATTGCGGCGACCTGGGGCGCACATGAGGGATCGCTGCTGCTGTGGGTGTTGCTGCTAAGTTGCTGGTCGCTGGCTGTTGCGCTCTTTAGCCGTTCAATGCCGGATGATGCGGTAGCCCGAGTACTGTCGGTGCTGGGGATGATTACCGGCGGTTTCCTGTTGTTTATTATTCTGACGTCAAATCCGTTTACCCGCACCTTGCCGGACTTCCCAATTGACGGTAATGATTTAAATCCGTTGTTGCAGGATGTCGGGTTGATTTTCCATCCGCCACTGCTTTATATGGGTTATGTGGGGTTCTCGGTAGCTTTTGCTTTCGCGATAGCTTCCTTAATGGCTGGCCGACTTGATAGTGCCTGGGCGCGCTGGTCACGGCCGTGGACTCAAGCGGCATGGGTGTTCCTGACCATGGGGATCGTGCTCGGTTCGGCGTGGGCCTATTATGAATTAGGCTGGGGCGGCTGGTGGTTCTGGGATCCGGTTGAGAATGCCTCGTTTATGCCTTGGCTGGCAGGTACGGCGTTAATTCACTCACTGGCAGTGACCGAAAAACGTGGCACATTCAAAGCGTGGACGGTATTGCTGGCGATTACGGCATTCTCTCTATGCCTAATGGGCACCTTCCTGGTGCGTTCCGGCGTATTGGTTTCGGTGCACTCTTTTGCCTCTGATCCGGCTCGTGGCATGTTTATTCTGGCTTATCTGGTGATTGTTATCGGTGGCTCATTGCTACTGTATGCAGTTAAAGGCGCACAAGTGCGCAGCCGTACTCAGCATGAGGTGTTCTCACGCGAGACTTTCCTGCTCGGTAATAATGTGCTGCTGATCGCCGCAATGTTGGTGGTGCTTCTGGGGACTTTGTTGCCATTGGTGCACAAGCAACTGGGACTGGGCAGTATTTCAATCGGCGAACCGTTCTTTAATACCATGTTTACCTGGTTGATGGCCCCAATGGCACTGTTGATGGGGATCGGGCCGTTAGTGCGTTGGCGTCGTGATGAGCCGAGCAAACTCTGGAAACGCCTCAGTGTGGCTCTGGTCATCACTTTGTTGTTGTCGATATTGGTACCCTGGCTGCTGCAAGACACTATTGCCGGTATGACCGTGGTCGGTTTGATGATGTCTATCTGGGTCATTATCCTGACATTGATGGAGTTGCATGAGCGAGCAACTCACCGCCATGGTTTTTGGCGTGGTTTAACGCACTTATCTCGCAGTCACTGGGGCATGGTGTTGGGGCATTTGGGTGTGGCGGTGACGGTGATCGGTATTGCCTTTAGCCAAAATTACAGTGTTGAGCGTGATGTACGCATGAAGGCTGGTGATAGCATCGATATTCACGATTATCACTTCGTGTTCCGCGATGTTCACGATATCAAAGGATCGAACTATACCGGCGGTGTTGGCATTATTGATGTCACCCGTCATGGTAAACCTGAAGCCACCTTACATGCGGAGAAACGTTATTACAGTGTGGCCCGTTCTATGATGACTGAAGCCGCTATTGATGGTGGCTTCAGCCGTGATCTCTACGCCGCACTGGGTGAAGAACTGGATGACGGGTCATGGGCGGTGCGCTTGTATTACAAACCTTTTGTCCGCTGGATCTGGTTCGGTGGGGTATTTATGGCTATCGGCGGCATCTTCTGCATGCTTGATCCGCGCTATCGGATGAGCAAAAAGTTAAAGCGCAGTGCTGCATCGGAGGCTGAATAATGAAATCTCACTTTTCATTCAATAAGCTGATGTTTATTCCGTTGGTACTGTTTTTACTGCTGGTTGTGGCCTTTTTAGTGCAATTGACTCGCAATGCTAATGGCGAGGATCCGACGATGTTGGAGTCCGCGCTGATTGGTAAACCGGTGCCAACGTTCAAGCTTGAATCGCTTGAGCAACCGGGGAAAACCTTTGATCAGGCAGTATTACATGATGGTAAGCCGATGTTACTTAATGTCTGGGCAACCTGGTGTCCGACGTGCCGCGCTGAGCATCAATATCTGAATAAGCTGGCGGCCCAAGGCATCCGTGTGGTGGGCTTGAACTATAAAGATGATCGTGTCAAAGCGGTGCAATGGCTCAATGCACTGGGTAATCCTTACGCGCTGAGTTTGTATGATGGTGATGGCATGTTAGGGCTGGATCTGGGGGTTTATGGTGCGCCGGAAACTTTTCTGATCGACGGGCAGGGTATTATCCGTTATCGCCATGCCGGTGATCTGAACGATCGCGTCTGGCTGCAAGAAATTCTGCCGTTGTATAAGAAGTATCAGGGGGGCGCATGAGATTACTAAGCCTGATCTTCGGCCTTATGCTGAGTTGGAGTTTGTTTGCCGCCATCGATACCTACACCTTTAAATCTGAGGCACAAGAGCAGCAGTATCGGGAACTGACCGAACAACTGCGCTGCCCTAAATGTCAGAACAACAGCATTGCCGACTCCAACGCGATTATTGCTGCTGATATGCGTGCCAAAGTGTATGAACTGATGCAGCAGGGTAATTCCAAACAGCAAGTCATTGACTATATGGTGGCCCGCTACGGCAACTTCGTCACTTACGAGCCGCCGGTGACGGCTGCAACGCTGATTCTGTGGGTGGGGCCGGCTCTGTTTGTGCTATTTGGGGCCGTAGTGGTGATATTACGTGCACGGCGACGAGTGGAGAAAGAGACCCCACTGTCGGCGCAGGAACAGCAACGGTTACACCATCTGCTCGCCGAACATGCTCGCGGTGTGGAAAAATCGACGGTGGTGCAACACAGCATCGCGACTAAACACGCGAAGACAAACAGGAAACAACCATAATGGCTTTTTGGCTGATAGTGATCATTTTGCTGGCGGTCGCGGGTGCCTTGTTGGTTATACCTGCCATGCGGCAAGACACGGATTCACCGACGACCACCCGGGATGAATTGAACAAGGCTATTTATCAGGATCGGTTATCTGAACTGGCAGAAGATGAAGCGCAAGGCGTGGTAGAACAGCGACCTGAACTGATTCAGGAACTGCAACAAAACCTGCTGACAGATATCCCCCAACAACCGGATGAGGAGATAAGCCCGATTAACCGCTGGGTGTTACTGCCCGGGGTGGTGATACTGGTGGTGGTCGCCGTGGGGTTATACCTAAAAACCGGTGGTTTGGCTCAGGTGCAGGCATGGCATCAGGTTGTTGCACAAATGCCCGAATTACGTGCCAGAGTTGCCAATGAGCGGGCGGAGCCTTTGAGTATGGAAGAGGTAGCACGTTTAGGGCTGGGCTTGCGTACTTCTTTGCAGCAAGATATTGCTAACGTCAATGATTGGATGATGCTTGGCCGGGTGGGGATGGCACTGAATAATGCCACTACCGCAACCCAAGCTTTTGCTAAAGCTTATCAGCTTGCGCCCGATAATGAAGATGTCAGACTCGGTTATGCTGAGGTGCTGACACGTTCCAACGATCCACAAGATAATCAGCTGGCAACTCAGATGTTGCGAACGATGGTTGGACAGGATCATACCAATCTGCGCGCCATGAGTTTATTAGCTTTTAATGCTTTTGAGCAGGGTGACTTTAAACAAGCCATTGGTGCATGGGAAGTTATGCTAAAATTGCTGCCTGCTGGCGATTCCCGCATAGAAGTGATAAAACGCAGTATCCAGCAAGCCAAATCACAGGCTGGGCAGGAAACAGCTACACTGGGAATAGAGGTTTCACTCTCCTCTGATGCCGCTCAGAAATTACCTCAGCAGGGAACCCTGATTATATCGGTAACCGATGGAGCAAACCCGGTACCGGTTGCCGTCAAACAACTGCCTGTGAGCCGATTCCCGTTATCAGTAACGTTGGATGACAGTAATGCAATGATGCCAGAGCGTTTGCTCTCTTCGTTGTCTCAGGTGAAAGTGCGGGCACGTCTCTCGCAAGATGGTACGGCCAATCCGCAATCAGGTGACTGGTTTGGTGAGAGCAGCGTGCAGAGTTTCGGTGGGACAGCAAAGCCACAAACAATTAATGTACAGATAAACAAACAGATCCCTTAAGCGTAAGGGGCTGGACAGAATTTCATGGAGAAAATTATGAACTACCGCCTGACTGGGCTGGCTTTTGCCACCGTGCTATTAGTAGGGTGTGCCAGTAGCTCGCCGGATCATATGGAGCAGGGCCGCTCAGATCCGCTGGAAGGTTTTAACCGGGCAATGTTCAATTTTAACTATGAGGTTCTTGATCCTTACGTGGTGCGCCCGGTAGCCGTAGTTTGGCGTGATTACGTGCCACAACCCGCACGTAATGGCACAAGTAACTTCCTGAGTAACCTTGAAGAGCCAGCCAGTATGGTCAACAGCTTCTTGGTGGGTGACCCGTATAATGGCATGAAGCACTTTAACCGCTTCTTCCTGAATACTATTTTGGGCATGGGTGGCTTGATAGATGTGGCGAGTATGGCTAACCCTAAGCTGGCTAAACAAGTCCCTCACCGCTTTGGCAGCACACTGGGCCATTATAATGTTGGTTACGGCCCGTATGTAGTGTTACCGGGCTATGGCAGCTTCACCATTCGTGAGGATGGGGGGAATGCGGCTGATTACGTTTATCCGGTGTTGAGCTATCTCACGTTCTGGATGTCGGCAGGTAAATGGATGGTTGAAGGGATTGAAACCCGTGCTCAGCTATTGGATTCCGATGGGTTGCTGCGTAACTCGTCAGATCCTTATCTGATGGTGCGCGATGCCTACTTCCAACGTCATGATTTCCTGGCGAATGGCGGGCAGTTGAAACCGGAAGTCAATTCGAATGCACAAGCCATTCAGGGTGATTTGGACAGTATCGATTCAGCCAACTGATTCTGATACCTGATTCGAATAATAAAAAAGCGCCGAAAGGCGCTTTTTTATGGGCAAAGGAATTGCCAGTATCCGCTAATTAGAACGCGTAGTTAAAGTTCACGCCGTACAGCAGTGCCGTACCTTTGGAGTCGAACTGATAAGTAGTGCCGCCCACTGCCGCTGGTGTTTTTTCAGTAATATGCACGCTTTGGCCATGCATATAGGAAATACCAACATCCACTGAGGCATCTTTGTTGAAGGCGTAGGTAGTACCAGCACTGATCCAGAAACGGTCTTGGTCTGGAATTGAGATAGTGCGGTTATCTGCCGGAACCGGGCTGTCATCGAAGGCAATACCGGTACGGAAGGTCCAATTATCATCGTGATAATAAGTGGTACCCAGCGCGATGCGGTAAGCATCATGGAAGCCTTCATGTTTTTCAAACAGTGTCTGGCCATTAGTGCCGGTTGCTTTCAGTTCCTGGAACTGGCTCCAACTGGTGTAGGCCATGCTGTAGTGAATCGCCCACTGTGGTGCCACTTTGTTATAGCCAGACACTTCCCAGACTTCTGGTAGGTTCAGAGTTAAAGCACCCGGGATCGTATTACCGCCAGTGCCTCTTGGTGGTGGCAGTTGGTTGCTGAAATCACCATCAAAGTCGATTTTCACTTTTGAGCGGTAAGTGAAGCTATAACGGTTTTCTTTATCAACTTCATACAGCACGCCCGCATTCCAACCATACCCCCACTCTTTACCTTCCATACGGGTAACTTCGGTATTAGCAGGGCGACCCGATAACGGACCAACTTCACCGAGATGGCGTACAATCTTCGCATCGGCGTACACTGCATTAAAGCCCAGGCCGAAACTGAAGTTTTCATTCAGGCGATACGCGGTGCTCAGGTTCAGGTTGGCGGTTTTCAGATCAGTCTGACCGCCAAGAGAACCCGCAGGATAGTCGTCATTGAATTCAGTAGCCAAACCGTAGTTTGAGGTACCAGAGGCACCAATTGCCCATTGCTCATTCAGTGGCATAATAAAGTGGATATTTGGGATCCACTCTGAAGGCGCGATGTTATTGGCATCGGTACTTCTGCCTGAAATGGGTGATGTCCCACTAATGTTGACGTCAGGATCAACATAAACAAAGCCGCCAGAGAAAGAAGGGCGGTCGAACAAAGTCATTGCTGCGGGGTTACGGCTACCAACTGATGCGTTGTCGGCAACGGCGCCTTCACCAGAGAAAGAACGCCCCAATGCAGCGGCTGAATATTCATTCAACTGGAAGCCAGCCGCAGAAACGTTCGACGATATGATTGCCACTGCAGCTGCCAGAGCTGATCGGGTAAACAGGTTTTTCTGGTTCATGACCAAAACCTCATTGTTTTAATTAATGTTACACACCGTAACAAGAGAATGCGGGATTGTAGGGTCCGTTATCGGTCAGACAAAGCAGACCAGTGGCTGAAGTATAGGTCCGACCTGTGTCAGTGTTGCAAGTATGTTTTGGGATTTGTTCAGTTTTGATTGCAAAAAATAGACGTAGTTAACAAAAAACTCACAATTTAGTATCAATTATTACATTATCAATGAATGAGCATACAATTTGACTGTGACCTTTATCACTTAATAAGCCTATAAACAGTAAGTCCTAGTGCCAAGTGACCGACGGTAGTAAAATAGTGACAGAGAAAATATTTTTTTTTGCGCCATGCCTTTTTGTGCTATTTGCACTAACGAATTGGCAATTTGCACCTATTTTGAAATGTCCGTTGAGGAGAATTGAAGATGTCAGATGCAAGTATTCGATCAACAAGTAATCGCTGTAGTGCGGAAGAAACTGCTGCCTGCTGCTGTATAGATGTTGGTACTATAATGGATAATACTGATTGCACGGCCTCTTACAGTTGTGTGTTTGACAACCGTACTGAAGCTGAAGCGATGCTGAAATCGCTGACCGAAAAAGCGCGTGCTATTGAGTCAGAACCTTGCTTGATTGAGCATAAATTGGAAGAGAAGGACGGCGGTGTTTGTTTAACCATCGACTTTACTTTTGCCTGCCAGGCAGAAACCATGATTTTCCAGCTGGGTCTGCGTTAATTCATGCCGGTAGTCACCGCAACTCAGGTAAGTTGAACCGATCTCTAACGCGAAGCCTTTTGCTTCGCGTTTATTTTTGTCTAATTTCCTCTGTAAATTTATCGCGTTAGATTCATCATTCTTCCCCATCCCCAATGCATCTTTCCCACGATTTTGTCGCTAAAAGTTGCTCCTGCTCTCACTTTCCTGTTCTGTAGGTTTACCAAATGTAAATTTTTGGTTAAAAATAATTAGATCAGGTCAGACCTGTTATTTGTTATGCTTAACTAAAAGCCACTCTATTTATCAGGAGCGTTTATGAGTAAGCCATTACCGCTAGTGACGCGCCAGGGCGATCGCATTGCAATCGTCAGCGGTCTGCGGACCCCTTTTGCCAAGCAAGCAACTGCTTATCATGGCGTACCGGCCGTCGACTTAGGCAAAATTGTGGTCAGTGAGTTGCTGGCCAGAAGTGGCGTTGCTCCTGAGTTAATTGATCAACTCGTATTCGGTCAAGTGGTGCAGATGCCTGAAGCGCCAAATATTGCCCGTGAAATCGTGTTGGGTACCGGCATGAGTGTGCATACCGATGCTTACAGTGTCTCACGCGCGTGTGCCACCAGTTTTCAGGCGGTAGCCAATGTGGCAGAAAGTATTATTGCAGGCTCAGTCACGGTAGCGATAGCCGGTGGTGCCGATTCCTCTTCCGTGCTGCCAATTGGTGTCAGTAAAGCACTGGCGCGAACCTTGGTTGATGTTAATAAAGCGCGAACCCTCTCCCAGCGGCTGAAGTTGTTCAGCCGCTTAAAGTTACGCGATTTGCTTCCTGTTGCCCCGGCAGTGGCTGAATACTCTACCGGCTTGCGCATGGGGGATACCGCAGAGCAGATGGCAAAAACCTATGGTATCAGCCGTGAAGATCAGGATGCTCTGGCGCTACGATCGCACCAAATGGCCGCGATTGCCTGGCAGCAAGGGTTATTACACGATGAGGTGATGACGGCTTATATCCCGCCTTACCGTGATGCTATTACCGAAGATAACAATATCCGCAAAGACTCCACTTTGGCGCAATATGCCAAGTTACGCCCCGCATTCGATCGCCAACACGGCAGTGTCACGGCGGCCAACAGCACCCCTTTGACGGACGGTGCCGCAGCCGTGATGATGATGAGTGAAGCGAAAGCAAAAGAGTTAGGTTTGCAACCGTTGGGTTATCTGCGCAGTTTCGCCTTTTCCGCCATCGATGTTTGGCAAGATATGCTGCTAGGCCCATCTTATGCCACGCCACTGGCGCTGGACCGTGCCGGCATCACGCTGGCTGATTTGACCCTTATCGATATGCATGAAGCATTTGCGGCACAAGCACTGGCTAACCTGAAAATGTTTGCCAGTGATACTTTCGCGCGTGAAAAATTGGGTCGTAGCCAGGCTATTGGTGAAGTTGATATGAGCAAATTCAACGTATTGGGTGGTTCGATTGCCTACGGTCACCCCTTTGCGGCCACAGGCGCCCGGATGATTACCCAAACATTAAATGAATTGCGTCGCCGTGGCGGAGGATTAGGGCTAACGACGGCATGTGCTGCCGGTGGGTTGGGTGCCGCGATGATTTTGGAGGTGGAGTAATGCGTCAGGAAAATTTACTTAACAGCGGTAGTGAAACAGCCTCAGGGGATAGCCGTACCCCAACCGATTCGGTCTTTACCCTCAATGTGCGGCCAGACAATATCGGTGTGATCACCATTGATGTTATTGGTGACAAAGTGAATACCTTAAAGGCTGAATTTGCAGAGCAAATTGCCGAGATACTGCAACAAGCGCAGGCTTTATCACAATTGCAGGGGCTGGTTATTATTTCTGGTAAGCCAGACTCTTTTATTGCTGGTGCTGATATCACCATGATTGCCGCTTGTCGTACCGCGCACGATGCGCGTGTATTGGCACAGAAAGGGCAATCTGTTCTGGCGCAGATCGCTGCATTCCCCATACCGGTGGTGGCTGCTATCCATGGTGC
Source organism: Yersinia sp. 2540 StPb PI (assembly GCF_052217165.1). Lineage (NCBI taxonomy): Bacteria > Pseudomonadati > Pseudomonadota > Gammaproteobacteria > Enterobacterales > Yersiniaceae > Yersinia > Yersinia sp. 2540 StPb PI. The sequence continues at coordinate 2,029,176 of NZ_JAZGQC010000001.1, forward strand.
TTGCCTGGGCGGTGGTTTGGAGCTGGCGCTAGCGTGCCATAGCCGCATCTGTTCGCTAGATGACAAAACGGTACTCGGTTTGCCAGAGGTTCAACTCGGTCTGTTGCCCGGATCGGGTGGCACACAACGCTTGCCGCGCTTGATTGGTGTCAGCAAAGCACTGGATATGATTCTCACCGGCAGACAAGTCCGTGCGCGCCAGGCGCTTAAGATGGGGCTGGTGGACGATGCGGTGCCCCACGATATCTTGTTAGATGTGGCGGTCAAACGGGCCAAAGCGGGTTGGCTCGACAGGCCAGTTTTACCTTGGCAGGAACGTCTGCTTAGCGGCCCATTGGGTAAAGCATTACTGTTTAAGATTGTGCGTAAAAAAACGCTGGCGCAGACCAAGGGCCATTATCCGGCGGCGGAGCGCATTATTGATGTGGTGCGTAAAGGATTGGACTACGGTGGCCCCAGTGGTTATGAAGCAGAAGCCAGAGCCTTTGGTGATCTGGCCATGTCCCCCCAGTCAGCTGCTTTGCGTAGCTTGTTCTTTGCCACAACATCACTGAAAAAGGAGACCGGTGGTACAGCGCAGCCTCGTGCTATTCATCGTGTTGGGGTCTTGGGTGGCGGTCTGATGGGTGGCGGAATTGCCAATGTAACGGCCACTCGTGCAGGCTTACCGGTACGTATCAAAGATATTAATCCGCAAGGGATTAATCAGGCGCTAAAATACACTTGGGATGCCTTAGGCAAGCGGGTTCGCAGTAAGCGTATGCGCCCGGCTGAACGGCAGCGCCAGATGATGCTGATTTCCGGCAGCACAGATTATTGTGGTTTTGACTCGGTTGATATCGTAGTTGAAGCTGTATTTGAAGATTTATCATTGAAGCAGCAAATGGTTGCTGATATCGAACGTTTCGGCGCAGCACATACCATTTTTGCCTCCAATACCTCCTCATTGCCGATAAGCCAAATTGCTGCGCAGGCACAGCGACCAGAACAGGTGATCGGCCTGCACTACTTTAGTCCGGTCGATAAAATGCCGCTGGTTGAAGTGATTCCTCATGCAAAAACCAGCGAAGAAACTATCGCAACCACAGTAGCTTTGGCGCGTAAACAAGGTAAAACAGCTATTGTCGTGGCTGATTGCGCTGGGTTTTATGTAAACCGAATTCTGGCTCCGTATATTAACGAAGCTGCTCGTTGTGTACTGGACGGTGAACCTATCGATTCTGTTGACAAAGCGTTGGTGAATTTCGGCTTCCCGGTTGGACCGATCACGCTGTTGGATGAAGTTGGCATTGATGTGGGTACCAAAATCATGCCGATTTTGGTTGAGCAACTAGGGCCGCGTTTTGCTGCACCTCCATCATTTGATGTCATCTTGAAGGATGGACGGAAAGGGCGTAAAAATGGCCGTGGCTTTTATCTCTATCCGGCAGCAACCAAAGGTATTAACTGGAAGAAAAAGCAGGATAAACAAGTCGATACCAGTGTTTATGTCTTGCTGGGTGTGACGCCGAAAGCCCATCTCGAGTCCTCGGTGGTAGCACAGCGTTGTACCATGATGATGTTGAATGAAGCGGCACGCTGTCTGGATGAATCGATAATTCGTAACCCACGCGATGGTGATATTGGTGCTGTGTTTGGCATCGGCTTCCCGCCATTCCTGGGGGGGCCTTTCCGCTATCTGGATAGTCTGGGGGCGGAGAAGGTCGTGAAAACACTCAGATTGTTAGCACAACAATACGGCGAACGTTTTGAACCTTGCCAACTGTTGGTGAGCATGGCCGAACAGCAACAGACGTTTTACCCGCAGGAACGTAATCCAGATGAGGTGCCTGGCGAAGAGCGCTGAGTCTGCAAAAGGGTATTGCTCACGGGGCTTGGCCGCATTTTTCCACTAAACAGGCGGCCGACTAACACCTATTCTTAAGAGTGTGAGCAGGATCACCACCTGCAATTCTAAGGGATTAGGTGGCTGTACACTGGGGGCAACCCGCGCTACCTTAACCAGAATCACGTTAAGTGACTATTCGTGCCAAAATGTATTAATAGGTACTTATTGCGCAGGTGATAAAGTTTAGATTAAGCTGTTGATATGGTTATTATGTAACCATTCAAGGTTGGCTGCCGGTATGCTCGGTGTAAAAAACAGCCATTTTCTTTACCTTAAGTTTCAGGCAAAATGCCCGGCCGCCATAGAGAGACGGCGCGTTATCGTTATGAAGTTTCTTTGCCCATGGCAAAGGTTTCGGCGGTACAGCACGCAAAGCGTTTCTGTATAGCGTTATTTTGTTAACAAAAACGGTGCAATATGCAAGTTTTCATTATGCGTCACGGTGACGCGGCCCTTGATGCAGCAAGTGATGCACAACGGCCTCTTACTCTGTGTGGTCAGGATGAGTCACGTCAGATAGCAAGCTGGCTAAGCGAGCAGTCTGTTGATATCGATCAGATTTTGGTTAGCCCTTATCTACGCGCAGCGCAAACATTAGATGTCGCGCGTGAGGTGATGACGCTACCGGCAGAGCAGGAAGTGATGCCAGAATTAACGCCGGGTGGGGATGCCGCTTTTGTCTGCTGCTATTTGCAGGCATTGGCAAAAGAAGATTGTGCCGCAGTGCTGGTTATTTCGCACTTGCCGCTGGTCGGGTATCTGGTTTCTGAGCTTTGTCCAGGGCAATGCCCACCAATGTTTGCCACCTCGGCAATCGCCTGTGTTGATCTTAATGGTGATACCGGGAAGGGGACATTTGATTGGCAGGTCAGCCCGTCACAACTGTTGGCAAAGGCTTGCCACGGTTAAAACAGTGTTAGTGAATATTCAATCGGCGCGGCATCTCTGTCGCGCCGTTGTTTTTCTGTCAAACCGCATTTCGCGTCTATTCTTCTAACTCAATTAAGACCAGTAATGCCGCAGTCCCACCCCATTCTTTAGGGGCTTGATGGAATGCCAGCACATCGGGATGTTGTGCCAGCCACAAAGGGGTTTGCTGCTTCAGAACATGTTTGCCGTGACCATGCATCACGCAGGCACAATGCACATGCTCCCGCTTACAGGCAGCAATCAGTGCGCCCAACTCCTGTTTGGCCTGTTTCTGGGTTAATCCGTGTAAATCCAAAAACATATCGGGCGAGTAATCACCGCGCCGCAGCTTTTTAACTTCAAAATGATCAACGCCAGGCCGCACATAGCGGGTGGGACCGTCGTAATCCAACTGCGGTTGGAATTCATCGGAAAAATAATAACTGGCATCAACCTGCTCTTGCAGTAATTTTTCCGGTGCGATTCTTTTGCCCAACTTGGGCGGTGTATGCAGAACAATCGTATCTTGTTTCAGCTTCTTCGCCCCAACTATTGACTCCTTAAATAGCTGTAAATCATCAGTCGTGAGGTGATATTTATTTTTCATCATCAGTTCGTTGTACTTATTTGATTACCTCCAGTTTACCTGTTGAGCGTCATCTGTCTAAATAAATGTCTATACCCGTCATATTTCAAGGTGTAGGTGTGTTGGCTGTTCTCGCTTACCCGAATCACTTACTTGTGTAAGCTCATCGGGATTATGAGTCTCATCAGAGGCTCACCCTGCGGGCCAGCGCAAGCGCTGTTCAAAATGGTTTACAACCAATTTGTCTCTCTGTTGCCGCCTTCCTACGCCTCGAAATCTATTGGGTATAGGTATGTCGTCATATTTCAAGGTGTAGGTGTGTTGGCTGTTCTCGCAATCAAGCGGTTATCCATACAATTTTCAATGTTAATGTGCTTTTCATTATTCGGTTATCATTCAACTGATGTATTGCTGCTGATTTGTCGCGGGCTTCATGGCAAACTAGGGGGATAGATAATGATTTTTCGCACCGTTGTTGGAGAATACCTTGGACAAGATTTTCGTCGATGAAGCAGTAAATGAGCTGCACACCATTCAGGATATGCTGCGCTGGGCAGTTAGCCGGTTTAATGCGGCCAATATTTTTTATGGTCACGGTACTGATAATCCGTGGGACGAAGCAGTACAACTGGTTTTCCCAAGCCTGTTTTTACCGATAGATATCCCTGAGGATATGCGCAGTGCGCGCCTGACGTCGAGCGAGCGGCACCGTATTGTCGAACGGGTGATCCGCCGGGTTAACGAGCGAATTCCGGTTGCTTATCTGACCAATAAAGCTTGGTTCTGCGGCATGGAATATTATGTTGATGAGCGTGTATTGGTGCCACGTTCACCGATAGCTGAATTGATTAATAACAGCTTTGATGGTCTGATCAGACACCAGCCTAAGCATATTCTGGATATGTGTACCGGCAGTGGTTGTATTGCTATTGCTTGTGCCTATGCCTTCCCAGACGCTGAAGTGGATGCTGTCGATATCTCTAATGATGTTCTGGCAGTAACTGAACATAATATTCAACAGCATGAGATGGAACATCAGGTCACACCGATTCGCTCTGACCTGTTCCGTGATTTACCACCAATCAAATATGACTTGATTGTCACTAATCCACCGTATGTTGATGCCGAAGATATGGCCGACTTACCGCAGGAGTTCCGCTTCGAGCCTGAACTTGGGTTGGCTGCTGGCAGCGATGGCTTGAAACTGGCTCGCCGTATTCTGGCTTGCGCCCCGGACTTCTTGCAAGATGATGGCGTGTTGATTTGCGAAGTGGGCAACAGCATGGTGCATTTGATGGACATGTATCCTGATGTGCCGTTTACCTGGCTGGAGTTCGACAACGGCGGTGATGGCGTATTTATGCTGACCAAACAGCAACTGATTGACTGCGCTCCGCATTTTAGTATGTACCGCGACTAATCGATCTCTGCTTATAAAGTCTGTCAGTGTGATAAATATCATGCTGGCAGATTGTTTATGACTAAATGGTAAGGAGCCGTGATGGCTGGCAACAGTATTGGGCAGTTTTTCCGCGTCACCACTTTTGGTGAATCTCACGGCATCGCCTTGGGGTGTATTATTGATGGCGTCCCTCCGGGCATTCCAATCACCGAAGCTGACATTCAGTTGGATCTCGACCGGCGTCGCCCGGGTACCTCACGCTATACCACTCAACGCCGCGAGCCGGATCAGGTGCGTATTTTATCTGGCGTGTTTGAGGGGGTAACCACCGGTACCAGCATCGGGTTGATGATTGAGAATACTGACCAGCGGTCACAGGATTACAGCACGATTAAAGATGTCTTCCGCCCAGGCCATGCTGACTATACCTACGAACAAAAATACGGTGTGCGTGACTATCGAGGAGGAGGCCGCTCTTCAGCCCGTGAAACCGCGATGCGTGTTGCCGCCGGTGCCATTGCTAAAAAGTATCTGGCGCAGAAATTCGGGGTGCAGGTGCGTGGCTATCTGGCACAAATTGGTGATATTAGTTGTGATTTGATTGATTGGGATTTGGTTGAACAAAATCCGTTCTTCTGTCCTGACGCCAGTAAATTGGAGCCGCTGGATGCGCTGATGCGTGAACTGAAAAAAGCCGGTGACTCTATTGGAGCCAAAATTACCGTGGTCGCTGAACACGTGCCAGTTGGTTTGGGTGAGCCAGTATTTGACCGTTTAGATGCAGATTTGGCCCATGCGCTGATGAGTATCAATGCGGTGAAAGGGGTGGAAATCGGTGATGGCTTTGCTGTTGTTACTAAGCGTGGTAGTGAAAACCGTGATGAGATTACCCCACAAGGTTTCCAGAGCAATCATGCCGGGGGCATTTTAGGCGGCATCAGCAGCGGGCAACCGGTTGTGGCCCATATCGCTTTGAAACCGACATCCAGCATTATGGTACCAGGGCAAACCATTAACCGGCAGGGTGAGGCGGTTGAGATGGTTACCCGTGGTCGCCATGACCCTTGTGTCGGTATTCGCGCCGTCCCTATTGCTGAGGCCATGATGGCTATTGTGTTAATGGATCACTTGCTGCGCCAGCGTGCACAGTGCGGTGATGTGGTTTCCGACGTTCCGCGCTGGTAGGCACAATGAACAAATGGATTGTGGCTGCAGTGGCACTTGCCGCTACCGTAGCACTCACCGCTATAGCCCCGGTCATGGCGGCGACGCCATGGCAACAGATAGCCAACCCGGTTGCAGGTTCTCCACAGTCGATTGGTGGTTTTGCCAACGGCTGCGTTATCGGTGCAATGCCTTTGCCGCTCCAATCGGCAGATTATCAGGTGATGCGCCCGGATCAGCGCCGTTATTTCGGTCATCCTGATTTACTGAACTTTATCCACCGTCTGAGTGCGCAGGCTGAGCAACATCGCTTGGGGACGGTATTGATTGGCGATATGGCAATGCCCGCCGGTGGGCGCTTTAGTAGCGGGCATGCCAGTCACCAGTCTGGTTTGGATGTGGATATCTGGCTACAACTGCCAGTACAGCGCTGGAGCCAACAGCAATTGCTGAAACCGCAACCTGTTGATTTGGTGGCAGCCGACGGCAAACGGGTCGTCCCCGCACTCTGGCAACCTCAGGTCGAGAGTCTTATCAAGTTGGCGGCGAACGATAACGAAGTGACGCGTATTTTCGTCAATCCGGCGATTAAAAAGCAACTGTGTCTGGATGCCGGAACGGATCGTAATTGGTTGCATAAAGTGCGCCCGTGGTTCGGCCATCGTGCACATATGCATGTAAGATTGCGCTGCCCGGCAGATAGCCTGGAGTGTTTGGATCAAGACACGCCTCCTGCGGGGGATGGTTGTGGTGCAGAACTGGAAAGCTGGTTCCAGCCCCATCAACCGAGTGCTAAACCGGGTAAAACCTTACCCCCACCATTGCCGCCTTCATGTCAGGCTTTGTTGGATAACCATTTTGCTGCGGAATAAATCATGGATTGGTTTACGCTGGGCCCTGAGGTTTTAGGGATACTGTTTGTCGTCGCCTTATTGGCGGGTTTTATTGATTCCATTGCGGGTGGCGGAGGCTTGCTCACCGTGCCGGCATTACTGGCGGTTGGATTACCACCGGCACAGGCGTTGGCGACCAATAAATTGCAATCGGTCGGCGGGTCATTATCCGCCAGCCTCTATTTTATCCGCCGTGGGGCGGTGAATTTAAAAGAGCAAAAGCTAACCATTGCTCTAACGCTGGTCGGCTCAATGCTGGGTGCTATTTTGGTTCAGCATATGCGGGCCGATATTTTGCGGCAAATTCTGCCATTGCTGGTGATAGGGATTGGTGTTTATTTTCTGCTCACCCCCAAACTGGGTGAGGTTGATCGGCAACGCCGTCTATCCGCACTACCCTTTGCCTTGATTGCTGGCGGTGGTGTCGGTTTTTATGATGGTTTCTTTGGCCCCGGAGCCGGTTCTTTCTATGCGCTGGCCTTTGTGACGCTGTGCGGATTTAATCTGGCGAAATCCACCGCTCATGCCAAAGTGCTTAATTTTACCTCCAACTTGGGTGGCCTGACCTTCTTCATCGTCGGCGGCAAAGTAGTGTGGAGTATCGGGTTGGTGATGCTAGTAGGACAGGTGTTGGGCGCACGCCTTGGTGCACATATGGTGTTGACCAAAGGCCAAAAATTAATCCGCCCAATGATTGTCGTGGTGTCATTCGTAATGAGCTGCAAGCTGCTGTATGACAGCCACGGTTCTGAGATCTCCTCCTGGTTAGGGTTACACGTTTTCGCATAACTTAAGGTATCAAAATAGCAGTGAGCCTGACTGTCGCTGACGATACCGCTCTTACGGACCCAAGTATGACCCATGATTATCAGCAATTAATCGATGTTTTTAATGCCTGTTTTAGCGACCAATATAATACCCGGCTGGTAAAAGGTGACGATGAGCCTATTTATCTGCCTGCCGATGACGAATTTCCCTATCATCGGGTGATTTTTGCCCATGGTTATTATGCCAGCGGGATGCATGAGATCTCCCATTGGTGTATTGCCGGTGAAGAGCGGCGCAAGTTGGTCGATTTTGGTTATTGGTACTGCCCGGATGGGCGTGATGCATTAACCCAGAGCCAGTTTGAAGTGGTTGAGATCAAGCCACAGGCACTGGAATGGATGTTCTGTGTAGCGGCGGGTTTCCCTTTCAACGTCAGTTGCGACAACCTGGAGGGTGATTGTGAGCCGGATCGCATCACATTCCAGCGCAAAGTACGCCAACAAGTGCTGTGGAATTTAGAAAACGGTATATCCCCACGACCTGCAGGCTTTATTCAGGCACTACAATCGTTTTACAATACGCCGCCGTTGGTAGCCGCGCTTTTCCCTTACCCGGAAGATCTCGTGTAGCTTGCAGCCTGGCTGCAACGCCATTATTTTTGGATAGAGAGGAAAATTGATGATCGCAGAGTTCGAAACGCACATATTAGCGCAGATTGATGACATGGTAGAGCACGCCAGTGATGATGATTTATTTGCCGGCGGTTATCTGCGCGGCCATCTGACTCTAGCCGTGGCAGAATCTGAAGAGTTTGGTGAACATACGGCTGAGCAGTTACATGCCCGCGTGCAGACCAGCCTGGAAAAAGCGATCAAAGCCGGGGAGCTTTCCCCACCGGATCAGGTTTTGGTATTGGGCTTGTGGGATCGTTTACTTGAGCAAGCTATTAAATAGCGTTCATTGCTGGAGTCGCGGGGAGGTTAGCGATGTTCGTGATTTGGCCTCGCCTCTGCGACTCCAATGACTTTGACGTCGCTGCAAACCACCCCGCGAGCTGCCCGCTAAGATAACCGCGCAACGCGCTGTTGTACCGGCCTGCCTTTCAGCAATTTTCGAATCCAAAATCGATTGGGATTGAGTGCCGCCAGCGTCGGCGCATCTAATGGCTGCGGTTCCCCGAACATTTGTGCGGCCAAAATTTCTGCCACCAATGGCGCACTGCACAACCCCCGTGACCCCAATGCCCCCACCATGAATAATTCCGGCCATACCGGCGCTGGCGCTATCTCATCACCACGCTGAATTTTGCGTGGCAGATCCTGATATTGTGCCAGTGTTGCAGCATAATCCGGTACCGCGCCCACCATCGGTAAGTGATCACGAATAGCGCACCGCACCCCGCAGCGCGCTTGATTATCACTGATATCAACCTGATGCGGCCAATTTACTTGTGGCAGACAGCGTAACAGGCGGTCCCGGTTCTCTTGCTGTTCATCGGCACGAAAATCAGTGGCAATATCGCCGCGCTGATAACTGGCACCAATACAGTGATGCTGGTTAGCCGGGTTCACTGGCGTCAGATAGCCGTCATAGCACAGCACTTGCTGCAACTGACTGAGTACTGAGGTCGTGGGAATGTGCGAGACCTGCCCGCGCACGGCTGACAGCGGCAGATGCTGGGTTTGTTGCCACTCAGCTAAGCGGTGGCCGGTGGCCAGCACCACTGTAGCATGTTGTTTCGCCGCCAGTGGTTGTTGGGTATCGTGTTGTTGGCTATCGGTGGGTTGGGCACTGAGTTGCTGGAAGCTGAGCTGCCATTGCCCGTCAACATGCTCTAACTGGCTCAGTTCATGCTGATAGTGGCAAGTCATGCCTTTTTGTTGGGCCAGCAGCACCAGCGCTGTGGTGAGGTCTGATGGGCATAACCAGCCTCCGGCGGGATAATGTATACCATCGTGGGCGCAATCCAGCCCAGCGAGCGCACTGAGCTGTTCACGGCTCATGGCTTCGGCGAATGATACCGGCCAGCTTATTTGCAGCATTTTATCAATCTTGCCACGGCTTTTTTCATCAAATGCCAATTGGCTGACACCGCACCATTGATGATCAAAATGAATGCCTTGTGCTAACAATTGGTCATATTGGCGGCGGGCAAAGGTAAATGCGCTGGTGAAAAAGTTTTCCAGTGCATCATCTTTGCCGTTTAGCAGGGGATAGAGCGCACCTTGCCGGTTACCTGATGCACCTTGCGCCGGTTGTGCATCGGCGCAATAGAGCGTGACCTTGGCCCCACGGCGCAATAAGGCTAATGCTGTCAATGCACTGACGATACCGCCGCCAATGATCGCGATATCATCACAACGGACCGCCGCTGGCCGATGGTAGCAAGGCGCTGAGGCTGACCCGATGCTTTGTGGCAATCTGCCCGTGAGCATTTCACGTTTTTGCCCAAAACCTTTCACTTTAGCTACGTCAAAACCTGCTTGTTGCAAACCACGGCGAACAAATCCGGCGGCAGTAAATGTGGCAAAAGTGCCCCCCGGCCTTGCCATCCGCGCCATGGCATTGAACAGCATATCATTCCACATATCGGGGTTTTTCGCCGGGGCAAAGCCATCAAGAAACCAGGCATCTACTTGATTATTCAGGCTGGCATCCAACTGGGGCAGCAAGGTATTGACATCACCAAACCACAGATCCAGAGTGATACTCCCCTGCGCTAGCAGAATACGATGGCAGCCAGCAAGAGGTAACGGCCATTGCGCGCGCAATTGTTCGGCAAAAAATGCCAGTTCTGGCCAGCGGTCATGGGCGGCAGCTAAATCTGCCACCTGTAGTGGGTATTTTTCGAAGCTGATATAGTGTAATCGCTGGAGTTTTGCACTGGCGTGTTGCTGTTTGAACTGAGCGAAATCGCGCCATAATGTCAGAAAATTTAAGCCAGTCCCGAAGCCCGTTTCGGCAAAAATGCAGTTATCCCGCGGGTGTTGAATGAAACGCTCAGGGAAGCCATTCCCCTTAAGAAAAACGTAGTGAGTCTCTTCCAGGCCATCTTCATTGGAAAAATAGATGTCATCAAACTGTTCCGATACAGGTGTACCCTGTTCATTCCAGCTTAATGTCGCGGTTTGGATTGGGGGGTGGCTCACGTTGAAAGACTCGTATCTCAAGGGGTAGGGCGATTCTAACTATGTGACCGGCCGCGTGCAAATCGTAAAATTATCTGGGTATATTACGCTGATCGGACTTGTTCGGCGTACAACTGTACGCTAAAGTGCGTTGCAAAATCCCGAATGTAAAATAAGTGGAAGAGGTATTGAATGAAGCGTGCAGTAATTACTGGCTTGGGTATTGTCTCCAGCATTGGTAATAACCAGCAGGAAGTTCTGGCATCTTTGCAGGAAGGCCGCTCTGGCATTACTTTCGCTCAGGAATTTAAAGACGCAGGTATGCGCAGCCACGTATGGGGCGATGTAAAGCTGGCATCTGAGCCTAAAGACCTCATTGATCGCAAAGTGCTGCGTTTTATGAGCGACGCCTCAATTTATGCTTTTCTTGCGATGGAAGAAGCGATAGCAGACTCTGGCCTGTCAGACGATCAGGTATCTAATTTCCGCAGTGGACTGGTGGTGGGTTCCGGTGGTGGTTCACCCCGTAATCAGGTTGCCGGTTCTGATGCAATGCGTACCCCGCGCGGTTTGAAAGGTGTTGGTCCTTATATGGTGACCAAAGCCATGGCATCTGGTGTGTCCGCGTGCCTGGCAACCCCCTTTAAAATCAAAGGTGTTAACTACTCAATCAGCTCTGCCTGTGCGACGTCTGCGCACTGTATTGGCCATGCTTTGGAGTTAATCCAACTGGGCAAGCAGGATGTCGTGTTTGCGGGTGGTGGTGAAGAACTGTGCTGGGAAATGGCCTGCGAGTTCGATGCCATGGGTGCGTTGTCGACCAAATACAATGAAACCCCGGCTAAAGCTTCTCGTACTTATGATCAAGACCGTGATGGCTTCGTAATCGCCGGTGGTGGCGGTATGGTGGTGGTTGAAGAACTTGAGCATGCTCTGGCGCGTGGTGCTCACATCTACGCTGAGATTGTTGGCTACGGCGCAACCTCTGATGGTGCAGATATGGTTGCACCATCAGGTGAAGGTGCTGTGCGTTGCATGCAGATGGCAATGGCAGGTGTTGATACACCAATTGACTACATGAACGTACATGGCACTTCTACACCGGTCGGTGATGTGAAAGAGCTGGGCGCGATTCGTGAGGTGTTTGGTGATAACACGCCAGCTATTTCCTCAACAAAAGCCATGACCGGTCACTCTCTGGGTGCGGCGGGTGTGCATGAAGCTATCTTCAGCCTGTTGATGGTAGAGCACGGCTTTATCGCACCAAGTATCAATATTGAAAATCTGGATGAGAAAGCGGCAGGGATGAATATCATCACTGAGCCAACTCAACGCGAACTGACTACTGTTATGTCTAACAGCTTTGGTTTTGGTGGTACTAACGCCACTCTGGTCATGCGTAAATACCAGAAATAAGGTCAATCGCAGATATTTCTGCTCATTGATACTGAGTCATTAAGGCCCGCGAGCAATCGCGGGCCTTTTTATTCGCTATAAATAAACACTTCTACGGAAAAATACTATAATCATCAGGTGATTAACCTTTTTTAGTAATTTCATCTTTTTGTATCAAAGAAGACTAGTTGATCACTGACTATTCATAAAAATATCTTATACTCAATAACCAAGGTGAATAACATTGTAAAATGTAGGTGATTGAATATTAATGCGTTAGCCCTAATTTCAGCTATTTTTAATGTTTTTTATTCCTTTAAAGCCAAATTTGAAGTTAAAAAATCCTTGCCTGCTCAAAAACGTTAATTACAATATTAGAACAATAATTAAACAATTTTATTTTTTTGTCTTTTAATTTACCAACACAGCAGGGTAGTTCAATGAGCCATAATCCAAGTGATCAGAAGGTTAAGATTGCCGATTTAAACGAGCGCGTTGTTCATGAAATTCTGGAAGTGATAAGTGATGGTATCTGGGATTGGAATGCCAACAATGGATTTGTTTATCGTAATACTGGCTGGTATGAAATGCTGGGCTATCCCGCCGATGCATTTGAAAATACAGTCCATACTTGGGAGAAAATCATCCATCCAGATGATTTTGACCGAGTGATGTTTCAGTTTGATGCCTATATTAATAATCAGGCCGAGAGATACCAGATTGAATACCGTTGCCGGACTCATGATGGCGACTATGTGTGGATTGAAGATCGCGGCAAGGTGATTGAGCGTAATAGTGATGGTTCAGTATCGAGGATGATCGGCGCTCACCGTAATATCCATGACAAAAAGCATCGTCTGGAAAAGTTAGAGTTAAAGAATAAATCTCTGGAAGCGTTAGTCGAAGAGCGAACCGTTGAATTACGCGAAACCAATTTCCGCTTACAACAGCAACTCGATATCAAAAAAAGTCTATCTGAAACAGATGTATTAACCTCTGCGGCCAACCGTTATTTGCTGGAAAAAGTACTCAAGCACGAATATAACCGCGCAAAACGATTTTGCCAGCCGTTGTCATTGCTTTCGTTGGATTTAGATAATTTTAAATCTATTAATGATAAGTATGGCCATTCTGTTGGGGACCTAACCTTGACGCATATTGTTGATGTAATTAGGAATAATATTAGGGAAATTGATGTTTTAGGCCGTTGGGGCGGCGATGAGTTTATGATTGTGTTACCTAACACGCAATTAAATGAGGCTAAATGTATCGCCGAGAAAATCAGGCAACGTATCGAAACCATGCCCGTGGAAGGGAGTATCAATGTGACAATGAGTTTAGGTGTGGTGGAGCTGGGGCAAAATGAAGCACAGGAACAACTATTAATTCGCGCAGATAAAATGCTCTATAACTCAAAAGCGGCGGGCCGGAATATTATTAGCGGTTGATATTCTTCGAACGTAATGGCGCATTGATGTAGCAGCCTTTATTATCCGGCCTATTGCTGAGCCTTGCAAGGGAGGCCGGAGTAAGCGGTGTTAAGCTCTGCTGCCATTGGGACATGGGGCATAATCACTATTAGTATTTCAGTGCATATTCTGCGGCCGCACAGGCATGTATTGCGGTGGTATCAAATACCGGCACGCTCGCGTCTTGTGCGTTAACCAACAATGTTATTTCAGTGCAACCAAAGATAATCCCTTGTACGCCTTGCTGCTCTAATTTGCCCATAATGCGGCGATATTCCTGACGGGAAGTTTCACTGATAACGCCCAGACACAGCTCTTCATAAATAATACGGTTAACAATCTCGCGATCGATACTATCGGGGGTAATCACCTCAATACCGTGTTTTTGCGTCAATCGTCCCCGATAAAAATCTTGTTCCATGGTGTAGCGGGTACCCAATAAGCCAATTTTATTGATCCCTTGCTGCTTAATTTGTGCGGCAGTGGCATCGGCGATATGCAATAACGGTAATCCGCTGGCCGCTTCAATGTCATCAGCCACTTTGTGCATAGTATTGGTGCATACCACGATGACGTCAGCCCCGGCCTTTTTTAATGAAACGGCGGCATCAGACAGCAACTGTGCTGCGGTTTCCCAGTCACCCTTGGCCTGAAGTTGTTCAATCTCATGGAAGTCGACACTGTAGAGAATGATTTTGGCACTGTGTAAACCGCCAAGTTGTTCTTTAACCTGCTGGTTAATCATCCGGTAATAAGGGATGGTTGACTCCCAACTCATTCCGCCAATAAGACCCAAAATTTTCATTAGTTTATTCCTATGCAAACATCAGCACTGAGTATGGATAAGAGTTTAACGATGCGGAAACACCCGGATACGTTGTAACGAAGCAATTAGCGGAACTGTGACAAGACTCCGACTATAGCTGTTATCTCTGTCTATCATGTTTGTTGTAACAAATCTGTAGCAATAGAAAAATCTATTTATTCTTCTATCTATTTTTACACTATTACCATCAACAGGATGACGGAGATTAGGATGATAAAAATAAAGACGGCATACACCCTGACACTATTAGCGCTACTCTTGCCAGCGTCAACCCATGTTGTAGCACAGGATAAAAGTGACAACTATAAACTTGAACAAGTGTTGGTGATGAGCCGGCATGGTATACGCGCACCTTTAGTTAATTATGGCGATATGCTTTCCAGTGCGACACCCGATAAATGGCCACAATGGACCACCCTAGGGGGGTATCTGACACCGAAAGGGGCAGAGCTTGAGGCGATGATGGGGGGGTATTTCCGCGAGTGGCTGGTTAATGCCAAATTACTGAAAGCGGCAGGATGCCCGGCAGATACCACCGTATTTACTTATGCTAACAGCTTGCCAAGGACCATTGGTACCGCGCAGCATTTCTTATTCGGCGCTTTCCCTGGTTGTAATGTGCCAGTGGCGCACCAAAAAGATATCGGCAAAATGGATCCGGTTTTTAATCCGATCATCACGCTAGATGTCACACCAGAATTTAAAGAAAAAGCCTTGGCATCGATTAATCAACACGCCGGGCCGGGTGGGGTCGAAGGGCTGAATAAACGTTTACAGCCTAATTACGACTTACTTTCCCGCGTATTGGATTATAAAAAATCACCCGCCTGTTTAACGGATAAGAAATGTGACTGGAGTACCCAGCCAACCAATATTGTATTGGTACAAAATAAAGAGCCAGGCATTACCGGCCCGTTAAAGTTAGGTACCGGTGCATCAGATGCGTTTATGCTGCAATATTACGAGGGTTTTCCGATTAAAGATGTGGCCTGGGGACGGATTCAGTCAGCGGAAGAGTGGCGTAAATTAATCGATATCAAAAATCTCTACCATGAGACGTTATTTGGTTCTCCTGCCATTGCGGATAATGCGGCTGAGAAGTTAGTCGGTTTTATCAGTGCTGCTCTTGATCCCGTCGGTGAGAAAACGCCTAATGAATTAGCGGCGCAGAAAGCTAAATTGGCGGTATTGGTTGGGCATGACTCTAATATTGCATCATTGTTGGCAGCCCTTAAGACTAAAGAGTACCAATTGCCAGACCAATATGAGAAAACGCCAATCAGCGGCAAAGTGGTATTTGAGCGTTGGAAAGATACGAAACAGAATAAAGATATGATGAAGATCGAATATATCTATCTGTCGACTGAGCAAATTCGTAATAAGACGCCGCTGACCCTTCAGGCACCACCAAAACGTGTCACGCTGGAAATTAAGGGCTGTCCTATTGATGCCAACGGGTTCTGTTCAATGGATGATTTCAGAAAAGCGATAAAACACAACACGCAAAGTTAAGTTCACACTACCTCGCCGCAGGGTGCGGCAGCCAGTAGATAATAGGGGCTGGCATAAAATGATAGGCTACGCTAACGTAATCTCTCTTTGTCAGCCCCAGGCCATTTGTAGATTTTCTGATGACATTATTTGCCACGACTCAGCGAGCAGTAAAAACACTATTCAGACCTTTTCTGGAAGATCGTCTATTACATATTCTATTGATTTTGGGGATAGGGTTAACCGTCTTAATGCCGGCCCAAATTGTCGCCTTTCCACAGTTTATTGACTGGACCACCATTGTTACTTTATTGGGATTAATGCTACTGACTAAAGGGGTTGAGGTCAGCGGTTACTTCGATTTTATTGGTCGGAAGATTATTAATACACTTCACACCGAGCGGCATTTGGCGCTGTTTTTAGTCTTAGCCGCGGCGCTGTTGTCATCCTTTCTAACCAATGATGTGGCGCTATTTATCATCATTCCACTGATTTTGACGTTGAAAAAAATATCGTCTCTGCCGGTTTCTCGTCTGATCATTTTCTCGGCGCTGGCAGTCAATGCCGGGTCGCTATTAACACCGATCGGCAATCCACAAAATATTCTGTTATGGAGCCGTTCCGAACTCTCCTTTATCGGTTTTACCCGCCAAATGGCACCTTTAGCAGCCATTATTCTGCTGACATTATTAGCGGTAACATGGTGGCGTTTCCCGGCGCGTAAAATAAAGAAACAGGCCTCAAGCCCGATTTATCCTTACCAGTTCCGCCTGTTGCTGAGTTGTTTGGCGCTGTATGTGATTTTTATTATCTGCGTGGATTTGGGCTGGGCAGGCTATGGGCTACTTATCGTTTTTGCCGGTTTATTGCTATTGGCGCGGCGGGTGTTACTGGCCATTGACTGGAGCTTGATTGTGGTCTTTATGGCGATGTTTATTGACGTGCGCCTACTGACGGAATTACCTGCTTTACAATCGCTGTTCGGTGAAATCAAAACATTGTCTACGGCTGCCGCCTATATTTTGGCTATTGGCCTATCGCAATTGATCAGTAATGTCCCCGCCACAATATTGCTGCTTAATTATCTGCCTTCCAGCGCGCTGGTGGCTTATGCGGTCAATATTGGTGGTTTTGGTTTTGCGTTGGGTTCTATGGCTAATTTAATTGCGCTGAGAATGGCGGCAGAGCCGGCCATTTGGTTAAAATTCCATGCTTACTCACTGCCATTTTTGTTGTGGAGTGCTCTGGTTGGCTGGTGGTTATTATGGTAGTCACAGGCGCGGCTCAGCGGGAAATAACCTGAGCCGACATCTGTCATTAGAAGAAGATAGCCAACAAAAAGACCATCACTATAATCAGCGCTACAAATGCCAGTGACGGTTTTTGCAACAATGGCTGTAATGATTGGGGTAAGGCGGCAATTAGCGGGTTAATCACTGGTTGCAGAATTTTTTGGTCTTCTGCTAAACGTTGGGCTGCATTGGCCCGATCCAATCTGGCGGTAAACAGGACATTGATAATGTCGTTCAACTGCGCTTGCGTCAGAGGCGTGGTGGGACTGGCCTGGAAGCGACTCTGGCTGTAATCAATTAATAATTGTTGTTCCTGCGCATCAGCGGGCTGTTTCAACGCGGTTTGCAAGTTAACCAATGTAGGTGCTGTTTGCTGGCTGAGTGCCACTTTGGTCTGTAAAAACTGGCTGAGTATCTGGAAATGGCGCGCAGGTAACGGATCATTACTTTTTACCCCCACCATATCAAACAATGCCTGCCATATTTTGGCCGGTTGCTCGCCGGTTGCGGCACTAAGTTTTGCTACTAGCGATTGAATATTCTGATGCTCCGCAGGCAGTAACGGCCGATCAGTTATTGTTGCCAGTTGTGGCTGTGGAATATTCAGTGTACCGGATTGCAGCAGCACCAGAACTTGTTGTAACTCTGAATGGCTTAACTGACTTAATACAGTATGACCAAAGTGCTGGCGGATAAAATCACTGACCGCCTGCCGGTTATTGCCTTGAGGCAGCAGTTCGGTCAGTTGTTGGCGCAACTGGTGATTGGCATGATTTTCCTGTGCCTGCGCCAGACGGATTTGCAGCAATTGCTCAGCGGGCTGGAAGTGGCGTGCCAGTAAGTCGCTAGTGCTACCCAAGGATAAATCATGACGCAGACCGGCCCAGATCTCGGCAGATTTGATTGGGCTAAGGGCCATGATCCGCACAATTAACTTCTCCAGCGTAGTGCGTTGCGCAGGGGTAAGTGCCTGATCTTCCACTTGGCCCTGATGAGGTATTTTGGTCGGTGCGACATTGCGATCATTGGCAATCGGCACACTTGGGCCGTTCAAAGGTTGCATATAACCGGTCCTTCGCTGTGGAGGCGATACTGTGGAAATTCATAAAGTACCCGGCAATAGATGCAGGCTACCAATATGATACGCGCAAATGTGGGCGACCCATACCGTCAGATTATGTTTTTTTGTTAACTACGTTTGTAATTAAATGTCACTTTGAGTGATTGTTTAAGTTCAGACATTGATAATCTTGATTATGCCGCTAAGATGGGCGCTCGGTCTTGAATGAGACTAATTTATCAATTTTACTGATGAATTATACGGGTCAGGATTAAATACGGATAATGGTTAAACACCAATAATGGTTAAACAACAGCGCGCGGCAAAGTGGTTCCTCTGCCTGGCTTGCCTGGTCATATTAGTTTGTATGACACAACGCATAGCCAGCCTGCACGCGTTGGAAAAAAACCTCCTTCAGACATCATCATCACAGGTTGCTGCCGATGCTGATGAGGCACCCACCCCTTGTGAGCTAAGTGCCAAATCCCTGTTGGCATCCCCGCCTGTTCTGTTCGAATTAGCGATTTTTTCTCTGGGTTTATTACTCTTGCTATTGGGGCCGGTGATCCCGACCCGCATGAGGTTTCCGCCACCCCGAGTGATATCACCCAGCCGTTTGAGGGTGCATCTGCGATTGTGCATTTTCCGGGAATAGAGATGCTTTTGGCATAACTACGGCACCCCTTTGGGTTGCTGTGATTAATCTATTTCTGGAGAAGAATCATGTTCAATTTAAGCAAGACAGCGTTGTTCTGTCTGTTACTGCTATGGATGCCCACCCTTTGGGCGGCAGACAGCGGCTGGTTGGTCAGCCCACAAAACTCACATGCTAAGGTGCGGATTCGTGCCGAACCTTCAACGAGCGGTGAAACCCGCCTGTTACTTTCCGTTCAACTGGAGAAAGGCTGGAAAACTTATTGGCGCTCACCGGGTGAAGGGGGCATTGCACCGACCATTGCCTGGAGCACAGCTCTTGACGCGGTAAAATGGTACTGGCCTGTACCACAACGGTTTGATGTTTCTGGTATCTCTACTCAGGGCTATCACGAGCAGGCCATGCTGCCGATCGTCATTTCCGCTAAGGCACCCAAAACGCTAACTGGCATCTTGACCCTATCGACCTGTAGCAATGTCTGCATTTTGACTGACTACCCGTTTAGCATCGATCTTTCCTCGCCGTTAAGTGGCGAAAACCAACAGCAATTCCAACATGATTTTGCCCAGGCGATGGGGCAGGTACCCATTGCCAATGCCCTGACCCAACAGATCCAAGCTGGTTTTGGCCATGGCGAGGTGCAAATTCTGGCGGTGCGTGACGAAGGTTGGCAACAGCCCGAGTTGTTCTTCGATACCTTGGCGGACGTGGATCTCGGTAAACCGCTGGTCAGTGTGCAGGGTAATCAGTTATCGGTACGGGTTCCTGCGACTGATGGTTGGGGGGAGGGCGTGGGGGATCTACGTGGTAAACCCCTGACGATGGTGATTACTGATGCGGGTCTGGCGCAAGAGGCCACGGTGACCATTGGGCAAGCGCTCACTTTACCGCAATCCTCCACTCGTTTTTGGTCTTGGATAGTGATGGCGCTGGCGGGCGGATTTATTCTTAATCTGATGCCTTGTGTACTTCCGGTCCTTGCCATGAAACTGGGGTCGATTTTGCAGACTGGGCAGCAAACCCGCCGTCAGGTCCGTTGGCAGTTTCTGGCATCGTCTGCTGGGATTGTGACTTCGTTTTGGTTGTTGGCATTACTGATGACCGCCTTGCGCTTAGGTAATCATGCCCTTGGTTGGGGAATTCAGTTCCAAAGCCCTTGGTTTATCGGCTTTATGGTGTTGGTTACCGCACTCTTTACGGCCAACCTGTTCGGCTTGTTCGAAATTAACCTCTCCTCATCGCTCAATAGCCGTATTGCCGCGCCTCGTGTGGAGCAAGCGGGAGCTCGCGGTTTGGCCGGCCACTTTGGACAGGGCGCATTGGCGACGCTACTGGCAACCCCGTGTTCCGCGCCATTTCTGGGGACGGCGGTAGCCTTTGCACTGGCCGCCCCTTTACCGGCGCTGTGGGGCATATTTACCGCCCTGGGGGTTGGCATGAGCCTGCCGTGGTTGGCGGTGGCGCTATGGCCTAGATTGGTGCTGTTGTTGCCCCGTCCAGGTCGTTGGATGAACCGTCTGCGTATCGGAATGGGGGTGCTGATGCTGGCATCAAGTCTGTGGTTACTGAGCCTGATGGTGAGCCATATTGGCTCACCACTGGTGATGGTGATTAGCGGAGTGTTGCTGTTAGCGCTATTACTGGCAATTGGCTGGCGCTATGGCGTGCGTGTTGCCGCAATCGTCAGCTTAATCGGGGTGTTGATTATCGGCGGATTACTGTTGGCGGGTTCGCTGACGGCTAATCTGTGGCGCAAACCGCTACATGACACCATCCCGTGGCAGCCATTAACTGAATCAGCCATTAAGAAAGCCTTGATGGAGCATAAGCGGGTGTTTGTCGATGTCACTGCCGATTGGTGTGTGACCTGTAAAGTTAACAAAATACACGTCCTGATGCGTGACGATGTACAGCAGGCGTTGCAAGCGCCTGACGTGGTGGCGTTACGCGGTGACTGGACGCGACCTTCTGCTGATATTACTGAGTTTTTGCGCCAGCGCGGCAGTGTCGCAATCCCATTTAATCAAATTTATGGGCCACAGCAACCGCAGGGTGTGGTGCTCTCGCCACTGTTGGACCGTGACGTGTTATTAAAAATTTTGGCCGATGCTAAAGGAAATAAAGAATGAAAATTATCATGGTTGTGTTGTTAGCGCTGATCTCGACGTCACTGTGGGCGGCTGCACCCTTTACGCCGGAGCAGGAAGTGCGGATTAAAGCGTTAATCCGTGAAACGCTGGTCGCCAATCCAGACATTCTTGAACAATCTATCAATGCCTTGCAGCAGCAAGCTAATGAAGCGCAAGGGCAGCAAATGGATCAATTTATCGCCGCCAATAAGCAGGCGCTGTTCCAAGACCCTGGCAGCCCACGTTTTGGGGCTGCAACTCCAGCCCTGACATTGGTTTCATTTACCGATTACAACTGCCCATTTTGTAAAACTTTTGATCCGTTGCTGGAAAAGGTAGTGAAGGAGTACCCGCAAGTGGCGGTGGTGATAAAACCGCTACCGTTTAAAGGGGAAAGCTCGGTGACCAGTGCACGGTTGGCGTTGACACTGTGGCAACAACATCCGAATCAATTTCTGCCATTTCATCAGCGCTTGATGGCGAAAAAAGG
Source organism: Yersinia sp. 2540 StPb PI (assembly GCF_052217165.1). Classification (NCBI taxonomy): domain Bacteria; kingdom Pseudomonadati; phylum Pseudomonadota; class Gammaproteobacteria; order Enterobacterales; family Yersiniaceae; genus Yersinia; species Yersinia sp. 2540 StPb PI. The sequence goes on from NZ_JAZGQC010000001.1 coordinate 2,050,721, forward strand.
TTTCCACGATGCTGACAGTATTGCCGCGGCGCAGAAAAAAACCGGTGTTACGCCGGTAGCACCAAGCGAGCAGAGCTTGAATGTGTTGCGTACCAACCTGAAATTAGCGGATCAACTGGGTATCCAAGGCACACCTGCCACCTTGATTGGTAATCAGATAATCCCAGGAGCTATTTCCTATGAGCAACTGGAGGAGATAGTGAAGCAGCAACTGGCTAAGGCGGGTAAATGAGTCGCTTGAAGCGGTGGGGTAAAGAGCTGGTTATTCTGCTGGTATTGGTCACGGTGGTCTCTTTGGGGATGGATTGGTTGCGTAGCCCGCAGGTACCTGCTGATTGGGGCGATGTGTCATTACAAACCCTGGAGGGCCAGACTGTCTCGCTAAAGGCGATGAGCCAGGACAAACCGTTGCTCATCTATTTTTGGGCAACATGGTGCGGCGTGTGTAAATTCACCAGTCCCAGTGTCAATCAATTGGTGCAGGAGGGCGAGAATGTGATGACAGTGGCGCTACGCTCTGGTGAAGCACCACAGCTTGAGCGCTGGCTGACCAAAAAAGGCTACCGGTTACCGGTGATAAATGACCCACGCGGCGAGTTGTCAGCGCAGTGGCAAGTCAGTGTTACACCGACGTTAGTGATCCTTTATCAAGGCAAGATGGTACAAAATACCAGCGGATGGAGCAGCTATTGGGGGATGAAACTGCGTTTATGGCTGGCCTCGTTCTGAGGTAACGCTGTTTAGCCAACGCCACAGTGAAACGCACGCCAAACGTTGGACTCAGTCTGACTTTTGGTGGTGCGTTTTTTTGATTAATATTATGCTTGGCACTGACTAATCGCCGCACTTAATCTGGCTATTCCTTGGCTAATCAGCTCGGGCGAATTAGCGGCAAAATTCAAACGTAGGGTGAACTCTCCATCTGACTCTTCGCGGTAAAACCCGCCACCTTTAGCGAAAGTGACCCCCGCCTGCCACGCCAGCGGCATTAATTGAGTCATTGGCACGTTTGCTGGCAATTGTAGCCAGATAAATAATCCCCCATCAGGAACTTCAAACTGGCAGCCGAGCGGCAGTGTCTGCTGGAGGGCATCGACCATGGCATCACGGTGCTGGCGGTACAAACGGCAAGCCCGACGAAGTTGTTTGTCATAGCGCCCGACTGTGACAAATGCATCCAACGCCCGTTGGATCAGGTTCGAGCTGGTAAAACTGTCAACATGCTTTAAGCGCGCCAGTTGGATGTAATGGGGCGCGTCTGCCACCAGATAACCAATGCGCATGCTGGGCAGTAACATTTTGGAAAAAGTACTGACATAGATAACTTCACCCGCGGCTGCCAGTGAACGCAGCGAAGGCAGCTTTTTGCCGCTGTAACGCAAGTCACCCACATAATCATCTTCAAGTATCGGCACCCCAGCAGTTCTGGCTATTTGCACTAACTGATGGCGGCGCTCTTCACTCATACAGCGTCCGGTGGGGTTATTAAAGTTGGGAATGCAATAGATAAGTTTAGGTTGATGTTTGGCTAACAGCGCAGGCAGGGTCGCCAGATTCATGCCTTGTTGGTCGCTGGGCAGAGCAATAATATTCACTTTATGCAGGCGGAACAGGGCTAATGCTTCGGCATAAGTGGGTTCTTCTACCAGCACACTATCACCTGGGGCCAGCAGTGATTGACTGATCAGACTGATGGCGTGTTGCGAACCATTGGTTATCAACAGTTGCTCTGGCCGTGTTGGGATACCTTGTGCGGATAGAATGCGGCTGAGTGTATCGCGCAATGGATAATAGCCACAGTAATCGCCGTAACTGAATGCTTCTTCAGCATGGCGGCGCAGAATTGAATGCAAGATTTGGCGGAATTCATCCAATGGGAAAATTTTGGGGCTACCGATGCCAGCAGCAAAATTGATGGTATCTGGCGGTAACGGGATATCGGCATACCCGTCCAGCCTTGAGGTGACAGTGGTAAAACGATCCAGTGGGAACTCACCATGTAGCCGTGGATGCGGATGGCTTGGCGGCGGCGAGAGGTGACAGACATAGGCACCGCTGCCGCGACGTTGTTGTAATAACCCCTTCGCCGCCAGCTCGGCATAAGCATTATCCACTGTGAGGCGGCTCACTGATAATTCTGCTGCCAAGGTGCGGGTTGAGGGTAGTTTGTCGCCATCAGCAAACACCCCACTGAGGATAGCACGGCGCAATGCCTCTTCGATTTGTAGATACAGTGGAATGTCTTGCTGGCGATCTAACGGAATATGCATGTCTCACCGACCAAAAGTGGCTCACTGTGGATAATATATTGTCACTATACTCAAGGTTAACAAGGCTTCAAGAGGAAAAAAGTGGCCTGTATCAATCAGTGGGAAAGTGGCTCTGGTGGCCGAGAACATGGGGGGTACAATCGCTATCTGATTAATATCCTGAAAGTAGTTATGAGGTTGTTATGGCGATTCCGGCAGATTTATTCCCATCAGCATTTGGCTCTATCGGGGCGGGCAACGGCGGGTTTAGTGGCAAACGACAAGGCTATCTGCTGGCGATTATTAGTGCCATGTTGTTGGGTTTTACCGGCATCATAATTCGCATCCTCACGGCGCATTATCATCTACCCACTTCGGTATTGGCTTTCTGGCGGGCAGCACTGGTCGCCATGGTGTTATTACCTATTTTACTTCTGACCAAACCGGAATGGGCCAAATTACGCGGGTGCCAGCTAAAGTTCTATACGACGTATGGCTTATTGCTGGCGGTCTTTAATGGACTGTGGACTGAATCTGTCGCTTTAAACGGTGCGTCGATCTCCACCATTCTGGTCTATTGCTCAATCGGTTTTACCGTGTTTCTCGGCTGGGTTTTCTATAACGAATATATGGGCTGGCGTGAATTACTGGTTATTATTATCAGCCTGTTGGGTTGTTTCTTAGTCAGCGATGGCCTGAATATTACTGCATCAGACTTTAATTTTGTTGGCTTATTTATCGGATTGGCCTCCGGTATTGGTTACAGCTTTTATACTCTGGCTGGGCGCATTGCGACTGAACGCCGTTATCCGGTCTGGAACACTATTCTTTACGTCTTTGGTTTCTCCGCCATCTACCAACTGATATTTAATCAGTTATTGCTGTGGTTTCCATTGCCTGGGTTACAGCCAATGGTGGGTGATCTATTTTTCTTATCCCATGGAGCTAATGGCATTCAATGGTCTGGTTGGGGGCTATTGTTAATTTTAGCCGCCGGTCCAACGTTACTAGGGTTTGGCCTGTTTAATCTCAGTTTGAAAACACTCTCTTTGGCGGTGGCCAGCCTACTATTAACGCTGGAACTGGTCTTCACTGCGGTGATTGCATATTTCTTGTTGGGTGAAACACTCTCTCCCTCCCAATTGTTGGGCAGCGCGCTGGTATTACTGGGGGTGTTGATGTTGCATCGTAAAGATAAAGCTCAAGCAGCAATGGTGGCGGTTAGCGCGGAATAAAAAAAGGGCAGGGGGTAGCCGCGCAGAATATACGCCGCTACCTTATTTTTACTGCGCCGCCGCTCTTCGCAATGGGGTGCGCAGGCGCTGAGCTAATATCACCCCAGCCAGCGTGATACCCCCGCCAATCAGGTGATAGCTGTGTAATTGCTCATGAAGGAAGGCCACGGCAATAATGGCGGTAAATACCGGTGTCAGATTCATAAATATCGACGCAGTATTTGCCCCTAACCGCATCACACCGTGGATCCACAAATAAGGCGCAATAATTGAGGCTGGGATCCCAGCAAATAGCACCAATGGAATATTCTGCGCCGTCAATTGCACATCTGAGGCCATCAGGAAATTAGGCAATAACAGCACCACGCCGAAAACGATCTGCATATAAAGGGACTGCCAGTTGGGTAATTGAATCGCCCAGCGTTTGGTTAATACGCCATACAGCGCATAGGATGCCGATGCGCCGAACATCATCAATTCGCCTTTGCCGATACCATGTTGCAACAGTTGTGCCGGGTTACCTGCACTAACCAACCACACTAGCCCCCCTAATGACAGCACGCTACCTAATGCAATGCCTACCGTGGGGGCGACACGTAACACCACAATGCTAATAAGCACAGTCAGTAAGGGAATTAACGAACTGAGAATCCCCATAAACAGGGCGCTAACACTGTGAGCCGCGTAGTACGCCAGGCTTTGGTACAGCACCATACCCAGCATCCCCAATATCATCAATTTCCACCAATAAACGCGGATTGCCCGCCAATTGCGGATAACACCCAGCAGCAAGAATGGGGTTAACGTTAGCAACGCCAGCACCCAGCGATAAAACGAGATGGCGGCGGGATCAATTGCGGTGGCAGAGACCTTACTGACCACGGCATTGATGGACCAGATGATCACCGCGAACAGGGGGAATAACATATTCATGATAATAATTCTCATCTAAATAACATGTGACGTAGTCTACAGTTGTCTGATTTATTCTATATACTGAAAATCAGACAATAACTGCTGCGATTAGGACAATCTCGGCAGGAATCATTTTTTACAGGAGACAGTTCACGATGGCAGAACCCTCTTTCCCGGTGGTTGCCACGACCGTGCCACTGAGCCTTTCCTTTCGCTGTGAGGCCTTTAATGCCAATACTGAGTTTTTGCCGCATACCCATCCTTACGGGCAGTTGATCTGCGTAAAGTCAGGTGTGGTAGCGATGAGTATCGGCGGGCAGCGTTTTCTGGCCCCCCCTGAATTCAGTGTCTGGATACCGGCCGGCATGGAGCACTCCAGCCATAACCGTAAGCCGATGCAATTTCGTGCCATTGATATTGCACCTACGCTGTGTGATGAGTTACCGCTATCAGCTTGCCTGATTAATGTCAGTCCAATCTTTAATACCATTGTGGAAGATTGCTTCTCCCGTGGTTTATTGATGCCGGAAAGCGAGCAAGATATGCGCTTAGCCCACGTATTGATTGATCAGCTCAGGTTGTCACCGGTACAGCGCACCTATCTGCCCACCTCACAGGATAAATTACTGTCACCTATTCTGGCGGCGCTAGAGCGCTGCCCGGCGGACAATACCTCGCTGGCGCAGTGGGCTAAGCGGGTCTATACCACCGAGCGGACGTTATCGCGCCGCTGCCAACAAGAACTGGGTATGGCTTTTAGCGAATGGCGGCAGCGGCTGCGTTTTTTACATGCGATCTCATTGTTAGAAAAGGGTAAAACCGTGCAAAGTGTCGCACTGGATGTAGGGTATAGCTCCGCATCAGCTTTTATCGCCATGTTCCAGCAAATTGCAGGGACTACGCCGGAGCGTTTTCGTCGCAGTAATCCCCTTCATCCTTGACGCCGCAGGGGTGTTGGCTACGCTCATGCACCCGAATCACTGACTTGAGTCAGCTCATCGGGGTTTATTCGCTTGCCGCCTACCTGCAACGCCAATGATTTTGGGGATCATCTTCATCCTTGACGCCGCAGGGGTGTTGGCTACGCTCATGCACCCGAATCACTGACTTGAGTCAGCTCATCGGGATTTATTCGCTTGCCGCCTACCTGCAACGCCAATGATTTTGGGGATCGTCTTCATCCTTGACGCCACAGGGGTGTTGGCTACGCTCACGCACCCGAATCACTGACTTGAGTCAGCTCATCGGGGTTTATTTGCTTGCCGCCTACCTGCAACGCCAATGATTTTGGGGATCGTCTTCATCCTGAAGCTGTAGGGGGTTGGCTGCAACTCCAACTTCTTTGGGTATATACTAAGTCCCTGCTTTTCATCTATAGGGCAGTAAGCTGCCGGAGAATAAAGTGAAAATCCTGGTTGATGAGAATATGCCGTACGCAGATGTGCTATTTCGGCGTTTAGGTGAGGTACAGGCAGTGCCGGGGCGGCCAATCCCCCGTGAAGCACTGGTTGGTGCAGATGCGCTGATGGTGCGCTCGGTCACCAAAGTGAATGAGGCGTTGCTGCAAGGCACGTCAATTGGCTTTGTGGGAACGGCAACCGCCGGTACCGACCATGTCGACGATAACTGGCTACAGCAACAGGGAATCGGTTTCTCCGCAGCTCCCGGTTGTAATGCCATTGCGGTTGTGGAATATGTTTTTTCCGCACTGATGATGATGGCCGAACGTGATGGTTTCCAATTGCGTGACAAAACCGTCGGTATTATTGGGGTGGGGAATGTCGGGGCCAGATTGAATACCAGGCTACAAGCCCTTGGTGTGCGGACTTTGCTGTGCGATCCACCACGAGCAGACAGAGGTGATAACGACACTTTCTGGCCGCTGGAAAAACTGGTGCGAGAGGCAGATGTTCTCACTTTCCATACGCCGTTGAATAAAACCGGCCCTTATCAAAGCCTGCACATGGCGGATGATGAATTACTGGCAGCCTTGCCGGATGGCCGTATTCTGATTAATGCCTGCCGCGGAGCCGTGGTGGATAATGCCGCGCTGCTTGGTGCGTTGGAAAAAGGTAAAAAACTCAGCGTGGTTCTGGATGTATGGGAACCGGAACCGGAATTATCTTTGCCGCTGTTAGGGCGGATTGATATCGGGACGCCACATATCGCCGGCTATACGCTGGAGGGTAAAGCTCGTGGTACCACACAAGTGTTTGAAGCTTTTAGTCAACATCTGGGGCAGCCGCAGTCGGTAGAGCTAGCTTCTTTGTTGCCTCAACCGGAGTTTAGCCACTTGAGACTTAACGGTGCGTTGGATGAAGGCAAATTAAAACGATTGATGCACTTGGTGTATGATGTGCGCCGCGATGATGCGCCACTGCGCCATGTGGCCGGTATCCCCGGTGAGTTTGATCGGCTGCGTAAGCACTATCAGGAACGCCGTGAGTGGTCATCACTCTGCGTGCAGTGCGATGATGCTGCCAGTGCTGAACTGTTGCAGAAATTAGGCTTTAGTACACAGTTATTATAAACGCGGTATAAACGTTAATTTATTGATTGTCAGGCGGTTTTTTTACCGCCTTTCTCTTTCAATCGATCTTAGTATCTGAATGAACCCTTGTAATTTAATGAACGTTAGTGGAGAAAACCAACATGTCTGACGGCTGGAATATTGCTCTGTTAGGAGCAACGGGCGCAGTAGGTGAAGCTTTGCTGGAGCTGTTAAATGAGCGCCAGTTCCCGGTTGGTGAATTGTATCCGCTGGCCAGCGAACGCAGCGCCGGTGCTTCTGTGCGCTTTAATGGTAAAAGTTTACTGGTTGAAAATGTTGCTGAATTTGACTGGTCTCAGGCGCAGTTAGCTTTCTTTGTTGCCGGGCGCGAAGCCTCACAACTCTATGCGGAAGAAGCAGCGAATGCCGGTTGCCTGGTTATCGACAGCAGTGGCCTGTTCGCGATGGAACTGGATGTACCGCTGGTGGTGCCAAGTGTGAATCCTCAGGTGCTGGCAGAATATCGCAATCGCAATATTGTGGCGGTAGCTGATAGCCTGACCAGCCAGTTGCTGACTGCGATTAAACCACTGACGGAACAGGCTGGCTTGTCCCGCGTGCATGTCACTGCATTGATTTCAGCCTCCGCCCATGGCAAGGCCGCTGTGGACGATCTGGCCGGTCAAAGCGCCAAGCTGTTAAATGGTATTCCTGCTGAGCCAGGTGTTTTCGCTAAGCAATTGGCATTTAACGTGTTGCCGCTGCTGGCGGATGAAGAGGGCAGTGTGCGCGAAGAGCGCCGCTTGGTGGAGCAGGTGCGTAAAGTCTTACAAGATGATGGCTTGCCTATCTCGGTGAGTTGCATTCAATCACCGGTATTTTACGGTCAGGCACAAGTGGTTCATCTGGAAGCCTTGCGCCCGATCTCCGCGGAGGACGCTCGCAGTGAGCTGGAAAATTGCGACGATATCCAGTTATCAGAAGAAGATGATTACCCAACACAAGTCACTGATGCCTCTGGCAGTGATGTTTTGAGTATTGGTTGTATCCGCAATGACTATGGCATTCCCGAAGTGTTGCAGTTCTGGTCAGTGGCCGACAACATTCGTTTTGGTGGCGCATTGATGGCAATTGAAACGGCGGAGCGCCTGTTGCAGGAGCAACTGTACTGATGTCCGAACTTGAGTTGACTCAGCCACAAGAGATAGTGGCTGAAACGGCCGGTATAAAAATTGCGCTGGGTATTGAATATAACGGCAGCCGTTATTTCGGCTGGCAACGGCAGTTGGAGGTTGCCAGTGTGCAGGCTTGCCTGGAGGCTGCCTTGTCAAAAGTTGCCGATGAATCCATTGGCGTATTTTGTGCTGGGCGCACTGATGCTGGCGTACATGCCACCGGGCAGGTGGTGCATTTTGTCACCTCGGCGGTGCGTAAAGATGCCGCCTGGACGATGGGGGTCAATAGCCATTTACCGCCTGATATCGCCGTGCGCTGGATAAAAACAGTGGATGACGATTTTCACGCCCGTTTCAGCGCTACTGCCCGCCGTTATCGCTATATCATCTTTAACCATCGCTATCGTCCAGCGGTGTTGGCGCAAGGGGTAACTCATTGCTACCTGCCGCTGGATGCTGAAAAAATGGAACGAGCGGCGCAATGTTTACTCGGCGAGAATGATTTTACCTCGTTTCGTGCGATACAGTGCCAGTCGCGTACCCCATGGCGAAATGTAAAACATGTCAAAGTTACCCGACATGGCGCGTATATCGTGGTAGATATCAAGGCCAACGCTTTTGTTCATCATATGGTGCGTAATATTGTTGGTAGCTTGATTGAGATTGGCGCTGGTAATCAGGATGTCAACTGGATGGCCCAGTTGCTGGCACTGAAAGACCGATCACGTGCTGCGGCAACAGCGAAAGCCGAAGGGTTGTATTTAGTCGCGGTTGATTACCCCGAACGCTTTGCGCTACCAACAGCGCCAATGGGACCCCTTTTTTTGGCAGACGACTGATTTCTCTACATTGATGAGTGAGGTCGCCTTGGGCTAAGGAATACCTAAGGAAGTTCAGCTAATCTCACTCACTCAAAGCACAAGTATGTTTACCATTTGAGAGTATTTATGGAATTTATACGTTTCGTTATTGATTTTATTTTGCATATTGATGTCCATCTGGCGGAGCTGGTGGCGCAGTATGGGGTTTGGGTTTACGCCATTTTATTCCTGATCTTATTCTGTGAAACCGGTCTGGTGGTGACGCCGTTCCTGCCAGGGGATTCTTTGCTGTTTGTGGCCGGTGCGTTGGCAGCATTACCGTCCAATGATATCAATGTGCACATTATGGTGGCACTGATGGTTACCGCCGCTATTTTGGGCGATGCTATTAACTACACCATTGGGCGGGTGTTCGGAGAGAAACTATTCAGTAACCCGGACTCCAAAATTTTCCGCCGCAGTTATCTGGAAAAAACCCATCAGTTCTACGAAAAACATGGCGGTAAAGCGATTGTTTTGGCACGTTTTGTCCCGATTATCCGCACTTTTGCGCCGTTTGTCGCCGGAATGGGTAAAATGTCTTATCGCCACTTTGCGGCTTATAACGTGATTGGGGCGTTGGTATGGGTGCTGTTATTCACCTATGCTGGTTATCTGTTTGGTAACGTACCTATCGTGCAGAACAATCTGAAATTGCTAATCGTTGCCATTATTGTGGTGTCAATTTTGCCGGGTGTATTTGAGGTATGGCGGCATCGGCGCGCGCAATCACGGCAAAAAAATCAGTAAAAACGTTACCTAAGCCGTGGGTTCGACCAGTTTTTTATCTACACTGTCGAGCCAATATGGTTTAATGAGTGACATTTATGGTCTGTTCCTGCGGACAACCCGATTTCCTGTGCCTTAGCCACGTTGTAATGGCGTGTATCTCAGGCATTTTTTGTTGGGATGTTTTCAGGGAGATGGTTAAAGCATGAACAGCGGACTGGCAACAGCCAGGTTCAAACAGAAAGGTCATCGATGAGCTGGATTGAACGAATTCTTAACAAAAGCAATATTACACAAACCCGTAAAGCGAGTATTCCTGAAGGGGTGTGGACGAAATGTGACAGTTGCGGTCAGGTGCTTTACCGTGCCGAGTTAGAGCGTAATCTGGAAGTTTGTCCTAAGTGTGATCACCACATGCGTATGACAGCCCGTGCACGGTTACATATGCTACTGGATGCAGGCAGTGAAGTTGAATTGGGTAGCGAACTGGAGCCGAAGGATATCCTGAAATTCAAGGATTCCAAAAAGTATAAAGATCGCATTTCTGCCGCACAAAAAGATACCGGCGAAAAAGACGCTTTGGTTGCTATGAAAGGGACCTTACAAGGGATGCCGATCGTTGCCGCTTCATTTGAATTTGCCTTTATGGGTGGATCAATGGCGTCAGTGGTGGGTGCCCGTTTTGTGCGTGCAGTTGAGCAGGCGCTGGAAGATAATTGCCCGTTGGTGTGCTTCTCCTCCAGTGGTGGTGCTCGTATGCAGGAAGCATTGATGTCACTGATGCAGATGGCAAAAACCAGTGCTGCTCTGGCTAAAATGCAAGAGCGTGGCTTGCCGTACATTTCTGTGCTGACGGACCCTACCATGGGTGGCGTCTCCGCCAGTCTGGCAATGTTGGGTGATATCAATATCGCAGAACCAAAAGCCTTAATCGGTTTTGCTGGTCCACGGGTTATTGAGCAAACCGTTCGGGAAAAACTGCCGCCGGGCTTCCAGCGCAGTGAGTTCTTGATTGAAAAAGGCGCTATCGACATGATCGTTCGCCGCCCGGTGATGCGTCAGACAATTGCCAGCATCTTGTCTAAATTAACGCATCAGCCACAACCTGATGTGGCTGAGAGCAAAGCTGATACAGTCCAGGCGGATAATCAGGCTGAAGCCTGATTATCCCCACGGGCATCACCCTGATAAGGTGATGCCCGGTGGTTGTGCATGGTCGCAACTTAAGCTTTGCTGCTTTCAATAAGAAAAGATATACCCAAAGTAATTGGAGCCGCAGGTAGGCAGCAAGCGAATAAATCCCGAATCACTGACTTAAGTCAGTGATTCGGGTGAATGAACGCAGCTAACAACCCTGCGGCTTCAAGTACGAAGGATATAAAGGCCAGTGACGGGACTTATGAAAAACCATCAAACTCCCCAAGCCACGTCGCCTTTGGCCGCGTGGCTTTACTATCTTGAACGTTTGCACTCTCAACCCATCGAGTTGGGTCTGGAACGTGTTAAACAGGTTGCTGAGCGTTTGGATCTGCTTAACCCTGCCCCAAAAGTCTTCACCGTTGCCGGTACTAATGGCAAAGGCACCACCTGTTGTACCCTGGAATCAATTTTACTTGCAGCGGGTCTGCGGGTCGGGGTTTACAGCTCACCTCACCTTTTGCGTTACACCGAGCGAGTCCGTATTCAGGGGCAAGAACTGTCTGAGGCTGAACACAGCCACTCTTTTGCTCAAATTGAAGCTGGGCGTGCGGGTATCTCACTGACTTACTTCGAATTTGGCACCTTATCTGCGCTGCAATTATTTAAGCAGGCTAAGCTTGATGTAGTGATTCTGGAAGTGGGGCTGGGTGGACGTTTGGATGCGACCAATATAGTCGATTCTGATGTTGCGGCTATCACCAGTATTGCCATAGACCATACTGACTGGTTGGGCTTCGATCGAGAAAGCATTGGCCGCGAGAAGGCCGGTGTTTTCCGTGCGGGGAAACCTGCAGTGGTTGGCGAACCGGATATGCCGCAGTCGATTGCCGATGTTGCGGCGCAATTGGGGGCGCCGCTGTATCGCCGTGATGACGCATGGCGGTTTAGCCAACAACAGCCAGGTGAACAACAAGAAAATAGCTGGGATTGGCAGTGTGGCAACCATCATTGGACCCATCTACCCTTACCCAATGTACCCTTGGCGAATGCGGCGACAGCTCTGGCAGTATTGCACTATTCCGGCCTGCCTTTAAGCGATGAGGTTATTCGCCAGGGTTTGTTGGCTGCCAGTTTGCCGGGGCGTTTTCAGGTTGTCAGTGAGCAACCACTGCTGATTTTGGATGTAGCCCATAACCCGCATGCAGCACGTTATCTCACCGACAGGCTGGCTCGATTGCCGAAACACGGTAAAGTACGGGCTGTGGTAGGTATGCTATCAGATAAAGATATCGGCGGGACGCTGGCCTGTTTATCTGAACAAGTCGATGAATGGTACTGCGCGCCGCTTGAAGGGCCGCGTGGGGCGACGGCGGAGCAATTAGCCGAGCATTTGGTGTTATCACGCCAGTTTAGCGATGTAGAAACGGCCTGGCGTCAGGCTATGTTGGATGCAAAACCACAGGATGTGGTTATTGTCTGTGGTTCTTTCCATACTGTCGCTCATGTGATGGCTGTATTGGATTTGTGACAGCCTGAATTTGTGACAACTTGAGTTTATCAAGGCATTGAATTGGGAGTGCGAGTGGCAAGTAAGTTCCAGAACCGTTTAGTCGGGACCATAATTCTGGTGGCGTTAGGCGTGATTGTGCTGCCGGGGCTACTGGATGGTAAAAAGAAGCATTATGAGGATGAGTTCGCCGCTATCCCATTAGTGCCAAAACCAGGTGATAGTCAGGAGATCGATGCGGTTGGTCCGGTCAGTCAACCTCTGCCTATTGCTCCACCGGAAGGTGCGGCGCAAGCCGTGGATGTCCCCAAAGATGATTCCGCCTCTCAGGCTGCTAATGATGCTGGTAACCCTCCGTCTGAACCGACTATCGTGGCACCGCCAGTGATACAGAGTAAGCCGGTTGAGGTGAAACCTGTTGAGAAGAAACCGGTTGAGGTCAAACCGCTACCGGTAGAGAAAAAACCGCAGGAAGTGAAACCTAAACCTGAGGTTAAACCGGACGTTCAGCCGGAAACTAAACCGGTCACAGAAGAAAAAGCACCGGTAGGGCAGGCTTATGTCGTCCAACTGGGCGCGTTGAAAAACGCAGCTAAAGTGAATGAAATCGTGGCGACGCTGCGCTTGTCAGGTCATCGGGCGTTTACGGTGCCAGCAACGCCGGTTCAAGGCCAAATAACCCGTGTGTATGTCGGGCCAGATGCGTCAAAACAAAAATTGCAATCTGCGCTGCCAGAGCTTAATTCATTAAGCGGCCTGAATGGGCAAGTTAAGCCCTATGGCACGGCGCGTTAAGGTTTATGCCGAGAGTTAAGATATCAGGGTGTACGGGGTTTTTGAGCTAAGTTTGTGCGGCGATTGTTGTTTTTAAAATCGCCGCACTTTAATTTGTCGCGGGTAAGAATTCCCCTACGCAAACGTTTTCTTTTTCTGTTAGAATTCGCCGCGAACAGGATGCAGCGGCGATTTCGTCATTGGAATAGTCATGGTCTGGATTGATTACGTCATTATAGGGATTATCGGATTTTCTGCATTGGTCAGCTTAATCCGAGGTTTTGTCCGTGAAGCATTGTCACTTGTAACATGGGGATGTGCGTTTTTTGTTGCCAGCCATTTTTACACTTACCTTGCTGTCTATTTCACGCGTTTTGAAGATGAAGTAGTTCGCAACGGAATTGCCATCGGCATTTTGTTCATCGCGACATTGATCGTCGGGGCTATTGTTAACTATGTGATTAGTTCGTTGGTTGAACGTACTGGTTTATCAGGAACTGACAGGGTGCTGGGTGTCTGTTTTGGCGCGCTGCGAGGTGTTCTGATAGTCTCTGCCATGCTGTTCTTTCTGGATACGTTTACCGGCTTCTCACAGAGTGTTGACTGGAAACAGTCACAATTAATCCCGCAGTTCAGTTATATAATCAGGTGGTTCTTTGACTACCTGCAGAGCACGTCGAGTTTCTTACCGAATCAATTACCGATTCGGAGCGGCTTATGAGGAAAAGACAACATGTGCGGTATTGTCGGTATCGCCGGTTTTGCACCGGTAAACCAGTCGATTTATGATGCGCTGACGGTGCTTCAGCACCGAGGCCAGGATGCTGCGGGCATCGTTACCATTGATGCCCATAATGGGTTCCGGCTGCGTAAAGCAAACGGCTTGGTGAAGGATGTATTTGAAACCCGGCATATGCTGCGCTTACAGGGGAATATGGGTATTGGCCATGTTCGTTACCCGACGGCTGGCAGTTCCAGTGCTTCCGAGGCTCAGCCTTTCTACGTTAACTCACCGTTTGGCATCACTCTCGCTCATAACGGTAATCTGACTAACGCTCACCAACTGAGAAAGAAATTATTCGAAGTTTCTCGCCGTCATGTGAACACCACTTCTGACTCGGAAATTTTGCTGAATATTTTTGCCAGTGAATTGGACCGTTTCCAACATTATCCGTTGGAATCAGACAATATTTTTGCTGCTGTTGCCGCAACACATCAGTTGATCCGTGGGGCATACGCTTGTGTTGCGATGATTATCGGCCACGGGATGGTCGCGTTCCGTGACCCTAACGGTATTCGCCCGCTGGTTATTGGTAAACGCACGTTAGTTGATGGCCGCAATGAATATATGGTCGCTTCTGAAAGTGTGGCACTGGATACCCTTGGCTTTGAATTCCTGCGGGATGTTGCGCCGGGCGAAGCTGTGTATATCACGGAAAAAGGCCAGTTGTTTACCCGCCAGTGTGCTGAAAATCCGAAATACAATCCGTGCTTGTTTGAGTATGTGTATTTTGCTCGCCCAGACTCCTTTATGGATAAAATTTCTGTCTACAGTGCGCGCGTGCGCATGGGCCAGAAGTTGGGTGCCAAAATTGCCAAGCAGTGGGAAGATCTGGATATTGATGTTGTCATTCCTATCCCGGAAACATCTTGCGATATCGCGCTGGAAATCGCCCGTATTCTGGATAAACCGTACCGCCAGGGGTTTGTGAAAAACCGTTATGTTGGCCGTACCTTTATCATGCCGGGTCAGCAGGAACGTCGTAAATCTGTGCGCCGTAAACTGAATGCCAACCGCGCAGAGTTCCGTGATAAGAACGTCTTATTAGTGGATGACTCTATCGTGCGTGGCACCACATCAGAACAGATTGTCGAGATGGCGCGTGAGGCTGGGGCGAAGAAGGTCTATTTCGCCTCTGCGGCACCGGAAATTCGTTTCCCGAATGTGTATGGCATTGATATGCCAAGTGCGAACGAATTGATTGCCCATGGTCGTGAAGTGGATGAAATCCGCCAGTTGATTGGTGCCGATGCGCTG
The DNA here is from genome assembly GCF_052217165.1 of Yersinia sp. 2540 StPb PI. NCBI lineage: Bacteria > Pseudomonadati > Pseudomonadota > Gammaproteobacteria > Enterobacterales > Yersiniaceae > Yersinia > Yersinia sp. 2540 StPb PI. Next base: position 2,065,834 of record NZ_JAZGQC010000001.1, read on the forward strand.
ATTTTCCAGGACCTTAGCGATCTTATCGAGGCAGTACGCGAAGATAACCCAGACATCACCCAGTTTGAGTGCTCGGTCTTTAACGGCGTTTACGTGACTAAAGATGTCGATCAGAGCTATCTGGAATATCTTGAGTCGTTACGTAACGATGATGCGCAGGCATTACGTAATCATAACGAAGCCGAGAATCTGGAGATGCATAACGAAGGGTAATATACCCTTCATACTTCAAACTGCATGTACGTTGGCTGCCATCACTACTCGGCCCGTCCATAGGCCTCGCCTCTGCGAGGCCGCTGCAAGCAGCGTTCAAATCTGCTCCTGACAGATTTGTCACCCAAGTCATTGAGTTATCTCAACTCCTTGGGTTCATTTCGTTGCCGCCTTCCTGCAATTTGAATTATTTTGGGTATACCTGGGTATATTTAGCGAAAAGCAGATCATGAATCAAAAAGGTGCAACCAGCGTTCCGGCGCGGTGCACCTTTTTTGTTATCTAGCCGAGGGCCATGGGTATTGTGGAAAAACGGGGCCAATAACTTGCTAATCCGTACTTGATACGGCAAAGTCGGGCGATATTTCTTTATGTTATGCTCACTCTATAAGGCATAACGTCAGTGCGAGGCTATACCCCATGAAACGACTTATTATCGGCATTAGCGGTGCCAGCGGTGCCATTTATGGCGTACGGCTGTTACAGGTGCTGCAACATGTCGAGGGTGTGGAAACTCATCTTATTCTCAGTAATGCGGCGCGCCAGACGCTGGCGCTGGAAACGGAATTCAGCGTGAAGGATGTGCAGGCACTGGCCGATGTTGTACATGACTCACGTGACATTGCTGCTTGTATCTCATCCGGATCATTCAAAACGCAAGGTATGGTTATTTTACCCTGTTCAATCAAAACGTTATCTGGAATTGTCCATAGCTATACCGAGGGTTTGCTCACCCGCGCCGCGGATGTGATCTTAAAAGAGCGCCGCCCGCTAGTGTTATGTGTGCGTGAAACCCCGTTGCATTTAGGGCATTTACGCCTGCTGGTACAAGCCGCTGAGCTGGGCGCTACCATTATGCCGCCAATGCCTGCGTTTTATCATCGACCACAAACCATTCAAGATATTGTTGATCAGACCGTTAATCGGGTTATCGATCAATTTGACATCGAACTGCCTGAAGACCTGTTTACACGATGGCAAGGCAATAATTAACATTTTTCCCTTAATTGATACATTTGTGCAACATCGCACTGAAATGGGGCGGATTATGCACCACAATGATCCTGTTTTAGAACGCGTATCATGGCATGAGTGTGGTATTCGATTTTTGTATACGACTTGATGCCTGTATTTCGTGGTGATCGTGCTAATTAAGCGGTGGTGGAATTAGCTTTCCTACCAGATGATTACTGGCACGATTACTGCAAATTGATTTATGAACGCTCTGGGTTGTACAGAACATTAACGCGCTTTCTGGCATCGAAAATCAATTTGAGGGTTATGTATGAATAAGAAGATGTTGGTTCTTCCGCTAGTCTTAGCATTAGCTGCTGCCAGCAGTGCTTTTGCTGCCATTCCGAAAGATGTCAAAATTGGTACTGATCCAACTTATGCTCCTTTTGAATCCAAAAATGCCAGTGGTGAATTGGTAGGTTTTGATATCGATATAGCAAAAGAGTTATGCAAACGTATCGATACTAAATGTACTTTTGTTGAAAGTGACTTCGATGCATTAATCCCATCACTCAAAGCCAAAAAAATCGATGCCATTATCTCCTCACTCTCCATCACTGAAAAACGCCAGAAAGAGATTGCTTTCACCGACAAACTTTACGCTGCCAATGCCCGTTTAATCGCGACCAAAGACAGTAAAATCGAGCCAACATTAGTCGCCTTGAAAGGCAAACGTGTTGGGGTGTTGCAAGGCTCTACGCAGGAAGCATTCGCCAATGCTGAGTGGCAGCCAAAAGGTATCGATGTGGTTGCCTATCAAAATCAGGACTTGATCTACGCTGACTTGGCTTCAGGGCGCATTGATGCGGCTTTTCAGGATGAAGTTGCAGGCAGTGAAGGTTTCCTGAAACAAGAAGCGGGTAAAGGCTATGCTTTCGCCGGCCCATCAGTAAAAAATGATCAGTTCTTTGGCGTAGGTACCGGTATGGGCTTGCGTAAAGATGATGCGGAACTGAAAGCGGCGCTGGATAAAGCCTTTGCAGAAATGCGCAAAGATGGCACCTACGACAAGCTCGCGAAAAAATATTTCGATTTTGATGTTTACGGCGGTTAAGCACCTTTGCCGTTAGAGCCTCTGCCGAGAGTGGCAGGGGCCTCTACATGCAATTAAACATAGCAATTAACCAGACTCCTTACTCAGTAAAACAGGATAACCCAGATGCTGGATGGATATTCGAAACTGATATTTGAAGGTGCGCTGGTGACGCTGGAGTTGGCACTGTGTTCAGTGCTGCTGTCAGTGATTATCGGCTTGATTGGTGCCGGTGGAAAGTTATCATCAAACCGGCTGTTATCTGGCTTGTTTGAGTGTTACACCACGCTGATCCGTGGTGTACCCGATTTAGTCTTAATGCTGCTTATCTTCTATGGTTTGCAGATAACCCTAAATAGCATTACTGAATCAATTGGTTTTGAACAAATCAATATTGATCCTCTCTCCGCTGGGATTATTACCCTTGGCTTTATCTATGGTGCTTATTTCACTGAAACCTTCCGTGGCGCATATATGGCCGTACCCAGCGGCCAAATTGAGGCGGCGACGGCATTTGGTTTCACCCCTAGCCAGATTTTCCGCAGAATAATGTTTCCTGCCATGATGCGCTACGCACTGCCGGGTATTGGCAATAACTGGCAAGTCATTCTAAAGGCAACGGCATTGGTCTCTATTCTGGGATTAAATGATGTGGTTAAAGCCACACAGTTGGCAGGCAAAGGGACTTACCAGCCGTTTTTCTTCGCTTTAGTGGCCGGTGTGGTCTATCTCATCTTCACCACGGTATCGAATGGCGTATTACTGTGGCTAGAACGGCGCTATTCCCATGGGGTGAAGAGGGCTGAGCTATGATAGAAATCCTGCAACAATATTGGCAAGCGTTGCTCTGGAGCGATGGCTACCGCTTTACCGGGATGGCTGTCACCTTATGGTTACTTATTTCCTCGGTAGTGATGGGCGGGTTGCTGGCAATTCCTTTGGCCGTCGCAAGGGTAGCCGAACGGCGTTGGATTCGTTTGCCGGTCTGGGTTTTTACTTATATCTTTCGTGGCACGCCTTTATATGTACAATTATTGGTATTCTATTCCGGTATGTACAGTTTAGAGATTGTCCGAGGCAATGACCTGTTAAATGCTTTTTTCCGCAGTGGCTTGAATTGCACTATTTTGGCGCTGACACTGAATACCTGTGCTTATACCACTGAGATTTTCGCCGGTGCCATTCGTTCGGTGCCACACGGTGAAATCGAAGCCGCCAGAGCCTATGGTTTTTCACGTTTTAAATTGTATCGCTGTATTATTTTACCTTCTGCACTGCGTATTGCCTTACCGGCCTACAGTAATGAGGTCATCTTAATGCTGCACTCTACCGCTCTGGCATTTACTGCCACAGTGCCAGATATTCTGAAAATAGCGCGAGATATTAACGCCGCAACTTATCAGCCGTTTTATGCTTTTGGTATTGCTGCCGTACTTTATCTGATTATCTCCTTTACGCTAATTAGCCTGTTCCGCCAGGCAGAGAAACGTTGGCTGGCTCATATAAAACCTCAGGCATCGCATTAAGTACGGAGACCTTATGACTGACACATTAGAAACTAAAATAGCTGAAACCAAACTGTCTGTGACGGAATTGCATAAGCATTACGGTGAACACGAAGTACTCAAGGGCGTTTCACTTTCAGCTAAAGCAGGGGATGTTATCTCCATTATTGGTTCTTCCGGTTCAGGGAAAAGCACCTTTTTACGCTGTATCAACTTTTTGGAAAAACCCAGTGAAGGCTCGATTAGTGTAAATAATCGTGATATCCGTTTGGTACGAGATAAAGATGGGCAGTTGAAAGTTTTTGATAAAAAAGAGCTGCAACTGTTACGAACTCGCCTGACGATGGTATTCCAACATTTTAATTTGTGGAGCCATATGACGGTGTTGGAGAATGTGATGGAGGCGCCGGTTCAAGTCTTGGGGCTGAGTAAGTCAGTAGCCAAAGAGCGGGCTATCCGTTATCTGGATAAAGTCGGAATTGATGAGCGCGCACGCGCCAAATATCCGGTGCACCTATCTGGTGGGCAACAGCAACGCGTCTCCATTGCCCGGGCATTGGCGATGGAACCGGATGTATTACTGTTTGATGAACCCACCTCCGCACTTGATCCTGAATTAGTCGGTGAAGTATTGCGTATTATGCAAAAGCTGGCAGAGGAGGGGAAAACTATGGTGGTGGTAACCCATGAAATGGAGTTTGCCCGTCATGTCTCCAGCCATGTTATCTTTTTACACAAAGGCGTAATTGAAGAGGAAGGCCCGCCGGCTGAACTTTTTGGTAACCCAAAGAGTACCCGCTTGCAGCAGTTCCTTTCTGGTGCACTGAAGTAACATCTCTGCGGGATAGCGATTTTATCTATCCCGCAGCAGTTTGATTAAGCTGAGGGTTTGTGCAGCACATTGCGCAGTGCTTCTTCCAGTTCAAAATAACGAAAACCAAAACCGGCTTCTTCCAATCGTTTCGGCACTGCCCGTTGCCCGCCCAACACTAACGCTGCGGATTCACCCAGTAATAAACGAATCGCGGCGGCAGGTGTGCGGATAACCGCTGGTCTGTCTAACACGTCGGCCAGCGTGGCAATAAATTGCTCGTTATGTACCGGATAAGGCGAAACCATATTAAATGGACCCTTGAGGCCATCGGTGGTCAGCAAATAATGGATACCATGTACCATATCATCGATATGGATCCAGGGTAGATATTGGCGACCATCCCCTATCGGGCCACCCAATCCAAGACGTAATAGCGGGACCATTTTGGCTAGTGCACCGCCGTGTGGCGCTAATACAATACCGGTGCGTAACAGGCAAACACGGGTATGACTACTTTCAGCCGCCCGCGCCAGATTTTCCCAGCGCTCGCACAACTGATGGGTAAATTCATCATGTGGCGTCTCTTCTTCGGTAACCAGAGCTTGCCCCTGATCACCATAAAAGCCAACGGCGGACCCTGAAATAAATACTGCTGGCGGTGTAGTGCTGGCCTGTATTAGCGTGGTCAGGCGCTCGGTTATCTGCCAGCGGCTTTGGCATAGAATTTCTTTTTGCTGCGAGGTCCAGCGTTTTTCCGCAATAGGCTCACCGGCCAGGTTGATTACTGCATCAAAATCATTGAGATCATGTTTATCATCCAGCGTTGACCAGCAGGTGACTTGTGCGCCGAGTACCTGATTTGCCCGCTGAATGTCACGGGTCAGTGCGGTTACTTGATGGGCTTGCGATAAAAGGAAGGCAGTCAGACTGCGCCCTATTAGGCCTGTAGCTCCGGTTATTAATATACGCATAGCCAACCTCCATTTATTCCCTTCTTATTTGAAGCCGCAGAGGTGTTATCTGCGTTCACTTACCCAAATCACTTACTTGATGCCTGAATAGTGGCAGTCTGGTGTCTCTTTCAGCATAGGCTAACCTACGCTCTTCTCCTACGATACTGAGCATATCTTGAGATTAAAATTTTATCTCATCAGAGCGTCTGGTGAGTCACATCATTTGGAAAAATAAAATTTTTTAACTAAATAAATGCACCAATCTGTCCGATTAATACGGTATTGAGTGCTTAAGTAATACCACTTCGACGGTAGAAAACGGCCGGGATGGTTATTTTTTCTGAGCAACAAGAACGACTATAAGCCATACCCTGATTATTTTTAAAACACTGATTTTGCGAATTTCTGCTAGAGTAAACAGACTAACCTGAATGGACGAGAGGGCAGTTGGCCTTCTCCCTTGTGAAGTTTGGATGTTTTATAAATAAATATTGGGTGTTTTATAAAAACTCACGGTGGCTTATAAATCCTCCGGCTGAGATCTGGTTGTGATCTCATTGTTGTCCATACACTTTTTCAGGTGCGCATGAAGCTAAATATCGAAGTTAATTGTTCTTATGTATGCGAACCCATACATAGACAAGATGGTAGCTTACTGGCAGTAGAGCTATTAAGCCGATTTTCAGCTAAATCGGTTGATTTGCCCATCGATGTTGAAAAGTTTATTAAAGAATTAGATGTCGACGGAAAGACTAATTTATTCCAGGATCAATTGCGTGCAGTAAAAGCCTATAGCGCTTGGTTTATCACGCACCATGTTTTGCTCTCAATCAATATTGATTTTGATTTGGCGGGAGTGATTGTGACTGATGCCGCAACGCGCCAGTTGTTAGATGAGATGCCCTTCCTACGGTTGGAGATCATGGAGACTTTTTCTAATTTATCCGATGGTATGAATAACCCATTGTTACGGGAATTGGCGCAGCGGTATCCGTTATGGCTGGATGATTTGGGCAGCGGCGGCTCCACCTTGAATGCGGTCACAGCCAATATTTTTGAATATGTAAAAATCGATAAGCATTTTTTCTGGCAGCACAATAAGCATACCTTCCCGATCTTAATCAATAACATTAAGAAATATTGCCTCGGTGTCATTGTGGTGGGCGTGGAAAATGAAGATGAGTCAGCGCAACTTAAGGGTAGCAATATTGATGCAATGCAGGGATATTTATTCAATCCTGTGACATTGGATGAATTGGTATCTCAACCCTCATTATAACGGTTTCCTCGTATTGTCGTTCACCTTGCGCTGATATTTTTTTTCATGTCGGCGCTGCTTTTTGCGATAAAATTTTTGCATAACAGATATCGATTTTTATCGGATTAATCCGATCAATTGGATGATAGAATAGGCTTCTTTTATCTCTCATTAAGTGCCATGGCGTTTACGTCGCCTGATTTGCTGAGAGTAGACCTAAGAGAAGACGATATCATGAAGTTAATGTTTGCTTCTGACCTGCATGGTTCGTTGCCCGCAACGGAAAAGGTGTTGGCTACCTTCGAGCGCAGTGGTGCGCAATGGCTGGTGCTATTGGGTGATTTTCTTAACCACGGGCCACGCAATGCGTTGCCCGCAGGTTATCAGCCAGCAGAGGTGGCACAGCGCCTTAATGCCTATAAAGAAAGGGTCATTGCGGTTCGTGGCAACTGCGACAGTGAAGTGGATCAGATGTTATTGCAGTTCCCGATGATGGCGGGTTGGCAGCAGATTATTATGCCAGAAACCCGTCTATTTTTGACGCATGGTCACCTTTATCACCCTGGCGCACTTCCTCCGTTGCGTAATGGTGATGTCTTAGTCTATGGTCATACTCATCTGCCTGAAGCTCGGTGGCAGGGAGAGGTTATTTGCTTTAATCCAGGTTCAGTCAGTATCCCCAAAGGTGGGTACCCGGCAAGTTATGGCATGTTAGAAGAGGGGGTTTTACAGGTTCTGACCCTACATAATGATGAATCTGTCACCCAATTGAATTTAAAAAAACTATTATAAATAGTTAGTTACCCAAAGTGATTGACGTTATGTCAGAGGGTAAACATATAATTAACAATTGCGCGAGTCTCACCGCGCCCAGATAGAAGGTTTCAGAGGATGGTGGAGCAAAATCCAGCAGCAGTCATCGAGTGGGTTGATATTGTTGATGAGCAAAATGACGTTATTGCTCAATCCAGCCGTCAACAAATGAGAGCTCAACGACTACGCCACCGTGCTACCTATATTGTGGTGCACGATGGAATGGGGAAAATTCTGGTACAACGTCGTACCGAGAGTAAAGATTTCTATCCCGGTAAACTGGATGCCACTGCGGGGGGGGTGGTGCAGAGTGGTGAAAACTACCTGGAATCTGCGCGGCGTGAGGCAGAGGAAGAGTTAGGGATAGCCGGTGTCCCGTTTGCCGAACATGGCCTGTTTTATTTTGAAGAAGAGTGCTGTCGGGTATGGGGCGGATTATTCAGTTGCGTGTCCCATGGGCCGTTTGCACTACAGGCTGAGGAAATTGAAGAAGTATGCTGGATGGTACCGGAAGATATCACTGCCCGTTGTGACGAATTTACCCCTGACTCTCTGAAAGCGCTGTCACTGTGGCTGACGCGCAACAATGAGCAGGATTACGGTAAAATTACCCCACGCGAAGATTGATTCCCGCTTAGCCATATAAAAAGCCCCTTCTCAGGGGCTTTTGTGTATCTCACCGTCATCTCACTGATTATCTTACAATAATACCCAGCAAGATACCCAGCGCACCAAAGTCGGCATCACTGAATGTGGTATTGGCAAAGCCGATATCACCCAGCACTGGCAGTAGGAAGACTGGCAGGAAGGTAATCAACAAGCCCTGTGCGAAGGCACCTAAAATAGCGCCACGGCGGCCACCGGTTGCATTACCAAATACGCCCGCAGCCGCACCAACGAAGAAGTGAGGAACGACGCCTGGGATAATCACGGTCATGTTCATCAAATAGAGCGCGAACATACCGATAAGACCTGCGGCAAAGCTGCTCAGGAAGCCAACCAGAACCGCATTAGGTGCATAAGGGAACACCACCGGGCAATCCAATGCAGGTTTTGCATTAGGAACTAACTTATCTGAAATCCCTTTAAATGCTGGCACTATCTCAGCAATAACCATACGTACACCTTGCAGGATGATGTACACACCTGCGGCGAAAGTGATGGATTGCATCAGCGAGAACATGAACCAGTTCTTACCGCCACTCAGGCTTTTCACTACTTCCGGCCCGGCGAACAGGCAAGTCACGATGAAAATGATACACATGGTGAATGAGATAGCCACTGGTGTATCACGCAGAAACAGCAAGCTTTTCGGCACATTCATATCTTCAGTCGAATGTTCTTTATTACCGAATTTGCTACCAATAAAGCCAGCCAGCACATAAGACAAGGTAGAGAAGTGGCCAATTGCCACATCATCAGAACCGGTCACTTTTTTCATGTAAGGGTGGGCAATGGCTGGGAAGAACACCATCGCAACCCCAACCACCAACGAACCGATCACAATCAGTGTCACGCCACTGATACCTGCGGTGGCCAGAATTACTGCCACCATCATCGACATAAACAGGGTGTGGTGACCGGTCAGGAAGATAAATTTCCATGGCGTAAAGCGGGCAATCAGAATATTGATCACCATAGCGAAGAACATAATCATCGCCATCTCTTTACCAAAACTCTTTTGTGCCACAGAAACGATCGCTTCGTTATTTGGCACCACGCCCTGAATACCGAAAGCGTGTTGGAAGATATTGGCAAAATCACCCAGAGATGAAACCACCAGGCCAGCACCCGCACCTAAAATCACAAAGCCCATGATGGTCTTTACGGTGCCTTTAATACACTCAGTCACCGGTTTTTTCTGGGCAATCAGGCCGATTAACGCGATCAAACCGACCAGAACAGCCGGCTCAGAAAGCACATCACTCATTAAGAAACGAAAGAAATCCATACCAGCCTCCGCTTACAGCGCGCCTAATTCAGTTAATGCCACAGACAAACGTTCTTTCATGGCTTTTTTATCAATCATGTTATCAAGAGCAACGATTTTGCCACCAACGGCCTGAGCAATGAGCTGTTCGGCAATATCTTTGGTACCGATGAAGATGTCGCTTGGTGTCCCTTTGGCAGAGCCAAGATCCACATGATCCACTTCGGCTGTGACTGCCAGCTCTTTCAGAATACTTTTGATGCTGATTTCCATCATCAGGCTGGTACCTAAGCCGTTACCGCAAACCACTGTAATTTTCATTTTTTTTCCCCTTAAAATTATTATCCGTACAGAATGCTGTGATTAATAACGCGCAATGACAGATTGGATCTCTTGCGGCGTTTGCGCATTAAGTAGGGTTTGTACATCGTTATCGTTATCGAACAACTGAGCGAGTTGAGAAATAGCCTCGATGTGGCTGTTGCTGTCTGTCGCGGCTAACACTATGAGCAGTTTGACCGGGTCATTACCTTCAGCATTAAAAGTGACACCCTCGGTAATGACGGTTAATGCCAAAGCGAGTTTATTCACACCTTCTTCCGGGCGGGCATGTGGCATCGCAATGCCGGGGCCGACGACGTAATAAGGGCCAATCGCCTCATGGGAGCGATAAATAGCCTCGACATAGCGCGCTTCAATAGAGCCATTATCAATCAGTGGCTTACATGAAATGGCGATGGCATCACGCCAGTCTTTTGCCTGGCTAACTACCTGAATGACGTCTGACGTTAACAGTGTTTTTAACATGATATTGATGACTCCCGATGACTGTTAACCTGAGAGTAGATAGTTATCGTTGCTATTAATGTGACGAATATCTCAATTGGTAGCGCTACCTGATAGCGCTACCAAATTTTGTGATAGCGCTATCATTTGTCGCGCCAGGGCCTTTGGCTATCTCGGAATAAGCCATATACAATGCAATGTATTGTCGAGACCCCGCGGACTGGCTTGTTTTATCCAGACAGAAAATTTTAATCGACAAGAAATTTTAATTAGGCAGGAACTCAGCATGGAAAAAACGCGCAAGCGCCGTAATACCGGGCGGGTCACTCTATCGGATGTGGCGAATTACGCTGGGGTAGGGTCGATGACTGTTTCCCGAGCGCTGCGAACGCCGGAGCAGGTTTCAGATAAGTTACGTGAGAAGATAGAGCAAGCGGTTGAAACATTGGGATATATTCCCAATCGCACGGCAGGGGCTTTGGCTTCGGGGCATAGTGATACCGTGGCGGTTTTGATTCCGTCGCTGACCGATAAAGCCAGCTCCCGATTTATGCAGGCGCTGCAACAGATTCTGAACAAAAATGAATTTCAGTTATTGCTGGGTTGCCATGAATATAGTCAGCGGAAAGAAGCTGAAATACTGATGACGTTACTGCAAAGCAATCCGGCAGCCGTGGTGATATTTGGCTCACAACTGGCAGATAAAACCTATCAACTGCTCGAGCGGGCCAATATTCCTACCGTTAATGTGGTGGGGTCCTATTTTAAAGGGGCGAAAATTACCCTTGAGGCGGCATTTTTTGAATCCGCTTATGCATTAAGCCGTCATTTACTGGAGCGCGGCTATCACAATATTGGTTTTATTGGCGCTCATATGGATAACCGCTTACAACGTCAGCAACTGAATGGCTGGCATAAAGCGATGCTGGAACATTATAAAAATGCTGATCAAACCGTCACCACACCAGAAACAGCCAGCTTACAGTTTGGTCGCTATGCCTTGACGGAAATTCTGCAACGCCAACCTGAGCTGGATGCTGTTATTTGCAGCCACGAAGATATCGCTTTGGGAGTACTGTTTGAATGCCAACGTCGCTTACTGAAAATTCCCGGCGGGATCGCAGTTGCCTGCCTGGATGGTTCTGATAACTGCGATCAGACTCACCCGACGCTGACTTCGATGCGTATCGATTACCGGAAGATGGGTAAAGATGCTGGCAAGATGTTGATCGAACTGCTCGAGAGCGATGAAGATGACGAATGGAGTGAACCCGTTAGCCAGAGTTTCAACTATAAATTTGAGCCACGGCAAAGTACCTGAAGCTCGCGCCAGGCAATAAAGGAAAACCGCCCCGCAGGGCGGCCTACCGGGCTTACTTGCCTGACGTGTTGATTATTACCGTGATTGAGTTGTTGAAAATACGCCAACCCCCATTCCCGGATGTTAACAACGCACCAAATACAACGAGCACAATACAAAAGTATCGTTTCATTGTGCGGTCCATGCTTAAACCGCTTCACGCCAGCACCACCGGTGATACTACCGTGAATACAAGCACGTGGATGTACTTGTGTTTACGGCCATTGGAACTCCTTTCCTTAAACCGATGCCCGCTTGCTTAAGGCGGCGAAAAGGCCCGGTGCGATTGTACACCAATACCGAGTCGTTAAGCACTTGACAATCAACCACAAGCAAGACAGTATGCTCAACACGTGGGTGTACTTGCGTTACAACAGCAATACAAACCAGCTGGAAAGGCCGCTTACCGGACCAGCACAGAGAAACCGCCTATATGGCGGTTTTTTTGTTGGCGTATTTTACCGATGCGGTCTTTTGGCGAGTGTGGTTGCGAGGTGAAAGCGTTCTAACCAATCGCTTTGCCAACAAACAAAAACGCCAGCACAAGGCTGGCGTTTCTTAGACAACGTAATCTTAGAATTAAGATGCGCTGGCGTCAGCCTGAGCGGATTGAATCGCCGTTAGTGCTACGGTATAGACGATATCGTCAACCAATGCACCACGGGACAAATCGTTAACTGGCTTACGCATACCTTGCAGCATCGGCCCGATAGAGATCAGGTCAGCAGAGCGTTGCACCGCTTTATAGGTAGTGTTACCGGTGTTCAAGTCTGGGAAGATGAACACGGTGGCTTTACCTGCAACCGGTGAGTTAGGCGCTTTGGATTTAGCCACATCCGCCATGATTGCCGCGTCATATTGCAACGGACCATCGATGATCAAATCTGGGCGTTTTTCCTGTGCCAGACGGGTCGCTTCACGTACTTTTTCGACATCGCTACCCGCACCGGAATTACCGGTAGAGTAAGAGATCATCGCCACACGTGGTTCAATGCCGAATGCCGCAGCAGAATCCGCAGATTGGATAGCAATCTCAGACAGTTGTTCAGCCGTTGGATCTGGGTTGATTGCACAGTCACCATAAACCAGAACCTGGTCAGGCAGCAGCATAAAGAACACCGAAGAAACCAGTGAACTGCCCGGCGCGGTTTTGATCAACTGCAATGGTGGGCGGATGGTGTTTGCGGTGGTATGTACTGCACCGGAAACCAGACCATCAACTTCACCTTTTTCCAGCATCAGGGTGCCGAGAACGACGTTGTCTTCCAACTGTTCACGCGCGACCACTTCGGTCATGCCTTTGCTCTTACGCAGCTCAACCAGACGCGGAACATATTGCTCACGTACAGCAACAGGATCGATGATTTCAACGCCTTTGCCCAGCTCAACACCTTGCGCGGCAGCAACGCGTTGGATCTCTTCTGGGTTACCCAGCAGCACACAAGTTGCGATACCGCGTTCAGCACAGATAGAAGCGGCTTTAACGGTACGTGGCTCATCGCCTTCTGGCAGCACGATGCGTTTACCCGCTTTACGGGCCAATTCGGTCAGCTCGTAGCGGAATGCTGGTGGTGACAAGCGACGTGAACGCTCAGACGTTGCACTCAGAGAGTCAATCCAATCACTGCTGATATGGCTGGCAACATAGTTTTGCAGCTTTTCAACACGCTCATGGTCATCTGCAGGGACTTCCAGATTGAAGCTTTGCAGGCTCAAAGAGGTCTGCCAAGTATTGGTATCAACCATAAATACTGGCAAGCCAGTTTGGAAGGCACGTTCACACAGGCTGTTGATACGCTCATCAATAGCGTAACCGCCAGTCAACAGGATGGCACCAATTTCAACGCCATTCATGGCTGCCAAACAAGCAGAAACCAACACATCAGGACGGTCGGCTGAGGTAACCAGCAGAGAACCCGGGCGGAAGTGTTCCAGCATATGCGGAATGCTACGAGCACAGAAAGTCACAGATTTAACGCGGCGAGTGTTGATATCACCTTGGTTAATGATGGTGGCTTTCAGGTGCTTGGCCATATCAATGGCGCGAGTTGCAATCAACTCGAAGCTCCACGGCACACAGCCCAGAACTGGCAGTGGGCTGTTGGCAAACAGTTGGCTTGGATCGATGTTCGCGACGCTGGCCTTGGTGGAATCATCAAAGATTTCAGACAGGTCAGGGCGGGTACGGCCTTGTTCATCAACCGGCGCATTCAATTTGTTAATGATAACGCCAGTGATGTTTTTGTTTTTACTGCCACCGAAACTGGAACGAGCCAGTTCGATACGCTCTTTCAACTGATCTGGTGAGTCATTACCCAGAGCAATAACAAAGACGATTTCAGCATTCAGGGTTTTAGCAATTTCATAGTTCAATGCATTGGCAAACTGATGTTTGCGTGTTGGCACCAAGCCTTCGACCAGAACCACTTCTGCGTCTTTGGTATTTTCGTGATAACGGGCAACAATCTCTTCCATTAACACGTCTTGCTGGTTAGAACTCAGCAAGGTTTCCACATAACCCATATTCAGCGGCTCAGCAGCAGTGATGCTGGAGTTCGCACGAATGATGGTGGTGGTTTGGTCAGGTGCATCATCACCGGCACGAGGCTGGGCGATTGGCTTGAATACGCTCAGGCGTACACCTTTTTGTTCCATGGAACGGATGACACCCAAGCTTACGCTGGTTAAACCAACGCTGGTGCCGGTAGGAATCAACATTATTGTACGGGACACGGCTAAACCTCTTTACGGTTATGCCCTTCGTCCTTGAAGCCGCAGGGTTGTTGGCTACGCTCATGCACCCGAATTACTGACCTGAGTCAGCTCATCGGGATTTATTCGCTTGCCGCCTACCTGCAACTCCAATGACTTTGGGGACATCCTTCGTCCTTGAAGCCGCAGGGTTGTTGGCTACGCTCATGCACCCGAATTACTGACTAGTCGTTGACCTTAAAGTAAATAAGCTCATCGGGATTTATTCATTTGCCGCCTACCTGCAACTTCAATGACTTTGGGTATATGTCAAAAACTCTTACGCAGTCAGACGGGCTGCGTCTTGTGCGATGACCAGCTCTTCATTGGTTGGGATAACCAGAGCCAGGCGGCTGCCCTCTTTGGTGATGGTGCCTGATTTACCAAAGCGTGCTGCCAGGTTGCGTTCGTGGTCAATTTCAAAGCCCAACAGGCCCAGTTTGTTCAAAGTCAGTTCACGTACCATTGCGGCGTTCTCACCAATACCGCCGGTGAAGACCACGGCATCCAGACGACCATCCATCAGCGCAGTATATGCACCGATGTATTTCGCCAGGCGATGACAGAACACATCCATTGCGCGGCGTGCATCTGCTTTAGTTGCATAGTTGTCTTCAACATAACGGCAGTCACTGGTGACTTCAGTCAGGCCCAGCAGGCCAGATTCTTTGGTCAACAGCTTGCTGATCTGTTCCATGCTCATGCCCATGGCATCATACAAATGGAAAATGATCGCCGGGTCGATATCACCACTACGGGTGCCCATGACCAAACCTTCCAGTGGTGTCAGGCCCATAGAGGTATCAACACATTTACCGTTACGAACCGCAGTGACAGAACCACCGTTGCCCAAATGGCAAGTGATAACGTTCAGTTCTTCCAGCGGTTTGTTCAGGGTTTTAGCGGCTTCCTGACTGACGTAGAAGTGGCTGGTGCCGTGTGCGCCATAGCGACGGATACCGTTTTCTTTGTATAAACGGTACGGCAGGGCGTAGAGATAAGACTCTTCCGGCATGGTCTGATGGAAAGCGGTGTCAAAGACAGCGACATTTTTATCAGCCAGATTTGGGAATGATTTCAACGCTTCAGCGATACCAATCAAGTGAGCTGGGTTATGCAGTGGTGCAAATGGGATGGAATCTTTGATACCCTGAATAACTTCTTCGGTAACGATAGCTGATGCTGTAAATTTCTCGCCACCATGAACAATGCGGTGACCGATAGCTGTCAACTGAGCGGAAAGCTCTGGTTTTTGTGCCAGAATAGTATTAACAATGAAATTCAGTGCTTCGCTGTGTGCTGCACCAGCACCCAATGCTGCTTCCTGTTTGCCACCATCAAGTTTCCATTTGATGCGGGCTTCAGGCAGATGGAAGCATTCGGCTAAACCAGAGAGGTGTTCTTCACCGTTGGTCGCGTCGATGATAGCAAATTTTAGGGAAGAGCTACCGCAGTTAAGAACCAGTACTAGCTTACTCGACATGGAAGTACCTATTTTATAGTCGTGTTCAACATTTGTTTTGCAAAAACAGCGCGCATGCGACATTTTTGATGCAAAAACAGCGAAAAACATATGGTTAATAAAACGTCAATCATTCCAAAAGCGTAGCGCATATTGGCGTCGACATTAATGATTAACATCATGCGATAGAGAAAAAGGCATGATGATGGAAAAATCGCGGATTAAACGTTAAGTGCAAACGTTAAAACCTGGTGGTAAAAATCGGTGCGATTTAACAAAAATGATTTAAAAGCTGCAAAAAGTTGACATATTTAGTGTCATCTTCTAGCGGCCAAAAGGCCGAGTTAGGATACCGATAGCGGAGCCTAAAAACAAAATATATTTAACAGACTAATTTTTAGTTTGTGGATTACAAAAAAAATTTTAATTTTTGCTTGTGAAGTTGAGGTGAGCCATGACAACAAAACCCTCTGATTCTGTAAGTTGGTTTCAGGTACTCCAGCGCGGCCAGCTTTATATGAAGACCTGGCCTGCCGATAAGCGCCTGGCGCCGATGTTTCCCGAAAATCGCGTGGTTACGGCGACACGCTTTGGTATCCGCTTTATGCCACCACTGGCCATTTTTACCCTGACCTGGCAGATAGCCCTCGGTGGCCAGTTGGGACCAGCCATCGCTACGGCGCTGTTCGCCTGTGGTTTACCATTGCAAGGGTTATGGTGGTTAGGCAAGCGCGCGATAACCCCGTTACCGCCAACCTTACTCCAGTGGTTCCATGAGGTACGTAACAAGCTAACAGAAGCGGGGCAGGCTGTTGCGCCTATCGAGCAGACGCCGACTTATCAATCCCTGGCCGATGTGCTGAAACGAGCCTTCAAACAGTTGGATAAAACGTTTCTTGATGACCTCTAGTGGCGGTTTCATGCCAGCGGGCTTTTATGCCTCACAGGATTAGTGGTGCAAAATCCCCTGTCAAATCAAAGTATGGCCCAAGCCTGTGTGCGATGATTTCCTCATTATTTATGTCTTAGGAGTTAGTGATGGATATGACCAACGCCCAACGACTGATTCTGTCGAATCAGTACAAAATGATGACCATGCTGGATCCGGAAAATGCTGAGCGTTATCGTCGCCAGCAAACCATTGTCGAGCGCGGCTTTGGTTTGCAGATGCGTGAATTGGACCGTGATTTTGGTGAGATGAGCGAAGATACTTGCCGTACTATCATTAATATCATGGAGATGCACCACGCCCTGCAAGTCTCCTGTGGTAACCTGAAAGACAAGCAAGACTTGGATGAACGCCGTATCGCGTTCCTCGGTTTTGATGCTGCTACCGAATCCCGTTACCTGAGTTATGTGCGCTTTATGGTCAATACCGAAGGGCGCTACACCCATTTTGACTCAGGGACTCATGGTTTCAACTCTCAAACCCCAATGTGGGATAAATACCAACGTATGCTGGCTATCTGGCAATCATGTCCACGCCAATACCATTTGAGTGCTGTTGAAATTTCGCAAATTATCAATGCCTGATAGCGCGTAACTTGTTTGCTATCAGTAAGTTGAAAAATAGTTTTACTGATGAGGATGTGCTTGTGGAGTGTAAAGGTTTTCTTTTTGATTTGGACGGGACTTTGGTTGATTCTTTACCTGCTGTCGAACGAGCCTGGATTGGCTGGGCGCAAGGTCGAGGCATCAACCCAGCAGAAGTTCTTGATTTTATCCATGGCAAACAAGCAATTACCTCTTTACGTCATTTTATGTCGGGTGCAAGTGAGGCTGAAATTCAGGCTGAGTTTCTGGCATTAGAGCAGGTTGAAGCTAATGATACCGATGGTGTGAGCGCATTGCCGGGGGCGGTGGCGCTGTTGGAGCGACTAAACAGCCTGTCTATTCCGTGGGCTATTGTCACTTCAGGCTCAGTACCGGTCGCTTCTGCGCGCCGTGCCGCCGGCCATCTGCCGGTACCTGAAGTGTTTATCACCAGCGAACAAGTTAAGCACGGCAAACCGCAACCAGATGCTTATCTGCTGGGGGCCGAGCGCTTAGGGCTGGCACCGGCTGATTGTATCGTAGTGGAAGATGCCCCTGCGGGGATTTTGTCAGGCTTGGCGGCGGGCTGTCAGGTGATTGCGGTCAATGCTCCGGCTGATACTCCCAAACTTGATCAGGTTGATTTAGTGCTCAGTTCGCTGGAGCAGATTAGCGTTGAGGTTACCGCTAACGGCGCGCGGGTTGTGCGAGTAGGTTAATTTTTCGCCAGATACCTTAATGTCACCACTGAGAGCGCCTGATGGCGCTCTTTTACTGTCTGGCACCTCACAAATTGATAAACTTTTTTCAGGAAAAAAACACAATAAAACCCTTTGTGGGATGGTAAGCACATAAATTTGCAGTCATTATTGATCTCAGACAGCGGCCGCTGCTGATTTTAATGTTTTACTGCCAGAGCCGGATATTCCCTTTCACTTTTTGCCAACGAGGCCATTTTGAACCGCGAACTATTGTGGGTGTTGACGCTACTTCTAATCGCTATTGTGCTGTTTACTACCAATAAACTGCGCATGGACGTGGTAGCTCTGTTGGTCATTATTGCCTTTGTGATGAGTGGTACGTTGTCATTAGGTGAGGCGACCAGCGGATTCAGTGATCCTAACGTGATATTGATTGCGGCGCTGTTTGTTATTGGTGAAGGGTTGGTCAGAACCGGTGTTGCTTATCAGGTGGGTGATTGGCTGGTCAAGGTCGCCGGTCACAGTGAAACCAAAATGCTGGCGTTATTAATGGTAACGGTTGCCGGATTAGGCGCTTTTATGAGCTCTACCGGAGTGGTGGCAATCTTTATCCCAGTGGTATTGAGTGTTGCCAGCCGGATGAAAATTTCGCCGGGGCGGTTAATGATGCCGCTAAGTTTTGCCGGCTTGATAAGTGGCATGATGACGCTGGTGGCAACGCCACCAAATATGGTAGTTAACAGTGAATTACTGCGCGAAGGTATCAAAGGGTTTGGCTTCTTTGGCGTTACCCCTATCGGCATTATCATTTTGCTGATGGGTGTCGCTTATATGTTAGTGGCTCGGCGCTGGCTGGGCGGGAAGCAGGAAAGCTCAGAGAAAGAACAGCAATGGAAACGCCGCACTTTCCGTGACCTTATCCGCGATTATAAACTGACTGGCCGTGCGCGCCGTTTGGCTATCCGCCATGATTCTCCTTTGATTGGCCGTTCTCTTGACGAACTGCATCTGCGCGCCCGCTATGGGGCGAATGTGGTGGGGATTGAACGCTGGAAGCGTTTCCGGCGTGTGATGGTGAGTGCCACCGGTTCATCTGAATTACACGAGAACGATGTCTTACTGATCGATATGTCAGATTGCGACATAGATTTACGTGAATTTTGCACTGAACAGATGCTGGAACCGATGGTGCTGCGCGGTGAATACTTCTCAGAGCAGGCGCGCAACGTCGGGATGGCCGAGGTTTCGCTCATTCCTGATTCCGCTCTCTTGGGAAAGAGTCTACGTGAAGTCACTTTCCGTACCCGCTATGGTTTGAATGTGGTGGGTATTCGTCGTAATGGTAAGACTTTGGAAGGCAAACTGGTTGATGACAAATTACAGTTTGGCGATATCTTACTGGTGATCGGTGATTGGAAACTGATTCGCCAGTTGCAGTTAAAGACCCGTGATTTCATCGTACTGAACCTGCCGGCGGAAGTGGATGAAGTGGCACCGGCCATTTCGCAAGCCCCACATGCATTATTCTGTCTGGCGTTGATGGTTGCCATGATGATGACCGACGAGGTGCCAAATGTGATTGCGGCATTGGTCGCCTGTTTGCTGATGGGTCAGTTCCGATGTATTGATATGGAAAGTGCTTATCGTTCAATCCATTGGCCGAGCTTGATTTTAATCATCGGGATGATGCCCTTTGCACAAGCATTGCAAAAAACCGGTGGGGTAGATTTGATTGTCCGTGGTTTGATGGATGTGGCCGGTGGGATGGGGCCGCGCGTCATGCTGCTATGTTTGTTTGTGTTGTGTGCCACGATTGGGCTGTTTATCTCTAATACTGCCACGGCAGTTCTAATGGCACCGATTGCGATTGCTGCTGCGCGGGAGATGTCGGTCTCGCCGTATCCCTTTGCGATGATTATTGGTATTGCAGCTTCAGCGGCCTTTATGACGCCGGTTTCGTCACCGGTGAATACCTTAGTATTGGGGCCAGGTGGTTATAAATTCGGTGATTTTGTCCGCATGGGGGTGCCATTTACGATATTAGTCATGATTGTTAGTGTGATGGTGGTGCCGGTGCTGTTCCCATTCTGATTGGGATGCTACAGGGTAAGAGTTGTGTTTAGTTCGGTTGATATGAGATTGGTGCTCACCTTGCAGGTCCCCTTACTCATCGTTTCGGCTGACGGACGGCTATTATAGCCTCTTTGAGGCTACCCTCCGGGCCAACGCAAGCGTTGTTCAAAACTGCTTCGCAGTGTTGTCGCGTCCCTGCTCATGACGCCTAAATCCGCCGTCCTTGGCGGATTTCCCTGGCTACATTCTTCACTCGGCGGCTCAAATGTGCTTTTAAACGTCAAGGGCTGGAATATTCGTTGCTGGTTAATCCAGCGAATCGAGGCTGATTTCATCCAGTGATAGGCTAAAGCTGGGCACAAACACCTCCATAAAGTAATCCATTTCTGGGCTTTGGCGCATCGCGAGGGTTTTCTCCAACCGCGCTTTGGCTTGAATAAACTCGTTATTACCCGCCGATAACTCTTCCAGACATTTTAGATAAGCACACAGGGCATCAGCTTGTTTAACCAGCGCTTTCTCTTCTTCGCTGTAATAGTGCTCATCCAGCAGACAGCGGAAATCATGTTGTAACTCTTGCGGCAGCATTTCGATCAGTTTCTGTTGGGCAACTTTTTCGATCTTTTTGTATTCGTGGGCGATTTGTGGATTGTAATACTTGATAGGTGTAGGTAAATCCCCGGTAATCACCTCGCTGGCATCGTGGTACATCGCCAGCAGCGCAATACGATCGCCATTGAGATTGCCGTTAAACTTACGGTTCTTAATGATAGCTAGCGCATGAGCGACAAATGCTACCTGCAAACTGTGTTCAGAGACATTCTCAGTGCGAACATTGCGCATCAGCGGCCAGCGGTTGATCAGTTTCAGACGAGATAGATGGGCGAAGAAGTGACTCATTATTTACTCTCTTTGTACTTTTTAAGTGCAGGCATGGGGGTAGTTTATCAGATCGGGTTTCAGTTGATGCGCGATTAGTTCGGATCAGGTTTCGGTTGTTAGAGCTTCATCGCTCATCTAACCTCTGTAGTGGATTTGATCGGATCCTATTTCGGTTGTTATTCGTTCAGTGATTACTTTATCTCTGCGGCCTCAACCGAGCAGGAGGGCAAGCCGGCCCTCCTGCACCTGCGGCTTGCGCGAAATATTACTGCTATTTGCAGTCCCCTCCGGCAGCCGTTGGCCTTGTCGAGCCAGCGCGATGGGCATCCCTGCCCAAGCGCGCTTTTCGCGGGCGTCCATGCCCGCTTACTCGGGCCATCGCCTTTGTCGGTAATATTCCTGATTGCGCTTAAGGTCAAAATCCAATTCGAAACGCGGGTTTTGACCTTGATGTTTAAAAGCACATTTGAGCCGCCGAGTGAAGAATGTAGCCAGGGAAATCCGCCATGGACGGCGGATTTAGCCGTCCCGCCAGCGGAATGATGAGTGAGGGCACCCACGAAGTGGGCAAGCGATACGTGCGTAAGCGCAGGGGTTCCAAGGGGGTTACGCGCTTGTAACCCCTTTGGCGGTTGAGGCTACTGAGGTTAGGGGAACACTGAAGCCCTAACAACCGAACCAATCACCCAATAAAATCAAATAGTTACTGATGATATGTCTCCAGGAACCGCCCTAACTTCCTCACTGCCATCTCCAGCTCATCCACGCGCGGTAACGTTACAATCCGCACATGATCAGGATAGGGCCAGTTAAAGGCGCTGCCTTGAACCAACAGCACTTTTTCCTGCAATAGCAGATCCAATACCAGTTTCTGATCATCTTTCAGGTTAAAACGCTTCTGATCAATACGTGGGAACATATACAACGCGCCTTGAGGTTTCACGCAGGAAACCCCCGGTATTTGGTTGATCAGTTCCCAGGCACGGTCACGCTGTTCGTACAAGCGCCCGCCTGGCTGAATAAACTCGCTAATGCTCTGATAACCACCTAATGCCGTTTGAATGGCATGCTGCATAGGCACGTTGGCGCACAGACGCATTGATGCCAGCATCTCTAAACCTTCAATATAACCTTTAGCGTGTTTTTTAGGACCATTCAGCACCATCCAGCCCTGACGGAAACCGGCAACACGGTAAGTCTTGGATAAACCATTGAAGGTCACAGTTAACAAATCAGGTGCCAGAGCCGCAATAGAATGATGCTGAGCCTCGTCATATAAAATCTTATCGTAGATCTCATCGGCGAAAATAATCAGGTCATTTTGACGGGCGATTTCAACAATCTCCAGTAACAGCTCTTTGCTGTATACCGCGCCGGTCGGGTTATTCGGGTTGATAATCACAATCCCACGGGTACGCGGCGTGATTTTACTACGGATATCATCTAAATCAGGGAACCAGCCCGACTCTTCATCACACATATAATGTACGGCGGTACCACTTGAAAGCGAAACTGCCGCCGTCCATAACGGATAATCTGGTGCAGGTACCAGCATTTCATCGCCCAGATTCAGCAATGCTTGCATGGATTGCACGATCAGCTCAGAGACCCCGTTTCCAATGTAGATATCCTCGACTGTCAGGTCACGCATATCCCGTGCCTGATAGTGCTGCATAATAGCTTTGCGCGCCGAAAACAGGCCTTTGGAATCGCAATAGCCCTGTGCAGTTGGCAAATTACGGATCACATCCACCAGAATTTCATCGGGTGCATCGAAACCAAACGGGGCAGGGTTGCCGATGTTCAGTTTCAGAACTTTATTACCTTCTTCTTCAAGACGCTTAGCTTCTTTTAGCACTGGTCCACGAATGTCGTAACAGACGTTGTCCAGTTTGCTGGATTTCTCAATGGGGGACATAAAAAATTGAGCCTTTTGCTGGTAAAAGCGTGTCCTCAGCGTGGAACACTGCAAGGTATCCAATGTACTCCGACGCTGCTGCTTTTTGAAGTTCTATGCACATCTTTAGTGCCAATGGCTGCTCTTATTTTAAATGACTACCAGTTTCATTGGTATGGAATATAATCGATGTTTTTGTCTTTAAATCTACTTTTTTATGCCTTATTTATTGGATTATCTGGGTTTTTATCCTGGATAATTGCGTGACATACAGCAGTTACCAACAAAATATATCTATAAGATGAGGTTCACTTTCGCTGCCAAAATCGCGGGTTGATACCGGTGATAATGAGACGCGATTATGCTGCATCCTATTAGCCGGGATCTCAATCCAACAATTTATATCATCATACATATTATTAAGATGTGAAAAGAAACAAAACTGTAGATAGGAAAACTATTAAGAATAATTAATGTTAACTAGGCTGAATCTTAGAGAATAGCTATGTTATTAGTTGAATTTGCTCAATTAGATAAAAAATACACATAGAGATATATTGATGTTTTTTGATATTTCGAAAAGGGTCAGTGCGGATTTGTTTAATTAAAATAGCATTGCAGCACTTAAAAATGCCTGAGGAAAAGCAAGATCCTAAAGGAAAAAAATCTTCATTAATCGAAGATTTAGTGGTTTTTTATGACCGTATTCACAAATGAATACATAACTTACTCAATAGATTTTTATAAAAAGAGATAACGGTAACGAAATATAAGTAAATTTTTTGCCCTACTCTAGTGAGTGGGGTACTGTCATACTTAGCGTTGTCCCTTATTGATGGCGCGATACTTATACACCAGGGTAGTTTGTAATTAGAATTCAAAAAAGTGAAGAATACACTATGACAAATGCAAATCGTCCGATAATTAATCTCGACCTCGATCTGCTTAGAACCTTTGTAGCTGTTGCTGACTTGAATACTTTTGCCTCTGCTGCCGCAGCGGTTTGTCGCACTCAGTCAGCAGTTAGCCAACAAATGCAACGGTTAGAACAGTTAGTCGGTAAGGAGTTATTTGCCCGCCATGGGCGTAACAAATTATTGACTGAACATGGTCTCCAGTTACTTGGCTATGCCAGAAAAATTTTGCGTTTCAACGATGAAGCTTGTACGTCACTTATGTACAGCAATATAGAAGGGTCACTCATTATCGGCGCATCTGATGATACTGCCGATACGTTGTTGCCTTTCTTGCTGAACCGAGTGGCGACGCTATATCCTCGGCTAGCGATAGATGTGCGGGTAAAACGCAGTCCATTTATCGCTGATATGCTGAGTAATGGCGAAGTGGACCTGGCTATTACTACAGCCAAGGTCGACACTCATCCTCATGTGATCTTAAGGACATCACCTACGCTTTGGTACTGTTCCGCCGACTATCAGTTCCAGTCCGGTGAATCGGTACCGTTAGTGGTGATGGATGAGCCAAGCCCATTTCGCGATATGGCAATAGAAAATCTGACCAGAGCCGGTATTGCATGGCGAATCGCCTATGTAGCCTCTTCACTTTCTGCCATTCGTGCGGCAGTCAGGGCAGGGCTGGGTGTGACCGCCAGGCCAATAGAGATGATGAGTCCTGATTTACGCGTACTGGGTGAAACAGAAGGGCTACCTCGGTTGCCTGAAACACATTATGCATTATGTAAAGACAATCAGTGTGGCAACGAATTGGCTTTAGCCATTTTCGATGCCATGCAGACGGGCCACCAACATGGTTTGCAGTCTGGATCGGATTTAGTGCTGGATTCTGATTATTTAATAGACGAGAACAGTTGATCGTCTAACGTGATTAAAAAATCGTAAGCCCCTTATTTTAGGGGCTTTTTTATTTATACCTTTTATAAAAAACAGTTTTCTACTACTCCAGTTTAATTTCATGCTTCAAACGTCGTTTTATTTCATTTAGCGGTATATCTGCGTACTGGATCAGAGGGAATAAACCAGATAAAGACAGTGGTTAATATTTCTGCTCATTTTCTGTTATTTGTTTTTTATTAAAACAGCGTTCCATTATTTATTTTTTTAAAAAAACAACTTTTCATGCCGAATATTTATGAAATAACACTCAAAACGTGTTCTGGATCAAAAAAATACCCCTAGCTAGTGAGTGGAAGAACCGGTTATTCCTGAGACAATGGTATAGTTAAAGCGAACTTTCCACGTTGGGTTATATGTGTATGTTCTGACTTAACAAATTACTGACTCGATTTAGCTTTATACTTCGCACCAAATGTTAAGTAAGATCGTGCGTTTGTAAATTAATCTGTAGTTACTTTTGTCAAAGTTGACAAAAGGTTACTGAAAGGAGTAAAAAGCCCACAGTAAAACACTGGCTAAACAGTTGTAAAGACAGTGTGTTTCGTGTGGTTTTTATCCTTCCCTTTGAATCGATGTGGTGCACTAACTGCCAACATAAGAGCAGGATGTCCGACGCCACTTTTGATGAGTAAGCAATGAGTATGTCAACAACCACTGAAGTTATCGCTCATCATTGGGCGTTCGCTGTATTTCTGATCGGCGCTATCGGGTTATGCGGCTTGATGCTATTGGGTGCGTTCTTTCTGGGTGGGAGAGCTCGGGCCCGCGCCAAAAATGTCCCCTATGAGTCCGGTATTGACTCGGTTGGCTCGGCGCGTATGCGTTTGTCCGCCAAGTTTTATCTGGTCGCCATGTTCTTCGTTATTTTCGATGTTGAAGCCCTGTACTTGTATGCGTGGTCAATCTCTATTCGTGAGAGTGGCTGGGTAGGCTTTATCGAAGCAACCATTTTCATTTTGGTGCTCTTGGCTGGTTTGGTTTATCTGGTGCGTATCGGCGCGCTGGATTGGACTCCTACGCGTTCTAATCGCCGAGTGAGCAAACCGAGCATAGTCAAATACGCCAGCAGTCCTCCACAAGATATACCTAACGATCTTGGCGTTGCAGGTCGGCAGCAAGCGGGCGATAAATCGGTCACGATTTGAACCGCATGTATGCTAGCCCGTAGGGTGAGTCTCAACCATGAGGCTCATTAATCCCGATGAACTGACTCAAGTCAGTGATTCGGGTGAGTGAAAGTAGCTAACAACCCTGCAGCTCTAAGTACAAAGGGTATAGTGGTCAATAAATACAGCGAGGCATTAACATGGACTATACGCTCACCCGCATAGACCCTAACGGTGAGAATGACCGTTACCCCCTGCAAACTCAGGAAACCGTCAGCGGCGATCCTCTCGAGCAACATGTCCACCGTAGTGTTTACATGGGTAAACTTGAGAACGCCATGCACGACATGGTGAACTGGGGGCGTAAGAACTCTCTTTGGCCGTATAACTTCGGTCTTTCCTGCTGTTATGTGGAGATGGTGACCTCGTTCACTGCCGTACATGATGTGGCACGTTTCGGTGCGGAAGTGCTGCGTGCTTCTCCGCGTCAGGCTGACTTCATGGTCGTGGCGGGCACTTGTTTTACCAAAATGGCCCCGGTTATTCAGCGCTTGTATGAACAAATGCTGGAACCCAAGTGGGTTATCTCCATGGGTGCCTGTGCCAACTCCGGCGGCATGTACGATATCTATTCCGTAGTACAAGGCGTGGATAAATTCCTACCGGTCGATGTGTATATTCCTGGCTGCCCACCGCGCCCTGAAGCTTATATGCAAGCACTGTTACTGCTACAGGAATCTATCGGTAAAGAGCGCCGTCCTCTCTCTTGGGTTGTAGGTGACCAAGGCGTTTACCGCGCCAATATGCAACCAGAAAGAGAACGTAAGCATGCTGAACGAATTGCAGTAACTAACCTGCGTACACCTGACGAGATCTAAGCTTGTTATTTTGGAAAAAATAACGGCTCAGGATCGCGGTGCGTAAGTGATTTGTTTTGGGAATGAATGATTTTCTTCCAGAACATGTGTGCGGCAAATGACCACAAAATGACACATTCAGTGTGGTGAAAAAACAGTGTGGTGAATAAATAATGACCGATTTAACGACGTCCGATAGCACTCAGCCTGCATGGCAGACCCGTGACCATCTCGATGATCCGGTGATTAGCGAGCTGTCGAACCGTTTTGGGCCTGAGGCCTTTGTTGTTCAAGCGACCCGTACCGGTATGCCCGTGGTATGGGTAAAGCGTGAGCAATTGCTGGAAGTAATGACGTTCCTGAGAAAACAACCGAAGCCGTATGTCATGCTGTTCGACTTGCATGGTGTCGATGAGCGTCTTCGTACTCACCGCCAGGGCCTCCCTGAAGCGGATTTTTCTGTTTTCTATCATCTGCTTTCCATCGAGCGTAACCGCGACATTATGCTGAAAGTGGCACTGTCTGAAAAAGACTTGCACGTGTCCACAGCGACTAAGATTTTCCCCAATGCTAATTGGTATGAGCGGGAAACTTGGGAAATGTTCGGTATTACCTTCGATGGTCACCCACATCTGACGCGCATCATGATGCCGCAGACTTGGGAAGGGCACCCGCTGCGTAAAGATTACCCGGCGCGTGCTACCGAATTCGATCCCTTTGTGCTGACCAAGCAGAAAGAGGATCTGGAGATGGAATCTCTGACCTTCAAACCCGAAGATTGGGGGATGAAGCGCGGCACCGAAAACGAGGACTTTATGTTCCTTAACCTCGGTCCGAACCATCCTTCTTCACATGGTGCGTTCCGTATCGTGTTACAGCTTGATGGTGAAGAGATTGTCGACTGCGTACCGGATGTGGGTTACCACCACCGTGGTGCGGAGAAGATGGGCGAGCGCCAGTCCTGGCACAGCTACATCCCCTACACCGACCGTATCGAATATCTGGGTGGTTGTGTTAACGAAATGCCTTATGTACTGGCAGTTGAAAAGCTGGCGGGTATTGAGGTTCCTGATCGCGTTAAAACCATCCGGGTAATGTTGTCTGAATTATTCCGTATCAACAGTCACTTACTGTATATCAGTACCTTTATTCAGGACGTAGGCGCAATGACGCCAGTGTTCTTCGCCTTTACCGATCGTCAGAAAGTGTATGACTTGGTTGAAGCGATTACCGGTTTCCGTATGCATCCGGCCTGGTTCCGTATTGGTGGTGTGGCGCATGATTTACCACGCGGCTGGGAACGTTTGCTGCGTGACTTCCTTGACTGGATGCCAAAACGGCTCGATTCCTACGTCAAAGCGGCGTTGCAGAACAGTATCCTGAAAGGGCGTTCTATCGGCGTTGCTGCTTACAATGCCAAAGAAGCACTGGAATGGGGTGTGACCGGGGCTGGCCTGCGTGCCACCGGGGTTGAGTTTGACGTGCGTAAATGGCGTCCGTATTCCGGCTATGAAAACTTTGATTTTGAAGTTCCGGTCGGGAATAACGGCGACTGTTATGACCGCGTGATGCTGAAAGTGGAAGAGTTACGTCAAAGCCTGCGCATTCTGGAGCAATGTTATAAAAACATGCCAGAAGGGCCATTTAAGGCTGACCATCCACTGACGACGCCGCCGCCGAAAGAACGTACGCTGCAACATATCGAAACGCTGATTACCCACTTCCTGCAAGTTTCATGGGGTCCGGTAATGCCAGCCAACGAATCATTCCAAATGGTTGAAGCGACCAAAGGGATCAACAGCTACTATCTGACCAGTGACGGCAGCACTATGAGCTATCGCACCCGGATACGTACGCCAAGCTATGCCCATTTGCAGCAGATCCCCTCGGTTATCCGTGGCAGCCTGGTATCTGACCTGATCGTCTATCTGGGCAGTATCGATTTTGTAATGTCTGATGTGGACCGCTAATTATGAGCTACCAAAAAGAGACTCAGAATCATAACGAAAGCCAAAATGTGGTGGATCTGGCAGTCAATGCGGCTGAACCGGCGACCACAACTGAAGTTTTTGAGTTGAGTGCTGAAGAACGTGATGCTATCGAGCATGAAAAACACCATTACGAAGATGCCCGCGCCGCGTCGATCGAAGCACTGAAAATTGTGCAGAAACAACGTGGTTGGGTGCCAGATGGGGCGATTCACGCCATTGCTGAAGTGCTGGGTATCCCGGCCAGCGATGTCGAAGGTGTGGCCACATTCTACAGTCAGATCTTCCGTCAACCGGTTGGGCGTCATGTGATCCGTTATTGTGACAGCGTGGTGTGTCACATCACCGGTTATCAAGGGATTCAGGCCGCGATTTCGAAGAAACTCAGTATTGAGCCGGGCCAGACCACGTTTGATGGCCGCTTTACGTTGCTGCCAACCTGCTGCTTGGGCAACTGTGATCGCGGTCCGACCATGATGATCGACGACGATACCCACAGCTATCTGAAACCTGAAGATATTGAGAAGTTACTGGAGCAATATCCATGACAACTAATTCGGGTTTTACCAAAGAGGTTATTCGCACGCCAGAAATGCATCCGCTGACCTGGCGTTTGCGCGATGACAAACAACCGGTATGGCTGGATGAATATCGCAGCAAAAACGGCTACTTGGGTGCTGAAAAAGCGTTAAAAGGCATGGCAGCTCCTGATGTTGTCAATTTGGTAAAAGACGCTGGCCTGAAAGGGCGCGGCGGCGCAGGCTTTTCCACCGGTTTAAAGTGGAGCCTGATGCCAAAAGACGAAAGCATGAACATCCGCTATCTGCTGTGTAACGCCGATGAAATGGAGCCGGGTACCTATAAAGACCGTCTGCTAATGGAGCAATTGCCTCATCTGCTGGTGGAAGGGATGCTGATCAGTGCGTTTGCGCTGAAAGCTTACCGCGGCTACATCTTCCTGCGTGGCGAATATATCGAAGCTGCCGTGCATTTGCGCCGTGCGATAAGCGAAGCAACCGAAGCCGGCTTGCTGGGCAAAAACATCATGGGCAGCGGTTTTGATTTTGAACTGATTGTTCATACCGGTGCTGGCCGTTATATCTGTGGTGAAGAAACCGCCCTGATTAACTCGCTGGAAGGCCGCCGCGCCAATCCACGTTCCAAGCCGCCTTTCCCGGCATCGTCCGGGGTATGGGGCAAACCGACTTGCGTCAATAACGTTGAAACCCTGTGTAACGTTCCGGCCATTCTTGAGCACGGCGTTGACTGGTATCAGGGGATCACGGCGGGTAAGAGTAACGATGCCGGTACCAAACTGATGGGCTTCTCTGGCCGGGTGAAAAACCCTGGTCTGTGGGAACTGCCCTTTGGTATTTCGGCGCGTGAAATTCTGGAAGATTACGCCGGTGGCATGCGCGATGGCTTAAAATTCAAAGCCTGGCAGCCGGGTGGGGCAGGGACCGACTTCCTGACTGCTGATCATCTGGATTTACCGATGGACTTCGAGAATATTGCCAAAGCAGGTAGCCGGTTAGGCACCGCACTGGCGATGGCGGTAGACCATGAGATCGGTATGGTACCGCTGGTGCGCAATCTGGAAGAGTTCTTTTCCCGTGAATCCTGTGGCTGGTGTACTCCTTGCCGCGATGGGTTGCCGTGGAGCGTGAAGATCCTGCGCGCACTGGAGCGCGGCGAAGGTCAGCCGGGCGACATTGAGACACTGGAACAACTTTGCCGCTTCTTGGGGCCGGGCAAAACCTTCTGTGCTCACGCGCCGGGCGCGGTTGAACCACTACAAAGTGCTATCAAATATTTCCGCGAAGAATTCGAAGCCGGGATCGCGAACAAGGACTATGGCAACACCCGAGCCATAGCCGGTATTCAACCAAACCTGTTAAAAGCGCGCTGGTAGCATAGATACCCTTACGGTTTTGCCGTGGGGTCAGAATTTTGGATTAACGCCTGCCGTAAGGTAGGTCATTTGGAAGCATGCATATGGCTACGATTCATGTAGACGGCAAAGAATACGACGTAAACGGGGCCGACAACCTGTTACAAGCTTGTCTCTCCCTGGGACTCGATATTCCTTACTTTTGCTGGCATCCGGCGCTGGGAAGCGTCGGCGCTTGCCGCCAATGTGCGGTAAAGCAATACCAAAACGCCGATGATACCCGTGGGCGTTTGGTGATGTCCTGTATGACCCCGGCCACCGATGGAACCTTTATTTCCATTGATGACGGCGAAGCCAAAGCGTTCCGTGAGAGTGTGGTTGAATGGTTGATGACTAACCACCCACACGATTGCCCGGTCTGTGAAGAAGGGGGTAACTGTCATCTGCAAGATATGACAGTGATGACCGGACACAGTTTCCGCCGCTATCGCTTCAGTAAACGTACTCATCAGAATCAGGATCTCGGTCCGTTCATCTCACACGAAATGAACCGCTGTATAGCCTGTTATCGTTGTGTGCGTTACTACAAAGATTACGCTGATGGCACCGATCTGGGTGTTTATGGCGCGCACGACAACGTCTACTTTGGTCGTACTGAGAGTGGCACGCTGGAAAGCGAGTTCTCTGGCAACCTGGTAGAAGTGTGCCCGACCGGAGTATTCACCGATAAAACCCATTCCGAACGTTATAACCGTAAATGGGATATGCAGTTTGCGCCAAGTATCTGCCAGCAGTGCAGCGTGGGTTGTAACACCAGCCCTGGCGAACGCTACGGTGAATTGCGCCGCATCGAGAACCGCTATAACGGCAGCGTCAACCACTACTTTTTGTGTGACCGTGGCCGCTTTGGCTATGGCTATGTCAACCTGAAAGACCGCCCACGTCAGCCACAACAATTGCGTGGTAATGACTGGATCCACCTGAATGCCGAACAGGCAATGCAGGGGGCGGCGGATATTTTACGTCAGGCGAAGAAAACCATCGGTATCGGTTCACCGCGTGCCAGCCTGGAAAGTAACTTCGCGTTACGCGAGCTGGTCGGTGCGGAAAACTTTTATACCGGTATTGCCGCGAGTGAACAACAACGCCTGCAACTGATGCTGAAAGTGCTGCAAGAAGGTGGGGTTTACACACCATCGCTGCGCGAGATTGAAAGCTACGATGCGGTGCTGATTCTGGGTGAGGATTTGACCCAGACTGGCGCACGTATCGCACTGTCTGTCCGTCAGGCGGTGAAAGGCAAAGCCCGTGAAATGGCTGCAGCACAGAAAGTGGCTGACTGGCAAATCGCGGCGATTATGAATATCGGTCAGCACGCTAAACATCCGCTGTTTATCACTAACGTTGATAACACCCGTATGGATGATATCGCGGCGTGGAACTACCGCGCACCGGTGGATGATCAGGCACGTTTAGGCTTTGCTATCGCTAACGCGCTGGATGCATCGTCACCGGCTGTCACGGATTTGGACCCTGCGCTGAAAGGCAAAGTGGATATCATCGTGCAGGCCCTGGCGGGCGCGAAGAAACCACTGATCGTGACCGGCAGCAATGCAGGCAGCGAAGCCATCATTGCTGCGGCAGCTAACGTGGCAACCGCGCTGAAAGGCCGTGGCTCTGATGTGGGTATCACCTTTGTTGCCAGTGCAGCGAACAGCATCGGCTTGACCATGATTGGCGGTGGTTCACTGGAGAGTGCGCTGGAATTGTTGACCCGTGGTGATGCTGACAGCGTTATCGTGATGGAGAACGACCTCTATCGCCATGCGGCGCAAGACAAAGTTGACGCCGCGCTGGAGCAAGCAGCCAACGTGATCGTGGTTGATCATCAACGCACCGCGATCATGGCAAAAGCAGATTTGATTCTGTCTGCCGCCAGCTTTGCTGAAAGCGACGGTACGCTGGTCAATCAGGAAGGCCGCGCTCAGCGTTTCTTCCAGGTTTACGATCCAACCTATTACGACGACCCGAAAAAACCGGAAAACAACAGCATCATGCTGGAAAGCTGGCGCTGGCTGCACTCGCTGCATTCAACCTATACCAATCGCCATGTGGACTGGACGCAACTGGATCACGTGATTGCGGCTTGTGTTCGCGCATTACCACAGTTGGAAGGTATTGTTGAAGCGGCACCGGATGCGACCTTCCGTATACGTGGTCAGAAACTGGCGCGTTCACCTATCCGTTACAGCGGCCGCACGGCTATGCGCGCGGATATCAGTGTGCATGAACCGCGTCAGCCACAGGATATCGACACGCCGTTCGCTTTCTCAATGGAAGGGAACAACAGCCCATTGGCCGATCGTCAGCAGATCCCATTTGCCTGGGCACCGGGCTGGAACTCACCGCAGGCATGGAACAAATTCCAGGCTGAAGTGGGGGGGAGCTTGCGCTTTGGTGATCCGGGTGTGCGCCTGATTGAAGCAGGTGAGGGGACGCTCGGTTACTTTGATTCAGTACCGGCAGCCTTTACCGCGCAGGCTGATGGCTGGCAGATTGCCCCTTACTACCATTTATTTGGTAGCGAAGAGATGTCGCAGCGCTCAGATGTCATCCAGCAGCGCATGCCAGCACCTTATGTGATGGTCAATCCAGCCGATGCTGCAACGCTCGGGGTTAACCTCGGTACGCTGGTGGAGTTCAACTGTGCCGGTCAGACATTGCGTCTGCCAGTGCGTCTGAGTGAAACCTTGGCTCGGGGTCAGGTCGGCTTGCCGCTTGGCTTACCGGGCATTCCGCCGATTATGGTGGGCGCGCTGGTTGAGAATCTGCGGGAGGCAGTATTATGAGCTGGTTTACCCCTGAATTGATTGAGATTTTAATCTCTGTCCTGAAAGCGGTAGTGATTTTGTTGGTGGTGGTGACCTGCGGCGCATTTATGAGCTTCGGCGAGCGTCGCCTGCTGGGCTTGTTCCAGAACCGTTACGGGCCAAACCGTGTCGGTTGGGGCGGGTCATTGCAGTTGGTTGCTGACATGATCAAAATGTTCTTCAAAGAGGACTGGGTTCCGCGCTTCTCCGACAAGGCTATCTTTACGCTGGCCCCGGTGATTGCCTTTACCTCACTGCTGCTCTCTTTCGCCATCGTCCCGGTCAGCCCGACCTGGGCGGTTGCGGACCTTAATATCGGTATTCTGTTCTTTCTGATGATGGCCGGGCTGACGGTATATGCCGTGCTGTTCGCTGGTTGGTCCAGTAATAACAAATATTCTCTGTTAGGGGCGATGCGTGCATCGGCGCAAACCCTGAGCTACGAAGTGTTCCTCGGCTTATCATTGATGGGCGTAGTCGCACAGGCGGGTTCGTTCAATATGCAGGATATTGTTAACTCTCAGGAACACGTCTGGAATGTTATTCCGCAATTCTTTGGTTTTCTGACCTTTGCCATTGCGGGTGTTGCAGTATGTCACCGTCATCCCTTTGACCAGCCAGAAGCTGAACAAGAGCTGGCCGATGGTTACCACATTGAATATTCCGGTATGAAATTCGGTCTGTTCTTCGTCGGTGAATATATCGGTATCGTGACCGTCTCTGCTCTGATAGTCACTCTGTTCTTCGGTGGTTGGCAAGGTCCGTTCCTGCCGCCATTTATCTGGTTTGCGCTGAAAACGGCTTTCTTCATGGTGATGTTCATTC
The DNA here is from genome assembly GCF_052217165.1 of Yersinia sp. 2540 StPb PI. Classification (NCBI taxonomy): domain Bacteria; kingdom Pseudomonadati; phylum Pseudomonadota; class Gammaproteobacteria; order Enterobacterales; family Yersiniaceae; genus Yersinia; species Yersinia sp. 2540 StPb PI. The sequence continues at coordinate 2,100,223 of NZ_JAZGQC010000001.1, forward strand.
TGATCCGTGCATCCTTGCCGCGCCCACGTTATGACCAAGTGATGTCATTCGGCTGGAAAGTTTGTCTGCCGTTGACCCTGCTGAATCTGCTGGCGACTGCCGCGGTCATTTTGTACAACGCTCAATAAGGGGTGAATGAACCATGACGTTGAAAGAGTTAGTGGTTGGTTTCGGCACCCAAGTGCGCAGCCTGTGGATGATTGGCCTTCATGCCTTCCACAAGCGTGAAACCCAAATGTATCCTGAAGAGCCGGTTTACCTGCCGCCGCGCTACCGTGGTCGTATCGTGTTAACGCGTGACCCTGACGGTGAAGAGCGCTGCGTTGCTTGTAATTTGTGCGCTGTTGCTTGTCCGGTTGGCTGTATCTCATTACAGAAAGCTGAGCACCAAGATGGCCGCTGGTATCCTGAGTTCTTCCGTATCAACTTCTCCCGCTGCATTTTCTGTGGTTTGTGTGAAGAGGCTTGCCCAACAACTGCTATCCAGCTAACGCCGGATTTCGAAATGGGTGAATTTAAGCGTCAGGATCTGGTGTATGAGAAAGAAGACTTGTTGATCTCCGGCCCGGGTAAATATCCTGAATATAACTTCTACCGGATGTCCGGTATGGCAGTAGACGGCAAGCAGAAAGGCGAAGCCGAAAACGAAGCCAAACCGATTGACGTTAAAGGTCTGATGCCTTAGGAGCCGCTTTCCATGGAATTTGCATTTTATATTGCAGCATTGGTGGCAGTGGTGGCGACTATTCGCGTCATCACTCACGCCAACCCGGTACATGCGCTGCTGTACCTGATTATCTCTTTACTGGCTATTTCGGCGGTGTTTTTCTCGCTGGGTGCTTATTTCGCCGGTGCGTTGGAAATCATCGTCTACGCCGGGGCCATTATGGTGCTGTTCGTGTTCGTGGTGATGATGCTGAACTTGGGCAACGTCGAACAACAAGAGCGCGACTGGCTGAAACCGAGTCTGTGGATTGGCCCTGGCTTGCTAGCACTGGTGCTGCTGTCGGTACTGATTTATGCCATCAGTTCAGTGACTGATTCCGGTATTAGCGGTGAAATGGTCGATGCCAAAGCTGTGGGTATCAGCCTGTTTGGTCCTTATGTGCTGGCAGTTGAACTGGCGTCAATGTTGTTGCTGGCCGGCCTGGTGGTTGCCTTCCATATCGGGCGTGAACATAAGCCGGGTGACGTGATGGGCGCGAGCGACAGCGCGAAAAGAAAAACGGAGGAACAAGCATGATCCCTCTACAACATGGCCTGATTCTGGCGGCCATACTGTTTGTGCTAGGGCTGACGGGGTTGCTGATTCGTCGCAATCTGTTGTTTATGCTGATAAGCCTTGAAGTGATGATCAACGCAGCGGCGCTCGCCTTTGTTGTGGCGGGCAGTTATTGGGGTCAGGCTGACGGTCAGGTGATGTATATCCTGGCGATCACGCTGGCAGCAGCGGAGGCCAGTATTGGCTTGGCATTGCTGTTACAGCTATATCGTCGCCGTCATACTCTGAATATCGATACAGTCAGTGAGATGCGCGGATGAACCTATTATATTTAACAATTCTGCTGCCACTGCTGGGCTTCTTGCTGTTGGCATTCTCCCGTGGGCGCTGGTCTGAAAATACCTCAGCCACGGTCGGGGTGGGATCGATTGGCCTGACGGCGTTGGTCACACTGTATGTTGCTGTGGATTTTCTCAGCCAAAAGGCCACCGGTGTCCAAGTCTTTAACCAGACGTTGTGGAACTGGATGTCGGTTGGCACCTTCAACATTCCGTTGACCCTGACACTGGATGGCCTGTCGCTGACCATGTTGTCTGTGGTCACCGGCGTGGGTTTCCTGATTCACATGTATGCCTCTTGGTATATGCGTGGGGAGGAGGGTTACTCTCGCTTCTTCGCCTACACCAACCTGTTTATCGCCAGCATGGTGATTTTGGTGTTGGCAGATAACCTGATGCTGATGTATCTGGGTTGGGAAGGGGTGGGTCTGTGCAGTTACCTGCTGATCGGTTTCTACTACACCAATCCGGCCAACGGCGCGGCGGCGATGAAAGCCTTTATCGTGACCCGCGTTGGTGACGTATTCCTCGCCATTGCCCTGTTCATCCTTTACCAAGAACTGGGTACGCTGAATATTCGCGAGCTGATGGTATTGGCACCGCAGAAACTGGAAATTGGCTCTACCGCCATTACCTGGGCGACGCTGATGTTGCTCGGTGGTGCGGTGGGTAAATCGGCACAGTTGCCGTTACAAACCTGGTTGGCCGATGCAATGGCAGGCCCAACCCCGGTCTCCGCGCTTATCCATGCGGCAACCATGGTGACTGCGGGCGTCTACCTGATTGCGCGTACCCACGGCTTGTTCCTGATGGCGCCTGAAGTGCTGCATTTAGTGGGCATTATCGGTGCGGTAACCCTGGTGCTGGCAGGCTTTGCCGCGCTGGTGCAAACCGACATCAAGCGGGTGCTGGCTTATTCCACCATGAGCCAGATTGGCTACATGTTCCTGGCGCTGGGCGTTCAGGCGTGGGATGCCGCCATTTTCCACCTGATGACCCATGCCTTCTTTAAAGCGTTACTGTTCCTCTCTTCGGGTTCAGTGATTCTGGCCTGTCACCACGAGCAGAATATTTTCAAAATGGGCGGTCTGCGCAAGACGATCCCATTGGTTTATATCTGCTTCCTGGTGGGTGGCGCGGCATTGGCCGCACTGCCAGTGGTTACCGCAGGCTTCTACAGTAAAGACGAAATTCTGTGGGGCGCATTGGCCAGTGGTCATATTAATCTGATGGTCGCCGGGCTGGTTGGGGCATTCCTCACCGCGCTGTATACCTTCCGTATGATTTTCATTGTGTTCCACGGCGAGCCAAAAACCAAAGCGCATCCGGTTAAAGGGATCACTCACAGCCTGCCGCTGATGGTGCTGCTGGTGCTGTCGACTTTCGTCGGCGCGCTGATAACACCACCGCTGGCGGGTGTGTTGCCAGAGCTTCACTTCGGTGAAGAGGGTAAAATTCCACTGGAAATCTTCTCCGGCGTGTTAGTGGTTATCGGGATTGCACTGGCTGCGGCACTCTATCTGGGCAAGCGTCAGTTGGTCAACAGCATCGCGCAAAGTGCGCCGGGCCGCTTCTTTACGGTCTGGTGGTTCCATGCGTGGGGCTTCGACTGGCTGTACCACAATGTGTTTGTCCGCCCGTATTTGTGGATTGCAAGGCTATTGCAGCGTGATCCGCTGAACTCACTGATGAATACCCCGGCGATACTTTCGCGCTGGAGTAATCGCGGTTTGACGCTCAGTGAAAATGGACAGGTGCGTTGGTATGTCGCGTCTATGGGTTTGGGTGCAGTCGTCGTACTGGCTCTGTTGCTTTTCGTTTAATTAGGGACACAAAACGCCATGCTATTACCTTGGCTAATTCTTCTCCCCTTTATCGGCGGCCTGCTGTCTTGGCAGTGTGAGCGCTTCGGTACTAAGGTACCGCGTTGGATAGCGCTATTCGCGATGGGGCTGACATTGGTGCTCTCCTTGCTGTTGTGGGGGCAGGGCAACTATTCACTGGTTAACCCAGCGGGTATCCCGCAGTGGCAATCAGAGTTTATCTTGCCGTGGATCCCACGGTTTGGTATTGAATTCCATCTGGCGCTGGATGGGTTATCACTGCTGATGGTGGTGCTAACCGGCCTGCTAGGTGTGCTGGCTATCCTCTGTTCGTGGCGTGAAATTCAGCGTAATCAGGGCTTCTTCTACCTGAATCTATTGTGGATTCTGGGTGGGGTTATCGGCGTGTTCCTCGCCATCGACATGTTCCTGTTCTTCTTCTTCTGGGAAATGATGTTGGTGCCGATGTACTTCCTGATTGCCTTGTGGGGTCACAAAGCATCAGACGGTAAAACCCGTATCGCGGCGGCAACCAAGTTCTTCATCTATACCCAGGCCAGCGGTCTTATCATGCTGATTGCCATTTTGGGGTTGGTGTTTGTGCACTACAACGCCACCGGTATTTGGACCTTCAACTACGAAGATCTGTTGAAGACGCCGATGTCCCACAATGTGGAATATCTACTGATGCTGGGCTTCTTTATCGCCTTTGCGGTAAAAATGCCGGTTGTGCCACTGCACGGTTGGTTGCCAGATGCACACAGTCAGGCACCAACCGCAGGTTCTGTTGACCTGGCGGGGATTTTGCTGAAAACCGCAGCTTATGGTTTACTGCGCTTTAGTCTGCCGCTGTTCCCGAACGCCTCTCATGAGTTTGCACCTATCGCCATGTGGTTAGGTGTCATCGGTATCTTCTACGGTGCGTGGATGGCCTTCTGTCAGACTGATATCAAACGCCTGATTGCTTATACCAGCGTGTCGCACATGGGCTTTGTATTGATTGCCATCTATACCGGCAGCCAACTGGCTTATCAAGGTGCGGTTATCCAGATGATTGCCCACGGCTTGTCTGCCGCCGGTATGTTCATCATCTGTGGCCAGTTGTATGAGCGCCTGCATACCCGTGACATGCGTCAGATGGGCGGCCTGTGGGGCCGAATTAAATACTTGCCTGCACTATCGCTGTTCTTCGCGGTAGCTACACTGGGGATGCCGGGCACCGGTAACTTCGTCGGCGAGTTTATGATCCTGTTTGGCAGCTTCCAGGTGGTTCCGGTGATTACCGTGATCTCTACCTTTGGTCTGGTCTTTGCTTCGGTTTATTCGCTTATCATGATGCAGCGTGCTTATTACGGTGCGCCAAAATCACAAGAAGCGTTACCGGGCATGAGCGCAAGGGAACTGTCCATCATCCTGCTGTTAGTGGTGTTATTAGTGTTGCTGGGGGTTTACCCGCAGCCGATTCTTGACACCTCCCATGCTGCGATGAGTAATGTACAGCAGTGGTTCAATGCTTCATCTATTACAACTACAAGGCCGTAATTCGCCATGACAATAACTCCTCAACAACTGCAAGCAATGCTACCGCTGTTGATCGTCGGATTGACGGTGGTGGTTGTGATGCTGTCCATTGCGTGGCGACGCGATCACTTTATTAACGCCACCCTGACGGTCATCGGGCTTAACCTGGCGCTGCTGTCACTCTATTTTGTCGGCCAGGTCGGGCCGATGGATGTCACGCCGCTGATGCGGGTTGACGGCTATGCGATGTTCTATACCGGGCTGGTGATTGTTGCCAGTCTGGCAACCAGCACTTTTGCTTATCCTTGGCTAAATGGTTATCCAGATAACCGCGAGGAGTTCTACCTGTTGGTGCTGATTGCCACCATGGGCGGCATTCTGTTAGCCAGTGCCAACCATCTGGCGTCGCTGTTCCTGGGTATTGAGCTTATCTCCTTGCCGCTGTTTGGCTTGATTGGTTATGCCTATCGCCAGAAGCGTTCACTGGAAGCCAGTATCAAATACATGCTGCTGTCTGCGGCGGCATCGTCATTCCTGCTGTTCGGGATGGCGCTGCTGTATGCGGAGTCTGGCAGTTTGTCTTTCGCCGGTCTGGGCAAAAGCCTAAGTGACTCCGCTATCCACCAGCCGCTGATTCTGGCGGGCCTCGGGATGATGATTGTTGGTCTTGGCTTTAAGTTGTCGCTGGTGCCGTTCCAACTGTGGACGCCTGATGTGTATCAGGGGGCTCCCGCTCCGGTATCTACCTTCCTTGCGACCGCCAGTAAGATTGCTATCTTTGCGGTAGTCATGCGCTTGTTCCTGTACGCGCCGGCTGCCGACAGTGAAGCGGTGCGTTTGGTGCTCTCCTTGATTGCGGTGGCATCAATACTGTTCGGTAACTTAATGGCTATCAGCCAGACTAACATCAAGCGTCTGCTGGGTTACTCTTCTATCGCGCACCTTGGCTACTTGCTGATTGCGCTGGTGGCGGTGCAGACCCATCAGTTGGCACTGGAAACCGTCGGCGTTTATCTGGCCGGTTACCTGTTCAGCAGCTTGGGTGCGTTCGGTGTGGTTAGCTTGATGTCCAGCCCGTACAAAGGCCCGGATGCAGAGTCACTGTTCTCTTACCGTGGTCTGTTCTGGCACAAGCCAATTCTGTCGGCGGTGATGACTGTAATGATGCTATCACTGGCCGGTATCCCAATGACGTTGGGCTTTATTGGTAAGTTCTTTGTGGTGGCAATGGGTGTCAGCGCCAACCTGTGGTGGTTGACCGGTGCGGTGGTCTTAGGCAGTGCCATCGGCCTGTACTACTATCTGCGTGTGACGGTGAGCCTGTTCCTCAGCGCGCCGGAAACACTGGTGCGTGACACACCAAGCAACTGGGCATTGACTGCCGGTGGTGTGGTAGTGCTGATTTCCGCGATTCTGGTGCTGTTCCTGGGTATTTACCCGCAACCGCTGATTTCGCTGGTTCAGATGGCTCAGCCACTGATGTAATACTGCGTTAAGTTTGTCATGCCAACCCCCTGTAAGCTGAAACTTGCAGGGGGTTTTGTTTTTTTACTCTGCGCTGAAATTAAGGTTATTTAAGGTGGGGGTGGGGTAAATAGTGGATATGGCCGCTATTTAAGCCAGCATAAAATACAGACTTTATAGGCAGCACCATTAATGAACGTATTCATTATGGGAAATGTTTTTTAAGGTGGTATTTATGGGTTTAGTGGGTATTGTTTCTCAAACTTTTTGCACTATCAAAGAATTAGTTAATCATGATCCTAACGATAAGTCTTATTTAAAGGCTAAGCCGGAGGAATTCAGCCGACAAGAAGAAATACTGTTTAATATTTTAATAGAAAGGTTAAATATAAGGCTCAACGATACGTCTATAAACGAGCGACGCTCCACTCAAAGTGAAATAGATAAAATGTTAAATAAGAGCGAAAAACACCTTGGTCATTTTCTTTTAAAAGCACAAAAATATGAAAAATCATGTGGTCATCTTATTGAACGGGCATGTTTTAATCAGTATAAAATTGAATTTAAAAACGAGCATGAAGCGAAAGAACATTTGTCTTATTATGCAATAAAAACAATTACTAATGATATATTGGAAAAAATAAACCCTGAAATTTATTCACCTGATGGCGTATTAGATACAAAAGGAGACGTTAGCCATAAAGCTAAAGAGTATTTACCACCACACATGTGTAAAGGTCTAGTAATAAGATTGATTAATGCTGAGATGAATAATTTGACAAATGTAAAAAATAAATTATGTGCTGATATCTCTGATAAACCCTATGATAGTATGGCACTTATCTTGGCTGACTATATAAATAACCATGCCAGCTACACTGTTGGGCCTGAGAAGTTTAGTGATCTATTAATGGCATATTATGATTACAACGCGGGGAAGTTTGATTTTCCTTCGGCAGCACAGTTAAAAACAATCGTCGAGAAGACCGTAAAAAAATTTGAATTTGTAAAAAAATCTGATCTAAATATGTTAGAAAATTTGCTGAAGTGCTCTGACAACAAACGTAATGCTATATATGTGCCAGAAAGATATAATAAAGATTAAATGTGATTTTCATCACAAAATAAATGTATGTCATGTTGGTTAGTGGCTATTTTTGTGATCATTGTGCATGAAAAGGTATTGAACTCAGGTAAACTGCGTAACTTTCACTCAATAGATATTCTATTTAACGTTTTTTACGCAGGTAACACTGATGAACATTATTCTGATGATTGCCATTACCACCGGCATTCTCTCGGGTGTCTGGGGCTGGGTAGCGGTCAGTTTAGGGCTAATCAGTTGGGCTGGTTTCCTTGGCTGTACCGCCTATTTCGCTTGCCCACAAGGTGGTTTAAAAGGATTACTGATTACGCTGTTAACCTGCCTGAGCGGGGTGTTCTGGGCGATGATGATTATCCAGGGCAGTGCCTTGCAACCGGAATGGACCATCCTTGGGTATGTTTTAACAGGGCTGGTGGCGTTTTTGATGTGCATCCAGGCCTGCCAGCAGTGGTTATCATTTGTTCCAGGTACTTTTATCGGCGCTTGCGCTACTTTTGCCGGTAATGGTAATTGGAAGCTGGTGGTTGCTTCATTGTTAGTCGGGGTGGTGTTTGGCTACGCCATGAAGAACAGCGGGTTGTGGTTGGCGGCGCGGCGGGGTCAAGGGAGGCGTTCCTTGGGAGCGCCGGTTGATATTGATTAGATGATCCGATTCGGTTGACATGTTACGGGTTCGGGTTTCGGGGTATATTCGTTCAGATTATCGGTTCGGTTGATAGATACCGGATCAGGTTTCGGTTGATAGTCGTTCAGTTATCACCTTACCTCTGTCGCCTCAACCGAGCAGGAGGGCAAGCCGGCCCTCCTGCACCTGCGGCTTGCGCGAAATATTACTGCTATTCGCAGTGCCCTCCGGCAGTCGTTGGCCTTATCGAGCCAGCGCGATTCGCTCCTGCTCAAGCGCGCTTTTCGCCGCCGTCCATGGCGGCTCACTCTGGCCATCGTCTTTGTCGGTAATATTCCTAATTGCGCTCAAGGTCAAAATCAAAACCTTGCTTTTAGGTTTTGACGTTTAAAGCACATTTGAGCTGCCGAGTGAAGAGTGTAGCAAGGGAAATCCGCCATGGACGGCGGATTTAGGCGTCACGCGGAGGGACCCGCGTAAAGCCGTCCCGCCAGCGAAATGATGAGTGAGGGGACCCGCGAAGTGGGCAAGCGATACGTGCGCTAGCGCAGGGGTTCCAAGGGGGTTACGCGCTTGTAACCCCTTTGGCGGTTGAGACAATGGAGGTAAAGTGAGCCGTGAAGTTATGACAACCGAATTTTTTCACCAGCCAATATCAACCGAAACCTGATCCGGTATCTATCAACCGAAATAATACCGAATCACAAAAGATGATTCGCCACTTTAACCACGATCTTACGAATCGGCGCGACGTCACCTAATGTTCCCATCGGGCGATGTAACTCGCCGGGGAACAGCAGGGCAATATCACCCGGCGCCAGTGTTAACAAGGTTTCGGTAGTAATACCTTCAAACAATCCATAATCCCGCTCGCTATCAAAATCCATCGTCGGGCGCTGGCCCTGTGTGGATGGCGACGTACCAATCACTTCACTACCTTCCAGCAAAATATGAATATCAATATAGTAACGGTGTAATTCAGGGGCTTGTTCATATAGTGGCTTGGTCGCGGCGATAATATGATTTAAGTAAATCTCACGCCCTTCGATTTCTTGCTCGCCTGCTGGCAGGTTAACCAAATCCATTTTGCTGATAGCCGCTAGGGTGCGGCGGATAACATCTGGATAGATTGGATTATTCGCCGCGCTTTTCAGTTCATCAAGTATCATAACTCTTCCTATATGCTTATGTGGCCCGCGCGTTTAGGCGCAATGACTCACGCTATTTTCATGCTCCAGCGCGGCAATACAGTGCTTAACCACACCGGCGACGTCGGGCGAAATATCTATCTGGATAACATCCGGTTCACTGATACCCGGTACTTCCAGGGTTGCGAATTGGCTTTGCAACAGGCTTTCAGGCATAAAATGCCCAGCGCGCTGCTGCATTCTGTGTAGCACCAAATCGTAATCACCGCTCAGCCACAGAAAACGTATCCCTTGATTGCCGGCACGCAAACGATCGCGATACTGCTTTTTCAGCGCCGAACAGACTAAAAAACCGACTTCATTTTTCTGTTGCAGGCTATAGGCCACATCACTTAACCGTTCTAACCAAGGGGCACGATCAATATCATTTAGCGGCTGACCTGAGGCCATTTTTTGGATGTTGGCGCGCGGGTGTAGGTCATCACCATCAATAAACTTGGCGTTAAGTGCCTGTGCCAGCGCTTGTCCAACACAGGATTTACCCGTGCCGGATACGCCCATAACAATAATGCATTTACCAGACATAATGTTCCTCTGTTCCCAGTTAATTGAAGCATTAACCAACGTTATTGATGGGACGAATAACGAAGGTCGCTAATCCCCCAATCACTTCAAGCGAAGGTTAAACTGCAACTAACATCCCGCCATCAACAAACAACAGATGACCATTCACGAAATCAGAGGCTTTGGAGGAGAGATAAACCGCAGCACCAATCAACTCTTCCGGGTCGCCCCAACGGGCGGCCGGTGTCCGTTTGCATAACCAATCAGTAAAGGCTTTATCGTCTACCAGCGCTTTTGTCATTTCAGTTTTGAAATAGCCTGGTGCGATACCATTGACCTGAATATTATAGCGAGCCAGCTCAACACACATACCGCGAGTTAGCATTTTTACCGCACCTTTAGAGGCGGCATAGGGGGTAATAGTGTCGCGGCCTAATTCACTTTGCATCGAGCAGATATTGATAATTTTGCCACGTTGACGTTTAACCATATAGCGGGATACGGCCTGTGAAACCAAGAATACGGACTTCTGGTTGACCGCAATCACGTCATCCCAATCTTTTTCTGGGAATTCAGTAAAGGCATGGCGGCGCTGAATGCCGGCATTATTAATTAAAATATCGATAGCACCGATGCTACTTTCTATTTGTTCAATGGCTTCATTAACCGCATCGTGATTAGTTACATTAAAGGCGGCAGCATGAGCAATAAAACCGCTAGCACGTAATTCCGCCACGGCTTTTTCCGCTCGTTCTGCGGTAATATCATTAATAATTATCTCTGCACCAAATTCGGCCAGGCCTTTCGCTAATAAAAAACCAATGCCTTGAGCAGATCCCGTAATTAATACTTTGCGGTTTTCTAACGAAAATAAATTCTTCATAGTCATTCCTGATGGCGTTAATTTGGTCGTTATTTAAAATATACTCTAAATAATTCGAGTTGCAGGAAGGCGGCAAGAGAGAGAACCCCGATGAGCTTACGTCGTAAGTGATTCGGGTGATTGAACGTAGCCAACGCACATGCAGCTTGAAGTATGACGAGTATAAATATTATTGAATAATGACGGTGTGAAAACATGTGCATATCAAACCGTTTTCCGCCTGGGTAAACTGTGATGCAGATCACTTTAAATCATGTTACAACAAGCTGTTACCACATACGTGAGCGATATCCCCTTGATGAAGGGGAAATACTGCTGTTAGCCGGTTTTTTTGCTGTTTTATTGCAGAGTTGCAGATTAACTTATTGATAATAAATTAGATTAATAATATGTCACATGGCTGTTATTGTATTTTAAAGCAGTAACATGCTTTTCATTACACAAGCTAACAGTGCATAATCACCTTACCCATTGCGCACTCTTGTTCCAGGTATTTGCCATGAAAAACCAGCGTGTTACGTTACAGGATATCGCGTTACTTGCGGGCGTGACCAAAATGACTGTCAGCCGCTACTTACGCACGCCGGAAAAAGTGGCTCCAGAGACGGCTGAGCGTATTGCTCAAGTGATGGCGGAGGTTAACTATGTTACTGATTCTGAAGGGGAAAGTGGTCTTAATCAAAAGATCCCGCGTATTGGTATCTTAATACCTTCCTTTAATAACCAGATTTTCTCTGACTTGCTGGCGGGTATTGAATCGGTAACCGCTGCCAGCGGCTATCAAACGCTGGTGGTTAACTATAACTATGATAAAGAACGTGAGGAGCAGCAGATCGTTAATCTGTTGTCCTGTCAGATCTCAGGTCTGATACTCACCGATTCAGAACATACCTTACGTGCTGATAAGTATTTGAATGCAGCAGAAATTCCGGTTGCACAAGTGATGGATTTAGAGCCACAGTTCAACCGTATTACCGTTGGTTTTAATAATTATCAGGCTGCCTACGATATGACAGCGACACTATTGGCCAGTGGTAAGCAGAATATTGTCTATTTTGGCTCGATGTCAGATGTACGAGATCGCAAGCGTTATCAGGGATATAGTCAGGCGATGGTAGATACAGGTTTTACGCCATTGCATATCACTCCTAATAAGGTCTCTTCTGTCTCGATCGGGGCTGGGATGCTAGCTCTGGCACGACAAATGTATCCGCAGGTTGATGCTATTTTTTGTACTAATGATGATATGGCCGTCGGCGTGTTACAAGAATGTCTGAAAATAGGCATGGCGATACCGGCTGAAATGGCAATTTCGGGTTTCCATGGCTTAGATATCGGCCAGGCAACCACCCCGGTGCTGGCCAGTGTTACCACCCCACGGTTTGAAATGGGTAAAGTTGCAGCGGAAATTCTGATTAAGAAAATAAATAAAATCCCTACAATTGAACAGGTTGACTTGCATTATCGCATTTCACTCGGTGGGACTATCTGATCTTCTTATCACCGCTAGCAGCCATGGCTCTGGATGATGGCTGCGAATCACTTTGGTCAATGGCCGCTAAATTATCCCTCCGTCAATCAATAACAAATAACGCCAACCGATAACATTTTACTGAGTTAATTCTATAAGTTTTTAACCGGTATTTGCCTGGCTGAAACAATTCAGCACTAGCAATGATAGGTCGATCACGTTACCGGTAACATGTTTTCTTAACATGATTTACAGTGACCTGCATCACAAAATAAAACATTGAAAACGGGTCTTATAACGACATTCGCTGAATGGCTAAATCATCCGATGATTACCTGTCGCCATTCTGGTTTTTTATGATTTATTGACATGATCAGGTACCCGTAATGAAAAACAGCAAACAAGCCGTATTAATCATCGCTCCGGTAATGGACTATTTAACTGAAAAATTGGAGCAAACCTTTACTGTTCATAAACTCTTCCAGGTTACCGATCATGCTGAGTTTTTTGCAGAACAGGGTCAGAATATTAAAGGCATCGTGACCCGTGGTGATATTGGTGTCAGCAATGAGGTGTTGGCACTGTTGCCTGAAGTGCAGATAATCTCAATCTTTGGCGTCGGTACCGATGCGGTGGATTTAGCAACCACCCACGAGCGCAATATTATTGTGACTACCACTCCCGGTGTACTGACTGACGATGTTGCTGATACCGCGCTGGGGCTAATCATTGCCACGTCTCGCCGCCTGTGTCTGGCTGATAAATTCCTGCGTGCCGGACAGTGGCCGCACAGTACTTTGCCATTATCATCTAAGGTTACCGGCAAGCGTTTGGGGGTCTTCGGTATGGGGCAGATTGGCCAAGCCATTGCTCGCCGAGCCGCGGGGTTTGATATGCAAATTGCTTACACCGACAAAGCACACAACGAAACTCTGCCCTACCAATATGTGCCTGATCTTATGAGCCTTGCCAGTCAAAGCGATATTCTGGTGGTCGCAATCTCGGGAGGGAAAGACAGTGCCGGTTTGGTTAATAACACCGTTTTTGCTGCGATGCCTAATCACGCCATTCTGATCAATATTGCCCGTGGCAGTATGGTGAATCAGGATGATTTAATCCTTGCGTTGCAGCAGCAAAATATTGGTGGTGCGGGCTTAGATGTTTTTGCCGATGAGCCTAATGTGCCACTAGCATTGATCGAGATGGATAATGTGGTCTTGCTGCCACACATTGCCAGTGCAACGACTGAAACTCGAATTCAAATGAGCGATATTGTCTTCTCAAATATATTAGCCCATTTTTCTGGTGAAAAAGCCCCTACGGCGATCACCTATAAATAATAGATAATTACTTTTAATTAAATATTAAAAATGGCCAGTGAATTTTAATTAACACCAGAGAATAAACTTCTGTTTATTTGCTTGCGGCATTCCCTACACCATTATTCATGGTGCGGGTAATACTCTGCTATTATCATGAGGCGTGTTTATATGGACAGTAAGATCCCTAATGCCCGTTGGTTTCGCGTTATTGTTCCAATAATGATTGCTTGTATTATTTCTTTTATGGACCGGGTAAATATTAGTTTTGCATTACCTGGTGGTATGGAAAGTGATCTGGCAATTACCAGTCAAATGGCTGGTTTAGCGGGCGGTATTTTCTTTATTGGTTATTTATTTCTACAAGTACCGGGTGGCCGTATTGCGGTTCATGGCAGCGGCAGAAAATTTATTGCTTACTCTCTTTGTGTTTGGGCCGTCGTCTCGATTCTGACCGGTTTTGTCACTAATCATTATCAACTGCTATTCCTGCGCTTTGTGCTCGGGGTGTCAGAAGGCGGCATGCTGCCAGTGGTGCTGACTATGGTCAGTAACTGGTTCCCGGAACGCGAAATCGGCCGGGCCAATGCTTTTGTTATGATGTTTGCCCCAATTGGCGGCATGTTCACCGCACCGCTATCGGGTTTCATTATTAATGCTCTGGACTGGCGTTGGCTGTTTTTCCTCGAAGGTTCACTGTCAGCCGTGGTGCTGGTGATGTGGTGGTTTGTTATCAGTGACCGACCAGAGGAAGCCAAATGGTTGTCGGCAAGGGAGCGCGATTATCTGGTGACTGAGTTGGCGCGGGAACGGGCTGAACGGATGCTCGATGCTCCGGTGACCAATGCGCCATTAAAGGCGGTATTCCTGAATAAAGGCTTGATGAAACTGGTCGCACTGAACTTCTTTTATCAGACCGGCGATTATGGTTATACCTTATGGCTGCCGACCATCTTGAAAAACCTAACCGGCGGTAATATGGCTTCCGTCGGTATTCTGGCGATTTTACCCTTTATTGCCACCACTGCCGGTATCTACCTCATTTCTGCCTTGTCGGACAGAACCGGTAAGCGCCGGCTGCTGATTATGGTTTCCCTGTTCTGCTTCGCCGCCGGTCTGGTGACGTCGGTGATTTTCCGCCACAACGTACTGGTCTCTTACTTGGCACTGGTGGTGTGCGGTTTCTTCCTCAAAGCCGCAACCAGTCCATTTTGGTCAATTCCGGGCCGTATCGCGGTGCCAGAAGTGGCGGGTGGCGCACGCGGGGTGATCAATGGCTTAGGCAATCTGGGCGGTTTCTGCGGCCCGTATCTGGTAGGTGTGATGATTTTCTTCTATGGACAGAGTGCGGCAGTTTGCATGCTGGCAGGCTCCCTGATTATTGCGGGATTGATAACCTTAACCCTGCCGAAAGAGTGTGATGTTGAAGTTAGCACGGCGGGGAAGGGCATCGCTGACAAAGGTTTGGCTAAAGCTAAACGCGCTTAAGCCGTGGTGGGGTTTTGGTGGATAACCACTATGCCCCACCATTTATCACCGGAGAATTTCATGAATCTACAACAGCAATTAGCTCGCTGTCAGCAGCATCAACAACTACTGCAATTGCCTCATTTTAATCATGAAACGGCCTGGCGGTTGGGTGAGAAAATAAAGTGTCAGGCTGAGCGGCAAGGCGTGGCTCTGGCCATCGATATCACGGTAAATCGTCAGACACTGTTTAGTTATGCCATGTTGGGGACTAGCGCTGAAAACCATGACTGGCTGCGACGTAAACGCAATGTGGTAGAGCTACTTAATACCAGCTCTTATGCCGCTGGCTTGATGTTACAGCAGCGTCAAACCTCACTGGAAGCACGCTATGGTGTCAGCTTGCGGGATTATGCCGCCTTGGGCGGTGGCTTTCCGTTACAGGTTCAACAGGCTGGTGTGATTGGTAGTGTGAATGTGTCCGGCGCCCCCCATCTGGATGATCACAATCTGTTGTTACAGGTATTGGCAGATTTTATCGGCCTGCCTCTGGGCAGCATTGAACTTTTAACACCCTTGAGTGAATAAGGAATGGCGATGAACGCGACCCTCACCCGAGTCACGCAACGTATTACTGCGCGATCGGTAGCCACCCGTACTGCCTATTTGCAACGTATCAGCGCGGCTAAGGAAAATACAGTTCGCCGTTCGCAACTGGCCTGTGGCAATTTGGCGCACGGTTTTGCAGCCTGCCAACCGGACGACAAAATTGCGCTGAAGAACATGGTGCGCAGCGATATTGCGATTATTACCTCCTATAACGACATGCTATCGGCACATCAGCCGTATGAACATTATCCGCAACAACTAAAAGATGCCTTGCATGCGGTGGGGGCGGTCGGCCAGGTGGCGGGCGGTGTTCCGGCGATGTGTGACGGGGTGACGCAAGGGCAGGATGGCATGGAACTGTCGCTGCTGAGCCGCGATGTAATTGCGATGTCTGCGGCGATTGGCTTGTCACACAATATGTTTGATGGAGCACTCTATCTTGGGGTGTGCGACAAAATTGTCCCCGGTTTGTTAATGGCGGCGTTGTCATTCGGTCATTTACCGGCGGTTTTTGTTCCTGCCGGGCCGATGGCCAGCGGCCTGCCTAATAAAGAAAAAGTGCGGGTGCGCCAGTTGTTTGCGGAGGGCAAAGTCGATAGACAGGCTTTATTGGACGCGGAAGCTGCCTCCTACCACAGCGCCGGTACCTGTACTTTTTACGGT
Source organism: Yersinia sp. 2540 StPb PI (assembly GCF_052217165.1). Classification (NCBI taxonomy): domain Bacteria; kingdom Pseudomonadati; phylum Pseudomonadota; class Gammaproteobacteria; order Enterobacterales; family Yersiniaceae; genus Yersinia; species Yersinia sp. 2540 StPb PI. The sequence continues at coordinate 2,116,445 of NZ_JAZGQC010000001.1, forward strand.
ACCGCCAACTCCAACCAAATGGTGATGGAAGTGATGGGGTTACACTTGCCCGGCTCTTCCTTTATCCAGCCCAATACGCCGCTACGTGATGCGCTCACCGCCGCCGCCGCCCGTCAGGTCACGCGCCTGACAGAAACCAGCGGTAGCTATTTACCCATTGGTCAGTTGGTGGATGAAAAGGTGGTGGTCAATGGCATTGTGGCACTACTGGCGACCGGCGGTTCGACTAACCACACCATGCATTTAGTGGCGATGGCGCGCGCGGCGGGGATCATCATCGATTGGGATGATTTTTCTGAGTTATCGGAAGTGATACCACAGTTATGCCGCATTTATCCCAATGGCCCAGCAGATATCAACTATTTTCAGGCGGCCGGTGGTGTAGCGCTGCTGGTAAAAGAGCTGTTGCAGGGCGGTTTACTCCATGAGGATGTCCATACCGTGGCCGGATTTGGCTTGCAGCGCTATACCCAAGAGCCTTATCTGGAGCAGGGGCAATTATGTTGGCGTGACGGGGCGCAGCAATCGCTGGATGAAACTGTTATTGCCAGTATCGCGATGCCTTTCTCACCACATGGCGGCACCAAAGTCTTAAGTGGCAACCTGGGGCGGGCAGTGATGAAAACCTCGGCAGTACCGCGTGATCATCAGATCATTGAAGGCCCGGCCGTGGTGTTTGAAAGCCAGCACGACGTCGGTCCGGCATTTGACGCCGGCGCACTGGACCGCGATTGCGTGGTGGTGGTGCGTTATCAGGGGCCGCGTGCTATTGGTATGCCGGAGTTGCATAAACTGATGCCACCATTAGGTGTATTACTGGACCGTGGCTTTAAGGTGGCACTGGTCACCGATGGCCGCTTGTCTGGCGCGTCAGGTAAAGTGCCCTCAGCCATCCATGTGACACCCGAAGCGTATTGTGGTGGTTTGCTGGCGAAAATCCGTAATGGCGATCGGGTGCGTGTTGATGGTGTCACTGGCGAGCTTTCACTGTTAGTGGATCAAGCTGAATTGGCTGCCCGCCATACCGACTTGCCAGATATTGCTGCCTTCCACGTAGGATGTGGCCGTGAATTGTTTGGTGCATTGCGCGAACAACTTTCCGGTGCTGAGCAAGGGGCTTGTTGTATCCGTTTTTAGTCATAAAACAGGGGGAGGGGCATCAGTAACCCTTTTTCCCCTCATATTACTTGCCATACAGATTAATCCTGAAAACTCCATTTCCACCTTGAATCAATATTACGCCGGCTATTTTCGACTATCCTTATGAGATGTCCTTTTTTCACTCATGGAGAACGCATATGAACCGAGATAAAGAACAGCAAACCTCGCTGGATGACGATCTGACTATGCTGACCGATACGCTGGAAGAAGTGCTGCGCGCCTCGGGTGATGCGGCTGATGAAAGCTATCAAGAGATTAAAGCCCGGGCGGAAAAAGCATTAAAGGAGGTTCAGAACCGTTTGAATGGCCGCAGTGAATGCTATATCAAACGGGCGAAAGCACTGGCGTGTTGCACCGATGATTATGTGCGTGAAAAACCTTGGTGCAGCGTAGGGATAGGGGCGACTGCTGGCTTGATCGTGGGGCTATTGATCGCCCGTCGCTGAAGGATTGACGGCTGATCACTGGATCCATTACCCGGGGCTGCGGCCCCTTTATTTTTCAATTGCCACTTTGCTGCAACGCGACATAATTGGAGGCTAGCCAGTAGACACCTGTGCTGAGTGTCAGATAACACTTATTGAGTATACAAAACCATCAATATCAAATATTAGTGTGATAACTAACAATAACTTTTGAATCTGACTTTTCTTATTATTCACGCCCCGTATAATCCCACTCTTTCTGTTGATTTGCCGAGGTGGTCGTGAAACAACTTTCTGGTTTGCTGGGTGAATTACGGCAGAAATTACGTGCCGGTTTCCCTGACCAGGCAGGTATCCGGCAAATTATCGTGCCCGCACCGGGTCGAATCGGTAGCCAACTATTAGAGTGGCTGGCCGCCCAATGCCATTTCCCACAATTTTACTGGCTCCATCGCGAAGGCCATGAAGAGGCTGCGGTCTGCGGTCAAACTCGGCTCTTCAATGATATGCAAGCGGCTGACCATTTTATTCAGCAGCATCGGGATGCGAGCGGATTACGTATTTGGGGCTTGAATGCCTTTGAACCGGTGATCGTTAACCAGCATGCCGATGGCGCGCCACAGGCGCAGGCCAGTTTCCTGTTTCTGCCCCGCATTGAAATATTACGTCGGGGTGAGCAGACCTATTTAACGCTCAATTTGACCAGCGACTTCTCCCTACAGCAAGATGCTCTGCACGCAATTAGCTTTATCGACCAACTGGTGGCTGCCAGGCCGTTGCCTGCACTTGATACTCAGGTGCAACATGCCCACCATATGCCGGAATATCCGCAGTGGCGCCATCTTATTCAGCACGCGTTGGCTGAGATTGAGCAGCAGAAGATGGAGAAAGTGGTACTGGCGCGTGCCACCCAACTGACGCTGGATAAGCCTCTCTCCAGTGGGGCATTTATGGCCGCCAGCCGGCAGGTCAATCATCACTGTTTCCACTTTATGCTGCGTTTTGATGCGCGGCGCGCATTTCTCGGCTCCAGCCCTGAGCGCCTCTATCTACGCCAGCAGTTGCATCTGGAGACTGAGGCTCTGGCGGGCACGGTATCCAGCGCAGAAAACCCGCAGCAGGCGGCAGAACTGGCCGATTGGCTGATGCATGATGAAAAGAATCAACGCGAGAACTTGTTGGTGGTAGATGATATCTGCCAGCGATTGCAGGGCGGGGTGGCAGCAGTCGATGTAATGCCACCGGAAATCATCCGTTTGCGTAAAGTGCAGCACTTGCGCCGCTGCATTCACGCCCAACTTACCCGCGCCAGTGATACCGATTGTTTGCAGCGTTTGCAACCGACGGCGGCCGTCGCCGGTTTGCCTCGCAACGTCGCGCGGCAGTTTATTGCGCAGCATGAACCTTTTTCCCGCGGCTGGTATGCCGGTTCTGCCGGTTATCTTTCGGCAAAACAGACTGAATTCAGTGTCGCCCTGCGTTCTGCCAGGGTAGAAGAACAGCAGGTCCATCTGTATGCCGGAGCCGGCATTGTGGCAGGCTCTGACCCGGAACAGGAATGGCAAGAAATTAACAATAAATCAGCCGGGCTACGCACCTTGCTGGAAAGTCAGCCGTAGGATAATAAAATGCTGTAATTAACCGCACTCATTATGTGGGCGGATTGTGACACCTAAGCGGCAGGTGTAAACTGTGAGCACTTTCCTTACTTATAACCATTAATCAGTCACTCCGGGCTTTTTTAACAGGATGAAGCACTATCCTCATGTTGATTATCGGGGTCGCAGTGTCTGTTAACTGACTGTTGAGCGAACCATGTCGACAAGTGTTTTTAACCGTCGTTGGGCGGCGTTGCTACTGGAAGCCTTGACCCGCCACGGTGTGCGTCATATCTGTATTGCTCCCGGCTCCCGCTCGACTCCGTTAACACTGGCGGCAGCGGCCAATCCCGCGCTGGTTTGTCATACCCATTTTGATGAGCGCGGTTTGGGCCATTTGGCCTTAGGTCTGGCAAAAGCTTCCACCGAGCCTGTGGCCGTTATTGTCACTTCCGGTACTGCTGCCGCCAATCTTTATCCTGCTCTGATTGAAGCCGGGCTGACCGGTGAACGGCTGGTGTTATTGACCGCAGATCGTCCGCCAGAATTGATTGATTGCGGTGCCAATCAGGCTATTCGCCAACAAGGGCTATTTGCCAGCCACCCCGCGGTAAGCCTCAACTTACCCCGCCCGACGCCCGATATTTCTGCCAATTGGCTGGTTTCTACACTTGATAATGCGATGGCGCAATTACAGCACGGTGGCTTACACATCAACTGCCCGTTTGCCGAACCCTTGTATGGCGGTGATGAGCGCGCCTATGCCGAATGGTCTGCCACCTTAGGCGACTGGTGGCAGGGGAGCCATCCGTGGTTGCGTCAATCTTTATCGGTACCACAAGGCCAGCAAGCGGACTGGTTTTTCTGGCGACAAAAGCGCGGAGTGGTGATTGCCGGGCGGATGACGGCACAAGAGGGGCAGTTACTGGCTGAATGGGCTGATCTGCTCGGTTGGCCACTGATAGGTGATGTGTTGTCACAAACCGGACAGCCGCTACCTTGTGCTGACTTATGGCTTGGGCATCCCACCGCTAAAACTATTCTCTCGCAGGCGCAGATTGTGCTGCAATTGGGTAGCAGTCTAACCGGTAAGCGGCTGTTGCAATGGCAGGCTGGGTGTCAGCCGCAAGAGTACTGGTTGGTCGATAACCTGCCCGGTCGCCTCGATCCGGCGAATCATCGTGGCCGCAGAATTATTTCACCGGTGAATGCATGGCTGGAGGAACATCCAGCACTGCGCCGCACGCCGTGGGCCGGTGAGCTGACCGTCTGCTCGGAGAATGCTCAAGCCCATGTGGCTGAAGCCTTGAATGAGCAATTTAGCGAAGCCGCGGTCGCGCATCAACTGGCAGAATTATTGCCAGATAATGGTCAGTTGTTTGTCGGTAACAGTTTAATTGTGCGTTTGATTGATGCGTTGGGCCAACTGCCTGCTGGCTATCCGGTTTACAGTAACCGTGGTGCCAGTGGCATTGACGGTTTATTGTCAACGGCAGCCGGTGTTCAGCGCGCAACCGCTAAGCCGACGTTGGTTATCGTGGGTGATTTATCGGCCTTATATGACCTTAATGCTCTCGCCTTATTGCGCCAAAGCTCGGCCCCTACGGTGCTGCTGGTGGTGAACAATAATGGTGGGCAGATTTTTTCGTTGTTGCCTACCCCAGAAGCAGACCGCCAGCGCTTTTATTGTATGCCGCAAGATGTGAGTTTTGAGCACGCCGCAGCTATGTTCAGTCTGCATTATGCCCGACCGGATAGCTGGCTCCAGCTCCAACAACAGGTGGCGCAATGTTGGTTGCAAGGTGGCGTTACATTGATTGAAATCGTGGTGCCGCCAAGTCAGGGGGCAGAAACACTACAACAACTGGTGCAACAGGTGGCCCAATTATGACGCTGGCTTGCCGTAAACTCGATCCCCACCCGCAGTCTCCCGCCCGGCATCATAGTGGGCCATGGTTGGTGTGGTTACATGGTTTGTTAGGCAGTGGTCTGGATTGGTTGCCGGTTGCTGAGTTATGTGGCGATTATCCCTCGCTGCTGATAGACCTGTCCGGCCACGGTAAATCGGCCGCCGAGACTACCTGTGGTTTTGCGGATATCAGCCGTCAGTTAGTACAAACGTTACAGGCTAACGGTATTCGCGAATATTGGCTGGCAGGCTACTCTTTAGGGGGGCGAATTGCGATGTATCACGCCTGCTATGGTAGCCATCATGGTTTGCAGGGCTTATTGGTCGAAGGGGGTAACCTCGGGCTGGAAAGCGCTGAATTGCGTGAAAAACGCTTGCAGCAAGACCGCCTGTGGGGGCAGCGTTTCCGCCAAGAGCCGTTGCCGCAGGTGCTGGCTGACTGGTATCAACAGGATGTATTTGCTGATTTAGACCCACAACAGCGCGAGAAATTGGTGTTACTGCGGGCGGACAATCATGGCCCATCTGTCGCTGATATGCTCGAAGCAACGTCACTCGGTCATCAGCCTTGGCTGCTACCGGCGTTACAACGGCTCACGGTCCCTTACACTTATCTGTGTGGCGATCGCGACCATAAATTCCAGCAATTGGCTGTTCAATACCAGTTGCCATTACGCACACTGGCACGTGCCGGACACAATGCTCATCGGGCGAATCCCGGTGCTTTTGCCGCGCAGGTACTTTCATTTTTATCACAGTCTTCATTTTTGTCACTCTCCCGTTAAAGGAATGCTTACTATGCTTTATCCGAGCGAAGAACAGTTGTACGCCGCTATCGACTGGCAGGATTGCTCTACTGGATTTGAAGATATTCGTTATCACAAATCCAGCGATGGTATCGCCAAGATAACCATCAACCGCCCCCATGTGCGTAACGCATTCCGCCCGTTAACGGTTAAAGAGATGATTCAGGCGCTGGCTGATGCCCGCTATGACGACAATATCGGGGTGATCATTTTGACCGGTGAAGGTGATAAAGCGTTCTGTTCCGGCGGTGATCAGAAAGTCCGTGGCGACTACGGCGGCTATAAAGACACCAGTGGCGTCCATCATCTGAATGTGTTGGATTTCCAGCGCCAGATCCGCACCTGCCCGAAACCGGTTGTGGCAATGGTTGCAGGTTATTCCATTGGTGGCGGTCATGTATTACACATGATGTGTGACTTAACCGTCGCCGCCGATAACGCTATTTTCGGCCAGACCGGGCCAAAAGTCGGTTCATTCGACGGCGGCTGGGGTGCGGCTTATATGGCGCGCATTGTCGGCCAGAAAAAAGCGCGTGAAATCTGGTTCCTGTGCCGCCAATATGATGCTAAACAAGCCTTGGATATGGGGCTGGTGAATACCGTAGTGCCCATCGCTGAACTGGAACGTGAGACGGTGCGTTGGTGTCGTGAAATGCTGCAAAACAGCCCCATGGCGCTGCGCTGCCTGAAAGCTGCCCTGAATGCTGATTGTGATGGTCAGGCGGGTCTGCAAGAGTTGGCCGGTAACGCCACGATGCTGTTCTATATGACCGACGAAGGTCAGGAAGGGCGTAACGCATTCAATGAGAAACGCCAGCCGGACTTCAGCAAATTCAAGCGTAATCCGTAATGCGCGCGGCCACGCTTTACCACTATAGCCTTCCGATGGAAGCGGGAGTGATACTGCGCCACCAGCGGCTGAAAAGCCGCGATGGGCTACTGGTTAAATTACAGCAGGGCGACCAGATTGGCTGGGGGGAAATTGCCCCCTTACCGGAGTTCAGCCAGGAAACCCTGCCTGAAGCTCAGGTTGTGACACAGCATTGGCTGCAAAACTGGGTGAATGGGGCAGAACCTGAATTTGATGCTTTGCCATCAGTTGCTTTTGGCCTTAGTTGTGCGCTGGCGGAGCTGAATCAAACGCTGCCATTAGCGGCAAATTACCGCAAAGCACCACTGTGCACCGGTGATCCAGATGAGCTATTTGCAGTGTTACAAGCACTGCCTGGGGAAAAAGTCGCCAAGGTGAAAGTCGGGCTGTATGAAGCGGTGCGCGATGGCATGATTGTTAATGTGCTGCTGGAAGCTTTGCCGGATTTGACACTACGGCTGGATGCCAATCGTAGTTGGACGCGGGCGAAAGCTGATGGGTTTGCGAAATATGTCAATCCTGAACTGCGTGCCCGCATTGCATTTTTGGAAGAACCTTGTAAAACCCGCGCCGAGTCTCGAGAGTTTGCCCGTGACTCGGGGATTGCTATCGCTTGGGATGAGAGCGTGCGCGAGGCTGATTTTAAGGTTGAAGCCGAACCCGGCGTGGTGGCGATTGTTATCAAACCGACGCTGGTGGGCAGCATCAGCCGCTGTCAGCAACTGGTGCAGCAAGCGCATCAGGCGGGATTAGTGGTGGTGATCAGTTCCAGCATTGAATCCAGTCTTGGCTTAACCCAACTGGCCCGGCTGGCTGATTGGCTGACACCGGATACCGTGCCGGGGTTGGATACACTGAACCTGATGCAGGCACAGTTAGTCCGTCCGTGGCCGGAGAGTCCCTTGCCTATGGTAACAACCGAACAGTTGGACGTGCTATGGCACAGTTGAATGATTGGCCCTGGCAATATTCTTCTCCCTGGACTTACTCTTCTCCTTGGAAATACTGGGCCAATCTGCGACCTCAGGCGATCGCCATCCGCTCGGGGTCACAACTGATCAGTTGGCAACAATTGGCGGCTGATATCGATAGCCTGGCGGCGGGTTTTCAACTGCAAGGTGTCGTCCCCGGTAGTGGTGTGGTACTGCGTGGTAAGAATAGTCACACATTGTTGATGGCTTATCTGGCGGCATTGCAGTGTGGCGCGCGCGTTTTACCGCTCAATCCACAGTTACCTGATGCGTTGCTGGTACCGCTTCTGCCCCAGTTGGATATTGATTTTGTGCTGAACCTGGCAGCCCCGTTGTCAGCGGCTCTCTGCTTCACGCCACTGGTACTTGATACCGATAACGCCGTTATGACACCGGTTGTCTGGGATAGTCTACGGCTGGCGACGATGACATTAACGTCGGGCTCTTCCGGTTTACCCAAAGCCGCAGTGCATTCGCTGGCGGCGCATCTGGTTAGCGCCGATGGCATATTAAAGCTGATGAGTTTCACCTCGACGGATAGCTGGTTGCTGTCGTTACCGCTGTTTCATGTCTCGGGGCAGGGGATTGTCTGGCGCTGGCTGAGTGCCGGGGCCACCTTGGTGGTGCAAGAGGGGATGGCATTGCATGATGCACTGGCCGGATGTAGCCACGCTTCTTTAGTTCCCACTCAGCTATGGCGGTTACTGGCAACAGATGACTTGGTGTTAACACTGAAAGAGGTGTTACTGGGGGGAGCAACCATCCCGACCACCCTGACACAACATGCCGAAGCCCGTGGCATCCGCTGTTGGTGCGGTTATGGGCTGACGGAGTCGGCCTCAACGGTTTGTGCCAAACGTGCCGATGGCTTGCCCGGTGTGGGGGTAGCGCTGGCGGGGCGCGAGGTAAAACTGGTAGCAGATGAAGTATGGATAAAAGCAGATTGCCTTGCGGCGGGTTACTGGCAGCAGGGAAAGTTGCGGCCAATAACTGACAGTGAAGGGTGGTTTCATACCCGCGATCGCGGTCTGTGGCGGCAAGGTGAACTGCATATTCTCGGGCGGCTGGATAATCTGTTTTTCAGTGGTGGCGAGGGCATTCAGCCGGAGGATATTGAGCGGGTTTTGTCACAGTATCCGGGGATACAACAAGCTTTCGTCGTGCCGATGGTTGATGCTGAATTCGGCCACCGACCGGTCGCGGTGATAGATGCTACCGATGAGGTGGATGAGGTGAGTTTATCAGATTGGCTGATACCACAGTTGGCGGTATTCCAGCGACCAATTGCGTTTTACCGTTTACCGGCGGCGCTTAAGCAGGGGGGGATTAAGGTATCCAGACAGGCGGTTATTGATTTTGTGGCTAAGTTGATTTGATTTGATTTGGTGATCGGGTTCGGTTGTTAAAGCCCCGGGCAAACAGCCATCGTCTTTATCGGTAATATTCCTGATTGCGCCTCAACGTCAAAAGAGAAAATCAAAACCCTGTCTTTAGGGTCTTGACCTTAAAAAGCACATTTGAGCTGCCGAGTGAAGAATGTAGCAAGGGAAATCCGGCATGGACGCCGGATTTAGGCGTCACGCGGAGGGACCCACGACAACACTGCGAAGCAGTTTTGAACAACGCTTGCGTTGGCCCGGAGGGTAGCCTCGAAGAGGCTATAATAGCCGTCCCGTCAGCGAAATGATGAGCCGAGGGTACCTGTGAAGCAGGCAGGCGATACGTGCGCAAGCGCGGGATTCCACAAGGGGGCCGCTGCCCCCTTTGGCGGTTGAGGCGACGGAGGTAGGTTAATCACTGAACTGATATCAACCGAACCCAATCACCGAAGCAATTAGCAACCTAACATGATCACTTAATCGATTAACAACCGAACTAATCACGAATAATGATAGATAAGCCCTAATTTAACCCTAGCGCCTTTTTAACCCCATCACCATAATCCGGGTGAACCTGAGTAAACAACGCCACCTGACGGCGCTGAATATCTTCCGGTACTTGTGACAACTCACCGGCAATGCGGGTAAACATCCGCTGATGCTCCTCTTCACTCAGCAGGTTAAACAACGCCCGTGGCTGGGAGAAGTAATCATCATCCTCACGGTGATTCCAGTGATCTGCTGCGCCTTCCAGTGTTAATGGCGGTTCGCTGAAATCAGGTTGTTCCTGGAACAGGCCAAAACTGTTTGGCTCATAAGTTGCACCATTACCACTGTTACCATCAACACGCATTGCGCCATCGCGATGGTAGTTATGGAACGGGCATTTAGCACTGTTGACAGGGATCTGATGATGGTTCACACCTAAGCGATAGCGTGCAGCGTCGCCGTAAGAGAACAGCCGGCCTTGTAACATCCGATCAGGGGAGAAACTCACCCCCGGCACCACGTTAGCCGGATTAAATGCCGCTTGCTCAACTTCGGCAAAGTAGTTTTCCGGGTTACGGTTCAGTTCGAAGAAACCAACATCAATCAGTGGGTAATCGCCGTGTGGCCACACTTTGGTCAGATCAAACGGGTTGTAAGGTGTTTGTGAGGCTTCATGTTCCGGCATCACCTGAATTTGTAGATTCCAGCGCGGGAAGTCTTTACGTTCAATAGCGTCATACAGGTCACGTTGGGAGCTTTCCCGATCAGTTCCAACCAGTTTTTCAGCCTCATCATCCATAAGGTTTTCAATGCCTTGTTGGCAGCGGAAATGGAATTTAACCCAGAAACGCTCATTGTTGGCATTGATAAAACTGAAGGTATGGCTGCTGAACCCATGCATATGACGATAAGATTTTGGCAGGCCACGGTCACTGAAATCGATCGTTAACTGATGCAGAGACTCAGGGAGTTGGGAGAAGAAATCCCACTTATAAATAGGGTTGCGCAGGTTAGTGCGAGGGTCACGTTTAACCACGTGGTTCAGGTCAGGGAATTTCAGCGGGTCACGTAGATAGAACACCGGCGTATCGTTACCCACTAAATCCCAGTTCCCTTCCTCGGTATAATATTTCATGGCGAAGCCACGAATATCACGTTCGGCATCGGCAGCACCACGTTCACCAGCCACCGTTGAGAAGCGGACAAACATTTCGGTTTGTTTGCCTATTTCTGCGAAAATTTTTGCGCGGGTATATCGGGTAATATCGTGGGTAACAGTAAAGGTACCGTAGGCACCGGAGCCTTTAGCATGCATGCGGCGTTCTGGGATCACTTCACGATCGAAATGGGCCAGTTTTTCCAGAAACCACACATCTTGTAATAGCATTGGGCCACGTCGGCCCGCAGTAACAACATTATTATTATCAACAACGGGTGCGCCCGCAGCAGTAGTTAATCCTTTCTTTTTGCTCATCATTTTCTCCAGTATGGCTGTTGAATTGATTGCTTTCTCGGGTGTTTTACAGCATTACATCGCGTCAAAAGCCTGATTGACAAAATAATAATTTAAACAACAACAAGGGGTTATTCTTTGATCTCCACACTAGTTGTAGCCTTATTGGTTGTATTCAGCAAATAGGCATACCTTATCGTTGTTATTGTTAGCATAATACGGATCTATAGCTTCGATATTTACAATCATTTGAATTACTGTGGTATTTAATCGGTTTTTGGTATGTTTATGCTGTTTTTTTCGGTTAAACTCGGACAGGAAAAACCTGTCGGCCAGAATTTGCTCGCGGGTGACATCACGAATAACGAGAGAAAAATATGAAAAAGCATTTAATCGCGTGTGCAGCCAGCCTGCTGTTTGTGGCGGGTTCCGCCAGTGCCGTGAGTTTTAATGGTGAAGTCGGCAGTGATTACACCAATTTAGGTTTTGGCATGGGCACCAACACTGGCGGTTTGGCTATCAATGGTAACTGGGCACGTAGTGATCACGATGGTGATGTCTACGGACTGGGGCTGGGCTTCAACCTCCCCCTCGGCCCAATGATGGCAACGGTCGGTGGCAAGGGTATCTATATGGCACCGGAAGACGGTAGCAGCGGTGGTGCAATTGCGATTGGCGGTGGGTTAACCTATCCTATCAACAAATCGTTCACTCTGTACGGTGAAGGTTATTTCGCCCCGGAAGAGCTGACCAGTGGCATGAAATCCTATAGCGAAGCTAACGGTGGTTTGCGCTGGAGTGTATTCCGCCCGTTAACCGTGGATGTCGGTTACCGCTATATCAATATGAAAGGTAAAGACGGACATCGGGATAACCGTGTGGCGGATGGCGTGTATATCGGCGCAGGTTTAGCATTTTGATTATCCTTCGTCCTTGATGTTGCAGCGTTGTTGGCCGCGCTCGCTCACCCGAATCACTGACGTGAGTCAGCTCATCGGGATTTTCTCGTTTGCCGCCTAGCTGCAACGCCAATGGCTTTGGATAATAAATTGATTTTAATGATAAATCGGTAATATTTGATTAAAAAAGGGCGCATTCCTGACAGGATATGCGCCCTTTTAATTGGGGAGGGTATTAGCCGACAGCCGGTAATGCGCCAGTCACTATCCCCACTTGAATGGCAATGACCATCACACCACAGGCAAATACCGCAGCCAGTGCTGGTTTCCCACCCCAGACCCGATAGTGCCCCTGATGGACCTTACGGGCTTTCCACGCCAGCATTGCAGGCAGCAGTAATGCCAGAACTGACAGCGCCACCGCAGCAAAGCCCAATGCCATAATAAAGCCACGCGGGTAAAACAGCGCAAACAGCAACGGGGGGGTGAAGGTGATAACCCCCGTTTGCAAGCGGCCTCGCACTGAATTACGACGTTTAAATAAGTCGGCCAGATAATCGAACAACCCTAAGGCCACACCAAGGAATGAGGTAGCCAGTGCCAGGTCTGCAAACAGGTGTACTGCCAGCTCAACGTGAGGTGAGGCCACGACATCGCGTACCGCTTGTAATAAGCCGTTCAAACCTGCCTGTTGCGCCAAAATACCGACAAAGGTATGAGAGGAAATAGCCCCAAGCGTGGTCAACTGCCAGAAGATATAGGCAACCAGCGGAATGGCGCTGCCGATAATAAATACCCAGCGCAACTTGCGAATATTGCCACCCATGTAATTGACGATACTCGGCACACTGCCGTGGAAGCCAAATGAGGTGAATATCACCGGAATAGCGGACAGTGCCAACCCTTGTTCCAGCGGCAGTGTCAGTAGGTTGGTTTTTTCGATATGCGGCATCATCAGTGCCAGCATCACAATCAGAAAAATGATTTTGGCGCTAAATAAGATGCGATTGAATAAGTCGACTGAGTGGGTGCCGATACAGACCACACCGCCCGCGACCAGTGTAAACAGCAATACGCCGAGTGAGGTTGGAAACGATTGTTGCGTCCATTGGCTGATACTGGTTGCCAGTAATTCACCGGCGCCGCTGATATAGGCAGCAGTCAGGGCATACATCAGAAACATCATACTGAAACCAGTCAACCATTGGCCCCGGTTGCCAAGATAGCGTTTGGCCAAAGTACCAAGCCCGGTATCTGCCGCTTCATGCTGATAAACTTCAACCAGCAGTAAAGCGGTGTAACACATTAATATCCAAAGAGAAATAAGCAATACAAGTGTGACACCAAAGCCCACGCCTGCGGCTGCCAATGGCATCGCCAACATACCTGCACCAATGGTGGTGCCGGCAACGATAAATATACTGCCCAGAGTGCGATTCTTCACGCTTTCCTCTACTACATGACAATTTATTGGAATTATTGAGTGCAGCAGGGTAGTGGATTGCCCTGTTTGTGTCAAATGGACGTTACGCAAGGTGTAAACTTATCGTTACTATGATGAATGCACTGAAAAATAGATTGTTCGCGGGGTTGTTTATTTCGATGATGGATAACCATTGTGTTTATACGGTGAGATTTATAAAGTGAATGTATTCCCGTCATACTTCAAGCCGCATGTGCGTTGGCTGCGTTCATTACTCGGCCCGTCCATGGGCCTGGCCTCTGTGAGGCCGCTGCCTGCCGCCTTCCTGCAACTCGAATTATTTAGGGTATATAAGTAACCACGGAGAAAAAAATGATCAGAGTTGAGATGTTGAGTACCGGAGATGAAGTGCTGCATGGGCAGATTATCGATACCAACGCGGCATGGCTGGCTGACTATTTATTTAATCAAGGCTTGCCAATCAGCAGTAGGGAAACGGTCGGTGACTCACTTTCGGCACTGATAGAAGTGCTGACCGAACGCAGTCAGGTTGCTGATGTGTTGATTGTCAACGGCGGGCTGGGGCCAACCAGTGATGATCTGAGCGCATTGGCTGCCGCCCGCGCCGCCGGAACGGAGCTGGTTGAACACCCGGAATGGATCGCACGTATGGAGGCTTTCTTCCATGAGCGCGGCAGGGTGATGTCGGCGACTAACCGTAAACAGGCACATATTCCGGCTAATGCTGAAATGCTGGATAACCCAGTAGGCACGGCGTGCGGTTTCGCGTTACGGCTAAATAAGTGCCTGATGTTCTTCACACCCGGCGTGCCATCAGAGTTTAAAGTAATGGTTGAACAGCAAATCATGCCACGTTTACGCCAACATTTTGATGTGGCCGAACCCCCATTATGCTTACGTATGACCACTTTTGGCCGCTCGGAAAGTGATTTGGCACAGGAACTGGACCCACTGCGACTCCCTGAGGGGGCGGTGTTAGGCTACCGTTCATCTGCACCGATTATTGAATTGAAGCTGACCGGTCCTGCCTCGCAACATCAGGCGATGGAACAGGTATGGCAGCAGGTGAGGGAAGTGGCGGGAGACAGCACCCTATTTGAAGGTACGCGAGGGTTGCCGGCATTGTTAGCTGAGCAATTGAACCAACGCGGCTTGCTACTGGCGGTGAGCGAACAATTTACCGGCGGGTTGATGAACTGGCAGTTGCAGAGTGCTGGTGTGCCATTGGCGGGCGGTGAACTGCTACCGGCGCATTGTCAGGAGACATTAGACGAGATTGCCTGCCGTGCACAATCGTTATCTATGTTGTGTGGTGCGCAAGTGGTGCTGGCGGTCGGCGCTATGCAAAATGATCACCTGAGTGTGGCTCTGTATACCCCTGAAGGAACATTTGCTCAAACAGTACGTTATCAGGCCAGCCGTCATGGTCTGCGTATTCGCCAGGAAAGCAGTGCGATGCTGGCGCTGGATATGGTGCGCCGTTGGTTGAATGGTCGCCCGGTGTGTGGTCAGCATGGCTGGTTAGATGTAGTTAAGATTTTGTAGTTAATCAATAACTCTCGATAATAAAAAGGCGCATATTTAAATTGCGCCTTTTTATTATATTCATATTATTTATTATCCTGATTTTATATTTATTACTGCTCTGTTGTTTTATTTGTTGTTTTGTTTTTACACTTGCGTTATTTTTACTTTATCTATTTAACTGCTTAGGTGCTGACTTATGTCGATTTTTTGAATTACTTGAATCGGGTGGTTTTATTATGATTCGTAATTATTTATATTTTAGTTATGTTAAGTGCCAATAATTATAAAATGCCATCACATGCCAAAAATGAGATATTATTCTGACTGCTGGCTTGTGTTTGCTTTACCAGAGATACAATCGGCGGTTAATGTTCCTTTTCATAAAAATAAACTACCACAATGGAAGGGAATTTCCATATCGACTAAAAGGTTTCTTTTATCACATATTAAACGTTAAGGAAGATAATTATGTATCCTAAGATAAATATAAGCAGGCTGTTATGTGATAAAACGCGGGTGAGATATTTAATAACATTGTTGATAATGTTTTTACTAATGATGCCACCATTTTCTTCTGCCGAAAATCGCCCCGATTTTGTTTGTGGTAAATTTAATGGTCATGTAATGGAAGTGCCGAATAGCTATGTTTTTTACTGGACAGAATATAGCGGTACCAGCGCCTGGGGCTACAGTTTTACTGAAAATACAAAAGGGTGTGATACCGATTTCGTAGCATTACCGATGATAATAAATTGGCCGGATATGCAACCTGGTGATAAATTACTATGGTATAAGAAAAAAGAAAATTTTGGTGGAATAAGAGTAAGTATTCACCCGTTAAAACGACCTGACACCGATATGAATTATAAGCGTGATGTTTATCTTGAAAAACAAAATAATAAAGTATTTGAACCTGTGGTTGATCTTGATGAATTAGAATTGTTTTCTGTCAAGGTAACCAAAAAAATAATTAGAAAAAATACAAGGGACAAAAAAATCATTATTGGTTAGATAAGGATGTCATTACTTATTACTGGTCAGAGGTTGATGGGCGAGTACCGGTAGTATTTGACTGTAAGTGGTTACCGATGAAGAAAATATATTATCTTTGTGAAGCTTGGTTTATCATGCCGGAAATAGGCTCACTGGTTAGGGTTATTTTCACCATAGATAAACTTCCTCAGTGGCAAGCTATTGTGAATAATACTCAGCAATTTATTTTATCGCATATTAAATATTAAGGAGAATAATGATGCCTCCTGATATAAACACCAATTGGTTATTAAATAATAAAACTAAAATGAGAAGGTTAATACTGTTACTTTTAATAATGTCACCACTCGGTTTCGCCGAAAATCGCCCCGGTTTTGTTTGTGGTAAATTTAATGGTCATGTAATGGAAGTGCCGGATAGCTATATTATTTACTGGGCGGAATATGAAGGGGCCAGTGCCTGGCATCCGGACTTTATTAATAATAAAAAAGGTTGTGATGCCAATTTTGTGGTGCTGCCAATGATCGCCAGTTGGCCGGATATGCAGCCGGGGGATCAGGAGCTGTGGTATAAACAGGGGCTGGAGTATGAAGGGCTAAGAATGCGTGTTGAGCCGTATAGACGATCTGATACTGATGTTGCTTTTATGCGCGATGCCTATCTTAGACTTAGAAAATACGAGAATAAAACTTTTGATCCGGTTGTTTATATTAATGAATTAGGGCTTTTTTTTGTTAAAGCTACCAGTAAATTATTACGGGCAGAACCACAGGATAGGAATAGTCCTTATTGGTTTGATGAGGATGTTAATGGTTATTACTGGGCAGAAGTTAACGGGCGGGTGCCGGTGGTATTTGACTGTCAGTGGTTGCCGTTAGAGAAAAGATATTATATCTGTGAGGCCATTTTTGTGATGCCAGAAATAGGCTCACTGGTTGAAGTGATTTTTACAGTAGAAAAATTACCGCAATGGAGAGCCATTGTGAGTAATACCCAACAATTTCTTTTATCGCATATTAAACGTTAAGGAAGAACATTATGTTCCCTAAGATAAATATAAGTAGTTTGTTATGTGATAAAACACGAGTGAGATATTTAATAGCATTATTGATAATGTTGTTACTAATGATGCCACCATTTGCTTCTGCCGAAAATCGCCCCGGTTTTGTTTGTGGTAAATTTAATGGTCATGTAATGGAAGTGCCGGATAGCTATATTATTTACTGGGCGGAATATGAAGGGGCCAGTGCCTGGGATCCGGACTTTATTAATAATAAAAAAGGTTGTGATGCCAATTTTGTGGTGCTGCCAATGATCGCCAGTTGGCCGGATATGCAGCCGGGGGATCAGGAGCTGTGGTATAAACAGGGGTTGGAGTATGAGGGATTAGCAATAACTGTCAGACCATTTAGACGAACCGATATCGACATCACCTATAAGCGTGACTTTTTTCTAAGAAAACAAAAGAATAAGACATTTAGTCCAGTTGTTTATATCGATAAATTAGGGCTGTTTTTTGTCGAGGCAACTGAAAAACTAAACCGAGGTAAGCCACCGGATAAAAATGCCCCTGATTGGCATTATTGGTTTGATGAGGATGTTAATGGTTATTACTGGGCAGAAGTTAACGGGAGGATACCCGTGATATTTGACTGTCAGTGGTTGCCGTTAGAGAAAATATATTATATCTGTGAGGCCATTTTTGTGATGCCGGAAATAGGGTCACTGGTTGAAGTGATTTTTACAGTAGAAAAATTACCGCAATGGAGAGCCATTGTTAGCAGTACTCAGCAGTTTCTTTTATCGCATATTAAACGTTAAGGAAGAATATTATGTTCCCTAAGATAAATATAAGCAGGTTGTTATGTGATAAAACGCGGATGAGATATTTTGTCATATTATTGCTAATGGCTTTTCTGCTAATGTCACCACTCGGTTTCGCCGAAAATCGCCCCGGTTTTGTTTGTGGTAAATTTAATGGTCATGTAATGGAAGTGCCCAAGGCCTATATTATCTACTGGGCGGAATATGAAGGGAAAAGCTCCTGGACACCTGGTTTTACTAAAAATAAAAAAGGCTGCGATGCCAATTTTACCTCTTTACCCATGATAGCCAGTTGGCCGGATATGCAGCCGGGGGATAAATCGAAATGGTATAAACAGGGGTTGGAGTATGAGGGATTAGCAATCAGCGTCGAGCCATTTAAACGCACAGATACTGATGTTGCTTTTATGCGCGATGCCTATCTTAGACTTAGAAAATACGAGAATAAAACCTTTGATCCGGTTGTTTATATTAATGAATTAGAGCTTTTTTTTGTTAAAGCCACCACAAAATTATTCCGGGCAGAACCACAGGATAGGAATAGTCCTTATTGGTTTGATGAGGATGTTAATGGTTATTACTGGGCAGAAGTTAACGGGCGGGTGCCGGTGGTATTTGACTGTCAGTGGTTGCCGTTAGAGAAAAGATATTATATCTGTGAGGCCCTTTTTGTGATGCCGGAAATAGGTTCGCTGGTTGAAGTGACTTTTACAGTAGAAAAATTACCGCAATGGAGAGCCATTGTTAGCAATACCCAACAATTTCTTTTATCGCATATTAAACGTTAAGGAAGAACATTATGCTACAGCAAAATAGCAAGGCAGGAAAATTACAACTTAATGCCGCCGATCTGGCTTATGCCCGGCAATTATTGGAATCTCACAGGGAGAGTAAAGACCCCGGCCCGATGTATGATTTTTTAGCCAGCAAAGGCGATCGCTATGCCATATTAGCCAATGGTGTGGCCAGGGGGGATTCTATCGCCGGTGCCATGGCTATTCACAATATGGAAAGTGTGGGGGTCCGTCATAATAGGCCCGTCACTGAAACGGATATTAAGCATATTCGCTATGATATGGCGCACGGCTATCTTAATACCCAGCAAGACAGGCTGGACAAAAGCCTGACAGGCATTATCTATGGTGATATCGGCCATAAGCAAGCTGCACAGTTTCACAATAGTGTTTTTAAGAAGCATGGATTACCGCCAGAGGCCTGGACGTTAACCGAGGTTTTCAACGCGATGACTGAAGATAGTCAGCCAATTTATTGGGAACAAACGTTGAGCACCTGCGGCAGGCCATTTGAAGAACTAAAGCACTCGTTTAAAACCTATCAATTGATGGCTTACAGCTCGTCGTTTGGTCCTGATGATACCCAAAAAAGCTCCCGCCAATGGTTGGACAGAATGGATTCTCTCCCAGGTTACTGGGCGCTAGGGAAAAGTGCCACCAGCCAGCTCTTTAGCTCCGACGAAGAAGTCGCACCAGTCTCAACCGAGATGTGCAATATCGACATCACCATCAATCCAACCCCACAAGCGGTTCAGCGCATTGCCGATGAAGATCAGGCGCGGCGTGATGTCACCAACGGCTATCTGGTGAATAAGCCCACTCACAGTTTCTCCTTTACTGACGGTAGCTTGGATAACACCGATTTTGCCTCGGTGCAGATGGGCGCTATGGCATCGGGCGGAGTTCGCCCGGGTGAAGTTCAGCTTGATCCCAATATCCAGCCCAGCCGCTATTTATCTGATTACTATCTGGAACGACCCAGTTATATGCTGCCGGAAACCGGGCTGTTTGATGCCGCCACCCTCAATGGTTTATCAGCACAAACCACGGTTAACACTTATGTTGACCCGCTGCTGCTGGATTTAAGTGGCAAGGGGGTCTCCATGACCGGCATTGAAGATGGGGTGCTGTTTGATACCGATAACAGCGGCACGCTGAAACGCACCGGCTGGGCAGGGCCGGATACCGGTATGCTGGTTATCGATAATGGCAGCGGGAAAATAGATAATATCAGCCAGATGTATTCGGAATATTACGGTGGCACGGCCGGTGTGAAGGGGCAGCCGGGGGAAAAACGCTATCAGGACGGTTTTGCTGCACTGGCCAGTGAAGATGACGATAGCAGTGGTGTCATTGACCGGCGTGATCCAATCTGGCACAAATTGCGTATTTGGCAGGATAGCTCCCATAACGGCAGGGTCGATCCCGGTGAGTTGAAAACGCTGGATGAGTGGGGGATTACGCAAATCAAAGTTAATGCTAACGCGGTTGAGGATAATCGTCAGGGCAATAGGGTGCTGGCGCGTAGCAAGTTTACTATCGAGGGACAGCTACGGGAAGTGCTGGCGGTGAATTTTGTCAGTTCCCCCGTCAGTAACACCGTCACTAAGCGTGGTAATGAGGGGGCAATTATTCGTTCTGTCACCGCTGAAACGACCACCACCGCTTATGTGCATCTTGCTGATAAAGGCGCCGCGTTATCGGCCAATATTCTGAAAACAAATAATATCTATGGCGGCAGCAGGGATGACATCTTAACCGCCAGCCCTAAAGGGAGCTGGTTAGCCGGGCGTGGTGGCAGTAATAGTTATATTGGTAAGAGCGGCAACGATGTATTTGTTATCAGCGCCAGTGATGATCCAACTCGAATTCGTGGCAATGGCGGGCGCGATACGGTGTTGATTGTCGGCGATAAAGGGGTGGCGCTGAATATGGCGCGCAGTGGTATCACTATTGCGCAGGGCGGCGATGGTGACGACATTATTGTCAGTGGCGGCAATAACAGTGTGTTTATTAAAGGTGGTAACGGCAATGCCACACTGGTCGGCGGTGGCGGTAATGACGTACTGGCCGGTGGCAGTGGCAAGAACCGTATTGTCGGCGGTAGCGGTAAAGCGGTTATTTATGCCGGATCACAGGGCGATACCATCTATGCCGCTGAACAAGGCAGTATTATCCACGCTGGCGGTGGGGCAGATCGCATTTATGGCAATAAGGGCCATGATGTGATTGAAGCCGGTCAGGGCAATGCGCTCATTGATGGTGGCGGTGGTATCAATCTGGTCACCCTGCATGGCAGCTATGCGGATTACGCCATTACCCGCACTGACAGTGGCTACCAGATAAGGGATAGCGTGGCTGGTCGTGATGGCACCCTGACACTGAAAAATATTCAAAAACTGAATTTTGCTGATATCTCTGCGGTGGCGTTGGATTCGAATAATGTGATCCCGGTGGATGATCAGTTACGAATCACTAAATTTGGCAAACCAATTAATCGTAACTGGCCGCAATACATTCCTTCTGCTGATTTGTTGGGGAATGATATGCGTTTTAATGCTGGCGCACCCTTACAAATTGCTGCGCTAAGTGATGCCATCGGTTGTCGGGTTTGGCTCGTTCCGAATGGAGACGTGAAGTTTATACCTGACAACAAATACAGCGGCGTGATGAGTTTTAAATATCAAGTAAAGAGTGCCACCGGCGATCCGGCGATTTCTGTGGTTGATTTATCTAGCGGAGAATCCGCGCTGATGCAGGCAACGGTAACGCTATTAACGCCGGATATCCCTCAAGATCCCTTGGTCGCCAAACAAACTTATTTGAATAAAATCAATGTGATACCTGTCTGGTCTGATTATACCGGTAAAGGTGTGCGCATTGGTCAGTTTGAACCGGGCGGGCAGTTCGCCACCGGCCCAGAGATTTTCGATATTCAGCATCCTGATTTAAGCGCCAATGTTGATTCCGCCTGGCTGGAAACACAAAAGAGCACCGGAACACTGCCCGCCGATGTTTCCAACCATGCCACGATGGTGGCCGGTGTGATGGTGGCGGCAAGAAATAATCTCGGTGGGGTGGGAGTGGCCTATGATGCCACTTTAGGCGGGCACTATCTTAGCAACGAAGGGGCGGATTTTACCACCCTGGGTAAGATGTCCAGTTATGATGTGGTTAATCACAGTTGGGGCTTCGCCCATGATTTTGCTCTGAGTAACTTACCGGGCAACAGTGTTAATTTACCGAATATCCTAAACATGACACTGCAATATGCAGCGGAAAATGGCCGTGGCGGATTAGGCACCATTATTGTTAGTGCGGGAGGTAATTAGCGTGAACAGGGGGGCAGCGCGCAAGGTTCACTCATCAATAACAGCCGCTTTGGTATTCAGGTCGGGGCGGTCAATGCGCTGGCTGATCTTTCCACCCTTCAGCCGCGGTCAGTGCCTTTCTCTAACCCTGGCGCCAGTTTGCTCGTGTCGGCTCCGGGGAGTCAGGTTATTTCCAGCAGCAACCAGCTTGAAACCGAGCGTGGTGCCGTGTTTGGTGCCAGATACAGCACTGAACAAGGAACCAGTTTTGCCGCCCCCATTGTTTCAGGGATTGCCGCATTGATGTTGCAAGCCAATCGCAATCTGGGTTACCGCGATGTGCAACAGATCCTCGCCTTGTCGGCTCGTCGGGTGGATGATTCAGGCACCCAATGGCGCAGCAATAATGCCAAAAACTGGAATGGTGGCGGTATGCATGTGAGCCATGATTACGGTTTTGGTGCAGTGGATGCGCGGGCGGCAGTGCGTTTGGCTGAAACATGGATCCCCCAACAGACCGGTGCTAATCAACAGGTATTGGAGAACAGCTATGATTACCCGGCAGGGGGCAGGTTATCTGCTGGGGAAACAAACGATTCATATCTCACTTTGGTCGATGGTCTCAATGTTGAGCAGGTCGAAGTTGATTTTAGCGCCAATGTAGGTCGTTTGGGGGATTTGACCGTGAGATTAGTCTCGCCGGGTGGCAGTGAAAGTATTTTGGTTGATGGTGTTGGCAGAAAAAAAAGCGCAGATAGCCCCCATGCTACGGATACCGGTAGTACTCTTGCAGGCGATTTTAACTATACCTTTATGTCTACACATCATCGGGGTGAGAACTCGGGTGGGATATGGCGATTAGCGGTTAAAGATGCCAGTAATGGTTTACCCATCAGGTTGAATAGTTGGTCATTACGGCTGTTTGGTAACAATCTGAGTGCAGATGATACCTACTTTTATACCGACGAGTTTGCCGACCAGGCTGCGCGGCAACCCGCCCGCATGCTGCTTGATGATGCCGTTAATGGGACGGTTGGTGGGCGTAATACGCTGAATATGGCGGCGATATCAGGCGATATTAAGGCTAACTTAGCCGGTGGGAATGTGGCACTCGGCGGGGCCAATTTGATCATTCGCTCACCGGAGACTATCCATAATTTGATCAGTGGTGATGGTGACGATCATCTCACTGCGGCTGGGGGCAATAGCTTGCTTGACGGGGGGCGCGGCAGAAATGTGCTGACCGGGGGGGCAGGTAAAGATGCTTTTGTGGTTCGTCAGCGCGCCAATGGCCGGGATGAGATAATCAATTTTGATGCCAACAAAGGAGAAGCTATCCACCTGGTGGGCTTTTCTGGTTTAAAATTTAGTGAGTTAGAGTTGATGCAATTGCGGACCGACACCAGAATCTCACTGCCAGATAAGCAAAGTATTATTATCAAAAATCGACAAGTTAATACGTTCGGGCCACAAAATTTTGTCTTTCAGAATACCTTTAGCGCCCCTGTCGGCTATGTAAACAGCACGGTATTGATAAATGACTCAGCGCCAGCAGAACCCGAGCAAATGGGGATTATGCTCAACGGAGGGGCCAGTGGCATCAGTTTAACTGTTGGGGAAAATGGTAAAATGATTGCCTCACTCGCGGGAACGGTCTATCAGCGTAAGGATGCAGAGCCTGGTGTGTTTGTGGTGTTACAGCAAGAGGGTACATCGGGCTTTGGTAATGCTGTTCGGGGGTTCCGACATGGTATTGATAAAATTGATTTGAGTGCCGTGGGGATTCGGAGTTTTAGTCAATTAACGGTGACGAAAAGAAACGCGGTGATTATTAATGGGCTTGCACTTATCCAGGGAATAAATGTTGACTCTTCAGTACTCAACGCTGAAGGGGAGAGTATCAACCTGATGTATTTGGATGGGTTGGATGTTGAACAACTCGATGCGAACGATTTTATTTTTTCAGCCACTGATGCCATGCAAGCGGATGCCCCCGTTATTGATAACGATGTGGCACAACTGATAACTATAATGCCTGATTTTGTTGATTCTAACCCTGAATTTGCTGGCGTTTATCCACAGCCTAAACTGCCTCAGTTCCTTGCTCATACCCTGACTGCAAGCAGCTATGTGTCATGAGCACGCGATTGGCTACCGCATTTAGATACCCACTCAGTTGAATGGGTATTTTTAATGTGGGTTTTTAATAATTTTGCTTATGGTTTATTTTACCTGCGCGTTTCTTACATCTTTGCCTGCTTCCCAAATGCGGTATTTCACATCAACTCCTTTTGGTACATAAACCACGATCGGTAGGCGACTGTTATAGCGCTGCATAGCGGCGTCCCCCAGATTGGCGGCGACAAATTGTGGATGGCGGCTGTTATCAGGGCATGCCATCATCGTCGAAGCGGGTGGTGAGATCTTATCCATTACCAGATAGTCAAAGCCCCAGCCAGATAAGGTTCTGGTTTCCAGCGTGCCGCCGAGCATATGGCGGTTGCAATCAACTTCCAGCGTCTTGCCAATCAGTAATTCTACTTTAAAGCGGGTTTCATCTTGCTGTGGTTCAAGGAAAATCACCTGACGGCTCATGCCTTTTTCAGGCTGCGGGTATGGTGCAATTTTATCTAACGGCTGCTGAGGATCGAGTGGCTGAGGTGTCGCCGCCATGGTACTGGCCGATACTGCCATTAGCAGACTGGTTATTGCGATTGGAAGTTTTTTCATGTTTGTCCCTATGATTTATCAGGTAATACCGGCTGCAAAATACCACACAACAAGATGGTAGATTACAGGTGAAATCTGACGTGTTCCCTATGAGGAATAAGCTAAGCTTATGTTTTGGCGGCGTAACAGGCAAGTAATGTGGTGACGAATTGGGCGATAAAATATCTTATGCGGTATATAACCAAGGCCCATCCAGACCTTGGCATCAAAGCTCTATTTCAATATCACCCACCGCCTGGCAGCAGCAGGGCAGAATTTCACCGCTCTGAATAAACGCCAGTGGTTGCTGATGATAGCTAACTTCGCCTTTTAGTAACCGCAGGCGGCAAGAGCCGCAATAGCCAGAGCGGCATTGGTATTCGATCGGTACCTGATGGTGCTCGAGGGTTTCCAGCAGATTGCGGCTATCAGCAGGGCGGTTAAGTTGAACACCACTGGTGCTCAACGTCACAGTATCCCCGTCATCTTTCAAGCTGCAGGGGTGTTGGCTGCCATCACTTACCCAAGTCATTGAGTTATCTCAACTCCGTGGGTTCATTCTGTTGCCGCCTACCTGCAACTCGAAAGCTATTGGGGATGGATTTCATGGATTACAGCTCGAAATCACTCAGGTCGTCAGCACTGACTTCTGAATCAATTTGACCGACCAGATAAGAGCTGACTTCAACTTCTTGCGGTGCCACCTGTACGTTATCGGAGACTAACCAGGAGTTGATCCATGGAATCGGGTTGGTTCGAGTAGCAAACGGCACACCCAGACCTACCGCCTGCATGCGGATATTAGTGATGTATTCCACGTACTGGCACAGAATCTCTTTGTTCAGACCAATCATTGAACCGTCACGGAACAGGTATTCAGCCCACTCTTTCTCTTGTTGCGCAGCCAGAACGAACAGGTCATAACACTGTTGTTGACACTCTTCGGCAATTTCGGCCATCTCCGGGTCATCTTCGCCAGAACGCATCAAATTAAGAATATGCTGGGTACCGGTTAAATGCAGGGCTTCATCGCGGGCAATCATTTTGATGATTTTGGCATTGCCTTCCATCAATTCGCGCTCCGCAAAAGCAAAGGAGCAGGCGAAACTGACATAAAAACGGATGGCTTCCAGCGCATTGACGCTCATCAGACACAGATAAAGCTGTTTTTTCAGCTCATGCAAATTGACGACGACAGTTTTACCATTAACTTGATGGGTGCCTTCCCCCAGCAGGTGGTAGTAGCTGGTCATTTCGATCAAATCATCATAATAGGCTGAGATATCTTTTGCGCGTTTGAGGATCTCTTCGTTGGTCACGATATCATCGAAAACTATCGACGGATCATTCACGATATTACGGATGATATGGGTGTACGAGCGTGAGTGGATGGTTTCTGAGAATGACCAGGTTTCCACCCAGGTTTCCAGTTCTGGAATTGAGATAAGCGGCAGTAAGGCAACGTTAGGGCTGCGGCCCTGAATTGAGTCCAGCAAGGTCTGGTATTTCAGGTTGCTGATAAAAATGTGTTTTTCATGATCTGGCAGTGCGTTGTAATCGATACGATCACGGGAGACATCTATCTCTTCTGGACGCCAGAAAAATGACAATTGCTTCTCAATCAGTTTTTCGAAAATAGCGTGTTTTTGCTGGTCGAAACGCGCCACGTTAACGGATTGACCAAAGAACATCGGTTCGAGCAACTGGTTATTTTTATTTTGCGAAAAAGTGGTATAGGCCATGATTTCCTCAGGGGACAACAATGCAAGGGCAAATGAAGAATGGCCCGGCGATAACCGTATTTGCGATTATCGCGTAGGGCCAGAACTATAAATCAGATCTTACATGCGCCGCCTTCACAGTCATCATCACCCGGCTGACTTTGAATATCTTCCTGCACATCATCAGCACCGTCGCGGGTGTTTTGATAGTAAAGGGTTTTCACACCAAATTTGTAGGTGGTCAGCAAATCTTTCAGCAACTGCTTCATCGGCACTTTGCCCGATGGGAAGCTGGTTGGGTCATAATTGGTGTTAGCTGAAATCGCCTGATCGACGAATTTCTGCATTAAGCCGACCAGTTGCAGGTAACCATCATTATTTGGCATATCCCACAGCAGTTCGTAAGCATCTTTCAAACGCTCATATTCAGGCACAACCTGGCGTAAAATGCCATCTTTCGAGGCTTTGATACTGACGTAACCACGCGGTGGCTCGATACCATTAGTGGCATTCGAGATCTGCGAAGACGTTTCAGATGGCATCAGCGCAGACAGTGTGGAGTTACGCAGGCCGTGAGTCTTAATATCGTTACGCAGCGTTTCCCAATCGTAGTGCAGTGGCTCGTTGCTGATGGCATCCAAATCTTTCTTATAGGTATCGATCGGCAGAATGCCCTGCGAATAGGTGGTTTCATTGAACCACTGGCAGGCACCTTGCTCACGAGCCAACGCGTTAGAGGCTTTCAGCAAGTAGTACTGAATCGCTTCGAAGGTGCGGTGAGTCAGGTTATTAGCGCTGCCATCGGAATAACGCACGCCATTCTTCGCTAAGTAATAAGCAAAGTTAATCACCCCAATACCTAAGGTGCGACGGCCCATCGCGCCACGCTGTGCGGCGGCAATAGGGTAATCCTGGTAATCGAGCAAGGCATCCAGCGCACGTACAGCCAGTACCGCCAACTCTTCTAAATCGTCAAGGCTATCAATGGCACCTAAGTTGAAGGCAGACAGGGTGCAGAGCGCAATTTCGCCATTCTCGTCATTGATGTCATTGAGTGGTTTGGTTGGTAATGCAATTTCCAGACACAGGTTTGACTGCCGCACGGGGGCAATTTTCGGGTCAAACGGGCTGTGGGTGTTGCAGTGGTCAACGTTCTGAATATAGATACGGCCAGTCGAAGCACGTTCTTGCATCATCAGAGAGAATAACTCAACCGCTTTTACCCGTTGCTTACGGATGCTGCTGTCTTGTTCGTATTGGGTATAAAGGCGTTCAAACTCATCCTGATCAGCGAAGAACGCGTCATATAGCCCCGGTACATCCGATGGGCTAAACAGGGTGATATCTTCACCTTTTAGCAGGCGTTGATACATCAGTTTGTTGATTTGGACGCCGTAATCCATATGGCGCACGCGGTTGCCTTCAACACCACGGTTGTTCTTCAACACCAGTAGGCTTTCAACTTCCAGATGCCACATCGGGTAGAATAACGTGGCAGCACCTCCACGCACGCCACCCTGCGAACAGGATTTCACCGCAGTCTGGAAGTGTTTATAGAACGGGATACAACCGGTATGGAAAGCTTCACCACCACGGATTGGGCTACCTAACGCACGGATACGACCCGCATTGATACCGATACCGGCACGCTGTGACACATATTTAACAATGGCACTGGAGGTGGCATTGATAGAATCCAGGCTGTCACCACACTCGATTAACACACAAGAGCTGAACTGACGAGTTGGGGTACGCACCCCTGACATAATCGGTGTCGGCAGCGAAATCTTAAAGGTTGAAACCGCATCATAGAAGCGTTTCACGTAATCGAGACGAGTTTCGCGCGGGTAGTTAGAGAACAGGCAGGCGGAAACCAGAATGTACAGGAATTGGGCACTTTCATAGATCTCACCGCTGACGCGGTTCTGCACCAGATATTTACCCTCCAACTGCTTAACCGCAGCGTAGGAGAAGTTCATATCGCGCCAATGGTCGATGAAAGTGTCCATCTGTTCGAATTCTTCTGCGGTATAATCTTCCAGCAGATGCTTGTCGTATTTACCCATTTCCACCATTTTCGCGACATGATCGACGAGTTTTGGCGGTTCAAACTGGCCATAAGCTTTTTTGCGCAGATGGAAAATAGCCAGACGCGCAGCCAGATACTGATAGTCAGGCGCATCGCGCGAGATAAGATCGGCCGCTGCTTTGATGATAGTTTCATGGATATCGGCAGTCTTAATGCCATCATAAAACTGAATGTGTGAACGCAATTCTACTTGAGAGACCGAGACGTTATGTAAACCTTCTGCGGCCCAGTCGATGACCCGGTGGATTTTATCCAGATTGATGCGTTCTTTGCTGCCATCGCGTTTAGTAACAAGTAGGCTTTGGTTCATGTGTTCTTGACCTTTTATCCCCGTTCTTCATGTACAAACAGCACAAATTTACACTCTCGATGATTACGAAAATCATTGAGGCTGTAGTGTATTGTTTAGTATGTAAACACTATATGTAGGGGGTGGGTAGTGGATAGATAACAAGATAGTGAGTATTGCGGCTTTTGGCAAGTGAACAAGATCGCTTAATTGTGTGGATAACTTGGGGGTGAATTGTTACGAAACGCTCTCAGACTGCGCCATCACTGGATCTTACCTACTGTCGCTTTGGGGGATAAGATTTTACTGAAAACCTTAAAAAGTGGATCGTTTGCCGGTTTATTAAACATTAGGAAAATCCCCTTCATCTTTCGCGCCGTAGCGGTGTTGGCTATCCTCACTCACCCCAGTCACTTAGTGGACTAAGCTCCTGGGAATTAATGAGCCTCATCCTTGAGGCTCACCCTACGGGCTAGCATAAATGCTGTTCAAATCGGTTCCCGACCAATTTGTTGTTCAGTTGCCGCCTTGCTACAACGCGAAATCTATTGGGTATTGTTTGATTTTTACACTACCCACGCGATGAATTTATTCGCTATCTCGTTGAGTATGCACCATATAATTCACATCAACATTACCGCCAAGCTTAAAACGATCTGTTATCGGATTGTAATGTAGCCCGATAATGTGGCGCTCACGCAACAGGGTTTGATCAACCCAACCGATAAGTTCTGATGGGCGAATAAATTTTTTCGAATCATGGGTGCCTTTCGGAACCATTTTCAATATATATTCTGCACCGACCACGGCCATCAGCCAGGATTTGGTATTGCGGTTAATAGTTGAGAAGAATACGTGGCCACCGGGTTTGACCAATTGAGCGCAGGCGCGGATAACCGAGGCGGGATCTGGCACGTGTTCGAGCATCTCCATGCAGGTCACCACATCGTAGTGTTGTGGGTGCGCTTGCGCGTGGCTTTCAACTGTTTCTTGCACATAATCCAGTTTGGTACCGGTTTCCAGCGCATGTAGGCGAGCCACTTGCAACGGCTCATAGCCCATGTCCAGACCGGTGACGTGTGCCCCTTCCCGAGCCATGCTTTCGGCCAAAATTCCACCACCGCAACCGACATCCAGCACTTTCTTATCAAAAATACCGCCAGAGCGCTGTAAAATGTAATCAAGGCGCAGCGGGTTAATGCGATGAAGAGGTTTGAATTCACCTTCTAAATCCCACCAGCGAGAGGCAACTGCCTCAAATTTAGCGATTTCTTGCTCGTCGACATTCTGATGGCTAGCTGTGTTATCTACACGCATGGAGAGTTCTCACTGTTCTGTTTCTTTGCGCAGATTATACATGTTCCCTTTCAATTGACGCAGAATAATACCGTTAAGTTAGGCGGATAAGCCCGACATAAAGTCGTTTCGACAAACATCACGTAGTTTCGCCAAAATCTGGGTTTTGTGATATAGTTTCGTACCTTTAAATCCGGTAATTAGTAGAGGGATAGCGGCTCAATGAGCGACCTTGCCAGAGAAATAACACCGGTCAACATCGAGGAAGAGCTGAAAAGCTCCTATCTGGATTATGCGATGTCCGTTATTGTCGGACGTGCTTTACCAGATGTCCGGGATGGACTGAAACCGGTGCACCGTCGCGTACTGTATGCGATGAATGTACTGGGTAATGACTGGAATAAACCATACAAAAAATCGGCCCGTGTAGTCGGGGACGTTATCGGTAAATATCACCCGCATGGTGACAGCGCGGTCTACGACACAATAGTGCGTATGGCCCAGCCGTTCTCACTGCGCTATATGCTGGTGGATGGGCAGGGCAACTTCGGTTCCGTCGATGGCGATTCTGCTGCGGCGATGCGTTATACCGAAATCCGTATGTCTAAAATTGCTCACGAATTGTTAGCGGATTTAGAAAAAGATACCGTTGACTTCGTGCCTAACTATGATGGTACGGAACAGATCCCCGCAGTCATGCCAACCCGAATCCCTAACCTGTTGGTTAACGGTTCGTCAGGTATTGCCGTAGGGATGGCAACCAATATTCCGCCACATAACCTGTCTGAGGTTATTGATGGCTGTCTGGCCCTGATCGAAGATGAAAACATCACCATTGAAGGGTTGATGGAGTTCATTCCGGGTCCAGACTTCCCAACAGCCGCCATTATTAATGGTCGCCGTGGTATTGAAGAGGCTTATCGTACTGGCCGTGGCAAGGTCTATATCCGTGCCCGTGCTGAAGTTGAAGCTGACGCGAAAACCGGCCGTGAAACCATTATTGTTCACGAGATCCCGTATCAGGTGAACAAAGCGCGGTTGATTGAGAAAATCGCTGAGCTGGTCAAAGAGAAACGCGTAGAAGGCATCAGCGCGTTACGTGATGAGTCTGATAAAGACGGCATGCGTATCGTGATTGAGATTAAACGTGACGCCGTCGGGGAAGTGGTTCTAAATAACCTCTATTCACTGACGCAACTTCAGGTGACTTTCGGTATCAATATGGTGGCTCTGTCCCAAGGGCAGCCTAAATTGCTTAACCTGAAAGACATTCTGGTTGCATTTGTGCGCCACCGCCGTGAAGTGGTGACGCGTCGTACCATTTTTGAACTGCGTAAAGCACGTGACCGCGCGCACATCCTTGAAGCATTGGCAATTGCACTGGCTAATATCGATCCGATTATCGAATTGATCCGCCGTGCCGCCACTCCTGCTGAAGCAAAAGCGGGCTTGATTGCCAATTCATGGGAATTAGGCAACGTGGCGTCAATGTTGGAACGTGCCGGTGATGACGCTGCCCGCCCTGAGTGGCTGGAAGCTGAATACGGTATCCGTGACGGCAGATATTTCCTCACCGAGCAACAAGCTCAGGCAATCTTGGATCTGCGTTTGCAGAAACTGACGGGTCTGGAGCATGAAAAACTGCTGGATGAGTATAAAGAGCTGTTGACCTTAATTGGTGAGTTGATCTTTATTCTGGAAAACCCGGATCGCCTGATGGAGGTTATCCGCGAAGAATTGGTTGCTATCAAAGAGCAATATAACGACGCACGTCGTACTGAGATAACGGCTAATACTTCCGACATCAACATCGAAGATCTGATTAATCAGGAAGATGTGGTTGTGACGCTGTCCCATCAGGGCTACGTCAAATATCAACCGCTGACGGATTACGAAGCTCAGCGCCGTGGTGGTAAAGGTAAGTCGGCTGCCCGCATCAAAGAAGAAGACTTCATTGATCGTCTGTTGGTTGCCAATACCCATGATACTATTTTGTGCTTCTCCAGCCGTGGCCGTCTCTATTGGATGAAGGTCTATCAGTTGCCGGAAGCCAGCCGTGGTGCACGTGGTCGTCCGATCGTCAACTTATTGCCGCTTGAGCCAAATGAGCGTATTACCGCCATTCTGCCAGTGCGGGAATATGAAGAAGGCCGTCACATCTTTATGGCGACCGCCAGCGGCACCGTGAAGAAAACCGCTTTGACCGAGTTCAGTCGTCCACGCAGCGCCGGTATTATTGCCGTCAATCTGAATGAAGGCGATGAGCTGATTGGTGTGGATCTGACCGATGGCAGCAATGAAGTCATGCTGTTCTCTGCATTGGGTAAAGTGGTTCGCTTCCCTGAGTCACAGGTCCGTTCGATGGGCCGTACTGCGACCGGTGTACGTGGTATCAACCTCAATGGTGATGATCGGGTTATTTCTCTGATTATCCCACGTGGTGATGGCGAAATCTTGACTGTGACTGAAAACGGTTATGGTAAGCGTACCGCAGTGGAAGAGTACCCAACCAAGTCCCGTGCGACTCAGGGTGTTATCTCCATTAAAGTCAGTGAGCGTAATGGTAAGGTTGTGGGGGCTGTTCAGGTGGCTCCGACTGACCAGATCATGATGATCACCGATGCGGGTACTCTGGTACGTACTCGCGTATCTGAGGTGAGTGTCGTGGGGCGTAATACCCAAGGTGTGACGCTGATCCGTACCGCAGAAGATGAGCATGTCGTTGGTCTGCAACGTGTTGCTGAGCCAGAAGAGGATGATGAAATCCTTGATGGCGAATCATTAGAAGGTGAAGAGGGCGGCGAAGACGATGCTGCACTGAATACACCAGAAGATGAAGATGCTGCTGATGAAGCAGAAGAAGGCGATGCTGAAGATGAGGACGACAACGTATAATGCGTTGTTGAAAACAAGAGCCAGCTTACGAGCTGGCTTTTTTATGGGCTATTGGTAGTGTATTCTGTTGCTCATGCAGCCTGTCTGGCCCTACTTTCCACCCTGGAATCAGATTGAAATATCTCTCTTCATTTCGCACGACACTGAAAATATCCCGTTACTTGTTTCGGGTATTGGCCATTATGTTATGGTCACTTGGTGCACTGTTGACCACTTTTTATATCCTGAACATCCTCAACGAGAAAAAATCTGACATCCGTCAGGAATATAATACTAACTTTGAGCAGGCTCAGAGCTACATCAGGCACTCTGCCGATATCATCCGCGATATCAAATATATGGCGGAAAACAGATTAAATCAGGATTCGGCGAGCAGTGATATCGCTGCTGGCGCTTTTATCAAAAACAAAACGACACCACAATATCATCCGCTTAATACCGGTGCGGATTGTGCTGCACTTAATTCGTCGCGCCACTCTTCATTAAGTTCTCTTAGTAACCTGATTTTGTACTGGAAAGAGAACTTTGCCGCAGCTTATGACCTTAACCGGATATTCTTTATTGGCAGCGACACGCTGTGCATGGTGGATTTCGATATTCGCAATACCCCGATGGAGCAGGAGAGTCTGCTTAAGTCATTGAATGAAAATATTTTAAAATATCGAGATGCAAAAAATCAGGATAAAGACAGCACGTTGTATTGGATAGTACCGGGTGTGCGGCCTGAAATTGGTACCTTATATGTCCTGACCCCCCTCTATGTGGGTAACAAGCTAGAGGCAATGGTGGGTACTGAGCAAACTATCCGCCTGGAGGATTTTATCTCTTCCGGGACATTGCCTGTCGGCGTGACATTACTTGATCAGGATAATGAGCCGGTATTACGGTTAGCAACAGGGGAACGGTATGCTTCGATGTTAGACGATTACCCTGATTCTCCGTCTTATTTTGGCTACGTTGATGACTACAACTCGCTTATTCTAAAAAAGAATTTACTGCCATCAACCCTCAGTATCGCTTATTCCTTGCCGGTTAGAACGATAATAGATACGTTCAAGTTATTAATTTTTAATGCATTTCTTCTGAACGCGCTTTCTGGTGTCGTGATCTTTACTCTGGCGTGGCTATTTGAGCGAAAAATGTTCCATCCAGCAGAAGATAACGCCTTGAGGCTGGAGGAACATGAACAGTTCAACCGCAAAATTGTCGCTTCGGCTCCAGTGGGCATTTCCATTCTGCGCATTAGTGACGGGACCAATATCCTCAGCAATGAATTGGCACATAACTATATTAATTTGCTGACGAACGAGGATCGCGAACGTATTACACGCATTATTTGTGAGCAGCAGGCGAACTTTGTCGATGTCATGACCAGCAATAACAATAATCTACAAATTAGCTTTGTTCACTCCCGTTATCGTAATGAAGATGTGGCTATCTGTGTGCTGGTTGACGTCAGCTCGCGGGTCAAAATGGAAGAGTCACTGCAAGAGATGGCGGCGGCGGCGGAGCAGGCCAGCCAATCAAAATCGATGTTTTTAGCCACGGTCAGCCATGAGTTGCGCACGCCGCTATATGGGATTATCGGTAACCTCGATTTGTTGCAAACCAAAGAGTTACCTCAGGGTGTTGAGCGGCTGGTGACGGCGATGAATAATTCGTCAGGCTTATTACTCAAAATTATCAGCGACATCCTCGATTTTTCTAAAATAGAATCTGAACAACTGAAAATTGAGCCGAGTGAGTTTTCTACCGTGGAGGTGATAACCCATATTACGGCTAACTATTTACCGCTGGTGGTCAAAAAACGCTTAGGTCTCTACTGCTTTATTGAGCCTGATGTGCCACGACAGATGCTCGGCGATCCTGTCCGTTTGCAACAGGTAATTTCTAACCTGTTGAATAATGCTATAAAATTTACAGATACTGGCTGTATTATCTTGGAAGTACGGGTGCGCGGTGATTATCTGGAATTCCGAGTGCGAGATACCGGCGTGGGGATTAATTCACGTGAGATTAACCAGTTATTTGATCCATTCTTTCAGGTCGGAACTGGGGTGCAGCGCCATTTTCAAGGGACTGGGCTAGGTCTGGCTATCTGTGAGAAGTTGGTCAACCTGATGGATGGCGATGTTGAAGTGGTTTCAGAGCTGGGAATGGGCAGTATTTTTGCTATCCGCATTCCATTATATTTTGCCGAAAATGGCAATCGGGCCAAAAATGCCGTGTTACCGCAAAGCGACCGTTGGCAAGGGAAAACCTTGTGGTTGGATATCCGCAATGCGCGGTTGGAAAGCTATTTACTTGATTTATTGCGTCATTTTGGAGCCACGATCCGGCGTTACAGTAATGAACAGACCTTGCAGGAGCAAGTGCTGATTTGTGATTACTTACCGCAAAT
The DNA here is from genome assembly GCF_052217165.1 of Yersinia sp. 2540 StPb PI. Taxonomy (NCBI): domain Bacteria; kingdom Pseudomonadati; phylum Pseudomonadota; class Gammaproteobacteria; order Enterobacterales; family Yersiniaceae; genus Yersinia; species Yersinia sp. 2540 StPb PI. The sequence continues at coordinate 2,151,699 of NZ_JAZGQC010000001.1, forward strand.
AAACGCACCTCTATCGACGTGGATTCAAATCTCCATTGAGCACATTGGTCTGCCACAAGAGACGCGTCCAGGCTATTGGTTACTGAGCACATCGACCCTGCTAGAGATTATCCCGCTATTGGACCAGATATTGCTGGAACAACAATTAGTTGAGTGCGCGCCATTACAGTTGCCAGCACCGAAAGCAAATCAGGATGAGAATGCAGACTTGCAAATTCTGGTTGTGGACGATCATCCCATTAATCGCCGCTTGTTAGCCGATCAGCTCACCACCCTGGGCTACCAAGTGATTACCGCGAATGATGGGTTGGATGCTCTGGCTGTATTGAATGCCAATAATGTCGATATTGTACTGACTGACGTGAACATGCCAAATATGGATGGTTATCGTCTGACTCAGCGCCTGCGGCAGTTAAACCATCATTTCCCGATCATTGGCGTAACCGCCAATGCATTAGCTGAAGGCAAACAACGCTGTATTGAAGCAGGGATGGATAACTGTTTGTCCAAGCCCGTGACACTGGATACATTGCGCCAGATGTTGGTTTACTATAGCGATAAAGTCCGCCGTTCACGTTAAAGCCTTCGTACTTGAAGCCGCAGGGGTGTTAGCTGCACTCACGCACCCGAATCACTTACTTATGTAAGCTCATCGGGATTTATTCGTTTGCTGCCTACCTGCAACTCCAATTACTTTGGCTTATGCCTTGGTCTTGAAGCCGCAGGGGTGTTAGCTGCACTCATTACTTGGCCCATCCCTGGGCCTCGCCTCTGCGAGGTCGCTGCAAGCAGCGTTCAAATCTGCTCCTGGCAGATTTGTCACCCGAATCAATTACTTATGTAAGCTCATCGGGATTTATTCGTTTGCTGCCTACCTGCAACTCCAATTACTTTGGCTTATATCTTGGTCTTGAAGCCGCAGGGGTGTTGGCTGTTTAGGTCGTTTGGTTGTTATAACGAGAGTTAATGCATTAATAACTTGAATGGAAAAATGGATAAAAATAAGCCCGATGTCACTGAGCAAATTTTGCTGAGCAAGACCGGGCTTGAGAGTATATCGGTAGATAAAGATTATTGTTCTTTATCAACCTGACTAATGGTTACAGATGAAAGATAGTTTAACAGCGCGATATCATTATCTACGCCCAGCTTCAGCATCGCCGATTTCTTCTGGCTACTGATGGTTTTAATGCTGCGATTGAGTTTTCTGGCGATTTCAGTCACTAAGAAACCTTCAGCAAATAACCGTAAAACTTCACTCTCTTTCGGTGATAAACGTTTATCACCGTAACCATTAGCACTGATTTTCTCTAGCAGTTTAGCCACGCTCTCTGGGGTGAATTTCTTCCCTTTTTGTAGTGCGGCCAATGCCTTAGGCAAGTCGGCTGGTGCGCCTTGCTTTAATACTATCCCATCAATATCCAAGTCCAAAACTGAACTAAGAATAGCGGGGTTATTATTCATGGTCAGAACAATTATGGCTAAATCTGGGTAATGCCTTTTTATATATTTTATCAGAGTGATGCCATCACCGTACTTATCCCCAGGCATGGAGAGGTCGGTAATTAGCACATTGGCATCAAGTTTAGACAAACTGTTAATAAGCGCTGTAGAGTCTTCAAACTCCCCGACAACGTTTACCCATTCAATTTGCTCAAGCGACTTTCGGATGCCAAACAACACAATTGGATGGTCATCAGCAATAATTACATTAAGGTTGTTCATGGTTATGGGTTACCTTGCTGCAACAGTCTGGTGACGAAAGAATCAATTTGACTGATGCTATTTTCGATCTTCAACCGATCGCCATCTGCGATATGCTGTTCTAATGTTTCACATAGCTGTTTGCCAAGTATCAGGTTCAACATAGCAAATACGCCTTTCAATCGATGTGCTGTCTGCGAAAGCGATATGAAATCACGTTGCTGAACTTCAGTATACAGTTTCTTCAGATCTACCGGTACTGTCTCAACAAATAAGGAATAATAGTCACTGGACTTTAGTTGTTGCTCGTAGGTATTTATATCATCAGCAGCAATGGATTCAGACTCTTCAGGTGACTCATCTGATAAGATTCGTTGCTCGATTAATAATAATATTGCATCAATGACAGCGCTGCCCAAATTATAATTTACCCGAATATAATTATCCTGCAACTGCTGTAAACCCACCTCGTCGGAGACTAGCAATAAGGTAAAGTTATCATACTGTTGTGGGTTATCCGTTAAGGTTACATCGTAATCCCGCCCTGGCAAACGATCATCCGCGACAATGCAATTGGCACCGAATGAATTCAATAACGTGGTGATGATTGAACGTACTTCTTCTGAAGTTATATCTAATAGCGCTGTAACTCCGTCCAATAATTTTTCTTGCTCCTCCACTTGTTCATTTTGGATAGCCATGGTTACACGGATAGTATAGCGAGTACCTATATCTACTTTACTGCGAATCTCAAGTTGGCCGTTTAATTTCTTACATAATTGGTTACATAAAAAGAATGTTAACCCCGAGCCATGGTTGTATCGGTCAACCAATGTTTGACTGAGGAAAGGATAATTAAGATTACTGATCTCTTCATCAGAAATACCGACACCAGTATCGGTTATCTGGATAATCAGTTGTTCTGGATGCCCAGGTTCGTGGCCAACATTGAGCGTGATTTTCCCATAAGCTGTGGTGATAACAGAATAATGCAGTAGCAGCGACAGTATTTTACGTAAGATTTTTTCATCGCCGATGTAATCCTGATCGATATTGACATGATAGTGATTAAACAGCGTTAAACCTTTCTGATTTATCGCAGGCAGTACCTCTAGCAGTAGCGCATCGATTAATGCTGATAGAGAGAAGGCTCCCTGTTCAGGCTGCCAGTCCTGAGTCTCCAGCCGCGTTAGGAGGGTAATGTTATCTATCAACTCGGCGATAGTGTCAGTTTGCGCGACCAATTTGGCCTTCAGCGCATGCTGTTGCTGTAAGTCGGTGGTGTTCTGGAGCTCATGGGCTATCTGATTGAGGTTGTTGATAGGTTGATTCAGCTCAATCCCCAGGTTGTGCAACATCAATTTGCGGGCTTGCAGGTTTTTGTCGTATTCACGCCTTGCTTGTTGCAGCTTTTTATTTACCAGTACCTCTTTATCCTGATCATGAAGCAGGAACAGATAGGTTTCTGGTGAAATCTGGCTGCGGAACATCCGAATCTCATAAACTTCATTATTTACCGTGCCCTGAATCACCCCGTGGTGCTGTTCCGCCATATGAGCAATTTTTTGCAGATTTAGATGGGGCATCAGATTATCGGCAATCTGGTTACTGGCGACTACAGTGCTGTTGCTGAAGTTATAGACCAATAACCCTTGTGGCAGGCTGGTAATAATCTCCTGACTCAGTGATTTCTGTGTTTCTAACTGTTCGACCATATCTGCACTTGGGCGCACATATTGGCGGCGCACAAAATAGATGCCTAAAACAGCCAGTACTAGCAACAATATATTGGACAAAAGGAGCCAAAAGTTATTTCTCAGCAAATCAATGGCTAACCCTCCGACCGGGACACGATAGACAATTTTCAGCGCGGCATTTGCCAGAGGGGCTGAAAATTCTAGCCAGGAACCATTCAATGCCACGCTGGTTGCTACAATGTCCTCGGGCGCCATACCTTCATTAATGGGGGTCTTATCTTGTTGCAGCAAAAAGTTAGAACGCGCCATATTGGAAGGTATTAAGTCATTAATTGGTAAGTCAAAAGCGATAACGGTAGCCAAATGTCCAGGATGGTTAAATGTGGTTCTCAGCGTAAAATAGTAGGCGTTCTGAAAGCGAAATTTACGTAACGGTGAGAAACTTTCACGTTCGTCTAAGGTATTGGCCTGTTGCAACATTTCCGCGCGCCGAGATTCAGCAGCAACGGTCAGGTAACTTTCTTTAAAACGCGAAGTGACTTCTTTTAATGCCTGGGTGGTGATAAGTGTCAGACTATTATCTTGGCCGTTAAGATAATACATCGAGTAGGTATCATTTTGTGACCCCCAATGGCTATCAAGATAGTCAGATATCTGCAAGATCATCGGCAGTGTTGCTGGCTCGTGATTGCCAAAAATGACCGAGTCAGTTTTTCTGCGCGGCTTTTCGATATAGTAAATATCAGGGCGTAGCCGGACCTCTTGTGCGGAGAGGATACTTTTCTCAGACATATTGGGGTTATTGGCTAAATCGTATATCTGATAGGTATGATAGCGGTAATCATCGATACGTTGTTGCAGGCCCGCGGCGATAGTCGTTAGCGCGTATTTTTTTTCTGCCAGATAGGCATTGGTATAGTTGTAGCTATACAGGCCCATCGTGACGAGCAGCAGGACGATAAACAGCCAGAAACAGCGAGTGATATTCGCAGAACTGGTAGATAACGAGTTATTTTGCATAACGATAATGCATATTCCTTGATTAGCGCGTGACGGCTCTGGCGCTGGCAGTGACGGTCAGTAATAGTAACGCCACACAGCCAAAAGCCACCGATAAATTGCTTAATTGTGCGACAAACCCAATTGCCGCAGGCCCGGCTAAAATCCCGGCGTATCCGATGGTGGTAATCGATGCTACCGCCAAATTGGCAGGCATCACGGTTTGGTTACCGGCGGCGGTAAATAAGATAGGCACGACATTGGATGCCCCAAGCCCTACGAGCATAAAGCCCAAAAGAGCGGCAATTGAGCTATCAACGCTTATCGCAATGATAATCCCAAGCGCAGCACACAGACTCCCACCTAATAATACCTTGTATCGGCCCAATCCGTTGACAATCCGATCGCCATTCAAACGCCCGAGTGTCATGGCGATGGCAAATACCGCATACCCCATTCCTGCTTGTGAGGGGTCCATACCGCGCAGTGTAGTCAGGAAAACCGCACTCCAGTCAAGCATCGAGCCTTCGGCCAGAAACATAACAAAGCACAGGAAGCCAATAAACATCACCCAACCGCGCGGCAAAACAAACAGTGGCCCGTCATGGGCTTCTCCGCTACCTCGTAGCAAATTCTTATTGGCAGTGAGCAGGAGAACAATCATTAGCACCACGGTAGCGATAATCGCCGCCAATGGGCTTAGCCCCAACCATAATAAAGCACTCACGCCACCGGCACCGGCAATCCCTCCGACACTAAACAGACCGTGGAAACCGGACATCATGGCCCGGCCACTGGCTTTTTCAACAATAACCGCCTGAATATTCATGGCGACATCTATTATGCCCATAGCAGCACCGAATACGAGCAGAGCGAGAGCCATCGTCACCGGGGTATTCATCAGGACTAACAAGGGAAGAGCGAGGCACAGCACTGCCCCTGCCAGTAAAATCACTGGGCGGCAACCCCATTTTGCCGTTAGTACCCCGGTCAGGGGCATTGCCAGCATCGAACCGATACCAATACACAATAGCAGTAAGCCCAACGACGCATCGTTAAGACCGATACGTGCTTTGGCAAAAGGCACTAGAGGGGCCCAAGCGGCCATACCCAATCCGGCAATAAAGAATGCCAGTCGGGTCGAGACTTGCTGTGCAACACCTGGCTGCAATGTTTGTTGGAGTACTTTGGTGGTCATGAGGTATCAGATCTGCGATTGAAACGAACAAGTGATATTGACAGACGTTTCTATCACAAAGAGAAATGCGGGTCGAAGGGATTTGTCTGGATTAGTAGAATAGTTGCTTTTTATATACGGTTGCTGCGGGTACCCCATGACTCTAAGCCCCATATATGCATGGCATAGCTGGCTTCTCTTTAGCTACTCATTAGGCCAAAATGTGGTTTTTATCATCCTAAATACACCTCAGGATAGCCGTATCACTCAATAAGATTGTGGCTTAAAATCAAAAATGATTAGCCGAGGGTTATTTCTAGTAGAGGGTGAACCGTTCAATTATCGATTGTTGATGAATAATTGAACGGTCATGCATAGGGCATTATAATCACTGATCGGATACTTTTAAGCTATTTGTGCTTAAATAAAATCATGAAACTATATTATTCGGCTACTATTTCATCTTGTTAATACGCGCTCACTATAAATATACTTAACTATATATTATTGGCAATAAAAAAGCCGGTCAAAGACCGACCGTAACACTAACTAATTATCTGGCCACATAAGCCATAATGTGAATAAAAGTAAAAATAATGATGATAGCGGATGTATTATAGTCCTCGGTTATTGTATTTTACTTATCAATTTGTGCTGCTGATGTATTTTTTCAACTTTTTGTTTTATATGTAAATTGTATTTGTTCTTGATTATAAGTGCTATATTTTTGGTGTTTTTAATATTTGTTAAAGTTCGCCAGTATTTACATTCTGAAATACTTTATTGGACATATGAAACATTATCCGTCACTTAGTAGCATTTTCTGTATAGATTAATCCTAATCTTATTCCCACAATAGAGAAACCCCATTGGGATTAATTGCTCGAAAGAGCAGTGGCATAATCAAATCTAATAATAGAGGATAATAACGATGAAACTTCGAGTTCTTTCTCTGCTGGTTCCGGCTTTATTAGTCGCAGGTAGTGCAGGTGCAGCTGAAATTTACAACAAAGACGGCAACAAACTGGACTTGTTCGGTAAAATTGATGGTCTGCATTATTTCTCTGACAATAAAAGCAACGATGGCGATCAGTCCTACATGCGTTTCGGCCTAAAAGGCGAAACACAAATTAATGACCAACTGACCGGTTATGGCGAGTGGGAATATCAGGCAAACCTGAATAAAGCTGAAAGTCAGGATCAAGGCAACTTCACCCGTGTTGGCTTTGCGGGGCTGAAATTTGCGGATTACGGTTCTCTGGATTACGGCCGTAACTACGGTGTGCTGTACGACGTAACTTCATGGACTGACGTGCTGCCAGAGTTTGGTGGCGATACATATGGTGCGGATAACTTCCTGTCTCAACGTGGTAACGGCATGGCGACTTACCGTAACACCAACTTCTTTGGTCTGGTGGACGGCCTGAACTTTGCGCTGCAATATCAGGGCAAAAATGGTAACGGTACTGAAACCAATAATGGCCGTGATGTACAAGGGCAGAATGGTGATGGTTACGGTATGTCCGTATCTTACGATTTGGGCTGGGGGGTGAGCGCTTCTGCGGCGATGGCCAGTTCTCTGCGTACTACTGATCAAAATAACCTGAAATTTGGTCACGGTGACCGTGCAGATGCATACACCGGTGGTTTGAAATACGATGCCAACAATGTCTATCTGGCGGCTAACTATACTCAGACTTATAACCTGACCCGCTTCGGTGATTTCGGCAATAACAATGCCGATGCAGGTTATGCTAACAAAGCGCAAAATATTGAGTTAGTGGCTCAATATCAATTTGATTTCGGCCTGCGTCCATCCGTGGCTTACCTGCAATCCAAAGGTAAAGACCTTGGCAACGGCTATGGTGACCAGGATCTGTTGAAATACGTTGATGTCGGCGCAACTTATGCCTTCAACAAAAACATGTCCACCTACGTTGATTACAAAATCAACCTGTTGGATGAAAATACCTTTACCAAAAACGCCGGTATCAACACTGATGATATCGTAGCTGTTGGTGTGGTTTACCAGTTCTAATTCTGATTACAGGATAAGTTCTGAGGCAGAACGCGGTCACCTGGCCGCGTTTTTTTTGTGTCGGTCATCAGGCTGGTATTGTTAGGGCAGGATGTTTATCCGCCGAAGGCAGCTCTTACGTGCATTGAAAACAGCCGATGGTTTATCAAAAGTCGCACTATTTTTAGCCGCACAGACTTTTTTTGACCAATTTTGGTGTGAAGTTTAACCAAACGAATCGAATTTCAATTTTTTCTGAATGAAACACTAGACATATCATCGCGCTATAGATGATAATGCTGCCCATTGGAAGGATGGCCGAGTGGTTTAAGGCAACGGTCTTGAAAACCGTCGACTGTAACAGGTCCTAGAGTTCGAATCTCTATCCTTCCGCCAAATTTAAAGCCCAAGCTTATCGCAAGCTTGGGCTTTTTTGTTTGTGTTTTTTTCGGGTATGTCATATCGCCCCTGTTGCCCGGGATCGTTTTTTATCTGTTTTTGTGTATGTAATTCATCCCTGATGACAGCCCCCCATCGGGAGTAACCCCGTTTTTTTCGTGATTTACTTCACCATGTAGTTTTATATGCCACCATTTTCCCATTAAATCTGAGGAAAATATTGGTGCTTTTATTGGGTAATTTCAGATATTTATTGTAGGACATGATTTATTATCGTGTAGGACGAAGGCCTCGCTGTCTGTCGATTTATGCCATATAAAATGGGTGGTTAAAAATAAATACCTTATATAACAAGGTTCTTATGATTATTTAATAATTATCGATTAATCGATATCTGAGGATATTCCTATGTGTGGTTTTCTTTTGTGAACTTTTTAAAGGAAATAGGTAATAACGTTAATGCCTAGCTTTAAATATTGTTAAATTATATTTTGTGATCTATTGGTCTGTCTGACTCATGGTAAGTAGTGTTTTATTTTGTTAATTGCTACATCATATCAACATAATGGTTTTTTATTTTATGCAATGGGATGTGACGATCAATTATTTTGTTATAAATGAGTTTGCTTGTAGTATCTGTTGTATGCGACATGTGTGGTGAGATGATTATCAAGTGAATATTTTCCTCCGTATTAATGACCACTCTTCTTTATTCTTCGAGTGTATAAGCTCTATATTTTAGGGCGATATTTTCCTATGGGTGGGGGTTGTTATTCTCTGGATACAGAGTGTATGAGATGGAATTAATTCATTAGATAATTACATTTAACCTGGCATGTTCATTTTCTACCGCCAGGATAATTTTATTTCAGGGGGAGGGGATGTTTAATTGCGTTATTGATGTGAAAGATAATTACTTTCGGCACGGTCTGTTTATTCTGCTCAGCGAAACACTGGCGGAATATCATACTGAGCAAGGAATAAGTAATGAGGTGAACAACGGTCAAATTACCTTCAGCGGTACCCCGAATACCCAGACGCGGCTGGTATTTATTGATGCAGACAACACCTATTTTTGTCAGGCATTCGAACAGACGATCAGGCTTAATCAACGTTGGTCCCCGAGTGTTTTCATCATTCTCAAGTCAAGACATGTTCGCCAGCCTCGCGAGATGGCGTTGGATGAGGTGGTGCGCATTCTCTATAAAGATGACGAGGCCACTGACATTAAACAAAAAATCAGGGAGGCGCTCATCTCATGGGCCTTGACGAAAAAGCCTGCGACTGCCCTGCCGATTTCGGGGGAACTTGGTGATGAGAATGATGTGCGCCTGGTGAGTCTGACGAGAGGCGAGCGTGTTGTTATTTACTTGTTTGGCGAGGGTTTTACCGGAAAAAGTATCTCCCAGATTTTGAGTAAAAGTGAAAAGACCATCAGCGGACAGAAGCGGTCAGCGATGAGGAAGCTGGATGTATGCAGTGATGTGGAGTTGTTCTGTAAAGTCCATCAAGGTCAGGGGGGGTTATTGCATTAAGGGTTGCGTGTTATGCCATTGCATTCGCAGCTGATATTAATTTTATTATCCAGGGTTCGACTCAAATATTGATATTAAATTGTTAAAAATGCCAAACTTTATTGTAATGGCATAACTAACTATTACATCAATAAAAATAATTAAATATTATAATAAGGGAAGTGCTAGTTATGCCAATTTTATACCATTTAAAAAATAACTCCTTTATGAATATTGTTAATATAATCAGTGGAGTTAAGCTTACTAAAGTCGCTGTAGGCGTCATTATTGCCTGCAGTGGCGCATTGTATTTTTCAAATGCCGCCAACGCCTCGAGTTGCCAAACGGTAGACGGGACTCAAGGTGGAGTCAGTGTCAGTAATAATGGCAGTTGCACCATTACCAACAAATATTCCCCCACGACAAACGACAATGAGTTTGGTGCAGTTTATGTCAATAATGGTGACAGGATCACACTGACAGGCGATGCATCTACGATTATTCAAGGTGAGTCTGGCTATACCGGCAAACTGTTTGGTGACCTTTATCCAGACGCGAATGGTCAAGAGCATTTAATGTTGGGTGATAAAACCCAGGGCGTGACAACATGGGATGATATTACCGGCTCAAATATCGTGGTTGCAACCTATGATAGTAGTAAAATCACTTCGTCAGACTGGGGAGCCTCTAATTATTGGTTTACGGCCATTCCCCATGATGTTAATGGGCAACAATATATTAACACGCGTTTCGGCACAGTCGAAAATGGCACGCTAGCTATTAATCTGGGTAATTCTGCGTTGCCATCAACCGCGGCTGAAAACAAAATAAGAATTGCTGCGAAACAAAGTTTTTTAACGGTAGCTAAAGGGAATAACAGCACTGTTGAATGGACATCAAAAAATATGGTGGTATTCGAAGCCTGGAGCCCAGAACAGGCTGGAGTAGGGACCACTAATTTCGAATATAGTATACCAAACTATCAGGGCACTTTTATCGGCTTTGATAACAACAGTTATACTGTCAATAATGACGTTGAGTTAAAAGCCTATAATGATGTTCTGATCCAGGCATTAAAACAGGGTCAATTAAAATCCCAGCAAGCCTATGATAATGCCTTAGCACAGGGCGTAACTTTTACAAATAAAACAGGTAGCTTCAACTATACAGTCACCCCTGGAGATGAAGTTACCATGTCTATTGGTGATAACGCGGTGATTGTTGCCGATGGTTATGGTGCAAAAGGGGTTATTAAAGATGGTGGGCAGTTAGATGCCCGAATCAATAATTTAGGCGCTATGCTAGCTAAAAATGGTGCCCACATTGAAGTAGAACAGGGGGGGCAACTTTCCGGTCAGTATTATTTGATGAGAATAATGGAAGATAGTACTGGTTCAAATAACGGTATTATTTCGAGTGGCTACCTCGTAGGTGATAATTGGGATACCACATCACCTAACCCCTATCCTCAAGATTTAGCTTATGTTCAGGGCTTTGCTGTCACCGCTGAGGGGGCAAATGCGCGCTTTATTAATAACGGAATTATGAATCTGGCCGGATGGAGCTATGTGGAGAATGCCAGTTCTGTTCTCGACACCAATTATCTGATTAAGACTGCGGCAGGTGCGATAGCAAGTAATACCGGAATAATGAATATTGGCGTTAATAATAATTTTCTTGATGCCGATCTTGCTGGGGCGATTATTGATGGTACGGGTTCTTCGTTTACCAATGAAGCTGGCGGCCATATCTATATTGGCAGAGCTGCGCAATATGATATTGCTAATCCAGAAAATGTGAGTGATACAGCCAACAAACGCTTACAACAGGGCATCCGCCTGATTGAAGGTAATGCAACCAATAATGGCCGCATTACCATTGGTAGCAAAACCGAAAATGCCATTGGAATGATTGCGACCGGAGACAATGCCGGCACCTCTCTGACGAATAATGGTCAAATCATCATTAATGGTGATGCATCAACTCATCCATTACAAAATGTCGCCATGTGGGCTGAAAACACCGGTGATACTGATATTCATCATAATGGTCTTATCGAACTCAATGGTGTTAATGCCGTTGCTTTAAAGGTGTTATCTACCAATAAAAATGCCTCAGCAACTACCAGCTCGAATAGCAGTATTAATATTGAAGGTGGTGCCAATATTTCTAACGGCACGCGAAACTTTGGTATATGGGTTGAAGGTAGTGATGCTTCCGCAGAGATCGAGGGGCAAGTTAATCTGAAAGGTGAAGGTGCCATCGGTGTACATGCCCGTAATGGTGCCAAGATTGATGTCAAAGGTAACGCCCAAGTTAATTTCGTTGATGGCGATAACCAGATTGGCTACTTCGTTCACGGTCTGGGATCCCAGATTCTCAATAGCACATCTCAGGCGCAAACATTAACCACCAAGGGTTCAACACTATACCGTCTGGATGGCGGGGCTAGTTTTATCGGCTCTGATGTTATTGATTTATCTTCGCAACTAACCGCCCAATCAAAAGATACCACTCTATTTTTAGTGACAGGAATGGATAATGCTACCGGCACTGCCAGTAACTTTACTTCGGGTAAACTAAAAATCGACGTTAACGGTGAAGGTTCTACCGGTATTCGCGTGGAAGGTGGCGCAAGCGGCACAATTACCGAAACAGCCGATATTATCCGGGTAGCAGGTAATGGTGCGACAGCAGGCATTGTTGACGGTAAATATTATGGCATTGATGGCCTGGAAGTACCGGAGAGTTTCAGCACTAACTCTATTTTAACCAGTTATGCCCAATTAGGTTCAGCACATTCTGTTGATGGTGCTTTTGGCTATATTGCCCGTAACAGCGGGACTCTGCTTCATAAAGGTAGCCTTGATTTTTCAACTAGTGGAACAGGTAAAACTGGGGTGCTGGTTGATAATGGAATATTGGATAATCAGGGTGCCATAAAAGTTAAAGGCACTGCCGTTCATATTAAAGGTGAGAACGCCCGAGTAAATAACACCAGCACGATTGAAGCGACGGATGAAACCGCAGCTTATTTAATCGATAACGGTGCTTCACTGACACTGGATGGAACGGGCCAAACAAAAGCCGGAGGCACAGCTCATGGTGTGTTATTACAAGCTGGCGCAAAAGGTTTGGCTATCGAACGTGCAATTATTGATATGCTTGGAAGTGGTAATGGTATAGAGAATACGGCTGAAATTAGTAATATCAAATTGAGCGATGCAGTCATTAATGTCGGTACTGGGGCGGGTATACGCACAGCAACAGCTCTGGCACAGACTGATAATGTGACGATTAATGTTGAAGGAACTAACGGCACTGGCTTCTTATTTGAGAAAAATATAGCCGGAAATAAAATAACGGATGTTGAGCTCAACCTGGCGGGAACTGAGGGGCTAACGATTAACGTTAATTCAGCCAGTGGGCAAGGTTTGATAACTAATTCATCTGCCAGTGTTACCAGCGGTGCAAATATTAATGTTAATCAGGCAACCGGTGGTTCAGCCTTAGTCGTTGGTGGTATCAGTAATACAGTGAATCAGCACGGGAAACTTGAATCGAAGTCCACAGTGAGTGGTGTTTCGGTTGTTGATATCAATAATGGTCAAGTAAATACCTTTACTAACTATGGCCAAATCTTAGCGGCAAATGTCACGCAATTAGCCCTGCAAACGCTTTCTGGCCCTGCGGTAGCATTTACCAATGCGGCTAATGCCATTATCAGCGGTCAGGTCAATCTACTCAACGACCAGGATAATAGTATTACGCTGGTCAGTGGTAGCGAAGGCACCGACTTTAAAACCAGTGCTGGTGATGACCGCTTTTTCTTAAAAGATATCACCGCTAGTGAGCAAGATACTTTATTCCATACACTAAACGGTGGTGTTGGTCACGACACCCTGCAACTGGATAATTCTGTTTATCGTGTTCTGAATGAAACTACCATTTTGAACATGGAAGATATTGAACTAAAAAATAACTCGATGCTGACATTAGACAACGCCTTACTCACACTAGGTGATGCTAAAGATGATGCCGCTGATACTGGCTATAGCATTGATGCGACCAGTGAACTTGCCATTGTTAATAATAATGCTGTGGCTTTTAATAGCCATTTATCGGGCACTGGGTTACTGAGCGTCAATACTTCTGGTCAGAGTTTTGATTTCACAACGAATAACTATGCTGACAGTTTTGCCGGTACGGTTGCCTTGGGGCACAGTACTTTCCAATTGAAAGAGGGCAATACGCAAGCGCTAACCGATGCCACATTGAAATTAGGCCAAAATAGTGTGACTTACGTTGGTGATAGCCTACAGAGTATCGGCGGGCTAATTTTTGACGGCGGCACAGTTAATTTCAATACCGGAACACCGGGTCAGCCGGAAAAAAGTCAAATCCAGACCAGTAATGTATTAGACCTGACAGGTACCGGCAAAGTCGGTATTAATATTGAAAGCGTTCAAAACTATCTGCCACCATCAACGCCATCGACCGATGTTACCCCGTTAATGGAGCAAGATGATGCCAATCTATTACTCAAACTGGCGGACTCCCTTGGCGTTGTCACCGGAAGCGGTGGCGCATTACAGCTAATTGATAATCGGACTAATACAGTAATAACCAATAAAACAATGGCGGACATCGAGCAAAATGGTGTGCACGTTGCTAATGGTTCTTACGATTATCGATTAACCACGGGCGCCAATAATAATGATGGTTTGTTTGTGAACTATGGCTTAACCCAAGTGGAGTTATTGAGCGATGGTGCAAATGCTTTAACACTGAGTTCTGGTGGGAAAACAGGTGCGGCCGCCGATCTTAGTGCAAAAGTAGTGGGTGGCGGAGATTTATCAATCGATACCGGTGCAGGAAATACTGTTTCGTTATCAAATACACTCAACAGCTATACCGGTGTTACTGATATTCGCTCCGGCACCTTATCGATGGGCGCGAATAACGTTCTGGGTAATACCGAAAAATTGCAGTTAAACAATCAAAGCATATTTGAAATGGCCTCTTTTAGTCAGACCATTGGTCAGCTTGAAAGCGCGTTAGGAACATGGGTTAATTTGAGTGGTGGTCATCTGACTATCAATCAAGGTGGTGTTTCTAATGGTCATTTGACCGGGGCAGGAACGTTGACCGTTGCGGATAATACGCTAACGGTAAATGGTGCCAATGATCAACTTTCTGCCAAAACTGAGATTGCTAATACTGCTCAAGTTAGTCTGAACCATATCAGCGGCTTAGGTACGGGTGATATTGATAATGGCGGTAAACTTAATCTGACGGGTGCTACAGGGCATTTCGTTAATAATCTGAGCAACAGTGGTGATGTTAAACTGAACAACAGTCAGGCGGTATTACAAGGAGATAATGCATCATTCTCCGGACGCTATCAGATTGATAATACATCTGTATTGACCGCATCTCAGGCTCAACATCTAGGCAGTGCTGATGTGGAAGATGATGGAGCGTTGGTATTGAATACCCGTTCTAACTGGACGCTGTTAAATAATGTCAGTGGCGTTGGTGACCTGACTAAATTAGGTCAGGCAGTGCTGACCTTAATGGGCAATGTGACTTACACCGGCCTGACCGATATTAATCAGGGTGGGATTACCTTAGGCAATAGCAATACATCTGTGACTTTAGCCAGTCAGCAAGTCAATATTGCCGATAATAGCTTTATGTCAGGCTATGGTGGTGTTGCCGGTAATATCGATAATCTGGGGTCGTTATATGTAGGCGATAGAGCGCTCACCCGTTCATTATCACCTGCCACGACCTTTAGAGTGGGCGGCAATCTCATTAACAGCGGTTCAACCTATATTGGTTCGGCATCAACTTCCGTCGGTAATCAACTGCATGTCAGTGGCGATTATCTGGGAAATAATGGCAATCTGTATCTTAATACTGTTCTGGGTGATGACAACTCACTGACAGATAAACTCATTGTTGACGGTAACACTCAAGGTAATACTTTAGTGACGGTTGCGAATGTGGGTGGTCAGGGTGCTGAAACGCTCAATGGTATTGAGGTTGTGCATGTTGGCGGTGACTCTGCCGGTACATTTACACAAGATGGCCGTATCGTTGCCGGGGCTTATGAATATAGTTTAGGTCGTGGCAATGGGGTGAATACAGGCAACTGGTATTTGACCAGCCAATTGACCAGTGGCCCGACCGATCCGACCACGCCAACAGATCTGTCAAAACCATCGGTTTTACGGCCTGAGATAAGCAGCTATGCAGCGAATATTGCTGGGGCCAATACCTTATTTATGACCCGACTGCATGATCGTTTAGGTGAAACCCAATATATCGATGCCTTAACGGGCGAAGAGAAAGTGACCAGTATGTGGATGCGCCAGGTTGGTAGCCATAACCGCTCCCGTGATACCTCTGGTCAATTGAAAACCCAGAGTAATAGTTACGTGTTGCAGTTAGGCGGTGATATTGCTCAATGGAGTGATGATAATCTCAATCGCTGGCATTTAGGCGCGATGGCGGGTTATGCCAATCAGCAAAGTAACACGAACTCTGGTGTTACCAGCATCGGGTCCAAAGGTAAGGTTGATGGCTATAGCGCCGGCTTATATGGCACTTGGTATGATAATGATGCTGATAAGAACGGCACTTATGTTGATACCTGGGTTCTGTATAACTGGTTTAACAATACTGTCAGCGGTGAAAGCCTTGCCAGTGAAAGCTATAAGTCCAACGGCTTCACGGCCTCAGCCGAGCTGGGCTATACCTTCAAAATGAGCGAATCGCCGGAAAATAACAGAATATTTTACCTGCAACCAAAAGCTCAGATTGTCTGGATGGGCGTCAAAGCTGATAGTTTCAGCGATGCACGTGGCACCCAGATCAGTAGTGAAGGTGAGGGTAATATCCTGACCCGCTTAGGTCTTCGTTCTTATATCAATGGTTATAGTGATATTGATAAAGGTAAACAGCGAGTATTTGAACCCTTCGTTGAGGCTAACTGGATCCATAACAGTAAGAGCTTTGGCGGCAATATGGGTGGCACGTTAGTTGAGCAAGATGGCACTAGAAATATTGGTGAGCTAAAAGTTGGTGTTGAGGCCCAGTGGAATCCTAAGTTAAATCTCTGGATGAACGTTGGTCAGCAAGTGGGGGGTAAAGGCTACAGTGATACCTCTGCCGTAGTAGGCGTTAAATATAACTTCTAGTTTAGTCATTGTTTACGGGCCACCATCAGAGTGGCCCGTTTCTCAAACTCATCGTAAATCAGATTGTTACTGCTATTCATCCCGCCAGCGGCGCGCTATTCTGACAATCAACGCACCATTTATCTGTAAGTAACACCCAGTGCTATCGTGATATTGCTGCCTGGTTTCGCATTCGCATTCTTTTTAGCAGACCATCCTTGCGCCAAATTTAAAGCCCAAGCTTATTGCAAGCTTGGGCTTTTTGCTTTTTCAGCGGGAACAAACAGAGAGCGGCTATTACTTGGCCTGCGCCTCGAGAGTAAATGTCTCTTGAATCACCGCCATCTCTTTAACCATGATAGTTTCCGTGCGCGCTTTTGCCACGCCACGGCAGCCTTCACCATAGTGTTCACCTTCCCAACGCCCAACCAATGCCGCACCAACTGCGTTACTCATCACATTAGTGGCAGAACGGCCCATATCGAGGAAGGGATCAACCCCCATCAGTAGAATCAACCCTGCTTCCGGGATATTGAACTGGCTCAACGTTGCGGCAATAACCACTAATGAAGCACGTGGAACACCCGCCATGCCCTTAGAAGTCAGCATTAGAATCAATAACATGGTGACTTGCTCACCCATGCTCAAATGGATATTACATGCCTGAGCAATAAATATGACCGCGAACGAGCAATATGCCATGGAGCCTACAAGGTTAAAGGAATAACCAATCGGCAACACAAAACTGGCAATTTTGTTGGATACGCCAAACTCTTCTAATTTCTCTAACGTACCAGGGAAGGCCGCTTCAGAACTTGAGGTGGTAAAAGCTAACAGCGCAGGTTCGCTGATGCCTTTAATTAAGCGCAGCGTGCAGCGGCCAATCAGAAGGATTGAACAACCAATCAAAATAAGCCACAGCAGGCCGAGGGTGAGGTAGAACTCGCCCATAAAGATACCGGCACTGACTAATACACTTAAGCCACGCTCAGAAATCATGGCTGAAATGGCAGCGAATACGGTCAGAGGGGCAAACAACATGACGTAACCTGTGAGTTTTAGCATCAGGTGTGCCAACGAATCTAATACCGAAACGATAGGGGTAGCTTTTTCACCGATGGCGGACAGGCTAATCCCCATAAATATAGAGAACACAACAATTTGCAGGATTTCATTACGTGCCATCGCATCCACAATACTGGTTGGGATAGCGTGTGAGATAAACACCTTAGCCGAGAATGGTACCGGTGCGATACCGTCAACAGCGCTGGCAGTTTCCGCCACGAAGTTAATCCCATCCCCGGGTCTTAACAGGTTAACAATCACCAACCCGAGCAGAATGGAAATGAATGCGGCGCAAATGAACAAGAACAGCGTTTTTGAGAAAACGCGCCCTAAGGTTTTGGCATCCCCCATTTTGGCAATCCCAACCACTAATGTTGAGATGATTAATGGAGCAATGATCATTTTGATCAATCGCAGGAAAATATCGGTGAAAATAGATATTTCAGATGAGTATGATTTAGCGAACTCAGGGCTGCTAAAGGAATTAATTAAAAATCCGACAATAATACCTATTATCAGACCCAATATGATCATTGTGGTCAAATTTTTTGATTTCATAAGGATTCCATTTATAAGTAGGGTGGTATCGTTGCTCTAAACTTAATTAATAACAGTGCTGATGTTGTATTTGCCTCTATATTAATCACGGTGCAGGGCGAAGCGAATGACGCAGCGCAGTGCACCGGATTATTAGAGTGTTTTTTCTATTGCTACAGTTAATGAAATACTAAATGCTAAACTCGAGTTTCAATAATGGTGCATGTTGCTGAGCACCATAGACGTCAGTATCGCCTACTGCACCCGATACCAGGCTGCGCGGCATGACCACCTTGACAGCATTGGCGGGATCGAACCAAACAATGCGGTGTACAAATTTGGCGTCAATTTTATAGAGCTGCGCAATCAGTTCTTTTTTAAATTGCCCTGACGCTTTAATGCTTGAATATATCTCTTTATCCTTAAATAAAATATCCAGCACTAATTCATAAGGACCGGCATTTTTCGATCTGACAACGTGTGCCAAATCTAAAATTGATTTTTTCATGCTACCACTCCTTCGGTTGTTACATTTTCCAGGCGGAATTTAAATGCAACTTCTGGTGTGTATTCCATCAAATGATAAATGGAGAATTCATAAACCAGTCCCGCTCGAATATCTGACGGAGAGAATGGGAAGGCCAAATTACCCGCAGTAGCTATTCGCCCGGCATAACCATAATGAAGCAGAGTAGAGCGGGCGAGTGAACATATGCTATCAGCCATGGCTTGAGTCGGGGCGACAACATCCAGCAAAATACCCAATTCATAAGAAGTGGTATCCGGCTCTGGCTCCATTTTGCCCATGACACCGTTCTTGCCGTACAGATGAAAATTGAGCTTCACCGCATCAGGATCGATTTTGAGGTTTTTTTCGACACTGTTGCGCACTTCGACCAAAATATTATCAATACCGGCAATCATAATGGAATCACGGGTGCCGGCAATACTCAGGGTACGATAGCCCACCGGACGTGCGCCTTCCAACTTCACGGTGTATGGCGTGTTTTCATGCACTGATCCGCTGACACGAACCTGGCCGTTGCCGACATTTTCAAAGCGACAGGCTTTCAGGTTCAACACCCCGCCGGGGCCGGGCAAGAAGTATGGGTCAGATTTTTCATACAAGGTATGTGCCGCGGCCGAGGTTTCGGTAAATTGACGTTTCTCGTTGAAGGTTTTTAAGGTAAAGCCAGTTTCGTCCAGAATACCCATTGCGCAGTCGGAGCCTGATCCCGGTGTTGCTGCAATAGCAGCACATTCCAAAATCTTGCCACAATGCAACGCCAGACCTTCATCGAATCCCCTCATAATCGGTAACGCCGCAAAGCAGGCGGGATCATAAGCACGGCCACCTAACACCACTTGTGCACCCGCTTGCAATGCTTCCTGAAAAGGCTCGATCCCCATTTGAGCAACGATATAGGTTGTGGCATCAATGGCTTCATGAGTCAGTTCAGGGACAAAATCCAGCGACTGAATCTTGCCGGCATCAAGGGCGGCGTGCACCACTTCTTTACTGACGTCGGCAGGGATAACAGCCAGCGTAAAGTTGAGCGATTCTTCTTTGGCAATCTCTAAAATTATCTGGCGACACCACTCCAGGTGCGGTGCAGCCCCTGAACCACCCGCAGTACCGATAACCACAGGAATACCATTTTTCACCCCTGCGGTTATCATATAGCGCAGATCGCGTTTTACTCCAGCGCGGTCGGTAAAAGGTTTACCGGCACCCAAATAGTGAGGGCCGGGATCAGAGGAACCCGCATCTACAGCGATTAAATCAGGTGACTCCTCCATCGCTTTCATAAAGCTCTCTTCCGGGAATCCGTACCCCAAGATGGCCGTTGGTGAGAGAATTTTAAAGGTCTTAGACATATCAGTTAGCCTTTGCATTAAGTTGCGCGATGGTGCGAGACATCTCGTTGAACACCATGTTCATCCCTTCATCAAAACCCATCCCCGGTTTGATTAGCATCCGCATCGGACGGGAGGCGATAGCGACATGCACACAGGTGCGGGCGCTGATATCGGTTTCGTTACAAGTCCCCCCCTGGTACGCTTCCATCCCTTTTTTATTGCAGTAAAGAACCGCGTCCACAATGTTGTGAATACTGCCCAAATCAGGGGTTTTGATCTGCACCATGTGGCAACTACCCGCATCAGTAAAATCGATGATGTCTTGATAGGTGTTACACCATTCATCGGCCACAATTTTGACTTTCGAACCGAGTTTTGCCAGATTGCGGGTAATTTCAGTTAACAGGCGGATTTGGTCTGGTTTATTGCCTGCATCAACCGGCCCTTCGATATACAGACTCAGATCGCCGGCTTGTTCTTGCAGACTGGCGATGTACTCGGCGCACCGCATTGGGTCCATGTCAAAAATCAGGCCAATGGTGCCGTAAACATCAATATGCAGATTCGGTTTGTAGTTAGGATCAACGCGCAGTTCAGCCACGCGTTTGGCTAACCAACTCACATAGTCACGCAGTTTTTCGCCATTGCGCCCCAGTTTTTCATCAACGTTGTTGATAAGACCATGTGGCAGAACATCGACGCCTTTAACGATCATTTTATCCACGGCGATATAACGGTCATCGCCACTTTGACCAAACAGCGGAATAGGTTTGGCAACCAGCGGCAGATGCCATTCGTCACACACTACCTCGGCTTTTAAACGCCCGGTGGCTAACGCAGTGGCATCCAACAATGCCTGAGAAAGGCCGTAACGAATGGCAGTATGTAGCTGTTTGCCATTAATGGTCACGTCGTCAAAGAAACGGGCATTCAGGCGAAACTCACTGATATCGCGCCCTTCCAGTAGGGGTTTGATATGTTTTTCTAAGAAAGGAACAAAATTTGCTGCGATAAACAAAGGATCACGACCACCAGCGCCTGAGTATTGCACTGCGGCACAGTCACCCACTGCTACGGCCCCATTTTCTAAAATTAATTGGATGTTGACGCATTCACCTGCCTGCCGAATGGACGTGAATCCCTCAGTCACCGGCTTGCCTTGATAGATAAACCCATCCAATTTCGCGCCATTTTTGATTGCTTGTTGGTCATCGAAGTAGAAAGATGAGTAACCTGCGGTGAACAGAGCGTGTTTGATTTTCATTATGGTCTTCCTATTAATTTACTGTGGGATACAGCGTTAATGTCATCAATAATCATTTGGAATGAAGGTACACGGCCTTCTTCTTTAGCGCGTTCAGCAACAAAATCATGGTGGAGTGCCAGTACATCTTCAGGCAGGGGTACTGAACCCGGATCGAAGACGCGAATTGCGCCGTGGTTATCGCGGATGGGCATCATCTTGCCAGAGTTACAGGTGGCGGGGGCAAATGGCACATCAAGGACTCCCGCTTCAAAGGCACGTACGGTACCTATCGCAATATCGCCCTGACCCAGCTCCAGAACTTTGTTCATAACGGCGCGAACTTCGCGTTTAATCAGATCAACCTCGCGGTCAACCTCCAGACAAGGTGGGAATTTTTGGTCACGAACCATGTTCAGCATTTGGTTCGAGGCTCTTAATCCTTGACCATTTGCCTCGGCAGTTGGGATCCCGTAGGCCTCATGTGGGCTTTTGGTAATTACCTTGGTAGCACCAGCCATCCCCGCTACTGCGGCCCCCCAAGAGATAACCGCGAATGCACGGGACTCATCTTCCGGGAATCCCCCCATCCATTGATGGAACACGGTACTCAACTCGTAATTGTCGTAGCCATTAGCGTGGAAATACTCATGAGCCAGCTCGCGTAATGATTGGATAGCCGCGATATCTTGCACAATATTACCCACCTGGCCGTAGCCCACGGTGATAGACCGGACACCTTGTTCCAGCGCGAGTAAACCTTCAATAATCGCGACCGCATGGGACACAAACGGCGGGATTAAGGTGCCGGTCAATGGGCCAAATGGCTCGCGGTTAATACGAATACCATGCTCTTCATATACCCCAATCAAGCGATCGCAGTACTGCCAGTCACGAATGGATTTCTCCAGCGTTACGCGTTTTGCATAAGGAATGTTGTAGGAGATCCCGCCGCCTTCGTAGCTGGTAAACCCACTGGCCATTGCTATCTCGGCCAGCAGCCGTGCATCAGGTGTTCCGTGACGGATCTGCAACGGTTTAGACAAACTTTCAGTAATGCTGCGACAAGCTGTTACACCGTGGTTGACGACCGGTAAACCATTGAGTTTTGATGTCCCTGCTTCGATAGATTTTTGGATGCCGATGGCCGCATCTTCGTAACGATTAAGGCGGGTATAGGCATCAATCGTGGTAGGCAGGAGGTCGCAATCTTTTTGCAACGCGGTCAGCAGCGCGATATGTTCTTCGATTAATGCGACCCCGGCACGAGGTTGGCTTAAGGTAATACCTTGGCGGTCAGCTTCAAACAGCGCTTTGGCAAAATTTTTCGACTCAGGAATTGTTTGCTGATACTTGACGCCATCCTCAAATTTCTCAACGTCTTTGCCGGTGTGCCACGTTTGTAAGACGTGAAAACGTTCGGACATAAAGTGATCTAAAGAAATCTTTTTGTTGCGAAGTTCCATCATGACTCCAGTTTTTACTTGTTCAGAATTCGAACGCCAGTTTGGGCGGCAGCTTTAGGAAAGCGACGGGCGACATTGGCGAGCAGGGGAAGTAAACCTTGTGTATCTCTGTAATATTCAAACTTGCCGGGGAGCAGAACCTGCTTGCCCTCATCATCTAAATTGCGATATTTCAGCCAGTTATGAATATCGAATGATTCTGCTCGGGATAGCCACCCGCCAGTGCCAATCACCTTTTTAACCAGGCTTA
Organism: Yersinia sp. 2540 StPb PI; assembly: GCF_052217165.1. Taxonomy (NCBI): domain Bacteria; kingdom Pseudomonadati; phylum Pseudomonadota; class Gammaproteobacteria; order Enterobacterales; family Yersiniaceae; genus Yersinia; species Yersinia sp. 2540 StPb PI. The sequence continues at coordinate 2,174,811 of NZ_JAZGQC010000001.1, forward strand.
AGTCGCGACCGACCTGTAGGTCAATATTGCCTGCACAGGTACAAACCTGTGTTTTTTTGCCCGCATGACGTTCAGTGGCATATCCGACACAAATCCCAGCCAACAATTGGTCAAAAACAACTTCTTCGTCGCTACGGGGTAAATAGCCCGGATGTGCAGTGATATGGGTTAAATATCGATAAAAAGCATCAATTTGGCTTTGTTGGTGTGAGAAGTAATGAGCAATCATTGGCATACCGGTTTCGCCGGCATTCATCGCTGAAACGCGCATCCCCAGGTCACCTTCGACGGTTCGTTTAATCAGCGGTTCTGGGATCCCGTGTATCACGGTGTCGGGCAGCATATGACTGTTATAGGAGGAGTAAACATCGGTGGTGGCGCCCCCCATATCTATCAACATGAATGTTTCCCAATCGGGCACGTATTGGCGAATTTGTTGCACCAGTTCGAAGACTGAATAGGGCGTAGGCAGTGGGTCTTCACCCGTTTGATCAACGATGACGTCTAAACCTTTCCCTCTAATAATCTTCTTAAGGAAAATGTTGCAAATAGCTTTACGCGCATCAAACGGATTAGGGCTGTCGAGATTGGGCAGCACGTTATTAACAATGGTTAAATCTTTATCCCCGAGGATCTCCAATACGTCATCTTGCAAGTCGCGATTTCCGGCATAAATAATGGAGCACTTCAATTTAGATTGAGCCAATAGTTTTGCGTTCGACAGGCCATGAGCGTAGTCACCGCCGTCAGTACCACCGGTAAATAACAGGATATCCGGCGGTGATGCTTCTAAAGCCCGTACATCTGATTTATTCAGGTTATAGGCGAAGTGTTGTGACACTTTAGCCCCCGCAGAGTGCGCGGTGACCTTGGCGGATTCGAGGGTAATATTGGGCACCAGCCCAATAGCAGCAACCGCTAATCCGCCTTTGGCCGATGAGGAGTAATCAATATTGACCTGCCCTGACGCTAATAAAGGGCGTGCATCGGCAACATTTAGGATCTTATTCAATACCGAAAAAAATCCTTCAGCCAAATGGTGTGGCGTAGTAGGAGATAATGCATAATTCTTCACATTAATATGGTCATCATCTCCCACCTCGAACACTGCCCCTTTTGTCCAGGTGGAGCCGATATCGATAGAAACGGTGATCATTGCACGCCCCCAGCCGCTGCTTCTGGTTGCATGGCATGTTCAATATCGCCCTTCATTAAAGAACAGACTAATTCCAAATCAGTGTCGGGTGCGAAGACGCGGTTGAATCCCATCTCTTTGAATTTTGACTCAATTTCTGAGAACGCATGTTTACCAATAACCAAATTTCCGCCGACATACAGCAAGATTTCGCCAATTCCGCGTTCAATGCAGTTCTCACGCATACCAATACAATCCACTTCACCGTGCCCATAGATAGAGGAGATGACAATGGCGTGAGCACCGGTTTCAATGGCAGCATCAATATATTCATCCTGACTCACCATCACTCCGAGATTGATGACGTTGAAGTTGTGCACTGTAAACACTCGGTCTAGCACCTTATTACCAACAGCATGGCAATCAGCACCAATGACGCCAATAACAATTGTTGGATTTTGCATGTTAAGTCCTCTATGTAGATTACGATCCGTATATTGGTTTTGTGAGTAGAGAGCTAAATTTATGTTTTTAGCTCTCCACGCGTAAATCAAGATTATTTATTTTATTCTTCAGGTATCGATGGCAATTCACTGGGAATTGGCTGGCTTACAATGTGCTTTTCTAACAAATTAAATACAATTGATTTATTGTCAGGACATCTTGAAAAAAATAAAAAAGTAAAATAAATTATTTTAAACAGGCGGTTAAAATTAAATAAACCCTTTAAAATCAATTTGTTGTTTGTGTGATTTGTTTTTTGTTAATGCATGGTTATAAATATAATTAAAAATGAATGTGATTATTTAGAGTGAAAGTGTGATCCATATAAAAGTTATGGGTTAATTCTGTTTGTGTGATGTTTGTCATATTTATATTTCTAGGGTTGAGTTTTGTTTTCTGTTAATTGGCTATATTTAATGGATTAATATGAGATATTTTATAGATGTGAGAGTTATAATGTTAAAAATAATGGTGAGTTATTATCACATTAGCTGAATATTAAAAACAAATGATGTTTGCGAAAATAATATGTTCATCAACGCACGCCACCCGCCACCATTTTGACGATATGAATATGCGGATAGTGCTTAATTATCTGTGGTTGATGCAGTGTGCTGATAAGTCGGTCTAGATCGTGTCGTTGATGATTGAACAGCAAACCAATAACGCTGCCACTGTGGGCGACGTTCAAACCATAAATTCCGCTGCGCTCAACGATATTCAGTAACTGATGAAATTCAGGCTTAGGCAGTATTGACTGACTGGCGATGGCACTTAGCGTGGCGGCTTCGCCCAAACGATAGTGGCACTGGGTATCGTTAGCCTGTTGAAACAGTTGCATAGCATTGGCTAAGTTGGCTGCCTGTTTAAGTAACAAGGGTTGGTGATTTCGTTTATGGAACTCTTCGGTTAACAGCGTTTGTGTACTTTCAAGTAGCAGAATGTCGATGTCGGGTCGCCAGGTAAAGGGATGATGACTTTGCGCGGTCTGGTGATCAAAAAGGGTGAGATCTTTAAATATCGTGCTGTCGGTGGGTTCAACTGCTACGCAGAGTTTGGCCAGTGACTCGTCACTCAGTGATTTGCCCAGTAAGCGGCTGGTCGCGATAGCTGTTGCGGCAATATCGGCAGTGCTACTGGCTAATCCTTTAGCCACAGGAATAGTGGATTCAAACGCAATGCATATATTCTCGCTATATTGGGCAGGCTCGCCAAAATGCGCCAACACTTGCCTGACCATGTGACGCATACGTGGTCGTTCACGCCAGCCCGGTTCCCCTTCGGTAACTGAAACGGTGCTAAACCAGTTAATTGGGCAAGAGATAAGTTTTTCTCCGCCCAAAATCCACCCTTGGATCAGTTCACCACAAGAGGCAGGGCAACGGGCCTCAGCCATGAGAAACAGCCTGTGGCCAGATGTGGTCTGGATGCCTGATATAACTGACGGGTTGAATGCCGCTCTTATGCACTACTGACCCCCTGGAACAAATAACTATTGCTGACAACATACTCAGATTGCCTGCAATAGTGGTTCATGACTGATATCAATTTGGTGGGCAGTAAAAGCCAGAACATCACTAAGATTGACGACATGACCAATCACTAACAGTGCGGGGGCATGTAATTTTTTACGTACAATTTCATCTTTTAGCGTGGTCAGTGTCCCTTTTGCTATCTCTTGCCGGTGCTGACTGGCATACATCACGGCGGCGGCGGGGGTGTCGGGTGATTTACCTCCGTCGATTAGGCGTTGGCAGATCTCCTCTTGTCGCGTCATTCCCATTAATACGATTAACGTCCCATCCAGTTGGGCCAAAATATCCCAGTTTTGTGGTTCATTTCCCTGACACATATGCCCGGTGACCACATGAAAGCTGGAAGCGTAGTGCCGATGGGTCACGGGGATACCGGCATAGGCTAAACCGCCAATAGCTGAGCTGATACCTGGAATTATCTCAAAAGGGATCTCTTCATGGGCAAGTGCCTCGGCTTCTTCTCCACCTCGGCCAAATACATAAGGGTCGCCTCCTTTAAGACGAACAACATTTTTACCCGCCAGGGCATGCTCGACCAAGATTTGATTGATCTGTTCTTGTGGGACTGGATGATGATTTGAGGTTTTCCCCACATTAATAATCTGGCAATGGGGTGGTGCTTGAGAAATTAACTCAAGATTAACCAGACGGTCATGCACAATAACTTGAGCTTCACGAATGGCTAGCAATCCTTTTACAGTGATTAGAGATGCATCCCCCGGTCCCGCCCCAACTAACAATACTTTTCCTTTACTCATTCGAGCAACCTTTATGGCCGATAAGATTTATAATTTTATTAAAAATTAATCACCAGAAATGCGTTATATAAAAACGGCATATGATTATTAAACTCCGCATCATTATTCATAAATATGGGATTATATATTTGACCTTGCTCCCAATATTTAATCATTTTATGGAATGATCTCTTTCAAATATTTCTCATTTGATGTTTTATTTCATAACTATATGATTTTTATATTAAATTATGATTTTATTTTATTTATGTTAACGCTAAAACATCAATATTTAAATGTGCAATGTCCTTAGTTATAGTTTTGGTTTATTCGCTTATTTTTTATCTTTAATATGATATTGCTATTGATAATTATGAAGGCTATCACAAAAATGATGGAGACCCATGTCTATCTAAATAGAAATGTGTATTTTAAAAATCAAAAAAAGAAGCGTCGCTATCAATATTTGAATATTAGTTGTGCCCAGGTGCACACAACTATTTAATCGGTGTTTTATGAAATAATGGGTGAGCTATAATGCGGTGTAAAATTCCTAAAACTGATTTATTAGTGACATTTGAAGCTGTTGCTCAATATGAAAGCTACACGCGAGCGGCAGAAAAGTTAGCGTTAACCCAAAGTGCTGTTTTCCGTCAAATTACAGCATTGGAGGAGCTACTTAATGTGTCATTATTCCACCATGTCCGTAAGCGAATTTTCCTCAATGATGCGGGTCGTTATTATCTTGGTTTAGTCAGAGATACATTGGAGCAACTGGAAAGAGATACGCAAAGCATTATGTCTTACCAGTCAACTCAGCAAGTGTTGGAGCTGGCGGTTACACCAACATTTAGCACACATTGGCTCATTCCAAATCTCAGTGACTTTCATGAGAAGCATCCTGAGATTGTCCTCAATTTAGTGGCGCTGACTACGCCTGCTGATTTTCTAAATTTGAAATACGATGCGGCAATTATGCGTGAGGATTTCTGTAGCCCGTGGGCTGAAAATGAGCACTTGTTTGAAGAAGAGCTAGTGCCTGTCTGCAGCCGGATGTTGTGGCAGGATGAGAAAAAAGTGATGCTTGCAGAGCAGTTGATGGATGAACTTACGTTGCTTCATCAAACAACTCGTTTAGATTCGTGGCATGACTGGTTTACATTATCAGGCGTTAATAGCCCTAAAGTACGAATGGGGCCGCGTTTTGATCTTTTATCGATGTTGATTTCTGCTGTGCGCTCCAATCTTGGCATGGCGTTATTGCCCCGATTTGCTATTCACAAGGATTTGGAAAATGGTGATATGGTCATTCCATGTGATTTACCCATGAGCACGGGAAACCATTTTGTACTGACCTACAAAGAAGGTAAAAGAGGGTTGAGAAGCTTGCAAAAATTAAGTCGTTGGCTCCATGATAAATCTAAAGAGGAAGAGCTAAAAAGAGCATGGGTTAATTAATTTTTTAAAGCGACAGATAAAGAATTATATTTTATTTTTTAAAATAAAATATATGTTTTGAGTGTGGTATTAAATTAATGTTGTGTTCTGAATTTACGATGATAATTGAGTTATCGTATTTTTATGGCATATTACCATAGCGCAGCCATTTTTGGTGTGTGCCTATTTCTAATGGGCTATTATCTTGGTTTTTCTTTCTTTTTCGGCTGTAAATATTGTGCTGGAGTTATTCACCAATACGCATTATGTGTTGCAGATAGAACAATTGCTTTTTATTTTACTCTATTAATAATAGCACGATGATACCAGCGACTTACTGAGGTTTTTTTATTCTTTGATTTTTTAAATACAAAGGGTCAGCGATATTTTCTTACTATTTCCCATTCAGCTAATCGAGTGAAAATAATGTATAAAAATGATTTTTTCTACCAAGATCTCTTCCCTCTGTCTGAGGACCGCACAGAATATTACTTGTTAACGGATAAGTATGTTTCCACTATTGAGGTTGATGGCAACGAAGTATTAAAAGTTGAACCTGAAGCGCTGACATTAGTCTCCCAGCAAGCGTTCCATGATGCCTCATTCTTCCTGCGCCCAGCACATCAGCAGCAAGTTGCCGCCATTTTGCATGATCCGCAAGCGAGCGAAAATGACAAATATGTCGCATTGCAATTATTGAGAAACTCGGAGATTTCAGCCAAAGGTATTTTGCCGAACTGCCAGGATACGGGCACATCCACCATTGTGGCGAAAAAAGGCCAACGGGTTTGGACTAATACTGATGATGCCGAAGCATTATCACGCGGCATCTATAACACCTTCCGCCAAGATAATCTGCGCTATTCACAAAATGCGGCGTTAGATATGTATAACGAAGTGAATACCGGCACCAATCTTCCTGGGCAAATTGATATTTTTGCTACCTCGGGTATGCAATATTCGTTCTTGTTTGTGAATAAGGGCGGCGGTTCCGCCAATAAAGCAGCGCTTTATCAGGAAACAAAAGCGGTGTTGGAACCGGCAAAACTCAAAGCCTTTTTAATTGAGAAAATGAAGAGCCTGGGAACGGCTGCTTGTCCTCCTTATCATATTGCTTTTGTTATAGGAGGTACCTCCGCTGAATTAACCTTGAAGACCGCCAAACTCGCCTCGACAAAATATTACGATAACTTACCTGGCGCGGGTAATGCGTTCGGTCAGGCTTTCCGTGATAAGGCGCTGGAAGAGGATCTGTTACAAGCTTCACGTGAATTTGGCTTGGGTGCTCAGTTTGGTGGCAAATATTTTGCACATGATGTTCGGGTTATTCGCTTGCCGCGTCATGGTGGCTCTTGCCCGATAGGGATGGCAATTTCATGTTCTTCTGATCGGAACATTAAAGCCAAAATTAATAAAGAGGGCATATGGCTGGAGAAATTAGAACGCCACCCTGAGCGATATATTCCTGAAGATTTGCGGATTAATAACGAAGGGGCGGTAGTTAACATTGATCTTAACCGCCCGATGGATGAAATTCGTCAACAGCTTTCACTCTACCCGGTATCCACCCGCGTATCACTCAATGGCCCGTTAATTGTTGCCCGCGATATTGTGCATGCCAAGCTGCAACAGCGTTTGGAACAGAACCAGCCATTACCTCAATACATGAAAGATCATCCCGTCTATTATGCCGGACCTGCAAAAAAACCGGATGAATTGGTATCCGGCTCGATGGGGCCAACCACCGGAGGGCGCATGGATCCTTATGTCGATCTGTTTCAATCCCAGGGGGGCAGCTTAATCATGTTGGCAAAAGGCAATCGTAGCCAGCAAGTCACCGAATCATGCCATAAACACGGTGGCTTCTATTTGGGCAGTATCGGCGGTTCTGCGGCCATTCTGGCACAGGAGTATATCGAAAGTCTGGAATGTCTTGAGTATCCCGAGTTGGGAATGGAAGCTGTGTGGAAGATGGAAGTCAGGAATTTTCCGGCGTTCATACTCGTTGATGACAAAGGCAATTCATTCTTTGATCAAATTCAAATCAAGGCCTGTGCCGGTTGTCAGAAATAACGTTGTGCTGAGGAAACCACCATGTACGAAGAACGCTATCAGCAGCGGCAGCAACATCTTAAGCAACAGGTTGAGGAGCGGGTTGCTGCCGCGACAAAAAACGGCGGGATCATTATTGTATTTACCGGTAATGGCAAAGGGAAAAGCACCGCCGCATTTGGAACCGCAGCCAGAGCCGTTGGCCATGATATGCGGGTAGGTGTGCTTCAATTTATCAAGGGGGACTGGGAGTGTGGTGAACGTAACCTGCTGGAGCGTAACGGAGTCGAGTTTCATATCATGGCAACCGGTTTTACCTGGGATACCCAAGATAAAGCGGCGGATATCCAAGCGGCCAGGCTAGTGTGGCAGCAGGGCGCGCGGATGTTATCTGACCCTGGTTACCATCTTGTGGTTTTGGATGAGCTCACTTATATGCTCACTTACGGTTATTTGAGCTTGGATGAGGTGTTGGCGGCGTTAAAAAATCGGCCTGTACATCAAAGTGTGGTCATCACCGGGCGAGCCTGCCACCGGGAAATTATCGCACTGGCAGATACCGTTAGTGAGTTACGACCGGTGAAGCATGCATTTGATCATGGAATTAAGGCGCAGAAAGGTATCGATTGGTGATGGGAATCCGATTATGATCACTGCCACGCTCATTTATTCATCAATCTGTTGTTTTATGAAGCGGGATACAAATAATTTGTTGATAACGCTTGATTGTTTGTTCTGAGTTATACTATATTGCGCGCCAAGGAAACGTACTAACGTTCCAAAAAAATTCGCCGGCATAGCTCAGTTGGTAGAGCAACTGACTTGTAATCAGTAGGTCCCGAGTTCGACTCTTGGTGCCGGCACCAATTAAAAACCCGTTATCTGAATAAGATAGCGGGTTTTTGCCTTTGTACTGCTGCCATTGCTGATTTTCTGCTGCCCCCTCCTGAGTTATTTCTTTTTGTGATCCCATTCTCTTTTTGTCTGTTCTCTGCTTGTTATCTATATTCAATTATTGTTGGCTGATCACAGCACGGGCGTTGAACGCCGGGCAGCAACCCAATGACTAAAAGCTATCAAGGGAGTTGGCGGTATGGAGAATCGGCTAAACGTGCTATATCAGGCAGGGGTTATTGATAAGGACATCTGCGATGGCATGAAAAAGGCTGTCGCACAGTTGGAAACGGTATGGGCACTGCCGGTGCGCACGGAGCAGGGGGAAATGGCGCTCACGCATATGGCAAATGCATTAATGCGCAGTCGCCGTGGTGAGGAAGTTGGGCCGCTTGATGATGAATTGTTGGCTGAAATCAGAGCCTCTGACGCGTTTCCACAAATTTTACAGATCCATTTGGCGCTGCTGTCACGGTTTAATTTGGCCCTACACCCGAATGAAGAGGGGTATTTATTAGCTAATCTGTTCAGCTTGTGGATGGCGCATAAAGGTTAATGCCAGTGAGTTTTGCTTTCATGTTAAATATTCAAAAAAATGATTATTAGGCTTTTAATCTGATGGAGTCTAGCGGCAAGCTATGTCTCCCGGCCTTGCACCTAAGTCATTCGGTGCAGGTAAGTCAGTTTCCGTACTCAGATTGTCGTCACGCGTAGCGATGTGGCACTGGTTTTCGCTATTGTGTCTGGTCACCCAGTACTCGAAGCGCTGTATGACAGACTCGGCAATGTTATTCAGGGGGCAAGGTGAGTAAATTCGTGGTGGTAGTCATAGACAGCTTTGGTGTAGGAAGCATGGCCGATGTGCCTCAGGTCAGGCCGCAGGACCTCGGTGCGAATACTTGTGGGCATATTCTGGAGCGTTTTCCGCAATTGAGTCTACCGACACTTGAACAATTGGGGCTCATCAACGCTCTGGGGTTCGCGCCGAACGTGATGAAACCTTCGCTAACGGCGGTATACGGCAGGGCAGCGCTGCAACACGAAGGTGGTGACACCTTTATGGGGCATCAGGAAATACTGGGTACCCGCCCGCAGTCACCGCTGCGCATGCCGTTTTCCGAGGTGATCGATAAGGTCGAGCAAAAACTGGTCGCGGCGGGTTGGCGTGTCGAACGTCAGGGAAGCCGCTTGCAGTATCTGTTGGTGAATCAGGCAGCGGCGGTCGGCGATAACCTGGAAGCGGATCTCGGACAGGTGTTTAACATCAGCGCTAACCTGAGTGCGATTTCGTTTGCTGATGTCCGTGCCATTGGTGAGATAGTGCGTAGCTGTGTGAAGGTGGGTCGGGTGATTGCTTTTGGTGGCTTGCTAGCGAGCAGTGAGCAGCTACTCGCTGCCGCAGAGGAGAAACAGGGTCGTTATATCGGGATTAATGCACCACGCTCCGGGGTTTATCAACAAGGATTTCAGGTCGTACATCTGGGCTATGGCGTAGATGCCAGCGTTCAAGTTCCACAGCAGCTCTATGATATTGGTATTCCAACGGTGCTGGTGGGCAAAGTGGCCGATATCGCACTCAATCCGCACGGTACCAACTATCAAAATCTGGTCGATACCCAGACCATCATGGATATCACCTTGGCGGAATTGCAAAAACCAGGAGATGGATTTATCTGCACTAACATTCAGGAAACCGATCTGGCGGGTCACGCACAGGATGTGGCGCGCTACGCCGAAAGGTTGCAGGTAGTGGATCAGAATCTGGCGATCTTGATGGGGCGAATGCAGCAGGATGATTGCCTGGTGGTGATGGCAGATCACGGTAATGACCCGACAATTGGGCATAGTAATCACACTCGCGAGAATGTGCCCTTACTGGTGTGGCGACCAGGAATTGCCGGAGGGGAGATTGGTTACCGCACAACGCTGTCTGATGTAGGGGCCACTGTTTGTGATTTCTTTAACGCGGCCCCGCCACAGAACGGCACGTCCTTTATGGCGCAACTGTGCGCCTTATCTTCCTCACGGCCCGAGAGTTAGCATCATTGAGCGGCAGCATATTGATGCGACGGGCTACATCTATGCGCAGGTATGTTTGCCCATCGCCGATCCGGTGCTACCTACCAGCACCGCGGGTTGTGCTGTGTTGGGGCGGTTTGCGGCAAACTGACATCGAATGCCCGCATATGTCACCTAACAATCTGATACCGAAGGAATACTCACCGAGCTGTGATTCGGTCGATATATCGAAAAATGCTGGGAACTAAAACGGGCCTATGTTCACCGCAATTGAGCTGATGCTAACTATTCTTCGCCAATTGAGCGACTAATCGATTAACGCCATCACTCATATTAGTAAATTTAGTCAGTTGGGTACGGGTCACCACGACGAAAACCCCAATGTTCTTTTCTGGAATCATCGCCATATAGGTAATAAACCCACCGCCACCACCGGTTTTTTGCATAATTCCTGGTAGTTCGGCATTAGGCGCCATGTAGACCCAGCCTAACCCCAGTGCGTCTGCCTGACCGGCAACATCCATACCTTTTAATGACACCAAATCACGACGTTGGAAATAGAGCGCCTGTTCACGTTTGGCTGAGCTTTTGCGCGCGCTGTTATCAGAAGCTAAGAATTGCTGCATCCAACGCTGCATATCTTCCGGTGTTGAGTAAATCCCACCACTTCCCGCCGCCGCCAGGGTGTTTTCACAACGACTACTGCCTACTCCGACCATCAGACGGTTACATTGTTCTGCCGTTGGGGTCAGGGTGGTGTTTTTCATCCCCAACGGAGCGGTGATTTTATCACGCAGCAAACTGCTATAAGGCTTGCCTGATGCCCGTGACAGCGCATCGGCCAGCAAGTCGTAGGCCAAATTGGAGTAGGCGGCTTTAACCCCAGGCGGCACGGTGACCGTGGCCTGCTTCATCCATTGCCAGCGGTTATCTTTAGTCGGCCAGGTAAACACCGGTCTTTTTTGTGGGCCACCGGGTTGCTCGCGCGGCAGGCCACTGGTGTGGCTGGCCAGATTCAGCAAGGTAATCGGCTGTTTTGCGTTATAAGCAGGGACTCGCGCGCCCTTAGGTGCGTATTTTCGCAGGGGATCGGTCAATTTTACCGTGCCGTCATCGGCCAGTTTTACCATCACTTCACTGGTCATTAGCTTGGTAATTGATGCAATGCGAATCAGTGAGTCTGGCCGTGGACGCAGGTTGTTACCGGGTTTGGTTTCCCCAAAACTACGGTTTACCACTTGATTGTTATCAATAACCACCAGAGCCATTCCCATGGCACCACTGTTATAGAAAATATGTTCGGCATATTGATCAACAACTTGTGAGGTCAAAAGCTCTGTCTTGGCATCGCTGTGCAATGGAATAGTGAATAGAGCAGCGGCCAGTAGCGGGGCAGTGAAATGTTTCAACAATCTTTTATCCATGTTCAAAAACAAAGTAAGTGGTCGTGTGCTTATAGTAATCGGATATTGGCATAAAACATGCTGAAATTTTCAGACAGACGAATAATTTACATTACCGGGAAGTACTTGCCGGGTGTCACGCCAAAAACGCGCTGAAATTGATCAATAAAAGCGCTGAGGTTTTCGTAGCCGACATCCAACGCGACATGGGTCACGGGTATTTTCTCTGCCAGCATTTCTAGCGCGCGCATGAAACGTGCGCGTTGTCGCCAGTGGCTAAAACTATAGCCCGTCTCTGCGATGAAACGACGGCCCAGTGTTCGGGGTGACATCCCTGCCCAGTGTGCCCATTGATCCATTCTCTGTTTGTTAGCCAGGTCGCTCAGTAACCCATGCGCGACTTTTATCAGCCGTGGATCTTGTGGCATTGGTAATTCAAATGGTTCGGCAGGTAATGATGCAATTTCGTCTAGCATCACCGCCATAATCCGCTGCTGGTTCTCAAGTAATTCCCCTCGGGGCCATTGCGCTGCGCGATTTACGGTTTCTCGTAATAAGCCACTTAATTGCATCGTTCGCGGCTGTAGCGGTAAAGATGCACAGACATCTTCGCGCAAATATACACTCCAGCCGTGAAAAGGGCCGTGCGAGCGGAAACCGTGCTGTTGATGAGGGGGAAGCCAGACCACATGTGTTGCCGGTACCACCCATTGACCCTCGGGTATGACTATAGTTAGCAAGCCATTTATTGCTGCTAATAATTGGCCCGCACTGTGGCGATGCGGCGGCGTCATTCGCGCCAGCTTGTCGTGACGCTGTACCACGGTCAATACTGGCATCGTTGTCAGCATCAGTTGTGAAGGATCAATTAAATGAGCTTGCATGGCGTAAAAACCGTATTGAATGACTCAGATACGTTATCAAGGCCACAAGGATATTGCTAGTCTGGCATTCTCAGCATTGGCGCTGGATAACCGGAGTCACCATGATGAATTCGCAACAGGCAAAACAATTTCTTCAACAGGTATTTACTGCTTTGGCTGACTCGAGCTATAGCACTCAAGATGTTGCTGCATTTTTTTCGACCGATTATCAACAGCAAGCTGATGGTAATCAATTAGATTATGAGGCGTTTATTCGCCATGTGCAGGTGTTGAAAAGCACACTTGCGAGTGGAACCATCACGCTGGAAAAAGTGATTGCGGATGGTGATCAGATTGCCAGTGTGCACTTGGTTGATGTGGTCAAAAAGAGCGGGCAAAGGGTCTTGATGAAAGTTATCGCTTTTTACCGCATCGAACATGGGCTGATTCAATGTGTTGAAGAACTGACACATCTGATCCACGGCGAAACCCAGGATCGTGATTTAGGCTCGCGAGTTGCTCACTAGCGGGATATCGTCAAACGAATGAAATTCTGCGGTTAATTCTGCAGAATCATAAGGTTATTCCACGTAATAAAAAACGCACCGGTGTTGGCCGATGCATTTTGTGGTTAAAACCGAAAATCAATTAGCTTTCAGTCACAGGCTTTGGAGCCACATTGGATGATTCTTTCATGCCAAGGTGGTTGTTGCCCCAGCACTGTTCATATTTCCAGCCGGTCAGTTCTTCAGCAACCGCTCTGGCATGGGCCGGAATATCTGCCATGGCACCGCCACCTTTAATCCGCTCAATCTCTTCTAGCAGGATTTTGTGATTATTACGGTCCAGTTTCATTTGGGTGGTGTAGTAGATAGCCACCAGTGCCAGAGCGATAACGCCGATGGCAAATACCCCTACAATGGCTTGCACGGCAACTTCCGGTTGGCTCGATTGCCCAGAGACAAAACCAAAGCGACTTAATGTCCAGCCCATGGCGAAAACAATAATCGAACGTACCATTTTACCTGCAAAGGTCATGGCTCCGGCGTAGATCCCTTCACGGCGACGGCCGGTCAATACTTCGTCCACATCCGCCAGGAAGGTATAAACCGTCCACGGAATATAATAAATACCCCCGGTGCTTAAACCGAAAACTGCGGTAATACAGAACAGTACAATCACAGTTGTTGTCTGCGACCAGCCAGTGAAATAGAGCGCAGCATAGGCAATCACACTGACAATAACTACTTGCAGAGCGATGCGGAACGGCGAGCAAAGCCCATTTTGACGCAGATACCGATAAAGACGGCGGTGGAAATCAACTGCATTATTGAACTGAAACTATTGAGCTGAGAAACCAGTGCGGCATCTTGACCTAAACCAAAAATAATAAAGTAGGTAAATGCCGATGCGAATAACCACTCCGCGCCAAAGCCGAACAGATACATACCCAGATGCTTGCGGAAAATGCGCAGATGGAAAGTAGACGCCATATCAACACACAGCTTTTTCAGCGCCTGGCCGAAACTGCTGGTGGTTTCACGGACCACTTCGCTCGCAGGGCGTTCCCATGATGAGCTATAAAGCCAGATCATCGCGCAGCACATAATCAGACCGTAGGCGATACCGGTATAAAGGAAGGGGGTTGCAGAATCTTTACCGTAAATGGCAATAAACTGACCGGGAATGAAAGCGGCCAAAAAGTTTGCTACTTTACCGAAAATGGCTTTAGAACCAGTTAATTTGGAGCGTTTGGCAAAATCGGTGGTCATCTCGGTCGCCAATGTTTCATATGGCACCATGATGGAGGTATAAATCAGTTCAAACAGCGCGTAGGTCAGTAGGTAATACCAAAAGCCAAAACCGCTCATCCATAACATTGGATAGACAAGTACCAGCGGGATCCCCAGTAAGATAAAGAAGCGACGACGACCAAAGATGCGGCCCAGTCTGGTGTTATAGAAGTTATCGGTGATATAACCCATTACTGGATTACTAATCGCATCAAGAATACTGGCGATTGAGAAAATAGTCGCAGCCTCTACGACTGATAGCCCGCAAAAGGTGGTGTAGAAATACATCAGCCAGGCTCCGCTGATTGCCAGTGCCCCACTTCCCAGTAAGTTGGCACTCCCGTACGCCAGCGTATGCCTTGTTGAAATCTGTTTACTCATTTTTACCGCCACCTCAAATTAAAACAATGTTTCATTAATAATGGATAATCGTTTTCTTTATAAAGGTATGGCGTTTATAAAAATGAGTGTTCGATCACGAAAAAGGGTTTTTCGGCCAGAAAAGGCGCCTATTACAGTAAAAATTGATATGAATCAAATTAGTAGCCAGAGTGGTATTCAGCAAAAAACAGAATATCCATGATAATGCGAATAATTGATAATGCCATTTTGTGACAATAATGACCGTGACACGTGTGGCAAGATTTTAACCAGCAAAATGAAAGACTATTACTAGAATTAGCGCTATTGCTTACAGTGTGAAAATATCACTTTTGTGAAAGGGCGAATTATTGCGGGCATAGCCCATGAATAAATGTTGGTTGCAATCGCGGCTGACAGTGAAGGACGTAGAATGGCAAAGAAAAACCCCTATTATGATGCCAGTAAGCCACATCACACTGAGTTTGGATTTCAGAACCTGGAGCCGGTTGTTCATCATCCACAAGATTTGAAGCGCTGGCGTGAAGAGCGAAAACGCCAGTCGCTACCAAAACCGCCGCAGCAAGGATATGCGCAGTTTGTCACTGACTGGTGGCAAGCGGCTGATTTTAGCGGTCAGCAGGATGCGTTGTGGTGGCTAGGCCATGCGTCGCTGTTATTGCGGGTCAGTGGGAAAACGGTTTTGTTTGATCCGGTACTCTCCGGGCGTGCCTCGCCGCTCAATTTTTACGGGCCAGCACGGAGAACACCGGTACCTGCCAGTGTAAAAGAGTTACCCCATATAGATGTGGTAGTGATTTCTCACAACCATTACGACCATTTGGATGTGACAACGATTAGCCAATTATTGCGCCGCTTCCCCAAGCTGATTTTTCTGGCACCGTTAGGGTTAAAAAGTTGGTTACTACAGCAGGGTGCTCGCCATGTTCATGAACTGGATTGGTGGGATAAACACCTCGCAGCTGAATTTGAGTTTCATTGTGTACCGGCACGGCATTGGAGCATGCGTACACCCTGGGATCGTAACCAAAGTTTGTGGTCTGGTTGGGTGGTCAAGCGTGATGATATTAACTTTTACTTTACCGGTGATACAGGTTATTGCCAGCAACTGTTAACCATTGGCGAAAGGTTAGGGCCATTCAATTATGCCGCCTTGCCCATTGGTGCTTATGCTCCGCGGTGGTTTATGCAGGCCCAACATATGGATCCACAGCAGTCGGTGCAGTTATTTAAACAATTACAGCAGCCGATGACAGTACCGATTCATTGGGGGGTGTTTGAACTGGCTGACGAACCACTGGATGAACCACCACAACAACTCAAGCAGGCATTAACTGAAGCGGGTATGAAACACGACAATTTTGCACCGATTAAAATTGGTGCACGAATATTGCTGGGGTAGGGGGTTTCAGTGGGTGATTTTCAACCCACTGAAACCAATCGGTATTTTATCTATGTATACCGATGCTGAACTAGATCCTAAATTGATTCACTGCACTGGTTAAATCAGCAGCCTGAGCTTGTAACGCCGCAGATGCTGCGGTGGATTCCTGCACCAATGCGGCATTTTGTTGCACCATGGTATCCAATTGCGCGACCGCACTATTTATTTCGTGAATGCCGCGCATTTGTTCATCGGCTGCGTTGGTTATTTCAGACATAATGGTGGTGACATCCGACACGCTGCTGACGATTTCGGTCATGGTATTACTGGCTTGACGTACCTGGCCGGAGCCAGATGCCACACTGCTGACGGTCGATTCGATCAGCGTTTTGATCTCTTTCGCTGCCTGTGCACTGCGCTGTGCCAATGTACGAACTTCCCCTGCGACCACAGCAAAACCGCGTCCTTGTTCACCCGCGCGTGCCGCTTCTACCGCCGCGTTAAGTGCCAGAATATTGGTTTGGAAAGCGATACCGTCGATCACACTGGTGATATCGCCGATCTTGCCAGATGCCGCTTCAATCGATTCCATTGTGGTGATGACTTTAGCTATCACCTCGCCACCACGTGAAGCATCGTTAGCCGCCGAAAGTACCGCAGTATTGGCCTGCCGCGCTGCGCTGGCGGAGTGGGCCACGGTTGCCGAGATTTGTTCCAACGCCGCCGAGGTTTGCTGCAAACTGGCGGCGGCAGACTCTGTGCGGCCCGACAGATCCTGATTGCCTGCCGCTATCTCATTGGCTGCAATCCGTACTGATTCGCTGGTATCACGGATTTGCGCCATGACTACACTCAGTTTGTCGGCAAAATTGTTGAACGAAAGGGCTATTTTTGCCACTTCATCACGGCCTTCTACCGGCAGCCGCTGAGTTAAGTCTTCTGAGCCGGAGCTGATAGCATCCATGGCTTTATGCACATGAGTCAGCGGTGCCAGAGCACGTTTGGTAATGAGGCTAATAATGACAACAGCGATTAAAATAATAATCACCAGTGTCACCAGTGATGTGGTCAGTAACGACCGCATGCCGGTGGTAGCTTGAGCTTTGTCCAGGGCGACAACAGTAAACCATTGAGTCCCTGGTACTGCTTGGGCCAGCAGCAATTTACTGTTATCGCCAATATTGGCAGCGACAGGCTCAGTTGCTGTTAACAGTGTTTTAAGGTCCAGCGTCGGCGCAATATCGCTCAGTGGCTTAAGGGCTAGTTTCGCATCTTGATGAGCGATAATGGTGCCATCGGCATCGATTAACATACCAAAACTGTCTTCAGTCGGGTGTATGGATTTCACGTTTGCAATCACGCTGTCCATGGTGACATCAGCGGCCAATACCCCTTTAACGCTGCCGTCCTGAATAATCGGCAATGCGAACGTTACCACTAACTGATTGGTTCCAGCATCAACATAGGGTGGGGTGACCACGGGTTTGCCCGCTTTTACCGCTTGTAGATACCATGGCCGCCCAGTGGGGTCGTAGCCGGCTGGAATACCATCGGGATTAGAAAAAATCGCGGTTTTGTTCGCGTAACCGATATACACGTTGATGAAGTTACCTGCGGCTGCAACTTGTCGCAGTGCCGCTGTCGGGTCTGCCGTCAGTGCGCTGTCTTTTAGTGACACAATCATTTGTGTTTTGGAGGCAACCCAATCGGCGATCCCGACACCATGACTGGCGGTAACGGCGGTCAGGGTATTATCTATGGCGCTATTGTTATATTTACTGGCAACCGAGTAGTTAAAATAGGTGTTAATGGCCAGAGAGCCTGCCACGATGATGATACAGGCAGCCAAGATACGTGAACGAATGGAATCAAGCATAGAGCGTCCTAAATAAGAGGGAAGGCATGATTCAAGTAACGGCTTGGCAGAGATAAACTTGAGCTGTGTCACAGTAACAAACTGTAATTAATACGCCATTGTTAATACTTCTTTATGTAACGGTGACAAAGTAGGTGGATTTTATTGACATCTATATTCAATAAAAACATAAGCTTGATTATTCCTTTCTGCTTCATTTGAAGGTAAAAATTCAAATAAAGTTGAAAAAAATAGTGACATCAAAAGGGTAAAATTAGCATCAATGCAGCTAAAACAGTGGTTTTCAGGTTGCATTGATGCTGAGGGATGGCAGTAATAAGAGGGGGGTTAGATTAAAATTTATACTGCAAACCTATAGTGATAGTTTGATTTTGTTGAGCAATGCCGGCGCTATTAGCTACATTTGCAGAAACACCTGCACCAGTGTCGATGATTTGTGTATCTCCTTTTCCTTCGGCATGCCTGTTCCAGGACGCTTCAACAAATAATTTAGTGTTATCGGTGACGTAGTAGCCCGCATCAATCACGACTGCGTAATAGCGAGAGCCTTTGCTGCTGTCTTTAAATGAAAGTTGACGTAAATAGTGTTCATCATCACCATAGGCATTTACCCAACTGCTGTATTTCAGCAAGGTATTAAACTCAAATTTTTGATAATGATAGCTCCCGGCTAAGCCAAGATAGGGCATTTCAAACTTTTGCTTATAACCAATGTTGGTAACACTATCGGAACCTGTAAATAGGTTATTACCACTATTGTAATTATAGTTTCCACCATAAGATGTCCAGCTATTATTATTGCGCTGATAACCGGCCATCATACCAATACGGTAATTTTCTTGCTTTAAAAGCCAAAATTTTGCATTAAGATCGATTTCATTCGCATAATTTAAATTGGTTTTTTCGTGATGAGACCAATCAGTCCACTTAGATTGCCCTAATGTTTTCCAATCATAATCATCCATGACCCCCTTAGCGGGTGATAATGTGGACCATCCGCGCGCGGTTAATGTTAACCGTGATAACAGATCCCATGATATATCCATTTTTACAATAGGCGTGTTTTCCGCTTTCCAATCTATCTGGCTTAGCTTGCGACCATTATATTGGGGCTGATAAACAAACTCTTGTGATTCTGCATTCAATAATCCCAATGAGGAGCTAATCGTTAGACCATCGTTTATATCTGAGTGATAGCTGGCTACTGCTGTATGGCAGGTGATAATCAGCGGTAATACAGCAACACCTCTCTTTACCCATCTATTCTTTTCCATCATTAACCTTTAATCCCTTTAAAAATCGAAGGCAAAAGTTAACATTGACGGGAGATTAATTTTTTAAAATAAAGATTAAAAGAAAATTAAAAGTATTAAACTATTAATTAATAATAGAGCAACATAATGCATTAATATGAGCCGGGCCTGATTACCCGGCTAAATGGTTTTCAAAACTCATTAACCAGCCATTCGTCGGCTTCATCAAACATTTCTTCAACCAACCGGTTCAGTACTGATTTTTCTTGTTTATTAGCATCAGTATTGATGCCATTGGCTTGCATTGGTTTAACCTTAACTTCAGCATCAGGAAACACCCGATGCACCCGCTTGGTTAACTCTGCCTTAATCATTTCAGCGGCGTTGGGTAGGCCGGCGACATTCCGTTTGTCATAAATCAATTCAACACGCATGGCTTTTTCCTGAATGAGTAAATACTGTATTAATATACAGCACTGGCGAGTGGCAGACAACGCTGTTTTACACGGATTGAAGCGAGAAAACGACTATTACTGATTTTTTAACGTCAATAAAATAACCGCAGGTGATTAAGGTTGGGAATCACTGGCGGTTATTTTATGTGTGGGTGCTTATCTGATTGTTTATACAAGTGATTTATTTTTTCCAACTACAACTGAGCATCGGTGTTTATCGAGATGGGGGCTAGTTTATTTCCAGCCAGCGGGCATCAACCACCACACCCAGTATCTTACAGTTGCCATTGAGTTCGATTAATCGATAGGAGGGGTTCAATGGTTTCAAATACTTAACACCAGCATCAACAATGAGTTTCTTAAATGTTGCTTCGTTATCATCAGTCAGTTTGGCAATAACAAAATTACCGGGTAGCGGCTCTTTTTCCGGGTCAACCAGAATAATCATTCCTTCAGGAAAACTGATCCCCGAAGGCGATGTCATGGAGTCTCCTTTAACGCTGAGCCAAAAAGCGTTGTCATGGGCATTTTTGGTCGATTCAGGCCAGATTTCAATATCACGCAGCGTATAAGGCTCTATTGCCTCATACCAGTTACCTGCACTTATCCAACTGATTAACGGATAGCTGTTAGCAACTGATCCGGCCGGTTTATCATTTAGCCCATTACGCGCCGAGATCGATAAACTTTCGGCCATTTTGGCCAATTCTTTCGCCAGAGAAGGGCTAAAGCTACTGATTGGTTCATTGAGTATTTTGGCAAAAGCGGCGGCGTTGGTCACATTGAGCGGATTTATGCCGTTAAGGAATTGGTTTACGGCACTTTGCCCAACCCCTAATTCGTGCGCGACAGACTCTTGGGATATACCCAGCTCTTTTTTCTTGGCATTAAACAGCTCTTTCAGCCGCTTAGCGTCGTCTAACTGTTCTGGCGTCAATGGCTTCTTTTTCATCAGTCAATTTTATTACCGTTAGCAATAATATCCAATCATCTGCGGTGTTGACTATAAAATCACTTGCGGTAATAATCAATCAAAATATATAAGGGAAACGTATGAGATCGTACTGGCATGCATCACTGCTATCCAGATATGTAGCATGGGTTGTTCCTGTTTATCACAAGAAGACGGCGGCCAGACTTACGGTGGTTTCCGTTGTTGAGCAATCGATAGGCTGAGGTGTCACCACGGTGCCCTGCCTTTTGTGGAGTAATTATTTATGAGTTCAATAAACGGTACACAAACCGAAAGCCACAGTCAGCAGAACCAAAACATGAGAGATATTCAATTAGTCCTGGCGCGCTGGGGAGTATGGGCAAGATACAGTTCCGGGCTGGATTATTCATCTATCGCTGCGGGCTTTAAGGGGTTATTGCCTGATACGTCTAAGAGTAAAGCCTCCTGTTGTGATGATGACGGCCTGGTTGTCGATGGCTGCGTTGCTCGATTAAAACAATACCGGCCAGATGAATATGAATTGATCATCCGTCACTATGTGCTTAATCAATCCAAGCGAGCAATTGCTCGTCAGCAGAAAAGAGATGAAAGACTAGTGCGAATTAATATGCAAATGGCGGAAGGCTTTGTTGATGGCTGCCTGGCAATGTTGAATGTGAAATTAACTATGGATCCTTTAATAGAGAATTTACATATTTATGAAAAAACACTAACGCGGTCCGCAAAAAGTGTATTAGTCTGACATTACTGGTTAGTTTGTTACGCAATTATCATAATTTAAAATCTCGCTTTGGTGAGATTTTTTGTTTTTTAGTTGATATGTATTTAATTAAAAATAAATCTATTTTTTATAAAAAAACACTAACGCGGTCCGCAAAAAGTATATTAGTCTGATATCACTGGTTCGTTACATACTGATTAAGAAAGAGGAAAGCCCCGCATGGTTGGGGCTTTCCTCTTTCTGTTAGTCATACGCGCAAGTGTATCGGCTTGGGAGGTATTAAATGAGTGAACAAAATCCACTGCCGTATTGGTGGGCAGGATCGCTTGCTCTATTTTCAGCGCTGAGTTTACAGGATTACATCTTTATTCTGGGTACTATTATTAGCGTAATATTTACCATCAAAACTTATTACGTCAATTTACGGGAAAAGGACGCAATAATTAAAGAAGAGCAGAGACGAACAGAAATTCTACGAGATTTTTTGCGTAATAAAACAGTGGCCGATATTCCAGCCGCAATTGCGGTATGTAATGACGCGCTACACAAAATGGAGAGCTGACATGACGCCTTCACTGCGTAAGAAAGTTTTGGGTGCCGCAGCCGGTGGAGCAGTTGCCATTGCCGGAACATTGCTGGGTGGGCACGATGGTTTTGAAGGACGTAAATACATCGCCTACAACGACGTAGTGGGCGTCATGACGCTGTGTGATGGTCACACTGGTAACGACATTATCCAGGGAAAACTGTATAGCGATCAACAGTGTGATGCGTTATTACAGCAGGATTTACGGGTGGTGAAAAAGTCAGTCGATGATGCGATACAGGTACCTGTGGGAGATTACACCCGCGCAGCGCTCTATTCATTTACCTATAACGTCGGTAAAACCGCATTTATCCACTCAACCTTATTAAAGAAACTCAATAGCGGAAATATAACCGGTGCATGCGGGGAGTTGCGCCGCTGGATTATGGCGGGTGGCAAGCGCTGGCAAGGTTTGGTTAATCGGCGTGAGATTGAACATGAACTTTGTCTGACACCGAACCTGACGGCAATGAAAGCCAGGGAGGGCAAATGAACAGGCGTGCCATCACCACGGTGTTGCTCGCGATATTACTCATGGGGCTGATGGCCAATACCTATCGCTTGAGTGCCAAACAGGTGCAGGAGCATGCGGAGTTACAGGCTGAACGAGTTGTTAATCAAACATTGGATAACACCATCGCTGCCTATCAGTTAAACGATGCGGCTAATCGGGTTGCCGTCGCACGGCAGTTGGAAAATGAAAGGGTACTGCGACATGAAACTGAGGATCGTCTCAAGCGTTTTGTGGCGGCAACCGCAACTGACAACTGCGCTGTCAGCCGTATGCCTGAGCCTGGCATTAGTATCTTGCGTGAATAAGCCAGCCCTTCAGGTGGTGAAATCCCCCTTGTTATTGCCACCTGAATCGGCGATGACCCAGTGTGAAATCCCGGAATTTGTTGGTTCCACATGGGGTGACAGTAGTTTATATGCGTTGGCACTCAAGCGAGAGTTACGCCTCTGTAAAGGACGGCTTGATGAGGTCATTCGTTGGCGTAATAACCAAATCGATAATCCACTCTCGCCGTGAGACGACAGGCTTATCCCCCAACGGGGCAACCATTTACCAGGAGAATAACTATGACCGGTAGTAAGGTCGGATATCTCATTTTTTATCAGGTGAGCCTATGAATGCTGCACAAATCAGGCAACTGGCCGCTGCCGCATTATTGGGCAAAACAGATGCGGAAGGTCGTATCTATTCAACTGATGCATGGCCGGTAACCACTTATCCGGCCATTTTGTTACAGACACCACTTGAAGTAAAAGAGTCTATTGGCCGCAATGTACCGCAGTTTAATACCATGACCACCTTACGCATTAGCGGGCATATCCAACTAAGTGAGGCGGTAAATCGAGTCACGGAAGCGGCAGCGGCACTTGAGCGTTTGTGTGAACAGATTCAACGGGCAGTGATTAACAGTTATGAACTGACTCGCCAGATTCAGCAATTTGCCAAAGTGCGTACCACGATGGGTATCGATACTAGCAGCGAGCAACATTTTGCTGAAGTGAAAGTAGAACTCGATCTCGAGTATTACCAAGGGCCGGAAGACTTCTTCCCAGTAGAAACCACGCCACTGACAGGTATCGACATTGCGATTGATATGCCTGATGGCACCACAGACCCGCTGATCGCCATCACCCTTTCGGAGTAACCCTATGTTTGTAAAACCGATGACTGGCCGCGCAGTGCGTGACCCGGTCAAGGGCACCTTTTTGCCTGAATCTGGCGCAGAGGTTCCTGATAACCCATTTTGGCACCGTCGTATTCAAGACGGTGATGTGGTGCAGGTTACGGTAAAAACAGCGAAACCTGCATTTTAAGTGTTAACAACGGAGAGTAAAAAATTATGACAATTCCTTTCACTAATATCCCGAGTAATCTGCGTACGCCACTGTTCTTTGCTGAGTTTGATAATTCCCAAGCTAACACAGCGAGCACCCCTCAACGGACTTTGATTATCGGGCAAACCCTGACGGAAAGCACTTTGCCTGTCAATGTGCCGCTGCTGGTTTCATCTGTCGCCACCGTTGCCGGTTTGTGTGGTGCAGGTTCAATGCTACATGGGCAAATGGCAGCGTATCTGGCCAATGACAGCGCTGGTGAAATCTATCTTCTACCATTGCACGACTCTGAAGCTATGGTTGCTGCCATCGGTAAAATTACCGTGACGACCCCGGCATCAGCAACCGGTGTTATCTCACTGTATATCGCCGGTATTCGTGTACAAACCACGGTAGTGCCGACTGATGATGCCAATACCATCGCTCTGGCGCTGGCGGCGGCAATCGAGAGTAAACCTGAATTACCGGTAACTGTTGCCCATACTGGTGATGGTGTATCGGAAGGCGCTGTTGTAGTACTAACGGCCAAAAACAAAGGAGCACATGGTAACAATATCGATCTGCGTTTGAACTATCTGGGGAGTGCCGGTGGAGAGACCACACCGGAGAGTCTGGTGTGGTCGATCACTCCGATGGCTGGAGGTGCAGGCGCGCCTGAACTGGCAAGTGGCCTGGCAAACTTACAGGATCGTACCTTCGATTTCATTATCAACCCTTACACAGATACCGCGTCATTGGATGCCATCAAGTCATTCCTTTCTGATAGCACCGGGCGCTGGAGCTATAGTCAGCAACTGTATGGCCACAGCTTTGCGGCTCACTCCGGCACCTATGGTCAACTGACCGCGGCCGGTGAACTGCGTAATGACCAACATGCCTCATTGCTCGGGATCCATAACTCGCCGACACCGGCTTACCTGTGGTCAGCCGCGTATGTTGGTGCTATTGCGCAAAGCTTGCGTAATGATCCCGGCCGCCCACTGCAAACGTTGGCAGTAAGTGGTGTATTGGCAGCGCCCCTTTCTAGCCGTTTTACCCTGACTGAGCGGAATAACTTGCTGCATAGCGGTATTTCAACCGTGACGGTGGCGGACGACGGGACAGTTCAAATCGAAAATATCATTACGACTTATCAGACCAACAAATACGGTGCTGCGGATGATAGTTATTTGCAAATTGAGACCTTGTTCTTATTGATGTTTGTCACGCGCTACCTACGAACTCAGGTGACCTCGAAGTTTGCTCGCATGAAGTTGGCTGCCGATGGTACCCGTTTTGCACCAGGCTCGGCCATCATCACGCCAAATACCATCCGTGCCGAGCTGATTGCTCAGTATCAGACCCTGGAATTTAATGGCTATGTTCAGGATGCCAAAGGTTTCGCCCGTGGCCTGATAGTTGAGAAAAATGCCAGTAACCCAAATCGTGTTGATGTGTTGTGGACCGGCGTGCTGATTAATCAGTTGCGTATCTTTGCGGTTCTCAATCAATTCCGTCTGCAAGCGGCTGTTTAACCCTTAGCCATTTAATGCACTAACAAAAAAGGAAATAAATTATGAGCGATACTTCAAACCGCCTGGCAGGTACGGCTTATGTCACCGTTGATGGCATTACTATTATGGTGGCCGGTCAGTTCAAATACAGCCCTTCAAAGGTAAAACGTGAAACTGTCATGGGCATGGATGGGGTACATGGCTATAAAGAAACCGTGGTGGCACCGTCCATTTCCTGCACTATCCGTGACAGTGGCGGGGTCTCTATCAGTGATTTTAACGACCAGACCAATGTCAATATTGTCTGTGAATTGGCGAACGGCAAAACCATTATTGGTAGTGGCATGTGGTCGGTGAGCACGTTGGTGGTTGACAGCACTGAAGGCACGGTTGATGTGAGCTGGGAAGGCGGTTCGGTGACGGAGAATTGATATGACTGTACTGGAGCGCAGTAAAACTATTTCACTGGTGAAAGCCATTCAACACGACGCAACCAAGACCACCTACGAGGTGGTCGAGCTGAGTGAACCGACACTGTTGCAAGTACAGCAATTCTACGATGAGCAAACCAAGTCAGGTTCGCTCAGCGGTATGGGATTGCTGATTGCCTTGGTCTCAGGGGTGCCGCGTGAGGCTATCAAGAAAATGGCTTTTACCGACTATAAGGCCTGTGAGGTTTATATGATGGGTTTTTTAGCCTACTCCCCAACAGGGGGCGATGGCGCGAAATAATTGCTGACGTCACTTACTATTATAGCTGGGGGCCGGGCGATGCCTGGTCCCTGACTTACAGTAGCTTAATGTGGTGGTGCCAGCAGGCCGGGCGGATTAATAAAATTAAGGCTGGCAAAAATGGCTAATAAATACAATATGAATACGGTTTCTCCATTATCTAAAGTACCGCCTCAAATATTCAGTAACTATAAATTAGCTGGTGGTGGAAACACAATTATTGCTGTTGGAACTGCGGGAGTGGAATGGCTTAATAACGGTGCTGATGAGGCCCGTAAAATAAATACAGCAGCGAGGAACGTTAACGCACCTATTGATCAATTTAGTCAAATAAGTGGCGCTATGCGTATTCGAGGTGTTGAACAAATGGCTGCGATAAAATCAACTGAGCAGCTCTACAGCAATTTGAATAATATGCTATGGGGCCATAATGATCAGGGGCTGGCACAGCTACATGAGTATGGGTTTGACATTATCAGTAATGAAAATGGCACAGTGGATGCTACTGCAACAATAGCTAAAATTGCCGAGGATTTTCCACAAATGGCACCCCAAGTACAAAGTAAACTGACGGATGCTCTGAAAATAGACGGTAATACTATTGAGTTGCTGCGAGAGGGGGCGCAACTAAAAGATTTGCTGGCTAAATCTACTTTATTTGGCCTAACTATTGATCCTGAGCTTAATATACAATTGACAGAGTTAGACCAGAATACTGATGAGTTAAGTGCTGCTTGGGATGGTTTGAAAGATAAGCTATCTAACATCGGATACGAAATTCTTGTCTCTGATGGCTCTGTGGCTGATGGCATTGGTGGTGTAACTGACACGCTAACTTATGGTCCAGATAATTTTGCCATAATGCGTACTTTAGGGATAATCAGTGGTAATGACTCGGCGAAAATGCGATGGGCATATAATAATACAGATTTTAAAAAACAGCTTAATTGGTATGAAATAACCATGCTTAATAGCGGTCTTATGACTGATGGATTTCGTAAGAAATATCAGGATCATATTAAGCCCAATGATGCAGAGAAAATAAATTATCAGACTGAAAATGCGGGTGTTATTTCTGGGCTTCGGCCAATTAAAATTGAGTCTACTCCATTAACTGATCTTTTTAATCTGGGATCTGGGGCTGAAGTTGAAACTCAAACACAAACGCAGAACACCTGGAGCAACAACCGCATAACTGAATTCGGTGCTGAAGATCCCTATTCCCTTAGCCCCTCATCTTCTCTTGCGCCAGATAATAATATAGGCAGCATCCCTACAACTGAATCACCTATTTATACTGACTCAGCGGGGGACTTTAATGCTAATGCTATTGCTGATGTTATCGCTACCGCGATGCAGAACAATCGGGTGCAGATTGAATTGACGTTAATCGACAGTCGAAGCGGTGAAAGCTTAGTGATCCCAACTCAGGGAGGCAGCAGAATAGCTCACGCCATGCAGATGTAATTCCCTATTAGTATCCGTAAAAATTAACCAATCAACATATCGATATAACCCGCTCCGGCGGGTTTTTTATTTCCTAACGTCTACTACTGGACAGGAGAACGAAATGTCACTTATCAATAACGCACTATCAGCGCTCTTGGGAGGAAGCGACGACAGTTGGCAATGGTCGGAACACCTCCATCAAGCCTCCTTTCGGGGAGTGCCCTTCGTGGTCCTGAATAGCAAGGGCAGTTTTGGTCGTCGTCAGGCAGTGCACACTTACCCTTATCGCGATACCAGCTATATCGAGGATTTGGGGCGCAGTACACGGAACATTGTTTTAACTGGATTTTTGGTACAAAACAGCCAGATCTACGCCGCACCTGATGTAATGACTCAGCGCGATTCATTGATCGCAGCTTGTGAAATGGCCGGGCCAGGGACATTGGTTCACCCAACGTTGGGTGAGATGACTGTCAGCATCGCTGACACGGGGTTGAAAATTGATGAAGGTGTTGGCAGCGAGCGGGTATTCGCGTTCAGCTTAACCGTTATCGAATCCGGTTTACGTGCCTTTGCCATCACCGGTATGGCTGAAATGAGTGCGTCTGTCCACTCCTCTTGGCTGGGATTGAGCGCCAAAGCAGTCGCTGGTTTTATCTCAACGGTAAAAGGAGAGATGCGCTCCGCCACTCAGGTAATAAAAACCTTGCAAAGTACGGCGGAATTTTGGAGCCGCATGGTAACGAATACTGCCAATGAGGCCAGTAATCTGGGTAACGCACTGCGCTCAACCTTTGGCCGAAACCGTTATGGCCGCTTTAACCACGGTACTGTCGGTGGCAGCAGTTCGGGCGTGACGGAAGCGGTGAACCAGCAAAGCGATACCACCAACTTACCCATGTTAGTGGCGCAACGGCTGGCGTTTATCGTCGAAGGGCGAGCGGCAATCAGTGCTGCCGTGAATGAGTTACTTGCGACTAACAGTGTTGAGGGGCATGCCGACAAGTTACTCACTCTGGTTAACACGCTACTAAATGGCGGTTTTAGCACACTGGATGTTATCCGCATGATGGAAAGCCTGACAGCGGCTCATGACGACGCCTTCCGAGCCAATAGCAGTGATATCGCAATTGCTGACGCCAGCCATCATTTAATGATGACTTTATGCGCCGGAGGGATGGTCATCGCGGCGGCGCAGTATCAACCGGAAAGTTATGACGATGCTGTCGCTGTACTTGGCAGGGTCAGTGAGGTGACTGATAGCTCAGCACTGGCCGCCGCCGATCGCGGTAATGATGAAACCTACCGTGCGCTGATGCAAATGCGCGAATCTATCGTGGCGCTATTGCAACAGTCCGGGGCGAATTTATCTCGCATCAACGAGGTTAGTTTTAACCGCTCACTACCCGCGCTGATGCTGGCGAATCGGTTATATCAGGATGCGCTACGTGGTGATGCACTGGTGAAAATGGCGAATCCGATTCATCCGGCATTTATGCCAATTCGGTTTAGGGCATTGAATCTATGAATAATAAAATGCCAAGTGATGACTTAACACTGGAGATAGACGGCAGAGCGATCACCGGTTGGAGCAAAGTTCAGGTCACGCGGAGTATTGAAAAATTACCCAGTAGCTTTGAGTTATCGCTGATGGATCGTTATCCCGCCAGTGGAGGGCAACAGTGGATTATCCCCGGAGCTCCCTGCGTGGTTAAGTTGGGTAATGATGCTGTGTTAAATGGCTATATTGACAGTTGGGATTGCGCTATTGCGGCCACAACTCATCAAGTCAGTGCCTCGGGGCGCAGTAAGTGCCAGGATCTGGTGGATTGCTCCGCTGAGTGGACCAACAGCGTGATTAGCCAATCCACGGTGTTGCAGATTGCGCAAAAACTGGCCGAACCTTACGGCATCAAAGTGACCTCTGATATTACCGATATGACCATTGTGCCGAAATTCACTCTGAATTGGGGAGAAACGGCGCAAGCGGTGATTGATCACGTCACGCGCTCTGCTGCATTGCTCTATTACGACCAGCCGGATGGCAACTTATATCTGACCCGCGCTGGAACGCATAAAGCTGCCAGCGGTGTGGCACAGGGCATCAATATTCTTAGTGCCAATCTTCATACCGATATCAATCAACGCTTTGTTGATTACACCGGCGTGGTGCTCTCTTCCAATGCCGCAGCCAGGCATTCTGCCTCGGGTGGGGATAACACCTCGGTGCGAGCTACCACGCGAGACACACTATTGGCCGAACAATTTCCGGCCCGCCATCGTAACCGGGTCATTATCGTCGAAAGTACAGTGAACTCGCCACATTTGCTGAAAGATTGCATCGAATGGGAAATGAACCGCCGCTCTGGTCGCGCTAACGTCTTGACAGTGCAAGTTGACAGTTGGCGCGATCGCCATGGCCGGCTATGGGAAGTTAATACATTGATTCCCATTACTATTCCAGCATTTGGGCTTAATGATGAGCTGTGGCTACTCTCGGAAGTGGTTTATGCCAAAGATGAGAAAGGGACGACGAGCAAAATGACCCTGATGCCACCTGCTGCCTTCACATTCCAGCCTTACAACATTAAGTGACATAGGGGGGAACTATGAATGACCTAACCGGGCAAATTTCGACCCTGTACCGGCAGATAAAAATGCTGTTGGGACTTGGGCGAGTGAGTGCCGTTGACGACAGTGACGGGATACAAACCGTGCAGTATCAAACTCAACTGGAAGTCCACTCTGATACCCCAAGGCTGGCTGAGTTTGGTTTTTCATCGGGATTGCCAGCTGGCAGTGACGTGGTTATCGGTTTTCTGGGCGGGGACCGATCCAACGGCCTGATCATCGCCTCCAACCATCCGGCTTATCGCCATTCAGGACTAACAGCCGGAGAAACGGTGATTTATTCCCAGTGGGGGCAATTTATCAAACTGACGGAAAGTGGGGTAATCATTGAGGCTAACAATCAGCCGGTGACAATCAATAATGCTACCGCGGTGACGGTAAACGCATCGGTAAAAGTACGGCTGAATACGCCGTTACTCGAGGTTAGCGGCGATATTGTTGATAACGCAGACGGTAATAGCATCACGCTGAAAACCTTACGTGATGCCTATAACAGCCACAACCATCAACTCAAAAATGTACAGTCGGGCAGCTCGACCCTTACCAGTGAGACGCCCGCTAAGGTGGTGCGATGACAACAGATATTAAAACGGTTTGGGATGTCGATGCCTCATTGGGAGATTGGCAGACAGGTCGCGGGGGAGTGCTGGATGGCGATGATTTGCATACCGCTATTTTACTGAGTTTGTTTACTGACCGCCTGGCGCGAATTGATGATGCTATTGATGGCGATGATCGCCGCGGCTGGTGGGGGGACAGCGGGGCGCTATCAGCTATTGGTTCGCGGTTGTGGTTATTGCGACGGGAAAAACTTACCACTCAGGTTGCGATCAAAGCCGAGGACTACGCGGCAGAAGCATTGGCGTGGCTGACCGAGGATCGTGTTGTGGCGGCCATAAACACCCGGGCACAAATAATTTACCCCAATACATTGCTGTTGATTATTGCTTACCAACGACCGGGTAAAGCCCAATCTTCAGTGAAATTTTCATGGGTATGGGAGGAGTAATTCATGCCATTTAATCGACCCACGTTAAGTGAATTGCGACAACGCAATCAGTCTTATATTCAATCGGAACTGAAAACCGGCGGCAACTTACTGCGTTTCTCCAATATTGGCGTTATCAGTGATGCAGATGCGGGGATGGCACACCTGCACTATGGCTATCTGGATTATATCGCCCAGCAAGCCACGCCATACCATGCCACCGACGAGTACCTTGCGGCTTGGGCGGCACTGAAAGACGTGTTTCGTAAAGCAGCAAATCCGGCTACTGCGACTGACGTTCGCTTTAGTGGGATAGCTGGACGAACTATTCCTGCTGGCCGCTTGCTTAATCGGGCCGACGGCTATCAGTATCGGCTTGATAATGAAGTGAAGATTTCTCCCGATGGTCACGTTCTGGCAGCTATTACCGCCATTTTACCCCGTCCATTGGAGGATGCGACTGGCGGCGGTAGCCGGGGTAACAGTGCGGCTGGCACCCTGCTGACGCTAGATATTGCTATTGATGGTGTTCAGGCCACCGCCACAGCACTGAGTAAAATTTCCGGCGGTGCGGATATTGAATCTGAGGATGCATTTCGTTCCCGTATGCTATTGGCTTACCAGAATATCCCGCAAGGTGGTAATGATACCGACTATCAATCTTGGGCATTAAGGGTATCGGGAGTGACCCGTTGTTGGGTAAAACGGCGGCTGATGGGGGCAGGGACTGTCGGGGTTTATATTATGTGCGATGACAACGACCACGGCGGTTTTCCGCAAGGTAGCGACGGTATTTCATCGCTGGAATCATGGGGGGCGGTAAAAGCCACTGGTGATCAACAACGGGTAGCAGATAATATTTATCCACAGCAACCTATCATTGCGTTGGTTTATGTTTGTGCGCCAGTTGCACAACCCATTGATTTTGTTATTAGTGGGATTTCACATGCTGATAGTGCTACCACGACCGCCATCAATGCCGCTATCGACGAGGTGTTTTTCAGCGAAGGTGAACCTGGTGGCAAAATCTTGTGGTCATCACTATTACTGGCAATTGGTGAGGTCACGGGGACCGGGGGCTTTATTATGCAATCTCCGGCGGCCAATATTGAGTTACAAACTGGCAAACTCCCCATTAGGGGTACGGTGAGCTATCTATGAGTCGCTACTCTGTCAGTGAATATACTACCGCTTTGCAAGCATTAATGCCGATGGGTTTAGTCTGGCCACGGCGACCGGATGGCGTGCAGACTGAGGTACTGCGGGCGCTGGCAAATGCGTATCAGCGTAGCGATGAAGATGCGCAAGATTTGTTGTCTGCGGCATTCCCGGCAACGGCGACGGCTATGTTACCTGAGTGGGAAGCCACTGTGGGGCTACCGGATCTATGTGCCATTGGTGAAGTAGACAGCATGATCCAGCGCCAGCGGGCCGTGGTGTCGAAATTGTTTGGCATCGGCGGCCAGTCTGCATCCTATTTTATCCGTGTGGCCAAGGCATTGGGTTACTCCATTGCTATCACCCAATACCGGCAAGCCTGTGCAGGTATGTCGGTATGCCGTGATGCATTGAACGGTGACGAGTGGCCATTCACGTGGTTGATTACCGCACCCGAAACCACGCTTCATTATGCTCAATGTGGCCTAACTTATTGCAGTGATCCGTTGCGTTCATGGGGCAATAAACAACTTGAATGCCGGTTTGCGGTGTTAAATCCGTCTCATAGCATTCTGAAGTTTGGCTACGTTAGCTAACTAATCAATTTCTATTAATTTAAAACGCCTTAATTGGTGAGGTATTACTATGCAAAAAATTGGAGATATTCCTAATTCACGCGCCGACAGTAATGGCGAATTTACCGACGGCAATGTCGCCGGCGGCGTTCCCCCAACGATATTACCGGCGGAATGGTTTAACACCTTACAGCGGGAATTAATGAGTGTTCTTTCTGCCGCTAATATTGATGCTGACAGTGAGAAGTTTGATCAGGTGGCGACTGCTGTCTCTAAATTAATTACTGATGGTGGATTTTTAAAAACAGCCAATAACCTTGTGGAAATTAAAAATGCCGGCCCCGCCGCTGTCGCTGAGACTCTCGTAAACCTTGGTTTGGGCGATGCAGCCCATCTGCCCCAATTAACGGGCGTTGTTGGCACATCACGCAATGCAAAAATGAGTGTTACAGCCGCATCGTCAACGGCCACTTTCACGGCAGATGAATTGATCGTACAAACGGCGCTAGGTGGACGTCAGTACAAACTTACTAGCTTCAATAAAGCAATTAACCTTGCGACTACGGGCGCTGGCGGTATGGATACTGGCACCGCGCCAGCTGCGGGATTTGTAGCGCTGTATGCGATTTATAACCCAATAACTCAAGTATCTGCATTGCTGGCAGTTAATTCCACGTCAGTGCTTGCTCCTGAAGTGTATGGCGGGGCTAATATGCCATCAGGTTATACAGCATCAGCGTTGGTTAGTGTGTGGGGGACGGCATCATCATTGTTGAAGATAGGATTTCAATCCCATAGGCATATAGCAATCCAAACAGCTACTATATATTCCGTTTCTAGTGGTACAACAGCGCAAACGCCGTTAGGTGTTTCACCTGTGGCCCCACCCAATGCCACACAGATAGATATTGCTATAACAGTAAATGAAACAGTCGCTGGCAACGGTGTTGCGCTGAGTATTGGCTCATCTCTGTCAGGTATCGGACAGTTCGGTGCGATTTCAACCGTTACAGGGCAAACAGCAACGTCCATTACCACAGGAACGCTGTCATTAATAGAAATCCAGCGGCTCTATTTTTCAATGTCCAATACAAACCCAGGAACATACATTATCGCAGGCCGTGGTTATGATTTTTAAGGAGTGAATATGCTTGTTCAATTTAAAAATTCAACAAAAGAAGAAATTATTGCTTACTTTGGTGGCCCACAAGATCCAGAGTATTTTCCAAATCAAGGGGAGATTGAAGCCGATGATCCCATGTGGGCAGTCTTTTATGACAAAGTACATATGTGGCTTGATGGGTTACCTGAGCCTATTACAATTGCAGAGTAAAGTACAAATCCGGGCTTAATTGCCCGGTTTATTTAATTGCTAGGTGCTGTAGGTCTGGTTATATCAGACACTGTACTTACATTGACTAATGACGGCCGAGGTTATAGCGCAAGCCAGGCGGATGTTGATCAAGGAAACTATCTTGCAATTACAACAGCCGAATTGCTCCAACAACCAACAACAACTGCCTCGTTCGTCGCTTCATTTCGTGCTAAATTCGCCTATCTCGGATCATGACATATGTGTCATGGTTTCAGGCAGCTAATGGGACTTCAGGTATCAGTATGTTTACATATAAAGAAATATCAGCGCTGAACGAACTGGAATTGATCGTTTATAATTACATCATAAAAAACACTGATAAAGTGATGTATATGACCATCAGAGAACTGGCTGACGCAGCGGGTGTTTCTACCACTACAGTTTTACGATTTTGTAAAAAAATGAATTGTGATGGTTATTCTGAATTCCGGGTGCGGTTTAAATTATATGTAGAGCATGATGAAAAACCACCAGTTAGCTTTGGTATTAGTGAAATAATTAGCTATTTTAAAAGTATTAATAATAGTGAGTTTGACGAGTTACTGGATACGGCCGCAGCACAAATAGCCGCCACGCGCCGAATTATTTTTGTGGGTATAGGAACCTCTGGGGCGTTAGGGAAATACAGCGCTCGTTTCTTCTCGAATATTGGCAAGTTTAGTACTTATATTGACGATCCCTATTATCCTATCAACAGCGATATGTATCAGGATGCTATTGCTATCATATTTTCCGTCTCGGGTGAAACCGAAGAGATTATCCGTATTGCCAATCAGTTCAGTTTACATAATTGTAAAATAATCAGCCTGACAAATAGTGATAACTCAACGCTGGCCAAAATGGCCGACCTTAATATCTCCTATCATATGCCACCTATTGTATTGGAAGGGCATTATAATATTACCACTCAAATCCCAGTATTATATATAATAGAAACTATTGGTAAAAAACTCCCGCAATTAATTAATAAAAAAGCACCATAAAACACCGTGTTTTTTGAGTGTGACATATTCCAATTCACGATTTTTGTTATATCGTGACTTCGCTTTTCTTTTTGCTAGAATCCAATCTCAATCGGCTACGAATATTAATAATAAGCCAATAACGCTCTGGTTATCTTACGCTCAGTACCCGCGACAGGAGATTAATAATGGCAATAGATTACGCACTGACCGCTCAGGAAATTATCCAATATATTGGCGGTGATAATAATGTGATTAATGTCACACATTGTGCGACCCGTTTACGGTTTATATTGAAAGATAATAAAATTGTCGACAAAGAACGTTTAAATCGTGTTAAAGGGGTTATCACCGTTATTGAAGCGGGTGGGCAAATGCAAGTGGTGATCGGTAATCATGTCGGCGATGCTTATAAACATGTCATCAGCTTGATTAATGTCGATGAAAGTGCCCCGGTTGCTGCACCCAAGGTCGGTATTGTTAGCCGTTTGATGGATATTATCTCCAGCATTTTCGCCCCATTCCTTTATCCGTTAGCCGCCTGCGGTATTTTACAGGGGATTATTTCATTTCTTGCCGCCATTGGCTGGATGGATGCGACGAGCGGCACCTACCGTATTCTGAATTTTGTTTCCTGGACCGGTTTTACCTTCCTGCCCGTGCTGGTTGCCTTTACCGCGGCCAAGAAATTTAATGTTAATCCTTTCACCGCAGTTATTACCGCTTGTGCCCTGATCAGCCCTGATTATATGAATATGCTGACGGCCAATAAAATTACTATGCTGAATTCGGCCGATCCAGCCGTTCAGCAACTGATGCAAGAAGCACTGAATAATCCGCAAGTTGCCCATATTTTAAACACTATTGCGGGTATTCCCTTATCATCGCCAACCTTGGATTTCTTCGGTATTCCCGTGCAATACCTGAGCTATACCGCCTCGGTTATTCCGATTATTTTGATGGTATGGGCCATGTCTTACGTGCAGCGCTTCTTTGAGCGGATCCTGCCAATGGTGGTGCGCAATCTATTCACCCCAATGTTCTGTATTGCCATCATGGTGCCACTAACGCTATTGGTGTTCGGCCCGGTGGGTAATCTGATCGGCGGTGCGATTGGTGGTGTTTATAACTCGCTTTATAACCTTAGCCCGGCAGCGGCTGGGTTTATGGTCGGCGCTTTCTGGCAGCCACTGGTCACACTGGGTGTGCATTGGGGGATCACGCCTGTTACCGTTGGTAACTACGCGACTCTGGGTTATGACACCTTTACTGGCCTGCAAGCTTCCGCTGTCTTTGCCATGGCGGGCACCATGTTTGGTGTTTACTTAAAAACCCGCAATAGTGAGATGAAGGGTATTTCACTGTCGGCCGGTATCACCGCGTTGTTCGGTATTACCGAACCGGCAATTTATGGTGTGGCACTACGCCTAAAAAAACCGTTCTTATGCAGTTGTGCTGCTGGCGGAATTGGTGGTGCTATCGCAGGGGCATTTAATGCGGTGTCATGGAGTTACTGCTTACCGGGTATTGCGGTATTACCGGTCTTTTTCAAAGAGGGCCATATGGCGCAGTTCCTTGGTTTCTTGCTGTCGATCACGGTAGCGTTCGTGTTGGGCGCACTTTTCACTTGGTTGGTTGGGTTTACTGATGAGCCTGAAAGTGTGCAACAGCAAAACAGCGCTAAAGCATCTGGCGCGCCGATTACTCAGGCGCAAATGAATCGGGGCTAACTGTTTAAATATTCAGGCGGGCCATCCCGCCATTGATTTTCATTTCAAGGGCGTACAGTTGCCCACAGTATTAAGGGAGAAAATAATGAGCCACAAACAATTACCGAAAGATTTCTTATGGGGCGGCGCAGTTGCAGCACACCAGGTTGAAGGCGGCTGGGATAAAGGCGGCAAGGGTGTGAGTATCGCCGATGTACTGTCTGGTGGTGCGCATGGAGTTGATCGGGTGATGACTGATGGCGTACAGGACGGCTACCGTTATCCTAACCATGAAGCGGTTGATTTTTATGGCCATTACAAACAAGACATTGCGCTGTTTGCTGAGATGGGCTTCAAATGCTTCCGTACTTCTATTGCCTGGACGCGTATCTTCCCGAATGGCGATGAGCAGCAGCCCAATGAGGCCGGGTTACAATTTTACGACGATATGTTTGATGAGTTACTGAAATACGGTATCGAGCCGGTCATTACTTTATCTCACTTCGAAATGCCTTGGCATCTGGTGAAAGAATACGGTGGCTGGAAAAACCGTCAGGTGGTCGATTTCTTCGTGAAATTCAGTGAAGTGGTGATGGCGCGTTATAAAAGTAAAGTTAAATACTGGATGACCTTTAACGAGATCAATAACCAGCGCAACTGGAAGTATCCATTATTTGGTTATTGCTGTTCGGGGGTGGTATTTACTGAGCAAGAAAATCCAGAAGAGACGCTGTACCAAGTGCTGCATCATCAGTTTGTCGCCAGCGCCAAAGTCGTCAAGCTTGGTCATGCCATTAATCCTGAGTTCAAAATTGGTTGTATGGTGGCGATGGTGCCGTTGTATCCATTCTCCTGCCATCCTGATGACATGATGTATTCAGTAGAGGCTATGCGTGAGCGTTATCTGTTTGGTGACGTTCATATGCGCGGTTACTACCCTTCCTATATTCTGAACGAGTGGGAGCGTCGCGGATTCACCATCAAAATGGAAGAGGGTGATCTTGATACTCTGCGTGATGGCTGTGCTGATTATATGGGGTTGAGTTATTACATGAGTAATGCAGTTTCTGCCACTAACCCTGGCAGCGGTAATTCACTTTCTGGCTTTGAAGGCAGCGTGCCAAATCCACATGTTAAAGCGTCAGACTGGGGATGGCAGATTGACCCTGTTGGCTTACGTTATTCACTGAGTGTATTGTACGAACGCTATCAAAAGCCGCTGTTTATTGTTGAAAATGGTTTTGGCGCTATCGACAAAGTGGCTGCCGACGGTATGGTTCACGATGATTACCGCATTGCTTACCTCAAAGCTCACATTGAGCAAATGAAAAAAGCGGTATTTGAAGATGGTGTTGATTTAATGGGCTATACCCCATGGGGCTGTATTGATTGTGTATCATTCACTACAGGTGAATATAGCAAACGTTACGGTTTTATTTATGTGGATAAAAACGACGACGGTACCGGTACCATGACACGTTCACGCAAATTAAGTTTTGACTGGTATAAGCAGGTTATTACCAGCAATGGTGAAGTGCTCTAAGCGCCCAATAAATAAGTGATTTTGGAAAGGCTGATTATGGTTTCGGCCTTTCCATTAATTTCCCCTCGCCCCATTTTACCCATCACTTCAGGTGAACAAACGCAGTTTGTTACATTTCTGGCTGATTAAAAAATATATTTAAATTCAATTAATTAGAACTTATTCCTCCTGTCTGTAGGATGTGGCTGACATATCCTTAAAAAAAGCTGGGTTATTCTCTTGCCCTAAGCGATAACATCATGCTTTGCATGGGATATTCGTCAGGGTTAATTCAGTTTTTTTGTGTAAAAAGGATTAGAAATGAAAGGGCAGTTATTAATTGCAGCGCTGTTGGCCGCCAGTTTTTCAGTCTGTGCGGCGGAACATGCTCATTGGGGATATGAAGGTCAGGAAGATCCTGCCCATTGGGGAAAACTCTCACCGGATTTTTCACTGTGCGAAACAGGTAAAAATCAGTCGCCGGTTAATATTCACGGCGCATTGAAAACCCATCACAGTCAACTCGAGTTGGCTTTCCAACCAGGTAAACAGCAAATCGTGAATAACGGCCATACGATTCAGGTGAATGTCAGCACTGGCAATACCCTGAAACTGGACGGCGATACTTTCACATTGCAGCAATTCCATTTCCATACCCCAAGTGAAAATGAGATTGATGGCAAACAGTTCCCGTTAGAAGCTCATTTTGTTTATAAAGATAAAGATGGGGCACTGGCAGTGCTCGCACTCATGTTCCAGCAGGGGGATGCAAATCCACAACTGGCACAGGCTTGGCAGCAAATGCCAACGGCGATTGACCAAATGGCGATATTAAATAAGCCTCTTGATATCAAAGCATTGCTACCCAAAAAGTTTGATTTTTATCGCTTTAGTGGCTCACTAACCACACCACCTTGCTCTGAAGGTGTCAGTTGGATGGTGCTTGAGCAGCCTGCGAGCGCTTCTGCTGAACAAATTAATCAATTCCGCTCTGTGGTTCATCATACGAATAATCGCCCTGTACAGCCACTGAATGGTCGAGTCATTATCGATTAAAACTACGTATGAGTCGCACTATCCTGGCTTCTGGCAGGTAGTGCGCGTGGCTTTTTGCCGCCTGGCCATTTTACACCATAGCCACATCAGTCAAATCCCACAAACAAAAAAACCAACCCTAACGGATTGGTTTTTTTGAGGTATTTTGGTCGGCATGAGAGGATTTGAACCTCCGACCCCCGACACCCCATGACGGTGCGCTACCAAGCTGCGCTACATGCCGATGCTATGACGGTTATACTACATTTTACCGTTATTAATGCAAGACTTGGCAAAACGTTCGCTTGTTTTTTGAGCGCACCAATGCCTGTTTTTAGAGCTAGTTCGCAATAAAACGTTTTATATCCGTCAACACTTGCAGCAGTAATGGAAGTTGAGGTTTTTCATTTTTGATTTCATTGCCTTGCTCATCATAGGTGCGGTATTCACCGTTATTATCTAATACAACGGTTTGTGTTGGCGTAGTAATAACTAACATGCCATTGTCACCGGTTGCCACCCAGTTATTATTGCGCTGTGCGGCGAACAAATCTTCCCCTTGCGAATAATCCTCAGGCGCTGTTTTGACGTGTAACAAGCGTTGCATCAGCGTTGTCATGATATCTTCATGATTGGTCAGTTTATTCACGGCCTGCGCTGGCGTGCCTGGCCAATGAACCACTAATGGCACTTGCAGTTGTTGGCGATTAAAGCTGCTGCCTGCACCCCAGGTATCATTGCCGCTGTCATTAAATTCAACACCATGGGCCGCAGTAATAATAACTACGGTTTTATCGAGCTGACCGCGCTGTTTCAGTGTATCCAGAATAGTCGCAATCTGTTGATCTACATCTTTTGCGCCTGCCTGGTAGTGACGGATAAAGTCAGTCGGTAACGCAACCTTCTGCCCGATTACCG
The DNA here is from genome assembly GCF_052217165.1 of Yersinia sp. 2540 StPb PI. Classification (NCBI taxonomy): domain Bacteria; kingdom Pseudomonadati; phylum Pseudomonadota; class Gammaproteobacteria; order Enterobacterales; family Yersiniaceae; genus Yersinia; species Yersinia sp. 2540 StPb PI. The sequence continues at coordinate 2,215,189 of NZ_JAZGQC010000001.1, forward strand.
GGTCTTGTGCTTCAACTGCCCCGTTGAGGTTAATGTATGAGAACCATGGTGCATTATTGTTGAGCGTGGACAGCCATTGCTGCCACTGTGCCGTGGTTTCGCTATCCGGTTGCACTGCAGGAGTTGGTAATGTGAAATCAGCTAACAGTGCCTGGCGGTAGAGTGGTGACTCAAAACCATCGGATGAGAACAGACCAAACTGATAACCCTGCGCGCTTAATGCTGTAACAAACGCTGAGGGTTCGCGCGCGGAGAGAATACCGTCTAAATAAGTAGGCGAAATGCCATAAAACAGGCCAAATAAGCCCGTATCCTGACGGTTACCTGAACTGTAGTGGCTGTCAAACTGAATGTTTGAACGGCCAAATTCGGCCAGGGCAGGCATGTCTTTTTGCAGGCTACTGGCACGAATACCATCAACCACAATGAGCAACAAATTATAACCACTGCCTTTATCGCTGAAGGTAATCGGGTTGAGTGGATATTCAACCGCCAGTGCATCTGGATTACCTTGTTCCACCAGGCGACGCTGATATTCCTGCTGATCGAGCAGGCCGTGTTTCTCAAGGAACTTACGGGCGGTCATCGGGTAAGAGAGTGGCAGGTTTGCGCGTTGCATACTGATTGGGCGATAAAAATTGGCATCGGCCCAAATATAAATCAGATGAGAGGCAAAGAACGCAGAAATAAACACCGCCACCAACGGCTTAACAAAGCGTTGCCGGTTAAGGCTGCGTAGTTTTTGCCAGGCCCAAGTGCCGAAAAGCATCTCGACCAGGAAAATGACTGGCACGGCAATAAACATTAATTGCCAATCACGCGCCAGCTCGGTCTGGTCTGGGTTAACCACCAATTCCCATACCACCGAGTTAAGGTGTAAATGGAAACGGGTGAAAACTTCGGTATCAACCAACAGCAGAGTCAGGCCCGCAGTGGCAAAGGCGGCGGAAAGGAAACGGAGTAGTCGCTGCGACATCACCACAAAGGTGAGTGGGAAGATCACCAACAAATAAGCAGCAAAAACGATAAAACTAAAGTGCCCGAGCCAACTGACGAGGGCATAGATACGGCCAACCAGCGATGAGGGCCAATCGGAGACAAACAGATAGCGGCTACCCAGCACTAGGCTAAACAGGATATTAAACAGGGCGAACCAGTGCCCCCAGCTGATCATCTGGGAGACTTTTTCACGATAGCGCTGACGATTTGTCACCATATTGAGATTGCAGTCTTGGCCGATAAATTAATGAGCTTTATCTTCACTTATCGAAGCTTGAAGAGCTTCAGCGAAAGAACGTGCCAATACTTTGCGCTGCGCTGGGGCCACGCTGGTATTGATCAAATTTGTTACCATATTCCCCAACACCATCAAAGAAAGATTGGTGGGAGTACGGTTTTTTTCCATTACGCTGACTAATTCTGACAGCAGTTTTTCGACTTGTTCGTCGCTATAACGGGATGATTGTGCCATAAAAAGTGTGCTCAATACCTGACAAAGTCCCACATCTTACCGTATAGAGACACGCTTTTCCGCTATTTTATAGCATTAAGAATCATTAGCCATTAATTGAGGGGCGCGAATGCTTTAGGGTTGCAGCTCTCAGGCATCAGTGATTGAATACGCCCCTAGCCAAAAGGAGTATTTATCATGAGTCTGGATATTGACCAGATAGCCTTACATCAGCTTATCAAGCGTGATGAACAAACGCTTGATGTGGTGTTGCGCGATTCTCTGTTACCTGCCAATGCTGTAGTTGAAGAAATGATGGCCGAACTGCATCGTGTTTACAGCGCCAAAAGCAAAGCTTACGGGCTGTTTAATGAGCAAAGCGAGCTGGCTGAAGCGCTGAAACGAAGCCGTAAGGGTGATGAAGACTTCCTCAGTTTTAGCCGTGCTGCCACCGGGCGTTTACGTGATGAGTTAGCCAAATATCCGTTTGCCGAAGGCGGTGTGGTGCTGTTTTGCCAATATCGTTATCTGGCGGTGGAGTATCTGCTTATCTCGGTGCTGAGCAGTTGTAATAGTATGCGAGTGAATGAGCAACTTGATCTCAGTACCACCCATTATCTCGATATTAACCGTGCTGATATTGTCGCCCGTATCGATTTAACTGAATGGGAAAATAATCCAGAATCCACGCGTTACCTTACGTTCTTGAAAGGGCGGGTAGGGCGCAAAGTATCCGACTTCTTTATGGATTTCCTCTCTGCAGCAGAGGGGCTGGATACCAAAGCACAAAATCGGGGCTTATTACAGGCGGTTGATGATTACTGCGCGGATGCTGAACTTGGCAAAAATGAGCGTCAGGCATACCGTCAGCAGGTTTATAGCTATTGTAATGAGCAGTTACAAGCCGGTGAAGAGATTGCGTTGCAGGCGCTTTCTCAAGAGCTGCCAACGCTGGGTGAGAAAGATTTTCAGCAATTCTCGACTGAACAGGGTTATGCGTTAGAAGAGAGTTTCCCGGCAGATCGCGGTACCTTGCGTCAGTTAACCAAATTTGCTGGCAGTGGGGGTGGGTTGAGTATCAATTTTGATGCATTGTTGCTGGGTGAGCGTATTTTCTGGGATGCCGCGACAGATACGTTGACTATTAAAGGCACGCCACCCAATCTGCGTGATCAGTTACAGCGTAATTCAGGCAAAAAGTAACGGTTACCATCGTGACGATAGCCAATAAAAAACGCCGCATAAGCGGCGTTTTTTATTTCGGCGTCCCGAATATCGAAAGCGACGCGATTAAACGCGAACGAAGTCGATATGAGTCAGTTTTGGCTTGAAAGCGTGACGCTGAACAGCCTGTACTTTAACTTTGGTTTCTTTACCGTCAACAACCAGAGTCAGTACGGAATCATAAAAGCCCGGTTTCAATTCAAGGTTCTTGGTGGTGTCATGGTCAAGAGCAATAGAGATAGCTGCTTCAGAACCACCGTAAATGATTGCCGGAAATTTATTTGCTGCACGCAGGCGGCGGCTCGCACCCTTACCCTGGTCGTTACGTACTTCTACATTGATAGTGGTCATTTTGTTTTCTCTTAAAGAAAATTTACCCTGCTACAGGCGACCCAGCAACAGGTTCGATACTCGGCTTTGATTGGGTAAACCCAGAGCAAAGCGGGCGGCATTCTAGCGAAATATCGGCCAGACAGCAAATAAAACTGCGAAAATCTCAGGCTAAATGCGGCTCAGGCAAGGGAGTCTGCCCGCCGGAAACGGCCCTGATAATCAAATATCTTTTCTCTAATTTGCCACCATTGCCCACGACGGCGGGCCACGACAAAATCGGGATAACGTAACAGGGCTTGTTGCGCGATGATATCGGCCGCCGTTTGCCATTTCAGTGCCACACCGGGTGCCCGTTGGTGTGGGCGCAGGAAAATTTGTTCAAATGCCATACGTTGCGCGGCGGTGGTTAAGCGAAAACGTTCGCTGGTATCAGTGCCGTCTTCGTCGTAGTAGGTGATTTTCAGCCACTCACCCTTTGTGTCATGGCCCGTCTCCAGACTCATACCGCCACAACGCAGCACCAGGGCATCTTTTAATTTTAACGCGGCTTTCAGCATATCATCGGGATCGACCAGAACTTCCTGGCACTGGTGACAACGGCGGGCGGCAATGTCATTTTCCGCCCCACAATGCGGGCAGCACTTAAAGCGAAAGCGATAATCACATTGCGCCCGCACGCCTTGTTGGTCCTCAAACCACCCCTGACAGCGGCGACCATAGTGTTCAATAATGTCACCCGACTCGGTACATTTTCCCCAGAAGATATTGGCAAAGCCGCAATCTGGGCAAAATACCTGAACCGGCTGACTGTCACTATGCGGTTTGCTGGTACCCACTTCAGGGGTAAAAAGGTCATGGGGATTGCCAGCGTAATCCAGAATCAGGCAATCTTCTTTACCCGGTGATAACCGCAAACCTCGGCCGACTATCTGTTGATACAAACTGACCGATTCCGTGGGGCGAAGAATGGCAATCAGATCAACATGGGGGGCATCAAAGCCAGTGGTTAACACCGCCACATTAACCAAATAGCGCAGTTGCTGCTGCTTAAAGGCAGTGATTAACGCATCGCGCTCATTAGGCGGGGTAGTGGCGCTCACCAGTGCAGCCTCGTCTTTTGGCAGCAAGCCATACACCTCTTTGGCGTGTTCAACGGTCGCGGCAAAAATCATTACTCCGCGACGTTGAGCGGCATATTCAATTATCTGGTTAACAATATGCGGAGTAATTCGTTGCTGCTGCTTAAGTTCACGGTCTAAATCCGCCTCTCGGAACAGGCCGCTACTGTTGCTGGTCAGGCGACTGAAATCATACTGCACCACGGGCATATCCAACCGCTCCGGGGGGACCAGAAAACCGTGCTTGATCATGTAGCGCAAGGGTAATTCATAAATACAATCGCGAAAAAGGGACTTTTCATCACCACGGGTAATACCGTGATAATGGAATTGATAAATCCAGCCTTTTCCCAATCGGTAAGGTGTGGCGGTCAATCCCAGCAAGCGCAGGCGGGGGTTGGTGGTACGTAAATGCTGAATAATTTGCTGATACTGGCTGTCATCGTCATCACTGATACGATGGCATTCATCAATAATCAGTAGTGAAAAGGCACTATCAAATAGGGGCAGGTTTCGTGCCACTGACTGCACACTGCCAAACACCACTTTTCCTGCGCTTTGGCGTTGCTGCAAGCCAGCGGCGAAAATATCAGCCTCTAAGTCGTAGGCGCAATATTTGGCGTGATTCTGTGCTACCAACTCTTTGACATGAGCCAGCACCAGAACGCGCCCGCGAGCCAGTTTCGCCAATTCGGCGATCACCAGACTTTTGCCTGCCCCGGTGGGTAGAACAATCAAAGCAGGCTCACTGTGGCGGCGAAAATGGGCAAGAGTGGCATCGACAGCCTCTTGCTGATAGGGGCGCAGTGTAAATGCCATTAGTGCACCTGCCCGATGGCTTTCAACCCATTCTCCCCGCAACCCTTTTCCGCGCGTATGCGTGACATTTCTCTCTCTTTATAATGAAAAACTTTTGACTATTATGCCTGTCGGAGGCGGTTGGCGCGAGGCCCCAAGTTAGCACTGATGGGGTGGCGTGATAGACGCGGCGCACTCTGGGGGTAAGTTGTTTCTCAATAACAACTTTTTACGTAACTGTTTCTAGGATGATATGGCAACCGCCGCTATACTGATGAGTCTGGTAGGCAGCAAATGATTTTCTCCCAACTGCTTCATTCATTTCACACCGTATCATGAGCATCCTGCTGTCGTTGGCGGGTGTGATTGCGGGTATCGTGCCCGTCAGCGGGTACGACAAGACAACAGGCAAAGTAGATTCAATGCGATTGGACAAGTTTTTATCTCAGCAATTAGGTGTCAGCCGGGCGTTAGTCGCGCGCGAGCTGCGGGCAAAACGAGTCACTATTGATGGCGAAGTGGTCAAAAGTGGTGCGATTAAGCTGACACCGGAACAAGACGTGAGATTTGATGGCAACCCATTACAACAAACCGTTGGCCCACGTTATTTCATGCTGAACAAACCGCAGGGTTATGTGTGTTCGACAGAAGACCCAGATCACCCGACCGTGCTGTATTTCCTTGATGAGCCAGTGGCATACAAACTCCATGCCGCCGGGCGTTTGGACATCGATACCACCGGATTGGTACTGATGACCGACGATGGTCAGTGGTCGCATCGGATCACCTCACCGCGTCATCATTGTGAAAAGACCTATCTGGTGACGCTGGAACACCCATTGGCCGATGATACCGCGCAACAGTTTACTGATGGCGTACAGTTGCATAATGAAAAGTCTCTCACCAAACCGGCTCAACTTGAGGTTATAGAGCCTCAGTTGGTGCGTTTAACCCTCAGTGAAGGGCGTTATCATCAGGTAAAACGGATGTTTGCGGCGGTGGGAAATCGGGTTATAGAGCTGCATCGTGAGCGAATTGGCGACATTAAACTTGATGACGATTTGGCACCAGGCGAGTACCGCCCGTTAACCGCAGAAGAGATTGCCAGTGTCGGCGCGCCTCATCTGTAATTGATTTTCTATTACAGCGCGGGCTGTCTTGCCGTTGATATTACACTAAATAATTCGAGTTGCAGGAAGGCGGCAAGCGATAGAGTCCCAATGAGTTGATGGGAGTCAATGATTCGGGTGAAAGAGCGTAGCCAACGCACATGCGGCTTGAAGTATGACGGGTATAACCCACGGTAGGTTATTGAAGGAGTTGTTGAACGTGCATGCCAGTACCCAAAATGAAGAGAAGAACCGGACATCCCACGTTGGCTTGATCTTTATCCTCGGTTTGCTATCGATGCTGATGCCTTTGGCAATTGATATGTATCTGCCGAGTATGCCGATTATTGCACAGGAGTTTGGCGTAGAGAGTGGTGCGGTGCAGATGACTCTAAGCGCCTATGTGCTGGGGTTTGCCATCGGACAAATGTTCTATGGGCCAATGGCTGATAGCCTCGGACGCAAGCCGGTTATCTTTTGGGGTACGCTAATATTTGCGCTCGCGGGTATGGCTTGTGCCATGGCGCAATCAATCGAACAATTGATTAACTTGCGTTTCCTGCATGGTTTGTCTGCCGCTGCCGCGAGTGTGGTGATTAATGCATTGATGCGCGATATGTTCACTAAAGATGACTTCTCTCGCATGATGTCTTTTGTGGTGTTGGTGATGACCATCGCACCCTTGCTGGCACCGATTATCGGTGGTGCATTGTTAGTATGGTTTAGCTGGCACGCCATCTTCTGGACCATGGCGGGTGCTGCATTGGTCGGCGCGATTTTGGTTGCACTGTTTATTAAAGAAAGCTTGCCACGAGAGAAACGGCAACGATTCCATTTGCGCACCACTATTGGCAATTTTGCCACGTTATTCCGCCATAAGCGGGTACTGAGCTATATGTTAGCGAGCGGCTTCTCTTTTGCTGGGATGTTCTCATTCCTCAGTGCCGGTCCCTTTGTTTATATCGATTTAAACGGCGTCTCTCCACAAAACTTTGGCTATTACTTTGCGCTGAATATCGTCTTCTTGTTCTTGATGACATTGATTAATAGCCGCAATGTACGCCGCTTCGGAGCGCTTAAAATGTTCCGATTTGGCATGCTAGTGCAATTTGTTATGGGGATCTGGTTGCTGGTGGTTTGCGCCACCGGGATGGGGTTCTGGGCGTTGGTATTGGGTGTCGCGGCTTATGTCGGTTGCATCGCCATGATCACCTCGAATGCGATGGCGGTTATTTTGGATGATTTCCCACATATGGCCGGTACTGCGTCTTCTCTGGCAGGGACCCTACGCTTTGGTATTGGTGCGGTGGTAGGAACGCTGTTGTCGATGGCGCCATCCCGCAGTGCCTGGCCAATGGTAAGCTCAATGGCATTTTGTATTATTGTGGCCATGTTGTTGTATCTTTATGCCAGTCGCCCACATAAGGATGCGGTGAAATAACTATCGTCGTAATAACTATCGCCGCAATCATTATCAAGGCTAAGTTGCTGGGGCTTATCAGTTAATGGTTATTGCAAGAAGGTGAGGGGCGTCTTAGGGCGTTCCCTTCATTCACATTATTTATCGTCAATGTACTCATTATTTATTCAATTATTTTCCTCGTCAACTCATTTACTCCCGTCAATATCGCCCGAATTGCCACTTAAAAATGCGTGGTTCTTGCGTTCAATCAATATAGTAAGCATGCATATCATTATTTATTGCATAGTTATGATTGGCACCATATTGTTAACTTTTTGAGCGAACATATAAAAAATCGCAAATTGTTATTGAAGCGTTTTTATCAGATATTTCTGTCAGTTGAATAGTTACGTATGTTAGTAAATTTATATATTTATCAATTAATTAATTTAATTTTGAGCTATAGAGATAACATGTGATTGTTCATTAAATGTAAAAATTTAGCGGGCAATAAGTAATGGGTTTGCAAGAAAAATGGTTGAGATGGTCGCCATAAAGGTATAAATATAACGAAAAATGGGATCTAAATCTCAAACCGGTAGTTTCAGTCTGGATATGCAGGGCTGACACACGATTAAAAAAACAACACAAAAATGGCTTTGTTGGTTTTAAGTTTCTAAATTGTTATCAATGTTGTGTTTTGATGAGGGGTGAATCAGGCACAATGCCAAGTTAGCGGCTATAACTTTAGTGAGTGTGAGTCATTGTGGTGCTTTTGTAATTTTTGAATTTTTATTTTTACTAGGAAAAACACGTGAATAATATCCAACTTTCGGTAGTACATCGTCTGCCGCAAAGTTACCGTTGGTTATCAGGCTTTATCGGGGTCAAAGTTGAACCGATACCACTGACGGCGATAGACGATAGCAATAATGATCTTATGGGGCTGAAGTTACTCAGCCACGATGGCAGCCATGCGCAGATTATCATGCAGCGGCTCCACCTCTCTCTACAAGAGATACAAGTGGATTCCGCGATAGTCGAATGGGAAGGCGAGCCTTGTCTATTTGTTCACACTCAGGATGAGAGTGCCACTATGTGTCGCCTGAAAGATGTCGGTGTCGCCATTGCCGAAACCCTGACCGCCTTGTACCCCTTCTAATTCGCTATTGCGCGTTGGTCGGTGTCATGGCGCTTGGGTATGCCCCGCACCAGACCTCAATCTGACGTATCCGCAAATTGTAACAACTGCTGTGTATACTGCTGTTGGGGCGCGGCAAATATGGCCTGACAGTCACCTTGTTCTACTACCTCGCCTTGTCTTAATACAATCACCTGATGGCAGAGTGATCGCACTACCTGCAAGTCATGACTGATAAACAGATAGCTGAGCTGATAACGCTGCTGAAGGGATTTCAGCAAAGCCAGAATTTGGGCCTGTACCGACTTATCCAATGAAGAGGTCGGTTCATCAAGAATCAGTAACTGCGGTTGCAAGATCAACGCACGGGCAATGGCAATGCGTTGGCGCTGGCCACCAGAAAACTCGGTTGGATAACGATAACGGGTGACCGGATCTAATCCCACTTCTTCCATCGCTTTAATCACCCGTTGTTCACGATGTACCGCACTGAGTCTTTGATGGACTTCCAGCCCTTCGGCGATTATCTGCTGCACATTCAGGCGTGGGTTTAGCGCTGAGTAGGGATCCTGGAATACCACCTGAATTCGGCTGCGATAGGGCAGCATCTGTTTAGGGGTAAACTTGTGTAATGGCTGCCCGCTAAACCAAATCTCACCTTTTGAGGGTAACAAGCGCAGCAACGCCAGCCCGGAGGTGCTTTTCCCTGAGCCTGATTCACCCACCAAACCAAGGCTCTCACCGGGATTCAGGGTGAAATTAAGATCGTGCAAAGCATAATGGTAATCAACGGTGCGTCGTAATAAACCACGTTTAATAGGAAACGCCACCTGTAGACCTTTTACTTCAAGCAGGGGTTTTAGACCCGGCGTGAGGGGCAGTGGGTCACCTTGTGGTTCGGCGTCTAATAATTGGCGGGTGTAGGGATGCTGTGGGGTACTAAACAGCGCCTGACGGCTATTTTGCTCCACCTTGCGGCCTTCGCGCATCACTGCCACGTTATCTGCCAACCGGCGCACGATATTCAGGTTATGGGTGATAAATAGCAAGCTCATGCCCATCTCTTGCTTTAACTCTTTCAGCAAACTCAAAATCTGGGCTTGCACCGAAACATCCAGCGCTGTGGTAGGTTCATCGGCAATCAGTAATTTAGGTTGGGTCAATACCGCCATCGCAATCATCACCCGCTGGCGTTCCCCGCCGGAAAGTTGATGAGGGAAATCGCCCAAACGCCCTTTGGCATTACGAATACCCACCCGGTCGAGACATTGAATAATCTCAACTCTGGCCGCTTCCCGGCGCATACCGCGGTGCAGTGACAACACTTCTGCCAACTGTTTTTCAATGGTATGCAGTGGGTTTAGTGACACCATAGGTTCTTGGAAAATCATTGAAATCTGATTGCCGCGCACTTTTCGCAGCGTCGGTTCATCGGCATGCAGCAGAGATTGCCCGGCAAACAGAATATCACCGCCCGGGTAGACCACCGGTGGTGAAGGCAGTAAACGCAATATTGATAAAGCGGTGACACTCTTGCCCGAACCCGATTCCCCGACCAGTGCCAGTGTTTCACCGGCATTGATTTGCAATGACAGCTCGCTGACCACCTCGCGATCAATATTCGCCTGGCGAAATGCAACACTGAGATTTTGAATATCCAGAAGTGGTGAAGTCGCCATATCAGTACACCTTACTTGGGTCAAAGGCGTCACGTACTGCTTCGCCGATAAAGATCAACAGAGATAACAGCACTGCCAATACCAGGAATGCGGTGATGCCAAGCCAGGGAGCCTGAAGGTTATTTTTACCTTCTAATAACAGACCGCCTAATGACGGTGACCCCATCGGCAGGCCAAAACCGAGAAAATCCAGTGAAGTTAGCGTGGTTATCGAACCGCACAGGATAAAGGGCAGGAAGGTGAGTGTTGCCACCATGGCATTGGGCAACATATGGCGCGACATAATGACCCGATCACCCACTCCCATAGCTCGCGCTGCGCGGATGTAGTCATAATTTCGGGTACGTAGAAATTCTGCCCGCACCACACCCACTAATCCCATCCAGCCAAACAGCACGGTGATGGCTAACAGCCACCAGAAGTTGGGTTGGACGATGCTGGACAGTAGAATCACTAAAAATAGTGTCGGCATCCCCGACCACACCTCGATAAATCGTTGCCCCCACAAGTCAATTTTGCCGCCGTAATAACCTTGTACCGCGCCAGCACAGATACCAATTACGCTGGAGAACAGGGTTAATGTCAGGCCGAATAACAGCGAGATACGGAAACCATAGATGACTTTGGCTAAGACATCGCCGCCAGTACTGTCGGTGCCCAGCAAGTTGGTCCGGCTAGGTGGCGAAGGGAAAGGGACATCAGTCGCAAAATTGATGGTGTTATTGCTAAAACGTATGGGTGCCCAGATGGCCCAGCCATTGTCATTAATCCGGCCAATCACATAAGGGTCTTGATAATCTGCCGCCGTGGTTAAAATCCCACCAAAAGTGGATTCGCTGTAATTAGTCATAAAAGGCATATAAATTCGGCCCTGATAGTTTACCAGCAGCGGTTTGTCATTGGCGATCAGTTCGGCAAACAGACTGATAATAAACAGTGTCAGGAAGATCCACAGTGACCAGTAGCCACGGCGATTATTGCGAAAACGCGCCCAGCGGGCCTGATTAATAGCACTTAGCCGTATCATTATTGGCGGCCCTCAAAATCAATCCGTGGATCAACCAGGGTGTAGGTGATATCACTGAGGATATTCAGCAGTAAGCCAATCAGGGTGAAAATATAAAGAGTGCCAAACATTACAGGGTAATCACGCTGCAAAGTGGCGTCATAACCCAATAGCCCTAAACCATTGAGTGAAAACATCACTTCAATCAACAGCGACCCGGTGAAAAACATGCTGATAAAGGTGGCAGGGAAGCCAGCGATAACCAACAACATGGCGTTGCGAAAGACATGGCGATACAGAATTTTTTCTTCGGGTAACCCTTTGGCGCGCGCAGTCACCACATATTGCTTGCGGATTTCGTCAAGGAACGAGTTCTTGGTCAGCATCGTCAGTGTGGCGAAGCCGCCAATGACGGTAGCCAATACCGGTAAAGTGATATGCCACAAATAGTCGGTTATTTTGCCGTACCACGGCAGGGTATCAAAGTTACTGGAAACCAGCCCCCGCAGTGGGAATAGATCGAAATAACTGCCGCCGGAAAACAACACCACCAGTAAAATCGCAAACAGAAACGAAGGAATGGCATACCCGATTATAATGAGAGTACTGCTCCAGGTATCAAAAGCTGAGCCATTGCGCACCGCCTTTTTAATGCCTAATGGAATAGAAACCAAATAAATAATCAGCGTGCTCCATAGCCCAAGTGAAATAGAGACCGGCAGGCTATGTTTCACTAACGACATTACCGATTCCCCCCGGAACAGGCTGTCGCCAAAATCAAAGCGGACATAGCTCCATAGCATATCGAAATAGCGCTGGTGCAGCGGCTTGTCAAAACCAAAGCGTTGTTTGATTTCGGCAATAACTTCTGGGTCTAACCCGCGTGAACCGCGATAGTTGCTATCACCCACTTGTGCCGCATTGAGGCCGACTTTAGCCCCCCCCAGCCCGCCATCACCGCCACCGGCGGTAAATCCACTGGAGTGACCCAATTCAATATTGGCAATCGCCTGATCAACTGGCCCACCCGGTGCAATTTGCACAATAAAAAAGTTGATGGTAATGATTGCCCACAGCGTGGGAATAACCAGCAATAGTCGCCGTAATAGATATCCACCCACAGCAGCCCCCTAGTGACGTTCTGTTGGCAGACGAGCTGCCTTGTTGACATCAAACCACCAGCTATCAAACCCAAGCGAATAGGTGGGGCGGTCTGCCGGCATCGAGAATTTATCCCAATAGGCAAAGCGGGCATGGTTGGAGTACCACATCGGAATCATCAGATAGTTCCAGGTCAATACCCTATCAAGTGCCCGGCCAAGGGACTGTAATGCCTCTGGCTGGTCCTGATGTTTGATAATCTCTGCGATCAATTGGTCAATAGCCGGATCTTTAATCCCGGAGGAGTTATAACTGGAATCGACATAAGCCGAGCTCCACCAAATTTGCAGATTTGGGCTAGGGTAGGGGAAGGCACTGTAAACCGTCGGGATCATATCGTAATCCCGACTGCGCAGGCGGTTAACAAACTGAGAGCTGTCAACCTCGCGGATATTCATGGTAATGCCCAAACGTTGCAAATTATGTTTAAACGGTTGAACATATTGGAAGTTACTGCCACTGAGTAACAGTAATTCAAACACAAAAGGCTTACCGGTTTTACTGTTAACCAATTGCTGATTTTTCACTTCCCAGCCTGCTTCGCTGAGTAATTCCCGTGCTTTTAACAGATTATCCCGTGAATCGCCGCTGCCATCAGTTTGTGGTGGCTGATAAATCTGCGTGAACACCTCTGGTGGTACTTTGCCCTTCAACGGACCCAGCCAAGCCAGTTCGGCACTATCGGGATAACCTTTTGCGGCATATTCAGTATTTTGGAAGAAACTATTGGTGCGTTGATAACTATTGAAATAGAAGGCTTTATTCATCCAGTCAAAGTCAAAAGCTAACGTCAGTGCCTGGCGAACTCGCCGATCGCTAAAAATCGGGCGCTGAACGTTAAATGCCAACCATCGGGTATTTTGTGCCGAGTTGTCGACAATATCCTGCTTGGCGATATAGTTTTTCGCAAAATTGCCCCCGACATATTGTGTCGCCCAGCTCTTCGGTGAGGTTTCCTCACGGAAATCGAATGCACCGGCTTTAAAGGCTTCCAATGCGACTTTATCATCCAGATAGTAGTCGTAGCGGATGGTATCAAAATTATATTGGCCGCGGTTAACCGGCAGATTGGCTGCCCAGTAATCTCTCACCCGTTCATAGGTAATAAACTGGCCCATCTTATATTTGCCGATGCGATAAGGGCCGCTGCCAACCGGGGGCTTGCTCAGCGGATCACTCAGTTTATGGTTTTGCCAGAAATGAGCAGGCATCACCGGTAAGCCAAACAAACCTAACATTTTATCTTTATTCGGTTCCGGGAATTCAAAACGCACTGTCAGCCGGGAAATGGCTTTTACCTGTACGCCTTTATAAATAATGCGAAATTGTGGCACACCTTCGGTCATAAATTTATTGAAGGTGAAGGCGACATCCTGTGCGGTAATAGGGGTATCATCATGAAAACGGGCACGTGGATTTATATCGACTTCAATCCAGTGTAAGTCAGGCGCAAAACGTGCGGACTCGGCAATTAATGGATAGTAGCTGCCAATCTCATCGTCAGAGGTACCAAATAGTGAGTCATACAGCCGTTCAGTGCGTATCGCCGGATTACCGCGCAATGCATAACGGTTAAAGTTATCAAAGGTACCAATGGCCGATAGCGTGATATCCCCACCCTTTGGGGCGGCTGGATTGACGTAATCAAAATGGCTGAAATCGGATGAATACTTAGGTTCACCCAGTATGGCAAAAGAGACGCCTTCTTTGATGGTTTCAGCCTGTAGGCCAAAACTCAGGGCTGAAAGTACCAAGGCAGCAAATAGGCGTGGCAACATATTGGCGGTAAGCTCCTGCGTTTCATTCTGATAATAATAATCTTAAACGAAATTACCAGTTTGCAGGGGATTAAAGCAAACATTAAGCCAAATAACTTACTCGAATCAGCTCATTCGAGCTGTGTATGCGCAGTCAGACCGCAACGTCAATTACTTTGAATATGGTTTTTTGTTACTATTTTTTATTATAAAATACGACGAGATCTTTAACAGATAATGGTTTGCTGAGTAAGTAACCTTGTAAGTAGTTTACGCCATGATGTGCCAAATACTGGAGCTGTTGCTCTGTTTCAACACCTTCAGCGACGGTTTCAATATTGAGTTTATTTGCCAGCATCAGTACTGCGTCTAATACCGGTGCTGCTACGGTATTAATGCCGATGGTGCTGACAAAACCACGATCAATTTTAATATAATCTAAAGTAAAACGTTCTAAATAGATCAGGGCGCTATGACCGGTACCAAAATCATCGACAGCAATTTGTATCCCCTGAGAACGCAGCCAGGCAAATTGTTTAATAGCGAGCTCTTCTTCAACCATACCACGCTCGGTAATCTCGAATACTGGTGCCAAGATATCCGTATTTAATTGCTTTAACATCTGAGAAACATCTTTGCGGAAGTTATCATCAGCAAGATGGACAGGGGAAATATTAAAGGCCAGTTTAGTCCCAGCCGGAAGGTGGTCTGCCATTAATTCACTGTCTTTGATGATTAACTCAAATAGATGCCGGGTTAATGGCTGAATCAGATGTTGAGCTTCCGCATAGGGAATAAAAAGATCCGGGGATATGCGCCCTTCAATAGGATGGTGCCAACGAATAAGCGCTTCAAGGCCAGATAATGAACGATCATGTGAACGAAATACTGGTTGATATTCAACGAAGAATTCGCCGCGTCGAATACCGCGCAAAATTTCAGCTTCAGCACTCTGGCTGGCAATTAAAATATAATAAGCAAGGATTCCGACCAGACCGGCAAGTAATAGCCCTCCTAATAGGGTCATGCGAATGTCATCAGCTGTCAGGCTAGTATGATAAATCAATATTTTAATCGGGTAGCCCGGTAGCTGGATCTCACGCGAGGCGCGTGCCGGTAGCTGGCTGATAGGTAAGACTTTAGAGTCAAAAGTTGTTACCGCTAATTCATCAATAATAATGGCTAAGCCGTTGACTTGATTATCTGAATAATTCAGCAATAAATAAGGGTGTAAGGTTAATTCTAATGTCGCTAATACACCGGTATTGCCGCGCCCAGCTTCACGCAACCACACCCCGACCGCCGGTTTACTGGGCATCATGGGGGTGCCTTGCTGAATTTTAAAGTCCAACGGCTGATGTAAGTTTATTTTAGGATATAGCGCACTGACAGCGACTTGCATATCACCTGTTGCTGAAGAGCAATAAGCGATACTGTCTCTAACCAATAAAAATGCTCTGACACCATTAGTAAATGCAGCCCGATAGTGGAGTGCCGGGCTGGCTTGCTCACAACTTTTGTCACTTAGCGGGATAAGTTGAGACATAGTGGTAGTCAGTTCATTTAGAAACTGGGAGGCGTAGGAGATAATATGATCACTTTGTGTTGTTAATTTACGTTCACTACTGCGATAAAGTAATGACAAAGTAATAACGACAAAGCAAATAAAAAAACAGAGTGCGAGGATGACACTTTTTTTTACAAGATGGCGTCTGGATAAAATATTGCGGGAGAACGCACTGTTTGAACCCATGTTACGCCGCTCCTCAGCATGATCGATAAAGTGTTATGAGTATAAGTTAAGTTAGCAACGCAACGCTACCAGTTTGCCAATGCGCAGGGTTAACAGTAATTAGCCGATCCAATTGAATCTCTATTCAATATAAATAAAAGATGCGGTTTAAATGCATCAAATAACTGAAACAAGCAGCGTTCATTTATACCGATATATTTTTGGCAATATGCTTCGATAAAACAAATCCCCAGCTTATTAACACGACCTATATAATTTTATAAGGATAAATCGTTGGTAAAGATCTCTGATCGCCAGAAAAGTCTCAACTAAGCGGGAATTATCTTACACAGAAAATTCTTGGATTTCGCGCCCCCCAGCCAAAAAAGGAGGTTTCCTACAAATTGACCGGAAATTGGGCTGGTAGCGGAGGGATAAGGAGGTATGTTCAGACAATAAAAAACGCTGCCAATGGCAGCGTTTTACAGTTTCGTTTGGTATCTCGGACAACAGGAATAAAAATCAGCTAACTGCGCGAACCGCTACTTAGGACACGACGGCCATCGCGATAACGCTTATTCCAATAATCTTCATTTAGGCTCGATATCGTCACACCGACACTGGTCGATGCATGCACAAATTTATCGTTACCTAAGTAGATACCTACATGGCGGCCAGTCGAACCTGCACGGAACAGCACCAAATCACCGGGGCGCAATTTAGTTCGTTGGATTGTTTTGCCAAGATCCTGCTGCTCAGAGGTTGAGCGTGGCAAATCCATACCAAATTGTTCACGGAAAGTGGTTTGTACAAATGCGGAGCAATCAATACCGCGTTTGCTGCTACCGCCTAAACGATAACGAACCCCCTTCCACCCTGCATACTGTTCTAAAATCTTCGACTTGACGTCAACGTTGCGTACCATCGCTTCGAATTCATCCTGAGAGGCTTGCAGTAAAAGCCCATCTTTGTCATTAACTGCACGCATCTCAGTTTGCGCATTATGTAAGTTCGAAGTCTGTGATGAACTACACGCGGATAACATTACCGCTGCTGCAACCGCAGGAATTACCCGCAGAATATATCTCATAATAGGTTGAGACTTGACCATTGTTGTTGTTTTCCCTTGCTGTCCTTACGACGGATGTCGCTACCAAAAAAACCAAACGAATCGAGATTATTGATTGAGATCCGATTAGACAATCACTTAACTGAATAACTGTGCTAGAACGCACAATATTAATCATGCAAGAGGCGAATGACCCAAATCCGAACACAAACGTTTTCGAGATTACCGTAATGATTAATAAAAGGCGAGACCTTTTACATCCATTATTATAGCTAAAGGTTATGTAACATAATGTAAAATTTCAGATTAAAAGTGGATAGCTAGATTTGTAGCCGTTTGGTAACAATAAATGAAGGAAAAGGTTAAGGTAAGAGAAAGGCAAAAAATGGACTTTTTTGCCTTAATATAAAGCCAATAACGCTATTGGCTTTTTGCCCCTGGCAGATTCCGGTTAATCACATCAATTATCTTGTCACTTAATGGCGTCAGCAATACCCAGCTTATCCCAACCAGCACTATCGACAGTGAGCCGACCGCAATGTCAGTAAACCAATGCGCGCCAATCATCACCCGTGGCATTGAAAAAATAACGACGATCAGTAGGGCAATGGCAAAAGCACTGCGGGAAAAATAGCGCAGCATAAAGCAGGCAAAGATCATCAGCATCATGCCATGGTCGCCAGGGAAACTATCACTGGAGGCATCTTTGGTTGGAATACCGGTTAATTCACTGACGCGATTTATATTTTCAAACGTTAGTGTCGGGCTGGGATGCGAAACAGGCAGCAGATGGCCTAGTTGATTGAGGACCACCGCAGTTAATAGCATAACAAATCCGGTGACTATCAGGCGGCGACGACCCGCGGGGGTTTCCTTCATATAGAAGTACAAATAAAGCAGCCCCATAGATATAAGGGAAATAACATCGAAAATCCGGTTGTTGGTGATAGCCACCCAATGCAGAAATGACGTGCTGGACAGCAAGTGCTGGTTAAAATAGAAGAATATTGCCGAGTCTATTTTAAACCAAACGCCATGGTGCGCCGGGATATACCAAGATAAGAACAAAGCAATCCCAAGAAAATTGAGCAGTAGTATTGTCGGTAAATTACGCCGAGTCATGCGGGGCCTATAAATTATCAATGTATGAATTGTGTAACAAATAAAAATCGAGGTATATCATACCCCTTTATGTAGTCTGATAGTCAGTAATTGATGCTGTAGCATGTTCCAATCCGCTTCAGAGGCACTAATCAGTTCAATTCGGCTGTCCAGTGGTGCTATTTGACGTGTTTCTATTTGCAAGTCAGCACCTTGCCGGTTAACCACCAAAGTGCCTTCGGCAATACGCATAACACCTTTGACCCGCTCCACTGGATTTAACCGTATCCATTCCAACAATGGAACCGTATCAAACACTGTCTCAGCATTAAATACCCAACCACAGCTCTGATAACCTTGCCCCTGATTCAGCGCCCGCCGCCAAGGTTCGATCCCTTTTAAACGGAGCGCCGCCAAGCCTTTTGGTCGCCCTGAACCGTGGTGATGGGTACCGTCAGGCAATTCATTATTATTACTGTGTGGGATATCAAGCAGGGCCGCATCTACCTTTCCTTGTTCTGCATAATAGAGTGGACGTGGCATGGATTGGCGGTCATGCCATTGCTGCAATGCACTGTAGTCTTGTGAGGTGTAGGTATCCTGCTTATTTGCCACGATGATATCTGCGGCCGCCAGTTGGTCGCGGAAGTTCTCATTTTCGGTATAACGCGGTTCACTTAACTGGCGGGCATCGACCAGACAGAGGGTGGCACGCAGGTCAATCCAGGGTTGGTAAATATCGGAGGTTAATAAAGACAAGATCTGTTTTGGATGGCCCAACCCAGTCGGTTCGATTAATAACCGATCCGGTTTTGCCTGCTGTAGCAGCATATTCAAACCCACTTGCATCGGTAACCCATTAACACAACACATGCACCCGCCCGGTATTTCTTTTAATACCGCACCGCTGTCTGCTAATAGCGCACCATCAATACCAATCTCACCAAATTCATTAACCAGTACCGCCCATTTTTCATTTTGCGGTTTTTGTGACAATAAATGGCGAATGGTGGTGGTCTTACCGCACCCCAAAAAGCCAGTAATCAAGTTCGTTTTTGTCATCAGAGGTCTCCTACCGTAAATTTATTTTCAATAACCTCTCAAGAAAAGGCTCAAAGGTGTCGATGTTATCAGAAGAGGATATAACACCAGCCAAGCTTATTATTAAACGAAAAAGGCTAAAAGGCAGACAATTTCCTAGGTATGTTAGGAACCTCGCCTAATAGCGTTGCAAGACTAAGCAATATAATTCACTTCTACGAGGAATCTTAGTGAGTTATAAACGGAGTCGGGCAATAAAAAATGCTCGCTCATTCCCATCGCTCTGGCTGGAATCCTCTATCATTTAAAATGACAGATATGAGAGTCGAGGTGGTTATGATGAATTTTCGAGTGCTAATTATCGTAGCAATAATGTTTTCATGGATAGTCTCCTTTGCTGCAAGTAGTGCGCAATCTACCCGGTCTGCTACAGGAACAATTACATTTTTTGGTGCTATTGTAGATAGTCCATGTGATACCGCTTTCATCGAGAGTATCATTACAACACGTTGTTATCGTAATGGTGAGACATTGACTCAACGGCAAGTTGTTTCTGCTAATATGCCTCTCACTGCCCGTTTACCTGGTAATTTAGCTTCTTCTCATCTGGAATGGTTGAACCCGCAGCGTAGTCTGGGAATTTTCACTGTCACTTATCTCTAATATATTCAAACAATATGACGTATTCCTACAAGCACGGCTTATCACAGTGATAAGCCGTGTTAGATGGATGATGCGATTCAAATGAAATCATCTTGTTTGGCTACAATGATATTGTTCGACCACATGATATACTAACCCTCATTCAGACACCCTTTGGTCAGGCCAATTTGGTATTAGTCACGCCAATACCTGATGCAGGAAATAAGGTTATGCGGTTATATCAGGAAGTGGGCAGTCAATTGCGTGAGGCGATTGTCAGCGGGCAATACAACTTAGGCGATCGTTTACCGCCTGAACGTGACATCGCCGAAAATTTCAGTGTCAGTCGCAGTGTGGTTCGTGAAGCACTGATTATGCTGGAGCTGGAAAAATTGGTGGAGGTACGCAAAGGTTCTGGCGTCTATGTGGTTAACGTGCCCGATATGCCAGCAAACGGTGAATCCGCAGTGACCTCTGATAGTGGTTACGGCCCATTTGAATTACTGCAAGCCCGCCAATTACTGGAAAGCGAAGTCGCCGCTTTTGCTGCCATGCAGGCGACCAAAACCGATATCATCAAAATGCGTCACGCCATCGAGCAGGAAAAGACTGCACTGGCTGCGGGGGCAGTGGATGAAAGCGCTGATGAGTTGTTTCATTGCCTACTGGCACAATCGACGCAAAATAGCGTGCTAGCCAATATGGTTACAGAGGCCTGGCAAGCGCGCAAAACCAGCGCCATGTGGCAGGTTGCTCACCGTCACACCCTGGATTTCAGCTACCGTTGGCAGTGGTTAGAAGACCATCAGAAAATCTTGCAAGCTGTGTTACGCCGTGACAGCAAAGCGGCTAAGCAAGCCATGTGGCAGCACTTGGAAAATGTAAAACTAAAACTGCTCGAGCTTTCAGATGCCAACCATCCTGATTTTGATGGTTATTTGTTTGAGTCTGCGCCGTACCAGCTTGAAGAATAATTTACCCTTCGGCCTTGAAGCTGCAGCGGTGTTGGCTGCGCTCACTTACCCGAATCACTTACTTGAGTAAGCTCATCGGGATGCATTTGCTTGCCGCCTACCTGCACCTCCAATGACTTTGGGTAAACCCTTCGGCCTTGAAGTTACAGCGGTGTTGGCTGCGCTCACTTACCCGAATCACTTACTTGAGTAAGCTCATCGGGATGCATTTGCTTGCCGCCTACCTGCACCTCCAATGACTTTGGGTAAACCCTTCGGCCTTGAAGTTGCAGTGGTGTTGGCTGCGCTCACTTACCCGAATCACTTACTTGAGTAAGCTCATCGGGATGCATTTGCTTGCCGCCTACCTGCACCTCCAATGACTTTGGGTAAACCCTTCGGCCTTGAAGTTGCAGCGGTGTTGGCTGCGCTCACTAACTCGATTGGAATTAATGAGCCTCACTCTTGAGGCTCATTCGGTGAGTGCGCTAAATTAATCCTGCTGCGCCAAACGTTTTACACTCTCTTTCGCGCCAAATTGTTGCAAGCTGAGGTAAGCCTCGGTGACTGCATCAACAAATACCGGCTGCTGTGGTAAGGACTCACCAAACAGCGACTTCAGTGATAGCAAACTCTGTACCCGGGCAACGCCATCTTCACTGCTGGCGACACATTTTTTAAAGCTGTCAGCCATCGGATCACGGATATCTATGGCCTGGCCGTTATCGTCGATCCCACCTACATAGCGCATCCAACCGGCGATACCTAATGCCAGACAGCGATAAGCGCCGCCATGTTGTAAATGCCAACGCACGGAATCGAGCATCCGTTGTGGTAATTTTTGGCTACCGTCCATGGCAATTTGCCAGGTGCGATGTTTTAACGCCGGGTTGCTGTAGCGCTCAATCAATTGATCAGCATAGGCATTAAGATCCACCCCGGTGACGCGCAAGGTTGGGGCTTGTTCATCCATCATCAGGCGACGGGCGGTGAGGCGATAGTTACTGTCGGCCATACAATCATTAATATGTTGATAACCGGCGAGATAACCCAGATAGGAGAGGTATGAGTGGCTGCCATTTAACATGCGCAGCTTCATTTCTTCGAATGGCAAGACATCATCGACCAATTGCACTCCAGCCACTTCCCAGTCCGGGCGGCCCGCGACAAATTTATCTTCAACTACCCACTGAATGAACGGCTCACAAGCAATACCACAAGGGTCTGCTACGCTCAGGGTATCGGCAATTTGTTGCAAGGTTTCAGCGGTGGCGGCTGGAACAATACGGTCGACCATAGTATTAGGGAAGGTGACATGTTGACTGATCCAACTAGCCAGTTCTGGGTCTCGGGCCATAGCCAGGCCGAGGACGGCATTTTTCACGACATGGCCATTTTCTGGAATATTATCGCAAGAAAGCACAGTAAAAGGGGGTAGGCCGCGTGAGCGACGTAAGCGCAGGGCTTCTACCAGAATACCGGGGGCGGAGGTTGGCGCATCGGGTATCGCCAGATCTGCGCGGATAAACTCATTTTGCAGATCCAATTGGCCGCTACCCGGTTCGATGCAGTAACCTTTCTCAGTAATCGTCAGTGAGACAATCGCCACTTGTGGTTCGGCCAATTTTTCCAATACTTGGATGATGCCATCTAATCGGGCATGGACTGACTCGCAAACCGAACCGACAATAATGGCCTGATTACCTTGCGCCCCTTTTTCCAGCACTGAGAAGAGATGATTCTGTTGGCGTAAATTTTGAATCAAAACGTCGCCACCAAACAAGCTGACTTCGCAAATACCCCAGTCGCCCCCTTGTTTATTTAACACCCGGTCAGTGAGCAGCGCTTGATGGGCGCGATGAAATGCACCAAAGCCAATGTGAACAATGCGGCTTTTCAGTGCTGTTCTATCATAAGTAGGCTGCTGTACGGTTGAGGGAAGGGGGCTGTTGGCAATGGTGTTCATACGTGGCTCCAAAATCATTCACCCCACGATTATTACAAAGGGGCTGACATAAAAGGTGGCAAATAAAAAGTTGTTAGACCAGTTTTAGTCGGCTGTTTGTAGGAAAGAAGCCACACCATACTGACCATTTTCTTTTGCTCGTTGCCATGAATATCGGCTTGCAGTGTAAAGCCATATGACAGAAAATAAAATTGGTAAGTCCAATATTGGTTATATTCGTGAGGTGGATCAACCAATGAGGTTTTGCTTTTTGACACCCGGCGGTTAAAAAGTAAGGATAAAGCTGAGTGATACCTCTTGGAAATCGGTATAACAACATTTTTAGCACCTGAACAGTTTACGCAGAGAAGGTAAAAATAAATGGAACAAACATGGCGTTGGTATGGCCCGCATGATCCGGTGTCGCTGGATGATATCCGTCAGGCGGGTGCAACTGGAGTAGTGACAGCATTACATCACATCCCGAATGGTGAAGTATGGCCGGTGAGTGAGATCAAGCAACGTCAGGCAGAGCTTGCCGCTAAAGGTTTGGTGTGGTCGGTAGTTGAAAGTGTCCCGATTCATGAAGAGATCAAAACGCACAGCGGCAACTATCAGCAACATATTGAAAATTATCAGCAAACGCTACGTAATCTGGCGGCCTGCGGTATTGATACCGTGTGCTATAACTTTATGCCAGTGCTCGACTGGACACGCACAGATCTGGAATATCAACTGCCAGATGGTTCCAAAGCATTACGTTTCGATCAGATAGCCTTTGCTACCTTCGAACTGCATATCCTTAAACGCCCTGGTGCGGTGAATGATTACACTGCGGAAGAACAGGCGCAGGCAGCAGATTACTTCGATGCGATGACTGAAGCGGATATCGCCAAGCTGACGGGCAATATTATTGCCGGTCTGCCGGGGGCTGAAGAAGGTTATACACTGGATCAATTCCGTGCACGTTTGGCGGAGTATAACGGCATCGATAAAGCGCAACTGCGTGAAAATATGGCTTACTTCCTGCAAGCCATTATACCGGTTGCCGAACAGGTTGGTCTGCGTATGGCGGTACATCCCGATGATCCACCGCGCCCAATCCTTGGCCTACCGCGGATTGTTTCCACCATTGAAGATATGCAGTGGCTGAAAGAGACAGTTGATAGTATTCATAACGGTTTTACTATGTGCACCGGCTCTTATGGGGTGCGGGCTGACAACGATCTGGTGAAGATGATCGAAACCTTTGGTGATCGTATTCATTTTACGCATTTACGCTCGACCTGCCGCGAAGGGAACCCAAAGACCTTCCATGAAGGCGGCCATCTGCAAGGCGATGTGGACATGTATTCCGTCGTCAAAGCCATCTTGACCGAAGAGCAACGCCGTCAGGCTGCCGGTGATATGCGTCCGATCCCGATGCGCCCAGACCACGGTCATCAGATGCTGGATGATTTGCATAAGAAAACCAATCCGGGCTATTCGGCGATTGGCCGTTTGAAAGGGTTAGCTGAGGTGCGTGGTGTGGAGTTGGCGCTGAAACGGGCGTTCTTCCCTGAACTAAAATAACACGCTATTTTTCAATATATTAAGGGCCAGAAATGGCCCTTAACTGTTTTATACCCAACCATACCCAATAGATTTCAAGATGCAGGAAG
Source organism: Yersinia sp. 2540 StPb PI (assembly GCF_052217165.1). Classification (NCBI taxonomy): domain Bacteria; kingdom Pseudomonadati; phylum Pseudomonadota; class Gammaproteobacteria; order Enterobacterales; family Yersiniaceae; genus Yersinia; species Yersinia sp. 2540 StPb PI. The sequence continues at coordinate 2,239,511 of NZ_JAZGQC010000001.1, forward strand.
GCGGCAAGCGAGATACAAGTCGGTCGGGAACCGATTTGTACAGCATTTATGCTAGCCCGCAGGGTGAGCCTCAAGGATGAGGCTCATTAATCCCGATGAGCTTACGCAGTCAAGTGATTCGGGTTATTGAGAGCAGCCAACACACCTGCAACTTGAAAGATGAAGGGGATTGGGTATTATTCAGCGCGGCCCATATAACGGCGTTCCGCAATATGAATACGGATTTTCTCACCCGGGCTGATATATTCCGGCACCTGAATAGATAAGCCGGTGCTCATCACAGCAGGTTTGTTGCGAGCACTGGCCGATGCGCCTTTGATGCTTGGGGCGGTATCAACAATTTCCATATCAACAGTCTGCGGCAATTCCAGCGCCAATAATTGACCATCCATCGTCAGAACCTGCATGCCTGGCATGCCCCCTTCAGGAATAAATAACAGTTCTTCTTCGATCTGTTCTTTTTTGAAGTTATAAGGGGTGAAATCTTCATCATCCATAAAGACGTATTCGTCGCCATCGATGTAAGAGAAATTCACTGATCGGCGGGTCAGGGTGATGGTATCGAGGATCTCATCGCCTTTAAAACGCTCTTCAACTTTTAAACCGGTCCGCACATCAGAAAACCGCATTTTATACAGGGTACTTGCGCCACGGGCGCTTGGGCTTTGCACATCAATATCTTTCACCAGCAGTAATTTGCCGTTGAGGTTGACCGCCATACCACGTTTTATTTCGTTAGCTCTAGCCATTTATTAACCGCCAATCAGGATTGAAGATAAGTTGCGACAAGTTACTCGCGCCGCCAGTTTCAGGCAAGCAAATATCGCCTCCATATTTGAAGTCGTTGGGGCTATTCGCTTGCGGCCTGGCGGCAACAGTAAACGCTTTGGAGATAGCGCTAAAAAGAGAGTTATTCCCGTGTAAAAATAACCCTATTGATAGACCGGTAACCAGCCCAATAGTGCAGCAATATGGGTAATGGCATTGATCAAACCAAACAGGATGATAAAACCAATCATCAAACGCCCGCCGGGAGCACGATAAACAGCCTGTGGGAAGCGTTTACGGCTGGCCCGCGCCATCAGCGCTGGCACTATTACCGCCCAAATGGTAGCCGCTAAACCGGCAAATCCAATGGCATATAAGAAGCCATTCGGGAACAGCAGTGCACCGAGGGTCGGTGGCACAAAAGTGATCAGTGCTGATTTAGTCCGCCCGTTACGGGTATCACTAAATTTAAAGAAGTCGGCAATATAATCAAACAACCCCAGAGATACCCCAAGGAATGAGCTAGCCAGCGCCATATAAGAGAAAGCATTGAGTAACTGGCTGGTGGCCTGACTGGTCGAAATGGTGTCCATCTGTTTTAGCAGGCTACCGATGTTGCCACCGTCAGCAATCACCTGTTTGAAGGCGTCACGGGCGATATTACCTTGAATAGCATACTGCCATAGGACATAAATGATTAACGCGATCAGGGTGCCGTACAGCAGGCTGCGCACCACTGCTTTGCTGTCTTTGTGGTAGTACTTCACCAGCCCCGGTACATTACCGTGATAACCAAATGAGGTCAGCAAGTAGGGCAGTGCGGCCAGTGCATAAGGTAAATAGCGGGCGCTGCTATCAGTTTGATTGAATAGAACGGCACTTTGTACATGGCTAAACATGTCACCAACCGACATGACAAATGTAATTACCATTCCGCCGATTAATATCGTACTTAAGCGATCCACTGCGCGGGTCGATAACCAAACGATAAATGCGACCAATAACACAAAGATAAAGCCAGCACCGGTCTGACCAATCCCCACGACATTTTGCAGGGTGTGAGAAATGATTGAGCCACCGGCGGAGATATAAGCGTAGGTCAGGATGTAGAGCACAAAGGTTATCGACAATCCATTGATGGAACTCCAGATCTTACCCAGCAGGTCTTGTACCATGGTGTGAAAGCTGGCCCCGGTGGGGTAGTTCAGGTTAGCTTCCAAAATCATCAAGCCAGAAATCAGCATACAAGCCCAGGTATAAATCAGCAGTATTACTGAGCCGCTGAACCATACCCCGGCTGTGACGATTGGGATTGAGAACATCCCCGCCCCTACAGCGGTTCCGGCGACTATCATCGCCCCGCCAAGGACGGAAGGGCGTGATAACGGTTGGGATACATCCATCGACATCGGTAACTCCAAATATCCTTCATCCTTGCCGCTACAGCAGAATTTGTTGTCTTGCTGTAACGTTAATGACGCGGGCTATAAATAATAGGTTAGTGGTTCTTTTGTACTAGCTTAATGGTACATGCTGGTGAGGATTCTGTAAACAGACGAATATACTCATGCCGATCATATGATCAGTGATTAGTCTGGTGATGGGATTAACTTGTGATTGAATATCGTACAAATTGGGATTTTAACGGTTAAAAAGTGAACTGATGGTGCGGAGGTGAAAAGCACCGCCTATGGCATGGATCGGTTATTAAACCGCCGGGCAAGGATAGTGCTGGTAGTTAATGGGGGTGATTGCTATTGTCTGCTGTTATTCCACCAGCCTACAGGAGCCTGCTGATGGACTGTCGCTCAGATTGCGGTGCTTGCTGTATTGCTCCTTCTATTTCCAGCCCGATCCCCGGTATGCCATTCGGTAAGCCTGCCAATACCCGTTGTCTGCATTTGGATGAGACTATGCGTTGCGCCATTTTTCATTCCCCTTCGCGCCCGGCAGTATGTGCCAGCTTACAAGCATTGCGGGAGATGTGTGCTGATACCCGAGAACAAGCGTTGGTTTATTTGATTAAGCTGGAAGCGGATACCGCCCCTTCGTGATAGAACGAGCGGCATTATTACGACAGGTCTGATAGGCGCGTTACTTCATATTAGTCATCGGTGTTGCTTCGATGACGAGTGTTTCCAGTAGTTTTAGCGTAACAATCAGCGGCTTACTGTAATCGAGCGGCAGAGTTGCATTGGTGCCATATACCCTCTTAAGTGTGAAGCTCGTTGCTTCGCCGCTCGGAATTTCGAAGTTTTTAGTGAGATCTAAATAGTAACTTTGTTCTTTGTCGGATGGATTACGCAATCCAAATACCGCTTTATCTTTATTCCATGAGGCCCAGCCATAAACTTCCAGTGCAGTAGGGTCACCGCCAATCCAATGGGTATCAACCAGCACATCGCTATTTTTCCGTGACCATTTAGCGGCGGTCGCCAGCGTATCCCATTTGTTGTTATTTAACATGGACGACGTGATGTAAAGCTCTTGTAGCTGGGTTCCCGTTGCAAAGTAGCTCCAGACCTGATCAGCAAAGTCATGGTCGGTCTGCACTTTTTCCAACCCAAAATAGGCATTTTCCGCGCTAACAATGCCGTGGTACATCAGCGAGTTTATCGGAAATATCCTTGTTATTTGAGGTCCAGAAAGGTTATTTGCATTTTGAGTCTGATAATGATTAGAATTCATGATGTTACCCGACGGTAGCCGGGCAACATTTTGATGACACAAGATTTATAGCGAGGTTTCAGTTTCGGGGATTAACTTATTAGCTGATCCACAGACGATGATTTTACTGCGCACGACGTCTTTCATGGCATCCATACCGACGCGCATGTAATAGCGCGGGTCGTTACCTTCCGGGTTATCGCCAAACCATTTTTTCACCGCCGCGGCGAAGGCGATTTTCAACTCAGTTGCTACGTTTACTTTGCAAACACCCAGTTGAATGGCTCGTCTGACATAGTCATCAGGGACATCGCTTGCACCATGTAGAACCAATGGAATATCGACGGTTTCATGGATTTCTGCCAGGCGCTGGAAATCAATTTTTGGCCGTTTGGCGTACAGGCCGTGGGCTGTTCCTATCGCAACCGCGAGGCTATCGACACCGGTAAGTTCCACAAAGCGACGCGCTTCTTGTGGGTCAGTGAGAAAAGCACTCTCCTCATCGACATCCATATCGTCTTCCACACCCCCCAGACGGCCTAACTCAGCTTCAACGCTACAATCGTGGCGATGACAAAAATCGACGACACTCTTCACCAGACCCACATTCTCAGCGAATGGGAAGTGGCTACCGTCAATCATCGCACTGCGTACACCGGCGTTGACCTTGCGGCTGATATCGTCCAGTGACTCGTGATGGTCGAGATGCAGCGCGAGCGGCATGCCATAACTTTCAGAGTAGGCTTCGCACAGTGCGTAGATTTCTTCAAAAGCGATGTGCTTAAAGGTGCCGGGCGTACCTGCAAGGATCACCGGTGATTGCATCTCTTTGCAAACTTCTAGAATGGCCTGAATGGTTTCCGCGTTATGGATATTAAAAGCAGGTACGGCGTAGCGCCGAGCCTGCGCATCCTGCAAAAGATATTTGGTAGAAATAATGCTCATGTAGTGATCCTCTCAGCCTTTCCAGGGATGAATAACGACGCCTTTCACTACACGGTTTACCGTGCCGCTGGCGGAAGGGGTGTCGGGGGTGATACCTGCTTTGATAGATTCGCTGAGAGCGAAAATCTGTGTGTACATCAGGAAGCAGAACGCCTGTTCGACATCAATAAACTCTCGGGCTGCGGGTAACAAAATATGCGGGCCTGCGTCTATTTCTGGGCTGGATTCGGCACAAATCGCTACGACGCGCATCGCTTGTTGGTCGCGGCGCAACTCAGCCAGTAAGTCGAGGTCGTATTGACGGGTATAAGGGTGGCTTGAAACCAACACCACAACCAGCGTTTCAGCGTTAACCAGTGATTTTGGTCCGTGGCGAAAGCCGGTGGGGGACTCATAAAACGCCGCTAATTTACCTGCCGTTAGCTCCAGCACTTTCAGTGCTGATTCGCGCGCCACGCCTTGTAATCCGCCACTGCCGAGGTAAACAATCCGTTTAAAGGGCAGATCACCAAATACGGCAGTGCTAAAGTCGCCCTGCGAAGCAACTATCTGCTTACAGCGCGTTGCGACATCCTGAAAACTGGTGCTGTTGATGACCTCGGGGGCGAAGACCGCCAAACAACTGGCCATCATGGTACTGATGCTACTGGTCATGGCGAAACCACGGTCATGGGTTTCGGTTGGCATTAACAGTGCCAGTGCGTTATCACTTTTCAACGCATTGTGATACAAGCTGCCGGCTTCATTACAGGTGATGACCAGATGGTGGCACTGGCTGACAAGTTGGTTGGTTAAGTCCACTGCGGCGACGCTTTCAGGGCTGTTACCGGAGCGTGCAAAGGAGATGAGCAGTGTCGGGCGCTGGGGAGATAAATAGTCAGCAGGATTAGTAACGAGGTCCGTTGTGGGCACTGCGACAAAATTTCTCTCGCTATGGCGCGACAGCCACGGCGCAATAATATCGCCGATAAATGCTGAGGTACCGGCACCTGTCAGGACAATCTGTAGGTCAGATGTTTGCAGGAGCGGCGCAAGGAAAGTGTCGATATCGTTACGTTGACGTTCAATGTTTTTTAACGATCGGATCCAGCTTGCTGGTTGCTGGCGGATCTCTTTTTCAGTCCAGGTCGATGTGCCGCAAGTACCGGCAGATTGGGTTTCGCTCATAACTCAGTCCTTAGTAGTACATATTCAATGGGTCAGTACAAAGTAGAACATGACAATCTTTCGTTTCATTTCATCAATTTTATGTCTAAGTGAAAATCTATAGAAAAGAAAACGAAAGGTCAATATAAGAAAAGTAATAAAACGAAAAACGTGATCTGGAAGTGGGGTTTATGTTTTTATTTTATTGATTTATATTGATATATTATATTTATTTAATACATAGCTTAGAGCATAAAGAAAGGAAAAGAAAGGTTTGTGGCGGAATTGGCCACAAACCAAAGTGATATATAATGAAAGTTCTACAGGGCGATTCGTTGTCCATCAATCCAAATGGTTTGTAGCATGAGCCGCGAATCAAGCGCGATAATGTTGGCTCGTTTGCCTGCCGACAGAGAACCATATGTGTGGTCAAGTCCCAACATTTTGGCAGGGTGCAGCGAGGCCATATGAATCGCATCCGCAGCAGGGACACCCACGTTATTGACCAGATTTCGCACCGCTGCATCCAACGAAAGTGTACTTCCGGCCAGCCCTCCAGAGGCAGTACGGACAATACCCTGTTGCATTGTTACTGGATGACCGCAAATCGTATAGTCGCCATCAGGCATTCCAGCCGCGCTCATCGCATCGGTTATCAGCAATACTCGAGGCTTGGCGCAGGTACAGCAAAGGCTCATTACTGCGGGGTGAACATGGTGACCATCTGCTATCAACTCAAGCCATGCTCGCTTATCGGTGAGCCCTGCGCCAACCATGCCGGGATTACGGTGATGAAGACCGGTCATACCGTTAAAGCAATGCACCAGTCCATCGGCTCCCACATCAAACGCACGAATAGTTTCTTCATAGTTCGCCGCGCTGTGGCCGAGCATGACCTTTATCCCCTGGCTTTTTAGATACTTAATCGCCGCCAGCGCACCCGATTTCTCAGGTGCCAATGCCACAACACGTAATGTGTGTTGTGACACGTCAATCAACCTGTTTAGCTCAGTAATATCCAGCTCACGGAACAGCTCCGGTGGATGTGCCCCTTTGTTCTGCGGGGTGAAGTAAGGGCCTTCAAGATAGCTACCCAACACCGTCGCACCTTGTCCACCTTGATGGTAGCGCTGCGCAATACGCCGCAGTGCACACTCTATTTCCCCAAGGGGAGCGGTGACGGTGGTCGGCAACCAGCCACCCACCCCTTCGCGTGCTTTATACAATGCCAACTGATCCAGTATCTCTGGCGAGTCATCCATGACATCGACACCATCACCGCCGTGGACATGAATATCGATATAGGCTGGGCACAGTAGTTCAAAGTCGCGCAGCGTAACCCCTGCGGGGATTGGCTCGATGGCAACGATGGTGTTGCCATCTATGCGTAACTGATGGTCGTCGAGCCAGCCATGCTCGGTCAGCACCCGTCTGGCTCGCAACAGTGCTGTCATATACCTTCCTCGACAGGGGCGGCTTCGCGATAACGGCCCATTTCGTCCACCAGACTGGTCAACCCTCGGTGACCACACTCTAGCGCCTGAAGGCGGAACTCTTTACTACTGAGGCCATCGCGCTCCAGCACCATCTCCAGCAAAAGTTGTAGATTTACTCCGGTGATCACTTCACGTTCTGCTTTCTGCATTGCCAGCGTCGAGGCCACGCGGAAGGGGGTACCTCCGAGCAAATCCGTCAAAAAAATCAGCCCTTCTTTTTCATCCAGATTAGCTAACGCCTCTTCAAACTGAGCGGTAAGCAGCGCGGTGGAGGAGCTTTCAGGAAAATCGATGGCTATCACTTGCTGTTGTTCGCCAAGTATTTGTTTCATCGCTTTTTCCAGTCCGGTGGCAAACCCACCGTGACCGCTAAGAATAATGCTTAACATGGAGTTTCCTCTTGCTTACAAAAAGTGGCCAAATTTTCCAACAACGCCTAATACCACGGTCAGCCCGATGAGTCGCAGAGGGCTCCAGCCACGGCGCACTAACCAGTACATCGTGAGGGTGTATACCAGTGGGAGGAAGGCTGGCATCAGTTTGTCGATAACATCGGTTTGCAGCTTAACCACAGCATCGCCTGCGGTGATTTCAAGCGTGGTGGACAAGCGAACGTAGGTGGCGACAAGTGCACCGATCACCGTCATCCCAACGATAGAAGCCGCTCGCCCCACTTTAAGTGTATTGGCTTTGATAAGCGGGATAGCCGCGACACCCATGCGATAGGCATAGTGAGCAAGCCCGAAACGAAGCCCAAGATGGACGACATTAAACATCACGAGAAATACGATTGCGCCGAGGATCGAACCTTGCAGGGCCAAACTGGCTCCAATACCGCCACAGATGGGGAGCAAGGTCAGCCAGAACATCGCATCACCAATTCCTCCCAGTGGCGCACCAACGGCGATTTTCGTACTTTGAATACTGTTCACATCCTGTTTTGAACGTTCCATCGCCAGTATGATGCCGATGACAAACGTCACCAGGAAAGGATGGGTGTTGAAGAACCCCATATGGCCTTTCATCGCCCGCGCCAGATCATTTTTATTGGTGTGGATCTTTTTCAGCGCGGGCAATATGCCATACAGCCAGCCGGAAGCCTGCATACGCTCATAGTTAAATGAGGCTTGCAGCAGCATGGAACGCCACGCCACGCGGTTGATATCTTTCTTTGTCAGCTCCGCACCGATACTTTGGTCTTCATAGATATTGTCGTTGCTATCAATGACCGGCTTTTCAGTGACGTTAGCGCTTGGCAGAACCTGAGTATTAGATGCCATCTTCGAATTCCTCTTTCTGAGTGCTGGAAGTCTGCTGCGGAGTTGAGTCTTTACGCATGAAATCGATTAACGCCATTGCCAAGGCTGCGGCGGCAATCGCCAGTACCGGCAGTTTCAGCCAGGCCGCAGCAACAAAGCCAAGAATGAAGTAGGGGATATAAACGTTTTTCATCATTATTTTCAGCAATACGGCAAAGCCGATTGCAGGCATGATGCCACCAGCTACACCAAGGCCGTCTATCAGGCGGGCTGGCAAGACATCAATGACCGTCTTCGCATGCTCAGCACCAAAATAGATGGGCAAGAATGCGCACAGAAAATAGAACGTACCCAGAGCCAGCAAGGCCAGATAATTAACGCGTTCAATGCCGTCGGTATCCGCATTTGCCGCCATCCGGTCGCAGCGCGCCATCACACCAGACATGATAGAGAACAAGAAGGTGATGCCCATTTGCACCGCCACGGCGAACGGCACGGCAACCCCAACCGCGACCTCCGGTTTTACACCGGCAGTGATAGCAAAGGCCGTGCCGACAATAGTCCCGATAATCACATTCGGCGGTTGGGCACCGGCCAGTGGAGCAAGCCCCATCCAGACCAGTTCCAGAGTACCACCGGTGAGTATCCCCATATGAAGGTCGCCAAGGATCAGGCCAACCAACGGCCCAAGGACCACCGGGCGGTGCATATGTGTCAGGCCGTTGAACATATCCAAGCCAGCAATAAAGGCCAGAATCCCCAACGCGGATGCCTGTAATAAGCTAATTTCCATAGAAAATACCTCAGAGGAGTTTGTAGAGATCCTGAGCGGGCTCGGTCGGCACGCCCTGAATAAAACATTCCACCCCTGCTTTTCTCAGGCCATAGAAAGCGGCAATATCCTGATCATCGACAGAGACGGTTTTCGCTATTTGTTGTTTACCTTCGGCATAATGCATGTTGCCGACATTGATTCGGGCCACGGGTACGTCACCGTTGACCAGCGTTAGAAAGTCTTCGGGACTTTTGCAGACCAGTAAAATTTTCTGCCGATCGGTTGCACGATGAATATTGTCGATCACTTTTTGCAGTGGCCAGAAGCGCACGGCAATCCCTTCTGCCAAAACCATTTCCATCAGGTTTTGTTGAACCTGATCTTCGGCAACTTCATCATTGGCAACCAACACCAGATTTGCTCCGGCAAAACCAACCCATTGAACACCAACCTGGCCGTGAATCAGGCGCTCATCAATACGACTTAATACAATGTTTGGCATGTTTTATTCCTTATTATCATTGTGTTAATGGGATGACGATGTTCCCATGCAGGCTGCATGGTACTGGCGCAATACATCCTGAATATGGTCAATAATCAGTTCGTGCGGTGTTGCCGCGAGCCGGCCTTCACGGACCTTAACGTATTGAAGTGGCAGATACTGGCTGATCAACGGCAAGGGCAGTGGTTTGTCCGTTAAATTATTTACTAACCGAGCATAAGCCTGGTCAATGTGGTGATCGGGCCAGTAGTAACGAACGCGGTCAGAATAGCTGTAGCCGCGCGCCAGACGACGTTCATCGTTATTACCGTGATAATGCTGTTTCCAGTGCTCCGGGTGTTCCTGCATGACGCTTTCCAGCACATCTCGTAGCCCCGAACATTGGTATGCGGGGCGGAGTTCCTGCTCGATAGCGGCCAGTGAAAATAGCGCTTCACGTAACGCGAAAGTGAGTGCCGGACCCACTTTCAAAATGGCAAAGTGGTGCTGAACTAGCTGTTGTAGGGCGAGCGGAGTTTGGTAATCGGTGGAGTGAGCTTCAAAGACCATCGTGTCAAACTCTTCGATAGTCTGGCTCAGAGCAAGAGATTTCTCAGGTTGATAATCAATAACATGAGTATGATCGAATTCTACACCGGGTTGGACGACTAGCCCGATAATGCGTGGCCACAGGTGGTGCAAACCTTGTTGTTCAAAAGCATGACGATGAGCCTCGAGCGTTGCTTTTGCCGCTTGGGGAGAGGTGACCACCAGCGTTGACAGCGTTTCATGTGCTCCTCCTGGAACAGGGACTTCCGTTCCAATAACATAAACCAGATCAGACGAACCTTGTTTTTCCTTGCGGGTCTGTTCTGCAATTAAGGCAAGCCTTGCTGCTCTCCCGGCGACGATTTCATCTGTTAATGGCACTGGGTCATCTGCACAAGACATACTGCAATCAAGGTGAATTTTCTTAAAGCCAGCCGCGACATAATGGCGAATAAGTTCTTCTGCATGAGACATAGCCTCTGCGGCTGGGGCGTTTTGCCAGCGATTTGGCCCCAGATGATCGCCCCCTAACACCAACTGATTGCGAGGGAAGTGATGTTTATCCGCCAGTTGCTCAACAAAACCACGGAAGTCATCTGGGGTCATACCGGTATAGCCGCCATACTGATCCACCTGATTGGAGGTGGCTTCTATTAATAAGATGGATTGCGCGTCCCGGGCGTGGCGCATTGCTGCTTCCAGAACCAATGGGTGAGCAGAACAGACGGCAAAAATGCCACATCGCTTATCGTGCTTATGGTCGGCCACAAACTCGGTTAAATGTTTCACTTTCCTCTCCGTATGGGTTTTTGATTACTTGTGTCTTTCGGTTTGTTTCATTGATACTGCTTTATGGGTTTATAAAAACAAAACGAAAGATAACGGAAATGAGATCTGTTTCGCAAAAGAAACATAATGAAAGGTTTTTTTTATCGGGTGATAGCACGGTTTGGCCTAATGTAAAGACTTGCTTTCCGGCAAAAGAAAGGTGTTAATAGATGAAGTGAAATGAAACGAAAGGCTTTTGGGAAGGATCTGATATGAGCAATACCGATTCAGTAATGGACAAGCGTATAACGGGCACCAGTGAAAGGCGTGAGCAGATAATTCAGCGGCTTCGTCAGCAAGGAAGTGTTCAGGTTAATGATTTATCGTCATTCTTTGGTGTTTCTACGGTGACTATCCGCAACGATTTGGCCTTTCTGGAAAAGCAGGGGATTGCTGTACGTGCATACGGCGGTGCGCTGGTGTGTGATGCTGGCACACCTGGCGTTGAACCCACGGTAGAAGATAAAAGCTCCCTTAATATTTCTTTAAAGCGCGATATTGCTCGCGTTGCTGCAAATCTGATTAAACCTGGGCACCGCGTGATTCTGGACTCGGGCACGACCACTAATGAAATAGCGCGTCATATGCGTAATCATAAGGAGGTCATTGCTATGACAAACGGCATGAATGTGGCGAACGCGCTGCTTGAGGCTGAGGGGGTGGAATTGCTGATGACAGGAGGGCACTTACGCCGCCAGTCCCTTTCCTTCTATGGGGATCAGGCTGACCAGTCCTTGCAAAATTATCATTTCGATATACTTTTTCTTGGTGTAGACGCCATCAGTCTTGAGCGCGGTGTGAGCACGCATAATGAAGACGAAGCTCGCCTAAATCGCCGAATGTGTGAAGTCGCGGAACGCATCATTGTGGTCACTGATTCCAGTAAATTTAACCGCTCCAGCCTGCATAAAATAATTGATACCCAGCGCATACATATGGTTATCACCGATAAAGGTATTCCAGAGGAAAGTTTGAATGGATTACGAAAAGGTGGGATTGAAGTGCTCCTTGTTGGGGAATAAAAACCGTCTCTTGGCCGCCTTTTAGCCTACCGCTATAAAGTAAAGTCCCAGCCAAGAGGCCGGGACTTTGTCAGTAATTTAAGGGAAAGCGTGCTGTTCGGGCCGTAAGCGGCGCGAAACGCCGGTGTGCCTGTTGGTACGCTTAACCCTTGGTTCTTCTGGCGGCTAAGCCCCAGCAGGAACTGCATGCGCGGTGTTTTTCAGCACCGGCCCGGTATACTTCTCAATCTCAAGCTGCGCCATTTGCCCACAGTTACCCTGCGCCAGACTGGAAGAACCAATATCGAAAGTCAGGCAGTTGATATTGCCGTTCTTACAAAGAGAACCCGGTACCGCTGGATCCGCCGGGTCAAACCATGCCCCTTCGCTGATGCGCACCACCCCTGGACGTACATCTTCAGATACCACAGCACCTACCAATATCTGCCCACGGTCATTGAACGCACGGACTAAATCGCCATTAACAATGTTACGCCCCTTGGCATCCTGTGGGCTTATCAGTATCGCTTCCCGATCGGCCACAGCGTATTTTTCACGCAGTGGTGTGTTATCTAACTGTGAATGCAGCCGGTTGATTGGGTGTGCGGTGTTTAGCGACAGTGGATATTTCTTCGCTTCCACCCCGCGATACCATTCATGAGGTGGCATCCAGGTCGGGATCCCCTGACAATCGGCGTATTCCATTTTAGCGATAGTATCGGAGTAGATCTCAATCTTGCCAGACGGGGTACCCAGCGGGTTGAGCAATGGATTGTCACGATAATCAGCAAAGCGCACCCACTGCTGGTTCGCTTCGGGGATAGGGAAGCGAATGTAGTTGTTCGATTGCCAGAACATATCGAATGGCGGCAGGGCGACCCGTGCGGTACGGGCCTGTGACTTCATATCGTCGTACATCGCTTTCAGCCACTGAGTCTCATCTTTGCCCTCGGTAAAGGCATCAATCACTCCCAGCTTGGTGGCCATCGCCGCGAAGATATCAAAATCATTACGCGCTTCATGCTGTGGCGGCACGCATTGGTGCATCGGGAAGACATAAAGTTGCGAGTAATCGCCGCCCATCTCCAGATCGTTACGCTCATAGCTGGTGGTCGCCGGTAATACGATATCGGCGTGCTTGGCGGTGGCAGTCCAATAGGGTTCGTTAACCACAATGGTTTCAGGGTGCTGCCAGGCTTTCACCAGATTGTTGGTATCCTGATGCTGATGGAAAGTATTGCCACCAGCAACGTAGACCATTTTCACATCTGGATAGGTGACTTTGGTGCCATTGAAATCAATGACTTTCCCCGGATTGGCCAGACATTCGGCAATCCGCGCCACTGGAATCGGCGATGGTGAGTTCTTCGGTGCACTCCCGGCAGAAATCCCCGGTAAAATGCCGCCCTTGGCCGTTGGGCTACCGCCAGAGGAGTAGTGATAGCTGAAGCCAAAGCCGCCACCCGGCAGGCCAATTTGGCCCAGCATTGCCGCGACCGTGACCAGTAACCAGTGTTGCTGCTCACCGTGATGCTGACGTTGAATCCCCCAACCGCCCATAATCATGGTGCGCTGTTTAGCCATATCTCGCGCCAGTTGGCGCAACACATCGGCATCCACACCACTGATATCCGCCGCCCATTCTGCGTTTTTCGGCTGACCGTCAGTTTCACCGAGCAGATAGGCCTGGAATTTATCAAAACCAATGGTGTAGGTTTTTATAAAGTCAGGATTATGCAGTTTTTCTGTTAATAGCGTATGGGCGATACCGATCAACATGGCGCTGTCGGTATATGGCCGTGGCGCAATCCATTGTGCATTGGTGAATTTAGCACTGTCGTTATGCACCGGATCAATACTGATAACTTTGGTACCTTTCTTCTTCAGCGCTTCAAAACCAGTTTGACCCACATGATCGGGGATATTCCAACTGTTTTTCAAGGTGATCATCGGGTTACAGCCCCAGAGGATCACCAGTTCGCTGTTATCTACCACGTTTGGCCAGGCCGTCTGCTGTTCGTAGACCTCCATTGACCCCATGACGTGGGTCATAATCACCTGTGCCGCACCAGTTGAATAGTCACCGGCATAGCCCAAAAAACCCCCACTCAGGTTCATTAAGCGTTGTAGTAGCGTGCGGCTGTTATGTAGCATCCCCACACTTTTCCAGCCATAAGATCCGGCGTACAGCGCTTGCGGGCCGTGGTCTTTCTGCACCCGCACAATTTCGCCGCATACCAGTTCAGTGGCTTTATCCCAACTGACACGTACCCACTCATCCCGGCCACGCAGTTCGGTATGGCTACCGGGGCCACCTTCCAACCAACTTTTACGCACCATCGGGTATTTGATGCGGTTATCCGCATGCACCTGATAGGGTGCCATAGTGATCAGGTCATTCGGCCATGGATCATCTTTGACAGGTTGCACACCGATCATCCGGCCATTCTCGACGATAGCTTCAAATGCGCCCCAATGAGCGCCGGTCAGAATACCTTTTTGCGCCTGACGCAGTGCCAGAAACTGAGGTAATGCCTGACTGATGGCTTGGGCTAATGCAGATTTGGGCCACAGGCCACCAACGATAGGCAATACAGCCAGTGCGCTGGTTCCGAGTAAGAAGCGACGGCGGCTCATTTCTAACGGTTGTTGTTCGTATTTAGTCATTTTCGCCTCTTATTTACAGCTTGGCCGGCATATCACTGGCATGTTTTTGTACATACTGTGTCATCACACGCAACTGTTCCTGAGTCAGGGAGGTGCGTGGTGCCATGCCTTTGATTACCCCAATCCATTGGTTAGCGTTGAAGCGATCCAGTGCGGTTAAACCGTGGCAGCCGGTGCAGTTGGCCGACATCATATCAGCGGCATAGCGCCAAATTTTCTGTTGATCATCAACGAGTTGTTTCTTAGGTAACCACACCTGTAGTGCAACTTGATGCCAAACCAGATTGGTTTCTGCATCGGTCTGCGTGTTCAATGTTTTCAGCGCTTTTTGTGCGTCCTCGCCCAGTAATACACTCAGAATACGTTTCCCTTGTGCGGCATAGAACACTTCGGCCACCCCATCTTGCTGCCAGCCTTTAACATCAACCAACACCTGATCACCTTGCTGTTTTACCACTTCAACTTGTGTTGAGGGCATCAGGTTACCGGCGTTATGGCTGTCACCAGCATTCATAAAGAAAGGCTCGGTGGCGATGGTATATAAGGTGGTCGCCGTTGCGGGTGTTTGTGCCGCCGCCGTTGCCAACTCTGCCGCGCCAGCCTGGGTCACCTCACTCATATCCGGCAGGATATGGGCCACGCCTTTATGGCAATCGATACAGGTTTCACCTTGCTTAATAGCCACCGGATGCTGAATACGCGCTTCAGCACTTTGTCCGGTGATGTCCATCGCATCAAAGCTGTGACATGAGCGGCAAGTGGCCGAATCATTCTCTTTTAGCGTTTTCCATACCGACTGCGCCATGGCGAGCTTATGGGCTTCATATTTCTCAGGTGTATTAATAGTGCCAACCATTTCACCGTAGATATCTTTGACCGCGCGGATTTTGGTCCACAGATAATCAAGTGGTTCGTGTGGCACATGGCAGTCAGCACATTCAGCACGGATGCCTTTGGTGTTTTGGAAGTGGACACTGCCTTGATATTCAGCCAGTGGCTGTTGCATGGTGTGACAGGACACGCAGAACGCGGTATCACTGGTTTTATGAAAGACGGTGGCGGTACCTGCTAATAGTGCAGCACCAATAATGATGCCGATCAGCAGGAGCCATAACCATCCCCACCGGCGTCGCTTCACGAAGCCAGTTTGTTTCTTGCTCATAAATTGCCCCACTTAATATATCTAATAGTTATTGGTAAAACGAAGTTATCTAATGCCTCGATACTCAAAAGGCCAGATAATCTGCCAACAGACCCTTATCCACTAGCGATAAGTATTTCCCATAAAATAAGTGGGTCTATTGTAGGGGGATTTGGTGCTGATGACTAACTCGTTAGGGGTATTTAGCAATATTAGTTCAGATTTGCTGAATATAAATGCGAGGTATGAGTCAGTTTTAGCGCTATACCACAAATAACTCTCTAAATTAAAGGGTTATATACCTTGTTATATAACCTAAATAATTCAAGTTACAGGAAGGCGGCAACGAAATGAACCCAAGGAGTTGAGATAACTCAATGACTCGGGTGAGTGATGGCAGCCAACGCACATGCAGCTTGAAGTATGACGGGTATAGCGATATTTTTTAGTCGAAGGGATAATAGAACTGCTTATTTAACCATAAATCGATGGCATGACGACTGGCTTCAAAATGAGGTTCGGGTAATTCCCGCGGATTACACCATAGCCATTGCTGACACTTGTCAGGTTCTTTCAGCTCTGGCTGCCCACCGGCGTGTTGCGCCAATAAGCAAACGGAAACGGTATGTTTACCTTCTGCGCGCCAGGTGGCGATGTTATTGCATAATGCGATAACATTCATCTCTTTGATATCTAAGCCTGTTTCTTCGGCTACTTCACGTTTTGCGGCTTGTTCAAAAGACTCTCCGGCCTCCATGTGGCCACCGGGAATCGACCAATAAGGGGCGTGCTGACCGCAACGTTTACCCAGTAACACCTCACCTTGTTGATTGACGATAATGACACCCACACCGACTGCAACGGACATTGTACGGACTCCTGTTAAATGAAGGTCAGCAACCATCAGCTATTATGGTTTTTTTACTGCTGACGGAGTTAAATTCACCACGAAAATGTGCGGGCTGTCAAAAATCCATCAAGAATAGAAGCAGAAAACTTGCATATATTCTCAGTCGGAAACACACTACTTGAAACGTTTCAGCGTTATCTCGTCACCAAATGATAAAGGGTAACGCTCCTTTTTCTCATTAAAGCTGAAACGATTCAATTTCAGCAAGAGAGGAGATTTATGTTCCAGTTATCTACGCAAGATATCCATCTGGCTGCACAGGCAGACAGCAAAAACGCTGCTATTACTCAGGTTGCTGCAGCACTTACTCAGGCTGGCTGTGTTGCCGCCGCTTATGTCGATGGCATGCTGGCCCGCGAGCAGCAAACCTCTACTTACCTGGGTAATGGCATTGCCATTCCACATGGTACCACTGATACTCGCGACCTGGTGCTAAACACCGGTGTGCAAGTTTTCCAATTCCCGCAGGGTATTGCATGGGGCGAAGATCAAACCGCCTATATTGTTATCGGTATCGCCGCGCGTTCAGATGAACATCTGGCATTGTTACGCCAACTGACCCACGTATTAAGTGATGATGCTGTTGCTGCACGTCTGGCGAAAACCACCTCGGCTGAAGAGTTACGCAGTTTGCTGATGGGTGAGCAAAAAACCGCTGAATTCCATTTTGACACGTCACTGATCGCAATCGATGTGGCGGCTGACAATCTGATCACGCTGCAAGCACTGAATGCCGGTCGCTTGCAACAAATTGGCGCAGTAGATGCTCATTTTGTTAGCGATGTCATTACCCGTGAGCCACTCAATTTGGGACAGGGTATCTGGCTGAGCGACAGTACCGAAGGTAATTTGGTCAGTGCTGCCACAGTAAGCCGCCCGGTAGCTGCATTTGAGCACCATGGCGAAAAAGTGGCGCTGTTGCTGACGCTCTCCGTGGCCGATGACCAACCGCTGTCGGTATTGAACTATTTAAGTGATTTACTGTTGGCGAAAAAAGCTGACGTTTTGCTGAACGCTGATGCTGCCGCCTTGCTAGCCTTGCTCACCAGTGAGTATGTCGAGCAGAATGAAGTATTAAGCGCGGAGTTTGCTATCCGTAATGAACACGGGTTACATGCGCGCCCAGGGACGATTTTAGTCAATACAATCAAACAGTTTACCAGTGAAATCACCGTGACCAATCTGGACGGCACCGGTAAACCCGCTAATGGACGTAGTCTGATGAAAGTTGTGGCTTTAGGGGTTAAAAAAGGCAATCGCCTGCGCTTTACCGCCAGTGGTGAAGATGCACAAGCAGCATTGGATGCTATTGGTGAAGCTATCGCCGCCGGTTTGGGCGAGGGGGCAGCATGAGCAGAAGAGTTGCAACCATCACGCTGAACCCGGCTTATGATCTGGTGGGTTTTTGCCCTGAAATTGAACGCGGTGAAGTTAATTTGGTGAAAACTGCCGGCCTGCATGCCGCGGGTAAAGGGATTAATGTTGCCAAGGTGCTGAAAGACCTAGGGATTGATGTCACGGTCGGTGGCTTCCTGGGTAAAGATAACCAAGACGGTTTTCAACTGTTATTCAGCGAGCTGGGTATTGCTAACCGCTTTCAGGTGGTACCGGGCCGAACTCGCATTAACGTCAAACTGACAGAAAAAGATGGCGAAGTGACCGATTTCAACTTCTCCGGTTTTGAAGTCAATAAGCCGGATTGGGATCGTTTTGTCACTGACTCGCTGAGCTGGTTGGGGCAATTCGATATGGTCGCGGTCAGTGGTAGCTTGCCCGAGGGCGTAAACCCTGATGATTTTACCGATTGGATGAAACGCCTGCGTAGCCAATGCCCGTGCATTATTTTCGACAGCAGTCGTGAAGCATTGGTCGCAGGCCTGAAAGCCTCACCTTGGTTGGTGAAACCCAATCGTCGTGAACTGGAGATCTGGGCGGGTCGTCCATTGCCTGAATTGGGTGATGTGGTAGAAGCCGCACATGCTCTGCGTGATCAAGGGATTGCTCATGTGGTGATTTCTCTCGGGGCTGAAGGGGCATTGTGGGTCAATGCGTCGGGTGCCTGGTTGGCAAAACCACCTGCCTGTGAAGTGGTCAGTACCGTCGGTGCCGGTGACTCCATGGTCGGTGGCCTGATTTATGGTTTGTTAATGCGCGAGTCCAGCGAGCACACGCTGCGTCTGGCAACAGCAGTTGCAGCTTTGGCGGTGAGTCAGAGCAATGTTGGTATTACGGATCGCCCGCAGTTGGCAGCCATGATGGCAAGAGTCGACCTGAAACCCTTTAATTAATCCCTGGAGGCGAAATGAAAACGCTACTAATAATAGACAGTTCGCTCGGGCAGGCCAGAGGCCACCTTGCGACACTGATGTTGGGTGCTGCGGCGGCAAAAGCAGGACTGAGCTGGGTTGAGAATGCCACTGATGCAGAACTGGTGATTGTCGCCGGGCAATCAGCCCCGGCTGACAGTGCGCTGAACGGTAAAAAGCTCTATATCGGTGATGTGGAAAAAGCGGTGCGCGATCCTGATAGTTTCCTGGCGCAAGCCATTGCGCAGGCTAAACCTTACCAGGCTGCGGTTGCTGTCGCACCCGTGACCACCACGGTGGCTGGCCCGAAACGTATTGTGGCTATTACTGCTTGCCCGACAGGTGTGGCACACACTTTTATGGCTGCTGAAGCCATTGAAAGTGAAGCGAAAAAACGTGGCTGGTGGGTGAAGGTTGAAACGCGTGGCTCGGTTGGTGCCGGTAATGCGATTACACCAGAAGAAGTGGCTGCGGCTGATCTGGTGATTGTTGCTGCGGATATTGAAGTGGATTTGGATAAGTTTGCGGGCAAACCGATGTACCGTACCACGACAGGTTTGGCGCTGAAGAAAACCGTACAAGAACTGGATAAAGCACTGGTTGAAGCTGAAGTCTATCAGCCTAAAACCGGCAGCAGCACCGGTACCAAAAAAACAGAAACCGGTGGTCCTTATCGTCACCTGCTGACCGGTGTGTCTTACATGTTGCCAATGGTGGTTGCTGGCGGCTTGTGTATTGCCCTGTCATTTGTGTTCGGTATTAAAGCCTTTGAAGTGAAAGGCACATTGGCTGCCGCCTTGATGCAAATTGGTGGCGGTTCTGCTTTTGCGCTGATGGTACCTGTTCTGGCCGGTTTCATTGCATTCTCAATTGCTGATCGTCCGGGTCTGACCCCAGGTTTGATTGGCGGGATGTTGGCAGTGAGTACCGGGGCTGGTTTCCTCGGCGGTATTATCGCAGGTTTCCTGGCCGGCTATGTGGCGAAAGCCATCAGCACTAAGCTGCGTTTACCGCAAAGTATGGAAGCACTTAAACCGATACTGATTATTCCACTGGTAGCGAGTCTGATAGTGGGTTTGATTATGATTTATGTGGTCGGTACGCCGGTGGCAAAAATCATGGCAGGTCTGACTAACTGGCTGCAATCCATGGGTACCGCCAATGCCGTGTTGTTGGGGGCTATCCTCGGCGCCATGATGTGTACCGATATGGGGGGGCCGGTGAACAAAGCCGCCTACGCGTTTGGTGTGGCACTCCTGAGTTCTTCTGTTTACGCGCCGATGGCCGCTATCATGGCCGCAGGGATGGTTCCTCCGCTGGCGATGGGACTGGCCACACTGTTGGCACGTCACAAGTTTGACAAAGGTGAGCAGGAAGGGGGCAAGGCTGCGCTGGTTCTGGGGCTGTGCTTTATCTCTGAAGGGGCAATTCCGTTTGCCGCCCGTGACCCGATGCGTGTCTTGCCGTGCTGTATCGCCGGTGGTGCGCTGACAGGTGCATTGTCTATGGCATTCGGTGCGCAACTGATGGCCCCACACGGTGGTTTGTTCGTGTTATTGATCCCCGGGGCAATTCATCCGGTGCTGCTGTATCTGGTGGCAATCATTGCCGGTACCGTATTGGCAGGTGGTCTGTATGCGATGTTGAAACGCGCTGATGTTGTGGTCGCAAAAGCGGCATAAGCGCGGCATCATAAGCTTCACTCATAAAAAACCGGCCTTATGCGCCGGTTTTTTTATGTTTACTCACAGTGATTCGGCTAAACGCCATTCAGCTAGACTTTAGCTTGTGAGTTCAGCTTGTGACTTCAGCCAGGCTATCTCTTCAGCCCAAATATCAGGATTGACCGTTTCTAAAATCAGCGGGATATTATCAAAACGGGGATCACGCATAATATAGCTGAACACGGTTTTACCAATATTGCCCTCACCGAGACTGTGGTGTCGATCGACCCGGCTGTTAAATTCACTTTTCGCATCATTAAGATGCATACCGCGCAGATACTGAAACCCGACGATATCGCTAAGTTGCTTGAAGGTATGTTCGCAATCTTCTTCCGTGCGCAGATCATAACCGGCAGCAAAAGCATGGCAAGTATCAATGCAGACACCGACGCGGCTCTTATCTTCCACCCCATCAATGATGGCGGCCAGATGCTCAAACTTAAACCCCAGATTACTGCCCTGACCGGCGGTGTTTTCAATCACCGCTGTCACCCCTTCACTGACATCGAGCGCCATATTGATAGATTCGGCGATACGTGCCAGACACTTATCTTCATCAATTTGCAGTAAATGGCTGCCTGGGTGGAAATTCAGTAATGACAGCCCCAGTTGTTGACAGCGGGCTATCTCGTCGATAAAGGCTTCGCGGGATTTCTCCAGCGCTTCAGTGACGGGATGGCCCAGATTAATCAGATAGCTGTCATGTGGCAGAATTTGAGCGGAGGTATAACCGTATAGCTCACAAGCTTGCTTGAACTTCTCTATCACATCTTCTGCCAGCGGTGCGGCACGCCACTGACGTTGATTCTTGGTAAACAGGGCAAAGGCGGTGGCCTCAAGTTCGTGCGCCCGAATCACAGCCTGGTCTACACCACCTGCTGCGCTGACATGTGCACCGACAAATTTCATTCCATTCTCCTTTGATAACTGGGCCATTATGGCACTGATAACGCCATGATTGAATGGGCGAAGCTGCAAGGAAAAGAAAAGGGCCGCGAGCGGCCCTGAAGTGACATGTTTTATGCCGCGATATGTTGCACCAGCAAATTGATGCCGGTCCCACCGACTATCAGCCAGACAAACAGCAGCAGTGCCAATAATAGCGGTTTTACCCCGGCCTGACGGATAGAGCCCACATGGGTGGTCAGTCCGAGAGCGGCCATCGCCATCGCCAGCAAAATGGTGTCCAGTGTAATCAGGTGATTCACCCATGCCGCAGGTAATAGATTCAGTGAGTTAAACCCGGCCATCAGAATAAATATCACTGCAAACCAAGGAATAGTGATGGCACTTTTTTCCCGTTTTTCACCACCGGTGTTGAGGTTGCAACGCGCCAAATAGGCTGAGAGTAACAACAGGAACGGAGCCAGCATCATCACCCGGATCATTTTAGTAATCACGGCGGCGTTTTCAGCCTGAAAACCGATGGCATGTCCGGCGGCAACCACCTGTGCGACCTCATGAATCGTTGAACCGGCAAAAATACCAAAGGTTTCCTGACTAAACGGCAACCATTGGTAATGCAGGTTTAGCTGATACAGCCATGGGTAGACAAAAATGGCGAGCGTGCCGAAAATCACCACAGTGGCGACAGCAACCGCCACTTTACTGGCATCAGCTTTTAGCACCGGCTCGGTGGCCATAATAGCTGCGGCGCCACAAATACTGCTACCGGCACCAATTAACATCACGGTTTGCTGGTCCAGACCAAATACCCGTTTACCCAGCCAGCATGCCAGCACAAAGGTTGAACTGAGGGTCAAAAGGTCAATAACCATACCGGTAGCCCCCACATCCGCCACTTGTTGAAAGGTCAGCCGGAAGCCGTATAAAATGATACCCAGTCGCAGTAAATGCTGTTTGGCGAAGACGACGCCATCAGAGCAGACGGGTTGTACCCACGGATACAAGGTATTGCCGACCACGATGCCAAACAAAATGGCCAGCGTCAGTGCCCCCAACCCCATATTGATAAACCACGGCATATCACCCACGTTGAGCGCCAACCCGGTAATCACGCCGGTTAACACCAAGCCCGCAATGTAGCGGCTTAGGGGGAACTGATGTGTTCGAGGGAGTTCTTTAGTATGAGAAGTCGCCATGTTTGTGTCCTGTGTTCTGTAAAGATTGCACACAGTTTAACGCCTTCAATCTTAATAGATAAATTCATTATATATTTATAATTAATCTATATAAGTGGTAAGGGCGGTGATGGCAGCGCCCAACACCTGATTTTGCCTATCTCTGTGGGGGAGCGTGAATGACCATGAAGTTTGGTATGATATACATAACGGAAATGTACACGGGCGGGGGTATCCCCATAACCGTCAAGGCAGCAGTTTTGATATGAAGAAAGCAAAACATGAAAAGTCGCTGTGGGTGATATTGGTGATTGCCTCACTTATTTATTTGTTGATCCCTCCTTATTTGATCGCTTATTTTTTCAAGTTATATAACTTGAATCCTTTTCATATTGTCCCGCTACCCCATTTTAATCCCTTCAAGAGTGAACGTGGGATTCCTTTATCTCAAACGTTTAGCTATTTATTATTTATCTGGTTGATTTTTAACGCATTCATCAGCACTATAGTGGCTATTATTTACCGCATATTCTTTTATTCAGATGATAATGAATAGTATTCTTACTGCTTAATTTCATCCGCCGATAACCTCCCGATTTTACTCAAAGGTGTTAGTCTTATACGGTAATAGAGGCTATATACCCGCCATCGTTCATGTTGCAGGTGTGTTGGATGTGCTCGCTCACTCGAATCACTTACTGGTGTAAGCTCATCGAGGGTTCTGTTGCTTGCCGCCGGCCTGTATTTTGAAATCTATTGGGTACACTTTTGTCCGTCAGTTATTGTATTAACAACTAATTAGGCAGCTCGTTTCATCCAGTCACTGACGAACAGAGTGATGATAGCGTCCTCCATTTTTTACTACAGAGACCGTTATGCACATAACCTTACGTCAACTTGAAGTCTTTACTGAGGTGCTAAAAAGCGGCTCTACGACCCAAGCCTCGGTTGTGCTCGCGCTTTCACAATCGGCAGTCAGCGCTGCGTTGGCGGATTTGGAAGGGCAATTGAGGGTGCAACTGTTTGATAGGGTCGGTAAGCGTTTAGTCACCAATGAGCATGGGCGGTTGCTTTATCCCAAAGCATTGGCATTGCTGGATCAGGCAATTGAAATAGAACAACTTTTTTTGCAGGACTTAGGCGCGTTGCGGATTGCTGCCAGCAGCACTATTGGCAACTATATGTTACCGGGCATGATTGCCAAATACCGGCGTGACTTTCCCGACACACCGCTGGAATTGAATATCGGTAACAGTCAGGATGTGATTGAAGCAGTGGCAGATTTTCGCGGTGATCTGGGGCTGATTGAAGGGCCGTGCCATATGCCGGAACTGATGACCAAAGCCTGGCAACAGGATGAGTTGGTGGTGTTTGCGGCCCCAGATAATCCGTTATGCCATAAGATGCTGACACTGGAAGAGCTGGCCGATGCAGCTTGGATCCTACGTGAGCGCGGTTCTGGCACCCGCGAAGTGCTCGATCACTTACTGTTGGCAAAATTACCGCATTTCAAGTTGGTTATGGAGCTTGGGAATTCAGAAGCGATTAAGCGGGCGGTGCGTTATGGCATGGGAATCAGTTGTTTGTCGCGCCGGGTGATTGCCGATCAACTGGCCAACGGTGAACTGATCGTACTCAACATCCCTTTGCCACCACTGATACGAACCTTATATTTGATTCATCATCGGCAAAAACATATCTCTAACGCCTTGCAGCGCTTTCTCAGCTACTGTCAGGAAGAGGTCTGAACCGCAGAATTAGCCGAGAGCGAGTTACCCCTGTAGGGATAAGGTTTTTAAGCGTTTTACACCAATGATATTGGCTATTGCGGCAAGAATACCCGATAGAGAGAGGCTTTTACTGGCAAATGAGCTTTTGCTAATAATTGCACCGGGATCATGAAGGTATCTTATATCAGCGCATTGTTACTATCCGAGTCGGTGGGATTTGTTACAATCCCGCCTTATTTTTTAAGGGTGGATTAGGGTAAGAATGACTCAGCAAAATACTAAAATCCCAGTGCAGCAGGGTGCGCAGCGTTTACGTCGGGAGCTTAAATCACGGCACTTAGCCATGATTGCTATCGGTGGTTCTATTGGTACCGGTTTGTTTGTTGCCTCAGGGGCAACGGTATCGCAAGCAGGCCCGGGTGGAGCATTGCTCTCCTATGCATTGATTGGCCTGATGGTTTATTTCCTGATGACCAGTCTCGGTGAGCTGGCGGCGTTTATGCCGGTATCAGGCTCATTTTCAACTTATGGTTCCAAATACGTCGAGGAAGGCTTTGGTTTCGCCCTTGGCTGGAACTATTGGTACAACTGGGCCGTCACTATCGCTGTTGACTTGGTTGCGGCACAATTGGTGATGAATTACTGGTTCCCAGACGCACCAGGCTGGATTTGGAGTGCGCTGTTCCTCGCCCTGATGTTTTTACTGAACTACATCTCAGTAAAAGGCTTTGGTGAAGCGGAATACTGGTTCTCACTGATTAAAGTCACCACAGTCATTATCTTCATCATTATTGGTGTAATGATGATTAGCGGCATTATGAAAGGCGGTGAGAGCGCGGGTTGGCACAACTGGACCATTGGTGATGCACCCTTTGCCGGGGGCTTCTCGGCGATGATTGGTGTGGCAATGATTGTTGGTTTCTCTTTCCAAGGCACTGAACTGATTGGTATTGCGGCCGGTGAATCAAAAGACCCAGGTAAAAATATTCCACGCGCAGTGCGCAAGGTGTTCTGGCGTATTTTACTGTTCTATATCTTTGCCATTTTGATTATCAGCCTGATTATTCCGTATACCGATCCAAGTCTGTTACGTAATGATGTCAAAGATATCAGTGTTAGCCCATTCACGCTGGTATTCCAGAATGCAGGTTTGCTGTCAGCGGCTGCGGTGATGAATGCGGTTATCCTGACGGCAGTGTTGTCAGCGGGTAACTCGGGGATGTATGCCTCAACCCGTATGTTGTTTACCCTGGCCTCAGAAGGTAAAGCGCCACGTATCTTTGCCAAGCTGTCTGAGGGCGGGGTGCCACGTAATGCTCTGTATGCCACCACGGTAGTGGCCGGATTGTGCTTCCTAAGTTCAATGTTTGGCAACCAAACTGTGTATCTGTGGTTACTTAATACCTCAGGTATGACTGGCTTTATTGCTTGGTTGGGTATTGCTATCAGCCATTATCGTTTCCGCCGTGGCTATATGATGCAAGGCCGTGACTTGAACGACTTACCGTATCAGTCTGGTTTCTTCCCGATAGGGCCGATTTTCGCCTTCGTACTGTGTTTGGTTATTACTTTGGGGCAGAACTATCAGGCTTTCTTGCAAGACCGCATTGATTGGTATGGTGTGACTGCAACCTATATTGGTATTCCATTGTTCCTGGTGATTTGGTTTGGCTACAAATTGAGCCGTGGCACTAAGGTTATCAAATACCAAGAGATGGAATTCCCGAAATGGCGTGATGACAGTGAAGATAATCCTGAGCCGACAAAGCCGGTGATGACAGCTGACTAGTTTTTAGCGCTAATCAAAATTAAGCCACAGTGATGGCAGGGCGATAATCTTATCGCCCTTTTTTTGGGCTGTAAGCTGGTGATTATTTAAGCAAAGTTAAGCAAATAATTTCGCTAACTTCTCTTTATGGCCCTTTTGAATACGGGGATGAATCAGGCTTATTGATTAAATAATATTATAAAATAAGGATTTACAGCGTATTGCACTTAATTGTTTATCGCAATCTTATTGATAAGTATTATCGTTTGTTTTATTGTTAGCGCCATCTTGTAAGGAACGATAAAGGGGGATCGGTGCAACAGTCGTCACGGAGCATGGCCAAAGGGGGGGTTAGCGATGCAGGTTCACCCGACTCACTTACTCGTCTAAGCGCATCGGGACGCAGTTCACCCGTGACTCTAATTACTTTGGGTATATTTTGGCAGTAACAGATTTCATAAAATAATAATTAGGCAGAAAGAGCCGGAAGCGATATTTCTGCTGTGGTGAGCTATTGCCGACATTAATAAAAAATAAATTTTCACCTGTCCGCCAGGCGGCATTGCTGCAAGTAAAAAACGCCTGCGGAAAAGGTTGTTGATAAATTTACACCTCATGGAGATCGTGTAATGGTTAAGGTTAACAAGGGTTTTAGAAAATCTCACTGTGCGGCATTAGTGATAGCTGCAATTATCTCATCTCAGGCATCCGCCGCTGAAACAAAAAATACCACGGCAACCGACACCATGGTTGTCACGGCATCCGGTTTCCAACAACGCATTCAAGATTCTGCGGCATCTATTTCTGTGGTTACCCGCGAGCAGATTGAAAATAAAGCCTACCGTGATATTACCGATGCGCTGAAAGATGTTCCCGGCGTTGTTGTCACCGGTGGTGGTAGCCACAGTGATATCAGTATTCGTGGCATGTCCGCTAAATACACCCTGATTCTGGTGGATGGTAAACGTGTTGATACCCGTGGCACCCGCCCTAACAGCGACGGTTCAGGGATTGAGCAAGGCTGGCTGCCACCACTTGCCGCCATTGAGCGTATTGAGGTTGTACGTGGCCCGATGTCCTCTTTATATGGTTCGGATGCCATGGGGGGGGTAATCAACGTCATTACCCGGAAGGTGGGTAAAGAGTGGCAAGGCACGGTGCGCGCAGATGCTACCTTGCAGGAGGATTCAGACTCCGGCGATATATATCAGACCAATGCTTACGCTTCTGGTCCATTAATTGATGGCTTGCTGGGATTGAAAGTTAGCGGGCTTCTCTCGCATCGTAGCGAAGATAAGATAATTGATGGCTACAATGAACAGCGCATGAGAAACGGTGCGGCAACATTTACCCTGACTCCCGATGATAAAAACGAATTTGATTTTGATATCGGCCATTATGTGCAGGACCGAAACTCAACCGCCGGGCGTTCAGTGGCATTAACCGGTAAAAGCAGTGACGTGCAATATGACCGTAATAATTATGCGATTACCCACCACGGTTATTATGATTTCGGTAATTCAACCAGCTATGTTCAACGAGATGAAACCCGTAATCCATCACGTGACATGAAGAGTGTTGATAATATCTTTAATAGCCAAACCTCATTCCTGTTCGATAGCCATACTTTAATTCTTGGCGGTCAATATCGTTATGAAGAGCTGAATGACAAGGGTAATCAATTAGCCTCCGCCAAAGATTTGACTAAATTGACCCGTTGGAGTTGGGCGTTATTTGCAGAAGATGAATGGCAGATGACCAATGATTTCGCGCTGACCGGCGGTGTCCGTATGGATCAGGACGAAAACTATGGTACTCACTGGACACCACGTCTGTACGGTGTCTGGCATCTGGCTGAACAATGGACATTAAAGGGCGGGGTATCCGGTGGCTATCGTTCACCTGACTTGCGTCAGGCCACGGAAAACTGGGGGCAAATCACCGGCGGTGGTCGGGGTGATCCTGCTATCATTGTCGGTAATGCCAACCTGAAACCAGAAAGAAGTCTCAGCCAGGAAATTGGTGTGCTGTGGGATGATCAGGAAGGTATGAATGCCGGTGTGACACTGTTTAATACTGATTTTAAAGATAAAATCACCGAGGTACGCCGTTGTACTGATACCACGGGCAATGCGTCCGGCCAATGTATGATCAATGGTACCAGCTATAAATTTATTAGTGATCGCACCAACGTGGATAAAGCCATGACCCGTGGTGTGGAAGCGACTTTCGGTTGGGAAATCAATAAAGCCTGGTCACTGACATCGAACTACACCTTTACTCAATCTGAGCAGAAAAGTGGGCAATTCTCGGGTCAACCGTTGAACCAGATGCCTAAGCACATGTTGAACGGTACGCTGAACTGGCAGGCAAATGAAGAATTAGCCACCTGGGTTCGGGCTAACTACCGGGGTAGAACATCAGAGTATCTTGATCGTACCAGTATGGGCAATAAAACGCCGTCTTACACTTTTGTCGATTTAGGGGCTAACTATCAACTGACCAAAGAGTTCCGTTTGATGGGCGGCGTGTATAACGTACTGGATAAACGAGTGGATATCGAAGTTAACGATAAAGTGCTGGATGGGCGCCGTTATATGGTTGGTGCCAGCTACGATTTCTAATTTCCCTTTGTCCTTGAAGCCACAGGGGTGTTAGCGGCGTTCACTCACCCGAATCACTTGACTGAGTAAGCTCATCGGGATTTGTTCGCTTGCTGCCTACCTGTGACTCCAATGACTTTGGGTACTCCCTTTGTCCTTGAAGCCACAGGGGCGTTAGCTCACCCGAATCACTTACTTGTGCAAGTGATTCGGGATTAAGGAGCCTTTTGAGGCTCCTCCTACATAATTAACTCAGGCCAATATCAATCACTTTTTTGAATGCAGCGCGTTGTGACAGGCTGTGATACCACCGCTGTAAACTCGGCAGTGATGGACGTTCGATCGACAGGTTAAACCAGGCATAGGCCAGGCACCCTAACGGGATATCCCCAATACCGAATTTATCGCCAGACAGATACGCTTGTTTCTCAAGTGCGTGATCGGCAATTGCCATCAGGGTATTGAGTTGTGTCATACCCTGAGCAATTTTCACTTTATCCTGCTGTTCTGGAGGGGTGCGTACCAATCCGATAAACACCGCTTTAAACGGCTCCACCATGCTGGAGGTGGCCCAATCCATCCACTTTTCTGCCCCTGCGCGTAACTGTGCATCAGGTAAATAAAGTGCACTATCGCCGTATTGTGCGGCCAGATAGCGGACAATCGTATTGGACTCCCACAGGATGAAGTCTCCATCTTGCAGGCAAGGGATCAGGCCATTTGGATTCATTGAGCGATACAGGGGGTCATTGAGCTTGCCATATTGGCCACCGACATCAATGCGCTGATAGCTGATACCCAATTCTTCTAAACACCAAAGTACTTTTTTGACATTGGTCGAGTTATTCCTACCCCAAACAGTCAGCATATAATTCTCTCTATTTATTTGATTTTTATCTACCAACGCCCCTGAAACAGCGTTATTTAACGCCGTTGCCAATGGTGGATATCCCAGTCATGCAATATTGCCAAATCCACTAATTCATTACCGGGATTAATCACTGCCGCATGATCAACATATTCCAGCAGCGGCTTGTCATTAATCGAGTCGCTGTAACCGTAGGTATGCTGAAAATCTAACTGAGGCGACGCCATGAGCCACTGTTTTAACCGTTCTACTTTGCCTTCACGGTAAGTCAGGGTGCCATAGGTCTTGCCGGTGTAGCGGTTATCCTCCACCGCAACACCGATAGATAATGCTGCATTGGCAGAGAAATGCTGCGCAATAGGGGTAACCAAATGTTCGCCGGTAGCTGAAATAATCACGATGTAATCACCGCGATTACGGTGCCAGGCCAGTAGCTTCCTGGCTTGCGGATAAATTCGTGGCAGAATATCTCGCTCGATAAAACGCTCAACCCAGCCAGCAACTTCAGCCGTATGTTTGCCGATTAAGGGCGACAATGTTGATTCCATATAACAGGACATCGACATCTGCCCTTGATAGTACTGTTTCATCAAATACTGTTCTTGTTCTGCCAGCTCAGCAGGAGCCAGCCCTTTATCAACCAGCCAGCGTAACCAAAGGCCGGAGCTATCATCGCTGATCAGCGTTTCATCGAGATCAAACAGGGCCAAATCCATTAAGCCACCTCCCGGCTGACAGAAAGATTGAAGTGAAACTTAACAGTGCATGTGCTGGACATCTGAAATTCCCCGACGGAAAAAAGGGTATCAACCGTTAAGCTAATACTTTCTAGCAAAACATGGAAGCTTACTTAGCACGGCAGGGTTGCTAGCTCACCCCTATACAGTTATGGATGGCAGATTATCTGAATATTAAGACAACGTAATGACTCTGGTTTTCGATGTTGCAGGGCTGGTGATACGGCATTGTTATCAGTAATGAAAGAAATAACATAGAACGGATTGATATTGGTGAGTTACTCAGTTTCGGTGTTAATTGTTTATATCGTTTGGATATAGATTGTTAAGTATCTAGTCGAGAACGCTCTTAAAACTGCTTTTTATCCTTAAATGACAGGTTATTAACGCGGTTTGTCACTAAACGCCCGATGGCTAAAGAAAGAGTGTTGTCGTCTGTCTGCTTTCACCCCACAGCCCAGGAGCTGATTATGCTGATTATTCGTTTATATGGTTGTCCAGTTTTCATTGGTTCTGAGCAAAAAAAGCAACCGACTGAAAATCCTGGAGTGAAACATGAGTCATCAAACACTAAGCAACCCATTATTTGTTAACCCAACCGCGGTTAACCCATTATCTGCCAACACATTACCACTATTGGATCTTTCCCTGCTTAATGGCAGTGAAACTGAACGTCAGGCATTCTTAGTCGATTTACGCCATGCCGCACGAGATATCGGATTCTTTTATCTCACCGGACATGGCATTGACCCCGCGTTATTACAACAAATCCAAACCTTATCCCGTGAATTTTTTGCCTTGCCTGATGAGGACAAACTGGCCGTGGCCATGGTGCGCTCGCCACATTTTCGTGGCTATAACCGTGCGGCCTCTGAGTTAACACGAGGCCAGCCGGACTGGCGTGAACAGTTCGATATTGGTGCTGAAAGAGCCCCATTACCGCAAACGCCGGGCACGCCAAGTTGGGCACGGCTACAAGGGCCAAACCAGTGGCCCGAGGCTCTGCCGGAATTAAAACCAACAATACTGCAATGGCAGCGGGAAATGACCGGCATGGCGCTGCGTTTGCTGCGGGCTTTCGCTCTGGCATTGGAACTGGATGAACATGCATTTGATGAGTTGTATGGCGATAAACCCAATGAACATATCAAGCTAATTCGCTATCCGGGGCGTGAAACCACGCAAAGCGGGCAGGGGGTCGGTGCGCATAAAGACTCCGGTTTCCTCAGTTTCTTATTGCAAGACCAGCAACGCGGCTTGCAGGTGGAGGTGGAGGAAGGGCGCTGGATTGATGCCGCACCACGACCCGGCACCTTCGTGGTCAATATTGGAGAGCTGCTGGAGCTGGCCAGTAATGGTTATCTGCGTGCCACGGTACACCGGGTGGAAACACCTCCTGCCGGTACAGACCGGTTATCTATCGCTTTCTTCCTGGGGGCGCGTCTGGATGCGGTAGTTCCGTTGTATCAACTGCCAGCGCCGCTGGTGGCGCAAGCGCGTGGGCCTGCCAGTGATCCTCATAACCCGCTGTTTCGTGATGTTGGGCTTAATTATCTCAAGGGCCGTTTGCGCTCTCACCCCGATGTTGCCGAGCGTTACTACCCTGCGCAATTGAAGCTGTAGGGGCTGGATAAGTTCATCGCGGATCGTCTGCTGGCAATCTGCCTGGCGCGCGGATTTTTGGGTAGCTTGAATTAAAAACTTTATTTTTGGGATGATGATAATGACTAAAACACGTATTTCCGGCCTGATTAGTGCCACCTTACTGACTGCATGGGTGTCTTCTTTTAGTTTGTCAGCACAGGCAGCCGAAGCGCTGCGGGTAGCCGCCGATCCGGTTCCTCATGCAGAAATTCTGCAATTTGTGCAAAAACTCGATCCCTCTCTGAATCTGAAAGTCATCGAGATCCCCAATGGTGTGAACTCGAATGAGTTGCTGGCTCACGGTGATGTCGATGCCAACTACTTCCAGCATGTGCCTTATCTGCACTCCCAGGAGCAGGCGCTGGGGCAAAAATTTGCCGTGGCCGCAACGGTGCATATTGAGCCACTTGGCGTCTATTCCCACAAACATAAAACCTTTGCTGATGTCCCGCAAAATGGCACGGTAGCGGTGCCGAATAACGTGACTAACCTCAGCCGTGCGCTCTATTTACTGAAAGATCAGGGGCTGATTACCTTGAAGCCGGGCTTTACCGATCCGGCTAAACATCAGGCGACGCCGAAGGATATCGCGGACAATCCAAAACACCTGAAAATTTTAGAGATTGAATCACCGCAAATCCCTCGTTCATTGGATGATGTTGATTTAGCAGTGATTAATGGAAATTATGCGTTAGAGGCAGGGCTTAATCCGGCGAAAGATGCATTAGGACTGGAGAAAGCTGCCGGTAACCCTTATGCCAATATTCTGGTCACCACCCCCGCGCTGGCCAGTGATCCACGAATCAAACAATTGGCGAAAGATTTGCAGTCACCCGAAGTGGCGAAGTTTATCACTGAAAAATATGCCGGTTCAGTTATCCCTGTGGCAGGCCTTAAATCATGATTAGCATCGAACGCCTGAGTAAAACCTATCCACAAGGAGGGCTGCCAATGGTGGCCCTGGAGGAGGTCTCGCTTGAGATCCCGACAGGCTCGGTGTTCGGTATTATTGGCCGTAGCGGGGCAGGTAAAAGTACCTTAATCCGTTGTCTAAACCTATTGGAACGGCCCACTTCGGGCCGTATTCAAGTGGATGGCCGGGAATTAACCACACTTTCTGACCGTGAATTGCGGCTGCAACGGCAAAATATCGGCATGATTTTTCAGAATTTCCATTTACTTCATTCACGTAATGTATGGGACAACATTGCTGTTGGTTTGGAAATTATTGGGATGCCCAAAGCGCAACGCCAGCAGCGCGTTGCTGAGTTATTGGATTTGGTTGGCTTGAGTGACAAGGCTTATGCTTTCCCCTCGCAGTTATCGGGCGGACAAAAACAGCGCGTGGGAATTGCCCGAGCGCTGGCCGCCAAACCGTCATATCTGTTATCTGATGAAGCGACTAGCGCGCTGGACCCTGAAACCACCGCATCGATCCTGGCATTGCTCAGTGATATCAATCACCAACTTG
Source organism: Yersinia sp. 2540 StPb PI (assembly GCF_052217165.1). Lineage (NCBI taxonomy): Bacteria > Pseudomonadati > Pseudomonadota > Gammaproteobacteria > Enterobacterales > Yersiniaceae > Yersinia > Yersinia sp. 2540 StPb PI. Next base: position 2,273,076 of record NZ_JAZGQC010000001.1, read on the forward strand.
GATTGACCATCGTGTTGATCACTCATGAATTGGAGGTGGTGAAATCCATCTGTGATAGCGCAGCATTGTTGGAGCGGGGGCGGGTGGTGGAAACCGGCGCTATTGCTGACTTATTGGCATCAACACATTCCCGTTTAGGGCGTTCATTGCTTCCCGCTCGGGGGCCGGCGTCATTGTCTGGTGCGCCAGTGGCGGAGCTAACCTTTTTCGATACCTTAGCGGCTTCCCCCGTGCTCAGTGAGTTGGCGCAGCAACATGCCGTGGGGGTAACCCTACTTGGCGGTGGGGTGGAATCGATAGGTGGCCAGCGGGTTGGGCGTTTGCAGGTTGATTTCAGCCACCCAGACGGCGGGTTGAGTTTAGCTGAGGTCTTACAATTTCTTAATGAGCGTGGCGTGAGGGCAGAACTGATATGAACAGCGGCATGAGTTGGCAAGATCTGCTGGCACTGGTCACCAATGCCACCGGCGAAACTATCTATATGGTGGTAATTGCCACCTTCTTCACTGTATTGATTGGCTTACCACTGGGGGTGTTGTTATTTATTTCGCGCCCCAATGGGGTTTTGCCTGCCGCGCGCTTGAATACATTGGTCGGTGCCATTGTTAATTTGGGGCGCTCAATGCCCTTTGTGGTGTTACTGATTGCGTTGATTCCGATTACCCGTTGGATTATCGGCACCACGTTAGGCAGTACCGCTGCCATCGTGCCAATTACTCTGGGGGCCATCCCATTTTTTGCCCGAGTGGTCGAAGCGGCTTTGGATGAAGTGGATAAAGGGCGGATTGAAGCAATTTTATCGATGGGCGGTTCGGCACGCCATGTGATTCAAAAAGTTCTGTTGCCAGAGGCACTTCCCGCTTTATTGGCCGGCATTACCTTAACTGTCGTGATGCTGGTGGGGTTCTCATCAATGGCGGGTGTTATTGGTGGCGGTGGATTAGGTGATTTGGCTATTCGTTATGGTTATCAACGTTTTAATAATGAAGTGATGGTAGCGACATTAATCATATTGGTCATTTTGGTTCAGGGCGTACAAAGCCTGGGCGATAGATGGGTCAGGTCGTTGGCTCACCGGCGCTAAAATTTATCACTACCTATATTTGATATAACAGCCGCGGTATTCATTGCTGTGGTTTCACTGCGCAATAATGGACGTTACCGCTATCAACGCGGCAACGTCCTGTCAGCAGGCGATTAACCGTTTAGTGCTTGTGCCAAGTCCGCAATCAGATCCTCTGTATCCTCAATACCCACCGACAAACGCAGTAATTGTGGCGTAATACCGTGTTTCAGCCGGGTTTCTAAGGGGATGGAGGCATGAGTCATGCTGTATGGCTGGCTGATTAAACTTTCCACCCCGCCCAAACTTTCGGCCAGGGTAAACAGATGTGAGCGTTTGATTACCGCGCGAGCGTATTCATCATCCCCTTTCAATCGCACAGAAATCATACCGCCGAAACCCGCCATTTGCCGTGATGCCAGCTCATGTTGTGGGTGGCTTTTCAGCCCTGGGTAATAGACATTTTCAACTTGTGGTTGCCCTTCGAGCCACTCGGCTATCTGCTGGGCACTGTGATTATGTCGCGCCATGCGCAAAGCCAAGGTACGCAGTCCGCGTAACGTCAGAAAGCTGCTGAAAGGATCTAAAATTCCGCCCACCGCATTGTGCAGAAAGCCTAACTGTTCTGCCAGTTCAGGGTTATTGCCCACCGCCGCGACGCCAGCGACCACATCAGAATGGCCATTAAGGTATTTGGTGGCGGAATGCACCACAATATCAAAGCCCAGTTCCAGCGGGCGCTGGATGTAAGGGGAGGCGAAGGTATTATCGGCCACACTGATAAGTTGATGCTTTTTGGCAATCGCCGCAATGGCCGCCAGGTCAGCCAGTTTCAGCAATGGATTGGTCGGTGTCTCCACCCAGATCATTTTGGTTTCTGGCAATATTGCTTGTTCTAATGCCTCGGTATCCGCAGGGGAGACATAGGTCACTCGCAAACCGGCCGTTCGGCTGCGAACTTTTTCCAGCAGGCGATAGGTTCCGCCATATAAATCATCCACGGCAATGATATGGCTACCCTGATCCAGCAGTTCAAGCACAGTTGAACAGGCTGCCAGACCAGAGGCGAAGGCGTAACCTCGAGTGCCCCCTTCCAGTTCCGCAATCGCCTTTTCCAGCGCGGTACGCGTTGGGTTGCCGCTGCGCGAATATTCATACCCGGTATGCTCGCCAGGAGCGGGTTGTGCGAAGGTGGATGTCGCGTAAATTGCGGGCATCACCGCACCGGTGCTATCGGGGGTATAACCGGCATGAACGGTTAAGGTATCGAACTTTACCATAATAAAAATCCTTAATATGAGAAGATTAAGCCAGCTTTTGACGCCAGGTATTCAAAACATCAGTGCGGGTAATCAAGCCAAGGAAACGCTCTCCATCCAACACTACTGCTACATGGCCATCATTGAATGTTGCCAGTAGAGAGCGGTAATCGGCCTCTTTTTGTAATGTATTCACTTGATGGGTCATGGCGGCACTGGCCGGTAATTTGAAATGGCTGGCATCTGCTTGTACGGTGTTCAGCAAGTCCCATTCGTCGATTAACCCGACCACTTTTTCGCCGTCTAATACTGGTAGCTGGGAGATGTCATACAGGCGCATTCGGGCGTGAGCCACGGCCAGCGTGTCCTGCGGTGAAACAGAAATTGTTGCGCCGTCCTCATGACGATAAGTGATGAAATCACGCAAATCGCCATACTGGGGCTTGCTCAGCAAACCTTGTTCCATGAGCCAGTAATCGTTGAACATTTTGGACAGGTACTTGTTGCCGCTGTCGCAAACGAAGGTGACCACTCGCTTTGGTGTGGTTTGCTCGCGGCAATAGCGTAATGCTGCGGCCAGTAGGGTGCCGGTAGATGAGCCTGCCAGTACCCCTTCTTCCCGCAATAACGCACGTGCGGTGCTGAAGGCTTCAGCATCATCGATGCGATAAGATTTTTTTACCTGAGAAAAGTTGCTCAGTGGCGGGATAAAATCCTCACCAATTCCTTCGACCAGCCAGCTACCCGCATCGCCAATCTGCGAGCTGTCGACGTAATCTGCCAAAATGGATCCCGCAGGATCGGCCAGTACGAACTCGGTGGCGGGTGAAACCTCGGCAAAGTATTGGCTCAGGCCGCTCAGGGTACCGCTGGAGCCAACACCCACCACGATGGCATCGACCTGCCCATCCATCTGTTGCCACAGCTCAGGGCCGGTCGATGTCCGGTGCGCCGCGGGGTTTGCCGGGTTATTGAATTGATCGATATAGAAAGCCCCCGGTGTTTCCTGCGCCAGACGCAGAGCATAGTCCTGATAATAAGCCGGATGCCCTTTGCCCACATCTGAGCGGGTCAATAGCACTTGTGCGCCCAATGCCCGCAGGTGGAAAATTTTCTCCTGGCTCATTTTATCCGGTACCACTAATAGCAGTTTGTAACCTTTTAGCGCCGCTACCAATGCCAACCCAAGGCCGGTATTGCCAGCGGTGGCTTCAATGATGGTTCCGCCGGGTTGCAGCAACCCTTCTTTTTCAGCTTGCTCAATCATCGAGAGCGCGACACGGTCTTTAATCGACCCACCGGGATTCTGATTTTCCAGCTTGACGAACAGTTGGCATGGGCCGGTATCAAAGTGGGTCAGTTCCAGTAGCGGGGTGTGGCCGATAAGATCAAGTACCGAGCGTGGGATAGCCATTGCATACTCCAGCATTATTTGTTTAACAGCATAAATTGTTTAACAGCATGAATTTGGATAACAACTGATGGGCTGGATAATAGCGCTAGCGGCTTAAGCATTAAAAAGAACAAATAACCCGCCTATATTACCTTTTGTTATATGTTTATGTTTTTTTAGACGTTTGGGTGCTTAGGTGTAAGGATGTTCAGACAGGAAGATGGTTAGCCGTATAGCCATCGATATTTATAAAAAACAGTCTCTTTACAAAACAAAACGTAAAACTACGCCCAATTGAGCCAGCAATGGGATAAATTTAGAAAAGGGACTGAAATATGACTAAGCTAATATTTCAGTCTAAGTGAAAAGACGTTATTTTTTCGCTAATTGGACAGTGGTTGGTTCTGGGAATACCACTTATTTCCAATTATTAGCAAGGATACTCTGGCGACCTCATGATGAAATTTATCCTCCCCTTTAAGATAAAGAAATTAACCTTCAGTGCTGGCTTATTGCTTTTGGTGCTGCCCGCCGCGCATGCGGCTGGAGACCCGGCTGCTCCCCCGGTAGATGCCAAAGCCTATGTGCTGATGGATTACAACAGTGGAAAGGTGTTGGTGGAAGGGAACAGTGACCAGCGCCTTGATCCGGCCAGTTTGACTAAGATTATGTCCAGTTATGTGATTGGACAGGCCATTAAAGCGGGGAAAGTGCACCCTGATGATTTAGTGACCGTGGGGAAAGATGCCTGGGCTACGGGTAATCCGGCATTACGTGGCTCCTCACTGATGTTTTTGAAACCGGGCGATCAGGTGAAATTGTCCGACTTGAATAAAGGTATTGTGATTCAGTCAGGCAATGACGCCAGTATTGCGTTGGCCGATTATGTGGCTGGCAGCCAAGACAGTTTTGTTGGTCTGATGAACAGCTACGCCAAAGCCTTGGGTCTGGCGAATACTCACTTTATGACCGTTCATGGTCTTGATGCGCCAGGGCAGTACAGCACTGCGCGGGATATGGCGGTATTAGGTCAGGCACTGATCCGCGACGTGCCGGAAGAGTATGCGCTGCACAAAGAGAAAGAATTCACTTTTAATAAGATTCGTCAGATTAACCGTAATCGTCTGCTATGGAGCACTAATCTCAATGTGGATGGCATGAAAACCGGTTTTACCTCCGGCGCGGGGCATAATCTGGTCGCATCTGCAACCGAAGGGCCAATGCGTTTGATCTCTGTGGTGTTAGGTGCACCCAGTGATCGGGTTCGCTTTAGTGAAAGTGAAAAACTGTTGACCTGGGGCTTTCGTTTCTATGAAACCGTGGTGCCGATTAAAGCCAGCAAACCTTTTGTGACGCAGAAAGTGTGGTTTGGTGATACCGGCGAGGCCGAGCTTGGGGTGGCAGAGGATGCCGCTATCACTATCCCGAAAGGGCAGATGAAGGATCTTAAAGCCAGTTATAAGTTGGATCAAACGGAGCTGCGTGCGCCGCTGGCCAAAAATCAAGTGGTCGGAACCATCGATTTTCAGCTTAATGGCAAGACGATTGACCAACGCCCGCTGGTGGTATTAAACGAAGTAAAAGAGGGCGGCTTCTTTAGTCGTATCTGGGACTTTGTGATGATGAAACTCAGTCAATGGTTTGGTAGCGTATTTGGTTAGTTTAAAGAAGATGATTGATTAATAAGAGAAAGGGCTACTGAAAAGTAGCCCTTTTAGCCTATTACGTGACCTATCACTGAGATAAATCAGTTACAGGCAACGATCTTGATGGCTAACCCCCCTCGGGAGGTTTCGCGGTATTTAGAATTCATATCTTTGCCGGTTTCATACATCGTTTCGATGACTTTATCCAGACAAACACTGGGTTCGCTAGTACGACGTAGCGCCATGCGCGCAGAGTTAACGGCTTGCACCGCAGAAATTGCATTACGCTCAATACACGGCACTTGAACTTGCCCTGCCACTGGGTCACAGGTCAGCCCCAGGTTATGCTCCATCGCGATTTCTGCTGCAATGCACACCTGAGCAGGGCTACCGCCCATCAACTCAGCCAGGCCTGCTGCGGCCATGGAACAGGCCACACCCACTTCGCCCTGACAACCCACTTCAGCGCCGGAAATAGACGCATTCATTTTATACAGCGCCCCAATCACACCAGAGACCAGGAAGTAGCGACTGTATGAGTTCTCATTTACCTGACGAATGAATTTGTCGTAGTAAGATAAAACTGCCGGAATAATGCCACACGCGCCGTTAGTCGGGGCAGTCACAACCCGCCCGCCAGCGGCGTTCTCTTCATTGACGGCTAATGCATACATATTGATCCAATCGACAACCATCATCGGATCTGAGTTATTTTTATCGGTACTCACCAGCATTCGGCGCAAAGCTGCGGCGCGACGTGGTACTTTCATTGGACCAGGCAATAACCCTTCAGTATTGATGCCGCGCTCAATACCGGCACGCATCACTTCCCAGATTGCGGCAAAGTGAGCACTTATTTCGGCTTTGCTGTGCAATGCCAGTTCATTTTGCATCACTAAACCGGACAGTGATAAACCGGTATCTTTACAGTGCTTTTGCAAGTCACGGGCAGAATTGAACGGATAAGGCACAGTAATCGCTTGGCTATCTTCCTGACCAAAGTGTGCTTCATCGACAATAAAACCACCGCCGATGGAGTAATACGTTTTACTGAAAATACAGTCATCACCCGCATGAGCGCTGATGGTCATACCATTTTCGTGCAATGGCAGGTTAGTGCTGTGGAAGTTCATCCCGCCAGTGGCCGGGAAATCAACTTCGTGGCTGCCGTTTGCCAACAGCAGACGTTCCCGCAACTCTACATCGCGGATAAAACCAGAGATTGCATCAATATCAACGGTATCAGGCAGATTCCCCGCCAAACCCATAATAATCGCAATATCGGTATGGTGGCCTTTACCGGTAAGAGACAAAGAGCCGTAAACATCAACAGTGATTCGGGTGACGGCAGAAAGATGCCCCAGTTCGATTAGGTCATCGGTAAACAGCTTGCCAGCCTTCATTGGGCCGACGGTATGAGAGCTGGATGGACCAATACCAATCTTGAAAATGTCAAAAACGCTGACCATATATCGCCCCTTAAAGGTTCTAATTATTAAAGTGATGACATTGCCGTGGTAGGAAGCCGGAGCGGACGCTCCGGTTTTTGAAACAATTTACAACATCAGACCATGATAACTGGCTGGCCGTGGGACGTTGGCCAGCCTCAGAATCATTTACCGAACAGGCTGAACAAGATTGCAGAGATAGCAATCAGGCCCATGATAACCACGAATACGTTGCTGATATGGCCGCTGTACTTACGCATCGCTGGAACTTTATGGATTGCGTACATTGGCATCAGGAACAACAGCATCGCGATGATTGGGCCACCCAGGGTTTCAATCATACCCAAAATGCTTGGGTTCATGGTTGCGACGATCCAGGTTGTTACCAGCATGAACAGGGCAGTAATACGGTTCAGTTTGTCATGATTGATGGTTTTGCCTTTGCTACGCAGAGACTTAATCATCATGCCATTAAAGCCTTCACGTGCGCCCAGATAGTGACCCAGGAAAGACTTGGTGATAGCGATAAAGGCAATAACCGGCGCCATATAGGCAATTATTGGAGTATTAAAGTGGTTAGCCAGGTAAGACAGAATAGAAATGTTCTGGCTTTTCGCATCCGCCAGATCCGCAGGAGACAGGCTCAGTACGCAACTGAAGACGAAGAACATAACGGTGACAACCATCATGATGTGAGCAAAAGCCAAAATGCGTGAACATTTTTTCTCTGCATCTACGCCGTACTCTTCACGTTTTGATACTGCAAACGCCGAGATGATAGGGGAGTGGTTGAATGAGAACACCATGACCGGAATAACCAGCCACATGGTCATCCACAGACCGCTACCAGTACCGTTGCCGTCCATTGATACATGTTCAAATATTGCACCGGTCCAGTTAGGGATCAGGTACACAGCCAACAACATCAATGCCGCAACAAACGGGAATACCAGAATACTCATTGCTTTTACAATGGCATGCTCACCAAAACGCACGATAGTCATCAGGCCCACGATCAGAATCAGGGACAAAATAGCGCGCGGTGGTGATGGCAGATGCATCTGGTGGGTAATGAAGCTATCAACGGTGTTGGTGATTGCCACACTGTATACCAACAAAATCGGGTAGATAGCGAAGAAGTAAAGCAGGGTAATCAACTTACCTGCGCCGATACCAAAGTGCTCTTCAACCACTTCAGTAATGTCTTCACCTGGGTTTTTGCCTGACAGCACAAAACGGCAGAGACCACGGTGAGCAAAGAAGGTCATCGGGAAAGCAATGATGGCCATTACAATCAGCGGCAGAAGACCGCCGATACCGGCATTGATAGGCAGGAACAATACGCCTGCACCGATTGCAGTACCGTACAGGCCCAACATCCACATGGTGTCACTTTTACGCCATGTGCTTGATGAAACTTTTCCCGGGGAGGCAATAGTGCCTGCTTGAGTAGTGTCCATAAAGATCTCCACTGTGAACACGTTAATTTAAAATTAAGAGCCGAAAGTTAGATACCCGCTATGCATTATCGAGTTGCATAATCAGGCGAAAAATTCAGTCAAAACGATTCGTTTAAAATTGGTGCCCTGGTTATTACTTTGGTGCCGTAATCGTGCTTTATACCTAAATTGTCAAGTGCAAAATTTAACCGATATTAAGAAGATGAATTCGCGATATCGGATATTTTTGGTGTTCTTGGCAGAACAATAGTTTTTGCTGGCGGCAAGATAGCGATTTGCAGTGAAAACTACCGTGATCATGCTCCCAAATGCTTAATAAACTCGCCACTGATCATTTGTTGCGAATTTAAAACTGATTGTTATGTGAATGTTTATGATTTATCACTAGAAATAATGAAAAGTATACTTTCCCTTCTGGTCGATAAATAAACAGACTATTCTTTATTCCTTGCTTCTTGGCGTGCAATATATTTTAACCACGCTTATGGATCTAGCGGAAATCGATTTTTTCACTGATTTATTGATGAATATCATTAGTTTAAAACCTTAAAAATAATTTAACTTGTTGATTTTTAATGTTATTAAATAAATTATCAGGTGATGGTGGTTTATGGATTTGATGATAAATTCAACAGGAAAATAAGAGGAAAAAAGACAATAGGCATAGCCAGGGGGAATAAGTCAGCGCATGATTATTAGTATCGAACCATATATTTGTCATATAAATTTTTTCTGTCACTAATTTGTCTGACAATAAACTAACGTTATTCTTTTATTTAAATGTGTTAAATGAACACTAAATGTTAAATTAATTTACCTTAAATCTTTTTACTATTGCATGTTCATTTAATAATGGAATTGTGTTTTAGAAATTTGATAGGCAAAGAGTGATTTAACCACAAATATAATATGGTTATTTAGTGTTGTGCTATTCTGCTTAAATATAATCCAATTTTTACCTGATATATACGGATAGATTTATCTACCCGGTATTTACCGGGTTAAGATTTTTGCTATGTAATCAAGTCTAACAGTCGATTTTGATGCCATGTTGTAAAAAGAACTGGCTGAACTCGGCATCAGGCTGGCGGTCGGTGACTAACGCATCAAACAGGGTCAACGCTCCAATGCTGGCAGGTTTTATTTTACCGAACTTACTGTGGTCGGCCACCAGGATTTTCTGTTGTGATTTGGCTATAGCTCGGTGCTTTAACAGAATTTCATCGAAGTTGAAACAGGTGGCGCCATACTCAATTGAAACGCCGGCTGCGGAGATAAAAGCTTTGTTTGGGCAGGCATTGTCCAGCTCATTGTGCTGACTGATCGGTGTGAAAATATAGTTATTGGGTTTGAATTCACCACCGCACAGAATCACTTTACAGTTGGGTTTGTCTTGTAGGGAAAGAAAGGTGTTAAGGGAGTAACAAATAGCAGTAAATACCAGTTCTTCGTCTATCTCGTCGATAATCGAGGGAATTGTAGTGCCGCAGTCAAAAAAAACCGTATCGTTTTCGGCGATCAACCTTGCTGCCAACTGACCAATACGGCGCTTTTCTTCCACCTGTTTGGCTTGCTGGTCAGAAACAAAATAGTTATTGGCGTTATTGCTTTTAGGGTCCATCACCACATAACCACCCAACAAAATCACGGCGGTCGGCTCGGCGCTAAGATCACGGCGAATAGTCATTTCAGAGACTCGCAGCAAATTGGCCGCGTCTTTGAGGTGGATTTTGTCGGAACGCTTTAGGGCCTGAGTAAGTTTATTGATTCGTTCTGCACGGCGGGTTTCCATAAGCTATTCCTGACAAACAATTATTAATACCATACGTTGCACTATAGTTTCTTATAATACAACGTATTGCAATAAATAAGCCCGACAGTAGCCGGGCTGACAATCGATTCGAATCTAAACAATCGATTAATAGACTTACACTGAGTTAGTAGCTTGATGCCACGGCCTGTTGGCCCGAAACGATGGTTACACCAGAGCTGGTACCAATGCGTGTCGCCCCTGCGTTGATCATGATTTCTGCTGTCTTTTGATCACGAACTGCACCAGAGGCTTTAACGCCTATTACCGGACCAACCGTAGCACGCATCAATTTAACATGTTCTTCTTTGGCACCACCGGTGCTGAAGCCTGTTGAGGTTTTCACAAAAGCTACGTCAAGCTCACGACACATTTCACAAACTTGTACGATTTGAGCATCACTTAGCAGGCAGGTTTCTAATATTACCTTCAACGGTGTAGTGGCGCAAATATCACGTACAGCCTTAATATCGGCTTTAACTTCGGCAATTTTGCCACTTTTCAGCCAGCCAACATTGATAACCATATCAATCTCTTGCGCCCCAGCGTTGATTGCTGCCTGAGCTTCAAAAGCTTTTGCTTCAGTCAGACCCGCACCCAGTGGAAAACCAATGACTGAGCACACCTTAACCGTACTACCGGCTAACTGTTGAGCGGCGACTGGCACGTATCCAGAATTAACACATACGGCATAGAAATGATGCTGTTTAGCTTCTTCACACAGCTTGATAATTTGGGCTTCCGTGGCATCCATTGCCAATAAAGTATGGTCAATGTAATTAGCATAATTGATCGTCATGATTTTTATCCTTTTGTTCATCTGTAAGTTATCACTACTGTTATAATAGTAACATTATTAGAAGAAAACAAAGGTAATTCTCACATATTTAACTGTTTTACATTTTATTTTGTTATTTTAATTACATTTTAGCGGCTTAAATGTACTGGTAATATAGATGACTTTCTTTTGTTAATTGATTTTAAAGGATTATTTTATAATGTGACTGGCGGCGGTGGGTATTGCCGATCTTTTAGAGCCATCGGCAATGTGAGATTTATAACCTAGCGTGACTAGCTTCTGACCCATCCTCTACTGATAGGCAGAGCAAAACTGATACGATAGAGGCGAGTCATACCACTCGCGATAGCGTCACCGAATAAATTCCATACTAACTGTGCGAACAGACAACCAATAATCCCTAATAAGAAGGCACCCACCATATCTAATGGCCAATGAACACCCAGGTAAATACGTGACCATGCAATGGCGGCTGCGACGACCATCATGCTGACTGCGGACCAGAGTTTGTGCCAAAAAACAAAGGCTAAGGCAAAGGTGAAAATAGCGGTGCCGTGATCACTTGGGAAAGAGCTGTCAGGTGCATGGCTCATAAAGTTATAGCCAAAACCGACAACAAAAGGGCGATCGTGTGGGATAAGCATCCCGATACAAGCCGCTGAAAGCATAGAGAAAGCAAGAGCGATTGCTGCCTTGGTTACCACTGCTCGCTGCATGTTAATGCTATCTTTTGGCCCCCATAGCCACAGTGCCACCAGTAACACGGGGATAATCATGATCAGGTCACGTGCGATGAAGGTCGCAAAAGAAATCATCCATGGCGGTGATGCAGGGGTCGCATTTATCATGGAAAAGAAAAAATAGTTCATTTGTTCCATTATTCAGTACCTTTATCGCGGCGGTAAAAACCGCTAATCATCCAAAACAGAGCCAACTGGCTCAGCCATACCCACCAACCCGCCCACAGGTTATGAGTAAGAAAATGTGCCCCGCGCATAATTTGACCAAACCCCATCAACATGCCAAGACCAATACCGAGCAACCAACACAGCGTAGCCAACCGAGGCCGCTCGGGGTAGAACAGGAAGAACAGTGCCATCACGGCAAAACCGCTGGATGCATGGCCACCGGGAAAACAGTGGCCGGGACCTGCACCTACAGGAGCGGTACCCATCAGCACATAACTGATAGCTTTACCACCGTACTCCACCAGATCCCAAGGGCAGGAGTGGGCGCTGACGGCCTTTAGCACACCAACCACCAACGGACCGATGCCAAACAACAACATGGTCGTCACCAAGCGCCCATTACGGCGATAAATCCCCCATAACAATGCCACCACGGCAGTACTGATAATGGTTATTTTCAATAATCGGTGGTTGAGTAAATCCAGCCAGTAATTGTTTTCCCATGGAAAATTTTGCCCGACGGGGTCAAACCAGTAATTGCTGATAAACCAATCTAGTTGCTCGTTGTTCGACAGCCATAGAAAGAGCAATCCACAGATCACTAACCCAAAAACCTGCCAAAAATAGAAGGATAACGGCAACGAGTAAAGGGAGTTTGTCTTAATTATCTGTGCTGTTGAGGCATTATTTAATGTCGCTGTAGTGACATTGGCTTGAGAGGTAGGTTTGCTGGTCTTCACGAAGTAACCTGAAGCGGAAATAGGGAATACTAAGACTGTAATAATATTGTCTTAAGAAAGCCTTAAGGGGCAGATGGTGCGATATGGACGAGAGTAGAAATAGGCAGAACTCAAATTTCAGGCAAGAAAAAACCCGATTAGTCTTGAACCTAAGAAGGCGGGACTATCGGGCTCCTCAATATGGGGACATCAAAGAAAAGCAGTGGCATTAAATCAGACCCCAGTCCAGTAAGAAAGTTCTGGGGAAATAAAAAAAGTATAAAATAATGTTTAGTTTTCTTCGAAATGGCTTTTTTAGCACACTAGCCTAATATCCCCGGCCAGATAATAACAATCAACGAACCTGCCAATGTTAATAGTACGTTGGCTATGGCATAAGTCCCGGCGTAACCCAGTGCCGGGATGTTACTGCGGGCAGTATCGCTGATGATGTCCATGGCCGGTGCGCAAGTGCGAGCACCCATAATGGCACCAAAAAGCAGAGCACGGTTCATGCGTAATACATAAGCGCCAAAGAGAAAGCAGATGACAACCGGGACCAGACTCACGATTAGGCCAGAGATAAGCATCTGCCCACCGACCGCGCCCAAGCTGCTATTAATACCGCCACCCGCACTTAATCCGACGCCAGCCATAAAGACCATTAACCCGAACTCTTTCACCATATTCAACGCACCTTGCGGGATATAGCCAAAAGTAGGGTGGTTAGCACGTAAAAATCCGAGCATGATGCCAGCCATTAACAGGCCGGCCGCATTACCAATGCCGAAACTGAAATTACTGAATTGGAAGGTAATTAAACCAATCATCAATCCGAGAATAAAGAAGGCACAGAAAGCCAGCAGGTCGGTGACCTGACTGTGAATAGAGATAAAGCCAATTTTTTCTGCCACGCTTTTAACGCGCCGTGCATCACCGCTGACTTGCAGTACGTCGCCTTTATTCAATACTACGTTGTCATCAATCGGCATTTCAATTTGGCTGCGGATCACCCGGTTTAGGAAACAGCCGTGGTCAGTCAATTTTAAGTGGCTGAGTCGCTTTCCAACAGCATTGCTATTTTTAACCACAATTTCTTCGGTAACAATGCGCATGTCCAGCAGGTCACGGTCGAAAACTTCTTTACCGTTACGAAAACTGGGATCAAGACGGGAGTGAGCGTCAGGGTAACCGACCAGTGAAATCTCGTCTCCCACTTGCAGCACCGCATCACCATCTGGGTTGGCTAAAATACCATTGCGGCGAATGCGCTCAATATAACAACCCGTTTGGCGGTAAATACCTAATTCACGTAGATTTTTACCATCTGCCCACGCCACCAGTTCCGGGCCAACCCGGTAGGCGCGAATGACAGGCAAATAGACCTTACGCTGGCTATCGGTATCCAGACCGCGCTCACGAGCAATCTGCTGAGCACTGGTCGGTAAGTCCTGGTGTTGGAGTTTGGGCAAATAACGTGCGCCCAAAATCAGGCTCACCAGCCCGATAAGATAGGTTAGGGCGTACCCGAGGCTCAGATTATCCTGCGCGTGTTGCAACGCCGGGTTATTGGCGATGGTATGGCGTAACGTATCACCTGCACCGACCAAAACCGGTGTGGAGGTCATGGAGCCTGCCAGCATCCCGGCAGTCAGGCCAATATCCCAGCCAAATAATTTACCCAGCCCCAACGCCAGAATCATTGCGCTACTTACCATGACCAGGGCGAGCATCAGGTAGTTTTTACCGTCGCGGAAAAATATAGAGAAAAAGTTTGGACCGGCTTCAACACCGACACAAAAAATAAATAGCATAAAGCCCAGATTCAGCGCTTCAGTATTGATGGTAAAGTGCTGTTGCCCAAGCAACAGTGATACCACCAACACACCAATAGCATTACCTAATTGAATAGGGCCGAGTCGCAGTTTACCCAGGCACAACCCCAAGGCTAAAACTACGAATAACAGCAAGATGTAATTGCCGTTTAACAGATTTGCGACGTTTATATTCACGAGTATGACTTTCTATTTAGCTCGAATGACCACGATGTATACGCTCTTGGTTTAAAGGTAGAAGGAGCATGTCTTTAAACTCAGAATATTTATCGCTAAACAGCACATAAAGGCAGGCGATAGTGGGAGTTATTCTAATCTGTCTGCTGCGAGACAGCCAGTAATAAGCAGGAAGTTTGGTCTCGCTAGAAGGATATGCTTTGTTACCAATTATAGATGGGTTTATATGTTGTTTGTGGGTCGCTTCGTCTGGTTTCCTGAGGCGGTTTTTACTGTGTGGTACTTGAGCCCCAGCAATAAAAAAAAGGCGCTAAGCACCCTTTTTCGGATAAAGCCAAATAATCTTGGCGAAGAAACGCTCTGTGCGGCTGACCAGATTACTGGAACAGGCTCAGATTTTCTTTAGCGTATGCTTCAAAATCTGTGCAACCGCCAATGTGTTTCTCATCAATGAAGATTTGCGGCACGGTTTCTACCGGTTTGCCGACGGTTTTTTCCAAATCAGCTTTGGTGATCCCTTCCGCATGAATATCGATGTAACGGAATTTAAAATCGTCGCGTTCAGTTTCCAGTTTTTCTGCCAGTTCTTTAGCACGGACACAGTAAGGACATCCAGGACGCCCGAAAATCACAGCAAACATGTAAAACTCCTTAATTAAATTGAGCTATCCCCGCCATTTATCAAACAGGGGTAATCACTTCGCCAACAGCTCTTTATATCTTCAACTGTTAAATGACTTCTAGCGCATTACTCACTCTTACTGCGGTCTACTATGCCCTTTGACGCGGTGAAAAAAAAGCAGGATTTGCCTGTTAGTTTGATTAATCGTACCTATTTGCTTATCGGTACTGTTACAAGTTGTGGGGATTCAATACACTGTGTAAACGCTTATGCAGAGCCTATCGGAGGTAAAGATGCGCTCGTTAGGAGATATGCCCCGCATTGTGATTATTTCAGAAGTGCTGGGGATGCTGTTACTGGTTGTTGCCTACCTAAGTATTAATGGCTACTTGTCATTATCTGGTTCAATGGGAACACCGGCTGTCGCCATTATTATGATTTTTGTCGGGATTGGCCTGATGCTCCCTGCCGCTGCGTGTATTGTTTGGCGCGTAGCGAGTGGTTTTGGACCACTATTAGGTAGCGCCGATAGAATATCAAGGCCGCCATCCAACAAAGAATCAGCGGCAGAACAGACCAAAAAGGATAATAAACCCGATCAGGATAATGACTGAGTCTTTATAAGGGCATTAAATTTGTCGGTATTGATCATAGCACTGTCGGTTAATATTCCGTAAGCTATGCCACTTTTCGTCTTATGAGAATCGTGAGGTAGGTAGTTATGGATTCACTCATCGTCCCGGATTTAGCCTTATTACGGCGTTGGCTGGATCAACTCGGTATCTCATTTTTTGAGTGCGACTCCTGTCAGGCGCTGCATTTGCCACATATGCAGAACTTTGAGGGCGTGTTTGATGCCAAAGTTGATTTGGTTGATAACATTGTCTTGTTCTCGGCGCTGGCTGAAGTCAGGCCGACGGCCCTTATCCCGTTAGTCGCGGATCTGAGCCAAATAAATGCCAGCTCGCTGACGGTTAAAGCCTTTATCGATATTCAGGATGATAATTTGCCGAAATTGATTGTCTGCCAGTCACTGACGGTAGAAGTCGGTGTCACATTTGCTCAATTTGGCTATTTTATGCAGCAGTGTGAAGAGCAGATTTCGATGATCATTCTGGAAGCCCGTGCCAATGATTTACTGTTTATTGGCAACAGTGACGACGATGAATCGCTACAGACGGCGACGGCTTATCCGGTTATCCACTAATATCCCTTCATTAAATGTGCCGCTGATAGCGGTGGCACACTACTATTTCCCCTGTAAACCATAAGATATTCTGCTTTTTACCCTACTTTGCCAGATATTTATCGCCGTTTATGCCATTAGTGGCGCATTACATAGATAGAATATGCATAAAAAATCGATAAAAGGCGTTTTTTACCCTAGAGTATGGTACGGATTGCCAAGTACGGTTATGCTGCTGTTTCTGCAAAGGGCATAATATTCCTCCGCCTAAACAGTGATTATTCTTACCAGGTGAATAATCACTCACCGTGCATAGTCATGCATCTGGTGCAGGTGGCAATAGCACTCGGCAGGGCAAAGGTGTTGTATCCTGGCGGATACAAATTTAGCGCACGACTTCACCCCCTATTCTGGAGGAGTTAACGGATGTTCACCCATCGTAAAAAGTGGTTATCGGGTGTTGCTGCTGGCTTGTTAATGGCCGCGTCCGTCTCAGCATCTGCTGAGGAAAAAACACTGCACGTTTACAACTGGTCCGATTATATCGCACCCGATACGCTGGCTAATTTCCAAAAGGAAACCGGCATTAAGGTTGTCTATGATGTGTTTGACTCCAACGAGGTGTTGGAAGGTAAGTTGATGGCCGGGAGTACCGGGTTTGATTTAGTGGTGCCATCAGCCAGTTTCCTTGAGCGCCAATTGTCTGCGGGTGTCTTTAAGCCGTTGGATAAAAGTAAGCTACCTAATTATAAAAATCTCGATCCTGAGTTGTTGGCGCTGGTCAGCAAACACGACCCAGAAAATAAATATGCTATTCCTTATTTGTGGGCGACAACAGGTATCGGCTATAACGTCGAGAAAGTGAAAGCTGCTCTGGGGAAAGATGCGCCAGTAAACAGTTGGGATCTGGTGCTGAAACCTGAAAATCTTGAGAAGTTGAAAAGTTGCGGTGTCTCTTTCCTGGATGCACCAAGTGAGATCTTTGCAACTGTACTCAATTACTTAGGTAAAGATCCAAACAGTATTCAGGCGACCGACTACACCGGTCCTGCTACTGAATTGTTGCTGAAACTGCGGCCGAACATCCGTTACTTCCACTCTTCACAATATATTAATGATCTGGCAAATGGTGACATCTGCGTCGCTGTCGGTTGGGCCGGTGACATCATGCAGGCGTCTAATCGGGCCAAAGAAGCGAAAAATGGCGTGAATGTGGCCTACAGCATTCCGAAGGAAGGCGCATTAGCGTTCTTTGATGTGTTTGCGATGCCATCTGATGCTAAAAATCAGGATGAAGCCTATCAGTTCCTGAATTACCTGATGCGCCCTGATGTGATTGCTAATATCAGTAATCATGTGTTCTATGCCAATGCCAACAAAGCGGCAACGCCATTGGTAAATGCAGAAGTACGTGATAATCCTGGTATTTATCCGCCAGCGGATGTGCGTGCCAAAATGTTCACGCTGAAAGTACAAGACCCGAAAATTGATCGTGTGATCACCCGGGCTTGGACAAAAGTGAAAAGTGGTAAATAACCCATTGGGGTGAATCAGTAGCCTGTGCTCAACGCGTGACTGATATCACATTGATGGAAAGTGAAATGAACGAGGGTAGGGGCAGGGAGTTTATCTTCCTGTTCCTGTTTTTTATTGTGCCGCATCTTAAATGCGGCCTGTTCTGCTTTTACGGAGAGCACGCTGAGTGAATGATGTAATTCCCCGCCCGCAGCCAAAATCCCAGAAGGTGTTTACACCCTTGTTGGAGATCCGCAACTTAACCAAATCATTTGATGGTCAGGCCGCGGTAGATGACGTCAATCTGACTATCTACAAAGGTGAGATTTTTGCGCTGTTAGGGGCTTCAGGCTGTGGTAAATCCACCCTGTTGCGGATGCTGGCCGGCTTTGAGCAGCCCACTCAGGGGCAGATAGTGCTCGATGGGCAGGACTTGTCTCATGTGCCGCCGTATCAGCGCCCGATCAATATGATGTTCCAGTCTTATGCGTTATTTCCCCATATGACGGTTGAGCAAAATATCGCGTTTGGCTTGAAGCAAGACAAGTTACCTGCTGATGAGATCAAAAGCCGCGTTGCAGAGATGCTGACATTGGTGCACATGCAAGAGTTTGCTAAGCGTAAACCACATCAACTCTCTGGCGGGCAGCGTCAGCGCGTGGCTCTGGCCCGTAGCTTGGCCAAACGGCCAAAACTGCTGTTGCTGGATGAACCCATGGGGGCGTTGGATAAAAAGCTGCGTGACCGGATGCAACTGGAAGTGGTTGATATCCTTGAGCGGGTGGGGGCGACCTGTGTGATGGTTACCCATGACCAGGAAGAAGCGATGACGATGGCCGGGCGCATCGCCATTATGAACCGTGGCAAGTTTGTGCAAATTGGCGAACCGGAAGAGATTTATGAACATCCGAACAGCAGATTCAGCGCTGAATTTATCGGCTCGGTGAATGTATTTGAGGGGGTACTAAAAGAGCGGCTGGATGATGCATTGGTGATTGACAGCCCTGGTCTGCGCCATCCATTGAAAGTGGATTCTGATGCCTCGGTGGTAGACGGTGTCCCGGTATTTGTGGCTCTGCGCCCGGAAAAAGTGATGTTGTGTGAACAAGTGCCAGAAGATGGCTGCAACTTCGCGGTCGGTGAAGTGGTACACATTGCTTATCTGGGGGATTTATCCATTTATCATGTGAAGTTACACAGCGGGCAGATGCTGAGTGCACAGCTACAAAATGGTCATCGCTACCGTAAAGGGATGCCAACCTGGGGCGATGAAGTGCAATTATGTTGGGATGCTGACAGTTGCGTGGTTTTGGGTAATTAAGAGCCTTGGGGAGTTAATATCGTGATGTCTAAATCTACCCGTGGGGCAGCAGAACCACCGACCCGTACTGTCGGGCCGATTAAGGCTTTTGTCCAGCGTTACCAAATGGCGCATGGCCGTAAACTGGTTATTGCCATGCCTTATTTGTGGCTATTTCTGTTGTTTATGTTGCCGTTCCTGATTGTATTCAAAATCAGTCTGGCCGAGATGGCGCGCGCCGTACCCCCTTATACCGATCTGGTTACCTGGCTGGACGGCAAGTTGGATATCTCGCTCAATCTGGGTAACTATCTGCAACTGCTCGATGATCCGCTGTATATCGATGCTTACCTGCAATCACTGCAAGTGGCTGCGGTGTCGACGCTATGCTGCCTGATTATCGGCTATCCATTGGCTTGGGCGATTGCACACAGTAAATCATCCACTCGTAATATCTTATTGCTGTTGGTGATTTTACCGTCATGGACATCATTCCTCATTCGGGTTTATGCCTGGATGGGTATTCTGAAAAACAATGGAATCTTGAATAATTTCCTGATGTGGACCGGGATTATTGATCAACCGCTGATTATTCTGCACACCAATCTGGCGGTATACATTGGTGTGGTCTATTCCTATCTGCCATTCATGGTACTGCCAATCTATACTGCGCTGACCCGACTGGATTATTCGTTGGTGGAGGCGGCGCTGGATCTGGGGGCCAAGCCATTTAAGACCTTTATCAGTGTCATTGTGCCATTGACCAAAGGTGGCATTGTTGCCGGTTCCATGTTGGTGTTTATCCCTGCGGTGGGTGAGTTTGTTATCCCTGAACTGCTCGGTGGGCCGGACAGCATTATGATTGGTCGTATTTTGTGGCAAGAGTTCTTTAACAATCGCGATTGGCCGGTTGCCTCGGCGGTTGCGACGGTGATGTTAGTGCTGCTGATTGTGCCGATACTTTGGTTCCACAAGCATCAGAATAAAGAGATAGGAGGCCCGGTATGAATAACCTACCGGAAGTACGTTCGGTCTGGCGTCGGGTGATCCTTATTGTCGGTTATACCTTCTTGTATGCGCCGATGTTGATGCTGGTTATCTACTCATTTAACAGTTCTAAACTGGTAACCGTATGGGCGGGGTGGTCAACCCGTTGGTATACAGAGCTATTTAATGATTCAGCGATGATATCTGCCGTTGGCCTGAGTCTGACTATTGCCGCCGCCTCCGCCACGATGGCGGTGGTTCTGGGGACAATAGCCGCGGTGGTGATGGTGCGTTTTGGCCGTTTTCGCGGTTCAACCGGTTTTGCTTTTATGCTGACAGCGCCGTTGGTGATGCCCGATGTGATTACCGGTTTATCATTGCTACTGCTGTTTGTTGCTATGGGGCATGCTATCGGTTGGCCAGCAGAGCGTGGCATGTTCACCATCTGGTTGGCGCACGTCACCTTCTGTACTGCCTATGTGACGGTAGTGATAAGTTCTCGTCTGCGTGAGCTGGACCGTTCTATTGAAGAAGCCGCCATGGATTTGGGGGCCACACCGCTGAAAGTGTTCTTCGTGATTACCGTGCCGATGATTGCACCGGCATTAATCTCCGGCTGGTTATTGGCCTTTACTTTATCGCTGGACGATTTAGTGATTGCCAGCTTTGTTGCCGGCCCTGGGGCGACAACCTTGCCGATGCTGGTCTTTTCTAGTGTGCGGATGGGGGTCAATCCAGAGATTAATGCCCTTGCCACACTTATCTTGCTGGTGGTCGGGATAATCGGTTTAATCGCGTGGTGGTTTATGTCCCGTTCGGAAAAGCAGCGGTTGCGTGAATTACGAAAAGCTGCCCGTAGCTGATTGCCGTTAAAACTGTTAGGCTTCATTCTGCTTTAACGCCGCTGACCAGCGGCGTTATTGTCAGGAATAACATTAGGTTGCAGCAACCGGACTGAGGGCAGATAGGGCAACATGAGAAAACTATTTTCATCCTTAGCATTTTCATCCTCTGCAACGACGCCAGTACCGGTCCTCATCGCCGGTACAGCCATTATTGCTACCCGTATCCTCGGCGTATTATTATTGGTTGCGACTCTGGGGTGGGTGGGTACCGGCGAATTTATCAGTGAAAGTCTGCAAAGCTGGGATTTTGGCCTGATCTTCTTGGCCAGTGTGGTGCTATTGCTGTTAGACATTGTCTGCGGCGCTGCGGTGTGTTATCGCAAGAACTGGGCGCGTTGGTGCTATTTGGCGTGTCAGATTATCGCGAGTGTTTATTTGTTGATGGTGTCACTGGACTGGTTGTATTTAGATGTTTTTCGGGTTGAAGGTGATACCGGCAGCGAAATTTTACATAGCCTCCTGTTACAGAAGATCCCCGATGTGGTGATTATCGGTTTGCTGTTTTTCCCCTGGTACCGCTATTTCCCTCAGTCAAAATGAGTGTTTAGCGCGGCACAATGCTACAATTCGCCTCATCAACAGCCTCGGCTGCAAATTATTCAACTTCTCAGATTATAACGGTCAATATTAATGCATTGCGCACAGTATACGGCGGGTCGCTGTCGTTCCTGCCAGTGGCTGGATAAACCCTATCCACAACAACTGGCTGACAAACAACATCATTTGGAGAGCCTGCTAGCTGGTCACCCTGTGGCTCAGTGGTTAGCGCCGGTTTTCGGGCGTGAGAACGCTTTTCGTAATAAAGCGAAAATGGTGGTCAGTGGTAGTGTTGAACGGCCGCTATTGGGGATGTTGCATCGTGACGGTACCCCGGTCGATTTATCTGACTGTCCACTCTATCCGGCCAGTTTTGCCCCGGTCTTTACCGTGCTGAAAACGTTTATAGCCCGCGCTGGTCTCACACCCTATAACATTGCACGTAAACGCGGCGAGCTTAAATTCCTGTTATTGACTGAAAGTACTTATAGCGGTGAGTTAATGCTGCGCTTTGTACTGCGTTCTGAAACCAAGCTGGCGCAATTACGCGCAGCA
Source organism: Yersinia sp. 2540 StPb PI (assembly GCF_052217165.1). Classification (NCBI taxonomy): domain Bacteria; kingdom Pseudomonadati; phylum Pseudomonadota; class Gammaproteobacteria; order Enterobacterales; family Yersiniaceae; genus Yersinia; species Yersinia sp. 2540 StPb PI. The sequence goes on from NZ_JAZGQC010000001.1 coordinate 2,295,200, forward strand.
CTGCCATGGTTACAGCAGCAATTGCCTCAACTGGCTGTTATCTCGGCTAATATTCAGCCAGTGCATATGGCAATCTTGGAAGGGGAGCAAGAAGTCCCGTTAACTGAACAGCAGGCGCTGCCCGAACTGTTTAATCAGGTACCGCTGTTTATCCGGCCACAAAGTTTTTTCCAGACCAATCCTCAGGTTGCCGCCTCACTGTATGCCACGGCACGGCAATGGGTGCGGGAGCTGGATATCAGCAGTATGTGGGATCTGTTTTGCGGAGTAGGTGGTTTTGGTTTGCATTGTGCCAGCGCCGAGACACAACTCACCGGTATTGAAATCAACGCGGAAGCCATCTCCTGCGCACGTCAATCGGCGCAGCAGCTAGGATTAAAGAATGTCAGTTTTGCCGCACTGGATTCCACCCGTTTCGCCACCGCAGAAACGCAAGTGCCGCAGTTGGTCTTGGTTAACCCCCCACGGCGTGGCATGGGGGCTGAACTGTGTGACTATCTTGCTCAGATGGCACCTGAATTCATACTCTATTCAAGCTGTAATGCGCAGACAATGGCGAAAGATATCAGCCTGTTAACCGATTACCATATTGAGCGGGTGCAGTTGTTTGATATGTTTCCGCATACTGCTCATTACGAAGTCCTCATATTGCTTACCCTGCGTCCTTGAAGCTGTAGGGTTGTTGGCTGCGTTCACTTACCCGAATCACTTACTTGAGTAAGCTCATCGGGATGCGTTCGCTTGCCGCCTACCTACAACTGCAATGACTTTGGGGAAGTTATTAAATCAGTTTGGAAACCACTTATCATTGATGGCTTTATATGTCCCGTCAGCTTTAACGGCATCAATGGCTTTATTCAACTTCTCCAACAATGCGGTATTATCCGGGCGTACCGCAATGCCAAGGCCAGTGCCGAAGTATTGTGGGTCGGTCACATGTTCGCCAACTGATGCCAGATTCGGATTGGTTTTAAGCCACTCATTCACTACAGCAGTATCACCAAACACCCCATCAATACGGCCATTTTTCAGGTCAATAATGGCATTCTGGTAGCTGTCATAAGCCACTGTCTGAATTTCAGGATGCAAATCCTGCAAATATTTCTGATGAGTGGTGCCATTTTCCATCCCGATTTTCTTGCCTTTCAGGTCGGCAAAAGAACTGAATTTACCTTTCGGCGCAATCACAATGGCGGAGTTTGCATAATAAGGCTGGGTGAACGCGACCTGTTTGCTACGCTCAGGGGTAATATCCATGCCAGAAATGACGGCATCATAACGTTTGAATTTCAGTGCTGGGATAAGACTATCAAAAGCCTGATTGGTGAAGGTACAGTTGGCCTCCATTTGTTTACACAACGCTTTTGCCAGATCCATATCGAAGCCGACGATTTCGTTATTGGCATCCATTGATTCAAATGGCGGATAGGTGGCTGAGGCAGCAAAACGAATAGTTTCTGCGGCAGTCGCGCTGAAAACCATACCACTGAGTAGGGTTGCCAATAGTAACTTTTTCATGCTTAAACTCCTGTCTGAATTTTTTTAATAGAATATGTTATTAGTTATTGATTTTATTATGTCTTGTGATGCTTCATCACGATTTATTCGGATGGGTGATGAGGTTTACATTGCCAGTTTATGAATTTATATGCAAGTAATGTGATTAAAAATTTGTTTTTTTATTTTAATTACAGGAAGGACAAACTAGAGGTTTGGGTTCGCGCGGGATTACATAAGGGGCCACGCTTATGGCCCCTTTGCCGGTTGGTTCATTGGAGGTCAGGTGAGCTGTGAAGCCCTAACAGCCGAATATGATCACTAAACAGCTAACAACCAAATTGGTCACAAAATCAAAAGAATAATCTTAATTCCGCCGCTCAAACGCCAGTGCTCTGCGTTCCACCAATCTCATCAGCAACGTTAGCAAACCATTCACGCACAGATAGACAATCCCGGCGGCACCAAACACCATCACGTCATAGGTACGGCCATACATCAGTTGGCTATAGCCCATAACTTCCATCAATGTGATGGTATAAGCCAATGAGGTACTTTTGAATACCAAGACCACTTCATTGGAATAGGATGATAATGCGCGCTTAAAGGCAAATGGCAGTAGGATGCGTAACGACTGGGCTTTTGACATCCCCAATGCTTCGCAAGATTGCCATTGACCCGATGGAATTGCCCTAACTGCACCGTAGAACAGTTGCGTAGTATAGGCCGCACTGTTCAATGCCAACGCAATCATTGCGCACAACCAAGGTTGCGACAATAAGCTCCATAACCACGGATATTCACGGATAGCAGGGAATTGACCTGGACCGTAATAGATCAAAAAGATCTGCACCAGCAGCGGGGTGCCGGTGAACAGTGTGATATAAATTTTAACCAGTGGCGTGATAATCGGTGTTTTTAGCGTTAACACAATGGTAAACAGCAGCGACAACACCAGTGCCACCAACAGTGATGCAATCGTCAACGTCAGGCTGGTATGCAGCCCTTTAAGGATCTCGGGTAAATATTCCAGCATCAGGATGGGCTCCGTTCAAAACGAGTGGTACGGAGTTCAATCCATTTGAGCACATACTGGCTCAGCAGAGTCACCACCAAGTAGATTGCCGCTGCAATTACATACCAAGTGAAAGGTTCCTGGGTCCGGGTTGCAATACTTTTGGTTTGTAGCATCAGGTCATTGACGCTGATAAGCGACACTAACGCCGTATCTTTCAGCAACACTAACCACTGATTGCCCAAGCCTGGCAATGCATGACGCCACATCTGCGGCATGATTAAACGGAAGAAGATGGCCGCCTGACTCAAACCCAATGCCTGACCTGACTCCCACTGCCCGATAGGCACTGCTTTCAGTGCGCCGCGTAAGGTTTGCGAGGCGTAAGCAGAATAGAGCAGGGCGAGTGCGATAACACCACACAAGAACGGACTCACCTCAAAATTATCAATATTGAGCTTAATGGGTAGCTCAAACAGATAAAGATTTAGGGTAAAACCGTCCGACAGCATCATCAACAACTGGGAGGAGCCGAAATAGATAAACAGGACCACCAGAATCTCCGGTAGCCCACGCAAAATGGTGACCCAGCCGGTAGTCAGGTAGCTGACCACTTTCACCCGTGATGATTCACAGACGGCAAACAGCATCGCCAGAACCAGACCGAGGGCCAGTGCACAAACGGCAAGGCCGACGGTCATACCGGCGGCGCTTGCTAAAGGTTGAAATTCATTCATGGGTGCTTAGATTACTGCTGGAACCATTTTTTATAAATTGTCTGATAGGTGCCATCTGCTTTAACTTTCGCCAGTGCAGCATCTAACTTACCCTGTAACTCGGTGTTGTTCTGACGCACTGCGATACCTAAACCGGTACCGAAATAGTCAGCGTCAGTCACTTTGTCACCCACCGCAGCGAGTTGGTTATTCTGCTTCAACCACTCGTTGACGACCGCGGTGTCGCCAAATACTGCGTCCAGACGGCCATTTTTCAAATCAAGAATAGCATTCTGATAGCTGTCATAAGGTACGGCGGTAATTTCAGGGTGTTTTTCCATCAGGTATTTCTGATGGGTAGAACCATTTTGCATCCCGACGCGTTTGCCTTTCAGGGCCGCCAAATCAGCCACTTTACCTTTCTCAGCGATAAACAGTGCGGAGTTATCGTAATAAGGTTTAGTAAAGGCAACTTGTTTTTGGCGCTCAGGGGTAATGTCCATACCTGAAATCACCGCATCAAAACGTTTGAATTTCAGGCTTGGAATCAAGCTGTCAAAGGCTTGGTTGGTAAAGGTACATTCGGCTTGCATCTCTTTACACAGCGCATTAGCCAGATCGATATCGAAGCCCTGCATTTTATTATTGGCATCAATAAATTCGAATGGCGGATAAGTGGCTTCAGCCGCGAAACGGATAGTTTCCGCGGCAGAGGCGGACAGACTGATACTGGCAAGGACGGCCGCTATTATTAATTTTTTCATCGCAAATTCCCAAATAGATATCAATGTGACAGATAGCTGGCAAAAGCTTCGGTTGTTGGTTGTGTAAAGTGGCTGGCATCACCTTGTTCCACCACATGACCGTTTTCCATGTAAACCACACGGCTGGCCGTTTTACGGGCCACTTCAACCTCATGGGTAACAATCACCTGAGTGATGCCGGTGCCGGCCAATTCACGGATGATACTGACGATTTGTGCGGTAATCTCCGGGTCAAGTGCCGCTGTGGGTTCGTCAAACAGCAAAACTTGCGGCTCCATCATCAACGCGCGGGCAATCGCCACTCGCTGTTGTTGGCCACCAGAAAGGTGCAGGGGGAAGCGGTCAGCAAAATCAGTCAAACGCAACCGTGACAGCAGCTTCTGCGCACGTGCCATGGCTTCATCTTTTGATAGACCCAGCACACGGCAAGGGGCTTCAATCAGGTTTTGTACCACTGACAGATGTGGCCAAAGATTATATTGCTGAAAGACCATACCCACATTCTGGCGCAATTCGCGAATCGCTTTTGCACCGGGAGCCTGAGTAAAGTCGAAGTGATTACCAGCGATCTGCAAAGTCCCTGAACGGGGCATTTCCAACAGATTCAGTACGCGCAGTAATGAGCTTTTACCTGCACCGCTTGGCCCTAATAGCACTAAGGTCTCGCCAGCCGGGCAGTCTAATGTAATGTCGAACAGCGCCTGATGTACGCCGTAATAACAGTTAATTCCGTTAAGTTGAATACTCATGCGCCAAATCTGAATAGCCAATGATGCGGTGAATGGTAACTTCCGCGGCATACTTATGCAATCTTTGTGCGTTAAAATTTATTAATAACCAGAATAAACCCAGCAAAATAGCATAACATTTGGATTTGACTGATATCCGAGGGAATTTGTCACGCGATGCATAAATCTGACAGAGCTATCCCCGTCATCTTTCACATTGCAGGGGTGTTGGCTGCTCTCGCTAACCCGAATCACTTGACTGTGTAAGCTCATCGGGATGCACTCTTTTGCCGCCTACCTGCAATTCGAAATCTATAGGGGATGCTCATTTTCTTTCAAATTACAGGGGTGTTGGCGGCATTTGGGGCTGGTTAGTGATCACCCAGTAGCTGCCGCAAGCTCCCTGCCGGTGCAGATACCCCCATAAAACGGATATCGTCGACAACCCAGCATGTCCCTTCACGTATCATCAGCACTTCGTCTTGCCACATCACCGATTGGCCACCCGCAGTTTGATGCGTCAAATTAACCCGCAGCGGAATATTTCTGGCATCGGTATTGGGAATGGTTGAGGCACTGGCAACGTCGGCACTGGTACTCCCTTCCCGCAGGCTGGTGAAAATATCGCCGTTTATGGTTTGAGTTTTATTCACCTGGGTCGTAGTGCGGTTGCCAATCTGTTTTCTGGCAATCTGAATTTGCTCGTACAACGCCTGACTCAAATAAGGGCGAAATTGGGCCGAGAGATTATCATCAGGTAAGCCACTTTGATGACCAATTTGTTGCACGCGGAGGTCATAGAATTTTTGCGCTACGGTATCCGGCCCACCTTCAACACAAGGTGTAGCACGGCTGCTGATATCCTTATAAGCGGGATCAACGGTGCTGGTACAGGCGCTAAGCAGAATGGCAAGAGGAAGAACAAGGGCAATATTTTTCTTTTTCATATGATGACCTTAGGTGAAAGAATCTGTTATGAAAGTTATTTCAGTATATACCCAAAGTCATCAGAGTTGCAGTTGGTCAGTAAATCAACCATTTCCACCAATTTTTACCTAGGGTGCTGTTTTACTTAGCGCATAACTTACCGTGCTCTTTCAGCCAGCGGGCGGTACGGATAATCCCTTCGTCCAGTGAGACAATGGGCCGATAGCCTAATTCTTCTTCAGCCCGGTGGGTATCCAACGTTAGATCAAAATTGAGCTTAGCGACGCCATAATGTGTCAGCACCGGCTCTTTTTCTGCTTTATTTCCCAGTTTCTCCATGGCTCTGGCCATGATATCCATCATCGGGTAGGGCACGGAGCGGATACGGCATGTCATATCCAACTCTTCCAGTAAATGTTGCACGATGGTGCGCAACGGGCGGGGCTGCTGATTAGTAATATTATAAGCGCGACCGGACAGCGTGTTCTCACGTTGAGTCGCCAGCCACATCGCATGCACCGCATTTTCCAGGTAAGTCATATCCACCAACGCATCACCGCCACGGGGTAACAGCAAAGTGCCATAATACTTAATCATCTGTAACAGGCGCGGCAGCATCACGGTGTCGTGAGGGCCAAATAACCCCTGCGGGCGTAAAATAGTGAAATGTGTTTGTGGATTGGAAAGTGCTAATTGTTTGATAACCTCTTCACCGGCAGCTTTACTGCGGGCGAACTCGTTAGCAAAACGTGCCGGGCGGAAGTCCTCCTGAATATTTCGATGGTGGTGATAATCGAAATAAATAGCCGGTGAGGAGATATGAATAAAATTCTCCACACCATAGGCTGCGGCCCATTCCCCCAAACGGCGTGTGGCGCGCACATTAGCCAGTTCGAACGCCTGTTCGGTGCCCCAAGGAGAGGTAAAACTAGAGCAATGCCATAGGGTATCGACGTCTGCCAGCATGGCTTTCGCCTGCGAGGAGACCAGGTTTGTCAAATCTGCATGAATAAATTCAGCACCTATTTTTGTCAACAATGCGCCCATCGCCGGATTGTTGCCGGTGGCGATGACTTTAATACCCTGACGACGGAGATATTCAACGGCATTTCGACCTAACCCACAGGTTGCACCGGTGACCAATACCTTCATAGCGAATTCGGTTCCCACCAAAAATCAGAATGCTAGCGTTTGGAATCATTCGCCCAGCAAATAAGATGCCATTCTTTCGTGAAATGCGGTGCTATGCAATCAGAATCCCCTGCTTACTTGAATTTGCAGCGTTATTAGCTGCAACGCCCATTAAATAGGGGATGCATCACGCCGTTTGATTTAAGGCTCTGATTCGTTGTGCGCGGGTGCGGTAGGTTCACGATCATATTGCTCGGCCAGCGCCGCGATGCGTTTTGCCATTCCACGGAAAATAAACAGGTGTGCTGGCATCATGACAAACCAGTACAGTAAACCGCTAAAACCGGCCGGATGCCACCACGCCCGCACATCAATGCTTCGGCAGCCACCTAAATCCTTGATAGTAAAAGTGAGACGGCCCAGACCCGGCGCTTTCATGCCGAACATCATGGCTAACTGGCGTAATGGTTTGATTGTAATGACTTTCCAACCATCAATCAGGTCACCTAATGCCAGTGTTTCCCGCTCTGGGCGGCCATATACCACGCCACCACCGGCGATGTCATCCATCCAGGCGCGGATTTTCCATAACGGATTACCATAAAAATAACCTTCTTTACCGCCGATTTGTTGCACCACGTGCCACAGCGCCTCGCTGGAGGCGGTGGTCGATAGCTGGCAACCGGCCTGTTTAGGGTAAAATCCGTAGCCGGGCCGCCAGCGGGCGCGGGCCTCGGGGTCGTAGCCCCAATCGGCGGAGTCGACCACTTCATCTTCACGGCGCAGTGTCTCTTTGACCGCGTCGTCAAAACTTATCAGCTGTTGTGGGATAAGCGCCTGCAAAGCTTCACCATTGGCTGGTAAATCATGGTTCAATCCGGCAATCAATGCACTGGCAATCGGCGTGGGTACCGAGGTGACCAGATTGATGAAATAAACCGAAATAAACCGGGTAGGGAGTGGGATCGGTATCAGCCAACGCCGTTTACCACTGATCGCAATAAAGCGCTCAAACAGGGTCTGATAACTGATGTATTCCGGCCCGGCAACCTCGAAAATTCGGTTATCTTGTGCCGGATGGTTGAGTAATTCAGTCAAATACACCAGCAGGTTATCCAGTGCAACGGGCGACGATTTAGAACGAACCCAGCGTGGCGGGGTGAGGATGGGCAGGTTATAAACCATATCGCGCATCACTTCAAACGCGGCCGAACCGGGGCCGACGATAATACTGGCCCGTAGTTCGGTGACCGGAATGCCGCTTTGGCGCAGCAGCTCACCGGTTAACTTGCGCGCAATCAGATGAGGCGAGCTGTTATCCTCGGGTTGTAAGGCACCTAAATAAATAATCTGTTTCACCGTGGACGATGAGGTTGCGGCGCTGTGTTGTAGCGCCGTTTTCAGATTATTAGCAGCAATACGTTCCTGTTCAATCAAGTCCTGCCCGTCGCCCATACCATGAACCAGATAATAAACAACATCAATATCTTGCAACGCAGCACTGAGTGTGGCTGGCTGATAAAGATCAACAAAGTGACAATCGACTCCCGGCCACTGTTGTTCTTTTAACCACTCAATGCGGCGGGCGGCGGCAATGACATGGTGTCCTTGTTGGCTAAGCTTTGGAACCAGGTGCTGGCCGATATAGCCACTGGCACCTAATACCAATATCCGTTGCGGTGTCATGAGCACTGCTCGGTCAAAAATTCACGCCACAGTGCAACCACTTTCTCCAGATCATGGCGGCTGATATTAAGGTGAGTAATCATTCGAGTTACCGGGCCTGCACTGATCAATACACCGCGTTCACGCATCCAAGGGCCAAGCTTGGCGGCAGCCTCGGCGGATTGCTTAATATACAGTACGTTGGTCTGTGCTCCGGGTGCTGCAATTTCGATATCCAATGCGCGCAGTTGCTGCTCTAGCCATATTGCATTGTCATGGTCATCTTTTAACCGGCTGACATTGTGCTCTAAGGCATACAAGCCTGCCGCGGCCAGAATACCCGCTTGACGCATACCGCCACCGGTCATTTTACGCCAGCGGCGGGCGCGTTGAATATACTCAGCACTGCCGCACAACAGGGAACCCACCGGTGTGCCCAACCCTTTTGAGAGGCAAATCGTCAGGGTATCGCAATACTGGCTGATCTCGCTTAGTGGCACATTTAAGGCGACGGCCGCATTAAAAATACGTGCGCCATCGATATGCAGTGCCAGTTTCCTCTCTCGAGTCAGCGCCCAGGCTTGCTGTAAATAACGAAGAGGCAACACTTTGCCGCTATGGGTATTTTCCAAACTCAACAGCCGGGTCTGAGCAAAATGAATATCATCGGGTTTGATGGCTGCCAACACTTTATCCAGTGGCAGGGTACCGTCATCATTGGCTTCAATAGGTTGTGGCTGAATGCTACCAAGCACTGCCGCGCCACCGGCTTCATACAGATAGTTATGGGCTTTCTGACCGACAATATACTCTTCACCCCGCTGGCAGTGGGTTAATAGTGCCACCAAATTGGCCTGGGTGCCGGTTGGCAGGAACAGTGCCGCCTCCTTACCTGACAGGCTGGCGGCTTTAGCTTCCAAGGCATTAACCGTTGGGTCATCGCCATAGACATCATCACCCACTTCAGCGTTAGCCATCGCATTGCGCATTGCGGTGTCAGGTTGAGTTACTGTGTCACTACGTAAATCGATCAGCATAATTTTCTCGCGGTCAGAATAAGAAGATATTCTTCATCATAGCCAGATTGATAAAACAAGAAAGGAGTGAAAGGTATTATTTAGCTATTTGGTGAGTAATATTTATCGTGATAACTGATAATTAATTCGAATCGGCATTATTGGCTGATTTATTAGGATTTTTCTCGCTGAGCATAGACCAAACACGAAAATGTATTAATTTCCTCCAGGCATTTGCCTTGTTTATCGGTAAAAAAACGCGTTTCCAGTTCGTGGGCATCAGCCTTATCCAATAATATGAAACCGTATTGCTCCAGCAAGGTATCTATGCCGCGGGTAGTGATACCAAACGTCCACTCTTCGCCAATACTGCGCACACGTTCAACACTCTCTTTTGCGCCATATTCCGGGTTGTGCTGGGGTAAGCCTTCTTCGTCGGTTAATACCGAGAGTTCCGTCAACAGATGAGCATAAACAAAGTCGCAGATAATTTGGCTACCTTCATTGCAGTAGTCACTTATGGCACTAAACAGTGTTTTTACCTGTTCTGGCTCGAGATACATCAATAACCCCTCCAGCAGAAACAGGCATTTTTCACCCGCTTGTAACGGGATATCCGCCAGAATGTCCGCCAGACTTTGCAGATTAAAATCAAGGGGTAAAAAAGTTAGATTGGTAGGTGGGGTGATATCACACTCACGGAGTTTCTCTATTTTAGATTGTTGCATGGCTGGATGATCTATCTCATAAACCCGGCTATGTTGCAGTGCGTGATAGAAACGAATCGCTCTTGAATCAAAGCCCGCACCCAGAATAAATATTTTACTAAATCGACCTGCGGTTTTCTTAAATAGATCATCGATATACAAGGTTCTGGCGACAATATAAGGGTAAATTCCTGCCGGGGTAGCGATATGTAAACTATCATCGCCCAATAGAAAAGTTTTCTGCATCATAGAAAAGAATGAATGGAAGGTCTGGCTTAGAATAACCGCCACGTAATCATCACTTTTAAAATAAGGCCGTTTATCACCGTATGACTTTGCCCGCAGTAAACAGGTTAATTCAGCCGTAGCCGAAGTCCCTGATTTGGCTCTCTTTGACATAATGACACCACCATAAATAAAGTTAGCGTGCTGCTTATATAGCTACTAACAATTATCCTGATAAATAATGGCAACCACTGATTAAAAGACAGTACGCCTCTATTTGCTATTTTGCTGGGTGGCGAGTAAAAAATGTCGTTTATGACACATAAAATATAAGGATAATTTCTGTCTCAATCAGGAACTGAAGGGGGGGAACAATGAAAGTGATTAAATAACCACTTTCATTGCTAATTATTCTGTTACCAGATGGCTTTGGGAATCAGCGGAGCCAGTTGGTTTTTGCCAGCTCGACCACCTCATCGCCACGGCCATTAATGATAGCCCTTAGCATGTAAAGGCTGAATCCTTTGGCTTGCTCAAATTTGATTTGTGGTGGCATCGCTAGCTCTTGCTTGGCGGTGACCACATCGAGCAAAACCGGCCCCGGATGAGCGAAAGCACTCTCCAGTGCGGCATCTAATTCGCCGGCTTTCTCGACCCGAATCCCTTTGATACCGGCGGCATTGGCAATGGCGGCAAAGTCTGGATTATGCAAGTCAGTGCCATCGGTCAGATAGCCACCGGCTTTCATCTCCATGGCGACAAACCCCAGAACACTGTTGTTAAACACCACAATTTTCACCGGCAGTTTTAATTGTGCCAGAGTGAGAAAATCCCCCATCAGCATGGTGAAACCACCGTCACCGCATAAGGCAACCACTTGTCTGTCAGGGGCCGTTGCTTGCGCGCCAATGGCTTGCGGCATGGCATTGGCCATCGATCCATGGTTAAACGATCCCAGTAAACGCCGCTTACCGTTCATTTCCAGATAGCGGGCCGCCCATACCGTCGGTGTGCCGACATCACAGGTGAATATTGCGTCATCAGTGGCATGGCGGCTAATCTGTTGTGCCAGATATTGCGGGTGGATGGGTTGATTATCATTGGCGGTTGCCAAACCATCCAGATCTTTACGGGTGGTACGGTAGTGCTCTAACGCTTTTTGCAAAAATGTGCTGTCACTTTTGACTTCTAGTTGTGGCAACAGCGCGCTAAGCGTGGTTTTGATATCGCCGACCAGCGCCATATTGACCGGGCAATGTGCACCAATACTGCCGGGGTTGATATCAATTTGGATGATATTGGCGTTGGTTGGATAGAATGCACGGTAGGGGAATTGTGTTCCCAGCAGAATCAGGGTATCGGCATTGAGCATGGCATGATAGCCGGAGGCAAAACCAATCAGCCCTGTCATGCCAACGCTGTAAGGGTTATCCCACTCAATATGTTCTTTCCCGCGCAGGGCATGTACTACCGGGGCTTGCAGCATTTCAGCTAACTTCACCACTTCATCGTGGGCGTCAGCACAGCCGCTACCACACATTAGCGTGATATTTTTCGCCTGATTAAGCGTTTGCGCCAAAATGTTCAACTCACTCATCAGCGGCTGAACTAGCGGTAATTTGGGGGTTTGCCACACGATGGCGGCATCTTCTGGTGCAGGTTGTAACGCCACGTCACCTGGCAATACGATCACTGAAACGCCGCGATTGAGGATGGCTTGACGCATGGCGATTTCCAGCACCCGTGGCAGCTGTTCCGGGTTAGAAACCAGCTCACAATAGTGGCTGCATTCGCGAAACAGTTCTTGCGGATGGGTTTCCTGGAAATAACCACTGCCAATCTCACTGGAGGGAATATGTGCGGCAATAGCCAATACGGGGACATGATTACGATGACAGTCAAACAGGCCATTAATCAAATGCAAATTACCCGGGCCACAGGAGCCGGCACAGACTGCTAACTGCCCGGTGAGTTGTGCCTCAGCCCCGGCGGCAAAGGCGGCCACCTCTTCATGGCGAGTACCCAGCCATTCGATAGTGCCCATCCGATGCAGACTATCACTCAGGCCATTGAGCGAGTCGCCGGTTACACCCCATATTCGCTTAACACCTGCTTGTTCCAACGTTTTTGCGACCAGTGTTGCCACAGTTTGCTTCATAGTTGTGTTCCCTCAAGGATTAATGGCGAGTCATTATTCTATGAGGTCAAAGTATGGCGCGTTTGGCAATAATTGCGCCATTAATGGGGGCTAATCGGCATTCAGGCCAGTTGGACATCACCTTGTAACTGGCAGCTACAAGCTAACACATAACCTTGAGCAATCTCTTCTGCTGTCAGCGTCATGGTGCTGCTGGTGGTATATTTGCCATGCAGAATACGGGTTTTACAAGAACCACAAACACCCGCGCGGCAGGCGGCCATCACTGGTACTTTGTGTTGTTCCAAGGCGAATAGCAGGGACGTACCCACCGGGACTTTAACACTGCGCAAAGGATGGCTGATGGTCATCGTCAATTCATTACCGCTATCGACAGCGTCATCACGGGTGCGGAACTGCTCTTTCTGGAAATGGTCTGCTGGAACTGATTGTTCGCGGCAATACTGCTCAACCCAATCCATATAGGGCGCGGGTCCACAAGTCATCACCCGGCGGTGGGCAATGTCAGGTGCTACCTGTTGCATTATTTGTGCATTGATTCTGCCTGCAACGAACCCATCGCTGGCCTCTGATTCAGCCATCAATGTGAGCTGTAATTGTTGTGGATAGCGCTGTAACAAGGCTTGCCAGCTAGCGGCAAAAATGACATCTGCTGGTGAGCGCACATTAAATATCACCCGGATATCTGCTTGTGCACGCCGTGCCAGTAAGTCACGACACATCGACATCACGGGAGTGACACCACAGCCAGCAGCTAGCATCAGGTAGTGGTCATCATCAGCGTGAGCACAAGTAAAATCGCCCTGAGCATCGGAAAGCCACAGGTAATCCCCCACCTTGACTTGCTGGGTCAACCAGCGTGATCCTTCCCCATCCGCTAAACAGCGCACGGTGAGCTGGATAAACGGACTTAAACCGGGTGTCGAGGAAAGCGTATATGCCCGCAGAGTTTCATCACTATTGCGAATGCTTACCAAGGCATATTGGCCCGGTAAATAAGGATAAAAATCGTGATTAATTAACCGCAGGCTCCAGACATCGGGTGTTTCTTGCCAGATGGAATGAACTTGCATGCGGTTAGGGCACAGGGCGGTAGGACAGTCGGTTGGGATAAAATCAGCGGTTGGGATAAAATCAGTCATCAAAACCTCACAACGAATCAGGTCATTTTCGGGCAAAAAAGCCATTAATAGTGCCCGACCAGTGGCAATAAACCACTCTGGCCGGGCAACGTGCCATTACTTAATGAGCCAAAATATCGACTTAATTCCCCAAAATCGCACTCATATCTTGCTCTACGGTGGTAATAGGACGCATACCAAATTTCTCGTAGAGGATGGCCATCAGGTTGTCAGTCAGGAAACCTGGCGCGGTCGGGCCGGTATAAATATTTTTGACACCCAATGACAACAGGGTCAGGAGAATGACAATAGCTTTCTGTTCAAACCATGACAGTACCAGACTGAGTGGCAGGTCATTGACGGTACAACCCAGTTTTTCTGATAATTTAACCGCCAGCATGATGGCGGAGTAAGCATCATTACACTGGCCGACATCCAGCAGGCGTGGCAAGCCTTCCAAGGTACCAAAATCCAGTTTGTTGAAGCGATATTTGCCGCAAGCCAGTGTCATGATGATGCAATCTTGTGGCACACTGCGGGCAAAATCAGTGAAATAGCTACGTTCTGTACGGCTACCGTCACATCCCCCGACCAGGAATACATGACGCAGCTTTTTAGTGGCGACCAAATCAATAACGGTATCTGCCGCATTCAGCAAGGTCTGGCGGCCAAAACCGACAGTAATCAGGTGTTCCAGCTCATTATACGGGAAGCCAGCCATCCCCAATGCCTGTTCAATGACGCGGGTGAAATCCTCCCCATCCAGGTGATTAACACCCGGCCAGCCAACAATACTGCGAGTCCAAATACGATCACCGTAATTGCCGACGTTCGGGTCAATGATACAGTTAGATGTCATTAGGATCGGACCGGGGAATTTGGCGAATTCGGTCTGCTGATTCTGCCAGCCACTGCCGTAGTTACCCACCAGATGTGGATAGCGTTTTAACTCAGGGTAGCCGTGAGCAGGCAGCATTTCACCGTGGGTATAAATATTAACGCCGGTTCCCTGAGTTTGCTCCAACAGCATTTGTAAGTCTTTGAGATCATGACCGGAGATCAAGATAGCCTTACCGGCAACCGGGCGCACATTCACCGATGTTGGCTGCGGATCGCCATAGGCTTGGGTTTCGCCGTGGTCCAAAATGGCCATCACATTGAAGTTCATTTTGCCAATACCCATTGCATTATTCAGTAGCGTGTCGACATCACGCGGTTGGGTACCCAACCAGGCCATATAAGCATGATAATCAGCATAAATCTGCTCATCGAACTGCCCCAGGACATGGGCATGTTCCATATAGGCCGCCGCCCCCTTCAGTCCATACAAACACAGCATGCGCAAGCCGTGGATATCGTCACCAACGTCAGCTTTATCGTTGTTCAGCGCAAATTGCAGCGATTGTTGTTGCAGGGTAGGGATATCGTCGGACAGTAGTTGTAGCTCAGCCAGTGGGTGATCAACCGTGATAGTACTATCAAGCAAGCGGCAACGAATGGCCAATGATTGGCGCAATAAGATGGCTTCTTTCGCGTAACCGACGATTCTGTCTGAGTCGAAATTCACATTGGTCAGGGTCGAGAAAAAAGCTCTGGGTGCAAAGCTATCAATCTGATGATCGATAATACCAAGTTCGCGGGCGGTCAATGCCCATGCGGAAAGCCCTTGCAGTACAGCAACTAATAGGTCTTGTAAATCAGAGGTTTCGGCGGTTTTCCCGCACATCCCCTGCGCGTAAGAGCAGCCGTTACCCGCAGGTGTTCGGATAGTTTGTTCACATTGCACACAGAACATAATTATTTTTCCTTTTAAAGTTGCATTTGTAATGCGTGTTTAAAAGCATAGAGGTGCATCCGAGGTTTAAAAAGGCTTTTTTAATGCAACTTTCACTTGTTTTGATTTGGCGCAACTTTTGCTGCGAATGAGAATTTATTCACTATTAGGCAGGAAGAGCGCGCAGTGAATCGGCTGATCCACTGCGCTGGGTAATAAAGTGATTAAGAAAAGAAAGCGATCAATACCGGGGCCAGTAAGCTTAGCAAGAAACCGTGGACGATAGCGGCAGGGACCATCTCCAGCCCACCACTGCGCTGCAATACCGGCAAGGTGAAGTCCATAGAAGTGGCGCCACATAAGCCAAGCGCCGTGGAGCGGCTACTGCGGACTAAGGTTGGAATCAGCATGATGGCCACTAATTCACGCGCCAAATCGTTAAAGAATGCGGCACTACCAATTACTGGGCCGAACGCATCAGTCAGCAAAATACCAGACAGTGAATACCAACCAAAGCCAGAGGCCATCGCCAGCCCGGTTTTAACCGGCAAACCGATCAGTAGTGCAGCAAGCATACCACCGAGTAAGGCACTGATTGCTACCACCAATGCCACCATGGTGCCACGGCGGTTCAACACTATCTGGCGCAGTGTCATACCACTGTTACGCAATTGAATCCCCACTAAGAACAGCAGGAAAATCAGTGCCAACTCGCTGCCTTTGGCGGCAAACTGCAACCACTCCCATTGGCTTAGACCCAACAGGAAGCCAACAATGACCACGCCGCACAGTTTTAATGACTCTAGTGCCATATGCAGCCGTGAGGGTAATGCTTCCTGCCGATGAGTATTCTTCCACGGTATTTTGCGTTCGAGCAAAAACAGTGCGAGCAAATTGGCACAAAAAATACACAGAAAAAAGATGCCGGTGTACTGGAAAATGAGCAGCAGGTTAGCGCTGAGGTTTTCCAAAAAGGCCAGGCTGATCCCCATAAAAAATAAAATAACGTAAACCATCCAGCTTAATAGACGGTTGATTAATTGAATTAATGGTTTGCGACTAAGTGGGATCAGATAACCAATAATTAACGGCAAAAGTATGATCAACAATCCTGAATACACGAGTTATACCGTCCTATACCCTTCTTCATTGACGTTACTGTGGTGTTAGCTGCACTTGCCCACCCGAATCACTTATCGATGTAAGCTCATCGGAATGAATGAACCTCCTTGAGACTCACCCTGTGAACGAGCATGAATGTTGTGCAAATCGGTTCGAGACCGATTAATCATTCGTTTGTGGACTTGTTGTAACGCCAATGACTTTGGTTATCATGAGCAGATGAATAATGAGCTGTGGCGCAATAAGCTATCTAAAATCAGAGACAGAGTAAAGCAGTACGCACGGGCCGCGGCACTTGACCCGTAAGGTTTTTTTGCGTCTGGCGTCAAGACAATCGACTATGATTGCTGAGTTAACAGTGTTATCTGTAGTATCAGTATGAATAAATTCGCACCGGAGGCGTAGCATGTATCTTGAACGTGTTGATATTGTCGGTTTTCGCGGTATTAATCGTATTTCATTGAGCCTTGACGATAATACTGTGCTGATCGGTGAGAACGCCTGGGGTAAATCCAGCTTATTAGATGCGCTCACGCTGCTGTTGTCTCCCGAACCTCAACTCTATCATTTTACCGTGCAGGATTTTTATTATCCGGCAGGGGACGAGACGGCTAAAGAGCGCCATTTACAGGTTATTTTTACCTTTTGTGAGAAAGACATTGGTCATTGGCACTCCCCACGTTACCGCCATTTAGCCCCATTATGGATAAAAAATGATGATGGTCTGCATCGTATTTATTATCGGGTCGAGGGGGAACTGGCTGATGATGGCACGGTGTGTACCTGGCGTACGTTCCTTGATTTAGAAGGCCAGCCACTGTCTTTGCACGATATTGAGAAGTTGGCACGTGGCGTTATTCGTATCCACCCGGTATTGCGATTGCGTGATGCGCGCTTTATGCGCCGGCTCCGTAGCAGCACTGAAAACAGCCATGCACCTGATAAAGTGGCGTTGAACCAGCAATTGGATCAATTAAGCCGTGAGTTGGTCCGTAACCCACAGAAACTGACTAATTCAGAATTACGCCAGGGCTTGGAGGCGATGCGCCAACTGCTGGAACACTACTTTGCCGAGTCTGGATCGCAGTCCGCCGGTTTGCGTAATCACCGTTATCGGCCACAACCGGAACGTGAAGCCTGGCTGGCCCTCGACAATATAAACCGGATGGTGGCTGAGCCGAACAGCCGCAGTATGCGGTTGATACTTTTAGGGATGTTTTCAACGTTATTACAGGCTAAAGGGCCATTGAGTCTCGATCCCCATTCTCGGCCATTGCTACTGGTAGAAGACCCTGAAACCCGCTTGCATCCGATAATGCTGTCCGTCGCCTGGGGGTTGCTCAGCCAGCTCCCTCTGCAACGGATTACCACGACAAATTCCGGTGAGTTAGTGTCATTAGTGCCGATAGAGAGCATTTGCCGATTGGTGCGCGAATCGGCAAAAGTCGCGACTTATCGTATTGGCTCTCGTGGCATGAGCCCTGAAGATAGCCGCCGTATCGCTTTCCATATTCGTTTCAATCGGCCCTCAGCCCTGTTTGCCCGTTGCTGGCTGCTGGTGGAAGGTGAAACAGAGATCTGGTTACTCAATGAGTTTGCTCGCCAGTGTGGTTACCACTTTGAAGCTGAAGGGGTAAAAGTGATTGAGTTCGCTCAGAGTGGTTTGCGCCCGCTGCTTAAGTTTGCCAACCGGATGGGCATTCAATGGCATGTTCTGACTGATGGCGATGATGCCGGTAAAAAGTATGCCGCCACGGTGCGTAATATGGCGGACAACGGGCGCGATCATGAACGGGATCGCCTGACTATATTGCCAGCACCAGATATGGAACACTTTTTATATCGCGCTGGTTTTGATGATGTCTATCATCGGATCTCAGCAATTCCTGCCAATGCCAAAATGCAGCCGCGTAGGGTGATTGAAAAGGCGATTCACCGTACCTCCAAGCCGGATCTGGCTATTGAGGTTGCCAGTCAGGCCAAAGAGAGGGGGGTAGAATCTGTCCCCCTATTACTGAAAAAAATGTTCTCTCGCGTAGTTTGGCTGGCGCGTGGTCGAGCCGATTAGCACCAGATCACTTCAACACGGATCACGCCACGTCGTGAGTAAAATGCGCGGCTAACGCACCCTCCAGTTGTGCAAGTAACTCATAGCGGCGGCGATATTCTGCCCGTTTTTTGCTAGCAATATCTTCAATCGGTTTACGCGCGATTTTGGTTGGTAAATTGAAATGGCCTTCTGTGCACGCTTCTCCGCCAACAGACAACCAAAAACTGTCATAGTCAGCATGCAATTTCTCTTTTTTCTTGGCCCGATAGCGCCAGTTTTGATAAATGTGCGTTTCATTCCCCACGGCTTTAATTTGTGTTATTCCCATTAACTCTGCCAGACAGCATGCGGCTTCCAATACCAAACGTTTAGGGAATAAACCATGACAAGCTTTAGTGCTGGTGTGAATTGCGCTGTGTGGTGTTCCATTATCGGCACCTTGTAACCCACCAATAAACAATGTTTTTTGCTGTTGATAGTAAAACAGGCTGAAAGTCAGCACCGCCAGCGTTTGCTGTTGCTCATTTGCCAGCATCAGCGTAATTTCTCCCTCCTTATTGAGTTTTGGAATAACACCCAAATAAAGAGAATACTTTTCCTCATTCTTGCCAATTAATTCAGCCAGTTTATAGGGCGAAGTATGCAAGTAGTTGCGACGTAATGCCGCAGGCATACATTGGTTTACCAAGAGGAAATGATCCTGTAGCACCCCCAGTTTTTGACGATTATTGAGCGTGTTAGTCAGATAAGGACGATGCAACTTACAAGGCAAATCGGGTTGTGCGCGCAGTATACTGTTTAGTAACGGTTGTTTTACCAGTACACCCAATAAACGAAAGGTCAGTTTTGGGCTGATAAGGGTCCGGGCGATAAATTTAAGCCGAAACTGCAACTTTTGCCATGAGCCGCCCAGAGCCTGACTACCTTTGAATAGCAATGTAATTAACCCCCAACGGTTAATATTGTTGGGGATTGATGCTGTGTTATTGATGTTATGCATGATTAAATCCGTAATATCGCTGTGTTTCTGGCGCTATTCAAACAAACGGGAACTAAACAGAGGCTCAATGCATCTTAGATTTCGCCTATAGCACGGTTGTATTGATATTTGGTTTAGTTAAATGAGAATTTCTGATGCTATTTTCAGCAGATTGAAAAATTGACGAATAAGGAAGGTAATTGATTTGATGCAGTTCAGTCGCAGTCAGCGCCGATGGCTTACCATAATTGCCGTGTTAATTATCGGGGGTTTTTTCCTCATCAGACATCTGACGGCCCCAGCCCCGGTGCAATACCAAACAGTAAAAGTTGCCAATCGTGACTTGCAACAGAATGTTCTGGCAACCGGCAAACTCGATGCGGTGCGTAAAGTTGATGTGGGTGCACAGGTCAGTGGCCAGTTGGAAAAACTGTATGTGGAGATTGGCGATCAAGTTAAGCAAGGGCAATTGCTGGCGATGATCGACCCGCAACAGGCACAGAACCAAATTAAAGAAGTAGAGGCGACATTACAGGATTTGAATGCTCAGTTGGCACAGGCGAAGGCTGAAATGCAACTGGCCGCGGTCACCCTGCGCCGTCAACAGGATCTGGCAAAATTACAGGTGGTATCGCGCCAAGACTTGGATCAGGCCAGTACCACGCTGGCAGTGAAAAAAGCGCAGGTAGAGACGATTAATGCGCAAATTAATAAGACTAAAGCCAGTTTGGATACAGCCAATATTAATCTCGATTACACCAAAATTTCTGCGCCAATGGATGGCGATGTGGTGCAAATCACCACCTTGCAGGGGCAAACAGTGATCGCCGCGCAACAAGCGCCTAATATTCTGACGTTGGCGGATATGAGCACTATGTTGGTGAATGCGCAGGTATCCGAAGCGGATGTCATTCATCTTAAACCGGGGATGAAAGCCTCATTTACCGTGCTGGGTGATCCTGGGAAACACTTTGATGGGGTGTTAAAAGACATTCAACCAACACCAGAAAAAGTAAATGATGCCATTTTCTACTCGGCACGTTTTGAGGTGCCGAATCCAGATCGCTTATTGCGCCTGCAAATGACTGCGCAGGTTTCAATTCAACTTGCCAACGTAAAACAGGCAATGGTTATTCCGTTATCGGCCTTGGGTGATGAGTTAGGGACTAACCGTTATCAGGTCGCGGTGCTGAAAGACGGTAAAGAAGAGAAACGTGAAGTGACGATTGGTATCCGTAATAACGTTGATGCCCAGGTGATTTCTGGTTTGAATATCGGTGATGAGGTCATCGTTAGCCGCGGTGGCACGGAGGAGACGTAATGACGGCATTGCTTGAGTTAAAAGGCATCCGTCGTAGCTATCAGTCCGGTGAAGAGACCGTGGATGTATTGCAGGATGTCTCACTGACAATTAATGCCGGTGAGTTAGTGGCAATTATCGGCGCCTCCGGTTCGGGTAAATCGACGCTGATGAACATTCTGGGCTGTCTGGATAAGCCTAGTGCTGGTGTTTACCGCGTCTCAGGGCAGGATGTGGCGGTATTGGATAATGATGCACTCGCGGCTCTGCGCCGTGAGCACTTTGGCTTTATTTTCCAGCGTTATCATTTGCTGCCGCATCTCAGTGCTGCCCACAATGTGGAAGTCCCGGCGGTCTATGCCGGTTTGGGTAAAAATGAACGCCGCGAGCGGGCCAATATGTTACTCACCCGCCTGGGGCTGGGCGACCGTGTCGGGTACCAACCCAACCAGCTATCTGGTGGGCAGCAGCAGCGTGTCAGTATCGCCCGCGCCCTGATGAATGGTGGGCAGGTGATTTTGGCTGATGAGCCAACCGGTGCACTGGATAGTCATTCCAGCGTTGAAGTTATGGCTATTCTGAAACAGCTACAGCAGCAGGGGCACACGGTTATTATTGTGACTCATGACCCTACTGTTGCGGCTCAAGCTGAGCGGGTTATCGAAATAAAAGATGGCCGCATTATGGCGGATTCAGGCTCGAAAACGGTGCAAGCAGTGGCCGCTTCTGAGGTAATTAGTCTGACGCCACCCGCTCCATCATGGCAGCAACTGGCGGGTCGTTTCCGCGAGGCTTTATTAATGGCCTGGCGTGCGATGTCGGCCAATAAAATGCGCACGGCCTTGACCATGTTGGGCATCATTATCGGTATTGCCTCTGTTGTCTCTATCTTGGTAGTTGGGGATGCGGCCAAACAACTCGTTCTTGCTGATATCCGGGCTATTGGCACTAATACTATTGATGTTTATCCCGGCAAAGATTTCGGCGATGACGACCCCAGTACCCGGCAGGCATTGGTTTATGACGACATGGCAGCACTGAAAGCACAGTCCTACGTCAGTGCTGTATCCCCGACCATCGCAGGCAGTATGCGGCTCCGCTATGGCAATATTGATGTTGCCGCCAGCGTATCGGGGGTCAGTGAACAGTATTTCCGTGTATATGGTATGAAACTCGAACAGGGAACGGCCATTACCCGTGAGCAGGTTGAACGCCAGTCGCAAGTTGCTGTTATTGACCGTAATACCCAGCGCCGCTTGTTCCCGCATATGAAAGACGTCGTAGGGCAGGTCATCTTGGTGGGGAATATGCCTGCCACCGTGGTTGGGGTGGTAGAAGAAAAGCAATCTATGTTTGGTAGCAGTAAAGCGCTGCGAATATGGGTACCTTACAGCACCATGGCGAGCCGTCTGATGGGGCGTGCCTACTTTGATTCGATAACTATCCGCATTAAAGAGGGGTATAGCAGCAAAGAAGCTGAGCAGCAGCTAGTGCGGTTGTTGACGATGCGCCACGGCAAGAAAGACATATTCACCTATAACATGGATAGTTTGTTGCAAACGGCGGAAAAAACTACCCGTACCATGCAATTGTTCCTGACACTGGTGGCAGTAATTTCATTAGTGGTAGGGGGAATTGGGGTGATGAATATTATGCTGGTTTCGGTGACAGAACGCACTCGAGAGATCGGTATTCGCATGGCTGTAGGGGCGAGATCCAGTGATGTTATGCAGCAATTCCTAATTGAAGCGATTCTGGTTTGCCTGGTCGGTGGAGCTCTGGGTATCACGCTATCCTTTGCCATCGGTCTGGTTGTAGAGATGTTTCTGCCTAACTGGCAGATAGCTTTCCCGCCGGTTGCATTGTTCAGCGCATTTTTGTGCTCTACAGTGATAGGTGTGGTGTTTGGTTATCTACCGGCCCGCAGTGCTGCTCGACTAAATCCGATTGATGCATTAGCTCGAGAATAAATTGGCTCGAGAATAAATTAGCTGGTGAATAGATCAGTCAAAGGATTGAACTTGGTTCATATGGCCGCATATTAGAAGTATGAGAAATAAAAATGCCAGTCATCGTTGGCTGGCATTTTGAAACGTAATCGATGTTAGTAGCAACACGCCGCCCGGGAAATACCGTTGGCACCAGACTGTTTCGCTGATGGGCAGGTGCAGGCGAGTGAATGCGTGGTGTCAGGCCATTGCAGCGAGCTCCTGCGGTATGGCTTCTTGCAATAGGACATCTAACCCGAGTGGAACTATTAGGCTGGCATGGTTTCCTTTTGGTCCCTGATGGACATCAAAGTTAACCATCTGACCGGCTTTTAATGTGCGGTAGCCATCCATCTGAATAGTTGAATAGTGAGCGAAGATATCTTCGCCGCCGCCCTCAGGGCAAATAAAGCCAAAACCTTTGGCATTGTTGAACCATTTAACAGTACCCGTCTCCATACTTCTACGTTCCTCGCAAGGCTATTCTAGTTTGAGATGAGGTAATAACTGGTTAAAGTGAGCGCGAATTGGTTAAAACTCCAACAGCTCACGAAAATACACTCTAGTGGAAATGGCCTTAACGTCAAGGGGAGGGCTTTTGTCTGACCAAGGCAGTTATTCAAAGTTTGATGTAGCTAACGCTATTGTGTTTATCTGGTTACAATTTAATCACTTTTAACGCAAAAAAACCGACTTCTTTCTCTGGCGGCGTTATGGCATAAGTGATGTTAAAATAATAATAGATATCTGCATGAAATGGTCTTATAACCGGAGTGAGGTATTGCTCCTGTATGGTTCTGTGAAACGATGGGCAGGCAATGGGTAACAACAACGATTGGCTGAATTTTGAACATTTAGTCAAAGATAAACAGAAAGAGGCGCTCAAACCGCCGTCTATGTATAAAGTTATACTTAACAACGACGATTACACACCGATGGAATTTGTGATTGACGTTCTGCAAAAGTTCTTTTCTTATGATATTGAACGTGCAACACAACTGATGCTCAATGTGCATTATCAAGGAAAGGCGATTTGCGGTGTTTTTACTGCTGAAGTTGCAGAGACGAAAGTCGCACATGTAAATCAATACGCCAGGGAGAACGAGCATCCATTGCTTTGTACGCTGGAAAAAGCCTGATTAAGGCAATTATTGGGAGGTGCCTATGCTCAATCAAGAACTTGAACTCAGTCTCAATATGGCTTTCGCCAGAGCGCGTGAGCACAGACACGAGTTTATGACCGTGGAGCACCTATTGCTGGCATTGCTAAGCAATCCGGCTGCGCGGGAAGCGCTGGAGGCGTGTACGGTTGATCTGGTAGCGTTACGCCAGGAGCTGGAAGCGTTTATCGAACAAACCACACCAACATTACCTGTTAGCGAAGAAGAGCGTGACACCCAGCCTACGCTCAGTTTCCAGCGCGTGTTACAACGTGCAGTTTTCCACGTCCAGTCCTCTGGGCGCAATGAAGTCTCGGGTGCCAACGTGTTGGTCGCCATCTTCAGTGAACAAGAGTCTCAGGCGGCCTACCTGCTGCGTAAGCATGATGTCAGCCGTCTGGATGTAGTGAACTTTATTTCCCACGGCGCTCGTAAGGACGAACCGGGTCAAGCACCGAATGCAGAAAACCCGGTAAATGAAGAGCAGGCAGGAGGGGAAGACCGTATGGAAAACTTCACCACCAATCTGAATCAACTGGCTCGCGTGGGGGGCATTGACCCACTTATCGGTCGCGACAAAGAGCTGGAACGGACTATTCAGGTATTGTGCCGTCGGCGTAAAAACAACCCGCTGTTGGTCGGAGAATCCGGTGTCGGTAAAACGGCTATCGCGGAAGGCCTGGCCTGGCGTATCGTGCAGGGCGATGTTCCTGAAGTGATGTCGGAATGCACTCTGTACTCACTGGATATCGGTTCACTGCTGGCCGGAACCAAATACCGTGGTGACTTTGAAAAGCGTTTCAAAGCGCTGCTGAAACAGTTAGAAAATGATAAAGACAGCATCCTGTTTATCGATGAAATTCATACCATTATCGGCGCAGGTGCTGCCTCCGGTGGGCAAGTGGATGCAGCTAACCTGATTAAACCACTGCTTTCTAGTGGCAAGATCCGGGTCATTGGCTCTACCACTTATCAGGAATTCAGCAATATCTTTGAAAAGGATCGCGCACTGGCACGGCGTTTCCAGAAAATTGATATTACTGAGCCGACACCGGAAGAGACCGTTCAGATTATTAACGGCCTGAAACCGAAATATGAAGCACATCATGATGTGCGTTATACCGCGAAAGCGATACGCGCAGCGGTGGAGTTGTCGGTTAAGTATATTAATGACCGCCATTTACCGGATAAAGCCATTGATGTGATTGACGAGGCTGGTGCTCGTAGCCGCCTGATGCCACTTAACAAACGTAAGAAAACTGTCAATGTGTCGGACATTGAATCCGTGGTGGCTCGTATCGCCCGTATTCCTGAGAAGACCGTCTCTGCCAGTGATCGCGATGTGCTGAGAAATCTGAGTGATCGGCTGAATATGTTGGTATTCGGTCAGGATAAAGCTATTGATGCGCTATCCGAGGCGATCAAAATGAGCCGCGCAGGATTAGGGCATGAGCATAAGCCGGTCGGATCGTTCCTGTTTGCTGGCCCAACAGGGGTAGGTAAGACGGAAGTTACGGTGCAATTGGCCAAAGCACTGGATATCGAACTGCTGCGTTTTGATATGTCTGAATATATGGAGCGCCATACTGTTAGCCGCCTGATTGGTGCGCCTCCGGGTTATGTAGGTTACGATCAAGGTGGTCTGTTGACCGATGCGGTTATCAAACATCCTCATGCAGTTCTGCTGCTGGATGAAATTGAAAAAGCCCATCCAGATGTGTTTAACCTGTTACTACAGGTGATGGATAACGGCACTCTGACGGATAACAATGGGCGTAAAGCTGATTTCCGTAACGTCATTCTGGTGATGACCACCAATGCTGGTGTGCGTGAAACGCAACGGACCTCAATTGGTTTTAAACAGCAAGATAACAGCACTGACGCACTGGAAGAGATCAAAAAAGTGTTTACCCCGGAATTCCGTAACCGGTTGGATAACATTATTTGGTTCAACCACTTATCACCTACCGTTATTCAGCAGGTGGTCGATAAATTTATCGTTGAGTTGCAGGCGCAGTTAGATGCTAAAGGCGTGTCACTGGAAGTCAGTGAAGAAGCCCGTAATTGGTTATCTGATAAAGGCTATGACAAAGCGATGGGTGCACGACCAATGGCGCGGGTGATTCAGGAGAATCTGAAGAAACCACTGGCAAACGAGCTGTTGTTTGGTTCTCTGGTTGATGGTGGCTCGGTCACTGTTGGGCTGGATAAAGAAAAACAACAACTGGCTTATGAGTTTCAGAGTGCGCAGAAACGCAAAACTGAAGGTGCTGTTCATTAAATGTAAGATGTCCGAAATAAGTGGCGTTGCAGTCGATGGCAAATGAAAGATTCCCGATGAGCGAGTATTGAGTGATTCGGGGGATATCGGCGTTACACGGCTACAGCGTCAAGTATACCGGGCAATAAAAAAGGGCGATAAGCTATAAACTTATCGCCCTTTTTGTTTTCCACGATTAGTGACTTTTGCATTTTGCTGTTGATTTCACGATGAATAAACCTACTCAATCGATAAAAAAAAGAAAACGCAAAACGCCCTTGCCATAAATGGGAAGGGCGCCGGAGGGGGACTACATCCTCAGAGCTCGCCAGTCTTAAACTGGCGACAGATTAGCCGATTAACGGCTACGGAAGACAATGCGGCCTTTGCTCAGGTCGTACGGGGTCAGCTCTACAGTGACTTTGTCACCCGTCAGGATGCGGATATAGTTTTTACGCATTTTACCGGAGATATGAGCGGTTACCACGTGCCCGTTTTCCAATTCAACGCGGAACATGGTGTTCGGCAGCGTATCAAGAACGGTGCCCTGCATTTCAATATTGTCTTCTTTGGCCATCGAATCCTCTAGGTGTTACTACCTTAGTTTTTAACCGGCAAGATAATGCCGAAAAACCCACATTATGTAAAGAAGTGTTGGCGGTCATCGCACCATTTCAGCAAAATTAGTCTGCCGGTAAGAGGGGATAAAGCCTAATGTGGGGTACTTTCTCAACGGTTGATCTTTACTGCATCGCGGATGAAAAATTCAACGATTGCGGTAACCAGCATTCAGCCGGTAGTGGACTAAACTGGAGTTGACTCAACTGCTGCATAAAAAAGTTTCGTGGGATCTCAATCGCACCCAGCGACGCAGTGTGAGCGTTGAGGACCTGACAGTCAATCAGTTCTCCACCTTGACGGGTAAAATGATGACAAAAAACCATTAATGCGCTTTTTGAAGCATTGTCAGCTCGGCTAAACATCGATTCTCCGCAAAACAGTTTACCCACTGCAATGCCATATAATCCGCCAACCAGTTCATTTTCCAACCAAACTTCAACTGAGTGCGCGTGCCCTAATGCATGTAATTGGCAATAAGCTTGCTGTACATCCTCGCCAATCCACGTCCCCTCATCACGTTGCGCAGCACAAGCGCTGACCACATCGGCAAAAGCATGGTTAAGTGTGAGGCGATAAGGACAACGGCGCAGAAAGCGGCGCATGCTGCGGCTAATATGCAAATCTTCCGGGAATAACACCGCGCGCGGGTCCGGCGACCACCATAGGATCATCTCTCCGGGGCTAAACCAAGGAAAAATTCCCTTCTGGTAAGCTGCCAGCAGGCGAGGAGCGGCTAAATCGCCCCCAAGAGCCAGCAAACCATTAGGTTCGCGCAGAGCCAGCTCAGGTGAGGGGAATGCAAATGACTGAGAAGATAGCTGTGTAATGCGCATAAATCCCCCTGATGATATCTTCAGGCTCATAGCCTTCGTACTTGAAGCCACAGCGTTGTTAGCTGCTACGCTAAGTTCGCTGGGTATAATAAATAACAATGAATACCACTTTTTCTTCAGTGGTTTTTATTCATATTAGCGCGAATTATGCTAATTACCTGCTCGCATCAGGTGACTCATTCACAATTCACGCAGCCCAGTGTTCAATGGCGTTGATGGAATTGGTAATAGCGCCCTTTGTGTTGCAATAAACTGTGGTGATTGCCTTGCTCGACTATCTTGCCACCATCCATCACGCAGATTCGATCCATATATTCCAGACCGTATAAACGATGAGTGACCATGATCAGGCTCTTGTGCTGACAGTGTTGGCGCAGCAGAGCCAGAATTTGTTGTTCTGTTTCAGCATCTAACCCTTCGGTAGGTTCATCAAGTAGCAAAAGAGGCGCAGGATGTAGCAAGGCACGGGCAATTCCTAAACGACGCTGTTCACCGCCAGAGAGTGGCCGGCCGCCATCCCCCATCCAGGCATTCAGTCCCTCACTGTTATCAAGTAAGTTGGCTAACCCGACGTGTTCCAAAACTGTTTTCAACTGTGCATCAGACGCCGTAGGGCAAGCCAGCAACAGATTTTCACGTAATGTACTGCTGAAGACATGTACCCGCTGGCTGACCACTGTCATCATCTGGCGCAAGGTATTTTCGTCATAATTGGCCAATGGTTCCCCATTAAGCGTGATACTGCCTTGGCTGGCATCCCAGGCCCGGGTTAATAATTGTAACAGTGTGGATTTTCCACAGCCTGTGCGCCCAAGTAGCGCAATATGCTCCCCTGCGGCCAGTGACAGCGATATATTCTGCAAAACGGGTAAGGGCTGCTGTGGGTAGGTAAAACTCAACCCTGTCACTTCTAGCGCCACCTGTGCGGCCACCTCTGGACCATTGGTCGGGAATGTCACTTCAGGCTGTTGTTCCATCAATTGCGCAACGCGGGTCGCAGAAGCGATAACTTGTCCCAAGTGTTGGAATGCACCAGCCACCGGCAGCAAGGCTTCAAATGCGGCTAAAGAGGTAAAAACAAAGAGCGCCAGTAATGCGCCTGGTTGATTATTCCCGCCAATACCTCCAGCGGCGAGCCATAAAATTAGCGTGACCGTTAGGCCAGTAGCCAGAATCATTAGCGCCTGCGCTAAACCAGCCAAGGATGCTTGCTGTTGTTGGCGTCTCATCCAGCGTTGTTCAATATCCTGCAACGAGGCACGGAATTGCTGTAACGCACCGAATACCAATAACTCTGCCTGCCCCTGTAACCAAGAGGTCAGTTGCGAACGATAGAGACCACGCAGGTCCGTCAGGTCACGACCAATGGGCTTACCGGCACGATAGAAGATCAATGGGACGAGTAGTAATAACCCCAGCAGAATTGCACCGAGTGTCAGGGCCAGATTGACATCCAGATAGCTCAAACCAAACGTCACGGCAGCAATAATTGCGATGGCGGCCACCAGCGGTGAGATGACGCGCAGATAGAGATGATCGAGGGTATCAACATCGGCGACCAACCGGTTCAGCAGTTCACTTTGGCGAAAACGGGCAATACCGGCAGGGGAGAGTGGTAGGATCTTCTGGAAAGCGAAGACCCGCAGATGTGCCAGTACACGGAATGTCGCGTCATGGCTGACAACTCGCTCTGCGTAGCGGCCCGCCGTACGGGTAATTGCGGCCCCTCGGACACCGGCAGCCGGTAGCAAGTAGTTAAACGTATATAATCCAGCAGGGCCAGCGATGGCGGTACCCGCAAGGAACCAACCTGATAATGTCAGCAAGCCGATACTGGCCAGCAGCGTGACAATTGCCAGCACGATACCCAGACAAATCAGGAACCAATGGCGGCGATACAACGCCAAAAAAGGAAGAAGTACGCGCATAATTAAAGCTCCTCACTGCGATGGGACAGCAGATTGGCAAATGAACCGTCAGACTGGCTGAGGGTGGAGTAATCACCTTGCTGAATCAGAAGGCCACTATCCATTACCCAGATTTGATCATAACCCAGCGTATCTTCTAACTGATGGGTAACCAGTAGCGTCGTCTGCCTGCGAGAGGCTTCCTCTAGTGCTTTCATCACCAATTGTTCACTGTGAGCATCAAGGCTGGCGGTGGGTTCATCCAGCAGCAATAAGCGGCACGGATTCAGTAAGGCGCGGGCAACGGCAACACGTTGCGCCTGCCCAACGGAGAGACGTGCAGAATGGTCGCCGACTTCAGTATTCAGCCCTTGTGGCAAATCAGCCAGGAATTCATTGATATAAGCACGCTCTACCGCCTGTTGCAATTGGCTGTGTGACGCATCTGGCTGGCCCAGCAAAATGTTGGCCGCCAGCGTCTGTTCCGGCAAATGTGGGTTTTGGCCAACCCAGCTTAATTGCCTACGCCACGCTGGTGCTTCCAGTTCGCGTAATTCAACCCCGTTCACTTTCAGTGAGCCGCGATAGGGTAAAAAGCCCAGCAGCAGGTTGAGTAATGAACTTTTACCTGCGCCACTCAGACCAACAATGGCAACGCGTTTGCCTGCGGGTAATAAGAACGTCAACGGTCCGGCCAACCGGGTGCCATTAGGGGCCAGAATTTCCAGTTGGTCGGCTTCTAGGGTGATAGCTTGGTTACCCGGCAGCACTTGGTCACCTTGGCCAATCGCTTCGCCTTCACTACTCAAAAATGTGACCAGCGATTCTGCTGCGCCAACTGCCTGAGCTTTTGCGTGATAAAACGTGCCTAAATCTCTCAGCGGTTGGAAGAATTCAGGGGCCAGGATCAATACCAAAAAACCCGCAAACAGGGTGACGCCAAAACCATAACTACCAAAATTCAGTTCACCCAAATAGGAAAAACCAAAGTAGACGGCAACCACGGCAATAGAGATGGCGGCGAAAAACTCTAATACGGCTGAAGATAAGAATGCCATACGCAGCACTTCCATGGTGCGGCGGCGGAAATCTTCTGAGGCATCACGAATTTGGTCGGTTTCTGCTTTAGCGCGGTTAAATAACCGTAACGTATCTAATCCGCGTAAGCGATCGAGGAAGTTGCCACTCAACCGTGCCAGTGCGACAAAGTTACGCCGATTGGCGTCGGCGGCACCCATCCCGACCAGTGCCATAAACAGCGGGATCAATGGCGCGGTGACAAACAAGATCAAACTTGCCGCCCAGTTGATAGGGAAGACGGCAATCAGGATAAGCAATGGAATGAATACGGCCAGATACATCTGTGGCAGATAGCGGGAGTAGTAGTCCTGCATATCTTCAATTTGTTCCAGAATGATGGTTGCCCAACTGCCCGCGGGCTTACCTTTCACCCACGCAGGGCCGAGCTGTTCTAATCGATCTAAAACGACATTACGGATCTGCTGGCGAACTTTCATTCCGCAGATAAATCCCACCCGTTCGCGCAACCAACTGATCACGGCGCGCAATGCAAAGGTTCCGGCCAGTAGCCAAAAATCAGCAGTCAATGCCGATCGGGGGAGTTGGTCGATAATCAGAGATTGCAGCAGGGTGGCCAGTAACCATGCCTGAGCGATGATCAATAACCCGCTGAGGAGGCCAAGTAACATGGACAGGCGGAGCCAACGTTGCGCGGGGGCGCTTTGTTTTTTCAGCCAACGAATCAACTCATACTGTCTTGTTTTATTCATCAGGCAATTTATCTGCGCAGGGAGCTAGAAAATATCAAAAAGTGTTTGTCACCGTTGACGGTGGCAAACTCGCGAAAGGCAATATTACCTTGTCATGACGAGAGGTGAAACCATTAGGTTGTGATAGTCGCCGCATTCCACAACAGGAGTAATTTACTGTTTTTAATTGGGATGCGGGCGAGTGAAAATAAAAAACGGGTGGTTCACTTATCGTAAACCACCCGCCACATAGCGCTTGGATCCCCATGCGGAATCGTTACTTATCGTTTACTAGCCCATCCAGATAGCGTTCTGCATCCAGTGCCGCCATACAGCCGGTACCGGCGGAGGTAATTGCCTGGCGGTAAATATGGTCCATAACATCGCCTGCAGCGAACACACCCGGAATGGAGGTTTGTGTGGCATTGCCTTGCAGACCTGACTGAACTTTGATGTAGCCGTTTTCCAGTGCCAGTTGACCATCAAAGATGGCGGTATTTGGGCTGTGACCAATCGCAATGAAGACGCCAGCAACAGCAATCTCTTCTGTCTCACTGTTTTTGGTGGATTTAAGGCGGACACCGGTGACACCCATGTCATCACCCAAAACTTCGTCCAAGGTGCGATCAGTGTGCAATACGATGTTGCCGTTTTTTACTTTTTCCATCAGGCGATCAATCAGGATTTTCTCTGAGCGGAAGCTATCACGACGATGAATTAAATGAACTTCAGCTGCGATATTCGCCAGATACAACGCCTCTTCAACCGCAGTATTACCGCCACCGACTACCGCCACTTTCTGATTCCGATAGAAGAAACCATCACAAGTCGCGCAGGCAGAGACCCCTTTGCCTTTGAAGGCTTCTTCTGACGCCATTCCCAGATAGCGGGCAGAAGCCCCTGTAGCAATAATCAGCGCGTCACAGGTGTACTCAGCACCATCACCAAACAGGCGGAATGGGCGGTTTTGCAAATCCACGCTATTGATATGATCGAATAGAATCTCTGTTTGGAATTTTTCTGCATGCTCATGCATCCGCTCCATCAGAGCAGGGCCAGTCAAGCCTTCAGGATCACCAGGCCAGTTCTCCACGTCGGTGGTGGTGGTTAACTGACCGCCTTTCTCCATTCCGGTAATCAATACAGGTTTCAGGTTGGCGCGTGCAGCATAAACCGCCGCAGTGTAACCCGCAGGGCCAGAACCCAGAATAATCAATTTGCTATGTTTAGCCGTGCTCATGAATACCTCTTTCCCACAATGGCGGACAATGTTAGCGATTGTAGGGAAAATTGGGCATTAAAAAAAGCAGACAAAAATGTTGTTAGCGATTTGTTTGATAGGTGATGCCTATTTAATGAACTAAATGTATTAAGAATCGGCAGTTAGCGGTGAAGCGACGTCAGGCTACGGGCAAATTGGACCCAAATTAATTTTTACGTTACGCGCCAACTCGCGCTGAAAAGCTTTAACCCTATAAAACATGTGGCTTGCAAGCCGATTGAGCAAAAAATAGCCATGACACTAAACCACCTTTTTGCACCATTTTATAGCAAATTTAGGGCGAAAAAATAGCTAAGGGAAACACTCTGGGATTTTAATTCTGGCACGTTCTACTGATTTAACTTCTTTTACTTTGACAATCGGCTGTGCATTTGCGAAAACATCAGTGGAAGAAGAAATTATCTGCGCGCCATAAATTTCAGATTTGGTATCAGTGATGCCAAGCGAAAACCCTGGAACGTTTTCGATTAATGCTGGATGGCGTGTGAAGTAAGTTCTCGAACAACTGTAGGGGGGAGTTTCTACGGCGGTTCGTGATGTGCTATCTCTTCCTCAACGCTAATAATCATCGAGTACCTCGCATACAGTTGGACAGACAGGGTGTGAGATAACAACGTGTTGATATATTTGCATAAAACAGGCTGCGGGTCGTTGTCTGTAGCAGGCTCGAAGTATAAGCACGATGAGAGCATGTCACAGACTCAAGGAAATTAAGAGAGACTATAAGATGATAGATAATAAAAAACGCCCGGGGAAAGAGCTTGATCGTATAGATCGTAACATCCTGAATGAATTACAAAAGGATGGGCGTATCTCTAACGTTGAGCTTTCAAAACGAGTAGGATTATCACCAACACCATGTTTGGAACGGGTTCGCCGCTTAGAGCGTCAGGGCTTCATCCATGGTTATACAGCACTGCTTAATCCACAGTATTTGGATGCGTCGCTGCTGGTTATCGTTGAGATTACTCTGAATCGTGGCGCTCCGGATGTGTTTGAGCAATTTAATGCCGCTGTTAAAAATCTTGAGGAAATTCAAGAGTGTCACCTGGTTTCCGGCGATTTCGACTATTTGTTGAAAACCCGCGTACCTGATATGTCTGCTTACCGTACATTACTCGGTGAGACCTTGCTTCGCCTGCCGGGCGTCAATGACACCCGTACCTATGTGGTCATGGAAGAAGTGAAGCAGAGTAACCGCCTAGTCATTAAAACGCGGTAAACAGGCAGGTGCAAAACCTGAGTAATTTGGTTACACTCCTGTTTATTCATACAGTTTCAACGCCGGGAGGGTTCTCGGCGTTGTCACTCATACCAGTTAACAGGAACCTGGAGAGCCTTTCTTGAGCCAGGAATATACAGAAGATAAAGAAGTTACCCTGAAAAAACTCAGCAGCGGGCGTCGTTTACTTGAGGCGGTTTTGATTGTGGTGACAATTTTGGCAGCCTACCTGATGGCGGCGCTGCTCAGTTTTAATCCTTCGGACCCAAGCTGGTCCCAGACTGCATGGCACGAGCCTATCCACAATCTTGGTGGGGGTATTGGTGCCTGGATGGCCGATACACTGTTCTTCACCTTTGGTGTTTTGGCTTACGCAATCCCTGTGATTATGGTGATGTTGTGCTGGGCGGCTTTCCGTCAGCGCGATGCCAATGAACACGTCGATTACTTTGCTCTTTCTTTACGCCTGATTGGCACATTAGCCCTGATTTTAACGTCATGTGGCCTGGCTGCATTGAATGTTGACGATCTTTATTACTTTGCCTCTGGTGGGGTAATTGGCAGCTTGTTCAGTAATGCCATGTTGCCGTGGTTCAATGGTGTCGGGGCAACACTGACATTGCTCTGTATCTGGGCTGTTGGCCTGACGCTGTTTACCGGCTGGTCATGGTTGGTCATTGCTGAGAAAATTGGCGGGGTGGTCTTAGGCTCACTGACATTTATGACTAATCGCTCACGTCGTGAAGAACGCTATGACGATGAAGATGACGATTATCAGGTTGAAGATTCCGACGTTGCTGAACAAGAGCAGGGGGCGGCTTCAAATAAAGCGCTAGCAGTAGGCGCGGCTAGCGCCGCACTTGCGGCATCTGCGGCTCATGCTGACGACGACGTGCTATTCTCCGCGCCATCAGCAACCGACGCCATCACCAATGTGCCTGAGCCGGCCTTATCCCCAGTGCCTGGGTCCAATGGCGACTATGATCCTCTATTAAGCAGCCTGCGGGCAACAGATGATGACTATCAACCTGCTCCTGGGGCGATAGCCGAGTCTGTTAGCAGCCATAGCACGGCACCGATGACGGCTAACTCGACAGCGACACCGCCGTTATATTCGTTTGAAATTCCGCAAGAGACGCCATCACCGGTTCAGACTCGTGTTGCCACGCCTGTTGAGCGGCCAGAGCCACAAATGGGGGCATGGGATGTACCACCTGCACCTGTCAGCCATTCGCCGTTCGATTTCTCAACAGCACAGCGCCATAGTGATCAGGTCGATAGCGTTCCTAATACGAACACTGGTTTTGGCCGTGCCCTTGATGGTTTGGCCGCAGTAAGTTCGGCCAGTGATCCACTGATTAGTGACCCATTGATCAATAGCAGCTTGTCAAATAACCCATTGTCTCATCACGGTTTGTCGGGAACAGCCATCGCCGCTGCGAGTGCAGCAGCGACGTTTATGCCAGCATTTACTGCTACTAGTGACACCGGTTCTCAGGTAAAACAGGGCATCGGTCCTGAGTTACCACGGCCTAACCCAGTGCGTATTCCAACGCGGCGTGAGTTGGCCTCTTACGGTATCAAGTTGCCTTCACAACGTATGGCGGAGCAGGAACAACGCGAACAAGAAGCGCAAAATCCTCAGGTTAATGCAGCGTCGTTCGACAGCGAGCCGCTATCAGAAGATGATGATGCGTTGCAGCAGGCTATATTGCGTAAAGCGTTTGCCGACCAGCAGTCCGAGCGTTACGAGCAATCATCAGACGCAGGCGGTAATACGTTCACCGCCCCTGAGCCAGAAGATGAGCAAGCTTTAGAAGAAGCCGCATTACGGCAGGCATTCGCAGCACAACAACAGCATCGTTATGGGGCGGTTCAGCACCAAGACGCTATTCATCACCAAGACTCTACTCATCACCAAGACGCTACTCATCACGAAGACGCTACTCATCACAAAAACAGTGCCGCAGAAGGAATGCAGCCTGTTGATATCCGCCGCGCCTATACATTCTCGCCGGTCGCAGATCTTGTTGATGATAGCCCTCGTGAGCCGCTGTTTACGCTTTCTCCCTATGTTGATGAAGGGGAATCCACCGCTTCTCCAGACGCTATTTCGCCTGAGCAACCAGCGCAATATCAGCAGCCATCAGTGCATCAAACGCATTCAGGGCAAGTCACATCGGTGCCAGCACCCTATACGCAGTCTGCGGCAACGCCTACTTATGCACCGACAACAGCACATGCTCCGGTAATAGCCCCGTCTGCTGTTGAGCCAACAATACCGGTACCACCTGTCGCCCCGGTGCAACCAACGCCAGCAATGGACAGCTTGATTCACCCGTTCCTGATGCGTAATGATCAGCCGTTGATTAAACCGACCACACCACTGCCTACGCTTGATTTACTTTCTTCTCCGCCAGCGGAGGAAGAACCCGTTGATATGTTTGCTTTAGAGCAAACGGCTCGTCTGGTTGAAGCACGTTTAGGTGATTATCGGGTAAAAGCGGAAGTTGTGGGTATTTTTCCAGGGCCAGTCATTACTCGCTTTGAGTTGGATTTGGCTCCAGGTGTTAAAGCGTCGCGCATTTCCAATCTTTCCCGCGATTTGGCCCGTTCTCTATCAGCTATCGCCGTGCGTGTAGTGGAAGTTATTCCGGGCAAACCTTATGTCGGACTTGAATTGCCGAATAAGCATCGTCAAACGGTCTACCTGAGGGAAGTGCTCGACTGTGCCAAATTCCGTGATAACCCTTCTCCGCTTGCTATTGTGCTTGGTAAAGATATTGCCGGGCAGCCGGTGGTGGCAGACTTAGCCAAAATGCCACACTTGCTGGTGGCTGGTACTACCGGTTCTGGTAAGTCGGTTGGGGTGAACGCGATGATCCTCAGTATCTTGTATAAAGCTACACCGGATGAGGTGCGCTTTATCATGATTGACCCGAAAATGCTGGAGTTATCGGTGTATGAAGGCATTCCTCATCTGCTAACCGAAGTGGTTACCGATATGAAGGATGCCGCGAATGCATTGCGCTGGTGTGTCGGCGAGATGGAACGGCGCTATAAATTGATGTCGGCACTGGGCGTGCGTAATCTCGCAGGCTATAACGAGCGCGTAGCTCAGGCTGAAGCTATGGGGCGGCCAATCCCTGACCCATTCTGGAAGCCATCCGATAGCATGGACATCTCACCGCCGATGCTGGTGAAACTGCCTTATATCGTGGTGATGGTGGATGAGTTTGCCGATTTAATGATGACAGTGGGCAAAAAAGTTGAAGAACTGATAGCACGTCTGGCACAAAAAGCCCGTGCTGCCGGTATCCATCTGGTGCTGGCTACCCAGCGCCCATCGGTAGATGTTATCACCGGTTTGATAAAAGCTAACATTCCAACCCGTATCGCATT
Source organism: Yersinia sp. 2540 StPb PI (assembly GCF_052217165.1). Lineage (NCBI taxonomy): Bacteria > Pseudomonadati > Pseudomonadota > Gammaproteobacteria > Enterobacterales > Yersiniaceae > Yersinia > Yersinia sp. 2540 StPb PI. The sequence continues at coordinate 2,332,539 of NZ_JAZGQC010000001.1, forward strand.
TACGGTTTCCAGTAAAATCGACTCACGGACTATCCTCGATCAGGGCGGCGCGGAATCACTGCTGGGGATGGGGGACATGCTGTATATGGCTCCAAACTCTTCGATTCCGGTACGTGTACACGGTGCCTTTGTCCGTGACCAGGAAGTGCATGCCGTGGTTAATGATTGGAAAGCTCGAGGTCGTCCTCAATACATTGAGAGCATTCTTAGTGGTAGTGAAGAAGGGGAAGGCGGTAGTCTTGGATTGGACAGTGATGAAGAGCTGGACCCACTGTTTGATCAGGCCGTGAACTTTGTGTTAGAGAAGCGCCGGGCGTCAATTTCTGGCGTGCAGCGCCAATTCCGTATTGGGTATAACCGTGCTGCACGTATTATCGAACAGATGGAAGCCCAGCAGATTGTGAGTACGCCGGGCCATAATGGTAATCGTGAAGTGTTGGCCCCGCCGCCACATGAATAGTCATATTTTGCTCTGAGGAAGTTAACATATACCCAATAGATTTCGAGTTGCAGGTAGGCGGCAACGAAATGAACCCAAGGAGTTGAGATAACTCAATGAGTTGGGTGACAAATCTGTCAGGAGCAGATTTGAACGCTGCTTGCCGCGGCCTCGCAGAGGCGAGGTCCATGGACGGGCCGAGTAGTGATGGCAGCCAACACCCCTGCATCTTGAAAGATGACGAGTATAGACAGGGCCGCTTTGCGGCCCTTATGCAAAGAAGCATAACCCCGTATTTATCAGAGAATTTTATAAGGTATTTAGAATAATGAAAAAACTGCTTGTTGCTTGCTGTCTGTTATCGGGTTTAATTTCAGCTTCAGTTCTGGCGGATGTCAGTACCGATTTGCAAGGTCGTCTGAGTAAGGTGAACAGTTTCCATGCTAATTTCTCGCAAAAAGTGACCAGCGCTGATGGCGCGACGGTGCAGGAAGGTGAAGGGGAGCTGTGGGTGAAACGGCCAAATCTGTTTAACTGGCATATGACCTCACCGGATGAAAGCGTACTTATCTCAGACGGGGAAACCTTGTGGTTCTACAACCCTTTTGTTGAGCAGGCCACGGCAACCTGGTTGAAGAATGCAACCGGTAACACCCCGTTTATGCTGATTACCCGCAACAACCCGGATGACTGGAAACAGTACAATGTTAAGCAGAAAGGTGATGATTTTGAACTGACACCTAAAAGTGCCAGCGGTAATCTGAAGCAATTTGCCATTACAGTTACGCCAACGGGGACTATCAAGAGTTTTACTGCGGTTGAGCAAGATGGGCAGCGCAGTGCTTACACCCTGAAAGGCCAGCAAAATAGCTCGGCTGACGCCAGCAAATTTAAATTTACCCTACCAAAAGGGGTGACGCTGGACGACCAGCGGCAGTGAGGTTTGTGTGAGTAATATGTCCCTCGACTTTTCCCAAAATGAGTTTCAGCCACTGGCCGCGCGGATGCGGCCTTTGACGTTGGATCAATATATTGGTCAGCAACATTTGCTGGCACCGGGTAAACCGCTACCACGGGCAATCGTTGCGGGGCAGTTACACTCCATGATCCTCTGGGGGCCACCTGGAACGGGCAAAACCACATTGGCCGAAATTATTGGTCGTTACGGTCAAGCTGATGTGGAACGCATTTCTGCCGTGACCTCTGGTATTAAAGAGATTCGTGAGGCCATCGAACGCGCACGGCAAAACCGTGATGCTGGTCGGCGCACTATCTTGTTTGTTGACGAAGTCCATCGTTTCAATAAAAGCCAGCAGGATGCTTTTTTGCCGCATATTGAGGATGGCACTATTACCTTTATCGGTGCTACGACTGAAAACCCCTCGTTTGAACTGAATTCGGCATTGCTCTCCAGAGCGCGGGTTTATTTGCTTAAGGCATTAACCGCCGCAGATATCGAGAAAGTGATCGATCAAGCGATGTCAGACGGCAGCCGTGGCTACGGTGGGCAGAATATCAAACTGCCGGACGAGACCCGCCGCATGATGTCGGAGCTGGTTGGTGGTGATGCTCGTCGCGCGTTAAACAGCCTTGAGATGATGGCAGATATGGCAGAAATAGATGCCAACGGGGTGCGAGTATTAACCCCTGATTTGCTGAAAGAAGTGTCTGGCGAGCGGAGCGCCCGTTTTGATAACAAAGGTGATCGTTATTATGATCTGATCTCGGCGGTGCATAAATCCATTCGCGGCTCGGCCCCGGATGCGGCGCTATATTGGTATGCGCGTATTATCACCGCAGGGGGGGATCCCCTTTATGTCGCCCGCCGTTTATTGGCTATTGCCTCGGAAGATGTCGGTAATGCGGATCCACGCGCTATGCAAGTGGCTATATCAGCGTGGGACTGTTTTACTCGAGTCGGTCCGGCAGAAGGTGAAAGGGCGATTGCTCAGGCCATTGTTTATCTGGCTTGTGCACCAAAAAGTAATGCGGTTTATTCCGCGTTTAAAGCAGCGATGCAGGACGCGCGTGATAAGCCTGACTTTGATGTGCCAGAACACCTACGTAACGCACCGACCAAACTGATGAAAGAGATGGGGCTTGGGGCGGAATACCGATATGCCCATGATGAACAGCATGCTTATGCTGCGGGTGAGAACTATTTCCCGCCAGAAATGGCCGCGACTCGCTACTATTCACCCTCATCCCGTGGTCTGGAAGGTAAAATCGGTGAAAAGCTGGCATGGTTGGCTGAGCAGGATCAAAATAGCCCGATAAAACGCTACCGCTAGTCTTGCTGTTGCGGTAAGGTTAGCGCTATATGGTAAGTGGCTGTTTATACCGCTTATGTCATGAAATTCTCCTTTAATAACCATTATGCCCAAAATAGTTGAAGTGGCAGGTAGGCAGCAAGTAAGCGAGTCTCGATGAGTTTACTGAGGTAAGTGATTCGGGTGAGAGAACGCTGCTAATACCGCTGCAACTTCAAAGATGAAAGGCATTCTATAACTACAAGCACAGGACTAGCATGCTCGATCCCAATATGCTGCGCAATGAGCTAGACGCAGTCGCCGAAAAACTTGCTCGCAGAGGTTTTAAACTTGATGTTCAGATGTTGCGCCAACAAGAAGAGCGCCGCAAAGTTTTACAGGTTGAAACAGAAAGTCTGCAAGCAGAACGTAACTCCCGATCGAAATTGATTGGTGCGGCCAAGGCGCGTGGCGAAGATATCGAGCCATTACGTCTGGAAGTAAATGCGCTGGGTGAAAAGCTGGATGCGGCTAAGGCCGAGCTGGACAAACTGCAAAACGAAATCCGCTTACTGGCGTTATCTATTCCTAACCTGCCAGATGATTCTGTCCCTGTGGGTAGAGATGAGAAAGACAATCTTGAAGTCAGCCGTTGGGGTGAGCCGCGTAAGTATAATTTTGAAGTGAGAGATCACGTCTCGCTGGGCGAAATGGCCGGTGGCCTTGATTTTGCTGCCGCAGTGAAGCTGACCGGTGCGCGTTTTGTGGTAATGAAAGGGCAAATAGCCCGTATGCACCGTGCGTTATCCCAGTTTATGCTGGACCTGCATACCGAAAAACACGGTTATCAAGAAGCTTATGTTCCTTATCTGGTTAACCATGCCACTTTGTACGGTACTGGCCAGTTACCTAAGTTTGGTGAAGATTTATTCCACACCAAACCGCTGGAAGAAGAGTCAGATAGCAGTAACTATGCACTGATTCCGACCGCTGAAGTGCCGCTGACCAATCTGGTACGCGATGAGATTCTGGAAGAAGACACTCTGCCATTGAAAATGACGGCCCATACCCCATGCTTCCGTTCTGAAGCGGGTTCCTATGGTCGTGATACCCGTGGCTTGATTCGTATGCATCAGTTCGACAAAGTTGAGATGGTGCAGATTACTCGCCCGGAAGATTCGATGGAGGCACTGGAAGAGTTGACCGGTCATGCAGAGAAAGTTCTGCAATTACTGGACCTGCCATACCGCAAAGTGCTGCTGTGTACTGGTGATATGGGCTTTGGTTCCAGCAAGACTTACGATTTGGAAGTATGGCTGCCAGCGCAGGATACTTACCGTGAAATCTCTTCCTGTTCTAACATGTGGGATTTCCAGGCGCGCCGTATGCAAGCTCGTTGCCGCAATAAAACCGATAGAAAAACCCGTTTAGTTCATACCCTGAATGGTTCTGGTTTGGCGGTTGGCCGCACCCTGGTTGCAGTGCTGGAAAACTACCAGCAGGCAGATGGCCGAATTGAGGTTCCAGAAGTATTACGCCCATATATGGGTGGCCTGGACTTTATCGGTTAATAACATACGGATTAATCACTAATCCAATATGCAGAAAGCGCCTTAGGGCGCTTTTTCTTTTTGGCGTATAGCCAGAGTAAAGGCTGAAGATTGTCAGTAGGTGCTTCCAACATATTGTGCTATCCCCTCCCGCGCAGTAATTGACTTTTATATCGCCGGTGGCATGATGCGCTCACTTTTATCGTCCCGACGGCTCCTGTCTTATTATGTCCGCATATTCTCGCCCGGTTCTGCTTCTGCTCTGTGGGCTTTTGCTGTTTACGATTTCTATCGCGGTGTTAAATACATTGGTTCCCTTATGGTTATCTCATCAACAATTGCCAACCTGGCAGGTGGGGATGGTTAGCTCGTCTTATTTTAGTGGGAATCTGGTTGGGACATTGATTGCGGGGCGCTTGATCCAGCAATTTGGATTTAATCGCAGCTACCATTACGCCTGTTTTTTATTTGCGTTGGCGACTTGCGGATTAATGCTATCAGTGGATTTCTGGAGTTGGCTGGGATGGCGCTTTTTGGCGGGCGTCGCCTGCGCTCTGATTTGGGTCATTGTTGAGAGTGCGTTACTGCGTAGTGGCACATTAACCAACCGTGGGCAACTGCTGGCGGCTTATATGATGGTCTATTATCTGGGAACCGTCACCGGGCAATTATTATTAGGTGTCGTGTCAACGCAATTACTCAATGTTATCCCTTGGGTCAGTACATTGGTCATTACGGCCATGCTGCCGCTGTTGTTTGCCCACTTCTCGCATCAGGGTAGCAGTGAGTCCTCACACATTGCCATTTGGCCGATGCTTAAGCGCCGTAGCGCTCGCCTGGGCATTAATGGCTGCATTATCTCAGGGATACTGTTAGGTTCGCTCTATGGCCTGTTGCCGCTCTATCTATCACATCAGGGCATGAGTGATGCCAGCGTTGGATGGTGGATGGCTTTACTGGTTAGCTCAGGCATTATCGGTCAATGGCCGATAGGCAAAATGGCGGACCGTTATGGTCGTTTACTGGTGCTGCGCATTCAGGTGTTTGTCGTCATCCTCGGCAGTGTAGCCATTTTAGGTAATTATGCCCTGGCTCCGGCATTATTTATTCTGGGATGTGCCGGTTTTACCCTTTATCCGGTCGCCATGGCTTGGGCGTGTGAAAAGGCCAGTGCTGATGAGTTAGTGGCGATGAATCAGGCATTACTGATGAGTTATACCCTCGGCAGCCTGACCGGCCCAACCATGACTTCCCTGCTGATGCAGCGCTATTCCGATAATTTACTGTTTATCATGATAGCCGCTGTCGCCTTAGTGTATTTGATGATGTTGCTGCGTAAGCCAGGTAAACAACAGACCCCTTACGCTGCCATATAACAACAAAAAAAATACCGCCAGTGGCATAACCCAATTTGGCGGTATCTATGGGGATGCGTTAATTAACTGACTACGCCCCCCTTCTTGTTTGAAGTTGCCGCACCATTAGCTGCTTGCAACTGTAATGACTTAATATATTACTTTGTGACCATAGCTTTCGAGAATGCCTTTCACCCGATCCATGATCTCTGCGGTAGGGGGCTTCACCCCATCCAGTTTGTATTCTTCACCCATGGCGACCCATTTGTGCTTACCCAACTCATGGTAAGGCAGTAATTCGATTTTCTCGATATTGGTCATGTTCTGGGTAAACTCGCCTAACATGTGCGCCGATTTATCATCATCTGACCAACCCGGCACCACCACATAGCGGATCCAGGTTTTCTGGTTTCGTTTTGCCAAGTAACGGGCAAACTCCAGTGTTCGATGATTCGATACCCCCACCAGATTCTGATGCACACTGTCATCCATCTGTTTTAAATCCAGCATCACTAAATCTGTGGCATCAAGTAACTCATCGATGACCGGATCATAACGGCGTACAAAACCATTGGTATCCAGACACGTATGGATACCAACCTCATGACACGCACGAAACCAATCGCGCACAAACTCGGCCTGCAAAATAGCTTCGCCACCTGATGCAGTCACACCGCCGCCAGATGCATTCATAAAGTGGCGATAGGTGATGGCTTCTTTGACTAATTCTTCAACGGTAACTTCTTTACCGCCGTGGGTATCCCAAGTATCACGGTTATGGCAATACAGGCAACGCATCAAGCAGCCCTGGAAGAATACGATAAATCGGATACCCGGGCCGTCAACAGTGCCACAGGATTCGAATGAGTGAATACGACCAAGTACTGACATAGCAGGATTTCTCCAACGCTGGATGAATAAAGGCCCCACTAAAGTGGAGCCTTTAAGTTTATGCCATTTTACTGCGGCAGGGAATTATATCGACTGTGTAAAGGTACGAGTAATTACATCCTGCTGTTGTTCTTTGGTCAGCGAGTTGAAACGTACTGCGTAACCCGATACACGGATAGTCAACTGCGGATATTTTTCCGGGTTTTCCATCGCGTCTAACAGCATTTCACGGTTCATTACGTTCACGTTCAGGTGTTGACCACCTTCGATGGACGCTTCGTGATGGAAGTAACCATCCATCAGACCGGCCAGGTTAGCTTTACGTACTTCGTCGTCTTTGCCTAATGCGTTTGGCACGATAGAGAAGGTGTAAGAGATACCATCTTTCGCGTAAGCAAACGGCAGTTTAGCAACCGAAGTCAGAGAGGCAACAGCACCTTTCTGGTCACGGCCATGCATTGGGTTAGCACCTGGACCGAATGGCGCACCAGCACGGCGACCATCTGGGGTGTTACCGGTTTTCTTACCATAAACCACGTTAGAGGTGATGGTCAGCACGGACTGAGTTGCCACTGCACCACGGTAAGTACGCAGCTTCTGAATTTTCTTCATAAAGCGCTCAACCAGGTCACAAGCGATATCATCAACGCGTGAATCGTTGTTACCAAACTGTGGATATTCGCCTTCGATGTTGAAGTCGATAGCCAGGCCGTCAGCATCACGGATGGTGCTTACTTTGGCATACTTGATAGCAGACAGGGAGTCAGCAGCAACAGACAGACCTGCAATACCACATGCCATAGTACGGTAAACATCACGGTCATGCAGTGCCATTAGCGCAGCTTCATAGCTGTACTTGTCATGCATGTAATGGATGATGTTCAGCGCGGTAACATATTGTTTAGCCAGCCAATCCATAAAGTGGTCCATGCGTTCCATGACTTTGTCATAGTCCAGCACGTCATCCATCATTGGCGCTTCTTTCGGGCCAACCTGGATCTTCATTTTTTCATCAACGCCGCCGTTGATTGCGTACAACATGGTTTTCGCCAGGTTGGCACGGGCACCAAAGAACTGCATTTGTTTACCGACAATCATCGGGCTAACACAACAAGCGATAGCATAGTCATCGTTGTTGAAGTCAGGGCGCATCAGATCATCGTTTTCATATTGCACAGATGAAGTATCGATGGAGACTTTAGCCGCATACTTTTTAAAATTCAGTGGCAGCTTTTCAGACCACAGAATGGTCATGTTCGGCTCTGGAGACGGCCCCATGGTGTACAGGGTGTTCAGGAAGCGGAAGCTGGTTTTGGTCACCAGAGTACGGCCATCAACGCCCATACCGGCCAGAGACTCAGTTGCCCAGATTGGGTCACCAGAGAACAGTTCATCATACTCAGGGGTACGCAGGAAGCGAACCATACGCAGTTTCATAACCAAATGGTCAATCAATTCCTGCGCTTCAATTTCAGTCAGCTTACCTTCTTTCATGTCACGTTCGATGTACACGTCAAGGAAGGTAGATACACGACCGAAGGACATTGCCGCACCGTTTTGGGATTTAACTGCAGCTAAATAGCCGAAGTAGGTCCACTGTACTGCTTCACGGGCGTTAGTTGCCGGACCTGAGATATCACAGCCATATTTGGCCGCCATTTCTTTGATTTGAGCCAGAGCACGATGCTGTTCAGCAATTTCTTCGCGCAACTGGATAGTCATTTCCAGGTCTTTGCCGTTTTCCAAATCATCTTGCAATGAATTGAACTGAGCCAGTTTGTCTTTCATCAGGAAGTCGATACCGTAAACGGCTACACGACGATAGTCACCGATGATACGGCCACGGCCATAGGCATCTGGCAAACCAGTCAGTACACCAGATTTACGGCAGTTCAAGATGTCTTTGGTATAAACGTCGAACACACCTTGGTTGTGTGTTTTACGGTAATCGGTGAAGACTTTTTTCAGTTGTGGGTCAAGTTCACGACCATAAACTTTGCAAGAGCCTTCTACCATTTTAATGCCACCGAATGGGATCAGTGCACGTTTCAATGGTTTTTCAGTCTGCAAGCCAACGATGGTTTCCAGATCTTTATTAATATAGCCAGCATCATGAGATGTGATGGTTGCAGCTACGTCGGTATCGAAATCAACTGGCGCATGGGTGCGGTTTTCCAGTTTGATGCCTTCCATAACCTGCGCCCACAGTTTGTCGGTCGCATCGGTAGGGCCGGCAAGGAAGGACTCATCGCCTTCATAAGGGGTATAGTTCTTCTGGATGAAGTCACGAACGTTTACACCGTTCTGCCAGTCACCCTTGGTAAAACCTTGCCATGCTTTGGCCAATTTTTCATTAAGTTCGGTCATAATGCATCTACCTTTTAATGTTAATTTCTTCGAAAACCAGACGTAGCGGCCACATATTAATGTTGCTGGTCACCGCGCAGATAAATTACCCAATAAGTCAACCCAACCAATAATCCGCCACCAATGATGTTACCGATGGTGACTGGGATCAGGTTATCAATAATAAAGTTACTTACGGTTAAGTGAGCAAATTGCTCAGGTGTTGATCCTATGGATTGCCAAAACTCAGGCGAAGCGAAATTTTTAATCACAATGCCCATAGGAATCATAAACATATTTGCGATGCTATGCTCAAAGCCGCTGGCAACAAACATCCCCACCGGTAAGATCATCGCGAACATTTTATCCATTATGGTACGGCCGGAGTAACTCATCCATACCGCCAGACAGACCATCAGGTTAGCTAAAATACCCAAACACACTGCTTCAATAAAAGTATGGTGCAATTTATGGTCGGCTGTTTGCAAAACATTCAGACCCCATTGACCATTCGCCACAGTATGTTGGCCTGCGAACCAAATAAGACACACAAAGAACAGTGCACCGAACAGATTCCCAATATAGACATTAACCCAGTTACATGCCAATTGACGCCATGTGATACGGCCGCTGGCTTTAGCGACAGTTGTGAGTACGGTCGATGTGAAGAGATCACCCCCACACACCACCACTAACATTAGCCCCAGGGAGAAACAAATACCACCAACCAATTTGGCAAAGCCGAAAGGCACGCCAGCAGTACCGGTAGTCGCTGTAATATAAAAAACAAACGCAATTGAAATAAACACACCAGCAGTAATCGCTAAATAAAAGGTTTTTAGCGGATGCTTGGTGGCTTTATAGACACCGGCATCTTCGGCTACTTTAGCCATTGCCGCAGGTAATAATGCATCGAAGGGGTTGTCAGCTTTCACACTAACTCTCTCTTAAGGGTTAATAAAGCACAACGAGATACTAGCAAAGCAGTATAGCGTGAAAATTGATATGGATCATATTGCGCGAGTTTAGTTAGCTGTGAAACACCATAAAATATAGGGGTAATGCTATTAACTTATTGATTATTAATTGAAAAAAATATTTTAAGATTTACAAATAATTTTGATTGGACTGTTTTAAAGCCGTTGAGAAGGTTAACTAAAAGGAGTATTTGTAGTTATTTTTATTATTATCAGTCATTAAAAATTAACTATTCATTCACCTATTTATCTATTTTATCTGGTCGCTAAATAATGTTTGTCTAAAGGTGCTATTACGGCGTCAGAAAATAACGTTTTTTTATGACAAAAACAATTGTTGAGCGCGGCGATTTGTATTTATTTTCGTCAGGATTAATTGCAGTACTAAATTAAACGGCGCTGCCAAAAGACAACACCGTGGGTCGTTTTCTGCTGATTAGCATTTAGCTATTTGCTGGCAGAAAATGTTTACTCGCTTTTAGCCCAATAGCGGCGTTTGGCAGTTTGCAACTTCTCATAAGCACCTAGTAGTGCCTGATGAGCGGGTAAGGCTTTTAGATCCTCATCAACACTGAACAGGCCATTGAAGCGCGCCTCACCCACCAAGGCCGCTGAGGCTGCATCTACCGCCTCCTGACCATACATTTTCACAAAGGCAGTGTAATATTGTGCCGCTTCACGATCCGGCTCCTGAGTCAGTAACAATAGGGTTTGCAGGCAACGGTAATAGTTCGCCTGTTTTGCCGTAAAGACTGAAGAGTTAAAATCTTGCGTCCATTCAACCCAAATCAGTGCCTGCTCCAAATCACCCCCAGCCAATGCCAGCATGGATTTCAGTTCACCGACACGCAGGGTATACCAGCCGTTATCTTTACCCGAGGCGATACCCAGCAATTCACGCACGCGGGCGAAATCATCCAACCCTTCATCATCCAACTGCTGAATGAGCGCCAGATATTCCTCAGGCTGCGAGTCACTGCCGGGCAGGGCCAGCAACCTGTCTCGCAGATGAACACCCATGGTGTTGTTCGCCATCAGCAAATCTTCGGCAGGATAGATATCAGACCAGCCTGGTACCAAAATCCGGCAGGCATAGACACTTAAATGCTCATAATCAGCGATATACACTTCGGCGTTTTCTTGCTTGAAGATAGCCATCAGGGTAGCGAATTCTTCTTCTGTGCTGCCTTTAAAGCTCCAGTCCACAAATGGATAGTCGGCCTCGTCTTTGAACATATCCCAGCTGATCAAGCCACTTGAATCGATAAAATGGGTTTCCAGATTGGTGTGCTCTGCCACCTCTTCGTCATCGAAGGTCGGCGCGGTAAAGACGTCCAGGTCTTTCAGGCTACGGCCCTGCAATAGCTCAGTCACGGTACGTTCCAGCGCGACACCAAAATCAGGATGTGCACCGAATGAGGCAAAACAGGTGCCATTCGACGGGTTAAACAGCACTACGCAAATAACCGGATAAGCGCCACCTAGAGAGGCATCGTAAGAGAGAATTGGGAAACCTTCTTCTTCCAGCTTGGCAATGGCTTCTACCACACCTGGATAGCGGTTTAACACCGCCGCAGGGATCTCCGGCAAGCTGATAGATTCTGCGATAATACGGTTTTTAACTTTACGTTCAAAGACTTCGGACAGAGCTTGTACCCGAGCTTCATTGGCAGTATTGCCCGCAGACATGCCATTTGAGACATACAGATTGCCGATAATATTCATTGGAATATAGACGGTTTCTAAATCTGACTGGCGGGTAAATGGCAATGAACAGATCCCGCGTTTGGCGTTACCTGATTGCAAATCCACCAGATCACTGGCGACCAATTCCTGCTCTGGATCGTAAAACGCCAGCAGGCGCTCATCGAGAATGCCTTCTGGCAGCAAGTTATCTGCTGGGATCGGGAACCATTTCTCGTTGGGATAATGAACGAAATCACCTTCGGCAATGGCTTTGCCCAGATAGAAGTCAGCAAAGAAATAGTTGGTGGATAAGCGTTCGAAATATTCACCTAAGGCCGAAGCCAGTGCCGCTTTCTTGCTGGCACCTTTGCCGTTGGTAAAGCACAACGGGCAATCACGGTCGCGGATATGTACCGACCAAACGTGAGGAACCGGGTTAAGCCAAGAGGCTTCTTCAATATTAAAACCGAGGTCGCTCAGTTTTTGCTGAAAGCGAGATATTGAGTCTTCCAGCGCGGCGTCTTTGCCGGGAATAAAGGTTTGGGTCATTGTCGTCACTTTTTGGCGGTACTAAAAACGCGCAATCATACGGGGTTTTAGTTAATAGCTCCATGTATTCCTAAAGCGCAGCAAATGTCACAGTTTCAGTATGGATATTCCGCATAATTCACTAGCTTATAAATAACGGAGTCATAATGTGAAATCTATAAAGCTAACTGTCTTAGCCGGAATCTTAGCAGGGATCAGCGGTTCGGCCTTTGCTCTACCCAATATCACCCTATTGGCAACCGGGGGAACTATCGCCGGTGGCGGAGATTCAGCCACTAAATCTAACTATAAAGCCGGTAAATTGGGGGTTGATGCCCTGGTAAACGCGGTGCCGGAAATGAAAAAAATCGCCAATATTCAGGGCGAGCAAGTGGTTAATATCGGTTCTCAGGATATGAATGACGAGGTCTGGCTGAAGTTGGCGAAAAAAATTAATGCCGATTGTGCCAAAACAGACGGATTCGTGATTACACATGGCACTGACACTCTGGAAGAAACTGCCTATTTTCTTGATTTAACGGTGAATTGCGATAAACCGGTGGTGATGGTTGGGGCGATGCGCCCGGCAACTGCCCTGGGTGCAGATGGTCCGCTGAATCTCTATAATGCAGTGGTCGTCGCCAGTGATGCCAATTCAGCTAAACGTGGTGTGCTGGTAGCGATGAATGACCAAGTGCTAAGTGGCCGTGATGTGATGAAAACCAATACCACCTCGGTGCAGACATTCCAGTCACCGAATACCGGATCCTTGGGGTCTATTTATGACGGTAAAGTGAATTATCTGCACCAACCCGCGCCAAGACAACCCGCTTTCGATATCAGCAAACTGAGTGAATTACCAAAAGTGGGCATTATTTATAACTATGCCAATGCCTCTGATTTACCGGCTAAAGCGCTGATTGCTGATGGCTATAAAGGGATTGTCAGTGCCGGTGTTGGTAACGGTAACCTTTATCATTCTGTTTTTGATACGCTGGCAACGGCAGCACACAGTGGGGTTGCTGTTGTGCGTTCATCCCGTGTGCCTACTGGTTCTACCACGGAAGATGCAGAAGTTGATGACACCAAATATGGATTTGTTGCATCCGGCTCACTCAATCCACAAAAAGCACGTGTGTTGCTGCAATTGGCATTAACCCAAACGCAAAAACCGCAAGAGATCCAAAAGCTATTCCACGCATATTGATTCAATAAGTCTTTGACGGGGGCTTCGGCCTCCGTATCTGCTTTATTACCACTAATCTGAAATAAATCCGCCCATGCCGTCCGGCGACTATCTTTAATGAATCAAAAGTTATTGGGCAACTATAAATGCAAACATTTGATCTCAAACGAATGGCACTGGATAAATTCCCCATCGAATTCTTGGCCGAAGTGGGCATGCGCTGTTTATTCACCTTTGTCTTGGTTTTTTTATTCCTCAAACTGAGTGGTCGCCGTGGCGTGCGGCAGATGTCGCTATTCGAAGTCGTGATCATTTTGACATTGGGATCCGCTGCGGGTGATGTCACTTTTTATGAAGATGTGCCGATGTTGCCAGTAGTAATGGTCTTTATCTGCATTATGATTTTGTACCGCCTCTCTACTTTCTTGATGTCACGCAGCGAAAAAATACAGCAGTGGATGGAAGGGAAGCCGTTGATCATCATCAGTGATGGAATATTTGTTTGGGAAACCATGCAGCAGGAAAATATTACCCATGATGAGTTTTTTATGGAGTTGCGCCAACAAGGTGTCGAGCATCTTGGTCAGGTACGGCTGGCCATCCTGGAAGTCAATGGTGCAATCAGTGTGTTTTTCTTCGCGCAAGAACATGTCAAACCCGGTTTGCCGGTATTACCTAAATGCTGTGTTAACCCCTTGGTCACCATTGAAAAACCTGCGGAGTATGCCTGTAGCCAGTGCAGCCTGATAGTGGCGTTATCCAGCGGTGCAGAGAAAACCTGTCAACGTTGTGGTCACCACCACTGGGTTGAAGCTTTGGGCCATCAACGAGCAAAATGAGTCATCTATCGTGCGCTAACACCTTGGTTCGGTAGCTTTTGGTGAATAATTCCAAATTAATGACATGATAACGCACAGCCTGCTATCGCTGGGGTTGAGAGTTTCTCCCTTGCCAGTGAATAACCGTTGCAGCAGGCGGACTCGGATGATAAAACCGAGTAATGATAACGATGGCAATCTCAGTTGAGTGTGGTGAGGGGAAATGACACAAGTTTATAATTTTAGCGCAGGGCCTGCGATGTTACCGGTTGAAGTTTTACGTCGTGCGGAACAGGAATTACGTAACTGGCATGGCTTGGGGACATCGGTGATGGAGATCAGTCACCGGAGTAAGGAATTTATTCAGGTTGCTGAAGACGCAGAAGAAGATCTGCGTGATCTGTTACGAATTCCGGCCAATTATAAAGTGTTATTTTGCCATGGTGGCGCGCGCGCGCAGTTTGCCGCAGTGCCATTGAATTTACTCGGCGACAACAACAGTGCTGATTATATTGACGGTGGCTATTGGGCACACAGTGCAGTCAAAGAAGCACAAAAATACTGTGTCCCTAACGTTATCGATGTGACAACCCACGATAATGGTCTAACGGGTATTTTGCCGATGAAACAATGGCAGTTGAGTGATAATGCTGCTTATGTACATTATTGCCCAAATGAAACCATTGATGGGCTGGCTATCAAAGAAGATCCGGATTTTGGCGATAAAGTTGTCGTTGCCGATTACTCATCATCTATCCTTTCTCGCCCGATTGATGTCAGTCGCTATGGTGTCATTTATGCAGGAGCCCAGAAAAACATCGGTCCCGCTGGCCTGACAGTGGTTATCGTGCGCGACGACTTATTAGGTAAAGCTCGCACTGAATTGCCATCGATCCTTGATTATAAGGTGCTGGCCGATAACGATTCCATGTTCAACACGCCGCCAACTTTTGCCTGGTATCTCTCTGGCCTGGTGTTTAAATGGTTGAAGGAGCAGGGCGGTTTGGTTGAAATGGAAAAACGTAATCAGGCGAAAGCTGATCTATTGTATGGTGCGATCGATAAGACCGGTTTCTATCGCAACCAGGTGGCTCACGCCAACCGCTCTTTGATGAATGTGCCATTCCAAATGAAGGATGCCTCCTTGGATAAAGTGTTCCTTAGCGAGGCACAAGAGCAGGGTTTGCAAGCCTTAAAAGGCCATCGTGTTGCTGGTGGGATGCGGGCATCGATTTATAATGCGATGCCAATTGAAGGCGTTAAAGTCTTAACAGATTTTATGGCTGACTTTGAACGCCGCCATGGTTGATTCCTCCGGGCGGATGTTTGTCTACTCAGACTGAGTATCACCCTTATTTAAAATATATTTATTTGCACATAGAAGACTGGAGAGTGCTTTTCCCATGCTGGAATCCCTGACTTTACAACCCATTGCTCTGATCAATGGCACCGTTAACTTACCCGGTTCTAAAAGTGTTTCTAACCGTGCACTTCTTCTGGCAGCGCTGGCCGAAGGGACGACCCAGCTGAATAACTTGTTAGACAGTGACGACATTCGCCATATGCTCGATGCCTTGCAGGCATTGGGGGTGAATTTCCGCCTTTCGGCTGATCGCACTCAATGTGAAGTGGATGGTGTAGGTGGCAAATTGGTCGCAGACCAACCCTTGGAACTGTTCTTAGGCAATGCGGGTACGGCAATGCGCCCATTGGCTGCGGCACTTTGCTTGGGTAACAGCGACATCGTACTAACCGGCGAACCGCGGATGAAAGAGCGGCCAATTGGCCACTTGGTTGATGCCTTGCGTCAGGGCGGTGCGCAGATTGATTATCTGGAGCAAGAGAACTACCCGCCGGTGCGCTTACGTGGTGGTTTCCGTGGTGGAAAACTGACCGTCGATGGTAGTGTCTCCAGCCAATTTCTGACAGCATTGCTGATGACTGCCCCCTTGGCTGAGCAAGATACCGACATTCAGATTCAAGGCACTCTGGTCTCTAAGCCATACATCGATATTACCCTGCATCTGATGAAAGCCTTCGGTGTTGATGTGGTGCATGAGAACTATCAACTGTTCCATATAAAAAGCGGCCAGACATATCGCACTCCGGGCACTTATTTGGTTGAGGGCGATGCGTCTTCTGCGTCCTATTTCTTAGCCGCTGCGGCAATTAAAGGTGGCACCGTGCGTGTCACGGGTATCGGTAAAAAAAGCGTGCAAGGTGATACCAAATTTGCTGATGTGCTGGAAAAAATGGGCGCAAAAATTAGCTGGGGTGATGACTATATCGAATGTAGCCGTGGCGAATTACAGGGTATCGATATGGATATGAATCACATTCCTGATGCGGCCATGACCATTGCTACCACCGCACTGTTTGCCAATGGCCCGACGGTTATTCGTAATATCTATAACTGGCGGGTAAAAGAGACTGACCGCTTATCTGCGATGGCCACTGAGCTGAGAAAAGTGGGTGCGGAAGTTGAAGAAGGTGAAGACTATATTCGTGTGGTGCCACCCGTGCAATTAATTGCCGCTGAAATAGGGACTTACAATGACCACCGTATGGCGATGTGCTTCTCACTGGTGGCGTTATCTGATACACCGGTGACGATTCTTGACCCTCAATGCACCGCTAAAACCTTCCCTGACTACTTTGAACAATTGGCCAATCTGAGCCAGACAGCCTGACCTTTTTGCGCCGAATTTATTGACCTCTAATGGGTACCCGTCGGTACCCATTCCCTATTTTATAGACGGATAGCAATTTCTTTGTTGGCAAATAAGAATAAATGTTTTTTCTGGCTATCTTTCACATCTCTTCTACACTCCAGCCACGGCTTATGGTTTTATTTTCAGCAACTGAACCACGCGAGGGTAACAGTTCACATCGATGCGGCGTATAATGCTGCTCCTGTGTTTGCCCTGCTGGGTAGACAAGAGGTTTTGCCTACCGAAAGGAGAGAGAAATGACGGCGATAGCCCCGGTGATAACCGTTGATGGACCAAGTGGTGCAGGTAAAGGTACGCTTTGCAAAGCTTTGGCTGAATCGTTGAACTGGCGCTTGCTGGATTCGGGGGCGATTTACCGGGTTTTGGCGTTAGCGGCCCTGCATCATCAGGTTGATATCAGCACCGAAGAGGCATTGGTTCCACTTGCCGCACATCTCGATGTTCGTTTTGTCTCACAGAATGGGCAGTTAAAAGTGATTTTAGAAGGTGAGGATGTCAGCAATGAAATCCGCACCGAAACTGTAGGGAATACTGCATCTCAGGCCGCGGCTTTCCCGCGAGTCCGTGAGGCATTACTACGCCGCCAGCGAGCATTTCGTGAAGCACCGGGCCTGATTGCCGATGGTCGCGATATGGGGACAGTGGTCTTCCCTGATGCGCCGGTGAAAATATTTCTTGATGCAAGTTCGCAAGAACGCGCACACCGACGTATGCTACAGTTGCAGGAAAAGGGGTTTAATGTTAACTTTGAACGTCTTTTGGCCGAGATACAGGAGCGAGACTCTCGTGATCGTAACCGGTCTATTGCACCTTTAGTCCCTGCGGCGGATGCGTTGGTACTGGATTCAACCAGTATGTCCATCGAGCAGGTGATCGAACAGGCGCTGGCTTATGCCCAACGAATTTTAGCGTTGCCGTTGAAAAAATAACGACAATGCGGTCAGTTCTGAGCTCTCAACGATTTATTTTTTAATTAAAATTATTTTTGATGAGCACTTTAACCTTGCTGCAAGGATCTGTGGCGAGGCATGTGAAACAACCCCATCCGGCGGGATGCTAGATGGACGTTAAACTTAAGAATCCTGAAGATTATTAACATGACAGAATCTTTTGCTCAACTCTTTGAAGAATCCCTGAAAACAATTGAAACACGTCCGGGCTCTATTGTCCGTGGTGTTGTTGTTTCTATCGATAAAGATATCGTACTGGTTGACGCCGGTCTGAAATCTGAGTCAGCAATTCCAGCAGAACAGTTCAAGAACGCGCAAGGCGAACTGGAAATTCAAGTTGGTGACGAAGTTGACGTTGCTCTGGACGCTGTTGAAGACGGCTTCGGTGAA
Source organism: Yersinia sp. 2540 StPb PI (assembly GCF_052217165.1). Lineage (NCBI taxonomy): Bacteria > Pseudomonadati > Pseudomonadota > Gammaproteobacteria > Enterobacterales > Yersiniaceae > Yersinia > Yersinia sp. 2540 StPb PI. The sequence continues at coordinate 2,350,636 of NZ_JAZGQC010000001.1, forward strand.
ACTCTGCTGTCCCGTGAAAAAGCTAAGCGTCACGAAGCATGGCTGATGCTGGAAAAAGCTTACGAAGAAGCTGCAACCGTTACTGGTGTGATCAACGGCAAAGTGAAGGGCGGCTTTACAGTCGAACTGAACGGTATCCGTGCGTTCCTGCCTGGTTCACTGGTTGATGTGCGCCCAGTTCGCGATACTCTGCATCTGGAAGGCAAAGAGCTTGAGTTCAAAGTCATCAAGCTTGATCAGAAACGCAACAACGTAGTTGTTTCTCGTCGTGCAGTTATCGAATCTGAGAACAGCGCTGAGCGTGATCAATTGCTGGAAAACCTGCAAGAAGGCATGGAAGTTAAGGGTATCGTTAAGAACCTGACTGACTACGGTGCATTCGTTGATCTGGGTGGCGTTGATGGCTTGCTGCACATTACTGACATGGCTTGGAAACGTGTTAAACACCCAAGCGAAATCGTCAATGTGGGCGACGAAATCACTGTTAAAGTTCTGAAATTCGACCGCGAACGTACTCGTGTATCCCTGGGCTTGAAACAGCTTGGCGAAGATCCATGGGTTGCTATCGCTAAACGTTACCCAGAAAGCACCAAGCTGACTGGTCGTGTAACTAACCTGACTGATTACGGCTGCTTCGTAGAAATCGAAGAAGGCGTTGAAGGTTTGGTACACGTTTCAGAAATGGATTGGACCAACAAAAACATTCACCCGTCTAAAGTTGTTAACGTTGGCGACGTAGTGGAAGTTATGGTTCTGGACATCGATGAAGAACGTCGTCGTATTTCTCTGGGCCTGAAACAGTGCAAATCTAACCCATGGCAGCTGTTTGCAGAAACTCACAACAAAAACGACCGCGTTGAAGGTAAAATCAAGTCTATCACTGACTTCGGTATCTTCATCGGCCTGGACGGCGGCATCGACGGCCTGGTTCACCTGTCTGACATCTCCTGGAACGTTGCAGGCGAAGAAGCAGTTCGTGAATATAAGAAAGGCGACGAAATCGCAGCTGTGGTTCTGCAAGTTGACGCAGAACGTGAGCGCATCTCCCTGGGCGTGAAACAACTGGCAGAAGACCCGTTCAATAACTACCTGTCTGTTAACAAGAAAGGTGCTATTGTTACTGGTAAAGTAACTGCAGTTGACGCTAAAGGTGCTACAGTTGAATTGGCAGGCGGCGTAGAAGGTTATCTGCGTGCTTCCGAAGCAACTCGCGACCGCGTTGAAGATGCGACGCTGGTTCTGAACGTCGGTGATGAAGTTGAAGCCAAATATACTGGCGTTGACCGTAAAAATCGCGTAATCAGCCTGTCTGTTCGTGCTAAAGACGAAGCTGATGAGAAAGATGCTATTGCTACAGTTAACAACAAGCCAGAAGAAGGTAACTTCTCTAGCGCAATGGCAGAAGCGTTCAAAGCTGCAAAAGGCGAGTAATAACGGGGGGCGGTTTTTCCGCCCCTATACGGTAGTTTAGCTGCAAAGCTTGGAGGTAATATGACCAAGTCTGAACTTATTGAAAGACTTGCTGGCCAGCAATCTCATGTACCGGCTAAAGCCGTTGAGGATGCAGTGAAAGAAATGCTTGAACATATGGCTGGAACACTAGCTGAAGGTGAGCGCATTGAGATCCGAGGATTTGGCAGTTTTTCTCTTCACTACCGTGCTCCGCGTGTTGGCCGTAATCCAAAGACTGGTGCTAAAGTTGAATTGGAAGGTAAGTACGTTCCACACTTTAAGCCAGGTAAAGAATTGCGTGATCGCGCTAATATCTACGGCTAAGTTGTTTACAACTTACCGCGTTATTATCTATACCTAAAATCATTGGTGTCATAGCTAATACTGCTGTGACACTGATTATAAAAGGTATAAACGCTGATAAGAAACGGTGCCTAATGGCACCGTTTTTCTTTCTTTCTAATGTCCCGCGCTAAAATTAGCTGAATATATATTAAAACCTTATAACGAATAGATTAAATATTGTTTATTCACTTATTCAAATACCCTCATCTATCTCTATCTCTATCTCTATCTCTATCTCCCTTTTACCTGTAATAAGCTCAGCTTTATTTTCGATACATCCCGCATAGGTGTTGTTAGCTATGTAACAAGATAAAACTATTCGCGAAGCCGCTCTGAACTTCCACTTTTTGTACTGGCTGCATCATCCATCAACAGAGAAAATCAGCATATTCACGATAAGGCAAGCGGATGGCAATGAGGCTATCTGGCAGTAATACAAGGGATGGCTTCTTATCACTTTATCAATCGATCATGCTGCGGCCGCTATTGCCACTGGCTTCTTACCCCTTATTTTTCTACCTCAGTTGCCAGGAACTCTCATCACTGTGGGGCTGCTAGGGTTGGGGGGACTGGTATGGTTAAGTGGGCGTATCTACTGGCAATGTGTGGCATTAGTCATCATCAGCTTTGCGTGGGGAAGTTGGCACGGAAATAGGGTATTAATGCAAATTGAGGCGTTAACTCAAGGTGAGCAGCAAGTTATCGCCACTATAAAGAATGCCTATCTGACATGGGGAGAAGGGAATAAGGTCCTGTTGGGCATTCAGCAAGTTAATGGGCAAAGAGTATTTCCACCGATTGCAGTATCAGTAAAGTGGCCGGAGAAGCTTGAGCGCTATTGTGCTGGGCAGCAATGGGCGTTGAAGCTACGAATGCGGGCGGTGCATAGCTTACTCAATGAAGGGGGTTTTGATAGCCAACGCTGGGCTATAGCCAACCAGCGTCCATTGCAAGGGCGAGTGATTAAGGCTGAATTGCGTGATGCCCATTGTAATCTCCGCCAACGGGCCATCAGTGTTATTGAACAACAGCTACAGCAGTATGACCAGCGGCAGATACTGCTAGCTTTAGCTTTTGGTGAAAGAGAACAGTTGAACACACACCAGTGGGCGCTTTTTCGTAATACCGGAACGGCGCACCTGATGGCGATATCGGGTTTGCACATCGGGCTAGCGGCGCTGTTTGGCGGGATACTGGCTCGTGGGATCCAGTTATTTCTACCTGTTAGTTGGGTCGGTCCCGTGTTCCCGCTGCTGATTGGCTGGTTTGTGGCAATGGTTTATGTTTGGTTGGCGGGCGCGAATCCACCCGCGATGAGGGCGGCTATAGCATTAACCCTATGGTTACTGCTGAGGTTGTTCGGTATTTTATGCAGCGCCTGGCAAGTGTGGCTCTGGGTGTTGGCGCTAATATTACTCAGTGAACCACTGGCGGTACTATCAGACAGTTTTTGGCTCTCCTGTCTGGCGGTATTCAGTCTGATATGTTGGTTCTATTGGGTGCCAATTACTCAGCGTTTTAGGGGCGGATGGCTTGGGCTGACTATCCGCTGGTTCCATTTGCAATTTGGTATGATGCTACTATTGATGCCACTACAGATAGGCCTATTTCATGGCGTCAGCTTGTTTTCTATCGCTGCAAATTTGTGGGCAGTGCCTATCATATCCCTGCTTACTGTGCCTTGCGTATTGTTGGCCTTGGCCTGCATACCATTGCCTACCGTAGCTGGCCTGTTTTGGTTCTTGGCCGATATATCGCTTTGCGCGGTACTCTGGCCACTCAATTACCTAAAAACCGGTTGGTTGCATACTGGGTTAGCATCCGTTGCCGTAGCTTATGTGGGGTGGCTGGCAATACTTATTTGGCGTTTTCAGTGGTGGCGAAGCTATCCAATTGGGGTGATAGTCCTGTGTGTCAATTTGGTGTTATTCACTCAGCGGCGTGATGATTATCGCTGGCGCGTTGATATGTTGGATATTGGGCACGGTCTGGCAATAGTGATAGAACGCGCAGGGAAAGCAATTATCTTTGATACGGGCAATCGTTGGCACACCAGTAGCATGGCAGCCGCGGTTATTCTCCCTTATTTACGTTGGCGGGGCATTGTGGTTGAGCAAATTATCCTTAGCCATGATCATCTTGATCACACCGGAGGGCTAGCTGAGTTAAAGGCGGCATTCCCGCAGGCGAAAGTCCGTGCACCTTTCTCCTTAGCTGGCCCGATAGCGGGTTTGCCCTGTCAGAAAGGCGTGAAATGGCAATGGCAAAATTTAAATTTTGACGTTTTATGGCCGAGAACTCAGGTGATTAACGCCCAAAATGATGACTCATGTGTTATTCGCATTGATGATGGCAAACACAGTCTGTTATTGACGGGCGACCTTGAAACACGGGGAGAGCGACAGTTAGTTAAAAATTATCGTGCTAAGCTAGCCTCAACATTGCTGCAAGTTCCCCACCATGGCAGCAATACCTCTTCAACCGGCCCATTTTTGCGGGCAGTGAAGCCAGAATTGGCTTTTGCTTCCGCTGCACGCTATAACCAATGGCACCTGCCAGCTAAAAAAGTGATTAAACGCTATCAAAAAAATAGCATTATTTGGCGTGATACCTCGGTATCCGGGCAGCTAACTGTGTATTTTTACAGCGATAGTTGGCAAATTAGGGGCTATCGGGAACAAATAATGCCACGTTGGTATCACCAGCGGTTTGGCGTTGGAGGCCATAATGAGTAGAATGGGCCGCTATTTCTTCTGGTGCTGGTATTTGCATGATGAATGATAAAGATCTATCCACATGGCAGACGTTCCGTCGCCTCTGGCCAATGATCTCTCCTTATAAGACCGGTCTTGTTGTCGCGGCGATAGCATTAATCCTTAATGCCGCCAGTGACACGTTTATGCTGTCGTTACTAAAACCTTTGCTCGATGATGGTTTTGGTAAAGCGAATAGCTCAATTTTAAAATGGATGCCGTTGGCTGTTATCGGTTTGATGGTGGTTCGTGGAATAACCGGCTTTATTTCTAGCTATTGTATCTCATGGGTCTCTGGTCAAGTCGTGATGTTCATCCGCCGCCGCTTATTTAGCCATATGATGGGGATGCCGGTATCCTTCTTTGACCAGCAATCGACTGGCACGCTGTTGTCCCGTATTACCTATGATTCTGAGCAGGTAGCGGCATCGTCTTCTGGCGCATTGGTTACAGTGGTGCGTGAAGGGGCCTCTATTATCGGTTTGTTTATCATGATGTTTTATTACAGCTGGCAGCTGTCGCTGATTTTAATCGTCATTGCACCGATTGTTTCTGTTTCTATCCGGTTAGTCTCTAAGCGTTTTCGTAATATCAGTAAAAATATGCAAAGCACCATGGGAGAAGTGACCACCAGTGCAGAGCAAATGCTGAAAGGGCACAAAGAAGTGTTGATCTTTGGTGGACAGAAAGTTGAAACCGAGCGTTTTGATACCGTCAGTAATCGCATGCGTCAGCAGGGGATGAAGCTGGTTTCTGCTTCTTCCATTTCTGATCCCATCATTCAGTTGATTGCTTCATTTGCGTTGGCGTTTGTGCTGTATGCGGCAAGTTTCCCAAGTGTGATGGAAACCCTGACAGCGGGTACCATCACTGTGGTGTTCTCGGCAATGATTGCTCTGATGCGCCCGTTGAAGTCCCTTACCAATGTGAATGCACAGTTCCAGCGTGGGATGGCAGCTTGTCAGACGCTATTTGCTATTCTGGATATGGAACAGGAAAAAGACGAGGGGAAACTGGAAGTTGAGCGGGCTAAAGGTGAAATAGAATTCCGCCATGTCACGTTCTACTACCCAGGCAAAGACACTCCAGCACTGAATGATATCAATATGCACATTGAAGCGGGTAAGACCGTGGCATTGGTAGGGCGTTCAGGCTCAGGTAAGTCAACTATCGCCAATTTACTGACCCGGTTCTATGATGTCAGCGAAGGCAGTATCTTGATGGACGGGCACGATTTGCGAGATTATCGGCTTGGTGCCTTGCGAAATCAAGTCGCCTTGGTGTCGCAAAATGTTCATCTGTTCAATGATACGGTTGCCAATAATATCGCTTATGCCCGTGACGAGCACTATAGCCGCGCTGAAATCGAAGAAGCCGCCCGAATGGCATATGCCATGGACTTTATCAATAAAATGGAATTTGGCCTTGATACTGTTATTGGCGAGAACGGTGTGATGCTCTCAGGTGGGCAGCGTCAGCGTATCGCTATCGCTCGTGCGTTATTGCGCGATTGCCCGATACTGATTCTGGATGAAGCTACCTCAGCGCTGGATACTGAATCTGAACGGGCGATTCAGTCCGCATTGGATGAGTTGCAGAAAAACCGTACTTCACTGGTTATTGCCCATCGCTTATCTACGATTGAAAAAGCCGATGAAATTTTGGTCATTGAAGAGGGGCGCATTGTCGAGCGTGGTGTACATGCAGAGTTGTTGGCGCAACATGGTGCCTATGCCCAACTTAATCGTATGCAGTTTGGCCAATGATTGAGCGTATCTGGTCTGGGCGGTCTCGGCTGTATCTGTTACTGCTGCCACTATCTTGGTTATACGGTGCGGTCACAGCACTTATCCGGGCCAGTTACTCACTTGGCTGGCGTTCTGCCTGGCGCTCACCGGTCCCGGTGGTTATTGTCGGCAACCTTACTGCTGGCGGAAATGGTAAGACACCGGTCGTTATCTGGTTGGTGGAACAGCTACAACTACGGGGTTACCGTGTTGGGGTGGTGTCTCGTGGCTACGGGGGCAAATCTACGGTGTATCCGCTACTGCTATCCAATGAGACATCCACGGTGCAGGCAGGTGATGAGCCGGTTCTGATATATCAACGTACTCAGGCACCGGTCGCTGTCTCACCAACGCGCTCAGATGCCATCAAAGCGTTACTAAAAGCTCACACTTTGGACTTCATCATCACCGACGATGGATTGCAACATTATGCGCTACAGCGTGATTTTGAGCTGGTGGTGATCGATGGTGTGCGTCGTTTCGGTAATGGTTGGTGGTTACCGGCAGGCCCGATGCGTGAACGGGCGGGGCGTTTGCACTCAGTGGATGCGGTAATCACCAATGGTGGTATTGCCGCCAGCGGAGAAATACCGATGCAGTTGGTGGCGCGGCAGGCAGTCAATCTGGTTAGCGGTGAGCGGTTGCCCGCACAGCAACTCCAGCATGTCGTTGCAATGGCGGGTATTGGCCATCCTCCTCGGTTCTTTACCACCTTGAATTTACTGGGTATTGAGCCTAAGAGTAAGCATGCTTTTGCTGACCATCAGGATTATTCATTAGCACAACTTAGTCCGCTAACGAGTGGCCCGCAAATATTATTGATGACTGAAAAAGATGCAGTCAAGTGCCGGGCTTTTGCTCAGCCTAATTGGTGGTACCTGCCGGTAGATGCACAGTTACCGCCGGATCAGGCTGAACAATTACTGTTGAACATTCAGGCATTATCACGCCACGCCAGGTAGCCCACTTTATAGACTCAGCAGTGTTAGCTTGAGGGATGCCGCGCACGCCACAATTGAGCGCTGCTGGGTTTCTTCATATAGCTGTAGTTCATCAATTACCGTGGCTCCCAGCGCCCGCTGGAAATCCTGCTTGCTGGAGTGCCCCGCAAACTGGCTGTGACCACTATCCCCTAAATTTGATTGAAAAATACCTGCTGCGCTGACGGGGAGAAAATCCTCATAAACTAAAGGCTCATATTGGATAAATTCCCCGTCAATCAATTGGTCTAATGTCAGGTTTTGCATTGATTCAGTAAGGGTACTTAGCCCTCTCTCGGTAGGGAAATAGCGAAAGAAAGCGAGCTGTTCAGCGCGCATTGTCGGGTAGTCATCTGGGAACTGGCTAAATTTCTCTTTGAGAATCGCCATGTATTGCAGGGCATTTTTTTCATTCACGGGAACCTGTAGTTGATCTTGTGCCGCCTGTAGCAGGCAGTCATAGAGATTACGCCCCTTCGCTGTCAGCGCTGCCCCCCGTTGTTCTATTTCACCAAAACGGGCGGTGTGATGGCCTCGAATGAGTCGACCATCTGTTGCGACAAACGAAACCTGTTCCTCAAGGGCTTTAAAGCTGGTTTGCCGTAATAATATTGGGCAGCGGCGCGGAGGTGGCCCTTCGATCACCGCTTTAGGGGTAATCTGATGTTCTGGCATCGCAATTTGTACGGCATCGATATGCAACGTTCGTGGCGTTAGGTGGTTAATATGGGGTCCTTTGAAAGCCACCACATCGGCAATTAAACGATGCTGATCGTGCAGTTGTTGGTAAACATCAGCACTTACTGTCGCTTGATTATGCCAGCGGAATGTCTCTAATGACTGAGCAATAAAGTCATCGGCTTCATTGCTGGTCAGCCCGCCAGAAATTTCATGCTGAGTAATTAGTTCGATAGCCCGTGGGGTAAATATCACTCTTTTTGCCAGAATATCGGCAGCTTGTTGCCGCAGCTCTGGTTGTTCAATTAATTCAAGGCGCAATAATGAGGTGAAAATTCTAAATGGGCAGGTTTGCAGCGAAGCTTCATGGACAGCGCGGAATGCCGTCGAGTGAACCGGAACCCCAGCCGGGGCCAGGTCATAATAACCAACAGGCAGCATACCCATCACCGCAAACAGGCGGCGCAGGGTCGCAAGTTCAGCGGCGGTTCCCACTCGGATAGCACCGTGTCGCTCCATGTTCAGGCGCTCAATCTCTCCGGTCTGGCGTAAATGGCGGGTAAGTTCCGGTTGCTGACCCATAGTTTGGTTGTTGATATCAGCAACCAGTTGTAACAAGGCTCCGTATAGCGGTACTTCATCCTGATACATATCCGACATGGCACTGGAGAATCTGGCGCGAATCTCATCGGGGTGGACAAACGGTGGGTGAGTCATAATCGGATAGCTCCTTCATGCTTATTCAGTTTTTAGTCTAGATTGATATCGATAAATAATGGGGTAAGCAGTGGAGAATATTGGTTTTTTATGCGTGGCATCCCATTGATGCTACTTACTGACCGACCTTCCCAGATAAAATAGTTGCGCGGCATGGTATTTTATGAGTTAATAGCCGCTGGCCTGTGCTACAGACCTATTTATGTGTAAGAGTGTTCGAGACTAAAGTAAAGCAGTTCCTCCCAGACGTTATCTTGTTGATGCCGCTCCAAAGACGAACCTTCCAGTATCTCTGATAGTAACTCCCATAAGTAATGTTCTGATGCAGGCCCGCTATTACTCATAGCGCGAGTGCCTTATGGCAGATTTAATGTTATTTGAAAGTAGAAGTTGAAGGTGAAGTTTATGTCTAAGAAGACAGGTCAGGTTAAGTGGTTCAACGAAAGCAAAGGTTTTGGTTTTATTGAACAGCATGATGGCGGTAAAGATGTGTTTGTTCATTTCTCCGCGATCGCAACTGATGGTTTCAAAACCTTGGCTGAAGGCCAGCGTGTTGAGTATACCATCCAAGACAGCCCGCGCGGGCCGGCTGCTACAAACGTTGTTGCTCTATAATTTAAGAGAAATAATGTTTAGATTATCTTAGAAAGTGATGATGCCGATGTGCTAATCATCGATCTGGATAGCAAAATTCTAAAGCCCGCACTTATGCGGGTTTTTTCATAAAATCAAGCTCATAGAGGTTTAATCAGAAAACTTTAGGATGGGCAACTGCATCTAAACAATAAATAAAAATGAGTTGTTAGGATGCCCAGTAAAAGGAAATTTATTATGACGTTAAAAATGGGTCGCGTGAAATGGTTCAACCAATCAGAAGGTTACGGTTTCATCTCGCCACACGATGGTAGTTTGGATGTGTATGTCAGCAAGACGGCTATCGCCAACACCAAAAATAAATCACTCAGTGAAGGGCAGGACGTTGAATTCTCTACTTATCGTAGTATTCACGGGCCGTCAGCAGCAGATGTGATCGCTTTCTAAGTATACGACGACGATCAACTCGTTTTCTAAGCAAACGGCTACCTTTTGGTAGCCGTTTGTATTTATACCCTTGGGTATTTTTGGCCTCTATTCGACAGGTTGTTTTGTCGCCGGGCAGCTTTTGCAGGTGCTTCTATTTGTTTTTATGCGGCTTAGTTGCTGAAGTTAGCAAACAGCGCAATAATTTTATGGAATACTTTCATCTCTTACTCGATATGCCTATTTATGTGATGTGAGTCACAAAATTCTACTCCTCGCTATTCAACATATCAATAACAAAACCAGCATTTATCCCACGAGATAGCTATCTATATTTACTTATGTAGTTGCTAATTAACATAACTCCTTGTTATTAATCGCTGATAGCGCAGGCAGCATCGGTACAGTTAACCTGCTTCAGCAGATATGGTATCCTCGAGCACTTTCCTGCTGGCTAAACTCCATTCTGGAGGATGTATGGACCACCGTTTACTCGAAATCGTTGCCTGTCCGGTTTGCAACGGCAAGTTGTATTTCAATAAAGAAAACCTTGAATTGGTATGTAAAGCCGACAATCTGGCTTATCCGGTGCGCGATGGCATTCCGGTATTGTTGGAGAATGAAGCCCGCCCACTGTCAATTGATGAGAAGCACGCATGAGTTTCATCGCTATAATTCCCGCTCGATATGCTTCAACCCGGTTACCCGGCAAGCCATTGGCTGATATTGCGGGCAAACCGATGGTAGTTCATGTGATGGAACGAGCAAAGGCGTCGGGCGCGTCACGGGTGATTGTGGCAACAGATCATCCTGAGGTGGTGAGAGCCGTTGAGGCCGCCGGTGGTGAGGTATGTATGACCCGTGCCGATCATCAATCTGGCACCGAGCGCTTAGCCGAAGTCATTGAACTCTATGGTTTTTCCGATGATGATATTATCGTAAATGTCCAAGGGGATGAACCTCTGATACCCCCGGTAATTATCCGTCAGGTGGCTGATAATCTGGCCGCTTGTCGTGCTGGCATGGCAACATTAGCGGTGCCGATTGAAAGTAGCGAAGAAGCATTTAACCCTAATGCGGTTAAAGTGGTGATGGATGAGCAAGGCTACGCGCTCTATTTCTCCCGCGCGGCGATCCCATGGGAAAGAGAGCGTTTTGCTCAGTCAAAAGAGACTATCGGTGATTGTTTCTTACGCCATATTGGTATTTATGCTTATCGTGCCGGTTTTATCCGCCGTTATGTTAATTGGGCACCGAGCAAACTCGAACAAATCGAGCTATTAGAGCAACTTCGAGTACTGTGGTATGGCGAAAAGATCCACGTCGCGGTAGCAAAAGCGATACCCACGGTTGGGGTTGATACTCAGGCTGATCTGGATCGGGTGCGCGCTATCATGCTTCATCAGTAACCATTACGGGCACCGAACTGTTTGCGCCAGGTCCAATTGGGCCTGGCGTTTTTACTTTGTATCCGATAGTTTGATTTTTATTATCAATAATAGTTGATCTGCATTCTGGAAATCTCCCGCCCGTCATCCCATTATGAACCATCAATTTCGCCAGATAATTGGACTGAGCATAATGGAACAACTGAAAGCTGAATTAAGTGTGGTGCTCGGGGAATCTATCACCCGCCTCGAACGTATCAGCGAGCAGCCCTATGCCCACCTGTACGCGATGTATAACCAGCAGGGGCAGGCAATCCCATTACTGGCGAAGAGCTATGTTTGTCAGGGGATAGCACAGCAAGAGGCGTATAAACTTTCCATGCTGGCTCGGGAAGGCGATATCCGGTTACCCACCGTGTACGGACTGGTGATGACCCACCAATCCCCGTATAAAGAAATTCTGTTGATGGAGCGTTTACGTGGTGTTTCGGTGGAGGCACCGACTCGGACGGGGGAACGCTGGGATGCTTTGATGGATCAGATAGTTGAAGGTGTACTGGCATGGCATCGCATTGATAGCCACGGTTGTGTGGGTAATGTTGATAGCACCCAGGAAAATGATTGGTTCAGTTGGTATCAGCAACGAGTTGAAGTGTTGTGGGCGACCTTGTCTAATATGAATTCACCGGTTATGACATTGGAAGAGCGTGCGATACTTTACCGTGCGAAGGCGTCATTAACGGCACTTTTTGCCGGTTTTGATGACAGCTCAGTGCTGGTGCACGGCAATCTGACTCTCCGCAGTATGTTAAAAGATGCGCGCAGCGATCAGTTGCTAGCGATGCTTAATCCAGGCCCGATGTTGTGGGCTCCACGAGAGTATGACTTGTTCCGTCTCAGCGAAGAGGGCATGCCTAGTCAGCTATTCTATCGTTATCTCAATAAAGCACCGGTCTCTGAATCCTTTGTTGCCCGCCGATGGCTCTATACCCTTTGGGAACTGGTGGCTCGCTTTATCCATACCGGGAATCTGGATCGTGCTGTATTTGATAATGCCGCCCGGCAACTCATCCCTTGGTTAAACTAATTTATTCACCCTTGCTATCCCCGCTTAATTTTTGCCACAACAGCCCCAATGTTTCATACCAGGCACGTTCGGTGTGGCCTAAATAAGCCGCTGCTGGAATAGCACGCTCCCAGCTATGCAACGGTGTAGTGATGGCTAACTGATTTGCAGGCGCGGGGATTGGATGTAACCCAATGGCGGTAAAGAATTTAATCGCTCGGGGCAGATGATTTGCCGAGGTGACCAGTAGAAATGGTTTATCACCTACCAGAGTGGCCACCGCCGCGGCTTCTTCAACGGTATCTTTCGGTTGCTCTAACGCAATAATATTCGCCACCGGAACACCTAAGCTTTCTGCCACCTGAGCTGCTGTTGTTGCACTGCTTTGGTTGTTCGGACCCGCACTGCCAGTAAAAACCATTTTTGCGTTAGGATGTGCACGATACAACCTGACACCCTCAGTGACTCTTGGCAGGCTATTTGCGAATAAATTGGCGCTTGGTGCCCAATTCGGATTAAACGTGTAGCCGCCACCGAGCACAACAATGTAATCTACCGGGTCGTTTCCCTGATAAGTCGCGTATGACTTTTCCAGTGGCAATAGCAGGCGGTCAGCGACAGGTTGCAGGCTAATAAGCAATAATACCAGCCAACTCAACGCAAAAAGTGTTTTGCCACTTTTCTGCCAGCGGGTAAACCACAATAAAATGAGTGCCAGCCCCATGATGATGAGTAACAAGGGCAGGGGCATTAATAAGCCGCCAACAAACTTTTTTAAGGTGAAAAGCATAAAAATAGGGCCCTTTTGGCTGAAAAACCGGCATTTGGCGCTGATTACAGGCCAAGAGGATTTATTCTAAGTCAGGCTGTGCCAAAATAGCAGGTTGGTAGGCATTCTTTTTACTGTGGCTATTGATTTGCGAGGTTCTATCAAGCAAGGGCGGCAAATCAATAGTGATAGCGGAGCAGTTGTTCATGCAGGATCGCAATTTCGATGACATTGCTGAGAAGTTTTCCCGCAATATCTATGGTACGACGAAGGGAATGATTCGTCAGGCGGTGGTTTGGCAAGATATCAGCGGGCTGTTAGCGCAGCTGCCACCACGCCCGTTGCGGATTTTAGATGCGGGCGGTGGCGAAGGGCATATGGCTTGCCAACTGGCGGCATTAGGCCATCAGGTCCTATTATGTGACCTGTCAGCGGAGATGATCCAGCGCGCGAAAGCCGCTGCCTTGGAAAAAGGTGTGAGCCACAACATGCAATTTGTACAAAGTGCGGCTCAGGACATCACCCAACATTTAGAACAGCCGGTTGATCTGATATTGTTCCATGCGGTTTTAGAATGGATTGCAGAGCCTCAACACGTTCTGCAAATACTCTTTAATGCGTTGACTCCCGGCGGCGCGCTCTCATTGATGTTTTTCAATGCCAATGGATTGGTGATGCGTAATGCGGTATTGGGTAACTTTCAGTTGGCGTTACCGGGTGTAAAAAGGCGTAGGCAGCGTTCGCTATCGCCGCAATACCCTTTAGATCCACCAACGGTATATGGTTGGCTTGAGCAAATGGGTTTATCCATTAGCGGTAAGACGGGAGTACGGGTGTTTCACGATTACATGAAAAATAAACAGCAACAAGTTGATGAGTTTGCTGAATTATTGGCGTTGGAACAGCGCTATTGCCGGCAGGAGCCCTTTATCAGCCTGGGGCGCTACGTGCATGTCTCGGCGTTTAAGCCAAATCTGAAGGACCCATTATGAGTGACTTTTCCCAGACAGTACCCGAACTGGTCGCCTGGGCGCGGAAAAATGACTTTTCGATTACTCTGCCCACAGATCGTTTGGCCTTTCTTTTGGCTATTGCCACGTTAAACGGTGAGCGGCTGGATGGCGAAATGAGTGAAGGGGAGTTAGTTGATGCATTTCGCCACGTCTGTAAAGGTTTTGAGCAGACCCATGAAACCGTGGCCGTGCGCGCGAATAATGCTATCAATGACATGGTGCGCCAGCGGTTACTCAACCGTTTTACCAGTGAAATTGCCGATGGTAATGCCATTTACCGCCTGACGCCGTTAGGCATTGGTATCACTGACTACTATATCCGGCAGCGCGAATTCTCCACCCTGCGCCTGTCAATGCAGTTATCGATTGTCGCACAAGAGCTACAACGGGCGGCCGAAGCGGCCGAAGAGGGGGGCGATGAATTCCACTGGCATCGTAATGTTTTTGCCCCGCTAAAATATTCAGTTGCTGAAATTTTCGACAGCATTGATATGACGCAACGCTTGATGGACGAGCAGCAACATAGTGTGAAGGAAGATATCGCCGCGTTGCTGAATCAGGATTGGCGGGCGGCTATTGCCAGTTGTGAAATGCTGTTGTCAGAAACCTCCGGCACACTGCGTGAATTACAAGATACGCTGGAAGCGGCAGGTGATAAACTTCAGGCTAACCTGTTACGTATTCAAGAAGCCACTATCGGCAATGCGGGTCTGGATCTGGTGGATAAGTTGGTCTTTGATTTACAAAGTAAACTTGACCGCATTATCAGTTGGGGCCAACAAGCGATTGATCTGTGGATCGGCTATGACCGCCACGTGCATAAGTTTATCCGTACTGCGATTGATATGGATAAAAACCGTGTCTTTGCCCAACGCTTGCGCCAGTCAGTGCAGAATTATTTTGATAGCCCATGGACTCTCACCTATGCCAACGCTGATCGCTTGCTGGATATGCGCGATGAAGAACTGGCGTTGCGCAGTGAGGAAGTTACCGGGGAGCTGCCACCGGATCTGGAATTTGAAGAATTTAATGAGATCCGTGAGCAATTAGCCGCCCTGATTGAGCAGGCGTTGTTGGTATACCAGCAACAAAAGATGCCACTTAATCTGGGGGAAGTGATGCGCGACTACCTCGCGCAATATCCGCGTGCTCGTCATTTCGACGTGGCTCGTATCCTGGTCGACCAGGCAGTTCGCCTTGGTGTGGCCGAAGCCGATTTCTCAGGGTTACCAGCAGAATGGTTGGCAATCAATGATTACGGAGCCAAGGTGCAGGCACATGTCATCAACAAATATTGAAGTAGTAATGCCCGTTAAACTGGCTCAGGCATTGGCCAACTCACTGTTTCCAGCACTTGACAGCCAGTTACGTGCCGGTCGTCATATCGGGATTGATGAACTGGATAATCATGCTTTCCTGATGGATTTTCAGGAGCAACTGGAAGAGTTTTATACCCGTTATAACGTGGAGTTAATCCGTGCACCGGAAGGTTTCTTCTATCTGCGCCCCCGTTCTACCACGCTGATTCCACGCTCGGTGCTATCTGAGCTGGATATGATGGTTGGCAAGATCCTTTGTTATCTGTATCTCAGCCCTGAACGTTTGGCCCATGAAGGCATTTTCGCGCAGCACGAATTATACGAAGAGCTGCTAAGTCTGGCTGATGAGAGCAAATTGCTGAAGTTTGTTAACCAGCGCTCAACCGGGTCGGATTTGGATAAGCAGAAGTTGCAGGAAAAAGTAAGAACGTCACTTAACCGGCTGCGTCGGTTGGGTATGATCTACTTTATGGGCAATGACAGCAGCAAGTTTCGTATCACTGAAGCGGTATTCCGCTTTGGTGCTGATGTGCGTAGCGGCGATGACCCACGGGAAGCCCAGTTACGCATGATCCGTGATGGCGAGGCCATGGCGGTGGAAAACAGTCTGTCACTCCATGATGAAAGCGATGAAACTGACATCACCATGGGTAATGCAGCGGACAGTGCAGAGGATGAACAGGAATGATTGAACGCGGTAAATTTCGCTCGCTGACCTTGGTTAACTGGAATGGTTTTTTTGCCCGGACATTCGATCTTGATGAGCTGGTAACCACCTTATCTGGCGGCAATGGTGCGGGTAAATCCACCACTATGGCCGCTTTTGTTACAGCACTGATTCCTGACCTGACACTGCTGCACTTTCGTAACACCACCGAAGCCGGTGCTACCAGTGGTTCCCGTGATAAAGGTCTGCACGGCAAATTGCGGGCCGGGGTCTGTTATTCAACGCTGGATGTCGTCAACTCCCGCCACCAACGTGTGGTTGTCGGGGTGCGGTTGCAACAAGTGGCAGGGCGTGACCGCAAGGTTGATATTAAGCCTTTCACCATTCAGGGGCTGCCGACGGCTATCCAACCTACCCAGATTCTTACCGAGGTGGTGGGTGAGCGTCAGGCGCGCGTCCTGTCATTACAAGAGCTGAAAGAGCGCGTCGAAGCGATGGAAGGGGTGCAGTTCAAGCAATTTAACTCCATCACTGACTACCACTCGCTGATGTTTGATTTGGGTGTGATTCCAAAGCGTTTACGCTCTTCTGCCGATCGCAGCAAATTTTACCGTTTGATAGAAGCATCGTTGTACGGTGGTATTTCCAGCGCGATTACCCGCTCACTGCGTGATTACTTATTGCCAGAAAACAGCGGTGTGCGCAAAGCCTTCCAGGATATGGAAGCGGCATTGCGTGAAAACCGTATGACCCTTGAGGCTATTCGTGTCACTCAATCTGATCGTGATTTGTTTAAGCATCTGATTTCAGAGGCAACGTCCTACGTTGCTGCTGACTATATGCGTCATGCCAATGAGCGGCGGATCCATCTTGATGGCGCATTGGTATTGCGCCGTGACTTGCTGACCAGCCGCAAGCAATTGGTGACTGAGCAGTATCGTCATGTGGAAATGTCGCGAGAATTAGCCGAGCAAAGCAGTGCGGAATCGGATCTGGAAACAGATTATCAGGCGGCCAGTGACCACCTGAGTCTGGTGCAGACCGCGATGCGCCAGCAGGAAAAGATCGAGCGCTACCAGAGTGATTTGGAAGAGTTGACTTACCGGCTGGAAGAGCAAAATGAAGTTGTCGCCGAGGCCAGCGAGCAGCAGGCCGATAACGAAGCCCGCGCTGAAGCTGCTGAGTTGGAGGTGGACGAACTGAAAAGTCAGTTGGCCGATTACCAGCAAGCGCTGGACGTTCAACAGACCCGTGCTATCCAATATCAGCAAGCCTTACAGGCTTTGGAACGTGCGCGCGCACTGTGCCAGTTGCCAGAATTAACTGCCGATAATGCCGAAGAGTGGCTAGAAACCTTCCATGCCAAAGAGCAGGAAGCGACTGAATCGTTATTACAACTTGAGCAAAAACTGAGTGTTGCTGATGCTGCGCACAGCCAATTTGAGCAAGCTTATCAGTTAGTGGTGGCTATCGCCGGCGAGGTCAGTCGCAGTGAAGCCTGGCAAACTGCGCGGGAATTGTTGCGTGACTGGCCGTCGCAACAACATTTGGCTGAACGTGTGCAACCATTGCGGATGCGTCTGTCAGAGCTGGAACAGCGTTTACGTGCTCAGCAAGACGCAGAACGCTTGCTGCAAGAGTTCTGTAAACGCCAGGGGCAAGTATACCAGCCCGAGGAGTTGGAAGAGTTGCAGCGTGAACTGGAGTCACAGGTTGAAGAGCTCTCTCTCAACGTCAGTGATGCTGGTGAACGGCGCATGGAAATGCGTCAGGAACTCGAGCAAATTAAGCTCAAAATTCAGGAGCTAACGGCGCGTGCGCCAGTCTGGTTGGCGGCACAAGATGCGCTGAGTCAACTCAGCGAACAGAGCGGTGAGGCGCTGGAGGATAGCCGTCAGGTTACCGAACACATGCAGCAATTGCTGGAGCGTGAACGCGAAACCACGGTGGAGCGCGATGAAGTCGCCGCAAGCAAACGTGCTGTTGATGCGCAGATTGAGCGGTTAAGTCAGCCAAGTGGTGCTGAAGATGCGCGGATGATTGCTTTGGCCGAACGCTTCGGTGGTGTGTTGCTCTCCGAGATTTATGACGATGTCACCATCGATGATGCGCCATACTTCTCCGCGCTGTATGGCCCATCGCGCCACGGTATCGTGGTACCGGACTTGTCACTGGTGCGGGATCAACTACAAGGGTTAGAAGACTGCCCGGAAGACCTCTATCTTATCGAGGGTGACCCGCAATCATTTGATGACAGTGTATTTGCCGTTGAAGAGCATGAAAAAGCGGTAGTGGTTAAAATTGCGGATCGCCAGTGGCGTTACTCCCGTTATCCAGAACTGCCGCTGTTTGGCCGTGCTGCCCGTGAGAACCGGCTGGAAGCTCTGTATCAAGAGCGTGACAGCCTGGCTGAACGTTATGCCACGCTGTCATTTGATGTGCAAAAAACGCAACGCTTGCATCAAGCATTCAGCCGTTTTATCGGTTCTCATCTGGCCGTGGCATTTGATGCAGATCCTGAAGCTGAAATTCGTTTACTCAATACCCGTCGTGGTGAAATAGAGCGTGCGCTGAGTGCACACGAAGAAAGCAACCAGCAGCAGCGCCAGCAATTCGAACAGGCTAAAGAGGGGATTTCAGCCCTTAACCGCTTGATCCCACTGATTTCATTGCTACTTGATGATACGTTGACTGACCGTGTCGAAGAGATAACTGAAGAATCGGCGCAAGCGCAAGAGGCGGCTCGCCATATTCAGAAGCATGGCGCTTCCCTGACTAAACTTGAACCGCTGTTAGCGGTATTACAAAGTGACCCGCAACAACACGAACAGTTGCAGGAAAACTATGTATTGGCGCAAAACAGCCAGCGTCAGGCTAAACAGCAAGCTTTCGCACTGACTGAAGTGGTTCAACGTCGTGCGCACTTTAGCTATACCGATTCTGCGGGCATGTTGACGGAGAACTCTGATCTCAACGACAAACTGCGCCAGCGCTTGGAGCAGGCGGAAGCAGAACGCACTCGCGCTCGTGAGCAGTTACGTCAGTATCAAGCGCAATTTACCCAGTATAATCAGGTGCTAGCGTCGTTAAAAAGTTCTTATGACGCCAAGCGTGACATGCTGAAAGAGTTAAGTCAGGAACTGGTGGATATCGGTGTTCAGGCTGATGCTAATGCAGAAGCCCGTGCTCGTACCCGCCGTGACGAGTTGCATGCGGCATTAAGTACTAACCGTTCACGCCGTAATCAGTTGGAAAAACAGCTAACCTTCTGTGAAGCTGAGATGGATAGCCTCCAGAAGAAACTGCGCAAGCTGGAACGAGATTATCATCAGATCCGTGAACAAGTCGTCAATGCCAAAGCAGGTTGGTGTGCGGTGATGCGGATGGTGAAAGATAATGGCGTTGAGCGTCGTTTGCATCGCCGTGAACTGGCCTATATGGACGGTGACGAGCTGCGTTCTATGTCGGATAAAGCCTTGGGTGCTCTGCGTCTGGCGGTGGCTGATAATGAACATCTGCGCGATGTGCTGCGTTTGTCTGAAGATCCGAAACGGCCTGAGCGTAAGATTCAGTTCTATATCGCGGTCTACCAACATCTGCGTGAACGTATTCGTCAGGATATTATTCGCACTGATGATCCGGTTGAAGCCATTGAACAGATGGAGATTGAACTGGGCCGTTTGACCGAAGAATTAACCGCTCGCGAACAGAAGCTGGCAATCAGTTCCAAAAGTGTATCGAATATTATCCGTAAAACTATTCAGCGCGAACAGAACCGCATCCGTATGCTGAATCAGGGCTTGCAAGCGGTGTCATTTGGTCAGGTCAAGAGCGTGCGACTGAATGTGAATGTACGTGAAGCTCACGCGACGTTACTCGATGTGCTATCCGAGCAACAAGAGCAGCATCAGGATCTGTTTAATAGTAATCGTCTGACCTTCTCCGAAGCATTGGCGAAACTCTACCAGCGGTTGAACCCACAAATGGATATGGGGCAGCGCTTGCCGCAGACCATCGGTGAAGAACTGCTTGATTACCGTAACTATCTGGAACTGGAAGTCGAAGTTTATCGCGGTTCAGATGGCTGGCTGCGGGCAGAAAGCGGCGCATTGTCAACCGGTGAGGCTATTGGTACCGGTATGTCAATACTGGTCATGGTGGTACAGAGTTGGGAAGAAGAGTCGCGTCGTCTGCGCGGCAAAGATATTTCCCCTTGCCGTTTGTTGTTCCTTGATGAAGCGGCGCGTTTGGATGCCAAATCTATCGCGACATTATTTGAACTGTGCGAGCGGCTGGAAATGCAATTAATAATTGCAGCACCAGAAAATATCAGCCCGGAAAAAGGGACAACCTATAAGTTGGTACGAAAAGTCTTCCAAAATCATGAGCATGTACATGTGGTTGGCTTACGAGGTTTTGCCAATGAAATACCAACATTGCCGCCGATACCTGCCGAGATACAACCTGGCGGTTAATTATTGTTCAGAAAGAAGGCAGCAATAATTAATCCGATTAAATGGTCGCTAACTAGCGGCCATTTTTATTTCTTCCACACCTTAGGGTTATATTTTATAACCACCGGAAATCTGTTAGCGTAACGTGAATGGTTAAATTTATATCGTTAACCACGCAAGGGGCAGTTCTGTTTGTATAATAATGATGAAAACCCGAAACTATTGAAGTGGTAGCCAACGAACAAATCTCGTTGAACTGATCGACGCTCAGGGATTCGGGTGCCAGAGCAGCAACAATGCTGCGACTTCAAGGAAGAAGGGTAACGACAGACTATGACGTACTTAGATAAGCATACCGGGGGCATAGAATGTCGATAGGGAAACGAAATCCGCAACGCGCATTAGCATTATACTGCGCTTTAATTTATAGCTTGATGCCGATATTTACAGCATCAGCCACGGCACCTGTCATGCCGTTAGACTCATCCTCAGCGCTGCCTATGAGTGGTACGACAATGTCGGTCGCACAAAGCCGCTCACAGTTATTATCAGTGCTGCCTAAAACGGTGACACCTTTCTATGCTTCTGAGTTGGCATTGCTTTATGCCGCCAACCGTATGCAGCCGATGTGGCAGGATAGAACTGCGGTGCAGCATTTTCAGCAGCAATTAGCCGAAGTGGCACTCTCCGGTCTCCAGCCGCAATTTATGCAGTGGGTAAAATGGCTGAGTGACCCTGACATTACCGGTCAAGCTCGCGATGTTATTTTGTCAGATGCCATGCTGGGATACTTGCACTTTATCTCAGGTGTTGGCGCTAACGGTAGTGTCTGGTTATACAGCAATGTGCCATACAAAATGGCGATGCCGCCGGTTACTATTTTAAATCGTTGGCAGCAAGCGGTGCATGAAGGTACCACCGCACCCTATCTGGCGTCGCTGGCCCCCCAACATCCTCAATACGACAAAATGCATCAGGCATTGAAACTGATGCTGGCAGACCGCCAGCCATGGCCACAGATGTCTAATGGCCCCAGCCTGCGCCCAGGCCAGTTAAGTGACGATATTCCAGCGCTACGAGAAATCCTGGACAGAACGGGCATGCTACACCCCATTGCATCAGAACCGGCCAAAGCCCCAGAGGTTATCCCGGTGGATAATCCAGCAGTAGCCGTGGTCAATGATGATCTCTCGGTTGATGAAGAAAAGAGCCGTGCTCAGGCTCACAGTTTAGTGGTTAGCCCTTCAGCGGCACCCGTGGCCGACGTTCCTGTTACCGGTGGGGTTGTAGCGTCGCCATCAGCGCCGCTCACCACAACTATAACCGACAATGTTTATACGCCAGAGTTGGTGGAAGCCGTTAAACGTTTTCAACAGTGGCATGGGCTAAGTGATGATGGTGTTATTGGTGTCCGAACTCGTGAATGGTTGAATGTCTCACCACAAACGCGGGCAACATTATTGGCATTGAATATTCAGCGTTTGCGTATTTTACCGGGACACGTCGATAACGGCATTATGGTTAACATCCCAAACTATTCGCTTAATTATTATAAGAATGGTGCTGAGGTCCTCTCATCTCGGGTGATTGTTGGCCGTCCAAGCCGCAAGACACCGTTGATGAGCAGTGCGTTAAATAATGTGGTGGTCAATCCGCCGTGGAATGTACCAACGTCTCTGGTGCGCCAGGATATCGTACCCAAAGCACGCTATGATGCTGGCTATTTCCAGCGTCATGGTTATACCGTTTTGTCTGGTTGGAGTAATGAGGCTGAAGTTGTTGATCCATCGATGATCGATTGGAGCATGATTTCGCCTAATAACTTCCCGTACCGTCTGCGTCAGGCACCAGGTGCCAGCAATTCATTAGGGCGCTTCAAATTCAATATGCCAAGCTCTGATGCTATCTACTTACATGACACGCCGAACCATGGTCTGTTCCAGAAAGATATCCGTGCATTAAGTTCCGGCTGTGTCCGCGTCAATAAAGCCTCGGATCTGGCAAATATGTTATTGCAAGATGCTGGCTGGAATGATGCGCGGGTTTCCTCAACGTTAAAACAAGGCGATACCACCTACGTGAATATTCGCCAACGTGTCCCGGTGCAATTGTATTACCTGACAGCATGGGTGGCGGATGACGGTAGGCCACAATTTAGAACAGATATTTACAATTATGATAAGACGGTGAGATCCGGTGCACAAATCTCACCTCAGGCTGAACTTTTAATGCAATAAATGCAGTAAAACTCAATAACTAATGGTCTTAATATCGGGTTGTCGTAGGGGGCCCCAAATTGGGGTTCTCTATAACCGAACTTAAACGCACAGCGAGTGCGGGCCGAATGCGGGTTGACTGGTTTTCCGTAGGCGGTTATGGTTCGGGACGGCACATTTGGTTAGTGCTTTCTTTTGACATTCTTGCCGGGTATTAACAGAGATCATGGATAAAATTGATAATTATCGCCGTAAATGGCTAACGTTAGGCGGGGCAGCGCTGGGTATATCGCTGCTTCCAGGGCAGGCATTCGCCACCCTTTCTACTCCTCGCCCACGGATCTTGACCCTGAATAACCTCAATACAGGCGAGTCCATAAAAGCCGAATTTTTTGATGGTCGGGGCTATAACAAAGATGAACTTTCCCGCTTAAACCATCTCTTTCGCGATTATCGGGCCAATAAGGTAAAAACTATCGACCCACGCTTGTTTGATCAACTATACCGCCTGCAAGGGCTTCTTGGCACAACTAAACCGGTGCAGCTTATTTCCGGTTACCGCTCACTTGATACCAATAATGAACTGCGCGAACGCAGCCGTGGTGTGGCCAAACACAGTTTCCACACGCAAGGGCGGGCAATGGATTTTCATATTGAAGGTATTCAATTGAGTAATATCCGCAAAGCAGCATTAAAAATGCGTGCAGGTGGTGTAGGATATTACCCTCGCAGTAACTTTGTACATATTGATACTGGGCCGACAAGAACCTGGTAGCAGACATTTTTATGCCAATGCATTGAATCATACCTAACAGATTTCAAATTGTAGGGCGGTGGCAAGCAAGTGCCAAATCGGTCAGAGTGGGTTTGAACAGCACTTATACCAGCCACAGGGCGAGCCTCAAGATTCAGGTTCGCTAATCTCGATAAACTGATGCTATCAGTGATTCGGGTAAACGACCGCAGCCCATACAGATGTATGGTTGAAAGATGATAGGTATATTGCCAGTTGCATTTGGGGTGGAGTTTTATGAAATATCAAATTATTCCGGTGACGGCCTTTAGCCAGAACTGCACCTTAATCTGGTGTGAAGCCACAAAGCAGGCCGCATTGGTGGACCCTGGTGGTGACGCAGCCAAGATCATTGCTGAAGTTGCACGTCAGGGGGTAACGGTCAGCCAGATTTTGTTGACTCACGGCCATCTGGATCATGTGGGTGCTGCTGCTGAGTTAGCCGCTCATTTTGATATCCCGATTTATGGCCCTGAAAAAGAAGATACGTTCTGGTTAGAAGGGCTACCGGCACAGAGCAGAATGTTTGGTTTGAGCGAATGTGAAGCTTTTACCCCAACCCGTTGGTTGACCGAGGGTGACAAAATCACTGTTGGTGAAGTGGAGTTATCGGTATTGCATTGCCCTGGGCATACGCCAGGTCACATTGTCTTCATTGACCAACAGGGGCGTCTGGCACTGGTCGGTGATGTTATCTTTAACGGTGGTGTTGGACGTAGTGATTTCCCACGCGGTGATCACCAACAACTGATTAACTCCATTCGGACTAAATTGTTGCCTTTAGGTGATGACATCACGTTTATTCCCGGTCATGGTCCAATGTCTACGTTAGGCCATGAACGGCAGACTAACCCGTTTATACGTGAAGAACCGGCTATTTGGTGATGTCGACATCATAAACAGCTAGAATTTCAAAGAAGGCACCGTCAGGTGTCTTTTTACGTTATATTGAATAAGTGATTTACATATTTTGTGAAGCAATAGTTATTTATCTATTGGTGCTGTGATCATAATGATGATAGCGGTCGGTGCTTATATTATCTTTGCGAGGTGGATAAAGCCTGACCAACAAACAGTCGTCACGTTAATTGACCCGGCACTGTTTCTGCTGCCGTTTTGAGTTCGTAATATTACGAGCGCCTTTCAATGGAAGCCACTATGCCGTTTCGTCGTTTCAGACTGAATAAATTCCTGTCCCGGCTAAGTTTTTCTTGCATGGTATTATTCTTATTTCTGTTGTTAGGGGCGGCAGTGATTTATGCGCAAACCAAAGCCAATATGCATCAGGATGCTGAAGCTAAGTTATTACAAGGTAGGGCTCGATTCGAGCAGATATTTAATAATTTGCAGCATGCGGCGCTTCAGGTAGAAACCGGATTAGGTAAACCTTGCATGCAAGTTGTTCAAAACCTGCGGGATCAAGTTGTCATTATACCGGATGTGCGTTCAGTCTCTTTAGCTAAGGGGACGACCATCTATTGTTCCTCGATATATGGCCCACTTTCCACGCCGTTTGATCTAGATGTGTTCGTTGATGGTCAACTGGAGCTAATGCAGGGTAATGATGTCACTCCAGATCGTGCTTTGATGGTGTATCGGCTGGCGCGAGGTGATTACAGCATACTGGTCGCGGTCGATGGCTATTATCTGCGCAGCATCCTTAACTTATTAAGTGGTGATATACAGTTGTATCTGAGGGTGGGTGATAAATGGATGGATGCGGTGGGTATGGTACATCCAGGCCACCCCCCCGAGGGAAGCGAACCGTTATCTCTGGCCTCAGACAAGTTTGCTTATTCATTAAATACGACGCTATCTAACCAGCAATATTTGGCCTATGCCTGGCAATATAATCAAGGTAGCCTGATATTTTTCATCTTAATGAGCATCGGTTCAGCCGCGCTGGTTTTCTGGTTATCGGGTAGGGCGGCATCACCCACGCAGGTATTAAAACAGGCGTTAGAAAACAACGAGTTTGTTGCTTATATGCAGCCGATAGTATCAGGCAAAGAGCAATGCTGGGTGGGTTGTGAAGTTCTAATGCGTTGGCAGCATCCTGTTAATGGTTTAATTCAGCCAAATAAATTTATTCCGATGGCCGAGGACAGTGAACTTATTGTTCCGATGACTCGCGCTATCATGCAGCAAGTTAGTACCACTTTTGCACCTTACGTAAATCAGTTACCGGAAGGTTTTCACTTTGGTTTTAATATCAGTGCTAACCATTGCCGTGATCTGAGTCTGGTAGATGATTGCCGCCGTTTTATTCAGGCTTTTGGTGGTAATAAAATCAATATCACGTTGGAATTAACCGAACGGAAATTAATCGTTGCCGATGAGATTACCGACCGATTATTTGCCGAGTTGCATGCTTTGGGGGTATTTATTGCTATCGACGATTTTGGTACCGGACATTCAAGTCTGACTTATTTGCAGAACTTTAAAGTGGATTTTTTGAAAATTGACCAAAGTTTTGTTGGCATGATTGGTTCCGATGCATTGTCGAGCCACATTGTCGGGAATGTTATCGATCTCGCTACCCGACTAGGGTTGCAGACCATTGCAGAGGGAGTCGAAAACGACACTCAAATGCGCTATTTACAGGCCCATAACGTCGACTATCTGCAAGGCTATATGTATGGGCGTCCTATGCCGATGAGCGAATTTGCCAAATATATGTTCCATTAAGACTCATATTCTGACATTTGAAACAAAATAAAAAGGGTGCATATGCACCCTTTTTACGGTAAGTCATTGATGCTTAATCACAGCACAGCAACGATAGCTTCACACAGCGGAGCCATGTTATCAGGTGTCATACCTGCAACGTTTACCCGGCCAGAGTTGACAGCATAAACAGCAAACTCATTGCGCAGGCGCAGAACCTGTTCTTTGGTCAGGCCACTGAATGAAAACATCCCATTCTGGTTAATGATAAAGCTGAAGTCCTGCTTCGCACCTTTTTCCTGCAATGTATTCACAAACAACTGACGCATACGATGAATGCGCTGGCGCATATCGGTCAGTTCTTGTTCCCAAATGGCGCGTAATGTCGCGTTGCTCAGGATGGTGGCAACCACTGACGCACCATGGGCTGGTGGGTTGGAATAGTTAGCACGGATAACGGCTTTAACCTGGCTGAAGGCGATATCGGCCACGTCGCTGCTAGCGGCAACAATGGTGCAAGCCCCGACACGCTCATTATACAAACCAAAGTTTTTCGAATAAGAGCTACAAACGATCAGTTCCTGATGTTTGGCAGCGAAAATACGCAGCCCCTGAGCATCTTCTTCCAAACCTTTGGCAAAACCTTGGTAGGCGAAGTCAAACAGTGGTAGCCAACCTTTGGCGACTGACAGCTCAGCTAATTGGCTCCATTGGGCTTCGGTTGGGTCGATACCGGTAGGGTTATGGCAGCAGCCATGGAATAGCACTACGTCGCCAGCCTGAGCTTCTGAGAGGCTTTTTAATAGCCCATCGAAGTCCAGTGAATGGTTCGCAGCGTCATAATAGGCATACTCAACCACTTCAAGCCCTGCAGCGGCGAAGATATTTTTATGGTTCGGCCAGCTAGGGTTACTGACCCAGACACGTTTAGCGCTGGTCTGATGGGCGATAAAATCAGCAGCAATACGTAACCCGCCGGTACCACCTGGGGTTTGAGCGGTACGCGCACGCTTATCGGCAATAATAGCGCTGTCGGCACCGAACAACAGTTCTTGTGTACAACTGGCGAAAACCGGCAGGCCATCAATACCCAGATAGTTTTTAGTAACTTCGTTTTCCAGCAAATACTGCTCAGCTTTCTTCACGCTGGTCAGCACCGGCGTTTTACCGGTTTCGTCTTTGTAGACACCAATCCCCAGATTGATTTTATGAGGGCGGTCATCCGCGCGGAAAATATCGGTCAGGCCCAGAATCGGGTCAGCAGGTGCAGCAGTGATTTTTTCAAACATGTCAGAGGCTTCCATGGCTTAGCGTTAAGCAAACAGAACTATCAGGGTAGCGCCAGTTGCAGTCTTTGCCAACCGTTTGCGATAAAAAGAAATGAATGTTGTGAGGCGGGGGAATTCAGGGTGAAAAATCGGCAAAATAGCGTATTCGACAGCGTAATATCCCTCTATTGGCTAAGGATAAAAACAAAAAGACAGAGCCGAAGCCCTGTCTTTTTTAACTTATGTCAGCAGATAAACTGCGTGATTAAGTTTAACTTAGAACTGGTATACCAAGCCAACACCAACAACGTCATCAGTGTTCAGCTTGTTAGTACGAGTGAACTCGTTTTCGTCCAACAGGTTGATTTTGTAATCAACATAGGTAGACATGTTTTTGTTGAAGTAGTAGTAAGAACCTACAGAAACATATTTCAACAGATCTTGGTTATCGCCATTCGCGTTAAGATCTTTCCCTTTAGACTGAACGTAGCCTAAAGATGGACGCAGACCGAAGTCGAACTGGTATTGTGCAGTGATTTCAATATCACGAGTTTTGTTAGCAATAGTGTTGCTAAAATCACCGTATGGAGTCAGGTTCTGAGTTTCAGCATACATTACAGCCAAGTATACGTTGTTAGCGTCGTATTTAGCACCAACGTTCCATGCCTGAGCTTTATCGCCTTCAGCAGTACTGAATGCTTTTTGCTCGTTAGTGCGGTTTGCAGAAGAGAAACCAGCACCAAAGTTCACACCGTAACCGATATCATAAGTTGAAGAGATACCGAAACCGTCGCCATTCTGATCTTTCAGGTTAGCACCAGTGTAAACACCGGTAACTGGGTCAATAGAACCAGCACGGTCATTCTGGTTTTTGCCTTGATATTGCAGAGCAAAATTCAGGCCATCAACCAGACCGAAGAAGTTGGTGTTACGATAAGTAGCCAGACCAGTAGAACGACCAGTCATGTAGTTATCAGAGTTAGAGATAGAGTCGCCACCGAACACTGGCAGCATGTCAGTCCATGCGTTAACGTCATAGATTACGCCGTAGTTACGGCCGTAGTCCAATGAACCGAACTGATCAAATTTCAGACCAGCAAAGCCCAGACGGGTTTTGTTGCCTTTGTCGCCTTGAGATTCAGCGTGGTTAGCCTGAACGTTGTATTCCCACTGGCCGTAACCGGTCAGTTGGTTAGTAATTTGGGTTTCACCTTTGAAGCCGAAACGAACATAAGTTTCGTCGCCGTCTTGGCCAGCGTTGTCAGAGAACTGGTGACGCGCGTCAACTTTACCGTACAGATCAAGTTTGTTGCCGTCTTTGTTGTAGATTTCTGCTGCATTAGCTGCGCCAGCTACTAACAATGCTGGGATTACTACTGCAAGAATATTGCGCTTCATCATTATTATTACCCTCATTGGTGTTATTCGGACACCTGCCACTGCCGCCAATAATTTTTTTGGAACTATTGTTGAGAGTTTGGTGTCGTCTGTGTCTGAACGCAGTGTTCCATTCACAGACCTGATAATCCACACCGAAAATGCTACCAATTGCCTGAATGTGTTTCATTGAGATACTATGTGTTGCTAAATGTAAATATCAGGGAACTTTGTGACTTAGATCGAACTTTAAAAAATGACAAAAGCCAGCAGAGCTGGCTTTTATTTATACAAATAAACATTTTTTTCGAAATGACGAACTTAGAAGCTGGCATTTCTCGGTGTGCGTGGGAATGGGATGACATCCCGAACGTTTTGGACCCCTGTTACATAGGAGATCAATCGCTCAAATCCAAGGCCAAATCCTGAATGCGGTACCGTACCGTAGCGACGCAGATCACGATACCACCAATAATCTTCTTTATTGAGGCCCATCTCTTCCAGACGTGCGTCCAACACATCTAAGCGCTCTTCACGTTGTGAACCCCCGATGATTTCACCAATTCCCGGCGCTAATACATCCATCGCTGCAACGGTTTTGCCATCTTCGTTCATCCGCATATAGAAAGCTTTAATGTCTTTCGGGTAGTTTTTAACCACTACCGGTGCCTTAAAGTGTTTCTCAGCCAAATAACGCTCATGTTCAGAAGACAAATCTATGCCCCATGACACGTCATTTTCAAATTTCTGGCCCGATGCCAGCAAAATCTCGATAGCGTCGGTGTAATCAACCTGAGCAAAATCAGAGGTGACAAAACGTTGTAGGCGATCTACCGCATCTTTATCTACCCGCTCAGCAAAGAACTTCATGTCATCAGCACGTTCATTGAGCACCGCCTGGAAAACATATTTCAGCATTTTCTCGGCCAATGCGGCGACGTCATCTAAAGAAGCAAATGCGACTTCAGGTTCAACCATCCAGAATTCCGCCAAATGACGGCTGGTGTTGGAGTTTTCTGCCCGGAAAGTGGGGCCGAAAGTGTAAACTTTGGACAATGCACTGGCGTAGGTTTCTCCATTCAACTGACCGGATACCGTCAGGAATGCTTCTTTACCGAAGAAATCCTCGCTGAAATCGACAGCTCCAGTATCTGTGCGTGGCAAGTTTTCCAGATCCAGCGTCGACACGCGGAACATTTCACCAGCACCTTCGGTATCTGAAGCGGTGATCAGTGGGGTAGAAACCCAGAAGTAACCATTTTCATCGAAGAAACGGTGAATTGCCTGCGCTAAGGTATGGCGGACACGGGCAACAGCACCAATCAGGTTTGTACGTGGGCGTAAGTGAGCCACTTCGCGCAAGTATTCGATGCTGTGACGTTTTGCCGCCATCGGATAGGTATCGGGATCATCAACCCAGCCGACCACTTTGATAGCAGTTGCCTGAATTTCAAAGCTCTGGCCTTCACCTGGTGATGCCACCACTGTTCCAGTGACTTCTACTGAGCAGCCGGTAGTCAGATGCAGTACTTCATCCTGATAATTAGGCAAAGCATTATTCACGACGGCCTGTAACGGGTCAAAGCAGGAACCGTCATAAACGGCAACGAAGGAGATACCCGCTTTAGAATCTCTCCGGGTACGCACCCAACCGCGTACGGTGACTTCACTGTCAACCGCAGCACGGCCTTGCAGTACGTCGACTACAGGCACTACGCTCATAGATTTCTCTCTTTAATAGTTTTGATATAGAAATAGTTAACAACCCAACCAAATGGGGATGTTGCTATGTTACTTGCGGCAGTGCAGGACACAAGTAGAAATCACCAGATCAGTGCAACATTTCTGTCGTTATCCTTAATAAAGGCGGCACAAATCAGAGCTGGGTTTAATTGGGAAGTGGTTGTGAGGGGAAAACGGCTAAGTGAAGTGGCTCGCCGGGCTATATTAACGCCCCGACGAACCCTCATTATGCAGGCCGATACTAACTGGCCTTTTTGACTAACGGCAGGGCGAATGCTTCGCGTAACTCATCAACAAAAGCCGGGTCCTGACAGATAGTTTTACCCGGACTATCCGAGAGTTTTGCGACCGGCTTGTTGTTGCATTCAACCAGTTTAATGACAATATTGAGCGGTTTAACGCCGGGAATATCACAAGTTAAACGGGTACCGATACCGAACACTAATTTAATTCGTTGATAGAAATGGCGATAGAGTGACAACGCTTTTTCCAGATCTAAATTATCTGAAAACACCAATGTTTTACTCATTGGGTCAATACCCAGTTTTTCATAATGGGCGATAGCTTTTTCACCCCATTCTACCGGGTCACCTGAGTCATGGCGCAATCCTTGATAGCGATTGGCGAATGTCTCATCAAAATCGCGCAAGAAGGCATCCATGGTAATACAGTCAGTCAGTGCGACACCAAGTTGATTTGGGTACTCATCTAACCAGACTTGTAGTGCCACGCGCTGACTATTGGCCAGTATCGGACTTATCTGCTGATGAGCCTGGAACCATTCATGGGCTTGAGTACCGACCGGAGCTAATGCCAGGTTGCGGGCTAAATCATAGTTGCTGGTACCTACAATATAGGGGAACTCATCTTTTAAGCTGCTGACAATAGCATGCTGTATATCGCGTGAGAAACGGCGACGGGAGCCAAAATCCATTAGCTTGAAATGACTAATATCGATATCAGCGCTGAGAATCTTAAACTGCTGAAGTTTGTTGCGCAGTTGTGTGACGGCCTCGGCTGTTGTGACACCGACTGACCGGCGCCGATGAACGATTTCACTGATCACTGCCAGCAAAGGGACTTCCCATAAAATCGTTTCGCACCATAAACCGGCAATCCGAATATCTAATTTACCGTCATTATTGGATACGGTGACCTGCTCAGGGTTAAAACGAAAATCCCGCAACCAATTGAGGTAATCATCTTGAAAGAAGGGTAACCCCGAGAGGTAGGTAAACTCATCATCGGTTAACGCTAATTGTTTCATTAGCGCTATCTGATGGCGGATTTCATCGGCATATTCGCCCAGCAACTCATCACCACGGCAGCGGAATTCAGCGGCAACGGTAATATGGCGATAGCGATGGAACACGGCTTGTTGCATATGGAGCTTATAAGCATCCGTATCAAGCAGTGAAGTCAAAATCGGTGAGGCGTCTTGGGTCATGGCGCTATACAGCATCCTCGTAGGAGCATTTTCCGCAGTCAGCATATACCCTTGGTACTTGAAGTTGTCAGGGCTGCTTCGTTCACTCACCCGAATTACCTACTTATGTAAGCTCATCGTGATGCGTTCACTGGCCGCCGACCGGCAACACCAATTACTTTGGACATAATCTATAAAGTCGCAGGAGTATACCGGTATTATCCTGTTATTGAAGCCTCATCACACCATAAATGCTAATCACAGGTCTAGGATTAAACGTGCCATTATCAGTGAAACGGCTATTTTCTTTAGTGGTGTTGGCCCTTAAGGTCAGATTTTTAGCTGTTTAAGCTAATAAAGGATAAATTAACTTATAAAATATAGGGTTATTAAATTGCACTACTGAGCAACAAAAGGTAAATCTTTGTTTCCTGTTGGTTATCAGAGGTCACCTTGGCGGCCTGGTGCGGGTATTTCCCCATCATTGAGATATCACAATCAACGCAGAGCAATGTGGGGAAATAGCAAACATCATATTATATGTTTAGACATCGACTTAGATAGTGCAATCAGGGAAGATGGCCGTAGGGTAGCCCCGATCCCGCTTGATTGCGGATATGGTCGATGAATTCTTGGCTAAGCGCTACAACATCATAGGCATAGGGTGGGATCCTGCCGATATCAGCGTCAAACCCACAATTGTTGAGTTCAGCAAGGCTATGGTTAAAAGTCGAGCCGTCATCATTAACTTTATCGCCGCCATTAAACGCCTTCATTACCCGACATTCAGCCGTAAGGTCATTAACCAAAAATATATTTTTCTCTGATAAAATACTGGACTGATAACCCAAGCCATAGCTGTATTCGTAGGGATATATAGGATCTGATTTATCTTGCTCAAATAAATTATTATAGAGATGTATGCTGGCGAAACGAACTCGCGGAGTGCGCTGGATTATCCGCGTAAAGTAATTATTAAAGAATGTAACGTGCATGGTTCCTGCATCTTGCTCAGCATTACTATCGCTATGACCAATCAAAATAGTTTTGTCATGTAATTCAAAACGGCAGTGAGAAACCGTGACATAGTCAGAGCCGCGTTTAATATCTAACGCGCCATCATGCTGAACAAACTTCCAGCCATCCTTCTCGGTGTATTGATCAATCGTAAAACGGCCATCACTAAACGTGACATGGTCTACCCAGACATGGTGTGAATTAATGATATTTAAACCATCCCATTCAGCATTCCACCCATCACCTTCTTCAAACTGGGGATCGACATCTACTGGGTTCTCAATAAAGGTCTGAATCTATGTTCAATCTTATTAATGTATGAAGAGCAATGTGCATGATGTCGGGTTCCGTGCTGATGGTATTGGCATATTCTGCTGTCAGAAATGACGATGCCGAGCAAATCAACGGGTATTTTGCTCACCAAATGCAAGCAGGAAAATGAGCTGCGAGGCGGCTCGAAAAAAGCACATTCAATGCGTTATTTGCCGTAATAGCACTCGCTCTCACCTAGGTTTTTTTTACAATTGTGATACATTGAAAAGCTATCTGAGTCTGAGGCCAATGGGCTGACAGCAATGTTCTGGTCGCCGTGATACTGGCCTTATACGACTATTAATACAGACCTGATAATCATATTCACTGATGACGTCAAAAGGGTTCCTATGACACAACAGCCGCAAGCTAAATACCGTCACGATTATAAATCGCCGGATTACACCATTACCGATATCGATTTGGACTTCGCACTGGATGCGCAAAAAACGACGGTAACGGCGGTCAGTAAAGTAAAACGTCAGGTAGCAGATGTGACGCCGTTGATTCTAAATGGTGAGGATCTCACGCTCGTCAGTATCAGTGTTGATGGGCAAGTTTGGCCTCATTATCAGCTACAGGATAACTCGCTGGTCATTGAGCAATTACCAGCACATTTCACACTGACAATCGTCAATGATATTCATCCTGCGACCAACAGTGCACTTGAGGGATTATATCTTTCCGGTGACGCGCTGTGCACCCAGTGTGAAGCCGAAGGTTTCCGCCATATTACTTACTATTTAGACCGTCCTGATGTTTTGGCCCGTTTTACGACCCGCATCGTGGCTGACAAATCTCGTTATCCTTATTTGCTTTCCAATGGTAACCCTGTGGGGCAGGGTACACTGGAAGATGGTCGTCATTGGGTAAAATGGCAAGATCCATTCCCTAAGCCTTGTTATCTGTTTGCTCTGGTTGCCGGTGATTTTGATGTTTTGCGCGATAAGTTCATTACCCGCTCCGGGCGTGAAGTCGCATTGGAGCTTTTTGTTGACCGCGGTAATTTAGATCGCGCCGACTGGGCGATGACGTCGTTGAAGAACTCCATGAAATGGGATGAGACTCGTTTTGGTCTGGAATACGATCTCGACATCTATATGATTGTCGCGGTTGATTTCTTCAATATGGGTGCGATGGAAAATAAAGGCCTGAATGTATTCAACTCTAAATATGTTCTGGCAAAAGCTGAAACAGCAACAGATAAAGATTATCTGAACATTGAAGCGGTTATCGGACATGAATATTTTCATAATTGGACAGGTAATCGAGTCACGTGCCGTGATTGGTTCCAGTTAAGCCTGAAAGAGGGCTTGACGGTAT
Organism: Yersinia sp. 2540 StPb PI; assembly: GCF_052217165.1. NCBI lineage: Bacteria > Pseudomonadati > Pseudomonadota > Gammaproteobacteria > Enterobacterales > Yersiniaceae > Yersinia > Yersinia sp. 2540 StPb PI. The sequence goes on from NZ_JAZGQC010000001.1 coordinate 2,385,186, forward strand.
TCCGTGATCAAGAGTTCAGCTCTGATTTAGGTTCACGTTCAGTTAATCGAATTGAGAACGTACGCGTAATGCGTGCCGCACAGTTTGCCGAAGATGCCAGCCCAATGGCCCATGCCATTCGACCAGACAAAGTTATCGAGATGAACAACTTTTACACCCTTACCGTGTATGAGAAGGGTTCAGAAGTTATCCGCATGATGCATACCCTACTGGGTGAACAACAATTCCAGGCCGGTATGCAGCTCTATTTTGAACGCCATGATGGTAGTGCCGCAACGTGCGATGATTTTGTACAAGCAATGGAAGATGCATCGAATGTCGATCTCTCTTTATTCCGTCGCTGGTATAGCCAGTCCGGCACTCCGATTCTGACCATCCGTGATGACTATGATGCTGAGAAGCAGCAGTACCATCTGCACGTCAGCCAGAAAACCTTACCAACCGCTGACCAGCCGGAAAAACTGCCACTGCATATTCCATTAGATATTGAACTATATGACAGTAACGGAAATGTGATTGCGCTACAGAAAAACGGCTTGCCGGTCCATCATGTCCTGAATGTGACCGAGTCTGAGCAGACATTTACCTTTGATAATGTTGAACATACGCCGATCCCCTCTTTGCTGCGCGAATTCTCCGCTCCAGTCAAACTGGATTATACCTACAGTGATCAGCAGCTCACTTTCCTGATGCAGCATGCGCGTAATGAATTCTCTCGTTGGGATGCTGCCCAGAGCTTGCTGGCAACCTATATCAAACTTAATGTTGCCAAGTATCAGCAGAAACAGCCGCTGAGTTTACCCACTCACGTTGCGGATGCTTTCCGGGCAGTATTACTCGATGAAAATCTTGATCCGGCTCTGGCAGCGCAGATCTTGACCTTACCGTCAGAAAATGAAATAGCAGAGCTGTTTACTACCATTGATCCGCTGGCGATCAGTGCGGTTCATGAGGCTATTACTCGTTGTTTGGCTCAGGCATTGTCTGATGAACTGTTAGCCGTATATGTTGCGAATATGACACCTGTGTATCGTATTGAACACAGTGATATTGCCAAGCGTGCATTGCGTAATACCTGCCTGAATTATCTGGCTTTTGCTGATGAAGACTTTGCTAACAAGTTGGTCTCGTCACAATACCACCAGGCGGATAATATGACTGATTCGCTGGCCGCATTGGCGGCGGCAGTCGCTGCACAATTACCTTGCCGTGATGAGTTGCTTACAGCCTTCGATATGCGTTGGAATCATGATGGTTTGGTTATGGATAAATGGTTTGCACTGCAAGCGACGAGTCCGGCGGCTGATGTTTTGACACAGGTGCGGGCTTTGCTTAAGCATCCGGCATTCAGTTTGAGCAATCCAAACCGCACTCGTGCGTTAGTCGGTAGTTTTGCTTCGGGTAATCCGGCGGCATTCCATGCCAGCGATGGCAGTGGTTATCAATTCCTGGTCGAAATTCTCAGTGATTTGAATACCCGTAACCCGCAGGTGGCTGCACGGCTGATTGAGCCGTTGATTCGCTTGAAACGTTATGATGCTGGCCGTCAGGCTCTGATGCGCCAGGCGCTGGAGCAACTTAAAACGCTAGATAATCTGTCCGGTGATTTATACGAGAAGATAACTAAAGCACTGGCCGCATAATGGCTAAATCAGCCAATAGCGCTGCCCACTAACGTTACCTTCACAGCACAGAGGGCAGCAATGCCCTCTTTTTTATGGTTCTTGACCTACAAATAGTTAACACCTTGTTATCAATATAGTTAAACAAAGAAATTCTTTGCGTGGCTTTACTGAGCAATCGTTTACTTTCCTGATAGATAAATTTACCATTCCCGCGTCTATCCATAGGTTGAAAGCCGGTCAGGAGATCACATGTACTACCCACTCGTCAAAAAAGCACTATTTCAGCTTGATCCAGAACGTGCCCATGAATTCACTTTCCGGCAGTTAAAACGTGTTACTGGCACACCACTCGAATTCCTGGTTCGCCAGTCGGTACCAACCAAACCAGTGAGCTGTATGGGATTGTCATTCAAAAATCCATTAGGTTTGGCGGCGGGGCTGGATAAAGACGGTGAATGTATTGATGCTCTGGGCGCGATGGGGTTCGGTTTTATCGAAGTGGGTACGGTGACACCCCGGCCACAGTCAGGTAATGATAAGCCAAGGTTGTTTAGGATCGTTGAGGCTGAAGGCTTGATCAACCGGATGGGATTTAATAATCACGGAGTTGATAACTTAATTGAAAATGTCAAAAAATCACATTTTGGCGGAATATTAGGTATTAATATCGGGAAAAATAAAGATACCCCGGTAGAGCAAGGTAAAGAAGATTACTTGATTTGTATGGATAAAATTTATCCTTACGCGGGATATATTGCGATTAATATCTCCTCACCTAATACCCCAGGGTTACGATCTTTGCAGTATGGTGAAGCGTTAGATGATTTGTTGGCAGCAATTAAAAATAAACAAACTGAATTACATCAGCGCCATCATAAATATGTTCCTGTGGCAGTAAAGATCGCGCCGGATCTTACCGAGGAAGAGTTGATCCAAATAGCTGACAGTTTAGTTCGCCATAATATAGATGGCGTTATTGCCACTAATACAACGTTAGATCGCTCTCTCATTCAGGGATTAAATTATTGCGAACAAGCCGGTGGTTTAAGTGGCCGACCATTACAATTACGTAGCACGGAAGTCATTCGTCGCTTATCGCAAGAACTGCAAGGGCGTCTGCCAATTATCGGGGTAGGTGGAATTGATTCGGTTACTGCCGCTCGCGAAAAAATGGCGGCAGGTGCTTCATTGATTCAAATTTATTCCGGCTTTATCTTCCGTGGGCCTGGTTTGATTAAGAATATCATCACTCATATCTAATTATTTAACTTCATTACTGGCCGGGGGGTTTATTTCTTCCTCCGGCTCGTCTATATTTTACTCCGGTAGATTAAATATACAGCGAAAGCCCTATACCTAAATAATGTGAGTTGCAGGTAAGCGGTAATCGAATAACAAAGTGGTCGTGAACTGATTTGAACGCGGCTTATAGTGTTCTCGTAGCGGCGAACTTCATGGATGGGCTGAGTAACGAGAGCCGCCAACGCACATGCTGTTTGAAGTATGATGCGGTTATATGAAATTAATCCCATTTGATGGGCGAAGAACTCAGTTATTGAGTCAATGATGTTAGCAGCATGGCGGGAAGGAAAAATATGCGAATTAAACCAGATGATAAATGGCGTTGGTATTTTGATACCGAACACGACCGACTGATGTTGGATTTAGCTAATGGTATGATATTTCGCTCGCGTTTCCCGTCTAAAATGCTAACCCCAGATGCTTTCGATGAATCCGCATTCTGTGTCGACGATGCCGCACTCTATTTTGAATTCGAAGATCAATGTCGCCAAATTAAATTGAGCCATGAACAACGTTCAGAATTGGTGTTAAATGCATTGGTCGCATTTCGTTTCCTAAAACCACTAATGCCCAAAAGTTGGTATTTTGTACAATATCCTAAAGCGCTGATGCCAAAAAATGGTGAGTTGGCGTTAGTTAAAGTATTGGATAGTGGTGAAGATGTTCGCTTGTTAGTGGTTGAGTCGGGTGATTCGGCAAGTTTGTGTTTATTAGCACAATCACAAGTGGTATTAGCTGGACGGCAGATGGTATTAGGTGATGCCATTAAGATAATGAATGACCGTTTGTTGCCACTTATCATTGCAGAGGTTTATACCGCCCCAGCTTTCGACCGAGCGGTATAATTCCCCTTCATACCGCAGTATAGTGGTTAGCTGCGTGCAGAGAGTAAGTTTATCGGGATTATCTTATTTACCGCTGAGGGTAATATCCCCTGTGGGAATACAGCTACAACAAAGAATAGTTCCGTCGTTGCCAATGGCACTCTGTTTTAAAGGCGCAACATCGCCATTCACTAATGTAATTCTACAACTACCACATATCCCAGCCCGGCATGAATAAGGAATGCGGATATTTTGCTGTTCCAATTGTTCCAGCAATACCTGCTGATTATTGCCATTAAAGCGAATGCCGTTATATTCAATCGATACCGCTTTGGATTGCTCAAGTGGTGCCGCCAGGCTTTCAACTATGGCACCTGCACTGTATGGCCGTGGTGGTTTGGTTGACAGAATTTCTACTTCATCGCCTATCCGAATAATACCGCTGTTCCTGGCCACCATATTCTGGCCAAAATCGATATCGCCATTTTCCGCAGTTCGGAATGTCTGTAGTGTTCGTAATGGCTCACCGGCGGGGTGTTTCCGCCCGCGTTCTACGCTGACGGTGGTTAATACACAACGGCTGCATGGCTTAACCAAATCAAAGGTGATATCTCCAACGCGAATCACCTGCCAACTGTCTTCGGCAAATGCACTGGCACCGGTTACGACTAAATTCGGGCGAAACTGTTCTAATTTAATACTGCCAGGGCAGCGTTGCTGTAGTTCTTTAAATGATGCTTCGTTAATGAGCAGATAAGGGAAGCCATCAGCAAAAGACAGTGGAATCTCTGGCATCGGCTTCACCCTGCGGGTTAACTGGGCACCGAGCCAGCGTAATTGCACTTCACGCTGAAAATAGCCACTGAGCCAGTTATTGATGGTCTCAGGGGCAATTAGCGCCGTAAAATGATTTCCCCAGACTTCCGTTGGTTCAGCATTGGCTAAAAAATCATTAAAGCGGATACTGGCACTCTCGCCATCGGGCGCCGTGAGATATAAACCGTCCGGCATTAATGCCGGGGTGAACAACACCATCTGCGGATTTTGGCGCGCAGTAATAAAAGTGCCATCCGGTTCGGTAATCATAAATACGCGGTCAAAGGCCAGCCCACTGCTGCTGACTTGAGCATGAGAAAGCTGCAAGCCGCGCATGGATTTCACCGGATGAACGTAGAGTCGGGAGAGGGTAATCACCATTGCCTCCGTGCGAGTATTAAATAAGAAGGAGCAACTTTATGACAAGCTGCTGGGATTAGCTATAATGCGCAACAATTTTCTTTTTGGTGATAGTGCGATATGAACTCTCTGTTTGCCAGCACGGCGCGTGGACTGGAAGAACTGTTAAAAAGCGAACTCGAAGCGCTGGGCGCTCACGACTGTAAAATAGTACAGGGTGGGGTACATTTTCAGGGTGACGATCGACTCATGTACCAAAGCCTGCTGTGGAGCCGCCTGGCTTCGCGCATCTTGTTACCGCTTAACGAATTTAAAGTTTACAGCGATTTGGACTTGTACCTCGGGGTGCAGGCGATCGACTGGCCGTCAATTTTTGGTGTGGATAAAACCTTTGCTGTGCACTTTAGCGGCGTGAATGATGAAATCCGCAACAGCCAGTACGGTGCATTGAAAGTAAAAGATGCCATTGTTGACAGCTTTACCCGTAAGTTGGAGCAGCGCCCAACGGTTGCCAAGCAGCAACCGGATATTCGGGTGAATGTTTTCCTACAACGGGATATGGCCAGTGTGGCATTGGATCTCAGTGGTGAAGGGCTGCATCAGCGCGGCTACCGTGATTTGACCGGTCAGGCTCCCCTGAAAGAAAACCTGGCAGCGGCAATTATCCAGCGTTCTGGCTGGCAGTCAGGTACACCGATGGTCGATCCGATGTGTGGTTCCGGTACATTGCTGATTGAAGCGGCAATGATAGCCTCTGATCGCGCCCCAGGTTTGCATCGCGCCCATTGGGGCTTTACCGCCTGGAGTGCCTTCAACGAAGTGCTATGGCGTGAATTGACCACCGAGGCGCAAGTGCGTGCCCGCAATGGTTTGCAGGAAACCACTTCTCGCTTCTTCGGTTCAGACATCGACAGACGAGTTATCGAAATGGCGCGTGCTAATGCCCGCCGTGCTGGGGTATCGGAGCTGATTAGCTTCAATGCCAATGATGTCAGTAAGTTAGTGAACCCATTGCCGGAAGGGCCGGTAGGCACGGTTATCAGTAACCCGCCTTACGGTGAGCGGTTGGAAAGCGAGCCGGCATTGATTGCATTGCATAATATGCTCGGTCGCATCATGAAATCGGCATTTGGTGGCTGGCGTTTATCGCTGTTCAGTGCATCACCGGAATTGCTGAGTTGCCTGCAACTGCGGGCGGAACGTGAATTTAAAGCGAAAAATGGCCCGCTGGATTGCGTGCAGAAAAATTATCAGTTAGCGGCGAATCCACAGGGTGCTGCGGGTGTTCAGGTGGCAGAAGATTATGCCAACCGTCTACGTAAAAACGTGAAAAAGCTGGATAAGTGGGCCAAACAGCAGGGTATCGAATGCTACCGTCTGTATGATGCCGATTTGCCTGATTATAATGTGGCCGTCGATCGTTACGGCAGCAAAGTGGTGGTACAGGAATATGCGCCGCCGAAAACGATTGATGCGCAAAAGGCCCGCCAGCGCTTATTTGATGTGATTAATGCCACCCTTGCGGTACTGGATCTCCCATCCAATCAATTGGTATTGAAAACCCGTGAGCGCCAGAAGGGCAAAAACCAATACGAAAAGCTGGCACAAAAAGGTGAATTCCTGCTGGTGAGTGAATATAACGCCAAGCTATGGGTTAACCTGACCGATTACCTCGATACCGGTCTGTTCCTTGATCACCGTATCGCTCGCCAGATGCTAGGTAAAATGAGCCAGGGTAAAGACTTCCTTAACCTGTTTGCCTATACCGGTACGGCCAGTGTTCATGCCGGCTTAGGTGGTGCGCGCAGTACCACGACGGTTGATATGTCGCGTACCTATCTGGAGTGGGCCGAGAAGAATTTGCGGGTGAATGGCTTAACTGGCCAACAACACCGCTTGATTCAGGCTGATTGCCTTTCATGGCTCAGTAACACTGATGAGCAGTTCGATGTGATCTTCATTGATCCACCGACTTTCTCCAACTCCAAGCGTATGGAGACCACCTTTGATGTTCAGCGCGATCACTTAGTGCTGATGAAAGAACTTAAACGGTTACTGCGCCGTAAGGGAACAATCATGTTCTCGAACAATAAGCGCGGTTTCCAGATGGATTTGGACGGGATAAAGGCGTTAGGGCTGGAAGCGAAAGAGATAACAGCTCAGACACAATCAGAAGACTTTGCCCGTAATCGTCAAATCCACAACTGTTGGCTGGTCACCCACAGCCACGAGGAAAAGTAGAAACTATGTCGTTAATTAGCATGTCCGGTGCCTGGCTGTCGTTCAGCGATGCACCTTTATTGGATAATACTGAATTGCATATTGAGGCAAACGAGCGCGTTTGTCTGGTGGGCCGTAATGGCGCAGGTAAATCCACCTTATTGAAAATTTTGAGCAAAGAAGTAGCACTGGATGATGGCCGCATCATTTATGAGCAAGATTTGATTGTGGCGCGTCTGCAACAAGACCCACCACGCAATGTGGCCGGTACCGTGTTTGACTTTGTGGCTGAAGGCGTGCAGGAACAGGCTGAACATTTAAAAGCCTACCACGCCAGCTTGCATCAGGTTGAGTTAGACCCAAGTGAGAAGAACCTCAATCGTCTGGCGGCATTGCAGGAGATTCTGGACCATCAAGGTTTGTGGCAATTAGATAGCCGCATTCAGGAAGTGCTGGTTCAACTTGGTTTATCTGCTGATGCCGAACTTTCATCACTGTCAGGTGGTTGGTTGCGTAAAGCAGCACTAGGCCGTGCGCTGGTAAGCTCGCCGAAAGTGCTGCTGCTGGATGAACCGACCAACCATTTGGACATCGAAACCATTAATTGGCTGGAAGGCTTCCTGAAAGAATTCCAGGGCAGCATCGTGTTTATCTCTCATGACCGCTCCTTTATCCGCGCGATGGCGACCCGTATTGTCGACCTTGATCGTGGCAAATTGGTGTCATGGCCAGGGAATTACGAACTGTATCTTGCCAGCAAAGAAGAAGCACTGCGGGTTGAAGAGCTGCAAAACGCTGAATTTGACCGCAAACTGGCGCAGGAAGAAGTGTGGATACGCCAAGGTATCAAAGCGCGCCGCACCCGTAACGAAGGCCGTGTGCGCGCGCTGAAAGCGCTGCGCATGGAGCGTTCAGAACGCCGTGAAGTGATGGGCACAGCCAAGATGCAAGTCGAAGAGACCGTGCGTTCAGGCAAAATTGTCTTTGATCTGGAGAATGTTAACTATCAGATTGATGGCAAAGTATTAGTGAAAGATTTTACCGCACAAGTACAGCGTGGCGATAAAATCGCGCTGGTGGGCCCAAATGGTTGCGGTAAAACGACATTACTGAAACTGATGCTCGGTCAGCTTAAAGCGGACAGCGGCAAAGTACATTGTGGCACCAAGTTGGAAGTGGCTTATTTTGACCAGCATCGGGCAGAACTTGATCCCGAACGTACGGTGATGGATAACCTGGCAGAAGGTAAGCAAGAAGTGATGGTAAATGGCCGCTCGCGTCATGTACTAGGTTACCTGCAAGACTTCTTGTTCCACCCTAAACGCGCAATGACACCGGTGAAAGCGCTGTCTGGTGGTGAGCGTAATCGCCTGTTATTGGCTAAATTATTCCTTAAGCCTAGCAACTTGTTGATCCTCGATGAACCGACCAACGATCTGGATGTGGAAACACTGGAGTTGTTGGAAGAGATGGTTGATAGCTATCAGGGCACAGTGTTGTTGGTAAGCCATGACCGTCAATTCGTTGATAACTCAGTGACTGAATGTTGGATCTTTGAAGGTAATGGCCAGATCAATAGTTTTGTTGGCGGCTATTATGATGCGCATCAGCAACGTGCTGAGGCAAAACCTATCCGTCAGGTAGCGGCTAAAGTTGAAGAAACCAAAGCTGCGGCACCGGTTAAGAGTAATGCACCCGCCGCTAAACGCCCGGGTAAGTTGAGCTATAACTTACAGCGTGAGTTGGATCAGTTACCGCAACAGCTAGAAAAACTGGAAAATGAAATCAGTGAGTTACAGGCTGAAGTTGGTCACGCAGATTTCTTCTCCCGCCCGCATGAAGAGACACAACAGGTCTTGAAAGCATTAGCTGATACTGAACAGGCGTTAGAAGTAGCATTTGGTCGTTGGGAAGAGCTGGAAGCTCAGAAAAACGGTTAAAAATGTGTAACCGCCGTTCTACCAGATGACGTGCAATACGATATTATGTCTATTGTTATAGTAAGTCTCTTGATAGAACGGTGTTCAACAATACCCAATAGATTTCAACGTGCAGGAAGGTAGCTTGCAGCGGCCTGGTAGAGGCGAGAACCACGGATGGCGGAGTAACGGAACAGCCAACCATCTGCATGTTGAAAGATGAAGGGATATACAGGCCAGCCGTAAGGACATAGATATTGTATTCTGTTATTGAGCCTAAACACGGCGGGCAGTCAGGGAATGTCATCCTGTGCCGGCAGTGCGACATGTCGGTGGCCTTACCCACGCTGCCTTATGGCACCAAAGCGGTATGTCCGCGTTGCAAAACCACACTGACTGCCAGGTGGGATGAGCCACGCAAGCGCCCTGTGGGGTACGCGGTTAGCGCACTATTTATGCTATTGCTGGCTAATATGTTCCCGTTCGTCAACATGCGTGTGGCCGGGATCACCAGCGAAATTACCTTACTCCAAATACCCAGAGTCATGGTGTCAGATAACTATGCCAGCATGGCAACGTTATTTATGGTACTGGTTCAGTTGATACCGGCATTCTGTATGGTAGCCATCATCCTGCTTTGCCTGCGGGTGCGGATGCCAGCCCACTTGAAAGCCGCAATCGCGAAAGCGTTATTCCAATTTAAAAGCTGGTGCATGGTTGAGATCTTCCTCGCCGGTGTGCTGGTGAGCTTTGTCAAACTGATGGCGTATGGCGACATCGGTATTGGCAGCAGTTTTATCCCCTATTGCCTATTTTGTCTGTTACAAGTCCGCGCCTTCCAATGTGTCGATCGTCATTGGATGTGGCAGGATATTGCTCCGGCTCCTGAACTGAAGCTCCCGTTGGTTGCGGGCCGTACTGGTTTGCGTCAGGGGTTGCGATCCTGTTCTTGTTGTACCGCAATTTTGCCGCAATCCCAGGTGCAATGCCCGCGCTGCCATACTCATGGCTATGTTCGTCGTCGCCATAGCTTGCAGTGGACGATGGCCCTATTGATCACCTCGATTCTGCTCTATATTCCGGCTAATTTGATGCCGATTATGATTACCGAAAGTCTGGGGAGTCAAATGGGTTCTACCATTATGGCGGGGGTCATTTTCTTGTGGAGCGAAGGTTCTTATCCGGTGGCGATGGTGATTTTTATCGCCAGTATCATGGTGCCATCGTTAAAAATGTTAGCGATTGCCTGGCTGTGTTGGGATGCAAAAGGTAAAGGTAATAGCGATACTGAACGGATGCATTTCATCTATGAAATCGTGGAGTTTGTTGGCCGTTGGTCAATGATCGATGTCTTTGTTATTGCTGTGCTCTCTTCATTAGTCCGTATTGGGCAACTGATGAGTATTTATCCAGCGATTGGTGCACTGTTATTTGCCATGGTAGTGGTTCTGACAATGTTTGCTGCATTAACCTTTGATCCCCGTTTAACCTGGGATCGAATCAGTGAATCAACCCAAAAGGAGCCGCAAGGTGACGGACAATAATCCCAGCCAGAATGTGGCGGAAATTGAAAAAATCAAGCGATGGTCGCCGGTGTGGATCATCCCGATTGTCACTGTGCTGATTGGCGCATGGATTTTGTTTTATCATTTCAGCCACCAGGGGCCACAGGTGGTATTGACCACACTGAATGCCGAAGGTATTGAAGCAGGTAAAACAAAAATAAAAAGTCGTAGTGTGGATGTCGGTATCGTAGAGCAGGTCACGCTGAGTGAGGATCTGAACCATGTTATCGTGCAGGCACGGCTCAGCTCAGGCATGAATACCCTGTTACATAGCGATACCGTCTTCTGGGTGGTGAAGCCGCAGATTGGCCGTGAGGGTGTATCTGGTCTGGGAACACTACTTTCCGGTGCTTACATTGAGCTGCAACCGGGTAGCAAAGGTAAATCATTAAGTGAATTCACCTTATTGGATTCCCCACCGCTGGCCTCACCTGATGCTAAAGGGGTGCGTATCATTCTGGACAGCGAACAGGCTGGGCAGTTGAATGCTGGCGACCCGGTATTGTTCCGTGGCTACCGGGTCGGATCGGTAGAAACCAGCACCTTCGATGCTAAGTCACGCTTAATGCGTTATCAGTTATTTATTGGTGCGCCTTATGACAGTCTGGTCACCAGCAATGTCCGTTTCTGGAAGGACAGTGGTGTAGCGGTCGATCTATCATCACAAGGAATGCGAGTTGAAATGGCATCGCTGGCAACCCTTTTCAGTGGTGGCGTAAGTTTCGATGTGCCTGATGGTTTGGATCTGGGCAAGCCGGTCACGGCAGATAAAGCTGAATTCAAACTGTTTGATAATCGCAGCAGCATTCAAAATTCTCTGTTCACGGAACATGAAGATTTCTTGTTGTTCTTCTCCGACTCTGTACGTGGTTTGCAGTCTGGTGCGCCGGTAGAGTTCCGTGGTATTCGTGTGGGTACTGTAGCCGATGTGCCGTTCTTCACCGAAGGTATGCGGCAGCGGGTTGATAATGATTTCCGTATTCCGGTGCTTATTCGCATTGAGCCAGGCCGTTTCCGCGATGATTTAGGCTCGGATACCAACTTTGCGCAAATATTGAAAACAGCCAAAGAACGCGGGCTACGTGCCTCATTGAAATCAGGGAACTTGCTGACGGGTGCGCTGTTTATTGATCTGGATTTCTACCCAGATGCCAAACCGTGGAAAGGGCCGTTGGAAGTGGCGGGCTATCCATTGCTGCCCACCGTCAGTGGTGGCTTAGCGCAAATTCAGCAGAAATTGATGCAAACACTGGATAAGATTAATAGTCTACCGCTGGATCCAATGGTGAATGAAGTCACGAAGACACTGGCTGAAAGTCAGAAAACGATGCGTGAAACTCAGAAAACCTTGGCGGCATTGACCGCAATCACCTCAAGCCCGGCGATGCAGGATCTCCCCAAAGATCTGCAAAAAACCCTGAATGAGTTGAATCGTAGCATGAAAGGCTTCCAGCCAGGTTCACCGGCCTACAACAAGATGGTGGGTGATATGCAACGGTTAGATCAGGTCTTGCGTGAATTACAGCCAGTATTGCGTACGCTGAATGAGAAGAGTAACGCGCTGGTATTTGAAGCGGCAGGAAGTCAGGATCCTCAGCCTAAGAAGGCCAAAAAATGATGAAATGGATGGCAGTTCTCGCAGCGCTGTTACTTAGCGCTTGCAGTAGCGAACCCGGCAAAACCTACTATCAGTTACCGGCACTCAGCGCGCCTGCTACGGTCAGTAGTAGTGTTGCTTCAAGGCAATTATGGATTGAACATGTTGGTGTCGCTGATTATCTGGCTGCGACGGGAGTGGTATACCAAACCAATGATGTACAGTATGTCATTGCCAGCAACAACCTGTGGGCCAGTCCACTGGATCAACAGTTGCAGCAAACCTTGGTAACCAATCTGAGTAATGCGCTGCCGGGTTGGTTGGTCTCTTCACAACCACTGGATAGCGATCAGGATGTCCTCAATGTGACTGTAACCGGCTTCCATGGCCGCTATGATGGTCGCGCCGTTATTCGTGGTGTGTGGATACTGAAACATCAGGGACAGTTGATTAAGCAGCCATTCGATCTCGAACTTAAACAGAGTGAAGACGGCTACGATGCTCTGATCCGAACCTTGGCGCAGGGCTGGCAGCAGGAAGCCAAGGTTATTGCTGCTCAGTTACAAAACGTTAAGTAATATTTTGTTCTAATTTAGTCTAATATCAGTCAAACCCTCTTTCGTTGCTAATGAAAAATTACTGCGAAAGAGGGTTTTTTGTTTAATATCAATATTTTACCTTCATTCACCCCAAATCAATCACTTAGCAAATTCAGCGGGCATAGCTCACAAATATGACATTGGCGTGAATTTTGCGCATTGCTTTTCTGTTTCCTAAGGTCTATCACTTAATTGTGACTGCACATAAAGTGGTCACTGTTTTCTTTCCACCAGACCGAAAGATGAGGGAAACGAGGCATGAAGAGACAGAAAAGAGATCGCCTGGAAAGGGCGTTGTCACGCGGGTATCAAGCAGGTATTTCAGGGCGTTCAAGGGAAATTTGTCCCTATCAAGCTTTAGACGCCAGATCGCATTGGTTAGGAGGTTGGCGACAAGCCATGGAGGACAGGGCTGTGACCGCTTAAGCGGCTCTCTGTCAGACTGAGGGATCACCTCCGCTTTATGCGCATATTGCGGAGGTTTTCATTTTTACTCTTCGTTCTTGTCGCCGCAGCGTTGTTGGCTGCATTCGCTCATCCGAATCATTGACTGGTGTCAACTCATCGGAATTCACTCATTTGCCGCCTAGCTGCAACACCAATTACTTTGAGTAATACAGGTGGTACTTGTCGCCGCAACGTTGTTGGCTGCGTTCGCTCACCCGAATCATTGACTGGCGTCAACTCATCGGAATTCACTCATTTGCCGCCTGGCTGCAACACCAATTACTTTGAGTAATACAGGTGGTACTTGTCGCCGCAACGTTGTTGGTTGCGTTCGCTCACCCGAATCATTGACTGGCGTCAACTCATCGGAATTCACTCATTTGCCGCCTGGCTGCAACACCAATTACTTTGAGTAATACAGGTGGTACTTGTCGCCGCAACGTTGTTGGCTGCATTCGCTCACCCGAATCATTGACTGGTGTCAACTCTTCGAGGTCTGACCAACTATTCAGCCCAGCGTTTTAGCAAGATACTCGCGTTAACCCCACCAAAACCGAAGCCATTTGACAGCGCATAGGTTATCTCATGGGGGAGAGCTTTACCTGCCACAATATTCAACCCCTTGGCCGCAGCATCCAGATTCTCCAAATTCAGAGTGGCAGGCACGATTTGATCACGCAGTGCCAGTACCGTGAAGATGGTTTCCAATCCGCCAGCCGCCCCCAGCAAATGCCCGGTGGCTGACTTGGTTGAGGTAATGGCTAAGGTATTACCTTCACCAAATAAGTGTTTAATCGCATTGATTTCGCCAAGATCCCCCACCGGAGTTGAGGTTACATGCGCATTAAGATGCTGAACTTGTTCTGGCTTAATTTTGGCCTGACGCAAAGCGATCTTCATGGCGCGATATGCGCCATCACCATCTTCAGCTCCAGAGGTCATATGGTAGGCATCGGCACTGGTACCGTAGCCGACAATCTCAGCTAACGGTTGTGCACCACGGGCGAGAGCATGTTCTAATTCTTCAATAATCAGTAAACCGGCACCTTCCCCCATCACAAAACCATCGCGAGCACTGTCGAAGGGACGGGAGGCTTTCTCAGGTGTGCTATTAAAACCGGTTGATAGAGCACGAGCTGCAGCAAAACCAGCCAAACTGACCTTATCAATCGCGGCTTCAGCACCACCACATAAGGCAACATCCGCTTCATCGTTGCGGATCATCCGCACCGCATCACCAATAGCTTGCACTCCCGCCGCACATGCGGTGACGGGCGCGCCAATTGGCCCTTTAAAATGATGTTTAATAGAAACATGACCCGCAGCCAAATTCACCAAAAATGAAGGTATGGTGAAAGGGGAGAGGCGTTTTGGCCCGCGAGTGTCGGTGGTGCGTACGGCATGAGCAATCGCAGGGAAACCGCCAATACCAGAACCAATCACGGTAGCGGTACGCTCCTGTTTTTCTACATCGTCAGCATGCCAGTCGGCTTGGGTAATAGCTTCATCTGCCGCCGCCATCGCAAACGCAATGAAACGATCCATTTTCTTCTGATCTTTTGGCGCAACAGCTTTATCAGGATCAAAGCCTGCTTCTGAGTCTGCGTCAAGTGTAGGCACTTGCCCACCAATCTTAGCTGACAAATCACCGACAATCTCATCCGGCAGAATACGGATGCCGGATTGTCCTGCCAGCAAACGTTGCCAAACAGTTTCTCTACCACAGCCTAACGGGGAAACCACACCCATTCCTGTAATTACTACACGGCGCGTATTCATTGTTTTTCCTTTTGAGACTTAATTGAGTGAGACTGTTGCCTGGTATCTATTGACTGTTTGCCATGCATCAGTGCCAACCGTTTATTAATTATATCGCTCTTGACGGAGCCTGCCGCAAGAGTGACATCTTGTGCACAAATAGGTTGCCCGGTATTTCTGTCCAGTAAGATAGTTTCTACCGGATTACCCGTACGGCGATCTGCGAGTACCACCGCAGGACCAAGTGGTGCAAAATGCTGATTACCCCACTGGAATAGTGCCGCCATCACTGGGAAAAAATCATTGCCACGCTCAGTCAGTAAATACTCATAGCGGGCAGGACGCGGATTATAGAGCCGCTTTTCAAGGATCCCACTTTCCACCAGATACTTTAGGCGGCGGGTGAGGATAGTGGGTGATAGCTGCAAACTTTGCTGAAATTCATCAAACCGCGTTAACCCCTGAAAGGCATCGCGGATGATTAATATGCTCCACCATTCGCCGACGCGTTCAAGAGAGCGGGCAACCGGGCAAGGCATGTCTTCAAGGCGGGTTCTTTGCATTCCATTCCTCACATCATTATTGTGGCTTTGGCTGAGCGTGGGCTGAAAATTAACATTCAACAAGTGACTACATTTATTGTAGTTACTTAGGTTAAAAAAAATGCCTCGTGGCATCATTATTATGGTGCAGGGGAGTAACTGCCCCTGCACAGGGATAACAAATATTAGAAAGTATTGGTGTCTTTAAACAGACCGACTTTCAAGTCGGTGGCAGTGTAAATCACGTTGCCATCAACCAAAACTTCACCGTCCGCGACACCCATAATTAATTTACGCATAATGACGCGTTTAAAATTAATACGATATGTTACTTTCTTGGCTTCAGGCAGTACCTGTCCGGTGAATTTAACTTCACCGACACCCAGCGCGCGACCTTTGCCTTCGCCACCTAGCCAGCCAAGATAGAACCCAACCAATTGCCACATAGCATCAAGGCCCAGGCAGCCTGGCATTACAGGATCACCGATAAAGTGGCAACCGAAGAACCATAGATCTGGATTGATATCCAGTTCCGCTTCCACATAACCTTTACCATAGGTACCGCCGTTTTCTGTCATCTTGACGACACGGTCCATCATTAACATATTGCCTGCTGGCAATGGTGGCCCGCCAGCGCCAAACAGTTCGCCACGGCCTGATGCTTCAAGGTCTTCTTTTGTATAGGATTCGCGTTTATCTACCATGTTCTCAGTAAGCCTTATTTTAGTGAAGTGCGCAGAATAGCGTACACCTGTACGCTGAGCAAGTCCGATCAGCCCTGGTTGAACCAGTTTAGCCAGCGTAATGGCCATGGCCAACGGTGTCTGTCCTGCGGATTAACCTGTGAGATTCGCTCTTGAATTATACCTAACAGGCTTGGTTGCTGCTCGTCGGCATACACCATGCCTGTCAATAACGGCAGTGCTTCAGCGGCGCTATCAACCGCCCAGAGATGGAACTGACCATTTTGTACCGCCTCAATCACTGCCTGATTCAGGCATAAATGACGGACATTGGTGGTCGGTAGAATCACCCCTTGAGTACCGGTCAACCCGCGACGCTGACAGGCTTCGAAGAAGCCTTCGATCTTTTCATTCACGCCGCCAATAGGCTGCACATTACCAAACTGATCAACAGAGCCTGTGACCGCAATTTGCTGGTTGATCGGTTGCTGCGAAAGGGCACTGATCAAGGCGCAAAGCTCGGCCAGTGATGCGCTATCACCATCGACCTCACCATAGGATTGCTCAAAAACAATCGAAGCCGAGAAGGGTAGCGGCTGATCAAGTTCCAATTCTGAGATCAAGAATGCTTGCATAATCATCATGCCTTTAGCATGTAGATTACCGCCCAGTTCCGCTTTACGTTCAACGTCAACAAACTCGCCATCACCCAAGTGAACCACACAACTGATACGTGCAGGTTCGCCAAAAGCATAAGGGTGACCTGGGTATTCCAGTACCGACAAACCATTAATCTGACCGACGACTAACCCTTCGGTATCAACCAAAATCTGCCCTAGTTCAATCTCATCTTGCATCCGCTCAGCAAGATAACTATTGCGCCAATCACGGGCATTCAAGGCAATGTCCAGCGCATTGGCTGTAATTGACTCTTCTTCAGCATACAGCGCTGCTTCTGCCAACTGGCCAGTTAGCCATACAGGGCACAGCGGCAGACTGCCCTGATCACCGCTGTAGCGCACTGCCTGACGAAACAGAACTGGCCAGGCATCGGCAGATAAAGATGGCAACTGTTTTTTCTGCAATAACGCATTGATATAGCCACACCATAGGGTCATGCCATCGATATCGACCAGCGGCAGCTCGACCTCGAACTCGCCATAGATAGCCAATTCGCCTAACTCGGGTTCCATATCGTGGAAATCGCCAAGGCCCAGACGGTCGCCAACGAGAATCAGGCGCAGATCCAGTGGCATCGAGGGAATGTGTACTGGCAGAGGGCGGGTTTCATCAGGTGACAACCAATCGAAGCGCTGCTGGACAATCATCTGTTTCAGACGCAGCCACATCAGTGGTTGAGCTTGTAATGCCCGTACTGACAGGATCAATATGCCGCCATTAGCCTGATGAACCAAGCCGGGTTGCAGACTGATTTGATCTTTATGCCATCTAACACAACCAAACAGTTGTTCTGGTTCTACCCATTCCTGATAGAGACAGCGTGAATGTGCCGCAAAAGGCTCGTTACCACGTTGTGCCGGCTGCCAGGTCACTAGATTGCCATCAATCTGATAATCGCCACCAAACACGGCAGAGGCTTCAGGTTGCAGCTCTTTAACTGCCTGCGCGATCAATGCCAGATACTCAGTACTCTCCTGTGCTTTAATCAGCATAAAACGCGGTTGAGATTGTGGATGACAAAATAGCGTCATGCCATTCTCTAACCGGGGCTGAATCGCCGAGAAAGAAACCGGCTCCAACTGGGAGGCAGTAGTAAATAACGCTTCATAGGGCGTTGCGTTCGGCAGCATTGACTGCCATTCAAGTCGGTTATTGGTCAAAGTAATAGATGCAATCGTCAAAAAGGGAAAGGGCGATTATACAAGAATAAAGCAGGCTGCATATACGTAGAGTGGCAGTTGGTAGCAAGGAGTAAGACATCGGCAGTATTCCGTACAAAAAACAAACTAATCATAGGCTTTTTGTAGGGTGAAATTCTGCATAAAACTGTTATGCTTGACTTAAGTTACACGGTCACTAAAGAGCTCACGATGAAATATCAACAACTGGAAAATCTGGAAAGTGGTTGGAAATGGGCGTATTTGGTAAAAAAACACCGTGAAGGTGAAGCCATTACCCGCCACATTGAAAACAGTGCAGCGACAGACGCAGTAGAGCAATTGATGAAACTGGAAAGTGAACCAGTAAAGGTGCTGGAGTGGATTGACACTCATATGAACGTACAACTGGCGACGCGGATGAAGCAGACTATCCGCGCCAGACGTAAGCGCCATTTCAATGCTGAGCATCAGCATACGCGCAAAAAGTCGATCGATCTGGAATTTCTGGTTTGGCAGCGTTTGGCAGCTCTAGCCCGGCGCCGTGGCAATACTCTGTCAGATACAGTGGTGCAGTTAATTGAAGATGCTGAGCGTAAAGAGAAATATGCCAACCAGATGTCATCTTTGAAACAGGACTTACAGGATATTCTTGGTAAAGAGATTTAACCTGTCTTGGTATGAATTAGATAAAAGATGATATTGATATAGAGCCATTAAGAAAAGAGATGTGGCCTGGTTTGTTATCATTGATGACAAAAAAAACCCCGCAATGCGGGGTTTTTTACGAAAGGAGTAAACTTAAGCCTGTGGCTGAGTTACAACTTCTTTGTAGCCTTTAACTTCGATCTCTACGCGACGATCTGGTGCCAGGCAATTGATCAGAGCAGCACGTGGTTTCACGTTGTCACAGGTGTTACCAGTAACTGGGTTTGCTTGACCTTCACCGCGAGCGGTGATTTTGTCAGCAGGGATACCCTTAGAAACCAGGTAATCACGCACGCTGTCAGCACGACGCTGAGACAGAACTAAGTTCGGTGCTGGTTGACCGATACGGTCAGCGAAGCCCAGAACAACTACAGAACCGTCTTTAGGATCGATAGAGCTCAGTTGTGCATACAGTTGGTCCAGAGCTTGCTGGCCTTCTGGTTTCAGAGTTGCTTTGTTGAAAGCGAACAGCACGTCAGATTTCAGTGTGAAACGCTTAGTGTCAACAACTGGAGCTGGAGCTGGTGCTGGAGCAACTACTGGCGCTACGGCATCTTCCTGACCGAAACGGTAAGAAACACCCAGGCTCAGCATACCATTGTCTGGACGAGCACCAACGGTAGCTTTATCACCGATGTTGCTAACCCATTGGTATTCCATACGGGTTGCCCAGTTTTTGGTCCATGCGTATTCTGCACCCAGCGCTACCAGTGGAGAAACACCGGTGTCATGGTTGCTAGCACGGCTATCAGTAGGAGCATCGTAAGCGCTAGAATCTACGCGCCAAACCAGACCACCCAGACGGGTGTACAGGTCCAAGTCCTGAGCAATTGGGTAGCTCAGTTTAGCAGCCAGCTGTACGCCTTGTGCTTTGAATGCGCCGTTATTTACGTCGCCTTTGTAAGGCATACGGCCAAGCCAGTCGTATCCCATTTCAAAGCCCAGGTATTGGTTTGCTTGGTAACCCAAGAACGCACCAGCACCCAGTTGGTCTTTATGGGTAGGACCGTCGTTGCCAACGTTGCCATAGATACCGCCAGTGCCAGTATCTTGATACTGGGACCAACCCAGTTTACCACCGGTGTACCAGGTGTTATCTTTCGGTGCGGCTTGCGCTACTGTAGCGAAACCAGCCAGTGCCACTGCTAATGCGATAGCTGTCTTTTTCATTTTACGCCTCGTTATCATCCAAATAGGCAATGAGCTTTAAAAAGCTAAGCCCTTGGTTAAAATTCTTCGCCAAGGTTTTAACGCTCCCGTTAATCACGCTGCCAGTATAATTTGGCGTTTTAGAGCAACCTTGGCGATGTAAAGTCTACAACGTGGCGAGAAAGTTACAAGTGTGATGTGATAAACCGCCTGAAAAAAAAGCGAAATAGTGCATTATCTTTAACGATTTAGCGGTAAAAACCCGCGTTTTCTAGACGTTATTTTCTGCTACAAGCCGCATTCCGACTCGCTTTATGCCGGTTTTACAGGAGTAAGCGCTAAATATTGTAATAATTCATGGGATAAATCCTAAATTTACTTAATGATACAAAGAAGAATGAATTTTTAACGTTGCGCACTGTCCTTGGTTCAGTTTTATGTCATTCAACGGACGCATAACAAACCCATAAGCATTCCCTAACTTTGCTGCCAAACGTAATCTGATTCGATCATTTTCTGACAACTCCGGTAGCCAACCAAGAACGACACTGTAATTTCCCGTCAATAATGCCTTCTCCATTGCATCAACAGTCGACAATGGATTGATTTGCCGTAACTGAACGACTTTATCTATTGGTAAGCCTGAATGCTGTAACCATAAACGACTTAATTTCTGTTGTGGGGCCAGCCATAAAAGCCACCGAGACTGCTTACCAAGTTGTTGCAATAAAGGAAGCAATAACTGAGTTACCGCAGGCTGGTTTTCACTGTACACAAGTTCACTGATAAGGCCACTATCTGTTGGAGCATCAACTCTTTCCGGTGTTTCACGGCTAATAAGAGAATGATAATTAGCATTATAAGGTTTTAGTGATTGAGTACGCATTATGAACCTCGCCTGTAGTGTGCTGTATGCATATACAGTAGTCACTGTTTGTTCGAAGATCAACTAAATTTTTACAAGACGCTTCGCATAATTGTGATGTAAATCCGTGCAAATTCATTTTGTGTTTGGCTAGGTAATCCATATTGCGTATTTTTTAATTGGTTGTTCCTCTTACACTTATTGCAACTGAATAGGGACGTTGGATCGGATTTTTACTAAAGGAGTAGTTATGGAAAACGCATCAGAAAACAAAATCATGCAAGCACAGGATCGTTTCGATTTTTTAGGCAAGATCACAGTTCGTTCGCAATTTGGTGGCTATGGCCTATTGGCGAACGGCATTATGTTTGCGGTGGTTTCGGACGGCGAACTGTATTTACGCGCCAATAATAAGATAGAAACGCTATTCCGCAGTCGGGGGATGAGTAACTTTGTTTACGCTAAACGTGGGTTACCGGTATTGCTGCGTTATTATTGGGTAGACTCTGCATTATGGAGTGATGAGTGCACACTGAGTCATTTTGCTACACGCGCTTATCAAGGGGCTAAAGCTGAGTTTTTAAGCAAAAAAGGGCCAACAGTTCGTCTGAAAGATTTGCCGAATCTCAGTGCCAGCCTTGAACGACTATTGTGGAAAGCCGGCATCAAGAATGCGGCGGAGCTGCGGCGTGAAGGGGCCAAATGCTGTTATCTGAAGTTACGTGCATTAAGGCGCTCACTCGGGGTTAATGTATTATTGGCGCTTGCTGGGGCGATAAGTGGCCACCATTATGCTGTGCTGCCTTTATTGATGCGTAGTGAACTTATTGAATGGTTTGAGATACACATCCGTTCGCCCAAAATTACGCAGTTTGAAACAGCATAGCAGGGCCATCGGGAATGGCCCCAATCTTAATTAGCCTGGCTGATGTGCCTATTCAGTTCACTGAGTTCAGGTAACAGTTCAAGCAATAAACCTATTTGTTGTAAAACCAATTGGTCTTTGCTCTCCGGCTCAGGATTACAGTTCTGTAGCCGGGTAGATAAGCTGGCTAGCACCTGGGCCATTTTCGCGCAGTCAGGCTGCTCTTGCTCAAGTGTCCCCTCGACATAACAAATCGCGTCATTAAGCAGATTCAGGGTGGCGGTGTTGCTCAGTTTCTCTCGATGAGCACCCAGCGCGGATATATAGCTCAGCATCGTGTGGTTCAGACAGAGCAATCGGAATGCTGCCTCCTGGGTTTCTTTGTCATTTTTGGGTTCGGCAGACATATTTGAGATCACTGAGGCTAATTCCGCGTCGCAATTATGTGCATCACGGCGGGCTATACGGTAGGGCAGGCTATTATCTTTGCCTTGATAGTATTGCACCAGAATTGCATCCAAATAGCGGCAGTTGGCATTCAGCGTTTTATGAACCACCGCTGGGAGGTGGCGGAACTTCCAATCCGGCCAGATAAAACTCACCGCTACCCAGGCGATGGCACAGCCTAGCAGGGTATCAAATACCCGAGGTGCGGCAACCTCAAATCCTTCCCCTAATAGGTTAAAACAGAGCAAAACCAGCAGGGTAATAAACATCGTTGCATGAGCATACTGAACATTACGGAAAGCAAAAAATAGCACCCCGGTAATGACAATAAGGATGAGTTGCCCCTCAATGGAAGGCACAAAATACAGGATAGGCAAACCAATAAGAATACCCGCCAGTGTGCCGATTATGCGCAATGCAAGGCGGCGGCGCGTCGCATTATAGTTAGGTTGGCAGACAAAAAGACTGGTCAGTAAGATCCAATAGCCGTGGCGCATGCCTGTTAGTTGAATAAACGCATAACCGAGACATAACACCACTGACATGCGAACTGCGTGGCGAAATAGTGCAGATTGTGGGGTGAGATGGCGGCTGATACGCAGCTTGATATCACTCCATCCGGTAATGTGGTCGTCAGACAAACGGCTCTCGGGCTGAGGGCCTTCGGCTAATACTTGTTCGGATTCAATCCCCGCCAATTGGGCATCAATAGCCCGTAAATTTCTCAGTAAGTGGGAAAGGGCTTTAACTTGTGGGATATTCTCGTTTTGCGCGAGTTCTCTGGCCAGTGCCGCATCTAAAAACGTAAAGGCTCGCTCGAAGCGAGGATCATGTTGATACTTTTGTCTCATCAGAATGGATTGCGAAAGTTGCAGGCAGGCTCTGGCTTGCATACTCAGTAAGCGCTGAAAGCGGAATAGCACGTCGCTGTAACGGAATTTCTCTCGTAGAACCTGATATTGGACATGTGACGAGCTGGCGCGTTCATGAATATCTTGCGCGACAAAATAGTAGTGAAGTGTCCGTCTGGTTCCACGCTGGCCCCGATCACCTTTCAAGCGAGTCACCAGTGAGGCTTTGGCCTGATTTAAGGTTGATACCAGTGTGCCGTTGGCCATCGCCACATCAATAAGCGGCTGGTCGACATCAGATTCGATGTCAGGATCGAAGAGATTAGCTTTTGCTTCCAAATAGTGAGCAAGCTGCTGGTAGCAACGAGCTAGATTATCCTGCAAGGGGCGGATAGGGAAAATAAGGTGTCCGCACAAGGTCAGTACGTTATACCAAACAGCTCCGAGCAGCAGCAGTAGCGGCTGTTGGTACCAGATATGGTACATCGAGGTACCCAACATGGTGTAGATAGCAATTAGCAATGCGCCAAAGGCAATTGTTGCATAGCGTTGTCCCAAAGCCCCCAACAGAATAAAACCACAGGTTGAAAAGGTCAGACCGAGGGCAAAAAACCAGGGATAAGGAAATAACAACTCTATCGATGCGGAGGCGACAAAAAAACAGATCAGCGTAATGAATAAATTGCGTAACCGCCCTGTCAGGCGGTCATCAAGATCAGTAAGTGCTGCCGCGACGACACCGAGTGTTAACGGAATTGTCAGTTTGGGCTGACCAATCCACCACGGAACCGCCGTTACTCCCGCCAACGCGATAAAAATACGGGCATGATAAAGCAGGCTACTATTGTAGACATAACGGCGTAAACCAGTGACGAAAGTGAGCACAAAAAACCTCTAAAACTGAAAATTCAGCGTTGCTGATATTGGCGTTGAGCGTTAGCCATTCTCGCTTGCTGTGCCATTTCGACTGAAACGACACGGCGGCCCACGGGCCACAAAGCAATAGCAGCAATTTTAAAATTGGCAATACCGACCGGGATCCCAATGATGGTTATGCATTGCACAATCCCTGTGGCGATATGGGATAAACACAGCCACCAACCAAATAAAATGAACCAGACAATATTCAGTAACGAGCCGCCGGCAGTTATCAGAGCATTACTTTTTTCTGGGTATAATTCATTGACATGGATCGCCTCATTGCCATAAGGAAGAAATGATAATTTGGTAATTTCCCAGCAAGAGCGCGTTAATGGTAAGGTAAAAATCAGAACGACACTGACGACTGTGGCGAATAGCCAGCCCAGTGTGGTGAAGAAACCACCTAAAACAAAATTAAGAATATTCAGTACAGTACGCATAGTGATTTATCTGCCTAGCTGAATAAAAAAACCGCAACGCGGATGAGTGATAACAAACGCTAACCATTCTATATGAATAGGGCGGGTTAGTTTCCGTTGTCAACTATCGGATACCTGTTGTTTAAACTCAATTATTTTATTTACACTCCATTGTGTTATTTCAATTCACTTAATACGAGTAATGGCGCGCAGATATGGAACTTAAAGCGACATCTTTTGGCAAGCATTTGGCTCAGCACCCTTACAATCGGGTGCGCTTGCTCAATGCTGGCATCGAAGTATGCGGTGATAAACATCAGTACCTGATTCCTTTTAACCAGTTGGTTAACATTGAATGTAAGCGCGGTATTGTCTGGGGCGAACTGGAATTTGAATTGCCAGACCAACAAGTTGTCCGTTTACATGGCACCGAATGGCAGGAAACTCAACGTTTCTATCAACATTTACTGGGCATCTGGCAGCAATGGAGTGAAGAGATGAGCTTGGTTTGTGTTGAGGTTTTACATAAACAAGTGGAATCAATCAAGCGGATTGAGCAACAGGATAAATGGTTTAAACGCAGTGAGTTAGGACAGGTGCAGCACTCTATTCGCGAGGCTTTCGCCTCATTGCCGATACCGGTGCCGCGGTTGAACGAATTTGAGACCTGTCGTGCAGATTATGAAATCTGTTTGCGCTGGTTGCAGCAAGGTAGTCGCAGTGTAGAACGCCGGAATCAGCAATGGACCAACCGAATGTTGGAAGAGCATCAAGATTTCTTCCAAAGTGTAGAAACCTCCCCCCTGAATGAATCGCAAAGCCGGGCGGTGGTTAATGGCGAAGACTCGGTATTAGTTCTGGCAGGTGCCGGCAGTGGTAAAACATCAGTGCTGGTAGCCCGTGCCGGTTGGTTGTTACGCCGTAATGAAGCATTGCCGGAGCAGATTTTACTGCTCGCATTTGGCCGTCAGGCGGCTGACGAGATGAATCATCGCATTAAGCAACGGTTAGCTGTGGATGATATTCAGGCAAAAACCTTCCATGCACTGGCATTGCAGATTATCCAGCAAGGCAGCCGTAAAACACCACTAATCAGTAAATTAGAATCAGACAGCCAGGCCAGAAGGTCGTTACTGGTTAAGAATTGGCAACAGCAGTGTAGTGAGAAAAAAGCGCAGGCAAAAGGGTGGCGTGAATGGCTAACTGATGAGCTTGAGTGGGAGGTTGATGAGGGTGAGTTTTGGCAAGATAAACGTTTAGCAGCCAGATTGGCGGGGCGGCTGGAGCGTTGGGTAGGGCTGATGCGAATGCACGGTGGTAGTCAAGCCGAAATGATTGAGCAGGCTGATGAAGAAGTGCGTGATCTCTTCCAGAAACGTATACGGTTAATGGCACCGTTATTGAAAGCGTGGAAAACGGCGTTGAAAGAAGAAGGTGCGGTTGATTTCTCCGGCTTGATTCATCAGGCAGTTAACTTACTGGAGAAAGGGCGTTTTGTTAGTCCGTGGAAGCATATTTTGGTGGATGAGTTTCAGGATATCTCACCGCAACGCGCTATGCTGCTGGCAGCACTGCGCAAACAAAATAAGCAAACCTGCTTATTTGCGGTGGGTGATGATTGGCAGGCGATTTATCGGTTTAGTGGCGCGCAGCTCTCGCTCACTACAGCTTTTAGCCAGTACTTCGGTGAAGGGGCTGAATGTGCATTGGATACCACTTACCGCTTTAATGATAGGATCGGTGAAATTGCGAACCGGTTTATTCAGCAAAACCCACATCAATTGAAAAAGCCACTTAACAGTTTGAGTAAAGGTAACAAAAAGTCAGTCATCATTTTGCCGGACCAACAGCTTGACACCTTACTGGATAAATTAAGCGGTTTTGTTAAGGATGATGAGCGTATTTTGATTTTGGCCCGCTATCACCATTTACGGCCTGAGATTTTGCAAAAAGCGGCAACTCGCTGGCCAAAACTGACGATTGATTTTATGACTATTCATGCCAGCAAAGGGCAGCAAGCCGACTATGTGATTATTGCAGGGCTACATGAAGGTAATGATGGTTTTCCGGCAGTAGCGCGGGAATCAATTGTGGAAGATGTGCTGTTACCGGCACCGGAAGATTTCCCAGATGCAGAGGAGCGGCGTTTATTATATGTCGCAATGACTCGTGCGAAGCACCAAGTCTGGTTACTGCAAGATACAGCAAAACCCTCTATTTTTGTTAAGCAACTTAGCGAGTTAGGTGTTCCAGTTCAGCGTAAACCTTAACTGAGCTATCGCATACATTCCGCCCGGTGGTTGTGGCACCGGGCATAATGCTTATTGCAGTCGCTGTTTTAAGTAATGATCATAATCAGGGATTGCGATGGTAACTTCGCTGCTAAACAAGTTAGAACCAATTAAGAAGTCTGCGGTCGAGCGGTTGGTGGCGACAGGTATATTCCAGACTGTTGCCAGACGTAGTAGGGCTTTCACATCGGGATCATGCGGCACAGCATTCAACGGGTCCCAGAAGAAAATCAAAATATCGATTTTTTTCTCCGATATCAGCGCACCCACTTCTTGATCTCCCCCCATCGGACCACTTAGTAAACAGTTAACGTCAATGCCGGTGGCTTTTTGTACCAGGTTTCCGGTGGTACCTGTGGCATAAAGTTCGTGCTGGGACAGCAGTTGTTTGTTTTCCATAACCCATTCGAGCAGCGATTTTTTGCAATGATCGTGGGAAACAAGGGCAATATGCTTGCGTACCGCAATAGTGCGGGTAGTCAGTTCCATCAAGATATCCTTCAATAAATGCTAGCGGTTTGCTAACAGATTACTGAAACGGAGATTTTGTGCATAGCGGTAACGCAAAGAAATGCGAGGAAACAAGCATAACCTGATGTTTAAGAACCGCCTTATCGTAAACGGATCATTTGCCCGGTTGCTTTTTAGCCCAGAGTAGGAAGCGTTGTTGAGTTTCGGCGTTGGCTTGCAGGAACCAATATTGCAGCATCTGTTCGGCAACATTTTCCCCTTGCAGGCTGGTGGTATTCTGCGCGGTATTTGTCCCTGCCACGGCAATAGTGGTCCCCGGCACCGCACTCACAGTTGAAGGTGGAATGGTGGCAAAAGAGGGAACTGAAGCACTAAATTGGCCAACATTATAACTGGCCATTGCAGTTTCAAGTGTGCTGGCAGTGTTGAGATTGTCCTGATGTAATACATCGTGACGCACAGATAATGGGCGGCCATTATCCCCAATAAGCTGATATACCGGGTTTTTAGAAAACTTATGCCCATCTCGTTCGGTATCAATGGCCGGTAATTTTATGGCGACTGAACGAACATTGCGGGTATTAAACACCACCACTAATGGCGGAGAGGCATACAACACTTTCGGATCGGCTGGCAGTGGTTTAGCCACTTTGAACAGAATTTGATGCTGACCGCTGTTTAATTCCAAGCTATCGGCTCCTTTTAGCAAGGATCCTGACATATTTTTCCCATCGACCACCAACAGGTCAATTTCCGGCGCGAGTTTTAAGGTCGTGGCGATAGCTGAAGCACTACAGCAAACGGCCAAAATCCCTACGACCACCAGACCAAATTTCATGTGCTGCTCCTGAGGGTGATATCCGCGTACATTGTCAGACAGGCTAGATTATGTGTCAAAGTCTTTCCGTTCGCCCACATTTATTTACTTTTTGAAATGTTCAGTATAAATATGACGTTTTTATCCTGATGAATTATAAGGATAAAGCCGGCACTCTAACAGTAATTACTGCGACATCTCTAAAACCAAATCAATCTGACCGCATTTATGATCCATTTTCCCCATGATGTACACTTAGAGGATCGCCTAATATTGGTAGTATCCCTCCGGGTGCACATGGATTGGGATATTCTTTTAGCGCATCAGAGGAACTGAAAAATGCACGATAAAGACATTGCTGACATTCTCCAACAGGTAAAAGCAATTGCATTAGTCGGGGCCAGTGATAACCCATCGCGGCCAAGTTATGGTGTTATGGCTTATCTGCTACAGCAGGGGTATCAAGTCACGCCTGTTAGCCCTAAATTGGCGGGGAAATCATTATTGGGCCAGCAGGCATATGCAGAACTGGCGGATATTCCTCATGCTATCGATATGGTGGATGTTTTCCGTAATGCCGAGGCTGCATACGGCGTTGCGCAAGATGCTATTGCTATCGGCGCCAAGGTTCTGTGGTTACAAATTGGTGTTATTAATGAGTTGGCGGCTACCTTGGCGGCAGATGCGGGAATAAAGGTGGTGATGGATCGTTGTCCGAAGATTGAAATACCGCGCCTGGGATTAGAAAAACAGTGATACGCGGCGTTGCTAATTTTGGCGATAAAAAACCCGGTACTAAGCGCCGGGTTTTATCGATAAATCTCAAGATTTAGTTGCGTAGACGCGGAGCCTGTAGCTGATGGCGGATGGACGCCGCCAGTTCATCCAATGAAGGTTGCTCTGGGTGAGCATCCATATCTTCATAGGTTAGTTGCGCTTCAGCTAGATAGGTATGTATCGGTTGCCCCTCATCATCCTCAATAACCACGTGATACCAAGGTGACGAACGCAGCATAGCGTTGTTTGCAACCTCATCAGGTTCCGGTGGCTCGAGAGAATATTCAGGATCGATATCAATCACTACACCCAAATAGCCGTGTAGGCTGTGGCGGACCTGCTGCCCAATACCAAATTTGCTGGCAATCATGATAACCTCCTGAGAAACATTACTCTGTCTTCTATATGAGGGCAGTGTAGGGCATTTCAAGTCATACTATCCGGCACGCGAACCCTTTCAGGTACAGACCTTCTGGATATGTCGCGATAACCGGGTGATCCGCTGCCTGACGGAACTGTTCTATAAATTGTATATCATGCCCTGCATCTAACGCAGCATCGGCCAAAATTTTCTGGAATAAATCTGTTGGCATCAAACCAGAGCAGGAGAAACTTAACAAGATCCCGCCTGGGCGCAATAATTGTATCGCTAACATATTAGTATCTTTGTAGCCACGACACGCACTTGCCAACTGACTTTTGTTCTCCACAAACTTCGGTGGGTCCATAATGATCATGTCAAACTTTTCCCCTTGCGTGCGGTAGTTACGCAGCAATTGGAACACATCATCCCGAATGAATTCGGTTTTGCTCAAATCCAACTGGTTGAGTTCAATGTTTTGTTTGGCTATATCCAGTACAGCTTGTGAGGTATCAACGCTGATAACTTGCTTACAATTTCCCATCAGCGCTGCGACAGCAAAGGCACCGGTATAAGAGAAACAGTTCAGAACACGGCGACCATCGGCGTAGTTACGCGCCGCCAGGCGGCTATCGCGCTGATCTAAATAAAATCCTGTTTTATGGCCGTGCTGAATATCAACCAACAGTTGCATGCCGTTTTCGGTTATTGGCAGCAGGTCAGGCGGCATTTCACCGCTGATTGTCCCTTGCGTCAGAGGTAAGCCTTCTTTTTTACGCACGGAAACATCGGAGCGGTCATAAATAGAGCATTCTGGGTAACAATGTTGTAAGGCACTAACCAGTGTTTCCCGCTGATATTCAGCGCCGGCCGACAGTAACTGCAATACCAGAAAGTTCTGGAAGCGGTCTATGGTGATACCCGGCAGGCCATCAGACTCACCGGCGATCAGGCGATAGCCGTTCAAACCATCACGCTTTGCCAGCCAATCACGCCAGCTCTGCGCTTGCTGTAGACGGCGGATGAAGAACTCGCGGTCAATAACTTCATCTTGTTGGAACGTCCAGACTCGTGCCAAAATTTGTGATTCAGGAGAGTAGGCGGCACGGGCCAGCCATTTACCCTGGCTATCAAGGATATCGAGGGTTTCACCGGGCAGGGCACTCCCCTCAAGGCGTTGAACGGCCCCAGAGAAGATCCACGGATGGCGACGAAGTAAGGACTTTTCACGTCCTTTGGCAAGAATCAGGCTTACGGTCATAATTAGGTTGCTGCCAGCTAGGTAAAAAAGAGCGGTATTGTCGGAGTATGAGCCGGAAAATGCAAATTATCACGTAGATGAGGAGTCTATATGCCAAAAGTATGCACTGCCGCCTATGTTTACGGCGTTGTTCAGGGCGTGGGTTTCCGCTATAGCACGCAACGTCAGGCACAAGCGCTGGGTGTAACGGGTTACGCTAAAAATTGTGATGATGGCAGTGTGGAAGTGGTGGCTTACGGCGAGCAAAATGCGGTTGAACACCTGCTTGAGTGGATTAAGCAGGGGGGGCCACGCGGTGCGCGGGTGGATCGACTGCTGACAGAACCTTATCCGAGCACCGCGTTTGAAAAATTTAAAATCCGCTATTAACTCACGAGCGGTGCCAGAGCACAGCTATCCATTATTAAATACTGCTATCTGCCGTTAAATACACTTAACGGGTTTGGGTAATCCTGCAATTTTGGTTGCTTGCTTTGCTGGCCCTTTGGGGAATAAACGATACAGATATCGGCTATTACCTTTCTCTTCACCATACTTTTGTGCCATGGCCTTTACCAGCATGCGGATTGCAGGTGATGTATTGAATTCTTGATAAAATGCACGCACAAAGCGCACCACTTCCCAATGCGGTTCAGTGAGTATAATCTCTTCCTGTTCAGCCAGTATGGGCGCTAAAGCCTCGCTCCAGTCCGCGCTATTTTTCAGATAACCCTGTGCATCGGTATCAATAACCCGGCCTTCAAACTCCAACATACAACCTCGGTAATTCAATCAATGAAACGGCCGCTAATTTAGCAAATATTTGCCACTACCCCAAAGCAGTCTCTGCTGTTATTTGGTGAGGTGCCATCTGTGCGAGAGTAAATAAACCGGCTGCTGTACGCCTAATGGCCAGTTAGCATAAGGGATGACGATAAATTCAGCACTCGACAATCAGCTAGCGGATTTTTTGGTCAATTAAGCACAAACAGGCTTTACAAGCGGCAGAGCTCTGTTTATAGTTCGGCTCGTTGCGGAGGGGTGGCCGAGTGGCTGAAGGCAACGGTCTTGAAAACCGTCGACGGGTAACCGTTCGAGAGTTCGAATCTCTCCTCCTCCGCCAACTCAACTTCTACTAACCTCTTCCAAAGTCTACTCAAAGCAGTAATTACGCACTTCACAGCCAATTTCAATTATCCTAACGTCTACCAAAATCAACCTAAAGCTACATACACATGTGCATAGTTTTGTGTATAGTTTCGGCGCTAATCGTGGCTCTACACATCAGCAGGGAAAACTATACACATGCCACCACTTTCCGACCTTCAAATTAAGCGCTCAAAGCCCGAGGCTAAACCCTATAGCGTAACGGATGGCTTTGGGTTATCTCTCATTGTTGAACCCAATGGCTCAAAAGCCTGGCGCTTTCGTTATCGATTTGCTGGTAAGCCAAAAATGATATCTCTCGGCACATACCCATTAGTCACCTTGGCTGAGGCCAGAGAAAAACGTGATGAGATGCGAAAGCTGGTTGCCGCCGGTAAAAACCCAAGTGAAGTCCGCAAGGATAATAAACGTTCACTACTGTTGGAGCAGGCCAATACATTTGAGGCAATAGCCAGAGAATGGTACGGGCGAAATGTCGAACGCTGGTCTGAGGGATACAGCAAAGACATGATGAGCGCATTTGAGAAAGATATTTTCCCCTATATTGGGCATCGACCCATTAGAGATATAAAACCCCTCGAGCTATTAGAAGCACTATCCAGAATGGAACGCCGTGGGGCTACTGAGAAAGTTCGTAAGGTCAGGCAGCGGTGTGCCGAAGTCTGGAAAT
The DNA here is from genome assembly GCF_052217165.1 of Yersinia sp. 2540 StPb PI. Classification (NCBI taxonomy): domain Bacteria; kingdom Pseudomonadati; phylum Pseudomonadota; class Gammaproteobacteria; order Enterobacterales; family Yersiniaceae; genus Yersinia; species Yersinia sp. 2540 StPb PI. Next base: position 2,417,300 of record NZ_JAZGQC010000001.1, read on the forward strand.
ACGCCATTGTTACTGGTAGAGCAGAATATAACCCCGCACCAGACTTAGCCAGTGCGCTTAAACCACACAAAAGAGATAACTATGCTCATCTCACCGCAGAGGAGTTGCCAGCATTTCTGCATGGCGTAAATGGTTATCGTGGAAGTGAAGTGGTAAAGAATGCTTTAAGGCTACTGATTATTACCGGGCTTAGACCCGGTGAGCTTCGTGGTGCCGTATGGCGTGAGATTGATATGGATAAAGCCCTTTGGGAGATCCCTCCAGAAAGAATGAAAATGAGGCGTAATCATGCAGTCCCACTATCGAAGCAAGCGCTGGAGTTACTGAGACGAGTTCAGCTTATCAGTGGCGGATATGAGTTTGTATTTCCTGGGCGAGGGATTGGTGATAAGCCAATCAGTGAGATGACAATGAATCTTCTCATTCGACGCATTGGTTACAGTGGTAGAGCGACTGGACACGGCTTCCGACATACCATGAGCACCATTTTGCATGAGCAGGGGTTTAATACTGCATGGATAGAAACACAGTTGGCACACGTGGATAAAAACAGCATTCGTGGTACCTACAATCACGCCCAGTATCTGGATGGTCGTCGAGAAATGCTTCAGTGGTATGCCGACTATATGGATAGCCTGGAACGTTAGTCAAAAGCTTAGTGATTAGGTAAAATTCTTCCGTGAGGAATAAAAAAGGGTCGGTTCAGTAGGTTCAGTCGGTTCAATATTTTAGTTTGTTGATTTATAGGTTAATTAATTCATTTTTTGAACCGACCCTGAACCGACTTTAGGCCATTTGAACCGACCCTAATCGCGTTATCTCCCGAAAACCTGGCTTTTTCTCAGCTAAATCACCCTAAATCTGTAATCGATAAGCTGAAATTGCTCACCGCAGTTTGATGAGAAAATGTGAAGTGATGTCATGCATTGGTGGAGTAGGTGCTGGACGAGTATACAGTGGTGATTTATAGTAGACCTCAAGAGAATAAGGCTATGCCTAGGCTGATCCCCGAAAACCAGTACACCTCTACTGGCTGGCATAGCCCCTAAAATTTAGAGGATGCGAGGTGGCGTATATGGCTAATCCAGCGTCAGAGTTAAAATCCAAGAAGCAGCAATTCATAAGCATCAGGGAGCTAATCGTAAGAATTGAAGCGTTGCACCCTGACATGACCAGAGAACAAATAGCTAATTGGATAATCATCAGATTAGATGAAGAACAACAGTATGCTCCCAGCCTGTTAATTCAAGATGCGAGAGGTATTACTCGTAGCCCTGCTTACACTGATCCTGATTTTAACCCATACGATTTATTAAGTCGGATTATGGTTAGTCCTGAAATGGATGAACCGCTTTATGAGGGATGGGCTCCATCTATGACTAAGAAAAATGAAGTTCAAAGCTCCACCGCGCTCGATTTTGATAGTGATATTCCATTCTAGGGGGGATTATGAATTCATTTGATTTCTTAGGTTTTAATCGGTCAGAGATTGAAAAGACTCTCGGTCTAAATCTTCATGATAATTTATTAGAATATAATATTGGGCTAAAAAAGAACTTACCAAGTTGGCTTGTTCCTTACCTTTCTCGAGATAGTATTACGCTGAGTGATGCTGCCTATTTAATTATCGGAGCTAATCCTCGAGTTAATTTAGGAAGGGAACAGTCCAGTGAACTTGAGGCATATAAAGAATCTATTTGGGATGCTGTCGATAACGGTAAGCTAAAAGCAAAGGAAATTTTACATTACGATAATATGGACAACGATCGTCGAGATTGTATTCTTGTTCGTGCAGAGGTTGAAAAATGGGTCACTGAGCATGAATTTAATTGGCCTCTACCGTTACAGCAATCGAAGCCAATAGAAAAGAAAACCAACAATCAATTGTATCTTGACCAGTGGGGCGAATTTCCAGGTAAGAATACTGCACTAATGTTAATCGCTGGTATGGCCATCGCCCTCGAAAGATCCAGTAGAACATTTCGAAACGGTGAAAAATTAAACAAGCTGGCTATAGCTAGAGCCGTCGCTCAGAATCTTGCAGTCTCAGGATATCAGGGAATGGTTGTTACAGAGAAACAAATGACCAACCTTATCAAAGAGTCTTTAGAAATCACACTTCCTGACTCTGATGAGTAATCATTTCCAAACAGTGTTACAGCGCGGGACGTCATTTCTAAAGTCCCGTTTTTGTAGTTTATCCATTTCCAATGTATCTATTAAAGTGACATCTACAGGTTTAGCTTTTAAATTATACCTTCCATCTTTATTTACTCAATTTCTACACTGACTAGCTTAAATTTGGTGAAATTCATCTCGTAAACCGCAATAGATATTACGAGGTAAATATGTCGCAATCACTTATTCGCTTATCCGAAGTTCAACGCCGCACTGGTTACAGTAAGGCTTGGCTTTACCGCCTCATCAGCCAGAATCGCTTCCCTTCCTCCATTAAAATCGGTACCCGCTCTATTGCCTTCGTTGAAAGCGAGATTGACGAGTGGATCAACCAGCGTATTGCTGAATCCCGCAAGGAGGTCGCCTAATTATGTATATAGGGTGTGCATTACTTGCGTGTACTTGCATTCGGTTTAATCCAACATTTGATTTCCGTCGCTACAGCTACCAAATGATTTAACGAAGGATAATTCAACATGAAAAAATTAAATGCCTTAATTGGCAGCGGCCAAACTCACTCTGAATTTAGCACTACTTCTAATTCCATTGTGCTGAAGTTTAAAGATCAAACTGTAATTCCTTTTGATCATGGTGATGGGAAGATTTGGGTAACAGCTAAAGAGTCGGCTAAGTTGCTAGGCTATGCCAATGCGAAATCAGTTACCAACTTATACAACAGCAACTCAGATGAGTTTACCGCCAGTATGACCGAGGTCATTACAACAGTGACCTCGGGAAAAACAATGGGTTGCAATAATCTTAAGACGAAAATACGTATTTTCTCTCTTCGGGGTTTGCACTTACTTGGATTGCTGGCTGAAACTCCTGTTGCCAAGGATTTGAGGCGTTGGGCTTTGGATTTAATGGACAAAGAGTCAGGGGGATTGGTCGCTGATACTCGCCTGACGCTCCAGCAGATGCAGAACATTGTTGCTACGGCTTGGAAATCGTCCAATGAAGACTCTTCTGATGCTGGTAGGCGCTTACGCAAGCGCCAAGATGATTTACCTGTACTTCAGAAAGCCCAGAAATTGGTTGATGAGATAGGGCAAATCCCTTTTGAGTTTATTGGCGGTGGCAAGCTGGGGATACAGTAATTATGTCTCAGATTATAGCTATCTCGGTGATTTCGGGTCAGTTGAAAGTAAGTAATACTGACGCTCAAAATTTAAACTACGAAACTTCCGTAGTACCTGGTGCAAGCAATCTATACCAATCTCCAGAATATAGTGGAGATCACCACTCAGCCAAATATTTAGCTCAGCAGTCATTACCCAAATACTCTGATTTATCGAGTTTAACGGAACTGCAATTCGGTTCAGGCAAAGAAAAGGGTAGCACTGTGAATGCTACCCTTTGGGATTACTCAGATGGTTCTGACTTGGCCTTCTTGCGTTGGCGGCGTTTGATCTCACTCTGCGCTACGTCAACGATGGCCTTGATATTTTCCCCTGCCTTCGTACCGATCTCTTCGATACGAGCTAGTGCTTCTAGTGCGCCATTGAGGTTGGACAGCAACTTATTTTCGTCGCTTTCTTTGAGTTGGCGGCGGGCTATCTCATCTTGCATAGCTGTAACGATAAAACCGGCATTACTTTCACCGTCCATTTTTACCGCTTCCATACCATCCATTACATCGTGTGGAATGCGAATGGATATTTGTTTTGATTTGTCGTTAACCGTATTTGTTGCCATGTTCAGCACCTTAAATAAAACGTGTGATTCAGTATACATGAAATCAAATCACACAAAACACTTGATGTGTGATTCATTTAATTGTAATTTAAATCACACCTTATCCACAGATAAGGCACAGGCAGTACACAAAATAACGAAGCCCAGCAGTGCGCTAACACTAACCGGGCCTCTTACCACCAACGATAGATTGAGTATCGAGGTAGCTATGTTAAATCATACCCAAACTCGCCCTAAATTTCAGTATCTCTTTCTCGCAGTGTGCCGTTCTGACCTGAATGCCAAGCCGCACCGCGAATCAGTCACTGCCCATTCTGAACAAGATGCTCGCCGCTCTCTGGCTGGTCAGTTCGTACTTTCCTTTGCTGGTCGTATTCCTGCACAGGGGGTATGCAATGCTTAAAAAATACCGTGTTGAATTTAGCGCATTAGACGCTGCTGGTGGTGCTCTCAAACTGTCATGGCGTGGTGAAGCTGAAAGCCTTGATAAAGCATCAGCTACTGTTCTCTTGGGGGCTACAGAGCGCCGCTTAAGCAACGTTCAGATCACCAGCATCATGCAGCTCCTTGATGAGGATGATATCTACCCACCTTCATACAAAGAAACTCAAGCCCTGATTGCTGAACTGATGGGCAGCCGTGGTAAGCCAATCCCTGACACCAGCGAGAATGTATCCCGCACTCGTTTATTACGCGTCAAAGCAGGTCTGCTTCATTTGTTGACGGTTGTTATTCCTCTGATTGAGAACGAGCAGCAACGATTGCAGGTGTATTGGTGGGCTGAGGCGGTACATAACATCGTACGGTTTGAAGAGCATGATGCGAAAAATGAGCAGGGGGTGTGCAATGTCTAAAAAAACTGAACTGGCTCCGCTAGCGGCCAAAGATTTGCAGGTTATTGAGTATCGCGGTCAGCGTGTGGCAACCACCGAGCAGCTTGCGGCTGGGTATGGCACCGATGTGAATAACATTAATGTTAACTATCACCGAAACCAAGACCGTTTTATCGAAGGTAAGCACTATTTTGATGTTCAAGGTGATGAGCTTCGTGAAATGAAGAACTGGGTATCTTTAAGTAATGCAGTTGGGAAACGCGCTCGTAACTTGCGTCTCTGGACGGAACGCGGCGCGGCCAATCACGCGAAGATGTTAGAAACGGATCAGGCGTGGGACTACTTCAATGACCTCACTGAGTTTTACTTCTCCCGACGTGATGCATTGCCAGCACCTGCAACTACTCCCGACCTCAGTCGTTTGGAGATTCTTCAACTTGCTATCGACTCCGAGCAAGGTCGCTTAGCTGAAAAGCAACGCGCCGACAAAGCTGTTCGTACCAAAGGTCAGATTAGCCGTAAACGTGAAGCCAGCGCTCTCGGCAAACTAAGTGCCGCGACTCGCAAATGTCGTGTACTGGAAGAACGGCTGGGGGAAAGTACAAAGCATGCCACGGTGAAAGCTGTAGAAAATGTGACTCATCAGAAGTTTGCGTGGCATCCGTTGCGGAAATGGTGTCTTGAGAATGGCTTTAAACCAGAGATTGTGCCTGACCCACAGTATGGCTCTGTAAAATCATGGCCTCGCGAAGCATGGCTGGCAGTACATAGTATCAATCTGTCTGATGTTATGGGGGTGACTTATGGATAAGTTAGCGCCCTGCGAAGTTTCCGATCTTCTCAGTGAAATTGCTTCAATTTTAAAAGTCAGTTCAATGCTGATTGCTAGTGAGGATGGTAACGACACGGGTTATGAACTTCTTTGGATCGCTCAGGAACGCGCTGAAAAAGCGGCGAGAAATATTAAGGGGGTGAATTATGGGCCAGCCACAGCCAAATGATCGTTACAAAGACAGTCATGGCTCATTGGTCACTGTCGATTCCGTTGCCTTTAATCGCGTTACTTTTAGCCGTGACGGATATTCATCGCCCTGCATTATGCCACTGGCACGGTTCGTCGCTGAATTTACCTTTATCGGGAGAGCATAACCATGAAAGCCAATGAATCAGTACCTCTGGATATTGCCACGCATAAGGCTGGTCAATTAAATGCTCTCTTGCTGTTGATGTTTGAATCCAATGTTGAATTAGATACTACTGACGAAAAGGAATTACTAGGTCTAGCACTAGATCTCGCCGGGCCAGTTGCGGTTCATTTGCTTGAGCGGGAGGCCGGACAAAATGGAGCGCCTTGATATAGCCAGTAGCTAAATGCCCTGTATTTAATTAGTTAGCATTCCAACATCTAAAAAATAACAGCCGTCAGGCTGGGGACTCGCTCGGCCTGATGAAAGGAAAGGATATATTTATGACGAACCTGAATCATTCAATCGAATTAAATCGTAAACATATTGCAGTGGCATTTATCGCTTATTGTCAGAAACGAAATAGAGGCGAATCCATTGCCAATGTCATTATTAATTCTAGAAAGGTTGTTGTTCTGGAAAATTTAACTGAGGCAGCAATTTGTAATTGCCTTATTCATTCTTTGGAAGTGCTTTGTTTTCAGGAATTCGGGCGTGATGACGGCTCGCGGATTCTTGTGGAAACCTACACTCAGATGCTGAGTAAAGATAACAGTAAATTGACACCGCACGGCGTCGAGACAATGACGGAAGTCATGAAGGCTACAGTCGTAGAGACTTTGGCTAATCCTCACGATAACCGGCATGGGCTGGTATTCAGTGGGGGAAACGCAGCATGACTAAATATATGGTAGGACAAACAATTCCTCTTTATGGAATTCCTAGTATCACGATTCATGTGTTGCGAAGCGATGTGTGGTTACCTTTGATTGAGGTCCCTGTAACTGAAGTTTATCAACGGATTGATGCCGGTGAATTTGATAATTCAGCAATAACAGGTTGCTTACATGCTGCTCTGGCAAGATACATCGATAGCTTAAAGGTCGCCGCTTACGAGGAGGGAGTCGATGAAACAGCCCATTGATTTGATCCGTGAAGTTACGGCTCAGGCCACCAACCGTTGGCGCGATATTCTTGGTTATCTCGGTATTGATGTACCGGAAAGACCTCGCGACCATTCTGCTTGTCCTGCTTGTGGTGGCAAAGACAGATTCCGATTTGATGATCAGGATGGACGTGGGACTCATTTCTGTAATCAGTGTGGTGCCGGTGATGGGCTTGAGCTGGTACAGAAAGTTAAGCAATGCACATCCACTGAGGCGGCGGTCATGGTAGCAGACGCATTGGGAATGGACCCAGATTCACGAGTGTCTGCGCCGGTGCCTGCTAAATATGTAAAACAGCCGGTACAACCCGGTATCCCAATAGCGGATAAGGTTGCGGAGCTGGTGGCGAAAACGGTATCTGGCGAATCTCAGTACCTACTTAATAAGGGGCTTTCAAGCCCCTCTAAAGCCCTATTGAGTGACGGTTCTTTGTTACTGGTGCTGCAAACAATGGAGGGTGAGGTAACGGGTGCGCAGGTGATTAAGCCTGATGGCACCAAGCGACTGATATCCGGCACCATCAAGAAAGGTTCATTCATTCCAGTGAGACTTCCAACTGCACTGAATGATGAGCTGGTTGTAACGGTGTTAATTGCTGAGGGTAACGCAACCGGCGTTACAGTTTCGTTACTGAGTGATGGGGTTGTGCTGGCTGCTATTGATGAAGGGAACCTGATCCATATAGCGAAAGCCAGTCGGGAACGTTGGCCTGATGCGAAAATTATCATTGCTGCTGATAACGACCTTAAACCCGGTGAAAAGAATATCGGGAAAGAATCTGCTGAGAAAGCGGCTACCGCGGTGAATGGCTGGGTTGCCTTACCACCGACAGACCATAAAGCCGACTGGGATGATTATCGTCAGCAGTATGGACTGGATACGAGTATTACCGCGTTTGCTGATTCTCTATATCAACCACATATTTTGGCAGAAGAGGTGCCTCCGGTAGCGGAGCCTCAGGATGTCAGACGTCCATATGTCGATGAGCGTAAAGGTGGCATGTATTGGGTTGAACCCAAACTGGATAAAAGTAACGGCAATATTACGGAAAGAGAAAGCTGGCTGAGTGACCCGATATCCGTTGCGGGGATAGGTGAAGACGATAACGAGCGGTATCTGATCCTCTCCTGGACGCCGGAGGGTAACAGTACCGAACGTTCAGAAGCTTTACCCATGCGTGACATTGGCGAGCGGGAAGGCTGGTCGCGGCTGCGAGCTGGTGGTTTATCTATCACAGCAAAAAGTGGATTACGGGCAATACTGGCTGACTACCTGCAACGCAGTGGAGAGCGGCAGCTTTGGACAGTAGCCAATGCTACTGGCTGGCAGTGCGGTGCATACATCATGCCTGATGGTTCGGTGATTGGCGCACCTGCAACCCCGGTACTCTTTAATGGTCGCTCATCGGCGGCAAAAGGCTACACCACTAAAGGGACCCCAGAGAGCTGGCGCAACAATGTGGCCAAACTTGCTCGAGGTAATCCCTCCATGATGTTGGGTATTGCCTGTGCCTTTTCTGCTCCGCTGATTGGTTTGGCTGGTGCGGATGGTTTTGGTGTTCATTTATTCGGTGGCTCCTCCGCGGGTAAAACCACGACGGGTAACGCGGCTACCACTGTTTATGGTGAACCCGAAGCGCTGAAACTGACGTGGTACTCAACAGCATTGGGCTTGGTAAATGAGGCTGCGGCGCACAATGACGGTTTTATGCCGCTGGATGAGATAGGGCAAGGCAGCAATAAACGCGCAGTTGCTGATGCTGCTTACGCTTTGTTTAACGGCGTCGGCAAAATTCAGGGGGCCAAGGAGGGCGGTAACCGGGATGTGAAACGCTGGCGAGCAATGGCATTCAGTACCGGTGAAATCGATCTTGAGAGTTATATCCGAGCTGATGGAGGCAAGGTAAACGCTGGTCAACTGGTGCGGTTATTAAATGTGCCCATCACCAAAGCAACTGAATACCATGGTTTCAAGGACGGTAAAGCCCATGCAGATGCTATGCGAGATGCCTGTAAAGACCACTACGGTGCGGTAGGGCGGGCATGGATAAAATGTCTAGCCAGTCAGAAAGAGGCGGCAGCGCAAGCTGTCAGGGATGCGGAACGTCGGTGGATAGCATTATTACCCGATGAAGCCAGTGAACAGGTACGCCGTGTTGCATCGAGGTTCGCCATACTGGAAGCCGCTTTGCTGCTTTCCAAACACCTTACCAGTTGGAGTGAGCAAGAGTGCCGGGATGCTTTACAACATGGCTTTAATGCATGGGTTAATGATTTTGGTATGGGTAATCGTGAATCAAAAGCATGGGCGGAACAGGCTGAGTCTTTCTTGCAACGCTTCGGTTATAGCCGTTATTTACCACACCCTGAAACGGATCCGCGAGATTTACCAATAAAGGATTTGGCGGGATATCGAGAGAAAAAGCCGGGGCTCGATACATTGGTATTTCATACTTTTCCCTCAGTCTTTCGAAACGAGATTGCCGTAGGTGCCAATGCGGTGGCTTTTGCTCAGGCTCTCGTGGATGCCGGTATGTTGGATAAACCGAGCAAGGGGATCACTAAGAAAACGCTCAGAATTGACGGTAAGCAGCCTCACTTCGTGGTGCTCATGATGCCTGATGATTTGGAGGAATAAGCGGATCGCCTCCATTTGAACTGACCTGAATCGGATAAATCATTCTCTCTGGTGGGGTATTACACCAATGCCCTGACAGAGAGTAAAAGAATACAGGGTATGCATATCATGAGAATGACAAAAGAATTACGTGCTGAGGTATTTCGGCTTAAACAATCAGGCATCGGTTATAAACGGATAGCCGATATGACTAATTTGAATTTGAGCACGGTCAAAAGCGCCTGTAAGCGGTCGGGGTTATTTGCTGATAATCCCGAGCATGTCGCGATGTTTGAGATACCAGAGAAGCAATACAGCACCGCACTTATCGTGCCCAAGCCCTTACCAGTGCAGAGGCGCATTACGGGAGATAAGCAGACCGACGCCTATTTGTGGGTGTTGGAGGTTATCAATACCGGCGAACCGGGACATATTGCGGCGGCAGAGGAAGCTTTGCACAAACTGACTATCTCCCCCAAAGATGCTCGTGATAATTACACTCGTTATTTAGAAGCGAATGGCGCCGGGTGGACTGCTGGCTTTTCCACACTAATGATGGGGGACCCACAGCATTATATAGACCGAGCCAGAACACAATATTCCCGCGCAGCAGAGGTCAGGGGTACATTCGGCAGTTATGAGGCAGCTCTGGAGCCTACTAGAGCAGAACAACTAATGGAGGTGGCCTATGGCGATATCTATGATGATGATTTTGGCTGGACACCTGAGGAAAAAAAGAAGGGATGTGTTGAGGGTAAGCGAGTTACTGAGGTATGGGACCTGCGAGCGCAAGCGTCAAAGGGTTTCGCTGGGGTTTTACCAGAGCCTCATACACTGTCTGATGTTGTAAGAGAATTTCAGTATTGGCAATGGTTATATACGGTGCGTAATGCTGCTTGCAAAGAAATGGACCCTGGTGGATATGGTTATGATTGCGACGGCCCTATATCAGACCGTGAAACCTATCTTGATAAGAAGCTTGAAATCATCCGTCCTCGCCATCAACGAGAGGCACTGGATGTATTGAAATGGTATTTGCAAAGTGAGCGACATCAGGATTTTATTGGCTCAAATAGTGATGCGGTATATCTGAATTTGATAGGAGTGCATGAGTGCGTATAGGGGATGCGTTGATGGATAATTAAATAATAGCATTAACATCGTCTAATACGTTGCTATTGTGGTCGATATTGACGCTATTATCTTAGTTATCGTTACGAGTTATGGTAATATATCTACATAGCTAATCAATATAAATAGTGAGTCGTATATTAAATACGGCTCGCTTTTTTATTGGGTAACGTTCAGAGATTCAGAGGGGTATCCATAAATATGCGTGATATTCAATTGGTATTAGAACGCTGGGGCGGTTGGGCAGCAAATGAAGATAGTGGTGTTGGTTACTCCCCCATTGCCGCAGGGTTTAAAGGCCTGCTACCCAGTACCACAAAATCACGATTGTCGTGCTGTGATAATGATGGTCTGCTTGTGGATTCAGCTGTTGGGAGGCTTAAGAAAGCAGGGCGAGACGAAGACTATGAGCTGATTGAGCAGCACTACAAAAAAGGGATATCAAAATCAGCAATAGCAAGGAAACAGAGATGCTCTGAGGGGAAAATCAGACTCAAGCTTATGATGGCAGAAACCTTTGTTGACGCTTGTCTGATTATGGCGGGTGCCAGGTTAGAAATGGATGAGTGGACCTATAAAACTGATATCGAAAAAATTGCATAAAAAGGCTATTCGTTACGAGTTTTACCTATTACTCTGCTAAGAGTGGTTACTTTGTCACGTAGCTTACACAATTAAAAAGACCTCGCTTCGGCGGGGCTTTGTCGTTTATAGGGCTTACATTAGTAGGGTGAATGTTCTGAAAAGTAACCTTGCTGATGGTGTGTTTATAAATTGATGCGTAGAATCTACTCCAACCGCCACTAGCTCAGCTGGATAGAGCCGATAACCATTATTGTTGTAGGTGCGAGGTGCGAGACCTCGGTGGCGGGCCAATTTCAGCCCTTGAGTTAATCGCTCTGGTTTTTGTCATTTTGTGATGCATGACAACTATAAGCATGGTTATGTTTACTCTTTGTTTATAATTACAATGTTAATTATATGGTGCTGTGATAGTTACCTTGGTGCATGGATTGCATTATCGTTGGTACGGTTACAGGGTTAGCTATCACAGCACCAAATTCAAAGCCTCGGTTAATCGCCGGGCTTTTCTACATGTGTGATTATCCCGTATGTAGAATCTGCCAACAAAGAGTAAGCCTGCATTCACATGGGTACTGGATTGGTTAATCCGATCGTTGTGAAACAGTATCCAGCCGAATGTTGATTATTGGGTGCAAAAAAAACCCTTACCACCGTTTATCTTGGTAAGGGGTGCAAATAGGCGAACACCAGGGAAATCTTTACTGCCAGATATCATATGATTGTTTTATTTAATTAATGTGACTTAAGTCAAATTGAATAGATAAGCTAATAAAATTCATAAAGATATACTTAATAATACGCATTCGTAATAGTGACTTTTATAAACTATCCAATCGCATTAATGGTTTCATAAGCTAGAGTTAATGTATAACCAACTAGCCAGTACCACGGGCAGGCCCCCGTAACGATACTCCTTTTATTAAGCCCTGACTCTAACCGGTCAGGGCTTTTTGCATTCTACATTCGCATGGGTACTTGAAAGAGCCTGAATCTTTCCATCCTCCGAGGCTTGGACGAGGCAGTATCCAGCCGAATGTGGTGAATGCGCATGCTAAAGCGCCGCAATACTGGAGATGAAGTGACCGTGCAGGCTGGCAAAACTCCAGCAGACGGTCTGCAAGGGAGAGTGTAAACCCACTCCCTAATAAACGGAGTAGCGCAGTGAGAATCTGACATAGCCGAGATCAGCGCCGGCCACCACAGAAGTACATTGAAAGGTATGCGGTCAGCACATTGGTAGATGTTGACGCCGGAACTGCAACCGGCTTCAAATTATAGTTAACGGCATGAAAACGTTAAGGTACGTTAACGCTCACTTTGGTGGGCCTTTTGTATTTTGAGGGTATACGGCCAGCAGATTGCTTTGTATTGATCCTGAAATGTAACCATAACTGTAATAATTTGAGCAACCTAAGCACATTCAGTGGTTTATTGGTAAGAAAGATAATCTGTACAAGAAATAACCTACACTGAATGGGGAATTTTAACTTTGAGGTTTTTATGATCCCTAAGGGATATAGCTTAAATGCTACATGCGATTACGTAAGTAGGTTAATCGGCGAAGCTGTTATTAAATTTCGCGTAAGTGGAGAAAATATCGACTTGAATAATTTAGTACAACATTTCAAGTCTGAATTTTTACAAGAGCAAAATGAAGAACGTAAATTTTATTTGAGTTTAGCTATTGGAATGCTTTCTGTAGATTAGTTATCAATAGAAATCAGATTTTTCGGTAAGCATCTTTGGTTTTTTCATGTCAAATATCCTGTTAATTTAAAGTTAATTAGAGTTATCTTCATTGAATTGCACGATTTTCATAATATTGTCCGAGATTCTCATTGCTTCCTACTCATTTAGGCGTAGGGTTGAACTCACAACGATTTACCCCTGTTGTATGTGACTTTAGAGGATTTGGCCCGCTTCGTAGGGGCATTTTTTTGTTTATATATTAAAATATTACGCCATTAGCTCATCAGGATAGAGCGCCAGCTTTCTAAGCTGACGGTGCGTGGTTCAAGTCCGCGATGGCGTACCAAATTTTAGCCCTAGCTTAACCGCTGGGGCTTTTTCGTTTTAGCCCATCAGTCACCCAATCAACTCCACACACACTATTAACAGATGAGTGGCTGCACTGATGGGCTAAATTCCTTAACTACACGCCCAGCCCGTCCGGGAGGGGGAGATATGAAAATGCATAACAACCCTGACCTTATGGACATCATTACCCGATGGATAGCCGCACATCGTCCCGAGTTGGGCTATGGCGGGATCGCTGGGATTATCGCCTGGTTACGTGGCCGGTATAACGAGAAGCCATGGCGTAGATGTTTTTTGGATGCACTGATGTGTGCTGCGATAGCTTTTGCGGTGCGTGACCTACTTAATTTCTTCGGGTTATCGACCGACCTCGCATACCTTTCAAGCGTAATTATTGGTTATCTCGGCACGGATTATTTATCCAGCTTGTTCAAGTGGAAGGTAACGGGCCGGCCGATTGAAGAAGGGAAGAGTAATGACAAGTAATTTCAGATTCAGCCAGCGGAGTGAGGGTAATCTCAAAGGCGTTAATGCTGACTTGGTGAGAGTGGTTCGCCGCGCTCTGGAGCTATCGACGGTTGATTTCGGTGTTATCGAAGGGGTGCGCACTGTAGCGCGGCAAGAGCAGCTATACGCTCAGGGAAGAACAGTGGACGGTAAGATTGTCACTTGGACAATGAAATCCAAGCATATTGATGGCAATGCTGTTGATTTATTGCCGGTAACGGGCTGGGACAACTTGTCTTCTTTTAAAGCCGTGTCCAAAGCGATGTTTCAAGCTGCCAGTGAGCTGGGTGTGAAAATTACTTGGGGTGCCGATTGGAACGGAAACGGCATTCAAGAGAAGGGAGAAACGGATAGTCCTCACTTCGAGATATCCGCATGAAAGAAACCCTATTGAGATTGATAGCCGTCGCACTGACGATTTCAGTTTTAGTCGGCGGCGGGTACTGGTGGGGTAGCGATAGTAAAAATTCGGAATGGTCTCTCAGATGGACTGAACGCGATAAATCAGACGTGACGGCAGAGCTGGTCGCCAGAAAGAGCGCCACCGAAAAAGAGGCTCAACTTCAGGCTGCCCAGTCAGCCGGATTAAAGGCATATCAACAAGGGGTAGTCGATGCTGAGAACAAAGCAAAAGGCACTATTGCTGCTTACCGTGCTGGCAATCTCAAGCTGCAAAAGCGTTTCGAATGTCTCGCCGCTTCAGTTGGGGATATGCCCGTTACTCCCGCCAGTGGACAGCTCACTGATGCAGCCAGAGACTGCGGATTTTCAGACGCAGATGTCGGGTTTCTTATTTCAATCGCTGAACGAGCCGACAAGCTAGTCGAGAAACTTACTGCGCTACAAAAGGTTGTCACTGACGACCGACGAATAATTAACGATGCCCGATCACAGTAGGGATTCAAAATTGAAATCTAAGATAGTTATTAATTTAATCGACACTGTTTTCCTGTTGCTGCTGGGTTACGGACTATGGCAACCAGAAAGCGCCTTATTAAATATTGCTCAAGCTTATTCATGGTTGTTAATACTACTCTCGCTGATCTTAATGGCTATTGCCATTGGGATTATTATTGCCATATATGCTGTCACCGGCGAACAGAAACAAACGCTGGTAGATTATTTGGGCAAGATATTTAAGCCATCAGATAAATCAAAATTTAAAAAGGTAATGGGCTGGATGCGGTTCATTGCTGTTATTTCGTGCATGGCATACATCGGGTGGATCGTTACTTCAATTTTCTTCGCTGCTTCCTCTCTACTTTTTAGAGCGACAAGGTATATGGCGAGAGAAGTGATAAAGCTTCAAAACGCATAAACACCCATTGAGGGGGGGGGTAATGATGGATAGTCCGGGTTTGATTGCAGAACAACTGGCGGGTGATAGGCTGAGTTTCCAGATATTACAGGTAGAAGCTCAGCCAAGCGAAACCATCACAATCGACAAAGAATTATTTAAACAGCTTCTTCAGTTTGCTCTCAATAGCCCCGATTTTGCGAGTCAGATCACTAACATCGACGTTGATTTGACTACCGCACCGGCAAGTGAAGTGACGATGAGACTTAAGCCAAGCGTATTTCTTCTTCGTCTTGATGCCGCACTTAGGGCATGCGGGTAACTCAATTTCCTGATTATCGAGCATCGACATAGATATTCCCTTTTTGGTTGTGTGAGAACTCCCAAGATACCACCGCCGCCTGAGGTGGAGAAGTAACCAGGCACACAATCGCATGAGCATTACAGGTGGCATTCATTGAGTGCCATCGATAATGCGCAAACCAAAGTCACCTCGTTACCTCCGGCTCGCTGTGGGGGTAAATGCTGGTGGTTTTTCTATTTAGGGATAGATCATGGCAACTCTTAAGGATTTATCCAATCAGCTCCAGCAGATTAAAAAGCAAATTCCTTTTGCAGCAGCCCAGGCATTAACCAGTGTTGCTCGCCAGATTGCTGCTGCTCAAAAGGTGGGTATGCAGCGCAATCTGGATAATCCGACCCCTTTCACCGTGAGTTCTGTTGGCTCGTTTGGTGCTCGTAAAGACCGATTACAGGCCAAAGTATTTGTGCGTGATATTGCTGCCAGTTATCTCGAACCGTTCGAGTTTGGCGGTCAGCACAAGCTCAATGGTCAGGCGTTGCTCAACCCCAAAAACATAAAGCTGAATAAGTTCGGCAACTTAGCCCGTAATAAAACTCAGCAACTCAAAGCTAAAGAAAATGTCTTTGTAGGTGAGGTGAATGGCGTTAGTGGTTTCTTCCAGCGCAAGAAAGGCAAGAAGAGCAAAAAGGTTAAGAAGCGTCAGAAACGCTCTCCTAATGGCGTGCATCGCGCCAGAGAGAAGCAAAGAGCACCTAAGCTGCTGATACAGTTTGGTGACGCATTGGCAGTTAAACCCACGCTGGGATACTTCGACCGGGCGAATGCAATGGCACAGGCTTTGATGCCTGGTGCGTTAAGCCTGGCAATCGAGCAGGCACTTAAAACGGCTAAATAATTGAGTAAAGCTCCGATTATTATCGGAGCCAAATAGAGCTTTAACTTATTTGTTCAAACTTTGAATAGTTACAGCTCGAGCATATATAAACATCTCTTTGCACGCCCAACTCGCCAAACGTTGGATCTACCTCGGTTCGCTCTAATGCAAAAGTCATTTTTCCACACTTCGGGCATTTTCCTCCTGCAGTGGTATTTATTACAGCCTCAAGTGCTGCGACTCTAAGTTTCAAAGCTTCAACTTCGCTGGGAACTGACTGTAACTTTACCCACAGCGGTATTTTCTCAAGAAGAGTGTTTAACTCGGAGAGTATCCCCATGACTGACCTCATTAATAAAACTTTGGTTACAGAAACCGGTATTGCTCTGTGCAAGCCGGACATTTATTCCCTTAATGTGTTAACAAACGATTTGGGGAATAAATCATTATGCCTTCTTCATATGGGAACAAATATTGTTCAATTCGATGTTGATGATGATGTGCGAAAGAAGTTGATAGAAATGCTTTCTACATCTAGCGAATGTGGAGAGTTACTTGAACAGCGTGAGCGCGAAGTCGATGCGTGAAAAAAATGGGTCCCTCTCTCGGGATCTTATTACACGGGACATTGCGCGCCCCGTTCTGCGTCTAGCTTTCAACTTTTGAAATTTGGGTAACAGGTAACAACTGAGGTAACACATGAACCAGTCAGATTTTGCCAAACTTCACAATGTCAGTCGAAAGACGGTTACGGCGTGGAAGGCGCGTGGGTGGCTGGTTTTAGCGGGTGATGACATTGATGTCGAGGCATCAAATGCCAACATTGAGCGCTTTCGGAAAACTGTTACCCGACCAGAGAAAAAAGTTGCAGGTAACACGCAGGGTAACAAAGCAGGTAACAAGACGGGTAACAGAGCCAAAGGTAACAGATCAGGTAACAGACCTGATAAAGATCCGGTGGATTCTCCCGCAGACGTTGTGAAGAAAATGATTGCTGAAAGCGGCGTCGAGATGACAATCGATGAAGCCAGAGAAATGAAAGAAAACTTTCTGGCGCTGCTCACTCGGTTGGAATATGACATTAAATCAGGTCAGGTACTTCCTTACAAAGAGATGATTGAGGCGGTAGGAAGCGAATATTCACGTATGCGTACCCGCCTGATTGCCATCGCTCCCGAACATGGTCCCCGCTTGCGGGTGCTGGCCTCAACCACTAACGATGCGGAGTTTGTTGAAGCACTGCAAGAAGTGGTTTACGAGGCAATGGAGGAGCTAAGCCTTGATAACAATAACAACGGAGAGAGCAGTTGACCCAGTCGCTTGGCAAAACTTCTCTACGGAACTGCATCAACGACGCAAGAACGTAAAGCCACCCGAACCTCTATCATTGAGTGAGTGGGCCAATAAGCATGCGGTATTGTCAAAAGAGACCAGTGCACAGACTGGACGATTTCGCTCTTTTGCTTATCAGGATGGCATTATGGATGCAGTAACTGACCCACTGGTTACTCAGGTGTCCGTCATGAAATCTGCCCGAGTGGGTTACACCAAGATTTTGGATCATGTTATCGGCTATTACCTGGTACATGACCCTTCACCCATTTTAGTTGTGCAACCCCGTGTTGAAGATGCGGAGGATTACAGTAAGACTGAAATTTCTCCCATGCTCAGGGATACCCCTGTTCTCGCTGAGATATCCGGTGATCCGAAAGCCAAGAGCAGTAACCAGACCATCCTTAAAAAGCAGTTTCTCAACGGTTCTAATTTAACGCTGGTAGGGGCAAACAGTCCTGGTGGCTTCCGTCGTATAACTTGTCGAATCATTGCTTTTGATGAAGTTGATGGGTATCCGATAGCGGGGGCCGGTGTTGATGGTGATCAGATAGCCTTGGGTACCAAGCGTTCAGAGACATTCTGGAATAGAAAAATAATATTAGGATCAACCCCGACGGTTAAAGGAATTAGCCGCATTGAGAAGGCTTATGCTGAAAGTGATCAGCGTAAATATTATGTTCCATGCCCTCACTGTGGTGAGTTTCAAACGCTGGAATGGGGTGGGCCAACAACGCCATACGGAATTAAGTGGGATAAAGACTCTGACGGTAATGGATTACCCGATACCGCCTATTATGTTTGCTGCCATAACGGTTGTGTGATCCATCACAACGATAAAGCCGGAATGGTGAAAGCGGGAAGGTGGCAGGCAACTATGCCCTTTAAAGGGCATGCGGGTTTTCATATTTGGGCGGGATACAGTCTCTTCCCTAACGCGGCATGGAAGTATCTGGTTGCCGAGTGGTTGCGGGTAAAAGATGACCCTTTGATGCGCCAGACATTTATTAACCTTGTCTTGGGTGAACCCTATGAAGATCGCGGTGAAAAGGCGCTCAGTGAAAAAAGTCTGGCAGAACGTTGTGAGGTTTATTCCGCTGAAGTCCCTGATGGTGTTGCCGTCGTCACCGCCGGTATCGATACACAAGACGGACGACTTGAGATTGAGGTGGTGGGCTGGGGCCGGAATGAAGAAAGCTGGTCTATCGCTTATGACGTTATTGAGGGGGATTTAGAAACTGACGAACCCTGGCGTCGGCTTGATGCTTACCTGAAGCAGACATGGCGGAGAGCGGACGGGCGAGGTTTTACGATTATGGCTGCCTGTCACGACTCCGGCGGGCATCATACACAGAAAGTGTATGAGTTTTCCAAAGAGCGTATTGGACGGCGGATATGGGCGATAAAAGGCGAGTCGGCAAGAGGCGGTAAGCGTTCACCCATCTGGCCAACAAAGCGACCATCTTCTCGGTCAAAGTCTCAATTCAAGCCCATTATACTGGGTGTTAATGCTGCAAAAGACGCCATTCGTTCCCGTCTTCACATGGAGCAACCGGCGGCGGGAATCCCTTCTGCTGGGTATATGCACTACCCAGTTGAGCGTGATTTACACTATTTTAGCCAATTACTTGCAGAGCGCTCCGTTGTTAAAACGGCGGGCGGGCAACGTTATCGCGTTTGGGAATTATTGCCCGGGCGCGCAAATGAGGCATTAGATTGCCGGGTATACAGCTATGCAGCATTGAAAGGGTTGCTGCATTTTGGATTAAGTCTTAACCAATATGCTGACAGCCTTTTAAGTCATCCTGAAAAATTACTGCCTCCTTCTGACGTTACAGAAGACAAGCCCAACTTGCGTTTTCCGGGCGTCATTATTCCAGAGTCACAACCCACTACACCCAAAAGTAGAGCCAGAAGGCTGGCGTAAGGATATCCATGTTCAATGCAAACACTAGCCTACTGGCCGGTGCGATGAGTCGCGCCCAATTAGAAGAGGCATTAAACCGAGCGCAGCAAGCCTATATCGAATTATCGTCCGGCGCGAAGGGCGTTTCGTTCTCCTATGCGCAAGGGGATGGCACCCGATCGGTTACCTATCAGCAAACAGATATTGGGACACTCATGGGGTTCATTCAGCTTCTTCAGGCTCAGCTAGGCATCGTTAAGCGTCCACGCAGGGCGATAAGGTTTCGTTACTGATGAAAAACCCAGTAAGGATTTTAGGTCCTGACGGTAGCCCCTTGCCGCCATCCAAATCAAGGGCATCAATGTTGAGTGGTTCCCGAGGGGTTCCGTATGACGCTGCTGATTCATTCAGTGATTCTATGGCCAATTGGCAGCCGTCCTTGTGGTCACCGGATAACGAAATCAATACCTCCCGCGATCAGGTTGTTGCCCGCGTTCGCGACATGGTACGTAACGATGGTTGGGCATCGGGCAGCGTTACCCGCATTTTGGATAATGCCGTGGGTGCGTCTTTCCGGCCGCTTGCCAAGGTTGATTACCGGACTTTGGCACTGATGACCGGGAATCCTAAATTTGACGCAAAATGGGCTGATGAATATGGACGGGCCATTGAATCAGGCTGGCGAACGTGGGCGAATGATCCGAACCGGTATTGTGATGTGGAAAGGAAGAAAACAGTCGCCCAACTACTACGGCTTGGTTTTCGCCACAAACTGACTGACGGTGATGCGCTCTGTGTGATGCAATATCGACCTGACCGTCTGGGCTATGGGCGTGCGCAGTATGCCACGACCATGCAGATAATTGACCCGGATAGGTTAAGCAACCCTCAGCAAAATTTCGACATGCCGAATATTCGTGGTGGGGTAGAGATTGATGAGGATGGGGTGCCTATTGCTTATCACATCCGAAAAGCTCACATGGGCGACTGGTGGAGCGGTAAAGAAACCATGACCTGGGAGCGTATCCCGCGTGAAACTGACTGGGGTCGCCCAATCGTCATCCATGATTTTGATAGTGACCGGGCCTCCCAGCATCGGGGTATCAGTATTTTCACTCCCATCGTTCAGCGTCTTAAAATGCTGATTAAGTACGATGAGGTTGAGTTGCAGTCGTCAATCCTGAACTCCATTTTTGCCGCCTTTATCACATCACCTTATGACCCAAGTTTGGTAGCGGACGCCCTTGATACGGGTGAGGAAGTTAACCGATATCAAGACATGCGCCGCGAGTATCACGACGAAAAACGGCTGTCACTACAGGGTGGCGCACGTATTCCGATACTTGCACCCGGTGAGGAGATGACCACCCTTAACGCGGTTCGACCAACCAGTAACTTTGTTGCCTTTGAAAGCGCAGCGTTGCGGAACATCGCCGCGTCATTGGGGATTTCTACCCAACAACTGACACAGGACTGGTCAGATGTTAACTACAGCTCAGCCCGATCAGCAATGCTGGAAGCTTGGAAAACCCTGACCCGCCGTCGCGATGATTTTGCAACAGGCTTTGCCCAGCCAATATTGTCGTGTTTTATCGAAGAATTGCATGATTTAGGTGAGGTTCCCTTGCCTGATGGCGCACCTGATTTTCTCACAGCGAAAGCGGCATATTGCCGTGCTCAGTGGATGGGTCCCGGTCGTGGTTGGGTTGATCCGGTGGCTGAGAAGAAAGGGGCCATTCTTGGGATGGAGGCGGGGCTATCTACTCTCGAAATGGAAGCCGCTGAAAACGTGGGTGAAGACTGGGAGGAATTGCTGGATCAGCGTCAGCGAGAACGTGAGGCTTACATTGAGCGTGGATTGCCGATCCCTACATGGTTGCAAGCTGAAACCTTTGCACCCGATCAGCCTACAGCCAACCAACAACATAAACCGGAGGCACCTTGAATCTTCCACATTTAGCCCAGCGGCTATTTAACACCCCGCTGGCCCTTCATCCGCACAAGGCTGAAGTGGTTATGGCGGCATTGACTGACCGGTTCGGCCTGACGCGCATTCAGTCTAATGCCGATTGGGCCGATGAAGAGGATGATTTCTTTTCACGCAAGGGTCGTGATTGCGGTTATGACGTTATCGAGGGCGTGGCGGTCATTCCGATTCAGGGCACGTTGGTGCAAAAGTTAGGCACCTTGCGACCCTACAGCGGCATGACCGGCTATGACGGTATTCGCGCCAGCTTTCTGACTGCAATCAATGATGATGCGGTCAAGGGTATTTGCTTTGATATCGATTCACCGGGCGGTGAAGTCGCCGGTTGTTTTGATTTGGTCGATGAAATTTATGCCGCCCGAGGCGCTAAACCCATTTGGTCAATCCTGTCCGAAAATGCCTATTCAGCCGCTTATGCACTGGCCAGTGCCGCAGATCGGATTATCGTCCCGCGCACCGGGGGGGTTGGCTCTATCGGCGTCATCGTGATGCATGTTGACTGGTCGCAGCGCATAAAAAGCGATGGCGTACAGGTCACGATAATCACTTTTGGCAGCAGAAAAGCCGAATCAAATCCCTATGAAGCATTAAGCGAAGAGGCAAAGAAGGCCATTCAATCTGATGTTGACGAGATGGGCCGCTTGTTCGTGAGTACCGTTTCCCGCAATCGCGGGATAGCAGAGAGAACCATCAGAGACACCGAGGCGGCATGTTTCTTAGCGGCTGATGGTGTGCAGTTGGGGCTGGCTGATCAAGTCGCCCCGCCTGATGTCGCATTCCGCGATTTATTAACATTGGTTGGAGAAAAGTAATGACGAAAATTAAAGGTTTTACACACCTGTTTGGCCGGGGTGCCAAAGCAACAGAAGAGACCGAAGACGATAAGGACAAGGCCAAAAAAGCCAAAGGTCGTGAGGCTGAGGATGATAAAAAAGATCCTGATGCCGAAGAGAACGATGACGACCAAAACGATAACTCTGATGATCAGGACAATAAAGACCCTGATGCTGAAGACGACAGCGATGATGCTGACGCGGATGAAGGGAGTGACGATGACGGTGATGATGACACCGAAGACCGTAACGTTAAAAAGGGGCGTCGTGCTGAGCGTAACCGCTGTGCGCGTATTTTCGGTAGTAAGCATGCTACCGGGCGCGGTGATTTAGCGGTCTCCCTAGCACTCAATTCTGGCATGAGTTCCGCCGCCGTGATCCGGGTGCTTGCCTCCACTACCGCTACAGCACCGGCATCTGCCAGCGCTCCGCGCAAACGCTCGTTGGATGAACGGATGCAGGCAGTAGGTAATGCTCAACCCGGTCAGGACGCCGTTGCAGCATCAAAAGGTGCATCAATGGTCACTAGAATGACCAGTCTCTATGACTCAGCAAAAGGTAAAAAATAATGGATAACTTCGGCCAAAATGCGTTTCAGCCGGGAATGCGATCATCTTTGTTTGTTCCAGACCAACTGGTTGCCGGGCCATTGCAGTTGGTGACAGATACCGGCGTTATTGCTCAGGTAGATTTCATACACTTACGCGGTACCGTGATGGGTAAAATCAAGGCATCAAGCGAGTACGTCAAGTCTGTTAAGAGCGCCACCGATGGCAGTGAGGTACCTGTAGCCATCCTGGTGGATAACGTAGATACCACAACTGCCGCCCAGCGCGGTGGCGTTTACCTGATGGGGCAGTTTAATCAGAACAGTGTTATTCACGATGATTCGTGGACGCTTGCTGAATTAAAAACGGCACTGCGTTCGTATTCAATCTTCCTCGAAGACAGTATTCAAGCACCCGTTTAAAACCTCATTTTCTTAATTTGCACCCAATGCTATTCATCTGGCAGGGGTTTGCTCGTCTTCAATCTTTGTCTGGCGGCTCTGGCTGCCAGCAAATTAAAAGAGATATTACATGAATATTTACGATACCAATGTGCTGGTGAGTCTGGTTCCCAACCTGAAAACAAGCCAGAACTGGTTACTCGATCGCTTCTTTCCCAATGTGGTGACCTATGAAACCGAAGAGGTTTCCATTGATGTTGATATTGGTAAACGTCGTATGTCTCCTTTCGTTTCCCCGTTAGTTGAAGGGAAGCTGGTGGAGAGCCGCAAGTATCAAACCAATACCTTCAAACCCGCTTATATCAAAGACAAGCGCGCGCCTGACTTGCGTAAACCGATCCGCCGCCAGATGGGGGAGCGCATTGGTGGGGAATACACCGCCGCAGAGCGCGAAATGTTAAACATCCAGTTTGAAATGGAAGACCAGATCGACATGCTTAACCGTCGTCTGGAATGGATGGCCGCCAGTGCGCTGACTAAATCTCAGATTACCGTGGTGGGGGATGGGTTCCCGACCACGGTCATTGATTTTGGTCGTTCCAGTAACCTGACCATTACATTGAGTGGGTCAGATAAATGGCCATTATCTGTGGCTGCCGGTGCAACAAATACTCAGCCCTCCGATGATATTGAAGACTGGCAAACGCTTATGTTGAAAGAGTCAGGATCGGTGGCCACTGACCTGGTATTTACTACCTCCTCATGGAAAGCGTTCCGTCTGGATACCACTATTAAAGACAATGCCATCGTATTCCCGGCATTAAGTCCCTTTGGTAATCAGGTTGATGCGGGGCCGCGCGTCAATAAAGGCGCGGTTTATAAAGGTCGCTGGGGTAACTTTGATCTGTGGCTGTATAACGACTGGTTTATTGACCCGCTGGACGGCATTGAAAAGCCGATGATCCCAGATGGCGCAGTATTAATGTCAGGTGCTGACCTGATGGGGACTCGCGCCTTTGGTCTCATTCTAGACCCTGCGTTTAATTACGGTCCAATGGCTTTCGCACCAAAGTCATGGATTATGCCCGACCCGGCACAGCGTTACCTGTTGATGCAATCTGCTCCACTGGTAATTCCAAGCCGAGTAAATGCCTCACTCTGTGCGACGGTGGTGTGATATGACAAAACCAGCAAAGCAACAACCGACTATCAATGAACTGGGCGGAAATCCGCCCGAGTTCGCGGATGATGATTCGACGGACGACGCTGACGAGTTGGAGGTTGTTGTCGTAAAAGGCCAGACTCTGCGCCATAGCGGGGAAACTCATGTGGAGAATAGCCGTTTATTCCTGCTGCATGATGATGCTGAACGGCTGATTAGCCTGGGCGTGGTTGCTGATGTGAAAGCATTATGGCAGCAGGCGGCTAGCACTATTGGCCCCTCAATCACTGTCGATGATGGTGTGAAGATAAATCGAGGTGGCTGATGGGTGTCAACTGGGATCAGCATCTTCTTGCCCCCCTACAAGCGGTATTTGGTGACCCGGTTGATTACCGGCCTGCTGGTGGTAAGCCAACTTATACCATCAGCGGCATCTTTGATCGGGCCTATACCACCATTGACCCGCTGGATGATGGCAGCACCATTAATACCACCAATCCCGTTTTAGGGGTTAGGGACAGTGAGTTTCGTTCACCACCTAAACAGGGGGACCGGGTATTTATTGGCATCGTTGCTAATGAACCGGTCAATACCTTGTTTGCTGTAGCAGATGTTCAGCCAGACAGTCACGGCGGCAGTAAACTCATTCTTAATCGGGTGAAACCATGAATACAGCGCAAGTCAGGAAATTGGTTGTTGATGCCATCATCGGAAATACTGACGCGGGAAACCGCGTCTACTCCCCGCGTGACTGGCCAACCACTGAGGAGATGTATCCGGTTATCTTGGTGCAAACCCTTATCGAGGAAAAACAGTCATTAGGCCGCAACGCCCCGCAGTTCAACACCATTACCACCGTGCGTATCACTGGCCGGTTGCAGGAGCTTGACGGCGAAAATGAGAATGATGGGGCGAATAAGGCAGAGCTGGCGCTCGAACGGTTGCGAGAACAAATTGAGCGGGCGGTGATAAACAGTTATGACCTCACTCGCCAGATACAGCAATTTGCCAAAGTGCGTTCAACCATTGATCTGGGCTCGGGTGGTGAAGGCCATCTGGCTCAATTATTGATGGAACTGGATATCGAGTATTACCAGGGGCCGGAAGATTTCTACCCCATCGTGGGTGACCCGCTGCTGGGTATCGATATCACTATAGCCATGCCAGACGGCACCACCGAACCTGTGGTTTCAATAGACCTTTCGGAGTAAATCCCATGCATGTTAAACCCGTAGCCGGTCGCGCTGTACGTGACCCGGTTAAGGGCACCTTTTTGCCTGAATCCGGCTCTGAGGTTCCCGATAATTCATTTTGGCGTCGTCGCTTAAACGACGGTGATGTGGTGCGCGAACAGCCTAAAGAGGCTAAACCTGCGCCAGAAGCAACCAAAGCGGAGAAAACCAAATAATGACTATTCCCTTTACTAATATTCCGAGCAATCTTCGGACACCGCTTTTCTTCGCTGAATTTGATAACTCTCAGGCGAACACGGCAACAACGACCCAGCGCACGCTAATCATCGGTCAGATGCTGGATTCCAGTACGCTGCCTGCTGATGTACCGGTGCTGGTCTCCTCAGCGGCCACCGTGGCGGGGCAGTGTGGTGCAGGCTCCATGCTGCATGGTCAGATGGCAGCATATCTGGCGAATGATACCGCCGGAGAGATCTACATTTTGCCGTTGAGTGATGCCACCGCAATGGTTGCTGCAACAGGTAAAATCACAGTTACCACTCAGGCATCCGCGACTGGAGTTATCTCTTTGTATATCGCCGGTATTCGCGTACAGGTTGCAGTCGTGGCAACGGATGAAGTTGCTGCGGTTGCCACTGCTTTAACGGCCGCAATCAATACGACTGCATCTCTACCGGTCACGGCAGCGGCTGTAGATGCAGTGATCACACTCACCGCCAAAAACAAAGGCGCACACGGTAACACCCTTGATTTACGGCTGAACTATTTGGGTAGCGCCGGTGGCGAAACAACGCCAGATAGCCTGGTACTGACATTTACACCCATGGCGGGCGGCGCGGGCGCACCTGAACTGGATGATGCCCTGGCTAATTTGCAGGATCGGACCTTTGATTTCATTATCAATCCGTACACGGATACGGCTTCGTTGAATAAAATCAAAGAGTTTCTGTCAGACAGTACCGGTCGCTGGAGCTATGCAGAGCAGTTGTACGGTCACAGCTTTGCTGCTCAATCGGGGACTTATGGCCAACTGACAGCCGCAGGCGAATTGCGTAATGATCAGCATGCTTCTCTGTTGGGAGTAAATGGCTCGCCAACACCGAGTTATATCTGGTCAGCGGCTTATGTTGGCGCTATTGCGCAAAGTCTGCGTAACGACCCCGGACGCCCGTTACAAACTTTGGCAATCAGTGGTGTACTGGCTCCCCCGCTGGCCAGCCGCTTTACCCTGACCGAGCGTAATAACCTGCTGCACAGTGGGATCTCTACCGTGACAGTTACCGACGATGGCACAGTACAGGTAGAAAACATCATCACCACCTATCAAAAGAACAAGTATGGCTCGGAAGATGACAGCTATTTGCAGATTGAGACTTTGTTCTTATTGATGTTTGTCACTCGCTACCTACGAACTCAGGTGACCTCGAAGTTTGCTCGCATGAAGTTGGCTGCCGATGGTACCCGCTTTGCCCCAGGCTCGGCCATCATCACGCCGAATATTATTCGTGCCGAGCTGATTGCTCAGTATCAGACACTGGAATTTAATGGCTATGTGCAGGATGCCAAAGGGTTTGCCAAGGGATTGATTGTCAAAAAGAGCGCCAGCAACCCTAATCGAGTTGATGTGCTGTGGACGGGAGTCCTGATCAATCAGTTGCGTATCTTCGCCGTTCTTAACCAATTCCGCCTTCAGGCATCCGCATAAGGACTCATTATCATGGGTGATACATCCAATCGCCTCGCGGGGACAGCGTATGTCACCGTTGACGGCCTGACTATCATGGTTGCGGGGCAATTCAAATACAGCCCCTCAAAATACAAGCGTGAAACCCTGACGGGAATGGATGGGGTGCACGGTTACAAAGAAACCTTTAATGCCCCGTTTATTTCCTGCCAAATCCGTGACAGTGGCGGCACGTCGATCAGCGATTTTAACGATCAGACCAATGTCAATATTGTCTGTGAGCTGGCCAATGGTAAAACGATTATCGGCAGTGGTATGTGGTCGGTAAATACCCAAGAAGTGGATAGCACTGAAGCGACTGCTGATATTCGCTGGGAAGGGGGTTCTGTATCGGTGACGGAGAACTAAGATGTCTGAATTAGAACGCACTAAAACAATTACGTTGGTTAAGCCTATTTCTCATGAAGCCACTAAAACCACTTATGAGGCTATCGAACTCAGTGAACCGATATTGATTCAGGTTCAGCAGTTTTATGACGAGCAAGCCAAATCAGGGGCACTCAGTGCGATGGGGTTACTCATTTCTTTGGTGTCTAATGTACCGCGTGAAGCCATCAAAAAAATGGCTTTCACCGACTACAAAGCCTGTGAGGTCTACATGATGAGTTTTTTAGCCTACTCCCCCCAGGCGGAGAATGGGGTAACGAACTAGCGGATGTGACTTATTACTATGGGTGGGGGCCAGCAGATGCCTGGTCCCTGACCTATAGCCGATTACAGTGGTGGTATCAGCAGGCGGTCAGAATTAACAATGTGAAGGCGGGGAAAAATGGGTAATGCATTTGATTTTGAACTGACCGCGACAGATCAGGCGTCGGCCTCCATTCAGCGTATCGAAGAGGCCGTTAAAAATCTCATTCCTGATCTGGATAAAACCCGTGATGGACTTAAATTAGGGGGGCAAGAATCGGTTGAAGGTATTGATGACCTCAATGCTCGCCTAAAGGGAATGGGGCAGTTTGCGCGTGAAGGTGTGCAGTTTGTCGGTGATATGGTGCCCCCGCTAAAAATGGTTGGTGAGATTGGCAGCAAGGTCCTCAGGTTTGGTGCGCTTGGCGCTGTTGGCTATATTGGCGTCAAAGCCGCCCAGGGGTTAAGTGCGGCTGCTGATTCAGCCTATTCGCTTGATGTGGCGGCCAAAAATGCCGGTATGTCAGTTGAAAATTTTAGCCGTGTTAGCGGTGCTATGCAGATATTAGGGGTAGATAGCGACTCCGCCCGTCAATCTGTTGAGGGTCTGTACAAGACGTTTAATGACCCTTTATGGGCACGCAATGACACGACACAAGCGTTGCTTGCTCAAAATGGGATTGTCATTGAGCGCCTCAAAGATGGCACGGCAGATGTTTATAAAACACTGGATAATGTTGCCAAGATATTCCCTAAACTTTCCCCACAAACTCAAAAGACTTTGGCTGATGCTTTAGGGTTTGATGCTCCTATGTTGGTCTTAATGCGGGAAGGTGTCAGGTACAAAGAATTACTGGCTAAATCGGATAGTTTTGGCTTAACGGTTGACCCCAAGATTAATGCGCAACTGGTTGAATTGAATGCTCAGTTAAAGGAGGCCAGCGCCGCGCTTGATGGGTTGATGACCAAAGGAAAAATATGGGCAGCCCAAAAACTTTTACCTGATGAAAATATGGTCAAGGGAAGTGCTGCAACTCAGCTTCATGATATGAAGATGCGCGAGAACGATGATGAAAACTCGTTTGCACATGGTGATAAACAGAAAGACATTCTTCATCGGGCGCGAGTAGACGATAAATTCAAAGAGACATTATCGTTTAAAGAGAAAGCCTATTTAACGTTTGGATATCCAGATAAGGATTTTACCCAAAAATTAAATGATCAGTACGGTGCGGATTGGGAAGCGCAGGAAAAGAAACGGCTTGAGATAGAAAAGCAAAAAAACGTCGCTCCCGTTAAATCACCCTACCTACTCCCCGGCGAAGATCAGCAGCAAGTGAGACTAAAACAGTTAGAGTCACAGTATAACCTCCCTTCAACCTTGCTTGATCGGGTCTACCTGAATGAATCTAACCGAGGTAAAAATCTACTATCACCCAAAGGTGCTGAGGGGCCATTCCAATTTATGCCAGCGACAGGCAGAGACTACGGATTAAATACGCGGGAAGACCGCATGGACTTTAATAAGTCCAGTGAGGCTGCGGCTAAGTATTTGGCCGACCTACTCAAAGATTTTGATGGTAATGTGAATCAAGCCGTTGCGTCCTATAACTGGGGGCAGGGGAATGTCAAAAAGCATGGGTTGGGAAAAGCCCCTGCTGAAACGCGTAACTATCTCCAGAAGATTATGCCGGGGTTACCCGCTATTCATCCCCAACCAGGCGAGTTAAATACCGGCACCTCTGATATCAACGCGCTACCGCCAACATCCATAAATGCATCCCAGCAAAGTGGGCGAGACAATAATGATATCACCCAAGGTATTGGTGGAGATAAGTCAGAAATTGAAATTACGCTGATCACTGATAAAACAGGGGAGCGTCAGAAAATAATTGCGCCAAAGGGGGCAAAAATATCAACATCAATGAGTTACCCGGCGTAATAAAGTACAACCATCAACCTCGCTTCTGGCGGGGTTTTTTATTTTCAGGGGGCGTAAATGTCACTGATCAGCAATGCACTTTCTGATTTATTAGGTACTGGTGGTGATAGTTGGCAATGGTCTGAACACCTGCATCCCGCCTCTTTCCGTGGTGTTCCTTTTGCTGTATTAACTGCTGAGGGTGTTTTTGGCCGGCGCCAGGCCATTCATGAATATCCTTATCGAGATACTGCATGGATTGAAGACTTGGGACGAGCAACTCGCCGCCTGACTATCCGTGGTTTTCTTATTCAGAGTAGTGGCCTTTATAACGCGCCTGACGTCATGACCCAGCGTGATTCACTGATTGCTGCCTGTGAAATGCCGGATGCGGGAACATTAGTACACCCAACGCTGGGTGAAATGACGGTCAGTATTCCTGAAAGTGGTCTTCGTCTGAATGAAGGGGCTGAGTCAGGGCGCGTTTTTGAATTTACGCTGACCATCATTGAATCAGGCTTGCGGGTATTTTCTGTTACCAGTTCAGCAGATGCCGTTTCGTCTATTCAGTCGTCATGGTTTGGGCTGGCCTCCAAATCTGTTGCGACATTTATCGCCACAGTAAAAGGTGAGATCCGTTCTGTCACTCAAACCATCAGAACGCTGAAAAGTACGGCGGCATTCTGGGTCAATATGGTGAATTCAACGACTAGCGAAGCAACAAATCTTGGCAATGTGCTCCGCTCAACGCTAGGTCGGGATCGCTATGGTCGTTTTAATCACGGTACTGTTGGGGGGAGCGTATCAGGGGCCACGGCATCCGTAAGCACGCAGAGTGACACGACGAACCTGTCCGCGCTGGTGGCTCAACGAATGGCTGTTTCAGTCGAGGGGCGGGCCTCACTTGTTGCTGCTAGCGATGCATTGAAAGAGGCTGCGACGGTAGAGGAACATGCCAACGCTGTTCTTGCTGTCGTGAATGCCATCTTGGCCAGCGGAGCCAGCACCCTTGATTTAATCCGCATGATGCAAGAATTAACGGAAGTTGATGACAACACTTTTCGACCTAACCCCAGTGACAGCAATACCGCAGCCGCCAGCTACCAACTCATTATTGTGTTGTGCGCCGGTGCGATGGTGTTTGCTGCTTCGCAATATCAACCTGAAAGCTACGACGATGCGGTCGATATATTGACGCGGGTCTGTGATGTTGTAGACCGCGCGGCGCTTTCTGCGGCTGACAGGGGTAATGACGAGGTATACCAGGCACTAAACGACCTACGCGGTTCAATCGTCACGCTGTTACAGCAGACCGGCGCGAACCTGTCTCGTGTTGAGACCGTCAATTTTAACCGATCATTACCCGCGCTTAATCTTGCTAATCGGCTATATCAGGATGCACGACGGGGTGACGCGCTGGTGAAAATGGCTAATCCCATTCACCCGGCATTTATGCCAGTCCGATTTAAGGCGCTGAACTCATGAGTGATGATCTGACGCTACGCATTGGCAATAAGCTGATTTCCGGTTGGGATAATATACGGGTCACTCGCAGCATAGAAAGGTTACCCAGCGATTTCAGTCTGTCATTGATGGACCTTTATCCGGGGAGTAACAATCAACGGTGGGTTAACCCTGGAGACGCTTGTGTCGTTAATTTGGGTGATGATGTTGTTCTGACAGGCTACATAGACCGTTGGGCACCGATGATCAGTCGTAATCGCCGCGAAGTGAGGGCAACGGGACGGAGTAAGTGCCAGGACTTGGTTGATTGCTCCGCAGAGTGGCCAAACAATGTGATCAGCCAATCGACAGCGCTACAGATAGCCCAACGGTTAGCGATGCCCTACGACATTACAGTGTCCAGTGATGTTACCGACCTCGATATTGTTCCCCAATTTACATTGAACTGGGGGGAGTCCTCTCAGGAAATTATTGACCGCATTACTCGCTGGGCGGCATTGCTGTATTACGATCTACCCGATGGCAGCTTATATCTAACTCGGGTGGGGACGCGAAAAGCAGCCAGCGGGGTAGCACAGGGCATCAATATCGAAGACGCTGCCTATAACTCAGGAATGGACCAACGCTTTTCTGACTATATCGGCGTTTCGATGTCTGTTAGCCAACTTCAAGAGCAGGTTCAGGATGCGGGATACGGTTCAGTTACGTTAGCTCGCAGTCGCGATCCCGAAGCAGCCCAAATGCGCTATCGAAACCGCATTATCATTGTTGAAAGTACCATGAAAGCACTAAAACTGGCTCAGCAATGTATTGATTGGGAAATGAACCGCCGTTATGGCCGATCTAAAGAGCTGTTGGTGACGGTCGATAGCTGGCGGGATAAAGACGGAAAACTGTGGGAACCTAACACTCTGATCCCCATTGATTTACCTATTTTTGGTCTAAAAGATGAACTTTGGTTGTTATCTGAGGTGACCTACCTCAAAGACGATCACGGCACTGCTGCGCAAATGGTCCTGATGCCTCCCGAAGCCTTTACCGTCCAACCTTATCAGTTTTATTCAAATCTTATGGAGTTAAACCAACGATGAGTGAATCAGGGCAATTCGCCAAATTATACCGCCAAATAAAAATGATGATCGGGGTAGGGCGCGTCACGGGCAGCAATGATGGTGGCACAGTTCAAACAGTCCAATATCAAACACCGCTTGAAGTGCGTGATGATACGCCGAGATTGGCTGAATTTGGTTTTTCATCGGGGCTTCCCGCCAATACTGATGTGGTTATTGGTTTTCTGGGAGGTGACCGATCAAGCGCAGTCATTATTGGCTCAAATCATCAGTCTTTTCGCCACACCGGACTCAATACGGGTGAAACGGTGATTTATTCGCAATGGGGGCAATACGTCAAGTTAACTGAAACAGGGATTATTATTGAAGCCAATGGCCAGCCGATCACGGTCAATAATGCCACGGAGGTGACGATTAATGCTTCGGAAAAAGTGAGGCTAAATACCCCACTACTGGAAGTCAGCGGCGATATTGTCGATAACGCGGACAGCAATAGCACCACACTGAAAACCCTGCGCGAAGCCTATAACACCCACAATCACCAACTTAAAAATGTTCAGGGTGGCAGCTCGACATTAACCAGTGAAGTGACGGGCAAGGTGGTTGAATGACAACAGATATTAAAACAGTCTGGGAGCCGGACACGCTACTGGGCGACTGGCAAACCGGCGGCGGTGGGTTGCTGGATGGTGATGATTTAGAAACCGCTATTTTAATTAGCCTGTTCACGGACCGGTTGGCCCGTAGTGATGATGCTATCGATGGCGATGATCGCCGAGGGTGGTGGGGTGATACCGGATCAGAGTATCCGATAGGTTCCCGTTTGTGGTTGCTTCGCCGCGAAAAACTCACGACTAAAGTCGCATTAAAGGCTGAGGACTATGCTAATGAAGCTTTGGCCTGGTTGGTTGATGATGGTGTGGTGACCGTAATCAGTACCAATGCTCAGATAGTGTTTCCCAACCGAATCAATCTCATTATCAACTATCAACAACCGGCTAAAGCACAGGCTTCAGTTAAATTCTCATGGGTATGGGAGACTTAATACATGCCATTTAATCGCCCCACATTAAGCGAACTGCGCCAGCGCAACCTGTCTTATATTCAATCAGAACTCAAGACGGGCGGTAATTTATTGCGCTTCTCCAATATCGGTGTGATCAGTGATGCTGATGCCGGAATGGCGCATTTACATTATGGTTATCTGGATTATATCGCGCTGCAATCCACGCCTTATAATGCCACCGATGAATATCTCGCTGCATGGGCCGCATTGAAAGATGTGTTTCGCAAACCCGCTAACCCCGCCACCTGTCCTACCGTCGAGTTCAGTGGCACCGCAGGTCGTGTGATTCCCGCTGGTAGCCTGTTAAATCGGGCCGATGGTTACCAGTATCGTCTCGACCATGAGTTAACACTGGGGGCTGGTGGTACCGCCACCGGTTCAATCACTGCTGTACTCCCCAGTGTATTGGATGACACTACTGGCGGCGGTATCACGGGGAATGCGGATGCCGGAACGTCTCTTACACTCGACGTTGCAATTGATGGTGTCCTGTCTGTGTCCACCGCAACAGTTAAGATATCTGGCGGTGCTGATATTGAATCAGAAGATGCTTTTCGTTCTCGTATGTTGCTGGCCTATCAAAATACCCCTCAAGGTGGCAACGATACCGATTATCGAAATTGGGCGTTGGCCGTGCCTGGTGTGACACGTTGTTGGGTGAAGCGTCGATTACAGGGGGTAGGTACGGTTGGCATTTATATCATGTGCGATGGCAATGATTCAGGTGGTTTTCCGGTCGGGACTGACGGCGTGTCTCAGTTTGAGGAATGGGGTGCGGTAAAAGCGACCGGCGATCAGGGGCGGGTTGCAGATCATATCTATCCCTTACAGCCTATTATCGCCATCATTTATGTCTGTGCGCCGGTAGCAGCGCCCGTGAATTTTGTTATCAGTGGCATTCCTACGGCATCCAGTGAAACTACCGTAGCAATAAATACGGCTATTGATGAGGTGTTTTTTACTGAGGGTCAGCCAGGTGGGAAAATTCTTCTGTCGTCACTGCTGCTTGCCATCGGTGATATTGATGGA
This sequence comes from Yersinia sp. 2540 StPb PI, assembly GCF_052217165.1. NCBI lineage: Bacteria > Pseudomonadati > Pseudomonadota > Gammaproteobacteria > Enterobacterales > Yersiniaceae > Yersinia > Yersinia sp. 2540 StPb PI. The sequence goes on from NZ_JAZGQC010000001.1 coordinate 2,451,774, forward strand.
ACCAGTGGTTTTATTCTTGATTCTCCAACGACAAATATTCAGCTTGAAACCGGCAAATTACCTGTCCGGGGCACGGTGACCTACTTATGAGTCGTTATTCTGTGAATGAATATACCGCAGCTCTTCAAGCGCTGATGCCGGGCGGTCTAGTTTGGCCCCGACAACTTAATGGGGTTCAAACCAGTACCTTGCGGGCACTGGCAAGATCCTATCAGCGCAGTGATGAAGATGCCCGCGATCTGCTTGATGCGGCTTTTCCATCTACAGCCACTGCAATGCTTCCTGAATGGGAAGCGACGCTCGGATTACCTGATTTATGCGCGATAGGTGAGATTGACAGCATGATTCAGCGCCAGCGGGCCGTGATATCTAAGCTGTTCGGCATTGGCGGCCAGTCAATGGCTTATTTTATTCGGGTTGCTGAGGCGCTAGGTTACACCATCTCAATAACCCAATATAGGCAGGCATGTGCGGGGATGTCCGTTTGTGGGGATGCTTTAAACGGTGACGAATGGCCTTTCACCTGGCTGATCACTGCGCCAGAAACCACGATTAATTATGCCCAATGCGGTTTAACTTATTGCAGTGATCCTCTGCGGTCGTGGGGAAACAAACAGCTTGAATGCCGATTAACCGTATTAAACCCTTCTCACACTATTCTTAAATTTGGCTACGTTAGCTAACTAATCAAAATCTATTCATTTAAAGCGCCTTATCTGGCGAGGATTATCTATGCAAAAAATTGGTGATATACCGAATACGCGCGCGGACAGTAACGGCGAATTTACCGACGGCAATGTTGCTGGTGGTGTTCCTCCTACAATATTACCGGCAGCATGGTTTAATACCATTCAGCGTGAGTTGATGAGTGTTCTTTCTGCTGCAGAGATTGATGCCGACAGCACTCAGTTTAATCAAGTTCTTTTATCTATACAGAAGCTGATTGGCGAGGAAATTCCTGATATTAAAGACGCCTCATTAACTCAAAAAGGCGTTGTTCAATTAAGTAATGCAACCAACAGCAACAGTCAGATACTGGCAGCCACGCCAAAAGCAGTCAGTGATTTGGGAAGTTCGTTATTAAAGATCAGCAATAACCTTTCTGAAATTAAAGACGCTGGCCCGGCTGCGGTTGAACAGACCCTCACTAATATTGGTTTGACGGGTATTGGCATTGGGTTGCCAAGCATGACTGGGATAGATAATTTTGATTTTCAAACATTTGTATTTACATCCGGTGCGAATTACATAGCCTCTTCTACAAATTGGCTAAATGTTCCAACTGAAATTAGTTACCCTGCAGGATTAGCTATTAGCATAAAAGTTGATTATGTAACTGGAACCCAGATTGGGCTTGAGATAAAACCTAGCACTGTAAGCAGCTCAAACTTTAGGGCTTGGTATGTACGGTTGGGCGGTTACCCCGGCTCTCGGACATATACAGCAAGAGAGATCAGAACATCAGCAAACAAAATCCCAGCATCGGGAACTGATGTTGCTACAAATGCGGAAATGCAGGTGGGAACAGCGGATAAGTTGGTTTCGCTAGTTGGGTTAATGAGTATTTTCGGTAAGAGAACTTTCTCTGAAAATGACTATATTCGCATACCTGATGTGCCAGGCGGACTAATAATCCAATGGATGAAAATCAATAATTTTCCGGCGAACGCATTTCAAACGGTCACACTGCCAACCGCCATGCCACATCAATTGCTTAATGTGGTTTCCACTATGTACTACGGTTCGCTTTCTGCAAGCGCTGAAGCTAACGCGCGCGTTACAGACTTTACATTAACGAGCTTCAGAGCAGCGGCCGGACTATCGTACACAACATCCCAAACCTTTATAGCGATAGGATATTAAGATGAATAATGTTTATTTTAGCGCCGCAACAGCGGGCTTTTACAGTGAGCATTTAATAACTGATGGCTCGTATGATGACTCGCTACCCTCTGATGTCGTCGCGCTGACAGTGGAAGAAACCGAAACTTATAAGGCTGTAAATCCACCTGATGGGAAACTGCTTGGTGCCATTGATGGCCGACCTGCTTGGGTAGATTTACCACTACTGACAGATGAGCAACTTACAGAGATAAAGGCGATCAATGTAGCGCAAATTCAAAAAACTAAAACAAAATTGATTAGCGAAGTCAGCGATAAGATTGAAACGCTGAAAGACCGGATAGAGATGGGGCAGGATAAAGCCGCTGAGTTGAAGCTGTGGAAACTCTATCGTATTGCGCTTGATGATATTGATGTGAGTACAGCACCAGATATAGAGTGGCCAGTTGAACCTAATGCTGTTTTAACTGAAGCATAAATACAAAACCGGGCTTAATGGCTCGGTCTATATCAATCATACAACCAGCGGCCCGCTTTGGCAGATTCTGCAAACATTCTTATTGTCAGTGGTTTTTTATTTTGGATAGGTTCTTTACGAGAAAAGAGTCCTTTTTCTTTCCAGGGAAAATAATTACTCCAATAGAAGTTATCATAAGTAACGTTAAATGCTTTGAAATAGGCGTCTGTGGCATCACTTATGTCTTCAAATCCAAAATTATTTTGCAGCACAGAATCGACTTCAACAGGGATTTTTTTGAAGGTAATTGTTGTTACCAAGGGAAGCTCTTTTTTAAAAAACTCGATAACCTGCTGTTCAATATTCGGGGGAGTTACCATAAATTTTTCTAACTCAAACTGATAGACCATGAGGGTTATCCCTTCTGCGAGCATACACCGAATCGCTATAGCATTTTGGGTTAATTTTGGTTATTATAAATATAATTCAGGATTTTCTAATTAATGGAACTAATAATGAATATTAATAAATTTCTTTTTTACACAATGATGTCATTATCATTTTGTTTGTTTTGTTTTATTGCCTTTGTTGTGTTCAGCTTTTTTACAACCATCATTGATATATATAATGACGGTGGGCTGTCTCCCTTTAACTATAGTTATGTTGTTGGTCACTTGCTTATTCTTATGTTTGGATTAGGTTGTTTCTACTTTTCAACAAAAACAACCTTAAAATTAAAGGGTAAAATTTAATTATTGTTTGTCAAGGCCAATAATTATCTTCATGATAATCTCGTCCCACGCGGCGGGATTTTTATCTTTTACTATCATGGCTTCAATAAATGGGCTAGCATAGCTATCCACCAAAAAATAAAACAAATCCAAATCACCAGAACCTCTTAACTTATTATATATATCAGGTGTTTTCTCTCTTAACGCATCAGAGCCATAAATTGCTCTTGACCTAGCTCCGCCTATTGAATAAATTGTTGAAAACAATGAACCAACAAGAAACTTGCTCACGAGTCTTTTGGAAAAAATAGTAGATAAATCATTAAGAATGGCTGTGCTGATGACAAATTTACCCGTTGCTTTTCCTAAGCTATCAGCGAGTGATTTTATTTTGTCCTTTCTGACTTTGCTGACGAATTCATTTGTGATTATATTTAATATTTTGGTTAAATCTTCATTGGTAACGCCTTTTTTTATTCTCTCCAAGAGTCGTATGGTGGCTATTTCGTTTCTTGATCTGTTTTCCGTGTCAATAAAATCAACAAATATAAATGACATATCTTTTGAAAAGTCAATGACAACTTCACCAGCCTGTTTAAAATATATTTTATAGGCGGGTTTATTATTCGATTTTAAAATTTCTATTATTTGATTTGCTATTAAATCTTGTTTAGACATTTTACGTTCCTTATAGAGTGTCCTATGTTTATTTTGTCTCGTTCACAATTCACACTTCTCTTTACATAACCTCCATGCGAGAAATAGCTTATCATAGGTTAATGTTTTAATCGTACGAAAGGCTGTCGCAAGGTTGGGTTTATTACGATAAAACTTTTCTCTGTTATTACCATATAAATTCCCATCCAAGCATATTGGATTTGGATGATTACTCCAAACAATTAGGGTGAGCAAAATTCTGAAAATAGGATGGCACTATAAAGGCAGCTAGAAAGGGGCAGCGCGGGTAGGGTGGTGAGGTTGTCAGATTACAGGCATAAAAAAAGCCCCGCAATATGAGGGGCAACTGGAAAAATTCGGGAGCAATTTTTTATTACCAATCTAGTATGGTAACAATTTTGTAACTTATCAAGCTACGAGCACAAAAAAGCCGACAGCGACGTCGGCAATAGAACAGATACTTATCTTATAGTTTTGTTTGGTAAACTCGGCAGCGGGCCGGGTTAGTGGGATAAAATTAGTTAACAAATGCCCGCAGCATGATTTCTACTGGTTTAAACTCACCATCTTTAGGGTTTAGATTAGATGTCACTGTTATGTCGCCCCTAAATGCCATTTTTCCTGCTAAAGCTGCTGCATCTAATGATGGGTCAAGGACAAGTTTAACCCTTCTGTCAATAATCCCCGGTACCACTGCGGCCCAACCTTTTGATGGATTATCAAGGTCTAGAGCCCTGATTTGAATATCAACATCCTTGTAGTCCACTGTTTTTGATGATTGATCAAAAATTACTGTGGATGGAGCCATTCGAATAGTTTCTTGAGAAATAACAACTTGGCTACTGCCTTGCCCTATTGTCAATGATGCATTATCGTCATTGCGAGCTGGTGAAATCACTTTTAAAGCACCTTCGGCAAGAGCTTTTTTATTTGTCACTGAGCTCTCAATAACAGATTTTAAACCCTCTGGCGTTAGGTTTGCCTCTCCAGCGCCAATGTTTATTATAACGTTGTTATTTGCTTCAAAATGTGGGGTTGTTTCAGGGCTCATTGCCGCGCTGGCTATATAAAGACCATAACCAACTAGTCCAGCAACCACAGCAAAAACAATAGTGTTTCTCACTGCCCCCTCCCCAACAATCACATGGCATTTAGCCACAAAATCGTCCATCTTTTCCTGAGAACCAAAGAGCAACTTGATTACTACATCTTCATATAGACTGCCAGTGCGAAGTAACTCTACCTGTAATTCAATCCCGTCTATATCACACTCAGTTAGGTTAACTAAGACGTCTTTTGACTGTTTTACTATTGTATCCCAACCTTGAAGGGATTTTATTATTTCTTTTACGCTAACTGGTTCATGTGTGGAATAGAAAAAATTCTCTTTAAACGATAATTCTAAAACGTCAGACATAAGATATCCCTTTACTGCCCTAGTAATTGTTTGTGCGCTCCGGTCTTTGCCAGATTCGCTGTATTTGTTTACCCACCCCTCGATGGGCTAGCAGTGAGTTACCTAGCAAGCATCTCAGATGCTATGTACCCAGCCACAAAAGCAGCAAGTACGAGGACGATAACAACTACTGTGCTGTTTATTTTCATACATCCTCCAGTCGGTTAGCTTACGCAAAACCAAAACGCAGCGTACTAGCTGAGATAGTAAGTTATCCCACCAATTTTTACTCCATCGCCTAGTAAGGCTATTGTTATCGCTGCAACTGCGCAAATAGCGATAACAGTAGCCAAGACTAAAATTGCAGGTATTACATACTCTTTCATCTCTCCTCCTTGAGCTATGGGCTGGCAGTGGGTTAGTTGAAAGTATTCTTTGGCAACCGGTAGAGCCGAGTGGCTTTCAAATAGCGAGGATTCCAACCAGCCGGGTGACTGAGCACCTAGAAACTAGAGCATCAAGGTTCTTTATCATCATGGTTATTCGATGCCTGACCTGACAGCTTGGCCAGCGCATAGATACTAGTGATAACGAAAACTATGACGAGAATAAAAACAATCCAGTAGACAGTGCCCATTTGTTAGAACCTTGATTAACAATAACCATCTTCAATCGAATGAGACTTTTGGTTTAAAATAACCGAAACATCATAGATCGAAAAAGCTGCAATACAAATACTGGGGATTTATCAGGGGAGGGGATAATGGCCGATGGGTCACCGGCCTGATACAGAGAGATTAAGCCTTAAACGGTCGCCCGATTTACCCATATTTTAACTATTTCACACGTTCAATGCTGGTTGTGCGTCAATTCTATACTCAGCAACTTACCTATCTAAGTGGGCTTTCTCTCACGACGTATTGCTTTTGGCATTTTTTGTATCCATTCATCAACCAATTCACGGTTGTAGAAGCAAGCAGCTGTTTCGTGAGGGATTCCATTCCCTGAAACGTGTTTGTACTCGCGCCCCTCCATCCACGAAGTATCTCTAGCATATTTAATGGTATTTTTCTTTAAGCCAGTTATAGCCATCAATACTGATTCCGAAACCCAACGTGACGGTACTAACTGAATAATGTTATCCATAACTATGTTGCCTCTTAATTTTCTCTGACAAACGATTTTTGTGAACATCTTTTATAGTTTACACATAGAGGAGATTAATAAAGTTGGTATTGGGTTTTTTTAGTCAATCAGATGAGTGATAAATAGTAACATATTGAAGATTAATAGTTATTTTTGGTTATCGTCAGGTTGAAGGAAGTTCAATAAGCTATTGAACCGACTTTATAGAGAGATGAACCTACCGTGGGTCGGTTCAAAATAAAATAAATATTTCATGTAAATCAGTCGGATAGGCAAGTGAACCGACTGAACCTACCGAACCGACCACTTTCTGGTTATATATAGCGAAATTTTATTTGCGATTATGAATCCATAATCAACTGTTAAATTGAAGGTCAATAAATACTCAGATTGATTGTTGCGAATATTGTGTATGTATGCAAAATAGTGAACTAACCCTCGTTACTGACCATGATACGCAAGAGTATTACTCAATTTAGGAGAATATTACGTGTATAGATATGTGTATAGTTATATAGATATAACTCAATAATTATATTAAATATCATCATGTTACCTGTTTGATTCGAATCTCTCCTCCTCCGCCATCATTTCTCTTTATCCTCTTGTTTTTTCCCCAGTTACTTATCCCAAACAAAGGGTATTTTGCCCCACAGACCCTATCGATAATGCTTTCTCCGGCAGCGTTGCTCCACCGTGGAAACGAACTAACACGCCTTTTTCTCCCATTGCATTTGTTTTATTTGTGATCGATAGCAAATAAAATGTCAATTCGAAATAAATCGAAAGTTATGGTGCAAGTGATACTCGCTTGCCTGATGGTGTTGTGGTTGCTGGCTACCTATATCTTGGCGGTTGAAGTGAGTTGTGAAACTGATAGCCCTTATATTTACGTAGCAAGGAGGTCTAATGGTCTTGGTATACCTATAAAGAGGTATATGATTGACTTTTATGTAAAAATTGATCGATGAGATGCTTTTTTTTTGAGCTGGTTCATAAAAGCGAATACCCACACAAAAATTGTTTGATCTAAAACAAGCATTCTTACTACTACAAATCATTTGCTGCAAATCCTCCTTACTATCTGCCTAACCCACAGGTTGATATCAGTCATGCTTCGCCTCCTGGCTCGCTATTTCTCACCTGATTGCGGGTTTAAAAATAAAAAAACCATCTGGTGCGGGCACTGATAGCGTCCGGTATGGAAAAACACACTGGAGTAAATATTGTGAGCAAATTTATAAGACAGGTGTTGGTAGGGATAATGGTTCTTTTGGCAATAGGCGCGGTATTTTCTTTGTCGGCGGCACCTACGCCGCCGATTGAGGCCCGCAACGATAAATTCGCCGAACAGCATGTTGACCAATTTACCTCATGGTTGAAAACCAAAGAGAGTGGGCCACGAGAAGATGCGCTGGCGGATGACCCCAATTTGGTGATCCTTTGGGCCGGATATCCGTTTGCCAAAGATTATAACAAACCTCGTGGGCACTATTATGCTGTCACTGATGTGCGGGAAACCTTACGTACCGCAGCACCGAAAACCGCAGAGGATGGCCCCTTGCCGATGGCCTGCTGGAGCTGTAAAAGCCCGGATGTTGCCCGCTTGATCAATGAACAAGGTGAAGAGGGGTATTTCAAAGGGACTTGGGCCAGAGGTGGCCCGGAAGTCGTCAATCAGTTGGGGTGTGCCGATTGCCATAATACCGCTTCTGCTGATTTTGCTGCCGGGAAGCCAGCTTTAGTCCTCTCCCGGCCCTATGCTGAGCGTGCTTTGCAATCTATCAATAAACCTTTCGAACATGCCAGCCGCCTGGATCAACAATCCATGGTGTGCAGCCAGTGCCATGTTGAGTACCACTTCGCCGGTAAAGATAAAGCGGTGAAATTCCCATGGGATCAAGGCACGGATGTGGTGTCAATGGAGAAGTATTACGATGAAATCGCTTTCTCTGATTGGGTTCATCCGCTGTCAAAAACCCCGATGTTGAAAGCCCAGCATCCTGAGTATGAAACCTGGCGTGCGGGGATCCACGGTAAAAATAATGTCAGTTGTATCGATTGCCATATGCCGAAAATCCAAAATGCGGCAGGTAAGGTGTATACCGACCACCAGATCCGCAACCCGTTTGATAGCTTTGAAACTACCTGTGTTAACTGCCATACCCAGGATAAAAAAACCTTGCAAGATATTGTTGCTGAACGCAAAGCCAGCATTCAGGAGTTAAAACTGAATGTTGAGAAACAACTGGTTCACGCACATTACGAGGCAAAAGCTGCTTGGGATGCCGGGGCAACCGAACAAGAAATGAAACCTATTCTGCAAGATATCCGCCATGCCCAATGGCGCTGGGATTATGCCATTGCTTCCCACGGTATTCATATGCATGCACCGGATGTTGGTCTGCGTGTATTGGGGGGCGCGTTGAATAAAGCTGCCGATGCCCGTACCAAACTTGCACGTCTGCTGGCGACAAAAGGGATTAGCCACGAAATTCCGCTGCCGGATATTTCGACCAAACTCAATGCCCAGAAAGCGCTGGGAATGGATATGGATAAGCTGAACCGCGAGAAGCAGGAGTTTCTGCAACAAGTGGTGCCAGCCTGGGATGATCAAGCCAGAAAAGCGGGCCGGTTGAGCCAGTAAGAGGCGTTCCGGTGTGACAATACGCTCACCGGATCTATTCCAGAGACAAACGGCCCCAGGTTGGGGCCATAGCAAAGGTGGAATAATTATGCGCGTTTTACGTTCATTCGGTTCAGCCGCGCTGCTGGTAGTGTTGATTCTGTGCACGCTGCCCACTCTCGCCACAACACCGAACACGACGGCGAAAATGCCCGCGTCGCGCCATATTGTTGAGCCGCAGCGCAACCCGGATGCTGCTTGCATCCAATGTCATAAAGAACAAAAAGATGAGTTGCATGGCAAACATGCTGGCGCGGTAAATCCGAATACACAGTTGGCCTTAACCTGTACCAACTGCCATGGGCAGGCATCGGTGCTGCACCGTAATGGTATTAAAGATGTGATGCGTTTTAACCGCGATATGTTTAATGCCGATAAAGCGATGTACAGCGTCTCACAACAAAACAGTGTCTGTATGAGTTGCCATCTGCCGGAGAAATTACGCGAGGCGTTCTGGCCCCATGATGTGCACATGTTGAAGCTTTCTTGTGTCAGTTGTCATCAGTTGCATCCTAAAACCGACCCGATGCATGGCCTTGACGATAAAGGGCGGGTCAAACTCTGTGTTGACTGTCATCGCCGTCAGCAGGAGCTGATATCGAGGGAAACGCCATGAATACGAACCGTCGTCACTTTATCGCCAGTATGGGGGCGCTGATTTTCCTGACCGGTTCTGCTGGACGTTCACTGGCACTCAGCGGCACTGTTGATGGCATTCGTTACGGGATGCTACATGATGAAACCCGTTGTATTGGCTGCACGGCCTGTATGGATGCTTGCCGTGAGGTTAATCATGTACCCGCTGGGGTCTCACGGTTAAACATCATCCGTAGCCAACCGATCGGTGAGTTTCCTGCCGTAAAATATCAGTTCTATCGTCACTCCTGCCAGCATTGCGATAAGGCGCCCTGTGTCGATGTTTGCCCAACCGGAGCCTCATATCGCGATAGCGGGACTGGGATTGTTGATGTCGATCCCGACCTCTGCGTAGGGTGCCAGTACTGTATCGCCGCCTGTCCGTACCGGGTGCGCTTTATCCATCCGGTGACGAAAACTGCCGATAAATGCGATTTTTGTCGGAAAACTAATCTAAAGCAGGGTAAACAGCCCGCCTGTGTCTTGTCGTGCCCAACCAAGGCACTCATCTTTGGCAATTTGGACGACCCTAACAGTGAACTGGTGAAATTATTGCATCAGCGCACTGTGTATCGCGCCAAGTTACATCTTGGGACACAACCGAAATTGTATCGTGTTCCCTTTCAGTATGGGGAGATAACCGGATGAATCCTGAACTGAATACCCCGTTTCATTTTGCCTCGTTAGTGTGGGATTGGCCGATAGCCATCTATCTGTTTTTGATAGGAGTATCGGCGGGCATGGTGGTAGTTAGCCTATTGGTTAAGCAACGGGTTCTGGGCGGTGAGGCGGCGCGCAGTGGGTTAGTTAAATCGACCGCTATGATTGCGCCCTTAGCGGTGATTATGGGGTTGTTTATTTTGATACTGCACCTTACCCGGCCGTGGACTTTCTGGAAGCTGATGTTTTTCTACAGTACCAGCTCGGTTATGTCATTGGGTGTCATGCTGTTTCAGATTTATATGGTGGTGCTGTTGGTCTGGCTGGCGGTGATATTTCGCCATGGGCTGACGGCATTATTACAGCCTTACCGCAAATTGAATTGGGTTGGCACGGTGCTGCATAAACTGGCACCGATTGAACGCAAGTTGGAACCATTGATGATGTTTCTGGCTGTGGCGTTGGGGGCATATACCGGCTTCCTGTTATCGGCCCTGAAGAGTTACCCCTTGTTGAATAATCCGGTATTGCCGGTGTTATTTCTGTTCTCCGGTGTTTCTTCGGGTATTGCTGCCATGGTGTTGTGCGCGGTGACCTTTTTTAAAGAACCCATAGATAGCCCGGCACTGGCATTTGTTCATCGGTTGGAAAAACCGGTGGTGTGGTTGGAGCTATTTCTGCTGCTGGCATTCTTCACCGGGCTGTGGTTCGGCGGTGGTCAGAAAGAAGTCGCGGTCGCTGTCGCGTTGGGCGGTGGTTTTTGGGCCGCGATGTTTTGGTTCTGGGTTATCGGTTGCGGCATGGTGCTGCCATTAGTTTTAAACCGTTTTTGTAGCCATGGAATGCGCCATCGGGTCTCATTTCTAGTGACGGTATCCGGCTTGAGTCTGTTTGGCGTATTGGTTTTACGTTTCTTTATTCTTTATGCCGGTCAGATGACGGTTGTGTGAGGAGGCGAACCGGTGATGGGTGAAAATGTATGGTAGGTGAGTTGGGGCTGTTGTCACTGTTGGTGGCTGCGTCATTGGCGCTGCTGCTCACTGTTGTGCCTGTTATTGCTCTCCATCGGCGGCGATTGGCTTTGTTGTATTGGTTACCGTCGTTCAGTTACGCCGTGACCTTATTCATTACACTGGCACTGTTGTTACTGGGTTGGTGCTTTGTTAGCGATGATTTTTCTCTGCTTTATGTGGCACAACACGGTAATAGCCAGCTTCCTCTATTTTATAAGGTTGCGGCAATCTGGGGCGGGCATGAAGGCTCCTTGTTGTTTATGCTGTTTGCTCTGAGCCTGTGGAGCACCGCGTTGACGCTTTTTCGCCGTCATTTTCCGCTGCGTTTTTTTGCTCGCGCGTTGGCAGTGATGGGGGGGCTACTGCTTATCCTGAGTGTTTTTATCCTCTTTTTCTCCAATCCTTTTGAGCGATTGTTCCCGACGTTGGCGCAGGGGCGTGATTTAAATCCAATGTTGCAGGATCTGGCGCTGATATTTCATCCACCCTTGCTGTATCTGGGGTATAGCGGTTTTGCCGTTAGTTTTGCTTTCGCCGTTTCGGCGTTGCTTGCAAGTCGCAATGGCAATAATAGTGTGCACTACTGCCGTCCCTGGGTATTGGCTGCCTGGAGTTTTCTCACGTTTGGCATTTTGTTGGGGGCATGGTGGGCATACAGCGAGTTGGGGTGGGGCGGCTGGTGGTTCTGGGACCCGGTTGAAAATGCGTCATTATTGCCATGGCTCACCGCAACTGCACTGTTACATGTTCTGGCTGTTATTGAGAAACGGGGCTTATATCATCATTGGGGCATTTTGCTGTCGCTGGTGACATTTCAACTCTGCTTGTTAGGCACTTTTATCGTGCGCTCTGGGGTGTTGACCTCAGTTCACGCTTTTGCTGTTGATACGGCGCGCGGTGAGGCTTTACTGGCGCTGTTTGGCATAGTGACGTTGAGTTCATTGACGCTATTTGCCCTGCGGGTGCGGGGCAACAATCGCCCTGCTGCTTTCAACCTCTTCTCACTGGAGTCATTACTGCTGGCGGCAATGGTGCTGCTCAGCATTGCTGCGGTAACCGTATTGATTGGCACATTGTATCCATTAATTTTCAGTGTGCTGGGGTTAGGATCACTGTCTGTTGGTGCGCCCTACTTTAATCAAACCCTGACACCTTTTGTGCTGTTGTTGCTATTGCTGATGGGCATAACGCCGTTTGCCGATTGGCGGCAAAGCCACAAAATCAATGGCTGGCGTCTTGTCGTACCTGCTGTATTAGCTATCTGCGGTGGGTTGCTCAGTTTAGGTCTATTCGAGTCACCGTGGCAGGTGGGGATGCTGATAGGTGTCACTCTGGCCCTCTGGACGTTGTTCGCGCCATTATTTGCGCCAAAGATACGTGGCAATTTATGGTTGATACACGGTGGCGTTGCGGTCAGCCTGCTGGGAATGCTGTTTGCTTCATATTACACCGTCGAGCAGGGGCGACGTATGGCGCCAGGCAGTCAGGTCACACTGGCCGGTTATCAGTTTACCTATCGTCAAACTGAATTGGTGGTCGGCCCAAACTATACCAGTGAGCAGGCGCATATTGTGGTCAGCCAGAATGGGCAAGCGTTAACCACATTGTTACCGGAGCGGCGGCACTATACGGCGCGGGGAATGTTGATGATAGAGCCGGCGATAGCCAGTAGCCCCCTGGCGGACTTTTATGTGGTTCTGGGGGATAGTTTGGGCGCGGGGGAGTATAGCGTACGTTTGTCCCATAAACCGATGGTCAGTTGGATTTGGGGGGGCGCACTGATGATGGTAGTTGGTGGTTTATTGGCGCTATGGCGCAGAATCCACCCTGTTAGCGACCTCGCGGGGGATAAATGAAACAACGTTGGCCTTGGTTGATTGTCCCTCTGGTTGCCTTACTGCTGGGCTGCTTGCTTTATAGCGGCTTAACGCGGGATCCGCATCGTATCGAGTTGGCCGAGCAAGACCTGCCGTTTCCCGCGTTTTCTTTATCCGAATTGCAACAGCCCGGGCAGAACATAACGCGAGAGCAACTGTTGGGTAAGGTGACGGTGATTAATGTATGGGCCAGTTGGTGTGCCAGTTGTAAGCAAGAGCTCGCCCTACTGGGGCAGATAGCCGGGACGTTGCATGGTGTGCAGTTCTATGGTCTGAATTACCGCGATGACCGTCAGGCGGCGTTAAATACTCTGCGGCGCTACAGCAATCCTTATCAGAAGAACCTTTATGACCCGCATGGCACATTAGCACTGGCGATGGGGGTATATGGTACACCTGAGACCTGGCTAATTGATGCAAATGGCATTATTCGCCAGCGCTATGCTGGTGAAATGACGACAGAGATATGGCAACAACAGTTTATGCCGCTACTGGCGCAATGGACGCGGGTGGGAACCCCATGAAAGTTTTATTCCTGATGTTATCACTGGTTTTTTCATCTGGTGTTGCGGCTGATCTGGTGGATACCTATCATTTTAGTTCGCCGCAACATCAGCAACAAGCATTGGCATTGGCGCAGGAGTTGCGTTGTCCTCAATGCCAAAATCAGAACTTGCTGGAGTCGACCTCGCCGATAGCGCAAGACTTGCGATTAGAGGTCTATCAGTTGGTAGAAGCAGGACACAGCTCTCAGGAGATAATGGCCGTAATGACCCAGCGCTATGGGGACTTTGTTCGGTATCGTCCTCCGTTGCGCAGTGCCACACTGGTGCTATGGTTTGGGCCTGGGGTGTTACTGGCCTGCGTGTTAGGTGGGTTGATTTTTAAGATACGCCGGCAATCTGTCTCAGGTGTGAGAGGGCCGCGATAATGGTGCTATCGATAGGGCTGGCGATACTGGTGCTGTTGGTGGTAGTGAGTTTGTGGTGGCCGTGGCTGGTGCAATATGGTCGCTTGAGCTGGCGCTGGCCACTGGGCTTCAGCCTGGTGGTGCTGATGCTAATTATGTTGGGATACCGGCAATTGGGCCATTATACCGCCGTGCAGCAAGAGGCTTTGCGGCTACAGGAAGCCCAGCGGTTGAATAATATGCTCGATAAGCAGAGCAGTGATCCCACGCTATCTCGGTTACAACAACGTATTCGTCTGGCTCCCGATAAGGGGGATGGATGGTACAGTTTAGCTCAACATTATTTATATCGTAACGAATTTGAGGATGCATTGATCGCCTTGCAGCAGGCTGAACGTTTGCAGGGGGCCAGTGCCCGCTTTGATGCTGCACGAGCGACGGTGTTCTATTACCGGTCAGGGCAAAAAATGACGGGTGATGTGACGTACTGGTTACAGCAGGCTTTGACTAAAGATCCCATGCAATATACTGCGCTAATGCTGCAAGCCGCTGATAACTTTACCCATGATAGATACGCGCAGGCCATCGCTATTTGGCAGCAGTTATTGGAAAGTGATAACCCACAGGTTGATCGTGCGGTGATTATCCGTGCTATTACATTAGCTCGGGTGATGCAGCAGGCTGAATGATAGACAAAAAAAACCCTTACCAATCTCATTTGGTAAGGGATGCCAATTCGGCCAACACCAGGGAAAACATTATAACCGTTTATTAATCATACAATTAATTTGGGTTAGTGATATGACTTAAGTCAAGTTTATCAAAATTATATAAATAAGGTTAATGTTTATATGTGTCAGGAATCATTTATTAATCGCAAGGAGCATGGATTTACTGCACACATTGATTATTTGTATGATTTTTAAACGATGAGAAGGGGGCGGGGCGATATTATGGCCATCTGAATGTAAATGCATCCAGATGGCTAGGCAGAACAGGTATTGTGGGACTAAAAGTCCCCTGGTGTTGGCGAAAATATATTCTTTTTTGACTAACTTTCTTAGCGTCTGTGCGCTAATATATTAGTTTTATAATATCTAAAACTAATTATTTAAAGCAAAAACAGTCTAATAAACATAGGGCTATAATAATAGCTAGCCTTAAGTCTAGTTTGGAAAACTATCCTTTAGTCTAGGTTGTTTGTTCATATAATGTTAGCCGGGCGTCTGTGAGGAAACTCTGTAAGTCTATTTTATACACTGATTTCTATTGAAAACAATGTCATAAAATTGTATCGTTGCTCAACATATATAGTAAACTTGGTCTGTTATGATAATTGATTATTTTGATAATGAAAGTATTAATGAAGATATAAAGAACTATATTCAAAGAAGAATAAAAGCTTATGGTGATCTGCGTTATTCCTATTTGGTAATGAATAAGAGAACACCCTTACACCCGACTATTATTTCAAACTACCCAATGGATTGGATACAAACATATAAAAAAAATAACTACCACCTTATCGATCCTGTTATTCTGACGGCAAAAGACAAAGTTGCTCCCTTTGCTTGGGACGATAATTCGGTGATTAATATAAAGTCAACCGACTCAGCTGTGTTTAACCTTGCCAGAGAATATAATATTATTAATGGTTATACATTTGTTCTTCATGATAATAATCATAATATGGCAACGCTGAATATTTCTAATGGAAGTGATGATAGCATTTCTTTTGATGAGAGCATTGAGACCAATAAAGAGAAAATTCAAATGCTGCTCATTTTGACTCATGATAAAATGTTGGGTCTCTACCACAAAAATAACAGTAAAAACAACAAGTTGAATGGTGCTAGTGACGAAAGGGAAATTTTCTCTCCTAGAGAGAACGAAATTTTATATTGGGCTAGTGTCGGCAAAACATACTCGGAAATTTCCATAATATTGGGAATAAAAAGAAGTACAGTTAAGTTTCATATTGGTAATGTTGTTAGAAAACTTGGTGTTTTAAATGCCAAGCATGCGATAAGACTTGGCATAGAGTTAAAGTTAATTAAACCTATTTAACTATATCTGGCACCGCTAATGGCCAGGTTTCAAGTATATGAGGTTCAACGTGATGCGTTCTGCGTATCTTCTTTATTAATTGTTGTTGGCTATCAATGTCGACACCCAGATGTAAAAGATAAATAACCTCATTTTTCTCTGACTCACCTTGGTTTAAAACTGTAATATTCCAGCCGGAACGCTTCAGTAATACATACATCCCTCGGCTGACAACAGTCAGTATACCTTTATAATTGCGGCTTCTGGCATAATTAACCATTGCTAAAAAAAGTAATACGCTGAGTGCACTATTATGGCCTACCATATCTCTTGCTAGTTTTTTTTCAACAAAGAAACGGCTGGATTCTATAAAACCATCGACCGGAAGGTCAATGTCGGAAAAATAAGGTGCGAATGGCCCTGCCACCATTGTCGGATACTTCATTTCAATAAATCTGACACTGCAAACAATAGTATCTTCTATTATTCCTAATATATAGTTTGTATTCTCATCATCATATTGGTCGCTTTCTCTGCCATCAGTACAGGTTACTTTCCAATCTAAGCGATCTTTAAATGTTATTTTTCTAAGTGTGAAGATCTCGTCTAACTTTCTTTCAGGCATACTGTTAAAGTTTACGTTAAATAGTTTTAACATGATGAAAACCAAAGTTATTTAATTAAACCAGCATCGTACACGATCTCTGTCCGTTAGTGCAAACATTGAACGAGGTAGACAACGCCATGAATAACTAATGAATGTCAGCATCTTCGTTCAATTATTCTACAAATAGCAAAAAGACAGACAATCTATTTTTGATGGCCACGTACTATAGGTGCGGTACTCGGAGAGTTGATGGATATTTTTAAGAGAAAAGTGACATCAGACGGGACTTTTCAACAGGAAATAGTTATAACGAAACATCATTTCATTTTTTGATTGAAAAGGATGTTCACGTGGACCGCAGTCCTGCGCTTTTTACCAATAAAAAATTTGTTTTCCTCGTGGCAACCTTCTGTTGCCTTCTTTGGGGCAGTGCCTACCCTGCGATTAAAAATGGTTATGCACTGTTTCATATCGCCCCAGATGACATTCCGAGCAAGATGGTGTTTGCGGGTTATCGCTTTTTATTGGCCGGGTTAGTGCTACTCATTTTTGCTGTTGCCAGTGGTAAAGCTATTGGCCGACTTAACAAGGGCCAATATAGGCAGATTGCCATTTTAGGGCTAACACAGACCACGTTACAGTATGTCTTTTTCTATATTGGGCTGGCATATACTACCGGGGTGAAAGGCTCCATCATGAATGCAACGGGGACATTTTTCAGTGTCTTGTTGGCGCATTATATTTATAAAAATGATCGATTATCATTTAATAAAATCATTGGCTGCGCACTGGGTTTTGCTGGCGTGATGGTGGTGAATTTTGGTGCCGATTTGATGGATTTTAATTTTTCACTGTTAGGTGAGGGAAGTGTGGTACTGGCTGCTTTCATCCTTTCTGCCGCCAGTATTTACGGCAAACGTATTTCACAAACCATGGATACCACGGTGATGACAGGTTACCAGCTTGCCATCGGAGGGTTGGTGTTGACACTTGGCGGTTATCTCTTTGGTGGCCATTTGAGTGACATTGGCTGGCGGGCTTTATTGTTATTGGCCTACCTGGTGCTGTTGTCATCGGCCGCTTTTGCACTCTGGAGCTTGCTACTCAAATATAATCGGGTAGGGATGGTTGCACCGTTCAATTTTCTCATCCCGGTTTCAGGTGCGGTTCTGTCCGCCATTTTCCTCAATGAAAGCATTTTAGAATGGAAGAATGCCCTTGCACTGGTGTTGGTTTGTGCGGGGATCATTTTGGTTAATCGAATAAAACAGAATAAAACAGAATAACGAGTAAAGAATAAATAGTTCAGAGTTATTAATGTGGGGGATGTATTAGCCTTAATTGAATTTGAGATATTAGGGCTAATACCAGCAGTTAAATGTCTTTTAACAATTTTAGCGTGTAACGATTTTTTCGATGTCGATAGAAAGCAAAGTGGCATTGGTTGGCTATAATAAACATGCGCTTGATAAAGATATAAGTATCGTGTCCATTATTTCTTGAAGGTGACCTATGCTACATGTTGACATTCCAAGTCGTGAAGAATTTCTTAGTCTTTCTGATGTACGCTCCGATGCCTGCGTTTCCATCTATCTTGAAACATCACCGTTACATCAACAGTTAGCTGGCAGTAAAATCCAGTTGGGGAACTTAATAAAAGAGGCATTACAACAGCTTGAGGCGGTAAACTTTGATAAACGGCGTCTGGCTTTATTGGAAGAAGAGTTATATTCCGTATTAGAGGATGAGTCATTCTGGGATCTGCATGCTTACAGCCTCGCAATACTTGCGACGCCTGATACTTTGCGAACCTACCGTTTGGCTAATAAACTGCAAGACCAAGTAGAGATCAGTGAGCGTTTCCACCTCAAACCGTTATTACGCGCACTGACATTTCCACACTCCGCTTATATTCTGGCATTATCAGAAAATGAAGTGCGTTTGATTGAGTTTTTTGCCGATGCACCACCCGCTATCGTTTCTGTTCCCAACCTACCTGACAATGTGTTAAATGCAGTAGGTAAAGCTTCATTAAATGCACGTAAGTATGATGGCGTACATGAAAAAGTAAGGCTCGCACAATATACCCGGCAAATAGATAATGCCCTGCGGCCATTATTTGCCCGTCATAACTACCCGCTTATTTTAGTCAGTACTGAACCTTTGACGTCAATTTATCGGGCGACAAATTCATTATCAAATCTGGTGGATGAAACGTTATCTACCAATGCAGAACATCTTAATATTTCGGAACTTGCCACATTAGCGCGCCCGGTATTGGACAATTTCTATCGGGCGCAAATAGAGGGGCTGAAGCCGTTATTTGAACAGCGCGCAGGAGAACGTCGAGTCACTCATGATTTGTCGGATGCCGCACGGGCGGCAACGTTCGGTGCTATTGATTTATTACTGGTTGATATTGAAAGCCAAGTCCCAGGGACTATCAATGATCAGGGTATTATTACTTTTGCGTCAGAAGATGATGCTCTGACATATGGGGTTATCGATGAGATTGCCAGACGTGCATTGGCAACCGGAGCACGAGTTTTGGCGGTGCGGGAAAGCGATTTAGCCGGTAAGCAGTTGAGCGCTATATTGCGTTATCCACTTTAAATTGTCTTAATTAATCAACAGGGTCGCATAGGCCCTGTTGCACTTAGCGCTTATTCAGCCAGATATTGGCGCAGTGTATTGAGTAAATGATCGAATACCACGCGGACTCGCTGGGTATTGCGTAGATCTTCATGCATCACCAGCCAAAACTCCAGTGGATACGAGAATTCTTGTGCTAACACCCGCACTAACCCAGATTGACGAGCTATGGGTTCATGGCAGGCACCAATGCCCAAACCGCTGCGTATTGCCGCCAATTGTGCCAAATGGCTATCAGTACGTAGGCGGTATTGGTGCGGTTCAAAATCGACTCCCTGCTCACGCAGAACCTGGACATCATGGGTGTTACGATCCGGGCCGATTAACGCGTGAAACGCTAATGCCCCGAGACTCTGCGGCATACCATGGCGCTCAATGTAATCTTCAGTAGCAAACAGCCCAACTTCGCAATAACCCGCCCGTTGCGCAATAACTGGCGACGCTTTGGGGCGTAAGGTTCTTACTGCAATATCGGCTTCCTGGCGGGTTAACCCCTCTATCTTGCTACCCAGACTTAATTCCAGCACCAGCTCAGGATAGTGTAAGCGCAGAGGTTCTAAGCGTTGCGGCAGGATTTCAACGCCAAGTAATTCACTGGTGGCAATGCGCACGGTATCTTTAGCTGACCCAATATCGGCGCAGGCGGCTCGTACAAAAGCGTCGGCAGCGGTGGCCATTTCCAAGGCATGGGGTAACAGTGCCCGCGCTGTTTCCGTTGGGATTAATCCAGTGGACGTGCGGTTAAACAATTTTTGCCCAAGGCATTGTTCCAGCGACTCAATATGCCGGCGGGCTGTCGGTTGCGAAACATTCAGACTCCGTGCGGCGGCAGATAAACTGCCTTCACGCATAATGGCCAGAAATGTACGCTGGTTATCCCAATCAGCAGGAGGTAGATTCATAAAATTGATACTGTCAGATGGTCATAAATAGACAATTTCATTGCGTTCCCCTGTACGGTATCCCTATCACTTATTCATCATAACATCAGGCTTTATCGGTAACGATTTTCACCCCGACCCGACTTACCCGATCCGATTCCATTTCGGCAATCGTCCAGGTCAAGCCATCCCACTCAATCTGATCGCCAATAACCGGCTCTCCACCAAATAAATAGAGGACGAATTGGCCCAATGTTTGCTGTTTATCGATTCCGGGTTCCAGATTAAGGCCATAAATCTGAGAGATATCGTGGAGCTTGGCATCGGCATCAAGAATAAAGTCACCAAAGAAGCGTTCATCCAGTTGGATATTGGGTGACTGACTAAACAGTTTTCCCAATGCTGGTAGGTCGTGTTCCTGACCGATAACACACAAGATGTCACCTTCTTTCAGACGGGTACTGCCGGTGGGGTGCAATAAGTCTTTACCACGAAACAGCGCCGCAATACGTGTCCCTTTAGGCATTTTCAAATCGCGCAGCGCAGCACCGATACACCACTTGTCACAACTCAACTGGTAAATAAACTGTTCCCATTGGTTATTCATATCAATATCTAACCCAATGCGCGAGACCGGTGCTAGTGCTGGAGGCACCACCAATTTAGTTTTACGTGCGGCAAATGACAGGCTGGTGCCCTGTAGCAGCAGTGATACCAGCACGACAAAAAAGGCCACATTGAAAAATAAATTCGCGTTGGGAATACCGGCCATCATCGGGAATACGGCTAGAATAACCGGCACTGCGCCGCGTAAACCCACCCAGGAAATAAAGATCCGTTCACGCAGATTAAAGCTTGGGAACGGCAGTAAACCAATGAACACCGACAGTGGTCGGGCGAACAAAATCATCCACAATGAGAGGAGCAGCGCTGGGATCGCTATCGGCAATAGGTCACTTGGATTAAGCAACAGCCCCAATACCAGGAACATCCCGATTTGACTCAGCCATGCCAGCCCATCGAAAGTTTGTAATATACCGGAGCGGTTGCGGATAGGGCGGTTACCCAGTAATAGCCCGCAGAGATATACTGCCAGAATACCACTGCCGTTCATGGCCGTTGCCAATGAGAAAACCAGAATCCCACCACTGACTGCCAGCAGGGGATATAAACCATTCGCTAGCTCTATTCGGTTTATAAAGAGCAGCAGTAAACCGCCACCGCCTAACCCGATGATAATTCCCAGACCAAACTGTTGGATTAAGTGCACCAGGAACATCCAACTGAGGCTGGTTTCACCTGCGGAGATCATGGCAATCAAGGTAACGGTTAAAAACACCGCCATGGGATCATTGCTGCCTGATTCGATCTCTAAAGTGGCACTGACGCGCTCGTTGAGACCTTTACCCCCAAGCAGTGAGAATACCGCAGCGGCATCGGTCGAGCCAATAATCGCACCAATGAGCAGCCCTTGAATAATATCTAAATCGAACAGCCAGGCCGCAGCCAGGCCCGTCAGGCCAGCAGTAATCACCACCCCGACGGTTGCTAAAGAGAGCGCAGGCCACAGAGCAACACGGAATGATGAAGCTCGAGTGCGCATCCCGCCATCTAGCAGGATAACCGCCAACGCCAGGTTACTGACCAGATACGCCACTGGGTAGTTATCGAAAGCAATCCCGCCAATACCGTCACCACCTGCCAGCATACCGATGGCCAGAAAGATAACCAGAATCGGAATACCCAGCCGGGAAGAGAGTGAACTCAGTAAAATACTGGCTCCCACCAGCACTGCGCCGATCAAAAAGAGGCTATTAATTGCGATGGCGTCCAAGGTGGGAGTTCTCCTGATTTAAGGCGAAAATAAATGAATAACAGGCCAAAGTTATAAAAAATTATTATACACAGATTTATCTCATCTAATGCGAAGAGATGACCTAATTCAATGTGTTAAATCAGCATTTTTTTAGTTCATAGCGTTGTGGCACTTACTCACTTGAACCACTGATTTTGTCAGTTCTTTGGAATGGAGTCATTTGCAGCTTTGCTGAAATGTCAAAGATATTAAGTCTATATAATGATTAAAATTATGAGGATAAAAGAGGGGTCGCTCACCTTTAATTGCCCAGCGGGGAATCAAGGGTGAGCGTTGGATAGTAGAACTAGTCGCGTTTGAGTGTTACCAGCGCTCTTCTCAGTGCTTCTGCTGTCGGTGCTTTTTCCTGTTCAGGAAGATTATCGACAGAAAGCTGTGACAGTTCGTTAACTAATACGCTGCGATCTTTTCCGGTGATTGCGCTGTCCAGCGCTCCGCTAAGGCGGCTAACCAAGGCAAACAGGGTAGCGAACTCGGTGACTGCAACAGCATCAGACTTGGGATTATTCTCAGTAGATTCTTGCTTTTTCATCACAATTCCTCTTTTTGTTGTCACTGCAAGTGAAACAAATCCTGATAAGGAATCAACAGGATAGTTGCTCTGAAAGCAGAGCAAGCAGTGAGGCATTAGCCATCCCGCCATCTACATGATGGTTTCACAGTGTAGCCGTTTTATCGCTTAAGCGGTATGCCGATATTCATATCGCTTAGCAATAACATTATTCGTTTGAATAATAATTTGATTACACCGTTTGCTGCTGCGGCTTGCCAGAAAATAAGAATTTCAGCAATGGAATACGGCGATGAATCTCATATAACATGAATGAAATCAGGCAAACAAAGGCCATGCCCACTACAAAGCCAAGGCCATTATTGTCAATTTGCGGCGTAATAAAGGCACCATAAATCAAGGTTAGCGGATGATGCACCAGGTAGATGAAAAGTGAGGCATTAACCAGATAGGTGATACGTGGTGAGGGGTAGTTTAATAACCGGTACCCAATAGAGTAGACCACATTGGTCATGGTCACGCCCATCAATGCCTTGATGATAAGATCCAGCTCAAAGGCAAAAAACTCAGCAGTATTAATATGTTGGTTTATCGAATAGGCGATGAATAACAACACAGAGGCCAAAAATGCACCAGGTGAAAAGGTAAGAAATACCCGTTTGAGTGGCGGATAGATAAAGCTGTAAGCACCCAATAGAAAGAAAGGTAGATAAAACAAAGTCTCCATAACAAAGAAATTGAAGACACTATTAAAGAGTATTTCCGGGTTAAGAAGAAATATTATTCTACGAATGACCGCGTAGATTAATACAAAGCCAAACAATGATAGTGAGATTTTTCCTATATTATTCATTTCCTTTATCAACACTGGAACTGACTGTTGGTTATTCTTGATTTTTTTGAACAGATAAAAACAGATTGTCGTCAGCAATGCGAGGGTTAACAAAAACCATAAGTGTGAAACCATTTCCCAAATAGCAATATTTATTTTTTGATAAATTGTAAATGAATTCCAATCTTGTAATTTGGTGGTGTAAGTTTTAAGGAGGTAAAATTGTGGCAATGTTATTAGTGGGATGGCGGTGAGTAACGGAATAACCACCCGCTCCAGGCGGACCTTAAGCCAGCGCTGGCGCTCATAGCGTTGATATAACATGAACGAAAAATAGCCGGAAATAACAAAGAATACCTGCATGCGAAAGGCGTGAATGAAATCATTTAGTAAGGTAAATAGATGTGAAGGATGCGTACTATTCACTGCCCAATGATGGTTGGAGTATATAAGAGAAAGATGAAAAGGAATGCCGAGTAACATCAAATAGGCGCGGATAGCGTCTAGAAAGTACTCCCGTTGGTTAGTATTTTTTTTCATACTTATTCACTATTTGTTATCGGAATTAGAATAACGCGCCGGTTTTACCCACGGAGTTGTTTTTATAGTAAACGTTTATTGATAACAATATACGTTATTCAATGGATCAGTAAGGCGAGAAACACTACTATAAGGGCTAATAATTTTCCATAGCGTATTTTAGCTGGGCAAGATAGTCTTGTGGCTTAGCCACGGGTTTAAACAATCAACCGTCAGCATAACTCAGGCATTTACGCTAACCTGAATTTATCTGTGCGGTATGTGGGATAAACCGTCAATAATTTGGCTGTGATGATTTAAGCACCCGAACAGGGGGAGATGTGCGAGTTAATATTTTTTCAAACGTTAATAGAATGTCTAAAGGGTCACGCGCGAACAGCGTCAGATGGCTGGGGGTAACTCTCTTGCTGTCATTATTCACTTCTCAGGCAATGGCTTTCTCGTTAGATGATGTGGCTAAACAGGCACAGACATTGGCGGGTAAAAGCTTCGAGGCACCAAAAAGTAACCTTCCATCGCAATTTCGCGAAATGAAATTTGCCGACTATCAGCAGATTCAGTTTAACCATGACAAATCCTATTGGACCAAACTGGATACGCCATTTAAGTTAGAGTTCTATCATCAGGGCATGTACTTCGACACGCCAGTGCAGATAAACGAAGTTACTGCGACCAGTGTTAAACCCATCAATTATAGCCCGGACTATTTTAACTTTGGTTCGGTCAAGCATGATGCCGAGTCAGTGAAGAACTTAGGTTTTGCTGGTTTTAAAGTGCTTTATCCGATCAATAAAGCGGATAAGAAAGATGAAATCGTAAGTATGCTTGGTGCCAGCTATTTTCGTGTGATTGGTAAAGGTCAGGTTTATGGCCTTTCTGCGCGCGGGCTGGCCATTGATACGGCATTGGCCTCTGGCGAGGAGTTCCCACGTTTTCGTGAGTTCTGGATTGAGCGGCCTAAACCAAATGACAAACATCTGGTTATCTATGCTCTGCTGGACTCACCTCGTGCCACCGGTGCTTACCGTTTCGTCATTTATCCGGGGCGCGACACCACTATTGATGTACAGGCCAAAGTCTTCCTGCGCGACAAGGTTGAGAAGCTGGGTATTGCACCATTAACCAGCATGTTCCTGTTTGGGCCAAGCCAGCCGTCAGCAGTGTTGAACTATCGTCCGGCATTACATGATTCCAATGGTCTTTCTATTCATGCGGGTAATGGTGAATGGATTTGGCGACCACTGAATAATCCAAAACACCTGTCGGTCAGCACCTATACGGTAGAAAATCCAAAAGGGTTTGGTTTGCTACAACGGGGTCGTGAATTCTCGCAGTATGAAGATTTAGACGACCGCTACGATTTGCGTCCGAGTGCCTGGGTTGAACCGCGTGGTGATTGGGGCAAAGGTAAAGTTGAGCTGGTGGAAATTCCAACGGCGGATGAAACCAACGACAATATCGTGGCCTTCTGGTCACCAGACGTGTTGCCGGATGCAAAAACATCACTTGATCTGAATTACCGCCTGCACTTCACGCGCGATGAAGAGAAATTGCATTCGCCGGACGTGGCCTATGTCAAACAGACCTTACGTTCAACCGGTGATGTGAAACAGTCGAATCTGATTCGTCAGCCTGATGGCAGTGTGGCATTCCTGGTTGATTTTGTCGGTCCAGTGTTGAAATCACTTGATGAAAATACACCGCTAGCTTCACAGGTCAGTATCGACGACAACGGTGAATTGATCGAGAACAGTGTGCGCTACAACCCGGTTACTAAGGGCTGGCGTTTAACATTGCGGCTAAAAGTTAAGGACGCAAAAAAACCGATAGAAATGCGTGCTGCGCTGGTTAATGGTGATAAAACCCTGACTGAAACCTGGAGCTATCAGCTACCTGCCGATGAATAAGTCAAATCAATCTCCTGTACAGGATTATATTGCGGACTTGCCCCTGACTGCTCAGCAGCTAGGGGCGCTGCGTGATGCTCTACCTGAAGATGTATTACTCGATAGCACCCCTGAAGCGATGCAGCATTTGCATCAGCAACTGGCGGCCAGTGCGCCACCAGCGGGAGTTTTTAGCCAGGAAGACAGTGCGTTAGCATCAGTCAATGCCCGTCTGCGTGCGGCGTGGCCGGAGGCCTTGGCGCAAGGGAAACAACTGGAGTCAGATTGCGAAGGGCGCACGGTCATTAATGCGATGCCGCCCATCAAACGCACCAGTATGGCACCGCAGGCATGGCGGACCAATCCGGTGGGGCGTTTTTGGGATTCATTATTGGGTCGCAACCCGGTATCACGGGCACAAACCCATGAGCAGGCCATCGCCGAGAAGAAATGGCGTAGCGTAGGCTCTCTGCGCCGCTATATTTTGCTGATACTCATTGTGTTGCAAACCACCATTGCGACCAGTTATATGAAGACCATTCTGCCCTACCAGGGGTGGGCGTTAATCGATCCTTTCGAGATCTGGCAACAAAACTGGCAGGTTTCGGTAATGCAATTGCTGCCTTACCTGCTACAAACCGGCATCCTGATTCTGTTTGCCGTGCTGTTTTGTTGGGTCTCTGCCGGATTCTGGACCGCGCTGATGGGCTTCCTGCAATTGCTGATTGGCAAAGATAAATACAGCATATCCTCTACTATCAAAGGGGATGAGGCGCTAAATCCAGCTCACCGGACTGCGCTGATTATGCCAATTTGTAATGAGGACGTGGAGCGGGTATTTGCGGGGCTACGTGCCACTTATGAGTCAGTCGCCGCCACGGGTCAGCTTGAGCACTTCGATATTTATGTGCTCAGTGACAGTTATGACCCCGATATCTGTGTGGCAGAACAGAAAGCCTGGCTGGAGCTGTGTCGTGATGTCGATGGGCATGGGCGCATTTTCTACCGCCGCCGCCGCCGCCGGGTTAAACGCAAAAGCGGTAATATCGATGACTTCTGCCGCCGTTGGGGCAGTCAGTACAGCTATATGGTGATTCTGGATGCCGATAGCGTGATGAGCGGTGAGTGTTTGACCGGGTTGGTGCGGTTGATGGAAGCCAATCCAAATGCCGGGATTATCCAATCTGCGCCGAAAGCCTCAGGTATGGACACGCTGTATGCCCGTATCCAGCAATTTGCCACGCGGGTCTATGGTCCGCTGTTTACGGCTGGTTTACATTACTGGCAGTTAGGCGAGTCCCATTACTGGGGCCACAATGCCATTATTCGGGTTAAGCCTTTTATCGAGCATTGTGCACTGGCACCATTGCCGGGTGAAGGTTCGTTCGCAGGTTCCATTCTGTCGCATGACTTTGTGGAAGCGGCATTAATGCGCCGTGCCGGTTGGGGAGTATGGATTGCTTATGATTTGCCGGGTAGCTATGAAGAACTGCCACCTAATTTGCTTGATGAACTAAAACGAGACCGCCGTTGGTGCCACGGTAATCTGATGAATTTCAGGTTGTTCCTGGTTAAGGGCATGCATCCGGTTCACCGGGCTGTGTTCCTCACTGGTGTGATGTCATATCTGTCTGCGCCGTTGTGGTTTATGTTCCTGGTGCTGTGTACTGCTTTGCAAGCGGTGCATACCTTGATGGAACCGCAGTATTTCCTGCAACCGCGTCAACTGTTCCCAGTCTGGCCCCAGTGGCGGCCCGAGCTGGCAATTGGCTTGTTCTCCACCACTTTGGTATTACTGTTCTTGCCAAAATTACTCAGCATCATTTTGATCTGGGCAAAAGGGGCGAAAGAGTACGGTGGGGCGCTGCGTCTATTGCTGTCGATGCTGGCTGAAATGTTGTTCTCCGTGTTACTGGCCCCTGTGCGCATGCTGTTCCATACCGTGTTTGTGGTCAGCGCCTTCCTCGGTTGGTCAGTGCAATGGAACTCACCACAACGTGATGATGATGCCACGCCGTGGAGTGAAGCTATGGTTCGTCACGGCTC
The DNA here is from genome assembly GCF_052217165.1 of Yersinia sp. 2540 StPb PI. Classification (NCBI taxonomy): domain Bacteria; kingdom Pseudomonadati; phylum Pseudomonadota; class Gammaproteobacteria; order Enterobacterales; family Yersiniaceae; genus Yersinia; species Yersinia sp. 2540 StPb PI. The sequence goes on from NZ_JAZGQC010000001.1 coordinate 2,479,683, forward strand.
GCAATTGTTACTGGGTTTGGTTTGGGCCGGTGGCGTGGCCTGGCTGGATCTGCGCTTCTTGTGGTGGTTATCGCCGATTGTATTTTCGTTGATTCTGTCACCGCTAGTCTCTGTGGTTTCCAGCCGTCGGACATTGGGGATGGCCAGTAAACGGGCTAAATTATTTTTGATCCCGGAAGAGTATAATCCACCACGAGAATTGCTGGCGACGGAAGAGTACCTGAAGCTTAATCATCAGCGGGCGCTTAGTAATGGTTTCTTGCATGCGGTGATGAACCCATCGTATAACGCGCTGGCCAGTGCGATGGCGACAGCTCGCCACCATACCCGTGCGATTATCGAGCAGGTGCGTGCCGAGCGGCTGACACTCGCGCTGGAGGCTGGGCCGGATAAATTGGCTAAATTACAGCGTCTGGAATTACTCAGCGACCCGGTATTGATTTCGCGTTTGCACCAGCAAGTCTGGCAGCAGCCGGAGCAGTATCAGATTTGGAACGGGTATTATCGCCAACTCGCGCATAATATAAAGGCGTTTCCAGCAGCGAAATAACGCTGATATGAAGTAACGGTAATATTGAGTAACAACGGGCGTACATTATGTATAGCCCGTTTTTTTATTAGTGATAGTTCGGTCTGAGCGGTGATAGCGTATTAGTGAATACGGACTAACGCTTTAACACCTTCTATGTTTTACATTAGCCAGATTGAGTCTTAACCGTTGTTTACATGGCGCTATGATAAGCTGTGTATCGCGCTAAACCTGAAGAGTAACTGTGTGAATCCCATCGTTAAACTGACCCATTGCCCTACCAGCATGGCCCGCATTGTTATGCTGGCGATCGGTATTATGTTGTTGTCCGGCTGTGGCAGCATTATCAGCCGCACGGTGCCGGGGCAGGGCCATGGGCATCAATACTATCCTGGCGTGCAATGGGATATGCGTGAGGGACCATGGAAGTATGTCACGGTGATAGACGTTCCGCTGTCAATGATAGTTGATACTTTTATGCTGCCAATCGATGCTCGTCACGGCCCTTATGAGTAACATCATTCGTTGGTAGCAAAAATCAGCAGTTGGTAGTGTTGTTGCTGACAAACGAATTCACTGATCGGTGTCATATGTAACCCTTTGACATGGGCTGCCAATGAGTGTGGATTATTGTTGTTAACAAACGCGGCCCCTACATCAAATTGATTACAGGTATGGGTTTTAACGGCGCTAAACAGCTGTTTAAGCACCCCTTTGCCGCGCCAGTGGCTATCGATACACACCGGCCCGTAAAGAAATACCCGCAATTGTGCTAATGGTTGGCCTTGATACTGTTGATGGCTTATGGCTTCCAGCATGGCATCAACCACCGGTGGCCGTGGTTGTTTATCCGTGTGGGCCAGACAGACAAAACCCGCGACTTGCCCATCATCAACTGCAACCAGAATTCCCAAATCTTGGTTAATTGAATCCAGTTGCTTTTCATCCATTTGTGACACAATAAAACCCTGTTTACGCTGCTCCGGGCTTAAATTTTCTGGGGTATTTTGTCGCTGCAATTGTAAGATGGCCGGGTAGTCTGAAGGTTGCGCAGGTCTTATTTTCATGTTTAATCTCTAGGTTCGAATGTGTTATCAGGAGAGAGCCGATGCCATCAAAAGCAGTGAGATTATCCGATACCCACTTAAGTAAGCCGCCGTCAGTGTTACCGAAAACCGCGATAATGCGTGTTGCCAGACCCACCGATAATCTTAAATTAATCAGCGAGATGTACTGTCATGGCTTAGGATTTAGTCAACTGGGTCATTTTGTCGATCATCAGGGGTTTGACGGTATTATTCTCGGACATCCACACCACACTTACCATTTAGAGTTTACGCATCATCGCGGCGTCCGGGTAGGGGTGGCACCGACGCAGGACAACTTATTAGTATTTTATATACCGGATGAAGCGCAATGGAGTCTTCAGTGCCAGCAGATGGTGACGGCAGGTTTTCGTAAGGTCACTGCTTATAATCCTTATTGGGATGTCAGTGGCAAAACGTTCGAAGATAGCGATGGTTATCGTGTGGTATTACAGCAACAGGAATGGCTGTTGTAGAACAAAACCCGCCACCAGGGCGGGTTTGTGTGAACAGAGGTTGCCGTGCATGCATCAGGCGGCTTGTTGGCCCTGAGTATTATTCATCAGCCGACGAATCGGTACGATAAGCAATATTAACACTGCCGCACAGATAACCAATGCAATTGAGCAACGGGCGAACAGTGTCGGCAGCATATCAAGCTGGTCAGCTTTAACATGTCCGCCAATCAGGCCCGCAGCCAGATTACCCAGAGAACTGGCGCAGAACCACAAGCCCATCACCTGGCCGCGCATTCTGTCTGGTGCCAGTAGGGTCATGGTGGCCAAACCGATCGGGCTAAGGCACAACTCACCCAGTGTCAGCAGCAGTATACTCATCACCAGCCACAGAGGTGAAACACCGGCACCACCACTGCTAAGCACATGCTGAGCGGCATACATCATCACAGCGAAACCGGCCGCCGCGCATAAAATACCGATGACAAATTTAGTGATACTGCTGGGTTGAATTTTCTTCTTCGCCAGGGCAGGCCAAGCCCAACTGAATACCGGTGCCAACAGAATAATAAACAGCGCATTTATTGATTGGAACCAGACTGTTGGGATCTCAAAGCCCATAACCATACGGTTGGTATAGTCATTAGCAAACAGGTTGAATGAAGTCGGTTTCTGTTCAAACGCTGACCAGAAGAACGCCGCAGAAACTAACAGAATAAAGCACACCAACAGGCGAGCACGATCTTTACGGCTCATATTGGCAAAGGCAAATAGATAGACGAAATAGAGTGTCACTGAGGCCGCAATAACATAGGCCAATAAGCTGGCAATCAAGACCGGATTAATCGGGATAATCCCTTGTGCTATAAGGGTAATCAGTACCACTACCAGCAGCAGGATGCCTGTCACCCACTTACCAACTCCTTGGCGCTGATTTGTTGGTTTGTTCCAGCTTGAGTCTAGCCCGACTTCTGCGTCATAGCGTTTCATCGCTGGGATAGCAAAGCCACGGAAGATAACCAGTGCCACTAGCATACCAATACCGCCGATACCAAAACCCCAGTGCCAGCCGTGGGATCGCAGCAACCAACCGGACAGTAGCGGCGCGATAAATGACCCCATATTGATACCCATATAGAACAGTGAGAAACCACCGTCGCGGCGGGCATCACCTGGCTTATATAGGGTGCCGACCATGACTGAGATACAGGTCTTGAACAAGCCGGTACCCAGTACGATAAACACTAAACCGATAAAGAACATGTCGTTGCCGAAGAATGCTGATAGCGCAATCGACAGATGACCCAGTGCAATCAGGATAGAACCATACCAGACTGCACGTTGCTGGCCGAGCCAGTTATCAGCCAGCCAGCCGCCGGGTAATGCTGCCAGATACATGCTACCGGCAAAAATCCCGACGATAGCGGAGGCTTGCTCACGAGGCAGGCCCATACCACCGTCAAATACAGTGGCAGCCATAAACAGAATTAACAGTGGGCGGATGCCGTAGAACGAGAAACGCTCCCACATTTCAGAAAGAAACAGGCCGCTGAGCGGATAAGGATGGCCAAAGAACGTGCGGCCGCCTTCGGAGTTAACAGAGGTTTGCATAAAGTCTTCCCATAGAATCGCCGTTAAAGTCGGGCGAATAAGCCATCATCGAATGTTCACCCCTTTGGCACTACGGCCAGTTATCAGGGTTAACACTCGTTACAGTAGAATTTAACGCAATAATAACGTCATTTTTTGCTGCCTATCGGGGTTATATCGTATTTTTAGATGAAAAGTCGATACACATCGCATTTATCAGGGTTATCTTTCTGACTTTGAGTGCATTTCACTACAAAAGATAGGGACTAAGTTTCATTATTTAATCTTATTATTAATATTATTTATCAATAAGTTAAATCAATATGCTATGGCTATTTTGACATGAGAGAGTGCTGGAATAAAAAATTTTCGCATAAAAACACAATAAACAGCAACTTGGCGAGGGATTAACGTTTGATGGGGCTTTTGTCAGTGCATCTCAGGAGGATTCGGGCAGAAAAGAGCAGGAATATACGTGCTTTTGTTTAGGGATTTAGGATGGTTTATGCGGGTACCCGCCGGGTGGGTTACCCCTCTAATCTTTAGCTATCTTGCTGTTGTTGAACCTCACGTTGCCGTGCTTTTAAGGGCTGGCGCTGTAAACACCAGTAAGAATAGATCGCGTTAAATAGTACCACCAAGGCAGTTACACAGAATACAGCGCGGAAACCATAGCTGGCAGAGACCGCAGCCCCGAGTAGCGGGCCGCTGACATTACCGACATCACGAAACGATTGGTTATAACTGAAAATCCGGCCAGCCACTTGATTGGTGCAGTTATAAATTAGTAACGTCTGCACCGCAGGGAGCAATGCACCATCCGTTGCCCCCAGCAAGAAGCGCAAAATACCCAATTGCAATGGAGTCTGCACGAAAGCCATCGGGATCAAGATAAGCACTGACAGAGCCAGCATGGCAATCAGAATGCGTTCCGGGCCGATTCTATCACCCAGTTTTCCTAATCTCGGCGCGCTCATCAATGCAGCAACCCCTGGGACTGACGCAATCATGCCGCTGACGAAAGCCAAATTATGAATATCACCAGCCAGTTCGCGCACATACAGCGTCAAGATCGGCGCAATTGAGCCAGTAGCAATCTGGATTATCATGGTGGTGACAAACAGGCTCAGGATTAACTTCGGGTTCTTCAGGGAGTTAAATACTTGCCGCCCGTTAAGCATGTCTTTTTTCAGTACCGGTGCAAACTGCTCCCTGACATACAGCCAGGTTAGGGCAAAACAGAGCAACAACACCGCCGCGGTAATAAAGAATACCGGTCTCAGGCCATAGTTATCCGCTAACAACCCGCCGATCAGTGGCCCGATTAATGCACCGCTCACCCCACCGGTTGAGAGCGTCCCCAAAGCCCAGCCACTCTTATTGCGCGGTACTTGAGTGGCGATCAGTGCATTGGCATTTGGAATAAAACCACCCAGTAGTCCCAGCAGTGCACGTAATGCCAGAAACTGCCAGATATTTTGCGCCATACCCATTAAAACCATCACGATCCCCATGCCTAACGCTGAGCGTAATAGCATGATTTTCCGCCCTTTACGATCAGCGAGGCTCCCCCAGAAGGGGGCGGCAATGGCAGAAAACAGAAAAGTAATGCTGAATACCAGACCGGACCACATATTCAATGACTGGTGACCGCTCACGCCTAACTCCTCCACATACAATGGCAAGAATGGCATGATCAAACTAAATGCAGCACCGGTTAGAAAACAGCCTAACCAGGTGACAAATAGGTTTCTTTTCCAGTTAACAGGTTGTGGCGCCGAGGTCATAAATTACCGATTAAGCAAGTGATTGCTTTGCGTCTCTTTATTCGTCAGCAGGGCGTTTGAAGGGGCGGCAAAGCACGAGAAGCAGATACTTAGCCTGATAAGTATGCGCTCATAGTGCAGCGACATCAATGAGATAAATATTAGTTTTTATAAAATGGAAAGGTGGTTTGACATGGATGGATATGCTTATTCTATTTGGTAATAACACAGGAGTTGTGGCATTAGCATGATGTTACAGCTGGCAGAGAAAATAGGAAAAACCACCCCGCCAAAGGCGCAGTGGTTAGTATGATATTCGTTATTTAGCGCCAGTGATTAGCGGTAAGCTTCATTTTTAGTCACGGAATAACGGCCACTACCCAGTAGCATGATAGCGACACCACCGAGGAAATACATAGCTTCGTTTTCCAAACCCCAGGCACCGACTTGGGTCAGGGTAAAGAATTTCCCCGTACCGACCATTAATACTGCAACCAACAGGTTAACGGCGTAAACGAACGCCGCAGGGCGGGTAAACAGACCAAGAATAATCAGGATCGGGGTGACAATTTCGCCGATGTAAACGCCATAGGCGACAAAACTGGGGATGCCTTGCGCCTGTAAAGACGCGGCTATCCAGCTGGTGCCATGCTGAATTTTGGCTACACCATGAAATAACATCAAGACACCGAACGTTAGGCGTAATAGTAGTTTGCCGCCGTTAGGATGGTCTGTTAATCGAGTGAACCAGAGATTAAGTGTTGCGAGCATATATATCCTTATTAAAAAAGAAAATAACCGGATAATAACTAGGATTAATTACTCTCAGTATCGTCAGATAAATCTTATTTGCCTAGCGGATAAATCTGACGAAGTGTATCAAAAAAATTGATATAAACTAATTCTCATTACCATTAGCAATATTCTATTTCTGAATAAGTCATGCTATTCATACAATGAAGGCGCGCCTTCTGGCCGGGTCTTAAAACGCCGGTGTAGCCACATATATTGGTCGGTGGCTTGGGCAATCTCTTTTTCGACCACTTTATTCATAAACGCGGCCGCCGCCACTTCATTATCTACCGGGAAGTTCTCTACCGCGGGTTGCAACAGCAGTTGATAACCTTTGCCATTAGGTAAACGACGCGGCGTGAAAGGAATAATTGCCGGTTTACCCATACGTACCAGCAGGTAAGTCCCAGTGGTGGTTGCCGCTTGATCGACAGCGAACAAGGGCACAAATACGCTGCTGCGCGGACCGTAATCGTGATCCGGCGCATACCAGATAATTTCGCCTTGTTTTAGGCTGCGGATCATTCCTTTCAGATCTTTGCGGTCTAACATGGCTTTATTTGAACGCATCCGGCCCCAAGTCTGCATCCAGTCCATGGCTTTATTATCATGCGGGCGATAGACACCGATGCCCGGATTGTAGATTCCGAAGATGCGGGCACCCAGTTCCAGCGTAAGAAAATGCAAGCCGATCAATAAAATCCCTTTGCCTTCCTCTCGCGCTTGTTGAATGTGCTCTAGACCACTAACGCTACACCAGCGCTCAATGCGCCAGTTCGGCCAAAACCAAGCCATGCCCGTTTCAAATAACCCCATCCCCACCGATTCAAAGTTCTTAACCAGCAGTTCATCGCGTTCAGCCTGTGGCATATCAGGAAAGCACAACTCGAGATTACGCTGTGTTATCCGTTTACGCCGTTTGAGAAAACGCATAGAAAAGCGGCCAAGGGAGGTACCCAGGACATAGATAACCGGGTAGGGGAGCAACACCAATAGATAGAGGATACCAAGGCCAAGCCAGGTCAGCCAATAACGAGGGTGTAGCAGTGAGCGTTCAAAAGAAGGAACTTGCATATCTGTTCTCTGCGTTATTGTAATTCAGTCGGACAGTTAACTATTTACTCTTGATAGCGGACATGTGGTTCTTTAACGAACCTCAATAGGCAGTTGCCGGTCATCCATACCAACGTATTCATCTGTCATTTAAGGTAGACTATTGTGACATTTTTAGTGGCTTACAGGAAAACAGACCGCACCAAAAAGCCATTTTTATGCCTTTTGGTTGAAGTTTCCGCCGATTAAATCACCTATCTGATGGTTAAATAACCATGATTGAATTTGGCTATTTGAACGGATTCAGTAAGCTGACTAACTCAGCCAGACTGCTAACCGCCATCTTTTCCATTACTTTAGCCCGATGCACTTCTACGGTTCTGACAGACACACAAGCTTTGTCGGCGATATCCCGATTAATCAAACCCTGCATAACCCATTGCGCAATCATCTGTTCCCGTGGCGTCAGCGAGGCATAACGCAGTTGTACCTGTCGGCGGGCCGTCAACTGCTCTGTGTGCTGCAAGCCCTGCTGTAAGGCGGTAATCAGCGGCGCTGTCGCGACTGGTTTTTGTAAGAAATCAACCGCCCCCAGTTTCATCTGCTCAACCGCCTGCGGCACTTCTCCATGGGCGGTAAGGAATATGACGGCCAGCGTGCTGTCTCGCTGGCGCATCTGGTTATAGACTTGCGTACCATCTAGCAGCGGCATACGAATATCGAGCAGTAATACACCAGATTGATATAAATCAGCCTGGGCCAGGAAACACTCACCGTCATGCCATACCTTCACTTTGTAACCCAGGCTTTCCAGCAAAAAACGGCAAGCGTCGGTGACGGCAATATCGTCATCAAGTAGATGAATCAGTGACAAGAGTAAGCTCCTTGCTTGGGTTAAGTGGCAGTGTCAGGGTAACGCGTAGTCCAATCTTATCATTGGCGGCCAGGTGGTTAAGTAGTGCCAGATTTCCGCCCTGGCGACAGATCAATCGCTGGCAAATGACCAGACCGAGACCGAGGCCATCACTTTTGGTGGAACGGAATGGGGTAAAAGGTTGGTTGAGCTGTTCGGCCGTCAGGCCACCGGCATCATCTTGCAAAATTAATATTGCCACATCGGCTTGCTGATAAGCACTGAACCATAACTGGTGGGCACCGGCCTGCAAACTGTTAGTGATCAGATTACACAAGACCTGATCGAGCAGCGTGGGCGGTAAATGCAGCGCTAATGATGCTTCGATATCAGTGTGCAACGTGCAACACGGCGCGGGATTGGTGGCTGCCAGTAACTGCCAGAGGTGATTAACCAGGGCAGGCAATGGCTGGCAGGTGGCAGAGCTGTTCGTGGCAGGCTGTTTTCCTGCCCACAGCCGTAAGTTAGCAATGGTATCAGCCCCGCGTTGGGCCTGATGGCTGATTTGATTCAAAATGGGCAGTAATGAGTGATCAGCCTGTTCCCGTTGCAGGCGAATAGCGCAGCCATCGGCGTAATGCTGAATAGCGCTGAGCGGCTGATTTAGTTCATGAGCAAATCCCGCGGCCATCTCACCGAGAATACTCAGGCGCTGAGCTTGTTCCAACGCACTTTCCCTAGCCCTAAGTTGCTGGTGAAGTTGCTCCAATTGCTGGCTGCGACGGCGCACCAGAAACGCCACCCAGATATGATTGGCCGCGAGCAATAACAGAATCACCGCGATGGCGACGATCAACAGCCGATGCTGTTGCGCCCAATCAAGAGTTTGTTGCCAGAATTGCGGCTGTTGGGGATGTTGATTAATTGAACGTAATAAACTTTCGACCTGACTGGTGGAGGAGGGCGCACCCCATTGTGGTGTTTTGTCACCATCGGGGCTGAGCAAAATCCGCGTAACATTATCGGCTAATTCATCCGGTACCTGTGATAACGCGGCAAACGACCAATTCGGGTATAACTCGCTGCTGCTCAGGCATGGAATGGCGGTTTTCTTCGCCAATAGCGGCTTAAAGTCAGCAGTATGCGCTAATCCTTCTGCCTGCATATCTTCCAGCAGGCAGGTAGGCACAATAGCCGCGGAGATAGCGCGATCACGCAGCAGATAAATTAACGCATCCACCGGGAAGCCAGAAAAATGCAATTGAAAATCCCGTTCTGGTTGCAGCCCCGCATCGCGTAGCACTTTGTATCCTAATAAGTAACCGCCAAAGGCATCGGGAGAGACGGCACCAACGCGTTTGCCAATCAACCCTTGGGGATTATGGATATCACTGTCCGCGCGTACCAGAATAACACTACCGATCACATTGCGGCTGGTGCTGTCTGGCTCATGACTGGAACGCAAAGAGACCAACCAACGCAGAGGATAGTGGTTATCAATTTGCACATATTGTGCCGGATTGGTCAGCAGAAAATTAACTCGGTTCTGCTGCACCGCACTTTTCATCGCATTTAAATCCAAGGGTAATAACTGAAAGTGCTGCCCAGGCAAGTGCTGATTAAGGCGATCGGCCAACGGTTGCCAATGTGCTAGCGCCTGAGCATCACCGCGTAATGCCAGCACGCCAATGGTCCAATCATTGGCATGGGCGGTTGAAAACCACCAAAACAGCACTATCACCAGCCCTCTGAAACTCATGCATGTTCCTTTTTATGATCCCCGTCGCAGTGCGCAATTGTCCTGGATCAAGTCCTTAAAGGGAATGTGGAAAACCACAATAGGGCTTCTGCTCGTCGATTTCTACAATCCTTGAATTAAGAGCATTGTTATTAAGCAGATGAGAAGAAAAATGGATCAAGGAAAAAGAGCATTTCTACAGCGGCTCGGGGTGTTAACTGCTGGCGCAGCATTGGTGCCATTGGCGGATGCGGGCTGGCGGATGGAACCGGCACGCAAACAAGGTGATATCAAACGGCGCTACGCCATGTTGATTGATTTGCGCCGCTGTATTGGTTGCCAGGCATGTACTGTCAGTTGCGCGATTGAAAACCAACTGCCACAAGGCCAGTTCCGTACCACAGTTAATCAGTATCAAATTGCCCTGTCTGGGGCAGAAAGTGTCACCAATGTATTGCTACCCCGCCTGTGTAACCACTGCGATAACCCGCCTTGCGTGCCAGTCTGCCCGGTACAGGCCACTTATCAACGCCAGGATGGCATTGTGGTTGTCGATAATACCCGTTGTGTTGGTTGTGCATACTGTGTTCAGGCTTGCCCGTATGAAGCTCGTTTTATCAATCACAGTACCCAAACTGCGGACAAGTGTACTTTTTGTGTTCATCGTCTGGATGTTGGATTGCTGCCTGCTTGTGTGGAGTCTTGTGTCGGCGGGGCGCGGATTATCGGTGATTTACGCGATGGCAACAGTATATTGCGCCAAATGCTGCTGCAACATGCCGCTGACATCAAAGTGCTGAAACCGGAGCAAGGCACTCACCCTCAAGTGTTTTACCTCGGGCTAAATGACATTTTTACCCGACCATTGCAGGGCCAACCCGCGCTCTGGCAGGAGGTACACCCATGATCCGTGAAATTTTAGCCCGCCCACAAGATATCGCCTGGTTGCCTTGGGCGGTGCAGTATTTCTTTTTCATCGGACTGGCTTGTAGTGGCGTGTTGTTTGCCTGCTGGCAACGGATGTTCTCTCGCCATCAGCAGAATCCATTGGAGTTTGCTGCACTGATGTTAGCGGCGACTGCGGTGGTGGTTGCGCCATTGGCGCTCAATGCGGACCTACATCAACCGGCCCGCGTCTGGCACTTCTATGCCCACTTTACGCCGTGGTCGTGGATGTCATGGGGATCTCTTTTCTTACCCTTGTTTACCCTGCTGGTGTTGTCCTATTTTCTGGCGCTGACCTACAGCCGATTGCGGGCAAAACCATTAGCGCGATTATTGACAGGATTAGCCGGACTCTGTGCGTTTTCTGCTATCACTATTTTGCTCTATACCGGCCGCGAGGTGTCAATCCTGCGCGCCCAACCCCTGTGGTTTAGTTTATGGTTGCCACTGTTTATCTTCCTGACGGCCTGGCAGGCGATCCCGCCTTTACTGGCTACCTGGCTATGGCGTGAGCCGCACTATCAGGTGTCATTGGTGCGCTGGCAACTCATCAATTTAATGATGCTGGCGTTGGTTACTGTGCTGTGGGCCAGTGGTGATAATGCCTCGGCACAAGCTCTGCGCTACTGGGCTATGCATGCCCAGACTCTGGCAGCATTTCCTGTGGTGCTGTGGCTATTGCTTTTGGCAATGGCGCTGTTCAACAGGAAAAAAACCTTATCAAGCGGGATGGTAGTGGCTCAGGCACTGGCAGCCCTGACGTTGTGTTGGTCGGTACGTTGGCTATTGCTGATGCACACTCAAACGTTGCCTAAATACAATGTGTTAACCAATCCCTATTCGTTGCCGCTGGGGAGTGAAGGATTGCTGGCCGTGGTGGGTACATGCGGATTATGGATAGCGGTGATTATTGCTAGCCGTGAAGGTGTCAGATGGCTTGAACAACAATTCTCAAGTGAAAAAATAGTCTCAAGTGAAAAAACAGTTTCAGGCGAGAAAACAGTGGAAGGAGAAATGCATCATGGCTAAGTCTACACGGCGTCAATGGTTAAAAGGCAGTTTAGCCTTGGGCGGAGTAGTTGCATTTGCTGCCAGTTATCATGCTGTGGCACGCAAAACATTGGCTGGCCTGATTGATGGTAGTGCCGGAAAGCTTACACTCGATCCTGTTAGTGCCAACGCATTAGCACCAGAAGGACGTATTGGGCAGCAGTGGCAGGCCAATCCGCAACAAGCGGTTTCAATGACACAATGTTTTGGTTGTTGGACCTTGTGTGGCTTACGGGTGCGAGTCGATACCCAGCACAATAAAATCCTGCGCATCGCCGGTAACCCTTATCATCCGTTGTCTCATGACCACCATTTTCCGTATCAGTTACCACTAAGTGAAGCGCTGCAACGTTTAGGTGGAGAGTCAGGCATGGCCGGGCGTTCAACGGCCTGCGCGCGCGGCGCGACGCTATTAGAGGGGGTCGATAGCCCTTATCGTATTACCGAGCCAATGAAGCGCGCCGGGCCACGGGGCAGTGGCAAATGGCAGCGTATCAGCTTTGAGCAATTGGTGGCGGAAGTGACCGAAGGCGGTGATCTCTTTGGCGAGGGGCCGGTTGAAGGGTTGCGGGCTATCCGTGACCTGATTACCCCCATTGATACTCAGCAGCCCTCATTGGGGCCGAAAGCCAATCAGTTACTGGTGACTAATGCCGGTGATGATGGGCGCGATGCTTTTATCCGACGCTTTGCTCATCAAGCGTTCGGCACTAAAAATCTCGGTAGCCACGGGGCATATTGTGGTTTGGCGTATCGTGCCGGTTCAGGTGCGTTGATGGGGGATTTAGATAAAAATGCCCATGTTAAGCCAGATTGGGATCACGTCCGTTTTGCCCTATTTTTGGGGACGTCGCCCGCGCAATCTGGCAACCCATTTAAGCGGCAAGGGCGTCAGCTAGCCAATGCTCGCCAGCGTGATGATTTCAATTATGTGGTGGTCTCCCCCGCGTTGCCACTGACAACCACATTGGCTAATCAGCATAACCGCTGGGTTCCCGTGTTGCCGGGGACGGATGCGGCACTGGCAATGGGGATGATTGGTTGGATTATCGAACAGAATCGTTTTAACCACACTTATTTGTCCGTTCCCGGTGAGGTCGCCATGCAAGCGGCGGGTGAGCGCAGCTGGACCAATGCCAGCCATCTGGTGATAACCACTGAAACCCATCCCTTGGCAGGCCAGTTCCTACGTGCCAGCCAGCTAAGTGGTGAGTCAGTGGCCGAAGCTGAAGAGAGTCCGGTATTAGTGCAAGTGGCTGACGGTACATTGCAGCCTGCTGCACTAGCATTACACGCTCAATTGTTCGTCATGCGCGAAGTCACCTTACATGATGGTCAAATTGTGCAGGTGCAATCAGGTATGGCGTGTTTGCGGCAAGCGGCAGAGCGTTTTACTCTGACAGAATACAGTCAGCAATGCGGCGTCCCAGCAGAAACGATGGTTGGTTTGGCGAAAGAGTTTACTGCTTACCAGCGTCAGGCGGCGGTTATCTCCCATGGTGGCATGATGGGGGGTAACGGTTTTTATACCACCTGGGCGGTCATGATGCTCAATGCCCTGATTGGTAACTTGAATCTTAAGGGTGGGGTTTCGGTTGGGGGTGGCAAGTTTGATGGTTTTGCTGATGGTCCTCGCTATCAGTTAGCCACTTTTGCTGGAATGATAAAACCAAAAGGCTTACCGCTATCGCGCAGCAAGCAGTCCTATGAACAATCGCAAGAGTATCAGCAAAAGATTCAGCAGGGTCAGCCTGGCTATCCGGCCCGTGGCCCATGGTATCCCTTTGTCGGTGGGCAATTGACCGAACAATTGGCACCGGCATTGGCAGGTTATCCCTATCCGCTTAAGGCATGGATTAGCCATATGACTAATCCGCTGTACGGGGTCGCGGGGCTGCGTAACTTGATTGAGGCGAAACTACAAGATCCACGTCAATTGCCGCTGTTTATTGCCATTGATGCTTTTATGAATGAAACCACCGCATTGGCTGATTATATCGTACCGGATACCCATAATTTTGAGAGTTGGGGATTCAGTGCGCCCTGGGCCGGGGTACTGGTAAAAGCCAGCACGGCCCGCTGGCCTGTGGTGACATCACGTACTGCCCGCACGGCTCAAGGCGAGCCGGTGGCCATGGAGAGCTTCCTGATTGCAGTGGCCAAGGCATTGCAATTACCGGGGTTCGGTGCCAATGCGATGCAGGACAACCAGGGAAACAATTTGCCGCTGGAGCGGGCCGAGGATTACTATTTACGGGCCGCGGCCAATATTGCTTATGGCGGTGAAAAACCACTGCCACCAGCCTCTGATGAAGAACTGAAATTAACCGGCGTCGATCGCTTATGGCCCGACTTACAACGCAGTCTGCATATTGATGAGCAGCGCCGAGTGGCTTACCTGTTGGCGCGTGGTGGGCGTTTTGCGCCTTATGAGAAAAGTTGGAATGGCGATGCCACCGGGCCGCAGTGGAAAAAACCACTGCAAATCTGGAACGAAAATGTCGCGCAACATCACCATGCGATTACCGGCGAGCGTTATAGCGGCTGTCCGACTTGGTATCCACCTCGTCTGGCAGACGGTTCCGATGTCTTTACCCATTATCCGGCAACTGACTGGCCTTTGCGCTTGATGTCCTTCAAGTCTCATCTCATGAGCAGTTCTACTGCGATGATTGAGCGTTTACGCGCGGTCAAACCCACCAATTTGGTGGCGATTAATCCAACCGATGCTCAGCGCTACGGGATACAGCACGGTGACAGTGTGCGCCTGATGACCCCCGGTGGTCAGATGGAGGTACAGGTAAGTTTATTGGATGGTGTTATGCCTGGTGTGGTTGCTATTGAACATGGTTATGGACATCGCGAGATGGGTGCCAGAACACATTCGTTGGATGGTGTTACCATGGCGTCAGACCCGCGTATCGGTCAGGGGAGCAATCTGAATGACTTGGGGTTTACTGATCCAACGCGAGAAGTCCCCAATACCTGGCTGGATTGGGTCAGTGGTGCCGCGGTCCGGCAAGGGCTACCAGCCAAATTGGAAGTGATTAGCTAGCAGGCTATCAATTTTGACTTAAATCCCTCTCAATTGAAGAGGGATTTTTATTTCTGCGTTATGATATTTCCGATGTATAAATGAGTTTCATTCATTCTTATCGGAGAGCCGTCGATGGCAGTAGCAAGACTCAGTGCGGGTTTATTGGTCGTCGGTGGCATATTGGGTTATATGGGGGCTTACTGGCAAACCCTCTCTTTGCTGATTGCTGCCGGAGTTGCCTTACTCACTGGGATCGTTCTTTCCGCTTTTACTGATAGTGATTACCGCTAAAGATGTTACGCAGTAATGTTTCAGGTATTATATGCGCCGCACGGGCTGCCCGTGGTGAAACATCAATTCTATTGTGCAATGAATTAACGTGATTAGCCGTCTAATGAATTACCTAACCCATTGAGCAGAAATTAAATTTTTATCAGTAACCTCTTCGAAAGACAGGAACGTACACCATGCCAGTGTTACATAACCGAATTTCTAATGAGGAACTTAAAGCGCGCATGTTGGCTGAAACCGAACCGCGCACCACAGTTTCTTTTTATAAATATTTCACTCTGGAAGATGCCAAAACCTTCCGTGACGACCTCTATAGTCAATTTGTTAAACTCGGCGTGTTTGGTCGGGTTTATGTGGCTAAAGAGGGGATCAATGCACAAATCAGTGTGCCCGCTAATCGTTATGATGAGTTCAAAACCGCGTTGTTTGCCGCACATCCTGCGCTGGATCAGGTGCGGCTGAATGTGGCTCATGAAGATGATGGGAAGTCATTCTGGGTGCTGCGCATGAAAGTTCGCGAACGCATTGTGGCGGACGGTATTGATGACGAGAGTTTCGATCCCAGTAATATAGGACATTATCTGAAGGCCGATCAGGTCAATCAGATGATTGATGATCCCGATACTTTGTTTGTTGATATGCGCAATCACTATGAGTACGAAGTGGGCCATTTCGAAAATGCTATTGAAGTCCCTTCTGATACTTTCCGTGAGCAATTGCCAATGGCGGTTGATATGCTGCAACATGACAAAGAGAAAAATATTGTTATGTATTGCACTGGCGGGATTCGCTGTGAGAAAGCCAGCGCCTATATGCTGCACAATGGCTTCAAAAATGTTTATCACGTTGAGGGCGGTATTATCGAATATGCCCGTAAAGCAAAAGAACAGGGGTTGCCGCTGAAATTTATCGGTAAAAACTTTGTTTTTGATGAGCGGATGGGGGAGCGGATCTCTGATGATGTGATAGCCCACTGCCATCAGTGCGGTACACCTTGCGACACGCATACCAACTGTAAGAATGATGGCTGCCACTTACTATTTATTCAGTGTCCGACCTGTGCGGCAAAGTTTGCTGGTTGCTGTAGTGATATCTGTCAGGAAGAGCTGAAGTTGCCGCAGGAAGAGCAACGGTCCCGCCGTGCTGGGCGCGAAAACGGCATCAAGATTTTTAATAAATCGAAGGGATTGTTGCAAACTACCATGCACATTCCGATGCCAGAAAAGAGCACAGATAAAAAATAGTCGTAGGGTTAACCTACTGGATGTACTATTAAAGTTAGACGTTGTCGGTTATTTTATTCGATAGCGTCTTTTTTATGCCATTTTTAGAGCAATGGCGATTCCAATACAAGGATTGATAATGACAATACCTGGAGTGAGTAGCCAAGGGCTACGGTTAGTCACGATGCTGGCTATGCTGGTGGTGATTATGGCGGGAATTAAAGCGGCATCGCCGATCGTGGTTCCATTCTTGTTGGCTATATTTCTTGCTATCGTATTAAACCCTTTAGTGAAACTGTTGGAGAAAATAAGAATTCCCCGCACCTTAGCTATTGTCTTATTGGTTAGCATTATTATTTTACTCATGGCATTGCTCTTTAGCCGCCTGGGTTCTTCATTAAATGAGTTTGCCCGCTCGTTGCCGCAATATCGTGGCATGATGCTGGAAAAAATGCGCGACCTGCAAGAGTTTGCAATGCGCTTTAATATTGAGTTCTCGGTGGATGACATTATGAAGCATGTTGATCCTAGCACCGCGATGAACTTTGTGACCCGTCTCCTGAGCCACCTTTCTGGTGCCATGGCTAGTATGTTCTTGCTGCTGATGACGGTGGTCTTTATGTTGTTTGAAGTGGAACGACTGCCTTATAAAATGCAGTTGATGTTTGATAACCCAGAGCAAGGGAATGCGATTCTCAAGCGTGCACTAAATGGTGTCACTCATTATCTGGTGATCAAGACGGTTATTAGCATTGCGACGGGGATTGTTATTTGGTTATTCCTGGCAGCGATGGGGGTCAGATTCGCTTTCCTTTGGGGGCTACTGGCTTTCGTCCTCAATTACATTCCTAATATCGGCTCCGTATTGGCGGCTATCCCACCCATCGTTCAGGCACTGTTGTTTAATGGTTTTGCTGATGCTTTTGCCGTTACCTGCGGGTATATTTTGATTAACCTGATTGGTGGCAATATTATTGATCCACGGATGATGGGGCGTGGTTTGGGTCTATCAACCTTGGTGGTGTTCTTATCCTTGATTTTTTGGGGGTGGCTACTCGGGCCGATTGGTATGCTGCTTTCCGTTCCATTAACCATTATTGCCAAAATAGTATTAGAGTTAACACCAGCCGGTTATAAAATCGCCGTGTTATTGAGTGATGGCAAACCGGCCAAGGTAGAGTAGTGCAAACTGCGGATATCGTATTTATTGCTGGGCCACAGGTGGGAAGCTATCTGGTGGCCCGGCCAGAAGAGGTAGAGAAAACGCGTTAATAGAAAAAGAAATAAATATCCAGAGCTAACAGAATCAGCCACAAGCAGATATAGAGCAGTAGATGTTCCCGTACATTATTGATAACCATCGATAGCAATTTATTTAACATGCAGGGTGCCTGAGGCTAGAATCATCGTCCATTATAAGGATTTTTACTTTTATAAACAATAAGCTGGCAGGCTAAATTCCTGAGTTACAGCATGATAAAATAAATCATTTCTTGGGATAATATGGGCATTGTGGTGCGAATGGAAAAGATTGATATGTATTGGTGATATTAAGTGAAATGTAACCGATTCTTTAACTGTAAGCGATAACTCACTATATTAATCCGGTTACATTATTTGTTAAGAACAAAAATCATATATACAGAAAATTTACTGAAAGGGAATGATCCCTTTATTGGGCCTCTCTATACACCAACGCCTTAGTATAAATATTTAAACACATTGTAAATAAAGCATAATTCCAAACGGTTTCTGACTTTTATTTTTTCGGTAATATGCCGTTTATGCGAATAAACTGTACTGTCACTGATATTTAACTTCCTGGCAATGCGGTAATTGGGCATCTCCATCATCCAGTAGCACATGACTTTATGCTCTTGTGGACTGAATAGGGATGCTGGACAGGGGGGATGTGGCTTACCGATACCCTCACTTGAAAAGTCCGATAGTCTTTGTAACAACGCCGGTAAGCGTCTTTTAGCCAAAATAGAGACAGAATCTGTCAGGGGTATCGGCGTTTCACTAAACGGATATGACGCATCCAGATAAATATAAACTTTAGCCCGCAGACAACAACTCAAAAATTGTGCTAATAATGGGCAATGTCCACCATAGCGACAATATTGGGTAAGGTTAACAATAATGACCTCAGGATCAAACTCATGAACAGCTAATGTAGCCTGTTCCACCGTAGGAACATCCATTAAATCGAGATATGAAGCGTTATTTAAATAAGTATTTACCCCTGATCGGGTATAAAAACATTCATCGATAATTAATATTTTCATGTGGCATACATCCTTGTCTAACAGCAACCATACCTGGCCGCATACAAGGATAAAGTAATCCCCTGATGCCTAAAACGTCAATTCGGGATTCACGATTGTTTTTAGCGGCTTTTACGAATATAAGACTCTGCTAATTATTAAATTTGCGGCGTTTTATATTAATAATGAAGTGAAAATGAGAGCGAGATATACCGATGACTGAAATAAAAAGAAACAGTCATCGGTAACAATCAAGTGCTGAACTCGCAGGTTACCGCATTACGGTTTGGCGAAGCGGGATAGCGAAAAGGCTGAAATATCAATAGGTGAGGGTTTATCTTGTGCGAAGAGCGCAGCGACTTCCCCCAATGCAGTTGCAAACTTAAATCCATGGCCACTTAAGCCTGTTACCACCATGATATTTTTGTTATCGGGTAATGTATCGATGATAAAATCTTCATCAGGGCTCATGTCATAACTGCATGCCGCGCCGTGCAGACAGACACCCACTCCCGGTAGGAAGTTACGTAAAAAGCCAAATACTTCGGTTCCATCCTCGGCATAACTGCCAAAGGGCTTACGTTGTGCCGCCGTTTCAATAGGCTGACCACCATTATGTTTGCCTAGTTTTAACTCGTCATTTTGCGAGGGGAAGCCGTAATAATGGATATTATCCGGTGTCTCGACGGTGAATGCCGGGAAATGATTCCCTTCGCTATAGCGGCCATCGGCATGGTGCCATGAAAACACTTTACGTATGGCGGTCACCGGTAATTTGGGTAACAGCTCTTTGATCCAGGTTCCGGCGGTGACAATCACTTTCTTAGCACTGTAGGTACCGTCTATAGTCACGACATCTACACCACCATCCAGCGGTTCGATAGCAGTAACCGGACAATTGAATAAAATACCGCAGCCTGCTTCTGTGACGGCTTTAATCAGCGTTTTAATCGCCAATTCAGAACGTAGATAACCTGATTGCGGTTCGAACACTCCAATATAATTATCCGGTACGGTAAATACCGGCCACTTTTCACGGATCTGGACCGCGTTTAAGGTTTCAACCGGCAAGTTATATTGTTGAGCGCTGTGCTGCGCATTTTGCAGGAAAATAGAGTCATCTGGCCCAAGATTAAGCACGCCACTGGCCTGAAATAATGATTCACCTGTTTGAGCTGATAACTGGTCCCACAATGTTTGGGCACGCAAAACTAAGGGAACATATTTCTCACCTTCGCCATAGGCATGGCGAATGATCCGTGTATCACCATGGTGACTGCCTGCTTGATGAGGCGGCATGGCACTGTCAATCATCAGTACGTTTAAACCGGCTTGTGACGCATAGTAACCTGCGGCAGAGCCGACCGAACCGCTACCAATGACAATTAGATCATAATCCATATTTTGCATCCCGGGGAATATCGCCACCTGGCTTTTTCAATAGGGTTTGTGCTAGCAATGTGTATTTATCGCGGCAATAACCCGAACGATTTAAATTAAAGGTAGCAACAGTGCTGATAAAAATTAAAACGATAGTAATAGCACGGGACCGAGAGGAGAAAAAGCGCTGTTAGCCATAGGGGGGTGGGAATGGTTAATAAAAAGGCACTAAGTGATATTCACTCGTGCCTTTTTTGTCGAACATTAAACTCGTTTTCTGGTGGAAAAAATTAATGTTTACGGTGATCGAGATCTTGATATTCCGATGACTCAATTTTAGCAATGCCTGCTTCTAAGATATTTATTAATTGGCGTGCAACATCGGTGGTTAACCAGAGCGTTCTATCAACCAGCGCATCTTCTGGCGGTTGATCCATGGAAGACAGGTAATGAAGACGTATCATCATAGCGTCGTATACATCTACAGTGCTGATATCCCAGCCTACAAGCGGGTGAGTCTGAATAACTTCATCATTTCTGTCCATAAAGACCCCTTATATAGTAGTTACTGACTGGAGTGACTAATGAGGATCAATGCGGCTCATTATCAAGTGAGCTTTTTCAGTATACGCAACCGCCGATAAATTTGGAGATTATCGCAAGATCTTTACAAATTATTTATTTTATGATGATTTGTTAATCAACAATAAATGGGTTAAAAGAAGTGGGTGAGTAAAGGAAGTTTAGACGCTTATATAAAAAAGCCGAGGAGCGACTCCCCGGCAAAACAGCATTACATTGGGTTACTCCGCGTCGAACCAGTCGTCAGCGCTTTCCCATATTTCTTGTAATATTTCAGAGATCAAATCTTTATCTGTTTTGGCACCACCTAAAACGGAAAGATTATTTGCTCCGGCATAACGTACTTGTACTGCGGTGGTGGTGTCCGGGAATTTGGTGTTGAGTCTTTTACTCAATTCATGGGTTAGTGCTTCGATAGCACCTGCGGGTAACGGGTTTTTTTTATCAATACTCACTTCAACACGCATATTTGGCCCTCCGAATATTTATACTGGTTATTTATACAGTACAAATATTCAGGTTGCAAGTGACTGATATAAAAATCGTCGCTGTAAAGGGTTAGCCCCTACAGCGGCGGTTATCAGCTTTTAACTGACCAATTGATAGTCTGACCGGCCAGGAAAGGAATCACCGATTCATCCCCTAATGGGATCTCTTCTGGTTGTTGGAAAGGGGCCTTAACCAATTCAACAATGTCTTCGTTAATCGGCAAACCATAGAAGCGTGGACCATTTAATGAACAGAATGCTTCAAGATGCTGTAGCGCATTCATCTCTTCAAACACAGTAGCATAAGCTGGCAGCGCTGATGGTGCGTTGAACACGCCAGCACAGCCACAGGATGACTCCTTACGATGTTTGGTATGGGGAGCGGAATCGGTTCCGAGGAAGAAACGGTCTGAACCACTGGCAACGGCCTGGCGCAATGCTTCTTGATGCGTGCTGCGTTTCAATATTGGCAGACAGAACAAGTGGGGGCGAATACCACCGACCAGCATGTGATTGCGGTTAAACATCAGATGCTGCGGGGTGATAGTTGCACCAAGGAAACGATTGCCTGCCAGCACGTAATCGGCCGCATCTTTGGTGGTTATGTGCTCGAAGACAATCTTCAATTCAGGGAATTGACGACGTATCGGTTCCAGAATCTGTTCAATAAAGAGTGCTTCGCGATCAAAAATATCAACGGCAGCTTCTGTTACTTCACCGTGGATCAGCAGCGGCATACCTATCTTTTGCATTTGCTCAAACAACGGGTATATCGCCGGGATATCGGATACACCATGATTTGAGTTGGTCGTAGCATTCGCTGGATACAGTTTTGCCGCAGTAAATACGCCTTGCTCAAAGCCGGTGGTCAGTTCTTTGACATCAAGTGTATTGGTCAGATAACAGGTCATCAATGGCGTGAAGTTATGCCCGGCAGGTACTGCGGCTAAAATTCGTTCCCGATAAGCGATAGCACTGGCAACAGTCGTAATTGGTGGAGCCAGATTGGGCATGACAATGGCCCGGGCGAACACCTCGGAGGTATAGGGCAGCACGGTACTGAGCATTTCGTCATCACGTAAGTGAATATGCCAGTCATCCGGGCGGCGAATTTTCAGGGTTTGGGGTTGTGCAGTCATTCAACTAGCTCCGCAGTCATGATGAGATATTGGGGTTTTTATACTGTTTCCGGCGGGGTCTAAGGATAAGCGGAAAGTGCGCAGGATGCATCTGATTGTTAGGGTTAAGTTGAAAACAAGGCAAAAAGGGCATCTTATAGAGGGGCTCGGGATAAAATTGCCCGTTAGGGTGAGCTATTGATTAGCAGTAAAATACGCTAATTGAATGTACAGCATGGGAGAATAACTATGGAAGTCCGTGTCATCGCCAGTTTAGTGGCAAAACCTGAATTTATTGATGCAGTAAAAGAAGCGGTTCATTTGGTAATAGAACCGAGTCGTGAGGAGAAGGGGAATCTGCAATATGATCTCCATGCCGAAAGCGACCAGAAAGGTTCTTTTGTGTTTTTCGAACGCTGGGCATCTGATGATGCATTGGAAAAACATAATAAAACCGAGCACTTCAAAGCGTTTGTCAAAGCTGTTGAAGGCAAACTGGAAAACCTCGAAATAAAGAAACTGAAACAGATAGCCTGAGAGTGATCTCTGGTTAAAGATATCACCAATATAAAAAAACCCGCCTGATGGCGGGTTTTGTCTTTGCAATGTCTGGTCGGAATAATATTACATTTATTCGACAGATTGCGGTTTTGTTGCCGGCGCGGTTGCCTGAGTTGCCGCCGCATGGCCACCAGCAGAACCTTTACCTGCAAAATCAAAGACTGGACGTTCCCACTGACCTTTAGTCGGTGACTCTGGCGCGTAATCCGGTGCCGGTGCTTTGGTCATCGGTGCTGAAGCGTAATGTTTGAACACCACACCTTCAGGATGAGCGATAGCCGACTGTTGTGGCACAACAGCAACAGGAGCCTCAACCACAACCGTGTCACTTACACTAGCTTCGACAGCGATTTCTTCAATCAGCGGTTCTTCAATTGTCGATGTTTCAACAACGACTTCGGTCACTGCCTGTGTTTCAGCTACAACCGCGTCTTCCGCCAGTGTTTCAACAATAGTTGTTTCAACAGCAGCAGTTTCAGCAACAATGGTTTCTTCCACCACCGCTTCTTCAGCAGTTGTATCCTCAATTACCGTTTCCTGAACCACAGGTTGAGCGGTAGTTTCCGCAACGTCAGTTTCTTCAACGTCGGATACTGCTTCAACCGCTGCGGTAGTTTCAGCTTGCACCACCTCAGCGACAGCTTCAACGGTTGGTTCTACAGCAGTTGGCTCAACGGCAACAGGTTCTACAACCACTGGCACGACAACAGGAGCACGGCCAGGAACGGCTGCGGCTGAAGATGAAGAACCACCTGGTTTATGTTGCGCAGCAGGTGTCGGAGTGACAGTTTCAGTCACGGCGACGACGACAGGTGCGGCAACAACTGGGGCTGCTACAATCACGGCCGGAATATTAACCGGAGTCTCTACTGCGGCAACTGCTATTGGCAATTGTTGTTCAACCGGGTTTTCTACAAAAGCAGGTTCAACTGTTTGAGCTACCGGATAACGGACCCACACTTTGCCTGAAGCCATTTCTGGTGAGGCGAAAGCGCCGGCCAGTGGCATAGCAGATTGTGTCGGGTAACGCTCATCACGATAGCGACGGCGACGCTGACCACTGACGCGCAGATGACGAGGTGAACGGCGTGAACGACGTGGCATACCATTTTCATTATTGGCATTGCTAACGTGAGTAGCTTCATCATCCGCTTGAACAGTAGTTTGTGGCAGTAATTTCACTTCTTCCTGCACAACTGGCGCTGCAATGCTTGCTACCGGTGCACTAACAGGATTTTCCTGGGCTGCATTTTCCAGCACATTCAGCTCATCATTGGCAGATTGAATACGGACTTTCTGATTCAATTGGCGGCGTTGACGACGCTGCATAACCTGTTGGCGTTCTTCTTGCTCAGGTTGCACATCTTCGACCACAACACTGACGGCGGCGATTTCTGCTTTGACTTCCTGTGGTGCCTGACGTTTATCATCCTGGCGACGGCGCTGACGATCACCGCGACGCTGTGGTTGCTGCTCGTCACGTGGCGCTTTATCCGTTTCAACAACGTCAGTTTGTGCTTGCGGCGCAGCAGTTTGCGCAACTGGACGCTTGTTGCGACGCTGATCTTCACGACCTTCGCGGTTCGCATTGTCACGACCACTGTTGTCACGGCTATTGCTATCACGGCCACTGTTGTCACGTGTGCTGTTATCACGGCCTTCACGTGGTGTACGGTCGCCTCTCTCTTTGCGGCCATTGTTCTGGCGACGAGGATTACGACGATCATTACGGCGGTTTTCGGTGGTTTCGGTTTTCTCGACCTCTACCGGTTTAACTTCTTCTTCCGATGTGCCGAATATACCTTTTAGGCCACTGAACAAACGGCTAAAGAAGCCAGGCTGTTCTGACGTAGCAGCAGATGCGGTTACTTGCGGCGCAACGCTTGGTTTAGCACTGACGCTAGCAGGTGCGGCTTCCGGTGGTACTTCGGTTGGCAGAGAGAAAGTCGCCAACGCTGGTTGTTCTGGGCGTTTACGCTCAATCGTTGCTTCTTCTAACGGCTGCGCCATTTCTGCTTCATGCAGTTGTGGTAGCAGGTAGCTGAGAGAAGGAACCTCTTCGCCTTTACGTACCCGAAGAACAGAATAGTGCGGTGTTTGCATCTGATCGTTTGGCACGATCACCGCACGTACACCACCTTGACGTTTTTCAATGGCGTTGACTGATTCACGTTTTTCGTTGAGCAGATACGACGCAATCTGTACCGGTACAATGGCGTGAACTTCATGGGTATTTTCTTTCAGCGCTTCTTCTTCAATCAGACGCAGAATAGAAAGTGACAGTGATTCGTTGTCACGAACGGTACCGGTACCGCTACAGCGTGGGCACACGTGGTGGCTTGACTCACCCAGTGACGGGCTAAGACGCTGACGGGACATTTCCAGCAAGCCGAAGCGAGAGATTCGGCCAATCTGGATACGGGCACGGTCTTGGCGAACAGCATCACGCAGGCGGTTTTCAACTTCACGCTGATGGCGCACTGGTGTCATATCGATGAAGTCGATAACAATCAGACCACCGAGGTCACGCAAACGTAACTGGCGGGCAATCTCATCAGCGGCTTCAAGGTTGGTGTTAAACGCGGTTTCTTCGATATCGCCACCACGTGTTGCACGCGCGGAGTTGATATCAATTGCCGTCAGGGCTTCGGTGGTATCAATAACGATAGAACCGCCGGAAGGCAGACGCACTTCACGCTGGAACGCTGACTCAATCTGAGACTCAATTTGGTAGTGGCTGAATAAGGGGATTTCACCACTATACAATTTGATTTTGCTACTGAAATCCGGGCGACCCAGAGCGGCGATATGCTCTTTTGCCAGTTCGAGAACTTTAGGGTTATCGATCAGGATCTCGCCGATATCCGGGCGCAAATAATCACGGAAAGCGCGGACAATTACGTTACTTTCCTGATGGATTAAGAATGGCGCAGGGCGACCTTCAGCGGCTTTTTTAATCGCATCCCAATGCTTGAGGCGGAATGACAAGTCCCATTGCAGTGCATCAGCAGATTTGCCAACACCAGCAGTACGGACAATCAGACCCATGCCATCAGGCAATTGCAGGGAGGATAGGGCTTCTTTCAGTTCGGTGCGGTCATCACCCTCAATGCGACGGGAGATACCACCGGCACGTGGGTTGTTCGGCATCAGAACCAAATAACTGCCTGCCAGGCTGATGAAAGTTGTTAGTGCGGCACCTTTATTGCCACGTTCTTCTTTATCAACCTGAACGATAACTTCTTGGCCTTCGCGCAGCACATCTTTGATGTTTGGGCGGCCATGAGAGGAATAATTACTAGGGAAATATTCGCGAGAAATTTCTTTTAGTGGGAGGAAACCATGACGTTCAGCGCCGTAATCAACAAAAGCGGCTTCCAGACTGGGTTCGATTCGGGTGATTTTGCCTTTGTAAATATTCGCTTTTTTCTGTTCATGACCTGGGCTTTCAATATCCAAATCATACAGCCGCTGTCCATCTACAAGGGCAACACGCAACTCTTCTTGCTGAGTTGCGTTAATCAACATTCTTTTCATCTTTAACTTACTCGTTATTTTTACATTGGCGTTAGAACTGCGGGCAAAATAACCTCTATGGCCGGGTAAACCGATGACCCCGAGTCTTCTAGCAAAGCCGTCAACCTCACGGTTGTCGCCTGCATAGGGGCGCATTATTTCGGTAAGCCTGTGTTTCTTTCTGAAAAACAGCGCTTTTATATAAAGGGGCGCTTCTGAATATAAGACAACAGAGCAGACCCACTTGCCGGCCAAGCTGCAACCCGCAGCCCGCTAATTGCTTGATTTCACATTACGTCTTACGCCATTGCTGCGTTTTTGTGTGATCAGGCAAAGTTTATTATTCCACAAGTCTCTTGGTCTAACGAGAATCAACGCAGAATTAGTGACATTATTCCATTGCTGACACTGATATAGCAAGATGACTTTACCTGTCTACGTAAAGATTCTTTTACTGTTTTCACAGCGTTGGCGGCTATCGTTGTCTTATTAAACAATAAATGCGCGCAAACGTTATCTTTAAATAGTCAGACTGACAGTTAAGCACAGAAAAAGGGGTGGCGCTAATTCCTCGGTGTATTTAGAATCGCGCACCATGAAAACGAATAATCCAGTAGTACAATTAATCACCATTTCTGCCGACGAAGCCGGTCAGCGGATCGATAACTTTTTGCTCACTAAATTGAAAGGTGTGCCAAAGAGTATGATCTACCGCATCGTGCGCAAAGGTGAGGTTCGCGTTAATAAAGGGCGCATTAAGCCAGAATATAAACTGGTTGACGGGGATGTGGTCCGGGTACCGCCAGTGCGCGTCGCTGAGCGCGAAGAGGTTCAGGTCTCTGCCAAACTTGATAAAGTTGCGGCGTTGGCCGACTGTATTTTATTTGAAGATGACTATTTGTTGGTGTTGAACAAGCCTTCTGGCACGGCGGTTCATGGTGGCAGTGGTTTGAGTTTTGGTGTTATTGAAGCCTTACGTGCATTGCGCCCCGAAGCCCGCTTCCTTGAATTGGTTCATCGCCTTGACCGTGATACCTCTGGTGTCTTATTGGTAGCGAAAAAACGCTCTGCGCTGCGTTCTTTGCATGAGCAACTGCGGTTAAAAGGGATGCAGAAAGACTATTTGGCATTGGTTCGTGGTCAATGGCAATCTCACTGTAAAGCGGTGCAGGCACCTTTGTTGAAGAATATTATACAAAGTGGCGAGCGAGTGGTGAAAGTCAGCAGCGAGGGCAAACCGTCAGAAACGCGTTTTAAAGTTGAAGAGCGCTTTGAGCATGCAACGCTGGTCAAGGCCAGCCCGATTACTGGTCGTACTCACCAGATCCGCGTACATGCGCTCCATGCGGGTCACCCGATTGCTTTTGATGATCGCTATGGCGACCGTGAATTTGATCAACAATTGCAAGGAACCGGGCTGCATCGTTTATTCCTGCACGCGGCGGCATTACGTTTTGAGCATCCCAATAGCGGTGAAACTATGCGTATTGAAGCGCCACTGGATAATCAGCTACGCCACTGTTTGTTGATATTACGAAAGAAAGCAGCAGAAAAATAAATTGCCGCAATAAATAATTGAAGTAACAGGGCGCAAGTATCGATTGCGCCCTGTTTTGTTATTCAGTATTTACAGGAGTGGATTTACTCCCTGCTCAATCAGCATCTCGGTGAGGGCGATTAACGGCAGACCGATGAGTGTATTCGGGTCGCGCCCTGATAATCTATCAAATAGGGTAATACCCAATCCCTCACTTTTAAAACTGCCGGCACAATCCCATGGTTGCTCTCGTGTCAAATAACCGTCTATTTCTGCTTCACTTAGCGTTCGGAAATAAACGTCAAAAGTTTCGCACAGGCAGTTAATGCTGTTGGTTGCTGTATTCAATAGGGCCAGACCGGTATAAAAAGTGACACATTGTCCACTGGCCTGCTGCAATTGCTTCATTGCGTTTGCATAATTGTGGGGTTTCCCGACGATTAATCCGTCAATGACACAGACCTGATCAGAGCCGATTATCAGATGTTGTGGAAAATCTCCCGCCAGTGCCTGCGCTTTTGCACTCGCCAACCGCTGCACTAGCGCGCTGGCTTCTTCACCTGTCAGTGGGCTTTCATCGGTTTGTGGTGCCGCAGTAACAAAAGGTAATTGCAGCTTTTCCAGCAAAGTCCGACGATATGATGAGGTTGAAGCAAGAACCAGTTGCAGCATAATATTTTCCATAAACCGTAGCGTAATTTAATCAGGCATTTTAAACTGTCTGCCGCTTCGGAAGCGAATATTGGTGAAAGGTGCAGTAAAAAGGCCTTTTTCTTTGACTCTATGTCGTTACAAAGTTAATATGCGCGCCCTATGCAAAAGGTAAAATTACCCCTGACCATTGATGCGGTTCGTACCGCTCAGAAACGTTTAGATTACGCAGGTATCTATTCTCCTGAGCAGGTTACACGTGTAGCCGATTCAGTGGTAAGTGTGGACAGCGATGTCGTGGCCTCATTATCGTTTAATATCGATAATCAGCGCCTGGCGGTTATTACAGGTCACGCGGACGTCGATGTAACATTGATGTGTCAGCGCTGTAGTAACACGTTTGCACAACATGTTCATACAACGTATTGTTTTAGCCCGGTCGTCAATGATGAGCAGGCTGAAGCATTACCGGAAGCGTACGAGCCGATCGAAGTCGATGAATTTGGCGAAGTTGATCTGCTGGCTATGATTGAAGACGAAATTATTCTTTCACTGCCTGTCGTTCCGGTACATGATTCTGAACACTGTGAAGTGTCCGAGGCGGACATGGTATTTGGTAAACTGCCTGAAGAGGTGGAGAAACCGAATCCATTTGCCGTATTAGCCAGTTTAAAGAAAGTAATTAAGGAGTAAGGTCAATGGCCGTACAACAGAACAAACCAACTCGTTCCAAACGTGGCATGCGCCGTTCACACGATGCGCTGACCACTGCCACTCTGTCTGTGGACAAAACTTCCGGTGAAACTCACCTGCGTCACCACATCACAGCCGACGGTTTCTACCGTGGCCGCAAGGTTATCGGCTGAGTAGTACTTGCTAATCTTTAGCAAGGCGATACCTTGACTTGTCTAACCCTAGCGTTAGATGCAATGGGTGGGGATTTCGGTCCCCACGTCACAGTGCCTGCTTCATTGCAGGCACTGGCCTCTAATCCACGGCTTAAACTCCTGCTGGTCGGGAATCCCGACACCATCACTCCGTTACTTGTTAATGCCGATCCTTTGTTGCTGGCGAGGTTACAGGTCATCCCTGCTGAGCATGTTATTGCCAGCGATGCTAAACCCTCACAAGCTATTCGTGCCAGTCGTGGTACCTCGATGCGCATAGCGCTGGAGTTGGTCAAAAACGGTGACGCGGCAGCCTGTGTGAGTGCAGGGAATACAGGAGCATTGATGGGGCTGGCGAAGATGATGATTAAGCCACTAGATGGAATAGAGCGCCCGGCGTTAATGACTGTCATCCCAAACCAGCAACGCAGCAAGACGGTGGTGCTGGATTTAGGGGCTAACGTTGAATGTGATAGTACAATGTTGGTGCAGTTTGCTGTCATGGGGTCGGTGATGGCAGAAGAAGTTGTCGGTATTACCAACCCGCGTGTTGCTTTGCTCAATATTGGCGAAGAGGAAACCAAGGGGTTAGATAATATCCGCGAAGCCGCCGCAGTATTAAGAAATACACCGGCGATCAACTATATTGGTTATCTGGAAGGCAATGATTTGCTTACGGGTAAGACCGATGTGATGGTTTGTGACGGCTTCGTGGGTAACGTCACTCTAAAGACCATGGAAGGTGTGATAAGAATGTTCTTGTCACTGCTCAAATCATCGGGCGAAGGCAGTAAACAGTCCTGGTGGCTTAAACTCATTGGGCGCTGGCTGCAAAAACGTGTGGCAAAACGGTTCGGTCATTTGAACCCCGACCAGTATAATGGTGCATGTCTGTTAGGATTGCGGGGCATTGTAATCAAGAGTCATGGCGCGGCGAATCAACGTGCATTCGCAGTCGCAATCGAACAGGCGGTGCAGGCGGTGCAGCGGCAAGTCCCTCAACGGATAGCCGCGCGCCTTGAAGCGGTATTACCCAAGAGTGACTGATCGTACATGTATACTAAGATTCTCGGTACGGGGAGTTATCTGCCCGTACAAGTGCGCAGCAATGCTGATTTAGAAAAAATGGTGGATACGTCGGACGAGTGGATTGTCACCCGTACAGGTATTCGTGAGCGGCGTATTGCCGGCCTGGATGAAACAGTCGCGACCATGGGTTTCCATGCGGCTGAAAAAGCACTGGAGATGTCTGGGGTTAGTAAGGACCAGATTGGGCTGATTATTGTTGCTACCACCTCTTCAAGCCATGCTTTCCCAAGCTCGGCCTGTCAGGTACAGCAAATGCTGGGTATTAAAGATGCAGCCTCTTTCGATTTGGCAGCAGCCTGTGCGGGCTTTACCTATGCGCTGAGTGTGGCTGACCAATATGTGAAAAGTGGTGCGGTTAAGCATGCCATCGTGATTGGCTCCGATATGTTATCGCGCGCGCTGGACCCAGAAGACCGCGGTACGATTATTCTGTTTGGTGATGGTGCAGGTGCTGTGGTATTAGGCGCATCTGAACAGCCTGGCATACTGTCTACCCATTTGCATGCCGACGGCAGCTATGGGCAGTTGCTGGCACTGCCGTACCAAGACCGCCAAAAACAAGAGCAACCAGCCTATGTCACCATGGCCGGTAATGAAGTATTTAAAGTTGCGGTGACTGAGCTTGCCCACATTGTGGACGAGACATTGCAGGCCAACAATCTGGAGCGCAGTGCGCTGGATTGGTTAGTGCCGCATCAGGCTAACCTGCGTATTATTACCGCAACGGCGAAGAAGTTAGGCATGGGGATGGATAGAGTGGTGATAACTCTTGATCGTCATGGCAACACCTCTGCGGCATCTGTCCCTGCGGCGCTGGATGAAGCGGTGCGTGATGGGCGTATTCAACGTGGGCAGTTAGTGCTGCTGGAAGCGTTTGGCGGTGGCTTTACCTGGGGCTCTGCGCTGGTTCGCTTTTGATTTAACAGTACCTTTTTTGGTTTAACAGGACTTTTTTGATTCAACAGGAAAGAAAATGTCGAAATTTGCAATGGTATTTCCAGGCCAGGGTTCTCAATCCCTTGGCATGCTGGCCGATTTGGCCGCACAATTTCCGATAGTTGAAGCGACTTTCAGTGAAGCGTCGTCGGTACTGGGTTACTCCCTTTGGCAGCTAGTGCAGCAAGGCCCGGCAGATGAATTGAATAAAACGTGGCAGACACAACCGGCATTGCTGGCGGCATCTGTTGCAATTTGGCGTGTCTGGCAACATCAAGGCGGCAAGCTGCCGACAATGATGGCAGGTCATAGCTTGGGTGAATACTCAGCGCTGGTTTGCGCGGGTGTGATTGATTTCAAACAGGCGATCACTCTGGTTGAATTGCGCGGCAAACTGATGCAAGAAGCGGTACCAGCAGGCACCGGCGCAATGTACGCCATCATAGGTCTGGATAATGAATCCATTGCTAAAGCCTGTGAAGAATCAGCACAAGGTCAGGTTGTTTCGCCTGTCAATTTTAACTCGCCAGGCCAGGTGGTGATTGCCGGCAACAAAGAAGCGGTAGAACGCGCAGGGGTTGCTTGTAAAGCGGCCGGAGCCAAGCGCGCCTTGCCTTTACCGGTCAGTGTGCCATCTCATTGTGCGTTAATGAAGCCGGCGGCTGATAAGTTAGCCGCAGCACTGGAAAACATTGAATTCCAGGCGCCATTGTTCCCGGTTATCAATAATGTTGATGTGAAAACGGAAGTGTCACCAGAGGCTATCCGTAGTGCGCTGGTGCGCCAACTCTACAACCCGGTACGTTGGACTGAGAGTGTTGAATTTATGGCAGCAGAAGGTATTGAGCTGCTGTTAGAAGTTGGGCCAGGTAAAGTCTTGACTGGCTTGACCAAGCGTATCGTGGATACTTTAACCGCAGCACCGGTAAACGATGTTGCTACATTGACCAGCGCGCTTGAAAACTAAGAAAGAGGATAACATGAGCTTCGAAGGAAAAATTGCGCTGGTAACCGGCGCGAGCCGTGGGATTGGCCGTGCGATTGCAGAATTATTGGTCGAACGTGGTGCCCGGGTTATTGGCACTGCGACCAGTGAGAAGGGTGCAGAAGCGATTAGTGCCTATCTGGGTAGCAATGGCAAAGGCTATATGTTGAACGTCGTGGAACCCGCGTCAATCGATGCTGTTTTGACAGCGATTCGTGCGGAATTTGGCGAAGTTGATATTTTAGTGAATAATGCAGGTATTACGCGTGATAACCTGCTGATGCGTATGAAGGATGAAGAGTGGCAAGATATTATTGACACCGATCTGACTTCTGTATTCCGCCTGTCAAAAGCGGTAATGCGCGCTATGATGAAAAAGCGGTTTGGGCGTATCATCACCATCGGGTCTGTGGTTGGGACAATGGGCAATGCGGGGCAGGTTAACTACGCGGCAGCTAAAGCGGGTCTGATCGGTTTTAGCAAGTCTTTGGCGCGTGAGGTTGCTTCACGTGGCATTACTGTCAACGTTGTGGCACCTGGCTTTATTGAGACGGACATGACGACGGCGTTGACAGATGAACAACGCGCAGGCATTTTAGCCCAAGTACCAGCTAACCGGCTTGGGCAAGCTAAAGAAATCGCCAGCGCTGTTGCATTTTTAGCCTCTGACGAGGCCAGCTACATCTCTGGTGAAACGTTACATGTCAATGGCGGCATGTATATGATTTAAAAATCACGAAAGTATTTGCATTATTTGAGGTGAAAACCGCAAAATAGCGTAAAATCGTGGTTTGACCAGCCGAGATTTAGTTGCATCTTTTTCAACATTTTATACACTACGAAAACCATCGCGAAAGCGAGTTTTGATAGGAAATTTAAGAGTATGAGCACTATCGAAGAACGCGTTAAGAAAATCATCGTTGAACAACTGGGTGTTAAAGAAGACGAAGTGAAGAACAGTGCTTCTTTCGTTGAAGATCTTGGCGCGGATTCTCTGGACACCGTTGAGCTGGTAATGGCTCTGGAAGAAGAATTTGATACTGAGATTCCAGACGAAGAAGCAGAGAAAATCACTACTGTTCAGGCAGCTATTGATTTCATCAACGCTAACCAGCAGTAAGCGAACATGCTTTAAGTTTAGATAGTTAGGCGGTCACTCGACCGCCTAAGTTTTTTTTGTCCTAAGTGTTATTTTCCCTCCTTGGAGGACAACCGTGTCTAAGCGTCGAGTTGTTGTGACTGGACTGGGCATGTTGTCTCCTGTCGGTAATACAGTAGAATCCACATGGAACGCTGTTCTTGCCGGGCAGAGTGGCATCAGCCTGATCGACCATTTCGATACTAGTGCCTATGCAACGAAATTTGCTGGCTTAGTAAAAGATTTTAATTGTGAAGAGTTCATTTCGCGTAAAGATGCACGCAAAATGGATGCATTCATACAGTACGGCATTGTTGCTGGCATGCAAGCCATGCAAGACTCAGGGCTTGAAATAACCGAAGCCAATGCTCCTCGTATCGGTGCCGCTATTGGTTCTGGTATTGGTGGGTTGGGTCTGATTGAAGAGAACCACACTGCGCTGGTGAATGGCGGGCCACGTAAAATTAGCCCGTTCTTCGTGCCATCAACCATTGTTAACATGATTGCCGGCCATCTGACCATTATGTGTGGTATGCGTGGGCCAAGCATCTCTATCGCGACTGCCTGTACTTCTGGTGTGCATAACATCGGTCAAGCGGCACGTATCATTGCTTACAATGATGCGGATGTCATGCTGGCAGGTGGCGCTGAAAAAGCCAGTACCCCACTGGGTGTCGGTGGTTTTGGTGCTGCTCGTGCATTGTCTACTCGTAACGATAATCCGCAAGCCGCAAGCCGCCCGTGGGATAAAGACCGTGATGGTTTCGTTCTGGGTGACGGCGCAGGCATGATGGTGCTGGAAGAGTACGAACACGCGAAGAAACGTGGTGCAAAAATCTATGCTGAAGTTGTTGGGTTTGGGATGAGCAGCGATGCCTATCACATGACATCTCCACCGGAAGACGGTTCAGGAGCAGCACTGGCAATGGTGAATGCATTACGTGATGCGGGTGTGACCCCATCTCAAATCGGCTATATCAATGCCCATGGCACATCGACTCCTGCTGGCGACAAAGCCGAAACGCAGGCAGTTAAGTCTGTATTTGGTGAAGATGCCCGTAAAGTGATGGTCAGTTCCACCAAATCCATGACTGGGCACTTGTTAGGTGCAGCCGGTGCGGTTGAGTCTATCTTCACTGTGCTGGCGTTGCGCTCTCAAGCTATTCCGCCAACCATTAATCTGGATAACC
Source organism: Yersinia sp. 2540 StPb PI (assembly GCF_052217165.1). Classification (NCBI taxonomy): domain Bacteria; kingdom Pseudomonadati; phylum Pseudomonadota; class Gammaproteobacteria; order Enterobacterales; family Yersiniaceae; genus Yersinia; species Yersinia sp. 2540 StPb PI. Next base: position 2,514,415 of record NZ_JAZGQC010000001.1, read on the forward strand.
CGGATGAAGGTTGTGATTTGGATTTTGTTCCGCATGAAGCCCGTCAGGTAAAAGATATGGAGTACACCTTGTGTAACTCCTTCGGCTTCGGTGGCACTAATGGTTCTTTAGTTTTCCGCAAGGTCTAACTTCGGCTGTTAAGCTTCTGCTGCTAAAAAGGCCCGGTTTTCCGGGTCTTTTATTAGGTTAACCCCGCATCACTTAATGGCTCAACGTGAGTGTTGTCACTGCTAACGTCGCGCCACAGCGCCAAGTAAGAAAGAGATAACATCCCGCCATAATCACTGTCTTAATAAGAGATAAATCTGAAAACAGCCATTGACTAAATCTGCTACTGTCGCCACGTACAATTTTTATTTATGTACAGTATATATTTACTGGCAAGGTATATTTAGCAACTGAATGTATGGCAAACAATACCCCTCCCATTTAAAGAGAGTCTGAATGTTCTGGATTAATGGTATAGAGCAAAATTTGATTTCAGCGTCAGACCGCTCAGTGCAGTTTGGTGATGGCTGCTTTACGACGGCAAGGGTATCTCATGGTCGGGTAGTGTGGCTTGATAAACATATACTGCGTTTGCAACAGGCAACTGAACGCTTGTTGATGCCGACAGTAAACTGGAATGCCTTGACTAAAGAAATGGTAGAGGCGGCAAACCATACTGAAGATGGGGTACTGAAAGTGATTATTAGCCGGGGTAGCGGTGGGCGCGGCTACAGCGGTACTGCTTGTCAGCACCCTACGCGCATTATTTCGCTTAGTGATTATCCGGCGCATTATCAAAGTTGGCGTGAGCGGGGTATTTCATTGGCATTAAGCCCGGTGACATTAGCTCGCAGCCCATTGCTGGCGGGTGTTAAGCATCTAAATCGCCTTGAACAAGTGTTGATTCGTGCGCATCTTGAGCAGACAGAGGCTGATGAGGCACTGGTGCTTGACACTGCGGGCCTGCTGGTGGAATGCTGTGCGGCTAATTTATTCTGGCGTAAAGGTGGCGCAATATTTACCCCGGATTTAAGCCTGTCGGGTGTTGATGGCATCATGCGCCAGATGATTATTACTTGTCTGGCCGGGCATGGGCAGCAGGTAGCGATTGTGGCGCAACCACTGGAGGCACTGGCTGATGCGGATGAAATTATCGTGTGCAACGCGCTGATGCCGCTACTGCCTGTGAACCGCGCCGATAAATGGCTTTATCACTCGCGTCAGTTGTTTGATTTCCTGAATCAGCATTGTTGCGATGCATAACTGATGGTCTCAGCAGCATGTTGGTTTTAATGTATAGCGTTGATGACTACCTTTAATTTGAAGATGGCCACCCGATGAAAATAAAAAGCACCCGAGTTGTAATCCTTTTTGCCGCTATCTGTTTGGGATTAGTGCTGTTGGGTTATCAGAAAATACAACACTTTGCGGACCAGCCGCTGGCTATCCAGCAAGAAACCATCTTTAAACTCCCCGCCGGTACGGGGCGGGTCGCATTGGAGAATTTACTGCAACGTGACCACGTGATTAAAAACACCCGTTTGTTCCCCTGGCTGTTGCGTATAGAGCCTGAGTTGGCAAAATTTAAGGCGGGGACTTATCGTTTTACCCCTGGCATGACGGTGCGCGGCATGCTGGAATTACTCGCCAGTGGTAAAGAAGCACAATTTACCGTGCGCTTTATTGAGGGCAAGCGGCTACGTGACTGGCTGGATGAGTTGCAGCAGTCGAAGTACGTAAAACATGTTTTGGCCGGCAAAAGTGATAGTGAGATTGCGGTGTTACTGGGGTTAAAAGACAGTGATCACCCTGAGGGTTGGCTCTATCCTGATACCTACTCCTATACCGCCGGGACGACCGATCTGGCCTTACTCAAACGTGCCCATGCGAAGATGGAAAAGACGGTTGATGAAATTTGGCAAGGGCGAGAGGAATCTTTACCCTATAAGACACCGGGTGAGCTGGTCACCATGGCATCTATCATCGAAAAAGAAACCGCAGTAAATGAAGAACGCACTAAAGTCGCATCGGTGTTTATTAACCGTCTGCGGATTGGTATGCGCCTGCAAACTGACCCTACAGTCATTTATGGTATGGGTGACAAGTATAATGGCAACATTAGTCGTAAAGACTTAGATACACCAACACCTTATAATACCTATGTGATTTCTGGTTTGCCGCCTACCCCAATAGCCATGCCGGGGCTGGCATCACTGACGGCTGCCGCGCATCCGGCCAAAACCGCCTATCTCTACTTTGTGGCAGATGGTAAGGGCGGGCATACATTCACCACCAATTTAGCCAGTCATAACCAAGCGGTACGGGTCTATCGTCAATCGCTTAAGGATAAGAATGAACAGTAAATTTATCGTTATTGAAGGGCTGGAAGGGGCAGGGAAAACCACCGCCAGAGACACCGTGGTTGCCACGCTGCGCGCCCAAGGGATTAACGATATTGTTTTCACCCGGGAGCCGGGTGGAACACCATTGGCAGAAAAACTGCGTGATTTGATTAAACAAGGTATTGATGGTGAAGTCCTGACAGATAAAGCCGAAGTGCTGATGCTGTATGCCGCGCGAGTACAATTAGTTGAGAATGTAATTAAACCGGCGTTGGCTCGAGGCAGTTGGGTGGTGGGTGATCGCCATGATCTCTCATCTCAGGCGTATCAGGGAGGAGGGCGTGGCATTGATAGCCAACTGATGACGTCACTGCGTGATACCGTATTGGGTGAATTCCGCCCTGATCTAACGCTGTATCTTGATCTGCCGCCTGTGGTCGGTTTAGCACGCGCTCGTGCCCGTGGCGAGTTGGATCGTATTGAACAAGAGTCGCTGGCCTTTTTTGAACGCACGCGGGCACGCTATCTCGAACTGGCCGCCGCTGATAGCAGCATAAAAACCATCGATGCCTCCCAATCTCTTGAGCAAGTGAGCACATCAATCAGCCGGGTACTGACTCAATGGCTGGCCAGCCGGGAAACCGCATAATGAAATGGTATCCGTGGCTTACGGCCCCTTATCGCCAGTTGATAGGGCAGCATACTGCCGGGCGCGGGCACCACGCGTTATTACTCCACTCCTTGCCCGGTAATGGTGAAGAGGCGTTGATTTATGGCCTCAGTCGCTGGCTGATGTGCCAGCAGCGGCAAGGTGAGAAAAGTTGTGGTGAATGCCATAGCTGCCGTTTAATGCTGGCGGGCAACCACCCGGACTGGTATGTACTGGCACCGGAAAAAGGTAAAAGCAGCATTGGGGTCGAATTAGTGCGTCAGCAGATAGATAAGCTCTATTCCCATGCACAACAAGGTGGGGCTAAGGTGGTGTGGTTGCCACACGCCGAACTGTTGACCGATGCGGCGGCAAATGCCTTATTGAAAACCTTGGAAGAGCCACCGGAGAAAACCTATTTCCTGCTGGACTGCCATCAACCCGCCAGTTTGTTAGCTACGCTGCGTAGCCGCTGTTTTTACTGGTATTTGGCCTGTCCAGATACTGCACTCAGTTTGCAATGGCTGCAACGCCAGGTTCAGGCAGAACCGGTGACGGCGCTGGCTGCGCTTAAATTGAGTGAGGGCGCACCCTTGGCAGCCGAGCGGTTGTTGCAACCGGAGCGCTGGACTCTACGAAATGCGCTGTGTAACGCGCTCAGTAGTGCATTGAACAGTTCGGATCTACTGTCATTGTTAGTGCAGTTGAACCATGATGATGCGGCTGAACGCCTCCAATGGCTCTCTTCGCTGCTGCTGGATGCTTTGAAATGGCAACAAGGTGCTGGCGAGTTTGCTGTGAATCAGGATCAATTGTCGCTGGTACAACAGTTGGCGCTCGTAGCCACCACACCGGTGTTGCTTCAGTCAACGCAACAACTGGCAAAATGCCGTCATCAATTATTATCTGTCGTCGGTGTCAACCGTGAATTGTTACTCACTGAGTTGTTACTTAACTGGGAAACCGCGTTATCCACCGGCACCTATTCCACCTCACCTTGATTGTACACTCAACGTAATTGGCGTTGCAGCGGCTGGCCGAAGGATGGGCCGAGTAGCGAATATAGCTAACACCCCTGCGGCTACCATTATGAAAAGTATGGAAGAGTTTAATATTATGTTGTTAGTAGATTCACACTGCCATCTTGATAGCCTTGATTACCAGACGCTGCACAGCAGCGTCGATGATGTATTAGCCAAAGCAAATGCGCGGGATGTCGGTTTCGTCCTGGCGGTAGCCACTACGTTACCGGGCTTTTCTGCCATGACATCCCTTATTGGCGAACGCCAAAATGTGGCATTTTCATGTGGTGTTCATCCGCTGAATCTCGATGGTGGCTATGATTTCCAGCAACTCAGAAGTCTTGCCGCGGCAGATAATGTGGTGGCGATGGGCGAGACCGGGCTGGATTATTTTTATCAGCAAGATAATATCCCGCTGCAACAAGCCTCTTTCCGTGAACATATTCGTATTGGTCGTGAATTAAACAAACCGGTGATTGTGCATACCCGCGATGCGCGTGAAGATACACTCGCAATTTTGCAGGAAGAGCAGGCGCAGGAGTGTGGTGGTGTTTTACATTGCTTTACAGAAGACAAAGCCACGGCAGCAACGCTGTTAGACCTCGGTTTTTATATCTCATTCTCGGGGATTCTCACTTTTCGTAATGCGGAACAACTGCGTGATGTGGCCCGTTATGTTCCGCTGGATCGGATATTAGTAGAAACCGATTCACCTTATCTGGCTCCGGTTCCCCATCGTGGCAAAGAGAATCAACCAGCCTATGTCCTTGATGTTGCAGAGTATATGGCAGTGCTGAAAGGCGTGAGTCTTGAATCACTGGCGCAGGCGACGACTGACAACTTCTGCCGGTTATTTCATCTGGACCCTTCCCGGCTCGCCAGTGAAAATAGCTAGCATCCTTAATAATACTTTTTTTTAAGCTCGTAATTAATCCCCGGAACGAGTAATGTTCTCACCCAATTTATTGGGTGAGGGCAGGTCTTGTTGACGTTTTTTTACAAAAAATGCGTGATTTGATGCAAGTTAAGCGCTTTCTTGAAAGAAACGTGACTGCCATCAAACATTAAGCAGGCTATTTATTTTACTCTTCGTAAAAATTAAAAGGGTGCTTTAGACACCCTTATTCGCAAAGGCTTACTCCCCCCTTTGTAATGCCAATAAACGCGAGAAACAGCAGAAAAGCACTATTACTCAGGAGCACACTCAACTATGTTTAAGAACGCATTTGCAAACCTGCAAAAGGTAGGTAAATCGCTAATGCTACCGGTATCCGTCTTACCCATCGCAGGTATTCTGCTGGGTGTCGGTTCCGCGAATTTTAGCTGGCTACCAACAGTAGTCTCTCACGTAATGGCAGAAGCGGGCGGTTCCGTCTTTGCTAACATGGCATTAATCTTTGCTATTGGCGTTGCACTCGGCTTTACCAATAACGACGGTGTATCCGCGTTGGCGGCAGTTGTTGCTTACGGCATCATGGTGAAAACCATGGCTGTGGTAGCGCCTCTGGTCTTGCATCTGCCAGCAGAAGAAATTGCGGCCAAGCATTTAGCCGATACTGGGGTACTGGGCGGGATTATTGCAGGTGCTATAGCCGCCTACATGTTCAACCGCTTCTACCGTATTCAGTTACCTGAATATCTCGGTTTCTTTGCGGGCAAACGCTTTGTTCCGATTATTTCTGGTTTCACCGCTATCTTCGTTGGTGTGATCCTGTCCTTCGTATGGCCACCTATCGGTACTGCGATCCAGACCTTCTCCCAATGGGCGGCTTACCAGAACTCAGTCGTTGCTTTTGGTATCTACGGCGTAGTTGAACGTGCGCTGGTACCATTCGGTCTGCACCATATCTGGAACGTACCATTCCAAATGCAAATTGGTGAATACACCAACGCAGCAGGTCAGGTATTCCACGGTGACATTCCACGTTACATGGCGGGTGACCCAACTGCCGGTAAACTGTCTGGTGGCTTCCTGTTCAAAATGTACGGTCTGCCAGCCGCTGCGATTGCGATTTGGCATTCAGCCAAACCGGAAAACCGCGCTAAAGTGGGCGGGATCATGATCTCCGCAGCACTGACCTCATTCCTGACGGGTATCACCGAACCAATTGAATTCTCCTTCATGTTCGTGGCACCAATTTTGTATGTTATCCATGCAATTTTGGCCGGTCTGGCGTTCCCAATCTGTATTCTGCTTGGGATGCGTGACGGTACCAGCTTCTCCCATGGTTTGATTGACTTCATTGTTCTCAGTGGTAACAGTAGCCGTATCTGGCTGTTCCCTCTGGTGGGTATTTGCTACGGTCTGGTGTACTACACCATCTTCCGTGTGCTGATTACCAAACTGGACCTGAAAACACCGGGTCGTGAAGAGACAACCACTGAGCAAACTGTCCAGGGCGGCACAGAAATGTCAGCGGCACTGGTAAATGCGTTTGGTGGTAAAGAGAACATCACTAACCTGGATGCTTGTATTACCCGTCTGCGTGTCAGCGTGGCGGATGTTTCCAAGGTTGACCAACCTGGTCTGAAGAGACTGGGTGCTGCGGGTGTAGTGGTCGCAGGTTCTGGTGTTCAGGCTATCTTCGGGACTAAATCAGATAACCTGAAAACAGATATGGACGAATATATTCGTAACCATTAATTCAGGTTTGGGGAGTGCAAAGGGGAGGCGAAAGCCTCCCTTTTTTTATCTTTTTCACATTGATTTTATTGAATTATTTATTTTAACTGTCCACATCATGACCTCCACTCAAAGATTGACTGCATTCAGATACAAAAAAGCCCGCACGCGGCAGGCTGATTGAAAACGTTGGAGTATCAAAAAACCAAATCAAATTGGTCGTCACCCAGATGCCCCGGCAGAAACAGATCGCGGGGTAGGGTTGCGGTGTTATTACGGCTGGGGCGGGACAGGATTTTATCGACTGATTGCAGTGTGGTGAACGTACAACTGCAAAGCAGGTTCTGGCACTGGTGATAATTCTCTTTGGTATTGCCGGTTAGCGTGCTGGGTATTGGCGGTTTTAATCGGAGTCGAGGCGCTTTTTTGATACAGGGCCGCAATGATCACACCGGCGGATAACTCGCCGCCAGCAGCCAGAATAATGACCTGTTCCCCTTCGGTCGGCGGCCACCATGTGCGGGCCTTTCCGGCGCGACGGACAGACCACGGCAACCAGTCGGTCAGTAATTCACCGCAGCGCACGCGGGCTTTGGGCGGATCAAGGGCCAAATTCACCTGCACCACGATACCGAAACGGATCAGATTCATTATCAGGCGATAGATTTCGGCGTTGGTCATGGCGGTCAATACTCGTTATTCAGCGTAACGGTATTGTTTACGCGCACGGGTGCAACACGCGGCAGTGGTAGGGGGACTGTGACAACTTTTAGCGGGAAATATCGGGGTGGTTTAACTAATACAGCGAGCGAATAACGCAGTCATGCGTTGATAACGGCAATGGTAGCCATCAATATTGGCCTGAATCCATTCATCGGGGTTGATGCCAGCAAAGGAGATTTGAAAGCCGCAATTGATAATAATGTGTTCGAACAGCAACCGCTGCGCCCGGCCATTACCTTCACGGAAAGGGTGGATAACATTAAGATCAGAATAGTACTCAGCCAGTTTTACAATCAGCGAGTCATAGGGCAGACCAACCAGATAATTTTCTTGTGCCAGTTGGTTAAACAGTCGGTTAGCTTCAGGTGTAATGCGATTGATATTGCAAAATCGGGTAGTGCCTTTGGATATATCAATGGTTCTCAGCTCTCCGGCCCAATGATAAATATCGCCAAACAAGGCTTGATGCAGCGCGCACCAATAGCGCAAATCATAGGGTGGCGGGCTAAATTCGATCTCCATAATCGCCAGCTCGGAAAAATCTTTTTCCATCTCAATAAATTGGTCATCATCAGTAATGCCGAATTTATTGATTAACACCTGACTGTTCGGATAGGTATAAGGAGCTGGGCCGTCACCGTATTTATCGCTGTTCACCGCGAACTCGGCTGGCTTTTGGTGGCGTATTTATTCATCAGGCTTTGCTTCAGTTTAGCCCTTTCGTTCTTTGAGGTTGGCAACGTTTGATTGGTACTGTTCAAGCCTTCCAAACGCATACTTTGGCGATAGTTTTCTAACTTCACACGGTCGAAGTATTGTTTTTTCTCAGCCAGACTCGTCATTACATTAGCCATTACGATCTCCGGTAGTGCATATAGAAATGCAGATAAAACAAATATACGCGATCCAGCGGAGTTTTTCATCCCAGCGTAATGTTAGCCACGGGCGATAAAGTCAAACACTTGGCCGAGCACATTATCACTGTCTTTTTTGGTGATGCCGAGCAATTGACGGGCGGGGTAAGGGGGCATTCAAGAACGTATTTGTGTACGCGGCAGGCGGGAAGAAAGACGGCCTGCAAATTATGCCGTTTAGTGAAATAACCGCCAAAGATGAGTTTAACGGTATCAAGAACGTGACCCGCGATGACTTGCTGGCCGCACACCGGGTACCGCCGCAACTGATGGGGATCATGCCGACCAATACCAGCGGCTTTGGGGATGTTGAGAAGGCGGCGAAGGTGTTCGCCATCAACGAGCTGTATCCCATCATGGAAGATCTAAAAGCCCTGAATGACTGGCTGGGCGTGGAGGTATTCCGGTTTAACCCCTACGCACTGGCCGAAATTTAAGTTTGACCCACGGATTCATTCAATAATTTTCATTCATACCCACACCGGCGCGCCCTGCGCCGCGTGCACTTCCCCCATTGCGCTATAACGCGCTGTGCGGCCCATAGAGAGGTGCACGCCTCACGCATCCGATCACGCACACATCACACGAATGCACATCACCATGACCCACAAGCAGCGCATCAGCCGGAGGTGCCAGACCTCCCTTAGACCCTTCAGCGCGCGATTGTCTCCCCTCCACGCCTGCACGCAAAAAGGTCGCTTTTTGTGCATTTGTGCAAGTGGCGGCAGGCCGCGCCAGTTCTGGGCTGAAAGGGGCGAAATAGCATCAAAAATATTGTGCAAATTTGTGCAATACTTCATACCACAATTCAGTCTCACTACCAGATAAATGTTAATTAATTGTCAATGGTTATCTCTTCTATTTGAGCGACTTCAATGTTGTCTATGGCTGGGACTTGAGGGATTAATGTCCTGCAATAATCGATCAACTCACCAACTTTTATCCTGTCTTGCTCATAATTTACTTTCTGCGTTGTCCATAGTCTAAGTGTATCTATAGGAATGGCAACATTAGGGTTAGTTAACTTAATATTTTGCTTTTGTATTTTATCATCCAAGAGAATAGCTCTTTCTGATAAGGATTGTAGTTTGATTTGCGGATTTAGTTGTATTTCAAACTTTCTGATACAATCAAATATTTCTTGAATTTCCGCACTGGTCTTAGAATGTGTAATATTATAATTATGCTCACTGAAAGCATGATGCTCTTGGTTTTGTAGACTCCAGTTTATTAAGTTCCTTCTAATTAAATTTACATTTTCTAAATTGTTACCAAGATTTTCATTTAGAGCGTTATACATACTTTCCAAGCTAACTTTAATATAATTTGGTTTTTGATATTCTCTTGATGAAAATGAACCTGTTATTGTTAGTGCGGCATTGACGCAATAATGTGAAGCTAAGCTTTCGAACCAGATTCTACAATAGATTAATGCCTGTCTCAAATCATAACAAGCCAAGCTTTCCTTTATTTTATCTTCAAAAGATATTTTCTTTTCTACGATATAAATCCCATGCGGATAACTGTTTAAAATAAAACTTGAAAATTCACCGTTACCCATTTCCTTAGATTTATTACTATACATTTCCCAGAATAGTTTGTCGTGAGTAGTAATGATTTTTTGAGTGTTTTTTAAAAAATCATCCGTTAAGAATGTATTTATTATGTTGGCTCGGTGTTCAGTGTCAATAGCATTTACGACATCATCAAAGACAATAAATTGAGACTTTTTCTTCTTGGAAAGAGCTAAAAGTATAGCCAGTCCTAGTGATTTCAAATGTCCTTCTGATAAAAAAACAAAAGCATCAACACTTTCATTATTAATTTCCATTTGAATTCTATATGATTTAGAAATTTCATCATATGAGAAGTAAAGGCGATTTAGTTTCTCACTGTTATCATCATGCTTATTTATATTGTTATAGTATGTAATTATGGAGGCTTCTATTCCAGAAAGTATTTCTCCTTCCTTTCTTCTTTTGAATTCGTATGCTGCGATATAAAAATTTTGATATTCAAGTGTTAATTCATCTATAAAATTATTAAACTCAGCATCAATCTTAACAAGTGGTTTTTTCTCATTTATTGACTTAATCAGTAAAGCTATTTTCTGAGATTGTAGTTTTTTACTTCTAGATGTATCTATTTTTTCTTGTGATTTTTCATCAATGTAATTAATTAAGTGTGAGTTTTTTTCTATGATTCCATCAATTCTCTTGATTGTTTTCTCCACATCTAAAATACTTCTGTTATGAATAACTGCTTTCTCATTAAATATTTTTATGTCAGGGTTTTTTTCTAAATTTAAAAGTATTTCCTCTAACTGTTTATTTAAGTTGACTATATTTTCAAGTTGTAATTCATTTACAATTCCTATTATTTTACTTGCATCAAAATACGTATTTACTGGCGATGCTAATAGCTTGTTTAACCATGCTCTTAAATTAATTAATATACTTTCTATTCTATTGGTGGTTTTATTTTTTCTTAATTGAATACATGATAGAGTTTTTAATTCATCAATTCCATTCTGACTGTTTTTCAATGGATCTATTTTCGTATTTTTAATGTTTGTAAGGCATAAAGGGCATTTGTCATAACTGATTTTACTAAGAACATTTTTAGCTGATTGATAAAGGCTTAAATAATCCACTTTGCTGCTTAATGATAATAATTTACTATCTAAAATTATTTTATTCTCTATTAAAAATTTTATGTGTTTTATTAACTTGTAAGAATGGTCCGTATCTATAATGATAGATACTACTCCTTTTTTATATTTCTCTTTTGCTAAAGTCATATGTGCTATTGTTTTTTTTGCTCTAAAGTAAATATATCGAATAGCATTGTTCTGATTTCTCTCAGGAGTATTTATGATTTTTGCATGAGAAATTATATTCTTTGTTACATTGTCTATTTTGGTTATTGATTGTTTATGATCTTTTTTAAATATATTAAATTCATCCACATATTGCGAGTGTTTCGTAATGTTTTCATTTTTCTTTATTGCATTTAAATTAAAACTTTTTGGTTGAACAAGTGTACTTATTGCTAAATCGAATCCCTCTAGACCAACAAGTGCAGCTAAGACATCTCTTTCATTAAATTTAGTATCATTTGAGCCAAGAAGGGAGAATTCTTGTAGTCTGTTCCTATCAATAAAATTAAATATATTTACCGGATCGGTTGAAATTACCAGTTTCTTATTGTTCAAAATCTTGACTAAAGGTTTACCATTACGCGTTATATAATTTTTTATAGAGGTTTTTCTTCTTCCAGCCTCTTTAATATTTCCAGTTGTATAATATTCTATTGCCTCACATAAGCTTGTTTTCCCTCCACCATTAGGAGCGAAAAAAATATTATTCTTGGCATTGAAATTTATTGTTACTCCTAAATCTTCTCCATTGAGTTGACCAAAACCTCTAAAATTAGCTATTTGTAATGAATAAATACTTTTTTTTATCACCGCCGCCGTGTTTCTTTTTCCTTGTCTATCATAAACATCTTTATAACGCTTAATATGACTATTATAGATCGGATTTGTTATGTCTTTACCTTTATCTATTTCCCTGAATAATTTTTGATTGATTCTACCTGAATCATTTCTTTTATTTATTAATAGCCAGAGAAGTAAATCTCTATGAGGGTTATCATCCACATAATATTTTGCGCAAAACTCTGAAACATACTCGTCCATAGCTAATACCTTGTTTTATAATTAATTACAAACTGCACATATAGTTGTTTATTTATTGTTTAATTAAAAATTTAGGCTTAAAAAAATTATTGTCAACACCATTTCAAGTAAAGATATGTATTCTTAAGAGATAAAATTAATATAAATCATATAGATAAGTGGCTTGCGCTAATCCGCAATAGATGTATGGGTTATTTTTGTGCTGCAGTGGTAAATTGTCCTCCACTAATCTGAAACTTCAGATTTTGCCCAAAATCCACCTTCCCCCCCATCACCAGCGCCCGCAATTCCCACGGCTCCGGCTCTATGCCGATTTTTCGCAGGAAACTCAGCGCCTGATCTGCTAACTCACCGATAGGCTGATACTGAGCCGCTATCTCTGCTTTTTTCACCTCGTGATTATCAGAGACTTTCTTACCTTTATCCCCATCATTGCGGATACGTTCGGCCAGTTCTCGCCGTTCCTTGCGCCCCATATCTTCAAAAAGCTGGCTGGTTTGCTGGTGATAACGTTTTATCTGCTTGGCTGTGGCGTTCTTGGGCAGTTTTGGATAACTAAATTCTGCGGCTGGCGGGGTGCTTTCAACCGATTTTACCGGTTGAGGGCAGCTACCGCGTACAGTTATTGACAGAACTCCAAGGGGCGGCGGGCCGCCCTGAACGTCAACAGAAAAATCCGCGTCAGCTTTGATTTTAAGAACAATTTTGTAAGTGGTGGTGCGGGTATAGATAATTGAATTAGCACCCGATTCAGGGGCAAAGACGCCAGTGATCCGGCTGACGTTATCCCCGTAATCGTTGCCATTCTCGGTGATGTCGTAATTGAGCCTAACGCGCAAATCTTTGCGGGCGACTAATGGGCCGCCTTGTGCGAGGGTATAACCCGCCCAGTTACCCTCGTCAGCAGCAACCTGCGCCGGTGATATCTCTGGGAATAAACGCAGCTCCTTATCTCGCAGACGGCGTAATTCACGGTATACCGTGACCGGCGCACCACCTATTTATCTTCTCCCTGTAGCGCAATGGTCGCGTTGAAATCGCCTGAATCCAATAACTGTTCCGCTTTTTCAATCAATAGTTGATGAGTGTTCCGCAATAGTTGTAAGTGTGAACGGCGACCACGGCCAGCTTCTGACTGCCATAAAACCCGCCAGCCTGTTGCATTTTAACCAGCAATGTCCGCATATGGCGCTTAGTGCAGCTAAGCTTGTCGGCTAATTCTTGCAGTGTAATCGTAACCTGTTGCACCCCAACCACGCCCAGTAAGCGTAAATATTGTTGCTCAAGACGTCGACTGACCATAAAAGAGGATCTCTATTGAATGAATCTCAGCAGTTTTTAATATCACCTTTTTAGCTGATAATTTTAGTACAGCAAGGGCTTATCGCCCACCGTCCTTAGGCATGAAAAGCTTGTGCGGGCAGGGCGTAATGACTATTTAAGGTGAGAAGATGACCCGGTATTTAAATAAAGACACCCAAGTGTGTATTTCTCTGGCGGCCAGACCCAGTAACTTTGGTACCCGTTTTCACAACTTTTTGTACGATGCCTTAGACCTCGATTATCTGTATAAGGCTTTTACTACCACTGATCTTGTTGCCGCCATCGGTGGTGTGCGGGCGCTGGGATTTCGTGGTTGTGCCATCTCAATGCCCTTTAAAGAGGCGGTGATTCCGCTGGTGGATGAGATGGACCCATCAGCTAAAGCTATTAACTCAGTAAATACTCTGGTCAATACCGCAGGCTACCTTAAGGCGTACAACACCGACTATATCGCCATCGCCATGTTGCTTGCGACATATCAGGTGTCATCAAAGCAGGTTTTTGCTTTACGTGGCAGTGGTGGCATGGCAAAAGCAGTGGCTTTTGCATTAAAAAACGCAGGTTTTAAGCAGGGTTATATCATTGCGACAAATGAAGTGACAGGTAAGCAGTTAGCGGATCAATCAGGTTATATTTATCGCCCTGATATGCAGGACGTTCGGGCTAATGTGTTGATTAATGCTACCCCGGTGGGGATGTTGGGGGGGAAGGATGCCGATGCTCTGGCATTTACTCAGGGTGAAATAGATAGTGCGGATATCATTTTTGATGTGGTGGCACTGCCGGCAGTCACCCCACTTATCCGTTACGCTAAAGCACAGCAGAAAACCGTTATTACTGGCGCAGAAGTATTTGCTATTCAGGCGGTTGAGCAATTTGTGCTGTATACGGGGATTCGCCCAGAGCCCGCATTGTTTGAAAAAGCGGCGGCTTATGCCAGAGGCTGATTATTGAGGTTGAAATCAATAGAATTTGTCGCTCATACTACGCATTCTCCGTTTTATAATGATAAAGGAAATGCGTAATGGCCGAAGAAACGATTTTCAGCAAAATTATCCGCCGTGAAATTCCTGCCGACGTGGTCTACCAGGATGAGCTGGTGACGGCGTTTCGTGATATTGCCCCACAGGCACCCACCCATATCTTAATCATTCCCAACATTCTTATTCCAACTGTGAATGATGTCACCGCAGAACATGAAGCCACACTGGGTCGTATGATTACCGTGGCGGCTAAACTTGCACAACAAGAAGGCATTGCCGAAGAGGGCTATCGTCTGATCATCAACTGTAACCAACATGCCGGGCAAGTGGTCTATCATATTCATATGCACCTGGTTGGTGGTCGTGATCTGGGTTCATTGTTGTCACATAAATAATGATGCTGCATCAATAGCGACATAATGATTGAGTCTAAATGAGGTAAGCCTATGCGCCGTGTTAAGGCGTTTTTATTACCGGTGATGGTGTCGGCGTGTATCGCGACATTATTGGGGTGCAGCAACCCGAAAGGGATTGCAGTAAATAAACAGCAAACCGTGGTAATGGATTCGTCGGTTCTGACGGCAGGTATTTTGGCTTCTCAACCCACAGTATCACTCTCTTCTGGCAATAATGTTGCGCGTTCAGTTATCACGAATAGCCAGAATAAGCCGGTAAGAATCAACTACCGTTTTTATTGGTATGATACCCAGGGCTTAGATGTGCCGCCGCTGGAAGCGCCGCGTTTTGTGATGATAGCACCAGGGGACGATGTCACTATTCAGTCAGTTAATAATAATTTTAATGCGCGCAGTGCACGCCTTCATTTATTTTTATAACCGATTGATTTTCACAATTGGAGTAGGGCAATGAAAAGGTATTTATTTGTGGTTTTGGCAGCGTTAGTGCTGACCGGTTGTCCGTCCCGGACGCCTGTTGCACCAACGACACCGCCCGTCACCATTGAACCGGTAACACCCCCTGTCGTTGAGACACCTCCGCCGGTAGACACCGTGCCGCAGCCACCGAAAGTGCAATCTATCGATTGGGCTATCAGTGTCGAGCCGTTGGTGGCGAAAATGGTGAATAACAACGAAGTGGCGAATGGCAGCATTCTGCTATTGGATAGCGTTAAAAACAACACCAATGGTGCATTGCAAACGGCGAAAGCCACCGCCGCATTACATCAAGTGCTAGCGGCGAATAAAAAGTTTGTTTTGATCTCGCCGCAGCAATTAGCCGTTGCTAAGCAAACGCTGGGACTTTCGGAAGAAGATAGCCTGGGGTCGCGCAGCAAAGCGATTGGTTTGGCCCGCTATGTCGGCGCTCAATATGTGCTGTACAGCGATGTGAGTGGTGATGTGAAGTCGCCAACCATTGAAATGCAATTGATGCAGGCACAATCAGGCGAAATCATTTGGTCAGGTAATGGCCCGGTTCAGCGCTGATCTCTCTCTGTATGCATTCATTGACAGCATAAATCCGGCGATGAAAATCGCCGATTATCACTTTAGTCCGGTCGCGGGGCTAACCGGTGAAAGCTGGCGTATTACAGCACCCAATATTGACTGGTTGGCACGTCAACAATCACTAGCCAAACGTCAGTTGGGGGTGAATCGGCGGCGGGAACGAAAACTGTTACGACACGTGGCAAATCAGCATTTCTCACCGGCCATTATTGCCGCCGATCAGCACTGGTTAGTGGTTAATTGGCTTGAAGGTGACGTTGTCACTAATGAGCAATTTATTGAATTATCAGATAATGGGCAGTTGCCACAGTTATTGGCCCGTCTGCATCATCTGCCCATCAGCGGCTACCGTCTCGACTTGCGCCGTCAGTTAACCCGCTATGGGCAATTGATTGACTCAACGCGCCGCTCACCTGCCTGGTTGCGCCGCCAACATGACTTTCTGCGCCGCCCGCTACCGCAGCCTATTAAGTTGGCGCCGTTGCATATGGATGTCCATCCCGGCAATGTGTTAATGACCCCAACCGGGCTGAAACTGATTGATTGGGAATATGCTGCCGATGGGGATATCGCATTGGATATTGCGGCGCTGTTTCGCAGCAATAACTGGTTATTGCCACAACAACATGCCTTTTTACAGCACTACTGCGCGAGTGAGCAGGGATACCCTGACATCAAACGCTTATCACAGCAGATACAGCGCTGGTTACCGTGGATTGATTACCTGATGCTGATGTGGTTTGAGGTGCGCTGGCAGCAAACGGGTGATGAGACATTTTTACAATGGGCGTCGCCACTGCGCCAGCGGTTTAATTTATCGTTTTAATTCGTAACGTTACCCAAAGAAATTGGCGTAGCAGCCAGGCAAATCGACCCCCTGTGGCGACCCCGTCCGAGGGGTATTTTATTGAATGAAGTGAGGTTGTTGTGGGACCAGTAATGTTAGACGTCGCCAGCTATGAGCTGGATGCTGAAGAGCGTGAGATTTTAAAACACCCACTGGTGGGCGGTCTGATTTTGTTCAGCCGTAACTTTCATGATGCGGAACAGTTGCGTGAGCTGGTTCGTCAAATCAGGGCGGCCTCTCGTGAGCGTCTGGTGGTGGCCGTTGACCAGGAAGGGGGCCGGGTGCAGCGTTTTCGTGATGGCTTTACTCGCCTGCCTGCGGCCCAGTCGTTTGCCGCTATTAATGATGCAACTACGGCAGCTAAGCTGGCGCAAGAGGCCGGTTGGCTGATGGCGGCAGAGATGATAGCGATGGATATCGATATCAGTTTTGCGCCGGTACTGGATATCGGCCATGTTAGCGCCGCTATTGGTGAGCGCTCTTTCCACAGCGAGCCACAACAGGCTCTGGCAATGGCGGAATGCTTTATCCGAGGCATGACTAGTGCCGGGATGAAGACCACCGGTAAGCATTTCCCCGGTCATGGTGCGGTCACCGCCGACTCCCATAAGGAGACGCCACATGATAATCGACCACTGGCAGAAATCCGCACTCATGATATGGTTATATTTCGCGAGTTGATCGAGCGGCGACTGCTGGATGCCATCATGCCTGCTCACGTGATTTATACTGAAGCTGATGCGCGCCCGGCCAGCGGCTCGGCGTATTGGCTCCAGCAGATATTGCGTCAGGAATTAGGTTTTGATGGCATTATCTTCTCAGATGATTTATCGATGGAAGGTGCTGCGATAATGGGCAGTTACGCCGAGCGCGGGCAGGCTTCGCTGGATGCCGGTTGCGATATGATTTTGGTGTGTAATAACCGCCAGGGTGCCATCAGCGTGCTAGATAACCTGTCTCCGGTCAAAGCGGATCAGGTTGCGCGCTTGTATCATTCTGGGCAGTTTGAGCGTCAATCATTGATGGGGTCATCACGCTGGCAACAGGCGAATAAGGCATTAACTGCACTCAGCGAACGTTGGGATGCACATAAGAGCCAATTGAAATAAGTTATATACTCTAAATAATTCGAGTTGCAGCGGCCTCAACGAGGTGAGGCTCACGGATGGGCCGAGTAGTGAGTGTAGCCAACGCACATGCAGCTTGACGTATGACAAGTATAAGTCGCGAGGATAAATATGATCGTCTATTTACATGGTTTTGATTCCAATAGCCCTGGTAATCACGAGAAAGTCCTGCAACTGCAATTTATCGATCCAGATGTGCGTTTTATCAGTTACAGCACCTTGCATCCTCGACATGATATGCAGCATTTACTGAAAGAAGTGGATAAAGCCATTCAGCAGGGTGGTGATGTCAAACCACTGATTTGTGGTGTTGGTTTAGGCGGGTTTTGGGCCGAGCGCATTGGTTTCCTGTGCGGTATCCGCCAGGTTGCTTTCAACCCGAATCTGTATCCGCAGGACAATATGGGCGGTAAAATCGACCGCCCAGAAGAGTATGTTGATATCGCCAGCAAGTGTATTAATGACTTTCGCGAGAAAAATCGCGATCGTTGCCTGGTGGTGTTGTCTCGTCATGATGAAATGCTTGATAGCCAGCGAACTGCGGGTGACCTACATCCTTATTATGAAATTGTTTGGGACGAGAAACAAAACCACAAGTTTAAGGATCTTTCACCCCATCTTCAGCGCATTAAAGCCTTTAAAACTCTTGGCTAGCGTAAAGTGACTGCTGAGCTTAAAACAGTCGGTTTGTTAAAGATTGGTTAATTGTAAAGCCTATAACGTTCTGCTAACCGGTTTGGGAAAGGGAGTTTAAATCCTTTATCCAGGCCGTTTTGTTGCTTAAAAACGGCAAAATAAGATTTTTCCTCGCTGCAAATAGAAAAATTCTAAACTGTGACTAAACGCTAACTATTTGAATCCTATTCCAGAAAGATTCTCTATGCTGTCACTTTAATCAAAAAAAGTTGATATATATCAATTTTGGTATGACCAAATAACCCTGCATGATATTCTGGCTACAGATTATTGATTTAGCATCAGCGAACCCTATGTTATCTAAGGATATTATTCTTTTACCCTTAGCTAACAATTGGTTCACATTTAGGGGGTCATTTTGACAACGCCGAAGAAGAAAATCGTTATTATTGGTGGTGGTGCCGGCGGTCTTGAGCTGGCGACGAGTCTGGGCCATAAGCTGGGCCGCAGCAAGAAAGCGGATATCGTTCTGGTTGATCGCAACCACAGCCATCTGTGGAAACCGCTGTTACACGAAGTAGCCACGGGTTCTCTTGATGATGGCGTCGATGCGTTGAGCTATCTGGCTCATGCGCGTAACCACCACTTTAACTTCCAGTTAGGTTCCTTAACTGACATTAACCGTGAAACCAAAACCCTCAGTTTGGCTGAGATTTGCGATGAACACGGTGATGTGCTGGTGACCCAACGTGAATTGACCTATGACATTCTGGTCATGGCCTTAGGCAGTACCTCTAACGATTTTGGTACGCCAGGCGTAAAAGAGAACTGCATTTTCCTTGATAACCCGCATCAGGCACACCGTTTCCATAATGAAATGCTGAACCTGTTCCTGAAATATTCAGCGCAACCGGGTGAAAAAGGGAAAGTTAACATTGCGATCGTTGGTGGGGGGGCTACCGGTGTGGAACTCTCCGCAGAACTGCACAATGCGGTGAAACAACTGCATAGCTACGGTTTTGAGGGCTTGGACAATCAAGCACTGAATGTGACGCTGGTGGAAGCTGGCGAGCGGATTCTACCCGCATTACCCCCGCGCATTTCAGCGGCCGCGCATCAGGAATTGATTAAACTCGGCGTGCGCGTGCTGACCAAAACCATGGTGACCAGTGCGGACGAAAAAGGTCTGAACACCAAAGAGGGTGAGTTTATTAACGCTGACCTGATGGTGTGGGCGGCGGGGATCAAAGCACCGGACTTTATGAAAGATATCGCTGGGCTGGAAACCAACCGTATTAATCAGTTGGTGGTGGAACCAACACTGCAAACGACGCGTGATGCGAATATCTTTGCTATTGGTGACTGTGCTTCTTGCCCGCAGGCAAGTGGCGGTTTTGTTCCCCCGCGCGCGCAGTCGGCTCACCAGATGGCCAGCCGTTGCTACAGCAATATTCTGGCGTTGCTTAATGAGCAGCCGTTGAAGCCGTATATCTATAAAGACCACGGTTCACTGGTTTCTCTGTCGAAGTTCAGCACTGTGGGTAGCCTAATGGGCAACCTGATGCGCGGTTCAATGATGGTCGAAGGGCGTGTTGCTCGTGTGGTGTATATCTCACTGTATCGTATGCACCAGGTGGCATTACATGGTTATACCAAGACTGGCCTGATGATGCTGGTGGGTGGGATTAATCGGGTTATTCGCCCGCGCTTGAAGTTACACTAATCGCCTTCTCACTTAAACAAACCGCTGCCGTTAATAAAAGGTGGCGGTTTTTGTTTGCTCAATCTCAGGCACTTAACGCTAAAAGTGTTCGCCCGTAATGTAAAATTTGCAGCATAAAATTTCGCAGTCGCAAATACCCACAGTCGGATTCCTCCTAAACATATTCATTTACACCTATTATCTGGGTTTTTAGTCCATTTGTCTTATTGCTAGCTCAAACGACTTTGTGCAGACTCCATGGTGTTTACAGACGGCGAGTCACGCACGCCGTATTCCGCTAATCAGAGACAGCCTTTGGTGTCGGAAACTGTCAGATTTTCTGTTTTTACGCTGGAATTCTGGGGCAGAAGATGCGTGGTAACACTTTCAGGAGGATTTCCTGTGAACAAATCAATGTTAGCAGGCGTGGGTATCGGTATTGCGGCCGCTCTGGGAATTGCCGCAGTTGCGAGTATGAATGTTTTCTCTGGCGCGCCGCAATATGCACAAGTTATTGCGGCGACACCGATTAAAGAGACGGTCAAAACGCCTCGACAGGAATGTCGTAATGTAACGGTCACTCACCGTAAACCAGTGCAAGATGAGAATCAGATTGCAGGATCAGTGTTAGGTGCTGTAGCGGGTGGGGTTCTGGGACATCAGGTTGGGGGCGGGCGAGGTAAGGATATCGCTACTGTTGCCGGTGCATTGGCTGGCGGATATGCCGGTAACCGTGTGCAAAGTAATATGCAAGAAAGTGATACCTATACCACCACTCAACAGCGTTGCCAGACTGTCTATGACAAGTCACAAAAAATGCTGGGATATGACGTAACCTACAAAATTGGTGATCAGCAGGGAAAAATTCGTATGGATCGTGATCCAGGTACGCAGATCCCGATCGATAAAAATGGTCAACTAATACTGAACGACCGAGCATAATACAAAATCTGTTGTCCAAGACCTGGTACCAAGAACCCGCGATTTAGTGCTAATTCTGATCGTTTAAACAGAACATGTTTTTGCCGCAAACCCGGCAAAAATTTAAGCGAGTGGCATTAGCATTAACGCGGGTCTCTCATTGCTGAGAAACCCGCATTAACTCGCTGATTAACCTACCCGATGCTGTGCAAAGGCGGCCAACAACTCACTGATAAATTTCAGTCGCTGTGAACGATCAGTTAAATCCTGCATAAACTTCAACTTGGTTGGCCCTTCCAGGCGGTATATCTGTGGCTGGCGCTGTAATAGCCCAATCAGATAGACAGGATCGACTTTGTTCTTATCACTAAATTCAATAAAGCCACCGCGCTCATTACCTTCAATTCGTTTGATGCCCAATTTTTGTGCCTGCTGGCGTAACTCTGCGGTGTGCAACAGATAACGTGCTGGATCGGGCAGTTTGCCAAAACGATCGATTAACTCCACTTTTAGCTCATCAAGTTCCGTCTCATTGCGGGCACTGGCGATACGCTTATAGAATGAAAGCCGAACATTCACATCTGGAATGAAATCTTCTGGCAGCAGCACCGGCATGCGCAATTCAATTTCAGTTTGATTGCTGGTCAAATCTTCCAGAGATGGCTCTCTGCCTTCTTTCAAAGCATCAACCGCGCTTTCCAGCAGCTCCATATAGAGTGAGAAGCCAATGGTGGTCATCTGGCCGCTTTGGTCTTCACCTAACAGTTCACCCGCGCCGCGAATCTCCAGATCATGGGTTGCCAGCGCAAAGCCGGCACCAAGATCTTCCAGTGAGGCAATCGCTTCCAGCCGCTTTTTAGCGTCCGTGGTCATCGCTTTCGGATTCGGCGTCAGTAGGTAAGCATAAGCTTGATGATGTGAACGCCCAACCCGGCCGCGCAATTGGTGTAGCTGCGCCAGGCCAAAGTGATCAGCGCGCTCGATGATAATAGTATTGGCGCTAGGAATATCAATACCTGTTTCGATAATGGTGGTACAGACCAAAACGTTGAAACGCTGATGATGGAAATCATTCATCACCCGCTCCAGATCCCGTTCACGCATCTGGCCGTGACCGATAGCAATGCGTGCCTCAGGAACCAGCTCCGCCAGACGTTGTGTGGCCTTCTCAATATTTTCCACATCGTTGTACAGGTAATAAACCTGCCCACCGCGCAGAACCTCACGCAGGATGGCTTCGCGAATAACCAGGCTGTCGTACTCCCGTACAAAGGTTTTCACTGCCAGGCGCCGCGCCGGTGGGGTGGCAATAATCGACAAGTCGCGCATGCCGCTCATCGCCATATTCAAGGTACGCGGAATCGGTGTGGCTGTTAGGGTCAGAATATCCACATCGGCACGCATCGCTTTGATCCGCTCTTTATGACGAACACCGAAACGATGCTCTTCATCGACAATCAGCAGGCCGAGATCTTGCCAGCGCAGGTCACTTTGCAGCAACTTATGGGTGCCGATAATGATATCGACTTTACCTTCAGCGGCTTGCTCCAGAATCACTTGCTGCTCTTTGGCACTGCGGAAGCGGGACATCATTTCTATCCTGACCGGCCAAGTGGCGAAGCGATCACGGAAGTTATCGAAATGCTGTTGGGCAAGTAGTGTAGTGGGGACCAATACGGCTACTTGCTTATTATTGGCAACCGCGAGGAACGCAGCACGCATTGCCACTTCGGTTTTACCGAAACCAACATCGCCACATACCAGGCGATCCATCGCCAGCGGCCGACACATATCGCTGAGAACCGCATTAATGGCCTGTTCCTGATCTGGCGTGGTTTCAAACGGGAAGCTTTGGCAAAATAACTGGTATTGCTCGTGGTCATGTTTGAATTTAAAGCCAGACTTGGCGGCGCGCTGGGCATAGATATCCAGCAGTTCGGCTGCCACGTCTCGCACTTTCTCGGCCGCTTTTTGTCGTGCCCGCCCCCAGGCTTCTCCGCCCAGTTTATGCAGTGGCGCATTTTCATCAGCACCGCCGGAATAACGGCTAATCAGATGCAAAGATGAGACTGGCACATACAACTTATCTTCACCGGCGTAGGTCAGTATCAGGTATTCAGCTTTGATGCCGCCAGCTTCGAGCGTGGTTAAGCCCAGATAGCGGCCCACGCCATGTTCCAGATGAACCACTGGCTGGCCGGGGCGCAGCTCGGCCAGGTTGCGGATTAGGGTATCGGTATTGATGGTACGCCGATTATCCTGCCGACGGCGGCTGACGCGCTCGCCAAGTAGGTCACTTTCACAAATCAGCGCTAATTGTTTATCGGTATCGAGGAAGCCGCGTTCACTGGCGCCGATCATCAGATAATGACCGGGAGCCGCCGCTGGTGGTAACGCTGTAATCAGGCTCGGGCTGATTTTTATCCGGGCCAACAGGTCTTGTAGCGTTTCTCGTCGGCCTTCGCTTTCGACTGAAAACACGATGCTGCCACTGAATGTTTCGATAAAGCGGCGCAGGTTATCCAATGGCGCTTTTTGCTGTGCTTGCACAGCCACATCAGGCAGGGGCTGATAGTGCAAATTGGTATTGGCAGCTTTAGTCGGCAGTGGATCTGTCTTGAACTGGAGCCGAGGCCACTTTTTTAGCTCAGTGAACAGCGAATCAACCCGTAACCAGAGCGTATCGGGTGCCAGCAATGGGCGCATTGGGTCAACACGGCGGCTTTCAAAGCGCTGATTCACATCTAGCCAGAAACGCTCAGCGGAACCTTCCAGATCGCCGGTATTCACCAATAAGGTATTTTCAGGTAAATAACTGAACAGTGAGGGCAACGGTTGGCTAAAGAACAAGGGTTGCCAATATTCGATACCCGCAGGCCAGATGCCTTTACTCACTTGCTGATAGATGTGTTCAGCGTCGCGGCGAACTTCAAATTGTTCACGCCATTGGCTACGGAATAACTCGATTGCGGTTTTGTCTATCGGAAATTCATGCGCAGGCAGGAGGTTTATCTGTTCAACTTCAGACAGCGTGCGCTGCGAATCAACATCAAACACGCGCAGACTGTCAATGTCATCATCAAAGAAATCAATTCGATACGGCTCTTCGCTGCCCATTGGATACAAATCAAGCAATGCCCCACGGGTCGCAAATTCACCATGTTCCATTACCTGATCAACACTGCGGTATCCTGCCTGCTCAAGTTGCGCGCGTAGTTTATCACGCGACAGATGCTGGCCTTTTTTCATCACCAGCGCATGGCCGTGTAGGAATTCATGCGGGCATACGCGTTGCATCAGGGTATTAATCGGGAGAATAATAACACCGCGATCCATCGTGGGCAGATGATACAAACACGAAAGGCGCGCTGAAATAATATCCTGATGCGGCGAGAAACTGTCGTAAGGCAGTGTTTCCCAATCGGATAGGGTGCTTACTGGGCGGAGTGAGAATTGTTGCACCTCATCACGCAGGCGCAGGGCCGTTTGCATGTCAGGGGTAATTAACATTACCGGGCCATCATGGCGCTCAATGATTTCCGCACATTCCACCGCGCAGGCTGAGCCAGTCAACTGACCTAATTGACGGGTATCACCAGGCCGCTGCGGCAATGAATAACGATATTGTTGGGACATAAGCAGTTAAACAGTCTCTTAGTTTGTATACCCGCCGCCCTTCAAGAGGCAGAGGTGTTGGCTGCCCTTGCTCACCCCAATCACTTAGTTATCTAAGCGCTTGAGTATTAATGAGCCTTCACCCTATGGGCTAGCATAAATGCTATTCAAATCGGTTGCTTACCGACTTTTTACTTGGGTGCCGCCTACCGGCATGACCAAGTAACAGGGATAGCGTTAACCCATGTTGCCGTTCAGCAGGACAGTATCAGCACAACAGATGACAAATTATCTCGGCGGCTATCCTAGCACGTGAGGGGGCATAGCCACAGACTGGCACCCTGATTTGGAATAAAAGCCAGAGATATATCCAATAGATCTCAAGATGCAGGAAGGCGGCAAGCGAGAAATCCCGATGAGCTTACTAAAGTAAGTGATTCGGGTAAACGAGCGCGGCCAACACACCTGTAACTTGAAATATGAAGGATATAGGCGGTTAATGGTTCCATAAAGGCGTAGTACCCTTTATTATCCTCGATCACTTTGCTTTAGCAACAGGATCTAAACAGATTTCATGTATCAACCTGTCGCACTATTTATTGGTCTGCGTTACATGCGCGGGCGTGCATCTGATCGCTTCGGTCGGTTTGTCTCATGGCTTTCTACTATTGGCATCACGCTTGGCGTGATGGCGCTGATCACGGTACTGTCGGTGATGAATGGTTTTGAGCGTGATTTGCAGAATAATATTTTGGGGCTGATGCCGCAGGCGCTGATTACCACGCCACAAGGTTCTCTCGACCCGAACAAAATCCCCGCCTCAGCATTGAAATCACTGGCTGGTGTTACCGATATTGTGCCGCTGACCACTGCTGATGTGGTGTTGCAGAGTGCACGTAATTTGGCGGCAGGTGTGATGCTGGGTGTTGATCCCGAGCGTCATGAACCACTGGCCGATTATTTGGTTAACGTGCACCTGAAGGATTTACAGCCGGGGAGTTACAATATTATCCTGGGCGAAAAACTGGCGGGCCAGTTGGGTGTTAAACGTGGTGAAACATTGCGTTTGATGGTCCCTAGTGCCAGTCAGTTCACGCCAATGGGGCGCATTCCTAGCCAACGGCTGTTTAATATCATTGGAACATTCGCCGCAGACAGTGAGGTGGATGGCTACCAAATGCTGGTTAATCAGCAGGATGCATCACGTCTGATGCGTTATCCCGCGGGCAATATTACCGGCTGGCGTCTATTCCTTGCACAACCGCTGTCCGTTGATAGCCTGAGCCAACAGGTGTTGCCAGAAGGCACGGTATGGAAAGATTGGCGTGAGCGTAAAGGTGAGCTGTTCCAGGCGGTGCGTATGGAAAAAAATATGATGGGGTTGCTACTTAGCCTGATTATTGCCGTCGCAGCCTTCAATATTATTACCTCGCTGGGTCTGTTAGTGATGGAAAAACAGGGCGAAGTGGCCATTTTGCAAACTCAAGGATTGAGCCGCCGTCAAATTATGCTGGTCTTTATGGTGCAGGGGGCTACCGCTGGGGTAATTGGCGCATTACTTGGTGCCGGGCTGGGTATTTTACTCGCCAGCCAATTGAACACGATTATCCCGATTCTCGGTTTATTGATTGATGGTGCCACCTTGCCGGTGGAAATTAACCCGGTACAGGTCGCCGTGATTGCTCTGTTGGCGATGGCGATTGCCTTGTTGTCCACGCTTTATCCTTCCTGGCGCGCTGCCGCCGCACAACCTGCCGAGGCTTTACGCTATGAGTAACCATCCATTATTACAGTGTTTAGATTTGTGCAAACGCTATCAGGAAGGGCAATTGCACACTGACGTATTGCGTAATGTGTCGTTCACTATCGAAGCTGGTGAGTTGATGGCGATTGTCGGCAGTTCCGGTTCAGGTAAAAGTACCTTATTGCATCTGCTGGGTGGTCTGGATTCCCCAACCTCCGGCGAGGTTATTTATCAGGGCCGTTCACTGAATCAGCTCTCTTCCACCGCGAAAGCGGAATTACGTAACCGAGAGTTAGGTTTTATCTATCAATTCCACCATTTACTGCCTGATTTTACCGCATTGGAGAATGTCGCAATGCCACTGTTAATCGGTGGAGCCAAACCCGCAGAGGCGCAGGATAAAGCCCGGGCGATGTTGACCGCGGTAGGGTTGGAAAAACGGAGCAAACATCGGCCGTCTGAGTTGTCTGGTGGTGAGCGTCAGCGGGTGGCGATTGCCCGTTCGCTGGTGAACAACCCGTCACTGGTTTTGGCAGATGAACCGACCGGTAACCTGGACCAACGTAATGCTGACAGCATCTTTAATCTGTTAGGTGAATTGAATGTTCGCCAGGGGACGGCATTTTTAGTGGTAACTCACGATTTGCAGTTAGCAAAACGTATGAGCCGCCAGTTGGAAATGCGCGATGGCCAGCTACAGCAACACTTGACACTGGTGGGGGCTGAGTAATGGGTGTGTCGCCACTTTCACTCTTAATCGGCTTACGGTTTAGCCGTGGCCGCCGTCGTGGCGGTATGGTGTCATTAATTTCAGTGATATCTACCTTGGGTATCGCCTTGGGTGTTGCAGTATTGATCGTGGGTCTAAGTGCGATGAATGGCTTCGAACGTGAGCTGAAAGATCGCATTTTGGCCGTGGTACCACACGGCGAAATTGCGGTGGTTAATCAGCCGTTCAGTGGCTGGCCGCAAACTCTACAACGGATTGAAAAAGTGCCCGGTATCGTAGCGGCCGCCCCTTATATCAATTTCACCGGCCTGATTGAAAATGCCACACAACTGCGTGCAGTACAGGTTAAAGGTGTTGATCCGCAGGCAGAACAGCGCCTTAGCGCATTACCCAGCTTTGTGCTTGATCATGCTTGGGATAATTTCAAAGCGGGTCAGCAGCAGATTATTTTAGGTAAAGGTCTGGCTGACGCATTAGGTGTGAAACAGGGGTCATGGCTGACAGTAATGATCCCGAATAGTGATCCTGAAATGAAACTGCTGCAACCTAAGCGTATTCGCTTACAGGTCGCCGGTGTTTTTCAGCTCAGTGGCCAGTTGGATCACAGTCTGGCACTGGTTCCTTTAGCTGATGCCCAGCAATATTTGGAAATGGGTGACAGTGTCACTGGTATAGCCATCAAGGTCAATGATGTATACAACGCGAACAAACTGGTGCGAAGTGCCGGTGAAGTGAGCAATGCGTATGTTTATATCAGCAGTTGGATTGGCACTTATGGCTATATGTACCGCGATATCCAGATGATTCGTACCATCATGTACTTGGCCATGGTGCTGGTGATAGGTGTTGCCAGTTTTAATATTGTGTCCACCCTGGTTATGGCTGTTAAAGATAAAAGTAGCGATATAGCCGTGTTACGCACATTAGGGGCCAAAGATGGTCTGATCCGTGCAATCTTTATCTGGTATGGCTTATTAGCCGGACTTATCGGCAGTATCAGCGGGGTGATAGTGGGGGTGATTGTCTCGATGCAATTGACCAACATTATCCGTGGGCTGGAGCGGCTGATTGGTCATCAATTCTTGTCTGGCGATATCTATTTCATTGATTTCCTGCCGTCAGAATTGCACTGGTTTGATGTGGCCTGCGTATTAGCCACCGCGCTGGTGCTGAGTTTAATTGCCAGTTGGTATCCTGCACGTCGCGCAAGTCGTATTGATCCGGCTCGGGTATTAAGCGGGCAATAATTACCCCCGTTATACTTCAAGCCGCATCTGCGTTGGCTGCTTTCGTTTACCCCCAGTCACTTGTTTCAGTAAGCGCCTGGGACTTATTCAGTTGCCGTCTTCCTACAGCTCGAATTATTTAGGGTATATAAGGACAATTCTATGTATTACGGTTTTGATATGGGCGGCACCAAGATTGAGTTAGGCGTTTTTGATGCCAATCTGCAACGAATCTGGCATAAACGAGTCCCAACGCCCCGTGAAGATTATCAGCAGTTACTGCAAACTTTGCGTGATTTAACGCTGGAAGCTGATGCATATTGTGGTGTTAAAGGCAGTGTGGGTATTGGTATTCCCGGTTTACCCAATGCCGATGATGGCACAGTATTTACGGCCAATGTGCCATCGGCCATGGGGCAATTATTGCAGGGTGATCTTTCCCGCCTGATTGAGCGTGAAGTTCGAATCGATAACGATGCTAACTGTTTTGCGCTGTCCGAAGCGTGGGATCCTGAATTTCGCACTTATCCAACCGTTCTGGGGCTAATTCTTGGCACCGGTGTTGGCGGTGGCCTGATTGTTAATGGCAGTATTGTTAGCGGGCGGAATCATATTACCGGCGAATTCGGCCACTTTCGGTTACCGGTAGATGCGTTGGATATTTTAGGCGCAGATATTCCGCGCGTACCCTGTGGTTGCGGCCATAACGGTTGCATAGAGAATTATATCTCAGGGCGTGGTTTTGAATGGATGTATAAGCACTTTAACCAACAATCGCTGCCCGCAACTGAGATTATCGCCAACTATAATGCTGGCGAGCCTAAAGCAGTAGCCCATATTGAGCGCTTTATGGATGTGCTGGCGGTATGTTTGGGTAATTTATTGACGATGCTTGATCCACATCTGGTTGTCATTGGTGGCGGGCTATCTAATTTTGACAAGATTTATCAGGAACTACCAAAACGCTTACCCGAGCATTTATTGCGAGTGGCGCGATTGCCACGCATTGAAAAAGCGCGTTATGGTGATGCGGGCGGCGTTCGTGGCGCTGCGTTTCTGCATTTGAGTGAATAATAGTCGTCACAAGCTATAGAGTCGTCACAAACAATAACGATATCCAATATAGAGGCAAAAGTTATGCGTATTCGCCATCGGCTATGTCGGTTTCGCAAGAATAAGCATTTGCGGCATCAACGTTTTCGTTCCCGTATCTTTCATCGGGACAGTGCTGCTACATCAGAAATGAAGAAACCGTTTGTGGTGGTGCTTACCGGTGCGGGGATTTCTGCTGAGTCAGGTATCCGTACTTTCCGTGCCGCAGATGGCCTATGGGAAGAGCATCAGGTGGAAGATGTTGCAACGCCGGAAGGGTATCGTCGCGACCCTGAGTTAGTTCAAGCTTTTTATAATGCTCGTCGCCGTCAATTGCAGCAGCCAGAAATTGCACCCAATGCGGCGCATCAGGCGCTGGCAGATTTGGAAGCGGTGCTGGGTGATAACTTTGTTCTGATTACCCAGAATATTGATAATTTGCATGAAAGGGCAGGCAGTAAGCGTGTTATCCATATGCACGGTGAATTGCTGAAGGTGCGTTGCACGCAGTCTGGCCAGGTATTAGATTGGCCGGGAGATCTCTCGGCTGACGAGCGTTGTCATTGCTGCCAGTTCCCATCCCCTTTGCGACCTCATATTGTGTGGTTTGGTGAAATGCCGATGGGGATGGATGATATCTATCAGGCGCTGGCTGAGGCTGATTTCTTTATCTCGATAGGAACTTCAGGCCACGTCTATCCAGCGGCTGGGTTTGTCCATGAGTCACGTTTGCACGGTGCTCATACTGTTGAATTGAATCTGGAACCCAGTCAGGTAGAAAGCCAGTTTGATGAAAAACATTATGGTTTGGCCAGTAAAGTAGTACCTGAATATGTGCGTGAGTTTTTGACTACCCGGGGCGAGAATCGTCAGGGTGATAGCAGTAATTAGCCAAAATGGCGTATAAATAAACGATAGTCCCTGCGGGTTGATGAATAAATCACCCTGCGGGGTTTTAGCATCCCACCTTATTATTCTGGCTTAAGTTTGCCTAAAGCTGACTTGACGCAATATTTGATCACGATCACTTCCCCATAATGATATTCACTATTATGAGGGTGGGAACCATGGACAAATTACTCGACCGCTTTTTCAACTATGTCTCTTTTGATACACAAGCAAAAGCCAATGTAAAATCCGTGCCGAGCACTGAGGGGCAGCACAAGCTTGCGCTGGCATTACAGCATGAGTTGCAGGCGCTGGGGTTTTCTCAGGTTACCTTGAGTGATCACAGTTGTGTAATGGCAACATTACCTGCAAATGTCTCTTGGCCGGTCCCCACTATTGGTTTTATTGCACATCTCGATACGTCACCTGATTTTTCGGGCAAAAATGTTAATCCACAGATTGTAGAAAGTTACCGTGGTGGGGATATTGCCTTGGGGATAGGCGACGAGGTGTTGTCACCAGTCATGTTTCCGGTATTACACCAGCTACTCGGCCACACATTAATTACCACTGATGGTAAAACCTTGCTGGGGGCCGATGATAAAGCCGGTATTGCCGAAATTATTACTGCAATGGTGCGGTTAAAGCACAGTAATGTGCCTCACGGCGATATCCGCATTGCATTCACTCCCGATGAAGAGGTTGGCAAAGGTGCACGCTTCTTTAATGTGGACGAGTTTGATGCCCAGTGGGCTTATACCGTTGATGGTGGTGGTGTTGGCGAGTTAGAGTTTGAAAACTTTAATGCGGCGTCAGTAACGATCAAGATTGTCGGTAATAATGTCCACCCAGGCAGTGCCAAAGGGGTAATGGTAAATGCGTTATCACTGGCGACCCGTTTCCATCAGGAACTTCCTGCGAATGAAACTCCTGAATGTACAGATGGTTACGAGGGTTTTTATCATCTGCAAAGTATTAAAGGCACTGTCGAGCGGGCAGAAATGCACTATATAGTACGTGATTTCAACCGTGATGGTTTTGAAGCCCGTAAGAAGAATATGGTGGATATTGCTAAGCGGGTTGGTAAAGGTTTGCATCGTGACTGCTACATCGAAATCGTTATGGATGACAGTTATTACAATATGCGTGAACATATAATCAAGCACCCGCATATCATCGAGTTAGCACAGCAGGCGATGCGTGATTGCGATATCGCGCCCGTCATGAAGCCAATACGGGGAGGCACTGATGGCGCGCAGTTA
The DNA here is from genome assembly GCF_052217165.1 of Yersinia sp. 2540 StPb PI. Lineage (NCBI taxonomy): Bacteria > Pseudomonadati > Pseudomonadota > Gammaproteobacteria > Enterobacterales > Yersiniaceae > Yersinia > Yersinia sp. 2540 StPb PI. Next base: position 2,545,938 of record NZ_JAZGQC010000001.1, read on the forward strand.
TCTTTCCTCGGATTACCTTGTCCCAATATCTTTACTGGTGGCTATAATTATCATGGTAAACATGAATTTATTACGCTGGAAGGGATGGAGAAGGCGGTTGCAGTAATCATGCGGATTTCTGAACTAACCGCAGCACGAGCTAAAGCGTCATAAATTGCCTGCTACCTGCTTAACAGCCTATAACAAACGCCCCGTAAATGGGGCGTTTTGTATCATATATCACAGAGATTAGTCGTTGAAATACCAATAACCGCTATTAACCAGTTCCGCCAGCAGTGCCAGGAACGCCGGGTCTTCCAATGCATTACCAAGTTGTTGAGCATCCACACTGAAATGTTGACACAAAGCATTGGCAGCACTCATATGCGGCGTATCAATCAGTTCACCGTTAACAAAGCAGCTATCACCAATACGTAAAGCGCGCAGGCCACTAAGGCGGCGTAATGCCTCACCTTGTTGTAGCAAATCATAGATCTCACTGGCCTGATAAGGTGGTTCAGGTGGTGCAACATCCAGCTCATGACGTGATTGAGAAGTAAACTCACCAAACCAGTTTTGGAAATGCTCGGGTTGCTGGAGTAAATCCAACATCATTGCCCGCAGCTTATCGACTTCATGTGGCAAAATATCTGCTGGCTGGTCACGCAGTTGCAAATCAGGATCACTGTAACGGTAGCTCCCCAATTCACGCGAAAGGATATAATCGGCAAAACCACTGACTAATTCACGGCCATTTGGCGCGCGGAAACCTACTGAATAATTCAATGCATTTTCAAGTGCATAGCCTTCATGGGGGAAACCCGGTGGAATGTAGAGAATATCGCCCGGCTCCATTTCCTCATCAATGATGGCATCAAAGGGAGCGACTTGTAGCAAGTCAGGGTGTGGGCAATGCTGCTTCATTTCAGTTTTTTCACCCACTCGCCAGCGGCGGCGGCCAGTCCCCTGAATGATAAAGACATCATATTGATCAAAGTGTGGGCCAACACCGCCACCGGGTACGGAGAAGGAGATCATCAAATCATCCATACGCCAGTCAGATAGTTGGCGGAAGGGGCGCATTAATGCAGCGGCAGGCTCATGCCAATGGTCAACAGCTTGAACCAGTAGCGACCAGTTGGTTTCACCTAAGTGATCAAAACTCTCAAACGGGCCGTGACTCACTTGCCAACGACCATCTTCATGGCTTACCAAGCGGCTGTCGACTTCATTTTCCATAGCTAGCCCAGCAAGTTCATCCGGCGAGAGCGGGTCTATAAAGTTTTTAAAACCGCGTTTGAGGATAACGGGGCGTTTCTGCCAGTAACGTTGCAGAAAGTCAGGCCAATCGAGACAGAGTTGGTAATCCATGTTTATTCCAGAATAGGAGGGAATTTGCTTGTGATTATAACGGAAGCCAGCCTTTAGTATCAGGGGCTGGCAGGCAAATTTTGTTAATCATCGTGATAATCATGTTGCTGGCCAAAAGTCACCATCATTTTGGCTCCACCCAGGGGGCTTTCAGTGATGGAAATCTCACCTTGATACTGTTCAATAATTTCGGCGGCCACGGATAGCCCCAGCCCTTGTCCAGGGCGCAAAGTATCAACTCGCTGGCCGCGCTGGAAAATCAGCAACCGCTTACTTTCAGGAATACCCGGTCCATCATCATCTACCACAATAGTTAGCTGTTTTTCAGAGTGTAGGGCGGTAATTTCAACGAATTCAAGACAATACTTGCAAGCGTTATCCAGTACGTTGCCCATCACTTCCATAAAGTCATTTTTATCACCAAGGAAGGTGACTTCAGGTGAGATATCCAGCGTCAGTACTACCCCTTTACGCTGATAGACTTTATTCAGTGCACTGCACAAGCTGTCTAACAGCGCCGGTACCGAGTGGATTTCCCGGACCAGTACATTATGTTCGGAACGCATACTGGCGCGGTGCAGGTAATAGCCAATTTGCTGAGAGATACGGCTTATCTGCTCTAGCATGATAGGTTCGACCTCTTCGATGGTCGTCTGCTTGCCGGTACGTAAAGAACGCAGGGTGGTCTGTAATACCGCCAGTGGGGTCTTAAGGCTGTGGGTGAGGTCCGACAAGGTTGTGCGATACTTGGTATAACGTTGACGCTCATTGGTGAGCAGAATATTGAGGTTTCGAACTAAGCTCTGCAATTCACGCGGTGGATTTTCATCCAGTTGTTCGCGTTCACCTTTTTCCAACTGACTGATCTGACTGACCAGTGCTTTAATTGGCCGCAGGCTCCAGTAGGCCGCCAGCCACAGTAAGGGGACCACCAACAGCAAATTAGCCAGTAACACATAGCTAAACCAGTTCCACACCAAGTCAGAACGTTGTAACTCCTGCGGGATAGTATCTACGACCACAATGGTGAGCTGTGGTAAGCGTGAGGTCGCAGGATAAGTATTGACGGAGATGGAGTGCGTTAGGGCGCTGTTATCAGTATCGTCATATTTTTTGAGCTGGTCTTGGGCTTTGGGGTTATCACCCAACATCATGCTACTGATGTGTGTCCCGGTATCCAGCTCGTAGAAGCCGGGTTTTTGTAACCAACTTTTTTCGATATGAGACTCAAGCTCGGGCACATGGCGCTGACGCCACAAAATATTGCCGTCTTTGTCATAAATCAGCACCAATGTTGGGATGTTCAGTTCAAGTTCAGGGGGAACCGAAATACTCAGTTTATTATCATGCCACTGAGCCAAACTGAAAAATAAGTTACTTTCACCGCGATGGGCGCTGAAGGTATTTTTATCAAAGCTGACAATGTACCCAACCACGGCAACCATGCCATAAGATAACGACAGCGCTAAAATGACACCTGCTGTCGCCATAAGAAAACGCGCACGAAGAGAGAACGGTTTGCTATTTTTCCTGAACATAGTGTCTAGCTGGCGTCAAAACGGTATCCCTGACCTCGGATGGTCGTAATCACTTCGCCTTCATGTTCTGCCAGTAGCTTTTTACGCAAACGGCCCATTAATACATCGATGGTGTGGCTCTCACGTAGTTCTGCATCAGGATAGAGTTGCAGCATGAGCGTATCTTTGCTGACCACTTTACCGGCATTACGAATAAGGGTCTCGATGATAGTGTATTCAAAGGCTGTCAGTTTAATCTGTTGCTGATTGACACACAACTCTCGGCGCGAGAGGTCAATCTGAAACGGAGGGAATTCAATTACCTGAGATGCTAAACCAATATTGCGGCGCATCAACGCCTGCATCCGTGCGATGACTTCTTCGAGATGAAAGGGCTTAGTCACGTAATCGTCGGCACCTGCTTCCAGCACGGCGACTTTATCTTGCCAGCTTTCCCGTGCCGTGAGCACCAGAATAGGTAAGTTTGTTTGATGACTGCGCCAGCGACGAATAAGACTTAAGCCATCTTCCCCGGGAAGGCCGAGATCAATAATCGCGATATCCGGGGCATGCTCTTGCAAGAAATAGTCTGCTTCTTTAGCATCTTCCGCCGCATCAACCTGATGGCCCATTTCACGCATTTGCACCGTAAGATGGTGACGCAATAAAGCATTATCTTCCACAACCAGAACCCGCATACCACATTCCTCGATAAGACTTAACCGGGTAACTCAATATTACCCGGTAAGTAAACAATTAAAACCAACGACTTAGAAGTTATAACGTAAACCTGCTTGCATTGCTTGATCACTCACTTTCCAGTTATGGTAGGTGTAACCTACTTCCGCTGCAAGGCTCTGTGTTAAGGCGTAGCTCGTCGTAATTCGCGCTTCATGGAATGCCCGGTGGTCATAATTTGCCAGGCGATAAGCAACATCCATACCGATACTTTGCGTGAGTTTGCTCTTAATACCTATTTCACCGGTAGCGCTATTGTAGGTATTGGTTTTTTTACCGTCTTTGCTGGCATCAAATACCATCGCATGGCGGCTGCCACCCACTAAGCTATAAAAATCGATATTAGGTGAAAAAGCAAAGTGGTACCCCAAGCCGAGCACTGCTTGTGCAAGGCCGCGATCGTTATTGGCAATACTGTTCAGGCGGGCATCAATAAAAAGATCATTATCAAATCCATAGCCACCATTCAGATAAATGCCGCCCATCTCGCGATTACCAGTCTGGCTATACTTTTTTTGGTCAAACTGTTTATCAAAACGGGCATTATTGCTGATGGCACCATATTGCAGGCCACCTGCAACATAAGTGTAATCACCCGCTATTGCGGCTGTACAGGTGCCCATCAGGGCGAGAGATAATAAGGTTTGCTTCAACATATAATAATAGCTCCTGCAATTGTAACGTCCTTTTGGCATCGCGGGTATTATCGATGATAACGGCTAAACCGTTGCTAAACAGGGGAGAGTACGCGGGAAAATAAGAGAAATCAGGGGGATAATACAGGTGGCATAGGGCTACCACCTGTATTAGGGATTAAAAAATTACTTTAATTCATCGACCATAGTGGCTGCCCGGCCAATATAATTAGCGGGCGTCATTGCTTTCAACCGGGTTTTTTCTTCTTCCGGTAAGGCAAGGCCATCGATAAATGCCTGCATGCCTGCGGCATCTACCCGCTTGCCACGGGTGAGTTCTTTTAGTTTTTCATACGGTTTTTCAATGCCATAACGGCGCATTACGGTTTGGATCGGCTCAGCCAGAACTTCCCAGTTGTGATCAAGCTCATCCAGTAGGTGCGCTTCGTTGACTTCCAACTTGCTAATGCCTTTCATTGTCGCCTGATAGGCTATCAACGCATAGCCCAAACCAACACCCAAATTACGGAGCACTGTGGAGTCAGTCAGGTCGCGCTGCCAGCGGGAAACCGGTAATTTACTGGCCAGATGTCCGAGCACCGCATTGGACATGCCCAAATTGCCTTCGGAGTTTTCGAAATCAATGGGGTTTACTTTATGGGGCATGGTGCTTGAACCGATTTCACCGGCGATAGTTTTTTGTTTGAAATGATTTAGGGCAACGTAACCCCAAATATCACGGTCAAAATCGATCAGGATAGTATTGAAACGGGCAACACAATCAAACAGTTCGGCAATGTAGTCATGAGGTTCAATTTGCGTGGTGTATGGGTTCCAGTTGATCCCCAGCGACGTGACAAAACTTTCGCTGAACTGATGCCAGTCCACTTCAGGATAAGCAACGATGTGAGCATTATAGTTACCTACTGCACCGTTGATTTTACCCAGAATTTCCACTTGTGACAGTTGACGGAACTGGCGCTCCATACGGTAAGCAACGTTAGCCAGTTCTTTCCCGATAGTTGAAGGTGTGGCTGGCTGACCATGGGTACGGGACAGCAGTGGCAAATCACGGTACTGGTGGGCCAGCGCTTTAATTGAATCAATAATCTGCCGCCACATTGGCAATACCACATCCTGACGGGCGGTTTGCAACATTAAGGCGTGGGATAAGTTATTGATATCTTCTGAAGTACAAGCAAAGTGAATAAATTCTGACACTGCGTGCAATGCCGGAACACTCGCTACTTTTTCTTTCAGGAAATACTCAACAGCTTTCACATCATGATTGGTCGTGCGCTCAATGGTTTTGATGCGCTGTGCATCTTGTTCGTTGAACTGTTGCACGATCTTATCAAGGTAAGCGTTTGCGTCGGCATCAAAAGCCGGAACTTCTTTGATCTCTGCGCAGGCGGCCAGTTTTTGCAGCCAACGTACTTCGACCTGCACGCGGAATTTCAGCAAACCGAATTCGCTAAAGATTGGGCGCAGTGCGCTGACTTTGTCGCCGTAGCGACCATCAATAGGTGAAACGGCGGTCAGTGAGGATAATTCCATCGGTGGCAACTCCAATTACTTTGGTATGGTTCAATTATGAGCAAGAATACTCTGTGCCTGTTTAAAAAGACGATTTCGCGAAAACATTAACTGCAAGCGGCTTCCACCGACTTGTTGCCAAAGCACGGCTGAGCGAATTCCCGCCAGCAGGGCGGCACGAACTTTTGCCTGCACCAGCGTGCTTTGTAAAATAGCGGGTGAACCGGTAACCTGAATGCGTGGGCCGAGAGGGCTGATGACATCAGTATAAATGGATGCCAGTGAACTCATCATTGTTTCTGATTCAAGATCGAAATGTGCCAGTTGGCGATCAAGCTGATTGATTCGGTCACCTAATGTATTCATGGCAGGCTTATTGCCATTGAGCTTGCGTTCTAACACCATTAAGCTGAGGGTATAGCGGGTCAATTCTGCTGCTGGCCCCTGACGATTGGCATTTAAGACCGTTTGCAGCGTCTCCAATCCCATTTTCAGCGATTGCTCATTACCGCCGTACACCGCAAGTGTTGACGGTGGGTCGGTCTGTAGTAGCCCGCCCAAGATGGTGTTCAATGCCTCATTATCGCACTGGCCTTCATGAGCCAGTTGCTGAACCAAGCGAGCGGACTGGCAGATCCCTGCCAGTGCCAGCGTAATGTCATAATAATTCTTCGCCACGGTCACTCCTGTAAACGTTCTGGTTCATTGCTGGGCTGATTTAGTTTGTTACTACGTCAGTCAGTGGATAACGCTCTTCAATGATACCGCCGCCAAGGCAGACTTCACCTTGATAGAATACAGCGGACTGACCCGGTGTTACTGCGGCAACCGGGCTATCGAATCTGACCTCGATACGCTCATCATCCAGCGGGGTGACGGTGCAGGGAATATCCTGCTGACGGTAGCGTGTTTTCACCACACACTGAAAAGCGGCGGTTATCGGTTGACGGTCAACCCAATGCAACTGTTGGGCTATCAGGCCGACTGACATTAACCGTGGATGTTCATGTCCTTGCGCCACGAGCAAGATGTTATTGGCGACATCTTTATCTACCACATACCATGGGTCATCACCGCCATCTTTGGTGCCACCGATACCCAGCCCTTTACGTTGCCCCAAGGTGTGATACATCAACCCCTGATGCTCGCCCATATGCTGACCGTCAACAGTCATGATAGGGCCGGGTTGTGCGGGCAGATAACGCCCCAGGAAATCACGGAATTTGCGCTCACCGATAAAGCAGATGCCGGTGGAGTCTTTTTTCTTGGCGGTGACCAGATCAAGTTGCTCGGCGATACGGCGCACTTCGGGTTTTTCCAGTTCGCCGACCGGGAACAGGCTTTGGGCCAGTTGGTCGTGGCTTAATGTATAGAGGAAGTAACTTTGATCTTTATTGCCATCCAGACCACGTAGTAAACGGCTTTTGCCATCGACATCCTGGCGGCGAACATAGTGGCCAGTGGCAATATAGTCAGCCCCTAAGTCTTCGGCGGCAAACTCAAGGAAAGCTTTAAATTTGATCTCTTTATTACACAGAATATCAGGGTTAGGTGTGCGCCCGGCTTTATATTCTTCCAGGAACAATTCGAACACGTTATCCCAATATTCTGCGGCAAAATTGACGGTGTGCAACTCCATGCCCAGTTTGTCGCATACTGCTTGCGCATCGGCCAAATCGGTCGCTGCTGAGCAATACTCTTCGCCATCATCCTCTTCCCAATTCTTCATGAATAAACCGGCAACTTGGTAACCCTGTTGCTGAAGCAGGTAGGCGGAAACGGAAGAGTCGACACCGCCGGACATACCGACGATTACTTTTTTCTGGCTATTATCTGACATGGGAGTCTCACTAACGTAAATACCTAAGCTTCTGATAGAGACCAAGGCGGATAGCACTATCCGAACACTTTATCGCCACGGGCAAGGCATTATAAAAACAAGCGCCGGATTTTATCACGTTGACCGCTTGGCTGCATTCTAGATTCGCGCTCTCGACGAAATTACCTGAGTAAATCAACGCTACCTTTTATAAAGGCCAGTTAAAAGAACCAACCAGATCAAGGGAATAACGTTCGGGTTGTTGGTAACAGCGGATACTCTCGGCCACTAATGGTGAACGTAAATTGGCTGATTGCAGTATTTCATCAGCAAAGAGCCACCGACAGCAATCAATATCACTATCATGAGGATGGGTGGGTAAGGGGGCCAGCAGTTCAATAACGAAAGCGAAGCGCAAAAATGGGGTCTTGTCCGGGGCTATCCATTGATGCATTCGCAGAAACGATTGCGGTGTGGCGCGAATTCCGGTCTCTTCCCACAACTCTCTCTCTGCGGCTTGCAACAGAGTTTCATCGGCTTCCAAATGTCCAGCCGGTTGATTCCATAGTTTTTTGCCATTAATCGTCTCTTCGACAACTAAGAATTTCCCTTGAGCGTGCACAACACAAGCGACAGTTACATGGGGTTTAAACATGGTTAATCTCCTTCCATTCGCCGGGCTGTAGGTCGGCAAGGCTTAAATTTCCTACACTAAACCGTATCAGACGCAGGGTAGGGAAGCCAATATGGGCCGTCATTCTGCGCACTTGCCGATTACGACCTTCGTAAAGTGTGATCTGTAGCCAGCAGGTGGGACTATTTTTGCGCTCTCTGATCGGGGGCACCCGCGGCCATAGCCACTCAGGTTCATTAACCAACTCAGCCCCTGCGGGTAAGGTAGGGCCATCTTTTAAGGTGACACCACGGCGTAATTGGCCGAGAGCATCATCGCCAGGTATTCCTTCTACTTGTACAAAATAGATTTTACCTGTTTTCTCGCCTGGCTGGGTGAGTTTGGCTTGCAACTTGCCATCATTGGTTAATACCAGTAAACCTTCACTGTCGCGATCGAGTCTGCCTGCGGCATAAACGTCGTTAAAGGGGATAAATTCCTTCAATGTGCTACGGCCAGACTCATCGGTAAATTGTGGCAAGACATCGAAAGGTTTGTTGAATAACAGCACTCTCCTTGGGCCGACAGGCTTTACCCGTTTGGCCGGTGTCTTGGTGCTGAATCGGTTAACTTTGTGATTTTTAACAGAGAATTTATTCATGTTTATTGCGATTCCGAATGATTAGCGCATTATACCTCAATCCGTTTCGGATTGGCGTGGAACGAATATTCAAGTAGTATTGACACGAATCTTACAAGGCATTAACAAAATTGCGCTGAAGGAGAAGGTTGATGGAAAGCAAAGTAGTTGTTCCGGCAGAAGGTAAGAAAATTACTGTCGATGCTCAGGGTAAACTGGTTGTTCCGCATAATCCGATCATTCCATTTATTGAAGGTGATGGTATCGGCGTTGATGTGACCCCTGCCATGATCCACGTGGTAGATGCCGCGGTTAAGAAAGCCTATAAAGGTGAGCGTAAAATCTCCTGGATGGAAATCTACACCGGTGAGAAGTCAACGCATGTTTATGGCAAAGATGTTTGGTTGCCAGAAGAAACATTGGATCTGATTCGTGAGTACCGCGTGGCGATTAAAGGCCCATTGACTACCCCGGTCGGTGGCGGTATTCGTTCGTTGAACGTTGCTTTGCGCCAACAACTTGATCTGTATGTGTGCCTGCGTCCGGTGCGTTATTACGAAGGGACCCCAAGCCCGGTAAAACACCCTGAATTGACCAACATGGTGATTTTCCGCGAAAATGCTGAAGATATCTATGCTGGAATCGAATGGAAAGCCGGTTCACCAGAAGCTGAAAAAGTGATTAAGTTTCTGCGTGAAGAGATGGGTGTGAAGAAAATCCGTTTCCCTGAACAATGCGGTATTGGTATCAAACCTTGTTCAGAAGAAGGGACTAAGCGCTTGGTTCGTGCGGCAATTGAGTATGCAATTACCAACGATCGTGAATCAGTAACTCTGGTTCATAAAGGCAACATTATGAAATTCACCGAAGGTGCCTTTAAAGACTGGGGTTACCAGTTAGCACGTGAGGAATTTGGTGGTGAGCTGATCGATGGCGGTCCTTGGGTTAAAATCAAGAACCCGAATAATGGCAAAGAGATCATTATCAAAGATGTGATTGCTGATGCCTTCCTGCAACAAATTCTGCTGCGTCCTGCTGAATATGATGTTATCGCCTGTATGAACCTGAATGGTGATTACATCTCTGACGCCTTGGCTGCTCAGGTTGGCGGTATCGGTATTGCTCCGGGAGCCAACATTGGTGATGATTGTGCTTTGTTTGAGGCCACTCACGGCACTGCACCAAAATATGCTGGTCAGGATAAAGTGAACCCAGGCTCAATCATTCTGTCCGCAGAAATGATGCTACGTCATATGGGTTGGTTCGAAGCGGCTGATTTGATTATCAAAGGCACCGAAGGCGCAATTCAGGCCAAGACCGTGACTTATGATTTCGAACGTCTGATGGATGGCGCTAAACTGTTGAAATGTAGTGAATTTGGCGACGCCATTATTCATCACATGTAATTGCGCTATAAGTGCAATATCTCACGGAGGCTCCGGCTTCCGTGATTTTTAAAACCCCACCTAAACGCTCCTGCAAAACTCCTGCAAAACCCCACTGCAAAACAGTCTAGAAAATAACCACAATTAAACGGCTAAAACAGTCCATTCCTTACCTCGATCATCATTGTATTTATCTGTCATTGCCTGATTTTTATGACCGAGTAACGTCTTAGTATCTACCCCTTGCTCTCGATATAATCTTTCTGCTAATGATCTCTGTTCATGGAATGTTGGCGGGGTACCTTCCTTCCATTGCAACCCACTTTTATCTCTTGCCACAGAAAATCCCGTAGTGATTGCATAGCTTGATACTTTGCCACCACGCTTAGCTTTTGATGTTGTGTGGTGGTAATGCAATATATGTGGGCTGACGATTAAATCACGACACCGCGTAATAACATCTTGAAGTGAATAACCTAATACGTCACATCGGATACTAAGTGGAATTGCCAACCTAACACCGGTTTTTTCTTGCACAATATGAAGATGATCGTCCCAAATATCGCTGAACTTCATTTTAGAAATATCCCCTACCCATTCGATGAATAATGATGTCACGCTACGGGTAAATGGCCGCGAGTGGGTAGGGTGGACCTCTGTCTCTATCTCAGCAGGTATCGAGAGATTGGCCCGCGACTTTAATGTAGAGATCACCCGTCAATGGCCTGGTAGTGAAGAGGCTGGACACCTCCAGCCGCGAGTGAAAAAGGGCGATCCGGTCACAGTGTTGATCGGCACTGACTTGGTGGTCACCGGCTATATCGATGCCACACCGGTACGCTATGACGCCCGCTCAGTATCGGTGGGCATTGTCGGTCGCAGTAAAACCGAAGACTTGATCGACTGCGCCGCACTGATAACCCAATTTACCGGCCGCTCTTTTGTCCAGATAGCAACCCAGCTTGCCGCGCCATTTGGTGTGTCCGTAGTTAATGCTGGCGTCGAAAATACGCCCATGCAGGGGTTGCAGGTTGATTACGGCGAAACTGTGGTGGATGTGCTCGATAAAATGATGGGCATTCAGCAAGTGCTGGCCTATGACAATCCAGCCGGTGCGTTGGTCATTGGTCCGGTGGGTGCTTCGCGCACGGTTACCGCGCTGGTACTGGGTGAGAACATCATTTCTTGTGACACGGAACAGAGCATTAAAGACCGTTTTTCTGAATACGTAGTCGCTGGCCAGCGGTCGGGGAATGATGACGATTTCGGCGCGGCAACGACTAATGCGATCCGGGCTAAAACGGTAGACGGTGGGGTAAGTCGCTATCGTCCCATGGTTATCAAGCAGAGCGGTAATGCTACTGGCACCACGGTGATTGAACGCAGTCAGTTTGAAATGCTACGGCGGGCGGCGCGTACCGATGAAGTGACTTACACAGTGCAAGGTTGGCGACAGGGTAACGGCGATTTGTGGTCACCCAATCAACTGGTCACGGTGTTTGATCCGGTACTGGGGTTTAACAACCGCGAAATGTTGATAGCGGAGGTGACTTACAGCAAAAACGAGCAGGGAACAATTACCCAGTTGCGGATCGGCCCACCTGATGCCTATCTACCAAAACCTCCCAACCCCAACAAACGACGCAAGAAAGCCGAAGAGGACGAATTCTAATGAGTAGATTATTCGCGGGTTTGCAGCGCGGGATATCCAATATGTTGGTGCGCGCGGTAGTGCGCCGCCTGGACTCCAGCAGTAAAAACCAGATGCTGCAAATCCAGATGATAGCGGATGAGTTAAAAGACAACATCGAACATCTGGAGCCTTATGGTTTCACCAGCGCCGCACATACTGGCGCGGAAGCGTTTGCCGCTTTTCCAGATGGTGACCGTTCTCACGGCGTGGTGTTGGTGGTTGCTGATCGTCGGTACCGGATTAAAGGGTTAAAGGATGGGGAGGTTGCCATTTATAGCGACGAAGGGGACAGCATTATTCTCAAGCGCGGCAACAAAATAGAGCTGAACACCAAACAGTTTATTGTTAACGCCGAAGAAAAAGCAGTATTCAACACGCCGCTCATTGAAGCTACCGGTGAGATTAAAGCCGTCGGTAACATTGAGTCTGCTGCTGATATTAAAGATAAAACCAGCACCATAGCGACTATGCGTGAGCAGTTCAATTCGCACGATCACCCACATGGCGAACCGAATACTGACAAGCCTAACCAGAAGATGGAGTAACCCATGATCCTGATGGTGAACGGCCAACAACAATCAGTTTCCACCCCAACGGATAGCCTAACCCGCGCGGTGATTATTTTTCTTTTTACCTGGCGCCGCGCTGATCCCGATGATGATTCGGAGCAGCCCATGGGGTGGTGGGGTGATAGCTATCCCACCATACAAAATGACCGTATTGGATCCCGTTTGTACTTACTCCAACGCACCACACTGACCAGTAAAACAGTTGAGCTGGCGCGAGGTTATCTGGAGCAGGCATTGGCCTGGCTAAAAGACGACGGCGTAGTTTCACGAATAACCATCAACGTGCAGCGGCGCGGTACCGAAATACTGACTGCTGAAATAACGCTGTACCGTAACGATGGCAGTTCTCAGTTAATTACCTTCGATGATTTATGGAGTGCACGAAATGGCTGACAGCGGATTTAACCGCCCGACACTTCCCCAACTCATTACCCAAATCCGCAGTGACCTTAATTCTCGATTCCAAACTGATGCCGTTCTTCGCCGTACCGATACCGAGGTTTACAGCCGGGTGCATGCGGCGGCGGTGCATACCGTTTATGGCTATATTGACTATCTGGCCCGCAACCTGTTACCGGATCTGTGTGATGAGGATTGGCTAGCGCGACACGGCAATATGAAACGCTGCCCACGCAAAGAACCCTCAACGGCGACAGGTTTTGTGCGCTGGGAGGGCGTCACCAACGGCATTGAAGTGCCTGCCGGCAGAGTAATTCAACGTGATGATTTGCAGGAGTACACCACCACGGCAGCGGCGACATCTGTTGCGGGTGTTCTGCGGGTGCCGGTGATTTGTTCGGTCGCTGGCACTTTGGGAAATACCGATGATGGTATTGGTATGGTACTGACTCAACCCATTAACGGCCTGCCATCGTCCGCAGCGGCTGACAGCATTGAAGGTGGTACTGATATTGAGCCGGTAGAAGAGTGGCGCGCGCGAGTCATTGAGCGGTGGTATTACACCCCGCAGGGTGGTGCTGATCCTGACTATATTATCTGGGCTAAAGAAGTGCCTGGCGTTACCCGCGCATGGACTTATCGCCACTGGATGGGGGCCGGTACTGTTGGCGTTATGGTAGCCAACAGCAATCTGGAAAATCCAATACCGGATAATGCAGTGGTAACGGCTACGCGCGAGCACATTTTACCATTGGCTCCAGTGGCCGGAGCCAGTCTCTACACCTTTCCGCCGGTTGCCAAAGTGGTGCCGTTCCATATTCGACTCACACCAGATACGCCGGAAGTTCGCTATGCGGTTATAGCGGAGTTGCGCGCCATGTTCATGCGTGATGGTGTCCCCGGTGCAACATTGGATCATTCGCGTATTAGCGAGGCCATCAGTATTGCCACCGGGGAATATAGGCACGTTCTGGTCAGCCCGACCGATGATATACCGCTGGCCGCCACTGAGCTGCCCATTGTGGGAGATTTTACGTGGACCTAACAGATGGCTATGCCCAGCTACTAACAAATCTTCTGCCACGCGGCCCCGCATGGGAGGGTGATGATCCCCTACTGTTGGGGTTGGCTCCGTCATATTCCCGCGTACATCAGCGCGGGGACACTCTGATGGTGGAGATTGACCCGCGCAGTACCACCGAACTGATCGACCGCTACGAGCAACTCACTGGCTTGCCTGATTCCTGTGCGCCAGCAGGCGTACAGACCTTGGCCCAGAGGCAGCAGCGGCTTGATGCAAAGATTAATATCACAGGCGGGATTAACAAAGCGTTCTATCTGGCACAACTGGCGGCATTGGGCTACCCAGATGCCACTATCACCCAGTTTGAAAGTGATGTTTTTCGTTGCACCTCGGCCTGTATTGATTCGCTTTATTCAGAAGAGTGGCGGTACTGGTGGCAGGTCAACATGCCGACCGCCACGCAAATCACCGATATGACCTGCGTCTCGCTGTGTACCGATAGCCTGAGAACGTGGGGTGATACCACGGCTGAGTGCGTCATTAATAAACTCTGCCCATCACACACCTACGTAACTTTCTTATACCCGGAGTAACCCTTTATGCATCGTATTGACACTCCCTCCGCTCAGGTTGATAAATTTGGCGCAGGTAAGAACGGCTTTACCCGTGGCAATCCACAAACCGGTGTACCTTCTACCGCTTTGGATGATGATTACTTTGATGCCATTCAAGAAGAGATAGCTGGAGTTATCGAAAGCACTGGCGCGCCGCTGAATAAAAACAACCGTGCGCAGTTATTAGCCGCTATTAACACCATCATCGCAAATGGGGGGGCTAATTTTCTAAAGAAGACTAACAACCTTTCTGAAATTAAAGACGCTGGCCCGGCTGCGGTTGAACAGACCCTCACTAATATTGGTCTGACGGGGATGGGCATTGGCTTGCCAAGCATGACTGGGATAGATAATTTTGATTTTCAAACATTTGTATTTACATCCGGTGCGAATTACATAGCCTCTTCTACAAATTGGCTAAATGTTCCAACTGAAATTAGTTACCCCGCAGGATTAGCTATTAGCATAAAAGTTGATTATGTAACTGGAACCCAGATTGGGCTTGAGATAAAACCTAGCACTGTAAGCAGCTCAAACTTTAGGGCTTGGTATGTACGGTTGGGCGGTTACCCCGGCTCTCGGACATATACAGCAAGAGAGATCAGAACATCAGCAAACAAAATCCCAGCATCGGGAACTGATGTTGCTACAAATGCGGAAATGCAGGTGGGCACAGCGGATAAGCTGGTTTCGCTGGTTGGGTTAATGAGTGTTTTCGGTAAGAGAACTTTCTCTGAAAATGACTATATTCGCATACCTGATGTGCCAGGCGGATTAATAATCCAATGGATGAAAATCAATAATTTTCCGGCGAACGCATTTCAAACGGTCACACTGCCAACCGCCATGCCACATCAATTGCTTAATGTGGTTTCCACTATGTACTACGGTTCGCTTTCTGCAAGCGCTGAAGCTAACGCGCGCGTTACAGACTTTACATTAACGAGCTTTAGAGCAGCGGCAGGACTATCGTACACAACATCCCAAACCTTTATAGCGATAGGATATTAAGATGAATAATGTCTATTTTTGCGCCGCAACAGCGGGTTTTTACAGTGAACATTTAATAACTGATGGCTCGTATGATGACTCGCTACCCTCTGATGTCGTCGAGCTGACAGTGGAAGAAACCGAAACTTATAAGGGTGTAAATCCACCTGATGGGAAAATGCTTGGTGCCATTGATGGCCGACCTGCGTGGGTGGATTTACCACCACCAACACATGAAGAATTAGTTGCTAGGGCTAATGCCAAAAAGAGCCAGTTAAAAGCTATTGCCGATTCAGAGATTGAATGGCGACAAGATGCCGTTGATGACGGGAACGCCAGCGATAAAGAGATAGCAGCGCTTGCGGCGTGGCGTAAATACCGAGTTGCTTTGATGCGTATTGATACATCAAAGGTGCCGGATATTGAGTGGCCCGGATTGCCAGCATAGGAGCGCCGGGCTTAACCGCCCGGCATTTACTTAATGAATTATAAATCTACCTACCAAATAAGACGACTCTCGCTGGTTTATTATAGCTGATGATTTTTATTAAAAACCAAGCCAGCAAGGTTGTAACAGAGAAACAAACAAGGTTTGAAATAGTATGATTTTCAATGAATGCTAATGTTATTTTTATCGAAAGGTAAATCAATGGACCTTGAATTGCATAAAAAGCCAATGAATTATTAGATAAATAATCTATGGCGTAATTTAATTTTTTATAAATCCAATTATAATCAAGCCCAAATAAAAACACTATGGCACTAATAGCTGTCGCATATCTAACCATGAATAATAGTCTATTATTCAATATATTGTTTTCTATAGTCAAACCAAAAATAGTCTCTACATTTAATCTATGCCATTGCGTTACCAGTGCCAAGTAAACAATCAATGATAAAATATTCACATATCTATTTTTTATTATTGATAAAATTGAGTATTGTTTAAAGCTGTAGCCCATGAAAAAGAAAAAAAACTGCCATGTTAATAAGCCCATTCCGAACTCACCTAGCAAGGTAAACTTATGTTGAAGTCGATCAGATATGATAATGAATATTATTATATAGAGCGCTTTGTTTTTTCTGGCAATACCATAAAGATACATGTTGTAAAAAACAAAACCCATAAGAACCATAAACCAAGAGATGGGTTAACTAGCAATGCTCGCATATAAGAGTAAAAAGAATTTAAATTAACACCATCCGTATTGAACATTAAGTAGTTTATTATTGCCCAAGAAAAGAAAGGGACTAACAAAAGTTTAGCTTTCTTCATTAAATCTGATGATATTATTTTTGGTTCTTTATAAAGATATCCGCTTATACACATAAATAATGGCATGTGAAACGAATAGATAACCTTAAAAAAAATGTCATCATCGAATTTGCTGGTCGTGGTTTGAATGACATGCCCCGCTATAACTAATAATGTTGAAAACGCCTTAAGTGCATCTATATTTTTATTTCTAACGTCCATTCTAGCCCCTTAAAAAGACAAAAGGATAAATTTCTTCAATTTCGCTGTCATTCTAATAAAATGGATAATATCACTGTATTCATATATCTAACAATCATTGCAGACAAAATAATGATGACTATACAAAATAGTCATCAAATGTATTTTTCAATTAGGACAAACATTCTATTGATACTTCCGTTGCACTAACTACCATAAAATCCCCATTGAACACTATCGAGAAGTAACTATTCACCATACTCTCACAGATTTAACTTTTATTTAACTGTGTTTGTATACAGTAATAAATTCCATAATGGTTGAAAAAGCTTTCTGCAAAACTATTTTTCTTCACTTAATAATCAAATGGTTACAAACATCATTTTTAACTGCTTTTAATGAACAAAAAAAGCCATCAATTACTTATAAATCATATAATTACTTGGATTTAGTGTATCTACTGCTGCGTCATATGGGTTGGTTCGAAGCGGCTGACTTGATTATCAAAGGCACCGAAGGCGCAATTCAGGCCAAGACCGTGACTTATGATTTCGAACGTCTGATGGATGGCGCTAAACTGCGCAAATGTAGCGAGTTTGGTCAAGACATCATCGACAACATGTAAATTGTTGAGCAGAACAAAGCCTCGCGGGAGTTTAAGCTGCCGTGAGGCTTTTTTTATCCCAAGAAGGGACGAAGTTGGTTGCTTAAATATCTATTAGTACAGATTTATCTCTTATTTGTTATTAAATTGTTACTCACCGCTCAAGCTGTTCTTGCGGTAGGAATATATGAAGAAAATATTTGACTGATTATGGTAACTCTTTATCCTTTACCGCAAGTTATTTGGCATATAGCTGCTGGCGAATTGTACTGAGCTTATTTAGCGAGCAGTTTTCAAGATATTATAAAAATTTTATTTTTTATTTTCTCTCTTAAAACAGAGGTTTACATTGTGACAAAGGATGTAGAAATTGTTAAAGCACGGCATCCGTTAGATAAGCAGCATATCAAACTGACTTATGTAACTCATTTTTACTGCAATCAGGGAAATATGGATTCTGTTGAATCTTTGTTGAAGGAATATGAATCTTACCCTGATGATATTAAAGATGCAGTGGAGTTTGTCATCGTCGATGATTGCTCGCCATTAGAGTATGACGTAAAAGATTATGATTTGAATTTCACGTGGTTAAGAATAACCACTGATATTCAGTGGAATCAGGCTGGCTCTCGGAATCTGGGGGTGACATACGCGAAGTCAGACAAGATTATCATTACTGATTTAGATTGCTTGCTGCCGGCAGAAACCCTGCGTTATTTGGTGAATGCCCGTAACCCTGGCCGTTCCCTGTATCGTATCTACCGCACAGATGAAAAAACAGGTAAAGCCTATCGTGGTCATCCTAACCTGTTCTTCATGTCCAGAGCACGGTTCTTTAGGTTGTATGGGTATGATGAAGAGTTCGCTGGCCATTATGGCTCGGAGGATTATCGGTTTGTGAAGTTCCATAAAGATCATGGTAGCACACCACGTTATCTGCCTAAGCAGTACCGGTGCATTGAGCGTAATGTGGATAGGAAGAAAAGCTACCATTCTCTGGATCGTGATTTGACTCATAACGCCCCGATTGATGACCGGAAGAAGAGTGAAATTGCACGGTTTGGTGCAGAATATGGCCATAGCCGAATATTCCTTAACTTTAACTGGGAAATTAAAAAAGTGCATTCACGTGTGCCGACGGTGCCTGAACGCAAGCTTTGGTGGCGACCATTATGGTGGTTCCGTTACTTGTTTAGATCACTGGCAGCATAACGGCACTCGCCACAAAATATTGCCATAGCTAGCGGTTATCTGATGGTTGGTTATGGCGTAAATTGGGGCTGCTATCCTTTGCGAAAAGGTATCTGATAGCCTCAACTGATTATCAATTCGAAGTGAGTGACTTATGATTTCTCCGGTTTCTACTTCTTTGCCCGGCTCAGCGCCAGTGCATCGATATGTTGGCATGTTTTCCTGTGCTACGGCATTCCTGTTAGGTATTGGTCTACCCACTTCTAATTTCATAATGAATTTGTCGATGGTGTTAGCTGTCATCTGTTTGCTGCTGAACCGCGATACTCGCTATGTGAAAACGTTGGCAAAGAATCCGTTGATTTGGTTGCCTGCCATTATGTTCATGCTGCTGGCACTGTCGTTGCTCTGGCAGCACAACCTATACGGCAAAGTGATGGTCAGCAAGTACTCCAAATTACTGTATATCTTACCGTTAGCGATGTTCTTTGTGCTGTCACGTTCATTGGCTGGCTATTTTGCCAAAGGTTTTTTACTGGCAAATGCCGTTATCCTGGCAGCCAGCCTGTGGGTTGGTCTTCTCCATCTGCCGCTGGGGCATATTGATCCACTGAATCCCTCTGTGTTTAAACTGCAAATTACGCATAATTTTTTTATGGCACTGGCTGCCGTTATCTGGCTTGCTCTGGCTTTTAGAAGCCAAGGATGGAAGCGTTGGGGTTATGGTCTGTTGGTGTGTTTGGCTATCTATAACATTGTGTTTATGGTGCAAGGCCGCACCGGCTATGTTGCATTGGCCGCGGCATTTGGTCTGTGGGGGTTACTGTCACTGTCAATCCGCCAGCGCTTGGCGATGGCCGTTTGCGCATTTATCGTCGCGGCCATTGTACTTATGGTGCCTAACCGGGCGGTAGATCGGTTGCAGCAGGGCGTGACTGAGGTTAAAACCTGTCTGGCCGTCTCGAATGGTGATGCTAATGTTTCCTGTGACAGCTCGATGGGGCTACGTACCGCATTTATGCTCGCCTCAGTGAAGTTGATTGAGGATGCGCCGGTATTGGGGCATGGGGCCGGGGGTTTTTGGTATTCTTTCTCGCAAAGTGCGTATAGCATCAATCCACATAATGAATATTTGATGCAGACAGTTCAGTCGGGATTGATCGGGTTAGCCTTATTCCTGGGATGGATGTGGTGCTATTTCCGCTCCGCATGGCGTTTATCTGCTCAGGTTAGAAATGTGCTGATTGCATTACTTGGTGCCTATTTGGCTTGCCACTTGTTTAATTCCTTCTTACTCGACTCTTCAGAAGGGCATCTGTTTATTATTCTTACGGCGATAGTTGCCAGTTATTCAGTTCTGCCGCCGAAAGAGCAAAATGAAATCAGTAGTCAATAAAGTTGGCTGTGAAATAAATAAGACAGGTGCCCGATGTGGCACCTGTTCTTTATCTGTTTATTCCGGTGTTGCCGTGGCTGAAGTGATGCCTAAACTGTTGTATCCCTCTTTAAAACCAAATACCTCTAAAAACTCATAAACTATTGAATACATATGGTATGGTGAGAAAAACAACCAGGCAAAAAGTGATAATAAAACCATAATGGCAACTAGCAAGAATTTATCCAGCAGCACTTTTCCTCCTTGTATTTTTTGGCTTCATAAACCTTGCCGAATTGATCTTTTAGGTCTAATACGCAAAGTACAATAACGATAACGTAAAACCATATAAAAATCATGGACAGAGTGAGCGAAAATGACTTTTTAGTCACTAGATCACCCAATTCTATGCAATATATTATTTCCCTCACCTTTGCTTTAGCACAGGTCTGTACAGTCGCCATGATAGCGATGCTCCAGTAGATGCTTCAGCCAATGATGCAGAAAATACGGTGTTCAGATGGGAGATATCAGTAGTAAGGACGACAGTGCTGCTGTATATGCGGGTAATCAGGTTAATCGCCTGACGCGATACCACCGTGTGACCTTAATGGGTCATGTTGTCGTTTTAATTGGTTGATTATCATGTTATTGCCATTGTTGAACAACCGGCACGACCCTGAAGATGAACCAATAAAAAGCCCTCAATGATGAGGGCTATAGACTAACGGTTGGCTTTATCATCAGCCTCATCGAGCAGGCCTTTGGCTATTTTGCTGGCATCCAGATAACGTGCTGAGTGTAAGATGCCGCTAAGCGTCTCTCGGACACTGGCCAGGAACTGATCGTTATCTGACTCATTAGCACATTCAACCATTAACGCGACAAGCAAAGCTTCATGGGCGATCAGATGATCTTCACCAGGTAAGTTTGCATCAGTTTCACCTTTGTGAGCGCGGACAGATGTTTGATTAAGTGATGACATAAAACTCCTTATTTAATAATTGAGTAACTCCCTGACTACTATAGCGGGATTTCTATTTATTGCTATCGTATAAAAATACAGGTGAAATTTATCCACCTGCATAGTGAGATTGGCTAAATTAGATAAAACCTAATTATTTATTGACCAAAGTCGACATCACATGCTTGATAAAACGCATTGCCTGAGTCTGCAACAATCCATGCCAGAATAATGACGTGATGGCCTTTTTTACCTTTAGGTAAATGAACCTTATGCTCGATTTTAGCCACTAACTTATCGTTGTGCGAGTAATAAGGAACATAAGGATAGATATCCTCATAAAACGGTGCTGGCTCTAATTGAGCCCGTGTAATACGTTCTGCTGGGTTCCAATCATCTTTGGTAATAAACCAACGATAACCACGAGTAACATGAGCAACAGTGTAGGCCCAATATATATCAAGGTCACTGCCTGGGTTAACCACGATAGTTGGCCAGGTAAAGTTATCATTAGGGTGACCGATAGACCGTAGCTTGTGTTGCATTTCTTTATCGGTGAAATTCACCACCTCTCGATTACCGCGGTGACCACCACTGAGAATAAGGCCATCAGGAGGTGGTGGGTTGCTCCAACTATCCATTTCGTAAGGGGGGGCGAAAGAACCGCCTGTCAAATCAGGGAAGTTTTTTCCTCCTTCCATTTCATTATTTTCCCATTCAGCAATCAATCCTAAATCAGTTGCTACCAAGCCTCGTGTTTGAGGATCAGTGACCCGGCCATGCCGAAGTTGTAATTTATTGTTACTCATGATTTTTACCTCGATAGTTAAGTGTTTATTTCGATTTTTATGCAACAATATATAAGTATTAATTGGTAATATTGCAGTTTGATACTTTGTAAATAACTTTATTCTACTGTTTATTTAATTATCAAACTTATCATTAATTTGTTTGTGATAAATATCGTTAATGCCAAGTTTGGTGCACATAATGACATTATGTTTTTTTGTGGGGAATTATCGTTTAATATATTATTTTGTGTTTAATTTTTTTATAAGTATGTGGTGTGATAATTCATTTATCAAATCCTTTAATTGTTACTCTATGGGTGAAATATGTATATCTTCACTGCTATTATATTTAACACGGTTACCGAACATGGCTGAGTTAAGGATTGGTCATCATTTTTATTATTATCATTTTTTAGGGGGCGATTAATTTGCATGCCACGATGGAACGTTGTAATTATGTTTATTTATTAAAGCGAAGTGATATTTTTAAAAAATGATACTCAGCCCTCTGACGACGTTAAACGCGGCAGTATTATGGCTACTGGGCATATTATATTATGCTGAAAATAAAGGATTACATCTGAGATGTCAGGCCAATAGCCTTAAGTCATGACGGGTCATATCTTATATGACATTAGCGGAGAATATCTTGCGACACTCTCCGCTAATTTTAATGCGAACATTACTGGATACCGTTCTTAAACACCTCGCCAAAGCCTACCGAAGTAGGGCGTTGGAGTATCAGTGCTGGCACTATTTCAGCGTTATGTCATCTAACAACCTATCTCATTTTACTGGGCGGTAAATTCGAACAGCCGCTGTTAGGCGCAGGGTTCGATGCGCCAATTCTTCTGCCGCCCCGGCATACTGTTCAACCATGGCCGCATTCTGGTGTGTCATTTGATCTAACTGACCGATCGATTGGTTAATTTGACCAAGTGCCTGTGTCTGTTCATGGGTTGAGGTGCTGATTTCACTGATTAGAGTAGAAACTTGACCCGCTTGTTTGACGATATTATCCATGGTGGCCCCGGCATTTTGCACTAAGGCGCTACCGTCACGGACCCGCTCCACACTGGTTTCAATTAATTGTTTTATTTCTTTGGCCGCGGTTGAGGAGCGCTGAGCCAGATGGCGTACCTCGCTGGCAACTACCGCAAACCCTCGACCTTGTTCCCCAGCACGTGCCGCTTCAACCGCCGCATTGAGCGCCAGAATGTTGGTCTGAAAGGCGATTCCTTCAATGACACTGATAATATCTACAATACGATGACTGGAGGCATTAATCGTGCCCATAGTTTCAATGACTTGATGCATCAACTCGCTGCCTTGTTCTGCGGCATGGCTGCTCATCGCGGCCAACGATGTGGTTTCATTGGCACTATTAGCACTGTGCTGTACTGTGGCCACTAATTGTTCTGTGGCGCTGACGATATGCTGCAAGTTGGCGGTAGCCTGTTCAGTTCTGACTTTTAACTCACGATTCCCCGCGGCAATTTCACTGCTGGCAGTGTTAATACCATCAACCTGGCCGCTAACGTCATCCGTCAGAGAACGGAGATTCAGCCCTAATTGATTGACACTCCGCATCAAGTAACCAATTTCATCAACGCGATTTAGCTGTACGTAATCACCAGCTTGCCCAGAAGAGACATCTTGCGCTTGTTGCAAAATTGCGGCGATAGGGCGGGCAACCTGACGTTCTAACCACCAGGAGGTCACCACGCTGCTGGCAACGCTAACTGCGGCCAAAACGAATAATGGCAAACCGGTTATCCCAATCACTCCGGCGGCCACAGTAGGGAGTAAAGCCGCCCCCAATAATGCCCCGCGCAAGCGCCAGCGCAATGGTAATTTTTGGAACAACGACAATAAAGACAACCAACCGGTACGAACAACTAACCCTCGATATAGTGCTATGTGGCGCTGCCTGGCCTTACCCGAATTAAAATCGGCATACAGTGCTTCCGCTTGTTTAACTTCTTCGCGAGTGGGTGCAATGCGTACCGAAATATAACCGGTCAGACGGCCATCATGACGTAATGGCGTAGCATTAGCGCGTACCCAATAGTAGTCACCATTTTTACGGCGATTCTTAACCAGTGATGACCAGGATAAGCCAGCATTCAGGGTTTGCCACATGTCAGCAAATGCCGCGGGTGGCATATCTGGGTGCCGAACAACATTGTGCGGTTGACTCAGTAAGTCCTGATATTCAAAACCACTGGCGCGAACAAAGGCGGCATTGGCATAGGCGATATTGCCGTGAATATCGGTGGTGGATTGCAAGGTGGTATCGCGATCAATGGGATACTCCTGCCGACTGACAGGCTTGTTCACTCTCATAATAACCTCAGTAAATGGGGGAGTTCCCTGATAACAGGTGAATACAATAACTACTGACGGTAATCGGCCTCATAAGATAAAACTTTATACTTTTATTAATTAAATTATTAATTCCCCATAATGGTGCTGATTATTCATGCTATTGCACTTTTTTGGGGCGCAATTGTATTTATGAAATGATTAATTTATTTAAATTTATTTTTTTATTCAATTCTAATTCTATTATTTAAAGTGATGTAAGTTATATAAAAACACATTAAAAACAACTGGATATGATTTTTACTGTAGGGTTGCATTAAATATAATTGATGAAAAGAGTGAATGAGTTCTCTTGCATCTAGTTGTTTGTCTATTATTTAGATAAAAATAGTTCAAATCCGTTTAGATGTTGCAAAAAATGATGTTCATGAGTTTTTTATTTACAATTGACCATTTATTATGAATATATGAATAACTATTTGTTACAGTAGTGGGGTATTAGTTGAGTTGCTATCAAGGGTAAAACCGCTGAAAGGCAGGGGTAAAAGATGATAACACCGTATGGACGTTTAATAGCAAGCTGCTCTAAATCTAATGTTTCATCTGTGCAGCTTGCAAGGTTTTGACGCTTGTAAATGGATTAAACCCATTTGAATATCGCACTTTTGCACCGTGGATAGGGTAAATTTTCTCGTCTAGCTAAAGTGATTATGACTTTTCTTCAAGCTTTCAATTTTCATCAAAAAATCATAGATAGGTGAAAGACGGAGAAAGTCTTTACTCAACCGGTCAACCAGTTGGTTGGAAAATAATAAATCCATATCTCTGCGGTGGCTAATTAATGCCCACGACTTCTTGTTGTACCAGACCGCCAATGCCGGTGGTTGATCTTTAATCAAAGGGCGCTTGTAACTCTCTCCCTCAATCGAGAAATCGGGATAAATACAGTCAGCTATGGTGAGAAAATCAGCCGGAGCACGGAGCAGTTGTTGTCTGAAAAGATCCATTGTTTCTCGCGAGGCGCTGTAATACCCCAACCCATAACGCCACCAGACTGGACCAAATTCGAAAAAGTAAGTTGGAGCATCCGTCCAATTTTTACGTGATCTTTTAAATGTTAACCAAATATTGCTGCGATAGAGTGACTTATCATGAGAAAAACGGGTATCGCGATTCATGCGAGAAATTGTCTTGCCAATCGCCGGACGAACTTCAAACAGTTCATCAATAGTCAGCATATCTGAACTCAGGTCGGTAACCAGTTTTCGCATTGGCTGTAGTAGATGCTGATCATAGATATCGCGATGTTCCTCGAACCATTCTTTGTTATTGTTGTGAGCAATGTGCTGTAAGAATGTCAGCCCATGTTGAGTAAAACCGGTAAATTCACCCATAATATTCCTTTCTATATGCAGGGCGGACTAAGCCTCTGTTGCCAACCATCAATGTTTTCACGTGACATTCATCTATAAGCAGTACACCGAGGTATTCGTTAAGTTATGATACCGGATAACCGCGCTAGGACAATTTTTAATTAGCTCATCTACCAGGCTTTAATTTTATTAAAAGTACAGGGCAATTTTAGGGGCAAACTAATAGTGAAGTATGTACCTCATTAATCCAGTGGCCCGCAAGCGTTGGATCCTTTCAGCTATTATCATATTCATTCGAGTGAACTGAGTGTTATTTGGCCACGGTCACGTCACTTATTGCCAAGCATTCGCTTTATTGTTGATGAACTTATCGCTTTATCGAAGCTGAACGCCTTTAGATAATTGTCATCTTATCTTCCACACTTAGTTCATTTTGGGAAGGTATCAACTTTTTTAACGGCGCTATCATATCTCTCTTAGTGCAATGAAGATGAAAATTGTCGCGCTACCTGGCTGAATGGCGGCTGAGAGGATGTCGATATCGTTTAATTATAATTAATAGCTAAATAATTACTTTTGTAGGTAGGTACTGCTCATTAATTCCTCTATTGTTATTCTCTTCATCACCTCCGTCGCCAGTCAAGAATGTGACTAGTCACGTTATATCATCGTGTTGGCAGCGGCGCTGGCTATTGTCATATAACAAGGGATAAAGAATGAAATTAGAAACATTATCTATTCATGCAGGTTATTCACCGGACCCCACCACCAAAGCCGTTGCGGTACCTATTTACCAGACTTCCTCCTTTGCTTTTGACGATACCCAGCATGGTGCTGATCTGTTTGATTTAAAAGTCGCCGGCAATATTTACTCGCGCATCATGAACCCCACCAATGATGTCCTGGAGAAACGGGTTGCCGCTCTCGAAGGGGGGATTGCCGCTCTGGCCGTGGCTTCCGGTATGGCGGCGATTACTTATGCTATCCAAACCATTGCCGAAGTGGGGGATAATATTGTGTCGGTGGCCAAGTTGTACGGCGGGACTTACAATCTGCTGGCGCATACGTTACCGCGTTATGGGATAGAAACCCGGTTTGCCGATCATGATGATATCGCCGCATTGGAAGCCTTAATCGATGACCGAACTAAAGCAGTTTTCTGTGAATCGATTGGTAATCCTGCTGGGAATATTGTTGATTTGAAAAAATTGGCTGATGCGGCTCATCGCCATGGTGTGCCATTGATTGTCGATAATACCGTCGCAACACCAATCTTGTGTCGACCATTTGAACACGGTGCGGATATTGTGGTTCATTCATTGACCAAATATATCGGCGGTCATGGTTCCAGTATTGGCGGTATCGTGGTGGATTCGGGTAAGTTCCCTTGGACGCAATACCCTGAGCGGTTTGCTCAATTAAATACCCCTGATCCGTCATATCATGGCGTGACCTATACCGAGCAATTCGGCGCGGCTGCCTATATTGGCCGTTGCCGGGTGGTGCCATTGCGCAATACTGGCGCTGCGTTATCGCCGTTCAATGTTTTCCTGATTTTGCAGGGGCTGGAAACATTGGCTTTGCGCATGGAGCGTCATACTGAAAATGCGCTGAAAGTCGCGCACTATTTGCAAAACCATCCACAAGTCAGTTGGGTTAAATACGCAGGCTTACCTGATCATCCTGAGCATGAACTAGCCCAGCGCTATTTAGGTGGCAAACCGGCCTCGATATTGTCATTTGGTATTCATGGCGGCCAGGAGGCGGGCGGGCGTTTTATAGATGCGCTGAATTTGATCGTGCGCTTAGTGAATATTGGTGATGCCAAATCACTGGCTTGCCACCCAGCGTCAACCACCCACCGTCAGCTTAACGATGAAGAGCTGATCAAGGCGGGCGTACCACGGGATATGGTGCGCCTATCGATTGGTATTGAGCATATTGATGACATTCTCAATGATCTTGCTCAGGCACTGGATGCTGCCAAGTCTTAGTCCGGCATTATTATAAGTTCTAATGGAGAACGGCCGGTAACTTAAGGGGAACCGGCCGAGAGTATTTGAATAGATTTAACGTGTTGCTAGCGTTGTAGCAATGACATCTGCATAAGGCGTTGTCGGCCGGCCAATCAGTTTACTCAATGTATGACTGTCATCAAACAGCCCTCCTTTAGCCGCGCCAGCATCAGAATCTGCTAATAGGCTGGCGAAAACATCAGGTAAACCGGCATCGAGCAATGCTTGCTTGAAATCTGCTTCAGACAAATCGTGGTACACCACAGCTTTACCTGACTGGCGGGCAATTTCTGCCGAGAATTCAGCCAGTGTATAGATATCGTCACCGGCTAATTCGTAAACTTTTCCTGCCTGGTTTTCCTGAGTTAGCACCACAGCGGCCGCTTCGGCATAGTCTTCACGTGCGGCAGAGGCGATACGCCCCTCAGCTACTGCGCCGATAAATGCGCCGTGTGCCAGGGCTGGCGCGATACTTGCTGCATAGTTCTCGGTATACCAGCCGTTACGCAATAACACCACGGGCAGACCTGATTCACGTAATAGTGCTTCGGTCGCCCGGTGTTCTTCGCCTAACCCCAGTGGGCTTTTATCCGCATGTAACAAACTGGTATATGCCAACAATTTAACCCCTGCACGCTTGGCCGCCGCGATCACGGCGCTATGTTGGGCAATACGCTGACCCACTTCACTCGATGAAATTAACAGTAGTTTATCAACACCTTGAAAGGCGGTATCCAGCGTGGCTGGTTGGCTATAGTCAGCTTTGCGGATTTGAACACCTAACGCCGCCAGCTCGTGGGCTTTGTCCGGGGTACGTACCGCAGCAATAATCTCACTGGCTGGCACTTTTTTAAGTAATGCATTGATAACAAGGCGGCCCAATTGGCCTGTGGCACCGGTTACTGCGATCATAATGACACTCCAGATTTGATGTTATGAGAAAGATGACAGACAGTTGGCAAAGAATAAAACCGCATGATTGGCCAGAAAGTTGCCCTTAAGTTCATCATATGCAATATACTAACTTTACGTAAGTACGCACCAAAAGGTTAGTATGAAAATAATAGAGCCGCAAAATTTGAGTCACACTGTTTCGTTTCCCGAACAAGTTCGGCGGGGTGAATTACTCAATGCTGATTGTCCCTCAAGAGAAGTGCTCAAGCGCGTAACCAGCCGTTGGGGGGTGTTAGTCTTGATTGCGTTAAGCAATGAGACTCTGCGTTTTAGTGCGTTGCGCAGAAAGATTGGCGGTGTTAGTGAAAAGATGCTGGCACAAACTCTGCAACACCTTGAAGAAGATGGTTTTGTTGAGCGTATTGCTTATCCGGTAGTACCACCTCATGTGGAATATAAATTAACGCCGTTGGGGAAGGAGATTCAGGAGCAGGTGGAAGGGCTGACTGTATGGCTTGAGGCCAATCTGCACCGCATTATGGCGCAACGACAACAGCGGGCAGAATTAACGACCAATACGTTGTAACAGCAGCCATGGCATCAACCATAGCTGCTGTTAGGATTTATCGCATAAAAGCATCACAGAGTTTTCAACGCTTCCACCGACTCGATAGCCATGGAGGCGATAAACTCGGTCACGCTATAATCGGCAACCGCATTAAACGGATCTTCGGCCAATATCTTATCCAGCTCTTCACGGGCAATACTTTTGGCCAAAATAATGCCACCGGTACGCGGCACTTTACGGCCTGATGCGATAAAAACACCTTGTGTATAGTACTTTTTCAACCACTCTTTATGACTTTCAGTGAGTGCTTCGACCACATCGATAGGTTGATGGTAAGTCAGACTGACAACAAACATGCGAAACTCCTTCAGGGCGAATGTCTAATTAAGATAACGCCTTGGCTGATGGCTGGCATCTTTAAAATGCATAATTATTAATTTTTATCTTAAGTTTTGGCCTTCATAGCTAAATTTGGCATATCCAAAGCCATAATCGTTATTTCACCTTTGCGCGCGGCAGCGTCTACCCTTAAAGCATCAGTTTCATCCCGCTAGATAAATAACGCAGAGGTAGCAATGGCTAAGATTACAGCATGGTTTATCGGTCTTCCCCTGTGGTGGTCAGCGCATTCAACCGCGAGCGATACCGTCCTGCATCAAGCGGATGGTGCGCATCTATTAGAAACTATCAATGCTATTGGTGGGTTGTATGGTATTGAGTTTATCCATCACGATGGTGCTTGAACCGCACGGTGATTGCACTAGATGGCGGGCAGAAAATAAAATCATCTGCCCGGATAAACATATTTAGCGGTAAGCGGCTAAAGCAGCTCGCATCCCCACACGTTTAATTGTTTGCAGCTGTTCAGTAATGCTATTGGTGAGCTGCGGGATGTGATTGAGGTCTTGCCCCCAATGGGTGGTGTCGGCTAATACCAATTGCACCAATCCCTCCATCGGCAGTGAACCGGCGTCAACGTCGTGCCACAGGGAGGCGAAACAATTTAGCCAGTGGGCATCATCCTGTAATGCAAAACATTCATCGTCACGTTTTCCTCGATAAAACATCAGTAAGGCGGCAAAAGCAAAGGTGAGTCGTTGCGGTAACTGCCCGTTATTTTGCTGGCTGGAGAGCAACTGAGGCAAAATACGGGTACGGAATTTGGTCATGCTATTGAGGGCAATAGACAGCAGTTGGTGCTGAATAAACGGGTTACGAAAACGGCTCAACACGGCTTGAGCAAAGGTTTGTAGCTCATCCGCGGGTAAATCCAACACTGGAATGATCTCTTCGCTGATCAGTTGTGCGACGAATTGACTGATTTGCGGGTCGGCCATGGCCTCGCCGACTGTATTTAAACCGGCCAGAAATGCGACCGGCACCAATGCGGTATGGGCACCATTGAGAATTGCTACTTTGCGTTCTTTATAGGGCTTAATATCATCGACGATTCGAATGTTTAGTGGGTATTGATTCAGACGTAGTTCCTGCGCTAATGATTGCGGTCCTTGGATCACAAACAGGTAAAAGTGTTCTGCGGTATCGAGGAATGCATCGTGATAACCCAGGTGGTTTTCCAGGGCCACAGCTTCATCGCGGGGATAGCCGGTCACGATACGATCGACCAATGTAGAGCAAAACGTATTGTGCTGTAATAACCATTGACTGAAACCTTCGCCTAAATTCCAGCACTGCGCATAGCGTAGGACTAACTCCAGCAATGCTTCGCCGTTATAATCGATCAACTCACATGGCAACAGCACCCACCCCTTATCGGCTGCCCCGGAAAAATGTTGAAAGCGCTCAAACATGAGCCGCGTTAATTTCGCGGGATAACTGGCGGGAGGCGTATCACCAAACTTATCATCTTCCAGATAACTTATCCCAGCCTCCGTAGTATTGGAGAACACCCAACGAATATCTTCATTACGGGCGAGGGCGAGGTAGCTGTCAAAGTCCTGATAAATATTGATTTCGCGATTAACCGAGCGAATGATGCGCGCATCACTGACTTTCTCACCCTGTTCGTTTAAACCGCGAATAATCGTGGTGTATAAGCCATCCTGAGTATTAAGTGATGGGGGGAAATCACTGTTAATCGGGCGGACCACTACGACACCGGCATTAAGGTCGGTATGTTCATTTAGTCGGTCCAATTGCCAATCGACAAAGGCGCGCAAGAAGTTTCCTTCACCAAATTGAATCACTTTATCCGGGTGAGTACGGCCAGGAAAGTTTTCGCGGTTTAACGTTAGCATGGTGTTATATCCTTAAAATGAGTGAGATCAGAATTGAATAACGCCTTTGATAAGATCTTTATTCTTCACGACCTGCTGTTCATAAATATCTGCCAAGGTATTGAATTCAAAACGATGTGTCAGGATCATGTCCGCCGATAATTTGCCAGCGGCCATTAATTTCCCCACTTTGTCAAAATCCTCAAAGGTGGCATTTCTGCTGCCCATCATGGTGGTCTCTTTCTTATGGAAGTCAGGATCAGGGAAACTGAGATCACCTTTGAATAAGCCCACAAATACAATGCTGCCCCCGTGACGGATAAAGTTGAGGGTGTTATTCATTGCTCGTTGGTTACCTGTGGCATCAATAACTTTTAATGGCAGCATGCCAGCAAATTGCTGGCGTAAATTCTGCTCAAATCCGGCATCGCTGGGATCTAATGCCCGGATATCCAACAGGTTTTCTACATGTTCACGGCGTTGTTCACTGGTGTCGGCCATCACTACATAGGCACCATCGGCTTGCGCAATGGCGGCCACACCCAAGCCAATTGGGCCAGCACCGACCACCAAAACATGCTCATCAGGGTGAACATCGGCACGGCGCACGGCATGGGCGCTGATGGCAAAAGGTTCAATCAATGCAGCCGAGACGGGATCTACATCGTCGACCACCAATAAATTACTGACTGGGACGGATAAATACTCACTGAAACCCCCGTCTTGATGGACGCCAATAACAGAAATGTTTTCGCAGCAATTGGTTTTACCGCTGAGACAAGAATTACAGTGCTGGCAAGCAACATAAGGAATAACGGCAACGCGTTGCCCGGCATGCATATTATTGACGTTATCCCCCAGCGCTATTATTTCGCCACAAATTTCATGACCCAATACCCGTGGATAACTAAAGAACGGTTGATTACCTGCCCAGGCATGTATATCTGTGCCACAAATACCAACATTTAAAACCTTTATTAAGGCTTCATTAATTCTCGGTAACGGTTGAGTTCGTTTTTGATAAATAAGTTTGGTTGGTTCAAGGCAAACTAAAGTATTCATCGTGGTCATGATTATTCCTCCAAAAGGTGAGGTTTGATATTCATTAAAAATCACAACCAGGTTTAAATCGAATGTGATATTTGTGAGGGATGACGAATTATTCTGTTTTAAATTGGTTTTAAATGAATAAAAAACAGCTAAGGATAATCATGAGCAGAACACAAAATCTTCGTCACAATGTCATCAATCAGATGATCGACGCTATTGCCAAAGGGCATATTACATCACCACTTCCTTCTCAAGCTTCCCTGGCAGAAATGTACAGTATCAGCCGAACAACTGTGCGTAATACCCTGAGTCATTTAGATCACTGTGGCGTGTTGGAGAAGGTCGGCGACTACTACATTATTGTCAGAACACCCCAATCAGAGGACGGTTTTGATTGTATCAGTCAGTCACCAGACGCTCAGGCCGACGTATTTGAACGTGCTTTTTTTCAGATGATTAATCAACGTCAGCTTCGTGCAGGAGATTCCTTTTCAGAGTTACAACTTGCTCGTGCCGCCAATGTCAGCGCTGTGGTGGTTCGTGAGTTCTTACTGCGTTTTTGTCGTTATGACCTCATTGTTAATATCCGCCGTGGTCAGTGGAGCATGAAAAAATTTGATCAAAACTATGCTGAAAAGTTATTTGAGTTACGTGAAATGTTGGAAACGCATGCGCTAAATCGCTTTTTAAATCTTGCACATAGTGATGAGCGTTGGCTGCAAGCCAAAGAGCTATTGGCTCGCCATCGGCAATTGCGGGATACCATTGGCAGCAGCTATCGCATGTTTTCACAGTTAGATCGTGATTTTCATACCCTGATACTTTCTGCTGCTAATAACCCATTTTTTAATCAATCTCTGGAGATTATTTCAGTTATTTTCCACTTCCATTATCAATGGGATGAGAGCGATTTAAAGCAGCGCAATATCGTGGCGATAGAAGAGCATATGGCAATTTTAAGTGCGTTAATCTTTCGCAATGATCTGGATGCGGTGCGCGAGTTACGGCGTCATCTTGATACCGCTAAGCAATCAATGATTCGTTCGATCACGCAGTACAGCGAATGATTAACCACCTAGAGAGTATTGCTGAAAGCGCATGCTAAGATAAAAAACTGGATAAAAAACCGCATAAAAAACCATTAAGGACAGATAAAATCCAGCAAACTATTAATCATCTCACGTATTCATCACAAAGATATGCTGTATATAGAATGCCCACATTAACCTGAATTTC
Organism: Yersinia sp. 2540 StPb PI; assembly: GCF_052217165.1. Taxonomy (NCBI): domain Bacteria; kingdom Pseudomonadati; phylum Pseudomonadota; class Gammaproteobacteria; order Enterobacterales; family Yersiniaceae; genus Yersinia; species Yersinia sp. 2540 StPb PI. The sequence goes on from NZ_JAZGQC010000001.1 coordinate 2,579,539, forward strand.
AGTTAACTTATCTCTCTATAGTTGACGCTGTAATAAGTCTGTTTTCTTGAGATTTTTATTTCCTAATCGATTCATATCGGCCAGGTTTTTCTATGAATCGCAATATGAATATATTATAAAGTTCAGGAGCTGGGCGTGGAAAAAAATAATGTCGTGATAAATAATGATGCGGGTGTATTAAACCCAATATCAGATGAAACCCCCAAGGTCATACTACATACAGAGCGTTCTAGTCGTATTAAAAGAATTCAAACCGTATCGATGGTTTTATTATTCTTGGCCGCAGTTATTAACTTTCTTGACCGTAGTTCTTTATCTGTAGCGAATTTAACCATTCGTGAAGAGCTAGGGCTAAGTGCCACGGAGATTGGTTTTCTGCTTTCCGCATTTTCTCTGGCATACGGTATTGCTCAACTGCCGTGTGGCCCGTTGTTAGACCGTAAAGGCCCGCGCATTATGTTAGGGCTAGGCATGTTTGTATGGTCATTCTTTCAGGCGCTATCCGGGGCAGTTCATACCTTTACGCAATTTATTCTGGTACGTATTGGGTTAGGTATCGGTGAGGCACCCATGAACCCTTGCGGTGTGAAAGTGATAAATGACTGATTCAATATTAAAGAACGTGGCCTGCCTATGGGGATATTTAATTCCGCGTCGACAATTGGTTTAGCCATCAGTCCACCTATTCTGGCCGCCATGATGATGGTTATCGGTTGGCGTGGGATGTTTATTACCATTGGTCTTCTGGGGATCGCACTTTCTATCGGTTGGTATCTGCTTTACCGTAATCGTGACAGTATCAATTTAACCGAAGCAGAACAAAAATATCTTGATGCTGGCAGTGTTAATGTAAGTCGTAAGCCTATGAATTTTAAAGAATGGCGTGGCTTATTCCGTAATCGGACTATGTGGGGCATGATGCTGGGCTTCAGTGGCGTCAATTATACCGCATGGCTCTATCTGGCATGGCTACCGGGCTATTTGCAGACAACGTATCATTTAAATCTTGCCAGCACTGGCATGTTTGCTTCTATTCCCTTTATTTTCGGCGCGGCAGGCATGTTATGTAATGGATTCATTACCGATTTTCTGGTCCGTCAGGGTATGGCTCCTTTAAAAAGCCGCAAAATATGCATTGCGGTCGGTATGTTGCTGTCAGCGGCATTTACCTCTGTCGTCGTCCGTGCTGACACTACCGGGAGTGCGGTTATATTAATAGGCATGGCACTGTTCTGTATTCACTTCGCTGGGACATCATGCTGGGGGCTTATACATGTCGCGGTCTCTTCTCGTATGACTGCATCGGTTGGCAGCATACAGAATTTTGCCAGTTTCATATTTGCATCATTTGCACCGGTGATAACGGGTTGGATAGTTGATACCACTCACTCATTTAGCCTGGCATTAACCATCTGTTCTTGCGTTACTGTCCTCGGGGCTCTGTCTTACATATTCATTGTACGTGAACCCATTTTAGATACCGCAAAATAAAATGAGCAAGGCCGATCAGAACTCTCGATGAGATAACGATCGGCCTTTCTTGGTTATCTTTGTGGCTGGCAATGATGGCGGCGCTTAAACCAGGATTGCATCATGCCTGGGCGTGAGAACATCACTAAATTACCTAATAGGATGAGTAGTAAACCAATAATGGCATTCAGGTGCCAGTGATAGCCTTCATAGAAGGTTGATATGGTTAGGGCCACCAGCGGAAATAACAAGGTGCTATAAGCCGCACCACTGGCTCCGATTCGTCCAATCAAGCTGAAATAGGCGGCAAATGCAATCACGGAACCGAAGATAGCCAGATACAGCAATGAGCCAAGGTAACGTGGCGTGAGTTCGAGAGTAAAAGAGTGTTGTTGAATCAGACTGAAAAGTCCCATCACTGCCGCACCATAAGTCATGGCATAAGCATTGGTTGACAGAATATCCAATCCCCTGCGTTGGTGGCGGCTACTGATCATATTACCCAGAGAAAAACCATAGGTACCCAGCAAACTTAAGCCAATACCTTTAAGTAATTCCGGGGCCATTTGTGTGGCGGTCAGGTCTTGCCAGAACAAAGCAACAATACCTATCATGCCGAGGATACTGGCTGGCAGCAGGTTAGGGCTAAGGCGTTGGCGAAAGAAAAGCATGCCATTGATGGCATTAAACAGTACCGCCATTGAGAAAATAACCGATTCCAGACCGCTACTGATATAAGCCGCAGCATGATAAAAACAGTAAAAATTAAAAGCAAAGACACAAACCCCTTGTGCCAGACAAAAAAGGTGGTCACGTACCGTGAGCTGGTGCAGTCGGCGGGCGAGCAGTAAAACGATCATCATGACACCGGCCGCCAGCACAAACCGATAAAAAATGGACACAGTAATAGCAACATCACCTTGCTGTTGTAGGGTAATAGCAATCCAGGTCGTTCCCCAGATCAGTACAACTAACAAATATAGCAGCGCGTTCATCGTTATTTCTCATCACAGCTAGAAAACAGCAGTATCCGGTATGGGAAGCAGAGGCGCTTTCAGCGGCTTGCTTTAAATTGCAAAATCTTGCGCATTTTTACGATAAATCACTGGAAAATATAGTCTGCCGTCTGGCAAGCCATTAAACTGGTTTCATCCGCGTACCCAAAGGAAGTCAGCGCAATGTTGGAACGGTATCAAGCCTTTGAAACCCTAAAAGAACACAAAGCGCGCTTGCATGATTGTGTGCAACTCGGCTCGGGTATTCAATTGGCTGCCTGGTCTAACCGTGATGACTGTATTACACAAGAAAGCCCTGATCACCACACCTTGAGCCTGTATGTTGCCGATGGCTATGAGTGCTATCACAAAACGCGCGCTGGCTGGAAAAATGGCGGTGGACCGGATCGTTTTTGTATTATGCCAAAGGGCAGCTTATCCAGTTGGGATGTGCGGGATGACCTGTCATTTGTACATTTGTATTGCACCGATAAGCATCTGCGCCAGCTAGCTGAACAAATTTGGGAGCGCAGCCCCCAGTCAATTCAGGTTGATGAACGAATTTTCGCAGAAGATCCGCAAATAACGTTGTTATATCGCCAATTTTTACTGAATTGTAACTGGCAAGAACAGGCCAATCATTTAGCCCTCAGTAGTGCTGCTACCTTGTTGATGACCCATTTATTAAAAAATTACACCCAGTTGCAGTGGGCGATCCCCATAATTCGCGGTGGGTTGTCTCCGGCAGTGTTAAAACGGGTGAAAGAGTATATTGACGAACATCTTTCACAGCCGTTGCTGTTGTCAGACCTTGCTGAACAGGCAGGGTTGAGTGAGTTCCATTTCGCACGGATGTTTAAGCAGAGTACTGGGCTGGCACCACATCAATTTGTGTTGAAAGCGCGGTTATCTCGCGCAGACCAGCTATTAAGACATAGTATGATGCCGCTTATTCACATTGCCCTGGAGTGTGGTTTCAGCTCTGCCAGCCACTTCAGTAACTGTTTTAAAGTGGCTTATGGCCTAACGCCCTCGACTATTCGGCAACGCTAATCACAGCACGCTATAAGGGGCAACTTAGGTCACCTTCAGCACAATCAAGGAATGACTGTAGTTCTGCCGAGCGAGCTTCAGTTTTGTGGGTCAAACAAGCCGAGATAATCATAGGATGCACTGAACCGCCTTCGGTGGCTGAGGATTGGAAGGTACAATCTGCGTCACGGTATTTTATCCAGGTAAGTTGCGCACTCTTTAATAATGCTCTTTGGGCAACTGGGGTTTTGGCCAAAACCTGTTTATAAATACGGTTTAGTTCGGTATCGGCTTTCTTATAATCTAAATTTGCGCACTGGTTCATATCCAGTTGTGTCAGTGCGTTCTGGCAGTCAAGTGCCAATGCCTGGTGGACGGGTAATGCCAGTAGCGATATCAATATGATCTTCTTTAACATGATTATTTCTCCCAAATAATAGTCAAAAATAATGTTAGCCCCACATTAAATAATGTGAGGCTCAGAATTATATTACATTGGTTTCTTAGGTACCCACTCAATCTCTTTTTTCATCTCAGTAATTTTTTTGTTCGGTGATTTTTTACAAACATCAATCACTTTTGGTGTGTAGACCTGGTCTATTTCCTGGAAATCGACGCTATCGCCTTTTTTATACTGGATATCCTGGTTTAGGATCCAGAAAGCGACGGGGGTCATACTTTTCGGATTAAGATCAAGGAATTCTTTGCAGGTCATCTCTGTTGGGGTAGTGGGTGATGATGCCGCGAATACTGTGTTAACGGTTACGAGCATGAGTGTCACAATGACACTCTTAAGCAGTGATTTATAGAACATGACTATTTCCTTATCTATATATTATATTTCAACTGATATTATTGTTACATGGATGAGAGTTATATCTCGTTATTTAGCATGAGCTATAAAGGTATATCTTGCCAGCGCCAAGCTTAATTTATCGGGAGGAGGGGGTAAGACGGATTATTATTTTCCGCTGGTGTTCCTCTTATGTATCTGATTTGCATGAAAGAGATTTAATAGTGACTTATATAAGATTGGTAAACGTAGCTAGCAACAGTAATTTGTTATATTTTTTTGTTTCTTTATTGATTATGACAGGGTTATTTATTTTGAAATAAAAAGCAGAGCAACAAAATATGCCTGCTTTCAATTTATCTGTTGTTACAATAGTATTAGCTATACTAATAAATATAACATATTAAACTTTGTGGTTTTTATCTGATAGCGGTGGCGGGCATGGATACTTGCCATCATGTTGCGGCGGGATTTTTGCTGGTTGGCCATCATGATGTTCTTTCGCTGGCGGCAACGGGCGGCCACTCTTGTCTTTTGGCGGTTCAGGCGGGCGTTTACATCTCACTCCCGATTGTTTTTGTGCTTCTTTATTAATAGGTTGTGTGGCAAAGCTAGAGGCTGCATTCAATAGCAACACTGATACATCACAAAACATCAGTAACTTCTTCATTCTCGCTCCAGTTATTCAATAGGAATACATCATCACCATAACGGATTGTTCTTTCAGTTTTCTTGGCGAGATTTGTAATGATATTATCAAGTTGAGTGTCTGTAGTTATCTATTAGAGAGTATCATCATTCCAAACCTACACTGATTCATTGGTGTATGTTATAGTTCACAGTGTTATTATTAGCACCATCAGTAGACTGGTTATAATTTCATTTTTTCTTGTTCTAAATTATAGGTGATTTACTTTATGTCTTTATTTTCTTTTTATCATAACTGCCTGAATGCTTTGACTGGGAAAGTATTTGGTCAGCACCGTAAAGGTGAACCAGTGAAGAGAGAGAATGGGAAAGATAAATTATCTAATCTTCAACTGGATGTACTGTTGAATGCGGAAAAACAGGTCGCGATTATTACCACCGACTTAGAGAGTCGGATCACCATATTTAATGTGGGCGCGGAGCGAATGTTTGGCTATTCTAAAGATGAAGTCTTGGGATGCCCTATTTCGGATATACTGCATATTCCAGAGTTTGGTAAGGATCAAGCTGAGCTGGATTATTTATTGCTTAATCGGCGTGATGCCAGCGAGTGGTGTTATCAGCGCCAAGATGGGAAACGTTTCTGGGGAGCACTTAGTGTCCATGAAATAACTGCCGATAATAACCAGACCGTGGGTTATATTAGTGTGATTGCTGATGTTTCGGAAAGAAAATTCCTGCTGATGAAGCTGGAAGAAAGTAAGCAGATGATGGATCGTTTAACTAAGAATTTACCAGCAATGATTTATGCTTATTATTTAGATGCAGAGGGTAAATCTTATTTTAAATATTGTAGCGAGGGTGTCAGAAAAATATTTGCTCTGTCACCGGCTGATGTTTTGTATGTGCCCAGAGAGGAAAACCCTCTGTTTAGCCGCGTGCATACTGACGATATGGATATGCTAAAACAGGCGGTAGCCATCTCTCAACAGAATCTATCTGTCTGGCGCTGCGATTTTCGCGTGGTGTTGCCGGGCAAAGGTACACACTGGCTCCATGGTGAGTCTTTCCCGACGCTTCAGGATGATGGGGCTGTTATTTGGTATGGCTCGTTTTTCGATATTACTGAACTTAAACAGTCAGAATCGATCCTCAAGGCGTTGTCACAAACCGATGTATTAACTGGGGTCGCCAATCGTCGCCACTTTGATGATATCTATCAGCACATCTGGCAAAAAAACCGGATCGAAGGCGGTTCTCTGTCTGTGTTGATGATCGATTTTGATAATTTCAAAAGCTTTAACGACCTTTATGGCCATGCAATGGGGGATGTTTGTTTGAAATCCATTGTCGAAACTTTGTCAAAATCTATTCGTGGTGGTTCAGATATTTTGGCGCGCTATGGCGGCGAGGAGTTTATTGTATTGCTAGCACCCAGTACCCTGGCGGATGCGAAAGCGGTTGCCGAGCGCATGCGTCACTCCATTGAGGAGTTAGATATTCCCCATGGGATGTCGCCAGAGGGGCGGGTGACCATCAGCATTGGTGTGGCTTCGGTATCCGCGCCGGGTGAGTCTATTTCGGCGACAGACTTGTCGGATGCTGCGGATAAAGCGTTATATCGGGCGAAAACCACGGGGAAAAACCGCGTGGAAGCGGTGGTGCTGAACTGATACGTAAAGAGCGTGTGGGGCAGGGAAGAGAGTCATTACTGCCCCACAGAGAGTCGATTTAGGATAGTTAATGTCTAGTTGTCGTGATCCTGAGCTTCACGCAGGCGCTCTTGCTCTTCAGCTATAACCGCTTTGATTTCCTCCAGTACACCCTCAACATCAGCCGCTTCGGTGCTTTCTGCAAACTCACCAGTCAGTTGCGTTTCTGGATGCAGTTTGCCATCCTCATAAAGTGCCCACATCTCTTTGGCATACTTACGATTAAGCAGTTCTGGTGCGTATTGGCCATAATAGTGTGTCATGTTTGCGACATCCCGCTCCAGCATGGCTTTAGCATGATTGTTCGCCGCAGCATTGACGGCTTGCGGTAAATCGATAATGACCGGGCCCTCTTTATCAATTAAGACATTAAACTCTGATAAATCGCCATGAACCAGACCGGCGCAAAGCATCCGTACCACATATTGGATCATCAATGCATGGTCAATCAGCGCTTGTTCTCTGCTAAATGGCACATCACTCAGGCGAGGGGCGGCAAGGCCATCTGCATCGGTGACCAGTTCCATCAATAAAACACCATCAAGGCATGCATAAGGTTGGGGTACCCGAACACCGGCATTGGCGAGCAGGTACAAGGCATCCACCTCGGCAGTTTGCCAGGTCTCTTCCTGTTGCTTGCGGCCAAATTTAGAACCTTTGGCCATGGCTCGCGCGTCACGACTGTTACGAACCTTACGCCCTTCCTGATACTGAACAGCCTGTTTGAAACTGCGGTTTTCAGCTTCTTTATAGACTTTAGCGCAGCGGATATCCTGCCCACAACGGACAACGTATACATCAGCTTCTTTGCCACTTTTCAAACGACGGATGACTTCGTCAACCAAGCCGTCATCAACCAGCGGTTGGATTCGTTTTGGAATTTTCATGGCGTCCTTGTACCCTATTTAAGCCCGCGATGGAATGGCTTTGGCTGAATTTTCCTTCAGTTTACCATTCGCGCCCATCAGCGGGTGGGTTTTTACTGAGTATCAGGCAGCACTGAACTGGGCATTATGCAATTTTGCATAGGCGCCTTTACGGGCCAGCAATTCATAATGGTCGCCCTGTTCCACAATCCCTTCCTTATCGACCACAATGATACGATCGGCATTTTGAATCGTGGCTAAGCGATGGGCAATCACCAACGTCGTTCTGCCTTGTGATAATTCCGTTAGCGCAAGCTGGATGGCTTGCTCAGTGGCAGTATCAAGCGCGGAGGTCGCTTCATCCAGAATCAAAATCGGTGGATTTTTCAGGAAAATACGTGCAATTGACAAGCGCTGTTTCTGCCCACCGGATAATTTTACTCCGCGCTCACCAACAACGGTATCCAGTCCATCAGGCAAGCTTTCAATCAACTCATCTAGCCGGGCTTGTTGTGCTGCAACCATTATTTCATCGTCGCTGGCATCGAGTTTACCGTAAGCAATATTCTCACGGATAGATCCGCCGAATAAGAAAACGTCCTGCTGAACAATACCGATATTATTACGCAATGATTGTTGAGTCATATCACGGATATCAATACCATCAATCGTGATTGCCCCCTCATCGAGTTCATAAAAGCGGGGCAGCAGTGAGCATAATGTGGTTTTACCCGCCCCCGATGGCCCGACGAATGCCACAGTTTCGCCAGCCCGGATTTGCAGGTTCAAATGGGTGAAAATTTTATTCTGTGGTGAATAACCGAAACTGACATTGTGATAACAAATATCGCCATGCAAATGGCCAACAGGGCGAGCGTTTGGTTGGTCGACAATATCAGGCAGTGTATCTATCAATTGAGTGAATCGCTTAAAACCGGCAATTCCTTTCGGATAACTTTCCAGTACTGAGGTTATTTTCGCCACCGGGCGAAAAAACACTTCAACTAATAACAGAAAGCCGACAAAACCGCCGTAACTCAACTGGTCATGCACGACGTACCAGGTACCGGCAACCATCACAATTAACTGCACCAGACGGGTACTGAGGTAGCTCATGGTCATACTGGTGGTCATGATGCGGTAAGCCCGCAATTTGGTGGTGCGGTAGCTTTCGTTATCTGCGGCGAACAATTTCTTTTCATGAGATTCATTAGCGAAAGCTTTGACGACACGAATACCGCCGATACTTTCCTCAATGCGGGCATTAAAATTGCCAACTTGACCAAACAGTTTGCGCCAGGTCTCGGTCATCTGTGAACCGTAGCGGCTGACCAGATAGGTCATAAAGGGTACGATGATGATGGTGAGCATCGCCAGTGGTAAATGGACGGATGCCATCAAAATGAATGCACCGATAAAGGTCATAACGGCAATAAAAAGATCTTCAGGGCCGTGGTGGGCAATTTCTCCAACCTCTTCAAGGTCTTTGGTGACGTGGGTGATAATATGGCCGGTCTTCATATTGTCGTAATAGCTGAATGATAACTTTTGCAGATGGCTAAAAGCCTGGCGGCGCATGTCGGTTTCGATACCCACACCCAATGCGTGCCCCCAGTAGTTAACAATCGCCATTAGCGCAGTATTGAGCAGATAAATCATCAACAGGCCAGTTGCCGCCCAAACGATCAACACCCAATCTTGATTGGGAAGTAATTTATCAATGAACAGTTTTACCGCCATCGGGAAACTCAACTCCAGCAGCCCGGCCAAAATGGCACAGCCAAAGTCCAGATAAAAAAGCCCTTTGTACGGGGCATAATAAGAAAAGAAACGGCGGAGCATTGGGGTATCCTTACAATTACAGAGGAGAAATCGGTACAAATGTCGGAAAGAGCTGTTCGCTGCATTATAAATGTAAATGGTTCTTAATAGCATTTATTTTGCTATTTATTATCCGATAATAGAATTCTTATCTGTGAGAATATGCATTGAAGCCAAGATTATATCGAGTATTGTTAGTCAGAAAATAGCGAGGAGCAGTAGCAATGAATTTGACCATGACAGATGCCCCAACGACTGAAGATATTGCAGAAATCATTGAGGGATTGAAGGCTTTTAACCGTAAATTTGTTGGTGATAATGGTCGTAAACCATTAGCCGTATTTATCACAGGAGAAGGTGGCGAAAAGTTGGGAGGGATTACCGGATATACATTAGGTAATTGCCTGAGTATTGAGTTGTTATGGGTATCGGATGCATTACGTCACTCAGGGGCTGGTACTAACTTGATGAACGCAGCCGAACAGGAAGCAATACAGCGGGGATGCAAGTTTGCCCAAGTAGATACATTCAGCTTCCAGGCTCGCCCGTTCTATGAAAAACAGGGTTATCAATTGAAAATGACGCTAGAAAATGTACTGGGTGAGTACCACCGTTATTATTTGACTAAAAATTTGATTAACGAGTTTGGCGGCACAAACCGACCATGCGCAGTTTAAATTCAAACAGTATCAAGGCCTATGTCTAATAGGTCTATTTTGTTACTGATACATAAAGAGGCTACCGCTGTGAGTATATATACGCCTTAATATTAGTGTCACGCCCACTCAACAGTGAATATTCAGCTTTTAAAGGAGGCTCACATTTTCTCTGAATTGCATCTATAGGCGTGGGTCTTCTATTAGGTTATTCTGTTTTACATTGGATTAGTTAATGTAAATGGAAATGAATATGGCGGCTTCATCAAATAAAAAGCTCTCGCTGTGGTCATTAACCTCGCTGGTCGTGGGTTCAATGATAGGTGCTGGTATTTTCTCTTTACCTGCTACATTCGGCCGAGCAACCGGAGGCTTGGGTGCCATCATCGCGTGGATTATTGCTGGTGGCGGAATGTTAACTCTGGCCTTTGTTTTTCAGACTTTGGCACAACGTAAGCCAGATTTGGATTCCGGTGTTTATATTTATGCTAAAACTGGATTTGGTGATTATGCCGGTTTTGCCTCAGCCATTGGTTTTTGGGCTGGCGCCTGTATCGGCAGTGTTTCCTATTTTGTTTTGATCAAATCAACATTGGGAGCCTTCTTCCCACTATTTGGTGATGGTAATACGTTATCCGCAGTCTTAATTGCGTCATTAATCTTGTGGAGTTTTCATTTTATGGTGCTACGCGGTATCAAAGAAGCCGCAGCAATCAATACTATTGCCACTTTTGCTAAAGTTATTCCGATATTTATTTTTGTTATTGTGCTGGCATTTGCATTTCATACAGATACGTTTGCATTAAACTTCTGGGGTTCCCAATCTTTGTCTGGTGTCGGTGATCTCTCCCATTTGGATGACTATGGTTATACCGGTCATGCGGCATTAGATATTGGTGCAACATCAGAGACACTATTTGCTCAAGTGCGCAGTACTATGTTGGTCACCGTATTTGTTTTTGTGGGCATTGAAGGGGCGAGTGTTTATTCCCGTTACGCTAAAGAAAGAAAGCATGTTGGTATTGCTACTGTTCTCGGTTTTATTGGTGTTTTATGTTTACTGGTATTAGTGACAATGCTTTCCTATGGTGTGCTGCTTCGTCCTGATCTTGCTGCTTTACGGCAACCCTCAATGGCTGGGGTGTTAGAACATATAGTGGGTCGATGGGGCGCTATATTTATCAGCATCGGGCTGATTATCTCCGTTATGGGCGCATATCTGTCATGGACCCTATTGGCGGCTGAAGCACTCTATTCCGCAGCAAAAAGTAATATCATGCCGCAGATATTTGCAACGGAGAATAAGCGCGGGGTGCCATCGGCAGCGGTTTGGATGTCGAATATTTTTATCCAATTATTCTTAATTGTTACGCTCTTCACTGAGTATGCGTTTCAGTTGGCACTGGAACTCACCAGCTCATTAGTTTTGATCCCCTATTTGCTGGTTGCGGCTTATGGGTTGAAATTGGCCTGGACCCGAGAAACCTATTCGGCAGGTTCGGTCGAGCTGAAGAAAGATTTTATTTTTGCTTTGATAGCAACACTATATGCCATATTAATGGTCTACGCGGGCGGGTTGAAATACATATTACTGTCAGCAGTGATATATGGTCCGGGAACTGTGCTGTTTATCATCGCGAAGCGTGAGCAAAAGAAAGCAATATTCGCGCCGATTGAAAAATGTCTTTTTGCCGTGGCCATGATTACCGCTTTAGCCGCTCTGTATAGCCTCGCCACAGGGATAATTACGGTATAATAACGGCGGTGATACAGTAATTGTCTACTGAACAGAGATGACATTATATTATCGCCACAAACACTTAACTAAAACTAATGTATTTTGCGCCTATCCCTAACTTTACAATAGATGGGCTTGATCTATAACACAGAGTACGACAGGATCGCGTTGGAATAACTAATGGTTAGGTTGATATCCGATAGAAATGTATCCATTATAAAACGCGATTTTTCTTATATAGAGTTAGGATTGGTGTGCGCCAATCAGTAGGTATTGCTTTGAAAAAACAACAAAATATTACCCCGAATAGTGATTATTCTGCGGGAATTGGCGATGCGCAATTTGCGCTCGTGGTTTTACTTACAACATCATGTTTGCTGATTGCAATAACATTGATTGCGATCCTATGGCTAATCTAATGATACGCCATAGAAATTAGGGGGAATGTATGGATAAGAGCTTGTTTGATGACAACAAAGTCATCGCATTGATCGGTTTACTGTTGGCGGCACTCATTGTTGTCAGTGTCATGTTTGCGATGACCTATATGGCGGATCGCCAACGTAACGAAGCACAACCTATTGATGTACAGAATTGCTATAAAAAGAACTGAAAAGCGTTATTCGCCGGAGAGCAGTGGTAAGCATTCAGGCGAATCGTGGGTATTGCGGAGTGTTATGCCAGCTTCTGATGAATAGCATGCAAGGGCAACGCGATATTCAGGTCAATATCAGTATTTTGCCTGAAATCATACGGAGTGATACCGTAACGTTTTCTGAACATGTAAGTAAAATGTGACTGTGAGCCAAAGCCAAAGTCCAATGCGATATCAAAAATCGTACTATCACTACTTCTTAGTTGATAAACCGCGCCCGCTAAGCGTCTTTCCCGAATGTATTTACCCAGCGATACCCCGGTCACTTCTTTAAATATTTTCTGCATATGCCAAAGCGAATAGCCTGAATACACGGCTAACTCTTCAAGGTAGATGACCCGCCCTAGATGGGTTTCGACCCATTTACTGAGGGCGCAGACTAACGCGAGATGATTTTCTTGTGACATTATTTAGTCTGTTTTTTCTGGATAGGAGTAGAGCAGTATACACAAGTTGAATCGAACAACACAAAACACCAAATTGCTCCCGATTGAACAAAATAGACCATAAAGACTTTTCAGACAGTGTTTGCAAAAGATTTTTCTGGTGCCATAGTAAAAGGGTAGTGTCATCAGGAAGGGGTCTATCCCGAGGATAAAGGGTTGAGTTTGGAAAAATAGAAATTAAAAATGATGAGGTGATCGCATGTTAATAACGGTGATTATGACTCTGATAGCGGTTGTCGGCGTAACCGTTTTTTTAAAGATGCCAGTAATGGTCCTGCATAAAGGTAAAGGCGCAGGAGGTGATGAACTGTGAGATTAGGAATATTGTGATCGATCTACATCTAATGAGTTTCCTCTAGAACCAGGTGATTGATAATTTCATGCCTGGTTTTTTTATATCCCCCCTTCGTACTGACGTTAGCTTTCTTGCCATCTCATATCTGCTTCTTTCTCGCAAAAAGAGGGGGCAATTGATTGATTAAGCACATCATCGACATCGGTTGTAGGTATTTCATTAGCCGAGGATAATGCCAGTCTCTCGAGTCGACAAGAGCAGTGCAGGTTAAAGAAATATTTCAGCAAGCGTGATATCCTTTTACGATATTACTGAGAAGGAATTATGCATGTCTGAAATGTTTACTAATGACCAAGAGCTGGTGTCAGACTTGGTTGCCTGCCAACTGGTGATTAAGCAAATCCTTGATGTGATTGATATCATTGCTCCGGTGGAGGTGCGAGATAAAATGTCCCATCAACTTAAAGCTATTGATTTCTCTACACACCCGGCAGGGGCGGACCCAGTGACTAAGCGAGCGATTGAGAAAGCCATTGCATTAATTGATATGAAATTTAGCCAAAAATAACCGCTACCGTTTAAGGCTGTCTGCAAGTAGGGCGGTAGTATCAGGCTAGCGGCCGTGGGGGAAATGCACTGCGGGTTATGAATAGCAAACCCGCAGTTCAATTATTCAAAAACGTTATTGCCGATCTTTTTCACTAATGGGCAGTTACTGACACCAATGACACCATTTTCACCGTTTATAAATTGAGCGGTTGTAACAGTTCTTGCCGTCAGATATTTACACTGCAAACCAATGCCTGCGGCGTTTTTCTCACTGCCAATAAGCACGCCATAGCCTGAAAAGAGAAGGCCCAAGTATATGATTGCTGCCACCAGAACCAGTCTGAATAAACTCATGTAGTCACTCCATGTAATTAGTTTTACTTATTTTTTAGGATAAATATTTAACAGTTTAACGAGTAATGATAAGTTAGTTAATAGTAAAAATCCTAAATCATATTGATTTATAAGACTAAACAGTAAATTCTTATAAAAAATGTTGTTACAGAGCTATAGTGCACATCAGTAATTACATTTTGGCTATAAATGGTTGATGTTTAATACAGTATAATTAAAAAAAACATTACGGAAGGTGCCCGATTTGAACATTAAGAAACTTGTTGCAGCGGTAGGGATCATTGCCGTTTGCTGCTTGTTTTATCTATTAGCCCTTGATAGTTATTGCGATCAGGGGGGGACTTTTTCTACCGGTATTTGTGCTATCACTTCGATTATTCCATGGTAAGGATAGCCTATTATGCTTAGCTATAATAACGATAAATAACTATTACTATTCGTTATCGTTATTAAGTATGAATCACTTATTCAGATCCCCTTTGTGGTGGGCAGAGTGATAAGATAGCGCCTTAGCCACGTATGTCATAGGGTCGTCAATGTTAGATACAAATATGGGGGCACTGGGTGTCATCCCAATTGCTTTATCGCTGCTTACTGTCATTTTCTTCTTGATAGTCTGGTTCTTTTTGAGCCGTGCCAGTGTACGAGCAAATGAACAAATCCGTTTGTTACACGAAATTGCCGAACAACAAAAACGGCAAACCGAATTGCTCAATGCTTTACTGGAAAATGCTACGGGTGTCAGGCATGAGCAAGACGATAGTGATATTGTCTCGCCTCTCGACTTTAAAGGGTTTATTCCAGAGCGATAAATCCCCCCGGTTCTGATGCTGTCACCCGGCGGTATCAGAATATCGTCGTAGCCAGAGTGATGGTTTCTCCTGCATAGCCGGCATTATCTTTTTGCGCGATGTGAGTTTGCCCCTTTATTTAGCCCAATATACTGCTCTGATTGTCATAAATTTGTCTTATTTTCGCCGTAATGTAGCCAGGACTTTTCAAGAAAACGGTGATTCTAATGATTAAATGGTATGAAGAAAGTGACACTGAAGTGAACCGAAATATTGCACTGCTGACAGGGGAAGATCCCGATAAGTGGTATCCATACGGTGGAGTTAAAGGTAAGGACTACTGCAAAAACCCTTCTGATGCCTGGCCTATCATCTATGCCAATAAAATTGGCCTCTATTCCCCTGAAGTTAATGATAATAATCAGTGGAATGCTCGGATTACCAATCCGCAAGGTGAGTGGCAAGCCTATAGCCAAAGTCCACTTCGTGCCGCGATGATCTGTTACCTGCTCAGCCAAGATATTTGAGTAAATATTGATGGTTTTCGACCGCGTGGAGACCCATATGCTGAGCGTGTGGCGTGACCAACGGTAAGCGATTCTCTGACTGACTTCTTGGAGCTGATGATGAAACGTATTATTAAAGGGGATTCAAATTTATCTCACCTGGTCATTGCCCATGCGGCGATTGACCACCATCAAAAATCTTATGGTGAGCGGCGTCAAGGCTGGCCTTCAACTTATCTTATCCGCTATAAAAATAATCGCGTGGCGGTTGAAGTTGTCACCCGGCGTCAATCTTATGTCGCGACATTGATGATTGGGGCCAGGAATCTGAGTAAGTTATGTGGCATATCTGCGTTACAACCCTAAACAGACAAAGCATCATTGTCTTCTAATCAAATCCTTCCCATGTAAACATCGGCTGATTGATCCTTCTCCGATAGTCAGCTAACTACCTTTATTCTTGCTGCAATTAGGTTTAAGTGTTAAAAAACCGCCGCAGATTCATTTATGAAAGCGCTGTTTAGCACGTTAGTGCGTAATAGGTGCGGCAGAGGATAGGATGGAACAGCAGTTGCAGGATTCAACACTAAAACGCGGTTTAAAAAATCGACATATTCAACTGATTGCCTTGGGTGGTGCGATTGGGACCGGATTATTTTTAGGGATAGCTCAGACGATTAAGATGGCTGGCCCCTCAGTGATACTCGGCTATGCCATCGGTGGTTTTATCGCTTTTCTCATTATGCGTCAGCTCGGTGAGATGGTTGTCGAAGAGCCAGTTGCAGGTTCATTTAGTCATTTTGCGTATAAATATTGGGGCGATTTTGCTGGCTTCTTATCTGGTTGGAACTACTGGGCGATGTTTATACTGGTTGGTATGGCTGAATTGACCGCCGTCGGTATTTATATTCAATACTGGTGGCCAGAGATTCCCACCTGGGTTTCCGCTGCTGTATTTTTTGTCTTAATAAATGCCATCAATCTTATTAACGTACGTATGTATGGTGAAACTGAATTCTGGTTCGCAATCATCAAGGTTGTTGCCATTATCGGTATGATTGTGTTCGGTGCATATCTGCTGGCTTCCGGTACTGGTGGGCCTGAGGCATCGGTTACTAACCTCTGGGCACAAGGTGGGTTTATGCCCCATGGCTTGAGCGGATTAGTGATGGCGATGGCGGTGATTATGTTTTCTTTTGGTGGCTTGGAGATGGTTGGCATTACGGCCGCTGAAGCTGAAGATCCACATCACAGTATCCCTAAAGCAACCAATCAGGTTGTCTATCGCATCCTTATTTTTTACATCGGTTCATTGGCGGTACTGCTTTCCCTATATCCGTGGGGCAAAGTGGTTGAAGGCGGTAGCCCCTTTGTGATGATTTTCCATGCGTTAGATAGCAATTGGGTTGCAACAATCTTGAATGTAGTGGTTTTGACCGCAGCGCTATCGGTTTACAACAGCGGTGTTTATTGTAATAGCCGCATGTTATTTGGCTTGGCATCGCAGGGGAATGCGCCTAAGTTGTTGACCCGGGTTAATAAACGTGGCGTGCCTATTCTGTCAATCGCACTTTCGGCGTTGGCCACTTCAGCCGGTGTTGTTATAAACTATATTATGCCGGGCAAAGCGTTTGAACTGCTTATGGCGCTGGTTGTTTCAACATTGGTCATTAACTGGGTGATGATTTGTTTAGCTCACCTCAAATTCCGGGCTGCGAAGGTGCAAGAAGGCGTAGAACCGCGGTTTAAGGCGCTATGGTACCCATACGGTAATTATCTGTGCCTGGTGTTTCTGTCGTTGATTCTGGTCATTATGTATCTCACTGATGGTATTCAGATCTCAGTGCTAATGATGCCAGTTTGGGTTGCGCTATTGTGGTGCGGTTTTATACTCACTCGGCGTAAACATAGGCGGCATGAACTGAATGTAAATGACTCAGACGCAGCCTGATTGAAGTGTTAGCATAAAAGTGCCGGGCGATTAACTGTATGAAAAATCAAGCCCGGCGGTTATCACCTAAGACGCTATTTGTTGTGTTTAAATAATCAGCAATAAACTAAGCGGATACTCAGCATAGTTTTAATTGATAAGAACTATCGTATTTTTTGGGATCAATTAACGCTAATTGAGATTAATTCTTAATAGTCGCTTGTAACCACTTTAATTGCATGGTTTAAATAGTTAAATAATAGCGTCCATTAGAATTGCCAGCGCATCCAGGTAAACAAAACATTACCATTATTATAAGTGCCGGGAATATAGGTGCTTTGTAGTGAAAACTTATTATATTCAATAGAAATAAGTGGCAAAGGCAATGGGACAGGAATGTAATAATATTCATGACGTGCGGTAATGCTGGCGGTAAAACCTACGCCAAAACGCCAGCCGTCCATCGCTCCCGGTATCCACATTTTTTGATAGCCATAACCTATAATGGGTTCAATTTGGTTGTGCGAATCCATAAATGCCATCGCATACACAGAGTGCCAGTTGTTATCCTCATCATAGCGATATTTGCCATAGCCGATACCCCATGGCCGCTCATTGTATGACTCTATCTTGTCATCATCGTAGGTCCAGCGGTTGTGCCAGGTATTCAGCGGGATATACAGCTCCTGGTTTGGTGAATCCCAGGTAAGCGAGATGTTGCTCGTCAGGCGTTGCCACAGACTCCCATTGCTGGTTTGCGGGTTATGTTGCCCTATAGATGTCGGTGTTGGCTGATAGTTTTCCTCCGCCAATACAGTAGCGGCCTGACCCCACCATAAGCTACTGAGAATACAGGTGTTGATAATATATTTACAATTCATAACATGGCTCTCTGATGCCCATAAGGCGAAATAAGATATCTGTGCATCAGATAATCTTTGTACTTATCAAAATAAGGGTGATTAATAGATTATTTATAATTGCGTGGAGCTTATAATCTCGAACCTAAACCACACTATAACGATAAAGTAATTTAGAATTTTCAACTGTACATCAGTGCTATTAAATTCTGTTTCAGAAAAGTAAAGAATATATCAAGAGGGATTTCTCACACTAAATGTAGGTGGATTAGGCTGCATTTCACCCTGGTGAATTAACTAATAATGCGTGCTTTAGGCGATATTCATGCAGATTAAATAAAGTGCTATCGCACCTTGTTGGTGCGATGCAGCTAATTTTTCTCGTGTATTGCACCTATATAGCACAATACCAGTCCATATGGAGAGTCAATCTTTTAGTATTAAATTTGGCATTTTGGCTTATATTTTTATATAACAAGTGGCTCTCCTTACTGTTGGGGGTAGGTTGTGCAATTGTGCTTCATAACAAAGTCGTCAATAAATTATTTCTGATTTTTGAGCAAAGATAAGATTCAAGCTATAACCTGATATTAAGTAAGGGGTTAGCTAGCAAGCTTGCCCCTGTGACAGTCACTAGATGAAGAGAGTGAGCCGTCAGAACTGGGGTGGGATATATTCAATTATTATATATTTAATGCTAATAAAATTTATACCATTGTGATTTTCGGTTCGATGCTGGGGATGGAAAACAGCAAATATCCACGTAAGCAGTATTATAAAAAGTGTTAGCTGAAATGTTAAAAACCAGTAAGAAAGCGCGATAGGCCAGTATAAAAAAATAGAGCAGAAAATACGATGACCTTCAACAAATTTCAGCATATTTACGCATTCTTTATGAGCAAGCGTTTCAAATATGTGCGACAGGTTCACCCTTGATTAAAAATGGCTTGCCATCGAATACAGAGTATGTGATAACGCATATGGGTAAAACGAGGTACAGTTCTGTATATGTGTGGCATTTTCAGTAAAGAAGTTCTGAGTAAAGACGTTAGCGTTGAATACCGCTTCTCTGCCGATCCTTATCTTAGTGCCTCAAGCAGTAACGACTCTAGTTTGTCTATGTAAACGCCTACGGGCGAGTTAAACAATCCAAAGGAAATACTCAAGATGGCAAAGATCAAAGGTCAAGTTAAGTGGTTCAACGAGTCTAAAGGTTTCGGTTTCATCACTCCAGCTGACGGCAGCAAAGATGTGTTCGTACACTTCTCTGCAATCCAGGGTAATGGTTTCAAAACCCTGGCTGAAGGCCAGAACGTAGAGTTCGAAATCCAAGACGGTCAGAAAGGTCCGTCTGCAGTAAACGTTACTGCAATCTAATCAGCTCTTTTGCTGTAAAAACCCGCCTTTGTGCGGGTTTTTTCGTATTCAGGGTGCGATAAATATTATCTATCCGTTAAGGCAAAATAATTAAGCCGGAATGTTGATTACGGCCTTTAATCCCTGGATGGGTTGGATCAATCGCTTGCTGCTGGCTGGTTCGGCGGAAACTGGTATATTTGAAGTGACTTTTATTATTATCATCATGTTGAATAGTCGTACAAATAGTACAACTGCCTACATGATCGACTTGATGAATTCCTGCACTTCGTAATTGGTGTTCAGCAATGGCCGCTAAGTTGAGGTGGCGAAAACGGGGTGAAATGATATTTTTAACCAGTGGTAATTTATTAATAAACCTTTCGACCAACTCCTCATTGACTTCATAGCAGCAAGACTGTGCGGCAGGCCCTACGGCTGCAACCCAATTTACAGGGTCATCATCGCGCGCAATACGCTCAACCATCTTTAAGATAATGCCATCAAATAAGCCCCGCCAACCGGCATGAACCACCGCAATGGCTCTCCCTTGTCGTTGGCTAAAAATGATTGGCAGACAATCAGCCGTCAGAACGGTCAATAAAATGCCTGCTTGAGTGGTATAGAAACCATCGGCTTCACCACACTCTTGTCCCGGGGCGGTCACATCGATAATCGTAGTGCCATGAACCTGCTTTTTAATGGCTTGTGAAGCCTGATATGGCAAGAGGCAGGAAGGTAGCAGGGCCGATTTATTGCCAAAACCATGGCAGAGGGTGGTGATCCGGCTAAGTTGTGGTGAAAAATCAGTCATAGAACCTACCTAATGAAGAAAAAGAACGCCACTCAGTGTAAGCCGATTTTTAAGTTATTGACCAGTCACCTTTTCTTTTAAATCGCCGTTAGTGAATTGTTGCAAAATAATGCATCTTGTATCACTGTTTTGGCACCCGTTAGTGTCTGGGATAGGGTTTAATGGCAGCTATGATGCACGCTATTCTCCAGGGTTGATCTTAATGATTCCTAAACCAAAAACTGACAGTAACAACTTTATTCGTTGGCGCTTTGGCTTGTTGTGTAGTTGTATTTTAATGTCACTTTTTGGCCTGCTGGCACGGGTTGCCTGGCTGCAAGTTATTGAACCGGACCCGCTGGTAAAAGAAGAAGATATGCGTTCAGTGCGTGTGGTGGCAACACCCAATACACGCGGTATGATAACTGATCGTGGCGGGCATCCGTTGGCGGTCAGTGTCCCGGTCGAGGCCATTTGGGCTGATGCCAAAACGGTACTGGAAAAAGGCGGGGTAGGTACTACCGAACGCTGGCAGGCATTGGCACAGGAACTCAATATGCCAATAGGCCAATTAATCAACCGTATCAATCAAAACCCCAATGCCCGTTTTATCTATCTTGCCCGACAAGTTGAACCTAATGTTGCTGAGTACATTCAACGCTTGAAACTGCCCGGTATCGCGACCAAAGCGGAGTCACGGCGTTTTTATCCGTCCGGTGATGTGGCGGCCAATTTAATTGGTTTCACTAATATAGATGACCAGGGTATTGAAGGCGTAGAAAAGAGCTTTAACTCGCTATTAAGTGGCACGGCTGGCAGTAGAGTGGTACGTAAAGATCGCTTTGGCCGAGTGGTTGAGGATATCTCTTCTACTGATAGCCACCCGGGACAGAATGTTGAACTCAGTATTGATGAGCGTTTGCAGGCTGAAACATCCCATGCGCTGACCAATGCTGTCATGTTTAATAAGGCTGATTCTGGCTCCGCAGTGGTTATTGATATTAATACTGGCGAAGTCTTGGCGATGGCCAACTATCCCACCTTTAATCCGAATAACCGCGCCGCCACGGCGGAAGAGAATTTTCGTAATCGGGCTATCAGCGATATTTTTGAGCCGGGTTCGACAGTCAAACCGATGGTGGTAATGACCGCATTACAACATCATCTGGTAAAGCCAGACAGCGTACTGGATACCCATCCTTATGTGCTGAGTGGGCACCAAATTAAAGATGTAGGTTTTTATCCCGCGCTATCGTTGACCGGCGTATTGCAGAAATCAAGTGATGTTGGCGTCTCTCGCCTGGCATTGGCAATGCCGTCTTCGGCATTAATGGAAACCTATGCGTTGTTTGGTTTGGGAAAACCGACTCAGTTAGGCCTTACCGGTGAAAGTAGCGGGTTAATGCCACAGCGACAACGCTGGAGTGATCTGGATCGCGCTACCTTCTCTTTCGGTTACGGCTTGATGGTGACGCCGCTGCAACTGGCTCGAGTCTATGCCACCATCGGCAGCTTCGGTATTTATCGGCCATTATCGATTACTAAGGTCGATCCTCCGGTGTTAGGGCTACGGGTATTCCCCGAGGCTCTGGTGCGGCAAGTGGAACATATGATGGAAAGTGTGGCGTTGCCCGGCGGTGGCGGAATGAAGGCAGCCGTCAGGGGATACCGGGTTGCCGTTAAGACGGGGACTGCTAAGAAGATTGGGCCAAATGGCCAGTATATTGATAAATATGTGGCTTATACCGCGGGTGTCGCGCCTGCCAGCCAACCCCGTTTTGCCTTGGTGGTCGTGATAAACAATCCGCAAGGCGGCAAATACTATGGCGGCGCGGTTTCTGCCCCGGTATTTAGCGATATTATGGGGCAAATTTTGCGCACCATGAATGTTGAACCTGACGCTATTCCAGCAGGGATGGTACACCATAGCTGATATTCGACCGATTTATGGCGTTAAACAGTGGCTTGCAACGGTGGAAGTGCTTCTTTAGACTAACGCCGTGTCTGTCCGCGATTCTGGCGGTTATTTGTCTGTCATCTGGAAATCAACCATGTCTTATCAGTGCCCCCTTTGTCATCAGGCTTTGCAGCTTAGCGTGCAGCAGTGGCGTTGCAGCAATAATCATCAGTTCGATTGCGCCAAAGAGGGTTACGTCAATTTGATGCCAGTGCAGCACAAGGGATCGAAACAACCAGGAGATAGCCCGGAGATGATGCAGGCCCGGCGGGTATTTCTTGATGCGGGATATTATCAGCCCTTGCAGCAGCGGGTCTGCGAGCTTCTGGATGCCACGTTACCACTGGATGCCACCATGTTGTTGGATATCGGTTGTGGTGAAGGTTATTACACCGGCGCTGTGGCAGATAGGTTAAATCGGCGGCGTCAAATGGCTGTTTTCGGTTTAGATGTGGCAAAAGTCGCCGTAAGGTATGGCGCAAAGCGCTACCAACAGGTGAGCTTCTGTGTAGCTTCCAGCCATCGCTTACCTTTTGCCCATAATTCGCTTGATGCGGTATTAAGGATTTATGCACCGTGCAAAGCGGCGGAGTTATCACGTACCGTGAAACCTGGCGGGATTGTGGTTACTGTTGCCCCTGGGCCGCGTCATCTCTATCAGTTAAAAGCACTGATCTACCCAGAAGTACAACTCCACGGTGATGCACAAGAGCACCTTGAGGGGTTTGACTTGCTGAGTTGCGAAAAACTGGCTTATGAAATGAAACTTCCGGGTAAGCAGAGTTTTAATTTATTGCAGATGACCCCTTTTGCCTGGCGGGCATCAATCGAGATGGGGCAGGAGTTGGCTGCGCGGCAGGCATTTATCTGTGAAACTGACTTTGTCATTGCGTTGCACCGCCGCAGAGAAGAGCCTGCGGCTGAAATTGCAGCCGTGAGCAGTGACCAATAGTCTATGTTGTTAGCCTTGGCCTGACAGTGTTCGGGCCACGAGTCTTATATAAATTATATCAATCCAGATTTGATTTTTAATAATCACCAATACCTTAATATTAGCTAACTCCCCTAAGGTAAACTCTCATTATTATTTTAATATATTTATAGTGTGACATTCCCTGGTGTAGAATCATTAATTAACTTAAGTCAAATTCATGGTTTTTTTATATTTACTGAAGTGGCTTATTTAAGATCTAAGTTTCGCCAGGTTCGACCACCGGATTCAGTCACCAGTATAGAGGGTATAAACCGTACCTCCTCGGCAATTTTTAGTGCTAAATCAGCAACTTCTTGTTTGTTTAGTGTGCCGCTGCCATAATTGAATTCCCCTTCAGGTAATTTATAGACTTTTTCCCGACCAATAAGGCGGGTAAAGCCGGCATCAATCATTTTCTTATTAAGTGACTCGTAATCGCCGTCCACTGCATTATGCAAAACAACACTAACCGTAAAGTACGGCATATCTATTTGTTCCAAGCTATAAGATGATTATCTTTATATAGCACAGCACTGACAGCGATATTTTGACCAAAGTCTAATTGCGCGACATACCAACCAATAACCCTGCTAAAATTATGTCATTAAGGGCGATTGAGTTAATGCGCTTCTGATGATTGATCAATTTGATGAGTGGGTGGCAGTCATCGCCACCCAGACCAGAAGGTGTTTAGAGTGAGAGTGATAGCCGGTTACGGCCTGCGTGTTTTGCTGCATAACAGGCGATATCTGCCTGACGCATGGCTTGTGCGGCATTCTCAGTTTGGCGAGTTAGCGGGACGGCGCCCAGACTTGCGGTAAATGTATACGATTGACCGTGCCAATGAAATTGGATGGCGGCAATATCGGCAACCACAGATTCCAGAATGTCTGTTGCAGGCTTGTTTTGACTATTAAACAACACGATAGCAAACTCATCGCCACCTAAACGGGCGACAATGTCATTTTCACGAACGGCTTGTTGCATGGTTTGTGCCACCATTCTCAGCACCATATCCCCAGCTTCATGGCCTGCGGTATCGTTAACATCCTTGAAATAGTCTAAATCGACATAACAGAGGATATGCTGCTCGTTGTCCCCCAATTGGCTGATTGATTGGGTGAGCCGCTCTTCCAATCGACGCCGATTAATCAGGCCAGTTAGCATGTCATGATTGGCCTGATATTGCAGTTCGCGCTGTGCATGGCGGGCGCGAGTCACATCCTGAAATACCACGACCGCGCCGGTGAGTATATTGTCACGATCGCGGATCGGCGAGGCAGAACAGCGAATCTCTTGCCGTTCTCCTTGGCTTGATAACAACTGGCTGCCTTCTGGCAATAAGGTATTGCGCCCTTCGGCCAAACACTGATTGAAGGCAACTAACTGATTTTTATCTTGCAACGGAGACCACAAAATAAAAACGTCTTCAATAGGTAAACCGCAGGATTCATTTTGGCTACGCCCGGTCATCTCTTCGGCTTTGGGGTTCATCAGTACCACACGGCCTTCTGTGTCGAGGGAGATAATCCCCTCCTGGATAGATGACAACACCCGATGCAGTTGCTCGCGCTCTTCATAACGTGCGACCTCACTGGCGCGCAGTGCATCTTCGCGTTGTTTGCGCTCACTCATATCACGGATTATTTCGGCATAACCGAGAAGTTTCCCATTATTGTCATGGACAACTGTTATGACTGTCACTGCCCAGTAGCGCGTCATATCTTTGCGAACCAACCAGCCCTCGCGTTCCATTCGGCTCGTCGATGCTGCGGTCTTCAGCAACTTCTCCGGTAACCCGGCGGCAATATCCTCGGGTAAAAAGAAACAACCGAAATGCTGACCAATTATCTCATTACTGGCATAGCCAATATTCCGTTCAGCACCGTGGTTCCAGGTATTGACCCGGCCCCAGGGATCAAGCATTAAAATAGCGTAATCCTCAACAGTATCAACCATTAAGCGAAAACGCTCTTCACTGATGCGCAGTGCTTCTTCTCGTTGACGACGCTCGGTGAGATCACGGACAATTTTGGTAAAACCCAACAGTTTGCCACTGTCATCATGCATTGGGTTAATTGCCACACTGGCCCAATAGCGAATACCGTTTTTGCGCACATGCCAGCCTTCGCTCTGGTAATTACCTTCTGCGGTGGCTTTGGCGAGTGATTTCTCCGGCACGCCAGCAGAAATATCCTCCTGTGTGAACAGCAACGCAAAATGTTCACCGATTATTTCATCACTGGTATAGCCTTCATTCCGTTCTCCACCTTTATTCCAGGTGAGAATTCGGCCATGAGTATCGGTCATGTAAATAGCATAGTCTTCAACTTCACTGATCAGATGACGAAACTGTTCCTCACTCTTTCGCAGCGCATTTTCGCGCTGCCATTTATCCGTCAAGTCGCGGGTGACATGGACGAATCCCTGCAAAATATGGTCTGAATCATGCAGCGCACTCAGCGTAATATTGCCCCAAAAACGTTTACCATTCTTACGCACCCGCCAGCCCTGGGTTTCATAGTGGCCAAACTGATTGGCATGTTGCAGCCCTTTGGCCGGTAATTTGTTCGCCAAATCCTCTGGGGTATAAAACAGTTCGAAAGATTGACCAATAACTTCTTCGCTAGCGTAACCGGCATTGCGTTCTGCGCCACTGTTCCAAGTGAGGATATGTCCTTGAGCATCAATGATGTATATGGCGTAGTCATCAACGGCTTCAATCAAGAGCCGGAAAATATGATCGTCAAATGATGCTGGATGCAAAGCCATTCCTGTATTTCCTTGAATTAATATTCAGCCACCTTTGGCTGAGCGGATCGAGAGCCAGAAGGGTTAATCTGTTATTGCGGTAAAAGTAATGTAGCAGTCTATCGCTAACAGATGAAATTAGGTAATGAGAATTTTCTTACCAGAAATAAATACACGATAAGAATTGTAATGGATATGAGGGTTACGCTTATCAAGCCTGTCACTACGGGGCTTCAGGTAAGGAACTGATGTCAATATAACAGGGAGAAAGAATAAATCGCCTTATTAATAATAGGGGGTGGTTGGCGTGAATAACCCATAAAAATTGACTTAAGTAGGGAAGGGGTAATTAGTCTGGTCGTATATAAAAGTAATTTACGCAATCATTTCCCTTTAATTTCATTTCCCCTCATTTTGGGCCATAAGATTACCGACCGAGATCATGTTCATTACATAACTGATCTAATTTTTTCACGATACAAAAAATAACCCCGCAGAAATGCAGAAGTGCTTGCATCGGCAACTGTTATCAGGATAATTCTGAATCCTTATAATAAGCATTCTCATTATTAACAAAATTGCAAACTTCAGGGGCATCAACACGATGAATCAAACTATCTCTACCTGCGCAAATCAGAAGCGGCTTGCACCACGTCTTTTGTGCGTCATGATCGGTGCGGCATTAGGGACTTTGTCTGCATCTGTATGGGCAGCAACAGCCACAGACAATACGGCTGAAAGCAGCAAAAAGGCTAGCACAACAGCTGATGCCACTCAGGTTGATAGCAGCAAAACAACGGATACTATTACTGTGGTCGGGACGCAAGAGACCTTCCGTGCCGGTGGTAATGATCTTATTCCAACCTATCTGGACGGTCAGGTAGCTAACGGTGGGCGTATTGGCTTCCTGGGGCAGCAAGATGCGCGTAACGTACCTTTTAACGTGATTGGCTACACATCTAAATTGGTAGAAGACCAGCAAGCGCGGACACTGGCTGATGTGGTCAAAAACGATGCTTCAGTACAGAACGTGCGCGGCTACGGTAATGCTTCACAGAACTTCCGTATTCGTGGTTTTAATCTCGATGGGGATGATATTTCGTTCGGCGGTCTGTTCGGCGTACTGCCACGTCAGGTGGTTGATACCAGTATGGTCGAGCGGGTTGAAGTGTTTAAAGGCCCGAACGTATTTGTGAACGGTATTTCGCCGAGCGGCAGCGGTGTGGGTGGGATGATTAACCTGGAGCCTAAACGAGCCGGTGATACCCCATTGACGCGTGTTAGCGTGGATTATACTTCTTCTGCCAAGGTTGGTGGTGCGCTGGATGTCGGTCGCCGCTTTGGTGACAATGACCAATTCGGTGTGCGGGTTAATGTGCTGCACCGCGAAGGCGAAACGGCTATTCATGATCAGAACGAGCGCACGACCGCACTCTCTACCGGTTTGGATTACCGTGGTGACCGCGCCCGTACTTCTTTAGATATTGGATATCAAAAACAGACCGTTCACGGTATGCGTACTGATGTTGCCATTGGTAGTGCGACGGTGATTCCAGAACCACCGGCAGCCACCTTAAACTATGGTCAGCAGTGGGTCTATACCGATATGGCAACCACCTTCGGTATGCTGCGTAGTGAGTATGATTTAAGCCAGAACTGGACGGTATACGGTACCCTCGGTGCCAGCCACAATGACGAAACCGGGCAATATGGCTCACCAACGCTGACTGATAATAATGGCAACGCCACCATCAGCCGCCTGTATGTGCCTTATGTTTCTGACTCTATTGCTGGTTTAGGGGGGATTCGTGGTCATTTTGAAACCGGCCCAGTAACCCATAAGATGAATCTCGGTTATGCCGCTAACTACCGAACGGCTAAATCTGCCTGGAATATGTCAGGACCAGTAGACACCAATATCTATAACCCAGGGGTAATCCCATTCCCCCCAACTGCTTTTGCTAGCCCTAATCAAGACCCAACACTAAACAGTCAGGTTCGGGCCAGTAGCATCTCGGTGTCGGATACCCTGTCGGCAATGGATGATAAAGTGCAGCTGATGCTGGGGCTACGCCGTCAGGAAGTGGTTATTCGCAATTTTGACAGTGGTGTACCAGACAGTAAAAACGTGCAAGATGCCATGAAAGTGACACCAGTTTATGGCTTGTTGGTTAAACCGTGGGAAAATGTTTCCCTGTATGCTAACCACATTGAAGCATTATCGCCGGGGAAGGTCGCGCCTTGGTATACCGCCAATGCGGGTAATGTTACTGGCATTATTCATGCTAAACAGAATGAAGTCGGCGTGAAATTCGATAACAAACGCTATGGCGGTACCTTGGCTCTGTTTGAAATCACCAGACCTGCCGGTGCCATTGATGCAACAACCAATATCTACGCCTTGGGGGGTGAACAGCGTAACCGCGGCGTTGAACTGAACGTATTCGGTGAACCGGTATTTGGTACTCGTCTGTTAGGTAGTGCCGTGTGGTTGGACCCGATACTGACCGAAGCGCAAAGCAGCCAAAATAATGGTAATTATGCTGTGGGTGTGGCTCGCTATCAGTTAGTGTTTGGCGGTGAGTACGATATTAAAGCAGTAGAAGGTTTGACGGCTACGGGTACTGTCACACGTTCTGGTTCGCAGTATGCTAACCAGGAAAACACCTTAAAACTAAAACCATGGACCCGTTTGGATCTGGGCATGCGTTACACCATGCCGCTGAAAGAGACCAATCTGATCTGGCGTGCGAATCTCGAGAACGTGACCAACGAACGTTACTGGGAGTCGGTTGAAGATACCGGTACTTATATGTACCAAGGTAATCCGCGTGAGCTAAAACTGTCTGTTTCCATGGACTTCTAATCAGAGGTTGATGCCCGTTTGCTAAGCGGCATCTGAACCATAAAAAACCCCGCTATTCTTTGAATGCGGGGTTTTTTTTGCCCAATGATTTTATCAGCAGAATAGACGCGTTTTAGCCATTAAGCGACCCGATAGATGTGCTCATACAGAATATTAAAGCCGATCGCTATCAAGACTATCCCACCAATGATTTCGGCACGCTTACCCAATAATGGGCCAATATAACGGCCAATCAGCATACCTAAGGTAGCCATAATCATGGTTGCCAGACCGATCGCCATGGCGGTGTGGACAATGTTCACTTGTAAGAAGGCTAAACCGACACCAATTGCCATGGCATCAAGGCTGGTAGCAATTGCGGTCATGACCAAAACCCAGAAGCTGTGGCTGCGCATTTTTTCAGTCTCTGCAACTTGTTGTTTCGCACCCTCAAAAATCATGCGGCAACCAAGAATAAACAGCAGACTGAAAGCAATCCAGTGGTCCCATTCCAGAATATATTGACTGGCGAACAGGCCGATACACCAACCTATGAGTGGGGTAATAGCTTCTATTACGCCAAAAATAAGGCCAGTACGTAGTGCTTCTCGAAAACGGGGTTGGTGTAGACTGGCGCCTTTACCAATAGATGCAGCAAATGCATCCATAGACATAGCAAAAGCAAGGATAAGAGTTGCAGATAGATTCATAGCAATAAACTCGGCCGGGCGGCTCCATATACACGTAACCCACCCCCAACCTAACGACGGAGCTACGTGTCTATGGTCTCGCCAACCTTACCTGGCTACCCGTACCACGTTTCAATAGATGAAACGAGTATGTTGATACGGGCGTTTCTGCTTATCAATAAATACCCTTCAATTACGTTAGGTACAATTGCACAGAAACCGGCTACTCCCCATGAACGGCGCAACCTTAACATATAAATTATTATATCGACAACCCCAAAGATAATAAGACAAACCACTATTACTGATAATGATTTTCATTATCGAGAGTTTTGTGCGAAATAGTACATATAAACATCGATAACAATGTGGGAATAAGCAGGAGAAGAGACAAGAGTATTGCTGGGAAATTAATCAGTTAAGTAGGCACTCAATAGACACATTTCCCAGGAGTGTTTGTTTATTGTTGATTTTCAAGGAAAAAATTATAAATTCTCTCTAGATCATCTAATTGTTTAACCTGGATTAATAATCTGCGCTGCTCTAAATCAATGACTAAAATTCCATCTTCAGATAAATTCATACTTTTTATTCGGCTATATTCAATAAAAGCATTAGCGTAGAAGAAACCGGTATTTTTAAACAATAATTTGGGCCAACGGATATAAGAGATATAAACCGCAATGAGCGCTAAACCCACTAATAAATAGGTGGTTAACGGTGCACCATTCGCCATGACATTATTGTAAATGAGGATAGCTATCAGTCCGACAAAGATGGCACAGTCGATTTTGCTTTTACGTTTTAAGTGAACTTGCAGTCGGGTCTTCCCTTTCATCATGTTCATGATGAATTCATCATAAATAGCATAAGCGAGCAGTAGGGCGATAAAAACAATTAAAACGAGATCAGTAACCGACATGCAACAACTCCCAAGATATACATCCCCATCATCTTTCAAACCACAGGTGTGTTGCTGCCACCTTCCTGCACTTTGAAATCTATTGGGCATTGGTATCTATCCTAAAAAAAACCGGGAGTAAACCCCCGGTTTTTACCAAATCTAATCAGAACATTAAGGTGCCAGGAAGCCAATCCAGTAACCGAAGATACCGATGGCGAAGAAGCCCATAATAATCCACAACGCGTTAACTTTACGACGTAATAGCCACATACAGCCGAACGTTAACAGTAATGGCACCAAACCTGGCATCAACTGGTCAAGAATGGTTTGCACCGTAGTTACTGTGGTCTGACCATTCTGATTGGTTATCTTGGATACCACCACCGGTATGTTGACGTGGGTCCACTTGTTAACCAAGGCCCCCATAACAAACAGGCCGAGGATAGACGCCCCTTCAGTCAGTTTTTGCAGCAGGCCACCGTCCATATCGCTGACGATATTGACGCCTTTTTTATAGCCATAGGCCACACCGTAATAACGGGTCAGCAAACGTACCAGGTTAAACAGTACAAAGAACAGCAATGGGCCAAGCAAACTGCCGCTCATTGCGATACCGGCACCGAGAGCTGCCAACACCGGGCGCACAGTACCCCAGAATATTGGGTCACCGACACCTGCCAGCGGCCCCATCAGACCGACTTTGATCCCGTTAATTGCCGCATCGTCAATCTCGGCACCATTGGCTTTCTGCTCTTCCATCGCCAGCGTTACGCCCAGAATTGGCGCGGCAACGAAGGGTTGGGTGTTGAAGAATTCCAAATGACGTTTGATTGCCTGCTTACGCTCTTCCGAGTTCTCAGGGTATAGACGACGGATCGCCGGCACCATTGAGAAGCAGAACCCCAGCGCCTGCATACGTTCGAAGTTCCACGACCCTTGGAAAAGGTTAGAGCGGATAAACACCCCGCGAATATCAGCAGGCGTGAGTTTCTTTTCACCAGTCGCTGTGGTTTTATCAAGCACAGTTGTTGTATCAACCATTTCTCTCACCTTTTCCTAGTCTAATTCGTTATCAAGGTCATTATTGGACGGGCCAGACTGTACAACCTGAGACTTGTTGTATTTAGGACTGAGCTGGATATAAAGAAGGGCCATAACCACACCAATAACACCCAATGCCACCAGGTTGAAGTTGGTAAATGCGGCGGTCACGAAACCTAAGTAGAAGAATGGCATCAGGTAGCCGGCACGCATCATGTTAATAACCATGGCGTAACCTACTACGACGATCATACCACCGGCGATATTCAGGCCACTGGTAACCACATCAGGAATCGAACTGAGCAGCATCTGAACTTCAGATGTCCCAACAGACAGGGCAACGATCAGGGCAGGGATAGCGATACGCATCGCCTGCAAGAACAGGGCTGAAATGTGGATCCAGGTTATCGCTCGTAGGCTGCCACGTTCGGCGGCTCCGTCGGCGGCGTGCTGGAAGGCCACAGTAATGGTACGGACGATAATGGTTAATACCTGACCGGCTGCTGCTAGCGGAATAGCCAGTGCGATACCTGCACCGATGTCTTGGCCACCTGCAATAACCAGAATAGTAGAGATAATCGAGGCTAACGCGGCATCAGGAGCTACTGCGGCCCCGATGTTCATCCAGCCGAGCGCGATCATCTCCAAGGTACCACCGATAATAATACCGGTTTTCATATCACCTAAAACCAGACCTACCAGAGTACAAGCGACCAGGGGACGGTGAAATTGGAACTCATCCAGAATGGAGCCCATCCCGGCGATACATGCAACTATGAATATCAGCACAATCTGAAGAGTTGTGATCTCCATTGTACTTCTCCTATGACCAAAAAAGCTGAGTAAAAATAACCGTGTTCCAAACAGAACAGGGCATTACCTTTCTACGTAGTTTTTAATAAAGCTATTTATTAAGTTTGCTGATTAAATCCATCATCTTGAGTCGGCTATCCGAAGAGACTTTCCGAACTTCCAGCTCAATACCACGGGCATTTAATTTATTAAAAGCTTCAATATCTTTTTCATCAACGGAGACCGCATTATTCACCTGGGTTTTACCCTGACGGAATGCCATACCACCGATATTGACTGACTTGATGTCTACACCACCCTCAACCATACGGACGACGTCAGTTGGGTTAGTAAATAACAGCATGACCCTGTCTTTGGCATATTTCGGGTTGTCATAGACGCGAATCGCTTTTTCAACATCAACGACGTGCGCGGTGACGCCGGGAGGAGCAACTTGCTTTAGCAATGTACTGCGCACTTTGTCGGCAGCAACTTCGTCGCTGACGACAATAATGCGGTTTACGTTGGTTTCTTTGGTCCAGCGGGTGGCGACCTGACCATGTATCAAACGGTCATCAATACGCGCCAACACAATCTTCATATGATCATTGGGACCTAAAGCGACGGCTGGGGCCGCGACTTTACGTGCAGCGGCAGGGGATTGCGGGTGAGTGGTATCCACATCAGGTTCGACGGTTTTTAATGCTTTAACCCCCTCACGACCGGTTTGCACCGCGATGTTAACCAATTCAGCAAATGATGGGTTATCATCACGAGCCATAAAGGTTTCAACCAGCATCGGGATATTAACCCCGGCAACGACCTCATAATTTTCTTTATCAGTAACAATTCGACTGGCAGCGTTAAACGGGCTACCACCCCAGGTATCAACCAAGAATAGAACACCACTGCTGGTATCAAGCCCGGTCAATTTACCGTTGTATTTCTCAATCAACGTTTCGGCATTTTCACCGGGGACGAAATCGATATAAGCGACGTTAGCTTGCTCGCCTAAAATCATTTCAGCTGTTTTCAGCAGTTGTTCTGCCGCAGCCCCATGTGTGCCGATGATAATAGCTATACTCACTCGCTACCCCCTCTGTTAACTCAGAATTGAGTCCTAGCACGTAACAGAAAATCCAGTAATCACCCACAGCACTTCGGTATACATTGAATCTATTATGATAGTCACAATATCAGCGTACTGCTGATGATTTATTCGCAACACAAATGAATCGATTCAAGTAGGCCGCTTAATGTTGTTGGATGTGATTTATTTTAGTCAGTGAAAAAATAAATTATGTGACGTTGTTCATTTATTCGGACATGTTATGAATGATTTAGCTTACTTGGGTAATTAATCAACAGTTATATAAACGACATTGATGTATTCAGTTGGGCTGCTAGCGCCATATTAGACTTTTTGTGTTAACTATTTGTGTAATCGGTATAAAAATTGATTCATAACCACTTTTCGGCGAGGGATAAATTTCAGGTATAGAAAAATAGAAGCGCGGCTGATGATGAACCTTAAGGTGATGAGATGACTGTTTATCGTGGGTCAGGTAATAAATCCCCCTATGCTGATAAAAAAAATCCTGATAAAGTTAACGGCTCTATTAATTGTCAGGAGTTAAGGGCCTCAGCTCTCCCTATGGACTGTCACCGAAGTTACTGTTTATTTAGCGTTAATACCCAACCAGTGGGTTTAAATCTGGTTACTCAATCACGCACCTTTGCTGCGTACAATCTCACCCAATCTTTCTGCGTATCTATACTGACAACCGTGCTACGGCGTTTTGCTGTATCTGTTGCAGTGCGCACATCATCTAAATCGTGTTCTTATTTTCGGAGTCTGACATGGAATTTCTAATGGACCCCTCAATCTGGGCAGGGTTATTGACACTGGTGGTGCTGGAAATTGTTCTGGGTATTGATAACCTGGTCTTTATTGCCATTCTGGCTGATAAACTCCCCCCCAAACAAAGAGACAAAGCGCGAATTATCGGGCTGTCGCTTGCGCTGATAATGCGCCTGGGGCTGTTGTCGGTCATTTCCTGGATGGTCACGCTGACGACACCACTGTTTAGTGTCGGCAGTTTTAATTTCTCGGGGCGCGACCTTATTTTGCTGGTGGGGGGGCTGTTTTTGCTATTTAAAGCCACCACCGAGCTACATGAACGGCTGGAGGGTAACCAGCACGATGACAGTGCCAATCGAGGCTATGCCAGCTTCTGGGCGGTAGTGGCACAGATTGTGGTGCTGGATGCTGTATTCTCACTCGATGCAGTGATTACTGCGGTGGGGATGGTGAATGACTTGGCGATTATGATGACTGCGGTTGTCATCGCCATGGGCGTGATGTTGTTGGCAT
Organism: Yersinia sp. 2540 StPb PI; assembly: GCF_052217165.1. Classification (NCBI taxonomy): domain Bacteria; kingdom Pseudomonadati; phylum Pseudomonadota; class Gammaproteobacteria; order Enterobacterales; family Yersiniaceae; genus Yersinia; species Yersinia sp. 2540 StPb PI. The sequence continues at coordinate 2,614,131 of NZ_JAZGQC010000001.1, forward strand.
CGAAAACACTGACCCGATTTGTCAATGCCCACCCTACGGTGGTGGTGCTGTGTCTGAGCTTCTTGCTGATGATTGGCCTGAGTCTGATTGCTGAAGGCTTTGGTTTCCACATTCCGAAAGGCTATCTGTACGCTGCAATTGGCTTCTCTATTCTGATTGAGCTGTTTAACCAGATTGCGCGCCGTAATTTCATTAAGCATGAGTCACGCTTGCCAAGACGCCAGCGCACGGCTGAAGCCATCATTCGTTTGATGGGGGGGCGTCAGCAGCAGGAACCACAAAATGGTGACTCGCAACAGATGATACCTACCGAGGCATTTGCACAAGAAGAGCGCTATATGATAAGTGGTGTGTTGACATTGGCATCCCGCTCGATGCGTAGTGTGATGACACCACGGACAGAGATATCCTGGGTCGATTGTAATCGCTCACAAGAGGAGATCCGTGAGCAGCTCTTAGATACACCACACAGTTTGTTCCCGGTTTGTCGTGATTCATTGGATCAGATAATCGGCGTGGTTCGCGCCAAAGATCTGTTAGTTGCCATTGAGCGAGGTGACTCTATTTGTGAGTTCGCGGCGACAACGCCACCGATTGTGGTACCCGATACCATGGACGTGATTAATCTGTTGGGTGTATTACGCAAAGCAAAAGGCCGCTTAGTGGTGGTCAATGACGAATTTGGTGTGGTACAGGGTCTGGTAACACCACTTGACGTGTTGGAAGCCATTGCCGGTGAGTTCCCGGATGAAGATGAAACACCAGACATTATCACTGACGGTGATGGCTGGTTGGTGAAAGGGGGCGCGGATTTACACTCTCTGGAACAGGCTCTGGACTGTCAGGAACTGGTAAGCCCGACCGCCGATTATGCCTCACTCGCCGGGATGCTGCTGTCTCACTCAGGCCATATGCCAACCGCCGGGGATGTGGTTGAACTGCATAACCTGCGTTTTGAGATTATGGAGGTTTCGGATTACCGTATCGAGTTAGTGCGAATCACCAAACTGAATAACGAACTGGAAGAGTAAAACGCTAACAACGAAAAGAGTTTCGGCTAATGCGGGTCATCTTAAGGTGACCCGCATTTTTTAATGGATATTTCAGCGCTTTTTAGTTCGTTCAATTTGTCAGTCTAATGATTTTTAAATGATCAGACTGACAAATAATACTCATCATACTATTAATTATTTTTTAATAGACTAAACAATTATAGTTAATTCTGCTTTTTATTATTATTTAATTTTCCAGATTCGCAATTTAAATAAAGCTGATATATATAATAACGAAAGCAATAATACTAAACCCCAGTAAATACTGATGACTATTAAAATAAAGAATTACTCATTAAGTTATTTATAATCAACGGGTTATGTTTATTTTATGTGTGAATGGAAACAAGGCATAATTATTTAAAATAATAACGCTAAATCAATGGATATATACTATGCTTAAAATCACTTAAGCAAACTAATGCTCAACGCGGTTATCTGGGTATTTAAACAGAATTTAAGTAGGCATTAAAAACAGTTTAAAACATTGGTTTTAATCTATTTTAAAATGCAAAAATAGAAATTAACTTTCTGTTTTTGATGCCGTATAACCTATATTTTCACCATTCGACCCGCTTGTGATGGAGGTTCTATGAGAAAGATAGTTTTTGTTCTTGTATTAATGCTGTCTTCATTTGGTACATTCGGCCAGGAGACGGCGTCAAGGGCGCTTAGTGATGCATTATCGACCCCCATCGCCGCTGAGGTAAATAAAAAAGCGTGCGATACTCAGCCTCAAATACCTCAAGGAGATATTGATTGGTCTGTGTGTTGTGAGATATGTTGCATTCCCGCATGTTTTGGTTGCCAGGCATAACAGCCATTTTTAATCTTTTACTGTGCATCAAGGGGCGCGCCAGCATCCCCTTGATGAACACGATTTTTTCAATGTAATAAATTAATTACATTGCACTTTGATAGCCAGACCGCCACGGGATGTTTCGCGGTATTTAGCATTCATATCTTTACCGGTCTCAAACATGGTTTCGATAACTTTATCGAGGGAGACGCGTGGATCACTGGTGCGGCGCATCGCCATACGTGCAGAGTTAATGGCTTTTACTGATGCGATGGCATTACGTTCAATACAAGGTACTTGTACCTGGCCGGCAACCGGATCACAGGTCAGCCCCAAATTGTGTTCCATGCCAATTTCAGCGGCAATACAGACCTTTTCTGGGCTGGCACCCAGTAATTCAGCCAGACCCGCGGCTGCCATTGAGCAGGCAACGCCCACTTCACCTTGACAGCCTACTTCAGCGCCAGAAATAGAGGCATTCATTTTGTACAAAATACCGACAGCACCTGATGACAGGAAATAGCGGATAAAGATTTCCGGGGTGACCGGCTCAATAAAGTGGTCGTAATAGGCCAGCACTGCGGGGACGATACCGCAAGCGCCGTTGGTTGGCGCGGTAACAACACGCCCGCCCGCCGCATTTTCTTCATTAACTGCCAGTGCAAACATATTGACCCAATCAATAACGTTCATTGGATCACTGGACAGGCTATCGGAAGAGACTAGCAGGCGGCGCAATGCGGAGGCACGGCGCGGTACACGCAGAGGACCCGGTAATACGCCCTCGGTGTTCAGACCGCGATCAATACAGGCGCGCATGGTCTGCCAGATAGCGGTGAAATAGGCTTCAATCTCTTCTTTGCTGTGCATCGCCAGCTCATTCTGCATCACCATACCGGAGATAGACATGCCGGTTTGCTTGCAGTTTGCCAGAATTTCTTCAGCAGAATTAAATGGATAGGGCACGCTGACGGCATTTACCGCAGCTTTGCCGAAATGCTCTTCATCAACGATGAAACCACCACCGATTGAATAATAAGTTTTGCTCAGGACTTTCTCATCACCGGCAAAGGCGTGGATTTGCATGCCATTTTCGTGCAGTGGCAGATTATCGCTGCGGAACACCATTCCGCCTTCCCGTGGGAAATCAACTTCACGCAACCCATTGGCAAGCATCAATTTCTGGCTTAATCCCACATCACGGATAAAGGCTGGGATGCTGTCGATATCCACGGTGTCAGGCATATTGCCGGCTAACCCCATAATAATGGCGATATCGGTGTGATGACCTTTCCCTGTCAATGAGAGTGAGCCGTAAACATCAACGGCAACACGCGTGACAGATGGCATCAGGCCCTGAGTCACCAGCAAATCAGCAAACTCCTTGCCAGCTTTCATTGGCCCAACAGTATGAGAGCTGGATGGACCGATACCAATCTTAAACATGTCAAAAACGCTAATCACGCTATAACTCCTTAACAACGCATTTTGTTATTCCCAGTGCATATGAATGTGACTGAGAATATCTATATTAAGTATAAGAGTTCTGTGGATAGCAGCAGGTTACTTCGCATGATAAATATTTATACATGAAGTATTGCCATCACAGACCCTTGTTTATTTGGGTCCTACTGGTGTTAGCCGCATCGATTTGATGCCGCAACAGTTACATATCACGATCAATTTAGGGCTAAAAAACGATCAAAAACCATATGAAATTAACTACATATGGTGTCCGCCTGTGTTATCACCCACGAACTAAATCGAGAACAGCTTAGGATGACATCAGTAGCGCTCACTATCAGGTTTTAACCTTACATTTTTAGTGGTTTATAGTGATGAATGTTATTTTACAGATATTTCATAACGCTGACAGGCCAGTTTACAGTTTTTTTAAAATGGTTGTGCAGGGAAAATAGAGTAAAAATCGATGTGATGGGGTGATAGGGATCGCTTTATGCTGTAATTCAGCTTTTTTAGCGGCAACGCTGTGAGGTATGTCACTCATTACCCATGCTTGAGTGATGGTTTTAGATTAAATACTCACCTGTTGTGCCAGCCGCCGGATAATTGCCGCCGTCAAGCCCCAGACAAACTGGCTCTCATACCAAGAAAGATAGACCCGGTGATTGACACCTCCACGATGTATATCCAGAGAATAGTAGCGTGAAAGGCTAAGCGCCTCGTGTAAGGGCATTTCAAACAGACCAGCCACCTCTTCTTCATTAGCATGAAAGGCAATATTAGCGGGGATCAAACCAACAATCGGGGTGACCTGATAACCACTGGAACTGTCTAATGGCGCCAGTTGCCCGAGGACATGTACCGCCGAAGCAGGAATAGCGACCTCTTCTTGCGCTTCACGCAGTGCGGTATCAATCAGTGAACTGTCTTCCCTGTCTGCTTTGCCGCCGGGGAAGGCAACCTGACCGGCATGTTTACGCAGATGATCAGAGCGCCGTGTCAGCAGCAAAGTAGGCTCTGGTCGACAAATTATCGGAATTAAAACCGCGGCATGGTGGCTATTGGCCGTAAAGCTGCCAGCTTGGGGCAGTTGCAGTTGAAACCGGCTGATAAATTCAGACAAAGTTTGCCCGATAAATAATTCACTCACAGAATGGCTCGCTTATAAGCTGTCTTTTTCAAAGCCAGGCATTTCCAGTTGCGGCAAAATGCGGGCGATTTTATCAAATGTTTCCTGATATTCAGCCTGCTCCTGGCTATCAGCCACAATTCCTCCACCGGCAGAACAATAGATTTTGCCGTTTTCGGTCAACAGCGTGCGGATGGTGATGTTGGTATCCATCGTACCACAGCAACTAATATAGCCAATGTTACCGCAATAGGCATTGCGCCGCTGTGGCTCCAGTTGTTCGATGATCTCCATGGCACGAATCTTCGGTGCTCCGGTTATTGAACCACCGGGGAAGCAGGCTCGAAGCAGCGCCGTCGCCGGGCATTCAGCAGGCAGGGTCGCGGTAATGGTGCTAACTAAATGGTGCACTGCCGGGAAAGGCTCAACGACAAATAACTCAGGCACCCGCACGCTACCTGGTTGCGCCACACGGCCGATATCGTTGCGCAGCAGGTCCACTATCATCAGATTTTCAGCCCGATCTTTCGGTGAGTTAGCTAAGCGTTCAGCCTGCAAGCGGTCCTGCTCGGGGTGCTCCAAACGTGGCAGTGTGCCCTTGATCGGGCGGGTTTGAATGTGATGGTTTTCCAGCCATAAAAAGCGCTCCGGCGAGACACTCAGTATGGCGTTGTGTGGCAAGCGGATAAAGGCCGAAAACGGTGCGCGATTACTGCGACTCAACGACAGAAAGGCTTGCCATTCATCACCTTGATATTCAGCACTGAATCTCTGTGCCAGATTAATTTGATAACAGTCACCACTGTGTAGGTACTCTTGAATCTGGCGGAATTTTTCGCCATATTCCGCTCGTGACATATTGGCCTGCCATGGGCTGGTCAGTGTGAATGGCTGGGGAGCTTTAGGACTCTGTTGTTGCTGTAGCCAGAGTAGGCGCTGCTCGGCATCCCCGTGACACACCAGCGTCAGCTTCTGCAAATGATGGTCGGCAATCAGCGCCCAGTCATACAAGCCGACCGCCATATCCGGTAATGCGATATCTTGTTCGGCCAGTGTCGGCAACTTCTCAACTCGACGGCCCAGGTCATAACCAAATAACCCCAATGCGCCGCCCAGAAATGGCAGGTCAGGGTGTGATGGCAGTGGCAAGGCGAATTTATCGAGCTGCTGCTGTAATAAACAGAAGGGATCTGCCGGGGAGCAGACTCGGCCGTGCGCGCTGATTATCTCCGTTTGCTGGCCCCGGGTGGTGAGTGTTACCTGCGGGTCAGCGACCAATATATCAAAACGATTATGGGCATGTTCTGCGAATCCCGAATGCAGCAGCATTGCCCAGCTTTGATTGGCGAGTGGAGCAAATTGTTGGAGCAGGGCGTCAGGCTGATAAGGCAAGGCTTTGATGGTCAGGGATTTCTCACTCATGAGTCACTATTCTTTTCTTTCGGATGGACATATTGGGGGCGCGATGACGCAGTTCGCAGCGAGCCGCAGGGAAGATTAGCATAAATTGGCGGGCGGGTCGTCTGGGGCAGTCAATTCACCGCAGACCCGAATAAACAGGTATACTTAATCAATTATATGTTGGAGATGAATCAATGCTAGCGGGTATGCCTTCACTTTCCCATGAGGAACAGCAAGAAGCTGTCGAACGTATTCACAAATTCATGTCGGAAGGTATGAGCAGTGGTGAAGCGATCGCACTGGTGGCCGCAGAAATCCGTGAGCGGCACCAAGATGATCCACAAGCCATGGCTATCTTTGAAGATACTGATTTTGATGATCATGATGAATCTGATTATCGCCGTGATAATGAGCAAGATGCGGATGACATTGAGGATCCGTACGAGGGATAACCTCGGGATAGCAACGGATTAAACCCGCCGTTAATTGGCGGGTTTTTTTATGGGATAACCAGATGAACGGGCTGAGGGTTACCCACTGACCACGACAGCCGCTGCGGCCCGTTTCGCTACTTCGATGGCGGTAGTGATATCATCAGCGACGGCCAGCGCCACCCCTAAACGCCGTTTGCCGGCAATGTCAGGTTTACCAAATAAGCGAATTTGCGTATCGCCAGCCAAAGCAGTTTCTAAGCCATGATAAGCAATATTCTGGCTGGTCAATTCAGGTAAAATAACCGCTGAAGCGGCCGCGCCATATTGACGGATAGTGCCAATCGGGAAACCAAGAAATGCCCGGACATGTAATGCGAACTCAGACATATTTTGTGAAATTAACGTCACCATGCCGGTATCGTGCGGGCGCGGTGACACTTCACTGAAAATCACTTCATCGCCACAAACAAATAATTCCACGCCAAATAAGCCATAACCGCCGAGAGCTTTCACCACCTGAGACGCGATCGCTTTTGCACGCGCCAATGCGGTCTCACTCATCACCTGTGGCTGCCAGGACTCACGGTAGTCGCCATCTTCCTGACGGTGGCCAATAGGCGCACAAAAATGGATGCCATCAACAGCATTGATTGTCAGCAGGGTAATTTCAAAATCAAAACGAACCAAGCCTTCAACAATCACTCTGCCACCCCCGGCGCGGCCACCTTGTTGGGCATAATCCCAGGCGGTTTGCAGTTGATCAGCATGGCGGATCAGGCTTTGGCCTTTACCGGAAGAACTCATTACTGGCTTAACGATACAGGGATAACCCACTTCACTAACGGCCTGACGGAATGCGCTATCAGTGTCGGCGAAACGGTAGCTAGAGGTTGGCAATTGCAGGGTTTCTGCCGCTAAACGGCGAATGCCTTCACGGTTCATCGTCAGCCGGGTTGCCTCGGCACAAGGCACGACCCGTTGGCCCATCTTCTCGAGTTCAACCAGCATATCGGTGGCGATAGCTTCTATTTCCGGCACGATATAGTGCGGTTTTTCCTGTTCGACCAACTGTTTCAGCGCCGAGCCATCCAGCATATTAATGACATGGCTGCGATGGGCAACATGCATGGCGGGTGCATCTGCATAGCGATCCACGGCAATCACTTCCAGCCCCAGTCTTTGGCATTCGATAGCCACTTCTTTACCCAACTCGCCAGAGCCAAGCAACATGACACGGGTAGCGCCTGGGCGCAGAGCGGTTCCAATAGTTAGCATAGTTAGGTACCTACATCAGTGGGATAGTTGCACATTTATTTGTCGCGCGATCAATTTTACGGGCGCCAGTATACGGCAAAATGGCAACGAAAACGATTGCGTATCTGGCGAATGGCAGTGAGTCGATATCAATATATGCGCAGCGCATTGCGTATTTGGTCTGTTTTTTGCGGTTTAACTCCGGCAATGCCCCCATTTCTGGTATTATCGCGCCAAAATCTTGCGCTTGCCTTCAGGCTGTCGCTGCCATTCCATCCAGTTATAAGAGTTACTGCCGTGAGCACAACTTTCTTTTCTTCCCTGACGCTGCCTGCTGAGCAGTTGTCCAATCTTAATGAACTTGGCTATACCGAGATGACACCGGTACAGGCCGCGGCTTTACCGGCAATCCTCAACGGGCAGGATGTCCGGGCGAAAGCCAAAACCGGCAGTGGCAAAACTGCGGCATTCGGTATTGGTTTACTCGATAAAATTGCGGTCGGTGAGTTTGTTACCCAGGCATTGGTACTGTGCCCGACCCGCGAATTGGCTGATCAGGTCAGCAAAGAGTTGCGCCGCTTGGCCCGTTTCACGCAAAACATTAAAATCCTGACCTTGTGCGGTGGCCAACCGATGGGGCATCAATTGGATTCACTGGTACATGCGCCACACATTGTTGTGGGCACGCCGGGGCGTATTCAGGAGCATTTGCGTAAGAAAACACTGGTACTGGAAGATCTTAAGATTCTGGTATTGGATGAGGCTGATCGCATGCTGGATATGGGCTTTACCGATGCCATCGACGATGTCATTGCCTATACCCCGCCACAGCGCCAAACCCTACTGTTCTCAGCCACCTATCCGGTCGGTATCGAACGAATCAGTGCGCGAGTTCAACGCCAACCAATCAATGTTGAAGTTGATGATGGCGATGAAGTTCCTGCCATTGAGCAGGTGTTCTTTGAAACCACCCGCGAAAAACGTTTGCCGCTACTGATATCAGTTCTCAGTCATTATCAGCCGAGTTCTTGTGTGGTTTTCTGTAACACCAAGAAAGATTGCCAAAGTGTCTATGAAGCATTGGAATCTCGTGGAATCAGTGTGCTGGCTTTGCATGGTGACTTAGAACAACGTGACCGTGATCAGGTGCTGGTACGTTTTGCCAACCGCAGTTGTCGTGTGCTGGTGGCAACCGATGTAGCAGCCCGAGGCCTGGACATTAAAGATCTGGCGCTGGTGGTTAACTTTGAGCTGGCCTTTGACCCAGAGGTTCACGTGCACCGTATTGGTCGTACTGGTCGGGCAGGGATGAGTGGTCTGGCGGTTAGCTTGTGTACACCACAAGAGATGTCCCGCGCGCATGCCATTGAAGATTATCTGCAAATAAAACTGAAATGGACCCCGGCGGAACAGGTGAGCCGTAGTGCTAACGCGATGCTAGAGCCTGAAATGGTCACGTTATGCATTGATGGTGGGCGCAAAGCAAAAATTCGCCCAGGTGATATTTTGGGTGCTTTAACCGGTGAGGCCGGTCTGACCGCCGCTGACGTCGGTAAGATTGATATGTTCCCAGTCCATGCCTATGTTGCAATCCGTAAAGCCAGTGCCAAACGTGCCTTACAGCAATTACAACAAGGCAAGATTAAAGGCAAAAACTGCAAAGCCCGTTTATTGAAATAATTACACGAAGGGGAGATGACTGTTGCATCCCCCCGACAACTCACATTATACTGTTTATATGTACAGTTACTTGTGGGCGTGAAAGACATGAAAAGGACATACAGCAATGGCCGTTGAAATAAAATTCGTCGTGGTAAGACAGGGTGAGGAAAAAATGACTTTCACAACCAAAAAAGAAGCCGATGCTTACGATAAAATGCTGGATTTGGCTGACAATTTGTCTGAGTGGCTGTCACAGGCTCCCTTAACCCTTGAAGAAGATCAACGCGAGGCGCTGAGTTTCTTCCTGGCAGAAAATAAAGAGGCTTTGGGGCAAATTCTTCGAGGTGCTAACCCTGCGGCTCCTATCGATGGGCAAGCAAAAGTGAAAGCGGAAAAGAATGTGCCAGAGAAAAAAAACAAATCTGAAGAAAATCAAGCCGCTTAATTTGCCAACTTTCAGCAGAAAGTGAAAAAGGGATCTAAAATGAATCGTGAAATCACCTTCTTTAGCCGATTTGAGGCGGATATTCTGGCAGATCGTAAGACGATCACCATCCGGGATAGCAGTGAATCCGATTTCCGCCCAGGGGAAACCTTGCGCGTATGTCGCAATGAAGATGGCGTATTCTTCTGCCACATTATGGTCAAATCAGTCACGCCAATCACGCTGGAGGCACTGTCTGACCGTCATGCGGAGCAAGAAAATATGTCATTGGATGAGCTGAAAAAGGTGATTAAGGAGATCTATCCTGGGCTGGAACAGTTTTATGTGATTGAATTTACGCGGTGTTAATTAAACGGCGTTATCATTATTACCCTGCAACGCTGTTCACTCTGTAACCTACCTTTCAATCATCGTTCCTGCCATAGGATAGAAATAATAATATTTGGAGGAATGATGAGAAAGACAGGATTAGCCTTGGTATTGATCACTGCATTGGCGGGTATCACCAGTGGTGTACAGGCCCAAGAGCCGCGAGTAGCGAAATTACCTACTTGCCCCGGTTTAAACCAATCTCAGGTAGCAACGCAGGTTAAGCGAGATTTTCTGCAAAACAGAATTACGCGTTGGGAAGCGGATAAGAAACAATTGGGTACTGATAGCCCGGTGGTTTGGATTAGCGCGGTAGACATTACAGGCCAGGATGATGTCTGGCAGGTTCCAATGACTGTTCGTGGTAACAAAGGTGACAAAACCTACCAAGTGGTACTTGACTGCAAAGCTGGCAGCATTACCTATAATGGCCCTAAATAGGTATACCTCTCATTAGTAATTGACTCAAATAGGTCTGGGTAGAATAACGTCTGCATAAAGTTAATTGCTGCCAAACAGGTGCTGGAGGAAACGTATCTGGTACCTGTTTATCCCCCCCTCACGGCGGATACCCTCTCAGGTCTCTTTTATAATCATATTTATCATTTAATTAGCTCCCTTCAGCTAAATTATAAGCATATGCTGGTACTTGGCATCCACAGGTAATCGTGTCACTCTCGCGTTAACGAACACAGATGGATAACTCAACCAATGACCATACCTCCAAAGGCCGATAAACGCCCTTATCCAATAACTATGCACGGCGATACCCGTGTAGATGACTATTATTGGCTACGTGATGACCAGCGTACTGACGCCGATGTTCTGAACTACTTGCAAGCTGAAAATGATTTCACCAACGCAGTGTTGCAGCCACAGCAACCTTTGCGAGAAACCCTGTATCAAGAGATGGTTTCGCGAATTCCGCCACAGGAAGAATCAGTCCCCTATATCCGCAACGGCTATCGCTATCAGACGCGTTTTGAGCCGGGTAATGAATATGCTATTTACGTGCGTCAACCGGTTTGGGCTGATAGCAGTTGGGAAACGTTATTGGATGGCAACCAACGGGCAGCGGACAGTGAGTTTTATACCTTGGGTGGGTTGGATGTTAGCCCGGATAATCATCTATTAGCGGTTGCAGAGGATTTCTTATCGCGTCGCCAATATGATATCCGGGTGAAACATTTGCAAAGTGATGTTTGGCACGAAGAAGTTATCAGCAATACCTCATGTAGTTTTGAGTGGGCCAATGATTCAAAAACGCTCTATTACGTGCGCAAACATGAAAAAACATTACTGCCTTATCAAGTGTATCGCCATGTAGTAGGAACCGACCCTCAATTGGACCAACTTATTTATCAGGAAACCGACGATACATTTTATGTTGGGCTGGAAAAAACCACCTCTGAACGTTTCATTGTTATTAATCTGAGCAGTACCACTACATCTGAAATCTTGTTGCTGGATGCTGATAAGCCTGAATCCGCACCACAGATGTTTGCACCGCGCCGTAAAGACCATGAATACGGGTTGGACCACTATAAGCAACATTTTTATTTACGCTCAAATAAAGATGGCAAGAATTTCGGTTTGTACAAAATAGCCGAAGAAGGTAAGGAACAACGTGATTTTGCCGATGAATCTCAATGGGTGTCATTAATCGCGCCAACAACTGATGTTATGTTGGAGGGCTTCAGCCTATTTCGTGATTGGTTGGTAGTGGAAGAGCGTAGTGAAGGGCTGACGCATTTACGACAGATTCACTGGGCCACTGACGAAGAGAAATACATTACTTTTGATGACCCAACCTATGTTACCTGGCTGGCTTATAACCCCGAGCCAGAAACAGAATTGCTGCGCTATGGCTACTCCTCTATGACCACACCAAGTTCAATGTTTGAACTTAATATGGATACAGGTACGCGCCAGCTACTGAAACAGCAAGAAGTGAAGAATTTCACCCCGGAAAAGTATCGCAGCGAGCGGATATGGGTCACTGCAACCGACGGCGTAAAAGTGCCGGTTTCATTGGTTTATCACCAAGATCACTTTGTTTCAGGCAGTAATCCACTGTTGGTTTATGGCTATGGCTCATATGGCAGCAGTATGGATCCCGCATTCAGTGGTAGCCGATTAAGCCTATTGGATCGTGGTTTTGTCTTCGCTCTGGCTCATATTCGGGGCGGCGGAGAATTGGGGCAGCAGTGGTATGAAGACGGTAAATTGCTCAACAAGTTAAATACTTTCAACGATTTTATCGATGTTACCAAAGCACTGATAACTGAGGGTTATGGTGATGCTAACCGTGTATTTGCCATGGGAGGCAGTGCTGGTGGCTTGTTGATGGGGACGGTCATCAATCAGGAACCCGGGTTATATAAAGGCGTAGTGGCACAGGTGCCGTTTGTTGATGTGGTAACCACAATGTTGGATGAATCGATTCCTCTCACCACTGGCGAGTATGATGAATGGGGCAACCCGAACGATAAGGCGTATTACGACTATATTAAGCAATACAGTCCTTATGATCAGGTAAAGGCTCAGGATTACCCGCACATGCTGGTGACTACCGGCTTACATGATTCACAGGTTCAATACTGGGAACCGGCAAAGTGGGTCGCCAAGCTGCGTGAAATGAAAACGGATGGCCACCAATTATTGCTCTACACCGATATGGATTCAGGTCATGGCGGTAAATCAGGCCGTTTCAAAGCGTATGAAGACATCGCTTTGGAATATGCATTCATACTGGCTTTGGCTTAATCTAGTCAGGGATATTACGTCAGGTAATAGGTCAGGGTATGGCGCATATCTGGCGTAAGGTCAGTTATTGAAGCTAACATCCAACGCAGATAGTCCGGGTCTTGCCGGGCTATCTGTTCAATGCTTTTGCCCCGGTATTTCCCAAATTTAAATGTCTGTAATAACAGCGGCTGCTGTGTCATCTCGGCCATTTGTTCGGCGTTCCAACCAGAGTCTTGCATAATGCGCTGTAATAGCGCCGCAGTGACATAGCAGTCGTATAAAGCACGATGCGGGTATAGATTATCCGGTACTGAAACATTCAGTCGCAAAGCGTAACGCAGATATTGATTACTGTGCTTAATGTCAGGATAGAGCATTCGTGCCAGCTTAAGCGTGCAAATCCATTGGCCGCCCATCTCCGGTAATACCCCACGATCAAAAGGCGCATTATGGGCAACATAATATGGGCTGCCTTGATATCTTCTAATCGCAACCGCAATTCGTGGTTTGCCTTCGACCATTTCTTCAGTGATATGGTGGATTACCATCGCATCAATGCTGATTGGTCGGTCTGGACTAATCAGATCACTCATAGGGTTAGCCAATGCTCCATCAACTAAATCAATAGAAGCAACCTCAACAATCCCACCGGCTAAACCACAGGTTTCGGTATCGATAACACGAAAATACATTTCTATCTCCCACCGACTATTGCTAAATAATAGCAACAAAAAACCCGCCTAATATGGCGGGTTGACTGACGAGACGAAAAGCCCGTTTATTCTGCGCTGGTAGAAGATGACTTCTTAGCGCGTTTCTCCGCTTTTTTCTCAGCTGGAGTTTTTAGTGGCTTTTTCTTCGCGTTCTTTTTGCTGTCCATTCCCTTACTCATGGCTTGCCTCTCTTTACCTTCGGTTAGGTTGGTACGCCCACCTATTAACCACCTTATGAGGGTAAGTTGCAAGGAGATAAAGCATCAATGCAATTAATCTATTGTTTAACAACAGTATTATTAAATCTTAATCTATCTTGTTACCGTTTAAATCGTGTTATCCCGAGGATATAACTGCGCAGAATGCATTGAGATATGGCGTAATTATCGCCAGTTGGAGGAATTAATTGGCTGATTGGCGTAAATGTGATGTTTTATCGTTGACCCTGCGTGCTGTATAGGCTTTGATAACTTTAATGTCTAATAACAAACATGGAAAAATAATGGAACAATTACGTGGGCTTTATCCAGCGTATGAACCCTACGACAGTGGTTTATTAGACACCGGCGATGGGCATCAGATTTATTGGGAACTCTGTGGCAACCCAGAAGGTAAACCAGCTGTATTTATACATGGTGGACCGGGAGGGGGTATTGCACCTTATCACCGGCAACTTTTTAACCCTAAAAAATATAAAGTGCTGCTGTTTGATCAACGTGGATGTGGTCGTTCAAAACCCCACGCCAGTCTGGACAATAATACAACCTGGCATTTGGTCGATGATATCGAACGGCTACGCAAAATGGCGGATGTAGATAAGTGGCTAATCTTTGGTGGTTCATGGGGCTCAACACTCGCATTGGCTTATGGTGAAACACACCCCGAACGGGTCAGTGAGATGGTTCTGCGTGGAATTTTCACACTGCGCAAAAAAGAGTTGAATTGGTACTACCAGGATGGGGCCTCTCGTTTTTTCCCAGATAAATGGCAACGTATACTTTCCATTTTATCGCCAGAAGAACGGAGTGATGTTACTGCTGCTTACCGTAAGCGGCTGACATCACCTGACAAGGCGGTACAACTGGAGGCTGCCAAAATTTGGAGTTTATGGGAAGGTGAAACTGTTACATTATTACCGACCAAAAGCTCTGCTTCCTTTGGCGAAGATGATTTTGCTCTGGCCTTTGCCCGTATTGAAAATCACTATTTTACCCATCTAGGTTTTTTAGACAGTGATAACCAATTGTTGGATAACGTGACACGTATTCGTCACATTCCAGCAGTTATTATTCATGGTCGATATGATATGGCGTGCCAGCCACAGAATGCCTGGGATTTAGCACAAGCCTGGCCAGAGGCTGAATTGCATATTGTCGAAGGTGCTGGGCATTCCTTTGATGAGCCAGGAATTCTGCACCAGTTGATTCTGGCTACAGATAGATTTGCGCGTAAGTCATAATTGTCTTATTCGGTTCACTCCCGCAACTTGATACCTGCGGGAGCTTTTCGTCGCTTACTTTATCTTGGGCTCATAGGGTAAACGTGAGAATTTAATTGATTCAGCACGGTAGTGAGCTAAGCGTTGTAAAAAATACTCACGCAGTTCTTCCGGCTGTTCCCGGGCGATCATTTCAGCAATCACTGGCATATTGTAACGCTCTTTAAACGCCACGCCTGAAGCGGCTAAATCAACATTCATTTTTGCCGTTTCTTCGTCAGAAAGCTCCGTCAGATTATATCCCATCGTTTTCTCCTTCTTAGGCTGTGGGGGGTATGGCGCAAAAGGTAATGCAGGTAACGTGGATTGGCAAGTAGCGGATGTGACCAAACCATCACATTAATCGGTTATCTGTATTGGGATAATATTAATACCCACTGTAATTAATTATTACTTTAAGGTGAAAATCAAATAATAATCATTCCCTTTAGTATTTCGTCGGTAATGTGAATGATTCTTATAATAATTACGGTAATTTGTTTTTTATTATTTTTTTGATTTAAATCAAATGGTTGAGTTGTCTTTATCTTTTTAATGTTTTTATTGTAAATGGGGTGTTCTTATTTTGTATTTATCTTGGCATAATACGAAAAATAATCGTCACTTACCTGCATTATAAAAATAAGGGAATTATTATGTTGAAAACAGAAATGGCAAAAAAGCTCAATGAGCAGCTTAATCTGGAATTTTACTCTGCGAATCTTTACCTGCAAATGAGTGCCTGGTGCAGCGATAAAGGTTTTGAAGGTGCTGCGGCATTTTTAAAAGAGCATTCTCAAGAAGAGATGCAACACATGCAGCGTTTGTTCGAATATCTCAGCGGAACAGGCTCTATGCCGGTTTTGGGTACGATCAGCGCCCCACCAATTGATTTTGCTTCTCTGGCTGATGTATTCAAGCAGACTTACGAGCATGAGCAGCTTATTACTACTCAAATTAATGAACTCGCTCATGCAGCAATGGAAAACCACGATTATTCCACGTTCAATTTCCTGCAATGGTATGTGGCTGAGCAGCATGAAGAAGAAAAACTGTTCAAATCCATTCTTGATAAACTGGCCTTGGTGGGTAACAGCGGTAATTCATTGTTCTTCGTTGATAAAGATCTGAAAACAATGGCGGCCCAAAGCCACGTTCAAGCTTAAACTGTATTGTTAGAGTGATTGACGCAGTTTTTGATTCTCGATCAACAGAATCAGGAACTGCGATTTTCGTTTTTCCCCCGCTAACTTAGCTACACAACTCCCTCCATCTTATTGTTTTCGTGCTAATTGCATATTGTTTAGCTATGGTTTCTCGACTTGCCATATTCAAATCGTTATCATTTGCAATAACGACAAGGCAGTGAGTTGAATTGCTGCCCAATTATTGGTGATATTTCAATCACCACTCAGAATTTGGCGTTTTGTTTTGTGTGCTATCTCACAGGTAGTGCAATTGACTGGAAGTGATAGGGGTTCGCGCTGCCAATATAGGATATGGTTGGTAGCAGATTGATTCTTTTCCCCATTGATTAAGGGATACTATGTTTATTCGCAAAGTCCGTTCTTCTTGCCGCATGCTTTCGGCGCTTATTGTGTTGTTTGTTGGGCTATCTAGCCAGCAAGCTCTGGCTCACGCACACCTGAAGATAGAGTCGCCGGCTGCCGATACCACTATCGGTTCAGCACCAGAAGCAGTGACGCTGGGTTTCTCTGAAGGTATTGAACTCAATTTCAGTGACGTGAAAGTTACCGGGCCTGATAACAATGTAGTGAAAACTGGTGCGTTAAAATTGGATCCGGTGAATAACACACAGTTGATTTTGCCTATTGATCATGCATTAACGGCAGGGAAATATAATGTTTCATGGCACGTGGTGTCTGTCGATGGTCATAAAACCAAAGGCACATACAGCTTCACTGTGAAATAATATGTCTCTGGCGGCTCTATTCGTTCTGTGTCGCTTCTTGCATTTTCTGGCGGTGATGCTGATGTTTGGCATCAGTATATTCACCGCTGTATTAGCACCAGATCGATTCTCTTCAATACTCAAAAACCGTCTGTCACCTCTACTTATCTTCAGTACTTTTCTGGGGCTTATCTCTGCCGTGGGGCTTTTAGCCGTTCAGGCTGGAATGATGGGTGATGGTTGGGCTGATACTTATCGATTGACCGTTTGGTGGTCGGTATTTGGTACACGCTTCGGCCAGGTGTGGCAATGGCATATGGGTTTATCCATTTTGATTATGTGGATAGTGTTGCTGGGTTCAACTCGTAGCAACTATCGACTGATAGCGGGCTGCTCAACGCTGTTACTCGCGAGTCTTGCTTTTACCGGGCATGCGGCGATGCATGCCGGAGTAGTGGGATGGATTCACCAAACTAATCAAATCATACATCTGCTCAGTGCGGGTTACTGGCTGGGTTGCTTGCCAGCGCTGCTGATTTGCCTCGTTTATACCCGCAATAATGATGTCAAACGTGAAGCAATCACTACGTTGATTCGATTCTCAAGCTGGGGACATCTGGCCGTAGTATTGGTACTGGCGAGTGGTGTTATTAACAGCATCATTATACTGGGCGATACCGCGCTGACGCTGACATCTACTTATCAGATACTTCTGCTCTGCAAAGTGATATTGGTGATGTTTATGATTATTGTTGCACTGATTAATCGTTATCTCATCGTTCCATTGCTTAAGCAATTACCCGCTAAAGCTCACTATTGGCTAGTGGTAAATAGTTGTGTGGAAATTATTCTCGGTGTAGCGGTATTACTCTTAGTCAGTGTTTTTGCCACTATGGCACCGGTATAGGGTAAAGCTATAAGTAACAGATATTGCTACTGAGCTTGCATTGGAGCCTTTGGATGCGAGAAAATCTAGCAATCAATTAATTGAGGATAATTAAGATGAAAGGTTTTGTGCTGACGTTATCGTTGCTGATGCTATCAATTAACGCTATTGCTGCTGGAAAGATAGTGACGGTCAGTAAATTTGAATTTGGTAAGCAATGGGCATTTACCCGGGAAGAAGTGATGCTGGAATGCCGCCCAGGTAATGCTTTATTTGTGATTAACCCGAGTACGTTAGCGCAATATCCCCTCAATGATATTGCTACCGAGCAGATGAAATCTGGCCTTGTATTAGCGAAGCCGTTAGATATTTTGTTGTTAGATGACAGTAACAACCTTGGGCAGAAGATGAGTTTGGCGCCTTTCCAGCAGCGTGCAATGTCATTGTGTCAAAATTAAACCTGAGATTGTGAGACTCACCAATATTAACCCGTATTTTTCAAATGATTACTATTACTAGTAATAGGTTTGAGTTTTCGCCATTCAGATTAGTTTACAACCGTAATTAATTAGTTCTATTGCCAAGTTGGCGAAACACATGTACTCGACTACGCTTAAGGAGTACGGCTGAATAAGCCTACGTTAATGCCAACTTTTAGCGCACGGCTCTCTCCCAAGAGCCATTTCCCTAGACCGAATATAGGAATCGTATTCGGTCTCTTTTTATCTTATTGATTTTAATGGTTTTTTTTCTGAATCCCTCGAAATCCCCCGAAATTTCCCCGAAATCCTATACTCGGCCTAAATCTCAACCCACTCATTTTTACGTGAATCCAGGTATACATTCGTCATTTTCATCGACTTGTGACCGAGCAATTTCTGTGCAAACTCCTTACCGTATTCCGCTTCATAAAGACGCGATGCCAGGCTGCGGATCTCGTGAAAGCTGGGAGGGGATATTTCATAAACCAGATTGGTGGCCTTTAATGCTTTAACAAATGCTTTGGTGAGCGAGTCCGCATTTAAGGCTCCGGGTTTTCGGCCTGAGCTTTTACTGGATGAGCTGATGAGATATTCACTTTTACTGTCATTCAGGCACTTTTCTATAATGTTCCCAACGTTAGCGTTCATTATTTCCAACCGTAAAGAGAGTGATATAGCAATTTGATTGCCGGTCTTGCCCTGAATTACCCAAAGTTTGCCGTCATGCACATCGCTGGCCAGTAATTAGCGCCAATGCCAGGCTGAGTTGAACCCAGTTCTGCTGTTGGCCGACAGCCTCATAAATCTTGCAAAAGGCAGCATAGTCGAACCTTTCCCGCTTAACTTTTGGTGACGGTGTACGTGTTGCTTCCACTGGATTGCTGCTAATTAAACCATCAGCTATTGCTTCGCGAAAAACATCAGACAAAACAGAACGTAGATTTACCGCCATCGAACTTTTACCACTATCGACATAGGTGTTAATAAAATCAGCGATATGCTTGGTGGTAATAGCCTCGATCGGCTTATCTCCAAATTCTTGGTTAATATATCCGATTTGCAGGACTCTCATTTTCATGGTGTTCTCAGCCAGCTCACGACGCTTTAATATCTCTGAATAGCGCTTTAGCCAACTCGCTACGGTATTAACTTCGGCTTTAGCCGCAGGAGTTGGGGCAGGGGCTTGTAATCGTTCAAGCAGGGCAACTGGCTGAAAATTGGATTCAATATAATTATTGGCCTGAATAGCCTGAGATATAGCATCCCTACGGGCAATTTGCCCGAGGGTTATTTCCTCCCCTGTAATCGGGTTGCGCCAGTAAAATGATTTGCGCGAGCGGCGATAGGTAAGGTTCCTAGGTAAATTGGCATCATATCTTTGCGGCCTTGATGCCATGATTAATTCTCTCTATCAGTGATGAACTTGTACTGGGGGATGTTTTAAGTATTTCTTTTGCTAGCCGATAACTTTTAGGCTGAATATAAATCGCACCTGGCTGCACCCGATATTCGCGCCCATGTTTTTCAGGGGCCGGATAAATATTGCCACCTCGCGCCCAGCGCTGAAGTGTCTGGGGGGTTGGTTGCTTGCTGCGGTAGGTTTCTTCCGCCCATTCTTCTAATGTCAGTAATTTGGTCATTGGTCTTTCCTCAGTAGGAAAGGGCGCAAAGATGTTACGCCCTATTATGGTCGTTTGGTCTGGGGTGGTAAGGGGCTATGTTTTAGTGATACTGCTATCGAATGCTACGGTCGGATATGGTTAAACCTCCCGAATTAACCGGTTGATAATGTTTCTTTTGGAGGGAATGCGAAGCTGGTGTGCCAGTTGCCATGCTTTGCGCTGATTCTGGGTTTTATGCTCCAACATTTTGCGGATAGTGGTCACCAGGATACCATATGAATGGAGGGCGGGAGAGAAGGAGCAAACTCTGTTGTTAGCATTGTACAAAACAATCGAATTGTGGATAAAATCGGGAAAGGCATTTAACGGATAAGGGACTATTGATGCGTCATAATATATTGTTTTTTAAATATTTCTATTCCACGATATTCGGTTTTTTTTCTATTACTTCGGTCGCTTTATCAACTGTAAGTAATGTGGACTCGTACATCCAATATGCATTTATATTTGGAGTGTTTGGGGCTTTTACTACAGGGTATCATGCTGTTTTGGCTTTAATAGCCGAACAGTTATCTATGTCCAAAAATGCGAGAAAACGACAAAAGGGACGCTTATTTTATAATAGATTAACAGGATATAACCCTTCACCAGTAAACCTATTCATAATAGCTATTCTCTATGCGTCAGCTTACTTTTCGTTTCTTGTTCATCATATATTTTCCAATGATGCTCACTTTGGTTGGGCCATCGTGTTATCACTGATTTCGCTCTCTTTATTTATATGTCATCAGCTAAAGAAGCTTGATTCTTTTACCGTAAGCAAAAATGCTTAATAGCATAGATGCCATTGGCATCATCGGAACAGCAGCAAAGCTGGAAGTGCGTAACGGGAAAGTTCGTAAAGTTAACCACCAAGCGGAAACCGAGGAACAGGCCGCGCTGATTGAGTGGGCAGATAAGACCATTATCGATGGTATTTGTATCGGGGGCTATCTGATCCATATCCCCAATGAGGGGAAGCGTGAGCCAAAGGCGGCAAGGGATGCCAAGCGGCTAGGGTTGAGGAAGGGGGGGGCCGGATTTGTTTTTGGCGCTACCGCGTGGTGGGTATGCGGGGTTGTGGATTGAGATGAAAGCTAGCGATGGAAAACCCACCAAGGAACAGGCCAAGTGGATCGACAGAATGATAAATGCTGGGTTTTTTGCTGAAGTATACCAAGGTTCCAGAAATGCTAAAGATTCAATAGAGTCTTATCTTACATATGGTTATAGTGATTTCCCGAATGCGAATATATAACTGCTGCTATATTGGAGATTAAATATGGAACATATTGATATTATATATACCTTGATACGAAATCACTGCTTGAAAAATTTCCCATCAAGAGCTTGGTTTGATGTAAAAGAGATCATAGATAGTGGCCTTAAAGTAGGTCTCTTCGGTGAAGAGTTTACGGAGTGGACAACTCATGCTGTTGTCTCAGGAACTGATAGTTACGGTTCACCAATAAACCAATATTGCTTTATGGATAATTCTAATAACGCTGGCAACATAAAAGATAATCCTGCTAATTATTATGCAGACTACATTAAAGCTATGTATAAATGGTTGTACGATGAAAAATATATTTCTTTTACTCAACCTGATGGATATTTGGCAACGGAAAAGATGTTATTGACTAATCATATCAAAGTACTTCAGTAATTTTATTTTTTGCAATAATTCTGTTTTTGTTGCGATTTATGCAATGAAATATAGAATTAGTCTTGTGAATTTAAAACACAGGACTGACCAATGACTACAGCAATTGAACGTGATCAAAATACATGATCCGCGCTGTGTCGGCATATAATCGCTGAACATTGGCCGGGGTCGTGCAGTTCTGACCAAAGACCAGATATTAGGTACTTTTGCTACCTGCCAGCATCTACACCCTGTCGGATTCGATATTTTGATGACCAAATATCGCAATGACGGTAAAGCCGAGCAACGCTTACGGGCCGCAATTAGTGTGTGGCTGCATAAGTGATCGCATCCACCTCGTGTCATTGTTGCCTGCCAGTTAGCGCTGAATATGGTATTGGATAGAAATCTCCCGGCGCAGGTAGAGCAAATTGCAACTGTATTACGACGTTACGGCTCCCGTACTGGAATAACCAGAAAAGTCGTTGATGGGCTATATGGGCCAGATATTCTTCAGAACTCGATTACTCTGCTATTGCCGCAGGGTTTAAGGGATTAATACCCGACACCTCTGGTACTCAACAATCATGCTGTGATGATGAGGGTCTAATTGTTGATGGTTGTGTTGCCCGACTAAATCAATATCGACCTGATGAGTACGAACTGATTATACGGCATTATGTGTTGAATCAGTCAAAACGGGCCATTGCTCGGCAGCAGAAACGGGATGAAAGAGCCGTCAGGGTGAGCATGCAGATGGCCGAAGGATTTGTTGATGGTTGCTTGTCGATGATAGACGTTTGCCTGGAAATGGACCCGGCAACAATGAAGTCAGAAATTTATGATAAAAGTGTTGGTGCGGCCGCAAAAAGTGCATTAGTGTGATAAGAGTTGGTTATGCAGTAGCGCTTATCCAGTCAAATAAACCTCGCCTTTGTGCGGGGTTTTGTCGTTTCTGGAGTTTGCATTAGTGGGCTGAATTATCTGAAAAGTAACCTTGCTGATGGCGTGCTTATAAATTGATGCGTAGAATCCGCTTCCTAACCGCCACTAGCTCAGCTGGATAGAGCCGATAACCATAGTTGTTGTAGGTGCGAGGTTCGAGACCTCGGTGGCGGGCCAAATTTCAGCCCTTAGCTTAACAGCAGGGGATTTGCCGTTTTGTGAGTCATGCCCACTATAAAACTGGTCATGTTTAATGTTTGTTTATTATTGCAATGTAAATTATACAGTGCTGTGATAGTTACCTTGGTGCAAGGATTGCATTATCATTGGTACGGTTACAGGGTCAGCTATCACAGCACCAAATTCAAAGCCTCGGTTAATCGCCGAGGCTTTTTATTTTAAGTAAATCACTATTCGTTTAAAAATGGGTTATTAATATTTTGATATATTCCCTTAACAAACGATAGGGATGTGATTTATGAGAATGTTAATTGCTGTTGTTTTGTGTTTAGCATTGTCTGCTTGTTCTTGGAGTTGGATACCAATGCCGTACCCAAGTTCTTCAGAGATATGCCCTCGCGGGACGGATAGTATCTCTCAGCAATGCCGTTGAATTATTGGTGGGAGCTGTAATTACTGGAGGGCTCATTCGCATGAGCGCTGGGTAAATCAACGATACACACTATCGACTTTCCAAAAGAAGCTAAGTGTACCTTACTGATGTGAAGTGACAGTCGGGAAAGACAGGCAACTTTCCAGCCCTTGAGTTAATTGCTCAGGGGCTTTTTATTAGCTATCGATGTTGTTCTCCACCATATATACAAAGTGCGTACCAGGGCTCTGACCAAGAATTACAATCTTTATTACACGTGTGACTAACACCCATAGAGACACAAGCAAACGTAGGGGTTGCTATTGTAAACAACAAGGCTACCGCTCCATACTTTATAATTTTACACATAATGATTTCTCCAAATTTGCAGGTGAGCTTTTATATGCTCACGTCCATATACTTGAAATATTTAATGAGTGTCAAAATAAATACATTGGTCATTGATGAGCTGTATACTAGTTATTGGTGCAATAATTATGGTGCTATTTAATTTTGGTCTTTTTTCATTTCTACATTCGCATGGGTACTGGATTGGTTAATCCAATCGTTGTGAAACAGTATCCAGCCGAATGTGGTGAAAGCCGGCGCCGATATGTGGGGATACCAGTGGAACACCAGTGAAACGACGTCGGCGAATTCCTCGCCACCACAGAAGTACATTTAAAGGTATGTAGTCAGCACATCGTTAGATGTTGACGCCGGAACCGTAACCGACTTCAAAAATGATAAGCCCCGACATAAGTCAGGGCTTTTTTGTTTGTGGAATGGGCGGATACCTTCATTGAAAAGCGCATGTTTTATTAATGATCAACAGCGTCACCATTAGGCATTCTTTGTATTACTCGCCACACAACAGTAATGACGGATTGGAATCATCACCTTAATTTACTATTTATTTCGACCACATGGACAAATAATCCTGAAAGGTATTCATCATGTCTAATTCATTAAAATATCCCATTATTCTCGTTCACGGTTTCAGTGGTTTCGATAAGATTGCTGGAATCTATCCTTATTTTTTCGGTATTCAGCAAGCACTGGAAAAAGCCGGAGCTACTGTATTCACTGCCTCTATATCGGCAGAAAACAGTAATGAAGCTCGTGGTGAACAATTGCTCAGTTTTGTAAAACAAGTCACCCAGTTAACCGGATCCCACAAGGTCAACCTGATTGGCCACAGCCAAGGCCCTTTGGCCTGTCGCTACGTCGCCGCCATTCATCCCGAACTGGTTGCGTCTGTTACCTCCGTTAATGGGGCAAACTTTGGCTCAGAAATTGCCGATCTGGTCCGTTTGGCGATGAAACCAGGCTCCCTTCCAGAAGATATTGCGGGCGCAGTGATGAACGCTTTTGGCTCATTCCTTTCCATTATGACTGGTCGTCCCTCCCTGCCACAAGACAGTGTCGCAGCGCTTAACTCGCTCACCAGCGAAGGCGTCGCTAAATTCAATGCCAAATATCCGCAGGGTTTGCCAAGCAATTGGGGAGGAGAAGGTAAAGAATATGAGAACGGCGTTTATTATTATTCTTGGGGTGGGGTGATTAATTACAACCCGATTGAGCAGGGGCTCAATAATTTTGATCCGCTGCATATTTCAATGGTTGCCCTCTCATTTCTGTTCACAAAAGAACGTTTACAGAATGATGGGTTGGTTGGGCGCTATAGTATGCATCTCGGCAAAGTTATTCGCTCTGATTATTCAATGGATCACCTGGATGCTATCAATCAAACTGCGGGGATTGTTACCAGCAGTACCAACCCTGTTCAACTATTTGTCGAGCACGTGGCACGTTTAACATCGAAAGGGTTATAACTTTCGGATAAGAGTGCTTGCGAGCTCTGTCCCGTTTAGCTAATTGACACTGCTACAGTCAGGGCTACACCGAGTGCTTTTATAGTGTAATAGATTTAATTTTAGTCACTAGTTTTATGCAACGCTAAGCGATCAATTCACGACATTTTTTAAGGCTCGCTTCGGTGATTTTTTTGTTTATTTTTTTGGGGGGTGACGAGGAGCTCAATAAAAATGAGTGATATTTACTAATTGTTTATGTTGTTGGTGTAAATTATAACTTGCCGTGACAGTTGCTTTTTGATGATTGTGGCTCAGTCGTCCTACCTGTGGTAGTTAGCTATCACTGCATTCTATTTTATCGACCAATCCAATATGATTATTAGGCGCAAAAAAAAGCCCTTACCTCTATCTTATTTGGTAAGGGATGCCAATTCGGCCAACACCAGGGAAAGTTATGTTGATTTCATTTTACCGAAGGGATCGTTCCCGTCAATGAATATATAAGTTCAATTAATTGAATTAAAATAGATTATTTATAAATGGGTTTTATATAATTAGCTCGTTATTAATATCTATAGATTAAAATTGATATAGCCAGAGAACATCCCGATCACTACAGAATAATTTTAAGGCTACCAATTTGGTGGCCTTTTTTATTTAGCTCCCGTCAAAACAGTCAATTACTGAAAACACCCTCATATCTCCGAGTGACTACGACGGGAGCTATTACCTACTTGATCCAGTTGTGGCCCCCAGAATCAGCATTGGTCATATGCGAGGTGCCGGAGTTCGTTGGTGCTACATGGGGTGATAGTGGGCTGTATACACTAGCCCTCAAACGTGAGCTGCGGATCTGCAAGGGTCGGCTCGATGAAGTCATTAGTTGGCGGAAAAACGCCGGAAAGAAAACGTAATGACTAATGGTTAGCTGCCAATCGGGACGCTGGCGAAGATAGGTGGCACTATAAGTACCACCTAAAATGATAGTTGATAAGCTATAGGGCTAGCTGTATTGCACGGTCTCTGACCTGTCGTGCGATTGATAATCCATTAGTGAAACGTTGCTCTGCCGACGGTAAATCGCTTGGGTGATTAATATAAGCATCTGGCAAGTTTAGGTATAACTTTTGAACGATAGAGAGAAATTATCACTCATGTCTCATGCATCTGACATGATAGGCGCATTGTCAGATGAAATTGAAGAGCTGGAAGATAGCGATGATGTTGTACCGGATAAATTCCGAGCCGACTTAAAAGCCTGGAAACAGTATCGGGTAAAAGTGAAGAACATCGATGTTTCCCTAGTGCCCGATATTGAGTGGCCAGAGTCACCGGATACTGTTTTATCTGAAGCATGAAATACAAAACCGGGCTTAATTGCCGCCCGGTCTGTCAACTTATTTAGTTTGAATGTTGCAATCAGTATTAAAAGTTATATTTAACCCCTAACATCACCGCTGTATCGCTGTAACCTTTGTTGCCCACTTGCTGGCCAACATTACCCCAGAGATTGACTTGCTTGTTGATCTGACCTTCAACCCCCACTTTCACTTCCGCAATATTCGCTGCGCCTTCTTGTTTCACGGTCACACCATCCATATTGGTGCCAAAGTCTTTGGTGTTATGAACCCAGTTAATTTCAACAAACGGCTGGAACACACGATCTTTGCCTTTATCCTGAGCAGCGTACCCATTCATAAAGGCTTTCACACCCAGACGAGTCTGGATATTGCCATCACCTTCACCAGACACATTGGTGCCGTTGGTTTCTTTATGGTCGTCTGCTTTCACCCCCATCCAGGTAATCTGTGCTTTGGGCTGGATAAAGTAGGTGGCGTTTTTAGCTGCATTCTCGCCAACTTTAAAGGTATAGCCACTCTCAAGCGAGGCAGTCACACCCTTAGATTTGTACTCCTCACTTGCCAAATCCTGACCTTCAACGGTATTGTTGAACCAACTGTATTGTGCCCAACCGTCGACATACAATCCGGACTTGTCTTCATCGTTGGCATACCAGGTGCTGTACACGCCGACAGTGTAACCATCAACAGAGCCGTCTGACTGGTAACCGGATTTCGAGCGTGTATTGCTCTTGCTGTTACCGTAACCGGCCATGACACCTAAATGTAAACGGTTCAGGTCATTGTTACTCCACTGCGCGATATCGCCACCTAATTGCATCACATAGCGGTTACTTTGGGTTTTCAACTGCCCGCTGGTATCACGTGAGCGGTTATGTCCACCTTCATTGCGTAACCACATGCTGGTCACTTTATGCTCGCCTGTCAGGGCATCGATATATTGAGTTTCCCCTAAACGATCGTGCAGACGGGTGACAAACATATTGTTAGCTGCCGCCAAGTTCGCTGCATAACTTCCCGCCTCAGGGCGTTTCATTTCTTCACCTGGACCAACGGGATTTTCAGGGTCAACCGGTTCATTGCTTAGGCTAGTCAAATACCAGTTGGTGGTATTGCTACCTATCCCGCGGGCCAGTGAGTAATCATAGGCCCCGGCCACGATGCGACCACTTTTGACAAACTCACCGTCAGATAAACCGTTTACTTGGATAAGTTCAATACCGTTCAGGGTTTGTGCACCGCTGCCGCCGAGGTTATCCACCCTTACATGCGTATTGCCGCTCGTATTGCCGTTAATCACCAGTTTATCGGTGGGAGAGTTATCATCGGACAAATGACTGTTGAGTATTAACTTACCGTTGTTACTAGTATAATCACCATTAATGGTTAATGTGTTAAATCTGGAACCTATTCGAGTAGGGGAGTTAATACTCGATGACGATAAAATGCTCGGTGCGATTAATCCGGAATTTTCAACATTACCATTAATTATACCGCTACCACCCAACATACCTAACTCGGCAATATTAACTTGTCCGCCTAATACGTTATTCACAATCAGGCTACCACCATAAACCTGAGTTTTACCGGCAAAGTAACGACTATCACCGGTCAATGTGGTGGTACCTGCCAACTGGTTAATCGTGCCATTACCGTCAATTACCGCAGCCAATATATAGTCGCCGGTGTTATCTGTATGGTTCAGGTTAAGAATACTTTTATCAGCGGTGAACAGCTGAATGGCCGGAGCATCAAGATAGCCTGCGGCATGAGGCGCACTGATTTCAGTACCACCAATATTAATAACGTTGGTGCCGGCACTTGCCAGACTAGCATTATAATCGCCATAGCCCACACCGATCGCCTGACCGACAGAAACTTTACCACCGTCATTAATGGTTAATGCTCCGCTAGCGTTGCCCCGGCCAATAAATAAATTCGTACCTGCGTTCCATTCTGAACCTTGCCCAGTCACTAGCACACTATTTTCTACATCGTTTTGCTGGTCAGCCAGATAAGAAGATGCGGTACTCAGTACATTAACTTTAGCACCGTTAGAAACTGACATATTGCCTGATGCGGTATTGCCAATATAAACATCACCAGTAATATTCAAGGTCGAGCCAATGCCGTCGACCACCACCACTCCACCACCGCGGTTATCACCGTTATATCCGCCAATCAGTAAACCGTAACCATCATATGAACTATGAGCATTTACTGTGCCACCATTGGTAATATTCAGATAGCCTTTGCCATCACCGCCAACGGTAAGATTACCCGCTATATCGATCAATGAACCCTGACCGTCGACTTCAGCAATGCCTGTGGCACTAAGATGGTCAGCTAAAACTAATCCCCGACTGGCATTTAGCATATACATTTTTCCGCCGTCGATAATCTGCAACTCACCGTAGCCGTATAGGCCAACATAAAGAGATGCATTAGCCATGGTTAACGATGCATTGTCGCCACTCACAACTATTTTGCCACTACCATTACTTCCACTTTCGCCACCGACAGCAATAATATTAGTGCCTACCATCGTTAAATGGCCATTATCTGAAATGGTTAATTGGGAATTATTATTTAAAGAGGGGGCCAACTGAAGCTGAGTAATAGTGGATATACCATTACTAAGATTTACTAATCCATTATTAATTATCGTTGTGGTAGTGGTGTCGGGTATAGTATTCGGCAACCAGTTACCACCCTCAAACCAATTATCAGAGACTGAACCGTTCCATGTTCCGGCTAAAGTCGATGAACTTATACTGACTAATAATAATGACAACGTGATATTATTTAACTTTAAAGCGCTGAATGTAAACATTATATTTAATTTCACTCTTAAAATAGGTGCAAATAGCCACTTAGGATAAAATGGATTTTTTCCTAAAAGGCCTTAGAGGCAGATAATGTAATTTACCAGATACATTTCATCTTGGGGATAACCCTGGTACTAGGGTTCTTATTGAGTTTTACGCAACGTTCACATTACCTCGATACGCTAGATCGTGGCGTAAATTGTCTTCAACTTATAGTGGGCATATACAACCACATCATTTAGGTATTTAATCTGAAGGTCGGCACTTTCCTATTTTCCAACAAAGAATAGCCTTTATAGCTTTGTTTAAAATAATGTACTTATCGTCCGTTTTATACGATTGAGCTTCAGACTACTCCTTTAGCCCAAAAGGAACTTCAGCTTATCATCCCTCGATTTTTACAACAGTGTATTTTCAGTCGCTAAGGCCTGAGACTATATCTTACATGAGACCCATATGAAATGAGATGTCGCCCTGACTTTTGTAGGAAATTTCAATAATAAAGTGCTTGATCCGACAACTTTCATTACAGAAGTATGGCAGCGCCAAAAATGCCGCCAACTGTGGTAAATTGAGGGGAATTCAGATGGGAGCAGCTATGAGCACAAAAGATTCAGACGCGCTATATAACGAAATGTGCCGAGTAGTGGGGAAGGTGGTGCTTGAGATGCGTGATCTTGGACAAGAGCCAAAGCATGTGGTCATTGCGGGAGTGTTGAGGACATCATTAGCTAATAAAAAGATAAAGCGTTCAGAGATTACAGAAGAGGCGATGAGGGCTGTGGTGGAGGCGCTGGCTAGGAAGCAATAAAACCTGGCAGCGGGGCCGGGTCTATATTTATGCGGCTTGATTCTCAGCTTTAATTATACGACTTGCAGCTTGGTGTACTGTTGTTACAGGGACAATCCTAATAGAGTGTTTATCATCGACCTCTTGTATTGAAAATAGGGCTTCATTGAGTTTTGAAAATTGAGATTTACTATATGTCGGCTCATCTTCTGGTGGGCGATAAACAATGAATTCATAAGTGCTGCTATCCAGCAAGTCATAATCTTTTACAGAAAGTAAATCCAATATTCTAGCTGTATTACGATCAAGGTGGGTTGCTAGGTTATTGGGTATCAGTCTATCTATGTTAACTGCCACTTTGTGGCTAAGATAAAATATGATCGGCATTTAAAATCAACCATACACATAAATATCAGTCGCTTACCTCCCGCTTCGTTACTTTTATCTCATCCGCTATCGCCACTTTGCAGCCACTCTCAAATCGAGCTAATGGATTAAAGTGAATCGCGTCTTGCAGGTGGTCTGGCGCGGAGTGAGAGTAGCGCATGGTGACCCGAATATCTGAGTGGCCGAGGATACGTTGCAGCACGATGATATTGCCACCGGCCATCATATCCTTCGAAATCGTCTTTATGACTTTGCATTCTCTCTGTTAAGCTGCTCTGCCGGCTTCATAGCCTAACGTGATATAATCTTATTTTTACGGAAGATTTATGCTGACCAACTCATCCACTCGTCTTAACAAATATATTAGCGAGAGCGGTATCTGTTCTCGTCGTGATGCCGATCGTTATATTGAACAAGGACATGTTTTTATTAATGGCAAACGGGCCGCTGTTGGCGATCAAGTATATGGCGGGGATGTAGTCAAAGTTAACGGTCAGCTTATCGAACCGCGTGACGAAAACGACTTGGTGCTGATCGCACTGAATAAACCGGTTGGCATCATAAGCACCACCGAAGAGGGGGAAAACGATAACATCGTTGATTTCGTTAATCACAGTAAACGAGTCTTCCCTATCGGACGTTTGGACAAAGACTCGCAGGGGTTGATTTTTTTGACGAATCACGGTGATTTGGTTAACAAAATCCTGCGCGCCGGGAACGACCACGAAAAAGAGTACGTGGTGACGGTCAACAAACCGGTGACTGACGAGTTTATTCTCGGTCTGGGTGCTGGTGTACCGATGATGGGAACCGTGACCAAAAAATGCAAAGTGAATAAAGTCGCGACCTTTGTATTTAATATCACGCTGGTGCAAGGGCTTAACCGTCAAATTCGCCGTATGTGTAAACATTTTGGCTATGAAGTCACCAAGCTTGAGCGCACTCGTATCATGAACGTCACCCTGAAAGGGCTGCCAATGGGTGAGTGGCGAGATTTGACTGATGATGAGTTAATCGAGTTATTTAAGCTGATTGAAAATTCATCATCTGACGAAAAACCGGTGAAAAAAGCCAAGGCTAAGCCCGTGGCAGATAAAAAACCGAGTGTTAGTGGGGCGAAAAAGGCCGAAAAACCCGATGGTAACTCAGCTTCCCGCAAGCGCTTTACCCAGCCCGGACGTAAGAAGAAAGGGCGCTAAGCTCACGTAATTATTATCGGTCTCAGTACTCAAGTATATAAACTCGGCAATGGCCGAGTTTATATTGATGAAACACCTGGTGTGAAACCAATCATCAGTCTTTTTCCTCATGTCCTGTCAAACCTAACCTGACGCTATGCCCTGAGTACGGCATTAGTTCCCAATATTTAATATAGAGCATACTTTCTTGCTCGTATTGACGTCACAATAATAGTAGGTAGACTGGTATACCTATAACAATCCAAAGCAGGAAGAAATTTGCCATGTCCTCACGCGAACTATCAGAAAGTGCCCGAGATCGGCTGCTGAGTGCTGCAAGGGTGTTGTTCTATAACGATGGCATTGCGGCAACGGGTATTGATGCCATTGTTAAAAGGGCAGGTGTTGCCAAGAAAAGTCTCTACAACAACTTTGAGTCCAAAGCAGAACTTGTTGCTACTTATTTACAGATTCGTCATGAAGAGTGGCTCGCACTGTACGCTAATCGTCTGCAACAAACGGCGAGTCCGAAAGAGAGCGTGATGGCTGTTTTTCTTGCTTATGCAGACCATGCTGAATTTGCCTATGAACGTGGATTCAGAGGGTGCGGACTACTGAATGCCGCGGCTGAACTGCCCGCGGGCGCACCGGGCAGACAGGCAGTGCGCGGGCACAAGGAGCAGGTAGAGTCGATTCTGACTGAACATCTTTGTGTGCTTCTCTCTGGTGATGAACAACGTGCCATACGGATGGCCAGGCACTTTTCATTTTTACTCGAGGGGAGTATGTCTCGCGCGGGCTTGGAAGGGAATGGTGAGTGCGTTCGTCAGGCAATGACAATGGCCGCCGAAATGATGGAGTCGCTATGACTGTCACGCCAAGAGATCGCATGATGGGCAGGGTGGGAGTATTGATTGCGGCCATCTTGTGGGGAACCACTGGAACAGCGGCAACATTTGCTCCTGCGGTTAGTGCTGTTGCCATAGGCGCTGTTGCGATGGGACTTGGGGGGCTACTCCAGGCGATGATAGCCGCTGGGAGTATCATTAGTTATGTAGATAAACTCCTTCAACAGTGGCGTTTACTGCTGATAGGGGTCATTGCTGTTGCCATCTATCCGCTGGCATTCTATGCCTCTATGCATTTAGCGGGTGTCACTGTCGGGACTGTCATTTCTATTGGTTCTGCCCCCCTGTTATCTGCTCTGATTGAATATGTCTTGGAGGGCGAGCGGCTGACGACTCGCTGGATGTTGGGGGCGGCTCTTGGCATTGCAGGCATGGTGTTGCTTTGTATGGCTGAAAGTGGGGGCCACGGCACTCTGGTTCAGTCACCCAATGTCACGATAGGGGTAATTCTAGGCCTTCTTGCTGGTTTTACTTATGCGCTGTATTCGTGGGCTGCTCGCCGTTTGATGCAGCGAGGGCTTCCTTCTCGCACAGCGATGGGGGCGACTTTTGGTCTTGGCGGCATTTTGCTAATGCCAGTACTCTTTATGACTGGAGCCCCGCTGCTGGAATCTTGGAGTAATGCTGCAGTGGGTGCCTATATGGCGTTGGTTCCGATGTTTCTTGGCTATATTTGCTATGGATATGGGCTGGCTCGTATAACGGCAAGTATGGCGACCACCATTACCCTCATCGAGCCTGTTGTTGCTGCCATATTGGCAGTGATTATCGTGGGAGAAAGACTACCTATTACGGGGTGGGTGGGGATCGGGCTGGTGGTGGCTTGCCTGATATTTATTACTGTCCCGATAAAATGCGCTCTAATTGTTCGGGTAAGAGAAAACAATAGCCTGTAGTGGCACAATGATGCCTGATCTTGCCCGCTTGCAGCTAGATTTCTCCATTATTGCCACCTTCGCTTCAATTGTTGTTCCGATGATCAATCGTCCCTCTGTGCTATTGAGGGGAGTTCATCCAGGCACTTAAGTACGCCACAGCCTGTTTATTAACCACAATTTGTAGGCCAATTATCTATTTCAGTATGGTGCACTACGCTCATTCCCGGATAATCCCTATTTATGGGCGCACTATTCAGTGTGATGTTTGCTTTGTTCATTAACAATGTCGTGGTTGTGGTGATATCTAGTATGTTAATGTTTTATATCATTGGTTCGGTAATTTAGTCAGGCAACTAATATCAGCAGTGTGTTTATCACTGGTTTTCTGTGATATTACATTTAACTCAGCAGGCCATTTAACACTTTATTTTGGTGATTAGCATTAATGATTGGCAAATGTAGTTAACGTCACCTTGGTTGTTTTTTTGTGAACTTCCCAATTTCTTACAGAATAAATGTAGGAAATAAAGCACATCCTCTAATATTAAAAAATAATATCGGAACAGATGTTCAGCAGATCGAATTAATACAGTGAAACCCTCAATGAGATTGATCGCTGTCAGGCTGACGGTATACTTCACCGCAAATCAAAACCACATCAGGTCTGCGTTCATGAAGACGAGTAGCTACAGCCATGCATTCGTGGCGTGTTGTATAGACATCATCGGTCACGGGCAGTGCCTCGCAAGCATCCATACCGCAGGTGCTAACCAATAAAACAAATCCTATGAGCATATATTCTCCTTATTTATAGGATTTATATGAGTATAGCGCGTTTGCTGAAGAAGTAGTCTTCTCCTTTTCTAAGAAATGGAGTTTACATTTTTTGGTTAAGTATTAGCCAAGTTTGGTTACTGCTACCCCCATCAGAATAATGGCACTGGCGATGAGTCGTAACATCGATGGTTTCTCTTTTAGCATCCAGATTGAGATTATCATGGCGAACAAGACACTGGTTTCACGTAGAGCGGCAACGAGGGCGATTGGCGTGCTTTTCATGGCCCAAATGACAATGCCATAAGCCAGTAATTGCATCGCGCCACCAATCACGCCGTGTCGCCAGTGCTGGCGTATTTGACGAAAAACCACATTGCGGTGCATTATCCAAAGTAATGCAAACATGGCTATGCCGTTGCACATAAACAACCAAAAAATATAACTGAGTGGTTCAATGCTGGCGCGGCTGCCAGCCCCATCAGATAGGGTGTAGCAGGCAGTAAAAGTCGCAGTAATTAAGGCATAGATAATAGCCCTGCCATTGACTTTGTCAGTGCCACGTCGGCCATCAAATGTCATCATGATGACACCGGAGACTAAAATAGCCGCCCCAACTAAAGCTAACGACCTGGGGATTTCCGACAAGATTAACCAAGAGAGCAGAGCACTTAATAAGGGGGCAACGCCACGTGCGATAGGATAGATTTGACCAAACTCGGCTTGTTCATAAGCTTTACTTAGAAACAGGCAATAACCTGTGTGAAAAGCAACCGACAACAGTAACCAGGGAAGCGCGCTCAGCGAGGGTAACGCCACAAAAAAAATACCGAACAGTGAAATCACTCCGGAGAAAATTGCCATCAAAGAGATAGCGACAAAACGATCATTGCCAAATTTAACAAGAGCGTTCCAGCAAGCATGTAACAGTGCCGCGCCCAGCACGGCAAGAAATATTTCACTACTCATTCTATCCCCTTATTTAGGCGTCTCAGTTTACCTTAATTGCATTTATTTTCACGTCTGTAACACGTAAAAATTGTTGCAGATAGCTGATTCTTAGTGAGGGAAAAGATGAAGAAATGAGTTCAATGTCCCGATTTATTGCAAGAGTAAATATAACTAACTAACAACATCTGTATCATCTTATTTACTTTCTTAAGCAATAAATAAGGGTGGATTACGCCAAGGTGACATTGGTCTGATTAAGTAAATGGGGGTGTTTATTGCATATGATATTCGTTGTTTTTTCCTTATCATTGATAGTAGTCGTGTTTCTAATTTTATTTATGATAAAAGGAAATAATTAATTAGGACATATCTTGGATGATCTCAATGGACTAAAAAGAATACCAGTGGATATAATTCAACGGCAATAAATTATTATCAAAAACAGGGTCTGGCTATTATTAACCAGAGTCTACATTCATTTTATTCTGGGGTGTCTATTTTGTTAAAAAAAAGTGTTTTCCTATTATTTGCTATGGTCGTTGTTCTTGCCGGTTGTTCTGAACCTGAACCAACAGGCACTAAAGTTTTTGGTGGCAAAGCTTACATTGAGATGCCAGCTGAATTCACTTTAATGTCTAAAGAAATGCTGGCAACTAAATACCCTCAGCAGAATGCACCACAAGAAGCCTATTCCGTTGAACAGGGCAGTGTGTCCTTCGCATTCAGCGATAGCAATAGCGCCATACCCGATGGCAAGCTCGCTGAAGTTGTTAATATGATGAAGAAACAATTTGCGCCATTCAAACCGACTCTGGAAGAGAAGGATGTTGATGGGCGTAAAGCTTATATCATCACTATGGATACCCCGGCTGCTGATGGAACCATCAAGAATGTGATGTTGCTCACTACGATTGATGGGAAATTAGTTATTGCTACGTTTAACACGACTGAAGCTTTAGCTGACAAATATATGGATGTTGGCAAGAATGCACTGCTTTCTTTAAAGTTTAAGAAGTAACCATTAGTTAATTCAGTTATTTTAAGTCTAAAAAAATAGATAAATAGTAATAAAGGTTGCCTGATTAACAGGGCAACCTTTCTCATTGCTAAAGCAACGTTGTTGAGCGCTAGTGGGGAGACGGTACGCCGAACACTTCCTAAAACAGCTATAAATTGGCATCATAGCGCTATGTTGTTTTTTTAGGATGAGTAATGAAACAGTTCCCTTTTGATAAACGTTATGAGATTGAAGATGCCAGTGGTGTTGTTGAGTACTACATTGATGGTGATGAGTATATTCGCCGCCAGGATGGCGTACCGGGCTATCGAATCACAGGTTATGAAGTATATGAACATGATGCAGAGGCTAAACTCGCTGGTTTTCTCGAAGGGAAGCATATAACAACCCCGGATGCGGATATTCTGCTGACAATTTTAGATGACCAATAACCTACGGATTAGATTTCATTACTTTGGCTTTCGTCTGTGCAATGTTGCTATATAAAGATCATCTGCGGTTTTTGAAACAGAAAATAGGGCGTAATTAGCGATAATATTTTTTTGCAGAAGCTGCTATTCAATCTGGCTAAAACCGATTAACGTCAATCTACTTAGTGATAATCAGTCGGGGTTTCGATGAGCCAGCAAACTATTACGTTGTATACCGATTCAGATTTTTTCAGTCCTTATGTGATGTCGGTATTCGTATCATTGACAGAAAAAGCACTCCCTTTCTCATTAAGCGTCATTAATTTGTCTGCCGGTGAGAATCTGCAACAGGCTTATGCCCGTCTGTCGGCGACACGTCGGGTGCCGACACTGGTTATCGATGATTTTCAACTCTCTGAGTCTTCAGCTATTGCTGAATATTTAGACGAGCGTTTCCCGGCGCCAGATTACGCTCGGCTGTATCCGCAAGATAGGCAAGAGCGTGCCAGAGCGCGTGAAATACAGGCATGGCTGCGCAGTGATTTTATGCCGATCCGCACTGAACGGCCAACTGAAGTGGTCTTTGCTGGGTTAAGGCTGCCTCCTTTGTCTGATAGCGCGCAACAAGCGGCGAATAAACTTATTTCTGGGTTGGAGCGTTTGCTGTCGGATGGCAGAAGATATTTATTCAGTGAATGGTGTATCGCAGATACCGATTTGGCACTGATGCTTAACCGGTTAGTTCTGAATGGCGACAACTTACCTGAGTATCTTCGTCAGTATGCAAATTATCAATGGCAGCGGCCTTCTGTGCAGCAATGGCGAGTATTATCGCAGAAATAGAGGTAAGAAAAATTGAGGGTGGGGGCAATCCTCCACCTTGAACCAAAGTAGGATTAGCTTCGCTAGAATGAAAAACGTTATTGAGTTTGAAACTGAGCGTTTACAGCTACGGCAGTGGCTACCGTCAGACCGGGCACCTTTTGCAGCGCTTAACGCGGATCCTCGCGTTATGGCATTTTTCCCAGCCCCTCTAACACGTGAAGCAAGCGATATGATGGCTTCACGTTGTCAATTATTGATAGCACAGCGTGGCTGGGGGTTGTGGGCTGTTGAGCTGAAAGCTAGTGGGCAGTTTGTCGGCGCATTGGGGTTACATATTCCTACCGTTAAATTACCTTTTTCACCTTGTGTCGAGATAGGCTGGCGTTTTGCTTTTCCATTTTGGGGGCAAGGGCTGGCAACGGAAGCTGCATTGGCAGTATTGACGGTGGGTTTCGATCAATTAAAACTGGCTGAAATTGTTTCATTTACTGCTTTAATTAACCTGCGTTCACAAGCATTGATGGAACGAATCGGCATGGTGCGCGCGCCAGACCATTTTCCCCATCCAATTGTCAGCCCTGACAGCAAGTTAAGCCAACACTGTTGGTATCATCTTTCTCATCAACAATGGCATAACAGACAGGATGATTTTGTGAGACTATCATCAAATTAGTCTACGTTTAGTCAGTAATATTTGGCCGCATCTGCTAGGACATATAATGATAATAAGCTGGAAATTAGTTCGTTCCATGGCGTTGCTAACCGGAATTTCTTTATTGGCGGCCTGTAGCCAATTACCTAGAAATCCAGTGCCAGTGGAGTTAATGCCAGCGGCCGAAATCCCTGGAATGCCGGATATCCGTGCCGGCGCGGGGCACATTAGCCCGATATTTGAAGCGGATTTACTGCAATCTTATAAAGATGAATCGAAAGAGATGTTCCGAGCCGCGGATGGAACATTGGTTTATCCCCATCTGGCATTATCTGGTGGTGGCCCAAATGGCGCCTTCGGTGCTGGCTTTTTGAACGGCTGGACGAAAACAGGTAAGCGCCCCGTGTTTAAGGTGGTCAGTGGGGTTTCCACTGGCGCGTTAATCGCACCTTTCGCCTTTTTAGGGAGTGATCACGACCAGGCATTACATGACTTTTATACCACCACCACCACCCGTGATATTTTCCATCTGGATAATCTATTATTTCGCCTCTTTTTCCGCGAATCATTAGCGGATACCAGCCCGTTGTCTAAATTGATTGATGGGCATATTACTCCTGAGTTAATGAGTGAAATCGCCCAGGCACATCGGCATGGTCGGCGGTTGTATATGGGTACGGTGGATCTCGATTCGCAAAGATTTATTGTCTGGAACATGGGGCTGATTGCGATGAAAGGGACTCCTGAAGCCCTAATGCTATTTCGTAAGGTGATGCTGGCTTCCTCTTCAGTCCCTGTCGCGTTCTCACCGGTATTTTTTGATGTGGTGGCTCAGGGTAAGCATTACGATGAAATGCATGTTGACGGCGGTGTGGCGGCGCGGGTCTTCTATAATGGTGGTGTGTACAGCTCAAAAGTCGTACGTACCAGAGCGGGCCTGGCAGACAGTAAAGAAGATATTTATATCATCCATAATGGACAGCTTGGCCCACAACCAGAACCGACCCCACGGTTGGTGCGTAATATCGCTATGCGTACTCTTGACTCAACCAGCAAAGCGGCATTGGTCGGGGATTTGTATCGTATTTATGCATTCTCTTTGGCTGAAAATTCAGGATTCCACTGGATAACGATTCCATCAAATGTTGATACCAATGGCGCAGAGATTTTTGATCCCATCAAGATGGAGCGTTTGTATCAGGCGGGTTATGCAGAGGCATTACAGGGGCCAAAATGGTCACTACGACCACCAGGTACCATTGAGATGAACTCCTTACTACAAGATGCTGCTGCCATGCACAGTAACTAGAGGGGGCGCTTTGGCGTTGATGCCATTGTCAGGCTGGTACTTGGGTTACATTAGGTCAAGCAGTGGGAGTGAGCCATCAATAAGCGCCGCGGTGATATAGATAATAAATAGTGAATAGAGAAAGAAATTGCTGATCATTCGGCACCTCAATTACTCACACAGATAAGGTCTTTGTCATGGCAAAGCCACTACAATATAGCATGTGAACTGACTAAAAAACGCACTGATCGTGAATAAATAATGAATCTGCTGGGGTGGATTTAGCATGATGAATGCTTTTTAAGCAACTTCTGAGCGCGTAGTAGGGTTTTAGAGTGACTGAACAATGAGGTTAGGAGCAGATCTTGCCTGTCAGGCTTGGTTGAATATGCTGTAATATCAAAACGTTATCTTCAATTGAAAACAATTTAAGCAGCATATGATCAGAGAGAGTGTAATTGTGCTACACTATGCGACCGATAATCAAGGATAAAACATGAAAAAAGTCTCAATCATTGCTCAGTGCTTAATAAACGCTAAGAGTTTCAGTGAGATGTCCGAAGCTGAATCCTCGATAAAAAAAGTTTTCAACGATAGTTACGCAGAACATTCTTTTGATGAATGGAATACCGACGTTTCTACGTTGAGTGCTAACCGTGTTATCAGTTTGGTTGCTGGTGCTTCCAAGGTTCGGGTCAGAGGGTTGATCCAAGAATTATGGAATCACTGACCCCAGACCAAAGGTTTCCAATAACCCGTCTACCACATCACTACGCCAAGCATGCAAGTCATGCTGCGTGGTGAATGATTTCCCCGTACTTTCCATTTTCCGCTTGTTTTTTTCCGTTGTCTCCTGCAAAACCGGCTATTTTCGTGAACAAAAATCTGGCCCGGTACAGATAATCTGAGTAAACGCTGACCACTCCACGGTTTATTGCCGTTGGTTAACGTAATCTAACGAGGTTGTACAACTGAGAGGCGAGCATATGTCATTTCTTGATAGCGTCAAAAGATTGGTTAGCAGTGTAAAAGTGAAGATTAAGTGCCCAGATTGTGGCGCAGTCTCTGAGCAGAGCTCAGAAAAAGTGCACAAAAATACGGCCTTGGTTTGCCCAAAGTGTGGTTGCTTATTTTTACCTAAAGACAAACGCTAGCGGTAGCAATATCAGCCAAAAATCATCGACGCCCACCGCAGCAGCATTAATGCGCCACAGATACAGAGTAACACCACAAACATCTTCCAATGTTTCGTATGCAAGCGTTTGGTCACCATAGGGTCCTTATTCAATTTAGTATTATGTCTGACGGGGTCAGCTCTGCGGAATTCATTTGTTTACTGCGACGCTGGTTACTTTAGGTATATACCCGTCATACATCAAGCTGCATGTGCGTTGGCTGCTTTCGTTCACCCCAGTGACTTACTTGAAGTAAGCTCTTGGGGATTTACTCAATTGCCGCCTTCCTGCAACTCGAATTATTTAGGGTATAGTAGCGAAAATTTATGCTGATGCGAGAGTTAGTCAGTTCGTACCAGTTAAGATAAAGTGTAATATGCGCTGCATCAATAAGATGACGAATAGGAATAATGAAACTATGGCTACAGTCCCACAAAAATATCAAGACGCCGAGCGTTGGGCATTTGGTGATACTGAACAAGTGGCAGATGATGTATTGGCATTAGTACTGAACGGTACGAAAACAGCGATCTGTGCGGCATTGGATGAAGATGGCGTGCCGCAGGCGGGGGATATCTTTGTTGTGGTCAATGGCCGCAATGAACCGGTTTGTGCGATAGAGTTGACCGACGTAGAATTGAAAACGTTTGATCAGGTTGATGAAGCCCATGCTGTCGCTGAAGGTGAGGGCGATCGAACGCTGACGTTTTGGCGTAAAACGCAACAGCGCTTTTTTGAGGAGTACGAGATGTTTTCCCCAGAAATGATGCTGATTTGTATGCAGTTCAAAGTATTGGAAAAATTCTGATAGCTGGCTTCTGGTAGTCAGTAATTTGATTGATTTTGCCCTACAGATATTATCGAGTCGCAAGAGAAGAAACCGTCACTCATAAATTGTAGCTATGGGTTGACGGATCTTCTTATTGCAACAATCACGTTACCCTCATTACCCAAGCATCCTGATGTCGATCGTAATGTTGCTTAAAAAGCAACCGGTCTTTCCCATCTAACGTTGCGGGAATGCTGGTATGTTCATCCCACCCATCTAGCTGCATGCACAATTCAGGATCCGATTTACAGGGGATACTGAGGGTGCTTTCGCCTTTTGTCAGTGGTGCAGATAACTCTGCGTCATCAACTTCAAAATCTCTGATTTTTACTAGGGTTTTTCCCATAAAGACTCCTTACCTATCAAGTGGTATGAGGTATGACCAGATTGGTCGCCTTATTGAGAATAGCTGAGTCAGAAAAAAGTGCCAGAGGCCGCATCTAAAAAATACCGCCTCGGCGAAAATTCTATCCGCATCGAATCTGATGGGGGTTAATTATTTAATACCGAGTATGTTTAGTCAGAGTAGCCTAATGGCTGCATTCGCAGGGGAGTTCAGCCAAATTAAATTGGTTACGGCCATTCTTTTTCGAGTAATAAAGTGCTTGATCTGCCGCGAGCATTAAATCCGCTTGATCCGTAATACCACTATGCTGATGGGCTTGATAAACAGTGACACCAAGGCTGATGGTGACTTTACGGAATTTACTGTCATTGTGTTTAATGCCCATAGCACGGATAGATTGCAATATATGCTCGGCCACCAGGCTGGCGCCCTGTTGGTCGGTATCTGGCAGAATAGCGGCAAACTCTTCTCCACCATAGCGAGCAACAATATCGGTGCTGCGTTTTAGTGATTTGCGTAATGCCCTGGCGACCAAGCGTAAGCAGGCATCACCAGAGATATGACCATAGCAATCATTGAAGTTCTTAAAGTAATCAATATCAATCATTAAAACTGCTAGCGGAGAGTCTGAGCGTTTTGCCCGCATAAATTCATGGGCCAGCACTTTTTTGAACGCCCGGCGATTAGGCAATTTAGTCAGTGAGTCTGTTCTGGCCTGAATTTCCAGACGTCGATTCGCTTTAACCAGCTTAAGTTCCAGCAATTTTCGTTCATGGATATCTTCTGCGGTTCCATACCAACACAACACATCGCCATTGTCACCTACGCTGGGAACTGCTCGGATTCGCATCCAGTTCCATCCCTTTTCAACATGACAAAAGCGGATTTCAACATCCAGTGGCTGCTGTGTTTGTAAGGAGTGTTCCCAACTGATTAAGGTGGGGTGGCGATCATCTAAATGGATGGTACGGAGCCATTTATCTGCCAGCGCCTCTTCGCGGGTTAATCCCGTAATTTTTTCAAAGCGAGAACTGACATCGGTAATCATGCCATCCGGGGATGCAGTCCAGGGAATTTGCGGATTCAGCTCCACCATATTGCGGTAATGCTGTTTACTGCTGCGCAGCTTTTCTTCCATCTCTTTCAATGGCGTAATATCGATCATCGCGACGGACAGCCCACTCACTTGACCACTGGGATATCTGGCGGCATTTATCCGCATAAAGAACACCCGTGCTTTATCCGGCATCTGAAACTCAGCATCGGGGATACTGTCATTGCAATAAGCTTTCAGCAGCGCACTCTGCAAAATAGGAATAATGCCCGGTAGGAAGTCTGCAATTTTGCGCCCATTAATCTCTACTGTATTTTTACCCAGAAGTTCAGCCAGATAATCATTTACAGTAACATAGCGCAGGGTCGTATCGATAAAGCACAGACCAGCCGGAGCACTGGAATAAATCGATTCCAACTCAAATAAGCGTTTATCCGCATCATAAGGTAAATTGCTCAGGTTTCGATCAATTCCGCGGTAACCTTTGAATTCCCCGTTATCATCGAACAGTGGGATACCACTGGTTTCAACTAAGACTTCGCTGCCATCAGCGCGAATATTACGGTTTTGCAAACCGGCAAAAGGGATACGTGCAGCCGCAATCTCTGCAAATATCTTTCCTACCCGGCTGGCTTCATCCTGAGGCATAAAGTCAAACGGCGTTTTACCGACCACCTCATGGGGTAGGCGACCAAGAAGCTCGATGGATTTTGCAGATGAAAACGTATAACGGCCGGAAGCATCAACTTCCCAGATCCAGTCTGAATTATTTTCGATGATGTCCCGTAAGCTGTTCATTTCTTTTAACAGACCAATGTCAGCTGATTCTTCCCGATTATCGTAGTCAGTCATGATGTCCACTCCTGTTTAATCTCGGCTTTCCTTAGATAGAAATATGTCGGCTATTATTTAAGCCCGCAGATTGTATAACAGGGACAGATTTAGTACAGCCCAATCGGATTTTTCTTATAAATAAACAATAACTAAAAATTTCAATCATAAAAAAATAAAAGATTAAAAGACCAATAGTGCATAAAACACAACGAGTTAATGGCTTCTCATCCTCTGTATTCCGGCAGCACACTAGTATTCCAGCACTACACTGACATTGTCCTGATAGGTGCCAACGGTTCTTTGCGTTTGTTGTGCATTGATCATCGCTTTATAAGGGATCTGTTGAGCTGAGCCTGTCGCGGTATCTGATCTTTTGTTGGTTATATTCCAGGGAATCGACCCCGAGCCCTGATACAGTTGATACTGTAAATAGTCGGTAGGGGGTGCAGGTATAACACTCCCTGGGAGCAATTTCATTTGGGGCCAAGGGGCAGAGAAATTATCGCCATTTGTTATGTAGGTAGTGAAGGTGGCGTTCTTGGTACAGGTAGCGGTGATAAATTGATTTACAGGAATAAATTGTGACATTAACGCGTAGCTACCAAAATCGACATTGGGCGCGGCGTTTATGACACAATCGTTGTTGACC
This sequence comes from Yersinia sp. 2540 StPb PI, assembly GCF_052217165.1. Lineage (NCBI taxonomy): Bacteria > Pseudomonadati > Pseudomonadota > Gammaproteobacteria > Enterobacterales > Yersiniaceae > Yersinia > Yersinia sp. 2540 StPb PI. The sequence goes on from NZ_JAZGQC010000001.1 coordinate 2,658,153, forward strand.
ACCAATGTGACAGTGACTGTTGATGATGCGGTTCCTTTGAATGTGCCACCGATACAGACGCCAATAACGGCAGAGCATAAATCATAATTCCAGTTCAAAGAGATAGTATCGGTATAAGTGCCAGCACTGATATTGATGTTAATGGCATTATTACTGCCAGTACGGATATAGATAGGTAAATTGGCTTTTATTTTCCCCAGCACGATGGTGAGTAAATTGCTGTTAGCATAGTTAATATTCCCCCCGACTATAATGGGATTGTTGTAGCCTGGGTCAGAATAGATTGAATAAGGAATTAAGTCGCCGGCGGCATTCTTAAGATTAAGATTATTAGCAGTGCTGGTGATGGTGCTGTTCAATACGGGGGTGGATAATACGCTCAGCGCTGTTCCATCACAGCCAAGTGCCGTTATACCACTGGCACTTTCGGGGAGGGTATTGACATTAAACGATGAATTTTGCGGCAGTTTTACTTCTGCGGCAGCAAAAGTGCACGCAGTGGCACTGCTGACAGACAATAGCCACAGTACAGACAGAACCAACCAGTAAGGTAGCCTGTATGGCCGAGGTAGCTTGCTGGCAATTCGCGTCGTGAGCGATATCATTAGCTGCTCCTTAAATAAAGTTGTCGATAGCCAGGTACGGCAATTATTGGCATATGGCTGTACCAGCATCTTGTATCCCTTTAGTATTTTTCAATTGGAATTGGCTGTAGCAGCGGGTGCCATTATCAGCTCGCACGATGGTGAGTTTATTCAATTGGGTGGCTTGCTCAATATAAGCCATACCATCCCAACCGACATAACCGCTAGGTGTGTCGCCCGTGGTATATATCGCGCTGCCTTTCGGTAAGTCTTGACCGGATTTATCGGTAAGTCTGATATTTGCGGCGGTAATCTGTGTTATGGGAAAATCAATTAAATAGCCACTGCGTTCGCTGATCGCTAAATTTCGCTCTACTGTTGGCAATATGACATCGGCAGGTAAATTCATGGGATCAATCTGGAATTTGGCCTGATAATATGAAGAAACTGTCGGAATCAAGATATATCCGTTGTTGTTCGTAGTACCAATCAGTTGATTTTCGTAACTGACCGGAATATTGCTAAAACCATTGGTTGATACCAAGGCAAATGCATCGTTAATCATATTACTGGCATAAACGCCGCCATTCATCATAACCAGCGAGCCACTCATTTCACCCCAACTATTATAGTTATCACTATTGCCATAAACACCGGCGCGACTTTCCATTATCCGAGTGCGCCAAATAATATCTGCTTGTTGGTAACTGCTATTTTCACTGTTGCCGTTGGCATAAGCGAGATTCCAACCCAGCCCGCCATTAGAAGGCGCTGCCCGGCTATAATTCACGCGTTGGGACCACTGGTTATCAACATCACGGCTGGTGCTGGCGCTGGCTGATCCCCATTCACCCAGCGGGATACTCCAGATCAGTTGTGCGTTGTAACCTTTGGTCCCCAACTCACGATTGAGGGAGAGGTAAATACTGGTATTACGGAATATTGAGGTGCTATAGCTGATATTGACCAACCGGGTTCGCTCACCGAGCGCATCCCTGACATCGAAATAACCAGATCCAAGTGTCCCTAAGTTTCCAAGGCTGATACTGCCGGTTATCTGGTCGGTACGTCGGCTCAGACGAAAGTCGCTTTTGTAATTAGCCAGATCGCCATAATTATCGCTGCGGCTAATGCGCTGAGCATTCAGATTAAAGTAGGAATTACTGTAGGTATAACCTAATGAACGCTGGTTACCGATACCACCACGGGTATTAATGGCAACCTGTGAGGTATTAATGGTTGAATTGTTAATATCAGTGGCTGGTTGACTGATGACATCACTAAATGCATCGGCAGAGGTATTACTCATACTGTAGGCACCATTCAGTACCCCAAATAGGCCCAGCCGAAATCCGGCTCCGCCACCTACCACATTCATGCCTTTGGCAGCATCCCCTCGGCCTTCTAGTGTCAACCAAGACGTTGTGCCATAACGAACCACGCCACTGGCGACAGGATCAGCATAATCGGCAGAACGGATGGCATAATTGCGGCGTAAAGCACCGGCTGACAGGCTAAAATCCCACATGCCGGGTTTTAGCAGTGAACTGGCAACATAAAATGGCACTGAGGTGCTGATTTGTCTACCGAGGGCATCGGTTGTAATAATAGTCGCTTGGCCAGCACCATTAATACGAGGGGCATTATCGATAACAAAAGGGCCGGGGTTAATATTGGCTGATTGTGTTCTGAAGTTATCAATATACAGTTCGACAGTGCTAGGTACCGCAGCTTGACCGGCAAATTGCGGCATCGGATAGGTAATAAGGTCGGGGCGAATAGCAAAATTACGCGCGATTTGAACACCACCCAGGCGCACCGCGCTACTCCAGGGCAAGGCTCCGGTGATCAGGTCACCTGCGGTATAACGTAGCAGGTTTTTTTCATCATTCCTCTGCCATTGGGTATCAAACCGAATATAGCCGTTATTATCCGTGTCGCCGTTATTACCTGAAAAGTTAGTACGATAAACGCCGGTATTACTGATCAAACCAAAACGGTCAAAAATACGTTGCTCGCTCCAGGCTGAGGCATTACCTGACTGTGGGTTACCACTGTTCTGGCTGACATAAAAATCATAATTTAATAAAAATCCCAGGCTACTTTGTGCAAGATTAAAATCATCAGTTGCGGCAGAGTTAATTTGCTGTTTCGGTAACCACTCGCTGGGGACATCAATCAATAACCGTTGGTTTTCTCCATCATATTTCACGGCCACCTTATCCATCTTATCAACCGCAACCTCTGCACTAGAGGGTAATCCGATGGTTTTTAACTGTGCTGGTGAAAGATAGTAATGTCCCCCGCGATAGATGACTGGCACAGCATCACCAAAGTTACGGTCATTGACCACTAACTCAAGATATAAGGTACTGTCGGGCATTGTTGCCATAGGTGGCGGCAGATTATCCCCCCAAACCTCCCAGGGGATGAGTGAAGGCAACAACACTGAGCCATACATCAATATTAATAATGGTGACAGCTTGAATCTGATAGTCATTCCCAACCCTAGGTTATTATTAAACACACCTTATCTGCTGTATGCGAACACCTTATTGGTGTGGGATGACTATGGGTTTGGTGCTGTTATTGATAATGGCGCTTAATTCTCCTGTTCTGGCTGTTGGGCTGAGCGGGAAACTCATTTTTTCACCGGCTAACACATAACCGAGTAAACCTTTATTAATGTCTTTCTCTTGCAGGGTCACCCGCGAAATCCGTGCATGAACAGCACCCTGATTAGAGATATTCAACCATTGTTTCTCGCCTTGTGAATGCACGCTATAACTGAGTTTCGTCGGCATAACACCGGGGGCTGGTGTGGTATCAGATGCCGCCAGCACACCACTGCCGTAAACAAACAAGGGAACGGAATAGCGCATTTGGAATTTCAGCCCTAACTGAGTGGCAGCGGGGGCGGTTTTATCGTTTGGGTCCTTATAAGGTATTTCATCAATTAATATGCGGTAGGCTTGTTCTTGCCCGGCGGGAACGGGGGCGTTTTTGACTAAACGAATCAGTTGACGCTTACCGGGTTGAATAGTTGCAACCGGTGGGCTGGCGATAATTCTTGATTGCGGGGTGTAATCGTCTTGGGTGTTGACCTGCTGCCAACCTAATACTCGAATCTGCATATAGATAGGCTGACTATCTTTATTTTCCAACCACAATGCAGTGGCTTTATCACTGTCTGAAATTATCGGGTCAATGGGCCAGATCAGAACGGAGGCCGCAGCATACAGTTGGCTACTGGTCAGTGTGGCCGAAAGCAATATTACCCGAGATAGTAGGTTAAATGGCGTCATAGTGAAATCTCCTGCGGCATCGTGCCAGTAATCAATAAGTAACTGTAACTAATAAAGTATCTGTGTAGACGCCAGCGCTAGGTTGCGTACTACTGGCAGACAGTTGTGCATATAAAATGACTTGTTGCAGGGTGCCATCGGTGGTCACTAAACGTGTCGATCCCCCATTGGCACCATCCCCTCAGATCTGGGTTCGGGCAGAGTTTTGATATATTTGATACAGCAAATATTCGCCCGTTGTGCTGTTGAGTAAGCGCCTGCCGGCAGAAATGTTACCTGAGGTATTGGCCCCGGAATTAAGTGCCAGTGTGACCGTGGGATTACCACTGCACTGGAGGACGATACTGCCTGAGTTGAGTCCAGATATTGCGTTAGTGGCGTTTGCCAATGAAGAGACGGTGCCGAAATCCAATGTGCCAAAGTTGCTGGTATCGGTGGCTCCGCCCCCAAGGCTACAGCCGGTTTGCACTATTGCATTGACAGTGAAACTTTTAGATACCGGTGAGGTGGCAGCATGGGCAACGGCGATGCTGAGTACTAAAATAAGTAGGGCGCGGGTGAGGTTATACTGAGATAAAGCATATTTCATTGTCAGCATCCTCGATAATATTTACCAATTCACCGTGACCTGAATGGTGTCGGTATAAGTCCCAACCGCCGGGGTCGGTTGGACAAAAACCAGACCATAAACCGGAATGACCACCACTGATCCGGTAGCAATCTGGGAAATGCCAGTCAGGTTATCCCAAATTTTGCTATGTGCCGCATCGGTATACAGGTTGTAATTAACATGCTGGCCTGACGGGCCGCCGGCCAAATAACGGCTGGCAGTGCTACCACTCTGCCCACCACTGAGTAGCACATTAAAACTGGTCCCCTTACTGCATTGGACGGAAATAGCACCGTTATTTCCCTGACCGGCGACGGCAATCGGGGTGGTTAACGCAACCACGGTGCCGAAATTCAGGGTACCAAAACTGGTTGCGCCATTAACAATGGTGCCCGCAGTACAAGTGGGCAATAGCGTGGCACGGACGGTGATATTGGCATTTTTCGTTATAGCCCCAACGGGAAAAAGTGGCAGCAGTAATAAGCTGCAAGTGGCGGCCAGAGCAAACAAGCGGCCTGCCATTACCAGGTAACAGTGACGGTAACAGTATCGAGATAGGTGCCGACACTGGGGGTCGCTTGAACAGGGACGCGGGCATAAATAGTCAGTGGGATCGCGGTGGCCAACCCAGTGCCCGTTCCATCAACCGTGCCGGATACTGGCGTCGCATTCCATGGCTGGAGAAAACCGTTGTCTCTGTAAAGGTTATAATTGACGAATTCTGATGTTCCGCCAGCCAGTCGTCGTTGCCCTGAGTTGTCATGTAGCCCATTATCTATTGCGATGGAATAAGCGGTATTATTGCTGCAATGCAATTTAAGTGAATCGTTGGTGGTGCCACTGAATGTCACGCTAAGAGGTGCGGTTAGGTCGCTCACTGTACCGAAATTTACAGTGCCCAGATTACTTAAGTTGCCACTCCCGAGGCCATTATCGATGTAACAACCGGCGATGATGTTGAGTGTTGCGTTTAGTGTTCCACTGGCAGTACCTGCACCTTGCACTGGCGCTGTCTGTAGTACCATCACCGCACCTAAAATAAGTAAGATTTTCTTCATTATTGCTTCCTTAATCATCTAATTTGCAGCCAGGTAAGCGAGAACAGAGTTGCGCCAATAACGTAGCGAAACTAATGTTTATGTAACAAAACATTAAAAATTTAGATATTTAATTAATAGCAGCAAGATTTAGAAAGTGTTTAAAATTAATTAAAAAATCTTTATCCATCTCATTTGCATCATTTATTCCTATTTGTACTGGCAAAAATTCAAAAATGGGTTAGCTATTTTATTCAAGATAAATTGATGTTTTTATATCGGGGGTTTTCTGGCGTGAATCCATTCAGCCAAATAAGGATATGCTGAGATTCATATCAAAGAGCCTGGCTATTGATTAGATTTATTTTTTGAATATATTGCAGAAATAGCTAAAGCAGTACCGCCCAATAGGGCGGCTATGCGGTAAGTAAACTGCATTCCCTGGGTGATATGAGCCACGGTTGCTAATTGAATGTCTTGCTGGGCGCAGGCAAAGGCGAAAATAGCCCCCATGACCGCAGCGCCAGTAATCAGCCCGAGATTGCGCGAAAGATTCAGCAGGCCGGATGCAATGCCTCGCTGTTGCGCGCCAACAGATTTAATCACCAGCGTATTATTCGCAGCCTGGAAAATAGCATAGCCAGCTGTAATCAGGCAGACCGGCAAAATATAGCCGGGCAGGCCGGCAATTGGCCCGATCATCGACAGTGCAATTGCCCCGGTAGTGATCGCCGTTAATTCTGTAATCACCATCATTTGAGCACCGAATCTGTCGACCAGATAACCCGCAGGAACCCCGATGAGTGCCGCGACTATCGGGCCGGCGGACATCGACAATCCAACCCATGGTGTACTCATGGCAAAAGCCCGTGAAAGATAGAATGGCCCAACGACTAAGGTTGCCATCATGATAGTGGTGACCAATGCACTGACTATCAATGCACTACGCAGCTGTGAGTGGCGCCACATAGCGGTTTGAATTAATGGGAATGGAGTGTTCTTTTCCGCCCAGATGAATAACCCGATGCCAATTACCGCAGCGAGTAATAACACTAAATTAAGTGTACCGAAGGTGCCATGGCCCAGCGTCATGGCAAGGGCATACAGTGCCAGAGTCAGGCCCAGCAAGAGCATCCCAAGAGGATCAAAACCACCATGGGCCTGTTGTAATTCGTTGTTAGTGCTAGTGAATGAGTCGGAGATGGGTAAATAGCGTGATAGCAAAAATAAGGCTAATAACCCAAAAGGGATGTTAATCAGGAACATCGCTGGCCAACCGAACCCGCTGATTAACATGCCACCCACTGAGGGCCCAAGTGCCGTGCCGATAGCCGAGATGCTGCCGAGCATGCCCATCGCCCGCCCGATTTTTTCTTTACTAATCGCCTCACCGACCAGCGCCAGAGTCAGTGTCATCATGGTGGCGGCCCCTAATCCCTGTAACACACGGGCAGCAATTAACACTCCGATGTCAGGGGCTAACGCGCAACCCAGAGAGGCCACTGTGAATAAACCAATCCCCGCATTCAACAATCGGCGTTTGTTAGTGATATCCCCCAAACGGCCAATGCTGATGGCCGAGGTGGTAATCGCCAGTAAATAGGCTAAAACGACCCACTGCGCCGCTTGAAAAGAGGCACTGAAAGTGAGTGTTAACGTGGGTAAGCCCACATTGGCGATGCTGGTTGCTAATGAAGAAAGCAGCATCGGCAGGGAGAGGCTGATAATTATTCTGCTTAGTGCACTGTTGGCGATGATGTCACTATTGATGTTTTCGGTATTGATTTTCATTAATAGATTAACTCCTGAATGACCTGTTCAGGAGAGATTAGGGTATTACATCATAAGGCGGAAGACGCATGGAATGCAGGTTATCCATGCATAAAACGCCATGTCAGCATGAGGTTGTGCTAGAGTCAGTACATGACAAAACCTGATCTCAATTTATTAATCACACTCAATGTTCTGCTGGCCGAGGGGAGCGTGGCGCGTGCTGCCCAGCGATTAGGGCTTAGCCCATCGGCGATGAGTCGGGCGTTGGCAAGATTGCGTAAAACAACCGGTGATCCCTTGCTGGTCAGGGCAGGGCGCGCCTTGGTAGCGACACCAAGAGCACTTGAACTGCGTGAACAGGTCAGCCAATTAGTACAAGAAGCCACATCGGTGCTGCGGCCTGCGGCAAAACTGGACCTGGCACAGTTGATGCGTACCTTCACTTTGCGTACCAGCGATGGCTTTGTCGAAAACTTTGGCGGCGCATTGCTGACTCGGATTCATCAACAAGCCCCCAATGTGCAACTGCATTTCATGCAAAAATTGAATAAAGACAGCGCATTGTTACGTGATGGCATGGTGGATCTGGAAACGGGTGTGGTGGGCCAGACTGCCAGCCCTGAATTACGAACACGGGCACTTTTCCGCGATCGCTTTATGGGCGTGGTGCGTGATGGTCACCCGCTATGTGGGGAGGACATCACCCCCGTGCGTTATGCAACTCAGGGGCATATTGTGGTTTCACGGCGTCAGGGCCATAAAGGGCCGATTGATGAGGCACTACAATTACTTGGGATTGAACGGAATATTATCGCCTCGGTTGATTCTATATCCACCGCATTGGCGCTGGTGAGAGGGACGGACTTGGTGGCGACGGTTCCCGAACGGCATAGCCAGAATCTGCGCCGAGGGATGTACAGCTTTCCTCTTCCTTTAACCTTACCGACTATTACGGTTTCGATGTTGTGGCATCCGCGCATGGATGCTGATCCGGCGCACCGCTGGTTGCGTCAATGCGTGCTGGATGTGATGGTGACACCGAGTGAGCAGCAGGTCGCACACGAAGATTAATCTTTATGCGGAAATGATGTCGGGGAATTATCAGGGCAGCCCAGTGTGAGCTACCCTGATGAGCACCTAAAAGCGGGGGATTGCTGTACCCCAATTGCGCCAATCTTTCGGCTCTTCTGGGTTAAGCAAGAAGTGCTGATTTATGCTGGCCTTAGGAGCCAGTGGTGTCGTTGGTGGGGTCGCGAAAGCAATGCCGCCGCGTATAAATTGCTGGAAGGTGCCGCTTTTCACCACACCACCGGTTAGACCGAATTCAAGGTTGTACCCTGATGCCAGCCAGAACACGCTATTTTGCCGCACCAACTGCTGGAATTTCTGGCTGATCCGTATCGATACCTGCACGCGATCAGACATCGCACCAAGGTTAAACCCGGTAACAGTACCCACTTCAAGCCCACGGAAGAGGACCGGTGTGCCAACCTGCAATGATCCTGCCTCCGCGGTATCCAGAATAAGGCTCAGCCCATCAAGATAACGGGAGTCGGTAATAGTGGCGGTTTGCAACTCAAAAGTACGTAATGTGCCACCTTTACCCGGCTCTACATTAATATAAGGTTGGAACAAGGTGTCCAGATTATTGACCCCTGCGGCTGATATCTCCGGCGAGACAATAGAAAAGCGGGTACCGGCCCGGGTAAAGTTCTGCACATATTCTGGATAGAGCACGGCTTTGGCTAACACTTCGTTGCGCTCAGGTGCCAATTTCAGCGATTCGACTTGGCCAATATTGATACCCAAATAACGAATCGGCATGCCGGTTGCCAGTTTGCTGGCATCAAAGGTGCGCAATATGATTTGACTACCGACAGCACGGGCGGCGGTTTCATTACCATACAAGGTGCGTTTGGCCCCCTTATCCAGTGTCACACCTTCCAGATTATCAAAGCTGATAGCCCCTTTTAGGGCGCGATTCAACGGAGATGCCTGCACAGTTAGCCCACTGCCGTTCAACTGGACTTTCGCCCCACCCTCGGCCCAGAAAATGCTCTTATCAGTGAGTAAATTGCGATATTCGGGCTGAATATAGACATCCACTTCAAACTCATTGGCTTTTGGCCTGATATGGGTAATTTCACCTACCTGAAACTTGCGATATAACACCACAGAACCGGTTTGCACATCGGGCAAGCTGGCAGCAGTTAAACTTAGTGTTGTGGCGGGGGCGTTGCCTAAAATGCCATCGGTAGCTTTGGCGACACTGCTATACAGCGGATACTTATTCAGGGCTTCACCTTTGCTGCCCGGCAGTATCAGAATACCGCCATCAATCCACTCCTGCGCACTGGCACCCTGAATATCAATACCATCAATCCCGAGTTTTACCTCCAGCCGACTGTTAACCACAAACTTGCTGTCTTTATGCACCAAATCACGGTATTTGGCTTCAATTGCTGCCGTGAAGGTCACACCGTCGGCTGATAACTCACGGGTCAAGACTTGGCCAATTTTAATGCCATGTAGCGAGATCGGCTGGCCGATATCAATGCCATAACTTTGCGGTGCGGTTAATTGCAATTCGAGCACATTGGGCTGCTGCAACAGACTTTTACTGCTTGGTAGCACGGTAAAGTGTTTTTGTGGTGCCCCTTCACCCGGGATTAACTCTAATGTATTGCCAGTCAAGAGTTCACTCAGTTTGGCATCATTAAGACTGATTCGGGGGCTGTTCATTTCAATGCGGCTGCCTGCACGCATCAAATCGACCACTGACGGGTCAATGGTCAGTTCACCGGTCACTTTACTGTCCGGTTGAAGTGTCATTTTGGTCAGGGTGCCAACCTGTAACCCCTGATAAATCAGCGGTGTTCTCCCCTCACTTAAACTACTCCCACTGGGTAAATCCAGCGTAATTGCCACACCACGTTGGCTATGTGCTAAATCGGGGTAGAGCTGAAAGGGTTGGTCCGGTTTCGCATCTGGGCTGTTTTTGGGTGAGTCAAAGGCAATGGCACCATTGACCAAGGCGGCCAGACTTTCCATTTGAACCGACGCGCCACTAAGACTGAAGTCACCTTTAAAACCAGACACATTCCAGAAGCGGGTATCGTTTTTTACCAATTTAGCGAAGCGCCGATCAATCAGTACATCAATGACAACGCCATTATTATCAGGCGCGATATTGTAGTCATAGACTTTACCCACCGGGATTTTACGGTAGTAAACCAGAGAGCCGTTATTGAGTGAGGCCAAATCGGGGGCATGGAGGTGAACCATCAATTCGCCGGTATTCAGGCGGAACTTAGGCTGGGTATCCAATGCGGTAAAGTGGCTCTGCGGTTTGCCCTCGCCTGGCATCATCCCGATATAGTTACCACCGACTAGCGCATCCAAGCCAGAGACCCCGGCCAAAGAGGCCTTGGGCGTCACTAGCCAGAACTGTGTCCCTTCTCGCAATGAGTCTTCCATATCATTTTTGATACTGGCGGTGACTTTTATATTGCGCAGGTCATCATCCAGACTGATGGATTGCACCATCCCGACTTCAACACCCTGATAGCGAATCGGGGTTCGGCCCGCCACAATACCGGCGGCAGACTGGAAATCAATAGTGACTTCGGTACCACGGTCCTGCCAGTTGTTATAAATCAGCCAACCGGCAATCAGCAGGGCAATAAAAGGCAGCAACCAGAAAGGCGATATCCGGCGTTTATGTTTAATTTGTGCCTCAGTCGGTGTACTCGGCGTTTCCTGTTGCATGTGCATCCCAAATCAATCGGCTATCGAGCCATTCAACAGCAAGGATAGTCAAAATGACCGCAGACCCAAAATAGAAGGCTGCCGGTCCCATAGTGAAGGAAAGGAGCTGATCACGATTAATCAGCGACATCATTAACGCAATAACAAAGAGGTCTAGCATCGACCAACGGCCAATCCAGGTAATCAGTCGCAGTAATCGCATGCGCGTTTTAAGGCTATGTTGTGTCTTTAGATGAATGCTGAGCAACAATGTTAGCAACACAATCACCTTGGTAAACGGCACCAGCACACTGGCGATAAACACCACCGCGGCGATGGGCAGGTTACCCGATGAGGCCAAAGAGACCACGCCGGAGAAAATAGTATCTTCCATGCGGGTGCCATTGGCATAAACAATTGATATCGGTAAAAGATTAGCAGGCAACAGCAGGACTATCGAGGCAATTAACGCCGCCCAGGTTTTTTGGATGCTATGGCGGCGGCGATGGCGCAAAGGGGTATGGCAGCGTGGGCAGCGGCCGTGTGCATCGCAGTGCCCGGTATAATGGCATGACAGGCAAATGCGCAATGTTTCCCGGGGGCCGGGGGGCTGCTCCTGGGGATAAAATCGCTCCCACAACTGCTCCAGATTCAAATGCACTAGCGTCAGAATACTGAGTAACGTCAGAGCCAGAAACGCTATCAATCCGCCACCGGGCATAACGTCCGCATACTCTTTGACCTTAATACAGGCCACCGCCATACCGATAAGATAGATATCTAGCATGACCCATTCTTTTAGCCGCTCCAGCATCAATAACACCGGGCGCAGGTTCATACCAATCCGGCTGCCGATACGCAGATACAGAATCGATGCGGTGAGTGTAACGGGAGCGCCAATAATACAAAATGCCACCATGCTGGCTGTAATCGGGCCGCCCTGACGACTCATTTGCCAGACACCCTCTAACAAACTGGCATCAATCCGCGTGCCGAGCAGGCGAATGGTGATCAGCGGCTCGGTAAAAGCAAATGGCATCAGCAGTAACATGGCAACCGCCATGGCGGTCAGGCGGGTAAGGGACCAATCGCGCCCACTGGCAATTTTTGCGCTGCACCGTGGGCAATAGGCTGTTTGTGTACCATTGAGCGGCGGCAGGGTAAATAGCGCATCGCACTGGCAGCAACGCTGAGCCCTTGCAGTGGAGAGTGGCCGTTGAATGGCATGTACCTTCATATTATAAAACCCTGATGCTGACACCGGTTTATAAAGAATAGCGCGGATGGTAGCAGAGCAATCGGTCAAAACAAGGGGCAAAACGGGCCAAACCCCCGATGGCGATAACTCTTTTACTTCGTTATAGCGGAATAACCTTGTAGCCAAGGGTATTTAATGATTACTTTATATAAGCTAAGCATAACTATCGCCTCTGGCTATTCTTAGGTTTCTAACGGTCATTACATGAAAAAAGCAGAATTCTACGCGGAATTAAAACGTGACTTGAGTGCCCTGATTGCAGGTGAAACGAATTTCATTGCTACTTTGGCTAATGCCAGCGCTTTACTTTATGAGCGTCTTGATGGGTTGAATTGGGCCGGTTTTTACTTGATCGACGGCAAACAATTAGTGCTGGGTCCTTTTCAAGGGAAAATCGCCTGTGTCCGTATTCCAATCGGCAAAGGCGTATGTGGAACTGCCGTGGCAGAAAACCGCGTTCAGCGAGTGGCGGATGTGCATGCATTCCCCGGACATATTGCCTGTGACGCCGCAAGTAATGCTGAAATTGTGCTGCCAATCACTGTGAAGGGTAAAATTATCGGCGTTTTGGATATCGACAGCATTGTTTATGATCGCTTTGATGACGCTGATGAATTGGGTTTAATCTCAGTCGTGGCGGGGCTTTGCGAGCATCTTGACCTGTGTGACAGTGAGAAATATGTCACACAGACTGCAAGTTGATATACGGATAACGTGGCAATTGCTGATGGCGTCATTATAATGACGCCTGTTCATGCCTGCGCTGGTTGGCAAACCCGTTGTAATCAGGAAATTTCATGGAAAATCAACCTAAGTTGAACAGTAGTAAAGAAGTCATAGCCTTTTTGGCTGAGCGGTTCCCGCTTTGCTTCACCGCCGAAGGCGAAGCACGTCCACTGAAGATCGGTATTTTTCAAGATCTGGTCGAACGTGTTCAGGGGGAAGAGAATTTAAGCAAAACGCAATTGCGTTCTGCGCTGCGTCTCTACACCTCAAGCTGGCGTTATCTTTATGGGGTCAAAGTCGGTGCTGAACGTGTTGATTTAGACGGCAACCCTTGTGGTGTGCTGGAAGAGCAACATGTAGAACATGCCCGCAAACAGCTAGAAGAGGCGAAAGCCCGTGTTCAGGCACAACGTGCTGAACAACAAGCTAAAAAGCGCGAAGCTGCCATTGCTGCGGGTGAAACCCCAGAGCCACGTCGCCCACGTCCGGCAGGTAAAAAACCTGCGCCGCGTCGTGAAGCGGGTGTGACTTCGGAAAACCGCAAGCCTCGTCAGTCACCTCGCCCACCACAGGCTCGGCCACCTCGTCCACAGGCCGAGGAAAACCAGCCACGCCCTGTGCCGGTCACAGATATCTCTAAACTGCAAATTGGTCAAGAAATCAAAGTCAGAGCAGGTAAGAGCGCGATGGATGCAACCGTATTAGAAATCGCTAAAGATGGCGTACGGGTGCAGCTATCTTCCGGTCTGGCGATGATTGTGCGCGCAGAACACTTGCAGTTCTGATACGGAGGCCAACCTAGGCATGAACAAATTTGTCAGACTAACAGCAATCGCAGGCTTGTTACTGGCGGGGGCGAGTTACGCAGCGGATACCACCTATCGCATCGATCAGCTACCTCAACTGCGTCAGGAACCCGAGCATGCAACCGTGAGTGAGCGCGTAACATCGCGCTTCACTCGCTCTCACTATCGTCAATTTACACTGGACGATCAGTTTTCCGCCAAAATATTTGATAGATTCCTCAACATGCTGGATTACAGCCATAACGTGTTGTTGGCATCAGATGTGGCACAGTTTGCGGATAAAAAGCAGTCGCTGGATGATGAGTTAAAATCAGGCCAGTTGGACACGCCTTTCGCTTTATTCAATTTGGCGCAAAAACGCCGCTTTGAGCGCTATCAATATGCATTGTCAGTACTGGACCGGCCAATGGTCTTTACCGGGAATGACACCATTGATATTGACCGTGGTAAAGCACCTTGGCCTACCAGCGAAGCTGAGCTGAACAAGCTTTGGGACGCAAAAGTTAAGTACGATCAGCTTAATTTGAAATTAACCGGTAAAACGGATAAAGAGATCAAAGAGACGCTGACAAAACGCTATCAGGCGGCCATTAAGCGTTTGACGCAAAGTAATAGCGAAGATGTATTCCAGCTAATTATGAATGCGTTTGCGCATGAAATTGACCCGCATACCAACTATTTGTCACCACGAAATACCGAACAGTTTAATACCGAAATGAGCTTGTCTCTGGAAGGTATTGGTGCTGTCCTGCAAATGGATGATGATTACACCTTAATCAACTCTATGGTTCCAGGTGGCCCCGCGGCGAAAAGTAAAACTATCGCCGTAGGTGATCGGGTGATCGGTGTGGGTCAAACCGGTAAGCCGATGGTGGATGTGATTGGATGGCGTCTCGATGATGTCGTGGCACTCATTAAAGGGCCGAAGGGCAGTAAAGTGCGGCTGGAGATTTTACCGGCCGGTAAAGGTACTAAACCGCGCACTGTCACCTTGACCCGTGAACGCATTCGTCTTGAAGATCGCGCAGTGAAAATGTCGGTAAAAACTATCGGCAAAGAGCGTGTCGGTGTACTGGATATCCCTGGTTTCTATGTTGGCCTGACCGAAGACGTTAAGGTGCAATTGCAGAAGCTGGAGAAAGAGAATGTCAGTAGCATTATTATTGACTTGCGCAGTAATGGTGGTGGTGCTCTGACCGAGGCTGTGTCGCTGTCTGGTTTGTTTATTCCGAGTGGGCCGGTGGTTCAAGTGCGGGATAACAACGGCAAAGTGCGTGAAGACAGTGATACTGATGGTGTGGTGTACTACAAAGGCCCGCTGGTGGTATTGGTGGACCGCTACAGTGCATCCGCTTCCGAAATCTTTGCTGCTGCCATGCAGGACTATGGTCGTGCATTAATTGTCGGTGAACCAACCTTTGGTAAAGGTACTGTTCAACAGTATCGGTCGTTAAATCGTATTTACGATCAAATGTTGCGCCCGGAATGGCCTGCATTGGGTTCACTGCAATACACTATCCAGAAATTCTATCGGGTAGATGGTGGCAGTACTCAGCGTAAAGGGGTAACCCCGGATATCGTGATGCCAACCGGTGTTGATCCGGCGGAAACGGGTGAGAGTTTCGAAGATAATGCCTTGCCTTGGGACAGTATCAATGCGGCCAGTTACGTCAAGAGTGGTGATCTGAAGCCACTGGAGCCGGAGTTACTGAAAGCACATACAGCGCGGATTGCCGCTGATCCTGAATTCCAGCATATTCAGCAAGATATTGAGCGTTATAAAGCGTTAAAAGAGAAACGCAACATCGTCTCTCTCAATTACGCTCAGCGTGAAAAAGAGAACCATGATGATGATGCCACGCGGCTGAATCGCTTGAATGAGCGTTTCAAACGTGAAGGTAAAAAGCCACTGAAGTCATTGGAGGATTTGCCAAAAGACTATCAGGAGCCAGACCCTTATCTGGATGAGACTGTTCATATTGCTTTGGATTTGGCTCATAAAGAAAAAGCGCAGCCGCAAGTTGAATCACCACCAGCGGCAGCACCTGCGGCAAAATAAGTCAGCAGATAATATGAAGGATCCGGGCCTTAAAAAGAGCCCGGATTTTTTTTACGTTTTTTTCATCGCCGAATTTATCAATTGGCGAAAAAATAGCAAAATATGTAATGAAAAGTATCCAAATTTGTAAAGTTATGTTGATTTACTCTGTTAGAACTTAACAAGCCTTGAAAATTTGTCAGATGCCCATACGATCAGCGTATCTCAGTAGTAATTTGGCTAAGTCATCATCCAGGATTATGCCAATTTTGACTTAAGACCCATGTGACTCAACACAGTGTCGACTTAAAACAATAAGGAAATAAATTTTTATGATGCGTATCGCTCTGTTCCTTCTCACCAACCTGGCAGTCATGTTGGTGTTCGGGTTGGTACTAAGCCTGACAGGTATTCAGTCCAGCAGTGTACAAGGGCTGATGATCATGGCTGGTCTGTTCGGTTTCGGCGGCGCATTTGTTTCGTTGCTGATGTCCAAATGGATGGCTTTGCGTTCAGTGGGTGGTGAAGTTATCGAACAACCGCGCAATGAAACTGAACGCTGGTTGCTGGATACGGTGCGTCGCCAATCCCAGCAAGCCGGTATTGCTATGCCACAAGTTGCTATTTATCAGGCACCGGATATTAACGCCTTTGCGACCGGGGCTCGTCGTGATGCCTCTTTAGTGGCAGTGAGTACAGGTCTATTGCAGAACATGAGCCGTGATGAAGCAGAAGCCGTTATTGCTCATGAAATTAGCCACGTCGCTAACGGCGATATGGTCACCATGACCTTGATTCAGGGGATTGTGAATACCTTTGTAATCTTCATTTCACGCCTGATTGCGCAAGTCGCTGCCGGTTTCCTATCAGGGGACCGTGATAATGAAAGCAGTAGCGCCGGTAACCCGATGGTCTACTTTGCCGTATCAATGGTCTTGGAATTGGTCTTTGGTATTCTGGCCAGCATTATCACCATGTGGTTCTCGCGCCATCGCGAATTCCACGCTGATGCAGGCTCAGCGAAGCTGGTAGGGCGTGAGAAGATGATAGCGGCTCTGCAACGGCTGAAAACCAGCTATGAGCCACAGGAAGCAGGCAACATGATGGCTTTCTGCATTAATGGTAAGTCCAAAACCTTCAGCGAGCTGTTTATGTCACATCCGCCGCTGGACAAACGTATTGAAGCGCTGCGTTCAGGCCAGTATCTGAAGTAGCCACCACCAACTCTTCTGATTGAAAACCCCGCCCGCCAGCGGGGTTTTTTTATTGCAACCCGAGTCTAGCCACGTTTCTGGCTTATGCGCAGCAAACTCACCAATGCGGCGATACTGGCAAAGCAGCCAGCCAGCACCAGAGAAGCATGAGTGCCACTGGTTGAAAACAGATTGAACATTAATGCCACTAATGCCGCCCCAGAGGTTTGCCCCAGTAAACGGGCGGTGCCTAGCATGCCGCTGGCTCCACCGCTACGATGTTGTGGTGCAGCAGAAATAATGGTGTGGTTATTCGGCGACTGAAACAGGCCAAAACCGGCACCACATAGCACCATCCGCCAGATAATATCCACATCACTCGGGTTGGCTGGCAGCAATGCTAGCAGGAACAAACCACTGGCAAACACCGCCAAACCTATCCCGCCTAATAACCCTGCATGATAACGTTCGACTAATCGCCCGGCTATCGGGGCTACCACCATGGTTGCCAACGGCCATGGGGTTAACAGCAGTCCGGTTGCCACTTCATCACGGCCCAGAACAGTTTGTAAAAAGAAGGGCAGTGACACCATTGCCAGCATTTGTGCGGCAAAAGAGCAAATAGAAGTGCTGATTGATAATGCAAAAATAGGAATACGCAGTAAATCAACCGGAAGCAGCGGGAAAGACTGACTAAGTTGACGGCGTACAAAGAAGAAACCAATTAGTAGCAATGCGATAATTTCAGCCGCTATCAGGGTTGGGCTTTGTCCCTGAGCAAAGCCACTGATAGCGGTTATCAGTAAACCAAAGGTCAGAGCATTCATCACACAACTGGTAAAATCGAAACGGTTACCGTTACTTTTCATATTATTGGCAGGCAAATACTTCATACCTAACAACCATGCCAACAAGCCGATGGGCACATTAATGGCAAACAGCCACTGCCATGAAGCAACCGATAGCACCGCCGCGGCAATGGTGGGACCGGCGGCGGCGGAAACGGCCACAATCAATGAATTAATACCGATACCACGGCCCAGTTGTGCTCGTGGATAAATAATCCGAATCAATGCAGTATTAACGCTCATTAAGGCTGCTGCGCCAAGCCCTTGCAGCACACGGGCAAATGTTAGCGTCCATAAGGAGTCAGACAGAGCACAGAACAGCGATGTCACACTAAACACCAGTAAACCTGCCTGATAAACCCGCCGATAACCGATGATATCACCCAGAGATGCCATTGAGAGCAACGACACGGTGATAGCTAACTGGTAAGCATTCACGATCCAAATAGACGTGGCTGGGCTGGCATTGAGGTCACGAGCGATAGTTGGCAAAGCTACGTTGGCGATAGTGCCATCCAACACCGCTATGGTAATACCGAGTGCAATAACCAATATTGCAGCATAGCGCTGAGGAACCGGCATGCCATCGCTTGATGATGGGGTCATAGGTTTTATCTGTAAAAATAATGATGTAGGTAAGTGTTTATATGCTAACCAGTATTGTGCTTGAATGCATCCTTGCCAGCCGGCTTATTTGTAAATAGCGATGTGGTACCGTTATCGCAATCAGATTAACAGGCTGATAAGCACAGTAATTTGGCTAAATCAGTAAAAATAGAACCGCGATCACGGAAAAATGAAACATCGTTTCTATAATGTGAGATAGTAATAGCCTGACAGGTTCCTCTGCGGGCAAATTTTAATTCTCTGATGATTTTAAGGACTTTCCTGATGGCCAAAGGTAAACAAATCCCCCTGACATTTCACACATATCAGGATGCCTCTACCGGTGCACAAGTTACACGGTTAACACCGCCTGATGTCACTTGCCACCGTAACTATTTCTATCAAAAATGTTTCACCCGTGATGGCAGTAAGTTATTGTTCGGCGGCGCTTTTGATGGTCCGTGGAACTACTACTTGTTGGATCTCAACACGCAAGTGGCAACACAACTGACAGAAGGGCGTGGCGACAATACCTTTGGTGGTTTCTTGTCACCTGAAGATGATGCACTGTTTTATGTCAAAGATGGGCGTAACCTGATGCGAGTCTGTCTTGCCACACTGGAAGAAAGTGTGGTTTATCAGGTGCCTGAAGAGTGGGTGGGTTACGGTACCTGGGTCGCCAATTCAGATTGTACCAAGTTGGTCGGTATTGAAATTAAACGCGAAGACTGGGTCCCCTTGACCGATTGGAAAAAATTCCACGAGTTCTATTTCACTAAGCCTTGCTGCCGTTTGATGCGTGTTGACTTGAAAACCGGTGAGTCCGCCGTGATTTTGCAAGAGAATCAATGGCTAGGTCATCCAATCTATCGCCCTTATGATGACAGTACGGTCGCATTCTGCCATGAAGGTCCACACGATCTGGTTGATGCACGTATGTGGCTAATCAATGAAGATGGTAGCAACATGCGTAAAGTGAAAACCCATGCCGAAGGCGAAAGCTGCACCCATGAGTTCTGGGTGCCTGATGGTTCGGCGCTGGTGTATGTCTCATATTTGAAAGGCAGCCCGGATCGCTTTATCTACAGTGCTGACCCACAGACATTGGAAAATCGCCAATTGACCTCTATGCCGGCGTGTTCCCATCTGATGAGTAACTATGACGGTACCTTGATGGTCGGCGATGGTTCAGATGCACCGGTAGATGTACAAGACGATAGCGGCTATAAGATCGAAAACGATCCTTTCCTGTATGTATTCAACATGAAAAATGGCAGCCAGCATCGTGTTGCTCGCCACGATACCTCATGGCAGGTGTTTGAAGGTGATCGGCAGGTGACGCATCCACATCCTTCCTTTACCCCTGATGATAAACAAGTTCTGTTCACCTCTGATGTTCATGGCAAACCTGCACTTTATTTGGCTACTTTGCCTGAATCAGTCTGGCAATAGTTAAATTTTGCACTAGCCTCTTTCATGGAAAGAGGCTAATTTGCTGTCTGCAAGGTTAATATCTTATTATTCACATTGGTTTATTGCACAGTCTCGCAACTTCCCTTTATAATAAAACCACTGTTCTATTTTTTTTAAAACATATTGTTTTATGAAACACAGAAAACTGAGTAGGGTAACCAAGAAATGGCTATTGCAGATCTAGATAAACAGCCCGACTCTGTGTCGTCGGTTCTGAAGGTTTTTGGCATCTTACAAGCATTGGGTGAAGAACGGGAAATTGGTATTACCGAGCTTTCCCAACGTGTAATGATGCCTAAAAGTACGGTTTACCGCTTTCTCCAGACCATGAAATCCCTGGGGTATGTTGCCCAGGAAGGCGAATCAGAGAAATACTCCCTTACGCTGAAGTTATTTGAGCTGGGGGCTAAAGCGCTACAAAATGTTGATTTGATTCGTAGCGCAGATATACAGATGCGTGAATTATCTAATGAAACTCGTGAAACTATTCACTTGGGTGCATTGGATGAAGACAGCATTGTTTATATTCATAAAATTGACTCTATGTATAACCTGCGGATGCATTCCCGTATTGGTCGTCGTAACCCACTGCACAGTACCGCAATTGGTAAAGTGTTATTGGCGTGGCGTGACCGTGGTGAAGTAGAGGAAATCTTGTCTCATATCGAGTTCACCCGTAGCACTAAACACACCCTGGATAGCGCGGCTGCATTATTGCCAGTGCTGGATCTGGTGCGTGAGCAGGGCTTTGGTGAAGATGTCGAGGAGCAAGAAGAAGGTTTGCGTTGTATCGCTGTACCTGTTTTCGACCGTTTCGGTGTGGTGATCGCGGGCTTAAGTATTTCATACCCGACGCTGCGTTTTTCTGAAGACAGCAAGAGTGACATAGTTAAATCTTTGCATCGCGCAGCACGTAACATCTCAGAGCAAATGGGTTATCGTGATTATCCTTTCTGAGGATAAAGCGAAATAGGGTAAATACTTTATAATTATTGGATATTTTTAATCAGCTGTTAATTATAACTATTTATTCCTTCCCAGCGATGCCGGACGGCTCCTTTAACCAGGGGCCGTTTTTTATTGGCAAATCCTCCGCCGCCAAGGTGTAAGCGGCCCGACGTACCAAAATCAGTGATATGACGGTAAGCTGGGTTGTTAAAACAGCCATAACAGCAATTAATTTCTATGTATAATTATTAATCTAATACTATTTATTGTGCTTAGTATTATTCGGTCTTGTGATTTGTTAATTAAATGTATTGTTGACAGTCCATTTAATTCGGTTGGGTCACTATAACCGTGCTTAATCATATTATAGGGAGAAAAATGATGAGGAAGTTATTAAGCGCGGGTTTGTTACTGCTATTGGCGGGTTGTAGTAGCCCTCACAGTGACCGGCCGCATAAACTGATCGACCGTGATGATTATAAAATCGATACTAATCATCCATCAGTGGCTCAAAATGAACGGGTGCGTTTCTTAGTGCTTCATTATACTGCAACAGATGATGCTGAATCACTGCGAATACTGACTCAGGGCAATGTTAGTGCCCATTATTTGGTAAAAACACATCCCCAAAATGTTGAGGGCAAACCGGTTGTTTTGCAATTGGTGCCTGAAAGTCAAAGAGCCTGGCATGCCGGGGTGAGTTACTGGGAAGGGCGCACCAGTCTCAATGATACCTCTATCGGTATCGAAATCGTCAATAAGGGCTTCACTGAGAGGATGTTGGGTAGAAGGTGGTACCCTTACAATGAGTCTCAGATTGAATTGATTGAGCGCCTTACCAGAGATATTGTCGAGCGTTATAATATTGCTCCGATGAATGTCGTGGCTCACAGCGATATTGCCCCACAGCGAAAATCTGATCCCGGCCCGCTATTCCCATGGCAGCGTTTGGCGCAGCAAGGCATAGGCGCCTGGCCAGATGACGCAACAGTCGCTAAGTATATTGATGGTCGAAATAAGTATGATATCGGCTCCGTTACTGTTATTCAGCAGGCACTGGCCCGTTATGGTTATCAAATCCCACAAAGCGGCGTACTGGATAATGAAACCATTCAGGTTATTAAGGCTTTTCAGATGCATTTCAGGGCGCAGAATATTCGCGGCGTACCAGATATAGAAACTGAAGCCATTGCCCTGGCGTTGGTCGAGAAATATTACCCATAGGGTAGTTGACGTCGCCAATTAATTAGCGGCAATAAGCGCTTTAAAAGCAGAAAGCCAGTCATTTTACTGACTGGCTTTCTGAGCCATCACAATAGAGTGACTAATGAGCGTTGGTTACTGATGGGCTAAATCGCCATCATCATCGCTGTTGAGAATCTCTTTATCGGTCTGTTTCATCAATTGGCTGGTAATGGTACCGGCGGTCATTGAACCGCTGACGTTCAGCGCGGTCCGGCCCATATCAATCAATGGCTCAACCGAGATCAATAAAGCAACCAATGTAACTGGCAAGCCCAATGCCGGCAAAACAATCAGCGCGGCGAAGGTTGCACCACCGCCCACACCGGCAACACCGGCAGAACTGATGGTTACAATCCCTACCAGTGTAGCAATCCATACTGGGTCCAGAGGGTTGATTCCCACCGTTGGTGCGACCATTACGGCCAGCATCGCCGGATAGAGGCCAGCACAGCCATTTTGCCCAATGGTGGCACCAAAGGAAGCAGAGAAGCTGGCGATGGACTCCGGGATACCCAGGCGGCGGGTTTGAGCTTCCACATTCAGCGGAATACTGGCGGCGCTGGAGCGGCTGGTAAAGGCGAAGGTCAGCACCGGCCAGACTTTGCGGAAGAACTTCAACGGATTGATGCCAGTGAATGACAGCAACACGGCGTGGACCACAAACATAATCGCCAGACCAAGGTAGGAGGCAACGACAAAGCTCCCCAGCTTGATAATATCTTGAATATTAGAGCCAGCGACAACCTTGGTCATTAGTGCCAATACGCCGTAGGGGGTCAGTTTCATCACCAGACGTACCAGTTTCATCACCCAAGCTTGCAGCGTATCAATAGCAACTAATACGCGTTGGCCTTTCTCGACATCATCTTTCAGCAATTGCAGTGAGGCAATACCGAGGAACGTCGCGAAAATCACCACGCTGATAATTGAGGTCGGACTGGCCCCGGTCAAATCGGCAAACGGGTTTTTCGGAATAAACGACAGGATCAACTGCGGCACTGTCAAGTCCGTCACTTTGCTTAAGTAGTTGCTTTCAATGGCACTTAAACGTGCTGTCTCTTGCGTACCTTGTACCAAGCCTTCAGCGGTTAAGCCAAACAGATTGGTAACCAGCACGCCAACCAGAGCAGCAATTAAGGTGGTGAAAAGCAATGTACCGATTGTCAGTACGCTAATTTTACCTAGCGAAGAGGCATTATGCAGTTTAGCGACAGCACTCAAGATTGAGGCGAATACCAGCGGCATAACAATCATCTGCAATAATTGCACATAACCATTTCCGACAATATTAAACCAGGTGATGGACTCTTTCAGTACCGGGTTATCAGCACCGTATACCCATTGCAAGCCCAGACCAAACAGCACACCCAGTGCCAAGCCAACCAAAACTTTCTTGGCCAGACTCCATTGTTTATGCCGGGTTTGTGCCAATAGTAATAGCAGTGCTACAAATACCAGCACGTTAATCACAAGCGGAAGGTTCATCCCCATATCTCCAAATTATTATTTTAAATACTGGCACATATTCTATTACTATTTTTATCTAGAACAGAGCCAGGCACCGTCATGGTGCAATTAGCCGCATATGGTAGCAGTTCCTCTTCAGGCTCACTTATATCCAAAAGGAATGTTATATAAATTTCTACCCTGATTTGTATGGAATACATTCAAATTGGTGATTATTTACCCATTAAAATGTGATCACAGTCGAAAGTTTTTCAATTGTTCCATATAGGATAGCAAGGGAATGGTGGTATCAGTTTGCCAATAGACGGAAAAACAAACTAATAGAACACAGAATACGCGTTCTAATTGATTGCCTTTTTGTGGGCGTAATAGCGGGATACAGAATCGCCAGCGGCAAGGCCATAACAGCGGTACGCCAGCAGGTGTGAGCATATCCGCTAGCAAATGGCTGAAATAGCCAATAATCATTGCATGGAACGCATCTGCGGGAATAATCCAATCGCGTGAGATGTCCATTTGAAATAGTGCCACACCACCGATAACGGCCAATAGGCTATGGGTAAACCCACGATGGCCAAATGCACGGGCAATGGGGGTGGAGAGCCACTTTAACCGCTGGCCAAGGATTGACTTTGGGTGATCAATATCGGGTAGCAGGGAAGTTAGCAGGGCGCCAGGGATAATATGCCACCAGTCACCCTGTGCCAGTTCCGGTGTAAGACCGACTTTTTTGGCAAAGATAGCGCAGGCGACAGAAAAAATAAGGTGTCCTTCCCCTGTCATACTTGAATTCCGAGTCTGTAGCTGTTGATTTATCCAGTATATGAGATTTATCTTGGCGTGGATAGTCGTTACGCTGTAACTAAATGTCTCATTTTTCTCTGGCTGAGAGCAGGGAGTTTAACGTGAGTATTCAGGGGGGAAATATCAGGTCTTGGGCTGAAATGAAGTTACATTGATAAAAAAAGGGGAAAAGTGACCGGGAGTCGACTTTTCCCCAAAGTAATACGGGTATGGGCATAATTTAACAAATAATGATGAGGGTACTCATAACGACATAATAGTTAGAAGCTGTACTGTACACCGACACGGTAGCGAGTTTGACGCTCGTCAGTCGTTTTGCTACCTGCTACGTTGCCGATAGCAACATATGGCTTCCAGTTTTTATCCCATTTGTAAGCAATTTTCACATCATGAGTCCATTCTTCTTTTTCTTTATTTGCCAGAATTTCATCTTCAGATTTCTTGTAGTTTAATTCGTATTCTGCTGAATAGTCTTTCAAGAAGTTATAAGCAAACAGCATGGTGAACTCATGGCCTTTCTCTGTTGCTTTGGTCTGAGCTGGCTGGTTACGCTTGTAATATGGGCGATAACGCAGTGAGGTAGAGAAATCATCAGTAAAGGACACTTTACCGCGCAGGTAAGGGCGATAGTTGTTCGAGTCAGATGATGACTCTAATGAGAAACCAGGCTCAATCTGGAATGTTTTGTTGAATTGATAGACATAGCTGGCAACCACTTCGGTACCATTACTGACTTGCTCATTAAATGGTTTATTAGGCGTAGTATCAGAGCTGTGCTGGCCCCATTTCCCTTCTAAAGATAAACCAAAACCATTGGCAAAACGGTTGGAGATCAGTAAACGGTCTTTATGATCAGATTTACTGGTATCTTTCATTTCATGCCGATAGTCAATTGTTGTTGCAACAGAACTAAAACTGATAACAGATGCCACTGCCAAAGTAAGTAATTTAAATTTCATTTTTTATATAATCCCAGGGTTATGGTTATTTAAAACAACAATCATTAACAAGTTTATAAAAATCAACATACGACTAAAAAACAATTCCACAATCAAAGAAACAACGTTTCACTTTATGTGGATTCATATTCTATTTATATGAATAATTATTTGTGTGATCCAGATCTTTCTTAGAGATTAATTTTTTAATCAGATATTAATTTGTGATGGCGATCTAATTGGCTATTATTATTTTTTATTTATAAAACAAAACAACCCCGCCAAATCAATGGCAGGGTTTAATAACCACTTAAGTTAAATAGATTTACATATTATCTCATGGCGCGTTTCAGGATGCGGTCACCTTGTTTATTAAAGTATTCCGCAGATTCTTCAACAGATTTCTGACCATAATCGATATATTGGATTGCATCTCGGAACAATGAAACGATTTGCGGGTCATCAAAGTATGGTGACGTTTTCATTTCATGTGGCAGTTCTAATGCCATATTTAAACCAGCAACAGATGGGTCTTCATCTTTAATTACACCGCTGGCACGCAGTTGAGTTACCGCAGTCTTACTCAGTGGCACACCACGCTCTAAGCCCATAGCATCAACACCTTCTTTGCTGTTAAGCAGGAAGTTGATGAGCATGGCACTTTCTTTAGGATACTTAGTCGATTTACCAATAGAGAGCATTTGAGCAGGTTTAAAGAACAGACCTGCATCTTTTGCCTCTGGCAACATCGGATAAGGGCCAAGTATCAATTTTGCTGGTTTAGTCAGGTTATCGGAATACTTAGTAATGGTGGAGTTCCACATATAAGTACCACCCCATTCACCATTAATCCACGGCTTCATTTCGTACATATTGCTTTTGCCGAATGATGCATAGTATTTAGTGGATGGCATTACATGGTTATCAACCATTTTCTTATACATAGTAAAGAACTCAACCCACTGTTCTGGTGTATAAGCAAACTTTTTATTAGCTTCATCGATAGTCGGGGTGTTGTATTTTTGTGTCATATAAGAGCGAATTAATGCCAGAGTATCCTGGTGCTCTAATACCACAGGGTAATATTGGTCACCCAGTTTTTCTTTAAATACTAAACCTGCTTTAAGTAATTCGTCCCACGTTTTAGGATACTCTAAACCAGACTTAGCCCAGGTCGCGTCATTAAAATAGAAAATACGCGCTGTCACTGAAATCGGGATACCGTTTAATTTGCCATTAACGGTAGTCTGTTGCAGTTCTTTCGGATCGAATTGAGCCAAATCCAACTGCTCTGACACTTTATTTAAGTCATAGAAGCCAGTGCCGTCTTTGGAGAAGATGGGCAACCAGTTCCAGTTTGTTTGCATAACGTCAGGTTCAGTTCCACCCGCAATTTGCGTCGTCAGACGAGAAAGGTGACCGTCCCAGCCAGTGTATTCTGCTTTAACATTAATATTTGGGTGCTGCTTGTGGAACTCTTCCAGCGCCTTAAGTGTCATTTGATGACGCCCATTGCCCCCCCACCATGACATGCGTAGGTTAACGTCATCCTGTGCAAAAGCCTGATGTGATAATAAAGCCAGAGTGGATGCTATCAGCGTGTGTAGGATCGCTTTTTTCATTGGGTACTGCTCCTGTTAAAGAGAGATATTTTTTTCTGTTTTTGCATCAAAGATATGGCATTTATCCATATCAAATTGGAAGTACACGGTGCGATGCAGGCCACTTTCAATAATTGGCCGTGCTTCATCAGACGGTAAGCGACAAGTCAATTCAAAGTCGTCAACCTTGATGTATAAGAAGAATTCATGCCCCATGTTTTCCACACGAACTAATTCACCTTGCGAATGGTTATTGGCAAAGGGTTGTTGTGACATGCGAATAAATTCTGGACGTACACCAAAGAACACTTTCTCTCCGGCATGGGCGGCCACTTTGGCTTGCTGCTTTTCACTCAATACCAGGGTGTACTGGCCAACTGTCAGGCCAATCTGCCCCTCTTTTTCTACCAGCGTACTCGGTTTGATGTTCATTTCCGGTGCGCCAATAAAACCTGCAACAAACATGTTGGTAGGGAAGTGGTAGAGATTATCCGGGGTATCAACTTGCATGATATGGCCCAGTTTCATTACACAGATTCTGTCACCCATGGTCATGGCTTCGGTCTGGTCATGGGTAACATAAACAGTTGTTGCTGCTTTGCCGCTTTTTTTCAATTGCTTATGCAAATCTGAGATGCGGATACGCATTGAGGCACGCAACTTGGCATCGAGGTTCGACAACGGTTCATCAAACAAGAAAACATCAGGTTTTTTCACAATCGCCCGGCCTACTGCCACACGTTGTGCCTGGCCACCTGACAACTGGCGCGGCAGTCTGTCCAGCAGGTCTTCCAGCTCCAGAATTTTGGCCGCTTCTGCGACTTGCGCTTCAATCTGATCTTTTGGCAGCTTGCTCAGTTTCAGGCCAAAGGCCAGATTCTCTTTCACTGTCATGTGCGGATATAACGCATAGTTCTGGAACACCATGGCAATACCACGTGATTTAGGTGCCAGATTATTGACCACCCGATCACCAATTCGAACTTCGCCATCACTGATGGTTTCCAGACCTGCCAGCATGCGCAGAGTGGTGGATTTAGCACAGCCTGATGGACCAACAATAACCATAAACTCGCCATCATGGATTTTCAGATCAATGCCATGAACCGCGCGGAAACCGTTGGAGTAAACTTTGCCTAATTTATTGAAAATGACTTCAGCCATGATAAATCCTCTATTAACCTTTAATTCCGCTGCTGGTTACGCCTTGCACGAAGTAGCGTTGAGCCAGGAAGAAAACAATGATGGACGGCAGAATGGAGATGCTTGCCATTGCCAGAATTTCGTTCCACGGTGCGCCTTCGGTGACGTCGATAGACATCTTCAGAGCCAGCGCTATCGGGTACTTATCTACGCTGTAGACATAAATCAGTGGGCCGATAAAGTCGTTCATTGACCACATAAACTGGAACAGTGCGACAGAGATAATGGCCGGCTTCAAGATTGGCACAACCACATACCACAACACCTGTAGCGAGTTACAACCGTCGATCTGTGCCGCTTCTTCCATATCACGTGGTACACCACGCAGGAACTGAATCAGCATGAAGACGAAGAACCCTTGGGTGGCGAAGGCCGTTGGCAAATAAAGTGGTAAGTAGCTATTCAGCATGCCCATTTCACGGAACATGATGTATTGCGGAATCAATAACACAGTACTTGGCAGCAACATGGTGGTAATCAATGTTGCAAACCAGAATTTCTTCCATGGGATCTCAAAGCGTGCGAAACCATATGCCACGATAGTGGAAGAGATAATAGTCAGAATGACTTTCGGGATTACAAACTTAAAGGTGTTAAGCATGTAGTGACCGAAGTTATATTCAGTACCGGTTTTCCAACCATTAACGAAACCATCACTGGTTGCGTTTTCTGGCCATAATCCTAATGTGGTGAAAATTTCATTATTGGGTTTAAACGCCGCAGAGAACATCCACAGCAGCGGATAAAGCATCATCAGACCGACAATAATCAAAATGATGTAGCGGAAAGCAGCACTGACTTTTGCTTTGCGTTCTGTGCGGCTAATTTCCGCATTAGCAATTTCCTGCGCCAGATCTAATTTCTTCTGGTTGGAAGTTTGTTGTACGTCAGTCATTTTTTCCTCCTTTATCGGCGGAGTAGAAGACCCAATATTTAGATGATTTAAATGCAATTGAGGCGAAGAGGGCGACTACCAGGAATAATACCCAGGCCAGTGCAGCACCGTATCCCATATCAAAGTATTTAAACGCGGTATCATAGATATAGAGCGAGAATAAATACGTATAGTGAGTTGGCCCACCGTCGGTAATAACGTACGGCGCGGTAAACTCTTGGAACGCCTGCGTGGTTTGCATAATAAAGTTAAAGAAAATAACCGGCGTGATCAGTGGCACGGTAACTTTCATAAACATTTGCCATTTAGAGGCACCATCAATCATGGCTGCTTCATATTGTGACTGCGGTACGTTCTGTAATGCAGCCAGGAAGATAACCATGGCGGAACCGAACTGCCAGACACGCAGTAATGTCACGGATGTCAGCGCCAGCGCGGGTTCTCCCAACCAGTTGATGGCATCAAACCCGAACACGCCAATAAAGCTGTTTAACAGGCCATCAATGGCAAACAGGGCACGCCATAACACGGCAATTGCAACGCTGCTGCCGAGGATTGATGGAATATAGAAAGCAGTACGGAACAGGCCAATACCGCGTAATTTAAAGTTCAGTACAAAAGCGATCCCTAGAGCAAATGCCAGTTTTAAAGGAATAGTCAGAAAAACATAAGCGAATGTAACGCCCATGGATTTCCAGAATAAATCATCTTCAAGGAACATATGACGATAATTCTCGATCCCGTTAAATACGGGAGGGTTCATTAAGTCATACTCAGTAAAACTGAGAAAGAAGGATGATACAAAGGGGAAAGCCGTAAATATTATCAACCCGAGTATATAAGGTGATAAATAGGCTAACCCCAGCATTCTGTTTTCATTCATAATGCTTACCTATTTTTAATAACATGAAAGATAAATAAAATTACTGATTCAAAAGCGTCGGATAAATAAAATCAATATCATACAGAGTACGGTTTTCCCCGTTCACCCGATAATCTCCATGAATGTAACCACCATTGGTAATAAATTGAGGCATAGCAGCAGACTTATTTTGTTTTGCTGCAATTAAGGCCAATATTGCTAATGCAATTGGATTGTCGATACGGAAATAACGGTGTTGAGCCGATTCAACAAACAGGCCGCGATGGTAATGTTGTTTAAATAGTTCATCGCCAACTTGCCAGGCTAATTCAAATAATCGGCTACATTGGCAGTGCTCTGCCAGTTCAATTAAGGCCAACAATAGGTGTGCAGTGGCAGCAGGTTTTTTACCCACCATCAATGATGCCCGGCGTTTTTGTTTGTTCAATTCAGCAAACTGCCAGCGGTGCAGTAACACACCAATCAGATCCAGCAGCTCTTCATCTTCACTCAAGCGCCAGGCGCGAACTAATGGCAGCAAATAATCAACATCTAATGGGAAGGGAGAAATAACCGTACCTTTGGCGCCATAGTAACCATCCCGCTGCAATACATAGCCGCTCATGTCTTGTCCATCGTTCCATAACGGGCGCAATGTATTGCTCTCAACGTTATAAGCGAAACGATAGTAGTTCTTTAAGCCATCAATAACCCATTGCAAGACTTGTGCATCGGGTTGTTGGCGCAGGATATCTAACATCGCCAATGGGTTATCAATCAGTAGCGGGCGCATATCGCGAAACAGCACATTAGCTTCGCGAGCAATGTCACCAAACTCTGGACCAAACTGGCGTTTGGCACGATCGCCATACCAAGATTGGGTCTGATTATCGTCCGCCGGGATAGGGCGACGCTGTTGTGGCGAACTGAACTGATAAACCGGTAAACCGGTTTCCGGGTTACGGGCTAATACATATTGGCGATAGAGATGTTTCCCCCAAGCCGCAGCGGCGATATCACCGGTATATTCAGCATATTTATATGCGGCATAAATCAGGTCAGTACCCGCATTCACAAAGGTCAGGCCTTTGGTTTCAGGAAGGCGTGGTAAGTCAGTAGGGTTAACCACATCGCGGCGAGCATGGGTAAAAACATGTGGGTCGCGTAACTTGTCGTAGCTACCGTGGCGGCCCAGATCCAGCGTTTGCCAATCCTCTACATGGGCGTGCCAAAAACCCTGTAAGAAATTAAGTGTTTTTTCCCGGTCAACAGTGACCAGAAAATCGTAATAGGGCAGATGATGTTTCAGTTCATGTACTTGCGCTTTTGATTCTGGCCCTTCGGTCGTTAATGTATCCAGATTGAGGAAACGATGGCCGCCCCAGTAAAACAACCCGCTTTGCTCATGAACGCCACGGTGCATAAAATAGCTGCTTTGCACTCGTGCTTGTTGGTGATATTGCGGATCCTGAGTCACCAGACTGAGGGCATCCAATGTCCGCAGCCAGTTTTGCTGACTGGCAAAATTAGATATTGGTGTATTGTGGCCATCAGGAAATTCCCATACGACCGGTTGATGTGTCAGCACATCAAAGCCATCAGCTAGCAGGGGGGTAGGGTTTTGGTTGCTATGGCCAATAGACTGGACCAGATCAACATAGCTGCGAATAGCGCTGAGCCAGTTAATCATCATTGCGTCGCTGCCTTTAATGTTGCCTACAAAATCCATTGCCATAACCCCATCATCGAACATCAGGATAGAACCGGTTTAAGGTTCCTTATAAATAGAAACGTCGTTTCACAATCTATTATATTTGTATTTACTGACGAGTCATTGAGCGAATGACAAAAGTGTGATCGGAGTCGGAACGTTGTTTTGAATTTTTTATTTTTGCGCTTTTGGCAGAAATTTATCGGTAGATTTATTTGTTAACTAATTGATAAATAAGTAATAAAAAAGGCACAACAGAAGTTGTGCCTTGATGCGTTTTTGAGTCAAAACATTGCGAATAACTCCGCCAGATAGACCTTAACTCAAATTAGTCATGATTATCGGCTTAGCGAGCCAACCAACCGCCATCAACCGCGATGGTGTAACCGCTGATATAATCAGATGCTTTAGATGCCAGGAAGACCACTGGGCCTTTCAGATCATCAGGCAAGCCCCAACGGCCAGCAGGGATACGGTCAAGGATCTCTTTGCTGCGTTCTTCATCTTTACGCAACTGTTGGGTATTGTTGGTCGCCATGTAACCCGGTGCCACTGCGTTCACGTTGATGCCATGTTTAGCCCACTCGTTAGCTAACAGACGGGTCACACCCATGACTGCGCTTTTCGATGCGGTGTAAGATGGCACACGGATACCACCTTGGTAAGACAGCATTGATGCCACGTTGATAATCTTGCCGCCATGGCCTTGTTTGATGAACTGTTTAGCAACCGCTTGAGACATAAAGAACACGGTTTTGATGTTAACGTTCATGACATCGTCCCAGTCCTTCTCGCTGAAGTTGATCGCATCTTCACGGCGAATGATACCGGCGTTATTGACCAGAATATCGATTTGGCCAAATTCAGCGACAGCTTGCTCTAACAGGGCAGGGATGTGCTCAATTTTGCTCAGGTCAGCCGTCAGGCTAAGGAAACGGCGGCCCAGTGCAGTCACTTTATCAATAGTTTCACGTGGCTCAACAATGTTGATACCCACGATATCACAACCGGCTTCGGCTAAACCGATCGCCATGCCTTGGCCCAAACCTGTATCACAGCCAGTAACCAGTGCAACTTTACCTTTCAATTCAAAGGAATCTAAAATCATAGCTAACATCTCTCTCAAGGCGGTCAAAGATTGCCGCGATTTCAATATTGGGGAGAAAACCGCCCAAAGGACGGATTCGGTTGGTGACGCTTAACGCAATTCGCTAACAGCGATGTGGTCCATATCACTGAAGACTTGGTTTTCACCGACCATGCCCCAGATGAAGGTATAACGCTTAGTGCCCACGCCAGAATGAATAGACCAACTTGGTGAAATCACAGCTTGTTCGTTGTGGACTAACAAATGACGTGTTTCCTGTGCCTGGCCCATCATGTGGAACACCGCTGTTTCTTCGTCCATATCAAAGTAGAAATAGACTTCCATACGACGTTCATGGGTATGACAAGGCATGGTATTCCACAGATTGCCCGGAGCCAGTTTGGTTAAACCCATGGTCAGTTGGCAGGTTGGCAACACGTCAGGCACGATGTACTTATTGATAGTGCGACGGTTGCTGGTGGCATCATCACCCAATGTTTGCGGTGCGGCCTCTGCCAACGTGATTTTTTTGTTCGGGTAAGTGGTGTGTGCTGGCGCACTGTTGTAGTAAAACTTGGCAGGTTTTGTGCTATCGATACTGCTGAACTGCACCTCTTTCGCACCTTTACCCACATACAATGCTTCTTCATTGTTAATTTCATAACGCTGACCATCAACAACGATAAGTCCTGAGCCACCGATGTTGATAACGCCCAATTCGCGGCGTTCCAGAAAGTAACTGACACCCAGTTGTTTACCTACATCATCACCAATGCTGACTGCTTTACTGACGGGCAAAATACCCCCGACGATGATGCGGTCAATGTGGCTATAGGTCATGGTGTACTCATCTGCGGTGAATATATTTTCGATCAAAAATTCACGGCGCAAACCGGCAGTATCAAGCTGTTTCGCGTGGTCGCTATGGATGCTTTGGCGAACTTGCATGTCAGTACCTCTTTTACAGAACAGTATCTTGGTGGGTAAAACCCAACTCAGAAAGCAAGACCGGCTCAAACAAGCGCATGATGTCGACAATTGTTGCTGACAACCTGTACTGGTCTGATGTCTGACCGAGTGTTTCTTGTAATGCTGATGATGATAGTGTTTGCGGGAAGTTAATTCAATAAAAATGAAATGATGTTTTATTATTTTTTGAGGGATGTCATGATTTTTGGATTATTTATGGCTTATCTGCCAATTTTGCCCGTAGAATGGGCAGAATTCAGCGTGAAACTGTGACTACGCTACATCAGAAACTTATTCTGCATAATGAGGTGAGACAATGAAGATGTTCTTTATTAATGATGAAACGCCATGGGAAGAGTTAGGAAATGGCATTAAACGCAAAGTAATGACTTGGAGCGATGACCTGATGATGGTCTGCGTTCACTTTGACAAAGGTGCCATTGGTACTGCACACAAACATGACATTCATGACCAGATTGCTTATGTTGCCGCAGGCAGCTTTGAAGTGGAAATTGAAGGGCAGAAACGCATATTGAAAGCGGGTGATGCGTATCGTGCCGTGAAAAATGAGATGCACGGCGCGGTATCACTGGAGGATAACAGTATTTTAATCGACACCTTTAACCCTAAGCGAGATGATTTCCTCTAAAGGGTATTCGGGCGGTTGAGTCATTGGCTCCACCGCCCTCTATCATCAATACGGTAATATTACGTTATATCTTTTTTACTCAATTGCTCTAATGATTCCAACTTAATATCAGCCAATACCCAGCGTGGGTCTGCGCGATATTCGAGGGATGGGATCACGATAGAGCGCATTCGTGCTGCTTTAGTCGCAATCATACCGTTTACCGAATCTTCCAGCGTGACGCATTGTAGCGGATCGATACCGAGATCAGCCGCAGCATTCAGATACACCTCAGGGTGCGGTTTACTGTAGGGCAGGTATTCGGCTGAAACCAGACAGTCGAACTGATTTCTAACACCTAACATGTCCAGCACAAGCTCTTGCATACGGAGCGGGGATGCTGATGCCAGGCCGATTTTCAGCCCTTGTTGGCGGCAAAGGTCCAGTGCGTACTCAACGCCTGGCAGCACCGGGCGGGTCTCTTCGACCAGTTCTATCGCCCGAACAATAATCCGGTTGCACACTTCCGCCTGACTAGGACCCTGCCATGGCATGGCTTGGAACCAAAGCTTCACCACTAAATCGATACGTAAACCCAAGGTATCGGGTAATGAATCCCGTGAGGATGTATCCAGCCCAAGATTGGTGAAAATATCGAGTTCGGCCTGTAGCCATAATGGTTCCGAATCTATCAGCAAGCCATCCATATCGAAAATTGCCGCTTTAATCGGGTGAGGGGTTGCCATTTATCATCACTCCTGTGGTTTTTTTAGCTACGGGCTGAATACTTTATCATTAACTTAATGATAAAGCGCCGAATGAGCTAGGCTTGAATTTGTGTTAAGGGTGAGAGTTATAGCAAAAATTTTGCACAAAGAGCGAATGTAGCGGGTAAACTAGAGCTACATAAGTTGTGGTATTTACAAGGAGAAGTCATGACCTATCAACAGGCTGGGCGCGTCGCTGTTATCAAACGGATTGCAGGGTGGCTCGTTTTTATTCCAGCACTGCTGTCAACATTGATCTCAATTATCAATTTTGCCTATCAATATAGTCAAAAAAGCAGCGGGATTAATGCGGTCATGTTGGATTTTATCCATGTGATGACTGATATGATTCGCTTCAATACCACTTTTCTGGATGTTTTCTGGTTCAACTCGCCAGTACCTGATCTTCAGCAGGGTCTAACCGCCGCGAATATTATGTTCTTTATCATCTATATGCTGATTTTTGTCGGTTTGTCATTACAGGCATCTGGTGCTCGTATGTCGCGGCAGGTGCGGCACATTCGTGAAGGTATTGAAGATCAATTGATTTTGGAACAAGCCAAAGGTAGCGAAGGGCGCAGCCGTGAACAGCTAGAAGAGAAGGTGGTTTTACCGCATCACACCATCTTCTTGCAGTTCTTTACCTTATATATCTTGCCGTTAGTGATTGCGGTGGTGGGGTATTTTGTTCTTAAATTGTTGGGATTGATGGCTCAGGGGTGATTCTGTAGTAAGCAAACTGTAGTAAGCAAACTGTAGTAAGAAAGCCTTGCTGAGTGATAGAGATATATAGAAACAAGCCAGTGTGTGACACAGCATTCTGGCCTTTTTATTGTCTATTTTATTGATATATAAATAAATTAATGTATTGAAAGAATTTTACCAGAAAATGGTAGTGATACTCTTCTTGCACTCACACTATTTCTGATGTGATTCCCTTATGCTGTAGCACTCTCTCCTCTGTCATATCAGTAAAGTAATGAACGTTTTCATTTCCAAGAAAATGCGTAATTTTATTGTGTTAGCCCAAACAAATAGCATGGCGAAGGCGGCTGAAAAATTACACATGACGGCATCTCCTTTCGGCAAAAGTATTATGGCGCTGGAAGAATTGGTCGGTTATTCCTTATTTACTCGTAATGAGAAAAGTATCAGCCTCAATAAAGCAGGACAAGAGCTTTATCAGGAACTATTTCCTATTTATCAACGACTTTCAGCTGTAGATAACAGCATTGTGGCTATGTCACAGCGCCAGAAGAATATCGTGATAGGAATTGATAACACTTACCCAACCATCATTTTTGATCAATTGTTCAGTCTCAGCGATAAATACGACGGGATTACCGCTCAGCCTTTTGAGTTTAACGAAAACAGTGTGATTGATGACTTACTCGAAAGCCGTGTAGATTTTATTATCTCCCCGCAGCAAGCGTCACAACGTGTCACCCATATTGATACCCTGCAAGCCACGGAGCTTCCCTCTTTACGGCTCGGTTTTTTAGTGTCACGTCGCTTTGAGAATATCCAGGCGTTAGAGTTGTTGAATACATTGCCTTGGTTGCAAATGCGCTTCCAAAATAGGGCCAATTTTGAGGCTCTACTGGATGCGCATTTCCGTGCGATTGGCATTAACCCCACCATTATCTATCGCCCCTACAGCTTTATGGCAAAAATCAGTGCTGTTGAGCAGGGGCAGTTTCTGACGGTAGTGCCTCAGTTTGCTTATCGGTTAGTTAACCCCGCCAAGCTGAAATATTTTGATGCACCGAATCAGCCCATGTATATGCGAGAGTACCTATATTCGCTCAAGAATAATCATCACATCGAAAAAGTCATGGGCTATATACATTCAGACCGAGAGGGTGATTAAGGTGCCAACATTGAGCCAAATTCGAACAGATTTTGGTGCAACTGGAATGCTTGCGCCAGATTGTGATGCAAATGTCCGCCTTTGGCCTGTGCCAGATAGCGATGCAGGTAGTCACGATACATCGGATGTGCACAGTTATTGATAATCGTGGTGGCACGCTGCATGGGTGATAGCCCGCGTAAGTCAGCCACGCCTTGTTCGGTAACGATAACTTTTACGCTGTGCTCACTATGATCAACATGGGTACACATCGGCACAATGGTGGAGACCTTTCCACCTTTGACGATGGAGGGGGCCATAAAGATCGACAAATAGGCGTTGCGCTCAAAATCTGCACTGCCGCCAATGCCGTTGACCAATTCCGTACCGGCAACGTGGGTCGAGTTGGCATGGCCGTAGATATCAAATTCAAGCCCGACGTTAAGGGCAATAACCCCTAACCGACGAATGATTTCTGGGTTGTTAGAAATCTCCTGTGGCCGCAATACAATGCGGGTAGAGAAGAAATCCATATTGTCATAGATTTTTTTCAATGAGGCGGGGGAAACGGTCAAGCTGGAGGCACTTACCCCCATCACTTTTTCGGTTTCTAATAATTGAACCACCGACTCTTGTAGCACCTCTGAATACATCATAAACGGCGGAATATCTGGGTTTTCTCCCAGGCGTTTCATCACGGCGTTATTGATATTACCGACGCCGCTTTGCAGCGGGAGAAACTCTGGTGGAATACGGCCCAATTTGAGTTCATTAAGCAGGAAACTCACCACATTGTCGGCTATTTTTTCACATAGTGGGTTTGCGCTGTCCAGACTATTACCGGCATCCGGCAGTTCGGTTTCAACGATGGCAAAAATTTTACTCGGATCCACCTGTACATAGGGCTGACCGACTTTATCCAACGTATGGTAGATAGGCAGGGTATTACGCCGTGGTGGGGCACCGAGCATGATGATATCAGCCAGTTCAGCGACCCGTGGGCTGTGATAATGATTGAGTTCTATGATGATTTTCTTGGCTTTATGTAAAAAAATCGGGGCATTACCAATGCCGCTGCTAAGATACACCTTGCCATCAGCGGTGATCGCCGAGGCTTCAATAACCGCGACATCAATGTCGCCAAAGAAGCCATAGTTAACCATTTGCGCCACTTCACTCAGATGCAGGTCGACAAAACTGACCGCGCCCAAGTTGATTTTTTCCCGCAATAATGATGCGGTCTGATAGGGCGCGCGCCAGGCGATAGCGTCAGCCTCAGCCATTTCATCATCAGCTTTAGCACTAATGGACGCGCCGGTCAGTAAACGAATCTGAAAATCTTTTTGCTGCTGATGATGCGCTATTGCGCGCCGGGCTATGGCGGCAGGAAGCGCCTTAGGCGCTCCGGCTGGGGTAAAACCACTGAACACCACCATATGACCATGTTCAATACATTCAGCGGCTTCATCCGCGCTCATTATGCAATATGACCGTTTCATAAAGAAATCCTCTGGTTGAGAAGGTTTAATGCCCCAAAAAGGTAGGCTTACGCTTCTCCATAAATGCACTCATGCCCTCGAGATAGTCCTCACTATCGTAGACGGCACGCCGCAAACCTTGAATGCGCTCAAACTCATCTGAATTCATGGTGTGGGCTTCGCCTAAAACCCGTAGTTCTTCTTTAATAACGGCTATCGCCAGTGGTGCTTTTTCAGAAATGACGTGGGCCAATTTCAGTGTGAAATCCTCCAGTTCAGCGGGGTCAACCACATGATTGAGAATACCAACCGAAAGTGCACGCTGCGCGGTTATTGGCGCGGCAGTGAATATCAACTCTTTCACGATATGGAAGCCAGCATCGCGAATAAGGTTGTGGATACCCACCAAATTGTAGGGAACGCCCAGATTCACCGGTGTCATCGAAAAGGTTGAGGTGTTACAAGCCACAATAATATCTGAGCTCATGATCATCTCGAATGCACCCCCCCAAACGCTACCTTCGACCATTGAAATAATCGGTTTAGGATATTTTTGGATAGTTCGGGTGATTTGACGCAATGGATCATCATATGACAGTGGGTCCCGTCGGCCAGTGGGTAATTCGTGAATATCATGGCCTGCGGAGAACACTTTTGAACCTTCGGGCGCGCGGAGAATAATGCAGCGGATATCGGTATGATTGAGGTCATGCAGCGCTTGCATCAAATCATCAATAAACACCTTACTTAAGGCATTGAGTTTGCGTGTGTGGTTGAACTCAATAATACCCACCCGATTGGCAATCAACACTTTGACATACTGATAAGACATGGTTGTTCCCTTTAATTAATAATTTTTTGTGTAATAAAATGGGTTACGTCATTAATACCGGCTCGCGGCGAGATTTGATTTTGACGTAACAGATCTTCAATTTGTTGATAGTGCTGGCGGACCTCGGGGTGAGAAAACAGCATTGCAAGTGCATTTGCCTCTACCTGATGACGCACCCAACTAAGATTTTGTTGTTGGCGCAAGGTGGTGAGCTGCCCACTTTGCATCATGACCGGCCAAAAACGTTGTACTGCCTGCCACACTTCGCGGATACCGCGTTTTTCCAACGCGCTACAGGTGAGAACCCGTGGCTGCCATGCGGGATATTTACGGCGAATGATATGCAGTGCGCTGTGATACATATGGCGGGCGATCTCAACATTGCTATGGTTGTCGCCGTCATCTTTGTTAATCACAATAAAATCGGCCATTTCCATAATGCCTTTCTTAATGCCTTGTAGGTCATCGCCAGCACCGGCGATTTGCAAAGAGATAAAGCAGTCCACCATTTCAGCCACTTCGGTTTCAGACTGCCCAACGCCGACGGTTTCAACGATGATGACGTCGTAGCCTGCGGCCTCACAGAGCAAGATCAACTCGCGGGTACTCTGGCTTATCCCGCCGAGGTGGCCCCCTGACGGCACCGGGCGCACAAACGCATGCTCAGCGCGTGAGAGATTCAGCATGCGGGTTTTGTCGCCCAAAATACTGCCGCCACTGATCGGGCTGCTGGGGTCAACTGCAATCACCGCGACCTTATGCCCTTGTGCCAATAACTCTTCGCCTAGCGCCTCAAGAAAGGTGCTTTTCCCCGCACCGGGTGTGCCGGTAACGCCCAGCCGTTTAGCCTGACCGGTATAAGGCATAATGCGGTCTAACAGCCGAGCGCTTAATGCCTGATGTCGGGGGAGGCGGCTTTCTGCCAGGGTCATGGCTTGCGCTAATGCGGCTCGGTCTCCCTGGCGTAAACGGTGAACGTAGTCCTCCATATTGTCGATATCAATCATGGCGGCGGCTGATGAGTTGCAGAACGTCACGCACGCTAACGAGCATTGGTGTACCCGGCCCATAAATTGCTGCCACACCCTGTTCACGCAAGAAGGCGTAGTCCTGTGGCGGAATAACCCCCCCAGCCACCACCAGAATATCTGGCCGTGCATATTGACGCAGCGCTTCAATCAACTCGGGGATCAATGTTTTGTGGCCGGCGGCAAGGGAAGAAGCACCGATGACGTGAACGTCATTCTCCACCGCCAGACGGGCGATTTCATCCGGTGTTGAGAACATCGGGCTAAGATCGACATCAAAACCGAGGTCAGAGTAAGCGCTGGCAATAACCTTAGCCCCCCGGTCGTGGCCATCCTGACCCATTTTGGCAATCAGAATTCTGGGTCTGCGCCCATTTTCACTGAAGAACGTTTGGGTCTGCGCCACTATTTGATCAAATTCCTGAGCGTCTTTCTCGCTCTGGTGATAGCTGCGCGCAATGACACCGGTAACGCATTCGCTTGGTACCAGGTAGCGGTCAAATACCCTCTCCATTGCATCTGAGATTTCACCCAGTGTTGCCCGCAGTCGTGCAGCTTGAACTGCGGCTTCCAGTAGATTTTCATGGTTTGCCGCCGCATGACGCAGGTTTAGCAATGCTTGTTGAACCGCGCTGTTATCTCGCTCGGCGCGAATACGTTTAAGTTGCGCAATTTGTTCATTGCGCACTTTAACGTTGTCAATTTCCAACACCTGAGTTTCAGCTTCTGTCTCTAACTTATATTTATTCACCCCGACAATAACGCGTTTTCCCTGATCGATAAGTGATTGCTGACTGGCGGACGCCTCTTCAATCATCCGTTTGGGTAGCCCAACCTCAATGGCTTTGGCCATGCCGCCCACATCATCGATCTGTTTGATAATGGTTCTGGCTTGTTTCACCATTTGATCGGTTAATGACTCGACAAAATAAGAGCCTGCCAGCGGGTCAATGGTGCGGCAAATCGCCGATTCTTCCTGAATGATTATTTGTGTATTACGCGCAATGCGTGCTGAGAAATCAGTCGGTAGGCCGAGAGCCTCATCAAAAGCATTGGTATGCAAAGACTGTGTGCCGCCGAGTGTTGCGCCCAGAGCTTCGATGGTAGTACGAATAATATTGTTGTAGGGGTCTTGCTCGGTCAGGCTCCACCCTGAAGTTTGGCAGTGGGTGCGTAGCGCTAATGATTTAGGGTCGGTTGCGCCAAATCCACTGACCGCCTCACTCCAGAGGTAGCGTGCGGCGCGTAACATGGCGATGTTCATAAACAGATCCATGCCAATGCCGAAGAAGAATGAGAGGCGTGGGGCGAAGTCATCAATATTTAAACCGGCATTTAAGGCCGCTTTGATATATTCAATACCATCAGCAATAGTAAAAGCCACTTGCTGCACGCAGTTAGCGCCGGCTTCTCCCATATGGTAGCCACTGATGCTGATAGTGTTGAAGCGCGGCATATTTTGCGAACTCCAGGCGATGATGTCGGAAATAATGCGCATGGAGGGTTTGGGTGGGTAAATATAGGTGTTGCGGCACAGATATTCTTTCAGAATATCGTTCTGAATAGTGCCGGTCAGTAGCGCAGGCTCCACCCCTTGCTCTTCGGCCGCGACGATATAAAACGCCAGAATGGGCAGCACCGCACCATTCATCGTCATCGAAACAGACATTTTATCGAGTGGTATTTGCTCGAACAGAACCTTCATATCCTCAACGCTATCAATTGCCACACCTGCTTTACCCACATCACCAGAAACGCGTGGGTTATCTGAGTCATAACCACGATGAGTGGCAAGATCAAATGCGACAGAAAGACCTTTTTGCCCCGCAGCCAGATTTTTGCGATAAAAGGCATTTGATTCTTTAGCCGTTGAAAAACCAGCATATTGGCGAATTGTCCAGGGCTGAGCGGCATACATTGTGGCTCTTGGCCCCCTAACGTAGGGTGCAAGGCCGGGGAACGAGCCAGTGACCTCTAATCCATCAAGGTCACTGGCGGTATAAAGTGCTTTTACCGCAATACCTTCGGGCGTCTTGCTGATCAAATCTTCTATTTTTTTTCCTCGCTTGCTTAATTCTTTATTAGCGAGGTTTTCCCACTCACGCATATCCACCATTTGTCTTGCTCCCAATTACTGGCAATAGAATGCCTATCGAAGGCTATGAGATATTCCTCGACGAAGGCTTTATACCCGTCATACTTCAAACTGCATGTGTGTTGGCTGCCATCGCTACTCGGCCCATCCATGGGCCTCGCCTCTGCGAGGCCGCTGCAAGCAGCGTTCAAATCTGCTCCTGACCGATTTGTCACTCAAGTCATTGAGTTATCTCAACTCCTTGGGTTCATTTCGTTGCCGCCTTCCTGCAACTTGAATTATTTAGGGTATAGATTTTATTTAAGTAAGCGCTTTTTGCCGTGGGTTGTCGCGGGCAAAAAAGAACAGGGTGTCATGTCATTATTAGTCAGTGGGAATGCATCTAATCTGTGGTTTTGTTCATGTTTTTTTAGGAAAGGTGTCTTTCGTTATGAGATGTTGGTCATAAAAAAAGCACCCTTATTGGTTGGCTAGCCAATAATTGGGGTGCTATTTATAATAGGCGGGTTATTCGTGCTAACCAGCGAGCGGGTATCTCACTAAAAACGTTCGGGGTGCAGCAAATGTTCAACCGCTTTCTGCGCGTTAATCCAGTGTTGCCCGCCAAATAAATTACTGCGGTTCAATAAATAATAAAGCTGATAAATAGGTTGGCGCTCAATAAAATCGGCAGGCAGCGGCCAAACACGCTGATAACCATCATAAATTTGGGCGGGTAAGGCAGGGTAGAGCGGTAACATCGCAAGGTCGCACTCGCGATCTCCCCAATAACAGGCGGGATCAAAAATTACTGGCCCTTGGGCACTGGCAGCACAGTTAGCTGGCCATAAATCACCGTGTAGGAGTGAGGGCTGTGGCTGGTGGCCTTGTAAACGTGCTTGCACTAAGTCAGTTATCTGGTCGATATCACCAAAAGACATGCCTTTTTCCGCGGCTAACTGCAATTGCCAACCGATACGCTGCTCAGCAAAGAATTGCCCCCAACGGCGCTGCCAGCAATTAGGCTGCGGTGTGGTGGCCAGATCATTATCAAAATCCAGCCCGAATTGCAGTTGTTCGCTCCATTGATGCAGATGGGCTAATTGCTGTCCCAGGCAATAGGCGTTATGCGCATCGAGTGGCTTTAGGGGGATATACTCTAGTAACAGAAAACTGTAATCGCGATCGCTGCCCACGCCGTAGACTTCAGGGACTTGGACTGTTTTGCTGCGGGATAATAAAGCGAGTTGATCAGCTTCGGCGGTAAATATGGGTAGCATCTCGCGGGTATCGCATTTCACGAAAACCTCAGTCTCACCATAACTGAGACGCCAGGCTTCATGAATATCTCCGCCCGGTAATTCAGTCCTTTCCCTAATTTCAGCGGGACCGAGATATTCACCTAACAGACGATTCACTGCTTGCCACATGATTCACCCCCTATTAGCTGCCAGTTAAACCCTGTGAACTTGAAATTACAGGGTTGTTAGCGAGGTTAACTTATCCTCATCACTCGACTACATTAGCGCATCAGGATTAATGAGCCTAATCCATAAGGCTCATCCTGCGGGCTGGCATTAATGCTATTTAAATCGACTCCCGGCCGATTTGACATTCGCTGCTACCTGCAAGTCCAATGACTCTGGCTACAGATCATTAGGTTAGCGTCTTTATGGTGCGAAGAACAAGAGCTGGCGCACAGGGATACCCGTGCCGGATCAAACAAAAGACTGATTCTACTGGTAAAACGTTAGTCGTTTCGCTGTTTTGCTCATCTTACGACAAAAATGGCATGGTAAAAAACTTGCTGCTGGCTGAATCTGAATAATAGATATGCCGTACAGCGTAATGGCCATCCGGCATATTTATTGGGACTTAATTGATTATAGCAGGTTACCTTTCGGCACGTTTTTAGCGCTAGCAGCTTTGGCCTGAGGGGATATTTTTCGGCCCTTTACGGGTTTTATATGGCTATAAATCAGGGCGACCACAAAGAACAGTGCCTGAATAATGACAATACAGGGACCCGTGGCACCATCAATATGGAAACTGATTAAGGTGCCCAGCACACAGGCCACCACTGACACCAGTGTGGCAACAATCAGCATTTGATCAAAACTACGGCAAACCATAAAGGCGATAATACCGGGGGCGATTAACATGGCGATAACCAGAATAACCCCAACCGCCTGCAATGATGCCACGATGGTCAATGCCAGCAGGCAAAGTAAGCCATAGTGCAGCAATTTGACCGGCAGCCCAATCACCCTGGCATGGTTTGGATCAAAGCAGTAGAGCATGAAGTCTTTACGCTTTAATAGCACCACCAACAGAGTGAAGCCGGCAATCCACAATGTCTGTTTCAGTTCCGCTAATGAAATACCCAGCATATTGCCGAATAAAATATGGCTGAGGTGCTGG
Organism: Yersinia sp. 2540 StPb PI; assembly: GCF_052217165.1. NCBI lineage: Bacteria > Pseudomonadati > Pseudomonadota > Gammaproteobacteria > Enterobacterales > Yersiniaceae > Yersinia > Yersinia sp. 2540 StPb PI. The sequence continues at coordinate 2,702,964 of NZ_JAZGQC010000001.1, forward strand.
TCTGTATCCATGCGGGAAAATAGCACCAGGCCAAATGCGAACATACCGGAGAACACAATCCCCATAACAGTATCTTCTTTGACCCGGCTATTATCTTTTAAATAACCGGTGGCAATCGCGCAGAATATACCCGAGACAAAGGCACCGATAACCAGCGGAATACCGAGCCAAAAGGCCAGCACAATGCCTGGTAGCACGGCATGAGAGATAGCATCCCCCATTAATGACCAGCCTTTTAACACCAGATAACAAGACAAGACTGCACACACCACACCGGTAATAATCGCGGCCACTATCGCCCGTTGCATAAAGGGGTAGGCGAAGGGTTCGCTGACCAGACTAAACAATGTATTCATACATTATCCTCTGGCAGATGGGGTAATGGGTGGCGGCGTTTTTGCCGTGAACGAAAACGGGTCGCCAGTAATCCGTGTTTCGGCGCGAAGAAAAAGGCTAAGAGGAAGACCAGTGTTTGTAAGGTCACAATGACCCCGCCTGTTGCGCCGTCCAGATAGAAGCTGAGATAAGCACCAAAGGCACTGGTAAAGGCACCAATGGCAATCGCTATCATCAGTAAACGGCTGAAACGGTCCGTGAGTAGGTAAGCGGTCGCCCCGGGGGTCACCACCATGGCAATGACTAAGATCGCGCCAACAGTCTGTAAAGCCGCGACAGTACAGGCGCTTAACAGGGTGAAGAACAAAATTTTCAGGCGCAGGGGTGAGAGTCCTATCGACATGGCGTGGCTTTCATCGAAAAACACCGCCAGCAAGTCTTTCCAGATCAGACATAGAATCACAAACGAAACCAAAATGATGATCTCTACCTGCAATACATCTTCGTCTGCTATCCCCAGAATATTACCGAAAATGATCGACTGGACATTGACCGAGGTAGGGTTGAGCGAAACAATTAATAAGCCAACAGCAAAAAAGGTCGAGAAGATGAAACCAATGATGGCATCTTCACGCAGACGAGTGATATGGCGCACTAATGTCATCGCCAATGCGGCGAGCATGCCGGTAAAGAATGCACCAGCGGCATAAGGTAGCCCAAGAGCATAAGCGCCAGCGACCCCCGGAACGACGGAGTGCGATAGCGCATCCCCCATTAGCGACCAACCTTTCAGCATCAGATATGCCGATAAGAATGCGCAGACGGCACCGACAATCGCACTGACCCAGATAGCCTTGACCATGTAATTGTAGTTAAACGGTTGCAGTAACAGTTCCAGCATCAGGGATTATTCTCCTTTGACTGACTCTGTGCCGGCGGGTCATTCTTGGTGTGACCATAAAATACCGCAGGACGTTCATCATCGGTAATGACCGTGACGGTGCGTGGGTCATTATCATCGTGCAGTGCCGTACCGGAGAGATTGATATGGCGCAGAACACCACCAAAAGTCATTTCGAGATTCTTTTGGGTAAAGGTGGTTTCGGTCGGCCCGGCGGCTAGCACGGTTTGGTTAATCAGAATTACGTGGTCACAAAATTCTGGCACGCTACCGAGGTTATGCGTGGAAACCAGAATCAGATGGCCTTCATCACGCAGTGCGCGCAATAAATCAATAATGGCATTTTCTGTTTTGACGTCAACACCGGTGAACGGCTCGTCTAATAACAAGACTGAACCTTGCTGTGCCAACGCGCGGGCCAGAAACACCCGTTTCTTTTGCCCCCCCGATAGCTCACCGATCTGACGTGACCGTAATGCCGTCAAGCCGACTCTCTCAATGGCTTTATCGACAATGGTTTTATCTTCACGGCTCGGGATGCGCAGAAAATTCATTTTGCCATAACGGCCCATCATGACCACGTCTTCCACCAACACTGGGAAGTTCCAGTCGACATCTTCGGTCTGCGGCACGTAAGCGATGGTATTTTGTTTTAAGGCATGGCTGATGGGTTTATGACTCAGCTCCACTTTCCCGATACTGGGTTTAACTAACCCCATAATACTTTTAAACAGTGTCGACTTACCGCTACCATTCACACCGACCAAGGCGCAAATTGTGCCACCGGTCAGTGAGAAACTGGCGTCATAGATAGCAGTATGCCCGTTGTTATAAGTGACAGTGACATTATCCACTACCAGCTCCGGGCGGACAAAAACAGCATGGCTCATTGACCAAATCCTTTCGCGATAGTTTGTACAGTGGCGTTAATCAGATCGATATAAGTGGGGACCGGCCCCTTTTCATTCGACAGAGAATCTACATATAACACACCACCATATTGTGCACCGGTTTCTTTGCTAACTTGTTTCGCCGGTTTATCGGAAATAGTACTTTCACTGAATATCACCGGGATTTTATTTGCGCGCATGGTATCAATCACGTGGCGCACTTGTTGCGGGGAACCTTGCTCTTCCGCATTAATTGGCCACAAGTAAACTTCTTTAAAACCATAATCTTTTGCCAGATAACTGAAGGCACCTTCACTGGTCACCAGCCACCGTTGCTGTGCGGGGATGCGAGATAAACGTTCACGCAACGGGGCATCCAAGGCGGCAATTTTTTCAGCATAAGCTTTGGCATTACGATTATAGGTTTCAGCATGGGTGGGATCGTGCTCCACCAGTGCTTTACGAATATTCTCAATATAGATTAAAGCGTTTGATGGTGACATCCAGGCATGTGGATTCGGAATACCTTTATATGGCCCCTCACGGATAGGCAGGGGGGTGATGCCATCTGTAACCACAGCCGAAGGGACATCTTTAATATTTTCAAAGAAACGCTCAAACCAGCGCTCCAGGTTCATCCCATTCCAGAGAATCAAGTCTGCTGATTGTGCCTTCACGATATCTCGTGGCGTGGGCTGATAGTCATGAATTTCTGCGCCAGGTTTGGTGATTGACTCAACAATGGCAGCATCACCGGCGACATTCTGCGCAATATCTTGAATAATTGTGAATGTAGTCACAATTTTGAATTTTTTATCAGGGTCGCTGGGTTTATTTTCTGCCAAGGCTGAGTTGCTGATCATCGAGGAGAATGCAACAAGAGCCAATAGGGTAATGGCAGATAAAAAACGGGGTGTAATACGGCTAATTGAGTGCAGGTAGGGTATTTTTTGCTTAGTAAACATGGCGATGTTCCCTTTCTTTAAATGAAAATGATTATCAATATCATTAGCGATGAAGTCAAGCCTTGCCATACAATAAACTAAAACTTACCGATAGTTACTGAATATAGCCTGATCATTATGTTGATAATGGTCAAACTAGGCCAAAAAATCTATTTGGACGAGGTGACAACTTGTATATGCTACAAAACGGCTTATCAGCACGGGGAATACTGTGAATCCAAAAGTCGGTTGCCTAATGGCAATTTTATTGCTGGCGGGGTGTGCTAAACAAACTCCGTCACCACAAGCAAATAACGGGTGGCTGAAGAAAGCGCCACAGGGTGGTTTCCTTAACGCACCGAAAAGCAGCGGCGGTTCAAGTACAGTTGCCTATAGCGATGTAATTAAACAAGCAGCCAGCCATTACGGCGTTGATGAAACGTTGATTAAAGCCATTATTCAGGTGGAGTCTGGTTACAATCCTGATGTGGTGAGCACCTCGAATGCTGTGGGTTTGATGCAGATTAAAGCCTCTACCGCTGGTCGAGATGCCTACCGGATGAAAGGGCGTGATGGTCAACCGAGTTCAGGTGAATTAAAAGATCCGGTGAAGAATATTGATATTGGCGCGGCGTATATCAATATTTTGCAAAACCAGCAGTTAGCGGGGATAAGTGATCCGCAAACATTGCGTTATGCCACCATCGTTTCTTATGCCAATGGTGCGGGGGCGATGCTACGGACTTTTTCATCAGATAAACGTCTGGCAGTAAATAAAATAAATAGTCTTAGCCCGAACGAGTTTTATCAGCATATACAAAAGAAACATCCGGCCGCACAAGCCCCACGCTATTTGTGGAAAGTAGATACCGCGTACCGGGCAATGTCAGAGTAATATTAAAACGCTAACCGATGTAGTCTTATAGGCGCCGTAACTGTTATCAGTATAAACATCGGCTAGCGTTTCCCTCTTCAATCTCACTCTTGGTTATGCAAGTGCTGGATGGTAGTTGGCAATAATGTCCAGGATGCCGTTTATAATAAATTGTACGCCCATACACACCAGCAAGAACCCCATCAAGCGTGAAATGGCTTCAATGCCGCTTTTGCCCACCCAGCGCATAATGGCCCCGGAACTGAGCAGTGAACCCCATAAAATCAATGAAACACAAAGAAAAATCAGCACTGGGGCAACCGTAACAACCCATGGGCTGAATACGGCGTGGCCTTTCATTGATGCGGCAGAACTGATTATCATGGCAATAGTACCTGGCCCAGCGGTACTTGGCATCGCCAGTGGTACAAAAGCGATATTGATAGATTTTCGCTTCTTTAAATCCTGCGATTTTGCTTCTAATTGCGTATCTTCAGCGGATTGCTGCGGAAAAAGCATACGAAAACCGATAAACGCCACAATTAGCCCACCGGCAATCCGCAAACCGGGAATCGATATGCCGAAGGTATTCATCACAACCTGACCGGCATAATAAGCGATGGTCATAATAAAGAAGACATAGATTGATGCCATCTTCGACTGATGATTGCGCTCTTCGCTGGTCATATTGCCAGATAACCCGAGTAATAGGGCCACTGTTGTTAACGGGTTTGCCAGTGGCAGCAGTAATACCAAGCCTAAACCAATGGCTTTACATAATTCGAAAACACTTTGCATCAGTCTTGCTCCGAAAATAACATCAAACGCACCCGATGAAAGTAGAGCATATCAGGCAATTAATTGCATATCGGGCCAATATACCCGCACAGAGTATTATTACTCAGTTTGCCACTCTACGCGATACGTCAGGTAAAAGGCTATCGGGGATTAACTCATGGCGGGGGAATCACTGATAAGTGAAAGGGTTGAGTGAATAAATACAGCCAACGTCACTGCAACTTATATGTGATATAGATCAAATCTCTGGCGAGCAACAGTTGGTTCAATAGGGTAGATCCAGAATAATCATGTCAGCATTAATTTCTGCAAGGAATACGGTTTTGTGCATTTGTGATATCAGCGTTGAAGACGAATATACTCGTCAGCCACTATCGGCTTCTGCCGCGTGGGTGTTAGATACGCAAGCCGCGCGTGCGCGTGGTCGGTTACGTTTTTTAAAACCTAAGCGTGAAGCCCGGCCGCGTTGGCGTTTAGCCCCCCTGAAAGATACCTACGAAATTCGTTTTTATCCTAACCGTATGCCAGAACTCTGGTTCTTCAGTGCGGAGAATGCGGCCAGAAAACGGCTCTGATAGTTAAATGTGGAGTAAGCTGATATGGCCTTTAACGCCGATGAACGCAATGCGCTGTTAGCCGTCAAAGGGGTCGGGCCAACGGTAGTCACCCGCCTGGAACAACTCGGTTTTACCTCCCTTGCGCAACTCAGTCAGGCGGATATGGGTGAAATTGTCACCAGTGCCGCGGCCATGGTGGGTTCTACTTGTTGGAAGAATAGCCCGCAAGCGCGCTCAGCGATTCAAGCTGCCATAGCGTTGGCTAAAACGCACACATCTGAGTGAGCCGGTTGTAGCCACCTCCCGTCTGGGCCTCTCTTCATGAGGTCAGCTATCTGCTTCGCTCACAGCACTTATTGCTTCTGTTGGGGCTTCTCTGAATATGGCAGCAGTAAGTCATCCAGTATTTGCATTCTTTCTGCTACCGGAAGATATAACCAACGCGTAAACCAAGGTGTTTTGGCGGTGCATTGCTGGTGTGTTTGTTGGAAGTAGCGTTCGAGATCCGACAGATCGTCTGTAATCTTTTGCATTATATTTCTCCCCTCGTTGACCGGTGAACAAATCATAGACAACAAAATACGGAAGAAAAACGGATGGAAAGTATTATTTTGTTCCGTATTTATCATTGTCAGGGCAAAAGCTAAACAGTGAGAGATGCACGGTAGGGGGCGGTTGCGCGTTTTTGGCGTGAGAAATGGTGGATAGCGGCCAAATAAAACGCCCCGATTGCATGAACAATCGGGGCGGCGTTCCAGTAACCATTGCTACACGGAAACGGAAATTGATTATGAGCACATCCTGTAGAAATAGCAATACACCCAGCGCTACTCAAAAGCAATAGATCATAATGTAAATCATTGTTGGTGGTGATAAACACCTTTACACAGCCAATGTCAGCCGTCTCTGTAGGTTTTTTGTTCCCAATTCGTTTCTTTGCCAATACCGTAATGCAGCCAACGCTAAATTAGGGGGTGAGTCCCCCCTGTTGCATTCGTTGTTCAATCCAGCGGCGAGCCTGAACAATTTCCGCCACCGGTTCCTCTGCTTTCTCCGTCCACATTTCAATCAGGAATGCGCCGCGATAATTGAGTTGATTAAGTGTCTTAAAAACATTGACGAAATCCACGCATCCTTCACCAAAAGGCACATCACGAAATTGCCCTGGTGACTGGTCAGTGACTGGATAAGTATCTTTCAGATGAATGGCTGCAATACGGTCAATTCCTATCGATAACTCATTACTGACATCATTACCCCAGGCACTCAGGTTGCCGACATCAGGATAAACCGTGAACCACGGTGAAGCGAGGCAGTTATCCCAGACCTTCCATTTACTGATTGAATTGATAAACGGCGTGTCCATTATTTCGACCGCCAACATAACCTGCGCGGCGGCTGCCTGTTGCACCGCCCATTGCAGCCCTTCGGTAAAGCGTCTTAGAGTGCCAGCATCCTGCTCTTCGTAATAGACATCATAGCCCGCCAACTGAATGGTGCGGATACCCACGTCTTTCGCCAATTGAATCGCTTGTTGCATCAAAAGGTAGGCCTGCTTTCTCAGCTCGTCATCATGGCTGCCAAAAGGGAAACGGCGATGAGCCGACAAGCACATGGAAGGGATTGCAATCCCAGTTTCTAACATGGCATCAACCAGAGATAAACGCTGTGCTTTGCTCCAACTGAGCCGGGCTAACCTTTCATCTGTTTCATCGATAGACATTTCAACAAAATCAAAACCACATGCTTTGGCTAAGGCTAAACGCTCAGGCCAGCTCAAGTGCTTAGGCAATGCTTTTTCATAAATACCTAATGGATGTTGGCGCATATTATTTCCCCCAAATAGCGTCAATGGCATGGTGAAACGCGGTGGCGGTAGCTACGGGATGTTCGGCTTCAGACAGTGCACGGCCGACAATAAAGGCACGTACCGCAATGGTGTGGAAGAGGGGCAAATCAGCAGGAGTGATACCGCCGGTAACCGACAGTTCGATTCCTAAGTCGGACAGTGCCTGCATCCTCTCTAGATCAGCCTGACTCCAGCTTTGTCCGCAGGCTTGAGCATCGCGGCCACGATGATAAATGGCTTGAGTTAACCCTAAGTCACGCCAGTTTTTAGCGTCATTTAGCGTCCAGTGACCAAACAGTTCTATCTGGATATCGCCATCATGTTGCTTTGCCACCTCCAATGCGGCTGCCATGGTGGCGAGAGGGGCTGCGCAAATCACCGTCATCCAGTTTGCGCCAGCAGAAAATGCTTGCTGCGCCAGTGTGGCACCCGCGTCAGCCACTTTAAGATCAGCAACCAGCGTATGTTGTGGATACCGTTGACGTAGAGTTTTGACTGCCTGAATACCTTCACTGATACACAGGATGGTACCGGCCTCGATGATATCGACATGGCGGTGCAGCAACGCGGTGGTCGCCAGTGCGGCATCAAGCCGGGTATGGTCCAGTGCGAGTTGTAATTGCGGCCTGAGGTGCTGAGTTGTCATAGTATCAATGTCCTAAATAGAGTCGGTGCCGCAACCTTGCCTGAGCAATAGAAGCTCATTGCAAAGTGCCAAGAGCAGCAACCAGAGCCTGATAGCGGAGATATTTATCCTGATATGCCTGTCGGGCGTGCTGATCGGGTTGCAGAGTATGCAGTTGCGGGGTTAAGGCCTGCTGAGCATCACTGAAATCGACAAAGCGCCCCGTGCCGACCATTGCCGCCAGTGATGCGCCCAGGCAGCCAGTCTCCTCAACTTGCGGCAGCTCTACCGGTAACCCGCTGATGTCGGCAAACATCTGCATCCATTGCCGTGATTGAGCCGGTCCGCCGGTAATCCGTAGTGCGCTGACGGACGAAAAACGTTTCAGCATTCGGTTGAGGTGGGTCATATGGCTGAATACCACCCCTTCGTAGATGGCTTGCACCAGATGTTGGCGCTGGTGGAAAGATTGCATGCCATAAAATCCGGCACACATTCCTAATCCAGCGTTGGAGCCATATAAAAACGGCACAAACAGTAGCTGGCTACCTGCTTTGGGTAACTGTGCTACCCATTGATTAAGCTGTTGGTAGTCTGTTTTCCCGCCCTCAGCACCAAACCATTGGTGGGTAAACCACTCCAGATTGGCCGCAGAGGTCGGGCTGGCTTCATGCACAATATATTTACCTGCTTCGGCATAACGGCCATAAACGAAGGGATATTCAACATCAGCTTTAAGCTGGTCGGTGATTCCCGAGGTCACCGACCAGGTCCCCATCACTGCATTTAATCGGCTTTCATCCTTCAGGCCAGCACAGAGGGCGGTAGAGACCACATCAAACAAACCGCCGACAACGGGGAGGCCAACCGGCAGACCGGTGGCATTGGCGGCAGCCTGAGTGATGGTGCCGACAATTTGTGCCGAAGCCACAATCGGTGGCAGGGCCGCCATAACTTCAGGGATACCTAGCAGTTGTGCCAGTGCGGGTTGATAGCCACCTTCGGCCATCGGATAGAGATTAGATTCTGAGATATTGGTCTCTTCGCAACCTAATTGGTCGGTCAGGCAGTAACGCAAATAGTCGTGGGCCATCAGAATGCTGCCAATCTGCTCATAACGGCCGGGTTGATGTTCTTTCAACCAGCGCAGCAAGGACACTGGGTGTCCGGTCCACAACGTTTGGCGGGTGATTGGGTAGAGCATTTGTGGGATGCCATCTCGCTGCCACTGTTTAACCAATGACAGCGCCCGTTGGTCAGAGGATAATATGGCATTGCCTAATGGATCACCTTTTTTATCAAGTAAAAACAGTCCCTTACCTTGAGCGGAAATGCCCACGCCCTGAATATTGCTGGAGGGAATCGTGTGGCGGGCTAACAGTTGGCGAATCACCGCACTCATTGCCTGCCATAGCACAGTCATATCGCGCTCAGCCCATCCCGGCTGGGGGCTGATAATGGCTAAATTTTGCCGTGCGATCCCGCATTCGTTACCGTCTCGGTCATACAGACCCGCTTTAATAAAGGTGCCGCCACAATCGATACCCAACCAATATTCCATTTCAGCCTCCGGTCAGCTTTTTTGTCTATTTTGGGCAGCAACAGTGCCAATAAGGAGGCGACAGCTAGTGATATAAATATCAAGTATATTTATATAAAGAGACGTCTTTCCTATTTATTATTAATGTTTAAATTTAATGATGATTAATTTTCATCCGAGATTATTCCGCTGAATATTTATTTTAACTCTCGAGGTTAATCCATTGGCTAAATATTTTAAGGACTCACGGCCCTTAATTCTCCTTCAAGATGAAAATAAGTATCCAACTGAATTTTATTGATTTTAATTACATTGCTAAGATTTTTTTCCAAACCTGGTCATTAATGGGAATACCATCGCGCTGATTTTCCGCTTTAATGCGAGGGAATTTATGCCCTGGTAGACGAATAGCGACATCAGGGTTATCGCGCTCAGCTTGAGTGACATAATCACAAATGCGTTTTAATTTTTCATCGCGAGTTTTGCCATCAATCAGACGATCGATTTCAATGGCAATAAACACTTGTGAGATACAGAATTCATCTGATTTGTCTTGCGTGACTTCGGCAACGGATAAACCGCCAGAGAGCAGGGTGGCAATCATATCCAGCACAATGGATAAACCAGAACCTTTCCAATAGCCCATTGGCAGAATGCGCCGGTTTTCCTCAATAATGGCCGGATCCCGCGTGAGATTGCCGTCATTATCGAAACCACCATCCACGGGCAATGTATTGCCCGCCAATCGGTTAACTTCCAGCATGCCATAAGAGAACATCGACATAGACATATCGACCATAGTGATGGTTTCACCGGGAACGGCAATGATCAGAGGATTGGTGCCGATACGGCACTCTTTGGCTCCCCACGGCGGCATTACAGCAATTGAGTTTGTCCAGCAGATGCCAATATAACCTTGTTCTGCCGCTTGCCAGCCGTAGGCACCACCGCGCATCCAATGGTTAGCATTGCGCAAGGCCACCACCCCAATACCATGCTGATCCGCTAATACCATGGCACGATCCATCATTTGTTTGGCGGTTAAATTGCCAATAGCCTGATGAGCATCCCATTGCTCGATAGCCCCGAGTGCTAATGCCTTGGTTGGAATAGCATCAGGCACGATATCACCGGCTTCCAATTGTTGAATAAAACGTGGGAATCGATTTACGCCGTGGGAATAAACACCGTATTCAGTGGATTGCGCAAACATCTCGGCACAAGCATCAGCGGTAACTTCACTCACTTTTCGCGCCAATAGTACCCGTTTAAACTCTGCCTTTAACTGCTGGTAACTGACTCTCATTGCGCGCTCCCCTGAATAATTTAAAAATTGAAGTGTATTTTTTTGATGCGCTAAATTTCAATATGCGGAATCACATTTCAAATTAATGCTATACCTCCACAGAAGTGAAGTCAAAGCAGCACCGTAGTTAAATATTTTTTAAAAACAATTGGTTATATTGTTTTTAGTCAAAATGTGATCACTACCTCATTTTGTTGATTATTCAGGCTGTGCAGCGCACAGATACGACGTGGCCGTGCGCAGGATAATCCTGTTTTATTATGGGGTTACGAGGGTAAATGCCGGATGAATCCGGCATGGATAGGGGGCTGGGTTATGGGTTTTTCTCAGCCATAAGTATTCACTCTGATGCGATACAGTGAAGTACCGGCAGTGATATAAAGTTCATCACCGTTCGGTCCGCCGAAAGTGCAATTTGATACCCGCTCAGGAACTGAAATCTTACCCAGTAATGTTGCTTGTGGGGTAAAAACCAGCACACCATCCGCACAACTGCAAAATAGATTGCCCGCATGATCGACACAGAATCCATCAGGGAAGCCCGGTGATATTTCTGCAAAAATACGGCCATCACCCAGTTGTAACCCAATTACGGGGTAAACCCGCAACTGCCGCCGGCCGAGGGTGGGGAAATCGACAATTGACATATCCGCCACATACAGCAGTTGTTCATCTGGCGAAAAAGCCAGCCCGTTTGGGCGCTGTAAGTCACAGGCCGCGATACGTAGTGCGCTATCTTTAGGATCGAAACAGTACAAGTAGCAGCCAATAACCTGACTTTCTGATTTATAGCCCTCGTCGTCGCCGGTAATGCCATAAGGCGGATCGGTAAACCATAAGGTACCGTCTGATTTCACTACAATGTCGTTGGGCGAGTTAAAACGCTTGCCGTCGATACGATCAACCAATAGCGTGATATTGCCTTGTATATCAGTCTGGCTGATACCGCGTCGGCCATGCTCACAACTGACAATCGAGCCATTAGCCATACGGGCATTACCATTAGCAAAGTTGGACGGTGACCGGTAGAGGCTGAGTTCGCCGTCGCGACACCAGCGAAACATCCGGTTCCCTTTTACATCACTGAATACCACGGCATTTTCTTGTGGTAACCAGACCGGCCCTTCCGCCCAGATAGCCGGGGAGCATAAACATTCCAGTGGGCTATCGGCGGCCAACACCGCCGATAATTCACCGATACCTGTCTCAGCCAGCGTTAACATGGTCATGGTTGCTGCCTCCGACGGCGTATTTACGCCTGACTTATTTCACGCCCCAAATAGCTTTATAGTGACCCTGATAATCGTTCTGTGGGTCAAACATCTGTTTATCACCCCCGTCGCTGCTTATGTTGTCGCGGGTAACCAAATGAGCAGGAGTCACGTAGCCAGAGGGGGGCTGTTTGGCGAATGCACGGTTAAATTCATCCAGTAGTTGCCAGCCATGCAGTTTCAACGGCTCCGGCACCGTAGCTGACTGGCTGTCGCCAGAGCGGATGCGTTGATAGGCAGAAATAGAGCCATCCCCCGCCGAAATATTGTAAGGCGCGTTGTTGCCACCTTTACCCGCCGTTTTCAGGGCAGGGGCCATAAAATCAAAGTAGAGGTCGTTAATTGCTAAAGCGTATTGGAAGTTATCACCGTATTTTTGTAACAGGCTGAAGGTCATTGCTGGCATACGGTTGGCGGTATCTGCCAACGGGGTATCAATAAATTCAATCACCTGGCATCCGGTACATTTCTCAATGGTTTGTTTCATCACATTGGCTTTGTCCAACGCGATTTGATACAGCGAATCAGTGAAAATCAGGACCTTGGCCTGACCTTCTGATTTTGCTACGGCATACAGTGCAGCAATACGGGCTACATCATTGGAGTCGGAGGTAACATTATAAAAAATATTGTAATTCTTCACCGGACCCGGCTCTGGGACGGCATGCCAGGCGGTCAGCACAATACCTTGTGCAATGGCTTTTTTGAGTGGTATTTTCGCGACATTGGGATTCCAACCACCGATAACAATACCGTCAGGTTTTTGTGCAATCGCCTGATTTAATGATGATAACTGATCTTTAACCGAGCCTCCGCCATCAAGCGTTTCCAGCTTCCAGCCAGCGGCTTTGGCCGCTTGTGATAAGCCTTCTTGTACTCCTTGCACGCCGCCGTTTTTCATATCAGAAGCAATAAAAATAATATGCTTATTGGGTTGCAGTGCTGGGCCACTGGTGGGGCCATCCCATTCAGTCACCGTTGATGTAGCCTTACTGACTGCGGCCTTGGCTTCATCAAGATAGCTGTCAGCCCAGCCGGGTAATGCAGTGGCAAATACCGTGGTAAAAAGTAAGCCCTGTAGTATCAAATTGCGTTTCATATTCTGTTCCTTGGTGAGGTTAAGAATTTGTAGCTTTTTTAGTGTTGCCCGGCGTTTGGCTGGGCTTGACGGCTTTTTGATTCAATAATCTGCGCCGTTGGGCATAACCGGCTAAGGTGATGGAAAGCAGCAATGTGGCACCGTTAAACAAGGGTTCAACCCAGAACTCGCCACCGAATTGCTGAATACCTGCAATACCAATTGCCAGAATCGCAATCCCTACTACCGTTCCCCACACATTGACCCGGCCTGGGCGGATGGTAGTACTGCCGAGGAAGGCACCGACCAGTGCCGGTAACAGATAGTCCATACCGACACTGGCCTGGCCAACCCCTTGCTCCGAGGCGATGAGCACACCACTGAATCCTGTCAACACGCTGGAGGTGATAAATGCGCCGACAGTAAAACGGTTGACCGAAATCCCGTTAAGCCGAGCGGCTGCGGGATTCCCACCCACGGCATACATACAGCGGCCAAGCGGGGTATGTTCGGTAATGAGCCACAGCACCACAGCGATAATCAATACATAGAATGCAACAATAGGAATGCCGAATATCTCGGTATGGTGCAGCGCAATAAAAGCATCAGGAAGATCACCGACTATCTGACGGCCACCTGAGTGCCATAACGCGATGGCGTAAAGCACGGTGCCGGAGCCTAAGGTCGCCACAAAACTATCAATGTCGGCTAATGCCACCAATATGCCGTTTAATAGCCCGTAAAGTGCTGAAATTATCAATACGGTTATGACGGCAGCCTGCCAGGAAAAACCGTATTGCACTTGCAGGGTTATCGCCAGAATGTGCCAGAGCACAATACCGAAACCGACGTTTAAATCGATCTTGCCGACAATCATCGGAATAGTGGCGGCCAGTGCCAGCAAAGCAATTTTTGATTTACTGGACAAAATAGCTTGCAAAGTGAGCATGGAAGCAAACGACGGGGTGGTCAGTGAGAACACCAGCACCAATAAAATACACAATAATAGTAAGCCGTAGCGCGTCATGGCCTGCATGGACCAGGCACCGAAACCGTGTTCACTCAGGCTGACTCGTTGTTCAAGCGCTGTCGATTTTATGGATGTTTTAGACATAACACTCTCCGAAACCTGAGCACCACAATGACACCGCGAGGGGCGATGTAACCATTAGCACAGGTCACTGTTTTAAACGGATATAACTTCCCCGGTGCTGGCAGACGCCAACTCCAATAAATTAGCGAACGAGACCTGCTGGTTACGCAGTTCACCAACCACTTCGCCACGGTTAAACACCAATGCCCGATTACAGATATGCGCGATCTCCTCTAAATCATTGGAAATCACCAAAACCGCCACACCTTCTGCTAATGATTTGTTTAATAAGTGATAAATCTCAGCACGTGCACCAACATCCACGCCGGCGGTGGGATCTTCAAGGATCAGTAATGGTGCGCCCAGGTGCATCCAGCGTGCCATAACCACTTTTTGTTGGTTACCGCCGGAAAGGGCGCTGATATCGATATTGACGTCTTTAGGTCGGACATCGAATAACTGCACTTTCCACCAACTTTCCCCCATTTCGCTGCGGGTGCTATAACGGGAAAGTAATTTGTGACCGCTGGCAATTGGGTTAATGAATAGGTTTTCGCGCACCGACATCGACATCACCAGACTTTCACCGGTGCGATCACCGGCCACCAGGGAAACACCTGCTGCCATAGCTTGCTGCGGTGAGGCGGCGGTATAGGGGCGGTCGCGGAAAATAATTTCACCCTGATCACAATGGCGTAAACCAAATAGCAGGCGGCCTAACTCTTCTTGGCCCGCCCCTCTTAGCCCCGCTAGTGCCAGCATTTCGCCTGGTTGCAGGCTGAAAGTAACCGGGCCAATCTCACCTACCACCACCGCGTTAAGCTGTAATACAGGTTTACTGGCTTCAGGTAACGGTTCACGCTGGGAGTCGCCCATGGCTTCACCAACAATCATTTGCACCAGATCACGCAATGAGTAATCGGCGGTATTCCCACCCGCAACATAGCGCCCATCGCGCATCACACACACCCGGTCGGCAATTTCAATCACTTCATCCAAACGATGAGTGACATAAATCATGCCAACATGTTTATCCCTCAGGCGGTTAATCACTTCAAATAAATGGCGGACATCGTTGGCGGGTAGAGAGGCGGTCGGCTCATCCAACACCAGTAGTTCGGCATTAACCGCAACGGCGCGGGCAATGGCCAATAATGACTTTTCAGTGCGCGACAGTTCAAACACGCGCGCATCAGGTGAGAGGTCAATGCCGATATCCTGCAAAGCCCGACGGGCTTGCTGGCGAATAGCGGACCAATTAATCAGACCGAATCGCCGCGGAAACCCCATCACCAACGCCATATTTTCGGCAACGGTCATCCAGTCAATTAGCCCTAAATCCTGATGGATAAAAGCAATAGGCTGACGAGTATCACTTTTAATTTCTGCGGCAGAACGTATGTTATTCCCCTGGAACAGGATATCGCCACTGTCCCGTGGGTAGACGCCCGCCAATACTTTGATTAGAGTAGATTTTCCTGCGCCGTTTTCGCCGAGCAATGCCAGTACTTCGCCCGGCATAACATCAAGACTGACATCGTTGACCGCAATATTGCCGCCAAATCCTTTGATGATATGGCGCATCGAGAGAATGGGTTGGCCCAATTCAGTGGTATTCATCAGTGTGACGCCCCTTATCCGGTGAATGTCTTGAGTGAAAGCATTCGCGATTTAGTGGTTATCGAGCATAAACTAGACTTTACATTTCAATGTACGAAATCTGATTTCAAAAATAATATGCTGATATCTTCGCTAAAGCAAAAGAAGTGATGAATTAAGTTGCTATAAAAAACAAGCAGTTATTTATTTGTTTATGGAAATGTGACGAACTACGCACTTCTTATGTTGGATAAATGTTGCGAGATACGGCGCCAGGGATGATAACGAAACACTGTTTCGTGCTTCACACAGACTGCGGCTTTGGAGTACCATTTCATGCTAAACAACAAGGATATCGTCTATGGCCCTTACACTCACAGATGACAAGAAAGATAAGCCGTTAGGCAGCCAAAGTCTGTTCCGCGGGCTGCAACTGATTGAGATATTAAGTAATTACCCTAATGGCTGCCCATTGGCGCATTTATCTGAATTGGCCGGGATGAACAAAAGTACCGTTCATCGGTTATTGCAGGGGCTACATACCTGTGGCTATGTCACTCAGGCGCCTTCTCCAGGCAGTTATCGGCTGACAACCAAGTTCATCTCAATTGGCCAAAAAGCACTGTCATCACTGAATATTATCCATGTCGCGGCCCCACATTTAGAACAACTCAATCTTGAACTTGGTGAGACAGTCAATTTTTCAACCCGCGAAGATGACCACGTTATCCTGATTTATAAGTTAGAACCTACCACCGGCATGATGCGCACCCGCGCTTATATCGGGCAGCATATGCCACTGTACTGCTCGGCGATGGGTAAGATATTTATGGCGTACGGTAAAAGTGACTATCCAGATGATTATTGGCAGAGCCATCAGCATGAGATTCAGCCGCTGACGCACAATACCATCACCGAATTACCCAAAATGTACCAGGAACTGGCAGATATTCGTCAAGCAGGGCTGGCGATGGATCGTGAAGAGAATGAGCTAGGTGTATCTTGTGTGGCGGCTCCTGTTTTTGATATTCAGCAACGGGTACCGTACTCCGTTTCAGTTTCCCTGCCCACAGCCAAACTGCAACAGGTGGGGGTAAAAACCCTGATTAAACCTATTCTGGCTACGGCCCAGCGTATTTCGCAGGAATTGGGGTTTGTGACACCGTAACATATAATTTGTCTGTATGGGGTATTCCAGTGGTCGGGATAGCCCTCATCTCCGTTGTTTGTCTTTAGCTATTATCGAAATCCCTAATTCTAAAACAGACACATTTTTTATCAGCAGAACGCGTTTTAGTCATTGGGAGCACGGTATGGTTGGCCCATTTATTAACAGTGCAGGCATTATCCTGGGGGGGATAGTTGGCGTATTACTCGCGCGTCATGTCCCTAAGCGTTTACAGGAAGGGTTACCGGCTACGTTTGCGCTAGCTTCTATCTCCATCGGTATTGTGATGGTGGTAAAAGTACATTTTATGCCAGCGGTTATTTTGGCGTTGATTATCGGGACAGCCGTAGGGGAGTTATTATCCCTTGAGCAAGGGGTAAAATGGGGGGCAAATAAAACCCGTATAATGTTGGAACGAGTTATTCCATCACGCAGTACATTGCCGCCTCAGGAGTTTGCGCAGAGTTTCACCGCGATGATTGTGCTGTTTTGTGCTAGTGGACTGGGCGTTGTCGGTTCGTTGACTGAAGGCATTACTGGTGATTTTCAACTGCTATTTGTCAAAGCGTTAATGGACTTCTTCACCGCGCTGATATTCTCCATCTCGCTCGGTATCGCGCTGGTGGCTATTGCTGTGCCGCAATTGTTGATCCAAATTGCATTGGTTTTGTTGGCTAAACTCATCATGCCGTATATGGATGATATTGCCTTTGCTGATTTTTCCGCCTGCGGTGGGATTATTATGATTGCAGTGGGGTTACGTATTGCACAAATTAAAATATTCGCGGTGGTGAATTTCCTGCCCGCGCTATTGTTTGTGGTACCCATATCCTATTTATGGCGCTACTTGATGGGATAATCTGTGGAGCGGAAAGATGATTTCTAAAACGGTAGGCTTCTCTGCACAGATTTATCATTGAAGCGACCGTTTCAGATTTATTTAGTTGACTGTTTTAATTGGTTATTTTTTTAATTAGCCAATTTTCCGACACAAAAACTTACCCTTAATCACGCCATCAAAAAAACGACCTTTCGAAACCACGGACATAAAATTCTGATGAACGCGCTCCGGGACGCCAAGATATTGATAAATCCCTTGTTCGCGAAATTGTATCTCCAGCATGCGATTTTCAGGATCATAACCAATCGACAGAATTCTGGAAGATGTAACAGGTTGTCGCTGCACTAGTTGACCCTCAGTTGTACGGTATTGATATTATAGTGATCGTAGAGCAGTTTGAGCTTGATAACTTTGTCGGTGATCATTATCACCGTTTGGCTGTAGTATTAATAGATTATTCGCTAGGTATTATTCTATCCGTGACGACCGATTGCGGAGCTACACCCTCTTTATTGGCATTGGGTCGATCATGCCAGGAGCGGATTGAACTGCCATTCTAAATACAAAAACTGGACGTAATTGCCCGGTCTATTCATCACTCTTCAGGGATGCTGGCTTAAGGCTGAAACCAATCATCAGCACTTTCCCATGTTTCTTGTAAAATCTCTTCTACTGCTTTCTTATCATCTGGCGCACCACCTAGAACTGATAGACCATCAGCGCCCGCAAACCTTACTTTCACATCAATATCGTCAAATTTCCTCCCAAGCCGCTTATCCAACTCTTCAGTGAGTGCGTCGGTGTATCCTGCCGGGAATTTATTGATATTAAGCTTATCTATTGTCACTTCGATACGTAGCATGATGTTGCCCTTAACTGTGATAGCCGTTGCTAGTGTGGCTGGTCGTTCCCCGATTCGATGTAGTCTACGCGTTTTTGTCATGCCCTAATCAGTTCTTTAGTCGCAATATGGCAAATTCGCCGAGGGTAACGTCGACAGCAACATCGCTGAGTGAAGTGACCAATTATCAGATAATTATCACTCTTTAACGGGGCAGGGATGCCTGATAAAGAAATCATTCTGAGTGGATAAACCAATAATGAGGATGTTAGTATGGTTCGTCCGTTATAGCGTCACACCCTATGTGCAAAACAAGTTGTGTACATATGAGTGTATATATCAGGCAAAGTAAAGTCGGATAGCGTTTATAACATATTGATTTTAAATAGTATTAGACTTTTGCATGTGATCTGTCGTGTGGGTCACCACTGTAGATAAGGAATTAGAATGCCCGTTATTACCCTTCCTGACGGCAGTCAGCGTCATTTCGATCACGCCGTTTCTGCTCTCGATGTTGCCTTGGATATCGGCCCTGGTTTGGCAAAAGCCTGTATTGCTGGTCGAGTTAATGGCGAACTGGTCGATGCCAGAGACTTGATCGAATCTGATGCCCAACTGGCTATTATCACCACCAAAGATGCTGAAGGTCTGGAGATTCTCCGCCACTCTTGTGCACACTTATTGGGGCACGCAATCAAGCAACTTTGGCCTGATACCAAAATGGCCATCGGCCCGGTTATCGACAACGGTTTCTATTACGATGTAGATATCGACCGCACCTTGACGCAGGAAGATCTGGATCTGCTGGAGAAGCGGATGCATGAACTTGCCGATAAAGATTACGATGTAATCAAGAAGAAAGTCAGTTGGCAAGAAGCCCGCGACACTTTTGCTGCTCGTGGTGAAGATTATAAAGTGGCGATTCTCGATGAGAATATTAGCCGCGATGATCATCCTGGTTTGTATCACCATGAAGAATACGTTGATATGTGTCGTGGCCCGCACGTACCGAATATGCGTTTCTGCCATCACTTTAAATTGCAGAAAACATCCGGTGCTTATTGGCGTGGCGATAGCAAAAATAAAATGCTGCAACGTATTTATGGCACGGCTTGGGGTGATAAGAAGCAACTAAATGCTTATCTGCAACGTCTGGAAGAAGCGGGCAAACGCGACCATCGTAAGATTGGTAAGCAATTGGACCTTTACCACATGCAGGAAGAAGCACCAGGTATGGTGTTCTGGCATAACGACGGTTGGACTATCTTCCGTGAACTGGAAACTTTTGTGCGGACCAAGCTCAAAGAGTACCAGTATCAGGAAGTGAAAGGGCCGTTTATGATGGACCGCGTACTGTGGGAAAAGACCGGACATTGGGAAAACTATGCTGAGCATATGTTCACCACATCGTCTGAAAACCGCGAGTATTGCATCAAACCAATGAACTGCCCAGGGCACGTGCAGATTTTCAACCAAGGGTTGAAATCATACCGTGACTTGCCATTGCGTATGGCTGAGTTCGGTAGCTGCCACCGTAATGAGCCTTCAGGCGCACTGCATGGTTTAATGCGTGTCCGTGGTTTCACTCAGGATGATGCACACATTTTCTGTACCGAAGAGCAGGTTCGCGATGAAGTGAATAGCTGTATCAAGATGGTGTACGACATGTACAGCACTTTTGGCTTCGAGAAAATTGTGGTTAAGCTGTCTACCCGCCCTGAAAAACGGATTGGGAGTGATGATCTGTGGACCCGTGCCGAAGATGATTTGGCCGCTGCGCTGACTGAAAATGGTATTCCATTTGATTATCAGCCGGGTGAGGGAGCGTTTTACGGTCCGAAAATTGAGTTTACCTTGCATGATTGTTTGGATCGCGCGTGGCAGTGTGGTACCGTACAGCTCGATTTCTCATTACCGGGCCGCTTAAGTGCGTCTTACATCGGCGAAAATAACGATCGTCAGGTGCCAGTAATGATTCACCGGGCTATTTTGGGGTCAATGGAGCGCTTCATCGGTATTTTAACCGAAGAGTATGCAGGCTTCTTCCCAACGTGGTTAGCTCCGGTACAAGTCGTGGTGATGAATATCACCGATAGTCAGTCTGATTATGTCCAACAAGTGACCAAAAAACTGCAAGATGCAGGGATTAGGGCAAAAGCGGACTTGAGAAATGAGAAGATTGGCTTTAAAATTCGTGAACATACGTTGCGTCGGGTTCCATATATGTTGGTCTGTGGCGATAAAGAGGTCGAATCAGGCAAAATTGCCGTTCGTACCCGCCGTGGTAAAGACTTAGGAAGCTTGGACGTCAACGTGGTCGTAGGCCAGCTGCTAGCAGAAATTCGCAGCCGTAGTCTTCATCAACTGGAGGAATAAAGTATTAAAGGCGGAAAACGAGTTCAACCGGCGCGTCCTAATCGCATCAACAAAGAGATTCGCGCCACAGAAGTTCGCTTAACAGGCGTCGATGGTGAGCAGATTGGCATTGTCAGTCTGAATGAAGCTCTTGAAAAAGCTGAGGAAGCTGGTGTTGATTTAGTAGAAATCAGTCCGAATGCCGAGCCGCCGGTTTGCCGAATCATGGATTACGGCAAATTCCTCTATGAGAAGAGCAAGTCGACAAAAGAACAGAAGAAGAAGCAAAAAGTCATACAGGTCAAGGAAATCAAATTCCGTCCTGGTACCGATGATGGCGACTATCAGGTCAAACTACGCAACCTGATTCGCTTTCTGGAAGATGGCGATAAAGCCAAAATCACCCTGCGATTCCGTGGGCGTGAAATGGCGCACCAGCAGATCGGCATGGAAGTCCTTAACCGTGTCAAAAAAGATCTGACTGAAGATTCTGATTTGGCTGTCGTGGAGTCTTTCCCGACTCGTATCGAAGGCCGTCAGATGATCATGGTGCTCGCACCTAAGAAGAGACAGTAAGGCACTCAAGTAATAGGCCTCTTTCTGCTTGCAGAGTAGGGGTCTGTTCGCCTAGCTAGCTCGTTGTAATTAACAATGCGAAGTGGATATATTCAATGCCAAAAATTAAGACAGTACGCGGCGCCGCTAAGCGCTTTAAAAAAACCGGTGCCGGTGGTTTTAAGCGTAAGCATGCCAACCTGCGTCATATTTTGACCAAAAAAGCTACTAAGCGTAAACGTCATTTACGTCCAAAAGGCATGGTATCTAAGAACGATCTAGGTTTGGTCGTAGCATGTCTGCCATACGCATAAGTAATTTTGGTTTGAATTAAGACGATAGGAGAAGTAAATGGCTCGCGTAAAACGTGGTGTGGTAGCTCGTGCACGTCACAAAAAAATATTAAAGCAGGCGAAAGGTTACTACGGTGCCCGTTCGCGCGTTTATCGTGTTGCTTTCCAGGCAGTAATCAAGGCAGGCCAATACGCCTACCGTGACCGCCGTCAACGGAAGCGTCAATTCCGCCAACTGTGGATTGCACGTATCAACGCAGCTGCTCGTCAGAATGGTCTGTCTTACAGCCGTTTCATCAATGGTCTGAAAAAGGCTTCTGTTGAGATCGACCGTAAGATCCTGGCTGACATCGCAGTATTCGATAAAGTGGCATTCTCTGCACTGGTCGAAAAAGCGAAAGTAGCTCTGGCGTAAGTCAGAATTGAAGAGGGAGCTTGTCTCCCTCTTTTAATCTTTATCTTCTTGGTAAGAAGGTTTTTTGTATGATACACGCAGTTAATTTTCGCTTCTTTTTTTACTTTAGCGCCTGATTTCAGGAGGCTTGCGCGTAAGAATAGAAACGAAAAATAGCGCCTAAGCCTCCCATCGTGGAGGCTTTTTTGTTTTTACTCTACGGCACTTACCGTGACTAGAGTGCAGATATCACTAATAGTGATATCTTGCTGATTTTGTGTAAAAAATTTATTTCAGTTATCGGGGTTTAACTCATTATATATATCCAAAGTTATTGGAGTTGCAGGTAGGCAGCAAGCGAGTAAATCCCGATGAGCTTACATAGGTAAGTGATTCGGGTGAGTGAGCGTAGCTAACACTCCAGCAGCTTCAAGAACAAAGGATATAACTACAAGCGGGCCATACTGGCCAGAGGAAGAGAGAACAATGCCACATCTCGCAGAGCTGGTTGCCAAAGCTAAAGCAGCCGTAGAAGATGCCCAAGATGTTGCCGCGTTGGATTTGGTACGCGTCGAATATCTAGGTAAAAAAGGCCATTTGACCCTTCAAATGACATCACTGCGCGAGCTGCCAGCTGAAGAGCGTCCGGCAGCGGGGGCCGTTATTAATCAGGCCAAGCAGGAAGTACAAGAAGCGCTTAATGCACGCAAGGACAAGCTGGAATCAGCGGTCATGAATGCCCGATTGGCAGCCGAAACCATTGATGTCTCTCTACCGGGGCGTCGTATGGAAAATGGTGGGTTGCATCCGGTTACCCGCACTATCGATCGTATCGAAACGTTCTTTGGTGAGTTGGGCTTTTCCGTTGAGTCTGGCCCGGAAATTGAAGATGACTATCATAACTTCGATGCATTGAATATTCCGGCTCATCACCCAGCGCGTGCTGACCACGACACCTTCTGGTTTGATGCTACCCGGTTGCTGCGCACGCAGACCTCGGGCGTGCAAATTCGCACCATGAAAACCCAGCAGCCACCTATTCGAATTATCGTGCCGGGCCGTGTGTATCGTAATGATTACGACCAAACGCACACTCCAATGTTCCATCAAATGGAAGGGCTGATTGTTGACCGTGATATCAGCTTCACCAATTTGAAAGGCACCTTGCATGACTTCTTGCGTAATTTCTTCGAAGAAGATTTGCAAATTCGTTTCCGCCCTTCCTATTTTCCGTTTACCGAACCGTCCGCTGAAGTGGATGTGATGGGTAAAAATGGTAAATGGCTTGAAGTGCTTGGTTGCGGCATGGTGCATCCAAATGTATTGCGAAACGTCGGTATTGATCCTGATATTTATTCAGGTTTTGCATTCGGTATGGGGATGGAACGCTTAACTATGTTGCGTTACGGCGTCACCGATTTGCGGGCATTCTTCGAAAATGATCTGCGTTTCCTCAAACAGTTTAAGTAAGGCGGGAATATCTCATGAAATTCAGTGAACTTTGGTTACGCGAATGGGTAAACCCAGCCATTAGTAGTGATGACCTGGCCCATCAAATCACTATGGCCGGTTTAGAAGTTGATGGTGTAGATGCGGTTGCGGGCGAATTCAATGGTGTCGTTGTCGGTCATGTTGTCGAATGTGGCCAACATCCCAACGCCGATAAACTGCGGGTGACCAAAATTGATGTAGGCGGTGACCGCTTATTGGATATCGTGTGTGGTGCACCGAACTGTCGTCAGGGCTTGAAAGTCGCTGTTGCGACTGTTGGTGCTGTGCTGCCGGGCGATTTCAAAATCAAAGCTGCTAAACTGCGTGGTGAACCATCAGAAGGCATGCTGTGCTCTTTCTCTGAGCTGGCTATTTCAGAAGATAGTGACGGTATTATTGAACTGCCTGCTGATGCGCCTATTGGTGTCGATCTGCGTGAATATCTGCATCTGGACGATAAAACCATTGAAATCAGTGTGACACCAAACCGGGCCGATTGCTTGGGCATTATTGGTGTCGCGCGCGATGTGGCGGTTGTGAATCAATTGCCATTAATCGAACCGGATATGAGTCCTGTTGCGGCTTCCATTTCAGATACATTCCCAATCCATGTAGAAGCTCCGCAGGCTTGTCCGCGCTATCTGGGCCGAGTAGTTAAAGGGATTAACGTTAAGGCTGCAACACCATTGTGGATGCGAGAGAAACTGCGCCGCTGTGGTATTCGTTCGATTGATCCGGTGGTAGACGTTACTAACTTTGTGTTGCTGGAGTTAGGCCAGCCAATGCATGCGTTTGATCTGGACCGTATTGAAGGCGGGATTATTGTTCGCCTGGCGGCTGAAGGTGAAGAATTAACACTGCTGGATGGCACAAAAGCCAAATTGAATGCAGATACGCTGGTCATTGCTGATCAGCATAAGCCGTTGGCGATGGCCGGTATCTTTGGTGGTGAACATTCAGGTGTTAACGAAGCAACCCGCAATGTCTTGCTGGAATCCGCTTTCTTCAATCCATTATCAATTACTGGTCGTGCGCGTCGCCACGGTTTGCATACCGATGCATCTCACCGCTATGAGCGTGGTGTCGACCCTGCGTTACAGCATAAAGCGATTGAGCGTGCGACACGTCTGCTAATTGATATCTGTGGTGGTGAAGCGGGGCCGGTAATTGACGTGACCGCGGCCGCAGAATTACCAAAATGCGCCACCATCACGCTACACCGTGAGAAATTGGATCGGTTGATTGGTCATCATGTCCCTTCACCGCAGGTGAGTGACATTCTGCGCCGGCTCGGTTGTCAGGTGACTGAACTCGGTTCTGATTGGCGGGCAGTAGCGCCAAGCTGGCGTTTCGATATGGAAATCGAAGAAGATCTGGTGGAAGAAGTTGCCCGCATCTACGGTTATAACAATATCCCGGATGTGCCTATCAAAGCTGATTTGGTGATGACCAAACATCGCGAAGCTGATTTATCATTGAAGCGTGTAAAAACCGCTTTAGTCGATCGCGGCTATCAGGAAGCAATTACTTACAGTTTTGTTGACCCGAAAGTACAAGCACTTCTGCACCCACAGCAAGACGCATTAATTTTGCCAAGCCCTATCTCGATTGAGATGTCTGCGATGCGCTTATCATTGTTGACAGGTTTACTGTCAGCAGTGGTTTATAACCAGAATCGCCAGCAATCTCGCTTGCGTTTATTTGAAAGTGGGTTACGCTTTGTACCTGATAGTACAGCAGATCTCGGGGTTAGACAGGATGTAATGCTAGCCGGTGTCATTGCTGGCCACCGTTTTGAAGAGCATTGGGATCTGGCGCGTCAGCCAATCGACTTCTATGATTTGAAAGGTGATCTGGAAGCAATTCTGGAACTTACCGGCAAATTATCTGATGTTCAGTTCCGTGCACAAGCACATCCTGCACTGCATCCAGGGCAGAGTGCGGCAATTTATTTAGCAGGGGAACACATTGGTTTCATTGGTGTAGTTCATCCTGAGTTGGAACGTAAGCTGAGTCTAAATGGTCGGACTGTGGTGTTTGAAGTGCAGTGGAACAAGCTCGCAGACCGCGCTGTGCCTCAGGCCAGCGAGATTTCACGCTTCCCAGCAAACCGTCGTGACATCGCCGTTGTGGTGGCCGAAAACGTCCCCGCAGAAGATATTTTGGCGGAGTGTAAGAAAGTTGGCGCAAATCAGGTAGTTGGCGTAAACTTGTTTGATGTGTACCGTGGCAAGGGCGTAGCAGAGGGCTATAAGAGTCTGGCTATTAGTCTGGTGTTGCAGGATACCGCACGTACACTGGAAGAAGAGGAGATCGCCGCTACCGTTGCAAGATGTGTAGAGGCGTTAAAACAGCGATTCCAAGCATCCTTGAGGGATTGAACCTATGGCGCTTACTAAAGCTGAAATGTCAGAACATCTGTTTGAAAAGCTAGGGCTTAGCAAACGTGATGCCAAAGATCTGGTTGAGTTATTCTTTGAGGAAGTACGTCGTGCTCTCGAGAATGGCGAACAGGTCAAACTGTCTGGCTTTGGCAATTTTGATCTGCGAGACAAGAACCAACGTCCGGGCCGTAATCCGAAGACGGGTGAGGACATTCCTATTACGGCGCGCCGTGTGGTGACTTTCCGTCCAGGGCAAAAGCTAAAAAGCCGGGTAGAGAGTGCTACTCCAAAAGAGTAAGTATTTCCCCAAACAAAAGGCCGCGCAAGCGGCCTTTTTCTTGCCTGTACCTCATTGAAAATCATCGATTTTATTTTATAAGTGCCCACATCATGACCGCAGGTTGGGGCCATTTCCCTTTATTTGTTTTCTACCTTAGCCTTAAGGTGGGATCACTGAAACCAATGGGGTTGATTGGCAATGGAATTTTCAGCATTTAGTTTGTCTAGTCTACAACCGTTGCCAAAGCATTAATCTAGAGTAGGATTTGTCATGTTTCTGCTAATGTTCGGTGGAGTGGCACCATTCATTCTATAACATTTTTTTTAATTAAATTGTAAGGGCTATATTAATCATTAAGTGATAATTAATTTTTGCATCCAAATCAGATTGGGCGTGATTATATTTTCATGAAATACTTAAGTTAGCACTCAATATATTTTCTAAATAAATTAGACTATTCTTATTGAATGCCAGTTTTATACTTGTTTTTTAGGATGTAATCTAACGCAACTGATGGTTGTCATAATGCATCCTTGGGCCGCCACCGCCACCGCCACCGCCACCGCCACCGCCACCGCCATGCGGTGGGAATATACAGCAAGCTGATAATGTAGTGCTTAATAAGAGTACTATTGTCATTAACGTTATACGTTGCATTTTATTTGTCTCATCTTTTATTATCGGGCTAAGCTGGGATTATAATTCAATACAATAAATGTCACTGTCAGATAAACGTTAAGA
Source organism: Yersinia sp. 2540 StPb PI (assembly GCF_052217165.1). Lineage (NCBI taxonomy): Bacteria > Pseudomonadati > Pseudomonadota > Gammaproteobacteria > Enterobacterales > Yersiniaceae > Yersinia > Yersinia sp. 2540 StPb PI. The sequence continues at coordinate 2,729,968 of NZ_JAZGQC010000001.1, forward strand.
TATGTTAGGAGTGGTGGTAAATGAAAATGTCTGACTTGTAAGGACTGTATGTATTGCGTAAGTAAGATGAAATGAAAATGAAAAGAGCGGATTGTCTGATAGATGGTTTTTATTTTCGCTGATATAAATTTAATAACTGTTAAATAATATATTCGGATGTATATGAAAAGATATCTGCTATTACTTGGGGTGTTGGCATTAATGCCATCGTTTGCACAGGCAGACGTATCACTTGACATCAATATACCCGGAGTCAGCTTACATCTAGGTGATCAGGACAACCGTGGCTATTACTGGGATGGTTATGATTGGCGTCCGCCACAGTGGTGGCATGAACATCGTGGTGGCCATATTGGTGATCGCAATGACCGTGGCTATTATTGGGACGGGGGGCGTTGGCAACATCCACAACCGCAGGATGGCCATAACCCGTTCCGTGGGCAGCAAGGTAGTCAACGCCATAATGAACGCAGCGATTACGGTAATTCGCCACAGCACAATAATGGCAGTGAGAATAATGGGCGCGGCCAGCCAGTGAATAATAGCCGACAGGGTAGTGGTGCTAAGCAAGGTGGGCCAAATAATAACGATAATCATGATGGTCAGCCACCCTACCCATCGCAAAATAAGGGCCATCGTTGACAGTAAGTAACCGATGAATGCAGGCTTTGTCGCTAAAATCATCGACAGAGTTTGCGTTCTCTTGCCATAAAAAAGTCTTATTCTTCATGCAAAACTTCCCCTTATCGCGTTAACCCCCTACTATCTGTAGCCTAGCTATGGGTATCAGCCCCTAATATTTATGAGACATCTTCAGGTTAATCCTGAGGCAGCGACCGAGGATGTAATGCAGACCAGTCAGTTATTTACTGCGCTTCAACAGCGGCAACAACAACGTGATCACCGTTACCTCAAGGGATTGGTGGTGATACTTTTTTTTGCGCTGGTAGTCAGCTTGTGTGCTGGAGATGCGTGGATTTGGCCCACTCAGTGGTTCGGTGAAAGCGGGCAATTATTCGTCTGGCAGTTGCGCTTGCCCCGAGCCTTAGCCGTAATGATGGTTGGTGCAAGTCTTGCTGTTGCGGGTGCTGTAATGCAGGCATTGTTTGAAAATCCATTAGCCGAACCCGGTCTGTTGGGGGTGGCGAATGGTGCAGGTGTTGCATTAGTTATGGCGGTCTTGCTAGGGCACGGGTTATTGCCGATCTGGTTTTTAAGTGGCTGTGCTATTGCTGGAGCCTTACTTATGACGGTGCTGCTGTTAGGTTTCGCTCGCCGGCGTTTGTTGACTAACGCTCGTCTGTTACTGGTTGGTGTTGCATTGGGGATCGTTTGCAGCGCGGTGATGACATGGGCTGTTTATTTCAGTACCAGCTTGGATTTACGCCAGTTGATGTATTGGATGATGGGGGGATTCAGCGGCATAGATTGGCGACAGCAGGGATTGGTCGTAGCATTGGTGCCGATCGTGGTATGGCTTTGTTGCCAGGGGCGAGTGCTCAATTTTATGTCATTGGGTGAGCAGCAAGCCAGGCAGTTGGGGATCCCACTCCATTTATGGCGGAACTTATTAGTACTGGCTATAGGATTGCTGGTAGGTATTAGTGTTGCTCTGGCTGGTGTTATCAGCTTTATTGGCCTGGTTATTCCCCATATCTTGCGATTGACCGGTTTAACTGACCAACGCCATCTGCTAAGCGGATGTGCACTAGCTGGCGCTGGAATACTGTTGTTTGCGGATGTTATCGCACGTATCGCTCTATTTTCGGCTGAGCTGCCCATTGGTGTGGTGACCGCAACGTTGGGTTCGCCATTATTTATCTGGTTGCTGACACGAGTGAAAAGTGTAAAGTGATCTGCCTTACACCTATTGATACTCTTGTAAGTTCATCTGTATATCATCACTGAATAAGGATCCTTCCTGATGAGTAATCCAATTTATTCCATTCCTGTTAAAACCATTGAAAGTGAATCTATTCTGCTGGAAAAGTATAAAGGCTCAGTGCTGTTGGTGGTTAATGTAGCTTCTCAGTGTGGTCTGACTAAGCAGTATGAAGGGCTTGAAAACCTCTATAAAACATATCATCAGCAAGGTTTTGAAGTCTTAGGTTTTCCGAGTAATGAATTTGCGGGGCAGGAGCCTGGCAGTGATGAAGAGATCCAAGCTTTCTGCCGTGGCACATTTGGGGTTGAATTTCCGATGTTTAGTAAAATTGAGGTTAATGGCCCGCAACGGCACCCTTTGTACCAGCAATTGATTGCGGCTAAGCCTGTCGCAATAAAACCGGAAGGGAGCGAATTTTATCAACGGTTAGCCAGTAAGGGGCGTGAGCCAAAGCAACCGGGTGATATTCTGTGGAATTTTGAGAAATTCCTGGTTAGTCGTGAGGGCGAAGTCCTTGAGCGTTTTGCTCCCGATATGGCACCAGAAGATTCGATTCTAATCAGTGCAATTACTCAAGCGTTAGCCACCAAATAATTTACCGACAACAGGTTTATTTTGATGCTTTTGCAACTCAGCAATGTCCATGTCGAAACCCGCCTTGCGCCTTTTTCTGCCCAGGTGGCTGCTGGGTTGCAAATTCATTTGATAGGTCCAAATGGTGCCGGGAAAAGTACTCTGTTGGCCGCTCTGGCAGGCATGTTGCCTGCTCGTGGTGATATTTTACTGGCCGGGCAACCACTGCCCATCTATGCAGGGCACGACTTGGCCCGTTCACGAGCATATCTAAGTCAACAGCAATCGGCTCTGACTCTAATGCCGGTTTTCCAATATCTGGCTCTGTATCAGCCAGCCGGTGCCGCTTTGGATGCTGTAGCGGCAACGATTGGTTATCTCTGTAAAAAATTACGATTAACCGATAAATTGCCAAGAATGTTATCGCAACTTTCAGGCGGCGAGTGGCAGCGTGTTCGGCTCGCGGCGGTATTCTTGCAAGTTTGGCCGGATATCAACGCTGACAGCAAGCTGCTATTACTTGATGAACCCTATACCGGGCTTGATGTGGCGCAAAAAGTGGCACTTGATAGTCTGCTTGCTGAGTTTTGTGCGGCTGGGCGCAGTGCTATCATTAGTGCTCATGACCTTAACCATACCTTGCAACAGGCTGATCAGGTTTGGTTAATGTCTAAAGGGGACGTGCTTGCACAGGGTGGGGCTAAACAGGTAATGGAGGCAGATATTTTATCTGATGTGTTCGAAGTGGAGTTTCAAATACATAGTTTTGATGGCCAGAATTGGATTATTACAAAAAGCATATGATGCTTACATTTAGCTACTAAGTTTATTGGTAGTATAAAATTAATAACCTGTATTTATAATTTGCATTAATATTTATTATGACGCCTATTTTTCTTTTTCTCCGCAGATAAAATCTATTAAATCATTGTGATGAAACATCCCACAGTGTTTTATGTTAGTTGTTTGATTTTTCTATGAAAACTAATTCCTTTCTTCGTGACATACCCTTTCTGAATATATCAGCAAAAAAACGCTATCTTAAGGTTTATTTAAGGTTAATGGACTAGAGTTGACCCTAGCAGACCACCGGTTTATCTGATGGGCGTTTAGTTTTCGTTAACTTAAGTGAGCATATAGTTGCCGACAGCTCTGGTGTCCTAAGGGATTATTCAATGCAGAATTTTTTGCCATTTTCACGTCCGTCAATCGGTACGGACGAAATTAATGCGGTCATAAATGTATTAGGCTCAGGTTGGATAACCACCGGCCCACAGAATCAACAGTTAGAAACTGATTTTTGTAAGGCATTTGGTTGCAAGCATGCTATTGCTGTCAGTTCGGCCACTGCGGGAATGCATATCACCTTGATGGCCTTGGGTATTGGCCCAGGGGATGAAGTTATTACCCCGTCTCAAACGTGGGTTTCTACTCTTAATATGATTGTGTTGCTGGGCGCTGAGCCGGTAATGATTGATGTTGATCGCGACACTTTAATGGTAAATGCTGCGGATGTTGCAGCAGCTATCACCGCAAAAACCAAAGCCATTATCCCGGTACATTATGCCGGCGCTCCCTGTGATCTTGATGCTTTGCGTTTAATTGCTCAGCATCAAGGTATCCCATTGATTGAAGATGCGGCCCATGCTGCTGGCACCCGCTATGGTAATCAATGGATTGGCGAGAAGGGCACCGCTATTTTCTCTTTCCATGCCATTAAAAACATGACTTGTGCTGAAGGCGGCTTAATTGCCACTGATGATGATGAGCTAGCCGACAAAGTACGGCAACTTAAGTTTCATGGCCTGGGTGTGGATGCCTTTGATCGACAGCGACAAGGGCGTAGCCCACAGGCCGAAGTCATAGTGCCTGGTTATAAATATAACTTATCTGATATTCACGCAGCGATTGCGGTAGTGCAACTCAGGCGTTTACCTGAAATCAATGCTCGTCGCCAAGAATTAGTTGCCCGCTACTATAAGGCATTGAACGATTCCCCCTTGCAACCCCTGGCGGTTCCCGACTATGCCCATCTCCATGCATGGCATCTGTTTATGGTGCGTGTTGATGAAGGTCGCTGCGCAATGAGTCGCGACTCACTGATGGAGCGGTTGAAAGAGTCAGGAATTGGTACTGGTCTGCATTTTCGTGCCGCCCATACTCAAAAGTATTATCGCGAACGCTATCCACAGTTGCACTTACCCAATACCGAGTGGAATTCCGCCAGATTATGCACATTGCCCCTTTTCCCCGACATGCTAGACAGTGATGTTGACCGGGTAGTTGATGCATTGGCAACTATTATAGGGCCGCACCGTGTTACAAAATGAGCAAATCAAAAAAGTATCAATAGTTATCCCTGTTTATAACGAGCAAGAGAGCTTGCCGGCATTAATAGAGAGGACGTCGGCTGCCTGTAAGTTACTCACCCAACCTTATGAAATTATTCTGGTTGATGACGGGAGTAGTGATAGTTCTGCTGAAATTTTGACAACAGCGGCGAACGTACCTGAAAACCACATAATCGCAGTTTTGCTAAATCGTAATTATGGCCAACATTCAGCCATTATGGCTGGATTCAATCAGGTTAGTGGTGATTTGGTCATTACACTTGATGCTGATCTGCAAAACCCGCCGGAGGAAATCCCACGGCTGGTCAGTGTGGCAGAAGAGGGCTACGACGTCGTCGGGACTGTGCGCGCTAATCGGCAAGATTCGCTGTTTCGTAAAACAGCCTCCCGTTTGATTAATCTGATGATTCAACGTGCTACAGGTAAATCTATGGGTGACTATGGCTGCATGTTACGAGCCTACCGCCGTCATATCGTAGAAGCAATGTTACACTGTCACGAACGCAGTACCTTTATTCCCATTCTGGCAAACACCTTTGCCCGCCGTACCACTGAAATTACAGTTCATCATGCTGAGCGCGAATTCGGTGACTCAAAATACAGCCTGATGAAGCTCATTAATCTCATGTATGACTTGATAACTTGCCTGACAACGACCCCATTACGTCTGTTAAGCCTGGTGGGCAGTGTCATTGCACTTTCTGGTTTTACTCTTGCTGTGCTGTTAGTGGTTTTGCGTTTGGTATTTGGCCCGGAATGGGCAGGCGGCGGTGTCTTTACGCTCTTTGCCGTGTTGTTCATGTTCATCGGTGCCCAATTCGTTGGTATGGGGCTACTCGGTGAATACATCGGTCGAATTTATAACGATGTGCGCGCGCGCCCACGTTATTTCATACAGAAAGTGGTCGGGACAGAGCATACCGACAATAATCAGGAAGTAGAAAAATGAAAGCGATTGTATTTGCCTATCATGATATTGGCTGTGTAGGTCTAAAAGCACTAGTAGCAGCAGGTTACGATATTCAGGCAGTATTTACCCATACTGACGATCCTAATGAGAATCGTTTTTTCTCTTCAGTGGCCCGGGTTGCTGCTGATTTAGAACTTCCTGTATTTGCACCGGATGATGCCAATCATCCGTTATGGGTTGAGCGTATTAAGCAATTACAGCCGGATATTATTTTCTCTTTCTATTATCGCAATATGCTGTGTGATGAAATTTTGTCGTTAGCACCGCAAGGAGGGTTCAATTTACACGGCTCCTTGTTGCCGAAATACCGTGGGCGTGCTCCGATTAACTGGGCGCTGGTTAATGGGGAGACCGAAACAGGTGTAACCTTGCACCAAATGGTAAAAAAAGCTGATGCAGGCCCAATTGTGGGCCAACACAAAGTTACCATCAGCGATACAGATACTGCATTGACATTACATGCAAAAATGCGTGAAGCGTCGCAAGAGTTGTTACGTGATTTATTGCCAAAAATGAAGTGTTCTTCACTGCATCTGACACCACAAAAAGAAGCCGATGCCAGCTATTTTGGCCGACGAACTGCTGCTGATGGAGAGGTCAATTGGCAAAAGTCAGCATCAGATATCAATAATTTAGTTCGTGCCGTGACGGAGCCTTATCCCGGGGCATTCAGCTATCTTGGGCAGCGTAAACTCATCATCTGGCGTGCGCGACCGCTGAAGATGGCACACGGAAAGTTACCCGGCACCATACTCTCAATTTCACCTTTAGTTGTCGCCTGCGGTGAAGGTGCGCTGGAGATTGTTACTGGTCAGGGAGACGCGGGTTTGTATGTTCAGGGTAGTCGATTAGCCCAAGAAATGGGCATTGTCACGGATGTGCGTTTAGCTAACAGACCAAGCAATGCTTTGAAAAGACGTACCCGTGTACTGATCCTTGGTGTGAACGGCTTCATTGGTAATCACTTAACCGAACGCTTGTTGCGTGATGACCGTTACGAAGTCTATGGTCTGGATATTGGTTCTGATGCTATTAGTCGTTTCTTGGATAACCCTTTCTTCCATTTCGTGGAAGGCGACATCAGTATTCATTCCGAATGGATCGAATATCATATTAAAAAATGTGATGTCATTTTGCCGCTGGTGGCTATTGCGACGCCAATTGAATATACCCGCAATCCACTGCGTGTTTTCGAATTAGATTTTGAAGAAAATTTAAAGATTGTTCGCGATTGCGTTAAATACAATAAACGTATTGTCTTCCCATCCACTTCTGAAGTTTATGGTATGTGTGATGACAAAGAGTTTGACGAGGACAGTTCGCGACTGATTGTTGGGCCAATTAACAAACAACGCTGGATATATTCGGTATCCAAACAATTATTGGATCGTGTTATCTGGGCTTATGGTGCGAAAGAAAACCTCAGATTCACATTGTTCCGCCCATTTAACTGGATGGGGCCACGTTTGGATAACCTTGACGCTGCTCGTATTGGCAGTTCCCGCGCCATTACACAATTGATATTAAATCTGGTTGAAGGCTCTCCTATTCAACTGGTTGATGGTGGCGCGCAAAAACGCTGTTTTACTGATATTCATGATGGCATTGAAGCGCTATTTCGCATTATTGAGAACAATGATGGCTGCTGTGATGGTCAGATAATCAATATTGGTAACCCGACGAATGAGGCCAGTATTCGCGAATTAGCGCAAATGCTGCTGAGTAGTTTTGAAAAACATCAATTACGTGGTCACTTCCCACCATTTGCTGGCTTTAAAGATATCGAAAGCAGTGCCTATTATGGTAAAGGCTATCAGGATGTCGAATATCGCACCCCCAGCATCACGAATGCGCGACGTATTTTACATTGGCAGCCAGAAATCGCTTTGCAGCAAACTGTCAGCGAAACCTTGGATTTCTTCCTTCGTGGTGCTGTACTGGAACTGGGTGAAACCCAAAAGGATGAGCATTATCTATGAAGCAAGTTGGACTAAGAATTGATGTGGATACCTACCGTGGAACAAAAGAAGGTGTGCCATCATTACTTGCTGTATTGGAACAGTATGATATCAGCGCCAGCTTTTTCTTCAGTGTTGGCCCAGATAATATGGGGCGTCACTTGTGGCGTCTTTTCCGACCTCGTTTCTTGTGGAAGATGTTGCGTTCTAATGCCGCTTCGCTTTATGGCTGGGATATCTTACTGGCCGGAACCGCCTGGCCGGGTAAAAAAATCGGTAAAGACCTTGGCTCATTAATGAAAGCCACGTTACAAGCAGGGCATGAGGTTGGTTTGCATGCATGGGATCATCAAGGCTGGCAAGCTAAGGTTGCATCGTGGTCAACACAACAGCTAACTGAGCAGGTTCAATGGGGTGTGGATGCATTACAGAACAGCATTGGGCAGCCGGTAACTTGTTCCGCGGCTGCCGGCTGGCGTGCAGACTCGCGGGTGTTAGCCATCAAGCAACCGTTCGCTTTTCGTTATAACAGTGATTGTCGTGGTACTCATCCTTTCCGCCCCCTATTACCTGATGGCAGTCTTGGCAGTGTACAAATTCCTGTTACGTTGCCAACGTACGATGAAGTCGTAGGGAGTGAAGTGCGGGCTGAGGATTTTAATAATTTCATCATTGAAGCTATTTTGCGTGATAGAGGTGTCTCGGTTTATACCATTCATGCTGAAGTTGAAGGGATGTCTCAGGCAGTAATGTTTGAGCAATTATTAGTCCAGGCCAAAAAACAAGGTATCCAGTTTTGCCCGCTTCGAGAGTTATTACCCGATGATTTAGATTTATTGCCGATAGGGACCGTCGAGCGTACCACCTTTCCTGGCCGAGAGGGTTGGTTAGGGTGTCAGACAAAAATTAAGGATGTCGGATGAAACTGTTAAAAGGAGGCGGGGCAGCACTGTTGGCGTTGTTTTTTGCTTTGCTATACCTATTGCCAATCAATAGTCGTTTACTGTGGCAACCTGACGAAACTCGCTACGCTGAGATTAGCCGGGAAATGTTGCAACGTGGTGATTGGGTTGTGCCGCATTTTCTGGGGATCCGCTATTTCGAAAAGCCTATCGCTGGATATTGGTTTAATAATATTAGCCAGTGGATATTTGGCGACACTAATTTTGCCGTCCGATTTGGTTCCATTTTTAGTACCGCGCTAAGTGCAATATTAGTCTATTGGTTAGCGACTTTATTGTGGCGTAATCGCTCCACATCGGTACTGGCGACATTAATTTATCTCTCCATGTTGTTGGTATTTAGTATCGGCTCCTATGCGGTATTGGACCCGATGATTTCATTATGGTTGACCGCTTCAATGGTCTGTTTTTATCTCACATTGCGGGCCGAAACCTTGGCGCAGAAGGTGGGGGCTTACCTTTTGCTCGGCCTTGCTTGTGGCATGGGCTTTATGACCAAAGGTTTTCTGGCGTTGGCCGTGCCGGTTATTTCGGTATTGCCTATTGTCATACAGCAAAAGCGAATAAAAGAACTCATCATTTTTGGCCCGATAGCGATATTGGGTGCGGTAATCTTGAGCTTGCCGTGGGCATTGGCCATCGCGCAACGTGAACCCGATTTCTGGCATTACTTCTTTTGGGTTGAACATATTCAGAGATTCGCTGAAAAAGATGCTCAACATAAAGCCCCCATTTGGTATTACCTGCCTATTCTTTGCATCGGTGTATTGCCGTGGTTGGGGTTATTACCGGGAGCGTTACTTAAAGGGTGGCGTGAACGGGTGGCAAAACCAGAGCTGTTCTTTTTGCTCAGTTGGGTCGTCATGCCGTTGTTATTCTTCAGTGTGGCTAAAGGAAAACTCCCAACGTATATCTTGCCATGTATGGCTCCACTATCTTTACTGATGGCGGCATATGCAACAGATTGCGCCAGTAACATGCGTATGCGCGCGCTGAAAATAAATGGTGCAATAAATCTTATTTTTGGATTAGTTTGCGCGCTGGCGGTATTAGTTATTGGTTTGAATTTGGTAGGGCACTTGGTCGCCTATGGGCCACACGAGCAGCAGAAAGTAGTGTTGGGGATAGTCGCCTTTACTGGATGGGGGTTGGTGGGACTGATTACATTGTATAATAACGCCCGTTATTGGCGTTGGGCTGCCGCCTGTCCATTATTGTTGGTTTTGCTGGTGGGTTACCTGATTCCTCAACAGGTTATTGATTCCAAACAGCCGCAAAATTTTATTCAGAATAATTTTGATGCGTTGAGCAGCAGTCGCTATGTGCTTACCGACAGTGCGGGGGTAGCGGCAGGGTTAGCGTGGCAACTGAAACGTAGCGATATACTGATGTTCAGCGAAAAGGGCGAGCTGTCTTATGGGCTGAACTATGCTGACAGCAAAGATAAATACATTAGCAATAAAGATTTTAGTGAATGGTTGGCTCATGCAAGGCAGCAAGGTGACGTGTCGTTAGTTGTGCAATTATCTCGCGGTGAGGACATCTCTGCCCATTATCCGGTAGCCGACAAGGTTAATTTAATGAATCGTTTGGCACTTTTGTGGTACCAAAAGACACCATGACAAATTATTTGCTATTGATAGTTGTCAGTTTATTGACCTGTGCGGGGCAACTGTGTCAGAAGCAAGCTGCACAATGCTGGGGGCAATCTGGTGAAAAACGGCTTGCGCCAACACTGCGTTGGCTTGCTATCGCAGTGATATTGCTGGGCTTAGGAATGGTGCTGTGGTTACGTTTATTGCAACATCTGCCTTTGAGTGTGGCTTATCCGCTATTAAGCTTTAACTTTGTGTTGGTGACCTTGGCCGCGCAGTTGTTTTATGGAGAAAAGGCAACTTCTCGCCATTGGTTGGGTGTTGCCGCCATTATGTTTGGCATCCTTTTGATTAGTTGGCATTTATGAAAGGTTACCTGTGGGGAATAGGCAGTGTGGTGTTGGTGACCATGGCCCAACTCATGTTGAAGTGGGGGATGATGCATACCCCATTAATATCGTTGGCAGATATTAATGGTCAGTTTTTAGCACATCATCTGACACAATTAATGGCGGTAACTTTCGGGCTAGCCGGCTATGCAGTATCTATGTTGTGCTGGTTTTTTGCCTTAAGGTATTTGCCACTCAATCGAGCCTATCCATTACTGAGTCTTAGTTATGCGCTCGTCTATTTAGCCGCTGTATTGTTACCCTGGTTCAATGAGTCGGCGACGTTATTAAAAACGTTAGGGGCGGGGTTTATCCTACTGGGGATATGGCTGATTCACACCAAACCTATAAAAAGTGATTAAATCTATTATCTCATTCATATAACTTGTTTTTTCCAGACTCGATAGCTAAATTAGCTCTACTGGTACCTCTTGCTGGCCAGATATAGCGCCGAATAGCTTGCTGTGCGGTGGATTGGCTAAGCCTTACCCTGGTGATATCTCGATGCGGATGCGTTTCTGGATCTTTTTGGTCAGTATGATTCTTGCTGGTTGTAGCAGCCATGCTCCAACACCGAGTGGTCACTTATCAGATTCTATTGTGGTAGTTGCTAAACTGAATGAACAACTGCGTCAATGGGAAGGAACGCCATACCGTAATGGTGGGCTGGATCAAAGTGGGGTTGATTGTTCAGGGTTTGTTTACCGCACATTCCGTGATCGTTTTGATATGCAATTACCCCGAACAACAGCAGCGCAGACCACCTTAGGCACTAAAGTCTCTCGTGATGAACTCATGCCTGGCGACTTGGTGTTTTTCAAAACTGGCAGTGGACAAAATGGGCTGCATGTCGGTATTTACGATACTAATGATGAATTTATTCATGCCTCAACGAGTAAAGGTGTGATCCGTTCATCGCTAGAAAATGTTTATTGGAAACGTGTGTACTGGCAAGCGCGTCGCATTTGATGCATTTTCGATATAGTTCTTAATCAATACAGAATGAATCCTCGAACCTAAAGATATCGGCGTTGGTTATGTTATCTTAATAGCTGCTTATTTTGGTTCGGAGCCGCGTTTATGTCATCCCTTCGCTTACTCATTTCTGATTCTTATGACCCCTGGTTTAATCTGGCGGTAGAAGAGTGCATTTTCCGTCAGATGTCCCCGGATCAGCGAGTGTTATTTTTGTGGCGTAATGCTGACACCGTGGTGATAGGCCGCGCTCAGAATCCATGGAAAGAGTGTAATACGCGCCAAATGGAGCAAGATGGCGTGAAGCTGGCTCGGCGCAGCAGCGGCGGCGGGGCGGTATTTCATGATTTGGGCAATACCTGTTTCACCTTTATGGCGGGTAAACCTGAATATGATAAAACGGTCTCCACTCAAATTATTCTTACTGCGTTAGCCTCGCTCGGAATTCAGGCCACCGCTTCAGGTCGTAATGATTTGGTGGTTAAGAACGGTGATGATGAGCGCAAAGTTTCGGGCTCGGCATATAAAGAGACCAAAGATCGTGGTTTTCATCATGGCACATTGTTATTGAGTGCGGATCTGAGTCGTTTGGCCGATTACCTTAATCCTGATCCGAAAAAATTGCAGGCCAAAGGGATTACATCAGTGCGCTCCCGAGTCACCAATCTGGTGGAGCTATTACCGGGAATTGAGCATCAACAGATTTGTGTCGCCATTGAGCAGGCTTTTTTCGATTATTATAATGAAAAGGTGCTGGCGGAAAGAATCTCCCCACAAGCATTGCCCGACCTACCTGGTTTTACCGAACAATTTGCTAAACAGAGTAGCTGGGAATGGAATTTCGGTCAGGCCCCCGCCTTTAGCCACTTAGTCGATACCCGTTTTATTTGGGGCGGAATTGAACTGCATTTTGATGTATTACAGGGTGCCATCGCTCGCTGCCAAATCTTTACGGATAGTTTGAATCCGGCTCCGCTGGAAGCTTTGGCTGAGCGGCTACAAGGGACGGTGTATCGTCCCGAGGCTATTAACGTTGTTTGTCAGCAATTAAGCGATGATTTTCCTGAGTCACACGCTGAGCTGTTGCAAGTTAGTCACTGGCTGGCTGAGGTATTACGCTGATGACCCCTTTTAACTTTATTCCATCAGATAGCGCTTCAGAATCTGAGAAGACGCCTCAATTTAATAATAGCTACGGGCAGCAATTGAGTGGTTTTTATACTCACTTGCAACCAACGCCGTTAAAGGGGGCACGCTTGCTGTACCACAGTTCCCCTTTAGCGCAGGAGCTTGGGCTGGATGAGAGTTGGTTTAGTTTGCCGAAAGCCAGCGTATGGGCAGGAGAGGCTTTGCTACCAGGTATGGAGCCGCTGGCACAAGTATATAGTGGCCACCAGTTCGGCGTATGGGCAGGGCAGCTCGGGGATGGCCGTGGGATTTTGCTCGGGGAACAACAACTCAGTGACGGCCGCAGTATGGATTGGCATTTGAAAGGCGTAGGGTTAACCCCTTATTCCCGCATGGGGGATGGGCGGGCCGTTTTGCGCTCAGTCGTCCGGGAGTTTTTAGCCTCCGAAGCATTGCACCATCTAGGAATACCTACCAGCCGTGCACTGACCATTGTTACCAGCGAACATCCTGTTTATCGTGAGCAACCAGAACGTGGGGCGATGCTATTACGCGTGGCTGAAAGTCATGTTCGTTTTGGCCATTTCGAACACTTCTATTATCGACAGCAGCCTGCACAGGTCAGACAGTTGGCTGATTATGTTATTGCTCGTCACTGGCCGCAATGGGCCGGTCAACCGGAAAGTTACCTGTTGTGGTTTACTGATGTGGTAAAACGCACGGCACGTTTAATCGCTCATTGGCAAACGGTCGGTTTTGCTCATGGTGTGATGAATACCGATAATATGTCGATTCTTGGTATTACCATGGACTATGGTCCATTTGGTTTTCTTGATGACTATGTACCGGGATATATTTGCAATCACTCTGATGGTCAGGGGCGTTATGCTTTCGATAATCAGCCAGCGGTCGCACTATGGAATCTGCATCGGTTGGGGCAGGCGTTGTCCGGCTTAATGTCGGTGGAGCAGCTACAGTTGGCACTAGGGGCTTATGAGCCAGAGTTAATGGCAGCTTATGGCCAACAGATGCGCGCTAAACTAGGTTTTGTCGAAAACAGCAGCCAGGATAACGAGTTACTGACAGGATTATTGAGTTTGATGATTCAAGAGGGGCGAGATTATACCCGTACATTCCGCTTGTTGAGCCAGGTTGAAATGCATTCGGCGCAATCGCCACTACGTGATGATTTTATCGATAGAGCCGGTTTTGACAGTTGGTACCACCGTTATCGTACACGTCTGCAACAAGAGCCGATTGACGATGTTCAGCGTCAGCAATTGATGAAAGCGGTTAACCCGAAATATATATTGCGTAACTACCTGGCACAGCAAGTGATTGATCACGCTGAAAAGGATGATATTCAACCGCTACAGCGGTTGCATCAGGCATTACAGCATCCTTTCGCAGAGCAACCTGAATTTGATGACTTGGCGGCATTACCCCCTGACTGGGGGAAACATCTGGAAATCTCCTGTTCCAGTTAGTTGGTTGCATATCCAACGTATTCAGTGACTCGGGTGAGTAACAGCCGCTAACTTAGCTGCGGCTTCAAGGATGAAAGGTATTGCAATCACTCCTACTCGTCGCTAACAGAAGACGCTTTTACCGGCTGGACTCCCCGGCACTCCGCAACTGTTGTAGAACTTGGGGTGTTTGCAGGCCAAAACTCAGTAATGCTCTATCATCAATTACCAGTAATCGTTGCTTTTTACCCGCAGGAGTCAGAGCTATTCCCGGTAAACGCCATATATTATCAATACCACCCAGTGATTTAACGCTATATGACGTAACAATCAGCAGGTCAGGAGCACTGGCGATAATCCCTTCTTGTGATAAAGGGCGATATCCGCTGAATTTTTGCATGGTGTTGTTCAGGCCTGAAAGGCGAAATAAGCTATCCGCAGCAGTATTTTTACCCGCAGCCAGCGGCGGTAACCCCGCGTGGCTTATGATAAATAGAACCTTTACCGACAATGGTGTGGAATCTATCATTGCCAGCTGTTGCTGGTAGTGATTGATCAGTTGTCGGCCTTTCTGTTGCTGATTAACTGCGCTGGCAATCAACTGAATTTTAGTTACCACTGTTTGTGGCGAACTGTCCGCGGGAATAAGTATGACCTTTACCCCATAGTCAGTGATTTGCTTTAGCGCTCGTGACGCTGAAGCCTGTTTACGACATAACACCAACGTAGGTTGTAACGCGAGAATGCCTTCGGCATTGAGTTGTCGCAAGTAACCCACGTCGGGTAAGGCTTTCAATTCACTGGGGTGTTGGCTGGCACTATCCCTGGCCACAATGTTGGCACCTACGCCTAATGCGTAGGTGATTTCAGAGATATCACTGCCGAGTGTGATAATGCGTTGGCTGGCAATGCCACTGATTGGAATTATAATGGCAATAAATATTAGCCATTTATTCATCAGCGGAGCCTATGGCAGTCAATTCGGCCAGTTGCTGATGCCAGTGGTGCTGCTCTGGTTGGCCTTCGCTACGTTGCCCAAATAGTTGCAGAATATGGTTACCTTGAGTATCCAGCAGCTCCAGACTTGAGATGTAACCCTCTTTGGTCGGTTTGCGGGTTACCCAACTTTCTGCAATGGCATTCTCATGCAGGTGCAAAGCAAAACGGCGGTTAAGCACACTCATCCAATGAGGCGGCGGTGTTTGCTTCCCCTGACAGGCAATGAATTGTTCTATCACGCCAGTGAAGATCTGCATACACCCGGTGTTACCGACAAAGATCATCACTTCATTCTGGCAAGCCTGTGCCGCATATAAAATTTGCCTTAATGCTTTATTATCAACCGGATAAGCCAGATCATCACCGACAGCCCGGAAGGCTTGCCGGCGGGTGATTTTATTGCGTTTGAGTAGCATAAAGAACCGATGGATATCGTTCATCTTGCGCCATTCATTATCTATCGCAGCGTTATCAATGACTGTCTCTGGAGTGAACGCTTTCTCTGTGGGGGAGAACACCAACCGCGCATTGGTTTCACAGCGATACTTTTCCACCAACTGCTGCCATGCGTTAAGGTCTGTTTCTTCGGTACAGTAGATTTGATGGATTGCCTTGCCTTGCAGATTACAGCAGTGAATACTCAATTGCTTACCCTGTGGTGTCTCCTCGCTCAGGCTAAAAATGCTGTCCCATTGACGGAAAAACAGCCTTAAATCCAGCGCGCGTGGATTAAGAACCAAACCCAGGTGACCGTGCAAGCGCAAATTCTGGTACTCACCCCAATGCTCATGTATTGCATAATCGTTACGGGTGATCGATTTAGTGACACCGACACTGGCCAACTCAGTCAGCAGTCTATCGGCACTGATATCCAGGCGTTGCGCATCCTGTCCTACCCGCGCATAAAATAGCTCGGCTTCACTGATATTCATCATACGAGCGATATCGTGTAGAGGCTTGCTGGGGTGTTGCTGCCGAGTGTTGAGATAGTGTTGGTAATGTGATATTTCCATGAGCCGCTTCCTTGTGATTACCACTGATAGCTGATTAATAGTTTGGCATTACGACCATCCTGCGGGATTGCTTGTGGTGAGTAGTGCACCTTATTGAATGCATTACCCAATACTGCGGTGGTGGTGAGGCCATTCAAGCTGCCAGCCCCACGGTAGCTTAGGTAAAAGTCATGGACCGCATAACCAGCTTGCGGCGCATAGGGACGGCGTGACGACGTTTTGGCATCGTTATTTTTCATAAACTTGGTATTTTCTGCCATTGTCAGGATCCAGCCAGTGCTAAAACCACTGTTGGCAATAGGGATATTAAGCCTGCTGGTGACGGTATCTGGATTGATACTGTTAATAAATTGGCGGGTGTCGAGATTAATAGCACGAGTGCGGTTATAGGCCAGCGTCCAGTCAATCCATTGATTCTGGTAATCCAATGACACATCCCAACCCCAGCTTTTACTGCGCGGGATATTGATGTAGCCGGAGCTCATCATATTGACATGACTGGTAATGCGGTCTTTAGCGTGGATATCAAAATAGCTGGCTTTAAATTTAACTGAATCGTTATCGGCAAATAGATTATCAAAATACACTCCGAACCCCGTTTCGCGGGTGATGTTGCTTTCTGGTCTTAAGTTTGGATTAGGGGCCCAGTAATTAGAGAACCATCCGGCAGAGAAGTGTAGCGAGTTGTTATAAAGCTCCGCTAGCGTTGGGGTACGAAATGCCTGACTGTAAGCACCAAACAGCATCAACCAATCGGTTGGATCAATCGTAATTGCCCCCCGTGTTGACCAGTTTTTTGCCTCCTTATCAGCAAATCCTATGCGGCTGTTTTTATAACTGTCGAAGCGGCTGCCTACCAGCAAGGTAACGGGTAAATCACGCAGTGTAACTTCGTCTTGCAACCAACCGGAGGAGAATTTGATTTCAGCAGGGGGAAAATTACGAATAACGCCGGTTGGCACTTGCTCTTGATGGTAGGCTTCCACACCATAAGTGAACAAATGTGCGACTGGGCTGTAGGCAAATAGCTTACTGTTATTTTCCAGCTTTATGCCGTGGGTGATCTGTTTACGGCGGCCTGAACCCTCGCGATTGACGTCATCACTAATATTGATCTCGGAATAGTAGAGTTGGCTGGTGGCATCCAACCAATCAAGGTGTTGTGGTTGCAGGCGGTAGGTTAACTCGGCATCACGTTGCAGGGTGGAACGATTCATCATTGGACTTTTATTAAATTTTAAGTCAGGTGTACTAAGGTTAGCCATGCGCGGTTCTAGTGCCTGGTTATTGTAATAACGCAAGGCGGTGGTTAACGATTGGCTGTCAGAAAGATAGGCGGTGCCCTTAAACATCAAGCTGTTAATCGTTTCATCATTCGGCGCTTCATTACCGTTACCGTGGTAAATATTGCCGACCTTACGTTTACTTAGCGCGATAATGCCATCAAGACTCTCTGTACGGCCAAAAATGGACATCCCAGAGCCGATACTGTGATAACCCGTGGCGCCATAACCGCTGACGCGGAAACCAAGATTTTGGCCCTCTGCCAGCAAATCGGCCGCATCAATGGTCTGGTAAGCAATCACCCCGCCCATGGCGCCACTACCAAACCTTGATGTTGATGGGCTACGAATGACGCTGACCCGCTTTATCAGTGCCGGATCAAGGAAAGTACCACTGATATTGGCCCCCGTGATGCCCTGACGAATACCATCAATGAGCACCAGCACACCATACTGATCATAGCCTCTGATATTAACGTTCTGTCCATTGGTGCGCCCAACACCGCTAACACTCACACCGGGTACGTTTTGCAACATTTCTGCGGCGGAGGTGGCAGTTTGTTTGTCTGGTAATGCAGCATCAATGACGGTGACTGTGCCGGGGGGGGTGAAACTGTCAGTCGTCGGTTGATTTCCGGTAACAATAAGGGTGTGATTCTTACTGGCGGGTGCTGAATGGGCTGTCGCCAGTGGAGATAACGCCACTGTTATTGCCAGACTGCATAAAGATAAACGAAAGAAACGAAGCATGAGCAACTCTCCCTATGTTATTAAACATAATCAATAAGTTGCTGGCTGCCTTAGTGTTCAGTATGAGGTGGCTGGCGTAGTGGATTTTTTTGCAAATAGGATTGAGTGACTAAAAATTATTTAGTCAGTATCAGTTTTCCTGCTTTGGTTTGGCGCAAATAATAGAGCTGCCCTTGGTGATTGATCACCACGACATCATGTTGACCAAGCAGTTGTCCGCTGTTGATACAGGATAATTGCAACACCGCAGGAAATGGGTCTGGTGTGCAATTTACGGCTTGAGTAGGATAGGTGCCCTTACGCATAAGAAGTATTCTTTAGAGTATCCAGTTAAGTGATAATTATTATCATCTTCATGTGTGGATAGTTTCAATAACAATCTCTATTACTTTTTATGTTAATTTCTTTATTTTGCTTAGTAATTAATATGTTGGATAGATAGTTTAGAATTGATTGGTAGAAAAAGGGTTTGAGCGGTATGAGAGGGCGTAGAACATTTAATTCAGTGATAGAACAGAACCGCTATAGCGGTTAAACCATTCTATCACTGTGTGTTAATCAAAACCGACTGCTGACCGCATCCGCTAACAAGCTCAATAATTGCTCAGTATCCGCCCAGTTTAGGCACGGGTCGGTGATGGACTGCCCGTAGGTCAAGGCTTGACCCGCAACAATTTTCTGCGAGCCCTCAATCAGGAAGCTTTCAGCCATCACACCGACAATAGCGCTAGAACCGTTACGGATTTGCTGCCCGATATCAGCGGCAACTTCCAACTGGCGGCGGTGCATTTTCTGACAATTACCATGGCTAAAATCGACCACCAGATGTTCCGGTAAATCGAATTCACGCAGGCTGTCACAGGCTGTGGCAATATCAGATGCACCATAATTAGGCTGCCGACCGCCACGCATAATAATGTGCCCATGCGGGTTGCCACTGGTTTGGTAAATCGTCATCTGGCCGTTTTTATCCGGGGATAAAAACATATGGCTGGCTTGCGCGGCACGGATAGCATCAATTGCAATGCGGGTATTGCCGTCAGTGCCATTTTTGAAACCCACCGGGCAGGAGAGGGCCGATGCCATTTCTCGATGAATCTGGCTTTCCGTGGTACGTGCGCCAATGGCCCCCCAACTGATCAGGTCGGCAATGTACTGACCTGTCACCATATCAAGGAATTCGGTGGCAGTAGGTAGACCTAACTCATTAACTGCCAATAGCAGTTTGCGCGCCATCTCAATCCCACGATTGACCTGACATGAGCCATCCAACGCCGGGTCAGAAATCAACCCCTTCCAACCCACGACGGTGCGCGGTTTCTCGAAATAGGTGCGCATGACGACTTCCAGGCGATCCTGATAGCGCTCGCGTAATACATTCAGTCGGGTGGCGTAATCAATGGCGGCATCAAGGTCGTGAATCGAGCAGGGACCGACAACCACTAGCAAGCGGGAGTCTTCGCCGGTGAGGATCCTTTCAATTCGTTTACGTGACGCTGTCACGTTATCGGCAATGCTGGCGGAAATCGGTAATTTTTCCGCCAGTTGTTGTGGCGTGATTAAGCTATCGATGCGCGCAGTCCGCAGTTCATCTGTTTTATGCATGGAAATTCTCTAAATCTGTTCTTCTCTGCGGCAGGAATACCGGGAAGTGATGGCGATCACAATAAACCAAAACTAAATGAATTCAACCGCCACGGCCTTGATTCATACAATTTGTGATGAAATAAACTGTAAATAATATCCCAGGCAAATATTCCATTAGAACATGCGGCGACTCATGCCTAAAATATCCAGGATTTTGGTGGAGATTTCCTCAACGGAGTAGTTAGTGGAGTTCAGATAGCGAATCTGATTCTTGCGAAATAGCGCTTCTACTTCACCCACCTCTATTCGGCATTGGTGCAGCGAGGCATAACGGCTATTTTCACGCCGTTCTTCACGGATTGCCGCCAGCCGTTCAGGGTTAATTGTCAAACCAAACAGTTTTTGCTGAAAAGGTTTCAGCGCGGCGGGAAGTTGCAAATTGTCCATATCATCGGCGATAAATGGGTAGTTGGCAGCACGAATCCCAAATTGCATGGCTAAATAGAGGCTGGTTGGGGTTTTACCGCAACGGGAAACCCCCAATAGAATCACCTGTGCCTGGTCCAAATTGCGCAGAGAAATACCGTCATCATGGGCCAGGGCGTAGTCGATAGCCGCAATCCGCGCATCGTATTTGCCCAAATTGCTTTCAGTAAGACCGTGGGTTCGGTTGAGCACCGGCTGGGGGGCAACCCCCAGTTCGCCCTGTAGTGGGGCAACCAGTGCTTGCACAATATCCTGACAAAATCCTTCACTGTGCTGAATGAGTTCACGCACTTCCGCACTGATTATCGAATAGAAAACCAGCGGTCTAACGCCAGTGTCTTGATATATCTGATTAATCTTCTGGCAAACCTCTTGCGCACGCGCAGCACTTTCGACAAACGGCAGCGTAAAGGTAGTGGCTTTAACAGGGAACTGCGACAAGACAGCATGACCGAGCACTTCTGCAGTGATGGCGGTACCATCCGAAATATAAAACACACTTCTCTCCACGCTGACTCCTGAGTATTTTTCTGGTCGGATTTTCGCACTGATAAATGAGCATCTGGTGACAAGTTTAGCCTAATCAGTGTGCCTGATTCGGCCTATCGGTAAAGCGTTTGCTGTCAGAATCGCCTGAAAATAACTTTTCTTGTTGGGTTGATCGATTCACCTGTCCATGGACTATGGATCATTGTGCTAGTCTGAAACAGCTGATTCGTCAGCCGTGATACCTCCGTCTGTACCCTACTGACCGTCCATAATTAATAGACAATGTAAAAAGGATTGTTTCGATGTCCAACAATGGCCTAAATCTGTGCAATGTGCTTTGGTACAATCAGCTTGGCATGAACGATGTTGAGCGGGTAGGCGGCAAGAATGCCTCCCTGGGTGAAATGATAACCAATCTTTCAGACCTGGGTGTTTCGGTACCTAATGGTTTTGCTACCACAGCTCAAGCATTTAACGAATTTCTGGAGCAAAGCGGTGTTAACCAACGCATTTATCAATTGTTGGATCAGACCAATGTTGATGATATTGCAGCATTAGCCAAAGCGGGCGCGCAGATTCGTCAATGGGTGGTTGAGACGCCGTTCCATCCCGAGTTTGAACAGGCTATTCATGAAGCCTACCAACAATTAGCTGACGGTGAGCCAGAGGCTTCTTTTGCCGTGCGTTCATCGGCTACTGCCGAAGATATGCCAGATGCCTCCTTTGCCGGCCAGCAGGAAACCTTCTTGAATGTGCAGGGGATTGATGCGGTGATGGTTGCTATCAAGCACGTATTTGCCTCACTGTTCAATGATCGCGCTATTTCCTATCGTGTGCATCAAGGCTACGACCACCGTGGGGTGGCGCTGTCTGCAGGTGTACAACGGATGGTGCGCTCTGATCTCGCTTCGGCGGGCGTGATGTTTACTATTGATACTGAATCAGGCTTCGATCAGGTGGTTTTTATCACCGCAGCTTATGGTTTAGGCGAAATGGTGGTGCAAGGAGCGGTGAACCCGGATGAGTTTTATGTCCATAAGCCAACATTGCGTAATGGCAAACCTGCGATAGTACGCCGCACTATGGGTTCGAAAAAAATTCGCATGATCTATGCCGAAAGCCAGGAGCATGGCAAACAGGTGCAGATTGAAGATGTGCCAGAAGCACAACGCAATCGTTTCGCTCTCAGTGATGAAGAGGTGCAAGCGCTGGCGCATCAGGCACTATCAATCGAAAAGCATTATGGCCGCCCGATGGACATTGAGTGGGCCAAAGATGGTCATACCGGTAAGCTGTTTATCGTGCAAGCTCGCCCGGAAACAGTACGTTCCAACGAGCAAGTTATGGAGCGTTATCTGCTGAATGCCCAAAGTGAGGTGTTGGTGGAGGGGCGTGCCATTGGTCATCGTATTGGTGCGGGGCCGGTTAAGGTGATTAATGATATCAGCGAGATGGACCGAATTCAGGCCGGTGATGTACTGGTAACCGACATGACGGACCCTGACTGGGAACCGATCATGAAAAAAGCATCAGCGATTGTGACCAACCGTGGCGGGCGTACCTGCCATGCGGCAATCATCGCTCGTGAGCTGGGGATCCCAGCCGTTGTGGGTTGTGGTAATGCCACTGATATTTTGAGAGAAGGGCAAAAGGTTACGGTTTCCTGTGCTGAAGGGGATACGGGCTATGTTTATCAAGAGTTGCTCGATTTCTCGATTCAGAGCTCACAAGTTACTGAACTGCCTAATTTGCCGTTGAAAATAATGATGAACGTTGGCAATCCAGACCGAGCCTTCGACTTTGCCCGTCTCCCTAATGACGGCGTTGGCTTGGCGCGCCTGGAATTTATCATCAACCGCATGATTGGTGTGCATCCTAAAGCATTGCTGGAATTCGATAGCCAGGAGCCTGCAATTCAGGCGGAAATCAAAGCCTTGATGAAGGGTTATGACGATCCGGTCGAGTTTTACGTTGGTCGCTTGACCGAAGGGATCTCTACCTTGGGTGCCGCTTTCTGGCCAAAACGTGTGATTGTGCGCTTGTCGGATTTTAAATCTAACGAATACGCCAATCTGGTTGGCGGAGAAGCTTATGAGCCACATGAAGAGAATCCGATGTTAGGTTTCCGTGGGGCGGGTCGTTATGTCGCAGACAACTTCCGTGATTGTTTCGCACTGGAGTGTGAGGCGGTTAAGCGGGTGCGGAATGTGATGGGGTTGACTAACGTCGAAGTCATGGTGCCTTTCGTACGTACAGTGGCTCAGGCAGAGGCGGTGGTGGCAGAACTGGCAAGACAAGGGCTGAAACGTGGTGAGAATGGCCTGAAGCTTATTATGATGTGCGAAATCCCGTCCAATGCATTGCTGGCGGATCAATTCCTAGAGCATTTTGATGGCTTCTCTATCGGCTCCAATGATATGACTCAGTTAACATTGGGTCTGGATCGTGACTCCGGTGTGGTTTCTGAACTGTTTGATGAGCGCAATGAAGCCGTTAAGGCGTTGCTGTCGATGGCCATTCAGGCGGCGAAACGTCAAGGCAAGTATGTGGGGATTTGTGGTCAGGGTCCGTCAGACCATGAGGATTTTGCTTTATGGCTGATGGAGCAGGGGATTGACAGCTTGTCCCTTAACCCAGACACCGTAGTACAAACGTGGGTCAGTTTGGCGCAACATACTAAGTATTGATTGGACTCGGGTTATACCGATAGAGAGACATTTAATTATCCGCAGCTTAGGTTGCGGATTTTTTGCAATAATAAGTAAAAAAAAAGCCCGTCTAAGATGACAGGCAAAGACTACACACAGCAATACGTGTATTCGATTACAGATATTTAAATAAGTCATTTGAAGATGAATTATTTAAATGCCTTGGGGAAAGCACTTTCTAATAATAATATTAAGTAAATTCCGTGGCTTAGTCATTAAGAATCTTCTGAATATAATAGGTTAAATAAATGTTTTTATAGGATTAATTTCATATAGTTATTAATAATCATTCTATTTAATAACTAATGAAATACAGGTTGAGAATAGAAATAGAGGAATTAAAACGGTTGTTCTTAATTGTTAATAGCGAATGTCGCTGGATAATAGGGGTTCGGCAGCATAACTACCAAACCCCGGTAAGTGCTAAAGCTCTTCTAAATGCTTGGCTACTTCCTTCATACTCTCTTCAGGTTCCGGTGCTTCATTGACCCAGGCAGAAGTCAGGCGATAGGAGATGGCTAACACCACCGGCCCAATAAACAAGCCAATCATGCCGAATGACAACAAGCCACCAATCACCCCGGACAGGATGAGAATCATCGGCATATCGGCTTCCATACGGATAAGGTAGGGGCGCAAAACGTTATCCATAGTACCAACGATACAGCTCCAAACCAGCAGTGCCGTACCCCAGGTGGTATCACCGGTCCAATACAACCAGATAATCGCCGGGACCAGTATCAACAGTGGCCCAAGTTGAGCTACGCAGCAGATAAACATTAATACGGTAAACAGTGTGGCGTATTGAATGCCCGCAATCGCCAGCCCAATCCCACCCAGCACTGCCTGTACCAGTGCGGTGACCACGACCCCCAATGCGACGGCCCGGATAGCTTTAGCGGCCAGCACCACGACGGCATCGCCACGTTTATCGGCAGCGCGCACCGCAAAATGGCGGATACCCAGCCCGACTTGCTCACCATGGAAATAGAGTAAAACACTGAATAGCACCATCAGCGCCAGATGAATCAAAAAATAACCGACATGGGCGGCTTGAGCTACCAGCCAGGTCGCGGCCGCACCAATATAGGGTTGAACTTTGGCGATCATCGCATTGCCACCACCGGCAACCAATGTATGCCAACTACTATAGAGTTTGTTCCCCACCATTGGGATCGATTGCAACCAGGTCATATCCGGCATGCGCACATTAGACGGGCTGGATGCCCACTGGATAAGCGGGCCGCTGTTTTCCACCAGGCTGCTGACCAGTAGGGCTATCGGGATGACAAACAGCAACACCAGCAGCAGAGTCATGACAATAGCAGCCAGCCAGCGCTTACCCCAAAGTAGCCTTTGCAGCCTAATCAGCAGTGGCCAGGTCGCAATGACTACCATGCCCGCCCAGGCAAAACCCATAATAAAAGGCTGTACCACCCAGAAACTGGCGATAATCATTATCATAATGAATATCACCCCAAACATCAGTTTAGGTAAATCGAAACGGCGCTGCTGCGGGTAATTCATCAATGGGTTCTCACATCGAAAGTCATGGCAAGGTGGCCATCGCACTGTTTTTTAGGCACTCATTAGATTTTGAACTAATTAAGCATCTGTACTAATCATGGTGTATTTTTTAATGTTTTAACAGACAACGCCGGATTTTACTGCTGTGATTTGTTAAAAAATAGCATTAGCTTGGACATAACAAAACACCGACCGCAGCCAAGGTGCTGAAACAATGTTCTTTCGGCGTGGTGCGACTATTATTTATACAATATATAATTTTGATACTTAATGATTTATTGCCGCATTTATCCTCGGCAGATACGCATCACTTTCTCATCATTCTGAATTGACATAAATTATTCGACAAAGAGGATTGCTAGCAGATAATCTCTTGGCGGAACCACAAACATACCTATTAGATAGGGTCACACTAATGATCCCACAGATTTCTCAGGCACCGGGTGTCATCCAGTTGGTGCTGGATTTTTTGGATGCTTTGAAGCAAAACGGATTCACCGGCGATACCGCCACTAATTATGCCGATCGCCTAACCATGGCAACGGACAACAGCATTTACCAACTGCTACCCGACGCCGTGGTTTTTCCTCGTTCGACTGCGGATGTTGCCTTGATTGGCCGTCTGGCTGGCCTGGAGAGTTTTAAATCCCTGGTATTTACGCCGCGCGGCGGCGGGACTGGCACCAATGGCCAGGCACTGAACAGTGGCATTGTGGTGGATATGTCGCGCCATATGAACCGTATTCTGGAGATTAATCTCGAACAGGGTTGGGTGCGGGTTGAAGCGGGGGTGATTAAAGATCAGCTCAATCAATATCTGCGGCCATTCGGCTACTTCTTTTCGCCCGAGTTATCGACCAGTAACCGCGCTACGTTGGGTGGAATGATCAATACCGATGCTTCCGGTCAGGGGTCGCTAGTGTATGGCAAAACGTCCGACCATGTGTTGGGGCTGCGTGCCATATTGCTGGGTGGAACCCTGCTCGATACCCGCGCCATGCCGACGGCATTGGCACAAACGATTGCGCAGGAGGACTCTGTAACCGGCCGTATTTATCATACGGTGCTGCATCACTGCCGTGAGCAGCGCGCGCTGATTCTGGAGAAATTCCCGCAATTAAACCGTTTCCTGACCGGGTATGATTTACGTCATGTTTTCAGCGATGACCTGCAAACCTTTGACCTGACAAGAATTTTAACCGGTGCAGAAGGCACTCTGGCCTTCATTACTGAAGCGACACTGGATATAACGCCGCTGCCTAAAGTTCGCCGTCTGGTGAATGTAAAGTATGACTCCTTCGATTCCGCTCTGCGTAATGCCCCGTTTATGGTGGAAGCCAAAGCGCTGTCAGTGGAAACCGTGGACTCTAAAGTTCTTAATCTGGCCAAAGAAGATATTGTCTGGCACTCAGTAAAAGAGCTGATTACCGATATCCCTGATAAAGAGATGCAGGGGTTGAATATCGTTGAGTTTGCCGGTGATGATAAGGCACTGATCGATAGTCAAATGGAGGCACTTTGTCAGCGCTTGGATGACCTGATGTCTGCTCAGCAAGGCGGCGTTATTGGTTACCAGATTTGCAGTGAGTTAGCGGGTATTGAGCGCATCTATGGTATGCGCAAAAAAGCGGTTGGCTTGTTAGGCAACAGTAAAGGCCAGGCTAAGCCCATTCCGTTTGCGGAAGATACCTGTGTGCCACCACAGCATTTGGCCGATTATATTGTCGAGTTCCGCCAACTGCTTGATAGCCACAATTTGAGCTACGGCATGTTTGGCCACGTGGATGCGGGGGTATTACATGTACGCCCAGCGCTGGATATGTGCGATCCACAGCAAGAAATGCTGATGAAACAGATATCTGACCAAGTGGTGCAACTGACGGCGCGCTATGGCGGTTTGCTATGGGGCGAGCACGGTAAGGGGTTCCGTGCAGAATACAGCCCTGACTTCTTTGGTGAAGTGCTTTACCACGAGTTGCGGCGCATTAAATCCGTTTTCGATCCTGATAATCGCTTAAATCCGGGGAAAATATGCTCACCGTTGGGCAGTGATGCGCCAATGATGAAAGTGGATACCTCAGATAAACGCGGTACCTTGGACCGGCGTATTCCGTTAGCAGTAAGAACCTCATTCCGTGGTGCGATGGAATGTAATGGTAACGGTCTGTGCTTTAACTTTGATGCACGTAGCCCGATGTGCCCGTCGATGAAGATTACCGGTGACCGTATTCATTCACCAAAAGGCCGGGCAACGCTGGTGCGAGAATGGTTACGGCTGCTATCTGAGCAAGGGGTTGACCCCATTGCACTAGAGAAAGGGCTGGCGACCAAACGCCCCAGCCTGCGTAGTTTGATTGAGAAAACCCGTAATACCTGGGCTGCCAGTCAGGGGGATTATGATTTCTCTCATGAAGTCAAAGAGGCGATGTCAGGTTGTCTGGCATGCAAAGCTTGCTCGACGCAGTGCCCGATAAAAATTGATGTACCGGGCTTCCGCTCCCGCTTCCTACAGTTGTATCACACCCGTTATCATCGCCCACTGCGTGACTATGTGGTGGCTGGAGTAGAGAGTTATGCGCCGTTAATGGCCAAAACCCCAAAAGTGTTTAACTTTTTCCTCAAACAACCGTGGGTCAGGGAGCTAAGCCGGAAGAGTATTGGTATGGTGGACTTGCCGATGCTTTCTAGCCCAACGTTGAAGCAATCATTATCCGGCCATTATGCCAGTACTATGACCCTGGAGCAGTTGGAGAAACTGTCTGAGTCAGAGCGCCGCCAGCATGTGCTGATCGTGCAGGATCCCTTCACCAGTTACTACGACGCTCAGGTGGTGGCGGATTTTGTTCGCTTGGTCGAAAAACTGGGCTTCAATCCCGTGCTGTTGCCATTCTCACCCAACGGTAAAGCGCAGCACATTAAAGGTTTCCTGCAACGTTTTGCTGAAACGGCGCGTAAGACGGCAGATTTTCTTAATCGCATTTCGTTACTGGGGATGCCGATGGTTGGGGTTGATCCGGCGCTGGTTCTTTGTTATCGCGATGAATATAAAGAGATTCTTGGTGATGCGCGCGGTGACTTTGCGGTGCAATTGGTGCACGAATGGCTACAGGTGGCCCTGGCTGACCTGCCAGAGCAGCAGATGAGTGGCGAATCCTGGTACCTGTTTGGGCATTGCACCGAAACCACGGCACTACCTGCCAGCAGCCAGCACTGGGCAGCAATATTCTCCCGTTATGGTGCCAAACTGGAAAACATCAGTGTCGGGTGTTGTGGCATGGCCGGAACTTATGGTCATGAAGCGAAGAACATCGATAACTCGTTGGGTATTTACGCGTTATCCTGGCAACAGGCGTTACAAAAGTTACCGGGTAAACGTTGTTTAGCCACAGGTTACTCTTGCCGGAGTCAGGTTAAACGTATTGAAGGCAATGGACTGAGACATCCGTTACAAGCTTTGCTTGAGCTGGTTTAACCTGCGAGCTGAGTATGCTATTTACTTGGTGCTACTTGCCGCCGCCTCGCAGAGGCAAAGCCCAAGGATGGGCTGAGTAATCAGAACAGCTATTACTGCCGTAATTTCAACAACCAAGGGGAAAAGATGCTGTGGAAACGCACCGCAACGCTGGAACAGTTAAACCAGCAATGCCAGGGCTGTATGGTTGGGCATTTGGGCATTGAGTTTACCCGCCTCTCTGATAACGAAATAGAAGCCACGATGCCAGTAGACCAGCGGACGACTCAACCTTTCGGTTTACTTCATGGTGGTGCGTCGGTGGTGCTGGCGGAGTCGCTCGGTTCGATGGCCGGATATCTGTGTACCACCGAAGGCCAGCAAGTCGTGGGGTTGGAGATTAATGCTAACCACCTGAAAGCAGTACGTTCCGGGAAAGTACGGGGTTGCTGTCGGGCCATTCATATCGGCCGCAGCCATCAGGTGTGGCAGATTGAGGTTTTTGATGAAGAAGACCATCTGTGTTGTACCTCGCGTTTAACCGTCGCCGTGTTGTCCAGATAAGGTCATTCCCCGCCAAATTACACGTGATTAGACTACTCAGGGCCAGCCAACGGCTCTGAGTGACTTCAACAGCTCATGGCACTTGCTGCTGCTCCCTTCAGACTGTTTCATTTATCCGATAAATGCGGCGAATCTCTATGATAGGTTTCCCCTGTGGGGGTTTTCAGCTAAAGTTAAAACAGAAATAGGTATTTTTTATGAATGTTTTAAATACTCAGCGGCTGACTGCGATTAGCCCTTGATATAGTAAGGGAATTTAGCGTCGCCGGGG
Organism: Yersinia sp. 2540 StPb PI; assembly: GCF_052217165.1. Classification (NCBI taxonomy): domain Bacteria; kingdom Pseudomonadati; phylum Pseudomonadota; class Gammaproteobacteria; order Enterobacterales; family Yersiniaceae; genus Yersinia; species Yersinia sp. 2540 StPb PI. Next base: position 2,759,348 of record NZ_JAZGQC010000001.1, read on the forward strand.
AATTTATTCATTTATTTCAGGGTGATAAAAGTGCATTTTTTCCTCCAGACCTCTTCGGCCATCGCAGCATGCTTACTCGTTGCCGCCTCATTCGAGGTTCAAACGGCACTTTTCTTAATATCCCTGCAAAACAAACGGTTGAAGTGATAATTATTATCACTACCATTGTGAATAATCTGTGTTGATTCTTCAATAATCAGCCAGCAAATTGTTAACCTGAAAAGATCAACCTAATGGGTGATTGCGAAATATAAGGTAGGGCATATGCAACAGGAATCAGTCGGGACATTTTCACTCGACGAGAATGTCTGGCAGGGTGTAACGATAACAGAGAGCGCTGCCGCACAAATTACACGGCTCATGCAGCAAGATCCGCAAATTAAAGGGTTGCAGCTTGGCGTGAAACAATCCGGTTGTGCGGGGTTTGCTTATGTAATGGATATGGCTAAAGAGCCCGCCAGCGACGCTCTGGTTTTCGAACAGGGCAGTGCCAAACTCTACGTACCGTTAAAAGCGATGCCGTTTATCGATGGCACCGAGGTGGATTATGTCCGCGAAGGGCTAAACCAGATTTTTAAATTTAATAATCCTAAAGCTCAGCATTCCTGCGGGTGTGGCGAGAGTTTTGGCGTTTGAGCGATGTAAACGAAATGACACGAAGCAATGTAGAGGTTCCAGATGATGTGCAGGCTTGGGTCAGCGATGGTCGTTACAAAGAAGGCTTTTTTACCCAGCTTGCGACTGATCAGTTAGCGAAAGGCCTTAGTGAAGATGTCATTCGCGCCATCTCTGCGAAACGTAATGAGCCTGAATGGATGCTGGAGTTTCGTCTTGGTGCTTATCGTAGTTGGCTCGAAATGGAAGAGCCTCACTGGCTGAAAGCCAATTATAAAAGTCTGGATTATCAGGATTACAGTTATTACTCCGCCCCATCCTGTGGCAGTTGTGATGACAGTTGTGATTCGCAACCCGGTGCAGTGCAGCAATCGTCTGCGGACAGTGCGGCACCACGTGATCTGTCTGAACAGGCGATGAATGAGTACCTCACCGCAGAGGTCGAATCTGCCTTTGCCCAGCTAGGAGTTCCGGTACGCGAAGGGGCCGAGGTAGCAGTAGACGCTATTTTTGACTCGGTTTCGGTTGCGACTACCTATCGTGGGAAATTAGCCGAACAAGGGATTATTTTCTGCTCATTTAGCGAAGCCATTCAGGAATACCCGGATTTGGTACGTAAATATCTGGGGTCGGTGGTACCGGCTAAAGATAACTTTTTTGCCGCGTTAAATGCGGCGGTGGCCTCTGATGGAACTTTTGTTTATGTGCCAAAAGGTGTGCGCTGTCCGATGGAGCTATCCACCTATTTCCGTATTAATGCGGCTAAAACAGGGCAGTTTGAACGCACCATTCTGATTGCTGACGAAGACAGTTATGTCAGCTATATCGAAGGGTGCTCAGCGCCAGTGCGAGACAGCTACCAGCTACACGCTGCGGTCGTTGAAGTCATTTTGCACAAAAATGCTGAAGTGAAATATTCAACGGTGCAGAACTGGTTCGCCGGTGCTGATAGCACTGGCGGTATTCTTAACTTCGTGACCAAACGTGCGCTGTGTGAAGGTGCGGGTTCAAAAATGTCATGGACTCAATCTGAGACTGGCTCCGCTATTACCTGGAAATATCCAAGCGTTATTTTACAGGGTGATAACTCAATCGGTGAGTTCTTCTCGGTGGCACTAACGAATGGCCACCAGCAAGCCGATACCGGTACCAAGATGATTCATATTGGCAAAAACACCAAATCAACAATTATTGCCAAAGGGATCTCTGCTGGGCATAGCCAGAACACCTACCGTGGTTTGGTGAAAATCCTGCCCGGTGCGGATAACGCACGTAACTTCACGCAATGTGATTCGATGTTGATTGGGCCGGACTCCGGTGCGCATACCTTCCCGTATGTGGAAGTGCGCAATAACTCAGCCCAATTGGAACACGAAGCGACAACATCAAAAATTGGCGATGACCAACTGTTTTATTGCTTGCAGCGTGGCATCAGTGAAGATGATGCCATCTCAATGATTGTTAACGGATTCTGTAAAGATGTGTTCTCCGAACTGCCACTGGAGTTTGCCGTCGAAGCACAGAAACTGTTAGCCATCAGTCTGGAACACAGTGTCGGTTAAGTGTGAGTTGAAACACGCATTCGCAGAGTTTTGCGCTCTGGCGCACCAAGGAACCCTATGTTAAGCATTAAGAATTTAAAAGTCAGTGTTGAAGGTAATGAAATCCTCAAAGGTTTGGATCTGGAGATCAAACCCGGTGAAGTGCACGCCATCATGGGGCCAAACGGCTCAGGGAAAAGTACATTATCTGCCGCGTTGGCGGGGCGTGAAGAGTATGAGGTGACCGAGGGGCATATAACCTTTAAAGGGAAAGACCTGCTGGAGTTGGACCCAGAGGATCGCGCGGGTGAAGGCGTATTTTTGGCTTTTCAGTACCCGGTGGAAATTCCGGGTGTCAGTAACCATTTCTTCTTGCAAACTGCCGTCAATGCGGTGCGTAAATATCGCCAGCAAGAGCCATTGGACCGCTTTGATTTCGCTGATTTTATTGAAGAAAAAATTGAGTTACTGAAGATGCCGGCTGATTTGTTGACCCGTTCGGTTAATGTGGGCTTCTCCGGCGGCGAAAAGAAACGTAACGATATTCTGCAAATGGCGGCACTGGAACCCTCGTTATGTATTCTGGATGAAACCGACTCTGGGCTGGATATTGATGCGCTGAAAATTGTCGCTAACGGGGTTAACTCGCTACGTAACGAAAACCGTGCATTTATTATTGTGACTCACTATCAGCGTATCCTTGATTATGTAAAACCCGACTTTGTGCATGTGCTGTATCAGGGGCGGATCATTAAGTCAGGTGATTTCACATTGGTAAAACAGTTGGAGGCGCAAGGCTATGGCTGGCTTACCGACCAACAGTAAAATGCTGGAACAGCAGCATCTGCAACAAAAACAGCGTGCTGATGCGCTCAAGCACTTCGGTCAACTGTTTAATCAGCGCCAGAGTGGCCATTCAACACAGGCTAGTGCGCACTGGCAACAGGTGTTGCAGTTGGGCTTCCCGAGCTTTAAACATGAAGACTGGAAATACACGCCACTGGAACGTTTGCTGGTCAATAATTTCAGTTTCGCCAGCCCTGCGCAGGTGACGGCTAGCCAACGCGATGAACTGTCGTTGGTGCAAGATGCTCATCGTTTAGTCTTTATTGATGGCCGATATGCACCTGAACTCAGTGATATTGAGTGTGGCCCTTATCAACTGACCAACCTGAGTGGAAATACGCAGTTTCCTCCGGCGATCCAATCTGAGGTGTTTTTGCATCTGACGGAAAGTCTGGCGCAGGAAAGTCTGCATATCCGATTGCCGGTGGGGAAACACAGTGAGAAGCCGCTTTATCTGCTGCATATCAGCTCAGGCAATGATTCTGACGTGGTGAATACCAGTCACTACCGACACCATCTGGTGATTGAAGCTAATGCACAGGCTGAAGTGATTGAACATTTCGTTAGTCTGAGTGAGCACCCTCACTTTACCGGCGCACGGCTTACCATTGCGGTAGGTGATAATGCTGAACTGCGCCATTGTAAATTGGCATTTGAAACCCCTCACAGCTATCACTTTGCCCATAATGATCTGGTATTAAGTCGTGATGCGCGGGCGCGTAGTTATAGTTTCCTGCTGGGGGCCGGGTTGACCCGTCATAATACCAGCGCCCAGTTGAACGGCGAAGGTGCCACGTTATCTATTAATAGCTTGCTGCTCCCGATAGGGCGCGAAATCTGCGATACCCGCAGCTATCTGGAGCACAACAAGGGTTATTGTGAAAGCCGCCAGTTACACAAAACCATTGTGCGTGAACGGGGTAAAGCTATCTTTAACGGCATGATTAAAGTGGCTCAACATGCATTAAAAACTGACGGCCAGATGACCAACAATAATTTACTGTTGAGTAAATTGGCTGAAGTTGATACCAAGCCACAGTTAGAAATTTATGCCGATGATGTGAAATGCAGTCATGGTGCGACGGTTGGGCGCATTGATGCAGAACAGCTTTTTTATCTGCAATCGCGCGGGATTAATCAGGCTGATGCGCAACAGATGATTATTTTTGCCTTTGCTGCCGAATTGACGGAAGCCATTCACAGCGACGCCATTCGCAAAGTAGTGCTGGCGCGGATTGCTGAGCGCTTAGCCGGAGAATCGCTATGAGTTTCCCTATCGAACAGGTCAGAGCTGATTTTCCACTGCTGAGCCGTCAGGTTAACGGCCAGCCGCTGGCCTATCTGGACAGCGCCGCCAGCGCACAGAAGCCACAAGTGGTCATCGACAGGGAGCTTAACTTTTATCGTGAGGGTTATGCCGCAGTCCATCGTGGTATCCATACCCTAAGTAGCGAAGCGACCCAACAGATGGAAGCGGTGCGCAGCCAGGTTGCAGGTTTTATTAATGCCGCCTCGGCTGAAGAGATTGTTTTTGTTAAAGGGACCACCGAGGCCATCAACCTGGTGGCTAACAGTTATGGCCGTCATTTCCTGAGCGCCGGTGACAGCATCATCATCACTGAGATGGAGCATCACGCCAATATTGTGCCGTGGCAGATGTTAGCAACTGACTTGGGTGTTGAAATTCGTATCTGGCCGCTGACGGCGACCGGGGAACTTGAGTTAGCGGCATTGGCGGACTTAATTGATGACACCACCCGGTTGTTGGCGATTACTCAGGTTTCCAACGTATTGGGGACCGTGAATCCCATACAGCAGATTGTTGCTCAGGCTAAAGCTGCTGGTCTGGTGGTGCTGGTGGATGGTGCGCAGGCTATCATGCATCAATCGATAGATGTGCAGGCATTGGATTGTGATTTTTATGTCTTCTCCGGCCATAAACTTTATGGACCGTCGGGCATTGGTATTTTATACGGCAAGAGTGAACTGCTACAACACATGCCACCATGGGAAGGGGGCGGTTCGATGATCAAAACCGTTAGCCTGACGCAAGGTACCACTTTTGCTGATGCGCCGTGGCGTTTCGAGGCCGGTTCACCCAATACCGCAGGCATTATGGGACTGGGTGCGGCTATCAGTTATGTTACTGATCTTGGACTTGCGCAGATCCAGCACTATGAGCAGTCGCTGATGCAGTATGCCTTGAAACAACTGGGTCAGGTAAACAGCCTGACACTTTATGGCCCGCAAGCCCGTGCCGGGGTTATCGCGTTTAATTTAGGGGTGCACCACGCGTATGATGTTGGCAGTTTCCTTGACCAATACGGTATCGCGATTCGTACTGGTCATCATTGTGCCATGCCTCTGATGGCGTTCTACCAGGTCCCGAGTATGTGTCGTGCCTCATTAGCACTTTATAATACCCGTGAGGAAGTCGATCGCTTGGTGGCAGGGCTACAGCGCATTGAAAAATTACTAGGTTGAGTGCTATTAATAAGCGCCGTAACTAAAATCAACTATTACCACATTATTGATGCCGTAGGATGAAACTCATTAATGCCAATGAGCTTACACGTTCGTGTAATTTGGCGGGGCAGTGGGTCTTAATCTCCTGCGACATCAAGTACAAAGGGTATCAGGAAGCACGCTATGGCTGTTTTGCCAGATAAAGATAAATTGATTCGTAACTTTTCCCGTTGTTTGAATTGGGAAGAAAAGTATCTGTATGTGATCGAGTTAGGTGGGCAGTTGGCAGCGTTAACGGAACAACAGCGCCAGCCGGAGAATCTTATTTCCGGTTGCCAAAGCCAGGTGTGGATTGCCATGACAACCTCTGATGAGGGCCAGGTGGTTTTTGCCGGTGACAGTGATGCGGCTATCGTTAAAGGGTTGGTCGCGGTGGTGTTTATCCTTTATCAAGGTTTAACGCCACAACAGATAATCGAATTGGATGTTCGGCCATTTTTTGCCGACTTAGCCCTGAGTCAGCACCTGACACCATCGCGTTCGCAAGGTCTGGAAGCGATGATCCGTGCTATTCGCATTAAAGCGGCAAGTTTAAAAGCTCACTAATTCATGCCAACATTTTGTGCTTTATTCCTCGGTGGCTGACCATTTTTGCGTCATGGGTCACAGTCTTAAAATGGTGGAATTTCAGCAGGTTAAATCGGCTTTCTTGCTGGATAAAGCATAATAAATTACTTTGTAACACCTTGATTTCTAGAGATATAAATTGCCTTTATAATAATGGCTGTTACTATATGTTGGCCTTATAATTGGCTGCTAGAATTAACGTAGATATACCCGTCATCTTTCAAACTGCTGGTGTGTTGGCTGCTCTCATCCCCCCGAATCACTTACTTGCGTAAGCTCAGCGGGATTCATTTGTTTGCCGCCTTCCTGCAACTTGAAATCTATCGGGTATAGCCGTGTAAACCGAATTTGAAGAAGTGATGTAGGAACTAAGCATGAAACGTGCATTAACTTTGATTGGTATGTTATTCGCAACTTGTATGGCGGGAAGTATCACCGCTGCCAATGCGACCGAGTATCCTCTACCGCCAGCCAATAGCCGTCTGATTGGTGAAAATACTACCTATACCGTTCCAAACGATGGCCGTCCGCTTGAGGCTATTGCTGCCGATTATAAAATCGGTTTGCTGGGGATGCTCGAAGCCAACCCAGGTGCTGACCCGTATTTGCCGTTACCGGGTTCAGTATTAACTATCCCGACCCAGATGTTGCTGCCTGATACCCCACGTGAAGGTATCGTCATCAACCTGGCTGAGCTGCGTCTTTATTACTACCCTAAAGGCCAGAACAAGGTCATCGTATATCCTATCGGTATCGGCCAGTTAGGGCGTAATACTCCGACGATGACGACGTCTGTTAGCCAGAAGATCCCGAATCCGACCTGGACACCGACTGCGAACATCCGTAAGCACTACCTGGCACAAGGCGTTACCTTGCCATCAGTTGTTCCAGCAGGGCCGGAAAACCCAATGGGCCTGTTTGCTATGCGTCTGTCAGCCGGCGGCGGTGAGTACTTGATCCACGGTACTAATGCCAACTTTGGTATCGGTATGCGTGTCAGCTCCGGGTGTATCCGTTTACGTCCTGATGATATCAAGGCACTATTCAGCTCAGTACCTAAAGGTACTCGCGTACAGATAGTCAACGAACCGGTTAAATATTCCGTAGAACCTGATGGTAAACGTTATGTGGAAGTTCATCAGCCGTTGTCCCGTGTAGACAGTGATGACCCACAAACGATGCCAATTGCGATTAGCAGCAGCCTACTGAAGTTTATGAGTGACAGCCAGACTGATGCTCAAGTGGTCCAGGATGCGATTGTACGCCGCGCTGGTATGCCCGTCATCGTAACGGTAGGTGAGACTGCCCCTGTAGAGGCTCCGGCCGCTGTAGCGCCTCAGGGCGAGCAACAGGCACAACCGCAGACAGAAGAGCAGCAACCGGCTGATGAAGTCGCACCTAAGCTGGTTCAGCCAGGTCCGGTCTACTCCGCCGCTAATTAAGTTTTAGATGCACCTTTGCCATGGCAACTTATCCGTCGTGGCAAAGCGTGTAGCAGCAACCGCAGGATGATATGGCGAGTAGTAGCAAAGGAAGGTCGATATCAAGGAAGGTAACGTCAGGGATTCATTTTAGCGGGGTAAAAAAAATGGCGCACAATGTGCGCCATTTTTCATTTTCAGGAAGTAATATTACTTCTTGTAAGCGTGAGCTTGGTTGTCCAGACGTTGGTTAGCACGTGCTGCATCGTCTTTAGCTGCTTGAACGTCAGAACGGATTGCGTTCACGTCGTTGCTCAGTTGGTCAACTTTAGCGTTCAGAGTTTGAACGTCAGAAGACAGTTGGTCGATTTTAGCATTGCTTGAACAACCAGCCAGCATAGTTGAAGCCAGGATTACCGCGCCCAGTACAAGTTTAGTACGATTCATTATTAACACCCTCTAGATTAAGTTAATCTCCATGTAGCGTTACAAGTATTACACAAAGTTTTTTCGAAAGAGAATAAATTTTTAGTGTTAGAGGGGTTTATTTTGATCGTTCGCTCAAAGAAGCACCTTGTTTTAAAAAAAAGTTAAAAAAACGAGGCAAAACAGCCGGATTCTATGGGATAAGTCTTATTTGAAAAAATGGCTTTGACGCAGTTGGGATAAAGCAGATTTTTCAGAAAGTTTATTTGGACGGTTTAAAAAAGGAAACGCCGCTATTGAAAGCGGCGTTTTTAATTATCATCCGAGAGGACGTGTTGGGATTATAACACGTGCACCGAAGCAGTATTGGTGGTGCCACTTGCCACCAGAGCACCAGAAACCATAACCACAACTTCGCCTTTCAGTGCCAGACCGCTGGCCAAAGCAGCTTCTTTACCGATGCGGTAGAAATCATCAGTTGAAGCGATCTTATCGACCAGTTGAGTCACCACGCCTTTAGTCAGAATAAGCTGACGTGCGGTGGTTTCATTGGTGGTCAATGCCAGAATGGTGGCGGTAGGGAAGTATTTACGCACTGATTTTGCTGATTTACCGCCGCCAGTGGCAACGATAATCAGTTTTGCTTCCAGCTTTTCTGCTGTTTCTACCGCGCCACGGCAAACGGCTTCGGTGATACGCATTTTACGATTATCATTCAGCGTATCAATGCGGCTAGGCATAATTCGGTCTGTACGCTCACAGATGGTCGCCATGATGGTGACAGACTCTAATGGGTACTTACCCTTGGCGCTTTCACCCGACAGCATCACGGCGTCTGTACCGTCCAGAATGGCGTTAGCAACGTCGCCAGCTTCTGCACGGGTAGGGCGTGGGTTTTTGATCATTGAATCGAGCATTTGCGTTGCAGTGATAACAACTTTGCGAGCGCGGTTACATTTCTCAATCATCATCTTCTGCGCGAAGATAACTTCTTCAACCGGGATCTCAACACCCAGGTCACCACGGGCAACCATGATACCGTCAGATGCTTCCAGGATTTCGTCGAAGTTATTCAGACCTTCCTGGTTTTCGATTTTAGAGATGATTTGGATATGCTCGCCACCGTGCGCTTTCAGGTGTTCGCGAATTTCCAGCACGTCTGAACGTTTACGGATAAACGAGGCTGCAACGAAGTCCACACCTTGCTCACAACCAAAGATCAGGTCAGCTTTATCTTTTTCAGCCAATGCAGGTAGCTGGATAGAAACGCCTGGCAGGTTAACGCCTTTGTTTTCACCCAGATCACCGTTGTTCAGTACTTTACATACCACGGTGCTTTCAGTGACTTCAGTCACTTCCATGCCGATCAGACCATCGTCAACCAGCACGGTATTACCAATTTTCAGGTCAGCAGCAAAACCGGGATAAGTCACAGCAACGATATTGTCGTTACCGATAACACTTTGATCCGTGGTAAAGGTGAAAGTTTGACCGGCAACCAGGGCTGCATCTTTGCCGCCTTCCAGTTTCATGGTGCGGATTTCAGGGCCTTTGGTGTCCAGCAGGATGCCAGCTTTGTGGCCGGTTTTTGCCATGACAGCACGAATATTCTTGATACGTTGACCATGTTCTTCATAGTCACCATGAGAAAAGTTCAAACGCATAACGTTCATGCCGGCATCAAGCAGTTTTGTCAGCATTTCTTCAGATTCGGTTTTGGGACCGATAGTACAAACAATTTTAGTCTTTTTGTCGTTCATGTTCATGAGGATTTTTCTACAAGTTGTGATGGATTAAAAACGAAAGTTCCGTTAATGAGATCAACGGAGTGGGATCTGATTAGTGTCTGGTGTAGCGAAACGTTACAAAGAAGCAAAACATTACTAAGGATAGATGACAGTTGCGGAAGTTGAGCGGAAAACTTTAGCACGAGGCTAACCGCATGATCGGTATACGATGGCGTAAATGTGAGTTGTATTTTTTTAGCGTATCGGCAGATCAAGATGCTGAAACCATTCAACTGAAACGACGGTTCGTATTATAAGCGGTAAGTAACGGGAAATGAAATAGAAAACAGAAACTCATTGCCGTTTTTTATAAAAAGGGGGAATTAGTCGCGCAAGTATTGCGAATATTTCTTAGTTTGTTGCGCAACTGGTGTGATTTTTAACATTTTTAGCCAATCCAGGGTTGAAAAACAAGCAGGAGGTGGCAGGGCGATTGGTTGATATTTATTGCTTTATCTCGGTTATATATTGCAGGAGATAGGGGGGTAAAAGAGTATTGGGAAAATTAAGAAAACAGAGAGTAAACCGCAAATGCAGAGTGGTGCGTTCTAATGGACTCGAACCATCGACCCCCACCATGTCAAGGTGGTGCTCTAACCAACTGAGCTAAGAACGCATCTAAAGATGATAAACCTGTTGCCAGAGTGGTGCGTCCGAATGGACTCGAACCATCGACCCCCACCATGTCAAGGTGGTGCTCTAACCAACTGAGCTACGGACGCACATTACCCGACTGACTTGACGCTACAGTGTTACCAACTGCAACGACTACTACCCTGGCGACTGAACTAACAAAATATTTAACGCAAGCTACATGCAATAAATTTGGTGCGTCCGAATGGACTCGAACCATCGACCCCCACCATGTCAAGGTGGTGCTCTAACCAACTGAGCTACGGACGCATCCTCTTTTATTACTCACCATCAATGCTGACAGCGGGGACGAATATTAACGAGCTGCCCGTCTGCTGGCAAGGGGAAAAACACAATATTCACCGCAAACTCACGTAATTGCTGCGCTTTTGCCCATTGCGCTGTTTTTTTCTCCACCTCGGTGTTTTACGCAGTCGCGACTCGCCAATATGAATTCTGCCCGTCACGCCAGAGACTATCGGTACTAATGCGCCGCCTTTTGCAGGATAAATGCTGCTGGTTGTTTTTGTAACCAGCGGATGCGCAGTGCCATTAAAATCGCCGCAGAAGTTAAGCCAATAACGAACCCAATCCAGAAACCACTTGGCCCCATGGCGGGCACGATATAATCGGTCAGCCCCAGCACGTAACCACTCGGTAACCCCAGTAACCAATAGGCAGTAAAGGTAATAAAGAAGATCGAACGTGTATCCTTATAACCACGTAGCACACCGCTACCGATCACTTGAATCGCATCCGATAGCTGGTAAATAGCGGCCAGCAACATCAAGTGCGAGGCCATCATTACCACTGCCGGTGTTTTGTTGTACAGCAAGGCAATATGCTCGCGGAAAATAACGGTAAATACCGCAGTGACACAGGCCAGCATTAAACCCACGGCAATACTGGTATAAGCGGCCACTCTCGCTTGTTCTACCGAGCCTTGACCGAGGCGGAAACCAACACGAATGGTAGCTGCTACGCTCAGCGACATCGGTAACATAAACATTAATGAACTAAAGTTGAGCGCAATTTGGTGCCCGGCAACAGCGACAATGCCCAGGGGCGAAACCAGTAAGGCGACAACCGCGAACAGCGTCACTTCAAAGAAGAGTGCCAGAGCAACCGGCAGGCCAAGGCCACCCAAGCGTTTCATTACTTGCCAGTCCGGTGCGGCGAACCCTTTCTCCAGTTTGATATCTTGCTGTGAACGAGCGCGGGTGACATACCAGCGCATCATCAGGAACATCACCCAGTAGACTGTGCCTGTTGCCACCCCGCACCCGACGCCACCCAATGCCGGAGCACCGAATTTCCCGTAGATGAAAATATAGTTAACCGGAATATTCACGAGCAAACCAATAAAGCCGATAACCATCCCCGGCTTGGTTTTGGATAAACCTTCACATTGATTACGTAGCACCTGGAAGAAGAGATAGCCCGGCGCACCCCACATAATGGCATGCAGGAAGCCAACGGCTTTATCTGCTAGCACGGGGTCAATATTATGCATTTGCATAATAACGTGGTCGCTATTATATAGAACAAACATAATTAGCAGTGAAACGCAAAGCGCCAACCAAAACCCTTGCCTGACTTGATGGGCAATTTGATTGCGACGCCCGGAACCGTTGAGCTGTGCAACTGTCGGGGTTAGTGCCAACAACAAACCATGGCCAAATAAAATAGCCGGTAACCAGATAGAAGTACCTACCGCCACGGCAGCCATATCAGTAGCACTGACAGAACCGGCCATAATGGTGTCAACCACGCCCATGGCGGTTTGAGATAATTGCGCGATGACAACGGGAATAGCGAGAGCCAATAAGCTACGCGCTTCGACGATATACTTCTGCACGTATGCACCTTTCTCTACCTGTCGCCCTTCAATATACAGGGGTGTTGGCTGCCCTTGCTCACTCCAGACACTTAGTTATCTAAGCTGCTGGAGGTTCACGCGGTTGCCGCCTACCTGTATCTCGAAGTAACTTGGGTATAACCTAGTTATGATTTCAATAACGACTATTTATCGCGCCATGGGCGATAAATAAAATAGCGGAAAAACAATAAAGGATTGTACCTGCTCATCGCGCTTAAGCAATCTTTGTTACTAATTATCAGCTAAATACCTCTTATCTGTTTTTTTAGTGTAAGTGGTTTGGTTTTCCTTATCTTCTGAGGCAAAATCAAGGCAAAGAAACTTTCTTTCTATAGATAAGAGGCATGGCGTATGTTTACCGGTATTGTTCAAGGCACCGCGCCGGTGGTTGCCATCGAAGAAAAATCAAATTTCCGCACCCATGTAGTCGACATGCCAGCGGAGATGTTGCCTGAATTAGCGTTAGGCGCTTCTGTTGCCCACAATGGTTGCTGTCTGACAGTCACCGCCGTTGAGGGTAATCGGGTTAGCTTTGATTTAATGAAGGAGACACTGCGTATTACCAATTTGGGCGATATTAAGGTTGGTGATAGCGTTAATTTGGAACGTGCGGCTAAATTCAGTGATGAAATCGGTGGACATCTCATGTCCGGCCATATTATTTGTACTGCTGAGATTACCAAAATATACACATCAGAAAATAATCGCCAGATCTGGTTTCGTATGCCCAGCTTTGATTTAATGAAGTATGTGTTACACAAAGGTTTTATCGGTATTGATGGTATCAGCCTAACTATTGGTGAGGTTGAGAGGAACCGCTTCTGTGTACATCTGATACCAGAAACACTGTCGCGGACCACATTAGGTAAAAAGCGTTTGGGACATCGGGTAAATATCGAGATCGATCCACAAACCCAGGCGGTGGTGGACACGGTTGAGCGGGTATTGGCTCAGCGGGAAACTGTATCCGCTACGCCGGTAGTTGATAAGGTCACTCGCGGATAAATGTGGGTTTAACGTAAATAGGATAGGATAGGACAGGCAGTTCACCTGTCCTTTTTAAGTATTAACGCGGCACGCGAATCCCACCCTCGACCCCGTTAGGGCTGAATAATACTTGCCACAGTTGGATGTCTCTGGCGCGGAAAGCACCCGCACAGGCATTGAGATAATAGCTAAACATCCGCTCAAATCGTGACGAGTAATTCGCAGCCAGGCTCGGCCAAGCGGTTTGAAAACGTTCATACCACGCCATCAGGGTGCGATCATAATCAGCGCCAAAATTGTGCCAATCTTCCATAATAAAATAAGGCTCACTGGCGTTAGCAATATGTTTTACTGACGGCAGGCAGCCATTAGGGAAGATATATTTATTAATCCACGGATCGATACTCAGATCGGTACGATTAGCACCGATGGTGTGCAGTAAGAACAGGCCATCTGGCTTCAAATTGCGGTTTACGACATCAAAATAGGTGTGATAGTTCTTTGGCCCGACATGCTCGAACATACCGACAGAAACGATACGATCGAACTGTTCGTTCAGATCACGGTAGTCTTGCAATAAAATAGTGACGTCTAAGCCTTCACAGCGTTTTTGTGCCAGTTTTTGTTGTTCAGCCGAAATGGTCACACCGGAAACGACGACCCCGTAATGCCGGGCGGCATAGGCGGCGAGGCCCCCCCAGCCACAACCGATATCGAGCAATGTCATGCCCGGAGCCAATTGAAGTTTTTCGCAGATCATCCGCAGTTTATTTTCCTGCGCTTGCTCAAGGGTCGTGGCATCTTTCCAGTAAGCGCATGAGTATTGCATATTCGAATCCAGCATTAGGCTAAACAGATCATTACCCAGATCGTAATGTTCTTTGCCAACAATCCAGGCTCTTTTCTTTGATTGCAAATTAATAATACGCGCAGCAGCAATGCGTAAAGTATCTTTGAGATGGTGTGGAAGTTGATTTTCCAGGCCAGCCCTGAGAACCCGTTGGAAAAAGATATCCAAGCGGTCACATTCCCACCAGCCGTCCATATAACTCTCACCTAATGCCAAAGATCCTTCTTGAAGTATTCGTTTGAAAAAGTCTGGGTTATTGACTCGAATGTCGAAAGGGCGTGAGCCATTGATTTCAATATCAGCCCGATTCAGCATTTCTTGTACAATGCGAAACCAAGGGGTTTCTTGAATACTCTGGTCTTCTATACAGGATGAACTCATAGCTTCTCCATCACTTTCTTCTGACTTATGACCCGCGATACATGCAGATACATACCAATAAGGTTGTCGTGACCTTGGTGTCTAATATCCATAACGGACAGAGGAAGATTAAGAAGAAACCCTAATAAAGATTGATTTAGGGTAACTCATCCATAAGCGTAAATGTGACGCAATCCACGCGCACAGAAAGTACTTAAGATAATGCTTTTTTTTAATGATATCGTAATCGGTTAAATCGAGTATAGGCTTGCCGGGAGGCTTTCTCAATAATAAATCACACCCGGCTCACGTGTTCCTTAGTGACTATTTCTATTGGAAATTAATTCACTCCGACCTTGACGCTACCGCTGTGTTAGCGACTCTCGTTACTTAGCCCATCCTTGGGTCTTGCCTCTATCAGGCCGCCGCTTGCAGCGTTCAAATCGATTTCCGACCCGAATCATTCCTTATCCAGGCTCATCGTGGTTCATTCGCTTGTTGCTTTGCTGTGACACCGATGACGTTGGGCATCGAATTAGTATCATTTTTTTCTTTTCGCAATGCGTAGCAATGAATGCCATATCCTAAAAACGCCAGCACCACGGTCGACAACATCACGGTCACTGTTGCCAGCAATGGCTGGCTGATATAGGCCGATACCAACATACTGGCAACAAAACATAACCCGAGCTGAAGCGTATTTTGTAGCGCGGCTGCTTTACCGGTGTTCGCTGGAAAAGGCATTAATGCATTCGCTACGATAATAGGGTAGCAGGCACCATTCACCAGCGCCATTATGCAGAATGGAATAAGTAAGGTCAGCAGCGTCGGCGTGGTTAACGTTGCTATCAGATAAAGTGCAATCATGCTGATTGCATATCCCGCCAACAGCCACGGCAGCAAGGTATTGCCCTTGATCCGGGAAAGAGCACTGCGACAACCAAATCCACCTAACAGGAAGGCCAGGGTCTGGGGGACATAACTTAATCCGATGACATTCGGGCTATAGCCCATATCACCCAGAATAAAAGGTGAACCGGTTAACCAGGCAAAGAAACCGGCACTACAGGCAGCAAACATCATTACGTTGCCACTGAATGTTGCCGACTTAAGCAACTGCCAGAAACTGATGTTGGTGCTATTGCGTGCCGCATTATCTTGTGCGGTTTTTTTGCGTTCGTTCAACCGCGCCGTTGGGATCAATAGCAGCAACGTAACGGCCAGTAGCACTACAAAAATTGAACGCCAACTGAAGTGGTTTAATAACCAGGCACCCAGCAGCGGAGCTAACGCGGGAGAGAGTGCTACGAGCGGCATAATGGTGGCAAACACGCGATTGGCCTTGCCATCGCGATAACGGTCTACCACTAACGCCTGCCAACTTACAGCAGCAGAACACACCCCTACCGCCTGAATAAAGCGGAGGACCAATAATTGTGTCGCATTTTCAACCCATAAGATCCCCAGACAACCGATGGCAAATAACGCCAAACCGGCTAACAGTACCGGTTTACGGCCTAACTTATCCGATACGGGTCCCCAGATAAGCTGAGCGATAGCAAAACCGGCGAGGAAGATACTTAAGCTGGCACTGATGGCGCCGGCAGACGTTTGAAGCTCTTGTTGCATTGCGCCAAAAGCGGGCAGATACATGTCAGTGGCCAAATAGCCCAACATACTCAGACCGGCCAGATAGAACATAAAACCAGACGACGTTTTCATTCTTTATTTCTCTTTATATCCTTGGTCCTTGAAACCGCAGAGGTGTTAGCAGCGGCTCCAATGACGTTGGCTAAATTATAATTTTTGCAGGCAAAACTTCTGTTATAGAAAATTAATTGCGGAGGGCATTCTATCCGCTGCGATATTCTGTTGTGAAACGGTAATATTTGCACCATGCTGTTAAAAAATTTGATAGCAAATTAGTGATGTAAAAAGGTGAAAAATCATGTGGTCTGAATATTCACTGGATGTGGTGGACGCAGTAGCCCGTACTGGGAGTTTCAGTGCTGCTGCTCAAGAATTGCACCGCGTACCGTCTGCGATTAGTTATACGGTGCGCCAATTGGAAGAGTGGCTGGCCGTTCCGCTGTTTGAACGACGTCATCGCGATGTGGAATTAACCGAAGCTGGCGTGGTTTTTATTAAAGATGCGCGCGATGTTATCAAAAAAATGAATGACACACGCCGTCAGTGTCAACAGGTGGCGAATGGTTGGCGTGGGCAGTTAAATATAGTGATAGATAAAATTGTTAAACCACAGCGTAGTCGCCGCTTAGTGTTGGATTTTTATCGACATTTTCCTGATATTGAACTGCGGGTACGCTATGAAGTATTCAACGGTGTGTGGGATGCGCTGGTGGATGGACAGGCGGAAATGGCCATTGGTGCGACCCGCGCGATCCCGGTTGGTGGGCGGTTCATCTTTCGCGACATGGGCTTTTTAAGCTGGCATTGTGTAGTGAGTGTCGATCATCCTTTAGCCCAATTAACCGAGCCACTTAGCGATAATCAGTTACGGCCTTATCCCTCACTTTGCCTGGAAGATACCGCTCGTAATTTACCTAAACGTGACACCTGGACTTTAGCAAACCAGCAGCGATTGGTCGCCCCGGACTGGGCAACGGGAATCGATTGCTTGTGTGCAGGATTGTGCATCGGGATGGTGCCGGCACACATGGTATCGCCGTTGATTGAGCAAGGGAAGCTAGCGGCACTGACGCTGGCTGAACCGTTGCCCGATAGTCCATGTTGCTTGACCTGGGAGCAGAACAACCATTCACCAGCATTGGCCTGGCTGCTGGAATATCTAGGTGACAGTGTCACACTTAATGCCGAATGGTTGAAAGATGACAGTGAGTTATCAATCAATGACTGAGAATTAATGAGGCAAGATTAGCCGCCGGTAGAGCTAAACACTACCGGCAGGAGAGGATTAACGGCGATAATCGAGGAACGGACCATCAGCGACAGAACGACGCTCAATCAGTTTAGGGTGTACCTCAATGGTCTGCGAATCTTCACGTTTGCTGACAATACGGTCAAGTAACATGGCAAAGGCCGTTTCGCCCAGGCGCTCTTTGGGCTGGTGAATAGTGGTTAGCGCCGGCGAGAAATAGCGCGCATTACGCACATTATCATACCCGATCACCGAAATATCTTGTGGTACCCGTAGGCCCAACTCATCAGCAGCACATATCGCGCCCATGGCCATAATATCGCCGCCACAGAACACCGCCGTTGGGCGATGTTTTTGTGTCAGGATTTGATGCATCGCTTTATAACCGGATTCCGGTTCAAAATCCCCTTGGACTACCCACTCATCACGCAGGGTAATATTTGCTTCTTCTAGTGCTTTCAGGAACCCATGGTGGCGGCCACCACCGGTATTACGGGCTAACTGGCCGGGGATAGCCCCAATGTCACGATGACCGCGCTCAATCAGGTAACGGCCCGCCAAATAGCCACCTTCAAAGGCGTTATCAATAATCGAGTCAGTAAAATCACCCCGAGCGGTTCCCCAATCCATGACGACCATTGGGATATTGCGATATTCTTCCAACATCCCGAGTAGCTGCTCAGGATATTCTGAACACATCACCAGCAACCCATCGACACGTTTTTGTGCCAACATCGCCAGATAAGCTTTTTGCTTGTCCAGATTATTATGAGAATTACATAAAATCAGGGTATAACCTTTGCTATAACAACTATTTTCGACCGCTTCGATCACTTCGGCAAAATAGGGCGCTTCGCTGGATGTTGCCAGTAAACCAATTGATTTAGTGTGATTAACTTTCAAACTGCGGGCTACAGCGCTGGGTGAATAATGCAGTTCTTTAATGGCAGCCCACACCGCAGCCTTGGTATTCTCGGCGACGAAACGAGTTTTGTTGATAACGTGCGAAACGGTGGTGGTGGACACACCCGCGTGTTTGGCCACATCTTTAATCGTTGCCATAAAAAGAATGACTCCTAAGCTTACCGGTTACAGTAGGGTAAGTATTATGTTAATCGTTTGCCTGCATAACCCGAAAACCGCTCAGACAAAAACACGATATTAGGCTGGGAAGTTAAATCAGCTGATTGTCTGAGAGTATTTATTGGACGTTATTAGTCGGTATGCAGTTATGAACTGCGAATTTTGGCTGATCTGGAGGAAAAGTGAAAGGGGTAATCAAAGTTATAAAGTGCGTAATGAGCACAAGATTTTTTTTCTGAACTGTGGGAAAATAATTTAACACACTAACTATGTGCCTTTTCTCTACTACAAACTAACCGGCTAAGGAGTTTTTATGGATACCAATCTGAAAATGTCGCTGATTACGACTGTTGGTGCGCTGGCGATGATTATTGTCTTTAGCTTCGTGGCGGTAATGAATTAATTAAACCGCTTGCCGGTGTGAAGTGATAAGTAGGGCGGGTTAACCCCGCCCTTAATTATTTTTACGCGTAATGCGACGATGGATTGTCACTCTTCTTGCCGTATCAGGCTAAATTTTTCTCAACGAAAGACCAGTTAACCAGTGCCCAGAAGTTTTCCAGGTATTTTGGCCGCGCATTGCGGTAATCAATATAGTAAGCATGTTCCCACACATCTACGGTTAACACCGGTTTATCGTTGGTGGTCAGTGGAGTTGCTGCATTAGACGTACTGACAATCGCCAGTGTGCCATCTGCTTTTTTAACCAGCCAGGTCCAGCCCGCACCAAAGTTTTTTACTGCCGCATCAGTAAATTGCGCTTTAAATTCAGCAAAAGAACCAAATGATTGATTAATGGCATCGGCAACTTTGCCCGTAGGTTCGCCGCCGCCGTTAGGTGACAGGCAGTGCCAGTAGAAGGTGTGGTTCCAGACTTGGGCCGCATTATTAAAGATCCCGCCATTAGAGGTTTTTACAATCTCTTCCAGCGTCTTACCCGCAAACTCAGTGTCTTTAATCAAGTTATTGAGATTAACCACATAGGTGTTGTGATGCTTGCCGTAGTGGTATTCCAGCGTTTCAGCTGAGATGTGGGGCTCTAGCGCATTTTGCGCATAGGGTAATGCCGGTAATTCAAAAGACATAGCTCTCTCCTTTCGGGGTTGCTCAGGGTGTTTGCTCCTCAAATCACATCAATTGCCACGGGCAGTGAGGTGGCGAAGAGCGGTTAAAGCTTAATTGTTGTATTTTTGTTGTGGGTATTAATCTTAACAACTTTCAACAAGAATGACAGATATAACCACACTGTTTGATGGGTGATTGTATCAACGTTATGCCATGGGGATAATAAGTGCAGGGGCGTTATTGTGCCATCAGCACCCGGTGAGACCACCGGGCGCAGACTGAAGTCTTAGCGGATGGTTTTCGGGGTGACCACACGGCGTGCGCCAACGTAATGATCCTGCCAGTAGTCATTGTCCAGCATACTGATACGAATTTCTTCGCCAGTGCGTGGGGACTGAATGAACTTACCGTTACCCAGATAGACGCCTACATGGTCGGCGACGCCACGGTTGGCAATATTGAAGAACACTAAATCCCCACTCTCCAGCTCAGCGCGTTTGACGGGGGCGGCGTCACGCAAGTGATACATCTCGTTCGCGGTACGCGGCATTTTTATTCTGATCACGTCTTTATAGGCGTAATAGATAAGCCCGCTGCAATCAAATCCGGTATTAGGAGAGGTGCCACCCCAACGATAAGGTTTACCGACTTGCTTCATCAGTTTGCTCATCGCGGTCTGTTTGGCGTGTTGATAGCGTTTTTTATGCGCTGGACTGAGCTTGATTTTACTATTGGCGACTAATTCGGTAGCCGCTTTGCCTTGGCTTTTATTTCTGTGTCGGCCATAAGCGACTTTTTCTGTTTTTTTACCTGCGGCCACTTTTTTATTGGCTGCAGTTTTAATATTGGTTTTTTTCGGATTGCTGGTTTTTTTTGTAGCGATTTTACTGACTTCCTGCGTTTTCTTTTTAATGGTTTTAGTCGTGCCGGCGGCAATTTTCTTTTTATCGCTGCTGGTTGCTGTTTTATTGGTAGTCACTTTGTTGGTAGGGGTTTTATTGCTGGCTACTTTTACTTTTTTGGTACTTTTATCTGCTTTACGTTTTTTACGATCATCAGGGCTGGCCTGGCTGACCTGTCCTTTCTTCTGCTCAGCAGACACATGAGCCTGCGGCGACGCATGCGCCAGATTTAAAAATAGCTGGGTAAACAGCAGCACAAACAGCGTAAATATTAAACGCATAATAACGCTACCAACCTTGCCCTGAGATGAATATGAAGAGTCACAGTATTGCCGAAACTCACGATATAAAAAAGCAGAGAGCGACAGGATCTTAATCGATATTGTGAGAAAACATTAATGGCTTAGATATTGTCGCTTTTTCACACGTCTAATGGACTTAAATCAACCATACGTCAACGAGTTATCTCTTTCCTACTTGAAGCCGCAGGGCAATCCCATAAAGAAGATAATAGTGAAGTGATGGGATCAAAAATGTTATTCTAAATGCACATATTTGTAGCTGACAATATAACCATTCGTCCACGGAGTAAAGCCCCTGCAAAAGATGGCGTTTTATTCCAGTGGTAACAGTCGCTACAATAGGCCGGACGCAATAATAAAACAGCCCTAATGGATAGGTTCTAAGTATTGTAGCCACTATATGGCTTGAGGAAGCAAGAAATGACGACGATTGATAAAATCCAGCGCCAGATAGCAGAAAACCCAATCCTGCTTTATATGAAGGGTTCACCAAAGTTACCTAACTGCGGTTTCTCGGCTCAGGCTGTGCAGGCGCTGTCTGCCTGTGGCGAACGCTTTGCTTATGTTGATATCCTGCAAAACCCGGATATTCGTGCGGAACTGCCAAAATATGCTAACTGGCCAACCTTCCCACAATTGTGGGTTGATGGTGAATTGGTCGGCGGTTGTGACATTCTGATGGAAATGTATCAGCGTGGCGAACTACAACAGTTGTTGAAAGAAACCGCTGACAAATACCGTGCACAAGAAGAAAAGCCTGCCGCAGAATAGGGTATGTGTGTTTTCGGTGACAAAAATAAAAAGGTGGCCTTTGAGCCACCTTTTTTTGAACGTAAAATTGTTGCGTCTTCTCTCATGAACAATCTTCTCTCATGAACACTGCGCTATTCGGATTCCCCCGCCGGTATAGGCCAGCCACCCAGTTTTTTCCAGCGGTTAACCAGTTCACAGAATAATTTTGCCGTTTGCATGGTGTCATACAATGCGGAGTGCGCCTGACTACTATCAAACGGAATACCTGCCGTCAGGCAGGCTTTCGCCAGCACAGTTTGCCCTAGCACCAGCCCACTGAGCGCCGCAGTATCAAAGGTTGCAAATGGGTGGAACGGGTTACGTTTCAAACTGGCGCGTTCAGCAGCAGCCATCACGAAGCTGTGATCAAAATTGGCGTTGTGTGCCACGATAATAGCTCGGTTACAGCCTTGATCTTTCAGCCCTTTACGCACGGCTTTAAAGATGGCATGCAAAGCATCGTATTCACTCACAGCACCACGCAAAGGGTTGGTCGGGTCAATGCCATTAAATGCCAGTGCTTCTGGTTGCAGATTGGCACCCTCAAAGGGTTCTACATGGAAATGCAGCGTTTCATCGGGTAATAACCAACCATCCTTGTTCATCTGCAAGGTCACGGCAGCAATTTCTAATAATGCATCGGTTTGCGCATTAAAACCGGCGGTTTCCACATCAATTACAACGGGGTAATACCCACGAAAACGGCCACTTAGGGCGTTAAGATCACTTTTATCTGCCATCAGTTTCTTATCTTCATCGAATTCAGCGCGCATTATGTCAAATTTTAGCGCGGGATGCAGGGGGATATCGCGATGAGAAAAAAGGCACCTTAGGTGCCTTTGCGCTAATCAGTTGCCAAGGCCGTGTCCGGCGCTCTTATTCTCGATTAACTCGATTTTGTAACCGTCGGGATCTTCGACAAAAGCAATAATAGTATTACCGCCTTTTACCGGGCCGGCTTCACGGGTCACATTCCCACCAGCCTGACGAATTTGATCGCAGGTAGCGGCAACATCATCCACGCCCAGCGCCAGGTGACCAAATGCAGTCCCCATGTCGTAACTGCTCACGTCCCAGTTATAGGTCAGTTCAATCACTGAACCTTCACTTTCATCGCTATAACCGACGAAAGCCAGCGAGTATTTATACTCCGTGTTTTCGCTGGTACGCAGTAAACGCATCCCTAATACCTTGGTGTAAAAATCGATAGAGCGTTGCAGGTCACCAACGCGGATCATGGTATGGAGTAAGCGCTTCATAATACCTCTTTATAATCAACAGTTTAAAGTTTTAAAATCATTATAAATCAAAACTGATATATAATCATATAGTAATATCATCCCGCTCACTACCATGACTCTTCTGATATTTGGTTATCATTATGGCGGGATTGTCCCTGGAAAGGGGGGAATAAATTGACTTTTTTTGTGACATTATGTCAGTACACTATTCTGATTCGGTAAAATATCTGTATTATCCCATGGTTAGTCGTAGGAATTTTATGGATATTATTCTTATGGATGAATCATTAAATGGACTCTTTAGTTGTAGCGATAGCAGAAGCTTTATTTAATTTATTGGTAAGCCTATTTTCTTTTTTATTTTCGATAATACTCTTCGTGGTTGAAGCAATCTATTCTTTAAGCTACGGTGCTAAATGGATACGTATATTAATCACAGTAGGCGTATTGAGTGTTATTGCGGGTAGTATCGTGTTTTTTGCCATGATATGAAGATCAATTTAATCGACTCTCCCGCTATGCGTTCTTGTGGTTAATCATCTGCATGTTAAATAATGTCATTAAAAAACAATCTGTTAATTTATAGTTGAGTATCGGGGAGGACCGTCACTTCTGAAATATCAGTTTGATGCCTAGCAGCGCCATGACCAAACCACCAATACGGTCAAAATATATTTTGAAACGCATATAATAGTTTCTTGGTACCGGGGCGGACAGGACACAAGCGACGATTGCGTACCAAATGAGGTCAATCAAGAATGCCAGAACAGGTAACACAATATACATCCAGCCCACGATATTCTGAGTAAGGATTGCGGCAAATATGCCGCCAAAAACCAGTGCTGTATTAGGATTACTAATTTGTGTAATAAGCCCGATATAAAATGAACGAGACAGACTTGTTTGTCCGCCAACCTCGGGTTCAAATTTTATTGCTTTTTTAGGCGCGAAAAACATTTTAAAGGCTAAATAAATGAGATAAAAACCGCCGCCAATTTTAAGTGACATATATAGCCAAGGTACGGTGAGTAGCAAAGATTGCAAACCAAGCAGAGCGACCAAGGCAAAGAATGCACACCCGGTGCCCATGCCTAAAGCAACGGCTAAAGCATTTTTAAGTGAGGATGACATTGCCGTTCGCGCAACAAGGATGAAACTCGGCCCTGGAGACATAGCCCCTAAAGCTATCACTCCACTGATGGTTAAAACAGCAATAATAGCACTGTCCATGTTATCCTCCCTGTAAGTATTCCTCTGTTTCTACTCGTCATTTTTTACAAAATCAATGGCTTTATCTTGTTTCCAAAGAATTCGAAATGAATCACTAAATACTCAAGTCGATAGGGGGTTGTATTACATCATCCGTAGTGGGGGCGATTGCGCCATTTTTTGTGTTATCTCACCTGTAGCCATAAACAAAACAGCCAGTCAGAGGGTTAATCTAACTGACTGTTATTTAATGATTTAATCTACGGGCGAATCACAGAGTTGGGTAGTCGGTATAACCTTTTGCGCCACCGCCATAGAAGGTATCACCATCTGGTTCATTCAACGGAGCCTGTTGCTGCAGGCGGGTTACCAGATCCGGGTTAGAAATATAGCTACGGCCAAAGGCGACAGCATCAATAAACCCTTTATCAATGAGCTCTTCAGCTTTTTCAGCCGTGTATGCACCGGCACCCACAATCACACCTTTGAATTTGGCGCGCACGGCATCACGGAATGCGTCGGAGTAAGGCTTACCACCCGCCCAGTCGGGTTCTGACATGTGCAGATAAGCAATATGACGTTTGTTCAACTCGTCAATGAGGTACAACGCAGCCTCTCCCTGATCCTCGCCATTATCCAAGCCGTTGAATGGCCCCAATGGTGAAATACGAATACCAATATGTTCAGCGCCCCATTCGGCTACTGTTGCATCAACCACTTCCAATGTCAGACGGGTACGGTTTTCAATACTACCGCCGTATTGGTCGGTACGTTGATTGGATGCCGGAGACATAAATTGATGCAGCAGGTAGCCGTGGGCTGCATGCAATTCAATATAGTCAAAGCCAGCTTCACGGGCATTCGCTGTTGCCTGGCGGAAATCATTAATGATGCCAGGGATCTCTTCTGTTTCCAGGGCGCGTGGGGTGGAGCAGGGAACGCGTACCCAGGCTCCCGTTTCATCGCGCACGGTGGTGCGGGTATCCGCGGCAATGGCTGAAGGTGCTACCGGCGCTTGCTGACCTGGCTGCAAACTGTTGTGCGAGATACGGCCGACATGCCATAACTGTACAGCAATATGTCCACCGTCTTCATGCACCGCCTGCGTGATTTTTTTCCATGCGTTTAACTGTTCCTGAGTGTGTAACCCTGGAGCACCCGCATAGCCTTTCGCCTGGAAAGAAATCTGGGTGGCTTCGGTAATAATCAAACCGGCGCTGGCCCGTTGACGGTAATATTCAGCCATCAGAGGAGTTGGAATATCACCTGGCTCAATGCTGCGCAAGCGCGTTAGCGGAGCCATAAATACGCGGTTTGGCAATGTGAGCGTGCCAACTTTCAAAGGGGAGAACAGTTTAGCAGTCTTCATGGTGCGTCCTATATTAATAGACCAGTCAACTAGCAACTGGGTAAATTCTGAAAAACAAAAGTGTTAGCTTCAGAATCATTGGATTATGGGGTTGGTTGTAGAATCAGTTCGATACTTTCTAGCGCACAGGTCAGCGGAGCAACCGATCGTTTCACTTTAGCCCGCAGTGAAGCACCGAGCCACAAGGCATACAGTGTTTCAGCGGTTGCCGCCGGTGAGAGCGTAATGCGCAGCGAGCCTTCAGCAATACCGGCTTCAATGGCATCTTGCAACCGACCAATCACACGGGCAGTGCCGATATCCAATGCATGGCGCATAGGTTCGGATAAGTCACTTACCTCTGCTGATAGTTTCACCGCCAGACAAGCATTGTGGCATTCACTGCCACAATAGTTAGCAATAGCTTGAGCAAAATAGTGCAACAAATGGTGGCGCATATCACCTTGTGAATGGGTGAGCAGGCTTTCCATTTCAGCGTCGTAACGATCAAAATAACGCTGTAGCATCGCTTCACCAAAAACTTCCTTAGAACGGAAATAGTGATAAAACGAGCCTTTCGGTATGCCTGCCGTGGTCAGTAACAGGCTGAGACCCATACCATTAAAGCCAAGACGCAGGCTAAGGCTCTCACCGGTTGCTAACAGATGTTCACGGGTGTCTATGTGTGTGTGCTGTATTTTGTTCATGTCGCAAAGCGTAATAGACCAATCGGTCTAGGTCAAGAAAAAAATGCCAGCGGAGGGAAACGCTGGCATCAAACTCACTATCAGGTATTAACTCTTTACGGACTTTTTTGACTGATTCTTTCGCCCTGGGTTCGGCATTTCTGTAGTAAATCTAGTTCTGATTGGTATTCACTGGTTTGAATATTCATCATGCCCAATAAGGTATGGAACAGATTATCTTGTGATATTTCATCATGTTGTGCACTGGATGATAAGCACTGACGGTCAATGCCATAGTTTTTTGTATATTCAGGTGATAGCCACATTAGAAATGGTATATGTGTCTGCTGACTTGGGGCGAACATATAAGGGGTACCGTGCAAATACATACCATTTTCGCCTAATGACTCACCGTGATCAGAGAGATAGACCAGCGCAGTGTTAAAGTTATTATTGTGTTGTTGCAATAACTTAATGGTGTTACCCAACATCGCATCGGTATAAAGAATAGAGTTATCGTAGGTATTTACCAATTCCTGTGGGGTGCAATCCTGAATTTGGTTGCTATCACAGGTAGGGGAAAACTGGCGAATCTCTGGGGTTGAGCGGCGATAATAAGCCGGCCCGTGGCTGCCCATTTGGTGTAAGACAATGACACCGTCACCTTGTAGCCCATTAATATAATTATCTAATTTATACAATAATGCGTTATCTAAACAGACCCCGTTCTCGCAATCGGCGGTGAGCTGCAATTGGGTAACATCCTGATGTGGAATGCGATCGCAGGCACCTTTACAACCCCCGTCATTTTCGCGCCATAAGACATTCAAGCCAGCGTGGGCAAGAATATCCATTAAGCCCTCCTGATGACTGGCGAGGGTGGCATCATAATTTTTGCGCGCCATATTCGAGAACATACAAGGTACCGACACCGCAGTTTCAGTCCCGCAGGATGATGCTTTGCTGAAATAGGTAACATCTTGTTTTTTTAGGCTCGGGTTGGTTTCTCGCCCATAACCGCCCAAGGAGAAATTCTCTGCACGGGCAGTTTCACCAACCACGAGAATGACCAGCGTTTTCTTTTGTTGCCCACTAATCAATGGGCCTTTATGGGCATCTTCACCGAGTGTTACCAGTGGCAGATTACGGGTGAAATATTTGTGTTTAGTGAATTGAAAACTGCCACTGACAAAGTTGGATGGGGTTAACATTTTAACGATGTTTTTATTATTACGAATCAACGATGCATAATCTTTATAAAACAGGGCAGCAACCAACAGAATAATCACTGCTGATATCAAAATATTTGCTGCGCGCAGCCCCAACATATACCACCATGGGCGGCTGACCCGAATACGGGCAAAGCAGACCAGGGTCGCAGGAATAATACCCGCCACCAGTAGCCATAGGGCCATACGGGGAGTGAAAAGAGCGGCCGCCTCTTGTGAGTTGGTTTCAAAGGCATTTTGCATCATATTGGCGTCAATGACGGCACCATAACTAAACATAAAATAGTTTGCCGCCGCGCTGCCCAACAGCAATAGAATAATGATTGGCTTATGCAGAAAGGGCACAGCTAACAGGCTAAATATGATGTTCAGTGCGCAAAATATCACCACCGGAATTGTCGCGGCGAAGAAGTAACTGTCACTGCTGTCAAAATGGATCAGCGACCAGGCTTTCGCAATAAACAGTGCGTTATGACCCAGAGTGAAAAAGAGTGCACTGGCCAGGATAAAACTCAGACTGTTACACTGTAACTTATATCGAACATTCATTGTGAAAATGGAATCCTACAGTTCACTAATTACCTGAATGGTATCGAATGAAACTTAAGATAACCTTAGCGGTTAAGGGCCGCGCCTCGGCGCTGATAGCGGATTTTTACAACCGTAAACAAATTGGACTTGCCAGCTGCGGTGAAGCAGTCTTCAATTAAGGTATCAGCCGCAGGAGGCAGCGTGTCTCAGCAACTTGAGTTTTTCGACATTCCCAGTCCGTGCCGTGGCATCTGCCAAACAGATGACCGTGGCTTTTGCCGTGGCTGCCTGCGTAGCAGGGATGAGCGCTTTAATTGGATGAAAATGAGTGACCCGCAGAAACGGGATGTATTGCGTTTATGCCGCCAACGTCTACTGCGCTTGCAGCGTGGTAACAAACAAGTCGATGAGCCGTTACCAGAACAACCTTCCTTATTCTAATTCGCGCTTAATCGGTCTTAAACTTTACCATTTCTGGCTATTTTACCGCTAAGCCCCCGTTTGACCTTGAATTGATGGTTCAGGGAGGATTTAACCTTACCGCCGGTTGTGTATGCTTATAGGTAGATAAACAGATGAGGTAGCTAATAATGGATACACGTAGCCAACTGGCTCCGCTTGGACCTGAATTTTCACGTATGATTTGCGGTTATTGGCGGCTGATGGAATGGGGCATGACGCCTGAGCAGTTGTTGGTTTTTATCGAGCAACACATTGAGTTGGGTATTACTACGGCGGATCATGCTGATATTTACGGCGGTTATCAGTGTGAACAAGCATTTGGCCAGGCCTTACGGCTTAAACCGTCCTTGCGTGACCAACTGGAGCTGGTGAGTAAATGTGGCATTGCCACCACGGCTAAACCGGAACATGTGTTGGGGCACTACATTACGGATAGTTCACATATCATTGCAAGTGCTGAGCAATCATTGGCCCATTTGCACACTGATTATCTTGATTTACTGCTGATTCACCGACCGGACCCGTTGATGGATGCCGATGAGGTGGCAGAAGCCTTCACCCAACTGCACAAAAGCGGCAAAGTAAAATATTTCGGTGTGTCAAACTTTACTCCTGCGCAATTCAATTTACTGCAATCACGCCTGCCATTCTCGCTGGTCACGAATCAGGTAGAGATTTCGCCGCTGCATCAGCCTGCTATTGTCGATGGTACGCTCGATGCCTGCCAGCAACTGCGTATCAAACCCATGGCATGGTCTTGTCTCGGTGGCGGTAGGTTGTTCAGCGACCCGGAGTACCAGGCATTACGTGATGAGTTGCAGGCGGTAGCTGACGAAATCGGTGCAGCAAGCATTGAGCAAGTGGTTTATGCCTGGGTGCTACGTTTGCCGTCAGCACCGCTGCCGATTATTGGCTCTGGCAAAATAGAGCGGGTTAAAGCCGCATGGGCATCACTCTCCTTGACGATGACGCGCCAGCAGTGGTTCCGCATTCGTCGTGCTGCACTGGGTTATGACGTGCCTTAAGCTTCTTTTCTGCGCCAGTAAGCCTCAGGCTGGCGCAGTTTTGTTTTCCTCGGCAGGAGGGGCCAGTTGCAGTTGTGTCAGTGAGCAATATAATCGCCAAATCAGCCCCGCCAGTTCCCGCCCAGAGGCATCGGGGTATTGAGCCAAAATAGCACTCATTCGTTGTAACTCCTGCAATGTTGCGAGTAACGAACTGGGTTGCACACCTTTTTCGGTCATACACCCCTTCAGGCAGTGAATACAAACGTCCCGTACTGCTGACAAGGGTGCAGAGGTGGTTTGCCAATCACGTAATTGCCAGACCACATGGCTACAATTGAGCAATACCATCCCCCAACGCAGCAGCCACAGGCGAGCTGACTGATCTTTACTGAGATTGAGTTGGTTAATTCGATGGTAAATCAGTGATTCGAATTGATTCTGGCTCTGTTGTGGATGGCTACTGATCTGATCAATGAAATCGCGGCGGAGCATCCGAATGATACGTCGACTTTTGCGTTTATCAGAACTGGGGCGCAATAGCTGAAAAGCAACACCTGCTAACATTACGCCGACTAATTTACCAATATTATCATTAAGGAACTCTTGATAATCATAGCTCGGCGGGTTGGTTACACTTAGGAAAGAACCCATAAAGACAATCAATTGTCCCCACAATGAAGCATAGGCCGGATGCTGTAGTTTCATCATCTGCATGGTGATTAAAATGGGGAACAGTACGGCAGCAAATTGCCAGAAATCATCAATCTGTACCATCACACCAAACTTAAGAATAAAGCAGCCGATAGAAAGCAGAACAATGGCTTTCAATAGTGTAGCAATACTGTCGGTTGGCGACGGGGTTGCGGAGTAGAGCACGCAACTTACCGCGGCCAATGCCAGTGCAGCACTGCCCGAACTCCACTGCGTATTTATCCAAAATGCACAACCAATAACAATACACACGAAGGTTCGCAGCCCGTTATAGGCGGCCTCATAAGTATCGGTATGGCGAGCCAGCGCGGTTACTGGTGGCGGTTGTGGCAGGTCGCTGGCCGATTCTTTATCCAACTGTGTCAGCCAACGATTCACTTGCAAATATAACCAACAAAAATGCTGTAATCGTAACCAGAAGGCGCGGTGTCGATAGTCGAACTCATCATGCGGGGCGATTTGTTGCAGTATTTTGGCCAACTGATATTTATCGCAATCGGGTCGCTGTAGTGTTTGTAGCAACTGTGACAGCACTGGTGTCAGGTTCTCCGGTGGCGTTGGCCAGTTAAGCAACATGCGCCGTAAACTGGTAATTACACTGGTTATACGTAATTGACGATGCAAAATAAAATTCAAGACGTTATTTTGCCGCCGCAAGCGGTAATGGCTCCAAAAGGCCTGGATCCGCAGTACATTCATGGTCAGAATCTGGCCAATTACCCCTTCATGTGAGGCACGTAGCTGGGGGTTATGATCGGTTTGCCACAATAACTCGGCATGTTCCAGTAAGCGAGATTGCATGCGGCGCAGTGAGGTCAGTAATGCTTCGCCGTCGGAGGTGCTCGGCATCAGCATCATCATCAGGCCACCACAAAGAATACCGGTAATCACTTCACACACTCGGGCTTGCGCGATATCAAAAATTTGCTGGGTGCCAGCGGTGTTGACCGTAGAAAAGGCAATAATTGCGGTGGTATAACCGGCTAACGCAAACGCATAAGAAACATTATTTTGATAGTGATTGGAGACAAAAGTACAAAGGGCAATCCAGGCTGCAATTGCAAAGGTAAACAGCCAGGGATCATTCAGGCAATGGCCGGCAATTACCACGGATGCGGCCGCCCCCAGTAAGCTGCCGATGATGCGACCAATACTTTTGCTGATGACCCCGCCGACGGTGGGGAAACTCACCACTGCAGCGGAGGTCATTGCCCAGTAAGGCTCATCTAAATTCAGCGCAAAGGCAATCCACAGTGATAAGCACATTGCCAATGAATTACGCAATGCATAACGCCACTGACCGGCATTGGCTTTACCCCATGGGGTCTGGTGCCACAGGGGGAAGGAGATACGCATCGTTTAGTCAACCAGTGAAATAGTGCAGGTGGTGCCCGCAATAAGGGTGACATCGGCTGGGACATCCAGCAGTTTGATTCTTACCGGAACCCGTTGGGCCAGCCGTACCCAAGGAACATTAGGTTTTACATCTACCAATAAGTCACCGCTGCTATCAACACTTTGGTCATAAATAGCACGACCAATACTTTCGACTACGCCGCGTAAAGGAATGTTGCCATTATACAAAACAATCTTGGCTTTATTACCTTCTCTAATATGTTTCAACTTGGTTTCTTCGAAATAGCCCATCACATAGAATGAATTGGTATCGATTAGCGCGACTAATGGTATGCCGGCGGTAGCATAGTTACCCACCCGTGTTTGCAAGTTGGTTATATAACCATCGGTCGGCGCATAAATACGGGTTTTGCTGAGATTCCATTTCGCTTGTTCGACATTCGCCACCGCGCCCTGGTAGGCCGCTTTCATGCTATCGGCGGTTAAGTTGGCAATGTCGAGATCTTCACCAGAAATGATGTTTTTCGGTAAATTTCGCCGACGTTCTGCTTCATGATTCGCTTTAGCCAGGTCAGCTTGCGCCTTCACTAAAGCGGCTTGCGCGTTATCCAGTGCCAGTTGGTAGGGTTGTGGGTCAATCACAAATAATAAGCTACCCGAGCTTACCAACTGGTTATCATGAACTACTATTTTAACCAGTCGGCCCGACACTTCCGGGGTGATGCTGACCAATTCAGCCCGGACTTTACCATCGCGAGTCCAGGGTGATTGCATGTAGTAGTTCCACATCCACCAACCCGCACAAAGTGCGAGAGCGAAGACAATGACAGAGGAGAAATATTTAAGAGACTGATGATTCATATCAATTTACCAACTGGCTAATATCCATAAAGAAACGCTGACCGCAATGACAAAAATTGACAGATCCATTAATATTGGATGCCAGATGTCACCAGAGTAGATCCAATTCCGTAGGACATGATGGATCAATAGCCAAAACACCAAACCTAGCATAACCGCCTTAAACATCGGCGGGAAATAGATTGAGGCACCTATAACCAAGTCTGTAAGAGGTGCGTTTATGGGTAACACTGATACATACATAAGGTTAATCCTTAATAGGTATTTTTAGCCAAAACATCATTTTTTCTAAAGGATTCGCCGTATTTATTGCTATTACCCTAGCATCGACGGTATATATACATTTGTGTTTTTAATGTTAATTACCCAAAATAGACGGGACTCTGGGAGTTATGCTAGCACGCTAATTAAAAGGAGGGGCAATTGGAATCGACATTAGGATCTGATTTAGCACGATTAGTTCGCGCTTGGCGCGCGCTTATCGACCATCGGTTGAAGCCGCTGGAGTTAACTCAAACGCATTGGGTTACCTTGCATAACATTAATCGTTTACCGCCTGAACAGTCACAAATTCAACTGGCAAAAGCGATTGGTATCGAACAACCATCACTGGTTAGAACCTTAGATCAACTGGAGGAGAAAGGTTTAATCACACGGCATACCTGCGCAAATGATCGTCGTGCGAAGAGGATAAAACTGACGGAGCAGTCTTCACCGATAATAGATACGGTTGATGGAGTCATATGTTCCACCCGTAAAGAAATTCTTGGGGGGATTTCAACAGATGAGATTGAATTGCTATCTGGTCTGATTAATAAGCTTGAGAGCAATATTAACCAATTACAAAGCAAGTAATAATAAAGATTTACGACTCTATTCACAGCAGAAAGAAATATTTTAGTAAAACAAGCCAGAGTTCATTACGAACTCTGGCTTTTACCTGAAGACAGTAATAGCAGAGTTATTAGCGTGGGCTAACGGTAACGGTGCTACCACTGCTCGCTAGCATCACGCGCTGACCGACGCTAAAGCGAGTTGGGCCTTGTTTTTGCACCACCAGAATGGTTGTGCCGTCATCTTTACGGACTTCAAGTTGCACGCCGTCGGTGCGGTTCATTGCGCCCTGAACACCTTGCCCTGCCATACCACCCGCAACAGCACCTGCTGCAGTTGCCAGGCTACGACCAGTGCCACCACCAACAGTATTACCAAGGAAACCACCCAGGACTGCACCGCCAATGGCACCCATGACATTGTTTTCATCGCCACCCTGAATAGTGACTGGGCGTACGGATAGTAGGGTACCGTAAGTCACAGTTTGTACTTGTCGGGCTTCGGATGCGCTGAAGACATCACCGGACAGGGTGCTATTATTGGCACAACCGGTCAGAGTAACCGCAGCGATAGCAACGGCGATTAGTGGCTTGATCATAAAAACTCCTATTAAAAATGCACAACCGTATTACGGTTCAGTATGCCAGGGATATCCAAATCCAGTCCATTGATGGCCCAGTATTTGCACAAGGCCGATATTTGCACAAAGTATGGCTTACCCAAATGTTTATTTCACTACTTACTTATTTTAACTTTCTGCTTAATTTTTCGACCACCATCGATGGGTACGCAGCTTAGCGGTTTATACTTCAACGAATATTAAACGGCAGTTTAACTTTCTTAAAGTAAGAAATATCACTGCGATAAATGAAAATGTCAGTAAGAGTGACTTTTATGTGACCTTTCCTACAAATAAAAAGTAGCGTTTAGGACAGGCTCCTATAGCGGTATACACTTTAAAAAGTATATCTTTTCAGGGTGTTAATTTTATTATTCTGACTTGGCTTGTGGAAAGTCTTATTGCTATTTTGTCCCTGAATGAGGGAATAAGGTCATTGCTATGAAATCAGGCCGTTTTATTGGAGTGATGTCAGGAACCAGTCTGGATGGGATTGATGTGGTGTTAGCTGCCATTGATGAGCGTATGGTAGCCCAGCAGGCCAGCTATAGTCATCCAATGCCGCTACAGCTGAAAAAAGATATCCTCGGCATGTGTCAGGGCCAGTCTACGACCTTGTCCGCAGTGGGTAAGCTTGATGCCCAACTGGGTATCTTGTTTGCGCAAGCGGTGCAGGGCTTACTGGCAAAAGAAGGCCTTAGCGCACAGGACATTACCGCCATTGGCTGTCATGGGCAAACGGTGTGGCATGAACCGCTCGGTGAACCGGCGTTTACAATACAATTAGGTGATAATAATCGTATTGCAGCGTTGACAAACATTGCTACTGTTGGGGATTTCCGCCGCCGTGATATGGCTTATGGCGGGCAAGGTGCACCTTTGGTGCCCGCTTTCCACCATGCTTTACTAGCCCATGCCACCGAGCGGCGCATGATACTGAACATTGGCGGTATTGCTAATTTATCTATGCTATTACCCGATTTGCCGGTGCGGGGG
This sequence comes from Yersinia sp. 2540 StPb PI, assembly GCF_052217165.1. Lineage (NCBI taxonomy): Bacteria > Pseudomonadati > Pseudomonadota > Gammaproteobacteria > Enterobacterales > Yersiniaceae > Yersinia > Yersinia sp. 2540 StPb PI. The sequence goes on from NZ_JAZGQC010000001.1 coordinate 2,793,919, forward strand.
TTTGATACCGGGCCTGGCAATATGTTGATGGATGCCTGGATCTGGCGTAATCGTGCCTTACCCTATGATAAAGATGCGTGCTGGGCACTGTCGGGGCAAGTTAATCAACCGCTGCTTGAGCTGATGTTCAGTGATCCCTATTTTGCCAAACCTGCCCCAAAAAGTACCGGGCGCGAATATTTCAATGCCGGGTGGTTGGATAAGCAATTGGCGAAGGTGCCGGGGCTGAAACCGGAAGATATTCAAGCAACGTTGGCAGAGTTAACTGCGCTATCAATCGCCGAGCAGGTGCAGTTGGCAGGGGGCTGTGAGCGGCTGTTGGTGTGTGGCGGCGGGGCGCGTAACCCGTTGCTGATGTCACGGATGTCAACCTTGTTACCGGGGACGGAGGTGTGCGTAACTGACAATTTTGGTGTGAGTGGCGACGATATGGAGGCTCTGGCGTTTGCCTGGCTGGCATTTCGGACGTTGTCCGGTAAATCGGGTAATTTGCCATCGGTGACCGGAGCCAGTTGCGAAACCATTTTAGGAGCAGTCTATCCTGTATCGTCACGCTGAGGGTGTTAAGCTGCCATAGGGTACGGTGCCTTATTCCATCAACGAGGACGACATAATGAAACACTTATTTGTTGCAACTTCAGTATTTGGCGTAACAGCAGTATTGATGTTGGCAGGATGCAGTCTGGTTCAACCTAAAAGTGAAACGTTGCATTATCAGTGTGGCACAACCCGGCTGACCGTTGCTCAGGACAACCGCCAAGATAAAGTCAATTTGGTGTTAGATGGTGAACAGTTGACCTTACCTCAGGTGCGTGCAGCTTCCGGCACTAAATATAGCGACGGCCACTATAGCTTCTGGTCGAAAGGAAATAGTGCTTTTGTTGAGCGTGATGGAAAAGTCATTATCAATGACTGTGTTTTGATCAAGTAATCAGGCCGTTGTCTGCTCTGAGTGATTGTGATTCTTGCTCTGCAAGGGCAGAATAATAGTCACTGCTTTCCTGCGCGTTACAGAGCTTATATGACTGACAAGAATGAATTTGATGTTGCAGATCTACGTCGTGAATATATTCGCGGCGGTTTGCGTCGCAGTGATTTAACCGAAAACCCACTGGACTTATTTGAACGTTGGTTAAAACAGGCCTGTGAAGCGCGTTTGCCTGATCCAACAGCTATGTGTGTGGCTACGGTAGCTGCCGATGGCCAACCTTATCAGCGCATTGTGCTGCTGAAGCATTATGATGATCAGGGTATGGTGTTCTATACCAATTTGGGCAGCCGCAAAGCGCAGCAACTGGCTGAAAATCCACATATTAGTCTGTTGTTCCCTTGGCATATGTTAGACCGGCAAGTCATTTTCCTCGGAACCGCAGAACGGCTTTCAACCCTTGAAGTGCTAAAGTATTTCAGTTCCCGCCCGAAAGATAGCCAGATTGGTGCCTGGGTTTCCCAACAATCATCGCGTATTTCTGCTCGTGGTGTATTGGAAAGTAAGTTCCTCGAGTTAAAGCAAAAATTCCAGCATGGTGACGTGCCATTACCCAGTTTTTGGGGCGGATTCCGCGTTAAGTTTGACTCTGTGGAGTTTTGGCAGGGCGGTGAGCATCGCTTGCATGACCGTTTTATTTATCAACGGCAAGCAGATGCATGGAAAATTGACCGTTTAGCTCCTTGAGAACGATGAAATAATTGTGGTTAAGCCTAGCGCTCGTGTGACGGGCGCTTTATTCTATACCCTTCGTACTTGAAGCCGCAGGGGTGTTTTTACGTTCGTTACTCGGCCCACCCCTGAGTCTCGCCTCTGCGAGGCCACGGCAAGCAGATTTGTCACCCGAATTGCTTATTTCTTATTTGAGTAAGCTCAGTGGGATTTATTTGCTTGCTGCCTGGCTGCAACACCAAGTTCTTTGGGTATAAATCCTCTTTTCCTGGTAAAAGATAATTTTTGTAAAAGACAATTTTTTGTGAAAAACAATGGAGTCGTTGATGACCAGCAGCAACCTGATTAAACAATTGCAAGAGCGGGGCCTCGTTGCCCAGGTTACGGATGAAGACGCGTTAGCAGAGAGACTGGCGCAAGGGCCAATTTCACTGTATTGCGGTTTCGATCCTACCGCAGACAGCTTGCATTTGGGTCATCTGGTTCCGTTGTTGTGCCTGAAGCGTTTCCAACTGGCTGGGCATCGTCCCGTGGCGCTGGTCGGTGGCGCTACCGGTATGATTGGTGATCCAAGTTTCAAGGCCAGCGAACGCAAACTGAATACGGAAGATACGGTTAACGAATGGGTGGAGAAAATCCGCCGTCAGGTTTCGCCATTCCTCGATTTTGATTGCGGTGAAAACAGTGCTATTGCGGCCAATAACTACGATTGGTTTGGTGGCATGAATGTGCTGACCTTCCTGCGTGATATTGGCAAGCACTTCTCTGTTAATCAGATGATCAATAAGGAAGCGGTTAAGCAACGCCTGAATCGCGATGACAGTGGGATTTCGTTTACTGAGTTTTCCTATAACCTGTTACAAGCTTATGATTTCGCTTGCCTGAATAAAGCTCACGGTGTGGCGCTGCAAATCGGCGGCTCTGATCAGTGGGGTAATATTACCTCTGGTATTGATTTGACACGTCGCCTCCATCAGCAGCAAGTTTATGGCCTGACCGTGCCATTAATTACTAAAGCTGACGGCACTAAATTTGGTAAAACCGAAGGTGGTGCGGTATGGCTTGATCCGAAGAAGACCAGCCCTTACAAATTCTACCAGTTCTGGATTAACACCGCAGATGCCGATGTTTATCGTTTCCTGAAGTTCTTTACTTTCATGAGTATGGAAGAAATTAACGCGCTGGAAGAAGAAGATAAAAACAGCGGCAAAGCGCCACGTGCGCAGTATGTTCTGGCCGAAAATGTCACCGGCATGGTCCATGGTGCAGAAGGCCTTGCTGCCGCCAAACGTATTACCGCGAGCTTATTCTCCGGTGATTTAAATGAGATGACCGAAGCCGACTTTGCTCAGTTGGCACAAGATGGCATGCCGACAATTGAACTGGGCCGCGATGCTGATTTACAACAGGCATTGGTTAATGCTGAGTTGGTCCCTTCTCGTGGGCAGGCGCGTACTATGATTGGTTCTAATGCTGTCGCCATTAATGGTGAAAAGCAGGCAGACCCAGAATACATCTTTACCGATGCTGATCGCCTGTTTGGGCGCTATACCTTATTGCGTCGTGGCAAAAAACATTATTGCCTGATTAGCTGGCTATAAGAATGAAATAAGATAAGGGGCCGAAATGCCCCTTATTTTTTGGCTAATGTTTTGTTAGCTGATGTTTTATTCCGGTCAGCGCTGTATTACAAAGTGGGCATGGGTGCCCTTAACTTTAGGCCGTTCCAATGAAAAATATACTTTCGATTCAGTCTCATGTTGTTTTTGGCCATGCGGGTAATAGTGCTGCTGAATTTCCTATGCGCCGAATGGGGGTCAATGTTTGGCCGCTGAATACCGTCCAGTTTTCCAACCATACGCAATATGGTCACTGGACCGGTTGTGTGATGCCCGCCAGCCATTTGACTGAAATAGTACAAGGCATTGCCGATATTGATCGGCTGAAAGATTGTGATGCGGTATTAAGTGGTTATATCGGTTCACCCGAGCAGGGCGGTCATATTCTGGCTGCGGTTGCACGCGTAAAACAAGCCAATCCGAATGCCTGGTATTTTTGTGATCCGGTCATGGGGCATCCAGAGAAGGGCTGTATCGTCGCCCCAGGGGTGGCAGAGTTCTTCTGTAAAGAAGCCTTGCCTGCCAGCGATATCATTGCACCGAACCTGCTTGAACTGGAGCAGCTTAGTGGTGTGCGGGTTGAAAGTGTCGAACAGGCCGTTAAGGTTGCTCGTGATCTGTGCGCCCAAGGGCCAAAAGTTGTGTTAGTTAAGCACCTAAGCCGCGCCGGTTATCATGCTGACTGCTTTGAAATGTTATTAGTCACGGCCGATGAGGCATGGCATATCAGTCGTCCGCTGGTGGACTTTGGTGCCCGCCAACCGGTCGGTGTGGGTGATTTGACCAGTGGTTTATTGCTGGTGAACTTGCTGAAAGGTGAAGCCCTGGATAAGGCACTGGAGCATGTTACTGCCGCTGTATATGAAGTGATGCTGAAAACTCAGGAGATGGGTGAGTATGAACTTCAGGTTGTCGCCGCTCAGGATGGAATTGTTAATCCCGTCAGTAAATTCTCTGCCATCAAGTTATAATCCCTGCTATACAGTGCCCCTTAATGGAGGGGCACTCTAATTAATCAAATGACTTATTTCTTAACGTCTTCTGCGGCTAATGCGGCTTTAACGGCTGGGCGTTCTGCTACACGGCCCATATATTTATCCAAATTACTGCGCTGGGTAATATCAAGTTTCAGCGCACTCGCCCAACGAGTGACAGTAAATAAATAGGCATCAGCCACGCTGAATTTTTTGCCTAACAGATAATCGTGTTGTGCTAATACGCTGTCTACATAACTGAATTGTTTATTCAGCCGCTCACGTGCGATCGTTTTATAGTCATCCGGTGTTTTCGGGTTAAACAGTGGGCTGAAACCTTTATGTAATTCAGTCGCAATGAAGTTTAGCCACTCAATGGCATGATAGCGGGAAAGAGTCCCTGATGGGGCAATCAGGTGGCGGTCTGGCACCATATCTGCCAGATATTGCACGATAGCAACACCCTCAGTGAGCAGGCTGCCATCATCCAGTACCAAGGCGGGTACCTGTCCTTTTGGGCTGATGCTTAAATAGTCTTCACCCGTTTCAGTTATTTTGGCCACCAGATCGACACTCTCAATACTAAAATCTAACCCTGCTTCACGTAATACAATATGTGGAGACAGAGAGCAGGCACCGGGTTTATAGAACAATTTCATCACAAACTCCTTAATCGATCACTGAAAGAAAAAAGCTTCCTTAATCCTAAGGCAGGCGGGGGAAAAATGCTGCTAGCGGTGTAATATAATTGTGCGGGAAATAAAATTAGTCGCAGAAATAAAGTGTTGTCCTACAGCAGTGAGTATCCACCGCTGTAGGTAATCCCTGTCTGTTATTATCAGGCAGTGGAAATCAGTTACCGTGGTGGGCGAGTGCTGATCGATGCGGACCAGCTAAAAGTGGTAGTACTTGGTGCGGTTTTTTTGGTTTTTCTTTCTACGCGGGTTAACTTGGCGACTTGTTCCCGAGCGTTCATGATTTTATCTATTGCTTCTTCTCTTACTTTATTCTGTTCTGAATTGGTTAAAGCCCTTCCTAAATTTATTCTGGCTCTATCGAGTTGCGTTTTGACGTCACGTTGCTCACTTTCGGTCATTTCTTTTAATGTTAGCCTTTTCATTTTTTTCGCCTTGTTTGCATCAGTCTTACTCAGTGTACAACCTTATCCTGCGTGTGGATGTAAGAGATTGCGATCTGGGCGACATTAATCACCATAAAAGCCTGATATTAGCCCCAGTCAAAGCTAATAAAGCGAGAACCAACGGAGTAACAGCCACCGCTCTCTGTACATGTTATCAGGAGCGGTGTTAACGAAGGGAATGTTTGGAGGTCATAATAGCCGTGAACCGTAACCCCACAGCAATACAGTCAGACCAAGGAGTAACTCTAATACCAGCACGCCGATGGCAAATGTGGAACCGGAGAAAATAAAACCTTCTTGTCGGTCAATATTTAAGAAGGTGGGGATCGCCAAATACATCAGGTAGCCTGCATAGCAGAGTGCAATGATGCCAACCAATAAGCACAACCAGATAATCGGGTAGAGGGCAACCACGCCACCTAAAAACATGGGCGTTGCGGCATAACCGGCGAATAAGGTACAGCTTTGCCAACTGGGCCGGCTCTCATAGCGGCGGGCCATCCAATAAATCACTCGTCCCATGAGAGCTACCGCCGCCAAAATCAAAACATAGAAAATAATGGCAAAATAGAGTGCGGTAAGGGGCGCCAGTTTTATTATCTGACCATCACCAAAGTTCCAGCCCACTTGTGTGGTGCCGATAAACGCGCAAATCACGGGAATGGCAGCCATTAAAAGGACGTGATGGGCATACAGGTGGCGGACACTTTCCCCCTCGCGTTTAATTTGCTGCAATTCCTGACTAGGACGGGTCAGAAGCCCCCATACATGGTTTATCATAAATCACCTCCTTGCCGGTTATTGACCGCAAATAACAGACGGGTTTCATTCTGATATCGCTCAAAATGGGGTTAACGCTGTGCGGTCTGTTATCAGTATAGTTTATTTTTTGCGCACAAATAATGTGACGAAGTTATCATTGATAAGGCGAGTGATATTCATCATCTTAGTAAATGTTTAAGATGAATCAGTGAATTAATCAGGTATTTTTAAACAGGAGCCGTTTATGGGTATTCAGGGAAATGATAGTCGAATTGACAACATAGAGTTTGCCGTCGGTGATATTGCCCGCTCGAAGGATTTCTATGGCAAGGTATTCAATTGGCGCTTTACTGACTATGGCCCAGGATATTGTGAGTTTACCGATGGCCGACTGACCGGCGGCTTCACCACCCTGAGTGACGTTCAGCCCAACGGTGGGCCGTTAATCATTCTGTATGCTGATGATCTTGAACAGACGCAAAAACGGTTGGAAGAAGCGGGAGCCTCTATTGTGCTGGCGATATTTACTTTCCCCGGCGGGCGTCGTTTCCACTTTACCGACCCGGATGGCTATCAGTTGGCGGTATGGTCTGATAAATAAGTATTGAATTTAGGACTTATTCTCGCCAAACGACAGGCTGTCTGAGTTTTACGTGGGAGTTGGCAGGATAAAGCACTTGGCACGCGTGCTTTATCCTGCCGGGCAATTATGCGGCGGTTACTGGGGTCGCTTTATTACTCTCTGTTGGTGCGAGAGTCATGCGATACAGTTTTGGTGCGGTGAGCATCATCAATACTGCGATAATGGCAGTGACAATACCAATCTGCATAAATACATGGCTATAGATTGCCAGTGATGCATGGGCATCAGTAATATCACTTGGCACCGCAGTTAATGCTGCAACTTTACCGGCGATCAGGGCTGCTGCTGCCGTCGTCAGGAACCATGAACCCATGATGAAGCCCATCAAGCGCTGAGGTACCAACTGCGCAACCATCGCCAGGCCCAGGCCCGAAATCATCAGTTCCCCGATACTTTGCAATGCGTAGCTCAGGATCAACCAGTTAACGGACACAATACCATGTTCGTTGGCGAAGCTGGCACCCCATGGTAGAACCAGGAAGGCCGCAGAGCAGAGCACCATACCGAAAGCAAACTTGTGTGGCATTGGTAGGCGGTCACCCATCTTATTATAGATAGCCGCCAGTATTGGGCTGGCTACCATGATCCAGAACGGGTTCAGCGCCTGATACTGTTCTGGTTCGAAGGTAATACCAAAGATTGAATGCTCAACGTTATGAATAGCAAAGAAGTTCAGCGACGTTGGCATTTGGCTATACAGCACAAAGAACACCACCGCTTCCAGCATCAGTAAGAATGCCACAATCATTCGGCGGCGGGCAGTGCCATGCAGAGAGAAGGTCTCTTTGGCAAAGATACAGATGATGCCCAGAGATACTAATGCCAACGCCCAACGTGCCACTATTTGGTTATGCAGCAACCAGCTTGACAGCGTGACCAGTGCAACCACACCCACCAATACCATCAGTAACTTTTTAATCTGTAGTGGTGCAAAGTCAGGTTTTGAACCTTGATTTTTTACCCATTTACGGCAGAACCAGAAGTTTACCAAGGTGATCAACATACCCACTACGCTCAGTGAGAATGCGACGCTCCAGCCATACTTCGCCGCTAACCATGGGGTGGCCAGCATAGAGAAGAATGAACCGATATTGACGGACATGTAGTACATGGTGAATGCGCCGTCTAAACGCGGATCATCTTTGTTATAGCATGTTGACAGCAGAGAGGAGGGGTTGGCTTTGAACAAACCATTACCAACCGCAATGGTCGCCATACCCAGATAAACCCAGAAAATGTCATGGCCCGAGTAGGCAATCATGGCATAACCGACTGCCAGCGTTAATGCACCAAGCACGATGACACGTTTGGCACCGAGTACCTTATCGCCTAACCAGCCACCGATGGCCACAAAGCCATAGACCAGTGCACTGAAGGATGAGAACAAGGTGATGGAGTCGGCTTCGCTCATCCCGAGCATTTTTACCAGATAGACGGCCATGATCCCTTGCAGGCCGTAATAACCAAAGCGCTCCCAAAGCTCGATAGAGAAGATCAGGTAAAATGCTTTTGGTTGTTTGAAAGCATTCATACTGATGCTTTCGGGTTGCTCACTGTTGGGTGGCTGTTGACTGTTGTTTGCTGTTGACACGGGGACCTCTGTTTTTCACTACCGACCATAAATGGTGGGAGAGACAAAAGTGAATGCGCGAATCGGCATCCTTTTGCATTGTTATAAGATGTTTAGCGGCGGTTAATGTTCACTATCTTTGTCAACGAGACAAGGCTTTTGCAATATTCTGTTACATATATCTCAAGCAGGGCTATGCGACCATGTTACAAATGTTATGCAGTATTAACGTTTATGTTTTAGCTGTTTGACGATTTTTTGTTTTGATTAAAAGCTGAACTGATTTTATTTGGTGATATATTCTGCTATTTGATTGGTTAATGGTTTATATGGTCATATGTGAGTGAATAAACAATTCAATATTGTGGTTATTGTGAATAATCTGAAATTATCCAAATTTCGTTCAAATGTTAATCAGTAAAATGCCTGAGTTGAAAGATGAAATGGGATCTGGATCAGATAGCTGTGTAAATTTTTCGCGCGAAAAAGGCCAGCACGGCAAAACATGCCACAAAGGGACGATGGTATACTGGATAGAATCATGACAATCTGAGTATCTGTATGGATATCAAGCAACTGGTCTATCTCTGTAATCTGGAGCGCGAGCGCCATTTTGGTCGTGCGGCTGAGGCCAGCTTTGTCAGCCAGCCAACATTGTCGATGCGTCTGAAAAACCTGGAGCGGGAACTGGGGGTGGCACTGATAAACCGGGGTAATAATTTCGAAGGATTTACCGCCGAAGGTGAGCGCGTATTAGCCTGGGCCAGAGAGATTGTCTCTGTCTATCAAGGGCTAAAGTTAGAGGTGGAGTCCCTTAAACATGGTTTAAACGGCACGCTGCGTATTGGTGTAGTACCACAATGCAGTATCTCGTTGGCACTATTACTTAAAAGTGCCAGTGAACGCTATCCCCACCTGGATTACCGTGTTTCAGTGTTAAGTGCTGACCAATTACTGGAAGCTTTAACCGGTCACTCGGTCGATGTGGGCATTGGTTTTTTTGAATTGACCACCTTGAATGAGCTGCATTTTCAGGTACAACCGCTAGTTGACGGGGGCATTGACCTGGTGTTTCACCCCGGACATTTCCCTGATTTGATCGGGACTGAGCCGCTGGCATTGGCCCAAGTGGCACAACTGCCGCTCTGCCTGGCTGAACCCAGCCGTTACTTCCGCCGTTATCTGGATAACAGTTTTCGTGATGCCGGTCTGTCGCTGCATGTGCGGCTGGAAAGCACTTCTATCTTTCAGTTATTACAAGGCATCTTTGTCGGTTTAGGTTGTGGCTTGTTCCCGCAGGGCAGTCTACTTGAGGATATGTCACCCGACCTGCAACGGCGGCCGGTGGATATTGAGAAGATGAGTCGGCATGCTGCTGTCGTGGTGGCTGAACCAGGGCGAGTTACACCGCTGGCCCAGCACTTTTTTGATGTCGCTAAAGTGTGGTTGGCTACCCACTAAAACACTGCAATCCGCAATTGCGGGTGAGTATCAAACAGCTTGCCCCAGCGTTTGTCTTAACCGGTTGGTCCATCCGGCTGCGGCGATGTCGAAGATGATACTTACCAGTTGCTGATTACTGACACCCAGAGCTAACAATGGACTGATATGTTGATGACTAAAGCGTTCTGGCGCGCGAGTCAGCTCGGCTGCGGCATAGATAAGCCAGTGGATAATCTGCTCATCAGATTGAGTCGCCAAAGCGTTATCAATCCCCGCGTCAAGTGCCGTTATCAATGTGGTGTTAGGGGTTAATTGCTGCAATTGGTGTTTATGGATAGCCAGACAGTAGCGACTGCCATTGATGCGCGCAGTCACCAACGCCACCAATGCCAGCCAATCAGGTGGCAGCAACAGAGGATAATGTTGCCGGGTGATAATGGTGCGGTACGCGAGCAGACTTTGTTGATGATGTTGCAGCAACTCACTGAGGGTTATCTCTGTTTCATCTGACGATGGCTCAGATGAAATGATCTCTGAGGGTAACCAACCTTGCCATTGCGCTACAGATGACGCTATCAAGCCTGCGGGAGCATCTTCCATGCGCGGAAAACCGGGCAATATTACCGTAGGATATCCAGCGAGTGCACCAAGGGCTGCCACTACTCTGGCTTGATAACTAACAAAACCAATAATCTGCGATAAAACGATAATATCTGTAGCGGTTAAACCTACATCAGCGAGTTGTTGCAAAGCATGCTTATCAATTAATGTCGGCTGACTGGCCAGTTGACGGGCATATTGGGTTATCTGTGTCAGTCGCATATTACTTTCCCGCGATGCGTCCGGGCTGGAAAGTGGCGTCAGGCGGGCGGCATAATGGCTGCACAACCGTTGAACCCCGGTAACTTGTGCCACCGTCAGCGCGGTACTTAAGCGGTCATACAGTGAAAATGTGTGGTCTCGGTTCAGCTCGACAGTGAGCGGGAAAAGTGCCTGATACATTGCATCTGAGGCAGACAAAATCGCGGCATGCTGGCGTAACGGGTCATCTAATCGGGCGGGAATAGTGTCGGCTAAGCCAAGCAAAAAGATACCCTGTTCAATGCTGTTCTCATTTGTCAGCAGATTATCGCCATTACAACTATTAGCACTGTAACTCTCGTCGGTGACGGGGGCGGCGTAGATCTCCGGGTTACCGCTGCGTTGAGTTTCATGATACCAATGGGCATTATCCTGTTGTCGAAATTGCACCATGATGACCTCCGTTAGGGACAGCAACGCGCCCAGGTTAACGATAAAGAGGTTGTAAGCACCGTTTGGCTATAAACCGGGAGCGAGTCAGTGACAAGGGTAGGTAGTGCGGTATCGGACCGGGAGCATAGCAAAGTAGTCGGTATCAACATCGGCAAGATATCCTGTTGTTTTATGGAATGAACACAGTGGATATCATTACTGATTGAGTTTGCGAGATAAAATAATGTTAAACCATAATCCATAACTAAAAGTAATAACATATTATTATATATAACAAAAATGTTGTTACGTTAGCGAATAAATGACTAAAGAAGCAGGAAAAAATCCGCGCTGAGGTGAGCGCGGAATGGGGCATCGTGGCGGTAAATGGTAGGGCAGAAAACCCGCTTAGAAATGGCCTGAGTCCCGCCGCCAGGCATCGGCGGTTAAAGCTTCACCAAAGTGGCTGGAAATCAGCCGCTTAGTCAGATCGTGCAGCGGGGATGCCAGTACCTCGGCCGTGCTACCACGCTCCACCACTTCCCCTTCATGCATCACAATCACCTGATCGCTGATATGTTTCATCATGCCTAAGTGCTGGGTGACATAAATATAAGATATGCCATGTTTTTCCTGTAATTCCAGCATCAGATTAATAATCTGTGAGCGCATGGACATATCCAAAGACGCCAGTGCTTCATCGGCAACAATCACTTTAGGTTGCAGGATAAGTGCCCGTGCCAGTGCGATACGCTGCTTCTGGCCGGACGCCAACATATGCGGATAATAGTTAGCGTGATCGGGCAGTAATCCCACTTGCCGCAAGGTCTGATAGATTCGTTGCTCACGAGCCACCGCGTCTAAATCAGTGTTCAATTTCAGTGGCGCATCCAACAACTGGCCGATGCGCTGACGCGGGTTAAGTGAGGTGCTCGGATCCTGAAAAATCATACGGATACGTTGGCTGCGGTAAGCATAATCACCGTAGGACAGGCGATGATCGTCAATCAGCAATTCACCATCAGTTGGTTCAATCATGCCCGACAGCATTTTTGCCAAGGTGGATTTACCGGAACCGTTCTCACCAATCACCGCCAGGGTCTGGCCTTCGCGTAAAGTAAAACTGACCGATTTGACCGCTTCCACATGCTGACGACGAAATAGCCCGGTGCGGTAGCGGAAGGTTTTGCTCAGATTACGGACTTCGAGCAGAGTCTCTGCCATTATTGCTCCTCCAGATTTAAGGGGAAGTGGCAGGCAAAGGCGTGGTTTTTTACCAGCCGCAAGCGCGGTGTTTCAATACAGGTTTTTTGCGCATAAGGGCAGCGAGGCCCAAGGCGACAACCAACGGGCAAATGCTCCAGTGATGGAATAGCCCCAGGCAAGGTATTTAAGCGACTTTTATGTGGCAGGGAGCGGCCAAAATCGGGCATGGCACGGATCAGCGCCTGAGTATAAGGGTGGTGGGGCGCGGCCAGCAGGTCTTCGCAAACGGCACTTTCCACAGTTTGGCCACAATACAGCACGTTAACCCGATTCGCCCATTTACTCATCATCTGCAAGTCATGGCTTATCAGCAAAATAGTGGTGTTGTTATTCTGATTAAGTCGCGCCAGCAGACGGAAAATTTGTGCCTGAGTGGTGGGTTCCATGGCATTGGTGGGTTCATCGGCGATAAGCAGCCGAGGTTGATTAGCCAGTGCAATGGCAATCATCACCTTTTGGCATTCACCTTCAGTCAGCTCATAGGGATAACTGCGCATAATATCTGTGTGATCTTTAATCCCTACACGGTGCAGCAGCTCAATTGCCCGCCGTTTGCGCCAATGAAAACGTTGCCACCAGCGACCTTTATAGGTCCAGCCCGGTATCGCTTGTATCAATTGCCGACCAATATTTTCTGAGGGATCCAGACAGGATTGCGGTTCCTGAAAAATCATCGAGATATTATGGCCGATCACCTTGCGTCGTTCGCGTGGGGTCAATTGCAACAGATCGATATCGTCAAAACGAAAACGGTCAGCGGTAATGCGCCAGTTATCTTTACTGACCCCACAGATAGCTTTGGCGATTAAACTCTTACCGGAACCGGATTCACCCACCAGGCCACGGACTTCACCCTCAGTCAGGGTAATACTGATGCGATCAACCGCTTTGACCATCCCTTCAGAGGTCATAAATTCAATGGTGAGGTTACGAATATCAAGTAACGGCATTATTCCACCCCCGCATTAATTGCCCGGCGCATACCGTCACCCAACAGGTTAACGAGCAGTACGCTGACTAAAATCGCGCCACCCGGCAACATCACGGTCCACGGGGCGACATAGACTAAATCAAGTGAGTCCCCCAGCATCGCCCCCCATTCCGGTGAGGGCAACTGCGCGCCTAAATCCAAAAAGCCCAACGCAGCAATATCCAAAATTGCCATTGATAGTGCCCGGGTAAATTCAGTGACCAAAACAGCGGCAATATTGGGGAAAATAGCATAAGCCAGAATATGAGGGGTGGAAGCCCCGTCCAAACGGGCGGCAATAACATACTCTTTATCTAACTCATCATGTACGGCGCTATAAATGGTTCGCACCATTCGGGGTAGCAGTGCCAGCCAAACCGCGAACATGGCATGTTCTAAACTCGGCCCGACAAAAGCGACCACAATGATGGCCAGCAGCAGCGACGGAATAGAGAGCAGGGTATCCAGCACATGATTAAGAATAGCGGAGCGAAAGCCGTGAGTGATACCGGCAAATACACCAAGGATCACGCCACACAGCGCCGCAGCCAGTGTGACTAACAGTGCCGAGCCATAAGTCGATGCGGTTCCCGCCAATAATCGGCTTAAAATATCGCGGCCGAGATCATCAGTGCCAAGGAAGAACGAAACGTTACCATAGCGCGACCAGGAAGGCGGGAGCAGTTGGTAGCCCAAAAACTGTTGGTCAAGGGCATAGGGTGCCAGTGTATTGCCCAACACACAAAGCACCAAGAGGGCGAGTACGCCGTAGAAGCCCACCATTGCCAAGGCATCGCCATAGAAAAGCCGCCAGGTATACAGCAACGGGCTGGGCATTTTCTTCTCACGGTAGACATTATCGAAGGGCATACCATTCCTTATGCTTTAGCGGTGTCATCATTGCACCCAGAATATCTGACAGGACGTTAATGACGATAACCAACGACCCGACCACCATTACCCCCGCAGAAATGGCGGCGTAATCCTGCTGGCGAATGGCGTTTATCAACCAACGGCCCAATCCCGGCCAGTTAAACACCACTTCGGTTATCATCGCTAATGTCAGCATGGTGGAAAACTGTAACCCCAGTTTTGGAATGATGGGCGGCAATGCATTATGCAGCACATGGCGGCGAATAATGGTAAAGCGTGATAGGCCGCGAGTGGCGGCGGCTTTAATGTAGTTTTGCCCGATAACATCATCGGTACTGGTGCGCATCAGGCGAATGACTTCGGTCGTTGGGGCCACCGCCAGTGCGGTGATTGGCAGGATCATATGCTGCACAGCACTGAGCATCATCTCTTTGCGATACGGCGAAGGTGATAGCCATGCATCGACCAGAGCCAAACCAGTGACCGGTTTCACTTGATATAACAGGTCAAACCGGCCAGAAACCGGCAGCCAACCTAAATGCAGTGAAAAGAACAACATCAACAGCAGCGCCAACCAGAATACAGGAATTGAGAAACCAAGTAATGCGACAGAACTGATGGCGATATCAGCCCATTTCCCGCGCATCACACCGGCAATAATCCCCAGCGGAATACCAACAAATAGAGCCAGGGTAAAGGCCAGCACACATAATTCCATAGTGGCGGGGAAGGCTTCACGCAATTGCTCGCTAATAGGTTGACCATTGATGCTAGAAACCCCGAAGTCCCACTGAAACAGGCTACTGAAATAGAAGCGGTAAGCATCCATTAAGGATGCGCCATTTAACGGCGCATGAGGGGTAAAGTAGCTCAGGCTAAAACTGACCAGTGACAACATAAACAACGTTATCACTAATAGTAATAAGCGGCGTAAGGTGAAGATAATCATGGTTTTTTGCCCTCATTGCTCTCACGGAACACGCCAGCAAAAGAAGAATTGCCAAACGGGCTTAATACCAAACCTTTAATATCATAACGGTATGCCTGTAACCGTAATGAAGATGCTAATGGCAACAGTGGCAATTGTTGCTCCAAAATACGCTGAGCTTGCTGATAATATTCAATACGCGCGGATAATTGCTGGGAACGTAATGCTTTTTGCAGCAATTCATCAAACGCCGGATCACACCAATGAGCATAGTTTGTTTGCGAACGAATTGCCGCACAGCTTAATAGCGGGCGGAAGAAACTGTCCGGGTCATTACTGTCTGTCGACCACCCCGTCAGCGTCAGGTCGTGATTCATCTCCATCAGCCGCGCCTCTTGGAATCGGCCTTCGACCGGCACGATATTGACCGTAATCCCCACCTGAGCCAAATCAGCCTGAATCAGTTCCGCCGTCTTTAATGGGCTGGGATTATAAGATTGCGAGGCGGTCGGCACCCATAGATTGAGTTGTAAATTAGTCAATCCAAGCTGTTTTAGAATCTCTTTAGCTTTTTCTGGATTATATTCGGTTACCTGGGCCTGATTGTCGTATGCCCATGATGCACGAGGTAAAATAGACGCCGCGGTCTCAGCGGTACCGTAATAGATTGACTGCATTAATCGCTGGTTGTTAATCGATAATGCGATCGCCTGCCGCACCCGCTGATCGTTGAGTGGTGGCTTACGGGTATTGAATGCCAAATAAGCTACGTTCATCCCCGGGCGCAGTGTCAGGCGCAGGCGAGGGTCATCTCGTAAAATGGATAATTGGCTGGCCGCAGGATAGGCCAACACATCACACTCGCCGGTCAGTAGTTTGGATAAGCGGCCAGTACCACCCGCACCCAGATCGATAACCACCTGCGGCATGCGCGGTAAACCTTTCCAATAATCACTGTTACGGAACAGACGAATGTATTGCCCGGAGCGATATTCGTTCAACAAGAAGGGACCGGTCCCCACAGGCTCACGATCGATCTGCTCTTGTCGGCCTTTTTGGGTCAACACGTCGGCGTACTCGGCAGAGAGTACTGGTGCATAATGGGTAGCCAGATGCCAAAGGAAGGAGGCATCTGGAGCCTTCAGCTTAAATTCAACCGTATAATCATCCAGTTTTTTGACACTTTGCACTGCGTCGGCAAATTGTAAACTGTCGAAGTAAGGGTACTCGCCCCCATTGACATTGTGGTAGGGGTGTTGTGAGTCAAATACCCGCTGAAAGCTGAATATCACATCATCTGCGTTCATCATCCGGGTTGGGGTAAACCAATCGGTGGTCTGGAAGGGGACGTCTTTACGTAAATGAAAACGATACGTCGCGCCGTTATCCAACACTTGCCAACTTTCAGCTAATTCAGGGATTAAACGGTAGGTATACGGGTCAACGTCCAGCAGGCGGTCGTAAAGTTGTGCTGCCAGGGTATCGATGGTCAATCCGCTACTGGCCATCTGCGGATTAAAGGTATTGAGTATCCCGCTGACACAATAGACGAAGCCACGTTGGCGGATATCCGGCAGCGGTTGAGCAGGTTGAGGGGCCGGGGCGGGTTGCGCCAGCGCTGATGTCGCAAGGCAAGACAACGACAGCAAGCAAATAAGTAAAGCACGCATAAACGCTTCGCAGTAAGTAAGCAATACTCTTAGTGTACCGTAATCTGACACTCGCCCCAATCCATTGAGTAAAACAACTGCACTGTCTGCTGGTTGTTGCAGCAATCGAGGTGAATAAACAGCAAATTGTTGTTTATACGCGAGGATGTAGTGAGAGCAATGGGGGGGCAGCGGCGGTGTTCGATGCTGTAATTGAGTATAATTCCATCATAATCAGTGCGGGAATGAGAAAAATTCTCAACAAAGTGTTTGCAAGTGCTATTGATAACCATTATCATCATTTTGCTCTTCGAGATAAGGCCAGTAGCTTCTGGTTTTAGACAGGAAAGCACGACATTGCTCACATTGCTTCCAGTGTTTTTTAAGCCAGCTCGGGTGCTGGCTTTTTTTTTTGCCTGCCGCTATTAATTTCCTTTCATATATTATGGGTATCGATGCCCGATTAAACGTTTCATTTTAAGTTATATTTATCATTTATGTGACCAGATTTTTTGAGCTATAACATCAATAGGCCAATTGCTATATTCACACCTGAAAGATGTTAGCAACCAAACTGGGCTTATAGAGTATGGAGGCGTTATGAGCCGATATCAATTAATGATTTTATTATTTATTTTCGGTGTGATAAATATTAATTGTTGGGCTAAGCCGCCGGATGTTGTTTAGCGTGTGGATACCCGCGACCATCAAGAAATATTCAGTCAGGGTTTTTACTCTTTAGGTGATAATGATATTGTACTAGAACACCTTAGTGGCAGCAGTTGCCGTGGTGACCATATTACATCAGCGGATAGTGCATTTATTTCTATCACAGCAGATAAAGGGTTTACTTATTATTATTTAGAGCGAGCGTTGAAAAAAATACCAACGACAAAGGGCAGAGATGTATTGGATTATATTTATCAGATAAGAGGTGGTAGTAATATGTATAGCGCAGATTATACATTGGATTTTTTATTACGACTGGGGCCGAGTGGTATGCAACAGAAACTTCACCGTATTTTTCGTTATTCACCGTTCTTATCGGAATGGATGGCGCATAGAAGAATTTTAGCAGAACAAATTATGTCAGCAGCTTCATACCTGTTGCGTCAGGGCAAAGTTATAGCTAATGAATTTATACCCAACTCTTTATATCGGCAAACACGTTCGAGCGCCAGTGCGAATCCTTATCATAATGCTTTTATTGTGCCTCCAGTTTTGAATATTATGCGAACCTGGATGCCCAGGATTGGAATTCGGCCGATGGTCAGGGCGTATTTTGGCAATATGGAGTCAATAAACCTTAAGTGGGATATAGATTCAACCTATATAAATAATAGAATGTTTAAGCTGATAGTGATTTTTTAATGATGGGTTTGATATAAAAAACTAAATATAGAGGTGTATTATGAAATTAATTTTTTTCGGGTTTGTTGTGTTTTTTTGTAGTTCGGCGTTGGCGACGAAATCTGGGAATTTAAAATCACAATGTGATGCTGATAACGGTACTATGATTTATAATCAAATAATTAGAAATTATAATGCGACTATTATGTGGCGACCCGGTGATATATCAGTTAACGCGATTAATATTAAAGTGGATGATAATTGGTATGGAACCATAGCAGAAGATAAAATTAATGGTAATGGAGGGAAAGGATTATCCAGTTTTGCGCAAGCCGCATATTTAATTAGTCTTCCTGTCAATGTTTGTGTTAAAGGTAAATATCTGCGGGGGGTGGGGGGAGTCGATTAAGTTTTCGCTCAGAACAGCAGGTGATAATCCTCTGCGCTGAACGAAGTATTTTCTACTGATCACTGTCGCCACTCAAAATAGCGTGTTTCTTTAACATGCCGCGTAACTGATGGTAGGTTAGCCCGAGTAAACTGGCGGCTTTACGTTGATTAAATCGTGCCTGTTCCAAAGCATGTTTTAACATCTGCTGTTCACTGTGATGTAACCATTGCTTTAGATCGAGGGGCAATTGAGGTAATGCCGCCAGGTGATCATCGACAACTTCTGGATCTTTGCTTTCAGAGACTTGCCGCACAGCAAAAGGATTGATAATAATATTATCCAATGGCTGACTACTGCTGCCATGGCGATAGACTGAGCGCTCAACCACATTCTTTAACTCACGGACATTCCCCGGCCAACGGTATTGCAGTAATTGCGCTTTTGCCGCAGAGGTGAAGCCCGGAAACAGTGGTAAACCTAACTCTCGGCACATCTGGATGGCAAAGTGTTCAGCGAGTAACATGATATCTTGCTGGCGTTCACGTAGCGGCGGTAGTTGCACCACATCAAAGGCGAGCCGGTCCAGCAGGTCGGCGCGGAACTTGCCCGCCTGCGCTAACGCGGGCAAATTGTCATTAGTAGCACAAACCAATCGTACATCCACTTGTAGTGGCTGACTGCCGCCAACGCGCTCCAGATGACCATACTCAATCACGCGCAGTAACTTTTCCTGTACTAGCATGGGGGCTGTTGCCAGTTCATCCAAAAAGAGCGTACCCCCATCCGCGCGTTCAAAACGCCCTAAATGGCGCTTCTGAGCACCGGTAAACGCTCCCGCTTCATGACCAAACAATTCTGAATCGAGTAAGTTTTCATTCAACGCGGCACAGTTAAGTGAAATGAACGGCCCCTGCCAACGGTTTGATAAATAATGCAACCGATGAGCAATCAGCTCTTTACCGGTACCTCGCTCACCAATCACCAATACCGGCTTATTCAGCTTTGCCAGCCCGGAAACTTGCTCCAGTACTTCAACAAAAGAGTTTGCTTCGCCTAACAGGTTTTCTAATTGCTCGCTCATGATGAAATTCGCCAATAGTTGGTTAAAACACTCACTTTACATTCTATCTTAATTTAAGCAGAAAATATTTTTTTGTTATTTTTCAACTTATTAAAACTCATGAAAAGTTGGCACGACTCTTGATAATAGTTATTCCACAAGAGTTAGGCGAATGGATGCAACCAGACGCCACTATTTCAGAAAGCCATTAAGTCAAAGAGGACATACATTATGGGTATTTTTTCACGCTTTGCCGATATCGTGAATGCCAACATCAATACATTGCTGGATAAAGCGGAAGATCCACAAAAATTAGTACGCCTGATGATTCAGGAAATGGAAGATACACTCGTCGAAATTCGTTCAACATCTGCCCGCGCATTAGCTGAGAAAAAACAGTTGTTGCGCCGCATCGATCACAGCGCAAGTCAGCAGCAAGAGTGGCAGGAGAAAGCCGAGCTGGCACTGCGTAAAGATAAAGAAGATTTAGCCCGCGCAGCACTGATTGAAAAACAAAAAGTTATTGCACTGATTGATACACTGACCCGTGAAGTGGCTACAGTGGAAGAAACACTGAGCCGCATGAAACATGAAATTAGCGAGTTGGAAAGTAAGCTAACTGAAACCCGCGCCAGACAACAGGCGCTGACCCTGCGCCATCAGGCTGCTGCGTCATCTCGCGATGTGCGCCGCCAGCTCGATAGTGGGAAACTCGACGAAGCTATGGCACGTTTTGAGCAATTCGAGCGGCGTATTGACCATATGGAAGCTGAGGCTGAAACTGTGGGGGTCGGCAAACAAAAGTCGCTGGAAAGCCAGTTTGCTGAACTGAAAGCAGATGATGAAATCAGTAACCAGTTGGCCGCCCTGAAAGCGAAAATGAATTCGGCTGAGTAATGGTCTTGATCCATTTGCGTAAGCCCTATCTTTTGCTCTGTTTTATCGCTTTAGTGGCGAAAATATATCGAGCGGGCCGTAAGCAATAAAGCGGCCTGCCATAATTAAAATGCGGATACCCGCCAGATGATTAAGGGGAACGAATGAGTATCCTGTTTCTTGCCATACCACTGACCATTTTTGTGCTGTTTGTCGCACCTATTTGGTTATGGCTGCATTACAGCAATCGCCAGCAAAGTGGCGCTCAGCTTAGTCATCAGGATATGCAGCGCCTATCACAGTTAACTGATGATGCTCGCCGGATGCGGGAACGGATTCAAACATTAGAAGAAATTCTTGATGCGCAACATCCGAACTGGAGGCAGTCATAATGGGCGATGTTTTTAAAAATAATATGTTAAGTGGCAAAAAACTGTACCGGGTGCCAGAAGAGGGGATGATCAAAGGGGTGTGTGCTGGTCTGGCCCACTATTTTGATATTCCAGTACGATTGATTCGGGTGATGGTGGTGTTATCCCTGTTCTTTGGTTTGTTTGTTTTCACTATCGCGGCCTATATCGTACTGACTTTTATACTGGAACCGGTCCCCGCAGCCAGTTTTAATGGGCAGCATGAAGCAACGCCTCGTCAGCTTCTGGATCAACTAGAGTTTGAGTTGGGCGCCGGGGAGCAGCGTTTGCGCCAGGTAGAGCGCTATGTCACCTCTGAGACTTTTGGTGTCCAGAGCCGTTTTCGCCAGTTGTAGTGTTACCAATTATTGCAGCCGGGAATGTTGCCCATAGATGTTACTTACCTATCCATATAGCCTGCCGGAGGGCAAAAGATGAACAATAATCCCGCCCGTTCACGTGCAGGTGTAGTATTAACGTCACTGGTTAAAATTATCTTTACTGTTGCATTGGCCTATGGCCCGGCCAGTGCGGCTGGCTTGATAGTAAAGAGTGTGAGCCGCAAGCCCCTGCGTTGGTTGCTGCTGATGCTGCTAGAGCCAATGTTAAAACGCGCAATGCAGGCAGCTGCTGGCCAATTTGCCAAGGAGAAGCATGAAACGACTGCAAAATGAGATTACGTCTTTGGTTAATCGTGGGATGGATCGCCATCTCCGCTTAGCAGTAACCGGCTTGAGCCGCAGCGGGAAAACTGCCTTTATTACTTCGTTAGTGAATCAATTACTTCATGTCCACAGCGGTGCACGTTTGCCGCTGTTTTCGGCTGTGCGCGAAGAGCGGCTACTGGGTGTAAAACGGGTGCCGCAGCGTGATTTGGGTATTCAACGTTTTACCTATGATGAAGGATTGGCGTCTTTATATGGCACACCGCCAAACTGGCCAACTCCAACCCGTGGCGTCAGTGAAATTCGCTTAGCATTGCGCTTTCGTTCTGGTGATTCGCTTTTGCGCCACTTTAAAGAGACATCGACACTTTATTTGGAGATTGTCGATTATCCCGGTGAATGGTTACTGGACCTGCCTATGTTGGAACAGGACTATTTAAGCTGGTCCCGCCAGATGGCGGGCCTACTACAAGGGGATCGCGCACAGTGGGCCAAACCTTGGCTAACATTGTGTCAGCAGTGTGATCCGTTAGCACCGGCAGACGAAAACCAGCTAGCGGCCATTGCACAGGCTTATACCGATTATCTTATTCGCTGCAAGAATGAAGGCCTGCATTTCATTCAACCCGGGCGGTTTGTCCTGCCTGGTGATATGGCTGGTGCGCCTGCACTACAGTTTTTCCCGTGGCCGGAAGTGAATGAACTGAGTGAATCACGGCTGGCGCAGGCGGATAAACATTCCAATTTGGGTATGTTACGCACCCGTTTTAGCTATTACTGCAACTCGGTGGTGAAAGGTTTTTATAAAGAGCATTTTGTCCGATTTGATCGACAAATTGTGCTGGTGGATTGTTTGCAACCCTTGAACAGCGGGCCGCAGGCATTTAACGATATGCGCCTGGCTCTGACCCAATTAATGCAGAGTTTCCATTACGGAAAACGAACGTTATTCCGTCGCTTATTCTCGCCGTGTATCGATAAGCTGATGTTTGCGGCGACTAAAGCGGATCACGTGACGGCGGATCAACACGCGAATCTGGTATCGTTACTCCAGCAATTAGTGCAGGAAGCCTGGCAAAATGCTGCTTTCGAAGGGATCAGTATGGATTGTGTTGGGCTAGCATCGGTACAGGCGACAGAAAGTGGCATAGTCGAACATCAGGGGCAAAAAATCCCTGCATTGCGTGGCCATCGCCTGCTGGATGGTGTACCGCTGACGGTATTCCCGGGGGATGTCCCGGCGCGTTTGCCTGGTCCGGCATTCTGGCAGCAACAGGGTTTTCATTTTGATGAATTTCGCCCACAAGCGGTGAATGTTGATAGCCCATTGCCCCATATTCGGCTGGATGCAGTGATGGAGTTCTTATTGGGAGATAAGTTGCGATGAGTGAGCCGTTGAAACCACGGATAGATTTTGAACAGCCTTTGCAGCCTCTTGATGAGCCAGTATTAAAAGCAGCACAGGCTTTTGATCAACAAACCGCGCAGAACTTCTACCCTGCGGCACCTGAACTAGACGCTGAAGATGAAGAAGGGCGGGTGGAAGGGTTGGTGAATGCTGCGCTGAAACCCAAACGCAGTCTGTGGCGCAAAATGGTGACGGCCGGACTGGCACTCTTTGGTGTCAGCGTGATTGCCCAGTCAGTGCAATGGGTTAATCAGGCTTGGCAGCAGCAGGATTGGATAGCACTGGGGGCAACGACTGCCGGTGGGCTGATTGTGGTAGCTGGGGTCGGTTCGGTGTTGACCGAGTGGCGGCGTCTATACCGTTTACGCCAGCGGGCACAAGAGCGCGATGTCGCACGCGAACTTTTGGTGAGTCACGGTATCGGGCAAGGGCGCGCCTTTTGTGAAAAACTGGCGCGTCAGGCCGGATTGGAGCAAGGGCATCCGGCACTGCAACGTTGGCAGGCGTCACTGCATGAGACTCATAACGATCGAGAAGTGGTTGAGTTATATGCCAAACTGGTACAGCCAGCACTGGATAATCAGGCACGGGCAGAAATTAGCCGCTACGCTGCTGAATCAGCATTAATGATTGCGGTCAGTCCTCTGGCGTTGGTGGATATGGCCTTTATCGCCTGGCGTAATATTCGTCTGATTAATCGTATTGCCGCTCTGTATGGTATCGAATTGGGATATTTCAGCCGAATTCGGTTATTCCGCTTAGTGTTACTGAACATTGCCTTTGCCGGGGCTTCCGAATTGGTACGAGAAGTGGGTATGGATTGGTTGTCACAGGATTTGGCCGCTCGTTTATCGGCTCGTGCGGCGCAAGGGATCGGGGCGGGGCTACTGACCGCCCGACTGGGTATCAAAGCGATGGAGCTATGTCGCCCGTTACCGTGGCTGGATGGTGATAAACCTAAACTGGGAGATTTTCGCCGCCAGTTGATTAGCCAATTGAAAAATACGCTGCCGAAAAAAGACAAAGCTAAACCGTAATCAGTTGGCTATTTCAATCGCGGATCGAAGGCGAAGGAGAGTGTTTTGGCGGTACTCAAACAGGCCTGAAAATCTTTGTGGCGTGGGTTGACCAGCATATTGTGTTCTGATGGCACCAGTGTGGACGGGACCAGTAATCCAATTGATGATTCTGATGCCAACCACTCGGTGCCGATATCCATCGTAGCGGCAGGTGCGGGGTCGTTACGCCAGTCAATGGGCCAATCCTGTGGCTGTAACAGCATGATATTGCTATCATCAATCTCAATTTGAAATAATTCAAACTCACTGAGTGTTGAGCTGTCTTGAATATGCACCAGTGTTTCCAGCATTGCCAGTGACACACTACTGGCTAAATAGATGGCAGCGTGGCCTTTATGATTCCAGCGGCCGCCATAGATTTCAGCGCCATAGCCGGTCCAGGTTGAAGCAAGATAACGGCGCATCACAATGCGATAGAGCATCATAAGTATTGCCCCGTCGGGTTGCCAGTAATTGTGAACTTATCCATGTCATCTTCCCTATAGAACTTTTATCCTTCCTGGCACTCCGCTATGAAAATACACCGTGTTCCAGCCGGCCAATTAAATCACAGATTTCTAGCGCGCCGGTTTCGGTCTCCAGCAGTGAGTCAGGGCTGCGATGCCCAAGCCCCTTAATTGGCGTCGACATCCAGACGATGGCTTTGCCTTTATCACCACCAAATAGATCAACGGCGGCATCCATTACTCGCACGAAACGCGCAATTCGCTCGCTCTCTTCCGGGGTAAAACGGCCATCATGGGTGCGTCTGCGGGTTAGACTACGGCTGGGAATACCGGTAGCACGCAATACTTCAGATTTAGGTATGGACGCCCAGAGATGGATGCTGTCGATGACATCGACAGAAAAACCCAATTTGATGCTATCCACCAATACCGTGCCACGACTGGCCGGCAAACCAATTTCACGCCAGAGCGCCCCTGCCTTGGCTGTGGGGGTAGGCTGATAAGCTCTCATGTAACCTCCTCGGTCATATGGCTACCTCTACTATAGCCAGTTGGCCGATGGAATGCAAAGTGTCACCTCACCTTGACGAAGGGACTGATACAGTCAGGCATTATATTATTCTGAATTATTCTTATAAAAACTAATAACTCGCTAGATGTATGGCGCGCAGGCGCTGAAAATCTTACCTTGCTAGCATTGGTCGGGAAAAAAATCAGCAAAAACCCGATTCCTGTCAACTTTTGCTGACAGACTGCTTCATCAGCAAGGGGGGACAGGGTATTATCATAAGCAGAGACTCCGCACCTGCACTATATAAGGTCGATACTGATGCGCTTGGAAGTTTTTTGTGAAGACCGACTCGGTCTCACCAGAGAGTTACTTGATCTCTTGGTTTTACGCAGCATTGATTTACGGGGGATCGAAATTGATCCGATAGGGCGTATTTACCTGAACTTTTCTCAACTGGATTTCAGTGTATTCAGTGCCTTAATGATGGATATTCGACGTATCGAGGGGGTAACAGACGTTCGAACCGTCTCCTTTATGCCATCAGAACGTGAACACCGCTCGCTGCGAGCGTTACTTGAATCGATGCCAGAACCGGTATTCTCCATTGATTTAAGAGGTAATCTTGAGTTAGCGAACCCTGCGGCCCGTGAGCTTTTCTCCCTTCATGAAGAGCGTATTCGCCACAAAACTGCCGGCAGTCTACTCGGGGGATATAACTTTGCTCGTTGGTTTGAAGGGGGGGAGACCGCGCCTCATACCGAACGGGTGTTGATCAACAATCAGGATTACCTGATGGAGATAACCCCCATCGAGCTTGAAGACGAGCATCAGCAGAACCAAACAGTGGGTGCAGTGGTGATGTTAAAATCCACGGCGCGCATGGGTAAACAGTTACAAATCTTATCCGTTAACGATGATACTGAATTTAAACAGATTGTTGCCAGCAGCGTTAAGATGCGCCAAGTGCTTGAGCAAGCCCGTAAGTTGGCGATGCTGGATGCCCCCTTGCTATTGGTTGGTGATACCGGTACCGGTAAAGATCTCTTGGCTCACGCCTGTCACTTGCGTAGCCCGCGCGGGAAAATGCCTTTCCTTGGCCTTAATTGTGCTTCAATGCCGGACGATGTGGTAGAAAGCGAGCTATTCGGCTATGCAGCCGGGGCTTACCCGAATGCCATCGAAGGTAAAAAAGGCTTCTTTGAGCAGGCGAATGGTGGCTCGGTGCTACTGGATGAAATCGGCGAAATGTCGCCACGCATGCAAATCAAACTGTTGCGATTCCTAAACGATGGTACCTTCCGCCGTGTCGGGGAAGAACATGAAGTGCATGTCGATGTTCGGGTTATTTGCGCCACGCAAAAGAACCTGGTGGAGTTGGTTCAGCGTGGTGAGTTTCGTGAAGATCTCTATTATCGCCTTAATGTGCTGACTATCACCTTGCCACCATTGCGTGAGCGTCAGGCTGATATCATGCCACTGACCGAATTGTTCGTTGCCCGCTTTTCGGACGAACAAGGCGTGCCACGGCCGAAGTTGGCTCCTGAACTGAGCAGTTTTCTGACTAATTATGGTTGGCCCGGCAATGTGCGGCAGTTGAAAAATGCCATTTATCGCGCCCTGACCCAATTGGACGGTTTCGAACTGCGGCCCCAGGACATTATCTTGCCGGAGTTTGAAGTTGAAGCCGTACTGGGGGACGAAGTGCTTGATGGTTCGCTTGATGACATCAGCAAACGCTTTGAACGCTCAGTGCTGACCCGTCTTTACCGTAATTATCCCAGTACACGTAAATTGGCCAAGCGCCTTGGCGTCTCGCATACCGCGATTGCCAACAAGTTGCGCGAATATGGTTTAAGCAGTAAGCGACCAGTCAGTGATGACAGCGAAGAGGAGTAAGCAACAGAGCAATGTGTTGCTATAAATGGATAGTATTAAAAACGGATTGTATTAAAAACAGATAGTATTAAAAACGGATTGTAATAAAAAACGGCTGTACCCAGATGGGCCAGCCGTTTTGAGTTAATGCTCCGGTTTAGTTAAACCGAAGTTAACCAGTTATTTCAGTGCTGCCAGCGCGGCATCATAGTTTGGTTCAGTGGTGATTTCGTTAACCAGTTCGCTGTAGATAACGTTATCTTGCCCATCCAGAACCACCACAGCACGCGCAGTCAAACCAGCCAATGGGCCTTCGGTAATGGCCACACCATAAGCTTGTTTGAAATCGGCGCCACGCAGCGTTGATAAGGTCGTTACGTTGCTCAGGCCTTCAGCACCACAAAAGCGTGATTGAGCAAATGGCAGGTCAGAGGAGATACAAAGAACGACGGTGTTCTCAAGTTCGCCAGCCAATTGATTGAATTTACGTACCGATGCCGCACAAACGCCGGTATCAATACTTGGGAAGATATTCAGGACTTTACGTTTGCCAATGAAGCTGCTTAGGGCAACATCAGATAAATCTTTCGCAACCAAAGTAAAGTCTTTTGCTTTATCGCCAGCTTGTGGCAGTTGACCTGCAACAGTCACTGGATTGCCTTGAAAATGTACGGTCTGTGTCATTATTTGATCCCTTTTACAGATGTGTAACACGAAGTTCAGTTTAAGGTAACAATGGCGGCTTGGATATGAGAAATTTGCTAAATAATTGAGATTTTGCTTACGTTAGGTTCTAACGTCTGATACTCAAGCCCGAATTCTGCCAAGGAGCCATAATTGAGAACAATGCGTTTCTACCCTGAGGCATGGCCTTTACATTCTGCGTTTGTTATTTCCCGTGGTAGCCGTACAGAAGCCAAAGTGGTGGTCGTCGAGATTGAAGAGGACGGCATTCTGGCTTGCGGCGAATGTACCCCATATCCACATTATGGTGAAAGTGAATCATCGGTCATGGCACAGCTAGCTTTGGTTGTGAATGCCATAGAAGGTGGCATTTCACGGCAGGCTTTACAGCAGCTATTACCCGCAGGGGCGGCCAGGAATGCGGTAGATTGTGCACTGTGGCAGTTGGAATGTTTACAGAACCGACAAAGTTTGTGGCACATGAGCCAGACAACGGCTATTCCCCATATTTCAATGGCTCAAACAGTCAGTATCGGCACGCCAGAAGCGATGGCGTACAGTGCCAGTGCATTGGCACATCTTGGCGCCAGATTGCTGAAAATAAAACTTGATGACCATCTTATTGCTGAGCGTTTAGTGGCGATCCGCAGTGCTGCGCCAGAAGTGACCTTAATCGTGGATGCCAATGAATCCTGGCAAACCGAAGGGCTGGTTGCCCGTTGCCAGTTACTGGCAGATTTAGGTGTGGCGATGCTGGAACAGCCGCTACCG
The DNA here is from genome assembly GCF_052217165.1 of Yersinia sp. 2540 StPb PI. NCBI lineage: Bacteria > Pseudomonadati > Pseudomonadota > Gammaproteobacteria > Enterobacterales > Yersiniaceae > Yersinia > Yersinia sp. 2540 StPb PI. The sequence goes on from NZ_JAZGQC010000001.1 coordinate 2,822,176, forward strand.
GCCGGTGAAGATGATAGTTTGCAGAATTTTATTCATCCGTTGCCGATTTGTGCTGACGAAAGCTGCCATACGCGGGCGGATTTAGCCGGACTGGTTGGCCGCTATGACATGGTAAACATTAAACTGGACAAAAGTGGCGGGTTAACCGAAGCGTTATTGCTAGCCGAGCAGGCAAAATCACAGGGATTTGCCATTATGCTCGGTTGCATGTTGTGTACTTCCCGCGCCATACGAGCGGCCTTGCCACTGGCACCGGGCGCGCGGTTTGTTGATCTCGACGGCCCGACATGGTTGGAACAGGACATTGAGGATGGACTGCACTTCTCTACGGGGGCGATTGATTTGTCGGTTTAATCCGCCAACGTAAGTAAATCCACCAACGCAGCCAGATAACATTCACTGGCTGCATCGGCGGAAATCGGCGGTAATTCTGCGGTGATACACGGCAAATTGCGATCAGCGCACCAGCTACCAAATGACCCCGGTGTGGCGTAACCGACACTGTTAACGAGCGGTAATGCGAAATTGGCTGCCAACCGAGCCCCTAGCACAGAGTTACCAGGGTCTTCAATGCAGGCCAGCGGTTCATGGAATGAGACGACCCAGCGGGGAGCAAGTTGCTCAATCAAGGCGCATAAAGCTTGTGTTTCTGGTTCTGAACCTGCGTGTTCTCCCGTCAATAACCGGACATCACGTGCATCAGCGGCACTGTTCCAGCGATAAACCGTCTCGCCTGGTTGCCAGTTTTTTGCCGGGAAATTGCGATTAAGATCAACACCATTGGCATTAGCACGTAACCCTAATTGGCAACCATCCGGGTTCACTGCTAATACCACATGATGGCGCTGTTGTTCCGGGGCAATAGTGCGTAACGCGCAGGAAAGGGCAACAATGGCCGCACTTTCATCGCCATGGGTGCCGGCGATAATCAATCCGGTGTTAACAGATGACGTGGGGGCAGGGAAGTAAAGCAGCGGTGCACCCAGCAGCGATTGGCCGTAGTGTTGGCCTAAGGTGAGCAAATTTCCTCGTGCTGAACGAGGTCGATATTGAGTCATAATGTTCTCTGTTATCCTGAACATATTTATAATACTTTCAACATAGCATTTAATATTATTTCTTTGAATCAATAAGTTATTTTTGATGCTGATGGCAATGGTTCAGAGAACCATAAAGGCTAACGTCAGTCGCTGATTGTATTGTTGAATGCAGTTTACTTTTGATGTTGCCGTGGTGAGCTATATTTTATCATCGTCAGTATAGGGTTTAATCTGCTAGTTTATATCGACAACGTGTTGAGTTGATGTTGACGCTTTACTGTTTGATTTACTTTAAATAAATAGATCCAGAAATAATGATGGGTTAAATTTACACACACAGTAACCCCAAGGTCATGGCTAAATATTGCCTGCATAGAATATGTTGGTACGCGCTGTGAGTAGTTAACGTTATGAGCAGTCAGGGGCTGCTTTCGCTGACATGGACAACAACGATAAGGTTATCGATTATGCGCTATTTCCGTTATGCATTGTGTGCCGCATTAGTGGGCACCGCGTTGGGCGCAGCAAATGCTGCTGATGTTCCTGCGGGTACCGTATTGGCAGAAAAACAAGAAATCGTTCGTCATATTAAAGATGAGCCAGCCTCCCTTGATCCGATGAAAGCCGTGGGGCTAATCGAGGCTCAGGTCGCGCGTGACCTGTTTGAAGGCTTAGTGAATCAGGATGCTCAGGGCCAAATAATTCCCGGAGTGGCATTAAGCTGGCAAACAACAGATAACCAAACCTATATATTTACCTTACGTAAAGACGCTAAATGGTCTAACGGCTCACCGGTCACTGCACAGGACTTTGTTTACAGCTGGCGTCGATTAGTTGACCCTAAAAGTTTATCTCCTTTTGCCTGGTTCGCTGAATTAGCGGGGATGGAGAATGCACAGCAAATTATTTCAGGGAAAATGTCACCCGACACGCTAGGGGTGAGTGCTATTAATAATCACACCTTAAAAGTCAAACTCAGTAAACCGGTACCTTATTTCCCAAGTCTGACAGCAAATTTCAGTTTATTCCCGGTTCCCCAGTCTGTTGTTGAACAATATGGTAATGATTGGACCAAAGTCGGTAATCTGGTAGGCAACGGCGCATTTAAATTACAAGATAGAGTCGTCAATGAAAAATTGGTATTGGTACCAAATGAACACTATTGGGACCATGCGCATACGGTGCTGACCAAAGTAACGTTTATTCCAATTAATCAGGAAGCAAATGCCACTAAACGTTATCGTGCGGGTGATATTGATATTACAGAATCATTTCCGAAAAATTTATATCAGAAGTTGCTAAAAGATATTCCTGACCAGGTTTATACGCCTGATCAGCTAGGAACCTATTATTACGCCTTTAATACGCAACGTGCACCAACCAATGATATTCGCGTACGTAAAGCATTGTCTTATGCGATAGATCGTAAAATCATTGCTGAAAAAGTATTAGGTACTGGAGAGAAGCCAGCTTATCACTTTACGCCTGATGTTACTGCCGGCTACCATCCGGTTGCAAATTTATTGCAGCAGCAAGATCAGGATGAATTGAACGCACAAGCCAAAGCATTGCTGCATGCTGCGGGCTATGGTCCTGATAAGCCGTTAACATTATCCCTCTTGTATAATACCTCTGATAATAATCAGAAATTAGCCATTGCCATTGCTTCTATGTGGAAGAAAACATTGGGTGTGGATGTCAAAATGATTAACCAGGAATGGAAGACATATATTGACAGCCGTAACACCGGTAATTTTGATGTGGTTCGTGCGTCATGGGTCGGTGACTATAATGAGCCGTCTACCTTCCTGTCACTGCTGACATCCACACACAGCGGAAATATCGCCAAATTTAATAGTGTAGATTATGATAAGTTACTCAATGAAGCGGGTAAACAGACCAATGCTAAAGCACTGAGTGATGATTATAATAAAGCTGAACAGATTATTGCCGAGCAAGTACCTATCGCACCTATATATCAATTTACCAATGGTCGTTTAATTAAGCCGTGGGTGAAAGGTTATCCAATCACTAACCCTGAGGATGTGGCATACAGTCAGACGATGTATATCATCAAACACTAAAGTCGGTGTATTTCTGACAGTTAGGCCGCCAGTATTAATTGGCGGCTTTTTCTATTTTTTTAATTTGCTCTCAGTGGTGATGAGATAATTAAATCTATCTGGTCACTTTATGTTTAGATTATTTTACTACATTTAACATTGCGTTTTGTTAGTGTCAGACGGTTCTGTTATGGCTGCGGCGAGCTATCCTGGTTCACCACCTTTAAAGATCGGGTGGCTAGCGCTACACTGAGCTAATTGCATGATAAATTACGAAATAGAGGATGTTGTTGTGGATGTAGTCGAAGGGAAAGCACTTCAAGTCTCTGATGCGGTTTATGCCTATCAACTCGATGGTAAAGGGGGGGTGACGTCAATAAGTGTTGATGCCGTCGCCACCGCGGGGCAGCCTTGCTGGTTGCATCTGGATTATACCTATCCGCAAAGTGCAGCCTGGCTGCAAAATACACCATTACTGCCAGAGGTGGTCCGTGATGGCCTGGCGGGGGAGAGTGTGCGTCCTAAGGTCACCCGGCTGGGTGATGGCACGATGATAACCTTGCGTGGTATTAACTTTAACACCGATGCCCGTCCCGATCAGTTAGTGACGATTAGGGTCTATATCACGGATAAATTGATCGTCTCAACTCGCCATCGTAAGGTTTACTCCATCGATGATGTATTAAATGATTTACAAAGCGGCACCGGCCCGACAGACAGTGGTAATTGGCTGGTGGAGATTGTCGATGGCCTGACCGACCATACCAGTGAGTTTATCGAAGACTTACACGACAAAATTATCGATCTTGAAGATGATTTACTGGAGCAAAAAATCCCCCAGCGTGGGCAAATGGCATTATTACGCAAGCAGCTAATTGTGTTACGCCGCTATATGGCACCACAGCGCGATGTATTCTCTCGATTAGCTAGTGAGCGTTTGCCCTGGATGAATGATGATGATCGGCGTCGAATGCAGGAAATCTCAGAACGTCTGGGCCGTGGATTAGAGGATTTAGATTCAAGCATCGCCCGCACGGCAGTGCTGTCTGATGAAATTAGTTCATTAATGGCTGATGCGATGAACCGGCGGACCTATACCATGTCGCTTTTGGCAATGGTCTTTTTACCGACGACCTTTTTGACCGGTTTGTTTGGGGTCAACCTTGGTGGGATCCCCGGTAACACCGACTCTTTTGGTTTTGCAACTTTTTGCATGATGTTGGTGGCTTTGGTATTAGGTGTTGCCTGGTGGTTAAAGCGCAGTAAATGGCTCTAATAATGAAGCGGCAGGCGTGTAAAAGAGTGTGCCAGAGATAGGGTTAATCACTGCAAAATTGAGCCACATCAAGATTTGATGGTAATGACTCAGGCATTATCACTGTGCAGGTGAATGCAACGTCAAGCGATGGGCGTTGCGCTCCATATTTGTAATACTTTTATTTTGAATTACTGCATAGCACATAATTGTTACGATGCCGATGTTGTCTCAACATCGGCATTTTTTTTATGCATTTTTAGCCAGATATTTAATTCCTTTCAACCTGCTCAGGGTCGCTGCAATTTCTACTGTTTCATGGATGCATAAACTTACGTATAATAACGCTTTACTTTTTCACTCGGAATTAGTCGCTCTGAACGTTATTAGAGACCTGATAAGTATTTATGAATCAAGAAGATACAAGAAAAGAAACCCTTGAGTTCAATAAACTCCAGAAGCGCATTCGGAGAAATGTCGGCAATGCTATCACCGATTACAACATGATCGAAGATAATGACGTTGTAATGGCATGCATGAGTGGTGGGAAGGACTCGTTTGCAATGTTGGACATCCTGCTCGGCCTACAAAAGGTTGCGCCGATCAAGTTCGATGTTATTGCGGTAAATTTAGACCAAAAACAACCCGGTTTTCCTGAACATATTCTGCCTGAGTATCTTGAAAGCCTTAATATCCCTTATTATATTGTGGATAAAGATACTTATTCGGTTGTTAAAGAGAAAATACCTGAAGGTAAAACAACCTGCGGGCTATGTTCTCGTCTACGCAGAGGAACATTGTATTCATTTGCGGAGAAGATTGGCGCTACAAAAATCGCGCTCGGTCACCATATGGATGACATTGTTGAAACGCTATTTTTGAATATTTTCCATGGTGCACGCATGAAAGCGATGCCGCCAAAATTACGTTCTGACGATGGACGTAATATTGTTATCAGGCCGCTGGCATATTGCCGCGAGAAAGACCTGATTAAGTATTCTGAGTATAAAACTTTTCCAATAATTCCATGTAACCTGTGTGGTTCGCAGGAGAATTTGCAACGTCAGGCGATTAAAACCATGCTAAGCGAATGGGATAAAAAAGATCCGGGCCGGGTTGAGAGTGTATTTAAGTCAATACAAAACGTAAGCCCAAGCCAGTTAGCTGACCGTAACCTTTTTGATTTCGTCAACCTGCCGTTAGATCGTGAAGGGGATAGGGAAGAGTACGCGTTTAGTGAAGCAACGGTTTCTTCTACCAATATCAATAACGCCCTGTATATAGATGTAACCAATCTCTGATTTTATTTATCTATTAAGTTAACGCGGTAATATCACCTTTGACCCATTCTGCTATTCCCCCATTGATTTATGGGGGAATACTCAGTACGAGAAAAACAATAGAATAGGGTGCCCCCAGAATCAAAACCCGCAGTACAACGCCCCGAATGAGGCGTTGTTATCCTGCTGATAAACGATGTTGATACTGAGTGGACTTATCCCTCAGAGGCGGTTTTTTCTGTTTTCCCTGCCAGTAAGCTCAGGAAGTCGTAGCGTTTTTTCAAGTCTTTCTCCGCCGCCGCGTACAACTGTGCCGCCACCTCCGGCTCTTGGGTATTGAGTCGGCGGAAACGTTGCTCATTCAGCAGTGTGGTGGTCAGGTCACTGCTTGGTGGGCGGGAGTCCAATGCCAAGGCCGCTTTGCCTTCGTCAGTGCGGCGTGGGTCAAAGCGGTATAGCGGCCAGAAACCGGTGGCGGTTAATTGCTTCATTTGATCATGGCTGTAGGCCAAATCATAACCATGCTCCTCACACGGACTGTAAGCGATAATCAGCGATGGGCCAGGATAGGCTTCCGCTTCTTGAATGGCTTTTACCGTCTGATTGAGCTGCGCTCCCAGCGAAATCTGCGCAACATAGACATGGCCATACATCATCATACTGACGCCTAAGTCTTTGCGCGCCTTACGTTTGCCATGCTCACCAAATTTAGTGACTGCCCCGAGCGGGGTCGCTTTAGATTGCTGGCCGCCGGTGTTGGAGTAACACTGGGTATCGAGCACCAGCACATTGACGTTTTCTGTTAGGCTCAATACATGGTCAAGTCCACCAAAACCAATGTCATATGCCCAGCCATCGCCACCAATCAACCAGATGGATTTATCGACTAAATAATCCGCATCCGTTGCCAATTGTTGAGCATCATTGCCTGGGATGTCACGCAATAGCTGACGCAATTGAGAGACTTGCTCACGGCGTACTTCTGGCGTGGCATCCTGAAGTATTAACTGATCGACCAGCTCTTGCGGCAACTGTGGTGCCAGTTGGTTGATTAGGCGGGTTACCCGCTGACGATGCTGATCGACGGTGAGGCGGAAGCCCAGCCCGAACTCGGCATTATCTTCGAACAGTGAGTTAGCCCATGCCGGACCACGGCCATCGGCGTTGGTGGTATAAGGCGTGGTAGGTAGATTGCCGCCATAGATTGATGAGCAACCGGTGGCGTTGGCAATTAACAGACGATCGCCATATAACTGGGTCAACAGCTTAATATACGGTGTTTCGCCACAACCCGAACAGGCTCCAGAGTATTCAAACAGCGGGGAAATCAATTGTGACGTACGGATATCAATACGTTCCATTTGGGTTTTATCGATTTCCGGCAATTTGAGGAAGAAGTCATAGTGCGTTTTTTCTTCCACCAGGTGCTCCAGCCGTGGTTGCATGTTGATGGCTTTGATTTCAGGATTCTGGCGATCTTTGGCCGGACAGACTTCATAGCACAGGTTACATCCGGTGCAATCTTCCGGCGCAACTTGTAACACATACTTCTGCCCACGCATATCACGGGCTTTGACATCGAGTGACTGCAAGCTGTCAGGTGCACCAGACATAGCCTCTGGCGGTACCACTTTGGCACGGATTGCTGAGTGCGGGCAGGCGGCAACGCAGTGGTTGCACTGGGTACAGAGATCGGGCTGCCAGATAGGAATATTTTCTGCAATATTGCGTTTTTCCCACTGGGTCGTACCCACCGGCCAGGTTCCATCAGGCGGGAAGGCCGACACCGGCAGCGCGTCACCCAAACCAGCCAACATGGTTGCGGTAACTGTTTTGACGAAATCAGGTGCCTGATCGGAGACGATCGGTGGCCGCATCGGGCTGTTTTCATTAATCGGTTGTAGCGGGATTTCAATCAGTGCATCAAGGGTGGCATCCAGCGCCTGCCAGTTGCGCGTGACAATTTCTGGCCCTTTATTGCTGTAGCTACCATCAATCGCGGCCCGCAACTGCTGTTGCGCCATCGCAGTGGGTAAAATCTGTGTCAGATGGAAGAACGCCATCTGCATCACGGTATTAATACGAGCGCCCAGTTTGCATTCACGGGCAATTTTGGCTGCATTGATCACAAACAGCCGTGCATTGCGCTGGTGTAATACGGCTTGCACTTCTTGTGGTAGGCGAGACCACATTTCGTCTGCACTGAATGGGGTATTAATCAGGAAGATACCACCCGGTTTCAGCCGTTCGGCCATTTGGTAAATATCAATAAACTGCAACTGGTGGCAACCGACAAAATCGGCGTGGCTGACCAGATAGGCGGAATTGATCGGCGTTTCACTGACGCGCAAGTGCGAGACCGTCAGGCCACCCGCTTTTTTCGAGTCATAAACAAAATAACCCTGTGCATACAGTGAGGTACTGTTGCCGATTATCTTGATGTTGTTTTTAGTGGCAGAGACCGAACCATCACTGCCCAGGCCATAGAACAGCGCCTCCAGTGTGGCGCGTTGTTCTATCTTTTCATCAGTCAATGGTAATGACAGGCCAGTAACATCATCAAAAATCCCTACGGTGAAACGTGGACGAGGCAGATCTAATGTCAACTCTTTGAAAATGGCGAGAGCACAATCAGGGCCAAACTCCTTGGAAGACAAACCATAACGACCACCAATCACTTTCGGTAATGTGGCGCGTTCGCCACGGCTATAGGCTTCAGCCAATGCGGTCATCACATCAAGATAGAGTGGCTCGGCCAGTGCACCCGGTTCTTTGGTGCGATCCAACACGGCCACTTTTATTACTGATTGGGGTAAGACACTCAACAGCTGCGCTGCAGAGAAAGGGCGGAATAGACGCACTTTAAGCACGCCGACTTTTTCGCCGCGCGTCAACAAAGTATCGATCACTTCTTCGCAGGTGCCGATAGCGGAACCCATTAAGATAATGACACGCTCCGCCTGTGGGTGGCCGTAATATTCAAATGGTTTATATTCGCGCCCAGTGGCCTCGGCAAAAGCGGCCATGGCATCAGCAACATGCTGATAGGTGTTGTTATACCAAGGGTTGGTCGCTTCGCGCGACTGGAAATAGGTATCAGGGTTGGCAGAGGTACCGCGCACAACCGGACTCTCCGGTGACAGCGCTCGGCTACGGTGGCCATCTATCCCTTTTTGCGGCAATAATTGGCGTAGCGTGTCATCATCGAGTGGCACAATTTTATTGATTTCATGTGAGGTGCGAAAACCATCAAAGAAATGAATAAATGGAATGCGACTATTGAGCGTCGCTACCTGTGAAATCAGGGCGAAATCCTGCGCTTCTTGTACACTGCTGGCGCACAGCATGGCACAACCGGTCTGGCGCACGGCCATAACATCGGAGTGATCACCAAAAATGGATAAGGCATGAGTCGCAATGGTTCGGGCTGCAACATGCAGTACGAAAGGGGTCAGTTCACCCGCTAACTTATACAACGTGGGGATCATCAACAGCAATCCCTGCGAAGAGGTAAAGGAGGTCGACAGCGCGCCAGTTTGTAGTGCGCCATGCACAGTGGCAATGGCGCCGCCTTCTGACTGCATTTCAACCACGCGGGGAACGTCTCCCCAAATATTGACTTTACCATCACCTGACCATGCATCAGCAAGCTCTGCCATGGTAGAACTGGGTGTAATAGGGTAGATAGCAATAACTTCGCTGGCGCGATAGGCCACAGAAGCTACTGCACTGTTACCGTCAGTAGTAATCATTAATTTATACCTTCACATTGCTTGTCACGCAGAGACCAAAGTAGTAATGGGTGCCTCTGACGGTTAACGAATTATTTGAACTAATACTGAAATTCTAGCAGAGTGCATTTTTGTCAGTTATCGAATTTGTGTGGCTGGGGGGCTAAATGCTTTCAGTTAAAATGCAGAAAATAAGCCAGTAACGCTGGCAAAGCTTATATAGATGTTATTCGGATAATAATTATTACAATTAGAAAACTATTTATTGCGCTGCTCAGATATCGCTTGGCGAAGCAATACCTATGGGTGCTTTTGTAAAATAATTGTGAAACTGAATTAGATTTAATGAACATTTAATATGGGACGGGCATAATGTTGACCCAATACTGAAATGAGAAAATGATGATGAGCGGTTTCATGTATTTAATGATGGCAATTGTTGCCGAAGTAGTGGCGACTACGATGCTGAAAGCATCTGATGGGTTTACCCGATTGGTACCCTCAATTGTGGTGGTTATTGGCTACGGTGTTGCATTTTGGGGGCTTTCGCAGGTGGTTAAAACCATGCCATTGGGTATCGCTTATGCCATCTGGTCAGGGTTGGGTATTGTTTTGGTGTCGATCGCCGCTACCTTTATGTACCAACAAAAACTTGATTGGGCAGCCATTGCCGGGATGACGCTAATCATTGCGGGGGTTATGGTGATTAATCTGCTGTCTAAGACACCCATGCATTAATCACGCCTGTAGGATACAGGCGGAACTCATCTATTAGCGCGTTATCGTGGTGGGGCGGGATAACACGCTAATGGGTGAGGGTCGGTGTCACTGAAACGTAGGACAACGTCCTTTTCAACTATTTAATGTCTAATTGATGTATGCCATCAATAGCCAATAACGTCTCATAAAACTGATCGAGACTTTTTCTAGGTGACAAGGTCACTTCCATGGTCAGTTCACAACCGGCATTCTTCTCTTCACGTTTTTGTACCACTGACAGGTTAATTGGCCGCAGTCGCAGTTTTTGCAGTGCGACCAGAATAAGTGGCACACTCTCGGGTAACAGTTTGATCGAGACATAATGGTGCTGGCCAAGCAGGCGATTACTCAATTGGCGGAAGATCTCCAGTACCACCAGTGTCATCAGCGTGCCATAGATGCCAATTTCATACAGGCCGCTACCAATCACCAGGCCGATAGCCGCTGTTACCCACATACCGGCTGCGGTTGTTAGGCCTTTAACCATCTGCTTTTGAATCATAATCGTCCCGGCCCCCAGGAACCCCATGCCGCTGACAACCTGTGCTGCGACTCGACTAGGGTCAAAACTGACGTGTTCCAGTGTCAGTAAATCCTCGAAACCGTATTTTGAAACAATCATAAACATGGCACTGCCGATGCCAACCAGGATATGAGTACGCAATCCTGCTTCTTTTGACCGCAATTGACGTTCAATACCTATTAACCCACCCAGCAATCCGGCAAGGGCTATTCGTAGCAGTAAATCAGTGATCATAGTTATTCCCGTTTTATTTTTATCCAAATCGTAGGTAACTGATTCTCTATCTAATTAGTCTCGGTTTGGTTATTTCGCCAAATTTTTAACAGCAAACTACCTTGATAATTCGGCTATTCACCTTGTTACAGGTTAAGTTTAATTATCGAATTTGCGCTTATTTATGTTGTGTTTTAATTATAACAGATATTATATAAGCCAATTAGCGTAGATGAAATTGCATTAAACAATAGATTTATGCCTTTCTCATGCCGGAGCAGAAGAATGAAAGTATTATCAATGTTTGTGGGTGGCGCTGTGTTCTTTTTAGCCGCCTGTAGCAGCAATGACCCAACGGATACAGCTTTAAATAATGTTGATGCCTATGAACCCGTGCAACAAGCCACCAGCGCCAGTGTCCACCATAATATTAATATGGCCAATCCGGCGGCATTCAATTGTGCCAATGCCGGTGGTGTATTAACCATTGCCAAACAACTCAATGGTGGCAGCGTAGGGATGTGTCAGTTACCCGATGGTAAACGTTGTGAAGAATGGGCGTTAATGCGCGGCGCTTGTCCGGCACGTTGATACCCGCCATCTTTCAAGTATCAGGTGTATTGGCTACTTCTGTTTGCCATCTGCCTGTGCTCGAAATCTATTGGGTATCTCATGCTGCCGCTTGTTAAACGTATAAATAATCAGGCGGTAATAATATTCGGGCAGGGTTCACCCTTTTTCAACTGGGCAATATTCTGCATTGTGGTGGCCGAAATACTGGTCAGCGCCTCTTCGGTCAGAAACGCCTGATGCCCGGTAAATAACACGTTATGACAAGAAGATAAACGGCGGAAAACATCATCCTGAATCACGTCGTTGGATTTGTCTTCAAAGAACAGGTCACGTTCATTTTCATATACATCCATGCCGAGCGAACCTATTTTTTGCTGTTTCAGGGCATCAATGGCTGCGGTAGAGTCAATCAGACCACCCCTACTGGTGTTGATGATCATTACACCGTTTTTCATTTGATCAAATGATTGTTTATTAAGCAGATGATGGTTTTCCGGTGTCATCGGGCAATGCAAGGAAATAACGTCAGATTCAGCATATAGCGTTTTGAGATCGACATATTCAGCACCCAGTTCCAGAGCTTGCGCACTTGGATAGGGGTCAAAAGCGAGCAGACGCATACCAAAACCCTTCAGAATGCGCATGGTTGCCACACCAATTTTACCGGTACCGATAATCCCGGCAGTACGGTTATGCATATTGAAGCCGATCAGTCCTTCCAGCGAGAAATTGGCATCACGGGTGCGCTGATAAGCACGATGAATTCGGCGGTTAAGGCTCATCATCATACCCACAGCATGTTCAGCGACCGCCTCAGGTGAATAGGCCGGGACACGAACTACCTGAATTCCCAGTTCTTTCGCGGCTTCCAGATCCACATTATTGAAACCAGCGCAACGCAACGCCAGAATCTCGACGCCGACACTTTTCAGTTCTTCTAATGTCGCACGACAACCATCATCGTTGACGAAAAGACAGACCGCATCACAGCCAGCAGCCATTTTTGCTGTTTTTGGCGTTAACAGAAAATCGAAAAACTCTAATTCAAAGCCAAAATCTTTGTTGACCAATTCGAGGTATTTACGGTCATACTGTTTAGTACTGTAAACGGCTAATTTCATCGCGATATCTCCGCTAAAATATTGTGATCAATCTAACAGATTTGAATAAATCATACAATTTGCCACAATAATAAGTTAAATAGAGCACTTGTAACTTTTTCATGCCAAAGAGATAAGGTTTTTATGCCAACTTTCAATGGCAACAGTTTTGTCTGAGTTGCAAGGGTAGCGTTATCTATTATGGTATCTTGCGGTGATTTGATTAAAGCACACCGTAAGTCTGGTTGGGGATAAAACAAGGCGAGTCATGGCTAAATGCGCAAAAATAGTGGGTTGGTTGTTATTAATCAGCGCAATTTCTCTGATGGCATTATGGAAAACCCTGCCACAGTGGTTACCCAAAGTGGCACATTATTGGTTACCTGTGGGGAGTCAGATAACGCTGGCTACGCCACCGGTATGGCGTGACGGCGCACTGCGTATCAAGCAATTGCGCTATTCGATACAAGACTGCACCCTCGCTAATATGAATCAATTGAGTGTCGGCTACCATCAGGGGCGCTGGCAACTTGCGGCCGGTAATGTTGCGTTGGATACCGCCTGTTTGAGTAAATTACCGACTAATGGCGACAGCGCACCACTGAATTTAGCTTACTGGCAACAGCAGTTATCGGTGCTGGATCTGGATATCAGTAATTTGCAGATTACGCCCTGGCAGCAATATGCCGGTAAACTGACCCTCACCTCGCCCGATAAGCTTAAATTGATTCAAGAGTTACGTTATCAAGGGCCGCAACTGAGCTTTGCCGCGACCCTTGATCAGGATCAACAACTGAGTTTGCATCAATTCTCTATTGCGGTTCCTGGTACCCCGCAGCCTTTCGAACTCAGTGGCAAAATAAAGATTCCTTTGTCACTGGATGATTGGCCGGAACAGGGTGAATTACAGGGGATGCTAACCACCGGTTATCTGTCTAAACCACTGCTTCTAAACTTGAGCTGGCAACAGCAGCAAGGTGTGCTGACGCTCACTGAGCGTGGCGATGATGTGCCGCTCGCACGGTTGCCATGGCGTGTTGCGGTAAACCAAATTCAGCTAGTTAACGGACAGTGGCAATGGCCATACGCGCAGCAACCATTAAGTGGCGGTATTAACCTGACGTTACATGACTGGGACCAAGGGTTGGATCAGACCTCAGTTGACGCACGAATTAATGTGATTACCTCTGGGCAGAGCGGTAAGGGGAATGCCGTGTTGACCCTCGGGCCGGGTAATCTGAGCATGATAAACAGCGATTTAAAATTCCAACTCAGTGGTCAGGCCAATCTGGAGAAAATGGTGCTTAATGCCACCATTCCAGGGCTGCTCAGTGGTTCGGTGTTGAACCCAACGTGGGTGCTGCACCCAGGGGCGTTACTGCGCGCGCATGGCAATGTGACGCCTGAATTGCGGATAAGAGATGCTCGCTGGCCATTGGCTGGTGTCAAGGTCACGGCTGCCGGGGTTAGCGGGCGTCTACAAGCCATCGTTGATGCACAAGACAGCTATTGGGGGAATTTCAACCTGCATTTGGATGGTCAGGCGCAAGAGTTTTGGCCGGACAAAGGTTATTGGCAGTGGCGTTACTGGGGCAATGGTCACCTGCCGCCACTGGCTGCTCGCTGGGATATGGCGGGCAAGGGGAGTTGGCGCGATACATTAATCACCGTTGACCAGCTCTCGACCGGTTTTGATCGGTTGCAATATGGTCTGGTTAAGGTTGAGGCACCAAGACTGACATTGGTGAAGCCACTCACCTGGCAGCGCGATAACCATCACCCAGCCTTTATTGCCGGTTTTGCATTAGGGGCGAAAAAAGTGTCGTTCAGCGACGGGGGCGGTTATCTACCTCCCGCTGAATTATCTTTGCAACTCAATGGTCGGGAACCAAACAGCTTTCTGTGGCAGGGGCAATTGCAGGCGCAGCCGATCGGGCCGATCCCACTGCGCGGCCGCTGGGATGGCGAGCGGTTACGGGGTGAGGGCTGGTGGCCGAAACAATCGTTAACCGTATTCCAGCCGCTTATCGCATCAGAATTAGGCATCAAACTGCGTGATGGAGAGCTGTATGCTCAGGCGGCCTTTTCGGCAGCCCGAGAACAAGGCTTTACCGCCGGTGGTCACTGGGTGGTGAACAATGGCGGGATGTGGCTGAAAGACGGCGAAATGAGCGGGTTAGATTTTGTTATGTCGTATCGCTTGCAGAATCACCACTGGCAGTTGGGCGCGAAAGACCCGGTGATGTTGCGTATCGCCTCAATAAGCAACTTGTTTGAAATGCAGAATATTACTGCTGATTTACAAGGTACTTATCCCTATTCTGATGATGCACCGTTAACTTTGAGTAACGTCGGTATGGACATTCTTAACGGCCATCTGAGTTTGTCCGCGTTACGCTTACCGCAACACGACGCCGCCGTGCTGAAATTAACTGCCATTGACTTGAGTGAGCTATTTACGGTGCTACAACCGAAACAGTTTGCGATGTCGGGGAAGGTCAACGGGGAATTGCCTCTTTATCTCAATAACCCACAGTGGTTGGTGCGTAATGGTTGGATTGCTAACGATGGCAGGGTGACATTGCGCCTCGATCAAGATCTGGCCAATTCAATCGGTGATAGTAACTTTGTCGCCGGTGCCGCGATTGATTGGTTACGCTATATGGAGATTTATCAATCTTATGCCAAAGTGGATCTGGATAATTTGGGGCAATTGACATTACGCTCGAAGATTCATGGTGTGAATACGCAAAAAAACTCAAAGCGTGAGATAGTATTGAATTATCAGCATCAGGAAAATGTGTTCCAACTCTGGCGTAGCCTGCGTTTTGGTGACAATTTACAAGAGTGGCTACAACAGACGCTTTCTTTACAACCAACAGTGATACCGGCGAGGACGAAGGAATGAAGATCTTGACAGGGGAACGTGTGGCAATAGCTTTGGGTGTTTTGATGCTCAGTGGCTGTTTACGCCTTGAGGTAGCGACACCGGAAAAACCGATCACTATCAATATGAACGTCAAGATTGAGCATGAAATCCAGATAAAAGTTGATAAAGATGTGGAAAACTTGCTTAAAAATCAATCCAATCTATTTTAAGGAGCCACGATGAAAAAGCAAAGTTCAGGCTGGATTGGTGGCAGACTAAGGCTGATTCGAGTGATGTTGGGGTGGACGATATTGAGTGGCAGTTTGCTGTTCAGCGCCATGGCTTTCGCCCTGACAGTGGAACAGGCAAAGCAGCAAGGGCGGGTTGGCGAAACCCTAAGTGGTTATTTGGCTCCGGTCAAAAAAGATCCTGAGACACTGGCGTTGGTAGAGCAAATCAATATTGCCAGAACAGAGAAATATCAGGAAGTGGCGCAGAAAAACCATATTTCAACTGAAGATGTTGCCAAGCTGGCAGGGCAAAAGTTAGTTAACCGTGCGGCTGCCGGTGAATATGTGCGCGGTATTAATGGCCAGTGGATGCAGCGCTAATTGTTGCGATGATGGTATCAATGACGCTATGGAAAACGCCCGTCTCAGCACGGGCGTTTTTTATGTCTAAACTTCGGGTTGCTGAAATATTGATTTCGACGGTATTGGCCTCAGCTTAAAAAATAACCCGCTAGCGCTCAGGGTGTAAACTGGCCGTAGCAGGATGCCCCGCGAGGCTATCGAGTGATTCTTTGCGATAATAGGTATCTGCATGCCCTGGTTGCTCAACTTTAACAATCAGGGTCAGCACAGCAGCAATCAGATACAGCGCAGTATAAACCCACACCACGCCAACAATATCGAAGAAAGGTAACACCAGCGAGGCAATCGCCGGGGCAACAAAGTTACTCAGACCCGCAGACAAGTTATAAATCGAGATGGCTGCACCTTTGTGTTCCGGTTCCAATACCGGGAATACCGCGGTCATCGGAACGAAAGCGGCTACGGTTATCCCCAACATTACTGCCGGGATCAGGGCCGCCCAGAAATTATGGCCGAAATGAACCGGAATATAGTAGAACGCCAGACTGGAAAGGGCACAACCGATACAGCCAAACCAACGCACCTGCCGCATCCAACCAATTTTTTCGCCCAAGATCCCCCACATAATATTGGTGAAAATTGTCACGAAGAAGAACACCGCCCAGATTTGCAGCCATTCAGACATGGTAAAACCAAGTCGGCCAACGAACAGGAGCGGCATAATAACGGCAAAACCAAATAATGACAGGGTGTTGATGATGCGGATTAAACAGGATAAGAAGATGTTTTTATTGGTAAACAGAATAGTGACGGCCCGAGACAACTCTTTGATTTTTTCTTTATTTGAGAGTGATGCTTTAGGGCTGGCAGTGCCAACATTGCGCAGTAATATCAACGCCATCATACCGCCGGCCATGACCCAGACAATGGCAAACCACAACGTACCGGTTTCACCCATCACCGGAATGGTAAAACTGGGCAAATAGCTCCCTATGACACCGATACCGACTGAATACATCGCCCAAAACCAACCCATGGCAGAAGAGAGTTGCTGTTTAGGGACGTTTTGGACAATTAACATAACAAATGAATAGATAAATAACGGATAGGCCAACCCACGAATACCATAGAACAGCAACATAAGTGGATAACTTTTAATGCCTAAACCGAATACCATAAATAAGCAGTGCATGACCACCCACAGCACAAAACCAATCCGCATGGCGCGTTGTGGCGTGATGATCTCTGCAACCACACCAGAGCTCCAGGCGGCAATGGCAGCAGCTAGGCCATAGAGTGTAAACACAAAGGCTGATTGTGCCGGAGAAAAGCCCATATCAGTAATATGTTTGGATAAGAAGGCCATTTCAAATCCATCGCCGCTCATAAAAATGGCAATGGCAATGTAACCCCAGAACAAATTCATTGGCAAACCAAACCAGTGGGTAGGTTTTTTTTGCATAGTAAGTTCCTCTGGCGCTTGAGCGCCGGCTGGTTGAGTTGCTGGTAGGAGCAACAGTTATAGGGACAGAGAAAAAGGGCGATAGGCTCGCCCGGGCTTGTTATATCTTTATTTTTTAGATGGTTATTGCGGCAGTTGTTGGCGTAACTGCCGCTGCTGTTGATAGAGCAGTCGATAGCGTTCAAGGCGGGCAAACAAGGCATCTTGCCGGTTAACATCAGGGATGAAGCGTTGGTCGATTTGTGGTTTGCTGCACACCTCCTGCTCATCACCGCCGCTGGCGAGCCACCCTAAACGTGCGGCACCTAAAGCCCCACCAGCCTCCCCACCGCTGTGGGTGACAATTGGCAGGTTAAGGGTGTCAGCCATCAATTGCCCCCACCACACACTGCGTGCACCACCACCAATCAAGGAGGATTGGCTCAGTTGGGTACCGGCCTGCTGTAACACCGCCAGGCCATCAGCAATACCGAAAGTCACCCCCTCCAGCACGGCATATCCCAGCGCCGCACGGTCTGTCGCATGAGTCATGCCATGAAACGCGCCAGTTGCCAGCGGATCGTTATGGGGGGTGCGTTCGCCTGAAAGGTAAGGCAGGAAAATTGGTGCCAGCCGCTGCTCTGACCGACTGAGTTGCGCCACCTCGGATAGAAGGGTGGTTTCATTGGTTCCCAGCAGTTGGCACAACCAGCGCAGGGCGCTGGCTGCGGTCAGCATGACACTCATCTGATGCCAGCGATGTGGCAAAGCATGGCAAAAGGCATGAACGGCAGATTGTGGATTGGGCCGGTAGCAATCATTAACGGCAAACAATACACCGGACGTGCCCAGAGAGATGAAGCCATCACCAGGATTGATGGCACCAATCCCAACGGCACTGGCTGCGTTATCGCCACCACCGCCAGCAATAATCACTTTATCGGCTAAGCCCCACTCGCGCGCAATATCTGCTTTCAGGTAACCACTGGGTTCATTACCTTCAATCAAACGCGGCATCATATCGCGGGATAATCCGCAGGCAGCCAGGAGAGAGTCCGACCAGTCGCGCCTGGCGACATCCAACCATAACGTTCCGGCGGCATCAGACATATCACTGACCTTATCGCCACTCATCATCCAGCGCAGATAATCTTTAGGTAGCAGTACCGTCGCCAGTTGTGCGAACACCTCCGGCTCATGGCGAGCAACCCACAGCAGTTTCGGTGCAGTAAAGCCTGGCATCGCCAGATTTCCGGCAATCTGATGTAACTGTGGGGCATTGCGGGTCAACTCATCACACTCTTCGGCACAGCGCGCATCATTCCACAAAATAGCCGGTCGCAAGATACGATCCTCGCGGCTCAACAGCACCGCGCCATGCATTTGACCGGAAAGGCCAATCGCGAGGATCTCACCCCAGCGCTGGGGTATTTTATGGCGCAGGCGGCCAATAACCCGTTGTGTCGCCTGCCACCAGTCAGTGGGATTTTGCTCCGACCATAAAGGATGTGGGCGCTGCACGGTCAAGGGTTCGCCTTCACTGGCCAGAATCTGGCCCCGGTCATCAATCACCATGGCTTTAATTTCTGACGTCCCTAAATCAAGTCCAAGATACATAGCAATTCCTTGTCGATGATTAACGGTTAGCAACGAGCCAGGTATTTACCCGGTCAATCGATTGGCGCAGCAGCTGTTCAAACTGGCTGTCACTGGCTAGTGGCCCAAATAGCTTGCTGTCGCGAGCGAACAGACCTACCGGATCAGCTGATTGGAACATGGCATGGACGGCGGCGGCGTCCAGTATTCCGTCCTGGTATTCATACGGCAGGGTGCCCTGATGCCAACTTTCCATAAATACGAAGAATAATGCGGGTAGTATCGCGGTTGCTGCTGGGGTATCACCTCGTTGGTAGCACTCCATCAATGTGGGCGTAATAAATCCGGGAATTTTGGAAAAGCCATCTGCCGCCACCCGTTGGTTGGTGTCACGAATATACGGATTACTGAAACGGTCCAGCACCACATCACGGTAATTGGCAAGATCCAGTGGGCTTGGCGACAGTGATGGGATGACATCCTGAGTCACATAGTCATAGGCCATCTGGCGAATAGCGTCAGTCTGGGTACTTTCATGAATGTAACTTTGCCCAAGCAAGGTGCCAGCCCAGGCAATACAACTGTGACTGGCATTGAGGATGCGGATTTTTGCCTCTTCATACGGCAGAACTGATTCCACCATCTCTACACCCACATTCTCCAATGCTGGGCGTCCGGCAATAAAATCGTCCTCAATAACCCACTGGATGAATGATTCCCCCATAACCGGTGCCAGATCAGCGAAACCGGTTTGTTCCAGCACCCGTGGTGCGATGTCATCAGCGGGGCGCGGGGTAATGCGGTCAACCATGGTATTGGGACTACGGGTTTGACTTGTCACCCAACTGAGCAAGCTTTGCTGGTCGCGAAGTGCGAGGAACTCAAGCAGGCAATGGCGGAAACGCTCACCGTTATGACGCAAATTATCACAGTTCAGCAAGGTCACTGGCCCGTTCTGCATCTGTTGGCGTTGCAGCAAGATACGGCTGATAGCACCGTATATTGTGCGGCAATCACCTTTGAGGCCAGCCTGGATATCCGCATTATCCTGTTGCAGGTTAAATTGGTTATCCAGGTAGTAACCGCCCTCGGTCACGGTAAAGGAGATAACGCGCGTTTCTGGCAGGCTACCTTGTGCTACCAATTGGCTCAGTTCTTTATCCCAAGGGATGATTTTGCGGATTGATGTGATTTTTTCATATTGACGCTCTCCCCCTGGTGTCACGGTTTCCAAGGTGTATTCGCCGTTTTGGGCTTGTAATGCATTGAGCAACGGGGTCGTGTCATCCCGAATATTAGCCAGAGCAATAGACCAACGATTATCGCCTATGGCCCGTAACCGGTGTAGATACCAGGCTTGGTGAGCACGGTGGAAGGAGCCTGCACCAATGTGCAACCACACTGCATGGGGGGTATTTAGAAAACTGTTCATAAATTATCTCCACAATCACGGTAAGTGTTGGCGTTATAATTTGAGCATAAGCTCTAATGTAGGGCATTTGCTCCGATGGCGTTAGGGTAATGTAACTTTTGCCCGAAAGGTGGGCTTTGGCTCACATAACCGTAAGTAGAGATAAAAATCTGTCAAATAGAGGCGTAAGATAATGACCATGGTGGTTTCACCCCCTATCTCTATTTCAAACAATATTGCGCAGATAACTCATGCAGAAGAGTGATAAGAAGCTGGATCAAGCGGCCAGAGCGGCCTGGATGTATTACGTTGCCGGGCAGACGCAACATGAAATTGCTGATGCCCTGGGGGTTTCGCGTCAGGTGGCCCAGCGGCTGGTGGCGTGTGCTATTGATAACGGGCTGGTCAGTGTCAGCATTGCTCACCCGGTTGGCCGCTGTATGGCGCTGGCCGAACAGGTGCAAAAGCAGTATGGCTTGCATCAGTGTCAGGTGGTCCCCAGCTTGGGGATGGACAGCGCGGGTATCCAACGAGCCATTGCTGTGGTGGGGGCTGAAGTGATGTCGCAATTTCTGCGTCAAGAACAGCCACTGGTCATTGGTGTCGGCTCTGGTCGCAGTTTGAAAGCCGCCATTGATGAGTTACCTGATTTCGAACGTCCTCAGCACAGTTGTGTCTCACTTATCGGCGCTATTGCTGCTGATGGTTCCTGTACACGTTATGACGTCCCGCTGTGGATGGCCGAGAAAACACAAGGACGCTACTTTATTTTGCCCGCCCCTTTGTTTGCTGACAGCGCGGCGGATCGTGACCTGTGGTGTAATCACCGGATTTACCGCACTGTCACTGAGAAAGCAGCTCAGGCTGATGTTACGTTTATCGGTATTGGCTCAATGGGGTATCATTGTCCATTGCATAAAGATGGCTTTATTTCTGCACAAGATGTCGATGTGCTCATGGCCGCGAATGTTGTGGCAGAAATGCTGGGTAATTTCATTGATAGCGATGGTCAGCGCGTCGCCTATGAATTGGATCAGCGTTTAACCAGTGCCAGCTTACGTATTCAGCCAGAAAAACCGGTGATTGCTATCGCAGGTGGTAAGGAGAAACATCAGGCTATTAAAGCGGCGCTCAGGGGGCATTGGGTGAATGGTTTGGTTACGGATGAAGAGAGTGCGATGGCGTTACTGGCATAATCACAGAGAAAAAAGCGCGCCGAAAGGCGCGCAATTAACCAATGACACTACTGGGTAACACGAGGGTAATACAAGGTCATTTTCAGTCGCGCATTGACGGAGACACCCACTTCTGCGCGAAAGTTATCAATTAAGCACTGACAACCTGAGCCAGTAACTGTTTGGCATCAGCTTGTGCTTTGGTCGCCACTTCAGGACCATAAGCAATGCCTTCTGCAAACACAAATTCAACATCGGTAATGCCGATAAAGCCCAGGAACAGACGCAAGTAAGGCACCACCAGATCAGTTGGGGTATCTTTATGAATGCCTCCACGGCTGGTCAGAATAATGGCACGTTTGCCAGTTACCAAGCCTTCTGGACCTTTTTCTGTGTAGCGGAAAGTCACGCCAGCACGGGCAATCAGGTCAAAATAGTTTTTCAACTGCGTCGGGATATTGAAGTTGTACATTGGTGCTGCCATAACTATCACGTCATTGGCTTGCAGTTCAGCAATCAGCTCATCAGACAGTGCCAAAGCCTCTTGTTGGCGCGGTGTTAGCGCGGCATCTGAAGGGCGCAGAGCACCCACCAGTTCACCATCTAACACAGGAACCGGTTGAGCGGCCAAGTCACGTACAGTGATTTCGTCGTCAGCATGGGCTGCTTGCCATTGTTCGACAAAAAAGTCAGCTAATTGGTTGGATTGTGAATAAGTTGCCAGAATGCTTGATTTCAGGACCAGTACTTTGCTCATCGTAATTCCTTAACAGGTAACAGAGACTTAGGCGGTTCGCCCTTTCAATGAGATACACTTTATTAATATTTTTCTATTAGTGATAGCGCAATATTTTGCGTTCTTTGTTCGATTTAATTGAATGATGATAATCAGATAGGAAATTTCCGCCGGGTTACAGCGTAATCCGAGGCTGTGTTACCATATCGGGTAAGGGTTTATCTAATAAAAGCTATGGGTCACTCATCTATTTGGCCTCGAAAATGGGTGTATTGGCAGGTTAAAAATTGATACCGATTAATAAAAAATATCGGCCAATCAAACTCATAGCATAAAATCATTGGGCTGATACCGTAGGTTGCAGCCGCATCGTAACAAGGAACACAGAACGTGAAATCTTCGCTCGCAGCATTATCCACCCAACTCGGTGAGTTGATGCTCCGTGACCAACAACGCCTGCGGCGTCGGCTGCAAGGCGCACGAAAAATTAATAATCCACAGGCCGTAGAGGCGATTAGCCTCGAGCTTGAGGCTGATATAGCAACCGCCATGCAGCGGGTTATTCGTCGTCGAGCTGCTTGTCCGGCGATAACTTATCCTGAAAACTTGCCAGTCAGCCAGAAAAAGCAAGATATCTACCATGCTATTCGTGACCATCAGGTGGTGATCGTCGCCGGTGAAACCGGTTCCGGTAAAACCACCCAGTTGCCGAAAATTTGCCTGGAGCTGGGGCGGGGCGTGCAAGGGGTGATCGGCCATACTCAACCACGTCGTCTGGCTGCGCGCACCGTCGCAAACCGTATTGCGGATGAACTGGATACCTCCCTGGGCGGTTGTGTCGGTTATAAAGTGCGTTTTAACGATCAAGTGGGTGAAAACACGCTGGTTAAGTTGATGACCGACGGGATTTTGTTGGCTGAAATTCAGCAAGATCGTCTGTTGATGCAATATGACACGTTGATTATCGATGAAGCCCATGAACGTAGCCTGAACATTGATTTCATCTTGGGCTATTTGCGTGAATTATTACCCAAACGCCCAGATCTAAAAGTGATTATCACTTCGGCGACCATTGATCCGCAGCGTTTCTCCCAGCATTTCAATAATGCCCCTATTATCGAGGTTTCTGGCCGCACCTATCCGGTCGAAGTACGTTATCGCCCTATTGTGGATGATGCCGATGATGTTGAACGTGACCAACTACAGGCTATTTTTGATGCGGTTGATGAGTTAGGCCATGAAAGCCCTGGCGATATTCTGATCTTTATGAGTGGTGAGCGTGAGATTCGTGATACCGCTGATGCATTGATGAAGCAAAATCTGCCTCATACGGAAGTGCTACCACTCTATGCCCGCTTATCAAACAGTGAGCAGAATAGGGTGTTCCAGTCGCATCATGGGCGGCGCATTGTATTGGCGACCAACGTGGCCGAAACCTCGCTCACCGTACCTGGGATTAAGTACGTGATTGACCCCGGTACAGCTCGCATCAGCCGTTATAGCTTCCGTACTAAGGTGCAGCGGTTGCCTATCGAGCCGGTGTCTCAGGCGTCAGCTAATCAGCGTAAAGGCCGTTGTGGCCGTGTGTCAGACGGTATCTGTATCCGTCTTTATTCTGAGCAGGACTTTCTCTCTCGCCCAGAGTTTACTGACCCGGAAATTCTACGAACCAACCTGGCCTCCGTCATTTTGCAAATGACCTCACTCGGTCTGGGTGATATTGCGGCATTCCCGTTTGTGGAAGCCCCCGATAAACGCAATATCCAAGATGGTGTTCGGTTACTGGAAGAACTGGGTGCGATACAAACCGCCGATAATGGTCATCAACAACTGACCCCACTGGGGCGGCAATTAGCGCAATTGCCCGTCGACCCTCGTCTGGCACGGATGGTGCTGGAAGCACAGAAAAGTGGCAGTGTCCGCGAATTGATGATCATTACCTCGGCGTTGTCGATTCAGGACCCGCGTGAACGGCCAATGGATAAGCAGCAGGCTTCTGATGAAAAACATCGTCGCTTTGCGGATAAGGATTCTGATTTCCTGGCATTTGTTAACTTATGGGATTACCTGAAAGAGCAGCAAAAAGAGTTGTCATCAGCGCAGTTCCGTAAACTGTGCCGCAGTGACTTTCTCAACTATCTGCGGGTGCGCGAATGGCAGGATATCTACACGCAACTGCGCCAGGTGGTGAAAGAACTGGGTATTCCGGTGAATAGTGTTGCAGCCGACTACCGTAGCGTGCATACCGCGATATTGACCGGTTTGTTATCTCATATCGGCCAAAAAGATGTTGAAAAGCAAGAGTATACTGGTGCTCGTAACGCAAGGTTTGCTATCTTCCCCGGTTCCGGCTTATTTAAAAAACCGCCGAAATGGAGCATGGTGGCTGAGCTGGTCGAAACCAGTCGCTTATGGGGCCGCATTGCTGCCCGCATCGAGCCGGAATGGATCGAACCTTTGGCGCAGCATTTGGTGAAACACCATTATAGTGATCCGCATTGGGAGAAAGCACAGGGTGCGGTGATGGCCAGTGAGAAAGTCACCCTATTCGGTTTACCCATTGTTGCTGAGCGCAAAATCAATTACGGCCCGATTGACCCACCGCTATGCCGTGAGCTGTTTATTCGTCATGGCTTGGTGGAGGGGGATTGGCAAACGCGTCACGCTTTTTTCCGCGCCAATCTCAAACTATTGGCTGAAGTTGAAGAGTTGGAGCACAAATCACGTCGGCGCGATATTCTGGTGGATGATGAGACACTGTTTAACTTCTATGACCAGCGAATTGGTCGCGAGGTTATTTCAGCCCGTCATTTTGATAGCTGGTGGAAGAAAACCAGCCAGACACAGCCAGAGTTATTGAACTTTGAAAAAACCATGCTTATCAAAGATGGCGCGAACAAAGTTAACCCGCTCGACTATCCCAACTTTTGGTATCAGGGTTCGCTTAAGTTACGGCTTTCCTACCAATTTGAACCCGGTACTGACGCTGATGGGGTAACCGTACATATTCCGTTGCCCATCCTTAATCAGATCCAAGAGCAGGGGTTTGATTGGCAGATACCGGGGATTCGGCGTGAATTAGTGATTGCACTGATCAAGTCTTTGCCTAAACCGGTGCGGCGCAATTTTGTCCCCGCGCCCAATTATGCTGAGGCGTTTCTGGCTCGCGTTACCCCGATGGAGGTGGGGCTGCTCGATGCATTAGAGCGTGAACTGCGGCGCATGACGGGTGTGACAGTGTCACGTGATAGTTGGCAATGGGACCAAGTGCCAGATCATCTTAAAATAACCTTCCGTGTGCTCGATGATAAAAATCGTATTTTGCGTGAAGGTAAAGACCTTGCTGCCTTGAAGCTACAGTTACAAGAGAAAGTGCAGGAAACATTGTCCGCCGTTGCCGACGATGGTATTGAACAAACTGACTTACATATCTGGAGTTTCGGTGATCTACCGCTGTGCTATGAGCAGCGTCGTGGTGGCTATGAAGTCAAGGCATACCCGGCACTGGTGGATGAAAAAGACAGTGTCGCTATTCGCTTGTTTGATACAGAATCTCAGCAACAACAAGCTATGTGGCAGGGGACAAGACGTTTACTATTATTGAATATCCCATCCCCTATAAAGTATTTACATGAGAAATTGCCGAACAAATCCAAGCTCGGGCTCTATTTCAATCCTTATGGCAAAGTGTTGGACCTGATTGATGACTGCATAGCTTGTGGTGTGGATAAGTTAGTTGCGCAGTATGGTGGCCCCGCATGGCAAGAGGCGGAGTTCGCTCGACTACAGGAAAAGGTTCGTGCTGAACTGAATGACACGGTGGTTGAGATTGCCAAGCAAGTTGAACAAATTCTGACGACGGTATTCAGTATTAATAAGCGACTGAAAGGCCGGATAGATATCTCAATGGCATTGGCTCTCTCTGATATTAAAGCCCAGCTAGGGGGGCTTATTTATCGTGGTTTCGTGACCAATAATGGTTGGAAACGTCTGCCGGATACACTGCGTTATCTGCAAGCGATTGAGCGCCGATTGGAAAAGCTGGCTATGGACCCGCATCGTGATCGTGCCCAAATGCTACGCGTAGAACACGTGCAACAGATGTGGCAGCAATGGCTGCATAAATTGCCGCCAAAACGCCAGCAAGATGAAGAAGTTAAAGAAGTTCGCTGGATGATTGAAGAACTGCGTGTGAGCTTATTTGCTCAGCAATTGGGGACAGCTTACCCTATTTCTGACAAGCGTATTCTGCAAACTATCGAACAGCTTTCTGCCTGATTAGCGATTAATATCACTCCGCGTTCTAAGTATCATTGATTTAGGCGCGGAGTCTCTTACTGACTAAATTCCTTCCTAATATACCGCTATAAAATTCACTATCTTTATGATTCGTCTATTTTTATCTGCATGTCAACTATGTAATAGATGAAACTTGCTGATGTTGATGCGAAGCCTCTCGAGAATTGTAAATTAACTGGGCTGCATGGCCGCGGCGTTATTGCCTCCTATCTTGAACTCCCGCTATATGGATACTGACAAATCAGACCATTGGGTTAAAGTTTGTCTGCTTTAGGGTCACCATATTTGATTACCTATGGTGAGTTTGATAGAGTTTTTCCAGCGCAGGGATTGCTTATGTATCAAATTAGTTTGTTGAGGTTGGCACAGCGCGAGTTGTTTAAATTACCTGTAGGCATTCAGGCGGCTCTGATTAAAGCTATGGATGAGTTAGAGGCTTATGGTCATGAGTTGCGGGAGCCAGAGGTGCGGGATATTGGGCGCGGGCTAAAGGAGTTGCGGGTTAGTGCTAGAGAGGGGGGCGGGCGTGGTTTTTTCTTTTACCACCTGGGTCGGCGGGTTTACATCATTCATATCTTACAAAAGAAGACGCAAAAGACCCCAAGACGAACACTAATGTTGGCTTATCAGCGGATGAAGGAAATCAAACGGAGATTGCAACCATGAAAAAACAAGATGACTTTGACATTATTTCTTTTGCTGAGATTAAAGAAGATGCTTTAAATCATCCTCAGGTCAAAGAAGCTTACACAGACTTGCAGATTCGCGACGCCATGATGACTGAGCTGAAAGCTGCCCGTCAGCAATGTAATTTAACACAAGAGGAAGTGGCGCAACGAGCAGGGCTGAAAAAACAAAATATCAGTCGTATGGAGAAAGGTATCATTTCTCCCAACCTCACCACGTTGAGCCGTTACGCAGCAGCATTAGGTGGGACTTTTGTTTTCAAATTCAACCAAAAGCCCCATTGTGTCAGTAAGAAATAGGGGATATCCCTCACTCTGTGTATCACTGAATAAAGTGGTCACTTTGCTGCATTTTTAGCGAGCGTTTTTAACCGTTCTCTAATCGCCGTTACCGCCAGGGCGCGGTTATCCGCAAGATAGCGGTCTTTGGCGGCCGGTGCAGAACTTTGAATCGCAATTAAAGACCACGCGTCGCCATTTTTTAGTAATAGTGGGGAACCACTGTCACCTGGCAAGGTATCGCATTGGTGTGAGAGTACGCCCTGTTGTGCCCAACCGGTAACCAGACAGTCTTCATGGCTGTATAAAGTTTCAAGATGATCAAGGGGATAACCCGCTTGAGTTATCTTACGATTAACCAATTTAAGCGCTTGTGTCAGCTCACTTGAGGTTCCATCCCAAAGCGGTAACGGCTTAATCGGGATAGGCTTTGTGTTAGTTAACCGAATAAGTGCAAAATCATAAGCGGCGGCGGCGGGTGGAACTATCCAACCATCGCCATCAGGTTTAAGTTTTTTACCTAATTTGGCATCAACCAGCGTTTCCAGTCGGGTAATCTGGTACTTCCAATGACCATCATGAGACATAAAACGTAAGGCAACCGCGCGATCAATTTTCCCCGGTGGGGTAAGAACGCAATGGCCTGCGGTGAGCGCCAGACGAGGGGAGATTAACGTTGCTGTGCAAAGGTTGCCACTGGTTGTTTCAACTTGCCCGATGGCTTGCCACGGCCACTCCGTACTGTTTGTTATCGCTGTACGGTCATCTTTCCCGAAGAACAACGTGGTTTGATCCGCAATGCTGCTTTCGTCATCCGGCTTGTCAGTGGGGGGAAGGGCTAAAGCCATAGAGATGGAAAGTGGCAACAGACTCAATAGCAATAATGAAGATAAACGCATAAATAATTAGCCTTGCCTTTATTTACTGACCAAAGGTTATCCATTAACACACCTGAGACCTGCTGATTAGACGGCTAATCACAGCTCCACTAGCGCTAACTATAGACATAATAAGTTGTGTCATATGTTGTCAGTAATTGATTTTTCGATAATTTTAGAGCGCTATCGGCCGTTGGTACTATAAATAAAAGAATAATGTGATCAGACCGCAAATAACTAATATGGCTAAAGTGATTTCAAATAAATAATGGCGCAGCATTATCAGCACTCCTAATAAAAAACACCCGGTAAACCGGGTGTCGAGTGAATCGCTGTTGCAGGTCAATCGTGAGAGCCTGTTGTGGCTTTCACAAGTTAAATGCTGCCGCTATTTGGTCACTGGCACTGCGGTTGGAGCAGACTTACTGTGTGTCGCTTTTTTATGGTGTTTTTTGGCCGCCTGTGCTTTTTGCACTGGGGCTGCTTTATCCATTTTTTTCATCGAATCAGATTTTTTAGCTTTCTTGTGGTGCATGGTTTTAGCCGGTGCATTATGAGCTACTGGTGCTGTAACAACGGGTGCCGCCGGTGGTGCAACGGTGTCGGCGGCTATTGCTATAGATGATACACCCAAGGTTGCAGCAACAATCAGAGCTAATACTGTTTTCATAATTTATTCCTCAGTGTTCTGTTTGTATATCGGCCCCGTTGGGTCGTTATAAAGAGAGTAGAGGAAATATATACTGGCTTCCGTGAGTCATTGGTTTCGGCTTGTAACCGATTGTACAACGGTAATAAACCAGATAAATAACCGACAAAATCACTTGTTTTAGTTACAACATACAGTAAGCGTTTTAATAAACTTATCGTCTTATGTAACATCAACGTCGCTTGATAGTGGGATGTAATTTGAGTTATGCAGGGAGAGGGGCGCCCAACCCTAATGAGAGGTTAGGCGCAGACCAACACGCAATAAATTACAAATAACGCCGCTCTAAATGTTGGCGGAAGTAGCGAGGGTTAAGTGTTTCACCGGTAGCCTTGGTCATTAATTCTGCGGTTGAGTAACGGCTGCCATGCTGCCAGATATTCTGTTGTAACCAGGTGAATAGGGCGCTGAGATCGCCACTAGCGATACTCTTATCCAGCCCCGGAATAGCATCACGGGCAGTTTGGAACAGTTGCGCTGCATACATTGCACCCAATGTATACGTTGGGAAATAGCCAAAAGCACCATCGGTCCAATGGATATCTTGCATACATCCATTACGGTAATTACCCTCAGTATTAATACCGAGGTATTGCTGCATTTTCTCATTCCACAGCATAGGGATATCATCTACTTCGATTTCACCACTGATCAACGCTTTTTCGATTTCATAACGCAATATAACATGGGCAGGATAGCTCACTTCATCGGCATCAACTCGAATAAAACCCGTTTTAACCCGTTGATTGAGAACTATGAAGTTCTGTTGCGCAAAAGCGGGTTGATCGCCAAATTGGTTTGCTACCAGTGGGCGGATCACTTGTAAGAATTCATTACTACGTGCTAATTGCATCTCAAACAGTAAGCTTTGGGACTCATGGATGGCGGTTGACCGTGCATGGGAAATGGGTTGCCCTAACCATTCACGTGGTAGATTTTGCTCATAACGGGCATGGCCTGTTTCATGCACAATACCCATTAATGAACTGAGAAATTCTTGTTCGTTATAACGAGTTGTAATGCGTACGTCTTGAGGAACACCACCGCAGAACGGATGTACACTGACATCGACCCGCCCGCCGTCAAAGTCAAAACCGAGTACTTTCATCACTTGTAACCCAAGCTGACGCTGTTTTTCCACGTCAAAAGGGCCCTGTGGTATCAGGCAGTTTTCATTGGCTTGTTTAGCCGTCACTTTTTGTAATAGGTCAGGTAGCCATTGCTTAAGATCACCAAATATACGGTCTAAATCGGCACTGTTAGTCCCTGGTTCATAGAGATTAAGTAATGCGTCATAACCCGAGATACCAGCCGCCTGAGAACGTATCGAGGCTTCTTCACGGCTGAGTTTGACCACTTCCCGCAAGTTTTTTGCAAAACCATGCCAATCATTAGCGATACGCTGTTGCCGCCATGCATGCTCACATCGCGCACCTGCCAGTGATTTAGCTTCTACCAGTGCTTCTGGCAGCAGGACTGCATTGTCATAATGGCGACGCATTTCGCATAAATTTGCCTGCGCAATATCATCAAGCGTTTCTTGCTCAGCTTGTTTTAACCACTCACCAACCTGGTTGGCCGTTAATATCTGGTGTTGTAAGACATTTAGCTCCGCCATCGCTTCTGAGCGGGCAAGATTACCTTTCGCTGGCATCATAGTCTGCATATCCCATCCGGCAATAGCCGACAGGTGTTCGAAACGTGCAAGACGGGTAAAGGTTGTACGCAGGTGGTGGTAAGCGGTGGTCATAAAACACTCCAAAGTAAAAGTTAGTGCTTAATCTTGAGCAACGGACAGTGAGTAAAGGCTTTTTACCGGCCAACAGAACCGGAAACTGGCACCGCCTAATGAACTGGCATCGACGGAGATACTGCCCTGATAAGCCAGTGCGATGGAGTGAACAATCGCCAAGCCCAGGCCACAGCCTCCTGTTGCCCGGTCGCGACTGGGATCGAGGCGAACAAAAGGCTCAAAAACGCGTGCGCGCTCTTCCAAAGGGATACCAGGCCCATCATCTTCAACTTGCAAGCAGGCGTTGTCACCATCAAACCATAATCCGATACGTAGTCGTTGAGTGGAATAGCGTAGCGCGTTATTAACCAGATTATCTAATACACGCTCCATCAGACGCAGGTCAACAGCACCAAAGTCACCGCGATGGGGGATATCGAGTTCGATTTCCCGATCACTATGGATTAAGCGCATATCCACGACTTTTGCTGTTAACCAGGCGGGTAGGTCGATGGGTTCCAGATTAAGGGAAACCTGCGGGCGGTCCAATCGAGCGTAGGTCAGTAACTCATCAATCAGTGCTTCTAACTGGCCAATATCATGATTTAAAGCCAATTGTTCACTTTCTGTCAGGTTGTCACTCATCGCTAAACGATAACGTAAACGCACGAGCGGTGTGCGGAGTTCATGAGCAATACCATCAATGAGTAATTTCTTGCTAACAATCAGAGTATTGATATTGTCAGCCATTTGATTAAACGCCACGCCTAAGCGGTTTAAACTGGACGTAGGATCAAAATGGGTTCGCTCGTCAAGATAGCCAGCCCCCAGTCGCTGAGCCGCATTCTCCAGTTTCAGGAGGTCTTTCCAGTGCGGGCGCATCCACAAGAATACTGGCAGCGCTAAGGACATACCAATCAGGATTAATAAGGCCAAGTCGAGCAGGCGCATTTGATGCAAATAAAATAAATAGGGGACTGGGCCGACAGCAAGAACGTAGTGACTGCGTGGGATACGTTGCAGGAAAGTATATTCATCATCTAACGCAATAATTTCACCGGCACGCAGGCGTTTATTCAAACGCTCGCCGAGATCTCGTTTATCGAGAGGTTCTATATGCAACTGAAAGGAAAGATTTAAATCCAGTGTAGCAATGGTTTTATTCCAATCCTTCAGGGGAATTTCTCGCAATTCACTGCGCATCAACGAAAGTGAACTTTTCATCAGGTCATCTAATGACTGCCGGCCAGCACGCTCTGCGGTGACTTTGTAAACCAAACCGACCAGCATCGCCATCACCATAAAACAGACGAACAGCAATAAGAAAAACTGAATAAATAGCTTCCTCATTGTTGCACGGACTCCCAGGCATTGGGGGCGAATAAATAGCCTTTATTACGCACGGTTTTGATGCGAAATGGCTCGAAAGCATTGTCATAGAGTTTGCGCCGCAAACGCGAGATGGCAACGTCTATACTGCGGTCCATGCCGTCGTAGCTGACTCCGCGTAAATTTTTCAGTAGCGCTTCACGGTCCATTATTATTCCTGCATGGGTAGCTAACTCCCATAACAAATCAAAATCAGACGTGGATAATGTTATCTCTTCATCATTAAGATTAACTTGGCGGTTTACCGGATCGATACACAGTAAGCCGAAATGAATCGCATTATGACCGGTAAATGGCGGACTAATGATCTCTTTGCTTTGTTGCTGGTTATGCTGGCGAAGATGTAGCCGTAGGCGTGCTAGCAGTACTGCGGGTGGTGTGGTTTTGAGAATATAGTCATTTGCGCCCATTTCAAGCGACAGAATATGGTTCATATCACTGTCAAGCGAGGTCAGTAGCACAATCGGCCCCTCATAAACCGGCCGCAAATCACGACACAGCGTCATGCCATCTTTTCCTGGCAACATGATATCAAGCAATACCAAGTCCGGTTGTTGTTGTTCAATCACCGCCTGGGCAGTATCGCCACGGGGTTCTACAAACACATCAATGTCATGCTTACCCAGATAGGCCGCAATCAATTTTCCGACTTCCGGGTCGTCTTCCACAAAAACAATTTTGGTCATGTTTTTCAGTTTATAAAGGTGCCAGAATTCAGCATAGCGCGCAGTTGACAGCAATACTATGCATGTTATTTATTCCGCTTATCATTAATGCTGATGAGTGATTGCTAGACAACAGGCAAATCATTTCATTATATTAATAAAAGTGATTATATCGTCATCTCTATTTTGTTGCGCCTATCGTTTATATATCAATACTTACGATTAATGAATAGCTGTATCGATCAGCTGAGGACTGAGGGATGAGTGGCGAACACATTGGTGCGCCAGCGCACAGTGAAAAGGTTTGTTTCAATTACACGGAATTTTTAGCCGCATCATGCAAAAAACGGTGGAGTTTTATCGATGCGATTTATGGTGTTATGCCGATATTTGGCATGGTAGTAAAATCGCAGACTGAATCGGAAAAAACACCGCAAGAGCGGCTTAACGCATTGGCCTTACAGGTATTATCTACCCAGCTTAATGACCAAACCAATATTGTTCGCTTGATTCGGCTAGCCGAACAACAGGGCATTACGGTGTTGGATATCCAGTTGCCTTACCCTTTGGAGACTGCTCAACTCGGCGAGATTAAACAAAAATTGCCGGAATCGATAAAATTAAGCCAGCAGGGGGAGTGTTTATCGGTGGATTTGGCGGGGGCAACTAATCATTAGTTAACAGACGATACTCAAACGGGCAAACTGAGGTAACGCGGTCAGCCCATTTGAGATCTTATTTTTCGCCGCTTTTATTCGGGCTTAATGCATCGCGAACCAGGTTGCTGGAATAGTTGCAATCAACACCAGGCCGATAGCCGCTCGCTCCACGGTATTGAGTAATTTCAGCCCTTCATGCCCTTTGCGCGCATAAATAAATACCAATAATCCTGGGGCATATAACAGAACGGACAACAGCAGGTACACTAACCCGGCAGCATAAATTAACCACAAACCATACAAGCACGCGCCACTGGCAGCAACAATCAAACGCCAGTCATGACGTTTTAAGGCGACTTTAAATAAGAAGGCTCCCACGAGGAAATAGGGTACCAGAATCATTTCTGACGCAATTGTTAGTAAGGTATTGTAGTTGCTGCCCGTCAGCCAAATCAGAATCAGAGCCACCTGTACTGCGCAGTTGGTTAACCACAAAGATTGTGCCGGTGCATTGTTTTTATTCTGATGGCGGAACATTTTGGGAAAAGCCCCGTGCTTAGCTGCAACCATCGGCACTTCAGCAGCCATAATGGTCCAGCTAAGATAAGCGCCACACACAGAAATAATGAGCCCAGTGGCAATGATGACTTCACCCCAAGGGCCAATCATCTCGACCATAATTCCAGCCATCGACGGATTACGCATACCTGCTAACTCAGCCCGCGGCACTACGCCAAGAGACAATAGGGTAATGAGCAAATAAACGCACAGGGCAGAAAGCACGGCTAACATGGTTGCCCGACCCACATCTTTTTTATTGCGTGCGCGGGCCGAAACAACGACTGCGCCTTCCACACCAATAAAGACCCAGAGCGTTATTAGCATGGTGTCCTTAACCTGCTGCCAGACCGGGGTATGCAGCGCGACACCACTAAAATCAAAACTGAAAGTATCAAGGCTGAATGCCAGGCCTGCCAACACAATAAAGCCACCGATAGGCAGCAGTTTTGCCAAGGTGGCGGCCAGGTTAATACTGGCGGCGGTTTGGACACCGCGCAGAACCAGTGCATGCACCAACCATAGCAGGAAGGAGGCTCCCAGCAATGCCTGCCAAGTATTCCCTTCACCGAAGATAATGTGACCCGATTTATCAGTAAAGAAGCTTAATGCAGCAAAAACAATTACTAAGTAAGAGACATTAGCAATAACGGCGCATAGCCAGTAACCCCAGGCTGAGAAAAAACCGATAAGATCACCAAAGCCTTCTTTGGCATAGGTGAATATTCCGCCATCGAGATCAGGGCGCAAGCGCGTCAGTAACAGCATGGCAAACGCCAGGAAGATGATCCCCACGCCGGTAATACTCCAGCCGATAAGCAGTGCCGCAGGGCTGGCAACTTCTGCCATATTTTGCGGTAAGCTGAAGACACCTGCTCCCAGCATTGAGCTAAGCACCAGCGCGGTTAGCGCAGTCAGGCCGAGTTTTTTTTCCAATTATGGATCCTGGTTTTGAAAGTATTAATGAATGGTTACTGACTTGTAAGCAGCATTATATGAGGAAAGATTATCGATAATTGACAGATAATAGCCCCAAATTTTTTGGGAGATTTTACGGAGTGGAACGCGATCATGCAATGATTGGTTATGCGATTTGGGCAAAAAATTATTCAGTCCGTACCAATAAGAAGCAGGACAACAACAGACACATAAAAAAAGGCAGCACATAGCTGCCCTTACAGTAACGATTTAAGCAAACTTATTTGAACAAGTCAGCGCTAACACTCAGGTTACCACCACTTTGGTTCTGCCACTGGCGAGTCACATGGTAATACTTCGCACCTTTTGCCGCAGCACGTTTAGCCACTTCATGAGATACGTCAGTCATGCTGTTGTAGTGACCGCTAAAGGTAATAGAATCAAACGGCACCATCTGTGCGGCTGTCGTGTTATTCAGCTCCTGAATTTGAGTACCATCATTCAGGGTGACAGTGTAACGTTTGCCGGTTGATGATTGCGTTTCGAAGAAACGGCCCACATCAGCACTTGGCGTACCTGAAGAGGCAACACCTGGGATTTCAACGTTGGCAGCAGCTGCGCCACCGGCAGCCAGTGCCGCACGGCCAGCATCAGAATCGGCAGGAATAACATCCGGGCTCTGAACAACACGTTTTGCCGCATCTGCTTTATAAACATATGCCGTCACAAACTGGTTGCCGCCTTGGTTTGCATCAACCTGACGCACGATAAAGAAGGAGTATGCCCCTTTCTCTTTTGCCGCTTTTGAAATGGCATCGTTGATATCAGGCTGGCTGCGGAAGAAGCCACTAACAGAAACGGTATCATAAGGCTGAAGCGCGTAGGCTTCTGCTTTTGGCAATTCTTTCACATCATTAAAGACGCGATACTGGGTTTCTTTGCTCACTTCCGCTGCATCGTTATGATAAACATCGGCCGTTACACGCCAGTTGCCGCCATTATTGTTGCTGTTGATATCCTGAATATAGAAGGAGTCTGCACCCAATTTGTCAGCACGGCGGGATACCGCATCCGCTGCTTCATTTATTGCATTAAATCGGCCAGTAATAGTAATGCGATCAAATGGCTTAATGGCTGCTGCTTGCTCAGGCGCGAGTTCTTTTGCCGCTTGTGCAGCAGAAAGCGCGGTGAGTGATAGCAATGCCGATGCGATGATCGTGTATTTCAGCTTCATAAAAAATCCTTTCGCCTTGCGCATTAACGTTGATACGTGCGGAACAATTGATGTGTAACAGAATAGCAGATGATTATTACATGTAATAATGGCGGGTGTCTCAGCAATTTATATGACTTAGTATATCAATTCTGAAGATTAGCCCGCCGGTACTTTACAGCAATAATAGGGATAAGCTTTACGAATAATTGCTTTAACGTCATAAGTGCTGATTATTTACATTTTGCTAACCTGCTGCCGCGCCATTACTGGGCTGCCTCATTATTGTCCGGCTTGTTATTTTGGTGCAAAGTTGCAGGACAAGCCGCTGGTAAATATTATTTTTGTAGTGAATTATAGAGAGTTCTTTCCGCCTGCCAGTTTTAGTGCAAAAACTGCACCAGAAGCACACACAGATATGGATCATCAGTCACATTTTCAGTAGGTTATAGGGAGCTGTAGCAAAGCAGGTTTATCAGTAACCAAATAGAACTGAAGCATACCCAAATTAGTGGGTGTTGCCGGTAGGCTGCAAGCAAACGAATCCCACGTCAGTGGTTCGGGTGAGTGTAGGTCGCTAACGTCCCAGCAACGCCGAGTAAGATGGATATGGCAATACTCATCATCAAAGACAGGTAAAAAGGGAACATTATGCGTATTGGTGTACCAAAAGAGCGGTTGGCCAATGAAGCCCGTGTTGCAGCAACGCCGAAAACGGTGGAACAACTGCTGAAATTAGGCTTCACCGTGGCGATTGAAAGTGGAGCTGGTCACTTAGCCAGCTTCGACGATGCGGCGTACCAGGAAGCGGGTGCCACCATTACGGATACCACCGATGTGTGGCAATCCGACCTTATCCTCAAAGTGAATGCGCCCCTTGAGGAAGAAATTAGCCTGATGCGCGCCGGGAGTACGTTAGCCAGTTTTATCTGGCCAGCTCAAAACCCGGAATTACTGCAAAAGTTAGCGGAGCGTCAGGTAACCGTATTGGCCATGGATTCAGTGCCGCGCATATCTCGCGCGCAATCGATGGATGCGCTCAGTTCAATGGCAAATATAGCCGGCTATCGTGCCATTGTTGAAGCTGCCCATGAATTTGGTCGCTTCTTCACTGGGCAAATTACGGCCGCGGGTAAAGTTCCACCGGCGAAAGTGGTGATTATCGGGGCTGGGGTTGCAGGTTTGGCAGCCATCGGGGCGGCAGGGAGTATGGGTGCTATCGTGCGTGCATTCGACACCCGCCCAGAAGTAAAAGAACAAGTTCAGAGTATGGGGGCTGAATTCCTTGAGCTGGACTTTGAGGAAGAAGCGGGCAGTGGTGATGGTTACGCCAAAGTGATGTCTGACGCTTTTATCAAAGCCGAGATGGCACTGTTTGCCGCTCAAGCTGCTGAAGTGGACATCATTGTTACCACTGCACTGATTCCGGGTAAACCTGCTCCTCGGTTGATCACCAAAGAGATGGTGGCATCCATGAAGTCGGGCAGTGTGATTGTTGATCTGGCCGCGCAAACCGGTGGTAACTGTGAACTGACCGTCGCCGATAAAGTGACAGTGACAGACAATGGCGTAAAAATTATCGGTTATACCGATCTACCCAGCCGTTTACCCACACAGTCATCGCAACTTTACGGAACTAACCTGGTTAACTTGCTGAAATTACTCTGTAAAGAGAAAAATGGTGAGATAGATATTGATTTCGAAGATACCGTGATTCGCGGTGTAACCGTGGTCAAAACCGGTGAAATAACGTGGCCAGCACCGCCTATTCAGGTATCAGCACAGCCTCAGGCGGCTAAAGCTGAACCTATTGTGAAAGAAGACGCCAAGCCTGGCTCGCCATGGCCGAAATACATCATTATGGCACTGGTCGTTGTGTTGTTTGGCTGGTTAGCAAATGTTGCTCCGAAAGAGTTTTTATCTCACTTTACGGTGTTTGCACTGGCGTGCGTAGTGGGTTATTACGTGGTGTGGAACGTCAGCCATGCACTACATACACCTTTAATGTCAGTCACTAACGCCATTTCAGGCATTATTGTTGTCGGCGCATTATTGCAGATTGGCCATGGCGGCTGGGTAAGCTTCTTATCCTTTATTGCCGTACTGATTGCCAGTATCAACATTTTTGGTGGCTTTACGGTCACCCAGCGCATGCTGAAAATGTTCCGTAAAAACTGAGTGGTATAAAACTCGGTGGGTATAAAAATAATGTCACACAAAAATATAGGGGTAACTGATGTCTAGTGGTCTCGTTACAGCTGCGTACATAGTTGCTGCGATTTTATTTATTTTCAGTTTGGCTGGGCTGTCGCGCCACGAAACATCCAAACAAGGTAACACTTTCGGTGTGACCGGTATGGCCATCGCGCTTATCGCCACCATCCTTGGGCCGGATTCAGGTAATGTTGGCTGGATTATCATTGCCATGGTGATTGGTGGCGCAATTGGTATCTATCTGGCGAAGAAAGTCGAAATGACTGAAATGCCAGAACTGGTCGCCATTTTGCACAGTTTCGTCGGTCTGGCAGCCGTTCTGGTTGGCTTTAACAGCTATCTGGATCACGGCCCGGTGGTGATGGACGCGGTGATGGTGAATATCCATCTGACCGAAGTCTTCTTAGGTATCTTTATCGGGGCAGTCACATTCACCGGTTCTATTGTCGCCTTTGGTAAGTTACGCGGGATTATCTCATCCAAGCCACTGATGTTGCCACAACGCCATAAGTTGAATCTGGTGGCGCTGGTTGTGTCATTCCTGCTGATGATTCTGTTCGTCAAAACCGACAGCGTTAGCTTACAAGTGGTCGCGTTGTTATTGATGACGGTGATTGCTTTGGGCTTTGGCTGGCACTTGGTGGCATCTATCGGTGGTGCTGACATGCCGGTTGTGGTCTCAATGCTGAACTCCTACTCCGGTTGGGCTGCGGCTGCCGCAGGTTTCATGTTGAGCAATGACCTGTTGATTGTAACGGGGGCCTTGGTCGGTTCTTCCGGTGCTATTCTGTCTTACATCATGTGTAAAGCGATGAATCGCTCATTTATCAGTGTGATCGCCGGTGGCTTTGGTACTGATGGTTCTTCAACCGGTAATGCTGAAGAAATGGGTGAGTACCGTGAAACCACGGCTGAAGAAGTGGCTGACCTGCTGAAAAATGCTAGCTCAGTTATCATCACTCCGGGTTATGGCATGGCAGTGGCACAGGCACAATACCCCGTCGCTGAGATTACTGCAAAACTACAAGCGCGGGGCATCAAAGTCCGCTTTGGTATTCACCCGGTAGCTGGGCGTTTGCCAGGTCATATGAACGTGTTATTGGCTGAAGCCAAGGTCCCTTATGACGTAGTGCTGGAAATGGATGAAATCAATGATGATTTCCCAAGTACTGATGTCGTGTTGGTGATTGGTGCCAACGATACGGTTAACCCAGCAGCACTTGAAGACCCGCGTAGTCCGATTGCCGGCATGCCGGTGTTGGAAGTATGGAAAGCGCAAAGTGTTATTGCCTTTAAACGTTCAATGAATACCGGTTATGCTGGCGTGCAAAACCCATTGTTCTTTAAAGAAAATACCCAAATGTTGTTTGGCGATGCTAAAGACAGCGTAGAAGCAATTTTACGCGCGTTGTAATTCGTTATTACGAATCGCAGATCAAGGGCCACCTATTCGGTGGCCCTTCTTTTTGATTTAATCAATGGGTGATGTCAGACAAGGGTTATTCAATCTCTTCCAGATCTTCATGACCTTCTATCGGACAGGTAAATCCTTCGGGTTTAATTGCCAGTAAGTCACACTTAAGATGGTCGATCACATGTTCGGTAGTATTGCCAATAAAGGCGGCAGATAGCCCAGTACGCCCCAAGGTACCCAGAACAACCACCCCAGCCCGCAAGTGTTCAGCCAAATCAGGAATAACCTCTTCAGGGAGACCTTTTTCAACATGGGTGAATTTTTCATCAATGCCAAATTGCTGGCGTAATGCTTTCATCGCAACCAAATGCTGACCACGAATTGCATCGTTATAGACGCTCGGGTCAAAATCAGGCAATTCAATGGCGATATTAATCGGGGTTACCGGGTAGGCGCTGATCAGATGCACTGGCGTTTGATTGACATGTTCGGCTAACTCTCTGGTCTCTTTGACCAAACGGAGATTTAGTGGGTCATGGAGTGGATCTTCACTTGAGAGGTTAACGGCCACCAGCGCTGTGGCGCCTTCCGGCCAAGGTTGGTCTTTCACCATCCAGACTGGGCATGGGCACTTACGCAATAAATGCCAGTCGGTTGGGGTAAAAATAATCGACTCCAGGCGGTCGTGTTGATGCGCCATTTTTAACAACAAATCGTGCTTGGCGTTCAGGATTTCCTGAATAATGGCCTCATAGGGCCGATTATGCCATACCACTTTGATTTCAATTGGAATACCGGCATCAAGATAAAAGCGGCATTGCTCGCTTATCCATGCGGAACGTTGGCTGATAACCCCTTTACGCATTGCGGTACGCTCATCAGGCGACAGCAGGGTGGTCATATCATATGACAGATCATAAATAGCCAAAAATGCTTTGATGGTGCCGCCATTGCGCTGCACAAGGTAAACTGCACGTCTTAGTGCAGGTTGATCATCCTGATTGGGGTCAATAGCAACCAGAATATTCTGATACTTTGCCATAGAGTCTCCTTACAAACGTGAATTAACAGTATGTTAGTTAAAGAGTAAACCATGAAAGGGAAACAGGATAGGTGGCTGTGGGAAGCAGACCAATAAATTTTCAAGTTGCGGATTTGCTGGCGGCTTGCGTTACCCGGTCGATCCTCAGACCTGGCCTCTACGAGGCCGTTACTTACCGCCTTCCTGCAACTTGAAATCTATCGGGTATTTATTATTCTGGTTTTGATCAGGTTACAGACTTGGTCTTGGATTACCCGCCAGTTTGGCCAGAGCTTCGGTATTCTCGATAGTAATGTACTTACCTTTCACACTCAGAATATCGCTTTTCTGGAAACGGCCCAGTAAACGGCTGATGGTTTCTACCGTCAGACCTAAATAGTTACCAATATCACCACGGGTCATCGTCAGGCGGAACTCACGTGGAGAGAAACCACGTTGAGCAAAACGGCGAGACAGATTATAGATAAAGGCCGCCAGACGCTCTTCTGCATTCTTTTTGGAAAGTAGCAAAATCATATCTTGGTCACCTTTGATCTCACCACTCATCAGGCGCATCATCTGCTGGCGCAGATTTGGCATTTTGCCGGATAAATCGTCCAACGTATCAAACGGGATTTCACAAACCATGGATGTTTCCAGAGCTTGTGCGAAGCTCGGATGCTGCAAATTGCTGATAGCGTCAAAACCGACCAAATCACCCGCCAGATGGAAACCGGTGATTTGCTCATCACCTTCTTCGGTAATGGTGTAGCTTTTAATGGTCCCGGAACGGATGGCATACAGGGATTTGAGTTCATCACCCGCTTTAAACAGCGCCTGTCCTTTCTGAATAGGTTTCTTCCTTTCAATGATATTGTCGAGCTGATCCAGCTCGTTTTCATTTAAGGTAAACGGAATACAGAGCTGGCTAATACTGCAATCCTGACAGTGAATTGCACAACCACCAGACTGGATACGTCGGATTACGCGTTTTTCCGGGATCATAGGGTATTCCCATTAATATTGATATGCGTCAATTTTAACATCTTTTCTTGCGTCTGATAAGAGCAACAATAGTTAGCGTGCTAAAAGATAACCCTCATGCATTAGTAACCAGCGTTTTCTCTCCACTCCACCGGCATATCCTGTCAATGCACCTTGTTGCCCAATGACCCGATGACAAGGGACAACAATTGAAATAGGGTTCAATCCATTCGCCATCCCGACAGCCCGCGAAGCGGTAGGGCGGTTGATTCGTTTGGCTAACTCGCCATAAGTAATCGTTTCGCCACAGGGGATTTTTCGCAGCTCTTGCCAGACTTGACGCTGAAAATCAGTCCCAGCGGTTTTAACCGGTAAATTATCAATAATGCTCAGGTCACCAGCAAAATAGCGTTGCATACTGTCACTTAGCCCACCGGGATTGCGTTGTTCAACCAATGTAAACGCGCCCGGGCCGTAATGGTTGCCTAGCAACTTCATCAGACGCTCGTAGTGGTCAGTCCAATCGATGGCACGTAGCCGGTTTTCTTGGTCTGCGATCAGTAACAGTTCACCTTGTGGAGTTGCCATCCGATCAATAAAAAACGTTTCCATAAGTCTCCGCTATGCTGCTGCCGTTGGTTGTAGACAGTTTTACCGATAATGATTGCCTGAAATATGGCATCAAAAGATACCTACTGTGGCGATAATCGCATAACCAAGAAAATTTAGGTATCAATTCGGGGTGGGCGAACCCAACATTAGCGGCTAGGATGAGAGCTTATTGATTACGAAAGCCCTTGATTGTGAGTATTAACTGTTGTGACGACTGATACTTACGATTGCCACTTCATGCCAGGTACTAACTCCATGTCAAATATCATTTTGTCTCCTTTATTACGTGATGGCGATCCTCAGTCAGCTGTTATCGAGCGCCCGCACAGCCAATCGCCATTTATCTTACTGGCCGACCATGCCGGTCAAC
Organism: Yersinia sp. 2540 StPb PI; assembly: GCF_052217165.1. Classification (NCBI taxonomy): domain Bacteria; kingdom Pseudomonadati; phylum Pseudomonadota; class Gammaproteobacteria; order Enterobacterales; family Yersiniaceae; genus Yersinia; species Yersinia sp. 2540 StPb PI. The sequence goes on from NZ_JAZGQC010000001.1 coordinate 2,865,134, forward strand.
GGATACCGGTTCAACTTGGTGATTTGGGGTTACCCTCAGGAGAAATTGACCGCCACATCGGTTGGGATATAGGTTCATTGGCAACGGCGCGGTTACTTAGCCAGTATCTGGATGCAACCTTGATTCATCAGCAATATTCGCGATTGGTGATTGATTGCAATCGCACGCCGGGAATCGCCAGTTCGATCCCTGAAATTTCCGAGCACACTCGGATCCCGCGCAATATTGGTGTCACCGTAGCAGAGGCTGAAGCGCGCCGGGTTGAGGTATTCCAGCCTTATCATGATTTGATTACACAAACGCTGAATCAACGCCGTGATAGCGGCCAGATGAGTGTGATCCTCTCCATGCACAGTTTTACACCGTCGTTTAAAAACATCGCGCGCCCCTGGCAGATTGGTACCTTGTTTCATCGTAATCCTGAGTTTGCTTTGCAACTGGTTTCATTGTTACAGCAAGAAAGTGACCTGCACGTCGGGATTAACGAACCTTATGCCATGACGGATGCAACGGATTTCACGTTACCCTTCCACGCAGAACAGCGGCAGTTACCTTATGTGGGTATTGAGATTCGTCAGGATCTTATTACGCATCAAGCAGGTCAGGCGCTCTGGGCTTGCCGTTTGGCGCGACTGTTGCCGCAGGTGTTAGCGGCATTGAATTATGCAAAATAAGCAGCAATGCCATTTATTGACATGAAAATTATCGGTTCTGCACCAATTATCAACGCACGCTCATGACCAACAGCCATTAATTGGTTATTATCAGCATAATCATCATTTTTTATTCGCTGCATAATATTAAGGTTGATAATTACGTGGAACCAAAACCTGCGCGCATTCTGATCAGTGCCTGTTTAATGGGAAAACCGGTGCGTTATAACGGCAGTGCCCTGTCTGTTAGCGATGAAATTATTCAACGCTGGCAGGATGAGGGACGACTGGTCCTTATTTGCCCTGAATTATCCGCAGGTATGCCGGTACCGCGTCCGCCAGCCGAAATTCAGCAAGGTAACGGCGAGGCGGTGTTGCAAGGGCTGGCGCGGGTGATCGAGCAGTGGGGCAATGATGTTAGCCGGGAGTTTTTGCAAGGGGCTTATCAGGCTCTGGAGTTGGCGCAAAAGCACTGCTGCACAGTAGCAATTTTGACCGAAGGGAGCCCATCTTGTGGGAGCAGTCGCATCTATGATGGTCATTTTAGCGGCACCCAGCGCACAGGACAGGGAGTCACCACGGCGTTATTGCGCCGCCACGGAATAACCGTTTTCAGCCATCATCAGCTTAAACAGGCAGATGATTTTTTGCGAAGCTCTTCACAAATCAAGGTTGAAAATTAACCGAATGTCATAAAATCTCGCTATACTGTATGAATGTACAGTTGTGGCGTAAAATCGCATTTTTGGTCACTTCATCTTTCTTGAAACCATTAAGTCGAGGTAGCGATATGACATTTAAGATAGTAGAAAAGCAACCGCAGCAAATAGTCAGTATTCGGCTGGTCGGCCCTTATCACGAGACTATCCCGCAAGGCTTTAACCAACTTTCTTCACTCTATACTCAGTACCAAATCCCTGGGAAAGAGTGGTTGGCTCTTTACTGGGACAATCCTGAGACTAATCCTCCTGCTGAGCTACGGGCTGACGTATCCTTGTCGGTGGCTGACGATTATGTGTTGCCCGCAGAACTCAGTGATCAACTACAACTACAAGTGATTCCCGGCGGTTTGTATGCGGTGTATCACACCAGGGTAACGGATGATGATTATGCCAAAGCCTGGAGCGAGTTGTATAACCAGCATCTGCCACAAAGTGGTTATCGTTCGGTAGAAGGTGCGTGTTATGAGGTTTACCTCAATGACGGCATAACCGATGGTTATTTTGATATCGATATCTGTCAATCGGTTGAAAAAGCACAATAATGAGTGGCGGCCGTGTCGGTTGGTGCGGCTGCCTATCGTGGCAACATGGATTCAGGATAGGCGTACCGGCGTATTATCACTTTATCTCAGTGGCAAGAAATAACTGGCTCAACCAGTCACTGAAAATACGTACTCGAGGGGAAAGCTGGCGGTTGTGAGGATACAGGAACGAGACTGGCATCGGGGGTGGTGCGTATTTTGGTAGTATCTCAACCAAGGTGCCGGCGATTAAGTCAGATTCGATATGGTAACGAGGCACTTGAATAATACCCAATCCAAGACGTGCGGCTGCTACAAAGCTTTCTGCACCACTGACTGATAGAACCGTCGGTAATTTTATTTGCTGAGTTTTAGTATATGAAGACGAAGCAGAGGGTAGATATGCGCTTTCTGTTATTACCCTGGAGGACGGTGCTTTATTATAACCTGTTGTTTTATCGCGGCTAAGGGTGCTGTCAGTGCCAAATTCCAGTGGCATCAGGCTACCGGTTGCGCTAGAACGAAAACCTACCATCTGATGACCTGATAATTGGTCCAACCGGAGTGGGGTACCCTGTCGTTGTAAATATTGAGGTGCAGCACAGGTGACTTGTGGCAACAGCGCCACTCGGCGGGCGACCATATCGCTGTCTTGTAAATTACCTACACGTAGCACCCCGTCAATACCTTCTCGAATAAGGTCGACCAAGCGGTCACCTTCACTGATAAATAACTCAATGTCAGGATATTGAGCAATAAAATCAGGTAATTGTGGCAAGACGAAATGGCGGGCTAGCGTGCCCTGTACATCAATTCGTAACAAACCCCGTGGCTTAGCATTGGCAAAGGCCATTTCAGCATCTTCAATATCAGCAATAATACGCAGACAGCGCTGGTAGTAAGCGCCACCATCCAGCGTAGGGCTAACATGTCGGGTAGTTCGCTGCAATAAGCGCACATTTAAACGCTTTTCGAGCTGTTTAATAGCATCTGTCACTGTAGATCGCGGTAGATTTAAATCTTGGGCGGTTTGGGTAAAACTGCGTTGTTCCACTACCCTGATAAATACCCGCATTGCATCAATTCGGTCCACGTGATTGTTCGCTTTATTCGGATAGTGTTAACGAATAATAGATGATTATCCGAAACGATAAAAGTGGCATTCTCTGTTTGCGGGCGGTTAAACATAGCATGCTCCACTTGCTGGATAGCAATCAATGCATCGTCACAAACGATAAAACACACGTCGAGGAGAAAATCATGGTGAATACAACCGGGCAGGTTGCCATTGTAACCGGAGCATCACGGGGTATTGGCGCAGCAATTGCTGAGCGTTTGGCTCAGGAGGGGTATACCGTTCTAATCAATTATGCCCGGAGTGACATTGAGGCGGAAACACTGGTGCGCAAAATTCAACAAGCGGGCGGAAATGCAGTGAGTGCGAAGGGGGATATCAGTGATGCCGCAGCGGTTGCACAGTTATTTTCTCAAGCAGAAGCTGCGTTTGGCGGGGTTGATGTCTTGGTCAACAATGCTGGAATTCTATCTCTCAGTGCCATTGCAGACAGTGATGATGAACACTTTGACCGCCAGATCGCCATTAACCTGAAAGGGAGCTTTAACGGGATGCGTGAAGCGGCAAAGCGTTTGAAAGATGGCGGCCGCATCGTAAACTTTTCAACCAGTGTTGTCGGGCTGAAACTGGAAAAATACGGTGTTTATGCTGCAACCAAAGCGGCGGTTGAAACCATGACAGCTATTCTGGCGAAAGAGTTGCGGGGGCGTAATATCACCGTTAATGCTGTGGCTCCTGGGCCGACGGCAACCTCGCTCTTCCTTGATGGTAAATCACCAGAATTAATTGAAAAAATGGCGCCACTAGAAAGATTAGGAACGCCAGAGGATATTGCAGCAGCGGTGGCTTTTCTGGTTGGAAAAGACGGTGGCTGGATTAATGGGCAAGTTTTACGCGCCAACGGTGGCCTGATTTAGCCTGTGGTGAACACGTGGAAAGGTCAGGGGAGCCTGCATTGTCAGAGATAACAATTAATCGCGACTGTCATAAAAGCGTCATTCGCTTGTTCTAGTATCCGTTGTAACCAATCAATACAAATTGTATTACTGTTTTACAACAAGGAATTATACCGATGCAGAACCGCGTATCCACTTTGTCCGGCATAGCGTTATCCACTCTGATACTCACCAGTTCATTGTTTACACCGAATGCTGTTGCTTCCGCCACTGGCTTATATGACCGTAGCGCCAAGGGAGATGTCACTCAATTTGGTGGGGCACGACGTTTGACCGGTGATCAGACACAGGCTCTTCGTGATTCGCTTTCCAATAAAACCGTAAAGAATGTCATTTTACTGATTGGCGATGGTATGGGCGATTCAGAAATCACCTCAGCACGTAACTATGCTATGGGGGCCGGTGGTTTCTTTAAAGGAATTGATGCGTTACCGCTGACAGGGCAATACACGCACTACTCATTAGATAAGAAAACGCAAAAACCAGACTACGTGACTGACTCGGCTGCCTCCGCAACAGCTTGGTCCTCAGGTGTAAAAACGTATAACGGCGCGCTGGGTGTTGATGTGTTCGGAAAAGATCACGTCACCTTGTTGGAGTTAGCGAAGAAAGCCGGTAAAGCAACCGGTAACGTTTCAACTGCTGAACTGCAAGATGCCACTCCTGCGGCACAGTTTGCTCACGTAACTGGGCGAAAATGCTATGGCCCGGAGGAAACGAGCGAGAAGTGCAGTAGCAATGCGCTGGAAAATGGTGGGCGCGGTTCAATTACTGAGCAGATGATTGCCGGGCGCGCGGATGTCACATTGGGTGGTGGCGCTAAATCATTCAGCCAAGTCGCTAAAGCCGGTGAATGGAAAGATAAATCTCTGCGTGAACAAGCCCTGGCTCGAGGTTATGTTATTGTCGAAAATCTTGCTGATCTGAATGCAATAAAGCAGGCAGACCAACAAAAACCGCTATTAGGGTTATTTAGCCCAGGTAACATGCCAGTACGTTGGCAGGGGCCGAAAGCGTCTTATCATGGCAATTTAGATAAGCCGCCGGTAGTTTGTGAAAACAATGCTGAGCGTACTAAAGATATTCCAACCTTGGCAGTGATGACTGAAAAAGCAATTGACCTGCTGAAACATAACGAAAAAGGATTCTTCTTACAGGTTGAAGGGGCATCCATTGATAAACAAGACCATGCGGCGAACCCTTGTGGTCAGTTCGGTGAAACTGTCGATTTGGATGAAGCAGTACAAAAAGCACTGGAGTTTGCGCGTGCAGACGGTAATACCTTGGTTATTGTGACGGCAGATCACGCGCATTCCAGTCAAATTATTGAAGCAGATGCAAAAGCTCCTGGCTTAACACAAGCGTTAACCACGAAAGATGGCGCAGTTATGGCGATAAGCTACGGCAACTCTGAAGATGATTCTCAAGGGCACACGGGTACCCAATTGCGCATAGCAGCTTACGGACCGCATGCGGCAAATGTGGTTGGTCTAACAGACCAGACCGACCTGTTCTTTACCATGCGTGATGCTATGGCGATTAAATAAGCCACGATACACCTGTTACAACACAATTCCCTGAATAATCCCGGTGCAATAATGGCCGGGATTTTTAGTTTCTGTTAGCCACGATTATATCCATCCTCTAAATATCACTGATTTACATTATCATTCCTTACCAATTGTTATAATAATAACATTTTAATTCATGTCAAACTCCTGTCGTTCCCATGCTGCGCACTTCAATTGCTGCGATCTTTGTCACACACATAACATTTGTCAGCTGATAATGTTATTGCAATAACATTTCGTGGTGAAAATTAGAATAAAGGGGTTAACAATGGATATTGCAGTAATTGGTTCCAACATGGTTGATCTGATCACCTATATTGATGAAATGCCGCAAGTCGGGGAAACATTGGAGGCACCGAATTTTGAAATTGGGTGCGGCGGTAAAGGGGCCAATCAGGCGGTTGCCGCTGCCAAGTTAGGTGCCAATGTGATGATGGTTACTCGGGTTGGTGATGATCTGTTTGCGGAAAATACCATAAGGAATCTACAAAAAGCTGGGGTTGATACCCAGTATGTAAAAGCAGTTACAGGGGCCTCGAGTGGTGTGGCTCCGATTTTCGTCGATAAATCATCACAAAATCGAATTTTGATTATCAAAGGCGCTAACAATCATTTGTTACCCGCGGATGTCGCTGCTGCTGCTGATGCGCTCAAAGCTTGCCAATTGATTATTCTACAACTCGAAATTCCGCTGGAAACGGTCTACGCCGCTATCGACTTTGCCCGCCAGCACCAGATTAAAGTTATTCTTAATCCAGCCCCCGCATCTAAAGCATTGGATATCGGCTATGCATGTCAGTGCGAGTTCTTTATGCCAAATGAAACTGAGCTCGCGATTCTGACCGGAATGCCAGTTGATAGTCTGGATAACATTTACCGTGCGGGGCGCAGCTTATTGGATAAAGGGTTACATAACCTGATCATTACTTTGGGGCATCGCGGCTCATTATGGATGCACGGTGAACACATTGACCATGTGCCACCGGTTAGTGTCCACGCCATCGACACCAGCGGCGCAGGTGATGCTTTCATTGGTTGTTTTGCTCATGAATATGTCCAGCACGGCAATATATTAAAAGCGATGGAAATGGCTTCTGCTTTTGCAGCCTACAGTGTCACAGGAAAGGGAACCCAACGTTCTTATCCTGATGCGTCGCAATTTATTGATTTTTTAAAGACCCTACACCAAGGAAAATAAAATGCGCCTTAATACCGTTCAACTGCCAGATGGCTATTTAAATAAAACACCGTTATTCCAATTTATTTTGCTTTCCTGCTTATTCCCACTATGGGGATGTGCAGCCAGTCTGAATGATATTTTAATTACTCAATTTAAAAGCGTATTTGCACTCAGTGATTTTGCCAGTGCACTGGTACAAAGTGCCTTTTATGGCGGTTATTTTCTGATTGCTATTCCTGCCTCTTTGGTCATCAAAAAAAGCAGTTACAAAGTTGCTATATTAATCGGGTTAATACTTTATATTATCGGATGTATGTTGTTTTATCCTGCCTCCCATATGGCAACATATACTATGTTTCTGGCCGCTATTTTTGCCATCGCTATTGGTTTAAGTTTCCTTGAAACTGCTGCTAACACCTACAGCTCCATGATTGGTCATAAAGACTATGCCACTTTACGGCTTAATATCAGCCAAACTTTCTACCCGATCGGCGCATTGATGGGGATAGTACTCGGTAAATACCTGGTATTTCAGGAAGGTGATAGTTTACACAACCAAATGGCCGCGATGACGCCAGATCAGATTCATGCTTTTCGTCTTACGATGTTAGAACATACATTGGAACCTTATAAATATCTGATTTTTGTTCTGCTGCTGGTTATGCTGTTATTTGTTATTACTCGTTATCCTCATTGCAAACCACAAGGTGATAGCGGTAAAAAAGTGGTTTCACCGTCATTAAAAGAAACCTTAAAATATTTAGCTGGGAACAGTCGTTTTAAAAAAGGCATTGCGGCGCAGTTCCTCTATGTGGGTATGCAAGTCGCAGTATGGTCCTTTACGATTCGCCTGGCCTTAAACCTGGGCGCATCTAATGAACGAGATGCCTCGAACTTTATGATTTACAGTTTTATTTGCTTCTTTATTGGTAAGTTTGTGGCCAACTTCCTGATGACACGATTTAAAGCCGAAAAAGTGTTAATTGCCTATTCTATTTTAGGTGCATTAACGCTGCTTTATGTCGTAACCGTACCCAACTTTACTGCGGTATATGCAGCCGTATTTGTCAGCGTCTTGTTTGGGCCCTGCTGGGCGACTATCTATGCAGGCACCCTGGATACAGTAGACAACAAATATACCGAAGTGGCCGGGGCCATTATTGTGATGTCGATAGTGGGGGCCGCAGTGGTACCAGCATTACAAGGGTTTGTCTCTGACCATCTTGGTTCAATGCAACATGCATTTTTTGTCTCATTATTGTGTTTCGCCTATGTTGGTTTCTATTTTTGGGGTGAACTGCGCAATAAACAACGGACAAGTGCGGCAACATTGGCAAATAATGAGTCTTAATTGAACCGGGAGTAACAATAAATGACCGCCAAAATAACGCTAATCCGTGAACAGTTCAGTCACCAGGAGCAAGAGATCTATAGCAGTAGTGATTTTACTGTTATCAGTTTTAAATATGCCTCAGGTATTGAAGCTCTGAAAATTGTTAATTCTCGTGGGTACCTGACCGTTTTACCTTATTACGGCCAAATGATTTGGGATGCGGAATTTGATGGACATAACCTGAAAATGGAAAATATGTTCTCTCAACCTAAGCGCGGAGAGAACATTGTTGATACCTACGGTTGTTTTGCTTTCCATTCGGGTTTGCGCCGTAATGGTTGTCCATCGCCTGAGGACGACCATGTATTACACGGCGAGATGCCTTGTGCTGAAATGGACTACGCTTGGCTCCTTATTGACGGCGACACACTTGCCGTCACGGGCAGTGTGGAATATGTGAAAGGGTTCGGTGATCATTATTGTGCGCAACCGCTGGTTAGGCTCAGGGCCGGTAGCGCGCAGTTCGATATTGAGATGAAGGTGACTAACTTATCCAGTATGCCGATGCCTTTGCAATATATGTGTCATATGAACTACACCTATATTCCTGGGGCCACTTTCCGTCAAAACTTACCCGGTTCAGCACTGAAATTGCGTGAGACAGTGCCGGCACATGTACACCCAACCCCGCAATGGTTGCACTACACCCAACAATTACGGGAAAGAACTCAGGGATTAACCGATTTAAATGAATCGGAGTTTTACGATCCAGAAATTGTATTTTTTGCCGATAATCTTGCGCAATATGTTGATAATGCAGAATTCTTTATGTTGTCCCCGCAAGGACATCGTTTTGTTACTCGTTTTTCCACCGCGCAGTTTAATTATGCTACTCGTTGGATTTTACATAATGGCGATCAGAAAGTGGCTGCATTTATTTTACCTGCAACCTGTCGCCCGGAAGGGTATTTGGCGGCGAAAGAAAAGGGGACGTTATTAATGTTATCCCCAGGAGAGAGCCGCCATTTCAGCGTGACCACCGGAGTGGTTTAATAATGTTGTATGCTGGCAGAAAATAGCTATGTTATTAGCGGGCAAGGACGCCCGCAGAGCCGTTAAGTAAATGTAAAACCACTGAAAACTAAATACGACCGTAAAAAGTCATTCTGGCTGTCTCGGATAGCGCAATATCGGGTTGAGCATTATAGGCTAACACTACCAGCATTCGTGTGACATCCCCTTGGGTCGGCGTGACTCGGTGAATCGCATTTCTTCCACGAAATAGCACTAAGTCCCCCGCTTCAATTTGCAATGTTTTAGGTGTGACCTGTTGGTTTAACAGTCGTTCCACTCCTGAGTAATTCATCTCTCCTTTATCGGCATCGCGCATCTCTTCAATATATTCAAAGACGCCACCCGCTTGCGGTTTTTGTACTAATAAGGTGATGGCGAATGATGAATTATCAAAATGCCAACCTAACTCTTGGCCTTGACTGGCATAGTGCAAGTTAATGGAAGAAAGTGAATCGGCGTAAGGGTAGAGTTGTTTTTCATCTAATACGGCACACAAGAAGTCTTGGAAATCTTGCGCATTGTACAGCGTTCGTAATGCGGAATCGGTAGGGATCTCTTCGTCAGTAATACAGCCTTTTGATGAGGTAACCAACCGATTACGGGGATGGTCAGCAGGGAAGGCGGGATCGGCTTTGGTCAGATAAACATTATGCTGATTAGCGGCATAGTAAGCTCGATGCTTATGACTGACGCCTTCTTGTTTAATACTACTCAGCGCGCGGGGCTGCAAGAAGCCTGATAGTACCAAGGCACCGTATGTTTCTAACGTGTTCTTGCACTGTGTGATGAACATAACATCGTTGATTGGGTTGGCTTCCATATTAATAATTTCGCTGAGCTGCTGCATATATCCTCCCAGTAATGCTAAATGTTGCTTGGTTTTTGTTCCTAACTGTATAGGATTAGTTGTAACTGGAATAACAATAAAACGTTACTGTTAGGTTAAGTTTGGCTATCGGTATCAATATAATGCGTTATGGATAAGGGAGGCTGTTATGAATAGTTTGAAGGCTGTTCGTTTGCCAAAGTTAACCACCATTTTAGCATTCGAGACAGCTGCTAATACCGGCAGTCTGGCCAGTGCGGCGGCCCGGTTATCATTAACGCCAGCGGCGGTTAGCCAGCAAATACGTCAGTTAGAGCAACATCTGGGGATTCAATTATTTGCCCGTTCGAAATCAGGCGTTGAACTGACCTCGCAGGGTAGTGCCTATTTAGCTTATGTACAGCAGGCATTTGAAACATTACGGATGGCCCAACAGGGTATGGCGCGGGATAAAGGCAATATATCATTGAATATCTCAGCACTGCCCGCCCTGGCGAGTCGATGGCTTAATCCGCATCTCAAGCAGTGGTTAGCCCAATATCCCGATGTGGATATTCGGATTCATGCTACTCACGGGGTGGTTGATTTCAATCGTACTGCGGCAGATTTTTATCTGGCTTTTGGTGATGAACATTATCCCCAGCAAGAGAAAGAAATGCTATTTCAGGATTGGGTTTTTCCGGTTGCAAGCCCACTGCTATTAACTACCCCTTGGCTTGATGGTAAACACAACATTATCTACCCAATGATACATGTTGATTGGGGCAAAGAAGGGCAGTTCTTACCTGATTGGCATGAATGGCTGCTGTCAGCAAAATTAGATGAGTGTGTTCCCAACCGAGGGCCAATCTACAACTTAACCTCCATGGCGATTGATTCGGCCGTGGCGGGGAACGGTATTTTACTGGGCCAACAACATTTGATTAAAAAAGAATTAGATGAGGGGTGTTTAATTCAGTTGTCTGAACATAAATTACCCGTTACAAAACCTTATTATCTAATTTACCCCAAGCGAACCCTGGACAAACCAAGAGCGGCGGAGTTTATCCAATGGTTGCATAGTCTTTGCTAGCTGAATGCATAATCAACTGGCATAATTGATTTATTGTGCATTCTGGCCTGTTGTTATGGTGGGCAGATGCATTAAATTAAAACACTGACTTATTATTTAACCTGTAAATTGCACTTAAGTTAAATTTACAGGTTTTTTCTACGGCTTTTTGCCGTGGTTTATTTGTGTAAAAACGGTGTGTGAAAAGAGTTATTTATTAAAAATCGCCATTAAAGGCAGAATAAAAATTACTATTTTAAGATAGGGGCATATAAACCATCGTGGCGAAGAGAAAATCTACCGGTACCGGCTGGGTTATCCTACTAATAGTCGTTTTAGGGCTGATTACAGGTATCCCAAGAGAAGTGTGGATTGCACTGAGTGCGGCTATCTTATGCATGTATTTTGTCTGGCAAAATCTTAAAGGGACGAAGCGGTCTGTCGCCTCATCTATTAGCGCGGACATGCAGAAAACTGCAGCGATACCTGATCTTGGCGATTATTCTATTACCCCTTCGCAGCTTGAACCCGAACATAGCATTGAAGGTAGCAGCGCAAATCAGACCCCATCAGTTGATGAAATCAAGAAACCCGCGACTAAAAAACCCGAGACCTCGCGAGGATCTTTAGCCCGCGCTTCCTGGTTACGTCCTGGCGAGTTGGCGGTTGTGGCTGGAATAAATTTACCCGATGGCATGATTTACATTGGTAATAAATACAAAAGTAATCGCACTGGTGCGGAACCTGCATTTATTAACCCATCGATGGATGTGGCAGAACAAGAAATAGATATCTCCTTGCCGCTGATTGATAATGCGCCTGATTACTCGACATGTTCGCCGCAAGCGAGAAGAGCTTATTTACAATGGCTTGCAGATGGGCGTAAATCACCTACTGCGCATATTGGTTACGTCTTCCTATTCTTCTATGGTTTGGAACATCGGATTTTAATCGATGCTGCAATTGATCCGGTAGCGAAAAAAGAACTTCCTATTCTTGAAGAAGAAATTAATCGCCTGCTAAATATTTATGGGAAAAATAACGCATTTAATCATTATGCGCAGAACTTGTTGGTTTATATATCTCGAGTGAATATAGAAGAGAAACTCTATCTCTCTCCCCCCATTAACCCGCGAGGCATCAACAGAACTTCCGTTGGCGCTACTGGTTGGTTTAGGGCAGTTGGCTGTTGACCAGCAACCTTTGCCTGCCGCCTGGGCGCTCGCCTGGGGCGAGGCTGATCCGGCGATAAATCAGAATATCTCAATGGCACATTGTGCTGATATTTTCTCCTCACTTTTTCAGCAGCGTTATCGTGAGCAGTATGGAGACGGATTTTTATTACCCATAAATAAAACCAAGCTACTGATATTTTATCGCCCTGCATCTGCGGGATTAATGGGGCAAGAGTTCTTTCAGCAGATGGGGGAACTGCCGAATGTGGCTGTGTGTAAAGCGCATAGGGATAAGCTGAGGCCAATATTTGAATCTTGCCAGCATGACCTGGATATCTATAACCGTTTTGCCAGTGTTAATCCAAAGAAAAAAATGTCACTGGAAGGGCAACTATTACTACCGATGCCGTTGTGGTCAGCAGCATTAAAAACAGAGTTAGAAAGTATCAAAGCGAGAGTGGGTTATGGTTTGTTGATGGTAACGCTGGATGAGCTTTTTCTTCGGCTCAGTACGGCGTGCGACACCAAGCCATTAGAGCGTTTATCCCGCAGTCAGGTTATGGCATTAACCTTTGCATTAGCATCACTGCAAGTGGGTATTGAACCTGATGTCAGAGCAGATAACCGCACACCTGTTTTGCAAGATACTGTGGCACTGTTCCCTATTGAGTCAATGGTGGCTGAATCTGCCACCTTTGCCGCATACCGCGTGACCATGCTTGCGGTGGAGTTGGCTTGCGCAGCGGTGATGATCGATGGGCGTATCGGTGAGCCAGAATCCATGATATTGACCCGACATATTGATGCCTGGGGTTATCTTAGCCCCGGTCAGCGTATGCGGTTGAAAGCTTATCTCCAACCCGGTATCAGGAAAAATAATACCCTACTGGCCCTGAAAAATAATCTTGAGCCGCTCTCGCTGGAGAACCGTCGGGCCATTGCTCGCTTTTTGGCACATTTGATTCAGGTAGAGGGAACCATTACGCCACCAGAAGTGAAATTTCTTGAACGGGTATATAAGCGTTTTGCCTTAGACAGCAAATTGGTTTATAGCGATCTTGATAGCCGTGCAACCCCGATGACACTGAGTCTGCCGTCTCAAGCCGCTGAAGTTATTAATGATACAGACCGTATTAATCTGTTAAAAAATGAAAGCCAGCAATTAGTGGTGTTGCTGGAGAGTCTGTTTGTTACTGAAAATACTGAGGTATCGACTCAGGAAGAGATTAATCCACAATCAATAACAGCAATTAGTGCTAATTTGCCCGATAGCATCGTGACTTTCTTGAAATTATTGATTTCCCGCGACTCTTGGGAAAGAGAAAAATTAGCAGATATCGCGTTAGATATGGAAATCAAAATTGACGACGCGCTGATTGAAATAAACCGCAAAGTATTGTCGGCGTTTGATGCCCCCTTAGTAACCGGTGAAGACATTATCGCAATAAACCGTGATATATCGGCAGCACTATTAATATGATTAGCCAGGTATCGTCGCGGTGTAACTTGAGCTGAACGCTAATAGTCGCTACCATAGCGCGCCTAATAATGTCAGAGAGATAGTCGTGATGAAATACCAATGGATACTGTTCGATGCGGATGAGACACTATTTCACTTTGATGCATATCAAGGGTTAAAGCTGATGTTTTCTCGCTTTAATGTGGATTTTTCCGTGCAGGATTTCGATTATTATCAATTGGTTAATAAACCACTGTGGGTTGATTATCAAGATGGGAAAATATCCGCCAGCGAATTACAAAACACCCGTTTTGAGATGTGGGCAGAGAAACTGGGGGTGGCAGCTACCCGGTTGAACAGTGAGTTTTTAGTCGCCATGGCGGATATCTGTTCACTCCTACCGGGTGCCCGTGAGTTGGTTGATGCCTTGAGTGGTAAAGTGAATATGGGCATTATTACCAATGGTTTTACCGAGCTACAAACGATACGTTTGGAACGTACTGGTCTGAAAAATGTCTTTTCTCCGCTGATCATTTCTGAACAAGTCGGGGTGGCCAAACCGGATGTGGCTATATTTGAGCATGCTTTCAATTTAATGAATAACCCGGCCAAAGAGCATATTCTAATGGTGGGCGATAATCTGCATTCCGATATTCAGGGTGGTATTAATGCAGGGATAGATACTTGCTGGCTTAATATGCACGGCAGTGTACCGGATGATAATATTGCGCCTCGTTACCAAGTCAGTTCGCTGGCAGAGTTACAGAAATTACTCTTGGCCTAATTAACCTCTTATCTAATTTTAAAAGGCCGTTAACGGTATATTATCGATAACAGCCGGTTATCTATGCTCGTATATTAGTTGCAAGCTTGAAGGTCTGCCATCCAACGTAATTCAATGCTAGTGACAACGTCACCGTTGATTGGCAATTAAGTCTTCTACTTGGTCAAAAATAGGCATTTCAGGCCCGAAGCGGCGCACCTGGAGCACATCCTCCAGTTTCTCCAACTGGCTTATCATTTGCAGTAATCGCTGATCATCCAAGACTTGCAGCCAAATGCGACTTTCGTCACCGCCAGCCAACGGCATACATAAAATTCCCTCGACGTTAAATGCGCGCCGGGCAAATAACCCGCAAATATGGGACATCACCCCCGGGTGGTTGCGTACGGTGAGTAACAGTGTCACCTGCGCAGAAGTCGATAGGTTTGGTGTTGGTTGTCCTGCCATTTGTTGAGTCGTCATATTACTCCCCTCCAATCATATCGATATTTGCCGCACCCGGTGGCACCATCGGATACACTTTTTCATCCACATCAATCAGTGCGTGGATCAATACCGGGCCTGGTCGGTTTAAGGCTTCATGCAAGGCAGCATAAGGGTCGCTGGCTGTGTTGAGGTCACATGTGGAGAAACCAAACCCTTCTGCGATATGGATGAAGTTTGTGCGATACGGGTAGTCGGCTGCAAAAATACGTTTACCAAAGAACAGTTCCTGTTGCTGATGGACTAAACCCAATGATTGGTTATTCATCAAAATAATCTTAACGTTCAGCTGTTCTTCAGCGGCGGTCGCCATTTCCTGAATATTCATCATCAGGCTGCCATCACCAGAAAAACACACTACTTTTGCCTCTGGTTTCGCCAGTGCTGCACCAATGGCAGCGGGCAGACCAAATCCCATGGTGCCCAGTCCGCCAGACGTTAACCACTGTCGCGGGCGATGCAACGGATAAGCCTGCGCTACCCACATCTGGTGTTGTCCCACATCAGTGGTAATGATGGTGTCATCATCCAGCGCTTCGGCCGCCGCGCGAATCAAACCATAGTGGCACAGTGGGTTGGTGCTGTTGGGTTGATTGAACGGAAATTCGCGCTGCATATCACTGACGGTTGAGCGCCATTCGCTGCGTGAACGAGTTTCAACTAAAGGCAACAGGTGGGTTAATACCTGCTTAATGTCGGCATTCATCGCCAGGTGTGGTCGGCGGATTTTGCCTAACTCAGCCGGGTCAATATCAATATGAATGATGCTGGCATCAGGGCAGAATTGTTCTGCTTTTCCGATAGCACGATCATCAAATCTCGCCCCAAGTACGATCAATAAATCAGCTTGTTGCATGATCAGATTGGTTGAGCGTGCTGCATGCATTCCCAACATTCCCAAGGATAATGGGTGGTCAACGGGCATGGTACCCAGTGCCATTAATGTCATGGTAGTTGGCAGTCCAGCCTGTTCAGCCAGTTGTATTGCTTGTTGGTGCGCCTGCGAACTGACGATTCCTCCCCCCAGATAGAGCACAGGCCGTGCCGCACGGTTGATCATTTGAGCGGCGTGCGCGATAGCTTGTGGGTCTATTGGGCAAGGCTCATCGGCAACGCCTGGTAGCGGCAAACTCTCAAGCTCAATTTCTGCAGTTTGCACATCTTTGGGAATATCAATCCATACCGGGCCGGGCCGTCCAGACTGGGCAATGCGAAATGCCGCTGGGATCACCCGGGGCAATTCGCTGATATCGCGAACCAGATAATTATGTTTGGTGATAGGTATCGATATGCCATAGGTATCAACCTCTTGAAAAGCATCGGTGCCAATCATTGAGGAGGAAACCTGACCTGTAATACACACGAGTGGAATAGAGTCGAGTTTGGCATCGGCAATTGCCGTGACCAGATTGGTTGCCCCAGGGCCGCTGGAGGCTAAGCAGACTGCGGTTTGGCCGGTGGCGCGGGCCATGCCTTGAGCCATAAAGCCAGCACCTTGTTCGTGTCGTGCCAGCACATGGCGAATAATACGGCTTTGTCCTAGAGCATCATACAGCGGTAACGCTGCGCCGCCGGGAATGCCTGCGACCGTGGTAATACCTTGCTGCTCGAGCAAGCGAACTATTAATTGGGCGCCTGTATAACGCATGGTTATATCCTTCATCAGGGCCGGCGGTTAACAGAGTGGGGCTAAAAAGAAACCCCGCTCGGCTGGCGCCGGCGGGGTTTGGGAATCTTTCTGGATTCGGTACCCGTTACGGCGCGCTGCCGACCACCACCACTAGCACGCGTACGACTACCACTGCGTTAACATACGCAGTATTTTGTAGACTGAAGGTGGCAGTGGAATAGTTCACGAGGTATCTCATCAATAAGTGTAATAAGCCTTAAAAGATAAACACGATTCGCCAAAAGGCACAAGCAATCAGAATGATAACAATGCAAAAATCTGAGGCGGATCACAACGTTACTGGTGTGGCTGGACGCTGTAGTTAAATATTTTTTTGTTTAATTATTTGAAAATTAAGGTAATTAATAGATGTTTGGTTAGCGATTTAGCAAGATAAGGTTTTTTATCATATAGCATGAGGTGTCAGCACTCAGATAGCCTATCAACACAGACTAATCTGCTCTTGTTGATACCCTGTTTAAAATTTAAACATTAAAGTAAAACTCTTGGAGTGTATGGAATAGCCGCTTGATAAGGCATAGAAGGGACTTATGCATAAATCGTTATCTTTGGTTCTCATTGCTGTTATCGCAGGATGTGGTGCGAAACAACCCCCTCCCGAAACGGTCAGCATTGATAATTACACCGCAAATCGTATCACCAGTATTATAGAAGCTAAATTAGAAACAGCACCTTATAGCAATAAGGGTGATGTTATTGCGAATATATCTGCTGAGTTTTTAGGTACACCTTATGAGGCAAATGTACTCATTGGTTCACTAACGCAACCTGAACAGTTAGTGGTCGATTTCCGTGGATTGGACTGTTTCACCTACCTGGATTATGTTGAAGCCTTGCGAAAATCAGGAAGCAAGGCGGAGTTTGTGCAGCAAGTTATCAGAACAAGATATGTTGATGCTGATATCAGCTACTTGCACCGAAAACATTTCTTTACTGACTGGTCACAGCGATCCCCTTTAAACGCACAAGATGTTACTGCACAAATAAGTACTCATACCCACACTGTTCTCAAAAATCTGAACCAGAAAAAAGAGGGTGGCGAGTTTATCCCCGGGTTGAGTGCTATTGAGCGTAATATTGTTTATATTCCGGCTGAGTTTATTAATGATGCGGTCGTCGCAGAGTTAAAAAATGGGGATTATATCGGCATTTACACCCCTATTTTAGGTCTGGATGTCACCCATACAGGAATATTTATCAGGACAGCAAAAGGCGCGATGTTCCGTAATGCATCATCAATGAAAGGGAACAATAAAGTTGTCGACTCACCTTTCTTGGAATATGTGAAGAAAACCCCAGGCATTGTGGTACTTAGGGCATTGCCGGTCGGAGATAGTGATTTAGAACCAATGGGTTGAGTTCAGTATGGTGGTATCCGTTATTCCCCCGATTCAACGGGGAATAACGGGTATATTACTGATGGTTTACGGCCTGAATTGCGGATTAATCAGCAAGAATATTGCCGCTAATTGTTCACGATTCTGCAAGTTTATTTCGCTGCTGGCAGAATAACCCTGGTTGTGAATAATCATTTCACCTAAGCCAACCAGCCAATCATAAATATAAAATGCAGTATTATTGGTCGGGGTCAATGCCAATTTGGTTAATCGCTGTGATGCGCCCAACGGCGATACTGATTTAGGTGGTTGGGCAAAAATCTTATGTCCCCGATTAATACGGCTATCAGGGCGCTGGTTTTCCTCTATTTGTAAGAAACCAAGCCAGGCAACAAAATCGCCCAATACCGTCAACGCACGCGATACCTGACGATCGGCTTTGGTTTCACGGTGCAGACCAACTTGCTCACTGTCTGCCAGTATCGTGATTAACTGCCCGGCGATATCCAGTCGGATACTGGCGGTAATCAGTTCTGCAACCAGCAATTCAATCGTGGGTTTGGCAATACCGAGCAGTTCAATCAATGGGCCGTTATCGGGCAGTTGTCGCAGGTGATTTATCCAATAACGCTGCACACTTGCGGCATAGGCTGTTTCATAATCATGGCTTATCGCAGGTGTTACCGTGGTTTGAAATGCCGCGGATACAGGCCTATCACTGAATAAGTCGATATCGATACCGATACTAAAAGGTTCGCTATGGGTCGCTGGGGTGATCAATTCAGCCGCACGGTTTTGCTGTTGTAGATATAAGCCGCGTAACTCATCACGAGAGGGCAGCAGTCGCTCTAATAACTCGCCGTGTAAGCCGGTTCGCGTTTGTAAGGCTTTGAGTAAGGTTTCAGCAATACGTTGTTTCTGTTGCAATTCGCTGTTTGCTGGCTGATACCAGCCTGCAAGCAGGTTATCGGTCAATTCTCGTTGTAACTCATGAAGTTGTTCGGTTATCCGTTCTGTTTTGATATCACGACGGATCTCTTGGGTCAGATAAGTGACCATCCGTTCAACACCACGAGTGTCCAATGCCAGCATGGAGCCCCAGCTATCACCAGGATTACCCACATGACGTTGTACCGCTTCGTCATAATTTTTCGCACCAGCCAACTGTGGGTCTGCGGTAACCCGTTGATCAAAGGGTGTTAATGCCCAGATTAACCCAGGATTGCGACGGGAACGCACCTGCACATTTTCCCCCTGAGTTTGCTTAACCCAATAATCCAGTGCCTTACCGACAGTTTTGACTTCTGAGCGTTTACCCGCCGCATTGCAGACTAATAGCAGGTTTATCTGTTGTTTATCCGTGTAGCGGTCAAGTAAATAGGCATTTTTAGCTTGAGATAGCAAAACGGCCTGTGGATAAGGAGGATGTTCAAGGTATTCTGGTGTATCGAATGGCTCAGTAAAATCAGGGAAATCTAGCAAGTCAATGGATTCAAATACATTTTTACGGGTAGAGGTGGTCAGCGGGATATGTAACTCGGCAGCTAAAAAAGTTAGCTCAGCAAGTGACAACGTCACTAAATCAGTCGTATTGTCATCAACTAAGGGCATAACTTGAATGTGGCTATCCGCGGGTGTGTTCAGAGAATAGAGTGTCGCAACATTCATAACGCCATTGGCGGGCAATAGGGTATCGTCCACTAATACGCTTAGTGGTGACAGTACTTGAGTCGCGCCGCCCAGATGTTGCAAAGTATAGGCGAAATGGCGGTAAGCATCGGTCAATGGATGTAATTCTGTCCACAGTAATGAGAACAAAAGGGCACGATCATCAATGCTCAGATAAGGAGCCAGTTCAATGGCCACCGGCCAGAAATGAGTTTCCAGTTTTCTCTGGCGCGGGGCGTCATGACGAACCAGATAATCCCACAGCCCAATGACATCATCACTGCTGATACCTGCATTGGCGATCGGTTGTCTACGCATAACGAGCTGTTGCAGATGGTCAGTAATATGCTGTTCATCCAGCGAATGCTCTCGTCCATCCTGATGACGGGGGTCTTGAGGGTTATCCAGTAGATAAGCACCCACAACTATTTTAGCAATATCCACTTCACTGAGAAGAGAAAGCCGTACCGGATGGCTTTCGTAATGACTAACGGCTTGCTGGCTAAAACGTGTTGCCAGCCCACAGGCCTGATAGCCCGGTTTTATTTGTTGCCAAAAGTCGAGGGTTTTCCCGCCAAGGGTGGTTTCCAAGCGGCCATTTTCATCCGCCGCCAGCGCTGAAATAAGGTGCTGTTTCCCGGCAGATGACTGACCAAAAAAGCCAATGCTCATGCCGGTTAAGGATGTTTCCGTTAGCTGACGTGCTTTATTGCGATGGCGACGCAGTTTGATGGTGAGAAGATCGGCTTCAATATCCAATCGAATGGCGTGTTGGCGCACATTGTCAATCCAATCAATTGTTTGATCAATACCTTGTGTGACCTGCTCAAGCTGGCTATTGAGCTGTTGGGTGATTAATGATTTCATTTTCTAAATACACTCCCACTATCAATCCAATAATGGGTTGATCCTGAACCGTTGCTGGCTAATGTGTTGAGCTTGAGGCGCAGATGATGGGATGGCACACGGCTCCCATCTTGCAATACGGCATCCGCTATCTCAAAGCGCTCCTGACCATCGTCATTCTGCTTGTCACCCTTTGCTAATCTCAGTCTGACATGCAATATGCTGTCACCCGCGACTTTGCGCGCCAGTTCCTGATCAACAATGGATAAGGTATAAAGCGGCGAGGCAGGCCAACGGTCATTATCGAGCTGGCGAAAGCCAAGGCACAACGACCCTCTAACCTGAAAATGAGCGTCGGATGGCAAGGCAAAATTGCTGCTATCCAGATCGATATCGCGATAGTAGACATTCTCTTCTGTCAGTGCGTCGCTGCTGTCTAACATCCCGAGGTAGCGTATGGTCGAATAAGGTTGGAAATCACCGGCTTTAAAGTAAAAACCGGCCAGCCGTAAGTCCAGTGCCAGTAAACATAGCATTGCCCCCACTGCGGCAGTCGATTTTGGGTTATCGATGCGACCATGCTTGTTAAACGGATACCAATCGCTGGTGTGATATCCATCCAGCGAGAGAATACGATTGTTGGGCAGCGGTTGCAGATGGCGAAATAGTGCCTGAATGCCGGGGAAGCGTGAAGGGCGGCCAGTCAATAACAGCACATCACAAGAATAGAGTGATACCACTTCAGACAGTGAACGCAGGTTTTGCGTAATACTCATTCGGTTAGATAAAAACTCACCGTGCAACTTGCTTAGCTTTAATACTAACGGAACCTGCAAAATATCAAACCCGCCAGCATCTGTTGGCAGTTCACGCTGAACTTCGCTGTTAATGTAATCAAGGACTTTCTGTGTCGGTAATTGGGGTAATAGCTCGCCAAAATTAGCGTCTATTTCTGCACTGGCATCCAGGGGATCAAAGTTTTCGTAGGCTTCCAGAATAGCCCGGCCTGCGGGCATAAATATCTGCAATGTGGCTTGCTGACGCAGGGCTGATTGCCCATCCATGCGGCCATCATTGCCGAATAATTTATCCAGCAAGGCATCAGTATTGGTGACGCCAGCTTTCTTAAGGCGAGCCTGGAGGGCAGGTAGAAGATAGAGCTGAATAACATCCAGCAAAATATCATCACCGGCCACTTTAAACCCTTCACGGAATAACAGGCGCGGGCTGATTTTGACATTATTGCCAATACCATCATCCAGCCAATATTGCGTAATTGCCAGGTCGGTGGTGCCACCGCCAATATCGATAGAGGCGATACGTAAGGTTTTCCCGACAACATCCCCAGCTTCCGGCTGTTTATCGGGTCGTGCCATACTGGCAAAAAAGGCTGCGGTACGGCCACCGAAATTAACTTGAGTTTCGTTATACAGATAAACCATCTGACCGCAGGTCGCTTCATCCCATTCCATCTGTACATCGGGTACTGGAACCTGGCTTTTGGCGCGGCCTTGCGTGGATGCAAAGTTATCATCTGCCGGATGCCAACCCATAGATTTCCAAACTAAGGCAATGGCTTCATTCATCCGGCGGCGGAATATCTCGCGCTCCGGTTTTGGCATGGCGGAAGGCAGCGTTAAGATAATGGCGCGTAATTGCCGTGGCGCATTGGCATGGGTCATTTTCAAACGTTGTGCCGCGCTGTTGATTTGCATCAGCGCTTGCGCCAATAGTTCCGACAACATAAATGTCATCAATGAACTACGGCTATAATGTGGTGAAAATACCGGGAGCCGTTCATCTACTGGCACCGTATAGAGCGGTTGGCCGTCATCATTGACCAGATTGGTCAGCGGCAACGCCGTCGCCAGCGGTTCATGTATCAGTGTGGTTTGGGTCTCGTTGAAGCGCCAGCCCGCAGTATAGGTCTCTTCATCCCACAGATAGCGGCGGGGGCTGGAAATGCCGGTAGACCCGTCGGTGCCCAAACGGTGCTGTGCCATACGGCTGGCTTCACGACCAACACGGGTAATCGCAGGCCAGATAAAGGCATCGTCACGACCACTTTCCACCGAAAAATTCTGTTTGCCGAACTTCGCTTGCGCAAATTCAATCCGGCTTTCAAACAGTTCGTTATACAGATAGTGTGGCTCGCTTAAATCACGAATTTGTAATTCGTAAGTCTGTTTCAGGCCATTACTTTCATCGGCATGGTCTTCCACCAAAATGCCGCAGGTATGCGAGTTGCCGACATCGAGGATCAAATCAACATTAACGGTAGGTTCTTGTAGGGTGCTGGTGTTGATTTTGATTTCTGGCACACCAATCTGGCTGCCAAGTAACTCCAGCAAATTAAGATAGTGCGCCTGATATTCGAATTCGCGCAGCGATACACTGATATGCCTTTCGGTGCGTTCTTCCTGTTCTGATGCCTGTTGAACAAAAACTTCCCGCAACCAACCGTCAACCCAGGTTAAATCAAGGAATTCTGCCAATTCTTCATTGTGGTAGGCCAGGGCGAAACTTAATCCAGTTTTGACATCATTTTCATTAGGTGCCAAATACTCATTAGCATCACCTTCAGGATAGACTTTGGTATCAAATGCCATGGTGACACGTAAAGTATTGCCATCTTGATCTGGCGAATCTAGCACTAAAATCTGTACTCTGGCCCAGTTATCAGGCCCATTAACGAAGGTGCGCGGCGGATTAAAACGCAAGAAGGGCAGCGGCAACCAAATCTTGTTCAGCAGTTTTAGCGATTGTTCCAATGGAATACTAAATTCAGGTTTAACAATCTCTGGGGCTGAGCCGGGTACCATTAGCGAATATTTACCATTATGTGGATGGTAATTCAGGCGTAATAGTGGGCCATTAGCACTTTTGCGGACGAATTTATTTGGCAGCTCAGTATCTAATTGGGGCTTTAAAGCGAAGTCCAGAAACTGAATGCCACTGTCCTGAATAAGCGTAATTTTCTGTTTTAAATCCGTGATCGTTGCCAGCATAATATTATTTAGTCTCACGCTTCATCGTCATTGGAAGGGTCGTATTGGCATCGTAACGGCCTTTGCAATCTGCAATCCCGCTCACGCCTTGTTTGCAGACGATCTCAGGCATTTGATATTTTGAACCATCACTGCACTGCGCCCTATAGCGGCTATTGATTACCAAATTGCCTGACTTCATTACACCAGCAGTGATATTTGCGCGGCAAGTCACGTTATCCCCGTGGGTGATTTTCACCGTACCTTTACCGTTTTTAATTTGATACTTCAGGCTGGGTGCTTTACCGGTTTGGGCGGCTTTAATATCCGGGCTGACACGCCAGTTGCCATTAAGGAATGTAGTCGATCCCACTTTGACGGCATCCGAAGGGAGTATCAGCGCACTTTTGCTCTCAACGGTGGTCGGCAATGCGACGGCGGTCGGTTCCACGATAGCTGACGCAGGCACGACGGTGGCATTATTCAACGGCAGTTGTGATGCAATTGTGGGCTGGATAATTTGAGCAACAGGTGCAGTGGCTACCGGTGCTGACAGGGTTCTATCTTCAGTGGCTGATTTATCTTCAAGGACAGTGGGCTTAACATCCGGGGCGGCAGCGGCATTTTCCGGCATTCCACCACTGAATTGCACTATCAAGGCGATAATTAGCGCCAACACCGGTAACATCCAGCTAAATCGTAGCCAACGTGTTGGTTTTTTTACTGCTTTTGATGGCGGGGTGACCTCTGCGACAGGTTCTGGCAGGGGGGGCAGCAACGTAGTTTCGGCCTGAGGCGCTAACTCAATGACAGCAGCGGCAGGCGGCGTGGGCATTGGGGCCGCAATGGTAGCGATAATAGGTTCAATCGGCTCGTAAGCTTCGCTGGTCTGGCGCAGACAATCGAGTGGGTCAGTGCGTGTTTTTTTATCCGGGCTGACAAATCCCCAAAAGGTCAGTACTGGCTTGCCTGCCACTAAATAAACGTGATTTTGATCGGGGAATTGCATTGTTTTGGCCAACAGTACGCCAAATAACCGCTGTGCGGCGTTATCAGATTTTTGCGCCCGCTGACACAAGTCATTGGCACTTGCCAGACAGGCTGACAACTGCTTAACCGCTGCCTTGCGCTCAACACTGCTGGCTGCCAGCCATGAGGTCACTTTGCCTTCAATGGGGGCATACCAATCTATGCGGTCGCCGCGTTCATTAAGTTGAGGTATGGCCAGACAGTCAGCAATATGTTGCTGTTTTTTAAGGCGTAATGCCTCTCTTATCTGCCGTGCAGAGGCATAAACCGGTTGCCCGTTTTCGCCTAACGCCAGAATGTCGTCCAAACTACCACTGCGTAAAAATGATTTTGCCACGCAAAAGAGACCTTTATAGTGTTGCCCAAGGCAGAAAATAATGTGTTATCTGCGACAACCTATACTTTAGTGTTGGTGAAGGGGAATCAAACGACGGAATAAGTGGCAAAATGTCCTCTTGTTTTCAATGAATGGAGGTTTTTGGTGTAACGCGTGTTTGGATATTTGCTCTGTAACGGCAAAATGTTCATTACAGGGCACATTACGTCGATGGACAGTAAAACCGTGTTTTTTACTATGTTTCTGCGTCGGTTAATTGAGTAAGCTAAGCCCCGCCTTTACGCGTATTGAAAGGAGATATCTTGAATCAATCACAAAATACCATTCACCTATCAGCCAACGAAGCGATTGATAGGCTTGAGACGCTATACGAGTCAGCACTTGCGGCATTGCGTGATGCTATTAGCGCTTTTATTCGCGATGGCGCTCTGCCGGATGTTGGTGAAAGGGCTAAGGGCTTGTTCTCATATCCACAGCTCAGTGTCAGTTGGGACGGAAGATTCCGCGACCACCAGCGTACCCGTGCTTATGGGCGTTTCTCCCGGACCGGGCAATACAGTACCACTGTTACTCGGCCGACATTATTTCGGGACTATCTGACAGAGCAACTCACCTTGCTTGAAAGTGAGTATGGCGCGGTGTTTGAAGTGACACCGTCACAACAAGAAATGCCATATCCTTTTGTGATCGACGGTTCTGACCTCATTCTCGACCGGTCGATGACGGCGGGCCTTGCTCAGCACTTCCCAACCACGGATTTGGCAAAAATCGGTGATGGCATTACTGATGGTATTGATACTGCCACCGCTGATTTTCCCTTATCGCATTTCGATGCCTTGCGGACTGATTTTTCACTGGCGCGGCTAAAACATTACACGGGCACCCCCGCAGAACATATTCAGCCTTATATCCTGTTCACTAACTACAGCCGCTATGTTGATGAGTTTGTCAGTTGGGCTTGTGAGCAGATTCTCGACCCCGCCAGCCCTTATAAAGCCTTATCCTGTGCCGGTGGCAGCTACATAACGGCTGAAAATGCTGATCCTGAAAAGACCACCTCTGATCTGGCATGGAAAAAACATCAGATGCCGGCCTATCACTTAATTGCAGAAGGGGGTCATGGCATTACTTTGGTGAATATTGGCGTCGGCCCATCCAATGCCAAAACTATTTGTGATCATCTGGCGGTACTGCGGCCTCATGCATGGTTGATGATTGGGCACTGTGGTGGATTGCGTGAAAGCCAGGCCATCGGCGATTATGTGCTGGCTCATGCCTATCTGCGTGATGATCATGTGTTGGATGCGGTGTTGCCGCCAGATATCCCGATCCCAAGTATTGCTGAGGTACAGCGGGCATTGTATGACGCAACCAAAGCGGTGAGTGGCATGCCAGGTGTTGAAGTCAAACAGCGATTGCGCACCGGGACGGTAGTCACTTCTGATGATCGTAACTGGGAGCTGCGTTTTTCTGCGTCAGCACTGCGTTTTAGCTTAAGCCGCGCAGTTGCCGTCGATATGGAAAGTGCCACCATTGCAGCTCAAGGTTATCGCTTCCGGGTGCCTTATGGCACATTGCTCTGTGTTTCAGATAAACCGTTACATGGCGAAATCAAGTTGCCGGGGCAGGCGAACCATTTCTATGAAGGTGCTATTTCAGAGCATTTGCAGATTGGTATTCGGGCAATAGATTTATTGCGCGCGGAGGGTGATCAACTGCATTCACGCAAACTGCGTACCTTTAACGAGCCGCCGTTCCGCTAATCTGATCACGCCATAAACCGGCAAAGTATCAATCGATGTTTTGCCGGTTATGCTCGATGACCATCTTAATAAAATTGTCCCGCACCAAATCAGGAATAGCACTATTCCAGGCAATACCCACTTGCCAACTGAGGGTGTCACCGCTGAGCGCAATAATATTCATCGTCGGGGGCGCGATATGCACCACACTCTGCGGCAGTAATGCCACGCCGAGACCGGCAATCACCAGTGCGAGTATGGTCTGGATATCCTCAACTTCTTGCATCGCTGGCGCGTAGAGTTGATTTGACTGTAAGAACAGGTCAATTTGTGCATTTAGCCCGCGCCCACGCTCGCTATATAAACGCAGTAACGGCAGATGTTTTAACCATTCGTCGAGTGTTAGTGCCTTATCTTGCGGGGTTACCAGCACCAGACGATCGTCAAATAAGGGATAATAATGTAACGGTGCCTTGGGCGGCACTCGAACAAATCCTATTTGCAGTTCACCGTGGGTTAATAATGCATATTGCTGTGCCGAGGGGATATCCTCCAACGTAATGGCAACGCCAGGGAACTGCTCTCTGAATTTGGCGACACAGTGCGGAGCAGTATAGAAAGTCGACAATCCAAAACCTATCGATATAAACCCTTCAATGCCCTTGGCCACTCTGGTGGCATGTTGTAGAAAAAAATCAGACTGATTAATCACTTTCTCCGCCTCTGCCAGCAACTGTTGGCCGCCAGGGGTCAGTAGCGCACCATGACGCCCGCGTGAGAACAGATGAAGATTTAGCATCGATTCCAATAAGTTAATCTGCTTGGACAGGGCCGGTTGCGTGATACAAAGCGCCTGTGCAGCTTCATTGTAATTGCCTTTCTGTGCCAGCATAACAAAGGCTTTTAGCAACTTAATATTCACTATTTCATTCCAATTGGTAATCGATAAAGGAAAATCATTCATTATAAAGTTATCAATACGGCTGCTGTAATGCCAATGATAAAAATCAGCGGTAGATGCCCTAGGAGGATAATGTGACTGAATCACCATTGATAACAGCAGCAACCGTGCAGTTCCAGCATCAGGCCAATAACAAACAATATAATCTGTTGGTTATTGAGAAGTTTATCGAGCAGGCAGCCCTGCAAAACATCAAAATATTAGCGTTTCCAGAGATGTGTATCACTGGATACTGGCATGTCCCTAAGTTGACTGCGGTGCAAGTCAATGCATTGGCGGAATCGATAGAAAACAGCCCATCAATCGCCTTGGTTCGTGCGTTAGCAGTTAAATATCAAATGCTTATTGGTGTGGGCCTGATTGAGCGGGCAGATGACGGGCGACTCTATAACGCCTATGTTGCTTGCATGCCTGATGGTACCTTGCACACTCATCGAAAATTGCATGCTTTTGAGCATCCAACCATTAGCAGCGGCGATTCTTACACCGTGTTTGACACCCCTTGGGGGGTCAAAGTGGGCATCCTTATCTGCTGGGATAACAATTTGGTGGAGAATGTTCGCGCTACCACCTTACTGGGCGCGGATATATTATTGGCACCACATCAAACCGGTGGAACTCACTCCCGTAGCCCTTATGGCATGAAGCCCATTCCACTCGAACTGTGGCAACAACGTGTTGAACGAAAAGAAGAAATAACCGCGGCAATTCGTGGCACCAATGGCCGGGAATGGCTGATGCGCTGGTTACCAGCCCGGGCACATGATAATGGTTTATTTATTCTGTTCAGTAATGGTATTGGGGCCGATGATGATGAAGTGCGCACCGGTAATGCGATGATACTGGACCCGTATGGCCGCATCATCAATGAAACCTGGGAGGCCGCCGACATGATGGTGTGCGCTGAGCTGGATCTCTCCTTGATCCCACTCAGTACTGGACGGCGCTGGATCTATGGTCGTCGCCCAGAGTTATATACCATTTTGACTGAGCGGCAAGGTTATGAACGGGATGCTATTTCAGCACGTTTTTCCGCTGATGCTCCAGTCCTGAAAAACAGATAGCTGACCGCCAATTTTACAGTCAATATCGGTGAGGCAGGGACTGAAAACACCTGCCTGTATTACCGGCGAATGCCGGTGCCAATGCTGATACTCGATACTCCGCCCGAACCCCCACTCACGCCGACATGACCGGTATTTGCACAGGCAATCAGCAATAGTGTAATCATCACCATGATTAACTTTTTCATTCGGTTTCCTTAGGTTCGCTAGCACGCTACGCGCGCAGAGACAGGAAGGGTAGCTTGCCTGTCTCGGATACTGCCCGATAAGTTATATCAAATAGTATATAGCTAAAGCGGGTTGTCTATGGTTTTCATCTGACAACTGAATAGGTCGCAGAGAGAGTCATATACAGCGTAAATGTATGGCAGTGATAGCTGATTCAACCTGATTGGTAACAGTATCTGTTTAATAATCAGATCAACACTTTTGCAACACTCAATCAAGAGACTCGCCTATGCACTTTACTCAAGCCATTGCCAGACTGCCGGCGGCTACCTGTGGTAGCGGCCAGACCACGTCCCAATTGGGCACCCCAGATATTGCTGTGACGGGTCACCAATTTTTGGCCTACGTGGATACCTTGCTCCGTCTTGGCCTGAAAGTGACTATTTTACCGGCAGCACCGGCATTCCCTGATGCGCACTTTGTTGAGGATACTGCCGTCGTCATGCCGGAACTGGCGGTGATAACCCACCCTGGGGCACCCAGCCGCCAAGGCGAAGTGGCGACTATCGAGCCGCTATTTACCGACCGCCCGGTTGTTCGAATGAGTGAGCAAGGCCATCTTGATGGGGGTGATGTGCTGTTGGTGGATAAACAATTTTTTATCGGCCTGACTTCACGCACTGATGAAGTAGGGATCAGCGAATTTACCGCCGCGGTCGCGCGCTATGGCTATCGGGTAACGCCAATAGCAGTGAGTGCGGGGTTACACCTGAAGTCGATTGTTAACTATGTCGGGCGTAACACCTTGTTGCTGACCGAGGATTATCAGCACCATCCTGCGTTTTCTCGGTTTAATACCCTTGTTATTCCTGAAGATGAGTCTTACGCCGGTAATACTTTGTGGATCAATGATACGTTGATTACCCCGCAAGGGTATCCTTATACGTTGGCGCAAATTGAAAAGCTGGGAATGCCAATTATTCAACTTGATACCAGTGAATTTAAAAAAATGGATGGCGGCTTGACCTGCCTCTCGCTTCGTTTCTAATCCTTGCGGTTTCTATTACTTGCCAACATTGGGATCTTAACCATGAAAAAGACATTAGCTGCAATATTGACCGGCCTGATACTTTCCGCGCCCGTGGCGGCTCAGACCATTGACACTATTAGCTTTGGTGTCGACGGGGGTTATCCACCTTTTGATGTTCTTTCTCCCAGTGGCGAGATCACCGGCTTTGATATCGATATCGCGAATGCCTTGTGTGAAAACCTGCATGCGAAGTGTGTATTCGTTAAACAACCGTTTGAAAGTATGATCGCGGCACTTAATGCCCGTAAGTTCGATGCAATTATTGCGTCGCTGACCATTACTGAAGAGCGCAAAAAAGAAGTGGATTTCACTGATCGCTACTATCGCAGTGCCGCACAATTGGTGGCACGCAAAGGCAGCCCGCTGTTACCGGATACCGCCAGTCTGAAAGGCAAAACCGTGGGGGTGCAAACCGGCTCAATCCATGAGACCTATGCGAAAAAGCATTGGGGTGGGCAAGGGGTGAAAATCGTCTCTTATGCCAATCAGGACAATGTCTATCTGGATCTGCTGTCCGGGCGCATCAACGCCTCGCTACAAGATAACATTCAGGCTGCCAGTAGCTTTATTGATACCCCGCGTGGGCAGAAGTTTGCTTTTGCCGGGCCGGTTATCCAAGACGAAACTATCTCATCTGATGTGGGGATCGCCGTCGGTAAAGATAATCCAGCGTTACGCGATGCATTGAATGGGGCAATTAAGGCGATCCGTGCTGATGGTACTTATGACGCCATTCAGAAAAAATATTTCAGCTTCGATATTTACGGCAACTGAGTGCGCCACCATTTTTTGTGATGTAAACCCGCCGGGCCGATAACTGACGCGCCGGCACCGGTTTTTCAGCGACAGGGGCCAATAATGGTAGCCGAATATTTGCCTTTACTGGCACAGGGGGCGGGGTTGTCACTGTGCGTGATGCTGCTGTCACTCGCGGTGGCACTGGTACTTGGGTTGATCAATGCCGTTATCAAACTGTTTGGCCCGCGCTGGTTGCGCTGGATATCAACCGGATACACCACGCTGGTGCGAGGGATTCCTGAACTGGTGATTATGTTGCTGTTATTTTTCGGTGGCGAAATGCTGGTGAATGGGTTCCTCAGTTTATTGGGCGTGGGGCCCGTTCGCTTCAACACGTTTATCTCTGGCGTGTTGGCCATTGGTATTGTGTTCGGCGCTTACTACACTGAAACGTTCCGGGGCGCATTTCAAACCGTTGATCGTGGTCAGTTGGAGGCCGCAATAGCTTACGGTATGAGTCCTGCTCAGGTATTCCGGCGCATTATGTTGCCACAGATGCTCAGTTTTGCTATTCCGGGGATCAATAACAACTGGCTTGGTTTAATGAAAGCGTCAGCGTTGATATCCATTCTGGGGTTGGAAGATATGGTGTGGCTGGCTGAACAGGCAGGGCGTGCGACACAAAAACCGTTCTTGTTTTACTTCCTGGTGGCGATGATTTACATGGTCATCACCGCGCTTTCTAGTTGGGGATTCAGTCGGCTTTCACGGCGCTATGCGCTGTCAACCTCTAGTGCAGCGAGGCAAGGATGAATCTGCAAACCATGCTGGAGGCTGCACCGACATTTTTGTATAGCGACGGGTCGGATGTTACCGGGTTGGCCATGACCGCTAAGCTGTTTTTACTGTCCGTGGTGCCGGGTTTATTGTTGGCACTACTGATGGCAGTTGGGCAAGCTTTTGGCCCACGGCCGCTCTCTTGGTTCATCCGCAGCGTAACTTATTTTTTCCGTAGCACGCCGCTCTATCTGCAATTAATGCTGATCTACTACGGTTTGTCACAGTTTGACATCGTGCAGTTGGGTTGGCAGGACGACCAACCATTCTGGCTGCTGTTCCGCGATGCTACTTTTTGTGCCACGCTCGCGCTGGTGCTGAATACCAGTGCTTATGTGGCAGAATTATTGGCGGGAATGATGGTGACGTTTCCACGTCAGGAGTGGGTGGCTGGCGAAGCTTTTGGCATGAGTCAGTGGCAGATTATTCGCCGGTTGGTTCTGCCCGCAACATTGCGGCGCGGTATCCCAGCGCTGAATAACGAGATGGTATTCCTGCTACACGCCACCTCACTTGCCAGTACCGTAACGCTATTGGATATTACCGGCGTGGCGCGCTCGTTCTATGCGGCAACCTATTCACCGTTTATCCCGTTCCTGATGGCGGCGGCGCTCTATCTGTTATGCACTTTTATGCTGATTTACCTATTTTCACGTGCAGAACGGCGCTGGCTGGCTTTTGCCCGTCACGATTAAGTATCCGGTGCGGGCACTGCAGATTTAAGTGCGTTTGATGGTTTGTAATTCCGTCAGGGTGACAATTTTATCGACCCGGAATTTTTTACTGGTCAGCCAACTATCAGCCAGTAACCGGTAGTGTTCCATGTTACGACAGCCAATGCGCACCAGGAAGTCGAAGCTGCCACCGACCAACCAACAGTCCAGCACCTCCGGCGTTTTGCCTACTTCCTGTTCAAATGCCGCCTGCGAGTGCCCATGGTCGGCCAGTGCAATTTGTGCTTGTATAACAAAAGCATGCGCAGGTTCCGGTAACTCAATAATAGCGCTGTAACCGCGGATAATACCGGCGCGTTCCAGTAGCCGCACGCGCTCCAGACAAGGGCGAGCGGTTAGGTTTACCTGTTCAGAGAGCTTTTGATAAGAGATGCGACCATCCTGGCTCAGTATTTCAAGGATTTTTTTGTCAATTCGGTCAAGCCGGGCTTTCTTTTCCACAGATAGGACGTCCAATGAAAATCAATAATCATAAGTTACCTGAACATGCCCTGGGTGGGCAGCGTCAATTAACCAGTTTCCATTTCGGCCAGCAAGGTTTTGGTGAGAAAATCTATCTACAAGCTGGCCTGCATGCTGATGAGCTGCCTGGCATGCTGGTATTACATTATCTTAAAAGATTACTGAGTCAGGCGGAACGGCGCGGTGAAATTCAGAGTGAAATAATTATTGTACCGCTTGCCAACCCGGTAGGTATTGCGCAAGTGCTCCTTAATAGTGGTATCGGTCGTTTTGACCTGGGCAGTGGCCGCAATTTCAACCGTGATTTTCCTGATCTGGCGCAAGGGGTACAAACGCGGCTAGCATCGCGGCCGCTCACTGATAGTGTTGGTATACAGCAACAAGTGCGAGTTGCCATGGTTGAGGCATTGCAGGATTTGCCTGCCAGCAGTGAAGTTGCAGCGCTGCGCCAACATTTGTTGCGACTGGCCTGTGATGCTGACCTGGTGCTGGATCTGCATTGTGATGATCACGCTATTTTGCATATGTATGCAGATCCTGCCTGGCGCGAACCGGCAGAGACACTGGCACGTTTTTTAGATATTGGTACCGTATTACTGTCACAAGACAGTGGTGGTGGATCCTTTGATGAGGCTTGCGGCTTGCCATGGCATCGGTTGGCGGCACATTATCCGGCGTTAAAGCTTGAACCGGGTTGCATGGCGGTGACGCTAGAATTACGGGGTCAACAGGATGTTAGCCACGCGTTGGCCAGTGCTGATGCCGAGCGTCTTTATCACTATTTGCAGTACCGTGGCGCAGTCAAAGGGCAACCTTTGGCTATTCCGCAGCGGGAAGTCACCCTGTTGCCGTTTACGGCAGGTGAGATAGTGACGGCACCTGCCAGTGGTATTTTGCTGTTATTACGCCAGCCGGGTGAATGGGTTGGGAAAGATGAAGTGGTGGCTGAAATTATTGATCCGCTCACCGATACGGTAAAAGCGGTTCGTGCTCAGACCGGCGGCATTATCTACGCCAGCCGGCGGGCACCTTTTGTCACCTTGGGGGCTGAAGTGATGAAAATTGCAGGCAAAACCCCCTACGCAGGTGGCGGGGGGTTAGCGTTGTGATGTTATAGCGCAGCACGATTAATGCTACACACTCAGTTCACGTAACAGGGGGAAAGCCTGTTGGGTCTGTTGTTCGCTGACGACGAACGCGCGTAATTGCTGTGAGTTATCAGTACCACGCGCCACTATCCCCTGCGCTGTCAGGCATATTTCCCAGTGGAGATCCTCGCGGTTGGTTTCGCCAGCGAAATAGAGCGGTAGATCAGGTGTTTTGACTTTAACTAACATCGGCGGCAGGGTGAGACACGCGGCTCCCCCTAGAATATTTTTTGCCAGTGTCATGGCTCCCACTAATATGGGCTGCAAAAATGGCAGTACTTTCCCCTCGACCTCGGCACAATCACCCACGGCAAAGATATCTGGATCAACCGTTTGCAACTGATTATTGACCTTAATACCACGCCCAATATCGAGACCTGCGGCAGCGGCGAGGGCAGTTTCCGGCTTTAAACCAATCGCGGCAATAACAGCATCAACGGTATACGTTTGACCCGCGCGAAGTTCTACTCGCAACCCGTTGGTGACTTTTGTCACACTGAGCAATTCATTATTAAATACCAAAGTAACACCACTCTGGCTGAGGCGTTGTTGTAAGCGGCTACTGATCTCCACCGGTATCACAGCGGCCAGCAAACTGTGTGCCTTATCCACCAACATCACCTGTTTACCGGAACGCTGTAGGTCCATCGCCAATTCCGTCCCGATTAATCCGCCGCCCAACACTAAAACACGCTGTGCCTTTTGCAACCTATCTTGGTGTTGCCGATATTCATTTTGGCTATTGAAGGTAACGATCATCTCGCTACCGGGCACGGCAGGGACTAGCGCTGCCGCCCCGGTAGCCAGCACCAATTTATGATAATTAAATGCCCGATCACCACAAAAAACGCGTTTAGTGTGTCGCTCAATGGCAGTGACCAACATCGCTGTATGTAAAGTAACATTATTTTCTGCTGCAAACTGCTCGGCCGACAGCCGTGTTAGATCGTCAGCGCTCTGCTGACGACTAAATACATGACTTAAATCAGGTTTATTATAGTCCACACCACTGTCAGCAGCGATCATGTGGATTGGCACTTGCGGGTCAAGTTTGCGGATATTTTTAACCACCTGGCGGGCGGCAAAACCTGAACCCACAATAATAATGTTATCTGTCATAACATGCTCCATTACAGTGGATCGAAAACAGATTTGCCCAAGCCACACTCTGGGCAGAGGAAGAAGTCGGGGACATTTTCCCAACAGGTTCCCGGCTTAACCTCTTGAAGAGGTTCACCCAGCGCCGGGTCATATATCCACTGGCAAACACTGCATTGCATTGAAATACCAAGAGAAGGTTGTGAGGGGCTATTCTCACTGTGAGCCTTTTCTTGGGTGAGGGCGATGGCGTCAACCTCAGATGAGCGCAGGGTATCCAATGGGTGAAGTGCCCATTCACGGGCAATTTTACGCCCATGCTCACGACACTCTTCTAAAGCATCAGTATCAGGTCGCCATTTCATTTTTAAGGAGAGCGAGATATCAAACCCGGCATCCATCAGGCGAGTTTGAATGCGGTCAACCGCACCGCCAGTCCAGCCAAAGCTGCCAAATGCCGCAGCTTTTTTGTTACGGAAACGTAATCCAGCCAACTCTTCGAGCATCCCCGCGATTTTTGGCATCATGACGTTATTCATGGTGGAAGAACCCACCAAAACGCCTTTAGAACGGAAGACCTGGGTGAGGATTTCATTTTTGTCATGGCGGGCAATGTTGTAGATCTTCACCGCCACACCGGGGTCGGTATCGTGAATACCCTGAGCAATAGCATCGGCCATCATTCGGGTATTATTTGACATGGTGTCATAGAAAATGGTTATCCGGTCTTCCTGATAATCTGCCGCCCAAGCCAGATATTGCGTGACAATTTGGGTTGGATTATCGCGCCATACCACGCCATGGGAGGTGGCAATCATTGATACTGGCAGATTGAAACCAAGAATTTCATTGATTTTTGGTGTTACCAAGCGGCTGAATGGGGTCAAAATGTTGGCATAATAGCGAGCGCATTGTTCATAAAGCTCGGTCTGATCGACCTCGTCATTAAACAGATGCTCATCACAGTAGTGCTGACCGAAAGCATCATTACTGAACAACACGGCATCACCCGTGATGTAAGTCATCATGCTGTCAGGCCAGTGCAGCATCGGCGTTTCAACAAAGATCAATTGCTTACCGTTGCCGATATCTAAGGTATCGCCGGTTTTAACGGTAATGAAATTCCATTCAGGATGATGATGATGTCCGTTAATTGAGTCGATAGCATTGGCGGTGCAATAAATCGGGGTGTTGGGGATACGCGCCATTAACTCGGTCAATGCACCGGCATGGTCTTCTTCTGCATGGTTGATAACAATATAGTCGAGCGTATTTAAGTCGATCTCTTGTGCTAAATTGGCAACAAAATCTCGATCAAATTTCTGATCAACAGTATCGATCAGAATGTTTTTTTCTTCGCAGATTAAATAGCTGTTGTAACTGGTCCCTTTCAGGGTTTTGTACTCAGTACCATGGAAATCACGCACTTCCCAATCACGTTGCCCAACCCATTTGATATTATTCTTAACTTGAATCGCCATGAACCGTTCCTCAACGAAAATAAATGATTTACCTCACCTTAGAAAGCAAATGGCGTGCCATGATTTATGGTATTGATTTTAATCAGATAAAATTAAAGTTAGTCATTATGACATTGATGTGTCATTGTCATAATGACTAACACTATGTCGGAATGACAAAATATGAGTTTATCCATTCAGTCACTGGCCAAAATTGCCATTGAGCTACAGGGCGGCTTATCAGGGCAAGATCGTTTTCAGACGTTAGTTAGTAGCTTGCGGCAATTACTGCAATGCGATGCCTCGGCACTTTTACGTTATGAACATCAATTGTTCCGACCCTTGGCCATTGATGGTTTATCACCGGATGTGTTGGGGCGGCGTTTTTCGTTGTCATCCCATCCGCGATTAGAGGCTATTGCCCGGGCAGGGAATGTGGTCCGTTTCCCGACTGACAGCCATCTGCCTGATCCCTATGACGGCCTGATCCCGGGCCATGATG
This sequence comes from Yersinia sp. 2540 StPb PI, assembly GCF_052217165.1. Lineage (NCBI taxonomy): Bacteria > Pseudomonadati > Pseudomonadota > Gammaproteobacteria > Enterobacterales > Yersiniaceae > Yersinia > Yersinia sp. 2540 StPb PI. The sequence goes on from NZ_JAZGQC010000001.1 coordinate 2,901,895, forward strand.
AGCTAAAAGTCCATGCCTGTATTGGTCTGCCCTTGTTTGCTGATCAAACACTTATTGGTGCATTAACTTTCGACAGTATGAACCCGCTGCAATTTGATGGGTTCAGTGATGAAGAGCTTAAACTGATTGGCGTATTAGCGGCCTCGGCGCTGAATAATGCACTTTTAGTCGATGTGTTGGAGAAGCAAGCGCTCCCTACGGTTAGTTCATTAAGCATCCAAAAACAAGCCACACCAAGCTCGGAAGACGAGATGATTGGCCTGTCACCGTTGATACTGCAACTAAAACATGAGATAGGGGTGGTAGCAGGTTCAGAACTGAATGTGCTAATCACCGGAGAGACGGGGGTCGGTAAAGAGTTGGTTGCTCAGGCAATTCATCATTTATCACCCAGAGCTGCGAAGGCATTAATCTATTTAAACTGTGCCGCCTTGCCCGAGAATGTGGCGGAGAGCGAATTATTTGGCCATGTGAAGGGGGCTTTCACCGGTGCAATACATGACCGAACCGGTAAGTTCGAAATTGCCGACAATGGCACACTATTTCTTGATGAGATAGGCGAACTTTCATTGGTACTTCAGGCCAAATTACTCCGTGTTATTCAGTACGGCGACTTACAGCGCGTCGGTGACGACAGTACCAAGCGGGTGAATGTGCGTATTATTGCTGCTACCAATTGTGATCTTAAACAAGCAGTTATCGAAGGACACTTTCGCGTTGATCTGTTTCACCGTTTGAGTGTATTCCCGTTACATGTTCCACCGTTACGGGAACGGAAAGGGGACATTGTTCTGTTAGCGGGATTTTTTGTGGAGCGGATAAGAAAGAAACTGGGGCTTCAGCAGTTGGGCATCCCGGCCGCCACACTTACTCTGCTAGAGAATTACAGTTGGCCCGGAAACGTGCGTGAATTGGAACATGCTATTTATCGTGCTGCGGTATTAGCGCGCGCCTCACAACCGGCGACAGAATCTGCGCAACTGCATGCTGACTTATTTAATATTACAGTCACCACTATACCGGGTATTTCACCGATATCAGTCAGTGAGGATCAAGGTACCGCGCCTGTAGACCTGCAAGCGGCGACCCGTGATTTTCAGCGGCAGGTTATCATGCAGGTTCTTCAGGAGCATGGGATGAATTGGTCGGCATCTGCTCGCGCGCTAAACCTTGACGCAGGCAACCTCCATCGTCTTGCCAAACGGCTCGGCATAAAACGATAGGAGGCCGCCGTCACCAACAGTCCATTTTATCCAACGGTTGGTGACGTGCCTGGGTAAATGAGCATTAACCGGATAAGGAATCAGGATTTTCGGCAATGAAACGTTCGGCATCCTCAACCATCGAATAGGTGCCGACAAAGAAGGGGACTCGTTGATGTAATTGCTCTGGTGGAATATCCAGAATACGATTTAAACCATCACTGGCTTTCCCCCCGGCTTGTTCTGCCAGCACAGCCATTGGATTGCATTCATACAATAAATGGAGTTTGCCGCTCGGATAACTGGCCGTGCTTGGGTAAAGGTATATACCACCTTTCAGCAGGTTACGATGAAAATCCGCCACGAGTGAACCGATGTAACGGGAAACATAAGGGCGGTGGGTTGCCGCATCCTGCTCCTGACAATATTTAATGTATTTCTTCACCCCGGTTGGAAATTTAATGTAATTCCCCTGGTTGATGGAATACATGCTGCCAATTTCTGGATAACGCACTTTTTCATGTGATAAGCAAAAAACGCCGAGGGATGGGTCATAGGTAAATGCATGAACGCCATAACCGGTGGTATAAACCAACATTGTTGATGAGCCGTAAACGACATAACCCGCAGCCACCTGCTGGCTGCCAGATTGCAGAAAGTCCGCCTCGATAGCCGGTTGACCGACCGGGCTAAGCCGCCGGTAAATAGAGAAAATAGTACCAACGGAAACATTAACATCAATATTTGATGCACCATCAAGCGGAGCGATTAAAACGACATATTTCCCCTTTTGTGATTGTGCATCTTCAAATATGACAATTCCCTCTTCCTCAGAAGCGATACCTGCCACTTCCCCACGTGCTTTCAAGGCGGCTTTAAGCTTTTCATTGGCGAATAAGTCCAGTTTCATCTGCACTTCGCTTTCAATGGCGGGCATCCCTGCGGTACCCAGAATATCAAGAAGACCGGCTTTATTGATATCTCGGTGAATAATCTTGGCACCCAATTTAATTGAAGAAAGTAATGCAGTGAGTTCGCCGGTAGCGTGCGAGAATTCTTGCTGCTTTTCGACAATAAATTCGTCTAACGTTTTCATGATACGGTCCCTGAATCTACAGTAGCCATCAGTCCTCTGATGTCAGTTCGGTCAATTTTTCTGTCGGTTTCTTTTGACCAAGCGGGTTATTACCCCAACATTGTTCATATTTCCAACCCGTCAGTTCTTCAATCGTTGCGCGGGGGCCAGTAGCAATGTCAGCTATCGCACCACCGGCCTTAATCCGGGCAATTTCTGCCAACAGAACCATATGACTCTTTCTGTCGAGTTTCATCTGTGTGGTATAAAAAATTGCCACTAATGCCAGCGCGGTTACACCGATGGCAAAGACGCCAACAATCGCCTGAACCGCGGTTTCTGGCTGCACCGACTGACCGGAGACAAAGCCAAATCTGCTGAGTGTCCAGCCCATCGCAAACACAATAACCGAACGAACCATCTTGCCAGCAAATGTCATTGCACCCGCATATAGACCCTCACGCCGACGCCCTGTGAGCACTTCATCTACATCAGCGAGGAAGGTATAAACGGTCCAGGGAATATAGTAAATACCGCCGGTACTCAGACCAAAAACCACGGTGATCGCGAATAATACAATGACAGTGGTCGTGTCAGACCAACCGGTAAAATAGAGCGCGGCATAGGCAAAAACACTGACAATCACCACCTGTAATGCAATACGGAAAGGACGGGCAAAGCCCATTTTCACACAGATACCGATAAAGAATGCGGTCGAGATCAGTTGCATAATCGAACTGAAGCTATTGAGTTGCGACACCAGAACAGCACTTTGGCGTAAACCGAAAATGATAAAGTAGGTGAATGAGGAAGCGAATAACCACTCGGCACCAAATCCAAATAGATACATCCCTAAATGTTTACGGAAAATACGGAGCCGAAATGTTGACGCCATATCAATACACATTTTTTTCAGCGCCTGAAACAAACTACTGGTGGTCTCTTTAACCACTTCACTGGCCGGGCGCTCCCAAGAAGAAACGTACAGGAAGATCATGGCACAACACATGATAGCCCCATATGCGATGCCGGTATAAAGGAAGGGGGCCGGAGAATCCTTGCCATAGAGCGCAATAAATTGCCCTGGAATAAAGGCCGCCATAAAGTTGGCAACTTTTCCGAATATCGCTTTTGATCCCGTCAACTTGGAGCGCTTAGCAAAATCGGTCGTCATCTCTGTGGCTAGCGTTTCGTATGGCACCATGATCGAGGTGTAGATCAATTCAAACATGGCATAGGTTATCAAGTAGTACCAAAAGCCAAAACCACTCACCCAAAGTAGGGGATAGAACAAGACCAGCGGAATACCGATGAGGATAAAGAAGCGACGACGACCAAACATGCGGCCAAGGCGGGTGTTATAAAAGTTATCGGTGATGTAGCCCATGATAGGGTTACTGATGGCATCAAGAATGCTGGCCAGAGAGAATATGGCGGCAGCCTCAACGACAGAAAGCCCACAAAACGTGGTATAGAAATACATAAGCCACGCGCCACTGATCGCCAATGCACCACTGCCCAACAGGTTTGCACTGCCGTATGCAACCGTGTGCCTGACAGTTATTTTCTTTTCCATTTGCATCCCTTCATTTAAATGAAACAATGTTTCATATTTATCGATCTTGCGTTTCTTTATAATCCTCTTGCTGTGTTTAAAATGAGATCACGATCACGATCTGGTGGGTTGTATGAAAAAAAACGCATTTTTTATGAATAAATATCTATATCTGAATCTCGCTAGAAGAGTTTCTGTGGCTGGCGGGCGGGGAAGGTGTCGCTCAATAATCATGAGCATTATGCAGAGTTACTATTTTTGTGACTCATATCACAAAAATATTGAAATGCTGTTTTAAAAAAGTAAGCTTTATTTAGTGATGCAGATCACACAAATAAATCTCAACGCTCTCAGAGGAACAGCCAATGAAACACTTAAATAACATCAGTAAATTGTTTGAAAAACTGGGCGATGCTTACGATGATTTCTGCCAGCGTATTGGCTCTATTGTTTCTCCATTTTGATGGGGTGCAGTAGCTGCAGTCACTCGAGTTAGAAAAAGGCGTAAACCGAGTTTATCGCCTTTTTCTAGTCGAATTGACTTTATCGCTTATGAGCTATAAGTGATCGAAATCTGATGCGTCGTGGCGCTCAGGCAACTGCTCATTTGGTTCTCCCCAGGTCCGATTGACGATACGCCCACGTTGCACGGCTGGTCGTTTCGCAATATTCTCCGTCCAACGTATTAAGTGGGTATAGGATTTCACATCCAGGAACTCCCCGGCTTCATATTGCAAACCTAAAACCAAATTGCCATACCACGGCCAGATGGCGATATCGGCAATCGAATATTCATCCCCTGCGATATACTCATGTGTTTTGAGCTGAGTATTGAGCAAATCAAGCTGGCGTTTAGCTTCCATGGTAAAACGGTCAATCGCGTATTCGATTTTTACCGGTGCGTAATGATAAAAATGACCAAAACCCCCGCCTAAATAAGGTGCCGCGCCCTGTAGCCAGAATAACCAGTTCAGTGCTTCCGTTCTCTGTGCGTGATCTTTTGGCAGGAAATGGCCGAACTTATCCGCCAGATAAAGCAAAATAGCACCGGACTCAAAAACTCTCACCGGAGTCGGCGTTGAGTGATCCATCAGCGCGGGGATTTTTGAATTAGGATTCACTGCGACAAAACCACTTGAGAACTGGTCGCCTTCACTTATTCGAATCAAGTGGGCATCGTACTCTGCGCCTTTCTCGCCCAGCGCCAATAACTCCTCCAGCAGAATAGTGACCTTCTGACCGTTGGGTGTCGCCATGGAGTAAAGCTGTAACGGATGTTTGCCAACAGGCAGGGCCGCTTCATGACGTGCGCCTGCTGTTGGGCGGTTGATTTTGGACCATACACCGCCACTCTCGTTATTTTCCGTCCAGACCTTTGGCGGCTGGTATTCGTTATCTTTCATCATTGATTACCTTATTTCAGAATGAATACGAACTTAATAATACGCATAGTGATTATGCATCAATAATAAAAGATAACAGGGATAATATTTGTTGTTAAGCGCAGGCATGGACCGGGCACCGTTGGCAGTAGGCCAAAAGAGCATCACCAGTCAAATTTCATACAGTACCTTTGATGCTTCTTCAACTTGCCGCTCCAGCAGTTTGAGCGTTTTGGATAATACGTTTTCTTGTTCTTTGAACCAGTTATCTTTATCGGACAAAGAGGTGACAAGCTGCCAAGAGTCTTCATCCTCTAATGCTTCCAGTTCACGCAACATCACGTCAATTTGATCTCTGACCTGCTTAATTTTTCTGCGTAGCCGTTCAAGATCGTCAATACAGTCACTTGCCATTAGCGGTTCAAACCCACGTTTTAAACTCTCGAGTAACGCGTTAATTGCGGGGAAATCTCCCCGTTGCCGGGCTTGATTGAGCTGGACCATCAGTTGATGTGCTTTCTCTTTAAACTCATCGGCGACTAAATCTGGATGGCAGAGTCGACTGGCTTGCCGCCACAGGCGTTTTAGTTCTTGGCGCTGATCAGCTGACAGTTTTTGCTCATTACTATGCCGCTGTTCGGCATCTTTTTGCTGCTCCTGATAGCTCTCGTACTTCTCTTTCGCTTCTTCCCGAGCTTTACGGGTTGACTCAGTATTGCGGGTACAAAAACCCTTTTCCAGCTCTTTAATTTCCGCCAGCAGTGCGGCGATTAAATCCGTTTGTTGCTGAATCTGTTGTCGTATCTCAATGGTTTCACTCGACATAGCAGAGAGCGCTAACCAGCGCTGTTTTAACGCGGCAAGTTCATCAATGGCTTGAGATATATACTGCTGGCAGTTGCGATAATCGCGTTCCCTGCGCCGGGCTTCGGCCTCCGCTTTACGCAGAGTACATTCCGCCAACTGTTTACGTAACTGGAGGATTTTATTCATCAATGGGCCAAGGCGCACCAGATAGAGATCATTAAAGTCATCCAGCAACTGAACCCGCTCGTTACGTTTATCGATTAACTCGCGTAACTGTTCTTCCAGTGCTTTTAGCTCCATTTTACAGGCGGCCAATTCAAGGTCTTGCCACTGGGTGACAGCTTGTTTACTCGCCAGCCAGGCTGCAATTGCGTCTAGCGCATGCGTAAATTTCCCTTGTTCAATTTCCATGGCAATAAAAGCCAGCACCGCGTCCTGGGATTCGCTTTTAAGATAAGGCAGTTGTTGTCGGATAATATCCTCATCTTCAAGCTCAATAGCACTTTTAATGATCTCCAGCCGTTTAATGAGTTTTTTCATAAATATTGGATTTGCTGATAGCGTAGACAGGATAGCGACATACTAAACAACAGGTGCAAATTGTTCCAGATTAATAAGAATTTTCTCATTAGAATGGCCCGTTTCATGCCACAAAAGTGACTTTCTTATCATCCAGACCCAATGAGCGGCCAGGGGACATGACTGTCAACACAGAAATTGTAATCGGTGACGATGAAAACAGATATGGTAAATCGAATATATAATTGACTTTAACGCCAAGACTTCTAAGATAATCTCAGTATTCAGTCTTGGAGATTCCATGATTACACTCACGCCATTGCAGCTTTTCAAAAATCTGTCCGACGAAACACGTCTGAATATCATCCTGCTGTTGCGAGAGTCGGGCGAGCTATGTGTTTGCGAGCTTTGTGACACATTGGATGAGTCTCAACCCAAGATCTCCAGACACTTAGCAATGCTGAGAGAATCTGGACTTTTACTCGATCGCCGTGCAGGGAAGTGGATTCACTATCGCCTGTCACCACATATCCCAGCTTGGGCGGCCACGGTGATTGAGCAGGCCTATCTTAGCCAACGAGATAAAATCGTGTTGCTGGCGAGCGGTAATGTAGCCTCGGGCGGTAAGGTAATTTGCCGCTAATACAGTAAAAATTTGCCTAATCATATGTGAATTTTCATATTTGATTGGAAGAGAAAGCAGATAGTAGGAAGGATGGTCTGGCTCATCTGGCCGCTGATGTTTAATCCATTAAAATTTACCGGGCAGGAGAGAACTCTTGCCTTTCGGGGGCGGTATGTTGTTGGCAGGTGCTATTTTTGTCCTGACTATTGTGCTGGTTATCTGGCAACCCAGAGGGTTGGGAATTGGCTGGAGTGCGATGCTCGGTGCGGGACTGGCGTTACTGACCGGTGTGGTTCACATGGGTGATATTCCTGTGGTGTGGCAGATTGTCTGGAATGCGACCGCGACTTTTATTGCCGTGATCATCATCAGTCTGCTGTTGGATGAATCCGGTTTCTTTGAATGGGCCGCACTGCATGTGGCTCGCTGGGGCAATGGCCGTGGCCGTTTGCTGTTTACTTACATCATCTTATTAGGTGCAGCAGTGGCGGCACTGTTCGCTAACGATGGTGCCGCGTTGATCCTGACACCGATTGTGATTGCGATGCTATTGGCGCTGGGCTTCAGCCGTGGTGCTACGTTGGCTTTTGTGATGGCAGCCGGATTCATTGCCGATACAGCCAGCTTGCCACTTATTGTCTCGAATCTGGTCAATATTGTCTCGGCTGATTTCTTTAATCTTGGATTCACTGAATACGCGGCAGTGATGGTGCCGGTTAACCTGGCCGCCATTGCGGCGACGCTGGTCATGCTGCATCTGTTTTTCCGCCAAGATATTCCTGCCGTTTACGACCTGTCGCTGTTGAAGGCACCAAAAGAGGCCATCCGCGATATCAACACCTTTAAAACCGGGTGGTTGGTGCTGGTGCTGCTGTTGGTGGGTTTCTTTGGCCTGGAGCCACTTGGTGTGCCTGTCAGTTTGGTCGCCGCCGTGGGGGCGCTGATATTGTTTGCCGTAGCGAAGAAAGGACATGCCATCAACACCGGCAAGGTGCTACGTGGTGCGCCATGGCAAATCGTTATCTTCTCACTGGGTATGTACCTGGTAGTCTATGGCCTGCGCAATGCGGGACTGACTGATTACCTGTCCGCCTTGTTGAATCAACTAGGGGAGCAGGGATTATGGGTGGCTACGCTCGGTACCGGGTTCCTGACGGCGTTCCTGTCTTCCATCATGAATAATATGCCGACCGTGTTAGTGGGGGCGCTATCGATTGATGGCAGCTCTGCCACCGGCGTAATCAAGGAAGCGATGATTTATGCCAACGTCATCGGCAGTGATCTGGGGCCGAAAATCACCCCGATAGGTAGTCTGGCGACCTTATTGTGGCTGCATGTACTGTCACAAAAGAATATGACCATTACCTGGGGCTATTATTTCCGAGTCGGCATTGTCATGACGATCCCGGTGCTGTTGGTTACGCTGGCAGCATTGGCGCTGCGATTATCAATGATGCAATAACTATTGTTTACCCCCCAGAAGGCAATGCCGGCTGGGGTTTCAATGAGAGATTACCCAAATGAGCAATGTGACTATTTACCATAATCCGGCCTGCGGCACATCGCGTAACACGCTGGAGTTAATTCGTAACAGTGGCACTGAGCCCACGGTTATTCTGTATCTGGAAACACCGCCAAGTCGTGAGGTGTTGGTAAAATTGATCGCGGATATGGGGATCACGGTTCGGGCGTTATTACGTAAAAACGTCGAGCCTTATGAGCAATTAGGTCTGGCAGAAAAGACCTTCAGCGATGACCAACTGGTTGATTTTATGTTGCAGCATCCCATCCTGATCAACCGCCCGATTGTGGTCACGCCACTGGGTACCCGGTTGTGTCGACCTTCTGAGGTGGTGTTGGAGATTTTGCCTGATGCGCAACGTGGTTCATTCACCAAGGAAGATGGTGAACGGGTGGTCGATGAACAGGGCAGACGTGTAGATAAATAATCAGACATTCAGCGGGCATTCTCTATTAAATGACGCTGGGTTTCTCAGCAATCGCGTTAATTGCGTCTGAACTGTCAATTTGCTCGATTACGTATGCCAATATAATCGAGCAAATTAGCCTGCTACTTCACATATTCAATAAGCTGTTTATCTTGGGATTCTGTGCAACAAACAGAGCTTCTAAATAGCTTATATAGAATATTCCGATTGTTTTGCAATATCTAATATTGATCGAAGTAATGTCCTGAATCCTGGTTTGTCTGTCCAATTTGGCGCTCCAGAACGCATGTATTCGATAGAGATAATATCGGTAACACTAACGCCGGAGAGCTGTTTTAATGAGTGGTAACCCATACTCTCTAACTTCGCGAGAATGAAATCACTCCCTCCGCTAATCCCGTGTAATCTCTTACGTAACTTAATACTTTCTTCTTTAGAAAACATGATTTTCTTTACGCTATAAGTAAACAATAAGGATCTTCAGATGAAGAAGTAAACGACAAAATATCACGGAACTTTAAATGATAATGCCACTACGATATTTAACATTTTAAATATAAATGAAAGTTAAACGGTTGGTATATTTATTAATTTGAGGATTTACTGCGCCTGAAAGTACCGTTTAGAAAAGTGTTTATAGGTCACTGCTGATTAGAAAGAAAAGCATCGACGATTAACCTGCTCGATGCTTTAAATTCCGCCTGACTATCTGTTATTGCATCAATTATATAAGGTTGAAATGTTCAGCATTCGCTATTTAAACGGGCATTCTATATTCAATGACGCCGGGTTTCTCAGCAATCCAGTTATACAGTTTTTGAGCTGTCAAATTACTCTCCTGAGTATGCCAGTATAATCGAGCACATTGGCGCTCCTGTGCCTGTTGGTTTACATATTCAATGAGCTGTTTACCAACATGTTTACCTCGGGATTCTGGGGTAACAAACAGGTCTTCTAAGTAACAGAAATCATTGATGGCCCAGCTTGAACCGTGAAAAACATAATGAACGAAGCCAAGAATTTTTTGGCCTTCTCGCGCTACTGCACAATACATCGGGATCTCTGCTGCAAAGAACCGTTTCCATGTTACTAGCGTTGCCTGTTCCGATAACTGAACGTTATAAAATTTCTGGTAGTCCAGCCAATAGGGCAGCCATTTAGCGTAATCATCTACTTGTACTGGGCTCACTGAAATAGTATTGGTATTATCAATCATATCAACCTCTTGCATTCATAAATAGAAATATAAACCTTTAGAGATTGAATCATAGTTTTTATAGTGGTCTTACATAAGGTACACTTTCTTCATTTTTCATGGATCCACTTTACAATGAAAAAGAACGATGCCAACTTCCCCAGTTTATTGCTTAAGAAAGGCGTAATTAAAGAGCAGTTTCATCATGCGCTAAAAGAATTGATCCTCAATGGGCAATTAAGGTCGGGAACTAAACTACCTTCCAGCAGAACGCTTTCTGAAATGATGTCAATTTCCAGGAATTCGGTTATTTCGGGTTTCGAACGCTTGATTGATGAAGGCTATCTAATTACCAAGAAGGGCGCGGGTACTTATGTTTCATCCATTATTCCTGATGAAATGATTCATATACAAGCTACTTCCCAATACCAATGTGCTGATGATAAAAATATCGAACTCAATATTAATCCGCAGATGAAAGTAATGTCTTCAATTTGGGATAAATCCTCACCTTATACCGGACAAAATCGAATATTTAGTATTGGAATAGGGTGTACAGATTTATTTCCTCATGAACTTTGGGGGCGGTTATTAGGGCGAGCGTGGCGGCAGTTTCGCCAGCAGATTGGGCAATTAAATGAACCTTTAGGATTTCAGCCATTAAGGATGGCAATATCTGATTATGTTCGAACCACACGTGGTTTAAATTGTAATGAAGACCAAATACTCATTGTTAATGGGACTCAACAGGCAATGAATTTGGCGGCACAAGTTCTGTTGCAAAGGGGCGATGAAGTTTGGCTGGATGAACCAGGATATGATGGTGCTTTAGGTGCATTTACTTCTATGGGTGCCAAAATTTGCCCTGTAATCAGTGATAAAGACGGTATGGATATTTCCTATGGCATCAGGCGCTGGCCAAATGCCAAAATGATTTTCACTTCTCCTTCACATCAATTTCCCCTGGGCGGAACATTGAGTTTATCGAGGAGGATGGCTTTACTTGACTGGGCGGCTGAAAATAAAACGTGGATTTTTGAAGATGACTATAATAGTGAATTCCGCTATACCGCTCCGCCGATACAAGCTCTTCAGGGGTTAGATAAACAACAACGAGTAATATATGCCGGAACCTTTTCAAAAATGATGTTCCCCGAATTTCGCTTAGGTTTCCTGGTGATACCGAATAATCTTATTGAGTCATTTAAGCTCGCTAAATACTATGCAGATACGCGTACATCTTATTTAGAACAAGCCACACTGGCCACTTTTATTTCTGATGGTCATTACGCCCGCCACGTGAGACGGGTCAGAAAAGCCTGCTACGAACGTAAAAAAGCAATAATAGACGCCATACAACGATATCTGCCAAATAGTTTTAAGATTGAACCTGCTGATTCAGGTATTCATATTGTCTGCTGGTTATTAGACAATATGAAAGAGCAATATATTATCGATAAATGTCGTAAAATTGGGCTAGGGGCACAACCACTTTCTCGTTATTGCCAAACAAATTCGCCAGAACAGGCTATATTATTAGGTTTTGCCGCTCATTCACCTGCGGAAATCGTAGCAGGGATACAGCGGCTGGGCCAAATAATTGCCTAAATAGTTTAGTTAACCACCCCAGCGGCTTAGAAGGTAACTGACTGCTTCTTGGGTCTGTGGTTGGTTGAGGTTATTCTCTCTAAACAGAATCGTTCCGGTGATTTGTGGTACTGACTCGTTCCAATCGAGCTGCTTTTTCAGCTCTGGCACGCCCCCATTATTCGACCATTCAGGCTCATTTTTTGAAGGTTCGCCCACTTTGTACAGAGCAATACCAATATAGAGCCGTGTTTTTGTGGGTTTCACCACGCTAACCCACCATTTGGCTAGCACATCATAACGGGCCACTTGGCGTGAGAAGGGCCAATAAAGCTGCGGAGCAATGTAATCCAGTAATCCCAGTTGTACCCAGAGGCGGGTATCTGCATAAGCTTCATCATATGCTGCCGCTCCTCGCGTGTCGGAACCTGCTGGGTCGTGTGAACGGTTACGCCAGACACCAGAAGGGCTGACGCCGAATTCAACGTTGGGTTTCAATTGCTTGATAGTGCGTGAAACTTGTTGAATAAGTTGCAAAGTGTTGTGCCGTCTCCAGTCCGCTTTTGATTCAAATAATTGACCATACTCTTTGAATGTCTGGCTGTCGTTCAGGGCTGAATCTGCTGACTCGGCATAAAAATAATCATCAAATTGCACACCGTCAATAGGATACTGTGCAACGACTTCGGCCACGATACTGGTGATCCAGTCCCGTACCTCAGGGATACCCGGGTCGAGGACAAAGCGCTCGTTTGCGGTGCGGACCCAGTCGCGATGTAGCACAAATACGCTGGCCGGATGTAGCGACAATGTACGGTTCAGTTCTGTCACAGTAGCCGGCTTGGTATTGACAGATACCCGATAGGGATTGAACCAGGCATGGACTTTCATGCCACGTTTGTGCGCTTCATCCAGCATAAACTGCAGGGGATCGTATCCAGGATCCTCACCAATATTGCCCGTCAGCATATCTGACCATGGCAAAATTTTTGATGCCCACAGTGCAGTTCCATCAGGCTTAATCTGGAAGAACACGGTGTTGATACCGAGAGTTTTTAGCTTATCTAACTTATCGGTCAGTGCTTGCTGCTGCTGGCTGATGCGGATAGCAGAACTGCTGGCATTGACTGACGCTACCGGTGGCCAGTCGAGGCGGGAAACAGTCGCCAGCCAGACACCGCGCACCGGCTCCTGACTCTGCTGAACTTTAGTCACCGAAGGTAGCGGGGTGACTAGCGACCTCGGCGGTTCGGAGGAGCAACTGGCAAGTAAAAGAGTACAAGCGAGAAGTGCACCCCGCGGTGTAACTTTAGTTACAGAGTGAAAGCGATGAGAACAGGCGATAATACTCTCCAGTTTTTGGTAATTGCCTGGCAAAGAAACCGACTATCCTCTGCTAAAGTGCAAGCAGCGGCTATGGTCATCAGTGGCAAAAATAGACAATACGGACATTTTGTCCTCTAGTTTGTTTAATTTTTCAATTGTTTTATTTAATTCTTCTATTGATAACTTCTTCTTTATCTTACTGTTAATGGTGTTAAAAGGCATAAACCGGAGCTAAACAGGCCAGTTGAGCCTTAACTAACGCCAGCAGGGATTGTACTTAATATCTGAGTCAGTATTCAATGGTGCCTTATTTATTATTCCTTCGAGCAGAATTATATTCAAATCATCCGATTCTTGTATCCAAATACATGAAATTTGATTTTACTCATTGCTGTGGATACTCGCACATCCTTCCCATAGTCACGTAGACTTGCGCGGATCTTCAGCTAACGAATAGAGGAATTATTTTATATGACGGAAAATATATTTACTAACTTCCCAGACGCCGCGAGACAGGCGGCATCAGAAACTTTCGAAGAGTTGATATCTCAACCAAATGTCCGTATTGAACGCATAATATCAACCGGGCAATCGAGTTCGCCAGATTTCTGGTATTGTCAGCCGCAAAGTGAGTGGGTGATGGTTGTACAGGGATCAGCATGTTTGCATTTTGCAGATGAACCGGGCGTTCGTGAACTACACGCCGGGGATTTTGTTAATATTCCAGCCCAGTGCCGGCATCGGGTAGCATGGACCGATCCGAATGGTCCGACTATCTGGTTAGCGGTGCATTATGGCGAGTTAGTTGATAAATAATAATCTTGGGATAATGGCATAAATAATTTTAGGTTCGCAAACTTCTGCGCTATTTGCCATACATAAGGAAGTGAAATGAAGTATTCATGGTTATCAGCCTTTTTTCTCTGCCATTGCGTTTTTGCATATTGCCCTGATGAGGATTTGCAGGTTACTTTCCAGGGGAAGTTGATTGAATATATCTATCCTGGCCCGCCAAACTGGGAAAGCATTAAAGATGGTGATGAGGCGGTAAAGAATGATTTCCTGCAACTTGAGTTTCCTTTTGGGTGCGACATAGTGACCGATGGGGAAAATATTTCGAACGTACAGCTTATCTTTCTCCGTGAGTCCAAAACCTCATCGAAAGAAGCCAAACACTGGCTGAACAAAAACGTAATAGTAACAGGAAAAACAATGTACGCGCAGACGGGCTGGCATTATACGACAGTTCTGCTGTTGGTCGACGAAGTGAAGGAAATTCTGACGACGTTAACCCCAGTGCAGAAAAAAGATATGTTGGTTCAGTTTTTACAATTCCAGCAGGCGTTGCAAGAGAAGAAGGGGACCGAACTGAAGCCTTATTTTATATTTCCTTTAACAGGTGATACATGGGGGCTATTACCAGATGTTGAGCCGGAACAGCCGGAAACACTCACCGACACGGTATTTGAGCGGTATGCGGTAAAAATCATCGAGAACCTCCAACCGCTGAGTAAGATAATAGTCAATCCGGATGACATGACAATAAACCAATACAGGGTTAATGCATTATCTGCAAAAGAACAAAAGCGCCACTATTTCTCTGATGATAGAGATGGCGTTTTTTATTACAAAGAGAACGGCCAGCGTTATTGGGTTGAAGGTGCTTGCGATACTGTTGCGGGTGGTGAATTCGATGATGACAGTTTAACGTTTTATCAGGGAACTGAGGCTAACAAACAAATACCGGGATTTTCAGAAAACTGTGATGGCGCATCATCATTTACATTTAAGTTAATTGACGGGAAATTGCGTCTGGTGAGTTCATTTACCGCAGGTTAACAGATTAGATTAATACGTGTTGGCGACAGTGCCTAACGATAATGTCGACAGAGGCTGGGGAGTGAATATATGAGAAATCACTCCTGACAACATAACGAACATTCATCAAAATCTGCAATGAACAACAATGAAGATCACAACAAAATAGCGAGGGGCATCATCAAAGGTAACTGACGGATTTGTGATGGTGGCACAGATAACCATGAAGTTATGGGTCGCGCCAATCAATTTAACATAATATACATTATGCGCACCAAGGTGCTGTTAGGTAGAATCTGAGGGTTTAGGCTTTATCATGTATGTGGTTGTTCATTATTTAAATCCCTTCGTTGGTACGCCAGTTCAGGGGAAACTTGCCTGCCCAGGTTGTATATTCAAGCTTCAATCCAGTGTGCTTGCCAAGCTCCTGGCAGTTGTTCCGTACTCACGAACATCTTGTACCATTGCGCTGGCGTAGTTCACGCTTCATATTTTACGGTCCGTCATTAATTACTCAACTATCTTTGGCTGGGCCTTTTGAGTTATCTACGTTCTACTAAAAACAGCACTGGAATCGTCTTCCAGTGCTGTGGTTGGATCATTGTTCAAATACGATATTAAGGCACTTCACTTTGCTAACGCGACTTCCAATGCAGAAATATCATCAGAGCTGAGTATGGGAATTAACCGGGCTAATTCGTCTTCAGATTTGTCGTAAATACTTAAATTTAGAATGCGTGTTACGACATCTTGTGTAAAACGAAATTTAATAACGCGTGCCGGATTGCCACCAACAACAGCGTATGGCGGAATGTCTTTTGTAACAACACTCCCAGCTGCGATAACGGCACCCTCACCGACCGTAATTCCAGGCATAATCATGCAACGCATACCGAGCCAACAACCATCGTTCAGCACGGTGTCCCCCCGGGGCTGATATGAGTTTTTTATCATACTCATAAATGGATAAAGGCTAATAAAATCAGTACAATGATTGTTATTGCCCCCCATCAAGATAACTGTTTCAGCTGCAATACAGACATAATCTCCGATGATAAGCCGATCTGTATGCCCAAGCGGCTCCCATTCCTGACTGATGGTATCCCCATGCAGGTATCGAACGACTGATCTTTCAAATCCCTGATCCCAGCTATCGCTGTAGTAGCTATGTTGGCCTTTGATTTCAATATTTGGATTTTTAACAGTGAGATGGAGATATTCCACTCTCGACCAATGTTTCTCTTTCATGACTTTTCCCTTTCAAAAAGAAAGCCACGGAACATTTTAATTTCGTGGCAGTGACTACATGCTCAAATAATCACTGCATTCAGTTATTCGGGGATGGAACAACAGTGGACAGAGGTAAAAATTCATATTCATCACGATCTCCTTTTTATCTATTTTAAGCAAATTATCTTATATGTTCAATCTGGTGATAATCCTCGCCCGAATGTGCAAAAATCCTAAAAGCAGCTGATCCACTGGATAAAACCCGCAATGAGAACAATACTTACCTTTCCACTGGAATAAGGCTTCACATAACCGTAAATATTATTGATGAGAGGATACTATGAAATTATTTAAAGCAATGACAACATTAGTTCTTTTAGGGGCATTCTCTTCCGGTGCCATCGCCGCCGAATTGTTAACTAAAGACGAACTGAGTAAAAGCCCAGGTCAATACGAAAAAATCGGCAATATTGTTACTGCTGGCGAGTTAGCGCCAAGTGATGCTAAGGAAGAATTGTCTAAAAAGGCTGATGAGCTTGGTGGGGATTACTTTGTTGTAACATCAGCAAATACCAACACAAAAATTCATGCTACTGCTGATGTTTATAAGAAAAAATAACCATGATAGTTTGCTCGGTAATATCAGAATGGGCTGTGAAGTGACAGCCCATTTTATTAGAGGGCAAATCTTCCTGATTGCCTGTTTTTTTGTTACACCGTCACCAATACCCCCCCTTTTTAATCCTATCTAGGTCCGGTATGCTCGAAATATGTCAGAAAATCTTGTGGATCTGAAACGTGATTCCAGTAGTCAACTTAAATTATCTATTTCAATATAAATCAGTAAATTACCACAACTCATACTGGTGCGAATAATGAGCCAATCGATAGTGCGCAATTCCGCTCTGCCATTATTGGTTGCTGGCGCTTTCTTTATGGAAAATCTCGATGGGACAGTTATTGTCACCGCCATGCCGCAGATGGCGACGGCATTTGCAGTACATCCCATTGATATGAATATTGGTATTTCTGCTTACATTCTGACACTGACGGTTTTTATTCCTGCCAGTGGTTGGATTGCCAATCGCTGTGGCGCTCGTAATATCTTTGCCGCCGCAATGATTATTTTCACATTAGCATCAGTGCTGTGTGCATTAAGCACTGATCTGATGACATTTACTGCCGCAAGAATTTTGCAGGGTTTTGGCGGTGCGATGATGGTCCCGGTCGGTAGGCTAATTGTATTACGTAATACGGCCAAACCTGATCTGATCAAAGCCATCGCCACCATTACCTGGCCCGGATTGGTGGCCCCGATACTCGGGCCTCCTGTCGGGGGCTTTATTACTACCTATGCTTCTTGGCACTGGATATTTATATTAAATGTTCCATTGGGGATCATTGGGTTATGGCTTGCATGGCGGTTAATACCGCAGGAGTCGCCACAGAAAGAAACGCCTTTTGATACCCTTGGTTTTCTGTTAACCGGCGCTGCTTGTTTTAGCCTGATGTTTGGTCTGGAATTATTTAATCATCAAAACTTGTCACGTTTAATCCCACTATTCTGTATTGCAGGCAGCCTGATACTAGGTTCACTGGCGGTGTATCATGCAAAACATCAGGTATTCCCATTGGTTGATTTGTGGGCTTTGCAAATAAAAAGTTACAGTGTCACTATCTGGGGTGGAGGTTTATTCCGAATGGCTATTGGTGCCGTTCCCTTCTTGCTGCCGTTGCTATTTCAGATAGGTTTTGGCCTGAGCGCTTTTAATGCCGGTTTGTTAGTGTTGGCGGTGTTTGCTGGTAACCTGGTAATGAAACCTTTTACCTCTGCTATCCTCTATCGCTTTCATTTCCGCCCTACACTATTGGTTAATGGTTTACTCAATGCCGCGACTATCTTTGCCTGTGCGTTTATCACGCCAGAAACACCAACAACGCTGATTATTGTGTTGCTGTTTATCAGCGGATTGACCCGTTCAATGCAGTTTACTGCGTTCAATACGCTGGCTTTTTCTGAAGTACCTGGTCCGAAAATGGCCGGTGCCAATACGCTATCTAATATGGCGCAACAGATGGCAATTGGCCTCGGCATTGCCATCGGAGCCTTAGCGCTGCGGATAGCTGAGTGGTTTCACCCCCATCGCGCAGGCGTGATCCCATTGGAGAATTTCCAGATAGCATTTGTGGTTATCGCGCTGGTCGCATTACTATCGTTAGTAGATACATTAACCCTTAGCGGTGATGCGGGCGATGAAGTACGTAAGAAGCCATCACGACGCTAAAATGTGTAGTGGACTATGCCGGAATAGCTTCCTTCTGTAGTTAAGAGTATGTTAATCATATCAATTATATTATTAGCAACGAAAAATAAGGAATGTGTATGATCGTTTTCGTCACTGGTGCAACCTCAGGGTTTGGTGAGGCAATCGCTCGAAAGTTTATTAGCCACGGTCATCAGGTTATCGCGACAGGTCGTCGTCAGGAGCGTTTGGAAGAATTGAAGGACGAATTGGGTGAGCAGTTACATATCGTACGTTTAGATGTACGGAATCGAGCGGCTATTCAGCAAGTTATCGATGAGCTACCTACCGAACTAAAAGATATCGATCTGTTAGTTAACAATGCCGGTTTGGCATTGGGGTTGGAACCTGCACATAAAGCCAATGTTGAAGACTGGGATACGATGATTGACACCAACACCAAAGGTTTGGTGAATATGACTCGTGCATTATTGCCCGCAATGGTGGCACGTAATGTGGGTCACGTGATTAACATCGGCTCTACTGCCGCCAACTGGCCGTATGCCGGTGGTAATGTTTACGGAGCCACGAAAGCGTTTGTGAAACAATTTAGTCTGGGTCTGCGTGCTGACTTGCACGGTACACATATTCGTGTGACGGATATTGAGCCTGGTATGGTCGGTGGCACTGAATTCTCCGCAGTTCGTTTCAAAGGCGATGGCGACAAAGTCAATAAAACCTACGATGGTGCTAATCCACTGATACCTGAGGATATCGCTGAAGCCGTCTATTGGGTTGCTACGCTGCCAGCACGGGTCAATATTAACTCACTGGAGATGATGCCAGTCAGTCAATCTTTTGCTGGGTTGAGTATTCATCGCGAAGGTTAATATCAGGCGTTATCGGGTAAAATTGGGCTGGGGCTATCACCGCCCCACCCTTAATTTATCCGCCAGTCGCAACAATAATCAGCATGCTTGGCGTCGGGTGTTTTTAATATAAAATTAACTTTGATTTTGAACATTGGGTCTTACAAACTTAGGGGGGATATATAAATCAAAACCTAAGCTCCCACAATACTCTCTAAACATATTTATAGAACCAACGCCGCATTTTTCGTACATTATAGCTAATCTATTTTCTATTGTTCTGTGTGATAAAGAAAGCCTTTTCGCTACCATTTTAGTAGTCATAGGTTGTAATATGAAAAAGATTATCTCAAGTTCTTTTTCGCTAAACAGATCTGTTGGCGGGGTAAGTGTTAATACTGAAGGTGTACGGCGGTCTATATATTGAGAAAGAGAAATAAAATTTAATTTGCTGGCATTTGTTAATGTTCCAATACATTCACCGATTTTATTGTAAATAGGAAACCTGGGTAAATAGTAGGGTTCTAGTATTCTATCTCGGCCATAAAAATTGGTTGAAATAATAGCCACGCGTTTTCCACTCTTTTCCGCTTTTCTATCATTTGCTTGATATTGTTCAGCAAATTCCGCCCAATCAGCCGGACATTCGTTATCTAACCGTCCCTCGATATCAAAACCAGCAGGTAAATTTAAAAAATCCAGACCGGCTTGATTTACGTACACGTAACGCGATTGGCAATCTCTTACAACCCACGGTTCATGGCTGTGTTCCATAATGGAAATCAGCGGAAGTGAATTCAAGGATTTTACGACTAAATTTTTTGAATCCGATGGCTTATTTTTTTCATCCATGATTAGCTCAGCCTCTCAAGTTATTTTTAATAAAAAAAGAATGTGACCATTGAGTGCAACCCTTTAAAGTATACTCAACAGAATCTGCGATATCAAGATGGTCTCGAAGGCGCTTTAGTTATCTATTATTTATTAATCTTAAGTTAATTACCCTCCCTGCCTTAACATTATTTTGGAAAATAATCATAAACAAACCCATTATAATAAATTTAAATATTCATTACTGCATGAAGCTTAATGGATGCTATCATATTGAAGTGGTGGTTTTAACAAAATTATTGTAATAAAAATTTTTGTGTTTAGGCATTTTATCCATATGCATACCAAAAGACAAATCAACTAAAAATATAGTCGAAACTTTATTATATATAATATCAATGACTGCGTATTAGTTTTAATTAATATCATCATAATCACATTGAGTACAATAAAGAAAACGAGGGGGCCATCACTGCCCCGCCCTTAATTTACTCGCCAGCCCGCGACAATAATCAGCATCCCAGTCAGAGCGACCCCCGCACCGACCCAATCGAACAGTGAAAGTTTCACGCCATCCACTACCCGTAACCAAATTAGCGCTGTCGCGACATAAACCCCACCGTATGCCGCATAAACACGCCCACTGGCAGCGGGATGCAGTGTCAATAACCAGACAAACATTGCCAGACTGGCCGCCGCGGGCAGTAATAACCAGAGAGGGCCTCCTTTACGTAACCACAAATAGGGCAAGAAACAGCCAATTATCTCAGCCAGTGCGGTAACAAAAAACAGTAACGACGTCTTTAACATGTTCAGATCTCTTGATATTGCCAGCAAGGCAAATGTTTAAAATTAACATTAGGTTACTCTACATATTCCCGACAAACCTGTCGCTGACTGGTTTATATACCGAAAGCAATGATATAATTTTTTATCCGCTGATAGCGTGCCAGTAAACCACATGATGATTTAACATCACCGACTAATAAAGGACTTAAGACGATGAAAATAACTAGCCTGCCACGCCTGACTCGTGCGTTTCTACCGCTAGCTTTGGTTATGCTTGCCTGGCAAACACCGGCCTTGGCACAGGCGACCAATTGCACCCAAGGCAGCACTTGTGTTTCTGTTGGTGGTAGTAATGATTCGATGTCCAAAGAACAGGCTCGCCAAAGCCAACAGCAATGGGATGATACTCATCGCCTGCGCAATAAAGTTAACACCCGGGTTGAAAAGAACTTTGATAAGTTTGATCGGGCTGAAGATGCGAAAGACAACTGCGACCGCAGTGAAAATTTGAACGCTTATTGGGAGCCTAACACGCAGCGCTGCCTGGATCGGCTATCAGGTCGCCAGATTAATCCGTAATGGGTGGCTATGGCTTGAGGTTATGAGAATCTGGACTATCCTTTAGGCACGGCTTAAGAATCAATATGTTAGGCAAGCTATTCATCCACATAAGGATTTTATGATGAAAAAAACGCTTATTATCAGTACATTGTTGTTATCGCTGGCCCCTTTGGCTGCTCTGGCATCTTGTGAAAGTGTGAAAGCAGATATCACGCAGAAGATTATCAATAATGGGGTGCCTGAATCCGGCTTTAAACTGGATATCGTTCCTAATGATCAAGCTCAGCAAACTGGCGGTCAGGTGGTTGGACATTGCGAAAATGACAGCCAGAAAATTGTTTATACCCGCATAACCGACAGCGAGTAATTTCGCCGTCACCGGTCTGGGTGTGCCTTTCGGTGCACCCTTTTGTTTTATCGATAATTTATTTCTGCATTTCTCAATTTTTACTGGTCATTCATTTGATGGCAAGTAACAATCGATGACAAGTAACACACTCTCCGTCAACTTACCTATCAATCACCAAAGTATGGGGTTTACCTCACTATGTCAGTCAGTAGCGTTGCATGAAACGGCCTGCCCACCTGTATTACTATCGCGCCATGCTGCGTCGACTACTGATTTCGATCATGCTGGGTATGATGGCAGCCTTGATTGTTTGGTTATTCCATCAAGCAATGTTGGGCTTGGAGTGGCTGTTATTTGCCCGAACTGATGGCAGTCTGGTAGCCGCTGCCTCTTCTATTACTGGCTGGCGACGCGCATTAACCCCCGCATTAGGTGGTTTGGCCGCCGGTGCTCTTTTATGGGGATACCAGCGTTACCAAAAACAAAAGCCCAGTGCGCCAACTGATTATATGGAGGCCATCGAGATTGGTGATGGCCGGTTAGATGTTTCCGCCAGTCTGGTTAAGTCCCTCGCTTCATTACTCGTGGTTTCCAGTGGCAGTGCGATTGGTCGCGAAGGGGCAATGGTGCTGTTGGCCGCTTTGTTTGCGTCCGTTTTTGCTCAGCGCTATGCCAAACCTAACGAATGGAAGCTTTGGGTTGCCTGTGGTGCCGCCGCCGGGATGGCCAGCGCCTATCATGCGCCGCTGGCGGGCAGTCTATTTATTGCAGAAATTCTGTTTGGTACGTTGATGCTGGCCTCACTTGGGCCAGTAGTGATCGCAGCCGTCAGTGCATTGCTCACTACCAACCTGCTGCACGGTGGCCAGGAAACCCTTTATCAAGTGCAAGCGCTACCATCACCGTGGCCAATACAATATTTACTGATGGCACTATTAGGCTTGCTGGCTGGCTTCTGTGGCCCCTTGTTTTTAAAAGGTATGGCCGCCAGTGGAGATGCTTTCCGCTCGCTGAATCTTTCTCCCCCATTACAGCTTGCGCTGGGGGGGATAATTGTCGGGCTATTATCGCTGATTTTCCCTGAGGTCTGGGGCAATGGCTACAGTGTGGTGCAGTCACTGTTGACAGCTCCGCCAGGGGTTTTATTGATTGCCGGTATATTGATATGCAAATTGTTGGCCGTATTAGCCAGTAGCGGTTCAGGTGCTCCGGGCGGGGTATTCACCCCGACCCTGTTTGTTGGGGCCGCGTTGGGCATGTTGTGTGGGCAGATGTTTGCCTGGTGGCCAGCTCTTGGTGACAATATTGCGTTGTTGATGGCACTAACCGGTATGGCGACGCTATTGGCTGCGACCACTCATGCCCCTATCATGGCGGCATTAATGGTTTGCGAAATGACGGGCGAATACACCCTACTCCCAGGATTACTATTATCCTGTGTTATTTCAACAACAATAGCCCGATGGTTGCGTCCGATTTCGGTATATCATTCACGCTAAAATAGGCAACTAATGCAATAGCGGATAGCCACTATTAATTTAATCAGCCCAAAGGGATAAATAGATGATCAGCCGATCGCCGTCAAATCTAAATATTTCGCCAGCGGCTTCTCTTCTGGATGAGGAAGATAAGGTAATTGCCCTAATTGTGGCGCAGGTAACCGTTCGCGTAGCATAGCAATTGTTTCGGCGTAATGAGCTAATCCGGGATTAATTCGATTTGCGACCCATCCCAATAAGGGTAATCCATCGTTGATAATGGCTTGTGCTGTTAATAATGCATGATTGATGCAACCTAATTTAATTCCGACGACTAAAATAACCGGCAATTGTTCCTGTATCACCCAATCAGAATAGAAACGCTGGTCATTCATCATAACTTTCCAGCCACCACAACCTTCGACCACAACCGTATCGGCTTTGGCGGATAAACGTTGTAATCCTTCGGTCATTGCACCGTAATTAATCAGCGTATCCGTGCAGGCATGGATAACATCCCCTTGCAGCGGGAATGGATTAACTTCCTGATAATCCAGCTTTATAGAGGATGAAGCCTGCAAAATAAGTGCATCCTGATTACGCAACCCTTCAGGTGTCTCTTTACTTTCTGTCGCTACCGGCTTATAGCCTACCGCTGTTCTGCCATTTTGGCTTAAGGCCTGAAGTAAGGCCCGTGACACCACGGTTTTACCGACAGCAGTGTCGGTACCCGTCACAAATACACGCGTTAACATAACAATACTCCGCAATCTGGCCACTTAGACTCAAGTCTTTCCGCCTAACATTAGCGAAATTGGCAACATGGATAAAAGTCTAGGCGATGCCGACAACAGACAGCTTGCGTTAGCGCAAGGTTTTGCCGAACTGAGAGAGGTTTTTAACGGATAACGCCAAATAATAGGAGGAATACATCGTACATACCCACTAATAATTAACCCATAATTATTAGTGTTAATACCTTACCCTTGCAGCAACTTCACCAATAATGAACCGTTATATAACGCTTCTTTTACTAATGCAGCTCCTGGCATTGTGCCCTGATTAAAAAATGCTGTTGGTTCAACCAGAATATTCTCACTGTAAGCAGGTAGTGCTTGTTGACGAATACATGACGCAATTGCCGGATGTAGAATAGATGCGGCTTTATTTAATGGGGAACCGACCAGAATTTTTTCCGGGTTAAATAAATTGACCATAATGGCAATAATTCGGCCAACACTGTGGCCAACGCCCAGAATAATATCTTTAGCTAACTGATCGCCCGCCAGCGCCGCATCACATAAAGATTCAACATTCAGTGGAGAACTGTGTAATAGCGAACTCATTGAACCATTTAATCGTTGCTGGGCAATTTCCAGCATATTCTCGATACTGGCAACTGTCTCAAGGCAGCCATGATTACCGCAATAACAGCGCTTGCCGTAGGGATCCACCTGAGTATGACCAATCTCCACTACGCTACGACTACCTGCGTGCAATACCCTTCCGGCAGTGATAACACCAGCACCGACGTTATGATCAATCACCACCTGGATGACATTCTGACAGCCACGTGAAGCACCATACAGTGCTTCGGCCATCGTCCAGGCGCAAATATCGTGTTGTAGATAGACAGGTAATCCCGTGCGCTGTTCCAGTGCTGGGCCAAGCAGCATCTCATCAACATCATAAAACGGCATTTTATGCACAATACCCGCCGGGGCATCAATGATGCCAGGCATAGTAATCGCAATCGCAGTTAACCGCTCAAGCTTGTCTTGATGCCGAATAAAGAATTGATCAACTTCATTGAGAATACGATAAAGTAGTGGTTCAGGATGACTATCCGGTAACGGAATTTGATCCTCAACTACCAGTTTACTGCTGAGGTCACGCAAGGCGAGAGTAATAGAACCGCGACTGATACGCCCAGAGACATAATGCCAAGCTTCGGTATCAAGAACTAAACCAATAGCAGGGCGTCCACGGCTGCCAATATCTTGATATTCGGTCTCTTTTACCAGATGAGCCTCAACCAGTTCCCGCACAATCTTCGTGATACTGGCCGGGGCCAGTTGCGCCCGTTTAGACAGCTCAATACGGGATATTGGGCCGAACAAATCAATCAGCCGATAAACGGCTCCTGCATTGGTCTGCTTGATTTGATCAATGTGCCCAGGCTGTCCATCCGTTATCACTGAACCGGCTCCTTCTCTGCCAACCGAGTATTTTTCGCGCTTCTAAATAAAGATTATCGGCTATGTTGGGGCTTTTAGTATATGGCGTCAACTATTTGATTAGTTATGTGATTTACTGCACATAATCACCGGTTTTCTACGGGTTACTGCTGGTTATTTATACCGAGTCAGTTGGCGGGCGTCGCTTGAGTATCCTTAACCATCAAGCGAATCAACGCTTCTGCTGGGGCGGTTACTGGCCGATGTTTATGATTAACCAACCACACTTCGGTGGTGGCATCAGGTTCAGCCAAAGGTAAATATTTCACCCCATCCACTTTTACTCGGGTAAATGAGGCAGGCAGTATCGACACGCCCAAACCAGAGGACACCAAACCGACGATGGTCATCGCCTCTCCTACTTCTTGCGTAATATAAGGCGTGATACCCGCGCGGGTTAATAGTGCGAGGATTTCATCATACAGGGCGGTACCCACTTCACGCGAAAAGAAAACAAAGGGTTGTTCTGCCAGTGAGCTAAATTTAACACTCCCCGCAGGTAAAGCCGCTAAGGGGCTTTTTTCGTGGACAACGGCAACCAAAGGTTCACGTAACAACAGACGATATTGCAGTGCCTCCGGCAATCGTGTATTGCGCATTACGCCAAGATCAAGCCGCCCATCCAGTAAAGGTTCAATTTGCTGTCTACTGTTAACTTCCCGCATTTTGATATGCACTTGAGGATGCAGTTGCCGGAATGCCTGTAAACTTTTAGATACCGTGCTAATAAAAGGTGCCGATGAAGTAAAACCGATAGTCAGTTCGCCGGATTCTCCGCGATGTAAACGCCCCGCTTTTTCCGCTGCCGAATGCACTTGGGCTAAAATTTGGTAAGACTCCTTTAAAAACAAGGTGCCGGCTTGGGTCAGGCTGACATTACGGTTGTTACGTGCCAAGAGTCGGGCACCAATTTGCTCTTCCAAACTTTGAATTTGCTGGCTGAGTGGTGGCTGAGAAATGCGCAAGCGCTCTGCCGCCCTACCAAAGTGCAATTCTTCTGCTACGGCAATGAAATAACGTAAATGTCTGAGTTCAATACTCATTGCGCCCCATTGATATGTTTAAAGTCTCATTTCTAATAATTAATATATTAGACAAAAAACTCAGCTATTTCTATGCTCTTCTCATTAAGTGGCTAAATCGAAACAGACAGTCTTTAATTGGGTTATTGATAAGGAAATACCGTGACCACCTCTTTGCGCACTACGACCACCGTAGCGCCGACATCCGCAGCACATGATGATGCAACTTCGTTAGTTCCGCTTCCCGAGGTTACACGTTTAACTAAACGACCATATATTCAACGTGGTACACCAGAATTTATCCGTGTGACACTGGCTTTCTTTTCAGCAGGATTAGCTACATTCGCCCTGCTCTATTGTGTACAACCCATCCTGCCACTGTTATCTCAAGACTTTAATATCTCACCTGCGGGCAGCAGCTTATCGCTTTCAGCTGCCACCGGCATGTTAGCGTTTGGCCTGATGTTTACCGGCCCACTTTCCGATGCCATTGGACGTAAGTCGGTCATGGTCGTTGCGCTAATGCTGGCGGCTATCTGTACTTTAATTTGTGCCTTTATGACCAGCTGGCAAGGGATTTTGTTGATGCGGGCATTGATTGGTCTGTCCTTAAGCGGCGTTGCTGCTGTGGCCATGACCTACCTCAGTGAGGAGATTCATCCAAGTTTTGTCGCACTCTCCATGGGCTTGTATATCAGCGGCAACTCCATCGGAGGGATGAGTGGCCGCCTGGTGACCGGGGTGTTGAGTGACTTCTTTTCCTGGCGTATTGCACTGGCGGTTATTGGGTTGTTTGCTTTAGCCGCCGCTTGCATGTTTTGGCGAATTCTCCCGCCGTCTAAACATTTCCGCCCAACGTCGTTACGCCCTAGAACATTGGTTATCAATTTCAAGCTGCACTGGCGTGACCCAGGCTTACCACTGCTGTTTGCCGAAGGTTTTTTGATCATGGGCAGCTTTGTCACCTTATTTAATTACATTGGATACCGCTTATTGGCTCAGCCTTATTATATGAGTCAAGCCGTGGTGGGATTATTATCGATAGTGTATCTGACGGGTTCTTATAGTTCACCGAAAGCAGGTTCGCTCACCAGCCGATATGGTCGTGGGCCGGTATTATTAGCCGCAATAGGTATGATGCTGGCCGGTGTTATTATTACCAGTTTCCCCCCTGTGATTACGATTCTTTTCGGCATGATGATATTTACAGCCGGTTTCTTTGCTGCTCACTCGGTTGCCAGTAGTTGGATTGGGCGCCGCGCTCGTCGTGCTAAAGCTCAAGCCTCATCACTCTACTTATTTTGCTATTATGCCGGTTCTAGCGTAGCGGGAACATTGGGGGGCATCTTCTGGCTTAATTTAGGCTGGACTGGGGTGGTGGGGTTTATTGCGACGCTGCTACTGCTAGCACTGTATGTCGGGCAGCGATTACGTAAATTGCCAGAAGCCGCACGAATTTAATCTTTAATTATCGAGATAAGATCTATTGGACGCCAAACTATAATTTGACGTCCTGTCGCCTATGTATCTATTATTAATATGAAACTTAATACAAGATTACTGCTAGTTAGCGTGTAAATTAAGTATCTAACGTATTTAGGGATTTTACGAAAAATATTTCCTTAATTTATTTTTTCAGGAGAACATATGGCAAGTCACTTTCTTACGCTTTGGGACATACTGGTAACAACGTTTTCAATTTTCTTCTTTATTGCTTACTTACTGATTCTATTTCAAGTCATTTCTGACCTCTTCCGTGATCATGAGTTAGGCGGTTTTTATAAAGCAATCTGGATTGTATTTCTGCTTTTCATCCCGCTCCTCACGTCTCTTTTGTATCTCATTACCCGAGGGAAAGGCATGGCGCAGCGTTATCGCGCTACGGTACAGAAATCGGTATCTGATACCAATGATTATATCCGCCAGGTTGCGGGGAAATCACCAGCAGAACAGATTTCTGATGCCAAGAAATTATTGGATGAAGGCACGATAACTGAAAGCGAATACCAGCAATTGAAAGCTAAAGCATTGGCTTAATATTTGAGCTACCTGCACCCAACAAGGCTATATGTCACTTTGAACGACATTTAGCCTTGTTTATTGCGACCTGCGGCATTGTTTAAATTTGTTCCCTTCCCCTATTTGATATAACTTACTGTAAACTGCCTGATGAAAATTCTTAACAATTGCCTATCTGCGCCATGTGTTTAGAGGCAAATTTTTCTTCCCACTTGCGAGATTCAGGAATGAAACATTCACCGTTGCGGCGTTCGCTATTATTAGCCGGTCTCACCGTGCCATTGCTCAATTTTACACTACCATCCTGGGCGGCTGGGGCGAAAATGTCATTAGATAATCAACTCGCTGAACTTGAAAAATCGTCAAATGGCCGTTTAGGGCTGGCGTTAATCAATACCGACAAAGGCACCAAAGTTCACTATCGTGGCGGCCAGCGCTTTCCATTCTGTAGTACCTTCAAATTAATGTTGGCCGCCGCAGTGTTGGGTCATAGTCAATCTCAGCCAAATCTACTCAGTAAACACATTATTTATCGTGAAAGTGACTTACTCGATTATGCACCGATTACGCGCAAACATTTAGCACAAGGTATGACAGTTGCAGACCTGTGTGCAGCGGCCATTCAGTATAGTGATAACACCGCAGCCAATTTGTTAATCAAACAGCTGGGTGGACTCGAGGCGGTTAACCAGTTTGCCCGTAGTATTGGTGATCAGACATTCAGGCTGGATCGTTGGGAACCTGAGTTAAATACTGCCTTGCCAAATGATCCTCGAGATACCACAACACCTGCGGCTATGGCAGCCAGTGTAAACAAACTGGTATTAGGTGATGCGCTTGCAACCCCACAGCGGGAACAACTCACACAATGGCTTAAGGGCAATACTACCGGTGGGGCCAGTATTCGTGCGGGCGTCCCTACCGATTGGATTGTCGGGGACAAAACCGGCAGTGGTGATTATGGTACGACAAATGACGTCGCGGTGTTATGGCCCGCGAAAGGTGCGCCACTGGTATTAGTGGTTTACTTTACGCAGCTTAAGAAAGATGCCGAATCACGGCGGGATGTATTAGCATCGGCCACTAAAATTGTCTTGGCGCACCTAACCTGACTATCGGTGTGGGGTATTATATTAATGCCCCACTCTCTAGCTAAGATCTGATATTGATTTTTTAAAAAACACCACGCGTTCCGTTTCTTGGAAACCTAAAGACTGATGCATTTTCTGTGAAGCAATATTATCAATAGCAGTATCGGACGCTAATTCGCAGCAACCGTTTACTCGGCCCCAAGTTTGTACAGCAGTAACTAATTGTGCAGCAATTCCCTTTCTTCGATATGTCTCAGTAACGAATATTCCTTCAAGAAAAACTACCGGTGTATTATCGCAGCCATTAACATAATCATGCCGCAGTGAAGCATCGGCAAATCCGACTATATGCCCGGAATCAGCGATAGCAACAAATGAAATTAGCTTATCGGAACAAAAAATTATGTTTTCACCATCGCGATGGTGCGCGTCACTACCATGATTGGGCCAGAGCTGGGTACGCAGTTTTATCCACCCGGATAGTGTGGTCTGATCTATCTTTTTAATTAACATGATCATCTGCTTTAAAGTGGCGTAAAATTGACACTCAAGATAATAGGTATTAACCCAGCAGTAAATCCACCCTGAAAAATCGCGCTATTGAATCTTTTACCATTACGTATAGATACCCCCTTTATTAATGTTAACAACAGACTTTCATGGTGTTGTTTTTACTGATATAAAATAATGTATGTTGTAACTAAAACTGGCTTAATTGGAAAAGATAATGGCCAAGTATGATTTGATTGAACGAATGAATGGCAGTTTTGCTGCACTGGAAATTGCATTAGATTATCTCCACCAGCAACTTAATGCGCTTCCCCTACTCGCAGCCCGTGTATTTTCGCTGCCTGAAATTGAAAAAGGTACCGAACATCAACCTATTGAGAAAATCAGCGTTACCGCAAAAGTCGGTAATGAAGCAAAAGAACTGGGGTTACAACATTACCAGCGGTTGTTTATTCATCATCAGGGGCAAAATGCGAGCAGTAAAGCTGCCCTGCGCTTACCCGGGGTACTGTGTTTCACCGTGAGTGATAAGCAACTGGGGGAATGTGAAAATACTATTGCTCAGATTAATCAGTTGAAAAGTGAGTTGGAACATATCATTACCGTCGAATCTGGCTTACCGAGTGAGCAACGTTTCGAATTTGTACATACCCATTTGCATGGTCTGATTACCTTAAATACTTACCGCACCATTACTCCACTTATCAATCCTAGTTCTGTGCGTTTCGGCTGGGCCAACAAACATATAATTAAGAATGTCACCCGTGAAGAGATCTTGGTTCAACTGAATAAAAGCCTTAATGCCGGGCGCGCGGTGCCGCCTTTTAGCCGCGAACAGTGGATGGAATTAATTAGCTTGGAAATTAATGATGTAAAACGGTTACCTGAAAATACCCGTCTGAAGATTAAGCGGCCAGTAAAAGTGCAGCCTATCGCGCGAGTTTGGTATCAGGAACAACAAAAGCAAGTGCAACACCCCTGCCCTATGCCGTTAATTGCTTTTTGCCAGGCACAATCAGCGGCGGAATTGCCTAAGTTAGGTGAGTTAATAGACTACGATATCAACCAAATTAAGCATAAATATAAGCCGGATGCCAAACCTCTGCGGTTACTGGTGCCAAGGTTGCATCTGTATATCGACGTTGAATAAATAATGCGTTGCCAAGAACAATTCCGGTGCGGGCAATAACCATAACGAATTCATATACATTATTTAAGATAGATATCTGGACGGTTTATCTGCCATACAAAGTCGTGACGATTGATCGCCTGAAAACCAGTCTTTTTATAAAGGAAAGCGGCAGTGTCCGTAACGAGCATAATCCGTCTAAGGCTGGTTGTAACCGGATGAGCCTTACTGCATTCGACCAGCCACTTTGCTAGACCTAATCCCTGGTACTCTTCAAGCACATACACATCACATAAATAGCCAAAAAAACGGAGAGCTGAGTTTGACGGTTGATAACACCGGGTTTTTATCCGTAAAAAACGCCAGTCATAAGGACCGGCGTTAATTGTTTGCTTGGCCGGTGGTTACTTCATACTACCAACCATATCCTCCGGTTTGACCCATTCATCAAACTGCTCCCCGGTCAGATAGCCTAATTTCAAGGCGGCAGCTTTGAGTGTAAGCCCTTCTTTATGGGCCTTTTTCGCAATCTCGGCAGCTTTGTCATAACCAATATGGGTATTCAACGCGGTAACTAACATCAAAGACTCATTCAGTAACTGCGTTATACGGTCACGATTTGGCTCAATACCCACCGCGCAATGTTCATTAAAACCGCGCATACCATCGGCCAGCAAACGAATTGATTGCAGGAAGTTATGAATCACCAACGGGCGGAAGACGTTCAATTCAAAATTACCGGATGCTCCACCAATATTGATGGCCACGTCGTTACCCATAACCTGTGCGCATAACATCGTCATGGCTTCACACTGTGTCGGATTCACTTTGCCAGGCATGATTGAACTGCCCGGTTCATTCTCAGGAATCGCGATTTCACCAATGCCGCAGCGAGGGCCGGAGGACAACCAGCGCACATCGTTGGCAATTTTCATCAATGAAGCCGCAAGTCCTTTTAAAGCCCCATGACCATGAACTAATGCATCACAAGCCGCTAATGACTCAAACTTATTAGGCGCAGTGATAAATGGTTGATGGGTAAGCGCCGCAATCTCTTTGGCTACTCGCACGGCATATTCTGGATGCGTATTCAGCCCG
Source organism: Yersinia sp. 2540 StPb PI (assembly GCF_052217165.1). Lineage (NCBI taxonomy): Bacteria > Pseudomonadati > Pseudomonadota > Gammaproteobacteria > Enterobacterales > Yersiniaceae > Yersinia > Yersinia sp. 2540 StPb PI. Next base: position 2,934,391 of record NZ_JAZGQC010000001.1, read on the forward strand.
GTTCCTACCGCCGTCCCCCCTAACGCCAACTCACACAGATGAGGAATGGTCGCTTCAATATGCTGCACGCTGTGAGATAGCATCGCCACCCAGCCCGAGATCTCCTGCCCTAAGGTCAATGGCGTAGCATCTTGCAAATGCGTCCTGCCAATCTTCACAATATCGCGAAAGGCGTACGCTTTGTGTGCCAGTGTCTCCTGCAATGTTTTGAGTTCCGGTAACAGATGTTGCCGCAACCCGATAACCGCAGCAACATGCATCGCCGTTGGGAAGACATCATTTGAACTTTGGCTTTTATTCACATCATCATTAGGATGCACTAACCGATTGTTTCCGCGCTCGCCGCCTAACAGCTCACTGGCACGGTTCGCCAAAACCTCATTCATATTCATGTTGGTCTGGGTACCAGACCCGGTTTGCCAGATAGACAGTGGAAACTCACTCGGATGACACTCTTCCAGAACTTCATCTGCGGCACGCATGATGGCCTTTGCCCGTTCGGCTGGTAGTAGCCCTAAATCCATGTTGACCTGCGCCGCTGCCCGTTTGGTCAGTGCCAGAGCATGGATCAGTGCCGTCGGCATTTTTTCTTGCGAGATACGGAAATGTTCCAGTGAACGCTGGGTTTGTGCGCCCCATAATTGATTTGCTGGTACATCGATAGGCCCCATAGAGTCTTTTTCACTGCGGGTGGTCGCCATCACGGTCTCCTTAGCATGTAGAACTGAACGGTTGAGGTATGTCATACCAGTCTCACTGGCGACATGACACTATCATGGCACATTTGCTGTTACCTTTATGCGATTGATTCGCATTTATATCATTTTGTGATCAATATTCTCATAACGAGCCTGCGGCTAAAACACACTGCTAATTAGCGCACTCATCCTTGTGACCACTCAGTTCAACCATCAAATCTCGGATCCAACCATGGCCAGCATGACTATGACTGCGCTCATGCCAAACTAAGCTGACATCAAATTGCTCCGCAAGCCAGCCAACCTCAACCATCGTGAATCGATCCGATTGCCCCTGCACTTGCCACAATCGTCGTGGAATTAAAGCCACAAGGTCGCTAGTGGCGACTATCTCAGGAACAAAAAGGAATGACGCTGCCGACATAACAACATTACGTTGAAATCCGAATGCCGCCAGAGCATCGTCTATTGGTGTGGTGAAGCTGCCCCCGGAAGGTGAAACAATGACATGCTCTAGTTGGGTAAAATCTTCCATTGTTAACTTGTCTCTAAGCCCCGGGTGGTCTTTCCGCCCGATGAGTACATAAGTTTCATCGAACAAATGGCGTGCTCTTAGACGCGCATGATAGGCACCTTGTGTAATAACCGCTATATCAACTTCGCCACTGGCCAACTGTTGTTCCAACTGGCTCGGATTATAGTGACGAACGGCAATACGGACCCCCGGTGATCTTTGCCGTAAGGCCAAAACCAGCGGCATGACGACCGCAGCCTGTATGTAGTCAGTACCCGCAATGGTGACCGTCAGTTGAGCCCGCTCGGGATAAAAATCCTTGTGCGATTGCAGCGTGCGGCGCAGTTGGTCTAAAGACGCACGCAGCGGAGTAAGTAACTCCAGCGCTTTTGCAGTCGGCGTCATCCCCCGTCGCGCAGGAACCAGCAAAGGGTCGTCAAATACCTCTCTCAAGCGATTCAGTTGCGCACTAACTGCGGGCTGGCTGAGATTAAGTCGCGCTGCGGCCTTGGTTACATTCTGTTCAGCAAGCAAAGCTTCCAGGGTGACCAACAGGTTTAGATCTATCCGTGTGGTATCCATTTGGTGGATTCCTTAATATAAAACAATCGATTTCTCTTATCCCTCAGCCGTCATCATAATGCAAGTTCATGTTGTAGGGATTATCAGGAGACAGTTGATGTTATCGAATAGCAAACCACTCATCACAGTTGTGGGAGCATTGAGTAAACAAGGGCGTAGTGTGGTGCGCACGCTACTAGAGAGTCAGCGCTACCGAGTACGCGCGCTAACGCGGCGGGTAGATTCCCCAGAAGCGCAAGAGCTGGCGCTTCAGGGGGCAGAACTCATGGCAGTACCGCTAGAATTGGGCCATAAAGAGACGTTTGTTCAAGCATTTAAAGGGGCATATGGCGCGTTTCTAATGACGCCCGCTATCACGCCGCAGGCGAGCCACGCGGAAACACACGAAACAGCGTTAGGTAAACAAATAGCAGATGCCGCCGTCGAAGCGGGGGTAAAACATATTGTATTCTCTAGTCTGGAAAACGTAGAAAAGATTACCGAAGGGAAAAAGTGGGTGCCACACTTTACTGATAAGAGCCGGGTTGAGAGCTACATTCGTACACTGCCCGTCACCAGTTCATTTATCTACATGGCGTTTTTTTACACTAATCTGCTTGAGTTCTATCAGCCACGAATGGAAGGAGATACTTTAGTCTTTCCTCTCTATCTACCTGAAGATTTTTGCGCACCTTTTGTCGACCCATTGACAGCGACCGGCCCAGCGGTGTTAGCGATTTTTGATGATAAGGACCTGTACGCGGGCCAATCTTTGCCTGTTATCGGGGAGATCATTTCACCCAAAGAGATGGTTGAAACATTTAGCCGTGTGACGGGGAAAAAAGCCCGCTACAGCTCGGCGTTTACACGTGAGGAGCTGTGTCAACACTTCCCCACATTTTCCAGCATTGGGGGATTAGTGGATGAAGTAATCGGTATGGCTGAGTATACGGTAGAGTACGGTTACTTCCGTAAAGAGCGAGATCTGCTTTGGAGCCGACAAGTAAATCCGGCCAGTTTAACCTGGGAACAATTCCTGCGTACCACTGGATGGCAAGGGCAAGCGCTATCTTTTGCCCGGTGATTTTCGCCGTATTTACCTTATCGGTTTTCTCACTTTCCTAAATAAGGGCGTCGATGTTACGCCCTCTTCGCGACATTAAACGGCGGTAGTGCCCGTTTTCGCTCAATTGGCCCCCCACCCTCCGATTACTACTTGCAACCCCCGTAGCGCCATTGTTTACTAAGGGACAATTTTATTGGGCGGCAGGGTCAGGCGCGATTAGTCATATAAAATAGCTGATTTGTGTGTAACCCTTAATTTGGCCCTTAACAAACGGCAGAACGTAAACATGCAAAAGATGAAGAATGCAGTGCAAAACTACGCTTGGGGCAGTACCGACGCCCTCACTCAGCTTTATGGCATAGCAAATCCACAGGGGAAACCAATGGCTGAACTGTGGATGGGCGCGCATCCGAAGAGCAGCTCACAGGTGGCAGATGCTAACGGCCAGTGGCATTCATTGCGTGATGTGATCGAACAAGATCCCGATGCTAATCTGGGCCATGATGTTTTCAACCGTTTTGGTGAGCTACCATTCCTGTTCAAAGTACTTTGTGCGGCACAACCGTTATCGATTCAGGTTCATCCCAGTAAAACCGCCGCCGAAATTGGTTTTGCCAAAGAGAATCAGGCGGGTATCCCACTGGATGCTGCCGAAAGAAATTATAAAGATGCCAACCATAAGCCGGAACTGGTCTATGCGCTAACACCCTTTCAGGCTATGAATGGTTTCCGTACACTGGAAGATATTCAGGCATTACTCCACCCCTTAGCGGCAGCGCATCCCGATATCGCCGCATTCCTGCGCGAACCGGATACTGAACACTTAGCGGCCCTGTTTGCCAGTTTACTGAGTTTGGCTGGCGACCCAAAAACGCTCGCGCTGGGAATTTTGAAAGCAGCCTTAAATAACCAGTTAGGTGAACCTTGGGATACCATCCGCAGTATCTCGCGTTTTTACCCTGATGACAGCGGCTTGTTCTCCCCCTTATTGCTAAATGTCGTGACCCTGCAACCGGGTGAAGCCATGTTCCTGTATGCTGAAACACCGCACGCCTACCTCAACGGCGTGGCACTAGAGGTGATGGCAAACTCCGATAACGTATTACGCGCGGGCCTGACGCCTAAGTTTATCGATATTCCCGAACTGATGGCCAATCTGCAATTTATCCCCAAACCGGCTGATACTCTGCTGACCACGCCAAAACAGCAAGGCAACGAACTGGCCTTCCCTATCCCAGTTGAGGATTTTGCTTTTTCACTGCATACAGTAACGGCCGAGACTCAAGTGTTGGCACAACCTAGCGCGGCAATTGTGTTTTGTATTCAGGGTCAGGCTATATTGAAAAAACAGCAGCAGGAAATCACCCTACAACCAGGCGAATCCTGTTTTATCCCGGCGAATGAATCACCGGTTACAGTGCAAGGAATTGGCTCTATTGCGCGTGTTTACAACGCAGACTGAACGAAGTCACTCATTTTGTTGTCAATAACTGGCTTTTTGCTGTCGTGATAGATAGATTCCATAGTCGCAATGGCGGAGTTTTGTTATTACACAGAACTCACGCTTGCCGTTTCAGGATAGTTATCGTCGCAATAATATTTGTGTCCGGTTAATCTATGCCTATATTAATTTGGTGAATACTGTTTTTCAGGCATTCTCTTGGGTGGTTTTTCACCAGCAACTCATTACCGCGTTCAACATAGTGAATTTGGTGTATTAGAAAAGGATGAACAGAACAATGAAAAAATCGTTAGTGGCTGTCAGCGTCATTGTCGTACTTGGCGCAGCATGGACTGGAGCCTCATGGTATACCGGCAAACTGATTGAACAACGGATGGGTGAACTGGTTAACACCGCAAACGGGCAGATCAGAACATTGCTGCCTAAAGCTGGTGTCAAACTCGCCTATACAGATTACCAACGTGGTTTGTTCCGTAGCCAGGTTCGCTATGTGCTGCAAGCAGATAGCAGTGTCGTGGGTGAAAAAGCGTTAAAAGACGGTGATGAAATCGCTTTTATCGAAACTATCGATCACGGCCCATTCCCGTTCGCGCAGTTGAAGAAATTCAATTTGATCCCGAGCATGGCATCGGTACATACCGAACTTGCCAATACCCCTGCATTGAAAAAGCTATTTGATGTTACCAAAGGCCAATCACCGTTTACTGCGGATTCACGCATTTCATACAGCGGTGATACCTCTTCCGCCATTACCTTTATTCCTATCGATTATCAGCAAAATACCACCAGCATGAAATTCTCTGGTGCTACCATTGATGCCGATGTTTCGCGCGATATGCGTAATGTGAAGATGAGCGGTAGCAGCGAGAATATCGTCTTCACCAGCAAAAATCAGTGGGACCAACTGGAACAATTCAGCGTGCAGGGCCTGACGCTGAAAAGTGACAGCAAAATGGGTAAATTTGATCTCAGCATTGGTGATCAGCAAGTCGCTATCAAGCAAATTGGTTTCAGTCTTGATGGCAAAGAGATGGCAACACTGGTTGGCTTTAACCTTAATACCCAATTGGGTGAAACGGATAAAGACCTGAACGGCAAACTGAGCTACACCCTCGATGCATTAAAAACTCAGGGTAATGATTTCGGTTCCGGTAAATTAGCCTTTGCCTTTGACAAGCTTGATGGCCAAAACCTGAAGCAGTTCACCAGCGCGTATAATCAACAAGTGCTGAAAGCCGTTCAGGCGGGTGAAAACCTCGATCCTGTTGCCTATCAAGAGCAAATGACTGAGATGTTAATTGCCAATCTTCCAGGGCTGTTAAAAGGCAATCCAACCGTGAGCATTGCGCCACTGAGCTGGAAAAACGCTAAAGGGGAAAGTACCTTTACCCTGAATGTCGACTTGGTTGATCCGGCGCAGACTAAAGCAAGTGCTGAACCCCTGTTAGCGCAGTCAGTGAAGAAAGTTGACGCAACCCTGACTATCCCGATGGCAATGGCAACTGAGTTGACGACCCAGGCCGCACGCCTGCAAGGCTACAGCCCGGAAGAAGCTCAGAAGCTGGCACAACAACAGGTTCAAGGCATTGCCGCTATGGGCCAGATGTTTAAACTGACCACCACCAAAGATGATGTTATCAGCAGCAGCTTCCATTTTGCTGATAATCAGGTCAATTTGAATGGTCAGAAAATGTCACTGCAAGAGTTTGTTGGCCTGTTTGGTATGTTTGGCGGGGCACCTGCTGAAGAAGACACCGACAGCGCACCAGAAGATATGCCAGCAACCCCAGCAGAACCTGCGGTTCCGGCACAATAGTTGGTGCAATAAGTCGCAGTAATAACACATAGAACGGAGCCTGATGGCTCCGTTTTTTTATCTCTGGGTCCACGCAGTACGCAGGAAGTTGCAATGACAGATAAACTTATGACCGGCCCCAACCCCGACTGCAAGCACCCCATGGTAGGCTTTGCGCAGGTTTGCTTTATCAAAAATACAACGAACAACCCGAATATTATTATCGGGGATTATACCTATTACGACGATCCACAAGATTCGGAAAACTTCGAGCGCAACGTGCTCTATCACTACCCGTTTATTGGTGACAAACTGATTATTGGCAAATTCTGCGCGCTGGCACGCGGGGTTCAATTCATCATGAATGGCGCCAATCATAAAATTTCAGGTATTTCGACTTATCCTTTCAATATTTTTGGCAATGGTTGGGAGCGCGTCACGCCATCAATGGATGAACTGCCCTATAAAGGCGATACCTGCGTTGGAAATGATGTTTGGATTGGTTATGACGTACTTATCATGCCAGGTGTGACCATCGGCAATGGTGCCATCATTTCATCACGAGCGGTAGTGACGCGTGATGTACCGGCTTATAGCATTGTGGGTGGCAACCCGGCAACCGTGATTAAGAGCCGCTTCCCACCAGCAACGATAGCTAAACTCGAGGCTATTGCTTGGTGGGACTGGCCGATAGAAGATATCAGCCGCAACCTGCATCTGATTACCGCGGGCGATGTCGATGCTTTGGCGTTAATGAATAACCCCCAAGATCAGGCATGATCAAGCAGACCCTCGGCGGATCAATATCGGCGGTAATATGACATTTTGCAGTTGCAGGTCAACACCGGCAATTCGCTGGAGTAACCGCTGCCCGGCACTGTAACCAATTTCTCTGGCGGAACTGGTGATAAAGGTGAGTGGTGGTTCGGTTAATTCGGCTGCCGGCACGTCACCAAAACCAATCAGTGCCACTTGTTGATCCAGATAGGTGTCTACACCAGCACTACCAATAGTCCGACCGGTGCGTAAGATACCAAAGTAAGCCCCCAATGCCACTGATGCCTGATGACAAATGATGGCACTGACATTGGGATGATAACGTAGCAGCTCTTCTGCCGCATCTGCCGCCGCCTGCTGTTGCCCGTCACATTCAACCACCCATTCAGAACGGAATGGCAGGCCATATTGAACCAACGTGGCGCAGAAGCCTCCCAAGCGCTCTGCCCGCGTCAATGAATGCGAGTGCCCGCCAAGGTAGGCAATTTGCCGGTGACCACGGCCAATCAAAAACTCAGTGGCCATTTTAGCCGCCTGCATATTATCAGGGCGCACGACATCCACACCTTCCAACACATTCGACCGTGCCGCGCAAATCAATGGGATATCATGCTCTGCCGCCTTCTCCTGCAATCCCATCTCACGTTTGGCTCCCCCGCCGAGGACCAAGCCGTCAACACCCTGAGCGATAAGTGTATCGAAGCAACGCAATAGACCTTTGCCCTCCCGACCACTTTGCGTCAGAAACAGCAATTTGCCCTCTGCCTCAATCGCCTCACTCAAACCCGCCGTCATTGCGGCATAAAATGGATCGCCGATATCGCGCACAATCAAGCCAATCACCCCGGACTCGCCACCGCGTAATTGTGCCGCCTGGCGGTTTCGCACATAACCTAACTGTTCGATTGCCTGATTGACCCGGTCAGCGGTTGCCCCAGAGATACGCCCTTTGCCACTTATAGCTAATGAAACTGTCGCCACTGAGACGCCGGCAAACTTAGCCACATCGGTAATTGTGATTTTTTTAATGGTCATACCCGCTGATAAACAAGCCAAGTTAAACGTTTAATCTGATGATTTACTCTAATACAGAAGTAGCATCAGTAATTGTGACATATCACTCATATTATCTGGGTTAAACGTTTTATCTTGTTTAACCTCCAGACAGGGAGGCGAAATAGTCGCCATTTAGCGATAAACACACCGTATTAAGAACCGCGGTGGTTAGAGCAGACATTTTTAACATCAGGCGTTTTGAAAAACAGGAGTCACTATGTCAGCGGTAAAAAAACAAAAAATTACGCTGTGGGAGTTTTTCCAGAGTTTAGGGAAAACCTTCATGCTGCCGGTCGCCTTGCTCTCCTTCTGTGGGATCATGCTGGGTATCGGCAGTTCACTCAGCAGTAAAGATGTCATCACCCTATTACCGGTAATTGGTCATCCTGCCTTCCAGCTACTATTTACCTGGATGAGCAAGGTGGGTTCATTTGCCTTTAGTTTCCTGCCCGTAATGTTTGCCATTGCTATCCCGCTGGGTATGGCGCGCGAAAATAAGGGCGTAGCCGCCTTCTCTGGTTTCGTCGGCTTTGCCGTGCTGAATCTGGCGACCAACTTTTACCTCACCACCAGCGGTGTGTTGCCAACCACCGATCCATTAGTCCTGAAAACCCATAACATTCAAAATATTCTAGGTATTCAGTCGATCGACACCGGGATTCTGGGGGCGGTAATTGTCGGGGTCATTGTTTATTTACTGCATGAACGCTTCAACACCATTCGTTTACCTGATGCATTAGCCTTCTTTGGCGGTACTCGCTTTGTGCCGATAGTGACGACGGTAGTGCTCGGGCTGGTGGGGTTGTTGATCCCGCTGATCTGGCCATTTTTCGCCGCCGGTATCACCGGTCTGGGTCGCCTGATTAACGGTGCTGGCATGTTCGGGCCGATGATTTTCGGCAGTGGCGAACGTCTATTGCTGCCGTTCGGCCTGCACCATATTTTGGTGGCATTGATCCGCTTTACTGAAGCGGGCGGAACCATGGATGTTTGTGGTCACAGCGTGAGTGGTGCACTGACAATATTCCAGGCTCAGTTATCTTGTCCAACCACCACCGGCTTCTCAGAAAGTGCGACTCGCTTCCTGTCTCAAGGCAAAATGCCCGCCTTCCTCGGTGGCCTGCCGGGTGCGGCGCTAGCCATGTATCACTGTGCCAAGCCTGAAAACCGACATAAAATTAAAGGGTTGTTGATTTCCGGTGTTGTGGCTTGTGTGATTGGCGGTACCACCGAACCGATTGAGTTCCTGTTCCTGTTTGTAGCACCGTTCCTGTATTTGATCCATGCGATCCTGACCGGTTTGGGCTTTACTGTGATGGCGTTGCTGGGTGTAACCATTGGTAATACCGACGGTAATATCATTGATTTCGTGGTATTTGGTATTCTGCATGGCACTGCGACTAAATGGTATTGGGTGCCAGTGGTTGCCGGGATCTGGTTCGTGGCGTACTACATGATTTTCCGTTTTGCTATTCAGTACTTCAATATCAAAACACCCGGCCGTGAAAGCGAAACCACCGCTAGCAGCAATGCAGAAAAAGCCACTTATGGCGCTGCAACCGGTAAATCCGGTTATAACTCCCCTGCTATTCTTCATGCGCTGGGTGGTGCAGATAACATTGTCTCGTTGGATAACTGTATTACTCGCTTGCGGATGTCGGTTAAAGATATGAATTTGGTGGATAAAGAGGCGTTAAAAGCCAACCGCGCCATTGGCGTTATTCAACTGAATGACCATAATCTGCAAGTTGTTATTGGTCCACAAGTGCAATCGGTGAAAGATGAATTAGACTCACTGATAAGCAGTACTCAGTTTGCGACGCCTTAGGACGGTAATTCGCTAAGCGCCGTTACCTAAATACCAGTTACATGAAAAATTATACCCAAGGTTATTGGCGTTGCAGGTAGGCCACAGCACATGAAAAATCGGTCGGGAATCGATTTGAGCGTGATTTGCAGCGGCCTCGCCTGAGGCCCAGGGATGGGCCGAGTAACAGGTGCCGAAACTCGCCGCAACTTCAAGGACCAAGGGTATATTTGATAAGCGAGATGCTGATGTTTGATTTCTCCACGCCTGTCGATCGTCACGGCACTTGGTGTACCCAATGGGATTATATTGCAGACCGTTTTGGTGCTGCTGACCTGTTGCCTTTTACCATTTCTGATATGGACTTCCCTACCGCACCGGTGATTCTGCAAGCGCTGAATCAGCGGATAGCCCACGGTGTGTTGGGCTATAGCCGCTGGCAGCATGAAGATTTCCTTGGTGCAATTCGTCATTGGTATCTGCAACGGTTTCATTGTCATATCGATACCTCAATGGCGGTCTACGGCCCGTCAGTTATCTATATGGTCGCTCAGCTAATCCGCTGTTGGTCTGCTCCCGGTGATTTCGTCGTTACCCACACCCCTGCCTATGACGCCTTCTATAAAGTCATTCTCGCTAATCAGCGCCAGCTACTTAGCTGCCCGCTGCACAAAGTAGATAACCAGTGGCAATGTGATATGGCACATCTGGAGGCACTGTTGGCGCGGCCACAGACGAAAGTGCTGCTGTTGTGTAGTCCGCATAATCCAACAGGGAAAGTCTGGACACCACAAGAGCTGGCGCAAATGGCCGAACTGTGTGAACGCCATCAGGTCCGCGTTATCAGCGATGAGATCCATATGGATATGACCTGGGGCAATCAGGTACATACCCCTTGGAGTGAGGTAGGTCAGACCCCATGGGCGCTGCTGACCTCGGGTTCCAAAACATTCAATATCCCCGCCTTAACGGGTGCATACGGTTTTATCAGTGACAGTGAAACCCGTGATATCTACACTCAAATGTTGAAAGGCCGTGATGGACTATCCTCTCCGGCGGTACTGGCCATTGTGGCGCACATTGCGGCTTACCAGCAGGCGCAACCATGGTTGGATGAGCTACGCAGTTATTTGCAAGCCAATCTGGTTTATGTGGCACAGCGCCTTAATGTGGCGTTCCCGGCATTAAACTGGCAGCCACCGCAAGCAACCTATCTGGCATGGATAGACCTACGCCCCTTGAACATTGATGACCATCAGTTGCAAGAGGTGCTAATTGAGAAAGAGAAAGTCGCCATTATGCCCGGTTTTACCTATGGCGAAGAGGGTCGTGGCTTTTTACGTCTGAATGTAGGCTGTTCCCGCAGCAAGGTCGAAGCCGGTATGGATAAGCTGATTAACGGTATTCGTTTTTTGCAGGACAATAGCGACAGTTAAGTAAAACAGTATCGTGTATTACGCCACTTGATGCCTTGAGTGGCGTTTCTCCCCCTCCCCATCTCATCTTTCCCGCTGCCGATAACGTCAATAATCGATATACTACTATCACGCGGCTAGGTTTATCTGTGCTGGACAACCAAATGAAAAAGAAAGAATTTATTGCTCAGGACTTGCTGAGTAAAATGTATCAGTCTGGCGAGAAATTACCTGAGAAATTGCCGCCGGAACGCCAGTTAGCAGAGGAATATGGCGTGTCACGTTTTACCATACGTAAAGCGTTAGAGAAGCTGGCAGCCATTGGTGCCGTGCATATGGTGCAAGGTGCCGGGATCTTCATTAATCCCGGCGTGGGTAATAATCCGCTGGTATACAATTCAATTACCGAAAAGAAATTTAACCAAATCAGTTTTCGTTTAATTAATCTGCATAAACGCCGCCCTGATAATGAAGAACAACAGATCTTCAACCTTAGCGCGGATGATTTTATCTGGGCATTCTCACGTTTGCGTTACATTGATAATCGTAAGGTTCAAATCGAAAATTCGCGCATGCCAGTCGCCGCTTTCCCTGATTTGAACCAAAAAGTCATTGAAAGCTCGATACAGCAATATATTCTCAGCAAAGGCTATCGCCTGTCCCATGCATTAACCCATTATCAGGCGATTAATATCAATAAAGAACAAGCTGAACTGCTTGGATGCAAAAAAGGCATTGCCGCCATGCATATCCTGAACCGAGGCATTTTGCAGGATGGCCGCGTATACACATTCAGTGATATCGTGGATATCGACTATTCCTGCACCTATATTATTCCGTTTAATCAGGATAACCTAAAGTTCCGCCAGAGCTGAATCCGCTCAGACCCACTATGGTGTATGAATTGTTCCGTTCGGCAAACGGCTTTGTGTCCATTCATGAGGCCGATAAACAACCGGGAATTCATCGGCTAAACGAGCATCAAAATCAACACCTATCCCCGCCTGTTCAATTGGGTACAAATAGCCTTCTGTCGGCTGAACGGCGCCCGGAAATACACTCAGGGTATTGGCCGGATAGGCCACGAACTCCTGAATTGCTGCATTGTGCAAATAGATATTTAAATGGGTGTTAACCGCAGCACCAATCGGTGTCATATCTGGCGGGCAATGCCATGCCAGGCGAACCCCAAAACTCTGGCAGAAGCTCCCAAGTTTTAATGCCGGGGTAATTCCGCCAATCTGTGATACATGACAACGCAGGAAGTCAATCCGGCGATTGATTATCAAGTCTTTCCACTCTGCCGGATTGTTAAATAATTCACCCGTAGCAAGTGGTACCGCCGTTTGATTACGGATCTGTTCCAGCCATTCGTTCTGATTCGGCGGCAAAATATCTTCAATATAATAAGGGCGATAAGCTTCTAACTGCCTGGCAAATTGAACCGCTTGTTGTGGGAATAAGCGCTCATGCACATCATGTAAAATATGGAATTGATTGCCGTATTTTTCGCGTAGCGCTTTAAACATCACCAACGTGTTATCCATATATTGGTCTTGATCGTAGTATGCGCCGATTGTTGGCTGTCGGGTCGCGTGCAGATCCTGAGCATTCCCCCCATAGAACCCCAACTGGCAGCGGATATGCCGATAACCTTGCGCCAGCAAGTTATCCACCTCAACATACAACCCATCCAGTGAGTCACTGGCGGCATGACTATAGGTGGCAATAGCATCTTTAGATTTGCCACCAAACAGTTGGTAGAGCGGCATATCCGCCAGCTTGCCTTTAATATCCCATAATGCCATATCAATCCCGGCAATCGCGTTATTGATCACCGGCCCATTTCGCCAATAGGCATTGACCATCATCATCTGCCACAAGTCTTCAATATTATTCGCGTCACGCCCCAGTAATAGTGGCCGGAGATATTCATCCACCATCACTTTAACGGCAAGGGGACGCTGCTGAAATGTGGCACAACCCAGGCCAACAATCCCTTTATTAGTTTCAATCTTAACCACAACTAAATTATGGCGATCAGGCCGGGTTATCTGACATTCAATGCCAGTTATCAACGTGGGTTGCATGCAATGCTCCTTTACAACACTCAGATTGCGACTCTTCAACGTGGCAACCAATGATGCATGAATTAATAAATTCGTATGACGTATTCGCTAATTTCACCTTATTTACACTGACCTTGTAAACCTAAAATTTAAATGTTTTTTTTGGTTCGTGAATCACGAAAATTACCGCAAAAAACCATACCAATTAATAGAAAAAGCACCGAAGAACACCCTAACCATCGAATAATGTGATGTAACCCATGCTTTATTGGTTTGTTTTTAACTTTCAGTAAACTTATTATCATTCACAGTGAATAAAAATAATGGCTCAGGTGCGAGGGTTTTATGGGAAGGACTGAGGTATGTCAGTTAATAATTAAACTGGTCGGTGGTCAGGATAATATAAATAAAGTCTGGCATTGTATGACACGGCTGCGTTTTGATTTAATTGATGATAGTAAAGTCGAATGGCAGAAAATCAAACAATTGCCAGGTGTATTAGGTGCGCAAAATCAAAGTGATCAAGTACAGATCATTATCGGCCCACAGGTAAATGCCTGGTATCAAGATATTGTTGATAATATGTCACCTGATGAGAATGTTCCCTCAAGCGCGACTACGGCAATAGCACCTAAAGCACGGAAAAGTCTGGTTTCACTGTTTATGGATACCGTTTCTGGGGTATTCGGCCCTATCGTTCCGGCGATTGCCGGGGCGGGGATGATTAAAGGCTTACTGGCAGGGTTGATCGCCTTAAAAATCATCTCAGCCCAAAGCGACACCGTGATGATTATCGATTTAATTGCCAGCGGGGTATTCTATTTCCTGCCGTTCTTCCTTGCTGTTTCTGCGGCTAAGATATTTAAAACTAATGAATATCTGGCGGCAGCGGTGGCAGCCTGCCTGATGTATCCCACACTCATTGATGCCGCCAAAGCGCTGGCCACTCATACCCCGGGCGCGGTGAGTGTCATCTATTTTATGGATATCGTGCCGGTATCGGTATTTAACTATTCTGCCAGTGTTATTCCCGTTATTTTCTCAATTCTGGCGCTGAGTTATATTCACCGTTGGGTCGATAAAATTATGCCCGATGTGCTGAAAACAGTATTTACCCCAACGCTAACCCTTTTTATCACCGCATTGGTTTCATTGACGTTTATCGGCCCAGCCGGCATTTATTTAGGCAAACTACTGGCATTCGGTATTCAGGGATTATTTGATATCTCATCGGTATTTGCTGGTTTTATCGTCGGTGCCATTCGCCCGATTGCTATTCTTACCGGAATGCATCACGCCATGACCCCCATTGCATTGCAAAACTTTACCGACAAAGGTTTTGATATGTTAATGCCAATGATGTTTATGGCAAACATGGCCATTGCGGGTTCAACATTTGCTATCTATTTCCATGTCAAAACCCGGCAAGAAAAAACCGTGGTGCTGTCTGCCGCCGTTTCTGGCTTATTGGGCATTACAGAGCCCGCACTGTTTGGTGTGTTAACTAAATACAAAAAAGCCTTTATTGCCACGACGATAAGCAGCTCGATTGCCTCTGCATTTATCGCCTTTTTCGGCGTAAGGCTGTACGGCTATATTTTATCAAGCATATTCAGCCTACCGGCCTATATTGGCCCTTACTTTATCTACATCCTATTGGGTGTCACCTTGTCACTCGGCCTGTCATTTATCCTCACTTATCTGCTGGTAGTACGAACTGAAAAAAGATTGGTCGCAGTTGAATCGCAATAAATAGTTGAAATTAAAGCCGGCATCATGGGCGGGCGATATTGTCCGCCCATATCAATTCGTGATTTATGTCACTTTTTTATGCAACGCAGTGGATATTTTCATTCATTTGTTTTTATAATGTTCTGCACTTTACCTACAAGAATCTACTTCTGATAAAAAGTGAGTGCACAGCATGATTGATCCCCGCCTCCCCCTGACCGACATTCACCGCCACCTTGATGGCAATATCCGTGCGCAAACTATTTTGGACCTGGGTCGCCAATTTAATCTGGCCCTACCGGCTGATGAGCTAGCCGAACTGCGCCCGCATGTGCAAATCACTAAAACTGAGCCAGATCTAGTCAGCTTCCTGCAAAAGCTGGATTGGGGGGTTGCGGTTTTGGCCTCACTTGATGCTTGCCGCCGTGTGGCCTACGAAAATGTCGAAGATGCCGCTAATGCCGGTTTGCATTATGCCGAACTGCGCTTTTCACCCTTCTATATGGCAATGAAACACCAATTGCCGGTTGCCGGTGTGGTCGAGGCCGTCATTGATGGGGTGCAGTCCGGTTGTCGTGATTTTGATATTGATATCCGCCTGATAGGGATCCTCAGCCGCACTTTTGGTGAACAAGCTTGTTTGCAAGAACTTGATGGTTTACTGGCACATCGCGAGGGGATTACTGCGTTGGATCTGGCCGGTGACGAACTGGGCTTCCCTGGCGGTTTGTTCCGCAGTCACTTTAATCGCGCGCGCGATGCGGGCCTGCGTATTACCGTCCATGCCGGTGAAGCCGCTGGCCCGGAAAGTATCTGGCAAGCTATCCGCGAGTTAGGTGCTGAACGTATTGGTCATGGTGTGAAAGCCATTGAAGATATCAAATTGATGGATTATTTGGCTGAACACAACATTGGGATCGAATCCTGTCTGACCTCTAATATTCAGACCAGCACCGTCTCTTCGTTAGCCACTCACCCGCTGGCAACCTTCCTGCGCCATGGCGTGATGGCATCGATCAATACCGATGACCCAGCGGTACAGGGGATTGAAATTGCTAATGAATATCACAATGCCGCACCTGCTGCTGGCCTAACAGCACAAGAAATCCGCCAGGCACAACAAAATGGCCTGACGATGGCATTTATCACCGAACAGGAAAAACAGGCACTGCGCGATAAAATCCGTGGCTAAATCGGTCAGGAATTAGCTAAAAACGCCGGTATTTCATAGAAGTACCGGCGTTTTTTATTGCAGATCGCAACCGGCTACTTGGTTTCTGCCCGCGCCGCCGACGCCAAAGATTCAGTCGCCTCGGCATGCTCTCTGGCGACGCGTTTCGCGTAACGCTGTGCCAGGACGGCACATACCATCAATTGAACCTGATGGAATATCATCAAGGGTAATACCATCACACCGACTACTGAGGCGGGAAACAACACGTTAGCCATCGGGATACCATTGGCGAGGCTCTTCTTCGATCCGCAGAACACAATGGTGATTTCATCGGCAGTATTGAAGCCCAGCCAGCGGGCTGCCATGGTGTTAATGACTAATACCAGTGTCAATAGCACCATCGAACAGACCAGAATTGCCAGCAGTGACCAACCATCGATTTGATGCCAAATCCCCTGAACCACGGCTTCACTGAACGCGACATACACCACTAATAGAATGGATGACCGGTCAGTGATATTAACCCGTTTTTTATGGCGCTCAACCCATTTAGCTATCAGTGGGCGCGATAAATGCCCAACAATGAATGGCACCATCAGTTGCATGATAATAGAACCTATCGCATGCAACGTGTCGGTATCACCCCCTTGGGTGTGCATCAACATGCCCACCAGCAGCGGTGACAGGAAAACCCCCAAAATACTGGATGCCGAGGCGCTACAAATTGCCGCCGCCACGTTACCTCCCGCCACAGAGGTATAGGCAATAGCTGACTGAACCGTGGCAGGTAACGCGCACAAATAGAGGAAACCCAGATACAGCGTTGGTGTTAACACGCCGGGTACCAACACATTCATTCCCAATCCTAACAGCGGGAATAAGGCAAACGTGCTGAGAAACACCACCAGATGCAGTTTCCAATGCCCCATGCCTGAAACTATGGCGGCGCGGGATAACTTGGCACCGTGCATAAAGAATAATAATGCAATGGCCGCAGTCGTCAGATGTTCGAACCACACCTTAACTTCCCCTTCACAGGGGAAAATAGAAGCAATAATAACGACCAGAATCAGCACTAATAAAAATTTATCTATCCGTAAGCGTTGTAACCATGACATGCCACTGTATTCCTTCAATATAACCTTGGTTCTTGACGTTGCAGAGGGGGTAGCTGTTTGCGTTGTGCCGCCCATCCTTAGGCCTTGCCTCGGTGAGGCCGCTGCCAGCAGTGTTCAAATCTGCTGGCAGCCTACCTGCAACGCCAGTGACTTTGGCTATCGTTTCTATCAAATAAGCGTATTTAGCAGCAAAATCAGCTTGCTGGCGATACCGGCAGCGTTTTTTTCTGTTGATCAGAGGCAATGCCCAGTTCAATCAATTCCATTACTTTTATCGCTTCCGAGACGGGTACTGGGTTGGCAGCAGTACCTAAAATGGCATCACGGATCCCCGCATAATAAGCAGGATAATTACCCGGCAACGTCAGTAGTGGTTTTTCAGCGAGGATGCCATCATGTGACAGTGTCACTACTCCATCGCGCATATCGTAGCCCCAATCTGCCTGTGGCAAACGTTCACCCGCTTTCAGCCTGTCCTCTTGTGGGTCCAGACCAAATTTGATGTAACTCCCCTGCATGCCGTGCACGATATAACGCGCAGTTTCTGCTGCGGCTAACACCGTACCGTGTAACACCACTCGTTGCCCCGGATAGCTAAGAACCGCGTGGAAATAATCAACAGATTGCGCACCAGGGCGCAGCATCCCTAAATCAACATTTAGCGTCTGTGGCAAACCAAACAGTTGTAGCGCCTGATCCAACAGATGTGGACCTAAATCGTACCAAATGCCACTGCCCGCACCGGCTTGTTCACGCCAACGCTGGCGGATCTCCGGGCGATAGCGGTCAAAATGAGATTCAAAATAGACAACATTCCCCAGTGAGCCTTCAGCCAGCAGTGTTTTCAGCGTCAGGAAATCACTGTCCCAACGGCGATTATGGAATACTGAAAGCAATAAGTGGGCCTCATCTGCTTGTTTCTTCAATTCATTTGCTTGTGACAGTGTCACGGTAAACGGTTTATCCACCACCACATGTTTACCGGCAGCCAGTGCTTGCTGAGCCAGCGGGAAGTGAGTGTCATTCGGGGTTGGAATCACGATAAGATCGATTGAAGGATCATCAAATAACGTTTTGGGGTCAGAAACCACCGCCATTGTCGGCCAGTCAGCATGTACTTTACTGGCATCACTACTGGAAACCCCTGCCAGCTCTAGCCCCGGAGTGCCCATAATCAGCGGCGCATGGAACGTTTTGCTGGCATAACCATAGCCCAGTAAACCCACTTTGATTTTTTCAGCCATTATATTTCCTCTCGCGCAGCCTATTTGCCAATTGATATCAGTCGATCAATCGATTTGACACCATGATGATTCCCGCGACAAGAGGTAATTTTTGGCTGAATGTCAGTGGCGAGATTAAATTCGCACAATGGCCTCAGCATTATCTCGCCATTCTGGCTGTCGGAGGCTGCGTTGCGGGTAGTTGGTTTCAATGCTACGACGCCTGAAATCACTGGGGCTAACACCAACACGCTTACGAAAAACGCGGGAGAAATAGAGTTGATCGTCGTAACCCACCACGCGACCAATAGTGGCAATCGGCTCTTGCGTGGTTTGCAGTAATAACTTAGCCCGAATAACCCGCTGGTCTTCACGCCAACGCAATATATTGATACCAACTTGCTCACGAAACAGATGTGCCAAACGTGACGGAGACAGGCAAACATGACGTGCAACTTCGTCAATGCGCAGCTCACCGGCTAAATTGCCGGTAATAAACTGGCACGCTTCAATCACTCGAGGGTCCATAATGCGTTGTGGACTAAGAGGATCTTCTTCCATTGCGCGCAGCAGTAAGCGCTCAAGTAGATTCATACCCAACTCTTCGCCAAAACGCCGTCCTGATTTTTGCGTCTGTTCAATATTGGCAAACAGGCGATCAAATTCCAGTAATAAGTTGTTGTTAGGCAAAGATAACCGCCCAACTTCATGCGTTTTGCTATGCCACTCCAACCAGTCCGCCCAGTATGCCCGTGGCCGGAAATAGACCCAACGGTGATACCAACAATCACTGTTCGGTGAGCGACCATAATAGTGCGATGCCTTAGGGGGAAAGAGCAGCAAATCACCTGGATTGCTGTAAAAGGTATTCTCACCATCAAAAATCTTACCTTGTCCCTTAATGGTCAGATTCAGGATATAGCCCTTCATGCCGCCTGGCCTATCGATAAAAAAATCGAGTGGTCCATCGGCCAGAATCGGGGTTAATCCTGCTACCAGATAGGCATTAAAGGTATAGCCGGGTAACAAGGGATTGGGTTGCGGTTCCTGAACCATTCGATGGTACATTTAGCCTCCTTGGAGTCCTGATCTGATTGGCGTGCAAACGCATGTGCTTATTTCAGTTTATCGGGCAGAATTCACGCTGCCCGATAGTGATTACAGAACTGTGAGCCAGATAGGCTTTTTATGGACTTTTCTGTCACCGTGCAACTTATAGCGTCCGTTTAGCCAACTGTTTGTAACGGTCGAAGATAACCGCTGCCAGCAGGATCAAACCACGGACCACATATTGGGAGAACGGAGAAATATTGAGTAGGTTCATGGCATTTTCCACTGTCCCCAGAATCAAGATACCGGCGATAACATAGGAAATCTTACCAATCCCACCTTTCAGTGACACGCCCCCCAGCACACAGGCCGAGATAACAATCAGCTCATAACCAATCGAAGTCATTGGCTGACCACTGGTCATCCGTGATGCCAAAATGATCCCAGCCGCCGCCGATACCAAACCCGATAAGACAAAAATGATGATTTTAGTGCGAACTACCGGCACCCCCGCCAGGCGCGCCGCATCTTCGTTGCCCCCGATAGCCAGGGTATTGCGGCCAAAGGTAGTTTTGTTTAACAAGAAGCCAAACAAGGCCAGACAGGCAATGGTAATCCAGATAGGGGCTGGTAAACCGAGCCAATTGGTGTAACCCAATGCGAAGAAACGCTCATCCTCGATACCCACCGCTTTACCATCAGAGATGATATAGGCCAGGCCGCGAACAATCTGCATCGTCGCCAGCGTGGTGATCAAGGCGTTAATTTTCAATCTGGCAATCACAAAACCATTGATCAGCCCGCATAGCGCGCCCAGTAACAAACCGGCGCCCACCCCCAGCCACATATTTTCGGTCATATTGATAACAACTGCCGTCGTTACCCCCGCACAGGCAATGACTGAAGCGACGGATAAGTCAAAATCGCCGGATGCCAAACAAAACAACATGCCACAGGCCACCATCCCCGACATCGAGATAGCCAACCCCAACCCTTTCATATTGATAAAGGAGCCAAAGTTAGGCACGAATATCACACAACCAATAAATACCACCGCGAAAACTACCAACATCCCATAGCTATCCCAAATACGGGATAGTCCTAGTCCACTTTTAGCGGGTGTATCTTGTGGTGGTTGCGACTGACTATTGTGTGCTCCACCTTTTAACTCGGTTGATGCCGGGTTCTTCTTATCAGAACTCAAAGTAACGCTGGACATGGATAACTCCTTCACAATCAAGCAACCGCAGACGCGGCATCAGTAGCAATATTCGGGGTGCGTAGCATCGCCAGACTTAACGCCTGTTCTTCAGTGGCAGAACCGTGGTCTAACTCACCAGAGATTGCCCCTTCCCGCATCACCACGATTCGGTCAGCCAGCCCAAGAACTTCTGGCAAATCACTGGACGCAAACAGCACCGCAATACCCTGTTTCGCCAGTTGATAAATCACGTTATAGATTTCATGTTTAGCCCCAACGTCGATACCTCGAGTTGGCTCATCCAACAGGATCACTTTCATATCTTCGGATAACCAACGGCCCAAAATGGCTTTCTGCTGGTTGCCGCCGGACAAATTCATAATCAGTTGTTGAGGGCTGGGTGTTTTGATATTCAAAGACTGAATACGCAGTGCCGCATTCTCCTGCTCCCAGCGGTTGTTGATCAAACAACCAGCCGTCAGTGTTTTGCGCCGTGCACTGATATTGATATTGTCCTGTACCGAATGAACCGGAATAATGCCATCGGCTTTACGGTCTTCCGGGCATAACATGATCCCGGCGGTGATGGCATCGATGGGTGAACGAATCGTCAGTGGCTTGCCATCCAGCAAAACCTGACCACTGCTAAGCCTGGTGCCACCAAACAACCCTTTCAGTAATTCACTGCGCCCCGCCCCCACCAAACCAAACAGGCCAACAATCTCCCCTTGATGGACGGTCAGGCTGATTGGCGATTTCACCCCAATCGCCTTCACCTCTTGCAATGTCAGGCGCTCTGGCCCTATTTCACGCGGCTGATAGCCATAAATATCACCCAAATTGCGCCCAACCATGGCTTGTACCAGCGAGTCGTTATTCACCTGGGTCATATCGTCAAACGTGCGCACATACCGGCCATCTTTAAACACCGTAATGGCATCACTCAGTGCAAAGATTTCTTCCATCCGGTGTGATACATACAAAATGACCCGCCCTTCGGCGCGTAATTCTCGGATCACCCGGAACAGTTGTTCTATCTCTCTGGCAGAGAGCGAACTGGTCGGCTCATCAAAAGCAATAATTTTGGCATTACGGGCCAGCGCTTTGGCAATTTCCACCATCTGCCATTGGCCGATGGAGAGATATTTCAGTGGGGTATCGGGGGAGATGTCCAGCCCCAAATGTGAGAGCTGCAAACTGGATTCATAGCGCAATAATTTGCGATCAACCATGCCCATCTTGGTAGGCAATTGGCCCAGATAGATATTTTCTGCCACTGTCATTTCCGGCACCAAATGCAGTTCCTGATAAATGATAGCGACACCGGCATCAAGCGCATCGGTGGTATTGGCAAAATTAGCTACTTTGCCCTTAATGTGAATTTCACCCTGAGTCGGTGAGTAGTTACCGCTGAGAATTTTCAACAAGGTTGATTTCCCCGCGCCATTCTCTCCCATCAGGGCATGGATTTGGCCGGCCTGACAGGTAAAACTGATATCATCCAGCGCTTGAACACCGGGGAAACTTTTTCCAATGCCACAAAAAGCCAGATAAGGTGACTGTTCGGCTTCCAGCTCGGCTTGTAACGCAGAATGGAGTGCTGACATGATGGCTTCCTTATAAAGTTTGGGTCGCACGGTACCACCTGTCTGTGTGGTCCATTGGGGCAAGCCGTAGCCTGCCCCCGTGCGCCATAGCGTGTATACCCTTCGAATTTGACGCGGCCAGAGGGTTAGCCGCCACGCCCATGACGTTGGGTATAGCGGAATTACATCAAGCCTTTCTTCTCTAACTCGACTTTGAAGTTATCCCGGGTGATCAGCACCACATCAGTCACTTCAGTAAATTTCGGAGGTTCAACACCTTTGGTCACCCAGTCATTCAGCATCTGGATACTTTTATAACCATGAATATCCGGGCTTGGTAACAGAGAACCATAGAAACCGGTAGCCTGGCCTTTGGACAGTTCACTGACTGCATCAACGCCATTGATACCAATGCCAATCACATTGGGTGCTTTAAAGCCCTGACCTTCTGTCGCCCGGACACCACCCAACACGGTGTTGTCATTCATGCCGACAATCAGCCAGTTTTTCACTTCAGGATGCTGGACTAACATGGAGTTGGCGGCATCAAATGCCCCAGGGATATCATTGGATTTGGTCGGTACTTTATAGATTTGCTTTTCTGGGAAGCCTGCGGCTTTCAGCGCGTCCATTGACCCACTGGTACGCCGGCGAGCCGTGTCCAGTTCATCAGAGGTGATCGCCATTACCGCCGTTTCACCCGGTTGCCAGCCGCGTTTACTCATCTCTTTCCACAGTTCCTGTCCTTGACGCTCACCAATTTTGGTCGCCGCCATCATGACTAATGGAACACTTTCCATCGGTTTGCCTTTGGCATTCACAAATTGGTCGTCTACTGCGATCACTTTCAGGTTATAACTGCGCGCCTTCGCCTCGATGGCCGGCCCCAGTTTCGGGTCTGGTGTACAGATAACAAAGCCTTTCGCACCACTGGCGGCAAGGCTATCGATAGCATTCAAGGTTTTCTCACCATCGGGCACTGCAATTTTTATCACTTCAAAACCTAAATCTTTCCCTGCTTTATCTGCAAACTTCCATTCGGTCTGGAACCAAGGCTCTTCAGGCTGCTTTACCAGAAAACCCAACTTCATGCTTTCGGCAATAGCTGAATGTGACATAACTGCCGCTAACCCAACCACTGCCAGCGCCTTAGTTAATTTATGCATAGTGTTCTCCGAACTATTTTTGTAGGAAGAGATGATTTTTGTTTATTTAATCGTCAACCACCCAAATCATCTGATTTTTAGTGGAAACGTTATCAATGTTATTTTTCAGTTTTAGTGCGGTTGAATGCTTTATTAAAAGCCACTTAACCTCACCACACCCGGTAAGACGCTGACAGTTTTAACGTTAATTATGCTTTAGAATGTAGAGCGCTATCACATCCAGGGATTACAGTTTATTTATCCATATATTCAGCAAATTTAACCTCTCTCTAACTTTTGACTGACATCACAAAAACACTGTAGGAAGCAGAAAAGTACATACTTCCAGCCATCGGCTCCTCACATCTTGCTGCCACTCACTCCTATGGTTATTGGCAATGAATTCCTGTTTTCTGCAAATGTTAGGAGCAACCACTATGACAACCAGCGTTGTATCGGCGGACCGTCCTTTATCAACCAATAAAGCTATAGCGCTCGGATTAGATTTTGGCAGCGATTCCGTCCGGGTATTGGCGGTAGATTGTCAACATGGCACCGAGATCGATACCGAAGTTGTCTACTACCCTCGCTGGCAGCAGGGCCTTTATTGTCAGGCCGCACAAAACCAGTTTCGCCATCATCCGCTGGACTATATAGAAGCCATGGAACAGGCGATCCGTCAGGTCGTCAGCCGCCTGTCAGAAGAGCAGCGCCTGCAAATCGTCGGGATTGGTGTTGACTCCACGGGCTCAACACCCGCGCCGATTGATGAGCAAGGACAGGTATTGGCACTGCGCCCTGAATTTGCAGATAATCCCAATGCGATGTTTGTGCTGTGGAAAGACCATACGGCTATAGAAGAAGCGGAAGAGATTAATCGCTTATGTCGCAGTGGCGAATTTGCCGACTATTCCCGCTATATTGGCGGTGTCTACTCTTCTGAATGGTTCTGGGCAAAAATCCTGCACGTGACACGCGCCGATGCCGCCGTGCGTGATGCTGCGGTGTCGTGGATTGAGTTGTGTGATTGGGTACCGGCACTGTTATCCGGCACCACCGCCCCACAGGATATTCAACGGGGGCGATGCAGCGCGGGTCATAAAAGCTTATGGCACCCATCATGGGGAGGATTGCCACCGCGTGAATTCCTGGCGGCACTGGATACCCGTCTGGTAGACGACCTTAAATACCCTATGTTTACTGATACCTACACGGCAGAACGGCCGGTGGGTTTAATTACTGCCGCATGGGCTGAGCGTTTGGGGCTACCGACCGGTGTAGTGCTCTCTGGTGGCGCGTTTGATTGCCATATGGGTGCCGTGGGCGCAGGTGCTCTACCTTATACCTTGGTCAAAGTTATTGGTACATCCACCTGCGATATTCTGATTGCCGATGACAAGTTGGTGGGTGAGCGCGCCATTGCCGGTATTTGCGGTCAGGTTGAAGGCAGTGTGGTACCCGGTTGGATTGGTATGGAGGCAGGTCAGTCAGCTTTTGGTGACATGTATGCCTGGTTCAGTCGTTTACTGAGTTGGCCATTACGTCAGGCCGCCTTGGCACAACCCGAATTGCAACCCCAGTTAAAGCAGATTGAATCTACCCTCCTCGCGTCACTCACCGCTGAATGGGCAAAGAACCCTTCACTGGATCACTTGCCAGTGGTATTGGATTGGTTTAATGGCCGCCGTACGCCGAATGCTAATCAACGTTTAAAAGGGGTTATTACCGATCTGAATTTGGGAACCGATGCCCCTACTCTATTTGGTGGTTTTATCGCAGCAACCGCTTTTGGTGCGCGCGCTATCATGGAGTGTTTTGAACAGCAGGATATTCCGGTTGAGAACGTGTTGGCATTGGGCGGTATCGCGCGTAAATCACCGGTTATCATGCAAGTTTGTGCCGATGTGATGAATCGACCGCTGCAAATTGTTGCCTCTGATCAATGTTGCGCGCTGGGAGCGGCAATTTTTGCCGCCGTGGCCGCAGGAATATATCACGATGTCCCTGCTGCGCAGCGTCAGATGGCCTGTAAGATTGAGCGCACTCTGACACCAGACGCCAGCCAGGTTGCTCGCTATCAGCAACTTTATCAGCGCTATCAACAGTGGTGTCTGTCAGCAGAACCACACTATATGCCAGTAACCGATACACCTGCGCCAATGACCGAGACGACACACTGATCTTGGCGATCAAACTGATTTATAAATATATTTTTTATAACAATTTATTAAACGGAGTATCAGATGGACGTATTCAAGCAATCAGAAGTGTGGTTTGTCATTGGTAGCCAGAACCTGTATGGCCCGAAAACCCTGCAACAAGTTATGGATAATGCCCATCAGGTGGTTAACAGCCTGAATAGTGAAGCGGGCTTGCCAATAAAACTGGTACTAAAACCGTTGGTGACCACACCGGATGAGATAACTGCACTGTGCCGTGAGGCGAACTATGATACCGCCTGTATCGGGGTAATGACGTGGTTACACACCTTCTCTCCCGCCAAAATGTGGATTGGCGGTTTGAGTATTCTGAATAAACCTTTATTGCAATTCCACACTCAGTTTAATGCTCAGATCCCGTGGGAAACCATGGATATGGACTTTATGAACCTGAACCAAACCGCCCATGGTGGCCGCGAGTTTGGCTTTATCGGCGCGCGGATGCGCCAACAACACAGCGTGATAACCGGTCATTGGCAGGATAAAGCAGCGCATCAACGTATTGGTCAATGGATGCGAGTAGCGGCAGCCAAACAAGAAAGCCAACAGCTTAAAGTGGCACGTTTTGGCGACAACATGCGTGAAGTGGCAGTAACCGACGGTGATAAAGTGGCTGCTCAAATCCAGTTTGGTTACTCAGTTAATGCCTATGGGATCGGTGATTTAGTCACGGTGGTGGATGCCGTTAGCAAAGGTGATATTGATACCTTGGTTGAAGAGTATGAAGCCACTTACCGCTTCACTGATGCGGTAAAACTGAACGGCAATAAACGTGAAAATTTGCTGGATGCGGCCCGTATTGAATTAGGCATGAAGCGTTTTCTAGAACAAGGCGGTTTTAAAGCCTTTACCACTAACTTTGAAAATCTGTATGGCCTGAAGCAGTTACCGGGGCTGGCAGTGCAACGACTGATGCAACAAGGTTACGGTTTTGGCGGTGAAGGTGACTGGAAGACCGCCGCGTTGCTGCGCATTCTGAAAGTAATGGGCACTGGCCTGAAAGGTGGTACCTCGTTTATGGAGGATTACACCTATAACTTCCAACCAGGCAATGATTTAGTGGTTGGCTCTCATATGCTGGAAGTGTGTCCCTCTATCGCCAAAGAAGATAAACCGTTGCTGGATGTACAACACTTAGGTATCGGTGGTAAAGCCGATCCAGCGCGCTTGATCTTCTCTACACCGGCAGGCCCGGCACTGAATGCCAGTTTAATTGACATGGGGAACCGTTTCCGCTTATTGGTCAACGTCGTCGATACTGTCGAACAGCCACACCCATTACCTAAACTGCCGGTAGCCCGTGCTATCTGGCAAGCTCAGCCATCGCTGGCAACGGCTGCTGAAGCTTGGATTATCGCCGGTGGCGCGCACCACACGGTATTCTCTCAAGCCGTCGGGGTGGATGAATTGCGCCTGTATGCCGAGATGCACGGAATTGAATTCCTGTTGATCGACAATGATACGACGCTTCCTGCATTTAAAAATGAAATCCGCTGGAACGAAGTGTATTACCATCTAAATCGCTAAGTTAAGCCGAATACTATTATTTAATCTGTTGATTTAAATAGACCGGGTAATTTAAATAGATCTGATAATTAAATATAACAATTGATTTAAACACCATACTCAGGGGCTTCGGCCCCTGAATTTTATGACGAAATGCCCGCAATGGTAAAAACAAGCAGATCGTAACAACACCGTCTTCCCTGCGCCAAAATAAGCAGCCATGTAAGCTTGGACCGTGCCATCCCTGCCACGAATGCTATATCTTGTGCCAGCCCTCCCACCCGAGCCGACATCGTCGCGGTTTGTTAGCAGTCTGAGGAGCTTAACGCTCTTTTTATGTTTTCAACATCGCAGTCACTGCCGCTAACGTGCTGCCCATAACCAATGAGGTGTGGCCTCTTGTTGTATAGTTGTCTCACTTAACTGTTTATCCAACAAGATATGGCGACAGTGGGTTTCCTGCTGTAGCGCCGCCACCAGCTCAGCGGCATGGGACACCACAATCACCTGGGTATGTTGTGCCGCCTGCCCAATCAACCGCGCTAATGGCTGTAACAGATCAACATGCAGGCTGATTTCGGGTTCGTTCAGGATCATCATTTCGGGAGGACGTGGCGATAGCAATGCCGCCACCAGCAATAAATAACGTAAGGTACCGTCTGATAGCTCTGCGACCTTGAGTGGCCTTAACAAACCTTGCTGTGACAACAGCAACTCAAAATTGGGTTCAATAGCCAACGTAGTACCGGGAAAAGCATCTGTAATGGTATGCGTGAGTGCATCGGTATCCCCGATCTCTCTGATCGTTTGTAACGCTGCGGCCAAGTCCGCACCATCACTGGCCAGTACCGGTGTATAAGTTCCCACTTGAAGCTGGCGAGCTGGCGCATGACGGTCGGTACGCAGATTGTCATAAAAACGCCAGGCCCGCATCCGTTCGCGCATAAGCAGAATCTCTGGGGCATCACGGGGGTCTGTGCTGTGGGTCATCATACTGTCATAGGCCGCTAACCCGTGATATGCCTCGCGCCAAATTCCGCGCTCATCACGGATGCGGACCCGCGGGCCTCGCCGCTCAGCAAAAAGCGCATTATTGTTCAGGGTATCGCCACACCACAGGCTTTCAATCTTGATTTCAGGATCCAACGCAAAAAATGACCTGCGCGGTGTGGGGAGACCCAGATCGATAGCATAACCATAGTCCGCGCCAGCAAAGCCCAATTTGAGGCTCACGGGATGATGGCGAGTGGTACCTTCAATCGGTTGTTCTCCTGATTTCATCGACTTGGAAAACGACGCGGGTCCCGCCCAGAGGGTTGATTGTAACCCGCCCTCCGCCGCCAATGATTGGATAACCTGCCCCTGACCAATATCTGATAGCAACCGGAGCGCTCGATAAAGACTGGACTTGCCACTGCCATTTACGCCGGTAATGACATTCAATTGCCCCAATTCAAGTACCACATCGCGTAACGAACGGTAGCCAGAGATAGCAAGCCGAGTGATCATCATTCTTCCTTCTTCAACAAAAAATCTTAATTTGCGAAACACTGATTATATACACAGTGGTATTGAATGACCCATCTTGTCTTTACCTCGTTTAGGCACTGTTTACGGTTTTGTGATCGGTGTCTTGCATATCGCTGCCGTTTTATTGCCGTTCAATCACTCAATTTAGTGCCACAGAAACCGGTTACAGAAACCGGTTGCATAAATAACGTTTTCCCTAATACACTGAGGATAGAGATTTTATCAAACACCCTTTTTATCCATTACATGAGAGTGATTTTATGTCTGCTTTCCCGAAAAATTTCCTGTGGGGTGCCGCCAGCGCCGCTTATCAAGTTGAAGGTGCCTATGATACTGATGGTAAAGGCCCTTCTATCTGGGACACCTTTGCACATCTGCCCGGTACCACCTATCAGGGAACCAATGGTGATGTTGCTGTCGACCACTATCATCGTTTCCGCGAAGATGTGGCACTGATGGCGGAGATGGGCATGAAAAGTTATCGTTTTTCAATTTCATGGCCGCGTTTGTTGCCAACAGGCCGTGGGGAGGTGAATGCCGCGGGAGTTAAATTCTACAGTGAATTGATCGATGCATTGCTGGAACACAACATCGAGCCGATGATTACGCTCTATCACTGGGATTTGCCGCAAGCCTTGCAAGATGAAGGGGGTTGGGAAACCCGCAGCACCACCGATGCTTTTGAAGAATATGCACGTTTGTGTTATCAGCACTATGGTGATCGAGTCAAGCTCTGGTCAACGTTCAACGAGACCATCTGTTTTATTGGTTTTGGCTATATTACTGGCGGTCATCCGCCGGGCGTCCAGAACCCTGCCCGTGCTATCCAAGCCTGCCATCACGTTTTTGTCGCTCACGCCAAAGCGGTTGCAGCATTTCGTGCCAGCGGTATCGACGGGACAATAGGTTTTGTGAATGTCCTGCAAACCAACACGCCACTGAGTGATTCCGCCGAAGATATCGCCGCATTTCGCTTAGCTGAAGGGATCTTTACCCATTGGTTATATGATCCAGTGTTAAAAGGCGAGTATCCTGCTGAATTGCTGGCACAGACCCAGGCCATTTGGGGTGTTCCACAATTCGCCCCCGATGATGATGCCCTGTTACGTAACAATATCTGTGACTTTATTGGGTTGAACTACTATAAGCGTGAAACTATTGCTGCCAATAACCAAGAAACGCATCTGACCATGAATACCTCAGGTGAAAAAGGTTCCGGTCATCAACAAGGGAGTGAGTTCGGCTTCAAAGATTTGTTTAAATTTGTCCGCAATCCTAACGGGATTTATACCGACTGGGATTGGGAGATTTACCCACAGGGCCTTACCGAAAGCATCATGAATATCAAGGCGCGCTATGGTGACATCCCTATCTATATCACTGAAAATGGCTTGGGTGCTAAAGACCCAATCATTGAGGGTGAAGTGGTTGATGATGACCGGATTGATTACCTGCGTCAGCATATTGTGGCAATTGAAGATGCCATCAAGCAAGGTGCAGATGTCCGTGGTTACTATCCGTGGTCATTTATCGATCTACTCAGTTGGTTGAATGGCTTCCAGAAGCAATATGGTTTTGTTTATGTTGACCATCAGAAACAACTGGCGCGTCAGCGTAAAAAAAGCTTCTTCTGGTATCAAGGGGTGATTAAAACCAACGGTGACAAGTTGTAATCACGCACTGTATGGCTGGTGATAGCTGGGTGAGAGATTCTCACCCAGCGTTATTTTAAGCGAGATTAATAACCCACAGTCGCGATGCATTACTCAGTTTGTAACCGCCACAACCGTGCATAGGCTCCTTCCTGAGCAAGTAGCGCCTGATGACTGCCTTGTTCCAATACTTGCCCGTTTCCTAATACCAAAATACGATGACATTGGCGCAATGTATTCAATCGATGAGCAATGCAGATGACGGTGCGATTACGGATAATTTCTGGTAACTGGCGCATAATTGCCGCCTCAGATTCATAATCCAGAGCACTGGTGGCTTCATCAAGAATCAGTATTTTAGGATCTGCCATTAGCGCCCTCGCCAGAGCAACTCGCTGCCGCTGCCCGCCAGACAGCATACTCCCTTTTTCCCCCACCTGGGTTTGATAGCCCTGCGGTAGAGCCATAATAAAATCATGCGCCCCCGCCTGCCGGGCAATCGACTCAACCAGGGTATCATCAGCATTAGGCCGGCACTGGCAGATGTTGTCCCGCAGGCTACCAGAGAACAAGATGCTATCTTGCAGTACCACACTCATTTGGCGGCGTAATGCCGTGGCATCGGTAATCGCCAAGTCCTGCCCATCTATCAGAATCTGCCCATGTTGAGGAATATATAACCGCTGTAGTAACTTCGTTAGCGTTGATTTGCCACAGCCGGATGGCCCGGTAATGCCAATAAACTCGCCACCGGCAATATCTAAATTGAGATTTTGTAAAACTTCTGTGGTATCTGATCGATAGCGAAAACGCACCTGTTTAAATGTCAACCGCCCGGAGCACCCATGACTTGATGATAATCCGGTGCAGCCCGGCTCGGTTGGATAATCCA
Organism: Yersinia sp. 2540 StPb PI; assembly: GCF_052217165.1. Taxonomy (NCBI): domain Bacteria; kingdom Pseudomonadati; phylum Pseudomonadota; class Gammaproteobacteria; order Enterobacterales; family Yersiniaceae; genus Yersinia; species Yersinia sp. 2540 StPb PI. The sequence continues at coordinate 2,965,638 of NZ_JAZGQC010000001.1, forward strand.
AAATGGTACCAATCCGTTTCAGGGCGACTTGCGTATGGTGGAAATCTTGCCATATCTGAGCCAAACGTAAAATGGGTTGAGTTACGTAACCCGAAAACATTGAAAAAGCAATGAATTGACCTGGGCTTAACCCCCCTGCCAGTACCAATTTAACGCCAAACCACAACACTATAGCTGAGGTGACTTTATTGATAAGTGTAATACCTTGCTCAGCAATATTTGCCATCCTCATGCCAGCAAATGATGCCCGCACATAGCGGGCTAATGATTGCTGCCAGCTACGATTAAACTGGCTTTCGGTGGCAGTGGTTTTTATCGTTTCCAACCCGCTAATCGCTTCAGTTAAAAACGACGTATTATCTGCACTGGCTTCATATTGACGCTCAACCCGCTGACGTAAAACACCGCCAATGGCCCACCAAAACAGGAGGTAACAGATCAGAGAGAACAGAACTATCCATGTCAGTTGGCTGCTATAACAAAACATCACAATTATAAATGTACCAACAAAGATCAGGTCCAATAACATGGTTAATGCAGACCCGGTCAGAAAACTGCGAATCTGCTCCATTTCTTGTACTTTGGCGATAGTTTGCCCTGTCTGCTGTGCGCCAAAATAAGCCAGGGGCAACCCCAGTAAATGACGATAAAGGCGGGTGTTAAGTTCGGCCCCAACTCGGCTGGAGAGATGTGAGAACAGCCAGCCACGCAAGAAGGTGTAACAGGGTTCGGCAATTGCCAATGCTATCATGGCGCAGCCCAATACCATTAAGCTCCCGACGCCGCGGCTCACTAAGACTTTGTCGATCACCGTTTCAAATAGCATTGGCGTCACCAGCAAAATAGCCTGTAATAACAGTGACACTAAAACGATATTACGTAATTGATGGCGATATTTAGTAATAACCGGAATAAACCAACCAAAGCCAAAAGCGGCTTTTTTCGGTCCCTGTAACTCTGCTTTCGCCAATAAAATAGCCTCACCACGCCACAAGCAGGCCAGTGCCTGCTGGCTTATTTGCTGCTGCTGTCCAGTGGCGGCAAAATAAACCACCGCACCCTGTTCATTCAGCGCCAGTAGTACATACCACTGATTCTCATCACTGAATAAAATAGGCAGCGCCAGATGTTTCAAACGGTCATATGACTGACTGACTTTTCTGGCCCGCAAGCCAATCCAACCGGCACCACGACACAGCGCAATGTAATCTATTTTTTCCGGCGCTAATCCGAGTTGGTGCGCCAACTGCGCAGGCTCAACCGCCAGATCAAAACATGCAGCAGCTCGAGCCAGTGCTGCCAATGGCTGGATGACCTGCGTTGATGTTGAATTATTCATCTCAACGCTCCCTCATGGCTTCGGATTGGTATTCTTGTAATGGGCTGAGTAAGTAATCGATAACCCGCCGCCGGCCGGTTTTAATCTCTACACTGACCGCCATACCTGCGGATAAACGCACCGACTTCCCTTCAACGCTCAGCCTGTCGCTGTCCAGACGGATCCGGGCCGGAAACACTAAGCCTTGTTGTTGGTCCTCCATCGCATCACGAGAAATATGCTTTACTTCACCCGACAACGTGCCAAATCGGGTATAAGGGAAGCTATCAACTTTCACCTCCACCGCCTGCCCTGGCAGCACAAAACCCACATCCTTATTGAGGATCATGACATCGAGTTCTAACTGATGACTTTCAGGCACCAATACCATTAACGGTTGAGCCGTGGTGACCACGCCGCCCAGAGTATGAATCGCCAATTGTTGAATCACGCCGGTAACCGGTGCGCGTAAGGTCTGTTGGCGCTGCTTTTCCAGCAATTTGATCTGCTCTTGTCGCAATTGGTTGATAACTTCATGAGCTTGATTTAATCGTTCCTGATAGCTCCGCTTCTTTTCAGCTAAATAGTGCAGTCGGGTTTGTGACAGGTGGTGTGCTTTCGCCTGCAAGATAGCCAGTTCATTGTCCAAACGGCTACTTTCAGCCATGGCATTTAGCCATTCCCGCTCTTGTAGCAATAACTCCACATCGGCAATTGACTTGGATTTAGCGAGTGTTCGTAACGCCTGCAACCGTTGATGAATGTTTTTCATTAACGCTTTCTGGTGCGCAATATTAGTCATACCCGCTTGAATATGGGCCTGGTTAACCGCCTGTTCACTCTCCTGGCGCGATAACTCTGCATTGACCTCGTTTACTTCTTTGCGCAAAAGTGCCCTGGCGGTGATGTTCAAATCATCAGGGCTACTTTCAGGGGGAGTAAACATCGCGGTGGGGTTCACTGTCAGCAGCGCCGCCACACGGGCAGCTTCCAGTAAGCGATGCATTAATTGCTGATTGATATTACCCAACTCGGCATCAATACCGATTGGATTTAACTCAATCAACACCTGACCGGCTTCAACTTTGTCGCCATCGCGCACATTAATTGCGGCCACCACCCCTGGTTCTAGCGGTTGGATCACTTTCGAATGTTCAGAAACAATCACTTTGCCCTTAGCTGATGCGTGAATATCAAGCCTTCCAACAATCGACCATACCAATGCCAGCAGCAGTGTCAGCGCCAGAAACCATGCGGTGCGCCGTGCCAGTGGTGCCACTGGCCGTTCCACAATATCCAGATAGGCAGGCAGGAAATCATATTCATCACGGGTGCGCTGAGGCGAGAAATGGCGTTGCCAACGGTTCTTTATGGCATTGAACCATGCTGTTCTATACCAATATTGCATCAACTTCATTTTGATTCCTCATGGCTGAAGTCAGCCTGTTGCTGCCACAATCGGGCATAAACGCCATTTAGCGCCAGTAGTTGATCATGGTTAGCCAGCTCAGTAATGCGGCCTTGTGTCATGACACCGATGCGATGGCAATGTCGCACCGTCGAGAGGCGATGGGCAATAGTGATGACAGTACGATTGGCAATAATGCGGGCCATATTTTTCTGTACTTCCGCCTGCGACTCGTCATCTAACGCACTGGTTGCTTCATCAAAAATCAAAATACGGGGATTAGCCAGCAATGTGCGGGCAATGGCAATACGCTGACGCTGACCACCAGAAAGCGAGGCTCCGCCCTCTGACAGCACGGTGTCATAACCTAGTGGCAAGGCGAGTATAAAAGCGTTGGCTCCCGCCAGACATGCAGCCTCGACCACCTCATCCAATGATGCCGTGGGCCGTGAATGGGCGATGTTCTCCCGTACCGTACGGTTAAACAGATAACTCTCCTGCATCACAACCCCTATCTGACGCCGCAACACGTCGAGGGAGAAATGTCCAATTGGGATGCCATCAATATTGATTACACCCTGCTCAGCGATATAGAGGCGTTGTAATAGTCGGGCAACGGTACTTTTACCCGAGCCTGATGGCCCCACCAGCCCGATATGTTCGCCAGCACGCAGAGATAAGGAAAAATCCTGTAGTACCGGGTTTAAATCGGCGCGATAACGGAAAATCACCTGTTGCAACGTGATATCTCCTCGAATCGGGTGGTCAAGTGGCACCGCCCTCACCGACTGCTCCGCAGGTAAGCTCAAAATGTCAGAGACAAGCATTAGCCCCACTTGGGCCCGGATGCTCTGTTGCCACAAATCAACCAACTTACTCATTGGCATCAATGCCTGCACCGCCAACATGTTAAAGGCGATCAGTTGCCCGATACTGAGCTGCACCGACATCACTTGATAAGCGCCCACCACAATCACCACTGCACCAGCCAGTTTTTGCAATAACTGAGCCGCCTGACTACTGAGATTTTGCAGGTTTTGTACCTGAAAATTCGCTTCAGCATAATCACGTGTTTGGGTTTCCCAGCGTTGATGCATTTGGGGTTCCAGCGCCAGACTTTTTACCGTCTCCACGCCAGAGACAGTTTCAGTTAAAAATGCCCCATTTTGTGCGGCACAACCGCACAGGACTTCAACTTTCTGTTGTAATGGCCGGGTGGTCAGCGCCGCTAATAACAGATATAACGGCAATGTGCCTAAAATGATGAGCGTCAGTAGTGGTGAAATGCACCACATGACAATAAACAACACCAGGGTAAAAACCACATCGACACATAGCGTCAGTGCGGATCCCGTAATAAATTCTCTAATATTGTCCAGCTCCTTCACTCGAGCGACAATATTGCCCACATGGCGTTGCTTAAAATAACTTAGTGGTAATTTGATTAGGTGGTTAAATAGCTTGCCGCCCAATAAAATATCAACCCGAGTGGTCGTGTGAGTGAAAATATATTCTCGCAGTAATTTTAATACGACTTCATATATTCCTACCACTAATAGCACAATAATTAACACATCAAGTGTTGTGAGTGCATTATGGACCAGCACTTTATCCATAATAACCTGAAAGAAAAGCGGAGAAATCAAGGCCAGAAACTGTAATAACATTGATAATACTAATACCTGAACCAATGATTTACGGTGGCGCAGTAATACGGGAACAAACCAGCGAATATTGAAACGCGAATGACTACAACAAATGATGACACCACTCCAAATCGACGCAAGCTCTTGATAAGTTATTATTTCTGGCTTCCCGCTATCTGCATGTTGCAGTAGCACCTGCTTTTCATTAATACGTGCCAATAAGATAAATTTGCCTTGCATATCGCGAAAAGCAAGTGGCAATTGTTCTGGTTTAATATTATTTAATGACTGTTTTATGATTTTGAAGCGGGCTGCTGTGGTACGTGAAAATTGCGCTAAATAGCGCCGCAATGATGCACGTGTTGCCATGGTCCAACAACCGATGGCATTTTTGTGGCTAAAATCCTCAACAGTGTCTGAATTCAACCCCGCCAGACGGAGTAATCGAGCAGCGCAGACCAATGAGGAATGAACGTGGTTTTCCATAGAGTAGATTACCCAAATTATTAGGAACATATAACGCCGGTATCATAGAATGGTTTTTATATATCGTTCATATAGCGTAAGGATTTATAACTTTTGATAACTCAAAACACCTTAGTTTCGTTTTATTTGTGAATTTTAATTCACAGTGGGGCGATATAAATTAGACATGTTAGGCAGCCAATATTAAGAATATCTACAGTAGGACACTTAACCTCGGTCACTTCACATTTATTGATTTGTATCGTCAATTACTCATCGCTTTATGTGATAATTTTGCGGTGATTTATAGCCATAGTGGTTGGCTGCCGCCGTTTTATCACTGATAACAGGACTTTTTCTCGCCATGACACCGACTATGCCTTCGACTGCCGATGACCTCCCCCCTCATTCAGATTTTATTCGTCACCCAGCAATGTTGCCGATCATGCATATTGCTCAGCAATTAGGTGTTAGCACAGATGATGTCATCCCTTATGGGCATCATATGGCAAAAGTTGATATCCGTGCGATCCAGCCTGGTCGTGCGCAAGGCAAACTGATTTTAGTTTCCAGTATCACCCCAACGCCGTTAGGCGAAGGGAAAACCGTGACAACGATTGGCTTAAGTCAGGGGATCAACCGATTAGGTCACCGTGGTGTCGCCTGTATCCGTCAACCCAGTCTTGGCCCGGTCTTTGGTGTGAAAGGGGGCGCTGCGGGTGGCGGTGCTTCACAGGTGCAACCGATGGAGAAACTGAACCTGCATCTCACAGGTGATATCCATGCCATCAGTGCTGCACATAATCTGGCCGCCGCCGCTTTGGATGCGCGATTGTACCATGAGCAACGCTTGGGGCTGGCGTTTAGTCAACAAACCGGATTACCGTTACTGAATATTGACCCGCAGCGGATCCTCTGGCCACGCGTGGTTGATCACAACGACCGGGCGCTACGCCATATTCGTGTGGGGATCGGCGAGAGTACCCACGGTGTGGAGCGGGCAGACCATGTAGAAATAGCCGCGGCATCTGAATTGATGGCTATCTTGGCCTTATCAGAAAACCTGCAAGATATGCGACAACGCATTGGCCGGATTATTTTGGCTCACTCCACCCACGGCGAAGCGATAACCACAACAGATTTGGGCGTCGCCGGTGCCATGACCGTGCTAATGAAAGAGACTATTCATCCAACATTAATGCAAACCAGTGAACACACCCCGGTACTGATCCATGCAGGCCCTTTTGCCAATATCGCCCACGGCAACTCATCGGTTCTGGCAGACCGGTTGGGCTTACAATTAGCGGATTATGTGGTAACCGAGGCGGGTTTTGGTTCCGATATGGGGATGGAAAAATTCTTTAATATTAAGTATCGCCAATCCGGTATTGCCCCCGCTTGTGTGGTTTTGGTGGCGACACTGCGTAGCCTGAAAGCCAATAGCGGCACGTATGATATTAAACCGGGTCAGCCACTGCCTGCCGAGATCCTCAATACCAATATTCCCTTGCTCAATCAAGGTTGCGCCAATCTGAAATGGCACATCAATAACGCGAAAAGTTACGGTTTGCCGGTGGTGGTTGCGGTTAATCGCTTCCCCGGCGACAGCCCCGAAGAATTGAGATTTTTAGCCGACTATGCTTTATCTGCCGGCGCACTTGCTTGTGAAATCAGTGACGCTTTTGCCCTGGGCGGTGCCGGGACCGCCGCACTGGCTCAACAAGTGATAACTGCCTGCGCTCAGGGCGCTGAGCCGACGTTACCCTACCCAGACAGCGCCACACTGGAGAACAAGTTACAGGTTATGGCACAGCGTTATGGCGCCCACGATGTGACATTTACGCCTCAAGCGCGCCAACAAATTGATGAGATAACCGCAGCAGGTTTCGGCCATTTGCCGCTGTGCATCGCCAAAACCCCCCTGTCTATCAGTGCCGATGCCAGCCTGAAGAACGTCCCACATGATTTTGTGTTGCCTGTAACGGCCTGCGCCGTGTCGGCAGGTGCCGGATTTGTTCGTATCTACACTGGAAATATCATGACCATGCCGGGGTTGGGTACCCAACCGGCGTATTACCATATTGATATAGATGACGAAGGACACATTTGCGGGTTAAGCTAGCATCATACAAAGAAGTGATAGCGACAGAGGGTTATCACTCCTTATTAATAGATTACTAAGGTTCACTATGTCTCAACCGCAGGAATATCAGCGCATTGGCGGCTGGTTATTGGCCCCACTGGCCTATTTGATCGTCACACTGCTCAGCGCCAGCCTGATGCTAGTACTGTATGCCATGGCCATCTTCACCCCAGAGTCACGAGAGTATCTGGTGACCAACTCACAGGCATTTACCCTACAATGGTATTTCTCGGTGATAACAACCTTAGTGATGTGGGCCTATACATTATGGGTCATCTGGTTGTTTTGCAGCCGCTCACGTCGCCTACCGAAATGGTTTATTCTTTGGTTGTTGTTAACCGTGCTACTGGCACTAAAGGCCTTTGCTTTCTCGCCGATCAGTGATGATATTGCCTTACGCACTCTGGGATGGCCCTTGCTGGCCGCCGCTGTTTTTGTGCCTTACATCAAACGTTCTCAACGCGTGAAGCATACTTTTACCGAACTTTAATGGGATTGCGCACCTTTTCCCCCTAAAATAGCCAGTAAATCGTAATAACCCTGCACTTCATCTGTTGTCGTCAGGCCGCCAATTTTGGATAATAGGCGGCTTTTATTTTTTTAGGCTTCGTAATGACTGAATACCTGCTCCTGTTTGTCGGTACTGTATTGGTAAACAACTTTGTGCTGGTCAAATTTCTTGGCCTGTGCCCGTTTATGGGTGTCTCCAAAAAACTGGAGACCGCTATTGGTATGGGGCTGGCAACTACCTTTGTACTAACATTGGCCTCTGTTTGCGCCTGGATGGTAAACAGCTTTATCTTGCTGCCGCTTGGTTTGGTGTATTTACGCACATTGGCTTTTATTTTAGTCATCGCCGTCGTGGTGCAATTTACCGAATTGGTGGTACGCAAAACCAGCCCGGCACTTTATCGTTTGCTGGGGATATTTCTGCCACTGATCACCACTAACTGTGCTGTGTTGGGTGTCGCGTTGCTTAACGTCAATCAATCTCATAATTTTATGCAATCGGCGGTTTATGGCTTCAGTGCCGCAGCCGGTTTCTCTCTGGTAATGGTGTTATTCGCTGCTATTCGCGAGCGGTTGGCGGTGGCTGACGTTCCTGCGCCATTCCGCGGGTCTTCTATCGCCCTGATTACAGCGGGGTTGATGTCATTGGCCTTTATGGGCTTTACCGGGTTGGTGAAGTTCTAATGATGTCGTTATGGATTGCCGTAGGTGCATTAAGTACATTGGCGCTGATATCAGGCGTGGTGCTTGGTTTTGCTGCCCGCCGTTTTCAGGTTGATCAAGACCCCGTGGTTGAGCAAGTAGAAGCAATCTTGCCGCAAAGCCAGTGCGGTCAATGTGGCTACCCTGGCTGTCGGCCCTATGCAGAAGCCGTATCCTCTCAGGGGGAGAAAATCAATAAGTGCGCGCCGGGTGGCGAACAAGTGATGCTTAAGCTGGCTGAACTGCTGGCGGTTGAACCACAACCTCTAGAGGGTGACGAAGCGGCGGCTCATCCACAGCGTAAAGTGGCCTTTATTGATGAAGCCAATTGTATTGGGTGCACAAAATGTATTCAGGCCTGCCCTGTCGATGCCATTGTGGGTGCCACCCGAGCCATGCATACCGTATTGCCAGACCTGTGTACCGGCTGCGACCTTTGTGTTGCCCCTTGCCCGACAGACTGTATTGAAATGATTCCGGTTGCCACCACCACCGCTAACTGGAAGTGGGATCTGAGCACTATTCCGGTCAAAAATCTTCCCAGCCAGTTAGTGGCCTCACAGATGATTCCAGTGAAAATGATAGATGTGGAGCAACATGTTTAAGCTGTTTACTGCCCGCCAACACGACAATATCTGGGATTTTGACGGGGGTATCCATCCACCGGAAATGAAGTTGCAATCCAGCACGGTGCCAATGCGCATCGCATCCTTGCCTGAGCAAATGATCATTCCGTTGCAACAACATCTGGGACCAGAAGGTGAACTGCGCGTCAGAGCCGGTGAACAAGTATTAAAGGGCCAGCCACTGACCGTGGGCCGTGGCCGCACAGTTCCAGTACATGCCCCCACTTCTGGCACTATTACGGCTATTGCCCCGCATACCACTGCACATCCCTCCGGGTTGGCTGAGTTGTGTGTGCATATTACCCCGGATGGTGCAGACCGTTGGCGTGAGCAACAGCCGTGGGCCGACTATTTACAGCGAGATACCGCGGCGTTACTGGATCGTATTCATCAAGCGGGTATCGCCGGTTTGGGCGGCGCAGGCTTTCCGACCGCCAGTAAATTACAAGGTGGCGTGAACAGTGTTACCACCCTGATTATCAATGCGGCTGAATGCGAGCCTTATATCACCGCCGATGATCGGTTAATGCAGGAGCACGCGCAAGAGCTGGTCGCCGGTATTGATATTCTAAGACACTTGCTGCAACCACAGCAGGTGTTGATTGGCATTGAAGATAATAAGCCCGCCGCCATTGCGGCTTTACAACATGCATTACAGGGCCATGACGAGATCCAGTTGCGGGTTGTACCGACTAAATATCCGTCTGGGGGTGCCAAGCAGCTCACCAAAATCCTGACCGGTAAAGAGGTGCCTTTCGGCAAGCACTCCTCATCAATTGGGGTATTGATGCAAAACGTGGGTACAGTGGTCGCCATTAAGCGAGCGATTATCGACGATGAGCCATTAATTGAACGAGTCGTGACACTCACCGGTGATGCATTAGCAAAACCAGGCAATTTCTGGGCCAGAATTGGGACGCCGGTATTACACTTGTTGAAACTGGCCGGATTTCAGCCTCAGCACCAACCGATGGTGATCATGGGTGGCCCGCTGATGGGCTTTACCTTGCCAAGTTTGGATGTACCGATCGTTAAGATCAGTAACTGTATTTTAGCGCCGACCGAAGCCGAAATGGGGCTATCAGAACCGGAACAAGCTTGTATTCGCTGTGGCTTATGTGTTGATGCCTGTCCAGCAGGTTTATTGCCCCAACAGCTCTATTGGTTCAGTCGAGGTGAAGAACACGAGAAAGCGCGCAATCATAACTTATTCGATTGTATTGAATGTGGTGCTTGCGCCTATGTATGCCCGAGCAATATCCCATTAGTACAGTATTACCGTCAGGAAAAAGCAGAAATCCGCGCCCTCGATCAGGAAAATGCCCGAGCAGCGGAAGCCAAAGCACGTTTTGAGGCCAAACAAGCGCGGCTGGAACGAGAAAAGCGTGCGCGTGAACTGCGCCATAAACAAGCCGCGGTCAAGCTGACTGATGCTGACCAGCAAAAGGTTGAAGCCGCAGTCAGTCGATTAGCTCGCCAGGATAAGAATGCCGACGCGGTTATCAGCGTGACCGCAGGGCAAACACCGGATAACAGTGCCGTCATTGCCGCTCGAGAAGCACGTAAAGCACAGGCCAGAGCACGTCAGGCAGAAAAACAGCTGGCTGTCGCCTCCGATGAGTCAACACCGTCGTCGGTTGATCCGCGCCAAGCCGCTGTAGCTGCCGCCATTGCCCGGGTCAAAGCCAAGAAAGCCGCACAAGCACAGCTTGAATCCGCGGTTGCGACGCATAAAAATGAAGAGTCAGAAGAAGATCCACGCCAAGCCGCTGTAGCTGCTGCCATTGCCCGGGTCAAAGCTAAGAAAGCCGCACAAGCACAGCTTGAATCCGCGGTTGCGACGCATAAAAATGAAGAGTCAGAAGAAGATCCGCGCCAAGCCGCTGTAGCTGCCGCCATTGCCCGGGTCAAAGCCAAGAAAGCGGCACAAACTGCTAACCCAGATTAAGACGTAACACACTGAACTGACGCACTGCCACTGCGGCAGTACATCAGTTCGTCAACATCTGATAGTTATAAACCACCGAGATATCACGCATTTTTGATTCGGCGTGACAACTGTCTATCTCAATAACTTCCATTTCGATACCACCACCAAACTCTTCACGCAATTTTGGCAGCACTTCATTAAACAAATAAATTGAGAATTTCACACACTCTTTGGCACTACCTTGGTGGGATATGGAGAGAAACTCCCCCGCCGGAATAGAGATATGATCAACCTCACGCAGCCCCTGGATTTCATGCCGCTTGTCTTTATCAATCGCAGTCGAATAATTCACACTGTTTTGCCCTTGCTGACACTCTTTGGCAGAAAACAGCGAGTACACCCGTTGGCATGAGAAATTAACTTCCTTAAAGAAATCGAGCAAAATTTCATCTTTCATCGCCATACAGGAGGAGTGTTGACCACTACAATGGTTGTGTTCGTCAAAATCCAGCCGCCGTGTAAAGCCCACCAGTTCTCGCGGTGGTAAAGATATCCGTTTGATTTCTGGGGTGTAATTTTCACAAAAACCGAAGCGGGGAATCATCCCTTGCACATCCCAGTGCTCCATTTGACGAAAACTATTTGGGGTAACACCAAAACGCTTCTTAAATGTACGGGTAAAGGTTTGCTGCGAATCGAAACCCAACTCATCAGAGATTTCAATGATAGGACGGCGTGAAATGCGCAATGCAACCGCTGCGCGAGTCAGTACCCGGCCACGTATATAGGAGGCTAATTGTACCCCCACAATACTTTTAAATTTCCGTTGTAGATGCCATTTTGAATATCCAGAAATCTTCGCCACATCGTCCAGTGTGGGCCTCTTTTCTAAATTGATTTCAATCCACTCAATTAATTCTTCTATAAACAATATGTCTTCGTTTATCATCTTATTGTTCTTTAAATATATAATTACAGTGCATACTACATTAATCTATCATTATGCCAACGCTTTTCTCAAATCTAATTTCACAAGTTAATAAATCGTTAACTTACAGTTGATTAGCTACAGATAAAACAAAAACAAACCCATTAAAACAAAGAGTTAAATCTATTTATCTGAGACCAAAGCCTAATACCCTCAAGCCGCGCAAAAACCCGTTCTTGCTATATGTTTGTTACCATCGCGATATAAATTGCAAGTTAAATTTTTAGATTAGCCTGGTTTATTAAATGCTACAGCTTACTTAATATTTCAACGCATTATGGATAATAACCCTATGATTAAGGCGTATTACACTTTGTCTGAATAGGGTAGAATGCGGCACAAATATTATCCCCCTGACGGCTGAGTGTATCGATGCCCGCAAGTATTGACTTGCCAGCGCGATAACTGCGTTTAAGAACTCTGTTAAGCATTCGACATATGGTTGTAATTTCATGAAATTCAGGCCAGCAGCATCGACCCAGAACCAAGGGTTGCAAATAGCCAGTTCCCCTTTTACGCACAATCAACGTAGTACCCGTAGCATCATGCTGCTGGTGATTCTGGCCTGCATTCCGGGCATTATTGCTCAGACCTACTTCTTTGGTTATGGCAACCTGATTCAGGTAGCACTGGCAATGGTTACCGCCATGCTAGCCGAAGGGGCCGTTTTGCAGTTACGCAAACAGCCCGTATTGATGCGGTTACAAGATAACTCCGCCCTGCTCACCGGCCTGCTTCTGGGGATAAGCCTGCCCCCATTGGCCCCTTGGTGGATGATTGTGTTGGGTACGCTGTTTGCTATCGTCATTGCTAAACAACTGTATGGTGGCTTGGGACAAAATCCGTTCAACCCGGCCATGGTGGGTTATGTTGTTCTGCTTATTTCATTCCCGGTACAAATGACCAGTTGGTTACCACCGCTGCCATTACAAGCTACACCGGTGGGGTTTTATGACTCTCTTTTAACTATCTTTACCGGATATACCCACAGTGGCGCTGATATTCATCAACTCCAGATGAGTTATGACGGTGTCAGTCAGGCCACACCGCTTGATAGCTTTAAAACCGCCCTACGCTCACAACCAGTGGCAAAAATTCTGCAACAGCCCATTTTTGCCGCAACGCTGGCGGGGGTCGGCTGGCAATGGATCAATCTCGGTTTTCTGGCGGGCGGCTTATTGCTGCTGTGGCGTAAAGCGATTCATTGGCACATTCCGGTCAGTTTCTTGTTGGCGCTGGCTGGCTGTGCCGCAATCAGTTGGATAGTTGCCCCGCAAAGTTTTGCCCCGCCGATGTTGCACCTGTTTTCCGGTGCCACCATGTTGGGGGCGTTCTTTATTGCCACCGATCCGGTCAGTGCCTCCACCACGCCCCGTGGCCGCCTGATTTTCGGTGCATTAATCGGTATTCTGGTGTGGTTAATTCGGGTGTATGGTGGCTATCCTGACGGGGTTGCCTTTGCCGTACTGCTGGCCAATATTACTGTTCCACTGATTGACCACTATACCCAGCCTCGGGTTTATGGTCACAACCGTGCCGGTAAATAAGGAGCCGTTATGCTAAAAACCATGAAGCGTCACGGCATTACTTTGGCGCTGTTTGCCGCCGGTGCTACCGGATTGACGGCGGTGGTTAACTCACTGACAGAGTCAACCATCGCCCATCAGGCCGCTTTGCAACAAAAAGCGTTGCTGGATCAGGTTGTTCCGGCTGAAAATTATGACAACGATATGCAAGCTGAATGTTACGTTGTCACTGATGCCGCGTTGGGTAACCTGTCACCTCATCGCTTGTATCTGGCCCGGTTGGCGAATAAACCCGTGGCTGCCGCGATTGAAACCACCGCTCCCGATGGTTATTCCGGTGCCATCCAACTGTTAGTCGGTGCAGATTTCCACGGTAATGTGCTGGGCAGTCGGGTGATAGAACATCACGAAACCCCCGGTCTCGGTGATAAAATTGATATTAGAATCTCTGACTGGATTAGCTATTTCAGTGGCCAACATGTAGCAAGTGAACAAGACAAACGCTGGGCCGTAAAAAAAGATGGCGGTACCTTTGATCAATTTACCGGCGCCACCATTACCCCAAGAGCGGTGGTGCGGGCGGTGAAAAGCACCACGCTGTATTTGGAAACCTTGCCAGCAAGGCTTGATAGCCTGCCAGTCTGTGGAGAACGGCAATGAGTGAAGCAAAAAATCTGTTAGCGCAGGGGTTATGGAAGAATAACTCAGCGCTAGTGCAGCTACTGGGGCTATGTCCGTTGTTGGCGGTCTCCTCTACCGCCACCAATGCCCTCGGTTTGGGATTAGCTACCACGCTGGTATTGGTATGTACCAATACCGCGGTATCGGCTTTGCGCCGCTGGGTGCCAAATGAAATTCGTATTCCAATCTATGTGATGATCATTGCTTCCGTGGTCAGTACCGTGCAAATGCTGATTAACGCTTATGCCTTTGGGTTATATCAATCCCTCGGGATATTTATTCCATTGATTGTGACTAACTGCATTGTGATTGGCCGGGCGGAAGCTTACGCGGCCAAGAATCCGGTGGGGTTATCGGCACTCGATGGCCTGGCTATGGGGCTAGGGGCAACCAGCGCGTTATTTGTTCTGGGATCACTGCGTGAAATCCTGGGTAACGGTACGTTGTTTGATGGCGCAGATATGCTGTTAGGCAACTGGGCAAAAGTGCTGCGTATCGAAATTCTGCATCTGGATAGCCCTTTCCTGCTGGCAATGCTGCCACCAGGTGCCTTTATTGGTTTGGGATTACTGCTGGCCGGTAAATATGTCATTGACGAAAAAATAAAAGCGCGCAAAGCACAAGTAGTAGCAACTGCGCCGCAACTTCAGGATGGAGATGCCGGGAAAGCCTTATGAATAAAGAAAAACGTGTCGCGATTCTGACCCGTCTGCGGGACAACAATCCACATCCAACCACTGAACTGGTCTACACCTCACCTTTTGAACTGCTTATTTCGGTGTTGCTCTCGGCACAAGCCACCGATGTCAGCGTCAATAAAGCCACTGCCAAACTTTATCCGGTGGCTAATACCCCGCAAGCCCTGCTTGACCTGGGTGTGGATGGCCTGAAGGCATACATCAAGACCATCGGCCTGTTTAATACCAAAGCTGAAAATGTGATTAAAACCTGCCGTATTTTGCTGGAAAAACATAATGGCGAGGTGCCTGAAGACAGAGCAGCACTCGAAGCGCTGCCCGGTGTGGGGCGTAAAACGGCCAATGTGGTGTTGAACACCGCCTTTGGTTGGCCCACCATCGCGGTAGATACCCATATATTCCGTGTCTGTAATCGCACTGGCTTTGCTCCCGGTAGCAATGTAGATCAGGTTGAAGCCAAGCTACTCAAGGTGGTTCCGGCTGAATTTAAGCTTGATTGCCACCACTGGTTGATCCTGCATGGTCGCTATACCTGTATTGCCCGTAAACCGCGCTGTGGTTCGTGCATTATTGAAGACTTGTGTGAGTTTAAAGAGAAGGTCTACCCCGAGCATTAATCCACTGACCACGCTCAGTAAATACCTGTGGCGGTGAGCACCGGCCGACGATAAGAATGCTGGTACATCGCGCGGCCACTCTATGCAGTGAGCGCGATACACTTCTGGCGCGTCTCACCGCATGTTATCAACCACGATAAATCCCCTCTATGCCGCGATTGCGGTATTCGATTAGACGCCATACCGCCGCGCCACTAAACTTGTGACAAAACAGACTCAAACAGTTAATGATTTTGTTACCTGCTTGAAACAAAAAAGACACCTGCGGCGTATCATTATGAAATTTAAATCAGCAATAAAACCCTATACCGGCGCGGCTGGCGGCTGGGGTTCTCTCGAAGCAACCACCCGCTTTGTCCTGGACAGCAAGCAAGCGTTGAAAAATATTCGCAATTTGTTGCGGGTCAATCAGGTAAAAGGTTTTGACTGCCCCGGTTGTGCCTGGGGCGACGATAATCACAGCACCTTCAGTTTTTGCGAAAATGGCGCTAAAGCGGTCAGTTGGGAAGCGACCCGCAAAGCGGTGGAACCCCAATTCTTTGCCGAACACAGTCTGACCACATTGCGCCAGCAGAGTGACTACTTCCTTGAGTACCAGGGGCGGCTCACCCATCCGATGCGTTATAACCCACAAACTGACCGCTACCAACCCATCAGTTGGGAAGATGCTTTGGCGTTGATCGCTCAGCATATTAATGGATTGGATAACCCCGATCAGTTGGAGCTATATACCTCCGGGCGTGCCAGCAATGAAGCCTCTTACCTTTATCAATTATTTGGCCGCATGTTGGGGACCAATAACTTCCCGGACTGCTCAAACATGTGCCATGAAGCCAGTGGTACCGGATTAAAGCAGAGTATCGGCGTTGGTAAAGGTACCATTCAGATGCAGGACTTCGAACTGGCCGATGCTATTTTTGTTTTCGGACAAAACCCGGGGACTAACCACCCCCGCATGCTACACAGCCTCCGTCATGCCAAAGATCGCGGTGCACGTATTGTTAGCTTCAATACCTTGCGTGAACGCGGTTTGGAGCGTTTCGCCGATCCGCAAAATCCTCTTGAAATGCTGACACCAAAATCCTCCCCTATTAGTTCTGCTTATTTTCAACCTAATTTAGGTGGTGATATGGCGGCGGTGCGCGGCATGGTAAAAGCCTTATTGGAAACCCATCGCCATCAATTGGCGCAAGGGGAATCAGGTTTGTTTGATCAAGCCTTTATTGCGGTACATACACAAGGTATAGCCGCGTATCTGGCGGCCGTTGATAACACCTGTTGGGCGCAGATCACCCAACAGTCGGGCCTGAGTGAAGAGCAAATTCGCTATGCCGCTGATATTTATCAACATGCCGAGCGCGTTATCATCACCTGGGCGATGGGGATCACTCAGCATAAACATTCAGTGATAACGGTGCGGGAACTGGCTAATCTCCAACTGTTGTTTGGTCAGTTAGGCAAGCCCGGCGCGGGGTTATGTCCGGTACGTGGTCACAGTAACGTGCAAGGTAATCGCACGATGGGCATTGATGAAAAACCCGCAAAAGCCATGCTGGATCGTTTGGCCGACCATTTTGGTTTCACCCCACCACAAAGTGCGGGTCATAACACCGTGGAAGCTCTCGAAGCGATGTTGCGCGGTGAAGTAAAAGTGCTGATTGCCCTTGGCGGGAATTTGGCGGCGGCGGCACCGGATACTGAGCGCACCGCACAAGCATTACGCAGTTGCGAGTTGACCGTTCATATCAGTACCAAGCTAAATCGTAGTCACCTGATTACCGGCACTGATGCCTTGATTTTGCCGACACTGGGCCGCACCGAGCGCGATATGCAAGCCAGTGGTTCACAATTCATTACGGTAGAAGATTCTTTCAGTATGGTGCACGCATCTGAAGGGGTCGGGAAGCCGCTGGCGGATACCCAGCACGCCGAAACCGCCATTGTTTGTGGCATCGCCAATGCGGTTTTCGCTAACAAAAAGGTTAATGGTGCAAAGTTGGACTGGCTGGCATTAGCCGCTGACTACAATCTGATCCGTGACCATATTGCCGCCACCGTACAGGGCTTTGATAATTTCAACACGCGTTGTGATCAACCCGGTGGTTTCTATCTGGGTAGCGCCGCCGCTGAAATGCGTTTTGCTACCCCAAGTGGTAAAGCTGAATTTTGCGCCGCACCCCTACCAGAGAGTCTATTCCCGCCGATTGCAGGGGCGGCGGCCCCGTTTGTGTTACAAACATTGCGCTCTCATGATCAATATAACACCACCATTTATGGTCTCGACGATCGCTACCGGGGTGTCTATGGTCAGCGAGAAGTTTTGTTCATTAATCCACAAGATTTGGCCGCGTTGGCTTTAGAAGATGGCGTGCTAGTGGAAATAGAAACCTTATGGAATGATGGGATTACTCGTAAAGTCAGTGGATTCAAGTTAGTGAGCTATGATATCCCGCGCGGTAATCTCGCCGCATACTATCCTGAAACCAACCCACTGGTGCCCTTATCCAGCTTTGGTGATCAAACCCACACCCCAACGTCAAAATCAGTGCCAGTGACCATTCGACGCTGGCAACCACCATTGTCACAGCGCATTGCCTGAGTTTGTTAGCTAAAGCCGGCCCTCTGGCTGTTGCCAGGGCTGGCAATCATGGGCAACGGATATGCCCATACCATTAACAAGGAATTCCCCTCCAACGTGATATGCCGCTTGCCCGATGGGGCTGATTCGCGTAAAACTGTCAGCCGGATTAAACCCACTCACTACACCATTCACTGGACGATATGTTTCAAGATAACCCGCTGCTGGCGCAGCTAAAACAGCAACTTCACACTCAGACCCCGCGCGTTGAAGGCGTGGTTAAAGGTACTGAGAAAGGCTTTGGCTTTCTTGAGGTAGATGGGCAGAAAAGTTATTTTATTCCGCCGCCACAGATGAAGAAAGTCATGCACGGCGATCGGATTATTGCCACCTTGCACACGGATAAAGATCGTGAAATTGCTGAGCCAGAAACATTGGTCGAGCCATTTTTATCCCGCTTTGTCGGTCGCGTCCAACGAAAAGATGATCGTCTGTCTATCGTGCCTGACCACCCGCTGCTGCGTGATGCCATCCAATGTCGTCCAGCCCGTGAGTTAACCCACGACTTCCAGAACGGTGATTGGGCGGTGGCTGAAATGCGCCGTCACCCATTAAAAGGCGATCGTGCTTTTAATGCTGATTTGACGGCATTTATTACTAATGGTGAAGATCATTTCGTGCCTTGGTGGGTAACATTAGCTCGCCATAATCTGGAGCGTGAAGCCCCGGTTATGGTTGAATCTGCCTTGCATGATAGCACCTTAGTACGCGAAGACCTGACGGCGCTCCATTTTGTTACTATCGACAGCAACAGCACCGAAGATATGGATGATGCGCTGTATGTGGAAGACAACGGTGACGGTTCCCTGTTGTTGACCATTGCCATTGCTGATCCAACCGCCTATGTCGATGAAAACAGTGAGTTGGATTTAATCGCCCGTAAACGTGCATTTACTAACTATCTGCCTGGCTTCAACATTCCGATGCTGCCACGCCACTTGTCTGACAACCTCTGCTCATTGCGGCCAAATGAGCGCCGCCCGGTATTGGTGTGCCGTGTGACTATCGCCGCTGATGGCGCGCTGAGTGATGATATTTGTTTCTCTGCCGCCTGGGTCGAGTCCAAAGCCAAACTGGTTTATGACGAGGTTTCTGACTGGCTGGACGGCAACACCGGTTGGCAGCCACCGGATGCGGATATTGCCGAGCAAATCCTATTGCTGAAACGGGTGTGCGAGGCGCGTAGCAACTGGCGTCAAGAACATGCCCTGGTGTTTAAAGACCGTCCAGATTACCGCTTCCTATTGGGTGAAAAAGGCGAGGTGCTGGATATCATTGTTGAGCACCGCCGTATTGCTAACCGTATTGTTGAAGAGTGCATGATTGCCGCCAACGTCTGTGCTGCTATTGCTTTGCGCGATAATTTGGGCTTTGGCATTTATAACGTACATACCGGTTTTGATCCGGCATTGGTTGAACAGGCAGCGACCGTGTTGCAGGCCAATGGTGTCGCGGCTGACCCACAGGCTCTACTGACCCTACCAGGCTTCTGTGAGTTGCGCCGTCATCTTGATGCGTTGCCAACCCAGTTCCTCGACAGCCGTATCCGCCGCTTCCAGACCTTTGCTGAAATCAGTACCGTTCCTGGCCCACACTTTGGTTTGGGGTTAGAGGCCTATGCCACCTGGACTTCACCTATTCGTAAATACGGTGATATGGTCAATCATCGCCTGCTCAAAGCCATTATTACCGGCCAGCAAGCGGAGAAACCACAAGACGAGATAACGATTCAATTGGCTGAGCGCCGTCGTCTGAATCGCATGGCCGAACGCGATGTCGGTGACTGGTTGTATGCCCGTTATCTACAGCCTCAAGCTGGTACTGATACCCGTTTCGCTGCGGAAATTATTGATGTTACCCGTGGTGGTCTGCGTGTTCGTTTGCTGGATAATGGCGCCGTGGCCTTTATCCCTGCACCGTTTATTCATGCAGTACGTGATGAGATGGTATGCAGTCAGGAAACAGGTACCGTGCAAATTAAAGGTGAAACGGTTTATAGCCAAAGCGATAAAATCGAAGTGCGCATTGCCGAGGTTCGCATGGAAACTCGCAATGTGGTGGCCCGCCCGGTGGTTTGATATTTAGAAAAAACACATTAAGCCGTGGTGATACTCCACATCCCACGGCTTTTTCAATTGCCCCCCTTCAATCCCACTTGATGTTCCCTCCAGTTTAGCGCTGTCAGCGTCACAAAATGTAAGCAAATACTACTGAACGTTACGTTAAAATAATTTATTGATCACACTTTTCACTTTCGCACCTTTTCTTTCACATTAAAGCTCCTATGTTAACTAACGGTTTGTATCTTTTTTCCAAAACCGGTGCTGATAACTGTTAAATTTTCCTCATAACAAGGAGTCGTTACCCATGAAGAACGTCAAGACTGTCGTCATATGGCTGACCGTGGCGTTAATTGGTGCATTTGCCTTTGCTATGCTGGCACTCAGCCGCGGTGAGCATGTCAATGCCATCTGGTTGGTGATCGCCTCAGTGGCGTGTTACAGCATCGCTTACCGCTTTTACAGCCTATTTATTGCCAAGAATGTGTTTGAGTTGGATGACCGTCGCCTGACACCTGCTGAGCGGCGCAATGACGGCCTGGATTATGTCCCGACCAATAAATGGGTACTATTCGGTCACCACTTTGCGGCGATTGCCGGTGCCGGGCCATTGGTTGGGCCAATTCTGGCCGCACAGATGGGCTTCTTGCCGGGGACTATCTGGATTTTGGTCGGGGTAATGATGGCCGGTGCGGTACAGGACTTCTTGATCCTGTTTATCTCTACCCGTCGCGATGGTCGCTCTCTGGGGGAGATGGCAAAACAAGAGTTGGGCGCTTTTGCCGGGGTTATCACTATGCTGGGCGCGCTGGGGGTGATGATTATCATCTTGTCCGCGCTAGCATTAGTGGTGGTTAAAGCCTTGGCTGACAGCCCATGGGGCCTGTTCACCATTGCAGCGACTATCCCGATAGCACTGTTTATGGGCGTTTATATGCGCTTTATCCGCCCGGGGAAAATCGCGGAAGTATCCTTAATTGGTTTCGTACTGATGATGTCCGCAATTATTTACGGCGGCAATATCGCGGCTCACCCTTATTGGGGACCATTCTTTACTTTACACGGCACCACCCTGACCTGGGTGCTGGTTATCTATGGTTTTATCGCCTCAGTGCTACCGGTGTGGTTGTTGTTGGCACCACGGGACTATCTGTCGACCTTCCTGAAGATTGGCGTCATTATTGGTTTGGCCGTCGGTATTGTCTTTGCCATGCCTGAAATGAAAATGCCTGCCGTCACACGTTTTATTGATGGCAGCGGCCCGGTATTCTCCGGTAGCCTGTTCCCGTTCCTGTTTATTACCATCGCTTGCGGGGCTATTTCGGGCTTCCACGCCTTGGTTGCCAGTGGCACTACACCAAAACTGATTGAGCGTGAAAGTCACACCCGCTTTATCGGCTATGGCGCGATGCTGATGGAATCCTTTGTCGCCATCATGGCGCTAATTTGTGCCTCGGTTATCGATCCCGGTGTCTATTTCGCCATGAACTCTCCGGCAGCGTTGATTGGCACCACAGTAGAAAGCGCCTCTTTGGCCATTAGCAGTTGGGGATTTGTAGTCACACCTGACACCCTGGCCATGATTGCCAAAGATGTTGGCGAGAACTCCATTTTATCCCGTGCAGGTGGTGCCCCCACTTTCGCCGTTGGGATGGCGCATATTATCAGTGAGATATTTAACAGCCGCAATATGATGGCCTTCTGGTATCACTTTGCCATTCTATTTGAAGCCATGTTTATTCTGACCGCCGTGGATGCTGGTACCCGTGCCTGTCGCTTTATGGTGCAGGATTTGGTGGGTGTCGTAGTGCCGAGCCTGGCAAATAACCGCTCATGGTTGGGTAACTTGTCCGGCACCACAGTGGCGGTCGCCTGCTGGGGCTTCTTTGTTTATCAAGGTGTGGTTGACCCATTAGGGGGGATCAATACCTTGTGGCCACTGTTCGGTATCGGTAACCAGATGCTGGCATCGATGGCGCTGATTTTAGGGACTGTCGTCCTGTTTAAAATGAAGAAGCAACGCTATGCTTGGGTAACCATCCTGCCAACAATTTGGCTGTTTATTACCTCAATGACCGCAGGCTGGCAGAAGATTTTCCATGAAAAACCGAGTATTGGTTTCCTGGCTCAAGCGAAGAAATTCTCTGCCGGTGTTGAGCAAGGCGTTCTGATTGCTCCCGCCAAGAGCATTAAAGACATGGAAACTATTGTGTTCAATAACCAGATCAATGCCGCCTTATGTGCCTTCTTTATGCTGGTGGCAGTGACCATGCTGATTTCATCTTTCTTTGTGGTCCGTCGTGCGCTGAAATCCAGCAAACCGACCACCCATGAGACTGAAATTGTCTTCCGTGAGGAGGTTGCTCGTGGCTAATGCAGGCATACCGTTTCGTACCCGAACAGGGTTAGTAACCACGCCGCGCCAGATTACGCGTTGTATACCGTTGGTTTCTGTGGCGGTCCGCCCGACTCATCTGCGGGCTTGGTTGCGCCTTATCGCACACCGCGTGGCACAAAGCTTTCGACTGATGGTGGGAGTACAGGATTACGGCAATTATGTTAATCATATGCGCCGACATCATCCTGACACCACACCGATGACCGAACGGGAATTCCACCGTTACTGTCTGGATGCCCGCTTCCCCAGTGAGGCCGGTAAACTGGGGAAATGCCCTTGTTAAGCTAGCAAGCTGAATCAAAAAGTGACATTGTCACGCCCTGTTGATGTTTCACAGGGCGTTTTTATTTTCCGTTTGAACAGCAGGCACCACCAACTAGCTCAAGATTGGCGAGCCAAATGCGCCCTGCCAATCTTGTTCAAATTGTTCTACTGCCGCTTTTACCGCAGGCGCGCTGATAAGTTGTTCTGCCACATCCACCGGAATGGTGACTGACTGACAGCCCGCCAACAGGCAATCTACTACCTGACGTGGCGTACGGAAACTGGCCGCCAATACTTTCGCGCCCGGTGCATGTAAGGTTAACAACTGCTGTAACTCACGGACCATCGCAATGCCATCGCCGCCTTGTGCATCCAGTCGGTTAACATAGGGTGCGACATATTCAGCCCCCGCCAATGCAGACAGCAGCCCTTGCCCGGCACCATATACGGCGGTACCTAATGTCGGAATCGACATCCCTTTTAATTGTTTGATAGCCGCCAATCCTTCAGCGGTGGCGGGGATCTTGATAACCAAACCGGGGACGCGCTTTGATAGCATGATTGCCTCTGACACCATCAGTTCACTGTCACTGGCCAGCACTTGTGCGAAAAGTTTACCGGTACCGCCCAGAGCATCGCGCAGCGCAGGTAACACCTCCCAGATAGGCTTGCCCGCTTTTGCCAAAATAGTCGGGTTGGTAGTGACACCTTGTAATGGCAGTACGCGCGCCAGGCGTTTTACTGCAGCTACATCTGCGGTATCAAGATAAAGCTCCATAAGAACCTCCGGTTTGGATTATGTAAGCAGCCAGACTGGTTAAACAAATAAGCCAGTTAAGCAAATGGATTTACCAACAATCATCAGCCGCAATCATAGACCAATCATGAATCGATAACGTGATCTTGATCAAAATACCTTCATTCGAAAGTAAATTAAACTTCAATCAAAAGCAATGTGTTTTACATACTGCAAAAAATGCGATGATAGCGTTGTAAGACAGAGTTGTGGCTTGCCTCACTTTTCCCTTAGTAACACAGGGTGTTATCCACACTATTTAAGGTATTATTTATCATTATGCTGTTGTTGTGAACCGGCGAACTTTTACCACCCGCGTTGGCAGGTTCAATTTTCAGCACACTTTATTATCGGGAATGCCATGAACCCAAGACAGCAAATAATTTTACAGTTGGTAAACGACCGGCAACGTGTCAGTGTCAGTGAATTGGCGCAGGAAACGCAGGTCTCTGAGGTGACAATCCGTCAGGATCTCAATCAGCTAGAGACGAGAGGTTTGCTCAAACGAGTGCATGGTTCAGCCGTCGCTCTTGAGAGTGACGATGTCGATGTTCGCATGATGACTCACTTTGCCATGAAGCAAAAATTGGCCAATCATGCTGCTTCACTGGTCAATGAAGGTGAGACGGTATTTATCGAAAGCGGCAGTAGCAACGCCCTGTTGGCGCATCATTTGGCCCAACGCCCTGGTATCACCTTGGTGACGGTGAGTGGTTATATCGCCAGACAATTGAAAGAGTCTTCCTGTGAAGTGATTCTTCTGGGCGGAATTTATCAGAAAAAAAGTGACAGTATGGTTGGCCCATTGACGCAACTTTGTTTGCGCCATGTGCATTTCAGCAAGGCGTTTATCGGTATCGACGGTTATCAGGCCGATACCGGCTTTACCGGGCGCGATATGTTACGCGCCGATGTGATTAATAGTGTGTTAGCCAAAGGCGCTGAAAATATCATTCTGGCCGATGCATCAAAATTTGGTCAGGTGCATCAGAACTCACTGATGCCATTATCGTCCATCAACCGGGTCATTACCGATAACCGCCTGCCCGCAGGTTATCAGCAGCAATTAATGGCACAAGGCATTCAAGTTGATATCCTCAGCGAATAAGAGCAATAACATTCATAACGGAGTAACAGCAATAATGGCGGACATCACCTTCACGCGTGAACAGACTCAGCGCATGGCACGTAAAATTCAGGATTATCTGGAGCAGAACCTCAGTATCGAGCTGGAAGATTTTGATGCGGAATTTTTACTGGAATTCATCAGTCGTGAGCTGGGCGCGCATTATTACAATCAAGGTATCAATGATGCCATTGCACAGGTCGAAGCAAAAATGCTCGATATCACTGACTCCGTGCTATGGCTGGAGAAACCCGTGCAAGACTGAACACGGGCCATATTGTCGGCTTCTCAACAGGAGGCCCCAACAGCGATTATTGCCCGTAATAGGCATTTTTACCGTGTTTGCGTAAATAGTGTTTATCCAATAATTGCGGTTGCATAGCATCGAGTTGCGGGTTCAATTGGCGTGAGAAAATCCCCATATAAGCCAACTCCTCTAACACAACCGCGTTGTGTACGGCATTATCCGCACTGGTCCCCCAGGCAAACGGCCCGTGTGAATTGACTAAAACGGCAGGCACATCTTCGGGTTTAATGCCCCGTTGATGGAATGTCTCAACGATGACATTGCCGGTTTCCCATTCATAGCGGCCAGCAATCTCTTCTTGCGTCATCAACCGGGTACAGGGAATGGTGCCGTAGAAGTAATCTGCGTGAGTGGTACCCCACGCAGGCAAATCTAGCCCAGCCTGGGCCCAAATGGTTGCATGGCGTGAATGGGTATGAACGATGCCGCCAATTTGCGGGAAATTAAGATAAAGCACCCGGTGAGTATCAGTATCCGATGAGGGCTTCTTACTGCCCTCCACCACTTTGCCGGTTTCCAACTCTACCACCACCATATCGTCCAGTGTCATCACGTCATATTCCACACCGGAAGGCTTAATCACCAGTAAACCATGTTGTCTATCGACAGCACTGACATTGCCCCAAGTGAATGTGACCAAATTGTGGCGAGGTAACGCCAGATTGGCGGCCAGTACCTGTTGCTTCAGTTCGTTGAGCATCGTCGTATCCTGAATGACTGAATTTCTCTCATTTTCAGCGCCACAGGTAAGAACCGGTATGGGATAAATGGCTATAAACTGCGTGCAGATCGGCTGGAAAGTACAGTCTGCGAGGTACACATAGCAGAACGTCATATTTTATTTAGCACTGACAATGGGTTAATCGTGCCTTTAGTCTCAGACAATCCCTCATTCCCCGTCTTATCAGATCAAATTAGGACTATTTACCTATTAAATGATTCACGGATATTTATACTGGTTTCTATTGGTGACAAAACGAGTTTTTAGCATTAATTCTGAATTTAAATCTAAACGACGATTTTTATTCTAAACACTAACAAAATGAGACTTCGGCTAAAATTGCTACAACGCCTATACTTAGTTAGGTAAGTTCAATTTTGCACGGATACATCAGGATAGATAGATTCAAACTATATGACCTGATCTATCCGTACTTAGCCAACGTCAGGAGAATTATGATGATGATAATCAATAAACGATTTGCCACTGCCGCCTTGGCGCTAACGCTGGCCTTGTCCCTGTCTGCTTGTTCTAATATGTCCAAACGTGACCGCAATACCGCAATCGGTGCCGGTGCTGGTGCTGTAGGTGGTGCGGTGTTGACCGGCAGTACGCTGGGGACATTAGGTGGCGCGGCGGTTGGTGGGGTTATCGGGCACCAAGTCAGCAAATAATGTTATCGGTATGACTTGACGTTGCAGGGTGTTAGCTACGCTCACTGACCCGAATCACTTACCTGTGTAAGCTCATCGGGATTCGTTTGCTGGCGGACTACCTGCAACGTCAATTAATTAGGGGAAACTGATAAATGAAACTATAAATTATTCTCAGCCACCTGCCAGTTTGACTTTCATCCCTTTGGCTTCGAGCAGTTGCTTAAGAAGATCGCGTTTATCTCCTTGAATTTCAATAATGCCGTCTTTAATCGAGCCACCGCAACCGCACTTCTTCTTCAATTCTGCTGCCAGTTTATCCAGCACCTCATCACTGCCATCAACACCGGTAATCAGGCACACGCCCTTTCCTTTACGACCACTGGTTTGGCGCTGAATACGAACAATACCATCCCCTTTTGGCCGCGCAGGTTTTAGCTCAGGCTCACTGATACGCCCCGAGTCAGTTGAATACACCAAACGGCTATTATCATTCGTCATTATGCCACCTTGCTCAATGATGCCAGAATCTCACTCAGTGTTTTTTCTGGGTCAGGAGATTGGGTGATCGGACGCCCGATAACCATATAATCCACCCCAGCAGAGACGGCTTGCTCAGGAGTCATGATACGGCGCTGATCACCGGCCTCACTGCCCTGCGGGCGAATACCTGGGGTAACCAGTTTAAAATCAGCACCACAAACCTGCTTGAGGCGCACAGCTTCATGGGCAGAGCACACCACCCCATCTAAACCGCAATCCCATGTCAGTTTCGCTAACCGTTCGGCATGTTCTGCCGGGCTAATGTTAATACCAATATCACGTAAATCTTCGCCATCCATGCTGGTAAGTACCGTAACAGCAATCAATAGGGGTGCCTGGTGCTCATAAGGCAATAAGGCTTCTTTGGCGGCAGTCATCATGCGTGCACCACCACTAGCGTGGACATTGACCATCCACACCCCAAGCTCAGCTGCCGCGCTCACCGCCTTAGCGGTGGTGTTGGGAATGTCATGAAATTTCAGATCAAGGAAAACCTCAAAACCACGCGCATGCAGATCACGGACCAACTGAGGGCCATATAAGGTAAACATCTCCTTGCCCACTTTTAACCGGCAATCTTGCGGATTAACCCGATCAGCAAAGGCTAACGCAGCGTTTCTATTGGCATAATCCAGCGCGACAATGATCGGAGAAGATATCGGGCCACTGTTATTAGTTTTAGTTGCAGACGTCATTTTTAAGCCCTTTTCAGTCAATAAGTAATGATAACGCACATATTCTACAGGCTGCTCTACTGAAATTACAGCTATCGGGCGACACCAATGCTTGCTGTTTATGGGTCGTGATTGCCGCAAAGGGTCAATTTACGTCAAGCAGTGAGATTGTGCTTACCTGCCATTAAGTAAATCAGCTTCAAGAAACGTAAATTCTCAATCAAATATTTTGATTTAGATGCTCAGTTGTTTGTGATTCTCATTCAATATTAATGCTGTATCATTCACTCCATCGCCAGACAGTAATTGTCTACTGAATAAGTAAAAAATATTAATTATTCAATATAATAAACTAGAAACTGGAGTTTCACATGAAAAGCATTAAATTCATCGTCCCGGCATTAATTCTGTCTCTCGCATCATTTGCTAGCGTCGCCGCCACTCAAATACAGACTAATCAATCAGCAAGATTGAATGAAATTGGCGTGATTTCTGCCAGTAATGCAACTACCTTGACCGAGTTAGAAAATGCATTGGCGCAGCAAGCCAAGGCTGCCGGTGCAAAATCTTTCCTGATAACTTCTGCGACCGGCAATAACAAAATGCACGGTACCGCCATTATCTATCGTTAATACCCGTCTCTCCGGTTAACGCTTTATCTCCTTCTAAGAGCGCATTGGCGCTCTTTTTGCAGTGGCCAATGTGAATTTTTTGTGACAGTTGTGTTATCCCCTAGACAGTTTCGCTTCCCTCGCTTAGCTTGGTATTTCCTCCTAAGTTAAAGGTTATATGATGAGCGAAATATCTACCTTAACCATTAAAATCCCTCTGGAATTAAAAGAGAAAATCAAGGCTGCGGCCTTAGAAAAACAGTTTTCCCTGAGTACCGAGGTGTGCGAAAGATTAGAAAAGAGCTTTGAGGTTGATGTTAAAAGTAGTAAAGCCAGCCGCAAAGATGCCAAGTTGCATCAAGGTGAGATTGATAGCCAAGGTGTAGAAGAGATTTCAGAGCAGCCGTTAAGCCAAAAAGAGTTGAAGAAACTGCGACAATTATTGAAAGACGGTGTGAAAGCGCCTCAGAAGAAAAAATAAAGATAACACCACAATACTTCATCAAAAACTATCGGGTGGCTCAGGTCACCCGATGACTGTCGCGCTACCTCTGACAATAGAAACGTTTACTGCCCATCCAATCCCCGGATCGGCTTAACCGAGGCCCAGGCTCGGCATGATGGACAGTGCCAGTACAGAGAGTGCGCGGTAAAACCACATTTATGACAGCGATAACGGGGTTTGGTCCGAATCTGTTCTCCTACCATGTCTCGCAGCAACAGCAAGCTCTCTTTCGCTCGCCCTTCTTCTGCATCTGCCAGGTGATAATCCATTAATCGATAGAAAACACGCATGGTGGGATGGCGTTGTAACTGGCGGTTGATATAGGTTTGTGCCACATCACGGCCTTCATGCTGTTCCAGTATTTCTGCCAGCATCAGTTCAGCCGTAGCACCCGTATTATCTTCAACGCAGCGTTTGAGGAAATTCGCCCACGCCTCGGGCTGTTGTAGATGTTGGTAGCAATCGCTCAACATAGGTAATGCCTCGCTGACCACTTCCTTATCCTGCTCCAGCACACGCTCCAGCGCCTCTACGCCCTTGGCATATTCACCCTTGGCAATATGCACCCGACCTTGCATGATGGAGACACGGGCGCACTGCTTATCCGCAATAGCCGCTTTCTTCAGCAACCCCATTGCTTTCTCTAAATCATCACTCCCCATGGCTTGCAGCGCCAGTTCGCAATAGAAATGCGCTATCTCCAGTCGCTGATTATCTTTGCCCATCTTGACCAGTTTTTCCGCCACTTCAATCGCGTTGTTCCAATCACTGGTGGCCTGATGAATAACCAATAACTGCTGTAGAGCCCCGAGCCGAAAATCTTGCTCTTCAACCAATTGATTGAACATATCCTCTGCCCGATCGTATAACCCCGCGGCCATATAATCACGACCAAGTTGCTGAATTGCCAGCAATCGTTGTTCAAAGGTCAGAGAAGCACTTTCCATCAACGCCTGATGAATGCGGATAGCGCGGTCAACTTCACCACGAGAACGGAACAGATTCCCTAATGTCAGATGCGCTTCAACGGTCGAACTGTCTTCTTTCAACATCTCAAGAAACAGATCAACCGCTTTGTCCTGCTGATTAGAGAGAAGGAAGTTAACCCCTGCCACATATTCACGAGACAGACGGTTAGCATCCTGTTGCTTATCCTGCTGAGCGCTTCTACGCCCCATATACCAGCCATAGGCGGCAGCGACGGGCAACAGCAGAAACAGCATTTCTAACATAGAAAATTATTCCTTGCTGACAGCAGGTGTGGAAACAGCCGCACTGGATTCAATAGGCTGCTCTTGCTGTGACTCAAGACGTTTAATTTTCCGCTCTGCGCGCCCCAGTAAAATTCGAACTCGCAGATAAAAAAGCCCACAAATAACCCACCCAAGTACTAAGCCCGCCGCAAAAAGCGTTGCCAATAACGTAGATACCCGATATTCGCCCTGAGCCAATAAATAGTTAAAGGTAACGACTTGATCGTTATTTGCCCCTAACGTGACTGAAATCACGAAAATCACCAGTACTAACAAAAAAATCAGCAAATATTTCACGTTTTTTCCTAAAGGCCGAATCAACCTGATGAATTATGCCAAAAATGTGGCGCCCTTACTTGATAAATTAGCACTTCCTTACCCAGCAAAGAAACCCTGCACCAAGATAAAGCGCCGATTGGGCACCTAATTGATATTATTTTAAGCGACTGGGCTGAGAATAATAACTAATCACTCAATTTTCCTCATGCTCACGTTTTTCTATCTCGCGCTGTTCCTGTGGCAAAATGGCTAACGAGCCGAACCAACGTTGTACTAAGCTACACACAATGGCGACCAATAACCCGCTGATAAGTGCTGCGGCTACCAGATCCCGTGGCCAATGCATGCCTAATACCAACCGGCTCATCATGACACCTTGCGCCCATATCATTAGCAAAATGACGGTTTTATAATGTCGCCGTGGCCACAATATGCCTACCGCCAACAATGCCCAACTGGCAGCAAAAACCGTGTGACCTGAGGGGAAAGCGAAGCCAGTTTCAAACTGCCAATGACTGCTCAACCACGGCGGAATAATGGTTTGGCTCTGTAGTTGCTGTTTGACCAACTCACTGCGTTCAGCACGGGGAAGCGAATAGAAAAAGCGATTATCAATATGATGTTCTGCCTCAAGCCAGACGACAAATGGACGAGGTTCTTGTACCTGCTCTTTAATCAGTGATTTTATACCCTGACCGACAAGAATTACGCCGCCCATCAGGACCAACAAACCCATCGCGGGTTTAATCCGAAACCGTAGGCACCATAAAAACCAGCAACTGAGCAACGCACTGGTCAAGATTCCCCATGGCGCAGTGACCGTTTCAGTCACCCAGAACACACCTTTCAACCAAACATTATTACTGCCGGGTTGCCACTGCCAACCAGAAAGCCAGATAACAAGGGTGGGTAAGAGTAAGATAAGTGTTCCGACAGTGATTCGTTTCGCTATATTCCACATCTGGGGCCCTTGGTTACACATAATGTCTATATCGTCTTTTCCATGGTGATAGCACAAATTGTACAGCAGCTATAACCACACAGTATAAGTCCCATTAATCATTGATAACATAAACAAAATTATGTTATTACCCCAATATGTTCTCGTCAGACATTTTCTCTTTCCTTTTCGCTGCTTTGTTGAACAGCAGTGAGCCAAAAGTTATGGCAATATAGCTAATAATGATCGCAGAGAAATTTTTTATTTAACCCTATGCCCTAAGATGAAGGGATATAACGGGTTAAAGCGGGTATCCACATCAGGATGCGCGATAACATCCTTAAGGTCTGAAGTTATAATATGAACAGTAAGATGCAGCTTAAACGTGTAGCAGAAGCCAAGTTACCGACGCCTTGGGGTGATTTTTTGATGGTCGGTTTTGAAGAGTTAGCCTCTGGCCATGATCATCTGGCCTTAATATTTGGTGATATCAGTGGTGATAAACCAGTGCTCTCCCGTGTTCATTCTGAGTGCCTGACAGGTGATGCTTTGTTTAGCCTGCGTTGTGACTGTGGTTTTCAGTTAGAAGCCGCATTGGCGCACATTGCCGAAGAGGGGCGCGGTGTGCTGATTTATCATCGTCAGGAAGGCCGTAATATTGGTTTGCTGAATAAGATTCGCGCTTACGCATTACAGGATAAGGGCTTTGATACGGTGGAAGCTAACCATCAACTCGGATTTGCCGCCGATGAACGTGACTTCACCTTATGCTCAGATATATATAAATTACTGGGCGTCAAAGCCGTGCGCTTGCTAACCAATAACCCGAAGAAGGTTGAGATTCTCTCCGAGGCGGGGATCAATATCGTTGAGCGGGTGCCATTGATTGTCGGGCAAAATCCCAAGAATGAACAGTATATGGCCACCAAAGCGGCCAAAATGGGCCATCTGCTGACCAAATAATTAGCCGCGTTCAAGAACAATAAAGGGTGGTTTCTCAACCACCCTTTTTATCGAACCAGTATCGTAGTGACACTGTCACTAATGGTTATACCATGCTAATAACGACAGCATTCTAATAACTACAGCATTTTGCGGATAACGTAATGCAAAATGCCGCCATTTTCGAAATAAACCAATTCATTACCTGTATCTATACGGCAGTGGGTATCTACTATTTGTTGCCGCCCGTCAGCATAGGTTATCGTCACCGCCACCTTTTGCCCTGGGGACAGTTTTTGTAACCCACTGACGCTAATGGATTCATCACCCGTCAGCCCCAAAGTTTTGCGATTAACCCCTGCTGGGAACTCGAGGGGCAAAATACCCATCCCAATCAGATTGGAGCGATGAATACGTTCAAATGACTCAGCAATCACTACCCGCACACCCAGTAGCCTTGGCCCTTTAGCTGCCCAGTCACGACTCGAACCGGATCCATACTCCTTACCGGCAATCACCGCCAATGGCACATTCTCCTGCTGATAGCGCATAGCAGCATCATAGATAGCCATCTCATTTTGTGACGGAATATGACGAGTGACACCCCCTTCAACCCCCGGGACCATCTCATTACGGATACGGATATTGGCAAACGTCCCACGCATCATCACTTCATGATTACCACGACGGGAACCGTAGGAGTTAAACTCTTTAATCTCGACCCCACGATCACGTAAATAGCGGCCCGCAGGGCTATCAAGCTTAATATTACCGG
This sequence comes from Yersinia sp. 2540 StPb PI, assembly GCF_052217165.1. Taxonomy (NCBI): domain Bacteria; kingdom Pseudomonadati; phylum Pseudomonadota; class Gammaproteobacteria; order Enterobacterales; family Yersiniaceae; genus Yersinia; species Yersinia sp. 2540 StPb PI. Next base: position 2,998,381 of record NZ_JAZGQC010000001.1, read on the forward strand.
CGGGAGAAATATGGTCGGTGGTGACAGAATCGGCCAAAATCGCCAAAATACGTGCATGGTGAATATCCTCAACCGGATCAGGCAACGCTTTCATATCACTAAAGAAGGGAGGCAAACGGATGTAGGTGGAATCGCTCTGCCAGTCATAGGTTGGTGTGCTATTAACCTGAATCGACTGCCACTCCTCATCGCCATCAAATACGGCGGCATATTCCTTACGGAACATCTCAGTTTTAACCTCTTCGACAGCTTTAGCGATTTCAAATCCGCTAGGCCAGATATCCTTTAGATAAACCGGCTTGCCGTCAGGGTCGTTACCGAGCGCCTCTTGTGCCAAGTTGACATTCAAATTACCGGCCAGAGCATAAGCCACCACCAGCGGCGGCGAAGCCAGCCAGTTGGTTTTGACTAAAGGATGAATGCGCCCTTCAAAGTTTCGGTTACCGGACAGCACCGCACCGACGGTCAAATCCCCGACTTTGATGGCATTTTCTATTGGATCAGGCAATGGGCCAGAGTTACCAATACAGGTGGTACAACCATAACCCACCAGATTGAAGCCCAAATTATCCAGATAAGCGGTTAATCCGGCGGCATTGAGATACTCAGTCACCACTTTAGAGCCTGGTGCCAGCGAGGTTTTCACCCACGGTTTGGTTTTTAGCCCCTTCTCTGCCGCTTTTTTAGCTAACAGACCGGCTGCCATCAGTACACTAGGATTCGAGGTGTTGGTGCAGGAGGTTATCGCGGCAATTACCACCGCGCCGGGCGCCAACTCGTGCGTTTTTCCCTCCAGCGTGAAGCTAACATGGTCAACTTTATCTTTTTTGCTATTGATTTCCAGTTCTTCAAACGCTTTAAAAGCTAAAGGCACTTTGGGTAAAGCGACCCGGTCTTGTGGCCGCTTTGGTCCAGCCATACTGGCTTCCACCGTGCTCAAATCCAATGAGAGCTGGCTGGTGAATATTGGCTCGTCACCAGGATGACGCCACAGCCCCTGTGCTTTACTGTAGCCCTCAACCAAGGCTATCTGTTCATCACTGCGGCCACTTAAGCGCATATACCCCAGCGTTACGTCATCCACCGGGAAGAAACCACAGGTCGCACCAAACTCCGGCGACATATTGGCTATAGTCGCGCGATCTGCCAGTGGCAAATCAGCCAGGCCATCACCATAAAACTCAACGAATTTGCCTACTACCCCGTGTTTTCGCAGCATTTGCGTTACGGTAAGCACCAAGTCCGTGGCAGTGATCCCTTCACGCATCTTACCGGTCATTTTGAAGCCAACTACATCGGGAATCAGCATCGAGACCGGTTGGCCCAGCATCGCGGCTTCCGCTTCAATCCCACCAACCCCCCAACCGAGTATTCCTAAGCCATTGATCATGGTGGTGTGGGAATCGGTCCCCACTAGCGTATCAGGGTAAGCGACCTCCCGCCCCTGCTGCTGTTCATGCCATACCGTCTGCCCCAAATACTCAAGGTTAACCTGATGGCAGATCCCGGTACCCGGCGGCACCACACGGAAACGGCTAAAGGCTTTCTGCCCCCAACGCAAGAAGATATAACGCTCGTGGTTACGTTCCATTTCGAGCCGGACATTCTCGCCAAAGGCGGCTTTATCGCCAAACTCGTCAACAGTGACGGAATGGTCGATAACCAAATCTACCGGTGACAATGGGTTAACCTGTGCCACATCGCCCCCCAGCCGTTTGACTGCTTCACGCATCGCAGCCAAGTCCACTACCGCCGGTACCCCGGTGAAATCCTGCATTAATACCCGCGCGGGCCGATAAGCAATCTCCCGGCTGGCATGCCCGGTGAGCTGCCAATCGACAATGGCTTTTAAATCCTCCTCTTGAACCTGTTCGCCATCCAGATGACGCAGTAGATTCTCCAGCAACACTTTCAGTGATTTCGGCAGTCGGTCAATATCCCCCAGCACTGCCGCCAGTTGCGGCAGGCTGTAGTAGTGATATTCGTGATTAAGAGCGACCAACTTGGCCATACTCGTTTTTCGCAGATCCAACGACATAGCGCCTCCATTGTTTCTTATAAGTGTTCTAAAACAGCATTCATCTCAACAAGGCTATTCCCTTGAAATTATGAGGTCTGAATTAAATATAACACAAAGAAACATTAACATTTTGGCAACAATGGCGATTACTGGTAGCGATAGGTGTAAACGATGGTGATGGCCAATGTGTGTCAATTACTCAAATAACAAATCGCGATAATAATGGTCCCATTCAAGATCATTGTTTGCCGATTGCTCAGATCCATCATTTATTGCTTCAAGACGTTGAGTGAATTTAACCATATTACTTTCTATTTCCGTAAGATTTGCAGCGGACTTTTCTGTATCAATTTCTATTTGTTCACGATCTTTCTTATCTATATCTGTCTTAATAACGTTAGAAAATTTTTCTAGCATTTGTTCAAGTTCGTCATCACTACGCTCACCTAATTCATTGTTTATATATTTAGTTACTACATCAAGCTCTTGAATAATGGATTGCAATAATGGTTTAATATCATCTGCTTGTTCTGCTTGTTCTGCTTGTTCTGCTTGTTCTTCATTCACTCTATTTTCTATTATGCCATCAGCAATGCCAACCTGATTTTTATTTAAAAAACTCACCTCGACATATTCTGTTATATCTACCTCATATTGAGTATTTGCCAACGCAGAACCATTCAAATGGAATAAATTCCTTAACCAATCTAAAAGTGCCTGCATTACCGTTCTGGAGTCCAGAGTCTCTTCTAACGCCTTAGAGCATTGAGGGAAATATTCAATAGAAATTAAAGGGTTTTCATCACGTAATTGACAGTTTTTATCAAACAAAAACTCACCCGTCAATTTAAAATGATTACAGTTATTTTCACTGTGGATCACCTCATAATGCATGTTCACACCAGATTGACCATTCCCCTCAAAGCAGAAAGTTGGGTGATAATCAGCAGGCAGATCACATTTTAGTGCATTGTTGAAACCTATCATCCTTTCTGCCAATGACGTTTCAGCCAAAGAACTCAGTAACTTGTGCAGGTTTGTGTCTTGATAATTGTCCGATGAATTAACCCAGTCATTTTTACATAAATAATCTAATGCCTGATTAATTCCATCATTTTTTCCTAAAGAAAACTGTCCCTCACCAATTTTCATATTAAAATTTTTATTTTCGCCATGGGTATAATCACAACTTAGAACAATATTATCAACCGTTTTATTTTGTAACTGACAAGATGTATAACTCATATACTCCCCTAAAAGTATTTACTGAAAAACACCATTATTTTCATAAATAAATTAACAGGAGAGGTGACTATTGGCTTTTGAATTTTTACTTATTAGTACTATTATGGAAAAGCCATCGCTAAAAAGAGATGGCTTTTATTTCTTTATAAATCACTTCGTCGGCAGTTTTATATCTTTAAACATCGCTTCAATATCTTCATTAGAACGCAAGGCAACCGCTTTATCCACCACATCACGGGTCAGATGTGGGGCGAAACGCAGAATAAAGTCATACATATAACTGCGCAAGAAAGTGCTGCGGCGGAAACCAATTTTCGTGGTGCTGTAGGTAAAGATATCACGGGCATCAACTATCACCAGATCAGGATCTTGGATCGGATCAACTGCCATACTGGCGATAACCCCCACACCCAGCCCTAATCGCACATAGGTTTTAATCACATCGGCATCTGTCGCGGTAAACACAATGCGCGGTGTCAGGCCAGCACGATTAAATGCAGTATCCAGCTCAGAACGACCAGTAAAACCAAAGGTATAAGTCACAATCGGGTATGCTGCCAGCTCTTCAATGCTGACGTGGGTTTTACCTGCTAAAGGATGATCAGGCTTCACTACCACAGCACGGTTCCAGTGATAGCACGGCAACATAATCAGGTCGTCATATAAATGCAGCGCCTCAGTGGCAATAGCGAAATCAGCGCTCCCTTTAGAAACCGCTTCGGCTATTTGGGTCGGCGAGCCTTGATGCATATGAAGCGACACACGCGGGTAGCGCTCGATAAAACCTTTAATCACATTCGGCAATGCATAACGCGCCTGAGTATGGGTAGTGGCTACATACAGCGAACCTTTATCAGGATAGGTATGTTCACCGGCAACGGCTTTGATAGCATCTACTTTGGACAAGACTTCACGGGCAATACGGATGATTTCCAGCCCTGCGGGGGTCACCTGCGTGAGATGTTTGCCACTGCGGGCAAAAATTTGGATACCCAGCTCATCTTCCAGCATGCGGACCTGCTTACTGATCCCCGGCTGCGAGGTATACAGTCCTTCTGCGGTGGACGATACGTTAAGGTTGTGATTGACCACCTCAACAATATAACGGAGCTGCTGCAATTTCATATCGATACCATCCTAGGTTGAACACTGTGGGAACGCCACAGTTTGGTATATCGGTATCACCCGGTATGCCGAGAAGTTATTAACTAAAACCCGTAAACTGCATGGTGCGAAGCTGGTCAGTATTGACCTTATAATAACATTAGGTGATAAGAAAATATTTTATATAACTACTATATCATTTCATCGCTAACTGTATATACCCTTCGGACCTGGTATTACAGTATATCAGCCTAAAAATAATAGTATTTTTTTGATAAATGCAGACAGTAGCCAAAGTGTAATAACTTTAGCGGATTAACTAAGACTATAAAGCACTTGAGTGGATTAGCCCAATAAAAAAACCAGCCATTGAGGCTGGTTTTTTTTGTGCTACCGGAGCACCGCACTATAGGCTTAAGTGTACTCTAGGCTTAAGTGTACTCCGATCGATTTAACCACTTATTTTTTCGCTTCAACCCATTTTCCATCGATATAGAAAGCAGACCAACCCGTGGCTTTGCCATCTTTCTCGGATGAAACATACTGCTGTTTGGTTTTACGGCTAAAACGTACCATGGTTTTATTACCTTCTTTATCCGCCACGGGCGCATCAGCCAGATAACGTAATTTTTCAGGTAAACGATCTTTGAAGCGAACTAACTCTTCGACTAACGGCGCACGGGTTTCGCGCGACTTAGGGAAGGTATTCGCAGCCAGGAACACGCCTGCAGCACCGTCTCGCAACACGAAATAGGCATCTGACTTCTCACAAGGCAGTTCTGGCAACGGTACCGGATCTTCTTTAGGTGGCGCGACTTCACCACTGCGCAAGATTTTACGGGTATTCTTACACTCGTCATTGGTGCAGCCCATGTACTTGCCAAAACGCCCCATTTTCAGATGCATTTCAGAACCACATTTCTCGCACTCAACAATCGGGCCTTCATACCCTTTGATACGGAACTCGCCCTCTTCTATCTCATAACCATCACACGCAGGGTTATTACCGCAAACATGCAATTTACGTTGGTTATCGATGAGATAGCTATCCATTGCCGTACCACATTTCTGGCAACGGCGGCGGGCGCGTAATGCGTTAGTTTCCGCATCATCACCCTCAAGGATATTGAGAATTTCAGCTTCGGGTACCAGATTGATCGTGGTTTTGCAGCGCTCTTTAGGTGGCAATGCATAACCAGAACACCCAAGGAACACACCGGTACTGGCGGTGCGAATCCCCATCTGACGGCCACAGGTTGGGCAGTCGATGCTGGTCATCACCATCTGATTCGGGCGCATACCGCCCTCTTCAGGATCTTTCTCTGCTTTTTCAAGCTGCTCGCTGAATTCGGCAAAGAAACCATCCAGTACAGCTTTCCACTCGGCCTGATCGTTGGCAACCTGATCCAGGCCACTTTCCATGCGCGCGGTAAAATCGTAATTCATCAATTCGCGGAAGTTTTCTTCTAACCGGTCAGTAACGATTTCACCCATTTTCTCAGCATAGAAACGGCGGTTTTCTACCCGCACATAACCACGATCCTGAATGGTCGAAATGATTGATGCATATGTGGATGGACGGCCAATACCCCGTTTTTCCAACTCTTTTACCAGTGATGCTTCGCTGTAACGTGCTGGCGGCTTGGTGAAGTGTTGGCTTGGGATAAGTTTTTGCAAATCCAAATCACTGCCCACTTCAATTACCGGTAAAGTGCGGTCTTCATCACCTTTACGTAGCGCAGGCATCACCTTAGTCCAACCATCAAAGCGCAGAGTACGCCCTTTCGCCCGCAGTTGGAAATCGCCAGCCTGCACGGTCAACGTGGTGGAGTCATACTTAGCTGGTGTCATCTGGCAAGCCACAAACTGACGCCAAATCAGTTGGTACAGCTTCTGGGCGTCGGCTTCCATATCTTTTAACTGCTCAGCAATCACACTCACATCTGAAGGGCGAATAGCTTCATGCGCTTCTTGCGAATTTTCTTTGCTGCTGTACTGATTAGGCGCTGATGGCAGATACTTATCACCGAAATTGTCGCCAATATAATCACGCACCATGGTCAGCGCATCCTGACTTAAATTGGTGGAGTCAGTACGCATATAGGTGATATGACCTGCTTCATACAAGCGCTGCGCCATCATCATGGTTTTTTTCACACCAAAACTCAGACGGGTACTGGCAGCCTGCTGCAAGGTGGAGGTAATAAACGGCGCGCCGGGCTTGCTACTGGTCGGTTTATCTTCACGATCCAGCACCTTATAGCGCGCATTTTCCAGTAATTTCAGTGCAGCATGCGTCTGCTCGCGATTTACCGGTTTAAACGGCTTGTCATGGGCATGGGTGACTTCCATTTGAATCGGAACTTCACCTTTCGCCAGCAAGTCAGCATGCAGCTCCCAGTACTCTTCGGGAACGAATGCTTTGATATCCCGTTCACGCTCAACAACTAAGCGCACTGCCACTGATTGCACTCGACCGGCAGACAGGCCACGAGCAATTTTTTTCCAGAGCAGCGGGGAGACCATATAACCCACAACCCGGTCCATAAAGCGACGAGCTTGCTGGGCATTAACCCGGTTGATATTCAATTCACCCGGTTGATTAAACGCCTGCTGGATGGCGTTTTTGGTGATTTCGTTGAAAACCACACGGCTAAAGCGCTTATCATCACCACCAATCACTTCCCGCAAATGCCAGGCAATTGCCTCTCCTTCGCGGTCAAGGTCGGTTGCGAGATAGATGTGGTCAGCGTTTTCGGCTAATGCTTTCAGCTCGGCAACCACTTTTTCTTTGCCGGGCAAAATTTCGTACTGCGCTTTCCAGCCATGATAAGGATCGACGCCCATACGGTTCACTAACGCAACCTTTTCGTCTTTCTTTACTTTAGTCTTGGGCTTGTCGGTTTTCTTGGCTTTATCTTCAGTTGAGTTAGCGCTCTTCTTACTGGCTGATCCACTGGTCGGCAAATCACGAATGTGACCGACACTGGACTTAACCACGTAGTTATTCCCTAAGTATTTATTAATAGTTTTGGCTTTTGCCGGGGACTCAACTATTACGAGGGCTTTACCCATAATGACCTTTACCTAAATTATTTCTTCTAAAAGAAGGTTTTTATCTTGCCGTACCGCGGCATTCTGAATCTCTTTTTTATATTGCGGTACTTTCTCAGGAGATCAACCTGTTTTTTTTGATCGGAGCCATAAATGCGCCTGCCGAGTCTTACCTGACGACCCCTCGATCCCTCAAAATTTTTGCCTACACCCAGCACTACAGCAGCGAATTCTGCCTCATGGCGTCAACAAAACCTTCCACCTAATAGTATAAAATCCCACACTGTACCTGATAAAAAGCGCTACGCAACCTAATTAGCGAGGAATATGAATTTATCCAATCACGGCGACAAAACAGCCAGAGGCTCGAATAAACCTTAGCCGGTTTGCGAACAAATGCTAACCCGCAGTACAATAGTGAGAGAAATTACATTGTAGTAAGGAGATATAATGCACGGAAACACAGCACCGATTGAGCGTAATAAATTATTGGCAGAGGCTAATGAGATTATTCGCCAGCACGAAGATTATATGCATGGGATGCAGGCAACTGAGGTTGAACAAAAAGGGCCAGTATTGGTATTTCGCGGCGAGTTTTTCCTGGATGCAGACGGTTTACCGACAGCGAAAACAACCGCAGTATTTAATATGTTTAAACATTTGGCTCATGTTTTGTCAGCTAAATACCATTTAATCGATTAATTGCCGGTGACTCCTCCCATTATTACATGGCTAGTTTAGCCATTGAGTCACAAATAACAGGGGGCTAAGCCCCCTGCCTTCCTTCACTAAAAACCCTATGCTCTCAGATTATAAAAGGGGTTTTTCGCCGCGCTGCCACCAGCGTAATAATAGACGGTCAGCACTTTCTGCCGCGCTGCCGGTAAAACGATCCATCAGACGTTTGCGTCGTGAATAACGCACACCAATAACTTCATGATTATCCATTTCGGCAATCAATAAATCATCACTGGTACCAATGGCATCAACCAACCCTTTCTCTTTGGCTTGGGTACCAAACCAGTGTTCACCGGTCGCAACCGCATCGATGTCCAGAGAGGGCCGCTGTTGCTGTACGAACTGTTTGAATAACAGGTGCGTTTCATTCAGATCTTCACGGAATTTCTCGCGCCCTTGTTCAGTATTCTCACCAAATAATGTCAGTGTGCGTTTAAACTCACCAGCAGTATGCAGTTCTACATCAATATCATTCTTTTTTAGCAAGCGGTGGAAGTTCGGGATTTGGGCCACAACACCGATAGAACCAATAATGGCGAATGGTGCACTAATAATACGATCAGCCACACAGGCCATCATATATCCCCCACTGGCAGCTACTTTATCGACCGCCACCGTCAGGCGAATCCCTTTATGGCGCAAGCGCTCCAATTGCGAGGCGGCTAAACCATAACCATGTACTACGCCACCAGGGCTTTCGAGTCGCAGCAGCACTTCATCTTGCGCGCTAGCAACCGCCAGAACCGCAGAAATCTCTTCACGCAACGACGTCACTTCATGTGCATCAATGCTACCTTTAAAATCAATTACATATAGGCAGGGTTTTACCGCTGCCACCGCACCGGCTTTGGCGCGCTGTTTCTTCAGCTTTTGATCCGCTTTTTGCTGCTTCTTAAACTCTTTGCTCCAGTTTTTTTGTTCTGCATGACTCATGCGCGCCAGCCGCATTTCCCGCTGAATTTCCTTATATTGCTCACCCAGATCAACCAGATTCAATTCACCCCGTTGCCCTTGTTTTCTCATCCCTTGGCTGACAACCAGTAACACTACCGCACCAATGGCGACCACAATCGTCACTACTTTGGCTAGAAACAGTCCGTACAGAGAAATTAACTCCACAAATACCGCCTTTATTCATCTGCTATTAGAGAGATACCTGCATTCTAGCGAACCCGTAAGCTGCCGTCTTGCGCAAATGAAAAATTGCATTGGTTTCGCTTAAATATAAGAATGTAAGAGATATCGCGGCATGCCTGAATAAAATATTCGCCGCCAGTAAGAGGAATAATTATGCATTATCAACCTAAAGACGATCTGCTCAATAACCGCACTATACTGGTGACGGGAGCAGGCGATGGTATTGGTCGCGAAGCGGCACTGACCTATGCCCGTTTTGGTGCTCGCCTGGTGTTAGTTGGCCGGACTGAAAGTAAATTAATAGCGGTACAGCAACAGATAGCTGAGGCTCAAGGGTTGCCCGCTTTAACACTGCCACTTGACCTATTACATGCAACGCAACAAGATTGCCAGCAGCTAGCAGATACCCTAAGTCAGCATGTTTCTCATCTGGATGGTGTGTTGCATAATGCCGGTTTATTAGGTGATATCGTTCCGATGGCAGAGCAAAATATAGCCGTCTGGCAGGATGTGATGCAAGTGAATGTAAATGCGACATTTATGCTTACCCAGGCACTTTTACCGCTACTATTGAAATCCCACAGCGCCTCGCTGGTATTCACCAGTTCTAGTGTGGGTCGCCAGGGTCGTTCCGGCTGGGGCGCTTATGCCGTATCCAAATTCGCCACCGAAGGCATGATGCAAGTGCTTGCAGAAGAATATAAACACAGCAATTTGCGGGTGAATTGTATTAACCCGGGCGGCACCCGAACTCAGATGCGGGCATCCGCCTTCCCTGACGAAGATACAACTAAATTAAAAACACCTGCTGATATTATGCCGCTATATCTTTATCTCATGAGCGATGATAGCCGCAGAAAAACCGGCATCAGTTTCGATGCACAACCCGGCCGTAAAGCCGGCCCCGCAGAATAAAGGAACATGTTATGTCTGAAGAACGCCACCAGCAGCGCCAACAAAAAATAAAAGAAAAGGTTGAATCACGGGTTGCGGCAGCACAAGAAACACGCGGTATCATGATTGTTTTTACCGGTAACGGTAAAGGCAAGACCACCGCAGCATTTGGCACTGTGACCCGTGCGGTCGGGCATGGTCTGAAAGCAGGGGTGATTCAGTTTATTAAAGGTGAATGGCCTAACGGTGAGAAAAACCTGCTGCAACAGCATGGGGTCGAATTTCAGGTTATGGCGACTGGTTTTACCTGGAATACTCAGAATAGAGAAACTGACACTGCCGCCTGCCAAGGTGTTTGGCAGCACGGTTTGCGCATGTTGGCAGACCCAAGCCTGGATTTAGTGGTGCTGGATGAACTGACTTATATGGTCGCCTATGACTATCTGCCACTTGATGAGGTTATCACCGCCCTCAAACAGCGCCCTGCCCATCAAACCGTGATTATTACTGGCCGTGGCTGCCACCGCGACTTGCTGGAAATGGCCGATACCGTCAGTGAATTACGCCCGGTCAAACATGCTTTTGATGCCGGAATTAAAGCACAACAAGGTATTGACTGGTAATTCGCAGTATTCATGCAAACCAAAGAAATGCCGCAGAGGCAATATCTGCGGCATTTTTCGCTATATATAATGAGATCTAAACTTACGGTCCCTATTGGCAAACTCAGTTTTCCAAATTACTTCTCTAGAGGGATCATGGGTATTTTTTACGGGATCAATGTCCCAATGGCGGGAGTTAGTGTTGCCATCCCAGGGACCACTTGGCTTGACGACTGCGCTTTGTGTTGTGTGCTGCCAAAATAGCAGATTGTTTTCAATGGTTCAGGGAGCGAGCCACAGGTGTTTTCGCAATTGTCGCCATAGTGAGAGTGAGGCCCAGCACAAGCATAAGTTACAGATGAAAATCCGGTGCCGACGACAAATAAAATAGCCGCGCTGGTAGTTAACAGAGACTTTTTCATATTAATGCTCCTGAGATTTTAAATCCGAGGGGTATTCCCCAAGAGCAATATAGTCACGCCGAATATTTAGCGACTAGCGGTATCTCATCCTGGTTGATGATATGTATATGCTGTAAAACCATTTATTATAGAAATATAATACTACCCAATAGATGGGTGATGATTTTTTATACTTTAGGAAGCAACTCAATAGCAGAGGAAGGGATGTGAATGCTTAACATCAATGATGGGGAGAAAATGATCCCTCCCCATTAGACAAATTACCCGCGCTTGTTAGATCCGCGTCGAGCCGTCGTTGCTGCTGGCGCTGCATTACCCGTATTTTGACGAGTAGAACTTTTACGAGCAGAACCTTGACGACCCGCGACCTGACGGCCAGCAACTTCAGTATGGCGTTTAACCGCACGACGGATTTGATTGGCTTTAACCCGGCGTCGGTCTTTCTCAACCGGCAGTTTACTGACAGTTTCAGAATCCAATTCGACCAACTCACGCAAGTAGTTGGTTGCCTTCAGATCCAATTCGGTCCAGCCACCCCGTGGCAGGCCCTTCGGCAAATTAATATCACCATAACGCACACGAATCAGACGGCTAACCTGCACGCCAACAGCTTCCCACAAGCGGCGAACTTCACGGTTGCGCCCTTCGGTCAACGTAACGTTATACCACTGGTTAATCCCCTCTCCGCCTTGGAAGCTAATGGTGCGGAAAGCCGCTGGACCATCTTCCAACTGCACGCCACGGCTAAGTTGTTTGATTTTTTCGTCATCGATTTGACCAAACACCCGCACGGCATATTCGCGTTCAACTTCACGGCTTGGGTGCATCAGACGGTTGGCAAGTTCACCGTCAGTAGTGAACAATAATAAACCTGACGTATTAACGTCCAGACGGCCTACCGCCACCCAGCGCGAACCGCGCAGTTTAGGTAAACGATCGAATACTGTTGGGCGACCTTCGGGATCATTACGGGTACAGAGTTCACCTTCCGGCTTGTAATACGCCAGAACACGGCAAACAGCCTCTTCAGATTCTTTAATAGAAAGAAGATGACCATCGAGGCGAATTTTGGTGGCCTGAGTGACTTCAACACGATCACCCAGCGTTGATATTTTACCATCAACGCTGACACGGCCTTGTTGGATAATGGTTTCGATTTCCCGACGCGAGCCATGACCGGCGCGTGCCAAGATTTTCTGTAATTTTTCACCCACAATTTTATCGCCCTGCGGTTTAGGGCTTTGTGGCTTTGAGTTTGGTAATTTTTGGTTTTCTGACTTCTCGCTCATTGAGCAACCTCTAATGTCGCCTTCACAGGCGTCGAGTTATATATTGTAATCAATAAGTTAAGCTCACAATCAAGCAAAACTCACTGATTGTAATACATTTTAGAACACAGCATGGCGCACTAAAAAGGGTGCAGGCGGACTCACACGCTGGTTCGTGACCCGACATATTACACTAATTTCACACTCAAGGATTCAAAAAGTGTCTGCCCTCCCTTTTACTTGCTCAGAGATCTACAGTGCCATGGCCAAAATGGATAAAAATCGTGCAACACAAGAATAATCCTACACCGATCGGATGCTTGTCTGATTATTTTGTGATCTAAATCAATTTAAACTGTACTCCATCAACTGCCATCTGCAGTGTTAATTCCAACTCGATAAGGCGAGTTTAAACCCGATTAAAAACCAAGCCTTTCTTTTCTCAATTTCTCGTCTCTTATTTCTATTTCGTTTTCTTATTTCGATTTTATCTTTCTTGTAATCATTATTATCACCAGGATGTATTCATCTATATGAAACCTATTACAATCCAAAAATTAAATATTATTACCCGCTGCCTGATGGCAACGTTAATGACCGGTGCGGCCTCTAGTGCTTATGCTATTGAGTGTAACGACCCCGCCAGAACATCGACTGATAGTGCCTGTACGGTCACTACAGCCTCAAGTACTGATATTATTGGCGCATTGGCGGAGGGTTCAGAGAGTACCGATGCCTCCGGGTATACTGTTACTGTCGATACGCCCGCATCCGCCACATTGCAATCTATTCTTGGCGGGTCTGCTGATGCTGTCGCATCAACGTCTAACGTAAGTAATACTAACGCGGTTATAAGCCGTGCTGATGCTAATGGGGCAAGTAATAATAATACCGTTATCGTTAATAATGGTTTATTTAATGGCGATATTTATGGCGGTTATGCCAGTGCCGATGCCAATAGCGATGCCATGGTAAGCGCTATGGCGATAAATCGCATTGCCGAAAGTGATGTCTATGCAAACGCCAGCAGTAATATGAATACGATTATTATTAACAATGGTGTGTTCAAGAGTGATATTTACGGCGGTTATTCTGTTACCAATGGCAATGCTTTTGCAAACGCCTACGGTACTGACAGTATCGCCAGAAGTTTGGTTGATGCACGCGCAACCAGTGATACCAACAACATTACAATTAATGGCGGTTCGTTTAATGGCCCTGTCCATGGTGGATATGCCTATACCAATGTGTTTGCTTTTGCCTATGGCACTAACAGCGTAGATAAAACTCAGGCAAACGCCAGCGCCTCAAGCAGTGGCAATACCATTGTTATTAATGATGGTTCATTTATCGGTTCCATTTATGGTGGCTACGCAGAAGCCATCACCATGATTGACCAAATAACCCCAGGGGAAAGTAGCAGTATCAGGGTAAAAAGTAATACCAACACTCTTACGCTGAATGGCGGTGTATTCAGTGGCCTTATTTATGGCGGCTATGCATCAAGCTTTGGTGGCGCGCCAACACCTGAGAATGCCACGGCAATCAATAACACCATTACGCTGTCAGGCACTCCGGTGTTTAACGCCAATAGCAGTGAAATATGGGGGGGGTATGCGGATATGTTCGACGGTATCGCAACCTCATATGGTGATGCTTTCAGCGGCAATACCTTTAACTTTGCTGCTAACCCTATCACTCTGAATAAGATGGGTAATTTTGCCTTTTATAATTTTTATCTCAACAACAATATTAAAAATAATGATGTTTTGATTGCGTTGACTAACGCGGCCAATATCGACAATGCGGCTATTGCAGTGACCGGTATCAGTAAGGACAGCGGCCTGGTCAAGGGTGATGCTATTACGCTTATCTCAAATGCCACTGGGGGTGAAGCGACGTTAAATAACACGCAAAAAGTCACGATGGGTACGGCAAAACTGGCTGATATCAGAGTGTATCGGGAAAATGATGCAGTAAAAGCGTCGTTAGATGGCGTAACCCAATTAAGCCGGGAAAGCAGCCCGACTACCGGTTTTGACGTAAATCCACAGACTAAAGCCTATTTGGAAGGCCGCCTGCCAGGCATGCTGTTGATCAACCAAGGCAGCGACCTGCTTGCCGGGTTAGATACCGCACAGCTCAAGCGTGATGACAATGAGGTGGCGCTATTTGGTCTGACCTCCGGCAGCAAGAGCCGTTACAACACCGGTTCCCACATTGATATGGATAGCTTTGCTTTGACCACCGGCATCACTAAGAATCTGGGGCAACTCACCCTCGGTGGCCTGTTTGAAGCCGGCTGGGGTAGCTATGACGCCTATAATGATTTTAGCGGATTGGCCAGTGTAAAAAGTAACGGAAATGTCGACTATAAAGGTGCTGGTATTATTGCCAACTATGCATTCACTAACGCTATTTACCTCAACAGTTCTCTGCGTGCAGGCCGCGTATCCAGCGATTTCTCTTCTGCTGATTTCGGTGTGAATGGCGGGGTTGCGAGCCATTATGACAGCGCGTCACCTTATGTCAGCGGGCAGCTGAAAACCGGCTATCGCTATGCCATGACACCGGCGGTGAAACTAGACACCCATGCCAGTATTCTGTCGACTCGAGTAGGTAGTGACAGCGTCACTAATTCCCAGGGTGAGAAGCTGACGTTTTCGGCGTTGAACTCACAGCGTGTTAATACCGGCGTTACTGTCACCTATCATGCCACACCGAAACTGGATGTTATCAGCGGGGTTGCCTATGAATATGAATTTGATGGTAAAGCCAAGGGGACTATCGATGGGGACAATATCGATTCTGCTGGCGTTAAAGGGAGCACGGGCATTGCTGAAGTGGGCATTCGCATTACGCCGACTAAAGAAAAGAATCTGTCTATGGACCTGAAACTGTCAGGTTACAGCGGAAAACGCGAAGGTGTAGCTGGCGGGCTTAGTGTGAAATATGCCTTCTAACACCCGTGATTGAGCATGTCATCTGGGTTGGATAGCGGTACCTTTCGGTTATGCCGTATCCAACACCCCAGATATAAAGATATTTAGCGGAACGGTGTGGCGTCCCCCGCGCCTTCACGAATAACTTCAGGAGAGGAATCAGTCAGGTCAATAACTGTAGTGGGTTGCTGCCCTAATGAACCGCCATGGATGATTAAATCCACTTGCTTACCGAGATGGTCTTTGATCTCTTCCGGGTCGGATTCAGCAAAGTCATTACCCGGTAGCATCAATGTCGTCGACATCAAAGGCTCGCCTAATACATCCAGCAACGCCAGCGCAATAGGGTTAGAAGGCACACGTAAACCAATAGTTTTACGTTTGTCATTCATCAAACGCCGAGGGACTTCTTTCGTCGCCTTCAATATAAAGGTGTAATTACCCGGGGTATTATTTTTGATCAGTCGAAACGCTGAATTATCAACATATGCATAAGTCGATAACTCCGACAAATCACGGCACACCAGTGTGAAGTTATGATTACCATCTAATTGGCGGATTCGGCAAATACGTTCCATTGCCGCTTTATCTTCTAAACGGCAGCCAAGGGCATAACCAGAATCTGTCGGGTAAACCACCACCCCGCCCTTGCGTAACACATCAACACTTTGGTTGATCAGTCGCGGCTGAGGGTTTTCCGGGTGTATATAAAAAAATTGACTCATGACACTACCTCATCATTCAACGTTCGCGTTAGCTGGCTCTACAGGCCAATCACGCCATACTGGTTCCACCCCTGCGGGCAGCCACAATTTGCGGCCCAATTCAATCCAGGCGCAAGGCTGATGGAAATCAGATCCCTGGGATGCCAGTAAATTATAGTCGCGCGCATACTGTGCAAGCTGCGCTCGTTCATGGGGGGCTTGTTGGCACTGGGCAACTTCCATGGCATCACCGCCATGTTCGGCAAAATGGGCTAATAAACGTTTCAACCATTTGGCGGTTAAATCGTAACGACCCGGATGCGCCAGTACCGCTTGCCCACCAGATTGCTTAATTGCTTCAATAGCTTGTTCTATTGTACACCATTGTGCGGGGACATAACCGGTCTTGCCTTTGGCTAAATACTTTTTAAAAACCTGCCCAACGTTACTCGCTAACCCCAATTCCACCAGATAGCGGGCAAAATGCCCACGGGTTACCTGTCCGCCCCCCGCCAAGCGGTTAGCTCCGTCCCAGGCACCGGGAATCCGCGCTTTTTCCAGTCGCGCGCTTATTTCCTGCGCCCGAATATAGCGATAGTTGGACTGCTCACTCAATAATTTGCCAATACTGGCATGCTGGGTATCAATACCTAATCCCACAATATGGATCTCGTGATTTTCCCATAATGTAGAAATTTCCACCCCAGGGATAAGCCGTAGTGCCAATTGTTGCTGGGCAATGGTGGCGGCGGCTTCAGCCAACCCTGCGGTGGTATCGTGATCGGTAATAGCCAAAACACCTACCCGCATCTGTGCTGCTCTTATTACCAGTGCCGAAGGGGTTAACAAGCCGTCCGACGCAGTGGTATGGCTATGCAAATCATAAAGTGTAAAGGCCGTTGATGTGGCGGCATCGGCCCTATCAGATAAGGTGGTGTTATCAGTCAAAACAGGTTTATTTATCAAAATGGTCTTATTAACCAAAACAAAAATCCGAAAAAGCGTGGCGGGCTATCATACCTGTTAATAACACACTAACGTTAATCAAACTTAGTCGTGCTCTGCCACCGTAGCGAAATTAAAGTGAAATAGATAACCGCACAGACTTTGTTAGAAAACAATCAATCAAGGGTTGACATTTACCTCGTGAACCAGTTAACTAGTACACAAGTTCACGGAGTACTTAACCGTATGAGTTAACAGCAAGTGAATGTAGCTAACCCCCTGCGGCTTCAAGGGCAAGGGGAATAAACTGAATGCAATCATAGAGAGTAGTGACTGATAATGAAAACTTCCCTGATTTCCTTACTGCGTTGGTGGCACATCTCCCTCTCTCGGGCGATGTAATCACGCATATCAGTCACCAGACAATGCAGATTGCTTCAGCCCGCTAATAGCGGGCTTTTTTATGGTCAGATTTCGGCGTAATCACTTTTCAGGAAAGATAAATGATGCAAACTTCGCGCCCCACATTACAGTTACTGAGCACCCCGGCGTGTTACCGCGATGACCCAACCGCGCTGTTTCACCAGCTCTGCGGCGCACGACCAGCCACTCTGCTGCTTGAATCCGCAGAAGTGACCAGTAAACAGAACTTAAAAAGCCTGCTGATTATTGATAGTGCTTTACGTATTACCGCCCTTGAGCAGAAAGTCACGATTGAAGCACTCAGTCGCAATGGCGCGTCGTTATTACCGCTGTTAGATGCTGCGTTACCGCCACAAGTAGAGATTCAAGTGCGCCCGAATGGCCGTGAATTAACCTTCCCTATCATTAACGAAGTGCAAGATGAAGACTCTCGTTTACAGTCATTGTCGGTTTTTGATGCGCTACGTTTGCTACTAAAACTGGTCGATGCACCCATAGCTGAGCGGGAAGCCGTATTCATTGGTGGTCTATTCGCTTACGATTTGGTGGCGGGTTTTGAAAATTTACCCCCGCTGCGCCAGGACCAACGTTGCCCGGATTTCTGCTTCTATTTAGCCGAAACCTTGTTGATATTGGATCATCAGCATCGCTCGACGCAGTTGCAAGCCAGTCTGTTTACCGCCGACGCTAGCGAGCATTTGCGTCTGACCCAGCGGTTAGAACAAGTTAGCCACCAGCTACAGCAAGCACCACAACCGATCCCGGCCCAGTCAGTGCCTGAGATGGCGTTACAGTGTAACCAATCAGACGCCGAGTACGGTGCAGTGGTGGCCCAATTACAGATAGCAATCCGAGAAGGCGAAATTTTCCAGGTTGTTCCTTCACGCCGTTTCTCACTGCCTTGCCCCTCACCACTGGCGGCATACCAAACATTGAAAGACCATAATCCCAGCCCGTATATGTTCTTTATGCAGGATAACGAATTCTCCCTGTTTGGTGCTTCACCGGAAAGTGCGCTGAAATATGACGCCACCAACCGCCAGATTGAGATTTACCCGATTGCCGGTACCCGCCCGCGTGGCCGCCGTGCCAATGGTGAATTGGATCGCGATTTAGACAGCCGTATTGAGCTGGAGATGCGCACTGACCATAAAGAATTGGCTGAACATCTGATGCTGGTGGATTTAGCCCGTAATGATTTAGCCCGCATCTGCGAGCCGGGTAGCCGCTATGTGGCCGATTTAACTAAAGTTGACCGCTATTCCTTTGTGATGCATTTGGTCTCGCGCGTAGTGGGCACGCTGCGTCAGGATCTGGATGTACTGCATGCTTATCAAGCCTGTATGAATATGGGCACCCTGAGCGGCGCACCGAAAGTTCGCGCTATGCAATTGATTGCTGGCAGTGAGGGCGCACGTCGGGGCAGTTACGGTGGCGCGGTGGGTTACTTTACCGCACACGGCGATTTGGATACCTGCATTGTTATCCGCTCAGCTTATGTCGAAGACGGTATCGCCACGGTCCAAGCGGGGGCCGGTGTGGTGATTGACTCCATTCCACAGGCCGAAGCCGATGAAACTCGCAATAAAGCACGTGCGGTTCTGCGGGCAATTGCTAGCGCACACCATGCCAGGGAGATCTTCTAATGGCTGATATCTTGCTGCTCGATAATATTGACTCCTTTACTTACAACCTGGTGGACCAATTACGTTCCAGTGGCCATCGGGTGGTGATTTACCGTAACCAAATCGCCGCCGATACCATTATCGCCCGCTTGCAACAACTCGAACAACCGGTGTTGATGCTCTCGCCCGGTCCTGGCACACCGGCACAGGCGGGGTGTATGCCCGAATTATTGCAACGTTTACGCGGCCAGTTGCCAATTATCGGTATTTGCCTTGGCCATCAGGCCATTGTCGAAGCTTATGGCGGCCATGTAGGACAGGCCGGAGAGATACTGCACGGCAAAGCCTCGGCCATTGAACACGATGGACAAGCTATGTTTGCAGGCATGCCGAATCCGCTGCCAGTAGCCCGCTACCACTCATTAGTGGGCAGCAATATCCCAACAGAATTAACTGTTAACGCCCGTTTTGGTGAGATGGTTATGGCGGTGCGCCATGACGCACATCGGGTGTGTGGCTACCAATTTCACCCGGAATCTATTTTAACCACCCATGGTGCCCGTTTGCTTGAGCAGACGCTGGACTGGGCATTATGTCCTCCACACATGAAGCTGTAGCGGTGTTAGCTACATTCGTTACTCGCATGCTGTCACCTGTAACACCATGTTCTTTGGGTAGGGTGTAATTAAGGACTATAAGATGCAAAACTTATTATTATCAAAAGAATTATTATTGGAAAAACTGTTTCAGGCTAAATCCCTGACCCAAGCGGAAAGCCAAATCCTGTTTAGCTCTATCGTGCGAGGTGAACTGGAAGCGAGCCAATTGGCGGCGGCGTTAATCAGTATGAAAGTACGCGGTGAAACACCTGCCGAAATAGCGGGTGCCGCGCAAGCCTTATTGGCGGATGCACAGCCCTTCCCGCGCCCGGATTACCTGTTCGCCGATATCGTTGGTACCGGGGGTGACGGCACTAACAGTATCAATATCTCTACTGCCAGCGCCTTTGTTGCCGCCAGTTGCGGCGTAAAAGTGGCCAAGCATGGCAATCGCAGTGTTTCCAGCCGTTCCGGTTCATCAGACTTGCTGGCCGCATTTGGTATTCGCCTGGACATGAGCGCGGAACAATCCAGATTAGCCTTGGATGAGTTAGGAGTTTGTTTCCTGTTTGCCCCGCAGTATCACACTGGCTTTCGCCACGCGATGCCGGTTCGCCAGCAGTTGAAGACCCGCACCCTGTTTAATGTGTTGGGGCCATTAATCAATCCGGCTCGCCCGCCGTTGGCGCTGATTGGTGTTTACAGCCCTGATTTGGTATTACCCATCGCGCAAACCCTACAAGTGTTGGGTTACCAGCGTGCTGCGGTGGTACATGGTGGGGGAATGGATGAAGTGGCGATTCATGCACCGACTCAGGTGGCAGAGCTGAATAACGGCAACATCGAAAGCTATGAGTTAGCACCGGAAGATTTTGGTCTGAACCGTTATTCACTGGGCGCATTACAAGGCGGCGCACCGGAAGAAAACCGTGACATTTTAGCACGGTTGTTACAAGGTAAAGGTGAACCGGCACACGCCGCAGCCGTTGCGGCTAACGTGGCGTTATTGCTGAAGTTGCACGGTCAGGAAAACCTGCGCCATAACGCACAGCAGGCATTGGAAATGATTCACAGCGGTCAGGCTTTTGACTGTGTTACCGCTCTGGCGGCGAGAGGATAAATCATGCAGGAAACTGGGCTTAATAAAACCGTGCTCCACCACATTGTGCACGATAAGGAAATCTGGGTTGCCGCTCGGAAATTGCAACAGCCTCTGGCTAGTTTTCAAAACGATATTACCCTGAGCCAGCGCGACTTTTATCACGCGCTGCAAGGCAGTAAGACCGTTTTTATTCTGGAATGTAAGAAGGCATCCCCGTCCAAGGGGGTTATCCGCGAAAACTTTAATCCGGCAGACATTGCAGCAGTTTATAAAAATTATGCATCGGCCATCTCGGTATTAACCGATGAAAAGTACTTCCAAGGCAACTTTGATTTCTTACCACTCGTCAGTGCTGCCGTCACTCAGCCGGTGCTGTGTAAAGACTTTATTATCGACGCCTATCAGATTCAATTGGCGCGTTTTTATCAGGCTGACGCCATTTTACTGATGCTATCGGTGCTCGATGATGACAGCTATCGCCAACTGGCCGCCGTAGCACACAGCCTGAATATGGGGGTGTTGACCGAGGCCAGTAATGCTGAAGAACTGGATCGGGCGATTGCATTAGGTGCCAAAGTGGTCGGTATTAATAACCGGGATCTGCGTGACTTGTCGATAAGCCTTGATCGCACCCGCGAACTGGCCCCACGGCTGCCAAAAGGTGTCACGGTTATTAGCGAATCAGGTATTAATAATTACCAACAGGTGCGCGAACTGAGTCACTTTGCCAACGGGTTCCTGATTGGCAGCGCGTTGATGTCTGAACCCGATCTCAATGCTGCGGTGCGCCGTGTGTTACTCGGTGAAAATAAAGTCTGCGGCCTGACCCGCGCTCAAGATGCCGCCGCAGCTTATCAAGCAGGTGCCGTCTATGGTGGTTTAATCTTTGTTGGTAGTTCGCCGCGTTATGTGGATATCGCCAAAGCACGGACTGTGATTAGCGGCGCACCATTGAAGTATGTTGGCGTCTTCCGTGATGCCAAAATTGGAACTGTGCAGCAAACAGCCGAGCGCCTGTCGCTGGTGGCAGTGCAGTTGCACGGGCAAGAAGATCAGAGCTATATCAATCAACTGCGCGCGATACTGCCTGGCAGTTGCCAAATTTGGCAGGCGTTGCGTGTTGACGATAGTGTACCGCAACGCAACTCACAACATGTCGAGCGTTATGTTCTGGACCACGGCAACGGTGGCACCGGTCAACGCTTTGACTGGTCATTACTGGCCGGTCAACCGCTGGATAATGTGCTGCTGGCGGGTGGGCTAAGCGCTGATAACTGTTGTGCAGCAGCCCAACTGGGTTGTGCCGGTCTTGATTTCAATTCCGGTGTAGAAAGTGCCCCCGGCATCAAAGACTCACAACTGATCGCCGCTGTTTTCCAGACGTTACGCGCTTACTGATGGATAATTTTTGGCTAACTTTATTCATGATTCATGGACACACTTTAGTCACCCCATAGGACAGAAAAATGACCACACTTAATCCTTATTTTGGCGAGTTCGGTGGCATGTATGTGCCGCAGATTTTGATGCCAGCATTGAAGCAACTGGAAGAGGCTTTTGTCAGTGCTCAACAGGACCCTGAGTTCCAGGCAGCATTTCAGGATCTGTTAAAGAACTATGCTGGTCGCCCGACCGCGCTAACCCTGTGTCAGAATTTGACCGCCGGGACAAAAACCAAGTTATACCTGAAACGTGAAGACCTGCTGCACGGCGGCGCGCACAAAACCAATCAGGTTTTGGGTCAGGCCTTATTGGCCAAACGCATGGGTAAAACCGAAATCATTGCGGAAACCGGCGCAGGTCAACATGGGGTAGCGTCAGCACTGGCTTGCGCCCTGCTCGGCTTGAAATGCCGTATTTACATGGGTGCCAAAGATATTGAGCGCCAGTCACCCAACGTGTTCCGTATGCGCCTGATGGGGGCTGAAGTGATCCCAGTGCACAGCGGTTCTTCCACCTTGAAAGATGCCTGTAATGAAGCACTGCGCGATTGGTCTGGCAGTTACGAAACCGCCCACTATATGTTGGGAACCGCAGCAGGCCCACACCCTTACCCGACTATCGTGCGTGAATTCCAACGGATGATTGGCGAAGAAACCAAAGCGCAGATGTTAGCCCGGGAAGGCCGTCTGCCGGATGTGGTGCTGGCATGCGTCGGTGGCGGCTCGAATGCGATTGGTATGTTTGCTGATTTTATCGATGAGCCAGGTGTTGCTCTGATTGGTGTTGAGCCAGCAGGGTTGGGTATTGAAACCGGCCAGCACGGTGCACCACTCAAACACGGTAAAGTAGGCATCTATTTCGGCATGAAATCGCCGATGATGCAGACCAGTGACGGCCAAATCGAAGAATCTTACTCAATTTCTGCGGGATTAGACTTCCCATCCGTAGGGCCACAGCATGCTTATTTAAATAGCATTGGTCGTGCTGATTATGTTTCCGTTACCGATGACGAAGCACTGGATGCCTTTAAAGCGCTGTCATGCAAAGAGGGGATTATTCCAGCACTGGAATCCTCCCATGCCTTGGCCCATGCCTTAAAAATGATTAAAGCGTCGCCGGAAAAAGAACAGATATTGGTAGTGAATCTGTCCGGGCGCGGTGATAAAGACATTTTCACCGTTCACGATATTCTGAAAGCACGGGGAGAGATTTAATGGAGCGTTATCAGCAACTTTTCAATCAGTTGGCAGCCAAAAAAGAAGGTGCATTTGTTCCTTTCGTACAGCTAGGGGATCCAACACCGGCT
Organism: Yersinia sp. 2540 StPb PI; assembly: GCF_052217165.1. Lineage (NCBI taxonomy): Bacteria > Pseudomonadati > Pseudomonadota > Gammaproteobacteria > Enterobacterales > Yersiniaceae > Yersinia > Yersinia sp. 2540 StPb PI. The sequence continues at coordinate 3,021,954 of NZ_JAZGQC010000001.1, forward strand.
CTATCTTTAGAGATTATTGATACATTAATTGCGGCAGGTGCCGATGCGTTGGAGCTGGGTATACCATTCTCTGATCCACTTGCAGATGGCCCAACCATTCAAAATGCAGCATTGCGTGCTTTTGCCGCTGGCGTGACACCCGGTATCTGCTTTGAAATGCTGGCGGAAATCCGTAAAAAACACCCCGCTATTCCCATCGGCCTGCTGATGTATGCAAATCTGGTATTCCACAATGGAATTGATAGTTTCTACCAGCGTTGTGCTGCTGTCGGTGTCGATTCAGTGCTCATTGCGGACGTACCTTTTGAAGAGTCAGCCCTGTTCCGCGCAGCGGCACTGCGCCATGGGATTGCGCCTATCTTTATCTGCCCACCCAATGCGGACGATGATTTACTGCGCGAGATAGCTTCTCATGGCCGTGGTTACACCTATCTATTGTCACGTGCGGGTGTCACCGGTGCTGAGAATCACGGTCAGCTTGCGCTAAATCATCTGATTGATAAACTGCGTGAATATAATGCCGCCCCAGCACTACAAGGTTTTGGTATTTCACAGCCAGCACAAGTGAAGACCAGTCTGGCAGCCGGTGCGGCCGGCGCGATTTCAGGCTCCGCGATTGTAAAAATCATTGAAAATAATGTCTCACAGCCCGTGGAGATGTTAGCCCAGTTGTCGCGTTTTGTGACTGAAATGAAAGCGGCAACTCGCGGCTAATCTCACCACCAGCGCCTGATTGTCGGTTCAGATCAGGCGCTATATTCGCTCGAACTTCTCGCCTGCCACGCTATATATCTGCTGCAAATTTGAATTAACACTATTCATAACCAATAATTATGTAACGCCCTAAGCATTTCTTTACATTTTGGATGCGATGAGTGATCAGTAGCACGACGTCAATATGTGTTTATAACGCTTTCAACAAGTTATTTTTTTCGTAATGTCCTGTTAAATTTTTGGCAAACATGGAGAGTAATTTATGAAGCTTTTTAAGACCCTTTCAGCTTTATGTATTGTAGTAATCATGGCAATGGCAGTAGCAGCCTGTGCACCAACACCTAAATCTGAAGGCACAGGTGGATACCTGGATGATACTGTGGTGACCACCAAGGTAAAATCGGCGTTACTGGGTGAGAAGAATCTTAAATCTACTGAAATCAGTGTTGAGACCTTTAAAGGACGGGTCCAGTTAAGCGGCTTTGTTAGTTCGCGTCAGGATGCAAACCGTGCAGTACAGATCACCCGTACCGTACCTGGGGTGAAATCTGTTAGTGATAGAATGCAAATCAAATAATCCCCTGTTCGGAGGCGCCCTTCGCGCCTCCTTTGTCACCGATGAGTGAACTCAGCCCCTCTGTAGCGGCAAGGACGAAGGGTATTGCCCAAAGTTATTGCCGTTGCAGGTAGGCAGCCAGCAAACGCATCCCGATGAGCTGACTCAGGTCAGTGATTCGGGTAAGTGAGTGCAGCCAACACCCCTGCAACGTCAAGAACAAAGGGTAATTAGAAACGATAGCCCGCGCCAAACATAAACACCCATGGATCAAGACGGGTATGAATACTTTGCTCTTCACCCCCGGCTTTGAATTTCACGTCAGTTTCGATATTCATCCACCAGACCGACATATTCAGCATCCAGTTTTCACTGACCATGTAGTCCATACCCGCTTGCCCAGCAATACCCCACGAATCTTTAACACTTAAATCCGTCAAACCGGCACCTTGCCCTGTGTTATTAAATTTCTCATCAAAGAAGGTGGTGTAGTTCAGGCCGATACCCAGATACGGGCGCAGTTTGTCTTGCTTATCGCGGAAATAGTATTGCGCCATTAAGGTTGGCGGCAATTGCTTAACTTCAGCAATGGTACCGGTTGCCTCCAGCCCAATTTTATGGCGGAACGGCGTGGCAGCCAGCAATTCTACACCGATGTTATCAGTAATCAGATAGCTGAAGGTCAGCCCTAACTGAGTATTGTTATCCGCTTTGAAGGAACCGTAACCTAATACATCATCAGACCCGGCATTTGGTCTGACAGTTGCTGTCCCTGCCCGGAAAATATAATCGCCTGCTTGATGCGCGCTTGCCGCAGTGGGAGCCAGAGCGGCTACAGCTAACAATGCCAAAGTGACTTTTTTCATTATCCATTCCATTTGTAGGTATATTCGCGAGCAAAATATACCCATAAATGAGTATTCATGATCCAATCGAGATCACATCTTTGGTAACAAATTAAATAAATCCTATTTTATGTAAGGTTATTTAATTCCTTAATAATATTGAAATTGATCTGGATCATAAAAACCATTTAGCCGCAAATTGTGCTAACAGCCATTGATGAAAAATGGAACCGTTGTCATGCTGCTATGCTTGGATGTTGTATGTGTGAAATCGCGATCGGTTGGCTGTTTACTTTGTAAGGAGCAGTAGATTCAAGATGAACGCTGAAATTAATCCGTGTCAAAACTGTGGTGCGTGTTGCGCCTATTTTAGAGTGTCGTTCTATTGGGCTGAAGCCAAAGAGGGAGGCGGTACAGTGCCCAACGCCATGACCGAGCAAGTCACACCTTTTATAAGCTGTATGTCCGGTACTAACTGTAAATCCCCCCGTTGCAGTGCACTTCAAGGTGAAGTCGGTCACGCTGTTTCCTGTACAATTTATGGCGACCGCCCACCGCCCTGTTATGAATTTGAACGCTCAGGGGATGCCGGAATTCATAATCCGCACTGTGACCGCGCCCGTGCGCACTATGGGTTACCACCGTTAGCTATTGATAACGTCGAGGTAATCAGATTAGAAGAAATCACTGCTAGATTAATGACAGGATCCCACAGCGCCTCATAACAAGGTATAATCATCGGCTAGCGCTATTTTTTCGATCCCAAGGAGCTTTCATGCCTATCACGGCTAACAGTTTATACCGTGACAGTTTTAACTTTTTACGTAATCAACTGCCGGCAATCCTGCTGCTGGCTTTACTGACTGCGTTCATTACCGTCATGCTGAATCAGGCATTTATCCCTGATGCTGAACAACTGGGTATTTTAAGTGCTGCGGACGGTGATATTGCGTCATCAGCAAGTGTCAGTATCAGTGAGATAGTATCGCAGATGACACCGGAGCAGCAGATGGTGCTGCTTAAAGTCTCTGCGGCGGCGACCTTTTCTGCCTTAGTCGGTAACGTGTTATTAGTCGGTGGAATGCTAACCCTGATTTCTATGGTATCGATGGGCCGTCGGGTCAGTGCATTGCAAGCTATTGGTATTTCAGTACCGATCTTGCCTCGCTTGCTGCTGCTGATGTTTATCGGTACTTTGTTGATTCAGTTAGGATTAACAATATTTATCGTGCCTGGTGTGGTCATTGCTGTCGCGTTATCACTCTCACCGATTATCGTGACCACAGAGAAAATGGGGGTTTTCTCGGCCATAAGAGTCAGTATTAAATTGGCATTTGCCAATGTGCGGTTAATCATCCCTGCGATGATGCTGTGGATAGCGGCCAAATTGATTCTGTTGTATCTGGTAAGCCACCTGACTATTTTGCCAACACCGATTGCGACTATTATTTTAAGTGCGCTTAGCAATCTGGTTTCTGCATTATTGCTGGTGTATTTGTTCCGTTTATATATGTTGTTGCGCCCTGCCACTCCAGCGGAGTAAGTACCCCGCCAAGTAAAAGCAAAAAGGGCCATTACGGCCCTTTTTGTTCATCAATGATTGATACCTATGCACTAACTTCAGGCTCGGCACCTATCTCTGGTTCTTGTTTCTCTGCCACCCGCTGCTTACTTTGAATCAGTTTTAGTGCCAGATAGAGATCCGGTACCAGAATTAGGTCATTATCCTGACTTTTCAATTGATTAACTCTAAACCAGCGTGTTAGTTCGGTACGTCTTCCCGCCAGTATCAACTTAATATTGCGTTGCTTCAGGTCACGTTTAAGCTCATCAATCGCCGATAGAACACTGATATCGGCATAGGTAAAACTGGCGACCGCATCAATAACCACCCAATCTGCCTGATGGGGTGTGCTGTCAACCAAATTCAAAATCCGCCGCTTAAAGTACGCCACGTTAAAATAGGTCAGAGGTGAATTAAAACGATAAATCATCACGCCGGGTACAGGTTTGATCCCATTGCCGCTACGCATTGAATGGATCATACCATCAGCATTAACCCCTAATAACTGTTCTGTTGGGCGGAATACCGTGCGCAGGAACTGCAATAGCCCCAACAGTACCGCCAATCCGATACCACTAATCACGCCGACCAATACTACGCTGACAAAAGTAAATATCGCTAAATAGAAAGCCTGAGTATTACGTTTACGTAATTGCCATAAACTCCTGAATCCCAGTAGTGACCAGGCAGCATAAATCAGCACCACGCCCAGCGCTGCGATTGGGATAAATTGCAACGGCCGGGTTAAAAACAGCAACACCATCGCAATCATCAACGCAGCAATAATAGAAACCAACTGGCTTTTGCCATTATTGGCGTCATTTACGGCTGTACGGGTACTGGCCCCACTGATAGCAAAACCTTGTGATAGCGCTGAAACAATGTTGGTAATACCCAAGGCGCGCAGTTCTACATCGGCATCCACCTCATAACCATTTTTGGCGGCAAAACTACGCGCGGTCAGCATCATGCTAACAAAACTGACCACGGCCAGGTTAAGTGCCGGGATAACCATATCGCGCAGCAGGCCGGGTTGGAAATCAGGCCAATGCACCATTGGCAAGCCACCATCGAACCCGCCGACCACCGCCACGCCAAATTGCTGCATATTGGCAGCCCAGGAAACAAAGGTCGCCATGACGATCGCCAACAGCGGTGCAGGCCAGTTTGGCCGTAACCACTTAACACCATACAGCACCACAAAAGTCAGTAGTGAAATGGCGACAGTGGGCAAATGGCTATTAATCAAATTATGGGGTAATGCCAGTACCCGCTCAATCAGTTGTGGGGGGCGGGTCATAAAACCAAAAACCTTACCGAGCTGATCGACAATAATGGTAATTGCCACCCCATTAAGTAACCCGGTCAATATTGGCCGTGATAATAGATCAGCCAAAGCCCCCAGCTTGAAACGACTGGCCACCAGACACCATGTGCCCATCATCAATGTCATCATGATGGTAAGCTGCCAATGCACCTCACTGCTCCCCGCAGCCAGCGGCGCGACCACCGCGGCAATCACCGCACAAGTTGCCGCATCAGGTCCGACGATTAATTGTCGCGATGAACCAAAGAAAGCGTAGGCAATCATCGGCAAAATACATGAGTACAAACCAACAGCGGCACTAACCCCCGTCAATTCAGCATAAGCAATAGCAATAGGTAATGCGACTGCGGCCACGGATAGACCCGCCCTGACATCGGGTTTGAGCCATTCACGTTCATACGCCATCAATTGGGTCAAACCCGGCATCCAGTACCGAAGTGATCTTCTCTGCATATTTACTCCACAACACCTAACCCAATAATTATTACTCATCATGCTGGGTTAACGCACTACTGGCAATATGCTGACAAAATCTGTTACTTGTTTATCGTAAGTTTCTGCAAATTCCACTGGCAGAGCGCGCATTCCGACGGATAATTAAGGATAATAGTATTTTACCGCTGGTACCCTCACACCACTGAATCCGGTATAGTCGGGCTGTGTACAAATGATGGATTGATTCATGAAGCAACTTTTAGATTTTCTCCCACTGGTCGTATTTTTCGTTTTCTACAAGATGTATGACATTTTTGTCGCCTCAGGGGCGCTGATTGTCGCGACACTACTCGCGTTAGCCTTTACCTGGGTTAAGTACCGTAAAGTAGAAAAGATGACATTAGTTACCGCTGTTATGGTGCTGGTATTCGGGACCTTGACGCTCACATTCCACAGCGACTTATTCATTAAATGGAAAGTGACGGTGTTATATGCACTGTTCGCTGTTGCTTTGTTAATAAGCCAATGGGTTATGAAAAAACCATTGATTCAGCGCATGCTGGGTAAAGAGCTAACGCTACCAGATGCGGTATGGTCAACACTGAATATGTCATGGGCGCTGTTCTTCCTGGCTTGTGGCCTGCTGAACATTTATGTCGCATTCTGGTTACCGCAAGATATTTGGGTAAACTTTAAAGTCTTTGGTTTAACCGCACTCACCCTGATATTCACATTGATCAGTGGCGTTTATATTTACCGACATATGCCGGAAGAACAGAAAAAGTCATAATCTTAAATAATAGCTCCCAACGTCATTGAGACTGCAAACAGGCATCGCCCTGCGGCCTCAATGACGTTGGTATATTTGCGCTTATTGAAATTTCAGTGAGCCATTCCAGGTGAATAGATTTACTTTTAGAAGTAGGCAGAGATGACTCAGGAACAATTATCACCTCGCGGTGAGCAATCATTACCTAATGGTGAATTGGTACTTCGTACCCTTGCAATGCCCGCAGACACTAATGCTAATGGTGATATATTTGGCGGTTGGTTAATGTCACAAATGGATATTGGCGGAGCCATTCAGGCCAAAGAGATAGCTCAAGGGCGAGTTGTCACTGTTCGGGTGGATGGGATGACCTTCCTCAAGCCAGTCGCTGTGGGCGATGTGGTTTGTTGCTATGCCCGCTGTATTAAAACCGGCCGTAGCTCAATTACCATCAATATTGAAGTGTGGGTGAAAAAGGTCTCTTCTGAGCCAATCGGGCAGCGCTATCGTGCCACTGAAGCGGTATTTACCTATGTAGCGGTGGATGATGCCGGTAAAGCCCGTGCGCTACCTAACGGCAGAGGGAATTTCGAGGTTGGCGCAACGCAATAATCGTTGGCCGAGCTTGTCCTGACGCAAAAAAAAGGGTCGCCCTGTATAACAGCGACCCTTTTCTTATTATGATATTTGCTGATTACTCAATAGCAGACTGAGTAACACCATAATAACCTTAGTTCATTTCCATATTGCCGCCGATCTTGAACACAATGGTGGTGACATAATCTTTAGCCGCAACCGCTTCAAATCGCCATTTACGCATCACTTGCTTCACCTCACGCTCAAAGGTATTACGCGGCGTCGCTTCCAAAACGCGCACATTAGTGACACGACCATTTTCGTCAATATCGTATTGGACCTTAACCTGCCCTTCGACCCCCAAAGCCAGTGCCCTTGCCGGATAAGTTGGCTTCGCCTTACTCAAGGCTCTTGGCCCAGCAGTGGTTGATGCCCCCGGAACTGACGCTTTCGGCGCGGCTTTTACCGGCGCATTATTGGCAACCAGTGCTGGCTCATCAGATTTGAACGGCTTGTCATCCGGTGGTGCTTCGGTCTTTTTCACTACCGGCTTTTTAACTTCTTTTTTCACCGGTTTAGGCTTGGGCTTTGGTTTCGGCTTCACCGGTTCAGGAATCGGTACAGGAACAGGTTCTGGCAACACCTCAGGCTCTGGCGGTGTTTCTTCAACGGGTTCCGGTTCGGCCTGTGGCTCCGCCGCCGCTGGTTGTGGTGCGGCAAAGGTGGCTATATTGACCATCGTAACGGCCAGCGGTGCATCCTCTATTTCAGGTTGTACCTTCATTTGCTCGACAGAAACGTACAGTAATGCCGCAACTACGCTGCCATGTAAACCAACTGAAAATACGATTGGCCATGTAAGCCGTCGACCCAGGAAAAATTTATTTAGCTGCATAATAATTCAATGTCCTCTAATGCAGCTAAGTGTAAATGCAAATAGCAATCATATTCAATAAGCAAGCGCAAACAATCTTCCTCAACAGCCTTAAATGATGCTTTAAACGGCAATATCAACCAAATAATACTTTCTCATTACGCTTAGTTATCATTTTATTTCATTATTAACTACCGGTGTATTCATCTGAGAATTTTAGATGTCGCCCTTTCTGCACCTTATTGAATTTATGGATAGAACATGGTGTTATGGCGCAACGAATACAAATCATCATATTGAGGTATATACCCTACATAATTCGAGTTGCAGGAAGGCTGCCAACGCAGATGCAGCTTGCAGTATGAGGGGTATGATAATTTTAAAGGTGAAACATGCTTTATATAATCTTTGCAACGGATGTTCCTGATTCACTTGATAAACGCTTATCCGTTCGCCCTGCACATCTGGCCCGCCTGCAAGTATTGCAGGATCAAGGCCGCCTACTGACAGCAGGCCCGAACCCAGCCATTGATAGCGCAGACCCTGGTGCTGCCGGATTTACTGGATCGACTGTTATCGCCGAATTTGCCTCGCAACAAGAGGCTGAACACTGGGCGGAACAAGACCCTTATAGCGCGGCTGGTGTGTATCAGTCGGTTATTGTAAAACCCTATAAACGGGTATTCTGAATCACTACAGATGTCTGACATCTATCCAACCATAGACAAAATCGGTTGCATGTAGCCATCTCGTCCGGCGATTACATGTATTTAATTATCTTTACTTATAATTACTGAGAATCATTGTCTAATCAGATATCGATTTTTCTATCGTGACGTTGAGTCATTTTGTTAAATGCGGAGATGAAGACTATGCAGTGTCCAGTATGCAAAGATACCCAACTGGTGATGTCTGAACGTAAGAGCATTGAGATCGATTATTGCCCTAACTGCCGTGGTGTATGGCTGGATCGCGGAGAACTGGATAAAATCATTGAAAAATCGGCTGAAAGCACACCGACATCAACATCAGCGCCATACTCTGACACCAGAGAACGTGAACGCGATAATCACGGATATGCAAAACCTAAACACTACAAAAAGAAAAGTTTCCTCTCAGAGTTATTTGATTAACCACGCAGATTGTTTTGCGCTGTGGTGGTAAACAATAGTCAACTTAATCATACGCCTGAATACAGGCGTATTTGATTTTATACTACCAGCCAGAACAAAGACGTTAACGCCGCCTTAAGCTTTGTAGTGCTTCAGCCAATGCTCTTCGCATGCCTCAACGGCTTTATCCAGCATATGCGCCGGTGCTTTTAAAATCATATGGTCTTTTCTTACCCAAACCGGATAAGTGTGTTTGCCAGCAGCAATGACTTGCTCAGAATAAATAGCAGCATGGTATACCAGCTCAGATTCTTCACAATAAATCTCGTACTTATAAAGTGCGGTGCTAACTTTTAAATCCCCGAAGAATACTGTTTTAGCTAATTTATATTGAGACATGAACTATAGCCTTTACCGAAATAGGGACTCTATCATCCACTCATCAGCCAGATATAACTGTGATATCCACTACAAAAAGTACCCTAAGTTGATGTCCTATCGGAAAAATTTAGCTTTATTCTAGCGACAACTTCTCCACCTCAATCAACGGAAATGAACTAAATAGATAACCTTGCATGGCATCCACCCCGAGGTCAGATAACTGAGTAAGCTGTTGATGAGTTTCTACCCCCTCAACTATCACGCACTGGCAGTGCTCACGAAGTCGTGTCAGCAGGTTATCGAACGTGGCACTTCCCCCCCATTGCCAGTAAAAGTGCTTATCAATTTTGACACATTCAAAGAACCCACTGGCAACGGCCGCCAGGTGAGCATTACCGCTACCAAAATCGTCCAACCATAATGAATATCGTTCAGCCAGCTTACTTAATAGTGTGTTCTTCGGCCCATCACTGAGATTGGGAAAACTCTCCATTATTTCTAGCCGGATAAAGGGCATCATAGCTAATAATGATATGACGTCTTCGTCATACAGCACCGTTTGAGCCATATCAAAATCTATATTAATTGAGAGTATTATTTGTTGGTCAATAAACCATTTCTGCTGTGATTTTACCGCACATAATTGGTCAAACAGCAGCTTAGCCTTCATTTGAGCATTAAGTTGATGAAGGAAGCGCTCAGTATAAATAGGCGATTTAAAAGAAGCCGTTGTGAACCGACTCAATAACTCCACAGCAAATAACTTACCATTCTGCCAGTAAACTGGTTCACAGATAAAAGTGCAATCAACTGCAATGTTTAGCCTGCTATCCACAGTAAAACCCTTTTATTTGATTAGAACAGCAGTATTGATCAATTGATAAAATTGATCAATTTTTTATTATTGATCACTAAAAACGATATAAGAGATTGCCAAAAGTAGCAACCACTCTGATCAACCCATTGATAGATAAGAAAGTATTATTTAATCGTGATGATTATCAATGTTATTATTTCATAATCATTTATTTCATAGGAGAATGGTCGCTTCGAACAACCAAACAGTAACACCCCTGAAACTGAATGATTAGAACGAAGCGACCTAATATATAGGGTAGCGCGATGTCATTCTGATGTGAAATAAACTTATAAATGACTATTCTGCACCTTTTATTATTAGTAGTAACATCAGAATTATCGCATTTTGATAATTTAGGATAGGAGTGATTTTTCTGCGAAGAAAAACACTATTTAAAGTAGAAAATATCATTCCAGAATTTAACGCCAGCAACAAATTATTGACAAATTCATCTGCAACAGCCCAGTTCCGGCCAGTATAATATGAGATATTTTGTGGTGAGAAGTTAATAAAAGCTCAGTGTTTACTATGATTAAAACAAAAACAGCCTCATAAAGAGACTGTTTTTATTACTACCACAGCGGACTACCATTCATAAGCCACAGTGAACAATAGCGCCCGACGATGCTGATGCTCGTGGAGCTGCCTGACACAATAGATATGGCGATAGCGCCGTGATTGACCTTCAAGCCAGCGATTTCTTCGGCGCTGATTTTGCCGCAGCATACGCCAACGGCCCACTTCATTCTTACTCCGTCTCATGAAACAATTCTTCCAAAGCTGAGAACTGGGCTATTATAAACCTTTCATCTTGTGAGCCAAGCCGCTGCACGGCGAAATCGCGGGTTTAGTCCAAATAGCTTATTTAGCTCAGCGTGGAAAAATCAAAAAAATCCCGTTAAATATTTAATTACCCGTTGCAAGTCCTTTAGCTTAAAAGATTTTATCCAGTAATATATCTGATTAAAGGTTTCGCCTTTGCAATACTGTGCGTACACTCTTTAGTGACCGTTTGTGAACAGGACTTCCGCCCTTATGACAACATTTTATACCGTAATCAGTTGGCTCTCGGTTTTTGGCTATTGGTTGCTTATTGCCGGGGTAACATTGCGTATTCTGATGAAACGCAGAGCCGTTCCTTCGGCGATGGCATGGCTGCTGGTTATTTATATTCTGCCGTTAGTTGGGATAATTGCGTATCTCTCATTTGGTGAACTTCATCTCGGCAAACGCCGTGCTGAGCGAGCAAAAGCGATGTGGCCATCCACTGCTCGCTGGTTAAGTGAACTGAAAGACTGCCAACACATTTTTGCCACTTCAAATAGCGAAGTCGCTACCCCATTATTCCAGTTATGTGAACGCCGCCAAGGCATCAGCGGCGTTAAAGGTAATCAATTACAGTTATTGACCACCACCGATGACACATTAAAAGCACTGGTACGTGACATTGAACTGGCCCGTCACAATATCGAGATGGTGTTCTATATCTGGCAGCCTGGTGGCTTGGTTGATCAAGTTGCCGAATCGTTAATGGCGGCAGCGCGCCGAGGTGTTCATTGCCGATTAATGCTGGACTCCGCCGGTAGCCAACAATTCTTTCGCACCCCCTATCCGGCGATGATGCGCAATGCTGGGATTGAGGTGGTCGAAGCACTCAAAGTCAATGTGTTCCGGGTCTTTCTGCGCCGAATGGATTTGCGTCAACACCGTAAAATTGTGTTGATTGATAATTATGTTGCTTATACCGGTAGCATGAATATGGTTGATCCTCGGTTTTTCAAGCAAGATGCTGGCGTAGGTCAATGGATCGATATGATGGCACGGATGGAAGGCCCGGTGGCCACCACCATAGGTATCGTATATGCCTGCGACTGGGAGATTGAAACCGGCAAACGTATTCTGCCCCCGCCGCCTGATACTAATATCATGCCATTTGAAGAAGAGAGCGGTCATACCATTCAGGTTATCGCCTCTGGCCCTGGATTCCCTGAGGAGATGATTCATCAGGCATTATTAATGGCGGTGTATGCAGCCCGTGAGCAGTTAATCATGACGACGCCGTATTTCGTGCCTAGCGATGACCTGCTGCATGCCATCTGTACCGCAGCACAACGTGGTGTTGATGTCAGCATTATTGTTCCTCGAGACAACGACTCGATGATGGTCCGTTGGGCTAGCCGGGCATTCTTCTCTGAATTGTTGGAAGCGGGCGTTAAAGTTTATCAGTTTGAAGGTGGCCTATTGCACAGCAAAAGTGTGCTGGTCGACGGTCAACTAAGTTTGGTTGGCACGGTCAATCTGGATATGCGCAGCTTATGGTTGAACTTTGAAATCACGCTGGTCATTGATGATGATGGTTTTGGTGCAGATTTGGCGCAAGTTCAGGACGACTACATTGCCCGCTCGGTACTGTTAGATGGTGAATTGTGGAATAAACGCCCTCTCTGGCATCGCGTTACTGAACGATTATTCTACTTTTTCAGCCCGTTACTGTAATAACTGAGGCGGCTGGTGGTAAACCTATTGTAGATTCTCTGAGTTATTGACTTCAGATAGCATAATAATTGTAAAAGCGGCATAGAGAATGTTTTAATGAGCGCAATCTGCAAATAACAAATGGGAATCGGCAAATGGACCAGAATAGACAAGAGCCAAGCTTAATGGATCTCAATAACCGCCTGACTGAAGATGAAACACTGGAGCAGGCTTACGATATCTTTCTGGAGCTGGCGGGGGACAATCTCGATCCGGCAGATATTTTATTGTTTAACCTTCAGTTTGAAGAGCGTGGCGGTGCGGAGTTATTTGATCCAGCCGAAGATTGGCAAGAACATGTCGATTTTGATTTAAACCCTGATTTTTTCGCCGAAGTTGTTATTGGCCTTGCTGATAGTGATGGTGAAGAGATTAATGATGTATTTGCGCGAGTTCTTCTGTGCCGCGAAAAAGACCATAAACTTTGCCATATTTTGTGGAAAGAGTGATCGTTACACGTCCCTTCCCCCATGGCTGCTAATACCGTAATCATAACAACCCCCGTCATTTCTCTGACGGGGGTTTTGCTTTTGGACAATCACTATCAGAATGTTATAGCGGATCGACTTTCAGACAAGATACCGCGTGGCGGAAGCTGCCCTCTAACAGTGGGCGGGTTTTCGCACACTCCGGCCCGGCAATCGGACAACGAGTGCGAAATACACAGCCTGATGGCGGATTAATCGGTGAGGGCAGTTCCCCCTCCAGTAGCTGAATTACTTTCGCCCTTTCTTTGTCAGGATCAGGGATAGGTACCGCCGACATGAGCGCCTTGGTATAGGGATGTTGTGGATTATGATAAACCTCATCGTAGGTCCCAAGCTCCACTGCGTGGCCTAAATACATCACCAGCACCCGATCAGAAATATGCTTCACCACAGCTAAATCATGGGCGATGAATATTAGTGACAAGCCCATTTCGCGCTGTAATTGCTGCAACAGGTTCACCACTTGCGCCTGAATTGACACATCAAGAGCAGAGACCGGTTCATCACAGATAACCAGCTTCGGTTCAAGAATCAATGCACGAGCAATACCAATACGTTGACACTGCCCCCCCGAAAATTCATGGGGATATCGGTTGATTAAGTTAGGCAACAAGCCGACCTTAAGCATCATTGCTTTAACTTTATCTTTGATTTCTTGACGCGACATTTTGGGATGATAAGTTCGCAGCGGCTCAGCGATGATTTCACCGATGGTCATACGCGGGTTTAATGAAGCCAGTGGATCCTGGAATATCATCTGAATATCACTACGGGTCGCGCGCCATTGTGCATCACTCAGGCTCAGCAAATCTTTACCTAACCATGAAACACTGCCACTGGTCGCTTTCACCAAACCAATAATGGCACGGGCGAATGTTGATTTGCCACAGCCAGATTCGCCAACCACACCTAAGGTTTCGCCTTCATACAAGCGCAATGTTACGCCATCAACGGCTTTTAGTGTTTTTGATGGCTGCCAGAACCATTGTTTGCCATCCTGAATATCAAAATGGACTTTTAGATCAGCCACTTCTAGCAATACTTTCTTCTCAGTCATGGCATTCATACTAGTTCCCCTACTGGCTTATAACAGGCACGTAAACGGCCATCACCAAAATGCTCCAATGGCGGGGCCACGCCACAGCGATCCATGGCATATTGGCAACGCGGTTGGAATGGGCAACCTTTCGGCAAGCGCAATAAATTCGGCGGATTACCCGGTATCGTCATGAGAGATTCGCCTTCAGCATCAAGACGAGGAACCGCATTCAGTAGACCAATAGAATAAGGGTGACTTGGGTGATAAAACACATCGCGGGCCTGACCATACTCCATCGTCCGCCCTGCATACATCACCAGAACTTTATTGCAGATTCCGGCAACGACGCCAAGGTCATGGGTGATCATGATAATCGCGGTATTGAATTCATGCTTTAGCTCATTCAGCAACGTCATGATTTGTGCTTGAACGGTGACATCAAGTGCCGTTGTTGGCTCATCGGCAATCAACAATTTAGGGCGGCACAACAGCGCCATTGCAATCATTACCCGCTGACGCATACCACCAGAGAACTCATGGGGATACATGCGCATGCGCTTACGTGCTTCTGGCATTTTTACCGCATCAAGCATGCGAATTGACTCTTCAAATGCTTCGCTTTTACTCATCTTTTTATGCAGTTGCAGCACTTCCATTAGCTGCTCACCAACACGCATATAAGGATTCAACGAGGTCATTGGGTCTTGGAATATCATCGAGATTTCCTCAGCCCGCAAACGGTTTAACTGTTTTTCCGGCAGATTTAAGATTTCGCGGCCATTAAACTTTGCTGACCCCCCTATCCGGCCATTACTGGCCAGCAACCCCATCAAAGCAAAAGCTGTTTGCGATTTCCCTGAGCCAGACTCACCTACAATGCCTAATGTTTCACCCGCACGCAGATCAAAATTAAGGGCGTTAACTGCCGTTACATCACCATCTGGCGTACCAAAAGTCACGGTTAAATCTTTTACATCCAGCAGGATATTTTGTTCCAACTGTCTATTTTGTTCCAACAATCTATTTTTTTCCAACAATGCCGATTGCTGAACAGCAGACCGATTATCAATAGTCGTCATAGTGCTACTCCTCAGCGATCTTTCGGATCGAGGGCATCACGCAAGCCATCGCCGATAAAGTTGAAACAGAACAAGGTCACTACCAGAAAACCGGCAGGGAACATCAGCAACCATGGCGACACTTCCATGGAGTTGGCGCCATCACTTAGCAATGCGCCCCAACTACTCAAGGGTTCTTGAGTGCCTAAGCCAAGGAAACTCAGGAAAGATTCAAACAAAATCATACTGGGAACCAGTAAAGAAGCGTACACCACCACCACACCCAACACGTTCGGAACGATATGGCGCAATACGATATTACGTGTGGAAACACCGCCCACCAATGCGGCCTCAATAAACTCTTTCCGTTTCAAACTTAATGTTTGTCCACGGACAATACGCGCCATATCCAGCCAGGACACCATGCCAATCGCCACAAATATCAATAGAATATTCTGGCCAAAGAAGGTCACTAACAGAATAACGAAGAACATGAAGGGGAATGAGTTAAGAATCTCCAACAGGCGCATCATCAGTGAATCGACTTTCCCGCCGAGATAGCCCGATAAAGAGCCATACAAGGTGCCGACAACCACAGCAACCAACGCCGCAGCCACCCCCACCATCAATGAGATCCGACCACCAATAGCAACACGAACCAACAGATCCCGACCAGAAGAGTCAGTACCAAAGTAGTGCCCGGACTCAATATTCGGGGCGGCTGACATCATGCCCCAGTCCGTGTCCGAATAAGTAAACTGCGCTAACATCGGCGCCAAAATAACAAATAGGGTAATTAACATTAGGATCACCAAACTGGTGATCGCCGCGCGGTTATGAACAAAACGACGGCGGGCATCCTGCCAAAGGCTGCGCCCTTCAACTTCCAGTTTTTCACTGAAAACTTCCAGAGCTTCGCTATTTTTATTGCTCAACATAATTGGCGTGCTCCAGTGCTAGTAACGGATTTTAGGATCGATAACGGCATACAGCACGTCAACAATCGCATTGAATAAAATAGTCAAAGCGCCGACTAAAATGGTCAAACTCAGCACCAAAGAGTAATCGCGGTTTAACGCTCCGTTGACAAACAACTGACCAATGCCCGGCAAACCAAAGATGGTTTCAATAACCATCGAACCGGTGATAATCCCTACAAACGCAGGCCCCATATAGGATAAAACAGGCAACAACGCCGGTTTTAATGCATGGCGTAATACGATGGTCCGCAGTGGTAATCCCTTCGCCCGCGCCGTACGGATAAAGTTAGAGTGAAGAACCTCAATCATTGAGCCTCGGGTAATACGCGCAATGCTGGCGATATAAGCCAACGACAGCGCGACCATCGGCAAAATGATAAACTTCGGCGCTCCGCCATTCCAACCACCACCCGGTAACCATTTCAATATAATGGCAAAAACCAACACCAATAAGGGGGCGACCACAAAACTCGGGATGACCACCCCAGTCATGGCAAAGCCCATTACCGTATAATCCCATTTGGTATTTTGATTAAGTGCCGCAATGACCCCAGCACTAACCCCTAATACTACTGCGAGTAAAAATGCTGCAAAACCAAGCTTCGCAGAGACGGGAAACGATGCAGACACCAGATCGTTCACAGTGTAATCTTTATATTTAAACGAAGGCCCAAGATCGCCATGTGCAAGTTGACCCAAATAGTTGAAATACTGTTTATAAACTGGGTCGTTGAGGTGATATTTTGCCTCAATATTGGCCATGACTTCAGGAGGAAGATTACGCTCGCCAGTAAACGGACTCCCCGGGGCGAGACGCATCATAAAAAATGAAATGGTTATCAAAATAAAAAGTGTCGGAATCGCTTCCAGACAGCGGCGTAGAATAAATTTTAACATTGCCTGTACCTTTAGCCTCTTACTGCGACTTTATATTATCAACGCAATAAGGGCAGCACGCTAATTCAGCGGCTGCCCTTAATATATTAGTGCTTGATAATATAAAGATCTTTAACGTGCATATTATCCAGTGGGTCTTTACCGGTATATCCACCGACATAAGGTTTCACTAAGCGGGCATTCACATAGTAGAACAACGGCACAATAGCAGAATCTTTATCCAGCAATACCTCAGCTTGTTGATACAAACCGGCACGCTCTTTTTCAGATTTTACTTTCAGCGTATCTTGGATCAACTTATCAAAGGCTGGGCTCTTATAATGCACCGTGTTATTGCTGCTGTCAGATAGCATCATGTTCAGGAATGACGACGGTTCGTTATAGTCAGCACACCAACCAGCACGCGCGACATCGAAAGTGCCTTGATGGCGGGTATCAAGGAAGGTTTTCCATTCCTGATTTTCCAGCTTAACGTCAACCCCCAGATTTTTCTTCCAAATAGATGCTGCCGCAATAGCCAATTTCTTGTGTAGATCAGAGGTGTTATACAACAGGTTAAATTTCAGTGGTTTATCTTGTGTGTAGCCAGCTTCAGCCAGCAACTTCTTAGCCACTTCATTACGTTTTTCCTGGGTCCAGCCAAACCATTCTGGTGGGGTCAATTCTGCACCGCTGGTGTACGGAGGCGTAAAGCCATAGGCAGGTAAATCACCTTGGTTTTTCACTTTGTTCACGATGATATCGCGATCCATACCCAGTTTCAGTGCTTCACGAACGCGTGCATCGGTGAATGGCGCTTTTTGGTTATTGATTTCGTAATAATAGGTACACAGATACGGGTCAACATGAACTTCTTGTGGGATCTCTTTTTTCAGTTTCTGGAATAATTCAATCGGCATGTTGTTATAGGTCATGTCGATCTCGCCGCTGCGGTAGCGGTTAACATCAGTCACTTCAGAAGAGATTGGCAGGTAAGTAACCTGATTGATAACTGTTTTCGCATTATCCCAATAGGTTGGGCTGCGTTCTAACACAATACGTTCGTTAACGGTCCAATCTTTTAACTTATAGGCACCATTACCGACAAAATTCTGTGGCTGAGTCCACTTCTCACCAAACTTCTCAACCACAGTTTTATTAACTGGGGACATGGATGGATGAGCTAACAGTTTATCTAAATAAGGAACAGGTTCGGTCAACGTGACTTCCAAAGTATGGTCATCTAACGCTTTTACACCCAAGGTATCAGGTGATTTTTTGCCGGTAATAATATCGTCGATATTCGCGATATGGGCATATTGTACATAACTCGCATACGGAGAAACTGTTTTAGGGTCCGCCAGACGTTGCCAGCTATAAACGAAATCATGTGCTGTTACAGGGTCACCATTTGACCATTTAGCATCTTTACGCAGATGGAAAGTCCAAACTTTAAAGTCTTTGTTATCCCAACTTTCAGCGACACCAGGCAGAATCTTGCCGTTTGGATCGTTAATAACCAACCCTTCCAATAAATCGCGCGAAATATTGGATTCAGGCACACCTTCAATTTTATGCGGATCCAGTGACTGAGGTTCGGAACCATTATTGCGAACTAAAACCTGTTTCTCGGCCAGTTGTACACCTGCCGGCACATTGGCGGCAAAGGCAGTTCCCACAGCCATCATACCCATAGCAGCAGCGATACCTGCGGCCAGGAAAGTTTTCTTTGTGATGTTGGTCATGCTGATATCTACTCCAGATTTTATTATTGCGTCGCTCAGAGACTGAGCAAGCTTCACCTTTAAAAGGTATCTTTAAATCACATTGCGCGGGGAACGAACCCGGCCATGTAATGCCCTATATGTATTAGCATCAGACTAAAATCGGTACTGTGCTATACATCCCTATTACCTTGTCTGTCTCTTATTTGCTGTCATGCCACCACGATTTTCGCTTGTGAACAATTGACATATAAGTCTGTTTTGCTGCGATAAACTTTTATTACTTAATTTTTACTACAACTTACGCATATAAAGATTTTTTAAATCGACTAAATCTTGTGGGTCTTTACCGGTAAATCCGCCGACAGTCGGCCGAATAAGTCGAACACTGACTCGATAATAGACCGGCACCATTGCAGAATCTTTATCCAATAAGTTCTCTGCCTGTTGATATAAAGCAGCGCGCGCCTCGACACTCGAGGTCGTTAGCGTTTTAGCCAACAGCGCATCGAATGCTGGATTTTTATAGAAGAAAGTATTATTGCTGCTATCCGATAGCAGCATATTCAGAAAAGCGGTCGGCTCATTGTAGTCACCACACCATGTCGCCCTGGCAACATCAAATTGCCCTTGATGGCGACTTTCTAGAGAGGTTTTCCATTCTTGATTCTGCAAGGTAACGGTGGCACCCAGGTTTTTCTGCCACATAGAGGCAGCGGCAATCGCCTGCTGCTTATTTTGATCTGAGGTGTTATAAAGCAACGTAAACTTTAATGGATTTTGGGCATTGAAACCGGCCTCGGCAAGCACTCTTTTCGCCTCTGCATTGCGTTGTTCTTGAGTCCAGTTGGCCCATTCTGGCAATGCGAAATTCCCCCCCGCCGTAAATGTCGGGGTAAAGCCATAGGCAGGGATCTGCCCTTGCCCCATAATTTTAGTCGCAATAATGTCGCGATCCAGCGTTAATTTAATTGCCGTTCTCACTCTGACGTCAGTGAATGGTGCTTTTTTATTATTAATTTCGTAATAGAAAGTACAGAGGTATGGGCTGATATGAACCTGCGATGGCAGATCCTTTTTCATTTTGGCAAATAAATTTGGGGGAATGGCACTGTTAGTCATATCGATTTCACCGCTGCGATAGCGATTAATATCACTGACTTCTGACGTTATCGGTAAAAAAGTGGCCTTATTGATGACCGTTTCGTTGTTATTCCAGTAAGTCGGGCTACGCGCCAGCACAATCCGCTCATTAACCACCCATTCTTTTAACTGAAAAGCGCCATTACCGATAAAATTTTGTGGTAGAGTCCATTTATCACCATACTTTTCAACAGCCTCACGCTTAACCGGCTTCATCGAGGTGTGAGATAACATGCTGATAAAATAAGGAACCGGCTCCGTTAGCGTCACTTGCAAGGTTTTGCTATCTAATGCCTTAACACCTAATTCATCCGGTTTTTTGGTCCCTTTCAATACCTCGTCAACATTCTCAATTTGGGCATACTGCAAATAACTGGCATAAGGTGAACCCACTTTAGGGCTAGCCAAACGCTGCCAACTATAGACAAAATCCTGAGCAGTGACCGGAGTTCCATCACTCCACACCGCGTTATCTCGCAAATGGAAGGTCCAGACTTTATAACCGTCATTATCCCAGCGCGTGGCAACTGCCGGAATTATATGCCCATTAGCATCATTGCTCACCAGACCTTCTAATAAATTCAGAATAATATTGGTTTCAGGAATGCCTTCAACCTTATGTGGATCTAATGAGGCAACCTCGGAACCATTATTAATGGTAATACTCTGATCTATCGCTAATGCCACACTGGCCGGAACTACCGCCGCCATTGATACCGCCGAAAATGACAAACCCAGAATAGCGCCAATTATTGCCAGTGGTGGTTGCTTAAACTTTATTTGCATTTCAAACCGCCCTTTTACGAGATTGTGTGATGTTTTTCTCAAGGTTTACGTCAATCTGCTGCCCACAACGACTAGCAATAACTATTCCAAAAATCAAAATTCGGTTTAGTTTCATTAAAAAACAAGAAATCTCTTGTCGGGAAGTTGTCCGAAAACTAACAGAACCCGAAATCTGACGCCAATAAATTTTACAGAAATGTTAAGCAATTCTCTTTTCTATAGAGTAACTAACGATATTACCTATCTTAATTAGCCGCCTAATAAATTATCATCTCTATGATTTAACTCAAAAAAAATCATTTAAAATTTAAATTCACGGCAAAAAAATGTCAAAAAAGCCGTTCTAGAAACATAAAGTTAACATTAGCACTAATGCCAGAATAAACACCTACTGATTACAGCGTAATCACTAATAACACCTAGATAAATTCCGCACAAGCCCTACAGAATGATGTGAGCATTTTAACAACAAATAGCGTATTTAGTTTACTCTGAGGGTCACTGAATGATTTATTAAAGATGAGTAAATAAGCCTTAAGCCAAATTATCTTTATAGAGATAGCATTATTGCAGCATTTAAGTGCAATAGATTAAATTACATACATATTCTGCACTAAATTAATGCTTAGATATTTAAATATCAGGCTGAAAAACAGCAAAGGTCACCCGTAATAATACCGGTGACCTACATACCGTGGGATATGGGGATAGATTAAAGTAATCCGGGGAAAATCGCTTTGATACCAGTGACAATAAACTCGATGCCTAATGCCATCAGCAATAACCCCATAATACGCGTTATAACGTTTATACCGGTTTGCCCTAACAGCCGAACCAGCAGCGGAGCCGCCCGGAATAGCAACCAGCAACAGAACGCAAACAAGGCCACAGCCACCGTCAAGCCTAACAAATTCTGCCAGCTGTGATAGCGGGAACTCCAAACAATGGTTGAACTGATGGCACCTGGCCCTGCCATCAGTGGCAATGCGAGTGGCACAACACCGATACTTTCACGGACCGCCGTTTCGGTTTTTTCCTGCTTGTTCTGCTTATCCTCACCGAGTTTGCCGCTGATCATCGACATCGCAATGCTAACGACCAGAATCCCACCGGCAATACGGAATGAGTCGATGGAAATACCAAAAATTTTCAGAATGGCATCCCCCAAGAACAAGGATATCCACAAGATAATCGCCACTGACAGGTTAGCTGTCAGGTTAGTTTTATCCCGCCCAGCCGCTGCCTGATAGCTGGTCATACTGATAAATACCGGCAATATACCTACCGGGTTTACCAGTGCAAATAAGCCAACAAAAAACTTGATGTAACCTGAAAGGTCCAACAATGATTGACTCACACATCACTCCGCGCAATAGCTGATAAAAACGTCACAGATAACAGGCCATTATAATTTAATGCCCCAAGACAACACACCTTATGGCCCGTGCCTGGAAAATTCGCGACAAAAATAATGTCGCTACCATGCAGAATGGCACCTGCATTATTCAAGCCTCTGACCACAGTTCTTTTCACTAAAAATCACCCTTAGGGCGCTCTTCTACAGATGTGCGCGCTAATGTAATGGAATTAGTCATAGGAATCTATGTAATAAAACAGCATTTATACAAGGTAAATTTTTACCGTCTAAAATGATAACTCTTGTTAATGCCCTGTGGTGTTAATGAAGCTTTAACGTCATGAATTATCAATTTATTCATGTTAATGATAATTACTCTCAACAAATAATTGCTGAATGGTGTCAGCTTGCCGATTTTGTGATTTAAATCACGAAAAACATACCTAAGAATAGTTAAGCTCTGAGCAGTGGTAGAGAGTAAGTTCACTAAGAAACAGAGTATAAAGGTTGAAAATGATATTTTCCCCCTCATCTTATTCTTAGTGGAACAAAAGCTCTTTCAGTAAATCAGCGGTAAAAAATGGCAAAGTAAGCTATAAAACTAGCTCTATTTGACCTTACGGCATACTAGAGCCTGACTATACTAGTTGCTTCAACAGCTCATTTACTAAAAGAGTTTAACATTATCAGGAGAGCATTATGGCTGTAACGAATGTCGCTGAACTTAACGAGCTAGTAGCACGCGTCAAGAAAGCCCAGCGCGAGTATGCCAACTTTACTCAAGAGCAGGTTGATAAAATCTTCCGTGCCGCAGCTCTGGCTGCAGCGGATGCCCGTATTCCCCTGGCCAAACTGGCGGTAGAGGAATCAGGTATGGGTATTGTTGAAGATAAAGTGATCAAGAATCACTTTGCTTCTGAATACATCTACAATGCCTACAAAGATGAAAAAACTTGTGGCATTTTAGAAGAAGATAAAACCTTCGGTACAATTACTATCGCTGAACCTATTGGTTTAATCTGCGGTATCGTACCAACAACTAACCCGACTTCTACCGCTATCTTCAAGGCATTAATTAGCCTTAAAACGCGTAACGGTATCGTATTCTCTCCACATCCACGTGCTAAAGACGCAACCAATAAAGCTGCAGATATCGTGCTTCAAGCCGCTATTGCCGCAGGTGCGCCAGCAGATATTATTGGCTGGATTGATGCGCCGACAGTTGAGCTGTCTAACCAACTGATGCACCACCCTGACATTAACCTGATTCTGGCAACCGGTGGCCCAGGCATGGTTAAAGCAGCTTACAGCTCAGGTAAACCGGCTATCGGTGTTGGTGCGGGTAACACTCCTGTTGTGGTTGACGAAACCGCTGATATTAAACGTGTTGTTGCATCTATCTTGATGTCAAAAACCTTTGATAATGGTGTGATTTGTGCCTCTGAACAATCTATCATCGTGGTTGATTCAGCTTACGACGCAGTTCGCGAGCGCTTCTATTCCCATGGTGGCTACCTGTTACAAGGTAAAGAGCTGAAAGCAGTTCAGGATATCATCCTGAAAAATGGCGGTTTGAACGCCGCTATCGTTGGTCAGCCAGCAACTAAAATTGCTGAAATGGCTGGCATTAAAGTTCCTAGCAACACCAAAATTCTTATCGGTGAAGTTAAGGTTGTTGACGAGTCAGAACCATTTGCTCACGAAAAACTGTCGCCTACTTTAGCGATGTATCGTGCGAAGAGTTTTGAAGACGCAGTTGATAAAGCGGAAAAACTGGTAGAAATGGGGGGTATCGGCCATACATCTTGCCTGTATACCGACCAGGATAACCAACCTGCACGCGTTAAGTATTTCGGCGATAAAATGAAAACCGCCCGAATTCTAATCAACACCCCTGCCTCTCATGGTGGTATCGGTGACCTGTACAACTTCAAAGTGGCGCCATCTCTGACGCTAGGTTGTGGTTCATGGGGTGGTAACTCCATCTCTGAAAACGTTGGGCCGAAACACTTGATCAACAAGAAAACTGTGGCTAAGCGAGCAGAAAACATGTTGTGGCATAAACTACCGAAATCTATTTACTTCCGTCGTGGCTCTCTGCCTATCGCGCTGGAAGAAGTGGCAACTGACGGTGCAAAACGTGCCTTCATCGTGACTGACCGCTATCTGTTCAACAACGGTTATGCCGATCAAATCACCAGCGTGCTGAAATCTCACGGTATCGAGACTGAAGTCTTCTTCGAAGTAGAAGCGGACCCTACCCTGAGCATCGTGCGCAAAGGTGCCGAGCAGATGAACTCCTTCAAACCAGACGTGATCATTGCGCTGGGTGGTGGTTCACCGATGGATGCTGCCAAAATTATGTGGGTCATGTACGAGCACCCTGAAACCCACTTCGAAGAATTGGCATTACGCTTTATGGATATCCGTAAACGTATTTACAAGTTCCCGAAAATGGGTGTGAAAGCGAAAATGATCGCGGTAACCACCACATCAGGTACCGGTTCAGAAGTGACGCCATTTGCGGTAGTTACCGACGATGCCACAGGCCAGAAATATCCATTGGCTGACTACGCATTGACTCCAGACATGGCAATCGTTGATGCCAACCTGGTTATGAATATGCCTAAGTCTTTATGTGCCTTCGGTGGTCTGGACGCAGTAACTCATGCTCTGGAAGCTTATGTTTCTGTATTGGCGAATGAATATTCTGACGGCCAGGCTCTGCAAGCGCTGAAACTGCTGAAAGAATTCCTGCCAGCCAGCTACAATGAAGGTGCTAAAAACCCAGTGGCTCGTGAGCGTGTGCATAATGCCGCAACCATCGCGGGTATCGCTTTTGCTAACGCCTTCTTGGGTGTCTGCCACTCAATGGCCCATAAACTGGGTTCTGAGTTCCATATCCCGCATGGCTTAGCCAACGCCATGTTGATTTCTAACGTTATTCGCTATAACGCGAATGACAACCCAACTAAGCAGACTGCTTTCAGCCAATATGACCGCCCACAAGCGCGCCGTCGTTATGCTGAAGTTGCAGATCATCTGGGTCTGAGTGCTCCGGGCGACCGTACTGCACAGAAAATTCAGAAACTGCTGACTTGGTTAGATGAAATCAAAGCAGAGTTGGGTATCCCAGCATCAATTCGTGAAGCTGGCGTTCAAGAAGCTGATTTCTTAGCTAAAGTAGACAAACTGTCTGAAGATGCATTTGATGACCAGTGTACCGGTGCTAACCCACGTTACCCGCTGATCTCTGAGTTGAAACAGATTTTGATGGATACTTATTACGGCCGCGAATTTAGCGAAGAACTTGACCGTGAAGAAGTTGCTGTTACAGCAGCTCCGGCACCAAAAGCTGAAAAGAAAGCCAAGAAATAATAGTAATCTTAATGTGTAACCCCCATTTATAGCTGGGGGTTACACAACAGAAGATATAGCCCCCAATTGCCATTGCTGTTGGGGGTTTCTTTTTATAAGCACACTTAAAAACATTTGGTATATAACCGCTCAAATCGCCATAGTCCGTTCCTACGGACCACGCATCTAATCCCCTGACTAATCTCAATACGGCTTGCCACATCGCCACCAACCCCTGCTATACCCAAGCTAATGCGTTATAACGTCATCCCCCGAATCGACTATGGATTAAGGAGACATTAGGATCAACATCGTGTCTTTTATTAATTTTGTAAGATTGTAGAAAATGTGGCGATAAAACTAAAATAATGACCCAGTCCAGGATATAGCGTTAAACCAAGGCTTTTCACCCCGCATAAATACGATGGATAAAGCTGTATGGCTTCATATGACGTAAACTCAGCAAAAGGTTAGTTACCCCACAGCTTCAATAAGAAATCCCGTGAGGCATCCTTGGTGGACAATGAGTATCTAGGAAGGATTTTGGAGAGAAGCCGCTTTAATCGCCTCTTTATAATGGCGGCGACAAACAGAAACGTAGCTTTCGTTGCCACCAATAACGACTTGTTCGCCGTCATGCACAGCTCTGCCCTGTTCGTCTAACCGCAGCACCATGTTTGCTTTGCGGCCACAATGACAAATTGTTTTCAGTTCAACCAATTTGTCAGCCCACGACAACAAGTATTTGCTACCGGGAAATAGTTCACCGAGAAAATCGGTACGCAAACCGTAACACAATACCGGGATATGCAGTTCATCCACCACCTGACACAATTGCTGAACTTGCTCTTTGGTCAAAAATTGGCATTCATCTAGCAAAATACAATGAACGGGCTTTTCCTGATGCTCAGTGGCAATAATGGATAATAGTGAAGTTCCACTATTATAAAGCAGTGCCTGCGAGGACAGGCCAATACGCGAACTGACAGTCCCGACACCAAAGCGATTATCTATCTCTGCTGTAAACACCAAGGTACGCATGCCCCGCTCTTGGTAGTTATAAGAAGACTGCAACAGCGCGGTGGATTTCCCTGCATTCATCGCAGAGTAATAAAAATAAAGTTGAGCCATGGGCCCGTAACTCCAGTGGTATAATAAATGGTCACAATGACAACGAGTACCAAGTTTATCATAAATTCAGACTTTACGAGGAGCAGACTACTTCTCTATATTACTGTTTTCTATATTAAGTAATGGTAGCGTTAATGTAGCTGCCGACACTTTCATTTGAAGCACCTTGCTATTATTAGGTACATTACATGACCAATCTCACAATATTGATACAGCGAACGTATACTGCTTGAACATTAACCAGATTAGGTGCGTGGGATAGCAATAGGGTTGGATAGGATGTACCGCGATTGGTTCATTAATGATACAAGTAATGTATTACCATGGTTAATTGGTAAAATAGTGATAACAAATATTGTGAGAACCTGATAAATCCAATACAGCATGCTTTTTTTACCTTACTCAACCTTTCATCGCAGCTATATCAATATCGCACTTTTTGCATGATCAGTTATTGCACACGCTAGCACGATAAGTCGTCTATTTTTGCTTTATTGATATAAAGCAAACTTATAACTTAGTGAGAAAATCATGTTTTCGCGTAGGGTCATTAGCGAGCAAAATGAACTTTTACGTTAAAAACACTACGGAGAATAACAAACCGCCATCGCTTATTAGTAGCAAGCAGCAACTTTTCGCTAATAAAATACGTAAATTCGAGGATGCTAATCAAATTGGCTATTGCAGAAATTAAAATAGCACTCTATTATTATCCAGACGCCCCCCCACCAATTATAATTTGAGACCAGGACAATGAGCGAAGCGTTAAAGATTCTTAACAACATCCGTACTCTGCGTGCACAAGCGCGTGAATGCACTCTTGAAACTTTAGAAGAAATGCTGGAGAAGCTTGAAGTGGTCGTTAACGAACGCCGCGAAGAAGATTCTCAAGTACAAGCTGAAATTGAAGAACGCACACGTAAATTGAGCCAATACCGTGAAATGCTTATTGCAGACGGTATTGATCCAAATGAACTGCTGCAAACTATGAGTGCAACTAAAGCTACAACTAAAGCTAAGCGTGCTGCACGCCCAGCTAAATATAAGTATGTAGACGAGAATGGCGAAACTAAAACCTGGACAGGCCAAGGCCGTACTCCAGCAGTGATTAAGAAAGCCATTGAAGACGAAGGTAAATCACTGGATGATTTCCTGCTGTAATAGTATTAGTTAATTTACTATTATGATAAAAGTACCCTCCTATTATACGGGGGGTATTTTTTTACCTCCTCCTTGCCCTGCAATCATAGTTGAAATCCTTATCAATGCGACTGTTGAATTAACATACAATTGCCGAGAAGCACCTAACCTAAACATATCGCATTCGATAAATACCCCTTAGTTATCACTGTGCTTGTAAAGCTATAAGAATGCTCTGCTAATTTATAACAATACAATAATCGATATAACTGACTAAATTTCCCATCATATTGTGATATATGAGAATCTTGGAGTGAGAGAGTTGTGTCACCCCCGCCCTACGGCATGAAGATTGAGCACAAAACAGAAACTAATTAAGTTTTGTACCCAACACATAAAATCATCTTTAGTACTTATTACGCTCGATTAATCGATGTACCCCGACCAATCCCATAATAGGTAAAACCTCGACTATTTAACCGTTCTGGATCGTACAAATTACGCCCATCAAAGATAACCGGCTGTTTTAATCGGAGCTTGATCATATCAAAATCAGGTGCTCTAAAATTCTGCCACTCAGTACAAATAATCAGAGCATCCGCCCCTTGTAGCGCTGATTCTTTTGTCCCCATTAACTTTAGGTCATCCCTTGCACCATAAATGCGCTGAGCTTCATCCATTGCCTCTGGATCATAAGCTTGAATAATAGCGCCAGCACGCCATAAAGCCTCCATCAAAATCCGACTGGGGGCCTCTCGCATATCATCTGTATTGGGTTTGAATGCTAATCCCCAGAGTGCAAATGTTTTCCCTGCAAGCTGCGAATCAAAATGGTATTGAATAAATTCAGTTAACTTACACTTTTGTTCGTTATTGATTCTCTCCACTGCACGCAACAGTTGAGGCTGATAGCCACAATTTTCTGCGGTACGAATTAATGCCTGGATATCTTTGGGAAAACAGGAACCACCATAACCACAACCAGAATAAATAAAATGGTAGCCAATGCGTGAATCTGAGCCAATACCTTGGCGTACTTTTTCGATATCTGCACCGAGCCGCTCTGCAATATTAGCGATTTCATTCATGAAACTGATTTTTGTCGCCAACATACCGTTTGCTGCATATTTGGTCAGTTCTGCACTGCGGACATCCATAATTAACATGCGGTCATGATTTCTGTTGAATGGCTCGTATAGTTCGCTAATTAAATCAATCACACCATTATCATCAGTATCAATTCCGATAACGATACGCTCAGGCCGCTTACAGTCAGCAACAGCAGCGCCTTCTTTTAAGAATTCAGGGTTCGATACCACATTGAAAGCTATATCTTGTCCGCGTTGCTGTAAAATCGCTTTAATCCTTTGCTGCACTTGATCCGCGGTACCCACTGGCACAGTTGATTTATCGATAATAACTTTAGGCGCATCCATATATTTCGCAATAGTGCTGGCAACGTCTAACACATATTTAAGGTCAGCCGCACCATCCTCATCAGGAGGAGTACCAACCGCAATAAACTGAATCGTACTATGAGCAACACCGGCTTCGGCATCTGTTGAAAATCGAAGCCGGCCCTCGTCATAGTTTTCTTTTACCAATGGCGCTAATCCTGGTTCAAAAATAGCGACACGGCCTTTTTGCAGGTCGGAAACTTTGTTTGCATCGATATCGATACACAGGACATCATGACCAACTTCGGCAAGTACTGCTGCCTGAACCAGTCCTACATAACCGATACCAAAAACCGTCACTTTCATTCAATCAATCCTCAAGTTGGAATTCGATAAGAGACACACTGCCGACCATTATCAGGACCTAACCTTAATTTAGCCTGAGGTAGCCAACCTTATTGCCAGCGAATAATAAAAGTTGACTGAAAATTTTCAGCCACAAGTAAGGAGGAAAGTATATCAACCGATATTTCTTACATCTCGGGCATACTCATTGATTGAAACAAATGAGGTTTATTTCGTAGATTCGTTATAGAACCATTGAGACTTGGCGGGCCATAGCAGTGAATAAGTGAGCAAGATACATAAATTACGTGAACTATTTATTGAGTAATACTTTCAAAATATAAACTATTCATCGGCTGAAAGCATCAACCTCAATCGACTCCCTCCTCCCCATACCTGGCATTGCCATGCTTCACAACGCTGACTAATTTGATTTAAATGTGCTGTTTTTAACGTACCTAAAGGCACACCATTACTAAGTTGAATCTGATTTTTACCCGCACTAACATTCGCGTGAAGACCTGCCGAAACCAGAATTAAATTTTTATATTCCACATGATAATAACCAACGAGCAAAGGAAACTGCCCATCCAAATGAGTACGTCTTAGTAGCTGGTTAACTTGTTTAAGTAACGTTGACATCTGCGGCAAACGCTGTTGTTGGTGTGCCAAATGTTCTTGAAGAATCCCGTTAAATAACACGCGTAATAATAGTGCGGCTAAAATTCCGTTATCCCCGGCGCGGGTGACATCCAGACAATAAAATGCCAGGTCCTTATCTGACAATGCAGCGATATCAAGGACTAATCCCGGTTTCTCAACCATCGTTAACTGCCGGTAATTTACCCGACAGTGTGCAATGGTTTGCTGTGCCGGTGGTTGCAATTGCTTAAGTAACTGCGCTGCATCATGAGGATTCTTACGTAATGCATCCCAATCCTGGATAAGTTCTGTCTCTTCAATTGCATGAGAGGTAAACAGTATGGGATAAAGGCATGCCAGCACCGCTTCACGTAGCCGATTTAAATCCACGATCGGTTTCAACAGTACGTCTTTCACGCCCATACGCATGACTTTAGCAATGTCAGCCATCTTATCAGTAGCCGATATAACTAAAATAGGGATCTTTACTCCTTGTATGAGTAAACGCTCAACAAACTCGATCCCTCCCATCTTAGGCATAGCGAGATCGCAGAGTATCAGGTCAGGTGATTGGACCTTAATCTGCTCTAACGCCTCCAGGCCATTTTCTGCCTGCTGGACTGCCGCGCCGAGTGCCCTTAGAAACTCAGTGATTACCGTACGGAAGACCGTTTCGTCCTCGACGACTAAAATATTTTTACCTGCTAATGGTTTTTCCATGCACTGCTTCTCTTGCTAACCTTAAACGTAATAGTGGCCCAAAATGACTGTTTGTGCTTGTCTGAAATTGTTACGTACTGCTTTACTCACACACATTTGTTACTCATCAGCCCCTTACCAAAGGACGTAACTGCTCTATATTTTTCTCCACAGCCAATTGTCCAGCGGCAATCGCTTCATCCGCCCGATGGAAATCCAGCATTGATATTTGTGGGCAGTAGGGCTGGATCAACACATCGGGAGGATCTCCTGCCATACGATTACGTTTTAATCTGTTCTCCAATACCTGTATTGAGGTAGACATTATTTCCATGGCGCTGGGAACGGCCATCGTTGGATTACCTGACATATTGGTTATTCGTGCTTTTAAGCGCAGATGCCAACTTGCTGGCATCTGCGGGGGGTTACCTTCAGGAGATGATTGTGAGGAAAATAGATCTTGCCGAATCAGATGTGCATCATGTTGCAAATCAACGGCAATCACGATGTCAGCGCCCATTGCTCTTGCCAAAGAAATAGGAACAGGATTGACTACTGCACCATCAACCAACCAATAGCTAACGAAGCGGACAGGAGAAAGCAATCCAGGCATGCTGCATGAAGCCCTAATTGCCTGTTTAATATCCCCCTCAGTAAGCCATAACTCACGGCCCGTCGTTAAGTTGGTTACAACAGACCCAAAGGGCAATTTACATTCAGCAATGTCCTGCACTTCAATTATTTGGTTTACAGCATTAAAAACCCGCTCACCCCGCAGTAATCCGCCACGACGCCAGGAGAAATCCATCAGTCGAATAACATCCCAATATTTAAACGAGCGAACCCAGCGCTCCATCACATTCATGTGATCACTGGCATACGCTGCACCAACCAAGGCACCAACCGAACAACCGGCAACAATATCAACTTTGACGCCCATTCTCTCTAGCGCATTAATGACCCCGATATGTGCCCATCCCTTCGCGGCACCCGCGCCAAGTGCCAGTCCAATCTTAATTTTTCTCATTTTTATTTCGTCCATTTTCGATCAATTTGGCACTTTACCGCTCAACTAAATAAATCAGACTCTGGTTTTTGTTATCGACACTGCCGCTTGACTCTTAACGCTAGCAGGCTACAACTTAGCGTTCACTCAGAGGAAAAATCCATATTTACTCGCCAGTGCTATAACCCTACTGATTGAACTATAGTTAACATTTATCCTTCTGGTAAATTGATACAAATAGTTTACATTTCATTACTAAGATATAGGCTATAAGTTGAAGGATATACTGTGAATATTGAAATATGCCAAACCGATCTATTTAATCCAGATCTTATTGCATTAATTGCTCAATTAGATGCGTATCAAGAAGCACTCTATCCGGCTGAAAGCAATCATACAGAGTCGATTGCGAGTATGGCTCAGAAAAAAACATTCGTTTATATTGCAACACGACAAGGTCGCGCTGTGGGATGCGCCATTCTTTTCCAACCTGAAAGTACCTATCCTGAGATTAAGCGCGTTTTTGTCATCCCTGACTGCCGAGGTCATGGCATTGCGTCAATGCTAGTTACAGCACTGCTCGAAAAATCTATCTCTTTGAATTTAAAATATGTTTATTTGGAGACAGGGATTCATCAACCTGAAGCAGTAAAACTGTACCAGCGATTAGGCTTTGAATTTACGTCTGAATTTGGTTGTTATCAATACGACCCACTTAGCTTCTATATGGTAAAAACAGTGGCTAGTTGTCACTCAGTAAAAGATAAAACAGAGAGGTAGCATTCAGTTCATTCAGGAACCGTTGCTATTTTGACTTTATTGCTTTGACACTCGACATAACACAGCAAAATAGCCACTATAGTAGTGGCTATTCAGAGTAAATATTCGGAGTTAAGACAAATTAAAAGATTTAATATTATCTAGTAATATAAGATTCACTAAATAGATAATCGCATTACATGCTGTCATTTCACCGTTAGCTCTCGTGGGCTTTAGTGTTATTAACTATAACTCGACCTTTCTCAGAATATTATGAATTCTTACGGATTATTTAGGAAATAATTAACCGTTAATAGTACCAAATGAGACACTCATTTTTTCGAACATAGCGATAACTTTATTGATCAGTTTCATGGGTTGCTCCTGTAAACATCATTATTTTTATGTGATACACATCACAGTTATTAAGTTACTCCATAATGAAACGCCGGTCAACTATTTTTGTGAGCAACATCACAAAACTTAAGTTCGCCCCCTATCCTGCGCAAAATTATCAACTTTGAACCTCATCACGTGATTAGGTAAGATAAGGCCCTATTTGCCCCTATTTGATTGCCCGCCCTCTTCTGTTGCTGACCATTCATTCGCAGATAAGATGGCATTATTGGTTTTTCGGAGAAATTTTGTCAGAACAGTGCCCATGTGGCAGCAGCTTTGAATATCAACGATGCTGTGCGCCTTATATCCTTAACACGCAAGTTGCGGCCAAACCTGTAATACTGATGCGCTCACGCTACAGCGCCTATGTAAAAAAGGATGCGGACTATCTGATTAAAACCTGGCATCCAGACTGCAAGGCACAAGAATGGCGAGATGGAATAATTCAAAGCTTCACCAATACTGTATGGCACGGATTAACAGTTATTGCAGAAACTACTGGCAGTCATGATGACGAAGCCTTTGTTGAGTTCATTGCCCGCTTTACTGATCCAAATAATATGCAGATAAGCACAATGCATGAACGTTCCCGCTTCCTTCGAATAAAAGAACACTGGTACTATATCGACGGAGTCCGGCCGTCGGTGGGTAGAAATGATATCTGTCCTTGCGGTTCAGGGAAAAAATATAAGAAATGTTGCGGGCATTAACAGTAAAATCGTTTCATTACTGACCGTAGCATCAAACATTTACATAACATCAAGTACTGTTAAGACAGGATTTACCACCTTATGCCACACCAGAATGTACAAAAGAAAGTGTTACGCACTATATGCCCTGACGCTAAAGGCTTAATCGCAAAAATTACCAATATTTGTTACAAGCACCAGTTGAATATCGTGCAGAATAATGAATTTGTTGATCATCTGACTGGCCGCTTTTTCATGCGTACAGAGCTTGAAGGTATTTTTAACGATACTACCCTGCTGGCAGACTTAGATGATGCTTTACCCGAAGGCACCAATCGCGAATTACATACCGCAGGGCGTCGCCGTATTGTTATTATGGTCACCAAAGAAGCACATTGCCTCGGCGACTTATTAATGAAGAGTGCCTATGGTGGTTTGGATGTTGAAATTGCGGCGGTGATTGGCAATCATGATGCACTACAGAATCTGGTGGAGCGCTTTGATATCCCTTTCCATCTTATCAGCCACGAAGGTTTGACTCGTGATCAACATGATCAACGTCTGATTGAGCAAATTGAACAATACCAACCAGACTACGTGGTTCTGGCCAAATATATGCGCGTGCTAACACCAGCCTTTGTTCAACGCTTCCCTTACCAGATTATTAATATCCACCACTCATTCTTGCCTGCATTTATCGGTGCTCGCCCCTATCACCAGGCTTATGAGCGGGGGGTGAAAATTATTGGTGCCACGGCTCACTATGTAAACGATAGCCTGGATGAAGGCCCAATCATCATGCAAGATGTTATTCACGTCGATCATTCGTACACGGCAGAAGATATGATGCGAGCCGGGCGAGATGTGGAAAAAAACGTTCTGAGCCGTGCTCTGTATCGTGTTTTAGCACAACGTGTTTTTGTTTACGGTAACCGCACCGTTATCCTGTAAGCGCGCAATAAACAGATGTTTTTTGCCCAGATAAACATCGTCAAGAACAAAAAAGCACCGAACAACTTATTTTTTTCATTTCAAGTCTTTACAGGGGCGCTTCATTTGATATGATGCGCCCCGCTTACCAAGACAGTATTGATAAGCAGTTAGGCCAGTGGTGGGGTTCCCGAGCGGCCAAAGGGAGCAGACTGTAAATCTGCCGTCATCGACTTCGAAGGTTCGAATCCTTCCCCCACCACCATTTTTACCCTGAACTTTAAACTTATTTGCAGATTAATAAATCGAGATAAGCACTAAGGGGAAGGTAAGAACCTTCGACAAGGTTCGCGCCGAGCGTAGCGAGACAACGACGCACAGCGGCGGCCCGAAGGGTGAGGAACGAAGTGACGAATAATCCTTCCCCCACCACCATTTTTACCCTGAACTTTAAACTTATTCGCCGATTAATAAATCGAGATAAGCACTAAGGGGAAGGTAAGAACCTTCGACAAGGTTGCATCACAGATACGGCCAAGTATCTTAGTAATAAAAACCACAAATTCAGTGGTGGGGTTCCCGAGCGGCCAAAGGGAGCAGACTGTAAATCTGCCGTCATCGACTTCGAAGGTTCGAATCCTTCCCCCACCACCATCTCCTAGAGTTATTCCAACCCAATAAAAACAATAAAAATCAAAGATATTGCCATCGGGGAAGGTAAGAACCTTCGACAAGGTTCGCGCCGAGCGTAGCGAGACAACGACGCGCAGCGGCGGCCCGAAGGGTGAGGAACGCAGTGACGAATAATCCTTCCCCCACCACCATCTCCTAGAGTTATTCCAACCCAATAAAAACAATAAAAATCAAAGATATTGCCATCGGGGAAGGTAAGAACCTTCAACAAGGTTCGCGCCGAGCGTAGCGAGACAACGACGCGCAGCGGCGGCCCGAAGGGTGAGGAACGCAGTGACGAATAATCCTTCCCCCACCACCATCTCCTAGAGTTATTCCAATTCAATAAAAACAATAAAAATCAAAGATATTGCCATCGGGGAAGGTAAGAACCTTCGACAAGGTTCGCGCCGAGCATAGCGAGACAACGACGCGCAGCGGCGGCCCGAAGGGTGAGGAACGCAGTGACGAATAATCCTTCCCCCACCACCATCTCCTGGAGTTATTCCAACCCAATAAAAACAATAAAAATCAGAGATATTGCCATCGGGAAGGTAAGAACCTTCGACAAGGTTCGCGCCGAGCGTAGCGAGACAACCGGCTAATAGTCTAGATAGTTTTATACCATCGTATGAATGTACTCAATAAGTCTATTTAATACACTTGAATGTGAGCGTGATTTATAAAAATATAATTTATTCTCACTTTAAAAATTGGCTAAATTTATAAAATCCAGTTTAGAATCACCATTAAAATCATCCATTATTGAATCTGTAATACATATATAGCGACCAGAGTAAATAAAGTTTAGGCAACAAGCCAGATTATCCACCTGCCTAACACTAACCTTATCATGTTGTTTTTTAACTGATTCTTCGAGATTCTTAACAAAGTCACTTCTATATAGTGTCGGGTTGCACAACCAAACATTTTTGTGGAGAATATTTATAATATCTTGACTTTCATTTATTATATCTTTGCGTCCATAGATACCGAAACCACTGTCTGGCACTTCATTTAACAACGTAAATCTTTCGCTAGAGATTTTTTCTGATGACAGGATAAGTGAATTTCCATCATAGTCTCCAATTTCATCAATATTTTCATAGTAAAATTTAATTATATTAGCTTGAATGTTATTCTTCTCTGCCTCCCGATAGAGTTTCGTCAAGTTCTCACTTTTCCCCCAGTCGTAGTAAATATTGATGACATTCGATACGTGTCCAGTAAGGTGTTTTTTTGTGATTTCTTTTTCTTGCTGATATAAATCTTTTAGATCATTATATAAAATCTCACCATCCCTTGTTAAACTCATACCAAATTTCTCTCTTTTAAAAAGCTTTTTCCCTATTATATTTTCAAAGTCTTTGATCGACTTTGCTACCGGAGGTGTAGTCCTGTTCATCACCCTTGCGGCCTTACTCAGCGAGCCATTTTCGACTACGGCCATAAAAGCCTCTAGCTTTCGAGATAGAAACATAATTCACTAATCCTTTGCGTAAAAATTTATCAGAAAAAATGACAGGCATGTCAACATGCACAAGGCTAGCTGTAGATAACATTCAACATTAAATAAGTTTATTATATAAATTGCATTTAAAATAATTGAAAGGTAAATTATAAAAATTTATTACTGCGTAGAAATTAATACTTTGATGTCGTTTTTTTACGAAAAAACTGTAAGACTCTGTCTATTAGCACCTCAACATTACACATATTTCTAACAGACAACCATTCGTAGTTCTATGATATTTAATAACTATTTTTATCCACCCCGTTACAAAATCAGTTAACATACGTAGCTGGAATGGGATGGCTCTGGTAGCTAAAATTAATAACTCCATTACAAAGAATAAAAAAACGATATTTTCACCCTTTAACTTTCAAGGTGGTTACCCCCTAATAACCCTGCGCTACATTCACAAAAAATATATAATTTGAATTTATAATTGATATTTATAAATACAAAAACACCGTTCGCGTTATATTTTAATAGTGGCCACCTCCAGATGATTAATTTAAAGAATAAATAGACATCTGAATGGCGACTTAAATTTTAATAACTATAAATGGCAAATAGAATTACTAGCCAAATTCATTGGTATTATTTTATTTCACTTTCGTTATCAACCGATATTATCTAATTTCTTTATTCTTTACCCGTGCGTTACATTTTTATTCAGTATCTGCTAATATCTGAAATCATTTTTATCGAATAAACGGTGCTAACCATGAAGTTTGTCTCTTTTAATATCAATGGCCTACGTGCTCGACCACATCAACTAGCGGCGATAATCGAGCAACATCAACCAGAGGTTATCGGCCTTCAGGAAACGAAAGTACATGATGATATGTTTCCCCTTGAGGAGGTCAGTCAGCATGGTTACCACGTTTTTTATCATGGGCAAAAAGGTCATTATGGTGTGGCGCTGTTAACCAAAAATGAACCATTGGCTGTTCGTCGTGGCTTCCCTACTGATGAAGAAGATGCTCAACGTCGTATTATAATGGCTGATATTGCAACGCCAAATGGTCCTCTCACTGTTATTAATGGCTATTTCCCCCAAGGGGAAAGCCGTGATCACCCCATAAAATTCCCAGCAAAAGAGCGTTTTTACGCTGACTTACAACAATATCTGGAACAACAACTTTCAGCAGATGCTCAGGTACTGATTATGGGGGATTTAAATATTAGTCCAACTGACCTGGATATTGGTATTGGCGAAGAGAGCCGTAAACGTTGGCTGCGCACAGGTAAGTGTTCATTTCTGCCTGAAGAGCGTGCCTGGCTGGAGCGTTTACAAAACTGGGGGCTGGTTGATACATTCCGTGCAGCTAATCCTGAGTGTAACAATCAATTTTCGTGGTTTGATTATCGCTCCCGTGGTTTTGATGAGAATAGAGGCCTACGTATAGATTTATTGTTGGCAAGTCAGCCACTGGCTGCCCGCTGCGTTGCGACAGGAATTGATTATGCGATTCGCGGCATGGAAAAGCCCTCAGACCACGCACCAGTATGGTCTGAATTCGAACTCTGATAACGTCAGTGGTAGTCCTGGCAACACAGGCCTACCACTGGCAAATACGCGACCAAAGCTGGATAAACAAAAAATGATTGATGTTGTCGCCGCCATTATTGAACAAAATGGTAAGATTCTGCTGGCTCAGCGGGACTCATGCCGTGATCAGGCCGGTTTGTGGGAGTTTCCTGGAGGGAAAGTCGAGGCGGGAGAGAACCAACCTCAGGCGCTGATACGTGAACTGACCGAAGAGTTGAATATTGAGGCATCAGTGACCCGATATATCGCCACCAATCAATGGGATTCAGATAAACAGACCATCAGATTGCATGCCTGGCTCGTTGAGAGTTTCAGCGGCAAGCTAGCATTGCATTGTCATTCCGCAGTGGTCTGGCTAGCACCAGAGGAGGCTTACCGTTACCCCCTGGCACCCGCCGATGTTCCGCTTTTAGATGCGTTTATTGCCCAGAAACGTTAGCCTGTTACCTGGTCAACCGCTTCCAAATCAATGGATTGGTACCGATCACACTGCTATCACGCACACACTGCAAGACCTCACCTTCAACGCGCAATACAGCACCTTCAGAATAATTCTGATTTTGATAGACACAACAGCGAGTGCACGGATTATTATTCGTGTTGCGATTTGATGAGTTATTCCATATTTCAGGTGGCAAAGGAACAACAACATCGACATTGTTACGATTAGCCATCGCCGCAGTAGAAATAAGCGAGGCAAAACCAATACAACCTAGCAATAACAATATTCTCATGACTTATTATCCTTGGTTTTGGACGGTGCTTTTTTACGTTTCTTTATCGCCCCAGACGGTGCGGCTGGCAACCCACGAAATACCTGAGGTGAGCGATTTTGTTTTGCCTGACTGATTAAATCTTGCAATGTTGCCACCAGTGGCTGCATGAAGTCCTGATAGCGGCAATTTTTCTCACTGATTTGTGTCAGTGTCGATTCCCAATGGGCCGTCATATCGGGCCGTGCAGCAATATCAGGCAGCGCATGAATCAATGCTCTTCCCGCAGGGCTTGCATGAATATAACGCCCTTTTTTGAATAAAAAAGTACGTTTGAAAAGTAGCTCAATAATCCCAGCTCGTGTTGCCTCAGTACCCAACCCATCCGTTGCGCGTAACACTTTTTTCAGCTCTTTATCCTGCACAAACCGCGCGATTCCGGTCATCGCTGATAATAAACTGGCATCGGTAAATGGTCGTGGCGGCTGAGTTTGCCGTTCAACAACCTCACCCCGTTCACACAATAATTCAGCACCTTTCTCCACCACCGGCAACGGCGAGCCTTCATTTTCTTCATCACGCTCTTTGCTACCAAGCAAGGTACGCCAACCCGCCTCCGCCAGAAAACGGGCCTTAGCGACAAACTTGCCGCCAGCAATATCGAGCTCAATGACACATTTACGAAATTGTGCATCTGGGCAAAATTGCATCAGATACTGCTGTGCTACCAATCGGTAAACTTTGCCTTCATCAGTGGTTAGATTCACCTTACTGGCCCGTGCTGTTGGGATAATGGCGTGGTGGGCATCGACTTTTTTGTCATCCCAGCAGCGATTACGCCGATCACTGTCCATTACCTCTAACGGCAATAAGTCAGCCTGATGAATGCTGATGGCATTCAATACCGAATGACGCCCAGCGAAATGCTCTTCTGGTAGGTATCGGCAATCTGAACGCGGATACGTAATCAATTTGTGCGTTTCATATAAACGCTGACAAATATCCAGAACTTGCTGAGCGCTCAAACCGAAGCGTTTAGCGGCTTCAATCTGCAATGTCGAAAGGGAAAAGGGTAACGGTGCGGTTTCTGATTCCCGTTTATCATTATAGGAGGTTACAAATGCAGGCTGACCCGTGATGCGATTAACCACATGTTCAGCCAGTGGCCGATGCAACAAGCGCCCTTCTTCATCCTGATATGACTCGCAAGAATCACTCGGCTGCCATAGGGCAATAAAACGCTCATCCGCAGGCGTGACAATATGGGCTTTAACTTCGAAAAAGTCTTTGGGAATAAAATCTTCAATTTCTTCGTCACGGCGGACAACCAAGCCTAATACCGGCGTTTGTACCCGCCCTACTGACAAAACACCATCATAACCTGCATTGCGCCCAAGAATAGTATAGGCACGGGTCATATTGATGCCATATAGCCAATCGGCTCTGGCGCGGGCCAATGCCGAAACACATAACGGGATAAACTCGCGGTTATAACGCAAACGCTCCACCGCACGCTCCACTGCCTGCGGGTTGAGATCGTTAATCAGGCAACGGCGGACATTTTGCCGCTTCTCTGCCACCAAATCGAGGTAATCCAATACTTCATCAACCAACAGTTGCCCTTCGCGGTCCGGGTCACCGGCATGCACCACTTCGTCGGCCTGTTGCAAAAGTTGTTTGATAACATTCAATTGCTTACTGACCGAGGGCCGAGGCTGTAGTTGCCATTTTTCAGGAATAATAGGTAAATCAGCTAACGACCAACGTGCATAGCGGCTGTCATAAGCATCAGGTTGGGCCTGTTCCAGCAAGTGACCCACACACCAGGTCACCATTTGATCACTGCCACAGGCAATAAATCCATCGCCTCGACGATGCGGCTTTGGCAAAATATCGGCAATCGCCCGCGCCAAACTGGGTTTTTCAGCAATAAAAAGTCGCATCATTCACCGCAAAAATGCATCAAAGAAAAGGTCATTCTGTAATCTCAATCAACGCCCGGCGGTTATCCACAGCGCTCAACTCGCCAATAGAACTGAGCGTCATACCGTGCTGAGCCGCAATAGCCTGCACCTGAGCCTCCGCTTCAGGCAATACGGCTAACAACAAACCACCGGAAGTCTGTGGGTCACACAATAACGTTTTCTGTAACTCGGTCATCTCGCCGATCAGGTGGCCATAACTGTCAAAATTACGCCCAGTTCCCCCCGGCACACAACCCGCAGCAATATACTCTTCAACCGCCGGTAAGCGCGGTATAGCCGAGAAATGTAATTTGGCCTGAACACCAGATCCTTGACAAATTTCGCTTAAATGCCCTAACAGGCCGAACCCGGTAACATCGGTCATGGCAGTGACACCGGCAATACTGGCAAAGTCCGCCCCTGATTTATTCAACTGACACATGGTTTCTGTTGCTACCCCTTGATGTTCAGGTCGCAACTTACTTTTCTTTTCTGCCGTCGTCAGAATACCAATACCCAGCGGTTTGGTCAGAAACAGCTTACAACCAGCCTGCGCGGCACTGTTTTTCTTAACCTGCTCAGTGCTGACGATTCCGGTGACCGCCAGACCGAAAATCGGCTCAGGTGCATCAATGGAATGCCCCCCTGCCAGAGAAATACCGGCCTGCTGGCAAACATAGCGCCCGCCCTCGATAACCTGTTGGGCAACTTCAGGTGCCAGTTTATCTATCGGCCAGCCCAGGATGGCAATCGCCATAATGGGTTTACCGCCCATCGCATAGATATCACTGATAGCATTGGTGGCTGCAATTCGGCCAAAATCAAAGGGATCGTCAACGATCGGCATAAAAAAGTCGGTCGTGCTGATGATGCCAACACCGCCGCCAATATCATAAACTGCTGCATCATCACGCGTTTCATTCCCCACCAACAGCCGAGGGTCAAGAAGCTTCTGCTGATCGGTATGCAATATCTTATCCAAAACTTTGGGCGAAATTTTGCAACCGCAGCCCGCTCCGTGGCTGTATTGGGTAAGACGTATCGCTGGCGGTGTCATAACACTCTCCCGTGTGATGGTCAGTAATAAGCAGTTTATTGAGGAATTATGCTCGTAGGACTAGTATCCAGACTGCCTATGGTAGCGCCTATGGCGTGGCTTGGTAAGTAGAGGCCGCTGTCGGGCAGATAGGTTGGTCACAAAGCAGACGAAAACACAGCTTAGTTCCTATAAAAGTGCATAAGCTGTGATGTTCAAGACGGCCCCAAGCGATTTGCTTCTTCGCTGCCGCCTTGAAACCTATCGATTATAGACCATATAACTATCAGAAATAGCTCACAAAAGTGGTGTGATCCAGTGGAGTCACTTTCGTCGCTGACTTCAGTTGTGGTGTGCCGAGATAAAGGAAGCCGACGATTTCATCTTGTTCACGGCAGGCAAACCCCTGACGAACCACGGGATGATGGGTCCAGGAACCGGTACGCCAGATACCATTAAAACCTTGAGCCAGCGCAGCCATTTGCATTGCTTGTACCGCGCAACCGGCGGAAACCACTTGTTCCCAATTGGGCACTTTGGGGTTTTCAGTGACATGGGCAATAACGGTAATAATTAGCGGCGCACGAAACGGTGCTTGTTTCGCTTTTTCCAATACCGCGTCATCAGCCCCATCATGTTGTACTGCCTGTTGTAACAATTGACTAAAACGTTCCAGCCCCTCATTTTCAATCAAAATAAAGCGCCATGGCTGCAATGTGCCATGGTCAGGTGCCCGCATGCCCGCATGGATAATATGATCCAATGCCTCACCCGTTGGCGCTGGGGTGGTCAAACGGGACGCCGAACGGCGGTTAAGTAACAGTTCTAACGCATCCATCATTCTCTCCTGATAACGATTTTCATTTTCAGCACGGTAGCATAAGTTGTCGTTTTGTTGCCAGTGTTGACCTTTCGGCTAGGCTTAACAGTGATTTAAAGCTGACATTTGTTCGTCAGGTCATTAGGATAACCGTACTTGCCCGGTTTTGTTGGAGATAACATGCGCACTTTGTGGCGAATTATTGCTGGCTTTTTCAAGTGGACCTGGCGTCTGCTTAATTTCGTCAGGGAATTTATTCTTAATCTGTTCTTAATACTGTTAATTTTAGTCGGTGTGGGTATTTACCTTCAGTTCCAAAGTAAACCAGCAGAACCGGTTAAAGGCGCGCTGCTGGTAAATTTAAGTGGCGTGGTGGTTGATCAGCCCGCAGTAAACAATAAATTACGTCAACTGGGGCGTGAGTTCTTAGGGGCATCCAGTAATCGCCTACAGGAAAACTCGCTGTTTGATATTGTCGAAACTATTCGTCTGGCAAAAACCGATAACAATATTACCGGTTTGGTGCTGTCACTGAGTGATTTTACCGGTGCCGACCAACCTTCATTGCAATATATAGGTAAAGCGCTGCGGGAATTCCGTGACAGCGGTAAGCCAATTTATGCAATTGGCGATAGCTATAATCAAACCCAATACTATTTAGCCAGCTTTGCTAATAAAATCTATCTATCGCCACAAGGGGCGGTCGATCTGCATGGTTTCGCCAGTAATAACCTCTATTACAAATCGTTGCTGGAAAAACTTAAAGTCACCACGAATATCTTCCGGGTTGGCACCTATAAGTCCGCGGTTGAACCGATGATTCGTGATGATATGTCACCGGCTGCACGTGAAGCAGACAGCCGCTGGATTGGTGGATTATGGCAAAATTATCTTACTGCGGTTGCTGCCAACCGGCAGTTAACGCCAGAGCAGCTGTTCCCAGGTGCCGCGGGTGTTATCAGTGGGTTGCAAGCCGCTGGCGGTTCTCCGGCAAAATATGCGCTGGACAATAAACTGGTGGATACATTAGCGTCACGCCCTGAGGTAGAAACCGAGTTGGTTAAAACCTTTGGTTGGGATAAAAAGAATAACGACTTTAATTACGTCAGTATTTATGACTATCAACCGGTACCTACACCACAGCAGGGCGAGCAGATAGCGGTTATTTTTGCTAACGGCGCCATCATTGATGGTCCGCAAACTCCGGGCAACGTGGGTGGCGACTCGCTGGCAGCACAGATTCGCCAGGCGCGTTTAGATCCAAAAATTAAAGCCGTAATTCTGCGAGTAAATAGCCCTGGGGGCAGTGTCAGCGCCTCTGAGTTGATTCGTTCAGAATTAGCGGCGTTACGCGCAGCCAATAAACCCTTGGTGGTATCGATGGGGGGAATGGCGGCATCGGGTGGATATTGGATCTCCACACCCGCTAACTATATCGTTGCCAGCCCGAGCACCCTTACCGGCTCGATTGGTATTTTCGGCGTGATTAATACCTTCCAAAATTCACTGGAAAGTATTGGTGTTCATACTGACGGCGTAGCCACGTCGCCATTAGCCGATATTTCGATTACTAAAAACTTGCCGCCTGAGTTTTCGCAGATGATGCAAATCAATATCGAAAATGGCTACAAGACCTTTATTGACCTGGTCGCAACTTCACGCCATAAAACCCCTGAACAAGTGGATCAAATCGCACAGGGCCATGTGTGGCTTGGGATTGATGCTAAAAGTAACGGTCTGGTGGATCAGTTAGGTGACTTTGATGACGCGGTGAAGAAGGTCGCGGAGCTGGCGCAACTGAAAACCTGGCAGTTGAATTGGTTTGTTGATGAGCCGAGTCTTAGTGACTTGATTTTCGGCCAA
The DNA here is from genome assembly GCF_052217165.1 of Yersinia sp. 2540 StPb PI. Lineage (NCBI taxonomy): Bacteria > Pseudomonadati > Pseudomonadota > Gammaproteobacteria > Enterobacterales > Yersiniaceae > Yersinia > Yersinia sp. 2540 StPb PI. Next base: position 3,066,573 of record NZ_JAZGQC010000001.1, read on the forward strand.
ATGAGCGCATCGGTACAAGCTATGTTACCAGCCGCCATTCAGGCTTGGATACCTGCCCCGCTATCTGCCATGGCGCAAGCCGTGCAAGAGCAGCCAAGTTTACTCAGTACATTGAATGACCCGCAGAATCGCTATGCGTTATGCCTAACCTGTGGTGATGTCCGCTAGAAAATTAATCAAAATACTCCGCCCGGCACCCGCCGGGCTTTTTTTCCTCGTCAGTCTCCCTATAATTCACCCATCTTATTCAGTACTACTTTTCAGGCCCTCATGCTCATGCAGAAGAAATCTATTTATGTTGCCTATACTGGCGGTACCATCGGTATGCAGCGCTCGGAACATGGATACATCCCCGTATCCGGCCATCTGCAACGCCAACTTGCGCTGATGCCTGAGTTCCATCGCCCCGAAATGCCTGATTTCACTATCCATGAATATGCGCCATTAATTGACTCCTCAGATATGACACCCGAGGACTGGCAGCATATTGCCAACGATATTGAGCAAAACTACGGCTTATACGACGGCTTTGTTATTTTACATGGCACAGACACCATGGCATTTACAGCCTCGGCCCTGTCATTCATGTTAGAAAATCTGGCCAAGCCGGTGATTGTTACCGGCTCTCAGATCCCGTTGGCAGAGTTGCGCTCTGATGGGCAAACCAACTTGCTTAACGCCCTCTATCTGGCCGCGAACCACCCAGTGAATGAAGTCAGTCTGTTCTTTAACAACAAATTATTCCGTGGCAATCGCACCACTAAAGCCCATGCTGATGGTTTTGATGCTTTTGCCTCGCCGAATCTGTCGGTACTGCTTGAGGCAGGTATTCATATTCGGCGTATGGCGTCGGTCGAGTCACCAGCCAATAATGGGCCATTGATTGTTCATAACATCACCCCTCAACCGATTGGTGTGGTGACTATTTATCCTGGGATATCAGGCGCGGTGGTGCGCAACTTCCTGTTGCAGCCCGTTAAAGCCCTGATTTTACGTTCTTATGGTGTGGGAAACGCACCACAAAAAGCCGAGTTACTGGATGAGTTAAAAAATGCCAGCGAGCGAGGTATTGTGGTAGTGAATTTGACACAATGTATTTCCGGTAGAGTCAATATGGAAGGCTATGCAACCGGTAATGCACTGGCCCACGCCGGTGTTATCAGTGGCTTTGATATGACGGTCGAGGCCGCACTGACAAAACTACATTATTTATTGAGTCAATCTTTAACCCCTGAAGACATTCGCCGGTTAATGCAACAAAACCTGCGTGGTGAACTCACTGACACTAACTGATCCGGTGGAATATCAATGAATGCGGCACTGCTTTTAATTGATTTACAAAATGACTTTTGTCCGGGAGGGGCGCTGGCTGTTGCTGAGGGTGACCAGGTTATTGCCATTGCCAATCAAGCTATTGATGCCTGCCTTAGCAAAAAGATACCTATTATTGCCAGCCAGGATTGGCACCCTGCCGGACACCGCAGCTTTGCCATCAATTCAAATGCGGAATCGGGTACCGTAGGTGAGCTGGATGGGTTACCACAAGTTTGGTGGCCAGTGCATTGTGTGCAAAATGAGCCCGGGGCCGCCTTACATCCGCAATTGAAACAACACGCAATTGATGCCACGTTCCGTAAAGGCCAAGATCCTGATATCGATAGCTACAGCGCTTTTTTTGACAATGGTCAGCGAGCCAAAACCCCTTTGGATGAGTGGTTACGGCAGCAAGGGATCGATCGTTTGTTCATTATGGGGCTGGCAACTGATTATTGTGTGAAATATAGCGTCTTGGATGCATTAGCTCTGGGTTATCAAACAACGGTCATCAGTGACGGTTGTCGCGGGGTCAACCTACAACCGCATGACAGTCAACACGCCCTAAATACGATGCATAAAGCAGGGGCAAGCTTACAAACACTGGCACAGTGGCTGGCTGAAATGGATTCAGCAAGCAAATAACCGGCAATAAAAATAGCACCAACGGAGCCTCACTCGGCTCCGTTGATTTTGATAAATCTTGTGGGTAACAGCCCTATTCTGGCTTCAGTTTTACCAATGTTGGCTGGCTGAATTGCTGTTTCAATTCTTGCTTGGTTTTCATCACAATTTGGCCATCAGTGCCAATGCTCATATGCTGAGCATCCTCATTGTGACGGGCTTGCCATAGCATTACCATTTGCAGACTATTTTCTTTCTGCTCAGGTGTCAGTGCCACACCATCCGGCCATTTACCCAGCTCAACCGCTTGCATCAAACGTTGGTAAATTTCAGGTGTCATCACTGAAATCAGGTCTTCAAGCTCCATCAAAGTATCCTTAACAAAACGAATAATAAGCTGAATCGATTTTTCAACATGCATAATCGTTGAGTATCAACCGGCAATCTGCTCGCCATTCTGGTCATCAACAAAATTCAATGACGCCGAGTTCACGCAATAGCGCTCGCCCGTAGGCTGCGGCCCATCGGGGAAAACATGGCCTAAGTGAGCATCACAATTACCACAACGAATTTCAACTCGAACCATATTATGTGAATTATCATCAATATAGCGAATAGAGTCATCTTTGATAGGTTGGTAAAAACTCGGCCAACCACAGCCTGAGTCAAATTTCGACTCTGAGATAAACAAAGGTTGATGACAACACAGGCACTCATAGATGCCATCGCGTTTGTTATGTAGCAATTTGCCACTAAACGGGGCTTCTGTCCCGCGCTGTTGGGTGACATGACGCTGAATATCGGACAGTTTTTCAATATCTGGTGTAGAGTTCAGTTCTTTAGCCATTTGTGCGGTTCTCTGGCAGGGAATAAAGTCAACGAAAACAATGCCTAATAATAACAAAAAATTAACAACAAAGCAGTTAAAATTGTCCTAAACTGTATGCCATCAAAGTGACAACCGCATATACCCTTTATACTTGACGCTGCAGGGTTGTTAGCTACACTCATTCACCCGAATCACTTACTCATGTAAGCTCATCGGGATTCGTTCGCTAGCTGCCTACCTGCAACGCCAATCATTTTGGGTATAAATGTGATAAAAATCGTAAATATTACCGATTCTCACTTTAAACTGAATAATTCGCCCCAATATAAAAATGAGGCTAATCGTATCTGGAAACGCGTGATTAATGTTCGATCTAACGTCGTTGGTTTGATTTGTAGCAATAATTGACACGATTCCGCTTGACGCTCGGCAAGGTTTTTGTAATTTTACAACCAACCTTTTATTCACTAACAAATAGCTGGTGGAATATATGACTATCAAAGTAGGTATCAACGGTTTTGGCCGTATCGGTCGCATTGTTTTCCGTGCTGCTCAGGAACGTTCTGACATCGAAATCGTTGCAATCAACGACCTGTTGGACGCTGAATACATGGCGTACATGCTGAAATACGACTCTACCCACGGTCGTTTCGACGGTACTGTAGAAGTAAAAGACGGCCACCTGGTTGTTAACGGTAAAACCATCCGTGTTACCGCAGAGAGAGATCCGGCTAACCTGAAGTGGAACGAAGTTAACGTTGACGTTGTTGCTGAAGCAACTGGCCTGTTCCTGACCGACGAAACAGCACGTAAGCACATCGCTGCTGGTGCTAAGAAAGTGGTTCTGACTGGTCCTTCTAAAGATGACACCCCTATGTTTGTTATGGGCGTCAACCACAAAGAATACGCGGGTCAGGAAATCGTTTCTAACGCTTCTTGCACCACTAACTGCCTGGCTCCACTGGCTAAAGTTATCAACGACAAGTTCGGTATCGTTGAAGCGTTGATGACCACTGTGCATGCAACTACTGCAACGCAGAAAACTGTTGATGGCCCGTCTCATAAAGACTGGCGCGGCGGTCGTGGCGCATCCCAGAACATCATCCCTTCTTCTACTGGTGCCGCTAAAGCAGTTGGTAAAGTTATCCCAGCACTGAACGGCAAACTGACAGGTATGGCGTTCCGCGTTCCTACTCCTAACGTTTCAGTTGTTGACCTGACTGCACGTCTGGAAAAACCAGCTTCTTACAAAGAAATCTGTGCTGCTATCAAAGCGGCTTCAGAAGGCGAGCTGAAAGGCGTTCTGGGCTACACCGAAGACGACGTTGTTTCTACCGATTTCAACGGCGAAAAACTGACTTCAGTATTCGATGCTAAAGCCGGTATCGCGCTGAACGACAACTTTGTGAAACTGGTTTCTTGGTACGATAACGAAACTGGCTACTCAAACAAAGTTCTGGACCTGATCTCTCACATCTCCAAGTAATAATGGATTGATGTAGATTTCTGCCAAAAGCCACCTTCGGGTGGCTTTTTTATTTGTAGCTATAATAAATTGCGCAATATCAATGATTCACCACTACGGTGTCGTCCATTTGCTACAAGATTTACAGCCTGTGATATTATCGAGAGTCTGAAGTTCAAAGGATCCCTGCTCCCTTTCCCATAAGGCCAAACGAATGAACGAGAAAGTATTCACCCTACCTGTTGTTGAACAAATTTCGCCTTACATCAGCCAACGCCAACTGGATGAATTGCCGGTAGTGGTGGTTTCTCATCCGAAGGTGCGTGCCGCAGTAAGCCTACAAGGCGCTCATTTGCTGGCCTATCAACCTAGCGGTGAGCAACCTATCATTTGGCTGAGCAATAACACGCCGTTTAAAGATGGCGTCGCTATTCGTGGTGGCGTGCCAATTTGTTGGCCTTGGTTTGGTCCATCAGCACAACCTTCTCATGGTTTTGCCCGTCTACTGCCATGGACTCTCAGTGCCCATGATGAAAACGAGAATGGGGTTATCCTAACCTTCACACTGGAAGACAGTGATGAATCCCGTAAATACTGGCCGCATGCCTTCACATTGATTGCCCGCTTCAAGCTGGGTGATGAGTGCGAAATGGAGCTGGAATCACACGGTGATTACCAGGTAGTAGCCGCGCTACATACTTACTTCCAGATTGGCGACATCGACCAGATTAAAGTCAGTGGCCTGGGTGAGAAATACTTCGATAAAGTGCTAAAAATTGCCGATGCCACACAACAAGGCGATTTAGTGTTTAACGGCCAGACTGACCGTATCTACACACAACCCGAAGCCTATAGCTTGATCAAAGATGCGGCGCTCAAACGCACCATTGAAGTACATCATCATCACCAAAGTGATGTAGTGGCATGGAATCCAGGTGCAGAGTTGTCTAGTAGCATGGTTGATATGCCAAATGAGGGTTATAAAACCATGGTTTGCGTGGAAACAGCGCGAGTGAATAAGCCGTTGGTGGCAACACTTGACGCCCCGGCGCGTCTTGCCATGACCATCCGTAGCCGTAAAAATAGCTAACGTTCCAGATGTCGTTAGGCACAAAAATGGGGCGCGATGCCCCATTTTTTATGGCTCAACATTACCGCGTCATTAATTAGCGGAAAGTATAGGTCACGCCAGTCCACAACACGCCGCTGTATGATGCATCAACCATTGGGCTATTTTTCACTTCACTGGCCAGGCGCACATAGCGGCCGGTAAAGAACGCATTCCAATTCGGATTGATGTTGTAGTTCACCGACAACTCAAGATATGGCGACCAGCTATCACTTGGGTTGTATTGCGCCAAACCACTACGGGCAGATTCAGCACCGCTCACGCCATAGTAATAACTGTTTTGATCACCACTGTTCCAGTTAAAACCTACCCCCGGCGTCAGCGTCCAGCTATCGACGTTAAAGCGGTACAGGTAAGCCAAATCGCCGATAAAACCACCGCTATTATCCAGCACATCGCCAGAGAACATAGCGCGCAACGTCCCCCAATCCTCAATATGAGAATATGACATCCCCGCCATCATGGTACTGCGGCGTTTATCCAACTGCTTCATCTGCTGATCATCACTGTCACCTGGCGTAAAGTGCAGCGGTAAGTAATAAGCATCGATTGATAAGCGATTATTGTCATCTTTCCACAAGTAATAACCCGCAGCTAAGGTACGGAAGTAGAAATTATCGCTTTCATAAGAAATGATAGGTACCGGATAGACACGGTCGTTCTTACCCCGGTAAGGGTCTGGGCTGACTAACGCAGAAGCCCCCAAAGACCAGGTTCCTGCCATTGCCGTCGGCATGCAAACGGCCGTAGCGACGGCTAAGGCAGCCAGTGTTTTTATTTGCTTGGCTTTTAAAGAATGTTTTTTCACGGATTAAATCCCATTGGTAACAAAATAATTAGTTAACTTAGTGTAAATCAATTGGTTGCCCGTGGCGAAATCTTTACACATGTCAGCCAGATATCGATATTGCTTGTATAACTTATCGCCGATAACGAAGAGGCTGACAACCTAAAAATTTACGTAGATTTGATTACAATAAAATATCGAGATATTCAAATAGATAAGCTCCAGTAATCATATATAAAACACTACTAATCGAATAATAAATAGATTTAATTACCAAATAATGGTTATTTATTGTTTGAGGGGTGGCAAATCTGTGGTCTGGCTTAACTTGACCTTTGGAGGAGACACGGCCATAACAATAAGGTAGTAGTTTCAAAATTTTAACCCAATAAAGCGCTACTACTATTTTATGTTCCCAACCATTCAAACAGGACGGGCATCGCTATGAACATATTTGATCACTATCGCCAGCGCTATGAGGCGGCCAAGGACGAAGAGTTCACACTCCAGGAGTTCCTCACAATCTGCCAGCAAGATCGCAGCGCGTATGCTAATGCGGCTGAGCGTCTGCTGATGGCTATTGGTGAGCCAGTCATGGTCGATACCGCGCTTGAGTCCCGCATGTCTCGACTGTTCTCTAATCGGGTTATCGCTCGCTACCCTGCTTTTGAAGAGTTTTATGGCATGGAGGAAGCCATAGAGCAGATCGTTTCCTATCTCAAACACGCCGCCCAAGGGCTGGAAGAGAAGAAACAGATCCTGTATTTGCTGGGTCCCGTGGGTGGTGGTAAGTCATCATTGGCTGAACGACTGAAAGCCCTGATGCAACGGGTGCCTATCTATATTTTAAGTGCTAACGGTGAACGTAGCCCGGTCAATGACCACCCGTTATGTCTGTTCAATCCGCAGGAAGATGCGGCGATTCTGGCCAAAGAATACAGTATCCCAAGCCGCTATCTCGGTACGATTATGTCGCCATGGGCGGCAAAACGCCTGCACGATTTTGGCGGTGATATTACCAAGTTCAAAGTTATCAAGGTCTGGCCTTCTATCCTTGAACAAATTGCGATAGCGAAAACCGAACCCGGTGATGAAAACAACCAGGATATCTCGGCACTGGTCGGTAAAGTTGATATCCGTAAACTTGAAAATCACGCCCAAAACGATCCAGATGCTTATGGTTATTCCGGTGCTTTATGCCGTGCTAACCAGGGGATCATGGAATTCGTCGAGATGTTCAAAGCCCCAATTAAGGTGCTGCACCCACTACTGACCGCAACACAAGAAGGGAACTATAACGGGACCGAGGGGATATCCGCCCTGCCATTCAGCGGTATAATTCTCGCGCACTCTAACGAATCCGAGTGGGTAACATTCCGTAATAACAAGAATAATGAGGCATTCCTTGACCGTGTTTATATTGTCAAAGTGCCTTATTGCCTGCGGGTATCAGAAGAGATCAAGATTTACGACAAACTGTTAAATCACAGTGAGTTGACCCATGCGCCTTGTGCACCTGGCACGCTGGAAACGCTGGCACGCTTCTCGATTCTCTCAAGGATGAAAGAGCCAGAAAACTCCAGTATTTACTCCAAGATGCGGGTGTATGACGGTGAGAGCCTGAAAGATACCGATCCTAAAGCCAAGTCTTATCAGGAATATCGCGACTACGCTGGAGTTGATGAAGGTATGAACGGCCTTTCTACCCGTTTTGCCTTTAAAATCCTCTCCAGAGTATTTAACTTCGACCACGCTGAGGTGGCTGCTAACCCGGTGCACCTGTTCTACGTACTGGAACAGCAGATCGAACGCGAACAATTCCAACAAGATGTTGCGGAGAAATATCTCGAACACCTGAAAGGCTATTTAATCCCGAAATATGCTGAATTTATTGGTAAAGAGATTCAAACCGCCTATCTGGAGTCTTACTCTGAGTATGGTCAGAATATTTTTGACCGTTATGTTATCTACGCCGATTTCTGGATTCAGGATCAAGAGTATCGTGATCCTGATACCGGGCAACTGTTTGACCGTGAATCACTGAATGCTGAACTGGAGAAAATTGAAAAGCCAGCGGGTATCAGCAACCCGAAAGATTTCCGTAATGAAATCGTCAATTTTGTGTTGCGCGCCAGAGCCAATAACAATGGCCGTAATCCAAACTGGACCAGTTACGAGAAGCTGCGCACGGTTATCGAGAAGAAAATGTTCTCTAACACCGAAGAGTTACTGCCGGTTATCTCCTTTAATGCCAAGACCTCAACGGATGAGCAGAAAAAACATGATGACTTTGTCGATCGGATGATGGAGAAAGGCTATACCCGTAAGCAAGTTCGTTTGCTGTGTGAATGGTATCTGCGGGTGAGAAAATCGTCATAAGCCATTTACCGATTCACTACGGCATCGTAGGTATAGACCCAATAGATTTCGCGTTGTAGCAAGGCGGCAACTGAACGAAGCCCCAGGAGCTTAGTCCACTAAGTGACTGGGGTAAGTGATGGCAGCCAACACAGCTACAGCGTGAAAGATGCAGGGAGAGTGACAAAGTCGTTTGGGGGATATATGGGCTACTTTATTGACAGACGACTTAACGGCAAGAATAAGAGCATGGTCAATCGCCAGCGCTTTTTGCGCCGCTATAAGTCGCAAATTAAACAGTCGATTGCCGATGCCATCAATAAAAGATCAGTTACTGATATTGATAGCGGCGAGTCAGTTTCGATACCTATTGATGATATCAATGAGCCGATGTTCCATCAGGGCCGTGGTGGGTTACGTCACCGGGTACATCCTGGCAATGACCATTTTGTCACCAATGATCGGGTGGAGCGCCCTCAAGGTGGCGGTGGAGGCGGCGGCAGTGGTCAGGGTAATGCCGGTCAGGACGGTGAAGGCGAGGATGAGTTTGTCTTTCAGATTTCCAAAGATGAATACCTCGACTTACTGTTTGAAGACCTGGCGCTGCCTAATCTGAAGAAAAATCAGTATAAGCAGTTGACCGAATTCAAAACCCATCGTGCGGGTTATACCTCGAATGGCGTGCCCGCCAATATCAGCGTGGTGCGCTCACTGCAAAACTCACTGGCGCGTCGTACCGCCATGACAGCCAGTAAGCGCCGTGAGTTACGCGAATTGGAAGAAACGCTGAACGTACTGGAAAACACGGAACCAGCACAATTGCTGGAAGAAGAACGTGTACGTAAAGCCATTGCTGAATTAAAGCAAAAAATCGCGCGGGTTCCGTTTATCGATACCTTCGATTTACGTTATAAGAACTATGAACGGCGTCCTGAGCCATCCAGCCAGGCGGTGATGTTCTGCCTGATGGATGTGTCAGGTTCGATGGATCAGGCCACCAAGGACATGGCAAAGCGCTTCTACATCCTGCTTTATCTGTTCCTGAGCCGTACCTATAAAAACGTTGATGTCGTGTATATCCGCCACCATACTCAAGCGAAAGAAGTCGATGAGCAAGAATTCTTCTATTCGCAGGAAACCGGCGGAACAATTGTCTCCAGTGCCCTGAAATTGATGGAAGAAGTGGTTCAGGAACGTTACGACCCAACGCAGTGGAATATCTATGCAGCCCAAGCCTCAGACGGCGATAACTGGGCCGATGATTCACCACTGTGTCATGAGTTACTGGCCCAAAAGCTCCTGCCAATGGTGCGTTACTATAGCTACATCGAGATAACCCGGCGCGCACACCAGACTCTGTGGCGGGAATATGAAGACTTACAGGCAAAATTTGACAACTTTGCCATGCAACATATCCGAGAACCTGAAGATATCTACCCGGTATTCCGTGAGTTGTTCCACAAACAAACCGTTGATAATTAATACTAAAATTAGCCGGTCAACTTTTTCCATGACAGGAATGGTTTCCCGGCTTTTTCATGGGCTAAAATTGCCACTACGACCTTATTTTCAGAGTTGAATCGATGAAATGGCATGATGGATTACGACAGCCCGGTGTATTAGCCGCATTAAGTGCTGCGGTGCTGTTTGGTGCCGGAACCCCGCTGGCAAAACAGTTACTCAATACAGTCAGTCCATGGCTACTGGCGGGCCTGCTCTATTTTGGCTCAGGTGCCGGCCTGGCGCTCTACCGTCTGCTCACCCGAGCAACAGCCGTGAGCCTGCCTCGCAACGAACGGCGGTGGTTTATTGGTGCCATTACGGCTGGGGGGATTGTTGCCCCGGTTCTGCTGATGATAGGGTTAACGGGTATGCCTGCATCTGGCGCATCATTATTGCTTAATGCCGAAGGGGTATTTACCGCCCTACTGGCCTGGTTCGCGTTCAAAGAGAATTTTGACCGTCGCATCGCCCTTGGCATGATAGTGATTGTGGCCGGTGCAGCTATTTTAAGTTGGCCGGGTGAAGCGCGTTTTGCCGGATGGTGGCCAACACTGGCAATTCTGGGTGCTTGCTTTGCCTGGGGGATTGATAACAATCTGACCCGTAAGGTTTCATTGACGGATGCCACCTGGATTGCGTCAGTCAAAGGACTGGTTGCCGGTATCGTCAATCTCGGGCTGGCTTTTGTCCTCGGCGCAACATTGCCACCACTGACAAATCTGGCAGCGGCCCTTTTGGTGGGATTTTTTGCCTATGGCGTGAGTTTGGCACTCTTTGTTATCGGCCTGCGCCATCTTGGTACTGCTCGCACTGGTGCTTATTTCTCTATTGCCCCATTTTTAGGGGCTGTATTGGCCGTTATTATGGGTGACACTGTCACTATACCACTCATCGTCGCGGGTCTCCTGATGGCTGTAGGGATCGCATTGCATCTCACTGAACAGCATGCCCATCAGCATATCCATGATGAATTGCTGCATGAACATGAACATCACCATGACGCACATCATCAACATACACATGATTTTCCTGTGACAGTCGGTGTGGCGCATAAGCATCGCCATCAACATCAGCCACTGGCACACTCCCACCCGCATTACCCGGATTCACATCACCGCCACAAGCATTGAGTCGGTACAACTTGCCGCGTTACCCGCGGCTCAGCTATGCAAAGGCCTGGCTATTGGTCTTCAAGTTGGCTAAACCGCAACGCCAAATGATCAAGCACACTGCGAACAGACGGCAGTAATCCCCGCCGTGATGGATATACCGCATGAATAATCTCATGGCGTAATACCCAATCCGGTAATAAGCGAATCAGCGTTCCGGCCATCAGTTGATCTGCCACCATCATAACCGGGAGCTGTACTGCCCCGACACCACTCAGTGCTGCGCTACGAAGCGTTGTCATGTCGGCCGTCACCAATCTGGGCTGGTGATAAATCGCAGCATGCGCGCCCTCTGGCCCGGCTAAATGCCAGATAAATTCTTGGGGCGCGCGGCCCAAGCCCAGACTTGGCCAGCCAGTCAGATCTGCCGGAACATTGACGATACCTTGTCGTGCCACCAAATCCGGGCTGGCCACCAGACACTGACAACGGTTACCCAACACCTTCAACACCAAATCACTGTCTTGCAACGGCGGTGGCCGAACCCGAATGGCAATATCAATGGCTTCAGCAATCGGGTCCACTTGTCGATTGGTCGATTCAAGATAAATCGTCACCAAAGGACAACTGACCATGAAATCCGCCAGCATGGTGCTAACCGTGGCCTGTAATAGCGCCACTGGGCAGGTGATGCGCACCACACCACGGGGTTCTGCCCGTGTTAAGTCAATTGATTCCTGAGCGGCGTTGGCCTCTTCCAGCATCGCTTTACAGTGCTCGTAGTAGGTACGCCCCACGTCGGTAACCGCAAAACGGCGGGTTGAACGCTGAATTAAACGCACGCCCAATCGCTCTTCCAACAATGCCAGCCGTCGGCTCAGTTTTGATTTTGGCAAACCCAATACCCGCGCGGCAGCACTGAATCCACCGTGTTCCACCACTTCTGCGTAATAGTAGAGATCATTAAGATCTTGCATAACCTGCCTCTGTATTACTTGCCAGAGATAACTTCATCATTGTTCTGATAATAGAACAGTGATAACTAATTTTGCTATCTACTGCTTAAATTATCCTAATTATATACTTTATCCAACATGAAGCCCGGCCAGAGGTTGTGCCGGGCTGCAAGACCTCATTGATGATGTTTGTAAGGAGTTTACGATGAAAAAAGTTCAAGGTATTTATCGCGCACCGCGCCAGCATTGGGTGGGAGATGGTTTCCCGGTTCGCTCACTGTTTTCATATCAAAGCCATGGTAAACAGCTCAGCCCGTTCCTGCTGCTGGACTATGCCGGGCCGATGGATTTTACCCCGACCAAACATCGCCGGGGTGTCGGGCAACACCCGCATCGTGGTTTTGAAACTGTCACCATCGTTTATCACGGCGAAGTTGAACATCGTGACTCCACCGGCAAAGGCGGCGTTATTGGCCCTGGTGACGTGCAGTGGATGACGGCAGGTGGCGGGATTCTGCATGAAGAGTTTCATTCAGATATGTTCGCACAACGTGGCGGTGCCTTTGAAATGGTGCAATTGTGGGTCAATCTGCCCGCAAAAAATAAAATGGCAGATCCTGGTTATCAGGCCATTCGCAGTGAAACTATTCCTCAGGTAGTGCTAGCTGAAGATGCTGGCAGCCTGCGGGTAATAGCGGGTGAGTATGCGGGTAAAAATGGCCCTGCTCAGACATTCTCACCACTAAACGTCTGGGATATACGGCTGAATCAGGGTAAAAGTACGGAGTTTTCACTGCCCATTGGCTGGAACACGGCATTAATTGTGTTGCGTGGTACCGTATTGGTCAATGGCGATGCCGTTGCCCGCGATGCCGAAATGGTATTACTGGATGCGGCTGGCAGCAATGTAACTATTGAGGCCAATAATGATGCGGTGCTGTTGCTACTGAGTGGTGAGCCGATTGATGAACCTATTATCGGTCACGGGCCATTTGTGATGAACACTCAGCAGCAGATAATCGAGGCCATCGCTGATTTTAACGGCGGTCGTTTTGGCTCAATGGATACCCACTCATAACCCTTTATCTATCCGCCATTGCCTGACGAGGTTTTTGTCAGGTAATGGCCGGTTACCTTCCAGCAAAGCATCCCACCGTTTTAAAATAGACCTTAGTCGGAAATAGATTGATTGCTGTCACGTGCCAGCAATTAATCCCACATTTAGCTATCTGGATATCGACTAAACTTAATATTACTTATTCCTCCATTTAGCACTGGCTGATTAACACAATGATGTTCATGGTGTGGACACAGAGCGATGTATTGAAATACCACCAGCGTAAATAAGACGGCCGTATTTTTTTAATCTTGATGCTATTAATACGTATTGGAATATTTGTCATTTATCCTATTTTATTTATTTAAGAATAGTGCTATTTCAATGGTTAGAGCGGTAATTCATTTACGTAACACGACTGCCAAGCGCTTCTTTTACATAGGAATTTATCATGAAGCCCAAAAAAACAGCAGCATCGCAGGATGCCACGCAGTCTGAATACGACGAAAGTAGTGCGTTATTAAGTGCATTGGACCGCTCATTAGCCATCATTGAGTTTGATCTCAACAGTCGCATAATTGCGGTTAATCAAAACTACCTTGATTATTTTGGCTATCAACGTGATGAAGTCATTGGTCAACATCATCTTATGTTTTGCCATCCACAATATGCCAGTAGCGACGAGTATCAGACACTGAAGAAATCTTTACTGGCGGGGAAATCCGTTGAGGGCCGTTTTGAGCGATTGCACAAAGACGGATCCACGGTCTGGCTGGCCGCCATCTATCAACCGGTACCAGGCCCAGAAGGTAGCGTTACCCGGATGGTGAAAATCGCTAAGGATATTACTTTTTTAATTGAGCAACAAAAAGCCACTCAAGAGTGGGTAGAACTTTTAACCCAATTAACTGATCGCAGCGACAGCGCAATGTTTATTGCCGCTAATAGTGATCACGGGCAACAAGCAGTTTATATTAATCAAGGATTTACTAAGTTATTCGGTTATACACCCGAACAGGCTCTGGGCCAGAGCATGGTCGATTTACTCCAGAGTGCACATCCTGAACAACTGGGGTTAATTGATTCCACTTCGCCAAATTCACATCAGCAATTACTGCCCAAAGAGTTGTTCTACAGTAAAGACAAACAACCGCATTGGTGTTCCGCCATTATCAACTCGCTGGTTGATGAGCAGGGTAAACCGAGTTATAGCATTGGCGTGTTGACTGATATCACGCTGACCAAAATGTATGAAGTGTTGCAATATAAGGTACTGGAAGCACTGGTTAAAGAGCGGCCACTGGAAGAAGTGATGTCTTTGCTGTGCCACGAGGTTGAGCGGATTGCCCCCGAGGTGACCGCCAGTATTTTGCAAGCCAGCGGGCCCCACTACCTCAGCCATCTCGCGGCGCCCAACCTCCCCCTGATTTATACTGCGGCGCTGGCCTGTGTGCCTATTGGCCCGGGATCTGGCTCATGTGGCACCGCCGCATTTCGTAAAGAACCGGTTGAAGTCCATGATGTTGCCACTGACCCATTATGGGAGAACTATCGGCACCTAATTCTACCCCATGGTTTGTTAGCTTGTTGGTCGACGCCTATTCTGTCGAGCCAGGGGGATGTTCTGGGCACATTTGCCTTTTACTACAAAGAAGCGCGAGGCCCCAGCGAGTTCCACCATCAGTTGGTCAAATTAATCGCAAATTTGTGCTCGTTGGCGATGGAACGGGAGCAATCACGTCAGCAAATTCAGCATTTGGCTTTTTATGATTCCCTGACTGGCTTGCCTAACCGCACTCAGTTTCTGGTTTATGCCAAACAAGCTATCGCCCTTGCCGCTGAAATGGATTACACGCTGGCAGTATTAATCATTAATCTGGATCGTTTTAAACAAGTTAATGATTCACTCGGCCTGGCCGCCGGTGATGAATTACTTGCCTTGATTGCCCAACGGTTGCGCAACGACATGCCCAAAAGTGACATTATCGGCCGCTTATCGGGCGACGAGTTTATTATCATTTTAGCCCCCTGCACCATGCAGCAGGCTACCGTGAAGGTTGAGAAAATGCTCAGTCTGCTGTCTCAGCCCTGTCAGATAGCCAACGTCAATATTATTCCTTCGGCCAGTGTCGGGATCAGTTTGTATCCTGAAAATGGTTTAGAAATGGATGCGCTGATGAATCACGCCGACATTGCCATGCATAAAGCCAAGAATATGGGACATGGTCATTTCAATTTCTTCAGTGCAGAGATGAATAATCTCAATCAACAGCGCCAGGATATGGAAGATGCTCTGCGTCATGCATTTCATATCGGGTCTCTTGAGTTATTTTATCAACCACAAGTGATGTTAAAAGATGGGCACCTATATGGTGTGGAAGCCCTTAGTCGCTGGGTTCACCCCATACTGGGGAACATTCCCCCACAGCGTTTTATTCCTATTGCTGAAGAGTGCGGGCTGATCAACGAACTGGCTCTGTGGGCGATTGAGACGGCTTGTCAACAGTTGGCGGACTGGCGTTTACGGGGTATTGATGTGCCCTCGGTTTCAGTGAACTTATCGCCAACCAATTTCCATAATCCAGGCTTGCCGGACATGATTTTGCATATCTTGCAGCATTACCACTTGCCGCCGCAGGATCTCACGCTGGAAATCACCGAAGACATATTAATTGCAAATAATCCGGCGATTTTTGCCACGATAGAAAAAATTCATCGACTGGGTGTGCGTTTATCAATGGATGACTTTGGTACCGGCTATTCCAGTCTGAGTTATCTGCGCCATTTGGATCTTGATGAAATCAAACTGGATAAAAGTTTTGTCCATGATCTTGAGCATGACGAAACCAGCCGAACATTAAGTGAGGCGGTGATCCGTATTGGTGAAAGTTTGCAACTATCAGTGATTGTCGAAGGGGTAGAAAACGAGGCACAACGTACATTATTGAGCCGCCAAGGTTATCAAATAGGCCAAGGTTTTCTTTTTTCCGAGGCATTACCTGCCGTGAAACTAGAACAGTGGTTAGAGCATCGCACTACCAGTAGCTAATCAATAACAAGAGATTAATTATTAGTTGTAGTACCCTATTAGTCGATTTAGAACACCAATAGGTGACATTGTCACTATCGTTTGGTTGGCGATGGCTAACCTTTTCATTCGTCGATAAATTCTTTATTCTTGTCGCCTTTGCAATCTGGATGTTGTTTTTTTGTTATGCAAAAATTTCTTTTTCTGCTGTTAAGCCTGATTCTGCTCGGCCCATTGGGCATCGACCTCTACTTACCCACGATTCCCGCGATAGCCAAGGGGCTAAACAGTAGCGAGTCGCTGATTCAATCCACTATTGCCTTGTTTATTCTGGTGCTGGGTATTGGTCAGCTGATTGCTGGGCCATTAGTCGATAAGTATGGGCGTAAACCCATAGCCATCATCGGTATTATTCTCTACATGCTGGGGGCCGCGATGGCTGCACTGGCAGTCAGCCCGCTGATGTTTGTCAGTTCTCGCCTGTTACAAGGTGTCGCTGTTTGCTGTACTGCGGTAGTGGCATTCAGTGGGGTGCGTGACCGCCTCAACGGTAATGAGGCCGCGCGCGCTTTTGGTTTCCTTAATGGGACGTTAAATATCGTACCCGCATTGGCTCCCTTGCTCGGTGGTTTGTTGGCGGAAGCCTTTGGCTGGCGCGCCCCATTCTGGTTCCTGGCGTTATATGGCTTGCTGGTATTAATTCTGATAATTATCTTCCTGCCAGAAACACGGCCAGCGGGTACCCAAGCCGTTAAGGGCTTGCCGATAAAGAACTATCTGCGCATCTTACGTGATGACCGTTTTCTGATTTTCGCACTGGTGAACGCGGGCGCTATGGGCATGGCCTTAACCTATGTCTCGCTGGCACCCAACGTATTGATGGTGGGCGCAGGACTCAGCCCATTACAGTTCTCACTGGTGTTCGGCGCCAATGGTTTTTGGATCATGGCGGTCAGTTTCATTGCTAACCGTATTATCCAAAAAATCGGCCGCCCTACCTGCCTGATGACTGGCAGCCTGTTGATGGCGCTGGGGTGTCTGGGGTTATTATTTGGTCTGACGCAACTGTCGGCAGAAATACAGCAACACTGGCTGGTGTATATGTTACCCGTTGCCAGTGCCTGTGCCGGTTTAGCCTTTATGATGGGGCCAGCCACCAGTTATGCATTAGAGCCGTATGCCAATGAAGCCGGTGTCGCCTCCGCGCTGGTGGGTTTTGTGCAAATGGCCGGGGGAGCTGGATTAGGCTTGCTGGCAATGTCCTTACCAATCGAGCCTAAATTATCACTCGCCATCGTAATGCTGGCAGGGTGTCTACTGGCTTGGCAGGCACGCCGTGCCAGTAAGCATGTCCGTGGTAACTTGCAGAAAATAAACTAGAAACAACCTAAGTGCGCTCGGTGATGACGCTAACGCGACTCGCCAGTGCACACATCAACTCATACCCCACGGTGCCTGCCGCCGCCGCCACATCATCGATTGGCAGATTATTCCCCCAGATCTCAACTTTACTCCCCATTTGCGCCTGCGGACAGGGTGTCAAATCTACGGTTAGCATATCCATTGAAATCGACCCCACCGTATGAGTCAGTATGCCATCCACCCTGATGGGCGTGCCGCTGGGAGCGAGCCGTGGGTAACCATCGGCATAACCGCAAGCGACGACACCGATGCGCTGTGTGCCTGTGGCACTGTAGCGGCTGCCATAGCCAACACTGTGCCCTGCTGAGAGCGTCTGTATGGCGATAATTTCGCTGTGCAGCTCCATTACCGGGCGCAATCCAATGCCAGCGATATCGTTTACATCGCCACTGGGTGACGCGCCATAGAGGATAATACCAGGCCGCACCCAATCAAAGTGGGTTTCAGGATTGCGCAATATTGCCGCCGAGTTGGCAAAGCTGCGCGCAGCCACCAGATGCCCACTGGCCTGCTGAATCAGCGTGAATTGCTCGCTGGCACCAATAGGGTTATCTGCATTGGCAAAGTGGCTCATTAGCGTCACCTTGCCGATGTTATTTATACTGTTAGCCCATTGCCAGATAGCCTCTGCCTGCCCGATGGGAAAACCTAAGCGATTCATGCCGCTATTAAGTTTTAAATAAATATCGAGTGGTGTGCTCAGCCGCGCCGCTTTGATGGCGTCAAGCTGCCAGTCACTGTGTACTACGGTGGTTAACCGGTAATGGTCGAGAAGGACTATATCTTGCGCACGAAAGAACCCCTCAAGCAGCAAAATAGGCCCTTGCCAGCCCTGTTCACGCAACATTATCGCTTCATTTAAATCCAATAACGCAAAGCCATCGGTTGCGTCCAGCCCTTGCCAAATGCGGGCCAGACCATGGCCGTAGGCATTGGCTTTCACCACTGACCAAATTTTAGCGGCACCGGCCAGACGACGAACAATACTGAGGTTATGGCGCAAAGCAGATAAATGAAGCGTAGCGGATATCGGGCGAGGCATGCTTTTTCCTTCTTGGGCGGTATTCAATTATTTACAGCCCGGCAGTGGGCTGTAATGATCAATCGGCGCCTTTTAGCGCACAGGGTGAATGTCGTGTAAGGGCGTGATATTCAGTGGCCGAAAGCCCGCGCTATAACGCGCGACCGATAAATCATCCGCCAGAATCGCTGGGCGACGCCCATACATAATATCAGCCAATAATTGACCCGACCCACAGGCCATGGTCCAGCCCAAGGTGCCATGGCCGGTATTCAAATAGAGATTTTTCAGTGAGGTTCGCCCGACAATCGGCGTACCATCAGGTGTCATCGGGCGCAGCCCGGTCCAGAACGTGGCCTGACTGATATTGCCCCCATGAGGGTACAAATCACCCACCACCATTTCCAGCGTCTCACGACGTGCTGGTGCCAATTGAGTATTAAATCCAACGATTTCCGCCATCCCCCCAACCCGAATCCTGTCATCAAAGCGCGTAATGGCAATCTTGTAGGTCTCATCCAGCACGGTGGAGAAAGGTGCCGAGGCCGGATCTGTAATAGGAATAGTGAGTGAATAACCTTTTAGTGGATAAACAGGAATCGAGACCAGCCCGGCTAACAGCGCCGTAGAGTAAGCGCCGAAGGCTACTACATAGGCATCTGCGTTAATAATATCGTCGCCACACAGCACACCGGCGATTTGGTCACCGTCCACCAGCAATTTATCCACCGAGCGATTGAACACAAACTTAACCCCAGCCTGCTCGGCCATTTGGGCTAAGCGTTCAGTAAACAGTTTACAGTCGCCGGTTTCATCATTAGGTAAACGTAAACCACCGGTCAGTTTATGTGCAACTTTCGCCAATGCCGGTTCCACTGTTGCCAGTTGATCAGCCGTTAGCAGTGAATATGGCACCCCCGCATCATCTAACACCGCAATATCCTTGGCGGCGTTATCAAATTGCTGTTCGGTACGGAACAGTTGCAGTGTTCCCCCCTGACGGCCTTCATACTGAATACCAGTGTCTTCACGCAGCTCTTTTAAACAGTCGCGACTGTATTCTGCCAGACGCACCATACGGCTTTTGTTGAGTCTGTAGTGGGAAGTGTCGCAGTTTCTCAGCATCTGCCACATCCAGCGTAGCTGGAAGCTGCTGCCGTCAAGGTGGATTGCTAACGGCGCATGGCGTTGGAACATCCATTTAATGGCCTTCAGAGGTACCCCAGGCGCGGCCCAAGGTGCCGCATATCCCGGCGATATCTGACCTGCGTTACCGGCACTGGTTTCCTGCGCGGGCCCCTGCTGACGGTCAATCACCGTAACATCATGCCCGTCTTTGGCTAAGTACCAGGCACTGGCTACCCCCACCACACCGCTTCCTAAAATGACAATGCGCATACCATCCTCCCCCCAAACAACACCTAAAGCACAATATTCTGTTGACAGAAAATTAACTCAGCAGAAAAATCTAGCCAACACATTAATGTCAGGTCGTGACTTAATTCACAATTAATTTACAATGCAATTACTTTTCAGTTCAATAGCGTTAGGAAAATAGCGATAAGATGCTATTTTTGCCCAATTAAACGTCGGAAAGGAGAGAAAGCGCCATAATACCCACAATTAGCAGCATGAATAATTGGCATGTTGTGCAAGACTCTTTTACTAGTTTTATATTCCATAAATAAGCCAATAAATCAGAATAATAATCTATAAAATCCAATTAATCGTACAGACTGATACGACAGCAATGATTCTGGCGCGAACCGGCAGTCAACCTACCTGTTGTTTGAAAGATGGCGGATATTCATTGACATAAGGTCTTGCCATGCCTCAACTTGTTAATCTTGAGCTAGGATTATTGAAGTGACCAGTATTTTGCAGGGTTATAAAACCGTGAGGATGCGCTAATGACAACTTCAACACCGAAACAAACCGCGCAAGATAAGCGCCTGACTGACGGCCCAGACTGGACATTTGAATTGTTGCAGGTTTATCTGGACCAAATAGACCGGGTGGCAAAACATTACCGGCTAGATACTTACCCCCACCAGATAGAGGTTATTACCTCCGAACAGATGATGGATGCCTATTCAAGTATCGGTATGCCTATCAACTATACCCATTGGTCTTTTGGTAAGAAATTTATCGAAACCGAGCAAAAATATAAGCACGGTCAGCAAGGATTAGCCTACGAGATTGTGATTAACTCCAATCCCTGCATCGCTTATTTAATGGAAGAAAATACCATTACCATGCAAGCCTTAGTGATGGCTCACGCCTGCTATGGACATAACTCTTTCTTTAAGAATAATTACTTATTTCGAGCCTGGACCGATGCCAGTTCGATAGTGGATTATTTGTTGTTTGCTCGTCATTACATCAGTGAATGCGAGGAACGCTATGGGGTGGAAGAAGTAGAGCGGCTACTCGACTCCTGTCATGCCCTGATGAATTATGGGGTGGACCGCTATAAACGCCCGCAAAAGATCTCTTTAGTGGAGGAAACCGCCCGGCAGAAAAGCCGCGAGGAGTATCTGCAAAGTCAGGTCAACTCGTTGTGGAAAACCCTACCGCGCAAGGATCGAGGGGAAGTCCAAGCCCAGGCTCAACGCTACCCCAGTGAACCGCAGGAGAACCTGCTCTATTTCATGGAGAAAAATGCTCCGCTGCTGGAGTCATGGCAACGAGAAGTGCTGCGAATAGTCCGCAAAGTCAGCCAATATTTTTATCCACAAAAACAGACACAAGTGATGAATGAAGGTTGGGCCACCTTCTGGCATTACACCATTCTTAACCATCTGTACGATGAGGGTAAGGTCACTGACCGCTTTATGATGGAGTTCTTGCACAGCCACACCAACGTTGTGTATCAACCGCCGTATAACAGCCCTTATTACAACGGTATTAACCCGTATGCCCTTGGCTTTGCCATGTTCCAAGATATCAAGCGTATTTGCCAATCACCGACGGAGGAGGACTATTATTGGTTCCCGGATATCGCCGGTAAAGATTGGTTGGATACGTTGCATTTTGCCATGCGCGACTTTAAGGATGAAAGCTTCATCAGCCAGTTCTTATCACCGAAAGTAATGCGTGACTTCCGGCTATTCACCGTGCTGGATGATGATAAGCATAACTATCTGGAGATTTCAGCCATTCATAATGAAGAAGGTTATCGGGCTATACGTAATGAATTGTCTGCTCAATATAACTTGAGTAATCACGAACCAAACATTCAGGTATGGAACGTTGATCTGCGCGGAGACCGCTCCCTGACCCTGCGCTATATTCCTCATGATCGGGCACCACTGGATAAAAGCCGTCAGCAAGTGATGAAACATATTCACCGGCTATGGGGGTTTGATATTCATATGGAACAACTGAATGACGATGGCTCGATTGAGCTACTCGACAGCGTGCCGCCAAGAGCCAATAAGCTCTAGCACAGGGCAGACGAGGTGGATAACCGCGCGAGCTATTGCGCTACATCTTGCCATGAAAAAGGGGCATTTAATGCCCCTTTTGCGTTGCAATTTTACGCGATATTCGCCTAACGGCGTGCTTCGGCCAAATCACTTGGCATCGTGCCCTGCATGCTGTGCCAAATAGCACCACTCTCTTTACCGTATGCTCTCAGACACTCTGACACCTGATCATGGGCTTTTTCATCACACAGCGCTGACAGTTTGCTGTAGAAAGTCAGTGCCAGTTTACGGGCTTCAGGATTCGAGAAATAGTAACGCCCAACCCGGGTATAAAGCCCTTTCATCCCATTTAGGATCAACCCATAAATAGGGTTACCCGAAGCAAAAGCCAAACCACGGAAAATACCGTAATCCAGTGCGGTGAAAGCCTCGGCGTGATCATCAACCGTTTGAGCTTGTGCCAGGATTTCTTGTGCTTTTTCTGGATGATTACGGATTGCCGTGCGAACGAAGATGGTAGCGATATTTGTTCTGACTGCCAGTAAGTTGTCTATCAATTGTGGCACGCTGTCGTGGTCAAGCCGCGCCAGTGTTTCCAGAATATTAAGACCAGACGTTTCCCAAAAATTGTTTACTTTCGTCGGTTTACCATGCTGAATAGTGAGCCAGCCATCGCGGGCTAAGCGTTGTAACACTTCACGCAATGTAGTGCGAGTTACTCCAATCAGCTCTGAAAGTTCACGCTCCGCGGGCAAAATAGTGCCTGGAGGGAAGCGATTATTCCAAATACTTTCAATAATATACTCTTCCGCGAAACCGGCAGGACTTTGCGCCTTTATAACCATATTTTTGACGTTCCGTAGCGATACATATCAGCAATTTAGTGTGCTCATCATACCAGACGACGCTATCGTGACATAGCATCAGGATCGAACAAATGGTGAAAGTAGTCATAAAGTTGCAAAAATTGCGCAGATGGAATGATGTACAGATTATACCAATTGCTTTTAGAGCAATGACGTAACGTAAAATGTAACTTTAGGCAGTAATTGCACCATAATAATTTTAATAAGGAGACTGTAACTCACAATGGATATGACCATTAGACAAGCTGTACTCAAGAATTTTCTCGGGAATTCACCTGATTGGTACAAGCTGGCAATTATCGGGTTTCTCATTATTAACCCACTGGTATTCTTTTTTGTCAGCCCATTTATTGCAGGCTGGATGTTGGTGGTCGAATTTATCTTTACACTGGCTATGGCGCTAAAATGTTACCCACTGCAACCAGGGGGTTTATTGGCCATTCAAGCCGTCGCCATCGGTATGACCCGCCCGCATCAGGTGGCAGAAGAAATTGCTAATAATCTGGAAGTGCTGCTGTTGTTGGTGTTTATGGTGGCAGGTATCTATTTCATGAAGCAGTTATTACTGTTTGTATTTACCAAACTGCTGCTGAACATTCGCTCAAAAATCGTTCTTTCATTAGCCTTCTGTGTCGCCTCTGCCTTCCTTTCGGCATTCCTTGATGCCTTAACTGTAATTGCCGTGGTTATCAGTGTTTCTGTTGGTTTTTATACTATCTATCATCATGTTGCATCAAACCATAGCGATAAAGATATCACCGACGACAGTTGGATCGATAATCAGGAAAACCGTAAAACCTTGGAGCAATTCCGCGCTTTCCTGCGTAGCCTAATGATGCATGCGGGTGTGGGTACTGCGCTGGGTGGCGTAATGACCATGGTTGGCGAGCCGCAGAACCTGATTATCGCTAAGAGTGCCGGTTGGAACTTTACCGACTTCTTTATTCGCATGCTGCCTGTGACGTTACCCGTCTTGTGTTGCGGATTATTGGTTTGTCTGCTGGTAGAACGTTTTAAACTGTTTGGTTATGGTGCACAGCTTCCCGAGCGCGTTCGTCAGGTTTTGACTGACTATGATCAACAAGCCAGTGCGAAACGGAGCAAGCAAGAGAAAGTGAAGCTTCTAATTCAGGCCCTGATCGGTGTTTGGTTGGTGCTCGCATTGGCGCTGCATTTAGCCGAGGTAGGCTTAGTCGGATTATCGGTGATTATTCTCGCCACCTCCCTCTGCGGAATTACCAATGAACATGCACTGGGTAAGGCATTTCAGGAGGCATTGCCTTTTACTGCCCTACTCACGGTGTTTTTTGCCGTGGTTGCCGTCATTATTGAGCAGAGCCTCTTCTCACCGATTATTCAGTTTGTTTTACAATCTTCACCATCAGCACAGTTATCACTGTTTTATCTGTTTAATGGCTTACTCTCTTCGGTATCCGACAATGTCTTTGTCGGCACCGTATACATTAATGAGGCGCGGAAAGCATTTGAATTGGGCATTATCTCGCTGCAACAGTTCGAGTTGTTGGCCGTCGCCATCAATACCGGGACCAACCTGCCCTCGGTGGCAACACCGAATGGTCAGGCCGCGTTTCTGTTCTTGCTGACCTCAGCGCTGGCCCCACTGATTCGCCTGTCCTATGGCCGAATGGTATACATGGCCCTGCCTTATACCATAGTGATGACAAGTGTCGGCCTGCTCGGCGTGGAGTATTTATTAGTTCCGGTGACGGAGTGGATGATGCAAAGTGGCTGGATAAGTTTGCCTCATCTGGCAGCCGGGGCTAGCATCACACATTGATCGCTTGCATTATAGTATCTGCCAGCCCTACACTTTTGGTCGCCGCTGGGGCTGTTATTAGCTTCGAGGGATTATGGGCTGGCAAAACAAACCAAATATCTCACCCAAAGTAAAATTCAGGCTTGTGATAACTTGTCACGCGCGAGAAAGAGCTGATTTTTGCCTAATTTTACCTTTGGGTGGCTGGCAGCAAAGATGAATTGGTTTACACTGCCGGTACAATTGCTTACTGCATGGAAAATAAAGATATGTTGCAATTCCTTAACCGCTGCTCTAAAGGGCGTGGTGCTTGGCTGTTAATGGCCCTGACTGCACTTGTACTAGAATTGATTGCACTCTATTTTCAACACGTGATGTTGTTACAGCCTTGTGTAATGTGTATTTACGAACGTGCTGCGTTATTCGGTATTCTCGGTGCGTCGTTGCTGGGTGCCATTGCACCTAAATCGCCCTTGCGCTACCTGGCAATCTTTATCTGGATCTACAGCGCATGGCGCGGTGTTCAGCTCGCCTGGGAACATACCATGCTGCAACTCCATCCTTCACCGTTCACCACCTGTGATTTCTTTGTCAGTTTCCCATCATGGTTGCCGCTAGATAAATGGTTCCCAGCTGTCTTCGTTGCCAGCGGTGATTGTGCAGTAAAACAGTGGGAATTCCTGTCGTTGGAAATGCCGCAGTGGTTGGTGGGTATCTTTGCTGCATACTTATTGATTGGCGTATTGGTGCTGATCAGCCAATTCGTTAAACCGAAAAGACGTGACCTGTTTAGTCGATAATTTTCATGCCTGTCGGTATAAATGGATCCCATTTTGCCAGGCCTTGATTGTTCCGGCATTGACGAGTAGTTACAGCGTTGTTTCGCATCCCCAGATAGAAGGTTATTTCAGCGTTGAGAACAGCCTCAACGCTGATTTTCTTCAGTAAGCTAACGAACAGGTTGGGGCCCTCAGGAGTTTTGAGATTTTGACCTGTTCGTTAGCCAGGGTCTATAACTGTTTTGCGTCCATAGATTGACCTTCATTTGATGCTGAATTGAACATGTCAAAATCAGTCAATGACACAAATTTAGGTATAGGGTTTTATTTATGGTCCCAGATTTAATTAGTTTTTATCGCACCTGGCAGATATACATACTCTTTAAATGTATTCCATTCTACCGGCTTATTTTCGTTAACCAACTCGGCGCCGATCACTGTCTTTTTGCCTTTATGGTTAATCGTTACACCATCTTTCCCGAAAATACCTGATGCTTCAGTGACGCCTTGTTTATCGGTACTGGTGCTGCTACCAGAGCCACCAAGCTCAACCATTTCATCTCCAACGAGATCAGTCGACCCCATATAGGATAGGTTGAACTTAAGACTATTTTTATCGATCTGTTCAAACTCTTTGACACTTTGAATGTTCAGATCGCCACCGGCATCAAGCTGCACCATATCGCTTGTTATTCTTGCTCCTTTCAGTTGCATATCTTTTTTGCTTTCCAATACAACACTTTTGCCAGTTATTTGGCTATTTTGGTGTTTAATAATCCATTGCTTATCTTTATCATTGTTAATATTAAAGCTACCTCCTGTTAGTTTATGTTCTGCGCTACTACCTGTATTTGAGGCCGATGTTTTTGAGCCACTGGCACTGGCTGAAATAAAGAAGTCTATATTGTCTTTCGGGGCTTGGCTTTGTGCAGATTCTAACAATACACCACCATTAACTGCATTCATATTAAGCTTCCAGGTATTAAGCTGTAACCCCTGAGCATAAATGGCCTCGTTATCGTCACTCTTCGCTCTCATAGCAACCTCTCCGTTGCTGTAAATAGCAGCTCCCTGACTAAATAAAGTCGACTCATTAACCCTCTTTTTCAGAGCTGTGAAGCCGAAAGCGCCGCCTGTTGTAGTACTATCAGCAGAGCTGGAGCGACTTATGCCAAGCACCGCACTACCACCGGCTTTATCTTCGCGAGTTGCACTGTCAGAAACTGATGCTAACAGACGGATCTGTCCCCCTGCGTTCAATTCAACATCGTCTACAGGCGCATCCTGTTTGCCTAGTTGAGTACCGACCAGGATCAAATCGCCATTGTCCGCGGATAAATTCACATTCCCCCGAGTGTTAATGCTGCCTTTGATAGCATTGTTATAAAAACTCGTTCCTTGCTGTTGGTGACCAGCACCTTCAGCATCCACCCCCGTAGAATCCGCCTTCAAACCGATTTTTAAGCCACCTTTGCCATAGACTTCTGAGATGTTTTTATCACCACTACTTGTGGCGTGATCGAAGTAAAGTTTATTACCAGCAGTAGCCACCACGTCTCCTGTGCCCCCGTCTATCTGTGTTGCTTGCAAGTAGCCATTATTAGCGGTCTGAATATTAACCCCTGACATAGACTGCAACACACTTGGTAGTGATTCCTGAGTGTAAAAATCGCTGATGCTAACCCCGCCTTCACCCTTTACAGAGATTTTTATATCTTTACCGGTGCTGGTTGCCACTCTCACGCCCCCCTGTGCGCTCTCTTTTTTCTCATCACCTTTGTCACTATTTACGGCTGATTTATTAAAGTAATCTGTAGCCGTAATATTTATTGATTCGCCACTCTTATATTGAGTACCTTCGTCAATGACGGTGTCGCCTGTGACTTTAATCTTCCCCTTTGCATAAATTGAAGTCACAAATGCTACAACACTTTCTGCGGATTTCTTGATTTTATGACCTTTTCCATTGATATCTACGCCTAAATTGGGTGCTTTCAAGTTGGGTAGAACTAGGCCATTTTCATCGACATTATTCTCGATTGCTTTTTTAAACGGTCGGATTATCCCGCTGTAGTCAATATTAAAACCAACACCACCAGAGGCATGTTTTTGTGTCGTACGTCCAATTGAACTATTGTTACTGGCAAGCTGATTTATATTGTTTCCTTTCGCAGAATATTCGCCCCCAGCCACATGTTGACTGCCTTGTTGAGTAATATCTCCCAAAGCATATAAGGATATATTACCCGCACTATTCAAACGAGAAACTATGCCAGTATCCGTAGCAAGATGGCTTTTTTCGTCATCATGGTTAAAACTCACTCCATTTCCGGCTTTATTTACACCACCGGTGTAATAAGCACCACCACTGGAAACCGTTTTTGTTTTATCAGAAATAGCGCTGTTTCTGGCCGCAAACACACCGATATCGTGGAGACTTCTCAGAGATATATCACCTTTGGTAGAGTTTAAGGTTGTACCATATAATTCTAAATTACCATCTCCTGACTCAATAGTGATCCACTCGGCGTTTATTGTGGCCACATTACGTTCTTTTTTTAAACTGACTTCAGTTTCTTTAGCATGCTTAATCATAAAACCAGCATTGTACTGTCCCTTACTTATCTCCTTTGTATAAAAATCAAAACTAAGGCGTGTTTTTTCCTCATCAATTTTCTGTTGTTGCATGGCCGCAGTAATGCTAACGCCAGCCCTGCTTTTAATATTAAAATTATCTTCAATATTAAATAGGCTACCATCAATAACAACACTACCTGCATTTATCTTAAATATACCTTTTGCATCAACTTTACTATCAATAAATCTTTCATAGTGATTATTTTTTTTACTCGAATCAATATCAATACCAAAGATTGCGGTACTTGCTTTCTTATCATATAAATTTATTTCATTCAAAGTACCGCTAAATACCACCCTATCTCCTGATATATCCATTTGACCTCTAGAGTTTATTTCGCTGGAGTTGATAGCAACATTGCCCTGGCCAGCAATATTAACCTCCCCTCCAGAAACCTTGCTTTTATGAATCATATCATAATCAGCTATAACTCTATTTTCCTCAGCTCCGCCAAACCCCAACCCTTGTTGATAGTGTTTATTAATTATTTTTTCATGTTTTGTTTTCTGCGCACTAATATCGATATTATTCTTTGCTTGTATAGATAACTCTTTGTAAGCCTCTACTTCGGTTCCCGAGAGAATAATATCCCGACCTGATTTAATATTAATATCACCATCAGATAGTAATTGGGTTGTTTCTAGATCTGTATGTTTAGTATATGAATAATCATGACCACTTTTCAAATCTGTATCATATCCATCGTAGTCTATCTTATTCACAGAAATAATAGCTTCTTCTTTACCACTCATTTTTATATCTTTTGCTGATTTAAGCGTTAATTTTTCAAGCGCCTTAACCTTTATCGCATTTATCGACAGGTCACCTGAATCGGCCTCAAGTGAAATATTTTTTCCTTGCAAGTATGTGTTATAAACGTTCACTGTTGTTTCTGTTGCACCCCCTGTTCTTTTTTTGTCGTCATAATCAGTTACATTTCTCTTTTTTTCATAGTTAGTTGAATTAATTGCTACCGCCCCACCTTTAATGAACAAATCGCCGTAAGCATCGCGACTACTGACATTGGTAAGATTAATATCGCCATCCGCCTCTATTTTTATTTTTGGACTTGCTAACGTAACCCCTTCATAACCTACTGACTTATTACCAGCTATCATATTAACAGTTGATGCCTTTATATTCAGCTCACCAGAACTCACTAATTCCTCGGCAGCTACATTTAATTCTCCTGTAGAGTTTATGTTCAAAGAAGTTCCAGCCACTATATTTTTTGATAGGGTTAATTTTCTTTGGTTTTTATTATCAAAAATTTTAATTCGATTGGCACTCATGCCACCTAGTAAAACCCCATCAATTGCATATCCGTTGCTGTGGTGTTTAGCGTCGCCAATGATATCACCATTAATATCAACTGCATTCGACCCAAGAATGATACTAATATCATTTTCAGCAACCAAATCACTATCAATTTTTATTTCTGGGGTAATAAGGTATAAAGACTTAGCTATTTTATCTTTATCATTAATATTTTTTATTACTATTTTTTTATGAGAAGTAGTCATTAGGCTCCCATATTTTCCGTCATCAACCATTATTACATTACCGGCCCCCAAGGTAACTTTATTGAAGTTAGGGTCAAAGCTACAACCATCACAGGTAACTCCATTGGGATTTGCCAGGATATAATCCGCGTCAGCGCCTACCAAATGTTGACGGCCAAGCAGAATGGAAGGATTATCACCAACAACTTCATTTAAAATCACTTCAGCTCCACGCCCTCCCGTAGTCAGGTTTGGATTAGCAGCAATGCTTTCCTTATCGTAATTTGTATTTTGTATTGAGTTATTAAATACCGCTCCTGGCTTATCTACGTTAAAGTCTTGATATTGGTTGTGAGATAACCCCGATTCAGACGGTGGGGCGATATTTATTAGCACAGCACCATTGTCCAAATGACTAATTTCAGGGCGATTAGCCTTCTCTCCTGCTGCTTCTATTCCTGCAGCATAACTTATTGATACCGGGGTGAGAATCATCGATATCAAGACAGCCAGTTTACCACCCGATGAGAGTGTGAATTGTTTTGTTTTCATTTAAATATCCTAATTTAGTGGTTTATATATACCCTAAATAATTTGAATTGCAGGAAGGCGGCAACTGAGCGGCTCCCCAGAAACTTACATCAATAAATGACTGAGCTAAATCAAGGCAGCCAACGCACATGCAACTTCAAGTTGAATAGGTATAGTGAGATAAAACTAAAACGTATAACTCGACTTTAATAAATACTGGACAGGCTCACTTCTTTTATTATTATCTGATAACCAAAAACCACGACTGGCTTCCAAATCAAATTGTATACTTTTATAATACAATGCCAGGCCCGCACTCAGGCCAACATTACTTTGCCAACCTTGCGTACTGCCATGTGATAAAACACGGCCACTATCAACACCCACTCTTGGTATTACTGTCGTTTCTCCCAGCCAAAAATAACGCGACAACGTATTCTTTAGATACCAACCACTATCACCAGACAGCACTCCACGGCTAAATCCACGTAAGGCATTACGATCAGTTAGACTTAACCGTTCTGAAGCCATCAGTGGTTTTCGACTATATTCTCCAACTAATGAACTATTGATCTGATAAGGTGAGTCAAATAGATGAAAACGTCTATTTAAGTTAATTATCATTTTACTCTTGGTAAAATCACGGTTCTGAGCATGTTTATTTTTAGAAAAACCCAACCACGGCAACCCTTTATCGACCGAGAAATTAAAACTCATCGTACCATTAGGTATAATACGAAAGTGATTAACCCCCAACTCTAGTGATGTATACTGATAACCATTAACATTCACTTCACTATCATTGACAAAAAAATTTCCTTTTTTATATTCTAAATTTGAAGTTAACGTATTAATTTGCTGATTATTTCTATAAAACATAAAATCAGTTTTAACACTGTATCTTTTCGCTCCCCCATCAAACTTTATAATTCTTGTCGTTGGTTTATCATAACGCCTATGTTGCATATCACTGGCTTCTGCGCTAAAGGTGAAATTCCCATAAGGCACTGAATAAAATAATGAATACTCTTGTTTATAGCGTTTTTTAGCGTTTTCCAATGTGCGACTAACATTAAAATTAACGAAATCAGACCAGCCTAATGGGCTATCCCAAGACAAGGAAGTATTTGCTTTCCATTCATCCACTTTTTTATAACCATAATTATTAACTGACGCGGTTACACTCCAGGGTTTAACATCAGTGTTATTAATCCGAATAATAGACATTCCTTCTACACTACCCGGCAACACATCTAACTTCACTTTATTTGAGCGTAATCGGTTAGCTTGATCGATCGCTTGTTCTATATTAGAGAGTTTTAGTGGTTTACCCTCTACATTGGGGAAAAGAAATTTATGATTAACCCTTCTATCTCCCCCCTCTATACGCTCGACTACCCCTTCATTTATATTTAACCCCAATTCACCTTTGCTATTCCGTGGTAAGAAACTGACACGAGCAGCAACATAACCTTTAGTCAAATAGGTATTGGTTATATTTCTTGCCAACTGGTTAGCATCATATATAGTTATACATCTGTCTGGCAAATACTCAGGAGTTTCAAATTGATCATCGATAAACAGCGTATTTCCACGGAAATAAAAACCAGTAATGTTTAGACATTTATCTTCCACTACTAATGTATTTTCAGATGCATGGTTTTGGTGAAAATTATTGCTATTTGTTGATGATTCATTTAACTCATTAGCATATAGGCCGTGGCTAAATATAAAAATATAAATAGAAAAATATTTCCACATAATTGTGAACCTCACTAATAATATTATTCAAGCTAAGGCGCCCCAGCCATTAAAATGCCACCTGTCAAACAAACATGATCTGTTTAAAGTAAAAAACTCTAAGGTGAACTACTTAGATTCAAAATACACAACAGGCATGTACGGGAAACAATACGATAAGCATTTTAAATGTAGACTAATGATTATTAATCAAATGATGTATTATTCTATTTTTTATTTATATAAATACAGTTATATTATTTGTTTTTTATATATCGAAACGAACCATCAAGGTAAAATGATCGGATAATAATCGTGATTGATTTGATCATTGGTCTAATGATTATCTATTTGATTTATCTGTCAGACGATTTTTCAAGAAGAATATGGCAATGCACAATTGAGTGGTGCCAATAAAAAATTAGACAACAATTTCAAATGGTTAATAAGATTTTTGTGCGGGAGCAACCACAGAATTGGCAATAGCAACAGTAAATGATCGCTTTCTGCCTAAAATGCAGAAAAAACCTCACTGCTTCTTTATCTATCAATGGCACCGATGTGGTGCCATTTTTCATGGACTTAGTGCTGAAATCGAGCCATGCGTAGTTAACGGATAATCCCACGCGCTGAGCGAGAGAAAAAAGATTTATAAGGCTGAAGTATTTGCCATTCTCTGGCCAAGACCTCAATGTCCTGACTGACATCCGCCACCAACTTACCGGTATGATAAATAAGCTGATAGGCGTTTTGAACCGCCTGGCAATCATCACTATTCAACCAGTCGCCCCCCATTCCTGCTGCTCGGATACCCACCGGTACGGCGCGATTACCGCCCGCAATCACATAAGGGGGGATATCCTGCACCACGCAGGCACTTTCATTGACCAAGGCATGGGTGCCAATAACACAAAACTGGTGCACAGCACTGGCCGCGCAGATAATGGCAAAATTATCGACCTCTACATGTCCGGCTAATCCCACATTCGACGCCAATAAGCAGTGGTTACCGATAATGCAGTCATGGCCAATATGCACATGATTCATCAGACTATTGTCATTACCGATACGTGTTATACCCTGTCCTTGAACCGTGCCACGGTGTATCGTGACATTTTGCTGAATCAAATTGCGGTCGCCAATGATAACCTGGGTAGGCTCACCCTGGTACTTAAGATCCTGATTAACCTCTCCAATAGAGGAAAATTGTCCAATATTATTGTCACATCCAAGCTCGGTAATACCATTAATTACAATATGCGATTTAAGCACCGTGCCGGAACCAATAGTGACTTGAGAACCAATGTAACAAAAGTGACCAATCTGTACATTCGCACCAATCACCGCACCCTTCTCAATAATTGCAGAAGCCGAAACTATCGCGGTGTTATCAATCAAGCTATTTAACTCTCCAGATGGAGGACTCACATTACTACTTTGTGGGTAACTTCAGCGTCGACTAAGGACTAATCCATCCAGTGGTTTAATCAAATTTACAGCCATAAATGGTCATACAACGAAAAAAGGCCACCATAAGGCAGCCTCATTTTAATTCGATTATAAACTAGTTAAGCTGTGGTATGGGTACAAATGTACTGATTAGCCTGCTCACCATCAACCACCGCCAAACGGATTGGCAGCGCGGAAATATTGAGAGAAGCAATAACTTGTTCCTGGCTGTTGGCATTTTGGAATATTAACGCCTCGCCCTGACCTTCTGGATTAACTTTTACAAACTGGAACACTGATTTATCAATGGTCAATTGCTGATTCGGGCCGTCTAACACTGCGGTCAGGCTGCCTCCCTCTTTCAATTTACAATCAAGATTTATCAATGAGGCCCCAGCGGCCTGAACCTGGTGCGAAATGCTACCTAAAGTAGCAGATATGCCGATGATAACAGCGGCCAACGTTGAATATTTCATTTTATTAAGTTTCTTGGTTAAATTTCGGCGTTAGTATGCCATATCTGGCGTCTGAATAGGCATCTGTTGTCTGACAGGCTTCAATATAAATTACATATATATCAATGGTTATCTGGCCCACTGCGGTTTATTCAAAATGTGGTCTTGCCAGTCGATAACCTCGCTCTCAC
Source organism: Yersinia sp. 2540 StPb PI (assembly GCF_052217165.1). Lineage (NCBI taxonomy): Bacteria > Pseudomonadati > Pseudomonadota > Gammaproteobacteria > Enterobacterales > Yersiniaceae > Yersinia > Yersinia sp. 2540 StPb PI. The sequence continues at coordinate 3,100,531 of NZ_JAZGQC010000001.1, forward strand.
GTACGGCAATATGGCGTACCGAGATCCGCTCACCGTGCATCGCAGATTTTGAACCGGCTAACAGTGGATGCCAACTCGCCAGGCCACGCCCCTCGCCCACCATCCGATAAGCACAGGTGGGTGGCAACCACTCAAACGTTACCAAATTCTCTCGGGTTAACTTGATGCAGTCTTCTTCTAATTCAAAGCGGCGCTCATAATTACGGCACTGGCAGGTTTTGAGATTGAGCTGATCACAGGCCACATTGGTGAAATAGATTTCATCCGTGTCCTCATCAATCAGTTTATTCAAGCAACATTGGCCGCATCCGTCGCACAGTGATTCCCATTCACTATCTGACATTTCAGCGAGTGTTTTTTGTTGCCAAAAAGGAAGTTGTGACATATCGGTATCCGGTGTGAATAAATGAGCGGGTCGTTATAGACGCTTTGGCGGTCAGATGCAAGTGTTGCCGCCCAGCCTAATGGCATAAGCGGCAGCGATGCTCTTAGATTATGCGGGTACTCAGCGTTTTACCATTTAGCATAACTTTCAGCATATCGCCTGATTTCATCGGCCCGACGCCCTGTGGAGTGCCCGTCAGAATGATATCGCCAGCACGCAAAGTAAAGAAACGGCTGATGTAACTGATTAGCGGAATAATGGGGGTGATCATATCACGCGTGTTGCCTTGCTGACGGACCTCATCGTTAATGATAAGCGATAAGTCAGCCTGTTGCGCATCACCAAACTCCGCCACCGGTATAAAACCGGAGATCGGGCAAGAACCGTCAAATGCTTTCGATTTCTCCCACGGCTGACCGGCCTTTTTCAAGCCAGATTGCAGCTCACGCAGTGTCAAATCCAATGCTACACCGTAACCGGCGATTGCGCGTGCCACTCGGTCTTCACTGGCTTGTTTTAACGGAGTACCGATCAAAACGGCCAATTCTACTTCATGGTGTACCTCACCGAACTCTTTCGGGATCGATACCGGCTGGCGAATATCGCATAGCGCTGTTTCAGGTTTAATAAACAGCACCGGTTCAGCTGACACAGTACTCCCCATCTCTTTAATATGTTCGGCATAGTTACTGCCAACGCAAACCACTTTACTCACTGGAAAATCCAGCAAAGCCCCTTGCCAGTCTCTATGTTGATACATACTGCCTCTCCTGAATTAACATCCTGTCTGAATTTACATCTTGATTGGCTCTGGCCGCAGCGACACAACCAAGGCATACCACGATTAGGTGTTCGCAGACATTATTGACTTACGCTATCTGCCATCATACCAATACTGATAGCGAAATAGTAAGAACGGTTCCAGTGCATAATGGTACGAAAATTATCATAAACCAGAAACGCCCGTCCTTGCACATCATCAGGTACGATGACCCAAGCCCGTAGATCTGAGTTGGCAAAGTTAGCGCCGGGTATCGCCATTACCCCGAGTTGCTGCCATTGGGCGACGCTTTTGGCTTGGCTGTCTTTTAAGCCCGCCAGCTTAATATCAAATCCTTCAGGCAGCGTCGCTTCCTGGCCCCAATCAACACCCGGTTTCCAACCTTCAGTAGACAGATAGTTAGCTGTAGAAGCAAAGACATCATCGATATTATTCCAAATATCAATTTTCCCATCGCCATCCCCGTCAGCGCCATAGGTCAGGAAAGAGCTAGGCATAAATTGACTCTGCCCCATCGCACCAGCCCATGATCCTTTCAACTCGGGGTCATCAACTTTGCCTTGCTGAATGATTTGCAATGCAGCTATCAGCTCTTTAGTGAAGAATGCCTCACGCCGTCCTTCAAATGCCATGGTTGATAAGGCAGAGATGACATCCTCTTTACCTTGAAACTTGCCAAACCCACTTTCCATGCCCCACAGCGCCACGATGTAACGCTCAGGCACACCATAGCGCGCAGTAACTTGTGATAACTGAGGCTGATAGCGCTGATAAATCTCTTTACCTTGCGCGACTTTCGCCTCAGTCAGAACTCTGGTCAGGTAGTCATCCAGTGTGACTTTCTTTTCTAACTGATTGCGGTCTGACTGGATGACTCGGTCAACAAAATGAATATTGGCAAACGCTTTATCAAGCGTAGCCTCGCGGATCCCCTTTGCACGAGCTTGGGCCTTTAATTGTTCGACATAAGCAGGAAACTGCGCCGGATCGCGCCCTTGCTGAGATAATGTCATTTTAGTACTGCTCTTGGCCGCAGCCGGTGGTGAATTCAGCATAGTTTGTGGCGCGGTTGCTGGTGTTGGGGCCGCAATCGGGGCCGCAGCATTTTTATTGGCACATCCCACTGAGATGAGCGTCACCAGAGCAACTGCAATCATTGACAATTTCATCGACGCATTCCTGTGTAAAACAACAACCAGAGAGGAAGCTGGAAATATAAAATCAACCGGGGCTGATACATGGACATCCACCTTAGTGGTTGTGATGGATGCCATCACGCTAGGCAGTTTTGATGAAAATCAACGTTATACGTTAGTATCGCCCAAGTGCATTTTCAACAAACTTTCGAGTGGCGGTGGGACTTGCAGATAAAAACCCTGCTCAATGAGTGCACTTTTTACCTTCTCGACATCCGCTGTCGCCAACGTTTTGCGTTCATTTAATGAAAGCAGCATCGCAAATTGCGGCTTGCCAAAACTGGTAAGTAATTCAGCCGGCACCCTGGAAAAATCATCTTTCTTTTCAATATATAGGTAGGTTTGATCCCGTTTCGGGCTTCTATAGATAGCACACAGCATGTTCTGGACTCTATTTGATGAATTCAATAATGAGACTGTATATACCCTAAATAATTCGAATTACAAGAAGGCGGCCAACGCACATGCAGCTTGAAGTATGACGGGTATAGTTAGCATAGTATTATAACACGCTAGCCTGGCTCAGATGCCTGGGATATCAATAGATATTGATGCCTATACTGCTAGCACAGGGATCAGATACCGCATATTGACGTTTATCATTTTCGGCGCGCCGAGGTGGGTAATGTTCTTGCTGTTGGCATTTAGCCTGCTTGTCGTTTTCCCGTTTTGCCGCTTCGGCATCTATCCGCGCTTTCTCCTCATCCAATTGCTTTTGCCATGACTCAGCACTTGGCGCCACCGATCCAAGCGCCTTACGTTTTTCAAGATAATCGGTGGGAACCTTACTGTCTTTTGGGATTTCGGCGTGATAGCCAAAGTCAGCCCATGTAGTAAATGCAACAGGTAAAGCCATAACACAGATAAATGATAGTGGGATGAAATTCCTTTTCATCGTTGATGTCCCTCAGATGGATTGATGCAGAAACCGCAAAATATCACAAAATGATTATCATTCTCAACATAGAATCATTAAAAATAGCACTGATTAGTGCCATTTATCACTCAGCTTTAATTATCCATGCCAGCGGCAATGTAGTGATACACAGATTACTGGGTGAGATTTCTCTGAAATAATAGTGTGAGGTATTTCACTAAGTCGATAATAACCACACTCAATATCTCTATTTCATCATCTTGAAAGTGATAATAATGGTGAGTCATTACTCTATTTTATAAAAAACAACTTCATCTGATAAAAAAATGACCCATCTCTGATTAAAAATGGCCACTTTTATGGGCGACGTCAAACCCGCCATCAGCATGTTTGTTTGTTGAAAAAATACACAATTTAACGGTGGGAGTGATAACCACCAAATATAGGCAGGTCAGGGCTAGCGAATAAGCGGAAGTTATGCTGTAATTTCTTGTCAGATTGAAGACATTATGACCTTAAGATTTCAATATATTGATACGGATAGATTTATCTTTATATTACCTATAACATGCTTGGGAACATCAGAATATTGTACCCCGAGTGGTATTTTGGGGATTAAACGTAGCTGAAACTGAGTCAGGATAGATGTCACAATCGCCAATTGAGTTAAAAGGCAGTAGTTTTACCCTATCGGTCGTTCATTTACACGATTCACGACCGGAGGTAATCCGTCAGGCATTGCAGGAAAAGGTGGATCAAGCCCCCGCTTTCCTGAAAAACGCCCCTGTTGTGATTAACGTTGCAACGTTACCAAACGGTGCTAACTGGAAAGATCTCCAACAGGCTGTCACTTCAGCAGGTCTGCGTATTGTTGGCATCAGTGGTTGTCAGGATGAGCGTCAAAAACGGGCGATAGCACGTGCAGGTTTGCCGTTATTAAGTGAGGGTAAAGGCCAGAAAATGGCACCCGAGCCGGTTATCAGCCCGCCGGAAAACGCCCCGACCAAGACACGTATCATCAACACACCTGTCCGTTCCGGCCAACAGATTTATGCCCGTAATTGCGATTTGATTGTTATCAGCAGTGTCAGTGCCGGTGCTGAATTAATTGCCGACGGCAATATTCATATCTATGGAATGATGCGAGGCCGTGCGCTAGCAGGTGCATCCGGGGATGCCCAATGCCAGATTTTTTGCACACATTTAGGCGCTGAGCTCGTCTCTATCGCGGGGCAGTACTGGTTAAGTGACCAGATCCCGCGTGAGTATTTTGGTCAGGCCGCACGTCTGCATCTGCTGGATAACGCATTAACTATACAACCTTTAAATTAAGCCCTTTTGACAAGGAATCCATTTCATGGCACGCATTATTGTTGTTACATCGGGTAAAGGGGGCGTTGGCAAGACCACATCAAGCGCGGCTATCGCAACCGGCTTGGCCCAAAAAGGTAAAAAAACCGTCGTTATCGATTTCGATATCGGCCTACGGAATCTAGACTTGATCATGGGATGTGAGCGCCGGGTAGTTTATGATTTTGTTAATGTGATTCAAGGTGATGCCACGTTGAACCAAGCATTAATAAAAGATAAGCGTACAGATAATCTGTATATCCTGCCTGCTTCTCAGACGCGCGACAAAGACGCCCTGACCAAAGAGGGTGTTGAAAAGATTTTAAACGATCTTGGCGATATGAATTTCGAGTTTGTGGTATGCGACTCCCCTGCGGGTATCGAAAGCGGTGCTTTGATGGCGCTCTATTTTGCTGACGAAGCCGTTATTACCACTAACCCTGAAGTCTCCTCGGTTCGTGACTCTGACCGCATCCTCGGGATACTGTCCTCCAAGTCGCGTCGCGCAGAGAATGGCCAGGATCCAATTAAAGAACATCTGCTGTTGACCCGCTACAATCCTGGGCGTGTTAATCGCGGCGATATGCTTAGCATGGAAGATGTCCTCGACATTCTGAGGATCCCACTGGTTGGCGTTATTCCAGAAGATCAATCTGTATTGCGCGCCTCGAACCAAGGCGAGCCAGTGATTCTGGACAAAGAGTCAGATGCCGGTAAAGCTTATGACGATACCGTTGACCGTTTGCTAGGAGAAGAACGCCCCTTCCGCTTCATCGAAGAAGAGAAGAAGGGCTTCCTGAAACGCCTTTTTGGGGGATAAACCATGGCTTTGTTAGACTTTTTTCTGTCCCGCAAAAAACCGACAGCCAATATAGCCAAGGAACGGCTGCAAATTATCGTCGCTGAGCGTCGTCGTGGGGACAGTGAGCCCCATTATTTGCCTGACTTGAAACGCGATATTTTGGCGGTTATTTGTAAATATATACAGATCGATCCTGAAATGCTGCATGTGCAATTCGAGCAGAAAGGGGATGATATTTCGGTACTTGAACTTAACGTGACATTACCGGAAACGGAAGAAACGCCTAAATGATTTCTTCGCAATAACTACCCCCTGTATTTATTTACAGGGGGTACTTTCATTTAGTTAACTGTATATATATCCAGCCCATTGTGCTATTCGATATATCTATCACTGAAACAAGAAAAATCTTAATATCTATTTCAATTAGTCATAAAGTACTTATGAATTAAAATTGAAACACCCAGAGTGAAGCCCACCCCACTCTGAATATCGATTAATACTGTTGCAAAATCTCAGCCAATTCCGTAGACAACAAATCGCCCCGCCAGCCACTTAATAATTCAGGCTGAGTGTCAGTTGATTTTAGTTTCCAATGCCAACTGAGTAATTGGTTTATTTGACGACGTGACGCCAGTAACTCACTACTCAGTCCACTACGTTCACTGACTGACTGGATCAACGCTTTAATATCTTTAAAGACTTTCTTGTAGCCGGGTTGGTCGATCAGATTAGCTACCGGTTGCGGGAGCTGCTCTTCCGGTACAGCATTCCCCTCAGCCACCAGCGCCAACAAGGTACGCCCGTGATAGCGAATCTCCTGTCCACTCAGGCCAAGGGAATCTAACTCACCCAGCGAGGTTGGCTGATAACGGGCGACTTGCCACAGATTCTCTTCACGCACGACAAAGTTAACCGCCAGATCACGCTCACGCGCCTGACGCAAGCGCCATGCCGCCAGCTTCTGCAAACATGCCAACTGATGGCCACGTAACTGCCAGGCATTGGTTATCTCACGGTAGGCCAGCTCAGGGTCAAGTGTTTCACTGCGACGGCGACACAGCAGTTGGCATTCATCTATCGCTGCATCCATTCGCCCAGCAGCCTCGGTGGCTTCCACTAATTTAGCTGCCAAAGGTAACAGATAGAAAACATCAGCGGCGGCATAATCACACTGTTTTTCACTGAGTGGACGGGCAATCCAGTCGGTACGTGATTCACTTTTATCTAGCTCAACACCTTCAAACTCATTTACCAGCATGGCAAAACCGCAAGACAGGGTTCGGCCAGAAAATGCCGCCAATACCTGAGTATCAATCATCGGCGTTGGCATCCGGCTAAAGGCATTTAAGAACACCTCGAGATCTTCGCTACCAGCATGCAGATATTTCACCACATTCAAATCTTGCAGTAGCTCACTGAAAGGTTGCCATTCAGTGATGGGCAAGGGGTCTATGAGTGAAAGTTGTTCACCGTCATACAGTTGAATCAGGCCCAACTGAGGATAGTAGGTGCGCGTTCTGACAAATTCCGTATCCAGCGCGACATGAGCATGTGTCCGGGCTTGTTCGCAGACCTGCTGCAACGCACTATTGGTCGTGATCAACTGATAATTCAAAACGTGATTCTCTTGGTCGTTAGTCTATGACAAACACAACAACGCCGGCGATGACCGGCGTTGTTGATGATGATTGAGTGACGCCGTTAAGTTAGGCTGCGTCTTGGTTGCTACCTTTAGCCTTAACTTGTTCGTCACGCAGTTCCCTACGTAAAATTTTGCCGACATTGGATTTCGGCAACTCGTCGCGGAACTCTACTATTTTCGGTACTTTATACCCTGTAAGGTAGCGGCGGCAATGGGTTAGCAGCTCTTCAGGTGTCAGTGAGGCATCTTTTTTCACGACAAACAGTTTTACCGTCTCGCCAGAGACCTCATTAGGCACGCCAACCGCAGCAGATTCCAGCACTTTCGGATGTAACGCTACCACATCTTCAATCTCATTGGGGTAGACGTTGAAACCAGAGACCAAAATCATATCTTTTTTACGATCAACGATACGTAAAAAACCTTGTTCATCAAGGGTTGCGATATCGCCAGTTGCCAGCCAACCGTCTTTCAGTACTTCATCCGTCGCTTCTGGCCGCTGCCAGTAGCCTAACATAACTTGTGGACCACGCACCCATAGTTCACCCGGTTCGCCCAATCCAACGTCTTTACCCTCATCATCCACCAGCCGAACATCGGTAGAAGGGACAGGCAGACCAATGCTGCCACTGTAGTGTTTCAAATCATAAGGATTACCCGTCACTAACGGCGAGCACTCGGTCAAACCATAACCTTCCAGCAGATGTTTCCCGGTCAGTTTTTCCCATCGTTCAGCAACCGCTTTCTGCACTGGCATACCGCCCCCCACAGAAAGGCGCAGTGTGGAGAAATCTAACTTGGTGAACTCTTCATTATTCAACAAAGCATTAAATAACGTATTTACACCCGTCATGGCGGTGAATGGATAACGACTTAGCTCTTTTACCATTCCCGAAATATCACGCGGATTGGTTATCAATAAACTGCGCCCACCTAACTCAATAAACAGCAGGCAGTTCATGGTTAAAGCAAATATGTGATAGAGGGGGAGTGCCGTGACCACCAGCTCGTGGCCGGGTTGCAGCAAAGGTGCATAAGCCGCTTTCGCCTGCTCCAGGTTCGACTGCATATTGCGGTGTGTCAGCATTGCGCCTTTCGCCACCCCCGTCGTACCTCCGGTATATTGCAAAAATGCCAGGTCAGTATTGATAATATCCGGCTTAACATATTGCAGACGGCGACCTTTTTGCAGCGCAGTGCGAAACGAGATAGCATCGGGTAGATAATATTTCGGTACCAGTCGCTTGATGTATTTCACCACGAAATTAACCAGCGTCCCTTTGGCCGTCGACAACTGATCACCCATGCGGGTTAAGATGACATGTTTAACCTGGGTTTTAAAAACGATCTTTTCCAGCGTGTGAGCAAAGTTGGAGACAATAACGATTGCCACAGCTCCGCTGTCATTCAGTTGATGCTCTAACTCGCGCGGGGTATACAGCGGGTTAACATTCACTACCACCATACCCGCACGCAAAATACCAAACAAAGCTATGGGATATTGCAGCAGGTTGGGCATCATCAAGGCCACACGGTCACCTTTTTGTAACCCTAAACCTTGCTGTAGATAGGCGGCGAAAGCACGGCTACGCTCTTCCAACTTACGGAAGGTCATCACCTCCCCCATATTGATGAACGCAGGTTGGTCCGCATAACGCAGTGCGGCGTTCTCAAACATTTCCACCAAAGAAGAATAGCGATCCGGGTCAATCTCTGCGGGGACATCTGCCGGATAACGCTTTAGCCATACTTTTTCCAAGGTAGCACTCCTGAAATTATTATTGATCGCCAGAGTAAGACGCAAATTCACATCAGAACTTTAACAATATTTTAACTCAGCTTACCAGTTTGCTTTCAAACAATTTTGAGGTTGGGATATACGTCACTATTTTCTGGCGCCGGGATCTCAAAAATAACTAAGGCAGCCAATGCCGCCCATTAAAATTCAATAAAATCAAAATATTACAGGCGATCTCTAGCATTTAAAACCATAACCCTTTGATTATAGAATCTTTTATGTTTTATCGACGTGAAAAAGGCGCTGAATTCAGCGCCCTTCATGCCATTACACCCTAACATCTGGCAGCAATTGAAACCGGTCAGACTACCTACTCCGTAACAATAGTTTGAATCTGTGCTGGTCCCGGGTTGTACCAACCACCCCATCCCGGCCCCCACATCCCAGGGTTGTGATAACCCCACGGGCCCATTGCCGGTGGCATCATAACTTGTTGTGCAAGATTCCAACGTTTGTAACCTGTGGCATTTATCACCACAAAGTCATACGGCGTCATCCCAATTTTACCGGCTTCAACACCGGTAATCGGCCCAACCACGGTCACCAGGTGACCACGAAAATCAACTGGCTCAAGGAAACCATTAACATAGGCTATCACTCGCCCTTGTGACGGCTCACCCAAAATAGGTCTGGCACCCGAGTCTAAGGGTACGCTGGCAATTTCAAGCCGGGTGCGATGCGCTTCATTGGCCACATTGATGACAGTCCCACCAAAACGCGCCTCCTGGCCTACAAAGACCTTCGGATCGGTTCGAACCAAATTAAGATTTTGCTGCGGCGTCGCAGTGGTACCCTGAATAGCTGGCGGGACAGTAACACAGCCGGACAGAAACAAAACGCCCAATCCTAGCCAGCCACACGTCCATTTACGGCTTCTATTCTTTATAGATTGAGTTGTTGACGTATTTATCGCCATCGTGTGCTGCTCCTTATCATATCTATAGCTATCTGAATATTTTAGACTCAAAACAGGATGACAAGTTGCTATATCGTTAATTTTTCACATTTCCGTGGCGCAGGTCAGTTCTAACGGCCTGGCAGTTTTTTCCAGGTCACTTCATTTCTTAGATACACTGGCTCGGCATTTTCCACACTCACCATCCGCCCGTTCGCCCATGATGATAATGCCAGTGGCAACATATCCTCTGCCTGCGGCAGTAGCATCTGCCCGTCAGTCAGCACCACATTATCGCGGCTAACCAGATCAGGATACGTCTGCCAGCCAGTGCCTACTGTGGCCCAATGGCCGCTCAGTGATGGCACGTGTGCCAAGACTTGTGCCGGCGTCATTACTGCCTCAGTCTGTTCACCGAGCCAATCGCCTTGTGTGTCACGCTCAAACTCACCCCAATAGACTTCCCCCATACGAGCATCAATCGCTGCCAATACGCGAGACGCACCTGTCAGACGGAATGCCCCCTGAGCCATGGTCTGTAAGGTGGAAATACCTATCATTGGTAAGTCGGCGCCCAAGGCCAATCCCTGACCAATACCGATACCAATACGAACACCGGTAAAGCTACCAGGGCCACGGCCAAAGGCCAATGCATCGAGTTGCGTCAGTGATAAACCCGATTCAGCCAGTACTTGCTGCACCATCGGTAAGATTCGTTGGGTGTGTTCCCGTGGACAAAGCTCAAACAACGCCTGAACTTCGCCGTTATTCCACAATGCAACAGAACATGCTTCTGTTGCGGTATCGATCGCTAAAATTCGCGTGGACATGCCAACCTCGGCAGGAAAAGAGTATGAATTCAATACAGGGCGCGCATGATAGCACACCCCTCCTCGCTTTTCCCTTAATCGCGTTGCTTGAGAAAAGCGATGGCTTTCGCCAAATCACGGGTGCGGGGTGCTGGCGGGAGGCTATTAAGGAACATCGCGCCATAAGGGCGCATCACCAGGCGATTATCACAGATAACCAGCACGCCGCGATCGTCGATGTCACGAATCAAACGCCCCACACCTTGTTTCAAGGTAATAACGGCATCAGGCAATTGCACATCATTAAACGGGTCACCACCACGTAGACGGCAATCTTCGATGCGGGCTTTCAACAAAGGGTCATCCGGTGAGGTAAACGGCAGTTTGTCGATGATGACACAAGATAACGCGTCGCCCCGCACATCCACCCCTTCCCAGAAACTGCTGGTCGCCACCAGCAGTGCATTGCCTGCTGCTACAAACTGTGCCAGCAACTGCCCCTTGCTGGTTTCGCCTTGCACCAAAACGGGTAGCGTCATACTGGCGCGGAACTCTTCGGCTAAACCACGCATCATCTGGTGTGAGGTACACAAAAAGAAGCAACGCCCTTTATTGGCATCAATCAGTGGCTTTAGCATCACCGCCAGCTTACGGGCAGCCCCAGGTTCATTCGCCGAAGGCAAATTGCGTGGCACACAGAGTAATGCCTGATTGGCGTAATCAAACGGACTGGGCAGGAGTAGCGTTTTGGCGTTCGTTAGCCCCAACCTTGAGGTGAAATGTGATAACTGATCATTAACCGACAGTGTGGCAGAGGTAAAAATCCAGCTTCCCGGTTTTTCTTCTATCAGCTCACGAAAACGATCAGAAACCGACAGCGGTGTCAACGCCAGTACGAAATGGCGTGAATTACACTCATACCAATAGCTGTAGCCGGGTGTAGTGACATCTTTTAAACGCTTAAGGCGGTTGCGATACACCGTTGCACGTTCAAAAGCGGCATCCAGCATAGCTGAGCGGCCAAGGGAAAGCTTCATCACGTCATAACACAGCTCCAACGCATCATCGAGCAACAGCAACGCCCGCTGAATCGCCGGTTGTTCCAGTACATCACGTAAATTGCCGCGATACCCCGGGTCGCCGAGCACCAGACGGAAATCTTGCGTGCTTTGCGTCAGACGGTCGGCGCTTTTTTGCAATTGGGCGGAGTCGCGCACTTCGGTGCGATAGGCAATAATAATATCTTTTGCCAAATCCATTAGTTGTCTACTGGTCAGTTGCTGACCAAAGTATTGGCTGGCAATATCGGGGATCTGGTGGGCTTCATCGAAAATCATCACATCTGCGGTGGGGATCAGTTCGGCAAAACCGCTCTCTTTCACCACCATATCCGCCAAGAACAGATGGTGGTTCACCACCACTATATCTGCATCCATCGCCTTACGGCGGGCTTTCACCACAAAACAATCTTTATACAGCGGGCAATCACTGCCCAGACAGTTATCATTGGTACTGGTGACCAACGGCCAGACAAAGCTATCCTCAGCCACCTGGCCACAGGTACTGATATCACCATCGATGGTTTCGGCTGACCAGCCACGCAAACGAACCAAATCAACCAATGTCTCACTGGCTAATTCACCCCCGGCCAATGATTGCTGTTCAAGCCGTTCCAGACAAAGATAGTTTGAGCGCCCCTTTAATAAGGCCAGCTTCCCTTTGTATTTGAGAGCAGTCGCTACCGTGGGTAAGTCACGCGAATAGAGCTGATCTTGTAACGCTTTCGAACCTGTGGAGATAATCACTTTGCAATCAGCACGCAGTGCGGGCGCCAAATAGGCAAATGTTTTACCGGTACCGGTACCTGCCTCTACCACCAATTGTTGTTTGGCATCAATAGATTCACTGATGGCCGCCGCCATTCGGCGCTGAGACTCTCGGGGGTTAAAACCTGTAATGGCCTGCGCTAATGCGCCGTCTGTTGCAAAATCGTCTGTCACGCGTTCTCTTCCGGGCGAAATCAGCGGTGATTATGCCAAGCCTATCGCCCCGCGACCACACATTCTCATCACAAGCTATGCTACCCTACTACTGATAACTGACATTGACATTCACACAAGGGAGTGAAAATGAGTATTGAACGAATTAATCCAGAAAAACGTTGGTCAGATGCTGTGGTATTTAACAACACTATCTATTACACCAGCGTACCGGAAAATCTGGATGCAGACGCCACGGCGCAAACTGCCAACACACTGGCAGCAATAGATATGATATTGAATCAGCTCGGTTCAGATAAAGGCCGTATTTTGGATGCCACCATTTTTCTGGCAGACAGTGCGGACTTCGCGGCGATGAATGCGGCGTGGGATGCCTGGGTGGTTGATGGCAATGCGCCAGTGCGTTGTACCGTCGAAGCCAAATTGATGAATCCGAAGTACAAAGTTGAAATCAAAATTATTGCGGCTATTTGATTTTGCGATCTGCGGGGCGACTGCACTGATGGGCACTCTGACGGCTCGCGCCCCTTGTATTTTAAACAAATAAGGACCCATTCAGTACATTTCCCCGCTTATCAGCTTCGATTAAAAACTGTCACTCGATATAGCCAAAGTAATTGCAGTTGCAGGTAGGCGGCCAGCAAACAAATCCCGATCAGCTTACACCGGTAAGTGATTCGGGTTTGCGCGCGCAGCCAACCCCCTGCAGCTTCAAGTACAAAGGGGATATCAGGACAGCTTAATCATCACCATGCCGGCCAGTAGCAAAATCAGGCCAATCCAGCCTTTATAGTTCAGACGCTGATTAAACAAAATCCAACCCGCGGCCACAGTGGCGGCAATACCGAACCCGCCCCACAAGGCATAAGCCACTGATAATTCAATGCCTTTCACTGCTTGTGCCAAAGCACTGAATGCCCCTAACACTGACAGCAGTGATAGTATGCCTAACCATACCCGGCGAAAACCATCTGACATTTTCAGCAAGATATTGGCAATGATTTCCAGGATGACCGCCAAAATCAGAAACGCAATATGGTAAAACTCAAGCTGTTGCATGCTGCTCACCTGAATTGTTGTGCGGGCTGCCTGGTTTCTTCGGCTTACGCGTCCCTGACTTCACTAACATTATGCCGCCGATCAAGGTCACTAAACCGGCAAGTTTCAGTGGTGATAAGCTTTCATCAAACCACAGCACGCTAAAAACAGTAATAATCAGGATGCCAATCCCTTCCCACAGGGCATAGGCCACGCCTAGCGCGACTTTCTTCACTGCCAGAGCCAGTAAAATGTATGAACCGGTTATCATAAAATACATCACGATATGCCCGGTCATCTCACCACTGACACTGGCATATTTCATTGATAACGTGCCGATAATTTCTGCGACAATCGCTAAACCTAAAAATATCCAATAAATCATCATTCTTCTCCTAACACAGCTACCCTATCGATTTCAAAGTGCAAGCAGCGGCCTCAAAGAGGCGAGGCCCATGGACGGCCGAGTAATAAGTGGCCAACATCCCTGCTATTTGAATAATGACGGGTAAAACGCACGCTAAGGTCTATTTGTTACGGTTATCCTAATTCGATGCCCTATTCACAAGGAATAGACATGCGCAGGCCGTAAGAAATAGAAACTCACTTGGCGTATAAACTTTTTTATACCCTAAATAATTCGAGTTGCAGGAAGGCGCTAAGCAAGAGACCCCCGATGAGCTTACATGAGTAAGTGATTCGGGTGATTGAACGCAGCCAACGCACATGCAGCTTGAAGTATGACGGGTATTTAAGATGGAAGAATAAAGACGCTACAGCTCGCTACACCAGTGATGCTCACTGGCCAGAATGGCTGACAGGAAAAGTTGACAGGTAGAAGGTTTGAAAGTAATTCCATTAGTTTTAATCATAATATATCTCTTTTTTTTAGCCACACCTGCTTTAGCTACATACTTGTTTGCCAAACCTAGTGTGATACGCCTAAAACCCTCATCAAAATGGAATAATTCACTGCTGTATTTTTACCACAGCCAATTTTATAAAGCAAACCATCAATTTTATAAATAGTTTAAAAAAAGAGATTATAAAATAATAAGTTAGTGGTTTTAAAAAAACAAAACCCCTGCATGGCAGGGGTTTATAGTTTGACGAGATTATGCGAATTATCTCGTCAGTTCAGGAGGTTAGAACAGCTTATGCTGTTGCACCCGCCACGGCTTGTTTGGCTAATTCAGTAATACGAGCGTAGTCCCCTTTTTCCAGCGCATCTGCCGGAACCAACCATGAACCGCCAATACACAATACGCTTTTCAGCGCCAGGTAATCACGGTAGTTATTCGGGGTAATGCCGCCGGTTGGGCAGAAACGCACTTGCGAGAATGGGCCGCCGATGGCTTGCAATGCTTTAACACCACCGTTAGCTTCTGCCGGGAAGAATTTAAACTCACGCAGGCCATAACTCATACCCAGCATCAGTTCTGAAACGGTACTGATCCCAGGAATTAATGGGATTGAGCCTTCAGTGGCTGCCTTAAGTAATTCATCAGTCAGCCCTGGGCTGATAGCAAATTGCGCGCCAGCCTCAACCACATCAGCCAACTGCTGTGGATTGAGCACAGTACCTGCGCCGACAATCGCCTCAGGAACTTCTTTTGCGATAGCACGGATAGCCTCAACAGCACAAGGGGTGCGCAACGTCACTTCCAGCACCCGAACACCGCCAGCCACCAGGGCTTTTGCCAACGGTACCGCCTGCTCGAGCTTATTAATCACAATCACCGGGACCACGGGGCCTGCGGTCATGATCTGTTCTGCGCTCGTTTTCCAGCTTTTCATCAGTTGTTATCTCCACTTATGCCGATTGGCATGTACTCACCCGAGGGTGCCAGTTGAAATATGGCAGGCAGAACATGCATTCCTGCTTCTGCCTGCCATAAAGAATCACAATGCGAGCCAGCTAACGACTCTTTATTATTGCGCCTAAGTGAGGCGCTGTTATCGAATAATAAATAATTTATATCCTAAACAATTCGAGTTACATGAAGGCGGCAACTAAGCAAGTCCCCAGGAGCTTACACAAGTAAGTGACTGGGGTAACTAATCTGCCGGGAGCAGATTTGAACGCTGTTTGCAGCGGCCTCGCACAGGCGAGGCCCATGGTCGGGCCGAGTAACAAAGGCGGCCAACACACATGCAGCTTGAAGTATGACGGATATTTATTCGAACTCGTTCCATGAACGACCGTCGCGGGTAATCATGGCAACGGATGCCACCGGCCCCCAGGTTCCAGATTGATATGGCTTAGGTGCGTCATTGTCAGCCGCCCATGCATCCATAATGGAATCGACCCATTTCCACGCTTCCTCAACCTCATCGCGGCGCACAAACAGTGCCTGAATACCACGCATGGTCTCCAGCAACAGACGTTCGTAGGCATCAGCAATATGCTGCTCGTTAAAAGTTTTGGAGAAGCTGAGGTCCAGCTTAGTGGTTTGCAGACGGTGTTTATGCTCCAGACCTGGCACTTTATTCAGCACTTCAATCTCGATACCTTCATCCGGTTGCAAGCGGATCGTCAGCTTGTTTTGAGGCAATTGCTGATAAGACTCGCGGAACAGATTCAGTGCCGGGTTTTTAAAGTAAACCACCACTTCAGAACATTTTGTTGGCAGACGTTTGCCGGTTCTCAGATAGAACGGCACCCCAGCCCAACGCCAGTCATCAATATCGACACGGATAGAAACAAACGTTTCAGTGTTGCTGTTCTTATTCGCCCCTTCCTCTTCCAGATAGCCGGGTACTTTATTACCCTGGACAAAACCGGCGGTATACTGACCACGCACTGTGGTTTCCCGCACATTGGTGTGGTCGATACGGCGCAATGATCGCAGTACTTTCACTTTTTCATCACGAATACGGTCAGTACTGAGATCTGCTGGCGGTGACATGGCAATCATGGTCAGGATTTGCAGCAGATGGTTCTGGATCATGTCACGCATCTGGCCGGCCTGATCAAAATAGCCCCAGCGCCCTTCAATCCCGACCTCTTCGGCAACCGTGATCTGCACATGGTCAATAGTGCGATTATCCCAGTTAGAAGCAAACAGTGAGTTAGCAAAACGCAGAGCCAACAGGTTCAGTACCGTCTCTTTACCTAAATAGTGGTCGATACGGTAAACCTGACACTCGTTGAAATATTCTGCCACTTGATCGTTAATCACCCGAGAAGAGGCCAGATCCTTCCCTAACGGTTTTTCCATTACCACACGAGCAGGCTCTTTATTCAGCCTTGCTTCGCCCAATCCTTTACAAATTGCACCAAACGTATTGGGTGGCATGGCAAAGTAGTTAATGGTGGTACGATTTTTTTGATCCAGCATCTTGCCCAATTTGGCAAAGTGTTTGCTGTCATTGACATCCAAATTACAGAAGTCGAGACGAGAACTGAGCTTTTGCCACAATTCATCATCCATCTTCTCTTTCATAAAGGTATCGAGGGCTTCCTTTACCACGGCTGTGTACGCGTCTTTGTCCCACTCGGCACGGCCTACGCCGATGATGCGAGTATCTGGGTGGATGTGACCCGCTTTCTCTAATTGGTAAAGGGAAGGCAGCAGTTTCCGGCGAGCCAAGTCTCCCTTAGCGCCGAAAATCACCAGATCACACGCCTGGGCTGCCTGGGCTGTATTAGTTACCGCCATGTTATTCTCCTCGTTGCAGGATATTTGTAATTTTCTTACATTACTAATGTACTCTCTTTGACTATAGCCAGTAAACCCAGATAAAAGCAGAGCAAAAAAGGTTAAAAAACATCCATCAGAGTGCCAGGCCGCGCCAAATAAGGCCGTGCAACTTTAAAATGTAATTTTATGACGTTTTTGACAACTATTTACCATTATGAAAATTAGACACAGGTCATATTCTGGTGAAAAAACCTTACTTCCCACCCTATGCCACTGCCAACGGGTCCCAGCTCGTAGTATATTTTCATTAAACCGGCATAGATTTCTCCTTTAAATGAAATCGGTAAAACCCATGGGTGACTCTCGATATATGAATACGCTGGAAAATATCCAAAATAGTCTGGACCTCCTGAGCAAATCAGAAAGGAAAGTCGCTGAGGTGATCCTCGCCTCCCCACAAACTGCCATCCATTCAAGTATCGCGACACTGGCCAAAATGGCGAACGTTAGCGAACCGACGGTTAACCGTTTTTGCCGCCGACTGGACACCAAAGGTTTCCCTGATTTTAAACTGCATTTGGCGCAAAGTCTGGCAAATGGCACACCTTATGTGAACCGCAATGTTGAAGAAGATGATAGTGTAGCCGCTTACACGACAAAAATTTTCGAATCGACCATGGCCAGCTTGGATATGGCGAAAAACAATTTAGATATTGCGGCCATTAATCGGGCAGTAGATTTACTGACTCAGGCGAAGAAAATTTCGTTCTTTGGCCTTGGCGCCTCTGCCGCGGTTGCCCACGATGCGATGAATAAATTTTTCCGTTTCAATATTCCGGTAATTTATTTCGATGACATCGTTATGCAACGTATGAGTTGTATGAATTCCAGTGAGGGTGATGTGGTGGTATTGATCTCTCACACTGGCCGGACGAAAAACCTGGTCGAGTTGGCCCACTTAGCCCGTGAAAACGATGCCACAGTGATTGCTATCACCTCGCGCGATACACCGCTGGCAAATGAAGCAACACTATCACTGCTGCTGGATGTGCCGGAAGATACTGATATGTACATGCCGATGGTCTCCCGTATTGCTCAATTGACATTAATTGATGTGCTGGCAACCGGGTTTACCCTACGGCGTGGAGCAAAATTCAGGGATAACCTGAAACGTGTGAAAGACGCCTTGAAAGAATCGCGCTTTGATAAAGGTTCACCGCGCGTCAACAGCGGTGAATAACGCCAAGGGCAGAACTCGCTTTGTGTTGTGTTAGCGCATCTTCTCGAGTAATAATTTGACGTATTATTGGAAAATAGTCCTTGTATGGCGGCGGTAAACGTTACCAAAACCGATAAGGGGTAAATAGCTCGCTTTTGTAATGTTGTCATTGATGTATTGGTGGTGCCCGGATGGGGCCATTTTTGCATCAATCGTTTTACATCCGCAAGCGGATAACATGCATGGCGCTGTGTGGTAAAACAGGGTTATCGTATCGCATGTCGTCGTAAAATTTGATCTTAATTACATTTTACTATCGGATTCATTATCCGCTGTTTTAACAACACCATGCTTCATCAGTCAACGGAGTAAGAGATGTCCAGACGGCTCAGAAGGACCAAGATTGTTACTACACTGGGGCCGGCTACCGACCGCGACAATAATCTGGAAAAGATTATTGCTGCTGGTGCTAACGTAGTCCGCCTGAATTTTTCCCATGGTAGCGCCGAAGATCATGTGTTGCGGGCCAATAAAGTCCGTGAGATCGCTGCAAGATTAGGGCGCCATGTTGCTATTCTTGGCGATTTGCAAGGTCCTAAAATCCGGGTATCTACTTTTAAGGAAGGCAAAGTATTCCTTAACGTACATGATAAATTCTTGCTCGATGCCAATATGGCAAAAGGCGAAGGTGATAAAGACAAAGTCGGTATCGATTACAAAGGCCTACCCGCTGATGTGGTTCCTGGTGATATTTTGCTGCTGGATGATGGCCGGGTACAATTAAAAGTCATTGAAGTCCAGGGCATGAAAGTGTTCACCGAAGTTACTGTCGGTGGCCCTCTCTCCAATAATAAGGGCATTAATAAGCTCGGTGGCGGTCTGTCGGCAGAAGCGCTGACAGAAAAAGACAAAGCCGATATTATTACCGCCGCTAAAATCGGGGTGGACTTCCTGGCTGTTTCGTTCCCACGGACTGGCGAAGATTTGCATTATGCCCGCCGTTTGGCGCGTGATGCTGGCTGTAATGCACAAATCGTGGCGAAAGTTGAGCGTGCTGAGGCGGTCGCAACCGATGAAGCTATGGATGATATCATCCTGGCCTCTGATGTGGTGATGGTTGCCCGTGGTGATTTGGGGGTGGAAATTGGTGACCCAGAGCTGGTGGGAATTCAGAAGAAACTGATCCGCCGTGCTCGTCAGCTTAACCGTGCGGTTATCACCGCGACTCAAATGATGGAGTCAATGATAACCAACCCGATGCCAACCCGTGCGGAAGTGATGGACGTTGCTAACGCCGTGCTAGATGGTACTGACGCTGTTATGTTGTCAGCAGAAACCGCTGCCGGTCAGTATCCAGCAGAAACGGTTGCTGCTATGGCACGAGTTTGTCTGGGTGCAGAGAAGATCCCAAGTATCAATGTGTCTAAACACCGCCTTGATGTGCAATTCGACAATGTCGAAGAAGCTATCGCGATGTCGACCATGTATGCAGCGAACCACCTGAAAGGTATCACTGCCATTATCGCCATGACCGAATCTGGCCGTACGGCACTGATGATGTCCCGTATCAGCTCCGGTTTGCCTATCTTTGCGATGTCGCGTCATGACCATACTTTAAATCTGACGGCAATCTACCGTGGTGTCACACCAGTTTATTGTGATACCCATACTGATGGTGTTCTGGCGGCCAGTGAAGCTGTCAGCCGACTGAAAGATAAAGGTTTCCTGGTCTCAGGTGATCTGGTTATTGTAACGCAGGGCGATGTGATGGGGACTATTGGTACGACCAATACCAGCCGCATCCTACGTGTTGAATAGTTTATTGTAGCCAATAAATGCAAAAGCCCGCGACTAAAATGTGCGGGCTTTTTTTATGTTTAATCACGATAGCGACGGTTAAATATCCTTACGAACATAAGGTTCTATCTCACCCTCTTTACGGGTTTTCAACAACTTAAGAATCCAGGTATATTGCTCCGGGTTGGGTTTGACCAACAACTCAACTTCTTCATTCATACGGCGGGCAATATAGGCGTCATCAGCATCAGCCAAATCATCCATCGGTGGACGAATATAGATATCAAGGCGGTGTTCGCGATAATTATAGACTGGGAACATCGGTACGATTGCCGCACGACATACTTTCATCAAACGCCCTATTGCTGGCAAGGTCGCCTTATAGGTGGCAAAGAAATCAACAAATTCACTTTGCTCAGGGCCATAATCTTCATCCGGCAAATAGTAGCCCCAGAACCCCTGGCGCACTGAACTGATAAATGGCTTGATGCCACTTTCACGCGCATGAATTCGCCCACCAAACCGCAAACGGGCACTATTCCATAAATAATCAACTAGCGGATTGCGCTGATGATGGAACATACCGGCAACCGGTTTGCCCTGTTCTGCGAGCAGCATTGCCGGTATATCGATCGACCAGGCATGTGGCACCAACAAAATGACATTACGCTGCTGCTGCTGCAACTCGTCAAGAATCTCCAAACCGTGCCAATGAACCCGAGAGAGTACTTTCTTCGGTTCACGAAAGCACAGTTCTGCCATCATCATCAACGGTTGCGCCGCAGTGGCAAACATCTGGTCAATGATATGTTCGCGCTCAGCTTCGGGCAGCTCTGGCATACAATAAAGAAGATTAATCCGCGCGCGACGACGGGCGCTCTTGGCAAACTTGCCCGCCAGACGGCCAATCCCTGCTAACAAAGGATCGCGGAATTTCGGTGGCACATAAGCCATCGCAGCCATAGAACCGGCCCCCAACCATACCCCCCAAAACCGTGGGTGGAGGAAAGATTTCTTAAATACCGGAATAAAGCCAGCGGCGTCATTTTTATCTTTATGCATGGGGGAACTCTTGGAATTCTGTGGGCTAATAATAGTATACCTTTCATCCTTGAAGCCACAGGGTTGCTAGCTACTCCCACTCACCCGAATCACTTAACCTAAGTTCATTGGGATTGGTAGGTTTGCTGCCCCCTGCAACTCCACGGTCTGGGTATAACACTCCGGTAGATAGTGGTTACTGGATAGTGGTTAATCCAGTTGTAACTGCGGAATGACCTGCTTGGCGATAGCCAGATAGTCACTGCGGTCTTTACCACTCAAGCCTTCTGAGCGCGGTAATTTAGCGGTTAATGGATTAACTGCTTGCTGATTCATCCAGAATTCATAGTGCAAATGAGGACCAGTAGAGCGGCCAGTATTACCTGACAATGCGATACGATCACCACGTTTTACTTTTTGACCTGGCTTGACCAACAACTTTTTCAGATGCATATAACGGGTGGTGTATTGGCGACCATGACGGATAGCAACATAGTTACCCGCCGCCCCACTGCGTTTTGCGATCACGACTTCCCCATCACCGACGGCGAGTACTGGCGTCCCGACAGGCATAGAGAAATCCACACCTTTATGCGGGGCAATACGCCCGGTTACCGGGTTTAGGCGGCGTGGGTTAAAGTTTGACGACACCCGGAATTGCTTCATGGTAGGGAAACGCATGAAACCACGGGCCAGGCCAGAACCAAGCCGGTCATAAAATTTACCGTCATCGGCACGGATAGCGTAGTAATCCTTACCACCGGAACGCATACGCACCCCGACCAGTTGGCTTTGCTCACTGCGACCATCAAGAATTTCACGTGACATCAAAACCGAGAATTGATCACCTTTACGCAGTTTAGCGAAGTCAAGCTGCCACTGTAATGCTTTAGTGACCGCGCGAATCTCGGAAGCCGTCAAGCCCGCCTTCCTGGCGCTGGTGACAAAGCTGCCATCAAGGCGACCCGTCAGAACCTTGTTGCTCCACTCACCTTTTTGTAGCTCTTTGGTCTCTTTGAAATTATTGCCAACACGGTCATAAGTCCGCGTTTCACGACGAGAAACTTCCCAAGTCAGGCGCTGTAAATCACCGGTATCATTGACGGTCCAAGAGATTTGCTGCCCTATCTTCAAATTACGCAGATCACGGTTTTGCGTCGCCAACAGCGACACATCAGAGATATCAATGCCGTACTGGGTAAGAATACTGCTTAGGGTATCCCCAGTTGAAACCACATACTCATGAACACCGGTTTCACTGACATCTTTGGCATCTAGCTCATCTTGCGGAATTTCATCATCAGGCGTGGGCTGATCGATGGGTTCGCTGGCTTCAGGTAATAAAATGCGGGTTTGGCTGGTATCTAATACCACGCTCTTAGCGACAGGTTCATGCTCGGGGTGATAAACAAAAGGCCGCCAAACAGCTACGGCCAGAGTCATTACAGTCAACGACCCCAGCATAATACGGTGGGGTCGAGGGAGATTGTTATACGCCAAGGTGATAGTTCGGACTATCTGCTGCACTTATGAGTATCCTTTTAATCTTACTTCAGGCAGCTCACGTATTGGTTCGACAACTGAGACAAAAAGTTCACATAGCTGTCCTTGCCTAATACGATGCCGCTGCCCAAGGGATCCAAGGTGCCTGAACGCACATTTGTTCCTTTAGCAACGGCATTAATGACGGCCGGCCTGAATTGTGGCTCAGCAAAAACGCATACCGCTTTATGCTCAACCAACTGTGTTCGAATTTGATGTAAACGCTGCGCACCAGGCTGTATTTCGGGATTGACTGTAAAATACCCTAACGGGCTCAAGCCAAAGTGTTTTTCAAAGTAGCCATAGGCATCATGAAAGACGAAATATCCCTTACCTTGGGCAGGCTTCAACATAGTAGCAATATTTTTTTCGTTTTGCGCTAGTTGATCCTCGAATCGGCGCAGGTTTGCATCTAATTTGTCCTTATTTTGTGGCATAAGTTCCAATAATCTCTCGTGAATAGCGATTGCAGATTGTTTCGCAATCGTTGGCGACAACCAAATATGCATGTTGTTCTCGCCATGATGGTGCTCGTCACTGTGATTATCTTCAGCATGATCATGGTCATGCCCTGCGGTTTCACCTTCATGTTCATCATGTTCGTCACCTTTGATCAATAAAGGTGTAACTGAAGGTAACTCAGCCAGTGCAATCTTTTTATTATCAGCAACTTGTGTCAATGGTTTTGTTAAAAATGCTTCCATTTCTGGTCCGACCCAAATAACCAGCTCGGCACTGCGTAACCGCTGGACATCCGACGGACGAAGCGCATAATCGTGTGGCGATGCACCATCGGGCAATAATACTTCCGTTGGTAACACCCCATCGGCAATGGCAGAGGCAATAAAACCTAATGGCCGTACTGATGTAACGACCGCCGCTGAGGCAATATTAAATGGGTTGGCAATTAAAATTGCGCTGGCTAGCATTGCCCGCTTTAGCCATTTTTTTTTATGTAACATAATACGAATTCTCGACGTTTTGTTGGGTAAAGCGTAATATTATAACATTCACTCGGTTCTGCAAACGTAATCATAATGTCCACATTGGTAACTCTACATAATATATCCGTCACTTTTGGTAGTCGGCGGGTACTGAACGATATCTCCCTTTCACTGCGACCGGGAAGAATTCTCACCCTGCTTGGGCCAAATGGTGCCGGTAAATCGACGCTGGTTCGCGTGGTACTGGGGCTGATTCCTCCCACCAGCGGCACGCTTGTCCGTCAGCCGGGCTTACGCATCGGTTATGTTCCGCAAAAACTCCATTTGGATGCCACATTACCGCTCACTGTAAGCCGTTTTATGCGTTTGAAACCGGGTGTCAAAAAGGCGGATATCCTGCCGGCACTCAAGCGTGTGCATGCAGCACATTTATTAGACCAACCCATGCAAAGGCTGTCTGGTGGTGAGAACCAACGCGTGCTGTTAGCCCGTGCATTACTGAACAAACCGCAGTTACTGGTACTGGATGAACCAACGCAAGGTGTTGATGTTAATGGGCAATTAGCGCTATACGACTTAATCGAGCAACTGCGTAAAGAGTTAGGCTGTGCTGTTATGATGGTTTCCCATGACTTGCATTTAGTGATGGCCAAAACTGATGAAGTATTATGCCTTAACCAACATATCTGCTGTTCTGGCGCACCAGAGGTGGTTTCCACTCATCCTGAATTTATTGCCATGTTTGGCAATCGTGGCGCTGAGCAGCTAGCGGTTTATCGCCACCACCATAATCATCGACACGATTTGCACGGAAAGATTATTTTGAAGAACAGCGGGAGTCGTGAGGCATGATTGAATTATTGCTACCTGGCTGGTTAGCAGGAGTATTATTGGCAACAGCGGCCGGCCCGCTGGGGTCGTTCGTCGTTTGGCGTCGAATGTCCTATTTTGGTGATACTCTGGCCCATGCCTCCTTACTGGGTGTGGCTTTTGGTTTACTGCTAAATGTGAATCCGTTTTATGCCGTGATTGTAATGACCATGGTATTAGCCGTGATTCTGGTGTGGTTAGAACGTCGCCCACAGTTAGCAGTCGATACGCTACTGGGGATCATGGCTCACAGCGCATTATCACTGGGCCTGGTGGTTGTGAGTCTGATGCATAATGTCCGGGTCGATTTAATGGCCTATCTGTTTGGTGATCTGCTTTCCGTAACACTGAGTGATATCTGGTTGATTGCCGTAGGTGTTATTGTGGTGTTAGCAGTGCTGTGCTGGCAATGGCGGGCACTGCTGTCAATGACGGTTAGCCCGGAGCTGGCTCATGTTGATGGGGTCAACCTGGAACGGGTACGGATGTTGCTAATGCTGGTCACCGCACTGACTATCGGGCTGTCGATGAAGTTTGTTGGCGCGCTGATTATCACCTCACTGCTAATCATTCCTGCCGCGGCAGCTCGTCGTTTTGCCCGAACCCCCGAACAGATGGCTGGAATTGCCATCGGTATTGGTATTGTTGCCGTGACCGGTGGTCTGACATTCTCTGCTTTCTATGACACCCCCGCCGGGCCTTCAGTAGTACTTTGTGCGGCGGTCATGTTTGTACTTAGCCTGTCACAAAAGGCGCGTGGATAATTGCTCGATTAAAGGGGGGTTTAGAGTAATAACCCCCCTATCCACCCTTACCATTAATGTTGTCAAACCATTAACTCCCGCCACTAATAGCAATAACCTCGTTCACGATTAGCGTCTATTGCTAAACATTCCAACAATCATCAATTCTGTATTTTATATTTTAATTAGTGTGATCAACCACAAATACAATAAAATTGCAGTGTAATACCCTGCCTATCACTCAAATCAATGAGCAATATAATGGTTATGCAGATACATCTTTCATTTCTGCATGGGCTTGTATGCTCCCAATTTACGCAGAATGATTATTCCGCAGAGGCGGCTCTCATGGATAGATCCACACCCACTGGTTTACTTCAGCAACCCAAACCATTCTTCATGATTTTCTTTGTCGAACTATGGGAGAGGTTCGGTTATTACGGTGTTCAAGGTATTCTTGCTGTTTTCTTCGTGAAGCAGTTAGGGTTTTCACAGGAACAAGCGTTTGTCACTTTTGGGGCTTTTGCCGCTTTGGTTTATGGCCTGATTTCGATTGGTGGATATGTCGGCGACCATTTATTAGGCACTAAACGCACCATGGTATTAGGCGCTATCGTGCTGGCTCTCGGATACTTTGCTACCGGTTTATCACTGTATAACCCAAATCTAATCTTCTTTGCTTTGGGGACCATTGCTGTCGGTAATGGTTTGTTTAAAGCTAATCCGGCTAGCCTATTATCAAAATGCTATCCCCCCAAAGATCCACGCCTTGATGGGGCCTTCACCTTGTTTTACATGTCGATCAATATCGGCTCCCTAATTTCACTGTCATTGGCTCCGGTTATTGCCGAACGCTTCGGTTATACCGTGACCTATTATTTGTGCGGTATTGGTTTGATTTTTGCTTTGTTGGTCTATTTCTGCTGCCGCCATATGGTGAGTCATATCGGTTCCGAGCCTGATGCTAAACCGTTAAATTGGCGAAACTTGCTACTGGTACTGGCTGGTAGTGCAGTGATGATATGTCTCTGCGCTTGGTTAATGAACCATGTGGTGATTGCCAATCTGGTGCTGATCGTCTTATCGTTGATTGTGGTATTTATCTTTTTCAAAGAAGCATTTAAGCAGGATAAATTAGGCCGCAATAAAATGTATGTCGCTTTTATTCTGATGATTGAAGCTATCGTCTTTTACGTGCTGTATGCACAGATGCCAACGTCACTCAACTTCTTCGCCATCAATAATGTTCATCATGAAATTCTTGGTTTCACTATCAATCCGGTGAGTTTCCAGGCACTAAATCCATTCTGGGTAGTGGTGGCCAGCCCGATTTTAGCCTCAATTTATACCCGCCTGGGCAGTAAAAACCGTGACTTATCGATGCCGGCCAAATTTACTTTAGGTATGTTTTTATGTTCACTGGGTTTTCTGACAGCGGCCGCTGCGGGGATGTGGTTTGCTGATGCACAAGGTCTGACATCACCTTGGTTTATCGTTCTGGTTTACTTATTCCAGAGCCTGGGGGAATTGATGATCAGTGCTTTAGGTTTAGCGATGGTGGCGGCACTGGTACCGCAATATCTGATGGGCTTTATTCTGGGGATGTGGTTCCTGACGCAAGCCGCATCGTTCCTGATTGGCGGTTATGTTGCCACCTTTACCGCGACACCAGAAGGGATAACAGACCCACTCGAAACACTGCCTATCTATACCGATGTTTTTGGCAAAATTGGTATCACCACCCTGGCCATTGCACTGGTTATGGCGCTACTCATTCCATGGCTTAATCGAATGATTAACATACCTGTCGGCGAACAAGCAACCGCCTGACTATCACTCCATCAGGGCTGGCATTGGCTCAGCCCTGCATCAAAAAATTTACTCTTCGCGGGTAATCCCAAAATGTTTGTAGGCATGATTGGTGGCAATTCGCCCACGTGGTGTGCGTTGAATAAAACCTTGTTGGATCAAATAAGGTTCCAGCACGTCTTCAATCGTTTCCCGCTCTTCGCCAATCGCGGCGGCTAAGTTATCCAGCCCGACCGGACCGCCCATAAACTTGTCAATCACGGCGAGCAACAGCTTACGGTCCATAAAGTCAAACCCTTCGGCATCGACATTAAGCATATCTAGCGCTTTCATCGCCACATCGCCGTTAATCGCGCCATCGGCTCTGACTTCAGCAAAATCTCGCACCCGGCGCAGCAGACGGTTAGTGATACGTGGCGTCCCTCTTGAACGACGCGCCAGTTGATGAGCCCCTTCTGGCGTCAGTTCCAACCCCATACACTTGGCACTGCGCGCGACAATATGTTCTAAATCTGCCACCTGATAAAACTCCAGGCGTTGCACAATACCAAACCTGTCACGCAGTGGAGAGGTCAATGAACCGGCGCGAGTGGTGGCACCAATCAGGGTAAATGGCGGCAGATCAAGTTTGATTGAACGGGCCGCGGGGCCTTCACCAATCATGATATCCAATTGATAATCTTCCATTGCCGGATAGAGGATCTCCTCTACAACCGGCGATAATCGATGGATTTCATCAATAAACAGGACATCGTGTGGCTCAAGATTGGTCAGCATCGCCGCTAAGTCACCGGCCTTTTCCAAGACCGGGCCGGAGGTAGTTCGCAGGTTCACCCCCATCTCATTAGCAACAATATTTGCCAATGTGGTTTTACCCAGCCCTGGCGGGCCGAAAATCAGGACATGATCAAGCGCGTCGCCACGCTGTTTTGCCGCCTGAATGAAGATTTCCATTTGCTCGCGGACGTGGGGCTGCCCGACATATTCAGCCAATAGCTTTGGTCGGATAGCCCGATCAATGCTCTCTTCATCACTGATAATACCTGCCGATATCAGGCGGTCTGCTTCAATCATCCTGTATGACTCACTCTATAATGCGGAACGCAGAGCGTCGCGGATCAGGGTTTCACAGTCAGCACCCGGTTTAGCTATTTTGCTCACCAAACGGCTGGCTTCCTGTGGTTTATAGCCCAAAGCAACCAGTGCCGAAGCAGCTTCCGCCTCAATATCGGCATCCGATGTTTGCGATGAACTGGCGGGCAACTGAATATCGCCGGTATTATTGAACAGATCGCCATTCAGACCTTTAAAGCGGTCTTTCATTTCCACCACCAGCCGTTCGGCCGTCTTCTTGCCGACACCGGGTAATTTAACCAACGTGGTAATGTCTTCCCGTTCAACCGCGGCCACAAATTGCTGCGCAGACATGCCGGAGAGAATGGCCAGCGCCAGTTTAGGGCCGACACCGTTAACTTTAATCAGTTCGCGAAACAGCGCCCGCTCCTGCTTATCATTAAAGCCATACAAAAGCTGAGCATCTTCACGCACGATAAATTGGGTAAAGATAATGGCTTCCTGCCCCAAGTCCGGCAGCTCATAAAAGCAGGTCATTGGTAATTGGACTTCATAGCCAACACCGTTTGTTTCCAACAGCACCAACGGTGGCTGTTTTTCCAGAATG
Organism: Yersinia sp. 2540 StPb PI; assembly: GCF_052217165.1. NCBI lineage: Bacteria > Pseudomonadati > Pseudomonadota > Gammaproteobacteria > Enterobacterales > Yersiniaceae > Yersinia > Yersinia sp. 2540 StPb PI. The sequence continues at coordinate 3,129,397 of NZ_JAZGQC010000001.1, forward strand.
ATACCTCTGAGGCGCCCTATCACGTTGACTCTCTCCTCGTTTACCCGCGGTCGGGTATAAACATAATGGCTGTTTATAGCATAAAAAAGGCTGGATGGATATCCAGCCAACAATAACTGTTAACCTGTTCGCGTCTGGTAATGGGTTAGCGAATTCTGCCACGCGCCAATGTCATTTGATCATTGCCCAATCGCAAGGTATTTTGACTAAGATGGCAATGGGTTATCGCAATAGCTAATGCATCGGCCGCATCGGCCTGGGGATTCGCTGGCAGTTTTAACAGTGAACGCACCATATGTTGAACCTGACTTTTTTCTGCCGCCCCGGTTCCCACCACAGTTTGCTTTACCTGGCGGGCTGCATATTCAGAAACCGGTAAATTCAGGTTTACCGCAGCAACAATTGCAGCGCCACGTGCTTGCCCCAGCTTTAACGCCGAATCCGGGTTTTTCGCCATAAACACTTGTTCAATAGCAAAAAAATCAGGTTGGAACTGAGTGATAATTTCAGTCACACCAGCATAAATTAGCTTCAGACGAGTAGGCATATCGTCAACAACAGTGCGGATACAGCCGCTGCCCAGATAAGTGAGCTGACGGCCTTGTTGGCGAATAACGCCATAACCGGTGACACGAGAACCGGGATCGATGCCTAATACGATCGCCATACCAGTTTTTTACCTTATTCGCTGCATTGCTTCTCATTAATACTATGTTGAGTAACATTAATGAGCAAAGGCACCGTACCTGTGCAATACCGGGGGGTGCCTCTAAAAACACTGGCCACAGAATGCGGCCAGAGAGAATGACATAACTCATTGAACAACCGGATGAGATGACGCTGTTTTACAATGTTGCCGCCACTTCATCAGAGATTTCACCGTTATGGTAAACCTCTTGCACATCATCAGAATCTTCCAGCATATCGATCAAACGCAACAGTTTTGGTGCGGTTTCCGCATCCAAATCCGCTTTGGTTGATGGAATCAACGCAACTTCAGCACCTTCTGCCACCAGACCCGCTGCATCCAAAGCATCTTTCACCGCACCCAGTGACTCCCAAGCCGTGAACACGTCAATAGCACCGTCATCATATACCACGATATCATCGGCACCCGCTTCCAATGCCGCATCCATCACGGTATCTTCAGCCAAACCTGGTGCGTAAGAAATGACGCCTTTTTTGGTAAACAGATAGGAAACAGAACCATCGGTTCCCAAATTACCGCCGGTCTTAGTGAATGCATGGCGGACTTCAGATACGGTACGGTTACGGTTATCACTCAGACATTCAACCATCACGGCAGTGCCGCCAGGTCCGTAGCCTTCGTAAATAATAGTTTCCATATTGTTATCTTCGTCACCACCAACACCACGGGCAATTGCGCGGTTCAGGGTGTCACGCGTCATATTATTCGATAGCGCTTTATCGATGGCCGCACGTAAACGTGGGTTTGCACCGGGATCACCACCACCCAGACGTGCCGCAGTCACCAGCTCACGGATAATTTTAGTGAAAATCTTACCGCGCTTAGCATCCTGTGCCGCTTTGCGGTGTTTTGTGTTGGCCCATTTACTATGACCTGCCATAAATAAGTATCTCCAAAAATACTAGCTTGAATAAAGAACATACTCTTCAATCGCTTGCTGATTACTCCAGGATTTAGTTAATGCTGCGGCATCTGCAGCATCTAACCACTGGTAGGCAAGATGTTCGGTGATAACCACATCCCGCTCTTCGGGTAACGCCAGACAGAACCAATGTTCTTTATTCCGCGTAACACCCGGCGCATAGCGACGGCGCAAATGCACAAAGAGTTCAAATTCCACACAACGCTGGCAGTCGAGTAGATCAAGGTTTTCACCCAGTATATCAATGCCGACTTCTTCCTTTACTTCGCGCTGTGCGGTTTGCCGCGGCGCTTCCCCCTCTTCCAGACTGCCGGTCACCGACTGCCAGAAATCAGGATCATCACGCCGTTGCAACATCAACACCCGACCACTGGATCTGGCGTAGATAACCGCCAGTATTGATTCGGGGCGCTTATAATTCATTACTGATTCTCTTCTTCCGCTACGTCTGTTGCCCCTTTCTTCGCCACTACGCTGATCGACAGCTCTTGCAGAGAAGCTGGATTAGCAAAGCTTGGCGCATCGGTCATCAGACAAGCCGCCGCAGTGGTTTTCGGGAAAGCAATGACATCACGAATGTTATCAGTACCGGTCAGCAGCATCACCAGACGATCCAGACCGAAAGCCAGACCTGCGTGTGGTGGTGTGCCATATTTCAATGCGTCCAGCAGGAAGCCAAATTTCTCACGTTGCTCGTGTTCATTGATACCCAGAATACCAAACACCTGTTGCTGCATTTCGGTACGATGAATACGCACGGAACCGCCACCCACTTCATAACCGTTAATCACCATATCGTACGCATTGGCGATAGCCGTAGTCGGTGCCGCAGCCAATTGCTCTGGGCTCATCTCTTTTGGTGCAGTAAACGGATGATGCATCGCCGTTAGGCCGCCTTCGCTATCATCTTCAAACATCGGGAAGTCAACAACCCACAGCGGCGCCCATGTTCCCAATTTGGTCAGTTCCAGATCACGACCTACTTTCAGACGCAATGCACCCATCGCGTCAGTGACGATTTTGTTGCTATCGGCACCAAAGAACAGGATATCGCCGCTTTCAGCCTGAGTGCGAGCCAGAATGGCTTCCAGTACCTCTGCACTGAGGAATTTCGCAATTGGGCTTTGTACACCCTCAACGCCGGCTGCACGGTCATTGACTTTCAACCATGCCAAGCCTTTCGCGCCATAGATGCTGACAAACTGGCCGTACTCATCAATTTGCTTACGGGTAACCTGTGCGCCACCGGGAACACGCAGTGCAGCGACACGACCTTTGACATCATTTGCCGGGCCAGAGAATACTTTAAACTCAACGTCTTTAACCAGATCCGCAACATCCACCAATTCCATTGGGTTACGCAGGTCTGGTTTATCAGAACCGAAACGACGCATAGCTTCAGCAAAAGTCATCACCGGGAAATCACCCAGCTCGACACCGTTGGTTTCCTGCCACAATTCACGCACCAGTTTCTCCATCACTTCGCGCACTTGATCGGCGGTCATGAAAGAGGTTTCAACATCGATTTGGGTGAATTCAGGCTGGCGGTCAGCACGCAAATCTTCATCACGGAAGCATTTTACGATCTGATAATAGCGGTCAAAACCAGACATCATCAGCAACTGTTTAAACAGTTGTGGTGATTGTGGCAATGCATAGAACTTGCCTTTGTGTACCCGGCTTGGCACCAGATAGTCACGCGCACCTTCTGGCGTTGCCTTGGTCAGCATTGGGGTTTCAATATCGAGGAAACCATGGCTGTCCATAAAGCGACGGACAAAGCTGGTGATTTTTGCACGGGTTTTCAGGCGATCGGCCATTTCCGGGCGACGCAAATCCAAATAGCGATACTTCAGACGCTGTTCTTCACTGTTGGTCTGATTAGAGTCCAGTGGCAACGGCTCAGAACGGTTGATGATATTCAGCGCATTGGCAAAGATTTCCACTTCACCCGTCAACATATCTTTATTGATTTGGCTATCTGGGCGCGCACGCACGGTGCCGGTAATCTGGATACAGAACTCATTACGCAACTCTGAAGCCTGTTCAAAAGCGGCTTTATGGTCTGGATCGAAAAATACCTGAACGATGCCTTCGCGATCACGCATATCAATAAAAATCAGACCACCGAGGTCACGACGACGGTTAACCCAACCACAAAGTGTAACGCTTTGGCCCACATGGGACAGATTCAACTGCCCGCAATACTCAGTACGCATACAATATCCTTTTACTCAGCCGATGCCACACGCGTTATGCACTGTCCGTGCGACTGTTTTCTTAGGTGTTTTGGATTAAAGAGTCTTGAAAAATGGGGGCCATTATAAAGGAATTTCATGGTATAGATAAGAGCGAACGCACAGCTCAGGCATGACAAAATCCCTTTCAGCGATGTTTTAACACATCATTTAACAAATTTATCCCCTCACAAGGACCGCCCGATAACATATGCTAGCAACAACGGGTCAGCAGGTGGAACCGCTCATCCAGACTTTCGCATAATGATATTGAGGCGTAACAGAATGAAACTTGATGCAAAAACCACCGCACTGGTACTGATTGATCTACAACAAGGGATCTTACCTTTTGCCAAAGGCCCCTATACGGCTGAACAGGTCATCGCCACCAACGCACAATTGGCAAAGCAGTTTCGCCTGCTGGGTGCTCCGGTGGTTTTGGTGCGAGTGGGTTGGTCTGACTCCTTCGCCGAGGCACTAAAACAGCCCGTAGATCAGCCAAGCCCTGCCCCCGAGGGTGGGTTGCCAGACTCATGGTGGACGTTCCCCGAACAACTCGCGGTGGCTGATCAAGATATCAAAATTACTAAACACCAGTGGGGCGCATTTTATGGCACAGATTTGGATTTACAATTGCGCCGACGCGGTATAAAGACCATCGTATTGGCGGGGATTGCCACCAATATCGGTGTGGAATCAACGGCTCGTGCCACTTGGGAGCACGGTTATGAGTTGGTGATTGCCGAAGATGGTTGCAGTACGGCGAGCAGCGAGATGCAGCAGTTCGCATTTACACATATTTTCCCGCGGATATCCCGCGTGCGCAGCAGTAGCGAAATTCTTGCGGCCCTTAACGCGTAACGCTATAACGTCAGCGCAGCTAACAACGCAGTAGCGCCAAGTAAGAAGGGTAAAATATGTATATCGGACTGCCGCAATGGCAACACCCAACCTGGAACCGGCTGGGTATCAAGGATTTAGCTGACTATAGCCGCTACTTTAATTGTGTTGAAGGGAATACCACGTTTTATGCATTGCCACGGCTGGAAATAGTACAGCGCTGGCGTGATATGACGCCGGACAGTTTCCGCTTTTGCTTTAAATTCCCCTCGACGATTAGCCATCAGGCGGCTTTGCGCGAATGTGAGCAAGATCTACAGGCTTTTTATCACTGTTTGGCCCCACTGCATGAACGCATTGGCCAATTGTGGTTACAGTTGCCCGCAGCATTTGGGCCTAATGCGTTGAACCATTTGTGGCAATTTCTCGATAAATTGCCCGCAGGCTTCAATTATGGGGTCGAAGTGCGTCATCCTGAGTTTTTTGCCAAAGGTGCTACTGAGTTGGCGCTCAATCAAGGTTTGCACCAACGGTCAATCAATCGGGTAATATTAGATAGCCGCGCTATTCATGCCGCCAAACCAGCAACTGCGGCCGTACGGGATGCACAAAGCAAGAAACCCCGCCTCCCTGTTCATGCCGTCGTCACTGGCAGTCACCCCTTGGTGCGATTTATTGGTGGCGATCAAATAGATGATAATTTGGCTCTATTTTCGCCATGGTTACAAAGACTGCCACTGTGGGAACAGCAATATCAGCCTTATTTATTCATTCACACACCAGATAACAGCGACTCGCCGCAGCAAGCGCAAAAGCTATGGCAACAGTTGGCAGCACGCATACCGACGCTAGCAACCGCACCTGACTGGCCTGAACAAGTGACGTTGTTTTAAGCTCATCTTTCCAAACACTAAACTGAACATCAAGAAATGACAATCCATCGATTTTTCTAGCGACAGTGACCCAACAGGCGGTTATCATTATTCCGCCAGTCTATGGTTGGGCAATGGAGTTGAAAATGGTTAGCTCGCTTTATGTCGTGTTGGGCGCACTGTTATTGATAAAGCTTTCATTTGATGTGGTTAAATTGAGAAACCAGTACCGGGTAGCTTATGGCGACGGCGGTTTTTATGAATTACAAACCGCCATCCGGGTACATGGGAACGCCGTAGAATATATCCCTATTGCTGTCATTTTGCTCATTATGATGGAGATGAACGGTGCTGAAACGTGGATGATCCATATCTGTGGATTAATGCTGATAGTTGGCCGTCTGCTGCATTATTATGGTTTACGCCATCGCGAAATTCGCTGGCGTCGCTCCGGGATGAGCGCCACCTATGTTTCTTTGGTATTAATGGTTATAGCTAATATTTACTACTTGCCTTGGGATCAGATTTTCAGTCTGACCTGATAGGCTTATCGCTTGTTCCGTTGCGAGGTCCCCATCGCCGGAGTTCTATTAGTCTGGGCGGCTGACTACCGCCTTCACGCTCATCTGTGTCTATCAGCTCTCTTCTCACGCATTATCACGCTAATGCGTTTGGTTTTCTGTTATAATATGCGCCTTAAATTTCTTGTTAATGCCAATGACAGTCATGCCAAATCGCGACACTCAATCTCAAAACGACGCACAACGCCATCCGGCTGGGGCTATCGAGCCACTGCGTGACAGCCTATTTGCTGCCCCTATTGCCAAGCTAGGTGACTGGACCTTCGACGAAAAAGTTGCTGAAGTGTTCCCTGATATGATCCAGCGATCGGTCCCTGGTTACTCCAATATTATTTCGATGATAGGCATGTTGGCGGAACGTTTTGTGCAGCCTCACAGCCAGATTTATGATCTCGGCTGCTCGCTGGGTGCGGCCACCCTGTCAATGCGCCGTAATATTAAGGCTGAAGGTTGCAAAATTATTGCCGTGGATAACTCGCCAGCAATGGTCGAACGTTGTCGCCGCCATCTTGATGCTTTCCGGGCGGAAACGCCGGTGGAGGTTGTGGAGTCCGATATTCTGGATATTCGGCTGGAAAATGCCTCCATGGTGGTGCTTAACTTCACTCTACAATTCCTTGAACCGGCAGATCGCCAGCGGCTACTTAACCAAGTGTACCAAGGGTTACGCCCGGGAGGTGCTCTGGTGTTATCCGAAAAATTCAATTTTGAAGATAACGATATTGGCGAATTACTGTTCAATATGCACCTCGATTTTAAGCGCGCTAATGGCTATAGCGAACTGGAAATCAGTCAGAAACGCAGCATGCTGGAGAACGTCATGTTAACCGACTCGGTTGAAACCCATAAACAACGCTTGCATCAGGCGGGTTTTGAACACGCAGAAGTCTGGTTTCAATGCTTTAACTTTGGTTCACTGATCGCCCTGAAAGCAGGAGAGGCGCAATGATTGAATTTGGCGATTTTTACCGGCTGATTGCCAAAGGACCGTTAAGCCCATGGTTAGATACCCTGCCCGCTCAGCTCAGTGCCTGGCAGCGTGAGTCGTTACACGGCAAGTTTAAAACCTGGTTTAATGCGGTAGAGCATTTGCCGTTACTGACACCGACCACATTGGATTTGCGTGACGGGGTACGGGCAGAAATGTCCCCCCCGATTTCTGCCGGTCAGCGGGAAGGGATGGAGAATATGTTGCGTGCGCTGATGCCGTGGCGCAAAGGCCCATTCTCGCTATATGGGCTGGATATTGATACTGAATGGCGTTCTGACTGGAAATGGCAACGGGTGTTACCCCATATCAGCCCACTGGCTGGCCGTAGCATTTTGGATGTCGGTTGTGGTAGTGGTTATCATTTGTGGCGCATGATTGGCGAAGGTGCCCATCTGGCCGTCGGTATCGACCCAATGCAGCTGTTTTTATGCCAATTTGAAGCTATTCGTAAACTGCTAGGGGGGGATCAGCGAGCGCATGTGTTGCCACTGGGTATCGAACAGCTGCCGGAACTGGCAGCCTTTGATACCGTATTCTCGATGGGGGTGCTGTATCATCGTCGCTCACCTTTGGACCACCTTTATCAGCTCAAAAATCAGTTGGTCAGCGACGGTGAACTGGTACTTGAAACCTTAGTCGTTGCAGGCGATAGCCAACAGGTGTTAGTCCCGGGTGACCGTTACGCTCAGATGCGCAACGTATATTTCATTCCATCGGCACCGGCATTGAAAGCCTGGTTGGAAAAGTGTGGGTTTGTCGATGTCAGAATCGCTGATATGGCGGTGACCACCACCGATGAACAACGCCGTACTGACTGGATGACCAGCGAATCGTTAGCCGAGTTTCTTGACCCACATGACCCGAGTAAAACGGTGGAAGGCTACCCTGCTCCCCTCCGAGCGGTATTAATCGCGCGTAAGCCATAATAAGACTGCCCCGGCGTAATTGGCCGGGGCAGTGTACAACGGTTGGCAGCGCGGTTGAAAGATCTAGGCACTTTGTGAGAGGGGGCGGCCCATCACTAATAAACTCTTCATTGCCTCAACAACATCACCATCAACACAATAATGGGCAAACTCATCAACATCACTGTCTGCACACATAGTGACGCCCGCTTTGCGATATTTCATCGTCGATGGGACCGCCCGCCCGGCAGAGCTGTGCAGCTCACGGATACCGGCATCAATAAACTTTTGCATATTCGTCAAACGAACCCCAGCGCCCGCCATGATAACCGGCCCTTTATCCTGGGTTGCAGCCAGCAAATCTTTTAATAACGCCAACCCCAGCTCAGCATTTGGCTGCTGGCCCGAGGTTAAAATCCGCGCCACATTCAGGTCAGTTAATTGCTGTAAGGCAATCATTGGGTTCTGGCACATATCAAATGCCCGGTGGAAAGTGACCGCCAATGGGCCACTGATGGACATTATCTCCCGCATCCGTGGCATATCAATGTGACCGTCGGTATCCAGTACACCAACCACTACGCCCGCAAATCCCATATCACGGATCCGCGCGATATCATTTTTGATGATTGCAAAATCATTATTGCTATAACAAAAATCGCCGCCTCGAGGCCTTACGATAGGATGCACCGGAATAGTAACAGTTTCATTGGCTTGCATTAATGTACCAACGCTGGGTGTTAAGCCCCCTTCGGACTGACCGCAGCACAATTCAATCCGGTCGGCTCCTGCCTTTTCTGCTATCTGCGCGCAATCCACGCTATAGCAACAAATTTCCAATATAGTCATTCTCTCTCCCGTTTGACGAACGCCACTGCGACAGTATCTATACCCGCTTACTTCCGGGCATATAAATAAGAACTAAATAATTTACCTGTTGAATAAATAGCGAAGATCGCTCTCAAGTAAAAACAGAAACTAATAAAACATACTTAAGCGTTTACTATGGCACTCATTTTAAATCTATGAGTAGATGTCAGTCACAGTGATAACCATAAGTGAAAGTCGCTATCAAAATAAATAACCCATTAACGTTAAATATTTTGCTCGCTGGCTATAATTTGCCGCAAAGTATAGGGATGGAACTTAATGGTTATCTCACCATCACTCACGGCCAGTGTCGGGTTGGCTAAGCGCTCATGTTCCCCTTGTGGAGAACTGAATTTCTCGCTGATACCCTCCGGTAATGTGGCTGGCAATAAAGCACGAGCGCGTGACCTCAAGGTATGCGGGTCCCCCGGCAAGACTAGCTCGATATGCTCCCATCCCTGATGGGGGTAATGTGTTTTCCCCGGATAGGGTAATTCCACGCAATCGATCAGCCATGGCCCAACCACCAGAGGTTGAGCCAAGTCGAACAGGCAAATCACCCGACCATTGATCAGTGTCTCGGACATCAAATCACCGCACTGCGCTAACCCACTGCGCCAACGTTGCGCGGTTTCGACTTGGTGGCAACGTAACGAAATATGATCAGCGCTAAATTGCATTAAATCCAAATTCAATCGCGTGGCGAAGCCAGCCAGTTTTTGCTCAAAGCATGGTAAGTCAGTAAATAAGTCCTGTAATTCGGCAATATCTTTCAGGCTACGCATCCGGCTCTCCTTTTGAATTGTTATTGCGGGCAGTAACGCGGCCATAATCTACCGTTATTACCGCTAATCAGCCATATTTAATCTAACCGTTTTGTTCTTTCGCATTCGCCATTGCTAATAAAATAACCGGTTAATCTATTTAGCCATGAGATTAGCGACAACCACTGGCCTGATGCTGACGCCGAGGGTCAAATATGGTATAAATCCTGCCATCTTGTGACTAACCCTCTGCCAGACGGCTCTGCCGGCCATCATTTTTGTGGTGAAAGGCTTTGGCCTTGTTTGAATTAACTGGCACAGAGATTTTCTTGTGCGTCATTAATCTGTCTTTTGTGCGTAATTAAGGTAACCCGGTGAATATTCAGGCTCTTCTCTCAGATAAAGTCAGCCAGGCGCTGATTGCAGCAGGTGCTCCAGCAGATAGCGAAGCTCAGGTTCGCCAATCTGCTAAAGCTCAATTTGGCGATTATCAAGCTAATGGCGTAATGGCCGTTGCCAAAAAACTTGGCATGCAACCAAGGCAACTGGCAGAAAAAGTCATCGAGCTGCTTGAACTTTCAGATATTGCCAGCAAAGTTGAGATTGCCGGCCCCGGTTTTATCAATATATTTCTTGACCGCCAATGGGTTGCCAGCAAAGTAGAGCAGGCATTGACCGCGCCGAAGCTTGGAGTTACTCCCGTTGAGCCACAGACTATTGTCGTTGACTACTCTGCCCCCAATGTGGCTAAACAGATGCATGTCGGCCACCTGCGTTCAACCATCATCGGCGATGCAGCGGTGCGCACTTTAGAGTTTCTGGGACACAATGTTATTCGCGCTAACCACGTGGGTGACTGGGGAACCCAGTTCGGCATGTTGATCGCCTATTTGGAAAAGATGCAGAACGAAAATGCCAGTGATATGGGCTTATCGGATCTGGAACTTTTCTATCAGCAAGCCAAGAAAACCTATGACGAAGATGAAGCATTTGCCCAACGCGCCCGCGCTTATGTAGTAAAACTGCAAGGCGGTGACGAGTATTGCCGCCAGATGTGGCGCAAGTTAGTCGATATCACCATGGCGCAAAACCAGATTGCCTATGATCGGTTGAATGTCACACTGACCAAAGATGATGTCATGGGTGAAAGCCTGTATAACGCCATGTTGCCGGGTATTGTTGCTGATCTGAAAGCCAAAGGGCTGGCGGTCGAAAGCGAAGGCGCAACCGTGGTCTATCTGGATGAGTATAAAAATAAAGATGGTGAGCCAATGGGCGTCATCATTCAGAAAAAAGATGGCGGTTACCTCTACACCACCACAGATATCGCTTGTGCCAAATATCGCTATGAAACCTTGGGTGCAGACCGCGTGCTGTATTACATCGATACCCGCCAGCACCAGCATCTGATGCAGGCCTGGACTATCGTTCGTAAAGCCGGTTATGTTCCTGAGTCAGTACCACTTGAGCACCATATGTTTGGCATGATGCTGGGTAAAGACGGTAAGCCGTTTAAGACGCGTTCCGGCGGCACAGTGAAGCTTGCCGATTTACTGGATGAAGCTATTGAGCGTGCCGGCAAATTGATTGCCGAGAAAAATCCCGATATGCCCGCAGATGAACTAAAGCAGGTGGTGGACGCCGTCGGTATTGGTGCAGTGAAATATGCCGACTTGTCTAAGAGCCGTACCACTGACTATATCTTCGACTGGGATAACATGCTGGCACTGGACGGTAACACGGCACCTTATATGCAATATGCCTATACTCGTGTGGTTTCAGTATTTAAACGTGCCGGTATTGACGAAAGCAACCTGACATTGCCATTGGTTATCACCGAGGACCGTGAAGCGGCACTGGCTACCCGTCTGTTGCAGTTTGAAGAGGTCATCACTACCGTGGCCCGTGAAGGCACACCACATGTGATGTGTTCATACCTGTATGATTTAGCAGGCTTATTCTCCAGCTTTTACGAACACTGTCAGATCCTCAATGCAGAAAGTGAAGAGATCCGCCAAAGCCGCCTGAAACTGGCGATGCTAACCGCAAAAACACTAAAACAAGGTCTGGATACTTTAGGTATTCAGACGGTCGAACGGATGTAATGGGCGATTATATCTAAAGCCGTTGCGCTGTAAAATGCAGGGCAGCGGCTATATCAGTGAAAAGGCACCCTTGGGTGCCTTTGTTATAATACCAGCCAGCAGATTAAATCACCGACCGCTAATTGCTCTCAGGGATGTCGGGTATCATAAACTCCCCGCTTGAATAATTGAAAATCCCACCCTGAATATTGTTATTTTTATTAGTATTATAGGGGGAGCGTATCAGTAACTGTTTCCCTGAAGCTTCATCAGAGATAGTGCCACGGGCAATACCCAATATTAAACATGAGGTATTAAAACATAAAAAAAAGCCCTAATAAGATATCGGGGCTTTGGTTAGATTATTTATTTAAAATATAATTATATCTTGATTGACTCAGGACGTTCTCCGGGCAAAATCCCGAACTTTAAATCCGAGTAATGCCAGCGCGGCAAAGTAGGCAATCACCCCGGCGGCAACGACAGCAGACAACCGTAACAAGCGATAGGCCATCCCCCCCACATCCCACGCAGGCATCACCCAGAGCAGCCCCAGCAACACGGCCGACATCACCACAACACCGATAACCAGCTTGGTTAGAAATACGGCCCAACCCGGTTGTGGCTGGAATATATTCTGTTTACGGAGCTGCCAATATAACAAGCTGGCATTAAGGCAGGCCCCCAACCCAATAGAGAGTGATAACCCAGCATGCTTGAGTGGCCCGATGAATATCAGGTTCATTACCTGGGTCAATATCAGTGTGATAATGGCAATTTTCACCGGCGTTTTAATATTCTGACGCGAGTAAAAACCGGGTGCCAACACTTTCACTACAATCAGCCCCATTAAACCAATGGAATAGGCCACTAACGCACGTTGCGTCATTGCCGCATCAAAAGCACTAAATTTACCGTATTGGAATAATGACACCACCAACGGTTTAGCTAAAATCCCTAATGCAACGGCACTGGGCAACGCCAATAGGAAACATAACCTTAGTCCCCAATCCATTAGTCGGGAATATTCATCATGATTGCCACTGGAGAAACTTTTTGCCAGTGAGGGCAATAAAATCGTGCCAAGCGCCACACCCAGCACCCCCGACGGAAACTCCATCAAACGGTCAGCGTAATACATCCAGGAAACGGAACCTGACACCAAGAATGAAGCAAAAATGGTGTTAATAATCAAAGAGATTTGGCTGACTGACACGCCGAGGATCGCCGGCCCCATTTGGCGCATAACCCGCCAGACCCCTGCATCACGCAGTGATAACCGTGGCAGCACCAACATACCAATCTTCTTCAGATGAGGGAGCTGATAGCCTAATTGCAGTACCCCGCCGACCACCACCGCCCAGGCCAGCGCCATGACTGGTGGATTGAAATAGGGTGCGGCAAACAGCGCAAAACCTATCATGCTGATATTAAGGAAAGTGGGCGCAAAAGCAGGAATAGAAAAACGATTCCAGGTATTAAGGATCGCCCCCACTAAGGAGGCCAGCGAAATTAGCAGAATATAAGGGAAAGTCACTCGCAGCAGCGCGGAGGTTAACGCAAACTTATCAGGTGTATCAGTAAAGCCGGGAGCCGTAATAAAAATCACCCAAGGCGCGGCCAACATCCCCAATACGGTCACTACCGCCAGTATCAGCGTTAACAGACCAGAGACGTAAGCAATGAAAGTGCGGGTTGCCTCCTCGCCCTGTTGACTTTTATATTCGGCCAGTATGGGGACAAAAGCCTGTGAGAATGCCCCTTCCGCGAATATCCGCCGCAATAGATTAGGCAATTTAAATGCCACAAAGAAGGCATCCGTTGCCATCCCGGCACCAAAAACCCGCGCCACTATCGCATCACGGGCAAAGCCTAATACGCGGGAAAACATGGTCATGGAACTGACGGCTGCCAGTGATTTCAGTAGATTCATAGGTTGTCTGATATGGGGTTCTGATCTGTTTTCCGATCTGTTTTTAATTCGCCGTAAATATCAACGCCTGCAATTAGCAGGCGTCGCTTCTACCCAATGGTTGAGGTACCGAAATTAAAGTGCCCCTGAAACGGTGTGAACACCGCCGCCAGTCTACGTATCCGGCGATGAATATCCATCGCAAGGTGTAACAAATTACTGACTTAGCCCGCTTTTTGCGCCATTTTGATCTGAATTATTGACTTATTGAACAGTATCCTGCTGTAAAATTTGCTCTATCATTCGCTGCGCATAAATAGCTTCGTCGCCCGAAACTTGTGGTGCCGTTTGGTTGCTGACTGCATCAATAAAATGATGCACTGCACCGGTAAAGCCTCGCAGGTCTAAGGTGGTTTGCCAACTGGCTACCGGCAAACTTATCACCTGCCCATCCGACTCCTGCTGCCAGTGGCTCATATTACTAACCTGATAACAGGCAGCCGTACTGACGGCTTGCACGCTTTCCCGCTGGGTCCCTGCGTGGCGGTGCATACTGGTAGTTATCAGACCATTGCCCGCTTGAAAATGGTGTTCTGCATACAGCATCTGTCCCAACGCATTTGTCTGAAGCGTTCCACTCAGGAGCTTTGCCGCTTCGCCACCAAGCCACAGAGCGGTATCCACCACATGCAGATAATCATCAAGCAAGGTAAAGCGCAGATCATTCGGCCCCACACTGTTCTGGCGATGTTTCTCCATCCGCAGCGATGCCGGGTGGATGACTTGTTGTTTCAGTTGTTGGTATAGCGGAGCAAAACGTCGGTTAAACCCGACCATCAGTGCCAAGTGCCGTTTCGCGGCCAGTGCTATCAATTGTTCGGATTGCTCGAGTGTTTCGGCCAGCGGCTTATCGACATAAACATGAATCCCGGCCTGCAACAGTTCACTGACCACCTTAAAATGGCTGGCAGTACTGCTGTGAACAAAAATAGCATCGCATTCAGCAGCTAACGTATCTAATCGAGAAAAATAGCGCATCCGATAGCTGTCACACACAGGTTGTGCTTTGATTTGATTGGGGGAGAACGCACCAACCAGTTGCCAGTCCCGTGCTTGAGTCAAAATAGGTAAATAGGCCTTTTGTGCAATACCGCCCAAACCGACAATACCAATACGTAGCTTTTTCATAGGATCCTTATTAATCATCCAACTGAATCAATACTTCATCCAACCGACGTGTCAGTGCGGCCACTTGCCGTTCAAGTTGGGCAACTCTCTCCTCAAGGGCGCTGCTTTCCCCTTCAGCACTCTCTGCTATTGCCGAGGCCGGGGCCACATCACCACTAAAAAGATGCATAAAGCGGCTTTCACGTTTACCCGGCTCACGGGCTAAACGCACCACAAATGGCCCATCTTCGCGGATGGCCAGTTGGTTCAATACCTCTTCTGTTTCAGTAACATCGGCAAACTCATACATCCGGTTAGTGCGAGTACGCAACTCTCCCGGTGTTTGTGCACCACGCAATAATAGTGTGGTAATCACCGCCAACTCAGCAGGGGAGAACTTTAGGTTGCCAAATTCCGAGTTGCAAAAACGGTGCTCGTACTTCATTACTCGGTTACCGCTCTGGGTGCGAATAAGGTGTTTTTTCAGCAAGAAATCCAGTGTCTGCTGGACTTCCGAATCGGATAGCTCCATCACCGGTTCGCGGTTGGTTTTTTGGTTACAAGCGACGGTCACGCCATTGAGCGACATCGGATATTGCTCCGGTGTTGTCACTTGTTTTTCTAGCAAACAGCCAATAACTCTGGCTTCCTGTGCATTTAAACTGTGTTTCATCCTGACCTCAGCGAGTTGGCGTCCATTCTTTATTAGTCAAAGCAGTCAGCACATGGTCGCGCCACTGACCATCAATCAGTAAATAATCCTTGGCGTAACCTTCACGCTCAAATCCAAGGCGTGTCAGTAAGTTGCCACTGCGATGATTGTGCGGCATATAATTAGCCATGATACGGTGCATCCGTTCCTGCCGCTGCATATAACGAATCAGCGGCTGCAACGCTTCAAACATTAAACCCTGCCCCTGCCAGCGCTCACCTAATGAATAACCCAGAAAACAGGCATGGAACGAACCTCGCAGTACATTGCTAAAGTTAGCCACTCCGCGCACTTCTTTCTCTTCTGGGTCCAGCAGAATAAAGTAGTAGGCGCTCCCCTGCTTTTGTAGCTCCATGATCATACCCAGCCGCGCCTGCCAACCGGAGGGCATGCAATGACTTTGATCGCGCACGGGTTCCCATGGTTTGAGAAATACCTGATTTTCAGCATAATACTCCGCCATGCGGTAGGCATCACGTTCATGAACCAACCGCAATGACATGCGGTCCGTCGTCAGGCGTATTTTAGGTGTTGCTGAATGATAGCCGAACATCTGCTCCCCTTGGGCTGCACTCTGTACTTAATTTAGCGACAATCTTTTACTTCAATATACCTGTTGCCCATACCCTGCGTAAAACCGCCCTTGCAAACTTTGCACACGAGGACACAATGAAATCACCTGGTTAAAGCGGTGAATAAGCATTTTATTATGAATAATCGATGAGGTAACGTATTGACGATAAAAAAATATTATCAATCTACCCCCTATCGTTTCTATCAATTTGGGTACAAACTATAAGCGTGTTTTTATTCCCTCCATATTTAATTTCTGACGGTGAAGCATGGCCTTGGTATCGCAAGCTCGGAGCTTGGGTAAGTATTTTTTATTGCTTGATAACTTATTAGTTGTGTTGGGTTTTTTCGTTGTCTTCCCACTCATCTCTATCCGATTTGTCGATCAACTGGGTTGGGCTGCGGTGCTCGTTGGCCTGGCCTTGGGACTAAGGCAACTTGTCCAACAAGGGTTAGGCATCTTTGGTGGTGCCATTGCCGACCGTTTCGGTGCCAAGCCAATGATTGTTACCGGTATGCTGATGCGGGCTGCGGGCTTTGCATTTATGGCAATGGCCGATGAACCTTGGATACTCCTGCTGGCTTGTGCGCTATCTGGCTTAGGTGGCACCCTATTTGATCCGCCGCGTACCGCTTTGGTTATCAAATTAACCCGCCCCCATGAACGTGGCCGTTTTTACTCCCTGCTGATGATGCAAGACAGTGCAGGTGCGGTGATCGGCGCATTAATCGGCAGTTGGTTGCTGCAATACGACTTCCATTTTGTCTGTTGGACTGGCGCGGTAATCTTCATTTTGGCTGCAGGCTGGAACCTTTGGTTGCTGCCCGCGTATCGCATTTCCACCGTGCGTGCGCCAATGAAAGAAGGTTTAATGCGGGTGCTACGTGATCGCCGCTTTGTAACTTATGTCCTGACGCTAACAGGCTATTACATGCTGTCGGTACAGGTGATGCTCATGCTGCCGATCGTGGTAAATGAGATTGCGGGGTCTCCTGCTGCCGTTAAATGGATGTACGCCATTGAGGCCGCGCTTTCTTTGACATTGCTTTACCCACTTGCTCGCTGGAGCGAGAAACGTTTTCGCCTCGAACAGCGCCTCATGTTTGGGCTATTAATCATGATATTAAGCCTGTTTCCGATCGGCTTGATTTCCCACCTGCAAACACTGTTTATGTTCATTTGCTTCTTCTATACAGGTTCAATTATCGCTGAACCCGCACGTGAAACCCTGGGGGCTTCGCTGGCCGACTCGCGCGCACGTGGCAGCTATATGGGCTTTAGCCGTCTGGGGCTAGCGTTGGGCGGCGCATTAGGCTATACCGGTGGCGGCTGGATGTACGATACTGGCCGAACGCTGGAAATGCCGGAGTTACCCTGGTTCCTGCTGGGCGTTATTGGGGTAATTACGCTGGCCGGGCTTTACTGGCAGTTTAATCAGCGCCGTATCGAGTCTGCCATGCTAAGCGGCAGCTAGCACTATTCTGTCGTTAGCACTAGCGCCAGAGTCGCCAAGCCTCTCTGGCATCTTTTTATTCTCTTTTCAAACCAACGTTGATTCGGGGTTATCCGATTGGCAGATGCCCCCCACCGCCGCATTATTGTCCGCAATCCTGAACCCTGGTTGAACAAATAGGGTTAATAATACAAAACAGTGGATTAACCGGTTACTATTGGCCTGTTTGTCTGGTTTGATGTGATGCGCCATCTGGTTTGTTTAGTAAATATTGCTATGAGGTTTTGATGAAGACATTAATGTGGGGCGCTGCTGCGCTGATTGTGACCACGACACTGGTCGGCTGTAACCAATTAACTCAATACACATTGAGCGAACAGGAAATCAATGAATATCTGCAAAAACACAATAACTATGAAAAGCAGATTGGCATACCCGGTCTGGTTGACGCCCACATTATCTTGACGCAATTGCAGAGCCAGATTGGCCGTACTGAGCCTGGTAAAGTGACCTTAACCGGTAATGCCAAAGTAGACATTACCTCGATCCTTGGCCCACAAAGTGCGGATATGACGCTGACACTAAAAGCGCAACCGATATTCGATCGTGAGAAAGGCGCTATCTTCCTAAAAGATATGGAATTGACTGATTATACCGTTAAGCCGGAAAAAATGGATTCAGTGATGAAAGCACTGACCCCTTATCTGAATCAGTCGTTGAAATCCTACTTTGATCAGCAACCGGTCTATGTGTTGGACAGTGAAAAGAGTAAAGCTGAAGGGATGGCGAAAAAGCTGGCAAAAGGTTTAGAAGTGAAACCAGGCCAGTTAGTCATCCCACTGACTGACTAGCTGCACTGCGAGGTTTACAGGCTATCGTCTGCTGCATCGTCACTGATACCAAATGTCATTGGCGTTGCAGTAAACGAATGACAAATCGGTCGGGAACCGGTTTGAACAGTATTTATGCTAGCTCGCAGTGTGAGCCTCAAAGAATGAGGCTCATTAATCCAACCAGGGTTACTTAAGTCGGCAGAGTATCTTCAGACAACTCATCCCACATTGCCTGTAACGCTTCGCGGCTCAACTGAGCCAACGTCCGATAAAAGCCGGTGTTAGCGTGGGCCTCTACTTTGCCGAGAAAGCGACCACACCAGGGCAGTAAATAGTCGTTAAACAGTGCGGTTTGAGCCGCAATCTCATCCTCTGCGGCCTGGTCTTCCAGCCAAGAGGCAGCCAATAATAACCCGCCAAAATGATCAGTTGGCCCATCGCCCAGCGGCATCCCTCGTTGTTGCAAAAACGCTCTGACCTCAGCTTCTGGGCAAGCATCGTCATAATCGCTGCCATAAGGTGACACGCTACCATCGTCGCCGACGAACAACGCGTTATAATCAGCGGCCACCGCCTGTGGCTGATACTCTTGTTGCAAACGCGTCAGCAGCTCACCTTGTTCCAGTGGCCAGTGCTGCTCTAATTTACCCTGACTTATCAGCGCAAAAAGGGGGGCCAGTAGCGGATCTTGTGGTTGGCGATAAAATAGTGACCCAAGAACCCGGCACACCAGAGAGAAATCATTCATTTACATCTTCCTGTTTCTTATAAATATTTAAACCACAAGTGACAATGTCACATACTTTATATTATAAATCAGCCAACTCAGGGATTACCGGGCGGCCACGTTGCTCAAGGTAATTCAGTAACCGGCGCGGGCTAACATTCAAAATACGGTCTGGCGGGAAATTCACCTCAGCAATAATCCGCTCACAATGTTCGAAAATCCCCAATGAATAGGCAATATGGGAGTCAGAACCTAATGCCAACCAGCCACCGGCATCACGGACCGCTTCGGCAATCGCCCGGCAGTTCGCTTCGCTGCCCTTGCGTGAATGCGTAAAGGACGAGTTATTCAACTCCAACGCCACATTGTATTTTGCCGCTGCATCAGCAATAGCTGGAATATCAACAGGATATTTAGGATTACCGGGATGGCTGATGATGTGCACATTCCCTTGTGCCATGGCCGCAATCATTGCCTGAGTATTGGCGGCTTTGTCTTGAGGCGGGAATACAGGTTCATGGAAGCCGGCAATTAGCAGGTCGATGGCATCAAGCATCGGGCCGGTACAATCGATATCACCGTCCAAATTCTTAATATTGGCCTCAATACCGCGCAAAATACCCACACCATCTACCAACCGTGGCCAGACACGCATGTTCATAAAGTGCCAGTAATGCGGGGCATCAGCCATATCCGGGCCATGGTCAGTAATGGCAAACAGCTTAATATTTTTTAACTTAGCTTCGGCAATGTAATCGTGCAGGGTGCTGTAAGCATGGGTGCTGGCGATGGTATGCATATGTAAATCAACAGGATACATGACTACTCCACAAAGTCTTTTAAGGCAAGATGGCTTTTTTGCAGGTAAAGCATAGACTGCTAATGATAGCAGGAATTCTTCTCATCAACAGCGCTAAAGCCCTTACTTGCAGGGCTATCGCTATATCTCATCGAACCGAGTCAGTATGTAAATCAGTAACCTCGTACCACATCGACCAGGCCCGCTGGCACTCTCCCCGCTTCGATGGCTTGAATATTGGCAACTACCTGATCCATCGCTATCTCCGGCAGGGTTATCGCTGCAATATGCGGTGTAATAGTGATGCGTGGGTGACTCCAGAAAGGATGCATTGACGGTAAGGGTTCCTCAGCAAATACATCCAATGTCGCCGCTGCGACGCTCCCAACACTCATTGCAGTTAATAGATCACGCTCCAATAAATGTGCACCACGCGCAATATTGATCACATAAGCGTTAGCATTCAATTGTGAAAACAGCGATTGGTTCAAGATACCGACAGTTTCGGGCGTATTGGGCAGCAAATTAATCAATAATTGTGTCCCTTGCAGGAAAGTCGATAGTTTCTCTTTGCCGGCAAAACTGGTTATACCCTCAATCTGTTTTGGTGTACGGCTCCAACAACGCACGGTAAAACCAAACTCAGCCAATTTGTGGGCCACGCTTTTACCTAATACCCCCGCCCCAAGAATACCTATGGTAAATTTATCATGCTGATGCGGCTCCAGCGGTTGCCACACTTTCTGCTGTTGTTGCAGTTGATACTCATCCATTCGGCGGAAATATCGCAATACACTGGCTACCACATACTCCTGCATTTGCAATGACATACCAGAGTCTTCCAATCGTACCAACGGCACTCCGGTTGGCAATGTGCCCGGAGAGCGGCGCTCTTGATCCAAAATAGCATCGACCCCCGCCCCTAAAGCAAAAATGCCTTTCAGTTCAACACGTCTGGCGAGCATTTCCTGTGGTGGCTGCCAGACGAGAGCATAATCCGCCGGTTGTGTATCACCACGTCGCCACTGCCTGATTTTCGCCGTGGGCAAACGAGATTGTATGCCTGACAACCACTGTTTTGCTTCAAAAAACGGGTGATAAAAAATAATATTCATTATTTGCCAGCTCCTTGCGAAAGTACCTGATAGATTTCCGCGATTAACGGTCAGATGCAAGTGTTACCCGCAAGAAATGACGATGAAATCAGCAAACTGCTGTAACTTTAGCTAAACAGTAACAAAGCCAATATAAGAGGGTTGACGCTGGGCACACTTTTGCCTACATTACGCCGGTCGACCGCGTTTAGCGTAGTTGATAGCTGTAACACGGTGAGGTGTCTGAGTGGCTGAAGGAGCACGCCTGGAAAGTGTGTATACGTGTAAGCGTATCGAGGGTTCGAACCCCTCCCTCACCGCCATATTTAGTCTGTAGATGAACCTCGGTTTCTACGACAAACGAAGCGGCAATCGATAACATGTCTGGTTTCATACCTGAACCTGTTAACCCGATTGCCGTTTTTTTTCGCCTTCAGATAGCTTTATTTCCTGCCAAATGTCGTTTCAGACAGATACACCCTAAATAATTCGAGTTGCAGGAAGGCGGCAAACGAAATACAAATCGGTCGGGAATCGATTTGAACAGCATTTATGCTAGCCCGTAGGGTGAGGCTCATTAATCCCGATGGGCTTACATTTGTAAGTAATTCAGATTATTGAGCGTAGCCAACGCACATGCAGCTTTAAGTATGACGGGCATAAACATAATCACTTTATTAAATGCCTCTATTACTAATTGGTTTATTTCCAGTTCAATATTACATGTTACAAGATAAGGAATATTATAAATCCGAAATAACCCATATCGAGGTATCAAATGAAAAATAAGCGATTTTATTTTATTTCTTTACTATTGACCCTGTGTGTTAACTCCCTATCAGCCTCGCCGTTAATCGTTGCTCATCGTGCAGGAACAGCCGATTACCCAGAAAACACTCGACATGCCATCAGTAAAGCGTTATCAAATAACGCTGATATTATTTGGGTCTCGGTTCAACTCAGTAAAGATGGTGTTTTAGTACTCTATCGGCCCAAAGATTTGAGCGAATTGACTGACGGCAACGGCCTGGTTTCTGACCACTCTTGGCAAGAATTACAGTTATTAGATGCGGCCTATCACTTTAAAAGTGACGATCAGTATAAATTCCGCGGATGGGGAGTAAAGATCCCCTCACTACATCAGGTTTTATTATCATTCCCACAAACAAAATTCACTATAGATATTAAGTCTCCTGATGCAGATCCAAAAATAATAGCGAATGCCATAACAGAAGTGAGAGAAAATATTCTCTCACCTGACCGCATTGTTTTCTATTCTACTGAGAAAAAATATCTTAATGCGCTACCTGATTATATAAGTAAATTCGAGACACGTAATAAAACCCGTAAAATTTTAGCTACTGCGGTGATGGCAGATGAATGTATAATAGCCAAAAACAAGGGCAATTCATTTATTAGCAGCCAGAATAGACATTATGCCTTTGAATTAAGACGTGATGTAAAGGTCGTGGAGAAACTCACCTTGGGTAAAGGAACAACCCGGACCCAATTGGTTTGGAATCAACAGGCAATGGACTGTTTCAAGCAGAGCGAAGATGCAAAAATTTTGCTGATTGGCATAAACTCTGCAAAAGATTATCAACTAGCTAAAGATCTCGGTGCCGATTATGTGATGGTTGATTCACCTCTGCAGGCGAAAAATTGGCGTTAATTGCTTATAATTTGCCGGTGATTTACGCTATATGCATGCAGAATAACCAGATGAATGGCAACGGGTAAATACTGCTTGACCATCTGCCTGCTGGTCCCTATAGTACCGCCCCGTTGCCGTGCTTAGCGCGGTAACATAACGGTGAGGTGTCTGAGTGGCTGAAGGAGCACGCCTGGAAAGTGTGTATACGCGTAAGTGTATCGAGGGTTCGAACCCCTCTCTCACCGCCATATTCGAGCAAAAGGCTCTGACGAAAGTCAGAGCCTTTTTCGTGACTCCCACCAAGGTGTTTCTACAACTTACGGCGGTGCCTCTCTTTATCTATGCGGTCTCCCAATGGGGAAAATGGCATTAATCGGCTATAAACTACTTGATTGCGCCCTTGTTTCTTCGCCTGATAAAGTGCTTCATCCGTCATTTTTAATGCTTTTAGCATCGACATTCCAGGCAAATAAAGAGACGCACCAATCGAGATGGTGGCCTTTATTTTACGTCCGTCAGGTAAAACCACCGCAAGATTCTCAACTTGTTGGAGAATTCGCTCGGCAACCGCTTTAATCGTTTGTGGTTCATGGCGGCGGGTTATAACAATAAACTCTTCACCGCCATAACGGCCAACAAAATCCTCATCACGAATGATTGACGTCAACAGCTTCCCCACTTCTGTTAGAAGTAAATCACCACCGTCATGACCATAGCTGTCATTCACCGACTTAAAATGGTCCAGATCCAGAATCATTAAACCACACGCCTGGCGACTGTTGTGAATTGCCGTTAATCGATAATCAATACTTGCCCGGTTATTTAGCTGAGTTAATTTGTCAATATTCGCCCGGTTTTTCATCGAAAAATAGGCGGAGATATGACGCTCTTTAAAATTCAGTGCATGGTAGCAAATAGCCAAACAGAGCGCGGAAATCAGTTGATATACTATCACCTGGGCCCAGGTCAAAATATGCGGGGCAACTAATATAGCAACGACCATACGATAAATCGCAATAGCGAGGATTGCGGTATAAAAAATACGATTGCTTTTTCGCTCCCAGACTCGTGACAGTATGAGCGGAATAAATATTATTGTTATAAGAATATTGTCGAGGGTAAACCAGCCTGTGAAAGCAAAATTAATCAGCAATGCTGTCAAGCTACTTAACCAACCACCATAGAAAGTGACCAAAATAATCGGAATCAACTCGAAACTATAGAAAAACGCACCTGAAATCACCCACTGGTCCTGATTCAGATAAAGTGAAACCAGTCCCGATGCGACACCAAATAGAATACGTTTCCAGACATCCCCATTGTAAGAAAAAGCACTGTTCTTACTTAAGGCAAAATAACTGATTGAGAGCGTCGCATAGGTGACACAAGCATCTCGGTATAGTGTCGATAGAGATTCTAATTCGCTCATGGCGTAGCATTAATCCTTTGAATTCTCAGCGAGAATTTTGGCTGACATTGGTTTGTCTTATTGCCAACTAACATTAAGTAACGTTTTACGTCGAATATATTCATTGGAAATCCTAAATATTAAGCATGGTTAATAGTCATAGTTTCTAACTCAAATCTTAGCTGTGAGACAGGTTTTATTCCTGAATAATTTCATTATGGGACCAGTCCTTCAATTTATGTAACAAGATGTCGCCTAATCACCCGCTTTCGATTTCGCACACAGGATGCAGCCCTGGCTTGGATGCTTATTGTTCAATTTCCGATACTTGGGTCTAAAAGAAGGCGCTAGTGAGGATAATATCCACTTTTCATTTATTCAGGGGAGGAATGCACTGGTCCACCATGAATCCGTTCATTTAACCCTCTTTATAAAACCGACAGTTATCTGATTTTCCGACTGAGATTGATATACATCTAGATCTTAGTCACCTAATTGGCGTATCGTTGTGTTCTGCTACTCGAGACGGACCCTTACTGGCCCGCCATTTATTTTGTCTTTTCTTTATTTGGTTTGCACCTTAGATGAAAACGCACGGAATTAACGGCATTAGGCCGTTCAGCGCGCTTATTGACGCTTGCTGGCGAGAAACCTATACACTTCAAAGACTTCTCAAAGATATAATTGCCGGTGTCACTGTCGGTATCATTGCTATCCCACTGGCGATGGCACTGGCTATTGCCAGTGGTGTCCCACCACAATACGGCTTATATACCTCCGCTATTGCCGGTATTGTCATTGCGGTCACCGGCGGCTCCCGCTATAGCGTATCCGGCCCCACTGCCGCTTTTGTGGTTATTCTCTATCCGGTATCACAGCAGTTTGGTTTAGCGGGTTTACTTCTGGCTACACTGATCTCCGGTATATTTTTATTATTTATGGGCCTAGGGCGACTTGGCCGATTGATTGAATATATCCCGCTGTCCGTCACCCTCGGTTTTACCTCAGGTATTGGTATCACCATTGCCACCATGCAGGTGAAAGATTTCTTTGGCCTGCACCTGACAGAAGTGCCGGAAAATTATGCTGGTAAAGTTGCCGCGTTGGCTCAAGCAATGCCAACTATCAACCTCAGTGATACGTTAATTGCAACCGTCACCCTGCTGGTATTAATACTCTGGCCACGGTTAAAATTAAAGTTACCGGGTCACTTACCGGCATTGGTTGCGGGTACTGCCGTCATGGCGGTGTTATCCCTATTTGATCATCAAGTGGCGACTATCGGCTCACGCTTTGGCTATTTACTGGCCGATGGCACCCAAGGCCACGGTATCCCCCCCATCCTGCCGCAATTTGTCTTGCCGTGGAATTTACCTGCTGCCAATAGTCAGCCATTTGTATTGAACTGGGCAACCTTCTCTGCATTACTGCCCGCAGCCTTTTCTATGGCAATGCTGGGCGCAATTGAGTCATTGCTCTGCGCCGTCGTACTTGATGGTATGACAGGACAAAAACATCACTCCAACAGTGAGTTAGTCGGTCAGGGGCTGGGGAATATCATTGCACCATTCTTTGGCGGGATCACTGCGACTGCCGCCATTGCTCGTTCTGCGGCTAATGTTCGCGCAGGTGCAACCTCACCGGTGTCAGCCATCATCCACGCACTGTTGGTCTTACTGGCGTTACTGGTACTGGCACCGATGTTGTCTTATCTGCCTTTAGCTGCGATGGCGTCTCTGCTACTGATTGTGGCCTGGAACATGAGTGAGGCACATAAAGTCGTTGATCTCCTGCGCCGAGCGCCTAAAGATGACATTATTGTGATGTTGTTGTGCATGAGCCTGACCGTATTATTTGACATGGTGATTGCAATCACGGTGGGTATTGTGTTGGCCTCGCTGCTGTTTATGCGGCGCATTGCGCGCATGACGCGCCTGAGTGAGATACCCGCGACTGTTGATGAGCATACGCTGGTATTGCGAGTGAACGGGCCACTGTTTTTCGCTGCCGCAGAGCGGATATTTAATGAGTTACTCAGCCGTTGTGAGAATTATCAAACCATTATTTTGCAGTGGGATGCAGTACCGGTTCTGGATGCCGGTGGCCTAAATGCGTTCCTACGCTTCACAGAGGCGCTGGGCGAGCAACAACAGCTCGTTATCACGGATATTCCTTTCCAGCCGCTGAAGACGCTGGCAAGAGCCAGAGTGCAGCCCATTGAAGGCAAGTTGAGTTTTTATGGGTCACTGCCAGAAGCGCTGGAGGCTTTACGCGTAAGAGGTTAGTCCCTTTGAGTGAGTATGACGGTTTTCAAAAAAGGCAGTGTAGTTACCTACACTGCCTTTTCTTTATTCAAATATTACCGGCGAACACTTTTTACTTGCTGGTATCCAGCACCGGGAAACTCTTCACCAAATCATCGATAGCTTTCATCTGCACCAGGAACGGTTCTAGTTTGTCTAATGGCAAAGCTGACGGGCCATCACACTTGGCGCTGTTCGGCTCTGGGTGCGCTTCGATAAACAACCCTGCCAAACCAACAGCCATGCCAGCACGCGCCAGTTCAGCCACTTGAGCACGGCGGCCACCGGAGGCTGCGCCAAACGGATCACGGCATTGTAATGCGTGAGTCACATCGAAAATAACTGGATGACCGCCAGTCGCCTGGACCATAACGTTGATACCTAACATATCAACCACCAGATTGTCATAACCGAAGTTACTGCCGCGATCACACAAGATCACTTGATCATTACCGGCTTCTTTAAATTTATCGACAATATTGCCCATCTGCCCAGGACTGACAAACTGCGGCTTTTTCACGTTGATAACCGCGCCAGTGCGGGCCATAGCTTCAACCAAATCAGTTTGACGCGCCAAAAATGCCGGTAATTGAATAACATCAACCACTTCGGACACCGGTTTTGCCTGGCTGGCTTCATGCACATCGGTGATGATTTTGACACCAAACTGCTGTTTCAGCTCTTGGAAGATTTTCATTCCCTCTTCCAAACCGGGACCACGGTAAGAATGAATTGAAGAACGGTTGGCTTTGTCGAACGAGGCTTTAAACACATAAGGAATGCCCAACTTTTGGGTCACCGTGACATAATGTTCACAAATGCGCATTGCCAGGTCGCGCGACTCAAGCACATTCATGCCGCCGAACAGCACGAAAGGTAGGTCGTTCGCTACGTTGATATCGCCAATGCTAACCACTTTCTGTTTCATACTAATACCTTTATAAAGGGTAAATCGAGTTAATTACCACGGTTATGCCGCAAGACATGGCTACCATACAACCGTGGTATAAAAGAGATCAGTGCAATGTCACCCGCTGTTGCTCAATGGAGTGGATCTGCATTTTTATCATTTCAGCAATCGGATCTTCCGGGCACTGCTCAACAAAATAGCTTAAATCAGAGATGGCAATATGGTTGCAATCCAGTTGGGCATAAATCAAGCCACGGTCGCGGATTTCATAGGGGTCATCGGGGTCAAAAGCCAATACCGCTTCACTGGCACGCAATGCCAATTCCATCTGCTTCTCTTCCATTAATGCCGCTTTCAATGTATCAAGCATTTTACGCACAATCAGGGTATTTTCCGCTTCTTCCAGATCTTCATCTTCCAGTTCGGCGCTCAAACCCAGGTTGCCCTTAATCCACACTTCTAGCATATGTTCATTAAGTGTTTCACCGTTTAACGGATTAATCAGCCACATTTCTTCATCTAACCAATCAGCCCGAAGAATTAATTGAGTTGGAAAGATAACTGGCATCAAAGGTAGATCCAATTGATGGGCGATGTGCAGGAAAATGACGCCCAGCGATACTGGCGTCCCTTGGCGTTTATCCAACACTTTATCGAGCCAGATAGCGTCTGACAGGCGATAAACGCCACCAGCACCGCCAAATTTCCATTTACGGTAAAACAGATCAATAAGCACTTCTAATTGCTGATCCTGATTGAGATCGGCGGGCATCGCAGCCCGGGCATCATCAACGAGCTGTTGTAATTGGTTGCGTACATCAACCAGTGGAAAATTCTGTCGAATCTCCTGGGTAACCAATAACACCCCATCACACAGGGACGCGTTGTTAAATTCGAAATCAGCAATGCTACTCATAGATATCCCATCAGCAGTGGTAATTTAGTTGTTGCCAGTTTGACAATCAAATACAGGCAACCCAATGCGAGTATGAAAGCAAGCCAGCGACGATTCTGGCTGCGGGTTCGCTTACCTAATGCGACATAGCCAAGCAGGATATAGATAATAACGCCAAACAGCTTTTCAGTCAGCCATGTTCCTTGCGGACTGAAAGGGTAAAATCCAGTGATAAAAATCAGTACAATACCGCTGACAAATAGCAACGTATCATTGATATGTGGCGTTATTTTTACCCAGCGCTTATCCATCATAGCCGAACCGCGACATTTCCAAAAGAAACGTAATACAAACAGCGTAATACTGATAACCACTGTGAGTAAATGCAAATACTTCATGGCGATATAATCAACCCACATGACTCTCGCTTCCTTATCTATGTTAAATATTTATCGTTTTTTTTATTTGTTGCCGAATAAATGCCGCACAAAATCAGATTCTTCTTGATTAGCCGATCCATTGCCCCAAAGTAACACGATCATTATTACCATAATCTTTATGCGTCATTACAGCACTAAATCCGGCGTTTTTAAGTAATTTCTGTACTGCATCGGCTTGCTGCCAGCCATGCTCCAACATTAACCAGCCTCCCGCCTCTAAATAAGCCGGCGCACAACGGATAATCTCGTCCAGTGAAGCCATCCCTTCGGCAGGTGCGACGAGCGCACTGTGAGGCTCAAAGCGGACATCACCTTCGTTCAGATGCGGGTCATCAGCATCAATATAAGGAGGATTGCTAACAATCAGCGTAAATTGTCCGTCGACCGCGTCAAACCAGCTACTTTGCAGAAAATGTACATTATCTATGGCCAGCTTTTCTGCATTATGGCGAGCCAGTGCAACAGCGTCGGCTTGGATGTCCACACCCACCACAGCACAATCTGGCCGCTCACTGGCTAACGCCAAAGCAATAGCACCGGTACCGGTACCCAAATCCAAAATATGGCAAGGAGTGGCTGGCAGATGCGCCAACGCCTGTTCAACCAAACATTCGGTGTCAGGGCGTGGAATAAGAGTGGCGGAGGAAACACTGAGTGGCAATGACCAGAATTCGCGCTCCCCAACCAGATAAGCAATAGGTTCCCCCTGCTCACGCCGGGTTGCCAGTTGTTCCAATCGCTGTAACTGATCGGCTGTCAGCTTAGTTTCACCGAAAGCCAACACATAAGTACGCGCCTTTGCGGTGACAAAACTCAATAGAATCTCGGCATCGCGCTTGGGGCTGTCACTCTGACTGAAACGGGCTGCCGTTAACGACAGCCACTGCTGATAGTCCATTAATCTTGCTCTGACAACGCAGAGAGCTGGTCGGCTTGATATTCCTGCACAATCGGCTGAATCAGCATATCCAGTTTGCCTTCCATCACTTCATCCAGGCGATAGAGGGTCAGGTTAATGCGATGATCGGTCACTCGGCCCTGTGGGAAGTTATAGGTGCGATTACGATCAGAGCGATCACCTGAACCAAGCAGATTACGGCGCTCGGAAGCTTCCGCCAATTGACGCTTTTGCATTTCTGCGGCACGGATACGTGCACCCAACACCGACATCGCCTTGGCTTTGTTCTTATGTTGTGAGCGTTCATCCTGACACTCCACCACCAGGCCCGTTGGAATATGGGTGATACGGATTGCCGAATCGGTGGTGTTAACGTGCTGACCACCGGCACCAGACGAGCGGAAAGTATCAATACGCAAATCACCGGCATTGATTTCCGGCATCTCAGCTTCAGGAATGGCAGGCATTACCGCGACGGTACAGGCAGAGGTATGAATACGGCCTTGTGATTCGGTTTCGGGTACACGTTGCACACGGTGACCACCTGACTCGAATTTTAACTGACCAAACACCCCATCACCAGAGACCTTGGCAATCACTTCTTTATAGCCACCATGCTCGCCCTCACTGGCGCTCATGATTTCAACTTTCCAACGGCGTGCTTCAGCATAACGGCTGTACATGCGGAACATGTCACCAGCAAAAATAGCCGCTTCATCACCACCGGTCCCAGCACGAATCTCAAGAAAACAATCACGCTCATCATCAGGGTCTTTAGGGAGCAACAACACTTGCAACTGCTGTTCCAGCTCTTCACTGCGCGCTTTTGCTTCTTTCAGTTCTTCCTGAGCCATTTCGCGCATTTCAAGATCTTCCAGCATCATTTCTGCGGCTTCGAGATCATCTTGCACGCTGCGCCATTCTTTAAAACAGCGGGTGACATCCGTTAATTGCGCATATTCACGTGACAACGCGCGGAAACGGTCTTGATCGGCAATAACGCTGGCATCGCCAAGATACGCCAGCACTTCTTCGTGACGCTCTTGTAACGCTTCCAGTTTGGCAACAATAGAAGACTTCATCCGTGGTTTTAAACCCTGTAATTAGAGGAAACTAATGCTGATCCAGCCCAAGGCTGTCGCGTAATAATTGCAACCGCTCCATATCGCCATCGCTGGCGGCTTGCTGGAGGGATTTGGTAGGAGCATGAATCAGGCGGTTAGTGAGCTTATGGGCCAACTCATTCAACACTTGTTCTACATTGGCACCCTGCTCAATGGCGGCCAATGCTTTAGCGGTCATCTCACTACGAACCTGTTCGGCCTGAGAACGATAATCACGAATGGTTTCAACCGCCCCCTGCGCACGTAGCCAGGCCATAAAATTCATGCTTTCCTGCTGTACTATTGATTCGGCCTGCACCGCAGCGGCCTGACGCTGTGCCATATTGTGCTGAATAATCGCGTGTAGATCATCAACACTGTATAAATAGGCATTAGACAGTTTACCCACTTCCGGCTCAATATCCCGTGGTACGGCGATATCGACAAACAGCATTGGCTGATTGCGGCGGCTTTTCAGAGCACGTTCGACCATTCCCTTACCAATAATAGGCAATGGGCTGGCCGTTGAACTGATAATAATATCGGCATCGGCCAATCGGGCATCAATTTCCGGCAAAGTAATCACTTCGGCCCCCACTTCTGTCGCCAGCACTTGAGCTCGCTCACGGGTACGGTTAGCGATAATCATATGCTTAACTTGATGCTCACGCAGATGACGAGCCACCAGCTCAATGGTTTCCCCAGCACCCACCAACAGCACATTCAGTTCAGAAAGCGACTCAAATATCTGACGTGCCAGAGTACAGGCAGCAAAAGCAACCGAAACGGCACTGGCTCCAATATCTGTTTCTGTCCGAACCCGTTTGGCAACCGAGAAAGATTTCTGGAACAACCGCTCCAACTCGCCAGACAGCGATTGACCACGCTGAGATTCAGCAAAGGCCTTTTTCACCTGCCCCAAAATTTGAGGTTCGCCTAATACCAGTGAGTCTAACCCGCTGGCAACACGCATCAAATGACTGACGGCATCATTACCATGGTGCCAATACAGGCTTTTTTTCACTTCGTCCGGGCTGAGTTTGTGATAGGTACAGAGCCAGGCAATAAGTTGTTCATGCAGATTATCTTGCTGCTCTACGCTGAGATACAACTCAGTTCGGTTACACGTAGACAATACGACACCGCCCTGCACCAACGGCTGTTGGAGCAAGCTGACAAGCGCCTGGTCGATAGATTCCGGTGAAAAGTTCACTCGTTCACGTAAAGATACAGGCGCAGTTTTGTGATTAATGCCTAATGCAAGCAGAGTCATGAGAACGGCTTCGAGTAATACTGATGTTAGTATGGATTCTCGTCTGAACCGCATTCTACTTGATGCGCGGGTTCAATAAAAGTCACAGTGCAATATCCTAAGTATTATCATAAATTATGGTCAGAAATTGGTTATCTGCTGTACAACAATATTGGGTAAACCCTGTACAAAATAGAACAAGATATTGACGCTCAGCCTTCAGCCCGTTAGCGTGAGCACCTCAGATACCAATTAGCCAGGTATCAAATAATTTGTTTTATCAAAAATTATTATTTATCGGTAACATGACCTCATCAAAGACGCGTCGCCAATGATACCCGTGCGACCGATAGGATTTATAGCCATATGTCGATGTATAAAATCAGTTTTTATCGCCTGCTCCCTTTAGCAACTCTGTTGCTGGCAGCCTGTAGCACCACGCCACCGACCGGTCCGGCGACCAGTCCGACATCGCCACAGTGGCGGCAACATGAACAACAATTACAACAATTGAGCCAATTCCAGACCCGGGGTGCCTTTGCGTATATTTCTGAAAAACAAAAAGTCTATGCGCGCTTTTTCTGGCAACAAACCACACCTGAGCGCTATCGCCTACTGCTGACCAACCCATTGGGCAGCACAGAACTGGAATTGGTGGTACAACCTGGCGTTACCCAGTTGACCGATAATCAAGGCAAACGCTATGTCAGTGATGACCCACAGGAAATGATTCAAAAGTTGACGGGGATGTCCATTCCATTGGAAAGCTTACGTCAGTGGATTTTAGGGTTACCCGGTGATACCACTGATTTCACCCTTGATGATAAGTACCGTTTGAAGCAAGTGACTTATAAACAAAATGGTATGACGTGGGTGGTTGATTATCAGGAATACAACACTCAAGTGACGCCAGCATTGCCGAGCCGCATGGAGCTGAGTCAGGGCGGGCAGCGAATTAAGCTAAAAATGGATAATTGGACTGTCGAATAACATGGTTAGCACGCATCAACATGTCTGGCCCTCACCGGCCAAATTAAACCTGTTTCTTTATATCACCGGGCAACGGGCCGATGGTTATCATGACTTACAAACCCTGTTCCAGTTTCTCGATTATGGCGACCAACTGACTATTGTGCCGCGAGATGACAATCAGATTCGCTTATTAACGCCAGTCGCAGGCGTAGAAGACGAACAGAACTTGATAATTCGCGCGGCGCGATTGCTACAACAACAATTTCCACAACAACAGCCCGGCACGGTAAAAGTACCTCGGGGGGCAGATATCAGTATTGATAAACGCCTACCAATGGGGGGAGGACTGGGTGGTGGTTCATCCAATGCCGCCACGGTACTGGTTGCACTCAATTTACTGTGGCAATGTGGTTTCTCTGATGAAAAATTGGCCACTCTTGGCCTAACATTAGGTGCCGATGTGCCGGTGTTCGTTCGTGGGCATGCTGCCTTTGCTGAGGGAATTGGCGAAAAATTGCAACCTGCGGAGCCTTTAGAGAAGTGGTATTTGGTGGTACACCCCGGTGTAAGCATCCCAACACCAATTATTTTTTCTGATCCTGAATTAAAAAGAAATACGCCCGTTCGCCCACTGGCGGCGCTTTTAAGCATTCCGTACGCAAATGATTGCGAACCGATCGCAAGAAAACGTTTTCGCGAGGTTGAACAGGCTCTTTCATGGCTGTTAGAATACGCTCCGTCACGCCTTACCGGAACCGGCGCTTGTGTGTTTGCAGAATTCGACACTGAGGCATCGGCCCGACAGGTGTTAAGTATTGCCCCGGAGTGGTTGCATGGTTTTGTTGCTCGTGGTGTAAATGTTTCGCCACTGCATCGTGCGCGCTCTGGGAAAATTGAAAGTCGTGAGTGCAGATAACGATTTACAGCGTTATGTAAGGTCGATGTAATGGCTCTACTAACCTTGGGTTCTGAAAATACCTGTCTCATTTGATTGAAAGCCGGTTCATAATGCTGTTTTGTACCCAATAGATTTCAAGATACAGGAAAGCGGCAAACGAGCGAATCCCGATAACCTTACATGAGTAAGTGATGCGGGTGAACGAGAACAGTCGACACACCTGTAATTTGAATGATGACGGTTATTCACCGTGTTTTGGCTTTAAATACCCGTATGTATATTGCAATCAGTATGAATAATCGCCCCTGATTACTGATATGACAATATCTTCTCTGGACGCATGCCTGAGGTTCTTCTCGTGCCTGATATGAAGCTTTTTGCTGGTAACGCCACCCCGGAACTAGCACAACGTATTGCCAACCGTTTGTACACCAGTCTTGGTGACGCCGCTGTAGGTCGTTTTAGCGACGGCGAAGTGAGCGTGCAAATCAACGAAAATGTACGCGGTGGTGATATTTTCATCATCCAGTCCAC
Organism: Yersinia sp. 2540 StPb PI; assembly: GCF_052217165.1. NCBI lineage: Bacteria > Pseudomonadati > Pseudomonadota > Gammaproteobacteria > Enterobacterales > Yersiniaceae > Yersinia > Yersinia sp. 2540 StPb PI. The sequence goes on from NZ_JAZGQC010000001.1 coordinate 3,163,710, forward strand.
CTGCGCACCCACGAACGATAACCTGATGGAACTGGTTGTCATGGTTGATGCCCTGCGTCGCGCCTCCGCAGGACGTATTACTGCTGTTATTCCTTACTTCGGTTACGCTCGTCAGGATCGCCGTGTGCGTTCTGCCCGTGTACCGATCACTGCCAAAGTTGTTGCCGATTTTCTCTCAAGTGTTGGGGTTGACCGCGTATTGACAGTGGATCTTCATGCTGAACAGATCCAAGGCTTTTTTGATGTTCCGGTTGATAACGTATTTGGTAGCCCAATCCTGCTGGAAGATATGTTGCAGCAGAATCTGGAAAACCCAATTGTTGTCTCTCCAGACATCGGCGGCGTTGTTCGCGCCAGAGCCATTGCAAAACTGCTGAACGATACTGATATGGCGATTATCGACAAACGCCGCCCACGTGCTAACGTTTCTCAGGTGATGCATATCATCGGTGACGTTGCTGGCCGTGACTGCGTGTTAGTTGACGATATGATCGATACCGGTGGCACATTGTGTAAAGCAGCGGAAGCCCTGAAAGAACGTGGTGCCAAGCGTGTATTTGCTTACGCGACTCACCCGATCTTCTCTGGTAACGCGGTTGAAAACATCAAACATTCTGTTATCGATGAAGTGATTGTTTGTGACACGATTCCGTTGTCAGCTGAAATAAAGGCATTAAAAAATGTGCGTACTCTGACCCTGTCGGGCATGTTGGCTGAAGCCATCCGCCGTATCAGCAATGAAGAGTCCATCTCTGCGATGTTTGAGCATTAATCAGTATTAGGTTGTGGATATCCCTGCGGTGCTATCTGGCCGCAGTTAGCCATTAAGCTATTTTCGTGATAGGTCACTTGCTGGGCATCACGAATGGGGTTCATAACGAATTGATACTATGCAATGCATAAATTGAAGCAGATAAAGAAAAACCCGTTGAAGCAGATGCGACAACGGGTTTTCTACTCTCGATCGCTGAGTTCTTGATCAATAGGTGTTTGTCTTACCGCTCGTTGAGCCGTCATTTACCCCTCCTGCACATCAGCTCAATTAAAAAGCCAAGAAAACAGGTCTATGTTTGCAGCTTCACTGTAATTAGTCGCTAATGATACCTTGCTCGCTAGGAGTGACGCTGGTTGCGATTACAACGTTTGTCAAAGTGCTTAATCCACCAATAACGATCCGCAACTTCCTCACGCCCACCGATACGTGCGCCAACTAGCCACAACAGTGCGCCGACAAAAATACTCATCACGGCACCATGGGCAAAGAATTGCGGTAGACCCAGTTGAGATACCTCTGTCAGAATTGAGTAACCTACCCCAACGACCATGGTAACCAAACCTAATCCCATCAGCACATTACCGACCCTTGCTGCGCTTTTACGTTTCATATGCCACCTCCACTTAGGTTGCCAATAAATAACCACTGAGCCGAGCGCTAAAACTGCTTGCTTAATGCGATTATTCATGTCCACTTAATAACTAAGTATAGTCAGGCTTGCGAGGAAGGTATTGCGCTTGTGATCACAACTGGCAAATATATTCCAACAAATCTTTACATAATCCAGACATTTGGCACTGAATTTGAACTATACATACAGGCAACTATTCACATCTTGAACTATTCACTCTAAATAAATTCATGCTAGCAGTTTTGTTATTACGCGCTATGACAGGTAAACTATGGCACTTTAATTCCTTTAGTTATAGCGAATGGCGACGTGAGCAGTATTAAATTAATCGTTGGGCTGGCAAATCCGGGCGCTGAATATGCCCAAACTCGCCACAATGCAGGTGCTTGGTATGTGGATTTATTGGCGCAGCGCCATAATCAACCACTGAAAGAAGAGAGTAAATTCTTCGGCTACACTGCAAGGCTAAATCTGGCAGGTCAGGACGTTCGCTTGTTGGTACCCTCTACCTTTATGAATCTCAGTGGCAAGGCCGTAGCCGCAATGGCTGGGTTTTACCGTATTCTGCCGGAAGAGATTTTAGTCGCACACGATGAGTTGGATATCCCGCCGGGCGTGGCTAAATTAAAGCTAGGTGGCGGTAACGGTGGCCATAACGGCCTGAAAGATATTCAGAGCAGGTTGGGGAATAACCCTAACTTCTATCGTTTGCGCATCGGCATCGGTCATCCGGGTGATAAAAGTAAAGTCACCGGTTTTGTTTTGGGTAAGCCACCAATCAGTGAACAAACCTTAATTGACGAGGCCATTGATGAATCTATCCGCTGTACTGAAATACTGCTAAAAGAAGACATTACTAAGGCAATGAATCGCCTGCACTCCTTTAAGGCCGGCGTATAATACTGGCCCGGTTCCCCGGCTAACGAACATAAGCCGGGGTGCCTGTATTAGTTGTTATTCATTTTTGTTGCACAGCGCATTAATCCCCTGTTGTCCCTCACCGGTCAATACCACCCCTGAAAATATCACCCTCACCCGCCCGAGAAAATTATTGCTTTTACCATCATATTCGCCCGCAATATCACTCAATTTATCGCTACAAAAAAGCGAATCCCAATCTGATGCCTTTCCTTTGTTGCGCGATAAGTCGTGGCTGCGTTCAAACTTGTCGGTTACTGCGGTAAATTTCAACTGGATGCTGTCGAAATCTTCATAAAGGGTATTTTTTTTGTACCCCACATATCTAACGCTCTTGCCCGAGTGACTTTCAATTTCCACCCCATATTGATCAACCAACTCGGCAAAGGAGGGAGCGGCAGGCTCAACATCTGCGGTAAGAAAACGCATTCCCACAATACCCGCCATCCCCCCGAACAAGATGACGATCAGCCATTTATAGATACTCATTTCCATTGGAATTACCCAAATTCAGTATGCGGACTGTAATAACTAGTTATCGGACATTTATCAGGAAACTTAAGATGGCATAAGCGTGATCTCGGGCACAGAGTTAGAAAAATCAATCACCTACTCGCTCTCACAGTATGTTCCCTTGCGGCGACGAAACAGCATGATCGAGATAAATCGTCAGAATGTGTATAATGGCGACATAAATTTTGATTACATCAGCACGTTAACCCTAACGAGTTGATTTTTAAGTTATTTAAGGTGATATAAAACATGGGATTCAAATGCGGTATTGTGGGCCTGCCTAACGTTGGTAAATCCACCCTGTTCAACGCGTTGACGCAAGCGGGTATTGAAGCCGCTAACTTCCCGTTCTGCACCATTGAACCCAACACGGGTGTGGTGCCAATGCCGGACCCGCGTCTGGACCAACTGGCCGAGATTGTTAAACCTCAGCGCATTTTGCCAACCACGATGGAATTCGTCGATATCGCGGGCCTGGTTAAGGGTGCATCCAAAGGCGAAGGCCTGGGTAACCAGTTCCTGACCAATATCCGTGAAACTGAAGCAATTGGTCATGTGGTACGTTGTTTTGAAAATGACAACATCATCCATGTTGCCGGTAAAGTAGATCCCGTTGATGACATTGATACCATCAACACTGAACTGGCACTTTCCGATCTGGAAACCTGTGAACGCGCGATGCATCGTGTTCAGAAGAAAGCTAAAGGCGGTGATAAAGACGCTAAAGCGGAACTGGAAGCGCTGGAAAAATGTCTGCCACATTTAGAAAATGCTGGCATGCTGCGTGCGTTGAACTTGAGTGCTGAAGATAAAGCCGCCATCCGTTATCTGAGCTTCCTCACCCTGAAGCCAACCATGTACATTGCTAACGTCAATGAAGATGGGTTTGAAAACAATCCCTATTTGGATCAGGTGCGTGCCATCGCTGCGGCGGAAGGTTCTGTGGTAGTTGCCGTTTGTGCCGCAGTTGAGTCTGATATTGCTGAGTTGGAAGATGCAGACCGCGCTGAATTTATGGCTGAGTTAGGTATTGAAGAACCCGGTTTGAACCGTGTGATCCGTGCCGGTTATGAATTGCTGAATCTGCAAACCTATTTCACTGCCGGTGTAAAAGAAGTGCGTGCCTGGACCATCCCGATAGGTGCAACTGCACCACAAGCTGCCGGTAAAATTCACACCGACTTCGAGAAAGGCTTTATCCGCGCACAAACTATCGCTTTCGAGGACTTTATCACCTACAAGGGTGAGCAAGGCGCGAAAGAAGCCGGCAAAATGCGTTCAGAAGGTAAAGATTACATCGTAAAAGATGGCGACGTGATGAACTTCTTGTTCAACGTCTAAACAGCTTCTGTTGTCTCATGAGATTTAATTGAATCTCATGAATACTGACAAACCCCATAAAATCCACACGCTTGTGTGGATTTTTTATTTCATGATGTCTCAACTCATCTCGTGAAAGCGCAGTCATAAATGAGTATATATATGAGTACAAACTGTCAATTATGGTCTAAAAATGAGCCACCGTTATGCTTTAAAAGTGCACCACTTTAAGACCGGTTTTTAAACCTAAATGATTCATTACCTGTTTCAATAATGTCACAATGATGAACCAGTCTATCCAATAAGGCTGCGGTCATCTTTTAAGGTTAAATCCAGCTTTGTTACATCCTCACTAACGGCCAGCCTCTGCTTATACTTAACTGCACGTATCGTGGCTTCATTACTTTTGAACTCTTTATGCAGTGCCTTTATCTTTTCAGCCAAAGCAGTCACTTCAGGTGCTATTTGTAATGCCTCAATCAGCTTATAAATACTTTTAAGAACCTCAATATTTTTATCCTGGAGCGAACGGGTCGATCCTCTGCTGGTTGAATTAGTCTGGAATTTGTCAGCATGGATAAACAACTGTAGTTATCAGGTTTACATCTGCAATATCACGCCTAATCGATGGTGTATTACAGCGATGTAACCGGCGCATGGGGCATACATAATACCCCATCCCTTTGCCATCTATGGAATTGAGTGACACAAGGGCGTAAGCCAGAGAATAACGAACATACTGAGCGATGATATCTACAAGATAGTGCAGGTTTTTCTTATCAGAGACATGGTCGGATAACATCATCAAAAAAACAGCATGTTACCCGACGGGGTCTTAGCGCCACAAAGCCACTGACCTTTCCCCCACTAAACGCGGGGGAATACCAGAGAAGCAAAACCAAATTTAAAAACTCAAGACTCTATCGACGACACATTACATGCCTAGGAATATCGGCGTCACTGTAGCTGTTGGTAACGCCCGCGATCGAGTCGCCAAGGTAGTGGAAGCCTGTGCTGGGGTCAGGAGTGTCGCCCGTCCAGTAGAGGGTGCCGATAAAACCGGAACCAGTGTAGTTATCCATTCGCCCCCATTCATCGAACAATGAACCCACCAAACGGGTACCAAATGAGTAGTTGGTAGAACTCAAGTCGGTGCGTGATGGCTGAGACGCCAGCTGTAGACTACAGAACCTCACAGCATCTGACCAAACAGCCATTGTGCTATTGTTATGTATAAACCATTTCTGCACAGCAAATGTGTAGCTTAGTGGACTTCCTCCATCCTTGGGTGTCGCCGTAATGGTCACTGGCCCCGTAGGTTTGCTGTTGAGCTTCACTTGACCGTCACCATTGACGCTTACGGCCCCTGGCTGGTTGGAACTCCAGGTGAAGTCGCTCGCATTTCTGTTCATATTTAGTATGAAGGTAGCCGCGGTAAAACCTGTTTTTGGAAATTCATCGCTTACCGTGAACACATGGCCGTTGACGGCTATTCCGGTAAACATCGCATCCTCCACAAAGGTGGTGCTGACCGTCTGGTTGCTGCCGTTCACCGTGGCGGTGACCACACTGACTCCCGGCGCAGTATTAGTCAGTGTCGCCGTGGCAACCCCGTCCACGCCAGTAGTACCAATCACCGTCGTCACGTTCGCCCCGTTGCTAGCGGTAAATGTCACCACCTGGCCCGGTACAAGGTTGTTACCCGCATCCGTCACTATCGCTTTCACCGCATTGGTGGCAATGCCATTGGCGACCTCGTTATCAGTAGTCGCCGTCAGGTTAGCTGCGGTGATTTCTGCGGTGCTGGCGTCCGCCACAAAAGTGGTGTCGACCGTCTGACTGCTGCCGTTCACCGTGGCGGTGACCGCGCTTATTCCACTCGTCATATTGGTCAGTGTCGCCGTGGCAACCCCGTCCACGCCGGTGGTACCAATGACTGCCGTCACTTTCGCCCCGTTGCTGGCGGTAAATGCCACCACCTGGCCTGCGACAGGATTGTTACCGGCATCCGTCACTATCACTACCACCGCATTGGTGGCCGTGCCGTTGGCCACCTTTCTATCGGCAGTCACCTTGGCTGCGGTGATTTTTGCGGTGCTGCCGTCCGCCACAAAGGTAGTGTCCACCGTCTGGCTGCTGCCGTTCACCGTGGCGGTGACCACGCTAATCCCCGAGTCAGTATTAGTCAGTGTCGCCGTAGCAACCCCGTCCACGCCAGTAGTACCAATCACCGTCGTCACGTTCGCCCCGTTGCTGGCGGTAAATGTCACCACCTGGCCCGGTACAAGGTTATTGCCCGCATCCGTCACTATCGCTTTCACCGCATTGGTGGCAATGCCATTGGCAACCTCATTATTGGCAGTCGCCGTCAGGTTGGCTGCAGTGATTTCCGCGGTGCTGTCGTCCGCCACAAAAGTGGTGTCGACCGTCTGACTACTGCCGTTCACCGTGGCGGTGACCGCGCTTATTCCACTCGTCATATTGGTCAGTGTCGCCGTAGCAACCCCGTCCACGCCAGTAGTACCAATTACCGTCGTCACGTTCGCCCCGTTGCTGGCGGTAAATGTCACCACCTGGCCCGGTACAAGATTGTTACTCGCATCCGTCACTATTGCTTTCACCGCATTGGTGGCAATGCCATTGGCAACCTCATTATCGGTAGTCGCCGTCAGGTTCACTGCTGCAACAGTACTAGGCATAACAGTGATCTGCACTGTCGCACGTAATGACACATTACCTTGGATGTCATGAGCCACTGCACTTAACGTGTGGGCATTACTACCACTCCGCGTTAGCCGATGCGAGGGTAATCCTACTACAACAGCGTGCGCAGATACTGGTGTGAGAGAACCTCCTGCCGCTATCAAGGCAGAACTGTCCCACTCAATACGCTCAAGGCCATGTCGGGTGGATATCTCTGCACTCAATGGAACGCTTGTCCCCCCCTCACCGCTTATCATAGCCGGAAGGATCAGCTGTATCACCTTCTGTTCCTGATAATTCAGCACAATATTGTTGTTACGCTCGACTAAATCATAACGACTACCCGCCAAAGTACGCGTTGCTGCCACGGCTGATGGACTGATATGAGATTGCCAAGATTCACCCAGTCGGTAATTTAGCTGGAAGTTAATGTTGCTGTCGTTTTTACTGCCTTTACCGGCGCGATGTTCAGCCCCAATAGTCACTAATGGTATAGGGGTGTAATTTACACCCGCAGTAATGGCATAGGGGTTTTTCTGACGGTTATCTTTGCCAAACAAGGCCACATCATCACCACGGTATTTTTCATACATGACCTTGCCGCCAAGTTGGGGATGAGAGGGTAAATAAGTTTCTGCCCGCACATCATAGCCGTTGGCAGGCCGTTCTTTATAGTCAGCAAAATCCCGTGAATGATGCCAATCGGTGGTACCGAAGTAACTGTTACCCGAGAACTTCAGGTAGTCGGTCCAAGCCTCTGCGCCTACCCCAACCCGCCGGTTTTTGCCTGTAACATCATTATCAAAAAACGCATTAGCCCCATACATCCAGCTATTCTGGAAAGTACGCACTCCAGCACCAACGTTAACGGTGTTACGATCGTCTTTATTTCGGGCACCCAATTGGGTAAAAAACAGGGATTTCTGATTATCATAAAGTGGAACCAGTACATCGACCATACTGCCATCCAGCTTAAAATCTTCATTAACATTCATTTGTACCCGGGCGGTACCAAACTGGCTCAGCCACTGCTGCGTGGAGTTGTTTAATTCATTGTTGGCAGCTGAGTTGAGCATGCGCTCACCAGATTTTACTGCATTGCCATTAGATAATGCGACAGCACCGGTCTGGGCATAACCGGCCAGCTTATTATTTATGTGAATATCAGCAGGCGAATAATTTTCATCACTAATGGATAACGAAGGCAGCTTACCGGAAACATCAATTTCATCCCCTAACTTGGCGACAGTATTAATGTTTTTACCGGTCTGCAAAATATAAGATTCTGTAACCGTATTGACTTGCGAAGTATACGAAGAAGATGCGACAACCGTAGGTGAAAATGCCAAACTCAAAGGAAACAGTAACTGAAACAGGATATTAATCCACGCAATAGTCCTGAACGTTTGTGGTAGTGCGTATGCCTGCGTGAACCCATGACTCGAGGGTGTTTTTAGTGATTTCGTCCAAAAAAAATTACGCAATCTATTATACTCAGCCGATTAAAAATACCGTCACATAACCTCGCGATTTAATCAATACTGCACAAATCTCGTTTGATATTGTAGAGTGACGAAAATTTTTTAGTGTTAGTTTCCTACCCCCCCACGGAATCAGGTGAGTAACGATAAACTACCGTATCTATATTGCTAGATTCGACACTGATCGGCAGTTTCATTACCTATGATGCATCAGACAGCCCCGAACAATTAGTGAACCCATCTTATTCAGGTTTAATAATATTAATAAGAACCAATGACTTGATGTTTTATTAACAAGGAGGTGCCCCAACACTGGCGGATGGTTGCATGTATAACCGCAATAGCACTAAGGTCAGGCCCTTAGTGCTATTGCGGTGTTATCTTGTCTTTTTAATGCATTAAAATGCATTACGCCTAAAATTAAGCCCCTCCCTCAACCAGCACAAAAGTTCCGGTCGCAGCACCTGTACGTATTGCTCTGGCTGCCTGATATTCAGGACTCTCGTAAAAACGCTTGGCCTCGGCAAAAGATGCAAACTCAAAAACGACGTGCCGTTCATGTGATTCTCCCTCAAGGTTTTCATACTGCCCAGACCAGGCAATAACCTTAGGACTGAACGCCTGCATTGCTTCTCCGGCAGCCTTGGCATATTCGGCGTAGGCAACAGCGTCCGATACGGTGACATGCGCGATCAAATAACCTTTATTCATTTCTTTATCTCTTTTGTTAGACGTGGTTTATTCCAGCGCAATGCAGTTCTACAGGCAAACATGCAAGCAACGGGATAGGGGTTTTTACAACGTTTTAATCACATTCAGTTTCTGAGGGCTGGAGGATGCCTGGCAGCGAGCGGCGTCCTGATGCTCAATCATCCATCCCGGATAATAAGGAGGCAGAGCGCTTACCTCATCCGTTCTGTATGCCCATAGCCAGAGTGATAGACGACTACAGATTTAATCATTGAAAGGGTTTGAGTCATGATAATTGCCTTCAGCAAGTGTCTGCGCTGGATAACGCGGTGTGAAGACAGTCTATTAAGTATTACAGTAGCCATAAATAACCTAAAAATTAACGCACTGTTATCTTAAAGAGGAACAATGAAAAATCTTGAGGCACTGATCATTTTCGCGCGCGTGGCAGAAATGAAGAGTTTTACCCAGGCAGCTGAAAGCCTTGGTATTCAGAAAGGGCGTGCTTCAATGGTAGTGCGCGAGCTCGAACATGACGTAGGCGCTACGCTATTGCACCGCACCACGCGGACTGTGCAGTTGACCGAAGATGGCCGCATTTTTTATTCGCGTGCACGAGACCTGCTGGCGGAAGCAGACGAACTGCAGTCAATGTTTTCACCTGGCGGAATGTCACTGCGAGGGCGTTTACGTGTTGATATGCCAGCTATTTTGGCACAAAGTGTCATTATTCCCGCACTACCGCAACTACTGGATGCTCACCCGGAATTCGAACTTGAGCTTTCAAGTACTGACCGCCGTGTTGATCTGGTTCTGGAAGGATTTGATTGCGTAATTCGTCTGGGCCCCATTGTTGATGAGACCCTGATTGCCCGGCCGCTGGGAAAATTACGGATGATCAATGCGGCGAGTCCAGGCTATCTGAAACGCTTCGGTGTGCCACAGACGGTTGATGATCTTCTTAATCAAGGACACAAGATGGTTCATTACATGCGAAATTTTGGCGCGAAACCTGACGGATGGGAATATCCGTCAGGTGATGGCTACAATTCGCTGATGTTACCCGGCACGATGACGGTCAACAGCGTACCGGCCTACCACGAAGCAGGACTGGCGGGTTTGGGTTTAATTCAGGGAGGTTATTCAGCGCTCGTACCCCATATCAAATGTGGCACATTAGTTGAAGTCCTTCCCAATCTGCGGCCCAAGCCGCTAAATGCATCTTTCGTCGTCGCGCACCGGCGCAATCTGTCGCAACGAGTGAGGGCTTTTATGAATTGGACTGAGGAAGTGTTGAAACCTTATTTTGGCTAATGTCTGAGTGAACGAGTAGAACGGAGGAGGTGAAAGCCTACGTATGTGTTTGTTCCTTATTGATTAACACAACGTGTTATTGGACATGTCAGTTACTGGCACAAATCTACCCACGGCTACAATCAGGGGCGGCTATGAGCTTTTGTATGGGAAGATTATGTTCCCCGTAGCTTCATATGCAACAAAGGGTATGGCCTGCCCTGGCCGTCAACTTCAGAACGACCCACAGTTTCAAAACCGTGTTTTTTATAGAAGGTAACAGCCTGAGGATTCTGTTCGTTTACGTCGAGCTCATCAGCGCCCTGCTCGTCGATAGCATGTAGCAGGAGTAATTTCCCGATGCCTTTTCCGCGTTGATCTGCATCCACAAAAAGCATTTCAATGCGGTTTTCGCTTACCCCTATAAAGCCCGCGATCGAACTGTCACAGCTAAGACGAGCGAACATAATTGTCAGGCCAGGAAGATACGTATGCAGTATCAGGGGGCGTAGCGCCTGAATATCCTGTTCCTGTAAAAAATCATGCGTAGCACGTACCGATGATTCCCAGACCTTCAGTAATATCGGGTAATGAATTTGGGTACATACTTCCATATTTATCATAATCTTATAATCCGTTAATTGACATCATATTGCCATGATAGCTGCGTGGTATTATTTGTCACTATGTGGCGTACATTTGTCTGCTTCTGGCTGTGAGTTCAACTGGTCGACGCAACGCTATCCTTAATGGCCCTGGTATATCGCCAGATTAGTGCAGATTGATTCTATCGATTTTCTTTTAAACAGATTCACATTTTACTCGTTATCACTCCTGCATCTTAACAACCACTTTTCCTTTCGCATGTCCCTGAGCAAGGTAGGTAAGCGCTTCCTTCGCCTCTGCAAAGGGGAACACCTTGTCGATCACAGGCTTGAGTTGTTCCGCTTCTATGAGTTTGCCGATTTGGGTGAGTTGACTGCCATCAGGACGGACAAAGAGAAATGAATAGGTCAGGCCCCGTTTTTTCGCAAGGCGCATAATCTTGCGGCTCATCAGCCCGAAAACAAAACGCAGCAAGAAGTTTAGTCCCCGAGCCCGTGCGAACGCGGTATCTAACGGCCCGGTGAGAGAAACAATCTTTCCACCAGACTTTAGAATTTGGGTGGATTTTTCAATTAAATCGCCTCTGACAGTGCCGAGAACGATATCGTAGCCGCTCAGCGCCTTTTCGAATTCTTGCTTTTTATAATCAACCACTTCGTCTGCGCCAAGACCACTCACCCACCCGACGTTGCCTGAACTTGTTGTCGTTCCCACTTTTGCGCCAAGGTGTTTCGCCAGTTGGATCGCAAAACTGCCAATTCCCCCGGAACCTGCCGGGATGAAAACCTTCTGACCAGGCCGCAATCTGGCTCGCTCTGTCAGCGCCTGCCAGGAGGTGAGGCTCACCATCGGGAGTGAAGCGGCCTGCACGAAATCCAGGTTTGCGGGTTTCATGGCTGCGGCGCTTTCAGGCACCACCGCAAATTCGGCAAGAGATCCCGTTCCCCTGTCGAATATGCTGGCGAAGATTTCGTCGCCTGGCGTAAAACGCGTCACGCGACTCCCCACGGCAACAACAACCCCGGACAAGTCACTGCCCAATGTGGCGGGGAGTTTAAAATACAAAACAGGCTTAAATATTCCGGTTGGGATCATGTTATCAATCGGGTTCAAACCCACAGCGTAAACTTTAACCAGCATTTCATCAGGGTTGAGTGAAGGATAATCTATGTTATCGAACCCCAATTCAGGAGATTTACCATAGCATTTAAATGTAAATGCTTTCATCGTCTTAGTTTTCATTTGTCGTTTACCCTGTCGCGTTTGTCAGTGAAATTTTTCTTAGCGGATCTGTTGCTGAGTACAAAGGCAATCCCCAGGAATAGCTCGATAAATACTGCAAACAGGATCTGCCCGTTAGACGCTTCGCCGATACCTGAGGAAGCGCCTGTAACCAGTGCTACACGTTTTTTTGTCATTGCTGAATAAGGGCTTCATGATGTGTTTGAAGTTTCTCATCAAAGATGAGACGACACGCTGTAAGGGATTTATGTCGGATTGTCCTCTCTGCAGAACAGCCAAAAGACCGTTCTGCAGAGTCGACTCACTGACTAAATAGCTTTATATCGCTCTGCGGCTTCATCTTGTTTGATATCTGAAAGCAGAGCCTGACGCGAAGCATCGAGGGTGTCCCATCGGGCTGCATTATGTAAAGGCGGGATGGTGACGAGTTCACGGCGATCAAAGCCCACCAGTGCGGCATCAACTAACTCGCCCACTTCCATGAATTTTGCCGAGTTACTGATATCGATACCCGCACGCTCCCAGATTTCCGTGTAAGTGCCGGCAGGAAGCACCGCCTGGACATAAATGCCCTTAGATGACAGCTCTACATTCATTCCCTGAGACAGGAAAAGGACAAAGGCTTTGGTTGCGCCGTAAACCGTCATGGCAAATTCCGGGGCCAGGCCTACGATAGAACTGATGTTGACGATCGATCCCTCACCCGCTTGCACAAAGCGTGGTGCCACAGCACTGGCGAGTCTGGTCAGGGCGGTGACGTTAAGCGCGATAAGGCTTTCTATCGAATCGGGCGTCTGCTCTGTAAAACTGCCGGACTGCGCGATACCCGCATTATTGATAAGAATGCCAATCTGTGCGTCTTCACGCAGGCGAGCTTCGACCGCGGCTAAATCACCCGTTTGTGTGAGGTCAGCAGGCAGAACATCGACAGAAATATCATTTTCTTGTCGCAGACGCTCGGCCAGTATCTCTAACTTCGCTTTGTCGCGCGCGACCAGAACCAGGTCGTGGCCCCGGCGGGCGAACCGTTCAGCGTAAACAGCACCAATACCCGTGGATGCGCCTGTAATAAGAACTGAAGCTTTAGTCATAAGTTGATCTTCTTTATTAATGTGTAAACAGAATTCGCAATGTGCGATGCAGGCAGAACCGTGACACCTGCTGCTTTACTTGCTGGCCTCAGTCAGCGACGGGTAATCGGTATATCCCGCTGCGCCACCGCCATAAAGTGTTTCAGGATTGAGTGAGGCCAGAGGTGCGCCCGTCTTCAGCCTTTCGACCAGATCCGGGTTGGCGATGAACGGACGACCAAACGCGAACAGATCGGCTTTGCCTTCTGCAAGCTGAGCGGTCGCCAGCGGCAGGTCATAGCCGTTGTTACCGATGTAGGTGTTTTTAAAGCGCCGGCGCAGGGAGTCGTAATCGAACGGTGATACATCACGCGGGCCGCCCGTAGCGCCTTCAACCACATGGAGGTACACGATACCTAATGCGCTAAGTTGGTCAGCGACGTAATCATATTGCGGCTGCGGATCACTGCACGAAATCGCATTAGCAGGCGAAACCGGTGAAATGCGCACGCCGGTGCGGTCAGCACCAATCTCCTCTTTAACGGCCGCCGTGACTTCTAACAGCAGGCGCGCCCGATTCTCGACAGAGCCGCCGTACTCATCGGTACGCTGATTGGCGCCGTCTTTAAGGAACTGTTCCAGCAGATAACCATTCGCGCCGTGGATCTCTACGCCATCAAACCCGGCGGCAATGGCATTGGCAGATGCTTTCCTGAAATCGTCGATAATCCCCGGTATTTCCTGCAACTCCAGCGCACGTGGCTCAGAGACGTCAGCAAATCCGTTGTTCACAAAGGTCTTAGTCTCGGCACGGATGGCGGACGGAGCAACCGGCGCAGCGCCACCGGGCTGTAAATCGACATGCGAAATTCGTCCTACGTGCCACAGCTGTACAAATATGCGCCCACCTTTAGCATGCACCGCGTCAGTCACTTTGCGCCAGCCATCGATCTGAGCCTGCGTATAGATCCCCGGCGTATCCTGATAGCCCTGCGCCTGAGCTGAGATCTGCGTGGCTTCGGTAATCAACAATCCTGCGGTGGCACGCTGGGCGTAGTAAGTCGCTGCCAGTTCGCCGGGAACCAGACCTGCTCCGGCACGGTTACGCGTCAGCGGTGCCATCACGATATGGTTGGCAAGGGTTATTGTCCCAAGATCATAGGGTTGAAATAATGGTTGGTTGGTCATGTTTATTCCCTCTGCTTAATGGTGGTTGAAGTCTTAACTTAATGATGATGATCATAATCATTAAAGTCAATTCTTTTGATTATGACCATCATCAATGTATACTTACCCCTATATTTTAGAGGATTGAAAAACATGAAAGTGTCGAAAGAGCAGGTTCGGGAAAACCGAATGCGCATTGTTGAAACGGCCTCAGAACTTTTTCGTGCGCGCGGTTACGATGGCGTGGGTGTCGCGGAACTGATGTCAGCGGCCGGTTTAACCCACGGCGGGTTCTACAAGCACTTTGGCTCTAAGGCTGATCTAATGGCGGAGGCAATGAGCTGCGGTTTTACGCGATCCGCAGAAAGCACGGCAGGTGTGAACCGGGAAAAATTTATTCAATACTACCTCTCCCGCCAGCATCGCGATGATATGGGAAAGGGTTGCGTGATGTCGGCACTGGGCGCGGATACAGCCCGTCAGTCTGAGTCAATCAAGGCGACATTTGCGGCAGGGATTGAACGTCAACTGTCACTTTTGGGAGATGAAAATGGAACGCGCGCTGACCTCATAGATACCATTGCGCATCTTGTCGGCGCCCTGGTGCTGTCCCGTGCTTGCCCGGATAATTCCGCTCTGGCAGATGAGATTCTTGATGTGTGCCGCGCCCGTATTCTCAGCCAGGAAGTCCATGCGGATTGAATGTCCGCCACCTTATGGCCGGACATTTGCCGGACTGGCCAGATGATCAAGTGCTGAAAACCAGACATGCTGTCAGAATAAATCGAGCTGTTTCGTGTCTTTATTCTTCTTATTGCCTGATTTTTCGCCTGCGTCAGATCGCCTAACGTGCTGACCGTTAGATTTTTCGCGAAATCCCGGCGCCGGCGCCAGCCCGTGTCGCTGCCGGATTGTGGAGACTGCAGTCTTTGCCTGATGATGCGCTACGGCAAAATCGACCAGCGGCAGACAAAAGGTAACGCCTGACAGATGTTCAGCCTGTTTTTGCAGGCTGGGCGGCATATTCCAGGGCTCGAAGATCCAGACATCACTGACGACGCGAAGTTCAGGTACCAGAAGCAAGGGAGGAGGAAGACCATCGCTAGGGAAACCTTGGTTATCTTTAGATATCAGTCGAGCAACTTACTATTAGGAATAGAGAGGTTTTAAATTGAAGTCTTTACAACTAAATAAAACTGGTGTTGGTAACATAACTGTAGATATTGATAATGGTGATGTTGTTTTCCTTATTGGATCAAACGGTTCAGGGAAATCTTCGCTAGTTAATCATTTTCATAGGCAATTACCAGATAACCATGTAAAAATTATAAGTGCACACAGGCAGAATTGGTTCAGTGAATCAGTTATTGATATGACCGCTAGTGAAATTGAGAATTTAAATCAAAGCAATAGACACTATCGTACGCTAGTTGATTCTAGGTGGAAGTTATATCAAGGCGAAAGTACTAACAGAATGGTGGTGGCAAAATTAAAAAAGCACATTAATCGAAGAGCTAGAGATATAGAGTCTGCGTATGATAGCAATACTTTAAATGATCCGGAATTTAGAGCTCCTGAATCGCCTCTTGCAGTAATTAATTCTCTGATAGAAAAATCAAACATGGATATATCTATTCATGTTGATAAAGATGACAATTTCATTGTTAAGAACCGCAGTTATAATGATGATGTCGCATACAGTATTGCTGAGTTGTCTGATGGAGAGAAAAATGCGTTGCTTATTGCCGCTGACATTCTTACGTCAGAGCCTGGTACGCTCTCATTATGGATGAGCCTGAAAGGCACCTACATCAGGCAATAACACTCCCTCTTCTTAGTGAGCTAATCTCTTTAAGAAGTGATTGTTCATTTTTAATCTCGACTCATGAAACTCTATTCCCGTCTTTTTTATCAATTCAAAAGTTATTTTACTTAGGTCTTGTGAGTATGTTTCGAAAGATCCATCATCTTGGACTTTAGATGTATTAGATGGTAGTGATGACATACCTGAAGAGATAAAAGAAAGCATCTTCGGCTCAAGGCGAAAGGTCCTTTTTGTAGAGGGTGATCAAAATAGCCTTGATTTATCTATATATTCATCTTTATTTCATGATTTTAGTGTAATACCAAAAGGAAGCTGTAAGGATGTTGAGGCTTCTGTTGTTGGTATCGCATCTAACCGTAGCCTTCAGTGGGTTGAAGCCTATGGGTTGGTTGATAATGATAATAAAACACAAGGTGAAATTTCCTCTCTTTTATCTCGGCGGGTTTATACCTTAGCTGTTCATTCTGTCGAGTCAATTTACTATCACCCAGAAGTAATACGAATTGTTATAAGTGCATATGCAGGCTATCTTGGAATAGAAAATGAAAATGAAGCTTTTGACAACATAAGTGAGGAAATAATTAAAGTGATGAATAGCAACAAGGATCGGTTGTGCTCAGGATCTATAGAAAAAATAGTTAGAAGTAAGGTTTTTTCAAAAATACCAACTCAGGACTATATAAATTCCAATGAAGATTTTTCTTTTTTTCTAAATATAAATGAAATTCGCCTCGCTGAAGTTGATATTTTCGACACAGCTATTCAAAACAATGATGTCGTTACTTTGATGACTCGATATCCTATCCGAGAGACTGGCTTGCTAAACACCATAGCTAAGAAGCTCGGTTTTCCTGATAGAAAAAGATACGAGTTAAATGTGAGAAACATCATCAGAACCCATAGTTCAGCCCAATCATTGCTCAAACCTCTACTTGGCGGCTTGCACGAAGCTATTTCCCCCACGTGAGACTAAACAACCTATATGGGGTCCGCTTGGAAAACGGAAAAAATCCTACGTTAAGCCTGTTTTTTAAGCAGGCATAACAGGCAGCTTTGAGCGAGAAGCGGACATAACAGCATATTGCCTAAAGCTTAATTGAGCCTATGAAGCACCTAGGATAATTAGAGTTCTTTTTTTAGAAATACATGGATGTTCCTTCGGGAATGCAAGATATTTCACCAAATCGCTGCCAGCCGTTTTTTTCCATAAAATAGATGAGCTTGGTTCATCTTCATCATGGCAGGACATATTTGATATTTCCTATCCAGATTTGACACATGTTCAGTCCATTTTGGCAAAAATGGTAAAACTGAGAGTCAGGCCGGTCAAATCTGCCAAATACCAGTTAGCGTTAAAACCATATTTTTTATATAATGTTCAGGTGTCAAAGTAATAATTTCAGTTGAATCTTTACCAGATATTTTCGTTGCTATTAGTCGGCCTGGATGGGCTAAATAGAGAAACAATTTCTTCCTCCCAAAACCGCACAATCTTATTCTGATATGGCTGGTAAGAGTCTGTTACTTCGTATCCAAATGTTGTGAATAAAGATTGCAATTCATACCAAACATCAGAGGACTCACCTTTAAACCATTCTGATTTCTGTTCATCCCAGAATTCGATCGGGTATCCCAGTTCTTCATGAAGCATTGCCTCTAACGCCGATAGCTTAATACCTAATGAATCTGGGATAAAAAAGGCCACCTCAAATCCAATCTTTGGATCGCCCGTACGAAGTTGCCTGAGCCGCAACATCGGATCATGCTTAGTGAACCCCACTTTGTAACGACTGTAGTCACTGGCAGTCATGAAAACATAGATCCATCCACCATCCATCACTATTTCGTCCTCCGTCATCCTCATCATGCTCGTTTGAATTATGCCTTAATAATCTGGGCGTTGTAAAAAAATTGACCAGCAGGTGACCTGCTCCCCGTTAATTTGATCTCCATGTGGCAGTATCCCTGACGAAGCAATGATACGTGTGAATTCATGAAGTAGCCTCTAACTCCAGCAGGGTGGTGGAATACCGCTAACACTTACAATCGTTTCATTGATGGTGATAGCTATCTCAGACATGCTCTAAGACAATTAAAGAAACTGGGTTCTGGTAGATTTAGTTCAATTGGACAGTGTGCAGGTTTTTCTGTCATCACCTATTTTTGAAATATCTTTTTGATACTGAACAACCCAGTCTCTTTTTAATGTATCCAATTCTGTCAAAACAGAATCATCCGACTTAGGTTTGTTGCCTACTGAGGAGAATATAGTCCTTGTTAAATCAGTTATTTCAAAAGTGATTTTTGTGAGTTCATTGCTCGCGTATGCTATTGTTCTCATTCCTTCAAGTGAAACTAGGCTTAAATTTTTCACTAACAGGTTATTATCCTGACCGTAAAATCCAAATTGAGTCAATACGTTATAGTAGGCGCCAATGCCGCCAAGAAATGCAGATGCATGGTTTCGCAAGTTTTCCTCTTTTAAATTGAATCTTTCTAAACAAATGTTCTTTTGTTGAAATGCTGATAATCTATCAGCACTCTTATCTGCTTGATTGTTAGAAATCCATGAAGAAAAAATAACGGCACTGGCAGCTAAGACTGCGCCAATAATAGTTCCAGCCACTCCGATTAAAGCGCCAGTCGTTTGATCAGAATTACCTTGTGATGAAGACATAAAAATCACTCTGTGTTTAAGCAATCTTTCAAACTTACAATCAATTCGCTTGTGATACCAGAAAATACCCTTTCAGAATAATGCATGCTACTTAAATATCTGCTTGTCGCAGAAGTTCGCTCAGTTCGATGAATTTAACCAAGTGCTGAATCCGAGGCAGGGCGATGCCAATATTTGTCAGATCTAAGGTTTGTCACAGGTTGAAAATATCAAAGATTTTAGGTAACAACATGCGGAACAGCTGGCAGATAAGAAATGAGACGGTAACCTCAATAGAGCAGGACCGCTTCACCCGAGATATCGCCTGTGTGCGCTCTCAGGGACGCCGTCTGCCTGTCTTCTCTATCTATTTATGCCTGAATATTGCTGCTGGTGTTTCGGTTAGCGGCACTATGGCTGTAGTGCTGCGGCTTATTTATCATATTCATCTATTCTGAGTTCAACGTTAACAGCGTTTCAACTCGACTAACCGGCTCCGTTTTCCCGGCAGATTGATCTGCTCCTCAATAGCTAAGCAGTGCAGAGTTAGCAGCTTCCGCTTATGGCACTAAACCGCCTAAAGAACATCGGGCAGCTTTGAGCGAGAAGCAGAGGTTGACACTTTTAACCTCCCCGAAACTGACTATAGAAGAAATGGCTATTCAGTTCTCAACGAATTGTCTTGGAAACGACTCTGTTTTTCAATTCAATTTCCAATTTCGATAACTGGTCATTCACTCTTTTAGAAAGAGCCTTATAGTCTTCAGTAACCTGCTCCTGACTCTTGTTTGCAAGAAAAAATAAGGTGCCTGACATTGCTTTCAACAAGAGAATAGCGCGATCAGTATTACTGAGATTATTGTTATTAGACCATCGATCTATGGCTTTCTCGGTCAGACTTAATAACGGTTCACGGAATAATCCTGAACCATTGACTACTTTTAATGCTTGTCTTTGAGCTTTGATTCTATTACTAAACTCACTCATGCTTGCCACCAATTACTTTTATTTTTTCTCGCATCCAAGACTCAATTAAATCTAATTGAGCTTTGACTTTTTTAATGTCATCAGCATTCAGGATTTCACCAGTACCTCTGGTACAAAGCACTCTGGCCCTTTCTAATAATTGATAGGTCAAATCACAAACTGGCATGCTATGAATCCCCAAATTACGCGCGGAGTTTCGCGAAAAGTCGGGCCTTACATCGCAATCTAAAGAAAAACATGTCGCAAAATTTCGTATCGACAAAAACACTGAAGATAGATCAAAAATCTCTGTAAGATCAGATGTTTCAATAGAATTTTTAGCGCTAATAAATATCTCCAGGAACTTTTCACAATCAGCCAAGCCTGAATTATAGTTACTCGGTTTACCTAAATTCCGTAAATAATCAACGTTATCGGGTGAATAAATGTTCTTGGATTCCAAAAAAAGATGCCAAGCGAATGGATTACCTTCTTTCCAGAGTTCATTTATCCGTTCATACGAGTAAATCGAGTAATCTCTCGGATTAAACCTTTCATCCCGACCACTGACAATAGCCAACATGTCAATGTCTGAAAATGAATCAACCTCTCCGCGACATATCGAACCAAAAGCATAGATATGCATAATTATCGCCTATTAAACCTTTTAATTATTATGGACATAAAGAAACCAAACATAATTAATCTTACTAAAACGACCATTGTCAGAAACGATGCTGAATATTGAGGGAGTAATAATGTCCCCAAAAATACCTGTGGGGACATTGCTAACGCGTCAAAATATGAGCTAACTAGTTTTGGATCACCATAGTTAAGGACGTGATGTAAAGCTATTATACACAGAATAACAATGGCAGCCCTGCATAATTTAAAAGCAGACTCTCCGTTTCCCCAGATAAGATCTAATGCCTTAAACTCAAACCATTCGCCAAACATTTTTAAGCGGTCAAATCCTTTATATTTCTTTCGGTAATAAGATTCTTTGGATTCCCATGCTTTATGAAGGTGCTCTCCTGTAGCCTGTAGTTCGATTGCTATGGCTTTATTTGCTGATTTTGAATCACCTATTTGCTGATAATTCAAGCGTAACGAACGCGCAAACTTGAGCTTAAGGTTGTCCAGTCCAGGGCACCCATTTTCGAGAATGTCATTATCAATGTGGGTCTTATCAAAAGTGGCATAGTCAAATTTGCAGCCACTAAAGCTTGACCCCATTAAGTTGCAATTTAAAAATCTGCAACCGGTAAAGTCACAGTCCTGAAAACTACAGTTTCTGATGTAAGCAGCATCGAAAATACAGTAGTTGAAGTTCACATTTTTAAATTCAATATTTAATGCAACTAATCGTTCAAATAATTTATTAACAAACTTATCCTTGGCTACTACAGAGTCAAATCTTTTGTCTGACAGCTTTTCTCTTCCGCTATCTTTTATCATTTTTTTCTCTATAAGCTAATAGACTAAACTTTATGAATCATAATGCTTTTTTGGGCTGATTTGAAGCCATGCTGACCTGCTATAGCAACTTCCGCTTGTGGCGCGAAGCGGGCAGGCTGAATTGCTGTCAGGTCTGCTAAAGAGCGTGAAGCGGACTTACGCATAGCGAAGGTTGTTATATCGCTATTGCAATTATTGAAGGCTGGTCAGAATTGAGTGACTCACCATAATCTTTCTTTTGCAGCCAGATGCTCCGGATATAGCCCCCTTAGACATGCTCCATTAAGTGTTGGCGTATCTCGTCACTGACATTAAAAATGCAGTCTAAGTGATTACTGCGTTCAATAATCCTAGTACGTATATTCTGGTTGCCACATTCTTCTACGAATTTAGCCGTAAGCTGAGCATCAAATAACTCATCCTTTTCTGCAATAAGGACTGTTACAGGCAGCGGCAGTGCTGTCATTTGCCTTGTAGGTTGACGCGGCGTCAAAGCGTTCGCCATGTTTACGCTGTATTTTTGAACAAATTCAGGTTTTAATGCCAGCACCTCATCGGGGAAATTAAGCGTAACTGCAAAGCAGTCGCCACAAAGAAATCCAGCACTGAGTGCATTTAGTATAAAAGGCCACTTGTTCACCAAAGCGAATGGAACAGACGTTCTTCTGTGAATATCTTCTGGAGCAAAAGGCCCAAATTCTGTTGCCAGCAAAATCAAACTGTCGCTCTTTTGGGCCGAGGAGTAGCGAGTGAAGTAGTTAATCAACATCCCACCTCCGCTTGAACGACCAAGCAGATGAGTTCTGGCCTGGGGGAAAATTGCTCGCACATGTTCAAGAACAGTGTCCACATCCCGCCAAATTTGCTCCGGATTCGAAACTTTCCCCCTATGTCCGGATGAGCGTCCATGCCCACGAATATCGACAAGACAGACACAAACAGACCCGGCAAGATTCATCTGACGGGCAAAAGTATCATAACCAGTATCTGAGTTGACTCCACCACCGTGGTAAATGAAAAGAACATCTTCGACTGCACATTTTGGCTCATAGAGGCGGATGTATAACCCGTCTATGTGACACGCAGTAACTTTTTCAGGGAGTGGTAATAAAGAAGTGATCTGTCTATTACGTTCGTTAAAACTGATGAAGTCAATCACGTCAGAAATTCCATGTTGATGATGGTCACTATCGGCGAAATATATTACACAAAGCATGCGTTTTTTCTTGAATGCTCATTCAGCATGAATTATCAGGCATAAAATCACTAAAATTCACTATTTTTTGTCAAGAAAGTTGATGACCGCTTTGGGCACCAAGCAGTCTGGCTAAATTGCTGTCAGGTCTGCTAAGAGCGAGAAGCGGACCTTACAATCAGATCGAGTTAACAGGGCGGCACATGGATAGCCAAGTGCCAAACTCAGCTTTCCCCACCCTGTTTAGTTTTAGCCGTCAGCTGGTATCTGTCTATCAGCGATGTTTTCGTTCATGTTCGATTAGCCATTCTTTGCGCGCGATGCCCCCGCCGTAACCGGTCATCGAACCATCTTTGCCGATGACTCTGTGGCAAGGAATAACTATAGCTATTCGGTTTGCTCCATTTGCGGCGGCCACCGCGCGTACTGCGTTAGGTTTTCCAATCTGCCCGGAAAGAGCTTGATAGTGTGACGTTTGTCCATAAGGAACAGCACTTAGCCCCTGCCAGACGGAGCGTTGAAAATCACTGCCTGGAGCATCGAGCGTGAGCTCAAACTGTTGTCGCGTTCCGGAAAAATATTCACTAATTTCTTTTTCCGCTTGTCGGGTATGGCTATTCTCCCCTGACATTATTCGAGCATTCAGCAAACGTTGGAGATCACGGAATTCCGTCTCCAGCATTCGGCGGTCGGTAAACTCCAGCAGGCAAACTCCACGTTCCGTAGCACAGACGAACATTGGGCCTAGGGTCGTGGTAAATCGTTGAATTATAATTATCTGAGTCTGCTTTGTTGGAACAACACCCGTAAGTCGCTTATAGGTATAAGCAAAACCACTCAATGATTCGTAGCCATTATCAAAAGCCACATCGGTGGCTGCGGACCCACCTTTTAGCTCCTGAAGTGCGATATTCACCCGCTGCATTCGTTGAAATGCCTGGAAGGTAATACCGTGGTTTTGTAGAAACCAGCGTCGTACCCGCTCGGGGCTGATATCGTGCTTACGTAGCGCAGTGTCGCTTATTCGTGTTTTAGGGTTAGCGCGCACGAGTTCAAGTGCTTGTTCGATAAAAAACGGAGCTGTGTGCGCATTTTCAGTGGGTCGGCACACTTTGCAGGGGCGAAAACCTGCATCTAGAGCAGATTTAAAATCTTTATAGAACTCGACATTCTCACGTTTTGGTTTCCTCGCCCGACATACCGAAATACAAAATACCCCCGTTGTTTTGACACCAACGAAAAACACCCCTGTATACTCCGAAGCGCGCTCAAGTAATGCCTGATACCAGACATTGCACTGGGCATTATCGAGAACTTTCATCAATGAAAACTCCTGCAAATGTTTGCTGCGACTGGATAAGTAGCATTAAATCTTTAAGTTTCGATTGAATGGCTGAATGAACGAAATTTCCCATAGAAATGCGACTTACACCCATTTTCCCCAGCCTTTCGAACGTGGGAAGATCTGGCATACACATAACGTTTAATGGAATATTAAGCTCTTTGGAAAAGGTCTCAATATCTTTTTCTGACGTCAGACATGGGACAAAAAGCCCGTTTGCCCCCGATGCTTCATAAAGTCGGCCACGTAAAAGCGTTTCCTGTAAAGCATGTTCATGATTAAGCAGGTATGTATCAGTACGGATATTAAGAAATAGTTGATAACTCTCGTTGTTCAACGCATCGCGAATCTCTTTTAATTGACTGGAAAATGCAGCCGCATCATCAAGTTTTCTGACACCGTTAACAACTCTGCTGTCCTCAAGATTTATACCAACAACTCCAAGCTGCGCGAGACGTTTAAGATTGGTCGTTATCTCATCAGTTGTGCCACCAAATCCCGCTTCTACATCAACACTTAATGGTAGGCTACTGACGGATTGGATACGTGTGACAATGTAGAGCAATTCATCAAAAGACATTGCTTCTCCATCTTCGTAACCTAACGTTGCGGCAATCGCTGCACTTGAAGTACCCATGGCCTGATAGCCCGACTGGTGCGCCATAATTGCACTAGCAGCATCCCAGACATTGGCGATGAGTAATGGTTTGTTTTGATGGTGAAGTTCCGTGAAGTTCATGATTATCTCCTTTAATAAAGTACAGGATGAATCTAGAACATCCGATGAAACACTCACAACCGAAAATTAGACGACCATTTTTTTAAACCGCTATAAGAACTGATCTGCTCGCTTTTGATTAACATAAATGGTGCTAGAACGTCCGCTCCTGGCACAGGGCTACAGTTGCAGCCCTGACAATCTTAGACTTCAATCGACTCAGAGATCTCCAACGCATCATCGACTTCAATCCCCAGATAGCGAACCGTACTCTCCAGTTTCTTATGGCCTAACAGGAGTTGAATCACACAAAGATTCTTGGTTTTCTTATATATCAGGTAAGGTTTTGTTCTTCTCATGGAATGTGTGCTGTACAGCGAATCATCGAGACTGAGCTTTCCAATCCATCCATGAAAAATGCGGTTGTATTGTCGGGTTGATATGTGTTGGCAAGTACCGACCCGGAATTGGAACAAGTAGTCTTTACTGTGCAAATTGCCCAGCTTAATCAATGCAGCAACTGCTTCTCTTGTCCCTTTGGTTAACTCAAACTGGACAGGGCTACCGGTCTTTTGTTGTAACACCGTTGCTCTGCTTGAAACAGAACCGCTACCCCATCGAGTAAACATGGCATGGCCGATTTCCAGGATCGTCGGCCGTTAGTCATTACTGCTGACGCCGTTCATGAATGGCTCAGCGCCAGTATCACGCCTCAGCGTGCAGAAGAAATTGCTCATGACGCAGCTGTTCCAGAGAAGGACTTTTTCTGACATCCGGTCAGCAAGAAAGTGGGTAATATACACAATCAGGACAAAGAGCTGATTCTGCCGGCTGGCGATAGTAATGACTGAATTTCTTACTGCTATTTTTCTGTGAAAAAAACATTTAGCGTCAAAGCCCAATAACGCCGCCTCATAAGGTTTTAAACCAGTTTACGAGGCGACCAACATTCTACACCTAGAGTAAAAATTATAATTTACCAGGGGCCATGCTCAGCACTCATTCATTCAAATTAATTACCACTTTCCCGACATGGTTGGCGGAATGAAGGTAACGATAAGCATCCTGAGTTTCAGCGAAAGAAAAAACACGGTCGATTTCAGGCTCGATCGCGGCTGTTTCAATCGCCCTGACCGCACCGCGTAAATCCGAAGTCGAGCCAGTATTATTGCCCACGATATTCAACATCTTCTGCATAATCGGCAGCACCGACACGTTTAACTCTGCACCGCCAACAAAGCCAATCACAAAAATCGTTCCGTTGTAGGCGGCGGCACTGACAGATTTTGCAAAGGTCGAGGCACCCACCGATTCAAGTACCAGGTCTGCGCCATGACCGTTCGTCAGCTTGAGGACCCTGCTATCCCACTCTGGCTCTTCGCGATAGTTAATACCTTCATCCGCCCCCAGATCTTTCACCCTGGTCAGCTTCTCGTTGGAAGAGGAAAGAATTATCACCCGGGCGCCTGCAGCTTTGGCGAATTGCAGCGCAAACAGACTCACGCCACCGGTGCCAAGCAGCAAAACGGTACTGCCGGGTTGAATTTTTCCCCGTACGATGGCGTTCCATGCAGTAGTGGCAGCAACTGGTAACGTCGCTGCCTGCTGCCAGCTAAGGGAATCAGGGATACGCACCAGCGACGCTGCGGGGACAACGGCGTATTGCGCCAGCCCCCCATTGGCAGTAACTCCGCGCAATGCGTGAAGATGTTTGGGGCGTATCACTCCGGCATGCCAACTGTACATCATCCCTGGCACCACCCGTTCGCCAGTTTGCCAACTGCTCACACCTGCACCCAGCTCAACAATTTCTCCAGCGCTGTCTGCACCTGGAATAATCGGCTGTGCAATGGCACCAAACTTACCTGTAGCCAGTGCCAAATCAAGGTAGTTAAGACTCACGGCATGTTGACGAATCACCACCTCACCATAGTCCGGCTTTGGGTACGGTAGTTCGCAGATGTTAAGGCTGTCGATCGTTGGAGCAGTTAATTGAATGGCTTGCATAGCGTTCTCCTGTTTACTTGATACAGCCAGTATGTGATAAAAATAGGCGCTATAATCACTCTAAAAACCAATTATCTGTTGCACTGGGAGCAATAATGCAGGATGACGATTTTCGCCAACGAGAAGCTTTCCTGGCGGTAGTGCGCGCTGGAAGCTTTAGCGCAGGTGCACGAGCGCTGGGGCGTGATGTATCCGTAATTTCCCGTCGTATCGCTGCGTTAGAGAAACGGCTTGGTATTCGCCTGATCGAACGTACCACGCGTCGCATCCGGCCAACTGAAGAGGGCCTGCGCTATCGACAAAAAATTGACCTGGCAAATGACCTGCTGCGTGAAGCGGAAGAGGAAGCACGTGCTTTGGCAGCTCGTCCGGCAGGTACCATTCGGTTAACGGTGCCCGCATCCTTTGGCCGATATTGGGTAGCACAAGCGTTACCTGGCTTTTTACAGGCCTATCCCGATATCCGCTTAGTACTGCACTGCACTGATCGTTACGTAGATTTGCTGGGTGATAATTACGATATGGCGATACGTATCGGTGTCCTTTCAGATAGCCGGCTCATTGCGCGTAAGCTGGCGGATACCAGTCGCATATTGTGCGTTGCGCCGGCATATCAGGAGCTACATCCGGCGTTAACGCATCCACAGGAACTTCGTAAACACGATTGCCTCGGATTTACACCAATGCACAGTTGGCCTGAATGGCGACTGGAAAAAGACGGCCTACAGATAAATGTACCGGTGCAAACACGTTATGAGAGTGATGAGATGGAGGCACTGATACTGGCCGCTAAGTCCGGCATGGGTGTGTTGCTTGCGGCCAACTGGCTGGTACATCAAGAACTTGCAGAGGGTTCGTTAGTACCGGTGCTGGCGGATTGGCAGGCGACAGGCGAAGATGGTGTATGGTTGATTAAGCCTTCAAGCCAGTTACAGTCAGCCAAGATCAGCGCGTTAACTGAGTGGCTGGTTACGTGGTTTGCTGTTCCACGTTGGTAGAAGTAGAGGTACGCGCACAGGACTATATCAATAAAATCCATTCCAGGGATTTGAAGTCCAGTCATGTAAAAAACATGCCCTTCTTCTTTGGAAACTTGCCGGCACAGGAACGCCACTGATAATCAATTGGTTATGCCATTATCGTACGTTATCGTTCCATTGGCCCTCAAATCCCTGAATCGATTGGACAGGGCTACCGGTTTTCTGTTGCAACACCGTTGCTCTGCTTGAAACAGAACTGCCATATGCAACATCTGATACTTTGAGTTTGACCAGATCGCAGCCCCGTAGCTTACTGTCCAAAGCCATGTTGAACAGAACCAGATCACGCGTTTTACCTTCCAGCTCAAGTCTGATCCGTATCCTCCAGATATGAGATATCTGAAGTGGTCTTTTTTGACCGATGATACAGTCTTTGTTCCACGGTGACGTTTTCATACTCAAATCTCCTACGATGTGAGAGATTTGAGTATGGTTGTCCTGCAAGAGCGAATAGCGGACTATTTCCCGCCCGGAGTCCTGAAGGTCACGCACATTGCTGCACGCCGCGCTGGATTGAAACCTTTCGCGATTTCATCAGCGTTCAGGCTTACAAGATGTGGTGGTCGTGCGAGACCTTCCACAATTTTAAAACCTAATGTGCCGTAAAATCTGGCATTGAAAGCAACCATGTTGTCTGTTGTCAGCGTGGCACCAGTCAGACCGCGCTGCTGCCCGATACAGAGCAGTGTCTGCATAAGTCGTCTGCCGATACCATGGCGTTGCCAGCCCGGATGCACATCAATTTCAGCAATGTGCAGCCATATATCTTCAACTTTGCCTGCGACAAACCCTACAGGAACAGAATCAGACGTATAGGCCGTGAGCAGCAGACCGTTACGACTGAATTCGCTTAATTCCTCCAGACTACTTGCGCCCGCCTCGCCTGTTACCGCACCTGCATTACGCAATGTTTCAAAAGCAGCCAGTTCAATAGCGCGTAGCATGCCAAAGTGCTCAGGGTGTGCGGGACTGATAGTGAAATCCATGACTTGGTTCTCCATGAGTGA
Organism: Yersinia sp. 2540 StPb PI; assembly: GCF_052217165.1. Taxonomy (NCBI): domain Bacteria; kingdom Pseudomonadati; phylum Pseudomonadota; class Gammaproteobacteria; order Enterobacterales; family Yersiniaceae; genus Yersinia; species Yersinia sp. 2540 StPb PI. The sequence continues at coordinate 3,192,333 of NZ_JAZGQC010000001.1, forward strand.
TGTCATAATTTTTATGGTCTTTAATTCGCTATGAGCTGGAAACAGGCGTGAATGCCAAGGTAACGTACCGTGCTTTCCAGTTTCTTATGGCCCAGCAATCGCTGAATTACACGAAGATTCTTTGTTTTCTGGTAGAGCAAATACGGGCAGTATGGATGCTATCTTAAACAATAATAAATAAGGGATTTTAATGTTCCGAAAATCGACTCTGATAACTTTACCCCTGCTGATGACGTCTGTATTCCTGCTGACAGGATGCCCCCCAGCACCGGATCTAACACAGTGGCAGCGTCCTGATACGGATATCGACGGCGTGCGCGTCGCGATGGGTAAATGCGGCGTGCAACTCCCCGGCTCCGATATTCCCAAAACGGATAATGAGTCCGTTCTGTATTACCAATGCATGGAGAATATGGGCTTTACCCGTAAAGACGGATTCAAAATTTGCAGCGTTCGTGTTTACCACGATACACCAGCCTGCCTCAAGCAAGAACAGGGGTATCCCTTGAGTCAGAGTCAGCTAGAAGCGCTGCCTTTTGTCGCAGACAGAGGGTTTCATCCGATTAAGCCGGATTCCGGCGTGAGCAAATCTTCCTTGATTACCTGGCGTAAAGTGGGAGCCTCGCTGCATTTTTCTCATGAAGTTGAAAACGACAAGCAAGCACTGGCGGTGATGTATCAATGCGGTTATCCGCAACCGTTGGGTTCGACGCCTTACGTGCCGACGCTGCGCAAAGCCGCTAATATTCAACGATGCATGCTGGATAAAGGTTTCGAGCCGAAAAACAAACTCAATCTAGTATGTCGCAATTACCCGCAGGTCACTGACTGCCCAAAACAACACTCTTCCCCCTGAACTAACCCTGAAGAAGCTGTATAGACACTGTCGTTATCTCCCCCATATATGATCTCTGAGGAAGTTTTTTTGGCCGATGATGGGATTTTCCACGACGACATATTCATAATCAAACCTCCTCCAATGATTATGTTGGTCTCTCAAGAGCGAGGATCGGACATAATTGATCTGCCCCAATCCAGATAGGGGTACCGTTATTTTCTCTTAGGTTCCCAGACGCATGTGATGCCGCAAACCTTTTCGATGAACGCACAAAGAGCTGCCGCACCTTCTTCAATCGTGTTGTAAGGCTCCGAACCGTAAATTTCGTTTTTCCCGTTGAACCAACTACGATGTTCTGGACGTATATCAACTGAAGTGAAGCGTTTCAGACAATCTGGGCTGGTACGAATCCGAAAACCACCATTTTTGTCGCGCTGAAGCATATGTACACCAGTGGTATTGTTACCTTTAGTGTTAGCAAGATTGACCATTTTCGATTCCTATTTGGATTAAGATGATTCTGAGGATAAACACACCACTAATCGTTGTATTTGCTCAACAGGGACCCGAATTTAACGATATTTAGATAATTTTTATAACCCATCGAGTCGAGAGTTACCAGATAACAGGTTGGTGAACTTTAGCAAAACCAGCATCGCTATAACGAATTACATCACGTGGAGCGGTACTTTCAGCCCACCAGTGACCAGAACAACAGGTAATACCCGTTTAAATAAGATCGGGGATACTCCGGGTGGCATCGTAATAGATACTTTTGCTTTCAGAACGGGCTGGTATTATGGGCTTTGACCCACTCTTCACTGATGGGATGAACAAAATGCAACTCACTGGCGTGCAGCATCAGCCGTGGAGTCTGTTCGGTACCTGGCAGCAGGCGACCGCCATACAGGTCACAGCCCAAAATGGGATGGCCCAACTGCTGACAGTGGATGCGGAGTTGATGAGTACGCCCGGTTTCCGGGGTTAGCTGTACCCGCGTTAATGGCAGTAACGTCCCATCTTCCAACTCATGATAAAAGCGCTCCACGACCCGATAGTAGGAGCGAGCCGGTTTGCCGTGGATTGGGCAAATCGACATCAGCGGGAACAGTGCCGGGTCTTTGGCAATCGCTGCGTCTATCATCCCTTCGTTGTTGTCCAGATGTCCGCAGAGCAGTGTGCTGTACACTTTGGTCACTGTGCGCTGGCTGAACTGTTGACAGAGCGCGGCATTTATAGCCTTATTGCGGGCAATCACCATCAGCCCGGAAGTACCAAAATCCAGGCGATGAACCAGGGTACAGCCGGGGAATATCTGTACTAACCGATGATGCCCCGAATCCAGATTTTGCGGATTTTTCCCCGAGAGGCTAAGCAGCCCAGCAGGTTTATTGATAAGTACCAGGTGATCGTCCTGATAGAGAATCTCTATCTTGTCATGACACGGCGGGGCAATAAAGGTATCGATTATCTTAGACATCAGGCTACCCGGATGAAGAGTGGGAGCGGATGATACCGAATTTTAAACCGACTGGCGAATCCTGAGAACAGGCCCCACCAGCCTCTGATAACCCCCTCCAAACTCAAGTAATACCGTGATCAGGTCCTGCAACCTGGAACAGACTCAAAAATTACAGGTATAATCCCACAAATTATTCAACTGGTTTAGGACCGAAGATGACAAAACTCACCTTACAAGAGCAGATGCTAAAAGCTGGATTAGTGACCAGCAAAAAAATGGCCAAAGTCCAAAGAACAGCTAAGAAATCACGAGCTCAGGCTCGTGAGGCAAGAGAGGCTGTGGATGAAAATAAAAAAGAACAACTTGAGCGTGATAAACAGCTAAGCGAACAACAAAAACAAGCGGCTTTATCTAAAGAGTATAAAGCTCAGGTGAAACAGCTCATTGAAATGAACAGAATCGATATTTCAAAAGGCAATATTGGTTTTAACTTCACAGATAATAATTTAATTAAAAAAATAGTTGTGGATAAGCTCACTCAAGCTCAGCTGATTAGTGGTCGTCTCGCCATTGCTCGTCTGATTGTTGAAAACAGTGGCGAGAGTGAATACGCTATTATCCCCGCGAGCGTAGCCGATAAAATTGCGCAGCGAGATGCGAACAGTATTGTATTAAATAGTGCGCTTAGTCAGGAAGAGCAAGATGGAGAAGATCCGTATGCCGATTTCAAAGTGCCCGATGATTTGATGTGGTAATTAACAGTTTGCAGATGCTTATGTATGAAAAGCCCCTCAGGGCTTTTCATTAAGATTTTATGTTCAGCCAATTTATGGGTATTACCTGTTTGCTACTGTATCGCTGGTATGAATGGCACTGGTGGTCGGGATTCCGGGATGCCCACGGTCTCGTTCCCAGGTAAAAGGGGCAAAATCACAGTTTTCATCACGCCAATGAGGTTTGCGCAGTGCATAAATCACCAAAGGTACCATGCAGAAGAACAAGGCTAATGCGATCAAAATAGCGACATATTCCTTGGGGCTACCCACCGCAATTTGGCTAGGTGGAATGAAGCTAAAGATGAAAGCAATACACGAACCCAGTAGCCCTGTACCACCAATAATCCATATCCCTGCATTACCGCCAGGTATACAATAAGACCGTGGTCGGTTTGGTTGACTAAAGCGCAGGTAGATAGCCGCACTGAACATCAACATGTACATAATGAGATACAGGATGACGGTCAATTGGCTCAATATCTGGTAGGCCGATTGAACTGAGGGAAGTACCACGAACAAGATAGATAGCAAGGTGACAATAAGTGCTTGAACACATAGGATATGCGTCGCCATGCCATTTTTATTGATACTCTGCCACCAGCGCGGTAAGTATCCGGCCTTAGCCACTTCCAATAACCCGGATGAAGGCCCGGCAACCCATGTCACTACACCTGCTAATACCCCCACAGCCAGACAGCATGCCACTATCGGCCCTAACCATTCGATACCGGCCCACTTAAATAAGTCGTAATATGTCACTAACAAACTTTGTGTCAGATTGATATCAGACTCGGGGATCACAAAAGCTATGGCTAACGTGCCCAAGACAAAAATAAGTACAGTCCCTAAAGCAGCCAACATAATAGCGATGGGATAGTTTCTCTGCGGGTTTTCTACATCTTTGACATGGATGGCATTCATCTCCATCCCAGCATAAAACAGGAAGATACTGGCGGCTAAAACCACATTATCGAAATTAGAAAAGTCAGGAATAACGTTATCCCATGACAACTCTATTTGCGAGGTACCTCCACCAATCAAATATGAAAAACCTAATATTATCAGGATAATTACCGGAATGATGGTGCCTATCAATCCCCCCCATTTTGAGACCCTGGCAAAGGTTTCCGCCCCTTTAAAGGCAATAAAGGTCGCAAACCAATAAATACACAACACCATCCCGAGCACAAAGAATTTATTGGCCGAGAGTGCTTGATCCCATGGCTGGTCGGGGCCAATAAAAGCTAATGAAACCGCACCGAACGTCAGGACTGTAGGGAACCATACCGTCACCTCAGTCCACAGCATAAACATGGCTAAAAATGCCCAGCGCGGGCCAAAAGCCTCGCCTACCCAGCGAAATACTCCGCCTTTTTCCGGCCAACCGGTTGCCAATTCAGCCGCCACCAAACAGACCGGGATCAAGAAGAATACCGCAGCAAACAGATAGTAAAAAATAGAACTTAATCCATACTCCGCTTCGGTAGGCAACCCTCTTAGACTGACCACTGCCACAATATTCATGACCACCAGCGTCATAATGCCCAGTTTTTTTATTGACGGGCTGCGTTTGATTGATACGTTATTGTTCTGCATAAACTCACCTCATAATTAGATTATTAAAAGGTAATTAAAAACAATCTATTAGATGTGATTGAAGCGGAATTTGTTTTTTATCAATTGAGTAACTCATTAGTAATGATCCAAAGCGAGAATCTAAAAACAAACAGTCCATATTATCTGACATAATAAACACCCTATTTATTTAGTTTAAATTTAGCACCATAGTTTTCACAAAGAATAAAAACAAGCCAACTAATAATTAAATACAAATCAACCGCCATGCCTTATATTATTTTCAGTTTAAATCTAGAATAAACACTCCAGACAAGCAACACAGAAAGTCAGTATATTTCTCGCATTGATCGTTAATATTTCAAAAAGTAGCTTAACAAAAGCCAATTAAAAAACATTTTGATTTATAGATATATTAATAATTATTGAATAAAGTTAATTTAATAACAAACAGATAATTCATAGCAAATACATAAATAGGAATGTAATATTAATAGTTATAAATATTACATGCTTTTCAGCCCATCATTATCATGGCTAGTAAACCGTAAACAGCAAAGGCGACTCTCTGCCAGAGTGCTGCACTCCATTGGAAAGCGGTAATACGTAAGAAGCCACTAATCCACACAATTCTATGGGTTTCCCCCGGCTCACAAGAAATTGTGAGCCATTTTAGTCTGCCAATTACCACCAATCCTAAACGATAATCTTACACAGGCTTTTGAACCTTATAGTTCAAATGTTAATATAGTTGGCTGAGGGAGTTTGATATCACGGCGATAAAGGAAAAGTTTTGAACACTAAAAGTAGAATTCAGTGGTGGCCATGGTTGGCGGTATACGCAATGGTTGTCTTGCTATTGGCTGGGTGCTCAAACAAATCCAATCGTGACTACACCAAACTGCCAAAAGGCAGTTATAACGAAAAATCGTATACTGTTAAGTCAGGTGACACACTTTATTTTATTGCATGGATCAGTGATAGCGAAGTGAGTGACCTTGCCCGCATCAACAAGCTGCGCCCCCCCTATAGACTTGAGGTTGGGCAAAAACTTCAGCTCAGCGGTGCTGCTGCGTCCGGGCGGCTAACATCAACGAAGCGTAAATCCTCAAATACTGTACTCGCTGCATCGACACCACCACCGGGTGCGAATCGATGCTGGCGCTGGCCGACTAATGGCCAAATAATATCGCGCTACTCCACCGCCGACGGTGGTAATAAAGGCATTGATATTACGGCTAAACGTGGGCAACCAATCTACGCGTCGGCCAAAGGGCGAGTGGTGTATGTCGGGAATCAGTTACGTGGTTATGGCAACCTGATAATGATTAAACACGGTGAGGATTTCATCACCGCTTATGCCCATAACGACACCATGCTAGTGAATATTGCTCAAGATGTAAAAGCGGGGCAAAAAATAGCCACCATGGGCAGCACCGGAACAGACACGATAATGTTGCATTTCCAAATCCGTTACCGAGCAACCGCACTTGATCCACTACGCTATCTGCCACCACAAGGGGCAGCGCCTAAGTGTTAGCAGACCACGGTGTAAGTAGTCGTTAAGTGTTTTAGCGGTATCAAATAAGCAAAAGGCTCCTGTTCAGGAGCCTTGTTTTATTCTTCAGCACTTGAGGCTATCGTTACGCCAGTACTTCTTTCACGAAAGCTTTAATCTCTTCAACTTGGCAGTTATCAAAGAAGCACTGCTGGAAACGTGCACCGCTTACTGCGGTTTTCACTAATTCACGGTCAATAGAGCGCAGTGTATCGAGATAGTTTTCTTTCACTACCGCAGCTTTCACTTGGTTCAAAATACCCGCATTACGTACCTGCGGCTCTTTACGATCCAGCGGGTAACCTTCCCCCTTCACGCCAGTAAACGCTTTTTCAAAGATATAACGCACATTTAATTCAGCACCCCAGCCAAAACCTTTGGCGAATGGCAGTGACAATGCATTACCGTTATTGATCTGAGCAAACAGGAAAGCGTCAGCAGGATCGATGCAATATCCACATACAACACCTGGATGGATGTTTAATGACATCATTGCGCCTTGGCCTGTACCACAGCCAGTAACCACAAAATCCACTGCTTTAGAATTGAGCAGAATGCTGGCCATGATCCCCAGATGAATATAAGTCAGGTGATGGTCGTTTTCATCACTCATGCCCACGTTGTATACCGGGTACGCTTTTTCCGAGGCTACAGCATTCAGCTCTTTCAGAATTATGGCGTTTTTAGTTGCCTGACTGTTTTCCATCATCAGTGCAATTTTCATTATGTTCTCTCCTTTGCGCCAATGAGCTGTAGCCCATTGGGTGTGATAGTTAGACTTGACTGTGCAGAACATAGCACTCTAAAAACAAAATTTCAATTTTAATGAAAAGATGTTTTATAAATATCACATTTTGAGATTTAGTCGCTATGCATCCTACCGGATAACCATAAAAATTGCGGGTGTATGTAGCTGTGTGCGTCACTCATCTGCGACGAATACAAAATCAAATGGGTCAATGTATGGCCTACCGACCCAAATGCTCGCTTGAATAACAGACAAAAAGACCATGCGGATGCATGGTCTTCTCTTACTGGAAATAATCGACAACACTAACTTTAGTGATGCAACATCTCGTGAACTATTTCATCTTTGCCTAATGTGATTGGATAAAACGTTGGCCAGTTATCCATTTCTTTAAGCAATGCTTCATGCGACTCATTGCTCGTGTAAATATGAAAATGATGGGATTTTTGTGGTTCTATTATATGGTCACTGAATTGGACAAATTTTGGTGCTTGTGAGTTAGCATCTTTACATTCGAATAAATAGCGTACTCCCTTCTTCCCTGAGTCATAGTGCATTATTTTAAAGCCAGAGTAGCTATACTTACATGAATTAACGGCATCTGAGGTGTGAAAATCAATAGTGTTATTCTCTATACCAATCATAGTGATATCAGTATGGTAGCCCCGGCGGTAATACTCTCGGTATTCTGTAACCGTTTTATCTTTATTTTTTTTCGCTTTATTAACGAGTACCGAATCCAGATCCCCTTTTAATAGATAGGGATTAACCGATTGCCAGACCCCATCCCAATCACTCAGCCCCCTATCCTTAACATCTTTGTCTGCAAAGATACCTTCACTTGCCGTGCGTGCAGCATCCGATTGATGGTGCTCATGTGACTGGCTATGTTTACCGTGCGCAAATGATTTAAAACTGATCAATGAAACACAAACACTCAATGCAATTATGGATAGGTAGTTATATTTTTTAGACATCAATAGCTCCTTGTTGAATAGCACAGATGTAATGTTATACTATTACATATATGCTAATCAATAGACGCTTGCACAGTAGGCCACCAGATATTAGCTGCCGTCGCTGAGGCCGAGCATCGACCTATCCTGGAGAAGGCAAATGGCGGTTGTGCCGCTGCAATGACGACCAAAATTAAGTCAGGGCGAAAACCACAAATGAAATCAGACATGGCTATTATTTTTATTAACAAAAAAGCGGGTTATGGCAAAACCGGGATGTCGAGAACCCCTGATTTCCGTTTAGAGAAGAAAGTTAAGGCCGCTATTTAGGCTTACATTGCCTCTAGTTCTTTCTGAGTTCGTCGACAGTACGCAAAAGCTAGCGGTCGAATAACTTTATGGGGCAGACGCCAGACGTCGGGCAGCTTCTATGACAGAGGATCTCCGTCTGGCATGTTCTTCTGCGCTATCTGGTCCCGTTAACATGCGCGCGACCTGTGGAACGGCAGACCACCATCCGGCCAAGGCTAACACCAAAAAAGCCAGATGATCTGCCCCAATGGCTTGGGTAACTATTCCCTCGCGCTGCCCATCGCTCACGGCCTGAATCTTGTATCCATAGTATTCGCGTCGCTGTTCTTCGTCCGGCACCTCATCACTGAATATCAACCCTTCCCAGCGCATGAGCCGACTCAGTTCAGGATTGTCGAGGTGATAATCGTAAGCACGGCCAGCGTAATCGCCAATATCTTCAACCGCAAAGGATGTAATGGGCAACGCCGATGCCACCTTGGCCAACTCACTACGTAATACGGCTGAGAACAGCGCTCGCTTATCGCCAAAGTAATTATAAACACGCTCCTTGTTTACCCCGGCCAACTTGGCAACCCGCTCAAGGGTAGTGCCATCGGGTCCGAGTCGGGCGAATTCGGTCATCGCCGCGTCCAGAATTTTGCGTTTCGTCCCTTCAGTATCCCAAGCCATTTTTCTTCTCTCTCATTTATGGGTTGTTGCTATCACGTAATCATACTATAGTTATTTCCAACTAAAACGTTGGAGTTGTAATTTTACTTTATAATCGGAGTCTGAACTATGAAAAACACCATCCTCATCTGTGGCTATGGCCCGGGTATTTCCCATGCAGTCGCTCGCCGTTTTGGTAAGGCGGGTCATCCCGTAGCCTTGATTGCGCGCAATGCTCAGCGTCTCGCTGATGCGGTAACGGAATTGACCGCCGAAGGCATCCAGGCTCGCGCTTTCCCAGCCGATCTGAGCGATATTAAAGCGATTCGACATGCCGTCACGGACGTACATGAGATAATGGGGCCTATAGGTATCCTGCACTGGAACGTTTTTCTCGATATCGAAGGTGACCTGCTGTCCACTCAGCCCGCAGATCTGAGCAAGAGTTTCGATCTCCGCGTTGTTGGCTACATCACCGCCGTACAAGAGAGCATGAACGACCTTGCGGCATCAAAAGGTACCGTACTGGTTACCAGCGGCGTCATGGCGCTCGATGACCCACAAATCAATGCGTTCGCCATCGATTATGCTGCGATTGCCATCAGCGTTGCAGCTCAACGTAAAACGACCCATATTCTGGCGCATACCCTCGCGTCACATGACATTCATGTCGGTGAGGTGATCGTCAACGGCTTCGTTGAGGGAACACCGGGCGGTGTGGGTAAAAGTGATACCGTCGCACCAATGGACATCGCTGACCAATTCTGGGAACTGCATACTGCACGTCAGGTACATTCCGTCATCGTTGGGGGTGCTGTACCGATATCGGAAGCAGGGTTCCATGGCTGAAAATACACAAGTCTCAGGCTTGGCTGATGAGGCCTTCAGCAAGCCCCCTCACCTCGGGCCAGCTCATTACGCGAGTGGGCCGGGTGTCACGCTACTGGTCGCGGTCGCCCTGTTGGTGCTGACCCAGCTTTACCTGGCAATCCCTTTGCTGACGTACGTCGGTCACTCTTTCAGTCCGGCAACACCGGGGGCCGTCTCGTTCGCGCTGGCCACTTGTTTCAGCCTGGCCTATGCTGGCGGGTTCCTGCTCTGGGGGCCGTTATCGGATCAGTATGGTCGTCGGCCAGTGATGCTGATGGGGCTGAGCGCCCTGTCGATTGCCACACTTGCCTGCGCCTTCGTGCCTTCGCTGCCATGGTTGGCGGGACTTCGGATGTTACAGGGGCTGGCTGCGTCCAGTTTTGCCCCCGTAGCACTGGCCTATCTTGCGGAAGCGGTGCCGACACGTCACCGAGCAACCGCCATCGGGGCCATGTCTACGTCTTTCCTCGTGGCGGGTATCCTTGGGCAAGTGTTCGCGGCCTGGGTGGCGTTACGATGGGATTGGTTCTGGGTATTTCTGATCACAGGAGGCGGTCTTGTGGTCATGCTTCCATTAATTGCGTTGATGATAAAGGAACCGGCACGCACTATCGTTGAGGGTCATCTGGGCCATCGTTTCGTGGCATTGGGCAAGATTGCCGTGCGGCCTGCCATTCTGCTGCTGTCATTTGCACACATCACACTTCTCCTGTCTTTCGTTGCGATGTATACGGCGTTGGGGCCGCATCTGGCGGGCTTGAACCTTTCTCCTGCCACAGTCATTGCACTGCGCCTGGTTGGATTGCCAGGGATGTTCATGGCGTTGCTGGTCGGGCCGCTTGCTGCTCGGATCGGGATGCCGGGCGTTGCGGGTGCAGGTTATCTGATTGCGGCCGTGGGCTTGGCCCTAGAGGCTGTATTAGCGCAATCGCTGACTGGTATTGCCATTGGGAGCCTGGTCTTCGTGGTCGGCGTCGCTCTCGCTATCCCGGCAATGATCACCCAGTTTGGTGATCTGGCGGTACCTAACCGCGCCGCGGGCATGGCCCTCAATGGTTTTGTCCTGTTTATCGGTGCCAGCATCGGTCCATTTATCCTGTCCTGGGTGCCCGGCTTCGTCCCGCTATTGGTGGGGCTTGCGGTGGCACTTTTACTGGCCACTGTCTGCGTTGCGGGCAGTGCATCGCTTGCTTCATACACGAGGAAATCATGAATTCTATCCGTTCTTCGCTCTCTTCAGTCCTGACTTCCTACCGTTGGATCCTGGTGTTCCGCATCAGTCTAGGGCTTACCACTGCGCTGTCTGCTTTCGCGTTGCAAACAGCCTCCGGTGCGGTTGGAGATAACCCGATCAGCATCCCAGATACTCATCATCAAACCAGTCAGCGTCCGGTCACTCTGGATGGTCAGCCCGCCGCACTCAGCCGTTACGAGAGGCGCGATGAGCGCAATGCCTTCCTGGAGGGAGAACACTTTAGTACGGTGATCGCCGCCGATGGCACACTCAAGGGTTTTGCCAACATCTCGCTCGACCTGGTGGGAAAACCGTTACCGCCTCGTGAGCGCGCTGAGCAGATTGCGGCAGAGTTCTTGCGTAAGGCTGCGCCCGACTTGCTGACCAGCCTGGGGAGAGCGTCTGTTACTCTCCATGATGAACCTATTCGCTTATCACACGCAGGCCGTAACGAGACCGTTCAACTCACCGGTTTAAAATTCAAGGCACGCAATCTGGCTGATGGGCGTTGGTTCTGGGTCATCATCGGTAGCGATGAGAAACCGATGCTGTTCGAGCGCGATCTGGAATGGGCAACCCTGCTCGCTCGCCGCAAAACGGAACAATGGCTGCATGACCGATGGATAAAGGCACAAGATGCCCAACAGATCAGTAAACCAAGCCGTTGGAGTTTGCCATGGACTCATTAACTCAGATTGTTCTTGGCAGCAGTGTCGCCGCACTTGTCGTCCCCCCGCATCATCGACGCCAGGCAATACTGGCGGGTGGAGTACTTGGTACTTTGCCCGATCTGGACGTGCTCTGGTTCAAAGTGTTCAGCAGTGATGTGGTTACAGAAGTGACCTGGCACCGTGGTCCATCGCATTCACTCTTGATGCTAACGTTGTTGGGATTGCTGCTTTGGCTCTTACTCAAGTCTCGCAGTTCGCTGGTTCGAGGTGCCCCGTTGCGGTGGCTGTTGGCGATCTGGCTGGCCCTGATAACACATCCGTTGCTGGATGCCTTTACCGTCTACGGTACGCAGGTGTTATGGCCCATGAAGACCCCACCCGTCATGTGGGCGACAATCTTCGTCATTGATCCGTTGTATACAGTGCCGTTGCTGATAGGGGTTATGGCTGCCTGGCAGCTTTCACCACATAAAACTGAGCAGCAAACGAGTGGCTCAGGCCGAGACAGGGCGGCACGCAATTGGTTGGTAGCAGGCTTGCTCGTGAGCTCGGCCTACCTGGCTTGGAGTGTTGCCGCCAAATCTCTGGTTGACCGGGTAGCCTCGCCAAGCCTGGCTGTTCTGAACTTGCAGAATGCCCCGCGTTTTTCTACACCGCTTCCGTTCAACACGCTGGTTTGGCGGGTGATTGTGATGGTACCGGATGGCTACTGGCTCGGTGACCGGTCCCTTGTCGCGGATCGGGGAGCGATGCAATTTACTTTTCACGAAAGCGACAACCAGGCGTTGGCGCAGTTGACATCCGTACCGCAGTTGAAACGTCTATTGTGGTTCACACATGGGTTTATCGCCGCTCACGCTCAGCAACGTGAGGATGGCGAGCTTCGGCTAACCCTTGCAGATCTGCGAATGGGGTTAGAGCCCGATTATTTTTTCCGCTATGACATTGCTGGCATAGATGAAGGTGGCCACTGGGCAGCAGCAGCAGAAATTACCCAATTGCCTGAGTCGGGTGATACCGCCAAGATGCTAAGCTGGGTGTGGAGGCGTATTTATGACAGTAAAGCAACGCCATGAGTGACAAATGGCATTGTAATACTCTAGAACAAGGTTAATTGATTTATTGGATTATTTTCGCTAAACGGTGACTATCTGTAAGCCAATGCATTAGTAAATACTGATATATCATCCTATAAAAAATTATCTGAAATAAAAAATAACTACGATGTTAGTGTGTTTTCTGCGTGATTTGGCCTCAAACCCCAGTAGCACTCAACAGCAGAATGATAGGCTGTTAGTGCTACTGGTTTAATCGCGCCGACTGAGGTTAGCGCTTCTTGCGGTTACGATGCATATCTATGGCGACGGCACTGACAATAATGATGCCTTTGATTATGTCCTGAATGTAGGAGTCCACACCAATAAAAGTAAAACCACTCTTAATCAATCCTAAAATTACGGCGCCAATTACTGTACCGGTGATACGGCCGACCCCACCCATCAAGCTGCTACCACCAATAACGGCAGCCGCGATCGCATCCAATTCATAAGATTGGCCCATGCTTGATTGCCCGCTACTCACCCGGGCGGCCAAAACCACGCCCGCCAAGCCAGCTAATCCCCCGGCAATGGTATAAACCGTTACCAGATATTTATTAACGTTAATGCCTGATACTTTTGCTGAAATCATATTCCCGCCGATGGCATAGACGTATTTACCATAACGGGTGTGTTTCAGTGCAATATGGAATATCACCGCAATAACCAAAAAAATGATAACGGGCATAGCACCTTGCCCAATCGCGGTAAAATCATCGGAGAGAAAACTTACCGGATTGCCTTTAGTGTAATATTGGGCAAGCCCTCTGGCAGAAACCATCATTCCTAATGTAGCGATAAAGGGAGGAATACCTGTACGGGTTATCAAGAAACCATTAATAAATCCACACAGTATCCCGACCCCTATTCCTGCAATAATAGGGATAGCCGCGGGTAAATCCAATAAGTGCGGATACATAGGTGAAATACTTTCTGATGTCTGTGCTAGACTCGCCGCGACAACAGCCGTTAATGCAATTAAAGAGCCGGATGAGAGATCAATGCCGGTAGTGATAATAACTTGTGTCACCCCGACGGCAATGATACCTATAATAGCCACTTGCAGAACGATCAATAATAGCCGATTAGGATTCAATAAAAATGATTGGTCACGAATAAACCAGCCAAGGAACTCAAAAATCAATGCAATACCGATCATGACAATAAAAATACCGGTATCTTTAGGTAATTTCCCTTTAAATCCAGACATGAATGAATGTGTTTTTGTTGACTCAACCGTTAATGATTTAGCAAATTTAACATTACTCATTATCGTTACCTTCCAGTAATTATTCTGAGGCCAGTGCCATTATCTTTTCTTGACTAGCATCTTGTTTATCTAATATTCCAGTGATGTGTCCGCTGTGCATGACCATAACTCTATCACTCATACCAAGAATTTCAGGTAGCTCAGAGGAAACTAAAATAATGGCTACACCGCGGTTCGCCAGTTCACTAATTAAACGATAAATTTCTGATTTTGCCCCAACGTCAATACCGCGAGTGGGTTCATCCAGAATAAGTATTTTGGGTTGAGCTAATAACCAGCGTGCTATGAGCACCTTTTGTTGATTACCGCCACTTAAATTATTAATTATTTGATCCATCGTAGGTGTTTTGATGTTTAATTTTTTAATCTGCTCCATGCAGTCTTTAGCCATTTGTCCATGACTGACAAAACCTTTTGTATTAATGTACTCAGAAAGATTTACGATGCTCATATTCTCAACCACAGACAAGACTAAGAATAACCCTGACTTCTTTCGGTCTTCGGTAAGAAAAGCCAATCCTTGTTCAATAGCCTTTGACGGGGAGTCGATATTGACTGGCAGACCCTCGATAAAAATTTCACCACTGTCCGCAGGATGCATACCAAATAAGCTTTCCATAACCTCACTACGACCTGCGCCAACCAAACCAGCAACACCCAATATCTCGCCTCGTTTTACGGAAAATGAGATATTGCGAAATAGCCCATCTCGCCGTAACTCATTAACTCGTAAAACTTCTTCACCAATATTATTATTAAATTTTGGGAACATATGAGTAAGTTCGCGACCAACCATCATGGTGATTAATGACTGTTTTGTCAGGTTTACCGTTTTATCTGTGGCAACAAACATACCATCGCGGAAAACACTGACCTCATCAGTAATTTCGAATATTTCATCCATTTTATGGCTGATATAGATAATGCCTTTTCCTTGCTCTTTTAACTCAGTAATAATCGCAAACAGATGAAAAACCTCACCTTCGGTCAGCGCTGATGTCGGCTCATCCATTATTAAAACATCTGCATCATAAGAAACAGCCTTAGCAATCTCTACCATTTGTTGGCTGGCAATATTCAATTCACCAACCAGCATATCTGGTTTCAATTTTATATTTAAATGCTTTAATAAATCCTCGGTTTTACTGTTGAGCAAATCGTGGTTAACAAAACCATAATGAACTGGCTCTCGCCCCAACCAAATATTTTCTGCCACCGTCATATGCGGGACTAAATTTAGCTCTTGATGAATCATTGCGATACCAGCATGGAGTGCATCTAATGTATCACTGAAGTTAACCGTTTCGCCCTTTACTTTTATTAAACCTTCATCAGGATGATATATTCCTATCAAACATTTCATCAGGGTCGATTTTCCTGCACCATTCTCGCCCATTAATGCATGGACACTTCCTGCTTTTATTTTAATGCCCACTTTATTCAATGCCTTGACACCAGGAAATTGCTTACTGATGCCTTCAGCCTCGAGAATGTAAGGATACATATCATCATCTCCTTGGTCATCATAATACGCTCAGTGGGTAAGTGCCGTATTTATCAAAAAAGTGATAACAATAAATACGGCACGACCTATCCATTAAAATATATTTAATGAATATTTGATTTTTCATGTATGAAAATTTGACTTGAAAAGTTAACTTATTCCTGTGTTTTTATAATTAACTATTAGCCAGGGGAAAAGGTTGTTTTCACTTTTTATTTTTATTAGCAAAGTCCTGATAATTATCTTTAGTGATGAGTTGATAAGGAATCATAACACTGCTTTCAACTTTCTGGCCGGAGGTTAATTTAATCGCAGTATCTACAGCGCCTTCTCCTTGACCTTTAGCATCTTGGAAAATACTGACATTCAAATCGCCTTTCTTAATAAACTCAAGCGCATCGGGTGTGCCATCAATGCCACCAATTACTACGCCATTTTTCTTCGCTTGTTTTAAGGCTAAAATAGCCCCAATGGCCATTTCATCATTATTTGATGCAATGGCATCTATTTGTTGCCCAGACAAAACCCAATCAGTGGTAACGTCTACCGCTTCTTTGCGGAAAAATTTTGCAGTTTGCTTATCAATGATATGAATATCTGGATACTGAGCTGCAACTTTCTCTACTCCCCGAGTTCTATCACGAGTAGCCTCACTCGAGAGTTCCCCCATCAGGATCATTACGTTGCCTTTCCCCCCCATCAGCTTCGCTAATTCCTCCATCTGTAGACGACCTGCAAGCTCAGAATCTGATCCCACATAGGCCATACCAGCTGGTAACGTTATTTCAGGGCGGCGATTCACAAAAACCAATGGTATCTTCGCCTGTTCAGCTAATTTGATCATTGGCTTTACACCTTGAGTATCTACCGGATTCAGAATAATGGCATCGACCCCTTGACTGACAAAATTCTCTACCTGCTGAATTTGTTGGGCAATATCCCCTTTTGCATCCTCGAATTGCCCAGTGACATTCCCTTCTTCTTTCATTTTGTTTTGCATGGCCTGACGTAATATTGTCAGGAAGTTATCATCGAAGTAAGCCATGGAAACGCCAATTTTAAGATCTTTAGCATAAGCACCCAATGGCAACAGACAAATAGCGAGTGAGGCGATAATAATTTTTTTCAGCTTCATGAACTATACCCTTCAAAAGTGGAATGCATTAACATCTCAGCGCCCGCTTATTGAAAATATTTTTTTACAACTGCATGACTCGGCAGAAAATAAAAATAGTTATTTTAGGCACTTCAATGCACTTCCGTGAATGCAACCGCCCCATTCCCGGCTTGAAATTCACAAATAATCAATATAAAACAATTGGTTATTTTTTTATTATCTATTCTTCCATCTATCACCTCTTTTTTAAATGTTTATTTCATAATTAAGATTATTGAAATTTTTAACACCAAACAACCGAAATGTGTGTTTTGCATAGAGCAAATAACAAAACTATGACATGGATCTAACAAATGCTGGTAATTTGAACACTATCGAGTGACCAAGCGCATGCCTTGGCAATGAGGAAATCTTCTTAGTTGCAGTTTGTGTGGCAGAGGGAAATTGTAAAAGGTATAGCGGTGATGCCCACAGTATCTATGTGAGCATCAGTTATAGCAGTCTTGCATGTGAAAAAGTAATCCCAAAGAATTGCATCACTTTGGTTTGTAATGAAAATTACAAAAAATATTCCCTTTTACCGCCAAGGAAATAAATCGACCCATAGCAAATGGCTATCCGCAGTAAGAGGCTGTAATTGCCCTCCCTTAATTGCAGGCAACCACCAACAGCCTTGCGAAGCAGTAAGTTGGTGTGTTTCGGTATGGCAAACAAGCCAGTTTCCCTTCACAACGTAGATCAACCCACTATGGGAAACAGGGAGTTTTTGTGCCGAACTCACCGACGATACCGATGCCTGCCAGCAACCGCGCCGCGTCATAATATTAAAGTCTTGACTACTCCCCCCTAATAAACGCGCATGAATAGGGATATCACCGGGGAAAGCAAACGGCTGCAACGGCTTGGAAAGAGTATGTGCCTCCCAGCCTGGGCTGGATAGTTCTACCCCTTCACCTGATAGCAGCGTAATTGACCGATCGATATCCGAAAACATTGAAAACGGGCCATCCTGTTCGATAGTAGCAATACTGGCACGCCAGGCAAAATCATCTCCACCAACGGGCCAACATGCTATTTCACGGGTTTCGCCGCCGCCATTTCGCCAACGGCTAACGGGTAAGCTGGCAAAATCAAAAAGGGTAAAGCTCATCAGACCTCCTGTTGACAGGCTTTCAATACCGTCAGAAAATCCTGTGCAGATTGCTGTTGCATTGGATGATATCTATCCACTATTACCGCTTTGCCTGCCACATAAACATCGCGAATTTGCGATTTGCCCCCCGCAAATAACCACCGATTCAACAAAGATGCCGATTTTGTACCAGCAATATAAGGATCATCGCCATCCAGTACTAACCAGTCAGCACGGTAGCCTTCTGTTAACTGACTAATTCTGCTGGCACAAGCCTGTCGTCCTCCCGCTAAAGCTTGGCTATAAAGCAAATCAGCCACGGCAGGATATTGCTCACTCGTCAGACGATTACGGCGTTGATCACGCAGGCGCTGACCATATTCTAACCAACGTAATTCTTCCACCACATCCAATGAGACATGGCTATCTGAACCAATACCCCAGCGCCCCTGATAATGCAGATAATCGACCCCAGGGAAAATACCATCACCAAGGTTAGCCTCAGTAGTCGGGCATAATCCTGCCACAGCCTGACTTTCTGCCAAACGAACAAGCTCGGATTTATCCAGGTGTGTCGCATGAATCAGACACCAGCGGCTGTCGACAGACAAATGGTTATACAGCCATGCAACGGGGCGCTGCCCACTCCAATCCAGACAGTCGTTAACCTCCTTTTGCTGCTCAGCAATATGAATATGTACCGGTAATTGATTATCCGAAGCTTGTAGGATCTCCTGCATTTGGCTGAGCTCTACGGCGCGCAAAGAATGAAAACATAAACCTTGGTTTTGTAATGGCTGATTAGCCAATTGTTTACTAATGACCTGCTGCTGTTTGAGATAGCTATCGGTGCTCTGAATAAAACGGCGCTGCCCCTGCTGAGCAGGCTGAGCACCAAACCCCGCGTAGCTGTACAATACGGGTAACAATGTCATCCCGATACCCGCCTCTTGCGCTGCCTGACTCAGTTGAGCGGTCATTTCACCAGGGCAATTGTATGGATTACCTTCGGGATCGTGATGTAAATAATGAAACTCTGCGACTTGCGTATAGCCACCTTTCAGCATCTCGATATACAGTTGACGGGCAATCACACCAACATCTTCCGGTGTTAATTGCTGTACCAGTCGATACATCAGATCTCGCCAAGTCCAGAAGCTATCCTGTGGGTTACCGGCGATTTCGGCTAATCCAGACATCATGCGCTGAAAGGCATGGGAGTGAAGATTCGGCATGCCTGGCACTATTGGGCCGGATAAAACCTGACAACCAGTACCACTGCTGCCGGTCACAATGCGCTGAATATACCCCTGTTCGTCAACAGTAATTTGTACGTTATCTGCCCATCCACTCGATAAGAAAGCACGCTCGGTAAAATAAACTGGCATAGCGATATCCCAATATTTTGTTCAGAGTCAAACGCGCTAAGCAGCAGCGGCGTCAATTAATTAAACCACTCACTTGTATATACATATACATACGCTAAATTCAACCGTAGACTTAGCATATAAATCTTTTATTTGACGAGGTTAACGCCGTGGCGGAACAACAAAAAGTCTTACAATTAAGTGCCGCAATGGACGATACTCCGGCGCCAATTTATCAACGGGTTAAGTTGGCCATTATCCACCAGATCAGAAGCGAGGTCTGGCAGCCCCATCAACGCGTTCCCTCAGAAAGCGAGCTCGTTGCTGAGCTGGGGGTCAGCCGTATGACCATCAATCGTGCGTTACGTGAATTAACCAATGAAGGTTTCCTTATTCGTATGCAAGGCGTGGGAACTTTTGTTGCTGAAGCAAAAGCGCACAGTGCCCTGCTTGAAGTTCATAACATTGCTGACGAGATAACCGCACGTGGTCATCGCCACAGCAGTAAAATTCTGCAACTAGAAGCTCGCCCGGCAACCCCTGAAGAAGCGGTAGCGTTGGGGATCCTGCCCGGTCAACAGTTGTTCTACTCGCAAATTGTGCATTATGAGAATGACTTCCCTGTTCAAGTCGAAAATCGCTGTGTTAACCCAAGCACGGCCCCCGACTATATGAAGCAGGATTTCAATCACATAACTCCTTACAGCTATCTCACACAAGCCGCGCCTCTGACTGAAGGTGAACATATTGTTGAAGCCGTGATCCCGAGCCAGACTGAGCGACAACTGCTGCAATTGGATGAGCATGAGCCTTGTCTGTTGATTCGCCGAAGAACCTGGTATGGAAAAGTGGTCGTCACTGCGGCGCAATTACTGTATCCAGGCTCACGCTATCAACTCTATGGTCGTTTTACCCCACAAGGCACCGTGACGTCCTGATCAATTTTATTTCTCTGTGAGAACTGCGAAGTGTTACGCAATTGTTTAAATCTCTATCTTGCTGATAGTGACTTTATGCGCTAGGTTGTCCATGATTGTATATACAACTTAATTTCGCTGTGTACTCGCCATCATTAACGCTATAGCAACAAATAAATTTCGGAGCACTGACTGATGCCTGTGGTTCAATCAGTAAGCAGCGCTGTGGCGGCGGGTACAAAGGGTATAGCTTGAAGGAGTGAGATGGTGTCAATAATTCACTGTGACAGTTTGTGGTACGGTGCCGATATCGTGACCATGTGTGGAGGGGAATATCATCTGATACCGCAAGGAGCAATAGCGGTCACAGGCGGTAAAATAGTCTGGATTGGGCCACATAAAGAGTTGCCAGCACTCCATGCCTCACGTGAGATCGTCTTTCAAGGTGGCCTGATTACCCCTGGTTTAATTGATTGCCATACACATCTCGTCTTTGGCGGTGATCGCAGTGCTGAATTTGAGCAACGCCTTAACGGGGTCAGCTATGCAGAGATTGCCGCTAATGGTGGTGGGATTATCTCAACGGTCAGGGCAACACGGAATACCAGTGAAGAACAATTGCTCGAACAAGCTTTATTTCGGCTGAAACCTCTTCTTGCCGAGGGCGTGACCTGCATAGAGATAAAATCCGGTTATGGCCTTAGTCTTGAAAGTGAAATAAAAATGCTGCGGGTTGCCCGCCGTTTGGGTGAATTACTCCCCATTACAGTTAAAACAACCTGTTTAGCAGCACATGCTTTACCACCTGAGTTTGCCGGCAGAGCTGACGACTACATTGATTTCGTTTGTAATACCGTCATTCCTCGGGTAGCTGAAGAGAGGTTGGCCGATGCCGTTGACGCATTTTGTGAACACCTGGCATTTTCACCGGCACAGGTCGAGCGCATATTCTTGGCCGCCCAGAAAGTCGGTTTGCCGGTCAAACTGCATGCCGAGCAACTGTCGGCACTTGGTGGCAGTACTCTTGCAGCAAAATTTAATGCATTGTCGGCCGATCATCTTGAATATGCCACTGAGTCAGATGTTCAAGCCATGGGCCATGCGGGTACTGTGGCGGTATTGCTACCAGGCGCTTATTACTTGCTACGTGAAACACAATGCCCCCCCATTGAACTGTTTCGCCAGTATGGTGTGCCAATGGCCTTGGCCAGCGATGCCAACCCAGGAACCTCCCCTGCACTCTCTTTGCGTTTGATGCTCAATATGGCGTGCACCTTATTCCGTATGACACCGGAAGAAGCGTTGGCGGGTGTCACATGCTATGCCGCTCAGGCACTTGGTCTGCAAGAGACTCAAGGCACATTGGAAATTGGCAAACTGGCAAATTGGGTCCATTGGCCACTATCCCGCCCGGCCGAATTAGCTTACTGGCTAGGTGGCCAATTGTCTGCGACTGTCGTTTTCCAAGGAGAGGTTCGCCCATGAATCTAACTGACCCGTTAAGTTTTCACTCCGGTAAACTGCCTTTATTAATCAGCATTCCTCATGCCGGCACCCGACTAACCCCCGTGGTGGAGGCTGGCCTAACAGCTGCCGCACGCCCTTTATCAGATACTGATTGGCATATTCCTCGTCTCTATGATTTTGCCAGAAATATGGGGGCCAGCTTACTAATAGGTAATTACTCTCGCTTAGTCGTTGACCTTAATCGCCCAGAGGATGATCAGCCACTGTATACCACAGCAACAACTGGCTTATTCCCCGAAACGTTGTTCGATGGGCGACCTTGTTTTATCTCAGGTAAAACACCGTCGCCGCAGGAGCGTCAATCTTACCTGTTACATATCTGGCGTCCTTATCATCAGCAACTTCAATCCGAATTGGACCGGCTTAAAGCACAGTTTGGCTATGCATTGCTGTTAGATGCACATTCAATTGCATCAGTTATTCCGAGATTATTTGAAGGGCAATTACCCGATTTGAATTTTGGTACCAATAGTGGTGTCAGTTGTGACCCATCATTAAGCAAGCAATTAATTGAATGTTGTCAACATCAATCCACCTTCAGCCATATATTGAATGGGCGCTTTAAAGGTGGTCACATAACTCGGGCATATGGTCTGCCCCAGAATCAGCAACACGCCGTGCAACTGGAATTATCCCAGTTAAACTATATGTCTGAAACTGAGCCTTATCACTACCGACCTGAGCGAGCCACGCATTTGCAGCAGTTACTCGAACAGTTAATTCATATCATGTTGTCATGGGGTGAACAGCACTATCAACGCTGAAACATAACATTCCACTCACTGAGTTTTCAGTCGGTAATAAATGTAAAAAAGGCGGGGTTAAATCCCGCCTTTTTAATTCACCTATTTCCGACACAGAAAAGGGTAATAATTACTGCTAAGTTAACTTAGAAACGGTAAGTCAAGTTAACTGCAACAGTATCATCAGTGCCCAGTCCCAGTGGATTGTTATCTTCATCCAGTAAGTTAATCTGGTAGTCAACATAGGCAAACATGTTTTTGTTAATATAGTAAGTCACACCGATTTCAGCATATTTCAGCAAATCTGCATCGCCAACAACTGCCAGTTCTTTACCTTTAGACTGGACATAAGCGATGGACGGGCGAATGCCATTTTCGAACTGGTATTGAGCGACCAATTCAACGTTCTGGGTTTTATTCGCAATCAGTGCTTTATATGGCGTCATATTCAGCGTTTCGCCGTACATTGCTGCGATGTAAACTTGGTTTGCATCATATTTCAGCGCAGTCGCCCAAGCCTGAGCTTTATCCCCTGTCGCACTGTCAGCCAATGTTTTTTGGCCTAAGGTCCGATTGGAAGAAGAGTATGCACCCGCAAAGCCAATACCGCTGCCTTCGATATCTTGGTAATCAACAGACAAACCAAAACCGTCGCCATTAGCCTTCTGGATTGCGCGCTCATTCTTAGTGGTATCTCCATCGTCATTACGACCTTGATACTGAGCAGCAACATTCAGACCTTTAACCAGGCCGAAGAAGTCAGAGTTACGGTAAGTTGCCAAACCAGTAGAACGACCTGTCATGTAATTGTCGGTATAAGCGATTGAGTCGCCACCGAACTCTGGCAGCATATCGGTATAGGCCAGCGCATCATAAACTACACCGTAGTTACGGCCGTAATCGAAAGAGCCAAACTCAGCAAATTTCAGACCAGCAAAACCCAAGCGGGTTTTATTGCCTTTGTCGCCCTGAGATTCTGCATTTTTAGCGGCTACGTTATATTCCCACTGGCCGAAACCGGTCAATTGGCTATTAATCTGTGTCTCACCCTTAAAACCGAAACGCACATAGGTATCGTCAGCGTTATTATGGTTTGAGAAAAGGTATTTAGCGGCTACGCGGCCATAAAGATCCAGCTTATTACCGTCTTTATTATAAATCTCTGCTGCATTTGAAAGAGTAGGAACGATACTCAAGGTGACCGCCAAGGCCAGTAAACTGCGCTTCATCATTAATTTTCCTTTAAATTTTAATAAAACAAACCCATCGGGCTGAATTAAATTTTCAGCCTCATAAAAGTTAGTTTTTAATTTTTTATAGTTACCTGTCTTGTAAAGCGAAGAGACATTAGCATTAAGCACAAAAAGTTAAAACGGTAAACTTGTAGAAACATAGGTATAAACAGGTAATCAATTGTAACAAAATGTGTTTAATGGAACCTTTCGTAACTGATTGATTATCTTTATTTTTAGGTAATTGCATATAACCAAAATAGTGCATAAGCACCAAAATGGTGCGAAAACATTTCAGTTTGTTTCTTTTTTGTTCTATTCGGATATCATATTTGTGAAATGGATCGAATATCACAGTTCCAATGCACTTTTTTATATATCTAAAGTAATTAGATGACTATTTAAAGTGCAAATAGAGAGTAATGTCATGTCACCTTTGGTGCAATAACATAAAAATTAAACATTAGGGGCGTTAATAGGGTTATAGAAAGTATGACTTTGTTTGGTTATTAATTATCGGTATTTTCATTGGAAGTGTATTTTTTATAAAAATCGCAATAAGAAAAACTTTAATTTAATGCATAAAAAATGAGCTTCCATAGCTAAAAGCTCATTTCCTATAGGTTAGAAACAATATACCACTTAAAATTTGGCTTAAGTTGTAGTTCTGGTGGTGATATTACCTCAAGTAACTATCTATGGCAGTACTGGTAACACAGCCTTATTTATACCGTTGGTATCTCACTCTTATCCATTCGCACCAACATAATCCCTGCACGTAATCCAAGGGCTACCTGAGGGTTTGGAAACAAGATCCACTCATCTTCATGTTTAACACGGTAATACTCACCGGATTGCTCCGCCAACAGTGTACCTTGGTTAAAACGAGTAAAATTAACCGTATCATTGTCAACCCACAGTTTAAAATCAGGATGTTGTTTTAGCAGTGATTTCACCACGCGATAAAACACCATTCCTCCTGAGGGTTGTACAGGCAATGGTTCCCCACTAACTAATGAACGCAATCCACCGGCTATATGAGTAAATTCAGCCAGCTGATTTGCACCAAATGGTAGCGCTTTTCCCAACTCAAGCGTACAACTTGCGGCCAGGCAGTGCTCACTACTAAAATGAGCAAAAGTCCCCCCTGCCGAGGTATGCATCACTAATGCATCCAGTTGAATATCTTGTAACCACCGTAGCATTACTGCGCTATACGGTGTTGTTTGATAAGGCAACAATCCAAATCGAGTATGATGAGATTCGCGAATTGCCGTGTGTAAATCGTAATGCTGTCGCGTCAGTTGGCTCTCTGCTCGGAAAAACGCCGACACAGCTTGCTCAATAATTTCAACCCGTCGGGTTTCATTACTTGGCGGATAACGCCGGTGCCGCCCGCCAAACATACGGTTGATATCTGCTGAGAGGAAACGTTTGCCGGCGCTTATCGCCGCTGGATTGCCAAATATGACTAACAAACGGACGGCCAGCGTTAATTCACCCGCTAACAAATCTGACACCAATTGATTCAAAATCTCAATCGGGGCCGTTTCATTTCCGTGGATACCGGCAGATAACACCACTGACTGGGTGTAATTGCCAGAAGGTGTCAACATCAATATCCCTTCATCGAGCCATTGCCACTCGATACTCTGCGTCGCGCCACGGATCGGTTCTGGCGGATGGCCCGAGAGTGTTATCGCCAGGAAATCTAGCATCATCGTTCCTTCTAATTCTGCTGGAACGGATATACCGAGCCAATATTAAGTATCCGTGTCAATTCATCCAATGCCTGCCGCCCTTCTTGTAATAACTGCGGATCAGCCAAGTCTTTAAATTGCAAATGATCACGATAATGTTGGTCGACCCAATTATTCAGCGTCACAAACAGCGCCGGTGTCATCATTACTCGACTATTAACAGCTTGTAACTCTGTATCGGTCAAGGCAACACGCAAGCGTAAGCAAGCAGGGCCGCCCCCATTACGCATGCTCTCGCGTAAATCGAATACTTTGACACTGTCAATCGGACCACCGCTATTGATCAATTCCGACAGATATCGCCACACGAACGGGTTTTCTTGTGCCTCCTGCGGAATAACCAACAACATTTTACCATCCGGTTTACTTAATAACTGGCTGTTAAACAGATAGCTTGATACTGCATCAGCAACCGACACCTGCGCGTCAGGGACCTCTATACTGATCAACTGTTGTTCAATGCTACCCATTTTACGGCGAATCTCATCCATAGCTTGAATGCCAGGGACGAATGCATGCTGATGATGGAATAACACATTCTGATTGCTGACAGCGATGACATCATTGTGAAAAACCCCTTGGTCGATCACTGCGGGGTTCTGTTGCACAAAAACAGTTCGGTCTGGTGCCAGTTGATGCAGTCGAGCCACTGCTTCGCTGGCCTCTCGCGTTTGGCGAGCAGGATATCGGCTAGGGTTTACTCCGTTTTCTAGTGCGTTGCGGCCATAAACAAAGACCTGAACCGCTGGCAAGCCGTATTCTCCCCCCAGACGATTATGATTAGCCGCACCTTCATCACCAAACAATTCCACAGCAGGTAGTGCATCGTGATGAACAAAGTGACGATGGTTATTAAACACCCCTTTGAGTAAAGCCGACGTGGTTTCAGCCTCAATTGCACGGTGAAATTTGTTATTTAAATTGGCCACAGTAAAATGAACTCGCCCATCCGCGCTATCCGCAGCAGGTGATACCGTCGCCGCATTCGCCGTCCACATTGATGATGCGGAACTTACCGCAGATAATAGACGTGGGGATTTACGTGCCACTTCACTCAATACTTGTTCATCTGAACCACTAAAGCCCAACTGACGCAAAACGCCTATGGCTGGTCGCTCCTGTGGTGGCAAAATACCTTGTTTATAACCTAAATCGGCTAATGCTTTCATTTTCAGCAACCCCTGCCGCGCAGCTAGGCGAGGGTTGGAAATACTGTTTTGATGCGCAGTAGAGGCTTCATTACCAAATGACAATCCAGCATAGTGATGTGTCAGCCCAACCAATCCATCAAAATTAACCTCATATCCTGCCATCGTATTCTCCATTCATGGCTCAATGGCTATCGGGCAAATCGAAAGAGATACCCGGTGACAATGTTGCTGGTAGCGTCAAACTTTCGCTTTCGAGTGATGCCATTGGCCAGGCACAATAGTCGGCCGCATAGAAGGCACTTGGTCGATGATTACCTGATGCCCCAATCCCGCCAAAGGGTGCAGCACTTGATGCGCCGGTCAAGGGTTTGTTCCAGTTAACAATACCGGCTCGGGCTTCCAATAACAGTTGTTCAAATTGTTGCCGGTCCTCAGAAACCAGACCTATCGCCAAACCGAACCTGGTTTGATTAGCAATGTGTAATGCTTGCGTAAAATCGCCATAGCGAATAACGCTGACCAGTGGGCCGAAATACTCTTCGTCAGGGACATTGATACCAGTAATATCAATGATCCCCGGCGTCAGCACTGCACTTTGGCTGTCTGGGCGGGTCATGGCTAATAATGGCTTGCCACCTAAATCCAGTAAATGTTGTTGCGCTGCCAGCATTTTTTCTGCTGCTTGTGATGATATCACCGCACCCATAAAGGGTGCTGGCTGCATATCCCAGCGCCCGATACGCAGGGCTTTGGCAATAGCGACAAAACGCTGTAAAAATGCATCGCCTTCAGCGCCAGATTTAACCAGTAAACGGCGCGAACAAGTACAGCGTTGACCGGCTGAGATAAAAGCCGACTGAATAGCAAGATTTACTGCCGCATCACAGTCTGCTATCTGCTCAACAATCAATGCATTATTGCCACCCATTTCCAGTGCCAGGATTTTTTCCGGTTGGCCGGCCAGTTGGCGATGCAAGTGATAACCGGTATTGGCGCTGCCGGTAAACAACAAACCATCAATATCATGTTGCGCAGCAAGGGCTTCACCTGTTTCACGCCCACCTTGTACTAAGTTTAATACCCCGTCAGGTATACCTGCCTGCTGCCACAATTTGACGGTTTCTTCTGCCGTCTTTGGTGTTAGCTCACTGGGTTTAAATACCACCGTGTTACCTGCCAGCAATGCAGGAACGATATGCCCATTAGGGAGATGCCCTGGGAAGTTGTAAGGGCCAAATACTGCTAATACACCATGAGGACGGTGTCGTAACACGGACATACCATCAGCCATCGGTGTTTGGCTACTCCCGGTTCGGCTTTGATAGGCTTGCAACGAGATAGCCACTTTGCCAATCATTGCTTGCACCTCTGTCAGTGTTTCCCAGAGTGGCTTACTGGTTTCCAAACTGATAGTGCAGGCCAGTTGCTGTTTATATTGTTCAAGTAATGCCGCAAAACGCTGTATCACCGCGACCCGCTGTTCCAGCGGTGTACGCGCCCAGGCAGGGAAAGCCTGCCGTGCCGCACGACAAGCCATTGCGACATCATGGCTGTCTGCGGCGCGCGCCTGCCACAATAATTGCCTATCTATGGGGTCAAGTTTGTCGAAATGCGCGCCGTTACCGGTGCGCCATTCCCCTTGCATAAACAGTGCTGGGTGAGTCATTTTTTAATCTCCGGGGCAAAAAGGCTGACTATCCGAACCGTATCACCGGCTATGACCCCCAGCGCTGCCGCATTTTTAGTCGTTAAATGCAGTAGCTCGTCTGAAAGATGAGTAGTAATCAATATTGAGCGGAAATATTGATAGCTGTCATTAGCCACTAAATAGGCAGTGCCACTCGGGTCAATATCGATGTCATCAATAACCACGATTCGCTTACTGCTGTCGCGCACCGCCCGCACTTCATCGGTGTTGGCCTCCAGTGTTGGGCCGCCATCAAAGATATCCACATATCCCTGATATTGCAGGCCTTCGGTTTCCAGCACTGCACGTGCGGGAGCTGTATGTGGATGGACCTGCCCGATGACTGCCCGCGCCTCTTCTGCCAGAAAATCCACATATAACGGGTGTTTTGGCATTAATTCAGCAATAAACGCTTTCTGCCCGGTACCACTGAGATAATCAGCTTTAGCAAATTCAATGGCAAAGAAGTGCCGCCCCACATTTTCCCAAAATGGCGAACGCCCCTGTTCATCGGTATAGCCTCGCATTTCCGCAATCACTTTGCGGGAGAAATACTGGCGGAATGCGGCAATGAAGAGAAAACGTACTTTTGATAAGAAGGGGCCATTTTTGTCTTTACGGTATTCAGGATCGAGAAACAAGGTACAGAGTTCGCTATACCCAGTGTGATCATTGCTTAAAAACAGGGTCGGTACCGATTTGTACACATTGAGTGTTTTGGATGCATGAACCAACGTGCCGACACGGAAGTTATACCAAGGGTCATGCAAACCAACAGCCACCTCAATAGCACTAACGCCCACCACTTTTTCTCGCTCACTGTCTTCCAGAACAAACAGATAGCCCTGTTCACCCGCAGCCAAAGAACCTTGCCAGGTATTTAACGCGCGCTCAATTCGAGCGGCGAGGTGTTGTTCATTTTGTGGCAGTGAAGTCATGCCGACGCCAGTTTTACCTGCCAATTCAAGGATATCGGCCAGATCACGGCGTTCTACCGGGCGAACTATCATCATAGTCAAGGTCCCTTGCTTACTGCATCAATGTTATGACTTAACCTGTCGACAAACCTGTTCAATACCCATGGCAAGCCGGGCTAAGCCCTCTTTAATATCCTGTTGAGAAATAATCAGGGACGGAGCAAAACGCACCACATTCGGACCCGCAATCAAAGCAATAAGCCCGTACTGTGCGGCAGCCTGAACAATCTCTTTGGCCTTCTCGTCATAATCCTTGTGAAGCACACAGCCAATCAGCAAACCGCGCCCACGGATTTCAGAAAAGACTTTGTGGCGGGCGTTTATTTCAGCCAATCCAGCCAAAAACCACTGATGCCTCTCTTTTACGCCTGCGAGGAGTTCTGGTGTGTTGATAAGAGACAAAACAGTACCCGCCACGGCACAAGCCAGTGGATTACCGCCGTAGGTAGTACCATGACTGCCGACATTAAGTGCGCTGGCATATTTGGTCGTCGTTAACATTGCCGCAATCGGGAAGCCGCCCCCAAGTGCTTTGGCACTGGTCAGCACATCAGGCGTTACACCGTAATGCATGTAGGCATAGAGTTCTCCGGTACGGCCAACCCCGGTTTGTACTTCATCAAAAATAAGTAATGCGTTATGACGATCACACAAAGCCCGCAAGCCATGTAGGAACTCGCTATCAGCGGGTAGCACACCACCTTCGCCCTGAATCGGTTCCACAATGACAGCACAGGTTCGGTCATTAATCAGTTCCTCAGCCGAGGCGATATCATTGAAAATACCGTGGCTGATCCCCCCCGGTAGCGGAGCAAAGTCTTGCGAATACTTCGGCTGCCCGCCCGCAGAAACGGTAAATAGCGTCCGGCCATGAAATGCATTCCTGAATGCCACAATCTGGTTCTTTTCGCCGGCAAGCCCTGGCTTATTACCGAAATTATTCAACGCATATTTACGGGCCAGTTTCAGTGCCGCTTCATTGGCTTCAGCCCCAGAGTTACAAAAGAATACTTTCTCGGCGAAAGTGGCATCAATCAATTGTTTTGCCAGGCGCAGTACCGGTTCATTGGTATAGCCATTACCCAAGTGCCATACTTTTTCTGCCTGCTCAATCAGTGCCGCTTTTACTGCCGGATGCCCATGTCCCAAGGCATTTACGGCGATACCACCAGCAAAATCGATATAAGATTTGCCCTGCTGATCCCACAGTGTCGCCCCTTCCCCTCGCACGATAATAAAATCTGCTGGTGCATAGGTTGGCACGATCCATTCATCAAAAGACTGTCGGGTAACGGGGATTGGGTGTTCCATAGTGGCCTCTTTGATCAGCGTAAATATGGGGTTGAGAGACTCATCGTTTGAGGGCACCATGCCTCAACAAAAATCTCTTATTCTGTTAACAATAAAAAATGAAATATATTCACCTGATATAAAGTGTACAGCAGCTTTCATGCCACACCAGATCCAATGTGAATAAATTGTACAAATTCCATTAAAACAATAATTTAAAATGCATAAGTATGCACATTGGTCGCATTCATACTGCATTTTGATTGATAAATAAGCCAGCCATGCTGGTTTGAGTAGAAATTATATGCATTTGACATCAATTTTGATTTTTGCTCTGTCAGATCACATTATGGCAACACAAAAATAACAACCAAGCTTTCCAACGCCCTATAAATGGGCAGTGTATGCATCAATTAAGTGCATTTCTTCTGCTAACAAAGCAGGCGATACGAAAGGAATTGCACCGTTTATGCATAATGGAATGAGGGATATTGCAGAAATAGCGGCAGAAGATAATGCTGTTATGGCTCCATTTTCTGGAGCCAGGTAAATATACTCATAGCGGAAATTAGATGGTTATCGACGCGAGCGGCTATTATCTGTGGCGCTGGTGAGTTGATTAATCAGTTGCGCCAGTATGCGGATGGCTTGTTCGCTCTGTTCCGACCAGGCAAACGAAGCATTCAGGCGGAAACAGTGATCAAACTGACTGCCTGTGGTAAACATTCTCCCCGGCGCGATGCTAACCCCCTGCGCCAACGCCCGCCGATATAACTCACTGGCATTAAACGGCGGTTCTAACTCCAGCCAAAGGAAATATCCCCCCGCAGGATGGCTGATTTTGACATTTTTAGGAAAATGCTCAATAACCGCCTGATGCAGCGTATTGAGCCGCTGTTCCATTAAGCGGCGCAGGCGGCGCAGATGAGTGTCATATCCCCCCTGACTGAGATAATCTGCAATCGCCAACTGAGTCGGCACACTGGCCGAAACCGTACTCATCAATTGTAAGTGCTGAATTCGCTGCGCATGTTCCCCTGCTGCGACCCAACCGACACGGAATCCCGGCGCCAGACATTTAGAAAACGATGAGCAATGCAGAATTTGCCGATGCTGATCGAGTGCTTTGGCTGGCAACGGCCGCTCCGCACCAAAGTACAACTCACCATAAACATCATCTTCAATCAACGAGATATTATTCTGCTGTAGCAGGGCTACGAGCCGTTCTTTCTGCGGCCAGGACATCGTGCAACCTAATGGATTTTGAAAATGTGTCATCAGCCAACAAGCTTTTATAGGGTATTGGTTGATCACCTGTTCGAGCGCATCGAGGTCCATACCCTGTTGCGGGTGGGTGGTAATGGCAATCGCTTTTAGCCGCAAACGCTCGATCGCCTGTAATGCACCATAAAATGCGGGTGACTCAATCACTACCCAATCTCCGGGCTGCGTAACCGCCTGTAAACTCAGGCTTAGTGATTCCATCGCGCCCGCAGTGATAACAATTTCTTCGGGGGAGACATTCATTCCACTGGCGGCATAACGCTGAGCTATATTGCGCCGCAAACTTTCGTTACCCGGTGGTAAGTTAGTCACAGAGCTTTGTGGTGATATCTTACGTGCGACGCTGGCCAGCGCCCGTGATAATCGGGGTTGTAACAATAAACTCGGATCGGGAAATGCCGAGCCAAATGGCATTATTGCTGGGTCTTTCCCTGCCTGTAGTACATCAAAAATAAAGGCATTAATGTCTACCTGTTCATCCAGATGCAGTTTTTTCCCTCGCTGTGGCTGGGGTAATTGTGTCGGCCGTGAAGCAACATAATATCCCGACTGCGGCCGGGCCACGATCCAACCTTGGCTTTCTAATAGCTGGTAGGACTGCACTACAGTCATCAGGCTTAATCCTGATTGTTTACAACTTTCCCGCAATGAAGGCAGCTTGTCACCCGCCAGCCAGACCTTGGATTGTATTTGTGCCCGGATTTGCTGAGCTAACTGTTCATATCGAGTCATAAGCCAACTGTTATAGGTAAGATTGAATTAATTGTCACTATTATAGCCACTTTAACTTATGGTTAACTAACTGCCAAGTTTACTCCGCCAAATAATCGCCTGTTGTCACTACCTGTTATCGGGATAACTAATACCGGCGTGATTCATTTTATAGATTAATGAGGCAGTACCATGTTTGCAGCGAGGTCACTATGTTTGGCTTAACCGCTCTAGAATTGGCCAGAATCCAATTCGCTTTTACCATCTCATTCCATATCATCTTTCCAGCCATCACTATTGGGTTGGCCAGTTTTCTTGCGGTATTGGAAGGTTTATGGTTAAAAACCAAAAATGAGGATTACCGCGACCTCTATCATTTCTGGTCAAAAATATTTGCCGTTAACTTTGGTATGGGTGTGGTATCCGGTTTGGTCATGGCCTATCAATTCGGCACTAACTGGAGCTTTTTTTCAGAATTTGCGGGCAGTATCACCGGCCCGTTGCTGACATATGAAGTACTGACCGCATTCTTCCTTGAAGCCGGTTTCCTCGGGGTGATGCTTTTTGGTTGGAACCGCGTTGGGCCGGGTTTGCATTTCTTTGCAACCTGCATGGTGGCATTAGGCACGTTGATGTCTACCTTCTGGATACTCGCCTCCAATAGCTGGATGCAAACCCCCCAAGGCTTTGAAGTTATTAATGGGCAAGTGGTGCCTGTCGATTGGTTGAAAGTGATATTCAATCCATCCTTCCCCTATCGGTTACTGCATATGTCCACGGCAGCTTTCCTTGCATCGGCATTCTTTGTCGGCGCCTCTGCCGCCTGGCACTTACTGCGTAAACGGGATACACCCGCGATGCGGAAAATGCTGTCAATGGCAATGTGGATGGAGTTGATCGTTGCCCCACTACAGGCAGTTATTGGCGATGCCCATGGCTTGAATACACTGGAATATCAACCGGCTAAGATTGCGGCGATTGAAGGGCACTGGGAAAACAAGCCCGGAGAACCCACGCCACTCATTCTGTTTGGTTGGCCAGACATGAAGCAGGAGAAAACCCATTTTGCGCTGGAAATTCCTTATTTAGGCAGCTTGATCCTCACTCACAGCTTAGAAAAACAGATCCCAGCGTTGAAATCTTTCCCAGTGGAAGATCGTCCTAACTCAACCATTGTCTTCTGGTCCTTCCGCATTATGGTCGGATTAGGCATGTTGATGATCTTGGCCGGTATCTGGAGTTTATGGCTACGCTGGCGTGGCAACTTATACCAATCGCGCCCTTTCCTCTATTTTGTGCTGTGGATGGGACCGTCGGGTTTAATTGCTATTCTGGCCGGTTGGTTCACCACCGAAGTCGGCCGCCAACCGTGGATAGTCTACGGTTTGCAACGCACCAGTGATGCGGTTTCATCTCATGGCGAAATGCATATGAGTATCAGCCTGCTGGTCTTTATTGTGGTTTATGGTTCGGTATTTGGGGTTGGTTACGCTTACATGATGCGGCTTATCCGTAAGGGGCCAAAAGCGCATGAAGGTACTCAGCAACAACCCGGCGGACCCGGTCAGTCGAATACGCCATCACGGCCACTGTCGGCAGTAAGCGAATCATTTAGTTCTGACAACCACCAAAGCAGGAGCTAATTATGGGTATCGATCTTCCACTGATTTGGTTTGTCATTATCGTTTTCAGTACCATGATGTATGTGGTTATGGATGGTTTTGATTTGGGTATCGGGATCCTGTTTCCACTGGTAAAACACAGCCGTGACCGGGACTTGATGATGAACAGCGTCGCCCCCGTGTGGGATGGTAACGAAACCTGGCTGGTTCTTGGGGGGGCAGCCTTATTAGGTGCTTTCCCGTTGGCATATGCAGTTATTCTGGATGCACTGGCAATTCCTCTTACCCTAATGTTATTGGGTTTGATCTTCCGTGGCGTAGCCTTCGAATTTCGCTTTAAAGCCAGCGCTGAAAAACAGCATATCTGGGATAAAGCCTTTATCGGTGGGTCATTGATTGCCACCTTTACTCAGGGCATAGTGGTCGGTGCTTTTATTCACGGCTTCCCGGTAACGGGGCGGAGTTATAGTGGCGGCCCATTTGACTGGTTGACACCTTTTGCTCTGTTTTGCGGCTTCGGTCTGGTTATAGCCTATGCACTACTCGGCTGTACCTGGCTCATTATGAAAACCGAAGGACAGGTGCAACAGGTCATGCATAAGCTAGCCACACCACTGACATGTGTAATGCTGCTCGTTATTGCCATCATTAGCCTGTGGACACCGCTTGCACATCCACAAATTGCGGCACGCTGGTTTACGCTACCCAATCTGTTTTTGTTCTTACCGGTGCCATTATTGGTAGTACTGGCTAGTTGGGCGTTACTGCGCTCAGTTAAACGGGGTGGGCATTATGCCCCCTTCCTATTGACGTTATTGCTGGTGTTCCTTGGCTATAGCGGTTTGGGTATTAGCATTTGGCCTTATCTTATTCCGCCATCCATTACTTTGTGGCAAGCGGCAGCTCCGCCGCAAAGTCTGGGTTTTATGCTGGTCGGCGCACTCTTTATTATTCCTATTATTTTGGTTTACACCTTCTGGAGCTACTACGTATTCCGCGGGAAAATCCATCACGACCAAGGTTACCACTAAGTACCAAGTGGATAATGACAATCATGGGCTAGTTCGCTGGCCCTGATATGTTCTTATTGTGAATATTAGAATTTGTATGCATGAGACTTATATGTCTGAAAATAACACGATAAAATCACAAACGACCCTTCAGCCAACTGAACAGCTAAAATCGCCTTGGTGGAAGAAGATCGGCTGGATGTTACTTATTTGGTGCGGTAGCGTATTGGCTTTATTCGCAGTTTCGATGTTGTTTCGTATGATGATGACTGCGGCCGGCATGAAGTCCCATTAACGCCCACATGACACGATGAACATACGGCAAGGTTGCCACGTTTATTGGTCAAAGGAATATTATGTTATGAAACGTTACCTCATCCCCTTGGTTAATCAGATAGCTTTACTGATGATGCTACTGGGTTTACTGGGCCTTGCCGGTATGACTATCTCGTCATGGATGGCGCAAAGTATTCAGGGTAACGCGCATGCCATCAACAAAGCAGGCTCGCTACGCATGCAAAGCTACCGGCTGCTTTCAATGGTACCGTTGAATAATGGTGATTTGCCTTACCTGGTTGCACTCGAGCAGGATAAAACCAGTAGCGATTTACAACATGCGTTACAGCGAGAAGGGTTAACCAGCCAATATCAACAAATAGAGCGTTACTGGCAAACCACGCTAAAACCACAATTGCTACAAGCTAAACATCCCGATGACGTTGCCGCCAACGTGGCAGACTTTGTCCACCAGCTAGATGCTCTGGTATTAGCCATTGACCATAAAACTGAACAACGCTTGTTATTGGTTACCATGATTCAACTGGTGTTCATTGTTCTGACAATGAGTTTACTATTAGCCACTATCTATTATTTGCGCCGCCG
Organism: Yersinia sp. 2540 StPb PI; assembly: GCF_052217165.1. Taxonomy (NCBI): domain Bacteria; kingdom Pseudomonadati; phylum Pseudomonadota; class Gammaproteobacteria; order Enterobacterales; family Yersiniaceae; genus Yersinia; species Yersinia sp. 2540 StPb PI. The sequence goes on from NZ_JAZGQC010000001.1 coordinate 3,228,264, forward strand.
CATACTGCGTCCATGGCTGCAATTAATCTCCATGGCGAATGCCATTGGTCGCGGTGATTTCAGCAAACGCTATACGCTGTCTTATCAACGAGATGAAATGGGGATGCTGGGTACCGCATTGAATCGAATGTCGCAGGAACTTTCGTTGATATACAGTGACCTGGAGCAACGAGTTACTCAAAAAACCGCTGATTTACAACAAAAAAATCAAGTATTAGCCTTTCTATATCATAGTAGCCGTCAATTACATACCCACCAACCATTAAGCGAGCGCTTAGTTCCAATTATCGAGCAACTACAAACACTGACACCACTGGAAAATGTGCAGATCTGTTTATATGAAAATCATCTTTATCGCGATAATCTCGCTGATAACGCCGATGGCGAATATCTGCCGCCCCAAAACAGCCCGGCACAACTCACTATTAGCAGCTCATCTGGCGGAGTGAGTAGTGCTGTTTTGCGGGAATCTTTGAGTTGGAGTCTGAGTGATAAGCTTGGTCAATATGGGTTGCTACTGGCAAAACTACCCACTGATAAATCACTCAATTCAGATCAGCAGCAACTGGTCAATATGCTGGTGGAGCAACTGAGCAGTACATTGGCACTGGAAAGCCAAGCCCGGCATCAGCAGCAATTATTATTGATGGAAGAGCGTTCAGCCATTGCCCGGGAACTGCATGACTCCATCGCCCAGTCGCTTTCCTGCCTCAAAATTCAAATCAGTTGCTTGCAGATGCAAGCGCCCGATATGCCGGAACCCAGTAAACTTTTAGTACAGCAAATGCGCGATGAACTTAACATCGCCTACCGCCAGCTACGTGAATTACTGACGACCTTCCGCCTGAAGCTAAATGAGGCAACATTACAAGCGGCACTCCAGACTTTGGTAAATGAATTCAGCGAGCGAGCCAGTTTACCCATTACCCTCGAGTTTAACTTGCCGTCAGGCTGTGTCCCCGACCATCAGGCCATTCATATGGTTAACATTGCCCGTGAAGCACTGAACAACATTTATAAGCATGCTCACGCCAGTATGGCCACTGTCAGGGTTACTGTTGAGCAAGGTGATGTCATCATGTCCATCCGTGATAACGGCTGTGGGATTGGACAGGCCAGCGAGCGGCCTAATCATTACGGTTTGATCATTATGCAGGATCGGGCAAATAGTCTGAACGGCCATTGCACTATCTGCCAGCGGGAAGATGGCGGAACAGAAGTTCAGGTACGATTTACGCCTGACAATGACTCTCTTGACTGATGCTTTCTGTCCAGATGGACTACCTATACCGCTTCGTGGCTAGATCTGGTAATCAATCACCACCTCATCCGCCGCCTCTGCCAACACTTTCTCTTTAATATCATGCAAAGAAAGTGTTGGATTACAGAGCTGTATAAAGAACCAAATAAAGTTACGTTGTAACTGACCTCGTTTTAGCCCTAGCCAAACAGTATTAGCATCAAACAAGTGTTCGGCATTTAGTCGTACTAACCCTTTATCACGATGTGCCTCGTAGGACATATCCGCCAGAATGCCGACCCCCATGCCGAGTTCAACATAGGTCTTAATTACATCAGAATCTTGTGCACTGAGTGCAATATCGGGTGTCAGTCCAGCATTTTTGAACGCATTGTCCAAACGTGAACGGCCAGTAATCCCCTGACGATAGGTAATCAATGGCAACGTACTCAGCGTTTCAAGGGTGATATTAGGATCTTGTGTTAGCGGGTGATTATCCGGCACGACGATAGCGTGGTGCCAGCGATAATAAGGAAACGTGACGACAGACTCGTCACTCATCAATAGCTCAGTAGCAATACCAATATCCGCTTCACCGGAATGCAGCATGGCTGCAATCTCTTGTGGGTTCCCCTGGCTAATAACTAACTTAACTTGCGGGTATAACAGGCGGAATTCTTTAATCACCCGAGGCAAACTGTAGCGGGCTTGAGTGTGTGTGGTAGCAATATGCAACTGTCCACTATCATTATTGCTGAATACATCAGCCAGACGGCGGATTTGATTAGCATCATTCAGCATGCGTTCGGCTACTGTCAGCAACTCCTTGCCCGGTTCAGTCATCCCGAGCAACCGCTTTCCTCGTCGAACGAAGATCTCAATACCCAATTCTTCTTCTAGTTCGCGAATATGCCGGCTAACACCCGATTGTGAGGTAAATAAAGTATTAGCCACTTCAGTCAGGTTATAGTTGCAACGGGCTGATTCCCGAATAATTTTAAGCTGCTGGAAATTCACATTTAGCCCCTTTTGATTTCACTCTATTTGGTAGATAGATTTACGGGGGAAAATGGCCAGCAACAAATACAAAAAAACCGTTGCTTATGTTTTTTTGTGCTAAGTAAAGCTTATGGCATACATAAATTACTATACTATGGTGGTAAAAATTGAAATAACCCAATTTATCAAAAAGATAGAGGGAATAGAGGGTCTTCTCATTTTGGGACAGAAATTAAAATCAGCTATATTTAATTACTTTTTAATATACCCAGAGCTATTGGTATTGCCGGCAGAGCGCCGACTCCCCTACTGATGCGTCAGTTACCCAGAGGATCGCACTTTGCCGTTAGACGCCCTTTTGGCTCGGTGCTAAAATCGCTTAATAAAATTCATCTGCCAAGACTTTATCTCCTTCATATTCATGCCAGGGAGTGAGTTGACATTGATGTTATTCAGCCTTTTTAATATATGTAAGGCTGTTCAGGAGTTACTCATGCCATTGGCTATTATCGCACTCACCATTGCTACCTTTGGCATTGGTACCAGCGAGTTTGTAATTATGGGGTTATTGCCGGAAGTTGCCCATGACTTGGGGGTCAGTATCCCTAAAACCGGGATGTTGGTTTCTGTTTATGCCATGGGTGTGGTAATCGGCGCACCTTTATTGGCTATGGCAACGGCGCGAATCCCGCGTAAATCCACACTTTTGGGTTTAATTGTCCTGTTTATTATTGGCAATGTCCTGTGTGCATTGGCACAAACCTATAACTTATTAATGGCTGCCCGTATTATTGCAGCGCTCTGCCATGGCACTTTCTTTGGTTTGGCATCGGTGGTCGCAACTGATTTGGTCCAACCCAACCGCCGGGCGCGGGCAATAGCATTAGTCTTTATGGGTGTCACATTGGCAAATGTACTTGGTGTGCCATTAGGTACAGCAGTTGGACAAGCTTTTGGTTGGCGAGCCGCTTTCTGGGGTGTCAGTGCTATTGGTATTGTAGCTATCATCGCGGTGATCGCCTGGTTACCGAATAATATTCCGATGAAGAGAATCAGTCCTAAGCTGGAATTCAAAACCCTGATGCAGAAAAAAGTGCAAACCGCCTTACTGCTATCAGTATTAACCAATGCCAGCCTGTTTACTGTTTTCACTTATATTGCACCATTATTGCGCGAGGTGACGCGAGTTTCTGAACATGGCGTTACTGTGGTGTTATTGATTCTTGGGATTGGATTGTCCATCGGCAGCGTGATGGGGGGTCGTTTAGGCGACAAAAACCTGGTGGGATCCATGACCCGGCTAATCGCCATACTGATAGCTATCCTGTTGGCACTGCATTACACCATTGGTTTCTATTTACCGGCACTACTGACATTGTTTATCTGGAGCATTGTGGCTTTTGCCTTGTGCCCAATGTTACAACTATTAGTGGTGGATCAGGCCCGTGACGCCCCTAATCTGGCATCAACCTTTAACCAAAGCGCGTTCAATTTAGGTAATGCATTGGGCGCCTGGTTCGGTGGCACCTTGCTAGCCTTTGGCCTGCAATTACAGCAACTTCCGCTGGCTGCAATGGTCGTGATGGCTATCGCACTGGTCACTATGTTGCGTTTAAGATTGCATTTCCGTCGAACGGCAATTGTAAACCCCATCAATTAAGCAATCAATTCATCTTGCCCTACATATCTGTGGGGCAAATGCGCCGTTGCAGCCTATCGCACTCTTTTTATGCAAATAATTATCATTAACATTGGTTGATGTTATAGTTTATCCCTTTATAAGCCACAACCTCTGCTGGCTGATGACCAAGAATAAAACATCATAGGATAAGAAGGATAAACTGTGACCACAGGATCAACCGCAGCAAAACCCGCATATCGCCCAGTTCCACCCCGTCTGGTTCAGGTGAAAAAGGTGGTGGATACCTCACCGCATTTACGTCGAATCACCTTCCATAGCCCGACATTGCAGAATTACCCGTCTGATTGCGCGGGCGCTCATTTGAAAATCTTCCTACCTTTGGCGAGCCAAACTCAGCCGCAACTGCCAGTACTTGGTGAAAAAGGTCCAATCTGGCCTGCCGCCGAGGTCCGTCCGATTGTTCGAACCTATTCTGTTCGTGCTTCTCGCCCAGAACTGGGTGAGCTGGATATTGAGTTTGCTATCCATGATCACCGTGGTCCGGCGGTCGATTTTGCCCGCAATGCCAAAGTCGGTGATTGGTTAGGGATTACTAATCCTGGTGGACCGGAAACTATGTTGCCAGCAGCGGCATACAGCTATCTGGTGGGTGACCCCTCCTCACTGCCCGCTATTGCCGCCTTACTGGAAACCCTGCCTGCAAATGCCGAAGGCCATGCCATCATCCGTGTAAATAGCCCGCAAGATGTATTGAATCTGATTAAACCTGCCGGGTTGGAACTAAGTTGGGTCATTGGGGGTACGGAAAAAACAGGTGATGTGATAACCCAATTCTGTGCGCTGAATCTGCTGATGGAAGAGTCAACATTCTGGCTGGCGGGAGAAGATAGCATGGTGGTGCAATTGCGCCGTTATCTGCGCCGAGAAAAAGGGTGTGAGCGGCAGCAACTTTATGCTGTACCCTACTGGCGCGAAGGGCTGAATGAAGAAGATTATCACCATAAGCGCCATGAAGTTATGGACAATATTGACGAGTAAGATTAATTAATATCTGTAAAATCAATGGACATTACCCTGTAGTGTCCGTTTTCATCGCTATTTTTTTCACCCTTTCCAGTTAAAACCTTGTAAATTTTCTGCGACAATTCCCTGTTATTTGTTAGTCTTAAAGCTACTTAGCCTACAATATGGCACTTAATTATCGTTAAATGGCTCTAATGCCCGTTTAATGCAGTAAAGTTATTAGGAGCGCTCTCGAAATGAAGTCGCAAAATGATCCTGGCCGATCTAAATCTCGCCATCACGAATACTCCCTCATCCTGCCGATCATTGCATTGGTCATTCTTAATATCTGGGGTGATACCAGCAATTTTGCTGCTGTTATTGTTATCAACCTGATCGCACTTGTGGGTATCCTAAGCAGTGCTTTTAGCGTAGTGCGCCATGCTGACGTATTAGCACACCGCCTGGGAGAACCCTATGGCTCGTTAATCCTCAGTCTGTCGGTTGTTGTGCTTGAGGTCAGTTTGATCTCAGCCATGATGGCAACAGGTGATGCCGCACCGGCCCTGATGCGCGATACGCTCTATTCAATCATCATGATTGTGATTGGTGGATTGGTCGGTGTTTCCTTGCTGCTCGGCGGTCGCAAATTTGCTACCCAGCATGTCAATCTGGTGGGTATTAAACAGTATCTGATGGCTATATTCCCGCTGGCTATCATTGTGTTGGTGCTACCGAGTACCCTGCCCGGCGGCAACTTTAGCGTGGCACAATCACTGGTTGTCGCAGCAATTTCAGCCGCGATGTACGGTGTTTTTCTGCTGATTCAAACCAAAACGCACCAAAGTCTGTTTGTGTATGAACATGAGGATGAAGGTGACGACCCGAGTGACCCTCACCATGGTAAGCCATCCTCACACAGCAGTTTGTGGCACACATTTTGGTTGTTAATTCATTTAATAGCAGTAATAGCCGTTACCAAATTTGATGCCAACCCATTAGAAGCGCTGCTTACTGAGTTAAATGCACCGGCTAAATTTACCGGTTTCCTGATTGCGCTGCTAATCCTCTCCCCTGAAGGATTAGGGGCGTTAAAAGCGGTGCTGGCTAATCAGGTACAGCGTGCGATGAACCTGTTCTTCGGCTCAGTGCTGGCAACCATTTCACTGACCGTTCCTGCGGTTACCTTGATTGCGGTAATCACCGGGCAAGAGTTGAACTTTGGTCTGGAAGCACCACATATCGTGGTGATGGTCAGCGTGTTGATTTTGTCGCAAATATCATTTTCCACCGGCAGAACCAACGTACTTAATGGTACCGCCCATCTGGCGCTATTTGCCGCTTATATGATGACTATCATGCTGTAACTTCATGCCCGCAAGGGGATAAGCAAAGGGCAAGCGTTTATCGCGCTTGCCCTTTTTTATCGGGTCATCCATTCATAACACTGAGTTATGAATAGGCATTTAGAGTGTGTTGGCAGAGTGCAGAGCGGACACAGTCCTGTTTATCAAAGCGGATGATACCAATCATTTCATCCTCAGCAAAACGCTCCAGCGCGTCACTGAGACCTGATTTCACACCACGCGGAAGGTCGCATTGGGTGATATCGCCATTAACGATGACCGTAACATTTTCACCGAGACGGGTTAGGAACATCTTCATTTGGCTGGCGGTTACATTTTGTGCCTCATCGAGGATCACTACCGCATTCTCAAAGGTACGCCCGCGCATATAGGCGAAAGGCGCAATTTCCACTTTGCCGATTTCTGGGCGCAGACAGTATTGCATGAAAGATGAGCCGAGCCGGCGCAGCAGAATGTCATACACCGGGCGGAAGTAAGGCGCGAATTTCTCAGAGATATCACCAGGTAAGAACCCCAGATCCTCATCAGCCTGTAGTACAGGTCGCGTCACAATTATCCGATCAACTTCTTTGTGAATCAGTGCTTCTGCGGCCTTGGCCGCGCTGATAAAGGTTTTACCACACCCAGCTTCGCCGGTCGCAAAGATGAGCAGTTTATTGTCTATGGCTGATAAGTAATGACCTTGAGCTTCCGTACGCGCCTGAATAACGGAGGTATCACGGCTATCCCGTGCCATACCTATTGATTCAACACCGCCCATTTGCACTAACGATGTCACGTTTTCTTCCTCACGTTGACGATGACTACGTGAATCACGTCTAATTACGCGTTTCGCTTCACGACGAGCTTTGATCACTGCTTTCTGTCTTCCCATAGTGGCACCTTACAGTTTGTTTCACCTACCGCAGCAGCGGTTGCCTGCGCGATTATATCCGTCATACTTCAAGCTGCATGTGTGTTGACTTCCTGCAACTCGAATTACTTTGGGTATATGTTTCACATACGGATGAGGTTTTTGGCTTCCTTCGCAGCCAATAATAGCCAATGAAAAATGCAAGTAGCGTCAACACCCAGGCCCCAAAATGACGTGGGTAAAAACAGGTCTGGGGTGAGAACGATATCGCAAGGGAGTTATTACGTGACATGAATACTTGAAACAATAACGCTGGAGACAAAAATATATCAGGGATAGATAATGACAGTACTGCTGGAAAATGAGAGTCGGAGGGGGAGCCCTCGTAACAACGAGTTGCTTGGGTAAAACAGTGGTCTTGTCTTAACAGCCCAATCATGGACTCTAGCATTAGCGATCCCCGCAGTGATAAACAACAGCCTAAGCTATGCACCGTGTGAAAAATACCGCCAGATGATTACAGTATAATGACACTCTTAAGTTTCGCGATCTCAAAATGTAAAAAAATATAATTTTTTTATTTGCTCATCTTTTGCTCTGATTATTTTTTGCATCGCGCTATACTATTAAGCCCTGTTTTACTCCGTGCATCAAACGAGCTTCGTAATTTCGCCTTTACCCTTTTTATTTGGGTTATAAGTAAAGACGAAAATAAAAAAAACATCATTAATACAATAGAATAAACTCAAATGTAATTAACCAGATCCTCTCTAACGGCTGATTCTTAAATCCTGTAAACGTGCTATTTGTCGGCCTTCACTATCAAAGTTCTCCAGAGCCAGCCAATCATTAAATGCCCGCTTAATTAATGGCCATTCACGATCAGTTATGGAATACCAATTGGTGTCTCTATTGCGCCCTTTAGTCACAATCGCCTGACGAAATTGGCCTTCATACTGAAAACCAAAACGAGACGCAGCAGAGTTTGAGGGTTCATTCAATGAATCGCATTTCCACTCACAGCGCCGATAGCCTAATTTATCGAAGACATAATGTAATAGTAAATATATTGCCTCCGTCCCTGCTGAGTTACGTTTTAAACGTGGCGACCAATTCACTGAACCTATCTCGATAACACCATTATTCTCATCAATTCGCTGTAAGCCAACCGTCCCCAATGCAAGGCCCGTTTGTGCATCAATAACCGTATAGTGGACAGCCCCCGGTGCATTGATCAGGGTTTGCAGATAGTGATGAAAATCAGCTTCATTTTCAGGTCGTTCACAATAAAAATAAGTCCAGTCATCTGCCTCTTTCGCCATGTGATACGCCTGATATAACGACGTTTCATGCTTGTCTGCATTCACTGGCGCGAGATAGCAAAAATGGCCGGGTAAAATCTCACGCTGAGGTTGCTGCGCTGATTGCCAATGCGGTAATTCAGTGCCGATAGTTTGCCCAAAATGGTTTTGCTTCACTGTATGCTCCTTTTAAACACAACTGGCAGAGGAATATCAATTATTACGATACTCAATGATTTCATACGCGGTAATCCCTGCCAAATCATAGCAATATATAAGGCAAGAATGGCAAAACAAAGTGACGTTTTTTGGCAGGGAATAGCTGAAATAATAGCAGGCAGGGTCTGAATACCCGATATAAGTACAGAATGACTTACTATCAGGTATTCAGAGATGATGGCCCATCACCCCCGGCGTAAATTAACTACCGGTGCAACGGTGGGAAGCTGTAGCCCTTCTTTGACGTCCAGCAATTGCCCATGTTCATCATTATATAACGTAAGGCAGGAACCCGCTTGAAGCTGAGCCACCATCTCCGCTGAAAGCTCCATACTGCTAGCCAACTCATCATCATTCAGATGGGGTCGATGCCCACGACGTTCTACCTGAAAACGCACCTGATTGTATTTAGCCCAGATGATGATTACCACGGCATTGAATGCCGCAATCGCCGCATACAATGCCAAGGTTGTCAGGCCACTAATAATATACATTCTGAACGGAATCGGCCCCATATTCGGCGCTCTGCCAATCATGTCGAGAAAACCTTTCACGAACAGAAAGATAAAACCTATCCAGGCCAATGCCGTGATAATAATGTCGATCCAGCGGGGTATCAGCCGCTGTTCAGTGTGAATAAGAGGTGCACTCATGGTTTAACCCTCCCGATCCCACGGTCAGGGCTAACCCAACGCGCACGTTTACGCTTGGTATTGAGCATGACTTTGGGGAACGAAACCACTGTGGTGAACAAGCTCAGCATCCAGTAGACCATGGGATACCAGATAATCCAAAACAGTGAACTACCCAGTTTAGGCTCATAGCGCCGTTCAATGACCAAGCTTATCGCAAACTGCATCAAGCAAGTCAACGCCAGTACCATCCCGGTAAAGGCCGGTGGGAAGACTGTTTGTACATGGATACCTGGCGGTAAAGTAATAACCAATCCCAGTAGGAACAGGATAATACTGAACAGGTAAGTGAACGCCCAGGTTATCGACAGTGAATATTCAAGAAACAGCAACCACATGCGGCGATTACGCCAGCGCCACAGCTTAAACATATTTTTCAGGAAAACTTCAGCCCCGCCCTGCGCCCAACGCAAACGTTGCTTCCACAGACCACGTAAGGTTTCCGGCATCAAAATCCAGCACAAACCACGAGGCTCAAAGAATACTGACCAGTGCCTGATTTGTAATTTCCAACTGATATCGATGTCTTCCGTGATCATGTCCGGGCTCCAGTAGCCCACATCCGCCAGTGCTCGGCGACGGAACGCAGCAACCACACCAGAGACGGTGAAAACTTGACCATAGACACGTTGTGTCCGTTTAATCAGACCGATGATAGAAGAGAACTCACCAACCTGCACACGGCCAACCAACGTTGAGCGCGTACGGATTCGCGGGTTACCGGTAACCGCACCCGTGCGTGGATTCGCAATCAGCGGCGCGACCAAATAAGGCACCGCTTTGCTGTCCAGTAAGGCATCACCATCGATACATACCAGATATTCACTACGTGCCGCTGCTGCTCCCATACGCAGAGCAATAGCTTTACCCTGATTATGAGCCAGATGAATAACACGTAATCGCGAGTCCTCAGCCAACAGGCCATCCAGCACTTGTGCAGTATCATCACTGGAGCCATCGTTAATGGCGATCACTTCAATATTGGTGTAAGTCTGTGCCAATGCCGCGTGAATGGTTTCCCGCGCATTCTCTCCCTCATTAAAACAAGGGATTAAAATAGACACTAACGGATTACCTTTTAGCTCCGGTGCGGGCACATCATCGCCCCACGGCCAGTGTCTTTCTCGGCGTAGCCAAAAATAGACACCACCGGTTATCCAAATACCGGACATAAAGAGCGGATAGAAGAAAACAAAATTCAGCAACACATCACCGGTAAAGAGCAGGATCATACCCGCAGGTATACTCAGTACCAGGCATAGGATGAGTAACGCAATAATTCTATCGATCATATAAAGGGTACCAGGCAGAAGATAGCACAGGGCGGACATCTTTTAGCGGTGGTTCGCCAGTGATAAAGTTATCCGGATAGTAACCAAAATTTTGCGCGCCATTTAACTGCAACTGGCGCATCCATCCCGCCAGTATCGGGCCGCTGATGGCATTGCTGCCCTCAGGCTTGGTCCAGTCCTTCGATTGCAGTTCAAATACGGTTTTATTCAGGGCCCCAGGGCGCTGTGCAACTTTATTAACTAATTGCGATAGCCACTCATTAGACTCTGATAACGGCACCTTCTCCATTAGCGGCATTGCCATCGGGGCAACCCAATCATAGTTAGCCAGGAAATCATCAAGATTCTGCGCAAACCATGCTTCACTTTCCGGTTCTAAGATCGGCATAGCAAATATATTACGGGCGGATTTTACTTGTGGACCACGGATATCACGCACCTGGCGTGTTAACTCATTAGTAAAATCAACCAGATATTTACTCTTATATCGCGTCCAGCGGGCCATGGTTTCCGGGTCTTGACGTATGGTAGCAATCGAACCTGGGAAACCGGCTTTCTCATACGCACGGATAGCATCCGGCGATGCATCTTCAAAATCAGACATTACCGCGTCGTCATGATAGAGAATCCCGTCAATCGGTGCGCTATAGGCCATATCGCGATAAATATCAATGATGCGCTGTCTGACTTCCGGGTTAAATGGCGATAGGCGACGATATTGATCCGGATCGATACTGGTTTTACCTGTTTTTGGGTCAATACGCTTAATCCGCGGTAACGACGGGTCCATCTCAAATGCCAACACCGGCATCCAGGCATAAACATCCACATCAGGGCGTGATGCTAGTTGCCAGGCAACGCGGTTAAACAGGTCCTGGCGCATCGGTATCCAACGGTTAGGGAAGTATACCTGACGAATATTGCCATCCCCTTTCGGATCAGAAAATGCTTGCAGGAACACCGTGGTAACGCGTAAATCAGAAATCCGTTGTACCAGTTTGTCGAGATTTTCCTTTTCCTGTACCGGGTCTGGATCGTAGAGATAATCCAGGTCAACATGCGCCACCCGCATGATGTCTTTTTCCTGCACAGAGGTAACCAACTGGGCAAAGTCTTTCAACGACGGATTATTACTGATCAAGATACGCGGTATATTCATCAGATCATTGACGTTACCAATACCGGGTTCCAGTGTCATAGCCATCTGGTAACCGTGTTGGCGTAAGATATTTAACACGGTTCCATTGGCTGCACCGTATGGCCAAACCCAGACTCTCGGTTGCTTGCCCGTTGCCTGAATAAGACGCTGAGTTATCAAGGTAACGTCTTTTTCCATCCGCTGCTTGAAAGCCGCTTCAGTTTCATATTTTTTCGTTTTAGGGTCATAAATCAAGTTGGCTGCTGCCGGTTCGGTATTCCCTTGCGGGTTTGCTATCACGCCGTAATGGGAAGCGTAAGTATGTGCACCTATTTCAATCAGTTTTGATTTAGCCATTTCACTGATCTGTTTCCAGGTAAGAAAACGATCGCGATCAGTACTTAAACCACCGAAATCCACCTTCTTATTCGGTGGCGTATCGATCCAAGTCCCCACTGGAGCCAGTACTGCACTCAATTTATTGGCTTCTAACAATGGGTAAACACGGTTATAAAAACTACTGTACCCATCGTCAAAGGTCAGTAAAATGGCTTTATTAGGCAGCGGTGCGCCACCATTACGGGCCGCTAAAATCTGATCAACAGACACCACGTTGTAACGATTGTCCTTTAGCCAGGCCAATTGTTCACTTAATGCGCTGCTTCTTACTGACAGATAGCGTTGGTCTGCGGATTCATCTTCAACGTCGTGATAAGCAATAACCACAAAGGTATTTTTTTGCCACGGCCTTTCACTTAGCGGCAATGCCCGCTCAGCGGGTGGAACGAATACCGGTTTCTCTGCATAACACACCGAGGCCAGCACCGTTATCATTCCTACTACAAGTATTCGTATAAAAAATAGTATCTTCGCCATGGCGCTGATCCCTTAGAAACGGTAATTCAAATCGAAAGCGAGCGAGAGATCGTGCTCACGGACACCATCATAGGGGCGCTTATCGTAGGTCACTGCTATCCCAGTATCCACGACATCATTCCATTGAATGCGTTGCCCATAACCTGCCGTGGTTACCAGACCATTACCGAAGTTTTTCTCCCAATAACCGCCAACACCGAGCTGAATTTGTTGGCTCCAGACGGTTTTATAGTGGCGATACATAATGTGGTTTAAGGTAATGGCAGGGACGTAAGTGAAATCACTTTTCGGGTTATAGTAAATCACGTCTTCTTTGGTGTTATGGCTCGACGCTAACCCTAAGCTAAGATCTGCCGTCAGGTAAGGGCCCGTCCAGACACGTTGGCGTCCGTTGAACTCATATTCCCAACGGTTGTTGCCGTCAGAGAAACGTGACGGTGTCACGCTAATTTCAGCGTCACGCCGATCATCGGCTTTCCAGAACACATACGCTGACGCACTGTTAGCGGATATATTATTTTTTAATGCGCGCAATGGGGTATCTTTGGCCAGTCTCTCAACCTGCCCACCAACTCGCCAGTGATCATTAAAATCGTACCAAGTCGATAACCGAGCACCGGTTTTGTTACCAAAACCGTAATTCTGATTATTCACTTCAGCCTCAACCCAATGGTCACGGGATGTCCACTCGCCCCCTAACCGCGTAGCACGATTAATGCCTTTTCCTTCTTCAAATTGCGCATTGTCGTAGCTGCCACCACCGAATACCCGCCAGTTTTCAGCTATCGGGGGGCTATACAGCAACGTTTCAATGCCAAAATCCTTGTTACCACTGATTGGGCTGTTGGAAGAAATAGTTCGATTCCCGGTTACACGCAATTCATACATGTTATGCACTTTGCGCTGACGATCGAGCTCCTGCGAGGGAACATCTTCAGGAGAACGGGTAATCACATCATCAGTGAGTAACTCCATCTGATGCCATTCCTGCAAATCCATCGCAGTTTCAGCTTGTGCACGTTCCAGAATAAGACTGCGTGGTGCCAATGACTCTACTGCTTTCAATTCTTGTTCAGATTTACGTGGTAAATCTTTTGCCAAATAGATACCGGCCAGAGCAATACGTAAATTCTGGTTAGCAGGAGCAGTACTGGATAGCGTTTCCAGTTTTTTCTGCGCCGCAGGCAGATCATTGAGTGCTACCAGGGATTGAACCAGCAGAGTCTGCCCTTCCATCCAGTCATCATTCGGCTCTTTACCTGGCAGACCATAAACGCCAACCTGATACGGCGTTTGTTCGCTATAGTTTTTAGCGAATTGATGTGCCTTATCCAATTGTTCACTTTCATTCAACGAATAATAGAGATCATCTGCATCAAGCAAATCATCGCTATTGCGGAATGTTTTGCCATCGGCGTAATACAAACTGGTCAAGATCGGTGCTGCTTTTTCTGGCATCCGGCGATCGATATAAGCAGATGCCGCCCAGCGACGTGCATAATCCGGCATTTTGTAGCCTTCGGCTTCCATGCTTTCATATTCTTTAATGAGTTGTTCGGTATTACGGCGAACCAATAACGCGCCTAATCTATCGATACGAGCACGTTGATAATCGGCCTGCGCTTCGGGATCTTTGCTCCAGCGGGCTAACAAATCCTGATAATCAGCCAACGCTTGATCAGCAATATAAAATCGCTCCGTCTCGCTGCGTGTTGGTAGTACCGCCATACGGACTTGTTCCGCTGCAGCATCTCGCTCAAGTTGCCGATATTGCTCTGCGGTCACTAATTTTGGATTCTCTTTGGCAAGCTGCAACGCAGGATCGGCAATACGGTTTCTTTGCAGAATCTCGAGGTGATTTTTTAATACTTCCTCAGATTCCGGTGCCAGTCGTACCGCCTCACTCGAGGCCTGCAAAGCATCGTAATTGCGGTTGGTTGCCCGATTAAGATAAGAGAGGGTCATATAGTTTTTTGCAGAAGGGTCACGCGCAGCCAGGTCTTTCGCCTGCTGTAAAGCTTCACCACCGCGCCCGGAATCCGCCTGAGTCATTATCATGCCAGTGATAAGATCTGGGTTGGTTGGGTCTTTCTTTAAACTGCTTTGCCACAATGCCAACGCCTGATCCCAACGTTTTTCATTGCGATATGCACGCGCTGCGGACGCTAAGCCCCGCGAAGAGAGATTCATTGAAGAGTGGTATCTTTCGTAAACGTCAATAACCTCTTGATCACGCCCTGCCCAACCGGCTATTTGTAGCCAGTCGTCTACCTGCCCACTATTGAGAGGGCCAGATTTGGATTCTTTTTGTAAGTAGTCAAGGACCGGCGCGGTATCTCCTGATCTGGCTTGGATGATTAACGAATCATACTGTGTATCTGCCAAAACTGGATTAACTGAAAGGCCGGAAATTAATAGCGCTAATAAAGTTATTCTGTGCCGGTGCAACGGGCGCAGTAGTGTTGTAAATGCGTTATACATTATATAACCCTTAAGCCAGCAACTTGTTTGATGATCAAGGAAAGCTACTTCACGAACATCCATTTTTCATTATGGAATTATGATGAAATGAAGTCCTTAGAATGTATTACAGCATGTTACATAGGATAGTTGAAAGAAAATACTGTTGTCGAATTATTATAGAATATTGTTATTCCAGCGATTAATAGAGGTGAAAATGTGTTATAGCGGTTAGTTTTAATGAAACTAAGATTAATCTTAGGATAAAATCCTTTAAAAAGGTAAAATTTAGCGACTAAATATTTTCACTAAGGGAATCCTGCGATACAGTCGTCTGCAAAAGGGTAGCACGATTTGATTTTCGGGCTGTTTTAGCCTGTTTTTTTTACTACTTTTAATTTTAATATCTAAAATATTATTTATCTTATAACTAGAAAATAAGTCCGCTATTATTAGCAATAGTAGATTATCACTTCCGTTATCATTAAAAATGAACTGATTGAAAACCAGATCTTACTGCCAGAATGCCAGTAACCAAACTATTAAAACACTTCTACAATTTAACTCATTATTTTATATGCATTATTTTTATAACTATTTGAATGTTTGTCATATACGATTTTGACCTAAGAAAAATAGGCTCAGCTAAAATGGCTAGAGTCTATTTTCCAAGATGAATTTAATTCACATAAAGTGAGATGTTCAGCGCAGATTAGTCACAACGTTGTAAGCCGCGATCAAGTTTAGTTAAAAACTCATAACCATTATCAGTAATGAGAATCATATCCTCTAACATAATCGAACCGACCCCAATACCGTAATAGGGTGTTTCAAGGCTTAACACCATCCCAGGCTGGAACGTTTCAGTCGCTAATGTACTGATGAAAGGTGCTTCTTCTAATCCCAAAAATACACCATCACCGTGCCCTAGATGACCACGATTATAATGTGGCAAGCCCGATTTTTTAATGACGTCCATGGTGGAATCAAAAACATCTTTTAATTTAACCCCCGGTGCCACCCTTGAGAGCATATGTTCATGACCGATTCTAATGGTGTCATATATTTGCTTTGCTAGTGGGTCCGGCTCCCCCAGAACAAAAGTTCGCGCCAGATCGGCCCCATAACCTGCAACATCAACACCGCAGTCAAACTTAATTAAGTCTCGCGGCTTAGCTGGGGTGTCATCCGCCAGCATTTTAGGCGAGAAGTTATCACCAACCGAAATAAGATTGAAACGGGAGAAGTTCGTTTCCGGAAACGTCATTACTGCGGCTTTGAATGCCGCCGTCAATTGTGCCGCAGTACAACCGACGCGAATTTCTTTCGCTGCACGGGCAATACCAAACTCGGTTATCTCAGCACTTTTACGCAGATGTTCAATCTCCCACGGGCTTTTGATCATCCTGATTTCATTAAATAATGGCGTTGAATCAACCAATTTCAGCCCTGGCGCTACTTTGTCCAGAACACCTTTTCCCCCGTTAGACATGGCATGTAATTCAATGGCAATGGTCTTACCCAGCACCCCGGCGTCCTCAAGCGCTGCTTTGACTAAACTAAAAACAGCTTCAACTGGCGGGCCAATCGGCCGCTCACGCTTGGTCTGATGATTAAGGGGATTGCGTGGGTCATCGACATCGACCCACACCGGAAAGGTTTTTAGCACCATATTCGGCATATCAAAGTGGGCACTGGCTGCCTCAAACTCATTCATGATGATTTGCGAAGGAATTGCTGCATCACGGAACATAATCGCCACCGCCGCACCGGTATGGCGGAAGGTATACATAAAGAAGCTGGCGAACCCAGTGAGATAGTAGAAATTATCACAAACGGTGACCACCAGAGCATCAAGCCCTTCTCGCTCCATTACCGTACGGGCTTTGCGACTTACCGCGTCTAAATGCGCAATCTTTTCTTTATTCACCAAACTTTCCTTCAAGGCTTATTTTATCTGTAATCTGAATAATATACCTAAAGTCATTGAAGTTGCAGGTGCAGAGCTAAGACAATTTGTTACCGACTAATCAATCGTGTAATTCACCGACATCACTCCTTTTTTCTCCGAAATGGACTGAACAATAACCTTTCCCACATCGCGCAGCGAACTAACATGGGTACCGCCACAGGCATACGCGGGCAATTCACCAAATCCGATTTCGCGAAAATCACCCTGGATCAACGTCTGTCGGGCTAAATCCTGATGAATAAACTGCTCTAAAGCTATCTGAACAATATTAATATCAATTGGATGCGGATTTTCAGTCGGTTTAAATGAGACTCGGCCCTCACCCGGCCAGTGATGTGCCTTTATTGGCAACCAGCCATAACTTTCGCCAATATTGCCAATGATATGCCCAGCGGAATGCATGCGTGCATTCAGAAAACGCCGGTCACTGTCGATACACGCAGGTTGTATCCCTAATGCAACGGGCAGCGCCACATAATGAACTAATTGATGTTGCACCACCACCACATATAATACCGGGCTGCCGCCAATCGTACCGGTATCGCAAGGTTGCCCACCACCTTGCGGATGGAAAATAGTAGCCTGCAATATTAAAGCAAATCGCTCACCATCAGGAGTACAACTCAGGACATTTACATCCGTAGCCAGCGTATCGTTATCAAAAAATAGACGAGTAGTCACAATCATTATCCTTTTATCATTTCCATTATGATTATATTAATGCCAGTCTATTGTGATAATCCGTCATAACCTCAAAGGACTGTTGCGCTGTGAGCACAAATACGCCTCTGACTCTGCTAAGCGAAATGGCTATTTTCGTTAAAGTGGTAGAAACCGGTAGTTTCTCGGCAGTTGCACGCCAGTTAGGCGTTTCACCTTCAGCGATCAGCCGTAGCGTCAGCCGACTCGAAAAAGCGCTGGCTACGCGCTTATTGCAACGAACTACGCGTAAATTGCGATTGAGCGAAAGTGGCGAAGAGGTTTTTAAACGCTGTCATGCGATGCTTAGTGCAGCCAATTCAGTGATGGAAGTCAGTGGCCAGTACAATCTGGAACCGGAAGGGCTTATTCGTATCAGTGTACCAAAAGCAGTTGGCCGTTTTGTCGTTCACCCGCATATCCCTGAATTCTTGCGCCGCCACAGTAAAATAGATGTACAACTGATCTTAGATGACCGCTACGTTGATTTAATTGATGAAAATATAGATTTGGCAATTCGTATTACTGACCAACCCCCTGCTGGAATGATTGGCCGGCAATTGATGGCTATCGAACATTTGTTGTGCGCCACACCCGAATATCTCGCCACCCATGAGGTTCCCCTGCATCCGCATGATTTAGTGCACCATAGCTGTATTTATCTCGGAGAGACGCCGGGAGACGCCCGCTGGAAATTCCGTCAAGGTAGCAAAGCGGTAACTGTCGCGGTACGGGGCCGCTACGCAGCTAACCATACCGGTGTCAGGCTAGATGCTGTCTTGCAGCATATAGGTATCGGCAGCCTACCTTATTTTACGGCCAGAACAGCATTGCAACAGGGACTGATAGTACCGGTATTACCAGAATGGCGCTTTATCAGTTCGTACAGCGGTGGCTTATGGTTACTCTACCCGCCAACCCGCTATTTACCCCCCAAGCTGCGCGTATTTATTGATTATATTGTCAGTTGTTTGCGTAAAGAATCCAACTTACCCCCCGCGGCGGTTAAATTACCCGCGATTTAATATGCTGTATTAAACCCAACTAAGTCGCAGGTTGGGTACCTGGGGTGCAATTACCGTTTTTTCGCCAATAATGTCGCAAAGCGCAGTTTTATCCGATTACCTTCGGCGTCGGTCTTATGTAATTGCCCAACATCTTCGTTGTACTTAATAATATCCCAATCTTTATAGTAATGGCTTAACTCACCCGACTTTAATGTAAAGGAGAACGGCACAGTACAAGGGAAGTCATCCGTAGACATGGCAGAGATAATCAAATTATAACCACCGGACAAGGTACACTCCTGCATATTATTAATAATAGAGGGAATTCTTTCCGGTTGTAGGAACATCAGGACCACAGTCGATAGAATAAAATCATAGCGGTTGTCCACACTGGCTTCATTAATATTGTAAGTGCTGGCGGTAATATTTTGCAGATTTTCCTGTACTATAATCTGCTGTAAATTATGGATACTATCGCTATTTTTGTCTACCGCCGTGACATCAAAACCCAATAAATTCAAATACAAAGAATTACGACCAGAACCACAGCCTAAATCTAATGCTTTACCCGGTTTAACCATTTTCACGGCTTCAATGACTTCAGAGTGCGTCGGGGTTAAATTGTATTTTTTATGATAAAAATCTTCTGCCGTGCAATAGAAACTGAGTTGGCATTGCAGGTCATCTGAACAAGCGGCAATACGGTGCCAGACTTGGGGTTCTATAAAGGGCGGCTGCTGCTCACAAGAGAAGCTATGCCTCGCCAAAGTATTCCCCGCTTCATCGAGGATCAGAAAATCCATCTCCCCGTTTAGAATGGTCAGTTTGGCCCAAGTGCCTGCCTTGGTATTGTGTTTTTCCCGGAACATCGCCGGTACAGCGGTACTATTCCAGACAGGTAACTCTTTATAACACAGCAGTGCTGATGTATTTTCCATACTGACATTCCTCAGATAACTTAAAGATGCATTTAATATGCAACATATAATACAGCATTAACATTATCAAATGAAGCCGTCGGAACAAACAAATTCGGCACGAGATTTGGTTTATTTAAATCAGTCAACAAATTGAAATAAAAGATAATATTGCATCAAGGCATTGTGCGTTTAATCGTTTTTAAGTTTTCGATATGGTCGGCCAGTTTTTGAATGTCGTCATCCGTCAGATGTGCTTTGGCCTTATTGCCCCGGCCAACAATCTTGCCATCGCGGCGAGCAGTTAGACCATCAACAATTTCATCACGCGATAACGATATCAGTGGCGGTGCTTTATCCAAGCCTTTGCGATCAGCCGAACGCCCATGGCAACTTGAACAGGTTTGTTTATAAATATGCTCACCGTCAGTGGCTGCCTGAGCCGTGACACTGAGCAGCAGGACACCCACGGTTAACAACAGCACTGCTTTCATTATGCACCCGCCGCCCATTGTTGGAACAACGTAACCAGCGCCTGCTCATTACGCGCGCCCTGATGCAATTGCGTCACTTTACCACTGCGGTCAATCAGAAAAGAAGTCGGGGTGCCAATAACCTGGTAGCGTTCTTGTGTGATACCTAATTGATCACGAATAACCGGATAACTAATATTCCGCTGTGCCAACACCGGATTGATATCCACCTGTTCAGGATCGGTGTTAATCGCCACAACCACGATATCATCCCGATATTCCTGACTCAGTTTATCCAGTGCCGCCATTTCAGCCAGACAACCGCCACAGCTAGCTGACCAGAAATTGAGGTACACCTGCTTACCTTTCCATTGATCAAGTGCCACCGGCTTGCCTTTTAGGTCATAAGCTGCCAATTGCGGGGCCGCTTCACCCACCACCAACTCTTCTTGTTTACACGCGCTAAGTAGCAATAACACACCACACATGCCGATAACTTTTAACCGATTACGCCACATGATGACGGCTCTCTTCATTAAGATATTTACCGTGCTGGAGCCGGATTATCCGATCAGCAACACACCCTAAATCTGGATTGTGGGTAACCATGACAATGGTTCTACCCTGACGATGAATATGGTTTAGCAGATCCAGCACCCGCTGTTCATTCTCTTCATCAAGATTACCGGTCGGTTCATCAGCAAAAATGATAGGAGGCTGATTAACAAGCGCACGTGCAATACACACTCGCTGTTGCTCACCACCAGAGAGTTGGCTAGGCAGATGCCCCATACGTGGTGTCATCCCGACCTGTTCTAAAACCTGCCGCGCGGCGTCTTCATCAACCACACTGTGATAATGCTGCGCTAACATAATGTTCTCTAACGCAGTCAGATAAGGAATCAGGTGAAATTGTTGAAAAACCAGCCCTATCTTGTCAGCCCGAAACTGCCGGCGGCCTTCTTCGTCTAAGCCTGCGGCATCAATACCGTCAAGTAACACCTGCCCTTCGCTAACGGTATCCAGACAGGTCAGGATATTCATTAATGTTGTTTTACCTGAGCCGGACGCCCCCATAATCGCGACAAACTCACCACGATTAATGCGAATATTAATGTCTTCCAGCGCTGTAACTTGACCAAAACGCTTATATAAATGTCGGGTTTCAATGACGGCATCCGCGGTGTATTCAGGTTTCACCCGTGTTAATGGCGATGTCATTTGCTACTCTCCTTTCAGGACTTTAGCGGGTTCGATATGAATAGCCCGACGGGTGGGAACAATGGCCGCCACGGCGGCGACTAACAATGACAATATCAGGGTCAATGGCAGTACTGGTGCTCGCAAAGCGATTGCCGCACTGAACACCGTCTGGCCCAATACTTGCGCCAACACATACCCAAGCAAAGCACCGCAGACTGCGGCAGCCAGCGATATGATCAGTGTTTCAGTCAGCATCTGACGAATAATATCGGCACCACTGGCACCCAATGCTTTTTGCAAGGCGAACTCTTTTGAACGCTCACCCACTATCGCCATTAAGGTGGTGTTAACGCACAGTGATGACAAAATGAGGATCACCACCGAGACCAGCCCCATCAGCCCTTTTATTTTATCAAGCACCTGCCCTTCAGAAGCCGAGACCTTACGGATTGGCCGAATTTCAAGATCGGGATATTGCTCACGCAGGCGGCTGGCAAATGTTTCAACCTGCCCCACATCATTACTGACGCTAAGGAGCGCATTGCTGATATGCCCCGGTTGATTGAGCCATTTTTGCGCCAGTTCAAGATTGACGATTAACATGTTATCCGTGGCGTCACCCGCTTCAACAATACCTTTGACCTGAAGACGCTGGCGAGTCGCTCCATTCACCAATGTAATGGTATCGCCTACTTTGACGTGCAAGCGTTCGGCAAGTTTGACACCAATCATGGCATTGCGATCATCAAAACTGACGCCGATCCAGTTGCCGGTGACTTGCCAGTAGGGAACGAGCTGTTGTAGGGATTCAAACCATACCCCCATCAGCACCACTTTTTCCAATTCGGTGCGGGCCATACCATAAATATAGGGGCTGGAAGCATTGATAAGCCCTTTTGGTGCCGCATCTATAATTGGCTGAAATCGCTGTTGTTCAAAAGAGTTACCATGCCCTGGGCCGATATAGAAATTGGCACCAAAGGTTCGTAACTCCTGACTCATCTTGGCATTAATATCGAAATAAACTGCTGACATTGCGGTGACAATCGCTGCACCAACAGTGAGTGCGGCAAATACCACACTGACCCGTTGCATCCGCAGGCGCAGTGCACGTAATACCAATCGCCAGAACATACTATTACTGCCTTTATGCTGAATTGCCCGATGATTAACGGCCATAAAGCACCTCCACCGGATAGAGACTGGCAATACGCCGGGCAGGGAACCAGGTACCTATGACGGCAATCAACACGGATATCACCAGCACACAGGGCACCACCATCCAGGCAAAACTGAGCGGAGCGCCAAACAACATCAGGCCAATGGTTTTTGCCAAGCCCCAGCCAGCCAAACAGCCTGCCAGACCACCAATCAAGCCACTGATTGCTGCTTCAAGATAAAACAGCATCAAAATTTGCCACTGACGCGCCCCCAATGCTTTCATCAAACCAATCTCTTTAGCGCGTTCCATAATCGTGCTGGTCATCAGCGATGCAATCCCCATTGCCGCAGCAATCAACGCCGCCAGTGTAACCACCGCCAACAGCAGTTGTATCTTTTCAATCACCACCCCTTCAGATGCAGCAACTTGCCAAATTGGCCGCACCACGGAGCCAGAAATAGCCTCTTCCAATTGGTGTGCAATTGAAGAAACATAGGCGGTGCAATACCACAGGTCATATTCTTCGGCATTGAGGGCTTCAAGGTTTTCGCGCGCTTTACGCGACAACTCATTTTCTGGCACAGTCAATGCTGAGACCCGCACTGCCTGGATTTTTCCTGGCAAGCCGAGGAGTGATTGCACTGCGCTTAGGGGTAACACCAGGCGGCTCTCTTCTTCACCACCACTACTCAGCACCCCACTTATCTTCACCGTTAGTGGGCCAGAAGCACCGTTGAGGTGCAACTCATCACCGACTTTCCAACCAGTTTGCTGTGCCAGTTGTTTACCTAACAATGCCTCAGCCGTTGTCGCATCGGCTTTAACTGGCTCCTGCGGCCAGTTACCACTAACCTGCCAATACGGGCTGATAATTTGCTGACCGGTGTGATAGTCCTCTTCATCGGGTACATCAACCGGCTGATTAAAATAGGTCCCCAGCAGCGGAATAATTTGACCCTTAACATCAGTTTCGCCGCTCAGTAATGGCGCAAAACCGACAATATTGTTACGCCAAAAAATATCTTTGATATTGGGTAACTCAGCTTGATCGAGGAAATCCTGCCCGGTAAGTGGGTTACTCTGCTCGCCGAACAATGAAGGCAGTGCCACCTGCCCAGCAGGTTCAATCAAAATATTGGCACCATAAGACTTCAACTCACGTGACATTTTATCGCCAATATCTATCGATACCGCCAACAATGACGAGATGAGTCCGGCAGCAAGGAAGACCGTAAATACCGCCAGGGATTTACGCCGGACATTCCTGAACCAAGACTGCTTGAGCATGCGCCATAACATAATTATGGATTCTCCTGCGTGTCACTGTCTTCACCACTGGCAACCGGCGTCACAAACTGCTCCGGGTGTTCACGGAAACGGTTGTAATTCGCCTCAGATGAGAAGAAATAGGTCTTCTCGCCATAACTGTACTTATATTCGGCCTTTTGATTGGTGAGGTGAGTTTTATCAACCGGATCAATTACATCAAGCGTTACTACCGTGGTGAAGTAATTGACACCCGCCTCCAAAGAGGCTTTGGGAATGACTAACTCTTTATCGTCACTTTTCCACCCCTCCAACGGTATCGGGTTACAGCCCCCTGCTTTACCGATCGACGGAATGAAAATATGCACGGCGCAGGCAACACAAATGACCTGATTGCCTTCCATGACATACCCTTGATCACCACACAACAAGCAGGCATCGAAAACCACACTCAGGCGCAGACGATCGGGATAACGGTTAATAATAAAGAAACGTACTGCTTTACCATCATCGGCGACCCAGACAAAACGATGCAACTTACCATCGCGTACCTGCTCTACTGGGATACGGACTAAACCATCAGCCGAGAGTGTCACGGGTAAGGCCTCGGACAACTGGGGCGGTTGAGAAGCGACTTTATCCCAGTAGAGTTGAGCACCTGCGACTATTACCCATGCCAGCAAGGAAAAAATAAAGATTCGGCGTACATTACGGTAATCAGCTAATGCTTTACGGTGAGCGATCGGGTCTGAATTTTCACCGACGATCCGGCGGGAATTACATAACGGTATCAAGTAACACAGCGTCGTAAATGCCAGAAGCAGCGCACAAATGTAACTCAACCAGGCATGCCCATTGGTAACTAAAGCGACATAACTGAGTAGTGATTTGGTCAGTGGCACAACCTGTAACTTCATCAATAACAGAATGCCGTCGCCACTGAGTGGCAAAATCAGTAATACCGTTATCAGTATCAATAGTGGCCAACGGCAACGAGGCAATTGCCTGACCATCATCAGCAATAATACGGCACTGAAAATCACCCAGCCAAATGCCACGACAATAGCCGCCAAATTGAGCAGTAAATCAGTGTTGATGACATGGGTATTGGTAAAGGCACCGAGATTCGGATTATTACCCCAATTGAATGCTGCGCCCAATACCAACAGGGCTTGCCAGACATAACCTAACGACTGGCGGAGCGTAAATTGACTTAACAAGAATAACAGCAGTGCGAGAAGTTGAACCCCCGCCAGAACTAACTGCAATTGCTGCGATTTTGGGTAATGGGTACCGGCCCAAATACCCACGATAGCCATGAGTATCGTTATCCATACCACCCGGTTCAATGCAGGAGCTGGCCTGAATGCCCAACTTAACCCCAATAACAACGCTACCGGTAAAAAGGCTTGTAGCACGGAAACAAAAAAATAACTCATTAGCACACACCTTGGGCAAGATAATCACAACACCTGCCAGTTATCACTGATCAGCTTTTACATCGCGCGGATAAAAACGCGCTGACCATCCAGCATTAAGAAAAAGCCGCGATAACTGTTTTAGTCATCGCGGCCATTGTTATCAATTCAAACCGGTATATTTAAAGTCATAACTCACATCAAACGGTTTCCACCAGCGGCCGACACCCGTTTCGCTATCAGTATGGCGATGTAACCCGGCTTTAGATGGCTCACTGATATGGTAAGTAACTTTATAGTTACCTACGCCCATCATTTTAATATTGGCACCGTAGTGTGGACCGTCACTGGCAACCATCGGCATGAATGTGCCTTCTTGTTTGGTACCAGTATCCGTATTCACCAAGGTATAAGCGATAGTCAGGTACGGCATCCATTCACCGGCACCAAATCCATTCTTATTGCCTTCGGTGGCATGGATATCCGCCTCCAGATGAATGTCAGCTTTCGCGGCAGGCAAACCCATGCCACGCGGTTCCATATCGATTGGCTGCAAGTAAACTGCAGCAATTTCCATATCGTTGATCTTGATAGGCTCGCCAGCCGGATACTCTTTAAAGGCGAAAGCAGCAGGCGCTGCAAAAATGCTGGCGATAATGCTGCTGGCAATAATCGTTTTCTTCATGGTCATGTAGCACACCCTCTGGTATCAAATGATAATTACATTGTCGTTATTCACACCGGCATCATGCCGGACCATTACGCTGAGACAGTACGACCACGCCGTTGCATTACCCAAAGAGCAACCAGCGCAGCAATCAGTAATATCCCTTGAGGAATCAATGTTTCCAGATATGGATAGATCCCCAACCAACTGATTTCAGGTACGCCCGGTAGCAATGTCGGCTCAAACAATTTACCTTCAATTAGTTCAAGAACACTCTTACCGGCAAATACAAACGCCATTAGGTACATAAAGCCACCGGTAAACATAAAGAAGGGTTTGAGTGGCAATTTGACTACGGTAAAGCGCATAACCAGATAAGCTGCCAGCAAGAATACACAGCCAACGCCAAAACCTGCCAGAATCGACAAGTGGCCGCTAGTGGTACTGGCATCGCCCATCAGGGCCAGATAGAACAGTACAGTTTCAGCACCTTCGCGATACACCGCCAGGAAGCTTGTCAGCCATAACCCGACCATCGATCCACTACTGAGTGACTTAGAAAATTTCCCTTCGAGATAAGCTTTCCATTGCCGTGCTTCAGTCTTCGACAATAACCAGTAACTCATTGAGAACAGCATCACCACGGCAATCATCATGGTGAAACCTTCTAATAACTCACGACTTTGCCCTGAATTAGCAAATAACCACTGGAAGACGAAAGCGGTTAGCACGCTGGCGATTAAGGCCACTACGACGGATTGGCGAATGAGCGGTAATTTATCCTGATGGTTGTTTTTCACCAGATAAGCCACTATCGCGGCAACAATCAGTAAAGCTTCCAGCCCTTCACGCACAATAATCAGCAGGCTGTAGATGAACAGACTCCAGTTGGTTTCATCCCCCCCACCCAGCATCTCTACAGCACTGGCCAAATCCTTTTGCAACGCAACTGCTTCGGCTTGTAGCTGTTCGACTGGCTGACCGGCTTTCATCAGACTGACTAAACGAGTGAAATGCCCCTCTAACGTCGATTTAAATGCAGCATCACGTGAACCAACTTTATTCTCCATGCCACTGGCTTCGAACAAATCAAAGTAGGTATCCTGTACAGCCATCATTGCCGGTGTAGTCTGCCCCTTTTGGTACTGACTGATAGCATCGCTGATGGCCTGATTTATCTTACTGGAAACCGCCGCCCAATCGGCATTAGCTTGTCCGTCAGAATTAGCAGCCGATGCCGAAGATTGCCCAACGTTGGCTTGATCTGCGGTGACTGGTTGCTGTTCACGCGTTGTGGGTAAGCCTGGCAGGGTGTCTTCGATAGTTTGCAGTAAACCGGTGACACGATAGGCAACTTCCGTTATTTGGTCTGGCTTGCGGGTGAGATCGATTAATGCGGTAAATTGTTGGTTAATTGCCGCCGCTGCTTGTGCGGAACGATTGCCCCGCACTGACATTTCCATTTCAGAGTTTTTAAAACCCTGATAATGAGCCTGTTGCACGCTTTCACTGGCCGCGGCGAACTTCCCTTCTTGATATTCGCTTATGGCTTGTGCCAGTAAGTCATCAATGATTTTGAAACTCTGCTGCCAGTACAGTGCAATTTCACTGTTTTCATAGGCTGCATGTTGCTGTTCTGCATTAAGTTTATGCCCATCGGTCAGTATAGGCAGTACCGCAGTGAGTTCACTTTTAAGCCAATTAATTTTATTATCAACTTCCGCTTGCGGTTTGCCCTCCCCAATCATGCGCCGGATTTCGCCAAAAGCGGCTTCCATCTGGTAACTCTTCTGGGCAGAGATATTGATACGAATCGGGCCTTCGAGGTTTTCGAAAACTTCAAAGTACGCCATCTGCACCGTAGTACGGGCTTCATCATTGTTCTGTTGTTGGTACAACTGAGACGTTTTATCGAGACGGGATTGGATATCATTAACCAACTGCGGGTAATCCGTCGCAGCCCAGGCTAATGAGGCTGATAGCCACCAACAGCAGCAAAGCAGAAAGAGTTTGTGCCAAGTTCGCATAATATGAGTAACGCACATGAAGTTGATAATGAGATTTATTAACATTAACACTAAACAAAGGAAATGTGTCTTGATCCGCATCAAAAAATATTTAGTTTATTGAATTTTTGTTTAAAAATGCGGCGCACTACGCAATTTCTTCTTAGGAAAGCGCAAAAAAATTCAAATAGCAGGTTTTTTATTCGCTGGTTCTGAGGGGACAAGAGTAGAAAACAACCTCGCCTGCTGCGGAAATACCACAGGCGTGCATAACCTAATTCCGCAGACAGGCATTTATTTAAGTGAAATTTAATCTGAGTAAAATATTAAATAACCAATTTAATTCATGTGGTCGCCAGTAATCTATTAGAAGAAATATTTAAATCTGGCACGGACACCATAGCGGTCATCGTTTTCAGCATTAACCACTTTATTATCAGGTGACACTTCCAATTTAGACCAGTAAGCACCAAGGTATAAATTAAAGTTATTCATATCCATGATATTGGCAATTTTATAGGAGGTGTGGATCGTGTGAACATCATATTTATCAGGCGAGGTTAATATCCCAGAGGTAACTACCCCTGCATTTGCACTGTTGAAATATTCGATATCATTGTGTGCGTAAATATAACCAATTTCAAAATTTCGCCATAAGATATTAGCCCCGGCACTGAAGTTCTTCTCATTGGTTGCATCCATATAAGCTGAGCTCAGATTAGCGACAATACCATTCTCAGGATCTTTATCCTGATTATTCCAAGTGAATGTTGCCCCATAGCCATTACGTTTCGATTGGTCCTGAAACTGGCCCTGATCATCACGATAACCATAGGCATTACTGATAACGTTACTTTCCATTGCTATAGCCGCAGAAAGGCTATCTTGTTTCCACGAAATCACCGGACGAACATATGCCACATTTTTTTCATTTTCCAGCGTATTACCATGATAAGTATTATTGGCAAATAACGTGGTTCCGTCTTTTAGAATGGTGTTAACTTCAAAATACCAGTTACCCAGAGTTTTACTGACCAGGAAGTTACCCCCATTGTTGCTGCGCCCACGGCCTTCTTTCATCATATAGATGTAACCATAGCCATCACTGTAAAGATCATTCGCGGTATTACCTGAGTGTTGGACAAACGTATCCTGATTCAGTGGGAACATATCATAGGCTTCAAAGCGACCGACTTTCACCTTCCAATCTTTCTCATGACCAAAGAAGAAGGCTGCATCATCGAGGTTCATATGACCACCAATATCAGCCAGTGGCTGTACAGTGAAACCCGCGAAATTGCCATTACTCATACGTCGATAACCATCCAGACCGATCAGTATTCTGCCATTAATATCCCATTGCTCTCTGCTCCCCGCTTTCCAGTCTTTATTTGCACTGGTGCGTAGAGAAGTGAGCTGCCCACTTTTACTGGCAGCATCCATATTAATCTCAACATCACCGTATAATTTCAGATTCCCTTGCGGGGTCTCCCAGGACACTTCAGCGAATACAGGCAATGATAAAAGACTGGTAAGTCCAACCAGTATAAACTTATTCATAATAACCATCTCTATTTAGGATAATGTGAAGTAAAGTATTAGGCTCTAAAAATAAAGGCGACACTCAGCCAACCCATTTTTAAAGAGTTAATGATTTATTTATTTTTATACCCAGAAGTATCTTTTTGGCAAATAACCAGCCATGGCTAAATATTCATATTTGACCTCAGTGCAATAGTTAATTTAAATATTTCTTTGAGTTACACAATGAATTTCATTTACCCAAGGCGACTTATCCTCGCTGATATAATAATACTAATTCATTGGTTAATTCACGGGCTAATAACGATGTCATTAAATGATCTTGAGCATGGACCATAATCAGTGTCATCGGTGTTTTGGCTTCCCCGGCATCTTGTTCGATAAGCTTGGTTTGCATCCGATGTGCGGCCTTGGTAAAGCCATCCGATTCCGATAACAGTGCATGCGCTTGAACAAAATCACCTTCACGGGCGGCTCGCAATGCCTCAAAACAAAGACTTCTGGCCTGACCGGCATTGACGATAATCTCCATTACGGCCTCTTCCAAATCAATCATTTCGCTCTACCTCATCAAAACCTTGATTATTTGCCGTTGCCGCAAACCATTCGCCACTTTTTTTCACGATACGTTGCTGCGTTTTCAAATCTAACTGAACAAAGCCATAACGATTTTTATAGGCATTACACCATGACCAGTTATCAATAAACGTCCACATATGATAGCCAAGGCAATGGCTCCCTTGCGCCAAAGCACGGTGAACCCATTTTAAATGCTCGGAAACAAACTCAATACGATAACTATCATCTATCTGACCGTTGTGGCTGAATCGCTGTTCATTTTCGACACCCATACCATTTTCTGAAATAAAACAGCGCGGGTTGCCGTAGTTTTTTCGCAAGTTGGTTAGGATATCGTAAATACCGGGTTCATAAATTTCCCAACCCCGGTGCGGGTTCATTTTGCAGCCCGGAATCTGATAATAATCGAACAACCATTCTGGCATAAAGGGGGCTTCTGGGTTAACCCGGCTATCGCGGCATTTAATTCTACGTGGCTGATAATAATTGATACCGAGTAAATCTACTTTACCCTCAACAATTAATTCACTGTCTCCAGGTTGGCAGGCAGGCAGTTGATCGTAATCTTTCAGTAATGCCGTCAGCTCAGCCGGATACTCGCCGCGTAATACTGGATCGAGGAAACTGCGATTAAAAAGTAAGTCGGCGATATTGGCCGCTTTTACATCCGCAGGATTTTCAGAACGCGGATACGACGGCGTGAGATTTAAAATAATGCCAATCTCACCACCTAACTCACGTTGGCGATATTTTTTCACCGCCAAAGCATGAGCCAGCACGGTGTGATAAGCCACTGTGGCCGCCCGTTTGAAATCCACTATATTCGGATAATGGAAATCGTAGAGATAGCCACCTTCGACTGGCACGATGGGTTCGTTGAAGGTAAACCAATGTTGTACCCGGTCACCAAATAAACGAAAACAGGTATCGGCATATTCAGCATAGGCGTCCACCACATAGCGGCTTTCCCACCCCCCCAGCTCTTGCATGACTGTTGGCATATCAAAATGAAACAGATTGATAAATGGGGTTATCCCCTGTGCCAGCAGTTCGTCAATGACACCATTGTAAAAATCCACTGCCTGCGGATTCACTTCACCTCGTCCGTTGGGGATCAGTCGCGCCCATGAGATGGAGGTACGGAAACTGTTGTGATTTAACTGTTTCAACAAAGCAATATCTTGCTGCCAATGTTGATAAAACGTTGATGTCTGTTGCGGCCCAATCTGCTGATGAAAACGCCCCGGTTGCTTGTCAAACCAAGTGTCCCAAACAGTGGCACTTTTACCACCACTCAAGCTTTCACCTTCGGTTTGCGGGGCTGAACTGGCACTGCCCCACCAAAAATCATGTGGAAATTGATACTTCATCATACTCTCCGTAAAGATTAATCTAATCACGACTTAGCGGGTTTCGGCTGACTCAGCAAAACTCAGTTGTTGCTCTTTTTCCTGGTCGGCTTTCAGCAAGCTGCGCTCATAAGCTTTGAGGAATGGGTAGTACATCACCGCCGAGAACACCATACATAACAGACACATAACTACCGGACTAAACGCCCAGTTGGCAGCCCAGGACGCACCAATTGGCGCAGGCGTCGTCCACGGGGTTAATGACACAACTTGCGCTATCCACCCTAATTTGGTCGCGATATAGGCCAATGTGGCGTTGATCATCGGAACGAATATAAAAGGCAGGAAGAAAACCGGGTTCATGATGATGGGGGCACCAAATAGAATCGGTTCATTAATATTAAAGAAGCTTGGAACTATCCCCATTTTGCCAATAGTGCGCAGATGAATGGCTTTACTGCGTAATAGCAGGAAGGCCAGCGGTAAAGTCGACCCCACACCACCGATCAATAGATAGTGATCCCAGAAACCTTGCAGATAGATATGAGGTAACGGCGCTCCGGCAGCTAAAGCCGCTTGATTCAGCGCTAAATTGGTCATCCAGAACGGGTTCATGATGCCGGTGACAATCAATGCGCCATGGATACCGGCGAACCACAAAATTTGGCATAACAGAACCGACAACAAAATGGCAGGCAGCGAATCTGAGGCAGAAACTAAAGGTGCCAACAGGTGCATAATCGCTTCTGGAATAATCATTCCTGTGGAGGATGCGATAAATAAATTCAGTGGATGCAATGTCGCAACCACTGCCACTACGGGGATCAGAATTTCAAAAGATCGTGCAACCCCGGTCGGCACTTCTTTCGGCAGGCGGATAGTAATATTGTGGCGTTTGAGGAATGCATACAACTCAGTGGAATACACCGCGGTAACGATGGCGGTGAAAATCCCTTGCCCTGAGAAATATTGGGTTGAAATGTGCCCATCAGCATAAGGTGCTGCTACCAGCAAAAAGGACATCAATGCCAGCAGACCGGTCATGATTGGGTCCAACTTATATTGCCGCCCAAGGCTGGCACCAATCCCCACCGAGATAAAGAAGGTCATCACCCCCATGCTGAGATTGAAAGGCAACATCAATTGCTCGCGATAGGTACTCGAGAAGTTTAACCAACCACGGGCAAAACCCCATGTGGTGTCCGCAGAAAACGGCGGGAAAATGAACACCAGCATAAATGAGCCAATAATCATAAACGGCAGTGCCGAAGTAAACCCGTCACGAATGGCGATTATGTATTTCTGTTGCCCCAGCCGCCCAGCCAGTGGCGTAATGGTTTGCTCTATCATTCCAACCATTGCTTGGTAAAGAGAACTCATTGCAGATACCTTTTATTTCACTGCATTAATAAGAGATAAGGCGAAGTCGAGCACCTTATCACCGCGTTGCATACCGTAATCCATCATGTCGATAGTCATCACCGGGATCCCTAACGGCTCAGCGATTGCCGCCAAATCACGTTGCATATATTTCACCTGTGGCCCCAATAGCACAACCTGATAGCGGCTGAACTGTTCATTGAATTCACTGGCACCGAAAGCATCAATCTGAACCTCAAGTCCGCGCGTTGCTGCCTCAGCCAACATTTTTTTCACTAACATGCTGGTAGACATCCCGGCGGAGCAGCACAACATTATCTTTTTCATTACGTATCGCCTCAGAGTGATTTGGTCATATTGAGCCTCATTGGAAACAAAATGGAAACCGGTTTCCATGCAAACGGAATGGATATGAGAGCGCGCTCAAATATTTAACCACTGAAAGATATGCAGTTGTGAAAGACGTCACAAAAAGCTAAGCACTGGGAACTGTTTTATTGGATACTCCTTGGTAACAACGGTTTCCGTTATGATGATCGCGGTATAGAATAGATGCAGTAAGACTGGAACCAAGGAAATAGGGAACTGACCAGGCCCTCTGGCCATTGATCAGATAAAGTGGAGTGAAGTTATGTCGACTATTAATGATGTATCGCGGTTAGCCAACGTATCTAAAGCTACAGTGTCCCGGGTGTTAAGCGGTTCACGCGGCGTCAAGGAAGAGAGCCGTCTGGCGGTGATGAAGGCCGTTGAGACTCTGAATTATAAACCGAATGTCATCGCCCAGTTTCTGACTGCACAGTCAACCGGGTGTGTCGGTGTGATTTGCGCTACTGAACACATTCAACAAACAACCAGTTATCTGTTTGCCTTGGAAAAACAGTTCAGCCAGCATCAAAAGCATTTATTACTGCGTTTTGCCGACAATAGCATCGGGGTAGCAAATGCCGTCGCTGAGCTCGCCAATGGTTTGTGCGATGCCATTATCATCATCGGGGCGCGCTTTGCGCTGCCATCTCATGATGAAAATATCATCATGATTGATTGTCTTGAGTCCTCTACCCCTAACAGTATTTTATTCGATCACTCATTCGCAGCAGAAACTGCCTGTCACTATTTGGTCAGTCAGGGCCGCCGACATATTGCGCTGTTAAATCATGCCTCTGGCACGGTGGCGGAACAGACGCTACTGGGTTATCAACGGGCGTTGGAGAATTACCTGATTCCCTATAACCGCAGTTTAGTGATGGGTAACGTTCACTCCTCTTCAGAGGCGTTGCAGACACTATTGAATAACGGTGCACAATTTAATGCGCTGTTGGTAATGGATGAAATCGAAGCGCAAAAGGCCATCTCGCTATTGCATGTCTTCAAGCGTACCGTTCCTGATAAAGTGATGGTTTTCAGCCTGGATGGTTCAGTGCAATTACCCGGTATCCCGGCAGTGCCAGCAATCGAGTATTCATTAGAAACATTGGCGAGAAAAGTGGTCGACTTAATTGATGCCCGCGCGGGTAAACATGTAAATCCGCAGGTTTTCCGGGGTAATTTGGTTGTTCCACATGGATTAATTGAGTAACGCTAGCCCTTTAGGTGGTAGATAAT
Source organism: Yersinia sp. 2540 StPb PI (assembly GCF_052217165.1). Lineage (NCBI taxonomy): Bacteria > Pseudomonadati > Pseudomonadota > Gammaproteobacteria > Enterobacterales > Yersiniaceae > Yersinia > Yersinia sp. 2540 StPb PI. The sequence goes on from NZ_JAZGQC010000001.1 coordinate 3,262,590, forward strand.
GCATAGCATTCAGACCGAATATGAAACTATCCGCGCATCTCTCAGTAATAGCGCGCAGGTCATCACCCTGCTGCATATTGGTCGTGATGCAAGCACGGTAATTACTGACCCGACGGGTGCTCAATGGCCACTTACCGTGGGTGATACCCATACAGCTCAGCGCTATTTTCGCCACAATCCGCCAACGGCTGATGAGATGGAAACCGCCATTATGGTGGTTGAAGATGAAGTTATCCGTATTAGCCCCGCGCTGAATAAAACCTCGCAATTAGTCACCACCGATAGCGAGATAGCCGAGATAGCCGAGATAGCTCAGCTCGCGGGTTTGCCTTTACAGAGCGAAATGCACTTATCGCTTGAGGCGGTAGAGCGGGTGTTTGACAGGCTGGCGGCGGTAATGATGGGTAGACCCGCAGCCTCTGAAGGGATACCGGCAGATAATGTGTTTGCCGCACGCTTGCTTATCCTGCGTGAGTTTATGCATCACTTGCAGTTCCCGGCGATTACGATATTAAAGTTGTAAAACGAGAGTCAGTCATCAGCGCCGCCACAAGGCGCACTGCCGATGAGATTATAGCTGATGGGGTTAAAGCGGGTTGAACACTGACAGTGGCTGTTTTCGCAGCACACTGCCAGGCTCGTTTTAGCGTTTTTCTTCTATCAATACAGCATGTTATTTGCGGGCTTTAGGATCCAGATTATCCGCAGGCAATTCTCCCGGTAAGTAATCAGGCAAGCGGCCTGCTGGGAAGATAGCCAGCAGTGATAGCAACGCCATAATCAGTAAGCCAAATTTCAGCGCTCGTAAACGTGCCTCTTCATTGACTCGCACCGCTTCGGCAACCTGTTCAGGTGTCGCCGTCGTCTGAGCTAACACACCTTGCAGGCGGTCATTGCTGACGAAGTTGATGCTGTCCATATTGATCTGAGCCTGAATTTCTGGCGTCAGAATTGGCGTTTCAGCCACACCACGCAGCACGTTAGCACTGAGCAAACCGACCAACAAAGCACCGGCAACCGCAGTACCGATGGCATTTGCCAGGTTGTTAGTCGTACCACGCAACGAACCAACATCGCCTGCCAACTCTTTCGGTGATGCACTGACTAATACGTTAAACAGCAAGGTCACCAATGCGCCCTGTGCCAGACCGAATACCACCAGGCCGAACAGTACCGCGAACTCACTCCAGTTATTGCGCACCACGAATGCCAACCACAACAGGGCGATGGTACAGGTGATAAAACCATAACGGCCGATTTTGCGTGGTGTCAATTTCTTGTAGAAACGGACTATCAGCATCGCGGAGAAGAACACTGACAAGTTAAATGGCATCATGGCAATCGCTGTTGCCATCGGGGTACTGCCCTGCACTATCTGGATATACAACGGAACTGAGAAGTTCAACATCGCTTCCAGTGCGACCACGGCAAACATAGCGAATACTGCCGCTTTTTCCGTAGATGAGGTAATCACTTCCAGTGCCAGTAACGGTGTTTTACCTTGTTCCTGACGGCGACGGGTCCAAACCACAAACGCCTGACCCAACACAATACCCAATACAATCATGAAGGGCGCGGGTGAGAAGCCTAACAAATCAAAGGGCGCACCATCACGCACCAGACCGAAGCCCCAGCGGTTCAGGTTATTAAAACCAAACGACAGCAGAATAATCGCCGATGCCGCCAGTACCACCCCAAACACATCGATGCCCACTTCAGGACGACCGTTATCAGATTTCAATCGGAAGCTCAGCACAAAGATCACGGCTGATAACACAATCAAAATACCGAACGCTGGACGCCAGCCGATATAGGTACCCAGGACACCACCGATCAGAAACGCCGCGACACCCGCACCGGCTCGAGCTGAGCCTAAAGCGCCGAGCGCCGTCGCCTGTTGTGTACCACGGTAGTTTTCAGCGATCAAAGCGACCAGTGCTGGCACCAAAGCCGCCCCCGCCAAGCCACTTAATGCTTGCGCACTGATCATTACAGTAACATTCGGGCTGAATGTCATCATGACCTGCGCGATACCAAACAGCAGTACTGTGCTGCGAAATACCACCAGCGGCCCAAAACGTTGGTTGAGTTTGGCACCCAACATCACGAAGCCCGCAACAGATAATGAGTACATAACAATCGCGGTGGCGATGGTGGTGGGTGGCACATTAAAACTTTTTACCATCCCACCCAACGCGACCGGTAGGGAGGCAACGTTGAATGACATCAGAATCTGGGCTAATGCGATGGTTATCATCGGCACCCAGGATTCTTTAACTTCCGCACCAGCGCGGTGAGTTGATTGATTCGCCATAAATTCTCTATCCTTTTGACATGTATTCTTGTTTTCGAGCCCTTTGGCTTGCGAGATAATTTCGTCTACCAAGTGCTCTCGTTCTTAAATCAACCTTGCACACGAAACAATATGACTGTCAGCGCAATGCTCAGATCGTGTAACTCAACTCTTTTCGGTGTAAGGCTCAGAAACAAACATGTCCATCCCAAGACTACGTGATAAGAACCGGGCAGCCAGTTGCCCTTTAACGCTGTTACCCGCACTGTCAAGTAGCGGTGCAAACGTCCCTAACCCCCCCTTTCCAGGTGACACTGTCACAATTCCACCACCAATACCGCTTTTGCCCGGCAGACCAATGTCATAAAGCCAGTCACCAGACGTTTCGTACAACCCTGCTGTTACCATTACCGCTAATGCGTAATGACATACATCGTTGTCCACCACCCGCTCGCGAGTCAGTGGGTTAACCCCACCATCAGCCAGTGTCGCGCCCATCACCGCAAGATCTTTGGCGCTGACATTCAGCGAACATTGGCGGGTATATAAGTCGGTAGCAATAAGAGGATCGCACCCCAAACGGCCATAACCATGCAGCACATTAGCGATACCACGGTTACGGAAGTTGGTTTCACAGGCAGATTGATACACTTCTTCGTTTAGTGTCAGCTTGCGTCCGGCAAAACGGCACAATCCGTCATAGATGAATTTCCACTGCTCATCACTGGTTGATCCAGGTACCAGACTGGTGGTGGCAATCGCACCGGAGTTCACCATCGGGTTAGTGCGGCCATCTGGCGTGCGTTCAATCGCAGTAACGGAGTTAAATGCCATACCGGTGCTGTTCACGCCCAGTTTTTCACGTGCGACTTTGGCTCCGATAGCCTGACAAACCAGTGCAAACACAAAGGGTTTGGAGACACTCATGATGGTAAACTCAACATCTACATCACCGGCAGAATGCACTTTACCGTTGGTGCCAACCATGCAGACGCCAAACAGATTCGGCGCAACGCGTTCCAATGCAGGATAAACGCTAGAAACTACACCTTCGGTATCTGCACCAAAACGTTTATGAGCTTCTTGCACCAATTTAACCACAGTGTCTGGGTCAGGTAGATGCCCGGTGGATACGTAGTCGATAATTCCATTCTTGCTATCATCTGTAGGCATATTCGCTATCTCCCGTTTACCTTTTGTTTATTTTTCTGTCTTTTTTTTTGCCTCTATCGCTTATTTTAGGCGACAGTAATACTTTCACATTTTAATTTATATAAAATGGTAATAATGAATCCTGACTTCTTTCACCTTTGGTTTTATCAATTAATCATGAAATTCTTAAGCTAAGATAGCTTAGGTTTAGAAAGCTGTATATCAGTTGTTTTCAATATATTGATTATTTTTGGTCAGACGAGAGAACAACGATACTATTGCAGTATCATGACATTAGCGATATGTGATAGGCGTAATGACGTAGGAATGATTTAATTAGCGGTAGTAGATTAGTAGGTAAGCTGACATTAAATTAGCATAATAGTGAGTGATTACTGGCAAAGTGTTGGGGAATAATCGCCACAGGGAAAGTGAATGTAATAAGAATCCGCCTGGCCTGCGGACTCTTATTATTAGTTTATTCCTATCGACTGCTGTTCTTTATACCAAGACCCATGCCAACCATACCAAAGCAAATCCGGTTAGCCCCATCAGCGTCGTCAATACTGTCCAGGTTTTTAATCCATCAGCGACGGAAAGCCCCAGATAACGTGTTACCACCCAAAATCCAGCATCATTAACATGGGATAACCCCAAGCCACCAAAACACGCCGAAAGGGTCACCAATACTAACTGCATGCTATCAAGCCCGGTAACCGCTTGGGTCAGCAAACCACTGGTAGTCAGGATTGCTACGGTAGCCGAGCCTTGAGAAGCACGTAACGCCAGCGAGAGCAGAAAAGCCGCGGGAATTAAAGGCAAGTGGATAGCTTCCAGTGAAACCGCCAATGCTTTGCCAACACCAGACTCAACCAGAACCTTACCAAAAGCGCCACCAGCGCCAGCAACCATAATGACCGCCGCCGACGTTGGAATAGCATCCCCCATAATCTGTTCTATTTTGTCCTTGCCCCAGCCACGGCGAATACCCAACAGATAGGTTGCTAACCCCAGAGCAATTAACAATGCAATGGCGGGCGTACCGATAAGCACGATAACTTCTCGCAGCAAGCTCTCTTCAGGCAACTCGGTGGCAGCCAACGAACCTAGCATGATCAAGGCGATGGGAATAATGATAAGTGAAGCAATTAACCCCGCCCCCGGGATTCGGTCGCGAATATCCTTTGCCGGTTCAGCAGCAATCCCGGTTTCAGGTTTTGCCAACTGCAACTGCTCCAATACGTCAATTGAAAGCGCATAGTTACGGCGATTCATACTCTTCGCGACCCAATACCCTATCAGCCCGACCGGAATAGAGATAAGGATGCCAATCATCATTAGCCGCCCCATATCCGCACCCAATAGCCCAGCCGCCGCAGCTGCTCCCGGATGAGTTGGCAAGGCCACATGTACTGTTAGCATGACCCCGGCCATAGGCAGGCCAAATTTAATGGGTGATACTTTAGCAACTTTAGCGAAACCATAAATAAGCGGGATAACAATGATAAAGCCAACTTCAAAAAATACCGGGATCCCCAAAATAAAGGCAGTCAGGGTTAATGCCATGACCGTGCGCTTGATCCCCAATGAGCCAGTAAATCGTTGAGCCAGAGATTCCGCACCACCGGAGGCTTCAATCAGCCCTCCCAGCATTGACCCAAGCACAATAATTATGGTTATCGAACCAAGCAATCCGCCCATACCGGACATAATCACTTTCATGATATTACTGACCGGAATACCTGTTGCTATTGCAACCAACAAACTGACAACCAATAGCGCAACAAAGGGATGGACCTTGGCTTTAATGACCAATATTAATAAAAGTAAAACGCTGGCAACAGCAATAGTCAGCAGTAGGGAGGTAGACATTATTTAAACCTCGATAACAAAAAATATTACATGGGTTGTTTGTTATGTGCTTATTGGCACTTTTCTATTAATTTTATTCTGAGCCACACCCGCCTAATGCGAGTAGCGAAGAAATAGCGCGCGGCCGCCAAACGACGTCACGATGTTTTCTCGACTCTGTAATTATTATTTCTGTGATTCAAACAACCCGGTGAAGTGTTCGATACCAGCAGCTATGATTGGTAAGGTTTTATCCAGCCTAAGCCTGCCATCGTATTAGCCCGTGGTTGATACTCGCAACCAACCCAGCCGCTATAGTTAATACTATCGAGTAGATCGAATAAGTACGGGTAGTTAATCTCCCCTTCATCTGGTTCATGACGATTCGGCACCGAGGCAATTTGAATATGGCCATAGCGCCCAGCTAAAGAGGTAATTAACTGACTGAGGTTGCCATCCACTATTTGCGCATGGAAGAGATCCAATTGGGTAAATACATTAGGGCGGTCGATAACATTAGCCAGTTCCAAGGTTTGATACTGGCTGGAAAAAAGATAATTAGGTTTTATTTTCGGGTTTAACGCCTCAATCATTACCTTAATATTATGTTCGGCAAAGCGGTCAGCCGCATAGCGAATATTTTCAACAAATGTCTGCTGATAAGCTGCACGATCGGCCCCCACCGGCACCACACCGGCCATCACATGGACTGACGGGCACCCCAGCACTAATGCATACTCCAACGCCAAATCAATATCGCGGCGCGCCTCTTGCTCCCGGCCGGGTAGTGCCGTCAGCCCCCATTCACCGCTACTGGTATTTCCAGGTGCGGTATTAAACAGCACTTGCTGCAAGCTGTTTTCTGCCAGTATCTGTGCAAGGAGTGCCGCCGGATAGTCGTAAGGGAATAGAAACTCCACCGCACTGAAACCGGCATCTTTGGCCGCCTTAAAGCGATCCAGGAAAGGAACCTCGGTAAACATCATTGATAAATTAGCCGCAAACTTAGGCATCTTTAACTCCTTAACTCTGCAATTTCGTCATCAGTCAAATAGCGAATAGGTCGGTCACCCAGCGTAAATATCAGACGAGCGGTTTCCTCTAGCTCCTCCATATTATCAGCGGCTTCCCGTAGGCTTTTACCCACCACAACCGGGCCATGATTTGCCAGCAGGAAAGCACGATAATGGGGTGCCAGCTTTGCCAACGCCTCACCCAACCGCGCATCACCTGGACGATAATATGGCACCACCGGGACATCGCCGACCCGCATCACCACATAAGGTGTAAAGGGCTTGATGGCATTACGGCTATCCAACCCTTGTAAGCAGGAAAGCGCTGTCAGATAGAGGCAATGGAGGTGAACAACTGCTTCACAAGCAGGGTTATTAAGATAGATTGCGCGATGAAAACTGACCTCTTTTGACGGTTTATCACCTGAGATCCATTCACCTTCCAAACTGACTTTTGATAACCGTTCCGCATGCAGTTCACCCAGACAGGAACCTGTTGGTGTGGCCAATAATGTGCCATCAGCCAGTTTCATTGACAGATTTCCCGCTGAGCCGGTGGCGTAGCCCCGTTGGAAAAAGGACGCGCCTAACTTAACCATCTCTTCCCGCGCTTGCTGCTCATTCATACTGCGAACTCCGTTTGTGCTCTGGCAAAAAAGTTTTCGTCACCAAAATTACCTGACTTCAACGCCAGTGAAACCGGATGATCTGTGGATTTTACCCAAGGTACTCCCGGTGAGATTGCCGGGCCGATATGGAAAGCTTGAATACCCAGTGACTGCGCAACAATCCCTGAGGTTTCGCCACCCGCCACGATAAAACGCTGGAAGCCAAGTTGTTGTAAACGGTGTGCAATGGTACCGAACAGCCGCTCTACCGCCTCACTACTGGCAGCCGCCCCCCACTGCTGCTGAATTTTTTGTAACACCTCGGGTTCAGCGGTGGCATACAGTAACGGTGCCAACGGACCGCCCGCATTTTCCATTACCCATGCGCATAACTCTTCAGCATAAGATTCAGGTTCATTTAGGCAACGGGCGATATCTATCGATTGGCTAGGCGCTTGTGGTGCATAACGAGCCACTTGACGGTTGGTCATCGCCGAGCATGACCCCGACAGCACTACACACAGTTTGCCTTGTGGTGCACCAGCAGATGTGGCTTGCGGCTGATGGGACTCATCACAAGCCCATTGCCGTGCCAGACCGATGGCCAAGCCGGATCCCCCGGTCACCAGTACCATGTCGCGTACTGCTTCACCCTGCGTGAGCAAGTGACTCTCGTTTAAGCTATCCAGCACCACATAACGTATGCCCTCTTCCTTCAGGCGAGTGAGCTGTGATCTCACGGCCTGAACCCCTTGGTCCATCACTGTACTGTTGATTAATCCACTGCGACCGCGCGCTTGTGCGTCCATCAGCCGCAAGAGATTGCTGTCTGTCATCGGCGTCACTGGGTGATTGCGCATCCCCGACTCCGCCAGCAGTTGCCCCATCACAAACAGGTAGCCCTGATATACCGTCCTTCCATTCACTGGTAGCGCCGGAGAGATGATGGTTTGTTGTTGACCCAGTGCATCCAGTAATGCATCAGTGACCGGGCCAATATTGCCTTGCGCGGTGCTGTCGAAGGTTGAGCAGTATTTGAAGTAGAATTGTTGGCAGCCCTGCGCTTGTAACCATGCCAGGGCCGCCAGTGAGTCCGCCACCGCAGTTGCCGTTGGGCAAGATCGTGATTTCAGGCTGACCACTGCCGCATCGGCATTCACATGATAATCGGCATCAGGCACACCATTGATTTGCACCGTCGACATGCCATTTTCCACCAGAAAACTGGCAATATCGGTCGCACCGGTAAAATCATCCGCAATTACACCGAGTCGCATTAGATATTCTCCTGTTTTTCCGGCAAGGTAATACCACTGAAAATCTTGATTACCGCGCTGTCATCCTGCTGACCAAAACCGGCATTACTGGCTGAAGTAAACATGTTGAAGGCGGTTGATGCCAATGGCAGAGGAAAGTGCAGCGCTTTGGCGGTATCGGTCACCAGCCCTAAATCTTTTACAAAAATATCTACCGCCGATTTGGGCGAATAATCACCATCCACGACATGGCGCATACGGTTTTCAAACATCCACGAGTTACCCGCGGCATGGGTGACAACTTCATACATCGTATCCAACGGGATCCCCGCGCGCGCGGCCAGTGCCATCGCTTCGGCACCGGCAGCAATATGGACCCCGGCTAACAACTGGTGGATAATTTTCACGGTTGCGCCCAGGCCAATTTCATCACCGATGCGATAAACCTGCCCGGCTACCGCGTCTAATACTGGCTGTAACTTTTCGAAGGCAGCACTGCTACCGGAGGCCATTACCGTCATTTCACCCGCAGCAGCTTTCACTGCGCCGCCCGATACTGGCGCATCCAACATAATGAGGTTATGTGCCAACAGCCCTTGCTCGATCAATTTGGCATCCTGGGCTGAGATAGTTGACGACACCATAACGGCAGTGCCGGGCCTTAATTTGGCCGCCAACCCCTGCTCGCCCAATAGAATCTGTTTTACTTGAGCAGCATTCACCACCAGCACCACAACGGCATCCAATTTATTGGCAAAATCATCCGCGCTGACTTGGGCGCTTATCGCGCCATTTTTTCGTAAGGTTTCCAGTGCCAGCGGATTAAGATCAACGCCGTAGGTCTGTAGCCCGGCTTTAATACAAGACTGTGCGGACCCCATTCCCATAGAGCCTAGCCCGATAACGCATACTGATAGTGTTTCTGCGTGAGTCATATTCTCTCCGTGTTAATTTTGGTGATAATTTGATTTCTTATGTTAAGCATAGCCGGAGGTAAAGGCTGTTATCGTGAGTTAAATCACAATAATTAACACAAAAAATCATTAAATCACATCATTTCACATTTGCCCATTCAGTAGCTCAACCCTGCATTCAGCAGCAAAATTAATCAATTAGCTATTTTTACCGCCTTTTTTTACCCGCAACATCACCCATCTCACCGCGGTGCGTAACATTTACGTTAAAAAATGAGAAAGAAATTTTCACTCTTGACGTATAATCACATTAATTACCATCCTATAGCCCGCAAGTGGGTGAATTTGGCGAGGAGTTAACGTGATACCGGTTGAACGTCACCAACAGATTCTGGCACTGGTTGCCGAACGTGGAGTGGTTAGCATTGCTGAACTGACTGATCGTTTAGGCGTATCACACATGACTATTCGCCGTGACGTGCAGAAGCTGGAAGAGCAAGGCGCGGTGTTATCAGTGTCAGGTGGGGTGCGCTCCACTGAGCGGCTGGCCGCAGAACCCTCGCATCTGGATAAGACACTGATGTATAGCAGCCAGAAAAATGCCATTGGCATGTCAGCCGCACTGCATATCCCACGTAATAGCTGTATTTATCTTGATGCGGGAACAACGACACTGGCACTGGCGCGCCAATTGGAAGCCAGGGATGATTTATTGGTGGTAACTAATGACTTCGTCATCGCCAACTTTCTGATTGAATCCTGCCAATGCAGAATGATTCACTCCGGCGGCACACTGTGTCGTGAAAACCGCTCATGTGTCGGTGAGGCAGCAGCCCGCGCCCTACGAAACTTGTCCATCGATATCGCTTTTATTTCCGCATCCTGCTGGGGATTGCGGGGTATCTCTACGCCAGACGAAGATAAGGTGGTGGTCAAACGAGCAGTCTGTGAAGTCAGCAGTAAGCGCGTGCTACTGGCTGATGCGTCAAAATACGGCAAAATAGCCACCTATCTGGCATTACCGTTAGCTGATTTTGATGTGGTTATCACTGATAGCAGTTTATCGGCAGCGGCCCATGACGAGTTGGCCGATAAAGAGATTGAATTGATCATCGCCTCCGCCCCCCGCCTGGCAAATTGATGATAAAACCGCTTGTAGCGGTTCCTTGCGCGGCAAATGGGACAACCGCCTGACAGCATTCAGTTTGAATAATTATATAAATCGTTATGTAGTTAAAGTAATTCTAAGTCTTAGCATCCTAATAAATAAACGGCGTAAACTATAGGGTAATTGAGTTTACCCGTTTATTTAGCTTACCGCTGATTCACCCACCCCCATTACCTCAATCTAGCGGTCGATGCATCACACTGGTCAGTGTCTCTGGAGCATGACATGAACAACGCAACAACGGCAGCAAAGCAAAAAGTGCCGTTACGGCTCAGCACCACGATTACCTTGATGGTTTCTGGGGTCATTGTCTCGGTGCTGTTGGTGGTTCACACCCTGTTCTTTATTCAGCTCAGTCAAATGGCACAGGATAGTTTGCAAGACAAGGCCGTTGCCGTAGCACGCACATTATCGTTCTCGCCCACGATTATTAACGGATTGAGTGACCCGGCTGCCGGACGGCAGATTCAGGCTTATGCCAGTGAAGTTCAGAAAGCCAATGGTCTGTTGTTCATCGTGGTTACCGATATGAAAGGCATCCGTTATTCACACCCTAATCCTGAAATGATCGGGCAACACTTTATCGGTAATGATCTGCAACCCGCGCTTGAGGGGAAAGAGAACAGTGCGATAAACCGTGGCGTCCTTGAGCGAGCATTACGTATTTTTATTCCGGTCTATGAGCCGCACGGCAAACAGCTAGGGGTGGTCGCTATTGGTATCTCACTGACCAGTATCGATTCGGTAGTGAGCGAAACTCGCTGGACCATTCCCTGGACCATATTATTCGGAGCTCTGATTGGCTCCTTGGGCACCTGGTTTTTAGTCAAAGCGCTTAAACGAATTATGCTAGGTTTCGAGCCGTATGAAATATCTAATTTATTCGAACAGCGTAACGCCATGTTGCAATCCATTAAGGAAGGCGTCATTGCGGTTGATGCCAACTCACGCATTACCGTCGTTAACCATGAAGCAAAGCGCTTATTTAAACAAAGTGGGCCGATGGAGAACTTATTATTAAGTAATGCCAGCAAATATTGGCCGGTGCGCTTGTACTTACAGCAAGTATTGGAAACGGGCATCGCTCGCCGTGATGAAGAGATAAACTTTAATGGCAGCATATTACTGACCAACACCGTTCCGGTAATAGTAAAAGGCGATATTATCGGTGCCATCGCCACCTTCCGAGATAAAACTGAAGTGAGCCAACTGATGCAACGCTTGACCGGTATGGTGCACTATGCCGACGCGTTGCGGGCGCAGTCACATGAATTTATGAATAAACTTCATGTCATTTTGGGTCTGTTGCATATGAAGTATTATCAGCAACTTGAAGATTACATCGTTAAAACCTCCAATAATTATCAGGCAGAAATTGGATCGCTGCTGCGTAAAGTAAAATCGCCGGTGATAGCCGGTTTCCTGTTGGGGAAAATTAACCGTGCGCGCGATTTGGGGATAACCTTATCCATCAGTGACGAGAGCCTGCTCCCCGATACCGATAATGAGCAAGTGACCACCACTTTGATTACGGTGTTGGGTAATCTAATCGAGAATGCCATGGACGCCATTGGTAGCCTGAGTCAACGGGAGATCAATGTCAGCTTCCACTATCAAAATGGCCGGATACATTGTGTTGTCAGCGATGATGGGCCGGGTATCGCATCAGAATTGCAAAGCCGTATTTTTGATAATGGATTTTCCACTAAAGGAAATGAGCACGGTATCGGTTTGAGCCTGGTGCGTCAGAGTTTAGAGAGTATTGGTGGCAATATAGAATTTGATTCTGAAGCGGGCGTTTTTACCCAGTTCTTTATCAGCCTTCCTTACGACATCACACCGAATGACATTCCTTCAAACAACATCAGCGCGGTAAATCATGATTAATGTATTGATAGTAGATGATGATGCAATGGTAGCTGAGCTGAACAAGTGCTATCTGAGCCAAGTGGCGGGCTTTAACTGCTGCGGTACGGTGTCCAGTTTACAGCAAGCCAGAGAGCATTTGATGACAACAGAACACCCCATTGACCTGGTGTTATTGGATGTTTTTATGCGCCAAGACAATGGCTTGGATTTGCTGCCAGTGTTGCGTGAATTCAGCGAACATACTGACGTGATTGTTATTTCATCTGCTACCGATGTGAATACCATCAAGAAAGCGCTGCAATACGGCGTAGTGGACTATTTAATTAAACCCTTCCAGTTTTCGCGTTTCGAAGAGGCACTCTCCACTTACCGGGAAAAACAGAGTTTGCTGGGACAACGTGAATATTGTGCTCAGGAAGATGTCGACTCATTACTGCGGCGTAGCAATGCGACGCCAGCTGAGCGCAAGAAACTACCCAAGGGGCTGACAGCACAAACACTGCGCACGGTGTGTGAATGGATTCAGGAAATGCAGGATGGGGAATTTTCAACCGAACAGATGGCCAACGCCATTGGTATTTCACGGGTTTCTTGTCGCAAATATTTGATTTACCTTTCTGATACCGAAGTTTTAAGCACTAAGGTACTTTACGGTGCGACCGGTCGGCCAGTTTATCTCTACAAGTTGCTACCCAGTCAGCAAGAAGTATTAAAGCAGTATTGCCAGTAATGAGCCGCACTGCCTCGAAGCTGTTTTTATCAATCAGCACGCACCAAAACTGTCCTGATAAAAAACCAGCGGCATCCGCTCAGGGATGCCGCTGATGACCTCAGTCTTATCGGGCTGTTATTTACATAATCCAACCCAACAGTAACGTAGCCCCAATGACGGTGGACGCACCGCCGATACGGGTTGCTATCTGGGCAAATGGCATCAGTGACATCCGGTTCGAGGCAGAGAGAATAGCAACATCACCGGTGCCACCTAGCCCGCTGTGGCAACTGGTGACGATCGACGCTTCAACCGGATACATATTCAGATAGGGCGCGATAATAAAACTGACCGCGGCCATCGACAACACCACCGCACCACACACCACCACATAACCGACAGAGAATACGGCGACGACACTTTCCAGTGGAACATACAGCATCCCCAATCCTATCATCAGCGGCCATACCAGTGTGGTGGAGACGAATTTATACCAACTGTGCGCACCTTGTTCCATTTTCGACGGAATAACCTGCGCATATTTACACATCACCGCAATCAAAATCATCAGCACCGGGCCGGGAATGTGGACAATCTTTTCAAATAAGCCCCCGACAATAAAGAAAGCACAGGTCATTAATAACCCACCGCCCATCAGTTGGAAATCGGCTTGCTTTGGCCCTTCCTGGGCGGTGAATACCGCATTATCTTGTGCCGAGCGAATTAACATCCCCTCGCCATTGAGATCCTTGCGACGCAGACCAATACGCGCCAGCACCCCGGCACAAATAATAGCGAAAATATTCCCCACCACCGCAGCCGGTGCCAGTTGAGCCACATACACATCAGGAGCCTGACCAAGGATAGCCGAGTAAGCCAACGATAATGGCAAGATGCCCTCGCCAATACCGCCACCGATGATAGGTACAATAATAAAGAAGAAGGTGTGATAGAGAGTAAAACCAAATAATTTACCCACCAGCAAACCCGTAACCACCGCCGTAATGGTTCCCACCACTAGCGGGACAAACATCCGGGTCATTCCCTGAATAAGCACCACGCGGTTCATCCCAAGAATACTGCCGACCACCAGACTGGCGATAACAAAATAGAGTAAGTTCGCCTCTTTCATCAGCAAATGGACAGTATCCAAGGTGTTGGTTTGGAAAATACCAAAATAAACCAAAACCGAGGGCACCATTAAACACAAAATTGCTGGCCCACCGATATCTTTCAACAGCGGTATGTGGCGGCCGATATGTGATAAAACAAAACCCATCGTCATGATTACAGCCAGCCCGCCAATCATATTTTTGGGTAAGTAACTGGCATAAGCCGAAATGAATACAATGGCTGAAATAGTCATAAATAATGCCATGGGCATAGTATTTATGTTCATCTGATTTATGTGTGCAATAACTCTCTTGATTGCAGATTTCCCCGACATGTCAATCTGTTCGACGGGGGTAAGCACGACATCCTGATTTATTTTTTTCATTTTAGACCTACTATTGGGTAGCACCTAAGGAACGGGAGGTAACGGATCTAATGCTTTAGCCGGTTATAGTGATTTGATATTTGTTTTGACAGATGTTTCTCAATGAGGCATCGACCAACCTGGCACTTAAAAATCATTATTGATGTTAAAAACAACACAAAAAAAATTCAAATGTGAATATAGAATGGCAAACTACCACTCTATTTAAAATAAAAAAACAGTTAAGGTGAGACGATGTATTGTATTTGCGAGGATATCGTCAAGTTTATTTTAATTAACTTAACTTGGTGTTTTGTAATTAAATAATCTGAAGGATGTGAGATTTGTCTGTTATACTTTTTTGTCGCTGACAGACAAACCCATACTGAAATACCACCGGTTGTTATTTGGTGCTACTCTTCATCTATTGACGAGCCTGCAATACGAACTAAATGAATGATTAAATACAACATTTCATCATTTGAGAGAGTAATACTGAGCAGATTTTTGATGTATTCACCGATTAACATACTGCAACGGTACTCACCAGGGTACTCGCGGATCATTTGTTCAAAAATAAAGTCATCTTTGGTTTCTATCTGGTTACTTTCAATCATACGCTGGATAAAAAATTGCATATGTGTCAAAAAGCGTTGGTAATTTAGCGAATCTTGATCAATTACAACATTAAAATGGTATTTAATAATATTAAATATGTCTTTCAACATCTTAACTGAGAGCAGTGTACTTTCCATACTCTGAATATCAGTTTGACCATTAACCAAGTGGAAAGCTATATTTCCCGCTTCCTCTTCAGGTAACTGAATATTGAGTTTCTCATTTAAGTATTTAACTGCTTGTTGCGCAATAGAAAATTCATGCGGATAAAATCTTTTTACTTCGTATAACAATCTATTTTGGATTGAAATCCCTTTGTGAAAACGTTCGATGGCAAAGGTAATATGGTCCGTTAGAGTAAAAAATAGCTGTTCACTAAGTTTTCCCTTCAGGCTGGCATTAGCGTCACTCATAATATTCTGCACCAAAGATATATACTCTTCTGGCGTATTTTCGATCAACCTAACATATTCTCTACTGGTTTGATTTTTTTGTACCACATAGACTTTTTCTATTTTCCCAGCATCAATCGCATCACCAATTTTGCTATTAAATCCAATACCTTTCCCCATAACAATAACTTCATTATTGTTGGCATCGACAGATAAGACCAGGCTGTTATTCAATACTTTAATGACATCCATTTTTCTAGCCACCTCTGTCTTTGCGCCGCAATGACTTTATATCATGATTAGCCCGGTCTACCGGGCTGTCTAGTATGCCAACTGTTCATCTGCCGTGGGCGGTTCTCTGCCGCCCAGAATATCAAACTACGGTCAAAGATACTGACCATTTGAGGCAATGACTTGTTGATACCAGGTAAAACTGGCTTTTTTTATACGCCTTAGGTCGAGTAAATCATGTTCATTCCGATTGACATAAATAAAGCCATAGCGCTTACCATAGCCCTGATGCGTGCTGACAACATCAATAACAGACCACGGGCAGTAGCCCATTAGCTCTACACCATCGCTGATAGCCAACTGCATTTGTTCTATATGTTTACGCAGAAAATCAATACGATAGTCATCGTTAATCTGATCGTCGCTTTGCAGCGAATCCGGTGCGCCAATACCATTTTCGCTAATCAGGATGGGCAGATGGTAGCGCTCATACGTCTTACGTAACGTGAGACGTAACCCAATGGGGTCGACCACCCAGCCATAGCGGGTTTTATCCACAAACGGATTTTCTGCTGCGCGATACACGCCCGGTTCACCCAACATGATCTGCTGATCTCCGGCACGGGCCGTGATATCTGAAGCATCGCCCCGACTGGCAGCAATAGTCGCCGTCGAATAATAGTTAATTGCGACAAAATCCGGCCGCCCTTGTGACAAGATTTCACTGTCACCACTTTCCACCGTGGGCACTAATCCACGATCCTGCAAATAACGCCACGCCAACGCATTGTAACGACCATACACCGCCACATCGAGAAAACTCCAGCAGCGTAATGTTTCCCAGTTATGGGCTGCGATAGCATCTTGTGGTGCACAGGTTTCCTGATACATCGATGTGGTATTTATCGCCGGACCAATTTTACCTTCCGGGCACATTTGATGACACAACGCCATCACCTGCGCCTGTGCCAACATCATATGGTGACTCTGCTGATATAAGGATTTTTTATCCGGTAATTGACCATCGGGCGGAGTACCAATTGCCCCAGGATGGAGGATCATGGTGTTCTGCTCATTAATCGTCAGCCAATATTTTACTTTGCTACCAAAATGGCTAAACAGCACTTTGGCGTATTCAACAAAGGCGTCAATCGTGGCGCGATGCCCCCACCCACCCTGCTGCTCCAGACAATAGGGCAAATCAAAATGGTAAAGTGTGACAACTGGCTCTATGCCGTAATGATTAAGTTCATCAATCAAATTCTGATAAAACGCGATCCCCGCAGGATTAACCGCCCCCGAACCATCAGGGATAATGCGGGTCCAGGCGACAGAAAATCGGTATGCCTTTAAGCCTAATTCGGCAAATAACTTAACGTCTTCTTTATAGTGATGGTAGTGGTCACTGGCGATTTTAAAATCTGCCGTCCCTGTTGGGTGCTGGCACATATCAATGATCGATGGACTTTTACCGTCTTCATCCCAGGCACCTTCAACCTGATAGGCAGAGGTGGAACCGCCCCAGAGGAATCCTGCTGGGAAGTTCTGTAATTGTTGATAAATCATAACCGCCCCCTAACCACGTGCACCCAGAGTAATAATCGGCTCACCAAACTGAGTTGGCCCGCTAGCTGCACTGCTAACCTGCGAATACGCATCACTGTTTACAATCAATACCGGTGTGACGATATCGTAGCCTGCCTGAGTAATGGCGCTGATATCAAAACTCACCAGCAGGTCGCCCACCATGACACGATCCCCCACTTGCAGCGTCGAACTGAAGTACTGACCATTTAAGTTGACGGTATCAATACCGATATGAATCAAAACCTCAGCCCCGTCGTCTGATTTAATTCCGACAGCATGTTTACTGGGTAAGAACGTCATAATTTCACCTGTTACTGGGGCGCGCATTTCCCCCACATCAGGGATAATAGCCACCCCCTGCCCCAACAATCCCAGAGAAAACACATCATCGTTAACCTGACCTAATGGGATTAATTTTCCGCTTAATGGGCTACTTATGACTGCCGCCTGAGCCGCTGTCCCCGGAGTTCTCGCCACGGAGGCAGGCAAGGGAACGTTATCACTTTCATCAACTTGCGCTTGTTCATCTACCGGGTCTTCAAAGCCCAATACCCAGGTCAGGGCGAAAGTGACCACAATAGCAATCACGCAGGTTATTAATGCGTGCACAATGTTCATTGGGTTTTCGCCAATAAACGCCGGTAATGCAGCCAGCCCTGGTGATACAAAGGCGTAACGCACCACACCACTTAACCCCGCATAAACACCGGCGCAGCCCCCACCGATCATTGCCGCCACCAGCGGGCGTTTCAGCTTCAGGGTCACGCCATATAATGACGGCTCGGTTATTCCCAAAAGTGCAGTGAAGCCTGCTGAAGATGCCAGTTGTTTCAAGTTCTTATTCTTCGTTTTGAAGGCGACACAGAGTGTCGCCGCCCCCTGAGCAATATTGGATGCCAACATACCGGGGCCATTGATCATCTCATAGCCTTGCTTAGTCAATTGCATGGTTGCAATCGGGGTCATGGCCCAAGCCGTGCCCGTAATAACCAAGAAGGGTTGCAGCGCCCCCATTAGCATGGGAATAAGCCAACTGGCTTTCGTGTTTATAATGGCAGCACCACTGCCCACCATATCATTAAGAAAGATACCAAATGGCCCGATCACGACTAATGCCAAAGGAGCAGTAATCAATAATATAATCATTGGCTTGGTAAAAAATTTAATCATCGAGGGCGAAATTCGCTCGGCAAAGCGCTCGACATAAGACATCAACCAAACGGTAAAGATAATCGGTAATACCGAACCGGCATAATCAGCCAATCTAACCTGAATACCGATAAAGCTAACTGCGTCACCTTTTACCAACATTTGTGCCACATTCGGGTGTAACAGTGCCCCGGCAATCGTCATTGCCAAAATAGGATTACATTCAAACTTAATCGCGGCACCATATGCCAGCAGAACCGGCAGGAAAAAGAATGCCGCATCCGCAATGGTATCGAGCAGCTGATAAGTGGTACTGCTAGCTGTAATCACACCGGTGAGTTTCAAAATTGCCAGCAACGCCTTAATCATCCCGGCTCCGGTAATAGCCGGAATGACAGGGGTAAAGGTGGTAGAAATCACACTGATTATCTGGCTGAAAATACCATTTTTGGTTTTATTTTTATTGCCCTGCTTCTCTGGTGTTGGCGCACTGCCAATTTCTTTCAATATCGTCCGATAGGTTTGCTGCACGTTGTTGCCGACAACTATTTGAAACTGGCCTCCTCGCTCGACCACACTGATCACACTGATCACACCCTCCAGTTTTTCAATCTGTTTAGCATCAACTTTAGTGTCATCGTTAAACTCAAAACGCAAGCGGGTGGCGCAATGTGTTAACTTACTGACATTATGCTTCCCCCCGATCAATGCTAAGATCTTCAATCCTAACTGCTGGTAATCCATCGCTATTCCCCTGAATTTATCACTTAAAAAAAAAACAAAAAAAAAGACCAAAACAAAAATGCACCCGCGGACGGGGGACACTTTTATTTTGGTCTTGCCTGCTTTACCAGTAACACGCCTCAATAAAATTATGGCAATAAATATAACTATTGCGCTATCAGTATCATCATTGAAGGTGAGAGAATGCAATATCATTCTCGGAAAACTGTGTGTTAGATCTCATATGGCATCTTACGCAGTACGCTTTATGCACAGCACTAAGTCGAGGCGATTCGAATAAGAGTTTCTGCAACTTACCTATTAGATTGAGTCACGTTAATACAACGATCTAATTGCTTAATAAATATCATCGTAAATATTAACTGCGCTACACAAAAATAAATTATAAATTTTAAAATTAACACTTAGAAAAACAATATATTATTTTTATCTATAATAAGATAAATTGCAATTTTATGTGAAGCAATAATCTTAATAAATACACTCAATATAAGAAGGGTTTATTTGTGAATAATATACAGCCAATCTATAACTCCGATCCGAAACAATTCTACTTTCATAAATGTAACAATGAGTTAAGAAATACTGATATTTCGCACCATAAGAATAAGTAATGCATTACCATCAAAACATTTCTCCTGTATATAATTTAACCTTTCATTTGCAATTACTGATTCCGGTAATAGAACAAAAAAAATAATTTATAAGTGAATATTTTTTTGCCACATCACGATAGAAACGATAGCATGCCCTCCCAGAATCCAGTGGCAGCAATAGAAACCATAATAATCGAAGGCGCTAAGACGCTATTTATGCATTAACCTTTAGCAATCAGTTGCTGTAATACATTCACGATGATTGCACGACAGACAGGAAAATAGGGAAAGCTATGATGTCAGGAAAACACACTGCAAAGACCCATCAGGCCGCCAAAAAACGCTGGCTAGACTCTCATGATACTGGCTACCACAAAAGTATGGGCCGACGTCATATACAGATGATCGCTATCGGTGGCTCTATTGGTACGGGGTTATTTTTAGGCACCGGTGCCCGCTTGCAAATGGCTGGCCCCGCACTGGCCTTAGTGTATCTGGTGTGTGGGATTTTCTCGTTTTTTATTCTCAGAGCACTTGGTGAATTAGTCATGCACCGCCCAACCAGTGGCAGCTTTGTTTCTTACGCCCGCGAATTCCTCGGTGAGAAAGCATCCTATGTTGCCGGATGGATGTATTTCCTTAATTGGGCCATGACCGGGATTGTCGATATCACTGCGGTGGCCCTTTATATGCACTATTGGGGGACATTCTCTGATGTTCCGCAGTGGCTATTTGCACTGGGTGCGCTCTCAATTGTTGCCACCATGAATATGATTGGCGTTAAATGGTTTGCTGAAATGGAATTTTGGTTTGCACTGATCAAAGTCGCAGCCATTGCTATCTTTCTGGTCGTGGGTGCTATCTTCCTCGGCACAGGGCAAAGTGTTGCCGGGCATCCCACCGGTATACACCTGATAACCGATAATGGCGGATTGTTCCCCCACGGGTTGTTACCCGCGTTGATATTGGTTCAAGGGGTGATATTCGCCTTTGCCGGTATTGAATTGATTGGTACGGCAGCCGGGGAATGTAAAGACCCGGAAAAGATGCTGCCAAAGGCAATTAATAGTGTGATTTGGCGGATTGCCCTATTTTACGTCGGTTCGGTGGTGCTACTGGTGTGTCTGCTGCCATGGAATGCCTATCAGGCCGGCCAAAGCCCTTTTGTCACCTTCTTTAGTAACTTAGGCGTCCCCTATATTGGGACCATCATGAATATCGTGGTACTTTCTGCCGCACTTTCCAGTTTGAACTCTGGCCTTTACTCGACAGGTCGCATTCTGCGCTCATTATCCATGGGTGGCTCAGCACCTAAATTCATGTCCAAAATGAGCCCACAATCTGTTCCCTACGCCGGCATATTGGTTACCGTGGGTATCTATGTCTTCGGCGTGCTACTTAACTATCTGGTACCATCACAGGTATTTGAAATCGTTCTTAATATTGCCTCTTTGGGTATTATCAGCTCATGGGCATTCATCATTATCTGTCAGATGAAATTACGTCAGGCAATAAAGCAGGGAACAGCAAAACCCGTATCCTTTAAAATGCCCGGCGCGCCGGTTACATCCTGGCTGACGCTGTTTTTCCTGGCAGGTGTTTTAGTGATGATGGCTTTCGACTATCCGAATGGGACCTGGACTATCGCCACATTGCCGGTGGTGGCCGTGTTATTGGTTGCCGGTTGGTTTAGTTTACGTAAGCGCGCCACTGAGGTCGCTGCCGCACCGGTAGATACAATGCCCAAACAGCGCCCGCGGGAAGATATAAACGCTTCAGAAGTGGCTCTGGCTAAGTTACACGAACAAAACTCCACCGTTTAAGCCCATCGTTAGCCCGTAGGTTGATAGAGAGACCTACGGGCTGAATCGACACGCTTAGTGGCGGTTACGCACCAGTTGATAACGGCGCGTTAAATATTCGATGGGTACGCTCCAGATATGTACCAAGCGTGAGAATGGGAATAAAACAAAAAGGGTCAATCCCAAGACAATATGCAACTTGAAAATCAAGGCTACATCTGTCAGATAGGCCGATGCTCCGGTGCGGAAAGTCGCAATTGACTGCGCCCAACCGACCAATTTCATCATCTCGCTACCATCCATATGTTGAGCAGAAAACGGAATACTCAGTAGCCCCAAGCTAACTTGTACCACCAGCAATATCAGAATCAGGATATCTACCCGGGTACTGGTTGCTCTGATCCTCGAGTTAGTCAAGCGGCGGTGTAGCAGCATGACACCACCGACTAACATCATCAGACCGCAGGCACCGCCAGCAATCATCGCCATTTTTTGTTTTATCTCTATCGGTAAGAACGATTCATACATCCAATGTGGCGTCAGCATACCCAACACATGGCCGAAGAATATCCCCAGAATACCGATGTGGAATAAGTTAGATGCCAGCCATACACCTTTCTTATCTAACATCTGACTGGAGCCTGCTCGCCAGCTATATTGCCCATAGTCGTAACGCAACCAACTACCCACAAAGAAAATCACCATTGCCATGTAAGGATAAATATCAAAAAAGAATTTATTCAAAAAGCTCATAAGATGGCTCCTTTACGGTCCGTCGCCACATGGGACTGAACGACTTTTTTGCCCTCTGAGGCGGACTGAATACTGAGATATTGTGGTAGTACGGCATCGGCAAGGTGTTTGGGGGGCATCCCCTGCTGAGCTGATGCACACCCCTGCGTGCCGAGGAATTTCACTTGCTCCTCTTCCCATACCGCATCCAGTGCTTTGGCGGTGTCATCCCGGCTTTCACCCGCCACTTTATCGCCCAGATTTTCACTGCGGATAGCACTGCCAGACAGCACTAACAGCAGATCAAACAACTGGGCATAGTCGCTATCCCGCTGATGTAAACGTGCCCCCAGCAGCGCCAAAATGGGTGCAATATCCTGCAAACCCAAGGTGATATCCTGCACGGGCTGGTTAGCCAGATACTCAAGATAAAGTGGCAGGAAATCAGGCAACTCTTTACAGTCAAGCACTAACCCCGCACGTTGATACTGTGCCATGAGGTCCACCATGGCCTGACCACGATCGCGCGACTCACCATGCACATGTTCAAATAGCAACAATGAGGTGGCTCGCCCCCGGTCAAATAAGCCGCAATAGCTAGCCTGACACTCAAGCAATTCGCTCTGACATAATGTATTGATAAATTGCCTGAGCCGATGAACCTGTTCCGTCGTGAGTTCGTCGGCGTTGTCGAGCGCCTCAACAACTTCTTGCCGGTTTTGCCACAGATCAATATCTGGGTATTCCAGCAAGCGTGAAATGATTCTCAAACTAATCATGAGTGGCCCCCCTGGTCAGTCTTACGTGTGACATCAACGGCATCAATGCGGCGGCTATTGAACAAATTGAAACGGCTGTCACTGCCATGGCAACCATCGCCGAAACTGAAGCCGCACCCCTTACTTTCCGGGAAAGCGTCGCGGGCTATTTCACGGTGGCTGGATGGAATGACAAAGCGATCTTCATAATTAGCAATCGCCAGATAGCGGTACATCTCTTGCGCTTGCGCCTCTGTTAGCCCCACCGCCTCCAGTGCACTGAGATCAGTTTTACCCTCAACGGTTTCAGCCCGTTTATAGTGGCGCATTGCCAGCATCCGTTTCAGTGCCATTAATACCGGTTGAGTATCACCGGCAGTCAGTAAGTTGGCTAAATACTGAACCGGGATACGCAGGCTTTCCACATCTGGTAGCACGCCGCTGTGGGGCAGCGCGCCAGAGTCTGCCGCGGACTGAATCGGTGACAACGGCGGGACATACCATACCATCGGCAAGGTCCGGTATTCGGGGTGCAACGGCAGTGCCAATTTCCATTCCACTGCCATTTTGTAAACCGGGGAGCGTTGGGCGGCCTCAATGACACTTAAGGGAATACCCTGTTTCTGCGCTTCGGCAATCACCAGCGGATCATGGGGATCGAGGAAAATATCCATTTGCCGTTGGTAGAGGTTTTTCTCATCAGTAGTAGCAGCGGCTTGTTCAATGCCATCCGCGTCATACAGTAATACCCCCAGATAACGAATGCGCCCCACACAGGTTTCTGAACAAACGGTCGGTTCACCGGACTCAATGCGTGGATAGCAGAAAATACACTTCTCCGACTTGCCGCTTTTCCAGTTGAAATAGATTTTTTTATACGGGCAACCGGTCAGACACATACGCCAGCCCCGGCATTTATCCTGATCAATCAGCACAATACCGTCTTCAGCCCGTTTATAAATTGCCCCACTGGGGCAAGTTGCGACACAGGCGGGGTTAAGGCAGTGTTCACATAAACGTGGCAAATACATCATGAAGGTATGTTCAAATTGCCCATACATCTCTTTCTGAATATGGGCGAAGTTCTGGTCTTTAGATCGCTTAGAAAACTCACCGCCCAGGATCTCTTCCCAGTTAGGGCCGTTCTCGATTTTCTCCATTCGTTGACCGGTAATCAGCGAACGTGGGCGAGCCACCGGCTGATGTTTTCCAGCCGGTGCGTTGTGCAAGTGCTGGTAATCAAAATCGAAGGGTTCGTAATAATCATCTAATGCTGGTACATCAGGGTTAGCAAATATCTTAGCGAGGACCCCAACTCGGCTCCCCATACGGGGAGTCAGTTTGCCATTAATCTTGCGGATCCAGCCCCCCTTCCATTTATCCTGATTCTCCCAATCGTGCGGATAACCCAGCCCCGGTTTGCTTTCAACGTTGTTAAACCAGGCATATTCCATACCCTCGCGGCTGGTCCAAACATTTTTGCAGGTTACTGAACAGGTATGGCAGCCAATGCATTTGTCCAGATTCAGAACCATGCCGACTTGTGAACGGATTTTCATAGTTTGCCCCCGGTTTTGCTCTGGTTTTGCTGTTCGTCATCCAGCCAATCAATCTTATTCATCTTGCGCACCACCACGAACTCATCGCGATTGGACCCTACCGTGCCGTAGTAGTTAAAGCCGTAGGCTAATTGCGCATATCCGCCAATCATATGGGTTGGTTTTGGACTGATACGGGTGACTGAGTTATGAATACCGCCACGTTGGCCGGTAATTTCAGAACCGGGGATATTAATAATGCGCTCCTGTGCGTGGTACATCATGGTCATGCCTGACGGAATTCGCTGGCTAACGACGGCACGAGCAGTTAATGCGCCATTACTGTTAAACGCCTCAATCCAGTCGTTATCTTCTATCAGCAGATCTTTGGCATCATCTTCACTCAGCCAAACGATAGGCCCCCCTCTCGACAGTGTCAGCATCAACAGGTTGTCACTGTAGGTTGAGTGAATGCCCCACTTCTGATGGGGGGTCAGGAAGTTAAGTGCTTTCTCTGGGTTACCGTTCGGCTTCTTATTAAGCAAAGGTTGGGCGGCACGGGTATCTATTGGCGGGCGATAGCACAGCAAACTCTCACCAAAAGCACGCATCCATTCATGATCCTGATAAAGTTGTTGCCGGCCTGAAAGGGTGCGCCACGGGATCAACTCATGAACGTTGGTGTAACAAGCATTATAGGAAACATGCTCATCTTCCAAGCCGGACCAGATTGGACTGGAAATGATTTTGCGTGGTTGCGCCTGAATATCGCGAAAACGAATTTTTTCATCTTCTTTATTCAGAGCTAAGTGAGCATGTTGGCGACCGGTAAGTTGTTCCAAAGCCTGCCAAGCTTTTACCGCCACCTGACCGTTGGTTTCAGGGGCCAAGGATAAAATTACCTCTGCGGCATCAATAGCAGTATCAATTCTTGGTCGTCCGGCGGCAGGGCCGTCAGGCTGGGTATGGTTAAGTTTTTTGAGGAAATCAATTTCAGTCTGGGTATTCCAGTTAATCCCTTTGCCGCCATTACCTAATTTATCCAATAGGGGACCCAAGGCAGTAAAGCGAGCATAGGTTGCTGGGTAATCGCGCTCGACCACCACAATGTGCGGCGCGGTTTGGCCTGGTATCAGTTCACATTCACCTTTTTTCCAGTCCTTTACACCATATGGCTGTGCCAGTTCGGCTGGCGAATCATGTTGGATGGGTAAGGTCACTACATCGGTTTCCTGACCTAAATGGCCGACGCAAACTCGAGAGAAGGTTTCGGCAATATCTTTGTAGATATCCCAGTCGCTTTTAGACTCCCAGGCAGGATCCACCGCCGCAGACAGCGGGTGAATAAACGGATGCATATCCGAGGTATTCATGTCGTCTTTTTCGTACCAGGTTGCGGTGGGTAAAATGATGTCTGAATAGAGACACGTACTAGACATGCGGAAATCCAATGTCACGACTAAATCCAGCTTGCCTTCGCCTCCCTGTTCCTGCCATTCAACCTCTTCCGGCATCACCCCACCTTGCTGGCCCAAATCTTTACCCTGAATACCATTTTCCGTACCCAACAAATACTTGAGCATATATTCATGCCCTTTGCCGGAAGAACCCAGTAGGTTGGAACGCCAGACAAACAAGTTTCGCGGAAAGTTTTGTGGATCATCTGGCTGTTCAGCGGCAAACCTCAGAGACCCGTTTTTAAGGCTATCGACGGTATATTCTACCGGTGTTTGACCGGCTTGTTGTGCGCTGGCGGCAAGGGTTAATGGATTGCAATTCAGCTGCGGGGCCGAAGGCAACCACCCCATACGTTCGGCGCGCACATTAAGGTCAATCAGACTTGGGCTAAAGCGCGAACTGTCGGCCAAGGGAGAGAGTAATTGGGTGGTGCTGACGGTCTCATAACGCCACTGACTGGAGTGATTATAGAAAAATGACGTACTGTTCATATGGCGCGGTGGACGTTGCCAATCGAGGCCAAATGCCAAAGGTAACCAGCCGGTTTGTGGTCGCAGTTTTTCCTGCCCCACATAGTGCGCCCAACCGCCGCCACTTTGCCCGACACAGCCGCAGAAAATCAGCATATTAATCAGTGCACGGTAGGTCATATCCATGTGATACCAGTGATTAATACCGGCCCCGACGATAATCATCGAACGGCCATGGGTTTTCTCGGCATTATCCGCAAATTCACGCGCAATACGGATAATATCCTGACGTGCAACGCCAGTAATTTTTTCAGCCCAGGCAGGGGTGTAAGCTTTTATATCGTCATAACTGCTGGCGCAGTTGTCATCAGCCAACCCCCGATCCAGGCCATAATTTGCCATCATCAGGTCATAAACACTGGTCACCAGTGCTTCACTGCCATCGGCTAATGGCAACCGTTTTACCGGCAACTTGTGTTGCAGTATTTCCTCTAGCGCAACACTTTGAAAATTCTCACTGATTTCGCCACCAAAGTAGGGGAATCCGACATTAACAATAGCATCATGTTGACCCAATAAACTGAGTTGTAATGAGACTTCCTGCTGCGTTTTGCCCTCGCGCTGCTCAAGGTTCCATTTACCCTTTTCACCCCAGCGATAACCGATAGACCCTTGCGGCGCTACCAACTGCCCGCTGTTACCGTCAATGGCAATGGTCTTCCATTCCGGGTTATTCTCCTCTCCCAGATTATCCACCAGATCGGCGGCGCGCAGTAACCGCCCGGCGGCATAATCGCCGCTATGACGAGGTTCAAGTAATACCAGCATCGGCATGTCAGTGTACTGACGCATGTATTCAACAAAGTAGCTGCTTTGTCGTTGTAGATGGAATTCATTGAGGATCACATGCCCCATTGCCATCGCCATGGCACTGTCTGTTCCTTGTTTCGGATTCAGCCATTGGTCACACAGTTTAGCAACCTCTGCATAATCCGGCGTCACCGCAACAGTCTTGGTCCCTTTGTAACGGACTTCGGTAAAGAAGTGGGCATCGGGTGTGCGGGTCTGCGGAACATTGGAACCCCAGGCAATAATATAGGATGAGTTGTACCAGTCAGCGGATTCTGGCACGTCAGTTTGCTCACCCCAGGTCATCGGTGATGCCGGAGGCAAATCGCAATACCAGTCATAGAAACTGAGGCAAACACCGCCGATCAATGAAAGATAGCGCGCGCCCGCCGCGTAGGAAACCATCGACATCGCTGGAATCGGTGAAAAACCGATAATCCGATCCGGCCCATACTGTTTGGCGGTATAGACGTTAGCGGCGGCAATCAGTTCATTCACTTCCTGCCAGGTCGAACGGACAAAGCCGCCCCGGCCACGAGCTTGCTTATAATCCTTTGATTGTACGCTGTCGCCAACAATTGAAGCCCATGCATCCACCGGATCACTGTGCAGCACTTTGGCAGCACGCCACAATTGCAACAGATTCTTGCGCATCATCGGGTACTTCAGCCGATTAGCACTGTACAAATACCAGGAATAGCTGGCCCCACGTGGGCAACCACGGGGTTCATGATTAGGTAAATCCGGGCGGGTACGCGGGTAGTCAGTTTGCTGGGTTTCCCAAGTGACCAACCCATTTTTGACATAAATCTTCCAGCTACATGAACCCGTACAATTCACACCATGAGTTGAACGTACCACTTTGTCATGCTGCCAGCGGCTACGATAGCCATCTTCCCAATCACGATTGGTGTCCAGTGTCTGGCCATGGCCTTGTGCAAAAGGCTCAGCAAGTTGTTTAAAATAACGAAATCGGTCAAGAAATTTGCTCATCGGGAGACCTCCTGATTGGGGACATAACGGCCCTATTTATTTTTATAAGTGGATTAACATTGCTCAATGTTGCTTATTTATTGGACCGTACCGGTCAACGTGGTTTTTTGGTCGCCATACCCGCGTTAAGCTTGCGCCCGTAGACAAACCAGGTGATCAATACGCAAACCACATAAAAAACCACGAATAGCTTCATCGCGCCGGCCGGTGAACCGGTCAGGGCCAGCGACGTACCAAAGGATTTAGGAATAAAGAAACCGCCGATAGCGCCAATGGCTGAGATGAAACCCAGTGCCGCCGCCGATTCTCTGACGGCATCGTGCTGTGCTTGTTCATCACTACCACCAGCGAGGGTCACCCGATCGACAGTTAACTTGCGAAAGATCACCGCAATCATCTGAAACGTTGATCCACTGCCCAGTCCCGCCGTCAGAAACAGCAGCATGAATACGCCAAAAAAGGCAAAGAAGGAGCCGTTAACATGGGTACCCGGTAAGGTGAGGAAGAGTAATGCCGCAAATATTGCCATCAGAATAAAATTGACGAAGGTGACGCGAATGCCGCCAAAGCGATCAGAGAGCGCACCGCCCATTGGACGAGCCAGTGCGCCCAATAGCGGGCCGAAGAAAGCGTAATGCAGGATGACAACATCAGGAAATTGTGTTTTTGCCAACATGGCAAATCCGGCTGAGAAACCAATAAATGAACCAAAAGTTGCCAGATATAACACCGCCAAAATCCACAAATGACCACGTTTCAGGACCGGTAATTGCTGGATAATCGACGCTTTTGCAGCAGACAAGTCATTCATACCAAACCAGGCCGCCACACTGAATATCAGCAAAAAGGGGATCCAGATATAGGCTGCGTTTTGTAACCAGAGCTGGCTACCATCCGCTTGTGGATAGCCACTGCCCATAAAGGCACTGAACACTCCAACCGAAATAGCCATAGGGGCGATAAGTTGCATCACACTGACGCCAAGATTCCCCAATCCCCCATTAAGGCCCAGCGCGCCCCCCTGCCTGGCTTTTGGGAAGAAGAAACTGATATTAGCCATGCTGGAGGCAAAGTTCGCACCGGCAAAACCACACAACAATGAAATCAATACAAATGTTCCATACTGGGTGGTGCTGTCCTGTACCGCGATACCTAACCAGAGGCAGGGGATAACCAGAAACAGTGTGCTAATAGCCGTCCAGCGACGACCACCAAAGACCGGTATGACAAACGAGTATGGAACACGTAACAGTGCCCCCGATACTGAGGGTAATGCTGTCAGCATGAACAGTTGATCGGTGGTAAAGTTAAAGCCCACTTTATTCAGATTCACTGCAACCGCACTAAACAGCATCCAGACACAGAAACTCAGTAACAATGCCGGTACTGAAATCCACAAATTTCGCCGGGCGACACTATGCCCTACCTGTTGCCAGAACTGTGGATCTTCCGGGTACCACTGCGGTATTGATTGGCCACCGGCTAATTTTGCCGGGATAGCGGAAGATGATGAGTTAGTTAATGGTGTCGGAGAGTGCGACATAAAAACCTCAGTCAGGGTGACCACAAACGGGAAGTAATACGTCACCCTAGGCACCAGAGGCTATTTCAAAGTTGATTTACATCAAGAGGATGTGAAGTTAACTTTTAGCTAACAATACCCATACATCATTTGTGGGTAGTGGGTTTTCTGGCAAAAAATAGCCTCTTTTCATTTAGTTGCCGATGTGAATGTTTTCTTGAAACCGAGTAATACACCCGCTGACTATTAGGGGGTACTCCCTATTGGTTATGGGGTAATAGTCAAGGATGAGGAAGAATATCGATCAACCCTTCCGTTCGAGGTATTTACCCTCTCAGCTACAGGAACTATTCATGAGTGAACAAGACGCCGCGACCATCCTGTTGATTGATGACCACCCGATGCTAAGGCACGGTATTAAGCAATTAATTAGCATGGCACCTGGGTTATCCATCGCAGGTGAGGCCAGCAACGGTGCTCAAGGTATTATTCTCGCCACCAATCTTGATCCTGATTTGATCATGCTGGATTTAAACATGCCGGGCATGAATGGATTGGAAACACTGGATAGATTGCGTCAGCAGCCACTATCCGGGCGAATTGTGGTGTTTACCGTTTCTGACCATCAGGATGATGTCATCAGTGCCTTAAAACGCGGGGCCGATGGTTATCTGCTAAAAGATATGGACCCTGAAGATTTGCTGGTCTCACTGTATGATGCAGCAGCAGGACAAATGGTTCTCAGCGACGCATTGATGTCGATACTGGCAATCAACCTCCGCGAGAATAGGTCTGATAATGAGCGCGATATTAACACCCTCACCCCACGTGAACGCGACATATTGAAGCTGATCGCTAAAGGGTTACCGAATAAAACCATTGCCCGGAAATTGCTGATTGCAGAGAGCACCGTTAAAGTTCATGTCAAACATCTGTTGAAAAAAATGAAGCTGAAATCGCGGGTTGAAGCCGCAGTATGGGTATTACAAGAGAAAATACTATAGCTTGCTAAGCAGAAAATCACGTAACACTACCGCCTGATTCTGTTGCGTGTCGCGACTGCCATACAGCAACGTAATTGGCTGTTGTTTCAGTACGTCCAGTAAAGGTTGCCAGGCCGTTGAGCTATCAAGCTGGGCCTGATAACGCACCACAAACTCTGGCCAATCTAAACATTGATGAAACCATTTTCGTAATGCATTTTCCGGTGCCACTTCTTTTAACCATACCACCCCTAACAGGCGGGTTTTGCTAATGCCTCGCGGCCACAGCCGATCAGTCAGAAAAGTATTGGCTTGATATGGCGGCTGAACATCGTAAACACGCGCTAAAGTGATGCGATTTTCCATTGTTGTACTCCTCCTTTGTGCGGTATATATGCCATGTTAAACGATATCAACGTGAGTTTGTCGCCCAACCACAGATTTTATTCATGAAGTTACGGCAGAAGCATCTAAATACTTCACCACTTCCCATACCGGAAATTTTAGCTGTATCTGGTCAGCATCCTGTAGGGGTAAAGGTATTAATAGCAAACGATCCGTCAGTAACGATTCCATCAAATAGTCCCTTTACAAGGCAGCCTCTAAAGCATCAATATCGTGAAACGCGAGAGTCACGAAAACAGAAAATACCACGGGTGGTTATAGCTCGACAACGGTACTCAGTTATAGCAAAGTTTAATCACCACAACCATATGGATAAATGCCATGATAATTATTTCTTCATAAATACGAACATGTTATATTCATTTCAATTAAATCATTGGTGAATAAAATGACCACTGTACCGCTTAATACCACCCGGCAGATGAAACAAAAAAATATCATGTTGGTTGCAAGCACATTAAAATCGCTGTCATCCGCAACCAAAGGAGATATATCTGCTCAAACTGGATTAAGCTTGGCAACATGTGGCACCATTTTGAATGAATTATGTTCAAAGGGCGAAATCATTGAAGAATCCATTGATGAATCACGTGGTGGCCGGCCAGCAAAGCGCTATATATATAACTCAAATTACTTTAGCATATTAAGTATTTATATTGAAGGGAGCGATACCTTCGGCGTTATATCGTCATCCCTAAGGTCTGCAGATGGCAAAATCATTGTTGAGTACGATAAAATATATTCTGATTTAACTGAAGATATGTTGCTCGCGCAAATTCAAGAATTTTCAGATAAATACAATAATATCAAAGCAATAGGGCTAGGATTGCCCGGTGTTATTGTGGATGGGAAAATACTTACTTGCGATATTACCCGCCTGGAGGGATTGGCAATCACTGAATTATTAAGTAACCGATTCGGTATTTTTGTTCAGGTGGGGAATGACATGAATTATACCGCATTTGGTTTTTATCGTAATCACTGCCGTAATATAAATGAACCTATCGCCTATATTTTTATGCCACCAAGACATTGTGCCGGCTGTGGCATTGTTATTTCAGGTAAAATGCTACGTGGTGCAAGTCAATTTGCAGGTGAAGTGTCGAAACTGCCATTTTATGACAATCTAGGGACTAATATAAATTCTCACCATGAACTGGTGCAACAACGACTTATTTATATTACTTCATCGTTGATCGCCATGATTAACCCTGTAACCATAGCCATCTCAGGAGAGCATATCAGTCAAAATTGTATTGCAGAATTATCTGCTCAATTACTCAAAAAATTTGATTGCAAACACATACCCCATTTTGTCTATCGCGACAACATTAAATACGATTATCACAATGGAATATCAGAATACACTCTTGATGCCTATAATAATTTTCGAGTATTTGAGATCTAGTATTCAGCGGTATCTATGATGAGAAAATTTTTCCAGAGTCCCCTCTCCCACCTTCAGGCTATCCTAACCGCCGTATGCCCTTTTCTCTAGTCGGTAAACCACCTTGATAGGCAAAAATGTTCTTGACAAGCCAGGTACCCACTGTATATTTCACAACTTAATACAAGTCTTTTATAAAGTGGCTTATACTTATTACTTGCTCGCTGCCACTTGCCAGAGAAAGGTGCTTAAATGTCTAGCTATGTCGTCGACTACCCTCTGGATACACCGGCTACACGCACATCTACGCGCTCTATCTTCTTTGTCGCTGGATTTGCTATGGGCCTTTGGGCATCGTTGGTGCCCTATGCACAGAATAGACTTCATTTTGATGCAGGCTCTTTGGGGATGTTATTACTTTGCTTGGGAACAGGCTCCCTACTGGCAATGCTATTCTCTGGCAAACTGATTGGCCGCTTCGGCTGTAGAAGCATAATACTATTAGGTATCGTGGTTAGCGCTGTTTTCCTGCCCACATTGGCAATTATTGATCAGTTCCCTTTGATGGCACTATGTCTGTTCTTTTTTGGCGCAGGCATTGGTTTAGTAGACGTTGCGGTTAATGTCCAAGGCTCTCTGGTTGAACAATCCTCGGATAAACCACTGATGTCAGGTTTCCACTGTTTATTCAGCATTGGTTCAATTGCGGGTGCTGGCGGCGGTGCAATATTATTTACTCTTGGCTTAATGCCCCTCCCCGTAACGCTGATTGCCGTCGTGATAATGGCTATAATTACCTCAGTCGTTTTCAAGGAATTAATCCCTTTTGGCGATCATAAGGAACCTAATCAACAGCCAAAAATAAAACCACGCCCAAACTTCAGGCTCATATTAATGGCACTTATGTGCATGATTTGTTTTATGGCGGAAGGTGCAGTATTAGATTGGAGTGGCGTATTTCTAACTAATGACCGTGGCCTTGACATAGCACATGCCGGTTGGGGGTTTGCTATTTTCGGTGGCACCATGTCTGTAATGCGTTTCACTGGTGATAAAGTTGTCAGTATTTTGGGGCGTAAGCATGTACTGGTTTTTAGCAGTATCATCGCCATGACCGGCTATGCCATTGCCGTCATAATACCTGACTGGAAATTTACGTTATTTGGCTTTGCATTGGTAGGAATAGGTGCAGCTAATATTGTTCCGGTACTTATCACGCTGGCTGGCCAGGAAAGTGTAATGCCCGTGAACATGTCGGTAGCCATGGTCGCAACGCTGGGTTATTTCGGTATTTTAGGGGGGCCGGCACTGATCGGTTTTATTGCACATATAACTGACCTCTACACTGCATTCACAGTGGTTGCTGTGACATTTATTGTCATAGCAGTTGGGGCATTCAAACTGAAATATTCCAGTGACTAAACATTTCTCTACCCATAAATAAAGCCGGTGGATAGTGGGTCAACCTGTTTTTTGAAGATAAAAGTGTGACTGAGTATGGTAATTTTACCTGCTAGCAAAATTATGCTAGCTTTTTTTTAGGTATACTATGCCGAGATATTCTCTATCAAACCAAGATATTAAAATGTTAAAGAGGGAAATTGTATGAGCATTAAAATCATTGCTGTTGATATGGATGGAACCTTTCTCAATGATCAGATGAGTTTTGATAGGGAACGGTTTAGTACACAATATTCACAACTAAAAGAAAATGGAATAAAATTTGTTGTTGCCAGTGGTAATCAATATTATCAGCTAATTTCATTCTTCCCTGAGATTGCCAATGAAATCGCTTTTGTTGCTGAAAATGGGGCTTATGTCAGTAACAAGAATACTGAAATTTTCTGCGGTTCAATCTCTGATGAAGATTGTAATAAAGTGCTAAAAACATTACTACCAATACCCTATCTTGATGTCATTGTTTGTGGCAAAAATGGCGCTTACATGTTGAGTTCTTCAGATAATTATTTCTACACTACAATGAGTAAATACTACCATCGCCTTAAAATTATCGATAACTTCGATCAAGTAACAGAGTCTGCATTCAAATTTGCGATAAGTTTACCCAATGAGAAACTGGTAGATTTTATGAAATTTATCGAGCGAGAACTCGCAGATATAGTGACCCCGGTATCAAGTGGACATGGTTCTGTAGACCTTATAATACCCGGCCTTCATAAAGCCAATGGCATTAAACTACTCCAAAAAATGTGGGATGTAACTGATCAACAAGTCGTCACTTTTGGCGATGGTGGCAATGATATTGAAATGTTACAGTACGCCGGCTTTGGTTATGCCATGGCAAATGCGCCAGACAACATTAAGAATGTAGCAAAGTATCAGGCCGAATCAAATAACGACTCTGGCGTATTAAATATAATTGATAAAATTCTAAAGAAAGAACATCCTTTCTCATAAGCCATATTTAATAACAAAAATGTATTGGCGGGAAAGACTCCCGCCTATTAATTAATTCTCTCTATTATTGCGGCTCTCGCCACTCTATTTGTAAGCTATTTTAGAATATTAACAATCTTCTCTCACCAAAGCAGCTAATGTCTGTAAACCAATATCAGCTTGTTCTTCTGTTGCATGACTGAAGTTAAGTCGTAACTGGCCACAGCCCTCTGACGGATATGGCAGGAACGATTCGCCCGGCATAAATGCAATATTTTTTTCGAGTGCTTTAGGCAATAGTTTACGAGTATCAATACAATGATTAAGTGTGAGCCAGAAGAATAACCCACCGGCAGGTTTCTCCCAAGTGGCAAGAGAACCAAAATGGCGTTGTAAAGAGATCTCAAATGCATCACGACGACTCTTATAATATGTGGCCAGTTGGTCCATATGTTCAGCATGATTGGCGGCACGTAGCTGTTGCAATACCAGCCATTGGCTGATTCGGCTACTGTGTAGATCAGCCGCCTGCTTTAGCCGTGTCAGATAAGGAATTAACTCTGACGAAGCAACCAGATAGCCTAACCGCAATGCCGGGGATAAACTTTTAGAAAAGGACCCCTGATAAATCCACGGTGCGTGCTGTAATAAGGCACATACCGGCTTTCGCTCACACGGATCATAGACCAGGTCATGATAGGGATCATCTTCAAACAGCGGCAACATAAGGTCATCACACGCCTTTGCTAATGTGGCCCGCTGTGTACTATCAAGACAGTGACCACTTGGATTCTGAAAAGTTGGGATGCTGTAGGCAAAAGCGGGCTTTTCTGTTTTGAGTTTATCAATATCAGGTTGTGCCGAATCATAAGCCACAAACTGTGCCCCGAAGAACCGAAATACCTGCAATGCTGCCAAATAAGTGGGCGACTCAACAGCGACAGGTGTTCCTGCATCAATAAATAATTTAGCGACCAGATCAATTCCTTGTTGCGAGCCTGAAATAATCAGGACCTGCTCCTCAGTGCAAGATAAACCGCGCCTACATAAATTCTGCGTAATATGCCTGCGCAATTCCGTTTCCCCTTCACTGGCCCCGTATTGCAACATCGATTGCGGCATTCCTTCCAGGTGCAAGTGCGGGAAACTTTCAACCGCAGGCAACCCGCCAGCAAATGAGATCATCCCAGGCCGTTCAATAACAGAGAGTATTTCCCGTATAGGCGAGGGGTGAAGATCGTGCAGCCGTGAGGAAAATCGATTATTCTGATCCACTACAGTCTTATTCATGGCAGTCCTTCCATAAAGGTCAACATATTTGACCTTTATGGACAGTAAAATGGACGGCTGATTACGTCAATAGTATTGACCTAATTATTTTTTAATTTGTGATAAAAATCCGATGGCAACCTCCAAAAACGTCCCGCAACAGGAAGACCAACGACTGCATCAAGCCATCGAACAGTTCTATTTTGGTTATCGGACATTTACTGAACTACCGGATAAATTACTGGCTCAGCGAGGATTAGGTCGGGTTCACCACCGCATCCTGTACTTTGTCGGACACAATCCTGATATCGCCATCAATGCCTTGTTGGGAATTCTGAAAATCAGCAAACAAGCGCTTAATGCACCATTAAAACAATTAGTTAAAATGGAGCTAATCACGGTTACCACCGCCGAATATGATCAAAGAGTGCGGCAGTTATCTCTCTCCCCCGCCGGTAAAAAGCTTGAATCTCAATTAACAGAGACACAAATGCAACTGTTACGACAGGTATTCCAACAACTGGGAAAAGAAACAGAAACAGCGTGGCTGCAAGTTATGCAATGTCTTAATAAGGATTGAGATTAGCATCAAATTATAAGATGTTCTGTGTGAGTTATACTCGAATGAGATTAATGGCTGGCATTTAATAGAAGGGATAAAGAGTGATAGACCATACGGGGATTAACGTTACTAATATATTAATAAGTAAAGATTTTTACAGTGCAGCGCTTGCACCTCTCAATTACGAGATACGTCTAAACCTTGGTGATGCCTGTGGTTTTGGTGTGAAAATTTCAGCCAATGGGGATGATCCCGGCGGTGACTTTTGGGTAATGGAAGGTAAACCTTATACCCCAAGAAGCCATATCGCTTTCCGTGCTGCAAGCAAAAATGAGGTCAATCAATTCTATAATGCTGCCATGGAAGCTGGTGCAATATCGAATGGAGAGCCTGGCTACCGTCCTCATTATCATGAAAACTATTATGCTGCATTTGTTCTTGATCCAGATGGTTACAATATTGAAGCTGTCTATC
This sequence comes from Yersinia sp. 2540 StPb PI, assembly GCF_052217165.1. NCBI lineage: Bacteria > Pseudomonadati > Pseudomonadota > Gammaproteobacteria > Enterobacterales > Yersiniaceae > Yersinia > Yersinia sp. 2540 StPb PI. The sequence continues at coordinate 3,299,819 of NZ_JAZGQC010000001.1, forward strand.
ATGGCAAATAATTTATAAAATAAAGCTTTCTACTTAATCAGAATGGCTATCTACTGATGATATGCACTGTTTTCGTGCATTAATTTTGACACTCACCATCGCCACTAAGCAATACTCCTAATTGCTATGTAGCATATCGATTATGCTTTTAATATCTGCTAGCATCCCTGCCAGCGCTATCACATAACTTAATTGATCGGAGAAAGCGCTCAATCCAGCAATGTCGAGCGTCATACGCTATTTTATTAGTTACTCAACCGCGATGAGTATTAATAACACTTTGAATAAGGCAATTTTGGAATTGAAGATAACGTTGATAATAGCCGGTATTGTTGTGATCATCGCGGTAATAGTCTGGCTCATTCTTCGCTCGGCAGCTAAAGACGTTGAGGATGATTATTAAATGATGATCCTCTGATTTAACCTCCCCCAGCTTGAAGCGCTGAAGATAAGGTTGAAATCCTTCTATGCTCCCAAACAGCCATTAAGAAACCAACGTTAAAATAAGTATTCTGCATATATTACTTGCTTCCCCATACCTTGTGTGAGCCTCGTTATATAAATAAGTGGGTTAGCTAGCAAACTTGTCGTTATGTGATGCATGTCATTTCAAATCAATTGTAACTGATCACTTTTTGATCAATCATTTTAGTGCCAAATCCACAGCGCTTTCATGTCTGTCAACCTGTAAGCAAGCTATGAGACCCTGTAAAAGGTTATGGATTCGGTCTTGCTTCCGCCACGAAACATCATGTCAACAAGCAATCAGATGCTAGTGGCGGCCTTTTGTATTGGAAACCGGACAATCACCTCCTCTACCTTCTTCCACCGAGCAATCATCACATGTCAGGTAAATTACCGTGCCACTGGCCTTGATGTAACACTCTTCATTTTACCAATGCTCCACTAATCCCTTCAGTCCCCTCTTTATAAGGAAACATTAAATACTCCGTCTCACCATCGCCCAGTTTCTCTAATTTAGTGTTAAAGACCGCTTCATAGAATTTTTGTGCCCAAGACATGCCTGCAACACAAATCTCAAACTAGCCGCCGATATTTGCTTTGATCATATTCTCCAGTAGGTTTTTTCAGATAACGTCCTAACACTCATTCTTATAAGTGGTGTTTTTTTATGCAGCATTATCAATCAAGTTATCTGAAACTACTTCATTGACGAAATCTCAGAATATCGAGGGGTTATTTTTATCCATTATCAAGCTCTAGAAATGACAAAGCCCCAGCGATTAGCTGAGGCTTTAAATTTGGTGCTGTGATAGCTGACCCTGTAACCGTACCAATGATAATGCAATCCTTGCACCAAGGTAACTATCACAGCACTGTATAATTTACATTGTAATTATAAACAAACAGTAAACATGACCAACTTTATAGTGGGCATGACTCACAAAATGGCAAAGCCCCTACCGTTAAGCTAAGGGCTGAAATTTGGCCCGCCACCGAGGTCTCGAACCTCGCACCTACAACAACTATGGTTATCGGCTCTATCCAGCTGAGCTAGTGGCGGTTAGAGAGCGAATTCTAAGCATCAATTTATAAGCACACCATCAGCAAGGTTACTTTTCAGATTATTCAGCCCACCAATCCAAGTTCAAAAACGACAAAACCCCACTGAAGCGAGGTTTATTTGGCTGGCCAGGCACTTCTGCACAACCAACTCTTATCACACTAATGCACTTTTTGCGGCCGCACCGACACTTTTATCATAAATTTCTGACTTCAGCGTAAAGATGGCTATCGCCTCTTGGGTTCCCGCTCCTGCTCTGATGATCCGCTATTTGCCGTTGAAAACTACACCCGTTCCGCGCAAGTGTTGGCTGACACCATGGCTGAGGCCCATATATGGGCCAACGATAAGCCGCTCACACCCTTGCTGACAAAGACATTATTGAGGGCATCCGCGCCAAAATGCGCGAGATGAAATCATTGGGTTAGCCGCGGTCTTTCAGAATCTTCATGTAGTGCCGCAATCCTTCGCCTGAATTCTCGTAGTAATCGATGATATGAAGCTCTTCACCGATTTCACGTACGAACCAGATGGCCGTAGAGTCACCCACGCCGATATCCCAGAACGTATGAACCGGTAGATGTGAGTTGTCAGGTAATTTGCAGATTTGTTTATTGATATAAAGCCAGCGGAACTGTTTGGCGTAGTTCCAGGTCTTCTGGCGCTCGTTCAAATGAACGCCGTGTTTGGCTTCCATCTCTGCAAAGTAATCAACCAGGCGCTGAGGTAAAGCCTCAACCGGGTCGATTGAATACTGCGGATTCTTCCACCAAGAGAAGAAAAAGAACTTCCAATCAAGAGCGGATAATTTCTTGCCCTGCAACTGAGCTTTCTCAGCCGTCTGGCAGTAATCGAAGAAGTAACCGGCGCGACCTCTATCGCGGCAAAGCAACCGGTTGATACGGCTTCAAACGCACTTGTGACAATCTCACGTGCTTTGTCTGGGTACTTAGCGCATATCTTGCCGAACCCGGAAACGTACAGGTAGCACCTTCACTGATGTTGTGTTGTGTTGTGAGGTTATTTCACGCAGTGACATCAAGCCAGCTCGGTACGCCAATTCGATGGCCTCCCAATCTGGTTTGGTCATTTGTTTACTCCAATAAAAAACCGCCCGTAGGCGGTTTGATAATAATATTTAACACATAAAATGTGACTCCCAATATAGGGAATCTTCAACTATTTAATTATTAGTGCATCCGCCGTTAGCTTGACAGTGTCCATGTTCAGGAGTGCCAACATCTGGCCCCGTTGCAGGATCATTACAATACGGCCACCACTTGCTGGATGGATTACATTCTTCAGCCATAGCACCCGCAGATAGCGACATAACACTAACTAACAGTAAGCCTTTTAACATATCTTTCATCGTAACTTCCTCCATGATTAGCCGCCTAAAGTGACGGACGATGCGACGATTGCTTTTAGTAACCTGCAATAGCCACCCTAATCATTAATTCATCAAATCCACTAATCAATCAAATAAGTTGGTTTGTTTAACCACTGTTAATAATAATTTTTATTTTCATTAGTAAAGCATTAAATTAAGGAAGCTCTAATATATCCGCACCATCATCGATGGTACTCAATGAATGCCACCTGTAATGCTACTTTACTGAGGCAATTTCCAATTCTGAGCTGGCAGGCCAGCACATGTAGCCATCGTCACCGATTTGTCCAACCCTGCAGTTGTCAGGCACTTATTTGATGCTACATTTCGCACATCCGTACCAACACCTTGAAGAGCTTTCCATTGTTGTTTTGTGTTCTGATAATCACAGGTTGCCATGACCGGTATTGAGCCACCTTCATCTGACAAACACTGCCCACTTTTCAACACGATGTAATGGAAGATGTTTTTTTCTGAACTGGCCTGTGCCACGCTATCACAGGCTAACAAGGTAGGCTTACCTTGGGTATTCTCATCCAAACAGTTACGGCCATTTGCAATATTAAGATGGCCGGATATTGTTTCGGTAGTCACAGTGACAACCTTAGCTCCTTGGATATCTTCTTGTGAAGTTGCTGCAATCGAAGAGAACGATACAGTTAAAGCAACAATTAATGCAGATAAACGAACTACCATATAATCACTCCTTGTGAATTAATTATCTTTCTAATTATTAACGTATTGTACTTAACAATAAATTAATGATCTGTTTTTTTATACAGTTAAAAACTGACGCTATCAAGCCTTTATTTACAAGTTATTAACTCCATTTATATAACTTTAATATACGATCCTTTTTCATTGCTTCCGGGTGGCATTCTGCCGCCAGCTAATAACCTCATCGAGCCGCCCTTTACAAATCCGCAGCTCACGCTTCAAAGCCAACGCATACAGCCCACTATCGCCCCAAGTGGTACCAACGAATTCAGGTACCTCGCATTCAGTTAATGCGGATTCTGGGAGTCACAACTGGATTAATTCGGCTGACTTATGCGGTGGGCTACTCTTACAGGATGCTAATGTTGCTATCAAGTATCCTGCTATCAATACACGGATCCCCGACCAAGATATACAGCGGGCCTATTCTGAGACCGACAGAGCGATAGCCAAAGTGATACAGGGGCTATTGCCAGTATTCGGGAGAATGGAACCAGACAATATAAGACCTGAACATAGCAGGAAATATATGGATAAACGCGGGGTGACCAGCAGAACACAAGCAAACCGTGAGAAAACTTTCCTCTCGCGAGTTTATCGTTGGGGGTATGAGCGGGGATTTGTGAAAGGGAATCCATGTAAGGGGGTTAAGCAATTTAAAGAGGGATCCAGGGAACGCTATATTACAGATGAAGAATATAACGCTCTGTATAAAGCTGCGCCTGACATTGTGCGGGCAGCAATGGAGATAGCGTACTTGTGCCTCGCAAGACAGGCTGATGTGCTTTCATTACGCAAGGATCAATTCAGAGAGTCAGGAAAATAAAAATTGTTCCAGTGGTAGGTAATCAGAAGAAGTGATTTTTTATGCGTTAGTTGAATTTTATGTTCCTAAATCATCTTCCTAAGTGTGATTTCAGACACAAAAAAACCGCCTCTCGGCGGTTAACGACATACTCATACTACTTTGTTTTACTTAGAATATTTTCCATGGTGCCCGGGGCGGGACTTGAACCCGCACAGCCATAAGCCGAGGGATTTTAAATCCCTTGTGTCTACCGATTTCACCACCCGGGCTCTGGAAAACTGGAGGCGCGTCCCGGAGTCGAACCGAGGTAGACGGATTTGCAATCCGTAGCATGGCCACTCTGCCAACGCGCCTTATTCTTCTTTGCCTTTACAGCTGAGGTTCGCCTTAAGCCAACCTACTAATTTGGAGCGGGAAACGAGACTCGAACTCGCGACCCCGACCTTGGCAAGGTCGTGCTCTACCAACTGAGCTATTCCCGCAACATCAGAACTTACTGATTCTTTTGCTATCTTTCGACATTTCGTTGCTGCCGTCTGATGCGATGCATTCTACTTACCTGACGCAATGAGTCAATAAAATTATCTGACTAATGTGTTCGTTTGCTGCTTTTTGCGGCGCTTCGATCAAGGTTCGAGCAAATCATTCCAGGCAGCGTTTAAATATTGAAACATTGACCAGAATGTCAGTACCGCAGCAATGTAGAGAAGAACAAAGCTGGCGAGCTCAACGTTATGGTCTGGGCGCCAAAGTAAGCCAACCAGCGAACCCATTTGAGCCGTGGTTTTCACTTTACCAATCCATGACACCGCAACACTGCTGCGCTTACCGATTTCAGCCATCCACTCACGCAGGGAGGAAATGATGATTTCACGGGCAATCATAGTTGCCGCCGGTAGAGTGATCCACCAGACATGATAATGCTCAGCAACCAGCACTAATGCGATGGCAACCATAACTTTATCCGCCACAGGGTCAAGAAAAGCCCCAAAACGGGTAGTTTGTTTCCAGCGGCGCGCTAAAAAGCCATCAAACCAATCAGTTGCTGCTGCAAACACAAATATGATGGCACAAACCATCGGAGCCCAAACGAATGGCAGATAAAACGCCAGAACGAAGAATGGGATGAGTACAACACGAAACAGGGTAAGCCAAGTCGGTATATTCAATTGCATAATGCTACGATAACTATCTGGCTGGGGTGGATATTATGAGTATGGTGCAACATTAGCCTCAGTGTTTCAATGCATTGTAGATTTTTTCTGCCAATGCTTGTGAAATACTCGGCACTTTTGCAATTTCCTCGACGCTAGCATTCAGTAAAGGTTGCAGTCCCCCCATATACTTCAGCAAAATTTGCCGCCGTTTAGGGCCAACTCCCTCTATCGTTTCTAATGCACTGGTATTTTTTACTTTCGCACGACGCTGCCTATGTCCGGTGATTGCATGGTTATGCGAGTCATCTCGGATATGTTGAATCAAATGCAATGCTGGTGAATCTGGTGGCAACGAGAACCCCTCCCCTTGCGCCTCCAGGAACAATGTTTCCAGCCCCGCTTTTCGATCACTTCCCTTAGCAACGCCGACCAATAATGGTTTTTGCTTATCCCACTCAACGGTGAGAGAAGCAAACACGTCAAAAGCCTGAGACAGCTGGCCTTTCCCTCCGTCAATGAAAATAACATCAGGAATTTTTTTGTCATCTAATGCCTTACCATATCGACGTTTAAGCACTTGAGACATCGCCGCATAATCATCACCAGGCGTTATGCCACTAATATTGTAGCGTCTATATTCCGAACGTACAGGACCATTTGCATCAAATACGACACAAGACGCGACAGTCTGCTCTCCCAGCGTATGGCTGATATCAAAACATTCCATACGATTGATCTCATCAAGATTAAGAATCTTGGCTAACTCTTTCATTCGCTGATGTATTGTTGATTGCTGCGATAAACGAGTAATCAACGCAGTAGAGGCATTTGTGCGCGCAAGTTTAAGGTAACGCGCTCGATCCCCCCGAGGACGGCTTTGGATCTGAATTTTTCTTCCGGCCAACTCAGAAAGAGAGGAAGCCAGCAGATCCTTTTCCTCTAGAGTAAAGTCCAGCAAGATCTCACCTGGGAGTGTTCGCCCCTGGCTTCCTTGCAAATAAAACTGCCCAACAAAGGTCTGAACGACTTCACTGAGCTCAGTCCCGGCAGGAACTTTCGGGAAGTAACTCCGGCTTCCCAGCACTTTCCCTTGTCGAATAAATAGCACATGAACACAAGCTAATCCGGCATCAAACGCCACACCGATAACATCAAGATCTTCACTGTCGCCCGAAACGAACTGCTGTTCAGTAACTCGCCTTACTGCTTGTATTTGATCTCGAATACGTGCCGCATCTTCGAAATGCAACGATTGACTGGCTTCCTCCATCCGGGAAATCAGTTGTGTCAGTACCTGTTGGTCTTTGCCCGAGAGGAACAAACGCACATAATCAACCTGGCGTTGGTACTCATCATCACTCACAAGCCCTGCAACACAGGGGCCTGAACAACGGCCAATCTGATATTGCAGACAAGGCCGTGAACGATTGCGGTAGACACTGTTTTCACACTGTCTTACTGGAAAAAGTTTTTGCAATAATGCCAAGGTCTCGCGGACAGCATAAGAGTTTGGGAACGGGCCGAAATACTCACCCTTCTCATGCTTAGCACCGCGATGAATAGCTAAGCGCGGGTGAGTATCCGCACTCAAGAAAATAAGAGGATATGACTTATCATCACGCAACAGTACGTTGTAACGCGGCTGATAAAGCTTGATATAGTTATGCTCAAGCAGCAGTGCTTCCGTTTCTGTATGCGTCACGGTCACATCAATTTGAGCAATATTCTTAACCAAGGTCTCTGTTTTTCGACTGGCAACCTGAGCACGGAAATAACTCGTCAGACGTTTCTTGAGGTCTTTTGCTTTGCCGACATAAATAACTGTCCCCGTCTTATCATACATACGGTAAACACCAGGTTGGCTGGTGACAGTTTTCAAAAACTCTTTAGAATCGAAACAATCAGTCACTATTAGACAACGTCTCCGCGTTAAACAGACCGTGGCGAATGGCCAGATGGGTCAATTCAACGTCACCACTTATATTAAGCTTGCTAAACATCCGGTAGCGATAGCTGTTCACCGTTTTCGGACTCAGATGAAGTTGTTCCGAAATGTCGTTCACCTTTTGGCCTTTCGTTATCATGAGCATAATTTGTAACTCACGCTCTGACAAACAACTAAAAGGCGTTTCGGCTGGAGGCTCCAACTGACCCAAGGCCATCTGCTGCGCAATATCAGAAGCAATGTAGCGTTGCCCCGAATGAACCGCACGGATAGCCGTAACAACATCCTGAGGTGCCGCCCCCTTACTTAAATACCCACCGGCACCAGCCTGCATGACTTTTGCGGGCAGCGGGTTTTCAGTATGGATGGTTAGCATGATAACTTTAGTATCTGGAGAAAAACGCAAAATCTTACGAGTTGCTTCCAACCCGCCGATACCGGGCATATTCATATCCATCAAAACGATATCAACAACATGGCTACGGCACCATTTTACCGCATCTTCACCACACTGCATCTCGCCCGCTACTTTGATACCCTTGATATCTTCAAGAATGCGTCGAATCCCTGCGCGCACCAGTTCGTGGTCATCAACAAGAAGAACGCTAATCAAAGAAAATTCTCCAAAAATAAGGGAGTAACCTAATCACGCTTTGTTTACGACAATGATATTACTTGTTTTCGGCCAAAGAATGAATACAGAATAATTGCAAATTCATATCTATATTGTTTGACAGATATTATTTTTATCATCATTTCGACTATGTACATAAAATCGCTGACATATCAATTAACGACATGATAAAAAAGAAAAGTTTTTTTAAGAGTTTTCTTGGCATTACACTGCTATTCATGCAAACGGTAATTGCTGACATCCCGAAACTTATTTTTACCTGAAAAAGCACAACATATTGATACCACACAGGATCGGCTATTTCAGTTCTAATTTTGCGGCATAGGAATTATTCTTAGTTTTGTTTATTTATTGTTTATCTCTTATTCACGCTCAAAATGAGTGATTTTTGACACAAAATTACTCATTCAGAAATGATATGATTTTTATGAACAAAACTCACTTAATTAAGATAATACTTACATCGTCAGAGGAAGCATCATCCAGACATACCTATCCCCTGCCCGCCTTCGACCACATTTTGCGCCACGAACTAAAGATTAAGCACATGTTATCAAAGCTGACCATCAGTTTATGATATAATGCTATAACTGTTTAATAATGCCGCGAATGTTCACTGCGATACTGGGTTAACCCACATCACTTTGTTCACAGGTAAGCTATCACTTCAGGAAAAAAAATGAGTAATCCAGACTTTACCACTTCTGCTGACCCAGAAACTTTAGCGAATGAAGTTGCATGTTTGAAAGCAACATTGACTCTATTGCTAAAAGCGATCGGCCAAGCCGATGCTGGGAAAGTAATCTTAAATATCGAACGTTCCATTGCCGGTATCGAAGACACTGCTCAAGCTGAAGTTTTCACCAATACTCTGGCACAAATCAAGAACGGCTATCGTCAATAGCTTATCAAGATAGAGAGTCTTATTTTGCTCCGCTGCCATATATAGGAATTTCTTTGTTTTTCATTGAAATATATTCTATTGGCAGCTTTTTTAAATTTTTCGGGATAGCGATGGGACTGTTACTTAAAGCACTGATCGGCGCCATAGTTGTGGTATTGATTGGGCTATTATCGAAGACGCGCAATTACTATATTGCTGGTTTAATCCCGTTATTCCCTACTTTCGCCCTCATCGCACACTATATTGTCGGCCATGAGCGCAATATTGAAGCACTGCGCGTAACAATTATATTCGGTTTATGGGCTATCATTCCCTACTTTATCTATTTGATATCGCTTTATTTTTTAATTGACTATTTACGCCTACCACTCGCATTGACCGCGGCTGTTTTATGCTGGGCCATCGCTGCCTGGATACTTATAGCTGCCTGGAACCAATGGCATAGTTAACGAAAACCATACCATTATCAGCGCAATAGTAATAAAACAAGCGCATGAATAGCCAACAGCGCCACAGAGAAGGTGAGATTCAAATTACTGATAGACTTAGATCTGGCTTCATCAGAAGGTATATCACTTACTTGAATTTTTCTGACGCTGTAAACCCAGTACCCACCGAGCACCACAAAAAGCAAGGCCAGAGACACCGCCAAGAGTGGAGATCCCCAGACTAAGTACTCACTTAATCCTGCAATAGCAAACCAAAGAATGACAAAGACCATAATTAACCACCTAAAGTTTTGATAGTCCGAGCTTAGCACACTCCTTAAAAACCATTAAGACCCACTTACAAGAAAAAAAGGAATGCAGAAAACATAAAATATCAGTCTAAAAACATCATAAACAGCAGAATTGAAGTTAATAAATAGTTAATTTAAAAAAAGAACCGTATTGAACATCCACAATTAAATAGCATAAGATAAAGCGATAACTAAATTATAAGCCAAATCATCTTTGATTTTATCTAAAAAATGATAAATTCAGCTCAAAAAGCAACATTACCCTGTGTTTTGTACATTCAAATAAAATGCTTAAAAAATCAAATTAAGTAGTTTTATTACATCAAGAATTCATTTTATTTGCCGTTATACATTGCACCTTTATTTAATATACGTAATGTTCATGAAAAAGTTCTCCGACCTATCCATTTTGACAAAGTTACTCTCAGGCTTTTCGGTTGTTATTGTCATGATGTTATTGCTAGGTGCTGTGGCACTATCACAGTTAAGCAGTAATAACGCCAGGCTGGAAGCCTATCGCGACAGTTGGTTACCGGGTGTTCGCTATGCATTAGAGATGCGAGGCGTTTTAGCCGAATTGCGCCTGCAGCAGGTTCAGTATATCGCCTCATCGACAGAAAAAGAGCGCGAAGGACACCGTCTGGAGATATTACAGGCCGTAGACAACTTTCGTGCCGCGCAAGATAGATTTCTGAAATTACCCGAAGGTTACAATCACTCCGAACTATTCAAGAGAATAATGTCAGATTTTGACCACTTTTCTCAGGCAAACAGTTTCGTTATTGATGCAGTTAATAATAATCAATTAGCTGAGGCCACTAAAATTAGTGGTGATACATCAAGAAAATATCGCACACAGTTGATGAAAGACCTCGCTGAATTAGTCGTACTGGAAGTTCAAGGTGGAGAACAAGCTGCAACGGATGGTCAACAAAGTTTTAATACTGCCAAAAATGTACTTATCGCTTTATTGCTCTTTGCTGTTTTCATTTCTGCACTGCTTGCTGTCATGATTGCCCGCAACTTTTCTCGTTTATTGGGAGGGGAACCGGCCTACGCTGTGGCTATTATGGGCCATATCGCCGCCGGAAACTTATCCACTGAAATAAAACTTCGCCCAGGTGATAATAATAGCTTACTTGCTTCTCTGAATATCATGAACCGGCAGTTGAAGAAAACGATTAATGAGATCATGCATGGGAGTGAATCAATTTCTGTTGCGTCGAATCAGATTGCTCAGGGTAATGCTGACTTATCACAACGTACCGAGGAACAAGCATCCTCTCTGATTCAAACCTCAGCAAATATGCAGGAACTCACCCAAACCGTACGTCAGAATGCGGAGAATGCCCGGCAGGCAAGTGAGTTGGCGGTTAATACAGCAGCAACCGCCACAGAAGGCGGAATTATTGTTGATGAAATGCTACTTCGTATGCAAGAAATCACCAAAAGCTCGAGGAAGATCGTCGATATTATTGCTGTTATTGAAAGCATTGCCTTCCAAACCAATATATTAGCGTTAAATGCTGCAGTTGAGGCCGCCCGAGCGGGCACCGAAGGTAAGGGATTTGCCGTTGTCGCAAGCGAAGTACGCACTTTGGCACAGAAAAGTGCAAATGCAGCCAAAGAGATAAAGCAATTAATTGTTGGTACGGTTGAGAAAATTAATGCGGGTTCAGAACGCGCTGACCATGCCAGTCAAGCGATGGGCGAGATCGTCGACTCGGTGGGGAAAGTTGCTCATATCGTTGGCGAGATATCGACGGCATCACACGAGCAACACATTGGTATTCAAGAGATCGGTATCGCTGTAGAACAGATGGATCAAGTTACGCAACAAAATGCTGCATTGGTTGAACAAGCTGCCGCCGCCGCACAATCATTAACAGAACAAGGCGCGGAGTTGCGCCAGATTATCCGTTTCTTTCAAGTTAATCAGCCATCATTAAGCTAAGGAAATAATGACTAAGCGCTAAGTCGTGTAAATCATAGCAACTTAGCGCCTAGCTCAAGATAATATTGCATCTCTCTGAAGAACATATTCATTATACGGGTTACAGAAGTTCTTTCTGTACCCAAAGGCTAATACTCCCGCCATTAACAGGAAATGTCGCCCCACCATCTTCATCTGTAGTAATAATATCCTGACGATTACCTAAGTAATCAGCAAACTCTTTATTTTCAAAACCTCCACCAAGAACGATTGTTTTTTCACTTTCTGCGCCATTCGAAAGAATCACCACACAACCGGGTGCCTCCGCCGTGCCAGCACGAACAAAAGCAATACAGTTTTTATCATCAAAATAATCGGTTTGTGCGCCATGAGCGAAGCGTTGCCTGGCTTGAATTAGCCTCTCCAATTCAGCAACAACCGGCATCTCTATCTGATAAGTCCCCCCATCTTCACCGTTATCTTCATAATTGGCACCAAAAAGATCGGGGTAAAAAACACAGGGAATACCTTGTTCTCGTATTAAGATCAACGCGTAAGCCAAAGGTTTAAACCAAGGTTCTACCGGTGCTTCCAGAGCCTGAAGTGGCTGAGTATCGTGATTGGCCACCAACGTAATGGTATGTAACGGGTCAACTTCAATTAATGAGCCATTGAATATTTGCGTTAAGTCAAAATCTTCGCCCTGTTTCGATGCTTCGTGAAACTTGTGATGTAAAGCAACGTCGAACAACATTACATTGCCTTCTACCCGTGCCAGATATTGTTGTAATTTTTCGATATCAGGGGACCAATACTCCGCAATAATCAGTAAATCATGTTCTGTTTCATTTTGTATATATTCTATCCATGCTTTAAAAAACCATGCCGGGATATGTTTTACTGCATCCAATCTAAAACCATCAATTGATAGTGACTCCAGTAACCATTTTCCCCAATATTTTAACTCATCCATAACGGCAGGATTACGGAAATCAATATCCGCCCCCATCAGATAGTCGAAATTACCTAACTCATCATCAACCTCTGTATTCCATCCCTCATTGCTATAATCGTTTACTATCTTAAAAACCCCCTCATCTGAGGGTTCTTCAATATAATCAACACCGGTAAAACACTGTTTATCCCAAACAAAGGATGAATAAGTTTTATTGCGGCCAGGAAACGTAAAACGGGTATAGGCAAGGGCGTCGATAATATCATCGTCCATTTCAGTCCGGTTATCAGGATTAACTTTACGGACACTGACCTGTTCTTTTTCATCCGCCCCCATCTTGTGATTGAATACAACGTCAAAAAGAACTTTTATGCCATTCTCCTTCAATCGGTTAATCGCATTCTGTAATCCTTCTTTGTCGCCATATTTAGTCGACTGAGTCCCCTTCTGATCAAACTCCCCCAGATCAAACAAATCATAGGTGTCATATCCTACAGAATATCCTCCTGAGGCACCTTTATATGCGGGGGGAAGCCAAACGATATTAATTCCAAGTTGGCTAATATGTGCGGCTTGATCTGAGACCTCCTGCCATAATTTACCGCCATCAGGATAGTACCAATGGAAAAACTGGAAGATTGTGGGATTATTCATAGGCTTGATAACTCCATTTAACCGTACATCTCACAGTATGGCCCACTTTATAAAAGTTGGATTGGCAATAAGGTAATAGACTGTGTATTCGTTTTAATAGTGAGTTAATGTAAGGTCGGCCAGCATTAGAAAGAGGTAATTTAAATGAAAATAGTGGATATCCCCTTCGGTATCACCGATTGGTCAGAAATAGAAACAACTGAGCATAAGGGGGAACAAGGGGTTGCCTACTGGCGAACACAACTTTTTGGTCGTGTTAGAGTCCGTATGGTTGAGTACAGTGCTGGATACAAAGCTGACCATTGGTGTTCTAAAGGGCATATATTGCTGTGCCTTGAAGGTGAACTAAGCACTGAATTAGACGATGGGCGAAGCTTTATATTGAAGGCAGGTATGAGTTATCAGGTTGCCGATGGCGCCGAAGCACATCGTTCATCTACAATCTCAGGGGCCAGACTTTTTATTGTCGACTGATCACGTTTTTCGAAGATATCTATGAGTCCTTTATATTCAGCTAGCAGCCAGTCCTCGGCTGTTAGCTGAAATAAACGTTGTTACTGCCCTTCAGGTAATGAATCAACGGGGTTATCCGGGTATAAAACCCGAATACGTCGTCTGACAATCTCGACCTGAAATGCTGCCATGACTGCAATCATGATCAGGATTTCACCAAACCCGCCTTGTTCCGTTGGTTGATTATAAAGATATTGCAGTGTCCCTATAATCCATTTAGAACCAACCAATAGCAGAAATAAAGTTATCGTCAGTGGTGTTCCCTTGCAAAAAATACGTCCATCAGGTTCACGCCAAATCTCTATAAGGCGACCTTGCAAAACACCGACAACAATACTAAATAAAACTCCGCTACCTAAAACTACCCAGGAAGTCATCGTAGCGGGCATATATGTTCCACCGACTACCAGGCCGACCATCCCGTAAACCCAGGCCCATTTAAAACGGGCGGGGCCTAAAGACACCTCGTGGCTGACCGACTGGCGGTACAATGCAAAAAGTGTTAGCACCAGAATAATCAGTATTTGTACGGGAGTCATCGCTATCTCCTTCAAGAGAAGCATCTAATCAGGGATAAAGTGCCTTAATCTGGCATAGTGGCTACCTGCTCTCGCAGTATATTCACGCTTTATCAGTCTTTGGCAACACCAAACAGAAGGTGACCCTTCCCGAACGGTTAACGAAGTCCGTCAACACGTACTGTATAAAGTTTAGGCTATTTCTCAATAAATAACAGAATCCGCATAATATTAATTTATTCCGCACTCCATATTAAATAGTTTTAACTATCCGTTATTACATCTCAATTTCGCTTTAGCTAATCTCAGTCATTTGTATTTATAACAAAGGAATAACATTTGGCGGATCCTCTGATATATTCAATATCTTTTCATTAGTGCTAAACTGCCGATGCTTTTTATTCAGGAGTAAAAAGTTAATTTAAAGGAGAAGAGAAATGACTCAGAATATTTATGATAATCAGGCATTTTTTTCAGGGTATGCACAACTTCCCCGTTCAGTTGACGGATTGGCTGGCGCGCCAGAATGGGAAGCCATTCGCCAGATGCTGCCGTCGCTATCAGGAAGTAAAGTTGTAGATCTGGGTTGTGGCTATGGCTGGTTTTGTCGCTACGCATGCTCGCAAGGTGCCAGCGAAGTTTTAGGGTTGGATGTTTCAACGCGAATGTTAAACCGTGCTAAAGAGATGACCACTGACGAAAACATTATTTACCGTCAGGAAGACCTGGAACATTTGCATCTACCACCACAACTGTTCCAATTAGCCTATAGCTCACTCACATTGCATTATATAAAAGCACTGCCAGCACTGTTTGCCACGATTTATCAAGCACTAACTCCTGGGGGCAGTTTTGTTTTTTCCGCAGAACACCCTATCTTTACCGCAGCAAAGCAACCTGGTTGGTTAATTGCCGATAATGGGCAAAAATCCTGGCCGGTGAACAGTTATCAGGCGGAAGGGGAACGTATAACAAACTGGTTGGCAGAAGGCGTTATCAAGCAGCATCGGACATTAGGGACTTATATTAATTTTTTGATAAAACAAGGTTTTATAATTACACATATCGAAGAATGGGGACCAACAACACAGCAAATTATAGATTATCCTGCATTGGATGAAGAGAAAGAACGCCCTATGCTATTTTTACTTTCTGCGAAGAAACCTGAATAGAAATCGGGATGGTTTTTATTAAAAATTCCTGCATCAACTCGTGACTCTTGGGGAGGTTTACTCCCCCAGCGCCTGTTTGATATTGACTCGGCGAGCCTAAAAACCACTAACTCATTATAAAACCCCTTAATAGGGTTAAATGACCTATAGTATAAATTAAATGCAACGCTGTATGGGATCCATTATGTCTAATAAAAATCACGAAGAAACAACAGTTAATGAAGGTTTGGCTAAAATTCATGAAGCTTCAGAACAACTTACCGAAGAGCAAATTGAACAGTTGGCTGAAGAAGCCAAAGCCGCAGCCAGAGATAATGTACAAAAGCATACACACGACTAATCAACAAAATGGGGGATGTATATGAATACTGTGCCGCCAGATGGATTACCAATATACCGGCTGATTACCGGACCAGATGATTCATCATTTTGTCACCGAGTGTCTGATCAATTGAAGCTTGGCTATGTATTATACGGCTCACCGTCAATCGCTTATGACCCAGAGAAAAAGACGATAATTGCAGCACAAGCGATCATTTGGCCCGGGAATTGAGCCTGATGGTAATAAAAGCTACCCGAGCCACAGTTGGTAATTTGTGATACGGGTGAATAGATTCTTGGATTGAGTTTTACGTTTGTAAAATGTCATCTCACTGATGAGAAAATAATTAATTTTCAATGCGTTAAATTTATTTTTGATGTTGTTTTGTAGCCACACCCAGTAGTCCTTGATCACTACTGCTAATCTTTGTTAGCGACACTTCGCGCTAAGTGGATAAGACAAGTAACAGGAGACGATGAATATGCAAGCTCCCCCGATACCTCAAGATGAGGCTAAGAGAATTGCTACATTACGCTCTTATAATATTCTCGATACCTCTCCCGAAGAACGCTTTGATCGTATCACCCGCTTAGCTAAACGTTTATTTAATGTGCCAATCGCGCTTATATCTATCGTCGACGTAAACCGGCAATGGTTTAAATCACATCCCGGACTGGAAACCAGCGAAACCCCCAGGGATATATCTTTTTGTGGTCATGCGATTTTAGGTGACGATATCCTTTTGGTACCCAATGCCCTTAACGACCTTCGTTTTAGTGACAACCCACTTGTTACCGACGATCCTGGCATTCGTTTTTATGCGGGTTGTCCGCTGGTTGTTCCCAATGGCAGTAAACTTGGCACACTCTGTATTATCGATCTTAAACCGCGCTCTTTAGATGAATACGACCAACAACTTTTATGTGACTTAGCGAAAATGGCTGAGCAAGAAATTGCTGCCGTTCAATTAGCAACTATTGACGAACTAACACAGTTAACCAACCGTCGAGGCTTTGAAATTCTGGCTCAGCATGCATTGACATTTTGCTCGCATAATAATATTCCTGCCACCTTGATTTTCTTTGATCTAAATGATTTTAAAGAAATAAATGACAGTTATGGTCATGCTGAAGGTGATAAGGCATTAGTGACTTTCGCTGAGGAGTTGCAGCTTTTCTTTCGTGACACAGATGTTGTCGCCCGATTGGGGGGGGACGAATTTGTCACATTACTCACGGCATCAGGTTGTAGTGATATGCCAGCAATATTAAGCCGCTTTAAGAATGCATTAGAATTACGCAATAGCCAGGAATTGCGTGGTTATAATATTAATTTTAGCGTGGGGTACGCTAATTGCGATTTAGAGAAAGATACACCGATTAATGAACTACTCGCCGCCGCCGATTCATCCATGTACACGCATAAATTAGAGCTACGCACTAAAAAAATCCCTTTTTCTAAGAGTTAATGTCATGTGTTATTACACTTCTCAAAGCAGCAATAAGTCGTCGTGTTAATAATTAATCAAATCAAAACTAAATGCCTAAACAATAAATCTGCCAGGAGAGATATACCCGATATGCTCCTAAATGGTGCAAACTCCCTAAATAGGGGCGCTAACTTAGTTATCCATAATAAAAATAAACTATTTTTCAATAAGTTAGATATGGCGCAAATATTGCTTAATTAAAGACCATAACAGCAAGGAGGAAGAAATGAGAACAATGTCCGTGTACTACTTACAATATACTGTATTTCTGCTACTGGTTGCTGGAACCATCAATTTTATTTTTCAGTAACCGCTAAAAGAGTCTCGCTAATGCGCGGCTCTTTTGTTTTATCTCGGGTAAAAAGTACAATAAATTGTCGTGTTAATACGCAAAAAAATAATTGTTTGACTCACTGATCCTCACCCTACATGGCTGCCATACAGCCATCGCGTCTCGACATTTAGCCTAAAATCGAAAGAATACTCTCAGGAAAGGTACTATCAAACGTTTGAGCGATTTCCGCTTTCGACCACCATAGGTATTTACTGTTCACAGACCTCTCATATCACGGCCCCTGGATATTATGGAAAATTGAGATTTTTATTGTGCAATGTTAGTGAGTAAAGCATTACGATTATCACAACTACGGAGAAAATAAAACTATTCAGCGCAAGTCTATAATCATAATTGATGTTTATTCAACTTTATTTACTCAATTAACATTCGGGTTTTAACGTGTTTTACCCATATTCCTGGTTAAGATATACATAAAAAAGTCAATTATTTAAATCGAGACTCACTATTTATATATCATAAGAAATAGGCTGAAAGAGGATATTGAGATGCTAATAAGGTTTGTTCGTCGTTAACCCATCAATTTAATCCAGCATATGAAATAAACAGATGGAATATTAAATACTGCCGATACGAATATGGCACAAAAATATAAATAAGATATATGAAATGTAGTGTAACTTATTGATTTTGTTGGTGGGTCGTGCAGGGTTCGAACCTGCGACCAATTGATTAAGAGTCAACTGCTCTACCAACTGAGCTAACGACCCAACGGCGATAATTATTCTCCTGTTAGCCTTGGCTGTCAAACATTTCATCGGATTTTTCTGTTTATACTGTTTATATCCCTCTCTGGAGATTAATTATTCATCTGTTCTTTACGATTATTGTTAGTTATGTGACTTCATGTTGTAATTCCAGCTGCTGTGATGAACTTAACAAAATTCAGTGTGTGAAATATAAACACTGGAAAACGAGGCGTATTGTGCAATTATTGTTGCGAAGATATTAAATAATTCGCAAATTGTACTTAAAACATAGCAAAAAACAGACAGACAGACAGACAGACAGACAGGTTAAGACCAAAGAGCCAACATAGAGCTCAACAACTTCACAAATACAGGAAGAGGGAATGGGAAAGATGGTAGACCAATCCAAGATAGTGGCAGAACAGTTGCCGGAACCTGAAGAGCATCTTCAACGAAGCCTCTCCAACCGCCATATCCAGCTAATTGCTATTGGCGGGGCTATAGGTACCGGATTGTTTATGGGATCGGGTAAAACCATCAGCCTTGCCGGGCCGTCGATTATTTTCGTTTATATGATAATCGGTTTTATGCTGTTTTTCGTGATGCGGGCCATGGGTGAGCTGCTGCTATCGAATCTGAAATATAAATCATTTAGTGATTTCGCCGCCGACTTACTCGGTCCTTGGGCTGGTTTTTTCACCGGCTGGACCTACTGGTTTTGTTGGGTCATCACCGGGATCGCTGATGTGGTTGCCATCACGGCTTACGCCCAATTTTGGTTCCCCGGTTTCTCCCAGTGGGTTGCCTCACTGCTAGTGGTTTTACTGTTGCTATCACTGAATTTGGCCACGGTAAAAATGTTCGGGGAAATGGAGTTCTGGTTTGCCATGATTAAAATTGTGGCAATTGTGGCACTGATCTTTGCCGGCTTAACCATGGTGTTAATGAGTTATCAGTCCCCTTCGGGTACCACCGCATCATTTACCCATTTATGGAATGATGGTGGGATGTTCCCGAAAGGAATCAGTGGATTCTTTGCGGGCTTCCAGATAGCCGTTTTTGCTTTTGTCGGTATTGAGTTAGTTGGGACCACCGCTGCTGAAACCAAAGATCCTGAAGTGGTATTACCACGTGCTATTAACTCCATCCCTATCCGCATCATCATGTTCTATGTTTTCTCATTGATTATGATTATGTCAGTGACACCATGGAGTTCAGTAGTTGCCGATAAAAGCCCGTTTGTTGAGTTATTCGTTCTGGTCGGGTTACCTGCCGCAGCGAGTGTGATCAACTTTGTGGTCCTAACCTCGGCGGCTTCGTCAGCTAACAGTGGCGTGTTTTCCACCAGCCGTATGTTGTTCGGTTTGGCAAAAGAAGGTGATGCACCAAAGCAATTTGGTAAGCTGTCGCGCCGTTCCGTCCCCGCATCCGGCCTGACATTCTCTTGTATCTGTTTGCTAGGTGGTGTGGTTCTCATTTACCTAATCCCGAACGTAATGACGGTGTTTACACTGGTCACCACAGTTTCAGCGATTCTGTTTATGTTCGTCTGGACCATCATCCTTTGCTCTTACCTGGTGTATCGCAAAAGACGCCCGGCATTACATAAGAAATCCATCTATAAAATGCCCGCTGGTATTTTCATGTCGTGGGTATGTATGGCGTTCTTTGCCTTTGTCCTGGTGCTGTTAACCTTGGAAAGTGATACCCGCCAAGCCCTGATAGTGACGCCGCTGTGGTTTGTCATTCTGACCATTGGTTATCTCATCTTGAAGAAGCGCAGAAGCTACTTGTACGACAACCGTAATCAGTAAGGCGTCATCATCACCTATAGCGGTTGTTTTATTATCATCACCTTACTCCCCTGCACGGGAGTAAGGTTTTTATACAGATATACTTAGGCTGCCGTGATTGCTTCGCGTAATCGGCGTGGCGTTAAGCCAAAATGCCGCTGAAAACGTGAAGTAAAACGGGATGGTGAAATATAACCGTGCTGTGCAGCGATCTCGCCAATCGAAAGTGATGTGGTTTGTAATGCATTTAATGCACACCCCATACGAACCTCTTCCAGAATCACGCGAAAACTGCGATCTTCTTGCATCAGTTTGCGCCGCAAAGTTGAATCCCCAAGATGCAAAGAGTGGGCGACATCACTCACGCTCCAGTTGCGCGCCGGATCGAGCAGTAAAACTTGTTGTACCTGTTCCGCCCATTTATCTCGTCGGTCGATTAATAACGTCCCTGCCTGCCCAGCCAAGTGCAGCGCCAATAAAACCCCCATCGCCGCATGCTGTAAGAGCGCATCTGGCGCATGACACTTCACGTTGAGCAATAAGCTATCCCATGCAAGGCGGGTATGGCTATCCAGAGGAACACATAGCGATGCAGTTGCCACTGGCGTCACCGCCGAGGCACCGTACCAGTGGCGAAACTGGCGTAATAAACTTTGCGGCAGATAGACCATATCAGAACAATAATGCCCCCGGTCCGGGGTATTCGCGATACTGACTTCGATACCGGCAGGAAACAAAATAAGCGACGATTGCCCCGCACTGGCAGCCTGTGCCCCCCATTGCACCAATTTACTGCCCTGACGGACATGGCACAGTGCCGGTGAAAACACGGTGACCCGATGCAACGTATGTGCTTGGCGGGCAACAATTTCAGCGCTGGAGATAGCCATCTGGCTATGATTTATCTGCTGCATACTTCCTGCTCTTGGATTAATAATTAGCGGCCATAAGTGGCAACCAGTTGCGTTTTCGCAATCACATTACTGTTGAGCATAAAACCCACCAATGCACCACTGGCATCACTACTGAGGGGTAATTTATCTGTTTTCAATGCCCACACCGTGAACTGATAGCGATGAGGTTTATCTCCTGCTGGTGGGCAAGCCCCTCCGAATCCCGCATAGCCGAAGTCATTGCGCCCCTGAACAGCACCAACAGGTAAAGTGCTATTTTTGCTCTGCCCAGCATTAGTTGCCAATGAATGAACATCGGCGGGGATATTCACCACCGTCCAATGCCACCAGCCACTCCCCGTCGGGGCATCAGGATCATAAGCGGTAATGGCGAAGCTTTTGGTTCCTGCGGGCGCACCCTGCCATGAAAGCTGTGGCGATTGATTCCCGCCATCACAGCCAAATCCGTTAAAAACCTGCTGGGTTTGTAAGGGTCTACCTTCAGGCATATCGCTACTTTTGACGCTGAAGGTTTGTGCCTGAGCAGATAATGACATTGCGATAATCGCCAGAGACAGTGCTATTTTTTTCATGATGGTTCTCCTGTGAGGTAAGTTAGTAGCTTACGCAAACAGGCTTGTTTACATTGTGCCATAACGCTCTGTTAGTGTGCCAAAAAGCTCAATCAAGAGCGTTAAGGCGTTTTATGACCAAGACGTCACGCCATGTGCAGGATCATCGCGGTAAAATGCTCGCAACTGCGGTTAAATAAGTTGTGATAAGCGTGTCAGAAAGCTGTCGGGAACATGTCATGCTGCTGTCGTGGCAGTGACGAGGGCTTAAGCATAGGTTTGTTGATATCGCTTCAAACCCCATAGGAAAATCAGTATGAACATCTATCGTATTCGTGAATTGCGGTTGGCCCGGGCCTGGTCACAAGAACAGTTGGCTGAACTTTGCAGTCTGAGTGTGCGCACGATTCAACGCATAGAGAATGGTGAACAAGCCAGCCTGGAAACACTGAGTGCTATTGCGGCCGTCATGGATCTGAAAGTCAGTGAGCTGTATTGCCCAAATGTCTCTCAGGAACAGAGCACCCCGTCGCAAGCCGTTGACCAACGCGTCATTGATGCCCGCAAAGCGGTTGAGGATGAAATGTCTTTACTGCGTCAGTTACTGCGGGCGGTTATTCTGTGTGCAGTGCTGTTTGCTATCAATTGGTTTACGTCACCTGGCTATATGTGGGCCTGGTGGGTAGTGCTAGGGCTAAGTATCCCGCTGTGTCTGCGCGCAATAAATCTGTTATTGCTGGGTAATTGGGTCGAGCGCTGGCAGCAAAAACGCCTGCAAAAGAAGTTACGTAATCTGTAACAATATTGCGCTAATAAAACCAGCAGAAAGAGAAGGTTACCTCATATCCCGTTCACTTTCCGCACGACTAATAAGTTGCAGCCTGATTATATTGGCGTATGGTTAATAGGTGTCATTAGCAGCGACTATGATTACATCATCAGCATTATTCAATAAATTTGATTGGAGCATAGCGAGATGGCGAAAATTTTAGTGCTTTACTATTCCATGTATGGGCATATCGAAACACTTGCCGGTGCGATTGCCGAAGGTGCCCAAAAAGTCAGCGGTGTTGAAGTGACCATCAAGCGAGTCCCTGAAACCATGCCACCAGACGCCTTCGCCAATGCCGGCGGCAAAAACAACCAGCAAGCCCCGGTCGCAACGCCGCAAGAACTGGCCGATTACGATGGCATCATTTTTGGTACCCCAACCCGTTTCGGTAATATGGCAGGGCAAATGCGTACCTTCCTCGATCAAACCGGCGGGCTATGGGCTTCTGGTGCACTGTACGGCAAAGTTGCCAGTGTATTCTCCTCAACCGGTACTGGCGGCGGACAAGAGCACACCATCACCTCCACGTGGACCACATTAGCCCACCACGGTTTTATCATCGTGCCAATCGGCTATGGGGCCAAAGAGTTATTTGATGTTTCACAGACCCGTGGCGGTACCCCATATGGTGCAACAACCATTGCCGGTGGTGATGGCTCCCGTCAGCCAACTGCTGAAGAGCTTGCTATCGCCCGTTTCCAGGGCGAGCATGTGGCAAAAATTACCGCCAAACTGGTAAGCTAACGCCCTTCATAATACCTAATACCGCAGCGGGGTTAGTTTCGCTTAATATTCAGCCCATATCAGGGCTTGGCAAGTAGCGTTCAAATCAGCTTTAAGCATCAACCCTGCTGTCTGGCAATAAAAAAGCACCGCATGAAAGCGGTGCTCTTGCTTACTCATTAAACAGAGTTAGGCTTCAAGCAGCCCTTGTGCCAGATAGTGGTTAGCATCAACCACCCCAGGTAACACGAAGAAATATCCCCCACCGATCGGTTTGACATACTCTTCTAATGCCTCACCGTTCAACCGTTTTTGTACCGTCAGGAACGCCTTTTCCAAATCAGATTGGTAGCAGACAAACAGCAAGCCCATGTCCAGTTGCCCTGAATTTGACACTCCCAGCGAGTAACTGTAGCCACGGCGTAACATCAGGTTATTCTGAGTTTCTGCGGTACGTGGATTTGCCAGCCGGATATGTGCATCTAGCTTAATCACGTTGCCATCGGGATCTTTGGTGTAATCCGGCTCATCATGTTCATGTATGCTCCCCAAGGGTGCACCGCTATGTTTATCACGGCCAAAGATAGTCTGCTGTTCTTGTAACGGTGTGCGATCCCAGAATTCCACTTTAAAGCGAATAATCCGCGCCGCCTGATAGCTACCCCCGACTGCCCATGCGGGCTCACCGATATTGTCCTGAACCCATACTATTTGATTAATCAGCGGCTTATCACTGGTTTTGGGATTCGCAGTGCCATCTTTAAAACCCAACAAATTGATTGGCGTTTCTTTACCTTTGCTACGGGCCGCATGAGCAGAAATAAAACCTTCACGCTTCCACCGCACACTGAGTAAATCTGGCGTGTGCTTGATAATATCGCGCAGAGCGTGAATCACCGTTTCATTGGTATTAGCACAAATTTGCAGCAAGATATCACCATGACACAAACCCGCATCCAGTGAATCATTGGGGAAGCGCGTCATTCTTTGTAGCCGCAGTGGTTTCTGTCCCTGCAAACCAAACCGCTCATCAAACAAAGAATCCCCCACAGAAACCGTAATGGTCAGGTTATCCGGGTAAATTTCCGGCCCCATAATTCCAGAATCCAGCGGTGGCAATTTGGCATTAACCGAAGGTGCATGCCCACCGCGGGTCAGGAAGGCCAGCCGTTCAGTCAGCAGTTTGAATAATCGGGTCAAGGCCGCCTTATCAGTGGCCAATACATCAAATGCTACCAGCATCATGGCCGCTTGCTGTGGGGTTAATACCCCTGACTGATGCTGACCATAAAAGGGCTGCTTCTGCCAGCGTTCATCTTGCGCAAGTGCAGCCTCGGGTGCAGGGCAATCTGCCGCTCGGGCTATCTTTGCCCCGCCAAGCGCCAAGGCACCACTCATCATGCCCATACCCAGCAGTAAACGCCGACGGGACGGCAATGCCGCCCCGTTATCATGTTGATACGACCCGTGTTGCGGGCCGGTTTTCTTACTCATCTTAATGCCTCAATCCAAACCCAATACGCCACGAAGCTGAGCAAGGTCTTCCGCCAGTGCCGTAATCGGCCCTTTCATAGCATTACGATCGGCGTCAGTTAACTTCTCGTAAGACTCATAACCCTCTTTCGTGCGATATTTCGCCAATACGCTATCGACGGTTTTGAAGTTAGCATCGATTTTTTGCAGCAGCGGCTGGTCGGCTTTTTCCAGCAATGGCCGCAGCAGATTAACAATTTTCTGTGCTCCATCAACGTTGGCTTGGAAATCCCACAGATCAGTACGGCTGTAACGGTCTTCTTCACCACTGATTTTGCTGGCCGCAACCTCTTCGATTAAGCCCGCAGCACCACCAACCACTTTATTTGGCGCAAATGTCAGGCCGGTGATACGTTGTTGCAGTTCCAGGGTGTCCTTGTACAGTTGGTCGGCGAATTTATCCGCGCCTTTAGTGGTGTTGTCACCAAACAGGATTTTTTCTAACCGATGAAAACCGGTAAATTTCGGATCAGCGGCCTTCTGCTCAAAATCGTCCTCACGGGCATCGATACTGCCATCCAAATCTGAGAACAATTCAGCAATCGGCTCGATACGCTCATAATGCTGGCGGGTTGGCGCATACAACTTGCGCGCCAGAGCCAAATCGCCTTTCTTGATTGCATCAGTAAAGGCTTTAGTTTGCGTGACTAATTGGGCAACTTCTTGTGTTACATAGACTTTATATTCGGCAATTGGCCCGACCAATGCCATCGCGTCCGGTTTTACCGCAGCGTGATCACCGGCCGCCGTAACTGTCAATTTACCTTTCGGGTTGCTGAGTAAGCCACAGGTCATATCGTATTCACCCGGCTCCAGATTAGCCGTCATCTTCTGGGTAAAACCCGGGGCAATATTTTCGCGTTCCTCAACCACCATCACGCCTTTGAGGATCTCCCACTCCAACCCTTTCTGACTGGCATTATGGACAATAAATTGAGTTTTACCGGCAGGAATAGACAGCGCCATCGGCTCACACTGCTTATCGTTAACGGTAATTTTAATTTGTGGAATATCAGCTGCTTGTACGTTGATAGCCACAACAGGTAGTGCCAGTAACGCGGCGTGCAATGCAGTGCGACGGAAGAACCGGTTAGACATGTGAAAATTCCTGAATTATTGGTTAGTTTTCCGCGCAGCAGCGGCAATTGTGGCCGCCGTAGTGCGTGGTGGAAGGAAAAAGAGCATCAGTGCCGGAATCAGATAGATAAAGTAGACCGCAACTTCGCTAATTGTTGGTGCTTCCTGATAGCCAAACATCCCTTCAAGGAAGGTGCCGAGCAGTGAATGAGTGGAGAGCACATTCGTCAAATCGAACGCGATATCCTGAAAATGATTCCACAGACCGGCTTCATGGAAGGCTCTGATAGCTCCGGCGGCCAGGCCTGCGGCGACAAACAAGATAAACAGGCTGGTCCATTTGAAAAATTTAGCCAGATGCAACTTAACGCCGCCCCAGTAGATAGCCATCCCCACTAAAATGGCGCAGGTCAGGCCAAGTATTGCGCCAATTGGCGCGCCAATCCCGACATCCTGCTGGAAAGCCGCCAGTAAGAAGAATACCGATTCAAGCCCTTCGCGGGCCACGGCAAAAAAGACCATCGCCACCAATGCCCAGCCCTGACTGCGGCCTGAGTTGAGGGCATTATCAATTGCCCCTTCCAGATGGACTTTGACTGACTTGGATACCTTGCGCATCCAGAAAACCATATAGGTTAAAATGCAAACTGCGACCACCGCAATAATACCTTCAAACAGCTCTTGCTGTTTTTGCGGAAACTCACCCGTGGTTTCATTAATAAAGATGCCGATAGCAAGGCATAGCGCGGCTGCCGTTACTACTCCAATCCACACTGCCCCCATCCATTGACCGCGTTGAGTACGCTTAAGGTAACTGGCGATCAAGCTAACAATCAGCGCGGCTTCCAGCCCTTCACGAAACATAATTAGAAATGGGACAAACATGCTAAGCACCCCTGCGCTGGATATGGGTATAAATATGTAATTATGAGTAACGTCAATTTACGTAAAGAAAAGTAAAACTAAGAACGATAGTGATTATCATTCTGGCAAAAAGAAATTCAAGAGGCTAAATAAGAATATTGTTAAACAAACTGTGGCAAGTTGTTTCTGCCGGGTTAAATAACAAATAAATTCATTAAGATACGGTTTTTTTAGCTTGCACCGCCCTCTCAGCCTATTTATCGATATCTGGCGCAATTTTCAGCAAAAAAAAGCCTCCTGTGGTACAGGAGGCTATGTTAAGCAAAAGTAAATGCCATTAATAACAGCATGTGTGCGCTATTAAATGGTTTTAAACTCCGCTTCAGCATTACGGAAACGTTCAGTAATGGTATTACTTGGTGTATTGCCCAACAAGCTCACCACCACAATGGCGATACTGGCAAATAGGAAGCCTGGTATAATTTCATACAAGCCCAACCAGGCATATTGCTTCCAGACGATAACCGTAATAGCACCGAGCAACATCCCTGCCAGTGCACCATTGCGAGTCATTCGTGGCCAAATCACCGAGATAAGAACCACAGGACCAAATGCGGCGCCAAAACCGGCCCATGCATAGCTAACCAGACCAAGAACCCGATTATCCGGGTCCGCTGCCAGTGCGATAGCTATCAATGCCACCAGCAACACCATGGCACGGCCGACCCACACTAACTCTTTCTGACTGGCCTTTTTACGCAGGAATGCTTTGTACAGGTCTTCCGTCAACGCACTAGAACACACCAGTAACTGGCAGCTTAAGGTACTCATGACGGCTGCCAGAATAGCGGACAGTAAAATACCGGCAATCCATGGATTGAAGAGTAATTTAGCTAACTCAATGAAAACACGTTCGCCATTTTGGCTCACATTCCCGGCTTGTTCAGGATGGTTTTCAAAGTAAGCAATACCAAAGAAGCCCACCGCGATGGTCCCTGCCAGACAGAGGATCATCCAAGTCATACTGATGCGGCGTGCACTACGAATAGTACGGTGAGAGTCTGCCGCCATAAAACGCGCCAGAATATGTGGCTGACCAAAATAACCCAATCCCCAACCGAGTAGAGAGAGGATGGCAACCAGATTCAGCCCTTTAAACATGTCAATATTCGCCGGATTTTTCGCAGCAATGACCATCATGGAAGTGTCGATACCTCCCACCGCCAGAATAACAATAATCGGGGTCAGGATCAGAGCAAAAATCATCAGCGTTGCTTGTACTGTATCCGTCCAGCTTACTGCGAGGAAACCGCCAATAAAGGTATAGGCGATGGTAGCCGCAGCACCAGCCCATAATGCGGTGCCATAGCTCATATCAAACGTACTTTCGAATAAACGCGCACCGGCAACGATTCCTGAAGCGCAATAAATAGTGAAGAAAACCAAGATAACTACCGCTGATATCACCCGCAGCAATTTACTCTTATCTTCAAAACGGCTGGTGAAATAATCAGGCAATGTCAGTGCATTGTTATTGGCTTCGGTATGAACCCGCAAACGGCCTGCGACCAACTTCCAGTTAAGATAAGCACCAATCGTTAAACCAATGGCTATCCAGCTCTCGGAAATACCCGACAGGAATATCGCCCCCGGTAATCCCATTAATAACCAGCCACTCATATCGGAAGCACCGGCAGATAATGCAGTGACCACACTGCCTAAACTTCGCCCACCCAGAATATAATCATCAAAGTTATTGGTTGCCCGGTAGGCCATGAGGCCAATTAATATCATCCCAAAAATGTAAACTAAAAAAGTCACCAACATTGGCGTATTCATGGTCATGCAACGTCTCCATAGTGCGTATTATCGTTTTAATATATCCCGCTATTTTGAGTTCTTTCCGCTCAGTGCGGTGTCATGTTTTCACTCTGGAGAGCCGGAACGTGACACTCAGTTGCACCAGAGATGAATCTCGAACTCAAATAAACTACCAGCACAACTATTCGCTGGCGAACGGCCATCTCGCGGTGGCTATCCTAGTGGAGGAGTTTCCTTACCCACAACAAATTAAACAAATTTTTTACAAAAAATTCACCCTGCATCACATTACGCCATGTTAGAGGTTACACCTTCCATTGCAAAATGAGTCATACCTAAGGTTAATCCCTCACAAAGCCTACCATTGTTAGCATTAGCCTTAGTTAAACATAATATTCGATCCCTCCGACGCCCCGCTTGATTGTTAAAAACAAGACTGAATTCACACTTCATTCACGCCGTGATTTAACACGGTTGCACAAAGTTGCAACATGCCTGATATTATCAGGAATCAAATCATAACCCCCCTTATTAAAGGAGCCGGACAGCATGGGTAGCACCACAATGGGCGTGAAACTCGATGAAGCAACACGCGACCGTATCAAGGGCGCGGCACAGCGTATTGACCGCACGCCACACTGGCTGATCAAGCAGGCCATTTTTAACTATTTGGAACGACTGGAAAGTGGCAGTGAGCTACCCGAATTGCCAACACCCCATGTGACCCCTATCGCGGAAACGGACGATATTATGCCGCAAGTCACTGAAAGCGCACATCAACCATTTTTAGATTTTGCCGAGCAAGTGCTACCACAATCAGTAACTCGTGCGGCCATCACTGCGGCCTATCGTCGTCCCGAAACTGAAGCCATACCGATGTTATTGGAGCAAGCACGTTTACCGGCCGATTTAGCGCAAGAAACCCATAAGTTGGCCTATTCCATTGCTGAAAAATTGCGTAACCAGAAGAGTGCTAATGGTCGCGCGGGTATCGTGCAAAGCTTACTGCAAGAGTTCTCCCTCTCGTCACAAGAGGGTGTGGCATTGATGTGTCTTGCGGAAGCACTACTGCGTATTCCTGATAAGCCCACTCGTGATGCACTGATCCGCGATAAAATCAGTAACGGCAACTGGCACTCTCATTTGGGGCGCAGCCCGTCGATGTTTGTCAATGCGGCGACCTGGGGACTGCTCTTTACCGGCCATCTGGTCTCTACTCATAATGAGGCTAAGCTCTCCGGCTCCTTAAATCGTATTATCGGTAAAGGTGGTGAGCCATTGATCCGCAAAGGTGTGGATATGGCGATGCGGCTGATGGGCGAGCAATTTGTGACCGGCGAGACCATTGCCGAGGCATTGGCGAACGCCCGTAAACTGGAAGATAAAGGATTCCGTTACTCTTACGATATGTTGGGTGAGGCAGCACTGACAGAGGCAGATGCTCAGGCTTATCTGCTCTCCTATCAACAAGCAATCCATGCTATCGGCAAAGCCTCAAATGGCAGGGGAATTTATGAAGGGCCAGGTATCTCAATTAAGCTGTCCGCCCTGCACCCTCGCTATAGCCGTGCTCAATATGAACGAGTAATGGATGAGCTGTATCCACGGCTATTATCGTTGACCTTGCAAGCACGGCAGTATGATATTGGCATTAACATTGATGCAGAAGAGGCTGATCGTCTGGAAATCTCCCTCGATCTGCTGGAAAAACTCTGTTTCGAGCCAAAATTGGCAGGTTGGAACGGTATCGGCTTCGTCATTCAGGCATACCAAAAACGTTGCCCCGCTACTATTGATGCCGTGATAGATATGGCCCAGCGCAGCCGCCGCCGGCTGATGATTCGCTTAGTCAAAGGCGCATACTGGGACAGCGAGATTAAACGCGCTCAAGTTGATGGGTTAGAAGGTTATCCGGTTTATACCCGCAAGGTGTATACCGATGTTTCTTATCTGGCTTGCGCGCGTAAATTACTGGCCGTACCTAATCTGATTTATCCCCAATTTGCCACTCATAACGCGCATACCTTGTCCGCTATCTATCATCTTGCAGGGCAAAATTATTACCCCGGCCAGTATGAGTTCCAATGCCTGCATGGCATGGGGGAACCGCTATATGAACAAGTCGTCGGGAAAGTTGCCGAGGGTAAGCTTAATCGCCCATGTCGTATTTACGCTCCGGTCGGTACCCACGAAACCTTACTGGCGTATCTGGTACGCCGCCTGCTGGAAAACGGGGCCAACACATCGTTTGTCAATCGCATTGCCGATACCACTCTGCCACTGGATGAACTGGTCGCTGATCCTGTTAGTGCTGTAGAAGCCATCGCCGCCAGTGAAGGGCAACTTGGTTTGCCTCATCCACGAATCCCGTTACCACGCGACCTCTACGGTAAAGATAGAGCCAATTCCAGCGGATTAGATTTGGCCAACGAACACCGTTTGGCCTCGCTCTCCAGTGCCCTCCTCACCAGTGCCAGCCAGATATGGCGGGCAGAACCGATGATTGGCGCAGAAAGTGATAGCGGTATAGCACTTGATAACCTGGCCGTTATCAACCCAGCAGAACCCGCTGATATCGTCGGTTACGTTCGCGAAACAACGGATGCTGAAATCAGTCGTGCGCTAGATGCGGCTGGCCGCGCGGGGGCTATCTGGTTTGCAACGCCACCGGCCGAGCGTGCGGCTATTTTAGTGCGCGCCGCCGAACTGATGGAAAGTCAGATGCAAGCGTTGATGGGGATACTGGTACGAGAGGCGGGTAAAACCTTCAGTAATGCCATTGCCGAAGTGCGTGAGGCTGTTGATTTTCTACACTATTATGCTGGAATGGTCCGAGACAACTTCTCTAATGATAGCCATCGTCCTCTCGGCCCCGTGGTCTGTATCAGCCCATGGAACTTCCCGTTGGCAATATTTACCGGCCAGATTGCCGCAGCATTAGCTGCCGGTAACAGTGTATTAGCAAAACCGGCGGAACAAACGCCACTGATTGCTGCGCAAGCTGTACGTATCTTGCTAGAGGCCGGTATTCCTCACGGCGTGCTACAACTATTACCCGGCCGAGGCGACAACGTTGGGGCGACATTGGTCAATGACAACCGTGTGCGCGGCGTGATGTTTACCGGCTCAACCGAAGTCGCTGCTATTTTGCAACGCAGCATCGCAGGCCGCCTTGATCCTCAGGGCCGCCCAACGCCACTGATTGCCGAAACCGGTGGCCTCAATGCCATGATTGTTGATTCCTCTGCATTGACGGAACAGGTGGTGACCGATGTCGTCGCATCAGCCTTTGACAGCGCGGGCCAACGTTGTTCGGCCTTGCGTATTCTTTGCATTCAGGATGATGTTGCTGAGCACACGTTGCAAATGTTGCGTGGCGCGATGGCCGAGTGCCGGATGGGTAATCCAGAACGCCTGTCTACAGATATTGGGCCGGTGATTGATGCCGAGGCCAAAGCTGGGATTGAGCGCCATATTCAGGCCATGCGCGCCAAAGGGCGTAAAGTTTACCAGGCTGCCCGCACCAACAGTCAGGACGAAACCGAGTGGCAACGCGGTACCTTTATTAAGCCAACATTAATAGAGCTGGATAGCTTTGATGAGTTGAAAAAAGAGATCTTCGGGCCGGTACTGCATGTGGTACGTTTCCAGCGTCAGAACCTTGGCGCCTTAGTCGATCAAATCAACGCATCCGGCTATGGTTTAACCTTGGGCATTCACACCCGTATTGATGAAACTATCGCCCAAGTCACTGAAAAAGCTAAAGTAGGCAACCTCTACGTTAACCGCAATATGGTTGGGGCGGTGGTTGGCGTACAACCTTTTGGTGGTGAAGGGTTGTCAGGAACCGGCCCTAAAGCGGGTGGTCCACTGTATCTGTATCGTCTGTTGTGCAGCCGCCCAGAAGATGCGGTTCTTAAGACACTGGCACATCAAAATATTGAGCAACCACAGAATATGGCTGGTCGCGAAGCATTACAAATAGCCCATCGCGCTCTAATACAATGGGCTGACAAACAACAATATGCTGAATTAGTGCCTTTAGCGCAGCGCTATGGCGAACTGGCGCAAGGTGGCACCATACAGTTATTGCCTGGGCCAACCGGTGAGCGCAACAGTTATACCCTACTACCGCGTGAACGTGTTCTTTGTCTGGCGGATAATGACACTGATGCTCTAATACAACTGGCAGCCGTTCTGGCAATCGGCTGCGAGATCTTATGGCCAGAACAGGGGATACAAAAGGATCTGTTACGCCAGCTACCGGCGGTAGTGCAATCCCAAATTACCCTTACCCATGACTGGCAAACCGCCAACGTACCGTTTGATGCCGTTATCTATCACGGTGATGCTGATCAATTGCGCACCTTGTGTGAGCAGATAGCTCAAATTGAGGGGCCAATTGTCTCGGTACAGGGCTTCGCCCGTGGTGAAACAAATATACTGCTGGAACGCCTGCTGATTGAGCACTCACTGAGTGTGAATACCGCCGCAGCGGGAGGAAATGCCAGCCTGATGACCATCGGCTAGCTAACTAAGCCCACTCTTTTTCGCACTTAGAGTGCCTGCACCAATAAGGTCCTTCGGGACCTTATTCTTTACGTAGACTCCGGTCGCAACTGACGGGTTATTATTCGATATATGCCGCATTCCCTGATGTAAAACGGGTATGAAACTATTTTCCTCTGGCAGCCTCTCGCATATTTGACATCACTCTGTTGAGCCTTTCCTGGTAATTAACTCATTATAAATTCAGACAAATGACGGAACTGTATACGTCCCTAGCTTTCTTCTTAGTGAAGATCTTATGTACAACCCCTCTCAGGAGTGATAATAATATTCATGTCTGATAAAAAGATTGTCGATGAGACTCATCAAATTGCTAACCGGCGGGGTAATGGTCAATTACGCCGTGAAATATGGGCTGATCGGGTCGGTACTATCACCCGTTATAATTTAGCCTATATCAATCACCATTTATCACAGGGTGATAATGGTCGCGTAATAGGTTACGACAATGCGCATGGTTTTCACCATCGCCATTACTTAGGTGGCATTGAAGCAGTTGATTTTGTCAGCTTTGAACAGATAGAGGATTGCTTTCAGAAGGATTGGACTTCATTAAGGAGAAGTTAATGGACAAACTCGTCATCAAAACAGCAACGGAAGATGATTTTTTCAAACGAGGCAAACAACTCGCGGCTCTGGCAGATGCAGGGAAAGCCTTACCTGAAGAACACACTATTACCTTTGAAGACCCATTAGCGATGGTGCGGATATTAAGTGCTGCGCGCATTGTTCTGCTACGGGCGGTAAAAATGCACCCCGGCTCTATCACCTCCCTTTCAACCCGTTTAAAACGGGATCGCAGTGCCGTCACCCGTGATGTGGCTATTTTGAAAAAAGCGGGGTTGGTCACCGTCGAACAAAAAGTATTACCGGGTCATGGGCAGATGAAGGAAGTTAAAGCTACCGCGCTTCGCCTTAAGCTGGAAGCCTTTTTGTAGGATGATTTGATAAAACTGGGGGCCCAAAAGTGCCCCCTATTTCGCTGAGTCTGGCTATCAGCTTCGCAGTAAATGACTCAGTGATTGTTCAGGAACTTATCAAGGAATAACCGAGTACGCTCATGCTGCGGATGGGCAAATAACTCTTTTGCTGGACCTTGCTCAACAATCCGTCCGTGATCCATAAAAATAGCCCTGTCAGCCACATCGCGGGCAAAGCTCATTTCATGCGTCACAATCACCATGGTGCGTTTTTCCTCAGCCAGTGCGCGGATAGTGTTGAGAACCTCCCCCACCAGTTCAGGATCCAACGCTGACGTCGGTTCATCAAACAGAATAACCTGTGGTTGCATTGCTAATGCTCGTGCTATGGCAACCCGCTGCTGCTGACCACCGGATAAACGGCGTGGGTAAGCATCTTCTTTCCCACTTAGCCCTACTTTTGCCAGCAGTTCACGAGCACGTTTCTCCGCAGAGGCTCGCTTTTCGCCTTTAACAATAACCGGCCCTTCAATAATATTCTCCAGCACCGAACGGTGTGGAAACAAATTGAAGCTCTGAAACACAAACCCGACCTGTTGGCGCAGTGCGCGCACCTGACGTTGCTGCTTGCTGATAGGTATGCTGCCATCAATCTCAATATCACCGACACGAATAATCCCTGAATCAGGGACCTCCAGTAGATTAATACTGCGCAATAAAGTCGTTTTACCTGAGCCACTCGGCCCGATGATCGCCACCACTTCACCGCTATTTACTTCAAGTGAGATACCGTGCAGCACCTGCTGACCTTTAAACTGTTTGGTCAGTTGTTTAATGTCTATGGCACTCATGGCTACTCCTGATCCTGACGATTAACATGGGCTTCCAGCCGATTTTGTAATGCTGACAACAATGTCGCCATGACCCAATAAATCAACGAGGCCGCCAGATACATAGTGAAAACTTCCAATGTACGGGAAGTGACCAATTGCGCCTGACGGAAAAGTTCAGGAACCTGGATAGTCGCCGCCAAAGAGGTATCTTTTACCAGACCGATAAAACTGTTCCCTAGCGGAGGTAATGCGGTGCGCCCGGCTTGCGGCAATATCACCCGATAAAGTGTCTGCCAACGTGTCATACCGATACTGGCCGCCGCTTCCCACTGCCCTTTCTCAATTGACGAAATAGCAGCACGCAATGTCTCAGATGTATAAGCGGCGGTATTAAGTGATAGACCGATCAATGCAGCAGGCATCGGATCCAGTTCAATGCCGAACTGTGGCAGACCATAATAGATCATAAATAGCTGAGCTATTAATGGAGTACCACGGAAAATGGAGACATAGAAACGAGAAAGGAGTGATAACGGCAAGAAACGAGATAACCGCATCATGGCCAACATAAAACCTAATGCCAGACCAAAAAACATCCCCCCCAGACTGAGCTGGAGGGTAAACCAGGCACCTTTCAATAAAAATGGTGCTGAATCCAGCACCAATTGAATACTTTCTTGCATTATTTAGTTACGTCCGCACCAAAATATTTCTCAGAGATTTTGGCCAACGTGCCATCTTTTTGCATCTCAGTGATCGCCTGATTGATTGCCGCTAACAACTCTGGGTTGTTCTTACGCAATGCTACGCCAGACTCCTGACGAGCAAACGCCGGGCCTGCAACAGCAAGAGTACCATTGGTTTTCTTTACCAGATCCAATGCAGCTAAACGGTCAACCAAAATGGCGTCCGTACGGCCTACACGCAGATCCTGATATTTAGTTGGGTCATCATCATAGGTGCGAATATCAACACCTTTCAGGTTGTCACGTAACCATTGTTCGTAGTTACTACCCAAGCCAACACCGACTTTCTTGCCTTGCAAATCTTCAGGTTTAGTGAAGTTACCTTCGTTACCTTTCTTAGTCAGCACCTGAATACCAGAAATGGTATAAGGCGTTGAGAAATCATATTTTTTCTTACGTTCTTCAGAAATGGTGACTTGGTTAATCGCCACATCAATACGCTTGGACTCCAATGAAGCCAACATGCCATCCCATTTAGTCGGGGTGATTTTGGCCTTAACGCCCATGTGTTCTGCTAATGCATTAGCAAAATCCACTTCAAACCCAGTGAGTTTCCCATCTTCACCTTGGAAACTGAACGGCGGATAAGTGCCCTCCAGCCCAACAATCAGAGTTCCTCGATCTTTGACCTGACTCAGCAAATCACCTGCAGCATAAGACTTCACATTCAAGCCTGTTGCCAGTGCGACTGCCACCATGCCCAGAACTAACCGGCGACGAACAATTGAAAAACCCATAAATACCCCGACTGTCATGTTTATTTTTTGATATTCAGCACTTTATCAGTGCTGTTAATGGAATAAAGGAATATAAACTAATAACGATAGCTATAAACGGAATAAGCAATAACTAAAGGTTACACCCGTGGATGATAAGCAAACAATGCGGGTGCACCACCGGTGTGGATAAACAGAATTGGACCCTCATCGCGAAACTTTTTCTGCGCAAGACCATCCAGTAAACCCGCCATCGCCTTGCCGGTATACACCGGATCGAGCAGTACACCTTCAAGCCTTGCCAACAGCCCAATAGCTGCCAACCCTTCATCGTTCGGCATGCCATATTGCGGGGCGAAATAATCATCCCACAAGATAATTTCTGCCTGCTCCCCGGTAATCCCCAGGGACGCAGCTAACTCTTGCTGAATATGCGCCACTTTAGGGCGTTGCTCATCGGCTTTACGCGATACGGTCACCCCAATCAACTCGGCATCAGGCAATAATTGTTGCAACCCTACTGCCAGACCTGCGTGGGTGCCCGCACTGCCCGATGCCACAACCACCGAGCTAAAAGTGACATTCCCAGCCGACTGAGCCGCAATCTCTAATGCACATTGCACATAACCTAAAGCGCCTAAGGCATTAGAACCACCAACCGGCACCACATACGGCCGAAAGCCCTGAGCCTCCAGACGGGTTGCCAGCTCAGCCAATTGTTGGTTCGGGTCATGTAACCCGTCGCACATCACTACTTCTACGTTAAATAGACCCAATAGTAACCGATTGCCGTTGGTCAGATAATTTTCCTGTGCCGTGCCAATCGGATTCTCAAGCAATGCGACACAACGCAGCCCCAATTTCGCCGCAACTGCTGCTGTTTGGCGGACATGATTAGACTGAATAGCGCCCGCGGTAACCAGCGTATCCGCGCCCTGACTTAACGCATCTGCTGCCAAAAACTCTAACTTACGTAATTTGTTCCCCCCTAATGCCAGAGGTGTTACATCATCACGTTTGATATAAATTTCACGCCCCAGATAATCGGAGAGTCGAGATAGTTTTTCCAATGGCGTCGGATTGCCGACCAGATCTAGACGCGGAAATTGCGCCAGTTTGTGTTGAAACGTCACGGATCCCCCAGGGAATTAATAAGTCAACTGTTGCCCAACGAACTTGGCGTGTAGGTAGGTACGGATAAGTCAATGTAACTAACCCCTGCGGCTGCAAGTACCAAGAGGAAATATAGATTTATCAGATGTAACACCAATAATCACTTATTTTTATTATAGATGTCGTTGACGATAGCGCAGGGGAATAACGTAATATGCGGAATAAATAGACGATACTTAGCGATTTCAAGCTGTAGAGGGTGGCACTACTCAGCTTAATCAAGTCAGTCATTCGAGGGAACGAGGGTAGCTAACACCTCTACAGCGTACAGAATGAAGGGTATTAACCCGGCACGGGGAACCTTGCCGGGCGTAAAATAATGACTGAAGGGTTTCGCGTTATACTCGCGACGCTGTTAGCGAAAATACAGAGTTTTCTCAACTGCCTGAACGCACGTACCAGTCTCAGTAATTTTTTTGCCATTCCAGATACTGATCATATTTACGCAAGGCAATACGATAATTGTTATGCGCCGCATTAGGCAACTCATCAATAATGCGCTGATGCATGGTCTCACTGGCAAACTTTTCGGCCGGATAATTAGTGGCAACCAACATTTCATCCAGACGACGTAGGCGCACAACATATTCGCGAACAGTACTATGGCTCATCTCAGTTTGTTCAAATAAATATTGCTTGAACGCCATAATATCGAAATAACCGGGCGTGCTATTACAATATATTTCGCTGCAAAAACGACATAATGCAGTCAACTCATGCTGAAGCTTTGACCATACTTGATCGTCAATGGGCTGATCCATACCGGAGATAGCTTCTTTATTAATGATTTGTCCACGGAAAACCAACGCCATACGGTCAAGTTCTTTATGACAATGTGAACAATGAGTTTGGCCGTGTTTATAATCTTTTAAATAACGGCTCAGTGGCCGTTTTTTTAACTGAAGTCCTGGCATAAGAAGACCTGCATTAATAAAATAGAAACTGTGATATCACTGAGCGGAAGTGAATTAAGAGTCGTTATTCAGGCGGGCGCGTAAGCGTTTTATCGCCTGGCTATGAAGCTGGCTGACGCGGGACTCCCCGACCTCAAGCACCGCTCCGATTTCTTTCAGGTTCAGCTCTTCCTGGTAATACAACGTCAGCACCATCTTTTCGCGTTCCGGCAATGCCTCGATCGCTTCAATCACGCGTTGACGCAGATTTCCTTCCAACAAATGTTGCAATGGATTGGCATCCTCATGCCCTTCCAGCAGGGGTTCGACACTTTCACCATGCTCTTCCCGCCATTCGTCATAGGAGAAAAGTTGGCTATTGTTGGTATCCAATAAAATCTGACGGTACTCCGCCAAATTAATATCAAGAATTTGCGCTACTTCCTGCTCAGTTGCAGGGCGCCCCACCCGTTGTTCAACCTGTTGCATGGCACTGGCTACTTCACGTGCATTACGACGCACACTGCGTGGCGCCCAATCTCGGCTACGCAGTTCATCTAGCATGGCACCCCGTATACGCTGTACCGCATAAGTGGTAAACGCAGTCCCTTGCAAAGCGTCATAACGCTCGACAGCATTCAGCAGACCAATACCTCCAGCCTGCAACAAATCATCCAACTCCACGCTGGCCGGCAGGCGAACCTGCAAACGCAGTGCCTCATGGCGAACCAAAGGAACATAGCGTTGCCAGAGGGAATTTTTGTCCATCACGCCTTCGGCGGTATACAGATCGCTCACTAGACAGGCACCTAAGGGTAAGAGAGTCGTACCATTATCCTGTCAGGTCAGCCAGACAATCGCTGGAATAGGCCTATAAAAGGGCGGCTATTTGGCTTATGCCCGTTAATTTTACTGTTAACCTATTGCAGTCATTGAAAAAACAGAGCGAGAAATAGAGATGAAAACCGCTAAAAATAAGCCATTAGCGCCTGGTTTAAACTTATTCCCACTGGAAAAAGTGCTCTTTTCTCTTTCCAGTGAGTAATATAAAAACCCCGCCGCAGCGGGGTTGACATAATGTGGTCTTTCTGGCGAATTAACGCAGCAGAGACAGCACAGTTT
The DNA here is from genome assembly GCF_052217165.1 of Yersinia sp. 2540 StPb PI. Taxonomy (NCBI): domain Bacteria; kingdom Pseudomonadati; phylum Pseudomonadota; class Gammaproteobacteria; order Enterobacterales; family Yersiniaceae; genus Yersinia; species Yersinia sp. 2540 StPb PI. Next base: position 3,339,318 of record NZ_JAZGQC010000001.1, read on the forward strand.
GTGGTACTTGGTTTGCTTGTGCCAATACTGAAGTCCCTGCTTGTTGCAGGATTTGAGCACGGCTCATGTTAGAAACTTCAGTAGAGTAATCAGCATCCTGGATACGGCTACGAGCTGAAGTCAGGTTATTGATGGTGTTACCCAAGTTGGTGATAGCTGAGTCAAAACGGTTTTGTACCGCACCCAGACCACTACGCAGCGCATCAACTTGTGCCAGCGCTTTATCAACAGTCGCCAGTTGGTCTTCAGTTGATTTCTGAGATGCAGCAGCATCTTCATTGATCAGGGTGGTGTTGCCGTTAGCAGTACGTGACATGTACATTACTTTGCCACCCGCATTGGTGATTTCATCACCTTTGGCGTTAGCGGTGTATGCAGTACCGTTAACAGTCAAAGTACTGCCAGTTTTGGTAGCACCTTGTAAATCCAGATCAGCTAAGGTTGCAGCGCGGTTGGTTTCAGCAGCTTTTGTGGTTAAACCACCACCAACAACAGAGGTGAATAAAGCGCTAGAAGTTTTCACTTCAGCAGCGGTACCGGCAGGTGCAGTACTGGCTGAAGTTGTGAAATCAACACTTTTACCATCAACTGTAGCACTGAAAACACCGTTACCATTCGCGTCAGCCGCAGTCTTAACGGTAAATTCCATGCCTTGAGCAGTGAATTTATCACCTGTTGCTTTACCAACAGACGCGGCAGCGATAGAAGTAGCTTCTGCGCCAGCGGTTGCTGTAGTTGTGTAAGCAGTTGATGCTGTGTTAGCAGCGGTCGCAGTGCCGGAGAATGCACCGGTACCCGCATCAATATATTGTGCTACACCGGCTTTAGTCACTGCACCGCTGTTGATATCAGTTTTATATGCAACACCGCCAACATCAAAGTTGTTAGTCCCAGTGGCTTTGAACTGAGAAGTCAAATCATCAACAGAGGCTTGTTTTGCGCCATCAACGTTGAAGCCTTGCAGACCCAAACTTTTTGAGTCGATTTTTTCCAGATTGATGCTGATAGTTTCGCCATCGTTAGCGCCAACCTGAACTTTCATGCTACTGTTGCCAGCCAGAACTTTCACGCCGTTGAACTGAGTTTGGTCAGATACACGGTCGATTTCGTCCAGACGTTGTTTAATTTCGTCCTGGATTGATTTCAGGTCAGAAGATGAGTTAGAACCGGTAGCAGCCTGAACACTCAACTCACGCACACGTTGCAAGTTGTTGTTGATTTCGCCCAACGCACCTTCAGTGGTTTGTGCCAGAGAGATACCGTCGTTTGCGTTACGGGAAGCCTGAGTCAGGCCTTTGATGTTAGAAGTGAAACGGTTAGCGATTGCCTGACCCGCAGCATCGTCTTTCGCACTGTTGATACGTTGACCAGAGGACAAACGCTCAATGGCGGAACCTAAAGCTGACTGGGATTTGTTCATGTTGTTCTGAGTCGTCAGAGACAGAATGTTAGTGTTAATTACCGCCATAATGTTATTCCTTAAATGCTGTTGGGTTATGGTTTGGGCTTACTGCCCACGGCTTCATCACCGTCACAACTTGTATCGGCGCTCTTTAAGGAACCTTTAGCCATTCTGTGAAATAATTTTAAATTTAGGTAAAATTATTTTTTCTCTCTTCTTTAATTATCACTCTATTCAATAGGGCAAATAGCGCCCTGTTATCCCCCGTTATTCCAGCCATCATAAATTCCATTTTATGTGTAAACTTTTCAATTCTCTGGCCGATAACCCCTGTAACGACACTTGAATATTAAGGATTAGACATGGCAAGTATCAGTTCTCTGGGTATCGGTTCAAATTTGGAGCTAGGCACTTTACTGGATAAATTAAGTGCCGGGGAACAAACCCGCTTAACTCCGCTAACCAACCAGCAGACCAGTTATAAAGGCAAGCTTACTGCCTATGGCGTGTTACAAAGCGCTCTGGCTAAAGTCGAAACGGCATCTGCAGCACTAAAAAAAGCCGATACCCTAGCTACGACCTCTGTTAACAGCACCAATACCGCTTTTGCCGCCACTACCAGCAGTGGTGCGACAGCAGGTAATTACACGATTGAAGTGACTAATCTGGCTAAAGCGCAATCATTACTCTCTTCTGATGTGCCGAACGCCACAGATAAACTGGGTAATAGTAACGACAGCCGGACAATTACTATCACTCAACCCGGTCAAACAAAACCACTGGAAGTAAAACTGACCAGTGAGCAGACCTCGTTGACCGGTATTCGCGATGCGATTAATAAACAAGAAGGTAGTGTCAGCGCCAGTATCATGAAAGCGGATGATGATACTTACTATCTCGCATTAACCTCCAAGGAAACAGGGACGAAGTCAGAAATGACAGTCAGTGTTTCTGGTGATGACACTTTAAACAACTTTTTGAACTACACCCCAAGCACCACCGGTGGTAGTGGCGCTTTAACACAAAAAGTAAAAGCTGAAGATGCAACACTGACAGTAAATGGCGTATCCATTACCCGTCAAAGCAATACCATTACTGATGCACCACAAGGCGTTACACTCAGCCTGAAAGCCTTAACAAAAAAAGATGAACCTGAGCAACTGACAATTACACGTGACTCCACCGCGACCAAAGCTGCGATTCAAACATTTGTCGATGCGTATAATTCATTACAAACCACGTTTGCTTCTTTAACCAAATATACTGCGGTTGAAGCGGGTAAGGATCAATCAACCAGTAATGGCGCATTAGTTGGCGATGGCACATTGCGCAGCATCCAAACGCAATTGAAGAGCCAATTAGCCTCTGCCCAGGCCGGTGATGTGAAAACCCTGGCAGCGATGGGTATTACTCAAGATCTTGATGGAAAATTAGTCATTGATTCGAAGAAACTTGATAAAGCACTGACTGACCAGCCGAATAACGTAACAGCATTTTTTGTCGGCGATGGCAAAACCACCGGTTTCGCCACTCAGATGGATAACCTGCTAAATACCGCACTGGATTCCACCAAAGGCTCATTAAAGACAGCCACTGATGGTATTAACAAGACATTAAAATCATTAGAGAAACAGGTTACCTCAACCACTGATAGCATTAATGCCACCATTGAACGCTATAAGGCACAATTTACCCAGTTGGACAAATTGGTGAGTTCATTAACCAATACCGGTAATTTCTTAACTCAACAATTCTCTTCATAAAGGATAGAGCATGTACAGCCGATCAGGGGTTCAAGCTTACGCAAACGTAGGAGTCGAAAGTGGTGTAATGAGTGCCAGCCCTCATCAATTGATCGTGATGCTCTTCGACGGGGCGCAAAGCGCCCTGGTTCGTGCTCGCATCTTGATGAGTCAGGGAGATATTCCGGCCAAAGGTGCTGCACTGTCAAAAGCCATTAATATTATTGATAATGGGCTGAGTGCAGGACTGGATATGGAAAAAGGCGGTGAGCTGGCACAGAATTTGTCAGCTTTATATGACTATATGTCACGGCGCTTGCTGCATGCCAATTTGCATAATGACGAACAGGCAATTAATGAAGTGTCTGCTTTGCTCGAAAATATTGCAGACGCCTGGCGGCAGATCGGCCCCAATTATCAACCTGATTAGGACCCCATTTAATGGAACGTCACCAGCACCTTTTGTCCGAATATCAACAAATCCTGACACTCAGTGAGCAAATGCTTGCATTGGCAACTGAGGGGAATTGGGATGCGCTGGTTGATCTCGAAATGACTTACCTTAAAGCGGTAGAAAGCACGGCAAACGTCACTATATCCTCATGCTCATCTCAGGTGTTGCAAGAGCTGTTACGTGAGAAATTGAGAGCTATTTTGGAAAATGAAATAGAAATTAAACGTCTATTACAGTTACGCCTGGATGCACTCAGTGAATTAGTCGGGCAATCAACCCGACAGCAAGCTGTTAATAATACTTATGGTCAATTCCCTGATCATGCATTGCTGCTGGGTGAAACACAGTAGCGGTCAGTTACCGAAAACGATTACACCTTTTGTTGTAAAGAAATTACATGTCACTGCAATTATTAACATGCCAATTAATTTTTATTGTCATTGTTTTTAACATGGAATTATATTGACAGTAACAATCACTCATATCGAGCTGGCTATTATTCTCACCCTTAATATTTTTCGCTAAAATAGCCAGTTACTGTAAATTTTCTATTAAAATGAGTTGCTACTCTGCCACTCAAAGCGTAAAGATATTCTCAGGCTAAAATTGTGAAATGAATATCGATGGAACGTACAATTAATTTTTGCCCCGGTGTGGGTAGCTCGGCACATGTTATTCAACACACAGAGCTGCTACTCACCTCCGTCTATATTGAGCATCCATTGCTCATTATGGTTAACCGTGGGTACAAAATCATTCGCTGGGATAATCAGGAATGTATTATACAGGCCGGTGAAATAGTCGCGGTGAGTAGTGGCCAAACAGTTGATGTAATAAATGGCTTATCTGACGACGGACTATTTTTTAGCCACCAACTTCGCTGTGATCCCCGTTTGATTGCCACCTTTGCCAATCATCCAGCATCCGCTGGTCTTGGGTATGTTCCCGGCGTTATGCCGGTACGTAATTTAGCACCTGAATTCATCAATACATTCGGCAATACGTTTAAAGCAATATCTGACATTGGTGATATTCCGCCAACTATCGTCAGACACCGCATGCTTGAATTGTTACTTTGGTTGGCTCAGCGTGGCGTTAAATTTATATTAAATGAAAGTGATTCGTTAAGTGAGAGAGTGCGCCGTTGTTTGGCGACTGATCCATACAAAATATGGTCGGCATCACAAGTTGCAGACCATATGGCGATGAGCGAAGTTGTATTACGCCGAAAATTAGCTGCCGAAAAAATACTATTACGTGACTTAATGATTGATGTCCGCATGACCAGTGCATTGCGTTTATTGCAAGGTACTGATTGGCCAATATCATTAATAGCCAGCCAAGTGGGCTACGAGAGTGCATCACGTTTTGCTGAACGTTTTCGCAAACGTTTTGGTTTTGCACCCACCGCCATCCGTGGGCACCATCGCTTACATCCGACAGATAATGATCCACCCCCTGATAACTATCATCGCTATTTAGACCTGCATGCGTCTGATTTAGGGCCAATATGAACCTATTGAGATGATACTTTTAATAATTCCCGATATGGCCTGTTTAATGCCGGTCAGTAAATCCGCTGCATCCCATTCGACTCATCAAGTCCTTTTAACCGCCTAAAAATCGGGCTGCTAAATACTGCTTTTAGATATTCTGCACGTTAAAACATTTTTTTCTGACTGTGATTGGTTTTTTCATCCAACAATTCCAATGCAATATAAAACAAAGCTTTTACAATCATGTAATTACATACAACCTACTGAAAGATAGGGGAATATGCTGATTATGTCAGTACATTCTATGATTATAAGTAATTAAATAATAAACTTCCGGGATGGCTATGATGCTAAGTAATCTATTCGGGCTAAAAAACCGCTATCCTTTGCATATCCAGATAGCCGCTCTCTTCACCTTGTTGATCGTCTCAATAGGTACCGTCATTATTATTTTTGGTCATAGCCAACTGACTAAATTGACTGAAATCAGCACCAATCGGCAGTATCAAAAAACCGGAGAGGCGATTGCCGCTGAATTGGATGCTGTAACACGACCAATGATAATGTCGGTTAATATTCTTGCCAGTATGCAAATCACAGAACTATCGACCCTTGAACAACGAATGGCCTTTGTCGATAAATTTATTGAAATTCTGAAGCAGAATAGTTATGCCAGTGCCGTGTATAGCGCCTACGCTAATGGTGATTTTTTTATGCTGCGGCGTTTAACGGAAGCTAACCGTACATTATTCCATGCCCCTGAAGATGCCGAATGGATGGTTCAAAGTAATCGTTTTCTTGATAGTTTACCGGAGAAACGTTTTATTTATCTTAATAAGCAGCAGCGAGTGATTGCTGTTATGCCGCGTGAAAATGATAACTACGATCCACGGCGGCGGGATTGGTTTATTCTGGCCGCCGCAAGTCCTATGCTGATCACCTCTCCTATTTATATTTTTAAAGGCACCGGAGAAGTCGGTTTTACTTATAGCCGTCAGGCTGAGAATAAACAGACAATCATTGGATTGGACGTTTCCCTGGCTTCACTTTCGCAATTTTTAATAAAACAAAATCTGCCGCCAGGTAGCCAGGCCATTATTATTAATTCCCATGGTGAAGTTATCGCTAGCCTGCCAAAACCTAAAGATAAGGCGGCAGATAACACCAATGCAGACCGGCAAATCCCTGTATTGCAAGTTTTGCTCAATAGTCAAAAAAATAGTCAGACAGCTAGCAACTCACCGGTAAACAATGCTAATCGTAGTATCATGTTTGAGGCACAAAATCAGCGCTGGTTCGGCTCAGTTGTTGAGATTAATAGCAACGGCAATGCCTATCAGTTGATTATTGCGACACCCGCCAGCTATCTGACAGCCGATGCAAATTCTATTCGTAATCACTCAACCTTTATTGCATTTATTCTGTTAATGCTCAGCTTGCCGTTAGTTTGGTATTTCTCCAGAAAAATATCCAAACCCCTTATTCGTCTACGCCAGGACGCGGACTCCATCAGTAATCTCCATTTCGAAGAGCGCGAATTAGAACGCTCTGTGATTGAGGAAGTTGACGAGCTCCACAAATCAATGTCAAAAATGAAATCAACACTGAAGCAGTTTATTTCGATGGGAAATATGCTGACAGCAGAAAGTAATTTCTTCCGGCAGATGCAAGGGCTATTAAGTGAAACCACGGAAATTGCTGCCATGACCGGAGGGATTATTTTTCTGTCAGATAAAGATGAGGGAACCTTCACACCAACGGCATTTCGCTGGAATGGTGAAAATATCCCGGTAGCAGAAATGTCCTCATTACAAATTAAAGAAGACAATCTCACGACTTTCCTACCGGTACTCGAAGGGAAAACCATTGTAGGAACGCTCAATAAAGATAATATCTTTAGCCAATTACATGACTTCCTACAACCTTATTTGCCCCTACGCTTTGTTGCCGTACCGATGAAGACCCATGATAACCAATTGCTCGGATTCCTACTGTTATTTAACCCTTATGAGCTAAATGCTGAGCGTGAACGCTCAAAAATTCAATTAGTTAATGCCCTGGTGGGCAGTTTATCAGTTTCAGTAGAAACACAGCGATTATTGCAAGAGCAAAAAAACCTGCTCAACGCATTTATTGAGCTTATTGCCGGAGCTATCGATGCCAAAAGTGCCTATACCGGTGGGCATTGCCAGCGTGTGCCTGAAATAACTAAAATGCTCGCCCGTGCCGCAGTCAATATTAAACAGGGGCCTTTCGCCAACTTTACGTTATCAGAAAATGAGTGGGAAGAGCTACATACAGCCTGCTGGTTACATGACTGTGGCAAGATTACCACGCCGGAATTTGTAGTCGATAAATCAACAAAACTGGAGCTAATTTATGATCGCATCCATGAAATACGCATGCGGTTTGAAGTCTTAAAACGTGAGAAAGAAATCGCCTTCTTACGCCAATATGGTGCAATGAGCGCCAGTGAAGCCGATCAACAGTTGTTAGCTGAGGAATTACGCCAATTAGATGAAGATTTTTACTTTATTGCCAACTGCAATGTGGGTGGCGAGTATATGTCTGACGAAGCTATCGCGCGTATCCAGCAAATTGCCGCTTACCATTGGACTCGCACATTAGATGATAATGCAGGTATCGCCCAAGAAGAGCGAGTACGTAAAGCCAGACAACCCGCCGCTCCACTACCGGTACAGGAGCCAATGCTGGCGGATAAAGATGAACATATTATTTACCGTGATAATAAAAATAAGCGCCCGGAATATTTTGATTTCAAAGTACAGGAACCGAGGTTCCTCTATAACCGTGGCGAAATTTATAACCTCAGTATTCGCCGTGGCACCCTGACAGACGAGGATCGCTATAAAATAAACGAGCACATCATGCAGACCATCGTGATGTTAAATAAACTCCCCTTCCCACGAACCATGGCAAATGTCCCGGTGATTGCGGGTGGGCATCATGAACGCATGGACGGTAAAGGGTATCCTTATCAGCTCACCTATAAACAGATGAGTATTCCGGTGAGGATGATGGCCATAGCTGACGTATTTGAGGCTCTGACGGCTGCCGATCGACCTTATAAACCAGGGAAGTTGTTGTCCGAAGCCCTCAATATCATGGTCAACATGGTGAATGAGAATCATCTGGACCGGGAACTGTTTATTTTGTTCCTGCAATCGGGTATCTGGCACGAATATGCCGTTGCTTATCTACAAACAGATAAAATTGATCCAATTGATATTCCTGCATTATTGCAAAAAATTGGCCACCAGAATATCTCATTGGCAAAGACAGGATAACGACAAGGCGTGTTATTTTCCTGAGCGGTGAGTGTTATTTTTTAATCCATTCACCGCTCTCATTTTTACGATAGCTTTGTTTTACCGCACTCCAGGCGACTTTATGGGCAGTCGCTTCATGCGAGTCATCTCCGCGCCGTTCATCACTGTCCTGATATTGATCCCATGCACTGTTAAATGCCGCACGATATATATCTTGCGCATGGGCGGGGAGAACACTCCTCACTGGGTCTGGTAGTAATTCATTAGATTTATAAGGCATAACCCCTTCTTTTTCAGCTAATTACCAATACATAAACATATAGCTTACAGCGATAAATAAAATAATAATCCCGATTATATAACCTACCTTTGTCGGAAAAGCTTTCTCACCCGTTTTCGATGAGGGATCACTGGTTGTCTTTCTATTTTCTTCACTCATTATCTAATCCTCATTATGCTAATAGGTGATATGTACCTAAATGAAGCATTCTTTTTTAAATAGATGAATAATAAATATAGCAGTGATAGTGGTCAGATAATTCTCAATTGTAAAAAAACATCAGCAACAAACAGAGTGTGCAGCAGCTAGAATTAGCGCTATGATTTTTAACTTTCTACTTATATATTTTATTACGTCGATAACAGGAGGCTGTCAGGCATGTTCTATCGTTACGGTGAAACAGAAATTAACCATCTCAAACGGCGTGATAAAAAGATGGCCGCCGCCATCGAACGGCTGGGGATGATAACTCGCCCGCTATCCCCTGATTTATTTGCTGCATTGATCAGAAATATCGTTGACCAACAAATTTCGGTCAAGGCGGCACTAACGGTCAACGCACGGTTGGTCGCATTGCTCGGGGCCGTGACACCAATAACTGTCGCAACTGCAACGGTAGAGGCTATTCAAGGGTGTGGTATGACGATGAGGAAAGCGGGATACATTAAAGGTGCTGCGGATGCTGCACTTAATGGCACGCTGGATTTATCTGCTATTTCCCTGCTGCCCGATAACGACGTTATTGCGCAGCTATCAAGCCTCAACGGTGTCGGCATCTGGACCGCAGAAATGTTATTGATCTCCTCACTTGCACGACCCGATGTCGTCAGTTGGGGAGATTTAGCGATCCGGCGCGGCATGATGAATCTATATGGCCATAAAACGCTGCCACGAGAACGCTTTGAGCGTTACCGCCGCCGTTACACACCCTATGGAACAACGGCATCCCTCTATCTATGGGCACTGTCACATGAGACGGTATAAGTAGCCTCACACCCCCATATTCATTATGTGAAGTGGTTGTTTTTAAATTCGCGTAAGTTCATGTGAATTTCGTGGCTGGCAGTGACTTACCGCAAAGTGTCTCAACTGTGATTGGCATAGTTCGAGTTAGTTTGCGGCAATTTTTTGCCCCATTTTTGCCCCACCCCACCTCATAGGCATCCCTGCCAATCAAGAGACTAAACAGTAGTCCATACCCCGTGCCATACCATTTGAGCACCTATCGTGGTATCAAAGTAACTATCCCCATAAAGTGCGTTTATTGGTCGCTGAGCAGTTGTTCCGCTTTGTGGTGCTGGGCGTTCAAATCCAACTGATGAAACACCTGATTTTGAATATCTATTATCAGACAAAAGATAAGTGTTTGATTGATTTGATTGGAAGAATAAAGCGCCTATATCTCCACTTTTTAATACAATAGGCTTACTGATTGTAGTTGAGGTATTGTTTATGTTTACTGATGTTACTTTAGAATTAACAATCGTAATGTAGCTATTTAACGAATCATTAATAGCAGACCCGATGCTTATTTTATCTACAAAAATAGATCCAGAACCTTCAACCCTAATAAGATTGCCGTATGCACCTGATTCAGGTCTTGAGTTTATTCTCTTAAATGAATCAACGCAAAGCTCTACTCCACCCTTTGGGTTTGGCATGTAAATTGTCGTTGAATTTGAGCAGTTGTTTTCAGAGACAAGTCCAATCTTTAATAAAGTTTTTGCTCCAACGTATGTTATTGTTGGCCTATTTTGACCCTCAACATCACTCTGCTCTCTAAATATTTTACCAATTGTAATATCACTAAATAGAGCAGAATTATTGTTAGTGGTACTAATATGAACCATCCCAAATGTAGCTCCATCATAAGGTCTAGCATTAAACTTGCAGTTTATGGAGCCGATGTTTATATTTTCATAGTGAGAGCAAGCCCCTAATCCATAATCACCCGCAATAAGAGCGTATGCGGACACCTCACCGGATATACTATTTATAGTGACATTTTTAATTGATGAATTAGCGGAAAGAAATCTAACGCCATTCCGTGTAGATCCCTTTAAAATCAACTGGTCAACGAAAACATCACTTATTGGACCTTTGACATTATCAGGTGTAAACACCCCTCCAAAGTTTCCATCATCTGCATTTAACGCTAACGCGTCATCATCTGAGTTATTGGCAATAATTGAACCCGCCTTAAACCCTAATGTATACCCGTTAACATGCCAACCATCTTTGTTTGTTGATGGAATAGCTACATCATTTTCTATAATTGATTTCTCAATATCAACGTTTATACAATTACAAACTAATGCATTAAATCTACGGGAATTCCTAAACGTGGTAACACCTTGGAAATTTAATCCATTGACACCAACAAAAGTAATTCCGATTTGCCATTCTCCAGTTGATGTAGTGTCATCTTGATTAATGCCATTAAAATCAAATGTTCCACCGACTATTGTTATGTTCTTATCTATAGGTTCAGACCCAGCTAATACCCTATTTTTATTGGAAATCAATGGCACGTTTGAATTATCTTTAAGCTTAATAGTTACATTTGGCATTATGATCGTAGTGTTGCTGCCAACCTTAAGCCCTCCAACAGTTATTGATGGCGTTTTTATTACAAGAGGAATCCGGGATAAGCTTGCATAATCTAGTGCCTCCTGCAATATGGCAGTAGCACTTTCAGATGTCAGATCGCCGTAATCCTCTGCTTGAATAAAACAACTATTATATTCTGGGTTATCTCCAGTGCCAGCTATGGATGCGCCTATCATAGAATCTCCATTTTCATTAGTTTCCCCTAGTGACTTTCTATTAAATATCTCTCGACTTAATTGATTTATTTCTTTAGCGGAAGTGGGAAAAATAGCACTAGCACCAATAAAAGCAACTGATAGTTTTTTAATTAACTGCCTTCTATCCATGATAGACCCCTATTGAAAGTCATTATTTCAACACAGAATAGCATTTATTTATTTTAACTTTAAGGGGTAATCATTAAATTAATTAGACAATTAAAACATGATTAAATTATGCCAGATTCATTCAGAATACTCAGGCTCAGGATCAGGCATTCCATCACTGGCGTAACTCGGCAATGAATCATAGAATGCTCTGTATCGAGAGTCTGATGGATCGACTTCACCCAAAAAATCAAAACATTCTGATGATTGTGGTGAAGCAAACCATGTAATTATTTTTTCTTCTTTTTCATCAGAAAATTGCACATATAAGACCATATCAACACCTCTTAGAACGAATAACTAACAATATAAACAGTACCGATGCGAGATGTCATATCGGTATCAAATCTATAATAAACACCTTGAGGATCGGTTATGTCGAGGTTGAACGTCCCGCTACAATCGCTTCCATTTGGCGAATAAAGACCTAATCGCGCTTCCTGCTTCCCGCAACCAAGAACATCCGTTGCAACAGTCATCGATACGTAAGATGAGGCAGCGGCACTTGCACCACCTGCAGTAAGTCCACCTCGAACTGATAAGGCATTGAGCGGGGCTGCTGATGCTATTGATGTACGAATCAATGCAGGCATCGTCGCTGATGCAGATACAACTTGAATGTTTTGAAAAGATACATCCCTTCCGACTAAATAACTTGGCTTAAATTGGCTTGAGGAAATAGGTGAGACACTGACCAAAGCTGATGCTGTATATCCGGTCGGCATGTTAGCGCCTGTGTAAACTTCGGTGGCTCTCACTGATGTTGCATTAACAGCCAGCAATGCAGATACCTGGGTAGTTGGGTTATAAATAGCATACAGCGCCACAAAGCCCGTCGCTGGAACGGTACCGGTATCCATTCCGCCAGCGCCAGTTGTCGCAAGGTTAATTGTCTTGCTAAAACTACTCAGTTTGTACTGCAATCCACCTAAAGCAGTTTGCACGATTAATTCATCCGCGGTGAATGTTGCCGTTGCTGATGCGGCAGCAATACTCATTTTTGCATTGCGTGATGTGCCAACAACTCCTGTTAATTGCGATAACCCAATGCCGCCAAGGTTAGTGAGGGCTGTCTGCGGGCTGGCTAAATCTGATAGGTTATTTGCTGTCTTTAAATAACCAGTCGTAAGATTAAACCAGCCAGCTCCACCTGTATTTGGGTTGGAAGTGTTTGCATCAACTGTATTAAAATAGCGAGTGACAAGATCAGATCCTAATACCTCCGCTCCTTTTGGATACCCACCAATGGCAGTTGAGAATGTGGAGTCATAACTAGCAATGGCTCCGGTACTAAACCAGCGGGATAACGCTGATAGCTCAAACAGGATCTGGTTCATATCCTGACCTTTAGGGGGTAATCCTCCCGCAGCCTTTAAGATCATGGTAATCGGTGGGAAACCTAAATTATACGATGCTGAGTTGTCTCCTAGGGTTGTGTCTGGCTCAATAACTTCTCTCTGTCCATTAACGCCGAAAGGCACTGGTTGCTTTGCTGGTTCGTCAGATCTGTTCATTTAAATATCTCTGAAAAATGTTCCATCGTTGAAAGGATAGGCGTCTGGAGCGAAGCCAAAATAAGGAGATACAATTTGACGTAAATTTACCAACACTCCACTTGGGATTGGCAGAACTTCATAATTCTCTAATATTGATATCTCAAATGGCTCTAATTTGAACTCGCAAATTATCCCCATTTTCATATCTCCGTAATCGACGCAATAAGACCTCCCGCGCCCAAGGAATAGCATGGTGAGAAACTTGTTGATGTCTTTTATTGTGGCGATACTTATGTTCGAAAAAGCTTTGCAGAGAATGAGTGTTCGGTAAGCCTCGTTGCTTAGTCTTACTGTTTCCGTTTCTTGGATTCCTGCATAAAATGGGCTCTCACCGAATGGCGATGGGTAACCACCACCATCATCGGCTTCTGAAAATCCAAAGCAGTCATTATCTATTTCCGCTCTAATATATCGAGATACACCAACAACCTTGCCCCACATATCTAGCCCAAATGTTTCACAAGTGGTGATATCCCATACTTTTTCTATAAACTCATCAGTGAAGTCTGAAAGGCTTACGGCTTGATTGAATGTGTCGATGATGGAGAGGATTCTATTACTTGCTGAGTATTGCGTTAGGATTGTATCTTCTTGGCTCACACTAATATCACCTCAATGTCAGATTGTTGAATTGTGGGGATCTGGTCTATGCCCGGCGTTACAGATTGCGTAAATGCCAATCCATCAATAGATATCGATATCGATGAGATATTTACATAGTCGGGTGAAATTGAAATTATAGGGGCGTAATAAATTCCGGAATTAATTCTTGCACCAATCCTAGCTTTGGTTATCCCTTCATATTCTCCATTAAAAACACGTTCAACCATCGTCTTAACTTGGGATGAGATATCAGATGGGAGGTTCTCATTTGTTTCTATTTCTACTTTGTAATAAATCCGTACCGGCGCGACTTTTTCCCACTGCATATCGTAAACCGGATATGATGCACTATAGTTTTCTTTATCTTCAATGGAATAATGGGTATTCCCGTTTAGGTTAGCGCCGGGGTTTTTTCTGCTTAATATTGCATTTGCAACATCAGCATCTTCTCCGCCGTATACACCTATGTAGATAGAGTGGGAGGCAACAGGAAAGTTTGTTGTTCCTTTGTTAACCACTGCGTCTGTCCGGTTTGACCAGACATAAGCGTCAAGAACTCCATCAGTTTCAAGCAATACAGCAAGCAATGATGCGTCAGTATTACTACCATTTCTTGCCACAGACTGACGGCGGCGAGTCTCGAATGCTACGCGGGATTCAACATCAATACCCACCACACCAGGAGCATCATTCGTGATTGCATCCCAGCCTGAAACGGTCGCATATATTTGGTTTAACTCACCAGATCCGCAAGGTATTGGGCCGGTGGTTTGATTTTGGAATTGAATATCAATGGATCCTGTTGACCCTATGGTTGCAGCATTGATTGACTGGTAAATATATCCAGCCTCATCTTGCGCAGTGCTCCCAGTTGGAATCAACGTCCCTACTGCGCCATTGCATGTTGCTGTGACAACGGTCCCTTGAGCTGATATGCGTTCCTGAAAATAGATTCTCCCTATACCGTCCTGAAATCGACCGGTCGCATAGTCAGGATTCATCTGGTTGAACAGGCAAAGCAAAGCATCATAGTTTGTTGCGATGATCTCTGTATCTGACTGAGATATTTGGCCCTGTGGTGATGATAGTGACTGACTGGCACCGCCCCCCATGGCTGAATCAAAATCAGTAAGCCTGCCTGATAGGACGTCAGCAATATCAGGAACTAGCAAGCCAGTCTCTGTGATGGTTACGCCGGGAACCGCTGTTTTCAAAGTTGTCATAGAATTACCTGTGATTGGTTTCCGTCTCTATCAGTCACCAGAATGGCACCCCGAGCTCTACGTGTGCTTTTGTCAAAAAATACGTTGGCGATAGCCTGGCTAACAATGGGCAATTTCTTTGCCTCACCTTCCATCTTTTTGGCAATATAGCCAGCGGATGGCCGAGAGCCCAGCACCTCTTCTTTCCATGGGATCCCCAGAGTATTGTCGTAATAACACTCACCAGAAAACACCAGGCAGGCTGATGCGACATCCTGAGCGACAGCATAACCACCATCTGCAATGCCAATGTTCCCATTGCCATCCAACGTTAAGTCCCACGTATCGGGGTCTAGCAATAATGTTCTGTATGTCATGCTGGGCTGTCCGTTACATTAGAAGTTACCGTTGAGGTGCCAGTTTGCACGCCAGTAACTGGGTGCTTATGACCATCGTATTTATCACGTAACGTTTTCAGTGATGCGCTTTGCGAACTAGCATTATCAGTGATATTCCCATCAGCTTTGATATCACCAGAAAAGTGAGCCAGTGGAGTCGTGAATTCCACGCCATCAGGAGCGATCACAGTAGCCTTTGAGCAAGTTATGTTTACTGGATTTGGAGATGTGATATTTATCGCACCATCTGCAAACTCGATAAACTGTGTTGGCTGACCATTCAGCACGCCACCAAAGTAAATAGCATCTGATTGTGAGTGAGTTCTGAGGCTACCAGGAACAGATTCTTTCCGAGTTGCCCGCGCTACTGATATATCCACATCGCTCACTGCGATAAGCCCAATATCACCAACTACTGGATCCATAATTATTGCGCTACCACCACGCTGTAATCTCCAAACGGGAATGCTGTAGATCTGCGAACCCTGAATGATAGTTCTATCACTGCTACGGACATCTGCCACCAGTGGTAATACATCGACCACAAGATTAGGTGCTGCACCACGAACGGCAGTTACAGTAGCAAGTCTGATAAAGTAATTTGAGTTAAGTAGCTTATTGAATGATGAGGCGAATGCATCACTGTCATTGGATTGATTTTGAGATTGAGAATAAGGGTTATTCATTGGTTATTCTCCTGCATCATTCTTGAGGCTTGGCACACTGTGTGCCAACTGCCGCCTTCCGTCCATGAACTGAGGAAGTGCTCAACGACATTCAATAAATATCTTCCGCTGGCATTAGGCAGTGATGTAACAAGCTCAATTACTCTGCCTTGGGATAGCAATGTGGAAAATTGAGTTTGGAAAGTTATTCCGTTTTGCGAGAACACAGGATATCCAATCAATCCACTTTCTGAAGATACTAATGGAACAACATCATCTATTGCCGACCTCTCCGGCCATACTGTTACAACATTATCGAAAATCTGATATCTCAACCCATGGGCAAGGCATATGTCCCTTATTTGATCCATTGGACTACCGGCAAAATTAGGGCTTTGAGCAATGATTCCATCAAGGCCGTGAGCGTTTAATTTAAATCCAAATATATTGCAGATTGCACCAAGCATTGTGGATACAGGGACAGCGCCAGGCTGCGAGAATGCGCTAGATGATGAAGTCTTCAGGCTTAACCCAGCAACCGCATTCATAATTAGAGCGGTTTCTGGTTGACCATTCATGTTGGCGTAACTGGCGAAAATGCCACCTGAAAATATTTTATTTGCCCCAACGTAGACGCTAATGCTTGTGTCTTGTGCTGGCGTCCATACCCCAATACCTTTACCTGACAACATGGCTAAGCGATCTAAACTAAGCCCGAATATCATTATTTCTGATTGAACGCCGCCGTAACTTCCATACGAACCAACCCGAAATGAAGATTTAACGTTATCAATGCTTATTTTGTCATTTCCCTCTTTATCAAAAGATCCATTCGATAAAGCAAACTCATAACGTAGTTCTTTTTTGCTATACAAGTTCAGCCTCCGTTATGAAATAAAGAGGAAATCTATCCGCAAGCCCATCCCATTGAGGATCAGACTGACCTTCATTATCAAGAAAAAATAAATCACCTCTAAACCCAAGATATTTGTATCTGACAATCTTATTTGCATACAAGCATGGAACGCCTTGAAGTATGGGGTCGCCATTGACTGTGAGATCCATATATATAGAACTATCTCTTTGTATAATCCTTATTAAGCAACTTTGACCTTCAAGCGTTATAAATATTGATTGAGATTTTTTATTTTCCAGCGTGATTACATTCATGTTATCTCGCTTTTTATAGAGTTAACTAGATTGGTTGTTTTATCGACAGCCGATGTGGCAGCCTCAATCAGAGGTCCCTTAACTGTATCAATAGCAGAGGTGAACCCTGTTGATATTACCCCAGTTACATCATCTACCGTATCACCAACTGCTTTTTTCAAGTTAGTCCATGACTTTTGAAGTTCGTCAATTTTTGATGGTGACGAATCTCCGTTATTGGCACCCTCTCCAACTCCGGTATTACCGTTCTGAGTCCCGTCTTTTGTAGGGGTGCTTTTTGCTTGAGTACTTGATAGATGGACCTCCATTTGTTGCCTAATTTCTTCAAATATCAGACTAACAACCAGCAATGACACCCCACGCTTACTATTTACTGAATAGCTATAATCAACAAGGTCATAGCTTTCATAAACGTCTTTTGGCGTGTCGATATCATACGTTTCCGCAGCGGAGATCATGTTTTTTATTGTGGTAAGAGTATCTGACTGGCTGGTAAATGTTAGGTTGAATATATTTGGTATAGAACCAGTTAATCCAGTGAGTCCAGATATAACCACGTCACATACAACCCTACCAGGACGAACCACTTTATTGATAGATTGGTACTTGCCATTTTCAATAGGAGCAGTGACAACGCTAGCTCCTGCGCTAGGCTGGATTGATGCCATACCGCTGAATTCTAGTGCCGTGGTTGCCTGTCCATGATTTCGGATTGAGTATGATGGATGGATTACGCTATCAATAATAGATAACGGAGAACCACCACCAATAGCGTTGAATATGTCGCTGGTGTTAATATCGATAATGCTCATGGTTACCGCCAATAAAAAACCCACCTAAATGGGTTAATCCGATGAGGTTAAAAAATGCTTAAATATTTAATTCTTGCCATAGGAATCGCGTCTACTCAGACTTTTGCATCAAATTTTCAGGATGAATCAGAAATATCTAAGCAAGTTCCTGCTTTCATGTCTCAGGAAATTGTGGATGCGTATGAGGCAAACACAATTGCCGCAGACAGAAAATTCAAAGGGAAAATGATCGTTGTTGGTGGTGTAGTGGAAAGTGTCGCCACTAACTTTTCTGGTGATCCTTATGTCACGTTTACTGCAAAAAATAGATGGCATTCCCCGCGACTTTACTTCGAAAAAACAGAAAGAGAATTAGATAAGCTAGCGAATTTTAGTGTTGGTCAGAAAATTGTATCCATCTGTGTTGGCGGTGGTGACGTACAAAAATCCCCAATATTGAAAGAATGCACCATTGTGGATGGTAAGTAACCCCCGCTAGCAAAGGGGGTTAGCTTAGATTAAACCAACTTACCCGTTACCAGAAATAAATGATCCAGTCATGCTACTACGGCGAAGTTGATCTTCAATGGATTTCTGTATTGCATCAACAGACTGTGGATTAGAGTTAACATTCACGTTATTGATATGGGTTGCTTGAGATTGGCTGTTATCTACACTTTGTGGTTGAGAGGGCATTCCTGACATCGATGCATATTGACTCATTTTCTCATAATAACCGAGAACTTTACCTGGGTATTCTATTGTTTCTGGCTTAAGCGGTTTACCTTTGCCTGCAAGGTGGTTATCAACCCTACCCATCCCACCGTTGTATGCCATTAGAGCCAATTGCACGTTACCGTTATACCGATTAATTAACATGTTTAAATACTTCGTAGCACCTGCGCGGGATTTAACTGGGTCTTTCAATTCCTCCGGAGAAAGTCCTAGGTCACGGCCAGTGTCGGGCATTATTTGATATGCCCCCACCGCACCAGCTGGCGAAACTGCATTAGGTTTCCCCCTGCTTTCCACCATCATGACGGCGTTCATTAGCGCTTCTTTATGGAACTCGCCAGCATTGGCTTCTTGAGAATGTTGAGTGATGGTTTTTTTTGCTTTCTCTTTTTTCTGTTGTTCATAATTATACCAACCGCCAGCTTTCCAGCGCCCCTTCAATGACTCCCAGAATGATTCTGTACCATCCTGTTCTGTGACGGCTTCGCTTATCTCATTTGCCTTTCTTCCTGCATATACGCCCGCAGCTAAATATGGATTTTTTATAGCAAGAAGTAGGTTTAGTGCATTTGAGGTTCCACCGACAGCATCAGCCATTTTTTTGGCCCAATCAGCCCCCTCGCGAAAGAACCCAAGGATATTATCTTTGTTATTAACAACCCATGAATCAAACTCTTTCATGGCCTCAATAGCATCGCCGCCAAAGGCAATAACAATATCATTGCCGAGATTTTGAATTACCTGATCCAGCTCACCCATGACAGATTTCACTTCACGAGCTTTTTTCATCATCTCATCAGTAACGTTTGATGAGTTTTGAAATTTTCCTTGGTTTTTATCTAATGACCCGTCCAAAATTGAGGGTAGCAATGATGTGTCATATCCCAAGCGCTGTATCCATTGCTCTGCTTGAGCTTTTGGCACTTTGCGTAATGCATCTTCAGCTCTCTTGAACATCTCGCCTGGGTCTTTTGCGCCAATAATATCAACTCCAGTTTGCGACCCAAGTTGTAATATTGCTTGAGTAGAATCATCAGGAGCGCCCATTCCTGAAACTGACCAATTTTTTGCATTCTTCAACTTCATCATGGCGCTGGTTATTGATTCTGCGGTACTTCCCACTGATTCAGCAGATTTTTTCCATCCATCAAGGCTTCTGGCATTCATATCAAGAAAGCTTGACGCATTACCTAAATCAACAAGGCTATTGGTTGCCGAGGTAAACAAACGACGAGTCCCTTCAATGGACAGGGCCAAACCTAGGAACTTGGCAGTTCCGGTGACAACACTACCCAATGCTTCCTTGCCTTCTTTGCCAAACTCCTTGGCGCCCTTGGCAGCACCAAAGAATCCGCCACTGATAAAACCAAATGGGCGCTTGGTATCATCAGCAGTACGGCGCACTTGGTCACCGACTTTCTTGACTTCCGTGCCAATGCCTTTTGTGCTGGTTTCCGCCTCACCCAAGGCATCTGACACATTTTTGCCAAGGCTCTTAGCTCCCTCTTCGACCTTTTTCTTACCAGAGAGAAATTCCTCTGTTCTTACAGTAACTTTGTATGCCAGCTCTTCTATAATCACCGTGGTTTCTCCATATGCTGCCGCCAGGCAACGCTGTTGTGTGCTTCCACCGCGATAACTTCCAGCAGATTAAACATATCCCTCACAGACAGGTCGTTCTGCAATTCTGCATACGTGGCCTTCCCTAAGCATATAACTGCGTATATGTTCTTAGGGATGTTTACCGTTGCGGTGAGTTTTCGCGGTGGAGTTGGGGTTTCGAGGTAAGGAAACTTTACTTGGCGGCGAGTGATAAAAAACCAAAGTTCAGTTCAAAAACCTTATCCTTCAGTGTTCGAATGGTTGAAATTTCTTCGAAGTCGAGGGGCTTGATAGCTCGGTTAATATCTTTCCCTTCATTAGTTATCACAATCTCTACTGTCGATAGAATTCTATCGGAAATAGGTCGCGATACTGATGCAGGAGCGGCAGCAAGAACAGATACACCTACCGTAGCCAAACCTGCAACCCCCATCGACACAACGTCAGCCGGTAATGAGTTGAATTCACCATGACCCATGGCCCGGTAAATCTCTTCCGAAAGTTCTTCGGCATCCCACGCTGACATCTCAGTGATAATGAACTCCTTGCCCTTATCTCTGCCTTCATCTTCCACGATATACGTGATTTGTTTTCTGGACATTATGCGGCGCTCGGTGTGCAGGATTCAAAGTGGAATATCGCGGGCCGTGGTTGTAATACCCGCTTGCCCGGAGGTGCTGGTGTCCACGTATAGAGCACCCCATTCACAAAGTTATACTTAATATTAAGGGCTGGGATGGTCAGCACTGCGTTGCAAGCAAACTTAGCTACTGCGGTTCGCTCGGCTGCGTACCAATCCCCTATTAGCTGGGCAGCGTTAGACGTCGCCATTAGAGTGATAGTCAGCTCCGTTGGGTTGAAGATAAAGCCAGCATGGTATTTACCATCTGCTGACATCATATCCTCAGCGTTCTGCAATGCGCCGGTATCAAACATATCTTCAGCCGCGTAATCATCAACATCGAACCCACCAGGGTAAAACGATGGCACGATGATACGCAGCTTCGAGTTGGCACTTGTAATATCGATAGGCATTTTCAGTCCTTACAGGATATTTGTTGAGGTCATGTCGATGCTTTGAATCAACTGCCCGTCGACGTAATAGAAGATTGCACCGTCAAGGCTGCGCTCGGTTCGTGATGCACCTGTTTGCTGAGGGATGAAGAAGAACCAGCCCTGCGTATACAGCACGTTGGAAATGTCAGTTCCCACAGCATCATTAACGATGTTGATTTGCGCCTGATCCAACGTAACGCCAGCACGAATAGCGCCAAAGTTAATCGCATTGGTAGCCACATCAATCACAGCAGCAGATATGGAAGCGTAACCACCGGCATTGAACGCATATGAAGCGTTATTGGTGAACAGGTTAGCGAATGCGGCAACAAGATTGGCGTTGATCCATACTTGGCTGATGAAGCTATCAAGCCACAGGAATTTGCCTGTGATAGCACCATCCGACACGTAGTTAGCCAGTGTCTTGTTCTGACCGTATGCGCCATAGAAGTTATAGCCATTTGACTCTAGCGCGGCAGCAGTTGCGTTATCAGTTACGTTTGGCGCGATACCTGCGAATGCCCGGAATTTGTAAGATACTCGGCCATTGGTTCGGTTGAAATTAAGTGATGCAGAGTAAGCCAGCGCCAGCACTGCGTAGATATATGAACCATAAACAGGGAACACATTTTCATAGCCATTCAGAATGACCACACTTTGAACGAAGCACAAATCATTATTGGCAACTGTCGCATCTTCCGATGTGTCATACATCGAGTAGGCATAGCGGTTAGTTGATGCGCTTACCCATGCACACAGCTCTTCTTTTTCTTCGTCAGCGAGATCAACCAGGCTAGCGGTCATCACCCAATCCTGATTCTGATTTACAATCGCCGCCATTGTATCTGTAATGCTGGTTATATCAGATCCGGGAGAAGTTGTAGCCGCGGTGTCAGCGGTTAGTTTCAATGCAGTTGCAGTGGCGCTAACGGATGCTTGGGATACAGAACTGCTTGCCCCTGTAGAGGTTGAGCGAATAAAAAACCTGCTCTGAATAGGAAGCCAATTAACCGTAGCTCCTGCGCCTATCGAGGCAGCAATTAATGTAGCTGCTTCGGTAAAGCTTGTGGCTCCAGATAGATCAATAGCTGAGGTGGTTAATGGAACGCCATCCAATTCTAATGTGATTGTTCCAGAAACCTCTTGTAAGTCCGAAATTTTCACGCCTTTAAAGCTTCCAGACAAAAGCCATCCATAAGCAGGGGCGCGGACTAGCCGACCAAACAAGACTGCGCCAGGTCGAACAGTGGAATTGTCATACCCGGACATATATAGCGACGCGGCCAGGTATTCTTTGCTGGTTGTGCCAAGGGCGGCACCAACGTCTGCCGCGCTGGTAAACTCTGAAACCTTACCAACAGGCAGTAACTCGTTATCGGATAAAAGAAGACCGTAAACATCCAGCGCGGTACCGGCTGCGTTTACAGTAGATGGCGTGATCTTAAAGTCACGCGATAATGGAATTTTGCTCATTGAATCGCCTTTTCAGCTTGAACGTAAATTAGATAGCGGCTGGCGCAGCTATGACGGCGGCGCTGATTACAGAATTGGGTGTTGGTTCATCCACTTGTTCAATAGTGAAGTGAACTTTGTCAAAGTAGTCCTGCGGAACATCGATAGTAATGTGAACCTGTAGCGAGACGGTCACCATGTAACGCTCTTGCCACTGGTTTTCGCCATTAATCATTGGGGCCTGAATAGCCTCAGAGCTGTAAAGAGGTGCCACTCGCTCATCAATGGATTTAATGAGGTCATATGCATAGCCAGTGCGAAATAAGGTCTCCAGAGCAATAGCCCTATCCCCAGCGTTATCACCGTAGATATCAATCTGAATATCAGCCTGCCTAACCTCAGTAAAGCCAATGGCGCTTGTTGTTGGTGAGCCGGTATCTTTCTTGATTTCTCGGCTGGTTGAGTGACGCTTAAATCGCAATGGCGTCAGAATGCAAAACTGGCCCTTATCCATTGGAACCCGGTTAGCCTGTGCTTGCTCACACTTACCGATGAATTGTTCTGCAAAGTCAGCCAGCACATCAATCACGTTATCAATGGTCATATCATTCATGGCGTCACCTGCAACTGGACAAGCAATCGGCACCAATCTGGCCACAACTCAAGTGGGTCAATAACAAGCCATTCTTCACTGCCAATAATAAAAAGGTCACCGCCGAGCACTTTTTGACGGTTCACGCCGTAAAAATTCCCATCAACATGAATCGATTTGAGCAGTCCAGATATGTTTAGCCCGTCCACATGCCTCAAGTCGCCAGCGGATAGAGGCTGCAACTGAATAGTGACCGGCGCGTCAGGGAAATACTTGGGGACCTGTTTCCGGCCCTCACCATTAGTGAAACCATCAGACCGGCGAACAAGTGCAGAAATAAATGGGTTTACGCGGTTAATGGCAGGTTTAACTATCCGATGAAGGTTCAATTTCTCCCACCTCGTAATTGACATCTCCGATCATGACTTTAGTGTCAACCAAAGGCTTATCAGATTGGTTAGGGAGCACCTTTCTCGTTTTACGGATGTGAAGAGTTACATCAGAAAGTTTTGGCTCCATGAGGGTGGTTATAGATTCCTGTACATCTCCTTTGATTTGAGCGCCCACAACCTCAAGAACTTGCGTGGTATCAATTCCAGCGCGAATCCCCCTGGCTACCGTTTCGGCCCAATCTCCAGACTTTTCACTTATCGCGTTACGAAAGAATGGGCGAGGCGGTTGGTTATTGCTGGGGTTTCCGTACTCGTTAATTGCCGCAACCATTGCCACGCTAGTTCCGTCTGGATATGTAGAACCATCAACAAAGCCAACCTTTACTTGCTTGGATTCCAGAGATTTGCTGACCTGCTCCAGAAACTCGGTTATCTTCCCCGCCATAACTCACCCCGGATAGTATTTCGCCATGCGGTAGACTTTTGTTGCCTGCCAGAAATCCATGCCATATGGGCTCTGCGTGTACCACATGTAACGAAATTCCACCGCCCCAGCATCAAAGGAAGCTGATGCGCTTCCCTCAGATGCTGATGCCAGGCGACCAACAATTCCCGTACCACCGTTACCTTTATCATCACCAAATCGCATGTATGCCAAATGCGCCATAAGCATGTAGAGCAGACGCTCGCGCTTTATGACGTCATCGACTAATGAGAATTCAGAGTTTTTAAGGTAATCGGTGGCCTGTTCAAACAGGTAAGGGAGTTGTTCGTCGGTTACATTGGAGAACTCAGGGAACATAGCGCGGAATTTCGTGATATTTAACATCACGATTGCCATGCTTAATCCTCTTTTTGTGGTTCCACGCCGCCAGTTGTTTGCGATGCTTGCTCAAGTCCTGTCTTCACTTTCGCTCGTTCAAGGCTTGCATCTTTAGCTGATTCCTCATCAGAAACGGCAAAGATAATCCCGTTTTTAATGAACTTAGAGTCAGCGTGATTTTTTTCGAATGCTTCCCATGCTTCTGCAGGAACATCCTTCGTCATGCCAAAGCCATTCACCAGCACGGAGGTGT
This sequence comes from Yersinia sp. 2540 StPb PI, assembly GCF_052217165.1. Taxonomy (NCBI): domain Bacteria; kingdom Pseudomonadati; phylum Pseudomonadota; class Gammaproteobacteria; order Enterobacterales; family Yersiniaceae; genus Yersinia; species Yersinia sp. 2540 StPb PI. The sequence goes on from NZ_JAZGQC010000001.1 coordinate 3,364,247, forward strand.
TAGCCCCCGCCAAGGTAATGACTTTATCATCATGCCGAAACGACAAGCCGCAAGGAAGTTTACAGCCGATAACATAGGTGGATTTTTTAGCTGCCATCTTAAACTCCGAGCATTTGAGCAAACAGGAACGGCTGAGTGATTACCGCGCCGTAAGTGGTGCCGGAGTGTTTCTGTTTCCAGCTTGATGTCATAGTGATGATTGGATGTGCGCGAAGCTTGTCGCTATATGCACAATAACCAGCCTGCTGACCTTGGGCGGTTTCAACGAACATCTGCACCAGCTCACCCGCATCCGTATCGTACTGCGGCGCAACTTCAATCCGGATGTTAGTGAAGGTGTCTTTAACCATCTTCTCTACGGTATTACCGAAGATTTCGTTAGCGCGTTTGAACCACACAGAAGCATTAGGACTCATCACCAGAACCAAAGGTGATGCCATATCCACACCGTCACCTACCGCACCATTAGTGCGAGCAATCAGATCTGCATACAGAGCGAGGACATCGTTGTAAATATCCACTACCTGCTTATCTTTCCACAGGGTTTTACCATCAACGGTGGCTGGAGTGATCGGCGTCGGTAGTGCTGGGTCATTCAGGATGCCGTAGTTGCGCAAACCTGACACGCCGTAGAAGTAGAACTTGTTCTGCGCCTGATTCAGCGTCCATGCAGCCGCACGCTGCTTCTCTGCCACATATGGCAACATAGTTAAACCATAACGTTCTTGCTCCAGCTCGCCATAAGTGACCATGGTCTGATAGCGATATACTTGTCGGTCTTCCCATCCAGGTGTAACTTGGTTACCACCTTGTTCGCTGTAATCGTCATACGCTACAACATGACCAGATTGTTCAACGCGCTGGATCATCAATGTATCTTGAGCCCACGCGCCTTTTTTCTTCTCGCCCAGAATATCGACGGCCTTTTGCTTGGCGAAGATAGTACGGACGATTTCAGGATCAATGAATGAAGAAACGATTGCCGGAATACCGCCGTTAGGTGGCATACCTGGCTGAACATCAGCATCCATTGCAAATTTAGTTACTGAGGATGGCAAGAAAATGCCACGCGATTCGGCTTCCGCTTTAAAGGCTGCGAAATCAGCCTGAGTCAATTGAGGCATTATGCTTTGCTCCATGTAGAGATAATCAGTAAATCACCAATAGCGGCAGGGCTGGCGACATACCAGTCTGTTTCTACTGCACCAGAGATTGTTGCACCAGCCGCGCCAGTTGCCAGCAGGCCCGTAGCAAGAACTGCAAACACCTTCTGACCGACTGTCGCTACAGTTGTAGAGATAGCCAAGAAGTCGCCGCCCACAATTACTGATGCTTCACGGCCTGCTGAAATAGTCATGCTGTTGCTTTGCAGATAATCGATAGTGGCATTGGCATTGTTTTGTACGAAACCAACGGGCTTTCCAGTGCCAGTGTTATCCAGTCGTAACGGGTTGGTGGCATTACGCCATGCGAACCGCGCCATGATTAAACCGCTAGTACCGGCTTGGAATGCACCGGGGCCACCGGCTGCGGCGATAATTGGAGATGTTGATGCTGGCTGTCCTGCCTGACCGACACCGGAGTAAAGTTCTACGTTTTGTTGGAATGACATATTATTTGCCCTCGAAGTAGTTTTTCACGGCAGTGCGCGAATCGTGGCTAATTGGCGCTGCGTCATTTGCCATCGCAGGGCGGGAGTAAGCTTTGAACACTGATTGAAGTGCGGCTGATGGTAATGTTGCGTGGTCCGTGCATCCCATTTGCTTCAGGGCTGTACGGTAAACCTCATCAGCGCTATCACAGGCCAGATCACCAACAACAGGTCGAACATCACGTTCAGCTTGGCGAAGGGCTGCAAATCGTTGCTCTACACCTTTAATTGCTGAGTCCATGGCTAATTTACTGTCGTTTGCCATTTTCTCTTTATCGGCCTTATCATCTTCGTCTTTGGCTAACTTGTCTTTCTCAGCCTGTTCTTCTTCATCCTTCGCGAGCTTTTCCTTTTCTTGTTCGGTCATCTCGTCCTTCGCTGTTTTTGGGTCTTTGTCATCATCTTTAATGATTTCTTCGACCTTTTTTTCAACTTCTTCTGGGTTGGCGTCATTAGCCAGGAAAGGCAAAATCTTCGCCATAAGTTCTTTTGCTTTTGACATCAGTTTGAGTCCTGTAGGTAGTGAGTCATATACAAATACATCCGGGCCAGCCCGGCCACTTGGCACGATTGCCACATGGTTACAAACGATGTCACGCATAACGCCATCGTATGGTTCGCCCTCGTACTCGCCCGGCGTCATGTCGAGCCGATAACGGTATGAGGATGAGATTTCACGCTGCTCTTTATTCTCAACGCCGATAATCGAATTGATGTCGTAAATGCCCATCGAATTCTTCAGATACGGAGCTTCGTACACTGCGTCGGTGCCAGTAGAACCAATAATGTGTTCTTTGGGCGGGTCAAGTACCGACACAGCGATGTGAGTGTCTAGAACTGGTTTATTGTTGAATGTTGGCGCGGATTTTCTGAGCTCTTCAGGGTCACGCAGCAGCCGATATGCCTTATCAGGATTAAGCCCTAGCGCTTCCCAGTCTGGGATCTCTTTGCCGTAGTAGACGCAGACGTTAGCCTTGCTGATAGGCGTCAGTTCAACGTGAAGCATCCCGTCAACGTCATAGCGGCGAACGCTCGCCTTATCGAAGGCAAAGACATTTTTATCTTTAGCCATCTGATTACCTTTATTGGCGTATTTCATTTTTACTGTCACTGGTTGCCCCGGTAATTTCCCAGGGTGAATGCTGACAACCTCTAATTCTGCATTGCGGGGGAGTAGTGTTTCACTTTCATGCTTGTTGCTTGATAGTTCGGTAACATTAAGCCCCTTGGCCCCTACTTCTGGATCAATCTCCAACATCACGCCGCCGACGCTAAACATTCCTGCTATCTTTTTCTCATTCGAAGTGGATAAAAATGCAGGGTCTGATACGGTCATGCCCTTCTTTATATTCCCATCGGGAAAAAGCTTTTTCGCATCATCCTTGCTCATTCCACGATAAAGAGTCTCGCCACTCAGTGTTCCCTTATCGACAGCGCTATCAATTCTTTTGACGTCTGGATCAGATGAGTCGCCTTTCCTAAGTTGATTGTTTATCTTGAGAAAGTTGTCGCCCGAATAACTGGAGATTGCGGATTTTTCATTGCTCGATAGTTTTGCTTTGGCTTCTTTCTTCTGGGATTGTTGATTGGGGGTAATTTTTCCTTCCGCACCCTCGACGACATCACCCTGACCGTTTACTTTTACGTGAGCTCCATTAATCGTGATCCACTTATCTTCATCCTCAGCGAGCAAATATGAGTTTATTTCGCTCATGTTCTTTCCTGTTTTTCAGGCAATAAAAAAGGCCGCCTCAGCGACCTTGTTGATTTTGTATTTGTCAGAATGGCAATACTGGTTTCCATACACACCCGCAATTCCACTCTTCTCCCGGCAACACATACTGCCCCTTGTCACCGATTGGTAACCCCTTATCGAGGTCGAACTCCTGCCCGTTAGCATGAACGTGCTTCTTGCGAGGTTCGCTACCGCCGCCACTGTGTAACCAGATGCCCCGCTTAATCCCTGCTGCTTGTTGCCTTGCGTTGGATAGTGCGCTGGTAGCCTTGCGTACTTGGTCGCGCGCAATGAACTCAGCACGCCTGCGAGTAATGCCATGACGCTTCCCGAAGTTAGCCTCAATCTCATCAGCTAAACCTTTGCGATCGCCGCCTTTGGCAACTGCTCGAAATACCATCCCTTCCACGTCAGTGAAATACTTCTCAGGTATTGAACGAATAAGAGAAACATTTTCAGAAATGATAGCCTCTCGCTTTTCGAGCATAGCCTCAGTCCACTGCATGTTAATTGTTACTGAGTCTTTACGGGCAGCAGCAAGTAATGAGCGGTCAACAGCCTCGCCAGTCTTGTTTGTCACTGATTCGGCAGTAGGTAGCGCCATTTTAATGAAGCGCTCCACCCACTTCTTAGATAGAGCACGCAAAGCACTACGCAACAATTGAACCGGGTTGGCATCCATCGCCAGTGGGTTATCTTCAAATATCGGGACGATTTGCTTCTTAACATCGTCATTCATTTCTCTGATAACAGCCAGTAACTCTCTGCGATACCAGATGATGTTACCGGCGTTATAGTTGACCGCCCGAAGGCTTTTACTCTTCTTCGGTTTCCGGTTCATAGTCGCCCTTCAGGTTTTCGAATCCTGCGCCTTCAATGCTTTTCAGTGCGTCTCGCGCCTCTTCAGAGTTAATCAGCATGCTATCAGCAGCAGCAACCACTGTTTCAACGCGAGTCTTGTTGGTGTTAGCTCGGTCATCATCACTGATTTCATCAAGCGGTTTAAACTCGAAGTAGATGTCGGGTTTCAGTTCGCCAAACTCTGAAAGCTGAATAATCTTGAATATGTTCTCAATTGCTCTGCGATAGTCCAATTCTTGCGAGCCGGATATCGTTTCGTGCCATGTCTCAATCTCAGCATCACCACTGGCATTCAAACCTGCTGGGGCATTGCCAAACATCTTCAGGTTGGTGGTGCGTGATGGTATGCAGAGCTGCTCTTGGTAGTTAGATAGGATGTTTGACAGTTCGCTAAGAGATGTCTGCTGATGGGTCAGTTCTTCACTTGTGTCATGCACCCAAAGCCCGAAGTTGTCTTGATACTTTATGAACAACTTAACGCGCTTATCGAACTCACCGGGCTCCTGTAGCCGAGCATCCATGTCGGTTTTCAATCCACGCATGCGCAATGTCTTGAGAATTTTAATAACGTTCTTTTTAGCATCACGCCAGTCAACAACGTAATCTTCCATCAGCTGCGTTAGAGACAGTCCACCAAAGTTATAGGATGGTTTAAGAATGTCAGGAACCGGACGGCTAACGATATCGATGAATCGAGACTCATGTACCGTGTCGCCCATTACGAACCATGCTTGAGGCTTGTAGAAATCAGGTCTCAATGGCTTGCTTGAGTTGTACATCGCCGGATAAACCCAGTTTGGGTCTATACACCGGAAGCCTTTCAGTGATCCTTTAGTTATCTTGCGCGGGTCAAGAAATAGCGGTTTTGCATTCTCTATATCGTCAGCGCCAACATCGATAAAGATGTGTGCCACGCCATATTCTGAGTCCTGCCTTACGGCTTCGTGAATCAAGCGCTTTATATCGTATTTGGTCAGCGCTAAATCCATCAGTTCGATATCAGGATCACCCTCTTCCGTGCTCTTCACCTCAATCCAGTTACGCGTCATCTCATCAGCCATGATGGTATGCATGTTCGCATACTCAACCTGCTGAGACATTGCCGCCAAAATCGGGTAGCCACGAAAGCCAGAATATTCACCACCAATCGACATGCTGTTGATGACATCGTAAGGCGTGGAGTCCATAGCTAGAGCAGATTCTTTTTTGCCCTCTGGAATCACACCAGGTAGCGGCTCGTAACGTTTAAACTGAGCAAATGGCTTCTCGTCATTCGCAGCAGATGCCGCTTCAAGATGCGTGCTTGTAATTTTCGCCAGTTCCCGCCGAGGTGCTTGCACGGCTTGAGCTGTTCGCACAGCCTTCTTTCTTGTCATGTCAAAATCTCGTCAGGAATGATGAATGGTTTATTTACCGGGGCAAACGCCATGATGAACGAATCAGCTATGTTTGGTGATTTTACGTCGCGCTTTGCTAAGTCCTTTTTTGACTCAACTTTCACCCGGCCAACGTTATCGAAATCCCTCATTGGGATAGAAAGTTCATATTTGAGTTTTTCGATATTAGGCATAGCCGAATCAATGCTTATCAGTTCATCAACCTTATATGGGGGAGGTTCTGCACCGTTCTTAATGGCTGTCACAACTTGATAAGTTAAGCGGAAGCGATCAGCAACAAGCCACCAAGCCTGAGCCTTCAGGTTGGCAAAGAAATCCTTATTCTTTATTTTTGGCTGATAGAACTTCTCAGGAAAATTGACAGACGCCCCAGCGTTGAATTTTTGATAAGAGTGATATCCGAGCTCTTTGAACTTGGCACCGGCTGCTGCACCCACGCCGATAGAGTCATATATGATTTCTGCGCCAAACTCCTTGGCAGTTATGTATGCTCTTGTGCAGCTTTTTAGAAGCTCATCTTCTTTCCCTGCCCACTCATCACACTGGTATGCAACTGATCCTTTGGCATAGGTTGTAGCACACAGGTCACTGCCGCTATCTGCAATATCAAAGCCAAGTCGCGGGCGTCCATTGTCAGAGAATCCGATAGTTTTGTGCGCGTCGATTGCGGCAATTATCCAGGATGATTTGATAACACTCTCATCGTCGTCACTTCTTGGCATCCCCAGATACACGTGGTCGAAAGTATCTGGGTTTTTAATCCTGTGGTTCTCGATCACATCAAGCATTGTCTGAGAAAGGAATTGGTTCTCATCGTAATTAATGTGCCTAACGAGAGTATTGGCAGGAGGGTCCACTACGAAGTGACGCCAAACGAAATCTGACACCAAGGACGGGTTGAACAGCAACCAGCACTCAGATCCTTCCTTTCGGATTGTGGGCTCTAAAACCTCCCACTGAGCCTCAGTTAATCCATGACTTTCTTCTGACCAAAGCACATCAATAGACTCGATAGATTTTATCTCGCCAATATGACGCCACAGTCCATAGAACATGAACTCACTGCCAGTGCGCCGATGAATGATCTTGTTATCCAGTATTTGGAATTCACCAAGCAGCCCGAATCGCTCTATCTGAATTTTCAGCAGCGCATAAACGGACTCTTCTATCTTATTCTGAATCTGACGAACGCAGAGGAAGCGGAGTTTGTAGCGCTGGGAAAGGAAGATAGCCATTCCGGCAGCATCCCAAGACTTAGAAGAGGCTCGTCCACCACATAGGATTTTATTACGCGCCCTCGTAGTCCAGAACGGTCTAAGCGCAGGGTTAAGAGTTGCCGCCATAGAAATCATCTAACCCCTTCGGTTCTAGAGAAAGTATTCCAGAAATTTCCGTTCTCTCTTTGAATGCTTGCACATCGACATGCTTACCTAGCAACTCAAGGTTCTTCACCTTGTCAGGCCACTTAATCTTTTTGAGAATACCGGCCATCTCGCGTGCACCTCCCTCGCCTGAGTTTTCGAACATTTCCGCGACATCAAACCCTGAAATATAGCGCCGCCATGTAGGAGGCCATTCACTAACAGGTTTAAGAGAGAGGTCATCCTTCACGATATCAAGGACATCCATTTGGTCGATTTCAACTAGGCGGCGCAATACGTAGGCGGCGTCAATACCCACCTCTTCGTTGCGCGCATCCTTTAATTCAATGATGCGTTCTGCAATGTCTGGTTTTGTGAGGTTTTCGCTGCCTATCTTCCGGGCGGTCTTTTCGCTGTAACCCGCCCTGATTGCTGCCTGTGTGGCATTGAGGTCTTTCAGGTACTCACGGGCAAACAGCTCTTGTTTGTCAGTGAGCTTTGCCATTTTCTACTCCGCGTAGGTTGCTACCACTCTGAACGCATCAATGTAATCTTTTTTGATTGCGCTAATTGATGGGGTGACCTTGTCTGTAAAACAATAAATAAAATCAACATCCATATCTGGAGTTTCCTGCCTCATATAACCAACTCGCACATATTGAGTGCTATGACATGGCCGAATCCATAACTCGAAACTTTCAATAACATTGATTGACATTTTTCAGCACATCCCACTTTCCACTCTCGGAGGATTTCTAACCCGACGAGATATTGTTCTTTAAACGATAATGCCAGCAGCACGTAATGACGTTAGCAACGCATTAAGTTGATTTCCTGCGCTTGTGCCATCTGCGGCTACCGTGCAATCGGCAACAGTTGCGGCTTTCTTTACACCACCTAACACTGTTGGTGTGGCGGCAGGCAATACATATGCATCGCCTGAAGTGGCGACTTTTACAGTCTTTCCAGATTGGTGAATTACATTAGTCGTCATGGGGATTCCTTTATGATGTTTTATGTCTGTAATGATTGAGAGCCGTTGTGAAAGTGGCTCTCAATCTGTAACCAATTGATTTATATTCAAAGTGTGATTTAACACTTTGGGATATCAGGCCGCCAACCGGTGTTGCTCTTCAATGAGCGGTGTTTTGTGGTTTCGCTCAAACATCCTGGTCAGCTCAGACTTACGCTTTTCAAAGTCCCAGCCCATATTGATGAATACCGTGTCTGCACGCTGAAGCTCAGTAATGGCCCGGATTTGCTCAGCGGTCAAATAGTCACGAATCGCCTCGGCCTTTCCGATTTCATTCTCTTTCCTGAACTTCGCAGAAGTTGCGCCAAGCACAATGCGGTTTATCAGGTTGGCTTCATTGCTGAAGTGATAATGTTCAGCCTCTTTCCCTTCCGCTTCTTTGCTGATCTTGATCGCATTGGTCATTGGTCGGTATTCAACCCTAGCTAAATCCCGCTCTGCTTGAATAGCCGCTTCACATTTAGCTTTTTCCCGGTAAGCAATAAAACTATCAACCAGACGAACCTGACCATCCCTTGCTTTCTCGCCGCCGATGAATGGCATTGCGATCAGAAAACCACGCTCAGTAAGTTCGTAGCATGGCTTTGCTCTGTTCATTTTATCTACGTATGAGGTCTCCTTGAAATCAAGGGCATCTAAATGTTCAGAATCAATCAAGGAGCGAATGTTTTGCATTACGTTATCGTGACGACGACCAAACTCTATTGCGATTACATCAGTGCTAACTACTGGAGTGCCTTTAATGATTTTAATCAGGTGTTTCATCGTATTTCCTTTTTGGGATATGAGTCAGTTCTCCAGATATGGACAGCCCAAGAGCGGCACGATGAAAGCCACCGTCCTATCCCTGCCTCATATCCCGAAAAAGACTCTTGGTTTTTATTGCGCGGAGAATGCGCGGTGATTTACTGCCAATAAAAAAGGCCCAGTCGTTAAACTGAGCCTTCATGTTCTTTGTTCGCGGCTTTGCTACTCCTCTCGGCGTTGCTACACCACTTCTCGTCTTTCCGAGCCGCCAAGATAGGCCCAGTGAAACAGGCGATCACCTCCATCTAGAGAAGCTATCTATTCCTTGTCGGGGGAATTCTACTTAGCCAGGCACACGTTAGTGATATACGCCTGCAAGCCGTTTATTTGGCTGGTTGCAATTCCGATTCGCTCTCTGAGACTGATATAATCCCGTTCAGCGGCGTTAGTAAGTCTGGCGCTGGCATCATCAGGGACGCTGGCGGGGCCGGTGGTTTTGGACACTGGCTTTGAACATGTTGCGTTGAGCTGCAACCGCTTAGTGCCATTAGCGATATCAGCACGAAGGCGCTCATTTTCAGATTTGGCATCTGCCAACTCCTTGGTGTGTTTGATATCGATAGCGGCTACGGTTTGACGCTGAGTTTCTATCTGGTCGAGAGTGGCTTGTTGCTGCTTGGCTGCTTTGTTTAACTCAGCTACATCACGATTGAGTGATTGCACTCTGTAGTGGTAGTAAGTTAGTCCAAATAGTGAAGCTACCAGCACAGCAATGAGTATTGCCGTTACGCGGTTCATGATAGAAACAGCGCCCTTTCTCGCTGACGTCGCGGTAACAATCTCTCTGGGTCATTACCGGCTTTCTTCCACATAAGGAATGCATCAGCAGCACCTTTGTAATCACCTGCGTTAAGGCGCTTCAGCACGGTAGAATTAGCGAATGCGGTCGGCCCGATGTTGAATATCAGACTACACAACGCATCGTACTGGTTCTGAGTAAGGGGGGATTTCACGTTAGTTGCGATGGACTTTTCAACCCAGGCCAAATCAGAGCACAGCAACTCAGATGATTTGTCTTTGCTGATAACCATGCCAACAGCAACCGGCTTACCATCAACCACGCCAGTATGCCCAACTCCAACAGTCGGGATGCCGCGAGTGTCTTTATAGCCGATGAGCTTTTCACCCTCTTCGACTTTAAGTTTGTTTATTCCGTTATTACTGATTTGCATCATCGCCCCCAACCTTTCGGCTAATTGCGCGAATAGCAATACCACGTAGCTTTTCGACACCAATGAAGCCAACCATCCCACCAATGAATGGCGAGGCGCTTATTGGAATGCCAACAACGTCTAGAGCACTTGAGATACACAAAGAAAGAGCGCCACATAAGACGCCCTCAATCCATTTATTCTTTCGGTCAGTTCCGTCATAAATCAAACGCCCATAGCAAATTAATGCTGCTAATCCAGCGCCTGATATTTGAGGCCATGAGGCTTTTACCCCGTTAAGAATCTCTGACCAAAACCCAGGGTCTTTTTCATTCATTTTACGATCCTGCATACTCTGGCCCCTACATCTACCCCACCAAGGGCATCTATATAGTTCCGGTCGTTTTCACACAGAACTCGTAACGCCCCGATTTGTGCCCCCCAAGAATCACGCTTCCATATTTCTACTGTTGATATCAGTTCATCATCAGTTTTTGAATTAGCCAATCCATAAGCAACCACTGCGCGAGGAAATGCATACGCAGCAGAGTTAATGCGTGAGTTAATTTCTGTTGCGACATACGAAGCTAGGATTATCGCCAGCAACCAAGGCGAAGAACTCACGAATCCCGTTTTTATAAAGTCAGGTAATTTCACAAGGATTCTCCTAGTCTTGTGTAGGTAATAGCTCACCGCCGTTTCCACTTTTCGCTAGAGGGTGTTTGCGGTTGATTGGTGTAGGCGGGAGCTAAATCTGGAAGGGAAGGCAATCGCAAATCCCTAAAATGCAAAAAGCCCCGACCGGTTAGAGTCAGGGCTTTAAATTGGGTTGGCGCTCGTTTAAGTCAGATACGGCACCTTACCCTCTAATAGTGGCTCATTGGCTCACTGATGTCAACACGTTCTATGCAACTTTCTTTATTTTACCGACACGTTTGCGACTGATGAAAGCATGTTGCATTGGTTGGTATAACATCCATACCGCCGCGTCCAATATTTCATCCACTTCACGGCGGCAAGTTATCAGTGACGGTTTTTTCATCCGATCCCCGCCTCTCGTTGACATCTTGCGGGGTTTTGCAGTCGCGAAGTAGTACGATGCAATTGCTCGCTTGGATGCCCCATGAGAGTAATAACTAATCAGAATGCCGAGGGCCTTTGTGTCAATGCGCATAACGGAATCTACGACCTGAGAAATCAACATTCCGTCATCGTCATTGCACATCGGCCTTGATGGGCTGCCCTGCGGTTCTACTGTCGCCATGTACTGAGCTATAATGCTGCTCATGCGCTTCTCTAATCTCCCTGAATAAACCCATGCGCCCCACAGTTCAAGCCATCCATTGACCCAATCATGCTGTTCTTTGGTTAGTTTTAACTGAGTTACATTCATGCTGACTCCAATTCAGTAATTGATATTGATAGCCGCCCACCCTTTTCAATCGGCTGCCGCCTAACCCTGAAATCATCTATCTGCTCGTCGTCCTGCATAAATCCAGCGTGTACCAGCGAATCAAAGACGGCCTTTTGCAGGTTGTCTAAGTCACGGCGGCGGCGGTCTGGTACGTGTGCTGATATTGATACTTTGAGTCGTGCGGAGGTGTGGATATCGAGGTTTAGCTGTTTGATGGTATCGATTACTGCTTGTCGGTATTTGGTGCCTTTCTCGCTGATGTAGTGCCTTCCCCTTGAGTGTCGCCAGTAGGTGTTAACACTGGGCGGCCAGGGTAGGTCTATGTGATATTCAGTCATATCTTCACCTTATTCTCCGACAGCAGAATTGCCTGTGTCCTAACCATTCCCTCCAGGTGAGCCAGGTGAGCACTCTCGATGTCCATGATGTGCGTACGCCGATCTATCTCGTCATGACACGCAGAACAGCACCATGCGCCGAAAAGGTCAGGTGGCTTGATTCCGGTACCGCATATTCCCGATAGCCGGTAGTGGGCCAGCACCACAGTTTCGTTGTTCCCGTTACAGATACCAGGCAGCCTAACTTGGCACTCTCGGCCTCTAGCCTCTTTGCGTAAGTTCGCCATCTCTTTTCTCCTTCGCTGCTTTATCAATGCATTTCTGATGAGCGTAAATAGAGCCGTCAGTCATTGGTTTGAAACAGAGCGCGCAGACGGAGCGCTGTAGTTCAAGCATTCTTTCTACTCCTGAGTCTTAGCCAGCGTTTAGCTAATAACGGATAGATAGCGTCATATGTGGGTATTTCGCTGGCGGGGATTGGGGGTTTAGGCTTGGTTCGAGATGTCTTGCGGAAGATAAGATTGTCTATGGCTATCTGGGTCGGGCTACGTTGTCGGCTCATTCATGCCGCCTTCCTGATTTGCGCAGGAAAATCCAATAGGGCCATGTGATACCAATGAAAAATGCCCTTGCATATCCAGTGACTGTTTCTTTACTGCCTTGAATGTCATGAGCCCATTCAGATACAACGCCAGCCATCCAGAAATAAGCTGCGACTAATATCAGAGTAATCATGCTGCCACCTCAGAAGTAGCTATAAAGTTGGTTGATAATGTTCTGGTCTGTCGTGCGCCCGAACAGGTGTTTTATTGCGGCGTTAACCATTGCGTTGTAGCAGCGTTCGAACTCGTCAGGCTCCATGTTCGCGTAAGCCAAGCTCTTTGCCTCCGTCCTGACATCACCGTTTAGCCTTACTGTTTGCTCATAGAATCCCGCCAGAATGGTTAAGTCCTTTCTGAATCGGTCAAATTGAGTTGATTCATCTGCGCTGGCCAGCGCCGTTTTATCAGCAGACCAGTGAGCAAAACAGAAATTGAAGAAGGAAAACATTTTTCGATGGAAGGCAGGATTTCGAGTTAGCTTAATGTCGGCGGTGTACATCTCACCGTTTTTGAACTTGGTTAACCTGGGTAAGTCATGATCGAACGCTGGAACAAAAACGCCACCGGCATTCTTGACCATATCGATTTGCATTGGTCACTTCCGAAACATCATGATGGTTAAGCCGTTTTTGGTTACTGCTTTTAGCGTGTCACTCTCAGTTAATTCACCAAGATTGAAAGCGTCGTACAGCTCGTTAATAGCCTTCTGCTTTCGCTCTTCTTTCTTGCGCTTATCCCATTGCTTCCAGATATTAATTCCAGCCCATCGGACTGATTTTGAAATGATGTAGAAATAACCTATCAAGGCCAGCCCAATATTCAGGCAAGTTAATATTTCATCGGCCATAGCGGCTTCTCCGGCGCGGCGGCTATCATGGCGCGATAAGCATTGCACATATTCACGTCGTCATCCTCGTGGCCGTTGGGCGCGCTATCCCATGCATCTCGCATAGCCTTGGTAATTTCAGTCGGCACCAGCTTGTATCCATCCGGTGTGTGATAGTGTGTGATAACAGTCGCCTCTGTCCCAGGAAAAGATGGGTCAAAGCCACTGGTATTTGGTGCAGTAGCTAGCATTAAGCGATAGATGCGGTGGTACTTTTCCGCCGATAATCGACCGTCAATTATCCTTGCGGCATCAGTCATTTCTTTAGTTACTACGTTGGGAACCAGCTTCCAACCTTCCGGCATCTCCGGAGAGTTCAACTGTGGGGTGGTGTAGAGCGGGGACACTGGTAGTCCAGAGCGCTTTGCATACGCCTCTACAGTGTGCGAGTTATACAGAGTCGCATCACCAACTACCCAAGCAACAGGCTCAGCCCTCTTTGCAGCTAACGCGATTCGGGCCAGTTCCATTTGCTCGCTTCGAGTTAATCCGCTTTCTAATGGATGACGAATAAACTCTTCCAGTCTCTCTACAGTGAAACTATCTAATTCTTTCATCAGCATTTTCTCTCATTCAGTATTCTGTCGTGATAAACAATGGCCTTGGCTTTAGTGGCAATCCGCATCCCTTCAATTTGCTGCTTAGCAACCTTTGACCAATGCTGGTTATCGTCAAAGTAATAGCTATGCGTGAAAAGAATCGAATCCATTACATCAAGTGCTCTCTTTATTCGGCTTGGGATTACTTTCATTCACTCTCTCCCTTGATTCGAATACCTGCAGTGCGGAGGGCTCTAGCGGACTGAATAATCCCATCGTTAAGCCCTTCGATGTAATCAGTGTCATTTTCGCCATCGCCGCATAGCTCAGGCAACTCCACCTCGATGCTTTCGCGCGACGCTTGCCATGCCGTCCGCATATCGAGCACTGATGCCTTGGCTAAGTTGGTTAACTCGTCATCGTCGCCACACTCAAATGCAAGACGATAAGTCGTTGGCATTTTCGATTTAAGCCAAGCTTCAAAGTCAGACTGCGATTTAGTTATGTCCATCAAATATCTCTCCCATATTTCCGGCCCTGTGGCGCTGCGGTTGATTTACCCTTGCAAATGTCGTGAGCACTTTCCTGATCTGTTGGCAGGAAGTGACCATTTTTGAAGAGTTGATAAACAGTTCCGAGGGTGCCGAATCGGTTTTTAGTTACGATGATTTCGCCATAAGGCGCGGCTGGGCTGTCTTCGTTGTAAACAGCTTCGCGATACAGCATCACGATAGTGTCAGCGTCTTGCTCAATACTGCCTGAATCACGCAGATCGGCATTCGTTGGTCGGCGCTGGCCAGCAGGTCGTTTTTCCACATCACGCGACAATTGACTCAGGCAGATGACAGGGGTTTTCAAATCCTTCGCCATTGCTTTGAGTGATCCGGTAATGTGGGCGATAGCTAAGTCGTTTCTCTCTGCCTTTGGCTTGGAAATAAGTCCAAGGTAATCAGCCAGGATGAGAGATAACGCTGGGTGCCGTTGCTTATGTCTTTCAGCAATGCTGCGCATCTGTTCAACGTTAAGCTTTGATGCATCAACAACCCAAACATCAAGCCCCTTGAGCATCCCAATGCCTTGAGAGATCCGCGCCCAATCTTCGTCACCCATTCGGCTTGGCTTTCTCAGGCTAGACACTGGCATGTTGGACGCTCCAGCAATTGACCTTTCGATAACCTGATGGGCGCTCATTTCCATTGAGAAGATCAACACACCACGACGCTCTACGATATCGCCGCGAGTAACGTATGAATCAGCAACCCCCTCGGCAATCTTTAGCGCCAACTCTGTCTTACCCATCCCCGGCCTGGCAGCAACAATCATCAGGTCTTCAGGGTTTAGGCCGCCGGTGATCTCGTCCAGTTCGTCAATGCCAGTTTTCAACGTGTCGGATGCTTCACCGTTTTTGAGTCGCCGCTCCAACACATCAGCGTAAGACTCTAAAAGCTCATCGATGTGGGTTGGAATTACTTCAGTGCTTGGCCTCCCCATGCTGTTAACTTTGGTCATGAACGCTTCAATTCCTGCAAGCGCCTGCTCATAGTTATTGGATTGAGTAATGCTGTCGTAATTAGTTTCCATCAGCTTGGAAAACTGGCGGATCAGGTGGTATTTACTCACTACCTGCGCATAGCCTTTTAGGTTGGCGGCGCTGGGGCAGCTCTTGGTGGTCATGATGATGTTGGAGAAATTACCCTCCCCCATAGCCTCGGCAACCATCAGGCTATCAATCAGACCGCGAGTGGAAGCTTGCCGCTTAATCTCTTTGAACGTCTCACGGTACAAAGAAACGGTGAAAGCATCCGGGTCTACTGTTGCCAATACTTCGTTTGCATCTGGCGTGTACCCGCTTATCAGCAGACCACCAATCACACTGGCTTCGATATCAATATTAATCACAGCTCACCCCTTCTCACTTTCCGTAGCGTTTCTGGTTTCATCAGGTATTCAAAGCTTGCCTTCCAGCCGATCCCGTCAGGACCGCCGAAATAGAAATCTCTGGCATCTTCGATAAACCCAGCAAAATAAGCCCTGAAGCCCTCGACATTTTTCTTTGCCAAGTGCTGAGCTAGTTCACGAATGGCTATCTCCCGATCCCTATCCAAATCAGCCTCTGGAAGTTTCCCGGCGGTAACCTCGTTGTAAGCATCAATAACGGCTTGGCAGTCAATATCAACGCTGCTTTGAAGCCATTTCTCAGCATCGGATAAATACCCATCGAACCGGGTTACGGCACAAAGGCTTTTTGGTTTAGGGCATGAGTTACCGCGACGCTTCCAGACCGTTAAGGCCCAGCGAGTGACTAAATTCAGGTCTTGCAGGGTGTAAGCTGATCGACTGGCTGTTGCTGTTAGCAGGGTGAGATATGGCTTGGCATCACGACAGGTGCTTTTTGATATCTCGTTGTAATATTCCAAAGCCTGTTTTGCCTGATTTAAAATCTCTTTCACCTCCTCCCCTTGGGGGACTATAGGGGGTATATCTTTTAAATTGTTTAAAACATTCTTGTTATGTTGGACAAATGGTTGGACAGAACCTTGGACAACAACACCCTCCGAGACCAGTAATGGCGAGGCTTTGGGTTGGACAAATGGTTGGACAGAACCTTGGACAGATTTTCCAGACTGATAACTGTCATAATTTATAATGGTAAACACCGTTCCGAATGGCGTTCCCCTCTTAGAAATCATCCCCTCATTCTCAAAAAATAACCAAAGCCGCTGAACTTCTTTTACCGGTAATGGCTCCCCTTTCTTATCGAGCAAGAGCAATGAAAATACCTTTGCTGTAGTAACTAATTGACCTCGCTCTAAAGGCCATTCTCTGTCGGCGAATTGCTGTATGCGAGCCTTATGACTAGCCCGGCCAATTAGCTGAACCCATGTAGCAAGCTTTATTGGATCACGCGCCCAGTCAGCAAATAAAGCGCTTCTGAATATAGCAACATGGCCTTGTTTCTGATTCTCCATGTGGGAACCCCTGCGCTGAACTTGCGCTGGAAATTGAATGAGATTTTCAGCGGTGTTACTCATTGGCTTTCCCCTGCATAGACTTAAGCTCCTTGAATTTCTCAACGAGCTTGTGACCGAATATTGGATTGTCCACGCAGACCATGACTAATTCGTCTGGCTTTGCAGAACGCTGCTGAGTAACATCGCTTCTATTGCTATTTCTTTGTTTCTTTCGCATAATTACTCCTGTTGTTTTGTCCAGTTAAAACGACATAGTTATTTGCTGTTCTGAAGCCTCTGTTCGCGCAGGGGCTTTTTGCTTTTGTGGGTTAATCAACAACCGCATCATTCGAAGTGTCGTTGCTATCTCCCTTGCCTCATTCCCAGCTATTGCCAGAATGTTTTCAGGCTTCTCAATCTCAGCAAACTCCAGCAACCGGCAGAACTTGCTCAACATGCTGTCCTTGCCTGATATCCAGCGGCTTATCTGGCACCGGTCAACACCTACGTGCCTAGCGGCTTCCAGTTGGCCCTTGCTGCTGATGCCATTCATAACCTGTACTTCCAATTCAATTGCGTTAGTGCGTTTCTGTGCACGTTCCATTGCGTACTCTTCCCTTGTTAGATGTTGTTACGTGACAAAGCTGTGAGCTTGTCACTTTTGTTGCCCCAGACTTTCCGGGGTGAGGCCAGTAGTGTTAAAGAGCGGTAGTGCTTAAGCTGCTTTCTTATTACTTGGGAACGGACGAACTTCCTCGCCTTTAACAGTCCCGTCTGGCATTACCGTCACCACAATGTGACGGCCCGCACGAATAGCTTTACTGATTGCGCACTGGATAACGCCGAAATCACTAGCGGCCTTTGCTTGCCCGTGAATCTCTGCGTAATCGGCCAAAGTCATTTTGTTCATAGACACACTCCATTTTTGTATCAAACAAAGAATACTACAGGTATTTATTATATTCAATACCTCAGATATTTCGTGTTAAATACTATCGCTATTAGAATGAGGTCATGGAAAAGAGAAAGGAATTGACGACAGAACAGCTAGAAGACGCTAAGCGACTGAAGGCTTTGTATGAGTCAAAGAAAAAAACTTTGGGTATTACGCAGTATACTATTGCTGATGATCTGGGCATCTCACAGGGTGCTGTTGGTCATTACCTGAATGGTAGGAATGCACTTAATGCCCCAATAGCCTCAGTGTTTGCAAAGGCTTTGCAGGTTTCCATCTCTGACTTTAGTCCATCAATTGCAAGAGAAGTATCCGGGTATGCAGCTTCAAATACTGAAGATCCACAACGTCCAGTGATTCTCGCTTATACATACCCGTTATTTTCAACTGTTCAGGCAGGGGCCTTTGCCGCTGTAGGGTCATATACAGAGAAAGATGCAAAAGACTGGATTAGCACCACCAAGAAAGCTAGCGACTCTGCGTTTTGGCTCGAGGTTTCAGGTCATTCAATGACTGCCCCGCAAGGTGTGAAGCCAAGTTTCCCTGAGGGCATGCTTATACTTGTTGATCCTCAAGAAAATGTTAAATATGGCGATTTCTGTGTTGCAGGGACTCATAACGATACAGAGGTCACTTTCAAGAAGTTTGTTTGGGATGATGGCTATCGCTGGCTTGAGCCACTAAATAATAATCCTCGATATCAAAGCATATTGTTTGATGATAACTGCCGGATCATCGGGAAGGTAGTTAAGGCTCAGTGGCCCGAAGAGACATTCAGCTAACCCACTGCTAGCCCATGGATATTTAGCAAATATAAATAAAGGTCTGGTTATGGAAAAAATATCATTTATTTACACCCACGAAATCAGAGAGGGTGATCCAGCCAGGGTGGTTAGGCAACCAGAACCTTGGATTAAAGTCTCAAATATTCCTGGAAGAATTAATCTTGGAATAATTTTTGGGTTATTCATAAGATCCTATAAAACATATAAAATTGTTGTAGATGTCCTCCATGAAGACATTAGTATTATGAATGACACCAAAGACAAGTTATCGGCTGAACCGTTAGTTGCCGCATCCCCTTCAGCTGACGATTATGTGAGCATAGAAAGCATGGCTCTTCTTGGATTGAATGTTAAAAATGAAGGCGCGCATAAGGTGGTTTGTTCCATATATTCCTCCCCAGACCAAATGGAAAATGAGAAAATATTGCATTCAGCTGAGTGTTATTTTTTTGTATCTAAAACGCAGGGAGCGCACTGATGGTTGAAGCTGTCAACATCATAACCAGAGCCCCTGTCATTGCAGATAATCAGGATATGGGCGATAATCGTCAACATGGTAGCGGAAATGGAGGAGGTGATGACATGCTTGAAAGAGTAAAAGATTTAGAAACCAAAGTCGCCACTCTCGTAACTGACGTGGCCATCATCAAAGATAAACTAGCTTCAAAAGAAGACATCCAATCAGTGAAAACTGAGTTACATAAAGAACTTAATAACCAAACTTGGAAAATTATTGGATCTCTTGTTGTAGCTGTTTTGATTGCAGTTTTGTCAAAATATTATATCAAGTAAAATGCTGTCGCTTAGAAACCCGGCCCCGCTGCCGGGTTTTTTGTGCCTGTAATCAGCCTTCTGGCGGTAATCTCAGAATATCAATAGCTAACTCGACGGCTAAAGTTACCTGCTCCTCCTGATACAGCACCTCTATCATCTCTGCTATCGAATCCTTCGAAACTTCCTCACTCTCTATTAGTAGCTGCATCACAGCAGTACCGATAACCTGCGCCACTTCCGGGCGCTGCTGCTCGAAAAACTCTTGTTCGCTATCCATATCTCACCCTTGACGAATAAATTTCACCCAATTTAGCACATTTTTCGCGCCTGATAGCCGGGATCGATATGCAAATATCACATCGGTAAAAATAAATTCCTTTTTAAATCAATACTAAGCATATTCTTTTTAATTTAAGAATACCTAAGGTATTTACATAATAAATATCAATGGTATTCTATACCCATCGAAACGAAACATCGATGCGGCAGTCAGGAACCACTCGCCGCGCCAGTCAGGACGACAGGCTGCTCATTAACAAAGCGGGGAACGAAAGCAGAGATGCTAATCAATCCTCGTGACGGATTTCTCCCGGATAGTCTGGGAGACCAAAGAGAAGTTGGCTTTGGTGGGAGTTAGCTCAGTGTTAACCGGTAGTCGACCATTCGCGATGGTGGTGACGGTTGCAAGAGTTGGCGGAATATTTCTCTGAGTGCGCACGATGGGAGATAGCACGTTAGCCAAGCTTAGAGCGTCACGCTAAGAGTGTGGAGGTCACCCATAGAGGGTATTCCCAACCAAAGCCAATCACCGGAGGTAATCATGGTAGCGATCACAATCAAACCAGCTAAAGAGAATTCAAAGACACGCAAATTTAAGCGTACAGGTGAATTCTTCGCGGCGAAGGATGACAACCGAGCGCTGGCAAGCCGTATTGAAGCAGCGTTCACAAAGCTCTCTGAGGGCTGCACATCGAGGGTATACAAAGCAACGATGCCTATTCAGATTCGCAGCAGTGAGCGACCAAGCGCGGACAATATATGTTTGCCTGAAGTAGCTAAGTTTGCAGCAGGCTTCCGTAAGTCAGAATCATTAACAGCGAGGTAGCAATGCTTAAATTCCTTAAGGTCGTATCACTTCACCCGCTAGCGCCTCGATGGTTTAAGGTCTTGGTACTGCGTTTTATTCTTCTTTATGTAGCTGTAAAGATTAAGAAAGTCATGCGTAACGTTCGCAAAGAAGCCCACCACATAGTTAAGGGGTAAGAGAATGAAAACTGAATTAGGCATAAAGGTCGATATTGATGTTAAGCGAATCAAGACGTGCATCAAAGTGAGAGATACATTTACCGCCGATGTGATTGATGCTGATGGGAAAGTTATTCGAACATTAGAAAGTGAATATGTCCCTGATTGCTTCCCTGGAAACCACTACGGCGATTATCTCGAGCTTGATATCGATATTGAAACGGGGCAAATACTGAACTGGAAGAAGCCTATGCAAGCTGAATTAAGTCAGTTGGTGGGTGAATATGAAGAAGATTAACGAGGTCGCATAACGCGGCCTTTTTTATTGGCGGGTAAATGAGGAATGAATGATGAGTTCACTTGATGAACAGCGAATTGACTCAATGCTGAGAATACTGCGTGAGATGAAAACTGACATGAAGCGTAGCAGCAAGATAGGCGCAATTGATTATCGTGACTCAACACCAAGGCAATGCCAGAAGCGAAAGGCTGATGCTGACTGGATTGGCATGGCGCAAATTAAGCGCCGTCATGAGTTACACGCCTTAGCAGTTGAGCTTGGATTTGCAGAGCGTCGCGAACACTACTCGACCTTTGAGCTTACAGACGGCTGGCACCGCTATAACCACACACCACGCGAGCCAAATTAGTGACCTTACCCCTGCCACTTAACCGGTGGCAGCAATAAGACCACTAGATGAGGTGATGTATGACAGATGAAATTAAAACAGGCGGCCCAGCGTTTCCGTTCGTTCCAGGAGAAGGTTCATCTCTCTACGAATCGGAGGGAATGACATTGCGAGATTACTTCGCAGCTAAAGCAATGGCGGCAATCATATCGGGTAGTTTAGCTCACGGTCAACCTTTCAGTAGTAACGGAGAGTCTGATCGGTTGGCTCAAGCTGCGGGTAGAGTGGCAGACGCAATGATTAAGGCGAGAGGGTGAGATATGGGTGAATACAAAATTACGCGCTCAATTATCCATAAGTGTTATGCATTATCGGTACCACAGTCAGCAGGAATGAAACTCGCTGGAGTAGCTGAAATAATCCCGCTTTATAGCCTACCGTACGAGCTAGCAGAAAAGCTTCGTGATGCGATTAATGGCGGAGATGTCAGCAAGGACTACTGGATTGACCGACTTAAAAATTACGAAGAATCATTTATTCCTCAGTTAACTAGGGAAATTAACGGATTATCTTCTAAAGAAAACACGAAGTAACCCTCCCCCCCCACCAATCCCCAGAGTAAATAACTGACAACTGTCGGTGTTTTGCTGTGGGCTAAACACAAGGAAATGAGCATGGCAGACGAAAACACCGGCTTGGTGGTAATCGACATTAAGCCTGAATCCTACCCGACACTGTACGTCACGAACGGCCTTGATAAATACCTTGACCAGATTCGGCAGGAAGTTAATGAAGTCCCTGATGTATCGACTGCAAAGGGCCGTGCACGGATAGCGTCACTTGCAGCCAGCGTATCACGCAGCAAGACAGCAATCGAAAAGCCGGGGCGTGAGTACCTTCGCCACCTAAAAGAGCAGCCGAAAATCATTGAGGCCGAACTTCGTCGATTTGTCATTGAATGCGATGAAATACGCGACGAAACGCGCCGCTCGCTGACTGAGTGGGAGGCTGAACAGGACCGGTTAAAGGAGGAAGCTGAAGCCAAGAAGAAAGCTGAACAGTTAGCGGCAGAAATTGAAGTGGCCCACGAGATGGCTCTGCTGATGAATGACGCTTTCGACCGTGACGCCAAAGCGAAAGCTGATGAAGTTGAACGCCTGCGGAAAGCCCATGAAGAATTCATAGCTCAACAGGCCGCAGAGAAAGCGAAGCGGGAAGTTGAAGAAAAAGCCAAGCATGACATTGAAGCAGCGGAACAACGTGAATGTGATGCAAAACTAGCTCAGGAACGAGCGGAACAGGCCGCCAAGGATGCCGCAGCCAAAGCTGAGCGTGATGCCAAGGAATTAGCTGAACGCGTCGAGCGCGAGAAGCAGGAAGCTATCGCAGCCGAGAAACTTAAAGCACAGCAGGAAGCTGAGCGAGTTCAACGTGAAGCCAAGCAGAAAGAAGATGCACGTTTAGCTGAAGAGAAGCGTGTTGCTGATGAAAATGCCAAGCGCGCGGCTGACGTAGAACACCGTCGCACCATCAACCGCCAAGCAGTTGCCGACTTAATTGCAAACGGATTGCCAGAAGATTGCGCACAGAAATGTGTAGCCGCTATCGCTAAGAACCTCATTTCCTCAGTTCGTATCACTTACTAATTAAACCGGAGTATCCCATGCATACCTTTTGTATAGCAGGGTGGCCTTGCGTGGGCTGCTCTGATGAACCGCCACGCAATCCACTTATAGAGCTTCTGCTCTGGATTGCCAAAACATTGAACCAGCGAGGTGAGCCATGAATATTGCCAGAGCGCTACAACTTATGGCTGCCCTCGCCATTGATAAGCACGATGACGATTTATTCGAAATGGTATTCAGCCTTTATTACCGGAGGTTGTTATGACCAAAAAAGAGCTCAAGTGGTGGCATAACCACTTGCTGAATTGCGCGAAGTCTTGCCGCAAAGCAGGTAGTAGGCGCTCGGCAGCTAATTACCTCACCTGCGCAGCCGCCAAGCGTCGTATTTACCAAATGGATGTATTGGTATCAATTGAGCTTCAGGAGGCGGCATGACGCAGGACGAGCGATTTTACGCAGCACTCGAATCAGTTGCATGGACGCGACTGATAGCCGATCTGCGATTCACGGATGAAATGGCACAGATAGAAGCCAATGCAGATCAGCGCACAAGTCAGCAGCAACAAAGAATTCAGGAGGCGCAACGTGGATTTGAATAAATTAGATGAGCCGTTCCCTGCCGCTGATATTGAGTGGCGAGTGCAGTCTTGCGGGATAACTAAAGATTCCAAACCATGGGCCATGGTGCTGGCTTACGTAACCAATAGGGCGATCATGAAGCGCCTTGATGATGTTTGTGGGAAAGCATTCTGGCGCAATGAGTTTCAGCCAGCTCCAGACAGCGGCGTTATGTGTGGGATATCCATCAAGGTTGAAGAAGAGTGGATCACTAAATGGGACGCAGCCGAGAACACGCAGGTTGAGGCGGTAAAAGGCGGTATGTCAGGGGCAATGAAGCGCGCTGCTGTCCAGTGGGGTATTGGTCGATACCTATATCAGCTTGAAGAGGGGTTCGCTGAGGTTAGCATCGAAAAGAAATCTGGTTGGAATCGGGCAAAAACAAAAGAACAAAAAATTATCTACTGGCGGCCTCCTGTTTTACCGGATTGGGCATTGCCACCAAAACAAGAACCACAGCAACAAAACAATACCCACACGCTACAGCAAAGAACGCCAGATCAGTACCTTGCAGATTTTACCGGCTGGGCTATCTCGTGCACTGACCAAATAGCTTTAAAGGATGCCTATGACGGGCTGTGTAAGCGACTAACACAACACCCTGAATTAGCTGACAAGGCCAACAAAGCATATCAAGACCAGCTCTCAGACTTAAACAAGGCGGCGTAATGGGACACACAATAACTATCAAGCTACAGAAACCGGCAAGGGAGTTTGCCACTGGTGATTCCATAGGATTTGGAATACGTGGAGGGGTTCGCTACTACGACAGGAAGTCGCAGAAAAACGAATTCACCAACTACCAGGCTGTGATTTTTGCCAAGGAAGGCAAGCAAGCGGAGTTTTACAGGGAGGTGCTCATGGAGGGCGCTATCGTTGAGGTGTTCGGGGAAAGCATCAAAGTCGATGTTTACGATGGTCAAAATGGACAGTCTATTACCCTTGAACTAAACAATGCCAGATTAGGATTTATCGAAGCTGGCAATAAGCAGGGAAAGCCGCAGCAGCAAGAATCAGGGAAGAGTTCAGCGCCGCAAAATCAGCAGCAATGGGGACAACAGCACGCACAGGGACAGCAGCAGGCGACGCACCAAAACAACGAACCACCAATGGACTTTGATGATGATATCCCCTTCTGACCAATAGCCCAAACAGGTAACCACCATGCAGCCAGAACAAATACTGGCCTGCCTCCGCGCCCATCCAGATGCATATATAACCTCATTCCACCGGTCAATTGGCAGCGTGGGGCGTGGGCGTTTGTCTGGTGGTGCAACTGGCGGGTGTACGTTGAATTATAAAGACTCATTCTACAAGGGATTGGGTGAGGGATTCGAGACGATATCGGTACACATTCCCCTGACGTATGTGCTTAACATGCGCCACTTGCTCACGGAAGAGCGATGGGAGGCCAAAGAGATTTCAGCTAAAGGAATTATATACCGACTCAAGCCAGAGCATATGCCAGCCAGCCCCACGCCGTTCTGCTCAACTAATGAAGAGCTGATAGCGCGACGCCAAGAATGCCTGCGACTGCTTTCGGCAGCCTAATCCCCCACCCCATTACCGGCAGTCAATCTGCTGAGGAAACAGTTATGTCTGAAATGAAGGAATTAAAGCGATTCATTTATTCCGCAACGGTCACCAGCGGCAGCGGATCGCAAAGCTTTTATATTGACGCAGAAAGCCGAGAAGAGGCAGACGCACGAGCGGCTAATAACGAATCAGATGGCATGTACGCTGACGATTCCGAAGTTACTGACCTTGACGCACTTGAGTATGAAGACGAGACAACGGTTGATGACTTTGGTGACTTTCCACTAATTAGCCGAGAGCAATCACTGATAGCCCAACTGGAAGCGGCACAGAAAAAAGTGAATGACCTTGAGCTTGCTGATTACAAGTTCTGGCATGGTGCGGCCTGTGATAATCATCAAAAGGTTCTCAAGTTGGAGGCAGCGTTATCAGCGGCAAACGAGAAACTACTCAAACCGGTCAAACTGCCAAAAACAAACGGTTATTGGGATGCTGAAGAACAGGCGTTTGAAAGAGGTATTCAATTAGCTCGTCAAGAAATTCGCATTGCCGGATTCCGTGTGGAAGGTGATGAATAATGACTATCTTCATGGAATTGCGTTGTGAAAAACGCGGCGAAGGTCGCAATGAGAATAACAATCGCTGTTGGTCGGATGACAATGACGGCCCTCATTCACATGGCTGGGATTCTAAAAAAGGTGCCGCTGATTGCTATTCCGAGATTGCAAAACAAGCAACAGATTCAGGATGGGTAAAGCTCAAGGAGGGCTGGGTATGTCCTAACTGTCTGAAGCATGAAGCCAGCTTGGTAGAGGGGAATGCAGATGCTGAGTGAAGCAGAATTAAATTTATCAACTGATGCGCTCACTGTAGAGCAAGCAATCGAACATGCGTTAGCTGTCTATGAGCAAAATGATTGCAACATGTGCGGTCGTCAGCATAAGCAATTAGCGACCTGGCTTACTGAACTGCTATCACTGCGTGAGCAACTTGCAGAGTTGAAAGCTTTGCCGCCGATAGGTCAGATTGTGTTGAGTGATTATGATTCTGACGGCACACGAACGGCACGAGTAGTTTGCCTACACGACCACGCTGACTGGGATAACTTTCAAGATGGTACCTTGTTATTCACAGAAGCCAAGCCCTCATAACACCGCTATACTCCTCCAAACGAATAGGAGGAATCCATGAGCTACAATCTCGCTGATATACCGCAAGACGACAAAGACAAGATGGCTGTGGACTTAGCCGCTTCAGGCGTTGCATTCAAAGAGCGCTACAACATGCCGGTTATCCCCGCTCAAATAGAGGACCAGCAGCCAGAGCATTTACGTGAGTATTTCCGTGAACGAGTAAAACACTACAGGGAAGTGGGTAGAACGATGGGTAAAATGGAATATACCCCGCCAGAGAGAAAGTAATTAAATGAGCCCTGGAGTAAAGGTTTTAATCATCCTTGGATACTTACTTGTTAGTTATATATTCATTGCTCCCTGGTTTTTGTCTTCATCAGAGGAGTTTTTAGTGTTTATTGGTATGTTGCTTGCCTCTCTAGGCATCCCCATCAGCGCATTTGTTCTGGCTAAGAAATTTTTTAATTTCATGTAAATAGTATCTATTGACCTCAATGAACCTCGCTAATGCGGGGTTTTTTATTGGGAGTAAATCATGAGCGACTCATTCGAAAAGTGGCTAGACGAGCCAATCGGGCCAAGCGGTGAACAACGCCGCTACGTCCTCAGTATACCCCGTCAACACTTCGCTAAAACCGTATGGACAGATTGCAAGAAAGCAATCAAAGGGAAACGGACTTCATCTAAATAACCTGGAGATTCCCTATGCACATCAAAATTGAAGGTTACGTCATCACGAGTAACGAGAATGAATTCGTCCTGAATGCAGTTAACGTTTTCGGCAAAGACAGTAAGAACGCTGGCGAAACCTACCTGAAAGTTATCGGGTATTACCCAATGCTGAATCAGCTTATCACTGCCTTAATCATGCGCAGTATTAAGCAGTCAGAAGTCGAATCCCTGCAAGCCATGCAGCAACACATTACTCGCGTCAGCCTTGCATGCGAGAAGGCGCTTAATGATTTCACATCAGAACCGGCAAATGATGAGGTGGCCTGATGGACGATATCAGCGAACTAATTCTGACTATTGGCCGCGCGCCGGATGACGGACGTGACCACAAAGAAGCGTATGTGTGGGATATGAAAATAAAGCAGCGGCTACGAACCGGCGATAAATCAAAGAGACCGGTACCGCGGCAAGTTGTCCCGCCAACGCCAGTTAAAACAGTGAAGTCAGTGAAAGCGAAAGTGAGAAAGATAATGGAGGCGGCATGAGTAGAGGAACGATTATTTGCCTGTGCGACCTGACAGGAATTATGGCAGGGCCGTGGGTAGCGGCTGGGTATGATGCAATTTTAATTGACCCACAGCACATTGAGAAAAGTAACCAAGCGGGAATGCGAAAGTGGCCAGACACAGTTCTGACAGCAGCCAGCGCATTGGGTAATGTTATCAGGAATGAGGACGTTGTGTTTGTTGCCGGCTTCCCACCGTGCACTGATGTTGCTGTAAGTGGTGCCGCTCACTTCGAAAAGAAACGCAATGCGGATACTCATTTTCAGGCTAAGGCCGCACTTGTTGCGGAACAATGCCGAATGATTGGTGAAATAACTGGAGCACCGTGGTTCTTCGAAAATCCAGTAAGTGTTTTCAGTGGCATATTTGGAAAGCCTAATTTCATTTTCAATCCAAGTGATTACGGCGGTTATCTGCCAGAACATGATGTTCACCCAACCTATCCAGACTACATCGCTCCACGCGATGCATATCCAAAGAAAACCTGTTTATGGGCAGGGGGGGGATTTGTGATGCCGGATAAGTTGCCAGTTCCAGTGCCTGAAGGTTATTCAACTCAGCATCTAAAGCTGGGCGGTAAGTCAGAGCGTGTGAAGAACATTCGAAGCGCCACACCTCGCGGTTTCGCTGAAGCAGTTTTCCAGGCTAATGCGCCGCATCTGAAAGCGTTAAGAGAGGCGGCATGAGTGAGATTAAGCATCCGGCAATACGTTACCACGGCGGAAAGTTCAGATTGGCACCCTGGGTTATCAGTCACTTCCCAGCCCATACGCATTATGTAGAACCGTTCGGAGGCGCGGCGTCTGTATTGCTGAGGAAAGAGCGAAGCTATGCAGAGGTCTATAACGATTTGGATGGCGACGTGGTTAATCTCTTTGTCGTTCTGCGCGATATGACATTGCGTGAATGCCTCATAGAGTCATTGATTCTTACCCCCTACTCTCGCAATGAATTTACCGATGCATACGGCGAAGCAGAAACGATGGTCGAGAAGGCGCGGAAATTAGTCATCAGGGCAACAATGGGATTTGGTTCTGCCGGCGCAACAAAGGGAACGACCGGTTTTCGCCTGGATACAAAACGCAGTTCGGCAACCGCACAGCACCTTTGGGCGAGGATGCCTGAAAACTTGGCAGCAGTTGGCCAGAGATTCGAAGGTGTCCTAGTAGAGAATCGTGATGCAGTCCAATGCATGTTAGACCACGACACAGTTTCAACGCTTCACTTTGTTGACCCGCCATATGTCCATGATACCCGCGTGATTTCATCCAGATATTACCGCCATGAAATGGACAATAACGCTCATTTAAACCTACTCGATACCGTCAACAAGCTTGAGGGGATGGTCGTGCTTAGCGGCTACAACACGGATATGTATAACGACATTCTTACCGGCTGGCAGAAGCAAGAGAAACAATCATCAGCAGCCGGACGGAAAGGCTCAGTTAAGCGTCTTGAGTGCCTGTGGCTGAGTCCTAATGTTTTATCTGGGAGTAAAGCAGCATGAAACGACTCAAATTATCAACAGAGATATTAGTGGTGATAATTCTCACCCTATTCTCTATGTGCATGATTATCTATGTGATTGGTGATGCTGTGAAGGGAGTTCACTGATGGATGACCTTAGCTTTGTAATGGCGTATCTGGATTGGATACTGCTTATCGTCGGCGGCGGTGTAGCGCTCTGGTTGCTGTGGGTAAAGGGATGGTGAGCGTATGGAGACAACCATTGAAAATGCTATTAGGTCAGTAGCGCGATGTTGTAGAGCAGAAATAATTTACGCCACGGACGGCAAACCAATCCAAGAGCACGACAAACTCATCACCGAAATCCTCGACCGCCACGCAAAAAAAATCACCGCTCTACCCCCTAACACTTTCCCGGCTAAGCGCTGGTTGAGTTATTACGTCCGACAGATTGATAAAGAGATAAGAGGCCAGCTATGACAAATGTTATTCAAATTGTGCCGAATAAGTGGGTAACAGAGGATCTGCTTATTACTTTAACCGGCCTTCGTCCTGGAACAATTAAGAGGGCCAGAGAGAAATCGTGGCTGCAAGGGAGGGAGTATTTACTGGTTTCTCCTGAAGATGATCCAAAACCCAATAGCGAGTGTATGTATAACAGGGAGGCTATTGATAACTGGGTCGAGCGTCAAAAAAGTATCCAGCCATCAACCGCAAAGCTAAAAAAAGCGGTATAACCTACAGTCCAATCAACCTCATAAGGGTCAATTATGAGCAAACAGCAATACCCTACCGGCGTAGAGCATCATGGAGGATATCTACGCATTTGGTTTATGTATCAGAAAAAGCGTTGCAGGGAATCCCTTGGGGTTCCTGATACGCCTAAGAACAGAAAAATAGCATCTGATTTGCGTCAGTCAATTGGGTACGCTATTAAGACCGGAACATTTGACTATGCAAAACAGTTTCCTGAGTCACCAAATGCATCACAATATACAACCACAGAAATCAGGAATATTACCGTTCAGGTGTTGTTCAACAAATGGCTTTCCCTGAAAGAGCCGGAGGTTTCGCTAAACACCCACGATAGATATACATCAACACTGAAAACGGCAGCTATTCTACTTGGTCCTGACCGGCAGGCTTCATCAATCAGAAATGAAGACATTTTGAAGTTGAGAAATGAGTTGCTTAATGGGATGCAATTACCTCGACGTCACCAGATTACGGCGGTTAGAGGGCGGTCGGTGCCGACTGTTAATTATTGCCTGGCATGTGTTAAATCAGCATTTATGTTTGCGGCGGGGAATGGGTACTCTAATTTAGATCCAACATCAAATTTGGTTCGACTTAGGAAAAGTAAGCCACAGCCAGATCCGCTAACAAGAGATGAGTTCTTTAGAATGCTCGATGGCTGCACCCATCAGCAAATTAAAAACTTATGGACACTCGCTGTATATACCGGCATGCGGCATGGGGAACTTTGTGCACTGGCTTGGGAGGATGTAGACCTCGAAGCGGGCACAATTATGGTAAGGAGAAATCTTACCCGAGTTAAGCAGTTTACTTTACCAAAAACCGACGCAGGAACCGATCGCATTATTCAGCTTACGGACAATGCAAAAGAAGCCCTGCGCAGTCAAATGCTATACACAAGGATGGGGCCGCAATATCAAATACTGGTCCATACAAGAGAAGCAAGAAAAACAAGGGAAGACGGTTGCACTTTCGTCTTCATACCCAGAGTTACATCATCAAACCAGCTTTGCGGTGATTATTACTCAACTGAATCACTAGGCCAGATATGGAACGGAGCTTTGAGGAGGTCGGGTGTCAGGTCAAGAAAGCCATATCAATCACGTCATACATTCGCATGCTGGCTGTTGTCGGCCGGTGCAAACCCATCATTCATCGCTTCACAGATGGGACACGCATCTGCGCAGATGGTTTTCTCTGTTTATGGGGAATGGATGCCAGAAAGCAACAATGAGCAAATTGCACTTTTGAATGCTAAATTTTCTCAAAATGCCCCACTCATGCCCCACAAGAAAATTGTATAGTGGGTTTTACTATATAATTCAATAGCATTACCCACTCACACCCCCATATTCATTACATCTTGATAAGCCGCAACTAGCTTATTACGAACTTGAATGCCCAGTTGCAAAGATACTGATGACTTTTGCATATCTACCATCACATCATTCAGGCCAACACCGGGCACACCCAATTCAAAATTCTGTGCCTGAGTGCGGGCATGCTGTTGGTTTTCACTGATTTTGCCGATGGCCGCTTTCAACTCACTGGCGAAGCCGGCCTCTACTGGCAACATCTTTGCCGAACCGGATGCCTGCAATGCAGTGACCTGCAACTGCTGTAAAACCCCTTCAATACCTTGAACAGACATGCTCATCCTCAAACGATGTAATGGGTCAAATAACAACATGGAAAATGAGTCCGTAAATGCGGTTATTCACCATTCGCCACGTGTCACTATTTTCAGGATGACACCCTAACACATCATTTTTGTACTAAAGCCGCTAATTAGACACAAAAATACCGGCTTATTGAGCCATCGAATTCATCACTTACAGCAAATAATGGCATGCCCATAAAAGGGGAGATCAGCTATTGATGCTTTATCGCTCACAGCACTTGGGAGTCTGTTTTGTTTCGACACACTAGTTACATAAAAAATACTAACTCAAACGTTGTTCAGCTTGGCCAAGGACGTGTATGAATGCCTCGATAACTGGCGGTGAAAATCGTGAGAATGTTTTTACGACGACACTGGCACGCCTACGCGCGAATCCAAAAATCCCACTGCTGATTGCTGCGGCTGCGGCCGTCGCTATTATTGTCGCGCTGATGTTATGGGCTAAAAGCCCGGATTATCGCGTCCTTTATAGCAACCTGAATGATCGTGACGGTGGTGATATCGTTACGCAACTGACACAACTGAATATCCCTTATCGCTTCGCTGATAATGGTGGCGCGTTGTTGGTCCCGGCAGATAAGGTACATGAAACCCGCCTGCGTCTGGCCCAACAAGGCTTGCCTAAAGGCGGTGCGGTAGGTTTTGAACTGCTGGATCAGGAAAAGTTTGGCATCAGCCAATTCAGTGAGCAAATTAACTATCAGCGCGCTTTGGAAGGTGAACTGGCGCGCACTATTGGCACCCTCGGGCCAGTGATGAATGTGCGTGTTCACTTGGCAATGCCAAAACCTTCTCTCTTTGTTCGGGAACAAAAGTCTCCAACCGCCTCTGTAACACTCGCATTGCAACCAGGTCGTGCCCTTGATGATGGCCAGATTAACGCCATCGTATATATGGTTTCCAGCAGCGTGGCCGGTTTACCGCCGGGTAACGTGACTGTCGTTGACCAAACCGGCCGTTTGTTAACGCAATCCGACAGTGCGGGCCGTGATTTAAACGCCGCACAACTCAAATTTACTAACGAAGTTGAAAATCGCTTCCAACGTCGCATTGAAACCATACTCGCCCCGATGGTCGGTAACGGTAATGTGCATGCGCAGGTCACGGCTCAAGTTGATTTTGCCAGCCGTGAACAGACCGATGAAGAGTACAAGCCTAATCAGGCCGCCGACAAAGGCGCGGTCCGCTCACAGCAAGTTAGCACCAGTGAACAGTTGGGGGGAACCAATGTCGGTGGTGTGCCGGGGGCATTATCCAATCAGCCATCTGCCACACCGGTCGCACCGATTGAAACCCCAGCAGCGACGCCTGCTGCCGGTGCAGCTGGTGCCACAGCGAACAATGCCAACGCGGCTAATCGTCCGGCCACTGCCGCTAAATCGACAGCGACGTCAAGCAACAGCCGCCACGACCAAACCACTAACTTTGAAGTTGACCGCACAATCCGTCATACCCAGCAACAAGCTGGCATGGTGCAGCGCCTCTCTGTTGCCGTTGTTGTTAATTACGGCAGTGATAAGGCGGGCAAGCCAGTTGCGCTGACCAAAGATCAATTGGCACAAGTGGAATCCCTGACACGCGAGGCGATGGGCTTCTCTACTGATCGTGGCGACACATTAAATGTGGTGAATACACCATTTAACGCCACCGATGATGCCAGCGGCAACACACTGCCCTTCTGGCAGCAACAATCGTTCTTTGATCAGATGTTAAATGCTGGTCGTTATCTGCTTATCTTGCTGGTGGCATGGATTTTATGGCGCAAATTAGTGCGCCCTATGGTCGCTAAGAAACAAGTTGCTGATAAGGCTGCGGCATCGGTCAATAACATTGTCCAGACTGCGGTAGCGTCTGAAAATGCCAAACAGAGTAAAGAAGAGCTGGCCTTACGTAAGAAAAATCAGCAGCGAGTGAGTGCTGAAGTTCAGGCCCAGCGTATACGCGAACTTGCGGATAAAGACCCACGTGTTGTCGCGCTGGTTATCCGTCAATGGATGAGTAATGACCAATGAGCCTGACCGGAACTGAAAAAAGCGCCATCATGCTGATGACTCTGGGTGAAGACCATGCCGCCGAGGTGTTTAAACACCTCTCCTCGCGCGAAGTGCAGCAACTCAGTACCACCATGGCCAGTATGCGTCAGGTTTCTCACCAGCAACTGATTGATGTATTGGCTGAATTTGAAGACGATGCCGAGCAATATGCCGCACTGAGCGTCAACGCCAGTGATTACCTGCGCAGTGTGCTGATAAAAGCCTTGGGGGAAGAGCGCGCATCCAGCTTGTTGGAAGATATTCTGGAATCGCGCGAAACCACCAGTGGCATGGAAACGCTCAACTTTATGGAACCGCAGATGGCGGCCGACCTGATCCGCGACGAACATCCGCAGATTATCGCCACCATCCTGGTCCATCTGAAACGCGCTCAGGCCGCCGACATACTGGCGCTGTTCGACGAGCGCCTGCGCAACGATGTGATGTTGCGTATCGCCACCTTTGGTGGTGTCCAGCCCGCCGCATTGGCTGAGTTGACCGAAGTATTGAACAACCTGCTCGATGGCCAGAACCTCAAACGCAGCAAAATGGGCGGTATCCGCACAGCGGCCGAGATTATCAACCTGATGAAAACACAACAGGAAGAGACGGTCATGGACGCAGTACGCGAATACGACGGCGAATTGGCTCAAAAAATTATCGACGAAATGTTCCTGTTCGAGAATTTGGTCAGTGTCGACGACCGCAGCATTCAGCGTTTACTGCAAGAGATAGACAACGAATCACTGTTGATCGCCCTGAAAGGTGCCGATCAAGCATTGCGCGAGCGTTTCCTCAGCAACATGTCATTGCGTGCAGCAGAAATCTTGCGCGACGATCTGGCAACCCGTGGACCGGTACGTATGTCACTGGTCGAAAACGAACAGAAAGCCATCTTGCTTATTGTCCGTCGTCTGGCGGAAAGCGGCGAGATAGTCATTGGTGGTGGCGAGGATATCTATGTCTGACAGGATAAATGCCCTGCCCTGGCAACCTTGGTCACTCAACGACTTTGCCACTACATCGGATACTACTCCGCCCGCGGCTGCGCCGGATATCAGTATGCTGTTTACTGATGAACCGGATACGGGTAGCGATAGCGAATCAACCGGGGTCAGTGAGCAGCAAGCACTGGTAAATCTGCAACTCGAAGCCGAGAAGCAGGGCCGCCAACAAGGGTTCGCTAAAGGGTTACAAGAAGGGTTGGATAAAGGTTACCAGACCGGTCTGGAGGAAGGTCATCAACAGGCACTGGCCGATGCTCAAAAGCAATTGGCCCCGATGACTGCCCACTGGCAACTGCTGGTGAACGACTTCCAAAGTACCCTTGATGCACTCGACAGCGTGATTGCCTCGCGGTTAATGCAAATGGCCCTGGCCGCCGCGAAACAAATTCTCGGGCAACCTGCAATCTGTGATGGCACGGCATTATTGGCCCAAATCCAACAACTGATTCAGCAAGAACCGATGTTCACCGGTAAGCCACAACTGCGGGTTAATCCTGATGATCTGGCTGTCGTCGAGCAACGCTTAGGCAGCACCTTAAGTCTGCATGGCTGGCGCTTGCTGGGTGATAGTCAAATTCATCCGGGTGGCTGCAAAGTCAGCGCCGAAGAAGGTGATCTCGATGCCAGTTTGGCGACCCGCTGGCATGAGTTGTGCCGCCTCGCCGCGCCGGGAGAATTATGATGACCGCGCGCCTTGGTCGTTGGCTCGCCTCTTTAGATAAATTCGAAGAGCGCATCAGCCAGTCAACCACTATCCGTCGCTACGGGCGGTTGACCCGCGCCACGGGTTTAGTCCTGGAGGCCACGGGATTACAGCTGCCATTGGGCGCAACTTGTCTGATTGAGCGCCACGATAACGGCGCAGTGCAGGAAGTTGAAAGTGAAGTGGTCGGTTTTAACGGCCATCGCCTGTTTCTGATGCCGCTGGAAGAAGTCGAAGGCATTGTACCCGGTGCCAGAGTCTATGCCCGGGTGACCACCGGCGGTGCTTCAGCCAGTAAACAACTGCCGCTCGGCCCGGAACTCCTGGGGCGGGTATTGGATGGCAGTGCCAAACCGCTTGATGGTCTACCTGCACCAGAAACCAGTTATCGCGCCCCACTGATCACCCCGCCAATCAATCCATTACAACGTACCGCGATTGTGCAGGTACTCGATGTCGGTGTGCGGACGATTAATGCCCTACTGACCGTTGGCCGTGGGCAACGTATGGGTCTGTTCGCCGGCTCTGGGGTAGGTAAAAGTGTGCTGCTCGGCATGATGGCGCGTTATACCCAAGCAGATGTCATTGTGGTGGGTCTGATTGGCGAACGTGGCCGTGAAGTAAAAGACTTTATCGAGAATATTTTAGGGCCGGAAGGCCGTGCTCGTTCGGTAGTGATAGCCGCGCCTGCCGACGTATCGCCATTACTGCGTATGCAAGGTGCCGCTTATGCAACTCGCATTGCAGAAGATTTCCGTGACCGTGGTCAGCACGTATTGCTGATTATGGACTCGCTGACTCGCTATGCCATGGCGCAACGTGAAATTGCGCTGGCCATCGGCGAACCACCGGCAACGAAAGGTTATCCACCCTCCGTATTCGCTAAATTACCGGCGCTGGTGGAACGTGCGGGTAACGGTGTCACCGGCGGTGGCTCGATTACTGCATTTTATACCGTATTAACCGAAGGCGATGACCAGCAAGACCCGATTGCCGACTCGGCACGCGCCATTCTCGACGGTCATGTGGTGTTATCACGCCGTCTGGCTGAATCTGGCCACTATCCGGCCATCGATATTGAAGCATCGATCAGTCGTGCCATGACATCACTGATCGATGAGAACCATTACAGTCAAGTTCGCCAGTTTAAACAACTACTTGCCAGTTATCAGCGTAACCGTGACTTGGTCAGTGTGGGTGCCTATGCCGCCGGTAGTGATCCGCTACTGGATAAGGCTATCGCCCTTTACCCGCAAATGGAAATCTTCTTACAGCAAGGCATGTTCGAACGCAGCAGTTACGACGATGCATGCCAGCATCTGAAGAGTCTGTTTCCGGGTTGATAGCCAGTGACTCAAGCCACCGCCCCTGGCGTATACCCAAAGAAATTGGCGTGGCAGGTAGGCGGCAAGTGAATGACAAATCGGTCGGGAACCGATTTGAACAGTATTTATGCTAGCCCGTAGGGTGAGCCTCATTAATCCCAATGAGCTGACACCGTCAAGCCATTTGGGTAAGTGAAGGTAGCCAACAACCCTGCGGCTTCAAGTACGGCGGGTATAAGGAATACGATGAAAAGTCAGTCACCTCTCATCACCCTGCGCGATCTGGCCCAGAAAGCCGTCGAACAGGCAAGCACGCAACTGGGTCAGGTTCGCCTGTCCTATCAGAATGCTGAGCAGCAACTCACGATGTTGCTGACTTATCAGGATGAATACCGGGTGCGGTTGAATGACACACTGAGTAACGGGATGGCCTCCTCCAGTTGGCAAAACTATCAGCAATTTATTCAGACGCTGGAGCAAGCCATTGACCAACATCGTAATCAGTTGGCTCAGTGGAATGTCAAAGTTGAGCAGGCAGTTAAGCATTGGCAAGAAAAGCAGCAACGGTTAAATGCATTTGAAACCTTGAATGAGCGGGCTGAAACCACCGCGCGCTTGCAAGAAAACCGTTTGGATCAAAAATTGATGGATGAGTTCGCACAGCGCGCCTCACAAAGGAGTCTTAATTCATGAATCTGTCCCTATTGCCTGCCACTGCAACTGCCAGTGAAACTGAGGGTGCATCTTCCTCTTCATCGATTGCTGCGCTGTTTACAGACGCGGGGCTACCGGCTGATTTTGCCAAATTATTGGGTGACCAACTGGGTAAAGAGCTGACGGCTATGGATGCCTCGACCCTGAAATCATCGCTGGCTGCAACCACTGATATCACTGCCAATGTGGACGGAGGAAAGTCAATCAGTGGTAACAGTAAATTGAATCAGTTATTGGCCGCCTTAGGTGATATTAGCGCCACGTTGCCTGTAGGCCTGACCCACGCAGGGCAGACTGGAGACGCGGCTAATGTGAAGAAAAACACATTAGATGATGACAGCACGCTGGATAAAACCACCGCGCTGGCCGAATCCAGTGCGTTGCAGTCGTTATTAGCCATGTTACCTCACCAGGTTGCTACCACGCTGGGCAGTGCCAACAATGGACAGAAAACGCCATTGACTGACGGCAATGGCCTGACCAGCGACAAAACCAGCGCCAGGCAGGACTTAGCTACTCTGACCAGTCTGACCTCACAAGATAAAGGTTTGGCGGCATTGATCGGCGGCACAATCGGCACTGCGAAAAGTGACAATGCCACCAACAACGCACTGCCAGCGGCCACCCCCGGTAAGGCTAAAACCACTACCGCCCAAGATAAGCTGGCACGTCTGACGACAGCACAGGATGCAGATAGCAGCCTTAGTGCCAAAGCCGCCCCCGTAGCCGTACCGACCGACAAAACCATTGCCACAGCCGCGGTGGATAAAATAGCCGTGAGTTCAGCCACGGTAACACCATCACTCCCTCCGGTTTCCAGCCCGGTTCTGCCAGCGACGGCCAGTGGTGCGGTTAGCGTGCCAGTCAGTGGTCATTTAAGCGCTCAGTTGGGTAGCCAGGAATGGCAACAATCGCTGGGGCAACAAGTGGTGATGTTTAGTCGTAACGGCCAACAAAATGCCGAACTGCGGCTACATCCGCAAGAGTTGGGGGCATTGCAAATCAGCCTGAAAATGGAAGATAACCAAGCTCAGTTGCACTTTGCTTCAGCTCACAGCCAGGTTCGGGCAGCTATTGAAGCGGCGATGCCAAGTTTACGCTCGGCATTGGCTGAAAGTGGTATCCAGTTGGGCCAAAGCAGTGTCGGCAGTGAAGGACAGTGGCAACAGGCACAACAACAGAGCCAACAAAATCAGCAGAGTTTCGCATCACACGGCCAACCCGCTTA
The DNA here is from genome assembly GCF_052217165.1 of Yersinia sp. 2540 StPb PI. NCBI lineage: Bacteria > Pseudomonadati > Pseudomonadota > Gammaproteobacteria > Enterobacterales > Yersiniaceae > Yersinia > Yersinia sp. 2540 StPb PI. The sequence goes on from NZ_JAZGQC010000001.1 coordinate 3,402,425, forward strand.
CGGTAGCAGCGCATCGGGTGATGTACCGAACAGCACACCGCTCGTGACACCTGCGGCGTTGCAATCACTGGCTAATGGTAATGGTGGTGTCGATATTTTCGCCTAAAACGGGTGTTAATTTCAGCAAAAGGTGACAAACGGACAAGTTAGGCCGTTTTTCGCCACCTATTCTGCCTATTGGCATTAAAGATACGCGGGATAATCATCAGTAATAATTCGGATAGCATGGGGTTATTTGTCGGTGGTCAGCGGTTTGTGCCATCCAGCAATGAGATACCCCAGGTTATTGTCGTGATTCACCGGTTTGATACCGAAACAGGAATTTGTCTTCTCCATGTCTGATAATACCTTCCCGGCCAAGCGTAAGAGTTCGATCTGGGTGATCCTGCTAGTGCTGATTGCTGTGGCAGCATCTGCAGGTGGCGGTTATAGCTGGTGGGTACTCCATAAGAGTAAACCTACCGCTGCGAAAGCCGTTCCTGTTATTCCGGTGTTTATGCCGCTGGATACCTTTACGGTCAATCTGATCACGCCAGATAACAATCTGGATCGCGTGCTTTATATCGGATTAACGTTAAGGCTACCCGACGATGCGACTCGCGCCAAACTCAATGACTATCTGCCGGAAGTTCGCAGCCGCTTGCTGTTGCTACTTTCTCGGCAGTCCGCCGATAGCCTGTCAAATGAAGAAGGCAAACAGCGTTTAGTCGGTGAAATTAAAAACGTACTTAGCCCGCCAATGGTTAAAGGCCAACCTAATCAGGTAGTCAGCGATGTGCTGTTTACCGCATTTATATTGCGATAATCATTATGGGCGATAGCATTCTTTCACAAGCAGAGATTGACGCACTGTTAAACGGTGACAGCGGTGGCGATGAGCCAGTTGCTGTCGTCGGTAATGAAACAGACGTTAAACCTTACGATCCGACGACCCAGCGACGTGTGGTGCGTGAACGCCTGCAAGCGTTGGAGATCATCAATGAACGTTTTGCTCGTCAGTTCCGTATGGGGCTGTTTAACCTGTTACGTCGCAGCCCGGATATCACCGTCGGCCCGATAAAAATTCAGCCATACCACGACTTTGCCCGTAATCTGCCGGTACCGACCAATCTCAACCTGATTCATCTCAAACCGCTACGTGGCACCGCGCTATTCGTTTTCGCCCCGAGCCTGGTCTTTATTGCGGTTGATAATCTGTTCGGTGGTGATGGTCGCTTCCCAACTAAAGTAGAAGGTCGCGAGTTTACCCACACTGAGCAACGTGTGATTAACCGCATGTTACGGCTAGCGCTGGATGCCTACCGTGATGCCTGGGCGCCTATCTATAAAATTGATGTGGAATATGTCCGTTCTGAAATACAGGTGAAATTCACCAATATCACCACCTCCCCCAACGATATCGTGGTCACCACCCCTTTCCATGTGGAGATCGGGGCGTTGAGTGGTGAGTTCAACATCTGTATTCCCTTCGCCATGATCGAGCCATTGCGTGAGCTGCTAACCAACCCACCGTTGGAAAATTCCCGACAGGAAGATAGCCACTGGCGCGAAACACTGGTGAAGCAAGTGCAGCACTCCGAGCTGGAGCTGGTGGCTAATTTTGTCGATATCCCGCTGAGACTATCGCAGATACTCAAGCTGCAACCAGGGGATGTATTACCCATAGATAAACCGGATCGACTGATTGCGCATGTCGACGGCGTACCGGTACTGACCAGTCAGTACGGGACATTAAACGGGCAATATGCCCTACGTGTTGAACATTTGATTAACCCTATTTTGAATGCTCTGAATGAGGAACAGCCCAATGAGTGACCCTAAGCTTCCGTCTGACGATGGAAAGGAATCCGTTGACTCCCTGTGGGCTGATGCGTTTAATGAGCAGCAGGCAGCGGATAAACCAGCGGCCACCACCGAGGGTGTATTTAAATCACTGGAAGCACCGGATGCCTTGGGTAACCTACAGGATATCGATTTAATTCTGGATATCCCGGTAAAGCTGACCGTTGAACTGGGTCGCACCAAAATGACCATCAAAGAGTTACTGCGCTTGTCTCAAGGCTCGGTCGTCTCCCTTGATGGCCTGGCCGGTGAGCCATTGGATATTTTGATTAACGGTTATCTGATTGCGCAGGGTGAAGTGGTGGTAGTCGCTGATAAATATGGCGTACGTATCACTGACATCATTACTCCGTCAGAACGTATGCGCCGTCTGAGCCGCTAATGACCGCAGCACAGGTTGATACTGCCGCATCCACGGTTACGACACCGGTTACTGGCTTTGCCGCCAGCCACCCTGGTACGGCGGTGCAACAGACGGCACCAGCGATACCTGCCGGCTCGGTGTTAACGCAGGTTGGCAGCGTGTTAGGCGGTATTTTACTGCTGATTTTATGTGGTGCCTGGCTGGTACGCCGTTTAGGTTTTGCCCCGCAGGCACGTAACAACAAATTATTGAATGTGAAGGCCAGTTGTCAGGTTGGTCAGCGCGAGCGGGTGGTCATTGTTGAAGTAGACAATACCTGGCTGGTGTTAGGCGTAACTGCACAGCAGGTGACACAACTCCACACTCTGACACGTCCTGCGATTGATGAAGCCACAGCGGCTTCGTCGCCCGACCGTGCGAAACCGGCCGATTTTCGCCAGCTACTGAACAACCATCTATTTAACAAGAAATCGAAACACCCGGAAAAATCGGCATGATGTCTCTTCGCCCCGTGCTTACCACAGCCAATAGCGTAACAACCGCAGCGGCCAACACTGATTTCACTTATCGGTTGCTGCTGCGCCGTCTTCTGGCTGCACTCATCAATAAAACCACCCTACTGCTATTGGGCTTACTCTGCTCTCCGGTGGTGCTGGCTCAACTGCCCGGTATCATCAGCCAGCCATTGGCTAATGGTGGGCAGAGCTGGTCTTTACCGGTGCAGACCTTGGTTTTCATCACCACCCTGAGTTTCCTGCCTGCCGCCTTACTGATGATGACCAGTTTTACCCGTATTATTATTGTGCTCGGGTTGCTGCGCAACGCATTGGGTACCCCCTCTGCCCCCCCCAATCAGGTGATGTTGGGTCTGGCGCTGTTTCTGACATTTTTTATTATGTCGCCGGTATTTGACAAGGTGTATCAGGACGCTTATCTGCCTTTCAGTCAGGACAAGATAAGCATGGAAGTGGCGATGGATAAAGGCTCACAACCTTTACGTGAATTTATGCTGCGCCAAACCCGCGAATCAGATCTGGCACTGTATGCCAGGCTGGCCAATCTGCCGCCATTGGAAGGTCCCGAAGTGGTACCGATGCGCATTCTGCTACCTGCTTATGTCACCAGCGAGCTGAAAACCGCCTTCCAAATCGGTTTTACCGTGTTTATTCCCTTCCTGATTATCGATCTGGTGGTAGCCAGTGTGCTGATGGCATTGGGGATGATGATGGTTCCCCCAGCCAGTATCTCACTGCCCTTCAAGCTGATGCTATTTGTCTTGGTTGATGGTTGGCAGCTACTACTGGGTTCCCTGGCACAGAGTTTTTATAGCTAAGGTAGACTCATCATGACACCTGAATCGGTAATGGCCCTCGGCGTTGAGGCAATGAAGATTGCACTTGCCCTGGCTGCGCCCTTGTTATTAGCCGCCCTGATAAGCGGCCTGATCGTGAGCCTGTTGCAGGCAGCAACGCAAATTAACGAAATGACATTGTCATTCATCCCAAAAATACTGGCCGTGTTCGCCACGATGGTGATCGCAGGCCCATGGATGCTGAACCTGATACTGGACTATATGCGTAATCTGTTCACCAGCCTGCCCACGTTGATTGGCTAACGGTGCTTTCCCTCGATACCACTCAACTTAGCCTCTGGGTCAGCCAGTATTTCTGGCCGTTAATTCGGGTGCTGGCGCTGATCACCACCGCGCCGGTGTTTAGTGAGAAACAGATAAACCGCAAAGTTAAAGTCGGTTTGGCGCTGTTAATTACCTTTCTGATTGCCCCTTCGCTACCCCCGGTCAATATTCCCTTAGTCTCAACCGGTGCAGTCTGGGTCGCCGCCCAACAAGTGTTGATTGGGGTAGCCATCGGCTTGACCATGCAATTTGCTTTTGCTGCCATCCGGCTGGCCGGTGAAGTGATTGGTTTACAGATGGGATTATCGTTCGCGACCTTCTTTGACCCCTCGGGGGGGCCGAATATGCCGGTTTTAGCCCGGTTACTTAACTTGCTGGCCCTGCTGTTATTCCTCACTTTTGATGGTCATTTATGGCTGATTTCATTGTTGGCCGACAGTTTTCATACCTTACCCATTCAGTTCGAACCGCTCAATGGTAATGGCTTTCTGGCATTGACGCAGGCCGGCTCATTAATCTTTATGAATGGACTGATGTTAGCATTGCCGCTGATCACGCTGTTGTTAACTCTGAATATGGCATTAGGCATGCTAAACCGAATGACACCTCAACTTTCGGTGTTCGTTATCGGTTTCCCGCTGACGTTGACCGTCGGTATCATCTCAATAGGGTTGATAATGCCATTATTGCCCCCCTTTGCTGAGCATCTGTTCGGGGAAGTTTTTGACCGATTAGCCGGCGTATTGAGCGGATTGGCAAACTGAGTCGCTGCAAAAAAATGGTATGTCACCCCAAACCTTAGTGGGAAAAGATGACACACCAAAAAGTGCACCCGGTTTAAGTACACTTAAGAGGGAACCTGTGGGGTAGACCCACAGGCAGAAGACGGATTACTTATTAAGCTGGAACAGAGATAAACCCTGCATATTGGTAAATGTGGTATATGAAGCCTGTAGCGCAGCCTGCTGCATCACATATGACGAGATAGCCGCGGTCCAATCCACATCCTGCAAATCACTCAAACGCTGTTTATTAATCAAACTACGGTCACTGCCTAAACTATCCAGGTTGTCTAGCTCTTGCAGTTGGGTACCGATTTCGGCTTGAACCGACAACACATTATTCAATGAGTTGGACATCCCACGGATACCTTTATCCATATCGGCATTAGCTTGATCTTTAACCGCATCAGTCGCCCCTTGTAACGGGACTTTCAGTGAGTTCAGCACGGTATCGATGGTATTGAAAATATTGCTTTCTGACGCAACCGGATTACCACCGGCATCATCAGGTTCAGGTTTCGCATTACTGGTCAATGCCATAAAGACACTGGAACCGGTATGTCCAACCGTAATCGAACGGTTAGCATCGACTTTCTGCTCAATAGCGACATCGCCGCCCTGATAAGTCACATCACCGGTAGCACTAACCGCAAACGGCGCTTTGTCACTTTTGAAGCCAGCAAAGATGTAACGACCGTTGCCATCAGTGGTGTTAGCCTGATTGACCAGTTGGTCTTTCAAACCCTGTAACTGAGTGGCATAAGAGGCACGGTCATCATCACTCAATATATCGCTCTTAGCGCTAATGACTAAGGTCTGAATTGATTGAATGGTACTGGTCGCCTGCGCCAAAACCGTGGTTTCCAGCGAAGAACTTTGGCGAGCGAAACTGCGCGCTAAAGTATATTGGCTATTTTCCGATTGGGCTTGCGACACCATCACCGCTTGAGATGCGGCCATCGGGTCATCGGAAGGGTTAACCACCCGCTTGCCGCTGGAGAGTTGTTGGCCCGACTGCATCCACAGTGATTGGGCGTTAGTCACGCCCTGCATATTTTGCTGATACAGCATGCTGGTACTTAAGCGCATGATGCCAGTTCCTTTTAGTAATCGTTCAGCCCGCTAACCCCGTCTCAACAATCAATCTGTCTTAACAGGGATACTGACTAACCGCTAAATAAGATAAGTAGCGACAGGGACTCTCTGCCGCTGACAAAAAATTAACCGCGCAGACTCAGCAACGCATTAAACAGCGTCGAAGCCGTCTGAATGACCTGGGCATTCGCCAGATAATATTGCTGGAAACGCTGTAAATCGCCGTACTCTTCATCCAGGTTCACGCCGGAAATAGACTGCTGCTCGGCGGTCAACTGTTTGACGATATTGGCTTGCGCCGTGCTGTTGGTTTTCGCGGTGCTGGTTTGGTTACCGACGTTACTGACCAAACCGGCATAAGCACCAGACAGCGTGGCTTTGCCATCAACCAGTTTTTTGGTTTGCAGATCTAACAATGCCTGGGCGTTAACGTTGTCACTCGCGCCACCATCAGCGGTACCGGCAGCAGCAATCTTACTTGAGTCGGTGATATCGACCTGTAAATTAGCAGCCACGTTAGAGACGGTTTTGACGATGAATTTATCTCTGGCTTGCGCGCCGGCAGTGCCGTTATCAACACTGACGGCGACACCATCAAAGCTCAGCCCGGTGGTGTTACCACTGCCGTCTTTCACCGGGTTAGCCGGCACTTTGGTGTTATCAGACAGCCGTGTCACCTGCCAGTCAGTTCCATCAAACTCCACACTATAATCACTGGCTTTGACTTTTGAAGTATCAGTGTAGGACACCGTCAAGCTGGCATCGCCCTGATTTCTCGCATTTTTCAACACATTCGGTTGTGCAAAGCTGAAGAAATCAACGCCCGGATCACCGCTGGTATCAAACCCGGCTTTATGCTGAGTATTGAAGCTGTCTGCCATGACCAGGGCCAATTGCCCCAGTTGGTTACGTGCACTGTCGAGTGCCTCACTGCGGAATTTCAGCGTACCACCCAGGCTACCGGTGGTCAGGCGGCTTTCGTCCACTTCAAGCACATCGCCACTACCATATTTGTAGCCAATGGTTAATCGGGTAGCATCACTGCTGGAAGGTATGGCTTCGACTTTATAAGAATCCGGTCCTTGCACCAATGGCAGACCGCTGGCAAAAGAAACGTTGTAAGCATCACCGTCTTGCTGGGTCACGGTCACGCCAACAATCTGGTTCAATTCTGTGACCAATTGGTCGCGCTGATCGAGTAACGCATTTGGCTCGCTGCCACTGCTGCCGCGCAAACGGGTAATTTGATCGTTTAACTTAGCAATTTGGTCAGCATAGTTATTGATTTGCGTAACGCTTTCGGTGATCTTCTGGTTTACGCCGGTATCCATATCACGCAGATATTTATCCGCATTCTGGAACTGGTTAACCAACCCTTCAGCCTTACCCAATACCGTTTTACGGGCCGCATCATCACCGGAATTACTCACCAGATTTTGCAGGTTACTGAAAAAGTCCTGCATGGTGCTGGAGAGGTTATTGGACGAATTAGAGAGCAAATTATCAATTTGTGAAATTTGCTGATAATAGGTAGTTAAGCCACTGCTTTGCGTTTGTGAAGAACGTAATTGGTTGGTAATAAACGAGTTATATTCACGGTTAACACCGGTTACTGCAACGCCATTACCAATAAAGCCGGCGGGACTTAAGGTTCCACCGTTTTGTGCAAAAATAGTATTCTGACGGTTATAGCCCGCCACCTGAAAATTAGTGATGTTATTACTGACGGTGCTCAGGGCATATTGCGCTGCGCTCAGACCACTCATCGCAGTATTCATTAAACTATTGGACATGAAGAAATCCTTTTACCACAGACGACGAGCATCGCAGCGCCTGCATTAATTAATATTGGGATACTGCCTGAGGAGACCTTAGCCTCCGCACAGCCTGTGATTATTATCGGCTCGACTTTGGAAAACTTGAGTCAAAATATGGGTGTAAATCTCGATCCTCACCAATCCAATAGGCGTTATTGTCGCAGACAGTTTGGGTGTGGCCAGCGCACAGGCAACGGAGCGTACACCATGACTTTGTAAGTTATGGCTACGTGACGCCGCCGAGCACTGTCCAATCCCAAAATGACAAATAAAATAGCCTATTTAGAACAACTGACTTAGGTCGCTGCTGTATGCCTTTACTGCTTGTTCGCCGCTATTTTTCATTTGCTGGATCACGCTGACTAATTTTTGCGCATATTGCGGGTCGGTGGCATAACCGGCTTGTTGCAGCGCATGTGCCCCCTGCTCAGGGCTTTGTGCTGCGGCAACATTGGCGTAGCGCGGGTTTTGTGTCAGTAATTTGACATAATCACTGACGGCCTCGACATAGGAGCCATATACCCGGAAGCGAGCTTTGGTTTTCTTCGCCACACCTTGCTCATATTCGGTAGTCGTAATTTCACTGACTGGACCATCCCAGTTGCTACCCGCTTTGATGCCAAATACGTTGTAACTGGTTTTGCCGTCGGCCGTCGGAATTTCGCGCTGACCCCAGCCCGACTCCAGTGCCGCCTGAGCCACAATCAGCTGATGAGGAATGCCACTTTGCTGACTGGCAATTTGTGCCGGAATAGACATCCGCGCCACGAAATTACCGGTGCCTTGTGGCAATGACGCTGAGTTGTTGGCTGGCGGTGTCGGCATGGCACGACGTACCATTTGTGCCAATGCCTGCGCTGGCAATGTTTGCAGCACTTCATTATCCAGCAGCATCGGCACCGTTCCTGCCGTTTCACTTGGCGAGGTAGAGCCTGAAAGCTGCTCCACCATCATATCGGCCAGGCCCAACCCCTTGACCGACATTTGCTGCGCGACTTGTTGGTCATACATCGAGGTATAAAGCCGGGTCTGATCACTGTTCATCACGCCATCTTGCGGCAAGGCAGAACGCATACTTTTCAGCATCATCTGCACAAACATCCCCTCTACCTGCTGGGCAACCTGCCTCAAGTTACCTTGTGGATCTCTTGCCGCATCACGTTTTAAGGTATTCAGTGATTGGGCGTCATACGCCGCCCCAGACATCGCCATCAAATCACTCATCAGATAATTTCCAATTTAGCCCGCAAGCAGCCAGCACTTTGCATTGCCTGCAAGATAGACATCAAATCGATCGGGGTTGCCCCCAGCGAGTTCAGGGCGCGGACCACATTATTCAGATTCGGGCTGGCATTGACGCGTTGCAATACCCCACCTTGTTGCTGAACGGAAATCTGAGTATTCGGGGTAACTACGGTCTGCCCACCACCAAATGGGGTATCAGGCTGGCTGACGGTATTTTGCTTATCAATCACCACCGATAGATTCCCTTGCGCCACAGCACAAGAATCCAGCATTACATTGCGGTTCATCACCACCGAGCCGGTACGAGAGTTGATAATCACCTTGGCATCACCCGCATCGACATTCACTGGGATATTTTGAATATCGGCCAGGAAACGCACTTGCGAGCTGCTGCCGCGCGGGACCAAAACCTGAATGGTGCGAGCATCAATCGCTGTGGCAGAACCAAAACCGCGCTGGCGGTTAATGGCATCACTCACCTGTTGTGCCATGGTGAAATCCTCGGTATTCAATTGAAGATTAATCACACCATCGGTACCAAAGGTCGTCGGCAGCTCACGTTCGATAGTGGCACCATTGCTGATTCGCCCACCGGTCAGTTGGTTGACCTGTACACTACTGCCACCCGATGCCGCACCCGCACCGCCGACCAGCACGTTACCTTGTGCCAGGGCATAAACCTGATTATCCACCCCTTTCAATGGGGTCATCAGCAGGGTGCCGCCGCGAATACTTTTGGCATTACCCATTGAAGAAACCACAATATCAATGGTTTGCCCGGCACGGGAGAATGCCGGTAACTTGGCCGTGACCATCACTGCTGCTACGTTTTTGAGCTGCATATTGGTACCTGGCGGTACGGTAATCCCCAACTGCGACAGCATGTTACTCAGGCTTTGCGTGGTAAACGGCGTTTGCATGGTCTGGTCACCGGAACCATCCAGGCCGACCACCAGGCCATAACCGATTAACGCGTTATCACGTACTCCCTGAACGGTCACCAAATCGCGGATACGCTCTGCGGTGGCAGGTAATGACACCAGTGTGAGCAGCGCAATAAGCTGTATAACAAATAGAGTGACAAGTGACTGTTTACGCATCGACGGCCTCTTAGTACGGTGAGATATTAAGGAAGAACCGCTGCAACCAGCCCATGGTCTGCGCTTCATTGATATAACCATTACCCACATACTCGATGCGCGCATCTGCAACCTGCGTTGAGGTCACGGTGTTGCTGCCGCTGATGGTGCGTGGGTTTACTACCCCAGAGAAGCGGATAAATTCAGTCCCCTGGTTGATTGCAATCTGTTTCTCACCGACCACATGCAAGTTGCCGTTAGCGAGCACGCGATCGACGGTAACGGTGATCGTGCCACTGAAGGTGTTGTTGGCATTCGCCCCGCCCTTACCGCCAAAGGTATTGTCACCCGAGATATCCATATCAGCCCGCGCATTGCCCAATAATCCTTCCAGATAACGCGGCGCGGTGGCGACACCAAATTTGCTTGAACCATTACGGCTGGCGTTGGCAGAGGAGCTTTTGCTGGCACTGACATTTTCCTGCAAGGTAATGGTCAGCGTGTCACCGACATTACGTGGGCGACGGTCTTCGAACAAAGGCTGATAACCATAGTTCATCGGCTGAGCAGCCTGGAAAATAGAGCCATTCGGCAACGGCGCACTGGCCGGTGCCGGTTGTGCCGAGGTGGTACCCTCCACCAGTGGTTTATGCGGAATATACGCGCAGCCATTGAGCAGCATCGCCGTCAACGGCATACAGACCCATTTCAATCCACCTGATTTGCGCAGCGGCTTTCTGTCCATCTCTGATTATCAGTCCTGTAACCGGTAAGAGGCCACGCGGTCGGCCTCATCTACTCATTATTCTGTTGCAGTCAGGGGGCTAAATTACCCCCTGAAAGCGGATTTACAATTGGGTCAGTTTTTGCAACATCTGGTCTGAAGTTGAAACCGCTTTACTGTTGATTTCATAGGCTCGTTGCGTCTGGATCATATTGACCAACTCTTCCGCCACATTGACGTTAGAGGTCTCAACATAGCCCTGATACAGCAAGCCCCCGCCATTCAGACCTGGCGTGGTTTCGTTTGGTGCACCGGAACTGGCGGTCTCCTGATACAGGTTTTCGCCAATACTTTCCAAGCCACTGTTATTGATAAATGTGGTCAATGTCAGTTGCCCGACTTGCTGCGTGGCAGTTTGCCCCTGCAAGGTGACACTGACTATCCCGTCGCGCCCCACCGTCATGCTCAGGGCATTGGCCGGAATGGTAATCGCCGGTTGTACCTGAAAACCGCCGGATGTTACTAACTGGCCGTTTTGGTCCACCTGAAAAGACCCATCGCGAGTATAAGCGTTGGTACCATCAGGCATTTGCACCTGAAAGAACCCTTCACCTTTAATGGCGATATCTTTGGTATTGTCGGTCTTGGACAGGTTGCCTTGACTGTGTAAACGCTCTGTCGCTACCGGGCGAACACCGGTACCAATCTGTAAACCCGATGGCAAGGTTGTCTGCTCGGAGGATTGCGCACCCGGCTGGCGCATGGTCTGGTAGAGCAAATCTTCAAATACCGCCCGCTGGCGCTTAAAGCCATTGGTGCTGACGTTCGCCAGGTTGTTGGCGATGACATCCATATTGGTCTGCTGTGCATCCAAACCGGTTTTGGCAATCCATAATGATCGGATCATCAGTTTATTCCTCTGCGCCTGCGCGCTTAGCCCATTGCTAACAGCTGATTAGCGCGCTGTTCATTTTCATCCACACTGTGAATGACTTTCATCTGCATTTCGAAACTGCGGGCATTGGCAATCATGTCTGTCATGGCTTCAACCGCTTTCACGTTGCTGCCCTCCAGTACACCCGGCATAATTTTAATCAGCGGGTCATTGGCCAACTGAGCACCACGCGCCTGTTGCGTCGCGGGAGTCAGATGGAACAAACCGTCATCACCGTGCATCACTTCACCCGCATTGGCCCTAACCCGTTTGATTTGGCCGAGCTGAGCAATCGTATTCGGTGAGTCACCGGCGTTCAGCGCCGAAATGGTGCCATCAGCCGCAATAGTCACTGCGGCCTGCGGTGGCACTTCAATCGGGCCGTTATCGCCCATCAGCGGGTAGCCCTGCACGGTCATTTGACCGTTAGCCGCAACCTGAATATTCCCGTTGCGAGTATAAGCCTCGGTGCCATCAGGCAGTTGCACCGCCAGATAACCATCTTGCTGTAAGGCAACATCCAATGGGCGGCCGCTATAATTCATCGTCCCCTGACTGATATCCACACCGGGGGTCGATGCCGTCACCATGGTACGGGTTGCCATGCTCGGCCCGTCGATAGGTACGGCACGCATCGCTGACAACTGCGCGCGGAAACCCGGCGTCGAGGCGTTAGCCAGATTGTTAGCCGTAACCGCTTGCTGCTCCAGCGACTGCCTGGCAGCCCCCATCGCGGTATATATTGCGTGATCCATGAGCTTATCCCGTCAGTTCGATTAACGCAGGTTAACCAGAGTTTGTAAGATCTGATCCTGAGTTTTGATGGTCTGCGCATTGGACTGATAGTTACGTTGCGCCACAATCATATTCACCAGTTCTTTACTCAAATCCACGTTAGAAGACTCCAACGCGCCACTGGTCAAAGTGCCGAAACCGCCACCACCGGCAGTACCGAGGATCGGGTTACCGGAAGACTTGGTTTCTTTCCAAACGTTATCGCCTTCAGGAGACAAACCTTCAGGGTTAGAGAAGTTAACCAGCACAATTTGGCCAAGCAGTTGGGTCTGCTGGTTTGAATAAGTGCCGACAACCGAGCCATCGTTGTTGATCTGGAAGCCGGTGAACTCACCTGCGGCATAGCCGGTTTGGTTCTGAGTCACAATACCGTCAGTACCGGTATTTTGCTGTTTGCTACCCCCAACATTCAGCGCGAAGGTTTGCGCCGGGGCACCATTCACCACCGCCATAGGGACAGTCAGGTTGAAGTCAGTGGTACTGGCAGCACCCGCACCATTTTTCACGCTTTTCAGTGCGCCATTGGTATCAAATACCATCGTTCCGCGCAGAGAGGCAGCGGCAGGGTCAGCAGGGTCAAAAGGTTTAGTCGCATCGGCCAATGTCCCGCTGCTGTCTTTGGTATAGACATTCCAGCTATTACCATTGATGGCATCTTCAGCGGTTTTCACATAATACACATTGATAACGTGGCGGTTACCCAGGCTATCGTAGGTGGTCATGTTATTCACAAAGCTATAAGTATCTGGCTTTTGCGGATCAAAGGTTGCGCTAATAACATCATGGGTTGAGGTCAGGTTAGCGACCATATTGCCCGAGGTGGTGGCTTTCGCGGCAATCATATCCTGAGGAATCGACAGGGGTACCGGGTTTGCCCCTTGCTGTATGGTAGGAGGAGTCCCTGTTGCCGGATAACCGGTCAGACTCAGCCCTTGCATGTTAACGATGTTGCGGTTTTCATCAAGTTTGAACTGGCCGTTACGGGCAAAGTACACACCGCCGCTGCTATCTTGCATGCGGAAGAAACCACTCTGGCTGATGGCTAAATCCAAACGGCGGTTGGTGGTGGTTGGCGTACCGTCGTTAAAGTCTTGAGTAATCCCGGCAACTTTAACCCCCATACCGGTCTGGGAACCTGCGAACATATCGGCAAAAGAAACTGAGCCGGCTTTAAAACCTGATGTCGCCGAGTTGGCGATATTGTTACCGATCACATCCAGATTGCTGGATGCTGCGTTCAAACCGCTGACTGCTTGAGAAAAGCCCATTTTCTTCTCCGTTAGATTCGGGGTCCGTTATAGACCTTGAGCATTGATGACATATCAAACGCTATTTAAAAAATTAAGATGAGTTTTTTCAATTAGTTAACTCACCGTGGTGTTTGTTTGGTTACTGCTTAAGACTGATCTCTGACCTACAAAATCTGACGGACTTTATCCATGGTGATAGTCCCCGCCAGGCCCAGATCCAGCTTGGAACCGTCACTGCCACGGGTCACACCATTAACAACCGCGTAGCTCAGCGGAGTAGCAACCAGTGACTCGCTACCACTGCTGGCGGCGATCGTCACGGTGTAAGCACCATCTGGCGCATTACCGCCCGCGTCCAGTGAACCATCCCAGGTAAAGGAGTGGACACCTGCTGACAGGCCACCGATTTCAATGGTGCGTACTGCCAGACCATTGCTGTCGCTGATGGTTGCCGTCACTTTGTCTGCTGAACGTTCTAACTCAACACCAAATGGCGTGGTAGTGACGGTGCCATCTTTGCTGCCTGCCAACACCGTGGTGCCGGGGATCATCACGCCGTGGCCAATCAGGCTACTGGCTTGCAGCGACTGGCTGCTATCAATCTGCCCGGAGATGGAGCCCAGTGTAGTATTCAACTTTTCAATGCCACTTACGGTGTTGATTTGCGCCAATTGCGTTGTCAACTCGTTGTTTTGCATTGGGTTAGTCGGGTCCTGATTCTTTAACTGGGCAACCAGCAACGTTAGGAAACTGTTCTGCAAATCCTGACTGGTGCTACCGCTACCGGTGGTGGAATTGGTCCCGGTGGTGTTGGTAATACCGTAATCGCTCTCAGTCAGAGAATTGGTAATGGCCATATAGACAAGCTCCTGTTATTGACCCAGTGTTAGCGTCTTGAGCATCAGAGATTTAGTGGTATTAAGCACTTCAACGTTGGCTTGATAGCTACGCGAGGCCGAAATGGTGTTAATCATTTCCCCTGTTACATCAACGTTGGGCATGCGGACATAACCCTTGGCATCAGCCAGCGGATTACCCGGCTGATACACCAAACGATCCGGTGCGGGATCGTCAACGATTTGTGATACACGTACCCCGCCGGTTTCCTGCCCTGGTTGAGCCGCTACCTGAAACACCACTTGCTTGGCACGATAAGGCTGACCATCCGGGCCGGTAACGCTATCGGCGTTGGCCATGTTACTGGCGCTGACGTTCAACCGTTGCGATTGGGCTGATAATGCCGAACCGGCAATATCAAAAATATTCAGTAAAGACATACGTCTTATCCTTGTTGTAACACTGACATCATCCCTTTGATCTGGCCGCCAAGAACGGTCAAATCGGTCTGATATTTCAGGCTGTTATCGGCAAAATTAGTACGTTCACGATCCATATCAACCGTGTTACCGTCCATCGCCGGCTGGTCTGGAACCCGGAATAAAAGGTCAAGGTCAGGTGGCGCAACGGTGCTTGCCGGGATATGACGGGCTGACGTTAAACTGAGCGACACCCCTGTACCTGTGGCACGGCCTTGCTCCATCACTTTTTTCAGTTGGCTGGAGAAATCAATATCACGTGCCTGAAAGCCGGGTGTATCCGCATTTGCAATATTGGACGACAGGATCTCCTGTCGTTGAGCACGCAAGTTAAGCGCCTCTTGTTGAAAACGCAGAGCACCGTCCAGTTTGTCGAGCATAGTCCCCCCGCAAGGTTAGAATTTGGAGTCGACAGCATAAACGCCGTATAGGAAAGCCTATCGCCAGAATAAGAGCAAAATGCGTCGCTATTTGTCCCCTTAACCTCATCGCGCTACAGGTACACTAGTGTGCAAAAGGGGTGTGCCCTGGTATTACCTGGTTACACAGGCAGAAAGGAGATTGATGACAATGAATAAAAATGGCGTCATAAAGTTGGCTTGGGGGGTGCTGTTGCTGAGTCAGACCGTCACTCATTCAGCGATGGCGGCAGATTTATTAACGCAGGTAAATCAATTCTTCCAACAGCAATACCCGGATAAAGAGAGTCAGGTTAAGGTGGTTATCAAAACGCCACAGAACCAATGGCCGCAATGCGAAGTGCCAGAAATCACGCTGCCTGCCAATGCGCGCCCGTGGGGCAATATCAGTTTGTCCGTACGCTGTGAGGGGGTTCGCCGTTTTATTCAGACACAAGTGCAGGTCAGTGGGCAATATGCTGTGGCTGGCCGCCAACTGGCAGCGGGTGAGAAAATTGCCGTGTCTGATATACAGATGAAACAAGGCCGGTTGGATACCCTCCCCCCCGGCGCCTTGCTGGATTCGCATTTTGCTCAAGGTGCCGTCAGCTTGCGGCAAATCAGTGCCGGCCAGCCGCTGACGCGCAATATGCTGCGTCGATTGTGGGTCATTAAAGCAGGGCAAGAGGTGCAAGTTTTGGCACAGGGAGAAGGATTTAATGTTAACAGTAATGGTAAAGCGATGAACAACGCCGCCATACAGGATAACGTTCGGGTGCGCATGGCATCCGGCCAAATCGTCAGTGGCACCGTAGCCGAAGATGGCACAATTCGGATTATGTTATAGTGATTAAAGTTTTTTTAACCTTTGCCGATAACTCTGGTATGCAGTTATTTGCGGGTAGCACTGTGACAATCCCGCCTTTCTTTTTGTTAAAAGATAAAAGTCTCGCGGGTCGATAAACGTCAATCCCGCTATAGAGGGAGCAACACAACATGAGTATTGATCGCACTCAACCGTTATTACCGGTATCGCAAGTGCAGCCACGGGAAACCAGTGACATTGCGCAGCAGATGCGTAAGCCTTCTGCCCAGACAAAAGCACAGGTGAGTGGTACTGAGGTTAAATTAAGTGATGCGCAGGCAAAACTGATGCAACCGGGCAGCCAGGACATCAACGTAGAACGTGTAGAAACCTTAAAACAGGCTATCCGCTCAGGTCAACTGACGATGGACACCGGTAAAATTGCCGATGCTCTGTTAAAGAATGTCGCGGATTTTCTGAGAAATAGCTAAACATAACAAAAGTCATTAACCCTAGAATAATCGTTAACCGCAAAACAGTCGTTAACCGTAAAAGGATACGTGGTGGTGGAAAGACTACAGACCAATTTGGACCAGCAACTGGAACTTCTCGAGTCACTGACGACTGTGGTAGCACAAGAGCAGCAATTACTCTGCTCCGGTCGGATTCAAGGTGTCGTGCTGCAAGGTGTGACGGAACAAAAAAGTTCAATACTGGCCACCTTGGCTTATCTGGATCAAACCCGGCTCACCACCGAAATTGCGGCCAATATACAGGCGCCTTATAGCGAGATTCAAGAGTTGGCAATTCGTTGGCAACGTATCTTGCAGCTGGCTGAGAACCTTCAGTACAGTAATTTGCACAATGGATTATTGCTACAACAGCATATTGAGCATAATACTCAGGCGCTGGCAGTATTGAATACCCGCCACGGCCAGTCACTATACGGGCCAGATGGTCATTCTAAAGGTGCCAGTCTACTGGGCCGCAAGATCGGTATTTAAAACCTCATCCCTACGGATATAAACCGCCGCTCAGCCGAGGCTTATATCCGTAGCGTTCCTCCGCGTTGATTGGCTCGTGCCCTCAATGCTTTCTACCTACTTAAAAAATGAGTTTTCCTGTTTTTCTCCGATGTTTTAGTCTGCTGAAACTGAGCAAATGTGCTTAGTGTCAAGGAGGAAATATGAAAAAAAGGTATGTAAGTCTGCTACTGGGGTGTTTTTTTTGCGGTGCGGCAGCACTGTCAATGAGTCAGGCAGTGCAGGCCGTTGAGACCAACAATCAGCTCGAACATCCGGTCTATTTCTGTACGACTTGCTATTACCCCTTCGTCTGGTTTTAGCGATAATTGACCAACACCTGATTGCTGATCACTTGCAACGGCGGGTTAACCCGGCCTTTACCGGCAATAAAGTAAACAAACCTCAGTTGAGTTGCTGCCGCCTCTCCCGCCAGTCCCCGGCTCTGTCCGCTGCCACCCTCAAGTGGCATACAACGGGTCGGGGTGCATAATTTAACCTGTAAACCCTCTGGCGCTGTCGACATTAATTGGTAGCGCCAACCAACCGACACGATGCGCGCATTTTCCTGCGCCAGCGCTACCGGTGGTTGCAGTACCGCCGACGAGGTAGCTACCCCGCGCAAACCCTGCGTAACCCCAATATCGTCCGCCACCCAAGTGCCTGAAGCGACAGCCTTCAACGGCAATACACATACCGGAAGTAGTGTAGCCAACATTAGGGAGAGACGAGTTAGCATCAAGCAGCTCCTATCGTTGATGTCATCCGGATCTGGCGATTATCGCCAATTTCCAGATTAGACAGCACCACCATCTGCGGCAAACTGCGGCGCAAGAAACGGGCTAAAAGTGCCCGTAGTGCATGGTTAACCAGTAACACCGGCGGTGCACCCAACATCTCCTGACGTTGCAGCGCTTGTTTAGATTGATCCAACAAACGGTCAGCCAGACCTGGCTCCAGACCACCCCCACCTTGCAGCGCCTGTAGTAACAAACGCTCTAATGCCGCATCCAGCCCGATGACCTGAATTTCGCCGGTTCCCGGGAACCATTGTTGCGCAATGGAGCGCCCTAACGCCACTCGAACTACCGCCGTTAATTCGTAAGGGTCGGTCTGGTTTGGCGCATGTTCAGCCAGTGTCTCGATAATGGTGCGCATATCGCGAATGGATACCCGCTCCATTAGCAGATTTTGCAGTACTTTATGCAGCGTGGTTAAGGTGACGACGCCGGGAATGAAGTCTTCCGTCAGCTTCGGCATCTCTTGCGCAACTCTGTCCAGCAATTGCTGGGTTTCCTGGCGGCCAAACAGTTCGCTGGCAAATTGGCTAATCAGATGGTTTAGATGGGTCGCCACAACGGTACTGGCCTCAACCACGGTAAAACCTTGAATCTGCGCCTGCTCACGTAATGCACTTTCAATCCAAACCGCCGCCAATCCGAAGGCGGGATCATGGGTGGCCTCACCGGGTAACGAACCGACTGCATTGCCGGGGTTAATGGCTAACCAACGGCCGGGATGAGCTTCGCCACTGCCAATCTCGACCCCTTTCATTAATATCCGATAGTTTGCTGGTGGCAGTTCCAGATTATCTCTGATATGCACCACCGGTGGCAGGTATCCCATCTCTTGAGCAAACTTTTTACGAATACTGCGAATCCGCCCCAACAGCTCACCATTTTGCTGGAAATCCACCATCGGAATCAGGCGATACCCCACCTCCATACCCAGCGGATCTTCCAGTTGAACATCTGACCAGGTCGCTTCAGTAGCTTGTTGCTGGTCTTGCACCACCGGTGATTCTGCCACCATGGGTTGCTGCATTTGTTTGCCACGTAAACGCCAGGCTAATGCCAACAGTGCGCTGGTGAATAGCAGGAAGACAAAGTTAGGCATGCCAGGCACCATCCCCAGTAACCCGAGGACACTGGCACTCAGCACCATCACGCGTGGGTTATTAAATAGCTGGGTGACCATTTGCTGGCCAACATCCTGGTCGGTACTGACGCGGGTCACGATAACACCCGCCGCCGTCGAGATAACCAATGCCGGGATTTGTGCTACCAGGCCGTCACCAATCGTCAACAAGGTATAGGTTTCTGCTGCATGGCCCACCGCCATGTCGTGCTGAAGCACCCCTACCAGTAAGCCACCGACCACGTTAATCACCATGATCAGTAACCCGGCAACCGCATCGCCACGAACAAACTTACTGGCCCCGTCCATTGAGCCGTAGAAGTCAGCTTCTTGCGTAACATCGGAACGGCGTTTTTTGGCTTCGTCTTCACCAATCAAGCCAGCATTTAAGTCGGCATCGATCGCCATCTGCTTACCGGGCATACCATCCAGAACAAAGCGCGCCCCCACTTCTGCAATACGCCCCGCCCCTTTGGTGATAACCATAAAGTTGATTATGACCAAAATAATAAAGACCACGATGCCGATGGCAAAGTTGCCACCAACCAGAAAGTGACCAAACGCTTCCACCACTCGGCCCGCAGCCGCCGCACCGGTATGCCCATCCATCAGAATGATACGGGTGGAGGCGACGTTTAGCGATAAACGCAACAGCGTTGAGAACAGCAGAATGGTTGGGAAGGCGGCAAAATCCAGCGTGCGTTGGGTAAACATGGCAACCAACAGCACCATAATGGACAGCGCGATATTAAAGGTAAACAGCAAATCAAGGATGAAGGGCGGCAGCGGCAGCACCATCATCGACAAGATCATCAGGATAAGAATTGGCCCGGCAAGGATTTGCCACTGCGTATCTTTAAAATTGCCCGGTAAACGTAGCAGGGCGGCCAAGTTAGCCATTAGTCAGTCTCACTCTCTGTTGCAAAATCCAGTGCTTCCGGCACTGGCAGATGTTCAGGTTTTTTCGGGATTAGCCCGCCTTCCCGTTTCCAACGCTTCAACTGGTATACCCAGGCAAGAACTTCTGCCACCGCGGCATAAAGGGTGGCTGGAATATGTTGACCTACCTCGCTGTGCCGAAACAGTGCCCTGGCCAGCGGTGGCGCTTCTAATAACGGAATACGATGCTCTGCACCTAACTCGCGGATACGCAGTGCCACTGCGCCAGCACCTTTCGCCAGCACCTTGGGTGCACTCATTTTTGCTTCGTTGTATTGCAAGGCAACAGCATAGTGGGTTGGGTTGGTCACTATTACATCAGCTTTAGGGACATCAGCCATCATTCGGCGGCGAGCCATAGCCCGTTGCTGCTGACGAATGCGCCCTTTCACATGTGGGTCACCTTCTTGATCCTTGAATTCATCACGTATCTCTTGTTTGGTCATACGTAATTTTTTAATGTGGCTGGTTATTTGGAAGAACACGTCGAATCCAACCATCGGGGTCAGGCCTAATACCACCACCAGTCCGCAGAAAATAATCAAGTGGACAGCATCACTTAAAGCCGCCACTGGCGGGGCTGCCATCAACCGCATCATATCTGGCCAGTTGTGCCAGAGGAATATTCCCGTGACCCAACCGACCAGCGTGGCCTTGAGGATGGCTTTCAGCAATTCGGCCAGAGCCTGAGAAGAAAACATACGCTTTAAGCCCGCAATCAGACTCATCCGCTGAAAATCGAACTTGATGGATTCTCCGCTGAACAGCACCCCACCTAACAGCATCGGTACTGCTAGCGCCACGATCACCAATCCGGCAAAGATTGGCAGTAATGCCATCATCGTTTGACTCAGCAGCATCCCTATTTGGCGCAACATCTGCTTATCATCGCTGATAATGCCATGGTCAAAATGCAGCCCTTGGGCAATCATCGCCGCCAGTTGGCGAGCCATCGATTCCCCAGATACCCACAGGATCGCCAAACCGGCCCCGAGCATCAGCATCGAGGTCAGTTCGCGCGAACGCGGTATTTGGCCTTTTTCGCGAGCCTTCTCCAGCTTGTGGGCTGTGGGTTCCTCGCTCTTTTCCGCGTCGCTATCTTCAGCCACAGCAGGTTTTCCTGTTCAGCGTAAGCGTTCCAATATCAGATAATTAGGAAATAAAAAATTGCTGTCTAGCATGACAAATATTCAGCAAGGTTATGGATGGAACAAAGCAGCAATTAGGGGGTTATTTCTCGGATGAGGACATCATGTCAGGCTCAGTCGTCTGTTAGGGGGCTGGTTGGCTAAACAACAAGCAGCCTTAAATGAAGTTATCGCGCAGATCAATACAGAGAGAAATAATGGCAGATGAGATATCCCCTCACCTGCCGATTATGGTCATCAGTCGGCTTAGAAGCCTAAACTGTCCAGCAGATCATCAACTTGATCCTGGTTGGCAATAACACCAGCACCATTCTTATCCAGTTGTGGCCCATTGAGTAGACTGTCAGCAGGTTTTTGCGGTTTAGATGGCATATCTGGGATATTTTCCATCAGTACCATTAATAGCTGCTTCTCAATCTCTTGCACCACATCCATCATGCGTTTGATAACCTGACCGGTAAGGTCCTGGAAATCTTGCGCCATCATGATTTCCAACAATTGTGCATTGGTAAATGAGGTATGTTGCGGCACGACTTCCAGATATTCACGGGTATCAGCGACCAGAGAGCGGGCATCTGACAGCTCGACAGGATTAGCAAACCATTCGTCCCAACGAACTTTAAGCGCCTTTGCCGATGACTCCAGCTCATTTTGGCGCGGCTGTGCTGCCTCAACACAATTCAGTGCTCTTTCTGCGGCCTGAGCCGTCATATGAACGACATAATCCAGTCGATCACGCGCATCTGGAATGGCTTCCGCAGCCTGTGCAATCGCCTGATCAAGACCTAATTCGCGCAGGCTATCGCGTAACATCCGCGTCAATTGGCCAATGCGGCTTATTATATCACTGGCCGATGCCGCATCTGTTGCGGGCATTTGATGGTTACTCATCTCGCCTCCTTACATACCCAACTTTTCAAAAATCTTATTGAGCTTCTCTTCCAAGGTAGCGGCAGTGAAAGGTTTCACTACATAACCACTGGCACCTGCTTGCGCTGCTGCGATGATATTCTCTTTTTTCGCTTCGGCGGTTACCATCAGAACCGGCAAAGTACTAAGAGCACCATCGGCACGGATAGTTTTCAACAGGTCCAGGCCATCCATATTCGGCATATTCCAATCAGAAACCACAAAATCAAAACCACCCGCACGTAATTTATTCAATGCGTCGACGCCATCTTCGGCCTCTTCCACATTGTTAAAACCCAGCTCTTTCAGCAGGTTTCTGACAATACGACGCATGGTCGAAAAATCGTCTACCACCAAAAATCTGAGATTCTTATCCGCCATACCAACTCCTAAGGTTTGTTGCTCACCGCTGAGCGATTAACTATCAACGCCCGATTTCCACCGGAAAATGTCTACTAGATTCGCAGGGCTTGACCACTGCTAATCTGCGCCAACATACGCTGGCTTATCTGGTTCAAATCCAGAACTTCATTAACGCCCCCCATACCAATCGCTTCACGCGGCATGCCGAAAACCACACAACTGGCCTCGTTTTGCGCGATGGTATAAGCACCGGCGCGATACATCTCCAACAACCCGGCCGCACCATCATTGCCCATCCCCGTCAGGATAACCCCCACGGCGTTACGCCCGGCATACTGCGCCACTGAGCGAAATAGGACATCAACCGAGGGACGATGGCGGTTAACCGCCGGCCCGTCATGAATGCGAACCTGATAGTTCGCCCCACTACGCGCCAGTTCCATATGCCGATCGCCGGGCGCAATATAGGCATGCCCCGGTAAGACCCGTTCACCGTCTTCTGCTTCTTTCACAGTGATTTGACACAGCTTATTGAGTCGCTCAGCAAATGAACGGGTAAAACCCGGCGGCATATGCTGAGTAATTAACAGTGCCGGGCTGGTCGGTGGCAACGGCTGTAATACCATACGGATAGCTTCTGTCCCCCCGGTAGAGGCACCAATTGCAATTAACTTTTCACTACTGAGCAGTGGTGTATGCGTCAGCATAACCGGCGCGTTCTCTGGGCCGCGCTGCGGCAGGCGAGCTTTAGCAGCCGTACGGATTTTCTCCGCAATCAACTCACTGTAAGCCAGCATTCCCTCTCTGATCCCAAGCTGAGGTTTGGTAACAAAATCAATCGCTCCCAACTCCAACGCACGCATAGTTATCTCGGAGTTCTTACCGGTTAATGATGAGACCATCACCACCGGCATCGGCCGCAACCGCATCAGCTTTTCAAGAAAATCCAAACCATCCATCCGCGGCATTTCGACATCGAGCGTCAAAACCTGCGGATTGAATTTTTTGATCAAATCACGGGCAACCAACGGATCGGGAGCCGTTGCAACCATTTCCATGTCCGGGTGACTATTAATAATCTCGGTCATTAGTTGGCGCATCAATGCAGAATCATCAACGCACAATACTCTGATTTTACTCATCACCTCTCCTTGGTCAGCCCATAAACGGTCTGCCCGCGCAAATAGAATTCCCGACTAATTTGACTGAAATTCTCCGAGTGGCCTGCAAACATCAGACCACCTGGTTTTAGCAAAGGGACAAAGCGACGCAGAATGCGCTCCTGCGTTTCTTTATCAAAATAAATCATCACATTACGACAAAAAATAGCATCAAACTGCCCGGGTAACGCCCACTCTGGTGCCAGCAGATTGAGTTGCTGGAAATGGATCATATTGGCCAATTCCGGGCGCACTCGCACCATGCCTTGATGTGGGCCGGTGCCACGCAAGAAATAGCGTTGCATCTGTTGTGCCGACAATGAACGCAATTCATCTTGCCGATATACACCACTGGTCGCTTTTTCCAGTACTTGCGTATCGATATCGCTGGCTAACACCTGACACGAACCCGCTCTATTTCCCAACACATCACACAGTGTCATCGCGATAGAGTACGGCTCTTCACCGGTCGATGCCGCCGTACTCCACACCGAATAGCTTCCCGGCCGCTGGCGGGCATGTTCAGCCAGAATCGGAAAATGGTGTGCCTCACGGAAAAATGCCGTCAAATTAGTGGTCAAGGCATTAACAAATGCCTGCCACTCTGCACTGTTCGGGTCGGTCTCCAGCAAAGCAAGGTATTGACCAAAATCGTTAATCCCCAGCAATCTCAGCCGCCTGACCAGGCGGTTATAGACCATTTCCCGTTTGTGATCGGCCAGTACTATCCCGGCTCGTTGATAAATAAGTTGGCAGATGCGCCGGAAGTGAACATCCGGCAACGGGAGCCGTTGAATCATCTGAGTCAGGATCGACCCAGACTCTTGGGGTGATGGCTGTTTCATCGATGATGGTTTCATCCGGCCTCACCCCACAACAAAGTCTTCGTTACGCCGTTTGACAATCTGGAATTTCCTTAACAGCCGGTTGTTTACCACTGCCGTCTGCCGCCTGCCCCTCCCCGCTGTCGCTATCCTGCTCCAAACGAAAAACAGACACTGCATCGGAGAGCATACTTGCCTGCTCTTCGAGTGCGTTAGCCGCAGCCGCAGCCTCTTCCACTAATGCGGCGTTTTGCTGAGTGACCTGATCCATCTGTGTTACTGCCAGTGAAACCTGCTCTATACCTCGGCTTTGCTCATCCGAGGCGGAAGCGATTTCACCCATAATGTCGGTAACCCGAGTCACTGAGCGAACAATCTCTTCCATGGTAGTACCCGCATTTTCAACCAGAGTGGAGCCCTGGCGAACACGGCTGACCGATTCATCGATCAACCCTTTAATCTCTTTTGCTGCTTGTGCACTGCGCTGGGCCAGATTACGAACTTCACCGGCGACGACAGCAAAACCGCGCCCCTGCTCACCGGCGCGAGCAGCCTCAACAGCAGCATTTAACGCCAGAATATTGGTCTGGAAGGCAATACCGTCAATAACACTGGTAATGGCACCAATCTTCTGTGAACTGGTGGCGATATCATGCATGGTTGTCACCACACTGCCCGTCAACTCACCCCCTTTGGCAGCGGTTGCTGATGCGTCTTTCGCCAGCAATGTTGCCTGACGAGCATTATCCGCATTCTGTTTGACCGTCGCGGTCAGTTGCTCCATGCTGGCCGCAGTTTGTTCCAGTGACGCCGCTTGCTGTTCGGTTCTTGCCGACAAATCATTGTTACCAGCAGAAATTTCCTGAATCCCCGTTAGCATTGCTTCAGTGCCATCTCGGACATGACTAACGGTGGTGATAAGCGACTGCTGCATGATGCGTAAACTGGCAAACATCTCGCTGATTTCATTACGCCCGGAGACATGAATCTGCGCCGATAAATCCCCCCGTGCGATGCGGTCAAAATGCGCGCGCATAATTTTCAGCGGCCTGACAAACATAGTGCGCAGCCAAACAAGCGACGAAATCGCCATGGCTATTACCATTACAATCGCCGCACCAAATATCCACATGGAGAGATGGTACGCCTGCTGGTTTTGGGTACCGGCCTCAGCAATCACTTCATTGGCATACTGCAAATACTGTAAAAAATCGGCTTCAAACAAATCTTGTGTTTTCTGGGTGGGTTGGTCCATAAAGCCTTGTAAATTACCGGCTTCCAGAAAATCGATTAGTTGTCGTAACGACGTCCGTAAGTTCTGATAACTGTTTTTAGTGGCATCCAACAATTCGCCACCGTTATCACTCTCATCAAGGCGTGGCACCGCAATAAATTGATTGAAGTAGAGGTCCGCTTTTTGTAATGAGCTGCGCGCACTGCCCATTAATGCGTTGACTTGCTCCTGAGGTACTTTGAGAGCCGAGCGCGTCCCCGCCCGGTTTAAGGTATTACGCGCCTGAAGCAAGGATACCCAACTGAGGCTTAATGCATCCCGTTGCTGGCTACTGAGATCCACCCGGTTCAAATTTTGGTAGTCTGAGCGAAAAGCAGTAAATGACAGACCACTTGAAATTAACTGTATCGAGCAAATTAATATCAGTAACAGGAAAAAGCTGGTAGAAATCCGAATTCGGCCAAACATCGTAACCTCTTCTCAGCCGGCTCATTGGTCGGCTTTATCTATTTTTGTCCACCCAAAATAATTGGAGTTGCAGGTAGGCAGCCAGCAAACGAATCCCGATGAGCTTACGCAGTCAAGTGATTCGGGTTCGTGAGCGCAGTTAACACCCCTGCAATTTCAAGTATGAAGGGTTGTAGGGGACTAGAAAGTTTCCCAATTGTCTTGCAGGCCACTTCCCAGTGTTTTTTTAGCTGTGATGCTCAAATCCTGTGTCGGCTGCTTTATTTTTCTAACATCTCTTGTAGTACTACCGTTATCCATACGCAGAATGAATACAGACATGGATTGGGTTAACATACTGGCTTGTTCTTCCAGTGCGGCGGCGGCAGAGGCTGACTCTTCCACCAAAGAGGCGTTTTGCTGGGTTACCCGGTCCATTTCAGTGACCGCCTGACCCACCTGATCGATACCGCGACTTTGCTCATCGGAAGCAGAAGCGATTTCACCCATGATGTCGGTGACGCGGGTTACCGCATTAACGATATCTCCCATGGTTTCACCCGCACTTTCAACCAGTACTGACCCCATATCGACACGGCTAACCGAGTCTTCAATAAGGCCTTTAATCTCTTTTGCAGCTTGCGCACTACGTTGTGCCAGGTTACGTACTTCACCGGCAACAACGGCAAAACCACGACCCTGCTCACCGGCACGGGCAGCTTCAACGGCGGCGTTCAGCGCCAGGATATTGGTCTGGAAAGCGATACCATCGATGACACTGGTAATATCTGCAATTTTCTGTGAACTACCGGCAATCTCATGCATGGTTTGCACCACATTCGCCACCACTTTGCCACCTTTCTGTGCCGTTTCCGATGCACTTAAGGCCAGTTGGCTAGCTTGACGGGCATTCTCAGCATTCTGTTTCACTGTGGCGGTTAACTGCTCCATACTGGCGGCGGTTTCTTCCAGTGAGGCGGCTTGTTGTTCTGTACGCGCTGACAGATCGTTGTTGCCGGCGGAAATTTCTGAGGCACCGCTATAGATAGCATCGGCACCTAAACGCACGTCACTGACGGTGGTAATCAATTCAGATTGCATGTGTTTCAGGCTGGCTGCCAATGTGCCCATTTCGTTGCGGCTATGCACTTCGATAGTCTGCGTTAAGTCACCGTTAGCGATATGTTTAATATGTTCTATCAAGTGTTTAAGCGGATTAATCAAGATGTGTTGCATGCCAAGCCAAACAACAATAATTACCGCGAATACCACAATCAGTACGGTAACAATCACCCCCATCGCGAAGCTAAATGACTGGTTGCTGTCTTCCACTGCAGAGGCATACAAGCGATCATTTTGTGTCAGGTAAGTGTTGTAATCCTGTTCAAAAGCATTTTGGAAGCTAGAGGTGGGTTGGTCGAAGAACTCATTGATCTTGCCAGCTTCCATCAATTGGATCAGTTCGGTCAACGCACCAAAGTATTGGTCATAAGTCTGTTTTAATTTTTTAGCTGATTCGGCATCTTGCTGGCTATCCAACGGGATCTGTTCGTAGCTTTTAAAACGCTCCGCCGCCACACCCAATGTCCCTTTGGCTGATGCCAACAGGTCATTCACCGTAGGGCCACTCCCGGTGTGATTCACATCCATCATGTAGCGGATGCCTGCGCGGTTCAGCGTATTACGGGTTTGCAGCAGATTTACCCAACTTTCATTCAACACCGACTGTTGCTGACGAATAACCTGTAAAACCGCAAAGTTCTCTTTGTCATTTTTCAGGGAATTGAAGAAAAGCCCGCCGGAAACGAACTGTAAGGCACCAAATAGCACTAACACCAACAGGAGGCTGGTGACCACTTTCATACGCTTAAACATGTTATCCCTTCATAAGTACGTCAAAACACAGGTACGCCAAAACATAGGACGTCTAATTAACTGTGTTATCGGCACTGGGAGGGGGAACTTTACCGGAGAGAGACATTATTTTAACGAGATGAGGATGAGTGTTAGCAGTTTGTTATTATCGAGGTGAAAACCGGCCTCATCAGGTTTTGGCCGGACAAAAACGGACCACGGTTTCGATGGAGACCGACGTGGTGATTGGTTCGGTTGACATGAGACAGGAGATCACCTGATCACTGAACGAATATCAACCGAAACCCGATAGGCAAATTAACCGAAACTTACCCTTTAATGACGGAGTCAATCAACGACATCTCTTCACTGCTCAACAGCTTTTCGATATCCACCAAAATCAGCATTCTTTCCCCGAGTGAACCTAAACCTGTTAGATACTCAGTTGCCAGAGTGACGGCAAATTCTGGAGCAGGACGTATTTGCTCATTGGTTAATGACAGCACATCAGACACACCATCAACGACAATACCCACCACGCGCTGATCAAAATTCAGTACGATCACTACGGTATTTTCGTTATAGCTCACGCCTTTTTGTGCAAACTTAACCCGTAAATCAATAATAGGAACAATGACGCCGCGTAAGTTAGTGACACCTTTAATGAACGTCGGGGTGTTAGCGATACGGGTCACCTGATCGTAGCCACGGATCTCTTGTACTTTCAGAATATCAATCCCGTACTCTTCATCGCCCAGCGTAAAAATCAGGAACTCTTGTCCTACCGTTTCGCCAGCCAGCTTCGTGACGGTTGCTAGTCCTGCCATGTTTTTACCCTTCAATCAATAGGTTGAATTTATGTTTGTTTTCAGGACCGGAACACTCCGTGCCCTATACCTGTTTTCATACGGGTTCCATACAGGCTTCAATTGGTCCACCTGTTAGGCTGCGACCACATCATCAGCCGTTACACGCTTTTCCCGGTTTAATGCCTGCAAAGCCGACACATCAACAATTAATGCCACGCTGCCATCACCCAATATGGTTGCGGCTGAAATACCTGGCACCTTGCGATAGTTACTCTCGAGGTTTTTCACCACCACCTGATGCTGACCAATCAACTGATCTACCAAGAGTGCATAACGACGCCCGGCACTTTGCAGAATCACAACGATGCCCTGAGTGGCTTCAGTTTTGGCGTTTTCAACATCAAATACCCGGTACAATTCAACCAAAGGTAAATACTCACCGCGCACTTGTAATACCCGTTCACCGCCGGCTAGCGGGTGTAAATCTTCAGCCAAAGGTTGCAGTGATTCCATTACCGCATTCAATGGCAAGATGAAGACTTCATCACTGACTTTTACTGACATTCCATCAAGAATAGCTAGCGTCAATGGCAATAGAATACGGATTGAAGTGCCAAGACCGGCCTGGAAACTGACTTGCACATGGCCGCCCATCTCCTGAATATTTCGCTTAACCACGTCCATACCGACACCGCGGCCAGAAACATCAGTGACTTGCTCTGCGGTGGAGAATCCGGGAGCAAAAATCAGCATCCCAACATCTTCATCACTCATATGCTCATTAATGGCCATTCCTTGAGACTGCGCTTTTGCCAGAATCTTCTGCCGGTTTAACCCTGCGCCATCATCCAAGACTTCAATACAGATATTACCGCCCTGATGCTCTGCGGACAGCGTCAGATTCCCCACCGGCGGTTTACCGGCAGCAATACGGGTTTCAGCATCTTCAATACCGTGGTCCAAACTGTTACGAACCAGATGGGTCAGGGGATCGATAATGCGTTCAATCAGGCTTTTATCCAGTTCGGTAGAACTGCCAAGCAGCGTCAGTTCGACTTGCTTATTGAGCTTACTGGCTAAATCGCGCACCAAACGAGGGAAGCGGCTGAACACATACTCCATCGGCATCATACGGATCGACATCACCGACTCTTGCAAGTCACGCGCATTGCGTTCCAACTGCCCCATACTATTGAGCAAATCACCGTTGATGACGGGATCCAGCGTGCTGGAGCGCTGTGCCAACATTGATTGAGTAATCACCAACTCGCCCACCAGATTAATCAACTGGTCAACTTTCTCAACCGCGACGCGAATACTGGTTGACTCACTGGCTTTCGCTTTTGGTTTTACATGTTCCGGGCTGGTCGGTGCGGCAATAACACCCGTTTTAGGGGAACTGTTGGTTTCAGCCACTGGGGCCACCGCCGTTGGCGGTAATTCTGCGATAACCGGCGCCACTACAGCCATTTCAGCTGTAGCTTCTGGTTGCAATTCAGCGGGTATAAAACTGATCTGTTCCGGTTCCAACACAAAACAGAGCACGGCGCTGATATCATCTTCACTGACAGACGTAATCAGGGTGGCTTCCAGGCTATCAGCACTTTGATGCGGATCTTTCACTTCACCCAGATTGCCTAGCTCTTCCAACATCAGTGGGATTTCTTGCTCTTTCAAGCCAGACAAGCGAATGCGCATTCCCCCCTGAACCAATGCCGGTGACTTACCCCCCACTTTGGTGTCAGTCATCACAACGCCATTCCCTTGTGCTACTGATGTGTTGGTTCCTGTGCTTTGTTGTTCTAAAGCCTCTAATGCCAGTTGGCGCAATGCGTGGCAGATATACTCAAAGCTTTCCGCATTAGGTTCCTGAGAGGTTTTATAGGCGTCCAACTGTTCCTGCATAATATCTTTCGTTTCCAAAAACAGGTTGATGATATCAGTGCTCAACCGCATTTCATCGCGACGAGCACCATCCAACAGGTTTTCCAACAGATGGGTTGTCTCTTGTAATACCGTAAAGCCAAACGTCGCTGCACCGCCTTTGATCGAATGAGCAGCACGGAAAATGGCATTGAGTTGTTCTTTATCTGGTGCCAGTGGGTCCAGCAATAACAAGTGCTGTTCCATATCTGCCAACAGTTCATCTGCTTCATCAAAGAAAGTCTGATAAAACGCGGTAATATCCATGCTCACGGTGTCACCTCTACTGTGCGTCGCGGCTTGTCGGAGAGACCGGTGCATTACTTGCAGGTGCCGCTGGCAACGATGTCGTTGGCCCAGTGGTCGCTGGAGTGATGCTCCCCGTGCTCGATTGTTGTGTTTGTGGTGCTGTTGCAGGCTGCGTTATCGTTTTCACAGGTGCTGCCGTTACCGGTACTGCCGCCGCCGATACTGTTACCGCCCCAGTCGCGGGTTGCCCGGTGGAGGTTGCCGTACCCGTTGGCGCTGTCGCAGCAGCAGGCGTCGCGGTTGGCACAGTCCCACTGGTCTCAAGCTGCTTTAAGCTCGCGGCTTTTTCTATATCCAGCGCTTTGTTATCTAAATTCTCATGCTCAATATCATGTTGCGTCTGTTTGTTCAGCACTAAAATACTGATTCGACGGTTAACCGGATCATCCGCTGCTTGCTCTTTTAAGCGCATCGTCGAGGCCATGCCCACCACCCGCAGCACTTTTCCCTCATCCAAACCACCGGCGAGCAATTCACGCCGTGAAGCATTAGCACGATCAGCCGACAACTCCCAGTTGCTGTAACCTCGTTCGCCATTGGCATACGGCAGATCATCGGTATGCCCAGACAGACTGATTTTGTTTGGTATGTCATTCAAGATAGGGGCTATAGCACGTAAAATATCACGCATATACGGCTCTACCTGCGCACTGCCCATCTTAAACATGGGCCGATTCTGGCTATCAATAATCTGAATTCTTAGCCCTTCTTCCATCATGTTAATCAACAGATGTGGCCGTAATGCTCTCAATCTCGGGTCGGATTCGATTAATTGATCCAGTTTTTCCCGCAACTTGTTCAGTCGATACTCTTCTTTGCGACTCTCTTCTGAATCGATGTGCTTGCGTACCTCGCCCACTTGCTGGGTGGGATCATCACCGCCCCCAGGAATCGGACTGGTACTGGCACTGCTCTTATCACCGCTGGTCAACGCTATTTTCAACGGTGTCCGAAAATACTCCGCAATTTGCGTCAGTTGCTGCGGGCTGGAAACCGATAGCAACCACATCACCAGAAAGAAGGCCATCATCGCTGTCATAAAGTCAGCGTAAGCAATTTTCCATGACCCGCCATGATGACCGCCACCATGCTTAGCTTTTCGCTTTCTAATCACAATAACGGGGTGGTTCTGATGCTTCATGCGTCCTCTTCTGTCGCTTGCGGTGCCGGCGCTTTCACTCTGCGTACATGCTCTTCCAGCTCAATGAACGATGGACGCTCAGTGGTGTAGAGCGTTTTACGACCAAACTCCACGGCAATTTGTGGCGCATATCCGTTCAGGCTGGAAAGCAGTGTCACCTTGATGCACTGCATCATTTTGGTGGTTTCTGCACTCTGTTGACGCAACAAGGTGGCCAAAGGTGAAATAAAGCCATATGCCAGCAAAATACCCAGAAACGTCCCCACCATCGCATGGGCAATTAGTGCCCCAAGTTCTGCGGCGGGTCGGTCGGCGGAAGCCAGGGCATGTACCACCCCCATAACCGCAGCAACAATACCGAACGCGGGTAACGAATCCCCCACCATCGCCAGGCTACCTGCGGGAACTTCACATTCTTGTTCGTGAGTTTCTATCTCTTCATCCATCAGTGCTTCGATTTCAAAAGCATTCATATTTCCGCTGACAATTAACCGTAAATAATCAGTAATAAATTCCACTAATAACTTATCGGCCAAGATCCGAGGATAATTAGAGAAAATTTCACTTTCCCGCGGACTTTCTATATCCCGTTCCAGTGACAGCATTCCCTGTTGACGGGATTTAGCTAATAAACGGTAAAGTAACGCCATTAAGTCCATATACAGGACTTTGTTATATTTAGAACGGCGCATCAATTTTGGCATGACCTTTATTGTCGCTTTTATCGCTTTGCCGTTGTTACCCACGATAAATGCACCGATACCTGCACCGCCGATAATTAAAAATTCGGCTGGCTGATACAGTGCGCCAAGGTTGCCACCAACAATCATGTAGCCACCGAAGACCGCACCTAAGACCACGATATAACCCAAAATAACTAACACGCGACATCCTTAGCAAAGTGTGTGGGTGGAAGGTGAGGCGTTAGCACCCTTTGAGTGCAATGAATTGTCATTAACTGGCTACAGGAACGGTATCCATACCGCAGCTGTAACCAAAAAACTCTGACAACTCAAAGAGACTCAAACTGCGCGTCTAACCTGCTCATCCAGCAGTTGTGAAGTAATATCGGCAGATGGCGGAGAAAGTTTACGTTTTTTTACTGCGCGGGAAGGTGGCTGGCAGAGACTGCAAACAAAGCTATTTCGTGGTTGATGCGCATGGGTGATAAAAGTCCCACCACAGCAACTGCAACCTGAGAGTTGCAACATACCACTGTCAACGAATCGAACCAGGGTCCAGGCACGAGTTAACGCCAGTAATGGCGGCACTCCAGACTGATCAGGACACTGTTCCAGATAAAGACGATAGGCCTTAATAACGGCCTCAACACCGGTGCATTGCCCGCTTTTTAGCAGGAAGCTATAAGCGTTATAAAACATCGATGAATGAATGTTTTGTTCCCAGGTCATAAACCAATCAGTCGAAAACGGCAGCATTCCTTTAGGTGGCGGACTCCCTCTCAGCTCTTTGTAGAGCTTAATTAATCGCCCCCGGCTGAGTTGCGTTTCGCTTTCAAGCATCTGCAAACGCGCACCTAAAGTGATCAACTCCATTGCCAAATGAATGTCTTTGGCTTCCTGGACAATACTTTTCACAACCATCAGTCATGCTCTTTTTTTAGGCGCACTACCGTCTTGTAACGATAGCTCGTGGAGTAAGTGACTCGACAATAGGATCCCTGTGTGGATTTGCTGCAAGTCATCGACACGAGATTCTTTCGTCAGATGATGAATAGTGTTGTGGTCACTGAAACGGAAATGACAGACTAATTGGTTAGTCTCAGCTAATTTAACCATTTGCGGTAAAGTTAACTGCGCTAATGCGTCGGCCATAGTATCTGTAATACCCAGACGAAACATCGCTGAGGCTTTTTCATCGTTAATTAACCGTTGTGCTAAAAGCAAGTAAGACAAATTAATATCATAAATATGTTTGAGTAATTCAGACGTACTCATTTTATACATCCCGACTGATTATGTTTTAAAACATAAGTTGGATGATAGAATTCTTCACCCAAGACCTGGGATCCTTCCCGCTATACAGTTAATTAAAACCCATAGAACTAAAAGTAATTAAAACCTACTGGTGTTACATTACAAAAATACCATTTTGGTATGAAATAACATGTCGTAAACTTGGCAGCTCGGTTTTGTGCTGCTCTGATAGTGCATTTTGCTATGCAATTTTTCTTACAAAATATTAGGATTATTCCTAAAGAGGCCCAACTCTACTCCCGAATCGTTAGCACATACAATGTGACTAGTGATTCATTTTAAATGCAATGTGATGCGGGTCACAAAAATAAAATATAAAGCTGTTTCTTACACCCATAATTGTTCATTTTTCACTCACACCAATGGTTAAAAAACACTCACAAGTCAGAAAAGAGCTAAAAAACTAGATATATAGGCCCAATTCTTAGTGTTTTTAGATCAGTTCGAACAAAAGCATTCCTAAAGCAAAATAGCAGAACATAAATCTGTTATAACCCAAAATTATCAGCAGTAAGGACTAAAGCAGAGGATTATAGTTCGGTTATCCTATAACTACCCTTCCGAAACTATTTTGTTTTAACGAATATTTATGCGATTTCACAAAACACCGCCTATCGACCATTTATTAACCCATTTACCTTTTAACGTTAAAAAACCCAACAACATGTATTAAAAAAGGCAACAGAGGTAACTGCATGTTTCAGTTCAACGCTATTGCACGCATTTCATTCTGCCGCAGTTTTAACTTTGGTTCATATCCGCGTTTTTACAAGGAATTTGTGAATACAATGTAATTGAAAGTAATTAATAATGTTTGAAACATAAGTTTCAAACATTGCTTATTAGCGACTATTTTAATTAACGCCCTATCACGGCTCGCATTATTGGCTGGTCGTAACCAAATGTGACTGACATCCCATTTATCAAAGGTGTATTCCCCTAACCTTTAATCTATAGCCGCGCTTATGGGAGCTTAATGATGGGATACAGAAATGTACTGGTCGCAGTTGCCCTTTCACCCGATAGCCAACAATTGGTTAATAAAGCCGTTTCTATCGTGCGGCCCTATAATGGCAGGGTTTCGTTAATCACCCTGACAACTGAGCCAGAAATGTACAGCAGTTATGCTGCCCCCATGCTGGGAGACTTGCGTTCTGTGTTGCAAGAAGAAGCGCAACTATTTATGGAGGAGTTAGCGATTAATGCAGATTATCCCATAGAGGATAGATCCATTGTGCACGGGCAATTCGCTGATAGCATGGCTTACGTTTGCCAACAGCAGCATATTGATTTAGTTATCTGCGGTAACCACAGTACAAGCCTGATGAATAAACTCTCCTGTTCTGCTGCCAAGCTGATTAATACCAGTAGTGTCGACGTGTTGATCGTCCCACTTTAATTAACCCGCAACTGCGCGTTGCGGCAACCGTTCTGTCAGAACCGTAATACCTTTCGCTGTGTTGCCGCACTATTAGCTGAAATCATCCCGCCGAGTTCTACTATTATTCTCAACACGCGTTATTTTAAATATTCGCTATGTTCACTACCGGCCTTTTTACTCCGTCCAAGTAAGGGAATTTGATGCCTCAAGATAAAACCAGTAACCGCCGTATTCTGCTGGCTTCACGCCCACATGGCACACCAACCAGCGAAAATTTCACCTTAGATATTCAACCTATTGCGCAACCCGCAGCAGGTCAGGTGCTACTTCGCACTCGCTATTTGTCGCTTGACCCCTATATGCGTGGCCGTATGAGCGACGCCCCCTCCTATGCCGCGCCGGTTGAAATTGGTGACGTCATGGTGGGCGGGGCCGTCTCACGCGTTGAAGCCTCTAATCACCCGGAGTTTCAAGTGGGTGATTGGGTTTTGGCCAACAGTGGCTGGCAAGACTATACGTTATCGGATGGTGCTGGTATCCGCAATTTGGGGCCACAACTCTCCCATCCTTCACGCTCTCTGGGCGTTTTGGGCATGCCTGGTTTCACGGCTTATATGGGACTATTGGATATTGGTCAGCCCAAAGCGGGCGAAACTCTGGTCGTTGCCGCAGCCAGTGGCGCGGTTGGCTCAGTTGTCGGGCAAGTCGGTAAACTAAAAGGATGCAAAGTTATCGGGATAGCTGGAGGATCGGAGAAATGCCGCTATGTGGTGGAAGAATTGGGCTTCGACGCCTGTATTGACCACCGGGCAACAGATTTTGCGCAACAATTGGAGAAAGCCTGTTCTGACGGCATTGATATTTATTATGAAAACGTAGGTGGTGCGGTATTTGACGCGGTATTGCCATTGCTGAACCCACGCGCCCGTATTCCAGTATGCGGGTTGATAGCACGCTATAACGATACGGAATTACCGGACGGCCCGGATCGTTTGCCACTGTTGCAAAGCATCATTTTGCGCAAACGGATTAGGATGCAAGGATTTATCATTTTTGATGACTATGGCCATCATTTTGGTGATTTCCTACAGCAAATGACCCAATGGGTTGATCAGGGCAAAATCAAGTTCCGTGAAGACTTGGTTGACGGACTAGAAAATGCGCCGCAAGCCTTTATCGGCCTATTGGAAGGCAAGAATTTTGGCAAGTTGGTGATTCGCGTCAGTAATGAATAGTCGACATAATTCCGGGGCCAACTCGCCCCGGAAACTGTTATATCAATGCCCTGATAGCAACAAATAGTCTTGCCGGATATAAAACCTAGCCATTAATCGAAGCAATTACAGCCACTCGCCGAAGCGGCGAATATAAAATTGCTTCATCATTTGCGCAACAACACAGTAGCTGACTAAGGTACCTGCCAACCAAGGGAAATATTGCCACGGTAATGGTTGCAATCCGACTAATGCTCCCAATGGTGAGAACGGAATATAGATACCTATTGCCATGATCAATCCGGTCGTCAATAGCACTGGCAAGGCGGCGGTACTTTGAATAAACGGTATTTTTTGTGTGCGCAACATATGGACAACCAACGTCTGCGACAACAGACCTTCAATAAACCAACCGGACTGGAACAAAGCCTGATGCTCAACACTGTTAGCCGCAAAAACAAACCACATCAGTGCATAAGTCGTAATATCAAAAATTGAGGAAGTTGGCCCAATCCATAGCATAAAGCGGCCAATATTCTTAGCATCCCACTTACGCGGTTTGCGTAAAAATTCTTTGTCCATTTTATCCCACGGCAGGGAAAGCTGGGAAATGTCATACATCAGGTTTTGTAACAGCAGGTGGATGGCAAGCATGGGTAAGAAAGGAATAAATGCACTGGCAACCAGCACTGAGAACACATTGCCGAAATTCGAGCTAGCCGTCATATTCAGATATTTGATGATATTACCGAAGGTTTCACGCCCTATAATAACCCCCTCCTCCAGCACCATCAGATTCTTTTCTAACAGAATAATATCTGCCGACTCTTTAGCGATATCAGTGCCAGTATCAACCGATATCCCCACGTCAGCATCGCGTAATGCCGGTGCATCATTGATGCCATCGCCAAGAAAACCAACGGTATGCCCATTGCTTTGCAGCATTTTTAGCACCCGTGATTTTTGCAAAGGGGTAAGTTTGGTAAACAC
This sequence comes from Yersinia sp. 2540 StPb PI, assembly GCF_052217165.1. NCBI lineage: Bacteria > Pseudomonadati > Pseudomonadota > Gammaproteobacteria > Enterobacterales > Yersiniaceae > Yersinia > Yersinia sp. 2540 StPb PI. The sequence goes on from NZ_JAZGQC010000001.1 coordinate 3,440,088, forward strand.
TGTGCGCAACTCGACTTCACGCGCTAACGTTTCATCATCCATACCTTCAATATCACGGCCACTCAGCGGTTCCCCCGGCTCCAACCCGACATCGCGGCAGATTTTTGCCGTAATAATCGGGTTATCGCCCGTTAACACTTTTACTGCAACGCCATTTTCACGCAGTGCGGTGATAGCAGCCTCCGCGCTCTCTTTTGGCGGATCGAGGAAAGTCAGTAGCCCTTGAACAACCAAATCACGTTCATCATTAATATTTAACGGTAATTCACTGAGCTGAGTCCCTAACTCACGGGTTGCCAGTAACAAAACACGAAAACCGTCTTCATTATATTGCGTGGCTAACGCCAGTAATTTGGCTCTGCGGGCTTCATCCAGTGGGTATATCTTATCTCCCTCGCGAACTTGGGTGCAGATGCTCAGCATCTCTTCCACCGCACCTTTGCAAATTAAGCGCTGGTGCTGCTGCTCATCTTTTACCACAATTGACAGACGGCGACGGATAAAATCAAACGGTAATTCATCGACCTTGTTAAAGCCGCGCAAAGCATCTATTTCAGGTTTACCGCGGCTAAATTTTATGACCGCCTGATCCATCAGATTGCGCATACCACTTTGATGGAAACTATTAAGCCATGCTAATTGCAGCACTTTATTGTCATTGCTGCCATTGGCATCCAGGTGGTGTTCAAGAATGATGCGGTCCTGGGTTAATGTGCCGGTTTTATCTGTGCACAACACATCCATAGCACCAAAGTTCTGTATTGCATTCAATCGCTTAACCACAACTTTGCGCCGTGACATAGCAATTGCACCTTTCGCCAGGTTAGAACTGACAATCATTGGCAACATTTCAGGGGTTAACCCAACCGCAACTGCCAATGCAAATAGTGCCGCTTCAGTCCAATCACCTTTTGTAAAACCATTAATTAGCAATACAATCGGTACCATTACCAACATAAAACGAATCAATAACCAACTGACACTGTTGACGCCACGATCAAATGCCGTCTGCGCGCGTGTGCCAACAATCGACTTAGCAAGCGACCCGAAATAAGTATGCCCGCCGGTAGCCACAACCACAGCCATTGCCGTTCCACTGGCAACGTTAGTTCCCATCAGACAAATATTAGATAATTCAAGTAATTCACTCTCGCTATTGGCATCCGCATCTACTGATTTTGAGCTGATGGCCCCCATTGCGTCGTACTTTTCAATAGGGATAGCTTCTCCGGTCAGGATCGCCTGGCTGATAAACAAATCTCTGGATTTAATGAGCCGTAAATCTGCCGGAATCATATCTCCGGCGGATAACAGAATGATATCCCCCGGCACTAATTGCTTAATCGCAATTTCTTGTTTTGCCGGTTGGGCACTATGGCTACTACGGCGTAATACTGTGGCGGTGGTTCGCACCATCGATTTCAGGGCTTCAGCCGCTTTATTGGTGCGGTACTCCTGCCAGAAACGCAATAAACCACTGATCAATACCATCGTCACAATAATAGTGACACCTATCAGATCAGTCTCCTCACCCTGTTGTAATGGCAGCCAATAATCAGTAAAGAAACTGATTGCCGCCAATACCATCAAAACAAAAATAAAAGGATTATTAAATGCTGCCAATAACTGAAGCAACGCTGGGGGCGCTTTCTCATGTGCTACCTGATTAATGCCGTATAATTCCAGTCGCTCCCTGGCATCCTCTTCTGTCAGCCCATTTAAATTAGCATTCAACTTGGATAATGTTTGATCCAAACTATTCTTGGCTTCTTGCGCGATAGCAAAAGTTTTTTTATTACTGCTACGGCTGGTAACTGTTTTTTTGAATTGGGTCATAACGCTTCTCTTTTAATTCTAAACGCACAGGGTTTATCCGCTCAATTATTGAGAGATAAATGTGCTGAACTATTATTGCGCTGCCAACTTTGTATTTATATTTAATTAGCAGCGACTAATTTGGTTAACTCCGGGGTGATCGTCCATAACAACTCCTTACTACCACATGGGTCAGTATTTAATTATTTATTGCAAAAAATTGAGCAACTTATTAATGAGTAAATTACTTTATTATTAAGCAGGTAATTCAGATGCGATACGCCAATGGACGGCACTGACGCTCCGCTCCAGACTGACACGGCAAACAATACTTTCAATTTCTCTTTGCGCTGCGGGTGTCGCCATTATTTCTGCACACACTTCCAACTGACCGGGTTTGGCAATATCTGCACTGCAAAGTGACTGTAATCGTAATGCCACACCATTTAACGCCTGTAAAATAAGGGTTCGAACCAATATCTCATCTTCCGCACCACAAGTGACCTGAATCCGGTAACGAACTTCCAGGTCTATGGCTTGTTGCTGAGGCTGCATATTAATCCGTTGCGCCGCCTCCCGTAACAATATATTGGCACACAGAATAACGGCAGTGGCGGCCACTGCATTCCAATACAGTCCCAAGCCACAAAGCACACCAATACCCGCCGAGCACCAGAGTGTAGCTGCGGTGTTCAGGCCACGAATATTCATGCCTTCGCGCATAATGACGCCTGCACCCAAAAAACCGATGCCTGAAACAACTTGAGCGGCGATACGACCAGGGCTATCAGGGGATGTGGCATAAGAGCTGAGAATAAATACTGCAGCACCGGTCGCGACTAATGCATTAGTACGTAAGCCCGCCATACGCTGGCGCCATTGTCTTTCAGCGCCAATTAATGCGCCCAAACACATCGCCAGTAATAAATTTACGACAAAAGGAGTTAATGCCATGATTCTCTCCATGAATTAATCATTGGTAGAATAATCATGTGCTATTTAGCACACAGGTAATTGTGCTGAGATATATAACCCGAGGGTATAAATCAGCAATAGCCCGTGTTTCTGCCGGGAGGAAAAAGTGCGTGGTTGTTAAATACCATAATAAAAACCCGAATTATTACCCTCGATGATTAAACATCGAGTGAAATATTACACCCACACTCATTGGCGTTATAACCAGACAACGATTGAATGAATCTCGTTGCGCTGACTAAAACATGGGCTTCAAGTGAATAAACACCACCAGCGCCACGATAACGTCAAGTAATAAGGGTCTACTTGGGTATGCACAACTCAGGAAATAAGAGAGGGTGCTGCCCGCCATTTTCGGCAAGCAACAAATCTGTAGAGAGATAGGTTAGCTTGCCTTGCTTATTTGACTACTACTTTGCGTATCCATTATTTTCTCCACCGAAATTTTTCAAGAGTATAGTTGCGTGTGATAATTATGTAAAGTCTATATTTCTAAACAAAACCTAAACCAGCCCCAATGAATTAAACAATAAACTTAATATTTATAATATATCGATTAATTACATCATACTCTACTCAAGCCATTGAGCATGCGTCAGGGGCATATAAGAATAAAACAGAGATAAGAGAATCAACTCAAACACTCTTACCTGCCATTCCCCACGTCGGTGCCCATACTCAATCACCCTCGCTAAGACTCGCGCACAATGACACCTATACCCCCTCACTCAGCCAACTGAGTGCATCCCCCTGTCCTTACCATCAAGTCATTGACACAATTACAGAAATCTCATCAATCTTTAATCCAAATTGCGATCGTGATCCCATTTATAACCCTAACTATTTTAGCTCCGTTGCCGATAGGTTCTTAAAGGACTGTTGAGATTTTTTTAGATATAGGGGTGGATTAACTGTAAGTAGCGATGCCTGTACCCACCGTAAATCGGCGTTACAGCGAACCAGGCTATAGCTTCAAACATACCGGGTACATCAGGCAAGGACCTTTCCTCGAGCGACTATAGAAACGGAACTAACAATGAAACGTGGAAGTACGCATCAGCCATTGGATATAAAAATAGCGCCAGAACAGAATAAAAATACGAAAGTATTGTTTATTAATAATATGCGTCTGGTCACTTTGTTTATCGCCATCTTGGCGGGAATACTGCTTTTATTTGCAGCGGCGATTGGGACGTCAGGTTACTTCTTAAAACAGAGTAACCAATCACTGGAAGAGGCGACGCAAGAGCTAGATATCCGCCTGGGTCTGTCTAACAGTTCGAACCACCTGCGTACTGCACGCCTTATTCTGATTCAAGCAGCATCAGCGGCACGTATCGGTGATACCGAGGGTTATCAGCAGGGGCTAAAAAACGCTGAGAGCCGTATCGCTCAATCGCAGCAAATGTTTAATCTCTACTATAACCGTCCGGTTAAATCCGAAACGGATAGCGCATTAGATGCACCATTGAAAAAAGCCTATGAACAGTATCGCGACGAGGGGATGAAACTCATGCTCGACGCGACGAAAGAAGGTCATTTTGAAGAAGTTATTTCCCTCGAAGCTGAAAAACTTAATCAGTTGGATGATGCTTATAATGAACCACTGCTGAAAGCAGTTAAGTATCGCACCGAACGGGCTAACCAGATTAATCAGACCGCCCAACAACAAGCCCGTCTTGGTTATATGCTGATGGGAGGCGCTTTTATTCTGGCCATCTTACTGACATTAATTGCTTTTTTAGTGATCAGCAAAGTCATCATCAAGCCGATTAATTGGCTGGTAGCACGTATTCAGCGTATTGCTCAGGGGGATTTGACACAAAGTTCGGTCTCATTTGGCCGCAATGAAATTGGTGTGCTGGGTAACAATATCCAACAAATGCAGGATTCGTTATCCCTAACTGTGGAAGCTGTGCGCAGCAGTGCTGAATCTATTTACCAGGGATCGAGTGAAATTGCACTGGGTAATACCGACCTTTCGGCACGTACCGAGCAACAAGCCGCATCACTTGAACAGACCGCCGCCAGCATGGAGCAACTGACCGCAACCGTAAAACAAAATGCGGAGAATGCCCATCATGCGAGCCAGCTCGCAGCCAACGCCTCAGGTAAAGCTGCTCAGGGTGGCGATATCGTTAATGATGTTGTTAGCACGATGGATAAGATATCCCTCAGTTCAATGAAAATTGCTGAAATTACCAATGTAATTAATAGTATCGCGTTCCAAACGAATATTCTGGCTCTGAATGCTGCGGTTGAAGCTGCCCGGGCGGGCGAACAAGGCCGTGGTTTTGCTGTAGTGGCCAGTGAAGTCCGTAATCTGGCACAGCGCAGCGCCGATGCTGCCAAAGAGATAGAATCGTTGATTGAGGCCTCGGTTGACCTGATTGGTGATGGATCCATCCTGGTGTCCGATGCCGGTAAAGCGATGAATGAGATCGTGACAGCCGTTAGTCATGTGACTGATATTATGGGTGAAATTGCCTCTGCTTCTGATGAGCAGAGTCGTGGTATTAGTCAGGTTGCCCAGGCAGTTTCAGAAATGGACAATGTCACGCAACAGAATGCCTCTTTAGTTCAGGAAGCGTCAGCGGCGGCGGCCTCGTTGGAACAACAAGCTGAAATCTTGACTCAAGCCGTTGCAGTATTCCATTTAAAAGGCGGCAACCCTGCCCCGTCACTGAAAACTCCAGCACCTATGTCCACCAAACAGAAGAGCGCGGTCGGGAATAAGAAGTCCGGTGACGACTCACTAAACTGGGAAACGTTCTGAGTTAACACCGAAATCGTTCAACCAAACTATAGTGACGATATTTAGATAGCAAAACCGGAGGCAAGGTGTACTCACCTTCCTCCGGTTTTTTATTGCGCCGCTCGCAGCACAACAGACAGAACACCAATGTTACGGGTGAAGCGGCTCGACAAAGGTGCCATCATGGCTATCAATCTCGTTAAAGAACCAGACACCTGCGGGGTAATCTTCCAACGAAACCAGATACATAATGCCCTCACTAAACTGCTCAACCTCTAACACAACCCCCTCACGCCGTGGGCCGCCATCGGTTTTTACTGTCACCCGATCATTCACTTTCATGATATTACCTTCAATTAAATCAATGCTGCTAGTGTAGTACAGAATAAGGTGAGAATGATAAGGTTTACGTATACACAACGGTATGCTTTTGGTGAATATATTCGAGGGTAGAACAGTATTGGCTTACTGAGTAAGAGAAGCTGAGTTAATCAGAATCGAGGGGATAAAGCAGAGGATCTTGCCGGATGCCAGAAAGTAAAAAACCCGCCTTAGCGGGTTTTTTTATAATCAGCCAAAGGCCAATTAGATTGCAGTTACGTTTGCTGCAGACGGACCTTTAGCACCGTTCTCGATAGAGAACTGTACATTCTGGCCTTCAGCCAGGGTCTTGAAGCCTTGATCTTGGATTGCAGAGAAGTGAACGAACACGTCTTTGCTGCCATCAGCTGGAGTGATGAAACCGAAGCCTTTAGACTCGTTGAACCACTTTACTTGACCTTTCATCATGTTAGACATGTGTATTTCCTTTATTAAAAAAATTTGCCACCATGGGCGTGTTATAGCCGGTTATCAGTCGTTACTTATGGAGGCACTATGAAGGAAATTCGTCAGTGAAGAGCTATCAACGATAACGCTTTAAATATGAACCACTTTACTCAAGATGTCGTGCATAAATAGGTCTGTACCACAGGCCGAGACGCATTAACTCATGACCGGCTTTTAATAGCAACTCTTTTTAGCGGGCAAACTACAGATTCTTGTTTGCATGGCTAAAATAAAACCAAAAAAGCTATTAATTATACTCTTGATGCCCACTTTTACGCAGAATAATCATAAAATTTATTGTTACTAAACTACTGCTGCCCAAACGCTGGCGATAATAAAAAGAGCAAAATGTATTAAATGGGCTGTTTTACGTCATGTTTTCCGATGGGTACTGAAAGTTTATCTCATGAGTTTGCTATAATATGCAGCCACCTATCCCTGAGAAGAACGCATGAGGCCGAAGTCTGTCACCTTAGATGATGTTGCACGTCAGGCGGGAGTGTCATATCAAACCGTATCACGTGTTTTAAACCAGGCCCTTCATGTCTCGCCAAAAACCCGCAGCAAGGTCGAACAGGCCATGGCTGACTTAAACTATGTTCCTAACCGCGTAGCACAGCAATTAGCGGGGAAACATAGCCTTACGCTTGGGCTGGCAACGACAGATCTCGCGTTGCATGCCCCTTCTCAAATAGCTGCAGCGATAAAAAGCAAAGCCCGCGAGTTGGGATACGCAATAGTGATTGCCATGGTTGATGATCAAACTGGCCCAGCCTGCCAACAAGCCATAAATGAGCTATTAGCCCAACGGGTGGACGGGATCTTAGTGAATATTCCGCTGAAGCCCAAAGGCTGCGAGAAAATTGTCCAGCAGTGTGCTGATACTCCAGTGCTGTTCCTGGATGTTGATCCACAATCCACCGCCTTCAGTGTTCTGTTTGACGCCAAAGTCGGGGCTGTTCAGGGGGCTGAACACCTAATTAGCTTAGGCCACCAGCAGATTGCCCTTATCTGTGGGCCCAAAAATGCCATTTCAGCCCAGTTACGTTATCAGGGCTGGTTACAGGTACTCAATGATGCCTCGTTAACACCGCAGGCGGTCTATCACGGTGAGTGGAATGCCAAAAGCGGCTATCAGACCACACTGCAACTTATTACCAGCAACATCCCTTTTAGCGCCATTTTGGTCGCTAACGATCAAATGGCTCTTGGTGTATTACGCGCTCTGCATGAGCATAATATCAATGTCCCTGAGCACGTCTCGGTCATTGGTTACGATGACACCGCAGACAGTGCCTATTTCCAACCGCCACTGACGACTGTCAGACAGGACTTCAAGCAATTAGGGGCAGAGAGCGTTTCCCGCCTGATTGTCAGGCTGCATCACTCAATTGAGTTACCTTCTGCGTCTCTCTTGTTAGCCACTGAACTGACAATACGCCAAACAACAGCACGCTTTAAGCGCTCTATCCTTAAAAACGAATAAATGCGATCACTCTCGACTATTTATCCAACCACTATTTACTTTATCTGTCGTTGAATTCATCTTTATCCCAACACAATTGTGAGCGCATAACATTTTTACCCTTTGATCACTTACCAGCACAAAAAGTATCCACGCACATCGCAGAAATGAGGCTGATATCATGACGTCACAGCAGAAGGTTCAACAGCAGGTTCAACCGCCCCTATCGCAGATTTTGTCACGCAGAGATTGGGAGAACCCGCAGGTGACGCAGTATCACCGCCTTGAAGCACATCCTCCCTTTTACAGTTGGCGTGATAGCGACAGCGCAAAAAATGATACCCCTTCGCCACAACGGTGTTTACTCAACGGACAATGGTCATTCAGCTATTTTGACCAGCCAGAAAGAGTACCAGATGAGTGGGTTGAGCACGATTTATCGGGAGCGAGATTACTGCCAGTCCCCGCCAACTGGCAACGCCATGGTTACGACACCCCGATTTACACTAACGTCCAATACCCTATTCCGGTCAACCCGCCGCGAGTACCACAACAGAACCCGACCGGTTGTTATTCGCGTAATTTCGTTATAGAGCCAGATTGGCTCTCATCAGGCCAAACACGCATTATTTTTGATGGTGTCAGTTCCGCATTTTATCTGTGGTGTAACGGAAAATGGGTGGGTTATTCCCAAGACAGTCGCCTGCCTGCTGAGTTCGATCTCACTCCTTACTTACAGGCAGGTGATAACCGTATCGCCGTTCTGGTTTTACGTTGGAGTGATGGCAGTTATCTGGAAGATCAGGATATGTGGCGCATGAGCGGTATTTTCCGTGATGTCAGTTTGCTTCACAAACCAGCGATCCATTTGCGGGATATCCATATCGCCACACATTTGTCCCCGGAGTTCAGCTCTGCCAATTTAGAGGTAATGGCAGCGATAAATATTCCTCCACTCAGCATCAACGATCCACAGATAACTGGGGCTTACCAAGTCCGCGTACAATTGTGGCTGGCAGATAAGTTAATTAGCAGTTTGCAGCAACCGCTAGGTACCCAAGCCATTGATGAACGTGGGCAATACACTGATCGCACCCATCTTAAGCTGCGGGTGGAATCCCCCTCTTTATGGAGTGCAGAACAACCCACGCTGTATCGCGCCGTGATTTCGCTGCTCACGCAGCAGCAAGAATTGATTGAGTCGGAAGCCTATGATGTCGGTTTTCGACAAGTTGCCATCCACCAGGGTCTGCTTAAGGTTAATGGTAAAGCGGTATTGATTCGGGGGGTGAACCGTCATGAGCATCATCCGCAAACCGGTCAGACCATAGATGAAGAGAGCATGCGGCAAGACATCATTCTGATGAAACAGCATAACTTTAATGCCGTGCGCTGCTCACACTATCCAAACCATCCATTGTGGTACCGCCTGTGTGATCGCTATGGTCTGTATGTTGTGGACGAAGCCAATATTGAAACACACGGTATGCAACCGATGGGGCGTCTCGCGGACGATCCTCAGTGGTTCTCTGCTTTCAGCGAACGGGTTACGCGCATGGTTCAGCGTGACCGTAATCACCCCTGTATCATTATTTGGTCTTTGGGCAACGAATCTGGCCATGGCGCAACCCATGATGCCCTCTATCGCTGGATTAAAACCAATGACCCGACACGTCCGGTACAATACGAAGGCGGCGGCGCAAATACGCTCGCGACCGATATTGTATGCCCAATGTATGCTCGCGTGGATGAGGACCAACCTTTCCCAGCGGTGCCAAAATGGGCAATCAAGAAATGGATTGGTTTGCCTGATGAATCTCGCCCATTGATTCTGTGTGAATACGCTCATGCAATGGGTAATAGCTTTGGTGGGTTTGCCCGTTACTGGCAGGCATTCCGCCAATATCCTCGGTTACAGGGTGGTTTTATTTGGGATTGGGTAGATCAAAGCCTTGTCCGCGATGATGAGAATGGTGAACCTTACTGGGCTTATGGTGGTGATTTTGGTGATAGCCCCAATGACCGTCAATTTTGTATGAACGGGTTAGTTTTCCCTGACCGCAGCCCTCATCCCAGCTTGTACGAAGCACAATGCGCGCAGCAGTTTTTCCAATTTTCATTACTGAGCACCACGCCACTGGTGATAAGTGTCACCAGTGAATATCTGTTCAGACACAGTGATAATGAACAGCTCTATTGGCGAATTGAATTAGACGGCGAATTGATACAGGAAGGTGACTTTTCTCTTGATTTATCTCCTGAGGCTACGCAGCACTACAGGCTGGCAGAGCAATTACCCCTGACAGATAAACCCGGCCATTTATGGTTAAACGTCGACGTCAGGCTGAGAACAGAAACACCTTGGGCAGCCAGTAACCATCGCAGCGCCTGGCATCAATGGCGTTTACCTCGGGCGCTATCTATACCCCGCCGCTCTGTGCCAAATAGCACTGAGCTAAATAGTACCGAGCCAAGCGAGCTTCAGCTCATTCAAGATGCGCACTCGATTATGGTGACTCACCAGCAACAGCGTTGGCAGTTCAATCGTCAGACTGGCTTGCTGGAACAATGGTGGGTGGGTGAATTACCGGTGTTACTTAGCCCGCTGCGTGATCAATTTGTTCGTGCGCCACTGGATAACGATATCGGTATTAGCGAAGCAACCCGTATCGACCCCAACGCCTGGGTTGAACGCTGGAAAAAGGCGGGAATGTATCAGTTGGAACAACGTTGTCTATCATTACACGCTGATAGCCTCTCCCACTCAATACAAATCTGTGCCGACTACAGCTATGAGTTTGCCAATGAAGTGCTATTGCATTCACATTGGTTATACCGTTTTGATCAGCAAGGCCGTATGACCATTGATGTTCAGGTTGAAGTGGCAACATCACTTCCCCCTCCGGCCAGAATCGGTATGTGCTGCCAACTATCAGATCTCGCTCCATATGTTGACTGGCAAGGGTTAGGGCCACATGAAAACTATCCTGACCGACAGCTTTCAGCACAATATGGTCAGTGGTCACAGCCGCTTGAGCAGATGCACACACCCTACATTTTCCCGAGTGAAAATGGCTTACGCTGTAATACCCACTCTCTGCGTTACGGAAACTGGCAATTAACCGGTCGGTTCCATTTTGGTATCAGCCGTTACAGCACGCAGCAACTGATGACAACCAGCCACCAGCACTTACTAAAACCAGAGCAAGGTACCTGGTTGAATATCGATGGTTTTCATATGGGGGTCGGTGGTGACGACTCATGGAGCCCTAGTGTTCACGCTGATCACTTGCTGACGAATGAAAGCTATCACTATCAGGTCTGCTGGCACTATAAGGGTTAGGGTTAGGCTTAGCGCGGCGTACGGTGGCTATCTCGTCACCGCACGCCGCGGGTTATCCTGGTCCACAATTTCAGATTTATACCTATAGCGTAAGAAAAGTAATGTTCATACAATCAAAGCGTTCCAAACATCTCTTAGTCTTGATTGTAGCCCTGCAAGTAAGCCATACATGCACGACTCCTTTGCAAATTTGTGCGCCCACTCTGTTGGGCGCTTTTTTTGTTTTCTACTTCACTGATGTTTTCTGACGCTTATTTTTGTCATCACTTAAGCACATTCTCGTCATGAATTATTTCCATTACCAGACTAAGATAGTCTCGTAGTCACCGGCATAGCATCGGACTTACCACTTTTAGGCGACAAGAGGAATATTATGACATCGTTAACGCACCTCCCGGCGAATATGGTCGCAATTGAAATCACTCAGTCTGGTGGACCAGAAGTCTTAGCGGCCATACAGCGTCCAACACCGATGCCTGCTGCGGGCGAAATATTAGTTAAAGTTTCAGCCGCAGGTGTTAACCGCCCTGATGTGATGCAACGTCGTGGTCAGTATGCGCCGCCGCCGGGAGCCTCAGATATTCCTGGATTAGAAGTTGCCGGCGAAGTGGTCGCCATTGCGGCTGATGTTAGCCGTTTTAAGATCGGAGACAGAGTCTGTGGGCTGATAGCTGGTGGGGGTTATGCGCAATACTGTGTCATACATGAAACCAATGCCTTACCTATTCCCTCCCCCCTTACTGATATTGAAGCAGCGGCGTTACCTGAAACATTCTTTACCGTATGGACCAACCTATTCCAACGAGGCCATTTTAGCGCCGGTGAAACAGTCTTAATTCACGGCGGATCTTCGGGTATTGGGACCACCGCAATATTACTGAGCAAAGCATTTGGCGCACAGACAGTGATTGTCACTGTGGGTTCAGAGGAAAAACGTCAAGCGTGCCTGAAGTTAGGGGCAGATGTTGCTATTAACTACCACACCCAAGATTTTGTCACTGAAACTAAACGCGCTACTGCCGGCAAAGGGGCTGATGTTATTGTTGATTTAATTGCTGGAGAGTATGTCGGGCGCAATTATGAAGCTGCGGCCATGAATGGGCGTATTGTTCAAATTGGTACACAAAATGGTAATGCTAAAGATCTTAACCTGATGTTAATGTTGCTAAAACGCCTGACACACACCGGCTCCACATTGCGCTCTCGTAGCGTTGCAGAAAAAGCACTGATCGCCCAAGAACTGCAAAAGCAAGTCTGGCCTTTACTGGGTAAGGGCAATATGAAGCCGCAAATCTGCCAGACATTCCCACTGGAAGAAGCATCGAAAGCGCATGAGTTGATGGAAGGCAGTACACATATCGGGAAAATTGTTTTGACCGTTTAAAGCAATGCAAAACGATAAAAACCGCTATTATTTATACTCATCCGCAGAAATCGACACTCAAGGGTTGATTTCTGCGGATGAGTAAATAATATACATCACTATTATCCCTTATCAGCCTATAACAGTTTAGCTAACTAATTTATTGAACTGATATACTTTAGATTTGATCTTCTATGTTAATCTATAACAAACCATTATGGTTTAATTTTTATGAGTCATTAATCACAAGGTCATAATTATGGACATAATTAAAAAAATATTAATTGACGACATCGCAAGAATAAATCAAAAAGAAAAAAGAGATGGCCGGTTAAAATTTAACAGCGATTTTGTCTACAAACATCCCTACCTTTGCCTGGCAATGCTAGTGTCATATTTTTTCGTCTTAGTTTTGATGTACTTAACGCCATACTTTGGCACAGGCTACATGATTGCATTTACCGCTTTCTTTGTCCTGATGTCAGCCATCCTTATGATGGAAATCAAACCTGTATTTAAGTTTGAGGATATTGGCATTCTTGACTTACGCGTTTGCTACAACGGAGAGTGGTTCTTTAGTCGTGCGTTATCAACACAAGCAATTGATGAAATATTAAATAACAAGAATATCAGTGATGACTTTAAACTTCGCTTTAAGCATATTATTAATAATAAAGGCGAAATAGATTTTTATGATGTCTATGATTTGGCCTATTTACAAAAAAAGCCCTCACGGTTTAATGAACCAAACGTCACCTCCTCGTTAGCCAGTTCGTCAGTTATTGGGCAGTAAATACCCGTATTCAGAACACTTATGCCCCGTATGGGGCTTTAATCGTTATATCAAAGTAGCCTTTTTATCCAGCATACTTATTAGTTTTGTTAGGCAGATATCGTTAATACGCTAAAATGTTGCCTATAATAAGGTTAATGCTCCTAATAAAAAGAGGCTGATAGGTATGGATAAAATTGATGAACAACTGATTGCTATTTTAGCGGAAAATTCTCGTATATCTCTAAAAGATCTGTCACAACAAGTGGACCTCTCCTCTCCGAGTACATCCGAACGTCTGCGGCGTCTTGAAGAACGTAATATCATCCGCAGCTACACTCTAGACTTAGACCCGCGAGCTTTCGGTTATAACTTGCAAGCCATTGTCCGGGTCAAACCCTTGACGGGAATGCTGCATAGCGTTGCAAAGATGATCCAGGAGACACCAGAATGTGTTGAGTGTGACAAAGTAACCGGTGACGATTGCTTTATTAGCCGTCTATACCTTCAGTCATTGGAGCAATTAGATGCCATCACTGACCATTGGTCCGAACACGCCGAAATTCATACCTCAATCGTAAAATCATCCCCTATTATGCGGCGATTACCCCCATTAATGCAGCCAATCAGGGGCACAAAAATCTAAAATATATGCCTCCAGGCTCACTTTATTTATAATAAAGAGTTATGCTTCCTACCATTAGATAGATATCAAAAAAATGGATAGTTGATGAGCAGTGAAACCCTAAGTCAGGTGCCGGAGTCATTGATTCTAACACTCCCCAACAGCAGTTGGGATCAGAGTGAAACAGAAAGTGCCCGCGCTATTGAGGCTCTAGAACAAGGTAAAGTGCTATTTTTACCTCATCTGGCCTTTGCACTAAGTGAACAGGAGAAACAACTGCTCAACCCTACATTGGTTGATGTTAAGCGTAAGAATATCAGCTACAAGCCAGTGGAAGGCACGTTAACGGGTGTCACTGATGAAAGCAAAATTGCCTTAACCCGTCAGTTACTTGAACGCTATTACCAACGTTGCTTAAATTTAATTAATCAACTGTTGCCAGAGTATAAATCTGCCCTGCACAGCCCAACCAATAGTTTACGTTTACACCCGGTTACGGCCTGGCGTGATAACACATCATGGCGTAAAGACGATAGCCGCCTACATGTTGATGCATTCCCTTCACGCCCCAATTATGGCGAACGCATCATCCGTATCTTCACCAATATCAACCCTCAGGGTGAACCCCGGTCATGGCGTGTTGGCGAAAATTTCACCCAGTTGGCCAGCCGTTATTTACCGCAACTGGATGACTACTCCCCTATCAGTAGTTGGCTGCAAAATAAAGTGGGTATCACTAAACGCCGTCGCAGCCATTACGACCATCTGATGCTTCAGTTACACGACAAAATGAAGTCCGATTTGGATTATCAGAAGAATGGCCTACAACAAGCGATTGATTTCCCATCGGGCAGCAGTTGGATCTGTTTTTCTGATCAAACCCCCCATGCCGCAATGGGAGGGCAATATATGTTAGAACAAACTTTCCTATTGCCGGTTACCGGTATGAAACACCCTGAGCAATCCCCGCTAAAGATACTGGAATCATTGACACAGAAAACACTAATATAATCTATACAGATATTCCACTAATCCGCCAACACGGCGGATTACTGATTAAAGATATCATTGCCAAGCTGCACCGGTTATATCGCGAGTAAATTAGCAAAAAAAATCATTGTTAAGCTTGATCCTCGATAAAAAATAAATATAATTTCTCACGTTATGTAAGCCAACTCCGCAATAGTTTTACTTGAGGTAAATAGATTAGCCTCATTGAGCACAATCCATATAGGGTATATTATTGCTCTGTTTGTGATTTTAGATAGCAGTTTTATTATATAGCTTATAATCATGGAATCTGATCAGATAGCGATTGGAGGTTAATATGGTTAAGGTCTATGACAGAAACAGAAACCAAATTATCCCGGGAAAACGTGTAATGGTCGCACAAACCGGTGAGATTGACATAGCAAAAGCTATCCATGCCGACGGGCTGCCCCCAGTACAGGCCGAACGGGAAAGAGTAGTTGAATTGCAGCAAACAGGTGAACGTTACGTGCCTTTCGATTTAGTCAGATTAGGCTAATAGTCGTGAGTACATATAATGAATAGATTTAGACATACGATTTTCTTGGCGAAAATTGAAAAGCTAATTTATTAGCAGTGGCACTAATACGCTGGGGCACCTATATTAAAAAGGTCGCCCCATCATTTTTATATAACCTTGCTATTTATATGATTATGGCATTTGATAACGCAACTATTTGACAACGCAACTATAGTAGCCATCAACTATAACAGCAGAGAGTGGAATCCTAGCCAACACTGATTATCATCAACTGCCAATAATATATCCGGCGGGTGTTAATGACCACCCGTCGGATCAGCGTTATTTAAATATGACAAGCCGGTTCAATCGCCTGAGCCACTTTCTTTTGGAAGGTCTCAAGCTGACAAAGTTTGTCCTCTCCGCTGTTTTCACAACCTTCAATCGCAACAGGAACCCTACCTGCCGGATTGTTTTTCAAATCTAGTTTCTCAGCATTTCGTAATTGCTCCATGGTTTGATAGAACATTTTCACCGCGACATAGCGTTGATGATTATCTGGGTTCTGCCATAGCTCAAAGACTAACCCTCCACCGGGCGGTGTATTATCGGGTTGCTGTGGTAGTTGCCAATTGGCACCCAACATTCCGCCAATATTGGCAATATTCGTATCATGCCCACCAAGGAAAAGAACTTTGGTTTGTGGTGATAACGGCAGTGTTTGTCCCTGAGCATCGCGCTGAAGGACGAGTGCGGTCTCGATCTGTTGCAATAATGGAGTGCCCTTATGACGAGCGATATAAGGTGTTTTGGCCATTAAATCAAATTGCGCATTATGCAACGATAATAACGAGATCCAATTTTCTTCTCCCGTTAACCGATGCCAGGCAACATCAGGCATCGCTTGTGAATTCTGTAGCAGGAAGATCTCACCCAAGGTTGATGATAGCGCCAATGGTCCACTGAGCGAGACTTTTGTCCCACTATTATTCACCGTGATTTCATTCGCTGCAAATTGGGCAAAATCACAGATTTTTCCTTGTTTTTGCAGTAACTTACAGTAAGGCGATGCTGCAAAGTTCAATACCTCGCCCATCTGGGCAAAGGGTTTAGCATAGCGCTGGCTTAGTTCACTTAATGGCGCGCCTAGTCGCTCCTCAACAGCCTGATGGGTTTGTGTCGAATCTAACTTACACACCCCCGCGTCGACAGGGTGAAACAGCGGATCCACTTTTTTCAAATCAGCCTGATAATGTACTTTCAGGCCGCACCCCGGTGCTATTCCATCAAGAAATGCCTGCCCGGTTAAACGCGTTCGTTGATCAACATCGGCCTGCGCATAGATAGCCGTGTCAGTTGGGCACCCTGGCGCGAGTAACCCTTTGCTACGGAAGTAATCGCCATAGAATCCGCCCATCAATGTTACTAATTGTGCACCTCGGGGGGTTAAGTATCCTGCGGCGACCGGCCATTGCGGCCACTTGTCGGGGGTTACATCATTCATTAACTGTGTTTGTTTGGTTGGCGAGCGGACACCATGGCGGCTCAAAATAACCACGCGCTCCAATGTGTAACCGGTAGGCGGGATAGCAACCGGTGCGGCACTAATCGCGCTGCTACTTAGCATCAAAACCAGTGCGGATAATCGCAGACTATCTACTGTTACTGTCATAATTTTATATCCTTATTAAAACTACGAATATTTTTGCCTCAACGAGTATGGTCGACGATCGACGCCCCCACAATGTGCGAAAGCAATAAACAGTAGGAGTGCTAATAAGTGCTATAGAGCAAAAAATTATGTCAATTGGCGCTAAACTTGATTCGCTTCTCAGTGTTAGAACCATAATTAGCCGATTATGTCATTAACGATATTTATATTGAAAGGAGGGAGGGTACAAATCCGCTTTATCATTCCGGCCATTGTCCGAAAAGCATTAAGCGCATAAAAGCATTTGGCACATTAGGATTGGAGAATATAGCCCGTAATCCGGCAGCTATACATACACATCATAAGGAGTCTGACATGCGGAAAACAGGCGATATCGACAGAGTCATGTCGGCCAGACAACTTCCAAACAAAGCCGTAGCACTGATTCTTGCAGGAGGCCGTGGCTCACGCCTTAAAGATCTTACGTCCGTTCGCGCGAAACCCGCAGTTCACTTTGGCGGAAAATACCGCATTATCGACTTCGCACTCTCTAACTGCCTCAATTCAGGTATTCGCCGAATCGGCGTAATAACGCAGTATCAGTCTCATACCTTGGTGCAACATATTCAGCATGGTTGGTCGTTTCTCAGTGAAGAGATGAACGAGTTTGTTGATTTGTTACCTGCACAACAGCGCCAAGGACAAGAGCACTGGTATACCGGCACCGCTGATGCCGTCTTCCAGAACCTGGATATTATCCGCCGTTATCGTTCTGAATATGTCGTGATCCTCGCCGGGGACCATATATATAAAATGGACTACTCCCGCATGCTGTTGGATCACGTGGAAAGCGGCGCTGCCTGCACCGTAGCCTGTATTGAAGTGCCCAAAGAGGAAGCGAGTGCCTTCGGTGTAATGGAAGTGTCTGAAGATCTACAAGTAAAAATGTTTTGGGAAAAACCGGAGGATCCGCCAACGTTACCCGGCAAACCCGAGCGCAGCCTGGCCAGTATGGGAATTTATGTCTTTAATGCGGAGTTCCTGTTCAATTTACTGGAAAGCGATCACGCCGATAAAGGCAGTAGCCATGATTTTGGCAAAGATATCTTGCCGAAAATTACTGAACAAGGTCATGTCTGGGCGCATCCGTTCTCACTGTCTTGTGTCTCAACATCACCCGATGCCCCTGATTATTGGCGTGATGTAGGAACATTGGATGCCTACTGGCAGGCTAACCTTGATCAAGCAGCTATTACACCCGAGCTGGATATGTATGACCCTCATTGGCCAATACGTACCTATGCCGAGCCCTTACCACCGGCGAAATTTGTTCAGGATCGTTCTGGCAGTCACGGGATGACCATGAATACCTTAGTTTCCGGCGGCTGCTTTATCTCCGGTTCAGTGGTGGTCAACTCAGTGCTATTTTCCCGAGTGCGGGTCAACTCCTTCTGCAATATTGATTCTTGCGTATTGCTACCCGACGTCAATGTGGGCCGCTCTTGTCGTCTACACCGTTGTGTAATCGATCGTGCGAGTACTATCCCCGAGGGGATGGTGATTGGCGAAAATGCAGATGAAGATGCCCGTCGTTTCTATCGTTCAGAGAATGGCATTGTATTAGTCACCCGCGAGATGCTGGCAAAGCTGTAAGGCCAGAGGTGGCCTGACATGGACAAGTGAGGAATAATTTATATAATCAGACCAAACAAATCAAAAGGTCTGATTATGTCGTTTACTGAATGGGTCATATTGGGTGTGGTTATTGGTTGTGCCGTTGGCGCGTTACTGAGGATTTTTGGTAAGAAGAAAGACCGCTAACCTTTTCAGTTGTCAGAATATACCCTAAATAATTCAAGTTGCAGGAAGACGGCAAGCGAGATACAAATCGGTCGGGAGCAGGTTTGAACACTGCTTGCAGCGGCTTCGCACAGGCGAGGCCCAAGGATGGGCCGAGTGACGAGCGCAGCCAACACACATGCAGCTTGAAGTATGGCGGGTATTGATAGAGTAAGACGGCGCATTACTGTGCCGTCTTTTTTGTGATAACAATCTCATTATCGATCAGAAGGTGTAACGTAACCCTAAGCGGAAACGATATTGCTCGCTGTTGTATTCATTCCAACGATCCAACCATTGTAATTCAAAATAGGGCATCCAGTGAGTGTCAATTTTATAACTGAATTTATTGGTTATTTCCCAGTGAGAACTTTTGCCATTTTTACCGTGAAAATCATTGACGCGCACAAAGTAATGAGGTTCAAAAGTATATGACAACGCATCAGTCAGTTTGAAATTCCAATAAGTGGCAAACTCATGGGTGTCATTGTGAGCATAATGACCATTGAGATCTTTTGATTCATAGTTATTGTGGTTATAACGATAGCGCGCAGTCAAATTAAATACCGGTAAGAATTTGTAGTTAAAATCCATATAGGCGGAACCACCCGAACCTGAGCTATTGGAGTTCACTAAGCCGCCAGGGGAAATAGTGAATTTATCTGTCGGGCGAAATAATGGATACCAACCCTCCAGTTCGTTATAGCTATGTTTGAATTGATCCATTTTCCCTGTGTTATAAGCATTCGTTAACATCAGGCCGGAACCATTATCAAAGTTATACCCACCGCGCAGGATAACTTCATGCAGCTCAGAGGCCGTATTATATGCTGCCCGGGTTTCAACATAAGCTCGACCGGCAAAGGCACTGGCAGAGCAAACCAACGAGGTAATCAAGATAATTGAATTATATTTATTCATGACAAATCCCTATTGATAACAATAAATGAAGGTTTATTATTTTTCTTACATCATGAAAAATGACAAATAGTTATCATGGCTATTCCTCTGCCATAAATAACCGGTAGAGGAATAACACAATCAAAATAACAACACGCCAGTTTTTAACGTCACATTACTCTATATTTAATAGCATTTCTTATTACTACTAAAAAATAGAAATCACCCCGGCGTAGCCATTTTACGTAAATTCAATTCAGCAATAATTTTAACAAAGCGCTGCTCATTGAGCTTATAAAATAGCCCCATGGTTATGGCTGCAATCATTGCCAGAGTGCAAGGGTAAATAAAAATCAATTGGCGTAACCCCTCCAATACTGACGCCGATTGGGCAACATTGGGAATATAACCAATCTGAGTGAGCATGATACCGGGCAGAAATCCAGCCAGTGCGGCAGAAATTTTTCGCGAGAAGGTATAGCCGGTATACACCGACCCTTCTGCGCGAATACCTGTTTTCCATTCACCATAATCCACCGTATCGGAGACTAATGCCCAGTTCAGGCTGTTGACAAATGCAGTACCGAAAAAGGCCATACAGGAGAATGCAACAAAGCTGACCGAACTGGTGCCCCAGATATAATTCAGTACATCCCCCATGCCCCATAACATTAAGCCACTAAGGTAGACGGTTTTCTTGCCGAAATACTTCACCGCCGTGGGGACCAGCAATACGCCAATCAAAATACAGCCCATACTGAAAAAACCCATATAGGACAGTAAATGAATATCCTGCAATACGTACTGAGTGTAATAAACCTGAATCGCCAGTTTGATATTGAATGCTGCCAACGTGCACAGATTGGCAATACATAACACTAATAGCGGCGGGTTCTTAAAGATGGCGCAGAATGATTTAAAAATACCCGGTTTATGGTGTACCGATACCGGTTCCACATAGCGTTCTTTGACACCGGAATAACACCACCACATGCAGACCAGGCCGAACGTGACAAATATTAGCGCTGCAACCAGATAACCTATCTCAGGCGAGGACGTAAACAGCAGTTGAATTGGCATAAAAGCGACCGTGCACAGTAATAGCCCTACCGTCGCCCCACCCTGTCGCCAGGCTGCCAGGTGTGCGCGCTCATTTGGGTTTTTGGTCATTGCCGGGACCATCGCACCATAAGAGCAATTCATCAGACTGTAGAATAAACCGAATAACATAAACAGCACTGTTGCCAATACCGTTTTGATATTTAGACTAAAGCCAGTATTGAGAAAGTTCGCGACAGCCAACAACGCCACAGGTAATGAGGCATACAGAATAAATGGCCGGAACTTCCCTTTCACACCAATGTGACGGCGAGAATCTAATAGCACGCCGGTAAACATATCGGTAAAGGCGGTAAAGAACTTGGCAATCAAAAAAATCACGCCACCGTAAATAGCCGGGAGCCCCAGAATATCGGTATAAAACTTCAGTAAATAAAGTGTCCCGATGCACAGCATCAGGTTAGAACCAAAATCGCCCATCCCATAAGCTATTTTTTCCCGCAGCGGTAATCGAAGTGTTACCGGGTCCTGGTAAGTTGAATTCGGCATCTGACAGGTCCTTTTTATTTTTTAACCCGCTTACCTCCGGTTAAATCTCACTCGCACCGGATCCTGCCATAAGCGGGTTGTAGGGTTTTGGTGGTGTTAATTCATCTGATTAAACAGATCAAGGCTAGATTGCCGGACTGACATCGCGTTTGCGCTCTTCCAGCTCGCTGACAATCTTGATGTAATTTTTCTCGGTCAGATGGTAGAACAACCCCATAGTCAGTGCGGTAAGTATCGCCAACCCGCATGGGTACAAGAAGATAAGCTGCGTTAGCCCCTCCAGCGTTCTTTCTCCCTGTGCCACGTTAGGCACATAGCCGATATACGCCAGCATGACACCGGGGAAGAAACCTGCTAACCCTTGGGAAATCTTACGGAAGAAGGTGAAACCGGTGTATACCGTCCCCTCTGAACGCACGCCGGTTTTCCACTCACCATATTCCACCGTGTCAGAAACCAGCGCCCAGTTCAGGCTGTTCACAAAAGCGGTGCCGAAGAAAGCCAGGCAAGAGAACAGAACAAATAAAGTCGAGGTGCTGCCCCACATGTAGTTCATGGCATCCCCCAGAATCCACAAGCTCAGTCCCCCCAGATAGACGTTTTTCTTACCAAAGCGTTTCACCACCGTCGGTACCAGCAGCACCCCCAGCAAGATGCATCCCATACTGAAGAAGCCCATGTATGACAGTAACGTGACATCGTTGAGTACGTATTGGGTGTAATAGATCTGAATCGCCAGTTTGATATTGAAACCAGCCAAGGTGCACAGATTAGCAATACAGAGTACAAACAACGGCTTATTGCCAGTAATGGCTTTGAATGATTGCAACAGACCAGGTTTGGCTGCTCCCGGCTTTGGCAGTTCGACATAACGTTCTTTGACGCCGGAATAACACCACCACATGCACAACATGCCGACAAAAGCGAAGATGGATGCAGCCACCAGATAACCGGTCTGCGCCTGCCCTTCAAATAGCGACAAAATGGGCACAAAACCGACGGTACACAATAGTAGTCCGACGGTTGCCCCCCCCTGACGCCATGCGGCAAGCTGAGCTCGCTCTTGTGGGTTTTTGGTCATGGCGGGAACCATTGCACCGTATGAGCAGTTCATCATGCTAAAAAACAGGCCAAAGCTCATAAAGATCAACGTAGCCGTGATGGTTTTACCGGTAATACTAAATGAGGTACCAATAAAGTTAGCCACCACCAGCAAGGCCACCGGCATCGATGCATAGAGGATAAAGGGGCGGAACTTACCCTTTGGCCCGATATTGCGGCGGTTATCCAGCATGACACCGGTACCAATATCGGTGAATGCAGTAAAGAAACGCGAGATTAGAAAGATTAATCCTCCCCAGGCGGCGGGGATTTCCAACACATCCGTATAAAACTTAAGCAAGTACAATGTACCCACACACAACAGTAAGTTTGAACCCACATCGCCAATCCCGTAGGAGAATTTCTCGCGCAGCGGCAGTGTCAATTTTACTGGATCTTGATGTATTTCACTCATGTCACTCTCCTGAGAGGCCCACCACCCGCGGGCCTCTGCCTGTGTTATAACGCCCGTAATGATGCAAACAATTCAGCCCATTCACTGCTCGCCCGGTAGAACACCGGCGGTTGTCCCATTGGTGCCGCGACAGTTACATCAGCCCCGCCACAGTGTGATTCACCGGTCCACAGATTGATCCAGTTGTCTGATGGCAAATAGAGTGTCCAATCGGTGCGCCCCTCTTCATATACCGGTGCAACTAACAGATCACGGCCAAACAGATACTGGTATTTCAGGCCATAGGTGTGAGCATCATTCTCGTAATGCAGGAACAGTGGGCGCATTACCGGCAAGCCAGATTGTGAGTTAAGCGCCACGGCTTGTTTGATATACGGCTTCAGCGTGGTAAAGACTTGGGTCATCCGGGCAAACTGACGGATAGTCTCGACATCGCTATCAAACTGCCAGTTATCATCCGGGCGGTTACCTTCATGAGTACGCATCAGGGGGGTAAAGGCGCAGAATTCACACCAGCGCATCAACAACTCTTTACTGCGTTTCATCTCAAATAACGTGGTGTAACCACCAATATCGCTGTGATGCAAACCATGACCGGTCATTGCCAGTGATAACGCCGCAGGTATAACAGATGCCAACCCATCATCCAGACTCCAATCTACGTTCTGGTCACCAGCCCACATCATCACCGAGTATTTTTGGCTACCGGTATAACCGGCCCGCATAAAGAACAAGATTTCGCCTAATTTGCCGGTTTCGGCCAGGGCGTCGTAGTTACATTTGGCCCACAGCGCGGGCCAGGCGTTATGCATGATTTCAGCATCGACACCATTGTCCATCACGGTGTCGGTCGGCAAGTATTCGCCAAAGTCGGCCATCCAGCCATCAAGGCCAAACGCGATCAGATTCTTTTTAATCACTTCCTTATACCAGTCGTAGGCCGCCGGTTTGGTCAGATCAACCACCCCGGCATAGAATTCACCAAACTCCACCTGGTAGTCATTGCCGCTGTAGTCTTTGGTCAAATAGCCCTTCTCTGCCGCTTCGGCATACAGCTCTTTTTCAATCGCCACATAGGGATTGATATAGCCGAGGAAGCGCACACCTTCTTTCTTCCATTGCACAATACGTTTATCCAGCTCAGGATAGAGGTCGCTGTCCCAGCGCCAGTTCCACATCAGGCGTTTACCAAAAGATGTTATGCGACGGCCCTCCCAGTCCTGCGCCCAAATACCGCTGACTTTCACCCCATGCTCACGCATCATCTCCAGCTTTTGCTGGCACACCTCGGTCCCGCCCTGAATCCCCAGAATCACGCCGTCATATACCCAATCCGGTAACTCAGGCTGGCGGCCCAATAATGCGGTCAATTGCTCCAACAGACCGATATAGCTGTCAGCACACTCAAACCGTAGCACCGCTACGTCTTGCCAAATCGCCAATTCGTGATAGTCAGGGGCTGAAAAATCGAAATTCATATAGCAACTGTTATCAACGTGACAGTAGTATTTTTGGCTGCTAACAAAAGTGGGCTGCGGGAAGAAGGTCCAGTAATAGTCACCGCCCGCGTTCTCTTTACAGTCGGCCTGCCAGGTAACATAACTTTGCTTGTTGCGCCCCACCCCCTGCTCGCTGGTCCACAGTGGGAACGGCTTGCCACGGAGATCGAAATAGGAGAACTGTTCACCACCGCCGTAGATATGGTCCTCCGGTTGCGCGGCGAGCCGTAGCCACATTCGGTTATTCTCTTTATCACCATTGCGCAGGGACATCTCCAACCGCCCGGCCGCGTCGTAGGTAATATGTAATGTGGCTTGGGCTACCTCTCCCCGGCTAAATTGAATCTCCCACCCCTGCTGTTGTGGGGTGATAACCGCATCGGTCAATGCCAGTTTTTCACTCAAGCAATCTTTGATACTGAAATTGCCACGGAACATATCAATGTCCGCTTTACCCCGACCAATCCACAGGCACGGTGTTTGTGCGCTGTGTTGCAGTAACAAACGTTGTTGGAATGAAAGAGTGAAACCGCCATCGTGCTCAACCAATACCACTCCCGGCAGGTTGCCCGCTTGATAAGTCATAATAAAAATCCCCAAAAAGTATAAATACTGTTGATTTAGTTAGGGTTCTTAACTTTCATCAGAACCCCTATTATCAGAATGGTTGCCCTATCAGGTCAGCTCAATCACCTCAAGGTTGAGTAAACGAGCCACCTTGCGCAGCAGCGGGCGATGCTCGCCATAGACCAGCGAGGTATGATGTTCCATACCGGCATCCAGTAGCCGTTGACGATAGCTATCAGCATCGATATCCAGTTTTGCCGTCCCGGCAGTGCCAGAGAACGCCAGCGGAGCTTTGATCATCTCGCCGCCTGCCAGCATCAGACGCAACTTGCCTTCACCCTGCGTAATACGGCATAGGGTGATGCGGCCCGGTTTAAGGGCAAACTCGGATAGCAGGGGTAACTTGCGGTTGGAGTGGATGGTGGCTTGCACCGGCCCGTCGCGATCAGCCATTTCAATCGGTGCCTGACCACAATGCCAGAACACCACACTGTTGCTCACCGGGTCGATATCGACCAAGTCGGTATTGAACGCGGCACTACCAGAAGCCCACTGCGCCATTAATGACGAGAGCACGCCGAACATGTCAGCCTCGCAGCCACACGGAACGAGGTCTTCATTCATCAGCGCCAATGCGCCACAGGCAGCACAACCATAATCGGTGAAGAAGTCTGGCCAGCAGCGCACCGCAATACCGGAGTAACCCTGCTGTTGCGCTTTCTCACGCAACGCTGAGTAGACTTTCAGCGTTTTACAGGTCGCACTTTGGTCCATTTCCGCCAAATTCGGGAAATCTTTAGCGCGGCGCTGATAGGGTGCATCGGCGGCACTGTCCGGTAGCGCTTTTACTTCATCGATAAATTCCAACACGGGTTGGCGATCAACGCTGACACCAAAGTGTTGTGTCAGTTGTTGTTGGTTGTAGTTACAAGCATCGAACCCCAGTGGATGTTCGCCTATTACCATCACTTTGGCGCACTTAAAACGATTGACGATCGCGGCAGCCTGCGCCAATTGTTGTAGCTCGCTGACCACATGGGCATCATCCGGCAGACCATGAACAGTCTGGACCTTGATATTTTCGCGGCTCAGTGCATGACAGGCCAAATTAACCCCGCAGAAGGAGTTGAGCCGTAAACGGCCACCGGTACGAGCCTCCGGGAAGGACCACATAGCTGTTGGGACCGGGAAGTCACGCACCACTTCACAGGTCAGCGAAGCATCGGTAAACGTCACCTGTAAAATTAGCAGTAAATCAAGGTTGGCCTGCTTCAGCGCGGGCAAGGCTTGTAACGCAGACTCGGCATCAAACTGTAATGCCGGTTCCCCAATCAACTCGATATCCATTGCTCTCAGGGTATTCCACGCCTGCGCCAGCATTTCCTGCGCATACGGCACATCAAAAGTACTACGACCCAAGGCCAACACGCCCACTTTTGCTTTTTTATTCATCATATTGCTTCCAGTGAATTTAATGACTTATCGGTTGGCGCAGCTCAAGCGACAACACTGAAACGGTGTTCGGTGTAGCTAGAATAATTTTGATTTGGTCGCAGAATGACATCGGGGAAGTGCCCCTGATGAATGCTGTCAGGGAAGGCCTGTGTCTCCAGACATATTCCTGAAAATGCCTGATAGCGATGCCCTGCTTTGCCATTCCATACCTTGTTAGAAAGCTTGAATGCGTTATAAAACTGAATACCTGGCAAGGTGGTATGAACCGCCATCACCCGACCTGAATGTGGGCAAATCAGCGTGGCCGCCGGTTGCAGAGTGGTGCGATTTTTCTGCGATAAATCGTTTTTTTTCAGCACATAGTTGATGTCAAAATCCTGCGCTGGCCGCTGTTGCATCGCATCACCCAAGCGGCGGGCATTACGAAAGTCAAATGCAGTGCCTGCAACACGGACAATCTCGCCGGTCGGTAGCATGCTGCTTTCATCCACTGGCGTGATAAAGTCAGCGTCAATTTTCAGTTGCTGGTCGTGAATTAAATGAGTGTGACCGCGCAGATTGTAATGGCTGTGATTCACCAGATTGACGATGGTTGCCTTATCGGTTTGCGCCTCGAAACTGAAGGTCATGACATTGTCATCCGTCAGGCCGATACGGTGGCGCACCTGTAAATTCCCCGGATATCCCTCTTCGCCATCGGGCGACGTGCGGCTAAAAATAAGACCATCGCCCTCTTCCTGCGCCTGCCAGACATACTTATCAAAACCGCGCAGGCCACCGTGCAAATGCTGCCCGGTCGGCAGTTCATTGGTTGCCAGCAGATACTCTTGCCCGTCAATGTTAAAGCGCCCACCCGCAATGCGATTGGCACAGCGACCGGCAATGGCACCAAAGAACGGATGACCGGCCTGATAGGAGGTCAAATCATCAAACCCCATCACCACATCCTCCAGTTGCCCGTGGCGGTCCGGCACCCAAAGTTGGGTGATGATACAACCGTAGTCGGTCACGCAGAGCCGCATACCATTGCGGTTAGTTAGTGTAAACAGCGAAACTTCCTGCCCCTGATGCTCGCCAAATTGCTGGCGTTGAATTGTCGTCATACACTCAACCTCGTATTTCGTACGGCTTTAGTCGCCAGCCCGTTCAGATGCAAAACGCCATGCCGTACGATAGATAGAAAGGATTAGCCAGCAAAAGCAGCGGCTTTCCCTTGGCTGCCAAACAAGCGGATTTTTTCAATCACTTTTTGTTTCATCACATCACGCCCGTGGCCCAGAGAAACCGCCAAGACATACTCCTCTGGTGATTGATGCAATACTTCGCTAACCCCTTGGGTAAAGGCCTGACGCAGCTCGGTATCGACATTGACCTTGGCAACCCCCAAGGTAATCGCGCGGCGAATTTGCTCATCCGGCACCCCAGAGCCGCCATGCAATACGATAGGTTTCTTGACGATTTCGCGGATTTCTTGCAGGCGCTCAAATGCCAGTTTCGGCTCTTGCTTATACATTCCGTGAGCGGTACCAATTGATACCGCCAGATAATCAATGGTGGTCAGTTCGGCGAACTGTAGCGCTTCATCGCAACCGGTGATCAGGGCATCTTTTTCGTCAACTGAGATATCATCTTCAGTACCACCGATTTTACCAATTTCACCCTCAACGCCGATATTCAAGGCATGAGCGACATCTGCCACCGCGCGGGTAATACGCACATTTTCATCGAATGGCAGGTGAGAGCCATCGAACATCACCGACTGGAAACCGGCCTGAACCGCCGCCATGGTCTGCTCAAAACTACGGCTGTGATCCAGATGGATACAGACCGGTACCCTAATGTCGTGCATAAAGGCATCAACCATCTCTTTCATGGGTTTTAACCCCATGACGCTAATCACTTTCTGCCCAATTTGCAGCATGATGGGCGCCTGCTCCTCTTCGGCAGCCAGCAAGATCGCGCGGATTGTTTCCGCATTGTGGGCACTAAAAGCGCCGATGGCATAGCCATGCTGCCATGCGTGTTGAATCAAGGTATTACCGGATACATAAGACATTTTCTCTCCCTCTGCGTGCTGATAACAGCCGCTTTAAAAACAATCAATTAATCGGAAATCATTCGGTTGTTGGCAGACCAGACTGACTGCGAACCTGTTGTAAAATGGCACTCCAATCCTGGCGCCCGCGCCCGCAGGCTCTGGCCTGACTGTAAACCTCGCGGGAAGCAGCCCCCATCGGCATGGTGACGTGCAATTGGTTAGCCACATCAAGAGCGATACCTAAATCTTTATGTGCTAAATCAATCATGAACGCTGGCGTTAAATCCCCCTTCAGCACCTTATTTGGCCACGTAGTAGTGAAATGCCCTTTACCCGCCGGAGTGCCACTCATCACTTGCAGTGCGACATCGAAAGACAGTCCCAGTGCTTCGCATAGCACGGCGGCCTCCGCCGACAACGCATTGAGCGCAATACTCATGTAGTTGTTGATAAGCTTCACGCGGATCCCCATCCCCGGCCCGCCCGCATTGATAAGTTCAGATCCCATTGCCATCAGCAATGGCGTTGCCCGCTCAACCTGCGCTTGCGTTCCCCCCGCCAGTATCAATAAGGTGCCGGCCTGTGCATGGTCAGAGGTACGCCCCACCGGCGCATCCATAAAACCATACCCTTTGGCCTGCATCTGTTGCGCCAAACGGTCAGTCTGTAATGGATGGATAGTGGACATATCAATCACCAGTGCATCTGGTGACAAGCGGCTACAAACGCCGTCGTTGCCGAACAGCACGTCATGCACCAGTTCTCCGTTAGGGAGCATGGTGATAACAAACTCTGCTCCTTTGGCGGCCTGCCCTGCGTTACCACATGGCGTGGCACCCAGCGCAGCCAACACCGCTACCGCGCCGGGGTTGGTATCGAAAACATGCAGTTGATGCCCGTGTTTAATGAGGTTACGCGCCATGGGCGATCCCATTTGCCCTAACCCGATGAATGCTACCTGTGCCATTATTCTCTCCTGTCACCTGATGTCATTTTTCGTCACTTGATTGGAATATTTTGTCTGTTTTTGATCGTATTTGTAATTTATGGTCAAAAAATTGACATTCGTCACTCTTTTAACATTTGAACGAATTAAAATGGTCACATCGTGATCAACAGCCCTTTTTTGGCTAACCAAGGAACTGAAACCATGACCCGGATTGCATGTGTAGGAATTGCGGTGCAGGACCGCCTCTATTACCTGGCAAAACTGCCCGATAGCGGCGGTAAATATGTGGCGGATGATTATCGTGAGATTGGTGGAGGGCCTGCGGCAACAGCAGCGGTAGCGGCGGCTCGACTGGGCGCGCAAGTCGATTTTATTGGCCGGGTAGGTGATGATGCCACGGGCAATACTCTGCTCGATGAGCTGGAACACTATGGGGTAAATACCGCCCTTAGCCGCCGCTACGCCAATGCCCGTTCATCGCAGTCGGCGGTCTTGGTCGACCATCATGGGGAGCGCATCATCATTAACCATCCCAGTCCTGACCTGCCAGAAGATGCCCAATGGCTGACGGGGATAGATTTCAGCCACTATGATGTCGTGTTGGCGGATGTCCGTTGGCATCAGGGGGCGCTAACCGCATTTACACTGGCCCGCCAAGCCGGTATCACCACCCTGCTTGATGCCGATGTCACGCCGCAAGATATCCGCCCGTTGGTCGCTCTTGCGGACCACGCGGTCTTCTCCGAGCCGGGTTTACAGCGAATGACGGGCAAAAATGACACTGACGCTGCGCTCTTATTAGCCGCCAGTGACACAAACGGACAGGTGTATGTCACCCGAGGTAAAAAGGGTTGTTATTGGCTGGAGAATGGCGAACAGCAACATCAGGCGGGATTTGAGGTAGTCGTGGTCGATACCACCGGTGCGGGGGATGTTTTTCATGGTGCATTGGCGGTAACGCTGGGCCGACAACACACAATTACTGCGGCAGTGCGCTATGCTAATGCCGTGGCGGCATTAAAATGTACCCGCCCCGGTGGGCGGGCCGGAATACCTGATTGTGATCAAACTGACTCTTTCCTGACGCATTTTGTATAAAATAAACAATAGTATGATGAATGAGAGAGAGCAAAGCATGAGTCTGACCGAACTAACCGGTAACCCACGCCACGATCAACTGATTCAACTGATCGCCAGTCGTGGCTATATGAATATTGATGAATTGGCACAATTGCTGGATGTTTCGACTCAAACCGTGCGTCGCGATATCCGTAAGCTTAGCGAACAAGGGCTGATTACCCGTCATCACGGGGGAGCCGGGCGAGCGTCTAGCGTCGTGAATACCGCGTTTGAACAGCGAGAGCTTTCATATACTAAAGAGAAAATGGCCATTGCTGAGGCGATTGCTGATTACATTCCCGATCGTTCAACGGTGTTTATCACTATTGGTACCACTGTTGAACATATCGCCCGCGCATTGATAAATCACAGCCACCTGCGGATTATTACTAATAGCCTGAGGGTGGCACACATTTTATATAAAAATACCGATTTTGAAGTGATGGTGCCAGGCGGTACGCTACGACCAAACAATGGTGGCATTATTGGCCCCAGTGCGGTCTCTTTCGTT
Organism: Yersinia sp. 2540 StPb PI; assembly: GCF_052217165.1. Classification (NCBI taxonomy): domain Bacteria; kingdom Pseudomonadati; phylum Pseudomonadota; class Gammaproteobacteria; order Enterobacterales; family Yersiniaceae; genus Yersinia; species Yersinia sp. 2540 StPb PI. Next base: position 3,471,170 of record NZ_JAZGQC010000001.1, read on the forward strand.
GAAGGTTTCCGCGCCGACTATCTGATTACCAGCATGGGAGCAATTGATAGCGACGGCAGCCTGCTGGAGTTTGATGTTAATGAGGCGACAGTGGTGAAAGCGATGATGGCACATTCCCGCCACATCTTATTGGCAGCCGATCATACCAAGTTCCACGCCTCCGCCGCCGTCGAAATTGGTAATGTTGCCAAAGCTACAGCGCTGTTTACCAATGTTTCTCCCCCGTCACAACTGGCCGCACTGTTGCAGCAACAACAGGTGGAACTGGTGATCACACAGTTAGGTAATCAGGAACCCACTATCTAAATTTTACGCAAAAAAAAGCAGGCGACACGGCCTGCTTTTTCAGGATTTAACGCGCTAAGAACAGGTCAGTTAATGGTGCTATCACCATGACCAACCACAAGAGTAACGCACTGAACATAGCGCGCTGTAGCAATTTACGAGCGCCCTGCCAGCGAGAGTCCAGGCTGCGCCCGCTGATAGGCTTGCTACGCCATACATGTTGTAACGCCGCATCAAAATCCTCAGTTTGCGCTGAGTTGGCATACAGCAAGGCAAATAACCGCTCATCAAGCCATAAGCGCCAACAGTAATAATGGGTGATACCCGCGAGCATCAAGAGCAACGTAGCGACCGGACTATCCGCGCCCCATAAGGCAAAGACTATCGGTGGTACCGTCAGTGCGGCCAGATAACGCCAACTGGCAAGATGAATAGTCAGAACCTGACCCGCTATTGGCCGGTTGAGCATGATGTTTCCTTTTGTTGCCATACTGCCAACGCCCGTAAGTGCTGTGGCTGTAACACCACTTGCGGCCGGGCCTGTCGTAATAATTCAGCGGCCGCCAATGGCGTCGCAACCCGCCCCTGATCAAGCAACCATGCAGCAATCACCAGTGCGCTGCGAGACATGCCCAGAGCACAATGAACCAGCACCGTGCCATGTTGCTGATGCAGTTGATTAAGTAACGTAACCGCCTGCATTAATTGCCGTTGCTCGGGCACCACTAAATCCATCAATGGGCAGCATCTATAAGGTTTACCCTGGCTGTAACGACTGCGGCTAAACTCCGCCGTCACATCCAATACGCTTGCTGGCAATATGTCGGATCGCGGATAACTACCAATAAACACCCCATCAGCCACCGCAATTACCGAGGGAAGCTGGCGAGTGAACCCATACATCGACAATCTGGCCCCTAGCCGATAAGGCCATAATAGCAGCCGGGCTGAGGGTGAGATCCGGCCATCAGCGCGCTTTTGGCATACATCAGCCCCCCAGCCGCAATAGCCCACAGCCACAGCCAGCAGTGACAGCACCGGCCACCACAGTAAACTCCATCCGCCGCCCAGCCACCCTGCCAGCCCAGTTGCCAATAAGGCACCGCCACCATAGTAAAAAGCCAGTTTCAGCGATGAACGACAAGGCGGTAGCCAACGCCAGCCACCCGTTATCGGGACCAGATAACTGACAACCACACCTGCCGCCAGCCCTGTAACAAGATCAATCACATGATGCTGCCAGGTCGTGAGCACCGAGACTGCAATCAATGCAAACCAACCACTCATCAACCAACGGAATACCCCTTTGCAGTGCGGCCAGAATCGTAGCCACAGCAACCATGCCAGCATAATATGTAGCGATGGTGCCTGGTTGTAGGGTAAATCAAACATTTCCAATTGCTGGAATAGCCAACCGAACGGCCCGTCGGTTACTGGGCGAATAAAGCTGAATTTTAGTGGGAACAGCAGAAAACCCAGGCACGCCACCAGTGATGCCATTACCAACCGCAGCGCGTGACGCGTCTGCTCTTGCTGTGAAGTGCAAATAAACAGCGACAAACCATACAACAGATCAATGCTCCAATAGGGCACGATGGTCCATGGCAGAAAAGGGATCTGCTGCTCCCAATCATATACCACACTGCCAACCCCAATACGGCTGGCCGTAAAGTGGTTGGTCTGACCGTAGCTAATAAAAAATAGCGGGGCCAGCAACAGCAGCCATAATGCGCCACGCCACCACAGTGACTTGCGTGGCGAGCGAATATCAGATTCAGTCATCGGCACGGCGAACCGCCAGCGATACGGTAAAAATACCCCATTCATCAATCAGTTGATGACATTTATCAAAACCGGCCTGTTCAACCAGCGCATCCATCTCGCCCTGACTGCGCACCCGCATCACCCAAGGCTGACCACCTTGATGGCTGGTCAATGCGCGGGCAATCATGTTAAGTTGCGGATGCCACGGCTGGCCGGTATAAACCAATATACCGCCGACAGGAATTGCCGCGGCCAACCCGGCCAATGATGCCTGAATCATGTCGTTGTGCGGGAAGAGTTCGTATAAACCGGAAACGATCGCCAGCGTCGGATTTGGGGCCAGATTGGCTAACGAGTCACGATCAAACGCATCTCCTTTCTCGAAACGCGCCACCTCGGCCAGATTGCGCTCTACAATCATCTGCTGCCCTTTCTCCACGTTCAGGTCGCTGTAGTCACGCAGTAGGATTTGCTCAACATCAGGTTGGTTCGTCAGCGCATCCAACACATAACGGCCATGACCGGCCGCGATATCAACAATTCGCAGCGCCATGCCTTTATCTCGTAACTGCTGGAGTGCTTGTTGAATCGTCTGTTGTAAATGTACTTTACGCCTACGAATACCGCGCCAGCCAATACTATTGAGGTATTGCTGGTCAATGTAGCGCCCTAGCTTGTTAGTGCCTTGCGGCTGATTGCGATAGACGTAATCTAGCGTACTGCCAGAGTCAAAACCGGTTTCAAACCCTAAACGCACCCCAGTTGCACTGCGGCCCAACGTTTGCATACCGTAACGCAAAGCAGAGTAGTAGATTCCCTCCGCGGAGTACGGTTTCAGGGGCACTTGCAGTGCACGGTAGCTGTCCGCACTGGCACTCCAGCGGTCTTCGTAGCGGTAATTGTGCGTTGGCAATTGTGCGGTATACAGGCTTTCAATAAAGCACCGCATTTTATCGAATGCCAAATGCCGCTCTTTCTCGCCCAAGGTGTCGTGATAAAAACCGGGTAGGATATGTTGTTCTTTGACCGGGCTACTTAAGCGCTGATAAAACTTCAGTTGCGGTGCCCGATGAACCACAAAATCATCACCGGAAATCAGCAGTTGCGTTGGCAATGTAATGGCCGCGGCATCTTGCACAATCCGCTCAGCCGCACGGTAAAGATCTAACAGAATATTCACCGCAATAGGTCGGCTGACCAGCGGGTCGCTATCAAAACTGGTAACCCGTGATGCATCGTGGCTGAGAAACTTACCTTTGACGTAGGATTTAACATAGAACAAACCCCGTAAGCGGTGCATTAGCGCCAATCCTGGGCGGGCAAATGGCACATACAGTTTCACTTTAAACGCTGGCGATGCCAAAATCATGCCCCGTATTTTCGGTGCGTAATCATGAACCCAAGTTGAAACCAACACCGCGCCAACACTTTGTGCCACCACCACAATGTCCTGCAACGGCACACCACTATCCACGGCGGCGAAACGGACAAACTCATCAACATCTTGCACCGAACGGGCCAGACTTGGGCTATAACCACGATCACCCGGTGATTGACCATGGCCACGCGCATCCCAGGCATAAAAAGTCACATCCGGCAGCATCAATTCATCGACAATATGCTGTAGACGCCCCGAGTGTTCATGACCACGATGAAACAGCACCATCACCCGCTTGGCAACGCCGCTCTCAGCAGGCCAACAACGGTAGAATAACGGAACATTATCACTGGTGCTAAACGTCAGTTCCTGCGCGAGACGGTTTCCTTGAGTCACGGTATTTTCCTTGTGGCAAGTTGTTGCAAAATGATAAAGCGCTGCTGCAATTCTGTGCGAAACACCTGTTTATCATCATGATAATAGAAAGGTTTATCCACATAGATATCAATAAAAAATGGCACCGGAATGTGTTGCCCTTTGCCCATCGCCCGCCCCAGCCCATGCATATAAATCGGCGTTATCGGGACGCTGGGGAACTGACGGCTTAAATACCACAATCCCGATTTAAACGCTGAAAACTGCTCCGGCTCGCCACGTGTCCCTTCGGGGAACAGAATAACAATTTTGTTGTTTGATAACGCCTCGATGCAACCCGCTAAGGGATCATTGCCCTTGGTCGAACCACCGCGCACCACCGGGATAATGCCGATTACCTTGGTCGCGAACCATGCCATGGCACGATTACGGAGGAAATAGTCAGCGGCAGCCACCGGATGCACTTGCGATAGCGTTGACAGCGGAAAAAGGGTAAATAGCGTCAGGATATCCAAATGGCTATTATGATTCGCCACCACAATTGCCGGGCCGTTCAGCGGCAACTGCTTGCGCTGCCAAACGGAAACCCCCAGCCATACCAGCACCACCGGATACGCCACACAAAGTGTAAAACACCAGCGCAAAAGTCGGTTCACAGTGTAGCCTCAGTAATAAAAGTAGCGGATAAAATGGAAGAACAGCGGCGCGGTATAAATAAGCGAATCCAGCCGGTCAAGAATACCGCCGTGGCCGGGTAATAATTTGCCTGAATCTTTCACCCCAAGATCTCGCTTAACCGCAGACATCACCACATCACCGCAGAAACCAGTCAAACCAATAAGTAATCCGGCCAACAGAGAGAAATAGATATTCATCGGCGTTAGAATCGGCCCCAGAATGGCCGCCAGCAACATGGTGGTTGCCACACCCCCCAACAAACCGGCCAATGTCTTATTCGGGCTAACGCTGGGGGTGACTTTGATGCGGCCCAGTGATTTCCCCCACAGGTATTGAGCAATGTCATTCAGTTCGGTCAACGCAACCAGGAATACCACCAGCAGTGCCCCCTGCGTGCCAATAGGGCCAGGCAGTACCATCAGGAATGCCACATGGCTCAAGGCAAATACGGTGGTCATCAATCCCCAATGCATATTTGATGCTGCGTGCAGGAACCCTTTGGTGTCACCAATCAGCACCATCCTGACGGGCAGGAACAAGAATGCATAAATTGGAATGAAAATGACGAACATGCCGTACCACCCTATGCCGACCCACAGATAATGAATTGGGATAGCCAAATACATCCATAACAGTGGGATATTATCGGAGCGGCGGGTTGATATCAGTGTTAGAAACTCTTTTAGCGCCAGAAAACTGATGAAACCGAAGATAACCAGTGACAGCCATTTCGGGCTAACCATCGCTACAGTGAAAACGATAATAATCAACCACCAACTGGTGATGCGCTGACGTAACTCCAACCACTCTTTTTGCGGGTAACGCAGCATCAATATCACGATAATCACGCTGGCAAGCGCCAACAGACCAAAAATAACCATCAGACTGATAGCAAGTCTCGAGTCCATATTACGCCTCGCCCTTTAGCGCTGCCCGGCAGCGGTTGATACATGTCCACAGCAATAACAACGATGCTAAAGCGAACAGCCATGCGGAAAAGGTTAAAGCGACAGGCCACAAAGCAACTGCTAACCCATAAGCGCCGAACAACAGGGCGCGATCGCTTTTTCCCAATGGTCCCTGATAACCTCGCGGCTGCCCCAGCGTTTGCGCCATAATGCCGCAGAACTCCGTCAGAAAAGCCAGAAACAGTGCCAAGATAACCCACTCAGGACGCGCATAAGGCAGCAAAGCAAACGGCAGGTAGAGCGCAATATCCGAGATAACGTCGCCAATCTCATTGAGCAACGCGCCGAGGCGTGACTGCTGGTTAAACTCCCTCGCTAACATGCCATCAATCGCATTCAGCGCCATACGGAAAAAGAGAAACACGGGGAGTAGAATAAACATCATGCGTGATGGGAATAACGCCAATAAGCCGCCCACCAGCACTGAAGCAATCAGAGTAAATAATGTGACTTGATTCGCCGTAATCCCCCGCCGATACAACCAGGCCAAACACGGTCGCAACAGCGCCTGAAATCGCGGTTTAATATCATAAAGCGTCATAAATATACCTGTGTATTGACCCTGAAAAGTCAGCAATTAGCTATGCGGATGGTTAATGAAATTATTCCACACCAAATTATTATAGAAAGGTATCACTTGTGGCCGGAGAGACCAATAGGAAAAACAAAGCAGGAATGAATTGTATCCACTTGATTTGTAGGATTTTTCTTATAACCACGTTGTTTGCCTGTTTGCGGGCTATCGTTAGTCTCGCCACAGCAGTAAGGAGTAACAACGCGGGTTATTGTAGTGGCTGTTGACCTTCCACTGTCGAGCCAAAATCATCAATAATTGAGAAGAATACCGTCATATTCTTAGCCGGAATTTGATTACCGACTAGCCCACCATCGATGCTACTTTTCGGGGCGACCATATCGTCATTCCCCAACTTAACCGGGGTTCTCGCGGCACTTTTACTTTGCGCAATCTCCACAGTCTGGAATGTCACATTAAATGGCGTCGGATTGGTGACACGAAAGACCCCGCCACTGCCCTCTGGAACCCATCTGAAAGAGAGTTGGTTAAGCACCCCCTCTGAACTGGCAGGAATACCCGCCGGGCGATAGAACAGTTTGATGCGTGAGCGGAAGGCAATTTGTACTTCATTGCCGGCAGCCTGCGGTGAAGCGGTTTTCGGTGGCACTTCTAATACATTCAGCCAAAACATCGATTCGCGATCAGACGGCAGTTGACCGGCAGTACCGGTATAGTAAATGCGAACAGATTTATTGGTTTGAGGATCAAGGCGGAACACCGGAGTATCAACAACAAAGGGTACCTTTATCTGCTCAATGGATTTATCCATTTCAGCAATATTGTTATCAACCCACAGTTGCAGTAAAGCTGGGCGATTGCCCTTATTGAGGATCTGCACGCTGCCTGATTTATCATCTCCAGTAACCACCACTCGGGTCAGACCAATAGCAATACCCGCCTGCGCTGTGGTAGTGAGCAACAAGGAGGCAAGGGTCACCGCCGCAAACACGTGGTACCAATGCGTGAACCTGCGGATATACAGCATGAGCCAGTACGAAAACGTTTTCATTTATAGATCAACGTAAAAGTAAATGCGCCGTTGACGGAACCACTTTGCACGGTGCTTTCAGTTTGATAAAGCCCGGCGTTCATCGGCACGGTGTAGCTCTGCGTGCTCACTGAATTATAGCCGCTCAAGGTGTATTCGGTATTCAACACGATAGGTGTATTTGTCTGGCTACGCAATAATACCCCCACGCCTCTGGCGGTAGATCCGCTATTCAACGCTACCACACCATTTGCCGCATTCAGCACATTAGTTGCCGCGCCAAACGTATAATTAATACCCGCTAATCCACCGGGGCAGTTATTAAAATTGAGATTAAATGATTTTAACCCTTCAATATTGCCAATCCCAGTAAATTTATTGCTGGCGACATCCGGTAAATTGACAATCACATCCGGTGTGGTGCAGGTCTGTGTCATTAACTGGATATTCAGGGAATTTGGCGCAAAATCAAATAATCGGTAGCGGGTTGATTCAAGATAACTACTGGTGCCATTGTTATAGGTGCGATAGTTATAGGCATAAGCAGGGTCAAAAGCGGCAGCCCATCCACTGGTTAATGTCGTGGCAATCTTAACAAACTTGATTTGTAGTTCTATGTTCAAGTTAAAATTAGCCCCATTGTTGTAAGGAATAGGGCCTAACAGCGGTGAGGAATAAACTATATTTGCCGCGCTAAAGCCATTCATCGGCTTCCAGTCGCTGCTGAAACCTGCGCCGGTCACGCGAAAACGCAGTGCATAGCCTAAGCCAGCTTTACCGGTATAAGAAAATACACTGTGACTATTGCCATCAATGTTGATTGTCCGATCGATGCTGTACGGCGAGAACAGCCCTGCCCCAGCCTTAATACTGTCATTCATTGAGGTGGATAATATCTTGCACACCCAGCCCCCTGCGGGGAAGCTTATCCATGAACCAATCGGCGAACCAACCGCAGTGTTGGGCGGAACTCGCAGCGTGGTTGTCGGGCCATAAATATAGTAAGTACCGCTATAGTCACAATCCATGGCAGAGCCCAAGGCATTAGCATTATGGCTGATCGCTAAACCACTCATCACCAGTAACCACAGTAAAAGTTGTTTTAGTTGACGGCAGCCGTGCGCTATCGAATCACTGGCTGCACCACAGGACCTGTCCATGTAATATTGCGCTATATTCCGATAAGAACTCATTTGCATATCACCTCTAACTGCCGGAATTCACCCTTAACCAACGCGCCGCGGGGTAATTTATAATCAAAGCCGCAACTATCACCAACGCCCTCACCCCATATCACGCGCAGATGTCCATCTTGCTGGTTCACCCGCACCATGGCTTGCCCGCCCTGAGCGATATAGCCCACACTGGCACCAGTGGCATCTTTCACCTCGGCACCAAACGGCAGTGGTGTGTTATCCGCCCGATGTCCGGTCAATAACATCGAATAGCCACTAGATGTCTCAAACTTCACCAGTGCCACCGCACCGGCAGTAGGGGCAACCCGCTGACTGGTGGTTTTAAATTCCACATCCGACGATAAGCCTTTTGGATCCAGTTCGACATCATTTTGTCGGTAAGGGCTTAAGTAAGGCACCACCGCCCGGCCACTGCTATCGAGACGCATCCCCGAGTAGTTGGCCACACGGGCTCCGGCAGCATCCGGGGCCTCAACAATCCCTACCGTATCGCCCAGATAGGAGGCAAAAACCACACCACCACCGTAGGCGACGATGCCACCAGACATATTGACACTGGCCTGCTCGTAATCATTACTTTTCGAATAACTGCCGCCAATAGTCGTTTTAGGCGCCAGCCAACTGCCCGTCACGCCTACAGTGTTGTAGTTACCGTTCACGTCAGTACGGTTATTCGCCGCTGAAACACCATAGTTAAATTGATTATCGTCGCCAGCAGAACCTGAAACCCCGGTTTGAACTGAACTGCTGTCACGAGTGTGGGTGTAACTGGTGCTCAACCGCGGTGAACCCCGTTTGCTGCCCAACGGAATGGAGAAAGAGACGCTCAGTTGATTATCCCAATCCCTACTGGACATATTGCGCAGCCGATTAAGAGCCAGGTTATAACTCAGTGACTTATAACTATTATTATAACCGAGCTGGAAATTCATATCGCGACGCTGCCCGCCCCAATAATCCTGCGCATTCGCATTGGCATAAAACGAACCATAACCCTCTGGCAAACCTTGAGTAATACTGATTTGCGCCTGATTGCGGCGACGATACTTAAAACTGTCATCGTAGCGGGTATTACCATCTGGCAGGCTTGAATTGAAAATAGTGTTATTAACTTCGCCATGTTGCAAATAGTCACGCATGCGCATCGCTTCTGACGGCGTATAAAAACCGTCACTGGAATAGTGGTAACTGGCGATGGTCAGGCTGGTATCGGTTTGCGGTAATGAGTTCGCATAGGTAATGCCCATACTCTGACCGTTCTGATCACTCTCACCGGGTAACCTGGTTTGCGCTTGTGTCAAACTAAATGCCACCGCTCCGACGGGGGTATTAAACGCCAGCCCGGCAGAGGCCGATAGATACCCTTCGGCCGCAACTACTCCGCCGTTGCCGGTGATTAAATTGGATAAGCCATGGCGTAAGGTTCCCATCAAGAGAGCCGGTTTTTCCGCCATTGAATTATCACGATACTCACCGGCCATTAAAGAATAGCGCGTGGTTCCCGGCCGCAATAGCTCGGCAATTGATGCAAATGGCACGGTAAACGACTGCTCGCTACCATCAGCTTCAGTAATAGTGACAATCAGATTGCCGCCCTGGCCTGTAGGGTAGAGATCGTCGATGGTAAAAGGCCCCGGTGGCACCGTGGTTTCATAAATAGATTGGCCTTGTTGACGCACCACGACACGGGCGTTAGTACGGGCGATGCCGCGCACCACAGGTGCATAACCACGCTGAGAGTCAGCGAACATACGATCATCCGAGCTTAATTCAATGCCACGATAGCTGAGACTGTCGAATACCTGACCATCAGTATTGGAGTCACCAATCGTCATTTTGCTGTATAAGGATGGCACCGCACGCTCCGCGTAGGTGGCCAGATTTTGATAATCAAATCCCTGACTGTCACTTCGATTTAATGCGCTACGATAGTATAAACGCCAACTTTGCCAGTTGAATCCGCCTAGCAGCCCGAGATATTGATAAGTCTGGCTGCTGGCATCACTCTGATTACTGCGATAACCGGTGTAATCATATTTCAGCGTTGCCGCCGTCACACCATCATCCCAATATTTGGGATTAACATAGCCACGCGCCTGGCGGATTAAAGAAGCCTGTGGGATCTGAATATCCAACCGCTGGGTATTCTCATCAAAAATGGCATTCCCACCGTCCAGCAGAGTACTTAATGATGAGCAAACACGGGCAGTTTCCAGTTGTTTCAGTACATCAGGCGTGAGCTTAGTGGTATCAATTCCGAGTTCATCAAACAACTTTAAGTCAAAACACGGAAGGGCCACTTTAGATTCTGGCGACGGCAACTCAAAGCGTATCGCCTGACGCCCGATCCATTGCTCATTCAAATAGATATCAATGCTACGTTCACCTGGAGCAACGGGATTGCCCTCACTATAGCGACTGGCATCAACAGAAAAACGGAGGAAAGAATCACTGAACTCAACATGTTCAGGGTCTTCAGCACAGGCGGGTAAACTAAATAGCATGCCGCCCAAGCTAAAAATAACAAAGGAGAATGCCGACAAATATTTCGGGCGCTCGTTTTTTTGATAATACATGTAATAATTAAACATTATATCGAGGCCATTTAATAAATATGCACCTGGTGGATGCAGAGAAAGACTAATTAATTATATTTATGTTTTTATTGCGCCAACTTTTGAACACCCTGCGTTTCGCCACCCTGGTCATTGATAACAGAATAAAAAACTTGTGTAGTATTATTTATTGGACCGTTAACGCTAACCGGTAAGCTAAGCTCAGCAAAAGGTGCAATCATCTTATTATTTATTTTGCTCAAGTTCGCCACCGCTGGGCTCTCTTTTGATGCCCGTAACTCCAATTTTCTAAAGGTTATATAATACGGTGATGCATTTTTTATAACCAGTTGATTGCCCTTTTTAGAAAAGGTCAGATTCGTAATAGCCTGTTCTATCGGCATCGTTAATTCTGCCGGGCGATAGAACATTTTTATTCGGGTACGGAAAGCCAATTGCAATTTATTATCTTCCCCCGTGGCACCTTTAGTGGGTTTAGGTGGAATTTCTAGCAAATTAAACCAAAAAAGCGTTTCACGATCGGCTGCTAAGCCGCTGCCAGTACGGAACAGGCGAATAGTCTGATCCCGTTTAGGATCCAGACGCACTACTGGTGGCGTAACACTAAAAGGCACCTTGATAGTATCAGGACGCGCATTCGCATCACCGTTATCAATCCAGGCTTGAAGAAGAACCGGCATATTACCGGTATTGGAAACCTTAACCACGCCTTCACGCTGCTTCTCGTCATAAATAACACGCGTACCCGTGATCATTACTTCAGCACGGGTAACCGTTGCTGCAACCAGTAATGTGACAAAAGCAAAGGCCATAAAGTATGTTTTGCGCATAAGAGTTTCCAATTATAGAGCGAATGAAACAGGGAGCATTAAGCTCCCATTCGGCAACAGATAACATTAGCTATAACAATAACTTGCCATCAGCCACGCTATATCACACGCTTTGATTAATCGTAAACAATAGTATAGTCGACTTGTGTTACAACGGTACCAGCACCAACAGTGCCACTATTCGCATAATATTGTGCGTAGTAGCCCAATGTTGCATCACCAGTGGAAATATCTTCCACCACGCCGCCCTGGCTAGCGCCGCCTACCATGATTGCTGTGCTGCTTTTGTCTAACAAACGAACCTGAACACCCGTCGCTGTACCGCTATTGTTGTTCAACCGGCCAGTGCTGGTCTCAACAAAAGCACCTGGTTCGAAGTAAGCATAAGCGTTATTCAGTGTCGCCCCAGTACAACCAGACAACGAGATATTGAACGGAGTGGTACCCGCAACGGAGTTGACAGAACTCAGTGCGCTTGCAGAAATAGTCGGTAAGTTAACGGTCCCATCTTTAGTGCCGTTGTTGACAGAGACACCACAAGTCGTATCTGTAATTTGGCCGTTAATGGTAATAGTTCCATCAGCAGCAAATGCTGATTGTGCAATAAATACGCTTGCAATAGCAGCGATTAATGCATTGCTAGTTTTAATTTTCATGTTTATTTCCCCGTGCTTTAAAATAAGGTTTTAGGCCAATAATATTAATTAGGATTAATATCCTGAATCAGTGACATCCGATTTCTTACGGCTATTATTTCAGCATTTTAAATATTGTCAATCCAGCCCAAAACGTGAGGTTATAAATGCATTACCAAATAATAAGAATCACAGAATACAAACAAAAGAAGAATGGAAATTTACGGTAGGATATATCTCACTCCATGTAGGAAGTTACCTACAATCGATAGATAACATATAAAAATAAGTTATGCTCGATATTAAACACGCGAATAACTCATAAATAAAAAAACAATATAAAACAGGCTTGTGGGACTTTTCTTACGCTGATAGATGAGGACATCTTAAAAAAACACCATTCTTGGATATACCACATCAAAAAACGCTAAACATAAATTTAGCTAAAAATGATCTTTACAAATTATTTATAATATTTAAGTGAAAAATATCTATTTATCGAAGAATTAAATTAATATCAACAAATCTCATGACAAAAAGAAACAAAAATAGCCACTTTTATTATCTTATAAACAGAAATAATTATCACTTACTGTTATCTTTTTTGGCTCTGCCAATCATTGTAAGCCAGTACGTAATGCCATCTTATGGCGCGATAGCATCACCTCATCTCCACCTGGGTGCCTAATTTACGCGCTAACCCTTTGGCACCTTCTCGCATAACGCTATCATGATTCCAGCGAAATAATGGGGCAGCGATTGGCGCCAGACAGTTCATCCAGCGCGTATTGGTTCGAATATGCCAATCGTAACGAACAATGGTGTCGCTGCCATTGTAAAATAATGACCACTGCCCAATCCCTTCAACTTCACCACTCGCCTGCCCCTCTAACAAATGTAAAGGCATAATGGTTACTACATGAATATCAAAGGTTATCCGATAAGGAAGTACACCTTTCCAGGTATAACGATGTAATGCGCCGATACCCTGTAGATCACCTTTTTCTATCTCAATGATTTGCTCCAGGCTTTTCCACCAATGCGGCCACATATCCGGGTGGCATAAAATATCCCATACCGCCTGAAGTGGTGCCTTGACCTGCCAAATAGTGGAAAACCGATACTCAGCCATACCAGCGAACTCCGCATCAAGGGGTGAAAAAACGCTCAGGAAAATGCAAATTGATAATCATTGCCGCCATAATGACCGTTTCCAGTTGCTCTTCATCCACCCCATAGCTGATCACTTTGACAGGCAAATGGGATCGATTATCTAGCCAGATGTCACAACGATGCACCTTATCCACAGTGAAACCGGCCGGGCCAGTTATTGAGAGGTGCAATACCGGTTGTTGCGCGAAAACCTCCTCACCAAGAATTGCGGTCTTGCCACCTTGTTGCAGGCGCTGGATGTTGTCTAACAACCTTCCAATGTCTGATTGATCCACCCGGTGGCCATTTTTATCGCGTATTAAGATATTGGTGGGCAAAAGGCTCAGCACGGGTAGCGTGTTTACACCGAAGGGCCATAATCGAACTTTGCCACTGTCAGGGCTATAGACCAGCGCGGCGCCATTATGGGGTTCAGTAAAATCCATACGCACATATCCCGGCTTACGATAGCTATAACGAATCACCGTAGCCTCGCCCTGTGCTGACAGAGAATGAATTATGACCTGATAGGATTCAATCTGCTCAAAATGGTGTTGAGCGACCCGAATCGGGTCAGAGGTGAGGAGACTCGATATTGGCATGAACATCGGGCTGGCATCACCCGCCATCGCTGCATAGGCAACACTGCCCGGCAGCAGTAGCGCCGTCAGTATTACAATGAAACCGGTTAAGCCGCGAATAGCCTTCTCCTGCATTTGGGACTCATCAGTCAGAACTCTCTGATGTCATAATTAAATATAGGCCTAAATAGCAGCAAACAATCAACAACCCTGATCTATTATTTATCATCTTGCCACGCCAACTTAGTGTGATAGGGATCGCTGAATTTTTTTTCTATAAGTGCTTGAATAATGGCGGAGCAAGTGGGGGTTTTTCCCTCAGAAAGGTTATCTTCTCAGTCGTTTTCGGGGCAACCTCTTCAGCCGCTCCGGTATCTCTCCATGAAACGGTTGCGATCATGCACCTTTTTACGGCATGTTTATGGCAACACCTCCCTGCTTTAGATATTCGAATTATCACTTTGTGGGCAACCTGATGATTAAGTGGCTGTGGAAAGCAAATCAACCGCAAGCGGAGATGCTTGCGCAGTGGCAGGAAGCACTGAACATCCCACTGTTGGCTCCGCTGAATGAGCAGGAGCAGCAGCGGCTGGTTTCTGTTGCCAGTAATTTGCTGCAACAAAAGCGGCTGGTGCCATTGCAGGGGTTAGAACTAACACCGCTGATGCAAGCCCGCCTTTGTCTGCTATTCGCACTGCCAGTGATGGAACTCGGCGCCAAATGGTTAGATGGCTTTCATGAGGTCCTTATTTATCCTTCACCTTTTGTGGTTGATGACGACTGGCAAGATGATCTCGGCTTGGTGCACTCTGGCCAAACGGTACAATCGGGTCAAAGTTGGGAACAAGGGCCGATTGTCTTGAACTGGCAAGATATTCAAGATTCCTTTGATTTATCAGGCTTTAATCTGGTTATTCATGAGGCCGCGCATAAGCTGGATATGCGTAATGGTGGCAATTCTAACGGGGTGCCTCCTATTGCTATGCGTGATGTAGCTGCATGGGAATATGACCTGCATCAGGCGATGGACAGTATTCAAGATGAGATAGATATGGTGGGTGTCGAGGCTGCCAGTATGGATGCGTATGCCGCCAGTGATCCGGCCGAATGTTTTGCGGTATTATCAGAGTATTTCTTCAGTGCGCCTGAACTATTAGAAAGTCGTTTTCCTGTTGTTTATCAGCATTTCTGCGCATTCTATCGTCAGGACCCACTCGCCCGATTAAAACGTTGGGAAAATGGGTTAGCGGATAATCAAAACACCGATAATATGCAGCCACTAAGTTAATTACCTATACCTTCGTTGAAGCAGTAAAGAGTCGATAGTTAATAATAAATCGCGGACTGGCCTTATTTAGCCGCTATCTCCCCCCTCTTTGCTCAGATGCTGAGCAGTCAATCGCAATGTACTAATTTAGCGTTGACAGTATCGGGCATGCTAGATATCATGCGCCCCGTTCACACGATTCCTCTGTAGTTCAGTCGGTAGAACGGCGGACTGTTAATCCGTATGTCACTGGTTCGAGTCCAGTCAGAGGAGCCAAATTAGAAAAGCTCGCTTAGGCAACTAAGCGGGCTTTTTGCTTTTGTTTTTTGATCGTTTTTGTGTGTTACTGGCCGAAGCCTCTTTTCTAAGCTGCCTGTACGGCAGTGAACAGTTATAAAATACACATAACTTGCTGATGGTAAAAGAACAATAGACTGCGAGGGTAAAAAAGGCTTTTTTAATACTCTCGGCCAACCCTGTATAAAATCAATACGTTAGTATTGGCCGAAAAAAGAGGGTTAAAAATAGAGAATGGTGGCGATGATGCTGCAACCATAAACGCTAAACCTTCCTGTAATCAGAATTTTCTGCAACTCACCTTGCTCAACAAATAACAAGAAGTGTAGTGTACTAAACTGGCTTTTTAGTCGTAAAAAAAGCAGATTACACCACTGCTAATGGCGGTTTGGAATACGTTATTTTGCTTCGTTTTCCGTTATCCACCGGCCTATATTTGGATTGATCCTGTGCGGCTATTATCGTACCAGGCCGACATTTTGATATGTTAATTGTTAGATATCCTGGAAATTACAACGTTGTGTGCAACGGAGACATCCGTACAAAAGTGCGAGATGGGTATTAGTCGACGCGAAGGAATATGAATATGGCTGAGTTTCAGAATCCGTTTTTCACCAGCACGTCAGAAGACGTGGAAGCCGAATACGTTTGTGGTGTTGAAGCCTTACGGGCAGGCGATTGTAACGCTGCAAGCAGACACTTAGGCAATGCTGCTCGGGGAGGTCACGTTTCGGCATTATTCAATCTTTCTCTTCTTTGGGGGTCAGGCAGTGTGACGCCCTATGATTTCGATCTGGCGGCAGACTGTTGGTATAAAGCAGCGGAAGCCGGTCATCCTCGAGCCAAAGCTATTCTCTGGCAGTTGGAGGCAGCGGATCGAGGTGGATTTGGGGCAAATAATCTCGCTAAATTTGCCAAAGACGCGAATTCTGGGGATAGCCTGATATATTCGATAATGGTTTGTGCCGCCCGCTTTTATGATGTGATTTGCCGAAAATACGGCGCTACGGTGGACGTTATCGCTTATGAATTGGATGCAGCCACAATGAGCAATTTTGATTTCGTTCATTCATTCGTCAAGCGAACTGGCATAAACAAGGACTTCTACGAAGGGGGGTTGAACCGGTTAAAACCCGATTCAGCCGCGGATCAAATCGTTGATGGCCTAAATCAGTTACATGCTGCGATGAGATCGTCAGGTGTAAGCGAAAAGCTCGCTGCCATGGCCCGTTGCTCTATCGTGGGACATATCATTGCAAAATCACCCTACGGAGAGCATTCTCAGCCGCTTCGCGGTATAGATACGTTCTTTATTGAGGATGCCGGATTATTAGCTGAATCGGACGAGAGTCATGCCAACGAAATGGACTTATCTACCAGAAAGCGGGAGTCTCAGGTCGAGCAAGCTCAGAGACAAATCGCAGTTAATCTTGAGCAGATGGGGGCATCGGTCCTCCTCATAACGCAATCAGGGAAAGTCGTTATGATGGCAGACAGCTTGCAAGACCGACCACGCAATTGGTTTGGTGGGAAGGTCATGGAGGTCATGATAAGCCGCCCAGGCTTAGCCCCGTATTTCATCTATTATGAGAACGACGAGTACTACTACAACATGTCTGGGCCTGCTCAGCAGTCCTTTTCCAACGCTCAAGGCTACAACAACTATCGCAGTAACGTATCGCAAGCCCTATGCATGTATTTGGTGGTACACCTGATAGCAACACAGGGTAACGATATAAGTCATCCTGAGATGTCATTCAGTCACAACAGAATACACACTAATGTCATCGCCTACGTTGATAAGCTGAATAACTGGTACCCCATTCAACACAACTCGGCAGAATCAGACTCAGCGACAGAACGCAAGGTCGCACAGGTTAATAGGGGCGAGATCGACATTACTGATGTTATTGCCGTTCATCATACATCTCCCTCATAGATTAACCGCGGTTGCGGGGAGTAACCTTTATCGGCAATTCCCCGAACTGATCCAGACGTGCGCGGCTATCTTCCAGGATTACTGTCCGATGGGTTGATACCCTGCCACTCCGGTTTATTCGGCATGTCCGCGTCGTCTAACACTCTATAAAATGAACTTCATAAAACTATACATAAAAGGCTGATTATTATAATGAAGCCACTTTAGGCATTGGTTTTGCGTTCAAATACCTAAGACCATCCTGCGTCACTGTTATAAATTGCACTCTTTGTGTCGTGGTTTACGCAGATTGAAGTGACTATCCTTGGTGGGCAACTGGCAATTAATACACGCAGCAGCACAATGTCGCCGCGTATCGATTAATGTCGAATGGCTATTCGGTTATCCCCTCTTTTGCAGATGATTCAGGCTGCCATACAACGTCAGCAAATGTGCGTATTCAGTCGTATCATAAAAATTACAGGTACCTCGTCCATATTCTTTGGCCACTTCAACGGCGAATTTTACCACCAATGCAATATCCACTTCGTGGCTGGCCCCGGTACCACATCCCGGTACAACCGACTCGGTGCAGATTGCGACGCCGACCACCGGCGCAGTTGTGGCGGTAGAGGGCTGGAGAATACTGTTGATATGATGCACACCATTACCATACGGTGTGATGTCTTGCGTCGTGATAGGGAATGTTACTGCCGGGCGACCACTGGTCATCTCCATGATGCGTAAAAGATCTTCCGCCACCCGCAAAATATAGCCTTCCTTCACCGTCGGTGAAAGTGCGTAGCCTTTGTGATTGAGTATACGGTTGCCTTTGGTCGTGTCGATCGACAAAATGGCATCGGCTTGCGTGATCATCTCATTATTATTCATCGTCACGTCATCAATCGGCGAATCCATAAAATCAACGGGATCGTGCGAGCGAGTTGGTGCATTTGGACAAATGTGGGTGGTGACTATCACATCTCCCGGTAATACATCTCCGTTATGTTGCATCTGTGCCAGTTTCAGCGCGCTGGCAATTACCGCAATGGCACCATCACCGTCGGAAACCAGCCCGATACGTGTTGGCCGCGCACCAACCCCACCGAGGCGGCCAATAATACCCAATGTAGGTGCCTTGCCGCCCAGGGTCTTGCCTTCACTGCCCACAATTTCAATGCGCATAAAATCAGTTGCCCCCTTCTCGCCATCGACGCGATGGGTCGTGGCTTTTACCGCCGGGTATTGGGCAAACAACGCGACAATCTCTTGTCCGTTAACATATGCACTATCAATTAATTCATAGGCTTGTATTGTTTGTTTCAAACTCATTTTTATACCTCAATCATGTTGCCGGGTGAATCAATGCATCCTGCATCAGCCGCTACTGGTTATTTCCCTTTACTG
Source organism: Yersinia sp. 2540 StPb PI (assembly GCF_052217165.1). Taxonomy (NCBI): domain Bacteria; kingdom Pseudomonadati; phylum Pseudomonadota; class Gammaproteobacteria; order Enterobacterales; family Yersiniaceae; genus Yersinia; species Yersinia sp. 2540 StPb PI. Next base: position 3,490,042 of record NZ_JAZGQC010000001.1, read on the forward strand.
GAAAAAATGGAGTTAAAGAAGTTATACAGTGCATCGCCGGCAATAAAGCCTGCCGCCATAATTTCCATCGGCGTGCGGCCTTTATCACCCCAGCGTTTAATAATTAGGATACGCAGTGCGATACCCACCACTACCGCCCACCCTGCCATCGCGTTGTTAATTAGCAATCCAGTGGCCAGCAGCACCCCAAGCTGGCGCTTCGGCCCACCAATGAATTGCACGATAGCGCCGGGAATAGCCCAGATAAGCAGATTCAATGCAATGCCCGGCTGTGCACCGGCCTCGATAGTCTTGGCATATACCCGCGCCACTGGTGGAACCAAGCCCTGTAGGAAATAACTGGTGTAAGAGAAATAAACTACCGGAATGGCAATCACAAAAGCGATAAGTGCAGCGATCAGTTGAATGCGGCGCCCCCACAACTCTTGCTGCAAGTCTTTACCATAACCTCGCAGGATAAAACCGGCTTTCAGATCAAATCCCATATCGGCAAATGCCGGCCCGGTTGCCGCAGTGAAGCCTGTCAGAATGCATAATGCTAGCGGGGGGAAACCAATTAAAATACCTATAATCAGGGTAATCAGCGCGACGGCAAAGGCAGGGAACCAACCAGAGTGCATCGCTGCGATACCCACGATCAATTCATGTACAAAGGCAGCAAAAGCTGCATAAATCACAAACAGTAACAGCATGACCAATGACATTTCACTGTATAGACCACCGGCCAAAGCCAGCAGTGCAGCAATAATGATATACCCAACCGCGCCCAGTCCCAGTGCCTTACGCACCTCGCTGTCAGGTTGCGCATGAGTGGATTTGCTCTCGCCATTCTTATTGCGAATCACCTGTACAACTTGAATCAAGGCCACCAAACCGGCCCCAACCATCACCCCGTGTGGAATAAAATGTGCATTGATATCGACTCCGGTCATTGGCTGGCCGTAAGCTCTCAGCAACAAACCGACTCCAAACATGCTCAGAGCCCAAATATTGCCAATAAAAGCGGTACCAAAGGCTGCCATCGGAACTTTTAGCATTGAACCGGCGATACCCACCAGAACACCCACCACGAGCAGCCATGCTTGCTTACCACCTCGGTCACCGGCTTTGATTGCTTCCGCAGCAGCCACACCGGGAGGCCAGGCATTAGCGGCCGGAAAGACTTTGGTATCAAATAATCGATACAATAGATAAGCATCCAGCAACATCGCTGCCGCAACACCACATAGCATCGGTAGGATCAATTGCGGTTGGCCCATGACATAGGGCACAGCAATCGGCATCAACAAACTATTAGCAGCACCGAAGGTGGCTGAAGAAATAACGGTTTGCGCCAGATTCTGGGTATGTATCGAACGATAGCGCTGAAACATCTGTAATGGAATGCGCGCAAGCAGCATGGCAATAAGCGCACCGATAATCGAGGTATTAGGCGTCACGCCCAAGGTTGTTATCAGTTGTACGCCGATAATTGCCCCCATAACGGATAACAGCACCATAACCAGCAGCGTGCTGATATCTTTCAACGGATTTATCGCTTTTTCTGGTTTCATAAGCCCCTGTCTATCTTTGGTATTTGGCAAAATAATATTTCAGGCATAGGATGCCGTCGCAGTTCCAATATTTGGAACCAACAATGAAATTTATTATTTATAGCCTGACTTAGCTTATTTAATTGCACCGTGCTTATTCACAGTGCAATTAAATAATCGGTAAGATGCCCTGGTGTTGGCATACTGATTTATTAATCAAAAACAAAACTCTATTCGCGGTGAGTTATTTGATCTGTTGCCAATATTCATCACCGAGTTTTTTCGCTAATTGCCGGGAAACCGTTATCAATGCCGCCAAAACCTGAGGTGGATAAGGCTGATCATCGGACTGAGAGGGGAAAGATAAGCATAACCCCACCGTTTCACTACGGTGTTTATTGGTTACCGCCGTCGCGAGTGAGCTGATCCCAGGCAGGGTTTCGTTACGCGCCAAAGACCACCCCTGCCCCCTGATTTGCGCCAGTTTTGGCAGCAATGTATCGAGCATTTGTCCAGAATCCGGCAGGGCACCTTGATAGCCAGCGATAAAGCGTTGCCGAACATCATCATCACTTTCTCGTGCCAATATGGCCCGGCCTACCGAGGTTTCCGCGGCGGGTGAACATCCGCCAACCGGCGTGACCACATGTAAGAAATGACGGCCAGGGAAGGTTCGCATAACCCTGATATCTCGCCCCTCCAGTACCGATATATAACCGGTACAAAAAGTCAGTTGGCCTAAATGCGCCATAGCGACTGCCGCATTGTCCACCAATGGCGTTGATAAATAGTGGCTAGCAACGGAAAGCAGTAAATGACCAATTTTATACAAGCGAGTCTGAGGATCTCGCTCCAGCAACCCTTGGTTTTCCATCGTTTGTAATAGGCGCGAAACTGTGCTTTTCGGTAAACTCAGTTGTTCAACCACATCGCTGAATGAAATACCCGGCTGACCGTGCGTTATGCATCGATGAGAAAATAACTTCAATACCGCAGTGGCATTTTCTAATGTCGTCATCTCACACCTGTTCCATTATATGGAACCAAGTTCTTAAATGGTATTTCGAAATTAGAACCCGTCAAACTTATTGTCAATAAGTTTATTTTTTTATGTGAAGTGAAATTGAAAATAATGATAATGTTATAAAAACACTCCAGCATCTAGTACAAGAGCAGTAGCTGCTTAATTTGTATTTATTCTATTTTAAAGGGAAACACTAGCATAAGATGCTAGTAAATAGCGTCATATAGGGAATATAAACAATCGTCCAGAGATCACGGATTTTTCCACTGTCCGATTTTAAAAGTGTATGAAATAAAACAATTCATTTTACATTGAGAAACAAAACAAGAAATATCTGATAAATATGCGTATCATCGGTAAACGTAATCAAGTAAAACTTAACAAACCGCTTGATGTTATTTTCTATCTAGTTGGTCTGACTATAATTATCAAAAAAAAACCATTATTTGGTCACATTCACTTTAAATAAATTAGTTTGGAGTGAAAAATCATTATTTCTTGTTATAACTTTAATTAAGATAAAAATACATTCATAATTAGTCGTATTTTTTTGGCAGCGTAAACTATAACTTTTATACTTCCAGAAAAGGATAACACTATGGTTTTTTGGCAATGCTACTTAAATGGATGGCAACGCACCTTTGATTTTAAAGGCGTTTCATCGAGGCAAGAGTTCTGGATATTTTTCTTAACCAATTCTTTACTTAAAATTCTATTAATTATAATAATTGCCACATTGTCAGTAACAAAAATAATCGATTCAGTAGACTATCTCTTGACCATAAATATATTTATTAACATTGTAGTGCCATTACCACTGCTTGCTGTTGGCATTAGAAGAATGCATGATATTGATTTATCTGGCTGGTTTTTTGGTATGCTTTACATCTTTATTTTCTTGTTTTATTTTTTGAACCGATTTATTTGGGCTTTTGAACTCGCTAGCCCACGGAATTTATATTACATAAGAATATTCTTGTTAATTACCCTTTGCTGGGTACCTATGCTGATCGTCGGCATACTATGTTGTATTAAAAATGAATAAATACCTTTCACACAAAGAGTCCTTGTCGATGAGCCATAACTCACTAGTGTTGATACTTTATGTTCTCGTGTATTGAAATGATTTAATTCTTTATATTAACTCTCACACATCAAATTTTATTTATATTTTTTTGGATAATGTTAATACAAATGGAGTGTTTTGAAAAATGAAAGTTTTAAAATATACAGGATTTATCGTCCTTTTCTTTATTGCCGTTTACATTTCTGCCATCACGCCTTACCAACGGTTTTTTTATCTTTTTGAAAGTGAAGTGTCTGAAGGCAACATTAGAAATGCAAAATCAGGTGAACAGTATGAGGGGAAAAAAGCCGGAGATACTATTCCAACCATTAAAACGTTAGCAGATATCAGAGTGGGTAGTTACTTCACTATAGAAACCGAGTCTCTCGAACCAACCGAATTATATGGTATTGTTGATATTCAACGTGGTGGATTTATTACTTCAGGGTCTGGGCGGAAAAAAAAGACCAAATTCATTCCTTATTGGACACAAAGTAAAATAAAAACACTTATTAATGAACTAGACTACGCCAGATTCTATATTGCAAAGTTACCCGATGGAAACAACGTTATTGTTCTTATTGATGATACATTGCTCAGTACCAGCAATGGAGATAAGATTCGTTTACCCATTGGTTCAAAAGCAGTGCCATTTCATGTAACAAAACAAAGATCAGGAACGTTTGCACAATATTTTCATGAGAATGCTGAAAAGTACTCTTTAAACAATCAAACCAATGGATATATTAATATGGCGAGTAAGTCATTCAATGACACTTACCGACTGACAGTTCTTATTTTAAGAATAATAGGTACCGTGGTTATATTCACTATATTGTATATGGTTGCTAATAGAATACTTTCCATATTTAATAAAAAAACAGAACGTAATCAGTCAAATGATAGGGATAACTTGATTAGTAAATAATACCCCCCCTCCAAGTGTCAGTTTTCCCAACATTTGGAGGGCAGCTCGTATAGATCTATCCGTTACAGCTGCATAACTTTATGATGTAACAAGAAATAGTTATGCTTATGAGGTGGATTTGATTACCTGGTTCTAAATTCACAACCCAAAAAAATCATTAAACAACATGGGCAATAGGTGAAAGTCAGGATACAGATTCACCGTTAACTGCAGGAGGGATTTTAGGGGGGATGATGAGGATGATTTTTACTGAGTGAAGTAGAGCTTGTCATTGTCGGAGCCCATGACGCTTAGCAATAATCGACAACTGAATAATAGACTTCGCATTGAACTTTTCATGCAATTTTCTTTTATATGCACTAATTGTCTTTCGACTAACATTGATGTTATTGGCTATATCATTAATCGTCAAACCCTGGCTAATCCCTTGCATAACAGCAATTTCATTAGGCGATAGACTTTTTATTATAAGATATTCATTTCTTTGTTCATCATTATCATCATTTTTAAAACTAATAATAAGCTTTGGAAAATAACAATAACCCGACATAACCGCTTTAATGGCACTTTCCAAATTATCAATGCTATCGGTTTTAGAGACATAACCATAAACACCACAGTCCATACATTTTATAGCATAATCATTAAATACCATCGCAGTGAAAATTATTATTTTTGAATCAGGTGAAACTCTTAATATTTGTTCAATCAGGCCAAGACCTGAATATTCATTTGTAAGAATATCAAGAATAATCAAATCTGGTTTATGCATATGGGCTATCCTAACCGATTCTGTTCGACAATTACTTTCTAAAACCTCACCTCCTTTACACTCTATAATACGTTTTATAACACTTCTAATTATAGGATGTTCATCAACAACAAGCACTGTCATGTCAAGCATCATATCTCCTTAATAAAGTACCCGTAACCTTTATAGGGCGTAATCCATCAAATAGACACCTAAGAAAATTCATTATTATTCAGATGCACCATAGTATTAATGCACAATAACACCCTCCATTTCAAATCGATAAAAATGGAAAATTCTCACTGTATTGGAATATCTAACCTTACTTTACTTAGGTCGAATTAAAAGAGCAGGGAACCATTAATATCTCCTACAATTCTCACAGAAAGAACACTCATAAAAATCGCCGATTACTGTACGCTAAACTCGCCTGAAAACTCACAATTTAATTGCGGTAACGAGGTTTCTGCGGAGCTAGATGGCTGTTTAACATAAACACCAAAATAAAGTGCCGGTGTTGAGAACGTTGAAATAGTATCACCAAAACCAGACAAGGAGATTGTCTGAGTATGTGTATAACCTGAAGCTGTCCCGGCAAGCGTATTTTTATAAACTCCGCAAGCTACCTGAGTATTACTGCCGGTGGCGGCCCCTTCGCTCGGAGTGACGACAAAGTCGACCGCTTTGGTATTAGCCGTTGGGCTCCAATTAACACAGTTCATAGATACATCAATAGGATTAATGGCTTGTGATAAGCGCGTCCCATTACTATCATGCACATATATATGTGGCCCACTTAGGGTCGCTGAACGTTGTGACAAACTACTCGCCTCACATACAACATCAATATTGGCTGTTTTAAGGTTAAAGTTATATGTACCTAGTAGAGCAGATGAAAATGTATAACATGAGGTACCCGCCGCATTACAGGGTTTTCCCTCAGCTCCAGTTATCATTGCAAAATTCCCCGATGTACCGGATATCGAAACCAGTGCTGAGCGTGATATCACTATGTGATAAGAAAGTATTACCCCGTGAGATTGTGCGATCGCTAGTGCTTCGTCCATTGTTGAAGCAGCTAACAATTGTTGGTCATATGTGCCATCCCCTCGTAAATCAAACGCGCCAGTGTATAAGTCAACCCCTAGACCTCCGGAGGTAACTGCTCTGACTTTATATGTTAGTAAACAACGTTCTAATGTAGTATGGCTAACATTTTGTGGCCGACAATAATTAACATACGCAGAACCACCAGGCTGGAATACCACATCCATACTCATTTCTGACAAACTTGTTTGCAGGTTTTTTATGATAAATTCCGCATAAACAGTGCCAGGAAACACTGTCATCAGCAGAATAAACACCAGTAGATTTAATAATCTCATCTTAATCTATTTCCATAATATCAGTCCACTAACGCAATATCGGAACAGTAATAACTAAAGGAAAGCGTTTTATACTAAATAACGTTTACAATAATTTATCGAAACCGAAATAATGATACTTAAGCTAAAGGGCTTCTATTTAATTAGATGCCCTTTAGCTTTCCTCTTTTCCCTGCCGCCTACTAATACATACTTCTGTCTATTCCTGCTAATGTCCTCAATGCGTCAAGAACCTAACGCTGCCACCATAAAGTGTCATCAGCTACAGCACGGTTATCCCCCCATGGTTAAGGTCAATCTGATCTCAAAAGGTACAGCAACAAATGTCATCACAACCATTGCGCTACTGGTATTATCCAGTGTTGCGGTCACCGCGCTGTTACCAATTGTTGAACTTTTCAGTGTTATAACAAAAGTCCCATCGGCACCGCTGGTACCATTACTATTACTGCTGATAATTGCGCCATTATCCGCAACAACGGTTATATTCTGGCCTGGCAATGGATTATTGTTGGCATCTGTTACCGTCACTTTTATTGCAGCATCTGCCACCCCATCAGCAGGTTGATTGTCTAGGCTCTTTTCCAAAATCACTTTCGCGCTATTAACATCGGCAATAAAGAGCACGTCTATCTTTTTGGTGTCATTACTGACCCCGATAAGGGTGGCAATCACCGCGATCTCCCCGGCTCGGATACTGGTTAATGCCGCCGGGATATACCCGTCACTGTCAGTCATCATCACCGATGGCATCAGCGTGGCACCATTACCGACGGTAAAAATCACTACCTGATTGACCAGCGGGTTGTCGTTCGCATCGGTGACCTGCGCCCGCACACTATGGATCTCATTGCCGTCCGCCACGATGCCACTGTTTAGCGCGGTGGTTTCAGTCAGGGTGGCGATTTTTGCGGTAGTGACATCAGCAATAAAGGTCACTTCCACCTCTTTACTGCTGCCCCCACTCAGGCTGGCGCTCACGGTGATGGCCCCGGCCCGGATACTGGACAGTGCCGTCGGGATATACCCATCACTGTCGGTCATCACCACCGACGGCACCAACGTGGCACCACTGCTGGCGACAAAGGTCACCGTCTGATTGGCCAGCGGGTTACCGTTCGCATCGGTGACCTGCGCCCGCACACTGTGAGTCTGGCTGCCGTCCGCCACAATGCCACTGTTTGGCGCGGTGATTTCGCTCAGGGTGACTATCTGTGCGGTAGTAACATCAGCAATAAAGATGATTTGCACCGTCATATTGTTACCACTGCCCCCAGTCAGGGTTGCGGTAACATTAACAGCCCCAGCCCGGGTATTGGTCAGATTTGTCCTGATATACCCATCACTGTCAGTGGCCGTCTGACTTACCAGGGTGGCGCCGTTATCAGCGGTAAAAATCACCGTCTGATTGGCCAGCGGGTTACCCTTAGCATCGGTGACCAGCGCCTGCACGCTATGGAGATCGTTGCCGTCCGCCACAATGCCGCTGTTTGGCGCGGTGGTTTCGCTCAGGGCGACTATCTGTGCGGTAGTGACATCAGCAATAAAGATCACTTCCACCTCTTTACTGCTGCCCCCGCTCAGGCTGGCGGTCACATTGACTGGCCCGGCCCGGATACTGGTCAGTGCCATTGGGATATACCCGTCACTGTCAGTCACTGTCACCGCCTGATTCACCAGCGTGGCACCGTTATCGGCGGCAAAGGTTACTGTCTGATTGGCCAGCGGGTTACCGTTCACATCGGTGACCTGCGCCCGCACGGTATGGATCTCGTTGCCGTCCGCCACGATGCCACTGTTTAGCGCGGTGGTTTCAGTCAGGGTGGCGATTTGTGCGGTAGTGACATCAGCAATAAAGATCACGTCCACCGTTTTGTCGTTACTTCCACTGAGGCTGGCGGTCACGGTGATGGTCCCGGCCTGGATACTGGTCAGTGCCGCCGGGATATACCCGTCACTGTCGGTCACCGTCACCGATGGCACCAGCGTGGCACCACTGCTGGCGACAAAGGTCACCGTCTGATTGGCCAGCGGATTACCGTTTGCATCGGTGACCTGCGCCCGTACGCTATGGGTCTGGCTGCCGTCGGCCACAATGCCACTGTTTGGCGCGGTGGTTTCAGTCAGGGTGGCGATTTGTGCGGTAGTGACATCAGCAATAAAGATCACTTGCACCTCTTTACTGTTGCCCCCGCCCAGGCTGGCGGTCACATTGACTGCCCCGGCCCGGAGATTGGTCAGTGCCATCGGGATATACCCGTCACTGTCGGTGACCGTCACCGACGGTACCAGCGTGGCGCCATTACTGGCGGCAAAGGTTACCGTCTGATTGGCCAGCGGGTTGCCGTTTGCATCGGTAACCTGCGCCCGCACACTGTGAGTCTGGCTGCCGTCCGCCACGATGCCACTGTTTGGCGCTGTGGTTTCGCTCAGGGTGACTATCTGTGCGGTAGTGACATCAGCAATAAAGATCACTTCCACCTCTTTACTGTTGCCCCCGCTCAGGCTGGCGGTCACATTGACTGCCCCGGCCCGGATACTGGTCAGCGCCATTGGGATATACCCGTCACTGTCGGTCACCGTCACCGACGGTACCAGCGTGACGCCATTACTGGCGGCAAAGGTTACCGTCTGATTAATCAGTGGGTTACCGTTAGCATCGGCGACCTGCGCCCGCACACTGTGGGTCTGGCTGCCGTCCGCCACAATGCCACTGTTTGGCGCGGTGGTTTCGCTCAGGGTGACTATCTGTGCGGTAGTGACATCAGCAATAAAGATCACTTCCACCTCTTTACTGTTGCCCCCGCTCAGGCTGGCTGTCACATTGACTGCCCCGGCCCGGATGCTGGTCAGCGCCATCGGGATATACCCGTCACTGTCCGTCATCACCACCGACGGCACCAGCGTGGCACCATTACCGGCGCTAAAGGTCACGGTCTGATTAGCCAGCGGGTTACCGTTCGCATCGCTGACCTGGGCCCGTACGGTATGGGTCTGGCTGCCGTCCGCCACAATGCCGCTGTTTGGCGCGGTGGTTTCGTTCAGGGCGACTATCTGTGCGGTAGTGGCATCGGCAATAAAGATCACTTGTACCTCTTTACTGTTACCCCCGCTCAGGCTGGCAGTCACATTGACTGCCCCGGCCCGGATATTGGTCAGTGCCGCCGGGATATACCCGTCACTGTCGGTCACCGTCATCGCCTGATTCACCAGCGTGGCGCCATTACTGGCGGCAAAGGTTACCGTCTGATTGGCCAGCGGGTTGCCGTTCGCATCGGTAACCTGCGCCCGCACACTGTGGGTCTGGCTGCCGTCCGCCACAATGCCGCTGTTTGGCGCGGTGGTTTCGCTCAGGGCGACTATCTGTGCGGTAGTGACATCAGCAATAAAGATCACGTCCACCTCTTTACTGTTGCCCCCGCTCAGGCTGGCGCTCACGGTGATGGCCCCGGCCCGAATACTGGTCAGTGCCGCCGGGATATACCCGTCACTGTCGGTGACTGTCACCGTCTGATTCACCAGGGTGGCACCGTTACCGGCGCTAAAGGTCACCGTCTGGTTGGCCAGCGGATTGCCCTGTGCATCCGTCACTCGCGCCCGTACGCTATGGGTCTGGCTGCCGTCCGCCACAATGCCATTGTTTGCCGCCGTGGTTTCAGTCAGCGTCGCGATGCGTGCACTGCTGGTATCAGCAGTAAAGGTTACGTCTACTGTTTTGCTATTGCTTCCGCTGAGGCTGGCGGTCACGGTGATGACCCCGGCCCGGATACTGGTCAGTGCCATCGGGATATACCCGTCACTGTCGGTTACCGTCACCGACGGTACCAGCGTGGCGCCATTACTGGCGGTAAAAGTCACCGTCTGATTGGCCAGTGGGTTACCGTTCGCATCGCTGACCCGCGCCCGCACACTGTGGGTCTGGCTGCCGTCCGCCATAATGCCGCTGTTTGGCGCGGTGGTTTCGCTCAGAGTGACTATCTGTGCGGTAGTAGCATCAGCAATAAAGGTGACGTCCACCACTTTGCTATTGCTTCCGCTGAGGCTGGCGGTCACGGTGATGGTCCCTGCCCGGATACTGGTCAGTGCCGCCGGGATATACCCGTCACTGTCGGTCACCGTCACCGTCTGATTCGCCAGAGTAGCGCCACTGCTGGCGACAAAGGTCACCGTCTGATTAATCAGTGGGTTACCCTGCGCATCGGTGACCTGCGCCCGCACACTGTGGGTCTGGCTACCGTCCGCCACAATGCCACTGTTTAGCCCTGTGGTTTCGCTCAGGGTGACTATCTGTGCGGTAGTGACATCAGCAATAAAGGTGACAACCACCGTTTTGTCGTTACTTCCGCTGAGGCTGGCGGTCACGGTGACCGCCCCGGCCCGGATACTGGTCAGTGCCATTGGGATATACCCGTCACTGTCGGTCACCGTCACCGCCTGATTCACCAGCGTGGCACCGTTATCGGCGCTAAAGGTCACGGTCTGATTAATCAGTGGGTTGCCGTTTGCATCGGTAACCCGAGCCTGTACGGTATGGGTCTGGCTGCCGTCCGCCACAATGCCGCTGTTTGGCCCGGTGATTTCGCTCAGAGTGACTATCTGTGCGGTAGTGACATCAGCAATAAAGATCACTTGCACCTCTTTACTGTTGCCCCCGCTGAGACTGGCGGTCACGGTGATGGCCCCGGCCCGGATACTGGTCAGCGCCATTGGGATATACCCGTCACTGTCGGTGACTGTCACCGTCTGACTCACCAGCGTGGCACCATTACCGGCGCTAAAGGCCACCGTCTGATTAATCAGTGGGTTACCCTGCGCATCGGTCACCCGTGCCTGCACCCTGTGGGTCTGGCTGCCGTCCGCCACAATGCCACTGTTTGACGCCGTGATTTCAGTCAGGGTGGCGATTTGTGCGGTAGTGACATCAGCAATAAAGATCACGTCCACCGTTTTGTCGTTACTTCCGCTCAGGCGGGCAGTCACGGTGATGGCTCCGGCCCGGATACTGGTCAGCGCCATTGGGATATACCCGTCACTGTCGGTGACTGTCACCGTCTGATTCACCAGGGTAGCACCGCTGCTGGCGACAAAGGTCACCGTCTGATTAATCAGTGGGTTACCCTGTGCATCGGTCACCCGTGCCTGCACGCGATGGGTCTGGCTGCCGTCCGCCACAATGCCATTGTTTGCCGCCGTGATTTCAGTCAGCGTCGTGATGCGCGCACTGCTGGTATCGGCAATAAAGGCCACAGCCACCGTTTTGCTATTGCTTCCGCTCAGGCTGGCGGTCACGGTGATGGCTCCAGCCCGGATACTGGTCAGTGCCATTGGGATATACCCGTCACTGTCGGTCACCGTCACCGTCTGATTCACCAGGGTAGCGCCGCTACTGGCGGCAAAGGTCACCGTCTGATTGGCCAGCGGGTTACCCTGCGCATCGGTGACCTGCGCTCGCACGCTATGGGTCTGGCTACCATCGGCCACAATGCCACTGTTCGCCGCCGTGATTTCAGTCAGCGTCTCAAGCCGCGCACTGCTGGTATCCGCAATAAAGGCCACATCCACTGTTTTACTGTTACCACTGCCCCCACGGAGGGTGGCGGTCACGGTGATCACCCCGGCCCGGAGACTGGTCAGTGCCATCGGGATATACCCGTCACTGTCGGTGACTGTCACCACCGACGACACCAGTGTAGCGCCGCTGCTGGCGGCAAAGGTCACGGTCTGATTGACCAGCGGGTTACCCTGCGCATCGGTCACCCGTGCCTGTACCCTGTGGGTCTGGCTGCCGTTCGCCACAATGCCACTGTTTAGTGCGGTGACTTCCGTTAGCGTCTGGATTTGCGCAGTACTCACATCGGCAATAAAGGTCACGTCCACCGTTTGAGCACTACCATTAATAGTTGCCGTCACGGTAACAACACCGGCTTTGATACTAGTAAGCATTACCGTTACCGAACCATCTGGGCCCGTCGTGCCCTGAGTGGCGATCGTGGCACCGCTTCCGTTGGCAACACTGAAACTGACCACTTGATTTGATACTGGTGCATTGTGTCCATCAGTAACAATGGCTTTCACACTGTTAGTTTTCGTACCATTCGCAACAGCGCCGTCAGTAACGACTTTCAAGTTACCACTGGCAATGTTGGCGGGGGTAACAAATGTCACATTGACACTTTGGCTACTGCCATTGACGCTAGCGGTTACAGTAACAACAGTACTGATGGTATTGGTGAGTGTCATGATCACACTACCATCAGCATCAGTAATGCCACTGCTGGCAATAACAGCATTATTATTGGCGTAGAAACTGACCGCCTGATCGGATACTGGATTGCCGTTAGCATCCTTGATAATGGCCTTCACACTGTTAGTCGCGACGCCGTTGGCAATCGCCTTGTCACGAACGACAGTCAGGTCACCATTAATAATTCTTACCGTGCTACTGTCTGCCGTGAACCTGACCGGTTTTGTATCATGGTTGCCGTTCATCAAGGAGGCAGAAACTGTCCCACTCCCTGAACGAGTACTGGTTGTGACAATACCACTAACCTTTCCGTTACTGTCGGTTGCCGCAGTTTGCGGAGTGATTGTTCCCAGGGTAGAACTGAGCGTAACGGCCATACCCGTTATCGGTTGGTTAGCATTATTCTCGGTATTAATCACTGTGGCTTCAAAAGCCACCGTAGATAAACCATCGGCCAGCGTTGTGTGATTACCAACATGTTTAAGGGTAATATTATGTAGAGAGCGCTCAACCAGCAGGGTTGTGGTAGCCGTATTGGATTTATTACCCCGGACATCATATGCCGTGGCGCTAACTTGATAATTATTCAGGCTAACGGATGGTTGATAGGCCGGGAGAGTGATTAACACTGTTCCCACACTTGACATCGTTATACTGCCACCGGCTGCAAGCAATGCAGGGGCATGCCATACGATATTTTTCACCCCGTATTTCGAGGCCACTTTTGCCGTTAGTGAGATATCTTCCATAGCATATGCGGTAATCTGCTCAGGCAAACTCAGATGAATTAAGTCCTGCTTTTGATATTGCATAACAATATCGTAATTACGGTCAATAATATCGTAACGGCTACCCGCCACACTACGCATTAAACCAACGGTCTGTTTGCTAATTTGATCAATCCACGGTACGCCAAAACGGTAATTTAAATTGATCCCTAGCTGAAAATCATTATCGACATTGCGCCCTTTCTTATGGGAAGCATCGAAAGTTACCAATGGAATAGGCGTATAATTAACCCCAACGGTAATGGCAGAGGGTGAATGACCTAAATCATCAGGGCTGGTATTTCCACTGCCTAATGCAACGCCTTTACCAAAATACTTTTCATAGACTAGCCGTCCACCCAATTGGGGATGAGAGGGTAAATAGGCCTCTGCCCGCACATCAAACCCGTTAGCCGGGCGTTCGTTATAATCCTCCATATCGGACAATACCGACTGATGCCAGTCGGTTATTCGGAAATAACCATTTGTGGAGAATTTGAGATAATCTGTCCAAGCTTCACCCCCGACCCCCAAACGGCTATTTTTACCGGTCATGTCATAGTCATAAAAGGTATTTACACCGAAGGTCCAGTCATCGGTAAATCCACGTACGCCAATGCCGCTATTATTTGTTGCGCGTTGTCCATTATGACGGACCCCTAGCTGAGCAAATAACAGTGCACTTTCTGATTCTGCTAGTGGCAGCAATACATCGGCATTACCGGTACCTGATGAGTTCAATTGCACTCTGGCATTACCGTATTGCCCCAACCAATCTGAAGCCATTTGTGAGGCCAGACCTGAGGAGACGCCTTTTATTGCATTTTCGCCAGCTTTGCCAGGCTCACTACTGCTCATCACACTGCCAAAATTGGAAAACGCACTCGCCACGTTATTTTCCGTGATCTCATATTTATTATTAGTACGGATGTCGCCAACTTCATGTTTATCTGAGCCTAAATCTGGTAACCCATTTTGCTGTGATGCAATCAAGGGCTCTGCGGGCTCATTTAGAGGTGAAGATGGCGAAAAAATAGGAGGATTTACTGTCTCTTGCGGTGGATTCTTAGATCGACTTGAATCAATAGTCACTGCTGCCGAAGTGTGTTCATTCAAGATATCTGATGCTCTCATATTTATCATTGCATCATCTAAGCTATCGGCATGCGCGGACAGTGAAATAATAGGTGTGATGGTAGCGGTAAGAAGTAAGCATATTTGAACCACTAAAGTGATAAATGCCACTCCCCGCATAAACACGCAGTTAGAATTAAATTGATTCATGTGAGTAAAAATTCCATTTTGAGAGCAAGCAACTAGCACTCGAATACGCTATATGCACGACATAAATGATGATGAAGATATTAGATAATTATCCCCAGTAATTTTAAATTAACGTCACCGCCACTTAATTAACTTAAAATTAACAAGCACACTTTAAAATAACGTCAATAATATAAATTATATTCTTTGTATAACCCTCAATTAAAAATGAGTGATTTAGCATGCCAAACCACCCTACAATAGACATCTTAATTAGCTTTACTAAAAAATGAGCATCAAAATAAAATCAACACCACCCTGTCAATTATTAAGAATAATTAAACATTACTATTTTAATCACAATTATAACTTAGCGATTACATTTACTTTTCTTTGAACCTCGTTAAAAGTAGTATGCCTAACTCTGGCACACACCATTTTTAGTTTAGAATTCAACTCCAGAGAAATAAGTTGTTTTGGGTCATCATCAAGAATATTTCTATTCTGATCCAGGAAAGCATACATGTGATTAATCTGCTCAAACTGTCCTCTAAAAACGCCAAACTCATCAGTGTTCAATTTTTTCAGAACTGAAAAATCGTTTACACACTGATTGCTTGTATTGTTCTTAATAATGGTAGCCGTTTGCTTTTCTGATTCGGTTTTATCTTTTGTCGCGCATCCTCCTAAAAATGTACTGACCATCAATATCACTATTGCTACTGATTTCATAAAATTCCCTTATAAAAAATCACTGATTATCTGTTCACTAATTATTATTTTATGCCACTGCATTTCAACCCTGAGCATCAATAAATTAAATTGATGACGACGTTATACTGCTGATATGTATCATCGACAAATTATAAAATAGATCTAAAGGATTGAATTTTTTCATCAAAACGAATAAATTCACTCTAAGCATATTTAAAGTCCCATCAATAATATAGAAAATGAGACATTTAATCGGACATTTTCCTAAAACAAATAATGAAATATATACAAAACCCTGATTGGTAAAATAAAAAACGAACATAAGATACTGAAATTAAAGAGTAAAAATAAAGAATCAGAAAATAAATCAAGAATTTTGTAACTTTAAACTATAATAATCAATTTAACAGGATTAAGTGCTACTTGTGGTATCTTTAATTCAGTTTACGGATATTTAACTCCAAGTGGCTTTAATTAAACTCATTTAAGTCCGATATATATGAATAAATTTCATTTTATAGCCCACTAAAATATAAACCCATCACAAATGTTAAAAATAATGTCACCAATTGTTTTATTGAGTTTGAAATGTCTTTATAAATTATAGGCGCTTATTTTATTTTTCTGTCTGAGGTCGTTAATGGGCGTATAAACACAACACCATTGTCTTCAGGCACTGCCGAAATTCTGCTTAATCTTTCTTACATCAAGTTTAAATTGTCACCATGTTCATAAAGCTCGTGTTCGTAAGACACAGAGTGGAAAAACACCTTATGCCGTGTTAAAACTAAACGGCATCTTTAAGATAAAATATCAGCCTGAATTACGAGTGTTACATAAAGTTAGAGACAGTAGCGGATAACAGTCCCAGCACGGTAACGTGCTCAATTAAAAAAGGATATGTATATGGAATTGTGTGTGGCGAGTGTTACTGATATTGAACAAGTCATGGCATTACTAAAAAAATACCATGTAGCAACGATTAATGAAGATGATAAAAAAGAGGGTTTTGTTACCACACAGATGACACAACAACAGATGTTATCACTGGTGACGGAGGAACAAGGATTATTTATCGCCAAGAAAGAGGGGAATGTGGTGGCTTTTGTTATGGCTGCATCCTGGCAATTCTGGTCTCCCTGGCCATTGTTCGAACATATGATAAATAAATTAGATGAGAATACCTTTGCTGGACAAACATTGTCTGTCGAAAACTCCTATCAGTATGGTCCCATTTGTATAGACCAATCCATGCGCGGTAGCGGTGTACTTCAGCAGCTTTTTGCTTTCTCTTTGGAAAAAATGTCTACACGCTTTCCTATTCTGATAACCTTTATTAATGAAATAAATCATCGCTCATACGTTGCGCATTCACGTAAGTTGGGATTACAGGTACTGAGTAAGTTTGAATTTAATAATAATCACTATTACTGGATGGCCTGCTCAACCCAGGTACCAAATACCGCAACACCATAAGCAAAAGCTTGCTACAGACCTAACTCGTGTTCTGCAATATCTTCATTTTCTTGCCAGGAAAATAACGGAATTGGCTATTGGTACATTGAAATAGTTGACTCACCCCGTCAGTGGGGCAGAAATAAGAATGCGATTAGCCCCGACAAACAGAACAGGGCTATATCGCAGTCGTCCTCTAGCCTAACTCAATGATAAGGGGCTTCCAGATGTAAATTTTGGGTAGAAAGCAGGGCCTGTTCTATGCGTTCCCATGCCAGCGAAAAGGGTAATCGTGCTGCAATATGCGGAGCAATAACGACGCCCTTAGCAATCTTTTTCACCTGTTCATCATTATGCTTGAATCCCAAATCTTCTAACGTCAACGGGCAGCCAAAACGATGTAATAACGACAATAACTCATCACGATCAGCCTCTTGCTCGTGCTCGATAAACGACTGTACCACCAGCCCGAAGCCGACTTTCTCACCGTGTAGCCAATGGTGAAGCTCTGGCAGACGGGTCATGCTGTTATGGATCGCGTGAGCAATTCCGATTCGTGGAATATCATCAGCCATGCTATTAGCTAAGCCTGCCAGTGCGATAACTGCATCGATCACTTTACGCAGTGCAACACTGACTTCCTGGCGTTGATTAGCTGCGATAGCCTGCTGTCCATAGGTATTAAAGGTATCCAGTGCCTGTTTCGCGACCTGTGACTTTAGTATCAGTGCCAATCCATCATCACCCTTTCGCAGATAAGGAAGAAACTCATACCATTTAGCCAATGCATCGACGATACCTGCATTCAGGTAGCGTGGCGCTGTTCTGGCAATCGTCTGGCTATCGACCAATACCCAGACCGGTAACCGCGTTAAGGATAAAGGGCCGATATGAGCCCCAGCCTCATCATAAATAACGCTAATAGGTGACCATGCGGCACAGGTCGCCGCAATTGTCGGTAGTGTGATTACCGGCAATTGCCCCAATGTCTCCCCTACCGCTTTCGCACTGTCTAATACCCGACCACCGCCTACCCCCAGAATAAGTTCTGAGCCTAGTTGCTGTGCTTGTACAACCAATGCATCAATAGCTGTACGGGTACAATCTCCTGGCAAATAGCTGATATGAAACGAGATATGATGCCGTTGCAGGCTCGTTATCACACTTACTCCCACCGACTGCCAGGCGCGTGGGCTGGTCACGATAAGCACCTTCTGAGCCAATGGCGCAATAAACTGCCCCACTTTCTCAGTCACGCCATCTTGATTCAGGTAATTTTGTGGGGTTTTAATTGCCAGCATGGTTAACTCCTGTAAATAGTATTAGCGCTGCATACCCCAGCGCTTGACGGTCAGTCTCTCTATAGTGGCGAAAATAAGCCCTTCGACCAGTAAACCAATGACGATTACGGTCGCCAGACCGGCAAATACCCTATCGGTATACAGTTCATTGCGATTTTGGAAGATATACCAGCCAAGCCCGCCTTGACCGCTAGACGCACCAAAAACCAGCTCTGCGGCAATGAGCGTGCGCCATGCAAAGGCCCAGCCGATTTTAAGTCCTGACAAAATAGAAGGCAGTGCTGCCGGGATAAGAATATGAGCCACATAGCGCCCACCGCGTAGCCCATAGTTACGACCGGCCATCCGTAATGTGTCCGAAACACCGAGAAAACCGGCGTAGGTATTCAACGCCATCGGCCACATCACCGAATGGATTAGCACAAAAACCAGACTCTTTTCTCCCAGCCCAAACCACAGCAACGCCAGAGGCAGTAGTGCAATAGCAGGCAACGGATTAAACATCGACGTTAGAATATTAAGCAGATCCCGACCAAAACGGGTCGACACCGCTAAAGCACTTAGCCCTAATGCAAACACGCTACCTATGGCATACCCTTTAAGAAGAGTGCTGAGCGAGATAGCAACCTTAGCGGGCAACTCGCCGCTGGCCATATCCTGGGTAAATGCCCGCAGTGTTTGCATAAATCCCGGAAACATTAGGTCATTATCCTGCAAACGTGCAGCCAGTTCCCACAGCGCCAGTAATACCAGTAATACCGTCAACTGGCGTAGCCACTGCTGGTTCCAACAGCGGGTAATGATGGGCAATGGCTGGGTCAACACCACTTCTGGTAGTGGGGCCAGTTCACGCTGATATTCGCAGCGGATCGGGGGTTGAGTGCTCATATGGTTTACCTTGCAGTGGGATCGACGGAGCAGCTTGTGCTTGCTCAGTGGGGAACAGCAGATGATGGATACGCTGTGCGGCGAATTGAAACTCATCGCTACCGTAGTCAGCTAGAGAAAACTGATGGCTGTTCACCTCGGCACAAACCCGCCAGGATGTGGTGACAGCAGTAATATTCGGCTGCCAACCACCAGCGCTTCCTCAATAGAATGAGTCACAAATAGCAACGTAAAACGTATTTCCTCCCACAGCACCAGTAACTCCTCTTGCATTTTACGGCGCGTCAGTGCATCAAGCGCAGCAAAAGGCTCATCCATCAGTAATACCTTGGGCTGCATCGCTAACGCGCGAGCAATGGCTACCCGCTGCTTCATACCGCCCGATAACATATGCGGATAAGCATCGGCAAATCCGGCAAGCCCCATTTTATCCAGGTAGTGTAATGCCCGATCTCGTGCTTGCTTATGGGTAGCCTGACGACTGGCAACCAGCGGGAACAGCGTATTTTCCAGCACCGTTTTCCACGGGGGCAATTGATCAAACTCCTGAAATACCATCATGCGGTCCGGCCCCGGCTCCACAATGACCTCACCGTCAAGGCGTATCTCTCCGTCAACCGGCGGCAGAAAACCGCCAATCGATTTAAGCAGGCTGGATTTACCACAACCCGATGGCCCCAGCAGAACAAAACGATCGGCAGGATAGACATCAAAACTGACGTCATGTGTTGCACGAACGCGTTTCTGACGGGTTCGATACTCCAAACCCACACCCGCGGCCTGTAATAACGGCTGCGGTGATATTTCATTAATGATGCGGCTCATGCCCCCTCCGGCGTAATTGGGAAAAAGACCGTCTGTTTAGCGTTTTCCAAAGAAACTAACAACTCAGCTACCGGCCCCGTTATGAGCTTCGGCGAAGAAATAGTCCTGCCACGAGTCGGCTTTATTCTTGAGGATACCTAATTGCTGCAACTGGTCAGCGTACACATAGGTGCGCTGTGGTGTGATAGTGAAATCAATTTCTGGGTCTTCAACGATTTTCTTCACCAATTCAGGTGATAAACGCGACTTTTCTACCCGAATATAGGTTTCAGCCGCCGCGGCTTTGTTGGCTTTAACTATCTGAGAAGCTTCAGCCAGCGCATCATAGAAAGCCCGATAGGTTTTAGGATTTTCATCATGAAATTTTTGCGTGGTGTACAGCACATTAAATGTTGCCGGCCCTCCCAGAACGTCATAGGAGCTAAGAATCTTATGTACGTTGCCGTGCTCTAGCGCCTGATATTGGAACGGCGGGCTGGAAAAATGAGCAGAAATTTCAGAGCCACCGGCAATCAACGCGGCATTGGCATCAGGATGGGGCAAGCTTACCGTGATGGTATCAAAGCGTTTATAATCGCTATTGCCATACAGTTTAGCGGTTTCAATTTGTAGGGTACGGGACTGGAAACCCACACCGGCAGCCGGTACCGCGATACGGTCTTTTTCACTAAGATCTGCTATCTTTTTTACTGCTGGATTGTTGCTTAGCAGGTAATTCGGCATCGAACCCAGTGACGCTATCGCCTTCACATTCTGACGCCCACGGGTACGATCCCACACTGTAAGCATCGGGGGTACACCCGCAGCCGCAACATCAAGAGCACCAGAAAGCAGTGCTTCATTCATTCCTGTTGCTCCCGAGATAGTGCGCCAGTCAACGTTAATATCCAGCCCTTGCTGTTTACCATGCTTTTCTATCAGTTGTTGATCACGCACCACATCAAGAATCAGATAACCAATACCAAACTGCTGTGCAATGCTAATAGACCCTTCTGCATGTGCACCAAAGGTACTTAGAGCAAGACAAGTGAACGCAAATATACCTGTAACTTTTTTTATCCGTTTTTCTGTTAGTGACTTATTCATTTCCCTGCCTCTTATATGTCCGAATTAAAATTTTAATCATCCTAGGGGGTAAATGACGCCATTTATAAATTATTTTTTGGAATAAGGTAGATGTGATATTTAATAAAAAGCACAGAGCGATGATAAAAATTAATATCACATTAACATTTAAAGTTTGTAGCTTATTTTAAGCTAACGATAGCTATATATTATATATGTATCGAACATTGAAAGCGTTATAGTTCCCGATATTCCATTATTATTTTCGGAGCTAGAAATGCCCGTTTTCAGTCATCATTTTCTTCGGCAATATCTGCATGATCGATTGGTCGATATTTCAGTAGACTCAGGCATCGCCGCTAACGTGGCTGATAATTTGGTGGAGTCCAGTCTCAAAGGCCATGACTCCCACGGTGTTAGTATGTTGCCCCGCTATATCGCGGCAATTCATGAGGGAGGATTAAATCCTGCAGCAAAGGTTAAAATCACCACAGATTTTGGAGCGTTGATTTCATTTGACGGGCAGCATGGCTTCGGCCAGGTTATTGGAAAACAAGTGATTGAACTGGGTATTGAACGCGCCCGACAGCACGGAGTCACGGTTTTGAGTCTGGCAAATGCACACCACTTAGGCCGCATCGGTGCCTGGGCTGAACAAGCTGCCGCGGCGGGGTTAGTCTCATTGCATTTTGCGAATGTAAACAATCGCGCCAATGTCATCCCCTGGCAAGGGCAATCAGCCCGACTAGGAACCAATCCCTTCTGCGCAGGCGTTCCCTTGTTATCCGGCGAGCCAATCATTCTGGACTTTGCCACTAGCGTTATTGCGGGTAATAAAGCACGTATTGCGTGGAATGAGGGGCGACAATTAGAGCCTGGTTGCGCGGTAGACCACCAAGGCATGCCCACGGTCGACCCACGTTATTTGATGGAAGAACCCTTTGGCGCTCTGCGGGCATTCGGCGAACATAAAGGTTCGGGGCTGGCACTCATCTGTTCTTTGCTGGGAGCGGCATTAACCGGGGGCAACACCGAACGAAATACGCAGCCGGGGCAGCAGAGAATCATCAATAATATGCTGACAATATTAATTGACCCTGAGCGTTTGGGCGGAGCACAGCGTTACCAGCAGGAAATACCAGCTCTGTTAGACTGGGTACGCAGTTCCCATTCCGATAATAATCTGACATTACCTGGAGAATGGGAACAAAGAAATCATCAACAACGTTTGACTCATGGCATATTTATTGATGATGTCAGTTGGCAGCAATTATCCAATTTGCAATCCATTCCAGAAAATTTAAAATAGTTATTTACTACAACATCCCCTTAATGCGCCGAAATTAATCATTTAAATCGCCCTATTTAAAAAGGGCGCTATTGTATGTGAAAACTATTAGCCGATTGCGAATGTTGCCATAACGTCACACAATGCTGAGCTAAGGCATATGCAGGGTCAATACTCAAAGCCAGTAGTGGCGATTCAATAGCGTTAAACGCGAGCGGAATTTCAGTACAAGCCAACACTAATTTTTCGGCACCACGCCCTACCAATTCTGTAGCCAACTGTTGCAAGAGTTGGCCCCCAAGAGCTACCTCACCACGCTTTACCGCATAACATCCTGGGACAAACAAGGTTTTTAATGCCTGTTCGGTCGGTAAAATGACGCTGATCCCTAATGCCGCCAATCGCTGTTGATACCACTGCGCTTGCAGTGTTGCCTCGGTTGCGATCACCCCGACCCGTTGTGGTCGGGGGTGCAAACTAGCTATGTGGGCTACGGCAATATCGACAATATGCAGGATAGGTGCCCGGCTAGCATTGGCCAGTTGTGGATACCAGTGATGTGCCGTATTACAGGGTATAGCAATATGACTGACATCTAACTGATTCAGTTGCTGTATTGCATGTAACAACTGTGGCAACGGTGATTCCCCACATCCCGCCAATGCTTTTTGTCGATCAGGTATTTGCGGGACATTCCATGTCACTACCGGTAAATGGTCCTGATCCCGACTAACTGGCGTTACTTCAATAATTTTGTGCAATAGATCCAGTGTCGCAAGGGGTCCCATCCCACCCAGCACACCAAATAAAAGAGGTTTAGTCATCCTTGCCTACCTGCTCTAATACCTGGCGGTAACCGAACAGCCCGGCAGAACCGCCGGTATGGATAAAGACAACATTATCGTCTGGTGAAAAATATCCCTGGCGCACTAAATCGATCAACCCCGCCATTCCTTTTCCCGAATAGACAGGATCAAGCAGAATCCCTTCTAATTGTGCCACCAACGTCAGCGCTTCAAGCATGCCATCAGTCGGTAAACCATAACCCGCACCGACATAATCGCTATTAACGATCACGCTTTCCCGAGGGAATTCCCCCTTTAGCCCCAGCAGTTCCCCAGTCCGTTGTGCCAAAGAGTAAACATTTTGCTCCTGTTTATCTTGTGGTGCGCGAACACTGATGCCCAGTACCGGAATACCACTATTACTGGCAACCAGCCCTGTAACCAACCCGGCTTGTGTTCCCGTACTGCCTGTTGCGTGTACAATATGATCAATTCGTAGCTGCTGCTGGCTAGACTGATAAAGTAACTCTTGCGCGCAAGCAACATAACCTAAAGCACCGATCGGATTCGACCCACCACCCGGGATGATATATGGCTTTTTCCCTTGTGCCCGCAATGTCTCTGCCAAATGCTCCATCGCCTGCTGCATATCCGTCCCCGCTGGCAAGTGAGCCGCTATCGTTCCCCCTAATAAATTATCCAACAAGATATTGCCCGAAAACTGGTAATCATCGCCAAAATCACTGACTCGTTTCTCCAGCAAAATTTGTGCTTCCAAACCCAATTTTGCCGCCGCAGCAATCGTCTGACGGACATGATTTGACTGGGTAGCCCCTTGCGTAATCACCACATCGGCCCCTTGTTGCAGCGCATCCGCCAGCAGAAATTCTAATTTACGCGTCTTGTTGCCACCGGTCGCCAGCCCCGTGCAATCATCACGTTTAATATAAATATTAGGACCACCTAAATAACGTGATAACGCGGGCAATGCCTCTAATGGCGTAGGGAAATGGCCCAATGAAAGGCGAGGAAACCGAGCGAGATGCATAGTAATTCCTTAATAATATTATATTAGTTATTGAAATGACGGCGGGCTTCACTACGAACTCGATGCAATATCCGCTGTTTAATTTCGCTATAACCCTCAGCCTGAGCCAACGTTTCTATGTCACGCTGACGGCCAAAAGGCAGTCTTATTTCATCTACGATACAACCGGGGTGTGCTGACATGATAAGGATCCGGTCGGCCAGAAACAGAGCCTCCTCAACATCATGTGTCACAAACAAAATCGTGGTGCCGGTTTGCTGCCAGGCTGATAACAACAATTCCTGCATCATGAGACGGGTTTGCGCGTCCAACGCACCAAAAGGTTCATCCATCAGCAATATGTCGGGGTTGGGTAACCAGGCTCTGGCCATCGCGACCCGTTGTTTCATGCCACCGGATAATTGCCATGGATAGTGATCTTCAAACCCTTGCAAACCCACCAGTTTCAGGAATGCCTGTGTTTCCGGTAGGATTTCCGCAGGCGTCGCCCCCTGCATCCGTGGGCCGAAAGAGACGTTATCGCGCACCGTTAACCATGGGAATAGATTTGCCTGCTGAAATACCATCCCTCGATCCGGTCCAGGTGCTGACACCACATCTCCCTGGCATTGAATATTGCCACTGTCGGGGTGCTCAAAGCCGGCTATCAAATTAAGAATGGTTGACTTACCACAGCCCGACGGCCCGAGCAGTACCACAAATTCACCCGGCTCGATGCTCAAAGAGATATCTTCCAGCACCTGCTGCCGCCCCTGCTTAGTGGCAAAACCCAAATTGACCCGATTAACCGTAATAGATGCCGATGGTTCCTTTCGCATTACTCTCTCCCTGCCCATGGCACCAATAATCGCTGTAAACCTACAATCAGCAGATCAAGCAGATAACCAATACCACCCAGTAACAGTATTCCCAGCATCACAATGTCAGTACGTAAATACGAGCTGGCATTGATCACCATCCAGCCTAGCCCTGATGTCGCAGCAACCATTTCAGCAGCAATCAGCGACGTCCAACCAATACCAATGGATAAGCGCACACTGGTAAACAATTCTGGTAGCGTTTCAGGTAGTACTACACGAAAAAAAATCTGCCGACGGCTAGCACCTAATGTTTGGGCGACACGAATTCTGGCTCGTCCAATACGTTCAACCGCAGCGCAAGCCCCAACCACCACACTGAGAAATGTAGCAATAAAAATCAGGAAAAACTTGGATGACTCACCGATACCCAGCCAGACAACCGCTAAGGGGATCAATGCTATCTTGGGTAATGGCCGTAAAAACTGCACAAATGGGTTAAGCAGCGCTGCAATAGGTTGCGACAGGCCCATAACCAATCCCAATGGCACACCAACCAAGATAGCGACGGCGAATGCACTCAATGCCCGGGCAACACTGACAGCAATGTGTTGCCACAATGGCACTTGCCGGTATCCCTCTTGCAGCAACTCGCCGGCGGTGAGGGCAATATCCGATAATGGCGGTAACAGCAATGGATCGATCCACTGCTCAGCCCCCACCACCTGCCACAATAAGAAGAATGAAATAACCGCCCCAACGCTTAACCCAACCTGCTGCACTCGATTCATAAATACCCTATTGCTGTACTTGTGCGGCGATCGCATCCTTTAAATAACTGACATTAATTCCCTTTTCAAACGAGCTGGGAATGTCACGTTTACGCACTTCACCAATGCTTTCCAAGAACCCAGCAGTTTTATGCACCGCCTGCCCAATACCACTGTTATCAGTATCGGAACCGTTGCCTAACCACTGCGCCGTTTCCTGCTGTTTAAGTGTTGGATATTCCAAACCAGATAAGGTATTCGTTGCCGTAGTCACCGGTGCGCCAACATCTTTCGCCACGATAGCCGCCGCTTTTATTGGATCACGCTTAAATTCATCAACTTTTTGCTGATGTACTTGCAAGAATTGGCTCAATAACTCGGGATGCGCTTTAGCAAACGCAGTTCTGACCACATAATTGTTATAAATGAGATAACCGTCCTGCTGAAGCTGTTTGGTCTCGAATACGGGATGCCCGCCAGAGACTTCGAGCTCTTGCGCAAAAGGAGCCCAAACATAGCCCGCGTCAATATCTCCCCGTTTCCACGCAGCAACCATTTCTGCGGGTCGCAATGGAATTAATGTCACCTTATTACGGTCAATATGATTGACCACTATCGCGGCATCTAATGCATATTGAGCGGTTGAATTAGGCGGATAAGCGACACGTTTACCTTCAATATCCTTCAAAGAGGTAATCGTATCTTTAGCAATAAGGCGTTCAGACGTAGCTATCACACCTGATATACCAAATATTTCTATTGGCAGTTTTCGCACCAAACCCGCGACCGCAGGGCTTGAACCTATATTGGCAATATCAATCGCATCGCTGGCAAAATAACCTAATGCATCAGCACCGGTGGCAAATTGTACCCATTTCACCTTGGTATTGAGTGCTTTTTCCAACGAACCATCGACTTTCGCCAGAACCAGAACCTGTGAGCTACCACCGTAGGCCACGCGAACTTCATCGGGTAATGGTTCATCTGCCTGAGCATGAAAAGTGAGTAGGGATAAACTTGTTAATCCCAAAGAAAATGCGATAGGTTTCAACATGATACTGTCCTTGATTAATAATAATCGTAAAGTAATAATAAATAAAAACAGCCTTTAGCTATAATCACCCTGTACTTTTTCCTTAATCACCATTAGGAATAAAGTATATTTATTCGACACTATCGTCTTAATAGGAATATTAGGTTATTCCGTTTGGTTATTTATAATAATATATTTAAATATCAAGTTTTAATTTTGACGTAAAAATAACCCTCACATCCACTGTGCGATTAGTTTACTGTATGAATATAATTCACTATATAAGTAGAGTTTTATAGTCAGGAATAGGAATAATGCTCACACTACCTCCTTGTACTGTTAATGAATGAAAATATTATTATGCATAAGTGACTTGCGATAATATTATTATTTTATACTGCCAAAAGTTCATGCTATGCAAACAACATAAATATCTATCGTTATCTATTAACGTCATATAGAGGCATACGCGATAGTAACCTACTCTTTTTCTGAGTACCCAGGTTCTGTTTCAGGATGGAAACATGCGCGAATGGCATCAAATCGCCTTAATAACTTTATGCCGAAGTGGTTAATAAAAGTCACTACTGTTAAGCGTCAGCCAGCACATTGAGATGGTTTTACAACTACCAAATTAAAAAAGCCCACTTAAGCAACCTCAAGTGAACTTTTTGCTATTTAATCTGCTAATAAACCCTACAATTCCAGGCTTACACGACCCTCCCCTATTTACGATTAAGGATACGGAGAAAATCCTGTTTATTTGAGATTAATGAGAGCGCATTGGCAATAATTTCATCACTAAAAATCGAGGCTACATCTTTTAACACATCAATATGCTCTTTTTCTTTAGCAATAACCCCAATGGCAATAAACATAACATTACTTCTATCCCAGATGACACCATCAGGGAATTGAAAAATCTCAACACCGGTTTTAACAATGATATTTGTGGCTGATTTAGGCAGATGAGGTAAGGTAATACCATTCCCCAAGAATGTAGAGACTTGTTGTTCTCTTTCATTAAGAAAAGAGATACAGTCTTGGTTAATATAACCTTTTAATTTAAACTCTTTTCCTATCATTGCTAAAACTTCAGCTTTATTTTTTGCATGACATCCTAAGTGTAGGTTATCAACGGTAATATTATCTATCATTATCTGTCCCTTTTGCGATATGATCTTTTTTATCTCATATAAAAATTATGTTATTAATTACCGGCAGACAGTTCTTCTTCAAGTTGTTCTAATGATTTATTGGATGTTTCTGGTAAGGCGGTAATCACAAAGATAATCGCCAGATAGTTGATAAGAGCAAAAATCAAGAAGACCGGACCCAAGCCAAGTTTCGCCTGAAGCACGGGGAACAAATAACTCACAATAGCATTCATGATCCACATGAAAAATACTGAGATCCCCATAGATAGGCCACGAATCTTTAATGGGAACAGTTCTGCTAATACGACCCAAGTCAGAAAGCCCATCGTACCCTGCATGACCCCGACAAACAGTGCACCCAGCAACCAAATAACAGTGGCCTTTATTTCACCAACCAGATAATAATCCGCGCCAGCAATAATCAAGTGCAGCGTTGCCATCAGGGCAAAACCATACACAATCAGTGTTTTTCGTTTAAAACGATCAACCAGGAACATAACCCCAATAACCATCCCCCCGACAGAAAAAACGCCATTTAACACGTTACAGATTAGCGACATTCTTTCCGAGAATCCGGCAGTTTTTAATATTTCCGTACCATAATACATAATGACGTTAACACCGGTAGTTTGCTGTAAAGCTGCCCAGGCAATACCCACCAAAATTAATTTTAAGATCCACGGTGTTTGAAAAATAATAGCCAAATCATTTTTAGCATACAATTTCTTTTCTTTTTCGATATCAATCAACGTTACGATATCATTAAACTCTTTAATAGCCCGTGGCTCAGGGCGAATTTGTTTTAAAATTGTTAATGCCTCTTCCCGCCTATTTTTACTGATCAACCAACGGGGGCTTTCTGGCGAACGCCACATTCCCACTAACAGGCAAATAGCAGGGATAGTTTGAACCAATAGCATATAACGCCAGACCTCAGGCAGATGGCCCCAGGCAATACCAATTACCGCATTTACTGCAAATGCTGCTAATTGTCCAATAACAATGGCAACTTCATTCAACCCGGTAAGTTTGCCCCGCATTTCTGTCGGCGCAACCTCGGATATAAATGTAGGTGCAGTAACCGATGCCCCGCCTACCGCGTAACCAAGTAAAAATCTGGCAATTAAAAGAGTGGTGATATTAGGCGATAATGCACACAATAACGCACCAAAGAAAAAAACGAAGGAGAGATAGAGCAGGTATTTTCTTCGACCAAAAAAGTCAGCCAATTTTCCGCCAAAAACACTACCAATGGCGGCACCGACCAACAGTACACTCATTACCAGGCCCACAGTCGTCGGCGTCAGGGCCATATTTTCTTTCAATGAAGAAAATGCACCATTAATAACACCGGTATCATAACCAAAGAGCAAGCCACCAAATGTAGCGACTAATGTTATTTGATGTAATCGTTTTCTCTGTTGTGCATTGAGATTCATCATTAACGACATATCATTACCTTTTTATTTGATTATCCATTTAATGTCAAAAAGGGTTTCAAAAAACAAAAGTAACTCCTTCTCCACCTTAAAACATGGAGGTGATGAAGAACTTTTTGACACTCTGATTTATTAATAAGATAAATGCAGTTATTGAAGACAAATAAGTTTTATTCCAGAGTGCGATATTATATGATTCTTGCTACGGTTTTTATTTTGCATGATCCTTTTGCGCTCCCAATTTTTAAAATGTACCGATTACCGTGGTGGTACTGGTAATACGTTATATTTTGCTAACCCGCCTCAACCGAAGTCCCAGCCCCTCATTCTGCTGACAGCACAAACAAAGGTTGCGGCCTGAAACCAACCGACGGCATGACTGCAATAACCACCACCAATCAATCCAACACTGACTTCTTTCATCTATATCCTCCTGACGAGACAAAAATAGACTATCAATGAATGCTCGCTAGCGGTTTCTGGCGATCCTCAACTGGCGTTATCACTGATAAGTATGTTAACTCACTGTGACACAACATATCATTTGAATTGAAATTAAAATTCTATATCGATCACAATATGGCATTCTAATTTCATTTTTGGCGGGGAAAATTTCAGGTAAAACAGGTGGGCCATCATCAAACATATCATTATCGCACTGATATATAAGTACTATTATTCTTAGAACAGATGACGGTACTGATGAGTTATTCACGCTATAATTACAAAAAAATTTACAACTTTGTGACTTAGATAACTATATTGTTTCAAAAACAACTATCAATAGAATAAAATATTCCATTGGTTTTTGACGGCTCTAAGTATCAATTTTGGGTGTGATGTTTGTCTGAGTCTGGATTTGTGGCGGGGTTGCGGGCGTCAAAAAAGAAAAGTGATCAAGATAATTGATGAGAAAGCCCCACATAGTTAAGTTTGGGCGGGGCTCTCGCTATTTGATAGTCTGTTCTGTGAGCCGTTTTCTTTCACAGTGCATAAAAAATCAATACGGCAATACCACCGAATAATATCCATTTAATCAAATAATAGATCCTACGATTCCAGGCTTTCAACCGTTTCCCCACCTTGCGCACTGCATAGATGTATTTAAACATACGATTGACACCACCGGTACGATCCCCCTCTTCGTTGGGGGCAGTGGCTGCACTCATTAAATTGCGCCCCAACCAGTGGTTAATCCATTGCGCCCAGCGGTAACGCATTGGCCGCTCAATATCACAAAACAGGATCAGCCTATTCTGCCCACTCTGATTCTCGGCATAATGAATATAAGTTTCATCAAATAAAATGCCTTCACCGTCACGCCAACTGTAAGTGGTGCCATCAACATCAATAAAACAGCGGTCATCATTCGGGGTGATTAAACCAAGGTGATAACGTAAAGAACCGGCATAAGGATCACGATGCCGAGGCAGGCGGCTACCGTGCGGTAATTCAGCAAACATCGCTGCCTTTACCGAAGGTAATCCGCGTAATAACGAGGTGGTATAAGGGCAAAGTGTCATCGCCGAAGGATGGCTGTCTTCATACCATTTCAGATAAAAACGTTTCCAGCCAGTTTTAAAAAACGAATTAAAACCCGCATCATTATATTTATCCGATGCTTTGATTTGCTGGATTTCCATCAGCGCCTTACCTTCATCCCTGATTTGCTGCCAGTTTTCACGCAGCACGGTCAATTCAGGGAAAAGATCCTGCTTTAAATAGGGTGTGGTGGGTACCCGTGAAAACAGATACATAAACACATTGATGGGTGAAACAAATGTCGAATGATCTGAGAGCTGACGCCAGAACTTGTAGCGAACTTTGCCACGAAAATGCACATAGACTACACATAAGATAAAAACGAATAGCACTATATATTTCATGATGTCCTATCAAATAAATATGGTTGATAGTCAAATATTTAGTCTATATCGATTGAAATTTCCAACTTAAAAAAATAAAAAGTTATTACAACAAGTGACTAGTACCAACTTAGTAAGCAATAAATGTTTGAATATCACTGTCATTAACAGTGAAACATCCCGTAAAAATGCGGCCTGCTGGGAAGTCACTGCTGAGATCCCGTAATAGCTGCAACTCAAAACGCCCTGATGCCATGGAATAACTCAGGAAACGGGCCTCCAGGAAGTCAAAATAACGCCCTAGCTGTGGATACACTGCTTTAAATAGACTCTCTTTGGCTGAAAAAGCCAATGTCAGTAACTGGTTGAATACTAATGGGCCCTCCTGAAGGTCGCGGTACTCCTGCTCACTAAGGATTCCGGGCCATAGATCATTCGCCCTTTCAACGGCAATCAGGCTTTCAATATCTAGCCCAACACCGTGGACATGAGCACTTTCATCAGAATACTCTGTAGCCGGCGTTATAATTTGCGCAGTGCACAGAGCACGTTGGTTGTTATGACTGATGCTGCCAATCAAACCGGCGGGCCATAGTGGCGCGCGATCTAGCCCATTCGCCAACGGATAATTGCGTACTTCTAGCATATTCAGCACTTGTCGGGCGACAAAACGGCCCGCCAGGTATTCGGCACGCCGTTTTGCCACTGCTTTTTGTAAACTGCCGGGAAACGCAATGCCATAAACAGCAAACAGCTCATCCCGGTATTCATTGACATCAAAATCACATTTTGCCAACAGGCCGTGAAACAATGGCTGGCCATTTAAACCGCTGGCTGGCAGTGCGGCAAAGGTAAAGTTACGAATAAATACCGACGTCACGCGTTATCCTAATCATCTGGATTCATAGGCCTTTATAATAGTAGTTAACCCACAGCACCACAATATCCGAACCTATCCCGGTGGCTAAAACACATCAGTGAAAGCAAGTTGCTGCCAAAAGCCAAAACACCAATCCCATCAACAAATAACCCAATATGACTTAATTCATTATGAAATGTCACTTCACAATTATTGAAACGCAGTTCCTGACGTTTCTTTTTCTGTGACAATGGTCAATTTAAAAGAAAATGTAAACAGCTAGGTTAATTACCAGAGGGATAAAGGAATAACCTTTTTTTATATATTGATATATCCGTCAGGTTACAGGTTACAGATGCGCACCTGCTGCTTGAATTCTATTGGGTATATACCTATCCCATTATTAAAAATAATCCATTTTATCTTTTGTATAGCGACTTCTGGAGAACACTGAATGAAATTCCCAAAGCCTTTGCCCACACTGTGCCTGGCTATTTCTGCCATATTATTTAGTCAAATGGCCTCTGCTCAACAAATTAAAGCTGCCGATGTTCATCCCAAAGATTATCCTAATGTTGTTGCTGTTAAAAATATGGGCGACAAACTAAAGACCGCAACGGATGGTCGCCTGGAAATTAAAACATTCCCGGGTGGTGTCTTAGGTGATGAAAAGCAAATGATAGAACAGGCTCAAATGGGAGCAATTGATATTATTCGTGTTTCTATGACCCCTGTTGCCTCTATTCTGCCGGAGATCAGTGTCTTTACCCTGCCCTATATGTTCCGCGACGAAGACCATTTACATAAAGTTATTGATGGTCAAATCGGCCAAGAAATCGGTGATAAAATCACTAACAATAAGAACTCAAAATTGGTATTTCTCGGCTGGATGGATGCGGGTACCCGTAATCTGATTACCAAAGAACCGGTGGTTAAACCAGAAGATCTCAAAGGTATGAAAATCCGCGTTCAGGGCAGCCCGATTGCACTGGCTACCCTTAAAGCCATGGGTGCCAACTCACTCAGTATGGGCGTAAGCGAGGTATTCAGCGGGATGCAAACCGGGGTGATTGATGGTACCGAAAATAACGAACCGACCTTTATCGCCCATAATTATCTGCCGGTTGTCAAAAACTATACCCTGAGCGGCCATTTTATTATTCCTGAGCTGTTCCTTTATTCCAAAACCAAATGGGATAAATTATCTGCTGAAGATCAACAAACCATTCTGAAATTGGCCAAAGAAGCACAGGCTGAGCAGCGCGTATTATGGCAAGCCTATGTGCAGCAATCCCATGACAAAATGAAAACCGGTGGCGTGCAATATCATGAAATGGATCATGACTATTATTATAAAGCCACTCAACCTGTTCGTGATGAATTCGGTAAGGATCATCAAGAACTGATCAAGCAGATTGCAGCCGTGCAATAACATCTTTCCGACAGTATTAAATTTTTTAATACTACTGATATTTACCCAAGGTCATGGGTGTTGCAGCCAATGACCCTGGGTACACTGAGGTCTCCGCTATGGCTCGCTATTATCTATCAACGATGGATGCGTTATATCGCCTGTCGATCTGGGTCGCTGGTATTGCCTTAATCATTATGGTTGTAGTTATCCCTATGGGGATATTTGCCCGTTATGTCCAAAACGATGGCTTATCCTGGCCAGAACCCGTCGCCATATTATGTATGGTGACATTTACTTTTATTGGTGCTGCCGCCAGTTATCGATCTGGTTCACATATTGCCGTCAGTATGGTCACTGATCGGCTCTCTGAGACCGGTAAAAAAGTATGCCTGTTATTGGTTGATTTGCTGATGGTGCTGATAAGCCTGTTTATTTTGGTCTATAGCTACATTCTGTGTAGCGAGCTTTGGTCACAACCAGTGGCTGAGTTCCCATTACTGACAGCCGGACAAAGCTATATTCCTCTGCCAATCGGCTCCGCGATAACGCTGATGTTTATCATCGAGCGGCTATTTTTTGGCCCGCAGACCCACCGCCCGGTAGTGATGATCGGCAATTCATAATTTGGGGAACTTTGCCTTATGGACGCATTTATTTTAGTTTTTACGCTGGCAATCTTGCTGGCGATTGGTGTCCCGGTGGCTTATGCCGTCGGTTTAAGTGCCATCGCCGGGGCATTTTGGATTGATTTACCGTTGGAAGCGGTGATGATTCAAATCACCAGTGGCGTCAATAAATTCTCATTACTGGCCATTCCGTTCTTTATTCTGGCGGGGGCCATTATGGCCGAAGGTGGCATCGCACGGCGGCTGGTGAGTTTCGCCTATATTTTCGTTGGTTTCATCCGTGGTGGTTTGTCGCTAGTTAACATTGTCGCTTCAACATTTTTCGGTGCCATTTCAGGATCATCAGTGGCAGATACCGCCTCCATTGGCTCGGTAATGATCCCGGAAATGGATAAAAAAGGCTATCCGCGTGATTTTGCCGCCGCAGTCACCGCCAGTGGTTCAGTGCAGGCGATATTGACCCCACCCAGCCATAATTCGGTGATTTACTCACTGGCAACCGGCGGCACCGTATCCATCGCGGCGCTGTTTATTGCCGGGATTTTACCGGGCTTGCTGCTCAGTTTTACCCTGATGCTAATGTGTGTCGGCTTTGCCTATAAGCGAGGTTACCCTAAAGGTGAACGAGTGCCGTTCCGTCAGGCGCTTAAAATCTTTGTCGATACATTATGGGGGTTGATGACCGTGGTCATCATCATGGGAGGAATTCTTTCCGGGGTATTTACCGCCACAGAATCTGCCGCGATTGCCTGTTTGTGGTCATTCTTCGTCACTATGTTTATCTATCGCGACTATAAATGGTCCGAATTGCCTAAACTGATGTATCGCACAGTAAAAACTGTCACTATCGTGATGATTTTAATCGGTTTTGCCGCCAGTTTCGGCGCTATCATGACCTACATGCAGTTGCCTGAACGTATCACTGAATTCTTTACCTCGGTTTCTGATAACAAATACGTGATTCTGATGTGTATCAATATCATGCTGCTGCTGATTGGCACCTTAATGGATATGGCACCGCTGATTCTGATCCTAACACCGGTACTGATGCCAGTGACCAATTCATTAGGTATTGATCCGGTCCATTTCGGTATGATTATGTTGATCAATTTGGGGATTGGTCTGATCACCCCCCCGGTGGGGTCGGTGCTGTTTGTCGCCAGTGCGGTGAGTAAACAGAAGATTGAACAAGTGGTAAAAGCGATGTTGCCGTTCTACGGCGCACTGTTCCTGGTGCTGATGTTGGTCACTTATATTCCTGAAATATCCCTGTGGCTACCAAGGGTATTTGGCGTGTACACCGGCTGATAAAACGATAATCATGAGTCGGGCCGCTGACCGGCCCTTCTCACGGTTACTTTGTCATCAATACCACAGGCTCATGATTGGCCAGCCCACCAGTAGCAACATTGAGATGTAGAACACCCCCATGATGCCACCCAGCCGCCAGTAATCTTTCGATTTCACATAACCACAGCCATAGATAATCACACCAGGGCCAGTCGCATACGGCGTCAGGACACCCATGATCCCAATGGATAACACCAGCAGCATGGATAAATGCTCCATCGGCACACCACTTAAACCTTTACCGACTGCCAAAATAACCGGCAGCATGGTTGCCGTGTGGGCAGACAAGCTGGCAAACAGATAATGAGAGAAATAGAACACCAATACTAGCGCCACCACCGTCATATTCGGCGAGAAACCATCCAAATGGGTACTCATGGTATTGGCGAACCAATCAATGAAGCCCGACCGCGTTAAGCCATTGGCCATCACCACCAGTGTGGCCAGATTGACCAGCGTGTTCCAGGCACTTGAGTATTTAGTAATGTCTTTCCACGACACCACATGCAGTGCCAACATCAGGGATACTGCCAGCAACCCTACCGCCGTCGCATCGATGAATTTACCGCCAAACACCCATAAGCACAGGCTCAGCAGCACCAAACCAATCAGAATTGCTTCCTTGCGCGTTAACGCCCCCATCTCAGTCAGTGCTGTTTGCGCCCAAGCCGCTACCTCATCGCTTTTGGTCACGCCGGGTTTATACAACACATAAGAGAGCCAGGGTGCCACGATCAGTAAAATTAACCCAACGGGCAGGAACGCCAGGAACCACTGCATCCAGCCAATATGAACACCGGCAATTTTATTGACAAACTCAATACCCAGCACGTTAGGTGCCGCGCCAGTGACAAACATGGAGGAGCTGATACTGGTCCCGATCACCATCATCCACATTAGGTACCCACCGATACGCCGTGACGACGGATCATTGGGGAATGAGTCAAACAGGGGTGGCAGATTTTTTACTACCGGGAACACTGTCCCCCCGGTACGGGCAGTATTGGATGGTGTAAAGGGTGCCAACAGAATATCTATAATAACAATGGCATAACCCAACGTCAGGGTTCGTTTGCCCATGAATTTCACCATGAACAGGGCGATACGGCGGCCAAGTCCGGTGGCTTCATAACCCAGCGCAAAGATAAATGCCCCAAACACCAGCCAGACGGTGGTACTGGAGAACCCGGCCAGTCCCCATTTTAAAGACTCTTTACCGCCGTTAAAGCTGGCATCAGCCACTTCAGCCGCACTAAATAGCACCCAATCTGAACTCAGTACACATATCGTCACGGCGATAAAGCTTATCGCCGTGGCGGGGATCGGTTCTAAAATCATCCCAACAATCATGGCGACAAAAATCGCAAAATAGCGCCAGGCTTGAGGTGGCATTCCTTCCGGGGTGGGAATCAACAGCAGAACAGCCAGCACCACAAAAGGCGCGAGCGCTTTCCATAATTTCTCTTGCGACTTCAACATAGAGATACTCCTATAGCTGTTACTGGTTCAATAACAACGCTATTATTTTTGTGAGGGAGATGATGAGGGAACTGCGCCAGAAACCAGGTTAGGATCAGCAGGTCAGCACTGCCGCCGGGACTAAGGTTGCGAGCGATACATTGGGTATCAAACATTCGCACCCGCCTCAGGCTGAGAGGAGAACCCATCCCTGCCGATGCGAGTGAGGCCAGAATCTCTGTCGCCTGCTGTTGCAGCCATTGCAGCCCGGCCATACCACCACGGGACACCACATTGGTATCGCGGTTGACGGACATCAAAATCAGCAAGGTGTGCAATAAGGCATGGTCGGATTCCGCCCCGTTAACTAATAAGCGTTGGTAAGCGGGCAAGGCATAATTCAACACTGTAGCGAAGCCAGATTCGGCCTCGCCGCGTGCGCCGGTCAGGCCATAATGATAGAACAGCCGTTGGCCCGCCGTTTGTTGTGGATTGGATTGACGCAACTCACGCTCTGTCAGCCCAGAACACAGGCGCGCCGCCTCCTGGCAAATAGCATTAGCGCTAATCCATTCACCTCGCGCTTTCAGCCGCCCCAACGCACAGCAAATTAATCCCAGCGAAAAAACGCTACCTTTATGGGTATTCACCCCCCCGGTGGCGTGGAACATACTGTTTTCACACGCCAGTCCTAGCGGTCGCAGGCTGTTCAGTGCTGCCTGCCCACCAAGCTGAGCATGGTTGATACCCTGTTCTATAAAGCGCGGGAGCCACGGCGCAATAGCATCAGCACTGTGATAAAAATCGATCAGCGCCATATCCTTATGTGCACCACAATTGAAGCGATCCACCAGGCCCGGTTTCGGTGTCAGATTCACCTCTGCCAGCATGGCGTGATACGCCAGTGCACCATATTTTTTGGCAAAGTCAGAGGAGGCGGCAGGTGATTGAGCCGCCCTGTTGTCAGTGCGTTGCAGTTGTGGCATTGAGCATCAACTCCATCTGAACCAATAGTTGGTCAATACTGTGGGTTTGCGCGCGGGCACAGACATTGGCTGGACGGTGACAAAGCAGACAGCGGCGCGGCGCTAACCCCACATCACGGCGCGATAAGATTTGCCCCGATGCATCAAGCACATCGATATCCCATAACCGGCCCTGCGGGTGTTTTAGCTCAAGTAACAACGCGGCGTCCTTCACCTGTTCCGCAGGTAAATCCACCGCCATCAAACCTTCACAGCCGGTCGGCAGTGGAAAAATCTCTTGCTGCAACACTGGCCAACACTGCCGTTGACTTAGCGAGGTGATCGCCTGCCATGCCAATGCAAATAATTTGCGCGTCAATGGGTTATCTTTCACCGCACCGGGTGCCACCAACGTCAGTGAAATCAACGTCACCTGATGGCGAGCCAGCCACGCCTGTTGTCTGCTCTGACGGGACTCACGGCTGGTAAGCAACTCCGGTAAGCTGATGGGCCGATTGGCCGCTAACGCAGGAGAGAGTGTGTTCATCGCCTACTCCTGTATTTGATGCACAACGTCAATCACTGAGCCGTCGCGATAGCGCACCACCGCTACCACGCGATCAGTAAATGCAATAGGTTGTGGCACGCCAGTCAGTAGTAACGCGCGCTGATGCAGCCATTCGATGGTGACTACGGCTAAACCGGCTTGCTGTAAGCGTTCCGCCAATTCGGGCCGGGCTGGATTAACCGCAATACCATGATCGGTCACTAAAATATCGACACTGGAGCCGGGCGTCACACAGGTGGTGACGTCATTGACCAGCGTCGGGATCCGGCCACGAACCAAGGGAGCGACGATAATAGAGAGTCGGGCGGCGACCGCAGTATCGCAATGGCCGCCAGAGGCTCCGCGTAACACGCCATCCGAGCCGGTCAGTACATTGACGTTAAAACGGGTATCAATCTCCAGAGCACTGAGCACCACCACATCCAGTCGATCGACTGACGCACCTTTCGAACTAAAATTGGCGTATTGATTGGCACTGATTTCGATGTGACGTGGGTTACGGGCCAGTGAGGAGGCAGCCTGCCGGTCAAAGCTTTGCACATCCAACAACTTGGTAATCAGCCCTTTTTCGTGCAGTTCTACCATCGTTGAAGTAATGCCACCGAGGGCAAAAGCGGCAGTAATGTTGCGCCGCAGCATTTTATCCTCAAGGAAGCGCGTCACTGCCAGTGATGCCCCGCCAGTCCCGGTTTGCAAAGAAAATCCATCGACAAAATAGCCGGAACCGGCAATCACCTCGGCAGCTCGGCGGGCAATCAGTAACTCACGAGGATTGGAGGTCATTCGGGTGGTATCAGCACCGATCTTGTCGGCATCACCGACCTTTTCAACCTGTACAATCAGGTCAACTTGATCTTGGGTAATACTGGCCGGATGATGGGGATAGGTCACCACCGCTTCTGTCAGCAACACCACACAGTGTGCATAGTCTGCATCGACTTTGGCATAGCCCAACGAGCCACAACAGGCATTGCCGCTAAAGCCATTGGCGTTACCAAATTCATCACAGGCCGGTACGCCGATAAAGGCAATATCGATAGTCAGTTCGCCGGATTCAATCAGATTAACCCGGCCACCGTGGGAGTGAATCTGTACGGGTTTAGCCAGTAACCCGCGAGAGATTTCCTCTGCCAACGGCCCGCGCAGACCAGAGGTATAGATCTCACTGACCACCCCATTGCGGATATGATCCACCAGCGGTGAATGGCAGTCGCTCAGCGAACTGGAGGCCAGACGCAGATTTTTGAATCCCATGGCGGCAATGGTATCCATCACCAGATTCAGGGTTAAATCACCAGCACGAAAAGCATGGTGAAAGGAGATAGTCATGCCATCTTGCAACCCGCAACGGCGGATAACTGTCTCCAGTGAGTCGCATATTTTGATATCACGGGGTTTCTGCGCCTGTAAATTCGCTTTCGAGGTGTTTTGATACAGGTGGTACGCCGGGCCGTTATCCTGAGTGCGACTTAAACTTTCTACTCGTTGTTGCCTATTCATCTTTTATTCCTCACGCAGGCCACTGACCGCACGTTGCAAAACCAACCGTGCCCGTTCAATCACCGGGCTATCTACCATCTTGCCGTTCAGGGAGACCACCCCACGTCCTTCGGCTTCCGCCGCCGCCGCCGCATCGACCACTCGTTGTGCGTGCTGGACTTCCTTCTCGGTCGGGGCGTAGAGGTTATGTAGCAGTTCGATTTGCCGTGGGTTAATCAGCGATTTGCCATCAAAGCCCAGTTGTTTGATCAATGCGGCTTCCTGCAAAAAACCGGCCTCGTTGTTGGCATCGGAATAGACGGTATCGAAAGCCTGAATTCCAACAGCGCGGGCCGCCTGCAAAATTGAACAGCGCGCA
Organism: Yersinia sp. 2540 StPb PI; assembly: GCF_052217165.1. Lineage (NCBI taxonomy): Bacteria > Pseudomonadati > Pseudomonadota > Gammaproteobacteria > Enterobacterales > Yersiniaceae > Yersinia > Yersinia sp. 2540 StPb PI. The sequence goes on from NZ_JAZGQC010000001.1 coordinate 3,530,530, forward strand.
AACAGCAGCTCAATACCTTCTGGTGAGCGCTCGGTACGCAAGTTACGCACATAGTCCTCTGCACCTAATGCAATCCCCATCAGGCGCGGAGATGCCTGTGCAATAGCCAGTGCCTGAGTAATCCCTTGTGCTGACTCAATCGCGGCCAGCAGACCTGTACTGCCAACGTCGCGGCCGCATTCCGACTCGATACGGCTGATCTCGCGCGCCATATCGGTCACATCTTGCGCACAGTCAGTTTTGGGCAGACGTACAATATCGGCCCCCCCTCGAACCACCGCTTCCAAATCGGCCAGTCCGTAGGCTGAGTCCAACGCATTGACTCGCACAATGGTTTCCACATCTTGATAAAGCGGGTGTTGCAAGGCGTGATAGACCAAACGTCGGGCGGCATCTTTTTCGCGCAGAATAACCGAGTCTTCCAGATCGAACATCAATGCATCAGCCTGATAAATAAAGGCATTACTTACCATTGCAGCATTAGCGCCGGGAACAAATAACATGCTGCGACGCATTCTGTTTTTCATTTCAGGTTTCATCACGATGCTCTCCATGGCAGAATTTTTTCGTCACTTGCCCTGAGTAGCGCGGTTTCCAACCGTGCCTGCAATACGCAATCCAGTGCGCCTTTATCGTCAATAATCAGTTGCACTCCGTTTACCCGATACTGTTCCAACAGCGCCAAAACGCTGTAACGAATAGCTTCACCAAACTGCTTATCCACACTGCTATGTATTTGCAGATCTATTTCGGGTGGATTTAATGGCGCAATGCGCACCATCACGTCGCTCGACTCCAGTGTTCCGGCGACGGCCTCTCTGATAATTTTCATTTTTCACCTGATTAACTTGTCTTCAAATTCGAGGTTGCTGATCTACGTATCTGCACCTATCTTTGCGCCCTGTTTTATTCGGCTAAAACAGGGCTGGATCCTTTGCTGAAGCTACCTTTTTTGCCCGCTGCGCCAGTAGGCGTTGTAGATAGTGGCAGGTGGCAGGGGGGACCAATTTACGAATGGTTTCGCCATCCCCCTGAGCCAGTAATTTGCGTACCCAAGAGGCAGAAATAGCGGTGTTGTGATATTTAAGGCGCTCAATTTCTACCAGTGAGATGGGGGGATAGACTAATAACGGGGTTTCCAGCCAGTAGCTCATGTCATGGTTATATTTGGCGGTCACGGTACAAAACGGTTCGGTACCAACAAAGCGGTGAGTGACACCCAATGCCGGGGCCAAATATTGACGGAATATCTTCAGATCGATTTCGGTATAGCAGTCATCGGCCACACCTTGATCTTTAATGAAATAACATGGGAAAGTGGCACGAGAGATCATATATTCCGAGCCAGGATGCACGGTAAGATTGGTAATATCCTCGGTGCCACTGAGCACTAATTGCAGGCGGTCTTCATAAGGGAAACGCGAGTTATCTTCTTTCACCAAAAACAGGTGCAACCAATCACACTGTGCCGCGGCCTGGCGGACTAAATATTGATGCCCACGGGTAAACGGATTGGCATTCATTACGATGCTGCCAATTTTTTGTCCCGGTTGGCGTAACTGGCTTAATTGTTTGGCATAACGCTGCAAGCGGCAGGCGCTATTTTCCATCAACACCACAATACCGGGGACACTGGCTATCGGATAAAAGCCACAGGCTTTAAATAAGTCTTCATTCTTGGTCTTGGTATAAATAAACAGATGGCTATGGTGACATTCATAGGCCAAATTGACCAGTTCGGTCGCCAGGGTCAGCGCCAATCCTTCCCCCCTAACCTGCTCACTGATTGCCACGCATTTGATAATATTGCCGGCAATCCCGCCACAGGCCACGAGTTGTTCATTACGGCTTACGGTAATAAATACGTCAACAGTGGTATCTATATTCAGATCGTTAGCACGCAAGAAACGTGTTATTTCTGCAATTTGCTGATGCTCTGAACGATTAATTTGACTAAATACCGTATCCATAATTCACTCTCTAGCATAACGTTTATATAACAAATAAAACACAAGTTAAACTCCCGATAATCAGGCAAGTCAAAGCGTGCGATTTAAATTAAAAATTCACATAAAAACAACAATATAAAATAACCATTTAAAAACTGATTTTTAATTTCAATTAATTTACGACCACATGCTAAACATAAAAATAGCGTGGTTAATTGACCTATTTCACATATAAGAGAGTAAATATAAGTTATTTAATGGTTTTAATTTCTTTAATTATTAATATTATTTTTTATTTCTCTTAGCTATTTAATTATTGCTTAAATTCACTTATGTTAATGCCTGTGCTAATGGTCCATATGTTAATTAAGGTGAGTAGCATGCCCAGTTCCTCTTCAGGTTCTTCCCCATTACGCAAATTAAAATGGCACGGTCTGAAATGGAGTCGCTTGAAGAATATTGCCTTCCCACTGCGTATATTTTTGCTGCTATTAACCGTCTCGATCATTTTGGTTGGTACACTTGATCGTTTTCTGAGCCACAGTTTTGAACAATATTTACTGGATCAGGTCAGTAAAACCGCGATGAATCAGGCCAAGATTATCGCCGCGATGGATTCGGTGGTGGATGCAGTAAAACGCCGCGATAAAGCTCAGTTAGCACAAATTGTGGGGCGGTTAGGTGATACCTCAGATCTTGATTATCTGGTGATTGGCGATACTCAGTCGATTCGTCTGTATCACCCTAATCCGCAAATGATTGGTTATCCGATGCAATGGACGAAACCCGGTGCGCTGGAACGAGGTGAAAGTTATATCATTTTCGGTAAAGGCTCGATGGGGGAAGCGATGCGGGCTAAAACCCCGATCCGCGACGAACACGGACAAATCATCGGGGTCGTTTCTCTGGGCTACCTCATCAGCAAGATTGACCACTGGCGACTCATTTATCTGCTGCCACTCACTCACTCGTTTATCATGGTGCTGATTGTATTGCTATTGCTGTCATGGCTGTTTGCACACCACATCCGCCGCCAAATGATGGGAATGGAGCCGAAAGAGATAGCGCGAGTATTACGCCAACAAGAAGCCTTGTTTGGTGCCGTATTTGAAGGGCTGCTGGCGGTTGATCCTGAGGGAAGGATCACTGCAATCAATCAAAATGCGCGTAAAATGCTGCACATCTCCGCCACACCACAACAGTTAATAGGTTGCAACGTCAGTGAAGTGGTCTCACCTGACCATTTCTTCCTCGATCAAACCGGTGATAACCGTCAGGATGAGCTATGTACCTTTAATGGCTTGAATACTATCGCCAATCGGGCGGGTATTTGGTCTGAAGAGGGGGTGTTTCAAGGCTGGGTGGTGAGCTTTCGTAGCCAGGATGATATTCATACTCTTAGCGTCCAACTGAGCCAGATTAAGCAATATGTCGAGAATCTACGCACGGTGCGCCATGAACACTTGAACTGGATGTCAACCATCAGTGGGTTATTGCAGATGAAAGAGTTTGATCGGGCACTTGAGATGGTAAAAACCGAGTCTTCATCCCATCAGGCTCTGATTGATATGTTACGCACCGCGTTCAGTAACCGGCAAATTGCCGCTTTACTCTTCGGTAAATACCACCGGGCCAAAGAGTTAGGGCTGAGCTTGAACTTTATTCCCGGTTGCCAGTTGGGCATACTGCCGCCCACCATCGGGGAGAACGAATTGGCTGCTATCATGGGGAATTTACTGGATAACGCTTTTGAGGCTAGCTTGAAGAACCCGGAATGCGATAAACAGGTTGAAATTTACCTTTCTGATGAAGGGGATAACTTGATTTTGGAGGTTGCCGACCACGGTTGCGGTATCGATCCGCAACTGCAAGATAGCTTATTCGAACGCGGTATCAGCTCTAAAAATTCAGACGAACACGGGATCGGCCTGTACCTGGTAGCCACCTATGTTCAGCAAAGTGGCGGCACCATTACGATAGAAGAAAATCCGCCGCGCGGCACCTTATTTACGGTCTTTATTCCGAAGACGCGTTGATCTCAAAGATGAGGAGATCCCATGGAATGGCTTAATATTTTAGTGGTAGAAGACGAAACACCGCTGGCAGAGATGCATGCAGAATTTATCAAACAAAGCAGCTATTGCCACGAAGTTTGGCTCGCGGGTAATTTGCAACAAGCCCGCAGCATGGTGATGCGTTTCAAGCCTGATTTAATTTTGCTGGATAACTATCTGCCCGATGGTAGTGGCCTGGAATTACTGCGTGAGATGACCTTACAGGGTTTCTCTGGTGGCATTATTTTCGTCACTGCGGCCAGCGATAGTGAGACGGTATCTGAAGCAATCCGTTATGGGGTTTTTGATTACCTGATTAAACCGGTAGCCTATGAGCGGTTGGAGCAGTCATTAGCCCGTTACAGCCACCGCCATCAGGTATTACAAGATGGTACCAAGGTTAATCAGCGCCAGATCGATGAAATGTATAATACCTATGCCCGTGGTGAACAGAAAGTGACGCTACCATTAGGCATAGACCAGATGACATTGGACAAAATCCAAACCCTATTCAGTGATAACATGGCGGAGTACACCGCAGAAACTGTCGCCCAGGTTCTGGGATTAAGCCGTACCACGGCACGCCGTTATCTGGAGTTCTGTGCCACTAATCAGGCCCTACAGGCAGAAATTATTTATGGCAAGGTGGGTCGGCCACAGCGGATTTATCGCAGTAAAAAATCAGCGTAGTTGACACAGCTCCCCACTCGACAGCAAAGGCGTTCCACCGTCAATCACGTGGAGCGCTTCATTTCTCAGATAATAATTGCCTAGTTAATAATCAGATTTTTCCTGCATCTGTTAAGCCTCTAACATTTTTGATAACAATTATTGCTACAACAAAGATTGATGAGCATCATGCAGGCTAGGTTCCGTAATACAGAAAAATCATGATTAATGTTGCATTGATAGATGACCATATTGTCGTCCGCTCTGGGTTTGCCCAACTGCTCTCGCTGGAAAAAGATATTCGCATTATTGGTGAATATGGTTCGGCAGCGCAGGCGTGGGCCGAACTACCGAATATCGATGTGCATGTTACCGTTATGGATATTTCGATGCCGGATGAAAGCGGGCTAAGTCTGCTCAAACGTCTGCGTCAAACCATGCCTCATTTTCGCGCAATTATTCTGAGTATTTATGACACCACCGCCTTTGTGCAAAGTGCGATGGATGCGGGTGCCAGCGGCTATCTGACTAAACGCTGTGGCCCGGATGAATTGGTTCAGGCGCTGCGGACGGTCAATGGCGGCGGCCTCTATCTGTGTGCTGACGCACTGCGAGCACTGCGTTATATACCACAACATCCGCCACAACTGGCAATATTAACGCCACGCGAGAAAGAGGTTTTCCAATTGTTAATCAATGGAATCAGTGTTAAATCCATTGCCGAGCAATTGTCACTCAGCCACAAAACCGTCCACGTCCATCGAGCCAATATTCTGGGCAAACTCAACTGTGAAACCACTGTCGAACTGGTGCATTTTGCCCTACAGCATCAGTTGTTGGCAGGTAATTAAGTATGTTACAGCTACGGTCGGTGGGGCTATCGCTGTTTCTGACCATCTTCTACTCTCTGAGTTGGCTCGCCCTGTGGACCATCAGTTTTTATCTCAGTAATGACGGCTTACACGCCGTTTTACTGCTGCCGCAAGGGCTACGGCTGGCCTTAATGATTCTGCTACCCCGCCGTTATTGGCCGGTACTGCTGCTGGCCGAATCTGGGATGTTGTGGTGGTTGTATAGCGAAAAGTTGCAAGTTACTGCCTTAATTGTGCTTTCATCGGCGCTGAGTTTATTGCCCGCCTGGCTGAGTCAACGTTTCTGGCATCACTACACCCTTTATTGGCAACGGCTGTTACTTTTACTCACTGCGGTGACGGGCAACAGCTTACTGCACGGCTTCGTACTGGGTTTTTGGCTGCCTTTATCGTTAACGCAGACCCTGCTTGCCACCTTTACCGGCGGTATTTTGCTAGTCCCCTTTACCTATCTTATCTATGAATATTTAAAGCAGCAGCACATCCGTAACCTGTTTTCCCAACAGATGCCCGATCCGCCGCTGCGTACCTCGCTACTGATTTGGTGCTCGCTTATTTTTGCCATTGGCGTGTGTATACAGGTTGCTATTACGCCGAATATGGAGCGCCTGTTGCTGATTTTTGTTTTTCTACCCAATGTGTTTATGGCTTACAAATTCGGTTGGCAAGGGGGGGTATTGGCTGCGGTATTAGGCAGCCTGATGATAACAGTCACCCGTCAGGCCAGTGGCGCTTTTCATGACCTGTCGGAACTGGAGCTGTTCCTCTCGACCCAGGCCTTACTGGGAATGACATTAGGTATCGCCATCAGCCGCCAACAGCAACTGACCCAACATCTGCACCGTTACCGCAATCAGTTAGAACAAGAACTGCAAACCCGCCGTAAGCTGATGGAACGGTTGGTGCATACCGAGGAGGATGTGCGCAAAGAGATCGCACGCGAATTGCATGATGAAATTGGCCAGAATATCACCGCAATTCAAATCCAGGCGATGTTAGTCAACCGCAGCGCCCCCTCTGCGGCAGCGCAATCCGCAGCAAATCAGATAAGTACCCTGTCGCAACGTATTCATCAAACCACGCGCCAACTGTTACGCCAGTTACGTCCGCCAGTTCTGGATGAAATGCCGCTGGATCAAGCACTGCACCATCTGGCTGAAGAATTTGCTTTTGCCGAGCAAGGTATCAACTTCCAACTGGATTATGCGCTGCCACCCGACCCTGGTGAAGATGCGGTGATATTCACCCTGTATCGACTGGTGCAGGAGTTATTGAACAATATTAATAAGCATGCCAAGGCTCGCAATATTCATGTCAGCCTGCGCATCGGTAACAATATCATCACGCTGGACGTGCGCGATGATGGCATGGGTATTCCGGTGCAACCGCCAGGAGGTGGTTTTGGCCTGCGTGGCATTGAAGAACGGGTGCGCGCACTGGGGGGAGACTGGTTACTGCAACGCCGGTTAGGTACCCGGGTGGTGGTCAATCTACCCACTCACGTCCGCAGTAATGACACTGTGAACCTGCCCACAAAATTGAATCAAAAGTCTTCATAAATAAGCATTATTCCTAGCCGCCTAAAACCTTGTCTCATCTCTTTCACTTTCACCTTCCCTACACTCAACTCACTTACTGGAGGAATCCATGCCTGCATCGCACACGTCGTCGAAGACTTTACCCCCCGAGCCTTTGACGCCGGAACAGGTGAATGCGCGTTATCGCTATTGGCGGCCGCGCCTGATGGCCGCCATGGTGATGGGTTACGCCGCTTTTTATTTAACGCGTAAAAGTGTCAATTACGCGATGCCAGTGATGCAACTGGAACTGGGGTTGGACAAAGGGGATATCGGCTTACTCGGCACCCTGTTTTACCTGGCTTACGGCGGTTCTAAATTTGTCTCCGGTATCGTCAGCGACCGGACTCAAGCCCGCTGGATTATGGGTATCGGCCTGATGATGACCGGGGTGCTGAATGTGGTGTTCACCCTATGCCACACCCTACCCGCACTGTTAATTGTGTGGACCTTGAATGGCTTCTTTCAAGGATGGGGCTGGCCGCCATGCGCCAAATTGCTCAGCACATGGTATTCACGCAGTGAACGCGGTAGCTGGTGGGGATGCTGGAATACCTCTATCAGCATCGGGGGGGCAGCAGTGCCTCTGCTGTCTGCCTTTCTGGCCTCGCACTATGGCTGGCAAGCCGCACTACTGGTACCGGGTGCGATAGGCATCGTATTAGGGATTTGGCTGTGCTGGCAGTTGTGCGATAAGCCGCAACAGCAAGGTTTGCCGACTATCGGCCAATGGCGGCGCGATCCACAGGATCAATGGCAGGAGCAACAAAGCCCGCCGATGCCGATGGGGCGTATTTTACGTGATGCCATTTTAGGTAATCGCACCATCTGGTTGCTGGGGGTCTCTTATGTGCTGGTCTATTTGATCCGCATTGCTCTCAACGACTGGGGCAATATCTGGCTGGCGGAGAGCCATGGAGTCAATTTGCTCAGTGCCAATGCCACGTTATCGCTATTTGAGTTAGGTGGATTATTTGGCGCGCTGTTTGCTGGCTGGGGATCAGATCTGTTATTTCGTGGTCAGCGGGCACCGATGATTTTGTTATTCGCGCTGGGGTTATTTCTGACTATGACCGCGCTGTGGTTGGCACCGGTACATAACTATCCGCTGCTGTCAGTGACGTTTTTCAGTATCGGTTTTTTTGTTTTCGGGCCGCAAATGCTGATTGGATTGGCGGCAACGGAATATACCCATAAAGACGCCGCCGGTACGGTCACGGGATTTCTCGGATTATTTGCCTACCTCGGTGCAGCACTCGCGGGATGGCCACTGGCGCAAGTATTGCAACATTATGGCTGGCAAGGTTTTTTTGCCTTACTGACGCTGGCATCAGCCGGAGTTGGGTTGCTATTAATGCCGCTATTAATGACCGGTATGAATTTGTCGGGGTTGGAACCCGCGCAAAAGAGATTCGCCCCACAAGATAAAGATAATCTTTAGCCCGCAATGGAGCGCAGGTGAGTAGTACCTAAAAAAGAAAATAAAACAGTACGTTACGTGAAGTCAGCACGATCTCGCCCCTACAACATCAGCCCGACCTGTCACCCCGTATCGGCGACAAAAAGGGATAAAAGGATAATGTTATGAAACTCGCACCACTCTCAGTTCTGATTGCCGCCGGCCTCACCCTGAGCGCCTTGACTACTGTCGCCAAAGCCGAAGGCCGTCTGGTGATTTATTGCAGTGCCACCAATGCGATGTGTGAAGAAGAAGCCAAAGCCTTTGGGGCAAAATACGATGTAAAAACCAGCTTTATTCGTAATGGTTCCGGCAGCACGCTGGCCAAAGTGGATGCTGAGAAAAAGAACCCGCAGGCCGATGTTTGGTATGGCGGTACTCTGGATCCACAATCTCAAGCGGGTGAAATGGACCTGCTCTATCCTTACCAGTCACCTAATCTGGCGCAAATCATGCCGCAGTTCCGTGATCCGGCCAAACGCAAAGGTAACTACTCTTCAGCGGTTTACATCGGCATTTTAGGCATGGGCGTGAATACCGACCGCTTGAAAGAAAAAGGTCTGCCAGAGCCAAAATGTTGGAAAGACCTGACCAACCCAGTTTACAAAGGTGAAATTCAAATTGCTGATCCGCAAAGCTCCGGTACCGCCTACACCGCGTTGGCAACTTTTTCACAATTATGGGGTGAAGATGCCGCCTTCGATTACCTGAAAAAACTGAATGCCAACGTGTCGCAATACACCAAATCCGGTATTGCCCCGGCCCGGAATGCTGCCCGTGGCGAAACCACAATTGGTATTGGCTTCCTGCACGACTACTCACTGGAAAAAGAGAAAGGCGCACCGTTGAAATTGATCTCGCCATGTGAGGGTTCCGGCTATGAAATCGGCGGAGTCAGTATCCTAAAGGGTGCTCGTAATCTGGATAATGCCAAGTTATTTGTTGATTGGGTGTTGTCAAAAGAGGCACAAGAACTGGCATGGCAGAAGGGCCAGTCCTACCAGATTCTGACCAATACCACGGCGGCAACCTCACCTAACTCGCTCAAGTTGGATGATCTGAAGCTGATTAACTACGACATGGACACTTATGGTGCCACAGAAATGCGCAAGAAGCTGATCACCAAGTGGGTCAACGACGTCAAGATGGGCCAATAAAAGCCCACAAAGGACTCCGACTCATATAAATAATTTATTTCTATAACCGAGTCATTGGCGTTACAGCAAGTGAATAACAGATCGGTCGGGGACCGGTTTGAATAGCATTCATGCCGGTTCGCAAGGTAAGCGAACATTGCTGTAACGCCAGGGACAAAGGGTATCTGGGGAACACCATGACACATGCACATGCTCTGCGGCTCCCGCAGACACGGGATGCCATTTTCTATTGGCTGGCTTTCGCCGTGGCTGCTTTTGCCCTATTGCCCACGTTTAGCCTGGATTACGGCCTGCTTGAGGCCAGTCGTTCGGAGCTACTGGCCTCTTATGGTTGGTCTGGCCTTAATATCAGTACGCTGTGGTTTGGCCTGCCGTTACTGCTGCTTTTCAGGCCATTGTCACCCGTTGGTCGCGAACATCGCTACCGCCATCTGTTTGATGCAGGCTATGCCTTATTCTGCGCACTGCTGGTGGTGGTAAGCTCAGCCTGGCTCGGGCGCGGGTTAGGATTTGCCACTATCGGGCTGTTTATCGCTCTGGGGGCAATCATTACTCTGGCGCTGGCGCGCCTTGAATGGCTGGGTGGTGACCGTTTTGTACTCGGATCACTGGTGACTATCATTGCCCTGATCACCGTTTTTATTCTGTTCCCCAGTATTGCCATTTTTATCCCGATCTTTACCGATGAGAGTGGCGCTTTTGCACCGTGGCAGTTTATGGCAATCCTCGGTCAAGCGCATATCCTGCAAGTTATCTGGAATTCGTTCCTGCTGTCGGTGGCGGTTGGCATAGGTTGTACCTTTTTCGGTATGGTGCTGGCTATCTATACCACGCGTATTGCCAAACGCTCCGCTTTGCTGGGGCGCATCTTCTCAATTCTGCCTATTGTTACCCCACCCTTTGTCGTCGGGCTGGGTGTAACCTTGATGATGGGCCGCTCCGGCTATGTGACAGAGTTGATGGTCACTTGGTTCGGACTGACCAATACTAACTGGTTATATGGCTTCACCGGCATCTGGCTGGCACAAGTTTTAGCCTTTACGCCGATGTCATTTATGATCCTCGATGGCGCAATCAAAACTATCCACCCGTCGCTGGAGGAAGCCTCTTATACCTTGCGGGCCAGCCGTTGGCAGACCTTTATGCAGGTGTTTTTACCCTTGCTAAAACCGGCGCTGGCCAACTCATTCCTAATCGTTATTGTGCAATCACTGGCTGATTTCAGTAACCCATTAGTGTTGGGTGGTAACTTTGACGTGCTGGCTACCCAAATCTACTTCTATATCACGGGTGCACAACTTGACTATCCAGCCGCCTCCACGCTGGGGGTTATCTTACTGATGTTTTCACTGTTTATCTTCTGCATTCAGTATATGTGGATAGGTAAACGCTCTTACGTCACCATTTCTGGTAAGTCTTCTCGGGGCGATGTCCAACCATTACCGGTATCACTGGTGTGGGGCACCACCGCCATGCTGTATGTGTGGATTGCCTTTAACGTCTTACTGTATGGCAGCATTTTCTACGGCAGTTTCACCGTCAACTGGGGGGTCGATTACACCCTGACGCTGAATAACTTTAATCAGCTATTTGGTCAAGGTTTCAGTGACGGCGCATGGCCTTCTCTGCTCGATACGCTGCTCTATGCGGGTATTGCTGCCCCTATCACCGCCGCCTTTGGTCTGCTGATTGCCTATATCGTGGTGCGCCAACAGTTCCGTGGTAAAAAAACCATCGAATTCAGCACCATGTTGTGCTTCGCGGTACCGGGTACGGTCGCGGGGGTGTCCTATATTCTGGCCTTTAACAGTGCCCCGGTGTACCTGACCGGTACTGCCGCCATCGTTATTATCTCTATGGTGATGCGTAATGTGCCGGTAGGGATACGCGCGGGGATTGCCGGGCTGGGACAACTGGATAAATCATTGGATGAGGCATCACTTAGTCTGCGGGCGGGTTCGCTGCGTACTGTGATTTATATTCTACTGCCGTTGCTACGCCCGGCGATTCTATCGGCGCTGATTTACAGTTTTGTGCGCGCCATGACTACCGTCAGTGCCATCGTCTTCCTGGTAACACCTGATACACGGGTCGCCACCTCTTACATCCTTAACCGGGTAGAAGATGGCGAATACGGTATTGCCATCGCTTATGGTTCGATTCTGATTGTGGTCATGCTCGCCATCATCTTCCTGTTTGATTATCTGGTTGGCGAAGCGCGTACTGCCCGCTCGAAAGCCAGTAATGCTGAATAATGACGTACTGATAAGGCTGAATGCTATGTCTACTATAAATACAGTATCTACTCAAAAAAATCTGTCAGAGCAAAAGACAGTCACTCGCGATAAGAAACATTTCGTCGAGCTAAAACACGTCACCAAGCGTTTTGGTAGCAATATCGTGATTGACAGTCTCAATCTGGCTATCCCTAAAGGGGAAATGGTCACCCTGCTGGGGCCATCGGGTTGTGGTAAAACCACGGTATTACGGCTGGTTGCCGGGCTAGAAAAACCGTCCGGCGGACAAATCTTTATCGATGGTGAAGATGTGACTGACCGATCTATCCAGCAGCGGGATATCTGCATGGTATTCCAGTCCTATGCCTTGTTCCCGCACATGTCACTGGGCGAAAACATTGGCTATGGTCTGAAAATGCTGGGCCGGCCGAAAGATGAGATTCGAGGTCGTGTACAAGAAGCCTTAGTGTTAGTAGATTTAGACGGCTTTGCCGATCGCTTCGTGGATCAAATATCCGGTGGGCAGCAACAACGTGTTGCGCTGGCCAGGGCACTAATCCTCAAACCTAAAGTGCTGCTTTTTGATGAACCGCTCAGTAATCTGGATGCTAATTTGCGCCGCAGCATGCGTGATAAAATTCGAGAATTGCAACAGCAGTTTACTATTACCTCGCTGTATGTTACCCACGACCAAAGTGAAGCCTTTGCCGTGTCTGATACCGTGCTGGTGATGAATAAAGGTAAAATAATGCAAATTGGTGCGCCACAAGAACTGTATCGCCACCCCGCCTCGCATTTTATGGCCAGTTTCATGGGCGACGCTAACGTCTTTCCAGCCACTATTCACAGCAGTAGCGTTGAAATCTTCGGTTATCACATCCCTAAACCACAGGGATTTGCCGCCCAACGGCAACAGTCCACCGTGGGTGTACGACCAGAGGCTATCACGCTAAGTCAGCAAGGTGAGCCAAGCCAGCGGTGTACTATTAATAAAGTGGCTTATATGGGGCCGCAATATGAGGTACTGGTGGATTGGCAAGGTCAATCTTTGCTATTGCAAGTAAATGCCACACAACTGCAACCCGCCCCCGGTGACAGTTATTATCTGCAAATCCATCCCTATGGCATGTTTGTTCTGGCTGATACACCCCAGTAGACTTGTTGGCGAGCAGCGTAACAATACGTTGCTCGCTCTTTCGTTAAACAATCGGCCGCTTTTTGCGCAAGGATTGAGCTAAAAGTCAAAATTCTCAATAAGTTGCGCAAACTGTAAGCAAACAATCCAAATTTACTGTTTCCCCTTTGACATGTTCCTCATACCCCGCTATTATTCGCCCCGTTCAGACAATTCCTCTGTAGTTCAGTCGGTAGAACGGCGGACTGTTAATCCGTATGTCACTGGTTCGAGTCCAGTCAGAGGAGCCAAATTAGAGAAGCCCGCTTAGGCAACTAAGCGGGCTTTTTGTTTTAATCCTGTAGATTCACGCTCCGCCGCAGTTTTGCGACAGTTAATGTATTATCATTAATTGCATTAGGTTACCATCCGCAAACCATTATCAGATAGGACCTATCTCCCTGATATTCATACTAGAATAACCCACACAATAGATTATAGAAGTTTCCTACACCCTACTCTGAAAAGTCGTATATATTTACATTTGGAATTATAAATTAACTATTTCTTCTCTGTTTTTCTGAATAATCTATTTTAAATTTAATAAAAAAATTCCTAATTCGTTTATAATCAATTCACTAGGCAGAATAAGGTTGCGGTGATGAGTTGGCTTCAGCGGGCTATACATGAGTAAGAATCTTTTCTTGATAATCTATAATTAGAGATTAGAATCACCGAAATAGTACTTTGGGCATCGGCAGCGTGGTTCTTGTTTATCTCGTCTTGGGTAATCATTTGGAGTCGATCGGTGCGAGTGAGGAGCAGTGAATTAACTCTGCGAATCCCAAGATATAACGATTTACGGAGAGAACATGACAAAATCAGTGATGATAGTTGATGACCACCCGGCTATTCGTGTCGCCATTCGTGCATTACTATCACAAAGTAACGAATTTTCAACCATTTACGAATCGGTTGATGGCAGTGAAGCCTTAGAGATTTTAAAAAACAACCCTGTTGATCTGGTTATTATCGATATTGAGTTACCTAACTTCGATGGTTTCTCGTTGTTGAAAAAACTACAGCAACGTGGATTTACAGGCAAATCATTATTCTTGTCCGCCAAGAATGAGCAAGTTTTTGCGGTACGGGCATTACAGGCCGGTGCCAACGGTTTCATCAGTAAAAATAAAGATATTAGCGAAATTCTTTTTGCTGCACAGAACGTATTACGTGGGTATTCTTTCTTCCCCTCTGAAACGTTGACCCAATTAGCCGGGCAACCTTCCAGCCATGATCCTGTCAATCGGGCGCGGTTGTTGTCAGAACGAGAAATTAATGTTTTACGTTATCTGGTGAATGGTTTGTCAAATAAACAGATTGCCGACGAAATGTTTATCAGTAACAAAACTGTCAGTACCTATAAAACCCGCATCTTGACCAAGTTAGGGCTAAGTTCCGTAATTGAACTGGCAGATTATGCACATACCCATAATTTGGTATAATTCAGGCGGCTCTGGTTTACCACGGGCAACCTTATCTTTACCGAGTAGGTTCTCTTTGCGAATTCTTCTTTACTGTTTGCTGTTGCTTAGCGGGCAGCTTAATGCCGCAATGATGACCGGTCGTCAGGGGTGCGATACTGGGCAGCCATTGACGATACACAGTATCGCTAATAGCTACAGTGAAGATCTATTACTGACACCTTCCACGGACACTCGCCAATCAAGCCGGCGCACGGTGAAAGTGGGGGTGGTCATGGATGCCAATACTCCTTTTGTCGTTAACCGTGATGATAATGCCATTGAAGGTATTGTTGCGGATTACCTGAAAATAATCAGTGATGCCAGCCAATTATCTTTCCAGATGATCGGTTATTGCGATTACGGGTTAGTTTTGAATGCATTGGAAAATGGCCAGATTGACTTAATGGCCGGGACACCTATGCCCCCTCAGCCGGGGCTGATAGCTTCCCATGCCTTCTTTACCAACCGGCATGTCGAAGTTCGCAGCAAAAATTGGGACCCGACCAAACGTACCCACCCAGAAACGGTGGCTATCGTTAATAACGAGCCACTCTCCCCTGAGTTTTTATTTAATTATCATGCCGATAAAATTGTTGCCTACCCCAACCAATTGCAGGGGTTGTTGGCTGTCGCCTATGGTAATGCCGATGTCTTTGTCGCGAATGCCACAACAGCTAACTATCTGATTGATCAGTTACAATTGCTGACGTTGCAAATTCGTAACTTTACCCCTTATCACCCTGCCCCTTACACATTCCTGGCGAGGGAAAGTAATCAAAAGCTGATTGACTACATTAATCAGATTTTAGAATTATTACCTACCCGCGCGACCGGTGATATTCAGCAACGCTGGTTTGGTAGCAAACATCATTACAATATTGATGCCAAATTACTGTTGACCGAACAAGAGGTGAGCTGGATTCAGCACCATCCGGTGGTGAGTTATGTCGCCCCACTTGATCTGGCACCACTGATATTCCGCGATCGTCAAACCGGACAAATAGCCGGTTTCTCAGTCGATCTTATCGATATTATCGCGCGCCGAACCGGGATTAAATTTGAACCGGTCTATACCAAAGATACCGGTGAAGGGGTACGTGATTTTATCGCCGGTAAAACCGATTTACTGCCGATTGTAGCCGTTCGCAACGGTATGTATGGTAACAACCTTTACTCCTCACCAGTAGCTCAATCCTTATGGGGTATATTGACGCGCGAAGATCGCCTGGATATCAACAATGTGGCAGATCTGGCAGGAAAGCGCGTGGGGATACAAGCCGGTAGTGCTTCTGGCGGGATTATTGGTAACCCCCTGTTAGCCCAAAAGATTACCTTTGTCCAAGCCCCGGATACCATGACGCTGGTGCGTTGGTTGCAGCAAGGTAAAGTGGATGCTGTCGTTAAGAATATGATGACCGCTAACTACCTGTCAGCTCAGAATTTTAGCCCGAATATAAAAACGGTCGCGGTTGCAGGTGAAGAACCACTGATGATGGCATTTGCCATCCGCCCAGACCTGCCCGAATTAAAGGCCATTATTGATAAAGTAATTGAATCTATTCCACCAGAAGAGTTAGACAACTTAATTAGCGAATGGAGTACCTTCAAGCCTAAGCCAATAAGTTTTGATGAAGACTCATCAGATAATGAATGGCTGATGATGGCGTTGAAAATAAGTTCAGGGCTATTGTTGGTCTTCGGTTTATACCTGTGCTATCTGGTGTTCAATAAGCGCCGCCAGGCCAAGTTGCTACATGCCCGTTTGCTACAACAAGAATCGATTATCAATGCATTGCCCTTTGCAGTCTTTATTCGTACAACCAATGCCGAGTTAGCCGTTTATAACAGCCACTTTGCTGCGGCTCACCAAGATAAGCTTCACGATTTGCTCAATCAGGATATTGAACAAGCCAACTGGCCGATGACCAGTCCGCTTGATCGCGAGATAGATAAATACTGTCGTTATGTATTACAGGACAGAAAACCACAAATGGTGGATTTATCTCTTGAAATCAATGGTGAGCTACGGGATATCTTCCTGTGGATTATTCCACTGGACAATGCCGAACGCAGTTTACTGGGCGGCTGGCTGGACATTAGCCAACGTAAAACCGTTGAGCGTGAGTTAGAAGCGGCCCGTGTCGAAGCCGAAAGCGCCAACCGGACCAAGAGTACGTTCCTTGCCACAATCAGTCATGAACTGCGAACGCCAATGTACGCCATCATGGGCTTATTGGAGCTGGAGATCCGCAGCTCCCAGCCGGTTGATAAAGATACACTGGTTACCGTGTCCAAATCAGCTCAATCGTTGATGTTACTGCTTGATGACATCATCGACTCTGCCAAAATTGAAGCAGGCCAACTGAGTGTTCACCCTGCGGTGGTAGATTTCCGCCAGGAAATGGAACGGATGCTGACTATCTATCAACCCATCGCCGATGAGCGTGGGCTTCGATTCTCGGGTTGGCTGGATGACCAAATCCCTCACCTGCTGATGGCAGATATGCTCAGAGTGCGACAAGTGATGGGTAATCTGTTAGGTAACGCGTTGAAATTTACCGAACAAGGTAGTGTTTCAGTGGATGTGACTTGGGAGCCGACAGATGATAAACATGGCGTAATGAATATCGATATTACCGATACCGGTATTGGTATTTCTCCAGCGGCACAGGCAACGCTGTTCCAACCCTTTAGCCAGGCGAACGAAGGTAAATCACCCCGTTTTGGCGGCTCAGGGCTAGGGCTTTGGATCTGCCATCAATTGATTCATAAAATGGGCGGACAAATCAGCTTGGAAAGCCAGCTCGGCAAAGGCACCAGTTTGTTTATTACGTTACCACTGGAGATTGCCACTGCTGATGATTTACCGCCAGATGCGACTATTCTGCATGCCGATGAAAAGCAGTTGGACCAGTTGAAAAATCTGCGTGTTCTGGTGGTGGATGACCTTCCAGCCAACCGCCAGTTACTTCAGCAGCAATTGGCCTTTATCGGCATCGAACAGGTGATGAGCGCAGAAAATGGCGCAGAAGCCTGGAAAATATTGCAACATTACAGTTTTGATATCGTCATCACCGATTACAACATGCCGCTGATGAATGGCTATGAACTTGCCGCCCATATCCGCAATAGTCCGGCAATGAAGGAGATGATAATCATTGGCTGTACCGCAGATGCGCGGGAAGAGAGCATAACTCGCTGTTCTGATGCTGGTATGAATGATTGCATGGTTAAACCGGTGACTATTGACACCTTACGCACTGTTTTGCTGCATCAACAGATTGTCGGTAAAGATGTCGAGGCGAATTATCATCACACTACCGGCGACGATGGCATCAATGCGATGGAGATGAGCCATCAGGAAAATAGGGACTCAGCCGCGGACAACAGTGAGTCCCCAAAAACGCAACAGCCCCCTATTGTCGCAGCACAAGATAAATTGACATCGCTCTCGGGTGGCAGAGCTGAGGTAGAGTTGCAGTTATTACAATCGTTGCTGGAAAGCAATGTGCAGGATACTGCCGCGCTAACGAAACTGTTTGACCATCTGATAACGGATGATAGCAGTACGAATGCTAACGATATTTATAACGAAATGGCAACGTTGGTGCACCGGATCAAAGGTGCGGTACAACTGATTGATGCGCAAGATCTGGTAGATTGTTGTATCAGATTCGAATCCCTGTTACTCGCTCATGATAGGCCAGCCGTCATTTCACTTGGAGCAGACTATCTGAAACAGTTAAGGGAGACTAATCAGTTATTAGTTAAGCTGGTTGCCTCATACGCCGAAATAGATAGCGATACCCCCGATTAAATAAATATTTAAATAGTGCTTTCATCTAAAGCCCGCCAGACATACTTGGTGGGCTTTTTTATTTATCAAGTAATCATCCCTGCACGATAGCAAAAATATAATTTCATATTTAATCAAAATAAATCACATAAGATATTGAAATTAAAGTAATTTATAATTTTTTCTTTTTTAATCGACTAAGTTCCTACACCTTTTGTGGGAAATTTCACATATAAAACAAGGACGCCTCTCATTTTACCCGTCTCTATTTCCCCCTACACTAGCCTCGGCCCGGATACCAAATAGCACAACTCAATCACGGCTGACTTTATTCAACTTAATGATCGCTCATTGTGATGAATGCTAGAGGTCTCCGTACAACTAAATATAAATTATAAAATTAAGTAGGAATTAAATGGGAAAGACTCTAATGACGTTGGTGCTACTTACCCTGCCGGGTATGGCGTTAGCTGCAACCTCAAATAACACTATCAAGTTTCAGGGAGAGGTAGCCGAACAAACTTGCATGGTGGATATCAATGGCACAGCTAACACCCCGGTAGTTTTGTTACCAACAGTTTCGACCAGCAACCTGAATCAAGTTAATGCAGTTGCAGGTAAAACCAATTTTACGATTAACCTAACCGGCTGCAATATTGCCATTCAAGACACCAAGATTAGTTCGGTTTTTCAGGGGATGAACGTCACTTCGGCGGGTAATTTGGGCAATGTGGGTACAGCTCAAAATGTTGCTATTCAGTTACTTGATACTAATGGTGCCCCAATTCGCATGTCTGGTGGCAGTGTTGAAGTACCGGGAATCACCTTGGTCGCCGGTGCAACCTCAGCATCACAGGATCTGGCGGCTCAATATATTACGGAAGAAGGTCGTGCGACCGCCGGGAGCGTTATTGCTTCCGCACAATACGCGATCACCTATCCCTGACTATTCATGAGATCCAAGCCATATCATGAATACGTTGCCAATCGGTAACGAAGTCGAAACAAACCAGAAGTATCAAGGATAAGTAATTGCTATGACACTGATTGCCCACAGAATGATCGCCTGCTCGTTGTTGCTGCTCAGCGGCGTACCCTTATGGACGCAAGCCAGTGTTGTCATGACCGGTACTCGTATTATTTATCCCGAAGGTACGCGGGAAAAAGTAATACAGCTCAGTAACAAAGATGACCATCCGAATTTAGTCCAATTATGGATGGACGACGGTAATAACCAGTCTTCGCCATCAAAAAGTGATGTCCCTTTCACACTGACACCACAGATATTCCGTATGGAAGCCCAAAGTGGGCAAGTGGTACGGTTGTCATATGTTGAGCGCCATTTACCTAAAGATCGTGAATCAGTTTTCTATCTTAACTTCTTGCAGATCCCCGCGTTAAAAGCAGATAAGCAGACCGAAAACAAACTGGTTTTGATCGTTAATAACCGAATGAAAGTTTTTTACCGCCCTGCGGCATTAAAAGAAAATGTCGATACATTAGGTGAAAAGATACGCGTTACTCTGGATGGCACTAGCGGTGATAAAATCAAGATAAGTAACCCGACGGGTTATTATATCAGCCTGCGTGATGCCAAATTGGTCAGTGATGGGAAAACGATTTCGTTCGCCACCAGTGAGATGTTCTCGCCCAATTCGACCACTGATTTAGCCTTACCCGCTGGGGTTAAGGCCAAAAAGGGCGAAGTGCTGACGCTGAACGTGGTTAATGATTATGGCACCAACATTTCCACGAATTATCATTTGTAGTCCAGCCGTGATGATAATCCAGACTGTGCCCAGTTATAGAGATAACCAGTGAGGTTTGCTCCCTGGTTATCCTATTTGCTAACGCACGGTTTACTGGCGAGCCATTTCGTGTCAGCAGCAGAGCAGAGTAATCAAGACGAATATGTATTTGAGGATGCGTTAGTCCGCGGCTCAGCGCTCGGCTTAGGCTCCATCTCCCGCTTTAATAAAAAAGACACCTATCAAGAAGGCAAATATCAGGTTGATCTCTATATGAACAACAATTTTGTTGATCGTATAGAAATGATATTTATTGCAAAAAATGATGCGGTTATTCCCTGTTTGTCAGTCGCACTACTGCAACAAGCCGGCGTCACTGAGGAGGCGCTGAAAAACAGCGACCCAAAAGATGACTGTTTGGATTTTAAAACCACCTTGCCGGCCAGTGACTATCGCTTTGATTACGCCAAGTTGCGCTTCGACTTGTCAGTACCACAGCTGTTCGTTAAAAAAGTGCCGCGTGGCTATGTTGACCCCCATAATTTAACCTCGGGGGATACCATTGGTTTCAGCAATTACAACTTGAACCAATATCACGTGGGCTATAACAAAGATGGAATTAAGCGTTCAACCAACTCAACTTATCTCAGCCTAACCAATGGTATCAATGCTGGCATGTGGCGTTTGCGTCAACAGGGTTCATTGCGCTATGACCCTACCCGAGGAGCCAACTGGACCTCTAACCGGCTATACAGCCAACGCGCGCTGCCCGCCATAGGCAGTGAAGTGACCTTGGGCCAAACGTTCAGCGCGGGTCAGTTTTTCTCCAGTCTGGGCTTTAACGGCATCGCATTGGCCACTGATGACCGCATGTTGCCTGAATCGCAACGCGGCTATGCCCCTATTGTGCGAGGGATTGCCAGAACCAATGCCAAAGTCACGGTTTATCAAAACAATCGGTCTATTTACCAAACCACTGTGTCACCAGGACCGTTTGAATTTAATGATTTATCAGCCACCAATTTCGGCGGTGACCTGACGGTAGAAATTCAGGAAGCGGATGGCAGCGTAAGCACCTTTCAGGTGCCATTCTCTTCCGTGCCGGAGTCGTTGCGCCCCGGTTATTCCCGCTATAGCTTCGCCGCTGGGCAAGTGCGGGATCTGAGCAGTAGTGAAGTGTTCAGTGAACTGACTTATCAACGAGGGGTCAGTAACGCCATTACCGCCAATACCGGGCTACGCGTGGCGTCAGGTTATCAGGCCATCATGCTGGGGGGCGTCTTTACCCACTATATTGGTGCCTTAGGGCTGGATGCTACCTATTCGAATGCCAGCCTAGCGGATGACAACAGTTATGGTGATGAACGGCAGCAGGGCTGGATGGCGCGAGCCTCCTTCAGCCGCACGTTCGAAGCTACCAATACCACATTATCCGTGGCGGGTTACCGCTATTCTACCGAGGGTTATCGCGATTTAAGTGATGTTTTGGGGGTACGTGCAGCCCGTAATGGCAAAGTCTGGAATTCAGATACTTACCGGCAACGCAGCCGGGCAGAAATATCGATGAATCAGAGTTTTAACAGCTACGGTTCTCTGTATTTGACCGCGTCTTCACAGGATTATCGCAATGACCGCAAGCGGGATACACAGTTGCAATTAGGCTATGCCAATACTCTGTGGCGCGATACCAGTTTCAATATTGCGGTCTCACGACAAAAAACCGGAGGCGGCAGCAACGAAACCTACTTTGTCGACCCCGGTAGCGGCATGCCAGCGGCCAATGGCGCAAATATTCTTGGCATCAGCGAGACTGTGGTGCAGATGTCGGTCTCATTCCCATTAGGTGGTAGTGCGCATGCGCCGTATATCTCCGCCGGTGCTGTCAACAGTAAGCTCAGTGGCGCCAGCTATCAGACCTCATTATCCGGTGTGATGGGCGAGGACCAATCCGCCAGTTACAGTATGGATTTTGCCCGCAGTGAACAAACGAAAGAAAACACCTTTAGTGGCAGTTTACAAAAACGGCTTCCTGTCACTAGTCTGAGCGGCAGTGCGTCCAGCAGCCCTGGTTATTGGCAAGGTTCAGCCAGCGCCCGTGGGGCGGTGGCCTTCCATAGTGGCGGTGTGACACTGGGACCTTATCTGAGTGATACTTTTGCCCTGATCGAGGCCAAAGGCGCCAGTGGTGCCAAAGTGATGTATGGCCAAGGTTCAAGTATTGACAGATTTGGCTATGCACTGGTGCCAACACTCACCCCGTATCGCTACAACACCATTACGCTCAATCCTGATGGCATGGATTTCAATACAGAGCTTCAGGATGGTGAGCGGCAAGTTGCTCCCTTTGCCGGCTCAGCAGTGAAAGTCACTTTCCGCACCCTCAGCGGTTACCCGGTACTCATTACCGTCCGGCTGGCTGATGGGAGTCAGTTACCTATGGGCACCGTGGTATACAGCACGACGGCCGACGGCGACAACAGTGCTCCGCAGCAAAAGAACGAGGTTGGTATGGTTGGTCAGGCCAGCCAGGCTTATGTTCGGGCTGAAGGAACCCGAGGCACACTCATTTTGGTATGGGGCGATGCCGCCGATGAACGCTGCCAGTTAAATTACGACTTAGGCACACCCAATAACGATAAACAGTTATATAAACTCGATGCCTTGTGTGTCGTTACCCAGCATTGAATCAGAGAAACAGTATGAATCCTATAACGACTCACTACGCCAGGTTATACCGATACAAGCCCCTATTCTCACACTATATGGGGTTATTCTTTTCACTCGCATTATTGAGCATCAGCTTACCCAGTTATGCACAATGTGTTTGGAAAGGCGCCAATATCGGTGGTGATAACTACGGTGCGTCCTTGCAATTAGGCAACATCAATATAACCAGTAATTACATTCAGCCTGTCGATTCAATCCTGGCCTCCAGCATTATCAGCTTGGTACCCGCCCGTTTCTGGTCAGACCCGGAAGCGGTTATCTATGAATGTGATGTGGCCGATAAAGACAGTTTATTTGAAGTTTTTGCGACTAATGGCGACAGTAATGTCGGCGGCTACAGCAATATGGGTGATAACTATTTTCAGACTTTCTTCCCCTATACCGCATTGAAACTGACTCATGTTGATACTGGCGTCGAATTTACTCGTATCTGGCAGCAGGTCCCGTTGAGAAAGTACGACGTAGTCGGGAATAAAATTCAAATTAAGGGTAAACATTTCAGCCAAATCCGTGCTGAGCTAAAAAAAGTAGGTTCAGTAGACCGCACGCCCGGCCCTTCCAGTTGGGGATGTTCTGGCCCTGCGGCTGATAACTATTCGGGTAGCTATTCCTGCAATCAACCCAACGGTTACGTGGTATTCAAAGGGCCCGGCATGCCAGTACCGGAAACCGGCTATGACTCAGCAACCAATTACCAAACATGGGGAAGTGGCCGCTATATGGCATTTGGTATGAATACCTCTCCGGTCTCTGTCCTGACACGCAAAAATACCTGCGTAGTACGTAACGTCACACCTTATGTGGTTTTCCCTATTATCACCGTGAACGAACTTAATGATAATCAATCACGCAGCGCGGATATCACTGTCGATATCGAATGCCAGTCGGGTACGGAATCTGGCATTAATAGTGGGCAAACTGCGCTGGGCATCCAAACTTCATTACCCGGTTATCTGAAAGCACAAGGACTCGGGTTAGTAAACGCAGCCGGCGGCGTGAGTTATCTTTTATCAGACCACTATGGTACTGACAAAAATATAGCCACCGGCGTGGGAATCAGCCTGAGTGACAGCAGCGGCGCGGCAATGAATTTTGTTGGTTGGGGAGGATGTGTCAGTAATTGCAATGCCAATACCAACGCGGGTTGGTACCCGGTACTCACGGGTGCCAGTGCTAATGGCAGCAATGGTGCTGGTTATGATAACTATTCACATCACTTTGTCGCCACCTTGAAAAAATTACCTAACGGCACGCCTACTGCTGGCAAAGTCGATGCGACCGCTTACGTTTTGGTGAAGATACAATGAGACTCCTCTGCCTATTTTTACTGATGTTGAGCATCAGCCAACACACCATGGCCGGTTTAGTGGCCGGTTCAACCCGCATGATTTATCAGCCTGAATCACGTGAGCGCACCCTGATGTTGGCTAATACCAATGATTATCCGGTCGTGGTGCAGACCTGGATTGATGATGGCGATGTGGACAGCACTCCCGATCAGAGCAAAGCGCCTTTCATTGTCTTACCTGCTGTTTTCAAAATGCAGGCAGGAGCGGCTCAAGGGCTGCGCATTATCAATAAAGGTGACAATCTGCCGACAGATCGAGAGTCTGTTTATTGGCTCAATCTGTATGAAATTCCGCCTAAATCCCGGCGTAACACCGATGCTCAGGCCCAGGTTGCTATGGCGATGAATACCCAAATGAAAATATTCTATCGGCCTGATGGGCTAACGCCGAAACCGGCTGAGGCAATGAAAAAAGTCAGTTTTACCCTTAAGAAGAAAAACAAAGAATATATTCTCACCGCCCATAACCCCACACCATACCATGTCTCTTTTGGTCAGATTCAGCTAGAAAACCAACAACAACGCTTTCTGATAGCACAAGAGATGGACATGATGGTCACACCCTTTGCTGAGCGCCAATATCATTTTGAACAGCAGCCTACCTCACTCAATGGTGAAGTAACCTTGAACTATGTTTATTTTGATGATGCTGGCAATCAGCTAAAAAACAGCCAGTTAATAAAAGTGACATTGTAACAAATTACTGTTTTCACGGTTAATCGCAGAGGAATTGCAGCTCATGTAATTCCTCTGACAATTCTGGCTACCCGCCACGAAATTATTACCCTATTGAATTTAGGGGATATTTTACACATGTCCCACTTATGTTGCTTATGTCACTAAAACACACGGCTAAAAGTGTCTTTCCTACTGATTAGCGGGTTTAAATACATAACCTCGGCGTGTAATGGGCGCTTTTCGGTCACTACCGAGCCAATCACCTTCCCCAATACAAACGCGCCTCTCAGCCTTATTAAAAATAACCTCATTTGGCGGGATAACTCACGAGAAAATAAACAAGTTTGCTGAAAAACAAGCCAATAAGCTCATTCTCTCAGCAAACGCACATTTTTAGTGTTTTTCTACTTTGACAAACGTCACCACCCTCGCTATTATTCGCCTCGTTCACACGATTCCTCTGTAGTTCAGTCGGTAGAACGGCGGACTGTTAATCCGTATGTCACTGGTTCGAGTCCAGTCAGAGGAGCCAAATTCTTATTTTCATGCCGCTTATTGAATCCTTATGTGATTGAGATTCAATAAGTTAGCGTGAAAAGTGTTCCCGATGCATTTTCACTTTTCCCTACGCATCGGGAGAATTTGGTGGTCAGATTTGGGGTCAAGTTGGTTCGATTATGGAGTGACCCCATATGTCTCTCAACGACACTAAAATCCGCAGTCTCAAACCTTCTGATAAACCCTTCAAAGTTTCCGACTCACACGGCCTGTACCTCTTAGTAAATCCAGGCGGTTCACGTCTCTGGTATCTCAAATATCGTATCAATGGTAAAGAATCCCGCATTGCGCTGGGAGCCTATCCTGCTGTCTCCCTCTCTGATGCCCGTCAACAGCGCGAAGGTATCCGTAAGATGCTGGCACTGAACATTAATCCGGCGCAGCAACGTGCTGCTGAACGCATTTCATACACGCCGGAGATAATGTTTAAGGCCGTGGCACTAGCATGGCATAAGAGTAATAAAAAATGGTCGCAGAACACCGCTGACCGTCTGCTTGCTAGCATGAGTAACCATATCTTTCCGGTCATCGGGCATCTGTCAGTTACAGAGCTTAAACCGCGTCATTTCATTGGCCTGCTGAAAGGGATTGAGGAAAAAGGCATGCTGGAAGTCGCGTCCCGTACGCGACAGCATCTCAGTAACATTATGCGCCACGCCGTCCATCAGGGATTAATCGACAGCAACCCGGCAGCCAACCTTGACGGGGTGACAACACCGTCTATCAGACGCCACTATCCCGCCCTGCCACTGGAGCGTCTTCCTGAACTGCTTGAACGGATTGGCGGTTATCACCGGGGACGTGAACTTACCCGGCTTGCAGTTCTCCTGATGCTGCATGTGTTTATCCGTTCCAGTGAGCTGCGTTTTGCATGCTGGTCAGAGATTGATCTCAGAAACAGAATCTGGACGATCCCTGCTACCCGTGAAGCCATTGCAGGCGTGCGTTATTCCGGTCGCGGTGCCAAAATGCGCACGCCGCATATCGTGCCCCTCTCAGGACAGTCCATCGCCATTCTGAAACAGATTAAGAATATCGCCGGTAATAATGAACTGGTGTTCCCCGGCGACCATAACCCGTATAAACCGATGTGCGAAAACACGGTAAATAAGGCACTGCGCCTAATGGGATACGACACGAAACTGGATATCTGCGGGCACGGCTTCCGGACAATGGCATGTAGTGCCCTAATGGAATCTGGCTTATGGCCGCAGGATGCCGTGGAGCGACAGATGAGCCACCAAGAGCGGAACACCGTGCGTCTGGCCTATATCCATAAAGCGGAGCATCTCGAAGCCCGTAAGGCAATGATGCAGTGGTGGTCGGATTATCTGGATACGAGCCGCGAATGTTTTGTACCTCCCTATATTCTGGGCAGAGGAAAAAAGGGTAAGTCCATCTGATCTGTAAATGACCAAGTCAGAAACCTCAACGCCGTATCAGTCTGCCCTGGTACGGCTTTTCATCATAACCGGCAACACAAAGGATTATTGCAAGTGACTCCGGGCAACAGGCAGGTATTTTAAAGTTCCGTTATGTCATTCCGCCCGTTGTTGTTTTACGTTAGACGCAGTATGGCTCGGTGCTCGCCTTGCTTCACTCCTGCAACAACCGTGTTTCGGGTGCCTTTACCTGATGTGTTAAAAATCCGCACAGTCAATGCCAGGGAAAAATGGCGGAGGTAGTCATCAGAATATCGGCCAACATGTAACACGTACTGCCACACCAGCCTACCAGAAAAGGCAAACAGGGCCGCGCTTCTGGCATCATTATCTCCCCAGATGTTACGGTAAATGCCCCGGACGAAATCAGCCTCCGATAATCAAAGTAGATTTGTTGTTGCTGATTTCTGTCCGGGCTTTGAGTATACGAAACTGTATCCCCTCATGGGGCCGTTGCTGCAATGGCGTTCTTAATAAGGCCATTACCCTGAGAAATCCGCTTGAGCCATCAGTATTTATAGTGCCAGGATCATCAGGTAGCTGGCATAAGCTGACTTAGTGGATGACGTTTGCACAGTACATTTGAGGTTCTATGTTTGACTGGGAAGATTTACGTTATTTTTCAATGGTTGCCAGAACCGGGTCGCTTGCCTCAGCGGCAAAAAACTGGGCGTGGATCATGCCACGGTTGCCCGGCGAATAGCTTCGCTTGAAGCCTCCGTTAACCTCAGGCTGATCGCTGAGCAGGACGGTGTTTCGTTATAAACCAGATACGCAACGTGATGAACCGGTGATTCAGGCACTCACTGAAGCGGACGAACGCTATCCTCGCTACGATTTTAAAAAGCTTTTTCAGCTGCTTCGCAGGCAGGGGTACGTCTGGAACCACAAGCGCATACACCGGATTTACTGCCTGTTAAAACTGAATTTTCGTCGCAGGGGAAAATAACGCATACCGGTGCGTACCCCCCCTGGTAACGCCAGAGGCACTCAACCAGAGCTGGTCCATCGATTTTATGCACGATGCACTGGTTTGTGGTCGACAGTTCCGGACCTTCAACGTGGTGGATAACTTTAACCGCGAAGCGCTGGCGATAGAAATTGACCTGAATATCCCGGCACAACATGTTGTCCGGGTCTTGGACAGGATCGTAGCAAACCGTGGATATCCACTGAAGATACGGATGGATAATGGCCCGGAGCTTGTATCACTGGCTCTGGCACAGTGGGCTGAAGAGCATGGGGTGATGCTGGAATTTATTAAACCGGGCAAGCCAACACAGAATGCCTTTATCGAGCGTTTTAACCGGACGTACCGAACAGAAATACTGGACTTTTACCTGTTCAGAACGCTGAACGAAGTAAGGGAAATCACAGAGCGCTGGCTGACGGAATACAACCGAAAGCGGCCTAATGAACCCCTGAATAACCTGATGTCGGAAGAGTACCGGCTGATGGCTGAAAAACCGGAAATCTCAAAAAGTGTGTGGAACTAAAACGTGTGTGCTTACAAGCATTCCAAGTTCAAATGATCGGATTGTACTCATCAATTCAGAACGAGAACCTTTTTGTTGCAGGCGGCGGAACCATGGGTCATCCAGACGCATCCCTGAAAGTGGGATTGGACGATATCAATACCCACAACTCTGAAGTGTCTGTTAAACCCGTGGCGATTCATTCTGCGCTGGCTATCAGCACACCGCCATTGTTTTAGCTAAGTATGTACGTGTAACATCACTTTCAATCAGTAACGAAATAACGTAGATCTTCATTTAAATAGGCAGAAAACCGATTATGGATTACCTCGATGATTTGCCTAAGCGCGATCAAAATCATGTACACGATACAATGGCTAAGACTGCGTTTGAGGCGTTTATCGCTTCGTCGGGCGTGGTTCTTAAACAGAGTTCAGATGCTAGTGATTACGGCAGTGACTATCAGCTCGAAGTAATGCATGATGGAATGGCTACCAATGTCCGAATCCAAGTGCAGTTAAAAGGTACTGCTGCAGATTTGAATGCCGATAGATCTGTGAGTATTTCAGTTAAACGTTCAAACCTAAATTATCTCCTTATGAGCCCGGGCTCCCTTTATGTTTGTCTTCATATTCCGACAAATACGCTGAAAGTTACCTCTGCTCAGAGTGTTCTTGCACAATACCAAAATATGGACGAAAGCTGGCAGTCTCAGAAATCCGTCACCGTCAATTTTGCTGAAGATTTGACAGAGCATCGCCTTATCAAGGCTACCTCACTGGTCCGCCTTAGCGCACTTGACGCGCGCAACCGACGTGTAGCTCATAGAAAAATGAGTGACAATGAGATGGTGGTCCATGTTAGGAATTTGCTAACCGTTTATGAAGTCGCAGATAATACTTCCTCTGCAGTTCATCAACTTATGAATCTTTACCATAGTAACCAGAATGAAGTTATCAGTGCCGCATATGAGCGATTCAAAATAGTATTAGGCGAAGAACATCCGGCAATGATGTTTTGCTATATGGCCGAGATTGATCTTGCAAGTGCTAATGAGGCTTTTGACCGCCAGCGCGTTGAGTTAGGTATTCTGAAAATGCAGGCTTATTCGATTGCAGATGATGCGGATCGTGCAGGACTGCATTACTCCATTGGCAATGGATTTGCTGCGCTCAATGATTTCAACGGAGCGCTGGAAGAATATAAAATAGCATGTGAGCTTAACAAGAAGCACGCCGATGATGAGCTGATGGCAATGATTTTCAAAAATATGGGAGGCAGCTATGCAGCTCTCGAAAATGAAAAACAGGCTGTCGAGTGTTACCTGCAGGCATTGAAACATAATCCTCATCTGGCTGAAGCCCATTATTCTCTTGGTCTTTATTATCACAACACGGGCCAGTTCGAAAAGGCTTTGGAACAACTGGATAAAACTGTATTTTCTAGTGACACGCAAGGAAAACTAATTGATCTTCAGGGCTGGCGTATATCGGCTCTCTTCAATGTTGGTGAAAGCAGGTCTGCGTTTAGAGAGATTAACGCCCTACTGAGCCAGGCAGATAAGGCGCAGTGGATATGGCCATGGTGTTTAAAAATCGTCGCTCAGTTTGGCCGTGAATCAATCGAGAATGCGAAGCTTGGCCTTACCTTCTGGGAATCAGCTTTGCGCCATTGTCCTGAAAGCTCTGTAGCTCAACGTGAATTACTGTTGGCTATAATCTACCTGCGAAATCGCAACATAAATGTTCATAAAACTTATCTCCAGTTTAAAGATGATCTTGAGGCCTGCGCAAATAAAATAGGGGCAGATGCAGCAAGTCTACTTTGGGATCTTCTGGGCCATTGGGCAGAGGATGAAGAACTGGGAGATGAAGCTATATTTTGTTTTGAAAAAGCCTATTTTCTTCAGAAAGGCGATTACGGGTTATGCCTTTCAATCGCACTGAATAACCAACACCGTTTTGAAGAAAGTAAAACATTGATGAAAGCCTATACGTTAGCTTTCCCGAATGATGATCAGGGATGGTACCGATTGGCGAGCGCCTATGATTTGATGGGGCAACTGGAAGAATGCATTGAGCCTTATAGCCAAAGCTTGTCGCTTAATGTCGATAACGATCATGCATGGTTTAACCTAGGTGGCGCTTTCTTCAATATGGGTAATTACACGGAAGCTCGGCGAGTCTGGAAAGAAGCAATAAGTAGATTCCCGGACCATCAATTAACTGCAAAAATCAAAGCTGATATCCCCTTCATACTTACCGATGAACCATCATAATAAAAGTCAACGCGAATCGCCATGGCTAAAAGAATATTAATATGGTTATGCGCAACGAGATAGTCACTTCCGCTATTCGCTCAAAGCAGCTCTTGACCTTTGCCTTGGGCTGCTTCGTGCCAGAAGCGGAACTACGAAAATTTACTATAGGATTATTTTATTGCGAATAAATTAGGTCTTTAACGCTGAGCGGCCTATTTTTTGTGAAGGGATATAGTTGACTAGGTGCAAAACATCTACGAATCAGATGTTAGAATAGTAGTCGTTTTCTTGTCAGTAAAAATTACATCTGCGTCATTATAAAGATTCCAATAGCCGTTATTTTGACCTCCGGAAAATGAACCTGATGGGGTATTAAAGGTTAATGTTTCTGCAATAAGGTAAGCATATGAATCTAATTTTGAATCATAGAGACCATCTTTTCCAACAGGATATCTTTTAAATCTTTCTTTATTGTATTCTGGCTGTAAAAGGCTGACAAAAGCTTTTTCCGCATCTGCAACAATTTTTTTATGACCGTAGCCAAAATTTAAATCGACATCACTATTATCACCAAAGCTAGATATAAACAATGGTTCTAGCCTGAACATAAAAATAAAAATCTCTTCACTTACTCTGGCACCAGTGGAACGCTGTTTCTCATTGGAAAGAATATCTGTCCTAGCATGATGCCCATTTTTTATTAATCTATCATAGGTATCACCTACTTTTGCTATTCCTGTATATAACAGATCATATACCATCAAATCGCGATAATTATCAAAGCCGCGAATACCTTCTGTTTGTCTTGAACGAAACCAAAGAATACTTTCCGGCGTTAGTCTATTGATGTAAAAATAGGCTTCATTTTCATCAGGATATGATGTTGTGGCTATTTCCTTAGGCCCAATCATCACTCGCTTGGACATATTCTCTAACTCTTCCGGGCACTTTAATGCATTGAAATCTATTGTGCCTGCCGTTACTATTTTATCATCGGAACATATTTCCACATATATTTCATGAGTGGAAATGAGTTCAGGATTGCAAAAAGAAGTTTCTGCTTTACCTGCAATCATATAAAAGTCACTTTCTTTCATGAATCTCTCATGAGGTCCCTTCTTGAAAGTAACAGCTTCTTGATTTGAGATTGGGGGGAATGTAAGCTCTAAGTAAGTTATTTTAAATCTATTTGAGTCTTTCATTAATATGGCCAGTATACGTTCTCATTTGGAAACGCTATACATGAGAGCATTTAGCTTCAGCGCTGCCTCTAATTGGTTGTACGTAGATCAGCCTAACACATTATGGCTTTAACGTCATTATTATCGATATGCATAGTTTCATTTCAGTTATCATCTTTCTATCGGCAACTTTTAGTTTAATTGGACAATACCAACGTCACCTTTTCGCTGTGAGTTCAACCGATGGATGCAACACACTGATTGAACCGCTCTGGCTGCGTTCCGCCTCAATCATGTACCTACAGCGTTTCTGTCTAAACCTGGACCTGATGAAAAAAAACATTCCTATGCGACTCTTTCTTGCTCAGATTTCATCCACCAAATAGCGATGCGCTTTGGATGCGGCACTGGCGGCCTTGAAAATATAGCGTTTGTCGTTCTTCAGTGCTTTCAGCCAGGAAGCAATATAACTTTCATGCTGAACCTCTCCAGCGATACCCAGATCCGCCATCAGGAACGCGCTTCCCAGCTCGGCGATCAACTCCTCAAAAGCATAATCCTCACTGCCAAACTTCCCTTTCATTTCACGGTTCAGGCGGCTTTTTGCCCCGCTCCAGTGAACCAGCTCATGCAATCCGGTGGCGTAGAAATTGGCCGCATCGGCAAAAAGATACCGGTCCGGTAAGCGGATTTCATCGCTTGACGGTGCGAAAAAGGCGTTTTGTCCCTTCTCAATGATGGTTGCACCACTGTTACGGAAAAGCGCTTGCGTACGCGGTAACAACTCAAAGGTCTCTGTCGGTAAAATTGCTTCGTCACTCAGAGGCAAACCATCAATTTGCTCAACATTAAACACGGCGAACGTCTTCAGCATCGGGAGATAGTCAGTTTCTCCGTCGTCATTTTCCTTTTCCAGCGTGGTATAGAAAATGGCGGTAGTGCCGTGTTCTTCCTTGCGTACCTGCCCGCCTTCCGCTTTTGCCTGTTTGTAGGTCATCCAGCGCGAATCACTGAATCCTTGTTTTGAGGCACTGCACCACAGCAACATAATATTCATTCCACTATAAGCCATGCCAGTTGCGTAATTGGATGGTAAACCAGACATACCGAGGGCACGCTGCCACGGACACGCCCAGGGTTTAACACCGGCTTCCAGTGCCGCAATGATGCTGTCAGTGACGGTCTGATAAATATCAGTTTTGGTTTTGGAAAATTTCGTTTTTGAGGAACCTGACGGGTCCAGCGGGGATACGCTGGTCGCCGCTGCGGTGTTAGGGGGCGCTAGTCTGGGTATGCAGTGAAATCGTCATGGTTTTTCTCCGTCAGTGGTATGATTTTCGTCTTCGTATCGCCTGACGGTTCGCTTTCACGGCATCGTTCCGGCCCGCAAGGGCGCAGCATGCGTGCCATTTACCCTTGCGGGACGGGTTGTGATGGGAAACGATTAACCGGAAGCTAATACGGGAACGGAAAACACACGGGAGAAAAAACTGCCCCTGCATAGCCGGGCGTAGCGCCCCTTGGTTCGCAGCGGTGAAATGGGTTGAAGGTTGGGGTTTAGAAGTTGAATAGCTGTATGAGTTTAGACCTGAGATAGCAGTGTTCTGAGGTAGAACACACCCAAATCTGATATTCTGCTTTGAGCGAAAAACGGACGTTCTGGATCAATGTATAAAAGGCTGTGTGATTCAAAATCATTCCTAAAATTTTTGTCTACCCAAAAGAAGTTCGTCGCTTAATTGAGGCTTCCTCAATAGTAGGCAGCAAACACTGAGGTCTATTTCCTTTCATAACATTCCTATGATGCCCCAATGAACATCATATTTAGTACTAAGGTCTGACATCAGACAGGCCTTAGTGCCAAAGCAGTGTTAGCTTTTTTTATCAAGCATTACGCCGAAAATTAAGCTCCTCCTTCAACTAGCACAAAAGTTCCGGTCGCAGCACCTGCACGTATTGCTCTGGCTGCCTGATATCCAGGACTCTCGTAAAAACGCTTGGCCTCGGCAAAAGATGCAAACTCAAAAACGACGTGCCGTTCATGTGATTCTCCCTCAAGGTTTTCATACTGCCCAGACCAGGCAATAACCTTAGGACTGAACGCCTGCATTGCTTCTCCGGCAGCCTTCGCATATTCGGCGTAGGCAACAGCGTCCGATACGGTGACATGCGCGATCAAATAACCTTTATTCATTTCTTTATCTCTTTTGTTAGACGTGGTTTATTTCAGCGCAATGCAGTTCTACTGGCAAACATGCAAGCAGCGGGATATGGGTTTTTACAACGTTTTAATCACATTCAGTTTCTGAGGGCTGGAGGATGCCTGGCGGCGAGCGGCGTCCTGATGCTCAATCATCCATCCCGGATAATAAGGAGGCAGAGCGCTTACCGCATCCAGTCGCACCAATTCCTCTGCTGTCAGAATGATATCTGCTGCGCCGAGGTTGTCGTCGAGCTGATCGATACGCTTGACACCGATAATGACGCTTGTGACATATGGCCTGGCCAGTAACCAGGCAAGCGCTATGCGGCCGACAGATACGCCGTGTCTTTCTGCAATGACACGCATTTCGGCAACGCATTGCCAGGCCCGATCGAGGTCGACGGGTGGGAAATCGAATTTGCTACGGCGGCTATCGCCATCCGCTGATGAACCGGGTCCGTATTTTCCTGAAAGTAAGCCTCCGGCAAGTGGTGACCAGACAAGGAGGCCCATCTTTTCCTCCCGGACTAAGGGTACCAATTCCCGCTCCACGTCACGTCCGGCAATAGAGTAATAAGCCTGAAGGGTCTCAACACGTGATGTATTAAGTGCCTTACTCAGGCCAAGCGCTTTACCGAGCTTACCTGCGGCCCAGTTCGACACACCAACATAACGAACCAGCCCTTGCCGTGTGAGATCGTCAAGCGCGCGCAGCGTTTCCTCAACGGGCGTGACAGGATCGCTTGCATGAATCTGGTACAAATCAATATGATCGACTTGAAGTCTTTCTAGGCTCCTCTGCACCGAATCCATAATATGCCCACGTGATGCTCCCTGCGCGTTGGGCCCGGAGCCCATAACCCCGCCTGTTTTCGTGGCAAGAATAATGTCGCTGCGTGCAACACCGAGCTCTTTTAGCGCGATCCCTGTAATACGCTCAGACTGGCCGAAGGAATAAATATCGGCGGTATCGATAAAGTTAACCCCGCCGGCGAACGCTCGCGCGAAAAGCTGATTTGCTTCGTCCTGTTCTACTGCGCCTATGGAGGACCACATGCCAGCATCCGTGTTGCCGCCCAACGTCATTGTGCCGAGACACAATTCTGAAACAAACAAGCCTGTACGCCCAAGTTGCTTATATTTCATTTGATTTCCCTTTCCTCCTCACCCGTGACGCCGTGTGCTGATTCAGGATCTGCACATGAGGTAGTTCAATGACGCTATGGATTCATTGGGTGAAACTGTGCGGCAATATTTGCAACACGTGCGCTATAAAGGCGTGCTGTTTCAAGATCGCCTGATGACATTTCTTCAGGCGAAGCATCGGCGGGAGTTTGTGCCATTGGACCAATATTTGAGCCCATCCGATTCAGATCATCACGCAATGAGGCCTTTGTATTCGAGGACTTAATATCCATGTTGACCCAGATACCGCCGTGCTGACCGGCCAGCAAAAAGAAATAGGCCAGCGTATTCAGCTTGTCACCATTAATGCTCGCGCTGTTAGTAAAGCCACCGAAAATCTTGTTAACCCATTTGCCCTCAAACCAGGGTTTTGACGAAGCGTCGGCAAATTTTTTGAACTGCCAGCTCGGCCCACCCATGTAGGTTGGCGAACCGAACAGAATCACGTCTGCCGCGTTGAGCTTTGCCCATTCGTCAGCAGCAATGTTTCCTTCGGAGTCGATAGCCACGAGCGTGGCGCTGGCACCTTCAGCGACAATGGCCGCCATCCGTTCTGTATGCCCATAGCCAAAGTGATAGACGACTACAGATTTAATCATTGAAAGGGTTTGAGTCATGATAATTGCCTTCAGCAAGTGTCTGCGCTGGATAACGCGGTGTGAAGACAGTCTATTAAGTATTACAGTAGGCATAAACAACCTAAAAATTAACACACTGTTATCTTAAAGAGGAACAATGAAAAATCTTGAGGCACTGATCATTTTCGCGCGCGTGGCAGAAATGAAGAGCTTTACCCAGGCAGCTGAAAGCCTTGGTATTCAGAAAGGACGTGCTTCAATGGTGGTGCGCAAGCTCGAGCATGACGTAGGCGCTACGCTTTTGCACCGCACCACGCGGAGTGTGCAGTTGACCGAAGATGGCCGCATTTTTTATTCGCGTGCACGAGATCTGCTGGCGGAAGCAGACGAACTACAGTCAATGTTCTCATCTGGCGGAATGTCACTGCGAGGGCGTTTACGTGTTGATATGCCGACTATTCTGGCACAAAGCGTTGTTATTCCCGCATTACCACAACTACTGGATGCTCACCCGGAATTCGAACTTGAGCTTTCAAGTACTGACCGCCGTGTTGATCTGGTTCTGGAAGGATTTGATTGCGTAATTCGTCTGGGACCCATTGTTGATGAGACCCTGATTGCCCGGCCGCTGAGAAAATTACGGATGATCAATGCGGCGAGTCCAGGCTATCTGAAACGCTTCGGTGTGCCACAGACGGTTGATGATCTTCTTAATCAGGGACACAGGATGGTTCATTACATGCGGAATTTTGGCGCGAAACCTGACGGATGGGAATATCCGTCAGGTGATGGCTACAATTCGCTGATGTTACCCGGCACGATGACGGTCAACAGCGTACCGGCCTACCACGAAGCAGGACTGGCGGGTTTGGGGTTAATTCAGGGAGGTTATTCCGCACTCTTACCCCATATCAAAAGTGGAACATTGGTTGAAGTCCTTCCGAATCTGCGGCCCAAGCCGCTAAATGCATCTTTCGTCGTCGCGCACCGGCGCAATCTGTCGCAACGAGTGAGGGCTTTTATGAATTGGACTGAAGAAGTGTTGAAACCTTATTTTGACTAATGTCTGAGTGAATTAGGAAACCTAAGGATTGGATCCGTCTGATGAATGAACTGATTCCTTTTGCTGATGAAGAAATACAATCCAGTACGTGAAAGGATCTTGAGCGTGAAGCTGACATTCCTCCAATATATAAAACGTGACATGAGGTATAGCATATTCACGGCAAAATTCTCAGGCTTACTCACCTTGCGTCTGAATTATATGTTGGCCCGTTTTCATTGATAATTGGCTTAATGCCTACTCACATACCCACTATGTCGTTCCTTATACTGTCATCTTGACAGGTGCTGGTTCATCTGATAGATAAGACTTCCCTCAGCTATCATTACTCAGCCTACTTTGTGCGTGTTACGACGCTTCCTCAGACAATAGGAAAGTCGGAGTCTGGCACTCCCCGTAAGCTGATTTTCGTATCTATATGTGTCGGGGCTAACTATGCCATTTTTGAAATATGAGAGCGGCATTTTTACTAAAAACGAATCACGTAAAATCCTGTATATGTCAATGACATTATCGGTGATGTTGTGTATTTCTGTTACGGTGTTTAATATTGTAGGATTTACTACAAAACAAAATGAGGGCTCCTGGATACAAAATTCTGGCTGGATATTTGATGGCATCCAATTGCTGATACTTAACTTTATCTTATGGAACTTTAATCGGTTATTATTGAAAACGAATCTTCGTCGATGGATAAACGCGGGGCTGATCTTCTGGATTGTGTCTGCAGCATTTGATCTGATGGATGAAATTATTCGTCAGCCGATGTGGGTCGGGTATTATATCGAGGACATCAGTAAGCTGGCAGGTATGGTCTGCGTCTCGGTAGGCATCTATTTCATAGTGCGCTATGTGAATGATAAATATTCGGATATGAGCATTAATTCGTTTCGTGATGAGCTTACGCGTTTGCCAAATCGTCGTTATTTTAGAAATGCCCTTATGGACTTAGACAATGTAAGTGTTTACGTTTTTTTAATCGATATCGACTTCTTCAAAAATATAAATGACAAATACGGCCACTACATTGGCGATGACGTCCTAAGAGCCTTTAGCCTGATGCTCGGTGAACTCTTTAAAAAGAACGTCATCGCCGCCCGAGTCGGCGGAGAAGAATTTGCCGTGATCGTGCAAACGTCAGTATTTGAAGAAGCACGATTAATGGCCGAAAAAATATTAGATTGTGTCAGAGAACTAGTGATTAATGATGAAATTCGCTTCACCGTCAGCATCGGTGCCGGAATAAAAAAAGAAAATGAAAGCCAGGAAGGCTTGTTCAGACGTATAGATATCGCGTTGTACCAGGCGAAGCGCTCGGGAAGAAATCGTGTCGAATGGGCAGAGGAGTAAGATAGGAGACGATCGAGTATATCCCTATTTTTCACAGGCTGTATTTCCTTGTGACCTGAGGCCAAAATCAACCAAAAATGCGCTGATAAATTCTGAATGCGTAAATAGCGATGCATCCGAAGCTGTGTAAAAAAAAGCTGAGTCAGGCGAAATAAAAATATAAAACCTACGACCGGTAACCACCCGTGATGACAGAGTGGCAGTTTATCTAAGCGGCCGTTGACGTCCGTTAGTAGCAGGCATGGACAGGAATAACGCGCCAAAATGTGCATATCCCCAGTGGCCTTACCTATCCAACATATTTCCTACATTATACATTGACCAATTTCCATTGGTAATTGGCTGACAGCCTACTCACGCAATCATGACAGCGCTCCTTATACTGACACCTTCACAGGCTGCTGGCTCTTCTAATAAACAAGATCGACCGATTTTCCCCATCAGCCATCATCACTCAGCCTGTTTTCTGCGCGTTGCGACGCTTTCTCAGGCAGTAAGAGATGCGGAGTCTGGCACTAGCCTTATGCTGATTTTCGTATCTTCAGGAGCTTCACCAAAATGAGAAATATGCATCGGCAGGTCCTGATACTTGCAGGCTCTCAGGCCATCTTTCAATCAATATCGGTCCTGATAATGACCATCGGTGGGCTGGCCGGCGCGCTGTTGACGCCCAATCCCTCGCTGATCACCGTTCCGCTCTCAATGGCGAGCCTCGGAACGGTGTTAGTGATGTTTCCCGCGTCTTTATGGATGAGTCGTATAGGCAGAAAAACAGGCTTTATAACTGGCGCGCTGAGCGGAATGGTTTCGGCAGTCATTTCCATGGTAGCAATGATCCATCATTCATTCATGCTGCTGTGCCTTGGGATGTTCTTTTTAGGTATTTTCCAGGCATTTGCGCAGTTTTATCGTTTTGCTGCGGGCGAAGTGGCACTTCCGGCATTTCGTACTAAAGCTATTTCACTGGTCCTGGCCGGCGGCGTCGTTGCAGCTCTTTTAGGCCCGTTTCTCGCCAACTGCGGAAGTGATTTGTTCAGTGTGCCCTATGTGGGTTCATTCCTCTTTATGGGAATAATGGCCTCGCTGGGTCTGTTGTTATTGTCACGCTTGCAGATGCCGGCGCAGCCAGGTGATTCTTCAGGGCTAGTGGTGGCGCGGCCATGGAAAAAAGTGGTTTCACAGCCTGCATACCTTGTCGCCCTTTTTTCCGGCGCATCAGGGTTTGGAATTATGGTACTGGGCCTGACGGCGACACCTATCGCAATGAAGCATTACGGTTTTGACCTGTCACACATCGCTGCCGTGATCCAACTCCACATACTGGGCCGATTCGTACCGTCATTTTTCACGGGAAAACTGATCGATCGGTTTGGCGTCATTAAAATTAAGCTGACAGGCGTTCTTCTCATGTTTGCCTACATTGCTCTGGCTGTTTCGGGTGTCACGTGGGAGATATTTGCCATTGCATTAGTCCTGATGGGAATAGGCTGGAATTTTCTCTACATCGGCGGAACCAGCCTGCTGGCAACCACCTACACCACGGGTGAAAGAGGGATAGCACAAGCGGTAAATGATATGAGCGTCTTTATCTTCAGTCTTCTTTGTTCACTGGGTGCCGGTCCGCTGCTCAATGCTTATGGCTGGAAAACTATGCATCTCATCTTACTGCCCTGGGTTCTGTGCCTTGCGGTGCCAATGCTGTGGCTGGCTTTGCGGAAAAAACGTCAATAAATATCAGAGGAAGAAGTCACTTTGCCATTGCCGTAGAACGAAATACCGGCTCGGATGATTTTAATATTGACCCGATCCCATCGAAATTTGACTTTATGGCCCCTCACGGAGGGGCTATTTAGCTGTTAGCTTTTAAGGTAACTCTGTGAACCTTCCAATAAATAAAACCCAAGGACTGAACATGAAAAATGCCCTGATCGTAATCGATATTCAGAATGACTATTTCCCGGGCGGATCCTTTCCGCTTGAAGCGCCTGAAATAGCCTGTAAAGCCGCAATTAACACGATTGAAAAAGCGCGTGAGGAAGCCTGGCTTATCGTCGGTATTCAGCATATCGCAACAACCGATGCACCATTCTTCAAACCTGACAGTGAAGGGGCGAACATCCATCCAGATGTTGCCGCGGCACTGGGCGATGCGCCGGTTATTATTAAGAAAGAGGCCGACAGCTTCTTTGAAACCAACCTTGAGCAACTGCTGCGCGACAACGGCATCACTGATATCTACCTTACCGGCATGATGACGCAGCATTGTGTTACGCATACAGCGCTTTCCCCGCAGGGACAGGGCATGAAGATGCACATTATTGCTGAAGGATGCGCTGCGCCAACTAAAGCGCTGAGTGACCTTGCCCTGTTCGGACTGAGTGCGCGCTGCAGCGTAAAATAACCCTTGGGTTTGTAAAAATCGCAGGCCTTTATGCGGGCTATGTTGCTATCCGATAGCGTAGCCTGCGCTTTGATAAATCTCCCAACTTTATCGCTGCGAATCACTGTGTACGACCTCTTCATCACATAATCAGCCTAATTTCTTAAGGGAAGAATGCTCATCGCTTTGTACAGCCTACTGCCTATTTTCCTGGCTTTTGCGGGCGGACTTAATCTGAAAAAAGTCGTTAAAAATAGTCACCCTTCCACCTTTGATAAAATCTCAGGCCTGTCACTGTATTTGCTTCTGTTATTTATGGGGGCAACGGTTGGCGGGATCCCTGATATTAAGGAGAAACTCGTCGTCGCAGGCTTTAATGCGCTGGTTATTGCGTCAGGCACGTCAGTGATCACCTTTATTGCCCTGGTCGCTGTGGATAAAATGAGTGCAAAAAAACCACCTCTCCATCCCGCTCCTGACCTGCGGAATAGTCATTCAGATCTGCTGTCAATTTTAATCCCCACGCTCACTCAGATAATCACGGTGATGACCGGTTTTATACTGGGGTTCAACGGGTTAATGCCCGACCTGAACGCAAACTTGATTATCTCTTTGCTTTTGTATCTGTTGATTTTTGCCGTCGCGGTAAAATTATCGTATTCAAATATCAGCATCAAACGCGTGCTGTTGAATAAAGCCAACCTCCTGCTGACGTTGGTTACCATATTGTCATCCTTTGCGGGGGCCGCGCTGGCATCATTGTTTATCAAAATGCAGCTCCGTGAGGTTCTGGCGGTGGGTTCCGGGTTTGGCTGGTATACCCTTTCGGGAACGCTGCTCACCAAAATGGGCAATCCGCTGTTAGGAACCGTGGCCTTCTTAAGCGATCTGTTTCGTGGGATATCGGCCCTGCTGCTCATCCCGCTGATTTCGAGGTTCGGTTACATTAATGCTGCCATCGGCATATCGGGCTCGACGGCTCTTGATGTAACGCTGCCGGTTATTGAGAAGTACTGCGGTGCGGCTTATATCCCTTTTGCTCTGCTGATGGGAGGGGTAACGACGCTGGCCGTTCCCTTTATGATCCCTTTCTTCTATTACCTTTGAACATGCCGTTTAGCAGCAGCGACATGCCAGTATAAACCTGAGCCACTACTATTGGCCTGATTTCATCGAACACTGACCTGAGAACGTATCACGGCCTGTCCCTTTCACCTCTTATAGTAAACCCACTAGCAGCCACCCTGTCAGACAACAGAAAACACGGTGGATGAGCCTCAAAACCTGATGAATTACTGGAGCAATCAATGAGATTAACGCAAATTCGCAATGCCACGCTCGTGCTGGAATATGCCGGTAAAAAATTCCTTATCGACCCGATGCTGGCAGAAAAAGAAGCCTGGGATGGTTTTGCCGGGAATGCACGCCCGCACCTGCGTAATCCCATGGTTGCGTTACCTGT
Source organism: Yersinia sp. 2540 StPb PI (assembly GCF_052217165.1). Classification (NCBI taxonomy): domain Bacteria; kingdom Pseudomonadati; phylum Pseudomonadota; class Gammaproteobacteria; order Enterobacterales; family Yersiniaceae; genus Yersinia; species Yersinia sp. 2540 StPb PI. Next base: position 3,572,578 of record NZ_JAZGQC010000001.1, read on the forward strand.
GGCCGTAGAGGATTTACTGGCCGTTGATGCCGTTATCCTGACCCACACCCATACCGATCACTGGGATGAGGCGGCCCAGCAGGCTGTTCCTAAAAATATGCTGATCTACACGCAGGATGAAAAAGACGCAGCGCTGATCCGTTCTCAGGGCTTTTTCAACATTCGCGTTCTGAAAGAGGAAAATCATTTCGTTGATGGCCTGACGATTTATAAAACTGACGGCCAGCACGGCAGTAATGAATTGTACGCAGATGCTGAATGGGGTGATTTACTGGGTGATGCATGTGGTCTGGTCTTCACACATCATGATGAAAAAACGCTCTATATAGCGGGTGATACCGTCTGGGTTAAGCCTTATGCAAGAAACCTGCAGCGCTTCAAGCCGGAGATTGTTGTGCTTAACACAGGTTATGCTGTCAACGACCTTTACGGTCCGATTATCATGGGCAAAGAGGACACGCTGCGCACACTTAAAATGTTGCCGACGGCGACCATCGTGGCTTCTCACATGGAGTCGATTAATCACTGCCTTCTCACCCGCGCGGAGCTGAGGGAATTCTGCTTTGAGCACGGCATTGAAGATAACGTTCTTATACCTGCAGACGGTGAGACCATGGCTTTCTGATACACACTTCGCCTGATTGAGGGGAAGAATGCCATTCCGACTATCACTTAGTGATTAAAAATTAATAAATTAACCGTCGGCGAACCGGTGGTTATCATTTACGGTAGGGTTAACGTTATGTCTGCACTGACGGTCGCCGTGATTGCCACGGACGGATTCAGCCCGTTTCACTTTTCTGTGCCCTGTATTATTTTCGGACAATCTATGCCGCAGTCGGACTTATTCCGCGTGGAGATATGTGCTGAAAAACCGGGCGTTATACTGTCTGATATTGGCCTGTCCATTAATGTGGAGCATGGTCTTGAGCTGCTTGATGTCGCAGACATTGTTATCGTGCCCTACTGGAACCATCCAGAAGAGAGACCTTCTCAGGCGCTCCTGGACACGCTTATAGGCGCATGGCAGCGCGGCGCAGAGGTGGTAGGGCTTTGTCTCGGCGCCTACGTGCTGGCTTATTCCGGCTTGCTGGATAAACACCGGGCTGCAACGCACTGGGAGTATGAACAGGACTTCATTGAACGATTCCCCGCCGTTCATCTGGACAGCAACTCGCTGTATACCAGTGATGAACATCTTATTACCTCTGCCGGCTCCGCCGCCAGCATTGACTGCTGTCTCAATATTATCCGTGACCATTACGGTACTACAGTTGCTAACCGGGTGGCACGAAGAATGGTTGTTCCTCCTTATCGGGAAGGCGGTCAGGCACAGTTTATTGAACGTCCGGTCCCGGTATCTTCGCGGGACCGAAAAATGAACGAACTGATGGACTACCTGCGTCGCAATCTGGACAAGCCGCACGATCTCGACTCACTGGCCGGGTTTGTCAGCATGAGCCGGCGGACGCTGACGCGTCATTTTTTCAAGGCTACCGGAACGACGCTGGGAGAATGGCTAAACGCGGAGCGTCTCCAAAGAAGCCAGGAGCTGCTGGAAACCACGGACAGTAGTATTGAAAGCGTGTCAGACATGGCTGGGTTTCAGTCACCGATTTCTTTCCGCCAGAGTTTTAAGACGAGATTCAGCGTTAGCCCAAGCGAATGGCGTCGGGCATTTCGTGGTCCTGCGCCTGTTGATCAGAAAAAGGCCTGAGCGAAAGGCAGGAGGAATGGGCGTTAAAAAGAGCCTTCTCCTTTTACAGCGAAGCCGTCTGCCTTTGCGCGATCCGCATCATACCGTCCTGATACTGTCAGATTTGGTCAAACATCATTCCTGCCGATATCTCTTTCTGGCAAGCATCTCGGCGGTATTAGACCAGACCCCATTAAATCGATATTCCGTGATGTGAGGAGTGGCAACACTTACAGTTGTAGTGGCAATCCAGATATCTGCGCGACTATATCAAAGAAACTTCATGGGCCCGCCCCAGATACTGGTTCCGACAGAGAGTGAGTGAGCCCTACGCATTTGAAATTTGAAAAGGAGTACGAAAAATGGCCCAAATGAATACAAGTATCAAAATCCATTGGAATGGTGCGATGCAAGGTGCTGGCCGGATCGAAGGCACTGAGCTTGGTGTCGCTATCGCCATTCCCGCCAGTTTCGGTGGCAGCGGCGCAGGCACCGATCCCAAATCGTTGTTAGTGTCGGCTGCGGCCTCTTGCTATGCCATGACGCTGATTGCCATGCTAGAAGCGAAAAAGTTGCCTGTCGCTGGACTGGCGATGCACTGTAACGCATCCGAATCCAAGGATGCAGGCGTAAGCATCGACTACGATGTACGCTTGTTGCTGTCTTCCGATGCGACTCAGGCTCAGCTTGATGCAACCAGACCGCTTATTCAGGCTGCAGATACGGTCTGTGCCATCGGCAATTTGTTGAGAACCGCAGGCTATCGTATCGAAGCTCAAGGTCAAGTGGCCACAATAGTTGAAGACATGGCTAATTAAGTGGAATGCTGGCTGGCCTTTTCGCCCGGCAGCAACCTCCGGTGAACTAGCCGCCGAAAATGCCCGCCTTAAACGGCTGCTGGCGGAGCTGAATATGAACCGGTTATCCTCCAAAAGATCGCAACACACCTGACGAAGCCAGGGGGGATGTTCAACTTAAAAATGGTTGCTTCCGGTCCGCGACGAAAGGTGTATGGCGGAAGGGTTTGAACACTTAAGCTCTGTTGACCTGCCCCCATGATTAGATACAACGCTCAGTTAGTAATGTCGGATCTGTGACCCGCGCCCCATATGTGATCCATTCATAATCAGGAATAACCGGCTTCAGTCTGGCTGCATATTCTGGCAACCGGCAGATTTTTCGGCGAATTCGGAGGGTGTCATCCAGCCCAGTGCAGAATGGGGACGACTCTGGTTATAGTGTATGCGCCAGGCCTCGATTTTGCACCGTGCATCCTCCAGAGACATGAACCCGTTCTCGTTCAGACATTCCTGCCGCAGTCTGCCGTTGAAGGACTCTACCGTCGCATTATCCGTCGGTGTGCCCGGCCGTGAGAAGTCAATGCGGATACCCCTTTCATATACCCACCTGTCCAGCATTTTACCTGCAAATTCAGAACCATGATACCTATTGAGTGCATCCAGCTAGCGTTTAAGTCAGCTATTTTCTACAACTTGTAATGTCTGTGTCTGTCACAAGTGGAGAAAATCAATGAACACTTTAGTTAGTAACATCGGTGTGTCGGGGACTCTGATTGCCCTAGATATCGCTAAAAAACATCACGATGCAAAAATTCGGCACCCGGATGGACGAACATCCTACCTGCGTATTGAAAATACCCTGGAAGGGTTCAACCGACTGCTTGCGCTCACCGCTTCACCCCATGAAGATATTATCGCTGCATTTGAACCTACAGCTGATTATCACCGTAACATCGCATGGTGGTTACATAAGCAGGGAGTTCAGTGCCATCTTGTTTCATCTGTCAGATGTGCGCGAGCTCGTGAGATGCTGTTTAAGACCTGGGATAAAAATGATCGCAAAGATGCCAGTGTCATTATGTATTTGCTCGAACAAGGATTATCTTCACCATTTTATGATCCTCTGGCGAATGGCATTATCGATATACAGGAGATATCAAACACATACCATCAGGTTACTCTGGCACGAACACGATGTCTGAACAGCCTGGTTAACCACTATCTAACCCTTTATTTTCCCGAAGCTGAGCAGTTTCTGCATATGTCCCGGGCAGAGTGGTTCTGCCAGTTTTTACTTCAATTCCCTACACCGTCTTGTATCACGTCACTTAACCGGGATGTGTTTGTAAAACAGTCATGGGATGTTGTTGGGCGGAAACAGTATAAACAGCAGTTTCTAGAACATCTCTATGATGTTGCAGCGAATTCCATTGCATTACCGTTACCAGATGATTCTCTGGCAGTGGCCACGTTCAGATTACAGCTTCATCGATATATCGAACTTTCGGCCCAACGATTACAACTTGAGAAACAAGCAGAAAAATATTTGCAGAAACGAAGTGACTACCAGCATTTACGTACGATCCCGGGGATTGGACCTGTGATTGCCCTTATGGTTATTGCTGAAAGTGGTGATTTGACACGTTTCGCTCATTATCGACAGTACCTCAACTTTTGTGGTTTTAATCTCTCCGCCATTCAGAGCGGGCAAAAGCACAGTGGTTACAGATTATCAAAACGTGGAAATGCGCGGTTAAGATATGCCTTCTGGCTTGCCGCCACAGTAGCAGTAAGAACGAGGGAAAACAGTTTCCGGTACAAATATGAACGCTATCTTCGGGAAAATGGAGACAAGCCTGATCAGAAAAGAAAAGCCATGACGGCTGTGGCAACAAAAGTCGCCAGAGTGGCGCATGCAATTGTAAAGCAGAATATTGATTACAAAGGGTATTATGAAATAAGCCATGGGACGTGATTCAACGGGCCGTAAGGCGCATCGCGACCATTAGATAATGCTCAACGTCCATGGTTTCCCAAAAATGCTTTGTTAAGTCCTGTCGGGCCATTTCGGACCCTTGTATGTCATGGTAAGCATATTTATAAGCCGAAAGGAAATGTGGGCAGTATCGGATATTAAAATGAACTATCGTCTTTGTATTAGATGGCTGTATCCCTGCGTGTAAAATAGTTGACTCAGACGGTAGTCCGTTATCAGTTTTCAGCAACGGCGGTAAAGGGCGCCTGAGCGCTATGCTGTTCAGCATTTCTGCCACTTCTGTTGAACGCAGATTCTGCCCCACGCAGATCCCCAGGCACTCGCGGGTGTACAGGTCGATAACCGTCAGCAGGCGCAATCTGCGCCCGTCAAACAGCGCATCAGAAACAAAATCCATGCCCCAGACGTGATTCGGATACAGGCCCTGGGGCTGCGGTTGCCTGCGCTGAGCGGATTTATTGCGGCGTGGCCGTTTGAGGCGCAGCGACAGACCCTGTTCACAGTAGAGACGGTATATCCGTTTGTGATTATCGCGCCAGCCCTCACGCCGGAGCATCACGTATACCCGGCGATATCCGTAGTGAATTCGCGTTTCGGTGATCTCACGGATACGCAGGCGCAGTGCGCTGTCATCGGCAGCAACTGAACGATACCTGAGCGAGCTGCGGCTGAGCCGTAACGCAAAACATATCTGTCTTTCGCTGGCACCGTACCGGGCCTGTAAATCCCTGACCCATTCGCGCAGGCGTGCCAGCGTCAGCTCTTTTTTGCCAGCACGTCCTGCAGCATTGCCTTGTCGAGGCTGAGATCGGCAACCAGCCTCTTCAGCCGCAGGTTTTCCTCTTCCAGTTGGCGCATATGTTTGAGTTCAGATGGGGAAATTCCACCGTATTTCTTACGCCACGTGTAAAAAGTGGCATCGGAGATACCCAGCTTGCGGCAGACATCCGGTACGGACGTACCCAGCTCAGCCTGCTTCAGGGCAAAGACAATCTGCTCTTCGGTGAATCGTGACTTTTTCATCGGCACCACCTCCGTTCAGGGGAGTGTTTATCATGCCGGAATTCTGTTTCTGAATGGAACAGGATTTTGGGGTAGGGTCATCTAGATGCCCGCATCAGCGATGAACGCATTTCTCTAAAATACAACATGATCGGACAGGAAACGAATGGCCTCGGTGGTTTTGCCAATGCCTGTCGTACCATTCCCATTGCTCTAGACATTGCCCATGAAATGGAACAGTTGTGCCCTGATGCATGGCTCCTGAACTTCACTAACCCATCGGGAATGGTCACTGAAGCCATTCTCAAAAACAGTAAAATCCGCACCGTAGGCTTGTGCAATGTGCCGGTCATTATGCAAAAAGGAATCGCTAAGATGCTCGGTACTGATGACATAAATGATTTCATTATGCAGGTTACTGGCCTGAACCATTTCATCTTAGCCCGCCATATCTGGCATGAAGGTAAAGACAAGCTGAATGTCGCTATTCAACAGATCTCAGCAGGTAACGACCCACTAATACCCAAAAATATTCCTCCTTTTAAATGGCCTACTCATCTGTTCGAAAGAATGGGAATGATACCCTGCCTTTATCTGCGTTATTACTACATGAGTGATGATATGTACCGCCAGGAGTTGGGTGAAGCTCAGGGTGAAGGGACTCGCGGTGAAGTGGTTAAAGAACTCGAAAGAGAACTATTTGAAATCTATCGCAATCCGGACCTGGCAGAAAAACCTAAAGCGCTGGAAGGTCGTGGGGGCCAATACTACTCTGATGCGGGCTGCGAGTTGATGAGCGCGATTTATAACGACAAACGTATCATCATGCACGTCAACACACGTAACAACGGTGCTATCGCTGCCCTCCCTGACAATTGTGCCGTTGAAGTCAGTGCTATGATCACCCGTTCCGGGCCGATCCCGCTTAACGTGGAACCCTTCCCTGAGGATATCCTTCGTTTAATTCAGTTAATGAAGACCTTTGAAGAACTGACTATCGAATCGGCAATGAGCGGAGACCGGCATACCGCATGGCGTGCTCTGGTTATCAATCCATTAATCAAGAGCGGTAAAGTACTTGAGGATGCATTAAATGAAGTGCTTGAACATAACAAAGCATTAATGCCTGCATTTCATCAGTGCTGACTATTCGAACTGACGAAGTATTAAAAAGATTGATCCTGAATTGTAGCAATGGTGCCACTTCAGCTTTGCGCTGACATTACAATTTCTGGGATCGTCACAGTGCCTGTGGCGATCTCCGCCCACGTTTATTGCTGAATTTTGAGACGGAAAGCGTTAGCGAGCAAACGCTGCCAGGTAACGACACTATCATTATTATTACCTTGCCACGCGATTGCGTGTCAAAAATAGGATGTGTTATCATCCGCCCCGGCTACTTACTTTTACATCTTTTATGATTTTTCATGCACTGAATATTCAGTGTAATTTCTCTCGCCCGCTTTTTTCTTCGTGGTGAGCGGAACAGTTATGTAAAAGGCCACTTCCATGTCATTTTCTTCCATTCGAAATTTCTGCATTATTGCCCACATCGACCACGGCAAATCTACGCTTGCAGATCGTTTTATTGAGTTAACATCTACCGTGTCCCGACGGGATATGCGGGAACTCCTGCTCGACTCAATGGATATTGAGCGCGAACGCGGAATTACCATCAAACTACAAACGGTACGCATGTGCTATCAGAGCGATAAGGGTCACCAGTATCAGTTCAATCTGGTGGACACGCCAGGACACGTTGATTTTTCTGCGGAAGTTTCACGCAGCATCGCCGCTTGTGAAGGTGCAATACTGTTGATTGACGCCACGCAAGGCGTCCAGGCCCAAACTATTGCCAATCTCAATCTGGCTAAACAGCACGGACTGACCATACTGCCAGTCCTGAATAAAATCGACAGTCCGCAAGCTGATATCGATAGCGTAATGCGGCAACTGGCCGGGATCCCCGCACTGGATCTCAGTACAGTATTACAGATATCGGCAAAAACCGGGGAAGGCGTGGCTGACGTACTCACCTTTGTCGCCCGATATTTCCCCTCCCCTTGTGGCGAGTCAAATTCCCCGCTAAGGGCACTGGTATTTGACTCTCATTACGATCCTTATCACGGCGCCATCATGCATGTCCGGGTTGTGGACGGCAGCATCAATATCGGCGATCCCCTCTGTTTCATGTCATCTGGTTTTCGCTTTGAGGTCGCCGAAACAGGGGCTTTCCATCCTGGGCGACAACCCTGTAAAAAACTGGATACGGGAGAAGTGGGCTATATCGCCGCCGGGATTAAAGATGTGGGGGTGATTCAGATTGGCGATACCCTGACGCAGGCAGTAAATCCGGCAATCAAAGCGGTTTCGCGCTATCAGGAAATGAAACCGATGGTGTTTTCCGGACTCTACCCTGATGCCGATGAAAATCTGAAAGGGTTACGTAACGCCATGGATAAACTGTCGCTTAACGATGCGGCACTGCACATTGAACAGGAAGTCTCCGCATCACTGGGCGCAGGCTTCCGTTGTGGTTTTCTGGGTATGCTACACATGGACATTGTCTGCGAGCGCCTGAAGCGGGAATACGGCATCTCTGTGATTGCCACCGCGCCGAGCGTTGAATATCACGTCTGGTTGCATAATGGCCAATGCCTGAGCGTCGATAACCCGGCTCATTTTCCTGGTGAAGACACGCTGAGTTACGTCGAAGAACCTTTCGTCGTCAGTACCATTCATACGCCGGATACTTATGTGGGTGCCATGATGGAGCTTTGCGCCTCCCGGCGTGGCGAGTTTGTGGATATGCATTATCTGGGCAGTGCCACCGTACGTCTGACCTGGGAGATGCCGCTTAATGAGATGGTATTCGGTTTTTTTGACACACTGAAATCCCTCACCCAGGGCTATGCCACGCTTGATTACGAATTTTCAGGGTATCGACAATCCGATCTGGTACGCTGCGATATTTATCTCGATAACCAACTGGTGGATGCCTTTTCTTTTATTATTGCCAGACAAAAAGCCTGGGCACGCGCGTCCGAAATCGTTAAAACGCTGAAGTACGTCATCCCGCGCAAACTGTATCCGGTCCCGGTACAGGCAAAAGTAGAAAACCGCTTTATCGCGAGGGAAGATATCCCGCCATTGCGTAAAAGCGCTCTGGCACAAGGGTTCCAGGGCAGCTTGTCGCAAAAAAAACGACTCATTCGTAAGCAACGCGAGAATAAGAAACACAATATTGGGTTTTCAAAACGGGAAATTCCTCGTGAGGCATTTATGGCGATTTTGGCGATTGACGGCTGATTGTTAATTACAACCAGACACGGATAAAGAAACACACAAATGCGGTCTGTATATAGGCGCATTTGCTTCAAGCTCTATGTACGCTGGCTTCCCAAATCACTTACTGGTGTAAGCTTCTGTGGATTCACGCGGTTGCCACCTTTCTGCAACTCAAAATATTTGGTGTACAACCTCGTTTGGCGAGTGCTCGGCCAGTGAATGGGACCAAAAACAATTCAGCACTGTCTTCGACTCGCCGGTGGCAAGTTCGTCTTTCACCAGGATAATCTGGAAGGCACGCGCTGGGGCTGTGTTACATTACCCTATCGGAAGAAGAGGACGAAAGAGCAAGTAGCACACGAATATTGCGACTTGATGCGACCCAGTTCATGCAAAACGGCTGCCAGACCGCTTTTGGTCAAGAGCGGCCAATTCCTAAATAGCAAAATGGCCCTTGTCCAAAAGGACCAGGGCCATTGATTATTCTACACTGCGTTAATGGACGGAATTTAAAACTTCAGAATTTCGCCATCGGCTGGAATAAGTACGCGGCCCTGGATACCATGTTGCTTCACATGTTCCTTTAGTTCCTTGCGACTTAGTGTCATATGGTTGATTGCATCCATATGCGTTGCGATTATCGTTGCCTTCGGCATCGCTTGATACGCGTGAAGGACGTCGTCCTTACCCATGATGATGGAACCTGTGTAACCAACCATGCGGGCGTCCCCCGTATTCAGGATGATCACATCGGGTCTGAACTTCGCCAGGGTTTGGTCTACATCGCTACCCCAAACAGTATCTCCGGCAATGTAAACCGTTTTCATCCCCGGTGCCTGGAACATAATGCCCATTGCTTCACCCAGCATCTCGGCTACCGGTTTTTTTGAGTACATCTCATCCGTACCGTGCTGCCCGCCAATTTTGGTCAAGTGCACGCCTTCGAAAATAGTGTCTTCACCCAAGATCCGAACGTTGGTATAACCCTGCCCGCGGATCAGTTTAGCGTCGACCTCATCCTGCACGAACAGAGGAATATCCTTAGAAATGAACTGCTGGTCACCGCCGTCCCAATGGTCTAGGTGGGTATGACTCACGATCACCGCATCTACTCCCTCCAAAATATCCTTCGCCGGCATTGGCAACTCAACGAGCGGGTTGCGTAGTTGGCTGTTGAATGTCCCAGGGAAACCAGGGTACTTGCCTTTTTCTGCAAGGAAGGGATCGACCAGGAAGATCTTTCCTTTATAGTTGATCTTCAACGTGGCGTTGCGAACCTGTTGAACTTGCAGTATCGACTTGGTCGTCGTTGAATCGATATTGGCGACATCATTAGCCATTACATTTGCTGCCCCAAGAGATAAAGACAGAACGAGAGCCAAGGCTTTCAATCGTTGCATTTTGTTGCTCCATAGATGTTGTAGTTGGTAACCGCATTGTAAACGCACTACGCTAACTGTAATATTGGCTCAAAAGTCAATTATCAATACTTTTAGGCCACGCAGAGAGGTTTTCCAGCTATGACCGAAAAATTACCTGTTGTCGCCTTAATCGTTTACCCCAACTTCAGCCCATTCCACTTCTCCGTACCGTACATGGTTTTCGGCGCAGAGTTGCCAGAGGGTCGTTTGTTTGACCTGAAGATTGTTTCATTGGGTGCACAGCCCCTGACTGCAGAACGTGCGATGACCATACAGCCGGACGGTGGGCTGGACTTGGCAGAAAAAGCGGACATCGTGATCGTACCAGGGTGGCACGACCTAGACACACATCCAGACCCAGAATTGGTAGAGGTGCTTGCGCATGTGCATGCAAGGGGAGCCCATGTCGTGGGACTTTGCTACGGCGCATACGTACTCGCTTATGCGGGACTACTTGACGGCAAACGCGCCTCGACACATTGGATGGCGGAAAAGGATTTTTCCAAACGTTTTCCGCGTGTTAGACTTGATATGAATGCGTTGTATATTGAGGAAGACCGGTTAATTACTTCGGCAGGTACTGGTGCTGGGCTCGACTGCTGTCTGTATATTGTGCGTGCTTATTATGGGCCGAAGATCGCCAATAAAGTTGCGCGGACAATGGTCATTCCACCTCATCGCGAGGGCGGTCAAGCGCAGTTCATTGAACAACCCATGGCCATATCAACGCAAGATTCACAGGTAAACCGGCTGCTCGACTACTTACGTGAAAATCTCGGCAAGCGGCACAGCATTGATGAACTGGCGACTAGGGTGGCGATGAGCCGTCGAACACTCACTCGTCACTTTCAAAATGCGACAGGTATGACAGTCATCGATTGGCTAATCAATGAGCGCCTACGGCAAACACGCGATCTTCTGGAAACGACCTCGTTGTCGATTGAAAGAATTTCAGAACTGACTGGCTTTCAAACGCAACAGTCATTGCGTCAGCACTTCAAAAAGCGTTTCCAAGTCAGCCCAAGAGATTGGCGCAGGTCCTTTGGACAGAAAGCAGTCGGTGACTGAAATGAATACACTCGGCTAACTGTGCGTCAGCCACAGGCCATCATTGTGCCTCATAGCAACGGGTTCAAGGTAACCCCGTCATCCTTTAGGCGTGACGTTACGGCAACTCCTCATGTTTTATAAGTAGATTCATGCAATGTCCACCCTCCCTTTAGCTGTACACCCTAGACAAAAACATATGAGTGTGACCTTCGTTGTCATTATCTGATCAATCAGCGAAAACAGGACTGGCCTCACAAATATAGGAAATTTCGATACTCGTAACAAACTTACTCGGAATCCTAAGAACTGATTCCGCAATAGGTAACAACAGTGGTATCTTTACCATTGTGATTCTCTGATAAAGATGGCCATTCTGGTGATTTTTACAGAATAGAGTTTCTCATTTAGCTTATTATTAGCAAGTTACTGGCAAAAGCAATCCCAGTCAGAGAAGCCAAATTAAAGAAGCCCGCTCAGGAAACTAAGCGGGCTTCTTTGCTATTCGATGGTTTCTGGGGAACGGTTAAGAGCGAAAAGCCGACTTACTGAGCTTTGTAGTAATCTTCTGATAATGTCGGCCGTTCATCGAATTCACCGCTAGACCGCCACCCAGCTTATTTGAGTGGCCCTTCAGCCAAGCATTTCAGCCAACCACTGCCGTACGCTACGCGGCTCAAGCCCAAGCCGGTGCTGCGCGCTAGTCTCGCCATCAATCACGTTGTCTGCGGCTTGCGAAAGAGTTTGATAGAGGCCCACGACGCCGACAGTGGCCGGGCCAAGCATCGGCTCAATCAGTTTGCCGAACGAGTCAGGCGTCAATGCTTCGAATGTGACGGTTCGACCAAACTGCTCTGAAAACCCCACAGCGAGATCTGCGCCCCTCAATCCAGGCTGGTGGCCAACGCCGACAACACCGGTCACGGAATGGTCGGACAGTAGCCTCTCAGCCACCTTGGCGACATCGAGGTGCGAGCTCCATGAAACCGGGAAGTCGGCACCCACCGGATACCGCAGAACGCCCTTGTTCTCCGCTGGCTCGAAAACCATCGGCAGGAGCAGGTTCTCCAGATAGAGACGTGGAGCGACGATGGCATGCGAGACGCCGCTTTCCTCCACGCCACGCACAAGGATTGCAACGGCGCTGTCTTCGGGTGCCTGCAGCACAGTTCCAGGTTGGTCTATGATTGTGCCACTGGTCGAGACCACGACACGTTTGGGTTTTGCGGCCTTGATAGCCTGGACAATATTCTTGGCCTGCTGGACGCGGGCGGGCTCAGACATATTCGGTAGGTGGATGAAAACGCCGTCAGCATCGCGGTAGGCGGCAACTAGCGAATCAACGGAATCGTTATCGACCGCAACGGCAGGCTTGCCTGCGACCTTGGCAGGATCGCGAACAGCGGCGAGCACGTTCTTGCCCGAAGCGAGTAGACGGATATAGAGTGGACCGCCTTGGGCGCCGGTCGCGCCGTGGATAATATAGGACATACATAACCTCTTCATTGCTATAGAAACTACATTTAAGCAATACTTGCACCAGTTACGTCAAATGCACTAATGGAAGAAAAACAAATATGTCTCGAAAAAAACTGCCCCGATGTGGCGTGGAGCGCTTCCTGCTCCTTCTCGACGGACCATGGGCGACGCTGATCGTGAGGGAACTGCTGCACGGCCCTCGGCGATTTACAGAGCTCCGAGGGGCCTTGAATGGCATCAGTGCGCATACTCTGACTCATCGTCTGCGCCGTTTCGAGGAACATGGGTTGGTAACGCGCACGACCTTCGCCGAGACACCGCCTCGGGTCGTCTATGAACTGACCCCGTTGGGGCTGTCCTTGAAAGATGTTCTTTATGCCATGAAGGATTGGGGCGACGCGATTCCGGATGACGCACTGGACGCGCCAACATCCGACGTGGCGGCCCAAGTGTAAGCACCCCGGTAATTTGGTCAATATTAAACACAGCAAACGTTTTCAGCATAGGAGTGTAATTGGTTTCTCCTGTGACCTGACCCAAAATCCTGCTCCATTCAGTAACAGAATTGCGGCATGATAAATACTCCCCTGAACGAGGGCTGTACCGATAAAAAGTCACGATTTACCGAAGAGCAGATTGTTTTTGCCCTGAAGCTGGCTGAGCTTGGAATGTCCATGCCAGATGTCTGCCGCAAGCTGGGTCGCTAAAATGACCAATCACACCCTGTTTACTGTAGCCAGAGACATTCAGGTCTATTTTTGTGATCTTCAATCACCCTAGCAACTTGGATCAAATGAAAACACGAACAGATTACTCAGGCAGTATTTCCCAAAAGAAACTGACTTATCAGTTCACAGCCAGCAAAGATTAAATAGTGTAGTCAGGCAACTCAATGAGAGACCAAGAAAAACGCTATACTATGAGTCAGTGCAGAAGGCTTCGACTCAAGCAGCGCCTTAAGTGAACGGGAGATTTCAGCGATTTCCTGCGTCCGGTTCTCCTGGTAAGGACACCGCATGAGTTGCATCATGATCAGCGAAGACCTACAGAACTTGCGCGCATTGCGACGGCCCCGAATGCGCAACATCGACGGTGTCAAAATAGCTGGTATCATCAATTGACCTGCTCCCCATTGATTAAAACAGCGTGATGTTGGCTTTGTTGAATAAATCGGGTTTAGATAAAACTACCCCTTATCAGTCATTTTCTCAGGAAATTCGTACACTTTCAGGCATGCCTGCACGCGTCATTTTGTTCAATGCACGGATCATAACCATGGCCTCACCGACCGCCGGTTATAAGCCGTGTTCCATTTCCAGTAAGCATTGCTCCCCGTAAGCCTCTACCTCGCCACCGCCTGATTTCTGTCCGCATACTCCACCGGCCAGTAACCCGCCCGGGTGCGCGGCGGGATAAGCGCCTTGATTTTCTTACGCCGCAGCTCGTCATGGCATAGTTTTGTGTCATAAGCGCCATCGGCGGAAGCCACCTTAACTTTCCGATGGGTCTGACGAATAAGTCCCGGGAATGCTTCCGAATCGGTCACGTTGTTCAGGGATAAATCAGCGCAGATAACCTCGTGGGTATCGGCGTCCACCGCAAGGTGCAGTTTCCGCCAGACGCGACGTTCTTCCTGACCGTGCTTTTTCACCTTCCACTCACCCTCACCGAAGACTTTTAAGCCGGTGGCATCGATAACGAGATGGGCAATCTCGCCGCACGTGGTGTTTTTGAAAGGGATACGGACGGACTTAGCCCGTCTGTTGACGCAGGAATAATCTGGGCAACGGGGCGGGAGCTTCATTAAGGTAAAAATGGAATCAATGAATCCCTGAGCGGCGCGTAGTGTGAGGCGAAAGACGCGTTTGAGCATCAGTACGGTGGAAATAGCGAGTTCAGAATAGCGTTGCGGACCACCCCGTGAAGACGTTTTGGGTTCGTCATACCAGGCCTGAATGGCCGACTCATCAATCCAGAAGTCAGTGAACCTCGATTGACGAGAGCCTTGTTGTAGGCGTTCCAGTGGGTAATTTTGAACTTTTGTTTTGCCACGTGATACCGCCAGAGGGGGTAGGAATGTTGTGATCTGATCCTGATTGCGGCCAAAATTTCGATTTATTCAACAAAGCCCGTAAATTAATATGCAATTGTGTATGTTCAATGACGATATTTTCATAATATCCTGGTGGAGTCTCAGGAATCGTTTTTAAACTCAACCATCCGAAGTTAAACAATCCAATGCAAACCATGAGTAGCACAGCAATTATTTCATATTGATTTCTTCTAATACTTTGTAAAAACACAATCATCGACGAAACTCTCTTATTGATGTCATTTGTATATGAGATTCCTCGTTCAACCTCTGTTTTTATTAGGCACTATAGGCCACAACAGATGATGGTCGATGCCCCATTTCCTTCACACTGTTCTCCCCGATTGATAGAGTGCGCGTAGGATACACCTGCCCAAGTATGATGCATGTTACGATTTAAAACATGTGAATATTCATTATTGCCGTCACCCGATCAAAACATTCAGCAAAGACAGCTCAGACTATCTATATGTAACCTACAACTATTGGTGGTCATTCTGGTGGTCTTGACAGAAAGGGAATTTATGTTTAGCCTATTTATTAGCCAGTTACTGGCAAAGGCGATCCTAGCCAGAGGAACTGCTGTTCATTCGTTCCACGGTCTCTCGCGAGACTGCAACCATGTAGCATTTAAACGCTTCCATAAACAGTTATCGAAAGCAGCGTAGTTGCTACCAGAGCGGCAGGAGGTGGAATGATGCTTTCATTTAGTGTATCGATGTGAATGTTTGCTATTACCGCAGAGCTGATTGCAGCTATTGGAACAATAGTACAATTAGGAAATCTACGGAATAATTAACCTAATTGAATGCTTTATCATGTTTGCATAATTATATTGCGATGAGGACCATGCAGAGAATGGATTAAAGGCCTGCTTATTTTCGGCTTCAATTTCAGGGAAATTGCTAATTTTCAGGCCGGGATGCTTCGCGGTATTGCTGTGTTATACGAGAGTATAGTGCTAGCAAGTTCTATCGCCATCAGTCCATCGCTTGATATCACTTATAGTTGGCGACCTGATGCCCGTACTCAAGATATTCTTAGTTGTGTATAGACTGATCTTAGCGTTGTCACCACCATGGTTTTCTATCTCAATAAGCGTGTTGTTGATAAACAATCCCTCTGAAAGAAGCTTTTGATTGATCTCACCTACTTTGCGCTCACTGTCAAACTCGCTTAATACGATGACCGGATTTCCTGAATATGACTGATATTCCAGACACTGCCTTGCCATGTGCCTTAGGGTTCGATAAGTATCGGAGGACCCCGTCTTGCTAATGAAACTGCCGTCTAAAGATGATTGGCTGTTTTTTAAATCGCTTACGGTTATGGCGCATCCGCTGAGTGATATAGAAAATAATATTGTAGCCAGGGCCAAATATTTCAATTTATGCTCCATTATTCTGGTAAATGTCCTACGCAGGGTTGGGACAAAAATTGTGCTTTCTTTCAGACGGAATTGTGCTTTGGGAAGTCAACAATAACCATGAGCCCACCTTCTGCAGACGTACCCAGGAAAACACTGCTGTTGTGTTGCTGCGCAACCGCTTTGACTATTGCAAGCCCCAATCCACTCCCGCTTTGCATCTGATTGGGATCACGAAAAAATCTGTCGAACACCCGCTCCCTCAATTCAACCATGATGCCGGGCCCTGCATCTGAGATACGCAGTTGAGTGGATTTATCTAATGACCGTACCTCTACCTCAACCCGCCCGCTCTCAGGACTGTACTTAACGGCATTTTCAATTAAATTGTCGATCAGCGACATCAGCCGTTCCCTGACACCTGTAATCCAGATTTCATCATGAGAGTAGAATTCAAGCTCAATCCTGCTCTCAGCAGCTAGCGGTGCCAACTCAGCCATTCGCTCTTGTATGAGCGTCGTTAGCGGCACAGACTCTATAATAGTGTCAATGCGCGCTTCGCTGTGCATCAGCAGCAGCAACTGATTGACGAGACGAGCAGCACGGCTATTGCTGCGAATAATCCCTTCAAGCAACTCCTGTTGACTAACGCTGCTCACATAGGACTGCAAAGCCTCAACATTAACTCGCATCGCAGCCAAAGGGGTACGCAACTCGTGAGCGGCATCTTCAATGAAAGTCCGTTCCCTTTCAGTACTTTCTCTCACCCTGGCAAGAAATACATTAATCGCGTCCACCATTTGGCGAAGCTCCATGTGCTTTGGCACTGCTTTTAAGGGAGAAAGATCTTCTGGTGTTCGTAAGGAAACTTCATTTGCCACCTTGTTCCAAGGGCGCATTGCAATGCGGATTGACAGCCACGCAGGAAACAAAAGAAAAGGAATGCATACCAGCAGCGGCAATATGTAGTATCCGCGCGAGTTCAGGTATATAAAGAAGTTCCAGCCTCCTGCAGGGGTGACTAGTGTTACCTCTGTGTCGGAGGTTCCAGACTTCAGAGTACGGCTAGTCCAAGTGCGACCGTTACTCTGAATACTCTGAATTGCCCCATACCTAGTGTTTGTCACCCCTACCGGAGCGCCATCAGATGAATAAATTATCTCTTTATTCTTCCGAACGATTAGGCTGATTGACAGTTCTGGGTCTTCACCTCCGCCATAACCTTCCCGCAACGCCGTGCTGAACTTTTCCAGCACATCGGTTAGATCCTGCGGACGATCACCAACACGATCAACCAATGTCAGAATGGTTTCGTAAGTATTGCTGCCTGATAGCATAGGGGGGCTACGCAAGTTCTCCCACAAAATATAGGTCAGGAAAAGACACCAAAGCAGTGTAAGCAATAGCATCTGGGCGATCATAATTCGCCGTACGAGCGTTGGGGTTCTCAGATGGCGCCAAAAAATGCGCATCAACCTGCCCCCTTCCGTATCGGTACGGTATCAATGACATACCCTACGCCCCTCACCGTTCGCACATAGCCCTCGCCGATTTTGCGACGCAAATTACCCATATGCACATCGAGAGGATTGCTCATGTTTTCTTTTGCACCGAATATCCTTTCTTCCAGAAACCTTCGTGTAAGCACGCGGTCAGTGCGCAGCATTAAAGTTTCAAGCAGCGCGTATTCACTTGCCGTCAAATCAACATTGCCTGCACTCACTGTCACGCGTCGAGTCGGCACATGTAGAGATAATCCCCGAATTTCTATCACCTCATTCTGAAAACCGTAACTGCGCCGCGCAAGTGCTCTCACCCTGGCCAACAACTCGGCAAGAACAAAAGGTTTGACGAGATAGTCGTCTGCACCAGCATCCAGCCCAGTCAGGCGATCTTGCAAAGTGCCTCGCGCTGTCAGGATGATGACGGGGATCCCCTTGAGCTGCTGACGCAGGCGCGCCATCAGGCTCATGCCATCACCGTCGGGCAGGCCGAGGTCGAGCAATACAAGTTCTGGCACGCAGACATCGAGTTGATGCAGCGCATCCACTTTACGGCGAACCCATATGACATCTAATCCTTGATCTGCAAGGGCAATACGTACGCCATTGCCGAGATCGATGTCGTCTTCGATTAGGAGAATTTTCACAATAGTTATTTTATCAACAGTGAATGAAGAACGTCTGAAGAAAAAGACGGTATAAGGAAATCTATCAGATTTGCAGCACCGATACTTACTTCAGTATTTCTTCATTTTTGGCTCATGAGAACTTCAGGGTGAGCATTCAAACTGAACGTTCTGGCGTTTAAAACCGCTTGTATCGTAAACAGTTTAATCCACAAGGACTTCTTTAATGAGAAACATCGAACTACGTCATAAGTTCCTCCATTCACTCTCGGGGCGTACCCTGAAAAGACTGTTGTCGGGAGCTTTCCTGGCGTTACTGGCCACCCCAATACTGGCAGCAGAACAGAAACAGGGCAACGAGTTGACCCTGGGGGGTGGCGTGGATGTTGGGCCACGTTATTCAGGCTCGAATGAAAGCCGCGTCACGACTGCCCTGGTGATTGATTACTCTATGGTAAATGGTTTCTTCGTCAGCACCACGCGTGGTATCGGTTACGGTAACAGCATCGGCAAGCTGGATTACAGCGGGGCGCTGAGCTATCGCGCAGGCCGTAAGGATCGTGACGTGGACAGCGACTCGATCAACTACGGTAGCGACTACTTGCGAGGTATGGGTGACGTCAAAGGCTCGGCTATCGGTGTGATTGGCCTGGGATACGAGGTGACCGATTGGCTTAATTTGCAATTGCAGGCTGAGGTACCGATTTCTCAGCGAAGCAATGGTGAGGCCCTGCATTTCGGCATTGTCAGCCCGCTCTATACGTCATCGAAAAATGCTGTGAAGCTGGCGCTGACCAGCAGTTGGGGGACCAGTGAATATATGCAGACTTACTACGGGGTAAGTGCATCACAGTCGGCCGCATCGGGGTTTACTCGATATGATGCCGGGTCTGGAATTTATGCCTATTCACTGAATATGGACTGGACGCACAAGATCAACCAAGACTGGAGCGTAGATGCCGAAGCAGGTTTTACGCAGTTGACTGGTGACGCACGCAATAGCTCAATCGTTCAACGAAAAACATCGCCCACTGGAAGCTTGAAAGTGACATATAGCTTCTGATCTTTGTTTGTTACTGGACAAACAATTGAAACATCTGGCGGAGCTGGCAGACTTATGTAATTTCTTCCATTCCACTCAAATAATGTTTGAGAACTGGATTAATTTAGTCTGGTATTTTTTCTTGTTCTTTTTACCTACAGCTAGACATGGGCCGGACACGGGGCCTGAAGCGCTAAGCAGCCCCGTTTCAATATAATCCAGACCTCACAACGTTATAGATACCGCACCCTGAAAAAATTTCACTGAACAATTTCATGAAATTTTTGAAAAACCCAATAAAAAAGAGGAGATTTATCATGTCAAAAAAACAACCATTATCAAGTACAAACTATAGTTCTCCTGACTGGCTGACTATAAGTGAAGCAATTGAAATGACAAATAAAAAAGGGCTGGGGATTAAAAAAAAGTGACATTTACAAACATGCGTTACATGGTAGTATTCGTCTCTCCATTTACTTTCAGTCGCCAATAATATTACGAAAAATTCAAAGATCAGACTATAAAGTAAAGCTTAGAAAATCAGAACCGTCATTAATTAATCGTTTATGTTTTCTTGATAAAAAAACCTTTCTTAACGGGCATGATTTTATTATTAGTACTAACGGTACATATATCATACCCACGCAGAGAATCCTTGAAACTTCATTAATTGGATATGAACATGTTTTAATACAGAGGTTACTTTCCTACTCTCTTAAAATCCCCTTACCTGTAACAGGATCCATTGAGTTTAATTATGGCATAACAGTCAGTGTCCATGAGGAAACATATCAACTATTTGATAGGGTAACATGGAAACAAAGAATTAAACAAAAGATTATGCAACTACCTACAAATATCGCACAAGATGTACACGAGAAAATATTCTCTCAGAGGATAAATGGTTACTTGGAAAAAGAGTATTTCCCCGCTCATGTTCTACCCCGGGATGCATGCTTTGTCATTCGACATGCTGAACTTGATAAATTAATTAACATCGAGATTAAGAACAAAATGAACCCATTATCTTCAACACGAATATCAACACCACTATCTCGTTTTTTCTGGCTAGCCTGTAAAAATAATGAAGCTATCAGCCCGTTAATAAAAAAACCGTACAAGTTACTGTCCATTTTCGAGAAATGGGCATCTGATGAAGGTATTACCGACAGGCTCAGTGGTGATACGCTAAAAACTGCGCTTGAGCGCGGCTCTCCCACATCAGAATCAGATTGATATGAGTGAAATTCACTGAATCAGAATGTCCGTATTATGGGCTCAAAAAACAGTAATACGGGCTTGATTACTTTCTTTCCCTCACTCCTTTGTGTCTCTTTGTCATCTCCGGGCATATGCTATTTCCGTACTGGAGACAACTATAGCTTCTCATCAATTATTAAGTCTGAAACAAGTAGAAGTATAACCCGGTCTGAAACGCTCGAAAATACCCATGTACATGGAAGAAGATGTCTTCCCCTATTCAATAAAAATTTGACCTGCCAATGTAGCCTGGCTCGGTTCTTAAATTAACGAATGGATCAAAATCAAATTAGCCAACCACTAAATATATCCAGATAAGAGCCAGAATCATGATCGTATTAATGGATTGCACTGTATTATCCGACGCCTTACGAGCCCTGAAAGATGATAATATTCATCACTGCGACCCCCTAGGATTCACTTGCGATGAGATGAATGCCTTCAATTTTTTCTTCGGCAAGTTTACTCCAGAGGCACGACGACTAGAATTACCAGGAGGGACCTGCACGTAATTTAAGACGACCCTTGAATATTTCCAAAAAAATGAACCTAATGATGCTGGTAGTTATTTTATCCCCAAGGAGAGCTATTTTGAATACTGATAGCAATTTTCCTATACTTGTGTGGCGGGAGATTGTGTCTTTTGCGGAATGCTCTGGTTAATGATTGTTGAGAGTCAAAGCCAAATCGTATCGCTATGTTAATCAATGATTCGTTTGTTGTGATAACTGTTTCTGCGATAAGGTTTAATTTTCTCTCTCTGATAAATTCCCCAAGGCTCTGACCAGTTTCTAAAAAAACAACCTCTGCAAATGCCATTTTGAATATCCAGATTTGATAGCCACATCATCAATTTTTAGTGGCATGTCAATATTATTATTTATCCAAATAATTAAGTCTATTATAAATTCTTTTCTGTTTTTCATAACCATAATCTCAGAGTTACTCTACCAGAAAGTAGATTCTCATCTGGCTTATAGATTCAAGAGTTGACAACTCTCCGGTTCTGTAGAAATCCTCAATAGAGACCATACTTTTTATTATGGTGTGATGGATATACTGGCAGACAGCCCAGCCACCAATTCAACTCCCTCCGGCAACGTGTCTATATGAATCCGAACCGGGATACGCTGCGCGAGCCGCACCCAGCTAAATGTCGGCTCGACATTAGGCAGGCCAAGCTCACCCGTCTCGTCATTGTTGTCACCTATTCCACGTCCGATACTCTCAACATGCCCCGTGATCATCGGCTCAAATCCCATCAGAGAAATGTGTGCAGTATTTCCCGCGCGAATATGGACCAACTTGGTCTCTTCAAAATAGCCAACCACCCAAAAACTATGGGCATCAATGATGGCAACTTTAGTTTCTCCCGCCGTGGCATGGTCTCCAGGGCGAAGCCGCAAATGCGTGACATAGCCCGCAACCGGAGACCGAACAGTGGCATGACACAAATTAAGCTCTGCAAGGTCCAGTGCAGCCAGTGCACCATGATAATTGGCCGCAGCGACGCTGGCTGTGCTGGCTGTTTGCTGTAAATCCTCGCTGGAAATCACCCCTTTGATCTGAGAGCGTCGCCTGGCCGCATCCTGGCGCATCAGCATCTCATGACGTTTCGCCTCAACATCTGCTTGTGCGCTGACCACTGCCAGCTTCAGCCAGTGCGGATCGATGGAATAGAGCACATCGCCACGATTAACCCACTGATTATCGCGGACAGCCACGTCCAGCACCGGCCCGGAGACATCCGGCGCAATCTGTACCACCTCCGCACGAACCCGGCCATCGCGGGTCCAGGGCATCTGCGCATAATGTTTCCAGAGAATAAAAGCCAAAAGTGTAGCCACCGCCACCGCGCTTAGCGTCAGCGCGTAGCGGCCCAGTAGAGAAAGTAACGATTTCATGCAAATAACCCCAGTTTGGTCAAGCCCTGCAGCAGCAGGTAAAAAGTAATAATACAGATGGAGAAATCGAGCAGCGGGCGAAACGGCAAGCGGCGGTAACCCCTGCTGAACGAGAAAAGCGGTACGAGTAACAGCGTGCAGGCCAGAGCGACGAGGGCAATCACCAGCAGGCCGGGTACAAAAACGCCCCCAATATTGAAATCATTGATCATCGGCAGGGTCCATTTTCTGATCACGTAATGCGCAGTACAGATCAACCAGTCGGTCGACATACTGTCGCGATAGTTCGTCTGCAGCGGGCAAGCTGCGCTCGGTCAGGGTGGCGATCCGCTGAGGTAAGGTGTCAATATCTGTCGAACGGGTAAGGAGCGTCAGGACTTCTGTTATTTCATTGTTAACATGCGCATCACATCGGCGTAAATGCATTACACACAAGCCTATACGTAGGGCGTGCAACAGATGATTCAGTGCCCGTTCCGGTGACTGTCCGCTGCGCTGCAAACGCGGCAGTAACAACGCTGCCCGATCGATCATCAGGTTGGTCCAGCGGGTTTCGTCGATATTCAGCATGCCTTTCACGCTGCGGTTAATATCGCGCTGGCAAAGTTTAAGCAGGCGTTTTATCGCCGCATCTGCCTGAACGGTTTGTAGAAGGCTCATACCGATCACCGCAAAGCCGGTTGCGGAAAATAGTGCAATGGCGGTGTTAAGTGCCACGGAAAAATCTCCGCTGTAGTGCGCACCAAGTTCGCACAAAATAGGAAGTGTCAGGGTGATCCCCATGGCCATAAAAGTGGTGGGCGGCCTAGCCTGGAGCGATCCGGCAAACAGATATACTGGAGCAAAAACCGCAGTCAGCACGATGAAATCACTTACTTGTGGTAGCAAGGCGAAACTGTAAATCAAGCTAATAACAACCCCCCATACGGAGCCGATAATGTATTTCACAATATGCGGGGTGGGTGTGTCGAAACTGCCAAACAATGTACAACAGACTCCCAGGATCGAAACCGCCGTGCCGCCATCAGGCCAGGCCGAGAAAATCCAGACAAGGCAGCCGCTCAGGATGATGACGAAAGCGCCTAACGCCATGCGGGCTGCAGTAAGGAAATCCTGGTGGAATACATACCCTTTCACCGTATTCTTTTCCGCGTGCATCGGCGCGATCTTCGTGTGATGTATGGCCTCAGAAAGGCGCTCGCACTGCTGGATAAGGACAATAGCCTCTGTCAGATAGCGCGCAAAACTTACGCGCAAAGCATCTTCAAACGTCAGCACTTGCTCCGCATGCCAGTGCAGCAGTTGTTCACTGCGTTTTTTGAGCGCTTCAGCCGCGCTTTTACATTTTCCTTCATCTTTACACACAAGCCAGGCCTGGATATCACTCAGCAGGGTTTGCACATCGGCAGACATCCCCGCCATCAACGACAGGCGATCGCGTAATTCACAGTTGATGATGACTAATCGCGCTAGCCGGTCGTGGATCCCTTTTCTGGCTTGTTGGATCGGTACAGAGAGCGCAAAGTCATATGGGATATGATGGCTGATGCCCTGTAGGAACTGCAACGCCAGCGCCATATGCAGTGGCCCGGAAACAGCATCGGGCTTGCCTGCTAAAGTGTCTGCGACCCGCTGTCGCGCCGCGTGCAGCGTCTGCGATAATTTACTGTTGAACTGGCCGGAGATGCGCGAGGGCAATGCATAGCGATGAATAAGCGCCGCACAGAAAATACCAATCATGATTTCCTGTACCCGAACTATAGCGATGTTAAAAATCGCGCCAGGATCGGATACCGCAGGGAAGCCAATCAGGCTCGCGGTATAACCAGCTAGAACAAAGCCATAGGCGCGGGGCGTGCGTTCCAGCAGGGACAAATAAAGGCAGAAGGTGATCCAGCCCGTCAGTATCACGCTGCAAAATACGGGCGTATTCTCAAACGCGGGTACAATTATTACAGTCATACCCGCACCAACTACCGTTCCCGCCAGACGATACAAACTTCTGCTCAGCGACGCTCCGACGGAGGTTTGCGAAACAATATACACGGTGATAATTGCCCAGGAAGGCCGTTCAAGGCCAATTGACAAGGCAATGTAGTATGCGAGCATCGCTGCGGCAAAACTCTTCGTAGAGTAGAGCAGAGCGCTGGCATCATTCAACAGCGCAGGAGAAGCCGTACCGCGAAGACGATGGCATATCGTGTGTAAAAAATGAAAGTGAATAGCATTGATTTTTCTCATGCCGGGAATTATTACCGGGTTGCATATCCTATTAAATACTCTATTCTGTCAAAAAATACCTAAATGTTGCCAATCCTATGCTACCCCCACTCGCCAATACGCTGTTTGATCCGGACTCCACACCCTGCCCTGCAGTCGCGCGTCATCTGGATTTCGTTGATTACGCCGCAGAAGTGCCAGTGCATGCGCACCGCAAAGGGCAATTGATTATTGCCCTCTATGGGGCGGTAATTTGCCGTGCCGAAAATGACATCTGGATCGTGCCGCCCGATTGCGCCGTCTGGATCCCGGGGGGAGTGCCGCACAGCGCCAAAGCTACCTGGAATGCGCATCTCAACTATCTATTTATCGAGCCTGGAGCCGCCGCGCTGCCTGAACGATGCTGCACTCTGGCAATTTCCGGGCTGATCAAAGAACTCGTTGCTCGTTTAACCCGCGAGGGCGTCGAATACCCACCGGAAAGCCATCTCGCCAGACTGACCAGAGTGACACTTGATGAATTAGCCACCATGCCTCAGCAGAAACTGAGCCTCCCGGTGTCATCGCATCCTAAAATCCGCGCCATGGTCGATGCGCTGGTCAGTCACCCTGACGATCGAAGCACGTTCAAAGTGTGGGCAAAAAGGCTGGCACTCAGCGAGCGTTCTCTCGCGCGTATGATGCTGCGCGAAACCGGGTTGACGTTCGGACGCTGGCGTCAGCAACTTCAATTGATAATCGCTCTTCGGGAACTGGCTAGCGGCGTGTCGGTACAGAATGTGGCGGCAAATCTTGGGTATGAATCGGTTAATGCGTTTATCACCATGTTCAAAAAAACAATGGGCAGTACGCCCGCGCACTATTTTGCCGAACGGAAAATAAGCTCACACTAAATTGATATGTTGCAGCATCAGGTTATTCGATAAACCATAGTGTTGAGCGCCAGGAGTAAAGGTGGGCAAGGCCCGTATTATCAGAGCGCGAGTACATTCCAGCACGTCTATTAGCCAGCAGCATCAGGCCCGTAATCGCATACTAGAGCAGCTTGCGTCAGGGGACGGAGATGAAATCAGCCACCAGTTCTAAGCTACAACGCGTACCACTTAGCGCATTGAGCACTAAATTCGCCTGAGGAGAATCCAAAAGAGTGAGTCACGGGGTCGCACGCAGCCACACCGACGCATCCATCTCCCTTTGTTCGGGGAACCACACTACAGAAGGCAGCGCCTCAGCACTTCCAACGTAATGTGTCAGATGACTTTGCTGTTCGACACCATATTACAGGGCGCATACCACCGAATATTTACCATATGAAACCTCCAGCCAGGGCGCTATTGCCTCAGTCTGAGTCGCCTTGACGACAACAAAAATCAGATCAAAGGACAATGTTATATCTGCCGGATCGGTCTGTATCAGGCCGGGGGCCACAATCAGTCCATCATTGTGGCGAAGATGTGGTTGAGGATATGCGGTTCAAGCGCACAGAGCAGCTCTACGACCATGCTTTATGGAGCACTGCTGCTATGGTGGTACCAATAACACCCGGACCAATAAGCGCAACGGATGGATTTAACGACATAGTTTTATTCTCCTCATTACCACACTGAGCCATTGCTGCCTTTGTGCAACATTCTGGACTGTGATCGTCAGCCAATCGGTACAGTACCGATAACAATTATGGTATTTACCATAACTTTAATCCGGCAGCCTTATGAGATCCTGTCCATTTTTGAGCAATGAGCTCCTGATGATGGCATTACTGAACGTTTGAGCAGCGACACACTGAAAACTGCACTGAAGCGCAGATCTCCTTCTTCCGCATCCTTATCCAGCTAATAGCGTATTTATTTGTTTCACTATAAAACCGTATTAAGGATCTTCCCATACGTAATACTGCTTCATCGACTTTCCCTGCGTTTTCTACTGTGTTTTTTTGTCTTCTCCAGGCATGCCCCCGGTTAATTCACAACAGGAGATAACGATGACAACACATCACTTATTGCGACTTAAACAGGTCGAAGAAAAAACGGGGCTCAAACGCTCTCAGATTTACCTGTATATGAAAAATGGCGATTTTCCTCGTTCCATTAAAATCGGCCCTGCCAGTGTGGCGTGGCTGGAATCAGAAATTGATGGGTGGATCAACCTGAAATTAGCCGGGCGCGAAGTCAGTTGATGATATTCGTTTGGATTTTATCCACTTAATTTTTCCCTAAATACAGCGTGAGGAGATAACAGGATGATCCCATCAATTAATTACGCCATCCTGACCGATGCATTGCATGCACTGAAAGAAGGCAATATTCGTTACTGTGAATCCTTCGGATTCACTTTCGACGAAATGAATGCCCTCAACCAATTATCACTAGACGAGCTGTTTATCATTAGTCGTGAGTCTGCGCCATTTTTGACTGTGACGGTTCATCACGACGCATTACGCCTGCTTCTGGCAAAGTCCCGTAAGGAGATTATGCAGCAACAGCGTATCAACCATGCCATCCGGCTGGGTGGGTCGATTGCACTGCTAAATCACTATTTTGGTCTCACATCCAATGAGGTTAGCCTGCGTCGCCGGTTGCTGGATATCGCCATCCCTTATGGCAGGACACCCATCCCGGATGAGGAAACCGATGCCCGAATCTGGCGACAATGGCAAAAATGCCGGGTGGCTAATCTAGAATCAGCCGAGGCACTAGGGGCGATGATACAGGTCACTGAGAAATTGTCCGCCCAGCCCGATAACCCCTCGCTCACTGTAGTCTGGAACCGTATCAAGCTTTTCGAACGTGAAGCGTCTGACAGGGAGACGTCTCATGCCGGATGAGATCGACCGCGACCAGGAGTTTAATGAACAGCGGCTGGAAGATATGATTGAACAGAGCCGTTTCAAACCCGCTGTAACGCCTTCATTATTTCACTGTCAATTCTGCGGGAAGCCTATTCCAGAAAAACGGCGGCAGACACTTCCGGGGGTGACGACATGCACGGTATGCCAGTCCATCCTTGAACGTCGTAGGCGCTAATCATCATGCCAGTTATGCGCGGGGAATTCCTCTTCCCCGTGCGTTTTTATATTCCACTATCTGTCAACCATCCGTTAATTTATTTTATTACCCCCAGTAACAGAAAGAATAATCCGCCAGGAAAATCCATTTTAAATTTTATTAACTCTCTTTCTTCTTTTTTTGATTTTTTATATCGAAGGGTTTTTTAATATTGCACTCTGAATGCGCTGTTACTTAATGACTGATCTGATGGGCGTTAATTCTTCCGGAATGGATATTGCTCTTTAAAAATAAGGCTCGGGCTGTCACGAAACCACAATTCAGGGTGCCGCTGAATGTTCTCTCTGGCCCGTTAAAACCGGAATGCAGAATTGGGATGTGACATTTATTTAACTCATCGTTGTTTTTATTAGAGGAGGCCTCATGCGAAAACCCATTTATCACGTATTTGTCACCCACGAAAGTCAGCCCGACCCACAGGGTGAAAAAAACACCTGGTGGACGAAAGTCGGCGTGGCTTTTGCCCATAACGATAAACCCGGCCTGAACGTGGTTTTGACACCCGGCATTGCCGTTTCCGGCAAGTTAGTGCTCCTTGAGCCCAGGGATGACGGCGACGCGACACAGGATACTCAGCCCGTTTAACCGCCCTTCCCCCTTTTCCCGGCCCTGTGCCGTCTGATGGCGGTACGCGTTGCCCAGTTTACCGTTCCGAGGCCACCATGCTTTCCACCACCGTATTTCTGACGGCGGCCATGCAGTGCGCCCCCAGCATTCACCCGTCTACGGCACTTGATGTGGCGCGGGTCGAATCCGGTTTGAATCCGTATGCCATCGCTGAAATTCTGCCCGGTGGCAAAGGCGTGACTTCACATTTCCCCGCCAGCAAGGATGAGGCCGTCAGCATCACTAGACAGCTGACGGCACAGGGCCGACGCTATTCGGTCGGGTTGATGCAAATCACCAGCACCAATTTCCGTCATTACGGCGTGAGCGCCCGCGACCTTCTTGACCCCTGTACCAACCTGTCCGTCTTTGAGCACATCCTCACCGACTGCTACCGCCGCGGTGGTTCCCTCAAGCGTGCGCTCAGCTGCTACTACTCAGGAAATTTCACGACCGGTCAGCAAGCGGAATCTGCGTTTAACCACACCAGCTACATCCAGCGCATCGGCTACACCGTGCCGTCAACGCGGGAAGACCGGCAGCGACCTCCCGCCGAAAAGCTCGTGCCGGAAATCCATTACCCCACCGCCGTCATGCGTGGCGAGCTTACCGATAACGCCACGCCAGTTCTGACATCCCTGCGCTACCCCAATGCCGTGATCCGCGGCGCGTTACCCATTCTCGGCCCCCAGGAAGAACAATGATGAAACGAAAACAGTATGACTGGCCCGTCCTCTCTTCCTTGTTAATGGCAAGCCCGGTGCTGGCAGCAGACAGCGGATTTAATAAAGCCAATGAGACGCTGAGCAACACCTCTACCGGCCTGCTCGGACTGGCCGCCGTCACCATCACGCTGGCCACCATGTGGGTGGGATACAAAGTCTTATTTGACGGCAAGAGCCTGCATGACATGCGCAACGTCATCATTGGCGCCATCCTTATCGTCGGTGCGTCAGGTTTCGGTGCCTACTGGGCGTCATAAGGGAGGTAACGATGGCTACGCTGAACAAAGCGCTGACGCGACCTGCCGCCATAGCCGGCATTCCCCTCGTGCCGTTCGTGATTGTCAGCGGGGCCATCGTCCTGCTGGCGGTCTATGTCAGCTATTACCTGATATTACTGCTTATTCCCGCCTGGCTGGAGATGAAGGCAAAGGCCAGAACCGATATTCACTATTTCGGCCTGCTCTGGCTGGCCTTTAAAACCCGTGGCCGTTTTGGCACCAATAAACATTTTGGTGCCAATGCCCTGCTGGCAAACCGCTATGACGCCGTCGCCGTCTCGGAGTTTATTGAAAAAATGAAGTTAAACGAGCACGTTACGCTGGATAAATACATTCCGTATTCCTCCCATATTCACCCGCACGTCATCAGAAACCGCCAGGGGGATTTGGTTGCCAGCTGGGAGCTGGAGGGCACCGTTTTTGAATGCGAGGATGAACATCACCTGACGTTAATGGCGACGCATCTCAATAACGTGATTCGTGCGTATGAAGGCCTGCCGGTTACCTTCTATCTTCACCGTATCCGGGAAAAGTACCACGATGTCTTTGACGCGAATTCAGGCATTCCCTTTTCTGATGAAGTGACCCGGCTGTATTACCAGCCGATCAGCGAAAAACCGTTCTGGCGGCACCGGCTGTTTTTCACCGTATGCTATGCGCCCTTCTCTCCGCTTGAGAAAAAGGCCATGAAGGCGCAGCCGTCCGGTAAACGCAAAGCGGCGCTGGATGATGCTCTGAAAATGATGCTCGAACACCGGGAGGCACTGGCTTCGGCGCTGTCCCGCTATACGGCCACGCCACTGGGGATGTATGAAGACAACGGGCGGGTGTATTCCGCCCAGCTGTCCTTTTATCACCGCCTGCTCACCGGCCAGTGGCAGAAGGTGGCGGTCACGCGTTCGCCGTTTTACGACACGCTCAGCACGGCAGATGTGTTTTTTACCACAAATACCGCCGAGTGCCAGACCGTCCGCGGCTCCCGTTTCTTCCGCAGTCTGGAAATCAAGGACTACTCGCCTGAAACCGCGACCGGCCTGCTGGACGCGCTGCTGTATGCCGAAAGCGAGTATGTGCTGACGCAGTCCTTCACCTGCATGGCCCGCGATGAGGCGCAGAAGCATATCCGTCTGGCGGAAAAGCGCCTGAATTCGGCGGATGACGACGCCATTTCGCAGCGCGAAGAGCTGATTGTGTTGCGTGACTTGCTCCAGTCCGGGCATGTGTCCTGCGGAAAATACCACTTCTCCCTGCTGGTATCCTCAGACAGCGCCGACCAGGTGGTCAAGGATACCAACGCGCTGGCGCAGCCCTTCGCCGACCTCGGCATAATGACGACGCTGTCCACGCTGTCGCTGCCCGCCGCGTACATGGCGCAACTGCCGGGGGTGTATACGTTGCGCCCCCGTCTGGTGGCCGTCAGCAGCCAGAACTTTGCCGACCTGGCGAGCCTGCACAATTTTCATCCCCACAAGCAGAGCGACAATCCCTGGGGCGATGCCATCGCCATCCTCAAATCACCGGGTGGTGGCGGGTATTACCTGAACCTGCACGACAGCCAGAGCGGGCGGGATGACTTCAACGAAAAAACGCCGGGTAATACAGCGATTATCGGTAAAACCGGCTCCGGGAAAACGATGCTGATGACCGTCATGCAGCAACTGATGCAGAAGTACCGCAATCCGGCGACGTTCTCCGCCTCAGCCACAATCCAGCGGTTCACAACGGTGTATTTCGACAAGGACCGGGCGGCGGAGATGGCAACACGCCAGATGGGCGGACGCTACTTCCGTATCCGTACCGGCACGCCCACCGGGTTTAACCCGTTTTCGCTTGCCCCAACCCGGCGGAATATCAGCTTTATCAAACGACTGGTGCGCATGCTGTGCGGCCGCAACGGCAAGCCGCTCGATCCGCGCGATGAGGAGCGGATCAGTGCCGCCGTAGATACCATTATGCTCGACTACCCGCCGGAATACCGCAAGTTCGGTATCACCCGGCTGCTGGAAGTGCTGCCGGAGCCGCCAACCACCGATGCCCGCATCAACGGGCTGCGCATCCGCCTTAAACAGTGGGCGCAGGGCGGCGAGTTCGGCTGGGTATTCGACAATGAGGAGGACACCTTCAACATCAGCCACGTTGATAACGTGGGTATCGACGGTACGGAATTTCTCGATGATGACGATATTCGCGGCCCCATCACGTTTTATCTGCTTTACCGCGTCACCAGCCTGCTGGATGGTCGCCGGCTGGTGATGTTTATGGACGAGTTCTGGAAATGGCTGGCCGATGTCGAATTCTCACGCTTCTCGCTCAATATGCTGAAGGTGATCCGCAAGCTGAACGGCATCTTCGTCCCCGCCACCCAGTCGCCTGACGAAATCGTCAAACACCCTATTGCTCCGGCGATTATCGAACAGTGCAGCACGCAGATTTTTCTCGCCAACCCGAAGGCCAGCCGGGCGGATTACGTGGAAAAGATGAAAGTGCCTGAAAGCGTGTACGACATCGTCAGAAACCTCGATCCGGGTGAGCGCTCTATGGTGGTTCTGAAAACGCCGTTACGCGCGGGTGAAACCCGGCCTTTTGTGGCGATGGCGAAAATGGATTTATCGGGCCTCGGGAAACTTACCAAGATGCTGAGCGGGAGCGAAGACAACCTGAAACTGTTCGACACCCTGTATCAGGAAGGTATGCAGCCTGATGACTGGAAAGCCGCCTTCCTTAAAAAAGCCCTGTAATATTCATAACGGAGGTAATGAAAATGCGGTTCAGAGATATCACACTGGCATTATCGTTGTGTATTTCCACCCAGGCGATGAGCGCCGGAATACCGGTATTCGATGCCGTACAGAATACCGAATCCATGAATCAGTGGATCCAGAAACTCCAGCAGTGGCAGGAAACCGTCACCCATTACAGAAGTGAACTTGATGCCTACAAGCAGCAATTAGCCACGGCAACGGGCGTGCGTGACGTTCAGGCATTTCTCCGCGAGGCCAAAAGTCTGAAAACCGATATTGATAATCTTCGTCAGAACGGTATTTCACTGGATGACCTGCTGAGCAACCAAAGCGGGTCATATTCGTCTGAACTGAATAGCTTGTATAACAAATATAAAACGTTCGACACCTGTAGCCCATCCAGCTTTTCACAACGCTATCTGGACAGTTGCAAACAGATGATCCTGAATCAGGCCGTAGCGATAGAAAATACGTCCGAGGTTGAAAACAAGATCACGGGCACGCTCAACGATATATCAGATTTATCAGACCGTATTGCTAATGCGCAGGATTTGAAAGAGTCGCAGGACCTGGCTAACGCCATCGCAGCCAAAAGCGTACAATTGAATGCGCTGACCAGCCAGTGGGAAATGTCAGTCAAACAGGCTGAACAGCGAGCAACGCTGCTGGAACAGCAAAAACAGAAGGCCTTTGAGCAACAGCAATTAACTGCGCCCGTTGCCAATCTGAACTCTCTATAGGGAGGTTAACATGTTAAAACCCGTATTAACCTTATGCGTCATGTCAGGCATTCTCGTCTTATCAGGTTGTAAAGAGACGAAATCAGAAGCCTGGTATAAAGAACATCCCGATGAAACCTATAAGGTCTATACGCAATGCCTCAGGGATGGCAAGGCAAGCGACAACTGCGAGTTTGCGCACCGGGCAGCACTCATGTTTGCCCAGACAGGCAAACCCGGCATCAGGGAAAAATTCGAGACACTGTTTCAGCAGGAAGCCCAAAAAAGAAAATCCGTCACTCAGTAAGATCCCCGTCAACAAAAACAGGGATCCCTCCCTGTTTTTATCCCCTGTCTGTTCCTGACTAATGAGAGGCACCATGTCCGGTGGTATTTTTGTTGGTATGGACAAAAACATCATGGATGGACTCAATGCCGTGTTAGAAGGTCAGTCTTCTACCTACGGCACCCTAATCAGTGTGATTATCGTCAGTTCCTTCACCCTATTTATTACGTAT
This sequence comes from Yersinia sp. 2540 StPb PI, assembly GCF_052217165.1. NCBI lineage: Bacteria > Pseudomonadati > Pseudomonadota > Gammaproteobacteria > Enterobacterales > Yersiniaceae > Yersinia > Yersinia sp. 2540 StPb PI. The sequence goes on from NZ_JAZGQC010000001.1 coordinate 3,605,971, forward strand.
CGCGGGTATCAGACGCTTGGCGGCAAACTCCAAACACCGGTTGAAGATGTTGTCTGGGATGTGGGGCGCATGTTGCTGATAACCACCTTTGTTTTAAACCGCGAGGGCTGGATGAATGCCATCATTGCGGCCATTGAAGGGCTTAAGGACGGCATAAGTGGCGATGATAATGTCTGGGCACTGCTCGACACGGTGTGGGAAAAGGCACAAGCGCTGGGGCAAACGCTGTTTAATCTCGATACCTCCACCTACGTTAAAGTGAATGGCGGTTTTGCCGAGGTGCTGGTCTGGGGCGGTGCAATCGTTATGTTACTGGCTGCAACGTTTGTCAATCTGCTCGCCGAAATCACCATTCTGTTAATGACCACCACCGCCCCACTCTTTATTTTCTGCCTGCTGTACGGTTTTCTTAAACCCATGTTTGATAACTGGCTGAAAACAATATTTACCGCAATCTTAACGATCATGTTCTCTGCCCTGTCTGTCCGAATCGCCATCAACTACCTGAATAAAATACTGGATGCCGCCACAGCAACGTCTGCTGAAAGCAATATGGTGACCCTGGCGGCGCAATGTTTGCTGGCCGGGATTGCCGCAGGCGTCGTGGTGTATTTTTCAGCGAAAATAGCCACTGCGCTGAGCGGTGCCGCCGTACAGGCCGTGTTACAGGGGGCAGCCATGAGCGGACTGAGCGGGCTGGCCAGCCAATCTGCCGACGTCGCCAGACCCGGCATAAAGACCGGGGGCCGACTGACCGCCAAAGGTGGCATGGCCGCAGCAGCGACAACCGGCAGGTTCATTGCCGCAGGTGCGGGCAAAGCCGTGAGCGCCTGGCAGAAACGCGCCACCGCCATTGAAAGCATGAAACGCCAGAATCAGCAGCGTCACCGTTAATCCTCCCGACCGCTAATTTCTTTTCTCTGTCACGCCGTGGCCTCTGCCAGCGGTGCGGCTCCTTGCATTAATCCGATAAGAGGCTTCCATGAAATTCAGCATCTTGCTTCTGGTGCTGTGCGCGCTTACGGGCTGCGCGCAGCATCAGGGCAACCTCCCGCCGGTGTCCGGCGATCCCCAGCCGGTTAATTCCCCCGCCATGATCCAGGAGCTGACTCACCATGTCTGATATTCAGCACATCATTAATGTCTCGCGCTCTTTTGAATCCATCCTGCTGGAAAAGGAAGAGCGTTCCCGCAAAACCGCCTGGCGGGTGGCCGCTGCCGGGCTGATTCTGGCTGCACTGGCGATCACGGCCATGATTATTCTGCTGCCGCTGAAAACCACTGACATTGAATTGTGGTCGGTGGATAAACAAACCGGTCGTTATGAGTATATGACCCGCATTAAAGAGCGGGATATTGCGGCTGAAAAAGCGCTGGCCCATTCACTGGCGGCACACTATGTCAGACTCCGCGAAGGGTATAATTATTTCTCCCTCCAGCGTGATTACGACGACGTACAGTTATTTAACAGCGACAGCGTGAACCGGGATTATCTGGACGGGTTTAATGGCGACCAGGCTCCGGACGTTATTTTTAATAAAGCCGAATATGTCGTCTATATCGACATTATTTCTAATGTGCATGCGCCTGCCACCGGGCCTGATAGCCTGGCAACACTGCGTATTAAGCGTACCCTCCGCCGTGTTTCTGATAATTCAGTGAAAACGGACTTCTGGAATATCCGTCTCACTTACCGCTATGTCCCGCATCAGCAACTGACGGACAGTCAGCGTGAAGTGAACCCGCTGGGCTTTATCGTCACCAGCTACCAGCGCGATAAAGAACTGAGGAGCGAATGATGCTGAAAAACATCCTGCTCCTGACGGGCTTAATGGTGTCATGCGCGGCATGGAGTGCCGCCACCCCGCGTGGCAGCGGCTATGACAGCCGGATGCAGAACGTATCGTATAACAGCCAGAACGCCACCGTGGTGAACACCCGCCCTGGCTACGTCACCACGCTGCTGTTTGACGACGATGAAGCTGTGATTGATGCGCAAGCAGGCTTTCCCAAAGGCTGGACGGTAACGAAAAGTGATAACCGGGTGGGCGTCAGCCCGAACCCCATCACCCAGCCGGTGACGGACGCCAGCGGCAACAACGTCAGCCAGGTATTTTTGCCCACGGCGAAGGACTGGAAGACCAACCTCTTCGTGGTGACCTCAAAGCGTGATTACAGTCTGGAGCTGAACGTGCTGGACCACGATTCCCCCGCGCAGGCGTTCGTTATCCGCTACCACTATCCGACCGAGGCTCGCCAGCAATCCGCCGCCGCCAGCGCCGCACGTCAGACGCAGCAGCGTGAAAGACAGGAGAAGCAGCAGATAGCAGCAGCATTCGGACAGGCCAGCACGCCACGCAACTGGCGCTACACCAAACGGGTCGCCGCCGGTTCGGCCTCCATCGCACCGGATTTTGCCTGGGACGATGGTCGTTTTGCATATATCGGTTTTTCCCCCACCAGAACCCTGCCTTCCGTTTTCCGGGTAGTTAACCGACGGGAGCAGGCGCTCACGCCCCGGACGGTTAAAAAGGGTAACTACATCGTGATGGTGGTGCCGGCAGCGCCACAACTGGTGCTGCGTTACGGCACCTCGGTGGTGGGGATCGAAAACAACGGATTCGGGCGCATCCCGATAACCCGCAGCGACACTGTTTCACCGTCCGTTACGCTGGAGGCCAGATGACCGATAAACCTGTCCCGGATGAACCGGAAAAAACCACCGCAGAGCGGGAAGCGGAAGCCCGCGAACGCGCCCGGGCGGCAATGGCGTATCAGGAGCCGGAGCAGAAAACACCGCCCGGCCAGCCGGAAGTGACCCGCTTTCGTAAGACATCCGGCCGCCGCACGCTGATCGTCAGCCTGCTGAGTCTGACTCTGGTGATCGCCCTGGCATCCGGCGGCGATCGTCTTTTCAGTGCATTGAAAGGGGGTAATGAGAAAGAAGCCAACACCGCGCCGCCGCCCTCTGCCGGGGCTGCGCAGCAGGAGCGTCAAAATCTGGGGATGGACAGTAACCCGTTTGGCCTGTTCGGGCCGCACACACAGGACGGAACAGCCCCTGCCCGTCAGATCGTCACTCCCGCACCACCCCGGCCACCGGCCCACCCCGCCCTGAACAAGGCAGCCGCGCTGGCTGACGGGCTGAACAACGCCCGAACAATGCCGGGCGATAATACACGCACGTCTCCGGGCCAACTTCGCAGCAACGCAGAAACGTCCGACAGTCGGTCATCATCCACGACGTACACATCCTGTCCGTCAGTACTGACCAGGGGAAAGGATGGCAGCCTGCGCTGCCCGGGTACCGCCGCGCCGGAAACGGGTAACAACGACAATGCGGGCGTCGCCCGTGTCACCGGCGTCAGACGGTTGGGTCTCGATCCTGATCTCTATATCCCGGTGGACCGCTATATCCCGTGTTCGATGATGTGGCGCTTCGTGTCCGATGTCGGGGGGCATATTTCCTGCCTGGTCAGTGAAGATGTTTACAGCGCCAGCAACCATGTGACGCTGATCCCGGCGGGAACGGTCGCCCGTGGCATCTACCGCACCGGGGCGCTGCAACACGGACGCAGCCGGATGTTTGTGCTGTGGACGGAGCTGCGTACGCCTGAGCCCGGCAGCCTGCAAATCCCGCTAACTGATACGCAGGCCAGCGGCCCGCTCGGCGAGGCGGGGATCGCCGGCTGGATCGACAACCACTTCTGGGAGCGCTTCGGCAATGCCCTGATGCTCAGTACCGTGCAGGACGTGGCGGCGGCGGCGTCAGATGCTGCCCCGGGGAAAGACCGCAATACCGACTACACCGAAAACACCCGCGCCGCCACGGCGGAAATGGCCAAAACGACGCTGGACAACAGCATCAATATCCCGCCCACCCTGTACCTGAATCAGGGTGATGTCATCGGCATCATGACCGGCACCGATATTGATTTCTCATCCGTCTGGCAGCTGCGACTGAAAAAGAGGTGGTATGAACGCTGAAAACCTGTCGCTGGATTTTATGAAAAACCAGCTGTTTGGTGATTTTATTGCGCAGGACGGCCTGACGGAAATTGCCGTTAACCGGCCGGGTGAACTGCATACCAAAATCCGGGGGAAATGGCGAACACATGAAGCCCCGATTACGCTGCGCCAGTGTTACGCCTTTGCCAGAGCGCTGGCGTCCTGGCAGGACGATAATATCGACGACACCTCGCCGATCCTTTCCGCCACGCTTGAATCAGGCGAGCGCATTCAGGCCATTATTCCCCCGGCCTGTGAGCGAAATACCGTGTCTATTACGCTGCGCAAACCCTCATTCGGGCAGAAAACGCATCAGTCATGGATTGATGCGGGATTTTATAACCGGGTGACCGGTAAGGAGCGGACGGAAGGCAAAGATGTTGAACTGACCCGCTACTATCAGAGTGAGGATATTCCCCGCTTTATGGAAAAAGCGGTGGAATACGGCAAGACGATTTTTATCGTCGGTGAAACCGGATCCGGTAAAACCACCTATATGAAAACGCTGCTGCACTATATTCCCCGGCACCTCAGGCTGACCACCATCGAGGATAATCCCGAAATCCGGTTCTATCACCACACCAACTATGTCCATCTCTTTTATCCGGCAGACGCCGGGGATAATGCCATTGTCACGCCCGGCAGACTGATACGTGCCAATTATCGTATGAACCCTGACCGGATATTACTGGCTGAAATTCGCGGACAAGAAGCCTGGGATGCGCTGAAAATCGTCGGTTCAGGGCATGAGGGATTGATGACCTCCCTGCATGCGGGCAGCCCGAAAGAATGTATTGAAGGGTTAATTGACCGCTGTTATGAAAATCCCGACTGCCGGAACATGCCTTTCGACGTTCTGTTACGCAAGGTGCTAAAAAGCATTGATGTGATAGTCAGCATTGATATTCACGGTGACATACGCCGGATGAGTGATGTTTATTTTAAACCCCTTCATCTCAATGGCATGAGAGGTCTATTCACCAAAGGACTCCAATAAATAACACATCAAGATACGTAACCGTCGTTTAAATATGAAGGTGACCGAAATGAAAAAAGTAATACCCTCCGCATTATTATTCTGCATTATGGCGTCATATTCAACCTCCGGCATGGCCGCTGACGCCTGTGAAGTGGTGTTATGCATGTACGGTAAAGCCACCGGGAACGGCGGCGGCAACGAATGCCATTCTGCTGAACGCACATTCTTTAATATCGTCAAAAAGAACAAGCATGGTTTTCTGCCGGACCATACCGCCGATGCCAGAAAATCATTTTTACTTGAATGTGACTCGGCAGCCCCGGCAATTATCAGCCAGATTATCAATAAATTCGGCCGCGTGCATGGTTAATTAGCGGAGGTTATCTTTATGACCAAACCGGGTTTTATTCAGCATCCCTGGACACATCAGCGTGGGGATTCCATGAGCGCAGCCTGCGTTATTGAGTACATTGAAAATGAGGCGATGCGTGGATGCGGCATTTATTATGAAATTTATCACTACCGGGTTATATGCCGGTTATTGCAATTACTGCAAACGCTGAACGCTACCGACAGAGTAACGCTGACAGAAGAAGCTAACCTACGTGGATTTACGCTTGATGAAACCAGCATTAAAGAAAGTCGTCAGTGTTATTCCGACATCATCAGGGAAATCCGTGAGAGCCACTATTAATCCCTGCCTTAGTTTTATTCGCAGGTCTCCTATAGTGCCAAAATATTTTAGCCGAGTCCGGCTTAAGGTGTGGCGGTTTTCAGGTTTTTACGGCCCAGCACATTTTTCGCGAATTAAGGAGTGAAAAATGCGGGCCGTAAAAATGAGGCAGCGGACAGAATTATTTTCGCGGGTTAAGGAGCGAAAATAGTTCAGGCGCCGCGCCTCACCGGCAAACAGCCGCGCCCACGCGGATTTTGCCAGCCGGGGGGAGCCGAATAAATTTCGCCGCCCCAGCGAGCGAAAAGCTGTCGCCCACGACAGCGGTTTATTTGGGGGCATCGCCCCGCACACCGTCGCGGCTAAGTCTCCGGCCAAAAGCCGGTAGCGTGGCGCGACCACCCTCTTTAAAGGTCAGCTTCCCTTTTATTCCCGCTGCGAGGAACGAGCAAAGGGAAGAAAAAGGCGAAAGCGACCGTCTTAAAGGGGGTGGTCGCGCGTAGCGGGCGACGGTGTGCCGCCGTTGACGTCGGGGGATTTGGCGCAGCGTCCAGCCGCGACATTACCCCCATGCGACATATCATAAGGGCGTCCAGCCCGCATGTACTGGCGCAAGCCGTGTCGTGCAGGAAAGCATGCTTCCCTGTACATGGCCGTACAGCGGCCACCTTCTTTACCCCATACGCTCGCCCCGCCTTTTCGCCCGACACCGTGGGGCGAATTGATGGGGCGATGTCATGGGGCGAACTGCTGACGAAGGAGGCATCGTGATTTTAAATAAGCTGGCCGTTTCACTGTCGCCGATAGTGAATGGCGCGCTGAGCTTCATGGCTTTTATGCAACAGCATCAGCTGATGCTGGCGTTGTTATCGGGCCTGACGATGCCGTTTTTCGCGTCGATGAAAAGCGATGAACGGCAAAAAGCCCCGGTGTGGCAAAAGCTGATTATTGCTTTTTCCATGCTGTGTTTTCTTTCCGGTACGATGGCCCCAGTTGTTATCTGGATTTTCCAGTGGCTTTATAAAGGCCGTGTAGTCGCCAGCATTCCAGTTCTGGCATGGCCGGTGCTGATTACTTTTACCGTAACGGGTTTTATTTTGCATATTCTGCTGCGCAGGGTATTAACCCCTGAATTAGACAAAATAAAGAAACACCTCGTCAGAAAAACCACGCTTGAACGGGAATTACGCACCGATGTCCGTACGGTGAAATCACTGCTGCCGGAAACACTGCATTATGATCCGCTGGACTATATCGACCTTAACAACGGGTTATTTATCGGCATGGACCGTGATATTCAGCCGATGTACCTGCCGTTAAATGACTGGCAAAAACAACACGCGGATATTATTGGCACCACCGGCGCCGGTAAAGGGGTGGCCACTGGGATATTGCTTTACCAAAGTATTCTGGCTGGTGAAGGGGTATTTGTGATGGACCCCAAGGATGATGAATGGGCCCCCCACCTTTACCGGAAAGCCTGCGAGGATGCAGGCAAACCTTTTGCCCTGATTGACCTGCGTAAACCCCAATACCAGTTTAACCTGATTGAAGAGATCACCGCCGATGAACTGGAAGAATTGTTTGTTGCCGGGTTCAGCCTAGCAGAGAAAGGTCAGGAATCTGACTTTTATCGCATTGATGACCGGAAAGCGGCCCGAATAGCCGCGCAGTTTGTCACCCATAATACTGCCTCAACCATTCGGGATGTGTATAACGGTGACTACGTTCAGGGTATTGCAGATAAGATAAAAGCCTTTTTCGGGAAAATTGAAGAGCTGGCTTTACTCAATGCCATTAATGCCCCCACTGGATTTTCGCTTAATACGATATTTGATGAAGGTGGTTGCTGCTATGTGATTGGCTCAATGCGCAACAGCAAAATCATTACCGCGCAGCGCATGTTGCTGGTTCGCCTGTACCAGCTGGCAGAAAGGCGCGAGCGAGTGAAAGACATCCCCCGCCCCATTGCTATTTATCTTTCCGAGCTGAAATACCATTTATCCAGACCGGCGCTGGAAGGCTTAGGCGCGGCACGCGATAAAGGCGTGCATATTATTATGGACCATCAGTCGATTGCCGATTTAAAAGACTGCCCGGCAGATTTGAAAGGCGACGCCGTTGTCGGCGCGGTCGTTGAAAACGCCAAATTCAAACTGGTTTATCGGGTCATGGACCCGGACACCGCTGAATGGGTGGCCAGGATGTCCGGCACGATATTAGTCGATGATGAGGTCCGCAAAGCGAAAACCGACGCCGTGCTGACAGAGACTATCGACGATGAACGCACCATCAGGCAGGCCGAGCGTTTCTTTACCGACAGCAATATGATCCTGAACTTACCCGATTTTGTCAGCTTCATCTTCACGACAAAAGCACTCCCGTCTGCTTCTCTGATTTCGCCCATCAGGGTGAAAAAACGCGAACTGGAGATCTGTGCCGTGTCGCCCGCGATTGCCGCCACCGCCACAACGGTAAACATCACCCTGGATTTTAGCGAGGAGGAAACCTCCCCCGGACCGGCATCAACGCCGGATATCACCACAACGCGGCCCGATCTTTTTTTTGATACGGACGAAAAAGACACAACAACACCGAATGCCGATAAAGAGGAAAACCCGTCATTGCTGAATTTTTAAAGGGGGGAATGATGCTTATCACCGCATACCGCGAACGCCAGACTCGGCACCGTGAAAAAATACAACGACTGCTGAGTTTTCTGAAAGAAGAAACGTACAGTGACTTTAAAACGCTGATGCTGCTATTCGGCTTCAGAGACCATAAATCGCTGTATTCCCTGCTTTCAAAAGTCGAGGGCATGGGCTTAATACAAAAGCACGTCCTGGTATCGCGCACAATGAAAATTTCTTTGTGGGGCATAACCAGTGACGGACTGGCCGTCGTGTTAACCCCCGGCGATGCGCTTTTCCCGGCGCGGTTTGAGCCGTCAAAAATCACCGGCTGGACGTTGGAACATCACCTTGATAATCAGGCAGCCCGGATCATTCTTGAGCAAAAAGGCGCATCCGGGTGGATAAATGGCGATCGCACAACCTTCCTCAGTCGTTACCAGGTCAGTCACCGTCCGGACGGTCTGATTACCCTCCCCGGCAGCACGGTGATCGCCATTGAGACCGAGCGCCGCCTGAAAACCAGAGCCCGTTATCAGTCTATTATCGCCAGCCATTTGCTGGCCCGAACCCGTAAAGACTGGATTTACGTTTTTTATATCGTGCCGGACCCGCAGAAAAAACGCGGTCTTGAACGGCTGTTTGACAGCATCCGGCACGTCATCGTTAACCATCAACACATTCCGCTGGAAACCCGCCACCGGAATGTCTTCCGCATCTATACGCTCGACGAGTTGCAACGGATCGATTTAGACCACGGCATATAGTTCTTCTCTATCACTTACAGTCCCAACCCACCCAACCAGCAGCGCAACGACCTGAAATAATACCCCTCGAAATACTCACCCAAAATCAGAACAGACAGGACACCAAATGAAAAGAGAAACTGATCTACTTTCGGACGTACTGACCGAAATGAGCGCAAAAGCACTGGTGACATGGATGACGCATTCCGCTTTGCAGGACATACCGCGCGAAGCATTACTGGTTCGCGGCCACGATTTTGTGTATGCCCTACATGCAAATTTTGTGCTGCTGCGTGATGTTCTGTCAGAAACGATGGAAGATATTGAGCAGCAGAGCCATGACCTCGAAGAAAGACTGAATAGCCTAGAACAACGCCTTCAGACGCTTCAGAAAGATACTGATAATTTATATTAGCTCACCTTTGACCTAGCACAACTACGACATAGGGCCAAACCTAATCTGACAGGCAGCTTTGTGCCAAAAGCGGACGTTGCTAGCACCTAGGGTGTTAATAAACAGTGGGCAGGTCAGTGAGGACCTTTACGAAGCGCTTTCTTACCTCCTTATATCCGTTGCTTTCATAAAATTTGTGCGCTCTGACTCTTCTTTCACTGCTTGATAGCTCAATCTGAGAACATCTTTTATCAAGGGCGATTCGCTCAGAGGCGAGGAGAAGTTTCTGACCTATCCCCGCCCCACGTGACGACTCATCTATGACCAGTGCTGAGATTAATGCCCATAAGCCATTTTCATGGACAGGCGTGATAAAGTTCACAACAACAACCCCGCAGATTTCTTTATCTAATTCAGCAACTAAAATACTAAGACTGCAATGTACTTCATTAATGCGTAGTTTTAAACTCTCTGAGCTTGTCTGATAGCCCAATTGCAGAAAAAGCTTTTTTAGAGAGGATATATCTTTTAACTCTGCAGCCCTTATTAAGACCATTGCCATTATCTCCTTCAGTACAGTTCAGCAAAAATATTCGAATCTCACTAATCAATAACATTCGCTTCCCTCTACTATCAGCGGTGGATGGCCAGAATGTTATGAATAACCCAGCACAGAACTGACAGAATCCCCAAGGATAATCAAAACACTTCCGAGCTGCTGTCACTTGGGATGTGCTTTTAGGTTTAATGTTCGCTCCTTGCACATAGAAGCCTGATGAAATTACACTGCCGGTATATTGTTAGTAACAATATCCATTCTATTCTTTTAGTCGCTGAAACTCTCTTTCAGTGGAGTGTGGCAAGCAATACCCATAGGAATTTGCTATAAACAACTTTCCTTTATCATCAATTATTTCACACATACACCGATAAAACTCACCTAACGAGCTTCGGAATGTCTCAGTGCTCGTGGGCTTTACTGAGCAAAAATGAATAGATATTCTCGCATGACAAACCCACTCTCTTGGTATTTTTTGTGCATCCAAAAGATACATTAGCTTGCATGTTTGTTGATCCCGAATCTGTTTGCATAAGTCATGCTGACATAAAGGAGGATTTGAGAGAAGGTTCAATGTGATTGGGTCAGAATATGTTTTTAAAGATAATCCCTTCAACTTTCCTATTGCCCAAGGCTTTGTTGAATAAATCGGATTTAGATAAAAGCTCCCCTCGTCGCTGACTTTCTCAGGCAATCCGTACGCTTTCTGGCATGCCTGCACGCGTCATTTTGTTTAATGCGCGGATCATGGCCATAGCCTCCCCAACCTGCGCATCATAATCCCGCAACGTAAGATGCCCACCAAACAGCTGTTTGACACGGTACATTGCCGTTTCAGCCACCGAACGTCGGTTGTAAGCCGTGTGCCATTTCCAGTACGCATTGCTTCCCGTGAGCCGTTGCCGGGCAACCGCCTGATTTCTGTCGGCATACTCAGCCGACCAGTAACCCGCTCGGGTTCGCGGCGGGATAAGTGCTTTGATTTTCTTACGCCGCAGTTCGTCGTGGCACCGTCTGGTGTCATAAGCTCCGTCGGCTGAAGCGACCCTGATTTTCCGGTGTGTCTGGTGGATAAGTCCCGGGAATGCTTCTGCATCAGTCACGTTGTTCAGGGACAGGTCAGCACAGATAACCTCATGCGTACTGGCGTCCACGGCCAGGTGCAGCTTCCGCCAGACGCGGCGCTTTTCCTGACCGTGTTTTTTCACCTTCCACTCACCCTCACCGAAAACTTTTAAGCCGGTGGAGTCGATAACCAGGTGGGCAATTTCACCGCGTGTGGGGCTTTTGAAAGGGATGCTGACGGACTTAGCCCGCCTGCTGACGCAGGAATAATCCGGGCAACGGAGCGGGAGCTTCATCAGGATAAAAATGGAATCGATGAATCCCTGCACAGCGCGCAGCGTGAGGCGAAAGACGCGTTTGAGCATCAGAACGGTGGAAATGGCCAACTCGGAATAACGTTGAGGACGACCACGTGAAGAGGTTTTGGGTTCGTCATACCAGGCCTGAATGGCCGACTCATCAAGCCAGAATGTCAGTGAGCCCCGATTGACGAGGGCTTTGTTGTAGACGTTCCAGTTGGTGATTTTGAACTTTTGTTTTGCCACGGGATACCGCTACAGGATCGAGAATGTGGTGATCTGATCCTGATTACGGCCAAAAGTTCGATTTATTCAACAAAGCCGTGAGGCACTGCCAGCATAGTTTTTGGCCCGACAAACAGGTAGTCCTCATTTAATACCAACTGCTCCGCAATAGCCGCAGAATCGCCAAAAATCACCGAACAGGTTGATTCTTTGCCATAGGGGAAAATTAACGCTTCCATATTACTGAAATACCCTGTGCTGGCCGTAGGTAAATACCATTTCGCCGCCCGTAAATCGCGTAATGACGTGCTATTAATTAACGGATGTCCTTTACGAGCAATAACACCGAATTCAGCAATAGCTAAATGTTCATCATTGAATTCATGCAGAGAAATATCGGGAGAGATAACGCCAATAAAGAAATCCATGCGGCCAAGGCGTAAAGAGGGCAGTAATTCTGACAGTTGTCCCTCAATCACGGTCAGTCTGGCGGTCGGGTAACGTTCCTGAAATTTCTTAACCACAGTAGGAACAATGCCAAATGCAGGTAAGTGGGAGCAACCGAAGGTCACGGACCCATGAGATGATCGTTCAATCTGCCTTAATTCATCAATTGCTCGTTCCAGTTCATTAAGAATCATATTCATTCTAGGCTCAAATATCCTCCCCATCTCGGTTAAAACCGCACCTCGTGCCCCTCTGACCAACAGTGAAACACCTAATATTTTTTCTAATTCCTGAATGCTGCGCGTCATCGCTGGCTGGGTTTGGTGCGAAGCCTGAGAGGCAGCTCGTATGCTGCCAAATTGTATAATTGCTTTGAGGTTTTTAAGTTGATTAATCTTCGGCAGTTCTCTCATCATATACCTGCTGTTTCTATTAGATTTATTCATATAACTGTGAAAATTAAATGCAGCACTCATCTATGTAAACATAGCCCATCCTACAAAATATCGTGATAAAATAAATTATATCGTGGCCCCTATTTTTTCAATAACACATTGATTTTATGCCCAAAAATATTCTGCTCGATAAATTTAACCCGGCAGAAATTTTCTTTTCCGTTATTCCTGAATAATATTGACTCTCTTTTAGTCAATAACGCCTTGAGTGATTGGCAGATCATTCGTGTTTTGTTTAGTTAGCGCCAAAGTTCAGAGTATTTTCAATAGAAACATCATGAGTTACAGCACCGGTAGAATAGCGGATACCAAAGCAGTCTCCACACTTCACTTGTCTTAGAATGAGACTTCACACTATTTAGAGGTTAGCGACATGCGTCACTTCTTTAATTTTGAATATAACTCCAACAGATTATTTACCTGAAATTTATTGAGAATATTGGCTCGATGTGCACTGATAGTCTTAGGGCTAATACTCAGTATACGGGCAATATTAATATTAGAGTACCCTGACAGAAGATACTGGCAAACTTGGCTTTCCCTTTGGGTAAGAACAGGTTGTTGCATTTTATCTGGCATTAGAGCTGATTCTTTCTTCTTAAATATTACATTACAGCTATTCAATAGTGGATAGAATACGCTTTCCAACTGTGCCTGCGTGGCAGTTTTACTGAATACGAGTGAAGCTATATATCTTACTGCGACCACGTACTTTGACTCTTCAGATTCTTTAGTGAAAATAAAAATACGCTCACTTTTTGTTGTTTGTTTAATTAATTTTAAAAGACGAAACTGATCAAACCTAGAAACATTATCAGTATCAAAAAAGATGATGGGTTGGTCAATGGTTTGTATTGCATTTTCAATTTCGGGTAAAGAGTGACATAGCGTAATATCTGGTTTTTCTTTTTTGGGGTGCATTCCAGTAACTTTATCAACAACAGTTTTCAAGAAAAACATAATGATATCATAATGACTGAAGATAATAACATTAATCATAATAAACCCTACGGTATTAACATGCAGTATTGAAGCAGTCATTATTAATTAACATAATTACTTCGTGAGCAATAACGTTATATAATGAACAATAATCTTTGAAGGAAGAACAAGATTTTTCGTTAGTGTAATATGTCATAATGAGTTAAGTACATTTATTATGGCGTAGGTACTATAGAGAAAAATGACGCCTTCTGGAAGTAAGTTAAATTTTAACGTGATGCTAAAAATGCATAACTGATAAAGGAATGCCAGTCCTGTTTGGGAGCAGCACCATTTCTTCCCCCTTTCAGTTTTTACGAGATGCATGAATCAGCACCGATGAACGCACTACCGGAGGATATCATTCATGCTGTCGAGCACCTCAATATGCAAAATGACGGTGTGATCCGCTCGTTGATGGCATTACGGCAGTTACCAATGAATATCAGTGATCTGTTCACTATTGATTAACACGCCTTGGTATTAGCAACATCCGCTCTTGGTATGAGCAGAAATTTAGACCTCTTTGAACACAGTTCCTTTAGGATAGACTCTTCGATGCTCGCTCTAACTACACTTCCTTTTAAGGGAAAACCATAGTAACGATCACCACATGCTGAGGATCACTCAAACCAGATTTATGTAACCCGCAGTTATTGGTGGTCATGCTGGTGGTGTTGACATAAAGGGAATTCAGGTTTGGCTTATTTATTAGCCAGTTACAGTATCCACCTCTGCACTGATGTAATGGTACTGGCTGATGGCAGGTAACTCCTAACTTCATCACAATATTGCGGTAACCCGTGTTACAGAGCTCAAAACCCAATATTCATAATTTCAGCTGCACACAAAAGATAATAACAGTGCTGAACTAGATTAATTCACCCCAGTTTAAACTTATAATTAAAAACATTTCTTTTCATTCTCATCTTATTAAGATTATCAATTACACATCTAACAATGATTCAGTTTTATTTAACTATCACACACTAAACGCATTGAGCATTGTATCCGTAACCTGAAATAAGAATAGATATAAAACTGTGGCTGAGATAATTGCAACGGAAAAATAGCAGCAAGTTACCCTCTCAGTTACTATGGTTAACTCAACCGCTATCAATATAAAGATAACGCCCCAATAAATCCGAAACACCACGCCACCAAAGCCATAATCAAAACCATAACAAATTGAAAAATAACAAGTAAAACTTAAAAAACAAACGTCTTACATTTACAACAAGTCGCACTGCACTTAATAAATCAATTAAATCAATTAAATCAATTAAATCAATTAAATCAATTTAGGGAAATTTCCTACAACACCCCTATCGCCCTCCTATATTCGTAATTAGGGGGGTGAGTTATATTGTGCTGATTAAAAGGTCAACCTTGTTAATTTAACATTTTAAACAATCCTACTCAGTTCTAAACCAACACCCTTGTGGATAGACCAGATTATCAGGTCTACGCATCTAATTAGAGTAATACTATGAATAAAGTATTTAAAGTCATTTGGAATAGTGCCTTAGGCCGCTATGACGTTGCATCTGAAATCTCTAAATCAGGAAAAAAAACTAAGTCACTTTGCTCAGGAACTGTCGATACAACTTTAGGTTTAACGACCCCTTCTCGCCTGAGCCAGATTGCCATCACCTTGATGTTTACATTAGGGGCGAGCTCTGCTTTTGCTGCGGATGTAAGTGTTCCCGGATTTACACCTGAAGTTGATTTTACGCAGACGTTTAGTGGAGCCAACAATACTTTATCGGGGAGCTTTAGCAGCATTACTCGCGGAGCCAATGGTTTTACAAACATGAAGTTAGGGGATATTCCGACAGATAAATTCCTTAATGGTGCTGAGAATCTGCTCAGTAAAAATATTTTCAACTTGGGTTCAATGGTAACTGAAACCTTCCTTGACCCGAAAGGCACTGGCGCATTAATTACCATTAATGTGTATAACAACGACAAAATGTCAATTAAACCACTTGCTGATTTTTCGGTACCGGTTTCTCATGCGGTCGGTGAAAATGGTCAGTATGTGAATCGCAACCTATTCCATGTGCTGGATGGTAGCGACCTAAGTGTGAATGTTGGTAGCACTGCCGCAGGCTGGGTTAATGACAGCGATAACTATTTTAACGCCATTCTTAAAGGCAGCCTGAAAAGTGAAGCTGCAACAACGACCTCTTCAGGATTCTATGTTGAATCTACTACATCGGCCCAGAATACAGTCTTAAATTATAACGCTAAGACAGTGGTCAACTTGGGTAATAACAGTAATAACCTTCGTGACCGCGACACCGCAGTGGCGAATGCTGTACTTGATGACTTTACCGGCGCATTCACCAGCCCTTATCTAGGGGCCCAAAATGTTCAAAATTTTGCAGATTTCCAAAAATATAACCAAGACCTGATCGATGCTATTAAGAGTGGTGCTATTACACTGAGCAGTACCGCCTATCAGACAGAACTGGCGAGAGCCTATATCACTAATGGCAGCAATAGCTCACCTAAAGTTACCCCGATCTATCTTGATATGGGGATTAATGCTAATGATGCTGTAAACCATTTCGTTGATTCTGATCGTGTTGCCTTTATTCATGGTGAAGGTCAGCATGCCATAGTGAACATTGGTGCTGATGCCAATATTCAGGCTTATAACACCGATATTTCAGTGGTGCGTCTGGAAGACGGTGCAACATTGAATAATGCTGGGACACTAGGTTCAGCCGCAGGCACTGTTCGTGGCACCAATATTATTTTTGCCACTGATAGTACGGTAGTTATTGAATCTACAGGTGTTTTGGATGCAGGGACTAACCCTGACATGCTGGATTTCAAACCCACCCCGACCTCCACATTACCGCTATATGTTGCCAACGGCAGCCATACCGCTATTTTGGCTAATGGAACTTCGTCAGTCACCAACAATGGTGTGATTAATACCGCTTCTCGTGGGGCAAGCGTTTATACTCGCGCAGCGATGATCGATGGCAACTCATCCTTCGTCAATAACGGTGCAATCAACATCGCGGCAACTGTCGATTTAGTCCCTCCGGCAGGATATATGAATGAAGGGGTTAATGTTCAGAAAGGCTCTACCTTTGAAAATAACGGTACTGTCTATGTGGGTCGTCAAGCCCAACGTTCAGCGACTGATATCGTCACTGATCTGGCTATTAAGACCCAGTCTTATGCCGTCAAATTGCTACAAGATACCGTTAATCTGAGCAATATCGCCACCTTTACCAATAGTGCGACCGGTAAAATCGTGATTGGTAGCAAAACTGAAAACTCTATTGCTGTTGATGCGCAAGGGGTGAGAACGGCAGTCAATCAGAACGGTACCATCGAGCTAAACGGTGCGGGTGCAACACCTGGAGAAAAATCAGCGCAGAATATTGGTATCTTATCCCGTTACAGCGCCACGAATATCTTCAATAATGGCGACATCGTTATAAATGGTATCAATACCGTCGGTATTAAAGTGCTGACCAACAGCTCAGCCACTAACGCCGGTAACGTTTATGTGAATAACGGGCTTGATGCTGCCACTAATCTGGCGAACTACGGTATTCAGGCCGTTGGTGCAGGCGCGGTAGCTAATCTTTCTGGTCAAGTTTATCTTGCTGGCGATGGGGCTATCGGGGTGGTTGCCGAAGATAAAGGCACCATTAATGTCTCCGGTACCGGTCAGGTTGAGTTTGTCTCCGGCACCAAACAAGTGGGCTACCTGATTTATGGTGCCGGTGCGAGTGTTAATAACACCGCGGTTGGTGCTGAAACCGTTGCAACTGAAGGTTCTACCTTATATCGCGTCGATAAAGGGGCCTCTTTCGCTGGAACGACGGCCTCAACCATGAATGCAACGGGTAAGAACTCATCCCTTATTCAGGTTACGGGTGCTGGCAGTAGCTTTACCTCCGGCGCGTTAGATATGGTCCTGTCTGGCGAGGGCTCTACTGGGGTCAAAGTTGAAGGAGGAGCCACCGGCACCATCACGGCAGATGCCAGTCTGGAATTGAGCGGTGATGGGGCTACTGCCGGGATCGTCGATGGCAACTACTACGGCCTGGATGGTATTGCCACCGGTGCTACCGGAAAATCTGTCTTAACCAGTTCGGCGGTATTGACCACCGGTAACACCGCGTCTGGTGCCTATGGCTATATCGCCCGTAATGGCGGTGAGCTTATCCACAAGGGCTCCATTGATTTTACACAAGCAGGCAGTACTGGCGTGCTGGTAGACGGCGGGATTCTGACCAACCAAAACCTCATTACCGTAAATGGGACTGCGGTCAATATTCAGGGCGCTAACTCTACCGTGAATAACAGCGGTACCGTCAACGCGACCGACGGCACCGCCGCTTATCTGCTGGGTGCGGGTGCGAGCCTGACCTTATCCGGTAGCGGTGAAACCAAAGCGGGCGGCACCGCCCATGGCGTACTGCTTGATACCGGTGCCACAGCACTGACCGTGGATGGCGCAACCATTACCATGACCGCGGGCGGCACAGGTAATGCGATTGAAAACAAAGCGGAAATTACCGGCATTCAGTTAAAAAACACCTCGCTGACGGTGGGTAATGGTGCAGGTATTCGTACCGGTGCCTCCATGGCGGCAACCAACTCTGGCACGATCAATGTCAACGGCAGCGGTACCGGTATTCTGTTTGCCAACACGGGCGACACCATCACCGATAATACGCTGGACATGTCCGACTCGGCCGATCTGGTGATTAACGTCAATTCAGCCGCGGGCAAAGGGATTGTCACCAACTCCAGCCAGGATCTGAAAACCGGTGCCAGCGTAAACGTCAATGATGCCGCAGGCGGTGCAGCGCTTATCGTTGGCGGCACCACGGCACAAGTGGAACAATCAGGTAACCTGAAATCTAAGTCACTGAGCAGCCCGGTGGTCGATATTGATAATGGTTTTGTTAACAGCTTCGTCAACAGCGGCACCATTCAAGCCAACAGCGCCACGCAGCAGGCTGTCGTAACCAATACTGGGACGGGTCTGGCCTTTACCAACGCCACGGGTGGCACAATTGTTGGCAAGGTGGATCTGTTAGCGGGCAACAACACCGTGACCCTGATGCAAGGCAGTAAAGGCAATGATTTCACCACCGGCGCGGGTGACGACCTGTTTATTCTGAAAGATCTTACATTAACTGATACAGGTGTGTTCAGCTCACTGAACGGCGGTACCGGCATGGATACCCTGCGCTTTGATAACTCGGCGTATACCCTGAGTAACGCTGCTGCCATCAGTAATATGGATTATATCGATCTGATCAATAACTCGACGCTGACACTGGACAATGTGCTGCTGGCGCTGGGTGACAGTCAGGATGACAATGCCAACACCGGTTTTAATCTGGGTGACGGCAGTCTGTTGCAGGTTAATAACCTGAATGCCGTGAGCTTTAACAGCAAGTTGAACGGCCTCGGCACGATGGCCGTTAATACCGCCGGTAATGCCTTTGATTTTACGGCTAATGCGGCACAGAACGCCTTTAACGGGGTACTGGCATTAGGTCACGCCACTTTTGAACTGGCGGCGGATAACACGGCAGCATTAGTGAATGCCACCCTGAAACTGGGCGCGGACAGTATCACCACCGTCGGTGACGGTGTGCAAACTATCGGTGGGTTGGCCTTTGACGGCGGTACGGTGAAATTTAACACCGGCACTCCGGGTGAGACGGTGGCGAAAAGCACTATCCATACCACCAAAGAGATGAACCTGCTGGGCACCGGGACGGTGGTTGTGGACATCGACAGCGTCGACAACAGCCAGACGCCGGTCAATCCAGTACTGCCCATCATGGAGCAGGATGACGCCAATACCGTGCTGCAACTGGCGGTGAGTGATGTGGCCGTGCAAGGTAATGGCGGCAATCTGGTGCTGAAAGACCAGGATGGTAATGTCATTACCGATGCCACCACGGCCGATATTGCACAGAATGGCACCACGGTCGCCAAAGGCACTTACGATTATCGCCTGAGCAGCGGTACGGGTAACGACGGTTTGTATATCGGTTACGGCCTGACCGAAGTTGAACTGCTGGGCAGCGGTGCAGATGCGCTGTCATTGTACGCCACCAATAAAACCGGTCCTGCGGCGGATTTGAGTGCCAAAGTGACGGGCAGTGGTGAGTTGGCGATTGATACCGGTGCAGGAAATACGGTAACACTGTCCAATCTGGATAATGATTACACCGGTTCTACCGATGTACGCAGCGGCACCTTGCAGATGCTGAATAATAATGTGTTGGGGAATACCTCGCTGTTATCACTGGCAGCAGATACTGCCTTTGACATGAGGGGTCACAGCCAAACCGTGGGCGAACTGAACAGTACTGCGGGTTCAACGGTTGATCTCAATGGTGGCAGCTTAACCTTGAGTCAGGGCGGTGTGTCTGAGGGTGAACTGACCGGCAGTGGCGCGCTGACAATTGCCGCCAATGTGCTGACCGTTAAGGGTGCCAATACTGGCCTGAGCGCGGTGACCACCATTGCCAGTGGCGCACAAGCGTTACTGAACAATGCAGCGGGTCTGGGCGATGGCAATATCGTTAACGCCGGTCTGCTGACACTGAAAGGGGCGGCGGGCCAGTTAGCAAATGCTATCAGTGATGCTGGCAGTGTGGTGCTGGAAGATAACAGCGACATCACATTGAGCGGTGATAACCGCCTGTTCAGCGGCCTGTTTGCTATCACGAACGGCAGCCAGTTAACCGCTTCTCAGGCAGAACATCTGGGGACGGCAGCGGTCACTAACGACGGTTCATTGGTGCTCAATAGCGATAATAACTGGTTGTTGGCAAACAGCATTAGCGGCAGTGGTAGTCTGACTAAAAACGGTGACGGTACCCTGTCATTGACTCAAACGGCGGCCTATACCGGCCAGACAGATATCAATGCGGGTGGCCTGATGTTAGGCAGCAGCGCTGACCCCATGACGCTGGCAAGCCAGCAGGTGAATATAGCCAGCGGTGCCTTTATGGGCGGTTTTGGTGGCGTAGCGGGCGCGGTTGATAACCAGGGCGTGCTGTTTGTGGGCAACCCAACGGCACCGGTGGTACCGGCGATGGGCCGTCTGGCGCCGGCCAGTAACATCTTTACCGTTGGCACTGACTTAACCAACAGTGGCACAATTTTTATCGGCAATAAAACTAATGATGGTACGGGCACCACGGGGAATCAATTAGTGGTGAACGGCAACTACATTGGCAACAATGGTCTGCTGCATTTCAATACGGCGTTGGGTGCAGATGACTCCGCAACTGACAGCATGATTGTGAACGGTAACACCAGCGGCACCACTAACGTAAGCGTAGATAATGCGGGCGGTACGGGCGCTAAAACCTTAAACGGTATTGAACTGATTCAGGTGAATGGTCAATCCGACGGTGAGTTTGTGAACCCTGGCCGTATCGTAGCGGGTGCATATGATTACTCACTGGTACGTGGGGTGGGTTCAAACGCCAGTAACTGGTATTTGACCAGCCTGAGTAATTTGCCGATTGATCCAGAGAACCCGGTTGATCCAGAAAACCCGGCGGGTCCAGGCGAGGAAACTAAACGTCCTGAAGCCGGCAGCTACACCGCGAACCTGGCCGCAGCCAACACTATGTTTGTGACGCGTCTGCACGATCGTTTGGGCGAAACACAGTATATCGACGCCCTGACTGGCGAGCAGAAAGTGACCAGCATGTGGCTGCGTAACGAAGGCGGACATAACCGTTCACGTGACACCAGTGGTCAGTTGAAAACTCAAAGCAACCGCTATGTGATGCAATTGGGTGGCGATATCGCCCAGTGGAGCAACGATGGTCTGGACCGTTTACACCTGGGTGTAATGGCCGGTTACGGTAATAGCAAGAGCGACACCCACGCGAAATCGGGCTATAAGTCGAGTGGTTCGGTTGATGGATACACCGCCGGGGTGTACAGCACCTGGTATGCCAACGACGAAGACAAGTCGGGCTTGTATGTTGACGGTTGGGCGCAGTACAGCTGGTTTAACAATAGCGTGCAGGGCGACGGTCTGGCGACGGAAGAGTATAAATCGAAAGGGATCACCGCGTCGGTCGAGAGCGGCTACACCTTTAAGATCGGTGAAAATCAGTCTAAGAACGAAACGTACTTTATCCAGCCGAAAGCCCAAATCACCTGGATGGGTGTGAAGGCTGACGAGCACCGTGAAGCAAACGGTACTCAGGTGAGTGGTCAAGGCGACGGTAATATCCAGACGCGTCTGGGGCTGCGTTCTTATATGAAAGGCCACCACGAAAGTGATAATGGCAAGGATCGCGAGTTCCAACCGTTTGTGGAAGCCAACTGGATCCACAACACCAAAGATTTTGGCACCAATATGAACGCCGTTGACGTGAAACAAGCTGGCGCGAAGAATATCGGTGAACTGAAAGTGGGTGTTGAGGGGCAATTGAACAAGCAACTGAATGTCTGGGGTAACGTCGGCCAGCAATTGGGTGACAAAGGTTACAGCGATACCGCAGTGATGTTAGGGGTGAAATACAACTTCTAATCGTTATTAGCTCTCATCAATAACGGTGCTTCGGCACCGTTATTGATCTCCGAACAATTTAATAAAATCTCATTCTGAATAACTAAAAATTGCAAAGCGGATCAGAAGCCGCCATCAATATCAGTCACACCAATCAGCTTATGATTGACAAACTCCTTCAGCCCCAGACCAATCAGCTCGCGGCCATAGCCTGAGCGGCGCACACCGCCAAATGGCAGGTCAGCCTTCACCGCAGTCGGATGGTTGATGTAGACCATGCCGGTAGACATTTGAGCTGCAACCTTGCGGCCCCGTTCGATGTCTTGAGTGAACACCGAACCGCCAAGCCCGAAAGGCGAGTCATTCGCAATCTCGATAGCTTCCGCTTCATCTTTGGCTTTAAAGATCAGCGATACCGGGCCAAAGAATTCCCAGTAATACGCCGGGTTATCCTTAGTCAGGCCGGTGAGCAACACCGGTTGCACGAAGGCGCCCTGCGACGGCACCTCAGCGCCAATCACGGTCAGGGTCGCGCCGTGGCCGACAGCTTCCTTCACCTGTTTACGCACATCGTCGGCCGCACCCTGTGAGGACAGCGGCGCCAGAGTCGTGGCAGGGTCCAGCGGATCGCCGGCCTTGAGCTGGGCAACGCCAGCTGTGTACTTATCAAGGAAAGCGTCGTAGATAGCCTCGACCACGATAATACGCTTGGACGAGCAGCACACCTGGCCGGCATTCCAGTGGCGGCCAAACACCGCCCACTTAGCGGCCTTGTCCAGATCAGCATCTTCCAACACCACAAAGGCGTCAGCACCACCCAGCTCCATCGTCGACTTCTTCAATGCCTTACCGGCCTGTGCTGCAACCACAGCGCCTGCGTCCTCCGAACCCGTTAGCGCAACACCATGTACACGCGGATCGTTAATGATGGTTTCGAGTTGCTCACGGCTAGCGTAGAGGTTTTTGAATCCGCCTACCGGCAGGCCGGCTTCAAGCATCAGCTTCTCAAACACATCGGCAGATTGCGGTACGTTAGACGCATGCTTGAGTATCACGACATTCCCGGCCGCTAACTGCGGCGCGATGATTCGAGCTATCTGGTAGTAGGGAAAATTCCACGGTTCGATAGCCAGGATGATGCCTAGAGGCTCATGCACCAGCCACGCTTCGGTCACCGCAGGGTCTTTAGAATGCAGCTTCTCCGGCGCCAGTTGCTGCTGCGCATTCTCGACGTAGTACTCAAAGATAGCCGCCGATAGTTCGACCTCCGCTTCGGCCTCTCCCAGTAGCTTACCCATCTCCAGTGTCAACAACTTGGCGTATTCGGTATGCTTGGCTCGGAGCAAGTCGGCCGCCTTTTGCAGCACGGCAACACGATCGGCGATTGTGGTATTTTTCCATTGCTTGAATGCCCCATCGCCTTGATCCAGAGCAAGAGCAACATCGGCGGTAGTGGCGTCAGGAAACGTCTTGATCGTTTCGCCGGTGTAGGGATTGGTTGTTGCGTAGGCCATCTTTCGTTCCTTGGTTGCATGCAGGGGCCGTTCGCGAACGAACAGCCTATAAAAGAAAGTCCGACTCAGGATCGTCACCGACTAAAACCAGAGCGTTCCCGAGAGAGGAAACGTCATTCGGACGGCAGTGATATCACTCAACAATTAGATGATGAACGTAATACAAATAAAAAACAGCATCGTAGAAGAGTGTATTCGCTCCATGGCGATTCAGACACTTTTATCCGATTAAAATATGTGACTCTCTTAGCGCTATTTATAAACTGGCTTCAAGCGAAATCATGGGTACTGTTTTTAATGAGCCAGAACAGCATCTCCGTCTGAGCCTGCATAGACCAACACCTATCGCCCCTTCTTGCGCTAAACCAGCACCGCCTCACACAAAGTCCACGCCAAACACTATTGCAGTCGGCTGACTCATTCCATTTCGTCATTGCACATAATTACATCATCTAAGTGTCAAAGAGGATTCACTTGCACAAATAGATTATGAGTGTCATATATAATAGATGTTGGTCATCATAAATAATTATTGGGATGGGGAATCAATATGAAATACACCACTTTTGGTCGTAATAGCGGCCTACGGGTCTCCGAACTGGCACTGGGTACCGGTAACTTTGGTACTTCCTGGGGATATGGCTCGGAAAAAGAGGAAGCAAAACAGGTATTTGACCGCTATGCCGAGGCCGGAGGTAATTTCATCGACACCGCAGATACTTACCAATTCGGTCAATCTGAACAGATCGTAGGAGAGTTTATTGCTGCGGAACGTGATCGTTTTGTGGTCGCAACAAAGTATACGCTGGGAGCACAACCGGATGCGGGGATTGCTCAAACCGGAAACAGCCGCCGCAATATGATTGCTTCCGTGGAAAGCAGCCTTAAACGGCTTAACACCGACCGCATTGATTTATTGTGGGCCCATTTTGATGACCAGTTAACGCCTCTTGAAGAAATTGTGCGCGCTTTTGACGACCTGACTCGTGCAGGCAAAATACAGTATGCAGGGCTTTCCAATTTCCCGGCATGGCGCATTGCACGGGCAGATACCTTGGCAGAATTACGCGGCTGGTCACGTATTGCCGGTATTCAGGTAGAGTACAGTTTGGTACAGCGAACGGCTGAACGTGAACTACTACCGATGGCCGAAGCACTCGGCTTAGCAGCCACACTGTGGTCACCTCTGGGGGGAGGATTGCTGACAGGAAAATATCGTCAAAGCGATGAAGGTCGTCTACTTGGTTTTGCGGGCCGATTGGTGCATACCGAGCAAGATACTGCGCTACTCGATGAAGTTATCGCAATAGCACAGGAACACCACATGCAACCATTACATATTGCTATTGCCTGGTTGCGCCATAAAGCCGCAAACTCCCCTACCAGTCTAATCCCTATTTTAGGCTCCCGTACCCAAGCCCAACTGGATGACACACTGGCAGCATTAGATGTGATATTGAGTGATGAACAAGTGGCACGTCTTGATAAGGTCAGCGCCATTACTCTGGGGACGCCACACGAACAAATCGCCAACACTCTGGCACGGGCGCAGGGCGGCGATAGTACCCGTATCATCGCCCCCCGACCACCGCGGGCATGAATCAAGGTCTGTATTGATGAGAGGCAACATCTATTGATGTGCTAGCATGGCATACTTTATGATGCTGCCTGTTCAATCAGGAGAAATGTATGGCCCGAGTATCAAAGCAACAGATGGCACTCAATCGCGAGTCAATCGTACAGACCTCTTCGCAACTCTTCCGTGCCCGGGGTTTGAATGGTGTCAGCGTCAACGATTTAATGGCTGCGGTCGGATTGACCCATGGCGGGTTCTATGGGCACTTTACCTCTAAAGATGAATTGGCGGCTATCGCCAGTCGCAAAGCGCTCGACGATTCCAGCACCCGTTGGCAGCAAATCAGCAGCCAGCCCGAGCATCATAATCTGCGCACGTTAGTCGAACTTTATCTCTCAACCACCCACCGTGACCATGCAGAAGATGGCTGTGCAATTACTGCGCTAGCCAGCGATGTGGCACGTGGGAATGATGAGAATCCGGTGCGAGAGGTTTATCTCAGTGGCGTGAGATCCCTGCTAGACAGATTAATGTCTGTTTCTGATATAGAAAATGAAGAACAACGCAGGCAACACGCGCTGGTACAGCTTGCTATGTTGTCCGGTGCATTAACACTGGCGCGCGCCACCGCCGGGGATAAGTTGTCGGATGAATTTCTTGAAGCAGCCAAAAAAGCCTTATTGACTGAAGAAAAGTAATGTCCCCACGGCCGGATTATCAAGATGCCAATCATGCTGTGCTAAAAACTTTTCGCCTATAGCTTAAGTGGCTATTTGCCCGCAAACATCCTGTCACTAAGGAAATCGATAAATACCCGTAATTTAGGCGTGATATAACGCCCGGAAGGCCACACCACATGCAAGCTCACTGTGCGCTTTACATAACTATCCAGCAAGCTTCGTAATTTGCCTTCCGCCACTGCCTTTCCCATCGAAAAATCCGGTAAGCAGGCGATGCCCAATCCTCTTAAAGCAAAACACATTCTGGTTTCAATGTTGTTGCATACCATCGAGATTGGGATCCGCAAATCAGACTCATTGGGCAAGGGCCAGGTTTCCAATTTTCCGCTGTTAGGGAAACGATAATGCAGGCAGATATGATTCGCCAGTTCAATAGGGTGCATAGGCTCACCATGCTGCTCCAGATAGGCGGGCGATGCCACCAGTAGCATGGTGGACTGCCCCAACTTACGGGCTGACAAACGGGAATCAGTCAGTTCACCGGTACGGACGACGGCATCAAATCCCTCTTCGACCACATCAACAATCCGATCACTAAAATCCAGATCCAGCTCAATGTCGGGGTATGCGAGCATAAAATCGGCCAATACGGGTAACAACAATGTGCTCACCAGTGGCAAACTGACCCGCAACCTGCCGCGCGGTTTATCGGTAAGTTGTAACAGCTCAAGCTCTGCCGCCTCTACCTCAGCAAGAATCCGCCGACTACGTTCAAGAAAAAGCGCACCTTCGGAAGTCAGTGCTATGCTGCGAGTGCTGCGGTGAAATAATCTCACGCCTAACCGCCCCTCGAGCCGTGCGATATTCTTACCAACCGCTGAAGCGGAAACACCCAATATACGCCCTGCCATCACAAAACTACGGGTCTCGGCCACTTGAACAAAAACACTCAGACTGCTTAGGCTATCCATCACGGCTCCGATTGCGGACATTTATATCCTCTAATACTGGAAATCTACCCCACTTTTTCCTGATTGCGTAGTTATCTATTGTTAGATTGCCATCTATGGTTAAGTCTTCATTCATTCAGATTAAGGAATTACTATGTCTGCGAGTTCGTTAGTGCCAATACAGCCAGTGCATCTGGCAGCCAGAATTAATGCAGTGATTGATAAGGCGCTCACCGAACAGCGCTTGGTGGGTACCGTGGTCATGGTGGCGCTTAACGGCGAGACACATTTCAGCCGGGCAGCAGGATGGGCGGATCGCGAAACCAAACAACCGATGACCTCCAATACCCTGTTTCGTTTGGCATCCATCAGTAAGCCGATTGTTTCTACAGCAGCAATGGTATTAGTCGCACAGGGTAAGCTCGACCTTGATGGCGATATCCGGCGCTGGTTACCTGACTTTCAACCCCGGCTGGCAAATGAGGAATTACCAACCATTACGATACGCCAATTACTCAGCCATACCGCCGGTTTGAGCTATCGCTTTTGTGAAGCTGATGAGGATGGGCCCTATGCTCGCGCGGGGATCTCCGATGGCATGGATCGTTCAGCAATCACACTCAACGAGAACTTACGTCGATTAGCCGATGTGCCGCTATATTATGCCCCAGGAACTGCATGGGCTTATTCATTGGCAATTGATGTCTTAGGTGCAGTTGTCGAGCAAGTTTGTGGTCAGCCATTAGATCAGGCAGTAAGGGCATTGGTCACCGAGCCACTACATATGCAGGACACGGATTTTTTCACCCATGATGTCAGTCGGCTAGCTACGCCTTATGTCAGTGATACACCTGCACCACACCCCTTGCAGGAAGATGAACTTGTCGCCGCGTTCCCCGGTACCATCGGTATTCGATTTTCTCCTGCCCGTGCACTCAATCGCCATGCTTTCCCTTCTGGCGGTGCGGGGATGATAGGCAGTGCCAACGACCTGTTGCGCTTGCTGGAAACGCTACGTCGGGGTGGCTCACCACTGCTTCCAGCGGCTTTAGTCGATGAGATGGGACGAGACCAAACTCAGGGTCTTATCTTACCTGACTCTCCCGGTTTGGGCTTCGGGTTAGGCTTTTCGGTCTTGCGTGATCCACACCTGGCTGATTCACCTGAGTCCGTTGGTACATGGCGTTGGGGAGGTGCATATGGCCACTCATGGTTTGTTGATAGGATTCAAGGGATATCCGCAGTCGCATTAACTAATACCCTATACGAAGGTATGTCCGGGCAATTTGTCAACGATCTGCGGGACGCCATCTATGGCGTCGGGAAACAATAATGAAAACAGCACCCTTTCCTCTCTCGGCATTATTGGCTCTCGCGATGACGGGCTTTATTGCCATCATGACCGAGACATTACCTGCTGGATTATTGCCGCAGATCGGCCAAGGGTTGGGGGTTTCACAAGCATTGGCCGGCCAATTGGTGACACTCTATGCTCTGGGTTCGTTACTGGCTGCGATCCCCTTAATTACTTTGACCCGTAGTTGGGGGCGGCGTAAAGCCTTACTCAGCGCCATTGTCGGTTTTTTCATATTCAATACTTTAACCACTATTTCGCCTTGGTTCACTTTAACCTTACTGGCCCGTTTTATGGCCGGTGCTGCCGCTGGACTGGCATGGGGGCTTATCGCCGGTTACGCACGACGTATGGTACAACCTCATCAACAAGGGCGCGCGATGGCGATCGCCATGACCGGCACCCCTATCGCCCTGGCACTAGGGGTACCATTGGGGGCATGGCTGGGCATGGTGCTCAGTTGGCGCAATGCATTTGCCATTATGTCGGGATTAACTTTGCTGCTGATTGTCTGGGTTATCGTGAAAATACCTGATTATCCAGGACAATCGGCCAAACAGCAGCAACCGGTACGCAAAGTGTTCACCACCCCTGGCGTACGCCCCATTTTGTCGGTTATTGTCCTTTGGATGCTGGCACATAATATTCTTTATACCTATATTGCCCCTTTTATCACCCCTGCCGGGTTGGAAAATCAGCTCGATAAAGTGCTGTTGGTATTTGGTGTCAGTGCACTAGCGGGAACTTGGTTCACCGGATTAGTCGTGGATCGATGGTTACGTGGCGCGGTATTACTGAGTCTTGGTACCTTTATTCTGGCTGCATTAATATTGGTAATCGCCGGGGGATCCCCCACCGCGATTTATGGCAGCATGTTGCTCTGGGGCCTCAGTTTTGGTGGCGCATCCACACTATTGCAAACCGCGTCGGCGGATGCCGCAGGACAAAATGCCGATGTGGCGCAGTCAATGATTGTGGTGGCTTGGAATTTAGCCATTGCCGGGGGCGGGGTCATCGGTGGCCTGTTGTTACAAAGCGCCGGAGCAGTAAGTTTCCCGTGGACAGTGTTGGGGTTATTACTCCTTGGGTTGATTATTGTCTGGCAGGCTCAACAATACGGGTTCAAACCGGGTATTCGTACTGCAATGCACGCTGAAAAATGCTGAGGTAATACACATAAAGACACCCGCTATTGGGTGGGTGTTGTAAAATAATATTAATTGGCGTAGATGATTTTATCTGAATAGATAGCTTCAATTGCTTGTTTATGAATATTCTTCTTTTTATCGGTGACAATAATATCAATATCATTGATGTCACTTATTTTCATTAACCCACTTTGGCCAAATTTACTGGTGTCACATAAAATAACTTTCTGTCTGCCCATCGCCAACATTTTCTTGGCAATACGCCCTTCATCTAAATTTTTTACCATCACGCCAAAATCACTGTCTATTCCGCCAACTCCGACGAAAGTGAAATCAGTATGAATATCGTTCATTTGCTCAATGGTCTGAATGCCTAAGTTAGCTTTGTAGGTATGATTATATTCACCACCTAATACATGCACGACAGCCATATTATTTTTACTTTTAATTTGATCAGCAATTAATGATGAATTCGTAAAAACAGTAAACTTCACTAATGGTAAGAATGAAGCAAAAATAAGTGTGGTGGTACAAGAATCAATAAATAAAGTATCGTTTTCAGTCACCAATGATGCAGCATATTGACCAATTAGCATTTTTTCCTGGCGATTTAAATCCATTCGTTGGGCAAAACTGCCCTCTTGTATATTCTGAACTTTTATCGCACCGCCATGGACTTTGGTGACCTCACCGCTCTTTTCCAAATAGGAAAGATCCCGGCGGATGGTTTCAGACGTCACACCCAACTCTTCGGAAAGACCAATAACCGAAACCTCACCAAGACTATCCAGCTTTTCTAAAATAAACTGTTTACGTTTGATCTGATTCATAAGAATAGCGGCCCGAAGCTGTGCGATACATAGTGTCATTCTACTGAATAATTTTATGAAACAAAAGGCGATTCAATCACACCGGCCAGAGTTGATTAACGGTAAAAGCGACCCGGTGTTGGTTATTATCCTGACTTACCCTACCCACACAAGATTTGACAAAATCACTGATATTACCCATTGCCACACCCACAGCAGAAAACTGAAACATACTGATATCATGCTGCTGATCACCAATACTGACCACGGCTTGAGCACTAATATTTAAGTGCTGAGATAAATAATGCAATCCTTACCCCTTACTGATGCCATGTTTCATTATTTCATAATAATGATTGCTGGTTTTACTGAGTGAGTAACGTGCCATCAAGAGCAAGCGCTAATAACTTATACATACGTTGACTCCAATAAAAAAGGGAGAATAGATTATTGCTAATATACTCTCCCTCCTTGCTCACATTATACTATCAGTGGGTAATAAAGCGCGATACCACATCCTTTGCCGCGTTGCAGACAACATTATCAATGGCGGTGCCCACCACCAAAATATTTACACCGGTATCTTTAAATGCTTTGGCATTTTCCAGATTGATCCCCCCTTCTGCTAATGTTGGTACCGAAACCGCACCGACCAAAGCCAGAAGCCGCTGTTTGATAGCATCAGGAATATCACCCGCACTGACACCTTCGTAGCTCATGCCAGTCATTAAACCAATCATATCAACACCCAGTGCCTCCATCGTTTTAGCCACTTGCGCAACGTCAGCGGGGGTTTCAGCGGCAATACCGAAGGTATGCAAGTCACTCGGGTGACCAATATAAGCATCCACCGTCAGACCATATTTATGGGCTAAATCCACCAGTTCCTTTAAATCTTCAAAACTTGACTTATGGGTATGTAAACCATCAGCCCCTGATTGAGCTATCAATAAAATATCTTGTTCTGTCACGGGGGTAGGTACAGTTTCAGTAAAGCCCCCGGCGATGCCGACGGTAATAAAAATATCGTCAGCCACCACATTACGCACCCCCCGCACGGCTTGTGCCATTTGGCCGATGGTTATCTCATGACGAATACGCTCCGCAGCATGCATATTCGTCACGCCATTATGGCCGCGAGCCAGTGCCAACGCCGGGTGATTAGGTTCCAATAATTTAACACCTGAATCGCATACTGCTTTCGCTAAGCGAGCATCATCTCCGGTTATTCCAGTACTGAGAATAGTTTGACCGCCATGTAATGAAATTGCATTTCGTACTTTATCCATAGCGACGGAACGTTTCTTACTCATATCAGCGTTGAACATATTTACCTCTACTTGATTTATATAAAACGGCTTTTTTAATTGTTAACTCTTAGCCCGAGATCCCTGGTGTTGGTGATTCGGGTACTGCTTTTTTAATTGCGACAAACTTGTTGGCTAATAGGGTGATTACACAGGTCAACACCAGTGTTACCGCCATGACTATCGCCATATAAAAAGCGTTATTCGACAAGAATGGGGAGGCGAATGCAGGTACATATGCCACGCCTTTAATATTTAATAATCCCAGCAACATGCCGCCAACGCCGGCGGAGAATATTGCTCCAGCAAAGACGACTTTATTAGAGAACATGAACGGGTAAGCAGATTCGACGAACGTCCCAAAACCGAGGTTAATTAACAACCCAGGGGCAGCTACTGCGGCTTCACTTTTCTCGCGCGGAGCAATCACGTTTGCCAGATTAATACCGGCTGCCACCATCACCAGCCCGACCATATCGACCGCGCCGAGGAAGCTGACACCGGATTTTTCCATTTCCAGTAATACCAGTGGCAATATAACTGCGTGATAAACCCCACCCAGAATAGCTGGCCAAATAACCAGACCGGCCAGTAATCCGGCTAAAATCGGGCTAAAGGCCAGAGTGGCTTCGATAGCCAATTTGATATAGTCACCAGCGGCTAATGCCAATGGGCTAAGCAGGTAATACATCACTAAACCGGAGAATAAACCGGACAAACCACCCGCTACGATATTGATGGTGGTCATTGGGAATTGCCATCTTAGACAGAGCCCGAACAGGTAACGCACCATAATACCGGCGCCGATCCCTCCCAAAATACCGCCAATTAAGCCACCTTCTACCGACAGCACCCCGGCGACAACCCCCGCCACAATCGACACTTCATCTAGCTCAGAAACCTGTTTAGCCGCAATAACCGCGACAATAACCGGCAACCCCTTCAACAGCAGTTCAAAAATGGCATTGAGTGATTGCAACCCTGGGATATGGCTTAGCGCCAATACAATGGCCATGGCAATAAAACCAGGCAGAGCTGGGATCATGATGCTACGGATATTGATTCTTTTTAGCAGGCTCTTGTCACTGCCCGGCATGTTGGCCTCGCTACTGCCCAGCACTGGGGTATATTTTATCTGCCAATGTTTGCATAGCGAGGCGGTAAAAGAGATAGCCCGTGTGCGGCTATTGGTCCCGGTGGTGCCAGAGGTGGCAATCACATTGGCACCTTTGGAGGTGATAATTGCCATCGAGGTGCCGCCAGTGCCCACAATAGGGATTTTCTTTTCTATCGCCGCCAAAATAGCGTCTTTATTACTGCGATCAGGGTCGGCACTCATGATAATGATGCCATCAATATCACCGGCTCGGATTTGTGCCGCAATGGCCGCGTCCGATGATTTTACCGCGTCATTCACCTCGGAGAGTTTCCCCTGGAAGCTAATCCGTGGTTTATCCCCTTCCTCCGCGATTATTGAATAAACGGCGGCGGCGGTGGTCGGCTTTGCCACATCCATCGATTCTTCCGCTGCAATAAATTGCACCGCACTAACACCTAACCCAGCAGAGTGGAGTTGGGTATAGATTTCTTGTAGAAGTCTTTCGGGGTAGGCACCACCGAGATTGAACAGATTTCCCCCGCTGCTTCCGAGTATTGCTACATTTTTCATGTCGGGCCTCAAAAGATAAGAAATATTAGAAAGTGTTATTATGTTTTTAACTGCAATTCACCATCACAGAAATAATCATTCAAAGCAACATTAAACAACATAAATCCATCTATTAATCCCACTAACATGACAGTGATTAATACCAATAATTTAATTAAAAAATCACATAATCAAACTAATATTCTATTAAATTAAGATAATGAAAAACTAAAAATCACAAACTGGCATTTTGTTGTTTTATTTTGTTTTGTTGTTTTCGTGATGAAGGTCAAATTGTTGCCGTTGGCTATTTCTGGCGAAGAAAGAAATGTGGGAAAAATGATTGGCATCGGACCCTCTCCGCACCGGATTATGCCAAGGGGAGCGGTGAGTGATGAAGAATTAGAGCAACCCGCTTAGGAAACTAAGCAAGTTTTTGGTGATTTGAATGCTATCAGGGCTGTTCAATCACTCGCGCCAATTCAGCCAAAGCACTTGTGCTGATTGCCAGCCCGACACTGGGATTAACCCAGCTTGATGATTTAACCACGGTGACACTCTTTCACGTCGAGAACCGACATATTCCGCAGCCCTCACCAAACTGGGAACATTGGCGTGATCAATATGGTCCGAAAACGCTGGATATTGAGGCCAGCCTGCGTTTTACCGATGAAACCCACGCGATTCAAACCGCCATCGCCGGGCAAGGTGTGGCCATTGTCAGCAGTTTGCTGGCGAAGGATTTTATCGATAAACAGATCTTCACCGTCCCATTTGATATGGCGCTACCGGGCGGGAAATACTTCTTTGTCACCACCCAGGAAAAAGCACCGCGGGAAGATGTGCGAGAGTTAAAATTGTGGGTAGAGGGAAGTATCGCGGGTCGTTAAATAGCACAGTGCCATAACGGTTTTAGGCAAGAGTGATCAGTCGGCCCGTTCCTGCTCATGTGAGCATGCAGGAAAAGGCCGCAGGTATCATGGTGGTTACGCGTTTATCGCTTTCTTTGAATCCAGAGCGCTATGGATGGCGGCTTCCAATTCGTTGACTTCGAATTTTGCCACATAAGCATCTGCCCCAACTTTGCGGACATGGTCTTCATTGGCACTACCCGATAATGACGAATGGATTATCACCGGAATATTTTTCAAGAACTCATCGCGTTTTATATTCAGCGTCAAGGTAAAACCATCCATCTCCGGCATTTCTAAATCGGTTAACACAAAGGCGATTTTATCCGAGATAGGTACCCCTTCGGCCCGCGCTTCATCGGCCATCTTCTTGATCTTATTCCACGCTTCCAGACCAGTGATATGCATCACGGCAGGGATATTCATCATCTTCAGACCCTGTTCAAGCATCGAACGCGCCACCTTAGAATCTTCAGCCACAATCGCGACTGAGCCTGGCTTAAGTTCAAATGCCTTGGTCTTCTCACTGTCGATTTGAACATTGCGATTAGCAGGAATAATGTCATATAGAATCTGTTCAACATCCAGCACCAGTGCCAATCGGTTGCTGGTAGGATCGTTATCCAAGCGCGCGATACTGGTAATATTGCGGCTCTTAACACCCGCGTCGGCAGCCAGTACCTGGCTCCATTCAAGGCGCACGATATCGTCAACGGATTCCACGGCAAAAGCCTGTGTGCTCCGGGCGTACTCAGTCACCAGCAGAATATTTAGTCCAGTTTTTGGCACGCAACCGACGATAGACGGGAGGTCAATCACCGGAATGATTTCTCCGCGAATATTCGCAATACCCATCATCGGAGATGCCATACCCGCGGCTTTGGTCAGCGTAGGCATGGGTACAATTTCACGCAGTTTGAACACGTTGATACCGAATAACTCGGATTTCTCTTCTTCTTGAGATACCCCCAGTCGGAACAACAAAAGTTCAAATCGGTTTGATGAGGTGAGATTTGTTCTCTCTTCAATCTCTTTTTGAAAATTATCCATACTTTCCCCAATGCAAATAATTGTTGATGTGCAATAACAAGGCGATATCAGCCATTCGGAAAATAAGGAATAACATTCTGCTCAGCGGCAACTAATGCTTCACCCTTTCATTCGGGAACAGGAAAATACAGCACGCACGGTGCTCTCTCGTCCCACGTCTGTCCATTGCCTTTTCTCATTCTCACCATGGTGGAACTTATAGTGTTATCGGCACGTGGGAGAAAATGCTTAATAATTCGACTTAAGAGAAAAACGCGACACCGAGCACTGCCTGACGTCGCCGCTGCACATACTTAACGACCATCTGCGTCGATTGGAAAATGCGATAAAAGTCGCCAGGCGCTGGCCCGCAAACGGGCGCAAATGAACTTTAGTGGTCAGGCTATGGGCCGATAGCGCCATAGCCAACGGCCAGAGGACATTCGCCGATAAAACAGCACACCACGCACTATCCAATCGAGGAACATGCCCATCCACACGCCAATGACGCCAAATCCTAGCGTCACCCCCAGAATGTAACCGGCGATAATCCGGCAACCCCACATCCCGGCCAGTGCCACCCACATAGTGTAACTGGCATCCTTCGCCCCTTTTAGGCCGGATGGTAACACCCAAGAGGCGGCCCAAATCGGCATAAACAGTGCATTTATCCAGATCAGGTGTTTAACGACAGTAATAACGCCCGGCTCGTTGGTATACAACGAAGCCAAAAAACCGGCGCTGGGGATCGATAATAGCGCGATAAAACACACACCAACCGTCGATAACCAGAAGATATGCTTGAGTTGGCGGATCGGTTGCAAGATCTGCCCTTTCCCTAACCGCGTGCCGATAATAATCGTCGAGGTATAGCCCAGCGCATTGCCCGGCAAGTTAATCAGCCCGACAATTGAAAATGCGATGAAATTACCGGCGATCACTTCGGTCCCCATCCCCGCCACAAAACGCTGAGTAATCAGCTTACCAATGCTAAACATCACTGATTCAACACTCGCGGGAATACCAATACTCAACACCTCAAACATAATCGCCGAGGTAAACGGCATAAAATACGCTTTGAACGGGATGCGCAGAGTGTGATTGGCACCAAAAATCAGCATTAGCACCACCACCAGCGCGCCGATATAACGAGAAAGCGTGATACCGATACCGGCACCAATAAAGCCTAAGCCCTGCCAGCTAAATAAGCCGTAAATCAATATGCTACTGATAGCAATATTGAGAATGTTCATCATAATATTGATGAACATGGGTAATCGGGTATTACCGGCTCCGCGCAGTGCACCACAACCCACCAAGGTGATGGCCATTGCGGGATAATTCCAGACGGTCAGGTGCAGATAGGTCAGCGCCATCGCCTTAACGGAGGGATCGGCTTGACTGGCCATCAGATTAATAATCGTCTCACCGGTAAAATGCACCAGTAGCACCAAAAATAATGAGATGAGCACCAGTAGAGAGATCGATTGACGCGCTGCCGTTTGTGCTTGTTTGCGTTTACGCTGACCAAGGCTAAATGACACCACAACCGATGTTCCCAGCGCAACAGAGGCAAAAAAGGCCACAATCAACATATTGAAGCTATCCGCCAGCCCCACCGCCGCCATGGCCTCTTTACCCAACCAACTCACCAGCAGTGTGCTAAACACCCCCATCAGCAGCACACAAAGCCCTTCAATAAACAGTGGGATAGCCAGTGGCGTTATCTCACGCCAAAACAGTACCCGATAGGATTTTCGCTTTTTATACCACGCGCTTGCGTGAAAGATTTTCAACTTAACAGTCCCTGGAATCACGTCCATTTGCATACATCAACGCTTTCCACCACTATGGTGAAACATCCCGATGCGCTGATTTACCATGGTGATTGCCCGCGTTAAATTTTAACGTTTTGTCCGCGGTAAAAAACCCTTGCAGATCTCATAATAGAACATGCGATAAATTTTAGTGAAACATCATTTCACCATGGTGGTGATGAAATACTTATGCAATGAAACATACATAAATATGCAAAATGTCTTTGACTAGAATAGGGGTTTTGCGATATCAATGTAGGCATTGAAACCTTTGCCAGACAGACCTAATTCATACAGGATTTAATTGATGACAACTATTCTCAAACACCTTCCTATTAATCAGCGTGTTGGTATTGCTTTTTCTGGTGGCCTGGACACCAGTGCAGCACTGTTATGGATGCAGAAAAAGGGTGCAATTCCTTATGCATATACCGCCAATTTGGGTCAGCCTGACGAAGAAGATTACGATGCAATTCCGCGTAAGGCAATGGAGTATGGCGCAGAGAAAGCCCGTCTGGTTGATTGCCGCAAACAACTGGTTGCTGAGGGTATCGCAGCCATTCAATGTGGTGCATTCCATAACACCACCGCCGGTGTGACCTACTTTAACACCACCCCGCTGGGCCGTGCTGTCACCGGTACCATGCTGGTTGCCGCCATGAAAGAAGATGGTGTCAATATCTGGGGTGATGGCAGTACCTATAAAGGTAACGATATCGAGCGTTTCTATCGTTATGGTCTGTTGACCAATGCTGAGTTGAAAATTTACAAACCGTGGCTGGATACTGATTTCATTGATGAATTGGGCGGCCGTCATGAAATGTCCGAGTTTATGATTCAGTCCGGTTTCGACTATAAAATGTCGACCGAGAAAGCCTATTCCACTGACTCTAATATGCTTGGAGCCACTCACGAAGCCAAAGACTTGGAATTCCTTAATTCCAGTGTCAAAATCGTTAACCCGATTATGGGCGTGAAGTTCTGGGATGAAAACGTAGTAGTGAAAGCGGAAGAAGTCTCTATCCGTTTTGAACGTGGGTATCCGGTTGCTCTAAATGGCGTAGTGTTTGACGACAGTGTTGAGCTGATGATGGAAGCTAACCGTATTGGTGGCCGTCATGGTTTGGGGATGAGCGACCAAATTGAGAACCGTATTATCGAAGCCAAGAGCCGTGGCATTTATGAAGCCCCAGGGATGGCGTTGTTGCATATCGCTTATGAGCGTCTGCTAACCGGTATTCATAACGAAGATACTATCGAGCAATATCATGCCAATGGCCGGGTGTTGGGTCGTCTGCTGTATCAAGGCCGTTGGTTTGATCCACAAGCATTGATGCTGCGCGATTCTGCGCAACGTTGGGTTGCGAGCGAGATTACCGGTGAAGTGACACTGGAACTGCGTCGTGGCAATGACTATTCGATTCTCAATACGGTATCTGACAATCTGACCTACAAACCAGAGCGCCTGACCATGGAGAAAGGGGATTCCGTATTCTCACCTGACGATCGTATTGGTCAGTTGACTATGCGTAATCTGGATATCACCGACACCCGTGAGAAGCTGTTTAACTATGTTGAAACCGGTTTATTATCCTCTTCAGCAACCACTGGGCTGCCACAAGTTGATAATAACAACTTAGGCGCACGCGGGATTCAGGATAAGAGTAAGTAATTATTCTCTTGAACTAAAATTTTTAGGCCGTAAAGGAAAGCCGTCCGAGTTTGTACACCAATACGTGCCCGCTAAATACTTGACAGTGAGTAGCAATAAGACCGAAATATCAACACTAGATCGCCCTTGCGTTACGTTGGTAACAAAGCCCTGCTGGAAAGGCCGCTTACCTGACCAGCACAAAAAAACCGCCTACCTGGCGGTTTTTTTGTTTCTATTTGATTATTCAACGACTAAAAACTCCCTTAGCAATTCAAAGCCATTCGAGTTGCAGGTAGGCAGCAAGAGAATGAACTCCGATGAGCTTACTCATGTAAGTGATTCGGGTGAATGAACGTAGCTAACACCCCTGTAATTTCAAGGACGAAGGGGAGTAGGTAACTCAATATTACTTTCAGCCAACAACCCCATATTGTTATACATGGCACAGGCGGCATCCACTAAATGCATGGCAATTGCGGCGCCACTGCCCTCACCTAGCCGCATGCCCATTTGCAAGTATGGCTCGAGTTGCAGATGGCTTAACGCAATGACCGCACCTTTTTCTGCTGATAGATGAGAGGGGATCAAATAGTCACGGACCCCCGGTGCGATACGGCAAGCCGCTAACGCAGAAGCATATGAGAGGAAACCATCCAACACCACCGGTAACCCCGCCGCCGCCGCACCAAGCATCACGCCGGTCATGCCTACCAAATCAAAACCACCCACTTTCGCCAACACATCAATACCATCACTGGCATCTGGATGATTGGTTTCGATAGCACGGCGCACTACCGCCACTTTATGATGCAACTGCGCGCTAGGAAAATTAGCCCCAATCCCCACCACCAATTCAGGATCGCTGTCAGTAAACACGCTGACCATCGCCGCTGCTGGCGTAGTATTCGCCATACCCAACTCACCAACACCAAACACTTTCACGCCTTCAGCCGCCTGCCGTAATGTCAGCAGTGCACTGGCACAAAGTAAATCCTCTGCCTGCTGGCGAGTCATTGCCGCTTCACGGGCGATATTGCCACTGCCACGCGCCACTTTCATATCCACCACACCGGGTAGCGTCTCGCTATCAATACCCACATCGACAATTTTTACTTCAACACCGGCATTAGCCGCTAGCACGCAAACACCCGTTACCCCTTTCACCATGTTCAACGCCTGAACCAGCGTGACCACTCGAGGTGAAATAGCCACGCCTTCATCGTAGACGCCATGATCTGCTGCCATCACAATAATTTGTTTGCGCTCAACCTGATGCCCGTATAACCCCCGCATTCCAGCCAGTTGAACCGCCAGTTGTTCCAGGCGACCTAAGCTACCTGGTGGTTTCAGTAAACCATCCAACCGCACCTGTGCTCGGGCCATCGCCTTGCTATCCAGCGGCGCAATCGTGCGCAGAATCGATGAAAGTGTTTGCATGTACTTAACCTCGTATTGCAGGCTGCCAAACAGCCCGACTGTTAAACGCACGCAGCGTGACAAATCCATCATGGATCTCTAATACGCTGTATGCCCCCTGATCAAAATGAAAATGCCACATAGCCGCCGCTGGCATGGCCAGCAAACGAGCCAACATCAGGCTTAATACCCCCTGATGAGCAACCAGTAGCCGATTGTTATCATTACTTTGTGGTGAAGTGCCCGATGCTAACAACAGTGGCTGGATAACCTCTTCAACCCGGGCAGAAAACTGAGGGAATGACTCTCCTCCGGTGGGACTTGCCTGTTGCCAATCGGCCACCCATTGTGCCCATGCATCCGGGTCTTCCCGCTGTAAATCATGATGATGGCGCATTTCCCAGTCGCCAAAATTCATTTCATTTAATTGCCCGTCGCTATCGGCGCTCACCCGGTGCCCAGCAAGTATGATGTCGGCGGTATGGCGGGCGCGCAGCAACTGGCTGCTGACGCCCTGACAAAAATTCACATCCGCTAACCAATCGGCCACCCATCCGGCCTGCTCCACACCCTGTGGTGTCAGTGCCAAATCGGTCAGGCCGCAAAAAACGCCACGCAAATTGGCCTCGGTTTGCCCGTGGCGTACCAGAAAAAGTCGCATAGAATGGCTCAATCTTGAGATTATTCAGGAAATAACGCTGTTATTGCAGGGCAGCTACAACAGCGCCAGCAAAAACACCAACTCACCTATTTCAGCAGCCGCGCCCAATGTATCACCGGTTTGCCCGCCTAAACGGCGACGCAGATAGGTTGCCAACAGCAGCACTACCGCCATGGTAATCACCAGTGCCAACAGCGCAGTCCCTTTCCCCAGTAACAGGGTAAGTATTGCGCCACCCACTAATGTAACGGCAGTTTGCCGGCCGGTAACTTTACCGATGTAAATATTGCCCAAGCCATTGCCTGCGCGGGCATAACGCTGGCGGTACATCAACAACACAATCACCGTGCGCCCCGCCACTGAAGCTGCCATTAGCATCAATAGCATCGGCACATCGCGCAGTGCCAGTTCACTCACCACCAGCACTTTCGCCACCACGATAAAGATCAAGGCTAAACCGCCGTTAGTACCAAGGCGGCTATCACGCATGATCTCCAACATCTGCTCGCGTTTACGAGCGGAAAACACGCCATCGCAGGTATCTGCCAAACCATCAAGGTGGAAAGCACCAGTGACCAGCGCCAGTGCCAGCACATAACCCAGTGCCGCTAACGGAATGCCACACCAGGGGGCCAGCAGGGTAAAGACCAGCGCGCCGATGATACCGACAATCAGCCCAATCAGCGGGAAACCGATAATACCGCGTTCGTACTGATCCATCGCCAACCCTTGCGTCCAGCGCTCTGGCACCGGAATCCGGGTCATAAACTGCAAGGTGGCGAGAAATAGACGCAGGCTCATTTAATTTTTACCTCAATGCCGGAAACCACCAGAAACACCTGGTCAGCGGCAGCAGCCAGGCGCTGATTGACCCGACCGGCGATATCGCGAAAATGTCGCGCTAAACGATTTTCCGGCACAATGCCCATCCCCAGTTCATTCGTCACCAAATAAATCGGTGCTGAACTTCGGGCACAGGCGGCCAGCAGATCGGTAATTTGTTGCTGAATCCCCGCTTCAAGTAACATGAAATCCATCTGCTCCGGCGGCGTATCACCGGCCTGTTCAAACAGCAGATTAGTGATAAGGGTGGTAATACACTCCAACATCACCGCTTCGCCGGGTTCCACTTGCTGATCCAACACTGCCCCCAGATCCCGATAACCTTCCCAGGTACGCCAGTGTGCCGGGCGACTGGCGCGATGTAACTCAACCCGCGCGGCCATTTCCACATCTGTTACCACTGAGGTGGCAATGTAAAACACCCGCTCAGCCGCCTGTGCCGCCAACCGTTCAGCCAGCGAACTTTTGCCGCTGCGCGCACCTCCGGTAATCAAAATCACTGCGCGCTCTCCTGTCGATGTGTTTTCATTATTTTATAAATACTTTCAATATCAATATTTTGTCGCATATGTGCTGCCAGAATATCAAACTGTTGCTGCTTATGTTCGGCGTAATTCACCGTCACACCGTCAAACGCCGCCAGCCCTTTACGTTGGCGCAAATTGTCCAGCAGTGGGCGAGTGAAGTTGTGGCTGTCAAACAGGCCATGAATATAGCTGCCCAGCACACTGCCGTCGGCGTTCACCGCCCCTTCCAGCCATTGCTCCAATTGCCCGTTACGCAATGTCAATTGCGCGAAAGGCTTGGCTGCCGCTCCAAGCAGGGATGCACCCATATGAATTTCATAACCTTCCAGTTGCTGCTCGCCGCAGCTTTCCAGCATCCCCGGCAGGCCCGTCAGACAATAGCCACTGACCCGCGTGGTCACTTTGTCCTGTGCAAACTGCGTTTCCACATCCAGCAAACCAAGGCCTGCCATCTGTTCCAGCCCAGACTCCACACCATCAATAATACGTTTTCCCAACATCTGATAACCGCCACAGATACCCAGCACCGGTACCTGATGTTGATGTTGTGCCAATAACGCGGCGGCCAGCCCACTGTGATGCAACCACTGTAAATCGCCCAAGGTATTTTTGCTGCCAGGCAGAATAATCAGATCCGGTTGCCCCAAGGCTGAGGGCTGCGAAACATAGCGCAGGC
Organism: Yersinia sp. 2540 StPb PI; assembly: GCF_052217165.1. NCBI lineage: Bacteria > Pseudomonadati > Pseudomonadota > Gammaproteobacteria > Enterobacterales > Yersiniaceae > Yersinia > Yersinia sp. 2540 StPb PI. Next base: position 3,648,491 of record NZ_JAZGQC010000001.1, read on the forward strand.
GCACATCTGGCTGGGCCGCCAACGCATTAAAATCAGTAAAGTTGGCAATGTGTGGCAAGTGAATGACAGCGATATCCAGCGCTTTTTCCGCCGCATCCTGATATTTGCCATTTTGTAATGCCACACCATCTTCATCTTCCAAATCAATATCCAGCCACGGCATTACCCCTAATACCGGCACATCCGTCAGCGCTTCAATCTGTTCCAACCCGGGTTTAAGCAGCGCAATGTCACCCCGAAACTTATTGATTATCACCCCTTTGACCCGGGCTTTTTCATGAGGATGCAACAGGGCTAAGGTGCCATAAATAGCCGCAAACACCCCACCGCGATCGATATCAGCCACCAGTATCACCGGTGCATCGGCCATTGCCGCCATCCCCATATTGACGATATCGCGGTCACGCAGGTTAATTTCTGCCGGGCTACCCGCCCCTTCCAGCACCATGACGTCATATTCACGGGCTAAACTTTGGTAAACCTCGCTGATTTGTTGCTGCAATTGCGGCTTATATTGATGATATTCCACCGCATCCATATTGCAGGCAACTTTGCCCATCAGTACCACCTGCGCCTTACGGTCACTGGTGGGTTTGAGTAGTACCGGATTCATGCGCACATCAGGGGTGATGCCTGCGGCTTCCGCCTGAAAAATCTGTGCCCGCCCCATCTCCTCACCCTGCGGCGTAATACCTGAGTTGAGCGCCATATTCTGCGATTTAAACGGTGCACAACGATAGCCATCCTGCATAAAAATACGGCATAGCCCAGCCACCAATACACTCTTACCTACATCAGATGCGGTACCTTGCACCATCACCGATAAACTCATTGCGCCTCCTCGGTTTCACGCTGACGCATCAACGCAAAAAGTTGTTCTTCCGTTTTGCATAACGGTAACCCTAGCTCGCAGTGCATTTTGACCAACCATGGCTGGATAAGCCCGGCAGCGCGCAGTTTATCCTGTTGCAGAAACACCTCAGTCGTTTCACCGGCCATCATTAAGCGACCATGAGATAAGACATACAGATAGTCACAAACCTTGTAGACCAAATCGATATCATGGCTGGAGAGAATAACCCGTTTCCCTTCTGCCACAATGCGTTCAATGATGGTAATCATGTGCTGACGCCCGGCCGGATCCAGCCCAGCGGTCGGCTCATCGAGTAACAGATACTCTGCTTCCATCACCAGTGCTCCGGCAATTGCCACCCGTTTTTTCTGACCGTGACTGAGGTGCTGAATAGATTTATGGCGAAAACCCTGCGCATCAACCAGTGTCAGCGCCCGATCCACTCGCGCGGCGATCACCGTTTCCTCCACGCCGAGATTACGCAGGCTGAACGCGATATCACTGTCGATATCGGTATAAAAAATCTGCTGTTCCGGGTCTTGGAATACCGTTGTCACCCGTTGGCGTAGCTCACGCAGGCTGGCCTTTTTATAACTCAGCGGCTCTCCTTGCCACAGCACAGTCCCGTGTTGGGGTTGCAAAATACCGGTCAGATTCATAAATAAGGTGGATTTGCCACAGCCATTGGCGCCCAAGACACCAGTGACCGCGTGCTGACTGAAATCCAGCGTCAGATCGTGCAATACCTGCTCATCCTGATAGCTGAAACCTAACTGCCTGGTGGCTAACATCAAATCCTGCCTTACAGGTGGAAATCACCCTGATAAAGTTTCATATCCAGCGAGATAACCATCTGTTGATAGCGAATCATCACGCGGGTAAATAGCATACTCACCAACATAGCCAGCGAATGGTAGCCAGTACGCAATGAGATATAACCAAACCGCAGGGACTGCGCATGATGGATAGCAGCAGCCTCTTCAGCCAAAATAAAAATAAAGCGCCAGGTCAGCAAAATTTGCTCAGTCAGCAAACGGGGGGCATGGCAGCGTTTAAGTATCTGAATAAGCTGTGGGAATGGCGTATTCAGCACAAACCAGAAAGTCGCGGCCAATGCAGCCAGGCTACGCCACAAGGTCTGATTGGCAGTGGTTAGACCGACTTTATCGATACCGAACCACCAATTGCCGATTTGTATACTCCACCACATGCTCTCCGGTTGACGGGCGAGGGATAACACAATAGTCACCAACCCCACCAACAGGAATGACAGCGGGATAGCCAGCCAGCGCAGATAACGGCGCGGGCCAATGCGTAACAAGTAGCAGGTCAGCGCGGCGATAAATATCAGCAGTAGCGCCTGATAGAGCGGCGGGCTGAGCATCGCCAACAACAGGAAAACCCCATACAGCACCAGTTTTCCTATTGGGTCAACCTGCCGCCAGCGGCTTTGATAACTTAGTTTATCAATCCCCAGCATGCTCACCGCGTTTCCCCCGGTAGTAACCCAAGATATAGAAAATCACCGCTGCGCCAATGGAGCCTTGCAGGGTGAACAACAGACTCTCAATTTCACCACTGGCAGGTTCATATAATGGCTGGAACCAAGGCTCATAGTGCGGTGCTGTTTGCTGGATCAGCGCTTCAGCCTCACCATCCGAGCCACCGTATTCGCCACCGTGATTAATAAAGAACGGCATAATAACCAGTGCAATCACCATTGCCAGCAGGATCAGGGTCTTTTTCATGTTAATGGCTCTCCGCGTGAATTAAGCGCCGTTTGGTTAATTGGTCGTAAATCATGACCGTCAGCAACCCTTCGGCAATCGCAATTGGGATCTGGGTAATACAGAACACCCCCATAAACTTGATAACTGAACCACTGATACCAAATTGTGGATCGGGGAATGCCAAGCCAAGTTGCACAGAGGTGACAAAGTAAGTGGTTAAATCCGCTAACATGGCACAGAGGAAGACCCCAACATCACGGCGTAATCCCGCTTTACAGGCCAATTTCCACACCAAATAACCCACTACCGGCCCGATCACCGCCATCGACATACCGTTAGCACCGAGCGTTGTCAGCCCGCCGTGTGCCAGCAATAGCGCCTGGAACAGCAGTACAATCGCCCCCAGCACTGCCACCACCACCGGCCCAAACAAGATGACAGCCAGCCCTACCCCTGTAGGGTGCGAGCAACTGCCGGTCACCGACGGAATTTTCAGTGCTGAGAGCACGAAAATAAACGCACCACACAGCGCCAGTAACACTTTCTGATTGCTGTCTTCAGCCACAATCTGCTTTAAGCGCACCAACCCCATAAACAGACATGGCAGAAACAATACCCACCAAGCCAGCGCCCACATCGGCGGCAGAAAACCTTCCATAATGTGCATGGCAAAAACGTCATTCGGTGCCAGCGTGAGCAAGATTGCCATTGCCACTCCGCTATAAGACAGTTTCTTTAACTCTTTTTCCATTTCCATTAGTTGCTCCAATCACTTTGGGGAGTAATTTAAAATTAATTAACCCTCTATTTAACTAACCTGTTATCCATTAACTCGTTGCTGTTTATTCACTAAAATGGTCGAGAAATAGGGCAATGGCTGGTCAGCGGCGATGCTATCAAGCTGACGCCAGCACACTTCGCCGGGCAATGAGGCTTCCGACATCAACAGCGCATGTGGGAACAGCTCCAACCGTGCCAGCAGCGCCTGGATCCGAGCAAAACGGCCGTAGACTTTCATTAGCACCACACAGTCGTGATCCCGCAGTGCGCGCTCCAATTCGGCCTCCGGCGCGGTACAGGACATGATGGCCAGTGACTGCTGCTCCATCGCCAGTGGTAGCGCCGCACGCGAGGCAATGGCGGCAAATGAGGTTACGCCCGGTACGATTTCCAACCAATCAGGCCGCCCGATACGTTCCAATAAAAACACCCATGTGCTGAATAACATGGCATCGCCGAGGGTGATAAATCCCACCTGGCGGCCATTGGCCACTTCCGATTGCAACTGCTGCGCCACCTCATCCCATACCGCTTGCTTCTCACTATCATCAGCGCTCATAGGGAAATGACAGGTGCGGATTTCGGTATGTGGTGAAAGGTATTCGCGCACGATAGAGAGCGCCAGACTGTCGCCACCTTTGCGCCCGGCAGGCGCATACAGCACATCGAGTTTGGCTATCAGCCGTGCTGCGCGCACCGTAATTAAATCACTGGCACCTGGGCCAACACCCAATGCATAAAGTCTGCCGCTCATTACGCTGCCTCCTGCTGTTTTTGTTGTAAGGCTTGGTCCAGATGTTCGACAAACATTTGACGTATCAATGGGTTCTCACCCAATCCTTGTAACCAGGAGTGAGCACAGATACCGGCGGCCTCCAATTGCGATTGCCATGAGTCCGGCTCATCAGAGGCCATATCGTTGATGGCATGGCAGCCTGCCACCAACATCAGCGGCATTAAGTGCACTTTACGTACCCCCTGCTGTTGCAGCCGGGTAATGATATGGCTGATTTCTGGATAACTTTCTACCGCGCCCACCAATGCCGGGAAATGCAGCGAGGTCATCAGATGATCAAGGCAGGCATAGGCTGAAAAGGCATAATGGCTGGCGCCGTGGCCCATAAAAACCACCCGCTCATCGGCGGCCAGCACCGGCATTTGAGCCTGTAACGCCACCAGCAATTGTTGGTAATCGGCAAAACTGCTTAACAACGGCGTACCCAATACCAGACGATGGAAACAGTCGCTAAAGGTGCGCACTTCATTAGCAATTTTTTCGTATTCATCGCCGTTTATCACATGCAGCGATTGGATGGCGACATCCTGATAGCCCTGTTCAGCCAGGTGTTTTAGCGCCTCCCGTGGGTTGTTGATCAGCAAACCATCGCGTTTGCGCAATTTGCGGATGATCATCTCCGAGGTAAACGCGCGAAAGACATCACGATCGCTGTAAGCTGCCGCCAGTTGCTGCTCGCAAGCATCAATATTCTTTTGGCGGGTTTGTTCATAACTGGTGCCAAAACTGATCACCAACAGTGCCTTTTTCATTTTATTGTCCTCGTTGTTCTTGCCTGTGGGCCAAATTGTTGCCAGTGGTTCAGATGTTGACTAAATTCATCTAATGACGTCACTTGCTGACCAATACCGCCCAATACCACGCTGGCGGGGCGACACACCACAATGCAGGGGATATTCAGTGCCAGACAGGGGGCGACTTTTTCCTGATATCCCCCCTGGGCACCGGACTCTTTAGTGATAACCACATCCGGCTGGCAAAACTCATACAGTGCCTGATTGAACGACGCGCTGAATGGCCCGCGCAGCGCAATAATGTGGTCTACCCCCAGCCCCAGCGCCTCACATTGGTTCAGCACTTGCGCCGTGGGCAGCACCCGAACCAGTAAGGTTTTACCCACCAGCCCACGTTGATATTCAGCCAACTGCTTGCTGCCAGTCGTGAGTAACACCCGCGGCCCCAGCCGTTTGGCCACCTCACAGGCCGCAGCGACACTATCGACCTTGTGCAGTAGAGGGTGGCTCAGAACATCAATTTCACTTGGTCGTTGGTAACGGGTCAGCGTGACATTTGACTGTTCGCAGGCCGCCACCACATTGTCACTGAGCATGCAGGCATAAGGATGCGAGGCATCAATCACCCACTGGACCTGTCTGGTCGCCAAAAAATCAGCCATCTGCCCTGCATCCATCCGCCCAACCATGACCTCACCGCCAATATCCCCCGCCAGTTGTTTACCGGCGTCCGTGGCGACCGACAGGCTATAGCGTTGCTCTGCGACATCCAGCAATTGGCAAATCAGCCGCGCATCACTGGTACCGCCAAACACATGAATCGGTGGATAAGGGTGATGGCCCATCACAATGAATAACCCCGTGGCGTGATCATCAGCCCATCACGGCAATAGGTCGCCTGATTACCGACGATAACCAGACTGGTCATATCCACCGGTTCGAAATCCATCTCACCCAGCGTGGTTAGCCATTTCTCCTGTTTTTTACGCCCGGCGGCTTTCACTACCCCGACCGGCGTTTCAGGCCGCTTCCACGGCTGCATTAGCTCAAACGCGCGGGCCAGATGCCCTTCACGGCCACGGCTGCGTGGGTTATAGAAACAGATAACAAAATCAGCCTGCGCTGCCGCGATAATGCGCTTTTCGATCACCGCCCACGGCGTCATCAAATCACTCAGGCTGATATGACAAAAATCATGCATTAGCGGCGCACCGAGTAACGAGGCGGCAGCAATACTGGCGGTGATCCCCGCCACCAACCGCACCTCCAACTCCAATTTTTGTTGCGTTACCAGCTCCAGCACCAAGCCCGCCATACCATAGATCCCGGCATCACCACTGCTGATAAGCGCCACGTTATGGCCCGCCAGCGCCAGATCAATGGCGGTTTGGCAGCGCTCTATCTCTTTACACATGCCGGTTTTGATCACCTGCTTATCCCCAGTCAAGGGTTTCACCAGATGGGTATAGGTTTTATAACCAACGATAATTTCCGCCTCGCGGATTGCGGCGATGGCTTCCTGCGTCATCATCGATTCACTGCCCGGCCCAATGCCAATTACGGTTAACATTAATGCGATACTCCCAGAGTGATGGTGACACCCTGCTGACGCAGAGTATTGCCAACCAATTTACCGTCGCTCATCAGCCAGGCGACCGGTTGTGAAACGCTGCCGACACCCACCGTTTGGCGGACAAAATCAGAAGCAGGGAAACGTTGCTCATGGCGGCTCAGTTCGCCGACACTGAACAGTTCGAACGGTACTCGCCAGCACTGAGCCAATTGATGTAACGCGGGTTCATCTTTTTTGATAGTGACACTGCCAATAGCCCGCAGCGCCATGAGGTCAAAGTGATTCTCGGCCATTTGCTGTTGTAACAATTCAACCAAGGTTTGCAGCGAGGTGGCCCGGCGGCAACCGATACCCGCGACTACCCGGCGTGGCACCAGTTTGTAAACCGGTAATGGTAATGGGGGCAGGCTGTCGCGTAACGTGACGCAAACTAGTGCATCCAGTTTTGGCAATTGATCCAACGAATCGACCGCTACAAAACCACGGGTGTCACAGCGTTCACGCTCAGCTAACAGGGGTGCATCCCACCACAACCCCACTTTTTGTTCGCTGACCAACATTTGATTGACCACTTTGACGGCGTGACGAAAATCCTGCATTTCACCGTCCAGTTGGGTCGCCAGCGTATCCAATGCCGCCATCTGGTTAACGTCGGTTGCAGTAGTTATCACCGGATCGGCCCCGAGAATGCCCGCCAGATAACGGGTTAACGTATTGGCACCACCCACGTGACCAGACAACAGACTAATAACATGTTGCCCACGCTCATCAATCACCACCACCGCCGGATCACTCATTTTGTCATTCACCAACGGGGCGATAACCCGCACTGTCAGGCCGATAGCCCCGACCACCACCAGTGCCGAGTACTGTTTAAATGCCTCGCGGATGGTGTCGCCAAAACTGCCATTGAACGGCAGAAAACCCGGTTCCAACAGTTTTTCACTGGTAAAGCAGGTCAGCGGCAAGTGGGTCTGCAAACGCCGCGCCAACCGCACCCCGCCCGGAGTCAGGCAAAATACCGCTATGGATTCAGGCTTGACGATATTCATGGCTAAACCCCGCATCATAGAGTTTGGAATAGTGGTATTCATCGCCGAGGAACGCCCCCACCAAAATCAGTGCAGTTTTATGAATAGCGGCGGCGCGGACCAATTCGGCGATATCAGCCAGCGTACCGCGCACAGTAAGGCTTTCAGCCCATGTCGCTTTGTACACCACCGCAACAGGAGTCGTCGCCGGGTATCCGCCAGCAATCAAACGTTCAGCTACGCGGTCCATCTCTTGCACTGACAAGAAAATCGCCATCGACGTTTGGTGCGCGGCAAACGCCTCCAGTTGCTCCAACGGCGGCATCGGGGTTCGCCCTTCGATTCGGGTAATAATCAAGCTCTGCGCCACTTCTGGCACGGTGTATTCCACCCCCAGTTGCGCTGCTGCGCCAAGAAAAGCACTGACACCCGGTACCGACACAAAACCAATACCGTGCTCACTCAACACCTCCCCCTGCTCACGGATCGAACCATATAAAGAGAGGTCACCGGTTTGTAATCGCACCACCAACTTGCCAGCCCGCACACCATCAACCATCAGTGTGATGATCTGTTCCAAATTCAAACCCGCGCTATCGTGGCATTGCGCCTCTGGCGAACAATATTCCAGCAGTTCGGTATTGATCAGCGAGCCGGCGTAGATAACCACCTCTGCTTGCTGTAACAACCGGTAGCCTTTCAGGGTGATCAACTCTTTGTCGCCCGGCCCTGCACCGACAAACCAGATTTTTTGTGTATCCCAGGGTTGTATTACCGCTGTTGATACAGCATCAGGATGCTCAGACATTGCGCGCCTCCTTGTGGCAGGAAATAAGATAAGTAGGATTATTAGGTTTAAAATAGTGTCCGCTGCCCAAAGGGGTCAGGGTGGAGAGTTGCAACTGCACGCAATCTAACTGGCTGACAGCGCAGTGCTGTAAGTGAGCCAACGCGTCATTAAGGTTATTGAGCAAAATAAAGGTCAGTACCAAACGGCCATCGGGCTTTAGTGTCATCAGCGCCCAATCAATCAGATCGGTTAAATGCCCGCCGCTGCCACCAATAAAAATGGCATCGGCTGCGGCCGTATTAGGCAAGGGGGCAACGCCTGCAATAATCGCCACATTGTGGCAACCCAGCCGCTGGCGGTTTTCGCTAATCAGTTCCAGTGCTGCTGGATTGCGCTCAATCGCGGTGACCTGCAAATCGGGGAAGCGCAGTGCCGCTTCCAACGCCACACTGCCCGTCCCGGCGCCCACATCAATCAGATGGCCATAACAAGGTAACTCCAACCGTTCCAGTGCTAATGCGCGCACCGCTTCTTTGGTCATCGGGACTTTTTGCCCACGTAAGAACAGATCATCTCTCATTGAGGATCACCACCACATTCATGTCATAACGCGCCGCCACCTGTTGTTGCGACAGACGGTGAATACGTTCATTGGGTTGTGACAGGTTTTCACCGATAATCAAGGTGCGGGACAGACCACGCTGATGTAATGCATCGGCGATGGCACGCGGGCCGATAATACTGTCAGTCACCATCGCCACCTTGTCATGCTGGAAAATCCAGTCAAAATCGGGTACCCGCCCGTGGCTGCTGGTAAGAAAAAGGTCATTCATATCCAGCGCCACTTTGGCACACAGATATTGAATAGCGCTGATGCCGGGCACGATATGTAACTCGTCAGTGCCGAAGTTCGCCGCCAGCAGTTTGCCAATGCCATACAGCAGAGGATCACCGGAAGCCAGTACCACAATGGCGCGAGTTTTGTTGCTATCCAGCCACTCCAGTAACCCCAGCAGATCCGCATCTAACCAGCGGGACTCACGGACATTGCTGCTAAATGTTGCCAGATGGCGCTTCCCGCCCACCAATACCTCAGCCTGGCTGATAGCCCGCCGGGCTTCAGGGGTCAGATAGTCGATATCACCTGGGCCGATGCCAACAACCGTAATCATCGCAATGCCTCCACAATCTCATCCAGAGGCCGGCTGCTGCCTAACACCTGATTATCGAAAGAGAATAAAATCGCATCGCACTGCGGCGGATTAACGGAGAAACGCATCATTTCAGCAATTCGCTCACAGATACGTTCGGCAATACGGCTGTAGACCGCCTGCCACCCCTGCTCAGCAATCAATTCCATCGCCGCTTCAGTGGTATCGCACTGGTTCACTTCAAGCAGTAGCGCATGCGGCGCCCCCATCAGCGCCAGATGGGCAACCAATGTTTCCATACGCCCATCCGCGATATGGCTGTGGGTATGGAAGATACCGGCGGCCACTTTCACTAATTTGCCGGGATGCCCTACCAGCAGCACCTGACGAAAGCCCAGTCGCACGGTTTCCTGCAACATATAGCCGACGAAATTACTCATGGTCACCACCCGCTGGCTGTCGAGGCCCAGATGGTCGCGAACAAAGCGCTCGCCATGATTGCCCGGTACCAGAATGACGCGATCTTCACCCGCCGCGCACTTCATCTCCAATTCCAGTGCCAGCGAGCGTTTCCAGCTCTCTTCCGACATCGGTGTCACAATGCCGGTAGTGCCGATGATGGAAATGCCACCGAGGATCCCCAACCGCCCGTTGTAGGTTTTTTTCGCCCGCTGTTGCCCTTCGGGAGCAAAGATCTCTATTTCAGCACCGCGTAACGGGCCGATGACCTCGCGCACTGCTGCCTCGATGGTCTGGCGTGGTGTACGATTAATGGCTGAGCTGCCTACGGGGAGGCCAATACCTTTACGGGTTACTGTCCCGACCCCTTCGCCACCGCGCAGAGTAATTTCCGTCTGTTCACGCAGCGTGACGCGAGCAAAAATCAGCATGCCGTGGGTCGCATCAACATCATCACCACCATCTTTGCGGATGGCCGCCGTAGCTTGCTGGCCCTCAATGAGGGGTTGTTCTACATTCAGGCATAACGTGACACCGGAAGGCGTCACAATTGAAATCTGGTCAATCACTTGTTGGCGCAACACCATTAGCGCCGCCACTTTAGCCGCCGCCGTCGCACAAGAACCGGTGGTGTAGCCTTTGCGATATTGTTTGCCGTTATGCCAAATGCTGTCTAATTGCTGGTTTTGCAGCATCTGACTGTCATTGACAGTAGCCTCACTCATAGCGCCCCCCGTAACTGATAGAGGATGGCGTTGATGATGGCGGCTGCCACATTGCTGCCCCCTTTGCGCCCAAGTGCTGCAATGCACGGCAGGTCACTGGCAACCAAGGCATCTTTGGATTCAGCCGCCCCGACAAACCCCACCGGTACACCAATGACCGCGATCGGTGTGGCGTGGCGTTCCAACAAGCGGAATAACGCAGTCGGGGCATTACCAAAGACAAACAGCTTTTCTCCTGACTCTGCCAGAGCAACATCCACTGCGGCCATCGAGCGAGTAATACCCTGTAGCGGCGCACTCTCCACCACCCGTGGGTCACTGATGTAGCAACGGCATTCACATCCCATCTGCTTTAACAGCACTTTGTTGATACCGGACATCGCCATCGTGGTATCGGTATAAAGGGTGCAGCCCCGGCGGATACCCTCGGCAATATGGGTCAGTACCTGCGGTGAGAAATGCAGAATATCCAGCCAATCAAAATCCGCCGTGGTATGGATAACCCGCTTGATCACCGCTTCTTGCATCTCACTGACAAAGCGAAAGTCCGGCCACTCATCGGCAATAATGTCACCGATGATGGCAAAACTGTTTTGCTCTATTTCCTGCGGGTTCTTTATATAGTTCATCAGGTTATCCTTGTTAAATGCCGACCAGCAGCAGACGAATCAGGGCAAACAGTAATAGCGCTAATAACGATGCCACCAGCATCAAATGGATAGTGCGCGGGATATCGCCCAGATCCACCTCGCGCCGTTCATCACCGATCCAGGGTTTTTCAACCCGCACGCCAAAGTAATCATTCGGCCCCCCCAACCGCACGCCCAGTGCACCGGCAACCGTGGCCTCAGACCAGGCGCAGTTAGGACTGGCGTGCTGATAACGATCACGCCAGCCGATGCGCAATGCCTGACGATAATCGGCCCGTAGTAACCATGCGGCTGCGCTGAGTAATAGCCAGCTCAGACGGGCTGGGATCCAGTTCGCCAGATCATCCATCCGTGCCGACACATAACCAATTGCGCGGTATTTTGGCGTTTTGTAACCCACCATCGAATCAAGGGTATTGACTGCTTTGTAAGCCATTGCCAACGGAGCGCCGCCTAACATCAGAAAGAACAGCGGTGCAATCACGCCATCAACGCTGTTTTCGGCCACTGTCTCTACCACCGCACGGGTGATTTGTGGCTTCTCCAGTTGTGAGGTGTCACGCCCGACAATCCATGACAGCTTCTCGCGGCTTTGTGCCAGCGAACCGTGTTTCAGGGCATCAAACACCAGCAGCGCTGCGTCACTCAGGCAACGTCCCGCTAATAAGGTGTAAATCATCCACACTTGCGCCAACCAGCCGAGCCACGGATTGATGTGTGTCATCAGTGATAAGAATCCCCAACTCAGCAGCCATGTCACACCGACCACCACCAACCACAACACTGCGCCCCCCCACTTCAATGCCCATTCACTTTGGCAAACCGCACGAATCGCACGCTGCATGACAGAGATCAGGTTACCCATCCAGCGCACCGGATGCGGCCAGTGCGGCGGGTCGCCGAGCCAGCTATCAAGCAAGAAAGCGACAAACCATGCGCTCAGGGTCATAGCACGCTCCGGGCAGCGGTCAGCCAGCCATCCAGTAAACCGGGGCGCTGAGCAAAATGGATATGCAGATAGCTGGCCTGAGTGCGCTGGAGTTGATAGCCACTGTGCCAGCGCTGAATAGCGACGCCATCACGCCATTTGCTGCTATCAAATACCGGCGTCAATGGGCTGGTAAAATCGGAATAATGGAATTCATGACCACGTAGAATTTCACCTTGTGCAGCCAATAAGGTGTCACTGCGGGCCTGTGCCTGACAGTAACCAAAGCGAGTCAGCCGTTTCCCCATCTGGCTCTCACCGGCCAAAATACCAACCATCGGGTGGCGCTGCCCCCCCTCATCCGTTAAGCCATCACCGAGGTACATCAGGCCACCGCATTCGGCATACAGCGGAATCTGTTGGCGGTGCGCTTGCTGTAACGCTGCATGCATCGCTGTATTTGCGGCTAAGCGAGCAGCGTGAATTTCGGGATAACCGCCCCCGAGATAAATCATCTGACAATCAGGTAACCGGCGGTCATGAAGTGGGCTGAAACGTTGGATGCGCACGCCTGCCTGCTCTAGCAGGTCTAGGTTATCGGGGTAATAGAAATTGAATGCTTCATCTTCGGCCAAGGCCAGTGTCAGGCCGTTAGCCAGTGTGGATGAAGGTAAGGAAGGGGGGGTGCCGACAGGCTGTGCCGCACAATGCGTCAGTGCCAGTAATCGGTCAAGATCGATAAAGGCTTCAACCTGCTGTGCCAGCCGTTGCCAGCGGGGCGAGCTGTCGGGCTGATGGGTTTTACCCGCCACGCCCTCACGCTGTTCTTGCACCGGTATCAACCCTAAATGGCGTGATGGCAGCGCGATATCATCCATCACCGGCAAACGGCCCAGCACGGGAATACCGCAGTAATGCTCGATGGCGTGGCGGATTAGCTGATAATGGTTTTCTGAATTAACACGGTTAACAATCACGCCTGCAATGGTGAGATTCCGGTCAAACTGGCAGAACCCTAGCACGGTAGCTGCAACCGAGGTGGATACCGCCTTGCCATCCACCAGTAAGATAACCGGACAGCCCAGTTGCTTGGCCATCGCCGCACTACTGCAATAATCAGGATCAGTGCCGTAGCCGTCATACAAGCCCATCACACCTTCGATCACCGCCACATCAGCATGGCGCATATGCTGATTATACAGCCCATTCAAGGTCGCAGGCGGTAGCATAAAAGCATCGAGGTTACGCGAGGTAACACCGCTGACGGCGCTATGCCAGCCGGTATCCAGGTAATCTGGCCCGACCTTAAACGGCTGCACAGACAACCCGCGCGCCATCAGCGCCCGCAGAATACCCAACGTCACGGTTGTTTTACCGCATCCACTGCCGGTACCTGCGATAATAAATGCTTGTTTGCCAGACCGTTGCATAAAAAATCCCGCCATTTCGAGCGGGATATGCAGTGTCAAAAAGGTGCGTCTGCGCAACGTCACCGCAGCGCGCATCTGATGACAACCCGCTTCCCACCGAAGGAGTTGAATATATTTTACCGATCTGGCTGGTCTTCTGGCTTAGCGTCATCCTCCCCCGCACCTTCCCAATCCAGTGGATCAGTGGTTTCAGCGGGTTCGTCGGCATCACAGCAGCGGGGGCTGCGGGGGATTTTCACCCCCTTCCCTGTCGTGTATTAAGTATCAATGCATACACGACATAACCATTTCAGTAACTTCCCCCTCGTATTGATAGCTACAGCGTTGTTAGCAACTCTCACGCACCTGCATCACTGACCTTAGTCAGCTCCACGGGTTTGTTCGTTTGCTACCTTGCTGCAACGCCAACTACGTTGAGGTATGTATTTATCTAATACAGTAGATTATTTTATTTCTATTTCGTTATAGAATTTATCTCTTTATTTACACAGTTGTAACGTCAACTGATTTATTAAATCCGGTTAACGTTAATATACTCTTTTCCACAAATAAAAAATGGTTAATTTCATTTTTTGGGGATTATTTTTTAGTGTCAACACAGCAAATAATTGCCACCACATTATTAAAAATAACTTAAAAACAATCACTTACAACGATAACGACATTTAAGAACATAACAAAAAATTGTCATTATTTATTTAATATATTAATACCCATCACAGTTCTTAAATATATAAACGTGAGCATAGAGCATGACTAATTGTTATTAGATCAATAACTGTCATTCCATTTCACTGCGTTCAGAAGAAAGTGAACGAAATACCTGCGGTGTCACATTATAGGTCTGGCGGAACACCTTGCAAAAATAGCTGGTTTGGGAAAATCCAAGATTTTTGGCAATGCTGGCAATGCTCCAATCACTGTGCTGCAACATCTCTCTGGCATTGGCCATGCGTTGTTGGTTGACCCAGGCATTGAAGCCGATCCCCTGATATTTTTTAAATAATTTACTGAAATAGTAAGGGCTGAGATACACCTTGCCAGCCACTTCTTCCAACCGCAGCTCTTCTGACAAATGCGTGTCTATATAGCGTAGTGCTTTCTTCATTTTGCTGTCATGCGGGTGGACCGGCCGTACCCTGCCCGGCTCTTTGCTCCCCATATTGTCATTGATTACAACGAAATTGAGGTGTTTTTTCAGGCAGTTCTCAACAATCAGCTTCAGCAAATCAGCCGAGGCTATTACCCGAGAAAAATCCATTATCGGTACATTATGGAACTCATCCATTAGCGCCGGATTCTGCTGCCAGTTATTATCGACATTCAGAATATCAATAAGGTAAACATCTGCATGCAGCCGGACCTGCCCACATAACACAAAACCCACCAGATGGCCGGCAATCACCAAAGGAATAGAAAAATCAGTTAATCCGGCATGGCAGCGGTAGATGCAGGGCTCATTGGATTTGGACGCTTCAAGGCCACCACAACGATCACTCATCCGACAACGCAGATGGTTAACCGGATCTTGACGCATTAATTGACAAAATGGAGTGAAATTAAACAGGTCAGAGATTTCCTCACCGTGAATATTCACCACCACCACCGCCAATCCGGTAGCTTGGGCAAAATCCTGGGCGATTTTATTTATGAGCTCTGAGTTAAGAGAACTGGCAGAAATCATGATAAAACCTCTCAGTTAATTTATTGTTATTAAATTTTATTTTATTGTTATAAAGCATCCCTGTAATAAGTAATATGTTAGAACATTGTTATTTAGTCATTCCTATTCACCAGGTTAAAATCTATTTCCCTGAAAAGGTAAAGTAACAATTTACTCTACCAGAGTCATAAACGTCAGGGGACAATTAATGAGCCATTAACCAGAATGGATCACGAAATTTCCTCACCCAGTGTCAGATGAGGAAATCCATGTTGCTTTATAAATTAACTTTCTCATCCTCTAACTTACAGGTATTACAAGGTAGATTTTTGCCAATGAGGAAGCGATAAACTGCGGCCCCGAGGCAAGCACCAATAATCGGCGCCACAATCGGAATAATGAAATAAGGGATATCACGGCCGCCGGTCATTGAGATTTTTCCCCAACCAGCAAAGAAGGTAAATAATTTAGGACCAAAATCACGTGCTGGATTCATGGCAAAACCAGTTAATGGAGCGGTAGAAGCCCCAATAACCGCCACCAGAATACCGATCAATAGTGGACCTAATGCACCGCGTGGCACACCGTTACCATCATCAGTTAGTGCCATAATCAGCCCCATAAGAATCGAGGTGATAATAATTTCAACAAATGCAGCCTGCCATACGCTGATTGCCGGTGATGGGAAGGTGCTGAAGATACTGGCTAATTGCAGACTTTCCATGCTGCCACGCACCATCTGGTGTGCGGCTTCGAAATCAGTAAATAAATTATGATAGAGCATATAGGCCAGTGCCGCGCCACCAAAAGCACCGGCAACTTGAGCAATGCTGTACGGGATGACTTTCCGTGCGGGGAAACAGGCAAATAGCCATAACGCGATAGTAATGGCCGGGTTGAGGTGAGCACCGGAAATTCCTGCCGTCAGGTAGACCGCCAGTGAAATACCCAGCCCCCACACGATACAGATTTCCCACAAACCAAAACTGGCACCTGCTACTTTCAATGCAGCTAAACAACTAATACCAAAAAACAAAAACAGCCCGGTACCGAGAAATTCCGCAATACACTGCGCTTTTAGTGAGTCGTTCATAGGGTTACCCTGCTTGTTATTAAATTAATACGTTATATACCCTAAATAATTCAAGTTTCAGGAAAGCGGCAACTGAGTAAATCCCCAGGAGCTTACATCAGTAAGTGACTGGGGTGAGCGAAGGCAGCCAACGCACATGCAGCTCGAAGTATGACGGGTATGGAAATGCACGGCCCATGACCCAGCCACTATAAAGAGAGCAAAAATGAAAGTGTTGTCGTGATGTGCCATTAATTAAATAAAAAATAGACCTTGAATAACAAATTATTGTCATTTCCGTAGAAAAGTTAGCGCCAACACCGTGTTAACAGGCACTTTTATGCTTTATTCCGCTATATGACTTTCTTGCCATTTATTCTTTCCGTTATTGTTATCAAGCTCGCACTTTTGTGGCTGCTCCCCCCTCAGGTGTATCATTATATTTATGCGCGCGATCACGCGAACTATTTAATCGGGCAGGCGCGCAATTAGCAAATTTAATAGCTACTGTCACCTAATAAATTGTAATTCTGAATATGCAATAGCCAGTTATTACCACCCAACATCAACGAAATAACGTTTTAAAACATAATATTAAGTTATAGCCATGACAATAATTTGTTATTTCCTCACTAACCATTCCCGTCAGTAAATTCAACACAGCCATTCTTTTTCATTGCTTGTTTGTATATTCGTTCTCAGCACGAACCTGACAACTTTATTTTTAAACTTACCGAATTTGTTTTTTTAAATTTACTGAATGGCCCCAACACGACAATTTTTATTTTAGAACCTGAAGCGCGTTTGAAACCGTAATAGCTGTATTTCCAACGCACAAACATCAGGTCCCTGACATCCCCGTCGAGGTATTTATGCAACAAGAAGCACTAGGAATGGTGGAAACCAAAGGGTTGACTGCGGCCATTGAGGCTGCGGACACCATGGTGAAATCGGCCAATGTGACATTAGTCGGCTATGAAAAAATTGGCTCTGGTCTGGTCACCGTCATCGTACGTGGTGATGTGGGCGCAGTTAAAGCAGCCACTGATGCCGGTGCAAGTGCGGCTGCGAAAGTGGGTGAAGTGAAATCGACCCATGTCATCCCACGGCCACACACCGATGTCGAGAAGTTCTTGCCAAAGGGAAATAGCTAATGAAAAGCAATGACCTGGTCGACCAAATCATGGCGCAGGTGATAGCAAAAGTCAGCGAACACGCTCCGGCGTCTTCTAAACAACCCTCCTATAAACAACGAGATACGGCTATGGCTGAGAAGACTTGCAGTTTAACGGAATTTGTTGGTACCGCGATCGGTGACACGGTCGGACTGGTGATCGCCAACGTCGACAGCGCCCTACTGGACGCAATGAAGCTGGAAAAACGCTATCGCTCCATCGGTATTTTGGGCGCACGTACCGGCGCAGGCCCGCACATCATGGCGGCCGATGAAGCTGTCAAAGCCACCAATACTGAAGTGGTCAGTATTGAGTTACCCCGCGATACCAAGGGCGGTGCCGGTCATGGCTCGCTGATCATCTTCGGTGGTGATGATGTTTCTGATGTGAAACGTGCCGTCGAAGTGGCACTGAAAGAGCTGGATCGGACCTTCGGCGATGTTTACGCCAATGAAGCCGGTCACATTGAATTGCAGTACAGCGCACGTGCCAGCCACGCATTGGAAAAAGCATTTGGCGCGCCATTGGGCCGTTCTTGCGGTGTGATAGTCGGTGCACCGGCGTCGATTGGTGTTTTGATGGCGGATACCGCCGTGAAATCTGCCAACGTTGACGTGGTGGCTTACAGCTCCCCCGCACATGGCACCAGCTTCAGTAACGAAGTGATTCTGGTTATCTCCGGTGATTCTGGCGCAGTTCGTCAGGCAGTAATTTCTGCCCGTGAGATTGGCAAAACGGTATTAGCGACCTTGGGTTCTGAACCGAAAAACGACCGCCCTTCTTATATCTGACGCCACAGTGAGGCTGTTTCATGAAATCGAAAAGATTTGAAGCGTTGGCGAAACGCCCGGTTAATCAGGACGGCTTTGTCAAAGAGTGGATCGAGGAAGGCTTTATTGCCATGGAAAGCCCGAATGATCCAAAACCTTCCATCAAGATTGTTAACGGTGTGGTGACCGAATTAGACGGTAAGCCACAAAGCAGTTTCGACCTGATAGACCACTTTATCGCCCGCTACGGTATCAATCTGGCGCATGCGGAAGAAGTGATGAAGATGGATTCCATCAAGTTGGCCAACATGCTGTGTGATCCTAACGTATCGCGCCGCACCATTGTGCCACTCACTACAGCAATGACCCCGGCCAAAATTGTCGAGGTGGTTTCTCATATGAACGTGGTGGAAATGATGATGTCGATGCAGAAAATGCGCGCACGTCGTACCCCATCACAACAGGCTCACGTCACTAACGTTAAAGATAACCCGGTGCAGATTGCCGCCGATGCCGCCGAAGGCGCATACCGTGGCTTTGATGAGCAGGAAACTACCGTGGCCGTGGCCCGCTATGCGCCATTCAATGCCATCGCGCTGTTGGTCGGTTCGCAAGTGGGTCGCCCTGGTGTGCTGACGCAATGTTCGTTGGAAGAAGCCACCGAGTTGAAGCTGGGGATGCTGGGCCATACCTGTTATGCCGAAACTATTTCGGTTTACGGTACTGAGCCGGTATTTACCGACGGTGATGACACGCCATGGTCCAAAGGCTTCCTCGCCTCGTCCTATGCATCACGCGGTTTGAAAATGCGTTTTACCTCTGGTTCAGGCTCCGAGGTGCAAATGGGTTATGCCGAAGGCAAATCCATGCTGTATCTGGAAGCTCGCTGTATCTATATCACCAAAGCTGCCGGGGTTCAGGGGCTGCAAAATGGTTCAGTGAGTTGTGTCGGCGTGCCGTCCGCGGTGCCATCAGGCATCCGGGCCATCCTGGCAGAAAACCTGATTTGCTCTGCACTGGATTTGGAATGTGCTTCCAGTAACGACCAGACCTTTACCCACTCCGATATGCGCCGTACCGCCCGTCTGCTGATGCAGTTCCTGCCGGGTACTGACTTTATCTCCTCTGGTTTTTCTGCGGTGCCTAACTACGACAACATGTTCGCCGGTTCCAACGAAGATGCCGAAGACTTTGACGATTACAACGTATTGCAGCGCGACTTGAAAGTTGATGGTGGCTTGCGTCCGGTGCTGGAAGCTGACGTGGTGGCGATTCGTAATAAAGCTGCCCGTGCGCTGCAAGCGGTATTTGCCGGTATGGGCCTGCCACCAATTACTGACGAAGAAGTGATTGCGGCGACATATGCACACGGCTCGAAAGATATGCCGGAACGTAACATCGTTGAAGACATCAAGTTCGCTCAGGAAATCATCAGCAAAAACCGTACCGGTTTGGAAGTGGTAAAAGCATTGGCTCAAGGCGGTTTCGAAGATGTAGCGCAAGACATGCTCAACATCCAGAAAGCCAAAATTGCCGGTGACTACCTGCATACCTCGGCGATCATTAAAGGTGACAACCAAGTGCTGTCAGCGGTGAATGACGTCAATGACTACGCGGGTCCAGCTACCGGTTACCGGCTGGAAGGTGCACGTTGGGAAGAGATCAAAAATATTCCAAACGCGCTTGATCCGAATGAGCTTGGTTAAGGGGTTCACGAGATGGTGGATATTAACGAAAAACTGTTACGTCAAATTATCGAAGGCGTATTGCAGGAAATGCAGGGAGACAAAAATACCGTCTCCTTTAAGCAGGATACCCAACCCGCAGCGGCTACGGCCACTGTTGCTGAAGGAAATTTCCTGACCGAAGTGGGTGAAGCCCGCCCTGGCAGCAATCAGGATGAAGTGATCATTGCCGTCGGCCCGGCATTTGGCCTGTCGCAAACGGCAAACATCGTCGGTATCCCGCACAAAAATATTCTGCGCGAATTGATTGCCGGTATTGAAGAAGAAGGCATTAAAGCACGGGTTATCCGCTGCTTTAAATCCTCCGACGTGGCGTTTGTTGCCGTCGAGGGTAACCGCCTGAGTGGTTCCGGTATCTCTATCGGCATTCAATCCAAAGGCACTACGGTGATTCATCAGCAAGGCTTACCGCCGCTCTCCAACCTGGAGTTGTTCCCGCAGGCCCCACTGTTGACGCTGGAAACTTATCGCCAAATTGGTAAAAACGCCGCGCGTTATGCCAAACGGGAATCACCACAACCGGTTCCTACCCTGAACGACCAAATGGCACGGCCAAAATATCAGGCCAAATCAGCGATTCTGCATATTAAAGAAACCAAATATGTGGTGACCGGCAAGAATCCTCAGGAACTCCGGGTGGCGCTTTAACAAAGGAAAACACAATGAATTCCGAAGCTATTGAATCCATGGTTCGCGATGTGCTGAGCAAGATGAACAGCTTGCAAGGCCAGACACCTGCGGCTGCTTGTGCGGCACCAACAGCCAGTTCGCGCAATGATGCCAAAGTCTCTGATTATCCGTTGGCAAATAAACACCCTGATTGGGTCAAAACAGCCACTAACAAAACGCTGGATGACCTCACGCTGGCTAACGTTTTGAACGGCAGTGTCACTTCGCAAGATTTGCGGATTACACCGGAAATCCTGCGTATTCAGGCATCCATTGCCCGTGATGCGGGTCGTCCACTGTTGGCAATTAACTTCGAGCGTGCGGCCGAGCTGACCGCGGTACCGGATGACAAAGTATTGGATATCTACAACGCCCTGCGGCCATTCCGCTCCAGCAAAGAGGAGCTGAACGCTATCGCCGACGACCTGGAACAGACCTACCAAGCGACCATCTGTGCGGCATTCGTCCGTGAAGCTGCCGTTTTGTATGTCCAGCGTAAGAAGCTAAAAGGCGACGATTAACGCAGTGATATCAATCAAGGGGAAGCGCGCCATGGGGGCCGTAGCGGCGTAAGCCGCCGGAGCGCCCCTAGGTACGATAGCCCCGTTGATCACGACATCCAGTTATTAGTCATTTAAGGATCGGATATGGATTACATCGTCGGTGTGGATATTGGTAACTCATCAACAGAAGTGGCATTAGCACAATGCACGGCTGATGGTCAGTTGCACTTTATTACCAGTACCCTGACCGAAACGACGGGTATCAAAGGGACTCAACGCAATATTTTCGGCATCAACAAGGCGCTGAATATGTTGGTGGAAAAGGCCGGTATTGCGCTAAGCGATATCAGCCTGATCCGCATTAACGAGGCCACACCGGTGATCGGTGATGTGGCGATGGAGACAATTACCGAAACCATCATCACCGAATCCACCATGATCGGTCATAACCCGAAAACCCCCGGTGGACTGGGATTGGGGGTTGGGCTAACCATTACTATTGATGAGTTAGTTACCCGTGACCCTGCCCAACCTTACATTCTGGTGGTGCCATCAGCGGTGGATTTCGCCGATGTCGCGGCGGTGGTAAATGCCGCTAACGGCGCTGGCTACCGCATCACTGCGGTTATCTTGCAACGGGACGATGGCGTGCTGGTCAGTAATCGGCTGGCGTATCCGCTACCGATCGTTGATGAGGTGCTACATATCGACCGCATCCCGATGGGCATGCTGGCGGCGGTAGAAGTTGCGATGCCGGGTCAGGTGATTGAAACCCTCTCTAACCCCTATGGCATTGCCACCGTATTTGAACTGAGTGCCGAAGAAACCAAAAACATTGTGCCGGTGGCACGAGCGTTGATTGGTACCCGCTCGGCGGTGGTAGTGAAAACCCCAGAAGGGGATGTTAAAGCTCGCTCGATACCGGCCGGTCATCTGGAGTTATTTGCCGACGGTCGCACGGTGCGGGTGGATGTGGCGACCGGAAGTGAAGCCATTATGACCGCGGTCAACAGCTTTCGCCATTTGGACAATGTCAGTGGTGAAGCAGGAACCAATATCGGCGGCATGCTCGAACACGTTCGCCAAACCATGGCGGAACTGACCAATAAACCAACCAATGAGATCTTCATTCAAGACTTGCTGGCAGTAGACACTGCCGTGCCGGTCAATGTCACCGGCGGTCTGGCGGGCGAATTCTCGCTTGAACAAGCGGTGGGCATCGCCTCCATGGTGAAGTCTGATCGCCTGCAAATGGCGCATATCGCCAGAGAAATCGAAAAGACTCTGAATATTGATGTTCAGGTTGGGGGGGCGGAAGCCGAAGCGGCGATACTCGGCGCGCTGACCACACCAGGGACGCAACGGCCACTCGCCATCCTCGATTTGGGGGCGGGATCTACCGACGCCTCCATCATCAATGCTCAGGGCCAAATCGTCGCCACCCATCTGGCGGGAGCCGGCGATATGGTCACGATGATCATCGCCTCTGAATTAGATTTACAAGACCGCTATCTGGCAGAGGACATCAAAAAGTATCCGCTGGCAAAAGTGGAAAGCTTATTCCACCTGCGCCATGAAGATGGCAGCGTTCAGTTCTTCCCACAACCGCTGCCGCCAGAGGTCTTTGCCCGACTGGTGGTGGTCAAGCCGGAAGGTTTGGTGCCACTGCCGGGGGATTACGCGCTGGAAAAAGTACGCAATATCCGCCGCTCCGCTAAAGAGCGGGTGTTTGTTACCAATGCGCTTCGCGCCCTGCGTCAAGTCAGCCCGACCGGCAATATCCGCGATATCCCCTTCGTGGTGTTGGTTGGCGGCTCGTCGCTGGACTTTGAAATCCCGCAATTGGTCACCGATGCCCTCTCTCACTACAAATTGGTGGCGGGGCGCGGCAACATTCGCGCCAGCGAGGGGCCGCGTAATGCGGTAGCCACCGGGCTGATTCTGGCCTATCAACGGGAGAATCACGGATGAATTTCACCCATGACACCCCCGCAATAGTAATCAGTCTGACCACACCGACACCCGAAGCCGTCTGGCATCAGGTGCTGCTAGGTATTGAGGAGGAAGGTATTCCCTGGCGCTGGCAACAAGACGACGACGGCGATGTAGCACAACGCGCCTGGCAGGCCGCAACCCGCTCCCCGCTATTGGTCGGGCTGGCCTGTTCCGGCGACGAAGTGGTCGTGCATTTCCGTAACTTACCGCCCGCCAACCCGCTATTTCGCCAGCGGCGCGGGCAGAACGAGGACCAACTACGGCGGCTTGGCAATAACGCAGCCCGGTTAGTCAAAGGATTACCATTTAAATAACCCCATACAAATCTCAGGGCGTTGTCGGTGCAGGCAGTTTGGACTTGGCCAGCGCACAGCCACCGGAGCGTACACCTGGTGTTGTAAAAGCCAAGGTTCGTGAGGATGGCGAGCACTGCCCTGGTTCAAAATGGCAAACAAGATAGCCCTTACTTGATAACAAGGATAAATGAAACATGAATAACGCATTAGGTTTAGTCGAAACCAAAGGTCTGGTCGCTGCTATCGAAGCGGCTGATGCCATGGTCAAATCCGCCAACGTACAACTGGTGGGCTACGAAAAAATCGGCTCCGGTCTGGTCACCGTAATGGTACGTGGCGATGTCGGCGCAGTAAAAGCCGCTGTTGATGCCGGTTCTGCGGCTGCCAGCGCGGTGGGTGAAGTGAAATCCTGCCATGTGATCCCACGCCCACACAGCGATGTAGAAGCCATTTTACCGACCTCTGCCTAAGGGTAAGAAGAGGAGCACAGCGTGAAAACGTCACTGGGTTTACTTGAAGTTAGCGGTCTAGCGCTGGCGATCAGTGCGGCGGATGCGATGGCAAAATCAGCATCTATCAACCTGATAGGTATAGAAAAAACCAATGGTTCTGGCTGGATGTTAATTCGTCTGACCGGTGATGTGGCCTCGGTGCAGGCGGCAATCAGTACCGGTGCCGCCTTTGCCGAACTGCATCACGGATTGGTGTCGCGCGCGGTACTGGCCCGTCCGACAAAAGCCCTGTTGGCCTATTGGCTGACAGAGACTGTTGAGGTCACGGCCCCCGAAATCGCTGTGGCGATAGAGCCAGTTGTCGCTACAGCGCCCATTAACGAAGAGACGGAAGCAGCAGAGACTCAGCCCGCTGCGGCTACCGCCACAGATGATGTACCTGAACCTGTCTTTAGTGCTGAAAAAATCAGCACCGAAGAAAGTAGTGTGGAAAGTGAGGCTCTAATCGCTCCCCGGGTGAGCTGTAATCTCTGCCTCGATCCGGCTTGCCGACGCCATAAAGGCGAGCCTCGCTTTCGCTGTATCCACTTGGGTAAACGAGGAAAAGTCTGATGGAAAAAGCGTTACTGGAACCCGTTGTCAATAAGATCCTCGACGAAATGCGTCTTCGTCCGATCCCACTTGGGGTTTCCAACCGACACCTGCATCTTTCGGTGCAGGACTACCAACGGCTGTTCCCGCAGCAGCCGATTACTGAAAAGAAAGCGCTGCTCCAGCCCGGCCAGTACGCCGCCGAACAGACGGTAACGCTGGTCGGGCCGAAAGGCAGCCTGAAAAATGTGCGTATTCTTGGCCCGTTGCGTAGCCACAGCCAGGTGGAGATCTCCCGTACCGATGCACGCACGCTGGGTATCAATGCCCCCCTGCGGATGTCTGGCAATCTGGACGATACCCCTGCCATCACGTTAGTCAGCCCGTTCGCGGAGCTGACGTTACCCCATGGGGTGATTGTGGCACTGCGCCATATTCATATGTCGCCGCTGGATGCCCTTATCTATCGGGTAAAACACGGTGACCGGGTACAAGTTGCCATTCAGGGCAGTGGCCGTCGCCTGATACTGGATGATGTGGCGATCCGCGTTTCACCCCAAATGAAACTGGAAATGCATATCGATACCGACGAGGCCAATGCGGCGGGTGCCGACGACCCTGCGGCATTTGCCACGATATTAACCTCATCAGGGACAACGCGGCCATGAATCTGACTCAGGCGCAAACCGAACAACTGGTCAGCCAGATTGTCACGCGGTTAGTTGAGCGCGAACGCCGGGTTCACGCCCTGCTACTGCCTCAATTGCGCGCCGGGCTTGATCCATCGGTATTCGTACACCATGCCACGCTGCATCTGATGTTGCCAGACCTGGCATTTATCCACCGACTGGCGCAGTTCGATACCACCTGCCCTGCGGTGGCGGCACTAAACGAGGCGTGGTCGTGGGGCATGAAAGTGCATATCAGCTTACATCGCCAACTACTGGCTGCTCTGCCCTGTGCCGCGCTGCACTCATTGCCGCTCAGTTTCAGCGACAGTCAGGGCGTTGCTATACGGTTGCACGCGGGCAAGGTTCTAAGTTATCGCGATATCGCCACTCTCGACTCCGGCTGGCTACTCATTGCAAGCCACACGCTGGTTACACCGCTGGCGCAGGACACCGTGTCAGCCCGTCACATTCAACTGTTAAGGCAGGAGTAAATCATGCAACTGGCCAGAGTGGTAGGTTCCGTGGTCTCAACGCAAAAATCACCCACGTTGATCGGTAGGAAGCTGCTGCTGGTGCGCCGTGTTGCCGGTGATGGCTCACTGCCACCCGACAGCAAAACGCCGGACGAAGTGGCCGTCGATTCGGTCGGTGCCGGTCAGGGCGATTTGGTCTTGCTGTCAGGCGGTTCCAGTGCCAGACGGGTATTTTCCGAGCCGAATGATGCCATCGATTTGGCGATTGTCGCCATCGTCGATGAATGTTCTTACTGATTGAACGGGGACCTTATGAGCATTTATACCAAAACCGGCGATGCGGGCACCACCGCCCTGTTCACCGGACAACGTGTGAAAAAGAGCCATCCCCGGGTGGAAACTTACGGCACGCTGGATGAACTCAATGCAGCACTGAGCTTGTGTGCCCGCGTGACGCAGGGCGAGGAAAACCGTCAATTACTCGATGCCATACAACATCAGTTGTTTTATTTCAGCGCTGAATTGGCAAGCGAAGGTATCGAAACACCGCCTGCCGGGCGCAAAAGCATTAATAAACCCGAGATCCAAGCGCTGGAGCAAGCCGTAGACCGCTGTATGGCGGGGCTGCCACCGGTACAGGGTTTTATTCTGCCGGGTAGCAGTGAAGCCGGTAGCCGATTGCATTTTGCCCGCACTCTGGCACGGCGCTGTGAACGGCGGCTGATTGAACTGGCTGAACAAGTCCCGGTGCGCCCGGTGTTATTGCAATACCTAAACCGTTTATCGGATTGCCTGTATGCACTGGCTCGTGATGAAGACCAGCGCCAACAGTTACAACACACCACGCAAACCGTGGTGGCCCGTTATCTGGCGGCAACAGCACTCCCTCCAGCCACAAGTCAGCCACAAACAGCGGCCTCTCTGGGATTTTCTGATGTTCATCAGTTAGTTAAATTGGCGGTCGATGCCGCTATGAAATTACAAATTGCCGTGGTCGTGGCACTGACTGACCGCCACGGCAACATGATTATGACCTACCGCATGCCAGACACCTTGCTGGTCAGCAGCGAACTGGCACCGAAAAAAGCCTGGACCGCTGTGGCGATGAAAACGGCAACTCACCAACTTAGCGACGCCGTACAACCGGGGGCCGACCTGTTCCAGCTTGAGGCCAGTACCGGTGGCAAAGTGGTGAGCTTTGGTGGTGGCTACCCGCTATGGCGTAACGGCCAATTGGTGGGGGGCTTAGGCATCAGCGGCGGTAGCGTCGAACAAGATATGCACATAGCAGAAGCGGCCATATCGGCTTTACATCTGAGGAATGAATAATGAATACCAATGACCTTGAATCTCTCATTCGCACTATCCTCATTGAGCAACTGACGCCCACACCCGCGTCTGCCTCCAGCGCCATTTTTGCCAGCGTGGATGAAGCTGTCAATGCCGCTCATAACGCATTTTTGCGTTATCAACAAAGCCCGATGAAAACCCGCAGCGCGATTATCCGCGCCCTGCGTGAACAGCTAAAAGCACAGTTGCCTTCACTATCAGAACGCGGTGCCAGTGAAACCGGCATGGGGAATAAAGAAGATAAATTGCTGAAAAACAAAGCCGCGTTAGAAAACACCCCAGGTATTGAAGATTTGTCCACCACGGCGCTGACCGGCGATGGCGGCATGGTGTTATTCGAATACTCGCCTTTTGGCGTGATAGGTTCCGTTGCCCCTAGCACTAACCCAACCGAAACCATTATTAATAACAGCATCAGTATGTTAGCTGCCGGTAATGCCATCTATTTTAGCCCACACCCAGGCGCTAAATCGGTATCACTGGATTTAATCGCCCAAATTGAAGAGATAATCTTCAACAGTTGCGGCATTCGCAATCTGGTAGTGACAGTGAAAGAGCCAAGCTTTGAAGCCACTCAGCAGATGATGGCGCACGACAAAATCGCCTTGCTGGCTATCACTGGCGGGCCTGCCATTGTGGCGATGGGCATGAAGAGCGGCAAAAAAGTGATTGGGGCGGGGGCCGGTAACCCACCTTGTCTGGTGGATGAAACGGCTGAATTGGTAAAAGCGGCGCAGGATATCGTGGCAGGAGCCTCATTCGATAATAACCTGCCCTGTATCGCTGAAAAGAGCCTGATCGTGGTGGAGAGTGTTGCCGACCGGCTGTTGCAACAGATGCAAGCCTTCGATGCATTACTTATCAGTAATCCGCAAGAGGTCGACAGCCTGCGCAAAGCCTGCCTGACCCCTCAAGGCCACGCCAATAAGAATCTGGTCGGCAAAAGCCCGCTTGAACTGCTGAAAGCGGCGGGTATCGCTTGTCCGGCCAAAGCACCGCGCTTGCTGCTGGTTGAAGTAGCCGGTGACGATCCTCTGGTCACTACCGAACAACTGATGCCGCTGTTACCGGTGGTCCGGGTAAAGGATTTTGATGCCGGCCTGACGCTGGCACTGCAAGTGGAAGGCGGCCTGCACCATACCGCCACCATGCACTCACAAAATGTCTCACGCCTGAATCTGGCCGCCCGACTGTTACAAACCTCTATTTTTGTTAAAAACGGCCCGTCCTATGCCGGGATAGGCGTCGGCGGTGAAGGCTTTACCACCTTTACCATCGCCACCCCGACCGGAGAAGGCACCACCTCGGCTCGCACCTTTGCGCGCCAGCGTCGCTGTGTGCTGACTAACGGTTTTTCCATTCGCTGAGCGAGGACGTATGAAGACTTTTTTCCTGCAAACACGTATTTACAGCGGGGAAGGCAGCCTTAAGGTGCTGCAACGCTTCCATCAGCGCAAAATCTGGATTGTCTGCGATGGCTTTCTGGCCACCTCGCCGTTACTGGATCGCTTAAAACAGTCGCTGGCAGAGGATAACCAAATCAGTCTGTTCAGCGACATTACGCCGGACCCGAACATTAACACCGTGGTTAAGGGCATTGAGCAGATGCATGCCTTGCGCCCCGATGTGGTGATTGGTTTTGGTGGTGGCTCCGCGCTAGATGCAGCAAAAGCTATTGTCTGGTTCAGTCGTAAACAGGGGATAGAGATCGAGACCTGTATTGCTATCCCGACCACCAGCGGCACGGGTTCAGAAGTGACCAGTGCCTGTGTAATCAGCGACCCGGAAAAGAGTATTAAATACCCGCTGTTTGACGATGAGATTTACCCGGACATCGCCATTCTGGACCCGGCTCTGGTGGTTACCGTGCCGCCAGTTATCACCGCCAATACCGGGTTGGATGTGTTGACTCACGCACTGGAAGCCTATGTTTCACCACGTGCCAGTGACTTTACTGATGCGCTGGCAGAAAAAGCGGTGCAGTTGGTGTTCCGCCATCTGCCCACCGCTTGCCGCAAAGGCGATTGCCTGATTACCCGAGGCAAGATGCACAATGCTTCCACGCTGGCTGGCATGGCATTCAGCCAGGCTGGTCTGGGCATCAATCATGCTATCGCGCACCAGCTGGGGGGGCAATTTCATATCGCGCACGGTTTGGCGAATGCCTTGCTATTGGTGCCGGTGATTCGCTTTAACGCGCTTGATGCACGGGCATGTAAACGCTATGCGCGATTGGCAAAACTGTGCCATTTCAGTGCGGCAAATAGCGATGAGCGCAGTGCAGTTAACCAATTGGTCCATCAGATTGAACAACTCAAACGTCAATGCGGATTACCTCAGCCGCTGGCCGCGATGAAAATCAATGAAGGCCAGTTAGAGCAACGCATTCCCGACATAATTACCGCCGCACTTGCCGACGTGACACTGCGCACTAACCCGCGTGCGGCTGACGGCAATGATATCCGTGGGATTATCGAGGCGCTTTATGAGTGACCTACACATTGCGGATACCTGCTTGCTACCCGCCTACGGTGAACTGGCTGATTGTGATGCCGTGACTATTCAGCAACGGGTTCAGCACGCTGGCGTGGTCGGTGCCGGAGGTGCTGGTTTCCCAACGGCGGTGAAGCTACAAGCGCAGGCCGAGATTTTTCTGGTCAATGCGGCTGAGTGCGAACCAATGCTGAAAGTGGATCAGCAGTTGATGCCGCGCCAGGCAGCCCGACTGGTGCGCGGTGTGCTGTATGGCATGAGAGCCACCGGCGCGCGGGAAGGCATCATCGCCTTGAAAGCCAAATATAGTGAGGCGATTGCCGCACTAACCCCCTTGCTACCATCACAAATCCGGCTGCACATTCTGCCCGATGTCTATCCCGCCGGTGATGAGGTTATCACTATCTGGCTGACAACCGGTCGCCGGGTGCCACCTGCGGCGCTGCCGGTCAGCATCGGTGTGGTGGTGAACAATGTGCAAACACTACTCAATGTGGCGCGGGCGGTGGAACAGCAGTGGCCGGTGACTCGCCGCACCCTGACCGTAAATGGTGCGGTGGCGAAACCCTTAACCCTGACGGTACCGCTGGGTACCCCGCTGCGCGAAGTTCTGGCGCTGGCAGGAGGGGCTACCATCAACAATCCGGCCTATATCAATGGCGGGCCGATGATGGGCCATGCCCTGCATGACCTTGACCAACCGGTAACCAAAACTACCGGCGGCCTACTGGTACTGCCCGCTGATCACTTACTGATTACCCGCCGCGCCCGCAGCGACCAGGATGTGTTAGCCATTGCTCGTGCCGTATGTGAGCAGTGCCGCATGTGTACCGAGTTATGCCCGCGCCACTTGATTGGCCATGAGCTACCCCCGCATCTGCTGGTGCGCGCGATAACCTACCAACAAGTTGCCACACCAGACATTTTACTCAGCGCTCTGACCTGCTCGGAATGCGGGCTATGTGAAAGCTACGCCTGCCCGGTAGATATCTCACCGATGCGCATTAACCGCCTGCTGAAAACGCAGTTGCGGGCGCAAGGTGCCCGCTATCAAGGGGCGCTACGTGAGGCCGATCCGATGGCTAATTACCGCATGGTACCGATATCAAGGCTGATTGCCCGTCTGGATCTCACCGACTGGTATCAAGCTGCGCCATTCAGCGAACAAGGCTACCGACCACAACAGGTGGTACTGCCATTGCGCCAGCATATCGGGGCTGCCGCCGAACCCGTGGTCACGGTCGGCGAACGGGTCGATCACGGTCAACTTATTGGCCAAATTCCGAATAACGCGTTAGGCGCACCGGTGCATGCCAGTATCAGCGGCACGGTCACGGCCATCAGCGCAAATGCCATCACCATTAAACGGGCTGACGTTTATTAAAAGGAAGGGCTATGTCACAAGCCATTGGAATTGTTGAATTAAGCAGTATCGCCAAGGGCATGGAGGTCTGCGACTTGATGCTGAAAAGCGCTAACGTCAGCCTATTGGTGAGCAAAACCCTGTGCCCCGGTAAATATCTGTTGATGGTCGGTGGCGATATCGGTGCCGTCACCCAGTCGGTACAAAACGGCGAGCGGCACAGCGGGCATCTGTTGGTCGATAGCATCGTCCTGCCCAACCTTCATCCATCCGTATTACCGGCGATCAGCGGCCTGAATACGGTGGAAAATCGTCAAGCGGCGGGTGTGGTGGAAACCTGGAGTGTGGCGGCCTGTATTACTGCCGCCGACCGTGCGGTTAAAGCGGCCAATGTCACGCTGGTGCGCATCCATATGGCGTTTGGCATCGGCGGCAAATGTTATCAAGTGCTCAGCGGCGATATTGCTGATGTACAAACTGCCGTGGACGTTGCCAGCCAGTGTGCCGGTGAGAAGGGATTATTGGTTTACAGCTCAGTGATCCCACGGCCCCATGAGGCGCTATGGCGTCAGTTAGTTCAGGAGGCATGATGGAAAAGAGCAGCACCCCCGAGCGCGTAATTCAGGAATATGTTCCCGGTAAACAGATAACCCTGGCGCATCTGATAGCCAATCCTAATAAGGCACTTTACAAAAAACTGGGGCTGAATGATGTCAGTAGCGCCATTGGCATTCTGACCATTACCCCTAGCGAAGCCTCGATTATTGCCAGTGATATCGCTACCAAATCCGGTGCGGTTGAGATTGGTTTTATCGACCGTTTCACCGGTGCGGTGGTGTTTACCGGTGATGTGTCAGCGGTGGAATATGCGCTGAAACAGGTGATCCACACCCTCGGCGACATGATGAAATTTACCGCCTGCCCAATGACCCGGACCTGATGCCATGCAACGCATCATGTTGATTGGCCCTAGCCAGTGCGGCAAAACCTCGCTTATCCAGCGTTTGCAGGGTGAGGCGCTTAATTACCAGAAAACCCAAGCCATTATCTGGCAGGACAATGCCATTGATACTCCCGGTGAATACCTGGAAAACCGCTGTTTATACAGTGCGTTACTGGCAAGCGCCTGTGAAGCGGATGTGGTGGGGCTGGTACAAAATGCGGATGCGACCCAAAGCTGGTTTGCCCCGATGTTGGCGCAGGTTTTCAACCAGCCGGTCATTGGCATTATCAGTAAAGCCGACACCGTTAACCACCCAGACCAATTGCGTTGGGCTGCTGACAGCCTCACGCAGGCGGGCGCACAACACCTATTTGTGACCTCGGCGCTGAGCGGTGAGGGATTAACCGACCTTATTACTTATTTGAATCATTCTGGAGAGTCGCATGCCCGGTAAGATTATGGCGATTAACGCCGGCAGTTCTTCGTTGAAGTTTCAGTTGTTTTCCTTACCTGATGAAAAAGTGATCTGTCAGGGATTAATCGAACGTATCGGTATGGATGATGCGATATTTAACCTCCGCGCCACAGATGTGAAATGGCGCGAGATTCTGCCTATCGCCGATTGCCGCCAAGGTGCTGAACACCTACTTCACGCGCTGATTGAACACAATATTATTGATTCGCTGGATGAAATTACCGGTGTCGGCCATCGTGTCGCGCACGGCGGTGAAGCATTCGCCGATTCGGTCGTGATAACCCCCGAGGTGCTGGATAAGATAGAGCAGCTTGGCGCACTGGCCCCCCTGCATAATCCGGTTAATGCGCTCGGTATCCGGGTGTTCCAACATGCCCTGCCCCATGCCAGCGCGGTGGCGGTATTTGATACTGCATTCCACCAAACGCTGAGCCAGACCGCCTATTTGTATCCATTACCGTGGCGTTACTATGAAGAGCTGGGTATTCGCCGTTATGGTTTCCATGGCACCAGTCATAAATATGTCAGTGCCGTTTGCGCCGAACGAATGGGGCGGCCCTTAGAAGAACTGCGCATTGTCTCCTGCCATCTTGGCAACGGCTCCAGCATTTGTGCTATCGGCAACGGCCAGTCGGTGAATACCTCGATGGGCTTCACCCCGCAGGCCGGTATCATGATGGGCACCCGCAGCGGTGATATTGACCCCTCCATCCTACCGTTTATTCAGCAAGCGGAAGGAAAAAGCGCCAGTGAAATCAACCATTTGATTAATAACCAATCCGGCTTGCTGGGTGTCTCCGGCATCTCACACGATTATCGCGATGTCGAACATGCCGCCGCCAATGGCAACCCGCGCGCTAAAGTGGCGCTCGACCTGTTTGCCGAACGTATCCGCGCGGTGATTGGCAGCTATATCGTGCAACTGGGCGGAATTGATGCACTGATATTTACCGGCGGTATCGGTGAAAATGCCCGCACAGCCCGCCAGCAGATCTGCCGTGGTTTAGCCTTTCTCGGTATCGAGTTGGACGAAGAGAAAAATATCAACAATCAGCCATTTATCCAACATGACTCGGCGCCGGTACAGATTGCTATCGTCAATACCAATGAAGAATTAATGATTGCCCGTGATGTCATTCGCGTGGCCCTGAATCTGCCGGTACAACCGGCCCTCGCCGCACAATGAGAGGCAATATGAAAAGTGGGAAAGTTTGGTTGGTAGGCGCCGGGCCTGGGGATGCCGCGCTGATTACGGTGAAGGGATTACATGTTATTCGTCGCGCTGACGCGTTGGTCTATGACCGTTTGGTGTGTGCTGAGTTACTGGCAGAAGCCCCTGATGGTTGTGAAATGATCAATGTGGGCAAAAACCCCAATCACCATTTGGTGCCACAAACAGAAATCAATCAAATTCTGGTTGATTGCGCCCAACGTGGGCTAAATGTGGTGCGACTCAAAGGTGGTGATCCTTATGTCTTTGGACGCGGCGGTGAAGAGGCTGAAACACTGGCGTTGGCGGGTATTCCGTTTGAGGTAGTTCCAGGGATAAGCTCCGCCATTGGCGGGTTGGCTTATGCCGGTATTCCGGTAACACATCGTGATTATGCCTCAGGCTTTCATGTGATAACCGGCCATTTGCGCCAAGGCAACGAGCCGCAGGACTGGGCAACATTAGCCAAGCTGGAAGGTACGCTGATTATCCTGATGGGAATGACACAACTGGCAACCATTTGCCAGCAATTAGTCGCCGGGGGGAAAGCCCCCACGACCCCTGCCGCCGTGGTGATGTACGCCAGCCACCAGCAGCAACAAGTTGCCAGCGGCACATTGCTTACATTAGCCGATCAAGTTGCCGCGCAGGGTTTATCGGCACCGGCGCTGATTGTTATTGGCGACGTGGTTCGCCTACGAGATATGCTCGCCTTCACGCCGGAGCTATTGTCGCTAAACGCCATTCCCTCGCTGATATACCCAAAGTCATTGGCGTTGTAGGTAGGCTGCAAGTAAACGCATCCCTATGAGCTTATTCATATAGGGTCAACTACAAGTAAGTGATTCGGGTGCGTGAGTGTAGCGAACAACCCTACAGCATCAAGGACGAAGGGTATGGTACTCTAAACGCACAAGCTATATAGGGGAATAGAGTAGCAATGAGTGAGCATGGTGGGAATGTGCTGGAAATGGCACTGAAAATCGGCACAGATGCAGCCAATATCGTTGACTTCAGTGCCAATATTAATCCGCTGGGCATGCCGGGATCCTTGAAAACGGCGATTATCGAACAATTGGCCCGTGCCGAACACTATCCTGATGTTGAGTATCGCCAATTACACGCAGCGCTGGCCCGCGCTCACCACTGCCTGCCAGAGAATATTATGGCAGGCAATGGTGCCACTGAGCTGATTTACGCAGTGGTGCAGCATCTGCAACCCCGCACTGCGGTACTGTTGACTCCGGGCTTTGCTGAGTACCGCCGCGCCCTGCAACGGGTCGGCTGCCAGATTCATGATTATCAGATGAGTGAGTCAGATGGCTATCAGCCCGATGAACGCCTACTGGCGCTATTAGCCCAACAGCGCCCAGACTGCCTATTTCTGGCGACACCCAATAACCCGACCGGCCTGATGCCTGATGCCAAATTGCTGCAAGCCATTGTGCAGTGTTGCCATCAGCACCATATTGCTTTAATTATCGATGAAGCTTTTATCGATTTCTTGCCAGATGCGCTGGGGCTTACCCCTCAATTAGCGGATTTCCCACACTTATACTTGTTACGCTCACTGACCAAGTTCTTTGCCATTCCCGGGTTGCGCCTCGGTTATCTGCTCAGTGGCGACCTGACGGCGCTGGCGCAAATGAAACAGCAACGCGAGCCTTGGACTATCAATGCTTTTGCCGCACTGGCGGGTGAGATTATTCTCGATGACCAACCTTATATTCAAGCCACACATCAATGGTTGGCGCAGCAGCGACCTTGGTTATATCAGCATTTAGCCGCCCTGCCCGCGTTGCAGGTGTGGCAAGGGTGCGCCAATTATATTTTCCTGCGCTGCCTTAAACCTGAACTTAATCTGCAACACGCGCTATTAAAGCACCATATTCTGATCCGCCATTGTGCTAATTACCCCGGTCTAACCCGCGACCACTATCGTGTAGCCATTAAAAGCGCGGCAGATAACCAACGGCTGATCAATGCCTTACAGCAGGTCTTTGGTCATGGCTGAAGCCCGTTGCCCGGCCTCTTGTGGTGAGCTGATTCAGGGCTGGATACTGGGGGGGGAGAAGCTTATCTCCTGCCCGGTCAACTGGTTTAGTACGGTTTCGGTGACCGATGGCGTACCGGGCAAGAATGAACGCCCACGGATGCGCCAGATGTTGGCGGCGGTACTGGCCTATTTTGGCCAACCGGCACAGATGGCTAATGGCCTGCACATCAGTTTTGATTCCACCATTCCGGTAGCAAAAGGACTTGCCAGCAGTACCGCCGATATCGCCGCCACCGCACTGGCAACCGCCCGCCATCTCGGTGAAACACTCAATGAAGCCGCACTGGCAGCACTGTGCGTCAGGCTGGAACCCACTGACAGCACCCTGTTTCAACAACTGACACTGTTTGACCACCAAACTGCCGCAACACAAATCTCTTATAACTGGCAGCCAGCGATAGATATTTTGTTACTGGAAAGCCCACAGATTCTCAAAACCGAGGATTACCACCGCCGTGATCGTCAACCGGCGCTGTTAGCCAGTGCCATCTCACTGGAACGGGCATGGCAACTGTTTACCCAAGCCGCCGAGCGCCGCGATTGTTCACTGCTGGGCCAGGCCACCACATTGAGTGCGCAAGCCAGCCAGCGTTTACTGGTAAAACCTGACTTTAGCGCCCTGCTGAGGCTAGTGGAGGAGTTGGATTTATACGGGTTGAACGTAGCCCACAGTGGCAGCGTGGTTGGATTATTGCTTGACCGTCAACGGCATGACGTGGAGCAGGTGTTCTGGCAATTGCAGCAGCGCAATATCAACCGCCACTACCCCCGCCAACACCTGTTAACCATGGTGCCCGGTGGCGTGCGTTAGCCCGTAATTCAGCATCAAGCCATGATAGCGAAAAATTGAGAATCATCTGAACCAGAATATCCATGTAAACCTCACTGTTATTAACCTGCCGCTTACCATTTTTATGTAATTCTGTTTGTCTTGCCCCTCAAAATCATGACTTCAGTCACAAACAGGGAATGCAGCTATTTTGTCCATGTAAATAGCATTCATGTATATGGGGGAAACTGCTATCAAGGTATTAGATCCCACCAGCAGGAAATGTAGTGTAGATGTAAAATCTGTTTCCTGTTAAATCTTCATTTTTTTAAAAACATAAATAAAATTCATGTAATACAGCATGCTGATTATTGCACCAATACCTTAAATAACAATTACCTCAACCTACATGAGTTCCGGGAGCCTTAAATGAAAAAATTGAGTGTGAAAACCCTGTTGGCAGCCAGTCTGTTCAGCATGATGGTGTGCTCGGGCAGTGCACTGGCGCAGGAGGTCGAAGTGGTTAATATCTCAAAAATCGCCGGTATGCCGTGGTTTAACCGCATGGGCGAAGGTGTGGATCGCGCTGGTAAAGATCTGGCTATCAAAGCCTATCAAATCGGCCCTTCCAGTACCGATGCCCCGCAGCAGGTTAAAATTATCGAAGACTTAATCGCGAAAAAAGTCAGTGCTATCAGTATTGTGCCCAACGATGCCGATGTACTGGAACCGGTATTCAAGAAAGCCCGTGAAGCCGGTATTGTGGTGTTAACCAACGAATCTCCAGGGCAACCCAGCGCCAACTGGGATATCGAAATCATCGATAACGCCAAATTTGCCGCAGATAACGTAGAAGAGATGGCAAAAGCCATGGGTGGTAAAGGTGGCTATGTGATTTATGTCGGCAGCCTGACGGTGCCACAGCATAACCTATGGGCCGATCTGTTTGTTAAATATCAGAAAGAGCACTACCCCGATATGTTTGAGGTGACCAGCCGCATGCCTGTTGCCGAGAGTATTGATGATTCACGCCGTACCACGCTCGATTTAATGAAAGCGCACAGTGACCTGAAAGGTATTGTCGCCTTCGGTTCGCAAGGTCCGATCGGTGCTGGCCGTGCCGTGAAAGAGAAACGTGCGAAAAACAACGTCCATGTGTTCGGTATGATGATCCCTTCACAGGCGGCATCCCTGATTAAAAGCGGTGATATCGCAATGGGCGTGACCTATGACCCAGGTTCTGCCGGTTATGCACTGACCGCAGTGGCGGACAAAGTGCTGAAAGGTGAAAAAATTGAGTCAGGTATGGAAATTCCTGGCGTGGGTAAAGCTGAAGTTGACCAAGATAAGCATCTGATCCAGTTCCACAATGTATTACGGGTAACCAAAGACAACGTGGATTCGCTGTATTGATTCACTAAGTTATTGCGGAGCCGGACGCCCTGTCTGGTTCCGCAATTAATTAATTAAGAATCAAAAGGACACAGGATATATGCAGCCATTTATTACCCTGGAAAATGTTAGTAAGACCTTTTATGGCGTCAAA
The DNA here is from genome assembly GCF_052217165.1 of Yersinia sp. 2540 StPb PI. NCBI lineage: Bacteria > Pseudomonadati > Pseudomonadota > Gammaproteobacteria > Enterobacterales > Yersiniaceae > Yersinia > Yersinia sp. 2540 StPb PI. Next base: position 3,686,401 of record NZ_JAZGQC010000001.1, read on the forward strand.
GCGCTAAATAAAGTGGCTATGACCCTGTTACCCGGTGAAGTACATTGTCTTGCAGGGCAAAACGGATGTGGCAAATCGACCCTCATCAAGATTATTTCCGGCGTCTATCAGCCCGATGCTGATGCCACGATTACCATTGATGGCAAAACTTACTCAAGCCTGACCCCGATTGAATCCGTTCGCTTAGGGATTCAGGTAATTTATCAGGATTTGTCGTTATTCCCGAACCTGACTGTGGCCGAGAATATCGCCATGAACCATTATCACCATCACCTGTGGGTGGACAAACGCCAGATGCGCGCCACGGCTGAGCAGGTGATCAGCAGCATTGATGCGCATCTCAATCTGGATGAACTGGTTGAGAATTTGCCCATCGCCCAGAAGCAACTGGTGGCTATTTGCCGTGCCTTGGCACAGGATGCCCGGTTGATTGTGATGGATGAGCCTACCGCCTCCCTCACCCGACAAGAAGTTAATGGCTTGCTGCGGGTGGTACATGAACTGAAATCACGCAATATCTGCGTAGTCTTTGTCAGCCACCGATTAAGTGAAGTGTTGGAGATTTCAGACCGCATCACGGTGCTAAAGGATGGTGATTGGGTTGGCACTTACCCGGCCACCGAAGTGGACAACCAGCGGCTGGCGTGGCTGATGACCGGCATGAAATTTGATTTTCAGGTGCTACCGCCCTACAGTGCCGCCCGCCCGCCGGTGCTGGCCGTGGAGGAGCTTTGCCGTAGTAATGAATATCACAACATCTCATTGACGCTGCATCCGGGGGAAATTGTCTCGTTGGTGGGCCTGCTCGGTTCTGGCCGCACTGAACTGTGTCTTAGTTTATTCGGTTTGACCTCACCGGAGTCAGGCACCATCCGAATTAACGATAAACCGATGTATTTCAGCAGTAACCGTGATGCTATTGCGGCGGGGGTCGGTTATGTGTCAGAAGACCGAATGAGCACCGGGCTGATTATGGAACAATCCATTCGTGACAATATCAGTGCCACTGTTCTGCATCGCCTGAAAAACGTGTTCCATCTGATGCGTAGTGAGCGGGTCGATACGCTGGTCGAGGATATGGTGAAACACCTGTCGATCAAAATCGGCAACAGCGACCTTCCGGTCAATACGCTGTCTGGCGGCAATGCGCAGCGCATTGCTATCGCTAAATGGCTGGCAACCGATCCGCAAATTTTGATCCTTGACTCCCCCACTGTAGGTGTGGATATCGCTAACAAAGCCGGTATCTATAATATTATCAATGCATTGGCAGCTCGCGGTATCGCTGTGTTAATGGTCTGCGATGAAATTGATGAAGCTTATTTCAATAGCCACCGTATTTTAGTGATGCGGGCCGGGCGACTGGTACAAGAGTTTTTACCGGGTAACAGTAGCGAAGCAGCCATTGCGGAGGTAGTAAATGGCTAACCCCCATGCAGTTAATAAATCTGCGGTAGGTAAAACAGGTTTATTCAATAAAGAACAACTAAAACGCCATGAAGTGATGCTGGCATTCACTATTTTGCTTATTTCGACTTATCTTGCGTTCACCAGCCCGGATTTTCTGACCCTTGCTAATATTTATGATCTGATAAATAACTACGCCATGTTAACCATTTTGGCCTGTGGCTTATTTATCGTATTGATTTCTGGCGGTATTGATATTTCATTCCCAGCGATGACCATTATTTCGCAATATGTCATGGTGACACTAATTGTGAAGTTTGGTGGCAACTTCCCGGTAGCTTTTGCGCTGGCTGGTGGTATCGGCCTACTTTTGGGCTTGGTTAATGCCCTGCTGGTTAACCGCTTACGCGTACCGTCGATCATTATCACCATTTCCACACTGAATATTTTCTACGGTTTACTGTTGTATCTCAGCCGTGGTGTTTGGCTGTATAGCTACCCTGAATGGTTTGAACACGGGCCAATGCTGTTCGCCTTTACCGCTGCCGATGGTTATGACTACGGCCTGTCGCTCCCTATTCTAACGCTGCTAATTACCATTATTGTTACCGCTCTACTGATGACCCGCACCAGTATTGGCAGGCAAATCTATGCCTTAGGGGGCAATCAGGAAGCGGCGTCACGCATGGGGTTCAGTATTCTCAAACTGCAACTGTTCGTGTATGGCTATATGGGCTTTCTGTCCGGTATCGCCGGCGTAGTACAGTCTTATACCGTATTAACTGTAGCGCCTGATTCATTACTGGGCTATGAGCTTACAGTGCTGGCAGCCGTGGTGCTCGGCGGTACCAGTATTGTGGGTGGCCGTGGAACACTTACCGGTACCTTGCTGGGGGTGATTTTGCTGGCAATATTACAAAATGGTTTGAATTTACTGAGCATTTCGTCGTACTGGCATACCGTGGTTATCGGGCTGGTAATTGTCATCAGTATCAGTGTGACGGCCTGGGGCCAACGCCATAAGGTAGGGATATAACTATGTCGAAAACAACGCAACGTGATCATACCGAACGCTGGCTGGTTGCCCTGCTGGTGCTGGTCGGCGTAGGATTCAGCCTATTTATTCCACAGGTATTTTGGTCGGCGGCTAACTTCCAATCCATCGCCTCGCAAATCCCTGTCGCGGGGGTATTAACTCTGGCCATGGCGATTACTATGCTGACCGGTGGGATTAACTTATCGATTATTGCTACCGCGAATGCCAGCGCCCTGGTGATGGCATGGGTTTGTACCCATCTTGCGCCAACCTTTAGTTCAATGATGTTGATGTTACTGGCGGGTGCCTCGGTGGCATTGGTTGTGGGGCTTATCAACGGGATACTTATCTCGGTGGTACGAGTATCCCCTATTCTGGCCACTCTGGGCATCATGACCTTGCTCAAAGGCGTGAATGTACTTATCTCCAAAGGTTCGGCTATCTCAAACTTCCCGAACTATGTACTGGCACTGGATCGCAGCAACTTTCTCGGTGTGCCAGTGCCACTTTATCTGTTCGTCGCGGTAGCACTGACCATCTGGCTGATTCTGGCTAAAACGCCACTGGGCCGCCAAATCTATTTGTCCGGTTCTAATGAGAAGGCCACCTTCTTCTCTGGGATTAACACGCGCCGCACACTGGTTTGGGTGTATGTAATTTCATCTTTACTGTGTGCGGTAGCGGCCTTATTAATGATGTCGAAACTGAACTCAGCCAAAGCATCCTACGGTGAGTCGCTGTTACTTATCACTATTTTGGCAACCGTACTGGGTGGGGTAAATCCCGATGGTGGATTTGGCAAAGTTTTCGGCATTGTACTGGCGCTGTTCCTGCTGCAAATGCTGGAAAGCGGGCTGAATATCATGGGTGTCAGTAGTTATATCACTATGGCGCTGTGGGGCTCGTTACTGCTGGCGTTTATCTTTGTCAAAGGTGCGAAAATCCCAGCGTTTAGTTTCTTGCGGCAGAACAAACCGTCAAGTTAGAGCCATTTTAGCCAAAAAAAAGGCTGGCAATTGATGCCAGCCTTTCTCTTAATAGTGTTAAAACAAGCTATCAAACCTTGGTGAAGTTACTTAACTTCGCCCATCGCTTTCAGTTTTTTCGACAATTCACGACGTTCTTTAGACAGATCGGCATTTTTGATGGTGTAATCATCAACACGATCTTCGTAAGCAGTACGCATGTCCGCGATAATGGCCTGAATTTCTTCAATACTCATCCCCGGCTTGATGTAATCACTCAAGTTATCGAGCAACAGAACGCGTTTTTGGTTATCACGGATTTTCTTTTCGTTATCAACGATTTCACGCTGCAACTTGTTTTTGCGACGAAACATACGCACAAACTCCAAAACGTCCTGGAAAGTCGGCTTAATTGCATTATCCATTTTTACACCTTCACTTAAGTTTTACACAAATTCAATTGCTGGTGACCAGGCTACCTGCACCATACCGCTTTGCCGTACCTGGTGACAAGATTCATTGGCTTATCTTACCTGCTTTACTCGCCAGACAGAAATTTCATCTGCCTTCAGCGGCGAGAGATCACCGGCATAACGTCATATTAATCAGATAGTCGAATTCCTCAAGCTGTTTGGTTAGCTCCATCCTCAGCCAAACATAGCCATAAATCGGCGTTTCTACCTGCTGCTCCTGCGTTACCGCCAGCATCAATGATTTCACTGCGGTCGTAATTTCACTTAATTCGGCGGCAACCTCTCGCTCATGTGCTGAACTGACTCAGGGCGGCTTTCAATTTAGGTTCTAAGCGCGGGCAGTTGACACATGCGCTGACAGGTAAGCGGCGTAGATCTGGCTGATAAGCGGATAATCAATGATGAGACATAAACTGGAAAAGTTATTCCCCGCAATCTGTCGTTATGCGGGGAGAAATGTTTATTTAAAATCAACCGCCATTTGCTGCTGGATAGTTATTCCATGGCTGGACTCCACACAACAGGCAATATAATCCGTGAAGCGTGGTGATCTTGGCATACCCAAACTGAGCAGGCGTTCATTACTGAACCGCACATTTAACACTGCAAAAGAGCCATATAAACGCATGGCTTTCAACATTAAGCGCTCATTGCAGGGGCCGAAAATGCTTTTTAGTTGGTTACGCATCTGCACCAAAGCACCGTAGTCTACCTGGCAATAATCTGTACCCATCGGTTTTTGCCGCGCGGCCCATGACATCGCTTGATCAATTTCGGCAAAACTGACGCTGTCTTTTTCTCCGGCAGAAATATGATAAATATTTTCGGTCAAGTGGGGATGGAACAAAATACACAGCAGAGCATCCGCACAATAATCGACCGGGATAACGTCGATATAGTCATCCAATGAACACATAAACTTACGCAGCATTAATGCCATGCGAAATACCCAGAAAATACTGCTAGAGGGCTGACACCCCAAACGGGTATGCCCAACGACAATCGATGGCCGGGCTAATACCAGCGGTAAATTCGGGCATTGCTCTGCCAGCAATCGTTCAATAGCTGATTTGGACTTGGTATATTCCACTAAATGCGCATCATCTTGCGCTGATAATACTTGCTCGCTAACCACCGTTCCGGCATCCGGTGTGCACGACATGGCGGTACCCACGTGGATAAAGCGCTGTAATCCCACTACATTTGCCATTCTTTTGCCAAACGCCAGAGTGCCGTCTACATTTACTTTCCAGATTAAGGGATTATTACCAAATGACGCGACAGCAGCACAGTTAATAACATGGGTCACATCATCGATACGTGGGTCATTAATAAAGCTATCCGGCTCTGCCAAATCGCCTAATAAAATATGGTTGATATTTATTTTATTCAGCCGCTGACTGGGGAGATAAAATTTCGACAGATTTTCACGGATGCGGTTTAGCCCCTGCTCCGGCGTAGTCGCCCGTACTAATAATAAATAATTAAAATCGGCGTCTGCCAACAATAACTTTTCAAGCACTGCCCCGCCCAGAAACCCTGTTGCGCCGGTTAGCAGAAGTTTTTTCACCATGATTCCTACCGTGTCATTTAGTAGGCGAATTGTATGAATAGCTGAGTAAACGGTAGGTAAATACTAATTAGATCGGCATGTTTCTGGCAAAACATAAGTATGTCGAAATAAATCCTGACGTCTCGGCGCACTTGAAATGATATTCTAACACTAACGTTATTGGTCACTGCGGCTTACCACCAAAACGGTGGCCCATCACTAAAGAATGACCATAGTAAAAAGGGTTAAACCGAATAATGTCAGATAAAAATAAGCAACCTACTTTCTACATTCACGATTACGAAATAAATAATATAATTACCTGAAATATATATGATTACACATCATAAACCTCAAATTATGTACTCAGTTATGTACTCATTTTGTCCGCGAAATCTTTGGAATGTTATCAATTCCCTATCTACCGCTAAAAAACAGATTGAATTCCTCTTTGCCGTTACTGTATAAATACACAGTAAATTAGCAAGGGGGTACCATGGCAAGAAATCCTAAAGATGAATTTACAGGGATGAGGGAACTGACTTCTTTTGATACGGCTCACAGTGCCTTTGGTGAGTTCATTATTATGCGATCGTCATTCACCGATACCCTCACCGGCTTCAGGCAGATTGAGCCGGAGCATTACCCAGACCAGCAAGTCATGATTCGTTTGGAAGCCGCTAAAAAACTGATTAGAGAACTACAGAAGCGCGTGGACTACATCGAGTCTGGTATTGAAGATGTTAACACCAAAACCCGCTATCACAGTTGAGAGGGATTTATGAAAGTTGAACTGGTTTACGATAAGCGAAACGTGAAAGAGATACCAGGTGCCAATGAACTGATCCTGGCTGAACTAACCAAGCGTGTACACCGTGTCTTCCCTAAAGCTGATGTCAAAGTTAAGCCTATGCAAGCGAACGGCATCAATACCGACGCCAGCAAAGGTGATAAGGCTATTCTCAATCGGCTGGTTGAGGAAATGTTTGATGAGGCTGATCAGTGGCTGGTTATCGATATTTAATTGAGGGGGATTTATGCTGCGTGTCGAAGTCACTATAGATAAGCTGAACGCCAAGAGTTTTCCGGCGGGCTATACCAACGCACTTACGGAAGAATTAACAAATCGCCTCAGTCGTAAATTTAGCGATCTTGACGTAAAAGTAAGGTTTGCGGGGGCCGATGGGTTAACGGTTCTTGGTGGGAGTAATGAGGACAAAAAAACGATTGAAGAGATTTTGAAGGATACTTGGGAAGGTGCTGATGATTGGTTCCAGCCTTAAGCCATCGGTCGATGATGCTAATGAATAGACCGGGCCATTAAGCCCGGTTTTGTATTTACGCTTCAGTTGAAACGGCACTCGGTACAACTGGCCACTCAATATCCGGTGTAAAAGAAACATCGATGTTCTTCACTTTTACACGATACTGTTTCCACGCTTTTAAGTCAGCACGGAGTTTATCTGGCACATCATCGCCACCATCTTCTAGCCCCTCAATTTCATCTGACAACGCACCTATCATGTCGGATGCCTGTGATAAAATCGTTGTCTGATTTTCTCTGGCTTCAATAACCATCTGTTGCAGCACTTGCGGTGAGGGGCCAACTAACCATTCGCCATTTTCATTTGCGTAGTAAGTCGGATCTGGTCTGGGGCCATTCATTACAATGCAATTTTCCGGTAACTGAAACGCATCTGAATAGCTGATATATTCAACATTGGTTCCCAGCTCTGAGTATATTTTCATGTTTAAGCCCCCAATCCATCAATTGTCCATACAACAACCCTATAGGGGGCGGAAGTAATACTGGATGCGGAGGGAAATGAGTTAGCGGTCATGTTCGCAACATGCAGAACAAAGGACGCCCCACTCCATATCACGATATTATCCCCCCATGGGATAGCTAAAGCCCCCGCTGAAAATGTTCCAGACCCAACGTTACTACCATACCCAGCAACTCCCCATATTCCACCAATCTGGACTTCACATCGATAGTCTATTTTTCTGCCGGTGAAGGGATTATCCAACACTATTCGCTGTGATAATCCAAGGGTGGCTGGTGCGGCTGCGGAACCACCCGGATAAAGATATGTGAATTTTTGATGACCCTCGAGTGAAGTTACGCGCGTTGCTAACAATGTTATTTGAGTGGCCAACTCAAGTGCGTTTATCTGCCCTTCATTGAATGAAGAACCCGCCAGTTTGATAACATAACAACCCGTTGCGTTGAGCATCCTGTTTTCATCGGCAACAAGAACATTTGCCGCAAGAGAAGCATCAAAAGTGATTTTACCCTGTCCAGCATTTGTCGCCGAGTAAGCTGGATATGGGGCTGACGTGTTTGTATTGTTGGAGAAAGCCCCGGTTGCTATATTTCCGTTTAGTACCTGAGAGTTAGGCAGACTGCCCGTTATATTTCGAATGGCATCCATCTGAATTGTGCCAGTTACACCGTTCGATTTAGCGCCATCGCCACGCCGAACGGGAGCGCCAACACTGCCAGGTGATTTACCGTTCTCATCGGGCAGTCTGAACGTAGTTGTACCGTTGCCGCTCGACCACCGCATCCTTTTAAGTGGGTCTGCTTGCCATTCAGCCTCTGTAATTACAAGGCCTTTAGCTTGAGCCTCCGCCCATGCATCCGGAAACAAAGCACGGCTTAACTCTTGCCCGTCACGGGGTGCAGTTCCATCAGGGATATGGTCGCGGTTTTCTTCCCACCAACTGAAAAGCAGCGGTAAACCTCCAGAAGGTTTTGCATCCAACTGTTGCTTGGTAACTGCACCTTTAGGGTCTATTGCGTCACCGGCTAGTATGACAGGCCCTGTAAATGTTCCGCCTGTGGTATGCATAAGTAAATCGGGATTGACGCTTGCGGCAAATTGTTCCGCTTCATTGCGTGCAGTAACAGCCCCATCTTTGCTTTGCGTTGCAGTTGTTGCAGCATCTGTCGCAGCCGATGCTGCACCGGTAGCAATTGTTGCAGCGCTAGATGCTGTAGTTGCGGAACTGGCTGCCGCTGTTTTTGCTGATTGAGCGGCGGTGTTTGCTGACTGAGCAGCAGTCTTTGCCGTGACCGCTTCATCTCTTGCCGTTTCTGCCCCAGCTACCGCCTCCCCAGCGTTCTCTATCAGCTCCCTGTTATCGTTAAACCACGTCTTCGAGTCGTTAACCCAGGCAGTCAAATCACTTAAAGATGGAATAACCACTGTCGAGCCATCAGGCGCAATAATAGTGACATCTCCTGTGCCAGTAGTTATATCTTGCCAATCCTCCAGTAGCTTCTGATATAAAGCCAATTGAACAGCAGTTCTTCGCGCTAAATCTGACATTGAATTTGATACGGTCGTGACAATTGCGTATTCGGAGTTATCAATTGGTGATGCTATATTTCGGGTTATGCGGATTTTAGTATCGCTATCGACAGAAAGTATTTCATATATAACAACCTGCCCCGCACCGGGGACAAAAATCATCTGTCCCGCAGCAATGCCAAATATTGGATTATTCCATAACGTGCCTGTTCCGGTAATCACATTCGTCCCAGCTACGGACGTGACTGTACCTGCCTCATACCAAGACATAATTGTATCCCCATTAAGTTATTTGTTAAGCGTAGCCGAGTGAGGCTTTATAATATTGGTCGTACAGTGCTGTTTCTATATAAGGGCAACCTTTAGAAAAGCCATCTGCGGAACCGCCCCCCGCACTCTGTGAAATTTGCCTGAACACTGGAGTTATAATGCCGGACGAAAAACCTGTGAAGCAAAACAGGAAAATAAGTATGGTCGGTGGGTTTGTCCCCGGAATACCCTGGGTTAGCTGCCTCGCTACTGAACAAATTGTGGCGCATGGCACTGTAGGCGCGGGTGTGGTCAGTTGCGGACGCGCCCAAAATTTGATGTCCAGTGGGAGGCAGTTCCCTGTATAGACCATCTGATTGTTTTTGTAGAAGTAAATCCCCCACTCTGGGACGTTAGCTACGAACTCCGAGAAAACGTAGAATCGCATGGTATGGACTAAACCAGCGGTCCCCGCTACGGTGTGTACTCTCCAATATCCATTGGGCCCCTGCTCGGCATAGTGTAGAACGCCGCCACTGGCACCAGATTGACTGCCGGTAGATAGCATTTTATGGAAGACAAAGCACTTCTTAGCGTTCGGAACAATAGTATCGTAATAGTATTGAGCGGATACATCCCCAGTATAGTCTGCCGACCTGTCCATAACCTGTACCAATACGGTGGGCGTGAATTCTGGGGAAGCGAATATCACCCCATCATCACGCGTTATTTGCATGCCAAATTCAGCCATTACACCACCCACACGATAATAGAATTACCGGCAGCGTTAGACCACGTTACCGTACTACCGGAAACTGTCACCACTGCCTCAGTAGCGAATGACCCCGCTGTTGTGAAGTATGCTTTAGCTCTAAGGCTCTTACCTGCGGGCACGGTATACGACCGTGAGCCGCTAGCGCTACCCACAAAATAGTCCATCATATAAGCAGGTAGAAAAGCATTAATAACATCAAACGTTCCACCCGGCATAAATAACTGAGCGCCCCATGTAGACATAGTTACACCACCAGTTTTTTGCCAATAACGACGACGACTTGATTGCTTTCATTAAATACAGTGATTCGATTATTAACAAAATTCAGTCTACCCTCCCCAGCAACAGCACCATTAATCTCTATTTGCCCCGATCTCATTCCAATACGGATGCCAGTTGTGTTGGAAACCCAATTAGTAGATTGAAGGTAATCGGTTATCTTTGCAGATCCGATTGTCGCATCAGCAATAATTGCTTCGTTTATGAACACTTGGCCGTTAGTTACCGCGAATGGGGAAAAAACATTACCAGCAGGACCCGAGAGCAATATAAATTGATCAGCAGTAAAGCCAATTGATGATTTAGCTACGCCACCAATAAACTCAGCACCGATTACCATCCCAGCACTAACAAACTGACCGTTATAATTTAGTCCCGCTCTCAAGCTGTAAGTTGCACTGGCACCATCAGCATCAACAACGGCCGTCATCTTCTGGTCAATTGCAGCGGTCTGGTCCTCAAATGTCGATGTAACAAGTGTTTCAAACTCAGCGAATGCCCGTTCAGCATCAGCCACGGTGGTGGTTAAGTGGATAACACCGGCCTTATTCTCCCCGTATTGCGCCCATTGCTGCACGATACCAGCATTATTAGCGACAGCATTTTCAAGAATACCTTCCGCATTCATGAAGTCATCATTAAGCAGTTGCTGACCCGCCACGGTGTTATTAATGAAATCATCGCCAATCGCTTCGAGAATAGCGCTTGTGTCTGTGCTCGACATGCCACGAACCCAATCTATCCACGGCGACTGATTACCGGATTTATCCACGATCCGTGCACGGAACCAGAACACTTGCCCCGCCCTTAATCCCTGCATGGTGTAGTTTCGTTGCGGATGTGGTACATCACTCAACAATAAGGGAACAGTGCCATCAGCAGACAGGCTATATTCAATCTCGGTTTTAAGCGCATCTTCCGAGCCGGCGGGGTAACCCCAGTTCAGGGTTATGCCAAAGAGAATACTGGTAGCCGCAAAACCCACTGGCATTGGAGGGTTTCCCTCTTTACCGTTTAATGCTGTTTCAGTGGCGTTGGCCCAGATACTTGATATCTCAGCCGCATTGATAGCCCTGACTCTGCACTGATAGCGCCCGGCGTAAATACCCGTAACATCAAAGCTACGTGTAGACGTGCGCGGGGCGGCGATCCAGTTGCCATTATCGCGCCGCCACTCGGCCTCGTAAGCAATTGCACTTTCAGCGGCATCCCATTCTACATGCAAGGTGGTGACAGCAAGCCCTTGGGCTATTGCAGAAAAACTGGTTATTTCAATGTTTTTTGGTGGCGGCTGAACACCAGGTGGGATTACGCTAATCGGGCGATCTTCAATAATTGCGCCGCTTTCTATCTTGGCCCATTTATTTTCATCGTACTCAATAGCATTAATTTCATAGGCTATTTCCTTCTCTGTTGATGCGTCCTTGATGCCAACAACGCGATAGAGCTGTACTGCCAGATCATCGGCATCAACACTCCAGGCACATTCAGCGGTAGGTAATTCACTGTATGCAACACTAACAGTGACCACTTTATCATTCACTGATTGCACCGTTCTTGCCTGCGCCACCCCACTCGGAAGGTTAACAATAAGGCGATGCCCTGGCTTTGCGTCAGGCTTGCGATCAAGGGTAACATTGCGCCCGACTGCGCTACTTATGCGCCCTCCAAGCACTCGCCCAGCCAATAGCTGATCGGCAACCCCAACAACCCAACCAGGCAAGGGAATGCGGCCCTCAAGCCCCACTGTGAACGAAACCGCCCTATCCTTTTCATTGGTATAAAGAACCCACTTACCTCGGCGGATAGCCTCACTGCGCCGAGTACAGCCTATGGCCGTTATGTCAGCATTTAAAGTACCGTAACGCCTAACCAGGGACCGAACGACGACAGGTTCAATATCATCCTGATAGCGATTGTCAGGATTTGAATATGACACCATAGCCTGGCTGTAATGGGTTCGCTCACTGGCCGAGCTATACTGAAAACCATCTTTCACATTAGCGCGAGAGTAAACCATATCAACTGGACGACTCATATCGGCCAGCGCCCTGATCTCGCCGCCAGCCCAATAGAACATGCCAGAAAATATACTAATGATGTCACTCAGAACGTTAATTGCATCTTCTTGCCCTTGGATATAAACATCACATAGGTGACGAGGCTCGGTACCGCCGCGACCGTCAGGGACAAGCTGATCACAATATTTTGCTATCTCGTACAATTCCCATTTTGAGGTTGAGAGATTATTTGCCTTAATCCATTGGCCCAGCCCATATTCCTCATTAATGCAGAGGTCATAGAAAATCCAGGCTGGGTTATTGGTCCATGCCCACTTAAATGAACCATCCCAAACGCCGGAATAAGTTCTGTTAATAGGATCATAATTTGATGGGACGCGAATTATGTCCATTTTAGGTTTGCACGTTATTGTCGGGATGTTCTGGAACTGTTTTGCATCAAACTGGATATACAGCAACGCCAGATTCGGGTAGCGCAATTTTGCGTCAACAATTTCGACGACGGCATCAACTAACATCCGATCGGCAACCCGGGCTGTATTTGTAGTATTTGGTGTTATCCTCCGAACGCGGATCTGCCAACCCTCTGTTGACGCGGGCAAATCAATACGGTGAGAGCGTGGATACCCCGTTGTTGATTTACCATCGACCGCAGACCGTAAAACCTCATTGTAAGCCCCGCCACCGGTTGCTAAATCAATCGCGTACTCAACTCGGTATCCAACAACATCACCATTATCGAGCTGTTGCTGCAATGCCGGCCATGATAGGCGAACACGCACGGCAGAGAGATCAGTATTGGTGATTGCCTTAACCCATGGAGTTTCATATTTCAGCTCAACGCCCACAGCAATGTCATTCTGAACATCTGGCATTCCCTGAATATAAGTTTGATGCTGGGTTCCTGGGCGAAACTCCCACTGCACGCCGGGGAAATTGACACTGCCGTCCGCATTGCCGATTGGCGTCCCATCCAGAAAAATACGAGTATTATCCAGCCCACCAACCCACTCACCATGGCCCAATACCAGCAGCATCTTTGCAAATGAAGTAGCAATTAATGAATCTGGTGATTCAACCGGAGTGTGGCTGTCTGAACCACCCGCCTTTTTACCCACAATTGCCGACATACTTTTCTCCAGGCGAAAAAAAACCGCCCGGAGGCGATTCAATATTAAAGTTAATAGTTACATCTGATCTTCGGTATAGATACCGGCTGAAATAATGGCACCGCCGATAATTCGCTCACCGTAACCGATGGGGATAGGGTTTCCCTGCGCCACTGTATTCACTGGCCCACCAAACGCATAGCTTGGGGTATTCTCTGCTGATTGCCTTGATGCAAGTCCGCCCTGTTGCGGTGATAACATTTGCACCACACCACCGAGCATCATTGCTGCACCGACTTTAAAAAAACCAGCGGCTAAAGGGCTTGCAGTACCACCAGACATCCAAGTCATAACCGCACCCACGGCGACAAGAACTGCTCCAAGTATTGTTTGGAATACACCTGCTTTCTTACTACCAATAATAACGGGGATAATACGGATAGGTTCTTTACCGTTAAGACTTAATTCATTCTCACCAATATTCCGTTTTCCATTAAAGACCGCAAATGTAAGCCCCTTGGATTCACTATCAAGCAGAAACTGCCTAAATCCCTTAATTTGTAAACTTAGAGCTTCTATTGCTTCTTTATGGTTGGATACATCCCAGTTATATTCCCGCCCGAATTTCTTACCTAAAACTCCACCGAGGGTTATTTTTCTTCGCATTTATTACTCCACGCACAAAAAAACCGCCTCTCGGCGGCTTAGTTTCAATTCAAACTTATGGGTTTTATATCTAAGTTTCCGCTTGGGTCAGAAAACAGCCTAACCCCTTTGCTTTGTCCTGCTTTTAAATTAATCTCCTGTTCTGTTGGGAGTTCGTCAGCGATACAGACTTTACCTTCTCCCTGAAACCCAATCATCCACTCCCCAGGCAACAAATAAAAACTAACTTTTTCGCCGGGATTTAAACTTGCGGCCTTCTTTCCATTAAGGAATACTGCCGCATAGCATCCACCACCAAGGAAACCACTATCTCTGACCACTGTCAGTTGCGAGGCACCTGGTAGCAAGTTTTGATATAAAAATACTCTTTCCTTGGGTGCTTGTAGCGCATTGCTTGGTTTAACAGCGGTTGTAGCGCAGCCCGATAGCCCCAACAAAAGAATTACCATAAATATATTTTTCATATCGTTACACTCATCAGTTAATTACTGATAATCATAACATCAGGGCTTTATGCCGCAACTTTACTGTAGTGCGATCTTGATAATACCCGCCAAATGGCACCATCTTACTCATATACCCGTACATGTGATGAATCATCATCCCATCGCCGATATAGATTGCTGCATGGTTCGGGACTGGTGCGCTTACTTGCATGATAATGACATCACCAGGCAATAACTCGCCGTCAATCTCCACAAACCCCGCGTTGCTATAATTATCCATGTACAAATTTTCGGTACCGGATTCCCACCAGCAGGGTGAGCGTTCAAAATTGGGCAGATCAATACCTCGTTCCAGCTTGTACCAGTCGCGAATAATGCTGAAGCAGTCCCACACCCCATGCACGAACGGACGCCCCTCGAGCGGTCGCGGCCCTATAACCGGCTCAACTATTCGTAAGTCACCTTCCGGCCAACTGACAATAACCCAGGGTAACTCGGACATATCACACTGGGCATGATCAACATTACTGGGTTGGGTTGTTGCATCAGGGTGACTGTGAGCAATATGGGTGACACGCCCCCAATCCTCGGCGGCGGCGTAATCTTCCGGGTGCAAAATGAAATTATCGCGTGGCTCAGTGGACTGATTGCGGCACGGAAAGTATTTTTCCGTTCGTCCATTGCGACAAATTAAACCACAAGCCTCGCGGGGGTAGTCTTTTTCAGCATGCGCAAAAATCGCTGTCTGGGTTTTCTTCTGCATGCTTATCTCCTTAAGAGCGATGAACCTGGCTCGGCGCCATAAGGCAAAGGTTCAGCACCATGCCGTAGTTTGCAGGCCCGAAGTGATCCACTGCATTCATCACGACTCGGATCATCAGTTGGGTTATCATTTTCATCAAAATACAGCGTTCCGGCATAATCACAGCCCCGCCCCGTTCGATACCAACCCCGCATACAATGACGGCAAACACTCCCCTGAATTTGTTCCCGAGGAATTTTGATGCCCTGCATATTGTAAGGACCGGATAAATCGAACTGTATTCCGCCTGGGCCTTCACCTGCTTTGCGGTCGATGAAATAAACATACAATGTTTCATCATACGGGCTGGCGGAGGGATTACCCTCTAAAAAATTACGCGCATCAAGATAGTGAGAGAAGGTTTTGTGTACCTGTACTTTCGCCTGAGCCAAATCCTGATAAGCGAGACACATTGCGCTGATGGTACCGTCAATGTTTCCAACGCTAAGTGCGGGGGTCGGTGCAGTACCATCACCGGCTATTTCTATTCCGGTCAACTCCACTGGCCACGGCAAATACTCGACGCCTTGCCACCAGATAGATTTAACAGGAAGTTTTGTTATATTCCCATCTGCCGCGCGCAGCTCTTGGGAGGTGTACGGTATTTTATGATTATGAAAAAAGAGTTCAGGACCATTAAAGGCGGTGCAATCAACCGCATAAAGCCAAACCTCGTTGCCGGGATCCAGCGTTTGATAATCGTGTTTTATACCCATATTAAACCTTACGGATGATAAGCAATTTCGAGGGGGACATTGAGCTGAAACATCGGTTTACCGGCTGAGTTTTTACCTTTTGCTGTCGGGTCATATGCCTTGCAAACATAAAGGCCCAGCTCACCCATGGGGTTAGTCCATTCAAAAGCGGTGTGTCCCTGATGTTCATCCAGAAAATCGAGGATTGGCTTTATATAGTCCCAATCCCCAATAAACTGGAGTGTCCATTCCGTTGATTTGGTGTTTATCCCATCACCGGCCCGCTGGATATACCCGTCACCAAACTGAATCTCTCGGGTTCGAAACTCGGTTTTTGCCGTAGCCTCTACCCGGGGGCAGAACGTGAAGACCTTTATCACTATCTACCCCCTTGGATGGCTGTTGTAATAGCGCCTCGCTGACCTAAATCTTTTTGTATCAACTCTCTGTATTTACTTTCGACGAAACGGCCAATTTCACTGCCAAACTGCTCGTATCCAGATGAAGACTGTGAGCTGGTACCACTGTCATTTATCTCAATGAAAACCTGTGGCGGCGCGCCACCCGCAGTTGATGAAATCTCAGGTTGCCGGGTTGTTAAGGCACGAACACCTAGCGAACCATCGGCTGATCGAGTCAGTGGCATAATGGCTTCCGGCCCCGCCTCACCCATAACGCCAGCACCTTTCGCAAAAGCAAAGAACGTCGGTGAACTGACAACCTGCCCGCTATAGGCGCTCAAACTCGGAGAGTCATAAACACCCCCTTTGGCGTTAAATGACAAACCACTGTAAGCCCCCGTAGAAAAAGCACTGCTGGCCGTACCCGCCGCCCCACTCGCGCCCCCCATAAACCCGCTCATTAGGCCGCCAGAAACACCGGTAATGGTCTGCATAATCGAACTGGTAATAAGGGCTTGCGCTGCCATATCAATAAGATTCTTGATAATCGACTGAGATAGTGAGGCAAATAAATTAGACATAGCCTCTTTAGTTGACTGAGTGCCATTCACTAACCCGGTCAACATATTAGTAAGGCGGTCTTGAGAATCTTGAAACAGATCCACGGCCATTCGTTGCAAGTCACCTTGTGAGGCGAATAATTGCAAGGATGCCTGGTATTGCTGTTCGCGGGTTTCTGTTTCAGAGGCAAGGATGAGCTGATTTTTACGCTGCTCAGTAATCACACCCGCTGCTGCATAGGTCTCTATCAGCGCCTGGCGTTTTGCTAATTGGTTACTGAGATTTTGTACTGGATCGACATTACCGGCCAGCTCATCATTCGCGCTGACGGCGGAACGTTGGTTAGCATCGGCTAGCGCACTTAGATAGTCCGTGTGGATCTGCTCTTTGCGGCGATAGAGTTCCTCGGTGCTTTGTATTTCACCCCCCGCAATCTGCCGCTGAAGCTGTTCCCGCGCCTGCCGCTCAGATTCTGCGGCACTGCGGTAAGGATCTGACGCAATAGCAGCATTGTGGTCTTCCCATCGCTGTTTTGACTCTGTGAGGGTTTTATTCAACAGTTCCAGTTCAGCGCGCTGACCATCAGTATATTTCGCACCAGTTTCAATTGATGCGGCAAATAATGATGCAGCAGCCTCACCCTGTGCCAATCGAACAGACTCAATCTGTATTTCTTTATTCAGGTTAGCAACAGCTTGCTCATAAGCTTTGGTTGCGCTTTCAGCCGCTTTAGTTGCACTGGCCGCCTTACTTTTTGCTTGCTCATTCGCCTTATTCTGCTCGGACTGATCGTAGTTCCTGAGTTCACCACTTACGAACTTTGATACCTCGGTGGGATCGGTGATTTTGAGCCGTTCAGCTTCCTGCCTGGCGATTTCAGTCGCCTGCGCCCTGCCCGACAGCTTCAATATAGCAAGCTTATCATCCTGCACTTTTTGCGCGTTTTTCAGTTCTTCGCTAACAGGTAAAATCAGACTGGTCGAATTAAACGCGGTTTTGGCTTGGGTAGCAATATTCAGAGAGTTGGTAAAATTAGCCATCATTCCGGCTGCAATGCCAACCTCAACTTGTTCCAGCTTGAGGATGCCTACGCCCTCCTGAATCGTGCCATTTAACTGAGCACTCAGAACATTGGCACCATTTACAGCCCTGCTTTTATTGTCCTGCGCATCAGTCAGTTCATTGAGTGCTATCGCCTGATTATTGAGAGAAACATTTAACTCTTCAGCGGCCTGCTTCCCAATGACTGAATCATCTCCCCATAAGTAAATCTGCCGGCGGTTTCGCTCAACGGCTTCAGTCGCTTTGTCGTAATTTTTTTGTGCATCTGCAACAACAGAAGAAAGTGCCGGTAATGAGTTATTCAGCTTGCCGATTTCAGCCGCTAACTGAACATTCCCCATTTCCCGCATTTTATCAATCAGCCCACCGACTCCACCCGCCAGCTCTGTCGCTGACCGTTTTGCCTGTTCTGATTTTTCGTAGAAATAATAGATTGCACCGGCTGCCAGCATTGCGGCCCCGACGGGGCCACCCACCAGACCCAGCGCCTTACTTGCCAGCCCGGAAGCAATATTCAAGCGGCCCTGTGCTGCTGCAAGAGCATCGGTTGCAGCAACTTCGGCGCGGGATGCCGCCGCAACAGCAGCAGAGTTAACTGCCAGTTGCGCACGAATACTAGCGCGGGCCTTTTCTGTTTGTGCCAACTGTAATTGAGCGACCAACGAACGTTGCGCCGCAACCGCTGATTCTCGCTCGGTCTGAATTTGTAGCAATGACGCCTGAACACCCTCAACCTGCGCAGCAGCAAGGGCAAGCTGTGATCGGGTCGCAGTTATCAGATTGCCGGTTGCACTGGTAATGCTACTGGCTAATCCACCGAAGTACCGCGCTAATCCAAGTCCCACCAAACCGGTACCGGCTGCAACCAGAACATCAATATTATCTGCCGCTGTGCCAATCACACCGGAAATTGCCGCTGTCACACCCATTGCACTATTGGCATCACCAATATAGGCTTTCCAGTGGTTTGACAGTTTAGTGATGGCATCACCGACCGTCGTCGGCATGGCCTCTGCAAGTTCAGCATTACGGTCTTTTGCCGCTATCACCGCCTTGGAAAAGGTATCCATTGATAACTTTCCAGCCGCGCCAAGTTTTTTCACCTCAAGCTCAGTGGTACCCAAATAACGGGCAATATCACCGATAACAGTCGGCATAATCTCCATGACGGCATGCCACTGATCACCAGCAACCTTGCCATTCACCATAGATTTAGACAGCGCATTAATCGCGCTTTCGCCCTTTTCAGCACTGGCGGCATTGATGGTTAGGGCGCTGGAAATTGAATCAATAAAATCAATGGTGCTGGCCGTGGAGAAGCCAAGTTCCTTCATTGAGTTAGCACTGCGTATATATAGCTCGGATTGCTCCTCGATACTTTTATACGTGCGGTCACTGATCTCCATTAAGCGTTGCTGAACGCTGTTATATTCTTCCTGTGAGCCGGTCGCCATTTTGATTCGGGATGAAATTTGCCCGTATTGGTCTGCTGTACTGATCAGACTACCTACTGCAAATGCCCCGGCAAACATCCCCACCATGCCGCTGGCCGACTCTTTCACGGTGACCAGTTCGCTATTAAGTTCAGCTAATGCACGCTTACTCTGGCGTGTAGCTGCTTCCGCCTTGCGCGAACCGCCCTCCATGGTTTTATAATACTCACTCCCCATACGTGAGGCGCGGGCCATCTCCGTTTGATAAGAGGACGAGTTAGCCGTGATTTTAACGATCAGTTCGCGCAATGCCATATCAACACCAGTAAAGTAAAAAACCCGCCGAAGCGGGTTAGGTTATGAGGGATTCAAAGAAAGACTCCAAAGCGGTACTGTCTTCCTCTGTCTCTTCAGGCTCTTTCCATTGCAGCAATAAATCTTCAAGACTGACGTTACCGCCCTGCGACCGATATACCGCACTGGCTATTTGTGCCGCATGAATATCCCCACGCCGATCCCCAATAGGGCTGCCAGCATCAAACTCAATCCACATAGCCAACTCACGCGCTGTCATTGTGGTTTCAAGTTCATGCAGGGTTCGCCCCAGTCGCAATGCCAACATCATGAGAAAGGACATGCCCGGCGTGTTTACTTTTTTTCAGCAGTTTCAATATCCTGCTTACTGAGGTCGAGCGCTTCTTTGAGCAAGCGAGCATGCACCGGCCCATAACTTTCAGCGACCAGGGGAATATCTTCATTAGAAAACGCCTGTAGACCACTCTCATCAAGAAGCACATCAACAAACAACGTGACATCGGAGAGAATATTGTTGGTGATCCGGTCCTCAATCGAGGCTTTTACCATTTCATCTGGGTTCGCCTCGCCTTTTACCGCAACCTCTCGCCAACGTAGCCAGGCACCCGAAGAGGCTTCACGTAGTATCACCGTGGCACCATCCCATTCAGGAACGACCACTGTTTTGTGTCGAAACCCTGCGCGGGGCGCAATAGCCAGTGATCGCAAATCCTTTTTAGTCATGATTATGCAGCCTCAGTAACAGTAAAATTACATGTTGCGGTAAAACCACCATCTGCCGCAGTAAAGGTGACAATTGCAGCGCCATCGTCCAGACCTTCATACTGACCGGTCACCGGATCGACGCTCACAATGGCAGGCGCTGACGAAATGAAAGTACCTGTTTTATTGGTGGCATTAGCCGGTAAAAATGTCGGGATTAACACACCGGTATCACCAACTTCGATAGCAACATTCGATTTATTTAGCGTGACGCTGGTAACAGGAACATCAGTAGCGGCAATACGAACCGGTTTACCTTTGATGCGCAGTGTGAATGATGCGGATACCACACCCGAGGTGCCAGCACTCCAACTGTTCTGACGCACTTCAGCAAGATAGGCATAACCATTGCCGCTGGGGAAAACAACCTTGATCGAACGCAGTGTGTCCGTGTCGTAGGCCTCGTTTAGTGAATATTGAGCCTCTTCGTCTGGACTCCAGTTGCGGGAGATAGTCATTTCTGACGGTGCAGGCAGTCCGTTCGTCACTTCCTGCTCTACTGAGCATAGAGTTGTGACGTCGATATCCGCCTTTTGTCCACCGGTAAAGCTGATCTCTTTGGTGGCACAAGCCGCTGACAACCACACCACCGAGCCAGTCGGCAAAGGCTGAGTCGTCACACCAGCAGAAACATAAATTTTCGTGCCCTGCGTTTTTTCATAAATACTGGTCATATTTTTCTCCAGACATAAAAAAACCGCCCGGAGGCGGCTGGTAACTTTCTTTGAGGGTTATTCCCACACCTGAACTTCAAGCAGAGCGCGGAAAAGGGAGGTATCCGGTTCGAAATCAGTGATCTCATTCATCTGAACGGGCGAAAGCGGTTTAATAAGCGCCCTCACATCACGGCGAATGGCGCGGGCCTCGTCAATGGTTCTGGCATAGACATCAATTTGAAGCATCGATGCTGTGGCAGCCTGACCATCCAACACATCATCAGTCATGCTGGATGGCAGAATGAAAACCACCCACGGCGGGGATATTGCAGGTCCACTACCATCCGTTTTTTGCGGGGCAATGTAGGGATATACCTGCCCGTTCGCCAAATGTTTGATCAGGGGGTAAATATCAGCCTCGGTCATTTTGCTAATACCTCGTCAATAGCCAGGATTGCACGGTCAATCGCAGCCTGTGCAGAGGCGTCGGCTTTAGAGTCAAATGCTGGGCGGATAAAAGGAACGGCGGGAAACTTAGACGTGCCAAGCTCAAGAAAGCGCCAATAGAATGAATTGTTCCTGTTGATCGCTTTTTTGGTATTGTCGCTATTGGTGCCTGAAGGATTTGCCCCCCTGACCCGAATACCGGCGGTTGCTTCGGTCGCACTCCCTTTACCGTTGGCAATAATGATATTGCGCTTTAGTTTTCCGGTGCGTTCTGGCACGCGGTTTTTGGCCTCCGTTTGAATAACAGCCGCTCCCGCACGAACAGCCTGCCGCAGTACGGTACGGCTTTCGGCTTTACTGAGTAATTCAAGCTCTTTGTCCAGATCCAACATGCCGGAAAAGTCGAGATTTATGTCAATCATGATTTCACTCCACGCTTACATAACAGCTCAAGCCGTGTATTATTTTCGGCGGTAATCACTGAAACAATGTCATAAATCTCACCATTGCCAGTCGGAGGCTCATGCACAATTCGATTAGCCGATGTAACGGGAAAAGAACGATAACGCCGCATCCAGATCCTGACCGTGGTTTCTGCCAGTTCAGCCCCCGAAGAAATTAGCTCTCGCCCAGAGATATCGGTTATATCAGCTCTAACGGATATTAATTTCTCCCAGTCAGTTACGGGCTGCCCGGATGGGAGAACACCAGAAGCACGTTTCTGAACGGTCACGCGGTATCGAAGTTTGCCTGCTTTCATACGCCGTAAATCCTGTAAGGTTGCAGCAGCGAATCGACTGTAAACTCAAGCTGTTTTGACGTAACGCCAATGACTGTGGCCTCTCGGTTGGTGTACCAGTGACCGATCAGTAGCAAAATGGCTGTATCAATATCCTCTTCATAAAGCAGTCCATCCTCTTCTGAATAACCCTCATCACTGGCTTCAGCATACAACTTGCGGCGGGTATAGTTTTCTACGAAGCGCTCACCGGCCTTAATTCTGGCCTCTAACCAGGCATCATCCTCCGTGAACTCCGGTTCGATGTTGCAGTGATGCTTCACCTGATCCAGTTCCAGCATAGGTTCGCCTTATTTAGCTTTAGTTTTCTTACCACCAGCACTGGAGTCAGGGGTTGGCTCCGGTGCTTCCGGTGCTTCCGGTGCTTCCGGTGCTTCCGGTGCTTCCGGTGCTTCCGGTGCTTCCGGTGCTTCCGGTGCTTCCGGTGCTTCCGGTGCTTCCGGTGCTTCCGGTGCTTCCGGTGCTTCCGGTGCTTCCGGTGCTTCCGGTGCTTCCGCAGGTTGTAATACCTCAGGCAGCTTCGCATAACCTTTTTTCAGTAATTCACGCCCATGCTGCTCACCCGTTTCAAATTCTTGACCAAGCGCCAACACGCTATAGCCGAAATAAATCTGCTTTAGTGCTATCAGTTTCATAATGTTATCTCTGATAAAGCGGCCCGCAGGCCGCTCATTGAGGTGAATTGATTAACCGCCGACAGGGGCAGGAACCGTAAACGCACCGGTAATAAACGCTTCAGGGCGATACACTGCCAGTGCGAGACGCTCTTCGCAACGAATGGTGATCATGTTTTTCTCAAAGTCGTCGGAGTTTTCGGTACTGATCACCACATTGGCGTCTTCGCGGTCAAAAATCTGAGCGCCCGCGTTAAAGGCACCGGTCAGGAACTTGCCTTTGAATGCCGCCGCTTCTGTAGCGACAACAGGCAAGCCCCATAAGGTCGGCGTAGTCAATGCTGACGGATTACCCAGGATGTAACGGCCCAACGTGTCTTTGGTCAGCTCGATCTTGGCCCAATCAATAAAGTGCAACACATGACCAGAGGCGGAGAAACGTGCAAGCTGAGACTGCAACATAGCCAGACGTAAATCATCAATGCCGTTCTGTTGGGCAACGTCAAATGACGGATCGAATACTGACGCCTGCGGCATAATCCCTTCAAGATGGACACCAGTGCCATCACCAAACAAGATCTCTTGCTCTTCGGCATATTTCAGGCCAAAGCGCATTTCAGTATCAATCGTTGATTGTAACTGTGAGAAATCATCAAGGATCTGTTTAGCGGCTTTAAACAGGTGGGCAATGGTACGAACGGGCGTGATTTTTTCTCCGAACTGAATATCGCTGTAAGGCTTTTGAGTGTTTTCAGCAACGACTCGCGCATTATTGGTGAATCCGGTCTGCTGAACCCAATAAATGGTGCTTGATTGAGTGCGACCAGGTGCAAGTAAATCACGGATAAACAAACGCTGTTTAGGCGCAACATCGATACCAGGTAGGCGGTGTGGCGCGACAATTTGCCCCGGAACATCGACAGACAATAGTGCGGCTTTCACCGGAATACTGATCCGCTGACTTGCGGCAAGCGTTGATGCAAAACCTTTTAACGCCTCGGCTGATACAACCTGCTGACCAATTGATTCAACAGTCTGTACGGCATTACTCAATGGCATCTGGGCAACGTGCTGCTCCAGTTCACCCAAGGCCACTTTGAGGGTTTTCTCTGCTGCTGTCAGAGCGTTAAACTCTAACGCCATTTTGTCTACAGCTTCTTTAGTAGATGCAGAAAGCTGGCCCGCGTTTTTAGCCTCTGTCAGCGCTTCTTCTGCCTTGGCGTTAAACTTGCCAGTGGCCTCTTCCAGTGCTGCGGAAACCTTTTTCAGTACATCGTTTACATCAGACATATATTCTCCAGATTATTGGCACGCCGCTTTCAGTCCACTTAATGCAGACTCGAAGCTAGCTAAAGTTTCAGTATTGATTTCGGTGGTAGCGCTTGGCGTACCGGATGGAGTAACAGCAGCGCCCGGCATACTGTCGGTTAAGGCTTTAAGTAATTTTCGGCGCTCGGAGCGCGGGGTATTGGCTTTCGCCAGCAGCGCATCGAGTTTGCGAATAGCTGCTGACGGGCTTTGGTCATCATTGGTAATTTCATCAGCCGATAACAAACTGTCTGCGAAGCCTTTTTCCACTGCATCACTGCCTGCAATGTAAGTTTCATTGTCCATCATGGCTGCAATATCAGCCGCTGGGAGACCGGTACGAGCTGAATAGATATCACCCATGGCACGATCAAAAGGTTCAATATCAATAGCCGCTTTTGCCAGGTCGTGGCGGTTGCCCATCATGACAATCCAACAGTTGTGGATCATCAGAAACGCCCCGCGCCCGACCTGAATTTCATCACCGGCCATTGCAATGATGGAGGCGGCAGAAGCGGCAATCCCCAACACTTTCACCGTGACCCTGCCGCTGTACTCGCGCAGCAGGTTATAGATAGCCAAACCCTCGAACATGTCACCACCGGGCGAGTTGATGTTAACCGTCACATCCTCCCCGCCCATCGACCGCAGTGCCGCGGCAATGCGTTTTGTGCTGACGCCTTCGCCCCAGTAGTCCTGCCCGATCACGTCAAAAATTGAGATACTGTTCTCGCCAGTGGCAGCGGCTTTTAACCCACCGTTCCAGCGCTCTACTGCGCTGGGCGAAACCTCACAGGAAACACCCGCGCACGGGCGGCCCACCGGAGCTGCCGGAAGGTTTTTAATTGTCATTAGGTTCTACTCCTAAGCGGCTTCTTTTAGTGGAGACTGTTCGAGGGGAATATCTGGGAACAAATACCCATGAAGCTCGGTGATGGCTTTCGCTTTAACAACAGCGTTATGTGATTTAAGGTCTTCAAGTGCAACAAGGTTAAGTTGCACGGTATAGATATCGCCGCCCGGTATCGGAGGTAGATTTTCAAGGCGGCGAACATCGTTGCGGTTCATCCAGCCATTTTGCAGCGCAGTGGTGTAGTAGGCGGAACGACCCGCACTGTCGGCGCGCAACAAACCTTCAACAGAGAATTCAGCAAAGTAATCCTCATCACCGGCCAACAGGCAACGGACAATTTCCTGCTCAATATTAACAAGTAGCGGGCGCAGGGTATTGCTCAGGAAAAGCAGGTTCATCCCCTCAACACTGGAAGCCCAGCTGCTTTGCTTGGTCATATGGCCCACCATAAATGGCGGCACCCTAAACCAGCGGCAAATCTCTTCGATGCTGAACGAACGGCTCTCCAACATCTGGGCAGATTCAGGATTCATGGTCACGCTTTGGTAGGTTAAATCCGCTTCCAGCACCATGACTTTACCGGCATTTTTGGAGCCGGCGAACTCAGAGAGACTCTTACGTAAATTTTCTCGCTGATTACCCTTCAGTGCTGCTTTACTGGAAAGAAAACCCGAGTTTTGCATACCGTTTTCAAAAATCTTCGCCGCTGACTCTTCGACCGCCATTGCAGCCCCGAATACATCACGGCCGGTACTCATTGGCATTAATCCACATATACCATCCAGACCAAACCCCCGGATGTGCATCATGGTTTTGACCGGAACAACCCGCTTATTGCCGTTCTCGGTATAGGTGTACTCGAGCTGTCCACTGTCCAGGCGCTTAACCACCATATTCTGTGGTAGCAGTGGAATAAGAGAGATAACACGATTACCGATCATTCTCTTTTCTATGAACGCATTGCCCCGCAAACAGATACTGGCCACCAGCATCAACATAAAGCGCGAGGGGGTCATTTCTGAATTTGGGCTACGGCATAGCACGAGATACAGCGGGTGATCAGTCGCCGTTCCTCGAGAGCCGTCCGGCATTCGCTTATACAATTTCAAGGGGAGAGTCGAAACTGACTCACTGATAAGCCGGACACATGCCCAGGCTGCGGCCAACTGAATAACTTTATCAGCGGTGACCACCTTGCCGCTGCTGCTGGTGCCAAACCATTCTTGAAAGAAAGTGCCAGTAGTGAGGCTAATTGGCACACCAAGCCAGTTAAGGAGCGCGCTTTTAACGCGCCCCGGATGTTTATTTCGTGCCATTAGATACCTACTATTATTGGGTTATCAAAGAAACCATCCAGATCGCCCTCTTCCTCAATATCGGCATCTTCAGCAGCGCCGATTGCCATTGCAGAAGCAACCACCCCATCAATGCGACCGGTGCTTTTCTTCTTGGCAAAGATACGGTTATCTTTCTGGTCTGCTTCGAGTACCGCCGAGGCTGCATTCCAGCGTAGACAAGGGTTACGCTTGATAATCAACTCTTTGTTATTGAGTTTTTCCTCAAACAGCTCTATAGATCGCGGCATCCATAAACCGGACTCCTGCGCTTTGTAATAGCCCTGCCCATGGGGTACCAAAACGACACTGACCGAGTTGTTTTCCAGTTCAGGCTCAAGGTATTTGATGCGGTATTGGTCAAAAGCGATGCATTTGATATCAAACATGGCTGTTAGCTCACCGATTCTGTGGGCAACAAAACCATAGTTCACAGCCTTACCCGGTGGCGCGTGGATAAAGCCAGCCTTTAGCCATTTGTCGTAAGGCACTCGGTCAGTTTTGGCCCGCTCAAGCAGACTGTCTTTAGGTGTCCAGAACTCGACAAACAAGCGGTTATGTTTGGGAAAAAAGAGCGCCAGCGAGGTTAAGTCGCGGGAGCCAGACAAATCGAGGCCGCCATAGCACTCCTCCCCCGCCAGTTCCTCAATATCGAATTCGTCTTCACAGTCCATCCAGGTATCACCGCCGATCCACGGCGTGGCTGATTCTACCCATTCACAAAAGTTGAGACGGCGCACAATGCTTTCTTTGGCGGGCATACCTCGAGCAGCGGTAACCTGTTCGCGCAGGTATTTAAGTTCAAAGGTTTGGCCTAGCGAGGGGTTAGCTTTGCC
The DNA here is from genome assembly GCF_052217165.1 of Yersinia sp. 2540 StPb PI. Taxonomy (NCBI): domain Bacteria; kingdom Pseudomonadati; phylum Pseudomonadota; class Gammaproteobacteria; order Enterobacterales; family Yersiniaceae; genus Yersinia; species Yersinia sp. 2540 StPb PI. Next base: position 3,713,574 of record NZ_JAZGQC010000001.1, read on the forward strand.
CCAGCAAGATTCGTCTTTAAATGGATCGTCACCTTCGTCCAGTGAACAGATGAAACTAAAGAAGCTGTCATCCTCCAAATCACTGTTAGCAACTTTTCTGCCATATTCGTGATAGTCATAACAAACGCTGGTCTTATCATGGCCGCTGTTAGTGATCAGGAATATCAGAGCCTGACGCCGCCCTTTTGTCCCGGCGCGCATCATTTCAACGACGGTGTTGTTCTTGTGTTCGTGCACTTCGTCAATTAGCGCACAATGGGGACGTGGACCTGATTGTCCATCATCAGAACTGATAGGCCGGAAGAATGAGCCGTTTTGCAAAAAAGCCAGATTCCACTCTTTCCCTGCTCCACCTGACGGCTCTATTCGTTGAGATAGCGCCGGTGACTGTTTAACCATCGCTACCGCATCACGAAACAGGATCATAGCTTGGTCTTTTTTAGTCGCCGCTGCATAGACCTCTGCGCGAGGCTCTTTGTCTGCAACCATGCAGTACAACCCGACACCGCCCGCCAAGGGCGATTTTCCAGAACCCTTACCAGATTCAACGTACACCATGCGAAAGCGGCGGGTGCCATCACTGGATTTCCAGCCGAATATCGAACCAACAACAAAGCATTGCCAGGACAGCAAAATAAAGGGTTTACCCTCATGCTCACCGCCGTTCAACTTCAATATTTTGGCGAAAAAGTCTATCGCTCGACTTGCTGACTCCACATCCCATACCAAGCCTCTTGCGGGGCCAAACTCCAGATCACGCAAATGCCGAGCGCAAGAGTGACGAATATCGGGGCCAGCAAGAATGGTTCCTGCTGTTACATCCATTGCATATTGTGTTGCAGGGTCAACCGAAGAACTGGGCGAGCGGGTCTTCTTCTTTTTCTCCGCCATTAATGTTCACCTTTGATCTCGCGGCTGGGGTAAGGCCGAATTCAATTAAGTAACCTTTGAAGCGGCGATCCGCATCGGCAAGTTGTCCAACGGCGGGATGCCCTTTGATAAGGAAATCACCCATTTGGGTTTTGGTTGTGTAGGTGTTGCCCTCATCAAGAACCTGCTGGCGCAACCGTAGAATTTCCGCATACAAATCACAGAGACGTTCCAACGCCATAGTATCGGCAACGGTCAATACGCCCATCTGATCAAGCAGTAAAGTCAGACGTCCCCAAGCCGCCTTACCCCAGTCAGTTAAATGAGTTGGAGGGCTTGGAATTTCGCGGGCTGGCTGAGGTTCATTCTTATTCAGTGGGCGCTTGCCCGGATTACCGGTGACCACCTTCAAGTGGGTCGGTTTTGGTCGGCGTCCAGCCATGGAAAACCTCCCAAAAAAAAGTTTTCAATTCGCGGTTGTGCACAGAAATGACGATGATAGGTCTTTGGGGATCAAAGCCCTGAACTTTCACCCCACCCTCCCCCTTTGATAGTCATTCTCATCTGCAAGTATGGAGATTGGTTCTCATTTAATGTCTGGGTTTTCGATTCGAATTGTGCTGATTGACTCTTTACCTGCCACACTCAGTGACATTGTCAATTCAGGTACTGTGTGAGGAGTGAAGTGTGTCAGATGAAGCGAGGTGATGCCTGTTACTTCCACTCCATCAATCTCAAGAATATGGAACCGTCCGTTCCTGTATTTAATAGTCAGGTCTTTCATCATCGGTTCCAATGTGAGTTAGGGTCAATCGGCATGCCATCAGCATTGCAGCCCGCCACATAGCCACTCTTCTCTTGCCGTTGCTTAGTTGAGCTATGGTGTGAGGTACACAGTGATTGCCAGTTCTTTCTATCCCAGAATAGTTTCTGAGCCTTGGCTATCTGCGCTGCGTTACCTGACATCAAGGCTTCTTTGAGTCGATGCGGTTCGATGTGGTCAACGACTGTTGCGGCTTCTATCCGTCCCTGTTGTTGGCACATCACACACAGGGGATTATCACGTAGGAAAGCCACTCGAGCCTTGGCCCATCGGCTACCGTATACCCTTGGCTCTTTCATGGCTGATTCCAAATAGAAGAGCCACCAACTTATTAGGCTAGTGGTTTAGGTTGTGCATTATCGATGGCGCTCATTGAGTACCATCTGTAATGCTTAGTCTTAGTGAGCCATCAGATCGGCTTCTTCAACCCATTCGCTTAATGCGCGCCCTGTGGCATCTTTGTAAAAGATATAATACTGAACGGAGCCTGATAGATACTCAGCCCTTGCCTTTACCGACCCTTGCTCACCACTGATCGTAATTACAACTTCTTGACCTAATTGAAACTCGAACATTAACTGCTCCTTTACTGGGATGCTTTCGTCCAGGTCTTTACGGCCTTGGGTGGGATTATCAAAGAATTCAGCAGCCATAATTAACCTCAAGAAATGCTCATGTGGATAAAACTGAATAGCCATAGAATGAACTCAATCACTCCCCAGCCAACAACCGCGCAGATGCAACCAAGAACAATGAATGTTCCTGTGCCTGGTAAGTCATACATTACGTTTTTCTCCCCGCGTTCTGCCGCCAGCTAATGATTTCATCGAGCCGACCTTTGCAGATACGCAGCTCACGCTTCAAAGCCAATGCATACAGCCCACTATCGCCCCAAGTGGTACCGACGAACTCCGGCACTTCGCATTGTGTTAATGCTGATTCTGGGGGGAGCAATAGAGGGCAAGTTGTGGCTGGACGTGGTACAGACTTACTCGCGCATGATGTTAATGCTAGCGTCAGGCATGCGCTGAATAACACACTTATCATCTGACGACGCCGCCAGAAACCGCTTAAGCCGATCTTCACTTTCATTGCGTAATTTCCTCTCGTTCTCAAGCTGGCGAGAGGTGGCAGCTCGGTTGGCAGTTTCATTTATCTGATATGCATCTATGATGTTGCCCAGTGCCGTGTTTGTGGCTTGCTCATCACTCAGCGCTTTTTCCGCTTTTTGGATATCATTTGAGAGGCGGTAACTGTTAAAGAACAGAGCCGATACAATGACCACCAGCACAGTAATGACTAATCCAATGGCCTTATTCATCCAGCCCCCAGCATGTCAGATCGCTTTCTTGTGCGCGGCGCTCAATCTGCCCGTAGCAATTGTTAGAGCGAATATTGCAATCCTTCCCGCCGTCATGTACCCAGCGCTTAATCTCAGCGCATGCGCCTTTACGGTCGCCAGCATTGAGCTTTCGATAGAACGTAGAAGTGAAGCACTTGCTTGGGCCAATGTTATAGGGGCAAAACGAAGCGATACCGGCAATCTGTGGTTCAGTCAGCGGTACCCTGATGTTTTTCTTTACCCAGGTTATAGCCTTGTCAGCCTCAAGCTTATTCACCGCAGCGCATTTTTCCGCTGTTAGCTTCATTCCTTTCACTACCGGTTTTCCATCAATTACTGTGGCACCACGGCAGATAGTCCATATTCCCTTACCATCTGGATAAGCCGAAAGCCGGTTACCCTCTTTCTCATCCAAAAGCTGATCAAGAATTACTGTAGCCGGTGCTGCGACCATAACCAAAGCCAGAACTGCCGCGCTTAATTTGCTTTTTGTCGAGGTCATCACTCACCATCCGGTTTATAACCGTGGCGACGATCCCAAATCTTGATGCCAGCATTAAGCATGAATGTCAGGGCCATGAAGAATAACGAACCAAGAACACCAATTACCGTCCACTCATCTGGTGTGAAGCCAGCAATCAGCTCTTTAACCCAGAAAATAAAACTACCACCCGACACCAGGTAGGAAGCATTAGAAGCGATATTGCTCATTTTCATGATCTCCCCCTCCCGTTCAGCAGGTTGGGCGCGTAGTGGAAATAAAAAAGGCCACGCAATGCGCAGCCTCACAATTATTTGTCTGTTATTTATCCACCTCAGGCGAGAGTGGTATCTTGGTGTGTTTAATCAACCAATAAGGAAACCTAATGTCTAAGAAAGACGATATTCCCGTATTCCCTGTGGCGGGATGGCAGGCAGGACCTCTACCTGGTCATGATATGCTCATTTTAAAATTCCAGTTCATTTCCTCACCAATGCAGAAACTTGGTGAAGCTCAGGAAAGCCAATTCTATGCTCTGCAACCCGACATGGTTAGAAGCTTGATTTCTGATTTAACCAGACACCTTGAGGTATTGGAAAGGTGCGGTGTTCAATTCCCTGTAGAGAAGAAGCACTAACACTGTAAATTTTTGAAATCTGACTTGAGTTAAAGCACCGTGTCTCGATGGTGCTTCTTAGTTTTTTGCCATCCATCTTATTCGGCATTTGTTAGTTGCTGGTATTTAGCTCACCAGTGCAACCACTCATTAGCAGTAATGTGTGTGGAGTTGATTGGGTGACTGGTGGGCTAAAATGAAAAAGCCCCAGCGAATGCCAGGGCTCAATAATTAAACGAGCTATCTCGACTGTTACATCACTACGAAGTCACACTAAAGCAGGATTTTATTAATTTTACCTTGAATCTCTAGCTGCAATGACGGCGACTCGATACTTCCACCTAGTGGGCTTTTGTCCATCAGCATGGAGTCGAGTTTCTCACGTTCTGTAGGGCTCAGAGTGCAATACAAAGCTGCAACTATCTTTTTCAATGCTAATAATTCAAGCGTTAAATGTGACGTGACGTCTGACATGCTTTACCTCTCAGGAATTCTCTTGGTTTCGAGAGTATAGCTATTTCTGGTAGAAACTCTCTAACATAAATCGATACCATAATTAATAATTTGCAAAAAACGTCAGCACCTAACCAAGCCATTGTTGCAGCAATGATCTGAATATATTGGGATATGAACCCGTTACTCAGTGAAGCTCAGGCGAATGTGGAAATGAAAAAAACCAACAGTTTAGGGTTGGACCATAAAATACAGTGCGGTGATAGCCAGTTCCACTGGATAGAACAACTGAGCCAACAGTCACTAATAAAGAAACTATAACTTCACTATATAATCAGCATTGCAAATACATACAAACACTCAAGAGCTCTGTATTTATAATTATTGCCGGTCTTTCCCGGCTGTCAGTTTTCATATTGATAAGACACGCTCAACTTTCGTTTAAAGATTGATAAGTGGTAATCAACCTGAGCATATCTCGCAATCAGTATAGTCGAAGTTTTTTCTGGCCTTCAAATTTATTACTCAACTCAATGCTGTCAGGCAATAACGCCCAGGCAACATAGAGATCATGCGACGTCAGTTAACTCATGAGCCAAGTGTAAATACCTGTGTAGCCATAGGAATCACGCACAAAGCCAATATGGTAACCATCGCAAGGATTGAGCAATAACACTGCCTTGCAGTCCATATCAGACGTTGGCTTCTCGTCTGCTGGATGAAATACCAAACTATCAGTGGACAGTTTTGACATTGTCAGACCTCAGAAACGACAAAACCCCGCCGAAGCGAGGTTTATTCGACTGGATAAGAGCTACTGCACAACCAACTCTTATCACACTCACGCTTAATTTCTAAATCGTACATTTCGCCAACGGTCTGATTAAAAAGCTCCTCTCCAGCATCCCCCTTCAGACCCAACTTTGCGGCGGCCTTTAAGACGCTCCCGAAAGTTATAACCCTTTTGATGTTAAACGTGCCACGTGCTCGACAAATAGTTGAACAGGGTTGGTACTGCTGGTAACCACCCCCGCAGTTTGATTGATAGCATCCAAGTGATCCATTGAATAATCAGAGCGGATAACTTTGCCGAGATGCATACTATAGCGCCCAACCAACCCATCATTCTGTAAACGTTCTTTTGTGAACAGAAATGAGAGGGCAACCATTGAAATATGCAGCGGATCAAAATTATTGAGCCCCTGCTCAATCGGGTTGTAATTAATCACCCCACCCCAAGAATAATAATAAACGCCATTCTCATATTCTTTACCTTCTCCTCCCCAATTGCTTGGCAAACCCTGCGGATATTTGGCATTGAATTTAGCGACGCCTTCGCTGGTGAGCGAGTTAAGCGCTGCGACACTGTCTTGTGGCAGGGAGGGACGACCAGTCATAATGGAAAGGAATGAGCCAAAAGCATTCATCACTGCGCCCGCAATCGCTTCTGGAAGGGAGCCTGGTTTCATCGCCAAGCGTACCAGATCGGCAATTTCCGAGCCAAAGTTTGCCCCATTAACGGAGGTAACAGACGCAACCAGTTCGGGATGAATGGCGGCGACGTAGCGACAGGCCAAAGGGCCTTGGCTGTGGCCAATCAGGTTGACCTTCTGGGCTCCGGTTAACTGGATGACTTGTTTTACAAAACTGAGTAATTGTTCACCACGAGCTTCATTACTGTTTTCTGCCGATATAGAGGCAGTGAATACAGTAGCTCCGGCGTTTTCCAGTGCTTGCTGAATACCGAAAAAATAAGGATAGATTCCAGCAATCTTATCGAAACCACTGAAGCCATGAACGAGAATAATGGGATATTTTAATGAATTAGACATGATGAATACCTTTCAGGATTATTTGTCGATGTGGCAAAAATAAATAGTAAATAAAGATGATGATTACAATCCGTCATTACTGTTGTGTGGCGAGTACTACAAAGAATGCCTAATGGTTACGCTGTTGATCATTAATAGAACATGCGCTTTTGAATGAAGGTATCCGCCCATTCCACAAACAAAAAAGCCCTGACTTATGTCGGGGCTTATCATTTTTGAAGTCGGTTACGGTTCCGGCGTCAACACCTACCAATGCGCTGACCGCATACACTTAAAATACAAAAGGCCCACAGAAGTGAGCCTTAAAATTAAAAAGTTGCTGATTATCTAACTGATAGTTCCAGTCGCTTGCCCAGTGCAGTCAAAGCCGCCTCTGTTGTATCAATCTTTGTGTTATGCCCTAACGTGACAATCCGCTGAACCTCCTGCGGCTTAAGCCCCATTCGGCGCGCTAATTCAGCGTTAGTTACTCCAGTCTCAAGCATTGCGTTGAGCAATAGAACTTTTGCCCATACGCTCGCCGGAGCGGACACAAAGTCATCACCCAACTCACTTGGAAGCGGGACCGGGCGATTATCTTCGAAGTAAAAATCAAATGCCATTACCAGAGCGTCACGCGCCATTTCTAAAGCTTCTTCTCTGGTTTCGCCCTGCGTTAATGCTTCCGGTATATCAGGGAAACTAACAAAGTACCCATCACCGTCTTTCTGTAATTTTACTGGATATCGCATATTTAACACGATGAACCTTTGCGAGTAACCAGCCCCTAAGGGCCAGTTTATTATTTAATGCCTAACTGTTTGATTATCGCTTTCCTTAGCGCTTCCCCTAACTCTTTACTGGGATGTATCGGCATTACTGACTGTTTGCCTTGGTAGTAGAGTTTAAGATGATTAGTACCGCTCTTAATCTCTACCCCTTGAGCTTCTAGCCATTTTCGATACTCGCTCTGCTTCACCACCTCCTTCTGTTTGTTTAACTCGGAATAATTATAAACATTTTTGTTTATATCGACAAGCTAAATATAAACATTTTTGTTTATTCATTCAGGAGGTATCCGGCTGGATACTGTTTCACAACGATTGGATTAACCAATCCAGTACCCATGTGAATGTTGGTTCACTCTTTGTTGGCTGATTCTACATAAGGGATAATCACACATGTAAAAAGCCCTCGAGCTATTAACTCAAGGGCTGGAATAGTTGCCGGTCTTTCCCGGCCGTCACTCCTTCAAGAAACTAGTGCTACTTAACTAAAGGGGACTAAAACTAAGTGCACAGTCTCTTTCTCTGAAGTATGGAGCGTCCAGCCGGGATCGAACCGGCAATATCTGCTTGGAAGGCAGGGGTTATACCATTTAACTATGGGCGCATTTGGTACACCGTACTGGACTTGAACCAGTGCCCTATTGCTTAGAAGGCAATTGCTCTATCCAACTGAGCTAACGGTGCGATGGTGGCCCTTGCTGGACTTGAACCAGCGACCTGACGATTATGAGTCGCACGCTCTAACCTGCTGAGCTAAAGGGCCAAACGATGCGGGTAATCTATCAATCACTAACACATTATGGCTATTGCGATATTTGACACTGGTATTTCATTAAAGAAAAAATAACCAACTAATAATGGCTGCATATAACTCAGAAACAACAAAACCCCGCACAACGGCGAGGTCTTAATTAATTTTCTTTGCGCTCGTCTACAGAAACGCCCATGATTTAAATAATTTACGCCAATTTCGGACAAAATGCAAGTTAATAATCAAACTTTGTCGCTAATGGCACCAATCATGACGCTATCGTGTTATTCGCTGAAACTCATCCTCAGCATAACTCTCTTCAATGTCGCATTTAGCCACCAGCGACTCATAGAATGGTTTCCAATTACGCCGCCATGTCCTTTCGTTGAGTTCTGGAAGCAACGCTGTAATCGCTCTGTAAGCTGTTGTTGAGGGTGTCCGTTTGTATCCAATTCCTGAGCAGCGTTCACACTCTTTCTCTACTGGCGCGCCAAGCCGTTTGGATTTCTCAAGGTCACGCACTTTACCGGTACCATTACAGCGGCAGCGAATAGAAATAGCACCCTTACCGTTACAGGATTGGCACAACTCCCGCACTTGTTCATTTTTGATGGTCGGGGATATCTTTTCTTCGCCATCTGCACCGATGTAACCAGAGTAAGTAACAACATCCCGAGTGACAGTGATAAATCGACGCCCACCGCAACATTTGCATGGGATAGTTGCCGCTGCTGAACTGCTGTATTCCTCGTAGGCAAATTTAGCCAGAATCACCATGCATTGAGCCATTCGGCGGCCCGATACTTTACCGACATGTTTCGGGGCATTCTTCATTGCAAACTGGGTAAGCTGTTCGACAGTTCTGATCCGGTCCTCTTTGCTGATGCCAACCTTGCCAAGATATGCAGCCATTCCGAAACTGGCCCGAGCCTCAACCATTCCCATTGCAGCAGCCAGATCAGGCCCCTTAAGCGAGTCGGAAGAGGTAGCGCGGGGTGAATCCGTAATCATCTGGCTCTTGGCGCTGAACTGTTTCATTGCTGATTCTAATTTCACTATGCTGCCCTCTTTGTATAGACCTGCTCACGAACCTGGTCGCCGTTCATCACGAAATCATTAAAATCGCCGTTATCGGGCCAGCGTACGCTGACAGATATCAAATCGTTTTTTGCTCTGAGATTGGCGGTAGCACAATTAAACGCTGCGGCCTGTCCAGTGGCTGAATGTTTATCCATATCAGCAAAAATAATGAGGTGTTTGACACCTGCCGGTACCCTGAACTTCTCCATGAATCCAGCATTGATTACTGACCATGTGTTTATCCCGTACACCTGATAGCAGGACAGTGATGTTTCAATGCCTTCAGCAATGCCCAGCGTGGAGGCAACCGGAAACATGCGGATTGCCACTGAGCGGGTATGATCAAGGTAGTTCTGTTCCTGTAGTGATTTAAGCCGTTTAGCGCTATCACCGATATTCGCTTTTTTATCCCCATCAAGCAGGGTCTGATGCAGGTAACAGAGTTCCCCCTTATCATCTGTCGCCAGAGAATAAAGCGCCTGATATACCCGCCCTGCATGCCGCTGTTTATCGCAAAACCGGACGGCTTCAACAGGAAGCCGATTAATACCGCGCTGGCGCAAATAATCTGCGGCAGTGGTACCGCGCAAATCCACCAGCTTTGAAAACTTACTGATAACTCGCTGCCGCTGTTTCGCTGCTGAACTGGTGACAGGAATGCTGATGTGTCGGTAGTTATTGCCAATAAGCTGATCCACCTCGGCGCACAGCTCAGAAAATGATTTATTCTGAGTCAGGTTAAGCAGTTTCATGCCATCGCCGCTATCACAGGTACAAATCCACATTCCAACGCCTTCACGATCATCAATACGGAACTTGCCGCGAGCACCGCATACCGGACATTCCCCCTTGAAGTGATTTTTGCCAGTGATTGGCGGTAAACCGAAGTATTCAAAAATCTCAGCCCATCGGCCCTTTGCTGCTTCTGCTGTCTTCATGCTGGTTTCCTTAAACTTTTCCGTATTTCTTCAAGGTGATTTCTGGCATCAATAATTGCTGTGGTGGCGTCAATATTTCCGGAATTACATTGCTGAACTGGTGGCTTTAATTTCTCCCGGCCTTTAGCAAAGGAGATGCGTTTATGTTTGATGTAGCTGCTGACTTCCGGTGTTATTTCCATCGGGAAATCACTTAAGCCATTAGGCCATTCGCTAAATTTGTCGTGGAAGGTATGTGAGCACCACCCATCGCTTACGGGCTTACCCATCGATGAGCGCTGACGTTGATAGAACTTGATCTGACTCCACCAGGCTTGCTTGTCGGATTGGGTGAATACACGCTTTCCCTTGCCTAATTTTTTCAGTCCGCGCTGGGTGTCGGTATCCACGTCCTGTCCTGCCAGTGGCTTAAATCCACATTTTGGGCAGACGTATACCCCTGCGGGTTTCATGAAATGACACTCGGTGCATTCTTTAGGGAGTTTTTCAGTGCGTTCCTCTGCCTCACGACTGGCGCTATCTTTCATTCCGTCGCTTTTGGATGGCAGTTCGTTGTATTCGATAGAGTCAGGGAAGCCTAAGCGGTGAACAGTGCCGCTGTGATCGAAAACAAGGCAAGACTCTTTACCCGGCGCAGTACGCAAGCCACGCCCAAGCGCCTGCAACCAACGGATTTCGCTTTTTGTGGGTCGGGCGTAGATAACGCAGCGAACATCACTATCAAAACCAGCTACCAACACGCCCACACTGACGATAATTTTTGTGGCGCCCATTTCGAAGCGATGAATAATGAGTTGACGCTCTTCATGCGGGGTTTCAGCTACCATCACCTCAGCGTTAATCCCCACCTTATTGAATTGTATGGTGACGTAATTGGCGTGATCTACATTTACGCAAAATGCCACAGTGGGCAGATCCCGCCCGTTCTGTAGCCAGTTATCAACGATGTCGCCTACGAGGTCAGCACCACACATGATTTCTGCCAATTGGTTTTCGTTGTAGTCTCGCCCGCAATCAATGGTATTAGTTGTTTTCACGCCTTTCAGGTCTGGCTTGCTCGGCGCATAGAACTCGTAACCGCTCAGGTCGCCGCGCTGGATTAACTCCCCGATGGTGGTCGGCTTAACCAGTTGCTGGTAGTAATTACCCAGGAATGGCGAAAAAGGCGTACCGGATAAACCAATAACTTTCACCTGTGTTTCGCGTGTCAGGCGCTCAATCTCAATCAGAATTTGTTTCTGCCGGAGGTGAGCCTCGTCAACGATCAGTAAGTCAATATTGTCCGGGAACTGACGGCGGATCAGCGTGGCGGCACTGGCAATCTGAATTTTTAACGTTGGATCATAGCTCGGATGTTTCTGCCAGATGAAACTAATCTCGTCCTCAGGGAGTCCATACTCGATAAAACGCTGCGCAGTCTGGTTAATTAAAATTGTGTATGGGGCAATGAAGAGCACACGCATACCACGACTAACAAACCCATCTGCGATAAATGCCGCCAAACCGGTTTTACCGCTGCCTGTCGGTGCATAGACCATGAAAGAGCCGAATGACTTCCAGTCACTGCGCAGCATGTTCAGAGCGCGTTCCTGTGCGAAGTTCGGTGTAATGTTCAGCATTGCGTAACCTCTCGCCAATTAACTATTCCAGAGAAAACCTTTCTTCTGGTCTATGCCTACTCTGCATATCATCTTGCTAGTACGGTGCATTTTGGAGGGCCAACCCCTAGATCGAGATCTACCTAACCTATGGAGTGGTCTGTTGGAAAAGGCCTATTCCAATCCCACATCCACCTCCCCCCTTACCCCCCTCCTCCTTCTCCCTTATTCATGTACTAGCTAACGAGTACATTGATACGAAAAAAGACGGACAAAGAATCTCGACCTGCTAACACCTGACACCTTCAAGTCAGCGTGTAATTTACTGCTTCAAGCCGCCACACCTTCGGGGCTGCTATTACTTCACTACCAACGGCGGACTGACTGTGTAACCCTGTAGTGCTTTTCCGTGGCTTTTCACAAACAATCTCAATCGCGTATTAGCTTCATGCCTTGCTTTGTTCTCTTGACGGTATGAAACAGACTCCGTGTAAAACGCGACCTGATAAGCCTCTGCATACTTAACGACAACCCTTCTGCGCAACGAGGGTGCCAATTGCTGTAACTGCTCCTGAATCCACTTCCCATCCTCGGGACAAAACACCGTTGGCATGATTACCGGGACGAACTGCTCATAAGCCATCAATGCCCCTTGCCGCTAAACTAATCCGAGCTGAATCTGAGACTTTGGTTGCCGCTTCCGGCTCGGCTTGCGTTCTGCTTTCGAACAATTGAACTGAACCCACAGACGCGCTTCCCTTAAGCAATCATCAAAAGCTGCACCCTTGCGGCTTGCCTGAGCAAGTTTGTGGTAGTGCTTGACGCCTTCGTCTGCCCCCCCCCTAGCAATCACGTCAGGGACACCATCAGCCACCAGCGCAACTAAAATGTGTTTGTGGATGAATGCCTCAGGAGTCATGAGTTAGTCCTGAGCGTAGAGAGAGTGATTGAATTTAAGTTTTCCCTCAGTACGATAAGCAGCCTCGGCAGCCCGCCCCTTTGGAATTAATCGGCCTGGGCGGCTACGCCACTGATAAACTGCTTCTGGTGAAATTCCATAAAAAACAGCAACTTTAACTACACCGCCAAAGTATTTTTCAATATCATCAGTTGTCATAATGCCCCCTTCAAAGGCAAAGCTAATATAACTTAGATATTAATTGCTAAGTTATATTCAGTCAATTAAAATTAAGATAACTTAGGTTTGAATGCAGGAGATTGTTATGGAATCGATAGGGCAACGCATCAAAAGACTTAGACAAGTAACTAAAACAACACAAAAAACACTAGGTCAATACTGTGGTGTTTCTGACGTTTCCGTTGGGTATTGGGAGAAAGATTTAAACGTACCCAAAGGAGAATCTCTTCTAAAACTAGCAAAGTACTTCAACACTTCTGAAAGCTACATATTATACGGTTCTGAATTACAAGGATTGGAGCCTCTAATTACAGATATGAGTAAGCTACCTATTCTTTCATGGGTTCAGGCGGGGTTATTTACTGAGAGTGAGCCGAGAGAATTGTTTGAATCTGTTGATGAATGGTTGAGTACCGGGTTAAGGGTTTCACCATCATCTTTCGCCCTTAAAGTTAGGGGCGACTCAATGACTAACCCCAATGGATTACCAAGCATCCCTGAGGGGTCAACTATTATTGTTGATCCTGAAGTAGAGGCAAGCAATGGAAAAATTGTCGTGGCTAGGGTTGACGGAACGAACGAGGCAACCCTTAAAAAATTAGTTATTGATGGGCCTAACAAATACCTTGTTCCGTTAAATCCACGCTATAACAACATCCCAATAAACGGTAATTGTGACATTATCGGTGTTGTGCGCGGCGTCCAATACGAGTTGTAGTTCCAGAGGCCTCGATATCTCAGAGGCCCCCCTCATTCCTCCTATCCTCTTCTTAATTCTCACAAATAAACTCACAGCTAATTTAACTTAATTTAATCTTGACGAAAAAGCTAACTTAAGTTAGCCTTATTTCATCGGCAACGAAAAGGCAGGAAGCCCACGCAGTAGCTGCCAATGGCATATGAAGCATTGGATAATTCGTTGACTGGTCAGTAATTACGCAAGCCAATTAATCTCTTACTAGAGAATAAATCATGACCAGAAAAATTTTATTAACCCTTCCGTTATCCCCGGAAGAAAATTATGAAATCCTAATGTATTACGATGATGGAACTTGCTTAGTATTTAGATTTAGTAGCCCAGAAAAAGTAACTAAAACACAGATCGAAAGATTGAATTTATTTAGCCCTCAAGTCATACCCAGAATAGAAGAAATACTTAAATGTAAGTTAGGGTAACAACCCAGCCCCGCACCTAATAACGAGGTTGATATGATTTCATTAACCATGCCAAAACATAAAGTTGAAGATGCCAGTGAACGCGCTGCTGAGATATTCGTTCTCGTCACTATGGTGAAAGATGCTCTCGATGGCGATAAAGAAGTAACTGATATCGCCTTTGCTGTATCAGCAATTATCAAGTTAGCAGGTGATTTAAACTCATCATTGTATTATTTATTGAATGATGGAAATGGTAAGGCTAAATAATGAGCAATTTAATTAGTGAAATAGACAAAGCAAAAATAATGGCTAGGAATTCAGAGGTTTTATTAAGAGCTGCTCTTGAACCTGATAGCGAAGATGATGGCGATGTTCTTTATTATTTAGCATTTACCCAAATTATTGAACTTCACGCATACCTTGCTGGGTTACTTAATACTATTGGGGCTAAATCATGAATAACCTATCTAATCTTGTTAGTTCGGCTCTGGTACCGCGCCAACGAAACCAGAACCTAGCCTTAAATAATGCCTGCGACGGTTTTAATAAGGTTGAAACGGATTCTATCTTAACGGTATTCATCTTTGCAACCATTAAGCGCTCTGACGTTAAAGCCAAGCCGGTAATGATGCGTGTAACCGCCCATAGTTACAAAGAAGCACGGCAACAATTGATAAGCGATTACGTTATTTCTTTTGCTGGTCGCATTCCAAGTCAGGAGAGAATGGCATGAGCAAAAAACAAATTACTCTGGATGATGTTATGTGTCGGATCCAGCAGGCTCAAACAATATTATCTTTTTGGCGTGAAACTATGACCACTGATGATGGTAGTTACCCTGACATTGTTGACGCCGTGCTAACTATTCTTGATGGGTTGCCTGACGCTGTAGCTATTGAAATGGATAAACCTAGTGGGGCTAATCATGGCTAAATTAACCAAGTTAGATTTAGCAAATATCCTTAATGATATGGCAACAATATTAGATTGCGCGGCAATTCTTCGCGGCGACCCTAACCAAGGCACGATGTTAGCAAATGAACTTGATGCGTATGTCGAAGATTACGCCAAAACAACAGCGGCCAGAATAGTTAAAGAAGGGGCTGACCATGAATAGTCTATTCGAAGTGACCGATGATGGCTGTATTTTCGATGAAGTATCCGAGGTTGTCAGTGCTCTTACTTTAGCCGAAACGACTTTAGGGCCAAAAGATAATACTTGCAGTGAATCAGCCATCATCAATATGAGCATCAAGCAGCTTAATCGTGTGTTGCGAAGAATGAGGGCGATCCATGACTAATTTACCTATAACCAATTTTCACAGCTCTGGCAACTCGGTGAATAAACATAGCAAAGCATATAACCTGAACCTGTTTACTCCAATCGAGCAAAACAAATTCATGGTAGTAATGCCCGACGACACAATGACAGGTGAAATTGAGTGTCGTGATAAGGTCATTATCGATACAACACCAATTCGTTATTTTGAAGATGGAATATTTGCTTTCTTTCTTGACGGTATTTTCATGATTAAGCGGCTCCAATTCATCCGTAATAATGTTTGGGTTCTACCATCCAATCAGTTCTATCAAAGTTTCGAGATTGCCAGTGATAGTCTCATCGAACTTATGATTATAGGTCGTGTTATTTACAGCCAAGAAATCAGGAGTCACTAACAAATGAACATTGATAAAGTTGACCCAGCCAGATTCGAAGAGTGGGAATTTGATTTAATTGATGATGGTGGTATCGAGGTTGCATTCCAATTAAGACCAGAACCTGTTTATTTCGTTATGCGTCACGGTCGCCGTAAAAAATGCTTTAGCCGTGAAACTGCGATTAATCGTCTCGCTCACTTCATGACTGAAAAAGTATTTAAACGCGCAGGTGTTAGTTCTCGGGTTGGCGAAAAATACACCCAAGTGGATGGCTGTATTCACTGGGAAAGAGGTGAGCCATCACCAAGATATATAGCCTCACATAATCGCTGTATGCGTCGCATTCGTCGCCTGCTAGCCAAGCAACGCGAAATGCTTAAATGGCAGAAGAAATATGAGGAATGGTCAAGCCAGCATATTGAGCTGATGAAAACCAAACCTTATTAATTAAGTAATCGTAAAACAAAATTTAATTACAGCCTTTCGGTTGGGGAATCTCTCAGCCCAAAGATAGAGAAAAGGTAATTAGCCATGTCAGACAAAATTAACAAAATCGAATTAAACAGACGGCGTATCGCCCTCGCCTATCTGGATTTTTGCCAGCGTCATTATGGCGGCGATTGGGCGAACGTGACCATTAACAAAGCAAAGGTTCGTGTCGAGGTTTCACAGGTAAGCATAGAGCTTTGCTTGAAAGAAATCGTAGAGAAGCAACTTCGTGCTGAATACGGCATTGCAGACGGCCAGCGCCAAATAGCCACCTCGTATGAAGCGATGCTGAACCGTGATGCCAGCAAATTAACCCCGCTGGGCGCTCAGGTCATGGAAGAAATGATGCTCGATGCCGTTACCGACAAATTGCAGAACCCGGACAGCATTTTATTGCAGGTGGTGGCATGAACAATTACGCCCAAAAAGCAGAGCAAGCAATCGAGCTTGAAGCTAAAGGGCTATACCGCCGCGCTGCATGTGTTTGGCGTGACGCGTTACCAATGGCCCCATCCATAGAACTGCAAAGCATATGCGCCAGCAATGCCCAACGCTGTTCTGACCAGGGTAAATACAAGGGGAAACCAGAACTATGACCTTATCAGGTAACCGCATCCCGCTTCGGATCTACATCGGGGCCACTCAGATTTTAAACCGGTACCGCCGTGGAGCCGTTCGCCCTCGCCGCACGTATCAGTATGGCTATCTGTCTTTACGCATTACCCACCGCTGGCGGTTGTTATCGAAAGACGGTGGGCAGCACTGGGAGGCCATGAGCCACCAGCGATACAACAAAGAGTTAGGGGTGTAACTGATGAGTACTGAACTGAATCCAGAATCGACGCCTGACGGCATTAAAACGGGGAACCGTGTCATTGGATACTCCGCTGCAATCCGTCAGCTTGATAGTGGGTATTACGACAAAAAAATCTCTGAAGGTCTGAGGACTTTAGCCTGCATTCAAGACGCGAAAGTTAACGGCTGGCTGAGTTTGAGCATTGAAAAGGAAGTCATTATTTGGCGGTGGCTCGTCGTGACCGTGTTCATCAATGAAGAGCGAGAAAAAAATGGCACGGCTGAAATCCTGAACGATGAAGGCGGATCTGACCTTGCCGTTATCTACATCGGAAAGAATGGAGGCATAAGCATTTACCCAAGCCCCCTGCGCTTCTCCTTGGCAAATCACGTTGAGGGATGCGCTATCGAGAAATATGGCTCTGGCTCTAAGGATGTATCAGGACATGGTGGTGGTGTGCCAGAAGCAAGGTTTTAAGTTATCGGCAATGGGCCGCGAAGGTCTGGAAATGCTGCACGATGAATTTATCGCGATGATCAAAACCGAAGGCATCCCAGATATGCCAGTGGTCCACTGAGGAATAGAGAATGAACAAAAAAGCTGAACTGGTAATCAATGGTGTACCCATGATGAGTAGTGAAGAGATTGCCACCCTGACAGGGAAAAACAAATCAGATGTGCATGTGGATATCTGGAATATCTTAAAGCAACTTTATGATATCGATAAAGATGATGGAAAAAACCATCATATTAAAAATCAACGAGTTGTGATTGTTAATGGCGTCATTATCAGCGTTGATGGTCGAGGATATATCTCTGAGTTTCTGCTTGATCGCCGACATACTGAAATCTTGATTTCTGGTTATGACGTCAAGCGCCGCGCTGCAATAATTGATCGTTGGCACGCACTTGAAACATCTGAAGCCCAGCCTCGCCTTGAATCGCCGCAACCTCAACAAACCTTTGCATCAATGAACGACAACATTCTTTCCCTGGCTCGCGTTGTGGCTGAGGCAACCGCATCGGCAACCATGAAAGCGGTAATTGATATTGTTGGTATTCAAAAGTATCAGCCAGTAGCTGAACCGGTTACGGCTATCACACCACCAGCACCCGAAACATTGCAGATTAATAACCAAGCGGCTGCTAGTGAAGAATCTGAGTACGCACTCGTATCTGAGCTGTCATGGGTCAGCGGCCTGTCTGACTCTACGTGCCGCCGACTGGTTACATTCGCCAACTTACTTACTCGTCTTACCAATGGAGCGCGCGGCCATTTGCAGATCAATCGTGAGTCGTTCATGAAAGCCGCTCAAACGTTGCTTGATGAATCCACACCACCCACAGGAAAACTTAAACGCTGGCAGCATCCAGCGTTCGGTGGCTTCACCTTGCGCCTGAAATCCGAAAGCCACACAGGAGAAGCTGAATGAAGAAGGTATTTGAGCTGATCATGTGGACGTTGTTCTTTTCTACCCTTGGAGGTTTTGGGCTTATTTCTGGTTTCTATGTTTGGCTTGGCTGGATTATTTGGTTACGGGAGCTGCTGGTATGAAACACGATTATTCAGATGTTGTTCCTGAGAATTTCTATACACCAGAAGGTCATATTAATTTTGAGACACTGGTTACCCGTGAGGATCACCTTTGTGCTCTGTCAGTTGCAACGCGCGCACTGGACAATATTGAAGAATATATCAGTGGGAACCCAAACGGCAGTGAAGAGTGGAGGCAAAAGGCTAATGCAGCTCATAAGCGCTGGACGTGGTTACTGGCACGTATAAGAGAGAGGTTGTCTGTTTTTAAGTCCAGAGAGAAGAATGTCAAACTGTCTCGTAGCGTCCTGATCAGAAAGTATCTGGTACAAGAACTAAAAAAGCATGTTCCTCACTCGGTTTATAAAGAATGTGATCGCATTGCTAGAAAGCTTGCACGTGAAGAAGCAAATGGGCAGCACTCAATCAAGGAGTCTATCTGATGTCTAGCACCGATATGATTGAAGAGAAAGAAGTGATGGCTAAGCTCAGGATCTCTTCTCGCATGACAATCTGGAAGTACACAAAGATTTATAATTTTCCTCTACCAGTGAGGACGCACCCAAAGCAATACTTACTGGCAGAGGTCGAGCAATGGATACTCAACGGCGGGGTTAACCAGCGAGCTTCTTAATATGCCAAAATATCTTCTCGGCATACAGTTCATAAGCTTCGCGCTGTTCTTCAATCCAGTCATGCTTGTTGTATACAGCCATGATGCCGCCTAGTTCGTGGCCCAGCATTTTTTCAATTACATGCGGGGCCACCCCTTCTTCAGACAATCTAGTTGCGAGGGTTCGGCGGAAATCATGCGCTGTCCATACCCCTGCATTAACAACGTTCCTAATCCTGCCAATATAACGATTAGCAGCAGCTATTGTCATTGGAGCATTAAGCTTTTGCCCTGGGAATAGTACGTTTCCGTAAGTCAGCTTTGCCTTTTCAAAGAGAGGGAGTACCTGGCTGAAGATTGGCCGACGAATTATTTTATTCGTTTTGGATTTTTCGGCCGGAACAATCCAAAGTTTGTCTTCTTCGTTAAAGTCACTAAGTTCTGATAGCCTTAATTCTCCATTCCTTGCACCCCACAACATGAGCATCTGATGAAGCAGCTTATTAGATGTTGACGCCCTACTACGTTCGATAGCCAGCCATATGCGGGCCAATTCATTGTAAGTAAGAACCTTGTCCCCTACCGCTGGTTTCTCACCTATATCTCGAGGGCTGATTTTCATAAGGCTACAACCATCAATAAATTGACGCCTGATACACCAATTAATCGCTGATCGAAGTTGCACTAAAAGATGGCGAGCGCGGCGCTGGTTTATTTTCTCTTCTTCAGTAAATAAATCCATCCAGTTACGAACGGTTATTTCATCAATAGGCACACCAGGGAAAGCGTTAGACATGTTCTTTATGACGGTACATCTATAAAGCTGCTGTGTCTTATCCCTCAAGGAGACACTCACGTATGTTTCTTCCCAGTAAGCAAGACAGTCCTTAACTGTTGGGCTTTTGGCGTTTTTGTTTTGACTGGTGAGCAATCGTGGATCTAATCCTCGAGCTAAATTCTCACGGAAGTCAGCAACTTTGTTTCTCGCATCTTTTAACGTTACAGCCGGGTATCGCCCTAAACCAATACGGTGTTGCTTACCTTCCCATCGAAAGCGATACTGAAAAGTTATTACGCCCTTTGGTGATACCCTTATCCCAAGCCCATCCAAATCCGTTACTTCTGGTGCTCCTGAATATGGTTTACCATACAGAGCGCGTAATTTTGTATCACTGATAGCCATTTTATTTTTTGTACTCAACATTAATAGTGATTTTGTACTAACTTGGTACTCAATATCACATGGACTATCTTAAACATCAATATACAAACACATACATTGAATTACGCACAAATACATAAGTCACATTAAACCATTGAAATTAATGTACAAACCTGGCAAACAAAGAGCATATAAATACAGTGAAAGACAAGCCAATACAAAAGACGTTTTACATTCACGATTACGAGACCTTTGGTCAGCGTCCGGCATTGGACCGGCCGGCCCAGTTTGCCGGGGTACGCACCGATTTAGATTTCAATATTATCGAAGAGCCATTGGTCATTTACTGTGCTCCCGCCGATGACTATCTGCCACAGCCAGAGGCTGTGATGATAACCGGTATCACGCCACAGCATGCCTTAGCCAATGGCGTGAATGAGGCAGAATTTGCCCGCCAAATCCATCAGGCTTTCAATGTGCCGGGCACCTGTATCCTCGGTTACAACAATATTCGTTTTGATGATGAAGTCAGTCGCAATATTTTCTACCGCAATTTTTACGATCCCTATGCCTATAGCTGGCAAGGAGGGAATTCCCGCTGGGATCTGTTAGATGTGATGCGAGCTTGTTACGCCCTGCGCCCGGAAGGTATCGTCTGGTCGGAAAATGAAGATGGCCTGCCGAGTTTCAAGCTTGAGCATCTGACCAAAGCCAATGGCGTTGAGCATTTGCATGCCCATGATGCGATGTCAGATGTGTATGCCACCATCGCGATGGCGAAATTGGTCAAACAGGCGCAACCCCGCCTATTCGACTATTTATATCAACACCGCAGTAAGCATAAAATAAACGCACTGATTGATATCGCGGAGATGACGCCGTTGGTTCATGTCTCTGGCATGTTTGGCGCGGCACGGGGCAATACCAGTTGGGTTGCGCCGCTGGCATGGCATCCTGAGAATAAAAATGCGGTGATTATGTGTGACCTGGCCGGTGATATGTCGCCATTGCTGGCGTTGGATAGCGATACACTGCGCGAGCGTCTGTATACCCGCCGCGACAAACTCAATGCACAGGATGCAGCGGTGCCACTGAAACTGGTGCATATCAATAAATGCCCGGTACTGGCTCCCGCTAAAACTTTATTACCGGAAAATGCTGATCGTTTGGGCATTGATCGCCAACGTTGCCTGCAAAATTTACAATTATTGCGGCAAAATCCGCAAGTACGTGAAAAAGTGGTGGCACTGTTCGCCGAAGCCGAACCTTTTGCGGTATCCGATGATGTCGATGCACAACTGTATAATGGCTTCTTCAGCGATGCCGACCGCGCCACCATGAAGATCATTTTACAAACTGAACCGCAAAACCTGCCCGCACTGGATTTGACCTTTCAAGATCCACGGCTGGAAGCGCTATTTTTCCGCTTTCGCGCCCGTAATTACCCCAATACGCTGACTGACAGTGAGCAACAGCGTTGGCTGGAACATCGCCGCGAAGCCCTCAATCCTGAAAGAGTGCAGGACTACGTGCTGCAACTGGAACAATTCTATAACCAGTATCAAGACGATAAAGAGAAGCTGGCACTGCTGAAAGCACTGTTTGAGTATGCCAGAGGCTTGGTGAGCTAGGGTTGTGGCAGTAAATTATCCCATAAAAAACGGAGCCATCAGGCTCCGTTTTAGTCAGCAATTGCGCAATATCAGATGCGACTACTGTGCCAGTTCGCCATTAAATTGAGGCAGAGCCTGACGGAAAACACGGGTTTTCCAGACCATATAAGCCAGACCAATCGCGCCCCACACCAGCCCCAGTGTCATTGAACTGCTTTCCAGATTCATCCACAGCACCCCCACCGTTCCGGCACCAATCATTGGCAGAATCAGGTAGCTGAAATGATCCTTAAACGTTTTGTTACGGCGTTCACGGATATAGAACTGTGAAATCACTGACAGGTTCACGAAGGTAAAGGCCACCAGCGCACCAAAGTTAATCAATGCGGTCGCCGTCACCAGATCAAAGGAAATAGCTGACAATGCCACGCCACCGACCAACAGTACGTTGATTGCCGGAGTCCGCCATTTCGGGTGCACGTAACCAAATATTTTTTCTGGGAATACCCCATCGCGGCCCATCACATACAGCAGACGCGAAACGCCAGCATGTGCCGCCATCCCTGATGCCAATACCGTGACACAGGAGAAGCACAAGATAACTGACTGGAAGAATTTGCCAGCAACAAACAGCATAATTTCCGGCTGTGACGCATCAGGATCAGTGAAGCGCGAAATATCCGGGAAATAGAGCTGTAAGAAATAAGACACCACAATAAAGATCACGCCGCCAATCAATGCCGTCAAGAAAATCGCTTTCGGGATCACTTTACCGGCATTGGGGGTTTCTTCAGACAATGAACTGATGCCGTCGAAACCCAGGAATGAGAAGCACAGTATCGTGGCCCCGGTTATCATCGGCACCAAATGGGCATTTTCAGAATAGAACGGGCGTGGGCTTACCAATGTGCCCGCACCTTCACCCTGATAAACACCATGAATCAATAGCCCCATAAAGACCACCATGATAGCCACCTGAACCACAACAATAACCGAGTTCAAGTTTGCCACCACGTTGATGCCACGCAGGTTAAACAGCGTCATCAGGCTGACCAGCGCGCCAACAAAAATCCATGATGGCACACCAGGGAAAATTGCTTCGAGGTAAATTTTTGCCAATAGAATATTAATCATCGGCATGAACAGATAGTCCAGCAGTGATGACCAACCCACCATAAAGCCAACATTCGGACTAATGGATTTCTGGGCGTAAGTATACGCCGACCCCGCAGACGGGAAGCGTTTAACCAGTTTGCCATAGCTGATTGCCGTGAACAGCACCGCAATCAACGCAATGGCGTAAGAGGTCGCGACATGACCATCGGTCAAACCGGAAACAATGCCAAAAGTATCGAAAATGGTCATCGGCTGTAAATAAGCCAGACCCATCATCACCACTTGGACCAGTGTTAGTGTTTTTCTGAGTTGGACGCGGTTGTTGGTACCCGTTTGGTTAGTACCGACTGCAACAGTAGCGTTATGCGTCATGATTCAGCCTCCCCATACCTTTAACCCGATTCGCAAGTGTAGCGCACAGGTTAGAGGTGACGGGGAAACTTCGTATCTGCCTGGGATACGTAAGTGGGGAAATAAGAGCGGAGTAACGGGTATTTGCCATACCTGCTGCGCCATAATCGCTGCATGTGCAGCGCATACCGGTGGGCACCGGTGCCAGTGTGAATAATTGCCCCATCTTTCTTTCCTCATAACGGCGATTTCAGTATGTGAATAATCGCTCGCGGACCTGTTTATCTATCCGGATCGTTGTCCGGCCTCTTGATTTGTGAAAACATGAATGCAAAAAAATAACCGACGCGTTTAAACGTCGGTTATTGCATGGCGCGTATTCTGCCCTAAGTTGAGAGCAAAAAACAAGATGTTAAAGCACTTGAAACAATATTCTTATGACAGTTTGATCTATACCCTAAATAATTCGAGTTGTAGGAAGGCGGCAAGCGAGAAAATCCCGATGAGCTTACATGAGTAAGTGATTCGGGTTATTGAGCGTAGCCAACGCACATGCAGCTTGAAGTATAACGGGTATAAACGGTTATTCCCGCGTGCTATCAGTGCTGAGCGGCCATTTCTACCCGCTCAATTGCCGCCCACAGTTTGTCTGAATTCAATGCAATAGGCAGATAATGAATTGATTCACTCGGCTTCAGAATTCGACCAATCACCCGCTCAATAGCATCGCGATCATTAATATCAACATCCAGCGCCGCTAAATGGGTTGGCAAGCCCAACTTTTTAAACGCCACAATCAATGACTGTAATGCCTCATCCTGCTCCAGCAGGGCTGTCTGGACCAAAATCCCATAGGCCACTTTGGTGCCATGCAGAAAATGCTCAGTTTGGGGTAACAGAGTCAGGCCATTGTGCACTGCATGTGCCGCCGCCACCCGGGTATAACGCTCCCCCAACCCACCAACCATGCCGCCCCCGGCAATAATCGCATCCACCACATCCAGAAAGTCCTGTGTCAGTTCAGCTTGCTTAACCGCCCGTAACGCGGCTTCACTTTGCTTTAGCAGCACATTACGAATATCCAACGCAGCCTGTAATCCGAGGCGAACGGTGAGAGATAACGTTTCCGGCTGTGGGCTAAGTACCACGGCTTCGTACCATTTTGCCAAGGTATCGCCAATACCTGCCAGCAGATATTCCACCGGTGCTTGCAAAATGATGCGCGGTTCAACTAAGACTAAGTGATTAGCATCTTTGAAAATTTCAAAATTCAGTGCCTGCCCGGCGTCGCTATACCAGACGGAGAGTGGCGTCCAGGCGGCGCAGGTTGCAGCGATAGTCGGGATAGCGACCAGTGGCAACCCCAGCTTACGTGCCACCACTTTTGCGGTATCCAATACTGCCCCACCGCCGATACCGATCACCACCTGGCGGTCATTGCCCGCCGTTTTCACCAAATCCGCAACAGTAGACTCACTGCAATGGGTTGAAAACGCAGCACGCACCGCTTGCGGCCCGTGGAACGCGGCGGGCAAGTAATCACTGGCTGCCGCCAAAGCACGCTCACCAAAGATCCACAGTGCCTTATCCAGGGCCGCCGGAGGGTAGAACTCACTCAGTTTGTCGATAGCACCCGGAAAAGAAAAATAGTTGGCCGGACCTACCTGTACCCGGATTGCATTCGTGCTCATCGCGCGTTCCTTTTAAATTACGTTCTTATCGCTGTTTTTCTCATCTTAAGGGGTAAGCCAGCAATGTTTAATAATTTTTTGATATACCTTAACTACTTTAGTTTGTTGCGAATAATAGAAACTGTGTTAAAAAAGAAATCTATCAGCAGCATTATTGACTGCCTGTTTCTCCGGTTGATTGACCTGAGAAAAATCGTAAGCCTATTTCTGAATAGCAAAAAGGGGTAGGTCGCCAAAATACTTTATAGGGCAGTCACAGAAATTTATGTCCAGCATCAGCTCCTCCCGCCTTGAGATGCGCAATATCTCTATTTCGTTTTCTGGATTCCATGCACTACAACAAGTTGATTTTACACTGGAAGGTGGTTCCACCCATGCACTGGTCGGTGCTAATGGTGCAGGAAAATCAACCTTGATGGCTATTCTTTCCGGCGCTCACAGTCACTATCGTGGTGAGATCTATATTGATGGCCAACAGATAGATATTCATTCCCCCCGACAAGCCAAACAACAGGGTATCCATGTGGTTCAGCAAGAGGTTGATGTCGCGCTGATCCCCACCCTGTCTGTGGCGGAAAATATTATGCTGGATACACTGGCAGAGCAGGGACATCTGTTTAACTGGCCGCAGCTTTACCGTCAGGCAGAAGCGCTACTCGGGCAACTTGATGTTAAATTAAATGTGCGTCAACGTCTGGAATCCTGCACGCTGGCAGAGAAACAACAGGTGTTATTAGCCCGCGCCCTTTCCCACCAATGCCGTTTCCTGATTTTAGATGAACCCACCGCACCACTGGATCAAGAAGAGAGCGCGCGCTTGTTCCGCGTAGTCCGCCGTTTGCAATCGGAAGGCATGGCAATCGTTTTCATTTCACATCGCATCCATGAATTACGCGAAATTTGCGATCAATTAACGGTGTTACGTGATGGGCGACGTGTCAGCCATGATGCCATGGGTGAGCTAAGCGGCGAGCAGATTGTGGAAAAAATGCTTGGCCATACGCTGGATGATATTTTTCCCCCTCGGCGAGCGGCGGTCAGCCGTAAAACACTGCTGGCAGTACGTGGTTTACATGATCAACACAAATTGCGCGATATTTCCCTGACACTGCATGAAGGGGAGATTCTGGGTATTGCCGGGTTAGCCGGTGCGGGGAAAACCGAACTGTGCAAAGCGTTGTTTGGCGCAACACCCAGCCGTGTCGACAGTGGCGAATTACAAGGTAAAACTTGGAAGCCACGCTCGCCCGCCCAATCTGTCGCACAAGGATTGGCATTGGTACCGGAAGAGCGGCGCAAAGAAGGTATTTTTATCCACGAAGGGATTGCGATGAATCTCAGTGTGGCCGCCGATGACAGTTTTTCCCGCTGGAGTATTTTTAGCCGCCGTCAGGAGCTAAATTGGGCCAAAGAGTTAATTCAGCGTCTTGGGATACGTGCCTCTTCGCCGCAACAGAAACTCGCGCGCCTATCGGGAGGCAATCAGCAGAAAGTGGCAATCGGCAAGTGGTTGCGCGGTGATGCGCAGGTACTGATTTTTGATGAACCGACTAAAGGTGTCGACATCAAAGCCAAGCAAGACCTGTTCACTCTGATTGACGCTTTAGCACAGAGTGGGAAAGGCATTATTTATGCATCCGGTGAATTCTCAGAATTGGTCGGTTTATGCTCTCGCATCTGTGTGTTGTGGGATGGGCGTATTGTCGCCGAACTGAACGCCGCCGATGTTGATGAAGAGACATTATTACTATTCTCTACTGGAGGAACTCCTCAGTGAACAAAGAAATCCCCCTAGCCGACGCACAACCATGGCGTCATCAGCTCTTTGATTTTCTCTACAAATGGGGGATGTTACTCACCGTTGTGGCGCTAATCGCGTTATTTGGCTTGGCATCGGATAACTTCCTCGATCCAAACAATATTATCAATATTTTGCGCTCCATCGCCATCGTGACGGTGATTGCCATTGGAGTGTCGATTTCGCTGTCGATTGGTGGTTTTGATCTGTCGGTGGGTTCCACCGCTTCGTTGGCCAATGCCATCGTGGTATCGCTATTTGTCTGGTACGGTTTTGGTACCACTGGCGCCATTATTCTAACGCTACTGATTTGTACCTTGGTCGGCCTGTTTAACGCCTTTCTGATCGTGGTACTGAAGATCCCTGACATGCTGGCCACCCTTGCCAGTCTATTTGTGATTCAGGGCGTGGCGATGACCTACAGTTATGGCGGGTCTATCACGCAAAATATGTTGCTACCCAGCGGCGATATGGCGGAAGGCGTCATTCCTGAGATGTTTTCAGCGCTGGGCCAAGTGCCGGTAATTGTGCTGATTATGCTGGCGGTGACAATTGTAGTGCAGTTGTATCTGTCGCTAACCAAGCATGGCCGGCGCATGTATGCAATTGGGGGTAATCCAGAAGCGGCTCGATTGGCGGGTATCCGTACCGTGCGTTATCGGGTGCTGGCCTATGTGCTCTCTTCCCTGTTAGCGGCACTGGGTGGCATTCTGCTGGCATCACGTATTGGCTCGTCGCAGGTGAACGCCGGGGGGAGCTACCTAATGGATGCCGTGGCAGCAGCGTATATCGGTTTCTCTTTGGCCGGTTCTGGCAAGCCTAATGCTTTCGGCACCTTAATTGGCGCGGTGATCTTGGGTGTATTACAAAACGGCCTGGTGATGCTGTCAGTACCTTATTATGCCATGGATATCATCAAAGGACTGGTATTAGCGATGGCGCTGGCGCTGACCTATATCCATCAAAAGCGGTGATAGGGCATTGATTCTTATGTTGTAATGCTTTCAATATCCATTCAAGGCATAGCGAGCGAAAGTAGTTTGGGTGCGGCCAGCGCGCAAAAACCGGAGCGTACACGTAGTACGTGAGGATTTCGAGCACTGCCCAAGCCCAAAATACAAACGCTCAGTAGCCGATAAGATAATTAATTCAAAGGCATTCGATTTGGGTCTGGATATTGATACTCAAACCCCAGCTCGCTACAAATTTTGCTGCCATCAATCTCACGTGGTGCTTCCTCAATATCCTCGGGAGCAAACTCCGGTGGCGTCAATTGTAATGCTCGCGCGCACTCAGGATAGAAATCACGCTTGGCGGGATGGTGTGGCGCACACAAATTATAAATATGGCCTCCCCTTGGCAGCTTAAGCAACAACTCGATGGCTGAAATAACATCTTCCTGATGCACCAGGTTAACCCCCAGTGAGCCGCCTTGCACACCGCATTTCCCTGCCAGAAAACGGCCAGGATGGCGATCGGTGCCCACTAGCCCGGCAAGGCGCAAGATATCCACCGAAGTATTGGGTAACTTATGCAACCAAAGCTCTAGCTCCATCAGTGTTTTACCGGCAGTGGTCACCGGTTGAAGCGGTGAACTCTCTTTGATTCGGCCACGGGTTTCGCCATACACCGAGGTAGAACTGGTAAAAATAATGCGCGGCATACCGAAAGCCAATGCGCTGTCGACCACCATCTGTACCGCCTGAAGATATTGTTCCCCACGTTCGGCGGTGCGGCTGGCAGGTAAGGTAATGACCAAAGCATCAGCGGTCATCAGTTGCTCCAGATCGTCTGGAGAGCAAATCAGTTCCGGTGTCAGTTGCAATTGAAAACAATCAACTCCGCTCATTCTGGCGGCATCGACACCATCTGGCGTAGTCTTACTGCCAACCACTTGTATTCCACGACGGATTAATGATTGCGCCAATGGCATCCCCAGCCAGCCCAACCCAATAATGGCTACTTTCTTCATTTCAATTGCTCTCCACGGATTCATACCGATAACCTATACCCTAAATAATTCGAGTTGCAGGAAGGCGGCTAATGCACATGCAGCTTGAAGTATGACGGGTGTATACCGATAACACACGTAATACGCATAAGTTACGCCAACTACTGTTACCTAACAATTACTCTCTATTATGGGCCTCTTTCTATAAATCGGTATAATGACGCTGGGTAAATATTTCATGCTTATACTGACATAAAACAAAGTGATAATGACTAAGTAGAAAACCATTACTGGTTGATAAGCCGCACCCTTCCAGGGTGAAATAAATGCATCAGGCGAAAAAAAGGTTGCGCGCTACCGAGCAGATGGTTTAGGTTGATTGACAGAAGTTATGCCACGTCATGGCTATATGGATACATCAAGGCTATTTTGATTTGCTCAAAACCGCCCAAACAGAGAAATTATTATGAACTGCGTTCAATTTAATCACCATCATCACCATCATCCTGACTAGTCTTGCAGGCCGATGTGTGCTGGAAGACGGTTAACGAATCTTCCAGGTGGCGGTAGAACGCAATAGAGAAAGCCCTCGGAAGATTATCTTCCGAGGGCTTTTTTGTTGCTCATCATTTTATATGATTAATTAATAGATTGAGGATTTACCATGCTGGATAAAACACGTTTACGCATTGCAATGCAGAAATCAGGCCGCCTGAGTGATGATTGCCATGAATTGTTATCGCGCTGCGGGATTAAAATCAATTTGCAACAACAGCGCCTGATCGCTTTTGCAGAAAATATGCCAATCGATATCCTGCGAGTACGTGATGACGATATCCCAGGACTGGTGATGGATGGGGTGGTTGATCTGGGGATTATTGGCGAAAACGTGCTGGAAGAAGAGTTACTGAGCCGCCGTGCTCAAGGCGAAGATCCCCGTTACTTCACCTTACGCCGCCTGGATTTCGGTGGCTGTCGCCTGTCACTGGCAGCCTCACTGGATACCGAGTATACCGGCCCGCAATGCCTGCAAAATAAGCGCATCGCCACCTCTTACCCACACATTTTAAAGCAATACCTTGATAAACAAGGGGTTACCTTTAAATCTTGTTTACTGAACGGTTCCGTTGAAGTAGCACCACGTGCCGGTTTGGCGGATGTTATCTGTGATTTGGTGTCAACCGGTGCCACCCTGGAAGCCAACGGCCTGCGCGAAGTTGAAGTCATTTACCGCTCCAAAGCGTGCCTGATTCAGCGTGATGGCGAAATGCCAGCCGATAAGCAACAACTGATTGATCGCCTGATGACCCGAATTCAGGGCGTTATTCAAGCACGTGAATCCAAATACATCATGATGCATGCACCCAGTGAACGTTTGGACGAAATCATTACTCTGCTGCCAGGTGCCGAGCGCCCTACTATTCTGCCATTGGCCGGTGATAAGAGCCGTGTCGCCATGCACATGGTCAGTAGCGAGACGCTGTTCTGGGAAACCATGGAAAAGCTGAAAGCGTTAGGTGCCAGCTCCATTCTGGTATTACCGATTGAAAAAATGATGGAGTAACTGATGCAGCCGACGAATTTCAATACCCTAATCGACTGGCAGCAATGCAGCGAAGAGCAGAAAAAATCGCTGTTGAGCCGCCCGGCAATTAATGCCTCTGACAGAATCACCGCAACCGTCAGCGAAATCCTTGATCGGGTGAAAGCCGAGGGTGACAGTGCCTTGCGTGATTTCAGCCAACGCTTTGATACGGTGCAGGTTACCAATATCCGCATCAGTAGCGATGAGATAACTGCCGCCGTCGGGCGCTTGAATGACGACATTAAACAAGCCATGGCGCAAGCAGTATGTAATATTGAAATCTTCCACAACGCGCAGAAAATGCCCGTGGTGGATGTTGAAACGCAACCGGGCGTACGCTGCCAGCAAATCACCCGTCCGATTGCCTCCGTCGGCTTGTATATTCCCGGTGGTTCCGCCCCGCTGCTGTCTACCGTACTCATGCTCGGTACCCCAGCACGCATTGCCGGTTGCCAGCGGGTCATTTTATGTTCCCCGCCGCCGATTGCCGATGAAATACTGTATGCCGCGCAACTGTGTGGGATTAATGAAGTGTTCCAGATTGGTGGAGCACAAGCGATTGCTGCCATGGCATTCGGTAGCGAATCAATACCGAAAGTGAACAAGATTTTTGGCCCCGGCAACGCGTATGTCACTGAAGCGAAGCGTCAGGTAAGCCAACGTTTGGATGGTGCTGCAATTGACATGCCAGCTGGCCCGTCAGAAGTGTTGGTTATTGCCGACAGTGGTGCTACACCGGCGTTTATTGCCTCTGATTTGCTGTCTCAAGCGGAGCACGGGCCGGATTCACAAGTGGTATTACTGACCCCGGATGCCGCCATTGCCCAAGCAGTCGCTGTTGAGGTAGAGCAGCAACTTAAATTGTTATCGCGCGCTGATATCGCTCGTCAGGCACTGGAAAGCAGCCGTTTGATCGTCACCAAAGATTTGCAACAATGTATTGATATCAGTAACCAATACGGCCCAGAACACTTAATTTTGCAAATCCGTCAGCCGGAAGACATTATCGATCAGATTAATAATGCCGGTTCAGTCTTTATGGGTGACTGGTCGCCGGAATCTGCGGGTGATTATGCCTCCGGTACCAACCACGTGTTACCGACTTATGGTTATACCTCAACTTATTCCAGTTTGGGTCTGGCCGATTTTGTTAAGCGAATGACAGTACAGCAATTAACACCGCAGGGCTTGCTGGGTCTGGCTTCGACTATCGAAATTTTAGCGCAAGCCGAACAACTCACCGCCCACAAAAACGCCGTTACCCTACGTGTTGCGGCCCTGACAGCCGCCCAAAAGGAGCAAGCATGAGCCAATCTACCAACGTCACCGATTTGGCCCGTGCCAATGTCCGTGCCCTGACCCCTTATATGTCTGCCCGCCGTTTGGGCGGTAATGGCGATGTTTGGCTTAATGCCAACGAATACCCGCTAGCGACCGAATACCAACTTACGGCACAAAACTTCAATCGCTATCCAGAATGTCAGCCGAAACAGGTGATTGAGCGTTATGCCGCCTATGCCGGTTTAGCAACTGATCAAGTGTTAGTCAGCCGTGGTGCCGATGAAGGTATTGAGCTGCTAATCCGTGCATTCTGTGAACCGGGTGAAGATGCGATACTCTTCTGCCCGCCAACCTATGGTATGTATGCCGTCAGCGCCGAAACCTTTGGTGTTGAATTGCGTACCGTGCAAACCACCGCGGACTGGCAGTTAGATCTACCGGCAATTAAAGAAAACCTGGATCGGGTGAAATTGATCTATGTTTGCAGCCCAAATAACCCAACTGGCAATTTAATCAACCCAGCCTCTCTGCGTGAAGTGCTGGAACTGGCGCAAGGTCGCGCTATCGTGGCTATCGATGAAGCCTATATCGAGTTCTGCCCACAGGCCTCGGTAAGCGGTTGGCTAAAAGATTATCCGAATTTAGTCATTTTGCGCACCTTATCGAAAGCTTTTGCATTGGCCGGTTTACGTTGTGGCTTTACCTTGGCCAACAGCGATATCATCCAATTGTTGCTGAAAGTGATCGCGCCCTATCCGTTGTCTACACCGGTGGCCGATATTGCTGCACAAGCGCTCAGCCCACAAGGTCTTGAGCAAATGCGCCAGCGGGTAAACGAAGTACGGACTAACCGCGCATGGTTACAAAGCGCGCTGCAAGACTGTGCCTGTGTTGAGCAGGTATTTACCAGTGAAAGTAACTATTTACTGGCCCGTTTTACCGCCGCCAGCAATGTATTCAAAACACTGTGGGACCAAGGCATCATCCTGCGTGACCAAAATAAGCAACCTGGGTTATCCAACTGCCTGCGCATTACGGTAGGCACCCGTCAGGAGTGTGAGCGAGTGATTGCCGCCCTTGCTCCCCTGCCCGGTATCAATAGCCCCAATAGCACTAATACCTCCAGCCTGCGTAAGGAAACGATATGAGCCAGAAATTTCTTTTTATTGACAGAGACGGCACCCTGATTGCTGAGCCACCGGAAGACTTTCAGGTTGACCGGCTGGACAAACTGGCGCTGGAGCCAGAAGTGATCCCGGCCTTGCTGGCACTGCAAAAAGCGGATTATCGTTTGGTGATGATAACCAATCAAGATGGCTTGGGTACCCACAGTTTCCCACAGGAAACGTTTGATCCTCCCCATAACCTGATGATGCAAATATTTAGCTCTCAGGGCGTCAATTTCGAGCAAGTGCTAATTTGCCCGCACCTACCTGCGGATAATTGTACTTGCCGTAAGCCGAAAACCGAGTTGGTAGAAAGTTATCTGGCTGAAGGCGTAATGAATAGTGCTAATAGCTATGTTATCGGCGACCGAGAAACTGACCTGCAATTGGCTCACAATATGGGCATCAGCGGCTTGCGTTATCAGCGTGATGGTTTGAACTGGTCGCAGATTGCCAAGCAGCTAACCCAACGAGACCGTCATGCCTATGTTAACCGTGTCACCAAAGAGACGGCAATTGATGTAAATGTGTGGCTCGATCGTGAAGGGGGCAGCAAGATCAAAACTGGCGTGGGCTTCTTCGACCATATGCTGGATCAAATCGCCACTCACGGCGGTTTCCGTATGGATATTCAGGTCAGCGGTGACCTCTACATTGATGACCACCACACCGTAGAAGATACGGCACTGGCACTGGGCGAAGCGATTAACAACGCGCTCGGTGACAAACGCGGTATTGGCCGTTTTGGTTTTGTCTTGCCAATGGACGAGTGTCTGGCGCGCTGCGCGCTAGATATTTCCGGCCGCCCGCATCTGGAATACAAAGCGGAATTTAACTACCAGCGCGTGGGTGACCTGAGCACTGAGATGGTTGAGCACTTCTTCCGCTCCCTCTCTTATGCCATGGCCTGTACCCTGCACTTGAAAACCAAAGGCCGTAACGATCACCACCGGGTCGAGAGCCTGTTTAAAGTGTTTGGTCGTACTTTACGTCAGGCGATCCGCGTTGAGGGCAATACCCTGCCAAGTTCCAAAGGAGTGCTGTAATGAATGTGGTGATTCTGGATACAGGGTGCGCCAACCTCTCCTCTGTCACCTATGCGGTGCAACGTTTGGGTTATGCACCCGTTATCAGCCGTGACCCTGAGATTGTACTGCGTGCAGATAAGCTTTTCCTGCCAGGTGTCGGTACTGCCCATGCAGCAATGGAGCAGTTAAAAGAACGCGAACTTATCGAACTGATTAAGAGCTGTACTCAGCCGGTATTGGGTATCTGCCTGGGAATGCAGTTGCTGGCGACCAGCAGCGAGGAGAGTGGTGGCATTGAAACTCTCGGTATTATTGATACGCCGGTAAAACAGATGATGGATTTTGGTTTACCGCTGCCGCACATGGGCTGGAATCAAATTACCCCACAAGCGGGTAATCATCTGTTTCGTGGGATCCCGGATGGGACCTATTTCTACTTTGTGCACGGATATGCAATGCCAATATGCCCAGATACCATCGCCCAGGCCAATTACGGCGAGCCGTTTACCGCCGCAGTAGAAAAAGACAACTTCTTTGGCGTGCAGTTTCATCCGGAACGCTCCGGTGCGGCTGGAGCCCAATTGCTGAAAAACTTTCTGGAGATGTGAGCACCATGATTATTCCTGCGTTGGATTTGATCGAAGGCAAGGTGGTGCGTTTGCATCAGGGCGATTACGGCCAGCAGCGTGATTACGGTAATCACCCACTGCCTCGCTTACAGGATTATCAGCAGCAAGGCGCTCAGGTGTTACATCTGGTCGATCTTACCGGGGCCAAAGATCCGGCAGCCCGTCAGATCCCCTTGCTGCGCGAGTTACTGGCTGGTGTGGATGTCCCGGTGCAGGTGGGCGGCGGTATCCGTAACGAACAAGATGTGGTCGCACTGCTGGAAGCCGGTGCAACACGGGTTGTTGTGGGTTCGACAGCCGTTAAGCAGCCAGAAATGGTGCAACAGTGGTTTGAGCGCTATGGCGCTGAAGCCATTGTATTAGCGCTGGATGTCCGAATTAATGAGGCGGGTCGCAAACAGGTGGCTATCAGCGGTTGGCAGGAAAACTCAGATGCTACGCTGGAACAAATCGTCGAGCAATACCTGCCGTTTGGCCTAAAACATGTGTTGTGTACTGACATTTCCCGCGATGGCACCCTGAGTGGTTCCAATGTAGAACTGTATCAGGAAGTGTGCCAGCGCTACCCACAAGTGGCATTCCAGGCTTCCGGTGGTATCGGTTGTCTGGATGATATTGCCCGCCTGCGTGGCAGTGGTGTGCAAGGTGTGATTGTGGGCCGCGCGCTATTGGACGGCAAGTTTAACGTGAAGGAGGCGATCGCATGCTGGCAAAACGTATAATCCCTTGTCTGGATGTGAAAGACGGCCAAGTGGTCAAAGGCGTCCAGTTCCGTAATCACGAAATCATCGGCGACATCGTGCCACTGGCGCAGCGTTATGCACAAGAAGGTGCCGACGAGCTGGTGTTTTACGATATTACTGCGTCATCTGACGGCCGTGTGGTCGATAAAAGCTGGGTATCGCGGGTCGCAGAAGTGATTGATATTCCTTTCTGCGTGGCGGGTGGGATTAAAAGCGTTGAAGATGCAGGTCAGATCCTGACCTTCGGTGCCGATAAAATCTCTATCAACTCACCGGCGCTGGCAGATCCGACCTTAATTACCCGTTTGGCCGACCGCTATGGCGTACAATGCATTGTCGTCGGTATTGATACTTGGTATGACGCGGAAAGTGACAGTTATCAGGTTTATCAATTTACCGGCGATGAAAAACGGACCAAAGCCACCACCTGGCAGACCGAGGATTGGATCAAAGAGGTCCAGTTACGTGGAGCCGGTGAGATTGTGCTGAATATGATGAACCAAGATGGCGTGCGCAACGGCTACGATTTACGTCAGTTGAAACAGATGCGAGCCATCTGCCATGTTCCGTTGATAGCCTCTGGCGGTGCAGGTACCCCAGAACACTTCCTTGAGGCTTTCCGTGACACAGATGTCGATGGTGCGCTGGCAGCCTCGGTGTTCCATAAACAAATCATTAATATCGGCGAATTGAAAAAGTATTTGTCTGAACAAGGCGTGGAGATAAGAGTGTGTTAAGCGAACAACAAATTGCCCAACTGGATTGGGATAAAGTCGACAATCTGATGCCAGCCATCGTTCAGCATGCCATTTCCGGTGAAGTTCTGATGATGGGGTATATGAATCAGGCCGCACTGACGGTGACACAGCAAACCGGCAAGGTTACCTTTTTCTCTCGCACCAAACAACGTTTGTGGACCAAGGGCGAAAGCTCCGGTAACGTGCTGAATGTAGTGAATATCTATCCTGACTGCGACAATGATACCCTGCTCATTCTGGCTAATCCTGTTGGCCCAACCTGTCATTTAGGCAATAACAGTTGCTTCGCCCCGGCGGCCAGCGATTGGGGCTTCCTGTACCAGTTAGAGCAGTTATTAGCCTCACGTAAATCAGCCGATCCAGCCAGTTCTTACACCGCCAAGCTGTATGCCAGCGGCACTAAGCGTATCGCACAAAAAGTGGGGGAAGAAGGGGTAGAAACCGCCCTCGCCGCAACAGTGAATGACCGTGAAGAGTTGACCAACGAAGCATCGGATTTGATCTATCACCTACTGGTGTTGTTGCAAGACCAAGATTTGAATCTGAGTAAAGTGATTGGCCGTCTGCGCGAACGCCACGAGAAGTAATTTTCGAGTTAGCTTTCTTATTGGCAAAAAAACGCCCTCGACTCAGCATCGAGGGCGTTTTTATTAAGGCAAATATCAAATACTGAAGTTTTGGTTGCCCGCAGTAAGACAGGAGAAACACTCAGATCGTAAAGACGCCATTAATCCATCCCTGGAGGCTCGAGCCGCACCGTCCTGGCGCGGACGCTTTACTCTTCTGAGCATTCCACCGGTTTTAAGTCATCGAATCCTCTTTGCCAAAAAAATTAAGACAAAGCGTAATCCGTTAAAAGGATTACTCCATCCACTCGGTATGGAACACACCTTCTTTATCAGTACGCTTATAGGTATGCGCACCGAAATAGTCGCGCTGTGCCTGAATCAAGTTGGCTGG
The DNA here is from genome assembly GCF_052217165.1 of Yersinia sp. 2540 StPb PI. NCBI lineage: Bacteria > Pseudomonadati > Pseudomonadota > Gammaproteobacteria > Enterobacterales > Yersiniaceae > Yersinia > Yersinia sp. 2540 StPb PI. Next base: position 3,750,344 of record NZ_JAZGQC010000001.1, read on the forward strand.
CAGTACAGCTGAACGGTAGCTATCGTAATAATTAATCGCCGCAGAGAATGTTGGTGTTGGGATACCGTTTTGAACTGCATAAGACACTACATCACGCAGTGCTTGCTGGTATTCATCAGCGATCTGCTTGAAGTAAGGTGCCAACAGCAAATTAGCAATATCTGCATTTTCTGCATATGCATCAGTGATTTTTTGCAGGAATTGTGCACGGATAATACAACCCGCACGGAAAATCTTGGCTATCTCACCGTAATGCAAATCCCAGTTATTTTCGTCAGAAGCGGCTTTCAGTTGAGAGAAGCCCTGAGCATAAGAGACGATTTTACCCAGATACAACGCACGACGGATTTTCTCGATAAATTCAGCTTTATCACCGACAAAAGGCTGCACTTTAGGGCCAGTCAGTACTTTAGAGGCAGCTACGCGCTGATCTTTCAGAGAAGACAAATAGCGAGCAAACACAGACTCAGTGATCAGTGTTAATGGCTCACCCAAATCCAGAGAACTTTGGCTGGTCCATTTACCGGTGCCTTTGTTCGCCGCTTCATCCAGAATCACATCGACCAGATATTTACCGGCTTCGTCTTTTTTGGTGAAGATATCTTTGGTGATATCAATCAGGTAGCTGTTCAGCTCTCCCTTGTTCCACTCAGCAAAGGTGCTAGCCAGCTCTTCGTTGCTTAAACCTAAAGACTGTTTCAACAGGGAATAAGCTTCTGCGATCAATTGCATGTCACCGTATTCAATGCCGTTGTGAACCATTTTAACGTAATGGCCGGCACCATCGGCACCGATATACGCCACACAAGCATCACCGTCATCAGCACGGGCAGCAATCTTCTCAAGGATAGGCGCAACCAGTTCGTAGGCTTCTTTCTGGCCACCTGGCATGATAGATGGGCCTTTCAATGCGCCCTCTTCGCCACCGGAAACACCAGTACCGATAAAGTTGAAGCCTTGCGCAGAAAGTTCACGATTACGGCGGATGGTGTCTTTGTAATAAGTATTACCACCATCAATCAGAATGTCACCTTTATCCAGATGTGGAGTCAGTGAAGCGATAGTCTTATCAGTGGCTTCACCCGCTTTCACCATCAGCAGGATGCGACGCGGTTTTTCCAATGAATCAACAAAATCTTCCACGGTATAACTCGGCACCAGATTTTTACCTGGGTTCTCGGCAACCACTTCGTCGGTTTTGTCTGATGAACGGTTAAAGATAGAAACGGAATAGCCACGACTTTCGATGTTGAGCGCCAGGTTACGGCCCATCACCGCCATACCGACAACGCCAATCTGTTGTTTGGACATTAAAAAACTCCTGTCTGAAGGATGACACCTGTTACCGGCCTTGAGGCCAACAGGTTTTTGATGTGGGAAACATGTTAACTCAGGATTATGTCAGCTGGGTAGTGATTGGTGCGATAGATAGCACAACTGACCAGTTGCTGTTCGCACACGTTTGCTTTGGTAAAGTGCAAACCGATTTGACTCAATTGACCTGGCTGGTTTATAGACAAAAAAAGCAACCCCATGGATTGCTTTTCATTGCTGCTGAAATTGGCTTATGCCACGAACTCTTTCAACCAGGCTTTAAATTCTGCACCTTGTTTGGGGTGACGCAGGCCGTAGGCGACATAAGCCTGCATATATCCGAGCTTCTCGCCACAATTATAGGATTGGCCGGTTAATGCCACACCTTCGACTGGTTTAATCGCAGCCAGAGCATCAATGGCATCGGTCAGTTGGATACGGCCCCAAGCACCAGGCTTGGTTTTTTCCAGCATTGGCCAAATATCCGCAGATAAGACATAACGCCCTACTGCCGACAGATTGGATTTGAGGTCAGCCGGACTTTGCGGTTTCTCAACCATTGCGTTAATTCGGCTACTTTCACCCGGTGCCAGATCCGCTTTTTCACAAGAAATGACCGAATAGTTCGATAACGCCTCAGGTTCGACCGAGTGAACCAACACTTGGCTCGTACCGGTCTCTTCGAAACGTCTAACCAACTGAGCCAAATTATCACGGGTTAAATCCGATTTTGCGTCATCAATCAAGACATCTGGCAACAACACCGCAAATGGTGAGTCACCTACTAGCGGTTTGGCACACAACACCGCATGCCCCAAACCTTCAGGATGCCCTTGACGGATATGCATGATAGTCACACCCGGTGGACAGATAGATTGTACCTCATCCAATAGCTGACGTTTCACACGCGCTTCCAACATGGCTTCCAGCTCATAAGACGTATCGAAATGGTTTTCTACCGCATTTTTCGAAGAATGGGTTATCAGAATGATTTCTTTAATACCAGCAGCAACACATTCGTTGACCACATATTGGATCAATGGTTTATCGACAATAGGCAGCATTTCTTTTGGAATGGCTTTAGTCGCGGGAAGCATTCGCATACCTAAACCGGCAACTGGGATCACTGCTTTCAATTTGGTCATAATTAACCTACTGATTTCTTGAAGCGAATTTAAAATCTATTCCTACTCAGCCGCTAAGCTGAAGTTAGTCAATTTGCTGTTTCAGCCAGGCGGTAAAGCTCTCGCCCTCGGTGTTATGGCGCACGCCATAAGTGACAAAAGCTTTCATATAACCCAATTTGTCCCCGCAGTCGTGCGATTTACCGGTCATATGAAAAGCCTCAACATCCTCTTGCTCCATTAACATTGCAATGGCATCAGTAAGCTGAATTTCATCACCCGCCCCGCGTGGCGTTTTCTTCAGCAGCGGCCAAATGTCTTTTGACAATACATAACGCCCAACCACGGCAAGATTAGAAGGCGCATCAGCAAGTGAGGGCTTCTCTACCACTGCCGTCATTAGGGTACTTTCACCCGGAGACAAAGCCACATGATCACAATCAGCAATACCGTACTTGGAAACATCAGCTTTAGGCACCGGCTCCACCATGATCTGGCTACGCCCGGTCTCTTCAAAGCGCTTAATCATACTGGCAAGATTTTCTTTAGATAAATCTGCTGTTGAATCATCAAGTAAAACGTCTGGCAGCAGCACAATAAATGGGTTATCACCCACCATCGGTTGGGCACATAATACCGCATGCCCCAAGCCCTTGGCATGGCCTTGGCGCACTTGCATGATAGTGACATCCGGCGGGCAGATATTCTTAATCTCTTGCAATAGCTGCCGCTTAACACGTGATTCCAGTGCAGCTTCCAGCTCAAATGATGTATCAAAATGGTTTTCTATCGCATTTTTAGAGGAATGGCTGACCAGCACTATCTCTTTTACTCCGGCGGCCACACATTCATTAACGATATATTGGATCAGAGGCTTATCCACCACCGGCAGCATTTCCTTTGGGATCGCTTTAGTCGCTGGCAGCATTCGGGTACCAAGCCCGGCAACAGGGATCACAGCCTTCAATTTCTTTTCCATCTACCATACCTTTTCTGGAGTGGCCATTAAGCAGGCCTTTGAATAGATACAAATACGATCTGGTAATACGAGCAATATGACCGCGCAAGACTGTATTCCAAATCCTACTTATCCTATATTTATATATTATTTCAATGTGTTACTAATACATGTTAACTGGGAAAAATAAAAAATTAACGCCCTAATGCCGTATTATATTCCACATTAACATTTTGTTCAGCCAACCTTCCGTAATTTGCCGATTTATAAGACTCTTTTAGCTATTTTAAGAATAAACCGAACAAATATATATCATGGCTGGATGCTTTAACTGCTTAATTGATTGTTTTTCAATCTATTTAAGCAATGCTTTTCCACTTTTTGTTGCTGTTGATTATTTGCGCCATTTGCAATCAGTGTAGGTTATTACATGATTGGATGTTGAATTTTAGCTTATCAGCGCCCATTATTCACTTTGGCGGCATAAACCGTAGAAATCAAAGGTGAAATTGGATATATGGAATGGATCGCAGATCCTACTATTTGGGCAGGACTGGCAACGCTGGTCGTGCTCGAAATTGTATTAGGCATTGACAACCTGATATTTATCGCCATTTTGGCAGAAAAGCTTCCACGTCATCAACGAGATAAAGCCAGAGTTACCGGTTTACTGTGCGCACTGTTGATGCGTTTGGTGCTGTTAGCCAGTATTTCATGGCTGGCCACATTAACGGCTCCCTTGGTCACCTTATCTGGCCACCCGTTCAGCGCCCGTGACTTAATCATGCTAGTCGGTGGGATATTCTTGCTCTTTAAAGCCACCATGGAGTTAAACGAGCGGCTTGAGGGCAAGGACCAGCATCAAGGTCAGCAGCGCAAAGGCGCACGGTTCTGGCCGGTCGTCGCACAAATTGTGGTGCTGGATGCCATATTCTCGCTCGATTCGGTTATTACTGCCGTCGGTATGGTAGACCACCTCGCGGTCATGATGGCTGCGGTGTGTATTGCCATAGGTTTGATGCTGTTGGCCAGTAAGCCATTAACCCGTTTTGTCAACGCGCATCCAACCATTGTCATACTCTGTCTGAGCTTCTTACTGATGATCGGTTTCAGCTTAGTGGCTGAAGGCTTTGGTTACCATATTCCAAAAGGGTATCTGTACGCTGCGATTGGTTTCTCCGTCATTATTGAATCGCTCAATCAATTCGCACAATTCAATCGCCGTCGCTTTTTGTCAACGGTTAGACCGTTACGTGAAAGAACCGCAGAAGCAGTGTTACGTATGCTAAGTGGCAAACACGAAGAGGCCGAGCTGGATAACCATACTGCTAACCTGATCGCTGATAATACCAGTGTCGGCCAAGAGGTGTTCAATGAGCAGGAACGCCGCATGATTGAACGGGTGTTGGGGCTGGCGCAACGTACCGTGAGCAGCATCATGACATCACGGCATGATGTTGAGTATCTGGATCTTAACGATCCGCCAGAGAAACTGACTCAGTTGCTGACAAAAAATTTGCATACCCGAATTGTGGTTACTGAAGATAGTTCGACCGATGAACCCTTGGGTGTTATTCACGTCATTGATTTATTAAGGCAGCAGTTAGCAGATGAAAAGCTCGACTTACGCGCATTGATTCGCCAACCGTTGATTTTCCCCGAGCAGGTTTCGCTGTTGATGGCATTAGAGCAGTTCCGTCAGGCACAGACGCATTTTGCCTTTGTCGTGGATGAATTTGGTTCCATCGAAGGGGTGGTTACCCTGACCGATGTGATGGAAACCATTGCCGGTAATCTGCCCGTGGCCGGTGAAGAGTTGGATGCCCGTCATGATATTCAGCAAACCGAGGATGGTTGCTGGATTGCGAATGGCTATATGCCGCTGGAAGATTTGGTGCTCTATCTGCCGCTACCTATCGATGATAAACGTGAATATCACACCTTGGCCGGGTTAATCATGGAGTATACCCAGCGCATCCCGCAGGTCGGTGAACAGATGAAAATTGGTGACTACCTATTTGAGCCGTTGGAAGTCAGCAGCCATCGTATCTTGAAGGTAAAAATAACACCGTTGAAAGTGCCTGACCCAGATTATGAAGTGTAATAAACCGTCGTGATTTGGCGTAAAAGCCGGGTAAACTCGCCCGGCTTTTTTATCGTGATAGATTGTGATTACAAGTGCACAGGCACCAGAATCTCAGTGGCAACAATCACCACCACCAACCCGACTAAAACCGGTACCGAGGTGCGTTTCACCACTTCAAATGGTGAAATTTTTGCCATACCAGCAACAGCAACCACCACGCCTGAAACCGGGGATAAAGTACGCCCCAAATTTGAAGCCTGTAGCATCGGAATAACCAGATAGGCTGGATTTATCCCCATCTGAGCTGCCAGTTTTGGAATCAATTCAACAAACGCATAGAACGGCGCATTGCCTGACCCGGTGGTCATAGCCGCCAGCATCGTAATCACCACCAGTACCAGCATCATAATAATGCCACCGGTACCAAAAGATTGAGCTAGCCCAATCAGACCACTGATAAAACCAACGGTACTCAACCCTTGTGCAAATACCCCGGCGGCAACCAAAAGCATTACTACAGTAGCAAACGCATCGGCCATGCCACGATAAGCCACCTCAAGGCCGGTAAATACTGTTTTAGCACTGAAGCTGCGTAAGAATTCAATGACGGCGGCAATCAGCATGCAAATCACCAACACTGTAATAATATGCAGTTCCGGCCCCCATTTACCGTCAAATATCAGCACGCCGATAATCGGGGTAAAGGGTAAAATGGCATAGAAACCCGGCGCATTGGTGGTGATGTCATTAACATCCATCATCTCATGCTTTTCCTGACTTTTATTATCCAGATAGCGCTGCCAGAAGAAGTGCGCGATAGCCATGCAGACAATCGCGGCAATAGAGATAGGTAAGGTGGTTTTAAAAGCAAAATCGACTAATGGCATCTCAGAGGCTTTCGCTGCCAGTACCACATCGCCTGAGGTTGGCGCGAGAATAATTGCCGCCGGTGATGCACAGATTGCAGCTGCGGCACCCCGACTGATACCGACGTTAACCATCACTGGGAACAGTGTCGCCATCAGTAACACGCCCAACCCGGTTGCCGATGATACCGCCAACGACATCAAGCAAGCCACAAGATAAGCCGCAACCATCAGTAAGTATGGGGAATTGATCATTTGCAGTGGTTTAGAGGCAATCTTAACCACGACATCATTGGCACCGATATGGGTCATATAAGCCGCAAAGCCACATAACATCATGATCATCATGCCAAGATCGCCACCACGGCTCATCAGCAAGATTTTGACATATTCAACAATGTCCGTCGCCCGCCAGCCGGTTGAGGTCGCACTGGCAGGTAATACATTCTTGCCCATCAAGGCACTGATAATTAATAGCAGTAAGCCACCGACCATCAGCACACCTGTTGCTGAATAGCCTTTAATAATATAACGGCCTACACCTACGGCCACGACTATCCCAATCAAAAGATCTAACATATACCCTCTCTGAATCTTGCCTGTTGCTGTGTGTTGCTAAATATTGCTTCAGCATTATTATCGTTAAAATACTTAAATGGCTCTGCACTCTGCCCAAAGTCCATCGGCGAGTTTATGACATCTATCAATGATTCGCAGAGATTTTAGAAACAAATAGTAGTTTGTGAGCAAGAGAGAGGATTTTATGTTTTGAATGGCGAGATTGGTGAACAATTATACAACAAATAGATAACAGTATGCCGTCATTATCTCCGATAAACAGCCATGCCTATCGGAGATAATGGGTAATTAAAGCTTATCGATAAGCTTTTTAAGATCTTTGCTAGCACGGTTTTGTTGATTACGCTCTGCCCAATCATTGAGTGCTTTTTTAGCTCGCTGCTGTAATTCATTACGCAACAACTGTTCGACATTCAATTGATAGCTAAGCTGAGTCCACGGACCATAAATGCGCAGAGGGATATCAGTAGCTTGCAACATTTTTACCAGGCTATCTTGCCCGCTCCAGCCTTGCATAACCCGCACCGCCAGATTCATATCACATTGCTGTGCGGGTAAATTAAGTGACCCATTACCTTTAATGGAAATCAACGCCGAATCGGCACTAAGATTACTGACTTTCATTGATCCTCGGTGCAACGCCAAGCTCGCTTGTAGCTGTGTAACCTCAGTATAACGCTCATAACGATCCTGACCTTTGACATCACTGGAACTGCGAGTCACCGCCTGTTGAATAAGCTGTTGAATATTCAGCCCTTCCAGCCGCGCATTAGTCATGCCGAACTGCGCATCCCCCTGCCAACGGTGGTTGAATGCCTCAACATTGAGGCCATCACCAGACAACTGCGCTTTCATGGAAAATTTGCCCGTCATCATCGGCGGCAAACCGGCGGCCAATAGAACCGGCCCCAATTCCATATGGTTTATCACTGGGTTAACGGTAGCCAGGACCCTCTTGCCCGTCACATCCAGTGAGCCTGGCAACGAAAAATCGCCCTCAACCGCACTACCGGTTAAGCGGCTAATCTCTACATTCCCGCGCTGATTAGAGGCTTGAAGATTGAGTTGACTGATTTTAATCGCCCGATAGACCAGGTTATTCGCCGTTAGCGATATTTGGGCGGTAAAGTCGCGTAATGCCTGCAAGTCCTGCCCGACATCATCATCAGCCTGAATCGCAATCACCGGCGCTGTCACGGCAAGCTGTTTGGCCGTTTCTTTGCTGGCAACCGTACTTTTAGACTCCCAACCAAAAATAGAATCCAGATTAAGATTGTCGGCAGCCAAATTGATAACATAATCGGGTACCTCCCCCAAGGTGGCCTTGGCGGTCCCCGTCAACTGGTTGTTATTAGCCGAGAAGCTCAGTTGGTTCAGCAATAATTGTTGAATATCGTGTTGATAACTGGCTTGTAGTGTCCCTTCGCCGCTCACGCCGCCAACAGGAATATCCGCACCTTCCAATTTATAACTGAATTGGCTGATATTGGCGCTGTACTGCTGTGGATAATGGCGCATGTCTGCATCCGCGACCAGTGAGAAAGTCACATCACGTTGGTTACGGTTAACACGGCTGGAGAGAGAGATATGTACTTGGCGTTGGGCATCTTGTTGAAGTTCAAGATTGATATCACGTACATTGACTTGATCATTGTCTGCCCGCTGCCAAATCAACAGGCTATCAGCGATTTGTACTTTATTAATGTCGAGCTTCCAGGCACGGTGCTCATTAACAGGCACATTACCGGATGGTGCAACAGGAGCGTCAGGCTGTTGTTGGGCTTCACTGTCGGGCGTCAAGCGGATAACCGCCCCTTTCAACATCACCTGTTTTACTTCAAGTTGATGTGATAATAGAGGCCAAAGTTTGACATCCAGCCGCATATTTTCAGCACTGACAACCGGTGCCGCCGCACCGGGGGCAGTCAGCGCGGTCCGGCCAGCAATAATGCTAAGCTGGGGCCAGACATGCCAGCGCAAATCCCCTTCCAGTTGCAACTGATAACCACTTTTTCTCTCTACCTGTTTGACCATGTAGGCGCGAAAGTCATTAGGATTAACCAGCAATACTAATGCGCTCATCCCTGCAACTAACACAACCAGCAGGATAATTAACGTCGTCAGTAATCGTCTCATGACATCCTCTTGTCTAATCAGGCTAAAAAGTCCAAACAGGCTAAACTTTGCGCAAGAAATGGCTAATCTTTATCGATACGACTGGCTACAGCACCTTGTTGACCACGATATTTTGCGTCCTGACGGCTGTTATAAGGGCGCGCTGCCGGGCCGGAGAGTGGTTCAAAACTCAGCGCGCCAATTAACATCCCTGGGCGTAGCGCCAATGGCAGCTTACCTGAATTATAGAACTCCAGCACAATCCTGCCTTGCCAACCCGGATCTATACGGTGTGCGGTAACATGCACCATTAATCCAAGGCGAGCTAATGAGGAACGACCATCAAGCCAGCCGACCAAGTCATCAGGGATTGTCACCGACTCCAGTGTCACTGCCAGCGCCAACTCCCCTGGATGCAGGAAGAATGCCTCTCCTTCCGGCAGATTGATTTCATCGCTCATGACTCGTTCCAGCGCTTCGCTGACTTCATCCTTCGGACCGCTTAAGTCAATAAATGCCGCCGTGTGACCATTGAATACACGGAATTGGTTGCCTAAGCGAACATCGACTGTGGCACCATTGATACGTTCTACCGGTGGGCGAGGATCAATACCTAATTTACCGCTGTCCAGCCAGGCTTCTATGTCACGATCGCACAGTCTCATTGCTAAAATCCCCATCAAAATTCGCATGTTACAGCTTATCTACTACGCAAGCTGCCATATTAAGAAGCAAAGGTCCAGACGAACATTACTCAAAGAACTGACTGATTTTCGCTTTTAGAATATCGATCGCAATTCGGTTCTTACCACCGCGAGGAACGATAATGTCAGCATATTGTTTGGATGGTTCTATAAATTGCAGAAACATTGGACGCACAGTCTTCTGATATTGCGCCATCACAGAGTCCATCGAACGACCACGCTCATTAACATCACGCTTCATACGGCGCATCAGGCAGATATCCAGCGGGGTATCAACAAAGATCGAGAAATTCATCTCCTGACGCAGACGGATATCGGTCAACAACAAGATCCCTTCCAAAATAATCACTTTTTTGGGTTCTAAATGGACGGTTTCTTTTTTGCGGGTGTGCTCAGTGTAACTGTAAAGCGGCAGTTCAATCGACCGGCCTGCTTTCAACGATTGCAAATGCTCCAGCAATAAGTTGTGATCCATGGCACTGGGATGGTCATAGTTGGTTTTGACCCGCTCTTCCATTGACAGATGACTCTGGTCTTTGTAATAACCATCCTCAGGGATAACGCCGATATGTTGGTCACCTACCTGCTCGCGTAATTCGCGATACAGCGTGCTGGCGATAAGACTTTTTCCGGAGGCTGAGGCACCCGCTATCCCGATAATGACGCACTGGTGTGCTTTGTCAGTCATAAAATTAAAGACCTGATTACGAAGTGTGAGGGGAGACAAAGCACGCTAGGTGCTTCGAGCGCGGCAATTATAAGGAGTTAGCGGGTTTGATGCCAGCACTATACCCTGCGTCTTTGACGCCGCAGGGTATAATTTTGCGTCTTTGACGCCGCAGGGGTGTTAGCGGCTGTTACACCGCGCGGAATGAGATTTCCGTTGGGATAGCTTCCCCTTGCCAGTACATCTCTGCCGCCACATTTGATGCCAGTTGGCGATAGATATCAGCAAATTCACTGTCAGGGTGGCTAATAACCGTTGGTTCGCCGCGATCAAGATCTTCGCGCAAAGAAATATGCAATGGAATTTGGCCCAACAGTTTGCAATGGTACTTCTGCGCCAGTTTCTCCGCCCCGCCGGTGCCGAAAATAGGCTCCAAATGGCCGCAATTGCTGCAAATATGCATGCTCATATTTTCAATAATACCCAACACTGGCACATGCACTTTCTCAAACATCACAATGCCTTTCATGGCATCGATTAAGGCAATGTCTTGTGGCGTTGTCACCACCAATGCTCCCGTCACCGGGATATTTTGCGACAGCGTCAACTGGATATCACCGGTACCCGGTGGCATATCAATCACCAAATAATCCAAGTCCGGCCATAAGGTGTCTTGCAGCATCTGCATCAATGCCTTACTGGCCATCGGGCCGCGCCACACCATAGCGTTCTCATCAGTGACCAGATAACCAATCGAGTTAGTCGCCAGACCGTGAGCCATGATCGGTGCCATATGCTTGCCGTCAGGGGACGTTGGCCGCTGATTCATGGTTCCAAGCATATTGGGAATGGAAGGGCCATAAATATCGGCATCCAGAATGCCGACTTTGGCCCCCTCTTCCGCCAATGCCAGTGCCAGATTAACGGCGGTACTGGATTTCCCCACACCACCTTTACCCGAACTGACAGCCACAATATTACGCACGCCTTTGATACCCGGCTGATCATTGGCACGTTTGAGCGTGGTGATATTATGTGACAGCTTCCAATCAATAGCTTTAGCACCAGTCACTGCCAGCAATTCCCCGCTGACCGACTCTTTCAATGCATCAAAACCATATTGCCAAGCAAACGGCATCACCAGCTCGATATGCAACACATTGTCCAATAAGGCGCAATGGTGGATAGCACGCAGGGTATGGAGATCCTTTTGCAAGGTTGGGTGAGTAAAGGCCGTAAGAACCTTTGAAATTTGTGATTGCAGCAGGTCAGGGGTGGTCTGCTCGGGGGATTTTGGGCTCATCCCGGCTCCTTGAATTTATCGTTATTAACCAATGATAGTGTACCAGAACTCAGTTGCCCCTGTGTCACCAAAGTAAACCGATTATGACTTAAGGCAAAGTGCGGGTTGCCTTACCCTAGCGGCAAGCCAGCATATCGGTTAACATCAAAGACCCTTTAATCGACATAAAGAAAGCAATTTCCCACTATGGCTCAAGTCGCGAAAAAAATATTGGTGACGTCCGCGCTACCATACGCTAACGGTTCTATACATCTCGGCCACATGCTCGAGCACATCCAGGCAGATATCTGGGTCCGTTTCCAGCGAATGCGCGGCAACCAGGTTCATTTTATCTGTGCAGATGATGCCCACGGCACCCCGATCATGCTGAAAGCTCAGCAACTGGGTATCGAACCAGAGCAGATGATTGCCGAAATGAGCCAGGAACACCAACAGGATTTCGCCGGTTTCGCTATCAGTTATGATAACTATCACTCCACTCACAGTGATGAAAACCGTGAACTGTCGAGCCTGATATACAGCCGTCTGAAAGCAAACGGTTATATCAAGAATCGCACCATTTCTCAGCTCTATGACCCTGAGAAAGGCATGTTCCTGCCCGATCGTTTTGTCAAAGGCACCTGTCCGAAGTGTAAAGCGCCAGATCAATATGGCGATAACTGTGAAGTGTGTGGCGCAACCTACAGCCCGACTGAACTTATCAGCCCAAAATCGGCGGTTTCTGGTGCGACTCCGGTGATGCGCGAATCTGAACATTTCTTCTTCGACCTGCCGGCCTTCAGCGATATGTTGCAAGCCTGGACGCGTTCTGGTGCGCTGCAAGAGCAAGTTGCGAACAAAATGCAGGAATGGTTTGAGTCTGGCCTACAACAGTGGGATATCACCCGTGATGCGCCCTACTTCGGTTTTGAAGTGCCGGATGCGCCAGGTAAATATTTCTATGTCTGGCTGGATGCCCCAATCGGCTATATGGGGTCGTTTAAGAATCTGTGCGACAAGCGCGGCGATCTGGACTTTGATGAGTTCTGGCGTGAAGGTTCTGAAACCGATCTTTATCACTTTATTGGTAAAGACATTGTTTACTTCCATAGCCTGTTTTGGCCTGCCATGTTGGAAGGCAGCAATTTCCGCAAACCGACCAATATCTTTGTTCATGGTTATGTCACGGTAAACGGCGCGAAAATGTCGAAATCACGCGGCACATTCATTAAAGCCAGCACCTACCTGCAACACTTTGATGCTGATTGCTTGCGTTATTACTACGCCGCGAAACTCTCTTCACGCATTGATGATATTGATTTAAATCTGGAAGATTTTGTCCAGCGTGTTAATACCGATATCGTCAATAAAGTTGTGAATCTGGCTTCGCGTAATGCAGGTTTTATCAATAAACGCTTTGACGGTAAATTAGCCGACCAGTTGGCAGATCCGGTGCTGTATAAAACCTTCACTGATGCGGCTATCAGCATTGCAGATGCCTATAACAGCCGCGAATCAGGCAAAGCTATCCGTGAAATCATGGCACTGGCTGATATTGCCAATCGTTATGTTGATGAACAAGCCCCGTGGGTGATAGCGAAAGAGGAAGGTCGCGATGCCGACCTACAAGCGGTTTGCTCCTTGGGTATCAATCTGTTCCGCGTACTGATGACTTACCTGAAACCGGTATTGCCATCGCTGACTGAACGTACTGAGGCTTTCCTCAATACCGAACTGACGTGGGATAGCATTCAACAACCGCTGTTAGGCCATCAGATCAATACCTTTAAAGCCCTGTTCAATCGTATCGATTTAGATAAAGTTAACGAAATGGTTACTTCGTCTAAAGCGGATATGGCACCAACAGTGGTAGCCACCGGGCCATTAGCTGACTCTCCGATTCAGGAAACCATCAGTTTTGATGATTTTGCTAAAGTGGATATGCGTATTGCGCTGATTCAGCAGGCAGAATTTGTTGAAGGCTCTGATAAGTTATTGAAATTGACTTTGGATATCGGCGGCCAAACTCGCCAGGTCTTCTCTGGCATCCGTTCTGCCTATCCTGACCCGAAAGTATTGGAAGGCCGATTGACCATGATGGTGGCTAACCTGGCACCACGCAAAATGCGCTTCGGTCTTTCAGAAGGTATGGTGATGGCAGCAGGCCCTGGCGGTAAAGATATCTTCCTGCTTAGCCCAGACAGTGGTGCCCAACCCGGCATGCAAGTGAAATGATTTGATGTATGACAGAGTTCTCTGACGAAAGTGGTTGTCAGGGAATAACTAAATTGTCAGGAAATAGCAAAAATGCCGGTCAGGGGAAACCCAACCGGCATTTTTTATCGCACAATGTTGGTAATGGTGGACAACCGCTCCCGTTGCCATGCCTCCAACCAAAACAGCATATTAATAAATAAGCTTAATGAGAAAATAAGAAACAGAATACTGTCCAGCAAGGAAACCTTAATTAGCGCATTAATAATAATATTCTTATGATGTTTCATCTCGACAAAACCTGATGCGAAAAACCAAAATACGCCGATGACGCCTAATAAATTTAACATCACAACCGGCCAATGCCACCTTGCCAGTAAAAAGAAAATCCACGACAGTAACATCAGGGAAATAACGGCATCATCCAGTTCAAATAATAGAAAGAAACTTATATATAATGCACTAAAGCAAGCAATAGTGAGACCAAACGGATACTCTTCCGGTATAACAGCAGCAAATTGTTTTTTTCGCTCACAATCTGGCAGTTTCACATTATAAATATTGATAAATATCAGATACAGTAAAAATAAATCTGATAAGAATGAGGTAACTGTATTGTGTATAACCATTTCAATAATGGGGAAAAGATGAAAAACCAACCAATAAGGCGTCAGATTTTGGTAGGTTAACCGATTGTAGCAAGGCAGCAATAAGACTAATGAGTAGACTGCGGGGAAAACCTGAATCGATAAAGACAAGAGTTCATCTGCTAAATCAGGAAATAGTATCATTATTAAAAAAATGAGTACCGTTAATGCTAATAAATAGCGAATAAATAGAAATAAAAACTCACTGCGTGACAGATAAAAATAGATATTCTTATAGGTAAAACAGCACAAACTCAGTTGTGTTCTATCAGCACTCTCCTGCCTGAATTTATATAGACTGCTAACTTTTTCCATAGTGACTTTAATCCTTTAAATATCATTAACTTTAACATTACAAAACCTATCTATATTATGGAATTGAACCTCTATTATTGATTACTACACATTTTCATTAGGGTCTCAGTACTGAGCAAACAACGAAATAAAAAATTAATCCTAATAAAAATAAGGAATACTCATCGTCAGAATAAACCATTGCAATAGAAAGGTTATTAAGCCTATTTCCTCGCAGCATAATAATCCATTCGCCCTATTTTGCTGCTTATTTAAGCCATCCAAACTAAAAGATATAACCCAATCCAAAAATTCATAACAAAGTTAATTCCTAATCAAAATAGTTATGGTTATGATGCTGTACAGCAGCGAATAGACGTCTAGACACAAAGATAGCCATAACAACGACAACAACACTCACTTTGCATAACTTATCGACACCATGACGGAGTTTCGGATGAAAAAAATTGCTTCCCCTTTGCTGGCCCTGAGCCTACTGACAGCACTGCCGGTATTCGCAGCGGACACCGCCACGGTAGCCCCGATCCCAGATGCTATCGCCAAACATCCAGGGCAGATTAAAATTGCCGTGATCCGTAACCTGGGATCTGATGACAACACCACTCAGTTTTTGTCCGGTGTATTAAAAGAAGGTAAAAAGCTCGGTTTCAAAGTCGATACCTTCTTGAGCAATGGTGACGACGCCCGTTTTCAAGACTTTGTGAATCAGGCCATCAGCCAAAAATATGACGGCATCATTCTCTCTCAGGGGCGTGACCCGTACTCAACCGAACTGGTCAAACGGATTGCAGCCAGCGGTATTGCGGTATCGGTGTTCGATACCGCTATTCAGGGCGAGATTCCCGGCCTGACCGTCACTCAGCAGGATGATGCATCCCTGACCAATGAATCCTTTGGTCAATTGGTCAAAGACTTCAACGGTAAAGCCAATATCATCAAGCTTTGGGTTGCCGGTTTCCCACCGATGGAACGTCGCCAGGCCGCTTATCAGGCACTGCTAAAACAGAATCCGGGTATTCATGAACTGGAGTCTATCGGAGCCGTGTCTTCTGATGTGCAGGGTGATACCGCCAATAAAGTCGGTGCCGTATTGGCAAAATATCCGAAAGGCAAAATCGATGCAATCTGGGGAACTTGGGATGCCTTTACTCAAGGCGCTTATAAAGCCTTACAGGAAAATGGCCGTACCGAGATCAAACTCTACAGCATTGATATATCGAATCAGGATTTACAACTGATGCGTGAAGCCAATAGCCCATGGAAAGTCAGTGTTGCCGTCGATCCTAAACTGATTGGAGCCGTTAACTTGCGTTTGGTCGCCAAGAAGATTGCTGGGGAAGAGACGCCTGCCAGTTATGAGTTCCGTGCTGCATCCATTCCACAAGCCTTGCTGGCCAGTCAACCCGGCGCGGTTAACGTGGCAGGCTTGAGTAAAATCATTCCGGGCTGGGGCCAATCTGATGATTTCAACTCACCCTGGTTTGCCACCCTTGCCGCCAAAAACGGCCAGTAAATCTAACCGATTGGGAGTGAAATAGATGGCAGCGCAAGCTTCCTTGCCACAACCCGAATACAGCCGCAATATGCGGCTGATTGGCCATAGCAATCAGGGCGGAAAACCCGACGGTGTACAGGTAATGGTGCACCGTGGCTACGCCTATGTCGGCCATATGGTATCGCAAGGGGTATCAATTATTGATGTGCGGGATGCAAAAAATCCGCGCCCGGCAGGTTTTATCGCCGCCCCCCCCAATACCTGGAACGTACACTTACAAGTCCATGATGACCTGCTGCTGGTGATTAACGCACGCGACCTGTTTGCCGACGCCAGTTTTGCGCAAGAGAAAGTCTATTACACTCGCTCCGTAGCACAAACCGTCAGTACCCGGCAGGAAGGTCGCAGTTGGAGTGCCGGTTTACGTATTTTTGATATTTCGATACCGGATAGACCGCGTGAAATTAGCTTCCTGCCGCTTGATGGTATTGGTATTCATCGCATCTGGTATGTTGGCGGCCGCTGGGCTTATGTTTCTGCATTGCTGGATGGCTACAGTGATTATATTTTCCTGACCATTGATCTGGCTGACCCGCAAAAACCACTGGTGGCGGGGCGTTATGCTTTACCCGGCATGCATACTGCGGCGGGTGAGCAACCAAGCTGGCCAGAAGGCAAACGTTACGCATTGCATCATGCCATTATCAGCGGTGATACAGCCTATGGCAGTTGGCGCGATGGTGGCCTGACCCTGCTGGATGTCTCTGACCGGCATGAGCCGAAACTGATAAGCCATCGCAACTGGAGCCCTCCCTTTGGCGGCGGCACCCATACTGCACTCCCATTGCCAGACCGCGACCTATTAGTGGTGCTGGATGAGGCGGTGCTGGATAATCAGGAAGATGGTGAAAAGCATATTTGGCTGTTCGATATTCGTGCGCCAAGCAATCCGGTGAGTATCTCAACTTTTCCGGTACCTGGTGAGCGAGATTACGTCTCAAAAGGGGCGCATTTCGGCCCGCACAATCTGCATGAGAACCGCCCAGGCAGCTTTATCAGTTCGTCACTGATTTTTGCTACCTATCAAAATGCCGGAGTGCGCGCTTACGACATCAGTAACCCATACCAACCGAAGGAAACCGGTGCATTAGTGCCTGCAGCCCCGGAAAAAATGGTGGATAAACGCCCTGGTCGGCCACAAGTTATTCAGTCATGTGATGTGTTTGTTGATGCACAAGGGCTTATCTACAGCACCGATTATAACGCTGGGCTGTCAATCATCGAATATTTAGGTTAATTATCCTCTTCGTCCTTGACGTTACTGCTATGTTAGCGGTAACGCCCATGACCTTGGCGATATCAATTAATGGCAGATCGATTCAGGTCGATCTGCTGCTTACAAAAATTTTTCCTCCCTCCCCCTCTTTTTATCGCCGCAATAGTCTAATGTAGTTGGTTGAGCCACTGTCGTAGCGCTGTGCGAGTCATTCTTTTTATTAGAAATAATCCGCATAGATATATCTTATTATCCAAATAATTAAAAAAGAAAATACCATGAAAGGATTTCCATCACGTGTCACTAATTTATTGATTGCTTCGCTGGTCCTGACTATTGGGCGAGCTATCACCCTGCCCTTTATAACTATCTATTTGGCTGAGCATTTTCAGTTGGCTCCCGATAAAGTCGGGCTGGTGTTAGGGGCAAGTTTGACGCTAGGTATTTTCACTAGCCTATATGGTGGCTATCTGGTGGACAAATTCAATAAAAAGCTATTGATTTTGCTAGCAATAAGTCTGTTTTCTGCCACGTTTTTTACTTTGCCATGGATTGAGCATCCGGCCTGGATCATTCTGATTTTGGCGCTGCTGCATTCGGCCTACTCGGTTTACAGTATCGCGCTCAAAGCCTGCTTTGCTGATTGGCTGCCAGTAAATGAACGTATTAAAGCCTTTTCAGCTAACTACACACTGGTCAATGTCGGCTGGGCGGTGGGGCCGGCGATGGGGGTTTTGGTGGTTGGTTTTGGCTCACAATTGCCTTTTATCATTTCGGGGGTATTGGCGTTGCTGGTCGCGGTGGCGTTGAAATTCAGAATAAGCAGTACCGATATGTTAGCAACAGAACATTCAGCTAGCGAATCAGTACCGGATTTCCGCCAAACATTTACTATCTTACGTTGTGATAAACGGCTGATTTATTTCACCCTCGGCAGCATGCTCAGTGCTATTGTCTTTGGCCAATTCTCGGGTTATTTATCTCAATATCTGATTACGGTGTCAGATGCTAAATTTGCCTATCAGGTGATCGGGGCAGTAATGACCGTTAATGCAACTATTGTGATTACCCTGCAATACTTATTAAGTCGCCGTATGAATCAGCAGAACTTAATGCGCTGGCTGATGTTTGGCACCCTGTTCTTTATCATTGGCCTACTCGGATTTATGGCGGCTCAAGATTCAATTCCACTATGGATGCTGGCAATGGCGATTTTCTCATTGGGCGAAATTATTGTTATCCCAGTCGAATACTTGTTTATCGATTTTATTGCTCCAGCGAATCTCAAAGGCAGTTACTATGGGGTACAAAATCTCGGTCAATTAGGCGGAGCCATTAATCCGGTACTTTGTGGCTTCTTGCTAGCCTGGGCCGCACCGCAGATGATGTTCTATATGCTGATTATCGCGGCTATTTTGGGGCTGGCATTTTTCTATCGTGGCTATCGATTGGCTAAGACGCAGTCGGCTCAACCCCATCAGGTATCAGAACATACCCAATAGTCGCCCAAATGCAGCAAGGAGGGCTGCGAATAAGTTATGTGTAGTAGCAAATCAACACGCTCACAGTTTGATACATGATGAGTCTATTATTCATAGTGTGACAGCTAGCACATAATCAAACTTAATTGTATGATGAATGCACTCCGTAACTCAGGACCTTTTCTATGCGCAATGTGACTTCACTTTGCTGGCAGTACCTGCGGGCTTTCGCCATTATTTATCTGTGCTTATGGGCGGGTAAAGCACTGGCCTTGTTGCTGCCTATCACCATCCCTGGCAGTATCATTGGGATGCTGATTCTATTTGCTCTGCTGGCATCCCAGATATTGCCTTCAACCTGGGTGAAACCCGGTTGCCACCTACTGATCCGTTATATGGCGCTGTTGTTTGTGCCGATTGGTGTCGGTGTGATGCAGTACTACGACCAACTGACTAAACAGTTTGGTCCCATCGTAGTTTCCTGCTTTGTCAGCACCCTAATTGTCATGCTGGTGGTAGCTTACAGTTCTCATTATGTTCACCGCGAACGCAAAGTCATTGGTTCTCCTACCCATACCGAGGACGACAAATGATCAGCAATTTATGGTGGTCACTGCCACTCACCTTAATCGTATTCTTTGGTGCGCGTCGTTTAGCCCGCTGGCTGAAAATGCCACTGCTTAACCCATTATTGATATCGATGGTTGTTATCATTCCATTGCTGCTGGTCACGCATATGCCCTATGCCAACTATTTTGCTGGCAGCAAAGTATTGAATGATTTACTGCAACCCGCCGTGGTGGCGCTAGCTTTCCCGCTATATGAACAATTGCATCAAATTCGCGCCCGCTGGAAATCCATTATCAGTATCTGTTTTATTGGCAGTATTACCGCCATGGTCAGTGGTACGGCGGTCGCCCTGTGGATGGGAGCAACCCCGGAGATTGCGGCTTCGGTATTGCCTAAATCTGTCACCACACCTATTGCCATGGCCGTCGCTGAGTCTATCCATGGCTTACCCGCCATCAGCGCAGTATGCGTCATTTTTGTCGGTATTCTGGGTGCGGTATTTGGCCATAGCTTGCTAAATTTATTAAAGATAACCACTAAGGCCTCGCGAGGTTTAGCCATGGGTACCGCCTCCCATGCACTGGGCACCGCCCGTTGTGCTGAAATGGACTTTCAGGAAGGCGCATTTAGCTCACTGGCACTGGTAATCTGCGGGATTATCACTTCACTGTTGGCTCCTTTCCTATTCCCGGTGTTACTCCATTTGTTCGGCTAATGGCGTGAGACCCTGGCGCGCAAACGCACATCAGGGTCTACAGTAACAAGGTGAAATAGCGTCCGTTTTCAGGTTTAAATTTGAGATACATCTCTCATTTGAGATTTTACTTGCATCGATTTCATTAGTAATGAGACCTCAATCACATCAAGAAGCCCCTAAGCTGCCTAAAATAGTTTCCCGTTACTCTTGGAGAGACTCCCTATGCAAGCACGTTTTCATGCCCCTTGGGCTAAGCTACCCGCTTCACTGCAATCAGCACTTGAACCTATTCTGAGCGCAAACGATTTCCCTGCCATGTTGACAGCGAAGCAAGTGGAAACGGTAAAAAGCATCAGTGGGTTGGATGACAATGCGCTGGCATTCGCGTTGTTGCCGCTGGCTGCCGCGTGTGCGCTGGCGCCAATCTCTCATTTTATGGTTGGTGCTGTCGCTCAGGGGAGCAGCGGCAACCTCTATTTTGGCGCCAATATGGAGTTTAGCGGTGTACCGCTACAACAAACCATTCATGCCGAGCAGTGTGCGGTTACTCATGCCTGGTTACGCGGCGAAGCCAGCCTGGTCGCAATTACTGTTAATTACACTCCCTGTGGCCATTGCCGCCAGTTTATGAATGAGCTGAATAGCGGAACCGACCTGCATATCCATTTGCCGGGCCGCCCTGCCGCAACCCTGGGTCACTATTTGCCAGATTCTTTCGGCCCGAAAGATTTGGATATCACCACGCTGCTGATGGATCCGGTGTTTCATGGCTACACCGTGGCTGAAACCGATGCACTGACTCAGGCAGCCCTCGAAGGTGCGAACCACAGTCATGCCCCTTATAGCAATGCTCATAGCGGTGTTGCATTGGAAGCGGCTGATGGCGCTATCTATGTGGGCCGTTATGCAGAAAATGCCGCCTTCAACCCCAGCCTGCCACCGCTGCAAGCTGCATTGATCCTGACCAACATTACCGGTGGGGATTGCGCGGCCATTCGCCGTGCGGTGCTGATTGAGGGCAGTAATCCGACACTGACTCAGTGGGATGCCACACTGGCAACACTGGCAGCCTTGGGTTGCGATGATGTAAAACACGTGACATTTTTGCCGAAATAATACCCAACTAATCGGGGGTTACATGGCTAACCCCCGGTTATCACGCTAATCCTACCTATTCCCCTAAATAGCAGTGAAACTCATTCCCGCGTGTACGACCTGATCAATCATCTGGTATTCCAAGCCATAAGCCGGCCTGAGCGATGCCGATCATAGCACCAAGACCTCGCAACGAATGACGCCGGGTTCCAATAAACTGCTCAGCTAAATCTGCAAGTTAACTCGCACTTTTACCGATTACAGACATATTTAACTAACAAAAGCTGTACATATTCTTCTTATCTTTTAGGATCAGGGCAACAATTGCTATCAATACCCATAGTCATATAAGAGTAAAACTCATGGAACTTGAATACGAAAGTAAGCGCACCCTCTATATCCCCTACGCTGGTCCGATCCTGTTGGAATTCCCTCTCCTTAACAAAGGCAGCGCCTTTACTAATGATGAGCGCAACCACTTTAACTTACACGGATTGTTGCCTGAAGCGGTTGAAACTATTGAAGAACAAGCTGAGCGCGCTTACCGCCAGTATCAAGATTTTAAAAATGACGACGATAAGCATATCTATCTGCGCAATATTCAAGACACCAATGAGACTCTGTTTTACCGCCTGCTGGACGCCCATCTCAGCGAGATGATGCCAATTATCTACACGCCTACCGTTGGCGAGGCTTGTGAACACTTCTCTGATATCTATCGTCGTGCGCGTGGGTTATTTATCTCTTACCCAAACCGTGAACACATTGACGATATGTTACAAAACGCCACTAAACAGAACGTAAAAGTTATCGTGGTAACCGACGGTGAGCGTATTCTCGGCCTTGGCGATCAGGGCATTGGCGGCATGGGGATCCCCATTGGTAAATTGTCGCTGTATACCGCGTGCGGTGGTATCAGTCCAGCCTATACATTGCCGGTAGTGTTAGATGTCGGGACCAACAACCCGCAACGCCTGAATGACCCGCTGTATATGGGATGGCGTCATCCGCGTATTTCCGGTGATGAATATTATGCTTTTGTTGACGAATTCATTCAGGCGGTCAAACGCCGCTGGCCAAATGTGTTGTTGCAGTTTGAAGATTTTGCGCAGAACAATGCCACCCCGCTGCTGAACCGCTACCGTGACGAGCTATGTTGTTTCAATGATGATATTCAGGGTACCGCGGCGGTCACGCTGGGTAGCCTGATTGCTGCCAGCCATGCCGCAGGCAGCCAGTTACGCGACCAAACCGTCACCTTCCTCGGCGCCGGATCAGCAGGTTGCGGTATTGCTGAACAGATCATTGCACAGATGATTTCAGAAGGTTTGAGTGAAGATCAGGCCCGGGCGCGAGTCTTTATGGTTGACCGTTTTGGTCTGTTGACTGACAAACTACCTAACTTATTGGATTTCCAAAGTAAACTGGTGCAAAAGAGTGAGGCGCTACAAAGCTGGAATCTGGCCAGTGACTCAATTTCACTGCTGGATGTGGTGCGCAATGCTAAACCGACTGTGCTGATTGGTGTCTCAGGCCAGCCGGGGTTGTTTACTGAAGAGCTGATCCGCGAGATGCACCAGCACTGTCCACGGCCGATTGTAATGCCATTGTCTAACCCGACATCACGGGTTGAAGCACGGCCAGAAGACATTATTAACTGGACCGATGGTGCCGCATTGGTTGCCACGGGCAGCCCATTCTCACCGGTTAGTTACAAGGAGAAGCTGTATCCGATTGCACAATGCAATAACTCTTATATCTTCCCAGGGATTGGTTTGGGGGTGTTGGCATCGGGCGCCCGGCGGGTGACCGACGGTATGTTGATGGCAGCCAGCCGTGCATTGGCTGACTGTTCACCACTAGCATCGAACGGTGAAGGGGCATTGCTGCCGCGTATCGACGATATTCAGGCTGTGTCAAAGAGCATTGCAATGCAGGTGGGCAAAGCGGCGCAGTTGCAAGGTGTCGCCATTGTTACCTCAGAAGAAGCGCTGGCAAAAGCCATTGAGCATAACTATTGGCAGCCGCAGTACCGCACTTATAAGCGCACATCGTTCTAGTTATTATTCGGCCTGTACTTCGGTATGGGCCGAATAACGAATCCCCCTGTAGCTTCAAGGTCAAAGATAATACCCAAAGGCATTGGAGTTACAGCTAGCCGGCCAGTGAAATAATCCCGATGAGCTGACTCATGTCAGTGATTCGGGTTAGCACGCGCAGCCAACAACGCTGTAGCTTCAAGGACGAAGGGTATAAGGCTTGCGCCGCATGCGCAGGTAAAGTAGCCTTGCAAATATGACCAGTAGATTGAATGCATCAAAGGCCTGAGAATGTGGAAACGCCTGATTATTAGCTTGATTACCATCGTAGGGTTGCTGATGGTGACTGCTATTGCGCTCGATCGCTGGATTAGCTGGAAAACAGCCCCCTTTATCTATGATGAGCTACAAGACTTGCCCCACCGGCAGGTCGGTGTGGTCTTGGGTACAGCTAAATATTATCGCACTGGTGGTATTAATCAGTTTTATCAATACCGGATTCAAGGGGCGATAAACGCCTATAACAGTGGCAAAGTCAGTTATTTACTGCTCAGCGGTGATAATGCGCTGCAAAGTTATAATGAGCCGATGACCATGCGCCGCGACCTGATCGCCGCCGGTGTCGCCCCCGCTGATATCGTACTGGATTACGCGGGCTTCCGTACATTGGACTCCATCGTGCGCACCCGTAAGGTATTCGACACCAACGATTTTATTATCATTACCCAGCGCTTCCACTGCGAACGGGCACTGTTTATCGCCCTCCATATGGGGATTCAGGCGCAGTGTTTTGCCGTCCCGTCCCCCAAAGATATGCTCAATGTGCGAGTGCGTGAGATTTTTGCCCGTCTCGGCGCATTGACGGATCTCTATATTCTGAAACGCGAACCACGTTTTCTTGGGCCATTAATCCCTATCCCTGCGATACATGTGATCCCCGATGACGCACAAGGTTATCCGGCCGTCTCACCAGAACAATTGGTTGAACTGGAACACCGGCTGGCAGAAGAAAAGCAGAAAAATCCAGCACCAGCACCATGATTTTGAATTAGCTTTTGCTATTGGATTGGGTTTATCAAAGGTCAAGTGAGCTGTGAGGCACTAACTACCGAAATCTAACCCGATCCTGTTTTTAATAATACACCCGTCCGGTTAACCACTTTGCCCCAAGAATGCCCCTACATCACTCTCAACCTCCCCCATCTGCTGTAACAACTGCAAAGTTTCCAGCGCTTCCTCTTCATCCAGCCTGCTCATGGCAAACCCAACATGCACCAGCACCCAATGGCCGATTAATGCCAGACTGGCCTGCGAGTCGGCAGCCACCAGCATAATATTCACCGAACGCCGCACACCGCACACATCCACCCAGGCGGTACCGGGCTGAGTTTCATCCAGTGCGACAATTTGACCAGGGATACCTATACACATAGCCTGGCCTCTGCGTTATTCAATCGCCCAATTTCAGTTAAAAAAAGTAAACTCATTCCACCTCCAGTCGCTTAAGTATGACGCCATCATCAGATGCGCCGATGCGTAAATGGCTCCCGGCACACAATGGGCAACGTATCACTTTGCTACTCAGCAAATTAACCTGCTGCTGGCAATCAAAGCACCACACCTGTGACGGCTGCTGGCTAAGATGCAGCACACAACCTTCCGCCAGTGTGCCTCGGCATACCAACTCAAAACAGAACTCTAATGCCTGCGGTTCGACGCAGGAAAATGCGCCGGTTTCCAACCACACCCCGGTAATTCGCTGCGCGCCATGTAAGCGGGCCTGCTGTTCCATCATGGCAATAGCATGCTGGCACAAGGTTATTTCATGCATGACCGTGCTGCTCCTGTGGCGTATCCCTGACAATAGCGATGCAAAGAAGATGCCAGCCACGCGCTGATTTTCACCTGTGCGAAGAATCATCTAAACAGCTAATAAATAACACTATTACTTAGATATGGCCGCGACCAGATGATTAAGGTGAGCAATCACTGTCGAAGTGTCATTGATGAGCGGCGGTTTCGTCACTAATGTCGACACTTAACCACCGTAATTACGCCATTTTCACTGCCGTTTAAATCTCCGCTATTTACTCCCCCCGCCCCAATGCACAGCAGGCGTGCCTTCACCGCTCTTTTACAGCAGCAGCAGGCGTGCTGGCACAGAATATGCTTTGCAGCTTAGAAATGATTGCTATCAGCCTGACTGTCACCAGATTTTTGTCCCGGAGGGTATGGCTATGAACCGCTTTGTCATTGCGGAGTCAAGGCTTTGTATTGGATGCAATACCTGCATGGCTGCTTGCAGCCAGGTGCATAAAGCCAAGGGTTTACAACAGCACCCCAGATTGACCGTGATGCGAAATGCCACGGTCACAGCACCGATTCTCTGTCGCCACTGCGAGGATGCATGGTGCGCGCGAGTCTGTCCGGTCAATGCCATCACGTTGACCAATAACGCCGTTGAGTTGGATGAAACCACCTGCATCGGCTGCAAGCTCTGTGGTATCGCCTGCCCGTTTGGCGCAATTACGCCCGCGGGCAGTAAGCCATTAGCCGTACCGGAGAGCTTCCCTGAATATATTCCGATGACCGAGCTGTCTGATGTGCCATTCAGCCCAGCCAATATGAACCCATTCCTGGCCTGGACGGCCGGTGTTCGTGCCATTGCTGTGAAATGTGACTTATGTAGCTTCCAACCACAGGGACCGGAATGTGTACGGGTCTGCCCCACCAACGCGCTGATGTTGGTGGATGAACACAGCATCGAGCAAGCCAATCAGGCTAAACGGCTCGCTGCGGCCCGTGGGTTTGCCAACGACCTGCCCTTTATTACCGGGGACAGCTCGCCCACCCTCTCTCACGAGGAGCAGAAAAGATGATGAACTCTCTGGAGCTACTGTGGCTCTCCTTACTGCTCTATCTGGCTGGTGCACTACTTTCGCTGCTTTTGGCTCGTCGCGAAACGCTGGCGATTTATGCCGCAGGGCTGGCCTCATTGCTGGGTGGGGTCGCTGGCTTGTTTGCCGCCGCGCCAACCTTATTGGGGGGCGATATCATTACCTTTATCACCGCCGGACCCTTCCCCTTCGCGGCCTTCAGTCTGCGCCTTGATCCATTGGCGGCCTTTATGCTGATGGTCATTTCACTGCTGGTGGTGGTCACTTCGCTGTATTCACTGGCTTATGTGCAGGAATACAAAGGGCGTGGGGCGTGGGGAATGGGGGTATTTATGAACCTGTTCATCGCCTCGATGGTGGCACTGGTGGTGGTGGATAACGCCTTCTACTTTATTATTTTCTTTGAAATGATGTCATTGGCTTCCTACTTCCTGGTGATTTCCGATCAAGACGACGATGCTATCAGCGCCGGCCTACTCTACTTTCTGATTGCCCATGCCGGTTCCGTGTTAATCATGATTGCCTTCTTCTTATTGTACCGCCAGAGCGGCAGCCTGGAATTTGCCGCCTTCCGGCAGGTGCATCCAGAGCCGGTGATGGCTTCCGTTATCTTCCTGCTGGCTTTCTTCGGTTTTGGTGCCAAAGCCGGGATGCTGCCATTACATGGCTGGCTCCCACGCGCCCACCCCGCAGCCCCATCTCATGCCTCGGCCTTGATGTCCGGCGTGATGGTAAAAATTGGTATCTTCGGCATCATCAAGGTTGGTATCGATTTACTCGGTGCCAGCCAAATGTGGTGGGGAGTGGTGGTGCTGGCCTTTGGTGCGGTGTCATCGGTACTGGGAGTGCTGTATGCATTAGCCGAGCACGATATCAAACGGCTGCTGGCTTATCACACAGTTGAAAACATCGGCATTATTCTGATGGGCGTTGGGGTTGGCATGATAGGTATCGCGGGCCACCAGCCTATATTGGCCGCCCTTGGCCTACTGGGTGCACTCTACCATCTGCTTAACCATGCAGTATTCAAAGGGTTATTGTTCCTTGGCGCTGGCGCCGTTATCTACCGGGTGCACACCAAAGATATGGAAAAGATGGGTGGGTTGGCAAGGATGATGCCGTATACCGCACTGGCGTTTCTGGTGGGATGTATGGCAATTTCAGCGCTGCCACCCTTCAATGGTTTTGTCAGTGAATGGTTCACCTATCAATCGTTATTTACTATGACCAAAGATGGTGGATTTATTATTCGTCTGGCCGGACCGATTGCCATCGTCATGCTGGCAATTACCGGCGCGCTGGCGGCCATGTGCTTCGTTAAAGTCTACGGCATTAGCTTCTGCGGCCTGCCGCGCACGGAAAAAGCCGCACAGGCGCGGGAAGTGCCGTGGCCAATGACGGCAGCCATGCTGTTGCTGGCCCTGCTGTGCCTGGCATTGGGGATTGGTGCCACCCAGGTAGCACCGGTGATTGCCCGCATTGCCAGTAGCCTGATAGCGGTCCCTGCGGCACAGTCGTTACAGGTTGCACAAGGGGCGCTGTTGTTCCCACAACACAGTTCTCAAGCGATGCTGTCTACCCTCTACATCTTCTTCGGCTTATTAATCCTGCCATTGGTGATTTTACTGATAGCCAGTCTCTACAAAGGCAGCCGTCTGGCATTTCGCCATGGCGGTGACCCATGGGCCTGTGGTTATGCCTACGAACAAGCAATGACCGTCTCCGCCGGTGGTTTTACTCAACCCTTGCGGATGATGTTTGCCCCACTCTATCGAATACGCAAAACCCTCTCCCCCGCACCGATGATGCAACGTGCTCTTGAGCACTCGATCAGTGGTGCCGGGCGGGTAGAGCCGCTATGGGACGACAAAATTGTGGCCCCGCTTATTCGCCTGATCCAATGGCTCAGCCAGCGTATTCAATGGCTACAACAGGGTGATTTCCGCCTCTACTGTCTGTATGTGGTCGCCGCACTGGTTACCCTGCTGATAATCGCGGCTCTTTAAGGAGACGAGCAATGCCAACTACTGATATGCCCGCGGTCTCTATGATTGCCTTCGCCATTGGGCAGGCGCTTTTCATGCTGGCGCTGGCACCATTGATGTCGGGTATTTCGCGCATGGTAAAAGCCCGCATGCACTCACGCCGTGGGCCGGGCGTGCTACAAGACTATCGTGATTTAGCCAAACTGTTAAAACGTCAGGATGTAGCACCGGCGAATGCAGGCATCATCTTCCGTCTGATGCCTTATGTGTTATTAGGCAGCATGTTGCTGATTGCGATGGCGCTGCCCATTTTCACGCTGGCATCGCCATTTGGCGTGGCAGGAGACCTGATAGCCCTGCTTTATCTGTTCGCGCTGTTCCGCTTCTTCTTCTCACTGGCCGGTCTGGATAGCGGCAGCATCTTTGCCGGTATCGGTGCCAGCCGTGAGTTAACCCTTGGTGTGCTGGTGGAACCGACACTGATTCTGTCGCTACTGGTAGTGGGGTTAATCGCCGGTTCGACCAATATCGGCACCATCAGTACTGCACTTTCGACCGGCCACTGGCAATCGCCGACCGCAACCGCGCTGGCGTTACTGGCCTGTGGTTTCGCCGTGTTTATCGAGATGGGCAAAATCCCGTTTGATGTCGCCGAAGCGGAGCAAGAGTTACAAGAAGGGCCGCTAACCGAATACTCAGGTGCCGCGCTGGGTCTGGTCAAATGGGGCATCAGCCTGAAACAAGTGGTGGTGGCACAACTGTTCCTCGCCGTGTTTATCCCGTTCGGCAAGCTGGCAGTACTCACTGGATTTGGCCTGCTGTGGGCGCTACTGGCCTGCATTATCAAGCTGGTGGTGGTGTTTGTACTGGCCTCCATCGTGGAAAACAGTATCGCCCGTGGGCGCTTCCTGTTGACCTCCCGTGTTACCTGGCTGGGGTTTGGTGTTGCTGCCTTGTCCCTGGTTTTCTATCTCACCGGTCTTTAAGGAGCTAATAAACCCATCATGGAGAACATGGCTCTTATGAATATCGCCCTAATGAACATCGCCATTGCGACCATTCTGGTCCCATTTGCCGGTGCCATCCTCACGGCCTGCTTGCCACAGCAATGGGCGAAATGGTCCTGTACTTTCTTTTCACTACTGGCAACCCTCGGAACCCTGTTGCTGGCCTATATCTACTTAAGTGGCGGGAAGATTGATGTCACGGTTGATCTGATTCACTACGGCGATATGGCGCTGTTTGGCCTGACTATCGACCGCATCAGTACCTTGATTGCTTTCGCCGTCGTCTTTCTTGGGCTGTTGGTCAGTATCTATTCTACCGGTTATCTGACCCTGGATAATCGCGAGCATCCGCACGAAGGCACTAACCGCTACTACGCCCTGTTGCTGGTATTTATCGGTGCAATGGCCGGGTTGGTATTGTCATCCACTCTGCTGGGTCAGTTGTTCTTCTTTGAAATCACCGGCGGTTGTTCGTGGGGATTAATTGGTTACTACCAGAGTCAGAAGTCACTGCGCTCGGCACTGAAAGCGCTGCTGGTAACCCATGTTGCGGCTATCGGTCTGTATCTGGCGGCCGCAGTGTTGCTGGTTAATACCGGCACCTTTGCCCTAACGGCACTGGCGCAATTGGACAACAGCACCAAAATCATGGTGCTCGGTGGCATCCTGTTTGCCGCTTGGGGGAAATCCGCCCAGTTGCCACTGCATATCTGGTTACCGGATGCGATGGAAGCCCCGACGCCGGTCAGTTCATACCTGCACGCCGCTTCTATGGTCAAGGTGGGGGTTTATATCTTTGCCCGCGCTATTTATTCCGCTGGCGATGTACCACAAATAATTGGCACCGTGGGCATGGTGATGGCGGTGATTACACTGATCTATGGCTTCTTTATGTATCTGCCACAAAAAGATATGAAGCGGCTGCTGGCCTACTCCACCATCACCCAGTTGTCTTACATCTTCTTCGCTCTGTCGTTGGCTATCTATGGCTCAAAAATGGCCTTTGATGGCGGCATTGCCTACATCTTTAACCATGCGTTTGCCAAGAGTCTGTTCTTCTTAGTGGCTGGTGCGCTGAGCTATAGCTGCGGTACCCGTATGTTACCCAAACTCAAAGGCATCATGGGCAAAATGCCACTGCTGGGGGTGGGGTTCTGTGTCGCCGCACTGGCGATCACTGGGGTTCCGCCTTTTAATGGCTTCTTCAGCAAATTTCCTATTTTTGCCGCCGGCTTCTCGCTCTCTCACGAACATTGGCTACTGATACCCCTGCTGGTGCTGGCGCTACTTGAATCGGTAGCGAGCTTTGGCTGGTTCCTCTACTGGTTCGGACAGACCGTCCCCGGTAAGCCATCACCAGAGGTCGCCTGCGCCAAACCGCTGCCACTGGCGATGCAGGGGGTATTGGTGATTCTGGTGATTATGTCGGTGTGCTCAAGCTTTATTGCTGTCGCCTGGCTCGGATAAGGGAGTAGAAAATGACCGGAACACTTCTTGTCAACAATTTGGTCGTAAATAATCTCGCAGGGCTGCTGATCATTACCTCACTACTGGTAATCATCGCCAAGAAACCCGCCACTTCGGCACTGCTTTATGCCTTGCAGTCACTGGTACTGGTGCTTATTTTTCTGGTGCTGGCTGAAACCTTGGGTGCCCACGAGTTGTACCTGTGGTCGCTGAGTGCCTTTGTCACCAAGGTGGTGCTGGTGCCGTGGATTATGTATCGCGCTTTTCGCCAAATGGACGATCCCAAAGCCAATGGCGGCATCATTGGTACCGCCAGCCTGATTTTTATCGCCGCCATCATTATCTTGCTGAGCTACTTCGTGGTTGAACCGGTGCAACTGCCCATGGTCAGCGCACTGAAACCGGCTCTGGCCGTCTCATTGGGGCATTTCCTGATTGGACTGCTGTGTATCGTCACCCAACGCAATATTCTGAAAAATATCTTTGGCTATTGCCTGATGGAGAACGGGGCTCATCTGATGCTGGCGCTGCTGGCCTTCCGCGCACCGGAATTGGTCGAGATTGGCGTTGCCACCGATGCCATCTTCGCGGTGATTGTGATGACGCTAATGGCGCGCAAGATTTACCGCACGCTGCACACGCTGGATGTTAAACAACTGACGGCGCTAAAGGGGTAATGAAATGAGTAATACTGACCTGCTGTTGTTGCTGCTGGCGATACCTCTAATAGCCTCATTGCTCGCGTTCGCTTGCCGGGCGTTAGGCAGTGCCGCACGGATGGCAACCACTTGGGTGCATTTTACCGGCATCACTGTGTTGCTAGTGGTGGCGCTGACGGTAGTGTGTCGGGTTGCGCTGGGCGGGGAGATTCTGGCGGCACATAATTGGCTGCATATCGATAGTCTCAGCGCGCTGTTCCTCGCTATTCTGGGCATTATCGGCTTTATCACTGGCCTTTACTCCCTTGGCTATATGCGCCATGAAGTGAATAATGGCGAAATCACGGTTGGCACGCTGTGCAACTACTACGGTTTCTTCCATCTGTTCCTGTTCACCATGCTGTTGGTGGTCACCAGTAATAACCTGATCCTGATGTGGGTTGGTATTGAAGCCACTACCCTCAGCTCAGCCTTTTTGGTGGGATTATACGGGCAGCGCTCCTCACTGGAGGCGGCGTGGAAGTACATTATTATCTGTACCGTCGGTGTGGCATTCGGGCTGTACGGCACGGTGCTGGTATATGCCAATGCCGCGAATGTGTTGGCAGATCCGGGCAGTGCTATCTTCTGGACCGTGGTTTCTGAACACGCTAAAGAGTTGGACCCCAGCCTGATGCATCTGGCGTTTGTCTTTATCCTGATTGGCTTCGGTACCAAAACCGGGCTGTTCCCAATGCATTCGTGGCTACCGGATGCCCACAGTGAAGCCCCTAGCCCCACCAGTGCCCTGTTATCCGCCGTACTGCTTAACTGCGCCCTGCTGGTTATCATCCGTTACTACATCATTATCAGCGCCGCCATCGGGCCACATTTCCCACAAATGCTGCTGTTGGTGTTCGGCATGATGTCGGTTGCAGTATCCGCCTTCTTTATTCTGGCCCAGCGCGATATGAAGCGTTTACTGGCCTATTCCAGCGTCGAGAATATGGGGTTAATTGCGGTGGCGCTGGGCATTGGTGGCCCGCTAGGTGTGCTGGCAGCACTGTTCCACACCTTGAATCACAGTCTGGCTAAGACCTTGCTGTTCTGTGGTTCCGGCAATGTGTTATTGAAATACGGCACGCGGGATATGGGCGCGATTAAAGGCATTATCCGCGTCGCACCGCTGACTGCGGTGTTACTGGCTGGTGGCGCATTAGCGCTGGCCGGGATGCCGCCGTTTAACGTGTTTATCAGTGAATTTATGGTGGTGGCTGCCGCGATTAACGCCGGCCATATTTGGCTGGTTATCGTCCTGCTCTTGCTACTAACACTGGTACTGGCCGGATTGGTACGCATGATAGCCAACACCGTGTTGGGAACACCACCGGCAGCGGTCAGCAAAGGCGAACTGGGTATTCTGACCACCGCGCCGATGGCGATACTGTTGCTGTTGATGCTGTTGCTTGGCGTGCATATTCCGGCTCCAGTGACCCGTTTATTGACCGATGCGGCACAAATTGTTCTCAATAACGATGGCAGTGAGCCAACCCAGCAACAATTTATGCT
The DNA here is from genome assembly GCF_052217165.1 of Yersinia sp. 2540 StPb PI. Classification (NCBI taxonomy): domain Bacteria; kingdom Pseudomonadati; phylum Pseudomonadota; class Gammaproteobacteria; order Enterobacterales; family Yersiniaceae; genus Yersinia; species Yersinia sp. 2540 StPb PI. The sequence goes on from NZ_JAZGQC010000001.1 coordinate 3,783,431, forward strand.
GCCGTGGCAGCACCTCTCTCCACCGCAACCCGTAACTCAGCCCATTCCATCCGTTGCACAGAGCCATAGTGCGGTGCAACTAACCCCGAATCGTCAGGAGATGTAACGTGACTCGCGAAACCCCTATTTCAGCTATTCCGGGTTCAGGTCAGCCGGTGTCAAGCCATCCACACAGCGGTGAAAAGCTGGGTGCGGCCTATGTAGCCCGCCTGCGTGAACAATTTCCTGCGGCGATTTTAGATGAAGAGTGGCAAACCCCTGATCAACTGACCATTACCATCAAACTAAATAGCCTGCCCGATGTGGTAGAGCACCTTTATTATCAACAAGGTGGCTGGTTGTCGGTGCTGTTTGGTAATGATGAACGCAGCCTGAATGGCTATTTTGCCATTTACTATGTGCTGTCGATGGAAGGCCGTGAACAATATGGCGAAGAGACCGGTAAGCAGTATGGCGATAAGTGCTGGGTGATTGTCAAAGCACTTATCAGCCCCGAACGACCGGAGTTCCCGTCAGTCACACCTCGGGTACCTGCCGCCGTCTGGGGCGAGCGTGAAGTACGCGATATGTATGGTCTGCAACCGGTTGGTCTGCCTGATGAGCGCCGTTTAGTGCTGCCCGATGATTGGCCAGATGACCTCTATCCGCTGCGCAAAGACACCATGGACTATCGCCAGCGCCCCACGCCCACCAGCGATACGGAAACCTATCAGTTTGAAAACGAAGCAGGTAGCAGTAGCCGGGTGGTGCCTATTGGCCCAATGCATATTACCTCTGACGAACCGGGTCACTTCCGGCTGTTTGTCGACGGCGAAGATATTATTGATGCCGATTACCGCCTGTTCTATGTCCATCGCGGCATGGAAAAACTGGCTGAAACTCGCATGGGTTACAACGACGTTACCTTCCTGTCAGATCGCATCTGCGGCATTTGTGGCTTCACCCACAGCGTGGCCTACACCTCTTCCATTGAAAATGCTTTGGGCATTATCGTGCCGCCTCGGGCACAGATGATCCGCACCATTTTGCTTGAAGTGGAGCGGCTGCACAGCCATCTGCTCAATATCGGTTTGTCTTGTCACTTTGTTGGTTTCGATACCGGTTTTATGCAGTTCTTCCGCGTGCGTGAAAAAGCGATGACGATTGCAGAGATGCTCACTGGCGCACGTAAAACCTATGGTCTGAATCTGATTGGTGGCGTCCGCCGCGATATCCTGAAAGCTGATCGCATCAAAACGCTGCAATTGGTCTCGGAGATGCGTGCCGATATCGGCCAGTTAGTGGATATGTTAATGAGCACCGCCAATATCGAACAACGCACCGTGGGGGTGGGCCTGCTGGATCGCAAAATCGCCCGCGATTTCAGCCCGGTCGGCCCAATGATCCGCGCCAGTGGCTATGCGCGTGATATGCGCCATGACCACAGCTACGCCAACTATGCCAATGTGCCCAAAGAGTTGTTTACCCTCGATGGCTGCGATGTCCACTCCCGCCTGCTGGTGCGGGTGCGCGAGTTCTTTGACTCGCTGGTAATGATTGAATATGGCCTGAACCATATGCCTGGCGGGCCGCTGCTGGAAGAAAAAGTCAATTACCAACCTTACAAGTTCGCCCTCGGGTTCTCGGAAGCACCGCGTGGCGAAGATGTGCATTGGAGCATGACCGGCGACAACCAGAAGCTGTTCCGCTGGCGCTGCCGTGCGGCAACTTACGCCAATTGGCCGGTGCTGCGTTATATGTTGCGCGGCAATACCGTCTCTGATGCGCCACTGATTATCGGCAGCCTCGATCCCTGCTACTCCTGTACTGACCGGGTCACGCTGGTGGATGTGCGCAAGCAAAAATCCGTCACTGTGCCGTACAAAGAGATCGAGCGTTATGGCATTGAGCGCACCCATTCGCCGCTCAAATAGAGGGATGAAGAATGTTAAAACTGTTTAAAACCATCCTGAAAGTGGGCGACACCACGGTGAAATACCCGTTTAAGCCGCTTGAGGTCAGCCACGGTTTTCGCGGCAAACCGCAATATGATGCCGAGCAATGCATCGCCTGTGGTGCTTGTACCATGGCCTGCCCTGCCAATGCGCTAACCATGGAAACCGATCTTGCTAACGGCACTCGTCAGTGGCAGTTATTTCTCGGGCGCTGCATTTTTTGTGGCCGCTGTGAGGAGGTCTGCCCGACCCGTGCCATTGTGTTATCGCAAGAGTTTGAACTGGCCGTCTTCAACAAAGCGGATTTGTATCAGCGTGCCAGTTTTACCCTTGCCCATTGCCAGCAATGCCAGCAACCCTTTGCGCCGAAAAAAGCAGTGGATTATGTCATGGCACTGCTGATTCATTCCGGGATGGCGGCCGAGGATGTCGAGCAGCAGCGACCTCATTTTGAAACTTGCCCTGAGTGTAAGCGCAAACAGAATATCGTTATTAATAACAACGTTATGCTGGATCAGCACAACGAAGGGAGGGGCAAGCTATGAGCCAACCACATTCATTAAAACCGGGCTGGGGGCACCATGTTAGTCAACCGATCGCACTTGATCCCTCGGTTGCCCAGTTAAAAAGTAAATTATTGAAAGATATCAAGCGCTCCGCCTATGTCTATCGGGTGGATTGTGGTGGCTGCAACGGCTGTGAGATTGAGATTTTCTCCTCAATCACCCCACTGTTCGACACCGAGCGCTTTGGTATCAAAGTTGTTGCCTCCCCCCGCCACGCGGATATTTTGCTGTTTACCGGTGCGGTTACTCGCGCCATGCGCACACCGGCACTGCGCGCTTATGAATCGGCACCGGACCCAAAAATCTGCGTCTCTTACGGTGCGTGTGGTTGTGGTGGTGGCATCTTCCATGACCTGTACTGTGTCTGGGGTGGCAGCGATACCATCGTACCAATTGATGTGTACATTCCCGGTTGCCCGCCGACCCCAGCCGCGACCATCTATGGTTTTGCCGTGGCATTGGGTCTGCTGGAGCAGAAACTGAAAGGCGAAGAGCATCAGGAGAGTGCCGATGAACGCGTCGCGCTGATTCACCCCGATGCACCGCTCAATCTGCGAGTGCTGTTGGAGCGTGAAGCGCGCCGTATGGCCGGCTATCGCCAGGGGCGGGAAATCACCGACAGCTTCTTGTCGCTGCTGGTCAATCAGCCATTACCGGAATTTGAACAGCGCTGCCAGAACTACCTGCGCCAACAAGATGATCCGCGTCTGAGCGAGATATTCGCCAACCTGCAACACATTGCCCTGATACAACTGGCGGGAGGCAAAGCTGATGTTCGCTAAGGTTATTTTCTATGCACTGAATCAGAAGTTCCTCGACAGTGATGACGATATGCCCGAGCAAGCACAACAAGTGATGTATTACTCACTGGCTATCGGCCACCATGTGGGGGTGATTGATTGCTTAAAAGCCATCATGGAATGCCCGCTGGCAGAATATGAACAATGGTTTGGTCAGTTGCCCGCAGGCGAGGCTCACCGCAAGATGGCCGGCTTACTGAAGTTTGGTGAAATCACCATCGACAGTACCCATACCCAGTTATTGGCAAAAGCCTTCGCGCCGCTGGCTGAAAACCCAGCCTCGCTCCACCAGCCATGGAGCCAACAACTGCTGCAAACCCTGTACGATATCGAGCAGGAACCGGCCATCTATTTAATGGTGAAACGCCGCCCATGAACATGCCACATCCCCCCGCCACTCACACCACCGCTCTCAATCTGGTGTTAACCGTTGGCAACAGCATGATGGGCGATGACGGCGCAGGCCCACTACTGGCTGAACGCATGACACAACAACCACTGATTGACTGGCAGGTGATTGACGGTGGTTCGGCACCGGAAAATGTGGTGCATCGTATCCGCGCGTTGCAACCGACACGATTAGTTATTGTCGATGCTGCCGATATGGAGCTGCCGCCGGGTGAGATTCGCATCATTGACCCTGAGCGAATTGCCGAAATGTTTATCATGAGCACCCACAATCTGCCGCTCAACTTTCTAATTGATCAGTTAAAGGAAGATATTAGCGAAGTCATTTTTGTGGGGATTCAACCCACCTTAGTGGCGTTCTACTTCCCAATGACCGAGCCAGTAAAACAGGCGGTAGAAACGGTGTATCAACAACTACCACACTGGCAAGGTGACGGTGGTTTCGCGCATTTATAGCGAAATGACGGCATGCCGTCGTCAAATTTGCCGACGTCATGCCAGCCGACAGTTTCCCGTTAACCTCCCCGCCCACATCAGTATCCATTAATCCTTTATAAAACAATCATATTCATTCACTTTTATCTAGCCACTTCAAGTTGGCATAAACCATGCAGCATAAACCATGCAGTATGTAAGGCAATGAGCCAGATTAGCTGTTCTAAACGTGAATCTGCCAGATCTATCAATTTATACCCAATAGATTTCAAGGTGCAGGAAGGCGGCAAGCAAGTGAGTTCCGATGAACTTACTCAAGTAAGTGATTCGGGTGACAAATCTGCCGGGAGCAGATTTGAACGCTGCTTGCAGCGGCCTCGCAGAGGCGAGGCCCAAGGATGGGCCGAGTAACGAGTGCAGCCAACACCTCTGCAACTTGAAAGATGAAGATATTTATCCCCAATAGATTTCAAGGTGCAGGAAGGCGGCAAGCAAGTGAGTTCCGATGAGCTTACTCAAGTAAGTGATTCGGGCGAACGAGTGCAGCCAACACATCTGCAACTTGAAAGATGAAGGGGAAGGAGAGAAAACAATGAACCGGTTCATAATCGCAGACCCCAAAAAGTGTATTGGCTGCCGCACCTGTGAGGTTGCCTGCGTGCTGGCACACAACGGTGGCAAGCTGGACACGCTAACTAAAGCCAATTTCGCGCCTCGGCTGAAGGTGGTTAAAGGGCTAAATGTCAGTACCGCCATTATGTGTCGGCACTGTGAAGATGCCCCTTGTGCCAATGTTTGCCCGAACGGCGCAATTGTTCGAGCAGCGGACAGTATTCAAGTGTTGCAGGAAAAATGCATTGGCTGCAAAACCTGTGTCGTTGCCTGCCCGTATGGTGCGATGAGCGTCGTGACCAAACAGGTCGAAGTGATGTTTAACGGCCTCTCACAGGGATTCTGCCTGAAAGCCGAAGCACAGAAATGTGACTTGTGCGAAGGGCAAGCCGCCGGCCCGGCGTGTATCTCCGTTTGCCCAACGCAGGCGCTGCACATGATTGGCCACGACACCATGCAGGCCATGCTGCGCAAAAAACAGATGCGTGCTGCTTTAGATGAAGCCAACGAAATGAGCTTTTAGTCAATAAGGCTGCGGCCCCAAAAACGAAGGGATGACCCAAAGTAATTGGTGTTGCAGCAAGGCAGCAATTGAGCGAATCCCGATGAGCTGACTCAGGTCAGTGATTCGGGTGAACGAGAGCAGCTAACACCGCTGCGGCTCCAAGAACGAAGGATGATTAATATGCACAAGGCACTCACTGTCTGTCCTTACTGCGGCTCCGGCTGCAAAATCAATTTACTGGTCGAAAATGGCAAAGTTATTGGCGCTGAAGGCGCAAATGGCGTCACCAATCAGGGTGAGTTGTGTCTGAAAGGCTACTATGGCTGGGACTTTCTCAATGATACCAAATTGCTAACTCCGCGCCTTAAACAGCCGATGATCCGTCGCCAAAAAGGCGGCAAGCTGGAGGCGGTATCTTGGGATGAAGCGATTGAGTTTGCTAGCAGTAAACTGCGAGCAATCAAAGAAAAATATGGCCCGGAAGCCATTATGCATACCGGCTCATCCCGTGGCCCAGGTAATGAAACCAACTATGTGATGCAGAAATTTGCCCGTGCGGTTACCGGCAGCAACAATATTGACTGCTGCGCCCGTGTTTGCCACGGCCCGTCGGTCGCCGGGCTGCAAGTGACATTGGGTAATGGCGCGATGAGTAATTCAATCTGCGAGATTGAAGATACCAAATGTATTTTAGTGTTTGGCTACAACGCCGCTGACTCCCATCCGATCGTGGCCCGCCGTATTCTGAAAGCCAAAGAAAAAGGCGCGAAAGTGATTGTCTGCGATCCACGCCATATCGAAACGGCGCGTATTGCAGATCTCTGGTTACCCCTGAAAAACGGCTCCAATATGGCACTGGTAAATGCCTTTGCCAATGTGTTGATCACTGAAGAGCTGTACGATAAAGATTACGCCTCACGCTATACCGAGGGCTTCGACGAGTACCGTGAAATCGTCGCCAAATACACCCCGGAATATGTCGAAAGCATTACTGGCCTGTCGGCAAAATCAATTCGTGAGGCTATGCGTATCTATGCCGCCGCCCCTTCAGCCACTATCTTGTGGGGGATGGGTGTCACTCAGTGGGGCCAGGGGGTAGATGTCGTGAAAGGGCTGTCAGGACTGGCACTGTTAACCGGTAATCTGGGGCGCCCGAATGTCGGTGTTGGTCCGGTACGCGGGCAAAACAACGTGCAGGGTGCCTGCGATATGGGCGCATTGCCAAATATGTATCCGGGTTATCAATCTGTGACCGATCCCGCCACACTGGAAAAATTTGCCAAAGCCTGGGGGGTACCATCCCTGTCCGATAAAGTCGGTTACTCGCTGACCGATGTTCCACATAAAGTGAAAGAGGGGAAAATTAAAGCCAACTACGTGATGGGCGAAGATCCACTCCAGACCGAACCGGATTTGTCCATGATGCGTGAAGCCTTCAGCGAATTAGAACTGCTGATTGTGCAAGATATCTTTATGACCAAAACCGCAGCCGAGGCGGATGTTATCTTCCCCGCCACCTCGTGGGGCGAACATGAAGGGGTCTATTCTGCGGCAGACCGTGGTTTCCAGCGGTTTGAAAAAGCGGTTGAGCCACAAGGTGATGTAAAACCAGATTGGGAAATTATTAGTCTGATGGCGACCGCACTCGGCTATCCGATGAAATATAACAATACCAAAGAGATTTGGGATGAACTGCGTGAGTTGTGCCCGCTGTACTATGGCGCAACCTACGAGAAAATGGCAGGTTTGGGCTATATCCCATGGCCATGTACCACTGAAGACAGCCCCGGTACACCCTGGTTGTATGCCGGTAATAAGTTTGACCGCCCTGGCGGCAAAGGGTTGTTATTTGCCAGTGAATGGCGTGCGCCAATGGAACTGGTGGATGACCAATATCCACTGGTGTTGTGTACCGTGCGTGAGGTCGGCCACTACTCCTGCCGTTCGATGACTGGCAACTGTTCCGCACTGCAAACACTGGCCGATGAACCGGGTTATGTGCAAATCAGCCCGCAGGATGCGGATAAAATGCGCTTGCAGGATCAACAACTGGTGTGGGTAGAATCGCGTCGCGGTAAAGTTATTACGCGAGTTTCAGTCAGTGAACGCATTAATATCGGCGCGGTATATATGACCTACCAGTGGTGGATTGGTGCCTGTAATGAGCTGACGCTGGACCATCTGGATCCAATTTCAAAAACACCGGAATATAAATATTGCGCGGTGAAGCTGGAAGCCATCCCGGATCAGACGTGGGCAGAAAACTATGTGCAGCAGGAGTATAGCCAGTTGAAGGCGCGGTTACGTAGAGAAGCCGAAGTGGGGTGATCGGTTAACGGCTACTGCGCTTTGCCATTCTGGGTTTACGCAGTGCTCGCCACCGTCATGTACTTATGTACACTCCGGTGGCTGTGCGCTGAGCGCGCCCAGACTGGCTTTGCTCGCGACGCCTCGTTCAGGTAGAAGGGTTTGGCACTGCTTGGTTCAACACGGTATTCGGTAAATAGATACTAGTTTTATTCGAAGCAAATAAATGAGTTAATCCATCCCATCTTCATCTTCGATACTTTTTACTGATATTCCTAACCGCTGCATCCGGGATAACAAGGTGGTGCGTTTTAGCCCTAACTTAATGGCAGCCCCTTTTGGCCCAGCAACCACGCCGTTGGTTTCGCGTAATACTCGAATAATTCGCGTGCGCTCAGACTCTGAAGATTCAGGCTCTTCACTTTCGGGTAACAAGGTTTTATGCACTACCCTTTCTGCCACAGGTTTAGTAACCTCTAGCGGTGACAGATGATATTCCAGCTCTTGTAACTGCAAATTCAGCGTAGTGCCACGGCTAAGGATGACCGCCCGCTCAATAACATTTTCCAATTCACGAATATTGCCCGGCCACGGTAAACGGCTGAGCAAACGTAATGTTTCACCAGGAATTGTGTCGATAGTGCGATTCATCCGTTTGGCTATTTTTTGAGTAAAGAATTTTACCAGCAACGGAATATCTTCCGGCCGCTCACGCAGCGGAGGGATCACAATCGGAAAAACATTAAGCCGATAATAAAGGTCGCTGCGGTATTCGCGATTCACCATCATCAATTTTAAATCACGATTGGTCGCAGCAATCAGCCGAACATCCACCGGAATAATTTTACTGCCGCCAAGGCGTTCTATTTCCCGCTCTTGCAATACACGTAATAATTTAGGCTGTAGTTCCAGAGGAATATCGCCCACTTCATCAAGAAATAGTGTGCCACCGTCAGCCATTTCAAACCGGCCAATACGCTGTGATGATGCACCGGTATAAGCCCCCTTCTCATGACCGAACAGATCACTTTCCATCAATCCCGATGGAATGGCTGCACAGTTCATTTTCACCATGCGTTTATTCTTGCGGGTACTCAAATTATGAATAGCCCGGGCAATCAGCTCCTTGCCGGTGCCGGTTTCCCCCAGAATCAATACAGTACAATCACTGGAGGCCACCATCTCAACTTGTTCCAGTACCGCTTTAATCCCTGCACTATTACCGATTATTTCGCCAAACTCTTCATTATGAATAATCTGATCCGTTAGATAGAGATTTTCATTTACCAACGAATCTTTTAGGCGGGTAATTTCGTTGTAGGCCAGCGCGTTATCAACCGCAATGGCAATACGCGCCGCAATTTGGCGCAACAGTTTTACATTGCTATCAGTGAAAATATCACTCTGACATTGTGCCAGTTTCAAAACACCTAACATTTTGTGGCCGAAAAAAAGCGGCAACAGGCAGACAACTTGTAACCCTTCATCCAGCATATTTGCCAGTTGCTTATCATCCGGTGCCAAAAGAGAGATATCAGCCAAATTAACCAACAATAACGCTTTGCTCTGTAAAACCTGCCCAGCCAAAGTGCCGGTAATATCCACCCATGCCTGCTGATACTGTACGGCCTTACCACTCTGGTAGCGGGTAGAGAATACATTTAATTTATTTTTATCCTTATGGGTACCGCACAGCGCTAAGCTAATGTAATCAATATTAAAAAATCGATGTATCTCTTTTGAAACCTCTGCCGCTAATACATCCAATTCCAGCTTAGAAATAACCGTATTGGTCACATCCACTAAAATACGATAATGGTCGCGCTCAAAGCGCAGTTTTTCACGCTCAGAAAATGCCCGATTAATCTCAGCAATATTATCAACGGCAATTGCCACTACATCTGCCAGTAACCCCAGAAAAGTAACTGCTTGTTCATCAAACTCACTGTCATCAGTTTTAATAAATTCAATACAGCCTGACCAATGATTGTCATGGCCCAAGGGAAAATGGCAGCCAGAGTGCAATTCCTGATAGGGAATCAAATCACAAACAGCAGAAAACTCCCTTTGCATACGGCGATGGTCAGTCTGCAAAGGCGTCTGTTGCTGCCAGGCTAAGCCACCGGGGCCTTCGGCAAACAAGATATTTTGCGATCCCTGCACCCTGTTGGTCGCATCGTCATGGGTATAAAGGGTATTTTGGTTATAAAGAGGGTTAAGCAATAATAAATTGACCCGCTGAAAACGCACCACAGAAAAAGAGAGCTTTCTGAGTTCATTCACTAAATCGGTTATATCCCGTAGCAATAATAACTTTTTTGATACCGTGAACAGTGTATCTTGCCAAACTTGAGCCAATGTGGGACGGGGTAGTTTTTTTGCTCTATCCATAAACGTCGTTATTAAGCCCAGAAAAATGATCACTACTTTAAGGTATTAAACTGAACAAATATATATCAACAGCCGATAAGCTTGATCTGGGTTAACAAACTATTTCTCCGCAATTTATCTATCTTACCAATCAGTTGAAATTACGTCTCATTTTCATCGTAAGATAAATAAAAACATTAGGTTACATGTGATACTCACCACACATGTAACATCAAATCACAACTGGCGCTATATAAATAAATGCATATCGAAATCAAAGATACGTATTAATATCTGATTCGAAAAAAAACAATTTTAGGAAAAATACAAAATGCAACAATAAAAACCGCTCAATGAATGTCTGGTATGAAAAATGCATTACATTTAGGTCAGGAAAATAATTTATTAATATTTAGTTTTCATTCCCCTACACCGATAAAATAATAAGTAAGGAGTTATCAATGAGCATTGAAAATCCCTTTGATCTGCGCCTTCCGGTTGATATGGCAAAACTGGCAGAGCAAGTTGGTATATATAAAGCCACTAAGAATCCGGCCACCACCTTTTATTTAGCCATGACTGCCGGTGTATTCATCTCTATCGCTTTTGTCTTCTACATTACAGCAACAACCGGCACTGCTGGCGTGGTGGCATTTGGGTTGGCAAAGTTGGTAGGCGGCCTGTGTTTCTCTCTTGGCCTGATTTTAGTGATTATCTGTGGGGCTGATTTGTTCACATCCACAGTACTCATTGTGGTGGCTAAAGCCAGTGGCAAAATCAGTTGGCGGCAATTAATCTGTAATTGGGTGAATGTCTATTTCGGTAATCTTATTGGCGCACTGTTCTTTGTGGCATTGATTTGGTTTGCCGGTCAGCATACGGCGGCAAATGGTTTATGGGGTTTGAATGTGTTGCAAACTGCCGAACACAAATTACATCATACGTTTGTAGAAGCGGTGTGTTTGGGGATTCTGGCTAATCTAATGGTCTGCCTGGCAGTATGGATGAGCTATTCCGGCCATACATTGACGGATAAAATTGTGGTGATGTTACTGCCTATCGGCATGTTTGTCGCCAGCGGTTTTGAACACAGCATTGCCAATATGTTTTTGATCCCATTAGCTATTATCATCCGTGATTATGCATCACCGGAGTTCTGGCTATCAATTAATGCTACCCCGGATCAATTTTCTGCGCTGACCCTAAACAACTTTATTATCGATAATCTAATCCCGGTGACTATCGGCAATATTATTGGTGGTGGTTTATTGGTTGGCCTGACCTATTGGATTATTTATCTGCGCAATCCAGCTCATTGAGTCAATAGCGCCATTGATATCGACAAATATGACGAAATGACGTGAATAAAAGTGACACCCATAACAGAACAGCCAGCCGGGTTTACCCCTGACTGGCTGTTACGTTAATTCACAATAACCGATTATTTCTTCTTAGCGTATTTCAGTGAGTCTAATGCGACGGCAAAGATAATGATCGCACCTTTAATAATATACTGCCAATAAGGGTTCACACCGATATAAGTTAATCCGTAGTTAATAACGGTAAAGATAATTACCCCTGTCACTACACCGATAACGGTACCAACACCACCACTAAAGGACACACCGCCCACCACACAGGCGGCAATCGCATCCAACTCGTACATAAATCCAAGGTTGTTAGTCGCACTACCGATACGGCCTGCTTCCAACATACCGCCGAAGGCATAGAACACACCGGACAAGGCATAGATCATGATCAAGTTTAGTGGCACATTCACACCAGAAACTTTTGCCGCTTCCGGGTTACCGCCGATGGCAAAAATATTTTTACCAAAGCGAGTTTTATTCCACAGCACCCAGACAAAGCCGATAGCAATCAAAGCATAGAAGGTAATATAAGACAGTTTGAAATCACCAAACCGCAAGAACCCTTGAGCAAAGGTTGAGAATGCCGGATCAAAACCTGCAATCGGTGATGCGCCAACGAAATCGTAATACAGGGAGTTAATCCCGTAGACGATAATCATCGTACCTAATGTAGTAATAAATGGAGTCACATTCAGGTAAGCAATGATAATACCGTTGACCAAACCAATAATCGCACCAATCAAACAGACGGTTAAAATAACAATCGGAATCGGCACGGTGTGTAAATCAGGGAAAACTTTATTAACGTTATCCATTGCTTGCAACATGGTCGCCGCAACTACCGCCGCCAAACCTACCTGACGCCCGGCTGACAGGTCGGTCCCTTGGGTAACAATCAGCCCTGCCACACCCAGTGCGATAATAATACGCACCGATGATTGGGTCAGAATGTTACTTAAGTTCATCAGACTTAAAAACGTCGGGTCCTTAACAATAATAATTGCCAGTAATACGAACAACACCACATAAATCCCGCTCTCTTTAAGGTAAGTGAGCATACTTTTCTTATTTAACGCATTCATAATAAGAACCTTCGACTAGATTAGAGATGCAAGGATGCAAGACGTAATATTTCATTTTGCGTGGTTTGCTTAGTATCAACAATTCCCGCAACCTGACCATTACTCATTACTAAAATTCTGTCAGTGATCCCTAGTAGCTCAGGCATTTCAGAGGAAATAATAATAATCCCTTTGTCTTTCTTCGCTAATTCAGTCATTAACTGATAGATTTCAAACTTAGCACCGACATCAATACCTCGAGTCGGCTCATCCAACATTAATATTTCTGGTTGAGTCAGTAGCCAACGGCCAATAATTACTTTCTGCTGGTTACCACCGGATAAAGAGCCAATACTGGTACGGTGACCGGGCGTTTTTACACGCATCGCATCGATAACCCATTGGGTATCGCTCTTCATGCGCGTATTATCCAGCAGCCCAAATTTATTTTTATAGTTACGGATATTAGAGATTAGGGAATTAAAACCCACATCGAGATAAGCGTAAATCCCGGTTGAGCGGCGCTCTTCAGTTACCAGTGCAAACCCATGATTAATGGCTTCATTGGCACTATGGTTATTAATACTTTTGCCATGTAACTTAATGGTCCCGGCCACTTTTTCGCGGATACCAAATAAGGTTTCAACAATATCGGTGCGCTTGGCCCCAACCAAGCCAGCAATCCCCAAAATCTCGCCTTTATGCAAATCAAAGGAGACATCACGGATCGAGGGTTGGCGCAGCGAGGTCAGATTTTTCACTTCCAGAATGACTTCACCCGGCTTGTTCAGGCGATCAGGGAAACGCTGACTCAGTGAGCGCCCCACCATCATTGAGATTATCTGATCCATGGTCAGCCCTTCCAGCGGCTGGGTAGTAATCCACTGACCATCACGCAAAATAGTGATTTCATCACACAGTTGGAATATTTCTTCCATCTTGTGAGAGATATAAACAATGCCGCAGCCACGCTCTTTCAATTTACGAATAATCGTAAATAGATGATTAACCTCTTTCTCGGTTAATGAAGAGGTCGGCTCATCCATGATGACGATTTTGGCGTTATAAGAGAATGCCTTGGCAATCTCGATCATTTGCATTTGAGATACTGATAATGTTGCGACTTTATCGCGGGGATCAATATCAATATCCAATTCATCAAAGATAGCTTTGGTATCTTTGTACATTTTATCTTGATCGACAAAAAAACCTTTGGTTGGGTAACGACCCAGCCACATGTTGTCCATCACTGTACGTTGTAACACCAGGTTTAATTCCTGATGAACCATAGAGACACCGTGCTCTAATGCTTCTTTAGAGCTTTTAAATTCTATTTCTTGCCCCTGAAAGAGAATACTCCCGGAGTCTTTTTTATAGATACCAAACAGACATTTTAATAGCGTTGACTTACCTGCGCCATTTTCTCCCATTAATGCATGGATCGAACTTGGCCGCACTTTAAGATTTACGTTATCTAACGCCTTTACACCCGGAAATGATTTATTGATATTACTCATTTCCAGCAACCACTCACGGGGTTGTGCTGTATTAATATCGGCCATAGTTATACCTGGCTAAGAATTGCCACTCACCTGCGAGATAAATACCTTATCCGCCGATAAGTGCATATTCAAAATAAGGATCAATGCAAAAAACCTTCTGCCCCGGTGCTGGTTACCCAATATCGGGGCCAGAAGGTTAATAATTACTGCTTTACCCTTAGCACTGACACAGCTTTGGGCACCACCTATCACGACAGGCTGTTATTTAGTAAATTCAGCCAGGTTATCTTTATCAACACCTACATACGGAATACGTACGATTTTGTTTTCAATTTTCCAGTTAGTCCCTTCAGCAGCAGGTTTACCGGCAGCCAGATTTTTAACTAAATCGAAAGTTGCTTTAGCTTGATTGTTGGCATCGTTCAATACGGTACCGGCCATTTGGCCTGATTTCACCAGCGCTAACGCTTCTGGCAAGGCATCAACACCAAATACTGGAATACTGGTTTTGTTATGGGCTTTCAAGGCTTCTACTGCACCCATCGCCATCGCATCGTTGTTAGCAATAACCACTTCGATCTTGTTGGCGTTAGGGCCAGATAACCAGGCATCCATTTTATCTTTAGCTTGCGCGGTATCCCACATTGCAGTATCTAACTGCAATTGTTGAGTCGGCAGACCTTTTTCATTCAACGTTTTAATGACATAAGTTGTACGTGCTTCAGCGTCTGGGTGACCCGGCTCGCCTTTCAACAGCACAAATTGGATTTTGCCATCTTTGTTCAGATCCCATGCTGGGTTGGCTTTCCAGTGTTTCGCAATCAGCTCACCCTGAATAACACCAGACTCTTTAGAGTCAGTCCCTACATAGTAAGCTTTATCGTAACTATCCAATGCCTTACGTGAAGGTTCTTTGTTATAGAACACGATCGGCACATCGTTGCCGCGTGCTTTATCAATAACAACCGGTGCTGCTGCTGGGTCAACCAGGTTAATGGCCAGCCCTTTCACACCTTTAGCCAGCAATACGTCAATCTGATCGTTTTGCTTGGACTGGTCATTTTGGGAGTCATTCATCAATAAGGTAACGTCAGGAGATGCTTTAGCATCTTTCTCGATAGCTTTACGGACCACGGACATAAAGTTGTCATCATATTTATAAATAGTGACACCAATACGGGTATCAGCTTGAGCAGCCGCGCCAAACATCATGCTGGCAACCAGGGTCGCTAATGTGAAAACCTTCTTATTCATTTGTATCTCCGGGTTTATGTAGGGTAGTACAGGGTGATAACACCGTCGCCTTAACGTGAGAAAGACCCATCGTTCAAAGCTGCTGACACTGAATATCTATCGTCCTTGAGCGCACTCCACTCCGAGAAAGCCGCCTGAGTCGTCAAAAACCATGCCACTTACAAACTCAACATCTGCGGAACGCGTGTTTGTAAATCACTATTCTAAAACCCGCTACCGTGTGTTTTTTTATCCGGTAACCGATGACATATTGATACATTCAGGTAGAAAACAACTAGAGCATAGACGGGCCGTTGTTAAGAATCTGTGAATTTTCTCACAGATTGAAAACGGTTACACAAGAATAAATACGTAACTAGTGAGCGACCCCACAAATTGCGACAGAATGACGCGGTACCAATGTGGGTTTAAAACAATAAGCCGCGTGCGGGTCTGGCGGATGACTGGCCCCCTCAAGTGCCAGCTCTGTGGCTAAAGTTGCCATAGAAACAATAGGATAACGCACTGTGGTCAATTTGGGGCTGGTATAGCGGGCAATAGGGATATCATCAAAGCCCACCAGCGAAAACTGCTCAGGGACACTGATACCGTTTTCTTTCAACACCGCCAGCGCACCAGCAGCCATTGAGTCGTTA
The DNA here is from genome assembly GCF_052217165.1 of Yersinia sp. 2540 StPb PI. Lineage (NCBI taxonomy): Bacteria > Pseudomonadati > Pseudomonadota > Gammaproteobacteria > Enterobacterales > Yersiniaceae > Yersinia > Yersinia sp. 2540 StPb PI. Next base: position 3,799,190 of record NZ_JAZGQC010000001.1, read on the forward strand.
TAGGCAAACACCGCACTGAGCTGTAAATTGCGACCCAGCAAGTCAATCATGGCACGCTCCCCCCCAGCCAGATCAGGAGTACCAAATGCTCGCCAACTGTCAGGAGCAGTGATACCGGCGGTCTCAAGCGCATTTAGGTAACCCGTTTGACGCTGGATAACATCATCAATCGGGTGGTTGGAACCGAGAAAACCGATACGTTGGTGCCCTTGTTTAAGCAGTAAACGGCATGCCATTTGCGCACCGCTAACATTGTCTAATCCTACACAACGGTGCTCAAACCCAGGAATAATCCTATTAATCAGAACCATACCTGGAACCTGATCTAAAAAAGCGATTAACTCACCGTCACTCAATGCCTTAGCGTGAACAACCAATGAATTACAGCGTTGACGCAGTAGCACTTCAATGGCATGACGCTCTTTATCGGCCTGGTGGTAGCTATTACCAATCAACAGATATTTTTGATGTCGTTGGGCTACGGTGTCTACCGCTTTCACCAAGGCACCAAAAAAGGGATCAGAGACATCCATCACCACCACACCGACAGTATCGCTACTTTGTGTTGCCAGTTTTTGTGCATTAGCATTTGGGCGGTAGCCCAGTTCTGACACCGCTTTCAGCACTGCGGCGCGCGTTTCTGGCCGAATAGCAGCGCTGTTATTGAGGACACGGGATACCGTAGCCAGCGAAACGCCAGCCCGCGAGGCCACATCACGAATGGTGATACTATTTCCAGATGAATGCAGAGCAGCCATGACCTTATCCTGTGAATAAGTAACCATGCGCGTGTTGATGTGAACTGGGCATGGCAGGTGGCTTATCCTACCCAGTTTGTTGAATTTGCCACGTGAAATGCGTCACAAGAAAGAAAACGTTTACATACAAATTTGCAACCCGCTCGATCATTTTTACTTTACAGACGCATTCAGGGCTTAGTGTTGCGTGGTTGTAACGATTGACCGCAAGCATAAGCGGTCAATTTTCGCCATAACCACTCGAGTGGCCCTTGGGCAAAGTAATGCAGCCATAGCAGGGAGAATAGGATATTACACAGCCAGACCAGTGGAACAATCGCGAGAAGTTGTAGGCGGTCAAGCTGTTGATATAAGCCGAAGTGATAGAAGATCAGCGTACATATCAATGTTTGCAGTAAATAATTACTCAGAGCCATGCGCCCTACCTGTGCCAACCAATGATTGACACGCCAACCGGATATTGTGGGACCGAAGCCATACAGCAGAGCCAGATAGCCCACAGCCTGTAATGGAGCCCCTAACTCACGGGGAACTTGCAACAAAAAACCGCTCCAACGGTAATCCCAGCCCACTGCCCATTGCAGTGCCACCCCCGGTATTTGGATAACTAATGAAAGCGGTATCAAACATGCCGCAAGCAAACGGTAGTGCCGCAAGCTAAAATCACCGCGTAGCCAGCCAGAACGCATTAACCCAGCACCAAATAACATCGAGCCTGCCAGCTCCCAGCCATATTGGGCGCCGATAGCAATCAAATTGGATGACAACAGATCTAACCGGTTCTTCCAGGCTTCCATGCCCCCCTGCAACTTCCAAAATTGCTCATATTGCAGATCCGCAGGCCCCGGCTGCCAAAATCGCCCCGGTTCACCATTGGTGATAAACCCCAGTAGCAGCAATACCGCGACACCCACTAAATACAGCACCGCACCGGTACGCAACAAACTGGCGGCATCTTTGGCATCACGAATCATTCGCCAACACACCAGACCGATCAAACCATAAGCAAATAGAATGTCTCCATCCCAGAAAAAGATACCGTGAATTAATCCCAGTAATAGCAATAAGGAAAGTCGCGCCCGAATCCAGCTCTTGCCGCGTTTAAGTAATAGCTCAAGGCCCGCACCAAACAGAATGGCGAAAATAGATAAGAACTTGGCCTGTGCCACAATATCGAGAATGGCCCAAGTCCAGGCATCGGATAGCGAAGGAAGGCCCAGATAGGCCGGATTAAGATAAGCAGCCTTTGACAGACCGAAGGCGCTGATATTGAGCAGCAGAATGCCAAGGATGGCCAGCCCTCGCGCACTGTCTAACGTTGCGATGCGTTGACGCATACCCGACATCCTGTGTACGGGCACCCACTGGCACCCTCTCTGAAAAGGCTAATTAGCCGTTGTGACGTTAGCTATTATGACGAACAGCACGCAGGAATTCCTGGCGTGTATTCTGGCTGGATTTAAATAACCCGCCTAATGATGTCGTGGTGGTCGCACTGGTAGCATCACGGATACCGCGCGCTTTAACGCAATAATGCACTGCATCGATAGAAACTGCGACATTATTAGTGCCTAACAGTGTCTGTAGTGCCAACAGGATTTGCTGTGTCAGCCGCTCTTGCACTTGCGGGCGCTGAGCAAAGAACTGCACGATACGGTTGATTTTAGATAAGCCAATCACACTGTCTTTGGGAATATAAGCGACAGTGGCTTTACCATCGATAGTGACAAAATGATGTTCGCAGGTACTGGTCAGGGTGATATCTCGTACCGTGACCATTTCATCGACCTTCATTTTATTCTGAATCAGGGTGATTTTGGGGAAATTTTCGTAATCCAGTCCAGAGAAAATCTCATCAACATACATTTTGGCAATACGTCTTGGCGTATCCGCCAGACTATCGTCAGACAAATCAAGATTCAGCAATTGCATGACTTCAGTCATATGCGCTTGAATCTTGGTTTTACGCGTTTGGGCATCTAACTCTTGTTTGCGCAGCGGGGTTTCAAGACCACGGGCCAGCAATGCCTCATGAACCAACTCAGCTTCTTTACTTAGCGATGACATTCTTTTCTCCAGCAGGCGTACACATCCGAACAGTATAAACATGATGTAGATCACGTTCGGATTTTGCTCCCCACTTTAGTTGAGAGCAAAATGATTATCCAGTGATTGTTATTCATATCGAATCGTTATTTACATCATGATGAAATAGTTGCATTTGGTGCATCCACGGTAGCGTAAATCAACCGGTAACCGTTTCCTGAGCGCGACGTGGCGTTTTGATAACCAACCCTCCAGCAATGAACAGTGCCACCACTGCCACGTACAGCGCAGGCTCTAACCGGTGAGTCAAGGTTGTTGAGATAGCGGATAAGATTGGGCCAACCAGTTGTCCAATAGCATAACCGGTAGTCAGTAAACCGGCCATATAGCGGGTGTGTTGCGGTGCCAGCTCCCGGCCATGCTGCAATGAAAGTTGCACCACACTCAGGAAACCGCCACCGGTCAGTAATGCCCCTAAGGCCAACCCACTCACTCCCGGCACTAGCTCCGCGCACAATACCCCCAATGCCTGTACCCAGAGTGTTAATGCCAGGCGGGTTTGCGAACTCAGGCAATGGCGGGTCAAAATACCGATAGTGATCCCTATCACCGCCGCGCCACCAAACACCGGCCAGACAAACTGGGCAAACAGGCTCTCTGGGAAGCGCGCTGCTGCCATTTGCGATAAAAATGTTGCGGGCAGAATATAACCGAATCCCGCCAAACTGTAGCTCCACACCAGGCGCTTGAGTGCTGGCGTTAAGGTCAGCGGAATCGCCGCAATATGCGGGCGATGTAGTTCCCCACTTCGCGGCAGATTAATACTTATCATGGCAATAATAACTAACGCCAATACACCATAGACCAGCCAGGCTTGAGCGGCCGATAAACCATAGCTATGAATAACCACTGCTAACATACCGCTGATGAATATGCCCGCGCCCGGCCCGGCAAATACTGCGGCACTGAGTGCCGGACGACCGAAGTGGGCCAGACGTTCATTGGTCCAGGCGGCGATAAGCACCATCGACCAGCCACTGGCCCAGCCAATGGCAAAACGTACCACGCCATGCCACCACGGCCCATCAACTACTGCGGATAGCAGCGTAAGCGTTACCGCCCCCCACAATCCGAGCCATAAACGGCGCTCCACATGGCGGCTGGCGCGCATAGCATCAAAAGCGCCAAACAGGTATCCCAGATAATTAAATGCTGCCACCAGCCCGGCACCGGTTAGGGTGAACTGATGCTCTGCGATCATTAGCGGCACTTGCGGCGTAAAAGCAAAACGGCCAATTCCCATCGCCACCACTAACGCGAGAAAACCACTTAATGCAATTCTTAATGCCATCTGCCCTGCCCATTGATTGCTGACAGATAATTCCTGCCAGACGGTTAAAAGAAAGTTGCCAATATCATGCCTGAGCATTAGAATCACAAAAAATGAATAATACTCATTAAGTTCATCACAAAAAGAGAACACCTATGGACCTGACCCAGCTACGCATGTTTTGCTGTGTAGCAGAAACCGGTTCCGTTGCCCGGGCAGCGGAGCAGATGCACCGCGTCCCGTCAAATTTGACGACCCGCCTGCGCCAACTTGAAGTTGAGCTGGGTGCCGACCTGTTTATCCGTGAAAAACAGCGCCTGCGGCTCTCCCCGATGGGCCATAACTTCCTCTGCTACGCCAACCGGATTCTGGCGCTAAGCGAAGAGGCAATGCGCATTACGCATGCTGGCGAACCGGCGGGTAACTTCCCATTAGGCTCGATGGAAAGCACTGCTGCCACCCGTCTGCCTAATTTGCTGGCGGCCTATCATCAGCGCTACCCACAGGTGTCCTTATCACTGATCACCGGGACATCGGGTGAAATCATTGAACAGGTACGGGCCGGAACACTGGCGGCAGCACTCGTTGATGGGCCAGTTCAACATGATGAACTGCACGGGTGCCGCTCTTTCGACGAGCAACTGGTGATCATTTCTTGTCTGGACCACCCTCCGATTATGCAAGCCCGCGATGCGGTGGATGAGACACTGTTTGCCTTTCGCCCCAGTTGCTCTTACCGCTTGCGCCTGGAGAGTTGGTTCCGTCAGGCCGGTGTCTTACCGGGCCATATTATGGAAATCCAGTCTTACCATGCCATGCTGGCCTGTGTTGCCAGTGGTGCCGGGCTGGCATTGATACCCCATTCGGTATTGGCGCTACTGCCGGGCCATGAACGGGTACAAGTTCATGCCTTACCGGCTGATGTTGCCAATACCGCAACTTGGCTTATCTGGCGTAAAGATGCCTTTAGCCCCAATGTCCGCAGCTTAAAAGAACTGATTATCGAGCAGATTGAAATTCAGTGACTTATCTGACGGCTTGCCGCTTATCGACCATAATTTATACAAACCATGTTGACTTACGCCCAGACAGCCAGATGCAACATATTAGATACATTAAAAATTCATTTATATAACACTCATCACACAGAAGCTATAGGAGCAACACCATGCAGATGATTAAAACTCGCGCCGCAGTCGCATGGGGGCCAAACCAGCCGCTATCGGTTGAAGAAGTTGATTTGATGCCACCGCAGAAAGGCGAAGTGCTGGTACGGATTGTCGCCAGTGGCGTATGCCACACCGATGCCTACACCTTGTCAGGCAAAGATCCCGAAGGGATATTCCCAGTGATCCTCGGCCATGAAGGTGGTGGGATTGTAGAAGCAATCGGCGAAGGTGTTACCAGCGTTGCAGTGGGTGATCACGTCATTCCGCTGTACACACCAGAATGCGGTGAATGTAAATTCTGCCGCTCCGGTAAAACCAATTTGTGTCAGGCGATCCGTAGCACTCAGGGCAAGGGTTTGATGCCTGATGGCACCACCCGTTTCTCTAAAAATGGCCAGCCGATCTTCCATTACATGGGGACTTCAACCTTCTCTGAACTGACAGTGGTACCGGAAATATCACTGGCAAAAATCAATAAAGAAGCGCCATTAGAAGAAGTTTGTCTGCTCGGTTGTGGCGTCACCACCGGCATGGGGGCTGTGATGAACACAGCAAAAGTCAAACCGGGCGACACTGTCGCCATCTTCGGCTTGGGTGGCATTGGTTTATCGGCAGTGATTGGGGCGAAAATGGCTGGCGCCAGCCGCATCATTGGCCTTGATCTCAATACCAGTAAATTCGAGCTGGCCCGCAAACTGGGCGCAACAGACCTGATTAACCCGAAAGATTATGATAAACCTATTCAGGATGTGATCGTCGAGCTGACCGATGGCGGCGTAGATTTCTCCTTTGAATGTATTGGTAACGTCAATGTTATGCGCTCAGCGCTTGAGTGCTGCCATAAAGGCTGGGGCGAATCAGTCATCATTGGTGTTGCCGGTGCCGGTGAAGAGATTTCAACCCGTCCATTCCAATTGGTCACCGGCCGTGTATGGCGTGGCTCAGCATTCGGTGGCGTTAAAGGACGCTCCGAGTTACCGGGCATCGTGCAGCAATATCTGGACGGTAAATTCGCTCTGAATGATTTTATTACCCATACCATGGGGTTAGATCAAATCAACGAAGCCTTCGATTTGATGCATGAAGGTAAATCTATCCGTACCGTGATCCATTTTAATCATTCCTCACAAAACAAATAAGGCAAGGAGGCAGGCAACGCATGAATACGTCACTTGAACTTCTCGAAGAGCACCGGATGTTTGGCGGGTGGCAGCAACGCTATCGCCACGCCGCCAGCAGCCTGAATTGCAATATGACCTTCAGCATCTATCTGCCCCCCCTACGGGATGACAACCCGCCACCGGTGCTTTACTGGCTGTCGGGTCTGACCTGTAATGATGAAAACTTTACATTGAAAGCCGGTGCGCAGCGGGTAGCCGCTGAGTTGGGTCTGGTACTGGTTATGCCGGATACCAGCCCACGTGGTGATGATGTGCCGAATGACGAAGGTTATGATTTAGGGCAAGGCGCGGGGTTCTATCTCAACGCAACACAAGCGCCCTGGTCTAAACATTTTCAGATGTATGATTATATCAGCCAGGAGTTACCGGCGCTGATCGCCCAGCATTTCGAAGTGAGTGGCCGTCAGTCTATTTGTGGCCATTCAATGGGGGGCCACGGGGCATTGATGCTAGCACTGCGTAACCCGCAGCAATACCAATCAGTTTCGGCCTTTGCGCCGATAGTCAATCCGTGTCAGGTGCCTTGGGGGCGCAAAGCCTTTACTGCGTATTTGGGTACCGATGAGAGTCAGTGGTTGCAATATGATAGTTGCCACTTACTTACACATGCCCACACCCAACTGCCGATGCTGGTAGATCAAGGTGATAGTGATCAGTTTCTGGCAGACCAATTACAACCGGCAAAATTAGCTGAATTGGCACGGCAACACGATTGGCTACTGACACTTCGTATTCAGCCGGGTTATGACCATAGCTATTTCACCATAGCCACATTTATTGAAGATCACCTACGCTTCCATGCGGAATTCTTACATCGCTAACGGATATCACTCAGCCGATCAACAATAATAGAAAACTTAAAGCTCCTTCGGGAGCTTTTTATTTTATTTAAGATATATAGCTTACTATTGTTACGCCAATAACTAATAATCCTTTAGTTTAATAACATAATTAATAAATTATTATAAAAAGCATGATGAAAAAAACATTGATAAAATAGGAGAAAAGAATTACAAATAAATAGCTCAATACTCACCGAGGGTGAGCAGCACAAGAAAGGAATAAACTTAAAAGGAGATTTATATGTTTACGTCGAATCAATCAAATGAAAGAATAAATAACACTCACTTAATGGCATTAAAGGCTAAGTTAGAGTCGTTAGAACAATCATTTAAAAATAATTTATTTTCTATAAATGACCATGAAATAGAAAATCTAAAACGCAGCAACTCCAACAACCAAATAACCGCCTGGAATTGGTCAAAAAGTTTTACACAACAATAAATCAAACAATGATGCTTTTAATTAAACCAAATTAAGATGCTATTAGTAGCATCTTAATTATAACAATCATTATCGTTTGGTGAATTTTAGAAAAAAATAACATCACCACTCTATTTTATTAAAATCAGCGAGATGTTTTCCATGCTAACAAGTGAATTTTTCAATGATCTGAAGCTAAGCCCAGTATCAAGCCTGTTAGCAATACTAATAACAGCTATAGGATTGATCTCACTATTTTTTGTATTGCTTCTTTATTTAACAAACTCTTGTATTGAAAAACATAATAGTAACTATAAAGATATATATCGGATAGAAACATCATTTAATCTACCTAACGGCGATGAAGTGAAGTCAGCACAAGTTCCATTCCCACTTATTTCCGTATTAAGAAATGATAAAGATATCAAAAAGATTGATTACATCGCACGTATTTTCACCAACCTACATATCAATGATAAGACGTATTCAAATATTGATATCTATGCAATTAGCACCGATTTTTTTAACACATTGAATCCCTATCAACAAAAAAATCTCTATCTGGCGCAGAATGAAATTATCATTACCCCAGAGTTTAACCGACAATATCTTCATCTGGATAATCCTCAAGGGCATGTCATAACGTTAGGTGATAAAGGCCAATTTCTTATTAAAGATGTTGTTGAATTTAATCCATCCAGCCGTTTTAAAACGACTGCAGTTATCGCATTCTCTCCTGAAATATTAGATGGCTACCACGATAAAAGACATGATTGGTATGATACCCATGCCTACGCTTTTATCACGATGAAATCTGGGATCAGCCCCACCCCAGAGCAACTAAACTCTCACGTTATTCAGCACGCACCACAGCTTCCAGGAGCCCCTTTTAGTCCAGAAGAATTCATTCAGCTTTCAGCACGTAATATTGCTGATATCCATTATGACAATGCATTGCCTGATGAAATTAGCACTGTAGTTTCAAACTCATACTTAAATATTTTATACGCCTCAGGTGTATTTATTTTTTTTGCTACGACAATGAATTTCTTCAATATTAACAATGTGATAAATACAAAGAAGAGAAACAGTTTCTATATAAAAAAAGCCGTTGGCGCGTCCCGTTACCAGCTAATCACAGAAGCATTTTTTATTGCTACATTCCAAACTGCATTTGTATTGTTAGTTGCTCTTTTTATTTTGATGTCACTCGTGCAATTTTCCGATAGTGCCAGAGAGCTTATCTTTACTCATGGCAGTTATGACTTCTCAACCGCGTTATCTATTACTACGGCGCTAACTTATGCAGCTATTTTACTCGCCCACTACCTCTTTTTGCTGACGCTGACTTTGCCTAATAATACCTATAGCCACAGCATTGCTGCACAATCATCACAGTCACACTATATGACTCGTATTATGTTCTGCATGCAGATAATTATTGCAGGTATCATCATATACCTGTGGGCGGGTATAATGACACAGATGCATTTTATGAAAGATTACAATTTTGGTTATGAAAAAGAAAATGTAATAACATTTATACTAAGTGACGAATTAAAATCAAAAACCGCAATAAACAATTTACAAGATGAATTAAGGAATGCAGCTGGAGTTAATAGTATCTCGCTGAGTAACTGGCGGCCATTTGACATGTCTCGGCAGAATACTTCTGTATTCCATAGTAATCAGCAAGAAAAAGACAAACTAGCCACAGTTAACATCCTAAAGGTAAATGAGCACTTTATTAATACCTGGGGGGTAAATATTCTGGCGGGGGACAAAAACCCATTATTACCCAGTGATAATAGCAAAATTTACCATGCAATTGCCACGAAATCGTTTATGACATTAATGGGACAACAGTCCTATGACCATATACTGAATACTATTTTTTATATTAATGAGAATAACTCGCAACATTCAGTTAGGGTACTGAATGTGATCGATGACTTTTATCTGGCAGATAGAGAGGAGACAGCGCCTCCCTTACTTATTCTCATTCAAAACAATCCCCAACGCTATGGCGCGGTCAAACTTGAAAACATTCAAGACATCGGGAAAATAGAGAAAATATTAAAACGCTATCACGTTAATACTGAGCATATAAAATCAGTCAGCAAGTTACACCAAGAATATTTCAGTAATAATATACTTATGTATAATACGATCAACACGGTAACATTATTTACAGTCATATTAGTATTAATAAGCACAATAATAATCAGCACCTCAGAGACCAAACGGCTCGAAAAAACACTAGCAATAATGGAGTCTATTGGCGGATCAATTTATACGCATATTATTTTCTTTATACAGCAGAACATTACACCTATCGTCATAGCAGTAATAATATCACTTCCTCTCGGTTTTATGTTATTGCATAATTGGCTGACACAATATAGTGTAATTAAAGGGTTATCTTATGTATATGCGACAGGTTCATTTATTACTTTTATTTTATGCGTAATTATCGTTATGACTATTACACTTATTTTCAATAGTAACACACTAAATAGTCAGAAGAAGAAATAACATCATGGATATAAATATTGAGCAGAGAAAAAATAAAAACACAACTGCTAAGTTAATTATTTTTTGCGTATTATTAGTTGTTATTGCTTGTCTTTATTATATTTATTATTTATCTACCGCTCAGCGCTCTTTACTCATATCACGAGAGAATGCTGTTTTCCATACTATTGAATCAGAAGTGTATCAGGATGTGCTGACAACCCGAGCTATCGCGGTACCTAAAGAAAGTATGATTGTATCAAGTGAACGAGGAGGAAAAGTCACTGAAGTCGCCAAACAGGCTTTCGATACTGTCGAGAAAGGCGATGTTATTATTCGTTTATCTAACTATGATTTTATGCTGGAAGCGACATCCAGAATAGTGAATATTACCGAGCAAATAAGCAATCTACGCAATATGAAAATACAATTGGAACAAGATAATAGAGAGACAAAACTTAATTTACAAGAGGCTCAGCATCAAATAACGACTATATCGAGAGATTTAGCCAGGCATCAAGTCCTCGACATGAAATCAATGATTGCAAAATCCGAACTGGAAAACCAAGTCGGCATGTTAAAAAACTGGCAAATAAAAAGTGAAATTTTAAAAGAACATGATAATAAAAATAAAGAATCATTCCCATTACAATTCAAGAGGATAGATGATTCTATATTATTACTGGAGAGAATGATGGATATCATAGAAAACGGGATGGAACAATTAGTTATAACAGCTCCAATTGATGGAGTTTTATCTATCCTTGATGTAGAACTGGGTCAACAAATAAAACCCGGCGAAAAAATTGCAATTATCGACAACCTTAAATCATATTATTTTAATGTTTATTTCAGTGAATATTACCTCGATAAAATTAAGCCACAAAGCCAAATCTTGGCAATAATAAATGGTCAAGATACACAACTACTTATTGAGTCAGTATCCACTATTGTTGAAAATGGTAAATTCAAAGCAAAACTAATCCCACTACATGACACTACCTCCCTACTTAAAAGAGGGCAATCTATTGAAATACAAATCCCACTACAAGAAAAAAACAGCTCTGCATTGATGGTACCAACTGATAGTATCATTTCCGATGATGATGGAAATAACTTCATCTACATATATCAGCCAGAAAATGATCTAGCTATTAAATCTAAAATAGAAATAGATCGTCGGAGCCCGATGAAAACAGAGATAATAGCAGGAATAAAGGTTGGGGAAATTATTGTCACCCCCCCAGAAACTAACAATAGTGAATACGATATTATTGAGTTCAAATAACATGCTAAATATACAAAATGCTGAAAAGTGTTATACCACCAAAACAATTAAAACCAAGGTTATTAATCATCTTAGCTTCAGCGTTGAAAAAGGTGATTTCGTTTCTATTATGGGGCCATCAGGCTCAGGAAAATCCACATTACTTAATATCATCGGTCTGTTTGACTCTCTTGATAATGGTTCATTCACACTGGCGAAAAAAAACATTATTGATATGAGCTACTCACAAAAAATAATATTAAGACGATTATTAATAGGTTATATATTTCAATCATTCAATCTCATTTCACACTTATCTATTTTTGATAACGTTGCCTTACCACTTAAATATCGGGGCATTGGTAAAAAGGAACGTACCGAACAAGTTAACCAAATTTTAAACCTGTTCGATATTGATAACCGGAAAAATCATAAACCAATGCAACTCTCAGGCGGTCAACAACAACGAGTCGCCATCGCCAGAGCGATGGTATCTAACCCTGCATTGCTCTTGGCTGATGAGCCTACTGGCAATTTAGACAGTAAAAATGCCCGTTCTGTATTACAGCAATTAAAATATATAAACCAAAAAGGTACAACTATTATTATGGTTACACATTCAGATGAAGCTTCTGCATATGGCAACAGAATAATAAACATGAGAGATGGAATACTTACATAAACAAATAGGAATATACTATGGATAATATAATTCCGGTAAAATTTATTGATTGCACTAAGATAAATGATATAGGTCTCAAAGAACTGGAAAAGCTCGATACATGTGAATACAGAACACTATCATCTTATCTTATTGGTAAAATACCAGCAAAAAAATTACTCGATAGTGATGAGCTAGATACATTCAACGAAGAGATTAAAAAAAGTATTTCAGTGAAAGCTATTCAAGCAAAAAAACTGGTTGTTGTGTTAAAGGCAACCCGTTTATGTAATCTTCGTTGTACCTACTGCCACTCATGGGCAGAAGGCCCCAATCAGACGGTGTCATTTCATACCCTCGTCCGGACAGTACGGCAGATCCTTGCCATTCCTAATGTAAATAGATTTGAGTTTGTCTGGCATGGCGGTGAAATAACACTACTAAAGCCATCATTTTTTAAAAAGCTTATTTGGTTGCAGCAACAATTCAAGCGGCCAGAGCAATATATAACCAACACCATGCAATCAAATGTCGTTAACATCTCAAATGAGTGGTTAATATTTATTAAAGGTATTGGCATGAATGTCGGAATTAGTCTTGATGGAGTACCAGCGGTAAATGATAAACGGCGGGTAGACTATCGAGGCAGAAAGACATCTGATCGCATAGCCAAAGGAATAAAAAAACTTCTAGAGTATAATATTCCATATGGTGCTCTTATTGTTGTTGACCGAGAAGTTTATCAAACTGACATGAAAGAGATGTTGGACTATTTTATCTCAATAGAATTAACCCACATTGAGTTTCTTAATATAGTTCCTGATAATAGACTCGTTAAAGGGCAGTATGTTGGCGAAGGATTTATCAGTTATGCTGAATTTATCCAGTTTCTATCAGAGCTGTTTACTATTTGGGTAAACGGTTATCAGGGAAAGATACATATTGCTGTTTTTGATGATTTTATTCGTGTATTGAAAGATACTAAAAATAAACCTTCCGCATGTTATTGGTCTGGCAATTGCTCGCAGGAAATTATCACCTTAGAACCCAATGGTGACATCTCTCCCTGCGACAAATATGTGGGTGATAAAGGTAGCATCTATGGATCTTTGTTAAATACTAACCTGGCGGATCTTTTAGCTCATTCATCGCATAATCAACAAGCCATCAATGAGGAAAAAAACGCGACTGAAAAAATGCAACATTGCGAGTGGTTTTCTATTTGTCATGGCGGCTGCCCTCACGACAGAGTTATTAATCGCAGACATACTGCAGGATATGATGATACATGTTGTGGAACAGGGAAATTACTGGCCACTATTAAGCATCATTTAGCCCATAGTTACTGAAGCCATCTTATTGTGGCTTCAGTTGTACACTACATTAGCCCTTTATAGTTCAACCTCTTGCCCTTTGCGGTGCAGGCGCAATGAAACCAGGAAGGTGACGAAGCACATTGCCGAAACGTACCAAAAGAAGCTGTTTTCCATATCAAAAGACTTGAGAGACAGCGCCACGTATTCAGCACTCCCACCAAACATGGCATTTGCAACTGCATAAGACAGGCCAACACCCAAAGCTCTGACTTCTGGTGGGAACATCTCTGCTTTTAGTAACCCGCCAATAGAAGTATAAAAACTAAGAATAATCAGAGCGGTAATAATCAGCATAAACGCAATATATGGACTGGTTACCCCTTTTAGAGCATGCAGAATAGGTACCGTTAATAGCATTGATAATAGGCCAAACGTTAGCATAGATGTACGGCGGCTAATGCGATCGGATAATGCACCAAATAAAGGTTGTACCAACATAAAAATAAATAATGCCGCCGTCATGACCAGACTGGCGGTTTTCACATCCATCCCGGCGGTATTGACTAAATACTTTTGCATATAGGTGGTGTAGGTATAAAAAGAAAGAGAGCCACCCGCGGTGAAGCCTAGTACCATAATAAATGCGCGACGGTTCTTCCATAGCCCTTTCAAGCTGCCCGCATCTTTCTTATTACGGTTCTTCTCATCCGAGGTTTCATTCAGTGAACGGCGTAAGTAAAGAGCAACCACTGCCAACAGTGCGCCCAGAACAAAAGGAATACGCCAGCCCCAACTGTGCAATACCTCTGATGAAAGTGTTTGCTGTAATAGAACCAGCACCAATAATGCCAGCAATTGGCCGCCAATTAATGTGACATATTGGAACGAAGCATAAAACCCTTTGTGCCCTTTCACTGCGACTTCACTCATATAGGTGGCACTGGTGCCATATTCGCCCCCAACAGATAACCCCTGGAATAAACGGGCGACTAACAGTAAGACCGGTGCCAGGCTACCAATTGACGCATAGGTTGGCAGGCAGGCAATCATCAACGAGCCGGCACACATCATATAGACCGAAATCAACATGGATAACTTGCGACCATGTTTGTCAGCAATATAACCAAATAACCAGCCGCCAATCGGGCGCATCAAAAAACCAGCAGCAAAAACACCGGCAGTCTGCACTAATTGGGTGGTTGGATTATCACTGGGGAAAAAAAGCGGGGCAAAATAGAGCGCGCAAAAAGAGTAAATATAGAAATCAAACCATTCAACCAAATTCCCAGAAGAGGCCCCAACAATGGCTCGTATCCGTTGCCGGGTATCTGCTTTATCTGTCAGACGTGCTGATGTTCCCTGACCTTCTACCACAGTAGTGTCTAATGAAGTTGTTTCAACCATAATGATGCGTCTGCCATATTGTTAAACGTCCATGCCATATAAGCTCAGAACCGAGAAATCACAGACACTGAACTCTCATTTTTATATTGTTAGATTGTTATATATTGGTAACATTATCGTTTCAATGAGAGTTATAGCGCAGAGAGTAGTTTAGGAAAAACCTCAATTTTCTGTGTGATGTCAATGGCATAAATATGTTAAGTCGACTATTTGGTGAAGGCTTTTTTGTGAGCGGCACGACAGAAACAAACGGGAACAGTACGTAGTAAAAGTGACGATAAGTGGCCAGCACAGCGATTTTGCTGACCCTGTATTCGTCTGCCCTTTTCCGCCTAGAAAGCAGAATCGGGCTGGAGAAGAAAAGCCTGTTCCTCTGCACTTGAGACTCGCCCAAGGATATGATTACGGTGTGGGTAGCGGCCAAAGCGATCAATAATCGCTTTATGGCGTAACTCATAATCAAGCTGATTGTCATTACCCAATTCGGTAAAGAGTTCTAATGCCTGTTTATGAATAAGCGCCGATTCGGAATGCATAAAAGGAAGATATAGAAAGCCGCGTTGAATATCAGATAATTGTTTCGTCTGACCACTGCTGATTGCTTCCTGCGCTAACACCAGCGCCATCCCGTCACAAGAAAATGACGCAGGTAAATCACGGAACAGGTTTCTGCTAAATTGATCCAGTATCAATATTTCCGCCAAACGCCCTTCAATTTTAAACCGCCAGTCGGCCAACTCCCCCTTTGATGCCGCTTGCCAAACCGGGCCAAACCGTTTGCGTAGCAGAGCATCAAAGTCCTCATCCTTTTTGAACCACAACGCCGGGTCCATCTCGTTAAACCAAAAGTCCAGAATCGATTGATACTCCATGTCACACCCCTGTGTTGCCTGCCGAAGGTTTATACCCATGAAAATAATAGCACTGATCAAGGTAGTATCAGTCTATCGTCTCTTTGCGCCGCCATCCATTCACCCACCTGACAATCTCTGCCATAATGGTTTCATTATTTGATGGTAGCTCAGCACCCATAATTACCTCTAGCTAACGGTGCACACTGACCACGGAGTCCAGCATGGATCACAGTAATACCTCGGATTTACTCTCTCTCGAACAAGCTCTGACTAAAATGCTGTCGCAGGTTACGCCATTGCAGGCAACAGAAATCATCGCATTGACCGAAGCGGCGGGACGTATCACCGCCAGTGCAATTACATCACCGATTGCTGTGCCCCCCTTCGCCAATTCAGCCATGGACGGATATGCTGTGCGTTGTAATGAGCTTAGCAGCACATTACCGCTGCCGGTGGCCGGTAAAGCTTTTGCCGGTGCGCCGTTTAAAGGTGAGTGGCCGGCCAATACTTGCGTGCGTATCATGACCGGTGCCCCAATCCCTGAGGGAGCCGATGCCGTCATCATGCAAGAACAAGCCGTGACCAGTGAACAAGGTGTCATATTCAATGGCCAGGTGCAGGTTGGGCAAAATATCCGCTTGCCGGGCGAAGATATCCAACAAGGTGCTGCCGTTTTCCCCGCAGGGGTAAAATTAGGTGCGGCGCAATTGCCGCTACTCGCCTCATTAGGCATTGCAGAGATTGCAGTATTTCGCTCACTAAAAGTGGCTATTTTCTCCACCGGAGATGAATTGCAACCAGTCGGGCAGCCCTTGGGCGAAGGGCAGATTTACGATACCAATCGTTTTGCAGTACGGTTAATGCTGCAACAGTTAGGCTGCCAGATAGTTGACCTTGGCGTGATCCGTGACGATCAACGCGCCTTGCGCACCGCATTTGAACAAGCCGATGCCGCCGCTGACCTTGTTATCAGCAGTGGTGGTGTCTCGGTGGGTGAAGCGGATTACACCAAACAGATGCTGGAAGAGTTAGGCGATATCGGTTTCTGGAAGTTGGCGATAAAACCCGGCAAACCTTTTGCTTTCGGTAAATTGGATAACGCCTGGTTCTGTGGCTTACCGGGTAATCCAGTCTCGGCTGCGCTAACATTCTATCAGTTGGTACAACCCCTTATTGCTAAACTCTCCGGCCATGCGGGGTGGCGTGCACCACTGCGCCTCAACGCAGTCGCGACGACAAAATTGAAGAAATCCCCTGGCCGTTTAGATTTTCAACGCGGTATTTTCTCCACCAATGCTAGCGGTGAATTGGAAGTACGTACCACCGGCCATCAAGGGTCTCACGTCTTTAGTTCATTCAGCCAAGGTAACTGCTTTATTGTGCTGGAACGAGAACGCGGCTCAGTCTCGATCGGTGAAACAGTTGAAATCGAACTGTTTAACGGGCTATTGGGACAATGAATTGTAAATTGTGCGGAGGCTGAGATGCTGCCAGAACTGACCGATGCCCAAGCCCTGCGTTATAACCGGCAAATCGTGCTGCGCGGTTTTGATTTTGACGGTCAGGAAAAACTGAATGCTGCCAAGGTGTTAATCGTTGGATTAGGGGGGCTAGGATGCGCAGCTGCACAATATCTGGCAGCCGCAGGCGTGGGCCACCTTACCCTGCTGGATTTTGATACGGTTTCGCTTTCCAACCTGCAGCGGCAGGTTTTGCATCGCGATAATCGTATCGGAATGTCAAAAGTGGCCTCTGCGGCATTGACGCTGTCTGAAATGAACCCCCATTTGGCACTGAAATCCATTGATGGTCAGTTAGATGACCAACAACTCGCGGCAACCATTGCTGAACATCAGTTGGTGCTGGATTGTACTGATAATGTCACCAGCCGCGAGCAACTCAATCGCCTGTGTCATGCACAACGTAAACCATTGGTTTCAGGTGCAGCAATTCGCATGGAGGGGCAAATCAGTGTTTTCACTTATCAGCCAAACCAACCCTGCTATCGCTGCCTCAGTCGGTTATTCGGTGACAATGCACTGACCTGTGTTGAAGCCGGGGTAATGTCGCCCCTGGTGGGGATTATTGGTAATTTACAAGCCATGGAAACCATAAAGCTGTTAGCTGATTATGGTCAGGTGATATCTGGGCGCATATTGATGTATGACGCCGCAACGGCAGAGTTTCGGACCATGAAGCTTGCCAAAGATGTCCACTGTGAAGTCTGTGGCAAAGATTAGCCGCCTATTTAGCGCAAAAAAAAAGCTGATGCAATGCATCAGCTCTCTTATCAACACACCATCAACTAATCAGGACTGAATACCCTGGCTACGCAGATAATCTTCGTAGTTACCGGTAAAGTCGATCAGCTTGCCTGGTGTCATTTCAATCACTCGGGTCGCCAAAGAACTGACGAACTCACGGTCATGGGAAACGAAGATTAGCGTGCCTTCGTACATTTCCAATGCCATGTTCAGCGCTTCAATCGATTCCATATCCAAATGGTTGGTTGGCTCATCCATTACCATGATGTTAGGGCGTTGCATCATCAGCTTACCAAACAACATCCGCCCTTTCTCACCACCAGACAAGACCTGTACTTTCTTCTTAATATCGTCCTGGCTAAACAGTAAACGGCCCAGCACACTGCGCACAGCCTGCTCGTCGTCTTTTTCCTGTTTCCACTGACTCATCCAGTCAAATACCGTCAGATCGATTTCAAAGTCGCTGGCATGATCCTGCGCGTAGTAACCGATCTTACTGTTTTCAGACCATTTCACGGTGCCAGAATCCGGCTCATAATCCCCTACCAAGGTTTTCAGCAAAGTCGATTTACCGATACCGTTTGGCCCGAGGATAGCCACTTTTTCACCCACTTCCAGGCGCAAATCCAGTTTTTTAAACAGCGGGCCGTCATCAAAACCTTTGGTCAACAGTTCAACTTCCAGCGCATTACGGAACAGCTTTTTATCCTGATCAAAGCGGATAAACGGGTTCTGGCGGCTAGATGCTTTCACTTCATCAAGCTGAATTTTATCAATCTGACGGGCGCGAGACGTCGCCTGTTTAGATTTAGAGGCGTTGGCACTAAAGCGGCTAACGAAAGATTGCAGCTCAGAGATCTGGGCCTTTTTCTTGGCGTTATCTGACAACAGACGATCACGAGCTTGCGTCGCCGCCGTCATGTATTCGTCATAGTTACCCGGATAAACACGCAGTTCGCCATAATCCAGATCCGCCATGTGGGTACACACCATGTTCAGGAAGTGACGGTCATGGGAAATAATAATCATGGTGCTGCTACGTTCGTTCAGCACTTGTTCCAACCAGCGGATAGTATCGATATCCAGGTTGTTGGTCGGTTCGTCGAGGAGCAAAATTTCCGGGTCTGAGAACAGGGCTTGCGCCAGCAATACACGCAATTTAAAGCCAGGAGCGATTTCGCTCATCAACCCATAATGTTGTTCAACCGGAATACCTACACCAAGCAATAATTCACCGGCACGGGCTTCTGCGCTGTAACCATCCATTTCACCATAGGCAACTTCCAGATCAGCCACTTTATAGCCGTCTGCTTCGCTCATTTCAGCCATAGCGTAGATGCGGTCGCGCTCTTCTTTTACTTCCCACAGCTCGCCATGACCCATAATAACGGTGTCCAGCACTGTGTTGTTTTCAAAGGCGAATTGGTCCTGACGTAACTTACCCAGACGCTCATTCGGGTCAAGGAATACGTTACCGCCGCTAGGAACTAAATCACCGCCAAGGATTTTCATGAAGGTGGATTTACCACAGCCATTAGCGCCGATCAGACCATAGCGATTACCGCCACCGAATTTTACTGAAATGTTTTCAAACAGCGGCTTGCTGCCGAATTGCATGGTGATATTGTTAGTACTTAGCACAGAGCTCGCTCTCGATTGGATTACTGAATAGGGATATTCAAGAATTATAGAAAATGTGATTCGGCGCGCATTATGCCACAAGATGGCAAGAGTATCGCCTCCAGTTTTGCACGAAATCTCAGCAAGAGCTTAAATCTGGCGCTAAGTGGCTGCGGCAATAAAAGCTTGATGCCACTAAAAGGGGCTATTAGCCCCTTAAATAAATACCCTAAACCCTAGGTTATTCGTGCTGTTACTCATCAATACATTGCAATGCACTGTATTTATCCAGCAGGAATGGCCGCAGATAGCCAACTGTGTTAGACATCGGTAGCACCTCTTCGCTGAGATGGATATTCAGGATATCGCTGAGATAACTACGACGTTTTTGTATTCTTTGCCAAACATCAGGATACTGTGCAGCGAGCGCATTACGTAAATGCTGATCAGCCAGTGCAATACACTCCTCAGCACTCACTCCGGCATAACCTTTTACCGAAGGAATGATATCGATTTGGAATATCATCCCACTGCGAATTATCTCTTCAGAATCGCTATAAATGGGAGAGCACAACCACTCTTCATCAGCAACTAAATGGCCGGGATTTAGCGACCAATGGTATTGTGATTTTGGGAAAACAGTTTCCACTAATGCGTACATCTCTTTCCCTGGCATACCAATACGAATATTTTCCAGCCAAGCGACGACTGTTGTGTAATAAGGTAGCGCAACCTTATCAAGATAATCTCTTTCCGCGCGCGGTAGTTCATCTGCATGATGAACCGCATAGCCGGTTCTACTGCTCAAACCGCCTTTAAACCCGGTGGTCAATGATATTTTATCGCCGAGTTGTACCGCTTTATCACTGGGATATAAATTTGCCTGTTCAAATCTGGCGCCAGTCGCAGCAATTATCACAACACTGTTCGGTTGGCCTTCATCTGCCAGATAACTGCCCAGTTGCTTTTCTGTTATGCCGATATCAACCGCCGCCAATGCATTAAGAATACAATTCGACGCCAAATTAGCGCCATATTCATAGTGCGCCAATTCATTAGCATTATTGGTCACTCTAGCTGCAATATCACTGCCAATAAATAGACTGGTGGCGTTAATAATCGTTGCTACGGATGAAGCAGACTTTTTAATCGCATCCAAAATAAAATGCGGAATATCAAATAGCTGACTGTTATCGTCCAGCTTACTGGTAAACAGTTTCCATCCTGCAACCCCAATCTTTTTAGCCTGCTGAATCCCGGTTGCTGCCAATAATTCAGTAAGCGTTTTACTGTTGTCCATTGGTTGATTTGGCAATGAAAAATAGGGAACATGAATCGCGGTATTTCTGACTCTGGCATAGTCAGATAACTTTAAATTCTCGTTACCTAATAATAAATAGACCTCGCCTGAGGCATGTAACACCATAGCCGCTTCTTCAAAACGGGGAATAAACCCCGCCAGATATTCAAAGTTACCCCCATGCTCTTTG
This sequence comes from Yersinia sp. 2540 StPb PI, assembly GCF_052217165.1. NCBI lineage: Bacteria > Pseudomonadati > Pseudomonadota > Gammaproteobacteria > Enterobacterales > Yersiniaceae > Yersinia > Yersinia sp. 2540 StPb PI. The sequence goes on from NZ_JAZGQC010000001.1 coordinate 3,820,327, forward strand.
TCCGCATACACCAATAAATAATCGATAGCGGCACGGCGCATATTACTAATAACTTTAGCTTTGCGATATTCGATGGTTTCATCATTAATGGCTACCTTAGTAACAGCATCAAACCTTGGCGGCGTATCAATAGCGTTTAGTTTTACCTGGCGCTTAATAATCATCTTGTTCATAAGAATCATTACCTTGGTTAATTTATTTACACGCCGCCATACCCACTATTGATGTTGATGCTATAACCACTTGGCATCGCGGGTAAAGGAGATGGTTAGCCACCGATGAGGGCCGGACTCGCCAATTTCTTTGGCTATTTCATCGCGTAATTGGTCAAAATAACTGACACCACTCGTCTCCATCTCTGGTGGAATAACCACATGAATCTCGATAAACAACCCCCGCCCCATGCGGGTAGCATAGTGGGAGTAATCAATAAATTTATATTTCGCCATTAACTTATCCATTAAGCTCTCAATGGCATTATCCAGATTGTCTGGCGTCATTTGTAATACTTCACGAACTGCCGAAATGACTGTTTTTATTGGCACAGGTATTAAGATCAGGGTTAACAAGGCCAATACAGCGGGGTCGGTATAAACAATCAAATGCGCATAGCGGGTACCTTCCATACACCATGAAAGCAAGAAGGCTACTAATAACGCAGAACTGATGCAGGCCGACATTAACCAGCTTTTGGTATCCAATGCAATTAGCTCGGATTTAACTCGTTTATTTAAACGACGTTGTTTTAAAAAGAGGGTGAAACAGAAAATACTGACCACTAATGCATAAACAATCGCCCACCCCAACTCCAATTCCCTGCCGCCGTCGAAAATCCCCTTAATAGCATTGACGAATGCGTAAAGACAAAGAAAGGCCAGCAAGCTGCCATTGAAAGCCAGAACCAATGGTTCAACATGCCAGAAACCGTATTGAAAGCGCCGACTGTGCGGCTGACCGAGTAATCGGGAAACCAATAGCGATAAACTGCACATTCCAGCATCTAAAGCAGAGAACATACCATCGAAAATAATCGACATCGAACCGCATACGATACCAAAAACAATCCCCATAATGGCGATAAACAAAGTGCAAAAAATTGAACGTCTTAAAATCTGCTGTTCAAGCTTGGTGTCATGTAACAGAGGTGGAGCCTGTTCACTGAGTGTCGTCATGATTTAAACCCATTTTTTATTACAACCTATTGTTTTATTACAATCTATCGTTTATTACAACCAACTGTTTTATGACAATCTATTTTTTTATTTAGCTTAATGCGTGAATCACGATAAGAGTCTGAAGGTTAATCCGCACTAATAGTAGTGTGTCATATTATCTCATTTTTACCAGTAAATTGCGCAGTAACACCCAAACAGAGAACCTTGTTAATCTCTTGTTTTTATTAATTTAAAATATAGCGAATCCTATTGGCAGGGATTTTATATCGCCAATTGATATCCAAATGGATTGTTCGGTACTTCATTTTCATCCTTATCCTAAAGCCATCAGCGCCCAGCGCTTTATACTTTAAACCTAATAACAGATTTGTTTAATTTTAATAACATCTGGCTATAAACAAGATTTTTCATTAATGCAGGTATATGAGTAGAAGTTGTTATTCGTCAAGAATGCTATTTCTGCATAACGATATTATGCACCGCTTGGGCTAATACCCGTTCAGGGGGAAATATGGCGACAAAACTTAATATTGTATTGGTCCATGGAGCATGGGCTGATGGCTCACAGTGGCGCTATATTATCCCAGCCCTGCACCAGATGGGGCACCGGGTCATTGCAATACAAAATCCGCTGACATCATTAGCAGATGACGTGGAGCGGACCATTAAGCTAACTACCGCCTTATATGGCCCTACCCTATTAGTGGGTCACTCTTATGGTGGCATGGTCATTACACAAGTCGGGCATCTACAAAATGTGGTCGGTATGGTCTATCTCGCCGCTTTTGCTCCCGATGCGGGAGAGAGCTTATCCAGTACTTTTGCACTGCGTGAACCACCTGTTAGCGCCGCTTATATTCGCCCGGATGATAATGGATTTCTATGGATTGACACTGACCAGTTCCACGAAAATATGTGTCAGGACATTGATGAGAATGAAGCACTGGTGATGTCTATGGTGCAAAAACCCTTAGCAACTCGCGCTTTTACTGATAAGTCTGCTCAGCCTGCCTGGCGGGTCAAACCTTGCTGGTATCAGGTTTCATCGGAAGACAGAATGCTGCCGGTCGAAACACAACGCGGTTTTGCTGCTCGAATTCAGGCCCAAAAGGTGATTGAGTTACCCTCCAGCCACGCCTCGATACTCTCTCATCCACAGCAGATAATCGCGCTGATTGTCGATGCCGTAAATGCGGTTAAATAGTTATCATACGTCAGCCTCACCTCTGCATCATATGACAGGCGAAAAAAATCCGCCCGAAAGCGGATTTTTATCAGACACAGCATAATACCGTGAAAGATGAGTGCTAACTATTCTAAGCAGTCGCTTAGAAAGTGTAACCTACGCCAGCAACCCAAGTACCGACATCAACGTTGCGGATGCGGCTCTGTTCGTAAGAAACGTCCAGGGCAACATTTTGCATTGGGTTGAACTGCATACCTGCGCCGTAAGTAAAGCCGTAATCGCTGGTGCTGCTTTTATCGCTAGCAGAAGTTGGGTAGTTCTGGCTGAAACGACCGTAACCCACACCTACCAGGCCATAAACGCTAGCCCAATCGTTGATACGGTAAGCTGGGCCACCGGTGATAGCATTGTATTGTGCTTTGTTGTATACCGACGCGCTGTCACCGAAGCTGCTTTTTTCAGTGTGAGTGAAAGAGGTGATGTAACCCAGTTGAGAATCACTCCACTCGTAACGGTATTTCAGGTTGAAACCTGAAGATTTGTTAGCAACACCTTGATAATCGCTCTGGGCATAACCACCAGAAACGGTGCTTTGACCGGCAAAGGCTGAACCTGCGGTCACTGCTAATACACAAGCTGCTACTGCTGAAAGACATGCAATTTTATTCATAACCACCTCGAAAGACGCAAATTTTTAGATGAAACAAAAACACCATGAAATTATAACAATAAATAGTAGGAAACTCTGCCTACATATGATTGTCTAATCATTTATTTGGTGTAACAAAGGGTTTCAAGAATCTTCCATCTTACTAATACGCTTACGAATTTCCGCCATTCTACACCTTTTTGTGACTCCCATCACCAAAAGCCATTCCAGACTATTCTTAGTTTTAGCGCTTAAATAACCAGCAGAAATAGCGTTAAAAAACCGCAATGCTGAAAATTTATTATTTCTTTCACTGCTTTCCGTTTCTTTTTTCGCTCCTTTGGTGATTTTCAAACACTTGGCTGACATTTCATTTACACTGGCAAAGATAGTTACCTAATAATTTTCTTTGAGGCTTAACAGGATGTCTTTGTCTCCTTCATCCAAACATTCACTCCCCTTACCCTTAGTCCCTATTCTGTTGCTGGTGATTGCCATGATCTCCATCCAGAGTGGTGCATCGTTGGCGAAAAGTTTGTTCCCACTGGTTGGCGCGCAAGGAATAACCTCGCTGCGGCTCGGTATCGGCACACTTATTTTGTTTGTCATCTTTAAACCTTGGCGAATGCGATTCACCTCAGGCAGCCGCTTACCCTTGCTTATTTATGGTGTGACATTAGGTGGAATGAACTTTTTGTTTTACCTGTCACTAAAAACGGTGCCATTGGGTATTGCCGTCGCATTGGAGTTCACCGGCCCGTTGGCGGTTGTCATGTTCTCTTCTCGCCGCCCGGTGGACTTTATCTGGGTAGGGTTGGCCGTTCTGGGGCTATGGTTCTTATTACCGCTGGGACATAACATTGGTACCATTGATTTATTTGGCGCGGCTTGTGCCTTGGGTGCGGGAGCCTGTTGGGCGCTGTATATTATTTCAGGGCAGAAAGCCGGCGGTGATCACGGTCCTGGGACTGTCGCGGTGGGTTCTCTGATCGCAGCACTGGTATTTTGCCCAATTGGCGTAGCATATAACGGCCTTGCCCTGTTCGATCCCGCCATTCTCCCCGTTGCTCTGGCTGTCGCTATTTTGTCAACGGCATTGCCCTACTCACTGGAAATGGTCGCACTGACCCGGCTCCCTACGCGCACATTTGGCACGTTAATGAGTCTGGAGCCAGCACTGGCGGCCATTTCAGGGTTGGTATTCTTAAATGAACATCTGACATGGGTTCAATGGTTGGCTCTGGCATCAATTATCAGTGCCTCTATCGGGGCCACACTGACTATCAAACCCAAGCCACAACTGGATCAAATTGCCTGAAGGGTGCTGGCTAGTTCAGCTCTCTCACCTTCTATCCTATTGTTATTTATCAAACGCCAGCCCAGCACTGCACGGGTTGGCGTTTTTTATTAATTATTTTCCCTTTTTTTGCATCCAAAACACCAGGCTGATTCGTATAGGTAGATGTGAGGCAAGACTTCACCTCAACCCTCCTAAAAGGAATACATTATGAAAACGCTTCTTCGTACTGCTATCTGTGCTTCCTTACTGTTCAGTACTGTCTCTATGGCCGCCATGATGTCCGAAACTGTTATGGTAGGTGGTGCTTCGATGTTGCCGAGTAAAAATATTATCGAGAATGCGGTTAACTCCAAAGATCACACGACCTTAGTCGCTGCGGTTAAAGCTGCGGGGTTGGTTGATACCCTGCAAGGCCCCGGGCCATTTACCCTGTTCGCGCCCACCAATGCCGCGTTTGCAAAATTGCCCGCCGGTGCAGTTGAAAGTCTGGTCAAACCAGAAAATAAAGCCATGCTCACCCAAATCTTGACCTATCACGTGGTGGCCGGGAACTACGATATGAAACAGTTAGAAAGTAAAATTAAAGCCGCAGGGGGTACTGCCGAGCTGAAAACTGTCAATGGCCAATCACTGTGGATTATGAACAACGGGCCACATAACATTCAGCTTAAAGATGGAAAAGGGAACATCGCTAATATCAGCACCTATGATGTACAACAGAAAAATGGCGTGATCGATGTGATTGATACTGTTCTGATGCCTAAATAAAACCCGTCTATACTGGGTGCAGTGTCTCACTGCACCTGACGGCTTTTTTAGGGATTGGCGCATGAATGAATACTCACTGGAACAACAAATCGGGCTGATCGATGCCATTGCTCAAGGTGATCAGTCCGCGTTTGAAAAACTATACCGGCTCACTTCCCCCAGACTCTTCGCGGTCGCCTTAAGAATGCTGCGCAACCCTGCTCGGGCAGAGGAGGTTTTGCACGACTGTTTTCTCACCGTCTGGCATCGGGCCGATAATTACAATGCGCAACTCAGTGCCCCATTGACCTGGTTGACCCATATTGTACGTAATCGGGCCATCGATTTGATGCGCGGCAGTGATAATCGTCTGCAAACGTTGAACGATGATCAAACCGATTATTTGACCGATGACACACTGACGCCTCTGGCTCAATTGCAGCAAGACAGTGAAGCTAAACAATTGGCAGACTGTTTGGCACATCTACCGGTTGAGCAACGACAAAGTATTATGTTGGCTTATTATCAGGGGCTTTCTCATGGGGAGATCTCTACTCATCTACAACAACCACTGGGTACGATAAAAAGCTGGATACGTCGTGCACTCGATCACTTGAAGGGCTGCGTAGGCTTATGAAAAACAGACGCGAATATGACTCAGCATTGGCCGCTGAATATGCGCTGGGAACCCTGCGCGGACTTGCCCGGCTGCGTTTTGAACGCCGATTCCGTCGTGACCCACAGTTGGCGGCAGATGTTGCCAGTTGGCAGCGTCTGTTTACCCAACTGGATAATCAATTGGCCCCGCTGGAGCCCCCTGAACGCGTATGGAAGCGGCTGGAGTTAGAGTTACCACCAATCAATCTGCGCCATATCAAACGTAATCGTTGGTCTTATTTGGGTTGGGCTGTCGCCGCCGCACTGGCCGCAGTCCTGGTTATCCCACGTTTATTGGTAGAGCCACCAACAGCCGTCCCGGTGGCCGTGCTCTCCAATAGCCAGCAAAGTGGTCAATGGGTGGTCAGTCTGGAGAAATCGACTCGTAGCCTGACATTAACTCCCCTTAACCCCGTGGTAGTCAGTGAGCGTAATAGCCTTGAATTATGGAGTATTCCGGCGGGTGAAAAACCACACTCTCTGGGGTTACTCAATACCCATGGGCCGACACAACTGACTCTGACTGAAAACCAGTTAATGGCGAATTCATTATTAGCAATCAGTCTGGAGCCTCACGGCGGTTCGCCCACTGGCCAGCCAACCGGTGCGGTGCTGTTTAGCGGGCCATTGCAGAATCTATAATAGATAAATATGCACGCGTTAGCGGCTATCACTTATCCGCATTACTGATCTTTTTCTACCGGAGGTTATGCATGCAAGACTGGGATCCTGATTTATACCGCCAATTTGAAGCAGAACGTACCCGCCCTGCCGGTGATTTGCTCGCACATATCAGCACTACCCAGCCACAGCGCATCAGTGATTTAGGTTGTGGGCCAGGCAACTCTACCCAATTGCTGCACCAGCGTTTTCCGCAGGCGCAGCTGGTTGGGATTGATAACTCGGTGGCGATGTTGGCCAGTGCGCAACAGCGCCTGCCGGCATGTGCATTTCTTGAAGCGGATATTCGCCAGTGGCAACCCGCTGAGCCACAAGATCTTATTTATGCTAACGCATCGTTACAGTGGCTTACCGATCATCAGCAACTCTTTCCTTATTTGTTCTCCAGGTTGGCTACCCACGGCATACTTGCGGTCCAGATGCCAGATAATCTGGAGGAACCCAGCCATCGAGCTATGCGTGAAGTTGCAGAAAACGGTCCATGGCAGCAAGCACTACAAGAGGCGGGGGCAATACGGGCGAAGGTTCTGTCAGCCAATCAGTATTATGACTTACTGGCCCCCAATGCAGAGCGGGTAGATATTTGGCGCACTACCTATTACCACCCGATGCCTTCAGCGCAAGCCATCGTCGATTGGCTGCGAGCCACAGGTTTACGGCCTTTTCTTGAACCGCTCTCTGACGCAATGCGATTGGATTTTTTGCAAGACTATCTGGCAATCATTGATGTGGCCTATCCGCAACAGGCCGATGGCCGCCGTTTGTTGGCATTCCCCCGCTTGTTTATTGTTGCCCACGCCCGGTAGTCATACCGGGTATGTTGGTTGAATTTATTGACTGGCATAGCTGCTGATTCGTTCCGGTACGGAACTATTCATCGCATTATATATATTATTCATGTTCGCCAAGCCATTAATTAATAACACCTTCGCCTCATCCGTGACATTAAATATTATTGAAAGCACCCAAATGGATATTGACCTCATAAAAACCATACAAATCACAGTAATAGTTATTTTCAATTAGCCATAAACACCGCGATGAAAATATTATTAAAACGAAACAATAAATTACATTTACAAATAAACACCACTATCAACTATTTAATTGATAGGCCGAATCTACCCTACAAACTTAAATATCTTTGTTATACTTATTGCGGTGAAGAAATTGGTAATCAACTCAATAAAGGGATACCTATTATGAGTACAGCAAAACTGGTAAAAACAAAATCTTCCGACCTGCTCTATACCCGCAACGATGTTGAAGAACATGTCAAAGTTGACACCGTGAAAGCATTAAACCGTATGGTTATTCAGTTTATTGATCTGTCGCTGATGACCAAACAGGCTCACTGGAATATGCGCGGTGCCAACTTTATCGCGGTGCATGAAATGCTGGATGGCTTCCGCACAGCCCTCACTGACCACCTGGATACCTTCGCAGAACGCGCCGTACAACTAGGTGGTGTCGCATTGGGGACCACACAAGTCATTAATGATAAAACACCGCTGAAAAGTTACCCAACCAATATCCATAGCGTGCAAGAACATCTTAAAGCGCTGGCAGACCGCTACGCCGTGGTTGCTAATGATATTCGTAAGGCAATTTCAGAAGTAGAAGATGAAGACAGTGCTGATATGTTTACTGCCGCATCTCGTGATCTGGATAAATTCCTGTGGTTTATCGAGTCAAATATTGAGTAATCCTCAGTATGATACCCAATAGATCGTAAAATGGCAGGAAGATAGACCGGGTAATGAGAATAGCCAATACACCTGCAATTTTAACGATGATGGGTACAGGGCCGGTTATCCGGCCCTACGCACGGAGGTCATATGGCAAGTGGATGGGCCGGCGACGGCGCAGTACAAGATCAAATTGACTCCACCGTTGAAGATGCGGTGCAACGCGCAAGACAGGCTCTTGGCAGTGGTGAAAGTGAGCTATATTGCCTTGAATGTGGTCAAGCCATTCCAGAAGCACGGCGTAAAGTTCTGGCGGGGGTTAAATATTGCCTGAACTGCCAGAATCAATTAGACAAGCATCAGGCCAGCCATGCCGGATATAACCGCCGTGGCAGTAAAGATAGCCAACTCAGATAGCAATCCCTCCCCTTCCCCCCCTTATTGCACCATTATCGAACAAAAATCGGAGATAGTTAACAATATCGTTACATTGATGTTGATTATAGATTGTACATTATTAACGAATTAGTTAATAATAAGTAAATAATGGATTAGTTGCACCAAAATGATATTAACGCACTATTTTGGTGAGTCACTATGGTGCAAATAGTGTCAGCTAAGTAATTGCGTGCTAATCACTTAGAATAATTTCGTTATTTTTAAATAACTTGCATTTCTGGCACGATCTTTTCATATTGCTATCTGAAATATAAAAAACGGATCTCTATCCACAAAAGTACAAAGGAACTCCCACTTATGAAGTCATTTGTCAAAGTTTCATTGGCCGCGCTCACGCTGGCCTTTGCTGTTAGCTCCCACGCCGCAGAAAAAGAACTGATTGTTGCTACCGACACCGCGTTCGTCCCTTTTGAATTCAAACAAGGGGATAAATATGTCGGTTTTGATATCGACTTATGGGATGCCATCGCGAAGAAACTGGATTTGAAATACACCCTGAAACCAATGGATTTCAGCGGTATCATTCCAGCACTGCAAACCAAGAACGTGGATCTGGCACTAGCCGGTATCACTATTACCGACGAACGTAAAAAAGCCGTTGATTTCTCTGATGGCTACTACAACAGCGGCCTGCTGGTGATGGTAAAAGCTGACAACAATGACATCAAAGGCGAAGCTGATCTGAAAGGTAAAGTGTTGGCAGTCAAAAGCGGCACCGGTTCTGTCGATTATGCTAAAGCCAACATCAAAACCAAAGACCTGCGCCAATTCCCGAATATCGATAACGCCTATTTGGAGTTAGGTACTGGCCGCGCTGATGCCGTTTTGCATGACACGCCAAACATCCTTTACTTCATCAAAACTGCCGGCAATGGCCAGTTCAAAGCGGTGGGTGAATCTATCAAAGCCCAGCAATATGGTGTTGCATTCCCACAAGGCAGTGACCTGCGTGACAAAGTTAACGTTGCTCTGAAATCTCTGAAAGAAGACGGCACTTACGCTGCAATCTATAAAAAATGGTTCGGCGTAGAACCTAAGTAATTCATTTTTGCCGTTTTTAGACCAGGAGAATATCCATGCAGTTTGAATGGAGCGCTATTTGGCCCGCCATCCCAATCCTGCTTGAAGGCGCCAAGTTAACCCTATGGATCTCGGTCCTGGGGTTGCTTGGCGGCCTGATTATTGGGGTTATAGCAGGGTTTGCCCGCGCCTATGGCGGTTGGCTGAGCAGAAATATCGCATTAGTCTTTATTGAACTGATCCGTGGCACGCCGATTGTGGTGCAGGTGATGTTTATCTACTTTGCGTTACCGATGATGATGCCGGTGCGCATCGATCCTTTCTCAGCAGCCGTTGTGACAATTATTATTAACTCAGGGGCTTACATCGCAGAAATTACCCGTGGTGCGGTGCTGTCAATCCACAATGGGTTCCGCGAGGCCGGTCTGGCTCTCGGCTTATCCAAACGCGATACCTTGCGTTACGTAATAGCCCCTTTGGCCCTGCGCCGTATGCTGCCACCACTCGGTAACCAGTGGATCGTCAGTATTAAAGACACCTCACTGTTTATCGTGATTGGCGTAGCAGAACTGACTCGTCAGGGTCAGGAAATTATTGCCGGCAACTTCCGCGCCATGGAGATATGGAGTGCGGTGGCGGTGATCTACCTGATTATCACCTTGGCTCTGAGCTTCGTTCTGCGCCGGTTAGAAAGAAAGCTGAAAATAATATGATTGAATTCAAAAACGTCTCTAAACACTTTGGTAAAACCCAAGTGCTTCACGACATCAATTTGAATATCACCAAGGGTGAAGTGGTGGTTATTATTGGCCCTTCCGGCTCGGGTAAGTCCACCCTGCTGCGTTGTATCAATAAGCTGGAAGTTATCACCAGTGGTGAGTTGATTGTCGATGGTCTGAATGTCAATGATCCCAAAGTCGATGAGCGCCTGATCCGTCAGGAAGCTGGCATGGTGTTCCAACAGTTTTATCTGTTCCCCCACCTGACGGCCTTGGAAAACGTCGCCTTTGGTCCGATTCGCGTTCGTGGTGCTTCTAAAGAGGCAGCCAACAAACTCGCTATGGCGTTGTTAACCAAAGTTGGATTGGAAGAACGCGCGCATCATTTTCCCGCAGAGCTATCGGGTGGCCAACAGCAGCGTGTCGCTATCGCTCGGGCGCTGGCGGTAAAACCCAAGTTGATGTTGTTTGATGAGCCGACCTCGGCACTGGACCCAGAATTACGTCACGAAGTATTGACGGTAATGAAGGACTTGGCCGAAGAAGGCATGACCATGGTCATCGTCACCCATGAAGTGGGGTTTGCCCAGAAAGTGGCATCGCGTCTTATCTTCATTGATAAAGGTCGGGTCGCTGAGGATGGCAACCCGGATAGCCTTATCTCAAATCCGCCAAGTGAACGTTTACGGGAATTCCTCCAACACGTTTCCTGATGCGCAGGCTGACATTACCCTAAAATACCTCTGGCGGGCATCTTGATGATCCCCGCCAGATTTTTTATGCTGATAGGCCAATCATATCGGCGCTTGTTGATTCTTGACCTGAGCAAATGCGGTCATGAGTTTCACCACATCCTGCATCCCAATATTGACCTGATTAATAACCTCACCGGCATCTTGGGTCAGCGTCACCCCGCCCCCCGCTTGTTCGACACAAGTCCCCATACCCTTGATAGCCGCCATCACTCCATTCTGTATGCTCTTTGTCATCTGCTCGATTTCAGCCGCTGCCTTGCGTGACTGGTCCGCTAATATTCGGACCTCACTTGCCACCACCGAGAAACCCTTGCCATGCTCACCGGCATGAGCCGCTTCAATCGAGGCATTGATCGCTAATAGATTCGTTTGAGACGATATTTTACGAATCGCTTCCACCATGGTACCAATCTCTTGTGAGCAGCGGCCCAAATCACTGACCACATCAGAGGTTTCGCGTGCAATAGACTCAACCTCTTGCATACCACGAACCGCCTGTTGAACAATCTCAGCCCCTTGTGACGCTGAACGGTCGGTGGTTAATGATAAATGGTGCACATCGCGGATCAGGTTCTCCTCATGCTCCTGCTGCAACATCAATTGTGTAATATCCTGAGCAATCTTCACCACTTTAATCACTTGTCCCTCGTTATCCATAATCGGGTTATAACTGGCCTCCAGCCATACCCGTTTGCCATGTCTATTAAGACGCTCAAAACGGCCGATAATAAACTCACCATGGGCTAACCGCTGCCAGTGCTGATGGTACTCATCGCTATGTGCAAATTCTGGTGTGCAGAGTATCTGATGAGATTTATGTTGAATATCTGCCAGTGAATAACCAATAACCTTCAGCAGATTCTCGTTGGCATCCAAAATAATGCCTTGTGGTGTGAAAGTGATCATCCCCATTGAACGGTTAAGTGCTTTTAGCAAACTCTGGTGTTCCTGAGATTGCAAAATACGCTCGGTCACATCACTGGCGAGCTTAATAATTTCAATCACATTTCCACTACTATCGAGTACCGGTGTATAGGTTCCCTGCAACCAAACAATGCTGCCATCCTTGCGGATACGCTTAATATTATCGGTAATCGGTCGCCCTTCATTGAGCAGTTGCCAGTGGCGGCGGTAGGCATCAGTGAGTACATATTGTGGGTCACAGAACAGTTTATGATGTTTGCCGACCACCTCATCCTGTTGGTATCCCATTGCTTGTAAAAATAATGTATTAGCGTGTTTCACCGTACCATCTGGCTTGAAAATAATCATCGGGACAGCACTATCAATCGATGTCAGTTCGGCACGAGGGGATGCCTGAGATGAGCTGAAATTGAACAACATAAATTGAGTCCTTATGGCGAATGATTAAGCAAAAAATAAGTCATGTGGCTATCAACCTATTTGCACAATAAAACCCCTGCCCCGTGAAAGAGGGCAGGTGTAAGTTTTATTCTTCACCCTGGACGATGAGGTAGCTGAGTTAATAAAATCAAAAAGAAAAAATCATCACAATATAAGCAAGATTTGTCAGCTATAGCGCCTGACTAAGATTTATCTTAATTAGCATAGACGAAAATATGGGGGTTTGCTGTTAGTGCAATGAGAGGGAAATAGAGCAATATCCCTATAATTGAATATTGCCCATAGATATAACAGACTCAAATCAGTGATTCGGGTAAGTGCGCGCAGCCAACACCCCTGCGGCGTCAAGGACGAAGGGTATTACCAACGTTCAGCTTTCCACGCCACCTGCTGCTCCGGCGTCAGGAACGTCCATGCCACAAACCGGCTGACTTTTTGCCCTTGTGCCATATCAATGGTACGGACCTCAACGGCGTTGGCATAGCGCAGGGCATGATAGATTGCCGGTAAGGTGGTCTTCTTCGAGATCAATGAAGTGAACCAAAAGCAGTTTTGCGCCTTAGTTGCGCTCTCTGCCACCATGCGACTAACGAACCCTTCTTCTCCACCTTCACACCACAATTCGCTATTTTTCCCGCCAAAGTTTTGTACCGGTTTAGCGGCAACTTCACTTTTACCCAGTTTGTGCAACTTGCGACGCGTGGTTGCTGCGGCCTCTTCGGCGGAGGCATGGAACGGCGGATTACATAGTGTGGCATCGTAACGTTCATTCACCGCCAGAATACCGTCGAAAATAGCTTGTGAGTCTTTTTGCTGTTTAAGTCGTAAGGTGTTTTTCAGCGTCGGGTTCATTGACACCACCATTTTTGCCGCACTGAGTGCTTGCGGATCAATGTCAGTCCCGGTAAAACGCCAGCCGTATTCCCGCTGACCAATAATCGGATAAATACAGTTGGCACCGACGCCAATATCCAACAGCGCAATATTTCTACCCTGCGGGATAACCCCTTCATTACAACTGGCCAATAAGTCGGCCAGATGGTGCACATAGTCAGCACGACCTGGGATCGGTGGGCATAAAAAGTCAGCTGGAATATCCCAATATTCAATACCGTAGAAATGCTTCAGCAATGCCCGGTTGAGCATTTTGACCGCCAGAGGATCGGCAAAATCGATAGAAATATCACCATAGGCGGTAGCTGTCAGAAAAGGAACTAACTCCGGGCAACTTACTGAAAGAGCATCAAAATCATAGCGTGAGCGATGACGATTTCGGGGATGCAATCCGCTTTTTTCTTTGGGGAATATTTTTTTGTTTTCCATCGTCTGGCTCTCTGATCGGCATTTTCTGGCGCGTAAGATAGCATAAATTGCCGCAGAACGGGTGGTGGGTATTGCCATCAAAATAACAGCGAATCCTATCGGTAGGCGACTTCATTTGATGTTATCGCCACGATTTACTCAGAATAAATGGGCTTAGTTCAGTGCCACTCTCTGATACCACTTTACCCCGTCGCTCGCGCAAAAACTCACATAGCCTCAATCTGTTGCAGCGCATGCTCGAGGGTATCAGCCCGCCCGACTGCCACCAGACAACATGCTAACTGTTTTTGGATAGCATCAGGAATAGGCCATTCACCCGCCAAACAACCTTCAATCCAGCGGGCCGTTATGGCGGCATCTTTCGACGAGGGTAACACCAGTTCGCCCTGCTCTAACTGGCGATCCAGTAAAATTTGCTGTTCCCCCCCATTGATGTAATGAATTGGTGGGCAACGCGATGGGTTAGCATAAACCTCCCCTTCGGTCCCTTGCTGTAGCAGTGCCGGTGCGCCGATCGCCTGAAAGAAACCGCCGACTTTTTGCATATATTCTGGGTGCGAAACACTGGCAAGACGCAATGCATTCTCGTGAATAAACGGTGTTGCCAGTTTCGCCAATGTGTGACTGCTATTTCTAACCCCCATCCGCCAGCGTAACTGTAATTGTTGGTCTAATTGAGTCGATAATGCTGATACAGGGATAAATACCGGCAACCCGCTATCAAGCCGTTGTTGGGCTTCAGCGGCATCAAGTGACCACGGAATATTCAGTTGCTGGAAAATCTCGGCACTGGTTACCCGGCTGCTGTCCTCAGTCACGCCGTGTACCACCACCGGTAACCCCAGACGTGAAAGTAATAATGCCAATAACGGGGTCAGATTAGCCTGTTTGCGCGCACCATTATAACTTGGGATCACCACGGGGAGTGGATAATCCATTGGCGCGCGTAGTGGCATCACCTGTTCTTGCATCGCCTGATAAAAGCCCAGAATCTCCTGTTCGGATTCACCTTTAATACGAAAGGCTATCAGGATCCCCCCTAGCTCCAACTCGGGGACCTGCCCTGCCAACATGACTTTATACAGTTCATAAGCGGTAAGCTTGTCCAGATCACGCGCATGATTCTTACCGCGCCCAATCTCTTTAATAATTTTACTGTAATCCATGGTGCGGCATTTCCCCTGTCCGTCGCGGTTAAACATAAATCAGGTAACTTATTGCTGAAACTTTATCACTAATAGTGATAGCGATACCCGAAATAATTAGAACTGCGCGGCTAATAGAGAGGAGTGGTACTGATGGTAGGCTAGCGGGTGAAACCCGCCACTGCCAGAACAACTTGCGGCAGTGACAGGCAAACTACAGTGGTTTGTTTAACTCTTCCGGTGGGCTAAATAATACCCGATAAATAGCGCCACCTAAGGCTCCGCCTACCAACGGGGCCAGCCAGAATACCCATAATTGCTGCAATGCGATTCCACCGGCAAAAATAGCTACAGCGGTACTACGTGCGGGATTTACCGAGGTATTATCCACTGGAATACTGATTAAATGGATCAGTGTAAGACATAGCCCAATAGCCAACGGCGCTGCAATTGCATGAGAAGGTTTATCGGTCGCCCCCATGATAACCATCACAAACCCCATGGTAAGAACCACTTCAGCCACCAGTACCGCTTGTAAGTTATATCCCCCCGGCGAGCGAACACCAAAACCATTACTGGCGAACCCGGCACTGACATCAAACCCGGCTTTGCCACTGGCGATTAAATACAAAATAGCGGCCCCGGCCAGCCCCCCCAGCACTTGCGCCACAATATAAGGCACTAATTGTGCGCCAGAGAAACGCCCACCCACCCATAAACCGAGTGACACTGCCGGGTTAAAATGCGCACCTGAGACATGCCCCAGTGCATACGCCATCGTGACGACAGTCAGCCCAAACGCCAATGCCACCCCCAAAAATCCAATACCCGCCACCGGGAACATTGCAGCCAATACTGCGCTACCACACCCGCCTAACACCAGCCAGAAAGTGCCAATAAACTCTGCCATTAGCTGTTTCATTCTGCTTTACCCCTGCCTGCTAAACATGTCGATAACAGTTAACGTTGCCGCTAACCAATAACCCGCAATTTACACCGGAGGTACTGCCAGGCTTGACTTGCTAGAGTCAGCTCACCAGCGGCTTATATAATCTTAGTCATTGGATTTATACGCATAGAAAAAGATTTCAGATGAAAACAGTTTTCACTGTATTTATATGCATTTTCACAACAACTTCAGAACACAATAAAAACAAAATTAAAATAGTATTCCACATAAAATGGAATTATGTTTTAATTATGTGATGTGCAACTCGAATAACTTTTAGCATTAAAGGGATACTTTATTTGTGACAACATCATTTGTCATAAAAATGTTAATAAAAATGTTAATAAAAACATATTTTACGATATGCATATCTTCGGGGTGAGGTGGTAAGTTGGATATATTGCTTAGTTTAGTAAAAACACCAGCAGTAATAATTGCCATTGTGGCATTTTTAGGTTTACTCTTTCAAAAAGCATCTGTTTCTCGTTTAATTACCGGTACTTTCCTCTCTTTTATCGGGTTTACGATGATAAAAGTCGGTGGCAGTATTTTAATGAAGGTACTTACGGCATTCAGCACACTATTTTCCAGTGCATTTAATATTGTCGGTGTCGTACCCAGTAATGAAGCTATCATGGCGGCAACAATTGATAAAATTGGTGCAACAGCAGCACTTATTCTGCTATTTTCTATGATACTCAACATTCTGTTGGCAAGGTTTACCCGGTTCAAATTTATCTATTTATCATTACACCTTGTTTTATTTATGGCTTTTGCATTGACTGCCGTGCTTATGCAACTGGGCTACAGCCATTATCCAATAGTTATTATCGCCACAATTATTATTGGTTTTTATATGGCCGTATCACCCTATATTCTTAGCCGATTCAGTCGTGAAATCATTGGTTCAAATGAGTATGCTATTTCCCATGCCGCAATTTCCTCTTACGTAATAGGCTCTTACATGGGGAAATGGTTCGGTAATAAAAACTCTGACACTGAAAACATTAAAATCAGTAATAAGTTTGATTTCCTGCGCGAACCCAATATTGCCACACTATTAACCATGTTAATTTTGTTATTGATATCTTGTATTTTTGCGACACAACCGCAGATTACAGATGCAATGAAATTGGTTTATGGGGCCGGTGCTGCTGATAAAAATGTGATTATCTTCATCTTGGAGCAGTCGGCTATTTTTACATGCGGACTCTATTTAGCTAAGGCTGGAGTTAATTTATTTACCGCTGAAATCGTCCCTGCCTTTAAAGGCTTCGCGCGAGTATTTGCACCAGGCTCTGTACCTGCCGTTGATGTTATGGTGCTATTTACCAAAGCACCTAATGCGACACTAATCGGATTTTTGATGAGTTTTTCCGTCGAGCTGGTTTGTATCCTTATCTTCCCATTTATTGGATTGCCCATTATCGTACCAGGCATTATGGCCAGTTTTATTACCGGCGGTGCAGCCGCTATTTTTGGCAATGCGACGGGGGGGTTCCGTGGAGCACTTATCGCCAGTGGTATTAACGGGCTGCTTTTATGCGTGCTACCAGCACTAACATTGCCTCTGTTCTCTCATTTGGGCGCTCAGGGTGTTACTTTCGCCGATCCAGACTTTACATTGTCTTCATTAATTCTAGATCACGTACTCCGACTGTTTAACTAAAGGTTAAGGCCGGTGATGCCGGCCTTTTACCTCAACAGAATACAGAGCGTTTTGGTCTTCGCGAAAACATATCGTTTTAATGAATAAAGAAAACATGCTTATAAAACAGTCCGTTTCCGCCGCCCTCTTTTTACCGCCGCCTTCGCCGGGGCTTTTATTACCGCAGGCGGAATAATCACCCCCGCCGGCATCTCCGGTTGTTCAATTGGGAAGACCGGTAGTGCCGCCAACAATCGTGAACCATAACCCTTAGTCAATAAACGCCGATCGTAAATAACGATCTCACCGTGGCATTGATTACTACGAATCAAACGACCAACCTGTTGGATCAGATTAAACGAGGCACTTGGCAAACTTTGCACTTCAAACGGATAACGTTTTAACGACTTCAGCCACTCCCCTTCCGTGAGAATTACCGGGCTATCAATCGGTGGGAACGAAATTTTGTGAATATGAACCTGGGTCAACAATTCACCTTTCAAATCCAACCCTTCAGCAAATGATTGCAGACCAATCAATACACTGGCAGTACCGTTATTGACCCGCTTACGGTGCTCTTCCACCAGTCGGTAACGGGGTTGGTCCCCCTGCACCAGTAGCATCAAACGCAGATCGGTCACATGGCTGAGAAAGGTTTGCATCGCCCGATGACTACTGAACAAAATCAACATTCCTTTATGCCGCCCACTGGCCTGCTGCGCACGGAAAAATTGTGCCATTTCAGCCAGATGTTCAGCTTCATGGGCCATAGTTGGCTCGAAGCGCATTTTGGGAATAATCAACTTCCCCTGTTCAATATGGTTAAACGGGGAGGACAGTGTTTCAAACCGGTCGCCGGCCTTCTCACTCAGGCCACTGAGCTCCTGCAAGCGGGCAAAGCTGTTGAGTGAACGTAATGTCGCTGAAGTCACAATCACATGGGGGACTTTACGCCATAACATTTTATCTAGCTGGTCACTGACACGGATGCCAACACAGTGGAAATAGAGGTGCGTTTGATTCTCGCGATAATCACGGGTTACCCATTTGGATATCGGCGCATTCGAGGCTTTTTCCATTGCCGCGAGCCGCCAAAGTTTGCTCATGGCCTCCAGATAACCCAGTGTACGGCTCATTTGCAGGATGGCGCGATGCAGACGCACAATATCGTGCTTACCGGTTTGCTCACTCAAATCGTTCAGTACAAATTCGACCAAACCGCGCAAAGCATCGGTCAGCTTGAATAATTTGGCGCAATCTTCTGTCAAACTCCCCGGTAACTCACCCATTTCAAAACGGTACACCGCCGGATTGGCATCGGCAGGAAGCAGCTGACTGACTTGTTGTTCCACACTCAACATCAGCTCGCGCAACTGCTCGCAATGGTCTTTCAAGCGCTCTGGATTCGCTAAACCAGGCGGATTTTTAGGCCGGTATTGCACCATGCATTGATCCACCAGCCGCACAATCATATCCAACTGCATATTGGCAAAGAACGCGGTGATCTCACCTTCAATTTCTAGCGCATCGCGCGCTACATCAGGCAAATGGTGGCCTTCATCCAATACCAACAGTAATTCTTTCGGATTGGGTAGCACCGATTCAGTTTCCAATGCAGCCATCACTAATGCATGGTTGGCGACCACAACATCGGCACTTTCGATTTCTTTGCGCGCAATAAAGAACGGACACTCACGGAAATAATGGCAGTTACGCCCAAGGCAATTAGCCTTATCGGTACTCAATTTAGTCCACAGGCTATCACTAAGCGCCAACTGATGATGGTCACGCAGCCCGTCCCAGACATGGCTGCTCAGTAGCTTAGACAGCGTCAGACAAGTCGCTTGTTCCTCACCATTGGCGGGGGCCAATTCATCGCCGAGAAACAGCGATAAATCCCCTTGGCCAGAAACATCCGTACACATAGCCGCCAGATTACGTGGACACACATATCGTCCACGCCCGAAAGCACCGGTAAATTTAAGGTCGGGAATAATTTTCTTCAATAGCGGCAAGTCTTTACTGTAAATCTGATCCTGTAGCGCCACATTAGCGGTGCTCACCACCAGTGGTTTGCTTTCTGCTCGGCTGACTGCAATGCCAGGGATCAGATAAGACAGCGTTTTGCCAACACCGGTCGGTGCCTCAATAGCCAAATGACGGCCAGCATCACCGGCCAGCGTTTTCGCCACTTCGGCGATCATCTGGCGCTGCGGTGCCCGGGAGATAAAATCCGGGATCTGCTGCTGGAGAGCCTTATACCACTGACTGATTT
Organism: Yersinia sp. 2540 StPb PI; assembly: GCF_052217165.1. Classification (NCBI taxonomy): domain Bacteria; kingdom Pseudomonadati; phylum Pseudomonadota; class Gammaproteobacteria; order Enterobacterales; family Yersiniaceae; genus Yersinia; species Yersinia sp. 2540 StPb PI. The sequence continues at coordinate 3,840,068 of NZ_JAZGQC010000001.1, forward strand.
GTTCTTTTACTGCCGGGGACAACGCCATGCATATCTTATCTAAACTGAGTGTTGCCCTATTGTCCCACACCACAACGCTGGCGTCAGCCCGAAAGCACCGCCGTAGTAGCTGAAATCCTCTGACCTGGCAAATCACCGCGTGCTGAAATTTACGCAATGTCGCAGTTATTTATGATTTGTCATAAATATATCACACAGATGCGGTAAAAATTCTGCGCTGGCCGAATTCAGATAGATATTGAATACAGCAAAAAAATCTTCTACTCGCGTCTTTTTAAATAAGAGAAACAGGGCAAAAATATGAAACGTAATCTTCTGGCAATCCTGGTACCGGCTTTATTAGTTGCCACTACGTCACATGCAGCAGAAATTTATAACAAGGACGGTAATAAACTTGATTTATACGGAAAAGTCAAAGCACTGCATTACTTTTCTGATAATAATAAAAGTGACGGCGATAAATCTTACGTGCGTTTTGGTTTTAAAGGTGCCACCCAAATTACTGACCAACTGTCCGGTTATGGCCAGTGGGAATATAACATTGCCGCTAACTACGCAGAAAGCCAGGAAACAAAAGACAATAAAACACGTTTAGCTTTTGCTGGTTTACGTTACGGCAAATTAGGTTCAATCGATTATGGCCGTAACTACGGTGTGTTATATGACGTGGCAGCCTGGACCGATATGTTGCCTGAGTTCGGTAACGACAGCTACACCAGAACCGATAACTTCATGACCGGTCGTACTACCGGTGTGGCTACTTATCGCAACACTGATTTCTTCGGTCTGGTTGATGGGCTGAAATTCTCGCTACAATACCAAGGCAAAAACGGCAGCGAAGCTGATAGCAATAACGGCCGCGCAGATGCCACCAAACAAAATGGCGACGGTTTCGGTTTGTCTTCCAGTTATGAAATTGGTGCTGGCGTGAGCGTGGCTGCTGCATATGCTTCTTCTAACCGAACTACGGCGCAGAAGAACGGCAACTTTGGTAAAGGCGATAAAGCTGATGCCTGGACAACGGGTCTGAAATATGATGACAACGGTGTTTATTTGGCCGCAACCTATGCTGAAACCCGTAATATGACCCCTATCTCAGGTACGGCAACCATTAATAATGTGTCAACTGGTGTAAGTGGTTTTGCTAATAAAACTCAAAACGTAGAATTAGTGGCACAATATTTATTTGATTTCGGTTTGAAACCATCGCTGGCGTATGTTCAATCTAAAGGGAAAGATATCGAAGGGATCGGTGATACTGATCTGGTTAAATATGTTGATATCGGTGCGTCTTATTACTTCAATAAAAACATGTCCACCTATGTTGATTATAAAATTAACCAGTTGAGTGATGATAATAAACTGAAACTGAATACTGACAACGTTGTTGCGGTCGGTTTGGTTTATCAGTTCTAAATTTTTCGCCTTAGTATGACCCTCATTAATTTACTGTTTGAATGCTTCATTGTGAATTTATTACCTGTTATTACGCCGGGATAACTCCCGGCTTTTTTTTGTTATTTATACCCTAATTAACTATTCACCTTGCTGAGTAGTCACGGCCAATAACCAGGTATCTCGCCGCGCTTCAGTTACCGCCCCTTTGCGCTTCGCCCCTTCCTTACTCGGCATAACAGTAAAGTCGGCTTGTTTGATCCACCGCTGATAGCGATTCTCGCCTAGCGCTTTATCTGCCTGAACCATCAGTGGTACCAACCGCACTCCCATGTGATCAAGACTGCGATAGGGCCACTTTGTCTGTTCATCAGAATAAGGAGCCATAAAATCAAGCGCTTTAATCAAACTACTGCCATTAGGTGTTTGATAACGCCACAAGTCGATTTGCACTTTATCCGCCAACTGTGCCATCAACGTCGCCGCCTGCAAACTGAAATAACTGTAATGAAAAGAACGGGTCCGTGCCAATTCCAGGGGTTGCGAGCCTTCCGCAGCGAGTTGAGTATCCAGTTTGGTTTTCAATAATTCAGCCATCTCGCGAACCCGTTGTGGTTGTTGCAAATACCAGGCAATTCCAGCCACCTGGACTGTGTACCAGCTACCGTGATTATTCTGCGCCGCCGCCTCTTTTTTACCTGCCGGGCTGTGCTGTAGCCAGTGTAAGTATTCCGTCATCCACTGTTGCATCTGCTTTTCATCTTGCGCCGTCCAACGTTTATTCTGCCGCAACATAATCAGTGAATCGACAATACGAGTGGCAAAGTAGCGCCCATCCAAAACACCGGTGCCACGTCCCGCAGCAATACCCGGCACGCCCTGAGCATAATCGAGGTTCGGGTTCATGCGCGTTTGCGGGTTGATAAACCAGGTTCGAATCATGCTAATCGCTTTATCAGCATATTTCTGCTGGCCAGAAAAATACCAGGCCAGCGTCAACGCCTGTACCTGAGCGGTAAAATCAGCCAGACGCACCCCGTCACTATCCGCATTTTTACTGGCCGGATTTATCTGCCCATCTTTGCGCATCCAAGGTAACCCATCACTTTTTTGGCTATCAGGCCACCAGTAGGCACTAAGACTGAGATAATCATGTTTCGAACCACTGGGCGGCACAATACTCTTGTCAGTGACACTTTGATCTGGCCGTTGCAGCGCTTTATCCGCCTGCTGTAATAACTGCTGGTAAGCCCGTATGGTCTCCTTTGGCGCCTGGTTTTGCGCAATACTCTGCTGGTTATGCTGCAATTCACTGGCAGACCAAAAAGCATAGTCACTGTTTAGCGAATTACTCTGCGCTGCATCGGCAAACGGGATTGCGAGCAAAATAAATAGCACCATCAACCCGGCGTATCTCCGCACCGGATTTAGTGTTCGAAAATCAAACCGGCGAGTGATTAGCAAAGCTGTTGATGTCATAAATAATTCGCCTTATCTGATAATTAACAATATAAGCATCGGATTTTATGCATCATGCCTGAAGCAACCTTAGCTTGCATGGGAAGCACTGAAACTATCAGTTGTTTATTAACTCATCAGTTATTATATTCAAGAATAACTCACTGTTTTTGCGTAAATTTCAGACGAAAAATTAAAACGTAAAAAAATGATAAAAACCTTTGCTAACGGCAGCTATTCTCATGTTTACTGATACCTCGATGTTTCACCGCTCCCTTTATTATTGAATAATTATGCTTAAGCAAAATAGCCGTAATCTGTGGTTGCTGGTTGGTTCACTTTTCACTTTATACTTCGTTTGGGGTTCGACTTACCTGGTCATACGTATCGGGGTAGAGAGCTGGCCCCCATTGATGATGGCTGGCTTACGTTACCTGATTGCGGGTGTACTGCTGTTCAGCTTTTTAGCCATTCGTGGTCACGCCCTGCCCACATTCCGCCAATGGCTGGGCGCCAGTGCGATAGGTATCTTATTATTGGCTATCGGTAATGGGCTGGTTACCATCGCCGAACATCAACATGTTCCCTCAGGGATTGCCGCCGTCATGGTGGCGACTGTTCCACTATTCACTTTGTGTTTCAGTATGTTATGGGGGATGCGTAACACAAAACTGGAATGGTCTGGGATTGCTCTCGGGTTGGTAGGTATCATCTTGCTCAATACTGGTAGCAACTTATTAGGTAATCCGGTGGGGGCAATGTTGATATTATTGGCCTCAGCCAGTTGGGCATTTGGCTCGGTCTGGGCTTCACGGCTGGCGCTCCCCAGTGGTGCCATGTCCGGTGCCGCACAGATGCTGGTTGCAGGTGTGGTGTTGTTGCTTGCCAGTACGCTAAGTGGTGAACAACTGGAACAAATGCCGACCATGGGTGGCATTCTCTCGTTACTTTACCTGATTGTTTTCGGCTCAATGCTCGCCATTAGCGCTTATATGTTCTTGCTAAAAAATGTGCGCCCGGCGGTCGCCACCAGTTATGCCTATGTGAACCCGGTTGTTGCGGTGTTGCTCGGTATTGGCTTTGCCGGTGAAAGTTTATCAACCACTGAATGGTGTGCATTAGCCGTGATTGTTTCTGCGGTAATATTGGTCACATTGGGGAAATTTCTGTTTAAGCCTCGTTAAGCTGCAACCGCCGGCGTGTTTATTTTATCCAGAATATAAATGCATCAACCATGTAACATGGTTGTTTCATTCAGTGAACAGATTATAATTCCCTCTGTTTCGATAAAAAGTGAAAAAATTATGCTAAGAAAAGCACTCATTATCCTGATTGCGATAATGGCACTGAGTTCATTAGGTGGCGTTTTTCTCGCCGGGTTGAACATCTATACCCGTTCAACCACCCCACATGAAACTGAAACGACCGAATCCTCCCCACTGTCTGATATTGGCCCTGCGGGCTTATCCAACAATGGTCAGGAATCACCGTAAGCGCCCATCCAATCGCGGCATCGTTGTTGCAAAAAAGTCTGTAAACCCCTGACCCGCTCTGATACCTGCGAGCGGTGGGGGCACAATAGATTTAAGGGTAAGACTTCGCCCTGCCAGCTTGGCAATACCTGAACCAAACGCCCTGACCGGATATCATCGACTACATCAATAGCAGCCTTATTGGCAATACCCAACCCCGCCAGTGCCCAACGTCGCGCTATCTCACCATCATCACTGACGTATTCACCGGACATCGTCACCTCTTGTTCTTCCCCCTGTCGCATTAACCGCCATTGGTTATAAAGTCGACCATTGCGCTGATATAACACCGAATGATGGTCGGCCAATTGAGCCGGTGTCTGCGGCACGCCGTAACGGGCAAGATAGGCAGGGCTGGCACATAACATACGCCGATGTTGAGTTAGAACGGGCAATGCCACCAAACTGGAATCGGTAGGCACCCCGAAACGCAAAGCAATATCTACCGGTTCGCGGAAAAGGTCGGCGTGGCGGTCGTTGAGTAACAAATGCAATTGAATATGCGGATGTTGTTGTTTGAAATCATTCAGCCAATCGACTAATAAGTTACGGCCAAAGTCTGAAGGGGCTGAAAGTTGTAATACTCCAGATAAGCCCGTCATTTTTTTCTGAATTGCCTGTTCTCCCTCAACTAATGCCCCTAACGCAATACGTGCACTATCAAGATAGCTGGCCCCTGCTTCTGTTAGGCGCAAACTGCGGGTTGAGCGGACCAACAAGCGCACACCCAATTGAGACTCCAGGCGTTTTACCGCAATACTGGCTGCTGCGGGTGTGATATTGAGCCGACGAGCAGCCTCAGACAAACTACCGCAATCAACCGTTCGAACAAAAACATCCAGATCACTAAATGAGATCATTAGTAAATTTCCTTTACAGGTGATTGTCTTTTTAGTCGATTGTTAGACAACTTTCAATAGATGACTATAGATGAAGAGTGAAACCCTTATTTAAATACAGGACTCATTATGGACATCACAACGTTATCTCAGCATCAATTCAGTTCTCCACTCAATCAACAAAAACTGGTTATTCTTGGAGGCAACAGTGGTATTGGCGCAGCCGTGGCTTATGCCGCCATCAGTCGAGGTGCCAAAGTCGTCTTGGTTTCGCGCCGTTCGGCAGGCTCACAATCTGTCGATCACGATAGTGCTATGTTGCGCTTATCTGCTGATATGACTGATGCAGAATCACTCAAGCGTCTGTTTGCACAGGTCGGAACCTTTGATCACTTGGTTATTACCGCCGGGCCTGCGGTGCAAGCACACGCTTTGGCAGACACCTCTTTAAGCGAAGCTCAGGAAAATTTTGATGTAAAACTGTGGGGAGCACTGCGGGCGATACAATCAGCGTTACCTTATCTGCACGAACAGGGTTCAATAACCCTGACGTCAGGTTTGTTGTCACGTAAGTTTGTCAGCGGCCAGTTCATCAAAACAGCTATTAATGCTGCATTGGAAGCAGTCGGTAAGCAGTTAGCCAAAGAACTGGCCCCACGACGGGTCAATGTGGTCAGCCCAGGCGTAACCGCGACTGAAGCTTATAATAGTATGAGTAATGAGCAGCGACAGGCTATGTTTACAAAAATGGCAGCCTCACTACCTGTCGGTCGAGTCGGCCAACCGGTTGATATTGCGGGTGCCTTTGTGTTATTGCTGGAAAACAGTTTTATGACCGGTAGCGTGATTGATGTTGAAGGTGGCGGCTTGTTGTAATTGATATCACTTAGTTTTTCTATTGAGCCATACACGGGGCAATGACTGCCTCGTGTACTGCACAGTAAAGTGCTTATCTCAGCGATTGCTTCAGCAGAAGATTGGCTTGTTTACTCACACCAATAACACTTCTTATCAAAGTGTTATTACTCCGGCTGAGAACGCTTTTTCTTGCATCCTTCTAATTACGTCATAAGCCGAAATTGGTAAAACACTAAATGATTTTATTAATAACCTATCTTTGGCAGACGCGGCTTCAGGAGAATTAACGGTAGCCGTAATAGCCTGGCGGATCTGGGTAAGCTGTAGTGCTGAAGTTGACAATGAAGTGATAAGTGGCAGGCCAGGAGCCGCATCGGTTTGCGCTATTATTTTTAATCCGGCAACGGCTGAGGGATTGGCTCGCTGTAATAGTGCAAAACTGACACAATCTATTGCGGCAATATCGGCCTGTCGCTGTTGGATCATCGAGATCGAATGGTAATGCCCGCCAGAGGCCAAACTGTGAGAAAAAAAATGCCCATTGATCGCCAATGGTGCAATTAAAGCACGTAGTGCATTGTATCCAGACTGAGAATCCATACTGTTATAGGCAACTATTCTATGGCGAAAATCTGCCAGTTGTTGGCCTTTTTCATCAGCACGGACCATAACCAAACTACGGTAATATTCCCCCGAACAGTAAGGTGATTGATAGCTAAATACCCCAATCAATTGCACCTGCTGTTGCAATAACGTCACCAGAGGAAAACCGCAGGTTTGGCTCAACAGCAAATTAGGATCACGCCAATGTTGCAGTAAATCAGTAGGCCAGATGAGTTGATCACTTATCCCTGTAGCACCATCTATCCCTATAACCCCATGACGGTGCAGTTGTTGCGATAATAACCGCCAAAAAGGCAGAACATCCTGCGGCTCGACACCATACATAGGAAGTGAAATTAGCATAGGCACCTGTTACTAATCAGAGCGCAAAACAGCCAAAACATTAATCGTGCCGGTCTATCGGAAGAGATTGTAATTCCCGCCAACGTGACAGCCGCCTGGCCCAACGAGCAAAAATCATATCCGTAATAATAGCCAATAGTGCGACCACAACCGCCCCCTGAATAACGTAAGCCGTATTAAAACCGCTAAGTCCGATAATGATCGGAGAACCCAAGGTTTTCGTCCCAACGGTTGACGCTATTGCGGCCGTACCTATATTGATAATGACCGAGGTTCGGATACCTGCAACGATAATAGGTGCTGCCAGTGGCAATTCAACCTGCCACAAAATCTGCCTGGCACTCATTCCCACCCCTTCTGCCACCTCATGAATGCCGCGGGAGACAGACTCGATACCGGTGATAGTTCCTTGTAAAATCGGCAATAAACCATAAAGCACCAAAGCGATAATGGCGGGTTTCTCACTAAATCCCATCACCGGTACGGCAATAGCCAGCACCGCTACCGGTGGAAAAGTCTGCCCCACAGCAACAACGGTTTCCACCACTGAACGAAACTCTTTCCCCATGGGACGTGTCACAGCAATACCCGCACTCACTCCTATCAAAACAGCGATAACACTGGAAACCAGCACCAATAAGACATGAGCAACCACTAGTGACCAGAATGTATCTTGCAGGTAGACAGGCCGATCGAGATCAGGAAATAACGCGGCAAAGAAACCGTGCAGAGAGGTCATACCAAAAACCAAACCGGTCAACAGCAGCAGCGCCCAGCACAGAGGGTCTTTTAGCCAACGCAGTACATCGGATACTACCCATTTAAACGCTTTCTTTGTTGGCTTATAAGTATGAGCCGTATCACGGGTATGAGCGGTATCAGGTTTCACACGCTCCCCTTATCTGCCACCAAATCAGCAAAATAAAGTACACCTAGTGATTGCCCATATTCATCGGCCACCGGCAGTTTATCGGTCTGACGAGAAACAAACAGGGAAAGCGCCTCGCGCAGGCTGGTAGTACCGAGAATCGGCGGCCCTCTCAACGTTTCACCGCGCCTGACCCGTTGTTCAGCCCACCCCAGTGATAACAGCTTAATTCCGAGATCACTACGACCAAAAAAATCACGAACAAAATCATTGGCGGGTTGAGTTAGCATTTCAAGAGGCGTTCCCTGCTGAATGACTCGGCCTTCATCCATCAGAACTATGCGATCAGCCAGACTCAACGCCTCATCAATATCATGAGTCACCAGCACGATAGTCCGACCCGATAATTGATGAATACGGGTAATTTCAAACTGGAGTGCCGAGCGCGTCACGGGGTCTAACGCCCCAAAGGGCTCATCCATCAATAAGACTTCAGGATCTGCTGCCAAGGCGCGAGCGACACCGACACGCTGTTGCTGCCCACCAGACAATTGATGAGGATAGCGGTGGAGAAATTGTTCTGGTTCAAGATGCAGTAGCTCAAGTAATTCGATGACGCGTTGGCGAATACGGTCCTGGGGCCATTTCAACAACTGTGGCACAGTGGCAATATTGCGCTCCACCGTCCAGTGTGGAAATAAACCTATCGATTGGATGGCATATCCCATCCGCCGCCGAATATCTTCAGGTTTATAGTTACGAATTTCTTCACCAGCAAAATGAATCTCCCCCTCATCATGTTCAATAAGGCGGTTAATCATTTTTAGTGTGGTCGATTTACCGGAGCCAGAGGTACCGATGAGTACAGTAAACTCACCCTTGGCTATCTGCAACGTCAGATTATCGACCGCTCGTTTACCGGCAAAATATTTACTTACCTGATGGAAATGAATCATCGACGTGAAGTATCCATAAAAATAACCATAAATTTAAACAGCGAATCAACCACAACCGCCATCACAATCACGGGGATAACGCCAAGCAGCACGAGATCCAATGCGCTGCTAAGCAAACCTTGGAACACAATCGCGCCTAACCCACCCGCACCAATCAATGCAGCCACTACAGCCAGCCCTACTGTTTGTACCGCGACAATGCGGATACCGGATAAGATAAGTGGCATCGCAATAGGTATTTGCACCTGAAAGAACAACTGGCTGCGAGTCATCCCCATACCTCGGGCCGACTCGACAACACTGTCAGGCACCGACTCTAGCCCTGCGACCACATTGCGCACTAATGGCAACAATGCATAAAGCACCAACGCGACAATAGCCGGGGCCAGACCGATACCGCTGACACCATGCTCTGCTAACCAGGGGAGAGCCGCAGCCAGCCCCGCTAAAGGCGCAATTAGCAGGCCAAATAAGGCAATAGATGGAATGGTTTGAATAATATTCAATGTCGAAAAAATGGTGCTTTGAAAATGACGAGAGCGAAAACAGAGTAAGCCGAGTGGGATCCCCAAAAGGATGGCGGGTATCAATGTTGCGAGTAAAATCTGAAGATGTTGCCATAGCGCATCATTAAATACGTCTTGCCGGTTAACGTACTCTTTCATTAACGATAGTTGATCCAACTGCCCCATCATGAGCAATATCACTACCGGCAGAAGCAGTAAGACATTAGCCACACTGCGCCACACAGGGTTAACAATGGCACGAGATAAGCTATCGACGGCAATCAATAGACTCATCCCACTCATCAGCCAGAACCCTCCACCTAATGAGGTACGTGCCAGACTCTCGCCACCTCCGGCAAGCTGTATGGCGGTCGTGCCAGCCAATAACAACAAACCCAAAAGCAGCAACTCGGCAAATAATACTGTTAGCCAATACAGCACGATATTTTGTCTTAAGAACGCAAAAATAAGCAGGATCAGAATAGGAATTAGCACCACCCCATTTGATCCACTTATCAGCGATAACAACGAGATCCCTTGCCCGGAAATCAATCGGTTAGGTGCATGGCTCACAAAAGACAGCCCAGCACCTGATAAAACCAATAAAATAGCCAGTACTAGCAGGACCCGGTTTTTGACAGCCATAAAAATCCATCTCCATGACAGGTAACCTTTGTTGTAATAACGAGTGACCTGTTTCTTTGATAGCGCTATAAATCAGGTGCCTACAGCGCCATCTCTGACACCCACCACTATCCTTTAACAAACCCTTTTTCTTTCAGATAATTAGCTGCCACTTTTTTCGCATCCTGACCTTCAACCGCAATACGGGCATTCAGTTTTTGTAGCGTCGGCCCATCAAGGGTAGCAAATACAGGATTGAGTAAAGCAGGTATCGTTGGATGTGCTTTCAGTGTGGCCTCACGAATGATCGGCGTCGGCGCATAAATAGGTTGCACACCCTTAGTGTCTTCGAGTGTTTGTAAGCCTAAAGCAGCAACCGGGCCATCAGTGCCATACGCCATGGCAGCATTAACACCAGAGGTCTGTTCTGCCGCAGCTTTAATCGTCACCGCAGTGTCACCACCGGCTAATGATAACAATTGGTCTTGATTCAATTTAAAACCGTAAGCTTGCTGGAAAGCAGGCAAGGCATCTGGCCGTTCAATAAACTCGGCGGAGGCCGCTAATTTGAATTTACCACCAGCATTAATCCATTTGCCCAAATCCTCCAGCGTTTTCAAGTTATTCGCTTGGGCTAAATCCTGGCGTACTGCAATGGTCCATGTATTGTTCGCTGGAGCAGGTGAGAGCCACACCAGTTTGTTCTTCTCGTAATCTAACGCTTTGACTTTTTCATAGCCTGCTTTCGCATTTTTCCAAGCGGGATCTTTTTCATCCGAGAAGAAAAAAGCCCCATTACCGGTATATTCAGGGTAAATATCAATCTCACCCGCAGTGATAGCACCACGCACTACTTTGGTGGTGCCCAACTGTGATTTATTGGTGGTTTTTATCCCGTTAGCATCCAGTACCTGCACAATAATATTGCCCAGCAATGAGCCTTCAGTATCAATTTTTGAGCCAACTCGGACAGTATCTGCGGCCTGTGATATACCGGTTGATGCCGTTAGCACCATTGCCGCCAATGCAAAAATCCGTCCACGGGTTAGGGTCATTGCCATGCTTACCTCTCATGTGCTCAAGGGTGAGTTAACGTTCATTCTTACATACTTGTAGTAGCTGAATGTTTACAGGGTGTGCGGCCAGGACATCTTTAACAGATGAGTAACCATATTAGATTTAGTCCAAAACAAACCAAATAACCAATTGATATTAAATATATTATTAGCGTTACATTAGGCTTATAGGTTTGTATCTATAATACGTAACAGTTTGATAGCTAAGTATTTAAGCTGTGTTGTAACAACAAAATTTTCAGTTAAGATTACATGAAATACTGTATATAACAACAGCAATTTTCAAATAACAGAAGAGATCGCTAAGAATTTTTTCGCCTGAATCCATAGCCGTCCTAACCTCAGCGGGCTGATTTAGGTTGATTCAGAATGCTGGCTACTACTTTTAATCACACCATACCGCTCTTCTGCCGCAACAGTTTTATTCTCGCAATCGTAAAATGGGTGTACTTCTATTTCCAACGCAGTAAAAGCAAATGCGTCAAACCATTGAGTATAGCCGTTCACGACAAATTGCCCGCTGCGCTGCTGATATTGAACGCGGTTTTCCAGATAAATCTGGCGTAGCCCGTACCAAGGTAAGGCTGGTAAATCATGATGCACCAGGTGGTAATTGAGGTTTAGAAATAGCAGACGCCATGGCCATGCAGCTTCATTCAGGGCTGAGCGCGCCGAACTCTCTGGCGCTGCACGATGTTCAAAAAAAGATCTTACTTTAGTCAGACTAAGTGCCGGATAGCTAATCGCCAGTAGGTAGAAAACGGCAGAAATACCATAGCCTGCCATCCAGTGAAGTAACCCGTAAAGTAGCCCTAAATGAATCAGCCACATGAATATGGCCGAGCGATCGCCGGAAATAAAAGCCCGGGCTGCGCTGCGAAGGGTATTAATGATGTCCAGTGATGGCCCGATGGCTAGCCGCCCCACAAAGGTGTTACTCGCACGTATAATACATTTGAGTAATATGTGGAAGTATTGCCATTGTGTTGCCGTGTAGTAATAGCACTCTGGATCTTTTTCTGGGTGCGTCAAATCCTCATCGCGGTGATGTTGAATATGAGAATCACGATAAAGGCCATAGGGGTACCATACCGCCAGTGGCAAAGTTCCAAATAGCTGATTTACCCACCGCCAACGGGTTGGATGGCCGTGAATCAACTCATGTTGCAAAGACATATACCACGCACTCAACAAGATCAGCAGAACACTTCCCATCACTGGCCCTAATTGCTGCCAATGAATAACACCAACAAACCACCCAGTGTAAATGGCACCGATCAATATCCAAGTGGGGATCTCCAGACGCCATAGCCAAGAACGGGACAACTGCTTTACCCTTGCCCGTTGCTGCTCATTAAGATAATGAGCAGCAGTTGTCGCGTGATTATTACGTTTAGTGTCAGCAGTGGGCATATTTAAAACTCATACATGGCCTAATTCGGGCCAGTATCAGCTAAATGAGGCTCACCACTAACTAACTTAAGGTGCTATGTAAATCTGAGAATTAGATAACCTCTCTTCGCATTGACATTGTAGAAATTAAAAATGTTAGCTGTAGCAGAATAGTCAATCTGTTAAGACATTTACCCAGCATCGTTCCTCGGCAGAAACGGCAATAGCATCCAATACTTTCGATACTTTCCAACCTTCTTCAAAATCCGGCCACATACGGTCATCGGCAGCAATGCCGTTAATCAAATCGCGGATCTCAACCGTTTTTTGATCGTTAAATCCAATACCATGTCCTGCACTGACACAAAAAGCCGCATAGTCTGGATGCTGTGGCCCTGTAAGTAATGTTTTAAACCCTTGTCTGGCCTGTGGATCATCATGGCAATAGAGCTGTAATTCCGCCATGCGTTCTTGAGAATAACTGATCGCACCTTTAGTGCCGGTGATTACATATGTCAGCCCCATTTTACGGCCACAAGCAATCCGTGAAGTTTCTATGGTCCCCATAGCACCATTGCTAAAATGTACCAATGCGCTGGCTTGATCTTCATTCTCCACAGCAAGAAGCGATGAGGGATCTTTCGGGTCAGGGCGCCGTCTGATGATAGTTTGCATATCGCCACAGACACGGGTGATATCGCCGACCAGATAATGAGCCATATTAACAATGTGTGCGGCTAAATCCCCCAAGGCCCCCAGACCTGCCTGCGCCTTGGTACAATGCCAGTCCAAAGGTGTGAGTGGATCAGCCAGATAATCTTCATTATGAGTACCATAAAAATGCACGACCTCACCAATCTCACCGTTTGCAATAATTTCTCGCGCTAACTGACTCGTTGGATTTTTCATATAGTTGAAGCCTACCAACGTTTTTACCCCTTTTGCGCGTGCAGCATCGACCATTTCTTTAGCATCGGCAGCACTCAGCGCCAGTGGTTTTTCTGAATAAACATGTTTGCCGTGGCTAATTGCTGCTAGAGCCATCTCCTTATGCAAGAAATTTGGTGCACAAATATCCACCACATCAATATCAGGATCGGCAACCAGTTCGCGCCAATGGGAGGTAGATCGGGAAAAACCAAATTCTACCGCACGTTTTTGAGCCAATTCAGGAGTCACTTCTGCCAACATCTCTAATACTGGCTGGCCCTTGAGTGGAAAAACAGTCGCAACCTGCGCGTAAGCAATGGCATGGCAACGGCCGATATAACCAGTACCAATAAGGCCAATTCGAACTTTTTTCATTTTATTCCCCTTACCTGTTTATAAATTAAAGCCCCGATAAGGTAGCTTTACTTGCCACTGGTTATACGAAATTAAAATTTCACCATCAAGCCAATATGAAATTAAAGTTATTTTTTGCGAGGCGCTACGAAGAAAAGAGTCAAGCTAATGAAAGCTTACATAATCAGGATGCTTCTATCAGTACGCAGTTCACAGATTGAATTACAAATTCAATTAATTGATTATATATTTTCATTATGTAATTCATTGAATAATAAATTTCAATAAATGCGAAGCGTTACGCATCATGAGTCAGTCGGGGTTTCAATAGCGTAATTTCGTTATATAGTGGGCATCAAGATGAAGCGATAAATCCCATCGCTCCTTTATAATGTTGACAGGTAACTTGCTATGAACTCACCTTTTCTGGTTACAGCACAATGGCTGGCAGAACATGCTAATGATGCCGATATCGTTATTCTGGATGCCAGAATGTCACCGCCGGGATTGATACCTAAAAGAGACATTCAGGCTGAGTTCGAGCAAGGGCATATCCCGGGAGCCGTTTACTTTGATATTGATGAAATTGCAGACCACAGTACTGAATTGCCACATATGCTGCCATCGCCACAGGAATTCAGTGAGAGGGTTGGTCAATTAGGGGTAAGTGAGCAACATACTTTAGTGATTTATGACGACGGTAACCTGTTTTCCGCACCACGCGTTTGGTGGACGTTCCGTACTTTTGGTGCCAAAAATGTGCGTATATTGGCCGGTGGTATCAACGGATGGCGGCAAGCGGGCTATGCATTAGAAAGCGGCCAGGCAAAACCAACCCCGCAAGTGTTCAATGTGGCTTTCAATAGTGCTGCGGTCAAAAACGTTGATGAGGTTGTCGCCGTGCTGGGAAATAGTGACGTACAAATTATAGATGCCCGGCCAGCCAACAGATTTAAAGCCCAAGAGCCTGAGCCTCGGCCTGGTCTGCGCCTTGGCCGTATCCCCGGCAGTATTAATGTCCCGTGGGGGAGCATGGTAGAAAATGGTAATTTGAAATCGCCACAAGCACTGGCAAGTATTTTTGCCGCTCAAGGCGTGGATTTAACCAAGCCCATTATTACCAGCTGTGGTTCTGGCGTAACAGCCGCAGTGGTGGCTCTGGGGCTGGCGGCATTAAACGCACCATCAGTATCACTCTATGATGGTTCTTGGGCGCAATGGGGGGCATTCGATTCACTGCCCATCGAGGATACTCGCCTCCCATAAGAGCCTGTCAGATAGCAACCAGGCCACGGACACCGTCTAACTCCATATCAGTGCCGTGGCCACGCTGGATAATTTTGCCACGGGACATCACTAAATAGTTATCCGCCAGCTCTGCGGCAAAATCATAAAACTGCTCAACCAACAAGATAGCCATATCCCCTTGAGCAGCCAGTTTTTTGATAACTATACCTATCTCTTTGATAACCGAAGGTTGAATTCCCTCAGTTGGCTCATCCAAAATGAGCAAACGAGGCTGGCAAGCTAATGCGCGCCCAATCGCTAACTGCTGCTGCTGCCCACCAGATAAATCCCCACCACGGCGATGTTTCATTTCTTGTAACACTGGGAATAACTGATAAATACTTTCAGGTACTACCTTGCTCTGGGCGCCGGGAAAACGAGAAAGCCCCAATAGAATGTTCTCTTCAACCGTTAATCTGGGGAAAATTTCTCTACCTTGTGGCACATAAGCAATGCCTCCTTTCACCCGTTGGTGTGGTGACTGATGGCTAATATTTTTACCTTCCCATGTAATGCTACCGTTTTTGACCGGCACCAGTCCCATCAAGCATTTGAGTAACGTCGTTTTACCAACGCCATTACGGCCCAATAAGCATGTAACCTCACCTATCGCAGCCTCGAATGACAAGCCACGCAAGATATGGCTGCCACCGTAATATTGATCAAGTTCATTCACTTGCAGCATATATTGCCCTTAAATATCCAGTTAACTGTTAGTCACCAAAACCCGATCACGTGATATGGCAGGAGAAACAACACCGATCAGCCGCTATGAATCAAGGCGCAATCCCCCGAAGTTTGGTCAACCCAAATGAGGGGGGAAGCAACACAGAGTCAGAGCGGCTCAGCGCCCCAAATATACCTCGATCACTTGCTCGTTAGCCTGCACCTCTGCCAATGACCCCTCGGCCAACACCTGGCCCTGATGCAACACCGTGACATGATCAGCAATGGACTCGACGAACCCCATATCGTGCTCCACGACCATCAGTGAATGCTTCCCGGCTAATTGATTAAACAACTCGGCGGTATAGGCGGTCTCGGCATCGGTCATCCCAGCGGCTGGCTCATCCAACAGTAGCAAATGCGGGTCTTGCACCAATAACATCCCAATTTCAAGAAACTGCTTTTGACCATGAGATAACAAGCCTGCCTGCCGCTGTCGCATCTCACTAAGGCGCAACATAGTAAGCGTTTCATCAATTTGATCCCGCTGCTCACTGTTCAACTTGGCGCGCAGACTGGCCCAGACCGTTTTGGTGCTTTTTTGTGCCAATTCAAGATTTTCAAACACACTCAGCGCTTCAAATACCGTCGGTTTCTGGAATTTCCGGCCAATCCCTGCTTGAGCAATCTCTATCGTATTCATCATTGAGAGATCATGGTGTTGGTCATAGGTCATCTTACCGGTCTGGGGACGTGTTTTACCGGTTATCACATCCATCAGCGTGGTTTTACCCGCACCATTCGGGCCAATAATGCAACGCAGCTCGCCAACACCTATTTGCAATGAGAGATCACGCAAAGCATGAAAGCCATCAAAGCTAACATTAATATTTTCGAGGGTTAACACCGGATCCCGTTGCTGGCGATGCTTGTCGGCCGCATGCTCTAACGCACCGGGTTCCTGAACAATTATCTCGGGATAAATCAGTTGTTCCGTAATTTGAAACCGGCTCATTTGTCTTTCCCCCGCCGCAGTAACCCGATAACACCCTTAGGTAAGAACAACGTAACCAAAATAAATATCAATCCGAGGAAGAACTGCCAATATTCTGGCATTGCCATGGTGAACCAGCTTTTTGCGCCATTGACAATGCCAGCCCCTAATACCGGGCCAATTAATGTCCCGCGCCCACCAAGCGCTACCCAGATAGCAGCTTCAATAGAGTTGGTTGGTGACATTTCACTTGGATTGATAATGCCAACCTGAGGTACATACAACGCTCCCGCCAGAGCACAGAGTACGGCTGATAATGTCCAGACAAACAGCTTGAAACCTTTCGGATCATAGCCACAAAATGTCAGGCGATTTTCAGCATCACGCACGGCGGTCAACACTCGCCCAAACTTGGTGCGGGCCAATGCAAATCCCAGTACCAAACTGGCGATTAACAAAGCGAGTGTGGCCAGAAACAGGGCAATACGGGTAGAGGTTGCCGATACCGGGAAGCCCAGCATAGTGGTAAATCCGGTGAAACCGTTATTACCGCCAAAGCCCGTTTCGTTACGGAAAAACAGTAACATCCCCGCGTAAGTCAGCGCCTGCGTCATGATAGAGAAATAGACGCCCTTTATTTTGGAACGAAAGGCGAAATATCCAAAAATAAAAGCCAGTAAACCGGGAACCAAGACGATCAAGCACAATGCCCAAATAAAATATTGGCTACCACTCCAAAACCACGGCAACTCAGACCAGGATAGAAAAGACATGAATGCAGGCAGGCCATCACCAGCCGCCTGACGCATCAGATACATGCCCATGGCATAACCACCAAGTGCGAAAAATAGGCCATGGCCAAGAGACAGTAAACCGGCATATCCCCATACCAGATCAAGTGCGATAGCCACTACTGCATAGCATAGAATCTTACCGATAAGCGTTAAGGTATAGGTTGATATTGCGAGAGGATTATCCGCCGGCAGCAGTGCTAAAAAAGGCAAAATAATCAGTGCAGTAACAACTACAGCCCCCAATGATAAGCTGATAACAGGTGCTTTTTGCGTCAAGGTTATAGCTAAAGGTTGATTCATTAATCACTCACCCTGCCCTTGAGGGCAAACAGACCCTGCGGCCGTTTTTGAATAAATAATATGATTAGCACTAAAATCAAAATCTTACCTAATACTGCGCCAATCTGCGGTTCCAAAATTTTATTCAGCATGCCTAACCCCAGTGCTGCAACAACACTACCAGCCAGTTGTCCGACACCACCAAGCACCACAACCAAGAAGGAATCGATGATGTAGCCCTGCCCTAATTCCGGGCCAACATTTCCCAGTTGTGACAGGGCAACCCCGCCTAATCCGGCAATACCCGAACCCAGACCAAAAGCCAGCATATCAACCCTGCCGGTTGCCACCCCACAGCAAGCAGCCATGGCTCGATTCTGCGTCACTGCCCGTACCTGTAGACCGAGACGGGTTTTATTTAGCAACAGCCAGGTGAGTAACAGAACAATGATCACAAAGGCGATAACGGCGATACGATTCCATGGCAAAACCAGATTTGGCAAAATCTGTACCCCGCCAGATAGCCACGCAGGATTAGCGACTTCCAAGTTTTGCGCGCCAAAAATCATACGCACGCTCTGAATCAGCATTAGACTAATTCCCCAGGTTGCCAACAGCGTTTCCAGCGGGCGGCCATAAAGATGCCGAATTACCGTTCGTTCCAAAGCCATGCCGATTCCAGCCGTAATAAAGAACGCGACCGGCAAGGCGACCAAAGGATAGAGGGCTAGCCAATGCGGAGCTAACTGCTGAAACAGAGATTGCACCAAGTAAGCTGAATAGGCTCCCAACATCAGCATTTCACCATGGGCCATATTGATAACACCCAATAGGCCGTAAGTGATGGCTAACCCAAGAGCTGCTAGCAACAAGATAGAGCCTAGTGATAACCCGCTGAATACTTGCCCAATAATATCCCCGACCATCAACCGATTTTGTACCTGTTTCAAACTACTGGCTGCCGCGGCACGCACTTGTGCATCAGGCTCGGTTTTAGCATCGGTTAAGCTTTGCAAACGAGATTGGGTTTGTGGCGAACCTGATTTTCCGAGCAATTGCACGGCATTCAGGCGCACCAAAGGGTTACTATCGGTCAGTTGTAAATTAGCCAAAGCAATACTTAGCGCCTCTTTGACTTTACTGTCTGTTTCCAATTTAAGACGCTGATTAAGTAACGGTAATTGATCACTTTGCGCTTGCTGCTGTAACTCTAGTGCCGCTTGCCAGCGCACTGATTCATCTTCACTTGCCAGCCGTTGAGCCGTCAGTGCATTAGCAATAAGAATACGTAAGCGGTTATTGAGCCAGATTTTCTTTGGTGTACCGACAGGTTGTAACTGCCCTTCCAGCGGGGTGAAACTCAGATTATGCTGGATGAATGCCTGCCCTGTGCTATCGACCACCAACGTTTCTTGTTTCAGTGCCTGCAATAAGGGTAATCGGCTAGCATCCGGTTCGGTCGCCCATTGCTGCAACATAGCGGCTTGCTGTGAACGATTAGCCACAGCAAAATCATGGGCTGGCCCTGCTGTTGCCAAGGCTGAAAAGCTCAGTAACAGGCCTATCAGCGGCCTGAGCAAAAGATTGACTGCTCTACTCCAAACAGGAATTAACAATTTCATAGGCCCGCTCATCACTGATATATGGCAAAAAAGATCCAGAGCCAGCAAAATCTGGCCCTGGAGTGTCATCGCTACTGCGTGCTTTTCACTGGATGATCCGGTTTCTTGTCATTTCCGGCGATGAACGGGCTCCATGGCTGAGCACGAATTGGCGCATCGGTTTGCCATACCACGTTGAATTGTCCGTTAGCCTCAATTTCGCCAATCATCACCGGTTTGTGCAGATGGTGATTAGTCTTATCCATTGTCAGCGTAAATCCTGATGGTGCTGGATAGGTTTGTCCGGCCATCGCAGCACGAACCTTATCCACATCGGTTGATTTGGCTTTTTCTACTGCCTGGGCCCACATGTGCATACCTACCCAGGTAGCTTCCATCGGATCATTGGTGACAGCAGTATCTGCATTTGGCAACTTATGCGCTTTGGCATAGGCTTTCCATTGTTCAACAAACGTCTTGTTCGTCGGATTATCCACCGATTGGAAGTAGTTCCAGGCAGCCAGATTGCCCACCAGTGGTTTGGTATCAATGCCACGTAGTTCCTCTTCACCCACAGAGAACGCAATGACAGGCACATCAGTCGCTTTGATACCTTGGTTGGCTAACTCTTTGTAGAAGGGAACATTTGAATCGCCGTTGATGGTGGAAATAACGGCGGTTTTGCCATCGGCAGAGAATTTCTTAATATTACCCACAATAGTTTGGTAATCGCTGTAACCAAACGGGGTATAAATCTCCTCGATATCTTTATCCTGAATACCTTTGGTATGCAGGAAAGCACGTAGGATTTTGTTGGTAGTGCGCGGGTAGACATAATCCGTCCCTAACAAAATAAAGCGTTTTGCACCGCCCCCATCTTCACTTAATAAGTATTCCACAGCGGGGATAGCCTGTTGGTTTGGTGCCGCACCGGTATAGAAGACGTTGGGCGACATCTCCTCCCCCTCATACTGTACCGGATAGAACAGTAGACCATTTAACTCTTCAAATACCGGTAAGACAGACTTACGTGAAACCGACGTCCAGGCACCAAATACGACGGCGACTTTATCTTGTGTTAATAATTGCCGCGCTTTCTCGGCAAAGAGTGGCCAGTTAGAGGCCGGGTCGACAATAACCGGCTCCAGTTGTTTACCCAATACACCACCATGAGCATTGATATCATCAATACTCATCAAAGCCATATCTTTCAATGGTGTTTCAGAGATAGCCATCGTGCCGGACAACGAGTGCAAAATACCCACTTTGATGGTGTCGGCAGCCAGCGTGCCAAAAGCCACACCCATACTGATAACCGAAGCTGAAAGAGCAAAAACCTTAATCAAGTTACGATGTTGCATAGCGTTAACCTCTGGTCGTTGAGTAAAACACACAAGATCGGATTACTCTGCGCAATCGCCATGCCAGTTTTATATCTTAATAATTTAATTGAAGATTATAGATAACGTTGCCAAATAACCGGATAAACGGCCTAATTGTCTGCACCAATAATGCGCAACGCACGGGCACAGATAGTGCAACAATGAGAGGAAGTATGTGAGCAGGTAATTAAAAAACAGAGTGGTGTTAATTCAGAGAGTGGTGAGAAGAGTGCCGCTTAATTTTAACGAAAAACAGGAGTGCCAAATTGCCACTCCTGTTTTGTTATTAATAATCTATATCAGATAGTTATATCGATATGATCAATTTTACTTTTTAGGACCACGTATACGTAGCGTCAAACCTTTCAGGAAATAACGCAAAGCCTGATCACCACATGGGCGGAAGTTTTTGCTGCCCTCTTTGCGGAACAGTGCATTTAGCTCAGGTTTGGATACTGGGAATTCAACCGCATTAAAGACATCGTGCATATCAGTATCTTTCAACTCAAATGCCACACGTAGTTTTTTCAATACAATATTGTTGGTAATGACTGGCTCTACCGCTGGGGCCGGGAACTTGTCATCTTTACCACGTCTAAAGAAGATCAAACCATTAAGGAAATGTGCCATTACCAGATCAGGGCAATCTTGATAACCGGCCTCATCTTCTTTTTTAAGAAAATTAACGACATCCGCATTGTTCACTTCAAAATCAGCCAGCTTAATGATTTCTGCTATCTTGATATCGTTTACGTTAAGCATGTAGCGAACACTACGGAGCACATCGTTGTTCATCATATTACTGCCCTATTCCTATTATTTAGAGTAGACGTGGGCGAATATCGCAAGAAAAACAAAAGGCTTCTTTCACGTCTAGCGGGCAGTATTGTATAGATTTACGTTGATTTTCTCAATGCAAATCTGATTAATGAGAAAAGTATGCATTCCGGTAAAATACATAAAACTCAATAATAATGAAATTTGAAGGACTAAGATAAATTAATATTCCCTTCATCTTTCTACTTTATTAAACATCAGCTATTCATCTTACTGTTATAGCTGGATTGATAAAGGGCGACATCCTCACCGGAAATGTATTTTCTACGTAATGTGGCAGATATTTTATCCATAATCATAACCACCACAACCATTATTAAGGTAATAAACATCACAACATCCCAGTTCCATAAACGCATATTCTCGGCATAAACCAAGCCAATACCTCCCGCCCCCACAAAACCTAATACTGCGGCAGAACGCGTATTTGACTCAATTTGATAAAGGCTTAGCGCTAACAGTGTTGGGAAGGACTGAGTAAAAATACCAAAGCGATGTTTTTGCAAAGCATTAGCCCCCATGGCGGTCAAGCCGCGATTAGGCGATTTATCAACAGCTTCATGCCCTTCAGCATAGAGTTTACCCAACAACCCTATATCTTGCATAATAATAGCTAACACCCCGGCAAGCGGCCCCATACCAACGGCACGAACAAAAATCAGCCCCCAAATTGCCATATCAATGCCACGAAAAACATCCAAAAAGCGCCGAATTATAAAGGAAATAATACGTAATCCTGGTGTCGACATTACGTTGCGTGCGGCTAAAAATGATAGCGGCAAAGCCAGCACCGTCGCGGTTAAAGTCCCTGCGAATACAATTGCCAAGGTAATAAATATCTGACTAAAATAGTATTTAAAGGGCCAATTAATGAAATCATGCCAAACAAACATACGCAAAAAATAGCGGCTTATTTGCTGGCTTCCATTAGCAAATGTCTGCCAAGGGATACCAAAGACTTTAAAGAAAAATAGATAATATAAAAAAATACCGACAGTAATGGCGGTGACTAACCTGATATACCGTTTTTGCTGTAAGAAAAACTGCGGATGTTGCTGTTTTAAAGTCAATATCTGTGACGGTGTTAAATGATGAGCCAACATTATGAAGCTCCTTCCACAACGTGCTGACGTAATTTACCCGAGGTATAATCCAACAGCGATACCACAATAATAATCAGCAGCAATGTCATGCTCACCTGATCATAACGGTCCAATTTTATTGACGTCATCAGCTCCTGCCCAATCCCACCAGCACCAACCAGTCCTAGAATGGTCGATTGGCGGAAATTAATCTCCAGACGCATAAAGCTATAAGAGAGAAATATCGGTTTTACCTGTGGCCACAGCGCAAAACGCATTCGTTGTAATTTACCCGCACCACAGGCCGCCAGCCCACGCACTGGTTTATCAGATGCCGTTTCAAGCGATTCATAAAACAACTTAGTCAGACTGCCAATCGTATGTAATGCCAGTGCCAGAAAACCGGGAATTGCCCCGATACCAAAAGCCATAACAAACATCACTGCCCATGCCAATTCCGGCATGGTGCGTAAAAATGCCACAAAAGTTCGAATAGATAACCGTAACCAAGGCGGGCTTTGAGTATTATTCGCAGCCAGGAAGGCCAAGATAACCGCAACCACCACGGATAAAATAGTGGATGCTACCGCCAATTGCAGTGTTTCCCAAATCAGTGGCAACTGTATGGGTAACCGATAACCCCAATAAGCCAGAGAACCCTCCGTGTGACCATCGGCAAGTAAATTGTGCCAATGGAGTACCGGTATCGTTTCGGCTAGATAATCAAAAAAATGTGGTATGGAAATAAAAACAGTATGTAAATTAAACTCAGCAATACTTCCAGCACCCAGATAAATAATTGCCAGCGTTAATGACCAAATCAACGTTTCACGTTTTTGTTTACCGCGAATCTGCTGGTAGTAGTGGTTAAAATCAGTATTCAAAATAAGCTACCACCTAAAAGCAATAGCTCCGGCAAGCCAGAGCTATTTCGTTTTATCCGCCGGACCGAATTAACGATCACCTTTGGTTAATTCACGCTTCATATCAATGATAGTTTGATACTCGCTGAGGGATGTTTCACCAATATGCTGTTTGCCACCCATCGCTTTAATGAAACAACCGTGATCCTCTTTATCCAGTTTTTTAACCGCGGCGACTAATTGCGCTTTAAATTCAGGCGGTAATGCACTGCGGACAAGAATCGGGCCGTTGGGGATCAGTGGCGACTGCCAGATGATACGGATCTGTTTCATTAAATCCGGGTGATCCATACGAATCATGCGCGTAAATGCACCACTGGTATAACCGGTGTTATAGTCACCGATCATGGAAGCCCAGGTGACAGCACCGGCGAATTGTCCGTTAATGACACCCAGAATATCTTGTTCATGACCACCAGAGAATGTCACGCTAGAGAAGAAGTCGTTATATTTATTATCCGGTGTTCCACCAAATTTCTGTTTAAAACTTTGATTAGGGATTAAAAAACCGGAGGTTGAATCTGGGTCAGCAAAACCGAACGCTTTACCTTTCAAATCTTCAATTTTCTGATAAGGGCTATCCGCTTTCACCACAACCACAGAGTGATAACCGCGTGATTTGTCAGTATCATCGATAGCAATACCTACAATATCAACGGCTTTAGGATCTTTAATATAAACAGAGGCAAAAGAGGAAGGAGACATACTTAATACCAAGTCAATCTTCCCACCTAATAGGCCTTGTATTACGCCAGAATAGTCTGATGCATTATGCAAGTTTGTTTTTACATTTAACTCTTTATCTAAAAACTCTTTGACACACATATTATCGCCAATTTGTTGTGTCGCATTCTGCCCACCAAGAATACCCAGATTAATTTCTTTTGGTGCATCCGCTGCTGTAGCATTAAATACTATCAAACTTGCCACTAATGAGGTAAGACAAAGTACTTTTTTCATTAAAATAACCTATTCTGATAAAGGGATAAGTGGGGATTAATGCAAAAGCTCAGTGGATTCGTCGCTGTAAATATCTTGAATAATAGAATCATTTAACAGTGAAGGATGCCCATCAAAGACAATCCGCCCGTGGGCAATCCCAATCACTCGGGTGCAATAGTCTTTCACCAAATCAACAGAGTGTAAGTTCACAATCACAGCAATATCGTTTTCACTTATTTTCTGTAATGTATTCATAATGCGGGTTGTGTTTTTTGGATCTAAAGAAGCGACAGGTTCATCAGCCAATAATATTTTGGGGTTTTGCATCATGGCGCGGCAAATGGCCACCCGTTGCATTTGGCCGCCAGAGAGATTCTCTGCACGCTGCAACGCATGGGGTAACATATTAAGCCATTGTAATAACTCAATTGCTCTAGCCCGATCTTCATCAGCAAATATTTTGAAAAATGATTTAAACGTGGAGGTGTAACTCAGGCGGCCTAACAAAACATTAGTAATAACATCAAGGCGGGGGACCAAACAGAAATCTTGGAAAATCATGCCGCATTTTGCGCGCCATTTACGCATCTGCTTGGTTGTTAGTGCTGCAATATTTTGCGTATCGCCATTGTCATGGTAATTAATAATTTCACCCGCACTGCTGGGGATCGTGCCATTTAAAACATGTAATAATGTTGATTTCCCGGCACCGGAGCGGCCAATAATTGCAACAAATTCACCGGCATGGAGTTCAAAATTAATATCATCCAGCACGCGGTGTTGTGATTGGTACGCTTTAACTAATCCCTTAACGGCAAGTACCTTCTTACGCGGTTCTTGCACCGCAGCCGGATAGTCAGCCACAGTGAATTTACGTAATGCCTGGCCCATAACATGTCTCTCAGATTGCCTGTCGTCATGAGCTATTAACGGATAATTCTATTGCATCTTGATGAAAGTTTTATGAGAGAAAGGTGACAAAAAATAGCCACCTTTCTTATACTTTACTCAATTACAGGATATTGATGAGTATCTAACTTCTTAATTTACGGTAGACGAACAGTACAACCAGTGAACCAATAACCGCCACGACAAAGCTACCAAAATTAAACCCATCAACTTTGCCCATACCAAAGAAGACACTAATATAGCCCCCCACCAGGGCACCGACCACGCCAAGGATTACGGTCATAATAAAGCCACCGCCATCCTCTCCGGGCATAATCCATTTAGCCAAAACACCGGCGATAAGACCAAAAATAATCCAAGATAGTATGCCCATAAACACCTCCATAAAATTAATATTTGCTGATAACTGATTTGACTACCCACTGTTGTTGATCCGCCTTTCAGCTTTGCGTTCAATCTTAAACATAGGTCTCAGGTAAACATAACGGGCTTAACCTGACAGTCTTAAAGCAGCTAACATCATTAAGTTAAGACCCGATTAACAAAATCTGCAAATCAGACCAGCCAAGTTAAATACAAATCAAATAACCGGCTGTCGCGGGGTGAAAACATGATTAATTCCCTGCTGTTGTAGCTTTTTCAATAAATCATATCCACCATTTGGCACACTATGCGCAAACTCTCGTTCGCTTGTAAAAACAGGGCTGACCCAATACATATTAACCGGATCACCTTGTTGAAGAGGTAGAGTAAGATTGTCTGCATCAGCATATAACGCTGATGATAAAATATAGCCTTCATAACCCTTAGGGGCGACAGCCGACTCCAGTGTATGCCCTTCGCCAAGCCAGGTTATTTTACTCCAGGGAACGTGGGCAAATCCTGCCAGCGCACTGGCCATGTGAATAGCGTTGTCTTCGTTGACATATTGGCTATCAATTGCAATCGCCATTTCCAAGCGCCGGTATTTAGCTGCATCATCATTAAATAATATTTCAACCCATGGCTGAGGACGAATACTGACCCCCACGGTCAGAAAGTAATATATTCCCTCTTTCTCATGTTGAGAGATGGCCATTGGCGGCCACGTCCCCTGATCGATGGCATAATATTTTACCGATGGACCGAAGTGCTGTTCATAATATTGAATATATTCAGCTTGTAATGCAGGCCACGGATTTCCCTCTTCCTGTTGCCAGGCCCGCCAAAATTGACGAGTATGTTGCGCATTGGCATATTGTGTATTCGTTGAAGCTGACCCCAGAGGTAATGTCAGGGGATTATCTTTAATACAACTGGCGGAATAGCAAATTGAGTGATCAATATAGAGGCTCCAGCCAGGAATAATTGCTAACAGTTGTCCCTGATACCACAATGCCGCACCGTCGTCACTTTCAGACCAGACTATCGTAATATATTGCGCATCCAGCTCCGCCTCACCCGCCACATTACGGCAGAACTCTGCGGCTAATCGTGGGGCCAACCCTTGTTCAAGGGCGGTATTATCAGCCGATTGTGGCGCAGCAACCAGATTTCTCACCCAACAAGCACGCACGGGAAAACGCTCTTCAAATGCCTCCTGCGGATAAATATAGAAGTAAACAACCCGATTATCCTGTTGCACCACAGCAACCAATGTCTGGTTTTCATTACTGACTTCGGCCAGTACCTCAGATTCTTTCATATCGCCTCAACTGTATCGGCAAAGGGTTTCAGGCGAAACATACTGTATTGCCTGCTGTAAAATAAGCCTATTAGCGGAACACAGATAATCTCATGCTAATAACTTTAATACTGGTAGTGTAAAGCATGGCATAGTGTAAAACGTCTTATCCCTTTAAATCATCAGCAAAAGTCTCAAAAATACGCCGAATGCGATTATTATTTGAATCTTATTTTTTATAATCGATTCAATATGATCCTATAGTGACCGATCGTAATTATAGACTGTCACCTCAATACCTATAACCAATAGTTGATAGTCTACAGCCTGAATTCACGCTAAAATAAAACCATTATTTCTCGCAGAATTGAGGGTTCACATGGCATATATACCGAAGAATTACACCCGGCTGGAAAGTGGCTATCGGGAGAAAGCACTGAAAATTTTTCCGTGGGTCTGCGGTAAATGTTCACGAGAGTTTGTTTATTCCAATCTGCGAGAGCTGACGGTTCACCATATTGACCATGATCATAGCAATAACCCAGAAGATGGCAGCAATTGGGAGATGTTATGCCTTTTTTGCCATGATCATGAACACTCTAAATACACCGAAGCAGACCAATATGGGTCGACTGTGATTGCCGGGGATGATGCCCAGAATGATCAGGGTGTTGCTACCCATAATCCATTCGCCAACCTAAAGTCTTTGATGAAGAAATAACGCTGTCTGGCCGTGGTATGCAACACGGCCGACATGACATCACCATCGGCTAAAAACCTAATAGCTGCCGGTAAGATTGCGTTTCTTGTTGTTGTGGCAATAGTCCTAATTTATCGGCTAACTGTTGGCATTCGACTTTAAGGCTATCCAGGGCCGTAGCATCATCAGTCATGATGGCTATTTCGGCAAAGTCGCCAAGACCCGCCAAGCTATCAACCGTGACATGAAACTTTCCAATAAAGTAGATACTCCGTATTTTTTCCAGCATAAATGCTGGCTGATAGCCTAACGTCGCCAGCATGCTTTGAACCTTGGTTATATCCTCAATATTGCTGGCCTCACAGCGTTCAGTTCCCGGCCCTTTTACTATCCATAAACGAATACCTGACGGGTTCATCTCACGTAAAACCATACTGACCTGTTTAGCCGCTAAATCACCGCCGTTGGCTTCCAGATAGATATCTTTTTCATGATTATTGAGGGTAAATGGCAATGCTTGATGTAATGCTAGTTGTTCATGTAATTGGCTGATGTTCGATAGATGGAACTTTAACTCAACTTCATATTTACCAACAAAATGCTCACTCATAAATGCCTTACTAATCAGTGTAATCATTAAACCCGATCCTATACCTCATCACGTAATGATCAAAATACTTATCAATATCCCCATGGCTCAACCTAGCCTTGATACGCTGAATAATTTTCTGATTAATCATTAATGTTGGTAATGTTTAAACGGCGGAAATGATGAAGGTTGAAGACAATTTAAGCACTAATAACGAGAGCTAGCTCACAAAGCAAACGATTCATCAGGAAACCCTTTCCTCCCTCATGTTTACTTCATGGCATCCGAAGATGCGGTTTGCTATCAGCCGATACGTGGATGAATGCTAACAAAAGTCAATGCCATTACAGGGAGCGGCACCAATGAATCAATCCAATGATGAAAAAAGGCAAACCTTGCTGAACCAGTTGCAGCAGATTGTGGGTGCGCGCTACTTGCTAACCGGCGAACGGCAGACAGAGCGTTATCGTACGGGTTTCCGCTCAGGAGCAGGGTCTGCTCTTGCGGTGGTGTTCCCTTCGACGTTATTACAGCAATGGCAGTTGCTACAAGCCTGTGTGGCCGCCGATACCATTGTTATCATGCAGGCAGCGAACACCGGGCTGACAGAAGGCTCAACCCCCAGTGGTAATGATTATGATCGACCCATTGTTATATTAAATACTTTGCGCCTCAATCAAATCCAGCTATTAAATGATGGAAAGCAGGTTATTGGTTTTCCTGGCAGTACGCTGAATCAATTGGAAAAACGTCTGAAACCTTATGATCGTGAACCCCATTCGGTCATTGGGTCCTCTTGCATCGGAGCCTCGGTGGTGGGGGGCATTTGTAATAACTCAGGGGGGTCATTGGTTCAAAGAGGCCCTGCCTACACCGAAATGGCACTGTACGCACAGATTGATGCTCAGGGTGAGTTACAGTTAATCAATCATTTAGGAATTAATTTAGGCAATACGCCAGAAGAGATTTTGCAACGGCTGGAACGGGGTAAATATCGTGCCAGCGATATTGCACAAGGTACACAACAAGCCTCCGACCACGAATATGCTACGCGAGTAAGAGATATTGATGCGCCGACCCCTTCGCGTTTTAATGCCGATCCAAGACGATTATTTGAAGCCTCGGGATGTGCCGGTAAATTGGCCGTATTTGCAGTACGGCTTGACACTTTTCCCAGTGAAAAACAGCAGCAAGTCTTTTATATCGGCACCAATCAGACTCAGGTATTGACTGAATTACGCCGTGCAATTTTACGTGACTTTAAACATTTGCCCGTCGCTGGTGAATATATGCATCGCGATATTTTTGATATTGCTGAAGTGTACGGCAAAGATACCTTTGTCATGATAAATAGCATGGGTACCAATAATATGCCCCGTTTCTTTACCCTAAAGGGCAAAATTGACGCGCGGCTTAGCAAAGTTCCTTTTTTAATCGACCATTTAACTGATCGAATTATGCAAGGCTTCAGCCAGGTACTGCCCAACCATTTACCTAAACGCCTCAAAACATATCGGAGTAAATATGAGCATCATTTGATGCTTAAAATGTCAGGTGCAGGTATTCCTGAAGCACAGCAGTTTTTGAAGGACTTTTTTGCGAAGGCGGAAGGTAACTTCATTACTTGTACCGCTGATGAAGGCAAGAAAGCCTTTTTACACCGCTTTGCCGCAGCCGGTGCTGCTGTGCGCTATCACGCTGTTCACGCTGATAAAGTGGAGGATATTCTGGCTCTGGATATTGCGCTACCGCGCAATGAAGAACAATGGTTTGAGACACTCCCGGCAGAAATAGACCAATGCCTGGTCGCCAAACTCTATTACGGCCATTTCTTGTGCCATGTCTTCCATCAGGACTATATTGTGAAAAAAGGTGTTGATACCCAGGCATTAAAACAAAAAATGCTGGCACTGCTGAATGACAAAGGGGCGGAATATCCGGCTGAGCACAATGTGGGGCATCTCTATATAGCCAAACCAGCCTTAAAGGATTTTTACCAACAGATAGACCCAACCAACAGCTTTAATCCTGGGATTGGTAAAACCTCAAAACGTAAATCCTGGCAGAAAGAATAATATCACACCGATACTGGGCTCCATATCAAGTCGAATTAGGCATTATCTGAATTCAAGTCTTCTATCTCCTGAATTCTGCCAAACAAACTATAGTCATAGTCTAGAGCCAACGAGGTTGGTGCGGCTAACAAATGTTAGTCGGTATTAATGCTAAATCTGGGAGACAGAATGAAAATAATACTGTGGATTATCGCCATTATTTTTATTGTCGGGTTGTTGACGATTACTGGTGTGTTTAAATTAATTTTTTAATGGTTATCAGAGAGATGTAAATATCCGCCAATTGCTTTAAGCAGAATTTGCAGCCCGCCTGCAAATTCTGCTATCTACTGACGGTGTTCTCTACCTATTCCGACACCTGAGCTAAACGCCCTTGCGCATCTTTTTGCTGACGATAGCTTTTGGCAGCCCCAGGGATCGGCGCGGCTTTACCGGTTTCCATCCAACTGCGTAGGCGGTTTGCATCTGCAAAATGCGTATATTTACCAAAGGCATCTAACACCACAAGAGCTACAGGACGATTGCCAATGACGGTGCGCATTGCCAAACAGTGCCCTGCTTGATTCGTAAAGCCGGTTTTAGTGAGCTGAATATTCCATTTATCGTTATAAACTAAATGGTTAGTGTTACGAAATGGCAGCGTATAATCAGGGTCACGGAAAGTTGCCATTTTCTCAGTGGTGGTGCTTAGTTGCCCAATCAGCGGGTATTGTTTGGTCGCCACCAGCAACTTGGTCAAATCATGCGCGGTCGAGACATTATCAATCGACAGACCTGTTGGCTCAACATAACGTGTTTTGGTCATTCCCAAAGATTTCGCTTTCGCATTCATTGCGTTAATAAATGCGTTATAGCCTCCGGGATAGTGATGCGCCAGACTCGCCGCAGCGCGGTTTTCCGATGACATTAATGCTAATAGCAGCATATCTTTGCGACTGATTTCACTGTTTACCCTAACCCGAGAAAATACCCCTTTCATTTCTTTAGTTTGATGAATATCTACTGAGATAATCTCATCCAGTGGCAATTTGGCATCCAACACCACCATTGCGGTCATCAGTTTGGTGATCGACGCAATGGGTACCACTTCATCAACATTGTTAGCGTAAATCACTTTATTTGTTTGTAAATCAACCACCATCGCGCTGCCGGATGCCAGTTCCAAGGGCGTTTTCCCTTTAATTTCAGCCGCCCCACCACTGGCAGAGGCTAAAGGAACAACACTGATACCGGTAGATAAAAGCAAAAAACTTAATAGTGCAAAACGGATTTTCACATGCATGTTCGTCAGCTTAGATAGGTTGTCGGGAGTGATTGTGGTTGGTTCGGCGCATTATAAATTACAGTAATGCACGGCGCACCACACATTCTTCAAATGATTGTTACAAAGATTAAAGCTGCCTAATTGCTACTCACCGGTAAACACTTTTCAAAGAAAGGAACAAAGACTTATTGTGAGCATTATTTTGAAAGATAGTGATTGTTTATAAAATAAGCAAGCAGCCATCGTGGCTCAATTTAGGTCAGGATAATTCAATTTTGCTAAATTGTGCGGGATGTGACGTTAATTGGCGGAAAGATTAGCGCTATAAATCTAAACAGATTATCAATAATGACAAAAAAAACGCTTGCTAGACTAATTATTACCCTATAATTGCCAACATAATTTTTAGATATACCCTAAATAATTCGAGTTGCAGGAAGTCGGCAAGCGAGAGACAAATCGGTCGGGAACCGATTTGAACAGCATTTATGCTGCCCGCAGGGTGAGGCTCATTAACCCCGATAAGCTTACATGAGTAAATGATTCGGGTGATTGAACGTAGCCAATGCAGCTGCTACTTGAAGTATGACGGATATAAAACTGATTCATAGGTATTTATATGGGAACAACAATCTTTGGTATTCTCTTTGGTGTATTTCTAATCGCGGCAGGTTTAGCGGATATTCATGATGAAAATCTAGCATCACTAACCTTCTGGGTTGACGCATTGCTGATTCTTGTTGGTGCAGTATTCCTATTGGGTATTGCAAAGTTTATCGGGCGTAAGAAGAAATAGCAGTGATATTTATCAGAAAAGGCCGCGCACGGCCTTTTCATTGTCAGCCTGTTATACCAAATCACTCATCACTAATTGTGCGATTTCAAAGTAAATAATCAGGCCCGTACCATCAATAAAGGTAGCAATAAAAGGTGCGGAGACCACCGCAGGATCAATTGACATCCGTTTTAATACCATCGGAATAATCGAAGAGACAATGGCACTCCACACGGTGATAGCAACAACAGTTAAGCTCACCACAATGGTGACTTCCATCCCTACGCCCAGGAACCAAGCGCGGATCCAGGCCGCCAGCCCAATCGTTGTTGCCACCATCAGAGAAGTAGAGACCTCTTTACGCAATACCGCCCCCACATTGCGCAGACTCACCTCCCCCAAAGCCATGGCTCGTACCAGAGTCGAGGTGATTTGCGTACCACTGTTACCACCGGTTCCAATCAGTAATGGAATAAAGAAAGCCAGCGCGATAGCGGCTTCCAATTGCTCTTCAAACGCTTTCAATACTGTTCCGGTATAAGCTTCTGCCACAAATAACAGTAATAACCATATAACGCGTTTACGCCATAATGTTATCGGGCTAGTTTGCAAATAAGGCTCGTCGAGAGGCAAACTGGCTCCTTGCCGTTGGGCATCCTCAGTATTTTCATCTTCGATCAATTCGGCAATATCTTTCGCCCGTAATACCCCCACTAATTTTCCGTGGCTTAATACCGGAACAATATCCAGGCCGCTTTTTGCCAGTAAACTTGCCGCTTCATGGCGATCTTGATCTGGAGATAGTGAGAAATAGCTCTGATTGATAATTTGGAATACTTTTATATCCGGCTGATCTTCAGTCAGTAAATTCTTAACCGAGAGTAAGCCGACCAAATGCTGCTTGCCATTTGTTACCAACAATTGCGTTGGTATTTCATTATCTGAGATATTCTGCAAGAAATAGGCTTTAGCCTCAGTGACTGACATATCAGCCGATACCGTAATATAAGCATCGCTGATATAGGCACCTAAGGTGGACTCTTTATCTTCGCCTTGATTGGATTGGTTTGGTATTGCTAAATCGAAATGTGAACTCATAAATGACCCTATTACTGTTATAAATTAACTAAACAGTCCTCACATAGGGGCGTAACCAGATTAGAGAGTGCTCAATGGCTATCTCCGTGTCTAAGTTTTAGCACTATACAACGTATCTGATTTCTCAGAAGTTACTTTGGGTTATACCTTAATCCGATATAACCTGTCCTAACCTTGGGCGTCTCTGGACGTCGTCAGATCAGTAACCTGTGTTTGTATAGGAGCCTCGCCTAACGAGATACTGCATTTAAAATGCAGGCACACTATAAACGCGATACTTAAAACAAATCAAAAGAATAACTATTCTTGTTTAAGCTATATTTAAGGTTAGGATTTATATGGCTAATATATAAGTAATAGAAAATTCATACCCGCAGAATAGCCAACGCAATATCTTTTGAGTTTTTTAACGCACGGATTTCACTGAATAAATCTGTGGCTTCAGCATATTCTTTACGTAAATAACCCAACCACTGTTTGATGCGAGCAACATGATACAGGCCGGTATCGCCCTGCTTTTCCAACTGCACATATTTTTGCAGCAGTTTTACCACTTCAGACCAAGCCATACGCGGTTCGTTATACTTCACCACCCGGCTCAGATTCGGTACATTTAATGCCCCGCGCCCTAGCATCACGGCATCACAGCCCGTGACCTTCATGCACTCCTGCGCGCTCTGGTAATCCCAGATCTCACCATTGGCGATCACGGGGATAGTCAGCCGCTGGCGTATTTCGCCAATCGCTTGCCAATTAATGCGCTCGGCTTGATAGCCATCTTCTTTGGTGCGGCCATGTACTGCCAGTTCAGTCGCGCCCGCTTGTTGCACTGCGTCTGCGATTTCAAACTGACGAGCGCCAGAATCCCAGCCCAAACGAATTTTGACTGTGACTGGCAAGTGGGCAGGCACGGCTTCACGCATCGCTTTGGCCCCCTGATAAATCAATTCAGGATCTTTCAGCAATGTGGCACCACCGCCACTGCCATTCACCAGCTTTGAAGGACACCCACAATTGAGATCGACACCGTATGAGCCAAGTTCTACCGCGCGAGCCGCGTTTTCCGCCAGCCACTCAGGATATTGACCCAATAATTGAATACGAACTAAGGTGCCGGAGGGAGTACGGCTTTGATGATGTAATTCAGGGCAGAGACGATAGAAGGATTTTGCTGGCAAAAGTTGATCGACCACCCGTAAAAACTCAGTGATACAAAGGTCATAATCGTTCACTTCGCTGAGGAGTTCGCGCACCAGTGAATCTAATACCCCTTCCATCGGCGCCAATAATACTCGCATGCTAATTACCCTGATCCATTATCCGCACTCGCCCAGTATAAGCGTAAAAAAGACCGGCAATGATACGGGGGAATTGAGGTGTAAAACAAGGAATAACCCAGCAGGAACGCCAATTCAGATGAAAAAAAACCGCCTCAAAGAAGCGGTTTGATCAGCGAAAGGGATTACTGCTTATTCGCCTGGTTTACTGCTACGGCCACGTGAAGCAGGGCCAGCCGGGCGACGTTGACCATCAGCCTGGCTACGTGGGCGACTGTTACGGCTATCGCCGCGACCGGCTGCACCACCGCCATTCTGTGGACGGCCTGCGCTGCTACCACGCCCCATTCCTGGACGTTGTGCGCCACGACCCTGACGACCATTTTGAATCGGATCAGCTTTGATGCTTGGGTCCGGCTCATAGCCATCCAGCGCGATGCGCGGAATTTCACGCTTCAGTAAACGCTCAATATCACGCAACAGTTTATGCTCATCAACGCAAACCAGTGAAATCGCTTCACCGGTGCGTTCCGCGCGGCCAGTACGACCAATACGGTGCACGTAATCTTCTGGTACGTTAGGCAATTCATAGTTAACCACATGGGGTAACTGATCAATGTCCAGACCACGGGCAGCAATATCAGTGGCTACCAGAACCCGGATTTTACCGTCTTTAAAATCAGCCAATGCACGAGTACGCGCGCCCTGGCTCTTATTACCGTGAATTGCCGCGGAGGTAATGCCGTCTTTATTCAATTGTTCAGCCAAATGGTTAGCACCATGCTTAGTGCGGTTAAACACCAACACTTGCTGCCAGTTGCCCTCACCAATCATCTGAGACAATAATTCACGTTTGCGGTTTTTATCCACAAAATGAACACTTTGCGCAATTTGTTCAGAAGCTGTATTGCGGCGCGCGACTTCAACGGAAGCCGGGTTGTTCAACAGCTTGCTCGCCAGACCTTTAATCTCATCTGAGAAGGTGGCGGAGAACAGCAAGTTCTGGCGCTTAGCGGGCAGTTTTGCCAATACGCGACGGATATCGTGAATAAAGCCCATATCCAGCATGCGGTCAGCTTCGTCCAATACCAAAATTTCGATCTTGGACAAATCTACTGCGTTCTGATGTTCCAGATCCAGTAAACGGCCAGGCGTCGCGACTAAAATATCAACACCACCACGCAGTTTCATCATCTGGGGGTTAATGCTAACGCCACCAAATACCACCAGCGAACGTAGCTTCAGATATTTACTGTAACTCTGTACGTTTTCGTCAATCTGCGCAGCCAGCTCACGGGTCGGCGTTAAGATCAACGCACGTACCGGGCGACGGCCTTTAATTGGCTGTTGATCCTGACTAAGCAGTTGCAGCAATGGCAAGGTGAAACCAGCGGTTTTACCGGTACCGGTTTGCGCACTGGCCATTAAATCACGGCCTTCCAGTACCACAGGGATTGCCTGACGTTGAATCGGTGTCGGCACAAGGTAGCCCTGCTCTTCAACAGCACGCAGGATGTCGGCGTTTAGGCCGAGAGAATCAAATGACATATTACAAGAAGCTCCAGATCTTCCCAATCCCAACGATATCGTCAGGTGCAGTTTCAAGGGAAGATTATCAGACGAGGCATGAATTGAGGCATTACCACGAGGATTGGCACAAACTGCAGTGCACCATTGCGGCTGATTGTAGCAGATCTTTAGCAAGAAAAGGGATATTTACACATTTCTTAAGATTTTTATTAGCGCAAACATCAAGAGAATTGATTTATTACTTGTCATTTATCCATCCCTGATCGCAAAAACCAGGCTTTTATCCGCGCTGACTTTACATATTCTTTGGGACGACCTAAAGTTAATCATATGATTGATTAATTGTTCGACTACCTCTTAGCATTTAACTAATTTCTATTTATTGAGTATGGTGACGATGTCTCATTCCACACCTCATTCCTTAATATTATCCACGCCCGTTACCAGCCGTGGTGAGCAAGCCCGCCAACAATTGATTCAGGCGGCTACCGAATTATTCGGTGAGTTAGGCCTGAAAGGGGCTACAACTCGGGATATCGCCCAGCGGGCAGGACAGAACATTGCGGCCATCACCTACTATTTCAACTCTAAAGAAGGGTTGTATCTGGCGGTCGCGCAACAAATAGCGGATTTCATTCAGCAGACCTTCTCACCGCTGGCGCAAGAGATTGACCAGTTTCTCCAACAACCGATTCACGCACAAACCGCCGAGCAACAGTTGCATTTTATTCGCCGTGGGTTGCTGGAATTCAGCCATCTAATGACGCAGCCAGAAACGTTGAATATGAGCAAAATCATGGCGCGTGAGCAACTCTCCCCGAGCGATGCTTATCCACTGATTCATGTGCAGGCTATTGCGCCATTACACCAAAAACTCAATCTGCTGCTGGCCGCATTTATTGGTGCTGATGCCAGTGCAACCAAAACGATTCTTCATACCCATGCCTTGATTGGTGAAGTGTTGGCCTTTCGCATGGGGCGCGAGACTATCCGCCGCCAGGCCGGTTGGCTGGATATTGGTGAGGCTGAAAGTGAAATGATCAATCAGGTACTTATCGAACACATTGACCTGCTGCTTTACGGATTGCGGGACAAATCAGTACGGTGAGCGTATTGAAGGGGTCGTTATAAAATTGTAGCTATAGACATGGTCGATAGGGAGCATTATGAATCGCAAGAAGATTATAGTGGCCGTCGTTATTGTTGCCCTACTGGCGGCGATAGGTTATGGCTGGAACTACTACCGTCAACAACACGACGCATCACTGACGCTGTACGGCAATGTGGATATTCGCACAGTGAATTTAGGCTTTCGGGTCGGTGGTCGGCTGGCGTCTCTGGCTGTCGATGAAGGGGATAAAATCCAGCCAGGGGAAGTTCTGGGGAAACTGGATGACGGCCCTTATCTCAATGCACTCAAACAAGCGCAAGCCAATGTTCAAAGCGCGCAAGCACAATTGGCTTTATTGAAGGCAGGATACCGTGACGAAGAGATAGCACAGGTAAAATCTGAAGTTGCTCAGCGAGAAGCGGCATTTAGCTATGCCGATAGTTTCCTAAAACGTCAACAAGGGTTGTGGGCAAGTAAAGCCACCTCGGCCAACGAGCTAGAGAATGCTCGAACTGCCCGTAATCAAGCACAGGCTAATCTGCAAGCCTCCAAAGATAAACTCGCACAATATTTGAGTGGCAACCGGCCACAAGAAATTGCGCAAGCCGAAGCGAATCTGGCCCAAAGTGAAGCTGAACTGGCTCAAGCTCAACTCAACCTGCAAGACACTACCCTGCTCGCGCCATCAGCGGGTACCGTACTCACTCGCGCGGTTGAGCCGGGGACCATTTTATCCGCCAGTAACACCGTATTTACCCTGTCACTGACCGATCCGGTATGGGTACGGGCCTACGTCAGTGAGCCCCACTTGAATCAGGCCATCCCCGGTACCGAAGTCGACGTATTTACCGATGGCCGCCCGGACAAGCCATATCACGGCAAAATAGGTTTCGTATCACCCACGGCGGAATTTACCCCTAAAAGTGTCGAAACGCCTGAGCTGCGTACCGATCTGGTTTATCGCTTACGTATCATTATCACTGATGCCGATGAATCGTTACGACAAGGTATGCCTGTCACCGTTCGTTTCGCACAACCTTAAGGCGGCATGAGCTATGAATGGAATCCAGCATCTTATTACTTTGGAGGGTGTTGAAAAACGCTTCCCCGGACTGGATAACCCCGCCGTCGCCAGCCTGACGACCGAGATCCGCAGTGGTGCAGTCACCGGTTTGGTTGGGCCGGACGGGGCTGGTAAAACCACCCTGCTCCGTATGCTCGCCGGATTACTCAAACCCAGTCAAGGCAAGATGACGGTGGTCGGGCTGGACCCGTTAGAAAACGATCGCCAGTTACATTCTATTCTCGGATATATGCCACAAAAGTTTGGTTTATATGAAGACCTCACGGTGATGGAGAACCTGACGCTGTATGCCGATCTACGCGGGGTTACCGGTGAGCTTCGCCGCCAAACATTTGAGCGCCTGCTGACGTTTACCGATTTAACCCGCTTTACTGACCGGCTGGCGGGAAAATTGTCCGGCGGGATGAAGCAAAAACTGGGCCTGGCCTGTACTCTGGTCGGTCAGCCCAAAGTACTGTTGCTCGATGAGCCGGGCGTCGGCGTTGACCCGATTTCACGCCGCGAGCTATGGCGCATGGTGCATGAGTTAGCGAGCGATGGCATGCTTATCCTGTGGAGCACGTCATATCTGGATGAAGCAGAGCAATGCCGCGAAGTGTTGTTGCTAAATGAAGGGAAGTTGCTGTACAGCGGTGCGCCGCAA
Source organism: Yersinia sp. 2540 StPb PI (assembly GCF_052217165.1). Classification (NCBI taxonomy): domain Bacteria; kingdom Pseudomonadati; phylum Pseudomonadota; class Gammaproteobacteria; order Enterobacterales; family Yersiniaceae; genus Yersinia; species Yersinia sp. 2540 StPb PI. Next base: position 3,879,327 of record NZ_JAZGQC010000001.1, read on the forward strand.
AGCCTGACACAACGGATGAGTGGGCGCACAATTTTGCTGGCAGCGCAAACCGGGACCAACCGTAAACTGTTACAACATGCGCTGGCATTGCCCCAAGTGAGTGATGGGGTTATTCAGGGGAAGTATGTGCGGTTAATCCTCAAGCCCGACGTGGATCACAGCCAACTATTGCCACTACTCAATCAACCCAATGCCGAGATAACGGAAGCAGAACCGCGCTTTGAGGATGCCTTTATCGACCTGTTGGGGGGCGGCCCCGCCAGTGAGTCCGCGTTGGCGAAAATCATGCCCAAAGTTGCAGGTAGCCATCAGGAGACCGTGATTGAAGCCCAAGAGTTAACCAAAAAATTTGGCGATTTTGCCGCTACCGATCATGTAAATTTTCAGGTCAAACGCGGTGAGATATTTGGTCTGCTCGGTCCGAATGGGGCGGGTAAATCCACTACCTTTAAAATGATGTGCGGTCTGTTAGTCCCCAGCTCAGGCAAAGCATTGGTACTGGGAATGGATCTGAAAACCAGTTCAGGTAAAGCACGACAACATTTGGGCTATATGGCGCAGAAATTCTCGTTGTATGGCAATCTGACCGTTGAACAAAACCTGAAGTTTTTCTCCGGCGTTTATGGTCTGCAAGGCAAAACGCAACGCGATAAAATAGCTGACATGACCTCAGCCTTTAACTTTACCCCAATCCTCAAACAAACCCCGGACTCACTGCCACTGGGGTTTAAACAGCGTTTGGCATTGGCCTGCGCGTTAATGCATGAACCAGACATTCTGTTCCTGGATGAACCGACGTCCGGTGTCGACCCCCTCACCCGCCGTGAGTTTTGGTTGCATATCAATGGGATGGTAGATAAAGGTGTCACCGTCATGGTTACCACCCACTTTATGGATGAAGCGGAATACTGTGATCGTATCGGGCTGGTTTACCGTGGCAAAATTATCGCAGCCGGCACACCTGATGAGTTAAAACAACAGGTTGCCAGTGATGATAATCTTAATCCCTCCATGGAAGAGGCCTTTATTGGGCTGGTGCAGCGCTATGATCAGCAAAATGATAAGGAGCAACAGTCATGACCGAGCCACATCTATTGCCAGTGGATAAATCGTCGGTAAATGAGAGCGAAACTTATCAGGACACGGGGTTTTCCTGGCGTCGCCTACGAGCCCTATGCCGTAAAGAGACCCGGCAAATACTGCGTGACCCGAGCAGTGGATTGATAGCATTCGTCATCCCGCTGTTGCTGCTGTTTATCTTTGGCTATGGCATCAATCTGGACTCCAGCAAACTGCACGTCGGCATTTTAATGGAGCAACAGAGCAAACCGGCTCAGGATCTGGCTAACGCCTTCGCCAGTTCACCTTATATTTCACCGCAAATCAGTGATAATCGCCAGGCGCTAATTCAGGCGATGCAAGCCGGCAAAATTCGTGGGCTAATTGTTATCCCCAATGATTTTGCGCAGCAGCTTGCGCGCCCCGAAAGTAAAGCCCCCATTCAGGTGATTACTGATGGCAGTGAACCCAATACCGCCAACTTTGTGCAAGGCTACGCACAAGGGGTGTGGCAAATCTGGCAACAACAACAGGCGCAAAACCTAGGGCAAAAAAACGATCCTCTGATTGAGATTCAGGTCCGTTATTGGTTTAACCCTGCCGCCATCAGCCGACACTTTATTATTCCCGGAGCCATTACCATTATTATGACGGTTATCGGCGCGATTCTAACCTCGCTGGTGATCGCCCGTGAATGGGAGCGCGGAACCATGGAAGCGCTGCTGTCGACCCAGGTCACGCGCAGCGAGTTGCTGTTGTCGAAACTGATCCCCTATTACGTCTTGGGCATGATAGCCATGACACTCTGCATGGCGGTGTCGGTATTTATCCTCGATGTGCCTTTCCGTGGCTCATTGTGGATACTGTTTGTTATGACCAGCCTATTTTTGGCCAGCACTCTGGGTATGGGATTGCTAATTTCGACCATTACCCGTAATCAATTTAATGCCGCAATGGTGGCCTTGAATGCCGCATTCCTGCCGGCTGTGATGCTGTCTGGCTTCATTTTCGAAATTGACAGCATGCCCGCTATCGTGCGCGCCGTAACCTATATCATTCCGGCCCGCTATTTTGTCAGCAGTCTGCAAACCCTGTTTCTGGCGGGGAATATCGGCACCGTGCTGGTGATTAACCTGTTGTTCCTGGTCGCCTCAGCAGCCGTATTTATCGGCCTGACGGCATGGAAAACTAATCGTCGGTTAGATTAGACGCCGATTAGATTAAAGGAAGGAAGCAAGATATGTTTCACCGCCTCTACACATTGATTATCAAAGAGTTGCAGTCACTGCTGCGGGAGCCACAGACACGTGCAATCTTAATTATGCCGGTCATATTACAAGTCATTTTGTTCCCATTCGCCGCTACTTTGGAAGTGACCAATGCCACCATTGCTATTTATAGCGAAGACAGCGGGAAAGCCTCTGTAGAGCTGACCCAACGCTTTGCCAAAGCAGAGGCTTTTTCTCATGTCTTACTGCTCCACAGCCCGCAAGAAATTCAGCCAGTGATTGATAACCAGCAAGCACTGCTTTTGATACGTTTCCCAGAGCAATTCAGTGCTGACCTGGCGAATGGCAAAACCACTCAGTTGCAATTATTGCTGGATGGGCGCAACTCCAACAGCGCGCAAATTGCCGCCAATTACATTCAGCAAATCGTACAAAATTATCAATTAGAATTAACCCAAGGCCAGATAAAGCCCAACAACAGCGAGTTAGTCATCCGCAATTGGTATAACCCAAATCTGAACTACAAATGGTTCGTAGTGCCATCATTGATTGCGATGATTACGACCATCGGGGTGCTTATTGTGACATCACTGTCGGTGGCTCGTGAGCGGGAGCAAGGGACCCTCGAGCAGTTGTTAGTTTCACCGCTAACCACCTGGCAGATTTTTATTGGTAAAGCTGTCCCGGCACTGATTGTCGCCACTTTCCAGGCAAGTATCGTCTTGTTTATCGGTATCTTTTTTTACCAAATTCCGTTTGCTGGTTCGTTGGCACTGTTTTACGGCACCATGCTGCTCTACGGCTTGTCGCTCATTGGCTTCGGTTTGCTAATTTCCTCGTTATGTTCCACTCAGCAGCAGGCTTTTATTGGCGTGTTTGTTTTTATGATGCCCGCTATCTTGCTGTCCGGTTATGTCTCGCCGGTGGAGAATATGCCTATCTGGCTGCAAAATATTACGTGGATCAACCCTATCCGCCACTTTACCGATATCACCAAACAGATTTACCTCAAGGATGCCAGTTTCGATATTATCTGGCACAGTTTGTGGCCGTTACTCGTGATAACCGCCACCACGGGGAGTGCCGCCTATGGGATGTTTAGGCGGAAAATCGCATAGCGACATTAAACGGTAGCAAGACTTACTTGCATTCACCAAAAAGCAAAAAGGACACCACAGGGGTGTCCTTTAAAATTTTGATCAACCTATACAACGAGCAAGTTTGACGCATTGCAACCCTGAATCAGCCAGCTTAAGCTGAGTTTGATTCAGTGGCGAGACCAAAAAATTGACCGACGCCCGCAGCGCAGAAAGCGCAGTTGACATCGGTCAATGAGCATTTCGAGCAGCGTACGGCAAGCAAGTTTGCCGCATTGCAACCCTGAATCAGCTAGCTTAAGCTGAGTTTGATTCAGTGGCGAGACCAAAAAATTGACCGACGCCCGCAGCGCAGAAAGCGCAGTTGACATCGGTCAATGAGCATTTCGAGCAGCGTACGGCGAGCAAGTTTGCCGCGTCGCAGCCCTGAATCAGCCAGCTTAACGGCGGTTGCCGAAAATCCGCAGTAACATCAAGAACAAGTTAATGAAATCAAGATACAGCGTCAAAGCACCCACGATGGAATACTTGCGGAAGTTATCTTTATCATTGGCATCCAACTGTGAGCCCATGTTTTTCAACTTCTGGGTATCATAAGCAGTCAAACCAACAAACACTAACACCCCGATGTAGGTCACTGCCCACATTAGCGCCGTGCTTTTCAGCCAGATGTTAACAATCGATGCCAACACGATACCGATCAGGCCCATAAACAGCATGCTGCCCATACCACTCAAATCACGCTTGGTGGTATAGCCGTAGAAACTCATGGCACCAAACATACCGGCAGCAATCAAGAATGTGCTGGCGATAGAAGAGCTGGTGTACATGATGAAAATGCTGGATATCGTCAAGCCGGTTAATGCGGAGTAGAGCATAAACAGCGAGGTAGCCATCGAGCCACTCAGGCGGTTAACCATGCCAGAAATAACAAATACCAGACCTAACTGAACAATAATCAGCCCGAAAAAAGTGATCTGACTGGAAAATATAAAGTTGAGTATCGCAGGGGTATTCGCTGCGTACCAAGCGACAACCGCCGTTAATAACAGACCACAGGTCATCCAGCCGTATACCTGCGCCATGTATGCCTGAATGCCTGTGTTGGCACGTTCGACAATCGAACCATTAGAGCGTGGATAGCGATCCATGGTAGTTACCTTATGCATATAAATAATGATACAGGCCATCTAAATTGACAGCCCACCGACTTTTTAAGGGTACCACAGAAGTACAGTCAACAAGGGAGTAAAAATAGACATTTAGCAGTGATCTTTACACTGGTTTACGCTCAATTTACCAGCGCCTGGCCGCCTGATGATCACTGTCGCGTGATTCAACCCAACGTTCGCCGTCCGTTGTGGCTTCCCGTTTCCAAAATGGTGCCTTTGTTTTCAGGTAATCCATTATAAATTCAGCCGCATCAAACGCCATACTGCGATGGGTACTGGTCACCCCGACAAAGACAATTTCATCACCGGGGAACAGTGGCCCCACCCGATGAATAACGCTAACTCGCTGTAAAGGCCAACGGCTGCGGGCGTCATCAATAATCTCAGCTAACGCCTTTTCTGTCATGCCTGGGTAATGTTCCAGCGTCAGTGCACTGACGCTATCACCCAGGTTGTGATTACGGACTTTGCCGGTAAAGGTCACCACCGCGCCATCTTCATCACACTGTGACAACCAGTGATACTCATCACCCACACTGAAGGTCTCAGTGCCCACACGAATACGGGTATGCTCCATTATCAACCTCCGGTCACCGGCGGGAAGAACGCCACTTCATCACCCGCCACCAGCGGATGGTGAACATTAACCAGTGATTGATTCACCGCAGTCAGTAATTTGCCTTCTTCAAGGGCTAATTGCCAGCGTTCGCCCCGTTGGCACAGGGATTGGCGCAGTGCCTCGACAGTGGGAAATTCCGCCGCCAATTGCAGGCTGTCGGTTCCGACCAGTTCACGCACCTGAGCAAAAAAGAGAATCTGAATCATGGGTTCACCTTAAAATCACCGGATTTCCCGCCACTTTTTGCTAACAGGCGCACCGGGCCAATTATCATGTCTTTTTGTACCGCTTTGCACATATCGTAAATTGTCAGGGCGGCAACGGAAGCTGCCGTCAGCGCTTCCATTTCCACGCCGGTCTTACCGGTCAGGCGGCAGCAAGTTTCGATACGCACACGGTTGTGTTCTGGTTGTGCTTCCAGTTGAACTTCAACTTTGGTTAGCAGCAGTGGATGGCACAGCGGGATCAATTCCCAGGTTTTTTTAGCCGCCTGAATCCCGGCAATACGCGCAGTGGCAAAGACATCACCTTTGTGGTGGCTGCCCTCGATAATCATCGCCAACGTCGCGGCCTGCATTTCAACAAAAGCCTCTGCCCGTGCTTCGCGCACAGTTTCTGCTTTAGTGGAAACATCCACCATATGGGCTTCGCCTGCGGCGTTAATGTGAGTTAGTTGGGTCATATATTCTCTTCTGTTCTTAACGTTGCCCGCTATCAACCGCCAATAAACGATAAATTCTGGGTAATACCGCTGTTGCCCTGATGCAGAAAATGGGTCTGTTTCTTGGTTTGCAATGCACTCTGGATGCGTGCCATTAACTCATCTTGCTGGTCATCGCTGCCCAGTAAGTCACGTAGCGTAATACCTTGCTCGCCAAATAAGCATAAATGCAGATTTCCCAGTGCTGAAACACGCAAACGGTTACAACTGGCGCAGAAGTCTTTCTCATACGGCATAATCAGCCCGACCTCCCCCAGATAATCCGGGTGATAGAACACCTGTGCCGGGCCATCACTGCGTGCTCGCGCTTGTTGCTGCCAACCTTGTTGGAGTAATTGCTGGCGGATGACACCACCGGAGACATGGTGTTGACGAAACAGCTTGCCCCCCTCGCCGGTTTCCATTAATTCGATAAACCGCAGTTGAATCGGCCGCGATTTTATCCAGGTGAGGAAGGCATTCAGGCTGCGATCATTGACATCACGCATCAGTACGGCATTAATTTTGACTTTCTCAAAACCAGCATCGAAAGCAGCATCAATGCCTTGCATGACCTGATGAAATTTATCCTGCCCGGTTATGGCATGAAATTGTCGCGGGTCAAGGCTATCAACACTGACGTTAATGGCTGTCAATCCAGCCTCCCGCCATTGGGTGGCGTCACGGGCTAAACGGTAGCCATTGGTGGTGACTGCCAGCGTGCGGATCGCCGGATTTTGTTTGATAGTCGCGATGATATCGGTGAAGTCGCGCCGCATAGAAGGTTCGCCGCCCGTCAGACGAATTTTTTCTGTTCCCAGCAGAGCAAAGGCGCGGCTGACGCGGCTTATCTCGTCCAGACTCAGAAAGCTTTTTAATCCGTCGGGGCGATAGCCATCCGGCAAGCAATAGGTGCAACGGAAATTGCACACATCGGTGATTGATAGGCGCAAGTAATAGAACTTGCGCGCAAATGCGTCAGTGAGTTGTACCATAACACCTTTCCAAATACGGGAGATGCAGGCATTTCTACCTCGCACCCTGGTGGCTTAAAGCCACGGCCAGAGCATCATATTGTTCGCGGACGAGACAACGTAGACGCCAAGGCTAGGAGTTTATGTTCAGTGACAGTTTACCTACTGCCCACCGAACCATGGTTTAAAAAGTAAAGCGCTTAGTGGCAGGTGAGTCGCTAAAAACCCTACTTTTCCTAGAGATTCTAACGCTAAAACGGCAGGATAGCCAATGGCTGTTTTTCGTTATATATTTTTATATACAACGACTTATCTAACAAAACTCACTGTTATTCAGTCTATTGTAATCCGTTGCTAATACTTTGTTTAAAATCACGAAAACAATGGCTTTTATCGCGTTTTCGCGGCAAATCCGTTAACTTATGCAGCAATTTCACCCTTAGCTACGCTATTAGAGCCAGGCAACAATATTTAGACAGGAAAAATATGCGAAATCGCACATTAGCGGATCTCGATCGAGTGGTTGCTTTAGGGGGAGGCCATGGCCTGGGGCGCGTGATGTCAGCCCTTTCTCCGCTGGGTTCACGCCTGACAGGTATTGTTACCACCACCGATAATGGCGGCTCGACGGGTCGCATTCGCCGTTCAGAAGGAGGGATTGCCTGGGGTGATACCCGCAATTGCCTTAATCAGTTGATCACTGAGCCGAGTGTGGCTTCGGCAATGTTTGAATACCGTTTTAGCGGTAATGGCGAACTCTCGGGCCATAATCTGGGCAATTTAATGCTCAAAGCGTTAGACCATCTCAGCATCAGACCTATCGAGGCAATCAATCTGGTGCGTAGCTTGCTGAAAGTAGAGGCATGGCTCATCCCGATGTCTGAGCAACCGGTCGATTTGCTGGCCATCGATCATGAAGGGCACCCCGTTTATGGTGAGGTGAATATCGACCAACTGGCAAAAATGCCACAAGAGATGTTGTTGTCACCGCACGTTCACGCCACGCGGGAAGCCGTGGAAGCAATTAGCCAGGCCGATGTTATTTTGATTGGGCCAGGTAGTTTCTTAACCAGTCTGATGCCCTTGTTACTGCTCGATGACTTAACTCAGGCCTTACGGCGCAGCTCTGCCAGTATGATTTATATCGGTAATCTCGGGCGTGAACTCAGTGTGGCGGCGGCCGCGCTATCGTTGCAAGAAAAACTGGCGATAATGGAAAGCAAGATTGGCCGCAAAATTATTGATGCGGCAATTGTCAGTCCACAAATTGATATCAGTGGTGTAACGGACAGGATTATTATCCAGCAGCCACTGGAAGCCAAAGATATCCCTTATCGCCATGACCGCGAATTACTGCGTCAGGCGCTGGAAACCACGTTGCAACAATTGGGTGGGGTGGGCTCGGTGTAAGTCGAACCGGTATTTTGTTGCTGGTTATCACTGAATATTGGGATGATAGGCTCCAAAACTCGCTGCTGATAATTCACTTTAGCTACGTGTATTGGTAAGGTGTAAAGCCGCGTCAATGGCTCATCAGTTAATATTTCGCCGCTGGGGCCATACAGATACTCACCCTCTGGGTAAAGCAACAAAGTGTTATCTGCTATATGCCGTGCGTGCTGCGGTGAATGGGTGGTAAATAGTACTGTTATACCCTGTCTTGTAGATAACGCCCTTAATGTACTCAGCACACGGTCTTGATTTGATAAATCTAACGCAGAGGCAGGTTCATCCAAAATAATAATTTCTGGTTCACTGGCCAATGCCCGGGCAATACAAACCAATTGTCGCTCACCGCCACTGAGTTGATCAAAAGGCTTATCAGCTAATGGCAGTAATCCCATCAGTTCTAAACAACTTTGCGTTATGTCCCGATCAACGATACCAGGCGAGGCATACCAGCGCATATGGCGTACCCGCCCTAACATCACCATAGTCCGCACTGTGTAAGGGAAGGTTATGCTTTCTTGCTGCGGAACATAAGCGACCTCAGCTGACAGGCACGTATCCCCCTGCTGTGAGGGAATAAGGCCCAAAATCGCGCGTAATAATGTTGTTTTCCCGCGCCCGTTAGTCCCCATAATAGCCGCTATCTGCCCTTTACCGAGGTGAAATGACAGATCATTAAACAAAACCTTCCCCCCATGAGACAGACTTAATCTACTCACATTAATCACGATGCCACCCCTTATCCTGATTTTTTCGTAGTAACCAGACGAACACCGGCGCGCCAATCAATGCCGTAAGAACACCCAAAGGAATTTCAGCACTAGTAGCACTGCGAGCCAAGGTGTCTATGATAATCATATAGATAGCCCCAAATACCACGGCGGTTGGAAGTAATTTCTGGTGATCTGGCCCGACAATAATCCGTGTGATATGGGGAACAACCAACCCAACCCAGCCAATAGTCCCAGCAACCGCGACAGTCGCTGCCGTAATTAATGTGGTCGCTAGCAAAACTAACCAGCGAGTTTTCTCGACTGAAACCCCCAGTGCCGCCGCATTTTCGTCCCCCAGAGATAAAACATTGATACGGAAACGCAATAAAAACAACAGTAAAATGCCAAGTAAAACAGGCAGAGTGACCAAAAATAATTTGTGATAAGTAATGGTAGAAAAACTGCCCATTAACCAGAAAACAATCGTGGGTAATGTGCTATTAGGGTCAGCAAAATAGGTCAGCAAGGATATTAATGCGGTAAAGAAAGCACTGATCACCACCCCGGCCAATATCAACATTAAAACCCGAGTACTGCCGCCATAGCGCCCAAGAAAATACACCAATGTCATCGCCAATAATCCACCAACAAACGCTAATGCCGTGGTTAGCATCAGAGAGGAAAATAGTACTATCGCAACAGCACCGCCCAATGCCGCCCCCGAAGAGACACCAATTATTTGCGGCCCCACCAATGGATTACGGAAAATTCCTTGTAGCGCAGCCCCGGCAACTGACAAACCAGCGCCAGTCAAGGCAGCGATAAGAATTCGCGGTAAACGGATAGCCATAACAACACGCTGTTCTGTCATCGTCCATTGAGTCAATAGATTCAGATCTTCAATAGGGAATATTGCTGAGACTAAAACTGCCATCACCACATTGATACTTAATGGATAACGGCCGCTACACAGTGCCACCAGTATTACCACAATCAGCAATAGGCTAATCAGAAACCAAAAAGCAGCGGTTTTTTGGCGCAAAAAATGTAGGTATCTCATGATTCATCCTTGAATAAATCGATATAATGTACCGATAATTTATTGGCCTCTAGCTGCAAGATTTTATTGAGCTCGCGTTGACTTAAGTTGTAGCCATAAAGGAAAGAATAACTTTCGATAATTTTTGATTTTAATGGGCCGCTGATGTTTTCAGGATAAAAGATATCCATAAGCCATTGCCAATACAGTGGTGTTTCCTGACTGGGCGCATCCCAGATAAATCCTCCATTGGGGATTTTATACACTCTTTTATTTTTAACGGCTGCCACCTCGGCTAATGCTGGACTGGCATATATATCCGCAGGTATCACACCCGTTTCAAAGTTACCTAATAAAATGATGTCTGGATTCCAGACTATGATTTGTTCTTGATTGATAACTCTTGGCCCGTTAAATTCAGCGGTGATACTGACCCCGCCAGCCCGTTTAATATCCTGATTGGTATGCGAAGTACGGCTAATCGTTTGTATTTCCGATAGAAACCGTGAAAGATAGAGAACTCGAGGTTTTTGCTGCTGTGGTATTGAGGTTACCACCCCATCAAGATCCCGTAGTGTCTTTTGACGCCATAGAATAATTTCCTCCGCCCGCACCTCTTGGCCAATACTTTCCCCTATCAACGATATCCATTGCTGTGTCTGGGTATCATCATGGTAAGGATATAAAATCAGCGCAATATTTAAACCCGCCAGAACAATAGGATCGACAATGTCATTCCCCAGATGTCCCCACTGCCACACCAGGTCGGGTTGAATCATTAGTAATGTTTCAATATTAGGCATAAAGCCGTGACCAACAGTATCACTGGGTAGCGATGCCATTGTCGGAAACATTGTCACGAGCATTCCTTGTTCAGCTGCCACTTTGGCAAAGGGATGAATACCCGCAAGACGATCGGTGCCTTGATCCAGACTGACCTGTAGCGAAGCTGCGGGTATCGGGATGACAACAGCACGTTTTGCCAAAGTGTTCAGAACAACACTTCGCTGTTTCATGTCAGTTAATTGAATACTATCATCAGCCAAAGCCCAGGGTATGGCAAAAAAAAACAGGCAAGTGAAAATCACAACAGAATATATATTATTAACCATAATACTATTACCATTTACATTAGTGATTGCGCCTCTGGCGATTTTGATAAAAAAACATTTTTAATGGTGAATAAATTTAAAAACTATATGTAATACCACCATTAATCGATCGTCCCATACCGGGGAATAACGTGTTATTTTTCACGGATGTCACTTCGCGCCCGGCAATTGATGCAGTGGCATAACGCTTATTGGTTAAATTATCTAAACTTAAATATGTTGACCATCCATTAGGATGGCGATAATCAATCTTAAATCCCCAAATAGCATATTTATCACGGAATTGAATATCATAACGATTAATATGATCTACCGGTGTACGGGCTGGTAACCAATGAAGATTAGGTCCTGCACGCCAGTATTGCCATTTATACAATATTTCTGCGGAAAATTGTTGCGGAGGAATCCCCCCGATTCTCTTACCTTGATATTCGCCACCCAGAAAGCGGAAATCGTTATATGTCCAGGCCAAACGATATTCCATACTCGCATCATTTAACGGAATATCGCCTTTAAGCCCAGCTTCAATACCTTGATGCAGGGTTTTATGGCGATAATTAAAGGTACCCGTCGAATTTCCCTCTTGGTCATAATGCGTAATTAATTCATTTTTCACTATGCTGCGATACAGAGAGAGATCCCAGTTAATGCCAGCCTTCAACCTACCATCGCCGCCAATTTCCACAGTAATCGCCTGTTGAGGGACTAAACGATTAACCGCACCATTATTAGAAATAATTTCGCGGAAACTGGGGGCTTCATGGCTCCAACTCAGATTGGTGAACCCACGCAATTGTGGTTGAGGTGACCAACCCCCCCCCCAGTTTTGGTGTTATTAAAAACCAGCGTTGCCTTACTGACTGCCGATCATCGCGGGGGGTAACATTACGAATCGAATGGGTACCTTTCATACCCGTACTGAGATACCAATGCTCTGCCGCTTGCCAACCAGCATCTACAACCACGTTCTGATTCTCTGCAGTCATGGCATAACTGCCAATTAATTTACCATCATAAGGGGTTTCTCGCCGATTCTGTCGCAGATCACGATTCATATCTGAACGTTCAGTTGATAAACCAACACGATAATTAAACTGATTAATGGAGAGACTTGAGAGCCATAAGGCACCGTAGGTATTGCCGCCACTCAGTACATACACTGCTGGTGTTACAAAATTATCGTGAGTATGTTGTGCCCATAATCCTAATTCCTGCTGCCAATTTTGGCCTTGCCATACGGAATAGTTGGCGAAGCGAGCTTGTTCAACATTACGCCGCGGATCTCTTACCCACACCATTGGGTAAACCGCTGTAGGATTATTTTTGACTTCTGACTGTGAAAGCGTTCCCGCAACTTCAAAGCTCAGATCTGTCCAACTTAACCAAGTACGATTAGTAAAGTTAGGTTGTTCAAAACCGACATTTGCTCTAATTGAATTGCGCTGAGAGGAGGAGTGATCACGATAGCCAGAGAAGCGATCGCCACTGATACTCAAACGCCCATCCCACAGTTCAGTTTCATCCCCCCCGATGGCTCCATGCCAACCTTGCCGTCCGAAACTACCGTATTCGTAGCGTAATCGTCCAGGTTCATCCCTGCCAGTATAGGAAATAAAATCCAGCTCACCACCCAGTGTATTATTTGCAGGATTGGTCGCATTGGCACCACGACGTACACTGATAATTTTACTTTCCCGTGGCTCCAGCAGGCTGATATGAAAGCCTCCGTCTGCATCATTCAGTGGCAAGCCATCTTGTAATAGAGTAACGCCTCGGGAGAGTGGGGCACTTTGTACACCGGAACCGCGAATATTTAAGCGAGGCTGATCAGAACCACCAAAAAAATCTTGTACCACCAACCCCGGTTGGATACTCAATACATCATGTAATGTTGCTAATCGGCCTTCAGATTTAGGAATAATAAGGTTGCTACCGCCCGGGATGACCGCTAACTTATTTTTTTCTTTAATGACGACATAGCTCTGAGCATCCCCAACCACCTCCATATGGGTATTTTTTTTAACGTTATTTTCCTCAGCTAAGGAATAGAAAGCTAATGGCATAATAGATAACAGTAATAGATTCCCTAAAAACATTCCTTTCATAAAAATAGTCCATATTAAAAGTAATCACTTAATACAAACCCACATTAAAAACAGAAAAACATTAAAAAATGTAATATTTATTATTATTTTAAGTCGCAATAAAGTAATGCCGGAAAACAATTATGTCAATTCCATTTAATTATACTAAGCACAATTCATGGTCATTTAATAAATGTAAGCTAAAGTAAATTAATAATATTAAACTAGCGATAAGCTATAAGGTAAAATAAGAATCCTCATTGAGTATGATTATATGACTAATATTAATAATATATATATGAAAAACACATAACAGCAAACTTGTTTCAGACTGTTGACAAACCTCAACGACTCGATGTTGCAAGGTAAATAGAGGTAGAAGAGTAAAGCGTCCGCGCCATCAGGGATGCTTGTTTTAACAAAGAAAGTACGGCGTCTTGACGATCTGCCCGCTTTCACCGCTACGGGCACTTTGTCATTAACCTCTAACAGCAAAGCTGCTTTTAATTATCGTGGCTTAGCCTGTTTTTACAGGCTAAAAGGTCAGTGTATTAAAACTAATCTTTCAACCAATTAGTATTGCCAATCATATGTATATACAGCGCCTCCACTTTAGTTCTAGCCCATGGTGTACGGCGTAAGAACTTCAGGCTGGATTTAATGCTGGGATTGCTGATGAAACAGTTGATATTGATACGGTATGCCAACTCCTCCCAACCATAATGCTCAACCAGTTTAGTCAACAGTTGTTCAAGGGTAATACCGTGTAATGGATCTTTCGACAAGTGATCACTCATTATTTATCTCGCACTTTTACTCTTCGACTTGGGGTTGCTGAATTGTGGGTTTGCCACCAACCTGCAACGCCAGGTTATTTGAGTATATCTAGGTGATGATTTTATTAGCCGCACACCTTAATCAGGATAGGTTGATGCGACAAGCATAAATTCCCGATTTGTCGCACCATTGCTTACCGGCCACATAATGCAGGGCTGATGAGCATCAAGATATCGCGATAAATTGCTGGCGCAACTGATGGACTTGATCGCGCAGTTCTGCTGCCTGCTCAAACTCCAGATTTTGCGCGTGGGTGTACATTTTAGACTCCAACTCACGGATTTTCTGATCAAGCGCTTTCGGTGGCAAGGCGTGATAATTATTGGGATCGGCCACTTTGCCGCCCCGCCCTTTCCCTTTACCACGGGAAGAGGCTTGGCCCAGTTGCAAAATATCGCCAATCTTCTTGTTCAACCCTTGCGGAATGATGCCACGTTCTTCGTTGTAAGCTTGCTGTTTGACACGGCGCCGTTCCGTTTCACCAATAGCCTTTTCCATTGAGGCGGTAATTCTGTCGCCATACAGTATTGCTTTACCATTAAGGTTACGCGCCGCACGGCCAATGGTCTGGATTAAAGAGCGTTCAGAACGCAGGAAACCTTCTTTATCAGCATCAAGAATTGCGACCAGAGAAACCTCCGGCATATCCAAACCTTCGCGCAGTAAGTTGATTCCCACCAATACATCAAACTCACCCAAACGCAGATCACGAATGATCTCTACCCGTTCAACGGTATCAATATCCGAATGCAGGTAACGAACACGGGCACCATGCTCTCCCAGATACTCGGTCAGGTCTTCGGCCATACGTTTGGTCAGCGTGGTCACCAGCACCCGCTCGTTAATCGCTGCGCGAATACGGATCTCTGACAGCAAGTCATCAACCTGTGTGGCTACCGGCCGGACTTCAATTAACGGATCGAGCAGGCCCGTCGGCCGCACGACCTGATCGATGATATCGCCACCGGATTTCTCCAGTTCATATTTACCCGGAGTTGCTGAAACATAAATAGTTTGTGGTGCCAGTGCTTCAAACTCTTCAAACCGCATTGGCCGGTTATCCAGTGCCGATGGCAGCCGGAAACCATATTCCACCAGTGTTTCTTTGCGTGAGCGGTCACCTTTGTACATCCCGCCAATTTGCGGAATAGTGACGTGGGATTCATCAACCACCAACAGACCGTCAGCCGGTAGATAGTCAAATAGCGTCGGTGGCGCTTCACCTGGACCACGGCCCGAAAGGTAGCGGGAATAGTTTTCAATACCGGAGCAATAGCCCAGCTCATTCATCATTTCAAGGTCAAACTGGGTCCGCTGGCTAATACGTTGCTCTTCCAACAACTTGTTATTGGCTAATAGCACCTGACGGCGGTCGGCCAGTTCGACTTTGATCTCTTCCATGGCCTGCAAAATACGCTCGCGCGGGGTAACGTAGTGCGTTTTAGGATAGACCGTAAAGCGCGGTACTTCATGCTGTAACTGGCCTGTCAATGGATCAAAGATGGACAACCGTTCGACCTCTTCATCGAACAACTCTACCCGTAGCGCCCATTCATCAGATTCTGCGGGGAAGATGTCGATAACTTCACCACGCACCCGGAAGGTACCGCGCTGGAATACCTGATCATTACGGCTGTACTGCAATTCGGATAAGCGACGCAAAATAGAGCGCTGATCAATGATCATACCCTTAGTCAGATGCAGCATCATTTTCAGGTATAAATCAGGATCACCCAGACCATAAATCGCAGAAACCGACGCCACCACGATAACATCACGTCTTTCCAGCAGTGCTTTGGTCGCAGATAGCCGCATTTGCTCGATATGCTCATTTACCGAGGCATCTTTTTCAATAAACGTATCAGAGCTTGGGACATAGGCTTCAGGCTGGTAGTAGTCATAGTAGGAGACGAAATACTCTACCGCGTTATCGGGAAAGAACTCTTTCATCTCACCATAAAGCTGTGCTGCCAATGTTTTATTGGGTGCCAGCACCATGGTTGGGCGATTCAAATCAGCAATAACATTGGCTATCGTAAAGGTTTTACCCGATCCCGTTACCCCCAACAGTGTCTGATGAGCCAGACCATTCTCTAGCCCTTCTTCCAGTTTACGGATAGCCTCAGGCTGGTCGCCTGCTGGCTTAAACTCAGAATGTAGTTTGAATAATTTACTCATGAATTTGCTACCCACTGGAGAAACACACACTATCAGGAGGCTAATTATGAAAGCCCCATAGAATTTTGCCACCTCTATGATACTGGATATAAAACCAGCTTCAAGCACCAAAATGTAGGAATTTCTTTCACCAGGAGATTGTTTGCCTCGTTACAGTGACATCTAAACGACAGCTGCACTGTAAAAGCGTTTTTATCCCCAACTGTTAACATAAACACATTAGTGATAACTAATCGATTAAAGATCACTCATCAGCACCAGTTATGATTTTTCAGCGCTTGATTTTAAATAACCCATTGAAAGTAAAATAAATTATTAAAAAGTAGAGAATGCGGACAACAGGAGCGCAAGCCGCGCCCGCTCTCGCTTGCCATCAGTTTTCTATGGCTAATGCACAAGGTTATCCACAGGAATGGTGGATAACTCATTCAACCCCACAGCGGCTGGGAGTTGGCGAAAAGCAAAGCTTGGGAGATAAATGGGGACTAACTGGCTTTTTTAGTGTTTTTTTTACATTTTTATTTCACCGCATATTTCAATTAGTGCTAACTATGTAGCTTGCTAATTCTATAATTTTCACTAGTTAACACCTGCATCTAATGGCCTCTGACCTCTCTCTTTTTCTACTGCACCATTTTCTCCACCAAAGCACCGCTTAAGTGCAAGCTCGCCATCACTCTACGCTCGCACCCCGCCAGGCTGAGCTATTTTTACCCCACGCTGCGCGTTAAAACCATTTACAGCCTGTTAACAAACAGATTTTACTCTCTGTATAGCAACTTGGCCCAAGAGTTGCTTTATATCTCTGTGAAACGGAGAGATTAAAGGGGAAATGGTCTAAAGTGGTGCAACGCATTAATAGACTAAAAATCATCCTATCGCAGGGTGATTAAGGATAAAAATAGCCTGTTGATGCCATTTAATGCCGCAATTCGCCCATTTCACCTCAATTTACACCGACAACCACCCGTTAGAAGTGTGGTGTTTTATGCTGTACTGCCGCTACCAAGTATGCAGATTTGCTGGTTAATCCTTCACTAGCCGTTACAGAACACCGGGCCACCTGTGAACTACTGAGATCGACTGAGGAGAAGCACTGATGCTGAGTTTAACCGCTGTGAATCAATACTATGGACAGAATCATATCCTTTGGGATATTAATCTCGAGATCCCCCGTGGGCAGTGTACCTGCCTGATTGGCCGTAATGGCGTAGGAAAAACGACGTTAATTAATTGCATCATGGGGCATCTGCCAATTAAGAGTGGCACCATGACCTGGCAACCGAATCATGAACCGCCGCAGAATTTGCTACAGCAGCCGGTTGAGGGGCGCACTGCTCTGGGTATTGGCTATGTACCACAAGGGCAGCAGATCTTCTCTCAACTGAGTGTGGAGGAGAATATGCTGATAGCCGTGCTGGCGGGCCGCCATAAGTCGCGCCAAATTCCGGGCTGGATTTTTGATATATTCCCCCAACTGTATGACAAACGCACCCAACGTGGTGGGGAGCTAACCCGTAATCAACAACAGCAGTTGGCCATTGCCAGAGCACTGGTGACAGAGCCAGAACTGTTGATTCTTGATGAACCGGGGAGTGGTATTTTACCGCCGTTGACTGAGGATATTGGCAATATCCTACATCAGCTCAGTCGTAGCCTGGGTTTGACGGTACTTTTGGTTGAACACCGTTTACCCTTTATTCAGCATGTGGCGGATCGATTCTGTTTGATGGCCGATGGCCGAAATGTGGCACAAGGAACATTGGCTCAATTGGATGAAGAGATGATTATTACGCATTTGGCCAGTTAATATGGCGCAGAGTGGTTTCTCCCTCATGCAAACTAAAGCCGATGATAGCGGCCATACTCCGCAAAAAACTCAGGGCTAATAATATCTATTAGCCCTTTAAGGTCATATCGCCGTCAAAAATTCAGCTCAGTGGCACCTCAGCCAAAAGTCCTAAATCCAAATAGCCACCAAGATCACGCCGCTGGGTGATGGGATACACGTCAAGGTCCGTCAGATAGGGGACGACACCTAATCGCGGGGCACTGATCATCTGTGTCAATGTTGCCATATACTCAACTTGTCGCCCCCCCGCAGGTATCACCTCATTAGCTATCCACCCCACCAGTTTCAGCCCAGCTTGTCGGATAGCCAAAGCGGTCAACAAAGCATGATTGATACATCCCAACTTGATGCCAACAACCATAATTACTGGCAATTGCTCTCGTAAAACCCAATCGGCAAAAGTTGCCTGTGGCGACAGTGGGGTAAACCAGCCGCCAGCCCCTTCGACCAATATCCATTCTGCTGAGTGCTCAAGCTGCTGTAGTCCTTGCGATAAAATTGACAAATCAATCTCAAGCCCTTCGCTGGCACTGGCAATATGGGGCGAGGTGGCCTCCAGAAACGTGAGCGGATTCACCTGTGAATAACTAAGTGCCGCACTGCTGTTTGCTTGTAGCGCCAAAGCATCACTGTTGCGCAATCCGTCAGGCGTCATCTGGCTACCAGATGCCACCGGTTTATAACCGGCGGTGCGATAGCCCTGCTGGGCTGCGGTTTGCAGTAAGGCACAACTGGCAACTGTCTTACCGACATCGGTATCCGTGCCAGTGATAAACCAACGTTTAGTCACGATAGATAACCCCATAAACTAAGTGGTAACTCAGCGGGTAGGTGCCAGATTGGGTGCTATAAGCGCGTTGCAGGGCCACCAGCCGTTGGCGACCACTTAACCCGGAATGACGCCCCTGATGTAAATGCGTAGCACCAATGCCTTGCAGAGAGCGCATAAGCGCAATTACATCAGGAAACTGTTGCTGATATAACTCGGTTGTCAGGTGATGGCGATACCCCTGACAAGCGTCACTGATATGCTGAAAGGGGAGAAAATCATTCACATGGCGCTTGCCATCTACCTGTTGCCACGCCAGCCCCAGCTCATCAAGAGACCCTTTTGCCAAGGTAGAAAACAGGATGATGCCGCCAACTCGCGTGACACGATATAACTCAGCTAGCGCCTGCGCTAAATCAGCACACCACTGTAGCGCCAGATTACTAAAACAAATATCAACGCTTTGATCTGGCAGCGGTATATTCTCGATATCAGCCAATAAATAGCTGTCCGCAGCCTGCTGTCGCCGGGCGTGATCCAACATTCCGGCGGCCAAATCTAGCGCAGTTACATATCTGTCTCGTTCACGCCAACAGCGGCTAAAATAGCCAGTACCGCACCCGGCATCCAGTACCGACGCACCAGGATGCTGATAACCCAGCGCTAATAAGGTATTCCCCGTTTCCCGTTGCAAACTTGCCGCTGAGTCGTAGCTGCCAGCAGCCCGGCTAAATGCAGCCGCAATCGCCGGTTTATCAACCAAGGGTAATCGTGGATTATCAGCGACAAACGCCATACAGCACCTCCAGCAATCTGTCGATATCATCACATTGATGCACAGCACTCAGGGTAATACGCAATCTGGCCCCCCCCGGCGGGACTGTTGGAGGGCGAATCGCCGTTACCCATAACCCCTCGGCGCGTAGTTGCTCCGCCAGTGTCAGTGTTTGCTGATTGTCACCCACCAGCAGTGGCTGGATAGCGGTTTTAGATGCCCCTAATTGCAACGGTAAGTCTGCCGCTCCACGCCGAAATTGCGCAATACGTTGCTGAAGCTGCTGTCGCAAGTCATCACCTTGCTGAATACGTAATAGTGCCGCTTGCAGCGCACAAGCCTGTGCTGGCGGCATCGCGGTGCTGTAAATCAGGTGACGGGCATATTGCAGCAGATACTCGGCAACCGGCTCCTGACACAACACTGCCGCCCCACTCAGGCCGAATGCCTTGCCAAAAGTGACCACTAACAGTTCAGGTTTTACCCCTTGCTGCCAGCAACTACCACGGCCACCTTCGCCACACACCCCAATTCCGTGCGCATCATCCACCAGTAACCAGCCACCCGCCGCCACTGTTTTTTGCTGCAAAGCAGCCAGTGGAGCGCTATCACCGTCCATACTAAACACGCCTTCGGTGACTACCAATGTTTGGCCCGCACAGGGTTTATCGAGTAGGTTTTGTAGCGCATCGGGCTGATTATGCACAAAGCGCCGCAATTGAGCCGGAGAGTGTGCAGCCGCCTCCAGCAAAGAGGCGTGGCTGAGTTTATCGGCCAGTATCCTGTCGTCGGCGGTAGTTAACGCCGCCAATACTGCCTGATTTGCCGCGTAGCCTGAGATAAACAACAATGCACGCGGATAACCCAGCCAGTCCGCCAATTGGTGTTCCAGTTGGGCATGAGGCCGGCTATAGCCGGTAACATGGCCAGAGCCACCACTGCCAACACCATAGCGTTGCGCCCCCTGCTGCCACGCCGCAATCACGTCAGGATCCTGACTTAACCCCAGATAATCATTGCTGGAGAAGTTGAGATAACGCCGTTCTGCTGATTGCAACCAGCGCCCACTCGCCCCCTCATTAACCTGACGGCTACGGTAGGCCGCGGCGTCGCGTCGCTGTTGCAGCCCCTGCTCTATCTTGCTTTGCCAGTTCATCAGATTGCCGCGTTATAAAATTGTGTGCTCTCGCCGGGCAATGAGTCACGCTGCAAGAGTTGCTCAGTCAATACTTGCTGCTGTTCGCGATCCCCTTGCTCGGTGGCGGTTTGCTGTGGATTCAGCCCCAATTTACGGAACAGTTGCAGATCTTTATCTTCTTCAGGATTCGCCGTGGTAAGCAATTTACAGCCGTAGAAAATAGAGTTAGCCCCTGCCATAAAGCACATCGCCTGCGTTTGCTCGTTCATTTGTTCGCGACCGGCAGATAAACGCACGTAAGAGGTTGGCATCATGATACGTGCGATAGCGATGGTGCGGATAAACTCGAAAGCATCGACGTCGTCGTTATTTTCCAGCGGCGTGCCTTTCACTTTTACCAGCATATTGATCGGCACACTTTCAGGCGGTTTGGGCAAATTCGCCAGTTGTACCAGTAGCCCTGCGCGGTCGCGGACAGTTTCGCCCAACCCGACAATGCCTCCCGAACAGACTTTGATACCGGCATCACGAACTTCACTGAGGGTATCGAGCCGTTCCTGATAACTGCGGGTGGTAATGATGCTGCCGTAGAATTCCGGCGAGGTATCAAGATTGTGATTGTAATAATCCAGCCCAGCCTCTGCCAACCGGTGAGCTTGCTGTTTATCCAGCGAGCCAAGCGTCATACAGGTTTCCATCCCCATGGCCTTGACACCTTCAACCATTTTCTCCAGATAAGGCATGTCACGCTCATGGGGATTCTTCCAGGCCGCGCCCATACAGAAACGGGTTGAGCCGGCGGCTTTGGCCTTTTTCGCTGACTCCAGCACTTGTTCAACCTGCATTAAGCGCTCACTTTCCAAGCCAGTTTTGTAACGCGAGCTTTGCGGGCAATATTTGCAATCTTCCGGGCAAGCACCGGTCTTAATCGACAGCAAAGTACTGACTTGCACCTGACGCGAGTCAAAATGCTGACGATGAATCTGCTGCGCTTCAAACAATAAATCCAGCAGTGGTTTTTCAAACAGGGCCTGGGCTTGCCCGACTGTCCAGCGAATATAATTTGCCATTACGGCTTCTCCAGGGAAGAGAAAAAAGTTTCGCCAGTGTAAATAAACTCGATATACTGTCAACCATTCTTGTAATGAATTGGTTTACAACAATCCTCATGACACCTTCTGACCTGGCTTTTGATCAACGTCATATCTGGCACCCCTACACCTCAATGACTGACCCACTTCCCTGCTATCCGGTGGTCGCGGCCGACGGCGTTGAGCTGCAACTGGCTGATGGCCGACGTCTGATCGATGGCATGTCATCATGGTGGGCGGCCATTCACGGCTATAATCATCCGGTACTGAACCATGCGGCACATCAGCAGTTGGATAAAATGTCCCATGTGATGTTTGGGGGTATCACCCACCCGCCCGCCGTGGAACTCTGCCAACAGTTGGTTGCTCTAACCCCTTCGGCACTAGAGTGTGTTTTTCTCGCTGATTCGGGTTCGGTGGCCGTTGAAGTGGCGTTGAAAATGGCATTGCAATACTGGCAGGCCAAAGGTGAACGGCGGCAACGGATTTTAACCCTGCGCCACGGCTACCATGGTGATACTTTTGGTGCGATGTCAGTTTGTGATCCCCAGAATTCAATGCACAGTTTGTATCAGGGGTATTTAGCTGAAAATCTGTTTGCCCGCGCGCCACAATGCCGCTTCGACCAGGCGTGGAACCCGGAAGACATCACTGATTTTGCTGAAATGATAGCCACACATTCCAGCGAGATAGCCGCAGTCATTCTGGAACCGATAGTGCAAGGTGCCGGTGGAATGCGTATCTATCACCCCGCCTATTTGCGTGAGGTCAGAGCATTGTGCGATCAGCACCAGATTTTGTTGATTGCCGATGAAATCGCTACCGGTTTTGGCCGCACCGGCAAATTTTTCGCCTGCGAACATGCGCAAATCGTGCCGGACATTCTGTGTTTAGGTAAGGCATTGACCGGCGGCTACCTGACCTTATCGGCTACCTTAACTACCCGTAAGGTGGCAGAAACCATCAGTAACGGTGATGCGGGTTGCTTTATGCACGGCCCGACATTTATGGCTAATCCATTGGCTTGCGCTGTCGCCTCGGCAAGCTTGAGTCTGTTGGCTGAGAATCACTGGCAACAGCAGGTTGCCGCCATAGAAAACCAATTGAAACACGCGTTAATGCCACTTGCAGAACATGAAGCAGTGGCCGATGTGCGGGTATTAGGAGCAATTGGGGTAGTGGAAATGAAAGAGCCGGTTAACGTCGCGCGCCTGCAACGGCAATTTGTCGAACACGGCGTGTGGATCCGCCCGTTTGGTAAACTGATTTACCTGATGCCGCCTTATATTATCTCGCCGCAATCACTGGCGCAGTTAACGGATGCGGTGAAAGCGGCGATAGTAAATATCCACTAAAGCAGTGGTGGGCAATATCGTCCGCAGACTGGCGGGGCGACTGCACCGATGGGCGTTGCGACGGCTTACGCCGTTACGACCCCTTCGACACAATTCCCCGCCCGGTAATATTATTTTTAAACTCTTGGGGCCAAAATAGTGACCCACATTGGCCCTTTCCCTACCGCATAGCGCTTCAGAGTGGTTAGCTCACCGCTGTGTTGATCAATACGATACACGGCAATATGATCCGACTTCTGGCCGGAAGAGATCAGGAAGTTACCACTGTTATCGATATTAAAACCGCGTGGCTGTGCTTCAGTCTGTTGGTGCCCGACCAACGTAATCTCACGCCCATCCTCAGAAACACTGAAAATACCCAGCAGACTGGCAGTACGGTCACTGATATAGAGATGACGGCCATTTGGCGTAATATGGATATCAGCCGCCCAACGAGTGCCGGTAAAGTCTGTTGGCATCGCATCCAGCGTCTGTATTAGCTGGTATTCCTGGCCGTTTTTGCTGATTTGATACACATCTACCGAGCTATTCAGCTCGTTAACACAATAGGCGACGTGTTTATTGGGGTGGAAGGCCATATGACGTGGGCCTGCACCGGCAGCAACCGGTATCACCGCCTGAGCGTGTGGCGTCAGTTTACCCTCAAGGCTCAGATCAAATAACCGCACCTTATCTTCTTTCAGGCAAGGTACCAGTAAGATTTGATTGGTCGGATCAATATTCGCCGAATGTGGGGCAGGCAAATCATCCAATTGCTGAATAGGTGCCTGTACCACACCCTGCTCATCAATAGGGCTAATGCTGACACAGTTAAAGCTATAAGAAGCAGAGAACAGGAAGCGGCCTTGTAAATCAGTGCCGATGTGCGTTGGGCTGCCTGGAAGTGGTGCCCTGCCAGCAGCGGTCAATGTGCCATCGTCACTGATGTTGTAGCTGATAATGGCAAAATCGGGGCGCACCCCAACATATAACTGGCGCTGGTTTGGATTGATTGTCATCGGCTGCACTTGCCCCGGCACCTCTACCGTTTGCAATAAGGTTAATGCACCGGCGGAATCTAATTGCCAAACATGGATCTGCTGACTGTCTGGGCTTGCCACGTAAACCACTTGCTTCATCTCTACTCCTTAGTCGAACCTATTATACTCGTCATACTTCAAGCTGCATGTGTGTTGGCTTCGTTCAATCACCCGAATCATTGACTGGCGTCAACTCATCGGAACTCACTCGCTTGCCGCCTTCCTGCAACTCGAATTATTTAGAGTATAGGCAACTTTAATTGGCCGAATTTGTCTTTCCAAACAAACCGTGCGCTTAACACAATTGCAAAATTGCGAATAATTTAGCCTAGCTTACCTGACTCGGCGGACATAACAACAGTCTGCTGTCGCGCTGTTTAAAACTTATCCTGCTTATTTTTAGCTGATTATGCTACCCACTCCCAAGCTTGGTTTAATCAACCCACCATCCGGTGTACCATCAAGTAATACTATGCAAACATACTATTAATGCCCTTATCGACGAGACTATAGCTGCCATGACATATCGCATAATTGCACTGGATCTAGACGGAACGCTACTGGATCACAAAAAACGTATTCTGCCAGAATCCTTGTCCGCACTGGCACAAGCCCGTGCTGAGGGCATCAAAGTGGTAGTGGTGACCGGCCGCCATCATGTTGCTATTCACCCGTTTTATCAGGCACTAGAACTTGATACACCTGCAATTTGCTGCAACGGTACCTATATTTATGATTACCATGCAAAAAAAGTATTAGATTCAAACCCCTTGCAGCCTCAACAAGCGGTTCAGGTGTTGCAGTTGCTGGAGCAAACCGGTATCCACGGGCTAATGTATGTGGACGATGCCATGCTCTATCAACAAACCAGCGGACATGTGATTCGCTCACTCAGTTGGGCTGAGTCATTACCACCCGCTCAGCGCCCGACGCTACTCCATGTTGATAGCTTGCTCGATGCGGCCCACACTGCCAGTTCCATCTGGAAATTTGCCACTTCACACTCGGATATTGAGCAACTGAGAGCGCTCGCAACCCAGATTGAGAATGAAATGGGGTTGGCCTGCGAATGGTCATGGCATGATCAAGTTGATATCGCACAGGCGGGTAACAGCAAAGGTAAGCGGCTACAGCAATGGGTTGAATCTCAGGGTTTGAGCATGAAAGATGTGGTTGCCTTTGGTGATAACTTTAATGACCTGAGCATGCTGGAAAGCGCCGGTTTGGGGGTAGCGATGGGGAACAGCGCCGATGCTATCAAACAGCGGGCTGACCTGGTGATTGCCGATAACGAACAGCCTGGAATCGCTGGCGTCATCCGCCAGCATGTCCTGGCTTGATAGTAAAATACGCCCGGCTGACGGGCGTTTTATCATCGGGTAAACTCAAGGGTTAGCGCCCTCAATTCTTGCGGTTAAACGAGACACTTTTTATCTGTGCATACACCCACTGACCGGGTTTAAGCGCCAATTCATCCCGTGCCCACGGCGTGATCCGCGCCCACAGCCATTGATCACCAACCGCGAGTTTGACATCGACCTGCCCATCCACCTCAAGGCATTCGGCAATTTTTACCGGCAAGATATTACGGATACTGCTACTTTGCGGTGGCTGTAATACCAACGAAACATCGGCTGCATTAATCCGAATACGCATTGAGCTACCCTCTTGCGCATCAAGCTTACCCACCCACAATCGCTGATCACCTAACGCCAGCGCGGTCATGGCATAGCGGTCGTGGTGACCAATGACACTGACCCGCAGTATGCTGCTCGGTTCTTCCCGTTGCAGCCACGGGCGCAATGCACTACTGGCCCACACTTCCTCCAGCCCGCCGACCGCGCGCACTTTGCCACCATCCATAACCACCACTTGATCTGCCAGCCGCAGGATCTCATCCATGCTGTGACTGACATACAAAATAGGGGTGTTAACATCTTGCGCCAACCGCTCCAGATAAGGCAGCAGCTCACGTTTGCGGGGCAAATCCAGAGAGGCCAGTGGCTCATCCATCAACAACAGCTCGGGGGCGGTCAATAATGCGCGCCCAATAGCAACACGCTGTTTCTCGCCGCCAGAGAGGGTCAGTGGGAAACGACTTAATAGTGGCTCGATACCCAGCAAACCGACAATTGTGTCAAATTGCCCACGCATTGACGGGGCCATGCCGTATTGTAAATTGCCCCGCACCCGATAATGGGGAAATAAGCGCGCATCCTGAAATACGTAACCGACTTTGCGTTTTTCCGGCGGCAGATAGATTTGCTGCTCGGCATCCACCAGCACCCGGCCATTTAACACCACTTTGCCTTGCTGCGGGCGGGTCAGGCCACCAATGACATTAATTAATGAAGTTTTACCGGCCCCCGACAACCCGAAAATAGCGGTGATACCTTGGGCGGGCAGATTGGTGGAAACACGTAAATCCAAATCGCCCAGTTGCTGACTGAAATCCAGCTCTAACATGGTGCCCCCATGCGTTTTTTACCCCAGCGGGCCAGCCATTCGGATAATAACAACGCCACCAACGACAGAATAATGGCAATGACACACAAACGCGCAGCAGCAGCTTCCGCCCCAGGGGTTTCAATCAGTGTGTACATTGCCAGTGGAATAGTGCGGGTTTCACCGGGAATATTGGAGACGAAAGTGATGGTCGCCCCAAACTCCCCCAGTGAACGGGCAAAAGAGAGCACGGTGCCAGCAATCACCCCCGGTAAAGAGAGCGGTAACGTAATGGTGAAAAACACCCGCCACGGATTGGCTCCTAGCGTGCGGGCCGCCAGTTCCAGACGCGTATCAACTGCTTCCAACGCCAGCCGGATAGCCCTCACCATCAGCGGAAAGGCCACCACCGCCGAGGCTAACGCCGCACCACGCCAACTAAAACTGAAATTAATGCCAAACCAGCTATAGAGCCACTCGCCAATAAAACCGCGCCGCCCCATGCTTATCAACAATAAATAGCCAATCACCACGGGTGGCAGCACCAGTGGTAAGTGAATAATACTGTCTAACAACGATTTACCGGGAAAACGGCAGCGCACTAAAATCCACGCCATTAAAATGCCTAACGGCAAACTGCACGCCACCGCAACCGCTGAAACCTTCAGACTCAGAATAATTGCCTGCCACTCATACTCACTCAATATCATTAGCGTGGGGTAAATCCATAATTTTTGAAAATAACCGCCGCGGCTGGGCTTTTCAGGTAATCATAAAAAGCACTCACGGTCGGGTTTTCATGGCCTTTAACAATTGCCATCGGGTATTCAACCGGCTTATGACTTGCTTCCGGGAATATCCCCACAACCTTAACTTTGTTACTGGCTATCGCATCTGAACCATAGACAATACCCAGCGGCGCTTCTGCCCGTTCGACCAGTGCCATTGCACTGCGCACGTTATTGGCCCGCGCCATTTCAGGGGCTAAAGTTGACCAGGCACCTAAATTCTCCAGTGACTCTTTGGCATAAATCCCAGCAGGAACATGATCAGGATCGCCCACTGCCAAACGGCCACCATCCAATAATTTCTTCCAGTCGGTTTTTTTATCGATTACGACTTTATCTATTTTACTGTCTTGCGGAGCAATTAATACCAGTTCATTACCTAGTAAGGTGTAGCGAGTATTGGCAACAATTTGCTGTTTATCAATAGCATAATCCATCCATTGCTGATCGGCAGAAATAAACATATCAGCCGGTGCGCCCTGCTCAATCTGGCGTGCCAATGTTGAAGATGAAGCATACGACGCCACGACATCAACCTGCTTCTCTTTTTTATACTGTACGGCAATATCTTGTAATGCATTGGTCAATGAAGCCGCAGCAAACACTGTAATGTTGTCCGCCGCTAACGTGGTGCCGGAAAATGCTGCCAGCAGTGTTGCACTCGCTACCCAAACCTTGGCGTTACCGTATTGATTCTTCATGTTGTTCTCCGCATTAATGAAATCGCTATATACATTGGAATATAACGCAACATTATAAGCAGGTCATGCAGTTTATCGGCAAGATGTGAGGTATCTTGAGCTGTGGTAACAAGTGGGGGGAATGAGGGAGAAAAACGAAAATGCCCAGCGTCTATGCGCCGGGCATTCAGAAATCAGATTAAGAGCGTTCTTTGGTGTGACCGGTCTTAGAGATGACGTTGAACACCTCGCCCAGTCCATAGATAAGCCCCAGAATCACGGCCATCACCACCGGTACCATGACCACGGCAAAGACCAGACTTTTCAATAAATCCAACATATCAGCCTCTCATTACTGCTCATTGAGCGATAACTTACGTTATCACAATAACTAGGATCTATCATTTACTGTAAATTATATCAGCGATGAATGAACCCTGTTATTTTAACTAACAGCAAAAGAATGTAACCTGCCAAACGTGCGATTCAGGTGTATACAAGCACTTAGATAGCAATAATCCTTTCCCGCCGGAGTAAAAAATCATGCAGGCTGAAATTCTTCTTACCCTAAAACTTCAGCAACGGCTGTTTGCTGATCCCCGGCGTATCGCATTACTGAAACAAATACAGCATACCGGTTCCATCAGCCAGGGCGCAAAACTGGCTGGGATTAGCTATAAAAGTGCCTGGGACGCGATTAACGAAATGAATACCTTAGCCGAGGAAATATTGGTTGAGCGGGCAACGGGTGGTAAAGGCGGTGGTGGCGCGCACCTGACTCGTTACGGCGAGCGTTTAATTCAACTTTATGATTTGCTCGCCAAGATTCAGCAAAAGGCATTTGACACGCTGAAAGATGATTCGCTGCCACTCGATAGTTTATTGGCCGCTATTTCGCGCTTCTCTTTACAAACCAGCGCCCGTAATCAATTTTTCGGCACCCTGATTGAGCGGGATCATCAGCAGGTTCAACAACACGTCAATATCCTATTATCAGACGGCAAAACCCGGTTATCTGCGGCACTCACTCAACAGAGTGCTGATCGCTTGCAACTTTCGGCGGGCAAAGAAGTGTTGGCACTGATCAAAGCCCCTTGGGTAAAACTGGTTACTGATCAGGCACTGGCGGGTGCTGCTGATAACTCTCTGCCCGGCACCGTAGCCAGTATTGAACCCGGCAACGATCACAGTGAAGTTATCGTGACCTTGACCGGGGGAGCCAGCTTGTGTTCGACACAAAACAACAGCGAATTACATAAGCTGAATTTGCATGTTGGTAGTCACGTCATTGCTCAATTCAATGCAGATCGGGTCATTATCGCTACACTTTGCTAAATAATTCAGCTTAGTTATGCAAAATAACCTTAGTATTTACTGTTGACATTTTGCCCCTTTCCGATTATCCCTAACACCCTTATTGTGTTGCAAGATATGGAAAGAATGATGTCGGAGTTGCAAATATCGCAAGGTTGTTTTCGCCTGAGTGACACCCGGACACTCAACCTGCCAGCATTGCATGTTCAATCGGGTGATAGCTGGGCATTTGTCGGTGCCAATGGCAGCGGGAAATCCGCGTTGGCGAAGGCATTAGCAGGGGAATTAATCCTGTTGAGCGGCAGCCGCCACAACCATTTTCGCCACAGCGTGCATTTGTCGTTCGAGCAACTTCAGCAGTTAGTCAGCGAAGAGTGGCAGCGCAATAACACTGATTTACTCAGCGCAGATGAAGACGATACCGGGCGTACTACCGCAGAGATCATTCAGGAAGAATACGTTGATCCGCAACGTTGTCAGCAGTTGGCAGAGCAGTTTGGTATCAGCCAGTTACTCTCGCGTCGCTTTAAATATCTTTCTACTGGTGAGACCCGCAAAACATTGTTGTGCCGAGCGCTGATGCCACAACCGGATCTGTTGATTCTGGATGAACCCTTTGATGGTCTGGATGTGACAGCCCGCACGCAGTTGGCTGGTATGCTATCCACCCTTTCAGCACAAGGTGTCACGCTGGTGCTGGTACTAAATCGTTTTGATGATATCCCTGATTTTGTGCAATACCTCGGTGTGCTGGCAGATTGCCAATTAACCCAGACTGGCCCCCGCCAGCAGATTCTTTCCGAGGCATTGATTGCCCAACTGGCGCACAGTGAAAACCTTGATGGTATGTTGTTGCCAGAAACAGAACACCCGCAACAGCAGGCCTCTTTCGCACCAGATAAGCCACTAATTATCTTGCGTAATGGCGTGGTTGAATACAATGACCGCCCTATTCTTCATAACCTGAGTTGGCAGGTTAATCCCGGTGAACACTGGCAAATTATTGGCCAAAACGGTGCTGGGAAGTCAACTTTACTCAGCCTGATTACTGGCGACCATCCGCAAGGATACAGTAATGATTTGACACTGTTTGGCCGCCGCCGTGGCAGTGGAGAAACCATTTGGGATATTAAACGCCATATTGGTTATGTCAGCAGTAGTTTGCATCTGGATTACCGCGTCAGCACCAATCTACGTACCGTGATTCTCTCCGGTTTTTTCGATTCAATCGGTATTTATCAGGCGGTGTCTGATCGCCAACAACAATTAGCCGATCAATGGTTAGACTTACTCGGTTTTTCCGCCGTGACCGCTAATCAGCCCTTCCACAGTCTCTCTTGGGGGCAACAACGGTTGGCACTGATCGCCCGAGCACTGGTTAAGCATCCTGCACTGTTGATTCTTGATGAACCCTTGCAGGGTTTGGACCCGCTTAACCGCCTATTGGTACGGCGTTTTATTGATGTAATGATCAGTGAAGGTGACACGCAACTGTTATTCGTTTCTCACCATGCTGAAGATGCACCACAATGCATTACCCACCGTTTGACCTTTGTTCCTGATGGCAATATTTATCACTACCAACAGGAAAAGTTAGCAGGTTAAAACTCTTCAGGCTTTTCGTTGAGGATAATGAGAGCTATCCTCAACGGAAGCGGCGTTTATTGGCGGGGGCTTATGCTATCATTCTTACTGCCAGCCCCTATCAGCGCCGGCGATAAAGTTAACATATTCAGCCACCATCAGGATTTATACCCTATAAATTTCAGGTGCAGGCCAGCCGCAAGAGACAAACCGCTCATAAGCCGATTTGAACTGCATGTACGCAAGTCCGCAGGCTAAGTCTCAAAAGGGCTATAGCCCTATAAGCCGAGCGAATCAAGCGGCCAACGCACCTGCGATTTGAAAGATGACGGGCATAACATTAAAGGGATATTTATGTGGGGCATACTTGCTGCTTCGTTACTTTTCTTATCAATTAACCGGGTACTTTCCCTGTTTCTCTTGCTGTCGTCACTGTCAATTGCCTTGTATCACGGTGTTTTGACTCTGCCATCAGCCGCATTCTTGCTTCTAACATTGATTGTGGCACTACTACTGAAAAAATATCGTCACCGGAAATGGCCGGCCGTCGCACTGGAATTGCTGCTGGTGATGGCATCAATCGTACTGTTTCTGCATCTGGTACCCGGTTTTAATAATCTAAATGTATTGAATGAAGTGAAAACAGGGCCACTCAGCGCGCCCTTCAGCCTGTATTACAATCTTGATAAGGCATTAATACCTTTTATTTTACTGGCTTGCCTGCCAACCTTATTTGTCGCGAAAAAGCACCCATCAGTGAGCCGTGCAAGCTGGCTGGTATTGATTGTCAGTATCCCTGCATTGCTGTTGCTGGCTGTTGCCTTAGGCGGCCTGAAAATTGAGATGCACACCCCGGCATGGATAGGTTCCTTTGTGGTCGCTAATGTGTTTTTTGTTTGTCTGGCAGAAGAAGCACTGTTTCGTGGCTATTTGCAACAAAGGTTAAGTCAGTGGTTGGGTAACTATCCGGCCCTACTGCTCACCGCCCTGTTATTTGGCGCAGCACATATTGCAGGCGGCCCGCTATTGATGGTGTTCGCCGCATTGGCGGGGTTAATTTACGGCCTGGCATGGCTGTGGAGTGGTCGTTTATGGGTGGCGGTAGCCTTTCACTTCGCCCTGAATTTGATGCATTTATTGTTCTTCACTTATCCTCTTTATTCATCGCACTAATCTTTATCTACCCTGTTATCTACCGACCCGAGGCTAGCATTCTTAACTGGAATCGGGCGGTACATAACAGGCAGGACATTTCTGCTGAATTAATGGATGAGAACGCTACCAATCCAGTTATCTATGTGGTGACTGCTATTTATCTCTTGTTTTTGCCTATCCTTGGTTATTCCCCTGTCTTTATGCTTTTGCTGGGATTAAACTGGGAGAAATTTAAATGTAAACGATTCCATTATTGAGTGCAGATCACCTTTTCTTACCTAATGGCGTGCTATCTTTCTTAGACTAAAGTCATTCGAGGAGTCTTTTATGTACGTTCTGGTAACAGGTGGTAGCGGTTACATCGGTAGCCATACCTGTGTGCAATTGATTGAAGCTGGCTACCAACCGGTCATCCTCGATAACCTTTGCAACAGCAAATCCAGCGTATTAGCCCGGATACATGCCCTTAGCGGCTATACACCGAAGCTTTATCAAGGTGACATCCGTGACCGCGCTTTACTCGACCGAATATTTGCTGAGCAGTCTATCCATGCGGTCATTCACTTTGCTGGCCTGAAAGCCGTGGGTGAGTCGGTCAGTAAGCCACTGGAATATTACAATAATAATGTCTTCGGCACCTTAGTATTGCTGGAGGCCATGCGTGCTGCACAGGTCAAAAACTTTATCTTCAGTTCCTCTGCCACGGTCTACGGCGATCAGCCACAAATTCCGTATGTCGAAAGCTTCCCGACCGGCTTGCCATCCAGCCCGTATGGCCGTAGCAAGTTGATGGTTGAGCAAATTTTGCAAGATGTGCAACTGGCTGACCCGCAATGGAATATGACCATTCTGCGCTATTTCAATCCGGTTGGCGCACATCCGTCAGGCTCCATGGGTGAAGACCCACAAGGTATCCCGAATAACCTGATGCCATTTATTGCACAAGTTGCCGTTGGTCGTCGTGAGTCGCTGGCCATATTCGGTAATGACTACCCGACACCGGATGGCACCGGGGTACGCGATTATATTCACGTAGTCGATTTAGCAGATGGTCATGTGGCGGCGATGAAAAAACTACACAATCAGCCTGGCGTGCATATTTTCAATCTGGGTGCCGGCGTGGGTAGCAGTGTTTTACAAGTGGTCGAGGCATTCAGCAAGGCGTGTGGCAAGCCGCTGGCCTACCATTTTGCCCCGCGCCGCGCAGGTGACTTACCGGCTTACTGGGCAGACCCAAGCAAAGCTGCCGCACAATTGGGTTGGCGGGTGCGCCGCTCGCTTGATGAAATGGCGGCAGATACCTGGCATTGGCAATCCAATAATCCTCAGGGCTATCCCGATTAAGGTGTTGTTATGACTGATTTTAACCCTGTGGATCATCCACATCGTAGATACAATCCATTAAGTGATCAGTGGGTGCTGGTTTCACCTCATCGGGCCAAGCGCCCATGGCAAGGCCAGCAAGAAGCCCCGGCGACGGAGAATTTACCGGCGCACGACCCTGATTGCTTCTTGTGCCCTGGTAATACTCGGGTGACCGGCGATGTCAATCCTGACTATCCATCAACCTATGTATTTACCAATGACTTTGCCGCGCTGATGCCAGATACACCTGATGCGCCGCAAAGTGATGATCCCTTGATGCGGAGCCAAAGTGCGCGCGGCACCAGCAGGGTTATTTGCTTCTCACCTGACCACAGTAAGACACTGCCGCAACTCTCTTTGCCTGCGTTGGAAGATGTTATTCAGACCTGGCAGCAACAGAGTGCCGAATTAGGCCAAACCTACCCATGGGTGCAGGTATTTGAAAATAAAGGCGCGGCGATGGGATGTTCAAATCCGCATCCCCATGGCCAAATTTGGGCCAATAGTTTTTTGCCAAATGAAGCGGCACGGGAAGATAGCCTGCAACAGCACTATTTTCAGCAAAATCAGTCCCCCATGCTGGTCGATTATGCTGAACGTGAGCGTCGTGACGGCAGCAGGACGGTAGTTGAAACCGAGCACTGGCTGGCGGTAGTGCCCTATTGGGCAGCATGGCCATTTGAAATATTATTACTGCCCAAAGCCCATGTGCTGCGGTTAGAAGACCTCTCTATGGAACAACGCAGTTGTCTCGCCATTGCCCTGAAGAAGCTGACCAGCCGCTACGACAACTTGTTCTCGTGCTCTTTTCCCTATTCGATGGGGTGGCATGGCGCACCGTATAACGCAGACGACAACACACACTGGCAATTGCATGCTCATTTTTATCCGCCGTTGCTGCGTTCGGCGTCGGTACGTAAATTTATGGTGGGTTATGAGATGTTGGCTGAAACCCAGCGCGACCTTACAGCAGAACAGGCGGCTGAACACCTGCGGGCAGTAAGTGATGTTCATTATCGAGAAGCCGGAGTCAAATAATGAGTTTAAAACAGCATACCCAGGCTATTTTCCGCCAACAGTTTAATCAAGAACCTGACATCACTATCAAAGCGCCGGGTCGCGTCAATCTTATTGGCGAACACACCGATTATAACGACGGTTTCGTGCTGCCCTGTGCCATTGATTATGAAACCGTCATCAGTTGTGGCAAACGTGATGACCGCCAGATTCGTGTTATTGCTGCTGATTATGAAAATCAGCAGGATATATTCTCACTGGATGCGCCAATCGTCCCACATGCCGAATACCGCTGGGCGGATTACGTGCGCGGCGTGGTGAAACACTTGCAACTGCGCCATGCCGATTTTGGTGGTGCAGATCTGGTGATCAGTGGCAATGTGCCACAAGGTGCCGGTCTCAGCTCTTCAGCATCACTTGAGGTCGCGGTCGGGCAAGCGTTGCAGTCTCTTTATCAATTACCCCTTAGCGGTGTCGATCTGGCGCTGAATGGGCAAGAGGCAGAGAACCAGTTTGTTGGCTGTAACTGCGGCATTATGGATCAGCTCATTTCAGCGCTGGGTAAACAAGATCATGCACTACTGATCGATTGCCGTACCCTTGAAACCCGTGCCGTGGCCATGCCGGAAAACGTTGCGGTCGTTATCATTAACTCCAATGTGAAACGGGGTCTGGTTGATAGCGAATACAACACCCGCCGCCAGCAATGTGAAACTGCCGCCCGTTTCTTTGGTGTTAAAGCCTTGCGTGATGTGGATCCAACCCTGTTCTTCTCTATTCAGGATGAGCTGGATCCCGTCGTCGCTAAGCGTGCACGCCATGTAATTACCGAAAACGAACGCACGCTAGCGGCAGCAGATGCCCTGGCCTCCGGTGATTTGAAATTGATGGGGCAATTGATGCAGGAGTCTCATATTTCGATGCGTGATGACTTCGAGATCACAGTTCCGCCGATCGATAGCTTGGTGGATATTGTGAAATCCGTTATTGGGGAGCAAGGTGGTGTTCGTATGACTGGCGGGGGGTTCGGTGGCTGCATTGTCGCACTGATGCCAACATCGCTGGTTGAGCAGGTTCGTGCGGCCGTAGCCCAGGAGTATCCGGCTCATAGCGGCGGTAGGAAAGAGACCTTCTACGTATGTCAGGCTTCACAAGGAGCGGGTTTATGCTGAAAAACGACGCTGCATCATCAAGCAGTGTTGACCAGTTAGCACCAGATGGTCACCCCTTTGAATTGACCGAATTGCATAATAAAGCCGGTATGAGTGTAACGCTGATGGACTGGGGCGCAACCTGGCTGTCAGCGGTCCTGCCGCTGACCGATGGCGAAAAGCGCGAGCTATTGCTGGGCTGCCAGACCCCCGCAGACTACCTACGTCAAGCCGCTTATCTTGGTGCCACCGTTGGCCGCTATGCCAACCGCATTGCTAACAGCCAAATCACGGTGGAGGGTCAAACCCTCAATTTGTTACCTAATCAGGGACCTAACCAACTGCATGGTGGTCCAGAAGGTTTCCATGCTCGCCGCTGGCAAAAGGTTAAGCAGGATGAGAGGCAGGTGACTTATCAACTGCACTCACCTGATGGTGATCAGGGTTTCCCCGGTAATCTGACCGCCGAAGTGCAATATCTGTTGACGGAAGATAACCGATTGGAGATCCACTATCAGGCTCAGGTCGATAAAACCTGTCCGGTGAATCTGACCAATCATGCTTACTTTAATCTTGATGGTGAAGGGCTGGACGTGCGGGCGCATCGGTTGCAGTTATTTGCGGATCGTTACTTACCGGTTGATAGTGAGGGGATCCCAAGCGGCGGATTGGCCAATGTTGAGAAAACCGGTATGGATTTCCGACAACCAAAAACGCTGGCACGCGACTTCCTGCAAGACCGTTGTCAGCAGCGGGTTAAAGGCTATGATCATGCTTACCTGCTCCATCGTACTTGCGGTGCAACGGAAAGCCCGGCGGCTCATCTGTGGTCATCTGATAACCGGGTCCAAATGAGTGTTTATACCACCGCACCTGCGTTGCAGTTGTATAGTGGTAACTTCCTTGGCGGAACACCGGCCCGCAAAGGGGGCACTTACGCCAGCTACACCGGCGTAGCGCTGGAAAGTGAATTCCTACCTGATAGCCCTAACCACCCCGAATGGCCACAACCTGATTGCTGGCTAAAACCGGGGAAAACCTACCGCGCCACCACGGTTTATCACTTTATCGCGCTATAACGCTATATACCCAACAGATTTCAAGATGCAGGAAGACGAGATCCCGATGAGCTGACATAAGTCAGTGATTCGGGTGACAAATCGGTCGGGAACCGATTTGAACGCTGTTTGAAAGATGACGGGGATAACTACCCATATTGAGCACTGCCGACTACGCTTAACAGCATCTATCTGCGGTGATACTGACCTGTTTCCCGCCCTTTCCGACCCTCTACATTATTTAAGGAATGTTTATGCGCCTAACTACCCTATGGTTACTCTGTGCGGGATTACTGCTTAGTGTCAATGTGATGGCAGCAGATACGGCGAAAACACCGTCACCCGCTCAGGCCGCACAACAGAAGAAGATGACTGACTGTAATCAGCAGGCAACGACCCAATCACTGAAAGGCGATGATCGGAAGAAGTTTATGAGCCAATGCCTGAAAGCGCAGATTCATCCCGATGAAAAAGCCCTGACGCCACAACAGCAGAAAATGAAAAGCTGCAATGCCGACGCAGCGGCCAAAGCATTAAAAGGTGATGAGCGTAAAACCTTTATGAGTACCTGCCTGAAGAAAGCCGCCTAATCCCCGCAGCCGGAGGGGTATTTAGTACCCCTTTTTTAATTGGATATAAACCGATACCTAATAAATATCAAGATCCAGGAAGGCGGTAAGCGAGGGAACCCCAATGAGCTTAACTTCCGCTAAAAAATTGGCTATGGTTAAACACAAACCATTGCTGTTGGCGGCAATCCCGCAATATAATGATAATAGTTATCATTGAATATTAATCTATACCCTCCGGTAATAGCGTGGTTAGACAGCGTCTTCAAGTCCGACGGGTATAGAGATTGAGTTTCACATTAAAGGAGTTAACGCTATGGCAGTAACTAAGCTGGTTCTGGTACGACACGGCGAAAGTCAGTGGAACAATGAAAACCGCTTCACCGGTTGGTATGATGTTGATTTATCTGAGAAAGGCCGTGGAGAAGCACAAGCGGCCGGCAAGCTGTTAAAAGACGAAGGTTTCGCGTTTGATTTTGCTTATACCTCAGTACTGAAACGTGCTATCCACACCTTGTGGAGTGTACTGGATGAACTGGATCAGGCCTGGCTGCCAACAGAAAAAACCTGGAAACTGAATGAGCGTCATTACGGCGCACTGCAAGGTCTGGATAAATCAGAAACTGCGGCCAAATATGGCGACGAGCAAGTTAAATTGTGGCGTCGTGGTTTTGCTATCACCCCACCTGCGCTGGAAAAAAGCGATGAGCGCTTCCCTGGCAATGACCCACGTTACGCAAAGCTTACCGATGCAGAATTGCCAACCACAGAAAGTCTGGCGCTGACCATCGAACGTGTTATTCCTTACTGGAATGAAGTGATCAAACCCCGCATTGTCAGTGGTGAGCGTGTCATTATCGCCGCCCACGGTAACTCTCTGCGAGCATTGGTAAAATATCTGGATGACTTGAGCGAAGATGAAATTCTTGAGCTGAACATCCCAACTGCCGTACCTTTGGTGTATGAGTTTGATGAAAACTTCAAACCAATCAAACGTTACTATCTGGGTAACGCTGATGAAATCGCTGCTAAAGCCGCCGCTGTTGCCAACCAAGGCAAAGCGAAGTAATCATCCCTGATTAGCACCATTAAAAAACCCCCGAACATGATCAATGCCGGGGGTTTTTATTTGCCTGCTCGCTATTATTGGCGGCGCGCTTTCACGGCATCTGCTAACTCACGTAATACCGTTTCGGTGTCTTCCCAGCCGATACACGCATCGGTGACACTTTTGCCGTAAGTCAGTGGTTCGCCACTTTCCAGATTCTGATTGCCTTCCACCAAATGGCTTTCAATCATCACGCCCATAATCGATTTTTCACCATGAGCAATCTGGTTGCAGACATCTTTACTGACATCCATCTGCTTTTTAAATTGCTTGCTACTATTAGCATGGCTGAAATCAATCATGATCTGTGGTTCCAGGCCCGCTTTACTCAGCCCTTCTTTAACCGCAGCAACATGAGCACTGCTGTAGTTTGGCTCTTTGCCACCACGCAGAATAATATGACAATCGTCGTTACCGGCGGTATTTACAATCGCTGAATGACCCCATTTGGTCACTGACAGGAAGCAGTGCGGCGCACTGGCCGCATTAATGGCATCGATAGCGACCTTGATAGTGCCATCTGTGCCATTTTTAAATCCAACCGGGCAAGACAGACCTGAAGCCAGCTCACGGTGAACCTGAGATTCAGTGGTACGGGCGCCGATGGCACCCCAGCTCATCAGGTCAGCCAAATACTGCGGGGTTATCATATCCAAAAACTCACCCGCGGCTGGCAGCCCGCTCTCGTTGATATCTAACAATAACTTACGCGCGATACGCAGACCGTCATTGATGTCGTAGCTAGCGTCCATATGCGGATCGTTAATCAGACCTTTCCAACCCACCGTGGTACGCGGTTTTTCAAAATAAACCCGCATCACCACTTCAAGCTCGCCTTGCAGTTCTTCACGCAGGGTTAGCAAACGGGCCGCATACTCTTTGGCCGCTTGGGTATCATGAATAGAGCATGGACCGATGACAACCAACAAACGGTCGTCTTGGGCTCGCAGGATGTTATGAATAGCTGTGCGGGTCTTGGATACCGTTTCTGCTGCGTTCTCACTGGCTGGAAACTTCTCTAACAAAGCAACAGGGGGCAGGAGTTCCTTAATTTCATTAATCCGTAGGTCATCATTCAGGTAATTCATAGTTCTTCCATTAAGTCTTGTGACGGTCATCGCACAACGTCTATCGGTACCAATCTAGTTGAACCAATCTAGCTGGTGAATTGAACGCTGTAAATCTACTTTATTACATTTGGTGTTCTGTGCAGATAAACAGCAATAATGCGGTTTACTCGATTAGGTATCAACTTATTGAATGAAGCCATCAATTTTTATCTGGATTGTTATTTGTTATAAAATCATTAATAAGAGTCATACTCGGTTATCACCCCCCTCTTATCCCTAAAGGTTAATACGGTTTATGCCTAGGTTACTGTTAGTTGATGATCACCCTGTGGTGCATGTTGCCCTTGAAGCCGCACTGATGCGCGCGACACCACGTTATCATCTGCATTGCGCTGCTGATGACCAGCAGGCTTTGGCCTTATTGGCGGAATATCACTTTGATCTATTAATTTTGGATATCAGTTTGCCACAGCTTGACGGTTTGCAGTTTTTACGCAAAATCCGCCGCCACTATCCACAGCAGTCCATCATGATTTACACCGCCCAGGAAGAGGAAGTTTATGCCAAAATGGCTTATTCCGCTGGGGCACAGGGATTTATGCATAAAGGGCAGCCGATGGATAACCTATTGCAAGCCATTGATGCCGTTATTGCCGGCCAACGAGTATTCCCCGCCAGTACGCTGGATAGCGGCACACCTAACGATGAAAAATACCATTTAACCCAGAAAGAGCTGCAAATATTGGGATTACTCAGTAAAGGCCATTCTAATTTACATATTGCTGAGTTACTGAATATCAGCAATAAAACTGTCAGCACACATAAGAAAAATATTCTCAATAAAACCGGTGCAGCAAATTTACTGGCATTAATTGCCGTATTTAACGAGCTACAACCATGAGAAAATGCGGGTTAGTATTGCTATTCATTGTCCAATTCTGCCTGCTGCTACCCGCACAAGCGACCTCTACTTTGCACTACAATTTAGTTAGCAGCTTGAACATACCGGCCAGCACACCGTTTATCACACCTAATAATCCATGGCGTAATGCCACTTTGCGGGTTGGCATCCTCAACGACAATGTGAGCCCGTATAATATTATTGTCGATGGTGACCTGTACGGTCTGAATGCCGATTACCTTAACTATATTAAGCAAGCAACCGGGGCCAATGTGGAGGTGATAGGCTTCTCCGACGCCACAACCCTGAATCAGGCATTAAAACAAGGTGATATCGACCTACTGTTTGGTTTACCTCGCAGCGCATTAAATCCCAACTTATATATATCAAAACCTTATTATATCAGTAAGTTACTGGTGTTACGTAGCCGCCAAAATAGCCGTCAGGTAATGTTAAACTCGGCTGATGCGCGCATTGCTATTAGTAAAATGGCCGGTATGCAGTTGGTCGATGAAATTCAGAATAAAACCCCGCATAACCAGCTGTTTGATAATAATCTGCAAGCCATTTACTCCTTATTAAACGGCCTTAATGACTACTTTATTGCTGATGAAACCAGTGCCAGCTTTATTATTGATCAACTGCAACTGGGGCAAATTTATCAGGTTGAGAATGATATAAAGCCCGGCAGTCTCTCTTTGGTGTTTGCGGCAACCAATCCGGCATTGATAGAGACGCTTGATCACGTTATCAGCAACGTCCCTATGGACGTTCTTAATACCATTCAGGGCCGCTGGAGTAAAAAAATCCCCAGCTATCTCGATACCGGTAATGCTGATCTTACCCGCATGGAGCAAGAATGGGTTAAGGCCCATCCCGTGGTGTATTACGCCGCCATCGATGATGACTATCCCTTTACTTATCGTGGCCGCGATAAACAACCACGCGGCTATATTGTCGATATTCTCAATACCATTGCACAAAATACTGGCCTGCAATTTTCGCCGGTCTGGAGCAGTAACCCACGGTTGGCCGATCAACTGGTGCAACAAAATAAGGCCATGATGCGGGCTTTACTGCCGCTAGCCGGTGGTTTCAAAGCGCAATATGACAGCTCGATGCCAATTCACCGTGCCTTGTGGGGGGTGTATACCAACGCGTTCACCCATAATGTCTCAACGTGGGGAGATCTATCTGGCAAGCGTCTCGGTGTGGTGGAAGGGGATTTAGGTCAGCAACTGATCCCCCCCCAGACCTTGGCCACTGTCTTTGCTAACCGTAAGGCAATGTATGATGCACTGGCTAATGGGCAGTTGGACGGGCTGATAGATAATGTCATCTCCGCCAATTTTATGGTTCTTTCCCGCTATTCCGGGGTCATCAAACTGGCATTTGCGGCAGATAACATTGCTTATCCACTGGCCTTTGGCGTCGCGCAACACTCGCCGTTACTGCTGTCGATTCTCAATAAAAACTTGCTACAAATCCCCCCCGCCACCCTGCAATCACTGCGTGATGAATGGGTATCCGATCCTCGCAATATTATTGATGCGGTAAATGAAAATCGCATGATGCCCCCTGCCACCTGGTTGTTTAGCGCCCTTGGCGGGCTGTTGATACTGCTCTTGGTGGTGATGGTCCGCCGTTTTATTCAGCGGCGCAAAGAGCGACGTGAGCGAGAAGTCTTGGAACAGGCGCGCCTGCAAGCCGAAACCGCTAATCAGATGAAAAGTAAATTTCTGGCAACTATCAGCCATGAGCTACGAACACCAATGAATGCCATCCTTGGTTTGTTGGAACTGGAGCTTAAAAAAAACACTACCGCGCAGGGCAATTTGCCCGTTATTTACAGCTCAGCATCATCGTTATTAAGCCTACTCAATGACCTACAAGATTATGCCAAGTTAGAAATTGGCTCATTACAGCTTTTACCACAACCTACTGCATTGATTCCTTGGATTAATCATATTCGCGCGGTTTATCAACCGCTGTTGGGTATGCGGCCGATAACCTTAAATGTCAGTTACAGTGATAACTTACCTGAAACAGTTCTGCTTGATGGCGGTCGCTTACTTCAGGTCATGAACAATCTAATTAACAATGCCATTAAGTTTACCTGCCAAGGCGAAATTAATGTTCGGATGGCGTGGCAACCGCAGCACGAAGGGCAAGGAGAGTTGATATTGCAGGTGGAGGACAGTGGTTGCGGAATAGCCGCTGCGGAAATACCCCACCTGTTCCAGCCCTTTTATCGGGTTGAGACCAGCAACAATCTGATGATCCCAGGCAGTGGTTTGGGTTTATCGATCTGCAAAGAGCTTATTGACCGAATGAATGGCACTATCAGCCTGGCCTCAGAGCTGAATAAAGGCACCGTGGTCACCATCAAATTATTGCTTGCCATGGAGACGGTATCGCCGTCAATCCTGAGGCCCGCGACAGAAATTACGGACACGTTATGCCTGTATCCTCTTCGTGTCGCGATGGTTGATGACCACCCGAGTAACCTCCTGTTGATGCAACAACAGCTCAGGCATTTTGGTATTGAATCCGAGCTGTTTGATAATGCCCGCCAGCTATTACACGCTCATTTTCAGCAACCGTTCGATGTGCTGTTTGTCGATTACAATATGCCTACTCTGGATGGTTTTACCCTGGCGCGAATCATTCGCCGACAAGAGCGCCCATCTCAGTCTAAAGCGGTAAAAATCATCCTTTGCTCAGCCGATGTACAAGAATTTACCCGTATCCGGCCTGGGAATATCGTTATCGACCATTGGCTGACCAAACCGGTGACACTCAGTGATATTGAGCGGGTATTACGCATACAAACCGTTATGGCCACAGAGCAACCGGTTTACGATAACCTGCGGGAAATACTATTACGATTG
This sequence comes from Yersinia sp. 2540 StPb PI, assembly GCF_052217165.1. Lineage (NCBI taxonomy): Bacteria > Pseudomonadati > Pseudomonadota > Gammaproteobacteria > Enterobacterales > Yersiniaceae > Yersinia > Yersinia sp. 2540 StPb PI. Next base: position 3,922,684 of record NZ_JAZGQC010000001.1, read on the forward strand.
GGTAATCAGGACCCAAAAATGGTGCGCAAATTAGTGGTGACGCTGCTTGATTCCATGGTGCATGACCGCCAACAACTTGTACTGGTACCACAGTCGCTAGCGGCCCGTGCACAGGTATTACACCGCATTAAGGGCAGTTTTCTGATATTGCAAAATGCCGCAGGTGCCGCATTATGCCAGCAGTTAATTAGCCAATGTCAGCAAGGCAAAATCGCTCCTGCGGCCTATACTAAACTGCAGAATCTATTAGCACAGTTGATTAAAGGTTTGAATCAAACCCTGTCAGAGCTAACATAAATCGACAGTTCTGTGCACACATCTTATGGTCCAAGGATAACTATGGCTGTATCTTCATTTTTCCCCCAAGACAGCAACAGTAAACGCCTACTGATAGCTTTTGTGGTTACCACTCTGTTTATGGTGGTGGAAGCCATTGGTGGCTGGCTATCGGGTTCGCTGGCATTATTGGCGGATGCCGGACATATGCTGACAGACTCAGCCGCATTATTTATCGCATTGATGGCAGTTCATTTCTCTCAGCGAAAACCTGACTCTCGCCATACCTTTGGTTATTTGCGCCTGACCACACTGGCAGCGCTCGTCAACGCGGCGGCATTATTGTTGATTGTGGTATTGATAGTCTGGGAAGCGGTACGGCGTTTCTTTTCTCCCCATGAAGTGATGGGGATGCCGATGTTATTCATCGCCATCGCCGGATTATGTGCAAATATTTTCTGCTTCTGGATACTGCATCGTGGCGAGGAAGAAAAGAATATCAATGTGCGCGCCGCAGCCTTACATGTGCTGGGAGATCTATTAGGTTCCGTTGGGGCGATAGTGGCTGCCGTGGTCATTCTGACTACCGGCTGGACACCTATTGATCCGATATTGTCGGTATTGGTCTCAGTGTTGGTGCTCCGCAGCGCCTGGCGGCTGCTGAAAGAGAGTTTTCACGAACTGTTAGAGGGCGCGCCGCAAGAGATTGATATCACCAAATTGCGCAAAGATTTATGCGCCAGCATATATGAAGTGAGGGACGTTCATCATGTTCACTTATGGCAAGTTGGCGAAAAACGGCTAATGACACTGCATGTGCAAGTGATCCCTCCGAGGGATAACGATGAATTATTGCATCGTATCCAGCACCATTTACTGCATCACTACAATATTGGGCATGCCACCATTCAAATGGAATATCAGCATTGCGCCGCACCCGATTGTGGTATCAATCAGACCGCCAGTAACAACGCGCACCATTACCACCCTCACTGAGGGCAAAAGGCCACTGTTTCAACGGAGATAAGCCCGATAAAACAGTGGCCTGACTTAGCCGCTAGTGACTCTGAGTTGATAACGGACGTGAATGATTTCTTGCCGCGCTCTTCATCCACAACCAAGAGCCATTCAGGGCAATCAGTGTCAGTATCACGTATTCCAGAGCCATCGCATAAACCCCCTGATAGGCGAAAATCGCTACACTGATGACATCAATCACCACCCAAATCAGCCAGTTCTCAACATATTTGCGTGTCATCAAGATCATCGCCACAATTGATAACACCATCATGGTGGAATCCCAGAATGGGAATGCATCAGGTTGCAGTTCAGGCATTTGCACATTAGCGCCCAAACGCTGCATCACCACCACTGCGGCACGGGTCAACCCGGCAAAAACAGTATCAATATGCAAGGTCATTAAAGCGATACCAGCCACGCACACTGCGCCCCAAATCAATGCTTTCGGCAATGATAACCAGCGAATTTTTAATTCAGCTTGATTGTCAGGCGTTTGCTTACTCCAGGCATACCAGCCATAGATATTGGCGACGAAGAAGAACAACTGTAATAGCAGGCTGGCATAGAGCTGAATCTGGAAAAAGATTACCGCAAATAACGTCACGTTAATCAGGCCAAACAAATAGTTAATTATCTTCTCTTTGCTGGCAAACCAAATACAGAGTAACCCAAACAGGGTACCAATCGCCTCTATCCATGAAAGGTCATACCCCCCCGCACCCAGCGGAATATGCACCAATATATTGCTTGTACTGAGGAAATCCATCTGGCAATCCTTTTATTGGGGAGAAATAATAAGTATTGAGGTCAATTGGTGTCATTTACGACTCAGGCGTTGCCTTTGACCTGTAACTTCAACTGGTTGGCAAAATCCAACATCCGATTCAGCGGTATCAGCGCCTGCTGACGCAATTCTTCATCGACATGTATCTCATGCATTACACCTCCCTGCTCCAGCCCCTCAGCAATCGCTCTGAGACCATTCATTGCCATCCACGGACAGTGAGCGCATGTTCTGCACGTCGCACCTTCACCCGCCGTCGGGGCTTCGAATAATTCTTTATCTGGGCACGCCTGCTGCATTTTGTAAAAAATGCCACGGTCAGTCGCCACAATAAGTTTTTGCTGTGGCAACGTTTTTGCAGCCTGAATCAGTTGGCTAGTCGAGCCGACAGCATCAGCCATATCAACCACTGCCTGAGGTGATTCCGGGTGAACTAACACCGCAGCATCAGGATGCAGTACTTTCATGCGAGCCAGTGCCTGGGTTTTAAACTCGTCATGGACGATACAGGCCCCCTGCCAGCACAATACATCGGCCCCACTCTTCTTCTGCACATAATTGCCCAAGTGGCGATCCGGCGCCCAGATAATTTTCTCACCCAGGCTATCGAGATGCTCAATAAGCTCAACCGCAATACTGGAGGTCACTACCCAATCAGCTCGGGCTTTAACCGCCGCAGAGGTATTGGCATACACCACCACGGTGCGGTCTGGATGGCTATCACAAAATGCGGCAAATTCATCCGCCGGGCAGCCTAAATCCAGCGAACACTCTGCATTCAGGGTTGGCATCAACACTTGCTTCTCAGGGTTCAAGATTTTGGCCGTCTCTCCCATAAAACGCACGCCGGCGACCAGTAATGTCGATGCCGGATGGTTATTACCAAATCGTGCCATTTCAAGGGAATCGGCGACGCAACCGCCGGTTTCTTCGGCTAAAGCTTGGATTTCGGGATCAGTATAATAGTGAGCGACTAACACCGCATCGCGCTGCTTCAGCAGTGTTTTGATCTTCTCACGGTAAAAGGCTTTTTCCTCTTCATCCAAAAGGACAGGTCGTGGAGGAAATGGATAAATAGCCGCATTCACATCAAAAGTTTCACTCATCGCTCACATCTCTGTTGCCAGTTATTCCAGAGTCAGCAAACGTTGCTGGCTGCCAGTAACACTTGATTTGTTTTTTATCCTAAACAAAATATCCAACATCCAGCTAAAAGTCGCCAAAAATTGTCTGATAATGGTGAAAATGTTTAATGGAGTTAAAAATGAGATGGGAAAGTGAGTCGTCGAAAGGATATTAGAGGATTATAGGGGTTATATTCAGGATGGAAAGGAAATCGATAAGAACACTAGGGAGATAAATCGGGAGGAGATGATGACAACTGGAAGATAATGGTGGGTTGTGCGGGATTACTTGACATAATGGTGGGTCGTGCGGGATTCGAACCTGCGACCAATTGATTAAAAGTCAACTGCTCTACCAACTGAGCTAACGACCCATTATGTATGCTGCTAATGACAATTCAGTGCCTGTCGTGCGGGATTACTTGACATAATGGTGGGTCGTGCGGGATTCGAACCTGCGACCAATTGATTAAAAGTCAACTGCTCTACCAACTGAGCTAACGACCCATTATGTATGCTGCTAATGACAATTCAGTGCCTGTCGTGCGGGATTACTCGCACTTCGGGTACTTTTTAGACAAAACAGGAAGAAAAATCTTTGCACTGATTTCAACTTCGTACATTCAAACCGGCGTGCGGGGAGAATGGTGGGTCGTGCGGGATTCGAACCTGCGACCAATTGATTAAAAGTCAACTGCTCTACCAACTGAGCTAACGACCCGCTGTAATGCGGTACTGCTTAACATAGTGGTGGGTCGTGCGGGATTACTTGTCCTGCGGACTCGCCCTTCGGGTCAACGCTACGCGTTGCTGTCTCGCTTCGCTCGGCTCGAACCTTTACGGTTCTCATCCCTACGATTTGATACCCTGATAACTCTGCATAATGGTGGGTCGTGCGGGATTCGAACCTGCGACCAATTGATTAAAAGTCAACTGCTCTACCAACTGAGCTAACGACCCATTATGTGTGCTGCTGATGACAATTCGGCGCCTGTCGTGCGGGATTACTCGTCCTGCGGACTCGCCCTTCGGGTCAACGCTACGCGCTGCTGTCTCGCTTCGCTCGGCTCGAACCTTTAACCAATTGATTAAAAGTCAACTGCTCTACCAACTGAGCTAACGACCCATTATGTGTACTGCTTACTATAATTTCCTGCTGCTTTAACGTTTTACAAGTTGTCTTGGCAACGGCGGCATATATTACTAATTTCTCTTCACAGTGCAACTTAAATTTCTGTTGAAGCGTTTAACTGCTTGTTCTTCACTCGCCAAAGTCCAGAAATTAGTCAATATGACCAATTCCTGGACTCGAAAATGGCTAAAGAGCAGATAAACGTTTCTGTGCCTGTTTAGCAGCATCAGTATTAGGATATTGCTTGATCACTTGTTGATAAACCGCCTTCGCTTTATCGCTTTGGCCTTTATCCTGCATGATCACCCCAACTTTAAACATCGCTTCTGAACTTTTTGGAGACTTTGGATAATTTTTTACTACAACAGCATAATAATATGCAGCGTCGTCTTTCTTACCTTTGTTGTAATACAACTGCCCTAACCAATAGTTGGCATTAGGCTGGTAAGTCGACTTTGGATACTGTTTCACAAAACCTTGGAAAGCAGTGATCGCTTGATCAAATTGCTTTTTCTCAAGAGCCAAAGAAACGGCTGCATTATAATCGCTGTTTTCATCACCAGTACTTGCTGCAGGTGCCGCTGTAGCAGCCGCTGCGCCTGCGGCAGCAGTATCGGAACTTCCAGCCGCAGAATTATCTGTCGCAGCACCAGTAGCCGCAGAAGCTGAACCCTGCGCCCCCTGACCACCGCTCAGACTCTCCATCTGCTGGTAGATCTGTTTTTGCCGCTCAACAATTTGATTGAGCTGGTACTGATTTTCTTGGATCTGACCGCGTAAACTATCTACATCGCGTTGCGAATCGGATAGCTGTTGCTGAAGTTGAGTTAATAGTTGGCTGTGAGCGTTGGAAATACGCTCAAGTTGAGTGACCCGATCTTCTACCGAGCCGGAGCCGACATTACTGATTGGCGCTTGGGCAGTAGCGGCCCATGGGACCGCTACGCCAACCAGTAACGACAGACCCACTAAGTGACGTCTGAAGTTACTGTTCATGCGATTCTCTTAGTAAACCAGAACTGCACGACGGTTTTTAGCGAACGCTGCTTCGTCATGGCCCAGTACTGCTGGTTTCTCTTTACCGTAAGAAACGATAGAGATCTGGTCAGCCGAAACGCCTTTACCTTGCAGATACATTTTCACAGCATTTGCACGACGCTCGCCCAACGCGATGTTGTATTCTGGCGTACCGCGTTCATCCGCGTGGCCTTCAACAACAACTTTGTAAGATGGGTTGCTACGCAGGAATGCAGCATGTGCATCCAGCATTTGAGCGAAGTCAGAACCGATATCGTATTTATCGAAACCGAAGTAAACGATATTGTTCTTTTGCAGTTCTTGCATCTGAAGACGAGCTTGCTCTTCTGAAGACAAGTTGCTGCCATTTTCTGTACCAGTGCCAGCGCCCATGCCAGATTGGTCATTATTTGCGCTTTTGTTAGAACTACACGCAGCGATTGCCAGAACTGGCAAAGCCAACATTAGCCCTTTTAGCACTTTGTTCAGTTGCATCTCTTTGATCCTTTTATAGTTTGCCATACATACGTATTTACACATGCATCACAGATACGGCGACCAGGCAGGAAATTTGACCTGTCCATCAGTTGCCGGAAGACGCGCTTTGAAACGCCCATCAGTCGAGACCAGCTGTAACACAGCTCCCAGCCCTTGTGTCGAGCTATAGATAACCATGGTGCCGTTAGGCGCGATACTAGGCGTTTCATCCAGGAACGTGTCCGTTAATACTTGAACGGCTCCCGTTTCTAGATCCTGTTTGGCGATGTGTTGTGCCCCACCATTAGAACTAACCAATGCCAGGAACTTACCATCAGGACTCACATCTGCGTTCTGGTTCTGAGAACCTTCCCACGTGATTCGCTGTGGTGCACCACCATTAATATTCACTTTATACACTTGTGGACGACCGCCCTGATCCGAGGTATAGGCCAGATTCTGGCTATCCGGGAACCAGCTTGGTTCAGTGTTATTGCTACGGCCATCAGTAACCTGGCTGATTTGACCAGATCCTAAGTCCATAACATACAAGTTCAAACTACCGCTTTTAGATAACGCGAAAGCCAATTTAGTCCCGTCCGGTGAGAAAGAAGGCGCACCGTTATGACGAGGGAATGAAGCCACTTGTCTGATTGCACCATTAGCCAGCGTCTGAATAACCAGTGCTGACTTACCACTCTCGAAAGTGACATAAGCAATTTTGCTACCATCTGAAGACCAGGCTGGTGACATCAAAGGTTGTGGCGAACGGTGAACGACAAACTGGTTGTAGCCGTCGTAATCAGAAACCCGCAATTCGTGTGGGAATTTGCCGCCGTTGGTTTGCACAACATAAGCAATACGGGTACGGAAAGCACCTTTGATCCCTGTCAGCTTTTCAAATACTTCATCACTGGCAGTATGCGCTGAATAACGTAACCATTGTTTAGTTACTTTATACTGATTTTGCGCTAAAACGCTACCGGCTGCACCAGAAGTATCGACTAACTGGTAAGAAACCACATAGCTACCATCAGCACTCGGTTGAACCTGACCAACAACAACAGCATCAATACCCAACGCAGTCCAGGCTGCTGGCGTTACTTCTGCCGCAGTTGAAGGCTGTTGTGGCATGCGAGCCGCATCAATTGGGTTAAATTTGCCACTGTTACGTAAATCTGCGCCAACAATAGCACCGATCTCTTCAGGTGGTGTACCCGGCCCCATCCATTTAAACGGAACAACACCAATTGGACGAGCAGAGTCTACCCCTTGGGTAATCTCAATTCGAACTTCTGCATGTAACACAGAAGCCCACAAAACTAAAAAGCCTAGCGCAACTCGAAATGCCTGCTTCATCTTATCTCCCTTATCCGAGCGGGATGCCCGCGATAATTAGCAGAATTTTAACAAACCAACGCAAACAAAACTACATAATCCACGGTTGATCAACAAAGTTATACCCCTGTTAATCAACCCTTATTGAGGTTTAAATACAAGCGGAGCATTCTTAAACACTTCATAAACATCCGAGCTTGGAGGCTTAGGAATCTTCGCTTGTTTTGCAGCAGCGATAGCAGCCTGGCACAGTGCCGGGTCACCCCCTTCTGCTTTAACATCAATTAATAGACCATCTGGTGCTAATTTAATTCGCAGATCACAGGTACGGCCTTTGTAAAGATCTGCATCATAAAATTTACTCTGGATCGCGGCAGTGATCTGGCCCAAATAGCCGCTGACATCACCCGCTGATGCTCCGCTCTTCTTGCCACCACCTTTACCCGCAGCAGCAGCGCCCGCGCCGGCCCCACTTTTCGGTGCATTTTTGGAGTTAGCTAAACCACCAAATAAATCATCAACATCGGTTGTTGCCGCCGCTTCTGCGGCCGCTTTTTTCTTGGCATCAGCAGCAGCGGTTTTTTTAGCCTCTGCGGCCGCTTTTTTCTCAGCATCAGCCGCAGCTTTCTTCTCAGCGGCGGCAGTTGCTGCTTTCTCGGCAGCATCAGCCGCTTTCTTCGCCTCAGCTTGTTTCTTCGCTGCTGCTGCTACAGCCGCCTCTTTTTTAGCTTCGGCTTCTGCTTTTTTCTGCGCGTCAGCTTGTGCTTTCACGATTTTATCAGCTTCTGCTTTTGCTTGTGCGGCTGCGGCCTCTGCCTGTTTCTGCTCTTCTTTCGCTTTTGCAGCAGCGGCAGCAGCAACTTTCTGTTGCTCAGCGGCCTCTTTTTGCTGCTCAGCGGCTTGTTTTTTCTGTTCTTCAGCCGCCTGCTTGGCATCTTCTTGCGCTTGCAGACGCTCTTTTTCCAATTCTTTCAGCCGTTGTTGCTCAGCAGCCTGCTTTTGCTGCAATTCTTCTGCTTGCTGATCGGCTTTTTTCTGGCGCTGTTGTTCTGCGCGTTTAGCGTCAGTCTGCTGTTGCTGCTGACGGTTATACTGTTCTGTTACTGCGCCCGGATCGACCATGACAGCGTCAATAACTTCGCCGCCAGCACCGCCGCCGCCCATTTCAGTCTTCTGCGTCAGAGAGCCCCAAATCAACAGGGCAATCAATATGATGTGCAGAACCACCGACACGATAACGGCGCGATTCAGCTTATCATTTTGCTCGGTTGCCTTACCCACGCTCGATTTCCACACTCGATGTCCGCATCTATTGCTAAAAAACGGAACTGCTAAAAACAAGGTATCTACTGGCTGGAGTGACTCTCAATCCAACCAATATCAACGCAAATTTATATCGGTTGAGTCATTAAGCCCACCGACGTCACACCCGCCTGATGCAGCATATTCAGAGCCTTGATAATTTCATCATAAGGCACCTCTTTAGCACCACCTATCAGGAACACGGTTTTCGGATTCGATTTCAATCTGGCCTGAGCCTCTGCTACAACTTGTTCTGAAGGCAGTTGCTCCATCCGCTGGTGATCTACCACCAACGAGTATTGCCCCACCCCTGACACTTCCACAATCACTGGTGGATTATCATCACTTGAGACGGTTTTTGAGTCCGTCGCGTCGGGCAGATCCACCTCAACGCTTTGCGTAATGATCGGCGCGGTCGCCATAAAGATCAGCAATAGCACCAGCAACACGTCCAGTAAGGGAACAATGTTAATTTCAGACTTAAGCTCGCGACGTTTACGACCACGTACTCGCGCCATACAACCCCCTACTTATTTGCTCTCGGCGCTGGCAAAAGCCTGACGATGCAGAATAGCAATGAACTCTTCCATGAAGTTGTCATAGTTTTGTTCAAGTTTATTCACGCGCTGGTTCAGGCGGTTATAGGCCATAACAGCAGGGATCGCAGCGAACAGACCGATCGCGGTAGCAATCAGTGCTTCGGCAATACCTGGTGCGACCATTTGTAACGTCGCCTGCTTTACTGCACCCAGAGAAATAAAGGCATGCATAATCCCCCATACTGTACCAAACAGGCCAATATACGGGCTGATGGAACCAACAGTACCGAGGAATGGAATATGAGTTTCCAGAGCTTCTAATTCACGGTTCATTGAGATGCGCATCGCACGGGAGGCACCGTCAATCACCGCCTCTGGTGCATGGCTGTTTGCGCGATGTAAACGGGCAAACTCTTTAAATCCAGAATGGAAGATCTGCTCGGAGCCCCCGAGAGTCTCGCGACGAGCCTGGCTTTCCTGATACAAGCGAGACAGCTCAATACCGGACCAAAACTTATCTTCAAAGGCTTCTGCATCGCGGGTGGCAGCATTCAGAATACGCGTTCGTTGAATGATGATCGCCCATGAAGCAATAGAAAAGCCCATTAATACCAGCATGATAAGCTTAACGAATAGGCTTGCCTGCAGGAATAAATCCAGAATGTTCATGTCAGCCACTACTTAAACTCCGCGACAATAGACTTAGGAAGCGCTCTTGGCTTCATTTGGTGTGGATCGATACATGCGATCAATACTTCTGCACTACTCAGAAGATTGCCATGTGTGTCGAGAATTCGTTGAGCAAACGTGAGAGAAGCCCCACGCATTGCGGTAATTTCACTCTGTACTTCCAGCATATCATCAAGACGTGCCGGTGCCAGGTATTCTACCGTCATGCGGCGGACAGCGAAAGCGACATGCTCACTGAGCAATTGCTGCTGGTGAAAATTGCGTTGGCGCAACATTTCAGTGCGCGCCCTTTCATAAAAGGCAACGTAGCGTGCGTGGTATACCACGCCGCCAGCATCGGTGTCTTCAAAATAGACACGTACCGGCCATCGAAACAACGTATTACTCACTCTACTTCCCAGTAATGCAGTTAACGGACACACTATACTGAAGAGCGCTAAGCTTTGGAATCACTTGAGGGAATAGAACGAAAATAATTATGGGCCGAATGGCCCATAAGGATAGATTGTGTTCAGATTAGGCGAAACGTGTACAGATTAGACAAAAAAGTAGAATAATCCCGCGGCCAAGCAAGCAATTGCGGGAAGTGGTGAGAAAAAAGCACGCAACCATATCCGCTTAGGGCGAAAACCTACCCCATGAATCACACCGGTACAAACCGCCCACACGATAAACACCTCTTGCCAGACCTCAAGTGAACTGGTTGCCGCCGCAAAACGCGAAGGGTCCCAAAACACACAGAATGCCACAGCAAAGGCGAGCACCAGTGAAAGGGCCCGCAGCGGGCCCTTATCCAGTAAATCGTATAACTTATCGGACAACATCATCATTGCCATTATTAGCGGCTTTCGCTGCTGCATTGGCTTCACTCTGCTCCAGCGCCAGAGCAGTAATGATACCAAAGGAGCAGGCCAGAAGTGTCCCTAGAATCCAGGCAAAATACCACATGCTTTATGCTCCTTAGTACAGTGAGTGCTTATTGTTTTCGATAAAGTCTTTATCAATGCGCCCGAACATCTTGTAGTAACACCAACTGGTGTACAGCAGGATGATAGGAACAAAGATTATCGCAACAACGGTCATCACTTTCAGCGTCAACAGGCTAGAGGTGGCATCCCACATTGTCAGACTGACATTCGGCACTGTGCTTGACGGCATGACGAATGGGAACATAGTTACCCCGGCAGTCAGAATCACACAGGCAATAGTCAGTGATGAGAACAGGAAGGCCCAAGCCCCTTTTTCAAAGCGCGACAGCAAAATGGTGAACAGTGGCAGAATAACCCCAAGAGCAGGCAGCGCCCACAGGCTTGGGTACTTATTGAAGTTAATCAACCATGCACCCGCCTGATGTGCAACTTCTTTGCGCATCGGGTTAGATTCAGCCGCCGTATCCAGAGCTGAAGTTATAACGAAGCCATCAATACCTTTAACTAACCAGATACCGGCCAACAGGAAGGCCACACTCATCACCAACGCAGAGATCTGAGCCGCAGTACGGGAGCGCAGATGCAACTCACCACGGGTACGCATTTGCAGGTAAGTAGCACCTTGCGTTACCAGCATGGTCAAGCTGACAACACCCGCCAGTAACCCAAACGGGTTCAGCAACTGGAAGAAGTTACCGGTGTAGAACAGGCGCATGTAGCTATCCATGTGGAACGGTACCCCTTGCAGCAAGTTACCGAATGCCACACCGAAGACTACCGCTGGCACGAAGCTACCAGCAAAAATGCCCCAGTCCCACATATTGCGCCAACGGTTATCTTCCACCTTAGAACGGTAATCAAAACCGACCGGACGGAAGAATAACGCAGCCAATACCAGAATCATCGCAATATAGAAGCCGGAGAATGCGGCTGCATACACCATTGGCCAGGCAGCAAACAGCGCCCCACCCGCAGTGATCAACCAAACCTGATTACCATCCCAGTGAGGGGCAATCGAGTTAATCATAATACGACGTTCTGTATCATTCTTACCGATGATACGCAGCAGGATACCGACACCCATATCGAAACCATCGGTTACTGCGAACCCAATCAGCAGCACACCGATCAGCAGCCACCAGATAAATCGTAATACTTCATAATCAAACATAAGTGGACTCCTGTTTACCGTGCTTCCTGCACTGGGGCAGTCGGCTGTTCAAAATGATAGCGGCCGGTTTTCAGGCTACTTGGCCCAAGGCGCGCGAATTTGAACATCAGGTACATTTCTGCCACCAGGAACAGCGTGTACAGACCACAGATCAACCCCATGGAGAATAGAATATCCCCAGCGGTGACTGACGAGTTTGCAATTGCTGTCGGCAGCACTTCACCGATAGCCCATGGCTGACGACCATATTCCGCCACAAACCAACCTGCTTCTACTGCAATCCACGGCAACGGAATACCAAACAATGCTGCGCGCAGTAACCATTTTTTCTCACCAATCCGGCCACGAACTACGTTATAGAAGGACAGACCGATAATCAGCAACATCAGGAAACCACAGGCAACCATGATGCGGAAAGCGAAATACAGTGGCAGAACACGTGGGATTGAGTCTTTAGCCGCCAACTGAATTTGTTCTTCAGTCGCATCGGTAACGTTTTGGGTATAACGCTTCAGTAACAGACCGTAGCCCAGATCTTGTTTCGCCTTACTAAAGGCTTCACGCACCGCAGGGTCAGTGTTACCCGAACGTAATTTTTCTAGCAGACTGTAAGCATGGATACCATTACGGATACGGACTTCATGTTGAGACATCAAATCACGCAAGCCGATAACCGGTGTATCCAATGAACGGGTCGCTATTATCCCCAAGGCAAATGGAATCTGAACCGCAAATCGGTTCTCCATGGTTTCTTGATTCGGGATAGCAAACAGCGTAAAGGCTGCCGGAGGCGGTTGGGTTTCCCATTCAGCTTCAATTGCAGCCAATTTGGTTTTCTGCACATCGCCCATTTCGTAACCAGATTCATCACCCAGCACGATAACCGACAATACGGCAGCCAAACCAAAGCTCGCCGCAATGGCAAAGGAACGCTTGGCAAACGGAATATCACGGCCTTTCAACAGATAGTAAGAGCTGATACCCAGCACAAACATCGCGCCAGTCACATACCCTGCCGCTACAGTGTGAACGAATTTCACCTGTGCAACCGGGTTGAGAACCAGTTCAGAGAAGCTCAGCATTTCCATACGCATAGTTTCAAAGTTGAAATCAGATGCAATCGGGTTTTGCATCCAACCGTTGGCAACCAAGATCCACAACGCAGAGAAGTTAGAGCCTAATGCAACCAGCCAGGTTACAGCCAAATGCTGATGTTTACTCAGGCGATCCCATCCGAAGAAGAACAGACCGACGAAAGTAGACTCCAGGAAGAACGCCATCAAACCTTCGATTGCCAGAGGGGCACCGAAGATATCACCGACGTAATGTGAGAAATATGACCAGTTAGTCCCGAACTGGAACTCCATAGTCAAACCAGTAGCAACCCCCAGAGCAAAGTTAATAGCAAATAACTTGCCCCAGAATTTGGTCATATCTTTATAGATTTGTTTACCAGACAGCACATAAACCGATTCCATAATTGCCAACATAAACGCCATACCCAGCGTTAGTGGGACAAATAAGAAATGGTACATTGCCGTTAAGGCAAACTGTAACCGTGACAGTTCGACAATATCAAACATCTTGACTCCTTGCTCCTCGCAGGAAGACTCCGACTTGCGGCAACCGAGCCTCCGCTAACTAAATTGGAAGCCCTGAAATTACCCCGCAGTGAATGCCCAAAAAAACACAACAAAAATAACAATATCAACTACCCAGTATTACACCGCGGTAATAGTACGCTTCTAATCCCACACAATAAATAGGATTTTACGTGACCCAGCGTTGAGTTCTGGATACAGGTCAACAAACAGGCCATTTGCCCATCCCGCCGTAGTTTGATCTAGAACAATTTAAGCTCATATGAACATTATTGCTATATTCAAAACTTGATTTAGGACAATTAATTCTTTTTCATGTTAATTAAAAGTTTGATTGTTTTTATATAACCCCGAACTGTTAATGAAATGTAATTTTATGGTTTATCTAATGCTTTATTACTGCGTTATTATGCGATCCAGATTAACGTTTAAATTTATTACACTCAGGGTGAGTTAAATCACAATTCCGAGTTTTATATAAATATATTAGTCTAACTTGAGGGAAGCGTTCGCAAGTGTTGCCATTTTGTTGCATGATGAAATGCTATTTCTTGATAAAATATTGAATCCTCTACAATGAAAAAAATAGCGCTCACCACATTACTCTGTGTCAGTACCGCTTCCATCGCCGCGCAACAAGTTGATATCACTATTTTAGGCACCTCTGATTTACATGGTACTTTTGTGCCGTGGGACTATGCCAGCGACAGTGAAAACTTAGCCGGCAGTCTGAGCCAGATAGCCACGAAAGTGCAAAAAATACGGGCTGAACAGCCGAATGTGATTCTGGTCGATGCCGGTGATACCCTTCAGGGCAACTTTGTTGAAACCTTTAAAAATGAGCCGATAAGCCCGATGATTCTCGGCTTCAATGCCTTGAAATATGATGCCTGGGTGATGGGCAACCACGAATTTGATTTTGGCCTGAAAGCCCTTTCCACTTCACTAAAACAATTTGATGGCACGGCACTGGCGGGGAATATCTTCTGGGATTCAGGTAAACCTTACCTCCCCTCTTATAAAATCATCGAACGTCAGGGGGTGAAAATCGGCATTATTGGCATGGATACCCCAATGACTGCGGAGTTTGCACAAGGCACCGACCGTATCAATGGCATTCATTTCACCGATCCAGTACAAGAAGTGAAAAAGGTTATTCAGCAAATCCAGCCACAAGTAGATGCCATCGTGCTGGTTGCCCATATGGGAGTCGATAATGAGAATCAGCGCCCTGGCACCGGGGTTGGCGATATCGCCAAGGCCAATCCAGAGCTGGCAGCCATTGTCGCAGGCCATATGCATGTGAAGATTGATAAAGCAGTGGTTAACGGTGTCATTATCACTGAGCCGGATAAGTATGGCCGCGCGCTCTCCCGCATTGACCTGAAATTTGAGCAGCGTGAGGGGAAATATCATCTGGTGGATAAAGACAGCTATACCTACCCGATCAAGGGAGTCGAGTCTGATAAAAAGCTGGAAGCGATTTACCAGCCTTATCATGATATTTTGCGCGCCAATGCTAATCGGGTGATTGCAACCTTGAGCGGCAGTAATCTGGTACCGGCCGATGAGATTAAAGGTATTCCTCAGGTTCATATTCAGGATACCGGTATCAGCGCGTTGTATCAGGAGGCGGCACATTATTATGCTCCTCAGGCGCAGGTTATTGCCTTACAGATTGATAACGACCATCCTAAACTGGATGTCGGGGATATCACCGCTAAAGACATTGCATTTAACTATCAATATGCCGGCGGTGAAATCACCGTTTATGCTCTGACCGGTAAAGCGTTAAAACAGTACATGGAGTGGTCGGCTGATTACTTTAATCAGGTTAAAGCGGGTGATGTCACCTACAGTTTTAATCCACAACGTCGCGCTTCAAAATATTCGACCAATGACTTCTTCGATGGTGTGACTTACACCATTGATTTACGTCAGCCAGTCGGCTCACGTATCACCGACCTGCGCCTCAATGACGGCACGCCTGTTACCGATAGCACCCCTATTCATCTGGGCATGAACAGTTACCGGATGGGGCATTTGACGCAAAAAGGTGGCGCATTGGAAGGACAGAAATTCCAAGTGTTATCAGACAGTAAAGCACAGTACGGTGAGGAAGACGGCACAATACGTAATCTGACCATTCGCTATTTGACTGATATTAAGGCCGGGAAGTATGAGGGTAAAGCTCAGCAGCGCTGGCATTTAATCGGGTTGGAAGGCTACGAGAAAGAGCGGCAGATTGTTAAACAGCTGATTAATAACGGCACACTTGCTGTGCCCGTGACGGCTGATGGCCGCTATACCAACATCGCGTCTATCAATGTCAAAGATAAGTTGTTTAAGGATAGAGCCAGTTATGATGCTGCATTGGCTGCGTTGCAGCAACAAACTGCCAGTGCCAGCACTGAGCAGGCTAAGCAACAAGCGCAAACAGATATTATCTTAATCACCGCCCTGAATACGTTCTGATTAGCCACAAAAAAGGCCACCGCAAGGTGGCCTCAGGTGTCGAACTAACACTGAAACCAGTGCACTTGATGTTATTTATTACTTTGGTAAACAGCTTTCACGGCATTACCAATTTCAGCCAGGCTACGGACTGTTTTCACACCGGCAGCTTCCAGCGCCGCGAACTTATCATCCGCAGTTCCTTTACCACCCGCAATGATGGCGCCTGCGTGGCCCATACGCTTACCTTTTGGTGCAGTTACACCGGCGATGTAACCCACAACAGGTTTGGTCACGTGATCTTTAATATAAGCTGCGGCTTCTTCTTCAGCGTTACCACCAATTTCACCGATCATCACAATAACTTCAGTCTGCGGGTCTTCCTGGAACAACTTCAGAATATCAATGAAGTTAGAGCCTGGGATCGGGTCGCCACCGATGCCAACACAAGTTGACTGACCGAAGCCGATATCCGTGGTTTGTTTTACCGCTTCATAGGTCAAAGTACCGGAACGAGAAACAATACCCACTTTGCCCGGTAAATGAATGTGGCCCGGCATGATGCCAATCTTACATTCACCTGGGGTGATAACACCTGGGCAGTTCGGGCCGATCATCCGTGCATCAGACTGTTCTAATCTGACTTTTACTACCAGCATATCCAGTGTTGGGATACCTTCAGTAATACAGATGATCAGTTTGATACCGGCATCAATAGCTTCCAGAATGGAGTCTTTACAGAACGGCGCTGGCACGTAGATAACAGATGCCGTAGCATCGGTAGTTTCTACTGCTTCACGTACGGTATTGAATACTGGCAGGCCCAGATGCTGGGTGCCGCCTTTACCTGGCGTTACGCCGCCAACCATTTTTGTACCATAGGCAATAGCTTGTTCGGAGTGGAAAGTCCCCTGGCTACCGGTAAAACCCTGGCAAATAACTTTGGTGTTTTTATCAATTAAAATAGACATTATTTAGCCCCCACTGCCGCTACAACTTGCTGAGCCGCATCTGTCAGGCTGGTCGCAGCAATGATATTCAAACCGCTGTCTGCCAATTTTTTGGCACCCAGTTCAGCGTTATTTCCTTCCAGACGAACCACCACTGGCACGTTTACGCCCACTTCTTCAACCGCACCAATGATGCCGTCAGCGATCAGGTCACAGCGCACAATGCCGCCGAAAATGTTAACCAGAACCGCTTTCACTTTGTCATCAGACAGAATGATTTTGAATGCTTCAGTCACGCGCTCTTTGGTTGCACCACCGCCAACATCGAGGAAGTTAGCTGGTTCACCACCGTGAAGTTTCACGATGTCCATGGTTCCCATTGCCAAACCGGCACCGTTAACCATGCAACCAATGTTGCCATCCAACGCCACGTAGTTCAGTTCCCACTGCGCCGCATCAGCTTCACGTTTATCTTCCTGCGACTTATCACGCATTTCACGCAGTTCTGGTTGACGGAACAAGGCGTTACCATCAGCACCCAGCTTGCCATCCAGACAGATCAGATCACCTTGTTTGGTAATCACCAGCGGGTTGATCTCAACCATCGCCAGGTCACGTTCCAGGAACAATGTTGCCAGGCCCATAAAGATCTTGGTGAACTGAGTGACTTGCTTACCGCTCAGGCCCAGTTTAAAGGCTAACTCGCGGCCCTGATAAGGCTGCGGCCCCGTCAACGGATCCAATGCAATTTTGTGGATCAGTTCAGGCGTTTCTTCGGCAACTTTCTCAATTTCAACACCGCCTTCAGTGGATGCCATAAACACCACGCGACGGGAACTACGGTCAATGACCGCGCCCAGATACAGCTCCTTATCGATATCAGTCGCAGCTTCAACCAGAATTTGGTGAACCGGCTGACCGTGGGCATCTGTCTGGTAGGTCACCAGGTTTTTACCCAACCACTGTTCAGCGAAAGCACGAATATCTTCTTTGCTGTTAACCAGTTTCACGCCGCCCGCTTTACCGCGACCACCCGCATGCACCTGACATTTAACCACCCACGGGCCAGCACCGATTTTAGATGCGGCTTCTTCTGCTTCACGCGGTGTAGTACAAGCGTAGCCAGTTGGCGCTGGCATGCCATACCGAGCAAACAGTTGTTTTGCCTGATATTCGTGTAAATTCATGATGTTCTATCCATATAAGGTCTGAGATGGGCCGAAGCCTACTAGGTAGCCTGATTGCACGGAGGCAGGTTAATCAACACCTTGCAATCAGACTGACCTTGTCATTTATCTTTTTTATACGTCGAGCAGTAAGCGAGCTGGATCTTCCAGCATCTCTTTCACCGTCACCAGATAACCCACGGACTCGCGGCCATCAATCAAACGGTGATCGTAGGACAGTGCCAAATACATCATTGGCAGAATCACTACCTGACCATTTACCGCCATTGGCCGGTCTTTGATAGCATGCATACCAAGGATCGCGCTTTGTGGTGGGTTAATGATCGGAGTCGACATCAGGGAGCCGAATACGCCGCCATTGGTAATGGTGAAATTACCGCCAGTCAACTCTTCTACTTTCAGTTTGCCGTCACGGCCTTTTACAGCCAGTTCTTTGATTTTCTTCTCGATATCAGCCATACCCAGTGTATCTACATCACGCAACACTGGAGTCACCAGACCGCGCGGGGTAGAAACCGCAATACTGACATCAAAGTAGTTGTGATAGACCACATCTTCGCCATCAATAGAAGCATTCACTTCAGGATAACGTTTCAAAGCTTCAACTACCGCTTTGATATAGAAGGACATAAAGCCCAGACGGACACCGTGGCGCTTCTCGAAAGCTTCACCGTACTGCTTACGCAGGTCCATGATCGGCTTCATATTGATTTCGTTAAACGTGGTCAGCATTGCTGTACTGTTTTTCGCTTCCAACAAACGCTCAGCAACACGTTTACGCAAGCGGGTCATAGGTACGCGTTTTTCGCTACGGCTAGCCAGTGCCGCAGGTGCGGCGGCGGCTACTTTGGTTTCAGCCACTGCCGGTGCCGTTTTACGGTTTGCCAAATGACTATCGACATCTTCACGGGTAATACGGCCACCCACGCCACTGCCTTTAATGGCAGTAGCATCAAGGTCGTGTTCTGCAATCAGACGACGAATTGCCGGGCTGAGAGTATCGTTACTCTCTTCTTCCAGGCTAGCGGTCTGGCGCTGCGCCGGAGTGGACTCAGTGCTTTGACTTTTTTCTTCCGTCGGCTTACCTGAGCTGTCACTTGGACGAATACGGCCCAGTACCTGACGTGAGGTCACAGTCGCGCCTTCGTCTTCCAAAATGGCGTCTAAAATACCGTCCTGACTGGCCGGAACTTCCAGAATCACTTTGTCCGTTTCAATCTCAACCAGCACTTCATCGCGTTTAACGCTGTCGCCCGGTTTCTTGTGCCAAGTTGCTACAGAGCCATCAGCGACAGACTCAGGGAGGTCAGGAACATTAATATCTACGCTACTCATTCTCTATCCTTTATATGTTAACCGGCTCGCTACTCGACGGTCAGCGCGTCATTAACCAGAGCTTGTTGTTGTTTCTGGTGTACGGAAATGTATCCAACTGCCGGTGAAGCTGATGCCGGGCGACCTGCATAACGCAAGGAAGCGCCAAATGGAATCACTTCGCGGAAGTTGTGCTGACTACAATACCAGGCACCCTGGTTCAGCGGCTCTTCCTGGCACCAGACGAAATCATGCACATGAGCGAACTGTTCCAACACCGCTTGTACAGCATGATGCGGGAACGGATAAAGCTGCTCGATACGCACGATAGCAACATCGGTTTGCCCATTCTTACGGCGTTGTTCCAGCAGGTCGTAATACACTTTGCCTGAACACATGACGACACGTTTGACGCCTTTCGCATCCAGCTCGTCAACTTCACCAATCGCTGGCAAGAAGCTGCCATTTGCCAATTCATCAAGCGATGATATGGCCAATGGATGACGCAACAATGACTTAGGTGACATTACCACCAGCGGGCGACGCATACCACGTAATGCCTGGCGGCGGATCATGTGGTAAACCTGCGCCGGCGTAGAGGGGATACACACCTGCATATTTTGTTCGGCACAAAGTTGCAGATAACGCTCCAATCGTGCGGAGGAGTGCTCTGGTCCCTGCCCTTCATAACCATGTGGCAGCAACATCACCAGGCCACACATCCGGCCCCATTTCTGCTCACCGGAGCTGATGAACTGGTCGATAACCACTTGCGCACCGTTGGCAAAGTCACCAAACTGCGCTTCCCAAATAGTCAGGGTGCGTGGTTCTGCGGTGGCATAGCCATATTCAAATGCCAACACCGCTTCTTCTGACAGCACGGAGTCCCAGACCTGGAAGTCACCCTGCCCGCTGTGTACATTCGCCAGCGGCACATAAACCGAGCCATTTTTCTGGTTATGAATCACCGCATGACGATGGAAGAAGGTACCGCGACCCGCATCTTCACCAGATAAACGAATCGGAATCCCTTCATCTACCAGCGTTGCGTAAGCCAGTGTTTCAGCCCCACCCCAGTCAAACGGTTTCTCACCACTTGCCATCAAAGCACGATCGCCATAAATCTTGGCAACACGGGATTGCATTTCAATGGCTTCCGGTGCATGGCTGATGCGACGCGCCAGATCTTGCAGGCGTTTCATCTCAACTTTGCTTGGATATTCTTCGTCCCACTCATGGTTCAGATACGGCGACCAGGTGAAGGATTGCAAATTCATCGGACGCCACTCTTCCACCACACAGTCACCACCATCCAGCGCATCACGATACAGGTTGACCATTTCCGTGGCATCTTCCAGGCTGGCGATATTTTGCTCGGTCAGCTTGTCAGCATAAATCTTGCGCGGCGTCGGGTGTTTTTTGATCTTCTGATACATCACGGGCTGCGTTGCACTTGGCTCATCGGCTTCGTTATGCCCATGGCGGCGGTAGCAAACCAGATCGATCATCACGTCACGTTTAAAGGTGTTACGGAAATCCAACGCCAGACGGGTAACAAACGCCACAGCTTCAGGATCATCAGCATTCACGTGGAAAATCGGAGCCTGTACCATTTTGGCGATATCGGTACAGTACTGGGTAGAACGCGCATCCAGTGGGTTCGACGTAGTGAAACCAATCTGGTTGTTGATAACAATGCGCACCGTCCCGCCCACTTCATAGCCACGTGCCTGTGACATATTCAGTGTTTCTTGCACCACGCCCTGGCCGGTAATCGCCGCATCACCATGAATAGTGATTGGCAGAACCATATTACTGCGTGCTTCATCCAGACGATCACGGCGTGCACGTACCGAACCGATAACCACCGGGCTGACAATTTCCAGATGGGATGGGTTAAAGGCCAGTGCCAGGTGAACCAGGCCGCCTTCAGTTTCCACATCGGATGAGAAGCCTTGGTGATATTTAACGTCACCGGTCCCCAGATGCTCTTTATGCTTACCGGCAAATTCGTCAAACAAATCTTCCGGCTTCTTACCCAAAACGTTGATCAATACGTTGAGGCGGCCACGGTGAGCCATCCCCAGAACCACTTCGCGGGTACCATTTTTCCCCGCATGGCGAATCATCTCTTTCAGCATGGTGACCAGCGAATCGCCGCCCTCCAGCGAGAAACGCTTCGCGCCCGGGAATTTAGCCCCTAAATAACGTTCCAGACCTTCAGCGGCAGTCAATTCGCTCAGGAAGCGACGTTTTTCTTCATCACTGAATGTCGGTTTCCCAACCACCGACTCAATACGCTGCTGAAGCCAGCGTTTTTCTTCGGTGTTGGTAATGTGCATGTATTCAGCGCCGATAGAGCCGCAATAGGTCTGTTTCAGTGCTGCATACAGGTCAGACAACTTCATGGTTTCTTTGCCAATAGCAAAAGAACCCACATTGAAAGTGTTTTGGAAATCGGCTTCGGTCAGGTGGTGGTAGGAAGGCTCGAGGTCTGGAACAGACTCCTGCTTCCACAAACCGAGTGGATCAAGGTTGGCATGTTGATGACCACGGAAGCGGAAGGCGTTGATTAACTGCAACACCTTAACTTGCTTGGCATCATTTTCAGGATCGCTGATGGATGAGTTATAACGAGAGGAATCCTTCGCCAGGCGACGGAAATACTCACGTGTTTGAGAGTGGAACTGATCAGGTTTTACACCCGTTGTTGGTAGCTGTTGAAAAATTGAACGCCAACTATCATCAACGGAACCAGGATCGGTTAAAAAGTCTTCATAGAGCTGCTCTATGTAGGACTGGTTCGCGCCCGCCAGATAGGAGGAATCCAGCCAGGCCTTCATTGCGCCGTTCTGCATCATGATCCCTTAAGCTTTGAAGCTTCAGTTTTCGCCGTGGTTAACATATACACCGTAGTATCAACGGTTTGCCGTAAAAACGGTTCACTCGACGTGCTCAATGCACGTTCTGTTATGGACCTTAACGGTCCCGTTCAAGGAACCTCTAAAAACTGACTGCATGCCGGCTTTTAGAGATTCCCTACCTTGAAGCAACCCGGGAAATACATTCCCCGGGTTAATAAACTCACATCATGCACTACGTTGCAACTATCATTCGCTACCCTGTAGCTATCAATCACTACACTGTAGCTATACATGCGCTACGCTGTAACTATCATGCGCTACGCTGTAACAACATAGACTTAATGTGACCAATTGCTTTGGTCGGGTTAAGGCCTTTAGGACAAACACTGACACAATTCATGATGCTATGGCAGCGGAAAACACTAAAAGCGTCGTCCAGGTCATCCAACCGTGCTGCTGTTTCGGTATCACGGCTGTCAATCAGGAAGCGATAAGCAGCCAGTAACCCTGCCGGGCCGACAAACTTATCTGGATTCCACCAGAATGACGGACAAGATGTCGAGCAACAGGCGCACAGGATGCATTCATACAAACCATCCAGTTTTTCGCGCTGTTCCGGGGATTGCAGATGCTCACGTGCCGGCGGATTTTTGCCATCATTCAACAGGTAAGGTTTAATTTTCTCGTACTGAGTATAAAACTGCCCCATATCGACCACTAAATCCCGCACCACCGGTAACCCCGGCAATGGGCGAATCACAATCTTTTTATTACCCTTTTGCAATGCCGAGACTGGCGTAATACAAGCCAGACCGTTTTTGCCATTCATATTCAAACCGTCTGAACCACACACACCTTCGCGGCATGAACGGCGAAACGACAAGGTAGGATCTTTTTCTTTCAACTGGATGAGCGCATCCAGCAACATCATATCCCGGCCTTCTTCCGCTTCCAGCTCATAATCCTGCATGTGCGGCGCGTTATCGATGTCCGGGTTATAACGATAAATTGAGAACTCAAGTTTCATGACCTTTTCCTCCGCAACGGGTTAGGTTTAACCCTATCAACACAACACATGCATTAATAAGAACGCACTTTCGGCGGGAATGCCGCGCGTAGCTTAGGCTGCATGTTTACCTCACGGCGGGTCATGCTCTCAGTGTCTGGCAAATAGAGCGAATGGCACAGCCAGTTAGCATCATCACGGTCCGGGAAGTCGAAGCGGCTATGAGCACCACGACTTTCGGTACGGAAGTTTGCTGATACGGCAGTGGAAAACGCAGTTTCCATCAGGTTATCCAATTCCAGACATTCAATACGCTGGGTATTGAACTCGCTGGAAGTGTCATCCAGACGGGCATTTTGCAGACGTTCGCGGATAGTTCTTAACTCTTCCAACCCTTTCGCCATCGCATCACCTTCGCGGAATACCGAGAAGTTATGCTGCATGCAAGATTGCAGTGCTTTGCGGATCTCAACTGGATCTTCACCTGAACGGGTGTTGTTCCAACGGTTCATTCGTTCCAGTGAGGCTTCAATATCTGATTCGCTGGCATCGCGGCTAGCACCCTGCTCCAGTAATGACTCTTGCAGATGCATACCGGCGGCACGACCAAACACCACCAGGTCCAGCAATGAGTTGCCCCCCAGGCGGTTGGCACCGTGGACGGAAACACAGGCGATTTCACCGACCGCAAACAAACCAGGGATGACAACATCTTCACCCTTTTCATTTACTGTAATTGCCTGGCCGGTCACTTTGGTCGGAATACCGCCCATCATGTAATGACAGGTTGGAATAACCGGAATAGGCTCTTTAATCGGGTCAACGTGAGCAAAGGTGCGAGATAACTCAAGGATGCCCGGCAGACGGGATTCCAGCACATCTTTACCTAAATGATCTAACTTCAGTTTGGCATGTGGGCCCCAAGGACCATCACAGCCACGACCTTCACGGATTTCAATCATAATGGAACGTGCAACCACGTCACGACCCGCCAAATCTTTGGCGTTCGGGGCATAACGTTCCATAAAGCGTTCACCGTGCTTATTCAGCAGATAACCGCCTTCACCACGGCAACCCTCGGTAACCAGCACCCCCGCCCCAGCGATACCCGTCGGGTGGAACTGCCACATTTCCATATCCTGCACCGGTACACCGGCACGCAGTGCCATCCCCACGCCGTCACCGGTATTAATGTGCGCATTGGTGGTTGATTGATAGATACGACCCGCACCACCGGTGGCCAGCACCGTGGCCCGCGCTTTGAAATAGACCACTTCACCGGTTTCAATACAGATAGCCGTACAGCCAACAAAGGCGCCATCCTGATTTTTCACCAGATCCAGTGCATACCACTCAGAGAAGATAGTGGTGTGGTTTTTCAGGTTTTGCTGATAAAGGGTGTGTAATAGCGCATGGCCGGTACGGTCAGCGGCTGCCGCAGTTCGCGCCGCCTGCTCACCGCCAAAGTTGCGCGATTGCCCACCAAATGGCCGCTGGTAAATGCTGCCATCTTCTAAACGGGAGAAAGGTAACCCCATATGTTCCAGTTCGAGTACCGCCTCTGGACCGGTTTTACACATATATTCAATGGCATCCTGGTCACCGATATAATCGGAACCTTTTACCGTGTCATACATATGCCATTCCCAGTTATCTTCATGGGTATTACCCAGCGCCACGGTAATACCGCCCTGCGCAGATACCGTATGGGAACGGGTAGGGAAAACTTTAGATATCAGGGCACAAGACAGCCCCATTTGTGAAATTTGCAGTGCGGCGCGCATACCTGCACCACCTGCACCGACGACAACAGCGTCAAACTCTCTGACCGGCAGTTTCATTTAAGCACCCCACACCACAATTGTTCCATACAATAGATAGACCAGCAGCGTAACCACGACGGCCAGTTGTAACACCAGTCGTACCGCTAGCGGCTTTATATAGTCCGTTAATACCTGCCACAGACCAATCCAAGCGTGAGCCAGAATCGACAGTAAGGTCAGCAGGGTAAATACTTTTGTGATGTGCGAGGCAAAAAAGCCGCGCCAGATTTCATAGGTGATGTCCGGGACAATAACGACGAAGCCCAGGATATAAAGAATATAAAGAGTGATGACGATTGCAGAAGCACGCAGTAACAGCCAGTCGTGTACTCCATTACGCCCTAACGCAGAAGCATTGCTTACCATACGAGGACTCCAGCTAAAACTGACAGCACCAAGGTTAACACCATTGTTACTTGGGCGGAGCGGGTCCCCGCAGCCAAGCTCTCTTCGATGTAGCCAAAATCCATAAGCAAGTGACGGATGCCACAGCAAACGTGATAGGCCAGTGCAGTAAGAATTCCCCAGAAGATGAATTTAACAATAAAACTATTCATGACAGCCGCTGCTTGCATGAATCCCTCTTGCGAGGAAACAGACAAACCTAACAGCCAAAGGAGGATACCAACGGCAACGAAAGTAATTACGCCAGAGACTCGGTGTAAAATGGACGCTATCGCAGTAACGGGAAATCGAATCGTTTGCAGATCCAAGTTGACAGGTCTTTGTTTTTTCACGGTTTTGCCCACACAGCTCTTATTATTTTCCTTCCTCCGGGCCTTGTTGGGATCAGACAGCGTTAAGAGCCGAAACCCTTCACATCGCACATTTAAACATAACATCCTGCATGCCTAGATGACGTGTTCTATATAACGCTGGGTGCTCCTACTTCAGGGTAATCCGGAGACCTGGCGGCAGTATAGGGGGTTCACATTCTTATTACAATTCCCACACAAACCGATTGGTAACATTTCCCCTGAACAGTGATTAGGATCACGATTTACACAATTTATATAAAATTAATTATCTGATTTGACAAAGAATAAACATTTCCATTACAACTAGGGTAGAAATAAGCCCTATGATGCACTAAAGGTCTGCGGATACACTTCCCCATAAGCCTAAGTTATGCAACAGTGTATTAAGTGAATATCCCCATAGATATCGTAGGCAATGAACTATAAACGATAAGCATCCGACAAATCGTTAACAACTTTGTAACGTCGCTATCGATCCAGCCTCTCGGATCGCTGGCCGCATTGGTAAGACACTCTGTACCCTAAATCATGTTTTAATCGTGAATAAAACGTTTAATCGTGAATCAAACAGAGCAGTGCCGATAAGATAATGCCCTACAGGCATCTAAGACATTCCAGTTGTTAGCGGTTTTTAAAATAAGCGCGAAGGAGACTGTAAATGGCTGATAAAAAAGCGACGCTGAATCTGGCAGGCGAAGCTGCGATTGAACTGAAGGTTCTATCCCCAACCCTCGGCACTGACGTGATCGACGTCAGCACTTTAGGTTCTAAAGGGTATTTTACCTATGACCCTGGGTTTACCTCTACCGCGTCCTGCGAATCAAAAATCACGTTTATCGATGGTGATAAAGGGATCCTACTGCATCGTGGATACCCTATTGATCAATTGGCAAAAAACTCTACTTATCTGGAAGTTTGCTACATTCTGCTGTACGGCGAAACACCCACAACAGAAGAGTATGAAACCTTCAAAGCGACAGTAACCCGCCACACCATGATCCACGAGCAAATCACCAGCTTGTTCCGTGGGTTCCGTCGCGACTCACATCCGATGGCTGTATTATGCGGAGTGACCGGTGCACTGGCCGCGTTCTACCATGACGCACTGGATGTAAACAACGAGCGCCATCGTGAAATTACCGCCTTCCGTCTGCTGTCTAAAATGCCAACAGTGGCTGCCATGTGTTACAAATATTCCATCGGCCAGCCCTTCGTTTATCCACGTAACGACCTGTCCTATGCCGGTAACTTCCTGCGTATGATGTTCTCCACACCGTGCGAAGAGTATGAAGTCAACCCGGTGCTGGAACGCGCGATGGATCGTATTTTTATCCTACATGCCGACCACGAACAGAACGCCTCTACCTCTACCGTGCGCACCGCAGGTTCTTCGGGCGCTAACCCGTTTGCCTGTATCGCCGCGGGGATAGCATCTCTGTGGGGGCCAGCTCACGGCGGCGCGAACGAAGCCTGCCTGAAAATGCTGGAAGAGATTAAATCTGTCGAGCACATTCCAGAATTTATCAAACGCGCGAAGGATAAAAACGACTCGTTCCGCCTGATGGGCTTCGGTCACCGCGTGTATAAGAATTACGATCCGCGCGCTACGGTGATGAAAGAAACCTGTGATGAGGTATTGAAAGAACTCAAACTGGAAAATGACAGCCTATTTGCTGTCGCGAAAGAGCTGGAACGTATCGCACTGGAAGACCCCTACTTCGTTGAGAAAAAGCTATATCCAAACGTGGACTTCTATTCAGGTATCATCCTGAAAGCCATGGGGATCCCGTCTTCAATGTTTACTGTGATGTTCGCGATAGCCCGTACCATTGGCTGGATTGCTCACTGGAATGAAATGCACGATGAGGGCCTTAAAATTGCCCGTCCGCGTCAGCTTTATACCGGTTATGCCGAACGTGACTTCAATAGTCAACTGAAGAAATAAGCAGAGTAGTTAGGCTGTTTATAATGAGAGCGCCACCTGTGAAGGTGGCGTTTTTTTATAGGAAAATCAGTGGATCGCGCCGCCTGATATGTGCAGATCGTGTTCAATTTGCATGGCAATAGAGATAGCCAGTTCTAAGGCTACCAGCACTGAATGTGTTGACATACTGGGTGCTCCGGGGTGAGCTACCGCCTGTTCCGGCAGATAAGGGATATGAATGAAACCACCCTTCACCTCACTATTGAGCTGATTTAACCGATGCAATAACCCGTACATCACATGGTTACAGACATAGGTTCCGGCCGTCTGGGAGACCGAGGCCGGAATGCCCGCCTCACGGATACCCTGCACCATCGCCTTGATGGGCAAACGGGTAAAGTACGCCGCCGGGCCATCTTCAACTATCGGCTGATCTACCGGTTGATTCCCCAAATTGTCAGGAATACGGGCATCATCAACGTTAATAGCTACCCGTTCGATAGTAATATCGGCGCGTCCCCCGGCCTGACCGACAGCCAACACCAATACTGGCTGAATCTCATCTATCGCGGCATTCAACGCAGTTAATGCTTCACCAAAGGCGCAAGGCAACTGGCGAGCCACCACTCTGACCCCACCCAGCATTAAATCATTCAATTGTTTGACCACTTCCCAAGAGGGATTTACTCGCTCCCCACCAAATGGCTCAAACCCGGTAATTAATACACTTCTCATCACCACTCCTAGAGGAACATCAGGAAATACAGCAAGAATACGTTAACAATCAAAAGAGTCACCCCGGTTGGAATCTGGGCTTTAATCACCGCATTCTTATCCGGCAACTCCAGTAACGCAGCAGGAACGATATTAAAGTTGGCTGCCATCGGGGTCATTAAGGTACCGCAGTAACCTGAGAACATACCAATAGCTGCCATCACTGCGGGATTACCGCCGTGTTGCAATACTAAAATTGGAATACCGATACCGGCAGTAACGATGGGGAAGGCAGCAAAGGCATTACCCATGATCATGGTTAACAGTGCCATGCCAATAGCATAGACCGCCACGGCGACAAAGCGATGATCGACTGCCAGATATTCCTGTGTCAGATGGGCAATAGCGGTTCCGACCCCGGCGGTGGTAAACAGCAGGCCAAGGGTGGCCAATATCTGTGGCAAGATAAATGCCCAGCCGATGGAATCGAGCAAACGCCGAGCTTCCTGCACCGGTTGTGCCGCGGTTTCGTGGGTCATGACGACCGCAATAATCAAACCGAGAACACAACCAACAGTCATCGAGAATAAGGTGACTAAGGTGGCGTGGTTGCCGGTACCAAACAGCCATTGATCCAGCGCGGGGATATTGTTAAACAGCAGCACACCAATAACCGTCACCACCGGGATAGCCAATGCCGGGATGAACAGCCTATTCCCCAAACGCTTGGCACTCACTTCGCGCTGTTCTGGAGTGCGTTGATGATAGCTACCCAGTTTTACCCCACCAAAACCGGCAATCAGCGCCATAATCACCACCACCACACCGACAGTAATATTCAGAATGCGCTTCTCATCCGGCCCCTCGCCCGCCAAAGTATTGGCCAGACGATAGGTCCAATCGCCCACCAGGAAAATCAGCCCGTATAACCCCCAAAATAAACCGGTGGTGATACGGCGTGGGTTGGCCTTATCACGAAATGACATTAACGCGACAATCAACAGCACTACGCCAGCCAGCCAATAAAGATATTGTTGTTGGAAAATCATTTTGCGTCTCCCTTGGTAGCCAAAGCAGACTGACTCAGCGCGGTTAACTCAGCGGCGAGATGTTTATCCAAACGTTGCAAACGGTAGGCGTGGATCAGGAAAGCACAAATCGCAGTCGGGATACCCCACAACGCAATGTGTAACGGCTCGGTCTGAATGCCACCGGATTCCAGCATAAAGTTGTGCATAAAAATAATCGCACCGAAAGCGACAAAAATATCTTCACCGAAGAACAACCCAACGTTATCGGTCGCGGCAGACATTGCACGCAGGCGATAACGCACTTTCTCCGGTAACTCACCATAACGGGTTTCAGCCGCCCCTTCTGCCATCGGTGCCAGTAATGGCCGTACCATTTGCGGATGACCACCCAGACTGGTTAAACCCAGCGCGGCTGTCGCTTCACGCACAAACAGATACACAATCAATAAACGGCCAGAGGTGGCACTTTTAATTTGTGAAATCCACGCCTGCGCTCGCTCTTTCAAGCCGTGGCGCTCCAGCAAGCCGATAACAGCCAGTGGCAGTAACAGAATCAGAGGTAGGTTGCGGGTATTGAGAAAACCTTCACCCAGTTTTTCCAAAATAGTGGCCATTGGCATTAGCGCCGCCAGACCAGTGATGATGCCGGCGGTAATCACCACCAGTACTGCGTTGATGCGCAGTAAAAATCCGATTACGATCGCCGCAATACCAATTAGCGGCCAAAGGTTTACCGTTTGTTCCAAGGTGACTCTCCTGTCCTAAAGTGTTGTTATAAAGTGTGATATGTATCTAATTGATGAAGCCATTCCACCCGGGCCAGGCGGTTATAATTTTTACTGCCCAACGTCCATCTTACTGCGCGGTTACCGTGATATTTTGCTGCTGAAAACTGTGGCGTAAACGGCGGGCAAAATCCAAGGCATGGGCGCCATCACCGTGGACGCATACTGTATCCGCCTGTACCGCTACCCAACTGCTATCACGAGCCTGAACCTGCTGACGCTGCACCATTGCCAACGTTTGTGACAACGCCAACTCGTCACTTTCAATTAAGGCATCTGGCTGGCTGCGCGGCACTAGAGTGCCATCAGGCTGATAGCGGCGATCAGCGAATACCTCTTGTCGGGTCACCAAACCTGCGCGCTCACCGGCACGGACCAATTCGCTTCCCGCCAATCCAACCAGCCGTAACGACGTGTCCACGGCTTTCACCGCTTTCGCTATTGCATCCGCCAGCAGAGGATCAACCGCCGCCTGGTTATACAACATGCCATGAGGTTTCACATGTTGCATCACGCCGCCCTCCGCCTTCACGATGGCTGCCAAGGCACCTAATTGATAAACCACTTGGGCATACACCGTCTCAGGGGGTAACTGCATCGCGGTTCGACCAAAATTCTCGCGATCAGGGAAACTCGGATGCGCACCGATAGCAACGCCATATTCCATAGCCCAGCGCACCGACTGGCGCATGGTCTGCGCATCACCGGCATGAAAGCCACAGGCAATATTGGCTGAACTGACCAATTGCAGCAGTGCTTGATCATTAGCGCAGCCTTCACCTAAGTCGGCGTTTAAATCAATCTTCATTTGGCCTCCGTCGCATCGAATCCTTGCTGTAAACCCCATGCGATCTGTTTTAAGAAATGCTGTTGCTCCGCTTTGGCCCGCAGCGCTTCCTCAACTGTGCATGGCACAAAATGCACCGGTTCGCCGAGCCTAAGCTGAGCTAAATGGTAAAGATCTGCTTCGATAACGCAGGCAATGCGCGGATAACCGCCGGTTGTTTGCGCGTCAGCCATCAGCACAATCGGTTGGCCGTTGTGCGGCACTTGCACCACGCCGGGTAATAATCCGTGGGATAACATCTCGCGGTCCGTGGTGCGCGCTAATTCGCGCCCGGTCAGGCGATATCCCATACGGTTGCTCTGTGGGCTGAGTTGCCAGGCTTCACGCCAAAAAGCACCCTGTGCGATATCGTCGAACTCATGATATTCCGGGCCAGGAACAGCCCGGACACGGTTACCAAATAACAGTTGTTTGATACCGACTGATTCACGTGGTAAACGTGTAGCTTGGCCTAATGCCAGGGTGTCGCCATCTTTGATCAGTCGCCCCTGATAACCGCCAAAACCGGCTTTCAGGTCGGTGCTGCGTGAACCCAACATCTCCGGTACTGCAATCCCTCCAGAGATGGCTAAATAGCTGCGCATTCCCCGATGTGGCACACTGAGTTTTAGCTGCTGCCCCGGCTTGACCGGATAACGCCAGCCGGTCCACAGCAACTGATTATCAAGTCGGGCATCGCAACCGGCTCCTGTCACCGCTATCCAGCCTGGTTGCGTAAATTGTGCCGTAAACTGACCCAGGGTAATTTCCAGCCCGGCAGCATCAGGCTCATTACCTACCAGCATATTTGCCATGCTGAGCGCCGGTAAATCGAGTGCCCCACCCTGACTGATTCCCAAACGGCGAAAACCGCCACGGCCACTGTCTTGGACTGTGGTATAAATACCTGAACGAATAATATTCAGCATACGCCCTCCTTTAAGGGCAGGAAGCGCACATTATCGCCGGGCCGTAACAAGGTTGGCGGCATCTCCAGCGGATTAAACAGTGCCAATGATGTGCGGCCAATAAGTTGCCAGCCACCGGGCGTTGCCAGTGGATAGATACCGGTTTGGCTACCGCCAATACCGACAGAACCGGGTGCTACCACTAAACGTGGTTCAGCACGCCGTGGCGTGGCGAGCTTTTCCGGCATCCCCCCCAGATATGAGAAGCCCGGCTGGAACCCCAAAAAATAGACGATATAGCTCGCGCCAGCGTGGCACTCCACCACCTGACGCTCTGTCATGCCAGTGTGATGAGCCACTTCAGCCAGGTCTGGGCCTGCCTCACCGCCATAAATCACTGGAATGGTGATATCACGTGATTCAGGCACTAATGATTCGCTCTCTTCCCACCAGCGTTGGAGGCGTTCAATGGCGTCCAGCGCCGTATTTTGTGGATCTGACAATAATAGAGTCAGATTATTCATACCCGGAATCGCTTCAAGGACATCAGGATGATGAATCAGACGATCAGCCAAGCCCCAGATCCGTTGCTGGCTTGCTAATGTTACCGGCGGTTCCAATTCCAGAACCACCGCACTCTCTCCCAATAAATAGCATCGTGCTCTTTGCACTCCCGTCCCCCTAAGACATGTATAGTTTTTATTTTCATTAGATAAATAGCTTTTATAAGGACATATTTATGCGTTAGCACCTAACTGCTGTCAATAGAACTGAATCAACCAATAGATATCAGCAATCACTAGATTCAATGTAAATACTGAAATTAACCGCTGGAAACCGCGTATTTTGAAGTTTTTTACGAAGGAAAGAGGTAAATAATCGATTCTTTTCTTATTTAGAATCAGGCTATAGAGAGCAAATATTCTTAAAAACTGTCGGTTTATCATCCAACTATGGCCAGATGGTGATTTTAAATAGCCAGAGAGAGGATAAAACCTTGTTTAAAGTATGGTTTAATTGCACATAAACAAGGAGATATCTACAGTAGGTTATGCACCGATACTTATTACCAGTGCATAATGTTGCATAATGGTCAGGCGGGATTGGGGATATCGATAAAGATAACTTCAAATTGATGCTTGCTAGCCAACCATTCACCTAACGCCTTGATGCCGTAGCGCTCAGTGGCGTGATGCCCCGCAGCATAAAAATTCACGCCCATCTCCCGGGCAATATGAATTGTTTGCTCTGAAACTTCACCAGTGATAAATGCATCAACACCAAAATCAGCCGCTTGTTGGATAAAACCCTGCCCGCCGCCGGTACACCAGGCAAGACGACGCACATCTACTGGCGCTCGATCACCACAATGTAATACCTCACGGCCCAACAACTTTTCCAGCCGTTCACGTAAAATTACCGCATTTAACGGTGCATCAAACTCACCATAAGGTAAGAAAGATTCAATTTCACCCACCCCCCGAATACCCAGTAATTTAGCCAATTGCGCGTTATTGCCTAATTCAGGATGAGCATCCAGTGGCAAATGGTAGCCATACAAATTAATATCGTTGGTAAGCAATGTTTTCAGCCGGTTACGTTTCATTCCACGCACCACGACCGGTTCATTTTTCCAAAAATAACCGTGATGAACCAAAATAGCATCAGCCTGTTGCCCAACCGCAGCATCCAATAGTGCCTGGCTGGCGGTCACGCCGGTGACAATGCGCTTGATCTCTTCGCGCCCCTCAACTTGCAAACCATTGGGTGCATAGTCTTGAAAAGCCGAGATATTCAGTTGGTTATTGAGTAGAGTTTCCAGTTCGGTATTGCGCATTTCATCAGCCTCAAAAAATATAAATGGGTAGTTAAAAACGCTGGCTATCGCCTTGCTCCATCAGGATAAAATTAACCCCCATATCATTGCCTTGTTGCAACTCAGTGGCAATGGTTTTACGCACATCTTGCCCCTGTTTAAATGAAGGTTTTATATGACTGATAACCACCGGTAGCCCCTTTAATGGTTGGCCTTCACCGCTGTATTTCTCCAGATTTTTCAATTCCTTCAGCAACCACTTAGGCGTCATATGGCCGTACAACTTGCTATCAGCAACGTCATTGGGGAAAGAAACTTCGATTATCATCCCTTTCAATTGCTGCTGTTTAACCTTTTCGGCCAGGTTACGCCACACCGTATCCAGATTTTTCGACTTTTCCATCTCATCCGGGCCAGTATCACCAAAATAGGCAAATGACTGATTATTACTGCTGATCAATAACATAGCAGAGGGGGACTTATCATGGCTCAGTGGATACAATTCCCCCGTCAAACGGGTTAAGCCCAGGCTTAGAGGTTGATTTGGCCGCACCATCTGCATGCGATAGGTTCCCAGCCGGGTACCGCTGCCGCTGTCAGTAAAGTTAGGCCAGACACGCCAGTTAAAATAGTAGTTTCGCAATACATCAATCGTGTCTGCCGAGGCATAAAGGGTCTTTTTGCTGTCTTCCGGCGAACCGATAATCAGGCCGGAAACATGGTCAAGATGGGCATGACTAAGAAAATAGCTGTTGATGCGCTGGCGGAAGATATAACCCTGACGTGTCAGCGGGGCGGCGGTTTCATCGGTAATCTCGGGGAAAGCGCCCTTCTCCAGAGCTTTGGCAATACCCGGTAACACCGAACCGGCATCCAGAGCTAAATAGACCGGCTGGCTATCATCACGAATCAGATAAGATGTCAGATTGCCATCGCTGACACCCCCATCCACCCCCAGTGCCACCACCTCAAAACCGGCCGCTGCCAGCGAGCTATATAGGCTAAACGATAAAATCAGCCCGGCGTTAAGCACCATGTGGGTTATCTTATTGGTACATAACGTGGGTTTCGTTAAAACATGGGTTTTAGTTGAAACACAGAATTTAGTCGAAATATATGTCAAAAACATGCAGGCTCCTGGTGATTAGGGATCCTTGCGGCCATCCCGCTTAGCGGCTTCAAATGCCGCGAGTGTAGCCAATCTGGCCAGCTTATGATCCACCAGCGGTAGTGGGTAATCCAGATGTTGCTGTTGCCGCTGCGCCCAGCGCCATGGCTGATGGATATCACTGTCTGGCACCCTCGCCAGCTCAGGTAACCAACGGCGGATAAAAACGCCGCTCGGGTCAAAACGCTCGCCCTGGGTGGTGGGATTAAAAATACGAAAATAGGGTGCAGCATCAGTACCCGTGGAGGCAGCCCACTGCCAGCCGCCATTATTGGCAGCCAAATCCCCATCCAATAGCTGGGACATAAAATAGCGTTCGCCGTGTCGCCAATCGATCAACAGATCTTTAACCAGAAAACTGGCGCTGATCATCCGCAGGCGGTTATGCATCCAGCCGGTTTCATTCAACTGCCGCATAGCTGCATCAACAATAGGGTAACCTGTTTGCCCCTGCTGCCAGGCAAGCAGTTGCTGTTCTGAGTGATGCCATATTACGCCATCAGCCCAGTCAATAAAGGGACGATGCTGGCATAAACGCGGATAGGCCACTAACAAATGGCGATAAAATTCACGCCAGATCAACTCATTAAGCCAAGTAAAAGCACCACCGTCGGAGTTTTCCAGCAACGCGGGGCATTCTGCCAACAAGCGGTTAAAGCATTGACGGGGCGAAAGTATCCCCAACGCCAGATAAGGTGACAAACAACTGGTCCCTGCCACAGCGGGCAGATCACGTTGTTGCTGGTAGTCCTGAACCTGCTCGCGACAAAAACTGCGCAGGCGGTGTAATGCCGCCTCTTCGCCTGCCGGAAATAATTGGCTATCTACCGGTTGTTGCGGATAGTCAAACGGGAGCAGTGGTAATGGCATGGCAGCTACCACGTTATCGCGCGTTTTTGGCGCAGGGACACAGCGGCATTCACTCATCATTAAACGCTGAATAAAAGCGCGGCGAAACGGGGTAAATACTTTGTACATCTCATTATTACCCGTCAGGACACTGCCCGGCGGCAATAACACACTGTCATCGAAACGGTGACAAGTAATGGTGTGACCGGCTTCTTGCCGATGATTGAGCCGCGTCACTAGCGCCCCATCTCGCAGTTGTTCATTTAACTCATACTGTTGGTTATAAAATAGCGCATCCACTTGCTGCTGCTGACAAAAATCATCCAGCCAGATAATGGAATCCTGAAAATTATCACACTGATGATAGTGTAGCGGTATCGCCCGTATAGCCAGTGCGTGCTGTAACTGTTGTAGGTTTTGCAGCAGGAAGGTGGCCTGCCGGGGAGCCATATCATGTGCCGCCCATTGTGCCGGCGTGGCGATAAATAGCGCAATCACAGTGGCTTGTGGATCCTGACAAGCGGCATGCAGCGCCAGATTATCCGTTACGCGTAAATCATTACGAAACCAGACCAGATGCGTCGCCATGCCTTATCCTTGTGCCGAGTAAAATGTAAAATAGCGTTGTCCGGCCAGATACTCATTCGGGAATTCAACCAAGTAAGCATTTATTTGGCCGATAGGGACACTCAAAGGCAACTCACCTACCCGATACTGCTCGATAAGCTGTGCCAATGCCTGACGTTGTGTTGACGTAAGGTAAGGCCGAAAATAGCCCTGTACATGCATTAATACGTTGGTGTGATTGGCGGACGTTGGCTGATGAGACAACAAATGCAGTAAACGCTGGCGATACTCATCAGTAAACTCAATTAATGATGACCATCTATCCATTGAGGCAATAAAAGGACCAATTTCGCGATATTCAGGCTGCGAATGCGCCAACAGCACTAACTTATACCGGCTATGAAAATCCATCAATTGGCCACGCGTTATGCCTGCTGCATATAACGCATCAAGCTCGTCTCGCGCATGGCAGTACTCAATACTGTGGGTTACCTGATTACTCTCCAGCATTCTATTCTCCCTTGGCCTTGGCAACTTCAACTTTTCTCATCACAGCATAACAGTTGTTGCCCGAGAACCACGCTATTGCTTGATACCTTTATATCTGGGGCAGATATCGCAGGCAGTAAAAAGCCCGCGAGTGTTAACCCACGGGCCATTAATTTTACGCCGTTTTTATCTACGAGCAGCTTACTGATTTATCTCAGTAAAAATCCTGTATTGCCGATTCAGACTGTGCCAACCACACCGGCTTATCACTGGTTTTAGCCCAAACCCGGTGCAGGTAACTGTAAAAGCGGGCACGGTCTTTGCGGAAAAACATCACCGGCAGTGCCAGTAAACCGACCAGAATCACTGCGCTCCGGCGCAAGAGAACCTGATGCAATGGGTATGCGTTGTACATGGTCATAACGATCCTCCTTTAAAACGCCTTTGTGTAACAGCCAACTCGGTTAAACAGAGAGTCGATTTACAACTTGGCGTTGAAAATAAAATAAACAAAATTGGAAACTGGACAAAATTTTACCGTATCGGTTGAAATTTTACCACTCATCCGACCACTCAATTGCATCAAAAGCCGAAATAAATTGTCAATTCTGTAATTTTGTTACAGTAAGGTTAATTTAAAACCAATCATTGGTTACATTACAGTTATGTACTCTTTAGTAATTGGCAAATTATATGTATTGACTTAGTGCCTAACCCTTCAAGGGCCAGAATTGGCGATACTGCGCTGCCACTGGTTAATTTACACCCATTTCATGTCTGTTTTTTGACCGTTTTTATACTTTTTTTACACCTCACGGCCATTTTTTATCAGGAACTTTTCGCCCGACTTCATAAGCTGTTGTTATCAAAAATAAGCGTTGTGGAGGTGTATCGTGAGTTTCAGCATCATTAGTGGTGCGCTGTTGGTCCTACTGCTTCTTGGCTATCTGGTTTATGCCTTGTTTAATGCGGAGGATTTTTAAATGGCAGCGTCAGGATTTCTGCTTATCGCCAGCTTCATGCTGGTGTTGTTGGTGCTGTCCCGCCCGTTGGGGAGCTTTTTGGCTCGCATAATCGAAGGCGAACCCTTTGCGCCATTGCGCCAAGTCGAGGCCGGTTTATGGCGTTGTAGCGGTGTAAAAAATGAAGAGATGAACGGCTGGCAATATGCGCTCGCCATTCTCTGCTTTAACTTACTGGGTATTGCCTTGCTGTTCACGCTGTTGATGGCGCAAGGTTCGTTACCGCTAAATCCTGAACACATGCCGGGTATGTCATGGCATCTGGCCTTAAATACCGCGGTCAGCTTTGTCACTAACACCAACTGGCAAGCCTATAGCGGCGAAAACACCCTCAGTTATCTCAGTCAAATGGCCGGTCTGACGGTACAAAACTTCCTCTCTGCCGCAACCGGCATTGCCGTCGCTTTTGCTCTGATCCGTGCCTTTGCCCGCCATTCGGCCCACACACTGGGAAATGCCTGGGTCGATCTGGTGCGCATCACCTTATATGTGTTGCTGCCGATTGCGCTGATTATCGCACTAATTTTCGTCAGTCAGGGGGTATTACAAAACCTGGATGGCTACCTGCATATCACCACCCTTGAAGGGGTAAAACAGACCCTACCAATGGGGCCGGTAGCCTCGCAGGAAGCCATAAAAATGTTGGGGACCAACGGCGGCGGTTTCTTTGGCGCTAACTCCGCACATCCATTTGAAAACCCAACTGCTTTTAGTAACTTTATGCAGATGCTGGCGATTTTCCTCATACCCTGTTCACTCTGTTTTGCCTTCGGTCAGGTGGTGGGTGATAGCCGTCAGGGCCATGCGCTGATCTGGGCTATGTCACTGATTTTTGTGGTGGCCGTAGTCGTGGTGATGTATGCAGAACTGGCCGGTAACCCGCACTTAACTCAGTTAGGTGCCGACAGCAATATCAATATGGAAGGTAAAGAATCCCGCTTCGGCATTCTGGCAACCAGTATGTATGCCGTGGTCACTACCGCAGCCTCTTGTGGGGCCGTTAACGCCATGCATGACTCCTTTACCGCCTTAGGTGGCATGGTACCGATGTGGTTAATGCAGATTGGCGAGGTGGTGTTTGGTGGGGTCGGTTCTGGGTTATACGGCATGCTGCTATTCGTGCTGCTGACCGTCTTTATTGCCGGGTTGATGATTGGTCGTACCCCTGAATATCTTGGCAAGAAAATTGACGTATTTGATATGAAAATGACCGCGCTGGCCATTCTGGTCACCCCGGCTATCGTGCTGCTGGGTACCGCACTGGCACTCTGCACTGATGCCGGGCGGGCGGGGATTCTTAACCCCGGTGCGCATGGTTTTAGCGAAGTTCTCTACGCCCTCTCCTCTGCGGCCAACAATAACGGCAGCGCCTTTGCTGGCCTGAGTGTCAATACGCCGTTTTATAACCTGCTGCTGGCCGCCGCCATGTTCTTCGGCCGCTTTGGCGTGATTCTGCCGGTATTGGCCATTGCCAGCTCATTGGTGGCGAAGAAGCGGCAACCCGCGGGTAATGGCACGCTGCCAACCGCTGGACCACTATTTATCGGTTTGCTGGTAGGTACGGTGCTGTTGGTCGGCGCATTGACCTTTATCCCAGCGCTGGCCTTAGGTCCGGTTGCTGAGCATCTGCAAGTTTGGTTAGCACATTGATGAGAGAACTACTATGACACGCAAACAACGCGCGATTTTTGAGCCAGCACTGGTTCGTACTGCGCTTATTGATGCCGTGAAGAAACTGGACCCACGCGTCCAATGGCGTAACCCAGTGATGTTCGTGGTCTATCTGGGGAGTTGGCTGACCACTCTGATTTGGCTGGCGATATTAAGCGGCCAAACCACCGGTAGTGCCATGTTTACCGGCAATGTGGCTCTGTGGCTGTGGTTTACCGTGCTGTTTGCCAACTTCGCCGAAGCTTTGGCCGAGGGGCGCAGTAAAGCGCAGGCAGAAAGTCTGCGTGGGGTGAAAAAAACCAGTTGGGCCAAAAAACTGTCAGAAGCCCGCTTTGATGCGCCACAGGAGAAAGTCTCCGCCGATAGCTTGCGCAAAGGCGATGTGGTGTTAATTGAAGCTGGCGATACCGTGCCCTGTGACGGCGAAGTGCTGGAAGGTGGTGCATCCGTTGATGAAAGCGCCATTACCGGCGAATCTGCTCCGGTTATCCGTGAATCCGGTGGTGACTTCTCTTCCGTGACCGGCGGTACCCGCGTGCTGTCCGACTGGTTGGTAGTTGAGTGCAGCGTTAACCCCGGCGAAACCTTCCTTGACCGGATGATCGCCATGGTTGAAGGCGCGAAACGGCGTAAAACCCCTAACGAAGTGGCGTTGACCATTTTGCTGGTGGCTCTGACCATTGTCTTCTTACTGGCGACGGCGACTCTCTATCCGTTCTCGGTGTTCAGTGTTGAGGCCAATCATGCCGGTTCACCGGTGACAATTACGGTACTGGTGGCGCTGCTGGTTTGTCTGATCCCAACCACCATCGGTGGCCTGCTATCAGCCATCGGGGTTGCCGGGATGAGCCGGATGCTGGGCGCTAACGTGATCGCCACCAGCGGGCGCGCGGTGGAAGCTGCCGGTGACGTTGATGTGCTGTTGTTGGATAAAACCGGCACTATCACACTGGGTAACCGCCAGGCGTCTGAGTTTTTACCTGCACCGGGTGTCACCGAGCAACAACTGGCCGATGCCGCGCAGCTCTCGTCTTTGGCGGATGAAACGCCAGAAGGCCGCAGTATCGTGGTGTTAGCGAAACAGCGCTTTAACCTGCGCGAACGTGACTTGCACAGTCTGAATGCCACCTTTGTGCCTTTCTCGGCACAAACACGGATGAGTGGTGTGAACGTGCAGGACAGAATGATCCGTAAAGGTGCTGTGGATGCTATTCGCCGCCATGTCGAGTCCAATCAGGGCCATTTCCCGCGGGCAGTGGAAGACGCGGTGGAAAGTGTCGCCCGCACCGGTGGTACGCCACTGGTAGTGGCCGATGGGCCACGGGTGCTGGGTGTAGTGGCGCTGAAAGATATCGTCAAAGGTGGCATCAAAGAACGTTTTGCCGAGTTGCGCAAAATGGGCATCAAAACAGTGATGATCACCGGTGATAACCGCCTGACAGCAGCCGCCATTGCCGCCGAAGCGGGTGTGGATGATTTTCTGGCGGAAGCCACGCCAGAGGCCAAACTGGCATTGATTCGCCAGTATCAGGCCGAAGGCCGATTGGTGGCAATGACCGGTGACGGTACCAACGACGCCCCGGCACTGGCGCAGGCTGACGTCGCCGTGGCGATGAACTCGGGAACACAAGCGGCGAAAGAAGCTGGCAACATGGTGGATTTGGATTCTAACCCAACCAAGTTGATTGAGGTGGTGCATATCGGTAAACAGATGCTGATGACCCGTGGATCGCTGACCACCTTCAGTATCGCCAACGACGTTGCTAAATATTTCGCCATTATCCCGGCTGCATTTGCAGCTACCTATCCGCAGCTTAATGCCCTGAATGTCATGCAGTTGCACTCCCCGGCGTCGGCCATACTGTCGGCGGTTATTTTTAACGCGCTGGTGATTATGTTCCTGATCCCGTTGGCACTGAAAGGGGTGAGTTACAAGGCGATGAGTGCAGCGGCGCTGCTGCGTCGTAACTTGTGGATCTATGGGCTGGGTGGCCTATTGGTGCCGTTTGTCGGTATCAAACTGATCGATCTGGTACTGACCGCCCTAATGATGGGCTGAAAACTCAGTAATTAATGTTTGCAATGGCCACGGCGTGTTTTGCTGGTGGCCGCTATTAAGACCTAATAGAGAGGCAATATCCATGTCATACCTGCGACCTTCATTGGTTCTACTGATATTACTGACACTTATCACCGGGATAGCTTATCCTCTGCTGACTACCGGATTGGCAAAATTGATGTTTGCCGAGCAAGCGCGTGGTTCACTGGCGATGCTGGGTGATGAAGTTGTCGGTTCTACCTTGCTAGGCCAAAACTTTACTCAGCCAGGCTATTTTGCCGGCCGCCCATCGGTAACAGCAGATATGCCTTATAATCCAATGGCCTCTGGTGGGAGTAATCTGTCCATCAGCAATCCCGCACTGGATCAGGTTATCAGTGAGCGAGTAACATTACTGCGTCAGGCTAACCCGACACAAACTGGCCCAGTCCCGGTTGATTTGGTGACAGCATCAGGCAGTGGTCTGGATCCCAGTATTTCACTGGAAGCGGCCTATTATCAGGCTCCCCGCATCGCCAGCGTGCGCCAGATGCCATTGTCTGAAGTGAAGCAGTTGATTGATAGTAGTGTGCAAAAAGCGACACCGAACTTCTTCGGTGAATCAGTGGTGAATGTGCTGAATCTGAATATGGCGTTGGATGCCCAAAGCCCGGTAAAAGTACCGATCAACCCGGCAAAATCTTAAGGACATAACATGGTGGATGCAGAACCAACCCGCCCCGACCCCGACAGCCTGCTCGCAGCAGCCAATGAGAAGACCCGTGGCCGGCTGAAAGTGTTTTTCGGGGCCTGCGCGGGGGTGGGCAAAACTTACGCCATGCTGCAAGAGGCTCAGCGCCTGCGGACTCAAGGGCTGGATGTATTGGTTGGTGTGGTGGAAACACACGGGCGTAGCGAAACCGCAGCGCTGCTCGAAGGGCTGACCATCCTACCGCAAAAGCGAATTCATCACCGCAATCGTCAGGTATGTGAATTTGATTTGGATGCGGCCCTGGCACGCCACCCGGCCCTGATCCTGATGGATGAGCTGGCGCACAGTAATGCCTATGGCTCGCGCCATCCGAAACGCTGGCAGGATGTTGAAGAACTGCTGGATGCAGGCATTGATGTGCTGACCACCGTCAATGTACAGCATCTGGAAAGCCTGAATGATGTGGTCGGCGGCGTGACCGGTATCCGGGTGCGGGAAACCGTGCCCGATCATATGTTTGATGAAGCCACTGAAGTGGTTTTGGTCGACCTCCCCCCCGATGACCTGCGCCAGCGGCTGAATGAAGGTAAAGTCTATATTTCGGGTCAGGCGGAGCGAGCCATCGAGCACTTCTTCCGTAAGGGCAATTTAATCGCCCTGCGCGAACTGGCACTGCGCCGTACCGCGGATCGGGTTGATGATCAGATGCGTGCCTTCCGTGATACTCAGGGGCGCGAACGTGTCTGGCATACCCGTGATGCCATCTTATTGTGTATTGGCC
Organism: Yersinia sp. 2540 StPb PI; assembly: GCF_052217165.1. NCBI lineage: Bacteria > Pseudomonadati > Pseudomonadota > Gammaproteobacteria > Enterobacterales > Yersiniaceae > Yersinia > Yersinia sp. 2540 StPb PI. The sequence goes on from NZ_JAZGQC010000001.1 coordinate 3,965,741, forward strand.
ATAACAGCGGTAACGAAAAACTGGTTCGAACCGCTGCCCGGCTGGCAGCCCGATTGGGGTGTATCTGGCATGCAGTCTATGTGGAAACCCCCCGCCTGCATGGCCTGCCAGAAGCGAAGCGCCGGGCCATTTTACGCACACTAAAATTGGCGCAAGAGTTAGGAGCAGAAACCGCTACGCTGTCAGAACCCCGTGAAGAACAGGCCATCCTGCGTTACGCCCGAGAACATAATCTGGGGAAAATCATCATTGGTCGCCGCACAGAAAAACAGTGGAAACTGCGTGGTAGCTTTGCAGATCGCTTGGGCAAGCTGGGGCCAGATCTGGATTTGGTGATTATTGCACTGGAGGGCGATACCCCCCCCAATGTGGTGAAAGAGAGTGATTCTCGTACCTTTACTGAAAAGTGGCGGATGCAACTGCGTGGCTGTGCGGCAGCCATCGGCTTGTGTGCCCTGATTACGGTGTTATCGCAGTGGCTCATCCCCGGTTTCGATCAAGCCAACCTGGTGATGGTCTACTTACTGGGTGTTGTGATTATTGCACTGTTCTATGGCCGCTGGCCGTCAGTCTTGGCGGCAGTGATTAATGTCGCCAGTTTCGATCTGTTTTTTGTTCAACCACATTGGTCACTGGCGGTCACTGATGTGCAGTATCTGGTGACGTTTGGCGTGATGCTGATTGTCGGTATCGTGGTGGGTAATCTTACCGCCGGGGTGCGCTATCAAGCCAGAATTGCCCGTTATCGCGAGCAGCGCGCCAGACATTTGTATGAGATGTCGCGCGGATTAAGCCGTGCCCTAACGCCTGCGGATATTGTCAAAACCAGTCGTCATTTTCTCTCCAGCAGTTTTCAAGCGAAAACTGACCTGTTACTGCCACAAGAAGATGGACGCTTGCAGCAAGTCGCCACTGACGAAGGCGGCGCACTTTCTGTTGATGTGGCTATTGCCCGCTGGAGTTTTGACAAAGGCGCACCAGCAGGTGCCGGTACCGACACCCTGCCCGGTGTCCCCTATCAGTTATTACCGTTGACCGCCTCCAGGCAAACTTTTGGCGTGCTGGCAATCGAACCTGCCAACCTGCGCCAATTAATGGTGCCGGAGCAGCAGCGCTTGCTGCAAACCTTTACCAGTCTGATCGCCAATGCTCTGGAAAGGCTACATCTGGCCCGCAGTGCCGAATTGGCAAAACTGGATGCCGAACGCGAGCAACTGCGTAACTCACTGCTGGCGGCACTATCTCATGATTTACGTACCCCATTGACGGTGCTATTCGGTCAGGCCGAAATTTTGACGCTGGATCTGGCAGCGGAAGGTTCACGCCATGCGCCGCAAGCCAATCAAATCCGCCAACAAGTGCTGAGTACCACCCGGCTGGTGAATAACTTATTGGATATGGCGCGTATTCAATCGGGTGGGTTTAATCTACGTAAAGAGTGGCAATCACTGGAAGAGATCGTGGGTAGCGCCCTGCATATGCTAGAAACCGCCCTCAATCATCATCACATCAACGTCGAGTTACCGGATGAAATGGTGTTGATCAACTGTGACGGCAGCTTACTGGAACGGGTATTTATCAATTTGTTGGAAAATGCGCATAAATATGCCGGTCAGGGGGCATTGCTGGGGATTCGGGCCGCAGTACAAGGTGAGTGGCTAAATGTAGAAGTATGGGATAATGGCCCAGGAGTGACCCTTGGGCAAGAACAGCTAATCTTTGATAAATTCTCCCGAGGTAACAAAGAGTCAGCCATTCCCGGTGTCGGCTTGGGTTTAGCCATTTGTCGTGCCATTATTGATGTACACGGTGGGCGCATCTGGGTTGAGAACAATAAAGATGGCGGTGCTAGCTTCCGCTTCACGCTACCACTAGAGCGCGCGCCAGATATTGATGGTGAAAACATTGATAGTGAAAACATTGATAGTGAAAACATTGATAGTGAACACCTTGATGCTGAAAAATGATATACCCTAAATAATTCGTGTTGCAGGAAGGCGGCAACTGAGTAAGTCCCCGGGAGCTTACATAAGTCAGTGACCGGGGCCGCTGCAAGCAGCTTGAAGTATGACGGGTATGAGGAGAAGTGACTATATCCCCGACTAACATTCTAATCGTAGAAGATGAAAAAGAGATTCGGCGCTTTGTTCGTATTGCGCTGGAGAGTGAGGGCTGGCGAGTATTCGAGAGTGATACCTTGCAACGGGGGTTAATTGAAGCCGGTACCCGCAAACCGGACCTGATTATTTTGGATCTGGGGTTACCAGACGGCGATGGGCTGACTTATATTCAAGACCTGCGCCAGTGGAGTGCCATTCCTATTATCGTCTTATCGGCTCGTAACAATGAAGAAGATAAAGTGGCCGCGTTGGATGCCGGAGCCGATGACTACCTAAGTAAACCATTTGGAATCAGTGAGTTATTGGCTAGAGTGCGGGTTGCTTTGCGCCGCCATAGCGGTGGTAGTCAGGAAAGCCCGCTGGTGGGCTTTGCCGATATCAGCGTTGATCTGATTAATCGTCAGGTTACCCGTGCCGGCGAAAATCTGCACCTGACACCGATTGAGTTTCGCCTGCTCTCTGCATTGTTGGCGAATGCCGGTAAAGTCATTACCCAGCGCCAGTTATTAAGCCAAGTCTGGGGGCCAAATTATGTCGAACACAGCCACTATCTGCGTATTTATATGGGCCATTTACGGCAGAAATTAGAAACAGACCCGACCCGCCCTAAGCATCTGCTAACTGAAACCGGCGTCGGCTATCGCTTTATCCCGTAACATCTTGTGTGATATAAAAATTTACATTGATACTAGGAAAATAGCTGTCAGCGGCGTAGCATCAAACTTTTAAATGCTAATAGGTCTTATTATTCATGAGTACTTGGTTGATTTACGCCCTGTTATCTGCCTTCACTGCCTCTCTGGTCGCTATCTTCGGTAAAATCGGCTTGCAGCAGTTGGATGCCAATACTGCGACCGCCGTTCGTGCTGTCGTGATGGCGCTGTTCCTGGTCGGCGTGGTGCTAGCTCAAGGGAAATTCAATCTGATCGGTGGGGTATTGGCAGATAAAAAAGCCCTGCTATTCATTATTCTCAGTGGTGTTGCAGGTGCGTTATCCTGGCTGTTTTACTTTATGGCTATCAAGCATGGCAATGTCTCTCAAGTGGCCCCGATTGATAAACTCAGTGTAGTTTTTGCGGTGATTCTGGCGGTTATCCTGTTTGGTGAAAAAATCTCGCTGGTGGCGAGTTTGGGCGTCGCACTGATTACCGCCGGTGCTTTGCTGGTGGCATTGGGGTAATAACACATTCACCAAATCAATAACAAAGACCTCATTATAATTCATAACCTTATTATTAATTAAATGACAATAAATAATGAAATTAAGCTTCATTTAAAATAATGTTGATTGCTAATATAAAAAAGCATTATCACATTATATTTCAAATGAAAGGATATTAAATGAACATTAACCAGGAACAACAAAGACCAGTAAAAAAAAGCACAATCGACTGCACAGGTAATTTAATAATAAATGGCACTATGAATTCTATTGCACTGAGAGATGAACTGTCCGACAGAATCTTCTTTCGGTATTCAGGCTCAAACCTTACCGTTATTTTTTCAGACAAAAATAAAAATAAATACGAATATAAAACCTATAAAAAAATCATTGAAAACGGTGAGCTGAAGATTAAATCTATTATTTTCTATACTAATGACAAACAGAGAAAAGAACTATTCCTATCCAATGCCAAACAACCTCATAACTTTTATGATTCACGTAAGTACCTCTATATTCATAGAGAAGATCTTGTTGAATATCCTGCCGATGAACTGTTAACCATAGGATACTCAGGGAAACAGGCTGAAACCGTGACACTTAAAAAGTCGGACAAATATTTCACGGGTAAACACAGACTAAGAAATGGCGTTATCACCGAGCCTGGCGGCGGTGATAAAACCATTATCGGTGGTAAAAAAAATGATAACCTTGCTGGTGCCGATGGTAATGATTACATAGAGGGTAAAGAGGGTAATGACGCGCTGTTTGGCTGGGAGGGTCATGATACATTAATTGGAGGTAACGGTGATGACGGCTTATATGGCGGTGCCGGCAGCGATATCCTGGTGGGTGGAGAAGGTAATGACAGTTTAAATGGTGATTTAAATTACCATGATGTTAGCCAACTTGAGTCAGAACAAAGAGCGCAATCCCGCCGCGCGCTCGGAGATGATCAACTCTATGGTGGCAAGGGGAACGATCGCCTTCAAGGTGGTAAGGGAAATGACTATTTAGCCGGTGGCGAGGGAAATGACCTCTATGTTTTCGCCGCTAACGACGGTATAAATATGATAGTAGAATATGCAGGTGAAGAAGATACTATCGCTTTGATGGATCATAAATTTGAAGAGTTAAAGTTCAATCGTTATGGTGATCACTTAGTCATCAGCAGCCGCAATGAGGGTGATGACCTTACTATCGTCGTTCGTAACCAATTTACTCCTGATGGCTATAAAGTAAAATATTTGCATACAAAATCAAATGCCATGCTTATGCAAAATAACTCAGCGGAAATACTTCACAATCTAGTGATCAATAATCCTGAAACGTATAATGAAAAATTAAGCCAACTGAATAATGACTTGGCTGTAGATTTTCGTACTCATATCAGTTTTAAATTATCTGAGATATTTAACAGAAACATGCCTGATAGTGAAAAATTATATAATACAACCCTCAGCCAAGTTCTTATAGATAAAAACAATCAGATTAACTATGATTTAGAGTATAATTTTGACTACGATTACGCTAACGGTGGTGGTGGTGCATTACCCAGTATTGGGATGATCATTGATGCCCTATCGTCCTTCGCACCCAAAGAGGCGGCTCCGCTAGAACGATCTATATCAAAGGAAAATATATCCACCCAAAGTTTAGCTCAGGGGCTATTCGCCACTAACGTTAGAGTACCATGTTGTAATCACTAACTGACTTTCGTTATCAATGATAAAAAGCCAGAACCTAATAACAACCTCCTGTTATTTGATTCTGGCCTGATACTCTTAATCAGCGGTTTATTTAGCCCCTGCCAGTACATCACTGACAATATCTACGGCTTCCTGCTCTATCTTTTCACGATGCTCTGGGCTGATAAAACTTTCACAGTAAATTTTATAAGCGTCTTCAGTACCGGATGGACGCGCCGCAAACCAGCCGTTATCCGTCATCACTTTCAGGCCGCCAATGGATGCACCATTGCCTGGCGCGGTGGTTAAACGGGCAGTAATAGGATCACCCGCCAACATGTTGGCTGTTACCATCTCAGGTGACAGTTTAGACAACGCGTTTTTCTGCGCCTGAGTCGCCGGAGCCTGAATACGGTTATAGCTCGGTGCGCCAAAGCGTTTAGCTAAATCATCATAGTGATGCTGTGGATTTTTACCGGTAACTGCTGTGATTTCTGCCGCCAGCAAACACATGATAATACCGTCTTTATCAGTAGACCACGGCGTGCCATCGAAGCGCAGGAAGGAGGCCCCAGCACTCTCTTCACCGCCAAAACCAAAGCTACCGTCGTGCAAACCGTCAACAAACCATTTAAAGCCGACCGGGACTTCTACCAACTTACGGCCTAAATCAGCCACCACGCGATCAATCATCGCACTGGAGACCAGAGTTTTACCCACGGCCACCTCAGCGCCCCATTGCGGACGGTGCTGGAACAGGTAATTGATCGATACTGCAAGATAATGATTCGGATTCATCAACCCTGCCGGAGTCACAATACCATGGCGGTCATAATCGGGATCGTTAGCAAAAGCTAAATCAAATTTATCGCGTAACGCCAATAAGCCAGCCATGGCGGATTCTGACGAGCAATCCATCCGGATCACGCCATCATGGTCCAGATGCATAAAGCGGAAGGTCTGATCGATAGAATCATTAACCAGTGTTAGATCCAACTTATAGTGCTCACCAATACGTTGCCAATAAGCAATACCGGAGCCACCGAGAGGATCAACACCTAATTTCAAACCAGCACGTTGAATAGCCGGAATATCGACCACATCCACCAAGCCTGCAACATACGGCTGAATCAAATCTTGCTCACGCAGATGATTACCACGCCAGGCTTTATCCAGCGTTTGGCGTTTGATGCCCTCTAATTTCAGGCTGAGTAACTGATTAGCTCTTTTTTCAATTACCGAGGTCAGATTGGTATCGGCCGGGCCGCCATTCGGTGGGTTGTACTTGATGCCACCATCTTCAGGCGGATTGTGTGACGGTGTGATAACAATGCCGTCAGCCAAGGCTTTCCCCTGCACATTATGGCAGAGAATAGCATGTGAAATCGCCGGGGTTGGTGTAAAACCATTATCTTGCTGTACCACGACATCCACACCATTCGCCGTCAGCACTTCTAATACCGAGATAAATGCCGGTTCAGAGAGTGCATGGGTATCTTTACCCACATAACACGGGCCGCTAATGCCATGTTGATGACGAACTTCTGCGATCGCCTGAGCGATTGCCAAGATGTGTGCTTCGTTAAAACTGTGGCGTAATGAACTGCCACGATGGCCGGAGGTGCCAAATTTGACCGCATGGGCCGGATTTTCAGCATCTGGCTGCAATACATAATATTGTGACGTTAACTGCGCAACATTTATCAAATCGCTTTGCTGAGCGGGTTGCCCGGCACGAGGGTGATTGGCCACAGTCACTACTCCCTATATATCCCCTTCGCATTTGGAGCCGCAAGCTGCGTTCACTCACCCGAATCGCTTATTTGCGTAAGTTCATCGGGATTAGGAGCCTCTGATGAGGCTCACCCTGCGGGCCAGTGCAAGTGCTGTTCAACATGGTTTACAACCCATTTGTCGTTCGCTTGCTGCCTACCTGCAACTCCAATTTCTTTGGGTATCGGTTCAACGAAATTAAATAGTCCCGCACACTTTTTCGGTCAAATCCGGCGGGAACTGCATTGCCAGCATGAGATGTTGCACCATACTGCGTTTACGCTCGGTATTGGTATTGGTAATAACCCAGTATGGCGTACCTGGGACATGTTTGGGTTTGGTGTGCGTCCCGTTTTGCAACAATGTCTGTTGGTCACCCGCAAAATAAACCCGGGTGCGACCATGTAATGATTCAGTCGCCTCGGTAAACGCCTGTGCATCCAGCGTGTAAAGTGTGGATAACACCAACATAAAGCGGTTAACCGCCCTATTTTGCTCTGCATACTCATCGGACAACAGCAATTCACGCACTGCACGAACCCGATCTCGTGGTGCTGGAGCTGCCGCCGCTTTCACCGCATCAGTGCTGGCAGGGATACTGGGTACCGGCTGACCGGCCGTAAACTTCAGCATACGTCGTAAAATATCAGACGCGCTTTCGCCAATGTGCTGCGTATGGCTGGCAATATAGCGATAAAGTTCTTCGTCGAGTTCAATAGTTTTCATCTTTATCCAGTACGGGTTTCTACTTTCTTATACATATCTTAGGATTATAAAGTCAAAGTGCGCTGACGAGTACCTTTATAATGGCTTTATCGGGATAAATGGCCCGCCCCACCCACAGCAACTCAATAATCTACATATGACTGATGATAAGGCAAATAATTGTGTAACAGCACACCTTTGTTCAGCCATGATATCCTAACCACATTATCTCTCAGTATGAACGTCGCTATGAAATTAAACTTCCGCTTACAAAACGCGCTTTCTGCCACACCGTCCCTGCCAATCATGCTGATTCATGGGCTATTTGGTAATCTGGATAACCTGGGTGTTTTGGCCCGTGACTTGCAAAAAGATCATACCGTGGTTCAGGTTGATATGCGTGACCATGGTTTATCACCCCGCTCACCGCAAGTGGATTACCCTGCAATGGCCCAGGATGTGCTGGAGCTGCTCGACCACCTCGCAATAGAGAAAGCCATTATTATCGGCCATTCGATGGGGGGTAAAGTGGCAATGGCACTGACAGCAATTGCTCCTCATCGTATTGCAAAGCTGGTCGCGATTGATGTCGCCCCAGTCAACTATCAAGTACGCCGCCACGACACTATCTTTACTGCCCTCAATGCTGTGAGTGCTGCGGGTATAACCCAGCGACAAGAAGCCGCTCAATTGATGCGTGAGTCGATAAAAGAAGAAGGGGTCATTCAGTTCTTATTGAAATCATTCCACAACGGCGAATGGCGGTTTAATGTGCCCGCACTCTGGGATCAATACGAAAATATTGTCGGCTGGCAACCTATTCCACCGTGGCCGCACCCAATCCTCTTTATTCGCGGTGAGCTGTCGCCATATATTCAAGATAGCCATCGTGATGATATTGCCCGCCAATTCCCGCAAGCCCGTGCCTATGTGGTCGCAGGGACTGGCCACTGGGTACATGCGGAAAAGCCGGATTCTGTCTTGCGGGCTATCCACCGTTTTATTGATGAAAACAGCACCGATGAAAAAGAGGCTGAATAAAAAAAGTACAGCGCACGATGGGGATTGATTAAAAATCATCCCCTGGGGAAAAAAAATGTATTTCCTGTGGAAAAATTGTGCAAAAAAGAACGAATTAGCACAATCTAATCACAGTAAAGCATTGTCGTTGCTCAGTTGGCTGGGGTATTATGGCGCGCTCTAATTTTGCTGCGGACTTCGGTCGCTGTTCACAGATCGTAACCGGTGCAAATGCAAATTCAGGCTGCTGGTATATAGGTTATTCAATGCGCTCAAGCTATGTTCTCAACCTGAAACATGTAAACCGAATCGTCAGACAAGGCTTCGTTACGCTTTCTGATGTAAATCCCTTGTAGTACTGCTACCTATGGCAAAAGAACAAACGGATCGCACGACGCTGGATCTGTTCGCAGATGAACGCCGTCCGGGGCGTCCGAAAACAAATCCATTATCCCGTGATGAGCAGCTTAGAATTAATAAGCGGAATCAACTACGGCGCGATAAAGTGCGTGGCTTACGACGCGTGGAACTGAAGATTAATGCCGATGCCGTCGATGCTCTCAACAGCCTTGCAGAGCAGCGTAACATCAGCCGTAGTGAGCTGATTGAACAAATGTTGCTGGCTCAATTAGCCCACTCACAAGAAGGGTTTTAACCCTATCGGTTACCACGACGGCGTGGCGTAATCACTTACGCTACGCCGTTTTTACTTTATCCCGCCCATACTGAAGTCACCGGGTTGTTAGCGGTTTTTAGAATGTTTCCCAGTTTGCGTTGCTATCCACTCTCGCGCTGGCAGGTGCTGCGGTTAATGGGTTGGCCCGCGTTTTCACTGCCGGTTTTACTCGTTCGTCATCGGCCTTTAGTTTAAACACCGCTACCGCCCGGTTTAACTGAGTGGCCTGTTCTTCTAGCGAGGCCGCAGCACGGGAAGCTTGCTGTACTAACGCGGCATTTTGCTGTGTCACGCTGTCCATTTCTGCCACCGCTTGTCCGACCTGGCTAATACCTTTGCTCTGTTCATCAGATGCAGAAGCTATCTCACCCATTAAATCGGTCACATTGGTGATGGAACGAACAATTTCATCCATAGTAATACCAGCACTCTCCACCAAGGCCGAACCACTACTGACACGACTAACCGACTCATTAATCAAGCCATCAATCTCCTTCGCCGCCTGTGCACTGCGTTGTGCAAGATTACGTACCTCGCTGGCAACCACAGCAAAGCCACGACCTTGTTCACCGGCACGGGCGGCTTCAACGGCTGCATTCAGTGCCAAAATGTTAGTCTGAAAAGCAATGCTGTTAATTACCGTCGTTATATCGGCTATTTTCCGCGAACTGGCTGAAATCTCATTCATGGTGTTAACCACATCTGCCACCAATATTCCGCCCTTTTTCGCGGTGGCGGAGGCATTGGCCGCCAGTTGACTGGCATGGTGCGCATTATCAGCATTGTGTTTTACGGTTGCGGTTAACTGCTCCATGCTAGCTGCTGTTTCTTCAAGCGCCGCAGCTTGCTGCTCAGTGCGGGATGACAAATCGGTGTTGCCGGCTGAAATCTCGGCTGCACCATGATAGATCCCATCGGTGCTACTACGAATTGCCTGAACAGTATTCACCAAACTGGTTTGTACATCACGCAGCAGCGGGAATAACCGCCCAACACAGTTGCGACCAAAATCAGCAATAGGCAGACCAAGCTGACCAGAAGCAATCACGCGAAAATGCTCGCGAATATCGTCCAGTGGGCGCACCAGGTTGGCAACCAGATAGCGATCTGTTGCCAGTAAAATCACCAGACCGGCGATCAGCGCTGAGATAAGGGTAATGCTGCTCACTTTGGTCAAATGAGAGAATTGATCTTTAGCCACCCCGATAGCTTTTGATGCCGCCTGATTAAACTTTTCAGCCACTGAACCATACTGGCGACTCAATGCAGGTACCGTTTTTTTCGCTAAATCCTGATAAGCGGCGCTGTTATTGTCCATTGCAGCTTGATACAGCGGCGTAACCCCTTGTTCAATTAACCCACTCCACCCATCAATCACGCCGCTAACCAAAGCGGAGTCTAACTGTGCATGGTCAATAGTTTTAAATTCTGCCAACTTTTGCTTCAGGTTTTCCAAGGCAACATTGGATGATTTCAATTCTTTGTCAGCATCCACGATATTACCGCTCTGGCGGTAATCTACTGAACGAGACAGACGTGTCACCATACGGAAATATTGATCCGTCCCCTGATTAACCAAATTCATATTTTCAACCAACACAGTATTCGCGTTGGAGGATTGTGTCAGTTGGTTGAGTGATAACAAGGTATAAGCCGATACACCGCCCCAGAGCAGACAAAATGCGCCAAGTACCCAAAGCAATGCCGCCCTGATAGTAATATTTTTTAAAAACTGCATGTTCGTTCCCCTTATATATCGGATAGTTACCGTTAGAGACTCTGGTGTTATTTGATGACCGAAAAGCAATAAAGGACGTTCATACAGCTAACGACAACTCCTTTGCCGGCAGACCTTCATCTGACGGATTTCCCCCTGGCACCGCAAATTGCAACTATTCAGTTACACAACGGTTATCGGCAATGGAGTTATAAGGTTGAGCGACTCACAAAAATTTAATATCGCATAAACTTGATAAAAGCCTGATGGGGTTCTCTGGCATTATGTCGCCCTATACATGTGTTATAATATTGGGCAGAACGCTCAGTAATTTGCATAACTATTTGAATTTAAAAGGTATTTAGCTATATGGCAACTGTAGGCATTTTCTTTGGCAGCGATACTGGCAATACTGAAAACATTGCCAAGATGATCCAAAAGCAACTGGGCAAAGATGTTGCTGAGGTTCACGACATTGCCAAAAGCAGTAAAGAAGATTTAGAAGGCTTCGATATTTTGCTGATTGGGATCCCAACCTGGTATTACGGCGAAGCGCAGTGTGATTGGGATGATTTCTTCCCAACACTGGAAGAGATCGATTTCAATGGCAAGTTGGTGGCGCTGTTTGGTTGTGGTGACCAGGAAGACTACGCAGAATATTTCTGTGATGCGATGGGTACCGTGCGCGACATCATTGAGCCACGTGGTGCCGCAATCGTGGGCCATTGGCCAACAGCGGGCTACCATTTTGAAGCGTCCAAAGGTCTGGCGGATGACGACCACTTTATTGGTCTGGCAATTGATGAAGACCGTCAGCCAGAACTTACCAATGAGCGGGTTGAGGCATGGGTAAAACAGATTACTGAAGAACTGAGCCTGTCTGAAATCGTGGGTTAATCAAGCCTGTCGGAAACGCTATGGTCGTGTTCAACACTGCCGGGCGTTTCCGTTGCCTTTTATCCTTTTGATCTGTGCTTTTTGTCATAACGTTGTTTTCTCTCTCTTTAGCTCCCATCCCCGGTGAGCAGCGCGTCCGGCTATCCGATTGTGCTTTGTTAAGCGGCCCACAGATCCACATCTTCCTGCGCGCAAAATGAAAATAAACTGCTACAAATTTGTAACTTTATCGCTCGTCACTGTACACTTAAATGATGTGTTATCCCCATTCATCAATACACTGCATGATTAATCTTACAAAGTGTGCAATTATATCTTTGTTAACAACCACGGTTTTCATTTGGGGCTAGCAGTTCTATAATGAGACGCAATTGTAATTATTGCGCCACGGATGTCATAGGCTGAACAGCCTTAATTTGAATCGATAGTAACAGGACTGAATCCGCATGACTGACAACAACAAAGCCTTAAAAAACGCAGGCCTTAAAGTAACACTGCCCCGGCTTAAAATTCTGGAAGTGTTGCAAGATCCGGCGTGCCACCACGTCAGCGCGGAAGATCTTTATAAAAAGCTGATCGATATTGGTGAAGAGATTGGTTTAGCCACGGTTTACCGCGTACTGAACCAGTTTGATGATGCCGGTATTGTTACCCGCCACAATTTCGAAGGCGGTAAATCAGTCTTTGAGCTGACGCAGCAGCATCATCATGATCACTTGATTTGCCTGGATTGCGGCAAAGTGATTGAGTTTAGCAATGAATCCATTGAATCGCTTCAACGTGAAATTTCTAAACAGCATGGTATCAAGCTGACCAATCACAGTCTGTATCTGTACGGCCATTGTGAGACCGGTGATTGCCGTGAAAACGAGTCGGCACACGATAAAAGATAATGTGGTTTGAAAGCATTATCTTATAAAGATTTTAAGCACTGAATACACTACGGCTTATGTTTAATCCAGATTGATAGGTTCTACTGTTTGGTTAACATAAGCTATCAGCAAGATGGCCACCTTTCCCGTTCTATACCTGAGTATCTCTCGGTTGGGAGTCAGGTGGTCGTTCTTATTTATGCCCTTGATATTTATTTATCCCCTTGCTACTTAAAGCCACTAGAGTGTTAGCGATGCTCTGGGTTCGTTCGCCTGCTAGCTATCCACAACACCGTATCTACCCCGTTATTGATCTTTCCTGAGTGACAAATTTACTGTTTATCGCCCCCATTTATTGACTCTCCCCCCTTTAGCAGCTGCACCAATTTTGCAGCAAAAAAAACCCCGGACCTGCCGGGGGAAAAACCATCAACTCAACTTCACTTAAATTTGTTTAGCCAAAAAATAAAGCAAACAGGAGATAACATTAGACACAGCTCGATACTACCAATTTTCAGACTTTAACCGGCTCAGCACGGCTACTACGCTTACCGTCTGGGCTGGTGGAGCGGATCATCACCTCGCCACTCACGGTAGGTTGTGCCTTGGCATCATACTTCTGCCACTGCTTACCGCCATCAGTTGAATACTCGATAATCAGGCCCGGCAGTGAGATATTGGCTTCCAACTTTCCTGCCACAACCCGAGCACCGGGGACAGGCAAGCGATATGACACACCGGCTTTATCCAGTTTTGCCAGTTCACGTTGGCCCATGATGTTGGCAAAACGTTGCCAATCGATGTCCAACGCCTTGGTATCGACCCTGTGCGTCTGGCCACCTTGATATTCGCGGCCCGCTTTGTAATCTTGCTCCCACGAAGCGCGATGCCAGGCACGCTCAGCCAATGGCAACATCCGCGGGAAGATCATGTATTCCATCTGCTCATCAGTACGGACGGTTTCATTCCATGACTGACCCGAGATGCCATGTATACCCGGCCAAGGTTTATCGCTTTTCGCGCTGAAGTGATTACCATCGCGGTCCACTGAGGTCTCGGCATTCTGCGGCATGTTGTCTGGTGCGAAGCTGAATACTTTCGCTTCGTCATTAAAGCGGGTTGCCCAGTAGTAACCGCGTTCATTCGGATTAACTTCATATGGCATATCGAAGTAGACATAATCTGGATTTGACGCGACCACTTCATAACCTTTATTGGCCCAATCATTGATTGAGTCAGCACCACCCCAATAGAGGGTATCCCAGAAGTTGACGCCAACGCGTTTAGTGGCAAACGCTTTAGCATCTTTGGCGTCTTTCAACCCATCCTGCCAAGCCTGCATCTTCTCGATGCCGTGAGCATTAACCAACTTACTGACTTCAATGGCAAAATAGCTGGAAAGATGTTCAACATCCTGCACCTTGCCTTGTTTGACCATATCCTGACAAACTTGTGATTTGGCCCAAGGTTTATCTTCAACACTCTTATCAATAATGCCTTTACCCGCTTCAATCGGCCCGTTTTTGTCCTGATAACCCGCACCCAAACGGATATTTTTCGCTTCATCGCCACCAAAGTGCCAGGTAGTCAGGGGCATACCGGCTTCTTTATGCATCTGCGCCATTTCGCCAATCACTTTATCGACAAACCGCTTAGAGGAATCGAGGCATGGGTTGAGATAGCTTTTACGCTCATAGAACTGAACTGACGTGGTATTGGAATCATCAGTCGGGTCAAGCAGACGGAATTCGTTAGCTTCTTTTTCTTTGCCTTGTTTCATCAGATTATTGTAACGGGCTTCCATCGACACTACGGCTGCACGGGCGTGTGCTGGCACATCGATTTCAGGGATCACATCAATCTGGCGTGCTTTGGCATATTTCAGAATCTCAATATAATCATCACGAGTGAAATGGCCGCTACCCATATTATTGCTGTCTGGGCCAGAACCCAATTGCGGCAGCAAGCAGGTATTCTCCGTCAAATCGTGACAACGTTTGCTACCAACATCGGTCAATTCGGGTAAGCCTGGGATTTCAATACGCCAGCCTTCATCATCACTTAGATGGAAGTGGAATTTGTTCAGCTTATAAGCTGACATCTGATCAAGTAAGCGCAGCACTGCATCTTTGGTTTTAAAATTACGGCCAACATCGAGGAACACACCACGGTATTCAAAACGTGGCGCATCTTTCGCCTCAAGAGTGGCAATAGTCTTAGTGCCGTCAGTCGGAACCAACGATAGAATGGATTGCAGGCCATAGAACACGCCGCTCGGATCAAAACCAATAACCTGTGCCCCTTTCTCGCCGATTTTCAGCTCGTAAGCACCGGAAACCGCTAAGTCACCTTTAAACGCGGCAGGTTGAATCACTGTTTTTATCGGGAAACCGGCTGAATTGGCCTTCAGACCCAGTAATTCGAAGCGCTGCTGAGCTGCCTCTGCGGCAGCTTTTGGCAATACACTCAGATCCAGCGCAACCCCGTGACTCAGATCCACATCCTGTTTATAGAGCTTAATCTCCATAGGCGTAGGGATTATTTGCCCACGCAAGTTAGCCACAGATAACGTTTTTACTGCTTCGTTTTTAACAAAGCGTGATTCCGGCGTCATCAGCACATTATTGTCATCTTTGGTGCGTTTCCACTGATCGCCGGTAAACTGTGTCAGATACTCATTGATATCTTCGGTATCGGTATTTTTTAGTACTTTGGGTTTAGCATCGCCAGCAGTGGCATACCAGCGCGGCATAAAATCAGTGGCAAACAACTGCCAGTATTCGCCAGTAATAGGGATTTCAACCGCTTGATTGGCGGGGAAACCCGTGAATTTGGCGGTAGGTTCAATTTTATGCAAATCACCCGTCAGATGAGTAATTTTAAACTGACTGTTATCGACGGTCAGAATCTGGCGGATACTATGGAAATAAATAGCCCAGTCTTGGCCGACTATCTCATCCCCGGTGTTGGTCAGAGTAATCATGACTTTATTACAAGATGCCCAGTCGGCACCCAGTTTGGCACAATCAACGCCATTTTCAGCAGCACGGTTATCCAACAATTTATAATTAACTTTCAATGTGCTGAGTTGATCAACAAGTTGCTGATTACGGGTATCAGCATTGGCATATCCCATCAAGCCAAAGGTTGCGGTTATCGCCGCTAAAGCATTTAATTTGAATTTATTCATCACTAACCTCATCCGTAATTAATAACAGCTGCCAGAACGGTTATTGACAGTATTGCTGCTAGCAGCGTTATTGTTAGCTCAATTACCGTTATCCTAATATTTTTATCTTGGATATTATTTATCTGGATTATTATTACTGCGTATTTCTTGCCACAGCTTTCCGCATTGCGCGTCATAGGCCTGACCATTACCGGTATGTGCAGCATCAATGCAACGCTGGTAATCCAACACTCGAACGGTCTCTTTCTCAGTAAAAGCCTGATGCGCTTTCTCTTGTTTCAGCACATCTAGCACCGCCTTGCAGGGGATCAATCTTTCTGGCGAACCTTCGCTGGCATTGATGCACGCGCTGTAGGCTTGTTTGAGTTTGCTATCTTCCGGTTGAACTGGGGTTTGTGGTGCGCAGGCACTTAATCCCAATACCGTGGTAATAATAAAAAGCATTTTCTTCATGGCGGGTGCTCCATTATGTCCCCGGGTTGGTTACCGGGGATGGCAATCAAAAAGTGGTCAACATCAGAAGATGGTAAAGGGTGCAATCACGATGAATTTAACGTCTTTTTCATCCTGGAATACGTTGCCAAAACCGCCGCCAAAGCTTGGAATATTGGTGTGGTTGTCATACATGGTGTAATGCAGTTTGAAGAGCGTGCCTTTCGCCCGGCCTTCTTGCAGGGTGTAGAGAACATCAAAGTTCCAAGCAGATTCTTTCAGACGCGTATTCTGGTCATAAATTGGGTTAGTACTTGGTTTTGCATCCCAGCCATACGCATAGGAGGTTCCCACTGACCAGCCCGCAAGATTCCAGTTTTTCAGGTCATACATCACGCCACCAAACAGCGCTTTTTCGCCGTTGGCGTTGAAGTCAGAGCGGGAATCCCACCAAACATCCAAACGGCCATTAGAGGTCGCATAGCCTGGCGTCATACGTTGCAGGAAGTAACCTTGGTTACCGTCAGCTTTGGCCCAGGTACCTTCAAGACGCAAGTCAAATGGACCGGTGGTGTAGCCCAATGTCAGCGCTTGTAGCCAGGCTAATCCGTCATAGACGTCGTTTACATTGCTGGCACCGCCATCAACTTTATCTTTTGCACCGTAGAACTGATAAGAGGTACGAAGATCATTGCCAGCCACCGGGAAGGCGTAAGAAGCCTTGGCGAAATACTGGTCCATGTAATCTTTTGCCTGGCCAAATGCCGCTTCCATCACCAGTTTGTTTTTGAAATCGTATTTAGCACCGATTGAGTGCAGATAACTTACGCCGGTCTTGCCATCAGCCTGGCGGAAGTTGTACATATTCTGATACCAAGGCGCTTTATATTCATCAGTCCACATGTAAGACATGGACAAGGCACCGGCAGTATCAAAATCGAATTTAGCACCACCTTCAGCCCCACGGTAGGTCCCTGGCATAAAGCTCCAGTGTGGTGCGAGCAGTGTCTGACCCGTTGGTTGGATATAACCCCCCCGCGCCCAGAAATCACCTAGCTTAAATTTGGCCGCGGCTTTATAAACACTGACGCCACTCTTATCACCGGTCCATTTCTCATCCCAACGGGTTTTAGCATCACTGAAACCAATTTCGTTTGGCGCTGCCGGGCCACTGTTGGTCATTTCAACTGCCCCGAAAGCAGCCAAGTCAATACCAAACATGTCAGCCGCATAACCGGAAGAGAAATCCAGATTGGCGTTAAAGGTAGAGTGGTGCAAGTTGGCGACATATTTGCCGTACTCCGCACTCCCTGGCGTTAAATCTTTACGGTCACGCTGACGCTGCCAATAATAAATCCCACCGGTCAGTGACGAATCATCAATAAAGCCTTTAGCCTTGGCCTCTGGGGCTACCATGAACCCCGTTCCTAACAATGCACCCGCGACTGCGAGCGCCAGCGTTTTACGTTTAGCACCGTGCGTAACCATATGAAAAAATTCCTCTTTGACATCACATTTAAAGTGCGTTGCCTGTGTCCACCACAGCTCACAGGTTTAGCCTCAAAAAAACCCTAGTGGGTAAAATTTTTGCTGGGGAGCAATAACCACCAGCCATTACTGCTAAAAACTTCTGTTGCGAAAAACAACCGCTCTGTAGATTGCTGCTGCCACACAGACTATTTTTCGCGACGCGAATTATCAATTAAAAATAACGCTAATTATTCAAAGTATGACAACGAGCACATAACTGTGAAAAAATATTACAGAGTTCACCAAAGCTTTAAAAACAATGCATAACGTCATATTTTTAATTAGAAATCTTCTCTCATTGACATATTGAATGGTTTCAGCCGATGCAATAAAGCCTGCGTTTTCTCTTAATGAAATAGGGCTTTTCCCTCAGTTAATTCGTAAAGCGAATATTTAAGAAAGACTTACAGACAGCCGCTTTGTTGCTAAAAAAAGGAGCAATATGTCGACATTGACCAGGGGATAAAACGCAGCAGTGGAAAAGAGAAAGGGAGTTATTAGTGTTTAGTACAATAAACAATTTCAGTTTTATTTCTAATAAACCGGGTGTGCCACCAGACAACGCACAGCTATCTGGATGAACTTACGCAGTCATGTAATTTGGGTGAATACCCGTTGTTAACATCAAATTTGCAGGAACTCAGGGCATAAAAAAAGCGTGGACTAAGCCACGCCAATTCTACTGTTCTGAGTGAGAACTAAAACTTAACTGGTCGCTTTTGCCGCCCAGGTATCACGCAAACCGACAGTACGGTTAAATACCAAGGCATCAGGGCGTGAATAGCGGCTATCAGTACAGAAATAACCTTCACGTTCAAATTGATAGGTTCGCTCTGGAACTGCATCAACCAAACCTGGTTCAACAAAACCCTGACGGATAATCAACGACTCAGGATTGATGGTAGACAAGAAGTCTTCCGCCGCCGCAGGGTTTGGTACGCTAAACAGACGGTCATACAGGCGAATTTCTGCCGGCAATGCATGCTTAACAGAAACCCAATGAATAACGCCTTTAACTTTGCGCCCATCGGCTGGATCTTTGTTTAAGGTTTCTGCGTCATAACTGCAATAAAGCGTAGTCACATTGCCTTCTGCGTCCTTTTCGACACGTTCAGCTTTGATAACATAGGCATTACGTAAGCGCACTTCTTTGCCTAGTACCAAACGCTTGTACTGTTTATTCGCTTCTTCACGGAAATCGGCGCGATCGATATAAAGCTCGCTATCGAAAGGAACCTGACGCGTGCCCATCTCCGGGTTATTCGGGTGATTTGGCATAGTCAGCCACTCTTCCCCGGCCACACGATTTTCAATAATGACCTTGATTGGGTCAAGAACCGCCATGGCCCGTGGGGCATTTTCGTTGAGATCATCACGGATACAAGACTCCAGTGACATCATTTCAACGTTGTTATCCTGCTTGGTCACCCCAATACGGCGGCAGAACTCACGGATCGAAGCCGCGGTGTAGCCACGGCGACGCAAACCAGAAATCGTTGGCATACGTGGATCATCCCAGCCTTCCACGACTTTCTCGGTCACCAATTGATTCAGCTTACGCTTAGACATAATGGCGTATTCTAGATTCAGGCGAGAGAATTCATACTGACGCGGATGACATTCGATAGAGATATTATCCAGCACCCAATCATATAAGCGGCGGTTATCCTGGAATTCCAGCGTACAGAGTGAATGGGTGATCCCTTCAATCGCATCAGAAATACAATGGGTAAAGTCATACATCGGGTAGATGCACCACTTGTTACCAGACTGATGGTGTTCGGCGAACTTAATACGATACAGCACCGGGTCACGCATCACGATAAACGGTGACGCCATATCGATTTTGGCACGCAGACACGCAGTACCCTCAGCAAAACCACCAGCACGCATCTTTTCAAACAGCGCCAGATTCTCTTCCACACTGCGATCACGGTACGGGCTATTTTTCCCCGGCGCAGTCAGTGTGCCACGATATTCGCGCATCTGCTCAGCGGTTAACTCATCGACATACGCCAGGCCCTTATTAATCAGCTCGACAGCGTACTGATACAGTTGATCGAAATAGTCTGAGGAGTAACGCACATCACCGCTCCAGGTGAAGCCTAGCCACTCTACGTCGTGTTTAATCGACTCAACGAACTCAACATCTTCTTTCACCGGGTTGGTGTCGTCGAAACGCAAATTACACTGACCCTGATAATCTTGTGCGATGCCAAAGTTCAGGCAGATAGATTTGGCGTGACCAATATGCAGGTAGCCATTTGGCTCTGGCGGAAAGCGGGTATGAACCGACGTATGTTTACCGCTGGCTAAATCTTCGTCAATTATCTGACGGATAAAATTACTCGGGCGGGCTTCTGCCTCACTCATTGTTCTATTCCTCAATGCAAACGCAACAAATATAACCGCATATTTACCTAATAGATTTCAAGGATGCAGGAAGGCGGCAAACGAGAGACAAATCGGTCGGGAACCGATTTGAATAGCATCTATGCTAGCCCGCAGGGTGAGCCTCAAGGATGAGGCTCATTCATCCCGATGAGCTTACACAAGTAAGTGATTCGGGTGAATGAGAGCGGCCAACACACCTGCAACTTGAAAGATGACAGGTATAATCCAACAAGCCCGACTTGGAAACAACCGTTTGTTACAGGAAATAAAACAAAAAAACGGGAAGAGATTGCTCTCTTCCCGTTGGTTCAGCTAAAAGTTAAATCGGTTATTCAGGACAGCAGTCCCTTTTCACCATTAGCCTTAAGCTAATTATTTGCCACGGATCTCAAACAATGGGCTTTGACCGGCAACAACAGAGCTGCCTGCCAATACCGAGATACCGGCATAATCATCAATATTGCTCACCACAACCGGGCTAATCATTGAGCGCGCATTGGCGTTCAGATAAGCCAAGTCCAGTTCCAACACCGGTTGACCAGCAACGACAGTGGCTCCCTCATCGACCAGACGAGCAAAGCCCTGACCGTTCAGTTTTACCGTATCAATCCCGATATGAACCACAATTTCAGCGCCGGTTTCAGTTTCCAGACAAAATGCATGGTCAGTATTGAAGATTTTAACGATAGTCCCGTTCGCCGGAGAAACCACCATTTTATCAGTAGGACGGATGGCAACACCCTCACCGACTGCTTTGCTGGCAAAAGCTTCATCAGGAACTTGATCCAGTGCGACAACATCACCGGTAATAGGTGAAACCAGTACCAGAGAAGCGGTCTTAGTGGTGTTAATAACTGCCTGAGGCTTGGCTGCTGCTGGTGCCACAGAACTGCTGGCGGCAGGAACCGAACCACTTGCCAACACCGTACGCATTGCCGAAGCAATCAATTCTGCGCGGGTACCTACAATGATTTGCACACTTTGTTTATTCAGACGAATGACACCTGACGCACCTAAGCGTTTGGCAACACTGTCATTAACCTGGGCAGAATCTTTTACGTTCAGACGCAGACGAGTGATGCAGGCATCAATGCCAGTCAGGTTATCTGAACCACCGATAGCGCCAATATAGCGACGCGCCAGCCCGTTGATTTCACTTTCGTTCACTGCTGGGGTGTTATCAACATTGACGTCATAACCATCTTCTTCACTGCCTTCAACTGCCAATTCACGCCCAGGTGTCAGCAAGTTGAATTTCTGGATGGTGAAACGGAACACCACGTAGTAAATGGCGAAGAACACCAAACCTTGTGGGATAAGCATGTACCACTGTGTGGCTAACGGGTTGCGAGAAGAGAGCACCATATCCACTAAACCGGCGCTGAAACCAAAGCCGGCAATCCAATGCATGCTGGCAGCAATGAACACCGAAATACCGGTCAGCACGGCGTGCAAGAAGTACAGCACGGGTGCAACAAACATGAAGGAGAATTCAAGTGGTTCGGTGATACCGGTGAAGAAGGCTGCAAATGCACCCGCCAACATGATACCGGCCACTTTCGCTCTATTTTCAGGACGCGCGCAGTGATAAATCGCCAACGCCGCACCAGGTAAACCAAACATCATGATTGGGAAGAAGCCAGCCTGATAACGGCCAGTGATACCCACAACAGCTTTACCAGAATCGATAGATTGTTGGCCACCGAGGAAGTTAGGAATATCGTTAATACCAGCAACGTCAAACCAGAACACTGAGTTCAGGGCATGGTGCAGGCCGACTGGGATAAGCAAGCGGTTGAAGAAGGCATAGATACCCGCCCCCACTGAACCCATATCTTTGATATATTCGCCGAAGGTCACCAGTGCGTTATAAATCAGTGGCCAAACGTACATCAGAATGAAGGCAACCACGATCATCAGGAAGGACGTCAGAATTGGAACCAGACGGCGGCCGCTGAAGAAGGAGAGTGCTTTTGGCAATTCAACGCTGCTAAAGCGGTTGTACAACTCAGCAGAGATAATACCCACCAGAATACCCACGAACTGGTTGTTGATTTTACCAAAAGCTGCCGGAACCTGATCAACCGGGATCTTTTGAATCATCGACACCGCAGCAGGCGAGCACAGCGTGGTTAATACCAGGAAACCTACAAAGCCGGTCAGTGCAGCCGCACCGTCTTTGTCTTTTGACATACCGTAAGCAACACCAATTGCGAACAGCACGGACATGTTGTCGATAATCGCCGCACCGGATTTGATAAATAATGCCGCCAGTGCATTATCACCACCCCAGCTTACCGGATCGATCCAATAGCCTACGCCCATCAGTATCGCGGCTGCTGGCAGTGTGGCCACTGGGACCATCAAGGCCCGGCCCACTTTTTGTAAGTAACTAAGAATATTCACCTTTCCCCCTATTCGTCCGCTATCGGACCCTTTAAGTAGTTTATTTATTTGATTCACTACCTTTTAGAAAAACGCATGGCACATCTTTAATTTATTCACGGCATGTATTACTCATTGCGGAGTGTAAAAAATTTATTTCGTAACGCAAATTAAAACCCCCTATTCTGTGATAAACGTCACCAAAAAACAGTCAAAAAGCACCAATGCACTAGCCATAACACAAAACTTATTTTATCATTCGAAAAATGAACAAAGTATTGTACCAGCGCATGAGTCAAAATCTGAGTTACGCTTAGCTGAATGATTCAATCCGCGTAGAGTATAGCCACTATTAGCAATCAAAGAGGTGCAAGATGAGACTTATCCCACTGAAAAACACCACAGAAGTTGGTAAATGGGCAGCACGTCATATCGTTAGCCGTATCAACGCATTTAAACCAACCGCTGATCGCCCATTTGTTCTGGGGCTGCCAACTGGCGGCACACCGATGGAAGCGTATAAGCACTTGGTTGCGATGCACAAAGCCGGTGAAGTGAGTTTCAAAAATGTGGTCACTTTCAACATGGATGAATATGTTGGGCTGCCACAAGAACATCCCGAAAGTTACTACACCTTCATGCACTCCAATTTCTTCGATCATGTTGATATCCCAGCCGAGAACATCAACCTGTTAAATGGCAACGCGCCAGATATCGATGAAGAATGTCGTCGTTACGAAGAAAAAATTAAGTCTTACGGTAAAATTAACCTGTTTATGGGTGGCGTGGGCGTTGACGGTCACATCGCATTTAATGAACCGGCATCGTCTTTAGCATCCCGTACCCGTATCAAAACGCTGACGCAAGAAACCCGCATCGCTAACTCCCGCTTCTTTGGTGGTGATGCAAACCTCGTGCCGAAATATGCGCTTACCGTAGGTGTAGGTACCTTGCTGGATGCGGAAGAAGTGATGATTCTGGTCACCGGCCACGGTAAAGCACAAGCCTTGCAAGCTGCGGTCGAAGGTAGCATCAACCACATGTGGACCATCAGTTGCCTGCAACTGCATGCCAAAGCCATCATGGTGTGTGATGAACCTTCCACTATGGAATTGAAGGTTAAAACTGTAAAATACTTCCACGAATTGGAAGCTGAAAATATCAAAGGTCTGTAACAGTCATCAGGGGGCTAAGATGTACGCTTTAACTCACGGCCGTATTTATACCAGCCACGAAGTACTGGATAATCATGCTGTTGTCGTGGCTGATGGATTGATCGAACGTATCTGTCCTGCCGATGAACTTCCGGCTGATATTGAGGTGCGCGATTTGGGTGGCGCCATTCTGGCCCCCGGTTTTATTGATGTGCAGTTAAATGGCTGCGGCGGCGTGCAATTCAATGATTCTCTCGAAGCTATCTCCGAAGAGACGTTGGATATCATGCAGCGCGCGAATGAAAAGTCTGGTTGCACCAGCTTCCTGCCAACACTCATCACATGTAGTGATGAGTTTATGAAGCACGGCATTAATGTCATGCGTTCATACCTGCAAAAAAACCAACATAAAGCGTTGGGTCTGCATCTGGAGGGGCCATATCTTAGCCCGCTCAAGAAAGGCACACATAACCCAGCGTTTATTCGCAAACCAACCGCAGAGATGATTGATTATCTGTGTGCAAATGCGGATGTGATTACCCAATTCACTCTGGCACCAGAGATGGTTGATGACAAATACATTCGCCAGTTGACTGAAGCCGGTATTCTGGTTTCAGCCGGTCACTCGAATGCCACTTATCAGCAAGCCCGCCAAGGCTTTGCGGCCGGTATCCGCTTTGCGACACATCTGTATAATGCCATGCCATACATCACCGGGCGTGAACCCGGCCTGATCGGAGCGATTTTTGATACGCCGGAAATCTACACCGGGGTGATAGCAGATGGCCTGCACGTCGACTGGGCCAATATCCGCAACGCAAAACGCCTGAAAGGTGACAAGCTGGTACTGGTAACTGATGCTACCGCTCCGGCGGGTGCTGAAATTGATCAATTTATTTTTGCTGGCAAAACAATATACTATCGCGATGGTTTATGTGTGGATGAGAATGGCACATTAAGCGGTTCAGCACTGACGATGATCGAAGCGGTACAAAATAGCGTGGAACACGTTGGCATCGCACTGGACGAAACATTGCGTATGGCGACACTGTATGCGGCCCGCGCTATCGGCGTGGATAAGCAGTTAGGGAGTATTGAAGTCGGCAAAGTGGCCAACCTGACTGCCTTTACCCGCGATTATAAAATCACTAAAACCATCGTTAACGGTAACGAGGTTTTAAAATAAGCGAGTAATTTTATTGATGAGCACCGGCGGACAGTCACAAATTGGTAATGTGGATCTTGTGAAACAACTCAATGGTGCCGTTGTTTACCGGCTTATTGATCAGCAAGGCCCTATCTCGCGCATTCAGATTGCCGATCTCAGCCAACTCGCCCCCGCCAGTGTCACCAAAATTACGCGTCAGCTGCTGGAACGGGGGCTTATCAAGGAAGTTGATCAGCAAGCCTCTACCGGCGGTCGCCGTGCTATATCTATAGTGACAGAAAACCGCCAGTTCCATACCATTGCGGTGCGTCTGGGCCGCCATGATGCAACTATTACCCTGTTTGATATGAGCGGTAAATCACTGGGTGAAGAACATTATTCGCTACCTGAACGCACGCAAGAAACGCTGGAACACGCGCTGTTTACTATTATCAGCCAGTTTATTGAAGCCTATCAGCGCAAATTGCGTGAGCTGATTGCCATTGCGGTTATCCTCCCAGGTCTGGTTGAACCGCACAAAGGTATCGTGCGCTATATGCCCCATATCAGTGTCAGCAACTGGCCATTAGTCGAAAATCTGCAAAATCGTTTTAATGTCACCAGTTTTGTTGGCCACGATATTCGCAGTTTGGCGCTGGCGGAGCACTACTTTGGTGCAACTCGTGACTGTGAAGACTCCATATTGGTTCGTCTGCACCGTGGTACCGGTGCGGGTATTATCGTTAACAGCCAGATATTCTTGGGCAGTAACGGTAACGTGGGTGAAATCGGCCATATCCAGATTGACCCATTGGGTGAACGCTGTTATTGCGGCAATTTTGGCTGCCTGGAAACGGTTGCCTCCAATGCCGCCATTGAAAATCGAGTGCGCCACCTGCTCGCTCAGGGCTACCCAAGCAAATTAACGTTGGATGATTGTCATATCGGCGCTATCTGCAAAGCGGCTAACCGGGGTGACTTGCTGGCAAGCGAAGTGATTGAGCACGTGGGCCGCTATCTGGGCAAAGCCATTTCTATCGCCATCAACTTATTTAATCCGCAAAAAGTCGTTATTGCGGGTGAAATCATTGAAGCCGATAAAATCCTACTGCCAGCCATTCAGAGTTGCATCAATACACAAGTATTGAAAAACTTCCGCCTGAATCTGCCTATCGTGACGTCGCAGCTTGATCATCAGTCTGCAATTGGTGCTTTTGCTCTGGCTAAGCGCGCCATGTTGAACGGTGTATTATTGCAACGCCTGCTGGAAAGCTAACGCGTAGATGCAAATAAGGCAACGGCAGGGGTAAACGCCTTATCGGTCATGTTATAGTGGACCATTGCCGTGCAAAAATGAGTAATATAATACCCTTCTGACTTGAGGCTGCTGCTCTCACTGACCCGAATACTGACCAGCGTCAGCGCATCGGGATGCACTCATTTGCTGCCTAACTGTAACTCCAATTAATTTGGGTTTAACCATGACAATTAAAAGCGTTATTTGCGATATCGATGGTGTGTTGTTACATGATAATAAAGCGATACCGGGCGCTAACGACTTTCTGGCCCGGATCCAAAATGCCGGAATGCCGCTGGTTATTCTGACCAACTATCCGTCACAAACCGCGCAGGATCTGGCTAACCGCTTCAGTTCTGCTGGGTTGGACGTACCAGAAAGCGCCTTTTATACCTCGGCGATGGCCACTGCCGACTTCCTGCGCAATCAGGAAGGTAAAAAAGCCTATGTTGTGGGTGAAGGTGCATTAGTACACGAACTCTATAAAGCTGGCTTTACTATCACCGATATCAATCCTGACTTTGTGATTGTCGGTGAAACCCGGTCCTACAACTGGGACATGATGCATAAAGCCGCCTATTTTGTCGCCAATGGTGCGCGTTTTATTGCCACCAACCCCGATAGCCACGGGCACGGGTTTGCTCCGGCGTGTGGCGCATTGTGCGCACCTATTGAGAAAATCTCCGGTCGCAAGCCGTTTTATGTGGGCAAGCCCAGCCCGTGGATCATTCGCGCGGCGCTGAATAAAATGCATGCCCATTCAGAAAGCACGGTGATTGTCGGTGATAACCTACGTACCGATATTCTGGCCGGTTTCCAGGCTGGGTTGAAAACGATTTTGGTCCTGTCCGGTGTTTCAACGCTAACAGATATTGAAGCCATGCCATTTCGCCCGAACTACGTTTTCTCTTCCGTGGTTGATATCAATATTATCTAATCTCTATTGGCGGTCATGTCATGGCCGCCACTCTCTTTTTTGCCCCCTCCTCCTTTAGCGCTATGCCTTTTTTTAGTGCAGTGCACCAAAGTTTCTTGCCATTACGCCCTATTTTGGCGCATTTTCTTTTATAGCCTTCGTCCTTGAAGCTGCTGGGGTGTTAGCTGGGTTCACTCACCCGAATCACTTGGCTGAGTTAAGCTCATCGGGACTGACTCGCTGGCTGGCTGCCTGCAACGTCAAGTGCTTTGGGTATAGGTACCCATTGCCGTACCAACCATTGCACCAAAATAATAGCGCTGTGAATTGGCGTATAAATTGCATGTATTTCTCACATCTAGTTTAGAAATAATTTGGATGACTGCATCGTCATGGGGCATAACTTGCATCACTCATAAGCAAGTGTGAAAAAACAGATCCAGCGATGAACGACTCAAATTCAACATCATCACCGCCAAAGCAGAGAAGTTAGGGAGATTATTATGTGTTCTATTTTCGGGGTCCTCGACCTTAAAACCGACCCCATTGAGTTACGTAAAAAAGCGCTGGAAATGTCACGTTTAATGCGCCATCGTGGCCCGGATTGGTCTGGTGTGTGGGCAAATGATAAAGCCATTCTCGCCCACGAACGTTTGTCTATCGTTGACGTCAATACCGGAGCCCAGCCCCTGTTTAATGCGGCCCACACGCATATTCTGGCCGTTAACGGTGAAATCTATAATCATCAGGCATTACGTCAGCAATATGGTGACCGTTACGCGTTTCAAACCGGCTCAGATTGTGAAGTGATTCTGGCGTTGTATCAGGAAAAAGGCCCAGAATTCCTTGATGACCTGCAAGGTATGTTCGCTTTCGTCCTGTACGATACAGAAAAAGATGCCTATCTGATTGGCCGTGACCATTTGGGGATTATCCCGCTGTATATGGGCCATGATGAAAACGGCAACATGTTTGTTGCTTCAGAGATGAAAGCATTAGTACCGGTGTGCCGCACCATTAAAGAGTTCCCAGCTGGCAGCTATCTGTGGAGTAAAGAGGGTGAGATTCGCGAATACTATCATCGCGATTGGTTTGATTTCGACAACGTCAAAGACAATGTAACTGACAAAGTTCAGTTGGCTAACGCGTTAGAAGAAGCGGTAAAAAGCCACTTGATGTCTGACGTGCCTTACGGTGTATTGCTGTCCGGCGGTCTGGACTCTTCCGTTATCTCTGCTATCACCAAAAAATTTGCCGCCCGTCGTGTCGAAGACGATGAGCGCAGTGAAGCCTGGTGGCCACAACTGCACTCCTTTGCAGTAGGTCTGATTGGCTCACCGGATTTACGTGCTGCGAAAGAAGTCGCCAACCATTTAGGTACCGTGCACCATGAAATTCATTTCACCGTGCAAGAAGGTTTGGATGCTATCCGTGATGTGATTTATCACATTGAAACCTATGATGTCACCACCATCCGCGCCTCAACACCAATGTATCTGATGTCGCGTAAAATCAAAGCGATGGGGATCAAGATGGTGCTGTCTGGCGAAGGGTCTGACGAAGTGTTCGGCGGCTACCTCTACTTCCACAAAGCACCAAATGCGAAAGAATTGCATGAAGAGACTGTGCGTAAATTGCTGGCCCTGCACATGTATGACTGTGCGCGAGCCAACAAAGCGATGTCTGCCTGGGGTGTTGAGGCCCGCGTCCCCTTCCTGGATAAGAACTTCCTCGATGTTGCGATGCGTATCAATCCGCAGGACAAAATGTGTGGTAATGGCAAAATGGAAAAACATGTCCTGCGTGAATGTTTTGAATCTTACCTACCACACAGCGTTGCATGGCGTCAGAAAGAACAATTCTCTGATGGTGTCGGCTATAGCTGGATTGACACACTAAAAGAGAAAGCCGCAGAGCAAGTCACTGATCAACAGATGGAAACTGCCCACTTCCGTTTCCCATACAACACGCCATCGTCAAAAGAAGGTTACTTGTATCGCGAAATTTTTGAAGAGCTGTTCCCGCTGCCAAGTGCCGCTGAATGTGTCCCAGGTGGCCCATCAGTCGCCTGTTCATCAGCAAAAGCCATCGAGTGGGATGAATCATTCAAAAGTATGGATGACCCTTCCGGCCGTGCGGTTGGCGTGCATCAGGACGCTTATAAATAATTGAATGTGATGGTCTGCCTATATTGACTGTCCAATCTCAAGGCTGCCCTAGGGTAGCCTTGTTTTTTGCTGGCAAATTCAACAATTAATCACCATAAGTGCTGCTTTAATCACCAGACTGTTCACAAGCCACACAAACGAACCCTTTCAGCGCTTTTTTGGGAAAAAATTAGTTGACGCAATTCGGCCATATACGCATAATGCGCCCCGCAACGCCGATGAAGGTAATGCGGAAAAAGATGGCTACGTAGCTCAGCTGGTTAGAGCACAGCACTCATAATGCTGGGGTCACAGGTTCGATTCCCGTCGTAGCCACCATCTTTTTGCGGGAGTGGCGAAATTGGTAGACGCACTAGATTTAGGTTCTAGCGCCGCAAGGTGTGCGAGTTCAAGTCTCGCCTCCCGCACCATTATTCGTTCATCGGTTTGTCACAGCGGATGGGATATCGCCAAGCGGTAAGGCACCAGGTTTTGATCCTGGCATTCCCAGGTTCGAATCCTGGTATCCCAGCCATCTTTTTTTTGGATGGATAGCTGTAAGGCAAGAGAGTTGTCATATAAAAAAGAATTGTATTTCAGTTGGGATATCGCCAAGCGGTAAGGCACCAGGTTTTGATCCTGGCATTCCCAGGTTCGAATCCTGGTATCCCAGCCATACAACTTCTCAAGATTAAAGATTTAAAGATGGCTACGTAGCTCAGCTGGTTAGAGCACAGCACTCATAATGCTGGGGTCACAGGTTCGATTCCCGTCGTAGCCACCATCTTTTGGGGTATCGCCAAGCGGTAAGGCACTGGATTCTGATTCCAGCATTCCGAGGTTCGAATCCTCGTACCCCAGCCAAATTTAGAAAAGCTCGCTTCGGCGGGCTTTTTGCATTCTGGGATTTCACTATATTCCCTCTTATTGAGTCCGATGTCTCAAGTCCAGGTTGGATTAGGTTTCGATTGATGGTTGGTTGAGGCGACAAAGCCCGCAAAGAGAACAGATCGAATTTCAACCGAAACCAGCTCCGAACTGTCCCAAATATTAACTATTGAACTCAAAAAAAACAGATCCCCCCTACAGCCCCAATGCATACCTCAACGCATGTTCTTTCAATTTGCCCGCGCGCTGAGCGGCTATCAACGCCAGATTCCGTACGAATTTCACCGGTGGCAGATCATTGCTGAATGTGGTGTAAAACACATCCATACCACTTTGCATAATCAGATTATCAGTGCGGCGGCGGCGTTGATAACGCAGTAATACCCGCTCGCTGTGCCACGGTTCTGCCCGTTCACGCGCTTGATTTAGCACCTCCAACAGCGCATCGACATCGCGATATCCCAGATTCACCCCCTGCCCGGCCAGTGGATTAATGGTATGGGCTGCATCCCCGAGTAAGACCAATCCCGGCTGTACATAACGTTGTGCATGGCGACGCACTAGCGGGAAAGAGCCAGCAGCAATCGCTTTGACAGCCCCCAAACGTGATGGGAAAGCCTTGGCAATTTCCTGATTCAACTGTGCCATCGGCAGCGCCTGAAGCTGACGAATACGCTGCGGGCTGTCGTACCACACCAATGATGCCCACTGGCCAAATAGCGGTAAGAAAGCACGCGGCCCCGTTGGGAAAAACTGCTGCCAGGTGGTGTCTTGCTGAGCTGTATCCGTCTCTACCGTAATTAACATGCAAGACTGGCGATACTGCCAGCCATTGGTGCCGATACCGGCTAACCGTCGTACCAGAGAGTTGGCACCATCAGCACCTATCACTAAACGGCCCTGTATCTGTTGCTGAGCGTCTAACGTGATTTGCCAGCACTCATCTACTCTAACCATAGTTTGCAGCCGTGACGGGCACAGCAACGTTAAATTGGGGCACTCCGCTATCTGTTGCCATAATGCCAACTGCAAAATCCGGTTCTCAACCATAAACCCCAGCTCAGGCAAAGAGAGCGAGGCGGCATCAAACACCACCTGTGAACCGGGCTGCTCCCAGGTCTCCAACCGACGATAAGGTGCATAACGCATCTGCTGTACCTGCGGCCAGACACCGAGCTGTTTCAGCAACGACACCGAAGTGCAGCCGATAGCGGAAACCCGTAAATCGGGGGCACTGCTGGCATCAAACGGGGTGGGTGCTTCATGCTCGAGTAACGCGACTGACCAGCCTGTTTGTGCCAGCCCAAGCGCGGCAGCAGCACCGACCATACCGCCCCCCACCACCACAACATCATAATTTGGTTGCGATTTATTCATTTTGGCCATTCTTTAAAAGTTAAAATAACATCCATACTTTATCTGCCCTCAGTGTACCGGATTTTTCATCACCCCACAGAATAACTAAGCCGAACTGCGGTGGTCATCGCAACTGCAAATGACTACAATACCCCGCAACTAGTGAGCCTTTGCGCCTGGCGAACACATGGATCACCGCACCGCGCGATGTGACATTTATGATGAATTTTTGATGGTAGATAAGCCATGACGAAAAAACTGCATATTAAAACCTGGGGCTGCCAGATGAATGAATATGATTCATCTAAAATGGCAGATTTGCTGGCCAGCACCCATGGCTACCAGTTGACAGAGATCCCGGAAGAAGCCGATTTACTGCTACTGAATACCTGTTCAATTCGCGAAAAAGCACAAGAAAAAGTGTTCAGCCTGCTGGGCCATTGGAAGCTCCTGAAAGAAAAGAATCCCAATCTGATTATTGGTGTCGGTGGATGTGTAGCATCACAGGAAGGCGAACATCTGCGCCAACGCGCGCCCTGTGTTGATGTCATTTTCGGGCCGCAAACCCTGCATCGCCTGCCAGAAATGATTAACCACGTCCAAGGCACGCACAGTCCGGTGGTAGATATCAGCTTCCCTGAGATTGAAAAGTTTGATCGGCTGCCAGAGCCGCGTGCTGAAGGCCCGACCGCGTTCGTGTCTATCATGGAAGGATGCAATAAATATTGTACCTTCTGCGTGGTGCCTTACACTCGTGGCGAAGAGATCAGCCGCCCAAGTGACGATATTCTGTTTGAAATTGCACAGTTAGCGTCCCAAGGGGTGCGGGAAGTGAATCTGCTCGGCCAGAATGTCAATGCCTATCGCGGTGCCACCTATGACGGCGATATCTGTAGTTTTGCCGAGTTATTGCGACTGGTTGCCGCCATTGACGGTATCGATCGCATTCGCTTTACCACCAGCCATCCGATTGAGTTTACCGACGATATCATCGATGTTTATCGCGATACGCCAGAACTGGTGAGTTTTCTGCATCTGCCAGTGCAAAGTGGTTCCGACCGAATTTTAACCATGATGAAACGCGCCCACACCGCACTGGAGTACAAAGCTATCATCCGCAAACTGCGGCAGGCGCGGCCAGATATCCAGATAAGTTCCGATTTTATTATCGGTTTCCCTGGTGAAACTCAGCAGGATTTTGCACAAACTATCAAGCTGGTCGCGGAGATTCATTTCGATACCAGTTACAGCTTTATTTACTCTCCACGCCCTGGCACACCCGCGGCAGAGCTACCAGACGATATCAGTGAAGAGGAGAAAAAACAGCGACTGCATATTTTGCAACAGCGTATCACTCAGCAGGCCATGGAAATCAGCCGCGAGATGGTTGGCAGTGTGCAACGTATTCTGGTAGAAGGCCCCTCCCGCAAAAGTGCGATGGAGCTGGCTGGGCGTACCGAAAATAACCGGGTGGTGAATTTTGAAGGTACACCAGAGATGATTGGCAAATTCGTTGATGTCGAAATTGTAGACGTTTATGCCAGTTCACTGCGCGGTATTTTGCAGCGAACCGAAGACCAGATGGCGCTACGGGTTCATGAATCGCCACAATCGGTCATTGCGCGGACCCGAAAAGAAAATGAGATTGGCGTGGGGCTGTATCAACCCTGACCATAGTTGTTCGAGTTGACTCGCATTAGCAGGCGCTGCATTGTCAGTGCCTGTTTTATTTTAGTGGGCTGCTGCGCAGATTCGTACTTTTTAAGTTGCACCTCCAGAGGGTCGCTACTTGAATAGAGCGTGAAAGCACGGATTGATAAGTAAACTTGCGTCAGCACCATGCACCATGAATAATTCTTAAATGACATGTATGATTGACGTTATATGCCCAAGGCCATTTCCAGTACGAAAGGTATAATCGGGTATCAGACAAATAATATCCGTGAATGATATATCCAGAGGAACACAGTGACTCAGAGAAATAGTTTGCACGTAGTGACACAAGAAATCTTGCTAGAGCCCACCGACAATCAGCGTTTGTTGAGTCTGTGCGGCCCTTTTGATGACAACATCAAGCAGTTGGAGCGCCGGTTAGGTATTGAAATTAATCGCCGAGACAACCGTTTCAAGTTAGTCGGTAAGAATATCTGCGTTGTTGCAGCGGCAGATATCCTGCGCCATCTGTATGTTGACACCGCCCCCATTCGGGGTGTTACCCCAGAGATATCCCCGGAAGATATCCACCTTGCGGTGAAAGAGAGTCATGTATTGGAGCAAACGGCACAGAGCGTGCCCGATTACGGAAAAGCCGTGAATATCCGTACCAAGCACGGCATGGTTAAACCGCGTACCCCCAATCAGGCGCAATACATCGCCAATATTCTTGATCACGATATTACCTTTGGGATTGGTCCTGCCGGGACCGGTAAAACCTATCTGGCGGTAGCCGCGGCAGTTGATGCTCTGGAACGCCAGAATGTGCGCCGTATCTTACTGACCCGCCCGGCCGTTGAAGCGGGCGAAAAATTGGGTTTCCTGCCCGGGGACCTGAGTCAGAAAGTCGATCCATACCTGCGCCCACTTTATGATGCACTGTTTGAAATGCTTGGCTTTGAGCGCGTTGAAAAATTGATCGAACGTAACGTGATTGAAGTGGCACCGCTGGCATATATGCGGGGCCGGACACTCAATGATGCCTTTATCATTCTGGATGAGAGCCAGAACACCACCATCGAACAGATGAAGATGTTTCTCACCCGTATGGGCTTTAACTCCAAGGCAGTTATTACCGGTGATGTGACGCAAACCGACTTACCGCGCCACCAAAAATCTGGCTTAAGTCATGCCATTGAAGTGCTGTCTGAGGTAGAAGAGCTGAGCTTTAACTTCTTCCATAGCGAAGATGTAGTGCGTCACCCCGTGGTGGCCCGTGTGGTTATTGCCTATGAGGCCTGGGAAGCGGCGGAACAAAAACGCAAAGAGACTATTGCCGAACAACGTAAGCGGGAAAACCATACCCCGTCTGAGCAGGAGGCTCCGTGAGCCAAGTTATACTCGATTTACAAATTGCCTGCGCCGATAGCCAGGGTTTACCTGCCGAAGCTGACTTTCAGCGTTGGCTGGAGGCGGTATTACCGCAGTTTCAAGACGTGGCAGAAGTGACCATTCGGTTGGTTGATGAAGCTGAAAGCCATGAGCTGAATCTAACCTATCGCGGTAAAGATAAACCGACCAATGTCTTGTCTTTTCCTTTTGAGGCCCCACCTGAAATTGAACTGCCACTATTGGGTGATTTAATCATTTGCCGTCAGGTGGTTGAACAAGAAGCTATCGAGCAAGAAAAAGCACTATTAGCTCATTGGGCGCATATGGTTGTTCACGGCAGTCTCCATCTGCTAGGGTATGACCACATCGTGGACGATGAAGCAGAAGAAATGGAGTCAATCGAAACTGAAATTATGCAAAGTCTGGGTTATCCAGATCCGTATATTTCGGAGAAAGACCCCGAATAAACCCATCATATCGGGTGTTATAATGCCCTGTTAGTCGGGGAAAACTGTCGGCGGTGTGAGTCTACTGCTACCGATAAAATATAATCTTTACCCAACGTTATTGGAATTGCAGGTAGGCGGCAAGCAAACCTCGCTAGCCCCTACGGCATCAGATACAAGGGTATAACATGAGTAAACTTAACTAAAACGCCATGAGCGACGACCACTCACAAAACAACGATAGCCCCAGTCCCAAGAAAGGGTTCTTTACTCTTATCCTTAACCAGTTATTTCACGGTGAACCTAAAAACCGTGGTGATTTGGTAGAGCTTATCCGTGATTCTGAACAAAACGATCTGATCGATCCCGATACCCGTGACATGCTGGAAGGCGTGATGGATATTGCCGAGCAGCGCGTGCGGGACATCATGATCCCCCGTTCTCAAATGGTCACATTAAAGCGTAACCAAACGCTGGATGAGTGTTTGGATGTGATTATTGAATCTGCTCACTCCCGCTTTCCGGTGATTAGCGAAGATAAAGATCACATCGAAGGTATCCTGATGGCCAAGGATTTGTTGCCGTTTATGCGCACCGACTCCGAGCCATTTAGTATTGATAAAGTGTTACGGACGGCGGTTGTAGTGCCAGAAAGTAAGCGTGTCGATCGGATGCTGAAGGAGTTCCGTTCCCAGCGCTACCACATGGCCATTGTCATTGATGAGTTTGGTGGCGTTTCAGGGCTGGTGACCATTGAAGATATTCTTGAGCTGATCGTTGGCGAAATAGAAGATGAGTATGACGATGAAGAAGACAGAGATGTGCGTCAACTCAGCAAGCATACCTATACCATTCGTGCGCTGACGCAAATTGAAGATTTCAATGAAGTGTTCAATACCCATTTCAGCGACGATGAGGTTGACACCATTGGTGGCTTGGTAATGCAGGCATTTGGCCATTTACCTGCCCGGGGTGAAACCATTGAAATTGAAGGTTACTTATTTAAAGTTGCCATGGCGGATAGCCGACGTATCATTCAGGTTCATGTAAAAATCCCGGATGATGCTCCGCAACCCAAACTGGAAGAATAAATCCTTGATGCCTATTGCTTCATATCTTCAACGCCAGTGGGTTCGCGCCCTACTGGCGCTATTTTTTGGTGCCTGCGGTACGCTGGCCTATTCACCGTTTGATTACTGGCCGGCAGCCATTGTTTCACTGTTTGGCTTACTCAGTCTAACCCTGAACCGTAATACCCGACAGTCCGCCTTTATTGGCTTTTGTTGGGGAATGGGGCTATTCGGTAGCGGTATTAACTGGGTCTATGTCAGTATTTCCGAGTTCGGCGGAATGCCAACGGCAATCAATATTTTCCTGGTGGTACTACTGGCGGCCTACCTATCGCTCTACACCCTGCTATTTGCCGGTGTGTTAGCGCGTCTCTGCCCAAAAGCGACATGGTGGCGGCTAGCGATTGCCGCACCGGTTGTATGGCAACTGACAGAATTCTTACGCGGCTGGGTGTTGACCGGCTTCCCGTGGCTGCAATTTGGCTACAGCCAGATTAATGGCCCGCTGCGTGGGATTGCCCCAATACTCGGGGTTGATGGTATCACCTTTGTACTGATGGCAATCAGTGGATTACTGGTCTACGCCTGCTATCAGCGCCGGGTGACTGCGGCAATAGTGGCGATGGCACTGTTATTGTTACCATGGCCACTGCGCCAAGTGCATTGGTTCACGCCAGAGCCGGAACGCGCTGTCAATATCGCCATGGTGCAAGGTAACATTGCTCAGTCCATGAAGTGGGACCCTAAAGTCCTGCTTTCGACCCTGCAAGTCTATCTGGATGAAACTCGCCCATTTATGGGCAAAGCGCCGATCATCATCTGGCCGGAATCTGCCATTCCTGATATTGAAACCGATCAAACCGGCTTCCTGACAATGGTTGATGATCTGATGCGAGCCAATCATAGCAGCTTGATCACAGGGATTGTCGATGCCCAGCGCCGGCCTGAAGGTCAGGGGTATCATTTCTTTAATAGCGTCATCGTCTTAGGCGATAAAGAACCGTATCAATATCCGAGCCGAAACCGTTACAGCAAACACCATCTGGTCCCATTTGGTGAATTTGTGCCGCTAGAATCCTTACTGCGTCCGCTGGCACCGCTGTTTGACCTACCGATGTCAACGTTCAGCCGTGGCAGTTATGTGCAACCATCGCTCAAGGTGGCAGGATATAACCTGACTGCGGCTATTTGTTATGAAATCGTGTTAGGCCAGCAGGTACGGGATAATTTCAATCCTGATACTAATTTCCTGCTGACCGTCTCGAATGATGCCTGGTTCGGCCACTCAATTGGGCCATGGCAACATTTCCAGATGGCACGGATGCGCGCGCTTGAATTGGGTCGCCCTCTGCTGCGTAGTACCAATAACGGTATCACTGCGGTGGTTGGCCCGAGCGGTGAAGTGCTCGCCCAGATTCCGCAATTTACCCAACAGGTGTTAGAGGCCAAAGTTACACCAACAACGGGCGTCACCCCCTATGCCCGTTTGGGTTCATGGCCGATGTGGATTATCACGCTGGTGCTTGGCGCCCTCACGCTGTACCGCGCGATCCGTAATCGTTCTGATAACAAATAACATAATATGTGGGCATGTTATCTGCATGCCCGTTAATCTTGAGAGCCTTATGTCACTGAAGCCTGAATTTATCCTCACCAGCGAAGCACAACTCAGCGAGCACTACGCCGCCCCCTTTGAAACCGTGTTGAAGAAACAGATAGATCACATTGATGATTATGCTAAAAAACTCATCGCGGCAGCCCCCTTCGCCGTACTGGGTACCCTCGGCGCCAATGGGATCGACTGCTCACCCAAAGGTGGGGAACCGGGTTTTATCCATGTACAGGACAGTAAAACCCTGATGCTACCAGACCGCCCGGGGAACAACCGCCTGGATGGTATCCGCAACCTGCTGCATAACCCCGCTATCGGTATCTTGTTCCTGATCCCCAACTGGGACGAAGGTTTTCGGGTGAATGGCCGAGCTAAGATTTCGGTCGATCCTGAACTGTGTGAGCACTTTAGCCAAAATGGCCACCCCGCCCGCAGTGTGTTAGTGATCGAGGTTGATGAAGTGTTTATTCATTGTGGCCGCGCGATTACCTTTGCCAAGCTGTGGAATCCAGAAAAACACGCCGCAAAAGAGACCATTCCGACAGCATTGGATGTGTTTAAGGCCCATTTGGCTATCAACAACCAGCAATTAGGCTAACTGGCAGTAAAGCCGCTGTTTGGCGGCTGATTAATACCCGCAACTCCCCGTGGGTATTCTATAGCTCTCAATTTGTAGAGCTATTATCCTCATCTCTTCGCCGCGACTGGCACAGACCTTGCATTGTTTCTAACCATTATGTGTTAACTCTCGGCCAATGCCCGCCAATCTTTTAGCCGTGGTCGGGGATTACCGCAACAAGTAGGGAACACAGCGTTTCAAATGCGGGATCACGATTATTTACACGCTCGTTTATAGGGCATAGCCCGCACCATAGAAGTGCATTGCTGTTTTATTGCCTCTATTTGGTGCGATTTGCGTCCCAAAAAACAAACATTTATTCATCATTCGCATAACATTTGGCTATTTTTTAAAGATAATCTGATACAAGTAACAGCGAAAACCACGTACCGGCCAACAAAACATCGGTGGTTGTACCGCTGAAACGAAACAAAACGATTTCTCGCCTGACGAGATTTAGCAACAACGTATTTTTAGCATCACAACATCAAGTAATAAAACAACAGCAAAGGAGTTGGACCATGCATATGCGTAAATTGGCGTTAGCGCTACTGTTAGCTGGGATGGCAAGTGGCGTAGCCCAAGCAGAAGAAGCGGCAGCACAACCCGCAGCGAAAGCTGAAGCCCAGGCTGATACTCTGAAAAAGATTAAAGACAGTGGCGTTATCGTAGTGGGTCACCGTGAATCTTCCGTTCCCTTCTCTTATTACGATAATCAGCAGAAAGTTGTTGGTTACGCACAAGATTATTCTAATCTGATCATTGATGCAGTTAAGAAAAAACTTAATGCTCCAGACTTACAGGTCAAACTGATCCCAATCACCTCGCAGAACCGTATTCCACTACTGCAAAACGGCACCTTTGACTTTGAGTGTGGTTCCACCACCAATAATCTGGAGCGTCAGCAACAAGCGGCGTTCAGTAATACCATTTTTGTCGTCGGTACCCGTTTACTGACCAAAAAAGGGTCTGAAGTTAAAGATTTCAAAGATTTGGCCGGTAAAGCAGTGGTTGTAACTTCAGGTACTACATCTGAAGTTCTGCTGAATAAACTAAATGAAAAAGACAAAATGGATATGCGCATCATCAGCGCCAAAGACCACGGTGACTCTTTCCGCACCTTGGAAAGTGGCCGCGCAGTGGCCTTTATGATGGATGATGCTCTGCTAGCCGGTGAGCGAGCCAAAGCCAAGAAACCAGACCAATGGGATATCGTCGGTACTCCGCAGTCTCAGGAAGCTTACGGCTGTATGTTGCGCAAAAATGATCCGGCCTTTAAAGCCTTATTGGATGAAACCATTGCCAGTGCACAAACTTCTGGTGTGGCTGAAAAATCATTCGATCGCTGGTTCAAAAACCCAATTCCACCTAAAAATCTTAACCTGAATTTCTCACTGTCTGATGAAATGAAGGCGCTGTTCAAAGCACCTAACGATAAAGCATTGAACTAACAATAATAATCAGGGCGGGCGGTTGCCTGCCCGATTCGATTGATGATGGGCCGATTGGGATACAGGAAATGAATGCGGGGTGGCCGTTCCCCACTCCGCATTTTTTTGTGAGTCCTCAAGGTCGCCACGCATTAAATCATCAGTCATCAGGATGGCTTATCCATCCTTTTAAGGGAGTTTGTTATGTCAATAGACTGGAACTGGGGCATCTTCTTGCAACCTGCCCCCTTCGGCAATACCACCTACCTCGGCTGGATCTGGTCCGGCTTTCAAGTCACCGTCGCTTTATCACTGTGCGCCTGGGTGATCGCGTTTTTTGTCGGTTCACTGTTTGGTATTTTAAGAACCGTGCCCAATCGAGTCCTGTCAGGGATTGGGACCTGCTACGTTGAGCTGTTTCGTAACGTACCCTTGATTGTGCAATTCTTTACCTGGTATCTGGTGGTACCTGAACTGTTGCCAGTTGATATTGGCATGTGGTTTAAAAGTGAACTTGACCCGAATATACAGTTCTTTCTTTCATCGATGCTTTGCCTTGGCTTATTTACCGCAGCACGTGTTTGTGAACAAGTCCGTGCCGGGATTCAGTCACTGCCTCGAGGCCAGAAAGCAGCGGGTTTGGCTATGGGGTTGACCCTGCCACAAACCTATCGCTATGTGTTACTGCCCAATGCTTATCGGGTGATCATTCCCCCGATGACCTCAGAAATGCTCAACCTGGTAAAAAACTCCGCCATTGCTTCAACAATCGGATTGGTCGATATGGCCGCTCAAGCAGGTAAATTGCTGGATTATTCAGCTCACGCCTATGAGTCCTTCACCGCCATCACTCTTGGTTATGTACTGATCAACGCCGTGATCATGCTGTTGATGCGATTAGTTGAGAAGAAAGTGCAGTTACCCGGCAATCTGGGGAGTAAATAATGTACGAATTTGATTGGAGTTCTATCGCCCCCAGCATGCCCTATCTGCTGCAAGGGTTAGTGGTCACCGCCAAGATAACCATTACCGCTATCGTATTTGGCATTATCTGGGGGACGGTTCTGGCGGTCATGCGCTTGTCGCCGATTAAAGCCATCAGTTGGTTTGCAACTGCCTATGTCAACGTGTTCCGCTCTATTCCGTTGGTGATGGTGCTGCTGTGGTTTTATTTGGTTGTCCCGAGCTTATTACAAAATGTGCTGGGCTTATCACCAAAAACTGATATTCGGTTAATCTCAGCCATGGTAGCCTTTTCGCTGTTTGAAGCGGCCTATTACTCGGAAATTATCCGCGCCGGGATCATGAGTATTTCCCGTGGGCAATCCTCTGCTGCGCTGGCATTGGGCATGACCCATGGGCAGTCAATGCGGCTGGTTATCCTGCCCCAGGCTTTCCGCGCAATGGTGCCGCTCCTGTTAACTCAGGGGATAGTGTTATTTCAGGATACTTCACTGGTGTATGTCCTTAGCCTGGCCGATTTCTTCCGCACCGCCACCACCATTGGCGAGCGGGACGGTACTCAGGTCGAAATGGTGCTGTTTGCCGGTTTGGTTTATTTCGTTATCAGCATTGCCGCGTCGATGCTGGTTAACTATTTGAAGAAAAGGACTGTTTGATGATTTCCCTGAAAAATGTTTCTAAGTGGTACGGCCACTTTCAGGTGCTGGCTGACTGCACCACCGAAGTTAAAAAAGGTGAGGTTGTGGTGGTCTGTGGTCCTTCAGGCTCAGGCAAATCAACCTTAATCAAAACTGTTAATGGGCTGGAACCTATTCAAAAAGGCAGCATTACAGTTAATGGTATTGGTGTGAATGATAAAGGTACCAATCTGGCCCAACTGCGTTCCAAAGTGGGCATGGTGTTCCAACATTTCGAGCTGTTCCCACACCTGTCTATCATTGAAAATCTGACGCTGGCGCAAATCAAAGTACTCAAACGTGATAAAGCAGAAGCGCGTGAAAAGGGGTTGAAACTGTTAGATCGCGTGGGTCTTTCTACCCATGCAGATAAATTTCCTTCTCAGTTATCGGGTGGCCAGCAGCAGCGCGTGGCAATTGCCCGTGCACTCTGCATGGACCCCATTGCCATGCTGTTTGATGAACCCACCTCCGCACTTGACCCGGAAATGATCAACGAAGTGTTGGACGTGATGGTCAAACTGGCATTGGAAGGGATGACCATGATGGTAGTTACCCACGAAATGGGCTTCGCCCGCAAAGTGGCTAACCGCGTTATTTTTATGGATGAAGGGAAAATCGTCGAAGACAGCAACAAAGATGATTTCTTTAATAATCCTAAATCAGATCGCGCCAAAGACTTCCTGGCAAAAATCCTGCATTAATCATATTGCCTCCCCTGCATCCGTAGGGGAGGAATTTGCGCCTGTTCTCTTTTTACGCCCTGCGTGATTGCTTATCCGTTTTTTTGTGCGCATCCTCTGGTTAACACTGTGACTAACAAGAGGAAAAGTGATGCCCCGCTCTATTATCATTGATTGCGATCCCGGCCATGACGATGCTATTGCACTGATTCTGGCGTTGGCCTCCCCCGAACTCAACGTAGCAGCGGTTACCACTTGTGCCGGTAACCAAACTCCCGACAAAACTTTGCGTAATGCCCTGCGTATTCTGACACTGCTCAAGCGTCAGGATATTCCGGTGGCAGGCGGCGCACTCAAACCATTACTGCGCGAATTGATTATTGCCGACAATGTTCACGGTGAAAGCGGGTTAGATGGCCCCTCATTACCGGATCCAGATTTTGCCCCACAAACTGACAATGCGGTGGAGCTAATGGCGAGAATATTGCGTGCCAGCCCTCATCCGGTGACCCTTGTGGCGACAGGCCCATTGACTAACATTGCCTTGCTGCTGGCCGGTCATGGTGCTCTGACGGCCAAAATAGCGCGTATCGTCATCATGGGGGGGCCGTGATGCTAGGAAACTGGACCGCCGCTGCTGAATTTAATATTTTTGTCGACCCTGAGGCCGCTGATCGGGTATTTAAATCAGGTATTCCGATTACTATGGCCGGGTTGGATGTGACCCATCAGGCACAAGTGATGGATGAAGATATCGATCGCATTCGTCAGTTGAATAATCCGGTCGCCGACGTGGTAGCAGACTTACTGGACTTCTTCATGCTGTATCACCGCCAGGAACGCTGGGGTTTTCAAGGTGCCCCGCTACATGACCCTTGCACCATTGCCTGGTTATTGGCCCCCGAGTTATTCACTAGCATTGAACGCTGGGTCGGCATCGAAACGCGTGGTGAATACACCCAAGGCATGACGGTGGTCGATTATTACCAGCTCACAGATAATGTGCCTAATGCAGAAGTGTTGATGGGTATCGACAGGAAAGGATTTATTGATTTGCTGGTTGAACGGGTTGCCCGCTACAGCGAATAATCGAATGACACTCCGCCACTGCGGAGTGTCTCTTTTTAGCCCAAATTAATGTTAGGGCTGGAATGGCCGGCGGTTAAATTGATCATGCCCACACTTAGGGCAGAGCGGCAACACTTCAGGGGTATAGAAAGCCAGGTGATGGTGGCACTTTTCACACACCAGATTCCCTAATCCAACCACCTCACCACTGTGATACACCCCATGGTGGCTGACATCTTTAAACACTTCACGCCACTCTAGCTGTGTTTTGTCAGTGATATCCGCCAGCTCCTGCCACAGGCTCTCTTTAATCACCCGCATAAATACACTGTCAGTGAATTCGTCCTTACTCTCTTCATAACTACGGGCAAACTCCTCCAGATCGCGGCGCACCGCCTGAATGATTTGCTCAACCTCACTCCGGCTCAACTCTTCTACTGCGTCTAACCGCTGCTCGGCGCTTTCCACCAGCTTATCGATATCACGTTCACCATTTTTCAAGCGTTCAGTCAGTGATGCCACCAACTCACGATAATATTGAGCTACCTTGTTCATACTGTCTCCTCGATCCGCGATTGTGGTACAGCAAAGGTTGTTACAAAGAAAATAGTGATAGAGCCAATCTCTCGCCTGCTTATGGTTGCCCCGCTGCTGTTGTCTGCTGGTACTTACTCTGATATTAAAGCTAACGTTTATTATTTTAGCCGTAAATGACTGAAGTCACGTCATCATAAGGTTGTTACTCCCTCACTTTGATGATTTCTGCCATTCACCGCGCAGAAAAACCGTTCTGCGGGATGCTGAGTGTTGTTGCGCCTGCCGCTTATCAGCTATGCTATGCGGATCTC
Source organism: Yersinia sp. 2540 StPb PI (assembly GCF_052217165.1). Lineage (NCBI taxonomy): Bacteria > Pseudomonadati > Pseudomonadota > Gammaproteobacteria > Enterobacterales > Yersiniaceae > Yersinia > Yersinia sp. 2540 StPb PI. The sequence goes on from NZ_JAZGQC010000001.1 coordinate 4,009,668, forward strand.
TCTTTATGATATGAAACAGATGATGCTACAGGCGTAGCTGTTTTTCACTATAGGACCACTGGCCGCCATGCAAGAGCAATACCGCCCAGAAGATATCGAAACGCAAGTACAGCTTCACTGGCAAGAGAAGCAAACATTTAAAGTCACTGAAGATACCAGCAAAGAAAAATATTACTGCCTATCTATGCTGCCATACCCTTCAGGACGCCTACATATGGGGCACGTTCGTAACTACACCATTGGTGATGTTATCTCACGCTACCAACGTATGCTGGGCAAGAACGTCCTACAGCCGATTGGCTGGGATGCGTTTGGCCTGCCGGCAGAAGGTGCAGCAGTTAAAAATAACACCGCACCGGCCCCATGGACTTACGACAACATCGAATATATGAAGAACCAGTTGAAACTACTGGGCTTCGGTTACGACTGGGATCGCGAGATTGCCACCTGTAAACCTGACTATTACCGTTGGGAACAGTGGTTCTTCACCAAGTTGTATGAAAAAGGCATGGTCTACAAAAAGACCTCTGCGGTTAACTGGTGTCCACAAGATATGACCGTGTTAGCCAACGAACAGGTGATCGACGGCTGCTGTTGGCGTTGTGATACCAAGGTTGAACGCAAAGAGATCCCGCAGTGGTTTATTAAAATCACCGATTACGCTGATCAGTTGCTTAATGATCTGGACACTCTGGAAAGCTGGCCGGAGCAGGTGAAAACCATGCAACGCAACTGGATTGGCCGCTCCGAAGGGGTTGATATCGTTTTCGACGTGCAAGATAGCGAAGAAAAACTGTCAGTTTATACCACCCGCCCAGACACCTTTATGGGTGTGACCTATGTAGCGGTTGCTGCCGGTCACCCACTGTCACTGCAAGCGGCTGCCACCAACCCGGCGCTGGCTGATTTTGTGGCTGAATGTCGCAATACCAAAGTTGCCGAAGCTGAAATGGCAACGATGGAGAAAAAAGGCATGGCGACCGGCCTATACGCCATCCATCCACTGACAGGTGAGAAGCTGGCTATCTGGGCCGCTAACTTTGTCTTGATGGATTACGGTACTGGCGCGGTAATGGCGGTTCCAGGCCACGATGCCCGTGACTGGGAATTTGCCACCAAATACCACCTGCCAATCAAGCCCGTTATTTTAGCCGCTGACGGTAGCGAGCCTGATTTGAGTCAGGAAGCCATGACCGAAAAAGGCACCCTGTTCAACTCCGGCGAGTTCGACGGTCTGGATTATGAAGCGGGCTTTAATGCCATTGCTGACAAACTGGTGGCTCTCGGTGTTGGCCAGCGTAAAGTGAATTATCGCCTGCGCGATTGGGGTGTATCACGTCAGCGTTATTGGGGTGCGCCTATCCCAATGGTGACATTGGAAGATGGCACCGTCGTGCCAACACCAGAAGACCAACTGCCGGTTATCCTGCCAGAAGATGTTGTAATGGACGGTATTACCAGCCCGATCAAGGCTAATCCCGAGTGGGCGAAAACCACCGTTAACGGGATGCCGGGCCTGCGTGAAACTGATACTTTCGATACCTTTATGGAATCATCTTGGTATTACGCACGCTACACCTGCCCACAATTTGACGAAGGCATGCTGGACCCTGCCGCCGCCAACTACTGGCTGCCCGTTGATCAGTATGTAGGCGGTATTGAACACGCCATCATGCACCTGATGTACTTCCGTTTCTTCCACAAACTATTGCGTGATGCCGGTCTGGTGAACTCCGACGAACCAGCCAAACGCCTGTTGTGCCAAGGCATGGTATTGGCTGACGCCTTCTACTACACCGGTACCAGCGGTGAACGTATCTGGGTTTCACCGGCTGATGCTATTGTCGAGCGTGATGAGAAAGGGCGGATTGTTAAAGCGACCGACGCGCAAGGCCATGAACTGGTGTATGCCGGTATGAGCAAAATGTCGAAATCGAAAAACAACGGTATCGACCCGCAAGTTATGGTAGAAAAATACGGTGCCGATACTGTGCGCCTGTTTATGATGTTTGCATCGCCGGCAGAAATGACGTTGGAATGGCAGGAGTCTGGCGTTGAAGGGGCTAACCGCTTCTTAAAACGTGTCTGGCGTCTGGTGTTTGAAAGCACTGCCAAAGGTGCAACTGCGCCGCTGGATATTGCCAGCCTGACAGAAGAGCAAAAATCACTGCGTCGTGATCTGCACAAAACGATTGCCAAAGTCACTGATGACGTGGGCCGCCGTCAAACCTTCAACACCGCCATCGCTGCGGTGATGGAGTTGATGAACAAGCTGGGCCGTGCACCTCAGGAAACTGAGCAAGATCGTGCTCTGCTGCAAGAAGCATTACTGGCAGTGGTACGTATGCTTTATCCATTCACCCCGCATGTTTGCTTCAGTTTGTGGCAAGCTCTCGGTGGTGAAGGTGATATCGATACCGCACCATGGCCAATTGCTGATGAACAGGCGATGGTCGAAGACTCTAAATTAGTAGTCGTACAGGTTAATGGTAAAGTGCGTGGCAGAATTACTGTGCCTGCCGATGCCACTGAACAGCAAGTTCGCGAACGCGCTGGTCAAGAGCACCTGGTGGCTAAATACCTGGATGGGGTTACTGTGCGTAAAGTAATCTACGTCCCTGGCAAACTGCTTAACCTGGTTGTAGGTTAAGACAAGGAGGAGTTGTGCGACATCGTATTCTGACATTGTTGCTGGGGTTAGCGGTGCTGGTCACCGCTGGCTGTGGCTTTAATCTGCGAGGCACCACTCAGGTGCCACCTGAACTGCAAAAACTGTTGCTGGAAAGTAGTGACCCTTATGGCCCGTTAACCCGAGCTGTACGTCAACAGTTGCGTTTAAGCAATGTCACCATTGTTGATGACCCGATGCGTAAAGACTTACCCGCCTTGCGGATCCTTGGTTCATCAGAAAATCAGGATACCGTGTCAATCTTCCGCAACGGGGTAACGGCGGAGTATCAGTTAGTGTTGCATGTGCAGGCGCAGGTATTGATACCGGGCCATGATATTTACCCATTACGGGTTAATATCTTCCGCACATTGTTCGATAACCCGTTAACAGCGCTCGCCAAAGATGCTGAAGCTCAGGTTCTCCGTCAGGAAATGCGTGAACAAGCCGCTCAGCAGTTAGTGCGTCAGCTTCTGACCGTACATGCTGCAGAAGTCAAAAATGCGCAAGAAAATGGTGACAAGCCGGTTGGCAATAATACAGCAACAGGCGCCGCCAAGATGGCAGAAACTAAAGAAATCAATATTGGCAAACCCGCAGTCAGTACCCCGGCCCAATGATCCGAGTCTATCCTGAACAACTTGTCGCGCAGCTCCATGAGGGGCTGCGCGCTTGCTATCTGTTATGCGGCAATGAGCCATTGCTGTTACAAGAAAGTCAGGACCACATTCGTCGGGTAGCAATAGAGCATGATTTCACCGAACATTTCAGTTTTGCGCTGGATACTCATACCGAGTGGGACAATATCTTTAGTCTTTGTCAGGCACTCAGTCTATTTGCCAGCCGCCAGACATTGACGCTGAGCTTCCCTGACAGTGGTTTAACCGCACCAATGAACGAACAATTGGTCAAGTTATCGGGCCTGTTACATCCAGATATTTTATTGATTTTGCGCGCAAATAAACTAACCAAAGCACAAGAAAACAGTGCCTGGTTTAAAGCACTCGGTAGCAATGGCGTATTGGTCAGTTGCCAAACGCCGGAGCAGGCACAACTGCCACGTTGGGTCAGTACACGGGCCAAAAGCCTGAATCTGGAGGTCGATGACCCCGCCATTCAACTGCTTTGTTACTGCTACGAAGGCAATCTGCTGGCGCTATCACAAGCTTTGGAACGGTTATCGTTGCTCTACCCTGACGGTAAACTGACGCTGCCTAAAGTTGAGCAAGCGGTCAATGATGCCGCGCATTTCACCCCTTACCACTGGCTCGATGCTCTAATAGCAGGCAAAAGCAAACGCGCCTGGCATATCCTGCAACAATTGCAGCAGGAAGAGAGTGAACCGATTATTTTGCTGCGCACCTTACAGCGAGAACTGCTCTTGCTGCTAACGCTAAAGCGCCGCATGGATCAGGTGCCACTGCGCACGCTATTTGATCAATTAAAAGTGTGGCAAAATCGCCGGCCCATGATGACACAGGCTCTGCAACGCCTTTCGCTGCCACAATTGCAACAAGCCGTTCATTTGCTGGCACAGATAGAAGTTCGCTTGAAACAGGATTATGGTCAGTCAATTTGGCCTGAATTAGAAACGCTATCTATGCTGATGTGTGGCAAAATATTACCTGAGAGCTTTTTTGATGCCCAATAAATCCCCGACTCGCGCCCTACATGCCCTGTTCGGCGGTACCTTTGACCCCATTCATTACGGCCACTTGACGCCGGTTGAAGCATTGGCTCAACAAGTGGGTCTGCAACATATTATTTTATTACCCAATAATGTCCCACCTCACCGCCCACAACCCGAGGCCAATGCACAGCAACGGCTGAAAATGGTGGAACTGGCGGTAGCCGGTAACCCGCTGTTCAGCGTCGACTCGCGGGAGTTATTGCGCGATACCCCCTCATTCACCATTGATACCCTGGAATCACTGCGTAAAGAACGTGGTGTTGAACTACCTTTAGCGTTTATCATTGGGCAGGATTCATTATTGTCGCTGCATAAATGGCATCGCTGGCAATCGATATTGGATGTGTGCCATTTGCTGGTTTGCGCCCGCCCTGGTTACTCACAAACGCTGGAAACACCTGAGTTACAGCAATGGCTTGATGAGCGACGGGTCTTGGATCCGCAAGCATTAAACCTGCAACCACAAGGGTTAATCTATCTGGCTGATACACCTTTATTGAATATTTCAGCTACTGATATTCGCCATCGGCGTCATAATGGTGAAAGCTGCGATGACCTGCTGCCACGTGCTGTCCAGCGATATATTGAGTTACAAGGTTTATATCGCCAAAAGAATTGAAGTTGCAGGTAGGCAGCAAGAGAATAAATCCCGATGAGCTTACTCAGGTAAGTGATTCGGGTGAGTGAACGTAGCGAACACCCCTGCGACTTCAAGTATGAAAGCGATTCGCGGCTGAGGGTTTATATCGCGACGCATTCACCCATGTTATACTCCGCCGCTAAATTTCAGGTATTCGCTGGAAACCCGATACATTATAACCGTTCATGTCAATAACTGTTTGCCGGATCACTCGCAAAACACGACCGAAGAACGTTATATACCCAAAGAACTTGGCGTTGCAGGTAGGCAGCAAGCGAACGAATTCCGATGAGCTTATTTATGTAGGGTCAACTACAGGTGAGTGATTCGAGTGAGTATGCGCAGCTAACACCCCGGCGACTTCAAGTACGAAGGGTATGGACAGAAATCACCCGAGGGGGAACCTTTGCAAGGTAAAGCGCTCCAAGAATTTGTTATCGACAAGCTCGATGACTTGAAAGGTCAGGACATTATCACTCTGGATGTTCAGGGTAAGTCCAGCATCACTGATTACATGATCATCTGTACCGGGACTTCTACCCGCCATGTTATGGCGCTGGCAGACAATCTGGTGCAGGAATCCCGTGTTGCAGGCATGATACCGCTGGGCGTAGAAGGCCAGGGTGTGTCTGACTGGGTTGTTGTGGATTTAGGCGAAATCATTGTGCATGTCATGCAAGAAGAAAGCCGCCGTCTGTATGAACTGGAAAAACTCTGGAGCTAAGCGGTGAAACTGCAACTGGTGGCTGTCGGCACCAAAATGCCAGACTGGGTGCAGACAGGTTTCATGGATTACCTGCGCCGCTTTCCCAAAGATATGCCCTTCGAGCTGGTAGAAATACCGGCCGGTAAGCGGGGCAAAAATGCGGATATTAAACGCATTTTGGAAAAAGAAGGCGAACTGATGCTGGCGGCGGTTGGCAAGAATAACCGCATTGTCACGCTGGATATCCCAGGCACTCCCTGGGAAACACCACAATTGGCTCAGCAATTAGAACGCTGGAAGCAGGACGGCCGTGATGTCAGTCTGCTGATTGGCGGGCCGGAGGGATTAGCCCCAGCCTGTAAAGCTGCCGCAGAGCAGAGCTGGTCGCTCTCTGTGCTTACGCTACCCCATCCTTTAGTGCGTGTTTTAGTGGCTGAAAGCCTCTATCGCGCCTGGAGTATTACGACCAATCACCCTTATCACCGGGAATAAGCGGCGATGAACCTGAGTAAAGTGATGGCTTTGAGTAACGTGTTGGTTTTGGACAAGATGAAGTAGCTGCGGGATGAAAAAAGAACCTAACCCTTTTCGCGACTATTCAGCTGAATCAGCCTTGTTTGTCCGCCGCGCCCTTGTGGCTTTCCTCGGTATCCTGCTGCTAAGCGGAATATTGATCGTAAACTTGTACAATTTGCAGATAGTGCGTTTCGAAGACTATCGCACCCGTTCCAATGAAAACCGCATTAAGCTGGTCCCTATCGCCCCTAGCCGCGGTATGATATTTGATCGCAACGGCACCCCGTTGGCGATGAACCGGACCATTTATCAATTAGAATTGATGCCGGAAAAAATCGAAGACCTCCCCGCGACACTCAATGCACTACGCCCGATAGTGGATCTGACGGATGAGGATATCGCTAATTTTGAAAAAGAGCGTAAGCGCTCACGCCGCTTTACCTCCATTGCCGTTAAGACCCCCCTTACCGAGGTGCAGGTCGCCCGTTTCGCCGTTAACCAATTCCGCTTCCCCGGTATTGAAGTCAAAGGCTATCAACGCCGCTTCTATCCCTATGGTTCAGCCCTGACTCACGTTATCGGTTATGTATCGAAAATTAACGATAAAGATGTCGAACGGTTGGATAAAGAAGGCATTCTGGCTAACTATGCCGCAACCCACGATATAGGCAAGCTGGGTATTGAGCGCTATTATGAATCCGTATTACACGGCAAAACCGGTTATGAAGAAGTTGAAGTCAATAACCGTGGCCGGGTGATCCGCCAGCTACATGAGCAGCCGCCGCAGGCCGGTAAAGATATTTACCTGACGCTTGATTTACACCTGCAAACCTATATTGAAAAACTGCTGAGTGGCAGCCGCGCCGCAGTGGTGGTCACGGACCCACGCACCGGCGCTATCTTAGCCTTGGTATCGAACCCAAGTTATGACCCGAACCTATTTGTCGATGGGATCTCCAGCAAAGATTATCAGGGGTTGTTGAACGATCCTGACCGCCCGCTGATTAACCGTGCCACTCAGGGTGTCTACCCCCCTGCGTCTACCGTAAAACCTTATATTGCCGTTTCTGCCCTGAGTGCCGGTGTTATCACCAAAAATACCAGCTTGTTTGACCCTGGCTGGTGGCAACTGCCTGGCTCAGAAAAACGCTTTCGCGACTGGAAAAAATGGGGTCATGGTCGGTTGAATGTCACCAAGGCGCTGGAAGAGTCGGCGGATACCTTCTTCTATCAGGTTTCCTATGACATGGGGATTGACCGTTTGTCCTCATGGATGAGTAAATTCGGCTACGGTGAATATACCGGTATCGATCTATCCGAAGAGCGCGCGGGCCTGATGCCGACCCGTGAGTGGAAACAAAAACGCCACAAAAAACCGTGGTACCAAGGGGATACCATTCCGGTGGGTATCGGCCAAGGGTATTGGACCGCCACCCCAATCCAGATGGCAAAAGCGTTAATGACGCTGATTAATGATGGGGCGGTTAAAACACCACATCTGCTACAAAGCACCCGGATTAATGGAGAGTTAGTCCCCTATCAACAAGAAGATCGCACGCAAATTGGTGATATACACTCCGGTTATTGGGAAATTGCTAAAGATGGCATGTATGGTGTAGCCAACCGCCCGAACGGAACGGGGCGTAAGTTTTTTGAAGGTACACCTTATAAAGCAGCGGCAAAATCCGGTACCGCCCAGGTGTATAGCTATGAAACCTATAATGCCCATAAAGTGGCAGAACACTTACGCGACCATAAATTGATGGTTGCGTTTGCGCCCTACGAAAATCCAACGGTATCTGTCGCCATGATTTTAGAAAATGGGGGTGCCGGGCCTGCGGTGGGGACCATTACTCGCCAAATTCTCGACCACATTTTGTTGGGTGATAACAATACTGAATTACCGGATGCGGCCCCTCTGCCTCCAGGTGTTGAAGCAGATTAATTGAAGTGGACTAAGGTAACTCATGACTGATAATCAACAAAAAGGCTCTTTGTGGTACAAAATGCACATCGATCTGCCGTTTTTGATTTGCATCCTGGCGCTGTTGGCTTATAGCGCCTTTGTGATGTGGAGCGCCAGCGGGCAAGATATCGGCATGATGGAACGCAAAGTTGGCCAAATCGCAATGGGCCTGATTGTCATGCTGGTTATGGCGCAGATACCGCCGCGCGTCTATGAAAACTGGGCACCCTACCTCTATTTCGTGTGCGTAATTTTGTTGGTATTGGTTGATGCCTTTGGCCAAATAAGTAAAGGTGCACAGCGCTGGCTGGACTTGGGTTTTATCCGCTTCCAACCTTCTGAAATTGCTAAAATTGCGGTTCCGCTGATGGTGGCTCGCTTTATGAACCGTGACGTCTGTCCGCCCTCATTGAAAAACACCGGTATTGCGCTAATTTTAATCTTTATGCCCACCTTATTAGTTGCCGCTCAGCCCGATTTGGGTACCTCTATCCTGATTGCGGCCTCTGGCCTGTTCGTACTGTTTCTCTCCGGTATGAGTTGGCGTTTAATCGCTATTGCCGCCGTATTGGTCGCTGCATTTATCCCGATATTGTGGTTCTTCCTGATGCACGGCTATCAGCGCGACCGCGTGATGATGCTGCTGGACCCGGAAAGTGATCCGCTCGGCGCCGGTTATCATATTATCCAATCAAAAATCGCCATCGGCTCAGGTGGCTTATCAGGGAAAGGCTGGCTACACGGGACTCAGTCACAACTGGAGTTTTTACCGGAACGCCATACTGATTTTATCTTTGCCGTACTGGCAGAGGAGCTAGGTTTAATTGGCGTGCTGGTACTATTAGCGCTTTATCTCTGTCTCATTATGCGTGGTTTGGTGATTGCCGCCCACGCACAAACCACCTTCGGCCGAGTGATGGTCGGAGGATTAATGCTGATACTATTTGTATATGTGTTTGTTAACATAGGTATGGTCAGTGGAATTTTACCTGTGGTTGGCGTACCTTTGCCTTTGGTCAGTTATGGAGGCTCGGCACTGATAGTTCTGATGGCCGGGTTTGGTATCGTGATGTCGATACATACTCATCGCAAAATGTTATCGAAGAATTTATAGAGGTGAGCAATGCGTAAGGAATGGCTTTGGATAGGCATCGCAGGCGTGCTGTTATCAGCATGTACCAGTCAGCCTCCGGCACCCCAGCAACAGGTGCAACAGACGTACAACGGCCCGGTTGAAGAGATTGGCGGGGCTGAACCGCGCTATGAACCCTTTAATCCTAATTTTAATCAGGATTATAAAGCCAATGGCCAGTCTTACAGCATTATTAAAGATCCACAAAACTTCACTCAGGTGGGTCTTGCCGCTTGGTATGGCGAAGAAGCTAACGGCAATACAACCGCCACTGGCGAAACGTTCGATCCTAATGCATTGACCGCCGCCCACCCTACTTTGCCCATTCCAAGTTATGTGCGCGTCACCAATGTCAGTAATGGCCGCCAGATTGTGGTGCGCGTGAATGACCGTGGCCCGTATACCCCTGGGCGAGTAATTGATTTATCCAAAGCGGCCGCTGATCGCCTGAATATTTCGAATAACACCAAAGTGAAAATTGATTTTATCAATGTCGCACCTGATGGCTCGCTGTCAGGCCCAGGTATGGTCGGTACCACCATTGCCAAGCAAAGTTATGCCTTACCAAGTCGCCCGGACTTGACCTCCAGCGGGATGGGGACGCCAGTGCAACAGGATGCACCCGCAGTAAGTGCGCCAGTGCGCCCTATCGCTAACAGTAATTTGTCTGGTGCGGATGCCACTCAACCGGTCGCGCCACAAAGTAGCGGCTTCCTGCGGGCATCGACCCCGGTACCGGCTGGCGTGTTGGAAAGCTCAGAACCTGCCGTGGATTCTGTATCCACTCAGGGTGCAGGGCCGGTGACACCACCGGTTGTTGCCAACCCCGGTCCCGTGACCTCATCAGTAGCAACAACAGGTGCTGCGACCTCTGGTGGTTATGTGGTTCAGGTCGGTGCGTTGAGTGATGCTCAACGGGCGCAAACCTGGCAGCAAAGCCTGAGCCAACGTTTTGGGGTACCGGGTAAAGTAGACACCAATGGTAGCGTGCATCGTGTCCAACTTGGGCCATTCAGTAGCCGCCAACAAGCCGTAGAACTGCAACAGCGCCTATCGAGCGAAGCTCAGCAGCAATCATTTGTGGTCGCGGCGCCTTAAAACATACATACCTTGTAGCAATTTAAGGTCTGTCAGATAAAAATAACCGTAACCCCCTGTGCAAACAGGATGTTACGGTGAAACCAATAAACGCCACACAGGTGTATAGCCAAATTTATTGGCGTTGCAGCAAGGCCGCAAATGAATGCATCCCGATGAGCATGTGATTCGGATGAGTGAGTGCCGCTAACGCCGCTACAACGTTAAGTAAGTAAGGGTATGGTATAGTGTGGCACTTTCTTAACTTACTCCCACGGATGTTGTTGTCCTGATCATGAAATATGTAACTACTTCTCGCATTATCAAGAGCCTGGCGCTCAGCACTGTTATTGTTATGAGCACAGCGTCTGCTGCAAACGCTGATGACGTCAATCTGAAAACCATGATCCCCGGCGTGCCACAGATCGACTCCGAAGCGTATGTGCTGATTGATTACAACTCCGGCAAAGTATTGGCAGAAATGAATGCTGATGCGCGTCGTAATCCGGCCAGCTTGACCAAAATGATGACCAGTTATGTTATCGGCCAAGCAATCAAAGCAGGCAAAATCGGGCCAGAAGATATGGTTACCGTGGGGAAAGATGCCTGGGCAACCGGCAATCCAGAATTCAAAGGCTCTTCGTTGATGTTTTTGAAACCCGGTGACCGTGTACCGGTTTCTAAACTGACTCGGGGTATCAATCTGCAATCCGGTAATGACGCCTGTGTCGCGATGGCTGATTATGTTGCTGGCAGCCAGGACTCATTCGTCAACCTGATGAACAACTACGTTAAAGCACTGGGCCTGCAAAATACCCAGTTCAAAACAGTTCACGGTTTAGATGCTGAAGGCCAGTACAGCTCTGCGCGCGATATGGCGCTGATTGGTCAAGCACTGATTCGCGATGTACCGGATGAGTATGCCATTTATAAAGAGAAAGAATTCACCTTCAACAATATCCGTCAGATGAACCGTAACGGTTTACTGTGGGATACCAGTTTGAATGTTGATGGTATTAAAACCGGTCATACCGATGCTGCTGGCTACAATCTGGTGGCCTCCGCTACCGATGGTCAAATGCGTTTGATCTCAGCCGTGCTGGGCGGTCACACCTATAAAGGTCGTGAAACCGAGAGTAAAAAATTACTGACCTGGGGCTTCCGTTTCTTTGAAACTGTCGCACCATTGAAAGTGGGTAAAGAGTTTGCGTCAGAGCCAGTCTGGTTCGGCGACAGTGACCGGGTGCAGTTGGGTGTTGATAAAGACGTCTACCTGACTATTCCACGTGGCCGTATGAAAGACCTGAAAGCCAGCTATGTACTGAATACCCCAGAGATTCATGCGCCACTGGCGAAGAATCAGGTTGTTGGCATGATTAACTTCCAGTTAGATGGCAAAACTATCGATCAGCGCCCATTAGTGGTGATGAATGAAGTTAAAGAAGGCGGATTCTTTAGCCGCATGGTGGACTACATCAAACTGATGTTCCACCGCTGGTTCGGTTAGTTGGCGGGCTTGAAAATCAGCAGACTATCCCCATATTATAAATAATCTGAAACTCCCGCCCCGGCGGGAGTTATAATTTTAAGGTCGGATAATTTTTTCTTTATCCTGGCACCTATCCGGCAGTAATCTGTCCGTCAACACCCCAGGAGCGCACATGAAAACTAAACTGAACGAACTGCTTGAGTTCCCTTGTTCTTTTACCTACAAGGTAATGGGCATTGCAGAACCACAGTTGGTAAACCAGGTGGTAGAAGTGGTACAGCGCCATGCTCCGGGTGATTATACCCCGCAGGTAAAACCGAGCAGCAAAGGCAACTTTCACTCCGTCTCCATCACCATTACAGCCACCCATATTGATCAAGTGGAAATCCTGTATAAAGAGCTGGCCGACCTTGAACTGGTGCGAATGGTACTGTAGTTAAGACCATATAGTTAAGACCATATAGTTAGGATCATCGAGTTAAGTCCATATTGCCTACGAGCAAGATACTTAATTTGTACCAAGCCCGCCTTATTATGGCCCGGAGCGGTTATTCACGCTCTGGGCCTTATTTTACCTTTTAACCCCATGGTTGAACCGCAAACCTGCTTTTTTAAATGTCAAAATAGTAGCCCCACACCGCTGGGCTGGTATACTGACGCCACCATTTCTGTAACCAGATGATGCCTCGCTTGCAACAACACAAGATCATTTTACGAAAGCTAGGGCTACAACCCTATGCCCCCGTATCTCAAGCTATGCATAATTTCACTGAGTTCCGTACTGACGCCACTCCAGATGAAATCTGGCTGGTTGAGCATCAGCACGTTTTCACTCAAGGTCAGGCGGGGAAAGCCGAACATGTACTGATGCCCGGTGATATTCCGGTTATCCAAAGCGATAGAGGTGGTCAGGTCACCTATCATGGCCCCGGCCAGCAAGTCATCTATGTCATGATTGACCTCAAGCGTGCCAAAATTGGTGTGCGGCAATTGGTTACCGCGATTGAGAATACCGTGATTCAGACATTGGCTCATTTTGCTATTGATTCACAAGCCCGCCCAGATGCCCCCGGTGTCTATGTCGGCCAGCAGAAAATATGCTCGTTGGGATTACGCATCCGTAGAGGTTGCTCGTTTCACGGGCTGGCCTTGAATATCGATATGGACCTGGAGCCGTTCCAACGCATAAACCCATGCGGTTATGCTGGCATGCAAATGACCCAAGTCAGTGCCTTAAAAACAGGGACAACTGTTGCTGATATCCAGCCAATCTTGGTGCGCGAATTTACCCGCCAATTAGGCTATCCGCAAGCGGAGCAGCAGCCATGGTCACTGGCAGACTATTTATCATCTGACGTATCCTAAGTTAGCCAATTGAAATCGCGGATGCCCTGACTCTTTTAATATAACCCACGTAATTGGGGGCTGAATAGGATAGGGTAATGATGATATAATTTTTAAACAATTTTCAAAAAATTTTTAACGCAAGCCATATCACGTTGAATTTAATGAAAAATCTCAAATTGAGAGATTCAGAACTGGAACCTGTACGATTATGAGTAAACCGATTCAGATGGAACGTGGCGTAAAATACCGCGACGCAGATAAAATGGCGTTAATCCCGATAAAAACCGTGGTTACCGAACGTCAGGAACTGTTACGTAAACCCGAATGGATGAAAATCAAGCTACCCGCTGACTCCAGCCGCATTCAGGGTATCAAGGCAGCAATGCGTAAAAATGGTCTGCACTCGGTTTGCGAAGAGGCATCCTGCCCTAACTTGTCAGAGTGCTTCAACCACGGAACGGCGACCTTTATGATCCTCGGCGCAATTTGTACCCGCCGCTGCCCATTCTGTGACGTTGCCCATGGTCGTCCGGTTACACCTGATGCCAATGAGCCAGAAAAGCTGGCTCAAACAATCAAAGATATGGGATTGCGCTATGTGGTTATCACCTCGGTTGACCGTGATGACTTACGCGATGGTGGCGCTCAACATTTTGCAGATTGTATCGCAGCCATTCGAGCCAAAAATCCGACCATAAAAATTGAAACATTGGTGCCTGACTTCCGTGGCCGTATGGATCGCGCGTTAGATATTTTGACTGTCACCCCACCGGATGTGTTTAACCATAATCTGGAAAACGTACCACGGGTGTATCGCCAAGTGCGACCTGGGGCTAACTATGAGTGGTCGCTTAAATTACTTGAGCGCTTTAAAGAGGCTCATCCTGATATTCCGACTAAATCAGGTTTGATGGTTGGCTTGGGAGAAACCAATGCCGAAATCGTTGAGGTTATGCATGATCTGCGCCGCCATGGAGTAACCATGCTGACGCTGGGGCAATATTTGCAACCAAGCCGCCACCATTTACCCGTACAGCGCTACGTCAGCCCGGCTGAGTTTGACGAAATGAAAGCAGAAGCTATGGCAATGGGCTTTACCCACGCTGCTTGTGGCCCGTTTGTTCGCTCTTCTTATCATGCCGATCTGCAAGCAAAAGGGTTGGAAGTAAAATAAATAAATTGGCCTGATGAGACTTTTAGGCCAATTTTATGAAATATTTAGTTACACCTTAAATGCCAGACAAACAAAAACGGATTTCCATTGGAGATCCGTTTTCTGTTATCAGACATAATAAGTTTGCTGATAATAGCTAAGCTAAAGAATTTTCATGCTGCCGCTTTCACCGGAATACCGGTTATCTCGAGCGAGGGCAATCAGTCCTTATGCTCAATTGGCGGTGCTGTTTTGGTTTCAACGGCCGTTTTAGCTTCAGCAACAGGCGTCGCCGCAGGTGCATCATCATTACCCATAGCCTTTTTAAAGCCTTTCAGGGCAGCCCCCAGATCCGCGCCCAACGTGCGCAATTTGCTGGTTCCAAACAACAACACAATCAATATGCCGACTACCAACAATTTGGTAATACTGATACCTTCCATACTCACCTTCTTGATTAGCTCTGTTCATTAAACAATGAATATATCCTTCTTACTGGATATTGCGCCAATGTGAGCACATCTCACGCCCTGAATCACTCACATGAGTCAGAATGGTGGGATTCACTCGCGAGCGACAACGCCAATGACGTTGGATATTGTTAAATAATGGCCTATTTACGAATAAATTACCGATTAAAACAACAGTAATATGTAACAGATTTCGTTAGTGAACTATGATTACTCAGAGTCTATTATCACTTATTTTGACTCATTCCGGATGAGACATTGCCGTTAACATCCCCCCAAAGCAAAAAGAAAGAGGGAGCCGCCAATTGCCTTATTCAAGTAGAATAAACACCCGTCGGTCAGGGTTAAGTTTTGCTAAAAGAACTTATTTACCTCGAGCATTTGGCTTAGGTGTAGGTATGTTTTGTGTAGGCTCAGTGCTCTACACACAGCATTCCCCATTATGGTTATGGCTGATGCTAGCTATTAATGGGTTGATATGGCCACATATTGCATTCTTGCTGGCGTTGCGGTCTGAACAACCGTTTGAGCAAGAAATAATCAACATGAAAATAGACTCTGCGTTGGGTGGCGTCTGGGTGGCAATAATGTCGTTCAATGCTTTGCCATCCATTGTTATTCTATCCATGATGAGTATGAATAATATTGCTTCCGGGGGTAAGAACATTTTTTGCAAAGGTTTAGCCTTGCAAATCTCCTGTAGTTTATTGACCGCATGGATATTTAACTTGCCCTTTGAACCTGAAACTTCCCCCATTCAGGTTTATGCTTGTTTGCCGATGATAATTATCTACCCTTCCCTACTCGGATTAGTTACCTATCGAACTGCCAAGCGTTTGGCCGAAAACAAAGAAGAGCTATTACGTATTAGTGTAAGAGATGGGTTAACTGGTTTGTATAACCGCAGACATTGGGAACACCAGTTACATAATCAATTTGACAGTTGCCGGCGCTATCAGCACGGCGCAACACTCATTTTACTTGATATTGATAACTTCAAAGCCATAAATGACACCTTTGGCCATGCTGTCGGCGATGAAGCCATTACGGTTCTTGCTGAGGAGTTATTATTAGGGCTGCGAGCCATTGATATTGTCGGTCGCTATGGTGGCGACGAGTTCGGTGCTATTTTGCCCAATACCACCGCCGAACAAACCCGCGAAGTATTAACGCGAATTCAAGAAAAACTGGCTGAATTAGCCTTTACGCAAGCCCCCACGCTGCAACTTAGAGTAAGTGCTGGCATTGCTGATTACAGGCACGACATGATTAATTATCAGCAATGGTTGAAAGCGGCTGACTCCGCACTGTACCAGGCAAAAGATAATGGTCGTAATCGTATTGAGCTGGCCAGTTAAAAACTATTCCCAATAGATTTCATAATGTAAAAAGTCAGTGTATTATTGATTCGCAAGCTCTGGAGATGACATTCCTCCATAACCGCCCTTCAAGGCTGATGATGTCTACGTAACCTTTTCATTAAGGTGCGTAGTATTGCGCCTAAGCCTTTCTGAAAAGCCCATTAATAATGACCAACTACCCCGCACTATGGGTATCCATAATGAAAGGTATTTATGTTTAATACATTACTCGCAGTATTTATTGGTGGTGGCGTGGGCAGCGTTGCTCGCTGGCTGGTCAGTATGAAGCTAAACAGCTTATCACCCCATGTCCCCGTGGGAACACTGCTGGTAAACCTGATAGGTGCTTTTATCATTGGTCTGACATTAGCGCTGTTTACCCGCATTGCACATATTGATCCCGTATGGAAGCTTCTGATTACGACAGGTTTTTGTGGTGGTCTAACGACATTTTCCACCTTCTCTGTGGAAGTGGTTTATCTCATTCAGGAAGGTAAGCTGGCATGGGCGGCGGGGACTGTTTTACTTAATCTGGCCGGGTCACTTGCGATGACGATGCTGGCCTTTATATTGGTCAATCATTTCGCGGGGCAATAATAGCGAGTAACTATAAATAGTTTAACTTTCCGGGTAGTCCATTATATTGCCCGGAAACGCGCAAGATAAAGAAAGTCGCGGGTCGGGTGGTATCGTCTTAATGTTTTCTTAATCTACGAACCGGATAATCATTTGCCAGAGAACAGTTAGCCGATGGTGGTGACTGATGTGCTGGATAACACTATGTTTGGATTACCGAAAAAACGGGCTGAGTGGCTAACAGTTATTTTTTGCCTGGTCATCACCGTGATGTTTCTCAAAGCCTATCTGTTCTAACCTTGGTGTGTTACTTCTCTCAATTCTGCTTTGTTGATTGTAAAACAACGAGTTGTGTCGTGTCGTTCAACAAAAGCACTCTTTTTACCTTATTGGTAATACCCATAAAAAACCCGCCTATAGAGGCGGGTTTTAACAAATATGGGCTACTTAGATAGCGATAACATTAGCAGCAGATGGGCCTTTGGCACCGTTCGTGATTTCAAATTCTACACGCTGGCCTTCAGCAAGAGTTTTGAAACCATTGCTAGCGATGGCTGAGAAATGAACGAAAACGTCCTTGCTGCCATCTTCTGGGGTAATGAAGCCGAAACCTTTGGACTCATTGAACCACTTAACGCTACCTTTAATCTTAGACATCAAACTTACCTTTACGTGAATGTTGGACACAAATAGTGTGTCAACTACAGTACAGCAATAGAACCGTTTTTTGTCCACAGCCGAGATCACAAAAAGAAGAGAAAAAGTGAAAAACGCCGTTTTTTGGTTCTGTTTCTAGCACAGAAAACCACATTTTTTTGCTTTTGTAGTTCACCATTATGGCGCTGATAAGCGCCTCAGCGAACTGACAGGCTGTATCTGAACGCTATTCACCTGTATTATACTTAGCCATTGGATACGCTAATATGAGATGCATGATGAACGGTAGAATAACAACTTTTTTTGAAGATAAAGGCTTTGGTTTTATCACCGATGAGAACGGAGATAACCGTTATTTTCACGTTATTAAAGTTGCTAATCCCGAGATGATCAAAAAAGGGGCCGAGGTTACCTTTGAGCCAACAACCAATACCAAAGGGTTGTCGGCATTTGCGGTAAAAGTAGCAATTGAGAGTAAATACATATTCATTGCTAACGAGAGAATCAAACTCACCAGCATCAAGTCATTCAATACTTTTACTAAAGAAGTCCCTGCACAGGCCGAGGTAGACAAAGCTAATACTATACTTTCAGTAAATTTACTGATGAACAAAATCCGGCCGCAGGAAGAAGATATTTCAGAAAAAACCGTGCCATTGAAAATGTTATCGATAACGACATTCCAGAATGTAACTTATACGTTTTCTGAACATGAGGTTGATATCGAGAGTACGGTTGCTAAATTGAAGAGTATTTAATACTGATTCTATTTTTCTTGAAACTAGGGGATATCAGCACCCTCAAGCAGCCCCAAATGCCTTTGGGGCTGTCCGGTCTACCCGGAGAGTTAGATGCTGGCATCCCTGCCCGCTAACGCAAGAACATCCCTTTGATATCCTCTGGTGTTGACGCTAGAAATAATAAAAAATCAGATTATTTTCATTAACTACTTGAACATAAACATTTTAATCAACTCAACGTCAGTACGAGCACCTAGCTTCTTCATAGCAGAACGTTTTTGTCCGCTAACTGTCTTCTCACTTTTCTTCAAAATTCTGGCGATATCACCGCCTGAAAAACCTTCATTAAATAGTTTCAACACAATATTTTCATTTGGCGTCAAATATTGCCGCTCTGATGATGCCAGCCCCAACACCTTAGTAACTTTACGTTCGACCAGATTCTCTTTAAGTCCGCGCAGTTTTCGTTTAAATACCGAGGTAATCTTGTTGATTACTGTATCAACCGAATCTTCTCTGAAAATCATGGTTACATTGCTGAATCTGGGAATACCTTGTAAAAAGCTATTCAGTCTGGCATCACAAATCAAAAAAACATCTGCTTCAGAAGGAGCCTTATCCAAACGTTTCAGCGCTTCGAAAAAGCTGAATTCATCAACACCAATAAAAATCACATCTGCTGAATAAAATGCTTTTCGATAGAATTTAATCTCTTTTTTAAAACCTAACGATGCAAATATTTTTTTTACGACAGTTACCATACCCAGTGTTTGATATTTATCGTTATCGACTATCATACAGCTTATCATATTGGCCACACCCGTTAGCGCTTCAGCACCCCATGAATGGTTAACTCATATCTGTTTGCAATTAATTAAATATTATTACAAATCAAATAGATAACACAATATACTTTCCTACTTGTTAGTAGAACATAGGGGAAAGGAGAGCGATATAGGATGTCAACACCGGAGGGTGTAGGAAACGTCTGTTTCTCTGTGGAATATTTCCTTATTTTTTATTTTTGTTTCAGTTTGCCAAACGTGACAGCATTCAGATTGTATGCAAAAATGTAAAAATATTTAGTAGTCTGAATAGGAAGGTTCTGATGCAAACCATACACCCTATGAAGCTGCATCTCTCATTTAACCTTATTTTAAGTCAAACTACTTTATGAGAAACGTCGGTTTACATGCCCTAAAAACGTTAAGCTGCTTTTCTGCCGTTACTTTCTACTCTGCAAGTAAAACCTGTACTGACCAGTGTTTTTTAGGCGGCGAAGTAATGAGTGTTCTGTACTTTTTATCGATTATTGCTACCCCATTATTTTTCATGATCATCGGTTATATCGACTCTAATGATGAGATAGATCAAAAGGATATCCTCAGTAAATTAAAATCTATAATAACGATTATTATCTTTTGGAACGTCCTTTTCTATTTTATCAATGAGGATGGCTTCAAACGAGGGTATTTCCTGCAAAGTTGGCTTTTGTTCAGCATTGCCATTATTTATCTGCTTAACCCGCTAATCTCGAAGGTTTTGAAAAGTAACAGAACGGCCATCATAACCCTTTCGTGCCTGGTTATTTTCTCGATTACGATCGATCTGATCAGCGCCTTCACCGAAAGGCCATATTTAATTGATTTTCCACAATATTTTAGATTATGGACTTGGGTTTTCTATTATATAACCGGTAGGTTCCTCTGCTCAAAGATGTGCCAGAAAATAACCAAGTTACCGAGAGTGCGTCTCATCGCTAAAGTGCTGCTGCTGCCAACAGCAATCTCAATGTATTTTTACGAAAGTTTTATGTCGATACATGTATATAAAACAGTGAATGCAGGTTATTTCCTTGATAACTTACACGTTTTAATACTAAGTTTATGTTTATTTGTCATATTTGATAACTTTGACACTAAACACCAATGGATAAAGAAAACATTGGCCTATATCAGCCCCTCAATGATCGGGGTGTATATACTGCATGATGGAATTTTCTATTTCATTGCCAGTGCATATAACTTATCCGACGTCACGCTGAGATTTACGTTACTACTGTCAGTATTTGCTGCTTCTGTATTATTGTCGCGTATTCTATTACTCAATAAGTACACATCCCGCTTTATCTCATTTTAATTGCTATCGGCTGGCCGACCAAGCGTGATAATAGGCCAGCCAGAGCTTTTGATTATGCCTGGTTGCATCTCGTCTTGAGGTCGTTAAGAAGGTAGCAGTGGGGTTGATCGGCTACTGGATTTGAATCACGGTTAGCGTATTGCCAAATACCGCACCGGTATCGATATAAAGCTGATTTTTAAATAGTGAGGGTTTCACCAGCGGTGTATGGCCGAAGATAAATTTATCTGCCCCTACAATTTCGTGGTTTTCCCCTTTCATCGATGCGTTAAGACGCTTACGGTTCCAGAGCACTAATTGCTCACTAACAGCTTTGCCGTAGACATATTCATCTGAAGGATAATCAGCATGAGCAACAACATATTTCGCCTGGTCAGTGTTAACTTCAATAATTAAAGGTAATTGTTCTGCCCGCCTAATGAGTTGTTCTACCAGATGTTTATTACTTACATCTAGTAAAAAAAACCATCGCCCACCATTTGCTATCCAAGTGTCAACCTCTCCACCCGCTAACACATCAATTGCCATCTGTTCATGATTACCACGCACCGCATAAAACCAGTGGCTATTAAGCAGTTCGTAACATTCAATATTCTGTAAACCCCGATCAGCCAAGTCTCCGACAGAGACCAGTAAATCAGTCGAACGCTCAAACTGAACACGTTCCAAGGCATCCATCAGTTTTTTATAGCAGCCATGAATATCTCCAACCACGAAGATACGTTGGTATTCGCTGCCGTCTATTTTATGGTACATAACAGGCTCCACAGTCAGTGTATGGCCTGTATTAACCTTAGCTTACTTGAATGTTTTTTGAGCAGTAAATATCTCTATTTTCTGTGGTTCAAGCCGTTACCGCCAACGGGCTGGCACTTATTTCAGTGATTACCAATGAAAGTCTTGAGGAAATGGCGTTGGCAGCAAGAAGTGAGGTAACTGCTCTTTTTAAAGCATCGAGTGTGATCCTCGCCACCAGGCCGGCGTAATCACCGATTTGCTTGGTGAGAATGGCATATCATGATCGAATAAGCCGCCCTTAGGCGGCTTATTTAGCATTGAGGCACTGTTACAAAGGCCGGTATATGCCCCTGTAATGCGCTAATCTTTCGTGGAAATAGTCTCGTTCGTCCAACGAAAGGTTGGCCTCAACTTCATCAACATCAATGTTCTTCTTTTGGCTTTCCATAAAAGCAACCGTGGATGCCACAAAGTCCAGGCTGGTATGGCAATATTCAGAAACCAGTTTCTCTAGTGCTGACATTTCACACCCCCTACTTCGCTACCACACAAATATAATTAACACAAATCATCACATCAACACCGTGAACAAGATCACTAAAAATGACATGCGTATGTTTACTTCAATTGAAACTATCTATCACTATTTTTGGCAGCACAGGTAATACCATACTTAAATAGCATCGCTGGGGTGACAGCGATGCCATCCACAGATCAATTTTTCGCAGGGATCATTTCTCATATTGAACTGCACATCAGTGTCTTTTAAGCTATTTTCCGTTATCTTGTTGGATTAACCTCAAAACAAAAACAGACCACAGAATCGGAGCAGGAATGAGAAAGACAACCATGATTATGATAGCCATTGCACTGGCGGTATTCGCTTATACCTACTTTACCGGGGCGTAGCCATCATCCAACAATGAGACAATTGCCAGAGAGCGGTCTCTACATAACATTTTCTGGCACCGCGCGTTATTTATCTCTATTGAATCGAGGTTACATAAGTAAAAAATGCTAAAAGTTATTGCCCAAGATTTTATAAAACCGGAACACATTATCGATGTTATGCCGCTGTATAAACAATTAGTGGCCAGTACAAAGCGTGAACCACTTTGCATATCCTATGACTTATGTATCAACTATAAAGACCCAGGCCATTTTATTTTTGTTGAGGAATGGCCAGATCAAGCCGCTTTAGACATACATTGTGCCACTGCGCATTTCAGAGAATTGGTTCCACAAATCAACCGATACCAAAGAAGCGAGGGCACCTTCATCTTAATGCACTCTTTTGAATAACCCTTACGGGCGGCGAGTTACACTACGAGTTGCTCCTCCTCATGATATTGATTTTGCCACATAGCGGCGTAACGCCCATTGGTCAGTAATAGCGCGTCGTGGCGGCCTCGCTCTACAATTGCGCCGGCATCCAATACAATAATTTCATCCGCATCAATGATTGTTGATAGGCGATGGGCAATCACCAACGTAGTATGGTCGCGACTAACTTCTCGTAGATGAGCCTGAATTTCGCGCTCAGTTTGCGTATCTAACGCACTGGTTGCTTCATCGAATACCATTATTGCGGGGTTTTTGAGAATAGTGCGCGCAATGGCTACCCGCTGTTTTTCGCCACCGGAAAGCTTCAACCCCCGTTCCCCTACCCGCGTATCATACCCATCTGGCAGGC
Organism: Yersinia sp. 2540 StPb PI; assembly: GCF_052217165.1. Lineage (NCBI taxonomy): Bacteria > Pseudomonadati > Pseudomonadota > Gammaproteobacteria > Enterobacterales > Yersiniaceae > Yersinia > Yersinia sp. 2540 StPb PI. The sequence continues at coordinate 4,032,426 of NZ_JAZGQC010000001.1, forward strand.
TGGTAATAAATTTATGGATATGTGCCAGTTTTGCCGCGCGTTCTATCTCTGCAAAAGTTGCAGACGTTCTGCCATAAGCGATGTTATAACGCAATGTGTCATTAAACAGCACGGTATCCTGCGGTACAATGCCGATCGCTTCGCGCAAACTTGACTGGGTAACCGCCCGAATATCCTGATTATCAATATAAATCGCGCCGCCCGTCACATCATAAAAACGGAACAATAAACGTGAAAGCGTTGATTTCCCCGCACCGGAGGCCCCCACTACAGCGACTGTTTTACCCGCAGGGATGCTGAAACTCACGTTATCCAGAATAGGTCTGCGAGGGTCATAACCAAAGCTGACCGACTCAAAACGGACTTCACCTTGTGTCAGTTTCAAAGGTAATGCATCTGGTCTGTCAGTCACTTCTTTCTTAACCATCAGCAGATCGAGCATATTTTCCATATCAATCAGGGCTTGTCTGATCTCAGAATAGATAAACCCAAAGAAATTAAGTGGTTGATATAACTGAAGCAGATAGGCATTAACTAATACGAAATCACCGATAGTCATGTTGCCCTGCGTGATACCTTGCGCCGCCATCGCCATCATGACGACCAATCCAATTGAGATTATTGCAGTCTGTCCAAGGCTCAATGCAGTAAAACTGAATTGATTTTTGATTGCCGCATGTTCATAAAGTTGCCGTGAGGTGTTGAAACGCTGCGCTTCAAACGCTTCATTACCAAAATATTTCACTGTTTCATAATTGAGCAAGCTGTCGATAGACTTAGTGTTAGCATCGGCATTGGCTTTATTTAGCTCACGCCTGAAGCGGGTTCGCCAACTGACGGCCATAACCGTAAACAAGATATAGCACCCAACCGTCACCAAAATCGCGATCGCAAACCAGCCATCTAATAGATGCCACATGATCAACGAAACCAGTGTTATTTCAAACAAAATTGGGAAGATAGAGAACAGCAAGCGCGAAAGTACAGTAGCAACGGCTTGAGTTCCGCGCTCAATTGACAGTGATAAACCACCGGTTTGTCGGTCCAGATGAAAGCGCAAACTTAGCTCATGCAATTGTTTAAATACCCGTAAGCCGAGTAACCGAGTCGCATTCTGGCTAACATGTACAAACATCACGTTTCGCAGTTCCTCAAATAAGGAGGCGCTAATTCTGGCGATGCCGTATGCAATAATGAAACCGATTGGAATAGCCAGCATCTTGGCGTTTTCACTGCTTAATGTATCAACCATTGCCTTATAGGCCAGTGGGACCAGAGTGGTACTAACCTTGGAAACCACCATAAATATCACCGCAGCAACCAAATAATAGCGAAGCTTAGGGTTATTTTTAGGCCACAGATAAGGCAGCAGGAACTTGAGTAAGCGTGAACGATCCATATTTATCTATTTGTCATCTCAGGTGAAATAGTTGTATTTATTTTTTTATATTCTGCCACGTATAAGTGGAATGGCCTAATGAGGCTATCAATATCTTGTCGTCGTAAAATTTAACGACCTACGCTGAGTTGTCCTGCCCCTAGGATGATAGGGAGTCAATGGGGAAACTCACTTCACTTGCCCCTCTTTTTTGATTAACAGACGAGTCTTATAAATCATAAATATTTGTGCACTATAATTAATGTAAATTTACTTAATTTGAGGTTATCTGATGGTGTGGCTGGAACAAGGGCTGTATCTAAGAGTCAGTGAAATGGACAATGGGCCAAGGCCACTACCACTTCAGAGCGGCTTTAATGAAACATCTGCCTATCGGGCATTAGGTCTATTCAATCCATCAGAAACCTCAGATGCTTACTATATATTGTCTAATGACCGCGATGAGATATGGTTTATCTGTAATCGCCATTTACGAACAGTGGCGTTATCGCCACATCCTGAAGATTTTAGAAGACCACTTTCCTCATTCATTGATATGCCTGCGTAAGTACCCTGTTGAGCAACGGTAAAGCAGATGAAACTCATCAATAGTTAGCGAGTTGTGCAACCGCACGCCTCTTGTTTCTGTGCAGTGATAAATTATGCTCATTACAACAAAGGGTCCATCGCCCTTATTCATTCATTTTTTTTGAACAAGATGAACGATTCTCTTTAGTATTCAAATTATGTGATCGGAGTAACATTATTCCTATCGAAAGCAACCCGCTTTCACATACACAAATAGAAGAGAATTTATTATGAAAACTACCATCGCAGCAATCGCACTTATCGCAGCAATCCTGGCACCAACTGTTTCAATGGCAAATATCGGCGACAGTGATAGCTATAAAGGGACCTACTCTATCAGCCAGGGCCAGAATACTACCACCACTGATCAGACAGCCAAAAACTAAGACAAAATAATAGCATAAAGTCCCACTTAGATTAAGTGGGGCTATTTATTAATGCCTTTACATTTAGTCCCTGTAGTATTAAACATCCCCTCAGCCATCCATAATTTATTTTATTATCGTTAAATTACTTCTTATCTTATTCCCCTTCAAATCAAATTAGCTTTATAAAAAATAGCCAATAAAAGATCGGTTATAGCCATAAAAATGCCCCGGCTTGATTAATCGTTTGGTTTGTATACAAGGTGGGAAAATCACTGCGGCCTCCGAATCTCGTCACGATATTCGCATTCGGAAGCCACTCTTGATTGCATTCTTATTCGTCGAAGAACCAGTAACCCTGATTAATCAATTCGGTTAACTCAGCCATGAAAGCTGGGTTATTTAGTGCCTCACCTAGCTCTTTCTTGCCAATCATGGTGTAACGACACAGTGCGTCAGCAGCTTTAGCATCGGTCGTTTCCAGCCGTTCACTGTTGATAAAGAAACTGTCGCCAACTTGCAGAACACGTAAGCCACTCAGGCGCGTCAAGATCTGACCATCCATCAAAGCACCCACAATTTCATCCTGCTCGTAGGGTGGTTGCGCGGCAGAGATATCCAACTCATGGCGCGGCGTAGTAGCAAAGCGGCCGAACCACTGCTTAAAATCTTCCGGCTGATTAATCATATCGACCATCATCTGGCGCAAACGATCAAGCTCGTGTTCCTCAACCCGCCCCGGATGTTCCCGGCAGGTTAAATCAGGATCACTGTAGTGCTCACCGCCGAGATCTTTCTCCAGCGCATAGTCAGCAAAACTACTGATCAGATCCCTGCCATTCGGCCCGCGAAATCCGACAGAGTAATTGAGCGCCGTTTCATGGGTGAAACCGTCGTGCGGAAAGCCCGGCGGGATATATAAAATGTCGCCCGGTTCGAGGTCTTCATCAATGATTGGTGTGAAAGGCTCAACATGCAGCAGCGCTGGATGTGGACAAAACTGCTTTAACGGCAGTTTGTCACCCACGCGCCAGCGGCGGCTGCCCATCCCCTGAATGATAAAGACATCGTATTGGTCGATATGCGGCCCGACACCCCCACCCGGTACGGAAAAAGAGATCATCAGATCGTCTAAACGCCAGTCCGGCAGCACGCGAAATGGGCGCACCAGTTCGGCAGACGGAGCATGCCAGTGGTTAACAGCCTGAGCCAACAACGACCATCCGGTCTCACCCAGGTTATCAAAATGCTCAAACGGCCCATTACTGGCCTGCCACTGGCCATTACTATGGCTGACAAGGCGGCTATCTACCTCCGCTTCCATCGCCAAACCCGCCAGTTCGTCTGGCGTAATAGGATCAATGAAGTTAGGGAAGGCATTTTTTAATATAACAGGTTGTTTTTGCCAGTATTTCTCTAAAAATTCGGGCCAATTAAGATTAAGTTGATAAGCCATGCTTTAACACCAGTGAGAAGACAAACGGCCCTGATTATAAAGTGGCTGCCCCATAGGCCGCCTTGTCATTGGTCAAGGCTATGTCGAGCGCATCAGCAAATAAGTCTATCCCCCCTTGCAAGATGGGGGGATAACGCACCCTTTCTACAGATCGACAGAAATAGTGGCCGGTCTTATTACAATGCGTTAAATCGTGTTTCCACCTCGGTTATGGCGTCTACCCGTGTTTGATGTCGCCCCCCTTCAAATTCTGCATCAAGCCAGGCATCCACAATCATCTTAGCCAGTTCCAACCCTACGACCCTAGAGCCAAAAGCCAGTACATTAGTATTATTATGTTGTCGGGAAAGCTGTGCCGAATAAGGTTCGCTGCACACTACCGCGCGGATACCGGGATGTTTATTTGCCGTAATCGAGATACCTACGCCCGTACCACAAATCAAGACGCCACCATCAGCTTCCCCAGCCGTCACCGCCTCAGCAACTTCATTGGCATAACGTGGATAATCCGTACGTTCTGTAGACCACCAACCTTTGTCAATCACCTTGATGCCACGCGTTTGTAAGTGAGCAACAATATCCGCTTTCAGAATAAATCCAACATGATCACAACCCAGAGCAATACTTTTCATTGAATAACCTCTCATTCGTCAGTAAGCCAAACTTCACAAATTTCAGTTTTATGTGAGCTAAAACGATACTTTTAGTTAAAAACCCCGGCAATGGCGCGTAGCAATGTGTCCATTTTACGCACAATAATCATCAAATTTAAATAACTCGTGTAGTAACCATAAAGAACAATCCGTTAAATACCCCCACACAAAACAATCAAACAATTGATTTTAATTATAATAAATTGATTTATAATATTTCATCCCGCCAATGAGAAACCACACAAACCATAGTTACTTTATAAATTATCAAATTCTGTGAAGTTGATTGCATATTTCGTCAACACATTGTGGTGATATAGTGACGTCTTCAATTTTTGGACATGGGACCGAGATGAGTCAGTCAGAGTTTGATCAAGGTATTCCTAACGGGATCGGTATCGCCCCCTACCTACGAATGAAGCAGGAGGGGATGACGGAAAATGAAAGCCGTATTGTTGAATGGTTTCTTACACCTGGGAACTTGAGTGCCGCACCGGCGATTAAGGATGTTGCCGAGACCCTCATGGTGTCGGAAGCGATGATTGTTAAAGTTTCAAAACTGCTGGGTTTTAGTGGCTTTCGCAATCTGCGCAGTACGTTGATTGATTACTTCTCGCAGTCTGAACAGGTGTTACCGGCTGAGTTATCGTTTGATGAAGCGCCAGAGGATGTGGTTAATAAGGTATTTAACATCACCCTGCGCACGATTATGGAAGGGCAATCGATCGTTAACGTCGATGAAATCCACCGCGCTGCACGCTTTTTCTATGGTGCCAGACAGCGTGATTTATACGGCGTGGGTGGCTCGAATTCGATTTGTGCCGATATCGCGCATAAACTACTGCGTATAGGTGTGCGTTGCCAGGCTTACCAAGACGCACACATTATGATGATGTCCGCTGCATTACTGAAAGAAGGTGATGTGGTGCTGGTAGTGTCCCATTCCGGGCGCACCAGTGATTTAAAAGCCGCTGTAGAATTGGCAAAGAAGAATGGAGCGAAGATTATATGTATTACTCATAGCTATCACTCCCCTATTGCCAAACTGGCTGATTTTATTATTTGCTCGCCAGCACCAGAGACCCCTTTATTAGGGCGAAACGCCTCAGCGCGTATATTACAACTCACATTATTAGATGCATTTTTTGTTTCTGTAGCACAACAAGATATTGAACGAGCCACGATTAATCTGGAAAAAACCGGCGCTATTGTCGACTTTTTCCGGCGAGATAAATAATAGTAATAAAAAACCGGCATGCCTCTATTTTAAGACATGCCGGAACTCTCTCCCTACAATGAGAAATGAGCCATGAATAAACTTCTAAAACTCTTTAGTGGTGCAGCCATAGGTATGATGTTATCCACCAGTGCGTTCGCTGCCGCAGAGTATGCGGTTATTTTAAAAACGCTCTCTAATCCTTTTTGGGTGGATATGAAAAAAGGAATTGAAGAGGAGGCAAAAGTATTAGGTGTCAGTGTAGATATATTTGCGTCCCCCTCTGAAGGTGACTTTCAGTCTCAACTGCAATTATTCGAAGATCTGAGTAATAAGAATTACAAAGGTATAGCCTTTGCGCCACTGTCTTCAGTTAACCTGGTTATGCCTGTGGCTCGTGCCTGGCAAAAAGGAATTTATCTGGTCAATCTCGACGAGAAAATTGATATGGATAATCTGAAAAAAGCTAAAGGCAATGTCGAGGCCTTTGTCACGACCGACAATAATGCGGTAGGTGCCAAAGGAGCGGCTTTTATTATTGATAAATTAGGCACTACCGGTGGTGAAGTCGCTATTATCGAAGGTAAAGCGGGTAACGCTTCTGGTGAAGCACGCCGTGCGGGAGCAACGGAAGCATTTAAGCAAGCCAACCAAATCAAATTAGTTGCCAGTCAGCCTGCTGATTGGGATCGTATTAAAGCGCTAGATGTCGCCACCAATGTTTTGCAGCGCAACCCCAATCTGAAAGCTATCTATTGTGCCAATGACACCATGGCGATGGGGGCAGCACAGGCAGTCGCCAATGCAGGTAAAGTTGGCAAGATTCTGGTTGTCGGCACCGACGGAATCCCCGAAGCACGTAAGATGGTAGATGCCGGGCAAATGACCGCCACGGTTGCACAAAACCCAGCGAATATCGGTGCTACCGGGTTGAAGCTGTTGGTGGAAGCGGTTCAACGGGGGAAAGTGATCCCATTGGATAAACAGCCGCAGTTTACGCTAGTGGATTCTGTACTGGTCACCAAATAGCATTATAGCCGTACCCACCCGGCTAACATCCGGTTAAAGAGCCAGCCACTCACTCGGCTTTCCTCTTACGGGTTAGCTCGGGTAAGGGTAGATTTCGGTAGGAATAAAAACTAAGGTGATTATATGGTCACGCCTTATATCTCTATGGCGGGGATCGGCAAATCCTTTGGGCCGGTTCATGCCTTAAAGTCCGTTGATTTAACTGTTTTCACACATGAAATTCATGCGTTATTAGGTGAGAATGGCGCAGGTAAATCAACGTTAATGAAAGTATTGTCAGGTATTCATTCCCCAACGAGTGGTTCAATAACTATTAATGATATTAATTACGACAAACTGGACCATAAACAGGCAGCGCAATTAGGTATCGGAATCATTTATCAGGAACTTAGTGTTATTGATGAATTGACAGTATTAGAAAATCTTTATATTGGCCGTCACCTGACGAAAAAAGTCTGCGGTATAAACATTGTAGACTGGAGAAAAATGCGTATCCAGGCAGCAATAATGTTATTGCGCGTGGGGTTAAAAGTCAGCCTTGATGAAAAAGTGGCTAATTTATCTATCAGTCATAAACAGATGTTGGAAATTGCTAAAACATTAATGCTCGATGCTAAAGTTATTATTATGGATGAGCCAACCTCATCACTGACTAATAAAGAGGTAGATTATCTCTTCTTAATTATGAATCAGTTGCGCAAGGAGGGCACGGCCATTGTTTATATCTCTCATAAACTGAATGAGATCCGCCGTATTTGCGATCGCTATACAGTAATGAAAGATGGTAGCAGTGTGTGTAGCGGCATGATTCAGGATGTCACTAACGACGATATTGTGCGCTTGATGGTCGGGCGCGAATTACAAAACCGCTTTATTGCCTTCAAAGAAAATGCCGGCAACGTGGTACGCGACACGGTGTTTGAGGTGAAAAACCTGACCAGTCGCGATAAGAAAAAAGTCCGCGATATTTCATTTGCTGTCAACCGGGGCGAGATCTTCGGGTTTGCCGGTTTGGTGGGTTCTGGCCGCACCGAATTAATGAATTGCCTGTTTGGTGTCGACAAAACCAGCCATGGCGAAGTCTGGCTGAATGGCAAAAATATCACCCCCCGCTCCCCGCTGGATGCACTGAAAAAAGGCATGGGCTATATCACTGAAAGCCGGCGTGAAAACGGTTTTTTCGGCAATTTCTCTATCGCTGAAAACATGGCTATCAGCCATAGCTTAAAAGAAGGGGGTTACAAAGGTGCAATGGGGTTGGTTAAGCCACAGCTTGAGCAGGAAATTGCCGAAGAACAACGCAGCCTACTGGCACTAAAGTGCCATTCGGTGTCGCAAAACATCACAGAACTGTCTGGCGGGAATCAGCAAAAGGTATTGATTTCTAAATGGTTATGCTGTCATCCCGACGTGATTATTTTTGATGAACCCACCCGAGGCATTGATGTGGGTGCTAAAGCCGAGATCTATAAAGTGATGCGCACCCTTGCAGATGAGGGAAAAGTCATTCTGATGGTCTCCTCTGAGCTTCCCGAAATTATTACCGTTTGCGACCGTATTGCGGTGTTTTGTGAAGGACGATTGACGCAAATCCTGACCAACCGTGATGACATCAGCGAAGAGGAGATTATGGCATGGGCATTACCACAAGAGTGAAATCGGATACGGCTGGGAAAAAGCCGTTTAACTTCGCCGCTTTTTGGGATAAATACGGCACTTTTTTCATTCTGGCGATCATTGTGGCTATCTTTGGCTCTATTTCGTCGGAGTATTTCCTTACTACCAATAACATCACGCAAATATTCGTCCAAAGCTCGGTCACCGTATTAATTGGGATGGGGGAGTTCTTTGCCATTTTAGTGGCGGGGATCGACTTGTCTGTTGGTGCGATTCTGGCGCTGTCTGGCATGGTTACCGCAAAATTGATGCTGGCAGGGGTCGATCCAATATTCGCAGCACTGATTGGTGGTGTGCTGGTAGGTGGCGCGCTGGGGGCCATTAATGGCTGTCTGGTCAACTGGACCGGCCTGCACCCTTTCATCATCACTCTTGGCACCAATGCCATTTTTCGCGGTATCACCCTGGTGATTTCTGATGCCAACTCGGTGTATGGCTTCTCGTTTGAGTTTGTAAATTTCTTTGCTGCCAGTGTGTTAGGCATTCCGGTACCGGTGTTATTCGCCCTGTTTATCGCCATAGTGCTTTGGTTTCTGACCACCCGTACACGCCTTGGTCGCAATATCTACGCCTTGGGCGGCAATAAAAACTCAGCTTTCTATTCCGGCATTGATGTGAAATTTCACATGCTCGTAGTGTTTATCATCTCGGGTATTTGTGCCGGTCTTGCTGGCGTGGTTTCGACAGCCCGCCTTGGCGCGGCTGAACCTCTGGCCGGGATGGGGTTTGAAACCTATGCCATCGCCAGTGCCATTATTGGTGGTACCAGCTTCTTCGGGGGCAAGGGGCGCATCTTTTCAGTGGTTATTGGTGGCCTGATTATAGGCACCATCAATAACGGCCTAAATATTCTCCAAGTACAAACCTATTACCAACTGGTGGTGATGGGCGGCCTGATTATTGCCGCTGTCGCCCTCGACCGACTTATCAGTAAGTAAGGACTCGATAATGAAGATATCTCCCTCCCTGATGTGTATGGATTTGCTGAAATTTAAAGAGCAAATTGAATTTATTGACCAAAATGCGGACTATTTTCACATCGACATTATGGATGGCCATTTTGTGCCTAACCTGACACTGTCCCCCTTTTTCGTCAGCCAAGTGAAGCGTATCGCCAGCAAACCACTGGACTGCCACTTAATGGTGACGCGCCCACAGGATTACATTGCTCCTTTGGCAAAAGCGGGCGCAGACTTTATCACGCTGCACCCAGAAACCCTCAACGGGCAAGCATTTCGCTTGATCGAGGAGATCCGTAGTTTAGGGATGAAAGTCGGCCTGATCCTCAATCCAGAAACACCGGTCGATAGTATGAAATATTACATTCATAAAGCAGATAAAATAACCGTCATGACGGTGGACCCGGGCTTTGCCGGACAGCCATTTATCCCTGAAATGTTAGGTAAAATTGCTGAACTGAAAGCCTGGCGTGAAAAAAACCAGCTTAATTATGAAATTGAAATTGATGGTTCTTGTAATCAGGCAACTTACCAACGTCTGATTGAGGCTGGGGCCGATGTGCTAATTGTTGGCTCTTCCGGGCTGTTCAATCATGCCTCTGATATCGATAAAGCCTGGGCGCTGATGTCGCAACAAATCATTCATGCCAAGAGTGAGGTGTTACAGCATGCCTAAATATGACGTGGTGATCGGGGTCGATATGGGGGCGACCCATATCCGCTTTTGCTTACTCAAACGCGATGGCGTGATGCTTCATTGTGAGAAATTACGTACCGCTGATGTCATTGTCTCGGGGTTAGTTACTGGATTAAGCGCCCGACTGCATCAATATCTTGAACGTTATAATGCATGCTGCCAAGGGCTGGTCATGGGGTTCCCGGCACTGGTAGAGAACGACAAAAAGAGCATTATTTCCACGCCAAATTTACCGTTAACCTCGACTGACCTGGCGGGGCTGGCCGATAAGCTGAGTGCAGCGCTGCACTGCCCGGTTCAATTCGAGCGCGATGTTAATATGCAACTCTCCTATGACGTACATGAACATCAACTTGAGCGGCAATTGGTCCTCGGTGCTTATCTTGGTACCGGCATGGGTTTTGCTATCTGGATGAATGGCGCCCCCTGGACTGGAGCACACGGCGTGGCAGGTGAATTGGGGCATATCCCCATGGGAGATGATGAAAAGCAGTGTGGATGCGGCAATTACGGCTGTTTGGAAACCACCTGCTCCGGTTTGGCGTTACGCCGATGGTATGACAGCACGCCGCGCGAGTTTGAGCTAAGTGAACTGTTTCTCTATGCCTCTGGGCAGCCGTTTATTGTGCAGTTTATGCAACGGACGGCGAAAGCCATTGCCACCAGCATTAACCTGTTTGATCCCCATGCAATAGTGCTCGGCGGCGGGGTGATGGATATGCCGGGTTTCCCACTAGAAGCATTGATCCGGCAAATACGAACTTATTTGCGCCGCCCGCTTTCCCATGACGTAGTGCGCTTCGTGCAAGCTTCATCGTCAGCATTTAACGGTGCCAGCGGCGCTGCGACAATAGCCAGTAAACAGTGGTTTATTTGACTGAACCTGCGTGTTCTTAAACGATGTCCTCTGCATCAGATATCGGCATATTGAGCCGCATGCTGATTATCTGCCCCGCAGCAGACCGGATTTCAAGTCGCCAGTGTTACCCTTCCCTGACTCAGAGCTGCCCCACGACCCATACCGGTTTTAAACAATATTCGCCGTTGCCGACCGGTATAATTTTAACATGCTGGCCTGACTTATTTTAATATCTTAGCTGCCTGTGCAAGGTAGTCGCTCTTCGACAGTCATATTATCAATATATTCTTTGGCTAATTATTTGCTGAAATTGATATTCTATTTTTCGCATATTTAAAGACGAAATTATTCTGTAGAACTGCCAATTCAAATAATCATCCTCATGATATAGTCAAATCCTATTATTTCACCAAGAAGACTCACAATAAGTGTAATTAACCACTCTTTTCATGTTGTTTTTCCAAAAACTATATATTAGATAATTTTATATAACGGGGAAGTACTATCTTATGCGCAAAATAACTTATTTAATAACAACATTAGCTATCACACTGAGCACCTTTGCATTGTCAGCCAATGCTGCGCCGAAAGGCAAAGACGCTCCGGTGACGATTTTAGTTTCAGCATTAACATACAGTTTTCCTCATTTTGTTTTTCTACAAGAGCAACTTGAAGATGAAGCTAAAAAATTAGGTAATATAAAAATCATTCGCTCTGATGGCCAATTAAGCGCACCTAAACAAATTGCCGATATTGAAGCAGCAATTGTTCAAGGGGTTGATGGCATTATTATTGCCCCAGCCGATGCAACCGCTCTGGCTCCCGTATTACGTAATGCGATTAAAGAAGGTATTTCCGTGGTCACCATTGACCGCCCGGTAAATGGGGTACCCGAAGTTATTGCCAATGTAGCCGCAGATAATTTGATTGGTGCACAGCGTCAAGGGGAAGCAGTAGCAAAATTATTCCCTCAAGGAGCCACTATTATTAACTTACAGGGCATTCCGGGCGACAAAACGGCAAACGATCGTAATAAGGGCGTGCATGACACGTTGGATAAGCAGCCTGAACTTTACAAATTTGTCGCCGAGCAAACCGCACGCTTTAACCGTGACCAGGGCTTATCTGTTACAGAAAATCTGTTAACTGGCCTGGCTGAGACCCCAACAGTTATTGTCGCAGCTAATGATGACAGCGCGTTAGGGGCCGCCCAAGCGGTTGAAGCGCGAGGCTTAAAAGGCAAAATTGCTATCTTTGGTTACGATGGTTCAACTGATGCATTAAAGGCAGTACGAGACGGTGTACTCACCGCGACAATCGATCAGTACCCTGGGAAACAAGGCCGAGAGGCAGTAAAAATTCTGACCGATTACATCCGTACAGGTGCTCGCCCGGCAACAGCAGATGTCTTGGTTAGCCCTGTCGCAATTACCAGCAAAAATCTTAATGATGCAGAACGAATCGGGCTCGTAAAATAATGTCGTCCGCTATGTTATCACTCTCATCACCACCCGATTCTCCAGAAATCAATCGGGAAACAGATGAATATATTAGTGTCAGGAATCTGACCAAATTATTTTTTGGTCAGATGGTGCTTGATAACGTCTCTTTTTCTTTGCAGGCGGGGGAAATAAGAGCGTTATTAGGCGAAAATGGGGCCGGTAAATCAACACTAATTAATATATTAAGTGGCGTGCACCAACCTGATAGCGGCACTATTATTTTGCAAGGTCATACGACCTCATTTAATAAGCCACTTGATGCCTGGAAGGCGGGTATTACAACTATTCATCAGGAATTTAGCCTGTTCCCTGATTTAACGGTGGCCGAAACTATTTTCACCGGACATTTGCCGGTGAATCGATTTGGTTTTGTCCGTTGGAACACCATAGTGAAAGATGCGCGCCACGTATTGGCATTACTTGGCGTGACTATCAATCCCTTACGCAAGATTGCTGAATTAAGCATTGCTGAACAGCAGTTAGTTGAAATTGCGCGGGCGCTAACCTCCAAGCCCCGATTAATTATTATGGATGAGCCAACCGCGGCATTAAGTCCAGCGGAAGTGGATAAATTACAACAGGTGGTACGTACCATTGCTAAAAGCGGAGTGGCTGTTATTTACGTCAGCCACCGCCTTGAAGAAATTAAAGCCTTATGCCAAACCTACAGCGTGTTAAGAGATGGTCTACTGGTCGGAGAAGGAGACGTCAAAGATGTCTCTATTGAGAGTCTGGTCCGTTTGATGGTAGGGCGCGATTTAGCGCAGTTCGACCGCAATGCGAGTCATATTACAGGTAGCAATATTCTGGAAGTCGAAAACCTGTCGAGTGCAGCGACGGGAGCTGAACGTGTCACCGTACGTAATGTCAGCTTTACGGTCAGGGCGGGTGAGATTGTCGGTTTTGCCGGGCTGGTAGGGGCCGGAAGAACTGAAATTGCCCGGCTGTTATTTGGCGCAGACCCAATAGGAAGCGGGACATTACGTATTAAGGGCAAAGCCTACCACCCGGCCTCCCCCCGTGATGCAATTGCTGCCGGTATTGGTCTGGTGCCGGAAGACCGTAAGCAGCAAGCCTTGTTTATGTCGCTGACGGTGGAAGAGAATTTCGCGATTATCTACTCCCCTTTACGCACGACCCGCCACGTCATTGATCGTCAACGTGAACGGATTTCCTTTCTTGATTTTAAAAAACAGCTAAACCTGCGCGCCGTCAGTTTGGGGGCCAATATTGCCACCTTATCAGGGGGCAATCAGCAAAAGGTAGTACTGGCACGTTGGATGGCTCAGCACCCGGCGCTGCTGATTGTCGATGAGCCGACGCGCGGCGTCGATATTGCCGCAAAAGCGGATGTCCACCGGTTGCTACGTGATATGGCGGCAAAGGGTGTCGCTATCATTCTGATTTCCTCGGATTTACCTGAAGTCCTTGCCGTCAGTGACCGTATTCTCACTCTGCGCGCCGGTCAATTGACCGGGGAGTTGTCGGCACAGGAAGCGAATGAAGAAAACGTTATGCAATTAATGACGCGCCCTATTGCGCAAGTGTGAATTAATTTATTGGATTAGAGATATGACTATGAGCTCGACAATCCTGATTAAAAATCAAAACAGCAATAAGAAGAAAGCTCTTCTGGCGCGTTATGCCCCACTTATTTTTCTTGTGTTGCTGATGGCGCTATTTACGTTATTGGCTCCGCGTTTTCTCTCATCAATCAATCTTTTTAATATTGTCAGGCAAGTTTCTATCTACGGCATTATCGCGGTGGGAATGACATTTATTATTCTGACCCGTGGCATTGATTTATCCGTCGGGGCGATTGCCGCTTTATCGGGAATGGTCGCCGCGGTAGTCGCCAAAGGCGGTATTGAAGGCCAGTTTATGTTGTTCTCTGATGGACGGGAAATTGCCTGGCAATGGGCAGCATTGGCCGCAATTATCACCGGCGGACTAGCGGGCGCATTACAAGGATTGATTATTGCCCGCCTGACTGTACCCGCCTTTGTCGTGACCTTGGGCGGGCTGACCGTATTTCGCGGGCTAACGCTGATGATAAGTAATGGCAGCCCGGTCAGTGGGGTTGATGAAGCCTTTGGTTGGTGGGGGCGTGGCATGGTTGGCCCGGTTCCGGTGCCAGTCATCGTCTTTGCGCTGGTCGCGATTATTGCCTCACTCACGTTGCACTATACCCGCTATGGCCGCTCCATTTATGCCATTGGATCGAATCCTGAAGCGGCACGTTTATGTGGCCTGAATGTGAAAGGCGTGGTGACCAGTGTTTATGCGCTAACCGGATTATTCGCCGGGCTGGGCGGCTTTTTACTCACCGCGCGCCTGAATTCGGCAGAAGCCGTGGCGGGTAACCAGTATGAATTGTATGTGATAGCGGCGGTAGTTATTGGTGGCACTAGTTTGTATGGCGGAACCGGCAGTATTTGGGGAACGGTAATTGGCACACTGCTGATTGGTGTGTTGTTAAACGGACTGGTCATTCTGAATATATCCCCATACATACAGCAGTTGCTGATCGGCATCATTATTGTTGCCGCCGTGACATTTGATATTTTCATCAAAAGGCAAAAAAGATGAGCAGAGCTGTCTTCCTTACCGGCACCTCTGCCATCGAGGCGGCCAAACAAACGCTATCAGCAACCTCTTTATCCGCTGAATTTGACAATGGATCTTTACGTTGGATTCGCTGGCATGGCGTAGAAATCTTGCGGGCGGTGACCTTCTTGGTTCGCACTCCGGGATGGGGAACGCCAGAACCGCAGATTAGTGGGTTGGATATTCATCAGAGTGATGATGCCTTTGAAGTGAACTATCAGGCACATTACGTTAATGGCAGCGAACAACTCAGGGTCAATATCCACTTTGCAGGCCGTAGCGATGGAACATTGTCAGCCAGCGCCCGTATTGCTGCCGACACCTCTTTTGAAACCAACCGTACCGGTTTTGTTGTGCTGTATCCCTTGGTCGGGTTTGCCGGTACCACCGTTCATGTCGAACATGCGGCGGGAGAAAGTACTGATTTAACCATCCCTGATGCCATCAGCCCTGGGCAACCTATATTCAATATTCGGGCAATTACCCATCGGCCAATTGAGAATCTCTCCGTTATCACTCGATTTGATGGTGATATTTTTGAAGCCGAAGACCATCGCAATTGGTCGGATGCCTCTTTTAAGATATACAGCCGCCCGATTGGTTTGCCTTATCCCTATCGCTTGCTACCAGAGCAGGTATTGCATCAATCAGTCATCATTCATATCAGCGACAACACCAACCGATCACCAGATAAACCGGTCATTGATGCGGCACCCATTGCCCGCGTGGATGTTGGCGCGCTAACCCAACAATCCATGCCAGCCATTGGCTTGGGGCTGTCTGCTGATGAGAGTGCACAGGCTATCGCTTATGCATCACAACTGGCCAATATTGGCCCGCTACATTTTTTGCTGCGCTATGACCCCTCCTCGTCACACAATATTGAACATCTCGCCGCCGCAAGCCAACTGGCTTCCCGCACGAAGTTGCCGGTAGCGGTTGAATTACTGTTAACCGCCAGCCATGACCCGGCACCGGAGATAGCACAGGCAGCAAAACTGTTGCAAGATGTTGGCATCTCGCCGGTATCAGTGGCTATTTTCGCCAAAACGGATGAACGCTCATTCCAGCCCGGTGAAGTTCGCCCACCATCCCCCACTGATACCACTATCTATGCTGAAGCTAAAAACGCCTTCCCTGGTATTCCGGTAGGGGGCGGAAGCCCTGCATTCTTTACTGAATTCAACCGCAAGCGCCCTTCTCTTGGTGCATTTGATTTTATTACACATGCGACAACACCCACCGTTCATGCGGCGGATGATGCCTCAGTAATAGAAACCTTGCAGTCATTGCCACACATCATTCGCTCCGCCCGGCACATCGCTGGCAATGTGCCATATCGCATTGGCCCGATTGGGATTGGCGCGCGGTTAAACCCATATGGCGAGGGTCCGATCGCTAATCCGAATTCTGCCCGCGTGGGGCTGGCCGCGAATGATCCTCGCCAGCGCGGCCTATTTGCTGCGGCGTGGCATGTTGGCTACGCCGCCGTAATCGCAAAATATGGCATTAATAGCTTGGTGCTGGCGGCACCGACCGGGCCGTTTGGCGTGATTTCAACTAAACAGCGCTATGCCCGTCAGTGGTGGGATGAACAGAGTGAAGGTAGCGTGTATCCGTTATTTCATGTGGTGGCTGATTTGGCTTCCGCCAGTGGTAAACCGCGCCTTGAGGTGACATCAAGCAATGAAAAACTGGCCGTTATTGGCTGGCAGGAAAACCGTGAAAACATCTTGTTGATTGCCAATCTTGCCAGTGAATCGGTGAATGTCACGGTGGCAGATGTGGATCTTGTAAAGGTTCGTATCCTGGATGTTGCTCACAGTGAGCAGGCCGCACTATCACCACAGCTATTCCGCCAGGCAAGTGAGGCACGGGATATTGGTCAGGGCATCAGTCTGGATGCCTATGCGATCGCAAGAATCAGTTATCAGAGACCATTAAATAAATGACTTCAAAACTGAAAGGGGCCGTTATTGGCTGTGGCTTTTTTGCCCAAAATCATCTGGCCGGTTGGAAAGATATTGAAGATGTCGACATTGTCGCGGTATGTGATCTGGATATTGAGAAAGCCAAAGCAGCGGCAGAGAAATTCGGCATCACGCATTATACCGACGATGCTAATGCGCTGTTGGCGGCACAAACATTAGATTTTGTCGATCTTCCTACCACGATGGAAACCCATGAAGCCTTGGTTCGCACTGCGGTGTCACACCATATTGCGGTGATTGTGCAAAAACCGTTTGCGCCCGACCTTGCGGGATGCCGACGGATGGTTGCCATGGCGCAAGCCGCGAATGTGCCGCTGATGGTCCATGAGGACTTTCGCTTTCAGAATGTATTCAGGGCCGCCAAAAAGATTATCGACCGTGGTGAATTGGGCGAATTAACCTTTGGCCGGCTCTCCTGGCGAACCGCCATTGATGTCTATTCGAACCAACCTTATCTGATAAAAGTTAAACGTTTCATGATCATGGACGTCGGGATCCACTTATTGGATCTGGCGAGATTCCTATTTGGCGAGGTTCAGGGGGTGTTTTGCCGCACGCAGCAAATCAAGGTGGGTATTGCCGGTGAAGATGCTGCCACCCTCTTGCTCTCACATGAGAATGGCGCAACGACGGTGCTCGATTTCAGCTATGCCTCACAACGCTTATCCAGACCCCTTCCCACAAACATTGGTCGAGATTGAAGGTACCGCAGGCACCTTGTTAATTGGCGCCGATCAGGTGCTAACCCTCCATACCCAGGGTGAGTCCCGGCAAGAAAAGATCGAACATGACGCGCGTTCATGGACGAGTGAGCCATGGAAACAGATTCAGGACAGCGTGGTGCATACGCAACGCCATTTTATTGAGTGTTTGCGCCAGAATCGCGAACCGGAGACGTCGGGGCGGGACAGTTTATTAACTTATGGTTTGCTTGAGGCGGCCTATTTGTCAGCGGCCACTGCACAGCAAGTTCTGCCCGAGAGAGATTAAGTATCGCGAGGTGAAATGATGGGATTAGAAAATACACGGCCACTGGGAAGATCAGGGTTTCAAATACCGACCATTGGGGTAGGAACATGCCCACTCGGCGAATTGTTCGAAGAAATTACTGAACAGGATGCGCAAGCAACGCTAGAAACCGCATGGAATAGTGGTATCCGCTTATATGACACCGCACCTTGGTATGGGCGCGGCCAAGGAGAGCATAGAACCGGGCGATTTCTGTATAGAAAGCATCGTGACGATTATGTGCTGTCAACCAAAGTAGGCCGACGCCTGCTAGCGCCTCGCGCGCGTAACACCTTCCAAACAGCACCCTGGCAAGGTGGCCTGGCCTTTGATCATGTCCATGATTACACCTATGACGGCATCTTGCGCTCGTATGAAGACAGCCTACAGCGATTGGGGATCAATAAAGTCGATATTTTATATATCCATGACTTAGATACTGGCTATTTCCCCCATGAGCAAGCGTTACTTGGCAAGTTAAAAGAGCTGGAGTCTGGCGGTTTCAGGGCATTGGAAGAGTTGAAAGCAGCCGGTGAGATTGCCGCGTTCGGGGCTGGAATTAATGAGCCGGGTATGATTAACCGCTTTCTGGATCGCTATCCCTTAGATGTGTTTCTGGTAGCGTCTCGCTACACCTTACTGGAGCAAGAGATCTACGCTGACGAGCTATTGCGGGCGCAACAACAAGGGGCCGGTATTGTCATTGGCGGCGTATTTAACTCCGGTGTCTTGGCGACCGGCATCCATGATGGCGCACGTTATGACTATGGCAAATTACCGGTTTCTGTTGCTGATAGAGTCAAAAAACTGCAAGCCGTCGCGGCTGACTTTGCGGTGCCACTCGCGGCCGCCGCCTTGCAATTTCCGTTAGGATTCAGTGCCGTCACCAGTGTGCTGTACGGCCCCGCCAGATTCGCTGAAGTTACGCAAAATTCATTGAGTTTTCAGCACCCTATTCCAACAGCATTTTGGCATGCCTTAAGAACGCAGGGGTTGATTGCGGAACATATTCCACTACCCGGCCTGCCAGTATAAGCGCAGACCCGTTATTTTTACCAGGGGGTTTTATGACATACAAAACAATAATTTCTGCCAAAGAATTAGCTGAACATCTACATGATACCGATTGGGTCATTTTGGATGCACGTTTCACGCTGGATGATGAAAGTTGGGGGCAAAGTCAGTACTTGGTGGGGCACATCCCCGGTGCTCACTATGCAAATTTGGCCACTGATTTATCTGGCACCGTCATTCCAGGGCATACCGGCCGGCGACCACTGCCACAAATTGATGTGTTTGCAAAAACACTGTCTCAGTGGGGAATTGGCCCCAACACCCAAGTTATTGTGTATGACGCAAGCGGGGGATTGATGGCTGCATCACGAACATGGTGGATGTTGCGCTGGTTGGGACATGATGCGGTGGCGGTATTGGATGGCGGCTGGCCTTTATGGCTTAAGTCCGGTTACCCAACCACCATCGAGATCCCGACACCGGCTTTTGCCACCTTCGTTGCGCAAGAGCGCCCTGATTATATTGCGAACGTAACGCAGGTCGATAACGTTCGCCAGAACCCTGAGTGGGCGGTGTTTGATTCCCGCTCGGAAGAAGGTTTCCATGGCGGGGGGGTCTATCATGATCCCGTTCGTGGTCACATCCTTGGCGCCAGGTTGGCTGACCGTGCGAACACGCTCGATAGCAATGGGCAATTTCGCTCACCACAAGAGTTACGCCAGCATTACACCCGCTTATTGGGGGATGTGCCGATTGAGCACACAATATTTTACTGTGGATCTGGGGTCACTGCGGCACAGAATCTGTTGGCTGTAGCGCATGCCGGTCTGGGGGATGCCAAACACTATGTAGGTTCTTGGAGTGAATGGATTATTGATCCCGCCCGTGCCGTTGAATTATAGCTTCCCGTGGAAATACGGCGTTTAACATTTTATTTCAATGCTGGCTGTCGCGTCAGCAGGCCACTATCTGAAGGTATCTATGAGTAATATTATTGATAAGTTGTTTTCTTTACAGGGCAAAGTGGTGCTGGTTTCTGGGGCAGGCGGAGCGATTGGCAGTGTGCTGAGTAAGGCGCTGGCAAATGCTGGTGCTACCGTGGCATTACACGATATTGACATCGCACGTATCAAACCGGTGCAAGAAGCGATTGAAGCTGAAGGAGGCAACGCCTTATCGATTACCGCTGATTTGAGTGATGTCGCGGCTTGCCGACAGTTGGTCGATACCCTGTATGACAAACTGGGGCAGATTGATGTCTTGCTCACCAGTGCCGGTGTCAATCGCAGAAAACCTATCAAAGATGTCACTGCTGAAGACTTTGATGCAATCATTGATATTAATTTACGTAGCGTCTACTTTTTGGCACAAGCCGTCCAACCCTATATGGCGAAACAGGGTGGCGGTAAAATCGTTAATATCAGCTCACTTAGCGCGAAACATGCATTCAATACGATCTCTGTTTATGCCGCATCAAAAGCAGCCGTCAGCCAATTAACCAAGGCGATGGCCCGCGAATGGGTGGGTGACAATATTCAAGTTAATGCGATTGAACCTGGTTTTATTAAAACCGAATTTACACGCCCCTTGTGGGATGACGAATATCGCTCAAAATGGTTCCAGAACTTTATTCCACAAGGGCGTTTAGGTAACCCAGATGATTTGATTGGCGCGGTACTCTTTTTAAGCTCGTCTGCCTCGGCCTATTTGACCGGGCAAGCGATTACCATTGATGGTGGCGTGTTATCAGGTTCTTCATGGTTGAATCCAGAAATAGCCTAAATATCCGCCATCCTTGAAGCCGCAGCGGGCTACAGACACTTATTCAAATGACGCTCATTAGAATCGGTGTACCGCTTGCCTGCGACTTCAATAACCTTCGGTTTTGCTTTCCAATAAATGACTTTGCTTCAGATAGTTATTCCATTAAGGCCATATAGCCGCAATTAATTTCATTATTCAACCAACAGCGCCCGCCACTATTTCCCATCACATCACTACCAGTAATAGATCTGGTGTTATTTACAAGAATAGTTTTGATGTTATTTAAGACTTTTCTTGATCCCAATCAAGACTATTCTCACACAATAGGAACTCACTTCATTCTTTGCCACATCTATCAAAAAACAGCTTTAATCCTATTATAGTTCCAAGAGAAAATGTGATACCTTCATCGCGCAAAAATATAAGGTAATATTCTTTTATCTAGAGTAAATAACTCTTGAGACTCAGCGTATTTCCTCCCAAGGCATATCACCACGGATAAACATTATATTTAATCTGTCCCAAGGACAGAGCCTCTCTTTTTGCAACGGGTTACATAACATCATTACATTACGTTTAATCTTTTTGAGGTTTTATGGACAAAACATTTTTGGCTGGAGCAATTAGTCTGTCTTTGGTTACATTACCTGTTCAGGTATTGGCTTTTACACCGATGGTAGAGGGAATAACCGTCAACAATGAAGTCGTCGATAGTGGCGAACAAATTGTGCGTAACGGTGGCGTCATTAATAATGGCTGGGTTTATGGCTCCACCAATAATGGAATAATGACGAGAGTCGCAATTGCTATCACCAACGGGAGCAGTGCCGGTACAGCCAATAATACCACCGTGGGTGATGGCGGTTGGTTACAGGTTACCGATGCTTTTGCAACCGGTACTGTGGTTAATCAGGGCGGGTTGCTTGAGGTTAAAACCGCAGGGATCGTGACAGATAGCCAGATAAATAATGGCGGTCATATGAATCTAGGACTCATTAGCCAGTCGAAAGGTTATCTTAATATCGCGGCGGGGGCGGAACTGTTTATTACCAATAACGATACCTATACCAGCGATGTGACCACCAACAATCCCGCCCTGCCTGCCAATGTCACCATTGAGAACCTCAATGTGGCTGGCTTAGTCGACATTGGCC
Organism: Yersinia sp. 2540 StPb PI; assembly: GCF_052217165.1. Classification (NCBI taxonomy): domain Bacteria; kingdom Pseudomonadati; phylum Pseudomonadota; class Gammaproteobacteria; order Enterobacterales; family Yersiniaceae; genus Yersinia; species Yersinia sp. 2540 StPb PI. The sequence goes on from NZ_JAZGQC010000001.1 coordinate 4,054,343, forward strand.
CTTCCTGGATAGGAGCAAGTGTGGTGCCGGTTTCTCCTCCTGAAGTCTTGGGACCGGTGCTGGTTACCCGCATCAATAATGTGACGATGCAAGGGGGGGATATCAACCTGCTGCCCTATTCTGCCGGCGGGCAATTTAACCGGCTGGAGATAGAGAATCTGTCTGGTCAGGGTAATTTTGCGATGACTACCCAACTTGCCAGCAATGCCGGTGATTTTATTACGGTCTCGCAGCAGGCGACCGGCCAATTTGGTATTACCGTTCAGGACAGCGGTAAAGAACCGCAATCTGCCAACAGCCTGGCCTTGGTGCATATTAATCGTGGCGATGCTCAGTTCCGTTTACTTAATGCGGGCGGGGTGGTGGATTTAGGCGTTTACCAATACGGGCTATACAGTCAGGAAAGCAATGGCAGTACTGACTGGTATTTGGCTACCAAGGCAGCCGATCTCCCCGGCATAACGCCGAACAGGCCAAACACGGCGGTTCCCGTGCTCAGTTCTGCGGCACAAGGTGTGTTGAATATGGCGGCAGCACCACGGCATATCCTGAATGCGGAATTAAGTACCTTACGCCAGCGCCAGGGCGAGTTGAAAACCGATGCTGATGGCACCGTCGGCGTTTGGGCGCGTTATCTCACCGATGATAGCCGCTTGTCCGACAATAAAAACGTCGCTTTCAAGAATACCTTGAACGGTATGGAGATCGGGGCAGATAAACAATTGGGATTGAACCGGGGTAATGTGCTAATTGGGGCATTTACCGGCTACAGTTCATCCGATGTCAAAGCCACTCACAGTGCGGGTGCCAATGGTGATATTCGCAGTTACAGTGGTGGCCTCTACTTAACCTACCTGGATAAAAGCGGACTTTATATTGATACGGTGTTGAAAGCTAACCGTTTTAATAATGAACTGAGTACGCAAAGCGCGCGGGCGGAATACAGCCAGAATGCGTTTACCGCCTCGGTAGAAAGTGGCTATCAGTTACCTGTTTATAACAACCTGGTACTGGAACCCTATGGCAAAGTGAGTTATTCACGTATAGGTAGTGCAGATTATACCCTCAGTAACGGAATGGCTGCGGACGTGGCGAAAGCAGACAGTGTGCAAGGTGAGTTAGGCACGATATTGTCGGCTTCTTATACCGTCAATCAAATGGCAGTCAAGCCTTACGTTAAACTGGCTATTGCCCGTGAGTTTATCAAAACGAATACCGTCGCCATTAACGGTATTGGCTTCGATAACAATTTCTCCGGTAATGTCGGCAAATATGGTGTGGGTATTGATGCCACCGTTGCCAGTAACACTTCTATTTTTGCTGAAGTGAATTATCACAATGGTTCAAAAATTGAAACACCGGTAACAGCTAATATCGGATTCCGCCTGCGGTTCTAATTTTTCTGCCCCTCCTCTGAGGGGCATCTTATTTACAGCGACATTTATTACTCCCTCTCTTTTATTTTTTATTCAAAAAAAGACAATCAACAAGATATTTCCCACAAAAAAACGCCTTTTTTGTAGGATACTTCCCATGCATCACACGAGTTATTTCTCATATTTTCTTATATTCTGAAAATAGATTGAAAATAACTTTTACCTAGGCATAATGCGGCGAAATTTTATTCAGCCCTTTTATTCTGCCCCAGCCGGGCAAAGAGGATATGCCCTGTGCTGCGCGCCTGTTATTTCTCCTTTATCACGAGTGTGTTATTCCCGTTACTGGCTATTTCGCCTGTCAGTTATGGCGCGGAATTCCCCCCCGTTGAGCAAAGTATTCATCAACAGGCCCGGCAACGGGCACTGGAAGAGCGTCTGGCCCCCTCTACACCGGATGTGCGCTTATCGGCACCGGCGGCCACTTTGGACCGGATTGTCTTTCCGGTTGAAAAGCCCTGCTTTGCCATTGATCGTATAAAAATCAGTGGCGCAGAGCCTTTACCCCGCTGGTTGCCACTGCAACGCATCGCCAATCAGGCGCAAGGCCAGTGTTTGGGGGGCCAGGGCATTAACCTGCTGATGAGCCAGATGCAAAACCGCCTGATCGACCACGGCTATGTGACTACCCGGGTACTGGCTCCGCAGCAGGACTTAAACAGCGGCACGCTGGCGTTACACGTGGTGCCCGGCACAATACGCCATGTTGAGCTGACGCAGGGCAGTGACCGCCATGTCACGCTGTTCAGTGCCTTCCCTGCCCGCCCCGGTAACCTGTTGGATTTGCGTGATATCGAGCAAGGACTGGAGAACCTGCAGCGCGTCCCCACCGTGCAAGCCAGTATGGAATTGATCCCGGGTGATGCCCCCGGCGAGACCGATATCGCCCTGAACTGGCAGCAGCGCAAAATGTGGCGGCTGGCAGCCTCACTGGATGACTCTGGCACCCGCAGCACCGGCCGTTATCAAGGTGGCGCGACACTGTTTCTCGATAACCCGCTCTCTCTGAGTGACCTGTTTTATGTCTCGGCTGGCGGTTCAATAAAGAATCGCGGCGATAAAGGCACCAATAACCTGACTGGCCACTACTCGCTGCCGTTCGGTTACTGGACCGCGGGCATGACCGCCAGCAGCTATGACTACCACCAAACGGTGGCGGGTCTGAATGGCGATATCCATTACCGGGGGGAGACGGAGAACGTAACGCTGCAACTCAGCCGCCTGCTGCACCGTAATGCCAGCCAAAAAACCACCCTGACCTACGATGTGCTGACCCGCTCGTCGAAAAACTATATCAATGATACCGAAATTGAAGTGCAGCGCCGCCGCACCTCAGCCTGGCGTGTCGGGCTGGAACATCGCCACTTTATCTCGCAGGCCACACTGGACGCAGGTATCAGTTACCAGCGTGGCACCCGCTGGTTGGGTGCAGTACCGGCACAAGAAGAGTATTTCGGCGAAGCCACTGCCCTGAGCAAAATTCTGCGTTTGAATGCGCAACTGGATATTCCTTTTGTGATTGCGACGCAAAACGTCCATTACAACCTGCAATATCAGCGGCAAAGCACCAACACACCCCTGACGCCACAGGATCAATTCTCTATCGGTGGCCGCTGGTCAGTGCGCGGGTTTGATGGCGAACGCACGCTGAATGCCGATCGCGGCTGGACGGTACGCAATGATCTCGGCTGGTATACCCCGCTACCAGGCCATGAACTGTATGTCGGCGTGGATTACGGCGAGGTCAGCGGTCGCAGCGACCCTTATCTGCTGGGCCACCATCTGGCGGGCAGTGTCGTCGGTGTGCGCGGCACTGTGCTGAATACCCGTTATGACCTGTTTGCTGGCAAGCCGCTGTCTAAACCCGACGGATTCAAAACCGACTCGGTGACTGTGGGCTTTAACCTGAACTGGCAATACTAATACTCCTTTATTGCACCCAAAGTCATTGGAGTTGCAGGTAGGCAGCCAGCAAACTCATCCCGATGAGCTTACTCAAGTAAGTGATTCGGGTGAGTGCGTGCAGCTAACACCCCTGTAGCTTCAAGGACGAAGGGGATAACCTTTTGAGAATGACCATGAATAAGAACCTGTACCGTATCGTATTTAACAAGGCGCGTGGCTTATTAATGGTGGTAGCCGATATCGCCGCCTCCGGTCGGGCCGCCTCATCGCCCTCGTCAGGTCTTGGGCATACTCAACGCCGCCGTATCAGTGCCTTATCGTCGCTGAGTTTTAGTCTGTTACTGGCCTTGGGCTGCGTCTCGTTATCCGCGCAAGCCAATATTGTCGCCGATGCCAGTGCGCCGGGTAACCAACAGCCGACCATTATCAGCAGTGCCAACGGTACGCCACAGGTCAATATCCAGACGCCTAGCAGCGGTGGGGTTTCGCGTAACGTTTACAGCCAGTTCGATGTCGATAATCGCGGCGTGATCCTCAATAACGGCCACGGTGTCAACCAGACCCAACTCGGCGGTTTTGTCAACGGCAACCCGTCGCTGGCACGCGGTGAGGCCAGTATTATCCTCAACGAAGTCAACAGCCGCGACCCGAGTAAACTTAACGGTTATATCGAGGTCGCTGGCCGCAAAGCACAGGTGGTTATCGCCAACCCATCAGGCATTACCTGTGATGGCTGCGGCTTTATCAACGCCAACCGTGCGACCTTAACCACCGGTCAGGCACAGCTCAATAACGGCCAACTCACTGGCTACGATGTGGATCGGGGTGAGATTGTTATTCAGGGCAAAGGTCTGGACAGCAGTCGTCAGGACCATACCGACCTGATTGCCCGTTCGGTTAAAGTCAATGCCGGTCTCTGGGCCAATGATCTAAAAGTCACCGCCGGACGCAATCAGGTTGACGCCGCGCACCAAAATATTACCACCAAAGCCGACGATGGCAGCGCCCGCCCTACCATGGCGGTGGATGTCGCCAATTTGGGTGGCATGTACGCCGGTAAAATTCGCCTGATCGGCACTGAAAGCGGTGTCGGGGTGCGCAATGCCGGTGAGATAGGGGCGTCAGCCGGCGATATCACTATCACGGCGGATGGCATGCTGGTCAACAGCGGTCAGATCAACAGTGCTCAACATTTGGCGGTGAAGACCGCCGCCGGTATAGCGAACGCAGGTGTGCTCTATGCGCAGGGCAATACCCAGCTCACCACTGCAGGCAAGTTGAATAACACCGGCACTGTCGCGGCTGCAGGTGATACCTCGCTGCGCGCGGCAGAAGTCAATAGTAGCCGCAACTCGGTACTGGGTGCCGGTGTCAAGTCCGACAACAGCGCGATCACCAGTGGCACCTTGCGCGTTGATGCCAGCGGGATGTTAACCGCCCAAGGCAAAAATATTAGCGGCACGGCGCAAGTGCTTAACGCGCACAGTATCGATCTGAGTGGCAGCCAAACACAGAGCCGTGACCTGACACTCACCGCGCAAGGTGGCGCTATCGATCTCACCGGCGCTGAACTGTTAGCCAGTGGCAACCTGTCTGCCTCAACCGCCGCGCTGTTACGTACCGACAGCGCCAGACTGATTGCGGAGAGGGTCACGCTTAGCGCCCAATCGCTCTCCAATGTCGGCGGGGTGATAGCGCAAACCGGTACTACGGACTTCAACCTGAATCTGCCGGGTTATCTGGATAACCGGGGTGGCACCCTGCTCTCTAAAGGCAATGTGGCGGTCAATGCACAGCGCCTGGATAGCAACGGGGGCAGCCTGTTAGCGGCGGGTGTACACAGTGATGGCCGCCTGATGGATAGTGGTGACTTGAGGATAAGCACCCGTCAGGAGCTGATCGCGCAAGGGCAGACCCTCGCCGCCGGTGCGATGACGCTAACCGGTAGCCGGGTTGATTTGACCGACAGCCATACCCAAGCCCGAGAGATAGACATCACCGCCAACAGTGGCGATATCAGTACACAGCGCGCCAATATTCTCGCCCTTGGAACGCTGACCATTAATGCGGGGGCGAGTGCCGGGCAAACCCTCAATAACCAGAGTGGCACACTGGCGGCGAATAACATCGCATTGAATCTGGGCCAGCTTGACAATAACGCAGGCAAGATAGTTGCCAGTCAGGATCTGACCCTTGATTTACAGCGTGATTTCAGCAATCTGGCCGACTCGACACTGCAGGCCGGACATGATTTAACCTTAACCACCCGCGGCGCGTTAACCAATGACGGGCAGTTATTAGCGGGCGGCAAACTCAGCACCGGTTCAAGCAGCTTGCTCAATAGCGGCCATATTATTGCGACGCAAGCCAGCCTCAGCGCAGCGGGCGCATTGATTAACCGTGGTGAGATATTAACCCGCGGGCGACTCGATACCGACTCCAATACCCTGTTCAACACCGGCACCCTGATCAGTGCCGAAGCCACGCTTAAAGCACGGGAGCGTATTACCAACTCCGGCCCTGGTGCCCTGATCGGTGCCACCGATGAAAACGGCACCTTAGCCTTGTTGGCACCGGTAATTGAAAACAGTGATACCGTCACCAACACTGATTCCGCCCCAACCACCACCCTTTTAGGCATGGGCAAGGTTATCTTTGCGGGCGCGTTGGACAATAGCGGCAATTATCTGGCGGCGGCTCAGGTGCTCAATATTTCGGGTTTGATTGAATCCGGCAAAGATATGTTGATTTACGCCACGACACTGACCAATCGCCGTCATATTCTCACCGCCAATAGCAACTTTGTTGTGGCCGACACCGTGAATGGGTCCGCGGTCTGGACAGAAGAAAACCCTGATATTCCGGGGGGACGCTATGCTGAACCGCCTCATGGCGGCTCGATGAATAGCGACTATATTGGCACCGATTATACATCGACTATCGCCTATAACAGCATCGATAACATTAGCCCAGAGGCGCAACTGCTGGCCGGTGGGAACCTGACCCCACAAGTGGGTACGCTGGAGAACTTCTGGAGTAAAATCAGTGCGCAGGGAGAGATTGATCTTTCGGGTGTCACCCTGAACCAGGATGGTTGGGGGAATGCACAACGCCTGATTGAACAAACAACATCCACGGGTGAGTGGCGTTATCGGACCTACAAAGGCGATTTATGGGGCACCTCTTGGGGCCCTGAGGTTAGTGAGCGCGCGACTAACCAATATGCCTCCAGTATTACCGCACAAACCCTTAGCGGCAGCGGCACCACGATCAACAATGGTGCCAACCCCGGTGCCATTGCGCCTCCCCAGAGTAGCGACAATAGCGGAAAAGATCTGGCCATCGAGTTTAACGGTATCTCGCTGACACAGCCCAACGGTGGACTGTATAAGTTCAATACCGACTACACAGTCAGCGGCGGTTATCTGATTGAAACTAACCCGGCGTTTGCCAATCTGAATAACTGGCGCGGATCAGACTACGTGCTCCAGCAGTTGAATAGTAACCCGGATGTGATATTCAAACGCCTGGGGGATAACGCCTATGAACAGCGTCTGGTGCGGGATCAGGTACTGGCACTGACCGGTCAGGCGGTCGCCAGTGATTACCGCAGTGCACAAGAACAGTTCGAACAACTGTTTGCGGCGGGACTCGAGTACAGCAAGACGTTCAATCTTGCCCTTGGCACCCACCTCAGTGCCGAGCAGATGGCGGCATTGACCAGTAATATCGTGCTGATGGAAAGCCGCGAAGTCGCCGGGCAAACCGTGCTGGTGCCGGTGGTCTATCTGGCGGGGGTCAAGCCGGGCGATTTACAGGCCAACGGCGCATTAATTGCCGCCGAGAATATCAGCTTAACCGAGGTTCAGGGGTTCACTAATCAGGGCGCGATGAAAGCCGGCAATAACCTGAGCATTAGCATGGCGCAAGGCATCACGCTCAATAACCGCGGCGGCTTACTTCAGGCCGGTGGCAATATGCTGCTCAGTACACTGAACAGCGATATTGACCTGACCGGCGCGCGGTTAAATGCCACCAACCTGCAACTCGATAGCGGTCGCGATGTGATCCTGCGCACCGGCAGTGAGCAACTCAGCAGTGATAATGGTGCAGTTCAGCGCAGCCAAACCGTACTGGGGCCGCTGGCGAGTATCAATGTCAGTCATAACGCGACTATCAATACCGAACGTGATTTTATCATGCAAGGTGCCAGCCTCAATGTCGGTCAGGATCTTCAGGTGAATACCGGCGGCGACTGGCTGCTGAATACCGTACAAACTCGCGACCAGATAAGCACCCATGATGGCCGTGGCAGTTCGACCAGTGAGCATATCCGCCATCTGGGCAGCGAGGTGAATGTTGGCGGTGCGCTGACGGCCAACGTCGACAATCTGACTGCGGTGGGGGCTAACATTAACGCCGGCACGGTGGATGTGCAGGCGCAGAATATTAACCTCAGTGCAGCCACCGACAGCCTGCACGTCACTGGCGAATCGTCGAGCAAGCGCCATACCAGTTCAGTGGATCTCTACGATGAAACGCTGCGCGGCAGCCAGTTGAACGCCACCGGCGATATCAAGTTGCAGACGGCAAAAGACATCAATATCAGTGCCAGTGCGGTACAAACCGACGGTGCGCTGAAGCTGGCGGCGGGCGGCGATGTCACCCTCACCACCCAGACTGAACAGCATGATGCGCAGCGCACTCATACCGGCAGCAAAAAAGGGCTGGCCTCCAGCACCACCACGCGCACCGAAGATAGCCTGAGTCAGACACTGGCTGTCGGCTCCATGCTGTCAGCCGGTTCTATCGATGTCAGTGGCAAAAATATCGCGGTCATCGGCAGTAACGTGGTGGCCGATAACGATATTAACTTGCGGGCGAAAGAAAACATTACCGTCGGCACGGCGCAACAGAGCGAGAGCGAATCTCACCTGTTCGAGCAGAAAAAATCCGGCCTGATGAGCACCGGCGGCATTGGTGTCACGGTGGGCAACAACAGCCAAAAAACCACCGACACTGGCAAATCTATCTCCAACGTGGGCAGCACGGTGGGCAGTGTGCTAGGCAATGTCAGCATGACCGCCGGTGAAGATCTGACGGTGCAAGGCTCCGAGGTGTTAGCCGGTAAAGACATCAGTCTGACCGGTAAAAACGTCGCTATTTTGGCGGCGGAGAATCAAAGCAGCCAGACCCATACCGTTGAGCAAAAAAGTAGCGGCCTGACACTGGCACTGTCTGGCGCGGTTGGCAGCGCCCTCAATACCGCGGTCACCACCGCCAAAGATGCCCGCGAAGAGAGCAATGGCCGACTGTCTGCGCTGCAAGGGGTTAAAGCGGCACTCAGTGGTGCGCAGGCGGTACAAGCAGGCCAGTTGGTGCAGGCGCAAGGAGGCGATACTGCCAGCATGTTCGGCGTCAGCGCTTCATTAGGCTCACAAAAATCGGCCTCGCAGCAACATCAGGAACAGACCAGCATGACAGGCTCGGCCCTGACTGCGGGCAACAACCTGAGCGTGACGGCCACCGGTGAGGGGAACCCGGCAAACAGCGGCGATATTGTGGTGCAAGGCAGCCAGCTCAAAACCGGCGGCGACACCACCCTGGATGCGGCGCGTGATGTGCTGTTGCTCGGTGCCGCCAACACGCAGAAAACCGACGGCAGCAACAGCAGCAGCGGTGGCAGTGTGGGTGTCAGTCTGGGGTTCGGTAGCGCTGGCGGTGGTCTGAGCATCTTTGCCAATGCCAACAAGGGTCAGGGCAATGAGCACGGCGACGGCACCTTCTGGACTGAAACGCAGATTGACACAGGCGGCACACTGTCGCTCAGCAGCGGGCGTGATACTTCGCTGATAGGCGCGCAAGCCAGCGGTGAAACCGTCAAGATCGATGTCGGCCGTGACTTCCTGCTGCAAAGCCAGCAAGACAGCGATAACTATGATGCGAAGCAGACCAGTACCAGCGGCGGTGTCAGCATGGCGGTGGTCGGCGGCGGTGGCTCTGCCAACCTGAGCATCAGTAAAGATAAGCTGCACAGCAATTATGACTCGGTACAGGAGCAGACCGGTATTTTTGCAGGCTCTGGCGGCTTTGATATCACCGTGGGTGAACACACTCAGCTCGATGGCGCAGTGATTGCCAGCACCGCGGACAAGAGCAAAAACAGTCTGGATACCGGCACGCTCGGCTTCAGTGACATTGAAAATAAAGCCGATTTCAAGGCTGAACATCAGGGCGGTAGCCTGAGCACCGGTGGCCCAGTAGGGTCTGACCTGCTGAGCAATCTGGGCAGTGTGGTGCTGTCGGGTCTGGGTAATGACGGCCATGCCGAAGGTACCACGCAGGCAGCGGTCAGTGAGGGTACCATCACCATCCGTGATACCGATAAACAACAGCAGAATGTCGATGACCTGAGCCGCGACACCGACAATGCCAATGGCAGCATCAATCCTATCTTTGATAAAGAGAAAGAGCAGAACCGCCTGCGCGAAGCCCAACTGATTGGCGAGATTGGCGGTCAGGCAATGGATATTGCGCGGACGCAGGGAGATATCCTCGGGCTTGAGGAAGCTTTGAAACGCCATCCTGAGTTGAAAGGCGATGCGGAAGCCTTGCGTGAGACAAAAGAATACAAAGCCGAAATGCAGAAATACGGCACCGGCAGTGCACTGCAACAAGGTCTTCAGGCCGCAACAGCGGCCATACAGGGCTTGGCGGGTGGCGATATGGCGAAAGCGCTGGCAGGCGCCTCAGCCCCGTATCTGGCGGAAGTGATTAAGAAAAGCACGGGAGATAATCAGGCGGCTAACCTGATGGCCCATGCGGTACTGGGTGCAGTCGTGGCGCAGATCAACGGCAACAGTGCGCTGGCGGGCGCTTCGGGTGCAGCGATGGGTGAGTATATCGCCCAGCAGATGTATCCTGGTATCAAACGTGAAGACTTGACAGAAGAGCAACGACAAACCATCAGCGCATTGGGTACACTGGCGGCAGGGTTGGCGGGTGGATTGGCAGGTGACAGCACCGCTGACGCCGTTGCCGGGGCGCAGGCCGGGAAGAATGCGCTTGAGAATAATGCGCTGGGTAATAAAAAGGGCTGCGGTCTTGATCCACTTGCATGTAGAGACCCGTTGACAGAGGGCGGCGGTATTCGTGGTGGCGGCATATCAGCAAAAACACCTACAGGCTCAAAAGGAAATGTGCTCAAAGTTCAAGATGGATCTAATAAACCCACAACTATTAACGATAGACAATTTTCAGGACATGCTTTAGATCGCATGCAAAAACAAGGGATTACACCAAGTGTTGTAGAAAATGCCATCAAACCTGAAAATGCAGTTAAGGGAAAAGTACCTGGAACTACGGCATACCATGATAAAGTGAATAATATTACAATAATAGTTAATGAAAATACTGGTCGGATAGTAACTGTTGATTTTGGGCTAATAAAACAATGATAAAAATAACTGATTTTCCTGTGACTGATTATGATATGAGACAAATTAATCTCATGAAAGAGTTGGTAGATAGCTATGAAAGAAAAGAACTCAATCTAATTACTTTAATTGATAAATTAAGGGCTTTGCTAGATTGTTTACAAAATGTAAATTTTGAATGGAAACAGTGCGTTCATGAAAACTGGTTTATTTTAGAGCAAATTTACGCGGTTTCTTTAGATGAAGGTAAACCTGTAAGTGAATACAATGACTATTTGATTGAACCTATTGCTAATATTATAAAGTTATTAAACTAAATGAAGATAAGTGAGTATGACAGACGGCAACTTTCATTAATGAAGGGAAGGCTAAGCTCATTTATGCCAAATAATTTATCTTTAAAGGATTTGATTGACGATCTTGAAGGTTTGTCAAATTGTTTAGAATCTATTAATACTGAGTGGAAAGAGGCATTTCATGAACATTGGTTTATGTTAGAACAAGTTTATGCGGTAGCACTTTTTCGAAATGAATCAATCAATAGCGACGATCCTGACATAATAGAGCCTGTAAAACAGCTAGAGGCTCTATTAAACAGTTAATTTTAGGAGCGGTTCTTTCATCACAACAAGTTAAATAAAGCACCAACAAAGATCACTAGCTATTCACAACATGCATTAGATCAAATCTCTGGTCGAGATGGAGGCATAGGGGTAAGTCAATCAGCGCTGGATAGTGCTTGGTCAAATCCTTTGAAAATTGAATATGTTCCATCAAAATATGGCCCTACATTCCGATATACAGGAAATGATGCTGTTATCGTTATCAATGCTGAAGGTACAGTTATTAGGAGTCCAGACACAACTACATTTGCCATTCTTGATGCCAAATATTACGGTGCAGAAAATCTGGAAAACCTTCCTGGATGGCCCGACCTAATAAAGCAATTCTTTTACGCATTAGCGCTTCAACGGTGCAGATCTGAAATTCCTGAAAGACAATATCACGCAAGGTGATCGTTTGCTGTCTGTTATCAGCGATCCGACTTCATGGCCAGTCGCCGTTATGGGGGGGAAAGCCATCATTACTAACAGTGCGGGAGTTAAGGAACAATTAATAGCCGCAGGTGTATCAAGTGCTGCTAATACAGCCATCCAATATGGAACAAGCAAAACCGGCGAGGTCAAATTATCAGATGTTATCGGTGCCGGAGTTATCGGCCTTATTACTGCCGGCAAAGGTTACAATCCAACTGTAACTTGGAATGCAGCAGGTGGTTATTATCAGGCAGAAATCAATGGTGATGATCCATTTATGGGTGGCCTATTGAGTAAAACGGGGGCATCTGTAGGTTATACCGCTGGTAATATTATCAAAATACCAATGGATAAAAAACTTAATCCAATCTCTAAACAGTACGAATGGGTTCCGACGGGTGTATGGACTATCACAAAACCAGTTCCTCAAAATAACTTACCTTCTCTTTCTGGAAATGTGGCTGACTCAGCTGCTTCTGGGTGGTTCTCTGATGCATTACAAAACTCAATAAAAAATAAGGAGAATAGCAATGTTAATAAGTAAAAAATCACTACTGGTACTGTTGTATTTATGAGTTGCTTTCTCTTTAATGCTTTTTTTTGTAAGTTTTATTTTTCAAGTGCTTGGGTATTGGATTGGTGATGGTGATCAGATGCTAGGATATTTGAAGGATAACTTTCATAAAGTATTGAAGACTAGTTTAGTTGGGGTTGGTGTTGGATGTGCCTACTGGTTCTTTTACTATCGAAAGATCTAGCACGTTGATTCAAAATATATTTTTAGTGGAAAATAATGCGCTGAGTCTACCAAAAGGCATGGCTGATTATGGTCAATCCGTTGCTTCTTATGCGCAATATGCTCAGGACAAGAACCTACCACCAGAACAAATACAGGCCGATCTGAGGTGACTTGCCCGAAGGCGCGGATAACCCCGCAGGGAGACTGAAATGAAAATAATAAAGCTAATGGCAGACTATTATTCGTATCCACTTTGGCATAGTTCACCGGGGGAAGTAGGTAATATTGATCCTGAGGATCTGCCTATTTCGAACGAACTAAAGGAACGGCTTAATAAATGATCTGAAATTTATGATTCAATATTAAATGATGACGACCCTGTCTCATCTGGTTTTTCAACGAAAGATGATGAATTAGTGTTCATATAAGAAGGGGCTGAGTTGGCGAAATGTCTTCAGATAGAGTTTGGGGACGCTTATCAAATTATTTATCATTCTGAATATTAAGGATAATCCCAGCCACCGAGCCGGGATTACACTGGCAGCAGGATTAGCCGGGGGCGTGGTGGGTAATAGTACCGCTGACGCAGTTGCCGGGGCGCAGGCTGGGAAGAATGCGGTTGAGAATAACTTCTTGCTCTCCCTGCTTGCACCTCCTCCGCCAGTAGCAGGACAGACAACGCCTCAAACTGAAGCCAACGCTGCAATCGCCCAGAAGTTGGATGCGGCGGTGAAAGAGTTTGGTAAAGATGTTGTGACGAAATGCCTCTCCGGTGGTGATTGTCCAGTTGCCGCACAGCTAGTGATATTTGCGATGCAGGGCATGATAGGCCAAGATGAGTCTGGTTCTAATCCTAATATCGGCAAGGATCTGACGGATGAGCAGAAGAAAGAGCTGGGTGGTTCGGGGTCTGGAACGGGAACACCACCACCGCCAGAAAACGATCCGAACAAATCGGAAGAGAAAAAAGTCGATAAGCTGAATCAGAAGCAAGAAAGTGCCATGAGAAAAATCGACAACCTAATTAAAAACTCTCTGAAAGATCATGATATTACAGGTTCTCTTAAAGATATGGACAACAACCCTATTCCTAAACCTAATGGAAGTGGGGAAAACTGGAACCATATGAAAGAGATGCAAGATACTCTTAATGGTTTAAGGAATCATGCAAACACGCTAAAAAATGTTAATAATCCGGAAGCTCAGGCAGCTTACGGAAGAGCAACAGAAGCGATTAACAAAATAGAATCGGCGATCAAAGGGTACGGCATATGACAACGTTTAGGGATCTATTAATAGCAGAAGGCGGTAATTATGAGCCTAACACTAGGTCATCTCTTGATGAGTGGTTTAGCAGTATCGTAGATGCGCCGCTTGATGAGTTGAATGTTGGGGATATTGCTCGAGCTATAAGACAGGATCTGTTTTTAGTTCATGTATTACCAAGAGCAGAATCGATCTTGCGAGGAGATCCTCTAGCCGGAGATGATTACGATGGGCAATTAATATCATCAATCGCATCTTTAAGTCACAAGGAAGCAAAAGGTGTTTTATCTTCTTTAAAAAGGATAAGTCATATTTTAAATCAAGTAGATAAAACTACTCTTGATCAGCAGTTACTGTTAGACATAAAGAAAATAGATAATTTATCTTCTTGTGAGTAATACAGACCCCCGGCCAACTTTATGGGTGCAGTTCAACTGACCGAGGGTATTACTGCTAAGCCCTAAATCCCCCATCTTCCCGCCGCCGTAACTGGATCATTCCGGGTGCGGCGGTGATTTCCAGCTGTGCCACACCGGTGATCCCGGGCTCGATGATCCAGCTCCCACCGATGGTCAGCTCGCCGTTCTCGCGTAATTACTTCGTAATAGTACGGGGAAATCACACTCCAATTGATTTTCGTCTAGCGTCTTCAGGCCAAAAACGCGCGTCTGGGCAAAAGTTGGCGGAGTAAAAAAACACTGGTAAAAAAGGTTTGTAACTGGCTGACGGAACAGGGAAAAAATGAGTTAGCTGGTAAACTTCACGACGGATCGAGTTGTTGTGGAGAATAACTCACTCCATGACATTATTGATAATAAAACCTCTGGTGTGACTCAGGAACAGAAATACCAGAATGCGCAGAAAGAACTGGTTGCCGCTGTTGAAGAGTTCAAAGCACAGAACTGCGCCGGGTTAAGTGCCGATGCGTGTTCAGCCAAGATGCAGGCCAATAGCGACGAACTGCTGAAAGGGTTTGCGGGTTTTGGGATAACTCAGATGGCTCATTCTCAGGCTTTTTGGATCCAAAAAGGTGATGAAAATGGATTGTACTTTTGAAGTGGTTTTTTTTAGTGACTCACAGTATGAGGAGCTAACAGCCGAGATCTCATACAGAGGGCAGATCCTCTGTCAGCTAAATCAGGATAAGGGCGCAGATGCGGTTGAAGTTGAATTTTTTGCAGATAGCCGCCTTTTGGCAGAGTCAGTAGAAATGAAATTCCCTTTGGATGAGTTCATTAAAGTGTTAACTGAAACAAAAGCAGATCTTATCTCTTGAAAAAATCCCGGCCAAGTCGCCGGGATTTTTTTACCTGTCACTCAGCAGGCCGGATCACCAGTTGCCCGCGTTCGTGGAGAATAACTCCATGAGTGGAGATCAAGCCCGCGAGTCTGTTAAGCAGGTTACGAGCAACCTGAAAGATCAGGTAAGAGACAAACTGGGTGAAGGCACACTCTCCGCTATCGTTAACAGTATAATTAATGCGACGGCTGGGCACAGCAGTCACTTCCAGTTGTTCCGCGTCGGTAATGCCAGACTCAGTAAGCCAGTCGCCAGCAATCAACAACTCGCCGTTCTCCCGTACCCAATCTGCCCCTAAATCTTGGCGGTCTTGGCTGGCTTCGTCGGTGACGGTGGTGAACCCGGCGAACAGCGGCGAACAGCGGCGATATTGTGGTGCAAGGCAGCCAGCTCAAAGCCGGCGGCGATACCACCCTGGATGCGGCGCGTGATGTACTGTTGCTCGGTGCCGCCAACACGCAAAAAACCGACGGCAGCATAGGCGTGGGTGGTTCAGACGGTGGTGACCTGGATGGATGTGAAAGCCTTTATGAATGACTATAGCAGCCAGGATAAAGGCAAAGATCGTGTATTCCAGCCATTTATTGAAGCTAACTGGCGCCACAATACTAAAGATTTTGGTGTCACTATGGATAACGTGACAGTGAAGCAAGATGGGGCCGCCAATATCGGTGAATTAAAAGTGGGTATTGAAGGCCAAATCAATAAAAAAGTTAACCTGTGGGGTAATGTTGCCCAGCAAATCGGCAACAAAGGTTACAGTGATACTGCGGTAATGTTGGGCGTTAAATATAACTTCTAATACTAACTGTAGGATTAAAAATAAACCGACCGGGTCATTAAGCTCGGTTTTTTGCTGTTAAAAACGCAATGATACAAAAACCGTCGAGTATAGGCGCTCAGGGGGTTAACTTCCCCTTGTCACGTTCTTCGGCATACCTGAACAAATGGGCCAGTTCAGACAGGGGAATGCCGCTGCCTATGAACAAATTAGGCAATTATCAGAAATAGTTATTGAGAAAAACAGTAAGTTTCGGCCAGTAAACTAAACATTGAAATTTACCTCTCTAGCATAGATCATTTCTATGAAGGTTTAGGAATATTCTTTTTCAAGAGTTTGCGTTGTAATGTTCGTCGATGCATATTCAACGCTCTTGCCGAAGCAGAAATATTACCAAGATGATCATCCACAACTTTATTTATATACTCCCATTCCATTTGTTCTAGTGAGGGGTAGGTAAATGGGCTACCCTTATCATTTTTTAATGTTGGTATTTCATTACGAAGACTCAATAGAATGTTATCCACACTCACTGGTTTTTGCAGAAGATTATCAGCCCCCTTTTTTAACGCAATGATGGCTGAAGTGATACTAGAGTAATTTGTCAGAATTAAAATTCTAGATAATGGGTTAAGATGTCTTAATGCAGAAACCCATGCTAGCCCAGAGTCATCTTTCAACTGCAGATCTATCACGATATACATATGCTGAGTAGATTCGGCCATTCTGACGGCCTGCACTCCAGTGGTTGCTACATTAACAAAGAATCCTTTTCTAAGCAGAATTGTTGATAGCGTATTAGTAAATACATCATCATCATCCAGAATTAAGATCTTTTCCATCATAACAATCTCACCCTAATAGTGGCTGTTGTTCCGGTATAATCTGAGTATAGTTTTATTTTAGCACCAATTCTGACTGCATTAGAAAAGGCTAACATCAAGCCAATACCATATCCAGAGGTTGTGCTTTTTACCGGTTGTTTTCCCAGGAGGTTGATTAAATCATTTGGTATACCACATCCATTATCAGTTATGCTTATAATTGCATTACCATTCTCTATCTTACAACCACATTGAATGAAACCATTGTCACTGGGAATAGCCAAATTAGCATTCTCAAGTAAATTAACAATAATAGTATGAAGAATGCCAGCATTTTTGATATATACGCAGATGTTGGGTAATTTATAAATTATATTTTTATTGCACTTAAGTTTAAATGAACCAAATACGCCGTCAAGCCATAAACATAAGTTGATAGCTTCTTCATTTTCAAACTCATTAAATCCTAATGAAAATGACATATTAGCTAGTTTTTTCGTACACTCTTTTGCTTGTTCCAAGGCTAGATTTAAATACTCATCAAACTCTTTACCCGATCGCTCCTCTGGTTTAAATAGCTTAATTTCCTCTAAGGCCAGAACCGCTGTTGATATAGGTTTTGATATGTCGTGGGCAGAAGACGCGGCTTGCAGACCAAAAGAAAATATTATATCCGACTGTTTTTGATACTCTTTTGAGCGAATTAAATCATTATTGTATTCAATTGACACGTCATTCATCTTTTTTATAAAGAAAATGATAATAAATGTGGACATTAAAAAACTCACCCACGGAGCATAGTATTCTATACTTTTAGGTCTATGTGTAATTTCGAGATGATTTGATAATGTTAATTTAGATGAAATATAAAATAAAATAGCCGAGTAAATCACTATGAATGCAATATTTTTATTAGATAGAATAGCAAAGGCCATTGCTACTCCTGGAAGATAAAATGAAACACTTAATATTTCACCATGGAAATTCAACTCTTCCCAGAGAGTAAATAAAAGTAAGTCAATACAAATCTGAGCAACAAGCTCTCTTTCTTCTAGTGGTGAAGGAAGCCTCATTCTGTATAATGTCACAACAATACTGAGTAACAATAAAAATAAAATAATAGCAATGGGGAATACAAATGAATAGATGTAGTTTGATTTTCCTTTAAATAAAATAACACTTAATAGAAGTTGACTACATATTGCAAATATCCTAGCCCAAGTAATGATAGCTAGCTTCTTATGCTGAGGTAGTGCCTGTAATATTTTCATTTTAATCAGTCACGTATATATATAAAATGAAACATAGATTACAAAATTGCTTAGATCAACATAAAATATAAATTAAATTAACTTTTGTTTAACCATTGTTTAACAATGTATTTATCTTTCATCTATGGCTATTAATTCCCCAGGCGTAATTGATATCCCCCCAATAAGGGGGGATTCGTTATTACATACTTCCGTTGCCTGCGTTACCATTCCCACCGCTACCATTCCCCCCATTGCCGTTACCACCATTACCACTACCACCATTGCCCCCGTTACCACCATTACCCCCATTGCCGCCGTTGCCATTACCACCGTTACCATTACCGCCATTACCCCCATTGCCACCGTTACCATTACCACCGTTGCCGTTACCGCCGTTACCGTTGCCTCCGTTTCCATTCCCTCCATGACCACCACCATGGCCGCCGTGCTTAATCAACATCAAGTCTGAGGTCATGGACGTATTTTGTGTGTAACTTGTATCCTTCATCAATTTCGATACATCAACCGTAGCGGCTGATACATAAAAGGAACATGCTGATAATACTGAGGTTGCAGCGAGCATAATTACGTTAATCTTTTTCATAGGAATATCCTTCAATAGAATTTAGATAATATAATTTAAGATTTCAGCATGGATAAACCTCTCGGCCAATCCACGATTAAAACATAGAGCACATATTAAAAAAATAAAACAAGAATTTAATGATATTGAAAATATTTTCAATTTTTAATGATAAGTCATTTTGTTTTAAAGTAATGATGATATCATGTTTAAATATTCATCATAAAGTGAGGCATTATGTCGCACTATAAAGACGATATACCCTATTTTAATTCTTTTAAATATGTGATAGATGAGGTTAACAATAAAAACAAACATTTACATTTAATACTAAAATCCCACAATATAAATTAAAAACTCATTTATCCATTTCATCGGGGGTTAAGTAAAACATTATGATTCTGGGTAATAATTTTAGAGACTGAATGAGATTATTTTCAGAGATAGGCTCACAGCAGGATAGAATGGCTTAGTGATAGTGGAAATTTGACTGTTTTAATTAACATAGTATGCATATCATTTTTAGGAAAATAAGGTGTATCTATGGCGTAATAAAGATGGATGTCATAATATTTCACTCTTACATCCATCTTAAAATATGAAATAAATAACATTGATGAAATTTTGCCAGCTCCGGGATTTTGACTAAACTATTGAGTAATTGCAAATAGCATTCCCATTGCACCAATAAAAACAAGTATAATACCTAAAGCCAGTTTACCTCTGGTGCCAGCGTTAACATCTTTACATAAAAAACGTCGTCTCACTTTCCTATCCATAATAATTTCTCTCATTGTTAGTGCCTCAGTTTCTCGATATCTAAAACGTGATATAAATTTAATACTTATTGTTTTCAAAAGAAAGAAACATAGTCTTAATCAAATTGAATTAAGAGTTAACTTTTTGTTTTAATTGATTAAATCAAGATTCCTCAAGTGTAAAATCCGACTGTATTGCTGTTATTTTAAAGCTCAGAATCTCTTCATTTCGCCTATTATCTCTATCATAATTGAGTGGCCTAAATAGTTTTTTAGGCCGATTCAATGATACAGGTCGTCTAAACCTAAGGTATTCCATACTCAAATTTCTAATGAATATGTTACTGACAGTCTCGATGAGAATAACTTCTTAGCCTCAATGAAGGATTTTCATACAAGAATACGACCCGGCATGCTGATGCCAACATGCCACCACTCCAGTTACTTGTTTATCTATAAATTAGAATATTTTTATATACTGTAGATTAAATATAATAATATATGTTCACTAGACTTATTCGGCTATCAATTAAAAATAACATCGACAGTTGCCGAGGCGGTAACGTTACCAACAGGTAATGTGTCGCCACCGGAACATAGTCGCCAGGTGAGTTCATTTGAGAAAACTTCGCTAGATTCACCCGCATTAATTAAACCTAATTTCATTGGTTCACCATTAAACTTCAGACCTTGCGTGAGATTACATGTTCCAGCTCCTGTAACTCCCGTGATTTCACCTGTGATATAACCCCCCTCCCTCAGTGAGAGACAAACGGGTAGTTTCACCGCCATAAAGCCCTGAATTAGCCTGAAATTTTATATTAATATTAGCGGCAGGATTAGCGCTATTTTGGGTGCATCCCACCACCAGACTATCCTTCACTAGTTCTAATTCAGCCCCCAAAGTCGAATTATGTTCTACTTCGCCAAAGTTGATCGATTTGTTAATATTGATCGAGCATTGCCGTGTGGAAACTTTAACCTGATAGCCAGTAAGAATACTTGCCTTCGTAGCACTCGATATTGCACTGCTACTAAAATACATCTCAGGAATGGGGTATACTCCATCTTGCTGGGTCCCATCGGTGATAATGACCCAATCGCCCGTTATTGATCCACTGCGGACGCTATATTCCTCGAAAAAAGAGGGTGTCGAGATTGCCCGGGGTGATAAACACCAGGCAGAATTTGCAGGCGTTGCAGCAGCATTTCCAGATCCAGAGACTATCCCCTGGACTCCCGAATTGCTAAAAGTCCCGCTCATGGTTTCTGATGAGCCAGCATTTAACTGATAATTCATAGTGAAAGATGCCTGCGGTACCAAAAAAATACCTTGAGCAATCTTATACCCTTGAATTCCACCAACATCACTTAAGGCGGTGTTATTAACGCAACCCAAAGTTTCAGGAATTCCCGCCCCCGTGATGGCAACAAGACCATAATTTGGATTGAGCGTCATATAGTAGTCACCAAAACTGGTGGAAATATTCTGATTAATGGCTGGGCCTGTCCATTGTTGGCTACCACTACCAATCTCAATGATAGCTGCCTGTAATGGCATAATAACGCCCAACGACAGCAGACAAAGCCCTATTCGTAACCGCGTAAAACCAGTGGTGCTTATTTTATTTGTCACGGTGTTTACCCCTCTATTGAGTGAATTCTCGGTGCTCAACATGTTAAACCTCACAACGTAATGGCAAATGACGTATCGGATTAGCCGCTGACGGGGCTGGAGTGTTCGCCAAATTGAACGCTACATTGCATTGCTGGCTAGTATCCCCCCCCACTTCACTTTTAGACGACCACTTTCTGGTAGCCCGCTGAGATAGACCTGCCCTGCATCTCCAACAATGCTGGTATTCGGCTCTTCACCCGCGCTACCTTCAACGGCAACCACGGCACCGAAAGGGATTAATCCACCACTTTTACTCAAAGTAACCAATACTTGATAACCGACGCGTGTTGCAAAGTTAGCCTTAACCACTGCACCTTTAGTTGGGTAGAGATTTTGGCTTGACTGCGTTATGTCAACCCCCTCAGGCAGGGTTGCCGGATCCAGGCTAATATTATTGCGCTGGTAGTTTGAGAGATAAGGCACCACCGCATAACCACGACTGTCCACCTGATTATTGCCGCTCATCACCTTACTTCCTCTGGCGCCTGGTGCACTGACTAATGCAACGGTATCGCCTAAAGGTTGACTCAATGTGACTCCGTCGGCATGTGCCACCACCCCGCCGCTGGCATTCATATTCACCGCGCGGTAGCCACTACCATAGCTATATCCCATACTCGCCATGCCCTTGCTGCCACGGTAACCAGTATTCACCGACCCCATGTCACTGCTGCCGTCGTTAGACCAGCCTTGTGTCACATTGTAAGAAAGACGGTCATCCATTGATGTTCCGTTAATACCCGCCTGATTCTGAACACTACCTTGGTTGTTATTTGTCATCTGATAACTGGCGAAGCTACGGTTAGCAAGTGATGAACCGCTCAACAAACTTAATGGTACTTGAACGTTCATGGATAACTGTCTGTTCTCCGGCCAGCTATTGTCCCCTTTAATGCGGTCAATACTGTAATTCATGCCGTAAGTCACCCCGTGGTAGCTGTTGCTATAGCCCGCAGTAAGGTTGTTATTGACCTTACTGTTGTCCCAATAGTTATCCCGCATCCCAGAGATATATAGCGATCCTAAATCCCCCATATTCTGAGACAAACGTAACTGGTAACTATTGCGCTTACGGTCTTGTGACCAGGGCAACTGATCGTCGCGTAATTGGTAGCCATTGTTGTTAACATCGGAAAAACTGTAATAATTTCGGGTCGAGTAGCGCATAGTCGCGACATCAATTGATGTGCCGGTACTGGCAATATTTTTGGCATAGCGCAACCGATATGACTCCCCTTTTTGCCGGTCATCCACGTCCTTCAGCTTAGCGTTCGACTGAGTGACATCCGCAGACAATGCGCCAAAGTTCCCTAAAGACAACCCGCTCCCCACCACGCTTGAGAAGTAATCATCCGCGACCAGTCCACCACCATACAGCGTGAGATTATAGGGCAAACCATAAACCAAAGTGCCGAGTCCAAAAGTTGACTCCTGAGAGCCAACAGTGGTGCTGCCATTATATTTCCCACTGGTCAGTTCATACTTAAATGCACCAGGACGTAACATTACCGGCAGTGTTGAATAGGCGACAGTCTGGGTGCGAACGGAGCCATCAGCTTCAGTTATCGTTACCGTCAAATCACCTGAAGAACCACTCTGCCCCAAGTCATTTAGCGTAAACGGGCCTGGTGCAACATAGGTTTGATACACAATGTTGCCATTCTGCCTCACGGTTACCCTCGCATTACTTTGCGCAACACCAGAGATAACCGGAGCAAAGCCACGCAGATTGTTGGGCAACATCTCTTCGGTTGAGTTAAGTTTGACGCCACGGAACGGAATGCTGTCAAAAACATCCCCGCCACTGCTGCTTTCACCTGCCAATATTTCAGAATGCCAAGGCTGGATATCCCGCTGCAGGTAGCTATTGATAAACTGGGTGTCCTGCGTACTTTCACCCGCACGATTATCACCATTCGTCGTATTCCGGCTATGGGTAATCAGGCTGCGTAAACGCCAGGCATCAAAGTTCAACCCCGCCCGTAAGTTGGCAAAGAGGCTTGTTTGCTCTGATGTTCCCAAGTCTGATTGGGAAGAGCGTCGGCTGCGGCTGCCGTTCACGTTATAATTCAGCAAAAATGCCGGAATACCTTGATTCCACAATGAGGGATCAACCTGATTGCTACTATTTGGTTGCATTGCGACTTGGGGGATACTGATATCCAGCCGCAACTTGGCCAGCGAAAATTGCACCTGCGCATGAGGGATCAGGGCGGGCAAATCCTCCACTGGCTTATCCAGTGGTAAATTTGAGAATGTCGGCAGTGCACGGGTATTCACGCCTAACTCATTCAGTAACGCGGGCGTGAGGAGTGGCTCAACCTTATTCCGCGAGCCTTTTTGGAAAGTGATTGTTTGCTCGCCGCGCTCAATCTGATTAACAAATATCGTCACCAGATAGGCCCCTTCAGGCACCTGATCGGTAGTCTCAAACTGAGTCAAATCCACTTTTTCAGACTGCGCTTGATCAAGCATTAGCAGCCCGGCATCAAAATAATCCCGGCCCCAAGCGGGCAGAACAGACGTAAGTAATATCGCACCCGTAAATATAGGTGAGATTTTTATCCCATTAACGTGTCGTTTCATGATATTTAGCTCAACCTGGTTTATCTGTTTTGCCAATACACAAAATTGGAATTAAAAACATATGATTAACCAGCAGTTAAAATAAGTTTGTCGGTAAACTGGATATCAATATCGAGATGAGCCAGTAAGTGATTTTTGTTGTTCTAATGGCGTATTCCATGCTGTCTCATCAAGCAATTGCCACTCAACTGGCCCCTTTGTACCCGCAGGCAAGTTATAGCGTTGCTGCCCTTTTGGTGGAACCATCAGGCGCATAGCCGCATTATCAAACAAATAGTTACCAACTTTTAACCGAGAAAATGTCAACCAAAACGGCGTTGGGTTTTCAGCAACCAGCGTATTACCTTCCAGATGGAAGCGTAATTGTGAGGCAGCACCTGCCACCCCACTGTCCGGCAGGCTGGACGGGCGGTAAAATAGTTTAAGATTACTGACAACAGCTAACGTTAATTGACCGCCGTTTTGCGCCATATTCGCAGGTGTAGATGGGATAGCCTTGGTAGCAATATAAAATACTGACTCCCGATCCTGTGCTAACTCCCCTCCGGTACGCCGAATACGCAAGGTCAAATCACTATTAGGCTCCAGTCGTTGCAGCGGCGGAGTGACAATAAAAGGCATCGGAGTAACGACTTTGCTCTGCGGTGCAACGCTGCCAGTTTGAGGATCCATACTCCGAATCCAAGATTGCATTAAAAAAGGCTGATCACTTTTGTTATAGACGGTTAATGCAACACCCTGACTGGCTTTTTCCGGGTAAATAACCCGCATCACATAAAAGGAAATACCTTTAAGTTCAGCCTGATTTGCGCTCACCGATAAACTGTTCAGCATCAGTAAGCTCCCAATCATTATTAATGACAGGCGAGTCCAGAAACTTTTCATTTACTCTCCAGAAATTATGGCGGTGAATATTCGCATTTCGACGAGAGGATCCCGTAATCGGTAATCACTCGCCAGTCAGCCATTGCCAACGGTGAAATAGCTGGATAAATTTGATTACTGTGAGGGGCAATCATTGCCGGGTGCTGCTCGAAACTAACGGCGCGATGATTAATATTCAATTGCCCCAGCGTTAAAAAATAGGGTGTAGGATTTTCTACAAGGATACCCTCAGCGACTTGGGTAAATTGTAATTTGCAGTAAGCGTCTTCCGGGGTCATATTCAACCCATCGGGGCGATAGAACAGCTTAATCAAAAAACGAATTCCCATTGATAGCTGGGCCTGCTCTGTCAGCTCGGAGGCTTGAGCAGGGATCGCCAGAACAGATAAATAAAACACCGATTCATGTTGCTGCGATAATGTTCCTTTATTCTGGCGTATAATACGCAGCAAATTACGGCTATTAGGCTCCAGCCGAAATAAGGGTGGTGTCACGATAAAGGGTGCTGCTTGCTTATTATCTGGACCCAGTTGAACCAGAGACTGAATTAAATAAGTTTTATCGCCATCATTCTTAACCAGAACAGTGCGCGCCCGATCAGTTTCATTAAATACGACCCGCGTTTGTCCAAGGCTTATTCCGCCATCAGCAGCAAAAACGCTATTTCCCCAGAGGCTAAGAAGTAAGCCACTGATAAGTTGCAAGTCTCGCAAACGAAGGGCTCGAATCATAATGCACTCTTAATCGTAAAGAAAATTGAAGGTAACTCGAGCAATGAGTTTACCGGTGGTTGGATTACAGCCCCCCGAATCAATACAGGATACCCCTGCGGAAAATGCCATAGCGGCACCGGTGGCTGGCGGGACTATTCCTTGAAATTGCAGCTTGTCATCATGGCGAACGGTATTCATGTTTTGAGTTAGCAGCACACCAACCCCTTGAGCGTCTGAGTCAGCGTCACGAAACAGCCATTTGCTGCCACTGCCATCACCATTGCCAGTGACCTGGATAACAGGTTTTTGGCTACCAGGTGCCGTCCCGCTACAATTTTGTACTTTCAGAGAGAAAGTATTGGATGCAGCCACGGCTCCCGATAACAACGCGCTTGTTTGGACGCTCCCCAAATGCAAAAACTCTTGATCTAGCTTAATTTCGCAAGTTCCAGGAACAATGGTGGCACGGAAATCCACTATTTCAGTAGCTTGTACCGGCAGAGCGACTACACAGATGAAAAGGCTCGCAGAACCCGCATTACGGCACCACTTTAGTAAAGGCATCGATACCTCCAAGATCGTTGATCACCCGCCAGCGGACCTCCCCTTGTTTAACTTTGGTCGGGAAGATATGGCTACTGAAAGGGGCAATCATACTGGCTTCGGCGCGCGCCAAAGATAGCGCCTCTCCGGCAAAACTGATGCCCGCAAAGTTAATAAAATAGGGGGAGGCGTTATTAACCTGTAATCCCTCTTTCACTGGGGTAATTTGTAGGTTCTTATGGGCATTGGCGACAGTCGGGGCTAATCCAGCAGGGCGATAAAATAGCTTGATGACGTTCGCAACGCCCAGTTTTACTTCACCACCCACGCTTTGTTGCTGATCTTCTCCTGTTCCTGCAACGCTACTGGGTATAGCCCGAGCATTAATATAGAAAACCGACTCACGATCACTGGGCAAAGCCCCACCATTAGCAGAAATCCGAATTTGGTTGCTACTATTTGGTTCGAGGCGAAATAACGGCGGAGTGACCAAAAAAGGGGCGACTCCTTTCCCATCAATAGAAGCGCTGACTGTGGTCTGTACCAAATAAGGAGCATCTGGTTGCGTATTGCGCAAAGTGAGTGAAACACTCGATGCACCCTGTGGGTAAATCAGCCGAGTGGCACTAATACCAAATCCGCCAGCCTGAACGGTTTGAGTGGCAGTCAAACCAACGAATATCAAAGATAGCGTGCGAAATAAAAATTTCATTACTCAAACTCCTCTTGCCTGATGGCAGGGAGTTATCATCACCTGCCATCAGAAATGGTTAGTTATAAACAAAACTAAATGTAATTGGTGCACTAATCGTTGTATTTTCGATGGCTGATATATTAGTGGTAGCTAACGCGGCACTTAAAGAAATCGATTTTTCAAAATCTCCAGCTCCCGGCGGGTCACCCGCAGTTCCGACAAGAATAGACTCTCCACTTTGTAGGATCTTGCCTGTACCGTTATGTTTGATCATGACACCAACATTAGAACTATTATCGCTGTTAAAGATATTGCTCTCGCCACCACTCAATGTGGTACCCGAAATAAGCAAGCTCGCAGTATCATTCTCAGCCGACGGTGTCCCACAATTCATAAGTCTCACATCAAAATTTTGTGCCGTCTTATCAATAATTTGTGCCGTCTTATCAATAAAAGTATTAGGGGCAGTGAAAACGGCTGCTGTGTGGTTATTCAAATTCAATCGGTCAGTGACCGAGACATCACAGGTTGCAGTTACGATGCTAGCCTCTATCGTTATCATAGCATTACGCCCAGATTCTGCTGCAAAGGCCGTTCCAGCCGAAGCCAGCAATAACAAAGCGGCAGGTGATAAAGTTAAAAGTGTTGTACGCATGTATTTATTCCTCTAATGACACGTTGATTAAGGATTTGAGTGTGTCCTAGAGAGAGCTAAAAATTTAATGAT
This sequence comes from Yersinia sp. 2540 StPb PI, assembly GCF_052217165.1. Classification (NCBI taxonomy): domain Bacteria; kingdom Pseudomonadati; phylum Pseudomonadota; class Gammaproteobacteria; order Enterobacterales; family Yersiniaceae; genus Yersinia; species Yersinia sp. 2540 StPb PI. The sequence continues at coordinate 4,081,487 of NZ_JAZGQC010000001.1, forward strand.
TTAGTCTAATTAAGGTGGAGTTAAGACTCTTCAGGTTTACTTTCAATAAAAATAAATATGTAAAATATTGATTTTAAATGAATTTAACTTCACTCTTAAATGTATTGTTCAACACAGACAATGCAGAATATCAGTCCGAATATGTTTGAAACATGACAGCTAAATCCACCCATTGGGATTATGTGTTGAAGTCAGTTACCTGAGATAGCCCAGCGTTGTGGCCGACATCTTTTCAGGTTCCCTAACCCCAATAGACTGCATAAAGACCATTAACAGATAATGGAGCTTGCACATGGCTGTCTCCTCCAGGGGACATAATCAGTATGCCGGAATGAGTGGTTGGCGTTGACGGGTTACTTACAGGAGGCTGACCAGCAATGATATCCTCAGTATGCTAATAGACCACTATTTCTAAAAAGCTAAACTCTAGCGATCTCTTAAAACCTTAGAGCAGTACACATAGGGCATTGTTTTAGTCGAAATATAATAACTTCCGTTACGATTTTTAGTGAAGAAAGCAGCCATGGGATGATCATCAACTAAATAAAACCTCGATAGCATCAGATCTGAAAATAAAGATTCATTCACATTATTAGTTTCAGTCACCCAGTTTCTCTTCGATGTTAATAACAAATCATCATTAATCGCTGTTACATCAAAAAAGGTTCTACGACTTATCGTGCCTACTTTCTCATTATTTTTATAAACAATGCCATCAATATAGACAATTCCATTTTTATTATTCATAGAAAATTCGACCATAAGTTTTGTCATTAGTCCCAATTCTTCTCTATGAATGGTCAGATTCGCATTACAATTAATAACATCACTTTTATCATATCTAAATTTTAGCAGTAAAAATGAAACGGAATAGACGAACACGATAGACAGTATTATTTTCAATATGAAATAAATTTTATTCACAAGAGCAACATCGTTCATCAAAGCAAAACCTTATTATTTTAAATTAATTTGTTTTTACGTCTATTTAAAAATAGTGATTCTTATTCTTTTCAATCCAGAGGTATAGCCCTTGATTATTAATAACATTGATCTTCCTCATAACATTTCGTTTGTGAGTGCTAATGGTTTTCTCACTTAGATTCAGCAAAAGAGAAGCAGTCTTAGTGGTAATCCCATTATAAAAAAATTTGCAAATTTTTATTTGAGTTGACGTTAATTTAATCACCCCACGATCATTATAAATAACATCATGCCCGTGACCATGCTTTAGCATATTGGCGATTATACATTCAACTTTACGGCTTAATTGATTAATGCTGTCATTCCTAAAAATTACAACTTCCGAAGCCAGTTCTTTTGCCATATGTTTTTTGTCTCTAATTTTAAGAGTAACGCTGACATTCTCACAAAAGGATATAGCGATAAAGCCATCATCAGTTTCATTGTCAAGGCTCGTAGTCTTAACCAATAAACAAACTTTAAGGTGGCTCTTAAATAAATGATACAACCCATACGAAAAAAAATTATTGTGATCAGATATAGTTATCATGCAGCGCATAAAAATGTACTCTTTACTTGAGTTAAAAAATTAGAGCAGCAATTAAAACATAAGCTAAAAAATAATATAAATCATAAGGTCTTAATAAAAATTAATTAATGAAATTATGCAAAGAAGCCTATGTCAAAGTGTCACGCATGCACTATAACATATTGAAATAAAGAGTAATTATGTGATTTTCTTGTATGGAAATTTCACTACAACTGCGGGAGGAAGATGGGTTTTAGTTGAGCGAAATTTAGCCCAGTTAAGACTTGGTTAATATTCAGAATAATGAATATAACCTTAAAAAGAAATAATAAAGATATAGGGTATAGTAAAAAACTGCTTAAATATCGCTATTTAAAATAGTCAAAAATCATGCCGACGTTTAAGCAGAACACCCAATAAACTAATCCTTATTACACAGAAAACTTGCCACACCATTAGACTCAATAATATAATTATTATTGTTAATTCTATAAATAGAAATTAAGAGATTACTACCTACTTGAGACATAAAACTAGGTAGCATCTGCTCAAGGTCAGTTCGGCTCACTTCGTCTGAAAGACTAATCTCAACGCCAGTAAAAGTCAGAATGGTTTTATTATCAATATCAGAGATATTAAATAGTGTCTTCCTGGTTAATTGATAGGGTATGTTATTATTAGTAACAATTCCATTTATTATCATATAACCATTTTTGCTATATAGATTTATTTCAACATTGGACTTGATGTTAAAATTTTTACTATACGTATAATGCACACCATGGCAATTTAGTTTTTTATTGTTGTTATCCGCTAAAAAATAAGCATAAGCAATAGCGGAAACAATCATGATGACTGATATGAAAATCAGTAGTATGTATTTAGTATTTAATTTCATTAAAACCACCATGATTGACGAATATTTCAGTTCTACAATTATTCTTCTTACTATAATTAACTTCAAACTCACAAGAAATGACTGATATTGTAGGGTGTCTTATTGTATAGTTTAAGTAAATATAAGGGTAAGTATTACACTCTAATGATTGGCCACTTAGAAACGTATTAACTTTCTCCTGACTTTCCAAGTTATGTAATTCAGTGCTGGTGAATATACTGCACCCATCAATTTTTGATAAAAATGTGAAGTTTTTAGGATAATCGATTATACGCTTAGGAATACTTTTATGGATAAAATAAAACACAGCGCCAAAGAAAATCAACACAGATGCGAATAGTAATACTATATTATATATTTTATATTTATTTTTGGTTACTAATTTCTCATCTTGCTGCTGAGGGACAATATTCTCGATAATAATTTCATCAACTTCATCTTCAGGGTCAATATCGACTTCGCATTCTGCAACTTTAGTGACCGTAAAGATAAACCCTTTTCCTCTTACAGTCGTGATGGCTTCACCAGACAACCCGATATCTTGCAATGCTTTACGTAATAATGAAATATTTTGATACAGTGTGTTCGGTGTGACATTCACACCATTATCACCCCAAGCAATTGAATACAAATCACTTTGCGATATTATCAAACCAACTCTATTAACAAACGCCTCTAGTAATTGTGCTGTTGGCACGTTGATCTTAATGCGAGCGCCACCCAAAGAGGATGAGAGGATACCACTTTCAGGGTAAAATGTAATATTATCATTTATAGTATAACATTTACTCATGCCAATTATTTCCAATGATACGTATCAAAAATTTATTATAGATAGTCAGCAATAATAATCAATAAAAGAGAACATTGCGATGGCAAATCTACCAAGGGTTAGCAGTTCGTCACAAAGGTTAATCTGACTCGAATTGACAATATCAGATTAAGTAAGATACGACCCATTGAGAGTATTGTGCAGTACCTCTCTGCTAAGACTACTTTTTTCACAGTAAACAGAATGAGTAGCGACAGATGAAATGCAACTTGAACTTACATTTCGTTTCCAGGGTTGAAGAACGACGAGCCAGGATTCTCATCACAATTTTAAATATTACATACCATAACGACTCGAGCAATATAGCAGTTAAATGACATGTGCTATCTAAAGTAAGAACTGTTTGTAAAAATTAAAACCATCAACAATTGTACTCATCAGCAAGTCTACCGTGGCGAGCAATATATAAATGGAATGCTTTTTGTAGATATCCCATAATAGCCCTCCTCTTTTTTCGAGAACGTAATTTGCATTTTTCTATTTGGTGTGGTGTAGAACTCATGGATCATGATTTCATTAATCAAAGTATCATCAATACTATTTACCTCGCTAGCCCAATTATTTACTGACCTTAATAAGAGTATATCATTAATCGAGTAGACGTAAAAAATAATCCTGCGACTAATCACCCCTATACTCTTATGATCCTTATAAAGCTTACCATCAATAGAAACAATACCATTAGTAGAATTGACTGAAAAATCAATGTTAACATTGGCAACCATACCAGGTACATTACTGTGAATGATGACTTCAGCATTACATTTTATTACATTTAATCCTCTCTCTTTTTCATCATTACTGCCTCTTAAAAAGAGAAACAAACAAATAGAGATTATGATAAAAATCAAAATAGAAATCTTCAAATTTTTTTTAATGCAGATGGAGAGTATATTTTTCATAAACATTCTATTTTTATCTCGTAAAGATGATCCTAAATTCCATTATAATTAAGTAGGTACAATTTGTTCGGCTTTTATAACAGCCTTATTATACCGAATCATCTCCATCATGTTATATCACCTTTAAAACTCAGCATCGGTAGAAAGAATTGGATAAATAGATCCTATTGTTAAATTACAGGCTGCAAAGTAATGGCAGCCTGTTGTTAGTATTATCTCGATAGACCTAGTCTAGGCTATCGTTTGGACGAATCCGTTGGCACTGATATTGTCGGGTGTTTGATCCAACCTGACGATGTACCATCATCTTTAGGTAAACTACCAACAAAACTACCATCCTGTTTCGAGCCTGGGTAACTTGGGCTCATATGATTTGGATTGCTTTCTGCAGGCGGCTTACCCGAAGAAACTGGCGCTTTAGACGGCGGTGTAGACTGCCGAATCTCGGATGGCTTAGGGTATGATACTGGCTCATCTCCTGTGGCAGTTTTTTTGATCCATCGAGAAGAGTTTTTATCATCTTTTGGTAAATGACCTTTGAAATCACCACCTAGTTTAGAACCTGGATAACTAGGGCTCATATGATTTGGCTTCTCCTCACCTTTCACTGGTTTTGATGGTCGATTCTTTGGTGGTGTCGGTTTGTCAGTTTCCACCGGAGCGGGTTTCGGTGGTGTCGGTTTGTCAGTTTCCACCGGAGTCGGTTTCGGTGGTGTCGGTTTGTCCGTTTCCACCGGAGTCGGTTTCGGTGGTGTCGGTTTGTCAGTTTCCACCGGAGTGGGCTTCGGTGGTGTTGGTTTGTCCGTTTCCACCGGAGTCGGTTTCGGTGGTGTCGGTTTGTCCGTTTCCACCGGAGTCGGTTTCGGTGGTGTCGGTTTGTCAGTTTCTACCGGAGTCGGTTTCGGTGGTGTCGGTTTGTCAGTTTCTACCGGAGTCGGTTTCGGTGGTGTCGGTTTGTCAGTTTCCACCGGAGTCGGTTTCGGTGGTGTCGGTTTGTCCGTTTTCACCGGCGCGGTTTTCGGTGGTTTTGATGTATTGCCATTTTTTGCCGGTTTATTTGAACTCGATAAACCGCCAGCAGTAAATGAAATACTATTTGATGCTGTAACTTTATCAACATTTACTTGAGAAAGTGTTTCACCATCAGTATTCAGTTCACCTTGTACATTTCCTTTAATATTACCAACATCGATGGTCGCTTTTTGATCTTCCTGATATTCCACTTTTTCCACAGTGTTGTAATAGCCATTGACTGTCGGTAAGCCTGTTTTAGAAATACCACCACCGCCACCACCGTAAGCACCATCTTGATCAATAGTATCTGATAGCTCGACTGCGTTAATATTGCCTGCAACATCTACAGTACCGGTTTTGGAATCAGAAACAATGTGCGCGCCAGTAAGATTGAGGTCCCCTCCTGTAGAGATATTCAGCTCACCAGTGGTATTAATACCGGTCTGGGTCCCTGTAGTCTTCGAATCATAATGTTCGCCACCTTGGCCGTAGTTCCCAGCCAATGTTGGGATAAGTCCTCCATTGGTTGAAACAGCAACCCCGACTGATCCACCCCACTCATTACTATTAGTCTGGTTATTGACCGTATCTTGCACGCTCTGCACATTCAGATCGCCAGTAATATTAAGGTTTGCGGTTTCTGACTGAATATTACCGCCAGCTAAAGTCATATCTCCCCCAGTGTTAATGCTAATATCACTGCTATTAAGGTTGGAGTTAGTATATGTGTGGCTTGAGCCAGTTGAGGTTGAACTGCTGCCATGGTAATCAACAGAAACTCCCGCGCCAGCCCCTGTAGGCGCGGCGGAAGCCCCGGCACTGACGCCCGCTGAGTGGGTATCTTTTTGCGACCAACTCTCAGTTGAGGACTCGGCGGCTAAAATATTCAAATCACCGCCAGTAGTGATCTCTACACTGTCTGCCGATAATTCGACACCTTTTAACGTGGTATCGCCATTACTGGTAATTGATACATTGCCGGCATTTATATTAGTGATGTTTTCACTTTTAGTCGTCGATGAACTACTGGTCGTCGTGGTATCGAATCCAACTGAGACTGAGCCGCCAAGCAAATCATTAAACATAAGGTTAGAAGCACTACCTGCCACTTCTGCCGCCGTTAAACCGGCATCAATTTCTTGCCCGTCATTGCCCTTTTCAACCAAATTACCGACTTTATCAGCAGCATCAGCCACTGAACTATGAGCCTCGCCCTTTACGCCATAAAACGAAACGGTTTCCTCACTCGTTGTTATCACTTCATCTTCATATTTTGTAGACTTGACTTCATCGGCAACAATAGTCAACGCACCTTCAGTGCTAAAATTACCACCGCCGATATCAACCGTGTTTCCCGCTTCTAATGTCATAGAATCGGTAAAGTTAAGTGAAGCATTATTATTTGTCGTCGTTTGCTCAGTATCAACCGTCGTGACGGTTTCTAACCCGGCTTGGAAATTACCAGAGGAAGATGTTGGAGCACGACCAGGCTTGGACCCGGCATTGGTGATATCCGACCCAAGATTATTATGCTCACCGGTGCTGGTACTACTACTTTCCCCATCCAGACCGCTAATATCATAACCTGCCGATTGCCCAAAACCACTCGCGCCTGCACCAAATTTTAGATCAGTGCGTTCAACCGTGGTTTCAGAATAACTGTAATCTTGTGATGTTTGGATGTCTACATCGCCAGCAGCCTTCAATTCACCCGATTGGGCATTATATTCACCACCTTTGAGAACAATATCATTCGCGGAATTAACGGTAAACTTGCCGCCGGCGTTGACCGAACTATCAACACTCGTAGCACTTGAGCTGACAGTTTCTGTCGATTCGTGACTTAGTATCCCCGTAGATTTATGGCTGTATTCATAATTCCCCTCAACCTCATACATATTATTGAAGGTGACATCACCTTCAGTTGAAGTCAGGCTGATATCTTTTTCCGCAGCAATATCAACAGCATTAACTGTGATATCTTTGGCACTCATGTCAATGCTACCACCGGCGGTGACACCATCATTATAATAATGAAGTTCTTGATTACCGGAAACATTAGCGCCTTGGCTGGCAGTAAGCTCAATTGAACCATTATCTGCCTGTAAAGTGAGATCATTACCGGCACTAAGAGCAGCGCCACTGTTGGTTATAGAACCACCACTGGAGACCAATGATAAATCTCCACCTGAAGTGATACCACCATTCATGCCCACACTACTATTATTAATATTGCCTTCTGATTGAATATTAATATTGCCACCGGCACTGATCTGGCCATTAACATTATTAAAGGAGGATGCATCAACATCCATATTACCGCCAGCGTGGACTATGGCGGAACCATCATAGCGGCCACTTTCTAATTGTTCTAACGTAGTTGTTGCGAAATAAATTTTAGGTGTGAGTACATCATGACCATCGATATTTTCTGTCACAAACCAAACAATATCTTTATCCAGTACGGCAATCTGCTCATCAGTTAAAGCTTTACCGACGGTAAAATCTTCTACTCCATTCACAGTTGCAGCATTGGACATTAATTTCTCAACCAACTCGGTGCCATCAACACCATCGCGCACACTGAAAAATGTCCCTACAGACTCATTTAATTGGCGGCGAATAACTTCACTAATAAAATAATTATCGCCCACAACCAAAACAGGTGTTTCTGGTATATAGCCAATTTGGTCAAAGAAATATTGCGAACCAAAGAAAAGGCTCTGATCAATCATCTCAGTTCGAGTTTCATAAAACGGATAAATAGGGTTACTGGCACCATCCCCGACCTTGGCAGTGAAATCAACATCTTTCCATTTCTGGTTAGAAACAAATAACCCCTGAATTTTAGCGAGTTCGGTATAGGTTTTTGTGGTACTTAATCCTTTCGTCAGTTCGGCAATTGTTTTCAACCCAATATTAATTTCATAAGGATTTTGAGTTACCACAACCTCCTTATCACCGATGGCAACTGTTATTTTTTCACCTTCAAGTTTCGCACCGAATAACCCATTGTTAAATGCTCCACCATTGTGAGTCAGATTACCGCCTGCGATAATCCCACCGTTATTATCCGACAAACCATAATCTTTTAAATCTTTCAAAGAAGCATTATTGGAGCCCGTTACCCTGGCCCAATCTTGTGATAGCTTCTCTTGGCTATCAGATAACCACGCATCGCCGAACAATCTTTTCATAACACTGTTTAATTGTTCACTCTGTTTGGCCATTTCTTTTAAGCTATTAAAACTGTTGGACTGAGTATCATATATATATGATCCCTTCCCTGAGACAGATTCCGGACTTCCATCACCGAAATAAAAGTCCAGCAATTGATATAGCGTATTAAACTGAGCATAGCCAGAATCGCCACCTATCACTTTTCTATATACCTCCAGCTCAATCGGGGTACTCAGCGTCTCCGTCAAATAATAGTAAAATGACATTTCATTATATTCTGGTGCATTATTAACAGTTCCAGATATTATCATATCCTTACTTGATTGAATAATGCCACCTGTATTATTTAACGTTTTAGTACTATAAATGTTCTTTTGATTAATGTTTAAATTACCGCCGGATGAGATTTCGGCCATTTTAGTTAATTTAAAATCACCAATCCACGTTGGAATTGAACCTGAGAGTTTTGCGTTATAATATACCAGGCTTATAAAGCCTTGCTTCCATTCATGTGAACCTTCAGCATTTTGTGCAGGGCCTGTAACCCATCCAGGATTATCATACTTACTAATATTATCAATAATTTTAGCATCTAATGCCATATCGCCTTGAGAACGAATATTACCACCATCATTCTTTATATTCTCTGCAACAATATCAATTTTACCCATACTAAGAACATTAGCATTTTCTTCATTTAGAAACTTACCTTTCTCTGCATCAATAATAATATCTTGCGAGGAGAAAATCAAAGCTCCACTACTATTAGTAATATTAATTGCCTTAAGAATGACATCCTTAAGACTCAAAATAGATTGATTACTTGAAATTTTAATGTTCTCATCTGCATTAAGTAGTATGCTTGCAGCACTTTCCAGAATGCGGTCAATAATGATAGAACCCGTAGTCTTAATAGAGAGTTCACCTCTAGCATTAATATCACCACTATCATCATTGTAGCGATAATCTTTAGAGAGAATTAAAGAGAGGTTATTATCGCTAAAAATGTCACCAGATAAATTATTCAAAGATTCAGCTAGCTTAATTAATAAATTTTTAGCCGAATAAATATAACCAACACTGTTATTTAAGTTATCAGCTTGAATATCAATATTATTACCACTGATATTAGAGCCACTGTTATTTACATTTTTTGATCTAATAGAAATATCAGCATCAGAAAATAAGGTCGCTCCATTCAGGTTAGAAATAGAGTCTGACTCCACGGTAAGACCACCAACACCAATAATGATAGCGTCACCAGCAGATGACCCTTTATCACTACTGTTTACAATAGTATTAGCCTCTACGGACAATATCCCTGACGCCTGAATTATCGCATTAATATTATCTAGTTTATTGATGTTTTTGAAGGTGGCGTCACCATCAGAATTAATAATTGCCGCAATGGAATTAATAAAACTACTGACATAACTGACGTATAAATTTCTACCCGCATTAATAACACCGACATTTCCCGTCCCATCACCTATATTGGATAAAACCCCAATATTAGCTAGAGACATATCAGCACCAGAGTAAATAACACCTTTGTTATTTAGATTATCTATATTAGATATCATTAGGCCATTATCTGATGTTATAACACTACTCTTATCGTTTATAACACTATTAATAAGTTCTAGTTTTAACCATTCTCCCAATGCTGAAATATAACTTCCACCGGAATTTTCCACATTGGCAACAGAATGAATATCAATATTATTCGCGATTATCCCTGAACCAGAATATTGGGTGGTCCCAGTTCCTGTATTAAATAGATTAGTACTATTATTTATGCTTACAGTTCCATCTGCATTAATAAATCCATCTACATTCTTTATCGTTTCTATATTACTCAAATTAATATCACCAGAGGCGAGTATAGATGAGTTCTGATTAATTAATTCTGACGAATGGCTAATTGACAACTGGTCAGCCGCGAGTATTTTTGCTTCATCAGTATTTTTAATGCTATCAATATTCGTTAATATAATATCGTTCGCTTGAATGAGTGACGAACTACCTTTGTTATTTAACTCTTTAATGTCATCAAGCTTAAGTGAGCTTTCTGAAATTAGTTTTGCATTATTACTATTTGTAATAGTGTTAGCGTTACTAATTTCAATAGCACCACCTTGAATTAAACTGTTATTATTATTTATATTAACTGCATGCACCCCACTGTTATTTATTTTTAGATTAGCACCTGAGAGTATACTACCCCCATTTTGATTATTAACCTCCTTACTGATATTTAGTGATAAATCTTTAGCTGCTGTGATATCGCCACTATTGAAAACACTTTCTGTTGTTATATCAATAGATTCTTCTGAGTTAATTACCCCGGTATTTTCCAATAAACCGCCATCACTAACCTGGCGAATAGCAACATTTTTACCGGACAATACACCACTATTAATGGCACTTCCATTGACAATGGAAACATCTAACATTGAGGCAGCTGAGACAATTCTCCCACTATTATTAATACTATTTGACTTAATGGTATTGTTTTTATCAGCTTGCAGTAATCCTTTATTAATTAAAGATCCGAGAATAAGATTTGCGTCTTGCTCAGTATATAAAACACCTTTATTATGTAAATCATTAGCGACAATGCTCAGCGGACCACTCGCATTGACAACACCATCATTGTCAAATAGTTCGTTAATAGTGAAGCTTAACGTCCCCTTCTGGCTATTAACTCCCGCACCTTGATTTAAAAATGAATTAGCATTAACTATAACATTTCCTGACTGACTGCTAATAGCAGCATCAGAACTTATAGTTGCGGAGTCAATAGTTTCGCCGTTAATCGATACAATATAATTACCATCCACAAGGGATATAATTGCATTCTCTATTTTTTTACCTGAAGCATCAAGAGCGAAAAGTGTCCCTGTTATTTTATATTCACCCTTAACATCAATGAAAATGGATGTTACATCTATTTTGTCACTATCACCGCTCATTGCAAAAATACGTGCTGCATTTTGCAACAATGAATCAGCAGTAATTCTAATATTGCCATTTTTTGATACTGCATCAGCACTGAGTTTAGCTTGAGATAAAGCTCTAATAATTAGATCGCCATTACTAATAACACCACCAAAGCCTGTATCTTCATTAACTGAAATATCGATATTGTTGCCGGATAAATTAACATCACCTGACTTGCTGCTAATTGCTGTCAGTGCTAAATCACCATCGGCCGATATCTCAACAGTCTGATTACCGACTAAGCTACCTTTATGTCTAACCCCAACACCGCTTTCGGTACTGATTAGCTGTATTCTTCCCCCATACATGGAACCCAATGAACTGCCATCAATAGCAACTTTAGGGGTATCTGCAGCCGATAAGTTACGAATCTGGTGCTGTCGCGTTTGTGTGTCGTAAGTATTTAGCCCCGCAACAACTTTAATGTCGGCATTCCCAGAGACTTCACCATCGAGTTTTACCGTACGGCTGATCATATCAAAGTGGGTTAATCCTTCAGTAGATAGGCCCTGTCCTTCTACTGCAATCATACCCTTATTAACATTTAATTGAATATTACCATTCTCACCATATTCCACTCGACCTGTACTGAGAGTTAAGTTATTCGCATTAATGGTTGATACGCCATTCACAGAAATGCCATTTTCATTTGCAATGATAAGGTCAGCTTTTTTCCCAAACACTTCCATTGTGCCATTCAAATACGATCCCTTAGCACCCGTAACTTCACTAATGATAGCGCTAGCTTCTTGTTGTAGCTGACCGTTTTTAATTATATAACCACCGATACTACTAACACCATCCTGCATGCTGTTATTAAAAATCAAACCATCTGGGCCAACATTAAAGTCATCAAACTTATTGTGAGAAATCCCATTACCGTTTGGATTAATAATATTTACTGTCGGTGTTCCATTGGCTGACTCTGAAATCGTTGGCGCATTTGAACTTGTATCGGGAACTAAGTTTGCATAAGACAAACTGGGCAATACTGCAACCAATGCCAAATAAATAGGGCACAACTTTTTATGTAAATTTTCTTGAGTTAGTTTCCCAATAAAAGATGATGCAGAATTATTGGTCTTACCTTTATTTTTGCTCATGCGTAAAGCTCCTGCAGTTTGCTGGATATAACTTTATTAAGATGGAATTTCTTATTTATTTAGAATCGTAAATCAAACCTGTAACTTAGTGTTCTAGAATCAATATCAGAATTCCTTAATGTTGATGGTTTGGTTAGAGGATAACCCAATGTTAATGAAGTGGAGAAATGACTACCTACAGCCTTAAGGCCAAGAGCAGCTCCAGTTAAATACTCTGCAGGGCACGAGCCCATATCATCAGTACAGTTGTTTTTAATAAAACCAAGATCATAGCCAGCAAAAGGCGACACCTGCCATATCCCCAATTTATTGATAGCAATCGGCAGCTGAACTGTATTGGAAATGTAACCACCGCTATGTCCCGATACTGAACTTTCTTTGTAACCACGAACGGTATATTCATCACCAATTGATTGTTTACCATCACTCACTAATATATCTTTTGTAAATTGAAATCCTGAGTTAACTTCATATGATAAACTCACTGGACCATATTGGGCCAATGACTTAGACCAGCTAATGATGCCATTATATTTTATGTAGTTTAGATCAAACCCCTTTAGGTCAGGTTCATTTTTCCATGCTGCACCAAACCAGGGAACACCCGCAGTCGAACTCAGATCCCAAAATAAACCGCCCCCCCAAAGTGTGCCAACCCGAGTTACCCCAAGGGCAATACTGCTGTATTTTTTACTACTAACACCTATTTTTATATCTTCTATTTTATTAGTATTATCGCGGCCTTCAACTTTTGTATAAGCACTAAACTTCCCCACTGCGTCTCGAAAAATAACGCGGCTTAATTTAGTAGAAGCCCGCTGGGAAGTACCTTCACTATGATAGCCACCAAAGTATCCACCAATAACCTTCTCATATTCAGAACGATATAAGGAAGCATCTAGCAACCAATAGCCAAGTGGTAAACTGTAATTCATAGACCAAGAACTTTGACTATCGGTTTTGGCATACAAATCATTGTAAGCATAATAGAAAGATAAAGAGTCATTAAATCCGGAAAAATTATTTACGGTCAAAGTCGAATTGTATTGATGCCAACCATCATCTTCACGGCCTGAGTTATTCATCCCTACAGAGAGTGAAATAGGAAAATAACTTGAATTACTGAGATCTAAAGTTGAGTAGCCAAAGTCATCCGATGGAACAATTTGTAATTTATCAGTCCTTGAAACTCGAAGTAAGTTATCCAACCCTTGGTCAATATCTGACATTTTAAGCTTATTCCCTTGGGCAAAAGGAATTGCACTAAACAGCCTGGTTTTTTCAAAGAATGTGGGTGGATTCCCCTCGACACTAAACCCTGAAATCTTCCCCCATAATACCTCTAATTTAAGTATCCCCTCACGTAAACTACCCGGTTGAACAGTCACCAGCGTTGTCGCATAACCCTTGCCAACATAGAAATTGGTCAAATCCTTAACCAATTCCATTATCTCCTTTTGTCCCATCTCAGTATCTAAGAATTGCATAATAATCTTCTGCCTTTGTGGTGAATTGGCATAGATATCATCGTTTTCAATACTAATATGATGAATAAAAAACGTATATTTTGACTTCAAAAGATTATCCTCATGCTGCTCATTGAGAATATTATTCTGACGTCTTATTTCGCTCTCTCTACGTTTTTCATCTTGAATCATTGAGCGTGTACGGCTACGTTCCAGTCTATCTAATTCTCTGGATGCGTTTGATGCTTGAGTATTTAATTGTGGTGGCTGTATTTGAGCATTAACCTGTGCGCACATAAATGCGAATGGCGCGACAATGCAGCCTGTTAAATACATCCTATTAATAATAACCATTCTGACGATACCAAACATGATATTACTCTATCGTTAAATTGAAATAAACTTGGCCAGCAACATTTCCTGATGTGATGTTTTTCCTATCTGAATCCACTATGTATATTTGAGCAAAATAGTTCAGATCTTTATGTTCATCTACGTTAAATATAATTTCTGATGATTTTGTACCATCCACCTGTTGAGCAATAATCCTATTCCCAGTTAACATCCTTGTCCCTATTCCTTTCGCACCACCATTTTCAACGGGAATAGTATTTTGGATAACCCCTCTAGAGGAGCCGACAGGTTGTTGTTCAACAGTGGTAAATGCTATTTTTACAGAAGACGCCTGTGGACAATATACTGAGATTGAAAATGGAATTGGAGTTCCATGTTTACTACCTGTATTGAAATCAGAAAGAGGATAACTGCCCAAATCAATATTTAAATTTGAATTTGCGATCATGCAGGAACGTACAACAACTGAAGTATTGGCTGTTAACACTATAGATAATAATGTTAGACTATTGCTTGCCTCCTCAGCTGCAGTAAGGACAACCTTTGCAATTTCACCCTGGGGGATATCTCCTGCTGTTATTTTTCCGGTTTGAATAAATTCGATTAATAAACTGTCGTTATTTATGGTGCAAGGCGATTGACAATCTTGAATCGTTGGAAAATAAGTAGCATCACGGCTAACGGGCCATTTTATTCTGATTCCTACACCACCAATTTCAGTACTGTATACATCAGGAAGAGCTGATAAAGAATTACCGCGCGTATAAGTAGACGTTAGGCGGGTTTTTACCCCCCCCCCACAGGTATAATTTAATGTATTAACGGGAATAAGCCGCGATCCGAGAACAGAACCTATTGCTCCATTTTCTGCTGGGTTAAGAACCAATTGAGGCATAGCAACCGTTGCTACATTTCCCGAACAGGTTGCAGCTATTACACTCGAACTCATCCAACCTAACGACAAAGCAATAAGGGTTAACATCCTAATAATTAACATATAACATTCACCTCAATTAGGTTAGCTACTTTCATTACGACAAATAGTGTTGACGATTTTTATGTTTTCATAGTCAGAATAGAGTTCAGGTATATAGTTGATAAAACATTTCTGTATGCCTTCTTTACTGTTCCAAACAATAGTAATACTCTGCGATTTCTCACTCGAGAGAATGATATTCCCACCTTGACCAACCACACCTAGTGAATCACCAGCAGCATTATAGGCGTTGGCACCAAAGGGGATATAGTGTCCTTCTTCATTCTTAATCTTAAGAATTTGGTTATTAATATTTTTAGTATCAAACTTAACTAATACAGAAGCACCTGCTGTTGGCACTATTTTAATTCTATCCTCTTCAATCTCTATATTAGTTGGCATATCTTTTACATTAAGAGAGATATCATTATATTGGAATGGTGACAAATACGGTAAAATAGCATATCCATTTTTAGCTACCCGTGCATTTGTATAAGGATAAATACTGGCTCCAGTCGCACCTTTGGCTTCAATAATACCCAAGGTATCGCTAATAGAATGCGATAGGTTCACTCCGCCGGCATGCACGACAATACCACTACTTAAATTTACTGAAGCCATAGAGTTCGATCTACCTTGGCTATAACCAAGATTTATTAATGATGTGTTACCACTATATCCACCGTTAATGCCGAAATTGCGATCACTATTGCTTGTTCCATCGATCCAAGATCCATAGCTATATTCTTGATGTTCGCCAACAGTACCACTAATCGCTGTTTTTAATCGGGACTCGCGATCATTATGACTTATTGTCGACGTTAATCTTGGCCTATTACGATGACTTGAAGTCGTATCTAATGGAATGCTGAGTGATAAACGTAAGGTATTCTCACCATTACCATAGCGATTATTTAACCGATTAAAACCTAAGCTATAATTGACGGACCCTACCGAGTTTGCATAGCCAACTTGGTAGTTTAACGTATTCTTCTCATTAACATCTTTATGCCAGTATCGACCATAGTAGGTTGTTAAAAAGAGGCTTCCCCACCCAGGGGATAGATTTTGATTTATATTTGCTTCAAGTACTTCGCGATAATTTTCAGTACGAATACCTTTGCCACTCTTTTGGGCCTCAACAGTATTAAGCGCATCCATTAATGTAAAATAATTACTACTTGAGTAGCGATATGCCATTAAGCTAAAATTAGTTTTTGTTGGTTCAACGACCTTCGCCAGGCTTACTTTAAAACTCATATTGCAAAATGTAGAGTCACATTGCGATTCATCATCTGCTTTAACTGAAGTTGAAGAACGTGTCGCATCAAAACTTAACGCACCGACTGGTGTATTAAATGCAACCCCACCAAGCAATGCAAAATAATCAGTTGATATAGTTTTCTGTATACCACCATAGCCAGTAATATAATTATTAAATCCATATTGATAGCTCCCCTCAAATAACATGGGTGGATCACTAAGGTTTGAGCTTCTTATCTCACCTACTGTGGCCGTGTATCTTGAGTATCCTTCACGTAAAAGTTGAGGAATACTAGAATAAGGTACAACTTGTACTCTTATATTTCCGCTTGCTTCTCTGATAGTTACTTCAAGATTCCCACCATAACCGGCTGTATTTAAATCATTTATAATAAACTCGCCAGGGGGAACATTTGTTTCATGGATAACATTGCCATTTTGTCGGATGGTGACCAAGGCATTACTGTCGGCGACCCCTCTGATTACTGGTGCATATCCCCGCATAGAATTTGGCAGCATGCGATCATCAGTATATAGGCTGGCCCCTCGAAGTGGCGTGGTATTAAACATAGCCCCAGTAGTATTCACATCTCCAAAGATAAATTGTGACTGATTGGCCGCGAATGATCTCTGTATATAAGCAGATTGGTTATTCCACGTTACACTTTCATCGCTACTACTATTTGCCATACCATTAGTATAAAATCGCCATGGTCCTAGCTTTGCTGATGTATTCAAGCTGCCATAATAGAATTGTTTGTTTTTTTTATGATCATTATATTCAGATGAGTTTTTATAATTAGATGCATTCAAACTATAAGCTAAGGTTAATGCTGGGACACCCTCATCCCATAACTCTGGTCTAATATATCCATTAGGCATACTCTCCACATAGACCTGTGGTATCGTCAGATATAGCTTCTGATCGCCATCGTCAAAAGTTATTGTTGCATCTGGGATAATATCGTTAATTAAGATGCAACCATTGCTTTGCCAGTCCTGAGGGAGCATGCTCAGTCTTACACCAAAAGCCAGTATATCTTTCGGAGTGAAACAAGGTTGAACACCTTGTTCTTTATCTGTTTCAATAAAGTTTACATTTAAACTTTCAATATTTTTTGAGTTTAAATTCATTTCTACATAATACTTTCCAGCTTTTACTGTATCTTCACCATCAAAATCCTCTAAATTAATCCCATGCTCATAAAACTTCATAAAGCCAGACTTAAATTTAACCTGTCCCTGTGGAATAGAATTATATTTCCCCACAGCAAATGACTGTAGTGGGAAAAAACATAGGGTAATACCAAAAATGAAAAATTTCATTGTAATCATAGCGCCTGTATTGTTATTTTATATTTAATTTATTATTCTAATATTATTTCCTTTTCTACAAATGCACCTAAATCAGTAATATAACTATAAAATAACTTAATAGGCTGATTACTAAGGTCTGTAACCTTAAAATCAAATTCATAGTTCGAATAAGGAAGGATCATCCCTCCCGTTAAATCAATTTTCTTGCTGCCATCAGTTACTACAAATTTACCGATTGATATGTGATACGGTGACTTATTCTCACCTTTGATATTAATCGCCTTACCTGTCCTTTTTGCCACCCAACTAACACTTTCTGCCGCAACTCTTGGATCTGAAGATAAGCCTATCGGACGATATAAGAACTTTAAGCGTGTACGAAATGCAAGGTTTAGCTTATTTTTTGCATTATCGTTTTCCACCTCTGGGGGTATATCAAGCACATTTATCCAGAGCAATGTCTCTCTATCACGGGGAAACTTTGCTTTTGCTTCTTCTGTTTTAAAAACTCTAAACGACTTTCCTTTCCCCGCATTTATTCGCGAAACTGGAGGGCTAATAACAAAAGGCAAATCTTCTTTTTCCACATCACCAGAATCCATGGAATCCCTGGAATCCCTATCGGATTCTAACCACACTTGGACTAATGAGGGCAGATCCCCAATATTATTGACTCTAATAACTTGTTCTTTACTTTTTTCATCAAAAATTATTCGCGTTGCCATAATTTGAATAGAGGCATAGGCCGAATATCCTCCACACGCAAAAAACCCTATTAGAAGTATTTTTAATAACTTCATTTCCTACATCCTAAAACCATTGGAAAAATAATCATCGGGGACTGGCTCTTAAAGAGCAAGCCCCCAAAAATTAGTTATAAACTATAGAATAAATAAGACTTGATTCTACATTACCCGCAGTCACCACACCGGTGGCTACATATTCTGCCCAATAATCAAATCGAGCACTGTTACCTGCAATAGTTTGTTCTTGATGTTTATCATTTGCTACCGATAAATTTAAAGGAGTAGTATCTTTATTTAGAATACTAATTTGCACATTAGCAGCAGCGTCTACAGCAGAATTTTTCAAATTGCCAGTGCTATCGTCAATCGTGCCTCTGGCCCTTTCAAAATTCACATTTGCTTTTGCGCCATCAGTACATTCTGCTCCTGTTAGTGCGATATAAAATTTAGTTGCTTGCGCACGTTGACCAATACTTGATAATGCAGAAGTACTGACAGTTTTAAGAGGAACGGTAAAATCATTACTCCCAGCACTCCCTGCTTCTGTTCCACCAGTTATTTCACAAGTAACAGCCGAGACTGCTCCCGTAAAAGTAATGGTGCCATCTTCAGCCGCAGCTTGAGGTGAAGTAGAGAGTACTGAAAATGCGAAACACACAATGGTGGCAATTTTTGTTCTTAAATTACCATCCTTAATAATATCTTTATTCCTTTTGCACATAACTAAACTTCCACTCTTCGTTTTTTAAGAGGTGGGATTATTACTTCATGTCTGCAAAAAATAAAATAAAACAGTTTTAATTAATTCTTAACTAGCACACTATATATAGTTAAGATAGATAACTTAAATTTTTTAGTTGCCTACCTTACTTAACGCCCATCCAAAACTCAAACGTAACATATTGATTAATATTAAAAATATAATTATTACCATCCTCTTGATAACCTAAAGCCATGTATGAGTACAATACTCACACCTTGGCTCCCTTAATTAATTTATATCTATTTAAAATGTGGGGATATACTGAAAAATTAGATGAATACATTAGAAGAGGTATTGAACGCTCAAAAAACAATCTGGTTATACAACATTACTATCTGACGTACGGTAATGCAGCATTATCTATTTAGTGAGTCAAAATCATAAAACAACTCTGTCTTACATACATTTTTACTGTTGTTTATGATTTCATTTTTACACGATGTTAGTGAAATAGTAGAGTGAAGTTCACTCAAAGAGATATAAAGATAGGGGTAAACTTGGCAAGATGATAGAGTGCCTTCTAAAAAAACATCTATATCGGGGATGATTGAATTCATATCATTACTATTATCATAATATATGAAACATTTTTCATTTATATGGCTAAAGGAAAATCCATCAGACTTTCTTGCAACAAAATAACCAGGTTGTGATTTTATAAAAAAATACAGTAAAATTAGTATAAAACAAACTCCCATCGTTATTGAATATACAACAATCATCTTTTTTTTTGTTTTGTTATCGCTACACTCTAAACTAATGTTTTTCACAATCTCGTTATCAGTCATATTTTCTATAACTGTTGACATAGTAAAAATAAAACCTTTCCCTCTAACAGTTGTTACAGACTCACCGATAACACCAACATCTTTGAGTGCTTTTCGTAATAAAGAGATATTTTGATACAACGTGTTAGGAGTGACACTCGAACCTTTTTCGCCCCAGGCAATATTATAAAGTTCACTTTGTGAAATTGTCATTCCCACTCGGGAGACAAAAGCCTCTAATAATTGTGCCGTAGGGGCATTAAGTTTAACTGTACTACCTGTTAATAGTGAAGATACTATACCGCTGCCAGGATAGAATATGACATTCCCATTGATAATATAGCTTTTATCCATTCTTATCTCCATTTCCCTTGTCTACTCACTAAATTACTTCACCAAATATTTTAATTTATTTTTATGTGGCGTTAATCTGGCCAGCATAACATATCTTATAAAGGTGAATGAACTCTGACCTCTTCTTATATTGTATGGTTAATCGAGTACGATTCTAGATTAAGAATTATCTGGCAATAGTATTTGCTCCTATTGAAAATTATCTTTCTATTATATCAATGGTATTCGTTCCTCCCAGTGAGCAACTGGCAACTGGCAACTGGCCACCCAGTAGCGGCCAGTCAGCTACTTTCTAGAATATCGGCATAGGGATATCTCACGTTTATTACGGTATCAATTTTTTGTTCGCGACTCTTCAAACAACCGTTTTAGGAATTCTTTCTTCATAGTAGAACAACTGAATACTTGCTTGATTGCCGGGTCGTAAGCATAAATCGTGCATCCAGCGGGATAACCACTAATACCAAATAGTTTAGTTCCCTTTATCCATCAGCATTGGGTCTTCGCCTTTACGAACGTTAACACAATTGGTGTGGGCTCTGAATGATATATGAACAGATAGGGAGGCACTTTCGATATGTGTTTGTCCACACCTCAGCATGGCACCGTCCCCCCGTCTTTAAGGATAGCGTTGCGTCGACCCGTAGAGTTCACTGCACGGAGCGGACAGATACTAATTATGAAGGGGCTAAAGCACAGTTCGAACGTTCACTGAATCGCCTGCAACTGGACTATGTTGACCTGTACCTTATTCACCAGCCCTACGGTGATATCCATGCTGCATGGCGGGCAATGGAAGAACTACAGCAGGCCGGAAAAATCCGCTCTATTGGCGTGAGCAATTTTCATCCCGACAGACTTGCAGATCTTGTTGCATTCAATAAAGTCGCCCCCGCAGTGAACCAGATTGAAGTTAACCCCCTTCAACCAGCAACTGCATGCAGTACCGTGGATGCAAAGCCATGGGATTCAACCTGAAGCCTGGGCACCTTTTGCTGAAGGGAAAAACGGGCTATTCCAGCATCCCGTATTAACTGCGATTGGTGAGAAATACGGCAAAAGCGTGGGTCAGGTTGTCCTGCGCTGGATCTTCTAACGCGGCATCATTTCGCTGGCAAAATCAGTGCGAAAAGAGCGTATGGAAGAGAATAGCAACATTCTCGATTTTGAACTCAGTTCTGAAGACATGCTACAGATAGCCGCTCTTGATACCGCAACCAGCGCGTTCTTCTCGCATCGCGACCCGGCAATGGTGGAATGGCTGACTGGCCGTAAACTTGATGTCTAAGCCGCTATAGAAGAGGAGCTTATTGATGCAAAAACGTTATCTCGGAACATTCAGGCTTGAAGTGTCTGCTCTGAGGTTGGGAGTGACAACCAGTTTTAGCGTTTCTCTGGCTCAAACCACGCAGCTAATTGCAGAATATCATTTTCTTGCAAAGTCCCTGCGTTGTAGCGTAGCTCTAGCCATGATTGGAGCCAACTGTATTTCGCTTCTGCCAAATCCCGCCGCGAGTTATACAGTTGCTGCTCAGCCAATAAGACATCCAGATTGATTCGTTCACCACCCAATACGCTGCGACGGGTAGCCAGCAGTACCTTTTGCGCTGAATCTACCGTCATTTGCCACGCACGTATTTTGGCGGCACCACTACTCGTGAGATTGAACTGGCGTTTGAGCTCCGCCAATACCTGTCTGGTTTCTTGATCGAGTTCCGCCTGCGACTGTTGATAGTGTGCCGTTGCCTGCCGAGTCGCACTGGAAACACTCCCCCCAGCATAAATAGGCACATTCAACTGTAGACCAATGTTTTGCGTATCATATTTCTGGTTATAATTATATTCCGCTTCAGAGCGAGAATTACGGGAGGAGGCCACCAGTTGCAAGGTCGGCAGATGACCGCTACGACTGTTTTCTATTTCATAATGTTTGGCATCCAGATTCTCCCGCTGGCCGGCAAGGCGGGCATTATAGCGAATAGCCAGATCGCGCCACTGCGCCAGTGTGCGGTCATCGCTGATATTCTGTGGCAAAGCGTCCAACGTTAATGGCCGTAACTCTGCCAAATTAACCGATCGACCGATCATATTTTCCAGTTCGGTTAACTGGCTATCCAACACATCTTGTTGCTCAATAAGTTGTACCTGAGTCAACGTCAGGCGTGCAGCCGTTTCATCAATATCTGTTTGTGTGCCCTCCCCGGCAACCAATAACCGACGATTCAGTTGGATCTGTTCCTCATAAGCACGTAATTGGGCATTTAATAGGGCTGTTTTTTCCTGAGCTAATAAGGCGCTGCTATAAGCCCGATACAGCCGGACGATCAATTCCTGACTTTTATCCCGATAATGTTGATCTGCGAATAACTTACGCGCAATGCCTTGGCGATAGCGGGCATAGGCGCCGTAATCAATTAATGGTTGCCGCAAAGACAGCATGGAGACATAGCTATCGTAATCCCGTTTTACCTTACTGTTACTACGGTTATCAGCCTGACTCACTGTGGAGTAATTGGTGTTTGCCCCATAGCTGTATTGCAAGGAGGGTAATAAACCAGATAAACCTAAAGAAACCTCCTCTTGCCCTGCATCCCGCTCATAACCCGCGGCCCGAAATTGTGGATCATTATGTACTGCCAATTCCCATGTATCGAGTAATCCCAGTGCATTTCCCCGCTCAGGTAACACTAACAGGATGAAAAAAATGATTCGTAAAGTTAATGGCATCCAATGCTCCCTACTCTTCCGTTAATGCTATGTGCAAGCGATCCATCAATGGCTTAAATAGATAATTAATCATTGAGCGTTCACCGGTACGGACAAATCCTTGAACCGGCATACCAGGCTTGATTTCTAAGTGATCCAACGTCTGCCGCGCCGCCTCACTGACTTCTACCCGTAAACTGTAATAAGGCTCTTGCGTTCGTTCATCTAATATCCGGTCAGCCGACAACAATTTTACCGTCCCTTCTACTTTCGGCGTAGTGCTCTGATTAAACGCTGTGAACTGCAATTCCACCGCTAAGCCAGAGTGGATTTTATCCACCATCTCTACCGGTACTCGCGCATCCACAAAGAGCGGTTGATCATCAGGCAAAATTTCCATCAGAGACTGGCCTGCCGCGATAACACCACCTTCGGTAAAGACTTTCATCTCCACCACAGTGCCGGCTACCGGCGACCGCATTTGTATATTTGCCAGATCGAAATTCGCTTTTTCCAACTGGCTGAACACTTCAGTTATGGTGGATTGCACTTCCGCCATCTGGGTGTTGACCTCTTTCCGATATTCTTGTTGACGCAGTTGGATACGGAAATTTTGTTCCTGTATTTCCCGCTCGCCCCGCTTGATTTCGCCGACAATCTGCGCTATTTCGCCGTTAAGTTGCGCATAAAGCTGCTTACTTTCCAGCATTTTATTGCGCGGGACATAGTTCTCATCCGCTAACGATTTCAATCCATCCAACTGTTGGGACAATGCTTGCTTTTGGCTATTCTTACTACCAAGAACTTGCTTCTGCGCCCCCATCGCGGCCTGTAAACCGGCAATATTGGCGCGTAATCCATCACTTTCCAACTGTAATGCTTGCTGGCGGCTATCAAGTAGTAGTTGTTGTAAGGCCAGCATTTCATCCATACCAGTCTGCCGCTTCACTTGTTGTAAACGAGGCGTCTCCACCAACTGTTTATCCCCCTTTTGCTCGGCCAATAAACGAGCTTCGTTCGCCAGCAACTGATAGTACTGCGATGTTAGTCCATTACTGGCGGAGCGTGCCCTGACAGCATTTAAAGTCAGTAGCACTTCACCGGCAACTACCCTGTCGCCATCATGAACCATAATGTGGTCAACAATACCGCCTTCGGGGTGCTGAATGGCTTTTCGGTTGCCCGAAACCACCACAGTACCCGTAATCGGAACCCCTTTATCCAACGGGGCCAGTAGAGCCCAAAGGATAAAACCGCCAAAACCGGCCAATACCAACCCCCATCCCCAAGACAATGCCCGATTCTCACTGCGTTGTATTTCCTGCAAAAATGCCTGTTCCGTTTTTTTATTGTGTTCGGACATATGACTTGCTTCTCTTCTTATTGCCACTCAACCCGGTATGCCTGTTGTTTGCGCAGCGCGCTTTAGTTCAGGCTGATTAGACGCATTTAGCTGCTGTAGTTCGGCCATCACTTCGCCTGCCGGACCAAATCGCTGCTGTTGCCCCTGATTCAGGATCAATAACTTATGGGCACGAGCGGTCAACGCAGGACGATGAGTGATCAACACCAAGGTACAACCGCGTTTTTGTAGCGCATCCAGTGCCGTCAACAGGGCACGATCCCCGGCGGTATCCAGACTGGCATTCGGCTCATCCAGCACCAAAAAACAGGGATCACCATATACTGCTCTTGCCAGCGCTATCCGTTGGCGTTGACCGCCCGACAGACCCGCACCACTCTCACCAAGCTCCGTGTCATAACCTTGAGGCAGTGAGAGGATCAGCTCATGAACCCCGGCCAACTTTGCAGCGGCAACCACTTTCTCACTGTTAGTGGTACCGAATCGGGCAATGTTCTCCGCCAGAGTACCGCTGAATAATTGAATATCTTGTGGAAGGTAGCCGATATATGCACCCGATACTTCTTTGTCTAACTGATTCATATCGGCTGAATCCAGCCGCACAGTCCCTTGACTCGGCGCTTGTACTGCAACTAACAAGCGTGCCAAAGTGGATTTTCCCGAGCCGGAAGCACCCAGAATCCCCAAAGTCTCCCCCGCATTAAGAGAAAAATGAATATTATGCAAACGCGGAGGTTGATTGGTATTGGGACGGAAAGTGAGGTGTTCAACACTCAGCTCACCTGTCGGTGCTGGCAAGGTCATGCTGTCTTCACGATGGGGATGATTGTGTAACAGTAAATGCAAGCGGTTCCAGGCTTGACGTGCTGCAACCCATTGCTTCCAGACCCCAATTAACTGGTCGATAGGACTAAGCACTCGCCCGACCAAAATCGATCCGGCGATCATCATACCCGCGGTAATCTCACCGTTTACCGCCAGTAATGCCCCCAAACCTAGCATCAAAGATTGTAAAACAATGCGCGAGCTTTTCGATAAAGCAGTCACAGCCGCAGAGCGTTCACTCGCCAGATTCTGCTGGCGGATAAAACCATAGTGCTGCGCTAACCAGCGCTTACGCATATTGCCTAACATTCCCATCGCTTCAATCACTTCCGCATTGCGTAAATGCGTATTGGCCTGATGGGTTGCTTGCATTGACAGCTTATTGGCTTGCGCCAATGGGTGGTGGGTAATACGTTGGTTTAACCAGGTGAGGATGATCAGAAAAATAGCACCGCCCAACGCCAGCAGACCCAGCCACGGATGTAACAGGAAAACCACAGCGAGAAATAACGGAAACCAAGGCGCATCGAAGAAGGCAAACAGAGCATTACCGGTGACAAACTGGCGTAATTGAGTTAAATCCGTTAACGCCTGTCCTGCTTTGGCATCACCATCACGCAAGTTACGCTCAAAAGCCGCATTGAAAACCTGTTGATTGAGACGCAAATCCAGTCGGGTACCAAGACGGATAACCACCAGACTACGCACCCACTCTAGCGCTCCCATAAAAAAACATAAGCCAACCATGAGTAATGTTAGCATCAGCAATGTCATCTCATTACCCGAAGCCAAAACCCGGTCATACACCTGCAACATATACAAGGAAGGTGCCAACATCAGTATATTAATAATGGCACTGAATACACCCACACCGTAGAAACTCTGACGACATGCACCCAGCGCTTCTCGCAATCGGTCATAATTAGGAATTGAATGAGAAACCATATCTTTCCTTTAATGGTTTTCTGACAAGCGAAATATTATGTTTATGGCTTTACCTCTCAAGGAAAAAAATAAAGTCATTAGATGAAGTAGATTGGTGTTAATTCGGTATACGGCGCAATGTGACCACTCCGGTGTTATCCGGCAAAGTCATTTCATAACCTTCTTGTGCTCGTTCAAAAAATGCCAATGCATTACCAGTCCCATCAGTTAAAGTAATGCCGTCCGGTGTTGGACGCCAGCCCTGCGGAGCACTACCCAGTAACTGTTTAAGGCAGGAGGATTCTCCGCTGGCATGCCAGGTCAAGTTGGGTTTAATTGCCGTGGATTTCAGCTCAATGCCGCAGACTTTCACAACAGAGCTATTTAACTGTAATTGCCATTGACCACTTAAATCACTGGCATTCGGTAGCACCAGACTGCTCGCCATAATCGCTCCTGAACTCATTAAAGTTGATATCGCCAATATGGCACCAAACAGTGACCGATAAGGTTGACGTAATGACCTCTTCACCATAAATACTCCTTTATAAACAGTGCTCGGCTTATCACCCGGACGCTGGTTTACTCTTATCAGCACAGCCTTATAGGATAAACGCTATCTTTAGATCAGACTGTTCCATAATTCATAATATAAAGAGGCATTCAGCAATAATTAACCCACTCTACATGCAACTATAAAACTCATTATTCTTGATTCATATGCTATTTTCATCTCTAACACGGTTGAGAGTTTTTTAATTACTACTTCTGTAATACGTGATAAAAACGTCTGATTAAATCAACCAGACGTTGGATAGCAATCACATCAAACAATAAAATCAGTTGCCTGAGTTGGCTGCCCCACAATTTTCACAAGAAAATCAGGTAATAATTGCCCGCCATCAACATTTAATGCCAAATCGCTGATATTAGTCTGCGGATCATAAGTTAATAATGCTTCACTGGCAGAACCGCTAAAATGATCGACAAAGTGAATACCACCGCTGCCAGTATTAAAAACGGATAAATCGATTTTATCTATACCGCCCTCAAAATCCATGATCCAGTCTGGCGCACTTGGTGAAGAATCCGTGGTCCGGCCGAAAACGAAAATATCGCTACCGCTGCCCCCCCAAAGTTTATCTGCACCGCCGCCGCCGAACAGAACATCATTGCCTGCGCCACCACGTAGTTCGTTATCTGCTCCATTACCCACCAGAACATCATTACCAGAACCACCAATGGCATTCTCAATCGTCACGTTGGCGGCGATTGAAACGTTAGCTTTTAATCCCCCGACATCAGAAAAAGCAGCTTCTTCCAGATTGATACGTTGATCAACGCTATAGCCTGAGAAATCAAAGGTATCAATGCCGCCCGCATCCCAAACAGAGAATACTTTCTGATCACTGCTATCTGTCAGGGTAAAAGAGTCGCGCTGAGTGTTGGAGTTGAAACCATAGATATTATCTTCCGTGCGGGTATCCATATTCGCACCGTAAAGACGCTGAATTGCAAAAATATCATCCACCAGTGGCGTTGACGCGTAGTGCCCCTGATGGTCAGCCCCGGATTGCCAAGCATCCCAATAACTCATGATACTGAACTGACGAGTATCTTCACCATAAACCGCATCCTTGGCAAAAGTATTACCCTGTCCGGCGTTATAATTCGCAGGGTGACTCAGACCAAGTGCATGTCCCAATTCGTGCGCCAGAGTCAAGCGGCCATACTCCATTTTCTCTGGCTCTCGGATATTATCCATATTGTAATTATACCAAGTGCTGGTATCAGCAATTCTTTCGTTAGGACCAGAAGTATAACTGGAACTGGTATATGCCTGCCCTCCCGCCAACTGCCCATCAGCCGTTAATGAATAGTTGCCCAATGTAATATTGGCTTTTTCGGTTGGCCCCACCTCGGTGAAGTGGATATTAGCGACATCAGACCAGGATTGCAGTGAAAATTTAGTTTGTGCCACTTGCTCAGGATTGAATTTAATAAACCCGTGAACATCATCCGATTTTTGAGACTGCAAATCGAGGAATGAATAAGTTAGATCAACATCGTGCCCTAAGGTCGTTTTTCCATTCCAATTTAGTTCGCTGCGGTTTAACTGCAGAGCCGACTTACCTAAATCAAAACTAATCTTTCCACTTGACGTAGTAAAACCATCGCCTCGAACTGAGTCACGGAATAAATCAATGACAGCACTATAGCCACTTTGGTTAATAGTGTTATCGATCTGATCATTAGCTATTTTATTGATTAATTTCAACGTCAAGTTCCTTGTAATTAATTAAATTCACCACCACGTCGACAGCCCACATTAATTAATGGATAGATATTTTCCCATGTAAGAAAGTGAATCCATGTCATATCCTTTGTAGTGGCATCACATAAAGCTATACTATGATATAATATAATTTGCCGACTAATTAATAGGTAAAAAATAATTATCGAATCATCACGATGCATTCTAATTATATGCTTTGAATTATTAAAATCAAGGAATGGTAATTAAAATCAACAAAACCAAAATATCTAATTACATGCATAAAGCACAGACGATATCACTATATAACCTCATCATTCCTGGTTTAACTTACTAATAACGTCTAATAAAACTCATTAGACGTTATTTTTGTTTCATAAATATAGGTTATCAAACAATAAAATCTGTTTCTTGTGCTGGCTGCCCAATTATTTTCACTAAAAAATCGGAGAATGAATGATCGCCTGTCACATTATTTAATGCTAGCTCACTAACATTGCTTCCAGCATCATAAGTCAGCATAGCTTCGCCTGCTTTACCGCTGAAACTATTAACAAAATGGAAGCCACCACTGTTGGAAAAATTGAAAGCTGAAAGATCAATCTTGTCAATGCCACGTTCAAAATCCATTATCCAATCAGCAGCTTGTGGGGTGGAGTCACTAACTTTGCCAAATACAAAAATATCTTTACCTGCCCCACCCCACAACACATCAGCACCGCCATCGCCGAACAAGATATCATTACCATTACCTCCCATTAAGGTATTACGAGCGTCGTTACCCACGATGATATCGTTACCTGAGCCACCAATCGCATTTTCGATAGTCACACCGGCCGCAATGGAAACGTTGCCCTTCAGACCACCGACATCAGTGAAGGATTTCTCATGCAAGTTAATACGTTGATCATTGCTATAACCGGAAAAATCAAAGGTATCGTTACCATCGGCATCCCAGACCGAAAAGATTAATGCCTTACTGCTGTCCGCAGCAGTGTAATAATCACGATTGGTATTGGAATGAAAACCGTATATGGTATCACCGGTGCGGGTCGTCATATTCGCTCCGTATAAATGCTGAATAGCAGCAATATCATCCAACATCGGTGCAGCAGCATAATGCCCTTTATTATCGCCTCCGGTATTTTTTTCGTTCCAATAACTCATAATACTGAACTGACGGGTATCTTCCGCATAGGTCACATCTTTATAAGTCGGTGTTCCCTCCCCTGCATTATAATTACCGGGATGGCTAAGGCCTAGAGCATGCCCTATTTCATGGGTTAGTGTTTGCCGTCCATATTCCATGGTATCCGGGTGGCGTATATTATCGACGTTATAATTGTACCAGGTAGAACCAGATGAACTTCCACTGCCGGGCAAAAGTGCATAGGCCTGTGAATCAGCCAGTGACCCGTCGTGAGAAAGTGTAAAATTGCCAAATGTAACATTAGCTTTTTGGTTGGGAGTGATTTCTGTGAATGTAATATTGGCAGCATCTGACCATGACTGTAATGATAATTTAGCAGTGGCAATTTGTGCGGGGTTAAATTTAACAAAACCCTTATCGCCTCCCGGAATTCGAGTAACACTATCTAAAAATGAATAAGTCAGTTTTACCGGCTGATCAAAAACGTATTTACCATTCCACGTTTGATCAGTGCGAGTAATTTGTAATCCAGCATCTTCATTGGAGTAAGAAGGCTTACCGTTAATCACTAAGTCTTCACCACGCGCATGATACTGAAAAAACTCGCTTACTGCATTATAACCATTCCGTGATATCGCGGCATCAAACTGATCGGCAACTTTATTACTACTTGCTTTCATAGATAAATTTCCACGTAATTGGACTTAATCGTCATTTAACGGAACACAGCCGATGAATTAATTTAATTTTAAATTAAAAACACGGGCATCCACCTTCGTAATATTCCAGAAGAATTAACCAACAAATGAACATGCATGATGAATAATTCGCTAAGTAGTCATGCAAAATTAATTATAGCTGGTAAATATAAAATGCAAGGGAGATCGCGTTTATTTTTATTTATTCAAATTTAATTTTTAATATTGAATTAAAACAAAGGATTATAATTCATATAAAGTTGAATTGTTTTAATAAAAATAGATGCTTTTATTAATTATTCAAACAAATACGGATTGATGGTTATACGACTGTGTTGCATTAATAGTGGTAAGTCAGCAAATAGTGAGTACTTATCTTCATCACAGACTTTATCTATCAAAATCCCAATCAATTTAGTGCAAATTTAGCCCGATGAGAGCGAATGGGATATGGCAGGCTTTGTCGCATTAAGGCGTTGCTAGGTAACATGCTGTTTTTTTTTGTGATGTTACCTGCCCATGTCTCTGATCCGAAACGCCCTCTGTCGCCTGCATTATCCCGTCGATATTATTGCTCAGTGTGTCCGCTGGTATTGAGCTGCTACAGATAATCCGCAAAGGACAACTTCATCATCCTACTGGTGACGGATTGTCACCGGCAGAACAATTTTATCTGTTGGCGGCTTGAAAAATAGGCAGTGCTATTTTGCCGACCTCGCTCTGTTAATGCGACAAACCTACAAATATGGAGTAGTTTAATTTTCACGGCAAACTTAAACCAGAGCTAAACGAATGGGGGATTTACATATTTCGTATGAATAATCTGGGTAGCAATATTTTTAGTGAGATAATTACAATTAAAATCAACAGCATTTCTTACCTGATAAGGAGTATCATCGCGACAGAAAAATTACGTTAATGATGCAATCCCAACTCGAAAAATTAAAAATATAACATCCAAGATTACAATAACAAAAAAATAGAAAGAATTACCAATCACACGTTCTGTTACTTTGTTCAAAAAATAAAATTCAAATATAATTTAGCATGTTAATTAATCACTCCATGAATTATCATCTTTAGTTAATAGATAATTCACTCATATGGAGAATGATAATGAAAATCTTGTTTATCGATGGGGCACAAAAATCATTGCATTATAACAATAAGAAAATTATGTTAACAGAAAAGGAATTTTTAATGCTCGAATTGCTAATAAGCAAGAGGAAAAACAATAAGATACCTATAGATGAAATTATAACTCATGTCTGGAGCGGAAGAGAGAATACTATAGTTAAAGGCAATGTCTCACAGTTAGCCTATCGGCTAAGAAGTAAATTATCCGCCATAGGAGATGCTATCCAGATATCTATTTCTATGAATAGTGGTGGACGTTGTAAAGTTCATCGAGACGCGATAACCATTATCACAACAAATAATGGAATTCTCTGCTTATTGCTCAAATCTCTACTGAATGTTAACAAAAACGACGCCATATAATATTGGTTAGTTAGCCGGTAAGCAATCTTAAGACACTGACAATAACGACAGTTAAATTATAATTAAAGATGATCACAAGTAACAAATAGGATAAACATAAATAATTGTAAATGACTTGGATAGTATAGAGACTACAAGATATTATTTGAAATCCAACAAGTACGAAAAATTAACATAAAGCGACTATGATAAAAGGAGTTAGATCTATCCATTCGGTATGGACTAAGAATAAAGCTAGAAATATATTTTATATAGACATGGGTCTGACTATTATTTGGCCCATGTGCTGAAGTAAAATCAACTACTCCAGTTACAGGTTAAGATAATTATTTATACTGATTTTTATGGTGAAATATAATGAACAGATATTCGAAATCAGCCATTGAATATGGCTAATAAATGGAGATACATCATGTCACTAAAGCCCCCAGCAGAAACACAAGTTATTACGTGGATAATCATCGGTGTCCTATCTGCCTGGGGAGGGGTGGTGAGATATCTAATAGATAAACAAGGAACCCGTTGTAAATGGAGTTGGATGGCTGTAATTAGCCAAGTAATAATATCAAGTTTCACCGGTTTATTAGGTGGATTATTGAGCTTTGAAAGCGGTGCTAGCTATTACATGACATTCATATTTTCTGGATTGTTTGGTGCAATGGGCAGCACAGCTCTGAGCTATATATGGCGTCGTTTCTTCAATCCTTCAGGGAGGTAAAATGAGTAACTTTATTCTTAGCCACATCAGTAAGAGTAATTTACGAGGCGTTCATCCCCATCTTATTAACATTGTGTATTTGGCGCTTGAGATTACAGATATAGATTTTTGTGTCATTGAAGGCGTCCGTGATATTTCACGTCAACGCCAAATGGTACTAACCGATAAAAGCCAAACGTTAAATAGTCGTCATTTAACTGGGCATGCTGTAGATCTTGCCCCATGGATAAATCAATCTATTCCATGGGATAACTGGAGTGCATTTAAAGTAGTTGCAGACGCAATGAAAATTTCCGCAGAAAAATTAAATATTCTCATAGTATGGGGGGGCGATTGGAAGACGTTAAAGGATGGCCCACATTTTGAACTCTCACGAAAGAGCTACCCATGATATTACCTATTTCAAAAATGTATAGTATCGGACTATTTCTAGTCATACTACTTGTTTGTGTATTATGGATACGCTATCAACAACGAGCTTATAACCAAATTCAACAAGATAATAAGCAATTGAAAATGCAAAATGGCTTATTAAACAACCGGTTTTTACAACTAAAAAGTCAGGTTGAAAATTTAGCTTTTGTCATAACTAAACAAGCTCAAAATCACACTGAATTGGAGATAAAAAATGATTTATTCCGTCAAAAGACTCGTGCCGCTTTCGCGAAAACCCCTTTAGCTAATCAGCCTGTCCCAGTTGATGTTATCCGGTTTCAGCGCGAACTTATCGAACCAAAATAGCTATCATTTCGAGTTTATTCCTCGCTCTATTTTTGAAAGAAGCGACGCGCCACCATTCGATGTTGAGCGTTGGGGTGATTATCCAGATTATTTTTCCCGTCTATATCTA
The DNA here is from genome assembly GCF_052217165.1 of Yersinia sp. 2540 StPb PI. Classification (NCBI taxonomy): domain Bacteria; kingdom Pseudomonadati; phylum Pseudomonadota; class Gammaproteobacteria; order Enterobacterales; family Yersiniaceae; genus Yersinia; species Yersinia sp. 2540 StPb PI. The sequence goes on from NZ_JAZGQC010000001.1 coordinate 4,114,926, forward strand.
GCGTTGGAAAAGTGTAATCTGGATAAAGCCACTGCCGCAGAGCTAATTTTTTTTGACATGAAATACCTAAAGTCCCCTACGAAAAATCAAGAGTCATATCTTGCCCCCCTATCATGGCGCGATTCATATGTATTATGGTAATGAAAATGAACTCTTGCTAGAGTTGCGGCCGTAATAATCATGAGCCAACAATGTTCCAATTTTCAATCAACATTATGTTTCTCATTGCATTTTCTCAGAAAATAAACCCAGTAATATAATCTAAGAGTTGAATCCCATTGGTTATTTATGGGGGCTTTGTCTTTACCAATCAGAGTAAAAAAACACATTCGATTATCGCAAGGTGTTCTATCAACTAATCAAATAGACACTGTCAGTAACTGGTTAACTTGCGACTAATTATAATGAAAAATTAAATTACCGTATTATGCCGAATCTATAAGTGAAAGTAATATAACAGTAAGATAAAATACAGAATAAATAATTAAAATAAAAACATATAAATATTAATAACACTACTTTTAACCTAATATTGATTTTTTAATGAGTAACATGTTGAGTATTCTTCTGGCACCAACACTATGGTTGGCATAAAAAGAGGATGTAAAATATGAACAAGGTAACTATCACTATCAATACCGATTCAAATGAAGTAGACGTTAAAAACTTAACTGAGGCTGATACCGAGAATTTAACTTTGACCGCAGCACAAGCCCGAGCCAGGGTGCCAACTGAGGTTGCTCCTAACTCAAGTACCGAGGTTCTTTATCGCAGCACACCGATTATTCCTGAAAGTCGTCGAAATGTAATGATCACTAATGATGGTGCTGCAAATGTAATTACAGCTCAATATTATTGGTCGCACAGTTTTACAAGTCAATGGTTCTTGTATACCTCTATTGACGTAAATGTCGGTGATTCTAAGTTATTAGTTTCACCATCTAATTCATTATATTACAGTAAGGTTGTTCTAATTAACAATACAAGCCGTAAGGCATATGTTACCGCTGAGGAAAAATAAACACCGCCTTAACATAAGGTAATTTATTTTTATAAAAAGGAAAATAAAACATTAACTGGTCTCACCTTCGCAATAGTTAAGGCCAAATATTTACTATTAAATTTTGACTTCTGTTTATGCAAAAGTGAGGCCATTAATTGTCTTTAATAAAATAATGTCTTAGAAAAGGCGACATGATTTTTTATTTTAAACTTTAACTATAGGTATATTAAATGAATAACATTACAGAATATAGCAATACAGCGGCACTTGTTCCTTACAATGTATATGCTACTTCAGCCTTTGAATTTGACTGGGACTCCTCAGCAATTCTTAAGCAAGCAGTGCTTAAAGGCATATCATTCATTCCTTATGTCGGTGATTACTTATCCTCTATTATTGATTTCTTTTGGAAAGACCAAGAGAGGGATATCTGGCAGGAAATTTTGGGTCGGGTACAGCAACTTATTGAAGAGAATGTGCTTAAGGCTATTAAAGGCATTCTATTGGGTGATATTGCCGAACTTAAGGGGAAGATTGCCTCCGTAGTTGCAGCTTTGCAGGATCATCCTGGTACACCTGAAGCCAAAAGTCTATTTATGAGCGTATCGGTACATTTGGACAGTGTACAACGCAAGTTTACTACTTTTGATCACAAAACTAACTATCATATTTTGCCGATGTATTCAGCAACCGCGTTAATGCAAATAATGTACTGGACTATGGGCATTGAGCGTAAAGACGATATTGGACTGAACAGTAATGAAGTTGGGCAACTTCAACGAAATATTGATCTATTGCTTAAACATGTCGAAGGCTATATCCAAGGGATTTACGATACAGAATTAGAGATCCAATACAACGACTCTGCACCTAATACTGTAGCTAACAATGTTATGTATGTACATGGCTACTGTCGGGTACATGGCTTGGAGTACACCGAGATCATTCAAAATATCCAGAAAAATGGAAGCAATACAAAGGGACTGTATTTAAAAACACTGAGTTATTCGACCTTCTTTGGCTGGCCAACCAGTCATGCACGAATTCTTGCATTAAAAGACGAAATTAATATGCCGGAACCATTTAAGCCAAAATTAATAAATGGCCGTATAAACCAAATCAAGTCAGTTAAAGGTTTTATTCAACGTATCGGAGGCGCTTTACGGGTAGGTGGATTAGAAGTTACCTTTGAAAATGGTAATAAGTATCAACAAGGAACTGTTACCGGCGAATCTAGTTCAATTGACCTCAATGGGGGTGTCATTGAGACAATAGAAACCTGGGGTAATGGTGCTATTGACGAAGCCAAATTTACCCTAAGCGACGGACGTATCTTAACTGTTGGTCAGCGCTATTCAACAAACTACAGAAAGTTTGCGCTCGAGGGGAAATATATTTCTGGTATTTTTATTGCCAGCGATCGAAGTGAACTCGCCGGTCAAGCTGCAAATATTTGTGTTTCTTATCACCAAAAACAGTGAAATAAATAATTTAATCTATATAAAGCTGCATTTTTGCAGCTTTATCTTAAGTTAATTACAAAAGGAAAGTAAAAATGAATAAAATACCTCTGGCTTTGTTTTTATATGTTTTTTGCATTTCAGCTTATGCAGTGAAAGAAACGAGTTCAAGTTCAATTTCAGAAACAAGTATTCCACCTGAAAGGAGTATGCAACATTCTGCGAGGAATAGTGAAACCTACACCTATATAAAGTGTGTTTATAGGAAAAATAAAGATAAAAATTTTGATGCAACTTCATCTTGGGAATGGGGGCGAGCGGGTGACGCAGCCAACAATTATGCTACAGTTAATGGTCATTGGTATTCCAGCGCCATTCTGGCTAATATGTTTTATACAAATGCTAGCCACCAAGAAATAAAAAATGTTTGCATTAATACATTAAATAAAAAAGACATTAACTATAGTGACTTAATACCTTACGCATCTGATTACACTCTATCTTATTATTACTCATTCTGGAATGAAGGAAGTAATATTCCCTCAGTAGAAGTTGGCAAAGCGAAACTGGATAGAATGGTTGTTTTCGGCGATAGTTTATCTGATACGATTAATGTTTATAACGGTTCTTATGGAACAGTGCCAAATAGTAATACATGGTTTTTAGGGCATTTTTCAAACGGACTTGTTTGGCATGAATACCTGAGTAAAAAGCATATCAAGGTGCCTGGTTACACATGGGCAACGGGCAATGCAGAGAGTGGCAGTAATCTGATATTCTCAGGATTTAGTCAGCAATTAGACTCATTTGAGTCTTATATGAAAAAATCTAATGGATATGATATTGGTCAAACTCTTTTTCTTGCTATGTTTGGCGGCAATGATTTTATCACGGGAAACAAATCACCTGATGATATTGTTAATAACTATAAAACATCTTTAGTTAGATTGAAAAGTCTGGGAGCTAAGCAGGTTGCGATATTTACTCTCCCTGATTTCTCAACTATCCCTGCGGTTAAGAGCTGGAGTCAATCCGACAGAGATAAGTTAAAAAACAAATCCACTGAGTTTAATACGAAACTAAGTTCGTTAATTAATTCTTTAAAATTAACTTATCCTGATGTCAAATGGATTATGCCAGATTTAAATGCAGCTTTTGATAAAATAATCAAAAATCCCGCAAGCTTTAATTATGTAAACGCTAAAGATACTTGTCTGAATCTGAGAGATTCCAGTCTTGATTATATTGCAGGTGCATCACCTAAAGATGAATGTAAAAATAGTAATGGAGCATTTATCTTCTGGGATAACATGCATACAACGACAAAAATGCATGAAGATATCAGTGATATCTTGGGTGATGAAATTAAATTTTTACTGTAAATGATCGTTAGCAATATAAGTAACCGTTATGTAGAAATGGCGTATGTTCACTGTGGAGGATATACGCCTCTTTATATTATTATAAAGGATGAGTTGTATATAAATTATGATTATACACATGGCTATTCAAACCCTTGACGAATAGCTTTGCGAAAGAAGCGCAATGCAGCCGCAGAGTCCCGTTTAGCGGTCAGCAAAAGGTCGATGGTTTGGCCTACAGTATCGACCGCGCGGTACAGATATCGCCACTAGCCTTTGATTTTGATGTAAGTTTCATCCATTCGCCACCGCCGGCCTACTGTGCGTTTGTGTCGGCGAAAAACCTTATCTAACAGCGGCACCCAACGATGCAGCGTGGAATGGTCAATGACAATACCACGCTCTGCCATCATCTCTTCCAGGTTGCGTAAACTCAGTGAATAAGCCAGATACCAGCGGACACACTGAGCAATAATATCGACGGGATAATGCAGGCAACAAAAGGCGTTTCGGGTCAGAGACATGGGCAGGTAACATCACAAAAAACAGCATGCTACCTAACAACGCCTTAATGCGACAGAGCCATTTCATGTGGGGGTATCTCATTCCATGGAACCTCGGCTTCCCCCTATTTATACCCCAACTATCTATAAAATTCAGTCGATGCGGATAAGCCTAGGGATGCCAGGAATTGTCAGAGAGGCTGATTATATAAGGGATTTATGGAGTTAGATAGACGTTAGAAGAGGTATAGATGGTACGCCCTACAGGATTCGAACCTGTGACCTACGGCTTAGAAGGCCGTTGCTCTATCCAACTGAGCTAAGGGCGCATTTGATATTTACCGCAGCACAGAACACTGCCGGTAGTCAGTTGCGGGTTGGATTATACGGGCAGTCTCTTTCGAGTCAATGGGTTTTCGCCTTACGGTTTATCATCTGGCTATTTAATCGTTAATTAATCGTTATTATACGCCTGACAGCACGCCCCGCTTCTGACAAAATAGGCACATTCCCGCTTTTTTTAATTGATGGATCCCTCCACTGATGTCAGCAAAAATTATTGATGGTAAAACGATTGCGCAGCAGGTAAGAAATGAAGTTGCTGCGTTGGTACAGAAACGTTTGGCTGCCGGTAAGCGTGCTCCCGGCCTTGCTGTAGTATTAGTTGGTGTCAACCCAGCCTCACAAATTTATGTCGCCAGTAAGCGTAAGGCGTGCGAAGAGGTCGGTTTTGTTTCGCGTTCTTATGATCTGCCAGTGACCACCACTGAGGCAGAGCTGCTGGCATTGATTGATTCACTGAATGACGATGGTGAAATTGATGGGATTCTGGTGCAACTACCACTGCCTGCCGGTATTGATAATGTCAAAGTACTGGAACGTATCCACCCAGATAAAGATGTAGATGGCTTCCACCCGTATAACGTGGGCCGTCTGTGTCAACGCGCACCGAAATTGCGCCCTTGTACCCCACGCGGCATCGTTACCTTGCTGGAGCGTTATAATATCTCGACTTACGGCCTCAATGCAGTTGTGGTCGGTGCATCCAATATTGTAGGCCGCCCGATGAGCCTTGAACTGCTGCTAGCAGGTTGCACTACCACCGTCACGCATCGTTTTACCAAAAATCTGCGCCAACATGTGGAAAATGCTGACTTGCTGGTGGTTGCCGTGGGTAAACCCGGTTTTATTCCCGGTGAATGGATTAAACCTGGTGCTATCGTGATTGATGTAGGCATTAACCGTCTGGAAAGTGGTAAAGTAGTCGGCGATGTAGAATTTGATGTCGCCGTTGAGCGTGCGGGTTGGATTACACCGGTTCCCGGTGGCGTCGGGCCGATGACCGTTGCAACACTGATACAAAATACCTTGCAAGCCTGCGAGGAATATCACGACATCAACGAAAATTGATTGTAAGGATAGGAATGGACATTTTTCATTTGGAAAAACACCCGCACGTTGAGCTGTGTGACTTATTAAAGTTACAGGGCTGGAACGACAGCGGTGCCTCAGCGAAAGCCGCCATCGCAGATGGACAGGTGAAAGTCGACGGGAATGTAGAAACGCGTAAGCGCTGCAAAATCCTGGCTGACCAGATTGTTGAGTTTCAAGGCATGAAAGTGCAGGTTAAAGCCTAATCACCTCAGCAAAGGCGAGTTCTAGCTGGTTATTGCGAAAGACTGCCATGGCGAGATAAGGGCAAAAAAATGCGGTTACTGGTCAGCACCAGAACCGCAATTTTTTTAGATGCAGATAGCTAAATTGCACCTATCCACCCAATACCATGCTATTTACGGCGCCATATCGTCCCTTGTGGGCCATCTTCCAGCACAATACCCAGCTCATTCAACTGATCACGGGCCGAATCGGCCAGCGCCCAATCTTTACTGCTACGGGCATCGTTACGTTGCTTAATCAACGCTTCTATTTTTGCTACTTCGTCGTCATTAGTCTGCGCGCCACTTTGTAAAAACAGCTCTGGATCCTGCTCTAATAATCCCAGCACATGGGCCAGTTTACGCAATTCTGCCGCTAAGCCATTCGCCGCCATAATATCTTCAGTTTTCAGGCGGTTTACTTCACGGGCAATATCAAACAGTACCGAATAGGCTTCTGGCGTATTAAAATCATCATCCATTGCGGCACGGAAACGCGCTTCAAACTCTGCACCACCCGCAGGCGTCGCACTCGCATCAGTCCCACGTAGAGCGGTATACAGGCGTTCTAGTGAGGCACGTGCCTGTTTGAGGTTCTCTTCGCTGTAGTTAAGCTGACTGCGATAGTGGCCGGACATCAGGAAGTAACGTACGGTTTCAGCATCGTAATAGGCCAGCACATCACGAATGGTGAAAAAGTTATTCAGTGATTTAGACATTTTTTCTTTGTCAATCATCACCATACCGGAGTGCATCCAGTAGTTCACATAGGGACCATCATGGGCACAGGTAGATTGTGCAATTTCATTTTCGTGGTGCGGGAACATCAAATCAGAACCGCCGCCGTGAATATCAAAATGTGCGCCCAACTGTTTGCCATTCATCGCCGAGCACTCGATATGCCAGCCAGGGCGGCCCGGCCCCCAAGGCGATGCCCAACTTGGTTCACCCGGTTTAGACATTTTCCACAAGACAAAATCCATCGGATTACGTTTAACATCAGCCACTTCAACCCGGGCACCGGCCTGCAATTGATCCAAATCCTGACGGGACAGCAAACCGTAATCAGGATCACTGTCCACAGCAAACATTACATCGCCATTTGACGCGACATAAGCGTGATCACGGGTAATCAAACGCTCAGTCAGCGCAATAATTTCAGGAATATGGTGAGTCGCACGCGGCTCTAAATCAGGGCGTTCAAGATTCAGTGCATCGAAATCTTTATGCATTTCTGCCAGCATACGTGTCGTCAGTTGCTCACAGCTTTCATTGTTTTCCAATGCGCGCTTGATAATTTTATCGTCAACATCGGTAACGTTACGCACATACGTCAGAGAGTAACCTAAATAACGCAAATAACGCGCCACGACGTCGAAAGCGACAAAAGTACGCCCATGCCCAATGTGACACAGGTCATAAATGGTGATCCCGCATACGTACATACCAATTTTACCGGCATGAATAGGCTTGAATTCCTCTTTTTGGCGACTCAGTGTATTAAAAATCTTTAGCATCGGGACATTCCGTGGTTTTTGTTTTGCGGTAAGCATGGTTTATACCCAAACTCATTGGCGTTGCCGGTAGAGCGCAAACAACGTCAAGGACGAGGGAGATAAAAGGATATCATCAGATTATGCGGTAAATCAGCCACTGATTCAGCACTTTTTCACACATCTTGCTGGCGTTTCGAGTGCTGACTCAATCTCAGAGTTATGATATAAGAGCCGTCTAAAGAGTTACGACTCATTTGTGAATACACTATTACACTAGCAGGAACATTATTATGGTCACGTTTCATACTAATCACGGCGATATCGTCGTCAATACCTTCGCGGATAAAGCGCCGGTTACCGTTGAAAACTTCCTGAACTACTGCCGTAAGGGCTTCTATGATAACACTATCTTCCACCGTGTTATCGACGGTTTCATGATTCAAGGCGGTGGTTTTGAGCCGGGCATGAACCAGAAAACCACGGATGCAACTATCAAAAACGAAGCTAACAACGGTCTGAAAAACACCCGTGGCACCCTGGCAATGGCGCGTACCAACGATCCGCACTCTGCCACTGCACAGTTCTTCATTAACGTTGCCGACAACGACTTCCTGAACTTCCGTTCAGAGCGCCCAGATGGTTGGGGTTACTGCGTATTTGCTGAAGTCACTGAAGGTCTGGACGTTGTTGATAAAATCAAAAACGTTGCTACTGGCCGTAGCGGTATGCATCAGGATGTACCAAAAGAAGATGTGATCATCAAAAGCGTCACTATTAGCGAATAATGACAGCTTAATGAGCACGCTTTTTATTGCAGATCTGCATCTTAGCGTTCAGGAACCGGCAATCACTGCCGGTTTCCTGCATTTTATACAGCGTGAAGCCATTCATGCTGATGCGTTATATATCCTGGGTGATCTGTTCGAGTCCTGGATTGGCGATGATGACCCCGAACCACTGTACCGGCAAGTTGCCGCTGCGCTGAAATCACTCCAACAACAGGGTGTACCTTGCTACTTTATCCACGGTAATCGTGACTTTTTGCTCGGTAAACGCTTTGCTCAAGAAAGTGGTATGACCCTGCTGCCGGAAGAGATAGTCGTCGAACTGTATGACCGTAAAATTGTTATTTTACATGGTGATACACTGTGCACCGATGACACCGACTATCAGCATTTTCGTCGTAGAGTACATAATCCACTGATTCAAAAACTGTTCCTGTGGCTACCTCTGCGTTTTCGTTTACGCATTGCGGCTTATATGCGTAACCAAAGTCAGCAGAACAATAGCGGCAAATCTGAACTTATCATGGATGTAAATCCACAAGCAGTGATTGATAGCCTCCAACGTAATGGCGTCAGTTGGATGATCCACGGGCATACGCATCGCCCAGCGGTTCACACCGTAGCACTCCCCGCCACAACCGCCCATCGAGTGGTTCTTGGTGCCTGGCATGTTGAGGGGTCGATGGTCAAAGTCACGGCAGACAACGTTGAGTTGATTAAATTCCCATTTTGACCTTCAGGTTTATCTGGCGAGTGGGTATAAAAAACCGATAAATCCCACTAAAAGCCGCGACGCAACCGTTTTCCTCGCCTTTGGCTCATGATATGCTCTACGCCCTCTTCGCCAGTCACGATTTAAGTAAAATCATTCTGGCCGACGCTTGCGCAATCACAGGAGCTTTACACTCATGGGAGCTAACCTCGATTCGGCTTATGCAGCCGGGGTTAAAATCGCTATCGTAATGGGGTCCAAGAGTGACTGGGCCACCATGCAGTTCGCCGCTGACGTGCTCACCACGCTCAATGTTCCATTTCATGTGGAAGTTGTCTCCGCACACCGCACCCCCGATAAGCTGTTCAGTTTTGCCGAGTCGGCCCAAACCAAGGGCTTACAGGTGATAATTGCCGGTGCCGGTGGTGCTGCACATCTGCCAGGTATGATTGCGGCAAAAACGCTGGTACCTGTTTTAGGTGTTCCGGTACAAAGTGCTGCGCTGAGTGGCGTCGACAGCCTGTATTCGATTGTACAAATGCCGCGCGGTATCCCGGTGGGAACCTTGGCTATCGGTAAAGCCGGTGCTGCCAATGCCGCCTTGCTGGCCGCACAAATATTGGCATTGCACGATGCTGAATTAGCCGCTCGTCTGGCTGATTGGCGCAAAAGCCAAACTGACGAAGTGCTGGATAATCCAGATCCTCGGGTGCCAGACTTACAGGTGAAGGCATGAAACCAGTTTGCGTATTAGGTAATGGTCAGCTAGGGCGCATGCTGCGTCAGGCTGGCGAACCCCTGGGTATTGCCGTTTATCCGGTGGGCTTGGATGCGGAACCTGAAGCCGTGCCTTATCAGCACAGTGTGATTACCGCTGAGATTGAGCGCTGGCCAGAAACGGCGTTAACCCGTGAGCTCGCTACACACACCGCTTTTGTTAACCGCGATATCTTCCCGCGTCTGGCTGATCGCCTGACACAAAAGCAATTGCTCGATAGCCTGAATCTGCCAACCGCACCGTGGCAGCTATTAGCAAGTAGTAGCGAATGGCCGCAGGTCTTTGCAACATTAGGTGAGCTGGCCATCGTCAAACGCCGAGTCGGTGGCTATGACGGCCGTGGACAGTGGCGGTTGCGGGCCGGTGATCAGGATACCTTACCGACTGATGCTTACGGTGAATGTATTGTTGAGCAAGGGATTAACTTCAGCGGTGAAGTTTCGCTGGTCGGCGCACGCAGCAGCCAGGGCAAATCGGTGTTTTACCCGTTAACCCACAATCTGCATGAAGATGGCATCCTGCGTATGAGCGTGGCTTTGCCACAGCCCGATAGCAGATTACAGCAACAAGCTGAAAAAATGCTGTCAGCCATTATGGATGAGCTGAATTATGTTGGCGTAATGGCCATGGAGTGCTTTATCGTTGGCGACAATCTGTTGATCAATGAGCTGGCACCACGGGTACATAATAGCGGTCACTGGACGCAAAATGGTGCGTCAATAAGCCAGTTTGAACTGCATCTGCGCGCCATTTTGGACCTGCCCTTACCGACGCCGGTGGTCAACACCCCGTCAGCGATGGTCAACCTGATTGGCACGCCAGTGAACATCGAATGGCTATCTCTGCCGTTGGTGCATCTGCACTGGTATGAAAAAGAAGTGCGCGCAGGCCGTAAAGTAGGCCATCTGAATTTGAACCACCCCGATGGCGCACAATTACGTGCTGCTCTGGTCGCACTCGCGCCGTTGTTACCAGCGGAATACCAGAATGCGCTGATCTGGGCGCAGGATAAGCTGTAACTCATCTGGCCTGCCCCACAAATCATTGGCGTTGCGGCCACACTGCAACGCCAGATTACCCAAGTGGGCTAACTGTCATAATTGCGGAACAGCGCCCTTCCCTGTAACAAACGCGCACCTAACCAACCGCCACACAGTGACAACAATAGCGCGCCAGCCAACGGCAACAGCCACCACATCACCCAATTAGGCTGCCATGGGAAATCAAACACTAAGCGCTGTAATGCCCACAGTGCCGCCTCTGCTCCGATGGCAGCCGCCAGCCCGGCAACCAATCCCAGTAAGGCAAACTCCCACCACAAGGTACCTCGCAGTAAGCGTTTACTTGCGCCTAGTGTCCGGTAAACCACCAGCTCCTGACGTCGCTGACGCATCCCTACTTGAACCTGCGCTAACAGCAACAAAGTGCCACAGATGATAACCAGTATCACCATCACTTCCAGTGCACGACTCACCTGCTGCAACACCTGCCCGACCTGTTTAAGCATCGCACCAATATCCAACAAACTGAGTGTTGGGAACTGCCGATTCAGTTGTGTCAGCACCTCCCCGTCTCCTTGATAGCGGAAACTGGTCAGCCAGGTTTGTGGCTGTTTATCCAATGCACCTGGCGGGAAGATAAAGTAGAAGTTTGGCCGCAGGCTTTCCCAATCCACCTGACGAATACTGCTAACTTTGGCTTCGAATGACTGCGTATCGCCGCTAAATGTCAGTTTATCGCCGATTTTAATCCCCAGCCTGTCAGCAATTCCTTGTTCCATCGACACTTCATCGGCTTTAGGTGGCCATTGACCGGCGGTCAAAATATTGTGCGCCGGTAAATCTTGCTGCCAGGTCAGATTCAATTCACGGTTAACCGCCTCACCACCGGGTTCATCTTCACGCACCCGCTCGGTGGCCAGTTGCTGGTTAATTTCAGACAGCCGTACCCGCACGATAGGATAGAACGTTGATGGCGTTATCTGATGTTGCGTCAGAAACTCAGTTACCTGTGGCACCTGTTGCGGTGTCATATTCAGCAAGAAGTAATTCGGGCTGTCCGGCGGCAATTGTTGCTGCCAACGATCCAATAGGTCCCCACGCAGTACCAATAACAATGCTAACAGCATAAAGGATAAAGAGAATGCCGCCAGTTGCGTTAACGTCATCCACGGTTGACGTAGCAAACGGTTGATTGCCAGCCGCAATGATAGACGGGTAACAGTCAGGCGGCGCAACAGTACCAGACTGCCCCAGCCAATCACGCCCAGTAATAACGCCAATACCACCATGCCAGCCAGAATGGCCCACAATAACGCGTTCCCCCCCATCAGCAATGCCAATAAGCCAATCACGATAACCAACATTGCAGGAATAAAGTAACGCAGCGGCCAAACATTCGCGGAAACATCACGGCGCAAAACCCGTAGCGGCTGGGTCGCGAGCAGTTGCCGATAGGGGCGCACACCCACCAGCAGCGAAATCAATACCAGCGAACCCATTGACCATACCCATGGCCATAAACCGGCTGCTGGCAATGCGGCCGGTAATACTGGTGACAGTAAACGAACTAAAACCTTCTCGAATAAGAGGCCAATCACGCTGCCACACAGGCCTGCCAACACCAGCACCGACAGCCACTGACCGATAATCAACCGCCGCAGTGCACGGTGTCCTGCACCTAATGTTTTCAGTACCGCAACTAAATCATAGCGGCTACGGCAATAGTGGCCCATCGCCACCGCAACGGCAGCAATCGAAAGTAGTAACGTCAATAGCGCCGATAACAGCAAGAACTGCTGCGCCCGTTGCAGCGATTTCCCCAACGCGCCACCTGATTCTTGTAAACCATACAACCGCTGCTCTGGTTTCAATTGTGGCGTAAGCCAGTCACTAAATTGGGTGACGCCATCAGGCTGGCCGGCGAACATATAACGATAGGTCAGACGGCTACCCGGCTGAATCGCACCGGTCTTTTCCACGTCAGCCAGATTGATCAAAATACGCGGCGCGGTTTGGAATGGATTAAAGCCAGAATCAGGCTCCTGAATCACTTCACCGACAATTTTCAGTGAAGTATCACCGACATCCAGCATATCGCCGACCTTAACCCCAAGCAGCGACAACAGCCTTGGAGCCACCAACACCGTACCCGGTTCAAGCACCGCGCCAGCAGGCAACGTATCTAATTTGCCATACAGCGGATAGGCTAAATCTGTGGCTTTCACATCAGCCAGTTGTGGGCGATCGCCCGCGAAGGTCATGGTCATAAACGATAACTGGCGACTGACGGTCAACCCTTGCCGTTTAGCTTCCAGCAACCACGCTTCAGGAACCGGATGCGCCGCGCTCAGCACCCGATCGCCGGCCAAAAAATCGCGGCTTTGCTGACTTAGCCCTTTTTCCATCCGGTCACTGATGGTACCCAGCGCCAGCACACAAGCCACCGCCAGTGTTAATGCCAGCCAGACAATTAACAGTGAGGGTGAGCGCCACTCACGCCAAAACCAGCGCCAAATCATGCTTCCTCCCACAATTTGCCGTCCCGCAGCCGCAAGCGGCGCTGACAACGCCCCGCCAGTTGTACATCATGGGTAACCAGAATCAGTGTGGTGTCATAATCCCGATTCAATGAAAACAACAAATCAGCAATTCTGTCACCGGTATGGCGGTCAAGATTACCGGTCGGTTCATCGGCAAATAACACTTTAGGCCGCCCACTGAAGGCTCGGGCCAGTGCTACCCGCTGCTGCTCACCGCCAGAAAGCTGAGCGGGCAGATGATGTAGCCGTTTGCCCAATCCGAGTTGCTCTAATAACTCCACCGCATGGGCCTTACTATTGCGTTCGCTCTCTCCACGCAACAATGCAGGAAGCTGAACGTTCTCCAACGTATTGAGTGTGGGTACCAACATAAATGACTGAAACACGAAGCCGACGTTTTTTGCACGTAATTGCGCGCGCCCTTCTTCATCCATCGCGGTCAAAGACTGGCCGAGTAAACTCACCTCACCACTGCTGCCATCATCCAGGCCTGCCAGAATCCCCAGCAAAGTTGACTTGCCTGAACCCGACTCACCAATCAGCGCAATTGTCTGGGCGGGTTTGACAACCAGCTCAACTCCGGTAAGGATGGAGAGCTGTTGCTCACCCTGGCCGACGTATTTATTAAGATGATGAACTTCAAGAACGTTTTCCGCTGGCATCTTCCCTTCCTTTTACTGTTGGGATTATTCAGTTTGCGTGCCGCCGCAACCGATACACTGTTAATTCTTGGTGATAGCTTAAGCGCCGGTTACCGCCTGCCGATTGCCCAAGCATGGCCTTCACGGCTGGATAAAACATGGCAGGGAACACCGTCACTGCCGAAGGTAGTCAACGCCAGTATCAGTGGTGACACCGCCGCTCAAGGTTTGGCCCGCCTACCGGCCCTACTCAAACAACACCAGCCGCGCTGGGTGCTGATAGAACTGGGAGCAAATGACGGCCTGCGTGGTTTTCCAACGCAAGATACTCAACGGGATCTGACACAAATTATCAATCAGATATTGGAAGCAAAAGCCCAACCTTTATTGATGCAAATCCGTATTCCGCCTAACTATGGTCGCCGTTATACTGCTGCTTTCACCGCGATGTATCCACAACTGGCACAGCAATTTAACATTCCATTGGTTCCTTTTTTTATGGAAGCTGTTGCTGTGAAACCGCAGTGGATGCAGGATGATGGCTTACACCCTAACGCCGCGGCCCAACCCTTCATCGCCGATTGGATGGCGCAACAACTTAAACCATTAGTGACCAATAAGCAGTAATAGCACTTGTTCAAACAAATAGAATCACTCACCAGGTAAAGTTATGCAAAAAACTGTATTAATTACCGGTTGTTCCAGCGGTATCGGGCTGGTTGCAGCACAGGATTTGAAAAACAGGGGCTATCGCGTACTGGCCGCCTGCCGTAAACCTGATGATGTGGCAAAGATGACGCAATTGGGTCTGGAAGGTATTGAACTGGATTTGGATGACAGTGCCAGTGTGGAACGTGCTGCTGCGCAGGTTATCGAACTGACTGGCGGGCGCTTATACGGCCTGTTTAACAATGGTGGTTTCGGCCTGTATGGCCCATTGCACACCATTTCACGCCAGCAGTTGGAAAAGCAGTTTTCCACCAATCTATTCGGCACCCACCAGCTCACGCAATTGCTGTTGCCAGCAATGTTGCCTCACGGCGAAGGGCGTATAATTCAAACCAGTTCGGTGATGGGGTTGGTTTCTACCGCAGGTCGCGGCGCTTATGCGGCCAGCAAATATGCGCTGGAAGCCTGGTCTGATGCACTACGTATGGAACTGCACGACAGTGGTGTACATGTTTGTCTGATTGAACCCGGCCCGATCAGTACCCATTTTACACAAAACGTCAATCAGGCCGAGGCCGATAAACCGGTCAATAATCCCGGTATCGCAAAGCGATTTACCCTGCCCCCGCAGGCTATATTACCGAAATTACGCCATGCACTGGAAAGCCCGCGCCCACAATTGCGCTATCCTGTCACATTAGTGGCCCATGCATTGACCCTATTGCGCCGCATCCTACCGGGGCGAATGTTAGATAAAGTCCTGCGCGGTAATGCCTAACTGACTATCCAAAAATAGTTGGGGTTGAAGCAACATAATCTGCCCCCATCTAGTGTTAAAACGGATGAGAGAAATAATTCATGCTAGCACCTACTACGATTGATATTACTGAAGCAAACCTACACCAGGCCTTAGAACAATCCATGGCCGTGCCGGTACTGTTCTACTTTTGGTCCGAACGCAGCCAGCATTGTCTGCAACTGACCCCAGTGCTGGATAAACTGGCCGCAGAATATGCCGGTCAATTCATTCTGGCTCGTGTCGACTGCGATGCAGAGCAGATGGTGGCGTCACAGTTTGGTTTACGCTCAATTCCGGCGGTTTATCTGTTTAAAGACGGTCAACCGGTTGATGGCTTCCAAGGACCACAGCCGGAAGAGGTTATCCGCGAGCTATTACAACGGGTATTGCCGAAACCTGAAGAATTGAAAGTTGCCGAAGCTGCACAATTGTTAAGCGAAGGCAAAGTGCAAGAAGCACTGCCACTGCTGAAAGATGCCTGGGCGCTGAGTGGGCAAAACAGTGAAATTGGCCTGCAACTGGCTGAAGTGCAAATTCAGTTGAACCGCAGTGAAGATGCTGAAACAGTGTTGGCAACCATTCCACTGCAAGACCGTGATACCCGTTATCAAGGGCTGATTGCTCAGATTGAGTTGCTCAAACAAGCTGCCGACACGCCAGAGATCCAACAGTTACAACAGCAACTGACTGAACAGCCTGATAACGTCGAACTCGCGGTGCAATTGGCGCTACAACTGCATCAGGTTGGCCGCAATGAAGAGGCTTTAGAGCTGTTGCTGAGCCATCTGAAGAAAGATCTGGCTGCCGCGAACGGTACTGCACGTAAGACATTAATGGATATTTTAGCTGCACTAGGCACCGGCGATGCACTGGCCGCCAAATATCGTCGTCAACTTTACTCATTACTGTACTGACAGCGAAAGTTAATCGCCATAACCTTTTTGGCGATCCCCTTATTTGCTACTGCGCGGGGGCATCCCGCGCGGTTTTATTCTGCCTCAGCCAAGTTTTTTCTCATTTACACGCTTTTACCTGCCTTTAGTTAGGCATTTAACCACCGGTCACGTAATATTAAGAAACAAATATCATTGCTGACAGGAAGTTAAATATGTTTACGGTCATCCCTGTTCTTATCGTTGTAGCCCTGATTGTGGTGTTTTCCTCAATCAAAATTGTTCCACAAGGTTTTCAGTGGACTGTCGAGCGTTTTGGTCGTTATACCAAAACCCTGATGCCAGGCTTGAACATCGTTGTGCCATTTATGGATCGTGTTGGTCGCAAAATCAATATGATGGAACAAGTCTTGGATATCCCATCCCAAGAGATCATTTCCCGCGATAACGCCAACGTAGCAATTGATGCCGTCTGCTTTATCCAGGTTATTGACCCAGTAAAAGCAGCTTATGAAGTCAGCAATTTGGAATCGGCCATCATCAATTTGACCATGACCAACTTCCGTACGGTTTTGGGTTCTATGGAGCTGGATGAAATGTTGTCGCAACGTGACAACATCAACGGCCGCCTGCTGCATATTGTTGATGAAGCCACCAACCCGTGGGGCATTAAAGTGACGCGTATTGAAGTCCGTGATGTGCGCCCACCGGCTGAATTGATTTCTGCGATGAATGCTCAGATGAAAGCGGAACGTACTAAACGTGCTGATATTCTGGAAGCCGAAGGGGTTCGTCAGGCCGCAATTTTGCGTGCTGAAGGTGAGAAGCAATCACAGATTCTGAAAGCTGAAGGTGAACGTCAATCCGCATTCTTGCAAGCAGAAGCCCGTGAGCGTGGTGCTGAAGCTGAAGCCCAAGCCACCAGAATGGTTTCTGAGGCTATTGCTGCCGGTGACATTCAAGCCATTAACTACTTTGTGGCACAGAAATATACCGACGCACTGCAACACATCGGCTCCGCCAATAACAGCAAAGTCATTATGATGCCGCTAGAAGCCAGCAGCCTGATGGGTGCTATCGGTGGGATTGCAGAACTGATTGGCGAGAGTAAAAACAGCCGAGGTAAATAACCATGCTGGAGGAAATTGCCGCGAATCCAAGTTGGTTTTGGCTATCCCTCGGCGGGCTGCTTCTGGCCGCTGAGATGCTAGGTGCCAGTGGTTATATGCTGTGGAGCGGCGTTGCCGCCGTAGTCGTGGGCGCGTTAGTCTGGCTATTTCCCTTCAGCTGGGAGATGCAAGGCGTGCTATTTTCCGTCCTGACGGTGGTTGCTGCATTCCTGTGGTGGTATTGGCTGAGTAAACGCATCAAACCACAACCTGCCATGCTGAATCAACGTACCCATCAGCTGTTGGGTACGCGGGCCACATTGACCGAACCAACCATTGATGGTTTTGGTCGCATGCGGGTTGGTGACAGTAGCTGGCGTATTTATTGCGCAACCGAACTGGGTGTTGGTACCGAAGTTGAAGTGATATTCGTGGAAGGCAATACCTTGCATGTCCGCGCCATCCCTCAGTAATACCTATATTATCGTCAGTAGCATATTGACCGGCAGGCCGTCAGTTGAGCGGCCTGTCAGTTAACCAACAACCGCCTCATTCCCCACAACCGTCTGTTTGTTAACAACTTTATCCTTATCATCGCCAGCCTGCTTAGCTGCCGAATGACAACATCCCGACAAATTATTGATAATCGGGCAATCAGCGCCATCATCCCCTGGGCACTCATCTGCCAACGCTAACAAGCGCAAGCGCATCTGGTTAAGATCATCAATATGTTGCTCGATTTCCGCAACCTTTAGCAGCGTCGCCGCTTTCACATCCGCGCTGTGGCGGGCCGGGTTATGAAATAATGCCAGTAACTCGCGACATTCATCCAGTGTAAAGCCAACCTGCCGTGCCTGACGTAGCAGTGTTAACTCTTCAATGTGTTTGGCACTGTAGCTGCGATAGCCGTTATCAGTACGGATAGGCGGTGTCAGCAGTTTTTTTTCTTCGTAGAAACGTATGGCTTTGCTGGTTAAACCGGTTTTTTTTGCCACATCGCTTATGTTCATATTTCCCCCTTGACCTTCCCCTTGCTGGCAGGTCTCTGAAACTCACAGCCACCGAAGTGACTGTGAGAAATCAACAAACTACATACCCCTTTATACCCCAATTTTACCCGTTTTACCTTCTATGTGTGGTCGCAATGTGGACACGCCATTAAGGGGATTAAAGCTTACAGCATCTGTAAGGTAATCAGGTGAAAAGTGCGCATAAGTCATGGTCTGAGACACATCAGAATGTCCTAGAATTCGTTGTAACGTAATGATATTACCCCCTTTAATCATGAAGTGAGTTGCAAAAGTATGGCGTAGTGCATGCGCCGCCTGACCATCTGGTAAGTTAGGCTTCGCCTCTTTCATCATTTTACGAAAACGGCTATAGCTAACCCTGAATAAACGCCCTGACTCTCTCGTTTTCACAATACTGGCAATCTCTTGTGAAATGGGCACAACACGTTTATCACCGTTTTTGGTGTGCGAAAACATCACATGGTTATGTACGATATTTTCAGCCTTAAGCCCGTAAGCCTCCCCCCACCTTGCACCCGTCGCTAGGCATAGAACGGCGATACGGTAGTAATCACCTTGCACAAGCGCCAACAAAGTAACGATCTCTTCAGCGGTGAGATATGACATTTCAGAGCGTACCTCTTTCAATGGCGCGAGTGCTGCAACGGGGTTTTCACCGTGGTACTCATCAACTTCAGCCATTGACTTAAACACGCCACTCAAAGCAAACAGATCATGATTAATAGTTGATGCTTTAATCCCCTCCCCTAAACGATACGCTCGGTAATCGATCAGGCATCGGGAATCAATTTGGTAAAGCATGGGATCTTCCATGTCTCGACAGATTCCATTTAAGGTACTTAACCTACGTGCTGCATAAGGTAAATTACGGCCTAGCAACATCCACCATAATTCTACAAACTCACTCATGCGGCGTTTATCTGCCGGTCGACTTAGGTAATCATTAGTTTGGTATTTAGCGATAATGTCGCGCTCATAGGCGTGGGCATCAGCTTTGCGATCAAACTTTTTACGGATACGCTTTCCATTGCGGCCCCGTGGTCTTACATCCACTTCATAGCGACCATCTTCGAGTTTCTTAATAGACATAAGATAACCCTCTGATGTACTTCACTGATTCTTCCCATAGGCATTCTGCCCACAGGTAATAAATATCTAACCAATTCTCATCCCTTAGCGGGACGAGTCTGTTTCGTCGGGCATATATAGCGCGAGCGCCGGTGCAATTTGCCCCTTCGCTGGATCAGTTTTGTCGTACATAAACCAGTCCTGATATTTATGAAAACGTGGGTGACCAAATAGTTTTATGGCCGCATCGAGAGACATTTTAGCCTTGCCGAGTTCGTAGCCATTATATGTGCCGTAATTAATACCAACCATTTCAGCTACTTCCTTTGATCTAAGGCGCTCGGAGTCCCTAATCAGCTTAAGTTTTTCATTTTGTTCAATTGACATCTTATGTCAGATCTCTCATTATATAATTATATTGACATCAGGTGACGACAATCCCGCACCTGTACATAAATAACCCCATAGGGGTTCAACTAAGGACTTTATCACAAATGCAAAACATCAGTGAAATAGACCCGATATATGCAAGGCAATTTCCGGTTGATATGGGGCGGGCGATTCGCGTGTGCCGTATGACTGAGAAACAAACTCATAAGCTGCGTGATATGTCGAATGACGAACTAGCAAATCAAATTTTTGTTAGTGCGGAGGAATTCGCGTACCTCACCGGCCGCACTTTTAAGTCGGTTCTGCACCTTATGGATAGGGCACAAATTCCGGTACACCGCGAAGGTATGCCAGGTTCCAAACGCCCCAAACGTTTCATCATGATGCAGGAATATTTAGATGCCTTGCGCCATTGCCGCGCAATCATTACTTCTGATGAGCGCTATCACATTGACCGCTTGATGCGCGACAAATCTACCTATCGTCGCAGCCACGAAAGAACCAGTAAGAGAGGCGGAAATAAAGGCGCTGCCGCATGACTCACCCACTGATCGCCATCAGCCGTAACACGTCTATTTATCGCGGGTTCGTGATTAATTTTCGACGCAGAACGGCAATTAACTTGCTTAATCGGTATGAAGTTTTCTTGGGTGAGCAGTCTTTCGGCTTATTTGATGCTCAAGCCCTCGCAACAGACTTTATCGATCAGTTACATACCGAACGTGAGACGGGGGTCGCAGCATGAAATCACCTTGCCTACAGATAGCTAACGCCATTCTACAAACGCACAGTGCTGATATGGCTGAGTTAATCAGTCGCCAAGTAGGGAAAGACGGGATTTATTCATTAAGAACAAATCTCCATGCCCGTGAAAAAAAAACCATCACCAGCAATACCCTTGCAGGCTTAAGCATGATTACCGCTATAGCGTGGCAATTGCGTGAAAACGAATTAGCTACATTCCACCAACTGAATGCGGCCACGCAGCAATTCCGTGAGTCAGGTGTTCTTCCGCCTCCGTTTAATGAAGAGGTGCCAACATGTCAGGGCAACTAATTGAATTGACTGGCGGCGCGCTGGTGATGCTGGCCGTACTTATCTGGATCGCTTTTCTATCTGCCCGCGCCGTGATCCGCGATCACCGCCGCCGTACCAACATCAAGAAAGAAGTCGAGCGCAAAGAGCGCCAACAGTTTTAGTAAGGTTTTACTCACATTTATTTAAGGTGAATTAAATGGCCTGTACTTGTTTTAACGATGTCGCCGCCAAAGCAGATTCTGCATTGCGGGAAAAACACGCTGATTCAATCGGCAAAGTTGATGAGTCACGCTTTGATCGTGAAATGCTTTCGTTTAGCCGTGGCGATTATTGCCCTGTTTCTCTTAATTATATTTTCCGTTATTACCGAAAGAAAAAAGACGGCACCAATGAACAAAGAATCACCAATTCAGATGTTTATATAGTGATTAAGCATTGTCCATTTTGCGGCACAAAGTTTGACGGAAAAGCAGACTGATAGATTTTTTATAAATAGGCATTTAAGGGGCGGTAATGAAACAAGCATATTCCACATTGATTAACGACCTGTTGCAGCAATACCATTTCAAGGCCGAAAACCTGCGCACCGCATCCGCCATTGCTGACGAGGTGCGAATGTTTTCGCTAAATGATTATGCCTTTCGTCTGAGTGTTGGGCTGGAAGGTCTGTTAAGCGCTGCACATGCATCTGGAGATCAGGACAGCACCCAAATATTAGAGCAATTGGTTACTCAGTGTAATGGCGGTGATATTCCAAAACCCTTACCGCACTAACCCGCCTTAATCTGTGTTGTCTGATCAGTCACTGTCATGCCGAGAGGTGAATAGTGGAGCAAATAAAATCGGATGAATCGCCACTTTCAATGCAGGAATGGAATCAAAAAGTGGGTTTGCGGCATTTAGACCGCATAAAGGAAATGTTTAAAAAGGATCCAGATGAAGAGTTTGAGCGGCGCTTGGAATCATTAAGCAAGGGTAAGACCAAAGGCATTATTTATTATGCTGCCGGGATAAAGAAAGACAGCCATGATAGAAAATTCAGGGAATTGGAATATCACGAAAGAAAAGCAGTACGGAAAGCGGCGTTGGATTTATGGGTTGATTTAAATTCAATCCCAAAAGACTTGTTATAAATAAATAGCATTTAGCTAGCTATTAAGTATTGGCGTATTGACTGCGCCGGGACTCCTTTTATCTAAAATAAGGTGATGTGATATGGAAAAGCAAAAAGAAAATACAGACATTCCAGCAATTATATATTTACGAAATTTTATCAACAGACGTCCGGGGCATGGCCTTACTCATGGGGAGAAAGATAAGGCCCTTGCTGATCTTGCCTACCTAGAGCACGCGATCAATAAACAATCAGTCACTATAGATGCATTGAGAAAACAGGTGGAAATAGTTTCCGGTGCTGCAATGAAAGTATCAGGCTACTTGGATTCGATAGTAGCGGCGATTGAAGCAACAACGCACGGCAAAGGCTGCACCACTAATTACGCACACCAGACTGTGATTAATGTTATTTCAGCCATTAGTAAAACCGAATCAGCCTACAGGGAAGCGTTGGATATGCGGGGGGTACCAGCATTTCATGCATTAAAAATAATCCCGGAGCATTTCGACGCCGTATTCATCGGATATAAAAAAGCTGAATTTCGACTGAATGACCGTGATTATTCTGTCGGCGATTGTTTAATTTTAAATGAGTGGGAATTAAACGCCGGATATTCAGGGCGGAGTATTGTAGTTGAAGTTACGCACGTGACTCCATGTGATTTCGCTATACCCAACTACGTCATGCTCTCATTTGAGGGAATTGATTCTATAGATTGTTACCGTGATGGTTCTGACGAAGGTATCCCATTTTGAATACTAATAATTCGCTCCCTCCTTTGATCTGTTCTTTCTTCCGACTCATTAATAAGGCCGGAAAGTTATGTTGCAAGTTAATTGCAAAGCGCCGAGCCAAAAAATGGCTAAAAGATAACTGTCTTATTCTGGATACAGAAACGACGGGCCTCGGCAATGACGCTGAAATAATTGAAATCAGCATTATTGATTGCAGCGGTAAAGTGCTGCTCAATACGTTGATTAAGCCTCGTAATTCCATTCCAGCCGAGGCAACCGCCATTCATGGAATTACAAATGAAATGGTCGCTGCCGCACCAACATGGCGCGATATTCATTGGCAACTCATGGCGCTTATCCATACCAAAACGTTGGTTATTTACAATATTGATTTTGATGTCCGGTTAATTCTGCAAACGGCGGGAATAAACGGGTGTGGCTTTGGCTCGCTTGAGCTTAACGCCGAATGCGCCATGCACAATTATGCCGAGTATTACGGCCAGTGGGATGAAAAGCGCAATAAATTTAAGTGGCAAAAACTGGTTAATGCCGCCGAACAACAAGGCGTTATTATTGAAGGTACGCCGCACCGTGCATTATCTGACTGTAAAACAACGCTGGGTATTATCCGTGCTATGGCGGGGGTGAAATCATGAAGCGTATCTTCTCACCGCTAAAATGGGCCGGTTCCAAAGGCCGCATCATGCCAATATTGCGCCAGCATCTACCCGCCGGAAAACGTCTGATAGAGCCGTTCGCGGGTTCCTGCTCCGTCATGTTAAATACTGATTATGACGAATATCTCATTGCTGATATTAACGGGGATTTAATTAATTTCTATCAGCAACTACAGAAGGATTGCGAAACAGTCATTACTCTTGCAGAAGAGATTTTTAGGCTGGATAACAGCGAAACTGATTATTATTTAAATCGTCAATATTTCAATGAGCGCGAATACAGTGAGAGTGAAAACAGTAATCAATACAGCGCAGCCCTGTTCTTATATTTAAATCGTCATTGCCATGGCGGTATTTGCCGTTATAACCAAAAAGGGGAATTCAACGTTCCCTACGGAAGATATAAAGCGCCATATTTCCCCGAAGCTGAGATTCGCTATTTTTCTGAAAAAGCCAAAAAAGCCACGTTTGTATGCTGTGACTTTTCAGAAGCATTAACAATGACTAGGCCGGGCGACGTGGTTTATTGCGATCCGCCTTACATCCCAACCTCTGCGACCGCAGATTTCACCAGTTATCACACCAGCGGCTTTAGTTCTAATGAGCAATTTTGGCTATCTGAAATACTCACGATCACGGCGGGTCAAGGTTGTCACGTTATTGCATCGAATAGCGATACCCCACACGGCCGGTATCTTTACGAAAGTTTTGATATTCACAGCATTACCGCCCCACGCTCTGCCAGTTGCAAAGCCGATGGACGCAAGGCAGTGAATGAGATTATCGCGGTTATGCCCCCTCGCTTGTGGGCTGGATTTGATCCCGCTGGCGGGCCAGATTCAACAGTGATGTTTGAAATAACAGACGTCCATAACGTTGAGGGTTTGATATGAAAGCCATTGATCTGTTTGCAGGCATTGGCGGTTCATCCGCTGGCGCAACAATGGCCGGTGTGCAGGTTGTATGGGCCGCAAACCACTGGCAGGAAGCTGTTAATACACACGCGGAAAATCACCCTTTAACCATTCATGCCTGCCAGGATTTGCACCAGGCTGATTGGGCGCAGGTTCCAGATCATGATTTGATTATGGCCTCCCCCTGCTGTCAGGGGCACAGTAAATCCAGAGGTAAAAAATCAGGTAATCCCCAGCATGATGCGAGCCGTTCCACTGCATGGGCGGTTGTTTCGGTGGCCGAGTTCCATAATCCACAATTTATTATTGTCGAAAATGTCCCTGAGTTTTTGAAGTGGCAGTTATACCCCGCGTGGGAAGCCGCCATGCAAGCGCTGGGCTATTCACTGGCACCGCATATTGTTAATTGTGCTGATTTGGGTGTACCACAAAACAGGGTGCGCACTTTCATTATCTGCACCCGCAGTAAAAGCCCATTAAGCCTGAGCTTGCCAAAACTGCCACATATCCCGGCAACGTCATTTATTGATTTCAATATCGGGCGCTGGCAAGAGATTGATAAGCCAGGGCGCGCACTTGCAACTCTGGAACGTGTTCACAATGGCCGTTTGGCTTTCGGTGAGCGCTTCCTGATTTCTTACTACGGCAACACCAAAATCGGCCGCTCTCTTGATCGCCCTATCGGCACAATCACCACCCGCGACCGCTGGGCGATTATTGATGGTAACAAAATGCGGATGATCAATGCCGATGAGAATATGGCCGCAATGTCATTTCCTGCACATTACATCAGGCCGCGAACCCACAAGCTAACAGTGCACATGGCCGGTAACGCTGTTCCACCGGTCGCCATGAAAGAAATCATTCAGGCATTGAGGCGACAAGCGTGAGCGGCGAATCGCCAAGTGCTGCCACTTATTGGTGGAACACCAGACACATCGCCGCCATCGGTGGTTATGAGTTTTTAGCGCCCGTCGCCGTTGCGCGGAAACTAAAATCTCATCCGCTGGTTATTCGCTATGTGAAGCGCCTAAATGCGCTGGGCTACACCGAACTACGAGAGCCAAATAAAACATTACTTAAGATGCGCAAGGAACGCGCCGAGCTTGAGCGTCAAATCTATTTGCGTGATAAGCAACAATGGGCGGATTCACCGCAAGGTATAGAGGGGCGCATTGATCAGCAGCCTATTTTTATTAGGTCACATTTTCAAAACAAAATTCGATGGTTGCGTGAAAACCATGGCGATAAACATACCAATGCATTCTTAACCGGCACCGGCAAGAATGCATTGTTACGTCTGGATGCCGTGCGTGAATATCAGGGCGTGAGCAAGGGCCATATTTCTGAGTTAATGGCTTATTTACAGGGTATCTATAGCCATCTTGCAGAGCTGAGCAAACGCCGGGTTAAGTCGCTGGCGAATGTTGTCGCTGGTCGCATTAATGAAATGTTTTGCACTGAGGTATCAACACCTACAGACGAAACCCGCATTTTATCTGATGCCGAGTTATTGACCATTTATCGCAATATTGCGCTTGAAGTGTGGTCATTGCGTGTCAGGCCGTCGCACTGGCGTGAATTGGGGCCGAAGCCCGGCCAGCCTGTTGAGCCCGTCGATCGCACAATCTATTATTCCGCTATTGCCCGATTGATTAATCCCGATTGGTGGGAGCGTAAATTATGGCGACTGCGTAATGACTGGCGAGAAAGCCAGTTACGCGCAGCAGGCTTGATCCATAAACGCGCCGCACCTTATGTCAGTAAAGAAGCACTGGCCGACTGGATAGAGCAAAAACGCCGAAACCGTGAATTCTTCAAGCGGCATGAATTGGTTGATAATGAGGGCAACACTGTTTCTTTAGAGGCAATGGTGGATGCCAGTATCAGCAATCCAACTATTCGCCGCCATGAGTTAATGGCGCGCATGAAAGGGATCGAACTGGTCGCACAGTCGCGTGAGGATGTGGGGGTGTTCTACACCATCACTTGCCCATCCAAATATCACGCCAACAACCAAAGCGGCCACGCTAACCCAAAATGGAACCACACCACGCCACCACAGGCGCAAGCCTATCTGACAAAGCTATGGGCCAATATCGGATCCAAGCTGGGCCGTGAAAACCTGCGCGTTTATGGTTTTCGTGTTGCCGAGCCGCATCATGACGGTACACCGCACTGGCACTTACTGTTGTTCATGAAACCGCAAGAACGCCACGCTATTACTGAGATTATGCGCGCCTACGCTGTAAAAGAGGATCGTGCCGAATTGGGTAAGCGCACCGCCGCCCGATTTACCGCTAAACGGCTGGATCCGAAGAAAGGCAGCGCTACCGCCTATATTGCTAAATACATCAGTAAAAATATTGATGGTTACGCGCTGGATGGCGAGCTAGACAATGAAACCGGCAAGCCGATGAAAGAAACGGCCCGCTTTGCTATGGCCTGGGCATCACGCCACCGAATCCGCCAATACCAGCCAATAGGCACCCCGCCGGTGACTGTCTGGCGAGAGCTGCGCAAGCTAAGTAATCAACTTATTACCACCCTCAAGATTTCCGGCACCTATCAGCGGGGCAAGCCGCTATTGCGTGATCCCGCAATGGATGAAGTCACTGCCGCCGCCGATGTTGGCTGCTTTGCTACATACATCATGAAACAAGGCGGCGTCCTTATTCCTCGCGAACAATACACCGTGCGCATTGCCTATCAGGACAACGAGCAGCCCAACGCCTACGGCGAAATCACCGAGAAGATTTACGGCATCTATTCCCCGCTTTTGGGCGAGGCGTCGCGTATCTGTACCCGTCTAAAAACTTGGAAAATTGTTGCCCGCCAAAAGGTAAAGACCGCCGTTGCCGTGGGGGTTGATGCTTTTCAGCTCGGCCCCGCCGAGCCTTGGAGTTCTGTCAATAACTCTCCGGTAGAGCAAAAAACAAGCGAACCGGACGAGACTATAGACAGAATATCAGAAGAAAAAATCATTGATTTCGTCACGATCACCGACGCAGAACGTCGGGCCTTACTCCGAAGGGTGAAAAATGAGCGGCCGATAGTCATTAAAACCAACTCATTGACACCAGCCGAGGAATCATCACGCCAGGTATCAGCCGAAAAGGCCGCCCAGCGGCAAGAAAAAACTGCACAACTGGCACCCGTGACAACAAAAATCCGCGATTTTGCGGATTCAATCGGGCTTTCCATCAGCGAACAGCAGGCGCAATCACTCGCTTGCGGCGCAACGTTGACCATCGGCGGCCAGAACTGGCGGGCAAGAGGGGATGGCTGTCTGTATCAATTCCAGCGCCAACCAACCACCGTCCAAAGGGAATTTAACATCATGAACCGAGTAGCAAAATTACGAGAAGCGTATCGAGCACAGTCATAAGTGTCTGTGCGGTACCGAATACCATTAACACAGTTGGATTTGTCTGTACTGGCCAACGCGATTTTGTACCGGCAAACACAGACAAACACGTCTGTGTCAGATGTAAAAATCAGCTGCAGCACAGATACTTTTAACGATGGAGATCAAAAATGGGATATTTAGGCAGTAAGGCAGCAAGCGGGGCATATCAGGCAATTATCAGCCAGATGCCGCCCCATGATACCTATATCGAAACGCATTTAGGCGGTGGCGCTGTGATGCTAAAAAAACCGCCTGCCGAACACAGTATCGGAATAGATATTGACGCAGACACCGTGAAAAGTTTTGTTTTCAATCATGATCTGCCATCTGTCAGTGTGCTCAATGAGGATGCTGTCGATTATCTTGAAAAATTCGACTTTTCCCGCGCCGGTCGCGTCCTGATTTATGCGGATCCCCCATACCTACTGGAAACGCGCACCAGCCAAGCCCGCTACAAACATGAATACACCATTGACGACCATCGGCGCTTGATTGCGGCCCTGCGCGATATCCCCGCCTACGTCATGATTTCCGGCTACCCATCAGATTTATATGATGAATTATTGGGCGATTGGCGCTCAATTCAGTTTCAGGTCATGACGCGCGGCGGCCCACGTACAGAGCAATTATGGATGAGCTATCCGGCCGAGACTGCCTACAGCGCCACTTTTGCTGGTAGAGATTATATCGACCGGCAGCGAATCAAGCGCAAGGCTCTGCGTTGGGCCAGTAATTACAGCAGCTTATCAGCGAATGAAAGGCTTGCCATCTTAAGTGCACTTCTTGAAACCCATCAGGCGACAGGTAAATAGTTATGACTTTTCGAAAAGGTATTAATTACACCGACACCATTTGCACATTGTCAGCCGATGAACAGCGAGTTGCTCAAATGCTTGGCGATGCATGGAATCAATATTTACAGCTTCCGATTGAGCATCCCTGTGAACGTGATGAGTTCTGCCGGGCAATCCACGCCTGTCAGGGCATTGTATTGGCTCGTCCGGCAATTCGTGGGCTGGCGGAAAAGGGTCAGGGATATAAAAAATAACCCTGTTTCTATTAGGAGAATGAAATGATCAAAGCAGACATTCAGGTTTTATTTGATGAAGAAATGGAACGCCGCAGAGTTGAAATGATAGCTGTTAGGGCTGATTGCTTCGCCTATAGCTATCTCGCAGTGCAATTAGTCTTTAGAGACTTTAAAAATGAACGCCTAAAATTTCATGAGAATAGAACTGTAGATGTTTTTGCAAGAATCGAATTGCTTCACCGGATAGCAGCCCTGAAAACATTCAAAGAGGACGAAAAAAGCTATAAGCATTTCACCTCAAAAATAGAAATCATTGGCTTGGGTCGCATAAATACCAATCGATTCATGCGGATTAAATTTTAGAGGGGAATGCAGATGCTGAGTGAAAAGCAGAAATTACAGATAAATACGTTGATAAGCGATGAGCAGCATTTAGTCAGGCTAACTCAATTTTGGCCTGATGGCCATCTCATCAATCAAATGGCTCATGCTCTCATGGAAAGAAACGCTGAATTGCTATTACTGCGTGAAAAACTGGAAGCTATAAACAAAAATCTACACCGGCCGATTGCAGAGGTTGTATCAAAATTTGGTGATCTTGAATCATTTGGTGAGCGGGAAATTAAAGTGCTGGTTGACCTTAGCGCAATCCCTTATGACACCAAACTTTATGCCAACACAGGACGGGATGGTAATTAACATGACTACAGCAAGCGAGCGTAAACGCGCCCAACGCCAGCGCGATAAAGAATTAGGCATTACCGAACTGACTTTACGTATTGACTCCGCAGAACTCGCAATGCTTATGGAAGGGTGTGAACAACGCCGCATTGCTCGCGGGCCTTATGAGCGGGCTGAGTATTTGATCGGCTTGCTTCGCCAAGATAATAAATTGCTACACAAGCAGCTTGATGAGTTGAAAAAAAGCAGTTGCAAGCGATGCGGTGACACATTGCCGGGCGATAAAGCCGGTTGCTGTTTACAAGGTGATGCGGAATGCTGGCAGACGCAGGGGTATAAGAAACTGATGTTAGACACCCTATAGCGCGGGTGCTGATAGTGTACCATGGCAATATTGAATAAGATATAAAAATGAATAGATATGCGTTAGTTTGAATAAAATAAAAATATCACTCAATTTACCCTCAAGATCACCCCACACAAAAGCGCCTCTATGCCACACAGAGAGGCGCTTTTTTATTACACCTCCGATGATGCGTATTTTATGCCGAAAAGGCAGGGGCAAGCACACGCGCATACAGGGCGATTTATGCCACATATGAGGATATATGACGCCACCGACAGCACCCCGCCGCGCGAGCCCCCCCGCCTGCGCTTTGCAGTGACTAAATAGTCACTTTTTATGCACTTAGGAAGGGGTTGGAAACCCAGTATTGGCGCGGTCTAGACAGTGATTAGGGAGTGAATGGAATCATGCGGATTGTTGCGGTATGAACTTGCAGGGTTATGGTGGTCAGTTTACTCAACAATTTGAGCAATTATCACTAATTTTTGCGGTGGCCGTTGCGGCTTGCTCTTTTAAGATCGTGACATGGCACAGAAATAAAATCAAGAGGTTTGTGACATGTCACAACGCATTAATTTTTATTCGCTGTGACTGACACAATTATCAGTGCCAAGACTAAAAAGCGGTACGTTGTTTTTTTCATGTGCATATAAATGCAAAAAACCGCCTAAAAGGCGGTTAGCGTATGCATAAATTAGATTTATTCTTGCTTGGCGAGTAACTCATAGGGCTTAAATCTGATCACTTCCTCCCCCACCCAATCATTTAATTCCATTAGTCGCTCTTGCAGGGGGGCTAATTCGTTGATGGCAAATACCCGAGCGGCTTTTTCCACATCACCAAAACCGCCGGTATTATTCGGCAAAATCCCCATCAATTGGGGAGGTACTCGCTGCATGGCTAACTGGTCGTCTCGGGTGACATTCTTAATATTCATAAATTCATCCTTGGCGGCCACTTCTGCCAGCGGGATCACTTGTATGCCGTCCTTTTTACCCGCTGGGGCATACATAAACAAATTGCGGAAATTGCCCGGCCCTTTGGACTCTTTCAATGCCTTGCGTAAGGCGTCGATATCCTCCTGTTTATGGGCGGCATCATTCATATACAGAATAAATCCGGCGTGACTACCATTCAGATAGTATTTACGGCGGAATAGCGTTGCGGCCTCATTAAGCCAAGTTGAGTTTAGCGAGGCGAGATATTCAGGAACGCCGTAGATCTCCTGATTAATATCCGGGTCTAACAAATGAAATATGCTGTTAGCTTCAAACGGGTGCGGGTTAGCGTAGGATGAGACATACCAATATGTATTTGTTTCCACCCCTCGGCGGGTATATTTGGCCGGACTAGGCACTAGCTTCATCAATCCCCCCAACCGATTATAGCGAGCCTCTAAAAATGAGTTGGCGAATACTAAGAAATCCAGCGCATAACGGCTAAAATCCTGCTTTGATAGCAGCCGATGCGGCTCAAACAGGCTAACCAGTACATTACGTTTCATGTAGATAGGCGAGCTGTGATGCACTGCCGCACGAAAGGATTTAGCCAGGCCGTTGAATGATACCGGCGGCTCATACCAGCGATCCATCACTGCGCATTCCAGATAATCCAGAATATCGCGCCTGTCCATCATCGGGATCGGGTCGTCAAAAGTAAACGCTTCGGCTTGTGGTGCGCTATTTTTTGCCATTGCCGCAGTATTGCGTTTATTGCGCTGCTTACGACTCATAGTGCAGCCCCTTGATTGACTGCCTGCCTTGGCCATTGGCACATGTAAAGCATGGCAAATTCGAGTTCGCTCACCCCCCCCTTAAGGCTGACAATATCTTCCGGGCTGTATAAGCATCCATTACCGGCGATGTCTT
The DNA here is from genome assembly GCF_052217165.1 of Yersinia sp. 2540 StPb PI. Classification (NCBI taxonomy): domain Bacteria; kingdom Pseudomonadati; phylum Pseudomonadota; class Gammaproteobacteria; order Enterobacterales; family Yersiniaceae; genus Yersinia; species Yersinia sp. 2540 StPb PI. The sequence goes on from NZ_JAZGQC010000001.1 coordinate 4,146,634, forward strand.
CAATGGTGATAATTTGGCACCATTGGCGATCATTCTCTAGGGCTTGCTGCCAAAATGTAAACGCAGCGACGCTAGGTGATGGCGTCGTATAGAACGTGCGGCGGTGGCGCTTATGCATGGATATACCATCGGCCACTTTTAATAATCTGTCTGGATTATTCGCCCAAGCGTATTCACTCACATAAACATTGCCGGAATATCCCGCAGCAAGTGATTCTTCATTCAGAAAGCTGATCTGCGCGCCGTTATCCAAACGAATAGCATTCAATTTATTAACTTTGCCTCCGACAGTATCAAAATCAGCAACATGACCAATTTTCATCCAGTTAAGGGTGTATTGCTGCGCCGCACTATCCGCGTCATCTCCTGCGTTGAAATAGATTTGGTCGCGTCCGGTCTCAAGAGCATCAATTAGTCCCTCAAGAGCAAAGAATATATCTGCACCGGCCTGTCGGGTTTTGGTTATATTCCGGGTGCGATTATCAATACCAGCTTTATACCACTCACGCTGATGATTAAAGGCCCATCTACGCATCCAGTATTTAAGGTGTTCGGTACTGGTTTTATCCGAAATGGCGTGTTTCATTAATAGATCTCCATCACACTGGTGTTATTGCTGTTAATGCCCTCAAGAGGCTCATGGAATAAGGCGTGCATAATGGCCCACGCCACATCACCGTGACTGACGTCTTTGGAACGGTCAGTCACAAAGGTGGCGTTGCGGCCGCTGGCGGTCATGGTTTTACGGATAGACATAAACGCGGTGGCGATATCAATGCAGCCCGCGTCAAACTCCAAGCGGCCGCCTTGAATGATATTTTTTGCCTTATAAATCAGGTCGGCTTTCATTTCTAAGCTGTAGTGAATGGCGTTCACCGCCGGGAAGAATTGCCGCACTAGCTGCGTCACAGAGCGGCCCAGACCGGTATCGTCAATACCGATGTAAGTGACGTTATAGCGCTCGGTGATTTTTTTGATATTGCTGGCTTGATCGGCAAAATCCATGCCTTTCCACTGGTGGCGCTCCAATACCCTGAATTTACCGCCCGCCACCACTGGCGGCGCAATGACGGCACAACCGGCACTATCGCCGGTGCTGGCGGGGTCGTAGCCAATCCACACAGGACGATCACCGAAGGGGCGCAGTGCCAATAGTTTGACGTCTGTCCATTTTTCCCAGCTATCGACCATACAGCGCTGCATTTCGGCCAATTTGAACGTGGAAGCGTTATCGTCAATAAAGCCGCACATAAACAGGTTTTCAAAATCTTCATCACTGTTTTCATTGCGTAATTCATCAATGTCAAACAGGTCACAGCCGCCTTTTAGTGCATCCTCAATGGTGACAATCTGGCGGTACTGCTTGTCCTCACACAACCGGCCAGCGGCCAGCCGGGGGTAGCTGACATCAATTTCAATGCGCTTATCTTTGGCTTTTCCCTTGTTGAACAAGGTGCCAGCCCAAAACGGATAAGCTTCATGTGAGGTACTGGACGGCGTAGAAAAATAGGTGGAGCGGTATCTTTTTTGTGAGGCCATGCCGGACGCGGCGCGGCGCAACTTCTGAAAGCCGGGGATCCAAAAATATTCATCCAGATAAAGATTGCCGGGGCGGCCCTGCGCGGTACTGGCATTCGTGCCGAGAAAGTGCATTTCCGCGCCATTGGGTAAAATAATCACCTCACCGCGCAAATCAACGTCAACAAGGCGCGCAGCCGCGACAATATAGTTTTTAAACTGGTGCGCCTGTGCTTTTGAGGCCGAAACAAACATCTGATTGCGCCCTGTGTCGAGCGCATCCAGCAGGGCTTCCCAAGAAAAGAAATAGGTTGCGCCAACTTGGCGAGATTTTAAAAAGTTACGGATACGAAAATCAGGCGATAAACCGACTTCATACCAGTTACGTTGATAGTCGAACATGGATTCATTGAAAATATCTTTCAGCTTGGCAATCTGCGCCTCACTGAATACATTTTTCTGCGCAGCCTTGCGCGTTCCGCTGTTGCGCTTCTCAATATTAGGATTGAGATCGGCCTCATTGCCGCCATCATTGTATTTACCAATGCGGGCATGACGTTCAGCCTGTCGACCAAGCAAATCAATCTCTTTGTAGTCTTTAGCTTCCTTGACAGGCTTCATTATCAGGCGGCAATATTCCGCTGCCGTGGTCAGTTGCATCTGATCCAATGGCCCGTAAGCGTCCCACTTGTCGCGGCGCTTCCAACTGTGTACCGTGACGGCTTTCTCGCCGATCATTTCCGCAATTCGGGCGATACGCAGCCCTTGCCAATACAGATACATGGCTTGACGGCGGGGATCTAAATCGGCATTGATAGAAACGCTTTCCATGTGAAATAGCCTGCTTTATTGCTCAATTGCAGCAAGGCTACCTATCTGCACCTCCCCCATCCCGTATTACGCCTTGTGCCAGCCATGACACAAGAGCGCCTGATTGTTCCGCTGGTCACTGGTCGCCAACATAGGCCACTACTGTATCGAATCAGACCGGAGCATCACGCATGACCGTAAAAGCAAAAAAATTCCGCATTGGCGTAGAGGGCGCAACGACTGACGGCCGCGCCATCACGCGCGAATGGCTAACGCAAATGGCAGCCAACTACAACACCACGGTATACGGTGCTCGTATCAATATGGAGCACATCAAAGGCTATCATCCGGACAGCACATTTAAACGCTATGGCGATGTTGCCGCACTGAGCGCCGAAGAAATCAAAGAGGGGCCACTGTCAGGAAAAATGGCGCTGTATGCCGATATCAACCCAACAGACGATTTAGTCGAAATGGTGAAAAAACGCCAAAAGGTTTACACCTCAATGGAGGTGAACACTAAGTTTGCAGACACGGAAAGTGCTTACTTGGTCGGCCTAGCTGTCACCGATGATCCAGCCAGTTTGGGGACTGAAATGTTGAGTTTCAGCGCCACAGCCTCAGCGAATCCGCTCGCCTCCCGCAAGCAAGCCCCTGAGAATTTATTTACCGCCGCAGAAGAAACGCTGATTGAGTTTGAAGTGGAGCAGGAACCTAAAATCAATCTGCTAACCACTATCAAAACCCTATTTACCAAAAAACAGACCGGTGATGATGCGCGGTTTAATGATGTGCATCAGGCGGTTGAATTTGTCGCGCAGCAAGTTGAGGGGAAGTTTAGCGCCTTGACTGCATTGGAACAGCAATTTGCCGCGCTAAAAGCGGCCAGCGATGCGACAAATCAAGAGCTTGCCACGTTAAAAACCACGCTCAGCAAAACAGATAGCGACTTCTCCCAGCGCGAAATATCAACCGGCAACGACAACGCCATTCTGACTGATTGCTAAGTCATTCCGTTTGCACGTTAAGGATTTAATTTCACATGAAAAAAACAACCCGATTTCAGTACAACCAGTTTTTACAGCAAGTTGCCCGATTAAATAATTTGGACAGCAAAGAGGATATCAGCGCGAAATTTACCGTTGAGCCATCAATTGCGCAAAAACTGGAAACCAAACAACAGGAAAGCAGCGTTTTTCTGTCAAAAATCAATATTTATCCGGTGGATGAGAAAGAGGGTGAAAAGGTCGGTTTGGGTATCGAACGCCCGATTGCCAGCACCACCGATACCAGCCTGAAAGAACGCGAAGCCTCTGATCCGAGCGGCTTAGATGGTACTCGCTACAATTGCACCCAAACCAACTTTGACACGGCATTGCCTTATCCTAAGTTGGACATGTGGTCTAAGTTCCCTGATTTTCAAACACGCATCCGTGATGCCATTGTGAAGCGTCAGGCACTCGATCGCATCATGATCGGCTTTAACGGTACGCATCGGGCGAAAACCTCCGATCACACTGTCAATATGCTCTTGCAAGACGTCAATATCGGATGGCTGCAAAGCATTCGCGACAATGCGCCAGGTCAGGTGATGGATAAAGTGGTTGATGAGCAAGGTAACGTGATTTCGCCAAAAATCCGCATCGGCAAAGGCGGCGACTTCCATAATCTGGATGCGCTGGTGATGGCGGCCACTGATGAGATGATCCAACCGTGGTTCCAAGAGGATACCGAACTGGTCGCCATTGTGGGCCGTCAGTTACTGGCAGATAAATACTTCCCGATCGTCAATAAAGAACAGCCGAACACCGAAGCATTAGCGGCCGATTTAATTATCAGCCAGAAACGTGTTGGCGGTCAGCCCGCTGTGCGCGCACCTTCTTTCCCAGCAAATGCCATCTTGATCACTCGCCTAGATAACCTGTCTATCTACTGGCAAGACGGCACTCGCCGCCGCTCAATCATCGACAATCCAAAGCGGGATCGCATTGAAAACTTCGAATCCGTCAACGAAGCCTACGTGGTTGAAGATTTTGGCTGTGTGGCACTGATTGAAAACATTGAATTCGGTGATTTTTCCGTCCCAGCAGAAGGTTAATCCATTATGAGCAACCCCGTTCGCCGTCACCGGCTGTTTGTGGCGGCTCAACACTCGGACTCACTGAGTGAGGCGGCCACACTGAGCCACGCCAGTAACTACGAACTGTTGTTGTTCAAGCTGCAACAGGATATGGCCCAATTGGGCCGTATTGAGTCGATAGCCCGCAAGGCCGAGGTCAAGCAAGGCATGTTACCGACTTATCAGCCGTGGGTGGCGGGCGTACTGGCGAAAGGGAGCGGTGAGCAGGACGACATTCTTATGCGCATGTTGATTTGGCATTTGGATGTGGGCGACATCCCTCGCGGTTTGGATATTGCGGAGTACGCCATTAAGCATGATTTGGTCACGCCAGACAGCTTTAAGCGCACCACCACATGCCTGATTGCCGAGGAAGTCGCCGCCATTGCCCAGCGTACCTTGACCGATAAAAAGCCACTGGATACCACGCAGCTATTGCGCGCCCAACAAATTCTCACCGGTCAGGATATGCCGGATATGGTTTGCGCCCGTCTGCATAAATTTGTCGGTTATGCCCTGCGTCAGGACGGCGACAACGTTCTCGCGCTGGCAAACCTGAAAACGGCGCTGCAACTGGATGATAACAGCGGTGTGAAAACTGACATCAAGAATCTTGAGAAGCTGATTAAAGCATCCTCATAACTTGACGCCCCGGCGAGGGCGGCACGGTAGCCAAGTCAGGATATTTTTTACCCTAGCAAGGCCACCGTCCACCGCCCGCTTATTTTGAGAGTCTCAGCATGGAAATCGTCATTAACGGCAATCAAACACCCGAAGCGCCGGAACCGGTGGAGACAACGGAAAAGGACGTTATCAAAAACGAGGGTTTCTGGCCGGATATCGACCTGAATCAGTACCGCGAAGAGTCACGTCAAGACGGCACCATCACGCAGCCACGCGTTGTTGAAGCGGCACTGTTTGCCATCAATGAAGTGAATGATCGCTTGTCTGTTTGGCGTTTAACCCAGCAAAAGAAAGGCTACCTGTTAGCGGCTGACGTACCAGCGGAAAAACTGGACGGTGAAAGCACTCACATTCAGTTATACCGCACCGCCGTGTTTTGCCTAATGCAAGCCCGTTTGACTGATCGTTTTCGCGGGTTTGATACCACTGGCGCAGGTGGTAAACGGGCCGATTCACTGGAGCCAACCATTGATAACCTGCGCCGCGATGCTGCCTGGGCGATTAACGATATTCAGGCGATCAACCGCATGACGGTGGAGTTGATTTAATGCGCATTCTGGCGCAGCAGTACGACACCGTTGACGCGATGTGCTGGCGCTACTACGGCCGCACTGAGGGTGTGACAGAAAAAGTGTTGGCGGCTAATCCGGGGCTATCCGATATCGGGCCGTTTTTACCGCACGGTTATCCGGTGGAAATGCCCGAAGTGAGCACTGCAACCACCACGCAAACCCTGCAACTTTGGGACTAATTGCACAATTCCCCATAAGGGGGTAACGGACATGAAAATGCCAGAAAAAGATCCAAGTTGGATAGGTGCGGCACTGACCTTTTATTCCGCCCATTCCACCATGATAAATGGCTTTTTTGTCACCTTTATTGTGGCGTTTCGTCGCGTGGTGTGGGGCGGCGGTAAATTACGTGAAGGCATCGGCGAAGGTGTGGTGTGTGGGCTAGTCGGCGTCAATATTGGGCCGGTGATTTCCCCTATGCTCATTCACTTGATTGACGCCATTCCTTGGCTGAATGGCGCATTAACCGAAGTTGCCGCTGGAAAAGTAGAAATCTTTATTAGCTGCCTAATCGGGCTGATTGGCTTACAAGCCATTCGTGAACTGGTATTCAAAGTCATCAACAAAAAGGCGGGAACCACTGATGCCAAACAATAAATTCATTTTCGGTAAGGCCAGTGAGAGCAATCTGATCGGCGTGCATCCTGATTTGGTCAAAGTCGTGCGCCGTGCGCTGGAACTCACCCCGATTGATTTTAAAGTGATTGAGGGCCGCCGCACAATAGAGCGCCAGCGTGAACTGGTCAAAGCCGGAGCCAGTCAGACACTAAACAGCCGCCATTTAACCGGCCACGCAGTCGATATCGTGCCATTGCCTAACGGTAAAGTAAGTTGGGATTGGCAATATTTCCGCCCGATGGCCGAAGCGGTGAAGCAGGCAGCCGCCGAGTTGGGGATCGCCGTGGAATGGGGCGGTAATTGGACAACCTTTAAAGACGGCCCGCATTTTCAATTGCCAGCCCGTCAATATCCGGGCTAATCCATGTCAATCATCAACACAGCCCCGATCGCCTGGGCGGTTGCCGCCGCCTTGCTGCTTGCCAGTGGCGTACAAACTTATCGTTTATCTGAAGCCCGGCAAGTAGTAATTGACCAGCAAGCGGCCGATTCGGCCAGTAAAAACGGCCAACTTATTGCCCTGGCACTGACCGCCAATGCCAACAATCAGGCGCAGGCGCAGTTACGCCAACAGGTTGCCAGCGCGGATCAGTTGCTGGCGCAACGTAACAGCCAACTAAAGAGGTTATACCGTGAAAATGAAACGTTACGCCGTTGGGCTGATACTCCCTTGCCTGATGATATTATCCGGCTGCGTCAGCGGCCTGCCTTCACCGGGGCCGCAGATTACCGTCAATGGCTGTCCGAAGGTCACAGCGTGCCTGTTTCCGGCAGTCAACCCACAAACTAACGGTGATTTAAACGACGATATCGACCAATTAGAAGCGGCTTTACACGCTTGCGCCGCGCAGATTGATACGGTACTCATTTGCCAGCAAGAGGCCGCTTCCGATGCTAAAGCCTGAATCCTTACGTGCCAATATCATGAAATCCGTGTCGTACATCAAGAAAAACCCCGATTGCTTGCATGTGTTTATCGACAATGGGGTCATTATTGCCACACTGGCCCCGTCATTATCGTTTGAGTATCAGTACACCTTAAATCTGGTGATTACGGATTATGCCGATAATTTGGATTTGATCATTGTCCCTATCCTGCACTGGTTGCGCACAAACCAGCCGGATATCATGGCAAACCCCGATAAGCGTCAGGATGGTTTCACTTTTGAAGTGGATTATCTGGATAACAAGCTGCGAGATATCAGTATTGATCTCAAGCTGACCGAGCGAACCATCGTGAAAGAGCAAGAAGGTGCACTCACCGTAACTCATTTGGACGAGCCGGTGCCACCGGAATACTTTGTCAAAAGTTACAAAGTGAATGTTGACGGTGAAACTGTCGCGGAGTGGGCTGAGTGAATGACTTGCACGAACTAGACCAAACATTATCAATCTTGCTGGCGCAATTATCCCCACAAGCGCGCGGTGCGTTTATGCGTCAAGTCTCTAAAGAACTGCGCCAGCGCCAACAAAAACACATTCAGGCACAACAAAATCCAGACGGATCCCCTTTTGTCGCACGCAAGAAAAAACGCCGGGATAAACAAGGCCGCATCAAACGCAAAATGTTTACCAAGCTGCGCACCGCCCGTTTTATCAAAAGCGAATCCAACGCCGACGAGGCCGCCGTCACCTTTAGCGGAAAGGTCAATAATTTGGTTAGGGTGCATCACTACGGCTTGCGGGATAAAGTCACAAAAAACGGGCCAACGGTTAAATACGAGCGCCGCCAGTTGCTAGGCTTTACTGACAGTGATATCGAGTGGATAGGCGATTTAGCGTTAGAGCATATCGCCAAATAGTCATTTTTATCTGTGTTGGCCGCTCCCGTTATATGCCCTTAAAGTGACTCGCTCAACCATAAAAGTTCGCTGCAGTACAGATAGAAATAACCGTGCTCGATACGCTCTCTCTTGTGCCATCCATCACACAAAGCCCATCACATGCCCAGCGCGCCCGTAGGCGGCAAACTGGCCGCATGAATATCCTTATTGCTGGCCTTAAACGCCTATTGGCTAACATTATTCGTATTGGCATCGTCTCAGACGTCGATCTTGCTAGCGGATTGTGTCGAGTCAAAATAGGCAACCTTGAAACCGATTGGCTCAATTGGTTAACCCTGCGCGCCGGTCGGGTGCGCTTTTGGTCTGCGCCCTCAGTGGGTGAGCAAGTCATGGTGCTCAGTATCGGCGGTGAACTCACCACCGGTTTTGTGCTGCCCGCCATCTTCTCGGATGCCAATCCCGCGCCGTCACAATCGGCGGATGCCATTGTGATCACTTTTCCTGATGGTGCGCGTTTTGAGTATGAGCCAGAAACCAGTCATTTAGCAGTGACAGGTATCACCACGGCAACAATAGAAGCCAGTGAATCAGTCAATGTGACCGCGCCCAATATCACCTGTGCTGCATCAGTCAAAATCACACTGGATACGCCAGAAGTGGAATGCACCAACAACCTCACCACTGCGACACTTGACGTAAAGAAGGGCGGCACAATGGGCGGGGATATCACGCATTCCGGCGGCCAGTTTTCATCTAATGGTGTGGTGATTGATAAGCATGACCACGGCGGCGTGCAGCACGGTGGAAGCTGGACGGAGGGGATTAAGTGACAACTGATAAGTATATCGGCATGAACCGCAACAGCGGTTTAAACATCGGTGATATTGACCACATTCGCCAGTCAATCAGCGACATTCTCACCACGCCGCAAGGCTCGCGGGTGATGCGCCGTGATTATGGCTCGCTGTTATCCACTCTGATCGACCAGCCGCAAAATTCCGCTTTACGCTTGAAAATGATGGCTGCTGTCTATGGTGCTGTTATGCGCTGGGAACCGCGCGTGACCTTAAATGCCATCAGTATCACCACTCAGATTGACGGCCAGATGATAGTGGATTTATCCGGTAGTCGCACCGATAGCGATAGCCGGTTGAGTTTAGCCGTGCCGCTAGGGAGTCAATAATGGCAATCATTGATTTAAGTCAGTTACCGGCCCCGCTGGTGATTGAATCACTGGATTTTGAAAGCCTGTTTACCTTACGCAAAGAGGCATTTATCGCCTTATATCCGGCTGACCAACAAGACGCGGTGCGCCTAACGTTATCATTTGAGTCGGAACCTATCGTAAAACTGTTGCAGGAGAGTACCTACCGTGAATTGCTGTTGCGCCAGCGTGTCAATGAAGGGGCGCAAGCGGTGATGGTGGCACATGCGATGGGTGGCGATTTAGATCACCTCGGCGCGAATAATGGTATTGCGCGACTGACCATCACGCCAGCCAATCCAGACGCCATCCCACCGATTACCGCAGTGATGGAGTCTGACGACGATTTTCGGGTGCGTATCCCGCAAGCCTTTGAGGGTTTGAGCGTAGCGGGGCCGACCGGCGCGTATGAATACCATGCTCGCAGTGCTGACGGCCGCATTGCTGACGCCTCCGCAATCAGCCCGTCCCCCGCTTGCGTCACTGTCACTGTGCTTTCTCGCGAGGGGAACGGCACAGCACCGCAGGAATTGCTGGATAAAGTCTTTACCGCCCTGAATGACGAGAATGTGCGGCCGGTAGCCGACCGATTAACGGTTAATACCGCCGATATCGTGGAATATCAGATTGATGCCACGCTCTATTTTTACCCAGGGCCGGAAGCCGAGCCTATCCGCGCAGCATCAGAAGCCCAATTGCAAAATTACATCAGCACTCAGCGCCGATTAGGCAGGGATATTCGCAAATCTGCCATTTATGCCGCGCTGCATGTTGAGGGGGTACAGCGGGTAGAACTGGCCGCGCCGGTAGTTGATGTGGTGCTAGACAAGACGCAAGCCGCCCATTGCACCGGCTATACCTTGGCTGTGGGTGGTTCCGATGAATAAACGCCTATTGCCGGTTGGCTCCACCCCGTTGGAAATTGCCGCCGCACAAGCCTGTGCGGGCATGGCTAACATTGACGTGCCATTACGCCAACTGTGGAACGCTGACACCTGCCCGCTGGACTTATTGCCTTATCTGGCGTGGGCGTGGTCGGTCGATCGCTGGGATGAAGGCTGGCCGGAAGCCACAAAACGCGCAGTGGTCAATGCCTCGTTTTACGTCCATAAACGCAAAGGCACTATTGGCGCAATTCGTCGTGTGGTGGAGCCGCTCGGCTATCTGATCCGTGTCATTGAATGGTGGAAAACCAACGAAGCGCCCGGCACTTTTCGCTTGGATGTGGGCGTGCTAGAAACCGGCATCACCGAGGAAATGTATCAAGAACTTGAGCGGCTGATTGATGATGCCAAGCCGTGCAGCCGCCATCTGATCGGCCTGTCGATTAATCTCGATGTGACCGGAACGATCCCCATCAGCGCCGCCAGCTATGACGGCGACGAAATGACCATTTACCCCTACTTACCCGAAACCATTACCGTCACCGGCCAAGGCTATTGTGGCGGTGTTGTGCATCTGATTGATGATATGAGAGTGAACCCATGACAGTGAAATATTTTGCGCTACTGACCAATTTGGGGGCGGCCAAGCTGGCAAATGCGGCCGCTCTCGGTACTCAATTACAGATTACGCAAATGGCCGTGGGGGACGGCGGCGGCGCATTACCCACACCTAGCCCCGCACAAACGCAACTTATCGCCGAGAAACGCCGCGCTGCATTGAATTCATTGAGTATTGATGCGGCCAATAGTAGTCAAATCATCGCCGAACAGGTAATTCCCGAAACGGACGGCGGTTGGTGGATACGTGAAGTTGGGCTGTTTGATAAAGATGGCGTATTAATCGCCATTGCCAACTGCCCGGAGACCTATAAACCCCAACTACAAGAGGGCAGCGGCCGCACGCAGACCGTGCGCATGGTGTTGATTGTCAGTAGTACCGAAGCAGTCACGCTGAAAATCGATCCGTCGGTAGTGCTGGCAACACGGAAGTACGTGGATGATAAAGTGATAGAGGTGAAAACCTATGCTGATGACCTGTTGGCTGAGCATGTAAAATCGCGCAATCATCCCGATGCCAGCAAGACCGAAAAAGGCTTTGTGAAATTAAGTAGCGCCACAACCAGCGATAGCGAAACGCTAGCCGCTACGCCGAAAGCAATTAAAACGATTAGCGATGCAACTTTAAAAACAGCTAACAACTTATCTGAGATTAAAACTGCTGGCGCGGCGGCTGTTGCGGCTGCTCTCGAAAACCTTGGTTTGGGCGACGTCGCACATCTTCCGCAACTTACGGGTATTGTCGGCACATCACGCAATGCAAAAATGAGCATTGCTGCCGCATCAGCAACGGCAACTTTCACCGCAGATGAGTTAATTGTGCAAACTGCTTTAGGTGGATTGCAGTACAAACTGAGTAGTTTTAGCAAGACAATTAACCTTGCGACAAATGGCGCTGGCGGGATGGATACAGGCACGGTTCCAGTATCGGGATTTGTCGCCATATATGCGATTTATAACCCATCGACGCAAATATCAGCATTGCTGGCTGTTAATACCACGTCAGTGCTGGCACCAGAGGTGTATGGCGGGGCTAACATGCCATCAGGGTATACAGCATCTGCTTTGGTCAGTGTTTCCCCTATTGCTTCAAGCAAGTTTAAAGTTAGTTACCTGATAGGCAGAAAAGTATCATTTCCACAGGTTCAAGTGGTAGCCGCCAGTGCCACAATGCCAGCGCTCACAACGGTATCTATCGCACTGGCCGCGCCGCTCAATGCGATAACCGCTCTCGGTAATTCAAAAGTGGGTGGAGGTAGCACCGCAGCAGCGTCATTTTCATCGATGTATATCGCCAGTGATAGTCTTGGTACCGGTTATCAGGAAGTAAGATTAGGGGTTAACGCAGGTAATGGCGTTGATATGGCGGGAAATTTTTCAATTGATATCATCACTCCACAAACACTCTATTATCGTTTTGAAAGTGATATGACTGGCTCTAAAGCTGGTTCTATTTTGATTTCGAGTTATTCATTTTAATAGGGAGTGATATGACCTTATATGTGCAATTCTCTGATGAAACAGAGACAGCAATAATTACATGGTTTGCTTCACCACAATCATCAGATGACTTTGATTTTTTAGGTGAAGTTGAACCGTCAGACCCACGATATATAACCTTCTATGATTCGTTACCTGGTTATGTCAATGAGGGAATGCCTCTGCCTGAATATCCATAATTACAAAGCCGGGCTTAATGGCCCGCCTTCTCTTTGTGCCATCCCTCACACAACGCCCATCACCTGCCCCGCGCGTGACAATCCGGCATCATAGCGAATGAACGCTTAACCGGAGAAAACCGCATGTCTGCAACCGATTACCACCATGGTGTGCGCGTCATTGAAATTAGCGAAGGCACTCGCCCGATCCGCACTGTCAGTACGGCGGTAGTCGGGATGGTCTGTACCTCCGATGATGCTGACGCCACCCTGTTTCCACTCAATACCCCGGTATTACTCACCGATGTGCTGGCCGCCAGCGGCAAGGCCGGTGAAACCGGCACCTTAGCCCATTCATTGGATGCCATCAGCGACCAAACCAAACCCGTGACTATCGTTGTCCGTGTCGCTCAAGGTGAAACCGAAGCCGAAACCACTTCCAATATTATTGGTGGATCCACACCGGATGGCCGCTATACCGGCATGAAAGCACTGTTAGCCGCCCAGGGTAAGTTTGATGTCAAGCCGCGCATTTTGGGGGTGCCAGGTCATGATACCAAAGCGGTTGCCACTGAACTGCTTGCTATTGCTCAGAGCCTACGCGCTTTTGCCTACATCAGCGCCTATGGTTGTAAAACCAAAGAAGAGGCCATTATCTACCGCGATAATTTCAGCCAGCGTGAAGCGATGGTGATTTGGCCGGATTTCCTCAGTTGGGATACGGTCACTAATGCCGAGGCTACCGCCTTTGCAACCGCCCGCGCACTCGGCTTGCGCGCCAAGATTGATAATGATGTTGGCTGGCATAAAACGCTGTCTAACGTGGGCGTCAATGGCGTTACTGGCATTAGCGCGGATGTGTTCTGGGATCTGCAAAATAGCGCCACTGACGCCAACTTGCTCAACAGCAAAGACGTGACCACGTTGATCCGTAAAGACGGTTATCGTTTTTGGGGTTCTCGCTCTTGTTCCGATGATCCGCTATTTGCCTTTGAAAATTACACCCGCACCGCGCAGGTATTGGCTGACACCATGGCCGAGGCGCATATGTGGGCTAACGATAAGCCGCTTACGCCGTCACTGGCAAAAGACATTATTGAGGGCATTCGCGCCAAAATGCGCGAGCTGAAATCATTGGGTTATCTGATTGATGGCGATTGCTGGTACGACGACAGCGTGAACGATAAAGACACCCTGAAAGCGGGCCGCCTGTTTATTGATTACGACTATACGCCAGTGCCACCACTGGAAGATTTAACCCTGCGCCAGCGCATCACCGATCGCTATCTGGCGGATTTCGCCGCCGCCGTTAATAGCTAAGGAGCTTAATTATGGCCTTACCACGCAAACTTAAGTTCCTGAATGTATTCAATGACGGGAACAGCTATCAAGGGGTGGTTGAGTCCATCACCTTGCCAAAATTAAACCGCAAATTTGAAGAGTTTCGCGGCGGCGGGATGAACGGCAGCGCTAAGGTCGATTTGGGGCTGGCTGATGGCGCACTAGACGTTGACTGGACGCTGGGCGGTATTGAGTCCGAGATCTACAAGCAATGGGGCGTCACCAAGGTCGATGGTGTGTTACTGCGTTTTGCGGGTTCCTATCAGCGCGATGATACCGGTGAGACCCACGCGGTAGAAATTGTGATGCGTGGCCGTCATGAGGAAATCGACGGCGGCGACAGCAAGCAAGGTGATAACACCACCACCAAGATTTCCACCAAAAACACCTACTACAAATTGACCTGGGACGGCGAAGTACTGATCGAGGTTGATATTGTGAATATGGTCGAAATCGTTAACGGCGTAGACATGTTGGAAGCCCACCGCCGCAATATCGGCCTGTAATATGGCGGAATTTATCGCGTGGCTTATTTCGCACCTGATTTCATTTCTTCTCTTTATTTTTATTTGGAAAGTCATCATGAAAGACCCAAAATCAGCAGCAGAAAACCTTGCAACAAATGAAGTCGTTACGGCCGAGCAAGATAAATTTAATGTGATCACGCTGGATGTTCCCATCATTCGAGGTAACACCACCATTACCGAAGTGACCATTAACAAGCCTAACGCCGGAGCATTGCGCGGGGCTAAGTTGCAAGCGCTATTAGATACCGATGTTGACGCTTTGATCCGGGTATTACCGCGTATCACCACCCCTAACCTGACCGTGCCAGAAATCAGCAACCTTGATCCGGCTGATATTTACGCGCTGTCTCAGGCGTTGGCGATTTTTTTCTTGCCGAACTCGGTCAAGTCAGACTACCTGAGTGCTTAACGGTTGATGATTTGGTAGCAGATATCGCAGTTACCTTTCATTGGCCGCCATCCGCCACCGATCCAATGACCGTAGGTGAGCTTTTAGAATGGCGTCATAAGGCCATTATCCGTAACGGGGGCAGTGATGAGTAACAAGAACCTCCGCTTGCAGGTTTCTTTAAGTGCCATCGATAAAGTTACCAAGCCATTTAAATCTATGTTGGCCAGCAATAAAACGCTGGCCGCATCGATTAAAGCGACGAAAGACCAACTCAAGCAACTGGATGCTCAATCTGGCAAAATTGAGGGTTTTCGCAAGAATAAGGTGGCGGTTAATGGTGCCGCTCAGGCACTGGCCGCCGCACGCGATAAAGCGCGCCAACTCGCCAACGAATTAAAAAATAGTGCCGCACCCACCGCCAAACAGGCAAAAGAATTTAAGCGCGCCAGTGAAGAGGCCGCCAAACTAAAACAAAAATACAATGACTTACGTACCGCGCTGCATACCCAGCGTACCGCATTGCAAAATAGCGGCATTGCCACCAACCGACTAGGCCAGGCGCAGCGATCCCTTAAGGCCAATATTACCAGCACCACCGCGGCACTGACCGCGCAGCAGCGCCGGTTAGAGCAGCAAGCGCAGCAACAGCAGCGCCTTAGTGCTGCCCGTAACCGCTTTGATAGCAGCAATCAGCGTAAAGCCATTGCCGCCGGATTGGGCTACACCTCGCTATCCACCGGCCGCGCAATGGGCCGTGGGATAGAAAACGCCTTGCATGTCGGTTATGAATTTGACGCCATGATGAGTGGCACTCAGGCGGTAACCCGCATTAAAGATAAAAACTCGCCTGAAATGCAAGCTATGCGCCATCAGGCGCGCACCTTGCCGCTCTCTTCTAAATTTACCGACCTGCAAGTCGCCGAGGGTCAATATTATCTTGGTCGTACCGGCTACACCCCTAAACAAGTGGTTGGGGCGATGCCGGGTATGCTGAATCTGGCGGCGGCCGGTGATATCGATTTAGGTACCACCGCCGATATTGCCTCCAATATTCAAACCGCGATGGGTATCCCCGCCGAGAAAATGGATCGGGTGGCCGACGTGCTCACCGCTCTATTTACCCGTAATAACGTGGATATCCCGATGCTGGGTGAGTCTATGAAGTATTCCGGCGGCGTTGGCCGGGAGTACGGGCAGAGTTTGGAGACAGTCGCAGCGTCTACTGCCATGCTAGGTAGCGCCGGTATTCAGGGCAGCCAGGCCGGTACCACTATGCGCAGTATCTTAAGCCGTATTGGTGGCTCCAGTACCGTTAAAGATTTAGGCGTTAAGACTGCCGATAAAAACGGCAATATGCGTGATCTGGTTGATATTCTAAAAGATATCAATGAGAAAACCGCCAAAATGGGTAACGTTGAGCGCGGGGCTATCTTTAAAAGTATCGCCGGACAATATGCCGTGACCGGTTTTGGTGTGTTGATGCACGCTGCCGGTAATGGCTCACTAGATAAGATGCGCGGGCAGCCCGGTGAGTATGATGGCGAGGCGGCTCGCGTGGCTGCTACTAAGTTGGATAACCTCAAAGGTGACATGACAATCATTCATGCCGCCTTGGAAAACGTCAGCGTTGAATTATTTGAAAAAAATGACGCATGGCTTAGGTCAACAGCGAAAAGCATCACTGAATTTATGCATGGCGTGGCCGAGTTTCTCAAGGCTCACCCAAAAATCAGCCTGGGCATTGTGCAAGTGGGTACCGCTATCGCCATTGCTACCGCCGCATTTGGCGCACTGGCGATTGCCGTTGTCGGTATTTTGGGACCGTTCGCGCTACTGCGTTTTACCACTTCCGTATTAGGCATCCGCTTACTGCCGCGCCTGTCGTTTGGTATGTCCAAACTGGCGAGTACCACACCCATCACCACCCAGCAGATCGGCAACTTTAGCCGCTCACTGATCACCTTGTCTAAAAATGGCGGTCAGTCGGCCATTGCCACCCTCAAAGGGCTGGGTAATGGGCTGGTTAATGTGGTGCGTTCACCGGTTAAATCCAGCATCAGCGGCTTTAAAATGCTGGGTAATGGGATTAGCTGGCTGGCTAAATCTCCGCTTAAGTTCCTGCGCTTTGCCCTTGGTGGCTTAGGTGGCATATTCGGGATCTTAATCAGTCCGATTGGCCTGATTGGTGCGGCTATCGCGGGCGCTGGCTTGCTGATTTACAAGTATTGGAAACCGATTAAGGCGTTTCTCGGTGGCGTAGTGGATGGCTTTATGCAAGCTGCCGCCCCAATCAAAGAAGCACTTAAACCGCTGGGGCCGGTATTTGACTGGATCGGCGATGCAGTTAAAAACGTGTGGAACTGGTTTAAAAAGTTACTGGAACCCGTGCAATCAACCACCGCGGATTTAAACAGCGCCGCCGATGCCGGTAAATCCTTTGGTCAATTCTTGGCTGATGGTATCAATCTGGCAATGACACCGCTTAAGTTATTAATATCATCAATTAAGTGGGTACTGGAAAAACTGGACGAAGTGAAGCAACGCTCCGAGAAAACCCGCGAACTGGCGCAGAGTAATCCGGCGGTAGCAGCCGCCGCAGGTAACTACGGTATCACATGGAAACCCGCCCCCAAGGGAAACAGCGCCGCTGATATCGCCGCGAAATATACCGGTGAATACGATAATGGCGGCTATATTCCGTTGGGTAAATTTGGTGTAGTCGGTGAGCATGGCCCTGAAATCATCAACGGCCCCGCGCAAGTTACCGGCCGCCGTAATACCGCCGCAATGGCGGTCGCGGCTTCGATGTTATTCAGTGGCTATCAAGCCGCCGCCGTGCCGCTGCATCCGTATAGTTTACCGGCGGCGCAGTACCGCAGTCACAATAACGGCCAAGCCAGCAACCAACAGCAAAACCAAGTCAGCACTGGTGCGCCCATTATCAATATCTACCCGCAACCACAACATGACGCGCAAGATATCGCGCGCGAGGTAGCTCGCCAACTAGCGGCCTATCAACGCCAGACACAAAGTAAATCAAACCGCAGTTACCAAGACCATGACGACTAAGGAGTAATAACATGATGATGGCGTTAGGGATGTTTGTTTTTATGTTGCAAACCGTCCCCTATCAAGATTTTCAACATCAAATGGCATGGCGTCACCCCTCAAATGCGCGCATTGGCTTACGACCGGTTAGTCAATTTTTGGGGCCAGATGAAGAATCTATTACGTTATCCGGCGTGTTATACCCTGAATTGACTGGCGGTAAAATCTCACTCATGGCGCTGCAACTGATGGCTGAAACCGGCAAAGCTTGGTCATTGATTGAAGGGAACGGCGCTATTCATGGCATGTTTGTCATTGAGAATCTTAGCCGCACCAAAAGTATTTTTTTTAGCGACGGATCAGCGCGCAAAATTGAATTCACGCTCACACTAAAGCGCACCGATGAATCTTTAAAAGAGATGTTTGGTGATCTATCCCAGCAATTTGACGATATCGCTACTCAAATATCTGACACTGCCAGCGGATTATTATCATGACCATAATCGATAACCTGTTAAATAACGGGCATAACGCGCCGGATTATTCTATTACCGTCGACGGCGTAGATAAAAGTAGCGAAATTAAAAAGCGATTAATGTCATTAACCTTGACTGATAATCGCGGCTTTGAAGCTGATCAGCTTGATATTGAATTGGATGATTCAGACGGTCAATTAGTGCTACCACGTCGCGGGGCAAAAATCGCGGTTGCGCTGGGCTGGCAAGGGGCGGCGCTAATTGATAAAGGCGTATTTACCGTGGATGAAATAGAGCACAGCGGCGCACCGGACAAGCTGACTATTCGCGCCCGTAGTGCGGATTTCCGTGAAACGCTAAATGTTCGCCGCGATCAGTCTTACCATAAAACCACCATTGGCGGGATCATTAAAATAATTGCCGAGCGCAATAAACTTACACCAACGTTAAATAAAGCCATGTCTGATTTAACGGTTGATCATATAGACCAAACCAACGAATCGGATGGTAATTTAATTACCCGCTTGGCGAAACAATATGGCGCTATTGCCGCCGTCAAAAATGGCAATCTGTTATTTATCAAACAAGGCCAATCGAAAACCGCCAGCGGTAAACCGATACCAGTCATGACCGTTATCCGCAGTTTAGGTGACGGACATCAATTTAGCATGGCTGACCGAGGAGCATATACCGGCGTGGTGGCGAACTGGCTCAACACCCGCACCACCGAAAAACCGGCAGTAAAGGTAAAGCGTAAACGCAAGACGAAAAGCACCGCCAAACCAAAAGAACCAGAAGAGAAGCAGGGCGAATATCTGATAGGTACAGATGAAAATGTGCTGACCTTGCGCACCACTTACGCCAGTAAGAACAACGCACAACGGGCGGCCAAATCCAATTGGGAACGGCTGCAACGTGGCGCGGCGAAATTTTCCATCCAACTTGCCAAAGGTCGCGCCGATCTTTATCCAGAGGTGCCGGTTAAAGTGACCGGATTCAAAAAGCAGATTGACGATGCCGACTGGACGCTAGTCACTGTTACTCACTCAGTGAGTGATACGGGTTTTACTACCGCGCTGGAATTGGAAGTAAAAATAGATGATTTGGACATGGAATGATGATTTTTAATCAATAGTCACGCATAATTATCATTAACACCGACCATAGTCGGGATGATACCGGAGTCCGGATCATGTTTAATTGCCCTTTATGCCATAGTGCAGCCCATACCCGCAGTAGTAGCCAAATCACCACCGAAACCAAAGAGCGCTATCACCAATGTATCAATGTGAATTGCGGTCATACCTTTGTGACGATGGAAAGCTTCATGCGCTCAATATCAAAGCCCGGTGAAATTAACCCTGTGCAGCCACACCCGCAAACCAGCGGTCAGGTATTGATGTTCTGACCGTTAAACTAAATTCATCTTCTATTTTATGATCCTGCTTTTGGCAGGATTTTTTATTTGTAAGATAATTATAAGTATTAACGCATGTAACAAAAATTTACTATCAAGTTAAAGATGGAATTACAAACACAGTGAATGGGGTTAAGGATGAAAAAGAGAATTTTAGTGGCGCTTCTGATTGCTGGTTTTTCCAGCAGCGCAATAGCAGTAAAACTTAACGGAAAGTATCCAGTTTGCGAATCAGCGGACGCATTCGAACGCCTCTCGGCGATAATTCAGCATCAAGATGAGGCCGCCTTCAAAACGATTATGCAAACGGAATGTTTTATGCCAAAGGTCGCTATACCTGTAGATAAGGTCGTGACCATGGGTATTACAACAGGGGTAGCTCAAGTAAAGATTTATCATGAGGGGCAATTATTTGATCTCTGGACAAACTCCGAGAGCCTTAAAGCCGATTAAGTAACCCAACGGAAACAATAAAAAAGCCCACAATATGTGGGCCTTGTATCGAATGTGGTCGCATTGTGGACAGCGTTAATAAAAATCCTTTTCTATCAACATAATATTCTATTGACCTTCCCCTTGCTGGAAGGTTTAACCTCCATAATTAGTGAAAATAACGATGTCAGTCAAGCGGAATAAAACCTGTACAGCTTAAGGTTATGGATAAATCCATTATCAGCGACGATAAGCGATGTGACTGGGATTACCGACTAAACTTATCCCGACGAAATGAACGGATAAGTCGTTACTCGATAAGGAGTTAATTATGTTGCAAACCACAGTGCTGGCCTTGCATGGCCTTTCCTGTATGAATTGTGCCAAGCGAGTGAAAACCGCCTTAGAAAGTCGTGAAGATATTCATCATGCTGAAGTCGACGTTAACTATGCCAAAGTGACCGGTGAAGCCGATATCAACACGCTGATTGATACTGTCAAACAAGCCGGTTATCAGGCAGAAGCAGCCCAAACACCCGATACACAATTACAGCTCTCTGGCTTAAGCTGCGGCCATTGTACTGAAGCCACACGCCAAGCTCTGGAAGCCGTTCCCGGTGTAATTGCAGCCGTGGTGAGTGTGGATAGCGCTAAAGTGTATGGTAAAGCTGATCCGCAGGTGCTAATTAGCGCAGTGGAACAGGCGGGTTATCACGCCGCACTGCCAGGTGCCCCATCCCCAAAAACTGAGCCGCTGACTGACTCAGCCCCATCTCAGCCGGAATATCAGGCAGCGGCCTCTTCAACCATTCCGGCAGTAACAAGTGATATTAATGCTAACCCAACCACAGCGGTGGATATCGATAGCGTCCAGTTATTGCTAACCGGGATGAGCTGTGCCAGTTGCGTATCCAAAGTACAACATGCTCTGGAAGGTGTTGATGGGGTTGAGGTTGCGCGCGTCAATTTGGCGGAGCGTAGCGCGTTAGTAACCGGTAACCCAAGCAATGAAGCCTTAATCGCAGCCGTCAAAAATGCCGGTTATGGTGCGGAGATTATTGAAGACGAAGGCGAGCGCCGCGAACGTCAGCAACAGATGTCGCAAGCCAGTATGAAGCGCTTCCAATGGCAAGCAGCACTGGGCCTGCTGTTGGGTATCCCCCTGATGGGATGGGGGTTATTTGGCGGCAGTATGACGCTAACGCCAGAAACCCAGACACCGTGGCTTATTGTCGGGGTGATTACTCTGCTGGTGATGATATTTGCGGGTGGCCATTTCTATCGCAACGCCTGGGTCAGCCTGAAAAATGGCAGTGCCACCATGGATACCTTAGTGGCACTAGGTACCGGAGCGGCGTGGCTCTATTCCATTACGGTGAATATCTGGCCGGATGTTTTCCCGATGGAGGCGCGCCACCTCTATTATGAAGCCAGTGCCATGATAATCGGTTTGATTAACCTTGGTCATGCGATGGAACAACGCGCCAGACAGCGTTCATCTAATGCGTTGGAGCGACTGCTGGACCTGGCACCACCGACAGCACGGCGGGTATCTGACGACGGTGAGCAAGTGATCCCTCTGGCTGAGGTCCAATTGGGCATGACCTTGCGTCTGACTACCGGTGACCGAGTACCGGTTGATGGTAAAATTGTGCAGGGCGAAGTGTGGATGGACGAAGCCATGCTGACCGGCGAACCTATCCCACAACAAAAATCAGCAGGTGATGTGGTACATGCAGGTACCCAAGTACAGGATGGATCGGTACTGTTCCGCGCCAATGCTATTGGTAGCCAAACCACACTGGCTCGCATCATCAAACTGGTTCGTCAGGCGCAAAGCAGTAAACCAGAAATCGGCAAATTGGCGGATCGAATCTCAGCGGTATTTGTGCCAACCGTGGTGGCAATTGCTGTTATCGCCGGGCTGATTTGGTATTTCCTCGGTCCACAGCCTCAGTTGGTGTACACCCTGGTGGTTGCTACCACAGTGCTCATTATCGCTTGTCCCTGCGCGCTTGGACTGGCGACACCGATGTCTATCATCTCTGGCGTCGGGCGGGCGGCCGAGTTTGGTGTTTTGGTACGTGATGCCGATGCATTGCAGCAAGCCAGTAATCTCGATACGTTGGTGTTCGACAAAACCGGCACGCTAACGGAAGGTCACCCACAAGTAGTGGCAATTCATACCTTTAACGGTGTCAGCGAACAACAAGCGCTGGGATGGGCCGCAGCACTAGAAACCGGCTCTAATCACCCATTGGCTCGCGCTATTTTACAACGTGCCGAAGGGCTGACGCTGGCTACCGTCAGTCAGTTCCGCACCTTACGTGGCTTGGGTGTCAGTGGTGAAGTTGACGGCATTCCTTTGTTGCTAGGGAACAACCGCCTGCTGGAGGAACAGAGCATTGATACCCGTGAGTTGCAATCACTCATGCAGCAGCAAGCTGAAAGTGGTGCCACCCCGGTTATCCTCAGCGCAATGGGTAAACCCGCGGCACTGCTGTCGATCCGCGATCCACTGCGCAGCGACAGTGTCAGCGCTCTGCAACGATTGCATCAACTGGGATACAGTCTGGTGATGTTAACCGGTGATAACCCAATTACCGCCAATGCCATTGCCAAAGAAGCCGGTATTGATCAGGTGATCGCGGGTGTATTGCCGGAGGGTAAAGCTGAGGCTATCAAGCAACTGCAAGCCGCTGGACATAAAGTGGCGATGATTGGTGATGGTATCAATGATGCCCCTGCACTGGCACAAGCGGATGTTGGGATTGCCATGGGGGGTGGTAGTGATATCGCGATTGAAACTGCGGCTATCACGCTAATGCGCCACAGTCTGCATGGGGTTGCGGATG
Source organism: Yersinia sp. 2540 StPb PI (assembly GCF_052217165.1). Classification (NCBI taxonomy): domain Bacteria; kingdom Pseudomonadati; phylum Pseudomonadota; class Gammaproteobacteria; order Enterobacterales; family Yersiniaceae; genus Yersinia; species Yersinia sp. 2540 StPb PI. The sequence goes on from NZ_JAZGQC010000001.1 coordinate 4,169,590, forward strand.
CCGTGGAGCTTGCCAAGGCAACATTGCGCAATATGAAGCAAAACCTATTGGGTGCGTTTTTCTACAACGCACTGGGTATTCCGATTGCGGCGGGAATTCTGTTCCCGTTCACCGGAACATTACTTAGCCCGGTGGTGGCAGGGGCGGCCATGGCGCTGTCATCCATTACCGTAGTCAGCAACGCTAACCGTTTGCTGCGTTTTAAACCTAAGCAGTAAGCGCTCCTGATATCCCCAAAGTCATTGGCGTTGCAGGTAGGCTCAGGGATGGGCCGAGTAACAAGAGCAGCTAACCCCCTGCGGCTGCAAATACAAAGGGTATAGCCTAATGGCGCACAACACTTTCATGTGCGCCATTTAGCGTTTAGCATGTTAAGAAATGCTAAAAAGGGAACCACATGGATATGGGCCAATTATTACGCCACATCGCACGATTTCTCGGTATTCTGACACCGGCGACCTACCCCTATCCGGCGTTGGATATCGCCTTACCCGGTGAACGCCACTTCCATATGGTCGGCAGTATTCATATGGGAACCGAGAACATGTTCCCCCTCCCCCACGAATTACTGAATAAATTGAATCAGGCTGATGCACTTATTGTCGAAGCTGATATCACCGACACTTCCTCACCTTTTGGTACCGATACCCTCAGCGAAGCATTAATCGATAGATTATCTGAGGAGCAATATCAGCAACTGTTACAGCGCTGCGAAGAGCTGAGCACTGATCCGCACTCGATGGCCTTTCTACCGGCATGGCAGGTCGCCTTAATGCTTCAGGCTCGCCAGGCTCAACGTCTGGGATTGCGTGGGGAATACGGCATCGATTTTCAATTATTGAAAGCGGCAGCAGCACAAGAAAAAAGTGTTATAGAGTTGGAAGGAACACAAATGCAACTCGATTTACTGGAGACATTACCTGATAACGGCATGTCTTTACTGCTTGATACTCTGACCCATTGGCACACCAACGCACGCCTGCTGCAAACCATGATTGGCTGGTGGCTGGAACATCCCCCAACTAATAACCTAACCACACTGGCACCAACTTTTAGCCAAAATCTATACGATGTGCTGATGATTCAACGGAATAAACGCTGGCAGCAGCAACTAGAACATCTGCCAGCCGGGCGTTATGTGGTCGCGGTCGGTGCACTGCATCTGTATGGCGAGGGTAATCTGCCTGATTTGTTGCAACTCGGCGAGCAGTAATCACCAATAAAAGTAAAAAAATGGCCGATATCGCTATCGGCCAGTCAAAGAGGAATTTTCATTATTTTAGTTATTAAGCGCCCACACTCCTTGCGGATAATATGAGCTGCAGGTACAGGGTAGCAACCTGACGATTAGATTAGCAACTTACATTCATCATAACTCCGGCAATCAATCATGATAGCATTGATTTTATTAGGTTAATTTTTAACTCTACCGCAATGATTGGGTGTAGGATAATCCCTTGGAATAAATTTTCATTTTTAATTGGACGTTTATTATGACACCTGCAGTCGTTTTGCTGGAAAAACAAAAAGTTCCGTTCACATTACATCCTTATCACCATGACGCAGCAGAAACCAACTTTGGCGATGAAGCTGTTAAAAAGTTGGGGCTTAATGCCGATCAGGTTTATAAAACCTTGCTGGTCGCCTTGAATGGTGATGCCAAAAATTTGGCGGTTGCCGTTACCCCTGTCGCAACCCAGCTTGATCTGAAAAAAGTTGCGCGTGCTTTGGGTGCCAAAAAGGCGGAGATGGCTGACCCACAATTGGCGCAGCGCACCACCGGTTATTTAGTCGGTGGTATCAGTCCATTAGGGCAGAAAAAGCGCTTACCGACTGTTATCGATAGCTTGGCACAGGCGTATGCCACAATATTCGTTTCCGGCGGAAAGCGGGGTTTAGATATTGAATTGGCTGCAACAGATTTATGCCAGTTGCTACAAGGCAGCTTTGCCGATATTGCCAAGCGCGATTAATTTATTTATTGCATTACAAACCCGCACCGCGCTGCATATATCTCGTGCAATTCACCAGAAGCCTCCACTGCCAAATAGAGGCTTCCAGCTTCACGCCTTACTTATAAACAATCTCACCTTTCGGCTGATACTGACTGGCATCCAGTGGAGAGTGCTTTTCAATATACTGTTTCAGTAGCTGCTGAGTTGCAGCTCAATGTATTGATATTTAAAATAATTACTAGCTTCTTGACACCTAAAATCAACTAAATCAATCGCGTTATAACCTATTGAATAGAAACAAATAAAAATTAGTTTTGCAGAAGAGGCTTCACCCTCAATCACTTGAATCTGATTGCAATCCAGATAATTACAACCGTATATTTAACCCGTCATGGAGTGTCGGGGGTCGAAGGTTCAAATCCTTTCATGCCGACCAAATATCCCAAAGAAAACCAATCCGTTAGGGTTGGTTATTTATTTGTGGGATTTGGTGATGGTAAAACAATAGTGAAACCCCGGCGATACTTTTAGTTATCATCATCACGCAACGGGTAATTCAGACCACCGGGTAGTGTATGCAGGCGATAACATCTCACGTTTCATCTGCCATGCCTTTTGTATGCCTTGTCCGGCAAACCACACCTTTCCCTTGCCTGATTTATTGATATCGTCCTGAACAGCCATCAACGCGGCACTGTTAGCCTTAGGCTGGTTATCATCGAACAGCCCCAATTGAGCCACACCCTGACTGTAAAAATCACCCAGCATCACCCCGCCTTTTTGATAACGATAGCCATCCTTCCATATCGCATCAAGACACCCTAAAGCAGCAGCGATAATATCCCGTGAGTCCTGAGTGGGGATATGAAGCTTAGTGCTCACAATGTTGCCGTAGTAAGGCTCATTGAGTGCAAAAGGGCTGGTTTTGATAAAGGCTGATATATGCCTGCAATATTGATGCTCGCCGCGTAGTTTTTCAGCCGCGCGCACGGCATACCCGCAGATAGCTTCGCGCATATCCTGATAATTAGTGATCCGCTCGCCAAAGGATCGGCTACATACAATCTGCTGCTTAGTCGGAGCGAACTCTTCCAACTCCAGGCATTGCTCACCATTCAGTTCTCTGACCGTTCGCTCTAATACCACATTGAAGTTTTTACGCACAAACTGTGAATGAGTATCAGCCAGCTGTAATGCTGTGTTGATGCCGAGTAGATTCAGCTTTTTACCAATGCGGCGACCAATACCCCAGATATCCTGTACGGGGGTGATTGCGAGTAGTTTACGTTGTCTAACAGGATCGCACGCCCCCCGTCTTACTCCACTGTTTGGCTGCATGATTTGCCAGCTTAGCCAGGGTTTTCGTTTGGGCTATCCCTACACCTACAGTGAGGCCGGTCCACTGCAATACCCGCTGCCGAACGTCACGGCCAAACTGATCCAGACTCATGCAATGATTTACCCCAGATACATTCAGAAATGCCTCATCAATTGAGTATATTTCCGTGGCTGGCGACATAGATTCCAGCACAGTCATAACCCGATTAGACATGTCAGCATAAAGCTCGTAGTTACTGCTGAAGGTAACCACACCATATTTTTGGATCAGTTCGCGCATCTTGAAATAGGGCTCGCCCATTTTAATGTCAAGCAATTTGGCTTCACGACTACGGGCTATGACACAGCCATCATTGTTTGAAAGAACTACTATCGGCTTCCCCTGCAAGTCAGGCCGAAATACAGACTCACAGGATGCATAAAAGAATTAACGTCAGCGAGGACAAACATTGGCCGCCTCGTTAATGACATATCTCACCACACCAAACGTTTCTAAATCGTCTCCTCCATCATTCAAAACGATAGGGGCATAGTCTGGATTCATTGCCTCAAGTTGCACAACAGGATGTAAGCACAGCTTTTTTACGGTGAACTCCCCTTCGATTGCCGCGATAATAATATCGCCATGTTTTGCCGTAATGCTGCGATCGACAACCAACAGGGAGCCGTCATAGATCCCGGCACCAGTCATTGAGTTACCCGAAACACGGACAAAATAAGTTGCTGCCGGGTGGGCGATACAAAGCTCATTCAGATCAAGTGGTCGCTCGATATAATCGGCTGCAGGGCTTGGAAAACCAGCGTGGATTGTCTCGTTAAACAACGGGATAAGAATAATTTTGCGAAGCGGAGAAAGTGGGTAAAAAATCATCATTCAAATCCACAAATAACTGTATATACATACAGTTTAATCAATGGGATTTTTCTTGTGAAGTAAGGTTTTTATGATTTTCGCTAAGAGATTGGATCTACTAAGAAGATTTATTCCGGCTGAGGCGGCCATTCAATATCAGGCGTTTTTGATGCGTCAATCCGTATCAATGACCAGCCAGTATTTATTTCAAGCCTCAGGTTCAGTTACTTCATTTTTCGGCATCCCCCTCCATATCACCTTGTCACCAGCTAATTTCTGAATCAGCAACACCTTTAAATTCGCCCTTCAGACTGTGCAGATTGTATCACTACTGCTTATTTGACCATTCTGCTAAATATCAAAGAATTACCATTCTATCTGTCCAGTTCTGGGAAAAACATCGACCGTGTCAATCTGATACTCACCTAACAAACATGATGTAATGTATCGCGAACATGACTTACACTGTTCCGTCTCCCTATACCACTCTAACCCTAAACTTTTTATTTCCCAATTCATTATTGACAGGTAATTATAAACACCTAGAATGCTTTCTTCTCAGGTAGTGGAGCGCTTTAGCCCCCTGAGTTTATTCACAACTCGAAATAATAACTATGCTGGATAATTAGCATGATAAAATCAGTCCATCAGTTGAGAGGGATTGCATCTCTTTTTGTAGTTTTCGTTCACTTAAAATTTTTGATCAACGATACATATGCACAAAAAAACCTAGGGGATATGCTATTTTCTAGTGGATACTTTGGTGTGGATCTGTTCTTTATGATTAGTGGTTTTGTTATTGTTTACTCAACTAAAAATGATAACAGTATATTCTCTTTCTCAGTTAAAAGATTATTTAAAATATATCCAGTATATATATTCTGCGTAGCTTTATTTGTTGTCATAAATTACCCTAACATAGTTGAAATTAATATAATCAAGTCTCTTTTATTCTTACAGTTAGATTATAATTCTGCGGCACCTTTTTATGCATATAGCTTTATAATTACCGCATGGACATTAACTTATGAATTTATTTTTTACGTATTTTTTTTGATTGCGTTAAAAATATCACATCGTTACAGAATATTGATATCGTCAGTTATGATGCTGTCTGTATTTTCCCTTTTAAATATAAAATATAATGGGTATTTAACATTAAACCCAACCACCCCCCTAAATTTCACAGCAAGTAATAGCATCCAAGGGTTAATAAAAAACTTGGCAAACCCAATATTGATTGAGTTTATTTTAGGAATGATTGCATGTGAAATATACATGAGAGTTCGTGCCGATAATGAAATATTAAAATCTGCAAGTGACTTTATATTTTACTCAGCATTAGGTGTTTTTTTGTTCTATACTTTTGGTGGTGGTGCATCGGGACATGGAGTTACAAACGTAGGTTTAGCTTGTTTTTTACTCTTAGTGGCTTCTGTTATCCGAGAAAAAATAAAAGGAGTAAGAGACAATAAATACCTAAATTTTCTAGGCGATATATCCTATCCACTATACCTCATACATCCTATAATAATGGCATTTATACCATTACACAGTAATTTATTTCAGCCATATACACATGCCTCAGGGTTTGGTAAGTTTATATACTTACTGTTCTCATCTATTTTTGTAGCTTACTTAATTCATATAGCAATAGAAAATAACACATCTAAAGTAGCCAGAACAATTATAAATAAATTCAGAGCCAAAGATGAAAATTAAAAATATAACGTATGGATGCACACCCCAAGTTATATTGTTAGTCAAATGACGAATTTACCATCATTGGTTCTATTTATAGATGCTATGGTTTTGGTATCGAGTTTATAGCAAAGGCAGGGGTAGTGTCATAGAATGCTACCCAACGATCATCTGACGGTTCAACTTCACCCAAAAAATTAAAATCAGATGATGATTGTGGTGAGGCAAACCATGTGATTATTGTTGTCTCTGTTTCATCAGAGAATTGCACATATAAGAGCATATCAACACCCCATTAAAATAAATAACTTGAAATCAAAATAGAACCAGCTTTATTGCTTGTCATATCACTTTCAAAACGATAATAGAGTGTTTGAGGTGTTATGATATCAATTGAAAAGTTACTCGCCGTATCAACACCATTCCCAGCATTAACCCCCAATCTTACTTCCTGCCAACCAGTACCAAAGCTATCACTGCCAAGAGATATTGATGAAAATGACGCTGCTGCACTGCTACCACCTCCAACTTTGCAATTGCCGTGAGCTGTTATCGCATTGAGTGGGGTGGCCAATGCAATAGATACAGCCGTAAACGCTGCCATGGATGTACTAGCTGACACAACTTGAACAAGTGGGAATGATACTTTTCTGCCTATCAGGTAACTAACTTTAAACTGGCTTGAGGCGATATCCCCTCCCCCCTTAAACGTCTGCTGCCCGATTACAAAGTTATTGAGCATCGGATTGATATGGCTATCCGTGAAAAATTTGGGCTTCCTGCCGAAATGTCTTTAGTCGTTCATTACTGCGATCTGATTATGCTGGCAACCGAACGCCAAGAACTGGATATCGATGACGGTAAGGAATGGCCGATGTTTGAAGGTATCCCCCTGGCTGACATTGCAATAGTACCAATGACACCAAGCCAGATCCGTGTCGCATTCGCGGCACGACTCAATGAGCTGACTGCGGCCACTCAATCATGATGTACGGCCTGTTTTTACTCGTTTGCTACACATTCCAGCCGTGCCAATACGAGCCGCAAGGCTACGTATACCCGGATGATAAAAACTGTATGGCAGACATTCAGCAGCAAGGTCTACCACATGAATACGAATGTCTGCCAGTTGATGGCGTTCTCTATGCGAGGAAACAGTGATGATCAAGACAATTACAGCAGCACCAGTTGAACGTGATAGCCATGGTTTCTGGACTCACCCTGATTATTTTGTACCTGCAAACGGGAATGAGTTTGGGGTTGAAGGTGAATTCGATGCATGGAAATCGTTAAACCGTGTCGTCGGTACGTTGGACTGGATGGAATGCGAAGAAAACGCCGAAGAATTGCAGGCGGCATACGAAGCGGGTGATTGTGATCTCAGCATGTGGCAACCAAAACCACCAGCAGGTGATGGTTGGTTTATGGCTTCAATTCATGACACAGAAGATGGCCCTGTCTGTTACTGGTTACGCCCTATTGAATATGATCCCGAAGCGTTATCAGCCCACCAAGAGCGTTGCCATCTTGAAGCATTAAAAATGGTGTTTTTCGCTAAGCATCAGGAAGCAGTAACAGCAGCGCACGAATATTTTGTGGCGTGTGATCTGGGTGAGGAAAGAATTATTGCGGGGGAAATATTTCAACGCCTACGTACTGCCCACAGACGCTAAGGGGAAAATCATGTCTAAAACAATAACGGTAAAAATGGCAAGGCCAAGTGAAGATAAGGTTGAATCTCTTTGGAAACTATTTCACGCAACTGAAGCAGCAGAGGACCGCTGGCGCAGGGAATCATCTGAGTAATTTCTGGAACGCCTTGACGATCAAGATATCAGTGACGAAGAGCGCACATTTATTGCCGTTGCATGGGATTCACTTGTACAGGGTCATGGCGGTTTTGGCCGCTTTATGGGGGCATATGACACCCTGATCTATAACTTCCAAGATCCAGACGCTGACCACGTAGCCATACACCCTAAATTTAATGCTCTCTTCACTGAGTCTGAATTACTACCAGTGGTATTAGAAGGTTATGCCGACGCCAGAAATACCATCGCTGAATTAGAAAATGAACGTGATGCAGCACTCAATACCTGCACTCTGATTGCCGAGACTTTGGGTATTACCGGCGCGGTAGCAGATGACACCATTGCCAGGGCGCAGCAGCTGGTTGGCGAGAATACGGCGCTTACCGATAAGGCTGCCAGTGAATTATCAAATGCATGGTTGCTGCATCGCACCATGATGGGTGCACAAGCGGCTCTTTTCTGCATTACTCAAGGGAATTTAGGTCAAGCAAGGGAATGGCTTGGGGGTACTACTGACGAGGCTCAGTTGGAAATTCCAGACGGAATGGAGGTGAATGGATTACAAGACTGGTTTGATGAAAACATGGTTGAGATAGCGCGGGAGTTGCTATCACAACGGGAACAGAATCTATCGTTAAGCCGTCAGCTAGATGTAATGACAGCTGCAGCTCAAGCATTGCGTGATGAGATGTATAAAGGAGATGCGAAACTTGCCGCTATTACAGCAGCCAAACCCGAAGCATTACCGCGCCATATTTTCTCAATGCTGGTAAATGAGTTACGCGACGTTCCAGCAATTGGTTGTAAGCGGCAATTAATTATTGGTGTATTAAACCGTCATGGCGTCATCGCTGAGCCGGTGCAGCTTGATCCACCAGCAACAGAATGATTTTAATCACGGCCTGTGTGCGGCGGGCCTTTAAATAAACAGTGTGGAGAATGACCATGGCGAGAACACAGACTTTAACAGTGTGGGCAAAAGAGGAATTTGACGAACCAGTTCCTAGTTATCCCACTCTAATAAAATATGCCAAAAGCGGCATGATCTCTCCTCCTCCAATGAAGGCGGGTAAATGCTGGCGGGTCGATAAAAATGCAAGGTTCATCGGGATAGCAATTAAGCCAATGGTTAAACAAAACGATGATCCCCGCCTGAAAAGGATAATGGAAGATGGGCAGACCACGTAAGTACAGCGTCGATGTACCAGGTCTATCATGCTATACGGACGCCAGAACCAAGAAGGTCTACTGGCGTTATAAGCATCCGGTATCAGGAAAATTTCATGGTTTAGGTGATAACGAAGTTGAGGCAAAGGCTATTGCTGTTGAGGCCAATACCCGCTTTGCTCAACAACAAATGGGGCAGCTAATGACGGATAGAGATAAAATTAGTCGGGATTTAGGTAAGGATTTATCAGTGTCAGCATGGCTTGATAGTTACTGGAAAATTCAAGAAGAACGCCAGCGACTGGGTGAGCTGAAATCATCGACCGTGAACCAGAAAAAACTCCAGTTAAAGTTATGCGATCCGTTATCGGCAACAAGTTATTGCCAGAAATAACGGTAAGAGATATAGCGGATATTCTGAGTCCATATAAAGAGAGGGGGCAACTCGTTATGGCTCAGGTGGTTCGCAGAATAATTATCGATGTATTTAAAGAAGCGCAACATGCAGGTGAAGTTCCTCCGGGCTATAATCCCGCACTGGCCACTAACAAAAGTACAGCGGCAGCGACTTAGTCTGGAAGAGTGGCAGGCTATATATAAAGAAGCCGGCACAATGCAGCCATACTTACAGAGGGCAATGCTTGTTGCGGTCGTTACTGGTCAGCGACTTGGTGATATTGCAGGCATGAAATTTTCTGATATTTGGGATGACCATCTTCATATAGTTCAGGGAAAAACAGGGGCTAGACTGGCAATTCCTTTATCACTTCGCTGTAACTCACTAAATATTACTTTAAGAGAAGTTATATCACAGTGTCGGGATCGGATAGTTAGCCCTTATTTACTGCATCATCACCACGCAGTGGCCACAGCTAAGCGCGGAGGAAATATACGAGACCAAACAATAACAATGAATTTCACTGCGGCACGGGAAGCTAGCGGGATTAAATGGAAAGATGGAACCCCGCCAACATTCCATGAACAGCGATCACTTTCCGAACGATTATATCGTGAGCAAGGCATCGATACGAAATCACTACTCGGCCATAAAAACCAAGCAATGACCGATAAATATAATGATGACCGCGGCAAAGAATGGATCACCATTGCTGTTTAATTTGCGTACCGTTTTGCAGTGGAGTTTTGCAGAAGGTTTTTTTCGAGTTTTAGATCTGGATGAAATACACCGCTTAAAATGAACTTCATCCCGATTAATTACAGTTACTTATAAACAATCTCACCTTTCGGCTGATACTGACTGGCATCCAGTGGAGAGTGCTTTTCAATATACTGTTTCAACACTTCAGCATCGATAAAACCGGTGTTCACATAGCCCGGTAAGGTATCGATTTTCGGGTAGCCATCGCCGCCTAATGCATTAAAATTCAGGGTGGCCAGACGATACGTTTTATTCGGATCTAATGGCTTGCCCTGTATTTTCACGTCACTGACGCCATTACCATCAGCGACCAGGCTGACATTGGCAAATTGTGCATAAGCACCTGAATCGACTTTTTTATTCGCCACCACGGCCAGATACTTCTCGACCTCGCTGCCTTTCATATCGGCGTAAACCAAGGTATTACCAAATGGCTGGACCTTAAGCACATTTTTATACGTGATATCACCGGCATCGATAGAGTCACGCACCCCACCACCACTCATCACCGCGAAATCTGCACCCGCTCGTTCCATTTGCGCAGCCAATAACATCCGCGCCAGGTTGGTTTGTTCGAAACGAACCTTGCTACGATCACCTTCTAGCTTGCCATTGACACTGCCAACTTTAATATCCAACTGCGCCTTACCTTGCTCTTCAAAAGGCGTAAGTAGCTTCAGCATCGATGGATCTTGCGCAATCTCCTGGGTATAAAAGACCCGCTCACTGCTACCATCAGCCTTCTCAACTTTTTTCTTTAAATTGATTGGAATTAACTGATAACTCACCAGTTTCAACTCACCATTGCGGAATTTAAAATCAGCACGACCAACATATTTACCCCACTCATGAGCTTGAACAATCCAGGTTCCGTTCTGACGATCAGGCGCACAAGGTGTACCGGGAACATAATCAGCCTGCTTATGGTTCTCACTGGCCATACAAACCGGATCTTGCGAGTGACCACCCACTATCATATCTAAATAGCCTGCGGGGAGGCTGCGAGCCATCTCTACATCACCTGGAGCATTCGAACCATGCTTGCCATCATCGTAATGCCCCATATGGGTAGCGGCGATGATAATGTCAGGCTTATCGGTCTTTCGCAGTTGATCGACGACTTGTTTTGCTTCAGCGGCCGGGACATGGAATTCAATATCCGTGAAATACTCGGGATTCCCGATCTTGGCAGTGTCATCGGTCGTTAAACCAATTACCGCAATTTTCACCCCTTGCTTATCAAACAAGGCATAAGGCTTAAACAACCGCTGTTGCGTGCTTTTCTGGTAGATATTGGCCGATAACAACGGGAAAGTTGCCCATTTCTCTTGTTGTCGCAGCACACTTAATGGATTATCAAATTCGTGATTGCCGATGGCCATCGCGTCATAACCGACCAGATTCATACCACGAAAATCAGGCTCCGCATCTTGTAAATCAGACTCAGGCACACCGGTGTTGATGTCCCCACCTGACAGCAGTAGTAGACTTCCGCCTTCGGCTGCAACTTGTTTGCGAATACTATCAACGACAGTTTTCTGTGCCGCTAAACCATATTCGCCGTGATCGTTTTGCCAGAAATGCCCATGGTGATCATTAGTGTGCAATATAGTGATATCGTAAGTTTTATCTTTTTCCCAGGCAGCAGCCCATCCCGGTGCAAACGCCAGCGACACAGCCAAGGCACATGCTGTGGTCGGTAATGAAAAACGCATGGCAAATCTCCATGTAGTCGTTAAAAACCGGCCTGATAAATACCGATTTAATGAGTGAAAAGAGTGTAATGCATATCAATAGCACGATAAATCAACACCATACCGTGACGCAGTAAGCATTGTAGTGTGATTATGTATGCATGAATTTCATAACTTTGGAATATATATCAAATTATGTCAGATGTAGTAAAAATCATTCTATCTGCATAATATGTATTCGTTACCAACATATTATTAACAGTGAAATTATTAGGCGAATACTCACTATGACCGATCGTTCTGAGACTGGATTCCAGCCCTCCGTTAATGCCGCTGTAAAACGCACATCCTTCTCTATTCTGGGGGCTATCAGCGTATCTCATCTACTCAACGATATGATCCAATCGTTGATTCTGGCGATTTATCCTTTATTACAAGCCGAGTTTTCACTGAGTTTTACTCAGATAGGGCTAATCACGCTCACTTACCAGCTTACTGCATCACTACTGCAACCCCTGATAGGGCTGTATACCGATAAGCACCCTCAACCTTACTCTTTGCCTATTGGTATGGGTTTTACCTTATCAGGCATATTGCTGCTGGCGGTGGCAACCACTTTCCCTGTGGTTTTATTGGCAGCAGCGCTGGTTGGCACCGGCTCATCGGTATTCCATCCTGAGTCATCACGGGTCGCGCGCATGGCATCCGGTGGTCGCCATGGCCTGGCTCAGTCAGTTTTTCAAGTCGGTGGCAACTTCGGTAGCGCTCTCGGCCCACTATTAGCTGCAATTCTTATTGCTCCTTATGGTAAAGGCAATGTTGGCTGGTTCTCTCTCGCAGCCTTACTGGCCATTGTGGTGCTATTGCAAGTCAGTAAGTGGTATCAGCAACAGCAAAGAGCAACACATGGCAAAGTGATAAAAACCTCATCGGCAAAATTACTGCCTAAAAAGACGGTTATTAAGACGTTAGTTATTTTAATGGTGCTGATATTCTCTAAATACTTCTACTTGACCAGCATTAGCAGCTATTACACCTTTTATTTGATGCATAAGTTCGGTGTTTCAGTACAAAACGCCCAGATACATTTATTTGTGTTCTTATTCGCAGTCGCCGCTGGCACCATAATTGGCGGCCCTCTTGGTGATCGGATAGGGCGAAAATATGTTATTTGGGGGTCAATACTGGGTGTAGCGCCATTTACCCTTATTTTACCCTATGCTTCGTTGTATTGGATGGGGGTTTTAACCGTAATCATTGGCGTCATCCTCGCATCAGCCTTCTCTGCAATACTGGTGTATGCCCAGGAGTTGATCCCAGGGAAAGTGGGGATGGTATCCGGTCTATTCTTCGGTTTTGCTTTCGGTATGGGTGGGTTAGGTGCGGCTGTACTAGGGTATGTTGCTGATTTAACCAGTATTGAGCTGGTTTACCAAATATGTGCATTCCTGCCATTACTGGGGATATTTACTGCCTTATTGCCCAATATAGAAGATAAGTAATAGTAATAACCTTATAATCCCGACTGAGACTAGCACTTCAGTCGGGAGAGTCCCCTGTGTAATCGTGACAAAAACAGCAAGTCCCCCACAAACAACCACTTCAAACAATTTCCATGCCAAACCAGACTTTTATCGATAAAAAATGAATTTTTATCGCGCATTGATCGCATAAATACAATAAACTGATGTTATTGCTGTGAAATGCTTGCTGCTCCACATATCCCAATACTCATCCAAAAGGCGGCAAGCGCGTGACAAATCTGTCGGGAATGGATGTAAACGCTCCTTGCAGCGGCCTCGCAGAGATGGGCCAAGTAATAAACGTAGACAACACACCTGCAATTTGAAAGATGGCGGGTATAACGAGAAGGAGTCTGGATGCACCACTCAACACCCTTAATCACCACGATCGTCGGAGGCCTTGTTCTCGCCTTCCTCTTGGGTTCCCTGGCCCACCGCCTACGCATCTCACCACTGGTGGGATACCTTGCCGCAGGGGTACTTGCCGGGCCATTCACGCCGGGTTTTGTTGCTGATACATCATTAGCTCCCGAACTGGCTGAAATCGGTGTCATTTTGTTGATGTTTGGTGTCGGACTTCACTTCTCGCTTAAAGACCTCCTCGCAGTAAAAGCAATCGCCATCCCCGGAGCCGTGACACAAATAGCCGTTGCTACTCTGCTAGGTATGGGCTTGTCTCATTTATTAGGCTGGGATTTAGTCACCGGCTTGGTCTTTGGGTTATGTCTGTCAACCGCCAGTACCGTGGTATTACTGCGCGCACTGGAAGAACGGCAACTGATTGATAGTCAGCGAGGGCAGATTGCTATCGGCTGGTTGATTGTTGAAGATTTGGCAATGGTACTGACATTAGTGTTATTACCCGCATTTGCCGGAGTCATGGGCAACGAAACCACGAGTCTGAGCCAACTGTTTACAGAGCTAGCGATTACTATTGGTAAAGTGATCGCCTTCATAACCTTAATGATTGTCGTCGGCCGCCGGCTGGTGCCCTGGATACTGGCTAAAACAGCCAGTACTGGCTCGCGAGAACTCTTTACTCTGGCAGTCTTAGTCTTGGCGCTTGGGATAGCCTACGGTGCTGTAGGGTTGTTTGACGTATCATTTGCTCTAGGCGCATTCTTCGCCGGAATGGTATTAAACGAATCTGAGCTGAGCCACCGTGCCGCGCAAGATACCTTGCCGCTGCGTGATGCCTTTGCCGTGCTGTTCTTTGTTTCAGTCGGCATGTTATTCGATCCGATGATTTTGCTACGAGAACCATTAGCAGTGTTAGCGTCATTGACCATCATTATCTTCGGTAAATCGGTGGCGGCTTTCATCCTGGTGCGGCTGTTTGGCCACTCAAAACGCACAGCACTCACCATTTCCGTTAGCCTGGCCCAAATTGGGGAGTTCGCCTTTATTCTGGCGGGGCTGGGTATTTCTCTTGGTTTAATGTCTGAACATGGCCGTAATCTGGTACTGGCGGGAGCGATTCTGTCTATTATGCTCAACCCGTTACTTTTCACCTTGCTAGATCGCTATTTAGCCAAGAATGAGACGATGGAAGATCTTATTCTGGAAGAGGCGGTAGAAGAGGAAAAACAGATACCTGTAGATTTATGCAATCATGCATTATTGGTGGGATATGGCCGGGTTGGCAGCTTATTAGGGGCAAAACTTAATGCGGAAGGCATCCCGCTGGTCGTCGTAGAAAATTCGCGCCCGCGAGTGGAAGCACTCCGTGAACAAGGTATTAATGCGGTATTAGGTAATGCTGCAAGCGCAGATATTATGTCACTGGCGCGCCTGGATTGCGCCCGTTGGTTATTGCTGACCATACCAAATGGCTACGAAGCCGGTGAAATAGTCGCATCAGCCAGAATTAAGCGGCCAGACCTTGAGATAATCGCCCGCGCCCATTATGACGATGAAGTGGTTTATATCTCAGACCGTGGCGCTAACCAGGTTGTTATGGGGGAGCGCGAAATCGCCAACAGCATGCTTAATATGCTGAAAATAGAAACGCTGACTGAAGAAGATAAAATGCCAGTTTGCCCAATTTAAAATTATATCTGTGTTTATAACTGAAGTTCTCTATCCAATAGATTTCAAGGTGCAGGAAGGCGGCAAGCAAGAAAATCCCGATGAGCTTACACCGGTAAGTGACTGGGGTGACAAATCTGCCGGGAGCAGATTTGAACGCTGCTTGCAGCGGCCTCGCCTTACTCGGCCCAAGAATGGGCCGAGTAAGGCGAGCAGCCAACACACCTGCAGCTTGAAAGATGATGGATATATTATCGTTCCCAGTACGACTCTTCTAAACTATCTTCCCGTTCAGGCAAGCCACGTGTTAAACGCGGCGAATGTTGATTCAATACCTGATAACTGACCCGATTGGCGTATTTACACACTTGTGCCAGCGAGGAGTAGCTAAGGTAACTACGCACATGTTTGCTAGAGTTCGGAACATTATTACGATGATAGCCATTCGCCGCAATATCATGCAGCACAGCAGATAATGCGCCATCCCCTGCCCCGTTGGTATTCATTATCTTCTCTGGCCCACCCATATAAGGGGCAATGTGAGAATAGATACGTAACGGATGGCCACAATGCTCTTGCCGCATTGCCCGGCTAAATTCATACAAGTTAAATTCTGCGATAGCGCCAGGTAATAATGGATGCTGTGTTTGGCGCTTATTTGCCTCTTCAGTATATCCCGCCATATAAAGCCCATTAGGACCCGCAGTACAAAGCACTAAATCTACCCAATTCAATGCCATGTCAGAAGCCATCAACGGATCATTCAGGCCCGTCAGTTCATAAGCCTCATCTTCATTCATCGCTAATATAGAGACATGCTCGTTGAGAAAATCGCGCCACCACTGCGGATTATCTGCAATAACATATTTCGTGCCTAGGGTCATCACGACAGGAACATCATGTTTCTTCGCATAGCTGATGGCTTGCATTGTGGCCGCAGGCATCGGTTCATCCGGCTTACAACGCACCAGATAAGCAGTCAGCACCAGAGCAGAAGCACCTGCAATCACATCTTCAGGAATACTTTCAGGACGTAGCTGATTCATTTGCCCGGGACTGATAGCAAAAGTCCGCTCACCATTATCACTAATCAAAGTAAAGCAGCGGCCAATAGCACCATCAACTGCCTGCAAATAATTCAGATCAGTGCGACTTGAGGTATTACACAGATAGCGATAGGCATAACTACCGATCTTAATATTGCTACACATGGTGCCCAACAGGATGGAACGATCATCAGCAAGGACAGAATAGTTGTGTAAGGTATTACCAATGGTACCGCCAGCAAACTCATGAGTAATCAACCCATTAGCAGTTAGTTCCTGATAAAGATTTTCAGCGATATCATCTTCAATCACTAAAGAGTGCCCTTGGCTCAGACCATAACGCGCAATAAAGTTCTCATCGACCTTGGCTTCAATATCAACCAACGTCTGGTCAATGCCAACGATATAAGAGGTACTCACTTCATTTTCAGTCTGCGCCGGTTGCAATAAAGGGTCACGGGCATTCACCGGAAAGTAGTGCTTAGATTTGCGTTTACCAGGAAATTTCATTGTTTTGAGTTACAAATTGAAATGGGAAGATAAAAAAATGAGGCCAGAGATAAAATCTCTGACACACATAAGTAGTAATACCAAAATAGTCCGTTACAGTAAGCATAATAGACACCGAAATATTAGGCACTCGTATGAGAAAATTAGTATTTTTATAACACGACAGTTCTTTATCTGGGCATAATAAATTTATTTTTTGGGTGGTTCTAATCTAGAATTATGGCGCTCACGAACAAAAAACCGCATCAATACAAATGCAATAGAACCAATTAAACCAATAAAACCAAATAAAATAATTGTCAATAAACCTTTTCTACTATTTTGAAGTATTGGTTCAGATGGGACACTCTGCTGTAGAGGATCCGATGGCTCCTGCAAGTAATTAAATGTCGGGACATCTATAACAACAGGTTGTAATGCAGTTATTTTATTCAGGTAGAGCTTTTTATTCAATAAATCAGCATTAACACTTGTGAGATCAGTTATAGACCTCTCAATTTCTAACTGCCTATTTAATGCATCATAACCCATGGATATTGGATAATTATTACTACTAGCAGAAATATCAAATGCACCAATAGCTGGCTTCTGCAAACCAGCCGCTTTAGCTATCGAAGCTGCGTATTCTAATCTCTGGATTCTGATTTTATGTTCATTCTCAACCTGTTGTAAAGCTAAATTATATTCTTCAGAGGCTATCTTTTTAGCTGTATCTATGGTGAATTTAATTTGGTCATTAACATCATCATTAACTTTCCTGTTAATATAATTAACATAACCTGAGAAAATATCATTTAAACCATATTCTAAATTAGAACTATAAGTAAGAATGTAATTATCCCTAACACCACTATCCGATTTTATATTCTGGCCTTTAACCCCAGCAAAATTATTAGCGTTAATTTTCTCTTCCGACATATATTTACTCAACATATCTTTAGAAGAGTAGTATGTCCTGAAATCCATGAACAGGTCATCTGCGGTAATATTCAAATCAATATTAAGCACTGATAATGATGACTCAACAGATTCAAGCGGTTGTATCTTACCATCAGAAGTAACTGATACTATTGCATAACTAGTCCATTCTTTTGGAGAAAAAAATGCAATCCCTCCTCCCACAAGAATAAATATAGCGAATACGATAACGATCAACTTGGATGATCTAAATATTATTGAAATTATCTCTATAAGGTCTACTTCTTCTTTATTTGAAGGCAATATATACTTTCCAAACGGGGATGGTTTTTTATCATTACCCTGTGATCTATCACTCATCAATTTTACCCATACTAATTAAATTAAGAAAAATATTGTAAATAATAACTAACAGTTATAACCATTAGGATTCATTTTTTGCCATTTCCAAGCGTCCTGAAGCATATCAACTAAAGTTCTTTTTGCATACCAGCCTAACTCCCGACGTGCTAGTGCGGGACTAGCCCAGCACTCGGCAATATCACCAGGACGACGAGAAACAATCTCAAAAGGGATTTTTATGTTCGTAATATTCTCAAATTCTTTGATGATATGTAAAACAGAATAACCAACTCCTGTGCCTAAATTATAGGTCCGATATCCAGGAGATAAATGGTTTAAAGTACTTAAATGTCCTTCAGCAAGATCCATAACATGGATATAATCCCTAACACCAGAACCATCCGGTGTATTATAATCATTGCCATATACAGCAAGCTTAGCTAATTTACCAATAGCAACTTGGGTAATAAAAGGTAATAAATTATTCGGTTTTCCATTAGGATCTTCACCAATCAAACCCGAGGAGTGAGCACCGACTGGATTAAAATAGCGTAAGGATACAATTGAAAAGTAAGGATGAGCTTGGGAGAAATCTTGCAGTATTTGCTCAACCATTACTTTTGAAGAGCCATATGGATTAGTTGTTCCACCGACCTTAGCATTCTCCGTTAATGGAACAAATTCGGGCTCTCCATATACAGTAGCCGAGGAACTAAAGATTAGTTTTGTTACATTAGCAGCATGCATTTCTTCAAGTAAAACTATGGAGCCAATGACATTATTCTGATAATACTCAATAGGTTTACTAACGGACTCGCCTACCGACTTCAATCCAGCAAAATGGATGACAGAATCAATTTCATAATTTAATAAAATACGTTTAACGCAAGCTCTATCAAGTATGTCACCTTGATAAAAAATAGGTTTTCGCCCACAAATTTTGGACACACGTGATAATGACTCAACTGATGAATTAACTAAATTATCAAGAACCACAACATTTTCCCCTTGCTCTAATAATTTGAGCACTGTATGGGAACCTATGTATCCTGCACCACCAGTAACTAGTATAGTCATATATTTTCCATTTCACACACTCTATCAATTATACATAAGATAGATAAAATTAATAACAGTCACTCTCTTAATATTCTTAAAATACTGGAAGTCTCTTCTTTCATTAACTGTTCATCATGTTTTGATTCAACATTTAATCGCACAACAGATTCTGTGTTTGAACTGCGTAAATTAAAACGCCATTCAGCAAACTCCATACTAACCCCATCAGTTTCATCAATATTCATAGCCCTAGCTTCATATGTAGCACGAACTCGAGCTATCGCAGATATTGGATCTCTTAGTTGGGAATTTATCTCTCCCGATGCAGGGTAGGCTAGCATGCGCTCTTTTACTAATTGTTCCAGACTTTTCCCCTTGACGGACATAATTTCCGAAATGAGTAACCATGGAATCATACCTGAATCACAATAAGCAAAATCACGGAAATAATGATGAGCACTCATTTCACCACCATAAACCGCATCTTCTTTTCGCATACGTTCTTTGATAAATGCGTGACCAGTTTTAGACATTATAGGTCTTCCACCGAAAGAGTTTACGATATCTATCGTATTCCAGGTTAAGCGGGGATCATGAATTATCTTGCTAGACGATTGTTTTTGAAGAAAAAATTCAGCCAAAAGACCTACAATATAATATCCTTCAATAAAATCTCCGTTATGACTAAAAAAGAAACAACGGTCAAAATCACCATCAAAAGCAATCCCCATATCTGCACCATAAGCTAACACCGCATCCGTAGTATCCTGCCGACATTCGGGTAATAATGGATTAGGTATACCATGAGGGAAAGTACCATCTGGTTCATTATGGATTTTAATCAGAGTAACCGGGATATCTAAAGCAGAAAATCGCTTTTCAAGTGCATCAATTACATGTCCTGCCGCACCATTCCCGCTATTAATAACTAATTTCAGCGGTTTAAGTAACGATGGATTTATATATCCGATTAAGTGCTCAATATAGTCATCAACAATAGATACTCTTTCATAACTGCCTTTTTTTGAAGGATCTGTTGCAGAAAATTCATTTATTTCTGCTAAACGCTGAATATCTCGCAAACCAGTATCCCCACTAATAGGGCATGCATTTTTACGGACCAGTTTCATGCCATTATAATCAATTGGATTATGACTAGCAGTTACCTCTACTCCACCATCAACATCCAGATGAAAAGTAGAGAAATATATCTCTTCAGTACCAGATAAACCAATATCTAACACATCAACACCTGCATCCTGTAGCCCCCGAGAAAGTGCTAATTTAAGACTCTCACTGGTTAATCTGACATCGCCGCCGACCACTACTTTCTTAGGTTTTTCAAACTCACCATATGCTCGGCCTATTCTGTAAGCAATATCTTCATTTAACTCATCACCTAATCGGCCACGAATATCGTAGGCTTTAAAACAACTTAATTTACTCATAATTTTCTAGCTCTATATTTTATGCTCAATTCGAACAATATCATCTTCTTCTAAGTAGCTTCCAGTGCGAACTTCTATTATCTCCAAAGGAAGTTTTCCTGGATTCTCAATAGAGTGGGCCACCCCAACAGCAATATAGGTAGATTCGTTCTCTGTTACTAAATAACTTTCGTAATCTCTGTACACTTTAGCCGTCCCAGAGACGACAACCCAATGTTCAGCACGATGATGATGAATTTGAGTTGCAGTGCGCTGCCCTGGCTTGATTGTCACATGCTGCACATGATATCGGGTGCCTTCAGCAATTGCGTCATGTGACCCCCATGGTCGATAGATTTCCCGATGCTGTAGATATTCAGATCGTAAACCAAGCTTTAGTTGCTCAACGATCTCTTTGACGCTTTGCACTTTATTTTTATCAGCGACCAATAAAGCATCTTTAGTTTCAACAATGATTAGATCATTAATTCCAACAGTGGCTACTAATCTATTCTGAGAATAGATATAACTATTATTTGTATCTTCCGTTAGCACGTCGCCGCGAACAACATTGCCATGACCATCTTTATCATTGATTTCCCAGAGCGCTGACCAACAGCCTACATCACTCCATTGTGCATTCATAGGAACCACTACCGCATCGCTTGTTTTTTCCATGACTGCATAATCAATGGACTCCTCGGGGCAGTTACAGAATGCAGCCTCATCGAGGCGAATAAAATCTAGATCCTTGTGTTGTCCCGCAATAGCATTTTTGCAGGCTTCAAAAATATCTGGTCGATGCTTTTCCAATTCTTGCAAATAACGAGATGCTTTGAACACAAACATCCCACTATTCCAATAATAATCACCAGACACTAAATATTGCTCTGCTTTAGTTAAATCAGGTTTTTCTACAAAAGCATCTACCTGAAAAGCATCATCCCCAATCTGTTTACCCTGCCGAATATAACCATATCCCGTTTCAGGTGTATTAGGGACTATTCCGAAAGTGACCAATTTACCCATTTCGGCAAGAGGCTCAGCTCGCTGGACAGCACGAATGAATGCAGGGTTATCCTGTATCACATGATCAGCTGCTAATACCAATAAGATCGGGTCTTCACCAGTTAATGTAGCAAGCAATGCCGCCAATGCAATTGCAGGAGCAGTATTACGTCCTACAGGTTCCAACACAATGCCACTATATAATAGATTTTGCTGCCGAAGTTGCTCAGCAATAATAAACCTATGTTCTTCATTACATATCACTAATGGTGAAAGATGGGGTAGATTCTGTAATCTCAATAAGGTTTCTTGGAGCATCGTTAATTCTGACGTAAGTGCCAAGAATTGCTTAGGATAGTGTGTCCGAGATAAAGGCCATAAACGACTGCCAGCTCCCCCAGCCATAATTACAGGTAATAGCATAAGTAGTTACTTCCTAAAATTGTCCTGATTATCCAAGAACCACTGATAGGTCATCTTTAACCCTTTATCCAAGGAAATCTGATACTGCCAGCCTAGTTTTTTCAAACGACTCACATCCATAAGCTTACGAGGTGCACCATCGGGTTTACTTGAATCAAAAGTCAGTTTACCGTAAAAGCCAACTACGTTAGCAATCGTTTCAGCTAGTTCACGAATAGTACAATCAACACCAGTTCCAACATTAATATGAGATAACATGGGCTGAGTATTGGTTGTATAGGCATCATCTGCCAGCTCCATCACATGTATGCTGGCTGCTGCCATATCATCTACATGCAAGAACTCACGCATCGGTTTACCAGTTCCCCAAACAATTATTTCGTTGTCATTACGCATTTTTGCTTCATGAAACCGGCGTAGTAATGCAGGAATAACATGTGAGTTCTCAGAATGGAAATTGTCATTTTCACCATAGAGATTAGTTGGCATAACACTACGGTAATCACGGTTGTATTGCCGATTGTATGATTCACACAATTTAATACCGGCTATCTTAGAGATTGCATAAGGCTCATTGGTAGGTTCCAATACACCAGTAAGTAACGCAGACTCTTTCATAGGCTGTTCTGCCATTTTTGGATAAATACATGACGAACCTAAAAGGAGTAATTTTTGTATACCCACCGAATGAGCAGTATGGATAATATTGCACTCAATTATTAAGTTTTCATAAATAAATTCAGCAGGATAATTATTATTAGCTTGAATTCCACCTACTTTTGCGGCAGCTAGATAAACTTCATCAATAGCCTCTGCAATGAAAAACTCCTGTACATCTGATTGAGACATTAAATCCAATTCTGTACGTGGCTTAAGCACCAATTCAATATCTCTACGGTCTTTCAGCTGACGGACAATAGCTGACCCAACCATACCACGATGGCCAGCCACAAATACGCGCTTCATAACCATTCTTATTAACCCTCTAAAGTAATAGACACATCAAAACCGTTAGACTTCAGCAAAGCATGCTGCTTAGCCTGCTGTAAATCACCAGCAACCATTTCAGCGCACATCTCTTCAACAGTTATCTCTGGTATCCAACCCAACTTTTCTTTCGCTTTTGTTGGATCACCTAATAGAGTCTCTACTTCTGCGGGACGGAAATATCGAGGATCAACACGAACAATAATATCACCTACTTTTGCCGAAGTTACATGATCACCGCTGATTGCTGATATCGTTGCAATTTCATCCAGTCCTTTACCTGAAAATTCAATTTCGATACCGGCCTCTTTTGCAGACATACGTACAAACTCTCTGACAGTAATCTGTTTACCGGTTGCAATAACAAAGTCTTCAGGATGGTCCTGCTGTAGCATCATCCACTGCATACGCACGTAATCTTTCGCATGACCCCAATCACGCAGAGAATCCATATTTCCTAGGTACAAGCAATCTTCCAACCCTAACGCTATGTTAGCAATAGCCCGCGTAATTTTACGAGTAACAAACGTTTCTCCACGACGAGGGGACTCATGGTTGAACAAAATACCATTGCAAGCATATATGCCATAGGACTCACGGTAATTAATTGTAATCCAATAAGCATACATCTTCGCTACTGCATACGGAGAACGAGGATAGAATGGTGTTGTTTCTCTTTGGGGTATTTCTTGAACCAAACCATACAGCTCGGAAGTAGAAGCCTGATAAAAACGAGTTTTCTTATCTAGTCCATTGATCCTAATAGCTTCTAATAAACGAAGAGTACCCATAGCATCTACGTCTGCGGTATACTCTGGCGATTCGAAAGAAACAGCCACATGAGACTGAGCGCCTAAGTTATAAATTTCGTCGGGTTGAATTTCTTTAACTAAGCGAATCAAATTAGAAGTATCAGTCAAATCACCGTAGTGCAAAAGGAAATGAGGGTTGACCTCATGAGGGTCTTGGTAAATATGATCAATACGGCTGGTATTAAAAGAAGATGAACGTCGTTTAATACCATGAACCTGATAGCCTTTCTCGAGTAAAAACTCGGCTAAATAAGAACCATCCTGACCAGTAATACCCGTGATTAATGCCTTTTTCATAACGATTCGATCGCCTCAATAATAGCTCTATTCTTGTTTACTTGATTAAAATTATTTTCTGCATAACTTCGACATTGAGTTGCCAATAATGAAAAGTCTTGAGTGCTAATTAATTTTACAATACCGTCGATCTCACCCTCGTCAAACAGAAAACCATTAATTCCAGTTTCAATCGCATCAACACACCCCGGCACAGAATAGCATATCGCTGGAACACCACATGCATTCGCCTCCATGACTACAACAGGAAACCCTTCATGTTTTGATAAAAGGAGTAAAACGTCAGTTTCAGCATAAATATTGCGAAGGTCACAAAGATAGCCATGAAAGAATATTTCCTTCTCGAACTCTATTTTTAAATTGGCTATATCATTTTCTGTAAGAGATGATGGATTTGCAGGATATGTATCACCAACAACATTGAGAATAAAATCTATACCTCTTGTCTTCAAACATCTGACTAGTTCAATAATATAGAAGATGCCTTTATCTTCAACTAAACGCCCAACATAAAGTAGTTTTATTTTTTTTGAATTGTTTTTTTTCTTAGGGTAAGGACTAAAGCTATTAATATCAACGCCTATGCCGCCAAGGACTAAATCATCCTTATGCCCTAATAAACTTTTTTCATATTCATTCATAAATATTCTTTTATTAACAAACATCATTAACAATAATTTTAGCACACTGAGAAAACCTTTATTCCTTGTAAAAAAAGAACCGACTCCTTCAATAAAACAAACACTTTTTCTCGCAAAAAAAATTGATGGAATAGATAAAATAAAGGTAACTAGAAAATGGCAAGATACGGTTAATCTAAACTTTTCTTTAAGTAAAAGCCTTAGCAAAGAAAAATTTATAAAAAAATAATTCTGTAATAGAGTTTTATTTTCTGTAGTAATAACTACAACACCATACTGCTTAAGTAAATCAACTGATTCGTGGTCATCATCTGGTGCAATACAGTACACCTTATACCCACGATGCATTAACTCTTTAATATACGACAATCTAAATACAACAACAGTTTTTATTGAATTTTGTATAATACAAATACTTCTACACTCTTTCATAGTCCCAACCAATTATATTATTAGATTGCTCAGACATGAACTGTGCATCTGACTTTGGAATAATAACTTTAGTTGATTCATTTCTATTAAGAATGGCCGCCCACCAACTAAAAGTGCTTCCACTCAAAATATAATCTTGACAGTACATTAACCCAATAAAATCCTCGATCGCTGATTTTCCAGAAAAATACTCAACTGAACTAACATCATGTAATTCCTCTTTACACCAATCGATATCATCAGAAAAAACCAAGAAACTTCTTCCAGGAAACTTTTCAATTGCTTTTTTTATATATTCGATACTGCTAACAGTATGCAATTTATTTTTAGATGTAACAAAATCCCCTCTCCTAATATGAATGCCAACATGCTTAGATATATTTTTATTAATACTTCTTATAAACTGACCATGCTTATCTAATATGCAGTCTCTGAAAGAATGAGCTGCATATATTGCAGCATCTGGGAATTGGAAATATCCATAATGACAATGTGAATTTGCTATTTTCAAACAATCGACCAGATTACTCAAAGCATCGTAATCATATATCAAAAACTTTGGCACATAACGAATATTTATCTTACGCAAAGAAAATCTAATTACTTTAGATAGTAGATCATCATTAAAAGTGATTATTTTATTCTTATAAAGAGGAACATGTGATAATTCTCCTAGCAAGGATAAAAAACTCACTGCTGAATGTTGCTTCTGCTTATAAAAAAGCCGCATATTTAAATTAACATCTAGCTTTAGCTTATCTTTCAAATAATAAGCCCAAGCAACCTGAAATAATTGATTACCTAGACCTCCTTGCACAAGAACATTAACACTCATTTTTTTTCCTTATATATTTTAAATGAGAAGTTTAAAGCCCGAATAAATCCAGATGTCATGTAATAAAAAGATCTGAAATTTGTTACGCAGGAGTACTTAATCACATACCTAAAAACATCAGGTAGTCTCTTAAAATATGAGGGAAATGAATAAAAGACTATCGGAGCATTAGGTATATTATCCCTAATAGATTCAGTACATAAAGAAATTCGATGCAAATGAGAAGATTGGGATATACTATTAGCTGTTAATCTATAAGATAAAACATACTCAGGTAAGTTTCCGAATTTATATATTCCTGACAATCTACACCATAAATCAAAATCTTCTGCTCCATCAGTACCTAAAGTATATCCATTAACTTCTTTTAATACTGTGGCTTTAATTATAGTCGCAGGATGACAAAGAGGATTAATAAATGGCATAGATGATATTATATCAAAATGATTAATTGGGAAATTTTTCTTGCCTATAACTTGATCGTTCTCATCTATTAATTTAATATTACCGCCAACAATATCTAAATCATTCCTTATCATATAATCAAGTTGTTTTTTTAGTCTTAAAGGTTCCATTATATCGTCAGCATCCATTCTTGCAATTAAATTTGAATGAGTTTTAGATATTGCAAAATTAAGAGCTGACACGATCCCTCCGTTTTCTTTTTTGAAATATTTTATTCTGTTATCATTTATTGATTGTATTATTTCGCCGCTAGTGTCAGTAGAACCATCATCGATTATTATTAATTCTATATTTACACACTCTTGAGATAAAACAGACTCCACGGCAGTCAGGATAAATTTCTCAGCGTTATAAACGGGAATGATTACAGATATATCAACATCGTTGAGCATATTACTTACTCGCATAAAGCAAATTTAAAATTTTCAATTGTGTGATGCTCTAAAATGTACTCTCTTAGTCTAAAAAAATCTTTCTCTAAAGAGAGTATTTTTTTTAGCTTCTCGTTAATATCACCTATACTATTAATTATAAAAGGTTTTGCTAAGTGTCCAGGGATCCCTGAAAAAGCTTCTTTCGTACCAAAAACTAATTTGTTTTTATACACAGAGTTTAGCAAGATATTTTTAACCCCCGCACCAGCATCTAGAGGCATAATGACAAGATCTAAACTATCAAAAAAGGTATCAAAGTCCTCAATATATCTTTTTTCAATAAAATCAACTCCGACATATAGTTCTTTAGCCTTCTGAAACCAATTTTTGCTGGCTGAGCCATGAAAGATTATAGTTTTATTTTTAAGCTCAGTTAAATCACTATAAGAAAGAAAATTTGTTGCATCTACAGAGTAGTGGTTCTGCAAATTAATAAAACCTATAGTTTTTACATTAAGAGTAAAATCACTTATTCGTCCCAAATTATATCTGGCTTGGATTGGATGAGGGAGATATTTTATATTATTTTTAGGGAACTTTCTTTTTAAGGAAATCTCATCATCTTTTGAAACGGTATAGAGCACACACCGACGCAAGGAATTTATCAGGATATATGTAATAATATATCGATAAACTTGATATGTAAACTTCAAATATGATCTATTAGCAAATCTAACTTTAGCAATACTTTGAATTGATCTCAAAGAATCATCTGGTAATATTATAATATCGTCCTTATGCGCAAGCAGGCACTTATATTCAATAGGTATAAATACAACCTTTTCGCATTTATTTTTAGAAAAAAAACGTGTAAATAAATATAGTTTTGAATATGTATTTTTACTTAAAACACTTTCTTTAAATAAAATACTTTTAAGAAAAGTCACACCTGTAGAGAAGGTATTTAATGGGTCACTAAAAGAAGGGATCATATAATATAATACTCCTGCATTATATAATTTTTTGCGAAACGTACAAAGGCCATGAGGCAGAGGAGAAGCCACATCGACTTCGATATTTTTAAGTTATAATTTAATAAAACTAAGACATACATTAAATCAAATGCAAAAACAAATCTCCCCAAGGTTGGTACCAATATAGAAAATAAAGAAACTAATATTGGTAATACTAAAAATAGTTTAGTTATAAATGAAAGTTTTATTGATGCAGTTTTCAGCGCATTGTAGAAAATAGCAAATTCGATGAACTCAAACACTGATGAAGTATAGAAAGCACCAGTATCATTATAGTAACTTTTACCATCAGAAATGTAAGATGAGAACTTACCAAAAAAGTAATCAAAGAAAATAAATATCACACACGATATTAAAATAGTTGTTTTGATAAGTGAAATTTTATTTCTATAATAATAGGCCAGTGGAAAGACTGCAATAAGTGGATGCAAAGTTAGTGACGCCAATGATACTAAACCTTTTCCAATTCTATTATTATAATAATAAAGAAGTGGCAGCAGGACTAGTAATAGATGACCCCTAACTGAAAAAGGGATAAGTAAATGAGTAAACCAGAGCCAAAACACTACATATATACCATTTTTTATTCTAAGACTTAATAAAAAAAGCGATATGGATATTAATATATTTTGAAAAATAAAAAACGCTTCAGCATTCGCACCAATACTTTTCAAACTAACCATTAGTATATAATAAAATGGAGAGTCAATAGTATTTCGAGTTATAAAAATATCAGAATAACTTTGCAAATAAGAATAAAATGTAGCATATGAACCCTTATCAGGGCCATTTAATGAAAAGAATAAGCTCAATATTATAAAAAAAGTTAACAGGAAGTATGAGGCTATTTTAGAATTAATTTCATTAATTGATATTACCATACAAAAAAACAAAAATAATAAAACAATAAATATATACTTATTAAAATAACCATTAGTAACCAGAACATAGTGTTCAACCGAAACATAATTCATCAAAAACCCTTATTTAGATCTCATCATTACTTATTAAATATATAAAAATAAACCTAAACAAAATAAAAAAAGATTATGTACTAAAGTTGCACATGTAATTATATAAAAAACCACAAAATAAATTAGAATTACAACTTATTTAATTTAAAGATATTACACTTATTTTTTAAATTCTTAATTTTATCTTTTAAGTATTTTACTAACTTCAATATAGGTTTAACCCTATAGATAATATTAATAATAATCTCACTTTGCCCTAACATTAGATAATAATCTTTCATTCTGTTCTTTTCTTCCGCAGTTCCATAAAGAGAAACTATCATCGAATTAAATAAGAATGGTCTTTCATGCAATAATACATTCAGAAATCTAGATTTTAACTCATTATTATCAGCATAAAAACCATCCGCAAGTCTTGTATATCCATTAAAATCTAGTTCAATTCGACTAACAACAGACCCTACAAAAGAGTCATTGCCTCCTCTACACATAATACATGGTTTATTTATATATTGTATAGTTGCGCCTTTTTTAATAATAGACAGGATATAATAAACATGAGTGTATGCACATCCGATATATTTGGTATCAAATATTACTTCATTCCATCTGGATCTTTTCACAATGATAGAACTCATAAAACTAAATATAGCCCCTATTGATAAGCTATTAGAAAAATAATTCAACAACTGACGCTCATCGGCCAAATTATATGAACGCTCTTCCGTACACATCCATCGCCTATCAGCTCTTTTTATTTCAATCATATCATAATCAAACTCTGTTCTTTCAACTAAATATATATCATTACTTTCATCTAAATATTTATCTATATATTCAATTGCATCATCAAATAATTTATCATCACTACCGACCAGCCAGCAATACGTGCCTGACGCAAAAGAGGGAGAGGCAATTATATTTATATCAGGGCCTAAGTTCTCCTCGTTCTTGCGATAAACTATAGGTATATTTGTTTTACTTCCCCAAGAAGAAACCATTATATCAGTACCATCATCTGATGCATTATCTGAAATACAAATCTCGACATCATCTCTATTATCACATTGAGAAACAATGCTCTCAATTAATTCAGAAAGTAAATCTCTTCGATTATATGTTGGAATGCAAAATGACAATTTAATATTATTCATTTATATAACTCTAAGCCTATACCGTATATTAAAAAACCATCGTATTTATTAAATAACACGCAATTACATGGGACTGTGTTATGTCTATCTAAAGTTTATTTGTCTCATTTATTTTAATCAAACCTTTATAGTATTTCATAAAAAGAATATAACACCATGGTAAAGATATAAATGTAATTACAGCACTATAGCTTAGCATCGTGGCAAAGGTACTTATCCTAGAAAAATAAAATATTAAAGGTAAAGTAATAAGTCCTACAACAAGTGAATTCCATAGCATAGGCTCTTGTTTGTGCGCGCGCATATAAACTGCCATTGAAAAAATAAGATGATTTATAAGAGATATAAATAAAAGAACAAGTAGAATATTAACATCGACAATCCTTGTAGCAAGTGCGATATTATAGTATTTTAAACCGACAACAAATAATAGGAATGAGCCAGATATAATCACATTTAAAAATAAAGATTTAAATAGTAAAGATTTAAATAATGAATTAAGTTTGAATCTTTCATTCCCTGCTATTAGTCCAGCCATAACGGGACTTTTTGCTGTTATCCAACTCATTGATAATGATAACATGGAATTAAATGCAGCCAATGTCAATCCTATTTTACCTGCCTCAATAGCGCCTTGATGAGCAAACAGCATCGGGTTAAAAAGTTGAAAAATAAAATAACCACTTAACCAACTGAGCGCAATCTTCCATTGAAATGGGAATATTTCTTTTCTCCATGAAATCTTGCTAGTTGCAGAATAGCTATCGTTTTTAAATAGCAATGCCCTATACTTCTTAAGCACCCAGATGAGAGATATTAACGCTGCGGTCCCACTAATTACAGGTGTTGCTATTAACCCATATCCTGATAGTAAAAGTATAATTAGAGTTGCATATCCTAAAAATGATTGGGCAAGTCTGATAGAAGCAACCTGTCCTACAAACCCCATACCTTCAAGTACAGCTAAAAATGGGCTAACAAAAAGGTTAATAGATGAAAAAAAGACTAATAATATCCAAGCAGGGAGCCATTTACTAAATGATAGTTCTCCTGTTGTATGAAAAAAATAAATTCCCGATAAAAATACTATAATAAAGAAAAAAACCGAAATAACAGCATACCATTTTCTCAAAAGAGAAATTAAGGAATAGATCCGCGAAATATTGAATTCGGCGCCATCCAATTTACCATTCTTTTTGCATGTGACATGAGCCATCTCATGACCAACTAGTTGTACTACGACAAAATTAAAACCTAGTTCAAAAAAAACCTGCATAGCTATCAGACTTGAAAACGTAAAAAAATAACCTTGTTCTGATTCTGACATTGAAAATGGAATTAATATTATTAGTATACCACCGGCGAATATAGACCAAAGTCTAAATAATAGTGTAATCCCGATATGATAATCTATTGATGTAAATTTAGATAACTTTGACAAAAAACTCATTTTACTTATCATTTTATACTACCAACAATCTTATGCATTTCTTCTACAATTGAATCCTCAGAACTATATATAGGGTTATAGTTAATGTCTTTCCCTATTTTTACATTCTTACTATAATAGAATGTCCTTTCGTTTTTCTTATTAACTCTAAAATCTATAGTTTCATCTACATACCTAAATTTCATGTTAAAGTTATGATACATAGCACAAATCATTTCTTCTTTCGAAATTATTTCTCTGGAATAACAATCTACTGCATAGTTACCAAAACCAGATATTAACACTCTATTTACTAATTGATAAAAGTCATCGGGATGTATATAATCTCGTACCATTTCATTTCTTCCTGTAATAAAGACCACATCATCCCGTATAGCCCGGTACATTTCGGATAAAATAAATTTAGATTCAAGATCCTGATTTTCACTAAAATACCCAAAAACTCTTACATCAACTATATTAAGTTTCTCTAATGACCTGTGAGTTACTTCAGCTTGAAACTTTGCTAATCCATACCAATCCGAGTCATTTAGATTATTAATATTGAATTTGCTGTAGGTATGCGACTCTTGGGCGTGTGAAAATATATCGCCATAAACTGCACCACTGCTTAAAAATATATATTTACATGAAGGATTACTATATAAATAATCAATAATCTTAGAATCAAAATATTGAGTGAGTTTGAATATACTACTCCCTAGATCTCTTACTTTTGCAGGGTCTCCAGCGCCAATAAAATTTAAAATAGCATCATATTGAGGATCAATAAATATTGTGTCTATATGATTAGATGTATATCTCTCAGAGTAACCTTTATGTATAAGCCATTCTTTTAGAATCTCTGGTTTACGTGAATATAATTCCAAAGAGTGGCATTGAACTGTTAAAAGTCTAATAATAAGGTCACGAGCTATTTGGCTTGTAGCGCCAATAATTGCCAATTTCATATAGCCCTTCTGTTATTTATAAGGAAATTGTTTATCAATTGGATTTCCAAATGCTAATCTTGGCCTGCATTCTCTAGCATCGCTCATTAAAACCTCAATAAGCATTGGTCGAGGATTGGCAATAAAATCACTTATATACTTAGAAAATTCAACATCTGTTGCAATAGTAAATGATATTATATTGTATGCTTTCCCAATACTTGCAAACGATGAACTATATCCATTCCAATATGTTGAATCATCACGTCCATCAAAATACATATCTTGGAATGCGCGGACCATACCTAAAGAATCATTATTAAGAACTATTGTCAGGATTGGTAATTTTTCACGAGCAATAATGTCTAATTCTTGGATGTTTAATTGAGCGCCGCCATCACCGGTAATTACAACCACAGCGCCATCAATTGCATAAGAAACACCTATTGCTGTCGGTATTCCAAAACCCATCGCCCCCAAACCACCAGAATTATGTATTGCTTGTCCAGAGCTTAGTCGTAACGAATGGGCAGCCCACATCTGATTATTACCAACATCGGTAACATAGTGTATTTTTTTGCTATCAAACAAACTATTTAATATTTTGCACATTTTAAATGGACTGATATTAAGGTCTTCATATTCATCAATAAACATTTTTTCCCAATGTTTATTGAGATTCAAAAACCAATCATCATATTGCCCATTAAGATTGTTATCTAATAAGTATGAAAAGAACTCCTCACTCGATGCGACAACATTAAAATAACCTTTTATCCTGTTATCTACTTGTTGTTGGTCAATATCTATTTGAACAACTTTTGCATTCCGGGCAAAATCATTTGTATCAGCCCCCGTTTGCCGAACATCTAAACGGCTTCCAACAACAATAACTAAATCTGCATGTTGCAGAGCATAATTTGCAGTACGGGTACCATAGCTGCCAATCATACCAAAATACCCTGGCAGAGCTAACGTTTTTTCACTTCCTTTCAAGCTAGCAACATGGGGAATATTTTTTTTCGAAAGGTGAGATTGCCAAGAAATAAAATTATTCGCATTTATTGCACCACCTCCAATTAGGAAAAGTGGTTTTTTTGATTTATCTAACAATTCAATTATTTTTGCAAAATCAGAGAGTGAATTCGAATCCTTTTTAACTATTATCTCTTTTTTTTCTTTAAGGTAATCAATCACACTTTTATCTAATTCTGCTCTTTGTAGATTCATTGGAATATCTATAAGTACAGGGCCAAGCCGTCCACTCGTAGCAACATCAATTGCATGCTGTAAGCAGGGAATAATTTCATCCTGATGCTTTATTTGATAAGCATACTTAGTAATACTTTTAACAATACTGACTATATCCAGCTCTTGAAATCCTTGCTGTCGAATGTTTCTCTCGCCTTTTAGTTCATTTGTATTAACCTGCCCTGTAATAAAAATACAAGGTGAACTATCTAACCAACAATCAGCAATGCCAGTAATTAAATTTGTTGCACCAGGTCCACTGGTCCCTAAAGCTAACCCTATTTTTTGATTTCCAGTAGCTCTAGCGATTCCACCTGCTGCAAATGCGGCTGCTTGCTCATGATGCACAGAGACTAATTTTGTTTTTCCTAATAAATTGATACTGTCAACGAGATGAGCAATCATCCCACCTATCAATTCAAAACCAAAATCTACATTATTAGCACTCAATACATGTGCTATAGCATCAGACGCTTTCATTTACTACCCCAGTAAAAATTGAGCCAGATTAACTAGCTCAATATATTAACTAAATTAGAAATTCAAACCAAAGAACTCTTCAAACTTACTTACAACATAATCTAAATGATCATGTGTCAGCCCTGGATAGATACCAATCCAGAACGTTTGATTCATAATTCTGTCGGTATTAGTCAATTCACCCACAACACGATATTTCACATCATGGAAATAGGGTTGACGAGTTAAGTTACCGGCGAAGAGTAAACGAGTTCCAACTTTTGCTTCATCAAGGAATTTAACCAGGTCAATACGACTAATCCCGCAATCTTCTTTCAAAGTAATCGGGAAGCCAAACCATGATGGATCTGAATTTTCAGTTGCTTCCGGTAATTCGATAAAGTCGACACAGGATTGAAGTGCTTCTTTGAGATACTTAAAGTTCGCTTTGCGTGTCTCAACAAATTCCTCTACACGCTCAAGTTGTGCCAAACCACACGCGGCCTGCATGTCAGTAATCTTTAAGTTATAGCCGAGGTGCGAATAGGTATATTTATGATCGTAACCAAATGGCAGAGAACCTAATTGCTGGCCAAATCGTTTCTTACAAGTATTATCACAACCAGGTGCACAATAGCAGTCACGCCCCCAGTCACGGAAAGATTCAATAATAGTCTTCAGTTCTGCTGATTTGGTGAATACCGCGCCCCCCTCGCCCATTGTAATATGGTGAGCAGGATAGAAACTGACAGTACCAATATCACCGAATGTGCCAGCCATTTTTCCGTCATATTTGGAACCTAAAGCATCACAGCAGTCTTCAATCAACCATAGGTTATACTTATCTGCTACTCGGCGTACTTCTGCCAAATCAAATAAGTTACCTAAAGTATGAGCAATCATGATTGCTTTAGTTTTATCACCAACAGCCGCCTCAATTAGGCTAGCATTGATGTTATAAGTCGGAATATCGACATCGACAAATACCGGAATTAGCCCATTTTGGATGGTTGGGTTAACTGTTGTAGGGAATCCGGCAGCGACAGTAATAACTTCGTCACCTGGCTTAAGTGCCCGAGCACCTAATTTAGGGGATGTTAATGCAGTGAGTGCTAGCAAATTAGCAGAGGAACCAGACGTTGTGGTCAATACATAAGGAACTCCAATATATTCACCGAGTTTCTTTTCAAATGCATCGTTGAAGCGGCCAGTGGTTAGCCATCCGTCTAAAGATGCTTCAACCATAAGCTGTAGTTCTTTGGTACCGATCACTTTGCCTGAAGGTGGGACGACACTTTTACCTGCTTCAAATGGCTTTGGGGCCATAGCCGTTTCAGCATACTGAGCAACTAACTCAGCAATCTGTTGACGTAATTGTTCTTGACTCATTTATCTATGACCTCAAATCATTTAGTGTTCATATAGCTATTAATTTCGTTAATACTGTAATCACGCATATCGGAATCTGACAACCAAGCTTGATGCCAAGCAACAATTCGAGCCAGTGTAGTATCGAGACTCCAACGTGGGTGCCAGCCTAATTGCATTTTTGCTTTAGAGCAATCCAGTTTCAGGTAATGTGCTTCATGGGGATGCTCACTGCCATCTAATTGCCAACTGGCATCTTTACCCCAGAATGACACCATTTTTTCTACGATATTCTGTACCGGCGTGGCATCCATATCATTGGGCCCAAAATTCCAACTTTCACCAAACTGAGTCCCCTCAGCGTACATTTTTTGCGCCAGCAATAAATAACCGGACAGTGGTTCTAATACATGTTGCCATGGGCGAATTGCATGTGGATTGCGAATAATAACAGGGGTTGATCTTTCAAATGCGCGTAAAATATCAGGAACTACCCTATCTAGCGCCCAATCACCACCACCAATAACATTACCAGCGCGCACTGTCGCAAGCGCAGTGCCATGTTGTTCATATTTAGTTGGATTAAAAAAAGAATTACGATAGGAGGATGTGACTAGCTCAGCGCAACCTTTACTGTTTGAGTAGGGGTCATATCCTCCCATAGCTTCGTTTTCACGGTATCCCCAAACCCATTCTTTATTGTCATAACATTTATCACTGGTGATATTAATAATGGCTTTGACACCACCAACATGTCGAACAGCTTCCAGCAGATAAACAGTCCCCATCACATTAGTCGAATACGTTTCAACAGGTTCTGAGTAAGACAAACGGACTAAGGGCTGTGCAGCCATATGGAAAACAATTTCAGGCTTAAAGTCGCTGATTGATTTTAGTAATTGGTCATAATTACGAATATCACCTACCTCCGAAATCATACCATCAGCAATACGTGCAGCCTCAAATAGGCTTGGTTCTGTCGGTGCTGTCAGTGCGTAGCCCTTTACTGTAGCCCCCATATTTTGCAGCCATAAACTGAGCCAACCACCTTTAAAACCAGTATGCCCAGTAATAAAGACACGTTTACCTTGCCAAAAACTTTGATCAATCATGATATTTATTCCCAGACTTTCCAAGGAGCCCGACCTTCTTCCCATAATTCATGCAGGTAGACTTTGTCACGCAAGGTATCCATTGGCTGCCAAAAACCGGTGTGCTCATAAGCCATTAATTCGCCGTTTTCAGCCAACGTCATTAATGGCTCTTGTTCCCAAGTAGATTTATCGCCATCAATAAGATCGATAACTTTAGGAGATAGAACAAAATAGCCGCCATTAATCATAGCGCCATCACCTTTGGGCTTTTCTTTAAAACTACGGACTTGTCTATCTTTGATATCCAATGCCCCAAAACGGCCTGGAGGAAAAGTTGCCGTTAATGTAGCCTGCTTACCATGTGCTTTATGAAAATTAATCAACTCAGTAATATTTATATCACCTACACCATCACCGTAAGTAAAGCAAAATGCTTCATCATCTTTTACATAATCTTTGACACGTTTCAAACGGCCACCAGTCATAGAATTTTCACCAGTATCAACTAGTGTTACATTCCACGGTTCAACTCGTTTTTGGTGTACTTTCATTTCATTATCGCGCATAGAGAAAGTGATATCGGACATATGCATAAAGTAGTTAGCAAAATATTCTTTTATTACATATCCCTTGTAACCACAGCAGATAATGAAATCATTAATCCCATGAGCAGAATAGAGCTTCATAATATGCCATAAAATAGGCATTCCTCCGATCTCTACCATCGGCTTCGGTTTAACTACCGTTTCTTCACTAAGACGAGTTCCTAAACCACCCGCAAGAATAACTGCTTTCACTTTACTCTCCATTGATAATTACTTTGATGGTACGAAGGCATCAGAGAAAAATTGGTCTTCAGCTAGTCCATATTCAACAAATTCCTGATGTGCCGCAGAAATCATAGCGAGTGAACCACAGGCATAGACACTGAAGTTACTTAGATCAGGAAAATCGTTTATTACCGCTCGATGAGCGAATCCTGTTTGGCCATGCCAAGAACTATCTTCTCCAGAAACGACGGGGATATACTGGATATTCGGATACTCTACTGACCATTTCTTAGCTATATCAGAATAGAAAAGTCTACCGTCAGGCATTCCCCAATAAATATGGATCGGCCGCTGGTCATTTTTATTTATAAGCTCTTCAACCATAGCCTTCACTGGAGCAAAACCTGTTCCCCCAGCTAAAAATATTAACGGCCGATTATTATCACGGACAAAAAATGTTCCTTGTGGGCCTTCAATACGGAGAAGTTGTTGCAATTTAAGTTCATTAAAAATTATTTGACTGAATATACCGTTACTTACTTTCCTTATATGTAACTCAACATTCCCACCAGGAGCATTTGCAATAGAATAGCTACGACGCTGCCCATTGATAATTAAATCAATAAATTGGCCAGCTAAATATTCTATTTTTGCACTTGGAGGGAGGCGCAGACTCAGTATAGCAATATCTAAACCGATAATCTCAATGTCATCGAGTTTACAAGGATATGTTTTTTTCTTTATATGGCTTAACTCAGGATAATAATTAACATTTATTTCTATATTAGTTTTGGGTTTTGAACAACAAGTGAGAATATACCCATTAGAAATATCTTCGTTAGTTAGGGCGTTATTTTCATCTTGTTCTATTTCCCCAGAAATTAATTTTGCCTTGCAAGAACCACAAGTACCATCTTTGCAACTATATTCGATATTGATATTATTTTCTAAAGCAGAATCTAAGATAGTTGTCGTTTCACCGGCATTAAAAGTAATACCTGATGGCTGTAATTTTATATTTAAAGGCATAAAGTCAAACCCAGCTAATTTATATAAAAGTGTATTAATATTTGAAGTTTTCGCATTGATAAGATCAGTGTACATGTCAAGTGTAAAACCTTGTTTCATTTCTAAAATGAAGAAATTATTCAATTAGAATCATGTAATTACGCCAAAAACATTAAATTATAAGCATGCTACCGCCCTTGGCTTACAGCAACCAATGCACTGATTTTAAAAAAATCTTGTAATCCAAGGTCTTACCTAGAATCATATCACTGATTCAGTTGACAAGACGGCTAAACGGCGCTTTCTGAAAAAACATCAAAAATTACGAAATTATAATATAGCCTTTAATTTTCTTACATATAACCCATCATTACAAGAAAAATATGAAACATATCATTTTTGGATATTTCACAGCACTGACTAATTGCCATCACGAAATTATAGAAATATCAATTCGGTTTATTCTGATTTAAAGAATAAAAAGCACTCAGTTAACTTTATTGAGTAAAAAAAACAATCTTCCACATGTAATTATTTCAACCAATATGAATATAGTCGCCATAAGGCTATTTTGCCACTAACACTACAAATGATCTCTAACTAGCTGTTCTAAAAGGTCTATATGCCCCTCATCGTCGTTCAACGCAGGGATATATTCAAATTTCTCGCCACCGGCGTGCATGAAAATCTCCCGGTTCTGCTCCTTGATCTCCTCTAGTGTTTCAAGACAATCGGAAGAGAAACCAGGGCAGATCAGCTGAATATGCTTAATACCTTGAGCAGGGAGACTTTTTAATGTCTCGTCGGTATAAGGCGTTAACCAAGGTTCACGACCAAAGCGAGACTGATATGTCATCATGATATTTTCGGCTGGCAACACCAATTTGCCACGTAACGCGCGGCTGGTATCTTCACAGCGTTGTGGATAATCATCCCCCAGTTGAGCATAGCGCTTAGGAATACCATGGAAGGAAAGAATTAGTCTGTCAGGTTTGCCATGCTGCGCAAAAGCACGTTCAACACTTTGCTGTAATGCCGAAATATAGGTGGGATGTTCGGCATAATCACGGATAAAAGAAACTGATGGTAACCGACGATATCCTTTCAGAATACGGGCAACAGCGTCCCACACAGCGGCACTGGTTGAACAGGAATATTGCGGATAAAGCGGCAAAACCACCAGCTTAGTCACACCTTGGGCTAATAACTTATCGATAGCATCTGGCAGATTTGGTGAGCCATAACTCATACCTAACTCAACCGGGATCTCTGGCATACGTGCCGCCAATGCTTTCTGCTGCCGTCGACTATAGACCAATAGCGGTGATCCTTCGTCCATCCAGACTGATTGATATAATTTAGCCACGCGAGGAGATCTAATAGGCAAAATGACACCGCGTAGCAGAGGCCACCACAGCCACGGGGAAGTATCAACCACCCGGCGGTCACTCAGGAACTCAGCCAGATAGCGTTTTACTGCTTGCGGTGTTGGGGCGTCCGGTGTCCCCAAGTTGACCATTAATACGCCGAGCTTACTTTGCATGATGCAAAATCCTTGTGGGGGATATTACGCTTATTATTCGAGCTTACGAATAAGCCTTCAACGAGATCCGTAAAACGAGAAAGGCGACCTTAGGCCGCCTTAGCTATCTTACCATCCAGAATTAACCGAGAATAGTCGCCAGTTCTGCACTGACTTCTGCTACTTTACGGGTTCCGTCCAGCTTAAAATATTGCGTATTGCCTGCATCAGCTTCTTTACGATAGTAAGAAACGAGTGGTGCAGTTTGTTGATGATATTCGATCAGACGTTTGCGAACAGTGGCTTCCTGATCGTCTTTACGAATAGTAAGTTCATCACCTGTTACATCATCTTTATCTTCAACTTTAGGTGGGTTGAATTTAATGTGGTAAACACGGCCTGAAGCAGCATGTACTCGACGCCCGACGATGCGTTCAACAATCAACTCGTCTGGTACAGCAAACTCCAGCACATAATCAACCTTGATACCGGCTTCTTTCATGGCATCAGCCTGAGGAATGGTACGTGGGAACCCGTCTAACAGGAAACCATCACGGCAATCGTCCTGGGTGATACGCTCTTTAACCAATGCGATAACCAGCTCATCAGTAACCAGTTTGCCGGCATCCATTATTTCTTTCGCTTTCAGACCTAACTCAGAACCTGCTTTTACAGCGGCGCGCAACATATCACCAGTAGAGATTTGCGGAATACCGTATTTCTCCATGATGAATTGAGCCTGAGTACCCTTACCAGCGCCCGGAGCGCCCAGCAGAATGATACGCATTGCGTAAATCCCCTTGCTATGTAGTTTTTCTATGTGTTTTTACTTAGAGCCTATCCCATTAGGGCTATTTTATTTGCCATTTTGAACCAAGGCAGTGCTCAGAATCCTCACGTACGATGTTGTACTCTCCGGTTCTTCCGCGCTGTCCATGTTCAAACTGGCTGCAACAATGACGCCAACGGGGATAAGCTCTTAAAAAAATCGAAATTGCGGAAAACAAGCAACCATACCATTTTCAGGGGGGTTGGCTCAAGGCGCGCGAGGCCGGTTAGCAGGAGAGAATCAATGACATCCAGGAGAAATAAAAAAATAACCCATTGAAAATAAATAAAAAAACGCCCCAGATAACACATCTATCTGAGGCGCTCTATTACTCAATTAAGCCGTTAATAACTGATTCATTCTGCGGATAAACTGGTTAGGATCATCTAATGTTCCCCGTTCAGCTAGCAGCGATTGATCCAGTAATAACTCTACCCATTCAGCAAACTGAGCATCGTCAGTCACATCAGCAGCGCGTTTAACCAAGCTATGTTCAGGATTTAATTCAAAGATATACTTCACTTCTGGTGCCTGTTGGCCCGCAGCAGCAAACAATTTCGCCATCTGCGTACTCATTTCATCGGCATCAGTCGTCACTATCGCTGGCGTATCCGTCAAACGATGCGTCAGGCGGACATCTTTCACGCGTTCGCCCAGCAGGGTTTTAACCCGCTCAACGAATGGCTCCAACGCTTTGTCGGCTTCTTGCTGATCTGGACGCTCTTCATCTGCCAGCTTATTCAGTGAGTCATCTGCTTTGCTGACTGACTGGAAAACTTTACCATCAAACTCGGTCAGGTAGCTCATCATCCATTCATCGATGCGATCAGATAACAGCAAGACTTCAATGCCTTTTTTGCGGAACAGTTCCAGATGAGGGCTGTTCTTCGCCGCAGCATAGCTGTCAGCAGTGATGTAATAAATCTTCTCCTGCCCTTCAGTCATACGGCTGACATAATCTTCCAAAGACACTGTCTGCGCTGAGCTGTCGGTATGGGTTGAAGCAAAGCGTAGTAACTTGGCAATAGTTTCTTTATTGCTACCGTCTTCCGCCGGGCCTTCCTTAAGCGCCATACCGAACTGCTGCCAGAACTGCTGATATTTCTCAGCATCATCTTTAGCCAGTTTTTCCAGCATTTGCAGCACACGTTTAGTCAGCGCACTACGTAGATTCTGAGTAATGCGGCTGTCTTGCAGAATCTCACGCGAGACGTTCAGCGGCAGATCATTAGAATCTATTAAACCACGAACAAAACGCAGGTAATTCGGCATGAACTGCTCAGCATCATCCATAATGAACACGCGCTGCACGTAAAGTTTCAAACCATGCTTATGGTCGCGATTCCACATATCCCACGGGGCCTGAGCTGGGATATACAGCAAGCTGGTATACTCCTGCTTACCTTCAACGCGGTTATGGCTCCAACTCATCGGGTCGGTGAAATCATGCGCGATATGTTTATAGAATGCTTTATATTCGTCGTCAGTAATCTCTGCTTTGCCGCGCGTCCATAATGCCTGAGCTTTATTGATTTTCTCCCAGGTGACCGTGCCGTCTTCTTCGTTTTTGCTTTGAATTTCAACTGGCAAAGCAATATGGTCTGAATATTTACTGATGACTGAGCGCAAGCGCCAATCATCCAAATACTCGTCTTCACCTTCACGCAGATGCAGGGTTATCTCTGTACCACGCTCTTCTTTGGTGATATCCGCGATGGTGTAGTCACCCTCGCCTGCCGATTCCCAGAATACGCCAGCATCAGCAGGCGCACCGGCGGCACGGGTACGAACGGTGACTTTATCTGCCACGATAAATGCGGAGTAG
The DNA here is from genome assembly GCF_052217165.1 of Yersinia sp. 2540 StPb PI. Lineage (NCBI taxonomy): Bacteria > Pseudomonadati > Pseudomonadota > Gammaproteobacteria > Enterobacterales > Yersiniaceae > Yersinia > Yersinia sp. 2540 StPb PI. The sequence goes on from NZ_JAZGQC010000001.1 coordinate 4,212,062, forward strand.
AAACCGACACCAAACTGGCCGATTAATTGGCTATCTTTGGCTTGATCTGAACCAATAGACTCAAGGAATGCTTTAGTCCCTGACTTCGCGATGGTACCAAGATTATCAATAACTTCGTCACGGCTCATACCGATGCCGTTATCACTTAGAGTCAAAGTACGCTTTTCTTTATCAAAAGATAAACGCACTCTCAGCTCACCGTCGCCCTCAAATAATTCAGGATTAGACAGCGCGCGGAAACGCAGTTTGTCTGCCGCATCAGAGGCATTAGAGATCAACTCGCGCAAGAAAATTTCTTTATTGGAATAAAGCGAGTGAATCATCAAATGGAGGAGTTGTTTTACTTCAGACTGGAATCCACGGGTTTCTTGACCTTTCATACTCATTAATTACCTCAATCCAAATTACCGACAGGTACATAAAATCGAACAATGAGTATCAGATGGGGCCAATAGGTGAAAGTTTCAAGTATGAGGACAGAAAAAAACAGAGAATCGAGGGCGATTGACTTATTATCCCTAACGAATTTATTCGTAAGATAATCAATAACAAGACTGTCGCCCACAGTAAAGAATGGGATCAATACTTAATAGGATTACGCCCAGCCAGTGAGTGCGATAATGTCGTACCATCAACCATTTCCAGTTCGCCGCCTACGGGTACGCCATGAGCAATACGGCTGGCTAATACGCCATACTGACCACACATCTGGCCGATATAGTTGGCAGTGGCATCCCCTTCTACGGTCGGATTAGTTGCCAAAATGACTTCAGTGATAGTTTCAGTTTCAAGCCGTTTTTCCAGCAAATCCAAACCAATATCGCCAGGGCCAATGCCATCCATGGGAGATAAATGCCCCATCAACACAAAGTAACGCCCACCAAACTGGCCGGTTTGTTCAATAGCATGGATATCTGCCGGGCTTTCGACCACACAGAGTTGGCCATTCTGCTGCCGGCGTGGGTTGGAGCAGATAGTGCAACGGTCTTGCTCGGTAAATGTACGGCAATCAGCACAGTGACCGATTTCGGACATCGCACGAGTCAACGACTGCGCCAGCCGCATTCCACCACTACGATCACGCTGTAGCAGTTGGAATGCCATACGTTGCGCTGATTTCGGGCCAACGCCCGGCAGGCAGCGCAACGCCTCCATTAATGACTCAAGGAGTGGACTGGTTTGCATCAGAACGGCATCTTAAAGCCTGGTGGTAATTGCATACCACTGGAGACCGAAGCCATTTTCTCTTTTTGCGTTTCGTCGATACGACGCGCTGCATCGTTCAATGCCGCAGCAATCAAATCTTCCAGCATTTCTTTATCTTCTTCAACCAATAGGCTTGGGTCAATTTCAACCCGGCGGCAGTTATGCGCCCCATTGATGGTTACTTTTACCAAGCCCGCGCCAGATTCACCGGTAACTTCCAATTTGGCGACTTCTTCCTGCATCTGCTGCATTTTTTCCTGCATCTGCTGGGCTTGTTTCATTAAATTGCCAATACCGCCTTTACCAAACATAGTCATCTCTCATAGCAAGGGGCCGCGTCAGTACACCATGTACTTACCGCAGCGGTTAAACCGGCCGGATACTCTCTTCATCCAATTCTGCATCGAAGAAACGACGCAGTGTCTGAATATTATTATCCGCAATAATCGACTGGCGTGCTTGTGCCAGCTTTTCTTCATAAATGGCCTGCCGCCATTCCAGCGGAGTACGCTCCGCCGGGTTGTCATCTTCGATAACGCTAAGTGTGACAGCATTACCGTGTAATTCACTCAATGCATCAGCCAGCGCCTTTTGTGCCGAGGGCGAATTTAAATGCCGCTGGCTAGAACGCAGGTGAAGGCAAATATTACCCGGTTCTATTTCTTCTTTAAATGCATTCAACGCAAGTTGCTGTACCAATTTCGGAACATGTAGCTTATCTATCTCTGCCGCCCAAGGATCCCGCACCATGGCGTCTTCAGCCAATTTGGCAGAAAGCTCTGGTGTTTTTTCATGCTCTAACGCAGAGCGCAACGCCTTAGGCGTGGTAACTGGCTCAGCTACGACCTCAGACTGATTCTGCGCGGTCCAGCGATAAGCTTCTTTCTTCGCCGGTTTCTTTTCTTCGGTTGATTTAGCGGCCAGACGCTGCTGGCTGCGCTCAGTCACCGAAGCTAAACGCTCCAGTGCCGAGGTTGCCGGCCGCGCTTTTCCTGGCGCTGCCGGCTCATTCTTTTTTGGTGTGGTTGTCCCGGATTGTCGCAACAACTGGGTCCGTGCCTGAAGGAGCTGCGCAGTAGAATCTGGCAGCTGAGTACTCACTTCAGCGGCAAGCCCTAGCGGTGGTGCATCTTGCGGTGGCCCTGAGTGAGTAGATGCGGGCTGTTGCGTATTTGGGGAGTGCTGCGGTGCATTGTTAGCCACAATCGCTGCTGGCGCACTGACAGATACACTCTGCGGTTCGGCAATTATCGCTTTAGGATGAAAAGCTAACGCTCGCAATAAGGTCATTTCAACCCCCATGCGGCGATCCGGCGCATAAGCCAGCTCTTTGCGGCCCATTAACAGTATTTGATAATATAGCTGGATATCTGTAGGCGGCAATGTGCGGGCCAGTTCGCGTAACCGAGGCTCAACCGTCGCATAGTGATTATCCAACATTGATGGCAGCAGTTGCACCATCGCAATGCGGTGCAGCAAACTTAGGGTTTCGACCAATAAGTTTTCCCAATCGACACCACGTGATGCCGCTTGTTCTACCTGAGCCATCACCCGCGCACCATCAGCACTGACCAGCGCCTCGATAATCGCCAAGGGTTGCTCGTCATCCAGCGTTCCCAGCATTTGACTGACTGTAGCTGTCGTCACATGCCCATCGCCCATCGCAACGGCCTGATCTGTCAGACTAAGCGCATCTCGCATACTGCCATCGGCCGCCCGTGCCAGTAATTGCAATGCTCGCGCATCACTACTGATTTGCTCTGCCAGCAATATTTTTTCAAGCTGCCCACGGATAACCTCAACATCAATCACTTTGAGATGGAATTGCAAACAGCGGGAAAGGATAGTCACCGGCAGTTTCTGAGGGTCCGTAGTCGCCAGCAAGAATTTCACATGAGCTGGCGGCTCTTCAAGAGTTTTTAGTAGCGCATTGAAACTGTGGCGCGACAGCATATGCACTTCATCAATTAAGTACACTTTGAAGCGGCCACGGGCTGGAGCATATTGAACGTTATCCAGCAGTTCTCGGGTATCTTCTACCTTCGTGCGCGAGGCGGCATCTATCTCGATCAGGTCAACAAAACGGCCTTGTTCGATCTCCAGGCAGTTAGCACAGGTACCGCAAGGCGTCGCTGTAATGCCGGTTTCGCAGTTAAGACCTTTGGCTAATAGTCGTGCAATCGATGTCTTGCCAACGCCACGGGTGCCGGAGAATAGATAGGCGTGATGAATTCGCCCTAATGAAAGGCCATTAGCCAGCGCCGTCAGGACATGCTCCTGACCAACGACGTCTGCGAACGTTTGGGGGCGCCACTTACGGGCAAGGACCTGATAGCTCATTAATACTTCATCATTGATTTATAAAGAATAATTTAATCACCAGTAAAAAAACCACTATTTAACCTACATATATTAAGTGGTTTGTTTTTGAACACATTAACCCGAATAGCTACAGGTTGAATCTTAGTGTACCAGTACGCCCATCCTCATTCCCACAAATTTACTTTGTGGAAGTAGAGTTGTCGATTCTTTGTACCCTGCGATGCCGTAATAATCCCGTTCTTATTTCCTTTCTGACTCTCCCCCATGTTGAAAGAATCGATATTGCCAGCAATGAATTTTACAACGGTGGCCTGTTCATTTTTATTCCACAATCTGGATGTTATGCTGGCAATCTATTGTGAAATACCGGCCTTAGTACGATCGGAAATTTGCTCTGACAGGTAACGGAGATTAGCAGAGTGTAAAGTTGCTTCCCTGACTGCTGGATTTTGCATGGTATTCAATCAGTGCCGATGCCTAGGCTATCAAGAAGTTATAGTTAATAATCAGCGGCACCCAGTTTTGGTCAATTAACAATGGACGGATTTATGACAAGTAAAAAAAGAGGGATGGGCTATATTGCTATCGTCGTTGATGATTACGATAAAGCGATTGAATTTTATACCGAAAAGTTAGGTTTTTTTCTGCGAGAAGATGAGGCACAACCAGGGAAACGTTGGGTGTCGGTTTCGCCGACAGAAGACAGTGAGTGTCGTTTATTGCTAGCTCGGGCATCCAATGACCATCAAACTGCGTTTATTGGTAATCAATGCGGTGGTCGAGTATTCCTTTTTCTTGAGACAGATAACTTCTGGCGTGATTATGAGTTGATGAAATCAAAAGGAGTGACATTCTGCGAAGAACCTCGCAAAGAGGAATATGGCATGGTGGTTGTATTCGAAGATATTTACGGTAATCGCTGGGATCTCTACCAAAAATAGTGAGTATAATTAGTGCGTTAGGAAAACAATAATGATAAGAATCATCTCGGTGAGAAGTCACCCTGAGTATAAAGATCAATCTATCCGCTATTTTCAGAATAAGTGGGCCACGGAAGAGACTAAAATGCTTTATCAGGATTGCATCAGTCTTTGTATTGCAGCTAAAAATCCTTTACCTCAATGGTATTTGATGGAAATGAATAATGAAATTATTGGTTGCGCTGGATTAATCACCAATGATTTTATTAGCCGTATGGATCTGTACCCTTGGTTATGTGCGCTTTATATTGAAGAGCAACACCGGGGGTATGCTTATGGTGAATTACTGATCAGGCATATTGCTAAAGAAACCAAACAATTAGGTTTTGATACACTACATTTATGTACTGACCATATCGGGTTCTACGAAAAGTATGGTTTTACTTTTACTGGATTGGGTTATCACCCATGGGGCGAGTCTTCACGTATTTATTCGCTGCCACTCTAATAAGTGAATGGCAGTTTGCATTGATAATATTTTCCCGATATTCATCGAATAATCTGACGGTCACGGTTGATGACCACCAGATTGTTATGCCTACCATCTTTCAGTCCAGAGTGCTGTTGGCTGCTTTCATTCACCCAAATCATCTACCTGGGTAAGTTTATCGGGATGTATTCACTTGCAGCCTATCTGCAACTCCACATTCTTTGGGGATAAAATCAATGCCCGCTGAACGAGACCAAACTATAGCAAGTGATACCTTGCTGAGTCAGACGCGCTTCGCCGCCCAATTCAGGTAAATCAATCACAAATGCAGCGTCAGTCACGACGCCACCCAGCCGACGGATGAGCTTAACCGTTGCCTCGATTGTGCCGCCGGTAGCCAGCAAATCGTCAATCACTAAGACATTATCGCCCGGTTTAATGCTATCGGTGTGGATCTCAAGTTTGTCCGTGCCATACTCCAACTCATAGCTTTCGCTGATAGTTTCCCGCGGCAATTTACCGGGTTTACGCACCGGAACAAAACCGACACCCAGCGACAGGGCTACCGGAGCACCAAACAGAAAGCCGCGAGCTTCAGTACCCACTACTTTGGTCACGCCTTTACCCAGATAGCGCTCTACCAGCAATTCGATGCTAGCGGCATAGGCTAATGGATCTTCTAGCAAGCTGGTCACATCACGAAACAGTATTCCCGCTTTTGGATAATCGGGGATGGTTTTGATACTGTCTTTAATATATTGAAGCTGTTGTGCTGTATTAGGTGCAGTAGCGGTCATAATTTGTGCCTGATAAAACTGCTGTACATACTTAAGCGCGGCCAGTCGATGTTAAATGGCATCGGCTGAGTAACTTAGTCTCACTATCGATAATACTCCGATAGTTTAAGTCACTGCATCCTTAACATTAAGGATGCAACGAGGGATTACCCCGCGCACGAAAACGCTCGAATCTATGCAAACTGGCACTAAAATGCAACTAGTGTGAATTGCTCAGCGCCGTTTTTGTTGCGATAGGTCAATAACTGGCATTCGCCACATAAAGGTCAACAGTAGGGTTAACATAATAAGTAATATGCCTCTCACCCACCAGATTTTCACCAACCAAAGTGAAACAGCAAATGTAAGTATGGTAACCAGTATTGCCTTCCATTTAGTGCCCACAGGCAATGCTCGATGTTGTTGCCAGGTACGTATATAGCTACCAAACCATGAACGGTAGAGCAACCAGTGATGAAATCGCGGGGAGGATCGTGCAAAACACCAGGCGGCCAACAGCAAAAACGGTGTGGTGGGTAACAGAGGAAGCACGACACCTAACGTTGCCAATATCACCGCCAGCCAACCCAAGGTTATCAAAAACCAACGAGACATAAGCTCCCTTTATCATCACTTTAATAAAGCGTTATCATTAACCCATGCATTGAACATCATCAATAGATATTCTTGCCATTATTTGCACAAGACGTCGGTATCTATTTTATTTACCCTCCTCCAAGCTTGTATCTGCCGCCATTCGAAGGCAAGCTGGCGGGAAATGCCAAGGAGAAGCGCCATGAGTACGGAAAAATTATTGCAGGTGCTTGAAAGTCAAATTGAAGCGCTGTCAGCGCAAGTTGGCCCTCAGGCAAACATTCCCTCTCAGCAAGCCCGTTTTGATCTAAAGCTGTTTGGTAATCATGGCAACCGTTTCCGCGATTATCTACAGGAAATACGTAAAAATATGGCACAACTAAAGCAGGTGGTTGCTGATAATCGCACACAACAGGTTGCTTTTCTCGCTGAAAAACTGGTTGCCCAGATTTCTGCATTGCAAAGAGAATTGGCTACACAAAAATTAAGAAAATCCAATCCTGAACCTCGGGATAATAAATTGGACCCTTACCATAAGCTGGCTGAACATCAAGATTATGAACGGCGAATATTGGCCATGATTCAGGATAGAGAGAGCCAACTTGGTAAGCAAAGTTTGTTATCTGAGCAGCAGAAAATACAGAAAGAGCTAGCGGCACTCGAGGGGCGCCTAATGCGCTGCCGGCAGGCGTTGATAAGAATAGAACGCAGTATTGAGAAAAAAGAGAACGGTTTTTGAATATTTGTCACATTTTTTGAATCATTGAGATTCCGACAGCAAATAGTTCTCTATAATGTTTATGCCCGCCCTCTTTCAAGTGCAGATGTTGACGGCTTGCGTTCACCCGAATTACTGACTGGTGTCAGTTAATCGGGATTACCTGGCTTACCGCTTTCCAGCATGTTGAAATCTAGTGGGTATATAGGTTGAATCAGGTCAGGTGGAACCCAGGTACGATATTCACACCCGACTTCCCGATTAACTGCAAATCAAATGTTGGTCAGATTATGTCAGTTGAAAAAGCTCCACCAGAACTGCAACTGGCAGTAGATCTTATCTATCTGCTGGAATGCAATGAGATAGCGCCCGAGACAGCACTGGCGGCGTTAGCGATCGTGCAACTTGATTATCAGCGTAAGCTCCGCCGTCAAAACTCAGATTGAAGATATCACTTCTGCTGTTTAGCCAAGGCGATACACTAACGTGTCGCCTTAGTGATGCAGGTATATTACCCGACCTGTAGAGACTCCATCAGTAATGGTGCGCTACTGCCTATACAGCCTAATGCCTTAAGCAAGCGGCTTATTGATATCCGGTAAGTCAGGCTTAGTATCTCCCAATTCCGATTGCTCAGCCGGTAAGCCCTGTTTATCAAGCGGGCGACTGACTTCCTGAATCTCGGTACCATCTGGTTTGTGCAGATACACTTCCAACTGGTTAAAGGCGATATTAATGTCATTATCACGACATAACTTATCAATAGCCCTGTTCAATTCATCCACCGTATAGCTGCGATCTCTCAATTCACGAACATACAGGCGTAACTCATGATCAAGAGTGCTGGAACCGAAGTTTAGGAAGAAGACTTGCGGTTCAGGATCAACCATAACTCGTGGATTCTCATGGGCGGCTTGTAACAGTACATCTTTTACTTTCGCCAGATCAGAACCATAGGCGACACCCACTTTAATGATGATGCGCGTAATGGTATCTGACAGTGACCAGTTGATCAGGCGCTCGGTAACAAATGCTTTGTTCGGAATAATGACTTCTTTACGGTCAAAATCAGTAATTGTCGTCGCACGGATGCGTATCTTGCTGACATTCCCCGAAAAAGTACCAATGGTAATGGTATCGCCGATACGAACGGGCCGCTCAAACAGAATAATCAAACCGGATACAAAGTTGGCAAAGATTTCCTGCAAGCCAAACCCCAAACCAACAGACAATGCCGCCACTAACCATTGCAATTTATCCCACGAAACACCGAGCGAACTTAACGCGGTTATCCCACCGACCGCCGTGATGAGATAAGTCAGAATGGTGGTGATGGCATAAGAAGTGCCTTGGCGCAGTTGCAGGCGCGACAATACCACAACCTCAAGTAAGCCCGGCAAGTTACGAGTCAGAACATAGGCAACCACCAATGCCATCAAAGCCACCAGCATATTCCCCAAGGTCACAGCCTGCGCGACGCTAGCACCAGCGACTGTTGAGGTGTAATGCCACAAAGAGATACTGTCCAGATAGGAAATAACCGTTATCAGGTCCGCCCAAATCCAATAGAAACAAGTGGCAAAAATCAGGAAGAGCGCCATCGTTGTCAGGCGTAATGACTGTTGGTTAATTTGGTCCAAGGCTAATGGCGGCTCTTCAACCGGCTCACCACCTTCAGCCCCCTCTTTCACCAAACTTTGCCGCCGGGCAATGGCCCTACGATAGGCCAAACGCCGCGCGGCTACCCCTAAACCTCGAATTGCCGTCAGGTAAACGATATTCCACAGGAACAATAAGTACAGGCTATCAATCCAGCGACCAGCCAGTTGCAGTGTCGTATAAAAATATCCTGCCATCATTAAGCCAATCAAAATGATGGGGGTTACCGCAACCGCAGTCACAATCACCAACCGCACCGCATGGGAATCTTTTTCACGCCAACTATCGCGGCAGAATGGATAGACAAACAGGGCCAGCAGTGCCAATGCAATAACAATAACAATTTGCCCGATGACATCATCGACCAATCGAAGTGGACTTTTCTCTCCCAATTCCGACCAGAATATCACCGGCAACAATGCCCCCCCTAATCGCACCATTTGGCGGCGATAATGCGCGCATCGGTCAGCCGCGATCATAAAGTGTCGCTCGGTAATTCCCCCTGGCGAGAGCATACGATAGGTCAGATCAAATATTAGCCAGAACAGCGCCAAACGTTGGAATAAGCTCCAGAGGAAATCACTAAGATTAAAGTCTGAACGCAGGCACCAATAGCCAATACCTAGGATAATTAAGGCCCCAGGCAAGACTTTCAGTAAAGTGAGCATAATGGCATTTGGCGTATGCATTTGGCTGTCGTGCTTGAGTTGCCCGACGTCAGCCGCCAACCTATCCAAATGTTTATTAATGATGTTATAGCGTGATCGGATCACCCCCACCACAATCAACATGGGTAGTAAGAACACCACTGATTTGATCAACCCCGCTAACACATCCCCCGGTGACAGGGTAAAGTGAAAATTGCTCAGTTCAGCTTTAAGTGCGCCCGGTAAGGCTTTTAGCCAAGACCAGTCCATCGGTTTATTGCTACTGACCCAAAAAATCTGCTGTGTCAGAGTATGTTGCAGTGATTCATTGACGCTGAGCAACTGCTGTTGGTTAATTTGCAGATTGATAGCCAATGTCAGTTGGTTACCCAACTGTTTATTCAACTGATCCAGTAGCTCACGGCGGATATCAACAATTTGCCCCAGCGCGTCTTCTACATCAGGACTGATCTTCTCTTTACTGTCATTCATCAGGGTTTGGATATAGTCATCCCCCTGGAATAGCTGGTCACGTTGCTGATTTATTTCAAATTGCTCCAAGCGCAAGTCAGCAATACGTGGCCCCATATTGGTTATCAAACCCGCAGCCGGTAAATTGAGCTGCTGTTGATACAAGATACGCGAAAGCAACAAGCTACCGCGTAATACGGTAATTTGTTCTTTTAAGTTACGTTCCGATTGCAGCGCGCGATCCAGCCAGTTTTTAACTCTGATATTCTGTTGTACCAGGGTGTTGCCTTCTTTCGTGGCATTAATCAGGCGCTGGCTTAATTCTTTGTTAATCGTCAGTTCTCGGCTAACTAACGGATCATTTTGAATATCAGTTGCATCATTAGGTGCTTGCGCTTCTTTGGCTGTTTTTTCTGATAGGATTAATCGTTTGCCGCTGACCACCTCTTGCAGTAGCTGTACGTAGCGCTCCAGTTGGTTTATGTGCGCAGTAGTGTAATCCCGTTGTTTTTGCAGTAAATCCTGTAAGGTGGTGTTAGCTTCCAGATTTTTACGTTGCAAATCCAACTGCGCATTTAACATCACCTGCTCAGTCAATAACTCTTGCTGCTGGGTTGGACGCAGAACCTCTTGATTTGGCGCTAATCCATTGAGTTGATTGCGAATCTGCATTAAACGCATTGATGCGTTATACATTGCACTCTGCACCCGTTCGGGCTGAGTTTGCAGGGCAATTAACTGGCTATTATAAGCGGAGAGGTCTTCCTGAGCTGATTGTAAATCATCCAGCGTTTCATTTAGACGTGATTCCAATTGGCGCAGCGAATAATTCGCCAATGACTCCCGGGTCAGCGGGTCAGCGGTACTATTCTTAAGCGCATCCAGCCCCTCTGTCGCCTGCCGTAATTTTGCGGGAGCTTGTGCCAGTTGTTGTTTAAGTTGACTGGCCTCTTGCTTGGTACGCTCAATGGTATCAAGGTATTCCAACGTTTTAGTCAGATCCTGCTGTGATAACTTTTCCGCTGGCGACAATATTTTTTGTTTTGATAGTGTATCCAGTTGGCTTAATACCTCAGTGCGGGTCGGCACATCAATATTGATTCCAGATGCAAAAGTCGATGGCAAAGATATAAAGGCAATTATAAGCAGGATAAGCATTGTCTGAAGGCGTAATAAAAATGCCCCCACTGACGTCATGACTGGCATGGATAAGGGTAAAGAATATTGATTATGGGATCTGCTGCTCATATTTGAACTTCATTTCAACAGAGAGGCTGAAATCCTATCACGTTCAGTCTCGAGTCATAATAAGAAAAATCTTTCAGAGCGTGAATAGCTGTAATAATGCGGGCTGTTACGCAGTTGTTGTTGAATAGGATGTAACAACCAGCAATATCAGTTGATTCAGGGAAGAGTAATAATCCCCTTATTACTTAGAACGTGAGAACTTTATCAGCGGCTAACGTCCATTGAGCCAACTCAACCAAAGTACCGATTTCTGCACCATCAACCAGCGTTAACCCAGTCACACCACGGGCATCGGCGCAAGTTTTGCATAATTTAACCGGAACATTCTGTGCTGTAAGAATCTCTAGCATCTGCTGTAAATTGTAACCTTCACGTGGTTGTTGCCCGTTAAGACCAGCAATGACGGCATCAGACATTAAAAAAAGGCGTAAATCGAGATCGGCTTGTTGTTCTTTTAACGCAATAGATAAACGCAGAGCATTAAATAATGACTCATGGCCATAGGCGGCCCCATTCGCAATCACAACCAGTGAACTACTCATATAAACCTCCAGTTAATCCGATGCTTTGTTATTTAACCCTTTTCGCAACGAAAGACTATGGCCTAGCATCTCCAGATAGGCATCAATTAATACCGGTGCCTCTTGTTTTATATCAAAACTTTCTGGCATAAAGAGCCAGTTTTCCATCAAACCTGTAATATAAGCTTTCATGATAATCGCAGCTCGACGAGTATCAAGGTTGACGGGCAATTGATTTGCATCAATACAGTCTTGCAAAACCGATTCAATTCGCTCATAACTAGCTAAATCAAGAACTTTACGCGCGTCATGGACTGAGGTCATCTCACCGATAAACTCACATTTATGGAATACAATCTCCATTAGTGCACGGCGTCGGCAATCCTCACGCGTAGAAACAAGAACATAGATGAGTATTTCACGCAGGATGCGGAGTGGATTATCGGGATATTTTGCCTGATACTCTAATTCGAGCTGATCAATTTTAGACTCTGATAACTCCCAAACTTCGTTAAACAGGTCTACCTTATTCTTGAAGTGCCAATAAATTGCGCCTCGGGTTACGCCTGCGGCGGCGGCAATATCAGTAAGTGAAGTGCCGGAAACGCCATGCGCAGAAAACTCCCGCACTGCGGCATCAAGAATTTGTTGCCGAGTCTCTTCGGCTTGCTGTTTGGTTTTTCGTGCCATAGCGTTGTTTTTTCGAGGGGGTGCGATTTACATACATTCACGAATGTATGTACCATAGCACGCACATATAATTTACGCAGCAATGGGTTTTAAAGCTTGTGATCCATTGAATTAAATTAAAAATCGGACACTTGAGGTTTATCTATGAGCAAAAACAGAGGGGTAATGCCTCTGGCTGCAATTCTGGTACTTTCAGGCAGCTTAGTACTTATAGGATGTAATGATAAAGATGCGGCGCAAGCCCATGCTCAACAGGCACCTGAAGTCGGTATTGTGACATTGAAAGCAGCACCACTGAATATCACAACCGAACTACCGGGCCGCACGTCCGCATTCCGTGTTGCAGAAGTTCGCCCACAAGTTAGCGGGATCATTCTTAAACGTAACTATGTTGAAGGCAGTGATGTCACCGCCGGAACATCACTTTATCAAATTGATCCAGCCACATATCAGGCCGCTTATGACAGCGCCAAAGGTGATTTAGCGAAAGCACAAGCTGCCGCTGAAATTGCCCGCCTGACAGTGAATCGCTACAAACCATTACTGGGTACCAATTACATCAGTAAGCAAGAGTATGACCAGGCTGTGTCTGACTCAATGCAAGCTAATGCGAGTGTTCTGGCAGCAAAAGCGGCGGTAGAAACAGCGCGTATTAACCTGGCATATACTCAGGTTACGTCGCCAATCAGTGGGCGTACCGGTAAATCTTCAGTTACTGAAGGTGCATTGGTGACCAGTGGTCAGGCAACGGCAATGACCACAGTTCAGCAACTTGATCCGATGTATGTCGATGTGACTCAATCAAGCGATGAATTCTTGCGCCTGAAAAAAGAGCTGGCTGATGGCACGCTCAAGCAAGAAAACGGCAAGGCCAAGGTTCGCTTGTTACTGGAAAACGGCTCTGAATACGCACAAACCGGTACTCTGGAATTCTCTGGTGTCACCGTCGATGAAACGACCGGTTCAATTACTATCCGTGCCATCTTCCCTAACCCGAACGAGGCGCTGCTGCCTGGCATGTTTGTTCGTGCCCGTTTGGATGAAGGTGTCAGACCTGATGCACTGTTGGTGCCTCAACAAGGTGTGACGCGTAACCCACGTGGCGAAGCTACTGCTATGGTTGTCGGCGCAGATGACAAAGTTGAAATGCGCACGCTGGTTGCTAATCAGGCCATTGGTAATAAATGGTTGGTTACTGAAGGATTGAAAGCAGGCGACCGCCTGATTGTTTCCGGCTTGCAGAAAATCAGACCGGGCGTGCAGGTAAAAGTGCAGGAAGTTACTGACCCGGCGCAAAAAGCAGCTCCGGCTGATACAGCGAAGAAGTCTTAAAAGGAGCCGGTAATTCATGGCTAAGTTCTTTATAGATCGCCCTATTTTCGCTTGGGTTCTCGCCATCATTCTGATGTTGGCTGGTGCACTTGCGATAATGAAATTACCCGTTGCGCAATATCCAACCATTGCGCCACCGGCAATTACAATCTCCGCCAACTATCCTGGCGCCGATGCGACTACTGTTCAGAATACAGTTACGCAGGTTATCGAACAGAACATGAACGGTATCGATAACCTGCTGTATATGTCTTCCAGCAGTGATTCCTCCGGTAACGTTCAGTTGACGTTGACCTTTAACTCAGGCACTGACCCAGATATCGCTCAGGTTCAGGTCCAGAACAAACTGCAATTAGCTATGCCATTACTGCCGCAAGAAGTGCAGCAGCAGGGCGTGAGCGTTGAAAAGTCCAGTAGTAGCTTCCTCATGGTTGCCGGCTTTATTTCTGAAGACGGCACCATGAAACAAGAAGATATCGCGGACTATGTGGGTTCTAACGTTAAAGATCCAATTAGCCGTACCGCCGGTGTGGGTGACGTTCAGTTATTTGGTTCCCAATACGCAATGCGTATCTGGATGGATCCGCATAAACTGAATAATTTCAAACTGACACCGGTTGATGTTATTAATGCCATTAAAGTACAGAACAATCAGGTCGCAGCAGGCCAGTTAGGGGGGACTCCACCCGTACCTGGTCAAGAGCTGAACTCATCAATCATTGCGCAGACCCGTTTAACCAACGCAGAAGAATTCAGCCAGATCTTGCTGAAAGTGAATACTGATGGTTCGCAGGTTCGCCTGAAAGATGTGGCTATCGTTCAACTGGGTGCTGAAAGCTATAACATCATCGCCCGTTATAATGGTAAACCTGCGGCAGGTATCGGTATTAAACTGGCAACCGGTGCTAACGCCCTGGACACCTCTGCTGCAGTAAAAGCTGAACTGGCGAAATTACAACCCTTCTTCCCGAATGGGTTGAAAGTGGTTTATCCGTACGACACCACCCCATTCGTTAAAATCTCTATTAACGAAGTGGTTAAAACACTGGTTGAAGCCATCATTTTGGTGTTCCTGGTAATGTATCTGTTCTTGCAGAACTTCCGGGCAACATTGATTCCAACGATTGCAGTACCGGTCGTATTGCTGGGTACTTTCGCTATTCTCTCCGCCTTTGGCTATTCGATAAACACCCTAACGATGTTCGGGATGGTGTTGGCGATAGGTCTATTGGTAGATGACGCCATCGTGGTGGTAGAGAACGTCGAACGTGTGATGCAGGAAGAAGGGCTACCGCCGAAAGAAGCCACCAAAAAGTCTATGGAGCAAATCCAGGGCGCATTGGTGGGGATCGCGATGGTACTGTCGGCAGTATTTATCCCGATGGCCTTCTTTGGCGGCGCAACCGGGGCGATTTATCGTCAGTTCTCTATCACCATTGTTTCAGCCATGGTGCTCTCGGTTCTGGTGGCATTGATTCTGACACCCGCACTGTGCGCGACAATGCTGAAACCTATCACCAAAGGTGAACATGGGCCGAGTACCGGCTTCTTCGGTTGGTTTAACCGCATGTTCGAGAAAAGCACCCATCACTACACTGACAGCGTTGCCAACATTTTGCGCAGCACTGGCCGTTATCTGCTGATCTATCTGCTGATAGTGATTGGTATGGGCGTGTTGTTCCTACGCTTGCCGACATCATTCTTACCAGAAGAAGATCAGGGTGTATTCCTGACCATGGTGCAAATGCCTGCGGGTGCGACGCAAGAACGTACTCAGAAAGTGCTAAATCAGGTTACTGACTATTATCTCGACAAAGAAAAAGACGTGGTTAACTCTGTATTTACCGTTAACGGCTTCGGTTTCAGTGGTCAGGGTCAGAACACGGGTCTGGCATTCGTCAGTCTGAAAAACTGGGATGAGCGTCCGGGAGAACAGAACAAAGTTCCAGCAATTGTCGGCCGCGCATCTGCTGCCTTCTCGCAAATCAAAGACGGTTTGGTCTTCGCCTTTAACTTGCCAGCGATTGTGGAGTTGGGTACTGCTACCGGCTTTGACTTCCAGTTAATTGATCAGGGTAACGTCGGCCATCAGAAATTAACTGAAGCGCGTAACCAACTGCTCGGTATGGCGGCGCAACACTCAGATATGCTGGTCGGTATGCGGCCGAACGGACTGGAAGATACACCTCAGTTCAAAGTGGAAGTTGATCAGGAAAAAGCACAGGCTCTTGGTGTTTCGATTTCCGATATCAATACCACGCTCGGTTCAGCAATGGGCGGCAGTTACGTAAACGACTTTATCGACCGTGGTCGTGTGAAGAAAGTTTATGTACAAGCTGATGCGCCTTTCCGTATGTTACCGGGTGATATCGATAAGTGGTATGTCCGTAACAACGCCGGTCAGATGGTATCGTTTAATACCTTCTCCACCGCGAAATGGGAATACGGCTCACCTCGACTTGAACGTTATAACGGTCTGCCATCCATGGAAATTCTGGGTCAGGCAGCGCCGGGTAAAAGTACCGGTGAGGCAATGGACCTGATGCAGGACTTGGCATCTAAATTGCCAAGCGGCATCGGTTATGACTGGACCGGCATGTCTTATCAAGAACGTCTGTCAGGTAACCAGGCTCCCGCGTTGTATGCCATCTCACTGATTGTGGTGTTCTTATGTCTGGCTGCGCTGTATGAAAGCTGGTCGATTCCATTCTCAGTTATGTTGGTGGTACCGCTGGGTGTTGTGGGCGCGTTACTGGCGGCCTCTCTGCGTGGGCTCAATAACGACGTTTACTTCCAGGTAGGCTTATTGACCACTATCGGACTATCGGCCAAGAACGCCATCTTGATTGTTGAGTTTGCTAAAGACTTAATGGACAAAGAAGGGAAAGGTTTGGTGGAATCAACCTTGGAAGCAGTACGTATGCGTCTGCGACCAATTCTGATGACGTCATTAGCCTTTATCCTAGGGGTTCTGCCACTGGTTATCAGTAGTGGTGCAGGTTCTGGTGCACAGAATGCGGTAGGTACAGGTGTTATGGGCGGGATGGTAACCGCGACTGTACTGGCTATCTTCTTTGTTCCGGTCTTCTTCGTGGTGGTTCGCCGTCGCTTTAGTCGAAAAAGCGAAGATGTAGAACACTCGCATGCGGTTGACCATAAGGCCAAGTAAACCTTACGTCACCACAATTGATGAAATACATCATTAAGAAAACCCGCAGACTTAGGTTTGCGGGTTTTTTATTTTCTGTACTTGAAACTCAAAAGTGAATAGCGCATAATTATTGTTATAGTATAACATAACAATTGGAGTTTTTATGAAACTTGGCATCCACCCTAACTACCGGACAGTGGTTTTTCACGACACCAGCGCAGATACCTATTTCACCGTGGGTTCCACCATTGCCACAGCACGCACCATTGAGCGCGATGGGCAGACCTATCCTTATGTCACGCTGGATATCTCCTCAGCCTCACATCCGTACTACACCGGTAAACAAAAAGAGTTCTCCAAAGAAGGCAGTACTGCGCGCTTCAATCAACGTTTTGGTCGCTTCTTGACTAAAAAAGCCAGCTAATCCTGAGAGTTAACTATGCAAGTATTGAGTTCATTACGTTCAGCTAAAAACCGTCATCCCGATTGTAAAATCGTTCATCGTCGTGGTCGGGTATACGTTATTTGTAAAAGTAACCCACGTTTCAAAGCGGTTCAGGGAGGGACTCATAAGAAGCGTTGATTTTGATTTGGTCTTTAGCCCATCAGTTGATGGTATTGATAAGCCCCGTTGCTGCCCAACGGGGCTTTTTCATGTTAAAGAAGAGAGTTATCAACCAAGGTCAAGTACTCAGCCTCTGACCAAAATCAAAGACTGAGCGCTAGCCACTTTGTTTATTGGTTTATAGTTACTTCATACTGTTCACAATGGTATCTACATTGTGTTTAAAAGCTTCAGCATAGGTTGCTGCCGGGCCACCGGTTGCAGATAAGGCTTCAGGGTAAAGCTCCCCACCAGCTTTAGCACCACTGGCTGCGGCAATCTGTTTTACTAAACGCGGATCAGTCTGATTTTCAATAAAATACGTTTTTATTTTCTCTTGTTTGATCTGTTTAATTAGCGCGGCTACATCGCTGGCACTGGCTTCAGCCTCAGTGGAGAATCCGACGGGCGATAAGAAGTTAACCCCATACTCTTGGCTAAAATAGCCGAAAGCATCATGGCTGGTCAGGACCTTACGCTTATCCATCGGGATCGTGGCAAATTGAGCTTTCGCATAAATATCCAGTTTTTCCAATTGCTGAATGTATTCTCCACCACGTTTACGGAAATAATCAGCATCCTCAGGATCGGCGACAATCAATGCATTCATTACGTTGTTGGCATACTTGATACCATTCGCCATGCTGTTCCATGCGTGGGGGTCCGTCACCCTCTTTCCCTCATCATCCATTTTACGCGTATCGATCCCGGTTGAGGCGACAACGACCTGCCCTTTATAGCCAGAAGCACTGATCAAACGCTCCAACCACCCTTCAAGCCCTAGCCCGCTGATAAACACCACATCAGCGTTAGATAACTGTTTACTATTTTTCGGCATTGGTTCAAAACTATGGGGATCCCCATCCGGGCCGACCAATGTCACCACATTGACATGCTCGCCCCCCACCTGCTGGACGATATCGCCTAAAATAGAAAAACTGGCTACAGCTTCAACAGTTTTTGCCATCGCCAATGGGCTAGACAGTAGGGCAGCTACCGCCAAACTAATAGGTAAACGCTTCATTTAACTCTCCTTTAACGACCGGTACTTCTTAACGGCGCGCGGTTGCTAAAACACCACCACGCGTTCCAAATAGAATAGATACAAAGAAAATCAGGCTGGCACTAAGGACTATTGCCGGCCCGGCAGGTAACGAGGCGTAATAAGACCACAACAAGCCGACAAAACTGGCAACTATGCCGATGGTCATGGCAATACCTAATGTATGAGGGAGATTTTTGGCCCAAAAACGGGCACTGGCAGCAGGCAACATCATTAATCCTACCGACATCAGGGTGCCAAGAATCTGAAATCCGGCGACCAGATTGATAACCACCAGCGATAAAAACAGAGCGTGGATCACCATCAGCCAGCGCCCCATACTGACCCGTAGAAAGACAGGGTCGAATGACTCAATCACCAGTGCGCGATAAATCGCCGCTAAAGCCAACATCGAAACCGTCGTGATAACGCCGACCATGGTCATGGCACTGACATCAACAGCCAAAATAGAACCAAATAACACATGAAGCAGATCCATGCTCGAGCCACGTAGAGAGACCAGCGTGACCCCCAAGGCCAGCGAGCCCAGATAGAAACCGGCAAAGCTGGCATCTTCTCTTAATAGTGTTCGTCGGCTGACCCAGCCGGACAACATAGCAACCGCTAATCCGGCAATAAACCCACCCACGCCCATTGCCACCAGTGACATTCCTGAAATGAGGTAACCGATAGCCGCTCCCGGCAATACCGCGTGAGATAGGGCATCCCCCACCAGGCTCATTCGCCGTAATAACAAGAAAACCCCTAAAGGAGCTGAACTGAGTGACAAAGCCAGACAGGCGACTAATGCCCGCCGCATAAAGCCAAAATCGACAAAAGGATCAGCAAATAAATGGAACAATGTCATCAGTTGATAACCCTTTGCTGTTCGGGTTGAGGAGCCAGAGAAGAGAGTGCGCAAGATGAGCTGTGGCAGTGATGCCATTGCGCCAGAACCTGTGCAGATGAGTCCCAACAGTTACCAAGAGGTGCCAACCACAAGGCGCGGGGGAAATGCTCAGCGACCATCGACATATCGTGTAAGACAGCAATAATTGTCCGCCCCTCATCCTGTAACCGATGAATAACATCGAGTAACAGCCGCACGGTTTGGCTATCAATACCGGTAAAAGGCTCATCCAGTAATATCAGTTGTGCCTGTTGCACTAAAAGACGGGCAAACAGCACCCGTTGCAACTGCCCGCCAGAAAGCTCACCAACGGGTTGGCGCGCCATCTCCTGCATACCGACGGTGTTTAATGCCTTTTTGATTCGTTGCCGTGATTGATGATTAATGCCCCCTAGTAGCCCACTTTGTGGCCAGCACCCCATCGCCACGACATCCTGAACGACAATGGGGAACTGTTTATCTAACTCAGCTTGCTGTGGGAGATAGGCTATTTGAGGGCGCACTTCTCCGGTAAAAGTTATTTCCCCCATCACTGCGGGTTGTAAATCTGCCAATGTTTTAAGTAGGGTTGATTTACCCGCTCCATTTGCCCCAATGATGGCCGTGAGAGACCCGGCAGTAAAACCACCATCAATTGGCGGGGTAAGTGCATGCCGATCATATCCAATCTCAATATTTCTCAACTTTATCATGGCAATATATTCGCCCAATAAATAGCTCCCCACAGCAGCAAGCAAAGTAAGGCGACTCCGCTGATACGCTGTAATGACGAAAGTGAGAACAATGTCCAGTAGGAAGGCAGGATTAACCGGGTAAGGAAAGCGTGTTTATTCATAGTAGAACAGAGCATGTGTTTTTATGTGATACATTATAACATCACATAAAATTATTAAATTCAAGAAAACATCATGATTGACGGGTTTTAAAAGTAACAAGTTTTAGCACGCTAGCCCCACCGCCCTCAGTAAACGGAAGCAAACCTGCCGCTAATGGCAAACCAGACAGCGCAAACATGCTTAGTAACAGTAAATTAAACAATTTTTACTGTTACTCCACTGGTGAGGTCAGGCAGGGTTTTGGTATTCTAACCTCAACATTGTTCGGTAATGCTCGCAAAACGATAAATTACACAATAGAAAACAGGTAATATCCTCCCCTGCTCTTGACCAAACCCGCTGAGCATTCTAGGTTAATAGAGAGTAGTTAAATTAATCGTGAGTAATAACCCTAAATATGAAGAACCCTATTTAGACTACGTTATTTTATAGGAAGAGCGTGTTATTGAAAGCAAGTGCGTCAAATAACATCACAACATGTAGCTGATAGTATTAGTTGAAAAATCTCATTAAATTTGATTTTTTTGATTCAAATCATGCTCGTAGTTGCTGAAAAACAAATGCCAAAGCATTTTTTGTTACAATAGCGATACAGGAATGAATTAATCTTGCCACCATGAGCGGACAATTAATGAACAATGAAATAGCTGGGGACTTCACCTCAGGGTGTTACGCGATTTCATTACTCAAGAGTGTTATCAGCAATAATATCCGTGAAATTGAAGGAAGTTTGGTTTCCGGCTTAATGTATTATTCGGAAAATGCCAGGTACACGGCGGGTTCATTAGAAATTCTTGATATTTCTCACGTAGAAGATAACTGTTATTCAATGACTTACTGTTATCAATGGCATATCTTTAACCCCTGTTTGGATATCAATACTGAAGAATCCTTAACCGGTGCTGTAACATTTATTGTACATCCAGAAAAAATCACTTTTGATATAATTAACAATGACAGGCCCTCAACCGCTGACGAATTGTAAGATTAAGTAATAAAGTTGCGCGGTGAGCGAAGAAATGATTTATATTCATATCAAGACAAGTTTATTTACGTTAACGATAAGCTTCTACGTTTATATGATTATCTATCTACTCACATTGTGTTATCAACACCGAATTAAGACTTTACGGAGGGGATGATATGGATGAGTACTCGCCTAAACGGCATGACATTGCCCAGTTGAAGTTTCTATGTGAGAACTTGTATGATGAAGGCATTGCTACCCTTGGCGACAGCCATCATGGGTGGGTAAATGACCCAACATCTGCCGTAAATCTGCAACTCAATGATTTGATCGAGCATATAGCTTCATTTGTGATGAGTTTTAAAATAAAATACCCGGATGACGGCGACCTTTCAGAGTTAGTGGAAGAATATTTAGACGATACATATACTTTGTTTAGTAGTTACGGGATCAATGATCCTGAATTGCGGCGCTGGCAAAAAACCAAAGAGCGTTTATTCAGACTTTTCTCAGGAGAATACATCTGTACCCTGATGAAAACTTAAGGGATAGTTTCCCTATATTAATTTGTATATCGAGAAGAAAAACCACCATGACAAAAACTGACTACCTGATGCGTTTAAGAAAATGTACGACTATTGATACATTGGAACGTGTAATTGAAAAGAATAAGTATGAGCTTTCCGATGATGAGTTGGAATTATTTTACTCAGCGGCAGACCATCGCCTGGCTGAACTCACAATGAATAAGCTTTATGATAAAATCCCACCTACGGTTTGGCAACATGTGAAATAGTCTGCTTAACGCTGGTTAAGACACACAACGTTGAGCCGATAGTCGTTATCGGCTTCAATGAACCAGGCGATTTGTTCGTGTTTTAATTTGAGATAAATGTCTTGATAGGCCCACGGTATTGAAGGTTAACTTGAATCCCGCGTTATTGCATATCAGGATTTAGGTAAAATCCAGTGAGTTATCAGCAGAATGGAAGGGCATTTAAGTCAAAGTGCTTGGTCCGTTTTATTTATTAAAATTCACTCTTACCGCTAATAATTTCAAAATATTATTAATCCTTTGCTAAATCTTAAATGTAAATAGACACCTAAACCAATAAATAAATGAGAAAAATCTTATTTCCTCCTTCATTAATACGTCTATCTGAAAATATCTGACCAATAGCATAAGAAAACTTAAAGAAGAGGTCCAGCAAGAAGGGTTGACACTTTAGATAAGCACACTAAGAAGATAACATCAGCAATGGCGGAGGCTAGCACTCATTGCCATGGCAGTGCAGGAGCCGACCTTGACCTGCAAGAACCCCAATACGGGTAAGCCATTTAGCAAGGATGAGTTTGTACAATTTGCCGACGATT
Source organism: Yersinia sp. 2540 StPb PI (assembly GCF_052217165.1). Classification (NCBI taxonomy): domain Bacteria; kingdom Pseudomonadati; phylum Pseudomonadota; class Gammaproteobacteria; order Enterobacterales; family Yersiniaceae; genus Yersinia; species Yersinia sp. 2540 StPb PI. The sequence goes on from NZ_JAZGQC010000001.1 coordinate 4,234,540, forward strand.
ATCTTGGTGCAGATATTATTTTTTGGTGCACAACGTCTCCCTGGCTGACGAAGAAATAGGTATCAATCGCTAAGGAAATAAAGCCCCGCGCGAGATCATGCCGGATATAATCACGGCAGCAGTCGGGCAAAAAATGGATGCAACCTCCTATCATCAACAGTTTACCCTAAGCAGCTATTGGCAACAGTACCAAAATAAAAGAGATGATAAGATATATATAATACTCAACGCTATCTTGTTCTCAGAAACGAGAGGAAAATACTGATGTCAAAGACAATCAAAACAACATTTTTGGCTGCCTGTATGGTCAGCCTCCTACCCTCACTATCTTATGCTCAATCGTCAAATAAATTACCAATGACTATCTTCGAAGATGTTCGGGTCTTTGACGGCACAACCTTAACGTCCAAAATGAATGTGGTTGTTGAAGGCAATAAAATCACTCAAATCTCTGCTCAACCGATTAATCCAGCAACTGATGCCGTGCATATCGCTGGCAATGGTCAAACATTGATGCCGGGCCTTATCGATGCCCACTGGCATACTTTTATGGCTCGTCCTTCCATGGCATTAGCGTCAACCGCTCCGTTAAGTTTTATCACATTGCTGGCCGGTGCTGAAGCAGAGTCAACACTTCTGCGCGGTTTTACCAGCGTTCGAGATTTGGGTGGACCCGCGTTTGGCTTAAAACTCGCAATTGATAATGGCGTAATCAAAGGGCCACGCATCTGGCCATCAGGGGCAATGATTTCACAAACGGGTGGTCATGGTGATTTTCGGATGCTTTCAGAAATACCGGCTACCCCAGATCAATTAAGTTACCCAGAACGAATTGGTATGTCAGCGATAGCTGATTCAGCCGATGAAATTCGAAAGCGCACCAGAGAGCAATTGTTGCAAGGAGCTAGCCAAATCAAGTTGACAGGAGGCGGTGGCGTATCTTCTCCCTATGGCCCATTAGATACAGTTCAACTTAGCGTCGATGAAATTCACGCCGCAGTCGAGGCCGCGGCTAATTGGGGTACTTATGTGACAGTCCATGCTTATACCCCTGAAGCCATTAGCAATGCTATCAAAGCTGGAGCAAAAGTAATTGAGCATGGTCAATTGGCAGATGATGCAACTGCAAAATTAATGGCAGATACAGGTACATGGTGGAGTCTGCAGCCTTTTTTGGCGGACGAAAATGCAAATCAACAGCCCGATCCCGCAGGACAAGCCAGAGCAGCGCAGATTTTTGCCGGGACTGATAACGCTTATCGCTTAGCTAAAAAATACGGGGTGAAAGTTGCGTTCGGAACAGATGTTTTATTTGATGGCAATTTGGCAGCCCGACAAGGCTCACAGCTTTCTACAATGACACGGTGGTATACGCCCGCCGAAGTGCTCAGAATGGCAACATCTGATAATGCAAAATTGTTAGCACTATCAGATCGACGCAATCCATATCCAGGAAAACTTGGTGTGGTCGAAGTCGGAGCCTTAGCTGATTTATTGCTGGTTAACGGCGATCCAATCGCTGATATCGGACTGCTGGCAGATCCTGAAAAAAACCTGACTATCATCATGAAAGACGGACAGATAATAAAAAAACAAGCTGGTTTCAAAGTAAAAAGGTTTGAATAGGATTCAGATTATCGCTACGGAAGCACCAAAAACACTATGCACCGGCATAATATCATTGTGATAAAGCTGATTCGAATTTCACGACGTTTTCCAAGTGTCAGGTAGACTCTAGGGTAGTACCAGATTGCATGACGGGAAAGCATAAGATGTGACATTGATTAGCTCCCAGGTGATACACAAAAGTTGTATCACTGCCGTTTCAATGCACGAGACAAGTGTTGAATATGATGGATATCATGCACTTATCAGAAATGGTGGAGGCCCTGCCAGCTACATCCCGGCACACACCTCGCCTGCTACGGCTGCTTCCTTCCGGATCTGACCGAGTTCACAAGTTAGTGTTGCGGGAGAACCAACAGGACCTCCATTGACGTTAACGGCTCCTTGTACTCTGGAGCGGTGGGCATTATCGACCATGACCCACCAAATAGCAAGACAACCCGCACTAACCGGTGGTTTCTTGCCCACTTCCCCTCAGGTTTGGGTTAAATCTATTTTCTGCTGGCACCAAAAGCATTGATGATGTTATTTATTCATCTCATTCTATTTATATCGCCCGATTTATTTCTATAGCGTGGCACTATCCGCCCATGTAGATAAAAAAGAGAATGCTGTGACATCATCAAAAACAGAGAGCCAAAATCAGCGGGAGTCTACAACATCAGATTTGCCCACAGAATCGGGTGACCTACCGTTTGTCGACAGTTTCCGCCAACGGGTCTTCCAGGTGGTGGCCGCTATCCCCTATGGACAAGTGACCACTTATGGCGATATCGCGCGGCTGATTGGCTCCCCCAGAGCTGCACGCCAAGTCGGTGGGGTTCTCAAACGCTTGCCGGAAGGCTCTGCCTTACCCTGGTATCGGGTGATTAATCGCCATGGCGAAATATCATTAATTGGTGATGATTATCTTAGACAGAAAAAGGCATTACTGGCTGAAGGTATTGATATCGATACTTCGGGTCGAATTGATTTACGCCGCTATCGCTGGCAATACCGCTAATAAAAACGCCACAGAATAGTGGCTATCCTGTGGCGCTATTGCCAAATTAATTGGCGTTTCTGAAAAACCGGCTCATGGCGGGTTAAACATTACTGGATGGTCGCACTGCCTGTTATGGTAGGCGCGCCCTGTATTGTTGCCGGTCCCCCTGGGGTTGTTTCTATAGCAACAGAGGTTGCAGGGACCAATAACAGATTAGCCTGGGTACCCGCGCCACGGTTGATCACTTCTTGCATGGTATCGGTGATAAACAATAACTGGCCATTGCGAGTGATCGCTGCACTTACAATAATACGTGCATTTGGCTGGATGTCGGCTGGGTTAAACGGCAAAGCAAAAGTAAACGGAGCCTGTTTGCCCTCAGTACGAATTGCTTTCTGGGCGATAACCCGTGATGGTGCATCAGCCAGTGAGGCATCCGACAGCGTAACCGTGACTACGGCATCAGGTGGTAATGCAATGCGCTCGCGGATGTTCACTGTCCCCTGTACAGCAGGCTGTGCAATAGGCGCAGCAGCAGTGGTTACACCTGCCGGTGCGGGAACCGGAACATCAGCCCCTCGATGAGCACACCCAGCCAAACTTACCACTAATGCTGCCCCACCTGCTATCTGCCAGAATTTCATTGATTGCCAAGGTTTCATAGGTCGCACTCCTTCTTATTATTAAGATGCAAGCTATCCACAGAACAGCCGGCGTTTAATAAGTGGCTTCAACCACCTAGCAAGCCAATTATAGCACAATATTCTACTTCCCGCCGACGCTTACCCCATTGAGGCATTTATCAGACTATTCCTTATCCGATATTCCTCAGTTGAACAGGCCTTTCACAGCAATATATTGACGAGCGCCCAACGGATTCAGCACACTGTGTATAAACTCAACCATCAGGGGCCACAACATGAGTCAAGCATTAGAAAAACTACTCGATCTGCTCTTCCTTGAGAAAATTGAAGAAGGTATCTTTCGTGGCCAAAGTGAAGATCTGGGCTTGCGCCAGGTATTTGGTGGTCAGGTAGTGGGTCAGGCTATCTATGCAGCAAAACAAACCGTACCGGCAGAGCGGGCAGTACATTCTTTCCACAGCTATTTTCTGCGCCCAGGGGACAGCAGCAAGCCCATTATCTATGACGTCGAAACACTACGTGATGGCAACAGCTTCAGCGCCCGCCGGGTCAGTGCGATTCAGAATGGTAAACCCATCTTCTATATGACGGCATCGTTCCAGAGTCAAGAAGAGGGGTTTGAACACCAAAATACCATGCCGGACGTTCCCCCGCCGGAAGGGTTGATGTCGGAAACAGACATTGCTCGCCAATTCGCACATATGATCCCCGAAAAAGTACGGGAAAAGTTTATCGGCCATCAGCCAATTGAAATGCGCCCGGTGAAATTCCACAACCCATTGCAAGGCTCGGTAGAAGAACCTAATCGCTATGTCTGGTTCCGCGCCAACGGCGCCATGCCAGATGACCTGCGGGTTCATCAGTATTTACTGGGTTATGCCTCTGATTTTAATTTCCTGCCAACGGCCTTGCAGCCACATGGGATTGGTTTCCTGGAGCCAGGAGTGCAGATTGCCACGATAGATCATTCTATGTGGTTCCATCGGCCATTCCGCCTGGACGATTGGCTGCTGTATGCAGTAGAAAGCACTTCTGCTTCCGGCGCGCGGGGCTTTGTCCGTGGCCAGATTTACAGCCGGGAAGGGATATTAGTGGCTTCTACCGTGCAGGAAGGTGTCATTCGTTTGCATCGATGATACCTCGATAGCCTTTGCCAAAAATAGAACAGGGGCGATATCATATCGCCCCTGCTGCTATCATCATTATTATTTATTTTACTGCTACTGCTACTTCTAGCTTATTGGTTGTATGCATTTTCGCCGTGGCTGTTAACATCCAGACCTTCGCGTTCTTGTTCTTCTGGTACCCGCAGGCCAACCAACAGGTCAGCAATTTTAAAGGCAACGAAGGCAACAACACCAGACCAGACCAAACACACACCGACGCTGAACAGTTGCACACCTACCTGATGGCCCATAGTGACGCCAGCGGCGTAACCTGTACCGCCCAGTGAAGCCGAGGTGAAGACACCGGTCAGGATACAACCGACAATCCCACACACGCCGTGGACACCGAATACGTCGCAGGTATCATCTACCCGCAGCCATTTCTTCAGCAGAACCACACCCCACAGACCGGCAACCCCCCCGACCAGACCGATAATCAATGCACCACCAACCCCGACTGTACCTGCCGCTGGCGTAATCGCAACCAAACCTGCGATACAACCGGAACATGCACCCAGCAGCGACGGTTTGCCGCGTAAAATCCACTCAGCAAAGACCCAAGACAAGATAGCACCCGCTGTTGCAACTACTGTATTCAAGAAGGCAAGTGCAGCAATTTCATTCGCGGCACTGGCTGAACCGGCATTGAAGCCAAACCAGCCGATATACAGAATCGCAGTACCAGTAAACACCATAGGTAAGTTATGAGGTTTGAACGCTTCTTTACCAAAACCAGCACGTTTACCCAGTAAGTAAGCGCCCACCAAACCAGCAATCGCGGCGTTGATATGCACAACAGTACCACCGGCAAAGTCCAGCGCGCCATCCATTGCCAGGAAACCACCACCCCATACCATATGTGCCATTGGCAAATATGAGAAGGTGAACCACAGTGCAGCAAAAATTAATACCGCAGAGAAACGAATACGTTCGGCGAATGACCCCACCACCAGTGCGACCGTGATACAGGCAAATGAAGCCTGGAACACCACATGGATATATTGATAGAAAGTGCCACTCAGGCTGGTCAAACCAATACCTTTTAGCATCGCCATATCGAAACTACCAAAGAATGCATTGCCGGTGCCGAAAGCCAGACTATAGCCGTAGAGCACCCACAGCACACAGATCAGAGCAAAGCTCACCATGACCTGAGTCATCATCGATAATACGTTCTTGGAACGCAGCAGACCGCCGTAGAACAGGGCAATACCGGGCACAGTCATAAACAGCACCAGCGCGGTGCAAATCATCATAAAAGCATTATCAGCTTTGTCAGCTACAGCCGGTGCTGCGGCCATTGCCAAAGAAGGCAGCATCGCTACCGAACTCAGGCCCAACATGGATAAAAGTTTTTTCATCATCAACCCATCCCTATTCACTAAATTTGAGCCTGCAAATTACAGTGCTGCTTCGTCGGTTTCGCCGGTACGGATGCGAATAACACGTTGCAATTCAGCAACGAAAATTTTGCCATCACCAATTTTGCCGGTATAGGCCGCCTTACTGATCACGTCAATCACTTCATCCAATTGATCATCAGCAATTGCAATATCAATTTTCACTTTAGGTAAGAAATTGACACTGTATTCAGCTCCCCGATAGAGCTCTGCGTGTCCCTTCTGGCGACCAAATCCTTTTACTTCGGTTACGGTCAGCCCCTGAATACCCACAGAGGATAAGGCTTCACGCACATCCTCCAGCTTAAATGGTTTGATAACCACGGTAACCAGCTTCATATTTGCCCCTTCTCGAATTAAGTCGAATTCATGTCTGCCACAAATGAAGTAAAGCAAAGGTTATGCCATAAGTAATGATAGATATAATTTAATGCGGAAATGGCGAAGCTAGGGCGGTTGAGATACATGAGCCAGCCGTGTAGCGGCTGAATTCATCGTGTTGAATAATTTTCGCGCACCAAAATAGTGCGAAGCGCGTCACAGAAGTGCACAACAGCATCGACGGCCTATTGCATTGCAAGATTATGGTGCACGAAGGCGGCAAAATGGGCATTAACGGGGCTATGCATTGACGATTTGACTTAGGAAAACACAGAAAATAGTGCGGGGCCGCTTAGCCCCACAACTTATTAATTAACTTACTACCGTCTCTACCTGATCAATGGCGGCTAAATCTTCGCTAACCAATTGCAATTGATACATTTGATAATAACGCCCATGGGCGGCCAGCAGCTCTTGATGCTTACCCTGCTCCACTGCCACACCACGGTGCAACACCAAGATGGTATCAGCATCAACAATGGTTGAAAGGCGGTGAGCAATCACTACCAGCGTGGTATTTTTTCGGATTAGCTGCAATGCCCGCTGAATGGCCTGCTCAGTACCAGAGTCAATATTGGCAGTCGCCTCATCTAAAATCAGGATTTGCGGAGCCTGTACCAATACTCGCGCCATCGCCAGCAACTGTTTTTGCCCAACTGACAAGGTATTCCCCTGCTCACCAAGCAGACTGTGCAATCCATCGGGTAGCGCATGGACTAAAGGGGCCAGTTGCACCGTTTCCAGAGCTTCCCACACTTGCTGTTCAGAGATATCACGGCCTAAAGTCACATTGGCAAAAAAGGAATCAGCCAACACCACTGGATCCTGTTGCACCATAGCCACCCCTTGGCGCAAGGTCTGATGGGATAACGCTGATAAAGGACGAGCATCCAGCAGAATCTCACCATGTTGCACCGGGTAGTAGCCCATCAGCAGGTTAGCCAACGTGCTCTTTCCGCTGCCGGTATGCCCGACCAGAGCAACAAACCCGTGCGAAGGCACATCAAGGGAGATATTTTGCAGCACCATTTTATCGCTACGATAAGCAAAGCTGACATTATCCACCTGGATACGGCCACTGGTCAGTGGGCGATCATCAGTACCGTATCCTTGCTGGGCGCGGTCCATCAGATCAAAAATACGTTCCCCAGCCACCACAGCTTGCTGCATGACTGACTGCTGTGATGTGAGTTCAATTAAGGGTTCATTTAAGCGGCCCAGATAGTTAATGAAGGCATACAGCACCCCCACCCCCACTGAGCCATCAGGACTGAAACCGAACAACAGTAACAAACCACACAGTACCAAGGCAGAAAACAGGCTCAGCAGCGGGCGCAATAAAAACCCTTCCAAGCGTAAAGTTTGCATGCGTGCCATATAGTGTGCACGGCTGGCAGACTCCATACGTTCGCCAAAACGAGCTTGCTGGCGAAACTGCTGAATCACGCCCATGCCGTTAATGATTTCATTAAAACCGTCGTTAATATCAGCCAAATAAGCTCGGACTCGCCGCACTACGGGTGTGCTGTAATGTTGATAAATGGCCATCACCACCAGCACTGCTGGAAAGATACAGATAGAAATTAGCGCCATACGCCAATCCAGACTGAACATCGCCACCAGCATCGCGCCAATTAATGCCGCGCTTTTTAATACGGTGGAGACCACCATCACATATAAATCTTTAATGACTTCAGTGTCATTTGTGACACGGGAAATCAATTGCCCAACCGGCTGGGTATCAAACGCACTGAGAGGTTGACGCAAAGCGGCATCCATCACTTCAATACGTAGGCGCTGAACCACGCCTACGGCAGCACGGTTAAAAAGCAATGCCTGAAAATAATGCAATGCTGCGGCCAACAATTGCAGCAACAGATAAGCCAATGCCAACCCACTGACTAAACCGAGGGGCAAAGTGCCTTTTGCGACCACATGGTCAATAAAATAACTTATCAAAAGCGGGCCGCTGACCTCGGCGGCAGCCGCAATCCACAACATCAATACCGCCAACCCTAACGGTTTACGATAAGGGGAGCCATAGGAGAGCAGGCGCTTAAGTGTCGGCCAAAGTTGCTGAACTTTACTCATCGGTTTTGGCCTCCGACTCACCATCATCTAATGCTGCCTCCAGTTGTTGATAACGGTACATCTCCCGATACCAGCCGGATTGACTGACTAATACGTTATGTGTCCCGCGCTGCATCACGCCACCATGCTGCATCACTAAAATTTCGCTGGCTTCGGTCAACGCTGAAAGACGGTGCGCACTGATAATCACGGTACGATGCTCACCCCATTCACGCAGATTTTTTAGGATTTCATATTCGGTCTGACCATCAACTGCGGATAGCGCATCATCGAGAATCAGGATCTCAGTATCCAGCAACAGTGCGCGGGCGATGGAAATCCGCTGTTTCTGCCCGCCAGATAGCATCACACCACGCTCACCCACTTCAGTGTCATAACCCTGAGGAAGGCGTAAAATATCTTCATGCACACTGGCTAAACGAGCAGCCCGCTCAATTTGAGCCTGCGTGGCATCAGGTTTACCCAATGCAATGTTGCCAGCAACCGTATCAGAAAAGAGGAATGGCGTTTGGCTGACCACAGATAAACGGCCACGCCAGTCATGCAACCTAATATCAGACAGCGCATGCCCTTGATAACAAATAGCACCATCATCCACATCAAACTGCCGCTGAATCAATGCCAGTAAGGTACTCTTACCCGACCCTGTAGGCCCGCATAGCCCCAACATCTGCCCCGGTGCTAATTTCAGCGCCACATCATGTAACGCAGGCTGTTCACTACCTGGATAATAGAAATGGCGAATATTCACCGCGAGCGTGCCACGCCCATCGCTCAGCTCAATATCACCATCTTTAACCACCGGCGCTTCTTCCAGCAAACTGCGAATACGGCTATAGGCGGCACTGCCTCGTTCAACGATGTTGAACATCCACGCCAAGGCAAGCATGGGCCAGATCATCAGCCCCAGATACATGATGAAACTGGTAAGTTGACCCAAAGTAATGCTGTGATTAACCACCATCCAACTGCCGCCACCAATCGCCAATAAATTCGCGATCCCGATGGCGATATAGATAGTTGGATCAAAACGGGCATCGATACGTGCGACATACATATTCTTGGCACCGGCTTCTGCCGCTACCTGAGCAAACTGCTGTGATTGGTGATCTTCCAGGCCAAAAGCTTTAATCATGCGAATACTGGTCAGGCTTTCTTGCGCCTGGTTATTCAGCGTAGAAAATGCCCCTTGAGCCGATTTGAAACGTTGATGCAGTTGGTCACCGTAATATTTGATCACCACCGCCATTACCGGCATAGGTAACAATGATAACAGTGTTAATTGCCAGCTAATTTGGGTGCTCATTACAATCAGCACCGCGCATCCCATCACCAACGAATCCACCAGCGTCAGCACCCCCTCACCGGCAGCAAAGACCACACGATCAACATCATTCGTCGCACGAGCCATTAAATCGCCGGTACGGTGACGTAAATAGAAACCAGGGGCCTGGCGGCTAAGTTGGCGATAAAAGTTTGACCGCAACTCCACAGCCAATTGATAAGAGGCACCAAATAATAAAACACGCCAGACATAACGCAGTAGGTAGACCACAATAGCGGTTATCAGCATCACACCAATCCATACCAGTAACATATTGGTAGACATCTGTTTTGTGCTGATACCATCCACAATTACCCCGACCAGCTTAGGCGGCAACAGTTGTAGGATAGCGATAATAATTAACAACAACACCGCGCCTACATAGCGGCGCCATTCACGGCGAAAATACCAGCCTAGTTGTGCAAACAATCTCACTCAGTTTTATTCCTGGTCTGACACCGAATACATCGGTATTTTCTCGCTACGCGCGATGAAGGGGGTAGCATAGCATCGGTAAAAGGGCTTTTAATCCAAATATTCACTCAGGAACAGGCAACATAGTTGTATATTTGATTTTTTCCATCGCAAAGCTTGATGTCACATCAATCAGCCCCGGAACACCATTAACCATGCGTTTGTAAAAATTGTCGTAACTTTTCATATCGGCAACTTCGACCTGCATCAGATAGTCATATTCTCCGGCCATACGATAGAACGCCAACACCTCTGGCATTTGCTTAGTAAATTCAACAAATTCCTGATACCAGCCACTATTATGCTGCTGAGTTTTAATCAGCACAAATGCCGTAAGCCCCAACCCCAATTTTTCGCTGTCCAGCAGTGCCACGCGCCCACGGATAAATCCTTCATCCTCAAGGCGTTTTAACCGTTTCCAGCAGGGTGTGGAGGTAAGATTGACGGCTTCGGCCAGTACTTGCAGTGATTGAGTGCAATCTTCTTGCAACATACAGAGGAGTTTACGGTCAGTTTTATCTAACATAACGAGTAACCATAGAATAAATTTCTACCATTTGGCGATAAAGAAGGAAAAATGGCAACGTTTTTTTCTTTAATAACCGTTAATCTAGTCATCATTAGTTTACTACCTACATCGCAGGCCATGAAATGACCAACACTTGGGTAAAAAATGCTATCAGTGAAATAGAAGCTGATTTCCAACGCTCCGCTGATACTCACCTGATCCGCCTAAATCTGCCGGCTTTCCCCGGTATTTATCTCTATTTAAAAGATGAGAGTACCCATCCAACCGGTAGCCTAAAGCACCGTTTGGCTCGTTCACTGTTTCTTTATGGCTTATGTAATGGCTGGATTACAGAAGGAACAACGATAATCGAGGCATCCTCAGGAAGCACGGCAGTGTCTGAAGCCTACTTTGCCCGGCTGATTGGCCTGCCCTTTATTGCAGTTATGCCAAGTTGCACTGCGCGGCGCAAAGTCGAGCAGATCACCTTCTACGGTGGCCGCTGTCATTTTGTTGAAAGTGCTGGGCAAATTTATGCAGCATCTGAACAACTGGCTCGTGACCTGAATGGACACTATATGGATCAGTTCACTTATGCGGAGCGCGCTACCGACTGGCGTGGCAATAACAACATTGCCGATAGCATCTTCCGCCAAATGGCGCGTGAACCTTTCCCGGTACCTGACTATATCGTCATGAGTGCTGGCACTGGCGGCACATCGGCGACCTTAGGCCGCTATATCCGCTACCAAGGGCATGACACCCAACTGATGGTAGTCGACCCAGAGAACTCAGTATTTTATGACTGTTTCTGTAACCGCGACCGCACGGTTACCGGTAGTTGCGGCAGCCGTATTGAAGGGATCGGCCGCCCACGGGCTGAGCCTTCGTTTATTCCAGAAGTGATCGACAGTATGTTGCGCGTACCCGATGCTGCCAGTGTTGCAACCATTCATTGGTTGGAAGGTATTTTGGGACGCAAAGTGGGGGCATCCACCGGCACTAACGTCTGGGGCGCATTACAATTAGCCAAACAAATGCGTGAGCGAGGCAAAACCGGCGCGATTGTGACGTTGCTCTGCGACAGTGGCGAACGCTATCTGGATACCTATTACAATACCGAATGGGTCAGTAATAACATTGGTGATCTGACCCCATTTAGTAATGAATTAAATAACCTGTAATTAACCGATAAAATTCGGTTTTCCCCTCTTGGATGACCGAGGAAAACCGAATTTTGGCAGAAAAAAACCGGATGATTATCCGGCTGGCTAATAGCTATCCTCAAGTCATCAAAAGGTGCAGTTAGGCAGCAAGCGAGTGATCCGCTGAGCTGACACCATCAGTGATTCGGGTGAATAAGCCCGTTAACACCGCTACAACTCTAAGTACCAAGGGGATAAACCTCAGAATTCGGGGGAATAGGTGAGGTGTGGTGAACTTAGCCAATGTTGCAAATAGTGAGCGACGCCTTGTTGTTCACAGCGCCCAATAACCTGTAACTGAGGTAACTCTTGCTTCAATTGCGGTAATGCGTTGCCCATCACTAAGCCAAGACCTACCCGCGATAGCATCTCTTTATCATTCATCGCATCACCAAAGGCCATACAATCGTCCAGTGTTAAATTGAGATGATGGCTTAATCGCTCTAAAGCCGCCCCTTTGTTGCATCCACGAGGCAACACTTCAAGGCAATCAACCGCTGAAAAACAAAAATCGGCTTCGCCGCCCATCTGCTGCTCAAGCTGGGTTTTAAGCTCGGTCAATTCCTGATGTGAGGCAATAAAGCAAATTTTATGATTACCAGTTAGAGGCAATGCGCGCAGTGCCGTGAGCTGAAACTGGAAGCCACTGGTTTTATGTGCAGTCAGCAGCGCAGGGTCATTACAATCAGTAAACCAGCCATCATCACGGAAAATATGGATACTGGCACGGGTCTGCCACGGAGTTCGTAACACAAACTCCACCAGTTCTGCGGGCAAATCCATACCATATAATGCTTCACCCTCTACATCACAGACTCGGGTCCCATTGCCAGTGATCAAATAACCATTTATGCCCGAGTGAGACAAAATGCCTTTCATATCAATATAATGTCGACCGGTAGCAAAGGTTAGGATCATCCCGTTGTCCACCAACTGGTGTAACGCATTCAATGTAGCGCCGCCAATTTTATGGTCGCGCATCAGTAAGGTTCCATCCATATCAAAAGCGGCTAAACGGTACATTTAAAACCTCGATAACAGCAAAACTGGTGGTATGAATAAAATTATGACGTACTATTTACGGAACTAATAGTGAACAATTAAATTAAACTATTCCTGATTTAGAGCCTATCTCAGTAGGCGTCATTGTTGCAGACAGTTTGAACATGGATAGCGCGCAAGAACCGGAGCGTACATGTAGTACGTGAGGATTCTGAGCACAGCCCAAGTTCAAAATGGCAAATAAAATAGTTCTAATGGGTAGATTCTTAATTATGCGCATTATTCATCGGCTGACCCAATATCAGCGCTTGTATCAGAAGTTTGGCGATCAACCTGCGGCGACCACCGTCAGTGAACTGGCAGGCTTACTATTTTGCAGTGAGCGACATGCCCGCACTCTGATTCAACAGCTACAAGCGAATGACTGGCTCAGTTGGCATTCACAAGTTGGCCGCGGCAAACGCGCACAACTACAATGCCTGAAAAAACCAGATGCGCTGCGCGCAACCTACCTGCAATTGTTCCTTGAGCAAGGTGACCATCAAGCTGCTCTCGCACTCGCCCAACTGGAACCTGAACGCCTTCAAGCGTTACTAAACCCTCACATGGGGGGACAATGGCAAGCCGATAGCCCAATACTGCGAATCCCTTATTATCGGGAGCTTGAACCGTTAAATCCAATGACCGTCAGTGGCCGGGCAGAGCAGCATCTGATTTATACTTTACATGCTGGCCTGACCCGATTTAACACCGGAGACCCACAGCCAAAACCGGATCTGGCCCATCACTGGCAAGTCAGCGATGATGGTTTAACCTGGCAATTCTTCTTACGCAGCCAATTACGTTGGCATAATGGGGAACATATCCGCAGCGAGCAGTTGTTGCAGACGCTGGCACTGCTGCGGGCAAATCCACGCAGCCAACCGAGTTTTGCCAATATTGCAACGATTACCCTACCCCATGCTTTATGCCTGAAATTTACGCTGCTGCATCCTGATTACTGGCTGGCACATCGGCTGGCAGATTTACCGTGTAAACTATTTCATCCCGACGCCCCACTTCTGGGGGCGGGCCCATTTAAGTTAGCGACCTTTAACCAACATCTGGTCCGGTTGGAGCAGCACGAATTTTACCATTTGCAGCATCCTTATCTGGAATTCATTGAATACTGGATAACTCCAAGCCTTGTCGTGCAGTCAGCCGACGGGAGCTGCCAACACCCGGTACGTATCACCATTGGACAGGAGGAGGATTTCCCTTTAGCCCGCCCTGTTCAGCGCAGTATGAGCCTTGGATTTTGCTATCTGGCCATCAATCGGCACCTCAATAATATTACTCCCCAGCAAATAGCCAAATTGCTGATGCTAGTGCAAACTTCCGGTATCTTAGAAGAGTTATCCATTCGGCGTGGTGTGATAACGCCTAGTCATGAAATGCTACCTGGCTGGCCTATCCCCCGGTTTAGCTCCGATGAAAACCCACCATTGCCTGCCCATCTGATACTGACCTATCAACCGCCAATGGAACTTGAGAGTGTTGCCGAACAACTAAAAGCGGTATTGGCAACCCATGGTTGCACATTAGAAATCCGCGCCAGTCGTGATAAGCAGTGGAAAGATACTCATCAAATTGAAGAAGCAGACTTATTATTAGCAGACCACTTAGTTGGTGAGTCTCCTGAAGCGGCGATGGAAAGCTGGCTCCAACTTGATCCGCTGTGGCGCGGTATACTCTCCCCGGCTCAATTAGAACTACAGCGACAAACACTGATACAGATTCAGCAAACTGAACTTGCGGCTGAGCGTTTCCGCCAATTGCGTGAATATTATAATGGTCTGATGCTGGCAGGGCTGATTCTCCCGCTATTCAATTATCAGTATCAGGTCAATGCTCCGCCACGGATTAACGGTGTTACCCTAACCGCATATGGTTGGTTTGATTTCAATCAGGCATGGCTCCCACCGGCCACTACCTGATTGCCAAATGCAGGTTGCTACCCTTTCGTCCGTGAACTGAGTAACATACCGCCAATTCTTTATTTTGCTGTGGGTTGGCTCTTTCGAGGCTCACAGCCGTACGAGGTCACAGTATGAAACGCGCTGTCGTTGTATTTAGTGGTGGGCAAGATTCCACTACCTGTTTAATTCAAGCATTACAGCAATATGATGAGGTCCACTGCATTACATTCGATTATGGGCAGCGTCACCACGCAGAAATTGATGTTGCTCGCGCCCTTGCCACGCAGCTTGGTGCTAAAGCACACAAAGTGCTAGATGTTGGCATGCTCAATGAGTTAGCGGTGAGCAGTCTGACCCGAGACAGTATCCCTATCCCCTCTTTTGATGAAGAGGATGCCGATACGGTTCCCAGTACGTTTGTCCCTGGTCGCAATATTCTATTCCTGACCTTAGCCGCAATTTATGCTTATCAGGTACAAGCACAGACGGTTATCACCGGGGTTTGTGAGACCGACTTCTCCGGCTACCCTGATTGCCGGGATGAGTTCGTGAAGGCACTCAACCATGCAATCGATTTGGGTATTGGCCGAGATATCGCTTTCGTTACCCCTTTAATGTGGCTGGATAAAGCAGAAACCTGGGCGCTAGCTGATTATTATCAGCAACTCGAGCTGGTCCGCCACGACACACTTACTTGCTACAATGGGATTCAAGGCGATGGTTGCGGCCAATGTGCTGCCTGCCATTTACGAGCCAAAGGGCTGGCGTTCTATCTTGCTAATAAACCAAAAGTGTTATTGAGCTTGAAACAAAAAACCGGGCTAGCTTGATTATTGTTCACTCAGATAGCCACTGTAATCGACCCATTGCCTTGTTCTAATCGTGACCTCGCTCATCAGAGCGAGGTATATCGCGGCCATCGCACATTTAACCAGATATTCGGGGAAAATATCCCTCCCCGGCAACAAAGCCGAGTTATCCTGTAATACCTCGATTGACAAACTCATCCAGTTTTTCCCTTAGCTCTCCCTCAATGGGCAATGCTCTCTGACTACGCAGATCGATACAGGCAAACGTTAGTTCTGCATCTGCCACCGGAATAGATTCAGGCTCTAGCGTGACAGTCTGTTTCATCACACCACTTTTACCGTTTAGCTTTAATAACTGGCTATCGATTCGTAGCAGATCCCCCAATACCGCAGGCCGACGGTAGTTGATATTGATATTAACCACGATAAAAGCGATTTGGTTTTCAGCCATCCATTGCGCTGCTGGCTCCCCATCAAGCCATTCCCAACGCGCTTCTTCGAGAAACTCTAAGTAGCGGGCATTATTAACATGTTGGAAAACATCAATATGAAAACCCCGGACTTTAATATGAGTATGCATGACAGCGAGCTTCTCCAGACAGTGAATAAAAATTATGTACCTTCGGCAGTAAAATAGCGTTGGCAAGAGAGTACCCGCACAACTGGTACGACCTCATAGCAAGATTAGCAGAGGGAAATCACTTCATCGCATGCTTACGATATAATCTAGAGCGAAATCACAGTTTCCCTCTGCTACTGCGACTTACATTATGAAAAGATGGGGATTCTTTGTGGTGAAAATAGTCACTGGTATCTGTCTGACCACAGCACATCCCCATCACCAACTAAAGTTACATTGTAAGCTTGGTATTGTTTCTCTCTAAAAACGAGGGGCCAATACCTGGAACTTCGAGTAACTGCTCAACATCAGTAAAAGGGCCGAACTGCTCGCGATAATTAACGATGGCCTCTGCCTTCTTCCTGCCAATTCCGCTCAGGAACTGGGCCAACTGTTCCGCATTAGCACTATTAATATTGATTTGGCTATATGCACTGTCCGTTGAGCTGCCAGCTGTGGTTGTTGCCGTTGCATTCGTCTTATCCGCCACTTTGGCAGGCGAAGAGCCTGCTTTTAGCTGGCTATTTATTGGAGTATGGCTTTGCGAATTGAGGTCTTTATTCTGAGTCGTACTCGTAGGGCTGACGGGAGCGGCAAAAACGACCTGCTGGATATTCAGACCTGCGAACAATGCGGTTATAACAAATAATTTTCCTATGAATTTCATGCTGTATCCTCCATGTGTTTGACAGCATGACTACCTTGCCGCAACCTCCGATTCATCACAAAGGGTAGATTTCAGATATGCGAAAGGTCGCCAAAGCGACCTTTCTTTATTACATCGAGTTGCAGATGTATGCGAGACTCATAGCAATTATGGTTTTATTGCGGCTGCTGTTGCTCCGCTGGACCCATCTTAATGGTTGCCTGTTTGTGCAGATTTGCCATCAATGCATCAAAAGTCACACCGCTTGACCCTTCTAGCATTTTAGCGCTAAAGGTCTTCATCTCGCCTTCCGGCAATTTACCCGGAGTTACTGATAGCAGTTCGATCAGTACGATGTTGTCTTGACGATCCTGGGATAAGCCATAAACCGACTGATCTTTCTGCGGATGAGGCAAGGCAAAAATAGTCTGCACTAATTGATCATCGTCTGGTGCGCGTGACAAGGTTTTCTTCTCGCCAAAGCTGATACCAGCGGCTTTCATCGCCTCTTCGCCTTTACCTTGTTTCAGTGCAGTCAGGAGTTTCTCACCATCAACACGTGCCAATTGTTCTGCTTTCTGACGTTTCACCAACTCAGCAACCTGATCGCGTACTTGATCAAATGGTTGAATACCTTCAGGTTTATGAGCATCAATGCGGATAACAAAAGCACGGTCGCCGTCAACAGTGATTACATCTGAATTACTACCTGGCGCACCATTCTCACCGACCAGGCCACCGTCAAAGATTGCCTGTACAACCGGTTTGAAGTTAACCTCAGCAGGTACTGCGTCGCGAGTAAACCAGCCGGTTTGCTTAGCTTTAGCGCCTGCTGCTTCTTCCGCTGAGGCTAGAGATTCGTTATCACTGGTAGCGGCTTCACTGACCTTTTGCTGTAACGCGTAGTAAGCGTCAACGGCTTTTTCCTGCTTAACTTGTTTTGCCAGTGCATCATGCACTTCTGACAAAGGTTTAACCAGGGCAGGTTTGATGTCATTTAAGCGAACAACCAGATAACCCACCGAAGATTTAACCACATCAGACAGTTGGCCCTTCTCGGTCAGATTCGCTTGTTTCAGTTCATCAGCCGTAGTTTCTGGTTCCAACCACCCCAGTTCCCCCCCATTTTTGCGGGAAATGATATCGGTAGATTTCTCTTTTGCCATCGCAGCAAAATCAGCACCTTTTTTCAGCTCCTCTAACGCCGCTTTGGCTTCAGCTTCAGTTTTAAACTGAATCACACTGTAGTTGCGTTGTTCCGGCTGGGTATAGCTGCTTTTATGCAGTTCATAATACGCCGCGATATCTTCCTCGGTGACCGTGATTTTGTCCTGCATCGCGACAGCATCCATCGTAATGAAACTGACTTTCATCTGTTCCGGTGCAATGAAGCTATTCTTGTTCTGGTCGTAGTAGGCTTGCAGCTCTTCATCAGTGACTTTCTGCTGTGCCTGAAGGGCTTTGAGGTCAACTGTCGCCAGACGAACTTCACGTTGCTGCAAAATCAGCTCTGACATCGCCTGTGCTTCGATAGGCAGAACAAAGCCAGTATCGCCAAACGCTTGCAGCAATTGTTGATTAATGAGCTGTTGACGCTGTAATTGCGCGAATTGATCAGGGGTGTAGCCCATCCGATTAACCAGTTCGAGATATTTGTTGTTATCGAACTTATTATCGGTCTGGAAATAAGGTGCCTGACGGATGGCATCTTTAACTTGTTCGTCGCTAGCAGTCAGGCCCAGTTTTTTGGCGTACTGGTCAAGCAACATGTTGTTGACCAACTGCCCCAATACCTGCTGGCGTAATTGCAGCATGTAGCCTTCATTTGCGGCCAGTGCGGAGAATTGTTCACCTAATTGCTGCTGCAAGCGGCCACGCTCACTCTGTACAGCCTGTTCTAACTGAGCACGACTAATCTCTTGGCCATTAACTTTGGCTGCGAAGTCGTTGGAACCGCCAATCAGATAGCTGCCAACCCCGGTCAGGATAAAGGACAACATGATCAAGGCCAGAATGATTTTGAGCACGACGTTATTAGCAGCCGCGCGTAAATTGTCCATCATAATGTGACAATACTCCGCTGTAATATGGATTAAAACTGTTGCGCAGGTCTAAATAAACCCAGCATTCCTTGCGACAGCCCTTCGTGCTGCTGCGCGTTAAACTGCTTACTCTATTTGTTACTGCCTATTTTTGCTCTAAACGGGTCGCTGATATTCTCTCGTCAGACTAACATTTTACCCCCGTTTAGCGCTCAGCCAGTTCAACTGCCTAAGCGAAAAAAAAGCGCATCATTAACGATGCGCCTTGTATCTTACCTTACCAGCTCAACTGCGTCAGGTTATTGTTTAACACAAACAATATATACCCTTGGTACTTGAAGTTGCACAGGTGCCCGCTACTTTCACTGACCCGAATCGCTGACCTGAGCAGACTCATCGGTATTCGTTCGCTTACAACCTGGCTGCTACTTCATTTCCTTTGGGTATACGCGCAGATGAGAATTGACGCGGCAATCAGTTTACTGCGTCTTTCAAGCCTTTACCGGCACGGAAGCCTGGTACTTTAGCAGCAGGAATACTGATTTCTTTGCCTGTCTGAGGGTTGCGGCCAGTACGTGCAGAACGCTCACGTACTGCAAAAGTACCAAAACCAACCAGAGCTACATCATCCCCTTCTTTCAAAGATTCAGTAACAGAAGCAATAATTGCATCTAACGCGCGCCCAGCGGCCGCTTTGGAAATATCTGCACCTGCGGCAATTTTGTCGATCAGTTGTGACTTATTCACTCTTTCATCCCCTTTAGAATTCTATCGTCGCGCCGAAAACCCCTACGGACAACACGACAGCGCAGCTGTTATATCAATCCTATCCAACCTTGGCAAGCAGCCCAAAGGCATAAACTTTTGTCGGACAGACGAACTAACTTAGCGGCACAAAAAATAGCTGGCAAGTAGCATTTCACTTACCAGCATCAGTTTTATCAATACTTCTTGCGATCCGTCACTATTTTGACGCTACCGGCTGTGCCCCGAAGGCTGGATTTTGCAACGCGATGGCTAAAACATCATCAATTAGTTTAACCGGATGAATCTCCAGATCAGCGATAACATTGTCTGGGATCTCTTCCAAATCACGTTTGTTATCCTCGGGAATCAGCACAATTTTGATCCCGCCACGGTGAGCTGCCAGCAATTTCTCTTTCAAACCGCCGATTGGCAATACTAAACCACGCAAGGTGATTTCACCGGTCATCGCCACATCCGCGCGCACTGGGTTACCGGTCAGACAAGAAACCAGCGCGGTACACATAGCAATACCTGCACTCGGGCCATCTTTCGGCGTCGCACCTTCAGGCACATGCACATGGATATCGCGTTTTTCGTAGAAATCAGGGTTAATACCTAATTTATCTGCGCGCGCACGTACCACTGTCAGTGCCGCCTGAATTGATTCTTGCATCACTTCACCCAGCGAGCCGGTGTAAGTCAGCTTGCCTTTGCCCGGAACGCATGCAGTCTCAATAGTCAGTAAGTCACCACCCACTTCCGTCCATGCCAGCCCGGTCACTTGACCTACACGATTCTCAGTATCAGCTCGGCCATAATCGACCTTCTGCACACCTAAGAAGTCTTTCAGGTTGTCACCGTTGATTTCGATGTGCTTAACCGTTTTATCCATCAGCAGATTTTTTACTGCTTTACGGCACAGTTTGGAGATTTCACGCTCCAGACTACGCACCCCAGCTTCACGGGTGTAATAACGGATAATGCTCATAATGGCACTGTCATCGATGGTCAGTTCACCTTTCTTAATGGCGTTGCGCTCAAACTGTTTCGGCAACAGATGCTGCTTGGCAATATTGAGTTTCTCATCTTCGGTATAACCGGACAGGCGAATAACTTCCATACGATCCAGCAACGGCGCTGGAATATTCATGGAGTTGGAGGTGGCAACGAACATGACATCCGACAGATCATAATCCACTTCCAGATAGTGATCGTTGAATGCAACGTTTTGTTCTGGGTCCAAAACCTCCAGCAGTGCTGACGCAGGATCACCGCGCATATCGGACGCCATCTTATCAATCTCATCCAACAGGAAGAGTGGGTTCTTCACCCCAACTTTCGCCATCTTCTGGATCAATTTACCCGGCATAGAACCGATATAGGTGCGGCGATGACCACGAATTTCCGCTTCATCACGCACCCCACCCAGCGCCATACGGACATACTGGCGGCCAGTAGCACGAGCAATAGATTGCCCCAGAGAGGTTTTACCCACCCCAGGAGGCCCTACCAGGCACAGGATTGGTCCTTTAATCTTGCTAACACGGCTCTGTACTGCGAGGTATTCTAAAATACGATCTTTAACTCGTTCCAAACCGTAGTGATCGGTATCCAGAACTTCCTGCGCTTTTACCAAGTCTTTTTTAACTTTACTGCGGCTGTTCCAAGGCACCTGCAACATCCAATCAATATAACCACGTACTACGGTTGCTTCCGCAGACATCGGTGACATCATTTTCAGTTTTTGCAGCTCAGCTTCGGTTTTTTCACGTGCATCTTTCGGCATTTTGGCCGCTTCGATTTTACGCTTCAGCGCTTCGTGCTCATCAGGCGTATCGTCCATCTCGCCCAGTTCTTTCTGAATGGCCTTCATTTGCTCGTTCAGATAGTACTCGCGCTGGCTCTTTTCCATCTGTTTTTTGACGCGATTACGAATCCGTTTTTCAACCTGTAACAGATCGATTTCTGATTCCATCATCGCCATCAGGTACTCCAGACGTTCGGTAACATCGAACATCTCCAGAACAGCCTGTTTATCATTTAACTTCAACGGCATATGTGCCGCGATAGTATCCGCAAGACGTGCTGCATCATCAATGCTGTGCAGTGAAGCCAGCACTTCTGGTGGGATCTTTTTATTCAGTTTGATATAGCCTTCAAACTGATTAATCGCCGTGCGAACCAATACTTCTTGTTCACGATCGTCCATCACTGGCGATTCAAGATATTCTGCCTGAGCAGCAAAATGCTCACCGCTGTCGGAAAGCGTGGTAATACGCGCACGCTGTAGCCCTTCAACCAGCACTTTGACCGTGCCATCAGGTAACTTCAGCATTTGTAAAATCGAGGCTACAGTGCCTACTGAAAACAGATCGTTGATACCAGGCTCATCAGTCGAAGCTTCTTTCTGCGCAACCAGCATGATTTTTTTATCATGGTCCATTGCCGCTTCCAGGCACCGAATCGACTTTTCCCGGCCAACAAACAGTGGGATCACCATATGCGGATAAACCACCACATCGCGCAGAGGCAATACGGGGATTTCTATGCGTTCGGAACGCTCAGGGTTCATAGAGCTCTCTCTTAGTTTAGCTTCCGCCAGATTACTGGGAATCTCGTGAAACACGAGTCATCACGAGTTTCACTAAATAGGTAATTGAGTATATGGGGACGAATGTCTTACATTCAACGATTACAATGCGAGGAAAAAGAAATGGGGGATAAAATCCCCCATTGTCATACTAACCATCTGGATTATTTGGCTAATTATTCGCCAGAAGCTTGGGCTTCCGGTTGGCCATAAATCAGCATCGGCGCAGATTGGCCAGCAATAACTGACTCATCTACCACCACTTTCTCCACACTGTCCATTGACGGTAAATCGTACATGGTATCTAGCAATGCGCCCTCTACGATAGAACGCAGGCCACGAGCACCTGTTTTACGCGCCATCGCTTTCTTGGCGATTGCAGTCAACGCTTCATCGCGGAACTCAAGCTCCACACCTTCGAGATTGAACAACGCCTGATACTGTTTGGTCAGTGCGTTTTTCGGTTCTTTCAGGATCTGAATCAGCGCGTCTTCACTCAATTCACTCAGTGTTGCAACTACCGGTAAACGGCCAATAAATTCAGGGATCAAGCCGAATTTAATTAAATCTTCTGGCTCAGCCTGACTCAACAACTCGCCTTCGGTTGCTTTTTCTGACTTGCCTTTTACCGTAGCCCCGAAACCGATACCCGTTCCGGTGTTAATGCGCTGCCCGATAACTTTGTCCAGGCCGGCGAAAGCACCACCACAGATAAACAGAATTTTAGAGGTATCAACCTGCAAAAACTCCTGCTGCGGATGCTTACGGCCACCTTGTGGTGGTACGGCAGCAATCGTCCCTTCAATCAATTTCAACAGGGCCTGCTGCACACCTTCACCCGAGACGTCACGCGTGATAGACGGGTTATCAGACTTACGTGAAATTTTATCAATTTCATCGATATAGACGATACCACGTTGCGCTTTCTGCACGTCGTAATCACATTTCTGCAATAACTTCTGAATGATGTTTTCAACATCTTCGCCCACGTAACCTGCTTCAGTTAGCGTGGTCGCATCTGCCATGGTAAACGGCACATCCAGGAAACGAGCCAATGTCTCTGCCAACAGTGTTTTACCACTACCGGTTGGGCCAATCAGTAGAATATTACTTTTGCC
Organism: Yersinia sp. 2540 StPb PI; assembly: GCF_052217165.1. NCBI lineage: Bacteria > Pseudomonadati > Pseudomonadota > Gammaproteobacteria > Enterobacterales > Yersiniaceae > Yersinia > Yersinia sp. 2540 StPb PI. The sequence continues at coordinate 4,257,875 of NZ_JAZGQC010000001.1, forward strand.
CAGTTCGATACCATTACTGGTATCACCATTGCGCAAACGCTTATAGTGGTTGTATACCGCAACTGCCAACACTTTTTTCGCCGGTTCCTGACCGATGACATAATCATCCAGGTGATGGCGGATTTCGTGCGGCGTAGGCAGCGAACTGCGCTCCCGATGCGGGGCAACTTCTTTGATCTCTTCGCGAATAATGTCGTTACACAAATCGACACATTCATCGCAGATATACACTGACGGCCCGGCAATTAGCTTACGCACTTCATGCTGGCTTTTGCCGCAGAAAGAGCAATACAGCAGCTTTCCAGAACCGTCTTTGCGCTTATCTGTCATCAGTAAACCTCTTCTTCAGTATCTGCCACACCCGAAACTATGGTGGCAGGGAGACTATTCTCGCTATTGCTGGACGCCACGCTAACCTTCAGCGGACAGCCGATATATCGGGTAGTTAGTGAACAATGTGCAATACAACTGTTCGATTACACGATTTGTTCTATTTACATACACTATAGTATATCGGCTCACAGAAATAAGTCGTTAGTCACGACGGGTGAACACGGAATCAACTAATCCGTATCCTACAGCCTCTTCAGCCGACAAGAAACGGTCACGTTCAGTGTCTCTCTCTATTTCTTCAAGAGATTTTCCCGTGTGAAGTGCCATCAGTTCATTCATGCGCGATTTCACTTTTAAAATCTCTCTGGCATGAATTTCAATATCTGTCGCCTGCCCCTGGAAACCGCCCAACGGTTGGTGAATCATTACCCGTGAATTCGGCAAGCAGAAACGTTTACCCTTAGCACCCGCAGTCAACAGGAACGCACCCATTGAACATGCCTGGCCCATACAGATAGTGCTGACATCAGGTTTAATGAATTGCATGGTGTCATAAATTGACATCCCAGCAGTGATCACCCCGCCTGGTGAATTGATATACAAAAAGATGTCTTTTTCTGGATTTTCTGCTTCCAGAAACAGCATCTGTGCCGTAATCAGGTTGGCCATATGGTCTTCAACCTGACCGGTCAGGAAAATAATGCGCTCTTTTAACAGACGGGAGAAGATATCGTAAGAACGCTCCCCACGTGAAGTCTGCTCAACCACCATTGGCACCAGAGCCATGTTAGGTGCAAATTGATCTCGTTCGCCACTGTATGACATTACCGTCTCCTAATAGAATTTACTTTGGCGCCATTCATAACCGATTCTACTTGAGATAAGTAATGATGACTATGTTCATGCATCAAGGTCGCGTGCAAGCCGTCTGGTTACCCAGACACATTCGACGGTGGTAATCAGCCAGTGTTTCATTAACATCTTATATGAACGTCTGTTAGGTTAATTGGGGGATTAATCGTCTTTTTCAAGCCCCTGAGCACTTTTTTTTAACCAAGCGGACGCTCATTATCTTTGCCGTAATCCTGACGCTCTATTGATTGTTCATCTGTTAAGTATTGCATTTCACTTTTCAAATATAGCGCAGATTAGGGCGAAACATGCCAGATTAATCATACTATTGAGTGATTATTGTTACAAAAAGAAAAGCCCGTAGCCAAAGGCTACGGGCTTAATCAGTCAAAAAACCGGATATACCCTTTGTATCAGGAGTTGCAGAGTGCCAGCTACCGACACTCACCCGAATCACTTTACTGCTTTAGCTCATCGGTATTTGTTCAATTGCAACCTACCTGCAACGCCAATTTTTTGGCGATATATTACATCCAGCTTGATGCGCTAAAAAACATTACGCAGCAGTGGTCTGATTCATCAGTTCACTGAAGGTAGTTGGTTTTTCAGTTACTTTGGCTTTAGCCAGCAGTGTTTCTACTGCTTGTTCTTCCAGAGCAACGTTACGCATATTGTTCATCAGCTCTTTATTTTTGCTGTAGAACTCAATCACTTCTTGTGGATCTTCGTAAGCAGATGCCATTTCTTCGATCAGTGCTTTAACGCGATCTTCATCCGCTTTCAGCTCGTGCTGGCTGATAACTTCGCCCAGCAACAAACCAACAACTACGCGACGTTTAGCTTGTTCTTCGAACAATTCACGTGGCAGTTCAGCAGCTTGTTTCTCGTTACCACCAAAACGCTGTGCAGCCTGACGGCGCAGAACGTCGATTTCACCTTCAACCAGTGCCGCTGGAACGTCAATTTCGTTAGCGCTGACCAGGCCGTCAATTGCCTGAGTTTTAACACGGTTGCGCACTGCGCCTTTCAGCTCACGCTCCATGTTTTTGCGCACTTCAGCACGCAGACCTGCTACTGAACCATCAGCAACACCGAAACGCTTGATGAATTCTTCAGTCAGTTCTGGCAGCTCACGCACTTCAACTTTCTTCAACACGATGTCAAATTTAGCTGATTTACCTTTCAGGTTTTCTGCGTGGTAATCTTCTGGGAAGTTTACGTCGATGGTGAATTCTTCACCGGCTTTATGGCCGATAACACCTTCTTCGAAACCTGGGATCATACGACCCTGGCCCATTGCCAGTACGAAATCAGACGCTTTACCACCTTCAAACTCTTCACAGTCGATAGAGCCGGTGAAATCCAGAGTTGCGCGATCTTCTGCAGTCGCAGCAGCGTCAGTTTCTTTCCAGGTAGCTTGTTGCTTACGCAGAGTTTCCAGCATGGTATCAACGTCAGCGTCGTTTACTTCAACAACTGGCTTTTCTACTTCAATGCTTTCCAGATCTTTCAGCTCAACTTCTGGGTACACTTCAAACTCAACGGAATAAGTAAAATCTTCGCCCTGCTTGAATTCACCAGGCACATAGTTTGGTGCGCCAGCTGGGTTGATTTTTTCTTTAATGATCGCATCAACGAAATTACGTTGCATCAGGTCACCCAGAACATCCTGGCGAACAGATGCGCCGTAACGCTGTTCAACGATGTTCATCGGCACATGGCCTTTACGGAAACCGTCGATACGAACACTTTTAGCGGCTTTCACTAATTCGCTTTTTACTGCTTTCTCAATGCTGTCAGCAGCAACAGTAATTGTTACACGGCGGCCAAGGCCTTGAGTGGTTTCAACAGAAACTTGCATCTTGTTACCTCAAAAAAATCACAGTGCTCGGTCAACTCCAGAAGCTGCAAACAAAGCAGCACCATTACCCTTTCAGGAATGATGCTAACTCTGAAAACACCCTCTAAGAACCGGGACGGCCGCATTATACAGAACCGAGTATCCCAGATGTCAGAAGCGTCCCGAAACCATTCCGGAAAAATAAGACGCGACATTATAGCGGCGCACAGGTTATGAGTCGAGGAAAGCAAGCGAATGTTGTCGCGGTAAAATTCACGCGTGAATCGTTCCTTCGGCTAAAACTCCTGTGGCGCACTAAGGAAATAAAGGTGTCGCCTATACAGAAACACAAACGGCCCTGAGGCCGCTTGCTAAATTCTCACCTACTAATACCCTAAATCAGGCCGGAATTACTACTGTTATCCAGCCTGTTTTGGATTAATACTGTCACTTAAGCCAATGTACCTGCTAAGCCAATGTACCTGCGCCACGACAAGATGGAGAAGTTGGTACCGTGTCTTGTAACCCCGCCCACTCTTTCAGCGTGTAGGTATGTAAGGCCAATGCATGAACAGTGCCGGCCAGCTCATCAGCCAACACACTATAAATCGCACGATGGCGGCTGAGAAAGCGCTGATCTTGAAATTTATCGCTGACGATCACAATTTTAAAATGACTTTCAGAACCGGCTGGAACATTGTGGCGATAACTTTCATTAATCACCTCCAAATGATCCGGTTCAAATGCCGCTTTTAGTTTTTCTTCAATTTGTTCCCGAATCAAAATCATCATGTTCTCCTTACCGCTGAGGCAGAAAGCTGCCCACTATCTATCTATTGCAAACCCACTATCTACTGCAATATTAGTTGATTTTCGCTGTTTTATAACATTTCAGATACAAAATATCCCGAATATCTCCCTTCTGCTCATTTAAGGTATAAGGCTAATCTGATAGTCAGGGGAAAAGGTTACTTGTAAGGTCTTTAAGCGAAATGAAAGGTCACAGGGCGAAAAATCACTTTTTTTGCTGAATTTCTCTACATCAGGATCTTCCACCAGCCAATCTCAGTGCTATGATGGCGCGACTGCACATTCGCAAAATAACATGGCAGCTATCCCGCTCTGATTATTAAAGAATTCCATAACTATTGAGAAAGTGAACATGCTAAAGAAAATTCTTTTCCCGCTGTTGGCTGTTTTTATACTGGCGGGTTGTGCTGCCAGTAACAACACTCTGAATGTCACCCCGAAGGTGGTATTACCACCGCAAGATCCAACTCTGATGGGGATTACTATCAGCATTAATGGTGCAGACCAGCGTCAAGATGCTGCACTGGCTAAAGTAAATCGTGAAGGCCAACTGGTGGTATTAACCCCATCCCGTGACCTGCGTTTCCTGTTACAGGAAGTGTTGGAAAAACAGATGACTGCTCGTGGCTATATGATTGGTACCGATGCTCCAGTTGATTTGCAGATTGTAGTAAACCAACTGTTTGCCGATGTACAGGAAGGTAACCTGCGCTACAACATCACCACTAAAGCGGATATTTCCATTACTGCGACCGCAAAAAATGGTAATAAACAGGTTAAAAACTACCGTGCCAGCTACAACGTTCAGGGCGCATTTACTGCAACTAACGAAAAAATCACCAATGCCGTTAATACTGTGTTGAGCGATGTTATTGCAGATATGGCGCAAGATACTAGCGTCAGCGGCTTTATCAAACAAAATGCCCGCTAATCGGTTGTTTGCTTAATATCATTATTACTGCTTAACAGAATGCTTTGCCCCGACCTTGGGGCAGAGCATGTAGGTCTCACATGCCCAATCGCTATTCAAACCTTTTTACCCAACGTAACTCCCTTATTCTTCTGTTGTTGGGGTTTGCTTCCGGCCTTCCTTTGGCCCTTACCGGTGGTACGCTGCAAGCATGGATGACGGTTGAGAACGTCGATCTGAAAACCATTGGTATCTTCTCTCTGGTTGGTCAGGCCTACGTCTTCAAGTTCCTCTGGTCCCCCTTGATGGACCGCTACACTCCCTCGTTTCTTGGCCGTCGGCGCGGTTGGTTGGTGATAAGCCAACTGTTTTTAATCGCCGCGATTATTGCCATGGGCTTTATGGAGCCTGCGAAGCATTTATGGTGGTTGGCGGCAATCGCCGTGTTGGTCGCCTTCTGTTCGGCATCGCAAGATATTGTTTTTGATGCCTATAAAACCGACTTGCTCACCGCAGAAGAGCGCGGTACTGGTGCCGCAGTTTCCGTGCTGGGTTATCGTCTCGCAATGCTGGTGTCTGGCGGGCTGGCGCTATGGATAGCGGATCGCTATCTTGGCTGGCAATCCACTTACTGGTTAATGGCCGGGTTAATGTTAATTGGGGTGTTTGCTACCTTATTGGCTCCTGAACCTGATATCCGTATCGCGCCACCAAAAACGTTGGAACAGGCGATCGTCGCCCCATTGCGTGATTTCTTTGGCCGCAACAATGCATGGCTGATTCTGTTGTTAATTGTGTTGTACAAAATGGGCGATGCCTTTGCCGCGAGTTTGAGTACCACTTTTCTGATCCGTGGTGTTGGGTTTGATGCCGGTGAAGTCGGGTTGGTGAATAAATCATTAGGACTGATTGCCACAATTATTGGCGCACTGTATGGCGGCCTGTTAATGCAACGCCTGAGCTTGTTCCGCGCGTTGATGATATTCGGTATTTTACAAGCTATCTCGAATGTGGGTTATTGGCTGTTATCCATCACTGACAAGAATATCTTCTCCATGGGCAGTGCCATCTTCCTCGAGAATCTGTGTGGTGGTATGGGAACTGCGGCCTTTGTCGCATTGCTGATGACACTGTGTAACAAGTCATTCTCCGCGACACAATTTGCCCTGTTATCAGCGCTGTCCGCCGTTGGGCGCGTTTATGTTGGCCCGATTGCTGGATGGTTTGTTGAAACACATGGCTGGCCATTGTTCTATCTATTCTCTATTGCGGCAGCCATTCCAGGCCTATTCCTACTGTATATTTGTCGCCAAACGCTGGAGCACACCCAGAAAACTGATGAATTTATGCCTCGAACTGCTTTTAAAACCGCTTATCGCTGGGCGCTACGCTTGTTGACGGTTGGCTGCATATTGTTAGCTATATGGCTAATTTTACTGATAAGTAACGCATTGGATTGGACCGCCGCCCCACACGTAGCTGATATGTTGTTGTTACGCGGTATTCAGCTCAGCGTCGTCGGGATGCTTCTGGGTGGAGTATTAGATTATCTGGCACTCAGGCGCGAAAAATTAGCCTAATAAACTGCATTAGATGACAAAGGCCGGTACTTATACCGGCCTTTTTTATGCCAGTAAAATAAGCCACCTGAATCCTTCCTTGCTCACTTATTGATATGAGTCACATATTTAAGTAACAGTTGCACATTGTTATTCACAAAATGAGATCCGCATCACTTTCAACTATTTATCCTTTCGTGCTGTGGGACTATGATGAGCGCACTTTTTGTTAAGGACTGTGTCCTTTTGTTTCCCCTGACATCTTTCAACTACACAGAGGCATTTATGCGTAAAATTCTTATCGGTGCGCTCGCGCTGACAACAGTCACTTTGGCTCCAGTTGCCCAAGCTGAATACCAGTGGGGTTTTGGTAATATCAGCATGAACTATCTTGACTGGACCCGAAGCACTACGCATAAATCAGGGGGTTCATCACATAAAGATGACTTCGCTTATATCGAGTTAGAAGGGGGGGCAGGTTATAGCTGGGGGGAGGTCTATGGTTTCTTTGATCTAGAAAACCCATTTAATTCAAAAACAGCACAACCCGGTGATAATCAGCGCTACACCTTTAAAACTACTGGCCGCTACTATTTAGGTGATACCGGTTTCAATCTGTACGGTCACGTCTATGGTACTTACTCACTACCGAGTGCTGAAGGTAATGATTACAGTAACTTCCACGAAGTGAACACCCTGTACGGTGTCGGCTATAACGCAACGCTAGCGGGCGTGTGGATGAAGCCTTTCGTGGCATTACATTATGTTGATCAAACCTATTATTCAGGTAATAACGGTTATGTGGTGGGTTGGGTTGCAGGTTATGACTTCACCGCGTTTGATGAAAAATTCAGTATTACCAACTGGAACGAGCTTGAATTCAACCGTGCAGAACGCTATGCCGCAGGCAATGGCGGCCGTAACGGTGTGAATGGTGCCATTTCACTGTGGTGGACACCGGTTAAGCAATTTACCACCGGTATTCAGTACCGCTATGCTTATAACAAGTTGGGGGAAGACTTTTTACAAGATGCTATCATTTACTCTATTAAATATAATTTCTAGCTAAATGATTCCGAGGTGGCTATTTAGATCACCTCGGAATATATTTTAATTTACTTTTACACCACATATTATTTACACAAAATAAGTCTATCTACGAATTTAAAATCAGTATTTCCCATGAGTAAAAGGCTAATTACTGTTGTTTTTCCTTAACATCCGCAGTCTGGCAACTATGTCCCACCGCCAACATATTGTTGCTATTAGTAAATTACCACGCAAGGCAACATCTGTGACCCCCTTAACATAAAGTGTCAACAAGCCGCTGACACAATCTTAAGCATGTTTACAGTCTTGCAACCTTCCCGTAAAATGCCCGCACACATGAAACGACAATAGAGCCCTTTTGTAATTGAGGTCGTTAGATGAGACTTAAGAAATACATTAAAAATATGGGTATGTTGTCTTTATTTGCAGCCACTGTAATGCTCAGTGGTTGCGATATGGCATTGATGAACCCCAAAGGCGCAATCGGAGTCGAACAAAAAACACTGATACTTACTGCTATCGGTTTAATGTTGATCGTCGTAGTTCCGGTTATTTTTATGGCGTTTGCTTTTGCATGGAAGTTCCGCGCGTCCAACAAAAGTGCGACCTACACCCCCAACTGGTCCCATTCCAACAAAATTGAGCTTGTTGTCTGGGCTGTTCCAATCATTATCATCGCTATTTTGGCGACGATAACCTGGAAAACCTCCCACGAACTTGACCCGTTCAAACCTATCGTAGTGGCTGGTAAAGAACCGATCACTATTGAAGTGGTTTCCCTTGACTGGAAATGGCTGTTTATCTATCCAGAACAAGGTATTGCTACAGTTAATGAACTGGCCTTCCCTACTGACGTTCCGGTGAATTTCAAAATCACTTCTAACTCAGTAATGAACTCGTTCTTTATCCCTCAGTTAGGCGGGCAGATTTATGCGATGGCCGGGATGCAAACCAAACTGCATCTGATTGCTAACGAACCTGGTAAATATAATGGTATTTCCAGTAGCTTCAGTGGCAAAGGCTTCTCTGGTATGAAATTCACTGCAATCGCAACACCGACGCAGGAAGAGTTCAACCAGTGGGTCGCACAGGTGAAAAAATCGCCGAACACCCTGAATACCACTGACGATTTCAATAAACTGGCTGAACCGAGCGAAAATAACCCGGTTGAGTATTTCTCCAGTGTTAAACCGGAGCTGTTTAAAGGAATTATTGGCAAGTTTATGGGCGATATGAACATGCACCAGAAAGGCGATGATACCCATTCAGGTATGGATATGAGCCAGGGCATGGATATGGGCGAACACGCCGCTCACGCCGGAGCCGAGGAATAAAACGATGTTGGGAAAATTAACACTTGATGCGGTTCCGCTACACGAACCAATCATTATGGTTACCGTTGCTGCAATTGTCCTGGGTGGGCTGGCTCTTGTTGCTGCTCTGACCTATTTCGGCAAATGGAAATGGTTATGGAGCGAATGGCTGACTTCGGTTGACCATAAAAAAATCGGTATCATGTATATCCTGGTCGCCATGGTCATGCTGTTGCGTGGTTTTGCCGACGCTATCATGATGCGTAGCCAGCAAGCACTTGCTTCCGCTGGTGAGGCCGGCTTCCTGCCACCTCATCACTATGATCAGATCTTCACCGCTCACGGCGTTATCATGATTTTCTTCATGGCGATGCCTTTTGTTGTGGGTCTGATGAACGTGGTCGTACCGCTACAAATCGGTGCTCGTGACGTTGCCTTCCCGTTCCTGAACTCATTGAGCTTCTGGTTCTTTGTGGTCGGGGTGGTGTTAATTAACATCTCTCTGGGGGTCGGTGAATTCGCGGGAACCGGTTGGTTGGCCTATCCGCCACTATCAGGTAAAGAGTACAACCCAGGTGTCGGGGTAGATTACTGGATATGGAGTCTACAAATCTCCGGTCTGGGGACCTTGTTGACCGGTGTTAACTTCTTCGCCACTATTTTGAAAATGCGTGCACCTGGCATGTCGATGATGAAGATGCCTGTCTTCACATGGGCGGCACTTTGCACCAACATTTTGATTATCGTTTCCTTCCCGATCCTGACCGTAACTGTCGCGTTACTGACTCTGGACCGTTACCTTGGCACCCATTTCTTTACCAATGATATGGGTGGCAACATGATGATGTACATCAACTTGATTTGGGCCTGGGGCCATCCAGAAGTGTACATTTTGGTCCTGCCGGTGTTCGGGGTGTTCTCCGAGGTTACTGCGACCTTCTCTAAAAAACGTCTGTTTGGTTACACCTCTTTAGTTTGGGCAACCATCGCTATCACCGTATTGTCATTTATCGTTTGGCTACACCACTTCTTTACTATGGGATCCGGTGCCAACGTTAACGCCTTCTTCGGTATAGCTACGATGATCATTTCCATCCCGACCGGGGTGAAAATCTTCAACTGGTTGTTCACCATGTATCAGGGCCGTATTCAGTTTCACTCTGCAATGCTGTGGACCATTGGCTTCATCATCACCTTCTCTATCGGTGGGATGACCGGGGTTCTGCTGGCGGTTCCAGGTGCGAACTTCGTACTGCACAACAGCCTGTTCCTGATTGCCCACTTCCATAACGTGATTATCGGTGGTGTGGTGTTCGGTTGCTTTGCTGGCCTGACTTACTGGTGGCCTAAGTCCTTTGGCTTTACGCTTAATGAGAAATGGGGTATCCGTGCCTTCTGGTTCTGGATAATCGGTTTCTTCGTAGCCTTTATGCCGCTGTATGTTCTGGGCTTTATGGGTATGACCCGTCGTCTGAGCCAAGATATCAATCCAGAATTCCACGCGATGTTGATGGTGGCTGCTGGTGGTGCAGTACTGATTGCCTGCGGTATTTTGTGTCAGGTTATTCAGGTCTTCGTCAGTATCCGTGACCGCGAACAAAATCGTGACTTGACCGGTGACCCATGGGGTGGCCGTACGCTGGAGTGGTCTACCTCTTCCCCACCGCCGTTCTATAACTTCGCCGTAGTGCCTGAAGTTGTTGACCGTGACGAGTTCTGGGATATGAAAGAGAAAGGTGAAGCGTACAAACGTCCGGCGAAATACGAAGAAATCCACATGCCGAAGAATACCGGTGCAGGTGTGATTATTGCTGGCTTCAGCTTGATCTTCGGCTTTGCCATGATCTGGTACATCTGGTGGCTGGCCATTATTGGCTTCGTCGGCATGATTGTTACCTGGATTGTGAAGAGCTTCGACGAGGATGTTGATTACTATGTGCCAGTTGCAGAAGTTGAGCGCATTGAGGATCTTCATCATGAACAAATCAGCAAAGCAGGCGTGAATCATGTCAACTGAAACTCTGACTAACCACAACGTCGCCCATGCAGAGCATGGGCATCACGATGCGGGAGCGACGAAAGTCTTCGGCTTCTGGATCTACCTGATGAGCGACTGTATTTTGTTTGCGACCTTGTTCGCAACCTATGCAGTGCTGGTAAACGGGACCGCTGGCGGTCCTTCAGGGCGGGATATCTTCGATTTGAACTTTGTTCTGGTCGAAACCTTCCTGTTGTTGTTCAGTAGTATTACTTACGGCATTGCGATGCTGGGCATGAACAAAGGCCATAAAAACCAGGTCAACACCTGGTTGGGTCTGACCTTCTTGTTCGGTCTGGGCTTTGTGGCAATGGAAATCTATGAATTCCATCACCTGATTGCTGAAGGCTATGGCCCGGATCGCAGTGCGTTCCTGTCTAGCTTCTTTGCACTGGTTGCCACCCACGGTATTCACGTTACCGCAGGTCTGGTCTGGATCATCATTATGATGATTCAAGTAGCAAAACGCGGATTGAATGAAACCAACCGCACCCGTCTGATGTGCCTGAGCTTGTTCTGGCACTTCCTGGACGTGGTGTGGATCTGCGTATTCACCGTTGTCTATCTGTTAGGAGTCATGTAATGAGTCATCCAACATCTAGTCACCCAACAACGACTCACGGTGGAGCCAGCCACGGTAGCTTGAAGTCATATCTTATTGGCTTCATTCTATCGGTGATTCTGACAGTTATTCCATTCGCTATGGTGATGAGTGGTACCGCCTCTCATACAACTATTCTGGCCACAGTGGTCGGTTTAGCTGTGGTGCAGATTATTGTGCATCTGGTGTACTTCCTGCACATGAATGGATCGTCTGAAGAACGTTGGAATCTGGTGGCGTTCCTGTTCACCGCTATGATTATCGCAATCGTTGTAGTGGGCTCACTCTGGATTATGTACAACCTCAACATCAATATGATGGTTGACTGAAGAGCTGCATGTGATGATTAAGCAATACCTGCAAGTAACTAAACCAGGAATTATTTTCGGCAATTTAATTTCTGTCGTTGGGGGATTTCTCCTCGCTTCCAAAGGCGTGATTGATTACCCCCTTTTTCTCGCCACCCTGATCGGTGTCTCGTTAGTTGTTGCCTCCGGGTGCGTATTTAACAACTATATCGACCGTGATATCGATAGCATCATGGAGAGAACGAAGAATCGTGTCCTGGTCAAAGGGCTTATCGATCCGAAAGTGAGCCTGATTTATGCGTCCGTACTGGGTATTGTTGGCATGCTGTTGCTCTACGTGGCGGCCAATCTATTAGCAATGATGCTGGCGATTATCGGTTTCGTTATCTATGTCGGGGTTTATAGCCTCTACATGAAACGCAAGTCAGTCTACGGAACATTGATCGGCAGCTTGTCAGGAGCCGCACCACCCGTAATTGGTTACTGTGCGGTCACCGGCCAGTTCGATATGGGTGCATTGATTTTGCTGCTGATTTTCAGTCTGTGGCAGATGCCGCACTCCTATGCCATCGCAATTTTCCGCTTTAAGGATTATCAGGCTGCCAACATTCCGGTTCTGCCGGTAATAAAAGGCATATCGGTCACCAAAAACCATATTACCCTGTATATTCTGGCGTTTATGGTTGCGACCCTGATGCTGACATTAAGTGGTTATGCCGGTTATAAGTATCTGGTTGTCGCAGCGGCGGTCAGTGTCTGGTGGCTGGGTATGGCATTACGTGGCTACAAAGCGACCAATGACAGCGTATGGGCGAGAAAACTCTTTGTCTTCTCAATCATTGCTATTACATCATTGAGCGTCATGATGTCAGTCGATTTCAATGTCCCTTCCTCGGTTGGATTACTGACTTACGTCGGGTAACACCTAGCGCATTGATAGACACAAATAGAGTGGCTGATGGGCCTGTTCCTGCCAGCCACTTTCTCTTTCTGCCCTACCCTGCTTTCACCTAAAATCTCGCCTGTAATACATTCTAAACATCAATAGATTTACCGGCCCCTATTAACATCATTACAATACACCCTATAGATTTCAAAGTGCGGCCAACACACCGGCACCTTGAAAGATGACGATATCGTGCAGAATGTTTTTTGAGGTGTAATGAACGACAATAAAATGACTCCGCTTGAGCTTCGGGCAACCTGGGGGCTGGGCAGCGTTTTCTCACTGCGCATGCTGGGCATGTTTATGGTTTTGCCGGTTCTCACCACCTATGGTATGGCACTGTCTGGCGCCAGCGAAGCGCTAATCGGCATAGCCATTGGCATCTACGGACTGGCTCAAGCTATTTTTCAGATCCCCTTTGGATTAGTTTCCGATCGTATTGGCCGCAAACCGCTGATCGTGGGCGGCCTGTTAATTTTTGCCCTTGGTAGTGTGATTGCTGCCATGAGTGATTCTATTTGGGGCATTATTCTGGGCCGCGCGCTACAAGGCTCCGGTGCCATTGCCGCCGCCGTCATGGCGCTGCTATCTGATTTGACCCGTGAACAAAATCGCACCAAAGCCATGGCATTTATCGGTGTCAGTTTTGGTATTACCTTTGCGATTGCCATGGTGCTCGGGCCCATCGTCACCCATGCCTTTGGCCTGCATGCCCTGTTCTGGGCTATCGCCATACTGGCGCTATTAGGGATTGTCATTACATTAGCTGTGGTGCCGGATGCTGATAACCATGTACTTAACCGCGAGTCCAGTATTGTTAAAGGTAGCGTCAGTAAGGTGTTAAGTAACAGCCGGTTGCTTAAGCTCAATTTTGGCATTATGTGCCTGCATATTTTGCTGATGTCGAGCTTTGTTGCATTACCGCAGATTATGGCCAGCGCAGGTTTAGTCCCGGCTCAACACTGGAAAGTGTATCTGGTGACAATGCTGATTTCATTCGCAGCGGTGGTGCCGTTCATTATTTATGCTGAAGTCAAACGCCGCATGAAACAGGTCTTTATGGGCTGCGTTGCGGTGCTGTTTGCCGCCGAAGTAGTGCTGTGGTCTGCCGGCCACAACCTCTGGGTGATTATTGCTGGTGTGCAATTATTCTTCATTGCGTTCAATGTGATGGAGGCTATTTTACCCTCGTTGATCAGTAAAGAGTCACCAGCCGGGTATAAAGGCACGGCAATGGGGATCTATTCCACCAGTCAATTTATTGGCGTAGCTATTGGCGGCAGCTTGGGGGGATGGCTATTTGGCATGGAAGGGGCAAGTATGGTGTTTGCTGGCGGTGCGGTGATTGCGCTCGTGTGGTTTGCAGTCAGTGCCACTATGCAAGAACCGCCCTATGTCAGTAGCCTGCGCATTACCTTATCTGAATTGGCGGTGAAAGACTCCGCATTGGAACAGCGGCTCAAGGCTCAGCCAGGGGTGACAGAAGCGGTTGTAGTGATGGCCGAACGCAGTGCATATATCAAAGTTGATACCAAACAGACTAATCGCAACCAGTTAGAGCAGTTAGTTAACGCGGTATAAGAGAGCGCTAAGGTACAAAGGCTATCAACACCTTTGTACCTGGCTCGTTAACTCAATATCAGTCGCGGAAGTTATTGAACTGGAACGGCTGCCCCAGATCAGCACCACGAATCAAGGCCATGACACTCTGTAAATCATCACGCGCCTTGCCTGTTACCCGGACTTGTTCGCCCTGAATTTGTGCCTGAACTTTCAGCTTGCTGTCTTTAATCAGCTTAACCAGCTTCTTAGCCTGGACACTTTCGATCCCTTGTTTCAGCTTGGCGTCCACACTGTAGGTTTTCCCACTGCGCTCCATCTCTTCCGGGATTTCTAATGCAGCACCTTCAATACCACGCTTGCTCAATTGAGCACGTAAGATATCCAACAACTGCTCAACCTGAAAATCAGATTCGCTGACGACTTTGATACTTTCGTTCTTTTCATTTAGCTCAAAACTCGCCGGAACATTACGAAAATCCCAACGGTTCGCCAGATCACGGGTGGCGTTTTCAACTGCGTTACGCACTTCCTGCATATCAATTTCAGATACGATGTCGAAAGATGGCATATTCCCTCCTCCTGATAAGATGACTGGCAAGCATAATAACCGCTTTATCTACGCAGACAAAGCCATGCCGCAGACAATTACTCAACGAAGCCGCGGTTATTAACGGACCCGATTTGTTGCTAGCCCTGCGTTTAATGACTAAAAAGTCTATAATCAACACATAACATTTAGAACGATGCAGTGTGCTTTCCGCTTACACCAAGGGGGTTTCAATGAAAATTACTGTGCTTGGTTGCGGAGCTCTCGGGCAGTTATGGCTATCAGCGCTGTATCAGCAAGGCCATGATGTACAAGGCTGGCTCCGTGTGCCACAGCCCTTTTGTTCAGTCAATGTTATTACGTTAAGCAATGAGGCGTTCAACCAGAACCTACCGACTAATGATCCAGAGCATTTGTCGAAAAGTGAATTATTACTGGTGTGCTTAAAGGCGTGGCAAGTATC
Source organism: Yersinia sp. 2540 StPb PI (assembly GCF_052217165.1). Lineage (NCBI taxonomy): Bacteria > Pseudomonadati > Pseudomonadota > Gammaproteobacteria > Enterobacterales > Yersiniaceae > Yersinia > Yersinia sp. 2540 StPb PI. The sequence goes on from NZ_JAZGQC010000001.1 coordinate 4,273,008, forward strand.
CAGCGCTGTCATCGCCCTATTACCCAAGCTTAACCCTGAGTGTAAAATTTTACTGCTGCATAATGGTATGGGCACAGAGGACGAACTGCCGCGCCATGAGTATACCTTCCTGCATGGTGTAACCACTCATGCAGCCCGACATGACGGCAACACGATAGTCCATGTTGCCAGTGGGGTTACGCATATTGGCCCAACCTCGCCAACGGCAATAGATATCAGCCATCTGGCCGATGTACTACATCAGGCACTGCCGGATGTCGCCTGGCATAACGATATATCAGCAGCTTGTTGGCAAAAACTGGCGGTAAACTGTGTAATTAACCCGCTCACAGGGCTGTATAACTGCCGCAATGGTGACTTGCAGCGCTACCCGGAGCTGATTAGCAGTTTATGTGCCGAGGTAGCCAGTGTTATGGAGATGGAGGGCTACCACACCTCAACCAGCAGCCTGTTAAGCTATGTTAACGATGTTATCCAGAGTACCGCAGATAATACCTCGTCGTTATTGCAGGATTTACGCTGCCAGCGGCATACCGAGATAGATTACATTACTGGTTATTTACTGCGGCGTGCGCGCAACCACGGTATGACGTTACCGGAAAATGCCCACTTATATGATTTAATAAAACGTAAGGAAAATGAGTATGAGCGTATCGGCGCTGGTTTGCCTGGCTCCTGGTAGCGAAGAGACCGAGGCGGTCACCACTATTGATGTTCTGGTGCGCGCCGGTATCGAGGTAACAACCGCCAGTGTCGCCAGTGATGGAGCATTGGAAATTGTCTGTTCACGCGGTGTCCGCTTGCTGGCAGATACCCGTTTAGTGGATGTGGCGGATCAGAAATTTGATGTGGTGGTCCTGCCTGGTGGTATAAAAGGTGCGGAATGTTTTCGCGATAGCCCGCTGCTGGTTGCTACTGTGCGTCAAACCCATAATGAAGGACGACTGGTGGCCGCCATTTGCGCTGCTCCCGCCTTGGTACTTGAGCATCACAATTTGTTCCCTGTTGGCAATATGACCGGCTTCCCAGCACTGAAAGATAAAATCGATGCCACTAAATGGATGGATCAGCGGGTAGTTTATGATCGGCGGGTGAATTTGGTCACCAGCCAAGGGCCGGGTACTTCCATCGATTTCGCACTGAAGATCGTATTTTTGCTGCTCGGCAGGGAAAAGGCCGAAGAAATCGCCTGGCAGTTGGTACTACCGCCAGGGATTTATAACTATACCCTTCAGACTTGAAGCCGCAGGGTTGTTAGCTACGCGCACTACTCGGCCCGTCCATGAGCCTCGCCTCTGCGAGGCCGCTGCTAGCAGCGTTCAAATCTGCTCCGGGCAGATTTGTCACCCGAATCACTTACCTGAGTAAGCTCATTGGGATGAGTTTGCTGGCTGCCTACCTGCAACTCCAATTACTTTGGGTATATAGTGAATATGATCATAGCAACCACGGCGCAAGCCCAGAGTGGCAAAGCGCAGTAGCCGCTGACGATCCCCAACAAGGAGTCGCGAGCGAAAGGAGTTTGAGCACAACGCAAGCTCAAAATACACACGCGCAGTAGCCGTTAACTATCCCAACAAGGCGTCGCGAGCAAAGTCAGTCTGGGTGCGCCCAGCGCGCAGCCAACGGAGCGTACACGTAGTACGTGACGGCGGCGAGCACTGCGCAAGCCCAGAATGGCAAAGCGCAGTAGCCGTTAACTATCCCCAACAAGGCGTCGCGAGCAAAGTCAGTCTGGGTGCGCCCAGCGCGCAGCCAACGGAGCGTACACATAGTACGTGAGGAGTTCGAGCACTGCGCAAGCCCAAAATCCACACCCGCAGTAGCCGTCAATTATTCAAAAACTAAGGGCGGTACACTTTTACGTTTGTATACCCCTGCTCACGCAAGTAAAGCGCCTGCAAACGACTCATCACCCCGCGATCGCAATACAGCAGATAAGTCTTGCTCTGATCCAGACTGGCGAATTGCGAACTCAGTTTATAGAACGGTAATGCGTGAACTTCTACACTGCCCACGTTAAGCGGCTTTTCGTCCTGCTCATCCGGTGCGCGAATATCCAGCAACACATCGGTATCGGCCAGTTCAGCAACGGTTTCAACCTCAACAACCTGCTCACGGCTTTGCTCGGCAATTTCACGAATATCAACGTTTTTAGCTTCGCTGACGACCCGGTCCAGAATAGAGAAATCAAAGTGGGACTCCTCTTCTTCAATCTTGGCTTTGACCGCTTTCACCGTAGGGCTTTTGGAAATCACGCCGCAATATTCCGGCATGGTTTTTGCGAAATCTTCAGTGCCTATTTGCCGCGCCAGATTAATGATGTGCTCTTTATCATGGGAAATCAGTGGGCGCAAAATCAGGGTGTCTGAAGCATTATCAATTAACCGCAGATTGGTTAATGTTTGGCTGGAAACTTGCCCCAGTGCTTCACCGGTAACCAGTGCCTGCACACCATAACGTTCTGCAACCTGCGATGCCGCACGCACCATCATGCGCTTGAGTACTACGCCCATCTGACCATCTTCGACTTTTTCGAGAATTTCGCCGACAACCGGTTCAAAATCAATAGCAACAAAACGCACCCGATGGGAGCTGCCAAAACGGTTCCACAGATAATGAGCTACCTGCTTGACACCAATTTCATGAGCCGAGCCGCCGAGATTGAAGAAGCAATAATGCACGCGGCAACCACGACGCATCAGCATATAGCTGGACACACCCGAGTCAAAACCGCCTGAAATCAGCGATAACACATCTTCTTGTGTGCCGATCGGGAAACCACTCAACCCTTCATGACGCGCCTTGATCAGTGTCAGTTTGTCCTGATCAATTTCTAAATGAACCGTAACCTGAGGATGGGTCAGTTTAACTTTTGCACTTTCAATATGTTGATTCAGACCGCCGCCAACATAACGTTCAACATCACCTGACGAAAATTCATGCTTACCGCGGCGCTTCACCCGCACACAGAAAGTTTTCCCGATCAGTGTCTCGCGATAGGCTGCCAGTGTCTGCTCAAAAATATTGTGCATATCGGTGTAGCTGCGATCTTCTACTTCGAGAATATGGTGAATCCCCGGCACGCGGGTCAACGCATCACAGATAACCGGGCCAAGATTGTCATCTTTGGTACGAATTTCAATATGATCCCAATGACGGACTACCGCGAGGGTATCGTCCTCAAGGTTTTTCAGTACATTGCGGATATTCGTAGTAAGGATCTTAATGAAGCGCAATCGCACAGATTGACTCTTGATGGTGATTTCTGGGAACAATTTAATGATAAACTTCATGGCGGTCTTTAGTTGTCTGGTTATGGAGTGATGGCGCTGCTATTGATAGCAACAGTCAAAGGCTTTAGCGAAAACATGCAAGCCGAGGAGTATATCACTATTAGACGTGCCACTGCGTACTAAAAACCCGACTTAAACGTCACGATTTCCCCTTCATTATCCGCTAGAATAGCCGGTAATAATTTTTTGGCCCGAATGTAATTGGTATGGTGAGTTACTCTCAGAAAAAACCTCATTAGCAGGAATGCGTTACGCACCATTAATGTTACGTTTCATAAAAATATCGAGTCGAATAGAGCTATGGCGAAAAAACCCGCAACACCAGAAACCAAAGTGACCAGTTTTGAGACATCCCTCAGTGAACTGGAACAGATTGTGACCCGCCTGGAGTCCGGTGAATTACCGCTGGAAGAAGCGTTAAACGAATTCGAACGGGGTGTGCAACTGGCCCGCCAGGGGCAGCAAACCTTGTTACAAGCGGAACAGCGAGTGCAAGTTCTTCTCAGTGATGATGTAGATGCACCCTTGGCACCTTTCACCCCGGATACTGAATAGCCTTATGTCTATCGCCCACTCATCTGCTGATTTTTATCATCAACTTGCAGCTCATCAGCAACGGGTCAATCAGGCGCTGCTTGATTTTATTGCTCCGCTACCCTTTGGCGACAGCGACTTAGTCGCCGCCATGCGTTATGGTGCCGTGCTCGGCGGTAAGCGGCTGCGCCCTTATCTGGTTTATGCCACCGGCCAAATGTTTGGTCTGTCGCTGACTAATTTAGATGCTCCTGCGGCGGCAATTGAATGTATCCATGCCTATTCATTGATTCATGATGATTTACCGGCGATGGATGACGATGATTTACGTCGTGGGCAGCCGACTTGCCATGTGAAATTTGGTGAGGCCAATGCCATTCTGGCGGGAGACGCACTGCAAACGCTCGCGTTCTCTATTCTGGCTGAAGCGGAGATGCCCGATGTGGCAGATAAAGATCGCTTATCGATGATTGCCGAATTAGCTAAGGCCAGCGGTGTCGCGGGGATGTGTGGGGGTCAGGCATTGGATCTGGAAGCCGAAGCGCGCCAGATTTCACTGGAAGAGCTTGAACGCATCCACCGCCACAAAACCGGCGCATTGATCCGTGCCGCGGTTCGCCTCGGTGCATTGGCTGCGGGCACAGCAGGGCGCGAAGCGTTACCGTTACTTGACAGGTACAGTGAGGCCATTGGTCTGGCCTTCCAGGTTCAGGACGATATCTTAGACGTTATTGGCGATACAGCTACAATTGGTAAACGTCAGGGTTCAGATCAACAACTCGGCAAAAGCACTTATCCGGCACTGCTGGGGTTAGATTGCGCTAAAGCTAAAGCGATGGATCTGTATCAGGAAGCGCTCAGCGCCCTGAATGCCTTGTCAGAGCAATCCTATAACATAGCGCCGTTGCAGGCGTTAGCCTGTTTTATTATTGAGCGTGATAATTAGAAATATACTGACCGTTAATAAACGCTGATATACCCCAAGAACTTAGCGTTGCAGTCAGGCAAAGCGAACCCTTCTGCTGCAACAGATTCTAAGGGTATGCACCCACTTTTGATATGAGCATCGAATGAGCCTTGATATAGCCAAATACCCGACATTGGCACTTGCAGAAAATCCTGAAGAACTGCGCATGTTGCCAAAAGAAAGCCTGCCGAAGTTATGTGATGAACTACGCCAGTATTTGCTCGCGTCCGTCAGTCGCTCCAGTGGGCACTTTGCTTCCGGGCTGGGCGTAGTCGAGCTAACTGTCGCGTTGCATTACGTCTACAACACACCTTTCGACCATCTGGTGTGGGACGTAGGTCATCAAGCTTATCCCCACAAAATATTAACCGGTCGTCGCGAACAGATCGGTACTATTCGCCAGAAAGATGGTTTACATCCTTTCCCTTGGCGTGGTGAAAGTGAATATGATGTGCTCTCGGTTGGCCATTCCTCAACCTCAATCAGTGCAGGCCTGGGGATGGCTGTCGCAGCTGAACGGGAAGGTAAAGGGCGGCGGACTGTTTGTGTTATCGGTGACGGTGCTATTACAGCGGGTATGGCTTTCGAAGCAATGAATCATGCCGGTGATATTCACTCAGACATGCTGGTTATCCTCAACGATAACGAAATGTCTATCTCAGAAAATGTCGGTGGTTTGAACAATCATCTGGCTCAGTTATTATCGGGTAAGCTCTATGCCAGCCTGCGTGAAGGTGGCAAAAAGGCATTTTCTGGCTTACCACCGATTAAAGACCTGTTGAAACGGACTGAAGAGCACCTAAAAGGGATGGTGGTGCCAAGTACCTTATTCGAAGAGTTAGGCTTTAATTATATTGGCCCGGTTGATGGGCACGATGTGCAAGCATTGGCACAAACGTTGAAAAACATGCGTGACCTGAAAGGCCCGCAGCTGCTGCACATCATGACTAAAAAGGGCAAAGGCTACGCACCGGCTGAGAAAGATCCGATTGGCTGGCATGCAGTGCCGAAGTTTGATCCCGCCTCCGGTACTTTGCCGAAAAGCCAGGGTAGCCTGCCGACTTACTCCAAGATTTTTGGTGAATGGTTATGTGAAACCGCCGCCAAAGACAGCCAGTTAATGGCCGTCACCCCTGCTATGCGCGAAGGCTCTGGGATGGTGCGTTTCTCTCGGGAATACCCCCAGCAATATTTCGATGTGGCTATCGCTGAGCAACATGCAGTGACCTTTGCCGCAGGATTAGCCATTGGGGGCTACAAACCGATTGTGGCTATCTACTCCACCTTCCTGCAACGAGCATATGACCAACTGATTCACGATGTTGCCATCCAAAACCTGCCCGTTCTATTTGCTATTGACCGTGGTGGCCTGGTGGGTGCGGATGGCCAAACCCATCAGGGTGCGTTTGACCTCTCATTCATGCGCTGCATTCCAAATATGGTCATCATGACCCCAAGTGATGAAAACGAGTGCCGTCAGATGCTTCACACCGGTTATCACCACCACGGCCCTGCGGCGGTACGTTACCCACGTGGCAACGGCACCGGTACCGACCTGAAACCGTTAGAGATCATGCCGATAGGTAAAGGTATTGTGCGTCGTGAAGGTGAAAATATTGCCATATTATGCTTTGGTACTTTACTGGCTCAGGCCCAGTTCGTCGCCGATAACCTCAATGCCACCTTGGTGGATATGCGTTTTGTGAAGCCATTGGATGAGGCGTTGGTACTGGAAATGGCTGCCAGCCATGAGGTATTAGTCACCGTGGAAGAGAACGCCATCATGGGTGGTGCGGGTAGTGGCGTGAATGAATTGCTGATGGCGAAACGGCAATTAGTGCCGGTACTGAATCTCGGTTTATCGGACAGCTTTGTGCCACAAGGTGAACAAGAGGAAATGCGCGCTGAGTTTGGGTTAGATGCTGCGGGTATACAACGCCAGATTGAAACGTGGCTGGCGTGATAACAACTTAATTTACACAGATTGAGCCAAGGCCGACCACTCCTACAGCCGCTCCGGTGGCTCGCGCCACTACGACCCGAACGGAGTGTTTCCCTTGGTTCGAATTTCACCTGCAATTTGAAAGATGACCACACATACCCTATAGATTTCAAGGTGCAGGAAGGCGGCAAGTAAGTGCATCCCGATGAGCTGACATGAGTCAGTGATTCGGGTAAGCGAATGCAGCCAACGCACCTGCAATTTGAAAGATGACCACACATATACCCTATAGATTTCAAGGTGCAGGAAGGCGGCAAGTAAGTGCATCCCGATGAGCTGACATGAGTCAGTGATTCGGGTAAGCGAATGCAGCCAACGCACCTGCAATTTGAAAGATGACGGGTATTAGTAGAATAAATCAATTGGCCAATAGTGCCCGATAACAAAGATAATCGCCGCCGCAATCACCCCGGCAATAATGTCATCGATCATGATCCCCATGCCACCATGGACATTGCGATCAAACCAGCGAATCGGCCAAGGCTTCCAGATATCAAAAACTCGGAACGCGACAAAACCCGCAGCGACCCATTGCCAATGATTGACGGGCAATGCCATCAGGGTTATCCACATGCCGACAAATTCATCCCAAACGATACTGCCATGGTCATGAACCTGCATATCTTTGGCGGTACGATGACAAATGTAGACACCAATGCAGATGCTGAACATTACAGCCAAAGAATAAAGCTGCCATGGGAGCTGGATCAATAGCAGCCAGAATGGGATTGCCGCAATTGACCCCATGGTACCGGGTGCCCATGGTGATAAACCACTACCAAAGCCGGTGGCCAGCAAATGCCAAGGATTGGTTAACCGCAAACGGCGTTTGGCTTCATCCATGGGATTTACCTGTTGAGAAGTGATCAAAACCACGAAAATCCAGTTGTACTGCCTTACCTTCACGGAAGAATTTAACACCTTCCGATTGCGGGCCTACCTGCCCAATACAAGTATAGCCTGCGCCGGTATTACTGAGAGCGACATCCAGTGCACCACGGTTTATCTCAGGTACGGTAAAGCACAACTCATAATCTTCACCACCACTCAACGCCCAGCGTAGAGCCTGTTCAGCGTCAACCTGACGTGTTAGCGCATCAGAGTAAGGCAATGCATCCAACTCAATACGCGCCCCACAATTGCTCGCTTTCAGGATATGTTGCAGATCAGAAATCAGCCCGTCGGAAATATCAATGGCAGAGCTGGCAAGGTCGCGCAATGCCTGCCCTTGCAGCACCCGTGGCTGTGGCCGCAGATGACGGTGAATTAATGCAGACCTATCGGCTTCGTTATCAACTCGCAACGCATTTTGCAAAATCGCCAGTCCTGCGGCACTGTCACCTAGCGTACCGGTAACATAAATCCAGTCACCAATTCGCGCACCGGCTCGGGTCAATGCCCGCCCTTCCGGTACCAAACCTTGAATGGTCAGCGTTAGACTCAATGGCCCACGAGTAGTATCACCACCAATCAGTTGCATACCGTAATAGTTAAGTTGATCAAATAAGCTATCACTGAATGCCTGCAACCAGTCTTCATTTACATTGGGTAGGGTTAAAGCAAGAGATAACCAGGCAGGATCGGCACCCATTGCAGCTAAATCGCTAAGGTTTACCGCTAAAGATTTGTAACCAAGATCGGCCGGATCGATATCCGGTAGGAAATGAACGCCCGACACCAGTGTATCCGTACTGATGGCCAACAGCTGTTTTTCTGCCACGGTGAGAAGTGCGCAGTCGTCTCCAATACCCAGCTCTACATCCCGGCGATTACTTCTAAACCGGTCAAAGTAGCGGGCAATGAGGTCAAATTCGCCACATGCCATAATACAATTCCAGGAGTGTTTACCAATATATGATTAAGGCCGGTTCCCGGCCTTAATCATATCCCTCTTCACTTGACGCGGTGTTAGCGCTGCCAATGACTTTGGGTATATTATTTCTTTTTACGTACTGTCGGAGCTACTTTATCCAGCACGCCATTTACGAACTTGTGACTATCTTCCGCACCGAAAGTTTTGGCCAGTTCGATAGCTTCATTGATTGCCACTTTATAAGGGACATCATTACGTTTGCTCAGTTCAAACAGTGCAATACGCAGAATAGCTCTTTCAACCTGACCTAATTCCTCGAGCTGGCGGGAAAGAAAAGGTGTCATTAACGCATCCAAAGATGTGGCATTAACTGCGACCCCTGACAGCAATTCGCGAAAATAGGAGATGTCTACATCTTTGACATCCTGCTCCGACAGGAACTGTAATTCAACATCAGCGATGTCGTTTTTAGACAACTGCCAAGAGTAAAGCGCTTGAACAGCGCACTCACGAGCGCGGCGACGAGCAGCAGGTTTCACGGAATTCCCCTTAACTAAATTCAGCCTTTAATAGCTTTGATTACATTAATCATTTCAAGTGCGGTCAGGGCAGCTTCTGCACCTTTATTACCCGCTTTAGTACCAGCACGCTCAATTGCCTGCTCAATACTTTCTGTGGTCAGCACACCGAAAGCGACTGGAATATCGCTATTCATGGCTACACTTGCCAAGCCAGAACTCGCTTCACCAGCAACATATTCAAAGTGCGCAGTTCCCCCACGGATAACCGTACCCAGCGCAATTACCGCATCGTAACGATTTGTTTTTGCTAATACATTGGCAACCAGCGGCAACTCATAGGCACCCGGTACCCAAACAACAGTAATGTTGTCATCAGCTACCTGACCAATGCGCTTCAGGGCATCAATTGCACCTTCCAGCAGACTGTCGTTGATAAAGTTGTTAAAACGCGCAATTGCAATCGCCACGCGGGCATTAGGAGTAGCAACAACACCTTCGATAACGTTCATAGCTTTCCTCAATATGGGTTCATACCCCGCAGGGGGGCGGATTCTATCATATTCTTTCACGCCCCGCCCCTGCGCATTTACAAAACGCTTGGCAAGACGATGATTGAGCTTCGGGAAATTCTGCCGGAAAATTCAATTAATACTTCGGTTTCAAACGCAAACGTAAGTCTGGCCCCACCTGACGTACATCACTGAAGACAAATTCAGGGGCTTGTGCTAAATGCGTTAATCCAGCCAACTGGCACAATCCGCGGGCATCGCTACCCAACAGTTTTGGCGCGATATACAGAATTAACTCATCAACCACACCGGCCTGTAATAGTGCGCCTGCCAGTTGTGGCCCGGCTTCAACCCACACTGAGTTAATTTGCCGCTTGCCAAGTTGCATCATCAATAATACCAAATCCACACCATTACCATGGCGAGGTAACAATAACTGCTCGACATTATCTGGCCATGGCTGCTGATCCGCCTCAACCCGCGCCAGCCAGCATGGGCCATTTTGTTGTGTCACTTTGTGTTCAGGCGTTACACGGTTATGGCTATCCAATATAATCCGAACCGGTGGGCGCAGCGAATCTTGGGGATACAAGGCTTGCGTTTGGGCATCTAACTCCGACCAGCGCACCGTGAGCGAAGGGTCATCCGCTATTACGGTGGCACTGGTACTGAGAATCGCCGAACTCTCAGCCCGAAAACGCTGCACATCCTGGCGTGCCTGTGGCGACGTAATCCACTGGCTTTCACCCGAGGCCATCGCGGTACGTCCATCTAATGATGCCGCCATTTTCAATTGCAAATAAGGAAAACCGGTACGCATCCGCTTTAGGAAACCAAGATTCACGGCTTCAGCTTCCGCCAACATCAAACCGTGGTCGACTGCAACCCCGGCCTGTTTCAATTTATATAACCCACGCCCGGCAACTTGCGGATTGGGGTCCTGCATTGCCGCCACGACTCGGGTTACACCAGCGGCCACCAGTGCATCCGCACAAGGCGGCGTGCGCCCGTGGTGACTACAAGGCTCAAGGGTGACATAAGCCGTTGCACCACGCGCTTTCTCACCCGCCATGCGTAATGCATGTACTTCGGCGTGTGGCTCTCCGGCTCGCAAATGATACCCTTCGCCGATAATTTCACCATCACGCACCAATACACACCCAACATTTGGGTTTGGCGAGGTAGTAAACCGCCCTAACCGCGCGAGTTCAAAAGCGCGGGCCATATAGAACTCATCAGTCTGCATGGCTTTCCTTCCGTTTATTGCGTCGCTTTATGGCTGCGCGACCCTCGCTAAATAACCATTTGACGCGAATTAATCCTGCAAACGGGCAATTTCTTCACCGAATTCACGAATGTCTTCAAAGCTACGATAGACCGAGGCGAAGCGAATATAGGCCACTTTATCGAGCCGTTTGAGGGCTTCCATCACCAGGTTACCCACCATTTTCGTCGGAACTTCCCGCTCGCCCGTGGCGCGCAATTGGGATTTGATATGACTTATTGCTGTTTCGACATCATCAGAGCTAACCGGACGCTTTTCTAATGCTTTCAGCATGCCACGCCGTAATTTATCTTCGTTGAAGGGTTCGCGCACATCATCACTTTTAACCACGCGCGGCAACACCAGTTCTGCCACTTCGAAAGTGGTAAAACGTTCATTACAATCTAAACACTGGCGGCGGCGGCGCACTTGCGAACCATCGCTCACCAGACGGGAGTCAATGACTTTAGTATCCACAGCGGCACAAAACGGGCAATGCATAGTGCTTCCTGATGAGTGAGCCAAAACTTAGCCCCAGTTTACCGCGAACTGCCACGACAACAAAGTGCGGAAACGGCAGTTTATCTTGATTCAACTATTGAGCAGCTTCTGGTTCAGTGGATTTAGGCTTTATCAGCACAGGCCATTCCTTTTGCAGCGCTAACCAAACTTTACGATCCGGGGATAATATATTGAGAGGGTCGAAAGGGTATTGGGCTGGTGTGCCCTTAACGAATATCTGAGTAACCAGTCCATAGAGCCAATTTGCTTGCACCACTTGGTCATAACCCGTATATTTCCTTAATTCAGTAATTAGCCCTTTTAATTCTAATAAATCGTTTGCTAACTGCATATTTACATTTTTGTTATCTTGGAATAAATCAGGAAAGAGGACAGAAGCAATAGCATTCACGAATCGTGTCCAAAGCGTGTCATGCTTATTTGATAATTTTAGCAGCAGAGAGTTTATCAACGCCAAGGCATTAGGACTTGTTTTGCACACAATAACCAGGCTATTATTTAACTCAGGCAATGACCCCATATTCATGATTATTTCTTTGTCATAAGACTCTATCAGTTTCTCAATTTCTTTATATCGAAGTTGAAGTTTATCTAAGTCATGTTCCCCAGACATGCTGCCTTTAAATATGACATCTTTATTTATTGTTAAATCTTTCCCTCGATATATATTAGATTCAAATATCTTATGCTGCATTAGGCATAGACCTCGCGCGAGAGAATATAGATGTATAAGCTTCATTAGCTTATTCTCTGCACATCTAATACTCTCTCTAGCTGAATTTATTTTTTCATGATCTACAGACGCCGCATTGGAGCAAGACTCTGTTGATAACACAGCTTCCTGCGTCATATTTTCCTTTATGATAAATTGATATTTATTATTAGTCCCCTTTGATAATACATACTTATCACAGATATTAAGTTTGTTGTTTTTTGTGGCAGATTCAAGTTCGTCAATAAATCTTTTACACTTACCAGATATTCCCCACCACAAAAAACTATCATTTGCTTTTACCCGTAGGTATGCATTGATTTCATTAATAATAGATTCGATACTATCACCTTCCATAACGCTGTTTATACAAATATCAAGATTACCCCCTTCTTTTATTTCATTGCCTCCAATAGCTATTTTAAAAATGTCTGAAAGATCATGTTTCAGAGTGCTCAGTTGTGAAACACTCTCGGTATCATTGAGGTAATTAATTTTTGAGCCATCGATTTTATTAGCGTCCATCCCTACCTCTATTTTAAGCACCCATTTAAATAATGACTAAATAGTAGCAAGAATAAAATAACCAACTATCAGTTCAACTCTATAGTTTATGAAATAAATCAATTAGTTTATCTTCTATTCTTATAAATCACGCCGTGTGAATACAAATAAGAAGCTCATTCATTTCAGAAATGTTTTATTTAACAGAATAAGTAAGTTGAAAATAGTTTGTAATAAATAAAGCGGTGAGGGAAATGGCTTAATATCGTTTTTTTATGGCAAAAATGAAGTCTGGCGACTCAAACAAAAAAGCCCTGATAGCAGCTATACACCGGTATCAGGGCTTGCTTTTCGCACTGCCACTTACAACTTAAGGCAGGATTGAAGGTTGGTCTGCGCCTTCTTTCTCAACTTTCTGCTGCAACATGTGTTCACGTTTCATACCCAGTTTCAACGCCAGCGCGGACGCAACGTAGATGGATGAAACGGTACCGATGGAAACACCGATCAACATCGTCAGTGAGAAGCCTTGCAGCATCGCACCACCGAAGATGAACAGCATCAATACCACCATCAGCGTAGTTGCAGAGGTCATAATAGTACGGCTTAAGGTCTGGGTCAGAGACACGTTCATGATTTCATAAGGCGTACCGCGACGGATTTTGCGGAAGTTCTCACGAATACGGTCCGATACCACGATACTGTCGTTTAGTGAGTAACCAATAACCGACATCAATGAAGCAATGATGGTCAGGTCAATCTCAATCTGGAATAACGACAAGATCCCCATGGTAATGACCACGTCATGGGCCAAAGCGATAACCGCCCCCAGCGCCAGACGCCATTCAAAACGGAAACCGACATAAACCAGAATACACAGTAACGCGACTATCAACGCCATGCCGCCAGCTTGGGCTAAATCGCTGCCCACACTTGGCCCGACGAATTCGATACGTTTTACCGAAGCATTCTTATCAACTGACTCATTAATAACAGAGATAACTTTGTTGCCCAATTCCTGCCCGGCAGTTCCGGTGGCGGGTGGCATACGTACCATCACATCACGGGTGCTACCAAAGTTTTGCAGAATTGGCGATTCAAAGCCCGCTTTTTCCAGCGTGTCACGCAGTTGATCCAGATCCGCAGGTTTTTCCAGGTTAATTTCAATCACCGTACCACCGGTGAAATCCAGACCCCAGTTGAACCCTTTAGTGGACATCACCACAATCGATGCCACCAACAGCAACAACGAGACGCCGAAAGCGACGTAATCCCAGCGCATAAAGTCATAGACTTTACGGCCATAGTTCAGTTGTTCAACAGTATAATCCTGTGCCACAACGTACTCCTCAAATAGACAGCTTGTTAATGCGCTTGCCGCCGTAAAGCAGGTTGACGATGGCACGAGTACCGACTATAGCGGTGAACATTGACGTTATAACACCGATTGCCGTTGTAATGGCAAAGCCTTTAATCGAACCGGTACCCACAGCATAAAGAATAATTGCCGTGATAAGCGTCGTTACGTTCGCATCGACGATACTTGAGAAGGCACCTTTGTACCCTTCATGAATCGCTTGCTGGATCGTCCGCCCGTTCCTGAACTCTTCTTTTATTCGCTCATTAATCAGTACGTTAGCATCAACTGCTACCGCCAATGTCAATACGATCCCGGCAATACCCGGCATGGTTAATGTCGCCCCCGGTAACAAGGACATCACACCCACGATCAACACCAGGTTAGCCAATAGCGCCGTACTGGCAATCACACCAAATTTACGGTAGTAAATCACCATAAACAGGATAGATACCGCCAGGCCCCACAAGCAAGCTTCCAGACCTTGGGTGATGTTCTGTGACCCCAGAGTTGGCCCGATAGTACGCTCTTCCACAATCTGGATAGGAGCAATCAGAGCACCAGCACGCAGCAACAGGGAAAGCTGACGAGCTTCAGCCGGGTTATCAATGCCAGTAATACGGAAGCTGTTACCCAAGCGTGACTGAATAGTCGCTACGTTGATAACTTCTTCCTGCTTAACCAGAATCGCTCGGCCGTTAGCATCCTTTTTGCCGCTGTCTTTATATTCTACGAACAAAGTCGCCATCGGCTTGCCGATGTTGTCTTTGGTAAAATTAGACATCAGAGAACCACCGGCGCTATCGAGCGAGATATTAACCTGAGCCTGGTTATATTCGTCGGTGCTGGAGGTTGAGTCAGTAATATGGTCACCGGTCAGGATAACGCGCTTGTACAAGACAACCGGGCGGCCTTCACGAGTATTTTTGACTTCTGAATCACCCGGTACCCGACCGGAAGCAGCAACAGAGGCATCAACATTGCTATTTACCAGACGGAACTCAAGTGTTGCCGTCGCACCAAGAATCTCTTTGGCACGCGCGGTATCCTGAATACCCGGTAATTCAACCACAATACGATCCGATCCCTGGCGCTGAACCAACGGCTCGGCTACACCTAACTGGTTAACCCGGTTACGTAGGATAGTAATGTTTTGTTGAACTGCATATTCACGCGCTTCCCGCAGACGGTCATCCGTCATCACTGCCTTTAAGGTATTGCTACCATTGGAGCCAATGACCAGATCACGGTGGCGAGAAGAGAGGTAGCTGACGGCATCATCGCGGGTTTTATCGTCGCGAAAACGCACTTCAACACCATAGTTATCAAGCTTACGCACCGTGGCATACGGGATATTTTTCTCACGCAGATCGGTGCGCAGGGTATCCATCGTTTGCTCTTGCAGTTTGCCCAGCGCAGTATCCATATCCACTTCCATCAGGAAGTGCACACCGCCGCGCAGGTCAAGACCCAGCTTCATCGGCTCTGCACCTAGCTTGGCAAGCCAAGAGGGTGTTGCCGGAGCCAGATTCAGCGCGATAACGTATTTGTCACCCATCGCAGCCATCAGTGCCTCACGGGCACGCAACTGGACGTCAGGATCTCTAAAGCGAGCCAGGATTGCACCGTTCTCCAGCGCAATAGACTTGCTCGCTATGTTGTCTTTTTCTAAAACGTCACGGACTTGGACCAGCGTTGTTTCACTGGCGGCGATTCCTCGCGCACCAGTGATTTGAACAGCCGGATCCTCACCATAAAGGTTGGGAAGTGCGTATAGCAGACCGATGAAGATCACAACGATCAGCATCAGATACTTCCACAAAGGATAACGGTTTAACACGGCAATTCCCTTCGGGAAAATCGAAAATTACAGAGCCTTCATTGTACCTTTCGGTAAAACGGCAGCAACGAAGTCACGTTTGATCATCACTTCAGTGGTGTCGTTCAGTGCGATTACGATATAACCCGTTTCCGCAACTTTAGTTACACGACCAAGTAAACCACCCGTGGTTAGCACTTCATCACCTTTACCAATAGAATCCATCAGTTTTTTGTGTTCTTTGGCACGTTTTTGCTGTGGACGCAGGATCATGAAGTAGAAAATAAGACCAAATACCACCAGCATAATCACCAGGGAGTACGGGCTGCTTTGAGCCGGAGCCCCAGCGGATGCGACAGCATCGGAAATGAAAAGACTCATTAAAATTCCCTCATTGTTATCAATATCAATAATGTGAAATCAGTGCGATAAAACAGAAACGGTAAATCGTAACTGTTAGATCTACAAATACAAAGGCAATAATTTTAAAATCAGGCATTTAATGGCGGAACAGGTTTCCCAATCCGGCCATAGAAATCTTCAACGAAGACCTCTAATTTACCCTCTTCAATAGCCTGACGTAAACCCGCCATTAAGCGCTGGTAGTAACGCAGGTTATGAATAGTATTTAGTCGCGCACCCAGTATTTCGTTGCAACGGTCAAGATGATGCAAGTAGGCACGACTATAATTGCGACAAGTGTAGCAATCACAATGTTCATCCAACGTTGCAACATCATCCTTATGCGTGGCATTACGGATTTTTACCACACCGTCAGTGACGAACAAATGGCCGTTACGGGCATTACGCGTAGGCATCACACAGTCAAACATGTCGATACCACGGCGCACACCTTCTACCAGATCCTCTGGTTTCCCCACGCCCATCAGATAACGTGGTTTATCTGCCGGAATCTGCGGGCAAACATGCTCCAAAATACGATGCATATCTTCTTTTGGTTCACCCACCGCCAAACCGCCCACAGCGTAACCATCAAAACCGATATCTACCAGCCCTTTTACTGACACATCACGTAAATCTTCGTAAACACCACCCTGAATAATACCAAACAATGCATTTTTATTGTTCAGTTCATCAAAGCGTTGGCGACTACGGGCCGCCCAGCGCAACGACATCTCCATCGAACGCTTGGCATAATCCCAGTCCGCGGGATAGGGGGTGCATTCATCAAAAATCATCACGATATCGGAGCCGAGATCGTACTGAATTTCCATTGATTTTTCTGGGCTAAGGAACACTTTATCGCCGTTGATCGGGTTTTGGAACATCACCCCTTCTTCTTTGATTTTGCGCATCGCACCCAAGCTGAATACCTGGAAGCCGCCGGAGTCAGTCAGAATCGGGCCATGCCACTGCATGAAATCATGCAAGTCACCATGCAACTTCATGATTTCCTGACCTGGACGCAACCACAGGTGGAAAGTGTTACCCAGCAAAATCTGCGCACCGGTCTCTTTTACTTCTTCCGGTGTCATCCCTTTAACTGTGCCATAGGTGCCAACAGGCATAAATGCCGGGGTTTCTACCACGCCACGCTCAAAGATAAGACGACCACGACGGGCGCGCCCATCAGTTGTTTGTAATTCGTACTTCACATAACCTCCAGCACTAGAGAAACAGTCTAATGCGTGATTAAAAGGAACGCATGATAACAACTGTCTAACCCGCTACACAAGCCAGCCAGCTTAAGTGGTGTTTGTTATGCTTTGCTAATTTGTGCCATTTTGTGTCATTGTTCTGGCACAAATCTGACACACCCCACCTCATAGGCATCCCTGCCCCATGACTCCAAAAAATTAAGATTGCGGGGTAGTCTCAACACTTACATTAACTCTTGGGCTATCAAAAGCCACTCCGTTCAAGAACGTCCTAACTAAAACATAACTGCTGGTGTGATCTCTAACTGAAAGAACACTTAATCCATCTGTATTAGAATTAGCTGTTCCAGAAACTACATACGCCGCCTCAAACCCCATATTTAAAGAGAAATTAATTCTATATTGACCGACACCAGTGCGCTCAACATTTAGAACCCCGAAGCGCCCATAAATTGAACTGTCTGGTATCAGCCCTATACCCTGAATACCATTAAAAGAAACGAGCACTTTTCTAGCAATATCTAATCCATTAACTTTAATGCGTGGTCCTTTCCCCGATAAATAAGGAGTACCAATATCTATATTGTTAGCTTCTGGATAGCGTAATCTAATATTAGCACATTCAATCATTACAAACCCTGTTTCTTGGTTTTCAGGTAGCGCTCCACCATTCTCTATCTCAAAAGTATAAGATGGAGATGCTGTTAATTGCGTCACCCCTATTATGGTAGTCCTAATACATAATGAAAGATCAATAGGAGCTGTGGTATTACCCGCAAATGAATTGATACTAATACCATTAAATGTCATTCCTGTACCAGAAACTTTAAATTCCCTAAATGTTGTTGCATCAGTTACGTTACGCTTACAGGAATCTTCTGAATATAAATTGATAAACACACAAGACGCGCCTGATACATTGAGCCCTCCGCCACCATTATTATCTACGGTAATCAATTCATATGTGTTACTGACGGAGAACTTTGTTACCAACCCATAATCCTGATTAAACATGAATAGTAGTCTATAGAACTTACTAGCATTTGTAGCCTGTTTGGTTTCAATAGCAGGTTTACCAAAATTAGTACATGTTAGGTTACTGTATAGCGCATGTATAACAGCCCCATCATGAACAATAGCTTGTGAGTTAGGATAGGTAGTGTAGTCTGATGTGAATCTTATATTATGGAATTGCGTGAATACCGTATTAACCGCAGAGGAATAGAAGGCAGCTCCATTAACTTGGCATAGGATTAAAGATTGATAAGATGAGTTTGTACCACCAACACCTACTAATTTAAAAGAAGCTGACATAGGTAACGTAACTACAGTTTTGATACAATAACCCGCTAATGAGTATGGTAAATGTATATCACCATATGGATTAGCATTAATTACCTTCTGGAAAGCCGCTGCATCATCTGTAATGCCATCAGCTTTAGCCCCATAGTTCTGTGGTGTATTAACAGGCCATCCATCTAGCAACCCTAAGTTAATATAGTTTGCATCTGGTGATAATTCAGAGTTGACGTGTGGGAATGTTCCTTTATACGCATAATGAAATCCGTCAGTGTATTTAACTACTGACAGAGAAGAAGTTAATGTAATCCCTGATCCAAAACTACCCTTCTTGCGATAAATAGAAGGAGAATAGTCGCTAAATACACTACCTCCGTATGAGCTACCAACAATCTTATCTCCTCCTGGTGCGGTAATCTCTTGCCTAAGCTGATCAGGATCATACTTCAAAATATTTGGAAAATAGAATTGCTGCACGTTAAGCGCGTCATACACAGCCATTGAGTGTCCCTGTACGGTTACAAACTTGGCAATCTGACCGTTATATACAGGATAGCCACCGGCATTTATAAGAAGCGGCTGAGCAACAGGAACAAGGCTTCCATCCTCATTTTCCAGATAAACCTGAATCTGGTTAGATGGTATGGTGGGGTCGGTGTCGATAAGTCCAATATAAATTCGTCCACCAAATACCGCTGCAAATTTGCGTGGCATCGTAAATAACTGAGACGGCATTGAGACGACAACATTTGGTATGATGTCTGGCATTTAGTTTGCTCCTGGCGTGTGTAATCCCCACATGGCTTTGCATGCGTTAGATTCATTTTAAATAGTTACGTACCGAAATGGTACTATTGTGGATATATACAGTCGGAAATATGATGTTCGTCCACCCAGAGGTGAGGCGAGTTTATGGAAGACTTAGATATTCAGTTTCATTTACGACTGCCGAAAGAATTGCACGGCAAAGTAAAGCAGCGAGCAAAGATGAATGGTCGCTCAATTAATGCGGAGCTTATTCAGATAATTGATGATGCTATCGCTCGTCCATCCAGCGTGTCGGGATATCGTGACGAAGCCGACAAATTAGTACATGAGCAGGCTGCTAAATTTACGGATATAGTGGTTAAAACTTTAACTAGATTATATTCGGATAAAAAATAGGGGCGGATATAGCCCCTTAATTTAATTTTTGCAAGAAATAAGAACATTACGAGTTATCGTGCTTCCAGCAAATGCCATCTGTGGGTTAGCAGCAGCGACAAATCCACCATCCCCTGTTGATGTGAAAACGTCATATCCTTTCGCGCCACAAATATCACCAGCTTTCTCTAAACATGCCCCCCAAGTCCTAGCTAATCCAGAGCAATCGATTGAATGCGCCATTCTGCCGTCTGGCCCATAAGTTTTAGATGAACTAGCACAACCAGAGAGTAGTAAAATTGTTAATGTCAAAAATATAGCTTTATTCATTTTTAACCCCCAAAATTATAAGCATAGAGATAATAACCTCCTATAACCCTGCATGCCATATTGGATTTACATTACTCTGGTGGGTTTACTGTTTCTTCCATATCACGGATCCATGCAGCCAATCCCACTCTGGCGATCATGCGCTTATCCTTTTCAGGGAGGGAATCATAAAACGCTCTCCATTTAGGACTGCGACGAATGCGGGCTTCGGCAACTTTAGCCGGTGCTGATTTAGGCAGGGTTTTAATGGCGCTTTGGTATGCAGGCGAAAGTATCAGTTGCTCCGCAGCGTCTGCTGAACCTGCACCGCCTGCTATTCTTGCCCTTTGAGCAAGTTTTTCCCCCAAGGCTGCACCAGCCACAGCACCAAGAGGTCCACCTTTCGCACCAATCATCGTCCCAACCTTCCCTGCGTGACTAGCTACCATTTCATGAGCAGCAGTCACACGGTTAAACCGTGATGTGAATTCGTTAAGAGCACCAGTATTAATTTCATGTCCCTTAGCATCACGGATGGCCTTAGCGACAATGTAAGTGTCATCAAGTCCCTTCATCAAATCACGCGGAACGTGCTTCGCCAATAATCTAATTTGCCCGCTGCTGCGCATATTCTGATACCAATCCGCATAACCGCCCGGATTAAAATCTGAGCCTCGCTTGCCAACAGACAGCATATCTCTGAGCGCAGCACCCACCATTTCTGCTCGCATCTGTCGCGAAGGGATACTTTCCATCATCTCCCTGAACTGCTTACCATTCCCCTTAGCCATGGTCGTGAGCGAGTTAGAAACTTTGGTCGTGGCATCACCAGTCAATGTGCGACCACGAACAGCTACCATCTGCCCCTCCATATTTTTTCGCATCTGCACTAAGCGCTGGGCAACCTCAAAGTCGCGACGCGCACCTACGTCACCGAGTACGGCACGCTGATCCTCTGCTAGCTGTGAATATAATCTCGATAAAGCTGCCTCGTCAGCATCCTTGTACGGCCCACTTTTTTTGTATAGCGCCTGCCCCACCATTCTGCGCTGTTTATTTAAATTCGCATAAGTCAAACGTCCCTCCGCGCCTGGGTTGACTGCTTTAAATACACGCTGCTCAATGGGGTCGAGATTTTCCCACCCACCCAACTCATCGGCCTGACGCTCCAAGTGTGCGGCTGTATTTTGAGCTTCAACCGTCGTCCCTGGAGGCATTGCCGTATCAGTTCGCGCATACAATTGATCGCTTTTACGCTCCAACGCAGCCATTCTGCTATCCATTTGACCAACAAATTTCTCACTCATCGCTAGGGAATCAGGAGCGCCTGCCACGTCATCAATCATTTTGCCCACACTATTCGCCAATGATCTTATCGCATCATCCTCTTGGACCTTGAGCGCTGATCCTCTGCGCGATTTGAGCGCCTGCTCTACTGCCTGATACTGCGCATTACCAGACATGTGAGAAGGGAGCAATTCATCAATAACACCAAGGCGAGATGCCGCGTCTATAACTTCCTGCTTCGGCTTTACATCCAACCCCTGAAGAGACGATGCAAGCTCAGGGTTTTTCTGGCTGGACAGTTTACGCAAGGTATCTTCTGTTGCTATTTGCTCAGGTGTAACATTAGCGCCTCCTGTTGGAGTCGCATTACCAGCAACTTGACCAGGTAAAACATTATCTACAGCTTGAGCCGGTGTACGCCCAAGTGCCGCATTCGCAACTTTCCCAAGTAGCGGCACAACCACACGCGCAGCACCGCTGGCTGCGGCTCCCAGAGATAAATCTTTAGCCAGTGATCCGGCGTCATTATTGCTGCTGTTCTGCGCTAGCGCCCCAACGGTATTCTCGGCAACCATGTCAGCGGCTTTAGTTGCCAGACGCTCAGATCTACCAGAACCGGCAACAGAACCCAGCGCAGCGGCGGTTTTCTCGGCACCAATGCCTGGAATAAGGTAAGGCCCAATTTCAGCACCTAACTTGGCATACTCATCTTTTGGCCTCATTGACTCAGGTAGTTGCGCGGCAGGTATTGGTGTGTATGTGCCATCACCGCCAAATGCTTGCCCAGCCCATGCCCCGGCACTTTTGAATGCGTTAGCTATTTCGATAGGGATATTCAGGACGTTAGCGCCCGTCTGCGCAATGCCTTTCGCAGCCTCAACTACGGGGTTTCCAACGCTTTCCGGTACTGACGGTTGCTGCTGAGTCGCAGCCAATGGATATGCAGAGAAAAACGCCTCCTTTGCGGCCGGAGCCTTATCGCCCGCTTGAGGTGCTACCACGTCATTAAAATATTGCTCTTGCGCGGCGGCCTGCTGATTTGGCGGTAACTGCTGATATTGCGGGGATGCTATTACTTCTTTCCATGGTTTAGCCATTATTCACCCCATAAAGTGGAGAAGCCGCCGCCCTGCTGTTCTGTAGGAGGTGCTGATGATGCTGCTTGTATTGGAACGCCAAACGTTTTCTGAGCATTAGCTAGTTTCCCGCGCAATTGCCCCTCAATTCTATCAAGGGATTTCGTGAACTCTTTTTCGCTCATTTTTGGATCAAGCGCACCAACTGCATCAGTCAGTTTTTTACCTTCAGCGTCAGACAATGCCCCCATCCCCTTCATTGACTGAACCATGGGAAGGAATGTTTGCGCTTTGAAGGTATCCAGTTTTGCCTCAAAGTTTGCTGCATCACTGCCTGGGCGGGTATAAATCATTGACGACAGGCCGACAGCATTTTTAAGTCCAGGGGCTTCTTTCAGCTCTTTGATAGTATCTAGTGCTGTATTAAAAGTGTCATATGTTTGCTGTGCTACTTGTTGCTTCGCTAACTTAGCATCTTCTACTTTTTGCTGATTTGCTGATTGCTGCTGCCGTAAACCGTCAAGTTTAACCTGATTTGTTTCACGCGAAATCTGTCGGTCTAGTGCTTTATCGTAAAGCTCTGCCCGTTTTATCTCACGATCAAGGGATGAGTTTTGAGCGCTAATATTCTGCCCACGTAATGTAATGTCCTGACCTCTAGCTGCCGTCGCCGCCGTGATATCTTGACCGCGAGCAGTTAACTTGCGCCCTTGAGCCTTATCCTGAATATCGAAATACTTATCAGGGCCAAGAGCTGACATGCCAAGGTGATCGGCAAATTCACCGAAACCTTGCGGATTCTGCTGGTACATGGTTGCCACGTCAGCCGGATTAATTCCCACGCGAGCCAAATCACCCGCACTTGATTTCAACCACTGCCCCATAGTTTCAGGGCTTTGTGCAGCTATCCTGGCGCTCGATGCGAGGTTACCTACAGTATTACGTTGGTCGTCATCAATAAACCCCATGCCATTGCGCACGGCCTCAAACTGGTCTGGGTATTGAGTTACCAGTTTCCGCATGGCATCTCTATCACCGGATGAATAAGCGCCTGCATATGCTTGCTGGAACTCTTTCTGGCGATCTTGTTGCTGGCTTTGTTTATAAATTTGCGCGACAGATCCAATACCTTGCAACGCTTGAAGGCCAACATTATTAGCCCCGCTACGCTGTCTGTCATTGTTGTCTCGGATCAGAGAAAGAGTTGCATTAACATCACCACTTTGAGGTGCGTTAGCATTATTACCGCCGATACCAGCAAGCAAGCCTCCAGCATTGCCTTGTTCCCATGTAGCCATAACTTACCCCTTAGAACAGTGAACCAAGAGCGCCAACACCAGCACCAATTGCCGTTCCCCAACCAGGCATAATTGCTGTACCTGCCGCCGCACCTGCCGCCGCACCCTGCAATGCCCCCCCAAGCTTTGAAGGTTGATTTGAGTTTGCCGCAGACAATGAAGCCTGCTGCTGTAAAAGTTGCCCGGTATTATTGGCATATGACTGCCCAGCGTTAGACTGGCCGGTTAATGCACCGAGCCCAATGTTTGCTAAATTCTGGTAGTTATTCATCTGACCTGATAGCCATCCCTGACCAAGCTGAGGGGCAATAGTTGCCAGCCCATTACTTGTTGCTGTCGAGCCAAGGCCGCCAGTTGCCTCTGCACCTGCCAGCTGTTGGTACCTAGCCTGATTAGCTAATCCTTTGTATTGGTCAGAACCGTAATAGCCCTGAAGCGCTGAGTTTTGTCCCTCAAGAGTTGAAAGACCTTGGAGCTGATTAACGTACTGTTGCGCCAGTGGTGTAAATTGCGCAAGGTTATTCATTGTTGTTTGCCACTGCTCGCGCTGGAGTGCAGTGGCCTGTCTGGTTGCGTCAGCCTGAGCGCCTGCGCCATTATCGCCACCCTTGCAATAAACAGCCCGGTCGCGAACCTTATTCATTAGTTGGAAAATTAACATTGAAGAAAATCCTCATATTGTGTTCGCTTAAGCTGGTATAGCGTCACACCAACCGGTTTGCCATTACTGATATATGCATCATCTAGATGACCTATACGCTCAGCACCGAGCAGTCGAATAAGTGCCCGTCCATATTTAGTCGTATCGGGAACCATCGTTACTGAGTTGGTGAATGGCGAGTTTTCAAGTAGCCAGCGGCAAAATAACTTGTGTCCATCGAGCGCATACTTGCCACGGAAACCAGGGTCATAAATGGCGTGACACTCGACAACGGAATGCCAAAAGTTTCTTACTTCATGTACTCCAACAAGCAGTACCCCCTCATAAATCCCTAAATAGAGCGCGTCAGGCTTTATGAGGTATTTATCACCCGCATCCACTATATTTCCGGTGTTGTTGGGGTTATTTAGGAATGCACAAAGCCTCCCCATATCTGGGACAATGCGTAATTCCATGGAGGTAACCTCTAAATTAGTCGATTAAACCGTGTGATCGGAGTGCATCTTCTATAGCTTTCATTCTTTGCCTGGTCTGTGTAAGCGTGTCTGCCACACTCTGGACTTGAGATTGATTGTATGTAGCCCCTAAGGGGAAAACTATATCTACATTAATGGCACCTTTGTATGCAGTTCCAGTTGCAGAAGTCCATCCAGTTTGGCGGCCACCAACTACTTTAACCCCATCTACTTTGTATGAAATTAAAGTATTAACCGATCCGGATGATTGTATTTTGTCACCGGTTGGTGTTGCTATCGATCCGACAATTAACGCACCACCGCTAGACTGTATAATCTGATTAGTTATGGCTGCCTTTGATACATAGTCACCCTCTAGAGTGGTAACTCTCGTCCCTAGAGTTGTCACCGTTCCTTCGATAGTTGTCACTCTAGTTGTCAGGTTAGCTACATCATTCTGAATTAGAACAATTTCTGCCTCCGCATCAATAACTCTAATGGTCAGCTGATCAATTGCTAATGTGTTGGCGGCTATTCTTGTTTCATGATTATTAAGAATAATGTCTTGCTCATCATTTCTTACCTGTGCATCAAATGCCCCGACTCCTGCTTCATTGGCCTTACCTGCTACATTGCCAAAATCCGTGCTGTTCTGAATGACGTATAGCTGATAAGGGAGACTGAATATCGAAGGCAATAGCGTGGCGTCAATGCGTGTAGATGTTACTGTTACTGGGGTATTTAAGCTTGGAACTGCCATTATTCAACCCTCACGCTACAGTCACTCAATGTCACTGGAGAACTAGTTATTACACGAACTTTAAACCCAATATTCTTGCGTATGCGACCAATGCGACGCCATAGAACGCGCTTGTCATACTTGAATGGTGAGTTTGCTGAAATCATCTGCTCACGACCATAATTAGAACCGTCAGCAGTAGCAGAGATGAATAACCGCTCGGCAAATTGAGAGACTCCTGTTGCGGCCTCCAGCTCGAAATCAAACACCCTAGCATTGTCAGCTTTGAACATTGGTGTATAGAGCACATGCTCAGACTGTTTACCATACTGGCTGGAGATATCGAATTTAAGCGCCCCGGTCACCGATTCTGTTTTGTCTCCCACTGTGATCTGATTTCCTTCAAATATGAAATCAATCCCACGATAAACCGTATCTGATAATCCAGTTTTTAGAATGCACCATTGCGGCCCATTCTGGCTTGCTGATGCGTCATAACACAAGACATGCCGCGGCAAGTGAACAATCAATAATTCATGAGCGTCAAAGCGCAGTGACTCCATCACACCAGTAGATAACTCTTCTGCTGTGTACTCGCGGATTATTTTCTCTATCGATGCTGATGCAATTGGAGAGGCTTGACCAGAATTAACCAAGTAGATTGATGGTGCGCCGGTTGCCTGGTGGCTGATGAAAGCAAATGAATCACCAAAGATAGTTTTGCAATAGGTGCCAGCTATCCCCTTCTGTACCATTAGAGATGGTTGGGCAACATAGATTGCTGATGATGAATCAGTCGCGCCAGTTAATGAGAAATATTCAATCGTTGCGGTCCCGAACATGACAACGAAATCGCGCCATACTGCACAGCCTTGAATGCCATCTGGCTGCGACTCAGCGGCATAGAAAGGCCTAAATCGATCAGGATGTGATTCGTCTTCTAGGTCGGTGACACCAAACGTTCCACTTCCATCTTTGACCCAAATATAACGACCGCGTAAGCGACAGATGTCTCGCACATAACCAATATCATATTGAGCAAAATCCACACCATCTACAGTTGCCGGCCAGTTGCTTAGCGTTTTTACCGTTCCGTCATAGCGATAAAGGGTCATTATTCCGTTAGCAGCTACAGCCTGGCTTGTTGCGCTGAACGCCATCCCTACTCGACCTGTCCCGGAAACATCGCCAATAGATGAAATTCCGCGATAAATATTACCCCCTAAAACGCGATATGGAGCATTCTGTGACGCGTTGAATTGAGCGCACCGAGATATTCCATCAACATCAGATATCTTCTCTATGCCGGGGAATGAGCGCAGATAACCAGCAGCATTCAACACTTCTTTAGGAGTCGCCAGCATGTTCACTGGCAGTAGGTCAACATAGTCAGCGTTGCGGAAGTCCTTTCCTAGCCCTTTAGCCAGAGGAAGTTGTGTCGTCGGCATCTACTGTACCTCTCTCATCGGGGTAATAACGGTCCATCATGAAGTAATCGTATTTATTCCCCTGACCGGTTGGCATATCGCCACGGCGCAGGATTGATGGAACTTTAAGGGTCGCAGTTAGAATGGCATCATATGCTTTAGCAGCATTTGTTTCCTGTCGTGGGGTTGGCTCCATCCCGTAATCAGATAGCAATCTGAGCAGCAGTTGATATCCGACTCCTGACTTATAAATTGGAAGAAGCCCGGAATCATCATCAGGAAGTGGCAGCTCATCGTCAGCAGCGAAGATATAACCAAGGTCGCCAGGAACAATTAGCCATTCGTGCATCATATCTTCTAGATCAGATAGTGCATCTTGTACTGATTGTGGTTCTGCATCTGTTAATGTTGCATCAGATGCAATGGCCGATTTGCGCAAGGCAAATAGGACGATATCACCCTTAGTTATTATTGCCGCCATCAGTTGCCGCCTTAGTCTTTGTTTTCTTGACTATTGGCTTGACGTCATCAGCGCTGCTAACGAAGCCTATCTTTTGATAAACAGGGTAATCTGATTCCAAAATCACCGCCTGCACATGCCCAACTTCGTTATCAGCCGGGTAAAACACACTCATGCGATCCATAATTAACTCCAAGTTAAAAGGGGCCGAAGCCCCTTTGATTTATGGATTTCCGAAGAACTGGCCACCCATGTGCGGATTGAAACACACATAGGAAGGCAGTAAGTCAAAGCGCATTTTCTGTACGTTGGCATCGCCATCTGCATATTTATGTACGCGGATGGAGAAACCTTCGTAAGTCGCTACAGCAGAGTCAATACTGTGTAACTTAGGCAGGGGGATAGTGCCCAGCCCACAGAAGAACTTGTTATAAAACAGGTTTGGCTTCATGGCTTGTGATGCGGTACCAATTACTGTAACTGCATCACCTGCCGCTACCTGACGGTTAACTGCATTGTACTGCCCGTTAGTTGCGTCCAGAATCGGCACTCCGGATAGAGTTACGGTTACTAGACCACCCGCCGTTGAGTTGGCATCAGACAGAACGGTAGCGGTGAAACTGATAGGCGTTGAGCCGTTGTACAGTACCTGCTTGCTCTGCTGGTTCAACCAGTAAGTTGAGGTGAATTTCAACTGATCTCCAGCCTTCAGGAATCCGGTAACGCTTGCAGTCGCGCCGGTCAGTGTTACGGTGAATTGATATGTGTCTTTAACTGCTGTGTAGGTAACGGTTGGTGCGGTTTGAACGGTTAATGTACCTCCAAATGCACCTTGTGTCCGTGATGCCAGCCCGTTAGACATTAACGCACGAATGCCACCGAAGTTTGACGGGATCTGCGCATTCTCCCATGCAGTTTTAACCAGGTTATCTGATGCATGCAAGCCGGTCTGAGCGTCAGCAAGGCGCTGAGCCGCCCACGGGTCCATAACTGCGTAGTTATCGCCAGTGTTAATTCCAATGTCTTTCATGAATGAAGCTGTTTGCGCCACATCAGACCATTTGTTGATCGGGGTATTTGGGCTGCCGAGAGATAGAGCGCCGTTGTTCATCATGAACTGGGCTAATTCAGTCTCAAGGTCCGTGACCATACGCTCCTGAATTGGAGCAAGGATTTGGTCAAGCTGATTAAGCTTAATCGCCTCTTCCAGTTGCGCCCACTCAACAGCTACGGTGATGTAGTTACCTACACGACCAGTTGCCTTGCCTGAGATCAGATTGTTTTTTGCTTGACCTGAAATGTCACCGCCAGCCGTGCGCAGTGACTTAAATTGATGCGGACGCTTGAATGAAACACTATCACCGGTATCGGCATTGATTTCACCTGCCAGTAATTGGCGATCAACAGTCTTACACAGAACCAAATCGGACATAAACCCCGGAAGGAATTTTTTCAGTACGATTTGGCTTACGTTGGAACTTAAGTCATTAGTAGCCATTTATAGCTTCCTTATTCGATCACAGCGCCTGGGCACCGCTTATTAAAATCATCAGTTTTTGCATTGCCTGCGCCGCCGCGAATCTCGGGTTCAGGCTTTGCCGCTTGTTTTGCTTTTGGTGCCAACTTCACTTTTGCGCTCAACTGCCCGAGCTGGTACGCAACGCGTAGTGGGTCTTTCTCAGCGGCTATGCGCTGGCGGAGTTGAGGGTTTTTACCAAGCGCATAGGCGATCAGTTCAGAACCCTCATCAGCAGAATGGATAAGAACCTCTTTATGCAGGTCTGGCATCTCGGCACGAACAATTTCTTCCATCTCGGCATAGTCTTTAACCGGGAGTGATTTCGCTCGTTGCTGATGCGCGTCTACCCTCTGCTTAAATTGGTTTTGCCATTCTTGCTGTTGCTTCACTTGTTGCTGTTTTGCTTGCTCAGCACGGGTGTTGCTCTCATGCCAGCTGGTCAATTGTTTATCAAATAACTCCTCGTCGTAGTCACATGACTCCAATGTAGGTTTTGTTATCATTTGGCTTTGCTGTTGCGATGGCTGCTCTGCTGGCTTGGATTGGATCTGCTCAAGCTGGCGCTTCAGTTCGCGATTTTCTTTTTGCTGCTCCTTGAATCCCTTTCGCAAGTCTTTCACCCAATTAGGGGCTGGCTTGCCATCAATGTCTTCTTCATCGGTATGCAGCGGGATTTCTTCTTCACCGACAGTTAAGGAGTACTCCTCCTGTGTTTGATCTTCTTTACCATCCCCAGCTATTAACACCTCGGAGGCGGGGTCTTTCTTCTCACCTGCGTCAGTATTAGTTACATCTGGAACAGTGGTTTCAGTCGTGGTTGTTTCCTGATTTTCAGACATGGGAACAGCCTGACCATCGATGATCAGTTCACCTTCCATTTAAATCTCCTTAGCTCGGCTTTGAGTCTGCCGGTGACTGTGTAGGTTGGGTTGATTGCTTAATTAGTTTTGCGGCATCCAGCACCTGACTATGGCGCTGACTATTACCTTTAAGGGCGAGTTCGAAATTATCTCTGGAGTTTTGCTCTCCTTGCTGCTGAAGGCTAGCAAGTAGTTTCACTGCTTCGCGAGATGTTTCTGAGTTTTTGCTATCAACAGAGGCAAGGAGGTCCGCAATTTTTGCACCGGCAAGGAGCCGCTCTGTTTCTGCGCTTAACCGCTCTGTTTCTGCATTAATTAACTTAACCTGTACTTCTTTCCCTTTATTTTCAGCATTCAACATTTCAGCAGAGGCCAACTTATCATTCGCCATAGCCGTTATTATTTCAGGGCTTGGTTGATTCTGCTGTGACTGCTGGGCTTGCTGAACTATCTGGGCCTCTTCTTGGTTGCGTGGTTTAACTGCGCCTTGCGTAAGGAGTTGTTTCCGGTTGAACTCTTTGAAGTCGTCCAGCCCCTCCCCGTCTACGTTATCAATGATAATCCCCATTAGTGCCGCTCGCATTGGGTCTGTTGGTAGCATCCCGTTTAGTAACTGAGTCAGCGATGAGACTGTTGCATCTCGCCTTGCTGTATAGCTTGGGCCAACATCTACAGTTACGTCATATCGACCCACGGTTAGATCATTCAGCGCAACAACCTGACCTGATTGATTATCTCTAACTGACGCAGACATAATGACCACATCGTCAGTACCGTCTTCATTAACAATCCTTACTTCTCGCTCCGAACCGTAAACCTCTCGAGCCATTGACAACCAAACTTCTCCGGCACGCTTCAAACTTTTAGCCATGTTATCCAGGTAGATAAATGATGCCATATCAGAGCGGTTCATTAGGTTATTAACCGTGTCACTCGCAATATTGCTAGGCATTTGCTGCATTGCCTGGCTGCCACCGGTAACTTCCTGAATATCTGCACTGGTTAATTGAAGTAGCGTCGCCATTGCCTGATTAAGAACTGGTGGTTGGGTATATCCGGCAACGTTGGCGGCCTGAATGATATTTCCAGTCTTATCCTTGACAGCCCGAAGAGGCAAGAATGCAGGTCGCTTCTTGTTTCGTTCAGCCCAGTAGCTTTCAAGTCCACGAATCTGCTCCATATCAACGATAGGAGTTTGCCCTGGGTCTTGAGTTGATGAGTCAGCCAGCATTGATACTTGCATGTTGTATAGCCGCTGCGGGTCCATTGCTTTAGCAACGTGCCCTTCTACTCGCTCAATGTCGTCAATGAACCAGCGTTTACCATACATCGGGATAAGTGGAATATGCTCACCAGGTATACGTCGAGGCTTATCAAGGAATCCGTCACCATCAATGACACTGACGTAGATGCGGCGGCGCTTTACTGACCTGCGAGCCACCTCAATGAATCCAGCCTCGAAAAGCTCATCAGTAATATCTTCGATCTGATCACTGTCATACTTGGCTATCTCACCAGTTAGAGGTTGCTGATAACTGATAATGTCTACTGATTCCTTTCTCGCCTCGTAATATTTGGCGATATATACAACATCAGCAGAAAACCAGTCGTACTCCCAACTTGAGAGAGTTGTTATATCCATTGACGATGGGTCTTTGTCGTATTCTTCCTTGTATTTATCAGGAGATAACGAATACATGCAGAAAGCCCAATCAGCATCAGACTTGTCATACTTTTTGGCGTCAGGATCAAACCACACTGAGCGAGCCGGGTCATAGATTGGCTCAATTGCTATGCGCTGGCGCTCGTCCATTGGGTCATATTCATTAACGAGTTTAGTAGTGAGACGGAAGCAGCCAAAGCCACCGGTAGCTCCATCATCGAATGCGTTATCGCAAGCCTCTCCCCCATCAGTTTCTTGATAGTCAGCTCGGAATAACCCATTAAGCTTATTGGATAATTCTTCGCTGGCTTCTTTATCACCGGGCCGAAATTTAACAGTGATGCGGTTATTTCTGTATTCGCTGATAATTCGATTAAGTTCGGTGGCAACTTTGTTTATTTCAAACTTGGGGTATTTCTCGAAGTGGTCATTTAGTTTTGTCCCCGCAGTGGTTGCCCCTTCCCACTGACCGCCAGGCACACGGGCGAAGCGGGTTGCTTCAATGCACTTTTCTCGCACAGTCTCCTGTGGAGTATAGGCGCGGTCAAACCTCGCCATAGCTAGCGCATGCTGTTCTCTTTGAGTCTTTGCCATGTTTACCAGCCAGATGATGAAGGGACGATCAATTCGTCCTCAATAGGAGGGTTCTTTATGTCTGCAAATCGTACTGCATACCGTCTCATCATGTATGCGTACCGAACCATGTCGAGAATGTCATCGCGAACCTTAACAATATGACCGCGCTCATCACGGTGATAGAAATTGTATTCTTCGAAGAAATCTCTCAGCCCTGAGAAAACTTTAAATTTACCGCGTCTCATTAGGTCGTAAATCTCAAACAATCCCGGTTCAACAGACCGACTACCATCTTCCCATTGTGCAAACTCAGGAAGCATATTGAACCCGGCTTCTTCATAGTAAGATTTCTGCTGAAGCCCCGAACCTTTCTCTGTTTGTAGTCCATCAGGAGGCCATGCAGTGGGCACTCCATCAGCCCATACTTTAACAGCACTAAACGCTTCTGCCGGTGAGACTTGCCTAGCCTTATATGCCCTGGTTACGTAGAACGTTTCATTCTCCATATCCCAAGCAAGTTGTCCGTGCGCCTGGGGGTGATCCCAACCAAAGTCCATTGCATTAATGACCATCCAGTGATCAGGTATCGGGAATGGATCACATTTAATAAAGTCTTCACCAAGGTCATATATCCGACCATGCCCGAGCATCGGTATACCCTTAGTTCGCATATCTCGCTGGTGAGGAGGATAGGATGCAAGCAAATCCTCTTTGACTTTCTCATTAAGGTGCGGCGCATCATCCCAGCCGACATTCATACAGCATTGAGCGGACGCTGGGTTATCCATGAATTGAATAACCAACTCTGTGCGCCCATTCTCAGGCGTAAATGTGAGGATTCCTCGCCCACCGCGCCCTTTGTCACCAGTTGCCGTTCGAGTTAATACTTGTGGATAGATAGTGGGATCTTTTGGCTCTTCGTCGATATGGAACCAATCAACGGCATCGCCCATCAATGCATGCTGCCCTTGTGAGTATGACCAGAATTGTATCTTTGCTAGCGTGCCAGACTTATGCTTGATATAAGCAGAGCGAACAGCATTAGGAGTCCCCTGCATCGGCTCAGTATCAACAATCAACTCACCTGGTATTAATCCACCCTGCCAGCCCTTATCTGTTTTCCTGCCAAGGATCGGAGTTTGAAGCAAGTCGCGTATCTTTTCGCCAGAGTAACCAAGGCACCAGATGAGCGGCCCATGCTCGAACCTGTGGCCATCCCATCCATCTGGATAGTCACCCATGGCATGAATGGCATCTATGCCGGTTCCGGTATCAGTTTTGCCAGTACGGTTTGCCGCAATAAGAGCGACCTGACTGTACTCTTTCGTGTTAGCAATAAACTTTTTCTGCCAAGGATAGCGAGACTCATAAAACCGGCGATAACGGTACACATCAGAGCGCCGATTCTTTTCCTCCAGTAACTGGACTAACTCAACTTTCTGGCCCTTCGTCAGTGCAGGTAGCTTGTCCATTTGTCAGCTCCCTTATGCGGCGGTCGAGTTCATCATCAGTTTTATCTTCAATTGTGATGTGCTGGTCGTGCTGGATGCGATCGCCATACTTCTTCGGCATTATCTTTGACAAGTACCACTTACGAGTATCAATGCGAAGCCTTGAACGCTGGACGTGCTCACCATTTAGTTGGTAACCAATAGCCTCTCCGTCCTTGTCGAGCTTCTCCATCCAGTCATTAGTGCCATCATCAGCAATATCAAACAGCTCTTCTGCAATGGCTTCAGCGCCTTCAAATTTTGCGCGTGCGTATTGGGCGCGAAACTCAGCGTTGCGGCTAATCCATCTCAATACAGTTTGCTTACATGGCATCCCATCATCACGACAGACTGAGCGCAGAGATTCACCCTCTGCCAGTCGCAAGCAGATGGTTTCAGCTAACTCTTCTGTGTAATCAGATGGGCGACCAGTTTTAATTTCTTCGCCACCCATACATAACCTTATGCTTTTGTGAATGCCTGAGCGTATTCACATGTACGGCCAGGAGAGATTTGAATAACACTCATGTCACCAAGGGGCAGGAAGCCAGCAGTGATTTTTGCGTTACATTTAATAGTGAAGTCAGCGCTATCTTGGCTAACAACAATATCGTAGTCAGTTGCAGTAGCACCCCCAGCAGCGACAACCTGAAAGTATTCTGTCTTACTGATAGTTGCATGTACTCCTAACAATCCACCCTGAGGGAATCGTGATGCGGCAATGTGCGCTTTTACTACAGGCACCAGACTGGCAACTGAACCGGATGTAGCTGTTTGAATGGATGTAATAGCCATTGATTACCTCAATCGAATAGTGATAGCGCCTCTTGGCACTCTTTGATTGCTTTCTCTGTTCGGGATACAAGACCAGATTCATTAGCAGCTAGTGCGTATTGGTCTTTAAATAACTCCTGCTTAAGCGGGTCGTCGTTGATGAAGTCGATAGCTTTCTGGGCCGCTGCGGTATCTTTCATTACCAAGCGGAGAATTTCTAATCGACTGGCTTGTATTTGGGTAAGTCCGGTTTGTTCAGACATGGTTGTCTCCGTTGGTTGGCATTATCACAGGCACTCGTAAATGCCTGCTGTAATGTCAGTATTGTTTTTGTATTTGGTCAATGCTTGGGAAGCTTGGAAAACTAAAATAATCGCTCTCACTTTTACTGCTTCCATTTTTCTTATAATGCCAGGTGCTAACCGTTGCTCCGCATTCATTCATCACATAAGCCGTGTCATGGCTATCTGATGTTTCACCTTCATTCAAAGTGAGTTTGTCGCTCTCCCCTTTCTGGTCAGTGAAGTAGATTGTGTTCTCGTTGCGCTTGAACTCTGGGTCTGTAATTTCTTTAAGGATTTCATTTCCAGAGTGGCTTACTATTTTCAGTGTCAACATTCTTCCGCTCCTTCTTCTGGTTTACTTTCGTAACTGAACCAATGAACCAACCCTCCGCTATACACATCCATCTCAATAGCTGTATTCACTGCCTCAATAGCACTTTTTCCAAGGTGTATGGCTGTTATTGCCACTGTGGCGCCAGAACCTAATGCATATGGATCAACCTGAAGGCATAGACTTATTTTTGCTGAGTCTTCTTTACTGCTAATAAGATAGGCTCTATTAGGCCCACAAATAGCTATTGCAGCGAAGCCAAAAGCCGGGGAAAATTCAGTCGCGTAGGTAATCCCATTAGCTAGCTTCTCTTGCAGTTCAAATTCAGCACCGCAATCACCAGCTGCGCCTATAGCTAAGACGTTCTCGCCATTTACCAGCCATTCCACACCACTATCTGGGTAATAAATTTTTTTCTCTTTCAATGAACAGATTAAATCACCCAGAGTCGATTGACCGTCAGCCGCTAGAGTCTTCCCATCCCATGCAATAGTTGTCATTACTAGTCACCTTGTGCTTATGTTGTTCGCGGCTTTGCTACTCCTCTCGGCGTTGCTACACCACTTACGGCTTACCCGTCAGCAAGATGTGGATCACCTCTTTAGGGCTGCACAATCTGGTTCAAGCAATGCTGATGTGAATGAAACTGAATAGCCACAGGATGAATTCAATCACTCCCCAGCCAACAACAGCGCAGATGCAGCCAAGAAAAATGAATGCTCCTGCTCCGGGTAAATTATGACCCATTTCTGCTCTCCTCAATCTTGCGAATACTCGCCTTATCTGCGTTGCACTGCTCTATCACCGTTAGCAGAGTGTCATTCAGCAACAGGCTGTTACCCCAAGTTAATATCTCGGGTATCTCTGGGGGAATGCAGTCAGAAAGTAAGCTTGCTGGTATCGGTACCTGTGGCACCTGAACGTATTTGATTTGCGTGTTTCCGCAAGAGGTCAGCAGCGGCAGCAGGAACAGGCTTATTAGTACAATCGTCGCCTTTAATCGCTTCTCGAATGTAAACAATGCGAGCCTCACCCGCTTGAGCAATTTTCTGTTTGTCATTCTCGTTGGCCTTGGCGATATCGTTGATAATGCTAACCATGCGTACCTGGTTGCTGAGAATGAACCGGGCCTCGTCGCGTTCTTTGGCGGCCGCGTCTGCCTTGTCGTGCCACTCGTCAGCTTCGTTGTAGAAGTGAAGCGATAAGCCAGCCAGAATGATGAGCAGTAGCGCCGGTAGATAAGTGAATATGTTCTTTATCCCGCTAAACATAATTCCCTCTCTATTTCGCGTCGGTTCTGTAACCCCTTCCACGGCTTGCCACCGGCGTATGTCCACCGGCGTAACTCATCGCAAGCGCCTTTGATGTCGCCTGTGTTGAGTTTTTTAAGCAAAGTGGATTTAGTGAATGCGCTCTGGCCAACGTTATAAGTGAATGAGTAGAGGGCGGCTTTCTGATATTTGCTTAGTGGGACTTTTACCGCGGCGTCAACAGTGCGCTGCACTGGTGCCAGGTCTTTTTGCAATAAAGCATCACACTCAGCATCTGAATATTTTTTATTGGGGATGATGTCTTTACCAGTGTGACCATCGCAGACCGTCAGCACGCCAACGACATCCTTGTAAGCCACATACTCGCGGCCCTCTAACCCATCGTCACCACCAAGCAATACTACGGCGATTGCCAGCGCGGTACCGGCCGACGCGCCAATTATTTTATTGCGGAGAGCTGGAAACATTTGACCGCTCCCGTAGTTGATATTCTTTTCGTTTGTAGTACCAATTCACCCCGAATGTTCCAATGGTGCAGGCAATACCAATCAGAAGCGCCCACTCGTTTAATGACATTGCACCAAGCATCGTGGTTATACCGCCGAACCAGTAGGATGAGCCGCTTGAATATTTGTCCATTCTCATTTGTCTCCCCCTGCCAGTTGGCCTGGGCGTGTATTTGCTGTTTTGGGGATAGCTCGCCGCCGTTTCCACTTTTCGCTAGAGGGTGTTTGCGGTTGATTGGTGTAGGCGGGAGCTAAATCTGGAAGGGAAAGCAATCGCAAACCCCTAAAATGCAAAAAGCCCCGACCGGTTAGAGTCAGGGCTTTAAATTGGGCTGGCGCTCGTTTAAGTCAGATACGGCACCTTACCCTCTAATAGTGGCTCATTGGCTCACTGATGTCAACACGT
Organism: Yersinia sp. 2540 StPb PI; assembly: GCF_052217165.1. Lineage (NCBI taxonomy): Bacteria > Pseudomonadati > Pseudomonadota > Gammaproteobacteria > Enterobacterales > Yersiniaceae > Yersinia > Yersinia sp. 2540 StPb PI. Next base: position 4,310,281 of record NZ_JAZGQC010000001.1, read on the forward strand.
TCTATGCAACTTTCTTTATTTTACCAACACGTTTTCGACTGATGAAAGCATGTTGCATAGGTTGATATAACATCCATACCGCAGCATCCAATATTTCATCCACTTCCCGGCGGCAAGTTATCAGTGACGGCTTCTTCATCCGATCCCCGCCTCTCGTTGACATCTTGCGGGGTTTTGCAGTCGCGAAGTAGTACGATGCAATTGCTCGCTTGGATGCCCCATGAGAGTAATAACTAATCAGAATGCCGAGGGCCTTTGTGTCAATGCGCATAACGGAATCTACGACCTGAGAAATCAACATTCCGTCATCGTCATTGCACATCGGCCTTGATGGGCTGCCCTGCGGTTCTACTGTCGCCATGTACTGAGCTATAATGCTGCTCATGCGCTTCTCTAATCTCCCTGAATAAACCCATGCGCCCCACAGTTCAAGCCATCCATTGACCCAATCATGCTGTTCTTTGGTTAGTTTTAACTGAGTTACATTCATGCTGACTCCAATTCAGTAATTGATATTGATAGCCGCCCACCCTTTTCAATCGGCTGCCGCCTAACCCTGAAATCATCTATCTGCTCGTCGTCCTGCATAAATCCAGCGTGTACCAGCGAATCAAAGACGGCCTTTTGCAGGTTGTCTAAGTCACGGCGCCGGCGGTCTGGTACGTGTGCTGATATTGATACTTTGAGTCGTGCGGAGGTGTGGATATCGAGGTTTAGCTGTTTGATGGTATCGATTACTGCTTGTCGGTATTTGGTGCCTTTCTCGCTGATGTAGTGCCTTCCCCTTGAGTGTCGCCAGTAGGTGTTAACACTGGGCGGCCAGGGTAGGTCTATGTGATATTCAGTCATATCTTCACCTTATTCTCCGACAGCAGAATTGCCTGTGTCCTAACCATTCCCTCCAGGTGAGCCAGGTGAGCACTCTCGATGTCCATGATGTGCGTACGCCGGTCTATTTCGTCATGACACGAAGAGCAGCACCATGCGCCGAAAAGGTCAGGCGGCTTGATTCCAGTACCGCATATCCCCGACAGCCGGTAGTGAGCCAGCACTACGGTTTCGTTATTCCCGTTACAGATACCAGGCAGCCTAACTTGGCACTCGCGGCCTCTAGCCTCTTTGCGTAAGTTCGCCATCTCTTTTCTCCTTCGCTGCTTTATCAATGCATTTCTGATGAGCGTAGGTTTCACCCTTGTTAAGCATCAGGAAGCAGAAGATACATATTGATTGGGGGAGTTCAGGCATGGATGTTCTCCATATCATTCATCATTAGGAATACAATCATTGCCAGCCGCAGTGGATGTTCTGGGTGATTACGCCAGTCGCTATGTTTATTTTCGCGCCAATCACTGGCAGTCCATGAGATACCGTCATAATCAATGCCAATGCCATGGCAAAGCATTATGGGATAGGCGTCTGCTGGGTTGTTGCAGGGATTGAATGCACCTAGCCTTCCCGCACCCCTTACGACAACATCGACATATGGCTCCTTAGTTAATCCCTGCCAGCCTGTTTCCTCGTGAAAAGGCTTCATGCCGAGATGAATTGCCACCGCCTTGTTAATCTCAAAATCACTCATTGCTGAATAGTCTTTCATCGCGTTCTCCTTACTCTGTCGAATTTTGCTTGCAAAAGCCCATGGACATAATCAAATGTCTTTATCTGGCTAGCGGGGATTGGAGGTTTAGGCTTGGTTCGAGATGTCTTGCGGAAGATAAGATTGTCTATGGCTATCTGGGTCGGGCTACGTTGTCGGCTCATTCATGCCGCCTTCCTGATTTGCGCAGGAAAATCCAATAGGGCCATGTGATACCAATGAAAAATGCCCTTGCATATCCAGTGACTGTTTCTTTACTGCCTTGAATGTCATGAGCCCATTCAGATACAACGCCAGCTATCCAGAAATAAGCTGCGACTAATATCAGAGTAATCATGCTGCCACCTTCCCTTTGTCACCGAACCGGTTGGCCCACTCCACATCTCGCTTGGCATCATCGCTAAACTTCACGTTATGCTCAGTGCCGAACCAGTAAGCAGCCTCGATAATTTCTACCATCTCGCTCTTTCTCATCTGGCTTGTGCGATGACCAAAGCGGACATAGCCACCTGTAATGCCCGGTGCCTGCCTGCGCTCTTGCTTCTTGGTTTCTGCTACAAGGTCGGTGATTAAATCCTTCCAGTCCTCTTTGCTGTACTTCTCGCCATGCCAGAAAACTTGTTCGGCAATGTCAGTAAGTAGCGGCCACATTTTGTTATTCTGTGGAAGGCTTCGCTTAGGTTCCTGGATAATTACTTCTTTGGGCGATTTGAAATCGAGCGGTGTGTTTCTGATGGCTGCTATTGCGTTTTGTCTGATGCTTTCGTTTAGAAGTAAATATTTTTGATTAACCATCAACTACTCCTTTCAGTTGCTGCCGAACGGTTTGTATCGTCGTTTGTAGCGCATACAAAGCATCTGGTGACCTGTCATCTTGAATGGGTGTAATCATCAGTAGTTGGGGCATCATGTTTACTGTGTTGATGTATGCGTCGCAGAGTTGGCGGTATTGCTTCTTGGATAGGGTTATTTGTTTATCCATAGTCACTTCCGAAACATCATGATGGTTAAGCCGTTTTTTGTTACTGCTTTTAGCGTGTCACTATCAGTTAACTCACCAAGATTGAAAGCGTCGTACAGTTCGTTAATGGCTTTCTGCTTTCGCTCTTCTTTCTTGCGCTTATCCCATTGCTTCCAGATGATGCTAGCCAGCCATTCGCCTGTTTTAAACATGATGTACAGGTAACCTGCAACAGCTAAGCCTACATTCAGGTAATCAGTCATAGTGGCTTCTCCGGCGCGGCGGCCAGCTGCCTGATTATTAATTTAATATCCTCAATCCTGTCATCATCAGCTGAGTCAATCGTGTCAATTCTGTCCAGCATCACCAATGCTGCATTGGCAGGGTCGCTGCTTGTCCAACCATCCGGTATCTCCGGAGAGTTCAACTGTGGGGTGGTGTAAACGATGCGGCGGCGGGTGTGGTCGTATTGGTTATAAAATCCTTTATCGCAGTCATACCAAACCCATTCAATGCCGCCGTTAAAGTCGGTACCTATCCCTGACTGATACTGATAAACAGGCTCAGCCCTCTTTGCAGCTAACGCGATTCGGGCTAGTGAAAGCAGTAATCGAGGACTTACAGGAAACTCATCGCTGGTTGGCGTGTTGTGAATCTCCTGCTGGCAGGTACTTATAATTTCTTCAATCTCTTCTACAGTGAAACTATCTAATGCTTTCATGGCTTTACCACTCCCGTAATTCTTTCACGCCAAGACAGTCGCGCTGGCTTCTGTATAAATTCACTATCTGAAATTTGGATAACCTTGACGGCACATTCATCGAATGGACGCTGGCGCTGGTCTTTCAGATAGGCTGCTTCTTTGGCGGCTTGCGTCATGTCTTGCGCCTCGATTTCGTGAACCGTGAAACCGTTGCTATGTACATGCCAGCCATGAATTACTGCGATGAACCTACTCATTCACTCTCTCCCTTGATTTATTGATAATCCCATTCAATATCTGCATTATCATCAAAGTTGATTCTGATAACCCCAAATCCACCGCATGAACGACAAACGACTGCATCACCATCATAAAAAACATTATCGATGTCGCTATCTGTGTGTACCGTCTTTTTAATACCGTTGCATTGATAGCAGTCGGTCATTTTTGTAGTATCTACGCTATGCATATAATTTCCTCTTTAAGACTTTCAATCACCCTTGATTCGAATACCGGCAGCCCTGATTGATTTTGAACAGGCTGACCTCATGCATTTTGCGGCCTCAGCAAACCCTTGATACCAATCAGCGTTAGACCCTAGAACTGGCAATTCAGGTAACTCCACCGAAATGCTTTCGCGCGCAGATTTCCAGATTCTAAAGCCCCACCCCATTGCGCAACTGCTTCTCAATTCAGCTTGTTCTGGAGCGTTCCACCAAGCTTCAAAGTCAGACTGCGATTTAGTTATGTCCATCATGATTTCCTCGTCATGTTCAGCTTGGCGCGCAGCTCGGCAATGTGATCCAGTGCCTTCTCGTTGCTGACCGGGATGTGAAGTTTAGGAATTTGCACTACCGGCGCGGGGATCGGCTCACCAGACTCAATGCGTTTCGACATGTCAGCCAGCTCTTTCCCGCAGCGTTTCCGTAAATCCTGCTCAGATAACCCCTGCACTCGCTGTTGTGAGTAAAGCTTTGTGACCATCCAGTAGGCCGGATTGCTGGGCCAAGGGAATGCTTCGGCACTGCTGAACATGTCACGACGCTTGGCATAGTCCATCACCATGTCGTAAAGATCATCTGCATCGGGCAGCCCAGCGGCGCGGGTGGCACCCTGCTTACACCATGCAATGAATTGACCAGGTGACGGGAGGAACGGCGTGGACTGCTGACGAGCAATCTTCATACCGACATCAACTTGATCCATGTTGGTAATGCCGTTTTCTATGAATGCCAACACCCACTGGCGACGTAGCTCGTTCAGGTCGCGTTGGTCTTTGATGCTAGTCATCAGCGCTGGAAATGCAGCCTTCAACTGGCGAAATAGCTCGTTGAATATATCCGCGGCCTGCTCTGGCACCTGCTGCTTTGGCTTATCAGCGGCGTACATCTGCTGCAATGATTGACCATCACGGTTCTGGATGGCTGTGACGACATTTCTCATACCGATACCCCGTTTATCCAGTCAGTGTTATCAAAATCAATAACAGGCTTACCAGTGGCGGTGCCTGATTGCTGCTTCTTGCGCTTGATGTCCAGCTTGTCCCACTTCTCGCGTAGCGTTGACGGGCAAAGCACATTGCCACACCAGAAACTATCCTGAGTGGCCCACTTGAAGAGCACACACATATCTCGGTGATTCCTGCCATCCCTTTCCCGCATCAGTCGGATGCTATTGGCCCAGCCAGCAAAAGACGGCTTTTTAGCATCGGGAGCAATCATCAGTACGGCGCTGAACATCCACTCAGCCGCTCTAAGGTCATCAGCAGTTCCCCAATTTTTACCACTTTGGATTGCAGCATCAGGACGAACCACAGGAAGCTTCTTAGGTGGGGAGTCAGGGGATTCGTTAGAATTCTCTGACGTAAAGGGTTTTATATTATTGTTATTACCTTCTTGTTCATGATGTGCGGGTTTAAGTGCGGCGTTATGTGCGGCACCACCCTCTAAAGCCGCGCCGTTACTGGCTTCACCATGTGCGGGTTTAAGTGCGGCATTATGTGCGGGTAAATTGTCTATTTTTTCGGCATATTCAGCGTAATTTAGGATGGTGATTACCGTCCCTTTTCGCTTCTCTCCACCCGTTGCAATCATCCCTTCTTTGACGAAAAAGGAGAGCATCCTGCCCACCGCATCACGGCTTGTTGGCTTACCTTCTCTATCGCACAGAGATAGCCCTAAATCAGCCGCTGTCGTGACCAGTTGACCGGCTTGAAGATTCCATTGGTGACCTTTGAAATTAACCGTACGGGGCTTTCTTTGAGCACCCAATAACAGGTCCTCCCAGAGAGTCCGCAGGAAAACATCTTTGTGCCAAGGTTTCTTCTTGATGCTTCGGTACAACGGGACATAACCAAGCTTCTGGTTCTCCATCCTGTTGCTCCTGAGTTCCCCCTGTATTTGCTCGGGAAATAATAAGATTGTCGCTGTATTCATTTGGCCTCCACCTCGTATTCAGTGAAGTAGCCACGGCACATATCACTGAAACGAGATTCAGTAACGACGTGGATTTTTTTGCCTTTTTTTGTTTTTCCATCAGGGTTAATCATGTCGCAGGTATATAAAATTCTTCGCAACCATTTACCCGGCATATCAACCACACCAAGGACATTGAGAACACGGCGGCCTTCAGCATCAGCTATGTAATAATTAGCGTACCGAGCTTCATCATCCTGCTCTTCGTGCTTATGGCAGCCTCCAATCCAAATAATTTCCATTTCACCGCTGTATTCGCCGTAATAGGAATTAACTTTCTTAAACGGATAAACAGTATCGAACACGTCACCAACCTTAAATTTTGGTGGTGACTCCTTACTGTTTACTGATCCAGTGTTTTGCATTATTATTACCTCAGAAGTTAAGTGTTATCTGTTCTGCTGAATCCCTGCCTTGCCGCGGGGATTTTTGCTTTTGCGGGTTAATCAACAACCGCATCATTCGAAGTGTCGTTGCTATCTCCCTTGCTTCATTCCCTGCTATTGCCAGAATGTTTTCAGGCTTCTCAATCTCAGCAAACTCCAGCAACCGGCAGAACTTGCTCAACATGCTGTCCTTGCCTGATATCCAGCGGCTTATCTGGCACCGGTCAACACCTACGTGCCTAGCGGCTTCCAGTTGGCCCTTGCTGCTGATGCCATTCATAACCTGTACTTCCAATTCAATTGCGTTAGTGCGTTTCTGTGCACTTTCCATTGCGTACTCTTCCCTTGTTAGATGTTGTTACGTGACAAAGCTGTGAGCTTGTCACTTTGGTAGTGTTATTTTTTGCGCACCATTGACAGTCAACCTTGACCACGCCGGGCACCCGACCGTATACCGGGTCGTTCGGTTACTAAGTTGTTTGTTAAGCTGCTTGTTCTGGGTGTTTAAACAGGTGTGGCAAGTCAGGTCGAATCTGATAGTCCTCAATAGCACCACCAGTTGCTTTAACTAATGCATCAACGTTTTCAGGCGCTACTTTTGCCTTGTTGTGCAGCCACTTCTGAACGGCTGACTGGCTTACTCCGCACGCTCTTGCTAGTTCCTTTTGAGTACCAACAATGGCGATAGCGGTTTTAATAATTTGGTTCATAAAACTACCTCCGTTGTAATTAGAGATAAATATATAACCATAGTTGTTTTATTGCAAGCAAATGGTTGTTTGACGCGTGATTACTACGGTTGTATTTTCGCGAGATGAAAATGGAACTAGCAGAACGATTGAAGAAGGCGAGGAAGGCCGCAAAACTAACTCAAGTACAGCTTGGTGAGCGTGCTGGAGTTACACAGGCGGCGATTCAGAAAATTGAAGCGGGCAAGGTCGAAAAGACTGGCTACCTCGTTGCGCTGGCTAATGCCCTGAATGTAGATCCTCAGTGGTTATCTGGCGAAGCAAATAATTTAGATAGCAACGCAAAGCCATATAGATCTGACTCTTCTATCCCCCCTGAATCTGAATGGGGAAGTGTTGATGCGTGGGATAGCGATACCCCACTGCCAGATGACGAGGTTTACATTAGGTTTTATAAAGATATAGAACTTGCTGCTGGGCACGGGAAAGAAAATGGCGATGACCATAATGCTTTTCTTTTGCGCTTTTCAAAGGCGACGTTGCGTCGCTATGGGGCTCAAAAAGAAAACGTAGTTTCATTCCCTATACATGGCAACAGCATGCTTCCTGTCATGCCAGAAAAGACAACAGTAACAATTGATACTGGAAATAAAAAGATTGTTGATGGAGGCATTTATGGCATCTGTCAGGATGGACTTTGTCGCTTAAAAATCCTCTATCGCTTACCAGGTAACAAGTTAAGCATCCGAAGTTACAACAAAGATGAGTTTCCTGATGAAGAAGCTGATCTTGGCTCGGTTGAAATTATCGGTCGAGTTATTAACTGGTCGGTAATGGCTTGGTAGCCCTAACCCACTGCTAGCCCATGGATATTTAGCAAATATAAATAAAGGTCTGGTTATGGAAAAAATATCATTTATTTACACCCACGAAATCAGAGAGGGTGATCCAGCCAGGGTGGTTAGGCAACCAGAACCTTGGATTAAAGTCTCAAATATTCCTGGAAGAATTAATCTTGGAATAATTTTTGGGTTATTCATAAGATCCTATAAAACATATAAAATTGTTGTAGATGTCCTCCATGAAGACATTAGTATTATGAATGACACCAAAGACAAGTTATCGGCTGAACCGTTAGTTGCCGCATCCCCTTCAGCTGACGATTATGTGAGCATAGAAAGCATGGCTCTTCTTGGATTGAATGTTAAAAATGAAGGCGCGCATAAGGTGGTTTGTTCCATATATTCCTCCCCAGACCAAATGGAAAATGAGAAAATATTGCATTCAGCTGAGTGTTATTTTTTTGTATCTAAAACGCAGGGAGCGCACTGATGGTTGAAGCTGTCAACATCATAACCAGAGCCCCTGTCATTGCAGATAATCAGGATATGGGCGATAATCGTCAACATGGTAGCGGAAATGGAGGAGGTGATGACATGCTTGAAAGAGTAAAAGATTTAGAAACCAAAGTCGCCACTCTCGTAACTGACGTGGCCATCATCAAAGATAAACTAGCTTCAAAAGAAGACATCCAATCAGTGAAAACTGAGTTACATAAAGAACTTAATAACCAAACTTGGAAAATTATTGGATCTCTTGTTGTAGCTGTTTTGATTGCAGTTTTGTCAAAATATTATATCAAGTAAAATGCTGTCGCTTAGAAACCCGGCCCCGCTGCCGGGTTTTTTGTGCCTGTAATCTGACACTCTCACCACCCTATCCGCTTTAAACACTACTCACCTCACACTTTTCACGCCTGATAGCCAGGTGCGAAGGGTCACGTCTGAATTATTTTCAAATTAAATTCACTTTAAAAACAACCAAATAAAACCAATTACAACTTAATTACAACCATAGTTGTTGACGACAATACAACTATAGTATTAAATTAAGTCCATCAACACGGCAGGACGCCAAAAGTAAGACAGGAAGTTAAAACTCAATCGAGCGCTGAAAAGTGCAAATAACCAAACGAGATAGGTTTGGGGTGAATGCAGAAGATGCCTGTGACAGATGGCACTTTGCGGTAGCGACCGGATTTAGTCACCCGGCTGTGTTCACCACCAAAGCTACTTCAGGAGAACAACATGATTAAGCCGCACACTATCAAAGAAAATTGCCGCAGCCGTCGTGATGCACAACGTAAAGCAAAGCAACAGGCATATGCCAGCGCTAACCCTATGTCAGTTGGTCGCAAGTATCAGGTTGACGCTTATTCCACATCACCCGTTAGACGCGCTGGTTACTCACCTGCCCCGCTACGGATGATTGCCAGAGCAGCGTTTGGTCGAGTTAAGGCGTACAAGATGCAAATTATTCGCGCTTCGTATCTCTTCGAATATGAGTTCAAGCGCAAACCGGTAATTGAGGGCGGATTGTGTTTGCCTGAAGTAGCTAAGTTTGCAGCAGGATTCCGTAACAACCGTAAAGAAGCAACTCATATTGTGGGCTAGCAGTATTTAATTTAGGAGGGAAATTATTATGACCGTAATTCTTGGTGAGCAGTCTATCGGCAGAGTGTATTTTGATGACAACCAGAAGTTTAAAAATCAAATAAACGATTCAGATATCAACCTGATAATCAAAGCATATAAGCACAACCATAAAATGGAAACTTTGTGTTCAAGTATCGGGGCAAGGGATTTCTCACCTACAGAGCTTGCAGCAGCTCATTATTATCGAACGATTAAATCAACACTTGAGCTAGTGCTTCGCCTTATAGCTGATGACGTAAAAGACCATGACGTTGAAGATTTTCTTCAGCAACTCATTCATGACTCACCACCAGATATTTCTCTGATTTTGAAAGAAATAAAAATTAAAGAATAGTTATAGAAGCCCACCACATAGTTAAGGGGTAAGAGAATGAAAACTGAATTAGGCATAAAGGTCGATATTGATGTTAAGCGAATCAAGACGTGCATCAAAGTGAGAGATACATTTACCGCCGATGTGATTGATGCTGATGGGAAAGTTATTCGAACATTAGAAAGTGAATATGTCCCTGATTGCTTCCCTGGAAACCACTACGGCGATTATCTCGAGCTTGATATCGATATTGAAACGGGGCAAATACTGAACTGGAAGAAGCCTATGCAAGCTGAATTAAGTCAGTTGGTGGGTGAATATGAAGAAGATTAACGAGGTCGCATAACGCGGCCTTTTTTATTGGCGGGTAAATGAGGAATGAATGATGAGTTCACTTGATGAACAGCGAATTGACTCAATGCTGAGAATACTGCGTGAGATGAAAACTGACATGAAGCGTAGCAGCAAGATAGGCGCAATTGATTATCGTGACTCAACACCAAGGCAATGCCAGAAGCGAAAGGCTGATGCTGACTGGATTGGCATGGCGCAAATTAAGCGCCGTCATGAGTTACACGCCTTAGCAGTTGAGCTTGGATTTGCAGAGCGTCGCGAACACTACTCGACCTTTGAGCTTACAGACGGCTGGCACCGCTATAACCACACACCACGCGAGCCAAATTAGTGACCTTACCCCTGCCACTTAACCGGTGGCAGCAATAAGACCACTAGATGAGGTGATGTATGGCATGTAAATGTTTTGATGAAGTTAGCGCGAAAATGAAAGTGCATATCTTGGAGCGTCGGGGTAATGACGTGGCCGAGGTTGCAGAAAGCGGCTTTGCGCATAGCGCTCTGGTTTTTGCTGAGGGTGATTTTTGTAGCGTCAGGCTGCCGTACACCTTCCGCTTCTATAAGCGTAAGAAGAACGGCGAGTTAGAGCAGCGTCTCACTAATGGTGATAGCAGCGTATCCATGAATTACTGCCCATTCTGCGGTACTAAGTTCGAAGGTAAAGCGGCTACATCGCAACAGTAACCGAGTAACTCCCCCCCCCCATCAATCCCCAGAGTAAATAACTGACAACTGTCGGTGTTTTGCTGTGGGCTAAACACAAGGAAATTAGCATGGCAGACGAAAACACCGGCTTGGTGGTAATTCGAATTACCTACTAATTCAAATCAAAGTAATTACAGGAGGGTTGGATGAAGAGGAAATTAATATCTGACATTATTTCAATTGAAGAACTTAACGAATTGCTTTCATACAACCATGAGAGTGGATTATTTAGCCACAAGACGAACACTACAAGAAAAAGAAAAGGTGAAGTGGCTGGGTTTAATAATAATGGATACATAAGAATAACAGTAAATAGACAGGTAATTGCGGCGCATCGTTTAGCCTGGTTCATTGTCAATAATGAAGACCCTCAAGAGCTCATAGACCACAAAAATGGAATAAAAACAGATAATAGGATATCCAACCTTAGGCTTGCAACATATTCGCAGAACTCCATGAATAGCAAAATAAGCTCTTTGAACTCAACTGGGTTTAAAGGAGTTAGATGGTGTGAGCGTAAAAAAAGATGGATAACGCGAGTAAAAATAAATGGAAAGAAAACTCAACTCGGTAGTTTTACAAATATAAATGATGCCAGTAATGCTTACTGCGAATTCGCTAAAAAGCATCACGGTGAATATTACAGGAATTCATAATGAACATGTGCCTATCTGGGTATCCCGCATCGGGATGCTCTGAGACTTTGCTCGACCGTATATTCCGCAATGCTAAGAACGCAGCTAAGCGGCTTGTTGAGATATTAAACCAGCGAGGTGAGCCATGAATATTGCCAGAGCGCTACAACTTATGGCTGCCCTCGCCATTGATAAGCACGATGACGATTTATTCGAAATGGTATTCAGCCTTTATTACCGGAGGTTGTTATGACCAAAAAGGAACTCAGGTGGTGGCATAACCACTGGCTGGTTTGCGCGAAGTCTTGCCGCAAAGCTGGGAGTAGGCGTTCAGCAGCTAATTACCTCACCTGCGCAGCCGCCAAGCGGCGTATTTACCAAATGGATGCATCGGTATCAATTGAGCTTCAGGAGGCCGCATGACGCAGGACGAGCGATTTTACGCAGCACTCGAATCAGTTGCATGGACTCGACTGATAGCGGACCCGAGATTCACGGATGAAATGGCACAGATAGAAGCCAATGCAGATCATCGCACAAGTCAGCAGCAACAAAGAATTCAGGAGGCACGTGATGACCGCTGTTTATAAAGCAATTGCAGCCGTGGCAAAGGATTTGTCAGAGATTGGTATCGCCAAGGACAGCCGGAACGCTCAGCAAGGTTTTCAGTTTCGAGGTATTGACGCTGTGTATAACGCGCTATCTCCCTCACTGGTGCGTAATGGGCTGGTTATTTTACCCCGTATAACTGAGCGAACGGTTTCGGAAAGGGTTACTCAGAAAGGCGGCGTTCTTTTTTATGTTGTGGTTAAAGCTGAGTTTGATTTTGTAAGCGTTGAAGATGGCAGCATTCACACGGTTGTGACCTTTGGTGAAGCGATGGATAGCGGGGACAAGGCCACTAATAAGGCAATGTCTATAGCATACAAATACGCCGCGTTTCAGGCGTTCTGTATCCCAACCGAAGAAACTGCGGCCGACCCTGATGCTGAAATTCATCACCCAGCCCCCCGAACTCCAGACCAAATACTTGCTGATTTCACCTCACAGGCAAGCAACTGTCAGTCACTGGATGAACTACAGGGGATTTACACGCCAGCATGGAATGCGCTGGCCGGCTCTGCTGCGCACCAGGAGAAGTGCGTCGAAGTGTATAAGCATCGCGGTTCAGAACTCAAACCTAAGAAGGCGGCGTAATGGGACACACAATAACTATCAAGCTACAGAAACCGGCAAGGGAGTTTGCCGCTGGTGATTCCATAGGATTTGGAATCCGTGGCGGGGTTCGCTACTACGACAGGAAGTCGCAGAAAAACGAATTCACCAACTACCAGGCTGTGATTTTTGCCAAGGAAGGCAAACAAGCGGAGTTTTACAGGGAGGTGCTCATGGAGGGCGCTATCGTTGAGGTGTTCGGGGAAAGCATCAAAGTCGATGCTTACGATGGTCAAAACGGACAGTCCATCACCCTTGAATTGAACAATGCCAGGTTAGGGTTTATCGAAGCTGGCAATAAGCAGGGAAAGCCGCAGCAGCAAGAATCAGGGAAGAGTTCAACGCCGCAAAATCAGCAATGGGGTCAGCAACATGCACAGGGGCAACAGCAGGCGGCACACCAAAGCAGCGAACCACCAATGGACTTCGATGATGACATCCCCTTCTGACCAATAGCCACAGCAGGTAACCACCATGCAGCCAGAACAAATACTGGCCTGCCTCCGCGCCCATCCAGATGCATACATAACCTCATTCCACCGGTCAATTGGCAGCGTGGGGCGTGGGCGTTTGTCTGGTGGTGCAACTGGCGGGTGTACGTTGAATTATAAGGACTCATTCTACAAGGGATTGGGTGAGGGATTCGAAACGGTATCGGTACACATTCCCCTGACGTATGTGCTTAACATGCGCCACTTGCTCACGGAAGAGCACTGGGAGGCTAAAGAGCTTTCAGCTAAAGGAATTATATACCGACTCAAGCCAGAGCATATGCCAGCCAACCCTACTCCGTTCTGCTCGACTCAGGAAGAGTTGTTGGCACGGCGCCAAGAATGCCTGCGACTGCTTTCGGCAGCCTAATCCCCCACCCCATTACCGGCAGTCAATCTGCTGAGGAAACAGTTATGTCTGAAAATACTGATTATGAAACGTTAAAAGCTGAGCGCGATGCGGCACTCAATGCTTGTTCACTGATTGCTGAGGCTTTGGGTATTACCGGCGCGGTAGCAGGTGACACTATTGCGCGGGTGCAACAGTTGGTTGCTGAGAGTGCGGCGCTGAGGTCGGGCAAAACATACTTCAGCTACGGGGTTGATTCTGGTTATGAAGAACACTCAACAGCAGAGAAAGCACAAGAAGCGGCTGAAGCTGATATTGATTATCACCGTGGTGATGCTTGCGACGGCTGGTCTGATGAGGTTGATCAGGTTGTGTGGGGTGTAGTAATTGAACGCTCAACTCAGACCGGACTTCGCAAGCGTACTGAAGAGGATAGCTGTGATAAATCCATTGATGAAATCTGCGACTACGCCTTGCTCCCTGAAGTCGAAACCCCTGCCACCACTCAGGCGCTTAACGAGATAAAGGCTCAGGGTGTGGATGAGTTTGCGGCGGAAATGGAAAGCATCACTGATATTGACTCCCTTGGTAAAACCAGAAAAAGAATCGCTCACCGATTTATTACGCTGGCAACTAAGTTCGCCGCCAGCCTGAGGGGTGAACATGAAATCAAATCGTGAAGCAAAGCGGCTGCTTGGCATGTTCACTAACGACGCTCAACGCATATCAAATCGTGGTTGGTTGGTATTTGGCGCCAACTATCCTCACGTCTGGATACACCGCAAGCCATCTGCCAGCCAGAACCGTGCTAAAAAACGGGCCGAGGAAGTCGAATATGCAGAATGCGTCTGCGGAGAGTGGGGCGAGGTTAATTTTGATGGTCGCCTTTATTACTGCGGCGGCTCACCACGATGCTGCCCATAAGGAACAACTGATGAATAACATCGAAGAGTTGAAGCCCTGCCCATTCTGTGGTGGTAAAGCTCATTTATTAACAAGTAATGGAAGCTTTCTAGTTGAGTGCTCAGCCTGCCTGACTGATTTCCTCAATGGCCCCGTAGGTATTGGATGGTATCGCAGTGAAAAGGATGCTGCCGCCGACTGGAATGACAGACCTAGTGAACGTGCACTGATAGCCCAACTGGAAGCGGCACAGAAAGAGCGTGACGCCTTGAAAGTGTGGAAGAAAATCGCCGCTGGAAGATATGAAAATCTGCAAGAAATCAAATCTCAACTTGAGAAAGCAGAAGCAGCGTTATCAGCGGCAAACGAGATAATTTCCAGTCTAAGGAGTGGTAGGAATGAGCGGTAATAAACTACCCATTAAATGGAATGACTATTTCACCTATGACCCAGATGAAGGATTGTTACGATGGAAAGTAAAACTATCAAACAGAACAAAAATTGGTGCCAATGCTGGGTCAATTGGCAGTCATGGTTACCAGCAGTTGATGATTTTTTGGAAAAAGACGCCTAGCGCATAGGGTCATATGGGAAATGCTTAATGGTGAAATTAGTTACGGGATGCAAATAGACCACATCGACCATAACCGATTAAACAATAAGATTGAAAATTTAAGGCTGGTTACCGATCTACAAAACCATCGAAACCTAAGTATGCCACCCAAAAATAGCAGCGGAGCAATGGGTGTAAGCTGGAGAAAATCAAGAAATAAATGGGTCGCAAGCATAAGGGTAAATAATAAACTGAAGCATCTTGGCAGTTTCGAAAATATAAATGAAGCCATTGAGGCTAGAAAACATGCTGAAAAATTTCTTGGGTTTCATCCAAACCATGGCGCTCCACGTTCAATTGAGCTGGTAGAGGGGAATGCAGATGCTGAGTAAAGAGCAGTTAGGTAATCCCGATAATTCACATCGGGAGTTGTGGGCTGATATACCTGGATTTGATGGAGCATATGTCGTGTCAAATAAAGGGAATGTAAAATCAGTAAGAACTGGAAAGGTGATGACTAAAAGCTTTGCTGGAGGCGGTTATCACTATGTCACCTTATCGAAAAACGGGAAAGGGAAGGGAAAGTCAGTCCATAGATTGGTTGCTACCTGCTTCTGCGAGATAAATGGAACGGAAGTTAATCATATAAATGGAGATAAAACAGATAATAGGGCTGAAAATCTTGAGTGGGTAACCAGGTCAGCTAATGTAAATCACAGCCTATATACCCTAGGAAATATAGTAAGGCCTGTTATTGCAACTAATTTGAAAACGGGAAAAGAAACTCATTATGCATCTATGGCAGATGCAGTGAAAGATGGATTCCATACTAACGGTATAGGGCAGTGCTGCAAAGGGAAGCATCTTCAGCACCTCGGACACTCGTTTAGGTATTCAAACCAGGCGAAACCCGTTTCAATCCCTACTGGCTTCACAATAGTTCCAATAGAACTAATTCAGGACCTCAGGGATGAAGCGTATCAATCAATAACTAAATATTGTGAGGCATGGGAAGGTCGAAGAGACAGCGAATGTGAGAGGCTAAAAAAAGTGCTCGCTGATGCAGATACCGCACTTGAAGCCAAGCCAGCGGAGGACTAATGCTAATCGGCTTTGTTCTTCTCATTACTTCCTGCTTTAACGATAGTTGCAAGGCCCTACCAGTCACAGAAGACATCTACCCTACTCAATCCGAATGTTTGCAAATATCAACGCTGATTAAAGAGCGCAGGCCAGACGTTGTGCTCATGTGCAGCGAAGTGTATCGGTAACTCGTTTTAACCCCACCACGGAACTCTCAGTAAACGGATTTCACTATCTGGAGTTCAATATGAGCGACTCATTCGAAAAGTGGCTCAACGAGCCAATCGGTCCTAACGGTGAACAACGCCGCTACGTCCTCAGCATACCCCGTCAACACTTCGCTAAAACCGTATGGACAGATTGCGAGAAAGCAATCAAAGGGAAACGGACTTCATCTAAATAACCTGGAGATTCCCTATGAAAACTCACGACCTGAAAATCAGGCCGGAATTCTTTGCGCCCGTTCGTCAGGGAGTGAAGACCGCTGAAATCCGGCTGAATGACCGCAACTTCCAAGTGGGAGATTTGCTTGAGCTCAATGAATGGAACTCAGGGCATTTCACTGGCGCTTTTGTCGTAAGAGAAATTACTCACGTTGCTGATATAAGCGAGTTTAAGCCGGGTTATGTGCTGTTGAGCATGATCCCATTCGGAATGGCGGAGGTGGCCTGATGGACGATATAAGCGAACTAATTCTGACTATTGGCCGCGCGCCGGATGACGGACGTGACCACAAAGACTGCTACCTGTGGGGCATGAAAATAAAGCAGCGACTACGAACCGGCGATAAATCAAAGAGACCGGTACCGCAGCAAGTTGTCCCGCCAACGCCAGTTAAAACAGTGAAGTCAGTGAAAGCGAAAGTGAGAAAGATAATGGAGGCGGCATGAGTAGAGGAACGATTATTTGCCTGTGCGACCTGACAGGAATTATGGCAGGACCGTGGGTAGCGGCTGGGTATGATGCAATTTTAATTGACCCGCAGCACATTGAGAAAAGTAACCAAGCGGGAATGCGAAAGTGGCCAGACACAGTTCTGACAGCAGCCAGCGCATTGGGTAATGTTATCAGGAATGAGGACGTTGTGTTTGTTGCCGGCTTCCCACCGTGCACTGATGTTGCTGTAAGTGGTGCCGCTCACTTCGAAAAGAAACGCAATGCGGATACTCATTTTCAGGCTAAGGCCGCACTTGTTGCGGAACAATGCCGAATGATTGGTGAAATAACTGGAGCACCGTGGTTCTTCGAAAATCCAGTAAGTGTTTTCAGTGGCATATTTGGAAAGCCTAATTTCATTTTCAATCCAAGTGATTACGGCGGTTATCTGCCAGAACATGATGTTCACCCAACCTATCCAGACTACATCGCTCCACGCGATGCATATCCAAAGAAAACCTGTTTATGGGCAGGGGGGGGATTTGTGATGCCGGATAAGTTGCCAGTTCCAGTGCCTGAAGGTTATTCAACTCAGCATCTAAAGCTGGGCGGTAAGTCAGAGCGTGTGAAGAACATTCGAAGCGCCACACCTCGCGGTTTCGCTGAAGCAGTTTTCCAGGCTAATGCGCCGCATCTGAAAGCGTTAAGAGAGGCGGCATGAGTGAGATTAAGCATCCGGCAATACGTTACCACGGCGGAAAGTTCAGATTGGCACCCTGGGTTATCAGTCACTTCCCAGCCCATACGCATTATGTAGAACCGTTCGGAGGCGCGGCGTCTGTATTGCTGAGGAAAGAGCGAAGCTATGCAGAGGTCTATAACGATTTGGATGGCGACGTGGTTAATCTCTTTGTCGTTCTGCGCGATATGACATTGCGTGAATGCCTCATAGAGTCATTGATTCTTACCCCCTACTCTCGCAATGAATTTACCGATGCATACGGCGAAGCAGAAACGATGGTCGAGAAGGCGCGGAAATTAGTCATCAGGGCAACAATGGGATTTGGTTCTGCCGGCGCAACAAAGGGAACGACCGGTTTTCGCCTGGATACAAAACGCAGTTCGGCAACCGCACAGCACCTTTGGGCGAGGATGCCTGAAAACTTGGCAGCAGTTGGCCAGAGATTCGAAGGTGTCCTGGTAGAGAATCGTGATGCAGTCCAATGCATGTTAGACCACGACACAGTTTCAACGCTTCACTTTGTTGACCCGCCATATGTCCATGATACCCGCGTGATTTCATCCAGATATTACCGCCATGAAATGGACAATAACGCTCATTTAAACCTACTCGATACCGTCAACAAGCTTGAGGGGATGGTCGTGCTTAGCGGCTACAACACGGATATGTATAACGACATTCTTACCGGCTGGCAGAAGCAAGAGAAACAATCATCAGCAGCCGGACGGAAAGGCTCAGTTAAGCGTCTTGAGTGCCTGTGGCTGAGTCCTAATGTTTTGTCTGGGAGTAAAGCAGCATGAAGCGACTCAAATTATCAACAGAGATATTAGTGGTGATAATTCTCACCCTATTCTCTATGTGCATGATTATCTATGTGATTGGTGATGCGCTGAAGGGAGTTCACTGATGAGAGATAAATACACTTGCGCGGTGTGTAAGGCTGAATTTGATAGCAATGACACATATGAGTATCGAGGGTTTTATAGCTGCGATGAACACTTTGATGAGCTTCAAGAAAGGGTTGACGGTAAGCGTCAGAGAATCATTGATGACTTCGACGCAAAATCAAAGCCACTGCGCGGGTTAGATATAAGTCCTGATTCAGTCATCGGCAGAGCTAACCGTGAAATATTGAAGGGTCCGATTGAAGTGTGCAGCAAAGAGACGACGATAGAGAAAGAATATTCAAACGGGATGCTTTGATAAGGATTTGCCGTGACTCCTGAAGAGAGACAGAACGCGATCCAATCCACCGCAAGAAACTGTAACAACGAAATTAAAACCACACTCGCCGCTCTGCCGGCTAACACAAATAAAGACTCCATCACCCGCCCTATCATCCTGCGCCACTACGAAAAGCTAAAGCCACTTGGCTACAAGCTGGCTTGGCTTCTTTTCGCTATCGGCGTGCTGAATGGTCAGTTTAAGTGGAATGGGTGATGGGGTTTCTCAGGAGGCCCATATGCAAGAGGTCGAGGAATTTCTAAAGGTTAAAGAATACGCCGCGATCATAAGGGTTTCAGCCGGAACCATTTACAGAAATCCACTAAAATTTCACATGTTTAAAGTTGGTGCTTGTTGGAGGGCTAACTCTGACAGTCTTAAAAAGTTTGAACAACAGGCCGCAAATGACAACAATGTTATCCGGCTGGCTGTTGTAGGCGGTAAGGAGAAGAAACGATGCCGATCTACAAAAGAGGTAAAACGTACTGGATCGATGTCTCAGCGCCAGACGGAACGAGAATTAGACGCTCTGCTGGCACCGAGGAAAAAGCAAAGGCTCAGCAGCTCCACGACAAGATAAAGCATGAGTTGTGGGCGGTAGAAAATCTGGATAAGCGCCCAGAAAAGTTATTTGAGGATTTGGTAATACTGGCTTTGCGTGATGCTGAGGGACAATCAAGCTTTCACATTAAGCAGATATACGCCCGTTACTGGCTTAGTGTTTTTGGTGGGAGGGTTATCTCTTCGATATCCGGCGAGGAAATAACAGACAATCTGCCAACGCATAACTTGATGACCAGAAGGCGCCTGGCTAACGCAACCAGAAACCGGTACCGATCATTCATCATGCGAGGGTTCTCACTGGCAGATAAAAGCGGGTGGCTGAACAGGCAACCATATGTTCAGTCTCTGCGTGAGCCGAAGGTGAGGATCCGCTGGATAGAAAAGAGTGAGGCTAAGTGCCTTATCGACAATCTGCGCCATGACTGGATGAAGCATGTGTGTTCATTCGCATTACTTACTGGGGCTAGACTTGGGGAGATCCTTTCGCTGAAGTGGAAGGATGTTGATTTGGGCCGTAGGGTTGCCGTCATCACAGCGGATAATGCCAAGTCTGGAAGAGCAAGGCCGTTACCGCTTAACGATGATGCTGTAGCCATCATGAGGAAAATACCGGTTGATAATGAATTTGTATTTTCTGCTGACGGGGCCAGAGAGGGATATATCAACAGGACCGACTTTGACCGGGCCATGTTGCTATCAGGAATTGAAGATTTCAGGTTCCATGACCTTCGCCATACATGGGCAAGTTGGCATGTTCAGAGCGGAACGCCGATCATGGTACTGAAAGAATTGGGAGGATGGGAGAAGCTTGAAATGGTAAATAAATACGCTCACCTGAGTGGTGAACATTTAAGCAAATTCAGTGGCATTGTCACATTTCTGGCACACGACGCTGGAAGTGGTGAAAACGCCAACCGAATTTCGCTTGTAAGTTAATGAAGTTAAAGTAAATTTCCGTTAACCATTAATCGCTAATCAGCAACAACATTAGAGAAACAGTCTAATGTTGTTATTGCCGGATCACACAATATGTGTGACCTAAAATTTACGGGTTAACCGTCTCTTGCGGTGCCCGTGGATTACGGCTGATAAACATCGCATCGCCGTAACTGAAAAAGCGGTATTGTTCTGCCACCGCTTGCTGGTATGCATTCATGGTATTTTTATACCCAGCGAAAGCAGACACCAACATTATTAATGTTGATTCAGGTAAATGGAAGTTGGTCACTAAGGCATCCACAACCTGATAATGATAACCCGGGTAGATAAAGATACGGGTGTCACCAAAGAAGGGTGCAATCAGGCTGTTCTCTGCCGCCTTAGCAGCACTTTCCAATGAGCGTACCGAGGTGGTCCCAACCGCCACGACACGATTGCCACGCGCCTTACAAGCCAAAACAGCAGCTACCACATCTTGAGGTACCTCTGCATATTCGGAATGCATGATGTGCTCTTCAATGGTGTCTACACGCACGGGTTGGAACGTCCCCGCGCCGACATGTAGCGTAACGAAAGCCATCTCAATGCCTTTCTCGCGCAGTGCGGCCAGCATTGGCTCATCAAAATGTAAACCGGCCGTTGGTGCGGCTACTGCCCCTGGGCGCTCACTGTAGACTGTTTGGTACAATTCACGGTCAGCATCTTCATCAGGGCGGTCAATATAAGGAGGCAAAGGCATATGGCCGACGGCATTTAGGATAGTAAAAACATCCCGCTCATCGTCAAAACGCAGCTCGAACAAGGTGTCATGGCGTGCCAACATCGTGGCTCGAATACTTTCGTCATCGCCCAACAGCAGCTCAGCACCCGGTTTAGGTGCTTTGGAGGCTTTTACATGGGCCAGTACACGATGATCGTCCAAAACACGTTCTACTAATACTTCAAGCTTACCGCCACTGGCTTTACGGCCAAACAAGCGCGCTGGAATAACGCGGGTATTGTTAAATACCAGCAGATCGCCGGGCGTCAGTTTATCCAGCAAATCGGTGAAAATTCCGTGCGTTAACGTTCCCGTCGGGCCATCCAGTGACAGTAAGCGGCAACCGCTACGCTGGGGCTGGGGATAATGGGCAATCAGAGATTCCGGCAGCTCAAAAGAAAAATCGGCAACACGCATAGCTTTCCACTTGATATCAGAACAGACCCGGCTCACGAGTATGATTGGAGCCGGTTCACAAAAACAGGCCGCTAGTCTAGAGCCCTCAAGGGCTGGCTGCAAGAAATAAGGACAATTGGTGGTCATTTGCTATAGCCAAAATAATTGTCGTCGCAGCCAGGCAGTAAATGAACGCATCTCGATAAGCTGACGCCCACCAGTGATTCAGTTGGCAAATCTGCCAGATGCGGATTTGAGCACGGCTTACAGTAGCTCCGCAGAGGTGGGCCAGGGAATTGACCGCGTAATGACGGCAGCTAACACCGCTGCAACTTCAAGTAAGAAGGGATATACTTTGCAGATGAATTTTCTCGCTCACCTCCATTTAGCCACACTGGCTGACAGTTCCCTACTGGGCAATCTGCTGGCAGATTTCGTCCGTGGTAATCCACAGGATGAATATGCCCCTGAGATTGTGGCTGGGATTATGATGCATCGCCGCGTTGATGTCATGACCGACGCGCAGCCGCTGGTCAAAGAAGCACGTCGCTATTTTAGTGCTGATTACCGCCGAGTTGCCCCTATCACTTTGGATGTGCTGTGGGATCATTTTCTGGCACGTAATTGGGATAAACTGGTGCCGGACTACACGCTGCCCGGGTTTATCCAGCATGCGCAAAGCCAGATTGTGCCCCATCTACCACAGACACCCGCGCGCTTTCAGCACCTTAATGCCTATCTGTGGCGGGAGCGTTGGCTGGAGCGCTATGCTGAACTACCCTTTATAGCTGATGTGTTACAAGGTATGGCTAATCGGCGGCCCAAACTGGCAGCACTTGCTGGCTCTTTTCAGGATATAGAACAACACTATCAGCCGTTAGAACAACTGTTTTGGGCGTTTTATCCTGCCATGATGTTGCAGGCACAACGCCAACAAATCTAGCTTAAAACATCTTTATTTGTATGGTTATTACTACTAAGTCACTTGCGCTTTCTGCCAGAATGGGTATCTTAGCAAGACTACGAAACTAAAAACGTCGTAACGATAGGTAAAAGCTATCACAGCGATTGGTATTTATCCCTTTATTCATTGCGCTTAAATACCTATGCTGTGCCGATACTTTTAAGACAACTGGTTAATCCATCCCTATTAACAGGAGTAATTTATGGTTCTGGTAACTCGTCAAGCCCCTGATTTTACAGCAGCTGCTGTTCTTGGTAGCGGCGAAATCGTTGAAAACTTCAACCTGAAAAAACACCTGAACGGCCGCCCTGCCGTCCTGTTCTTCTGGCCAATGGACTTCACTTTCGTTTGTCCTTCAGAGTTGATCGCTTTCGACCACCGTTACGAAGAATTCCAGAAACGTGGCGTTGAAGTTGTTGGTGTTTCTTTTGACTCTGAGTTTGTGCACAACGCATGGCGTAAAACCCCCGTTGATAAAGGCGGCATTGGTGAAGTTAAATACCCAATGGTTGCTGATACCAAACGTGAAATTCAGAAAGCCTACGGCATTGAACACCCAGAAGCTGGCGTTGCATTGCGCGGTTCATTCCTGATCGACAAAAATGGTATTGTTCGCAGCCAAATCGTTAACGACCTGCCAATCGGCCGTAACATCGACGAAATGATCCGTACTGTTGATGCACTGCAATTCCA
The DNA here is from genome assembly GCF_052217165.1 of Yersinia sp. 2540 StPb PI. NCBI lineage: Bacteria > Pseudomonadati > Pseudomonadota > Gammaproteobacteria > Enterobacterales > Yersiniaceae > Yersinia > Yersinia sp. 2540 StPb PI. Next base: position 4,333,345 of record NZ_JAZGQC010000001.1, read on the forward strand.
CGAAGAACACGGCGAAGTTTGCCCTGCTCAGTGGGAGAAAGGTAAAGCAGGTATGGGTGCATCACCAGATGGCGTAGCTAAATACCTGTCTGAAAACGCCTCTAAACTGTAATAACAGTTTATGCCGCCCCTGATTTACTCGGGGGTATCAAGCCAGTCAGTTCACCCTGACTGGCTTTTTTTATGCTGATATAAAACCAAACGACGACATACCAACAATACTGATATATCCCCAAAGTAATTGGAGTTGCAGCTAGGCGGCAAACGAGTAAATCCCGATGAGCTTACATAAGTAAGTGATTCGGGTGAACGAGAGCAGCTAACAACGCTGTAATTTCAAGTAAGAAGGGGATATTTTTGTGGCATATTCAGCCTCCTTGCCTTGCCTTTCAGCAGGTAAGAAGCTACCGTAATGTTGTTCGGCATTAGGGAGCCTCGTATTGATTAACCTCAGTACGGGGCTTTTTCCTATCTGCTTTATGACAACAACTGTTTTTACCAAGGCACTTACAGCACTGGTTCAAACAATGCCCAAAGCAGACAGCTTCAAGCACCCGCCGCAGAGTCTATATAATAATCTTTTCCATTCCCAGCTTATCAAGCTCGTAAATACTTATTTATTTTCAATAAGTTATTTTTATTTATCTTGGCGCCTTTCAAGCATAAATCAACCTATCTGCCAGACAACAACTGACAAACTCTCCTTTCGCCGCCAATTAATTAGCAGCCATAAACATTAATTCTGCTATTAATTATTACTGGTGTGTTTTTTTGCACACGCCATAAGCAGCGCTTTTAAGCTGCCAGACAAAAATGATCAGGTCATCCCTGGCGGGCAGGAACTAACAGGAGTCAGAATGTTGTTAAAAAAATGGAACAAACCCTTGGCTGTATTGGCTTTACTGGTCAGTGGTACACTGCATGCGGCCTCTACACCGGCGGTGGAAGCAAAACATGGCATGGTGGTGACCTCGCAATATCTCGCTTCACAAGTGGGAACTGATATTTTAAAAATGGGCGGCAATGCCGTTGATGCCGCAGTGGCGGTGGGATATGCACAGGCTGTTGTAAATCCATGCTGTGGCAATATCGGTGGGGGTGGTTTTATGACCATTCACCTTGCCGATGGAACTGACACATTTATCAACTTCCGTGAAACTGCACCAGCGGCTGCCAGCGCCGATATGTATTTAGATAAAGAGGGAAAAGTCACTAAAGATGCCAGCTTGTATGGTTATCTGGCAGCCGGCGTCCCTGGTACGGTATTGGGAATGGATAGCGCGCAGAATAAATACGGTAAATTGACGCGCCAGCAAGTGATGGCTCCGGCGATCAAACTGGCCCGTGAGGGCTTTGTACTGACGCGTGCCGATACTGACATTCTGGACACTACCGTCAAACGTTTCCGCCAAGACCCTGAATCCGCGCGTATTTTCTTGCGCAAAGATGGTGAAGCACTGCAACCGGGGGATCGTTTAGTTCAGGCTGATCTGGCTGAAACCCTTAGCGCAATCTCAGAGCAAGGGCCGGATGCCTTCTATCAGGGCAAAATACCGCAAGCAGTAGAGGCGGCGGCGAAAAAAGGTGGCGGTATTTTGACAGCCGCTGATTTCGCCAACTATAAAATCACTGAAACTGCACCGATAACCTGTAGTTATCGCGGTTATAAATTTGTTTCCTCACCACCACCCAGCTCCGGTGGGGTGACATTATGTGAAACTCTGAATGTGCTGGAAGGCTATGACCTGAAAAGCATGGGCTTCAATTCCGCGGCTTACATCCATACCCTGACAGAAGCTATGCGCCATGCTTATATGGACCGTAATACCTTCCTCGGTGACCCCGAGTTTGTTAAGAATCCGATTGATCGCCTGTTGAGCAAAAGCTACGCCGCCGATATCCGCAAGCAAATCGTTGCCAACAAAGCGACTCCCTCGGTAGAAGTACAACCGGGGATGCAACCCCATGAAAAACCAGAAACCACCCACTACTCTATCGTCGATAATGAAGGTAATGCGGTCTCCACGACCTACACGGTTAACGGCCGCTTTGGTGCTGTGGTGATTGCCCCGGGTACTGGCTTCTTCCTGAATGATGAAATGGATGATTTCACCGTCAAAGTGGGCGAGCAAAACCTGTATGGTTTAGTACAGGGGGCAACCAACTCCATCGCCCCCGGTAAGCGCCCACTATCGTCTATGAGCCCAACATTAGTGACCAAAGACGGTAAGACATTTATGGTGTTAGGCTCTCCGGGTGGCTCCCGAATTATCACCATCACCCTGCAAACAGCCCTCAATGTCATTGACCATGGCATGGCACCACAAGAGGCGGTAGATGCACCACGCATCCATCACCAATGGCTACCTGATGAGGTATATTACGAACAACGTGGCGTATCCGCAGATAGTCTTAATCTGCTAAAAACCATGGGATATAAGATGGTCGAACAGAACCCATGGGGTGCAGCCGAGCTGATTCTAGTGGGTTTGGCCGGAGTGGAGGGTGTCAGCCCGGCCAACTCGGGGAATGACTCGGCAGTTTCCGGCAAAGTTCGTGAAGGCTACCTGTACGGCGCTAACGATGTCCGTCGCCCAGCAGGTGCCGCCATCGGTTACTGATAGCTATACCCGTCATACTTCAAGCTGCATGTGCGTTGGCTGCTCTCAATCCCCAGAATCACTTACTCCAGTAAGCTCATCGGGACTCATTCGCTTGCCGCCTTCCTGCAACTCGAATTATTTAGGCTATATAGATATTGATTAACAATGCTATTCATCCCCCATCAATGTATTGGTGGGGGAAATTTACTGGCTTATTGATATTACCAAGGCAATGTATGCCCCTGGTAATCAATAAAACCGTGACCGCCCTTACCGGAAGCGTGCTCAATTTGGTCGACCACGCCCTTCACACTGGTCGTAATGGTCAGGGGTGCCGCATCCCCGCCCATATCCGTTTTTACCCAACCTGGATGAATCGATAGCACCGTCAGAGCCGGATCGGCCACTTCAGCAACCAAACTACGGGTCATCATATTTAGTGCGGCTTTACTGGCTGAATAGAGAGGTTTATGGCCGGAGGCATTATGACCAATACTCCCCAACTGAGAAGACATAAAGGCCAATACACTTTGAGTTGGATTACGTTGTGTCAGCAGATGCTGAGCGATACGGATAGGTGAAACGGCATTGGTTTGGAATAATTCCAGAATATCTTCCGGTTGCGCCTCAAGAGCTGATTGATGTTCCGGCCCAGAGATACCCGCATTAACAAATATGAGGTCGAATATCTGCCCCTGTAGCTGCGGCAAAAACTGCTTAATACTTTCAGGTTTATTAATATCCAATGTTAGCCAATGGGCGGCATGGGCTGCGGTATCTTTCGCAGCACCGCGTGTCGTCGCAGTCACTGACCAACCACGGCGATTAAGTTCGTCAACCAGCCCCAGTCCCAAACCTCTTGAGGCGCCAATGATCAATGCCTTTCGTTTAATTGTGCTCATATCATTTTCCCTTTGCTGAATGTTACCTGCCCACTGTTTGGTCAGCCATACGATTACCTATCATATATATAATATCTCAACAAAAGGAAAAGCGGCGCTTGGCCGCTTTTAATCGCTATCACTGCTGGCTAACGATTAAGTTAGCGCTCACCAACACCACGCCACAAAGTGACACTCTCGCCAGCCAAGTGCAGATTGACGCCTGACTCAGTGCCATCCAGCTCGGATGAGCCTTCCAGGCGCAGCCACTTAGCGACATTGAGTAAAGGGGATGCTGGCAACGAAACATTGATATCACTAATACGTTGTATCGCGACCATCACTCGTTCACGTTGGTAGCTACGAATAAACACCAAAGTGTCACCATTGGCATAAACCACCTGACAACCACCACGCCGCAGCGCCATGCTTTTGTGCCTTAGAGCCGCCAGCCGTTGGCATAATTTCAACAGGTCATTATCCCATTGAGCCTCATCCCACGGGAACGGTTTGCGGCAGAACGGATCATTACCACCATCAAGACCAATTTCATCGCCATAAAATAAGCAAGGCACACCAATCCAGCTAAATAACCACACCAGCGCCATCTGCATTCGGGCTTTGTCATTATTCAGTAGGGTTATAAAACGGGCGGTATCATGGCTGTCCAGTTGATTAAATAAACGCAACTGATGGCCGTGCGGCAATCCGGCTCGGTACTCATCCATCCAGTAGGCACAATCCTCAGCCTTGAGTTTTATCGGATGATAAGCCACATCCTGGCCCGCTAAAAAGCTACGCACCGGTAATGCAAACCCCATGTAATTCATTGCCGAATCTTCTACACCGGCATGTAACCAATTACGTGCGTCGCCAAAGTGTTCCCCCAGAATATAGGCCTGCGGATTTTCCTCTTTTGCTGCCTGATATATACCGGTCAAATGGCGCAAATTCCCTTTCGCTCCGCCGTCCTCCCCCAACATATGCACCACATCTAACCGCCAACCATCAATGCTGTAAGGGGGGCGTAACCAATAACGCACCACACTACCGTCGCCCCGATAGATTTGATTTACCACGTCCTCACTCGCGAAGTTGAGTTTCGGCAAGCTGGCATTACCTTTCCAATCCAACGCCCGCCCATCGGGGAAGAAATTAAACCAGCCACGATAAGGTGAGTCCTGATGATGACAAGCCCCATTATCCCCTTGCTGGTGCCTATCAAACCAATGATGGGAATCACCGGTATGATTAAACACCCCATCAAGTACCAATTTTATGCCGGCCTCACGGGTAGCCATACGTAATTGCAGAAAAGCCGCCTCACCGCCCAGATAGGGATCTATCTGATAATAATCTTGCGTATCATATTTATGTACGCTGGGTGCGGTAAAAATTGGATTTAGATACAACGCAGTAACGCCAAGTTGTTGTAAATAAGTGATTTTTTGACTGATACCCGCCAGATCACCGCCATAGAATGTTGAAGCGGCATTAGTGTCATCCAATGGTTGTTGCCATGCACGACGAGCCACCGAATGACCCGCAGCGTGATGATAATAGCTCGCATTTTGCATGCCGTGCTCACCCTGACTACTGGCAAACCGATCGGGGAATATCTGATAAAAGACTTGGTCGGCCACCCAGTCGGGGCCACTGTCGGGCATATCAATGGCAAACTGAGCCAGTTGCGCCGGAGGAACCCGCGAGAATCCCAGCGGGCCGAACCATTGTTGGTCGTCATCCCATAACAGTTTAAAACAGTAGCGCCGTGTAGGTTGCCCTTCATGTAAAGGCAGCGTCGCGCGATAACACCAAAAGCCATCACGCTGTTGGCCTTTCATCGTCAGTAGCCATTCTTCATTATCCGGTTCGCAGCGTAAGAAAACCTGTGCTGGTAATGTGTCGCCATGCAACCATTCACCATGCAACCATAAAGTAATCTGTAATGCGTCGCCTCGCTGACGAACAAAAGGCGGGACCGGAAGATGCCAACCACTAAGCATAAAATTCTCCTGCGTTAACCAAAACCATTCCTGTTAAGGCTATCTGGTGCAGACATTAACGCCGCGACACATTCACCTGAGATAGGCGATTTATCTGAATATACAGCTCGCCGATATAAATAATGTCATGTAGTGGCTGCTTCCCCCTCATCTGTCACTATAAATATCAGGGATGAGATTGGGGGAGGAGAAGTATGGGGGTAAATAGCAGAATGCCCCAGATTGTATAGAGCAAAAAAAGCCGAGAAATCTCCCGGCTTGATAGTAGGTATTGACTCAGTATTACTCAGTTTCTTTGGCAAGCTCTCGCTGTTTCTTTTGATGGCGCACTTTCAAGTAATACCCCACCAACAACAATGCAATCCACACTAACCCTACATACAGTGAAATGCGGGTTGTCGGGAACCAGCCAATCAGAGCGATGATAAACACCAGGAAAATGATTGCCAGCACCGAAGTAAAGGTACCGCCACGCAGTGGGAAATCCAGCGCCTTAATCTGTTCTTTGCTTAATGAACGCCGGAAACCAATCTGGGAAAACAAAATCATGATCCATACCCATACAGTGGCAAAAGTCGCCAGCGATGCGATAACCAGGAACACATTTTCCGGCATGATGTAGTTCAGATAAACCGCAATCAGCATGGCAAACATCATCACCAACACCGTCACCCAAGGCACACCACGCTTGGATATTGCCGCAAAGGCTTTTGGTGCATGGCCCTGTTCCGCCATTCCGTTCAACATACGCCCGACACCAAAGACATCACTGTTAATGGCAGATAATGAAGCGGTGATCACCACAAAGTTGAGAATACCTGCCGCAACGGTAATCCCCATATGCTGGAAGGTCAGTACAAATGGGCTACCGTTCGTGCCCACCTGATTCCAAGGGTAGATAGACATGATGACAAACAGGGTACCGACGTAGAATACCAGGATACGCCACGGCACTGAGTTAATTGCTTTCGGAATGGAGCTTTTTGGATTTTCAGCTTCCCCGGCAGTAATACCGATAATCTCAATACCACCATAAGCAAACATCACCAGTTGCAATGATAGGATCATGCCGACATAACCGTTACTGAAGAAGCCGCCGTTAGTCCATAAATTATGAATACCGGTCGGCTGCCCACCGTTACCAATACCCCAAATAATGATACCAAACCCGGCCAGAATCATGATGATGATGGTGGCAACTTTAAAGAACGAGAACCAGAACTCCAGTTCACCGAAGACTTTGACGCTCATCATATTAACTGCGCCAATAATCAGCACCACACTCAGCACCCATACCCAATGAGGCACGTCCGGGAACCAGACCCCCATATAGATACCGAAGGCGGTCACATCAGCAATAGCAACAATCAAAATCTCAAAGCAATACGTCCAGCCGGTGATATAGCCCGCCATTGGCCCAAGGTAATCTTGTGCATAGCGCGAGAAAGAGCTGGCCTGTGGGTTATTCACTGACATCTCACCCAACGCGCGCATGATGATAAATGCCACCACGCCACCGATCAGGTATGCCAATAACACACTAGGCCCTGCCATTCTTATCGCATCAGCCGAACCATAGAATAAGCCGGTACCTATTGCTGACCCTAATGCCATAAAGCGGATATGACGGGTCGTCAGGCCCCGTTTCAGCTTATTTTTGACTGGTAATTCCATGTACATTGCCCCGTCTTTTTTCAGCAAAAAGCCACGGGGATGAGCCGTGGCTAAAAAAATCCTATGGCTGTGCCGTTATTGCTTAGCAGCAACTTCCTGGCGACAGCAGAGGCGATCGTACAACCCTACGACGACGAATACCAGCAGGGAAGGCGATAACCACGCCAGACCTTGTTCAGCCAATGGCAGATGCTGAGTCCATTCAGGCAGGAAGTGCGCGAAGGTAGAAGCCTTCACCGCATCAAGAATACCGAACAGCAAACTAACCAGCATAACTGGAGCCACGATACGTGAGGCATGATGCCACCAGCGCAAAGTAAAGCTCATCAAAACCAGCACGATGCATGGCGGATATATCGCTGTCAGCACCGGAATGGAAATCTGAATTAGGTGACTCAAGCCCAAATTCGATACCATCATTGAGAAGATACCGAGAATGAATACCAGCGCCCGATAAGACAGCGGCAAGTACTGAGCAAAGAATTCAGCACAGGCACACGTTAGGCCCACAGCGGTCACCATACAGGCAATGAAAATCAATGCGGCCAGGAACACACTGCCCAAACCACCAAAGGTGTGCTGAACATAAGCATGCAACACGACTGCGCCATTCTGTGCGTCAGGCGTCAGGCTGCCACTGCCGCTGCCAAGTTTAAACAAGCTCAAGTAAACGAGCGTCAAACCGATACCGGCAATCAATCCTGCCCAAATGGTATAGCGCGTCAGCAGCCCTGCGGAAACCACTCCACGCGAACGGGCCGCATTGACGATAACGATACCAAAGACCAAGGCACCCAAGGTATCCATGGTCAGATAACCATTAACGAAACCAGAGGAGAAAGGCACGTTCTGATAGGCATCAGTGGCTGAAATCAACGGACCGGCAGGCCAAATCAACGCCGCGATACCCAAGATAGCAAGCGCCAGAATTTTCAGTGGTGCCAGAATATGACCGACGGTGTCCAGCAAACGCCCCGGATAGAGCGAAATTCCAATCACCAGCGCGAAATAAACCACACTATAAATAAACAGCGGCAACGGGCCATCACCCGTCAAAGGGGCGATGCCCACTTCGAAGGAAACTGTTGCGGTTCGTGGCGTGGCAAACAGTGGGCCGACAGCCAAATAACAGACGGTAGCCAGTACCAAACCAGCACTACGGCCAATTGGGCTACTCAGGGCATCAATCCCCCCGCCCACCCGGGCCAGCGCGATAATGGTAATAACCGGTAAGCCAACTGCGGTTATCAGGAAACCAAGAGCTGCCCACCATACATGTTCACCCGATTGTAAACCAACCATCGGCGGGAAGATGATGTTGCCAGCTCCAACGAATAAGGCAAAGGTCATAAAACCTAATGCCATAATATCTTTAGACGATAAACGATGACTCATAGTGGTGTGTGTTGCCTAAGTTAAATGGCCAAAAGGAAAAGTTCTAAGTTGTGGCCTTCCCGACGTGATCGAAACGATACAAAGCTCTGATAAACGCAAACTCCGGCGGTTAATAAGCAATCTATTTCGTCAGTATGCAGTGTTTTTGAAGTTATTTGCAGGTGGAATAGGCCAACAACGGCGCTAAGTAGACCGTTTATAGCGGAGAAAGGCAAGTCGGGATCATAAAAGCAGAATCATCATCCAGATAATTTTATCAAACCAGTTAATCATGCCATGTTTTGAGAGATACACGCCATATGATTTGTATTATTTGTAGCCAGTCGTTAACAATTTACCGCCAATCTGGTGACCAATACTCAGGAGAGACTGATCGTTTTATACGCAGAGATAATGCCAGATTGGATAAACAAAAAACGACTACTGAAACACCTTAATCAGTAAAAACCTAACGCTTTTCGGGTCTGAATCAGTACCTCGGGAGGTAGGGGTAAATAGCCATCATGGGTGACCCTTTTTTGCCCCTCGGGCGATAGAACCCGCTCAAGGAACGCCGCAGTCAATGGCTCCAGTGGCTGGCCCGGAGCTTTATTGATATAAATATACAGATAACGTGATAAAGGGTAGCGGCCATCTTTAACATTCTCAGGTGTTGGCATCACAAAATCCTGCCCCACCGCCGCCAGTGACAACGGTTTAACACCACTATTACGAAAACCAATACTGGCATAGCCAATGCCATTCAATGAGCCAGCCACCGCCTGTACCACAGAAGCGGACCCAGGCAACTCATTGACATTATTTATAAAATCACCATCGCACAACACCTTATGTTTGAAGTATCCATAGGTCCCCGAAGCTGAGTTCCGGCTATAACGTTGTAAGGAACGCGCCGCCCACGCCCCTTCCAATCCCAACTGACCAAAGCGCTGAATTTGGTGTGGCTCTCCACATCGGCGATTTTGCGAAAAAATAGCATCAAGCTGCGATAAAGTCAGTTTGTTCAGTGGGTTATCCTGATGAACAAACACCACCAATGCATCAACTGCCACAGGAACTGCCAGTGGCGGATAGCCATAACGTTGAATAAATGCGTTGATCTCACCCGCTTTCATTGGGCGGCTCATCGGCCCAAGCTGGGCGGCACCGACAGCCAACGCCGCAGGGGCAGTAGAGGAACCTGCCGCCTGAATTTGCAAATTAACGCCAGGATAGTGATGATTAAAATCATCAGCCCACAAGGACATCAGATTGGCTAAGGTGTCAGAACCCACACTGGAGAGGTTGCCTGATAAGGTATTGGTGGCAGGCACGGAAGCCATCGGCAAAACCGCAACCGGAGGGGACAGTACCGCTTCAGATTGCGCTAAAACGGCATGGCTAAACCATAACATGACATGCAACAACGTCAGTTTTGCCCATTTCATCAGCTTGGTATCCATGCAGTTTTTAGGATTTGACTGCATTCTCGGCTAAAACTGCGGGAACAATCAATCGATTCGGCAAGGTAAAGATAAATCGAGTCCCCAGACCGATTTCGCTCATGACCTCTAAACGTGCATCGTGATGACTCAATGCATGTTTCACAATTGCCAGCCCTAACCCACTGCCCCCCGTTTGCCGTGATCGGGCTTTATCCACCCGATAGAACCGCTCCGTTAGCCGTGGAACATGTTCAGGACCGATTCCCGGCCCATTATCGCTGACCTGAAATTGTGCACCTTGTGGAGTTTGCTGCCAACACACCTCAATTTGGGTACCAACAGGCGTGTGATTGACGGCGTTATAAACCAGATTTGATACCGCACTGCGCAGTTGGTCTTCGTTGCCAAACACTTTTAATTGGTCGTTAACCCGGAAGGTAATCTCATGTCGTCCGTTACTGAGAGCCTGAACTTCATGCTGTAACACTTTCAGCATCAACGGAATATCCACCCGCTCATTCATATCCACATTAGGTGCCGCTTCAATTCGTGATAGCGTCAAGAGCTGTTTTACCAACCCATCCATTCGCTTAGTCTGCTCTTGCATGATCCCCAGTGCTTTATCCCGTAATGGCCCAACCAGTTCTTGGTCATTCATCATTTCCAGATAACCTTGCAACACCGTCAGTGGCGTACGCAATTCATGACTGACGTTGGCAAAGAAATTACGCCTTGCGCCTTCCAACTGCCGCATCTGGGTAACATCACGGGCAACCATCAATAATTGCCCTTCTGAATAAGGCATCACACGAAATTCGACGTAATAACCATTGTTCAGTTGCAGAGTCAACGGGCGGGAGAACTCTTGTTGTTGCAGATATTGGCTGAATTCCGGGTAGCGCAATAAATTAAGGATGTGTTGGCCGTTATCCTCCGGCCAACGAAACCCTAACAATTGCTGAGCTAAACCGTTACACCAGAAGATATTGCCATCAATTGTAGTAATAACGACCGCGTCAGGCAATGATTCGGCACCACTGCGGAAACGTTTGATAAGCAAAGCCAGTTCGCGCCGACGCCGACGATTTCGCAACTGCATTTGGTACAAGCCGTAAAATAAAGGCTCCCAGCTCCAGCGACCAGCAGGTGGTGTCATGCTACGGTCTAACCACAGCCAGTGAGATAACTTAAGTTGATTATAGAAATTCCAAACCAGCGCCGCGACAGCTGAAATCAGCAATAGCCAAGGAAGATAGCCGATGAAGGCACCCAGGAGTAATGCAGGCAGACAAAAAAGAGCCAGCTCGAGAGCCAGCGTTTTCCATGATAAGCGTTCTAACACAACGAATTCTCCGGCACTGAAAACTCAGTAGCGCGTTGAGAAACGGTATCCAGTTCCCCGGACAGTTTGTACCATTCTGTCATGACCATCAATTTCAAGCGCCTTGCGTAGCCGACGAATATGCACGTCAACCGTACGATCTTCTACATAAACGTTAGTGCCCCAAACATAATTAAGCAACTGTTCACGGCTGTAAACGCGCTCCGGGTGGGTCATAAAGAAGTGCAATAACTTAAACTCGGTCGGCCCCATATCCAGCGCTTGCTCATTGGCCATAACCCGATGTGAGGAAGGATCAAGGCTTAGCCCTTGCATTTCAATAACTTCCTCAACCGCCATCGGCGATATTCGGCGCATCACTGCTTTAATACGCGCAACCAGCTCCTTCGGCGAAAACGGCTTGGTAATATAGTCATCTGCGCCCACTTCCAAACCGCGCACCCTATCCTCTTCTTCGCCACGGGCCGTCAGCATCATCACCGGAATATCTCTGGTCAACGCTTCACGTTTCATATGTTTAATGAACTGAATACCCGAGCCGCCAGGTAACATCCAGTCCAACAGCACTAAATCAGGGAAAGGCTCCGACAGACGAGTTACTGCGCTGTCATAATCTTCGGCTTCTAATGGTTGGTAACCATTCTGTTCCAACACAAAGCACACCATCTCACGGATTGGCGCTTCATCTTCCACCACAAGTATGCGTCTTGCCATCATCAACCCTGCCAGTATGTTAGTGGTCACTATTTGATTTCGGGAGCCATTATGCGTCAGTTTTGTGACATTTTTATGAAAAACATCACGCTTCTACTAGCAATAAGCATAGTGATAAATTTCATGATAATTGCAAAACACAGCAGTCAAGTTTGCGAGACGTCTCGGAGATTTTCCTCATAGCCTTTTTTTAGCCGCGACATCCGGCGGGCAGCGTTTATAATCAGCGCCATTATCTTTGACTGATAACCTGCCGTGCGGGAGATTTATGCGCATTATTCATACCTCTGATTGGCATTTAGGCCAGCATTTCTTCACTAAAAGCCGCGCTGCTGAGCATCAGGCATTTCTGCACTGGCTCATTAATCAGATCGAAGAAAATCAGGTAGATGCGCTAATTGTAGCAGGTGATATCTTTGATACTGGCTCCCCGCCCAGTTACGCCCGTGAGCTATATAACCGTTTCGTGGTTGAGCTCCAACCCACTGGCTGTCAGTTAGTGGTATTGGGGGGGAATCACGATTCTGTGTCAACACTGAATGAATCACGGGGTTTGCTCTCTTATCTCAATACCACCGTTATTTCGTGCGCCAACAGCAATCTCGATCAACAAATCATTATTCTAAAAGACCGCCAACATCAACCTGCGGCTCTGCTGTGTGCGATCCCGTTCTTACGGCCAAGGGACTTAGTCACCAGTCAGGCGGGTGAATCTGGAGGGCAAAAACAACTGGCTTTACAAGAAGCGATCGCGGGTCACTACCAGGCACTGTATCAGCGGGCGGTTGAACTGCGTACCGAACTGGGTTTGCCACTGCCCATTATTGCCACCGGGCACCTGACTACCGTTGGCGTCACCACGACAGACTCGGTTCGCGATATCTATATTGGTACATTGGATGCTTTCCCCGCGCAGGCATTTCCACCAGCAGATTACATTGCTTTAGGCCATATTCATCGCGCCCAACAAGTGGCTAAAACTGAACATATCCGTTATAGCGGCTCCCCCATTGCTCTCAGTTTTGATGAATTGAGCAAGGAGAAAAGCGTCTATCTGGTGGAGTTCCACCAACAGGCACTGGCATCAGTTACCCCTCTCTTCATCCCACAATTTCAGCCAATGCAATTAATTAAAGGGGATTTAGCGCAAATAGAGCAGCAACTGGTTCAATTCTCTGAGCATCAAGGCTTACCCGTATGGCTAGATATAGAAGTTGCCACCCAAGACTATCTTACTGATATCCAACGCCGTATTCAGGCTCTGACCACAGAGCTACCGGTTGAAATTGTATTGTTACGTCGCAGTAAAGAACAACGTAACAACAGTATCGAGCGGCAGGAAAAAGAGACACTCAATGAGCTGAGTGTTACCGATGTGTTTGAACGCAGGCTGGCGCTGGAGCCAGACTTAGCCGAGCCGCGCCAACAGCGGATGCGTCAAATGTTCAATCAGGTGGTTGATGACATCACGCAAGATAAAGATGCCGCACAGGAGCAGCCTGCATGAGGATTTTAAGCTTACGTCTAAAAAACATTAATTCTCTGCAAGGGGAGTGGAAGATAGATTTCACCGCCGAACCTTTTGCCAGCAACGGTTTATTCGCTATCACTGGCCCGACAGGCGCAGGTAAAACCACACTGCTGGATGCCATATGCCTTGCGCTATACCACCAAACACCACGTTTGACTGTCACGCCCAGCCAAAATGAGCTAATGACACGCCACACAGCGGAGTCACTAGCCGAAGTTGAGTTTGAAGTAAAAGGCATCTGCTACCGTGCATTCTGGAGCCAACGGCGGGCAAAAAACAGCCCGGAAGGTAATCTGCAAGCCCCTAAAGTTGAGTTGGCGCTATGCGACAGCGGTAAAATCCTGGCCGATAAAGTTCGTGATAAGTTGGAGATGGTTGCAGCGATCACCGGCCTGGATTTTGGCCGTTTCACTAAATCAATGATGTTATCGCAGGGGCAGTTTGCTGCTTTTCTCAATGCCGATGCCAATGACCGTGCTGAATTATTGGAAGAGCTAACGGGGACTGATATCTACGGGCGGCTATCTGAATATGTCTTTGAGCAACATAAACAAGCCAAGACCAATCTGGATGCTTTACATCAACGTGCCAGTGGTATTGAACTGCTCAATGAAGAACAGCGCTTGGCATTAACGCAACAAATCGATGATCTCCACCAACAAGAAAAGCAGCTTGTTTCAGCACAATCAGCGAGTCAAAACCAAATAAACTGGTTAACCGGCTGGCAGAGACAGCAGCAGAATCTACAAGAATATCAGCAGCAGCAAACAATTATTGAACAAGAATATCAGCAGGCACAACCCGAATTACAACGGCTGGCCCGTAGTGAACCGGCTGAGAAGTTGCGCCCTTTACTGCGTGACTGCTCACTCAGCCAACAGGATGTGCAACAGACACAACTGCGTATCACCGCGCTGACCCAACAGCAGCAACAGCTTCAGAGCCAACTAACCCCCCTGGCTCAAGCTCTGGAACAAGCCAATACCGCACGCCAACAACAGGCGGCCAAGCAGCATGAACAAGAAACACTGATTGAGCAAAAAGTGGTACCGCTGGATAACCTTATCGCGCAACAACAGCACTCATTAGCGCAATTTGCCACTCAATTGCAGCAATTGCGCGGCAAAGAACAACAAAGTAGACAGCAACTTGAGTTAAATGAGCAGCAGTTGCTAAAAATGCATCAGCGCCTGCAACAATTAGCTGAATATGCACAGCAATATCCCCACCATCAACACTGGGTAAAGTACCTACCGTTATGGCGCGAACAGTTCCGCCAATTGCACATACAGCACCAGCAGTCAGTGGCTAACGAGCAGCAATTACAGCAGCAAGCCTTATTACTTAGCAACTTGCAACAGCAAGCGGCCACATTAAATGAACAGGATAAACAGCAACAGGCCGTATTAGTACACGCGGCCTCGCAAGCAGGTAGCATCCAGCAGCAATTAGCAGCATTCGAGCAGCAACAGCCCGCAGCACAATTGCGCCAACAACTTGACGAGTTGCAGCAACAGCGACCGGCCCGGCAACAACTCGCCACATTATCGCCTTTAGCACAACAAGTTCAGGCACAGCACGATAAACAGCAGCAGCAATTCGCCAGCCAACAGCAACAATTAAAACAGCTTGAACAGCAGTTAGAAGAAAAACGTCAGCGCTACAAACATCAAAAACAACATCAGGCTGATCTGGAAACCTTGTGGGAACGCGAAAATCAGATAGTCAGACTGGAAGCGGAAAGAGCCAAACTCCAACCGGGAGATGCCTGCCCACTATGTGGCGCATTGGATCACCCCGCTATCACTGAGTATCAGGCGGTAAAACCGTCGGAAACAGCCGAACGCCTCGAGAAACTGCGCCGTCAGGTTGAACAGCTCGCCACTGAAGGCTCAGAATTAAGCGCGCAAAACAACAGTATGCAGCAACAGCAGCAGCATCTAGAGCAAGAGTTACAGCACAGCCGCCAGCAATTGGCCGATTATCAACAGCGCTGGCAGCTGTTGGCGCAACCTCTGGCGTTGACATTTGCATTACATGAACATGCAGCATTAATGGATTGGCTGGAACAGCAGGAACAATCAGAACAACACTGCCAGCGGAAATTGGCTGAATATGAGCGACTAAACCAGCAATATCAACAAGCTAAAGATGCTCTGGCTCAAGCAGAACAACAGCAGCAAAAACACTTGCAACAACTGGCATTAATCACTCAGCGCCAGCAAGATACTCAGCAAGCCCAGCAGAAACTGCAGTTACAGCATCAACGCCAGCAAGATGATTTAGCTCAGATGCGCCAAGACTTCAATAATAGTTTGGCTGATTTATCATTATCAGTACCAGCAGCAGACCAGCAGCAGAGTTGGCTGACTCTGCGGGAAGAGGAACACCAGCGTTGGCAGCAGAATCAGCAAGAACAACAACAGTTGGTTCTGGGGCAAAAAACACTGGAAACGCGGATTGAAGAAGAGCGTCGCCATTTACAAGAGTGCGTTGACCAATTATCGGCGCTCACCCAACAACACCAACAGGCTGAAACCCTATTACAACAACAGAGTCAGCAACGTCAGGCACTGTTTGGTAATATCAGTACTACTGAGGCTCGTCAGGTGTTGCGCCAACAACAACAACAAGCCGAGTTGATACAACAGAATGCGACAGAAATCCTGCAACAGACTCAGTCCCAGCTAAACCGATTAGCGGGGGAACTGGCGGGCTTAGAGCAACAATATCAGCATAATCAGCAGCGCGCTGCCACCGCTCAAGCTCAATTACAGCAAGCACTGGCGATCAGCGAGTTCGAGGATGAAGCCGCCTTAAACGCCGCACTGCTGGATGAAGAGGAAAGGCAACGTTTGCAGCAATTAAAACAGCAATTGAGCGAGCGACAACAACAAGTCAACATCCGCCAGCAACATGCCAATGAAGCGCTGGAGCAACTATTACAGCAGTGTCCGGCGGGTGTCGATAAAGCATCTGAATTGGTGGTATTGCAACAGCAATCAGAGCAATTGTTGATGCAACTAAAGGCCAATACATTACGGCAAGGCGAGTTACGCAATCAATTAGAAAGCGACACAGCGCGCCGTAGTAACCAGCATGCACTGTTTGAGCAAATTGAGCACAGTCAGCAGCAATATGAAGATTGGAGCTATCTCAATCATTTAATTGGTTCCAAAGAGGGTGATAAATTCCGCAAATTTGCTCAGGGTCTGACACTCGATCATCTGGTTTATCTGGCAAACAACCAGCTCAGCCGCTTACATGGCCGCTATTTGTTACAGCGCAAAACCAGCGATGCATTAGAGCTGCAAGTTGTGGATACCTGGCAGGCGGATGCAATACGAGATACCCGCACCTTGTCTGGGGGCGAAAGCTTTTTAGTCAGTTTGGCGCTTGCTCTGGCGCTGTCGGATCTGGTCAGTCATAAAACCAGCATTGACTCTCTGTTTCTTGATGAAGGCTTTGGTACGCTCGATGCTGAAACACTGGATACTGCGCTGGATGCTCTGGATAGCCTGAATGCGTCGGGCAAAACCATTGG
Source organism: Yersinia sp. 2540 StPb PI (assembly GCF_052217165.1). Lineage (NCBI taxonomy): Bacteria > Pseudomonadati > Pseudomonadota > Gammaproteobacteria > Enterobacterales > Yersiniaceae > Yersinia > Yersinia sp. 2540 StPb PI. The sequence continues at coordinate 4,350,459 of NZ_JAZGQC010000001.1, forward strand.
AGTCATCAGCCATGTTGAAGCAATGAAAGACCGGATTCCAGTGCAGATTAAAGTGAAGAAAGTCAACGGACTGGGCGTTAGCCGCTTAGACAGTATCTTCCAGATAAAATAGTGTCACGCAGGTAAAGTAAAACCGCATATTAACTAGCGTCATTAGCAGCAAACGAGTAAGTCCCGATGAGCTTACACCAGTAAGTGATTCGGGTGCACGAGAGCCGCTAACAACGCTGTCGTGTCAAGGGCAAAGAGTATTACCCAAAAGCATTGGCATTACAGCCAGGCAGCAAACGAGTAAGTCCCGATGAGCTTACACCAGTAAGTGATTCGGTGCGCGAGAGCCGCTAACAACGCTGTAGTGTCAAGGACAAAGAGTATTACCCAAAAGCATTGGCATTACAGCTAGGCAGCAAACGAGTAAGTCCCGATGAGCTTACACAAGTAAGTGATTCGGGTGCGCGAGAGCCGCTAACAACGCTGTCGTGTCAAGGACAAAGAGTATTACCCAAAAGCATTGGCATTACAGCCAGGCAGCAAACGAGTAAGTCCCGATGAGCTTACACAAGTAAGTGATTCGGGTGCACGAGAGCCGCTAACAACGCTGTAGTGTCAAGGATGCTGGGTAATAGCAGGCCACAACCAAGCGGCCCCACGCACACCACTAGAATCGCCGTGAAGTGCTTTGCGCACCGGGGTCTGGCACTCACCACCAAATACCCATGGGCTGATTAGCGCGGGCAAGGTTGTATATAGCCGCTCAACATTGCTCATGCCACCTCCTAATACCACCACATCTGGGTCAAACAAGTTGATGACATGAGCTAACGACTTGGCAAAGCGCTGTTCATAATGGCTCATTGCTTGCTCTGCGATGGCATCCCCTTGTGCTACTAAGGCGATAATTTCGTGGCCTTTAAGCTGTTTGCCACTCATACGAAAATAATCTGTCGCAAAGCCGGTACCGGAGACAAAAGTCTCAATACACCCTTTTTTACCACAATAGCAGGCTACTTCCTGTTGATATTGCCGCTCTTCATCATTTTGCCACGGTAAAGGGTTATGGCCCCATTCACCCGCAATACCATTGCCGCCGGCATGTACCCGGCCATCAATAGCAATACCAGAGCCACAGCCGGTACCAATAATGGCCGCAAATACCAGATGTTTCCCCGCCCCCGCACCATCGGTAGCCTCTGATACCGCCAAACAGTTAGCATCATTTGCCAATCGCACTGGGCGGGAGAGTAGTTCTGATAAATCCTTATCTACCATCTGACCATTCAGCCACACTGAATTGGCATTTTTTACTTTGCCTGTAAACGGAGAGAGAGTCCCTGGGATACCCACCCCCACACTCCCCTGCTGGCCCGTCGCCTGCTCCGCATCTGCAACTAACGTTGCAATCGCCTGCAAGGTATTTTGATAATCGTGGCGGGGTGTATCAACCCGTTTACGAAATAACTCCTGCCCGTCGTTGGCCAATGCGATGACCTCTATTTTGGTGCCACCCAGATCTATACCAATGCGCATAGCGCTTTACCTCATTGACAGGAAAATTCATTGTTGGTGATAACCGATTTTATCAAAAAATAAGGCCCTGCTTGCCAAAAACGTGACGACAATAAGAATCTTCTTCTTTCAGTTTGGACAATACACCCCAGTGACACAATCTTTGTCGCCCGCTATTTTGCATTCTGTCGTGTTTGAATCCCTGTGGATTAAAATAGCGCTCAGCAGATGAGCGGTCGGCTCTGTTTTTTTCTTATTCTTTTTACTAGGGGCCGAGGCGTCAATTCGTTATCATGCCGCCCTGCGTTTGATTAACTCGCGCGCTCCAGGCGCGCCCGAGCCAGGGATAACACTATGTTGTGGTTTAAGAATTTAATGGTTTACCGTTTGAGCCGGGAAGTTTCACTATCTGCGGATGAAATGGAGAAACAGTTAAGCGCCCTCAGTTTCACGCCGTGTGGCAGTCAGGATATGGCAAAAACGGGCTGGGTATCACCGATGGGGTCGCATAGCGATGCATTAACCCATACGGTTAATGGCCAGATCGTCATTTGTGCCCGCAAAGAAGAGAAAATCTTGCCATCACCAGTGATTAAGCAAGAGTTGCAAGCCAAAATTGAGCGCCTGGAAGGTGAACAGCATCGTAAACTGAAAAAAACTGAAAAAGACGCATTAAAAGATGAAGTTTTGCACAGTTTATTGCCACGCGCATTCAGTCGCTTTAACCAAACCTTTTTGTGGATTGATACCGTCAACGATCTGATTATGGTTGATGCTGCCAGCGCTAAACGGGCTGAAGACACCTTGGCATTGTTGCGTAAAAGTCTGGGTTCCTTGCCGGTGGTACCACTGACCTTAGAAAACCCTATCGAGCTGACGTTAACCGAGTGGGTGCGTAGTAAAGAATTGCCCGCCGGATTTGCGCTGATGGATGAAGCTGAGTTGAAAGCCATTCTGGAAGACGGCGGCGTGATCCGTTGCAAGAAGCAGGATCTATTCAGTGATGAAATCGCAGTACATATTGAAGCGGGCAAGCTGGTCACTAAACTGGCACTGGATTGGCAGGAACGCGTTCAATTGGTTCTGTCCGATGATGGCTCACTCAAGCGCCTGAAATTCGCTGACACGCTGCGTGAACAGAATGATGATATTGATCGGGATGATTTTGCGCAGCGCTTCGATGCCGATTTTATTCTGATGACCAGTGAACTGGCCGCCTTAATTAAAAATCTGATTGAAGCCTTGGGTGGCGAGGCTCAGCACTAACTTAGGTGCATAACACAGCTTAAGCTGATATCGCCCTTTCGCGATGAGAGGGCGAGTATCCGAATTCTTTAGCTCAAATATTTACACAGATACGAAGATGCTTCAGCAACTTGCAGGTTAAACTCACTTTCCCCTGGAATGTAGAAGGTTTCACCTGGCTTAAACACTTCCCAGCCAGCCGAACCAGGAATCAGTACTTTTAAGCAGCCGGTGATCACCGTCATTTCTTCCGCTTTAGCCGTACTGAAGGTGTACTCTCCCTTTTCCATCACCCCAACGCTAGCTTGCCCAATGCTGTCACTGTCAAAACCAATAGATTTCACTTTCCCGGTAAAATACTCATTAAATTTCAGCATAGTTTTGTACCCGCGTCTTAATCAAGATTGAGCTTTCATATTAGGGTTTCTATAAACGCTCTGTCACTGATTATTATGGCGAAATGGGATCATCGCCGGATTCACTCCCGAAGTTGTGGATAAAGCGTACAATTTAGCGGCAAATTGCCCTATTGGGGCGGGTAAATAGCTGCCATATGGTTGAAAATTAGCCATAGCAAACACCTTCACAGTTCTCGTGAAGGCTCATTTATCGAAATAAGAGTGGCATTAGAGGTTGCGTAAGATGTACAGCGCCAGCGAGGTTTCAAAAATCACAATCAATATTGACCAGAACGCTGGCATAAAATTGGTGTGTTGGTGAATAAAGGATTTGAAGGTTTTCATCGGCCCGCCTTGATCGGCCTTGCCTTAAGGGGCATTTATCAACGCAAATGATTTACGCTGAAATGATTACGTAGATGATAATTGTACGCTTCGTATAATTATCAGGCAATAAGGTGGGCTAATTATTCATCGGATAAATTACGCTTACTTTCCCAGCTACTTTACGGTTTCATCAGTCAAAAGCTGCAAAATTTGTTCAACAACATCTTGCGGCGCTTGAGTCGCATCCAGCACATAGTGGGCAACCTCTTGATACAGAGCTTCCCGGCTAGCCAGCACATCCTGCATTTCCTCTACGATCGGTTTGCCTGTAAGACTTGGTCGCTGGGCATCTTCCGGGTCTTCGGCTAATCGTTCAGCCAACACATTCGCTGATGCGCGTAAATAGATAACCTGCCCATGCTTACGCATAAAAGTACGATTCTCAACAGCGAGCACCGCACCACCACCGGTTGCAACAACAGTTTTAGGCGCAGTGACAGCCTGTAGAGCCATACTTTCTCGCTGGCGGAAACCCTCCCAGCCTTCGCGAGCAACCACTTCAGCAACACTCAACTGTGAGGTTTGCTGCATAAACAGATCAGTATCTATAAAACGATATCCCAACGCCTGTGCCAACGCCTTCCCTACCGTTGTCTTACCCGCACCGCGCGCGCCTACCATGAAGATAGTCTGTGTCATTACTTGAAAGTCCTTTCGCATCAACTTCTGAGGATAAATTCTCGGCATCAAAAAATTGGCCACTATTGTCGACCAGCTAAATAGGATTAACACTCAGCTCTACACTGTAGATGCGAATCATACCGATAATTAAGGGTAGTGCAAACTTTACAGCATCGTAAAATTAACGATACACCATTAGCCATTCTACTTTACTGCCAACCTCCCAAAATTGCCCCTGCTGCGGTGGCAATCAATCTGGTTGGCAATAGACAAATTAGGTTTGAAGGATCCACTGTAACCGTCATAAAGAGAAACTTTCGGTGTCAGCTTATAGACCACACCGGTACGAGGGATCAATTGACTATCAGAGCTATCGGGATTGATGACGAAAGGCCGCCCTTTACCGGCAAAAGCATCAAACTGATCGAAACGTAAACCTGCCAGTACAACCTACTTATCTATCAGTTCAATTGAATTGGGAAGGCATTTGGATGAGAGCGAGAAGTCGCTGAAAGTCACACTCAAGCGTGTATTTGATCAATACGATTGGGCTTTTTGCCTGATAATCCTCTGGCAAACCAGAGGCTATTGCACAGGTAATATGAGGTGACTATCAAGGTTAGACCATTAACGGGGCTGACAAATATACACCAATGCAGGAGGGAAATTACGTACCACGCGTATCTTTTTCCACGTGAAATAACGAGATAACAGTGGCTCGGAAAGGTGGCTGTATTGAAATAAGACTAACACTCCGCTGTTAGCGCGTAAGCGCTGCTGAGTTTGCTGCAATATTCTAATACTGATCTTGGTTGGGATCGAGAGTAATGGCAAACAACAAAATACCACATCGTAATTCTGATCCAACTGTTCGGCTGAACGATCAGCTACCTGCAAACGTAAATCTTTGATCTGGTGTAATGCATGAACAAAGTGTGGCTGAATCTCGTAGGCCTGTAAGTGAGACTTTGCTGACATATGTGACAAAATACGCTTTGTCAGTACACCATCAGCAGCCCCTAATTCAGCAATATTAAGGTTTTGGGTCCAATCTACCTGATTCAACATCGCCTGACATAACCAAGGCGAAGAAGGAGCTAACGTACCAACGGTACGTGGTGAGGCAATAAAGCGCTGTAAATAGGAAAACTGACTTTTAAAATTACGCCGGACAGTGTTTAGCATAGCCTCTCCTCGGAAACCCGAATGGACCACAATAACACCTTATATTTATTAAGAGCGCATTAAGATTGCTCTAAGAGTTAATTATTTTTAGCAGATAAATTGATAGTACCGATGGGTAATAATGAAATGTACAGTCTTAGGTTAACAATGACCCACTATTGTTAACCTATTTTTAGAGTCTGATTAAAAAAATATTGCCATATCAATATAGTATCTAAATATTTCACTCACACTAACTTAGGCTTAGAACATTAACGATAAATCTCGGCACTGGCGTTGTAATGGCTGGAATCACCAGGGTTACTGATACCAATGACCCGATAGTGGCTGGCACCATCAGCGCTCGCTTTGGTATTCAATGCTGATTCCACATCCATGGGTGAACCGCTAACATTAGAAAGAGAAATCACCCCCATACTTTGCAATTTAGTGGCTTGTTCTGAGCTAATTTCTTGCGCGGCCAGAGTGGCGAATGAGGTGGTAGTAATAAGTGTAGCGATGATAACAGGTAATAGTTTCATAATATGCTCCAACTGACGGGTTATATGTAACGTCTTGGTGAGGTTAATTATGGGCGGACCAACGCAAGGTGACGTAATGCAATGTAAAGAAGCTCAATCATTGTGAGAGTAATAAGGAGAAAATAAATTAATTTGTGTCATTAGAAAAATAAATCACAAATATTTATGGGCAATCGTCGATGCATTAACACCGCCGCCTGCTGGTAGACCCTATATATTGCAAGATGCAGGCGGCTTGAAAGGTGATGGGGATCAGTCACGCTTTGCTACAATCATCATAATATCACTGGTAAATGAACCATCAGTTTGGATCTCATAATGCTTAATGACACCATCAGATGCTGATTTTTGTAACTCACGGATCGCGATAGCAAAATGCTGTGGAGTACGCATTCTGGCAATCCAACTACTGAACTCCAAATAGAGTCTATCGGAGGTGACCTCATTTATCACTAACCCGGCATCGGTCACTAGTGCCAGCCATTCGCCGGGAGAGTAATTTCGCACATGTGAGGTATCACGTAACACCTCCACGGTCTGCAAATAAATATCCAGCACCGGATGACCGGGGGAAACTACATCCATAAAGATTATCTTTCCGCCGGGGCGTAATACACGTTTAACTTCTCGTAATGCTTGGCCGACATCATGCCAATGATGGGCAGAATAACGGCTGATAACAATATCAAAACTCTGATCATTAAACGGCAATGACTCTGCTAATCCTTGCTGTACTTCAATATTAGTCAGTTCTTTATCTGTTGCCGCCTGACTGACCACTTGCAACATTTGCGCTGAAAGATCATAAGAAACTACAGATTTCACCACTGCCGCAGCGGTAAAACTGGCATGTCCGGCACCACATCCAAGGTCAAGTAAACGGGCATCGCCATCAGATTGCAATAGTGTAGCCAGACGCTGTAAATCTTTACCTTGAGCGTGAACCGCACTGGTCAGATAAGCATTGGCTTGATCGCCAAATTGCCGCTCAACGGCATCTTTATGGCTATTCTGCATGGTCATTACATCCCCTTTTATGGTTTAACCTTCTGATTTACTTTATGTATCTTATTTCCTACAAAACGTTACTATGTTTATCTCGAACTAAATCTACTATATACACAAAGCTATTGGAGTTGTAGGCAGACCGCAAGTAAACGCATCTCCATAAGCTTATTCAGGGGTGAGATCGCCGCTAACCCCCTTAGCACTTCAAATACCAAGGGAATATTATGGTCACACTCAGAGCAATGCATACCGAAGAGCTAAATGACTATCGGAATCTCTTTATTAGTGAGTATGCGCAAGATTTATCATCCAATAGTGGTTATAGCATCGAGCAAGCATTGGCTCATGCAACGCAAATTTTTGATGGTTACTTACCAGAGGGTGTTAATACTCCCGGTGACCGTCTGTATTGCATCGAAAATAAGGATGGCGAGAGCGATAATAACGCACTGGTGGGTTATTTATGGTACGGCCAGGCTAACAATGACAGTGCAGCTTTTATTAAAGATTTCTATGTTCTGCCGCAACATCAGCGTAAAGGCTATGGTTCTGCGTGTTTACAGGAATTAGAAAATATACTGGTCGCTCAGGGCATATTTGAGATAAAGCTGCGGGTCGCTGCGGATAATCCACAAGCTAAAAGATTGTATGAGCAAATGGCATTTGTAGTAACAGGATTTAATATGTCCAAATCACTGGCAAGAAAACCATAGGGATAAACTGGCGACTACGAGGCGAAAGACAATAAGCAGATGGCGCTTGCATCACTGCAAACGAAAAATAAAAGCCGGAACATCGGACTAACCGTTCATCAGATGGTGGCCTGCGTTAAACTGCTTTATCGTCGCCCATCTGTTGCAGTTGGTTTTTGTAAGATTTCACTTTTTGGCGTTTCTTCATCCAAATGGAAAACGATACAACAAAAATCCCGCCCGCCAGTGTTAACACACCTAACTCATGCTGATAAAACAGCATTATAATGAAATAGATAGCAGAAATGATTGCCACCCATTTAGCCGAATGACCAATAGAGCTTTTCTCATCAGTCAGACGGCGGATACTCTCTTCTTCGCTAATTCCCATGCGCTACCTCCTTAGTGACAAGTTTATAATATTGGGGCAGTTGCATGATAATTCAACATATTTTTCAGTTTTTATTTTGTTCAGTCAAGATAGTGCTAATTGACTACCCCGACTGAATCGATATTGGTTATAAAATAATAATCAGTTCGTATTCGCCACCATCCAGAGCAACTCGTACCCCGTCGGATTGATAGGCGAGTGCTAAACCATTCAATGTCGCCGAACTAATCCCCTGACAGCGCTGGGCCGGACTTTCAACACGAATAACATAGCGCGTGTTAGCCAGATTAACCGTCGCCTCAAATCCCGGCCAACTGGCGGGTATGCAAGGATTAATCACCAGTTCCCCGCCTTCACGCCGGATCCCCAGAATACCTTCCATACCCGCGCGCTGCATCCAGCCCGCAGAACCGGTATACCACGTCCAACCACCGCGCCCAACATGAGGTGCGACTGAATAGACATCGGCTGCGACCACATAGGGTTCGACTTTGTAACGCGCAATCCCCGCAGGGGTATTGCCATGATTTATCGGATTGAGCCATGCAAACAGGTTGCGGGCCTTATCCCCCTCACCTAATTCAGCAAAGGCTAAAATCACCCACATGGCAGCATGGCTATATTGCCCCCCGTTTTCCCGTAAACCAGGAGGATAGCCTTTGATATAACCAGGATCATCTGGCGTTTTGTCAAAAGGCGGAGTGAATAGCAGTGCCATCCCATCATCGGGACGAATAAGATGTTGCTCCAGTGAAGCCATTGCTTGTACGGCTCGTAGTGGGTCTGCGGCCCCCGATAGCACCGCCCACGACTGGGCAATAGAGTCAATACGGCACTCGTTGCACGCTTTAGATCCCAGCCAACTGCCATTATCAAAGGTTGCACGGCGATACCAGTCGCCATCCCATGCTTCCCGCTCTAATGCCTCGATTAAACCGCTGAGATGCTCCTGCCACTGCCTGGCCCGTCGAGGGTCACGCTTGCTCGCTAACGGAATGAACATTTTCAGCGTTGCCACCAGCAACCAACCCAACCAAACACTCTCCCCTTTTCCCCCTTCACCGACTCGGTTCATGCCATCATTCCAGTCACCGGTCCCCATCAGCGGTAAACCAAGCTCTCCGGTCAATTCAATGCATTGATCCAACCCTTTGGCACAATGTTCAAACAGTGAGGCGTTTTCCTGTGCCACCAGTGGCTGGAAGAAAGCATCGTGTTCGCCTGGGTGCAATATCGGCCCTTCGAGGTACGGTACTGTTTCATCCAGCACACCGCTATCACCGCTTGCAAGAATATACGTGGCGGTGGCAAAAGAGAGCCAAACCCGGTCATCAGAGATGCGAGTTCGCACCCCCTGCCCGGAGTGAGGCAACCACCAGTGCTGTACATCACCTTCGATAAATTGTCGCCCGGCGGCGCGCAATAGGTGATGTCGCGTCGTATCCGGTTGAACAAAGGTCAGCGCCATGCCGTCTTGTAATTGATCGCGGAAACCATAAGCGCCACTGGCCTGATAAAATGCCGATCTTGCCCAAACACGGCATGCCAGCGTTTGATAAAGCAGCCAGCCGTTGAGCATGATATCCATCTGTCGATCCGGCGTTTTCACCTGGATAGCCTTCAGCAAGGTACGCCAGTAATCGGTGACGTCACTCAACACCGCATCCAGATTTGCCGTACGGTAACGGGTAATTAAAGCTTGTGCCTCACTCACTGAAGCACACTGGCCGATAAACCACACCACCTCTACCTGCTCGCCCACCGCCAGTTCAATCGTTTGTTGCAGCGCACTACAGGGATCAAACCCGGCACCGGTCGTACCGGAAAGCGGTATTATTGCCGATAGGGCTAACGGTGCAGAGCTGTCTCGATAATGTCCAAGGAACTCGCTACGATCGGCGGTCCAGCTAGTTTGCTGTCCATTTAAGTCAGCGAAGGAAACTCTGCCGGGGAAGGCGGTGCTCCAGGGATTTCGCGCTAACATGGCACCGGTTGGTTCATCCATTTCGGTAATAATAAATGGCCCGGTCGCCCCGCGAGAGGTCGCCAGTACCCATTCGGCATAGGCGGTCACCGAGATACGACGTGGTTTATCCGACATATTGCGCAATGTCAGACGGGATATCTTGATAGGATCCGCCAGCGGCACAAATTGCAGCAGCGTCATGCCAATACCATTAGCCTGATGCTCAAACCGACTATAGCCATGACCGTGGCGAGCGATATAGGTGCCACCATCGCGGATCGGCTGTGCCGTAGGGCTCCAGAGTAGCCCAGAGTCTTCATCGCGCAGATACAGGCATTCGCCAGAGGAATCGATAACGGGATCATTGAGCCACGGCGTTATCTGGTTTTCTCGGCTATTTTCAGCCCAGGTATAGCCACTACCGGTAGCCGAAACCTGAAAACCGAAGGTCTGATTGGAAATTACATTAACCCAGGGCGCGGGGGTATTTTCCCCATCATTCAGGCAAGTTATATATTCCTGCCCTTGCAGGCCAAACCCTCCCAGACCATTAAAGAACTCCAGATTTTCAGGTAAGGGTAATAAGGTTGCCGTCGGCAAGTTAACCGGTTTGACCAGTGAGAAACTGACTTTCTTATCGGCTGTTAATAACTTTTTATCCTGTGCTAACAGGCGCTTATCTGATGTGAATAACTTTTTATCCGTTGCGAACAGCTTTTTATCCGAAGGAACAATTTTCTTGTCCAGAGTGAATAACAGATGGTTGAGTTGATTACCCAATGTGCCATAGCGGGCTGATAACACCACCCGAGCAACCGAACGGAGTAGCGATCGAGTCTCTGCACTCATCAGATCAGCACGCAAGGCATAGGCCGAACCTTGTCGTAGCTGATCACCCAAGTGTGGTCGTGACTGGCTACTGCGCACTGCGGTTTCTATAGCGATTTGCAAATCTTGTACATAAGAAGACGCCCGTTCATTGATGATAACCAGATCAACCGCCAAACGTTTCATGCGCCAGTATTCATGTGCGCGCAGTAATTGCCGCACCTGATCAATGTCTTCGATATCATCAATACGCAGCAGAACTATCGGCAAATCACCCGATATGGATTGAGTCCATAATACTGATTGGATCCCTGCACCACGTATGATAGTTGTCGATGGCGAACGGAAGCGGGCATCGGCATACAAAATAGGCGCGGCCAGTTGCTGAAAATCTGCCGCCTCCTCAGCTTTAATCTCCAAATGGCGTAACTGCACCTGTGCCTGGGTCCAGGCCAATGTTTTAGCACGGTCATACGCACTGCGGTCACGGTGTTTATCCACCATATCCAGCAAAGCTTCTTTCGATGAAGCAATCAGTGTCCAGAAGGAAACCGTAACGGTCTTACCCGCCGGTACCAGCAAGCTCTGGCGCAGTGAGAATATCGGATCCAGCACTGTACCCACGGTATTTGACAGTGCCACTCCCACTTGCATGGCAGCCGAGCTAATAACCCGGTTACCGCGACCAATAAACTTGGCCCGATCCGATTCATATTGCAGCTCACTCATCGGCAGGCCATCAGCAATCAAGAAATGCGCCGCCCAGACTTGTGGTTCTTGTGCTGTTCTGGGCCGCCGCGTCGCAATTAATGTACCCAATTCCGCCAGATATTCAGTAACCACAAACATTTTGGCGAATGCCGGATGTGCACTGTCTGCTGCGGCCGCAGTGAGTACCACCTCAGCATAAGAGGTCAGTTCAATCTCCCGCGCACGGCGGCCCGTGTTAAGTAACGAGATCCGCCGTACTTCACCATCATCTTCACTGGAGATAAGCACATCCATGGTGCTGGTCAGCGTACCGTCGCGGCAGATAAATTCGGCATGATCCTCACTGAAAATCACCTCACGATGGGCATTATCACTGGCGGCCAGTTGCGCCCCGGCAGACCAACTGCGGCCACTGCGTAAATCACGCAGGAAAATAAAGGAGCCGTAATCATCACAAGTAGCATCTTCCCGCCAGCGAGTGACCGCGACATCCAGCCATCGGCTGTAGCCAGCCCCCGCGCTGGTCAGCATCACAGCATAACGGCCATTGGATAACAGGTGAGTCACGGGTGCTCCAATAACCGGTGAGGACAAGCGGCGAATGGTTGGTAATGCACTGTCTGCCACCGCTGACAGCAACACCTCCTCGGTCCGAGGATAAGCAATCGCCACATTGCGCGGCATCCGCTCCTGCAACAGTAATTCGCAAGCCTGAACCATTGGCTCATGGTGAAAACGGTTACGCATCCGTCCTTGCTGTAAGGTATTGGCAATAGCAACAATGGTCATCCCCTGATGGTGCGCCATATAGTTGCGTACAATTACCACCTGCTGATGTTCCGGCAAGCGCGAGCGGGTGAAATCCAGTGCTTCATAGTAACCATAGCGGCCTAACGCACCCATCTCCGCCAGTTTTTCATAGTTTTGTAGCGCACCGTGTGGATCAATCATAGCTGCCAGCCCGGTAGCATAAGGCGCGATTACGGTATTTTCTGATAAACCACGTTTTAACCCCAACCCAGGGACACCAAAGTTAGAATATTGATAAGTAAACTCGATATCACGTGCACTGTACGCCGACTCAGAAATGCCCCACGGGATATTCAAGCTGCGGCCATAAGCCTGTTGCCGTTCAACCACCAGTTGATTCGTTTGTTCCAGCAAGCTGCCCGCCGGCGCGCGCATCACCAGTGAGGGCATCAGGTATTCGAACATCGAGCCAGACCATGAAATCAGCGCAGCCCCTTTACCAATCGGGGTCGCCGCTCGCCCCAGACGGAACCAATGACGAGTCGGCACATCGCCTTTGGCGATAGCAAATAGACTGGCAAGGCGAGCCTCTGAGGCCAGTAAGTCGTAGCAACTCGGATCAAGGCTGTTATCCACCAACGAATAACCGATGGATAACAATTTACGCTCGGGATCAAGCAGGAAAGCAAAATCCATCGCCAGCGCCATATGGCGGGATTCAGCAGCCAATTTCAACAACCGATCATTAACTTGCTCCTGCATCTCCTGCGTGAGTTGCTGGTCATATTCATGTTCAGCGGCCGCCAAAATGAGTACTTCAATCCAATAACTCAAATCAATAAATGCATTATCATCAATAGAACGTGCGACACCATGCACCATCGCTGAGGCTTTGACTAATAACGGTTTTAACGACAGCGGTAACATTTCAGCGTCACCGACCCCCTTTAAATCCATACGGATTTGTTCTAAAACCGCCCACAGCTTACGTTTAAAATCAGCATCACCCGCGGGTAACGCGTTAAAGGATATCTCGGCCAACAACAGGTTATCCATCAACCCCTTAGCGCCGTTAGTCGCCAGCGGTTCTGCCGCCCACTCTTCACAGGTATTGGCCAGCACAATCAAATGCCCGGCCAGGTTGCCACTGTCTACCGAAGAAACATAAGCCGGTTCCAGCGCCCGTAGATCCTGCGTGCCATACCAGTTAAAGAAATGCCCGCGGAAACGCGCCAGTTTATGAAAGGTTTCAAAGGTTGCTTCCAGCCGCACCAAGGTGCGATAGGTACCCGCCCAACCAAAATCGCGAGCAGCCACTGTCGAGAGTAAATACAATCCCATATTGGTCGGTGAAGTGCGGTGTGCCACCACCGGTTTTGGATCTTCCTGAAAGTTATCAGGCGGCAGCATGTTTTCATCAGGGGTAACAAAGGTTTCGAAGAAGCGCCAAGTGCGCCGGGCGGTCAGACGCAACTCGGGGATATCTTCCGCCGTTATCGGTTTATGTTGTGCTACCTGATGGGAACGGCTGACCCACAACGCGATGGCCGGAGCGAAAAACCATATAATGGCAAAGGGTAAAATCAGTGGCCAGGCCAAGGGCGAAACCATCAATGCAATGGCGGCCATCAGCAAACCTAATAGCGTTCCGCCCGCCATATGACGATAAAAACCGGCGACACCGGGGTGGGGTTTACCGGCAGATTGTGCAGCGGTGGTCCACTCCAGTAAATTACGATGGGTAATAAACAGGCGAATTAGCGTGCGGCCAATAGCATCAACCATCTGCCAGGCGTGGTCAGCCAGGAAAATCAATGACAACAACGTCTGACTGCCTGCTCGTTTAGTATCATCGAGTAAAGAACGTAAATGGTTACTCAGCCGAGTATTCTGAGCCGGCCATAATGAGAACAAAATGGGTAGAAAAGAGGGGAACGCGATCAGCAAGATGACTACCAACACCCCAACCCACGCAGCAGGCATGGGTAGCATCCAACTGCAACCCAGCAACATTAGCGCAAAGGGAGCAACCAGTGAGCGGCGCAAGTTATCCACCATTTTCCAACGGCCCAGCAATGGAACATTTTTGCTGTCTTTGTCGTTCCTGACCACCCAACGCAGTAATTGCCAGTCACCCCGCGTCCAGCGATGCTGACGCTTGGTAATTACGTCATAGCGGGCGGGTGACTCTTCCACCACTTCAATATCCGAAGCCAATCCGGCACGGGCAAAAATCCCCTCAAACAGATCATGGCTGAGTAAGGCATTTTCTGGCACCCTGCCGGCCAGCGAGGCTTCAAACGCATCGACATCATAAATACCTTTGCCGGTATAAGAGCCTTCGCCAAACATATCCTGATAAACATCTGAAACTGCGGCTGCGTAAGGGTCCATCCCCCCAGGACCAGAAAATACCCGTTGGTATAACGATCCACCTTTGCCCATCGGCAATGCCAGCGTCACACGTGGCTGAAGGATGCCATAACCATCGGTGACCCGCTGCTGGTCCGCACTAAAGCGTGGTTGGTTCAGCGGATGCGCCATTTTTCCAATCAAGCGCAGGGCAGCATCGCGTGGCAGTCGGGTATCGGCATCCAGCGTAATGACATAACGCACATCGGTTGGCACCTGTGGTTCACCGGCGGCGGTGGCAATAAATGAGGTGTCCGTCGCCCCCCGTAACAGGCGGTTAAGTTCATGCAACTTGCCCCGTTTACGCTCCCAGCCCATCCAGCGGTTTTCACTTTCATTAAACCTTCGCTGACGGTACAACAGCAGGAAGCGCGGCCCGGCAGGACCGGGGCCATATTGTTGATTAAGCCGTGCAATAGCCTCATCGGCTAATAGCAGTAGTGGACCATCACTCGGTATGACTTGCTGGTCTGCATCAACCCCATCCAACAGCAGAGCAAAGGTAAGAGAACCGATAGCCCCCGATAAATGGTGGACTTCTAGCTGCTCGATTTGCGCCAATAAATCACTTTTACTGGTGAGCAACGTGGGCACCACCACCAAGGTACGCAATCCATCCGGTACGCCACTGGTTAGCTCCAATCCCGGTAAAATCGTGGCACCAAAGCTCCAGGTGATAACGCGGTTTACCAGGGCAGTTGCCACATCTGTCGCAGGGATAAATGCGATTAAGGTAAATAATACCAGCCAGCCCGTCGCCAGTCCGGGGAAAGAGAGCGCCCACAGCGCCAATGCCAGTAATCCGGCAGTGACCAGAAAAATGGCTCCCATAAAACCGCCAACACCAAAGCTGACGCTCAAGCGGCTAAACCACAAACGTATTGAAGGACTGAATCTGAGTTGATTCTCCAATTCACGCCTTCCCGCCCCAATCAAGTGATAGCCTGGGTCACGGCAGCGTTCGACATTCTCTGGTTCTGCGGCCTCAGCTGTAGTTTGTGCGACTTGCAGGGCAAGAGCGGCAATTTCCAGTTCTGTGAAGGTGGAACCTCGGCATAATTGTTCGATGGCACTGCGGTACAGATTGCGGGTTTGAAAATCCATACTGGCGAAAGTGCTACCCTGGCGTAAGCATTCATCGACCAGGCTTACACTCTCAAACAGATCAGCCCAGTCAATATCCGAGATCAACCGCATACTGGTAATAACATTTCGGACCGAAACGTTAGATGCCCCCTGCCGTAGTTGAGCTCGTTGTACAACTTCACTAATCGATAGCCCTTGTAATTGAAGGCGATCTTCCAGCCAGCCCAATGCTGGCGTGGTGCGTGGGTCTTGATCACGTAACCGCTTTGCCAATTGAGATGCAAATTGCTCAGATAAAGGTTCACTGGATCGCACCGCAATATCAGACTCCAGAGCCAATCGGCTATCGCCGGCGTCCAATAAGCGATTCGCCAGCGCCTCAGCATCTGCCCGATCTTTACGACCTTGAGTTATCTGATCAGCCAGACGGCGTAAATTCTCTATCAGCACAATACGCAGCGTAATCGCCACCGCCCAGAGTTCACCAATCGTCAGCGGTTGAACACGCTGATACGCCATAATAAAACGGCATAATACATCCGGGTCCAGATGGCTGTCAGTGTGCGCCACAAAAGCCCAGGTAATGCCAAATACCCGTGGATAGCCAGCGAAGGGGCCGTCGGCCAGTTTCGGCAATTGACGGTAATAACCCGGCGGCAAATCATCACGGATCTCGCGGATCTGCTC
The DNA here is from genome assembly GCF_052217165.1 of Yersinia sp. 2540 StPb PI. Lineage (NCBI taxonomy): Bacteria > Pseudomonadati > Pseudomonadota > Gammaproteobacteria > Enterobacterales > Yersiniaceae > Yersinia > Yersinia sp. 2540 StPb PI. Next base: position 4,366,853 of record NZ_JAZGQC010000001.1, read on the forward strand.
TTCAACCAGATGATAATTATCCAACAGCCACTCAGCCGCAGGGACTACTGCGCGGCCCTTTTCCAGTTCTGCGGCACTGGCCCGATATGCTGCCAGCAGCGTATTGGCGTTATCATTCAGGCGGGCATGCAAAGTAGATACCCGTGGTGGGTGGGTAGTTATCGACTGCGCTTTGGCAAGGCTCTCAGCATGCTGTTCCAATCGCTCCACACTGAATAGTTCATCCCTTACAGGTGCAGTATCATGCCAAGGGGTAGTCGCTGCGGTGGGTGATCCAAGAATAGCCTTTAGAAATAATTTCATAGGTACCTTTCTGGTCGGGTGCTCATACAGTCTGATGGCAATCTGCATAATGAAAAGTCGGGAATAGCCGTTAAAAGGCGTATCCAAACGGATTGCTCAGGTGAGCTTCCTGAGCCGTGCGAGCCGCGTGATATTGAGCAGAAAACGCCTTACAGGCAGAATGCTGTCAAAAATGCCGAGTGAAGGTGGAAAGCAAAAGACGGATACACCAAAGTATCCAGTCATAAAAAAGGGGCGAGTAAAGGCTGACGATACGCAATAAACGTACGACAGCAAAAAAGCTGAATAGTATTAACTATAGCCCAAAGGAGAAATTAAGGATCAGGGCATAAAATGAGAGAAATAAATCAAAAGGTTGCATTAACAGCAGGTACTGTAATTTAAATACCTGCCGCCTTCCCACTATTACACAGACTGTTGGTAATCACCCCATACTTTCAGAAACTAGATGCTGTCTTGAAATTTTCGAGCCTTGGCAGTTTGCTGTTTCTCTAACTCAAAAATGGCGCGTTGCAGCCCTTTTTCTTGGATTGGACTCAGACGAGGAAATTTAAAACTCAAGCGTTGTACTGTGAGGGTTTCACCTTTGTTATTCACTACTTGTTTATCAATGGCCCGGATAAACTGCAGGTCCAGCTTAAAAACACCAAAACCACATAAATCCACTGAGGCATCTCGTAAAATACCGCATTCCTGAAGGGGGAACTCACTGCCTTTCACTGCATACAGCCCCATGCCCCCCAGGGAAATATCCCCTAATGTGTACGAGAAATTACTGCCATCAGTGAATTTCCCAGAACAATAATAAGGCGGCCATTGAGGGATGTTTACACGAAAATATTCCCGCCGTTGGATAAAATAAAGCTGCTCAGGAATAGCCGTGCTAAAGGCAGGTAGTGATAAATATTTTATTTCTTTCAGTGAATTACAAGTAAATTCAATTTTTGCGCCCGTAGGTTCTGCAATAATAGTCAATTGATTAGCAGCAAGGGCCAGACGGTTCTCGTGTTCTACACTACCAAAATCAAAAATAAACTGATTCGTCTCAGGTACCACATCCAGAATACGGCTGATAAATTGTCCGCGCGCATGCATAACCATCACTGCGGTATCGTTCTTCTTTAAATCTCGAAGAATTGCACAGATCGCTAATTTATTCGTTTTGACAAAATTTTCTTTAGACGTTTCGCTCACCTGCCATTCCCCATCTTTAATTTATTGCTCTGGCTACCCAGATTATTTTAATGAGCATATAAGTATCAATATGGTTATCGGCAGATGTTTGAATTACTTTAATTTTTTTTATAAAAAAACCGAAAGCTTAATTTCCACCCCAGGATTTCAAGATATAAGAAACCCGCATAGGCTTTGAATACGCTGTTGGGCTGAACCAGACCAATATCCTTTACAACTAATCTTAAACGGAGAGCACTAGAGAGAGAACGTGGCAATTGATAAAAATTTGTGATCCAGGCTACATTAAATCATCAGTCTGACTTGTACATTATTAACGCTCAAATTAGACATTTGAGTCATTTTTTATACCACTTGAATTTTAATAATTAATTATCAATGAATTACAAAAATATTCATGATAAAACCGCCCTCTGAATAGGTATAAAAATGGTATATAAAAATCTGGTAACAAATATTCGAAAATTAATAAATCATCAGGATATTTCGCTGGGTGATTGCTTACCATCAGAAATTCAGTTAGCAGAGCGTTTTGGCGCATCACGAATGACAGTCAGAAAAGCACTGGATGTCTTAATTCAAGATGGTTTACTGGAACGGCAACAAGGGCGAGGGACATTTATTATCGGGAAAGATCTTAAACATGATAATAATCATCTGAACAGTTTCACCGAACAGATGAAAATGCTCGGCAAGACACCACATACTGAAGTTTCTGAGTTCAAAATTATTAGGGCATCGCAAGACATTGCCAGCCAGTTAAATATCAATCAAGACGATAAAATATATTATATCAAACGATTACGTTATGCTGACAAACAGATTATTCAGATAGAAGAGAGCTATCTGCCGGTCTCTCTGATGCCGGATTTAACGTACCATCATCTTGAATCATCTAAATATGATTTTATTGAAAAACACGCTAATTATCAGATTGAAGGTTGCCGGCAGACATTTTTACCTATTGTCGCCAGTCAGGAGTTTGCCCTGCAACTCCATTGCGATCCACGTACCCTGCTGCTGCAATTACTCGCCGTATCCAATGGAACTGACGGAGTCGTGGTAGATTTTTCGGTGATAACCTTTAATCCGGTTGATTATAAAGTCAGTTACTATCTCAAACGCCATCCGCTAGATTAAAGGGTTGATTAGTGCATTAATCCTTTTTATCAGTAGATTAATGCACCAGAAGAAATATCAATAAGCCTAGCCCGGTAATAAACTACCCAAACCAATAAACAGCCCGGCGATTGTGGCACTCATCAGATTAGATAATGTTGCCGCCAGCAGTGCACGGAATCCTAAGCGCGCAATTTCAGATGATCTTTCGGGTGCAACAGCACTGAAAGCGCCCACCACGACAGCAATTGAGCCAAAGTTGGCAAAACCACACAACGCAAAAGAGATAACTGCAATCGTTTTTACATCTAATGTCGCTATGGTTTCTTTCAGATAAGGAGAGAAACTCAAATAGGCTACGAACTCATTAATGGCTAATTTCTGGCCGATAAAACCACCCGCCAGTGAAGCATGTTCCCAGGATACGCCCATAATATAAGCCAGAGGCGAGAACACATAACCAAGAATACTTTCCAGACTGAGCTGTTCGAAACCAAAGATGCCACCAATACCACCAATAATGCCGTTAATTAACGCAATCAATGCAACAAACGCCATCACGACGGTGGCAACCCCAACCGCAATTTTCAATCCCAGCATCGCGCCACTGGCTGCCGCTTCAATAATACTGGCAGGGCGTTTGTCACTGAATGTCATCTCGTTGAATTCAACTTTTGACTCTTCTGTCGCCGGGCTGATAATACGCGCAAATAATATCCCGCCAGGGATAGCCATTAACGAAGCAGCCAATAAATATTCAATCGGGACCCCAAGCCCGGCATAGCCCACCAACATAGAACCTGCAATGGACGCCATACCGCTACAGATGACGGTAAACAGTTCATTACTGTTCATCTTATTAATAAAGGGTTTAACCACCGCTGGGATCTCATTCTGACCAAGGAAGATAGTGGTGACAGCGGCAAATGACTCTACTTTACTGATACCGAGTAACTTTTGAAATATAGAACCGAGAATATTAATTAGCCATCCCATAATGCCGAGATAATAAAGAATAGAAATTAATGAAGTGATGAAAATAATGGCCGGCAAGACATGAAAAGCAAAAACAAAACCGGCGCCATCAAATAACTCATTCATTTTTGGGCTAACTAAACCACCAAAAATAAATGCGCTACCTGCGTCACTATATGAAATAACCCTATTCACTGTATTAGCAATCGAAGAGATAAACCACTTTCCAGCAGGAACATAGAGCATGACTGCACCCAATGTTATTTGCAATAATAATGCAGCCCCAACGGTCCGTAATCTTATCTTTCTTTTATTTACTGAAAAAACATAGGCGATAAACAATAAAATGCACATCCCCGCCAAACTACGCAATAAATCCATAAATCCCCCGAAGTACCTCGAAGTTCCTATATAGATAGCTCATGCTCGAAAAGGTGCCCCTCGGACAACAAATGTGTCAGGGCACCTCAAAGATATGAGCAAGTATTTTGTAATAAGGACAATATTTAAAGCGTGTTACCGTTCTTTATTAAATAATGCTCTGATAGGAGCAGGCAATTTTGGCAGCTAACTGCGCATTATTAAATACCAACTGTATGTTAGCGTTTAAACTGTCACCACCGGTTAATTCAGCTACTCTGGCCAACAGGAATGGCGTACTTTCTTTACCAATAACCCCCTGCTCTTCTGATTCTTTTACTGCCTGATTAATGGCAGCGTTGATCATCTCTTCGGGTAAAGCATATTGTGGTGGGATGGGGTTGGCAACAACCATTCCTCCACGCAGGCCGATACTCCATTTGGCATTCATTGCTGCCGCAATTTGCTCAGCACTGTCTAAGGTAATACTGACCTCAAACGGGCTGGTCCGACAGAAAAAAGCGGGCAGTGACCGAGTCTGATAACCAATAACTGGCACCCCATTAGTTTCCAGATATTCCATGGTTAGACCTAAGTCCAAAATAGATTTAGCGCCGGCGCAAACCACCGTGACATTAGTTTTCGCCAACTCCTGTAAATCGGCGGAAATATCAAATGTGGTGGCAGCACCACGGTGTACACCACCAATACCACCGGTCGCAAAAACCTTAATCTTCGCCATTTGTGCAATAATCATGGTGGAAGCCACGGTTGTGGCACCATGTTGTCCATTTGCTATCACAAAAGGCAAATCACGGCGGCTGACTTTCATAATGCTATGGCCTTCCTTGCCCAGCAATTCTATTTCGTCACGGGATAGGCCCGCTTTCATTCGGCCGTTTATAACGGCAATAGTGGCAGGCACAGCGCCATTCTCACGAATTTTCTGCTCTACCAGTAACGCTGTTTCTACATTTTGTGGGTAAGGCATCCCATGAGAAATAATGGTAGATTCTAATGCGACGACGGCTTTATTTTGCGCCAAAGCCTGTGCAACCTCTGGTGATATATCTAAATAAGATTGTGCCATTGCGTTATTTGTCATGGTTGTAATTCCAATAGTTTTTTAACACTGCCATTTGACAGATTGGGGTTATTAGTCAGTTCCGAAGAGAGCGTTAATGCTGAGCACCCTTGAGCAAAACGGATACTCTCAGCAAATTCCATGTCATCCAGCCAGCAACTTGCTAAACCAGACATCATCGCGTCTCCGGCCCCGGTAACATTCACAATGTTGATATTCAGTGGCAATGACCAGCCAACCTGGCCATCAATTTCACTGAAATAAACCCCCTCTTTTCCCATACTTAATGCCAGGCGCTGGACGCCTTGTTGGTGAAACCAGTGCGCCACCACCGGAATATCATCGTGGCTGTTAATTTTCATGCCACTGAGTATCTCTGCTTCCAGACGATTAGGTTTCAGCGTGTGAATATGGGATAACCAGTTTTTAATTCTGGGTGCTTTGAATGCTGAAACCGTATCGACGAATACAGGAACATTACCGGCATTGGTAAATATCCATGAGAGGGCTTCTTCGGTTAAATTACAGTCGACGACTAATATTCCCGCGTGTTGAATTATCTCTTTGGTGGTTGCTAATAATGACGGCGTTAGTTTTTCTAATATGCGCATATCATTAATCGCCACCAACATTTCGCCACCATCATCGAGTAACGAAACATAAGTAGAGGTATTTTCACCGTGCAAACTGTGGCAATTACTGACATTGACACCGGCGCGTTTAGCCTCATCAATCAGGGTCGCACCATAAAAATCATCACCCACCACCGAGATGAGATGGCACTCTTTGCCTAATAGCGCAATATTTTCAGCAATATTTCGCCCAACACCGCCTGGGGTGCATTTTATTTTCCCTGGGTTGGAATCTTCATAAATGAGCTTACTGGCTGCATAACCACAAACATCCATATTTACCGAGCCAACCACCACCACATAACTGTGCTCAGATAATATATATCCCTTTCCTTTGATATAACCTTTTTGCATTAAATTCATAATGTGACCCGCCACCCCCGAGCGACTAATGCCTAGAATATCGGCAATTTCTTGCTGGGGGATCAATGGATCTCGTCTCAGAAGCTGCAATATTTGTTTTTCTCGGCTGGTCATAATGGACACTTGTTTGTTTTTAAACATGTGCTTGTTTTATTATTTTGACTAAATAGAGTAAAGCGTATTTTATTACTCTATTTCAAAGTTGAGAGAACGATCGTAAGCGTGTTTTCAAGCAGTTACAGCACATTTTCTGTGAGGTAACTCAAGTTCTTCCGATAGGAAAATAAGTTTTAAATAGTAATATTCTTACAGGAAGGATATTCCACTAAAAATAAAGATAGATAATCAAGAGGATAACAATACACACAGAAGCAACCCAACAAGTGTTTGGTTGCCTATTTTTGGGGAGGTAAATTGATGAATAGCCATAAACGCGTTACATCAAATAATGATCTATTTCACACTTAAAGGCAGATGCTTCACAGGGAGGTTAACCAGAGAAAAAAATAAAACGACAGCAGCAGCAGCCTGATGTCGTTTTACTGTATATGTTCTGTCTGGTGTAAATTAGCTACGCACTAAATCGTCGCCATAGCCAACCCACTTATAAGTTGTCAATGCATCCAACCCCATCGGGCCACGGGCATGAAGTTTTTGCGTACTTACTGCCACTTCAGCGCCTAAACCAAACTGGCCGCCATCGGTGAAACGGGTGCTGGCATTGACATAAACTGCCGATGAATCCACCGCACGGACAAAATGTTCCGCGCTACTGAGTGAGCGGGTCAGAATAGCATCAGAATGGCTGGTGCCATGCTCGCGAATATGGTCAATAGCAGCATTGATATTAGCCACAATCTCCACATTCAAATCCAGAGATAACCATTCATCGTCATAATCAGCAGCTTCAACAGCCACTACCTTGGCCTTACCTTCGGTCAGATACGGCAGCGCCTGCGGGCTGGCATGCAGTGTCACGCCAAAGGCATGCATTCGGGTACTGAGTACAGGCAGGAAGCGCTCTGCAATGGCTTGATGAACCAGCAAGGTTTCCAATGAGTTACACGCACTTGGCCGCTGAACTTTGGCGTTTTCAATCACTAATAACGCTTTCTCAAAATCAGCACTTTCATCCACAAAGGTATGGCAAACCCCAATCCCACCGGTAATCACCGGAATGGTTGATTGCTCACGGCACAGTTTATGTAAACCAGCCCCCCCCCGTGGAATCAACATATCGACATAGCGATCCATACGCAGTAACTGATTTACCAATTCCCGATCAGGGCTTTCAATCGCCTGCACTGCCGCCGCGGGTAAGCCGCACTGTTCCAGTGCCTGCTGGATAACCTTCACGGTTGCCTGATTAGTGTGATGAGTCTCTTTGCCACCCCGCAAAATCACGGCATTGCCGGTTTTCAAGCAGAGGCTGGCGACATCGATCGTAACGTTAGGACGCGCTTCATAAATGACACCAATCACTCCCAGAGGCACACGGCGGCGTTCCAGCTTTAAGCCACTGTCGAGTAGGCTGCCATCAATAACGCGGCCCACAGGGTCATTCAGGCGGCATACCTGACGCACATCATTAGCAATAGCCGCTAAGCGTGCCGGGGTCAATAACAGCCGATCGAGCAGCGCCTCACTCATGCCCGTGTCACGTGCAGCCTGCATATCTTGCTCGTTGGCATGCAAAATAGCCTGACTTTCAGATTCCAACAGGTTAGCTATTACTGCCAGCACCTGATTTTTCTCTGCCGTGCTCAACATTGCCAACTGCCAGGAAGCCTGTTTGGCGGCTTTCCCCATCTGTTCCAGCATGCTCATGCTCGCTCCTTAGCTGACAATCATATCGTCACGATGAACCGCCACCGGGCCATATTCGTACCCGAGGATTTCACTGATTTGTTGCGAGTGATGCCCCGCTAACATGCGCAGCGCATCGCTGTTATAGCGTGATACACCATGGGCCAAATCCCGCCCGCCAAGATTGCGGATCCGGATCACTTCACCACGGGAGAAATCCCCTTGAACACTGCGAATACCTTTGGGCAGCAGCGAACTGCCGCGCTCCATAATAGCGGCTACAGCCCCATCATCGACCGTAATTTCACCGGCTGGCGGTGCACCAAAAATCCAGCGTTTACGGTTTTCCAACGGGGTTTCCAGTGCATGGAAGCGGGTACCAACCGGCGTGCCATCAATCACATTCGCAATAACACCGGACTGACTGCCCGCGGCAATAATCACGTCAATACCGGCGCGGCAGGCAACATCTGCTGCTTGCAGTTTAGTGGCCATACCACCAGTGCCAAGGCCTGAGACACTATCGCCAGCAACTCCGCGCAAAGCATCATCGATACCATGCACTTCGCGAATAAGCTCAGCTTCAGGATTGTTACGCGGATCAGCCGTGTATAACCCCGCCTGATCGGTCAGTAACAGTAGCTTATCGGCACCGGCAAGAATGGCCGCCAGTGCCGAGAGATTATCGTTATCGCCTACTTTGATTTCAGCGGTGGCGACAGCATCATTCTCATTGATTACCGGCACGATGCGGTTATCCAGCAAGGCATTCATGGTGTCACGGGCATTGAGAAAACGCTCTCTGTCTTCCAAATCAGCACGGGTCAGTAACATCTGACCGATATGGATGCCATAGATGGAAAACAGTTGTTCCCAGAGCTGGATTAGCCGGCTTTGCCCGACTGCGGCTAACAGTTGCTTTGAGGCAATAGTGGCAGGCAATTCTGGATAACCCAAGTGTTCACGCCCGGCCGCAATCGCCCCGGAGGTGACAATAACAATACGATGACCTTTTGCGTGTTGCTGGGCACATTGGCGCACCAGTTCAACAATATGGGCACGGTTAAGACGACGGGAACCGCCGGTCAGAACACTCGTCCCCAATTTCACAACCAATGTCTGGCTGCCACTCATAATTTTTCTGCCATTGGGATGAATAAAAGAAACAATATATACCCAAAGTAATTGGAGTTGCAGTATGGCTGCCAGCGAACTCATCCCGATGAGCTTATTCATGTAAGAACAAATGTGACTCGAGTGAATGAACCTAGCTAACAACCCTGCGGCTCTAAGTACGAAGGGGATGGGTCTTTGTAGCAGGCGGGAGGCATAATGCCAACAGTCAGAATGAGAAATTCCCCCTTTTATTGTGCTAAAGGGGGAATATTCTATTTAATTAGGCATTAACAAACAGACTTCTAAGCGGACAGCTTAATCGGCTGATCGCTAAAATGCTGCGCTGGCTCCAATCTCATTTCAATTGAAGTCAACATCTCAGCAAGGCGTTTATGGAAACCACGCAGCGTGGTCTCCAGTTTCTCTTGTATTTCAGGATCTTTAATCTTTTCCGCTTTCCAACTGCCTTCTTTATTAAACAGGCCGAACTGGTAAACGTAGGTAAAATGGTCTTCTGCCGGTTCCAACTCTATCCACCAGCCCCAAAACTCACGTTTCTCGGGGGCAAGCTTCACATTGACGCAAACAGCTAAACAGTCAAAGAAAAAATGGTCACTCTGGCACTGCCCTTCACGCAGATATGGTCCTAAAGCGGCAAAACGTTTCATAAGCTTACTTTTAGGATGAGCACTGGTCGACGTCATTCTTAAATCTCCTTATATAGACGATCCTTTTTAGCAAACTGTTAAAAATTAGCAACTCATTAACGCATTTTATCTTCTAACCACTCACTGGCTTGCAATAATGCACGGTGGAAATTGTCGTACAGCGGCGTTGATGATATAGGTAATAGCTTGCCATCCGCCGAGGAAGAACAGATTAACTTCGCCTCTTCTTTTGGGCTGAAGGGATCATTTTCCCAGTAGCCCGCCAACATAGGTGTTTGGCAACGCCGCCCCAGCAACCCCTGTGTTTTCAGCGAATAGCGGTTCATTTCTGTTCTAAGCGTTTCATCTGCCGCATCAGCCATTCCCAATCGGCTGGCCATAACATCCATATACATATCAGGCACCTGGCGCTGGCTGTCAGCGTTACACAGAAGATGATGCACAATCGGCCCAAGGCATGCCACAGCACGCACCCGCTGTGGCTCTAAATACCCCAGGCGCACCGCTACGTTGGCACCGAAACGGAAACCGAAAACACTGACTCGCTGATGATCAACCCAAGGGATATCCGGCAATGCCTGCAAGACTTGCTGATGCAGATAACTGGTGTCCTGCGTTAACTTCCAACGCGACGAAGCCCCCACCGATGGCATGTCCACCGTTAACATGGCTATCCCTTTCGGGGCCAGATAGTCACGGAACAGGCGATGATAGTCACTTTGCAATGTATCCAACCCACCGCACATCAATACCGTTGGGAATGGCGCACTGCCAACAGTCGGCATATGCAGGAACCCCGCCAGCGTACCGCCATCTGAAATCGCGAAATTAAGCTCTTTCAGGTTATACGGCAGGTGCTCAGCGGCGGCTTCATAGGCGCGGTTTGATAACACCTCGACTTGCTCGGCCAGCTCATCACCTTTCAGATGTGGGTAACCCGCAATGCTGTATAAATTGGCCGCATTTAACCAGTATTGACCCGCATTCATCGGGTCGGCCTCTTCCATGGCTTTTTGCTGCCACAGCATCCCCTGATGGGCCCACTCATAAATCCAGTTACCATTGCGATAGCCCACCACGGTATCTAGCAGTTCGTTATCGCTGTGTTCTGCCTTTGAACAGGCAATGCGTGACAACACTTCTTCTATTTCAAGAGGATCAACACCGCGCCAGGTCCATATCAAACGGTTGATCATCCGATACCAATGGCTGGTGGTATCACCGTCCAAGGCAGAATGTACCGTCATAGGATGGTTGCAGTGAGCATGCCGCACGAGAGTTGAGGTTTCAGGATGTTTGAACTTTGGTTTAAACAGAATTTCAGAGAGGTTGGCTTGTGCCATGGTAACGATAGCCTCCATAAGCCGTGATTCAGGCCCGATAAGGGCTGGTCAGATGGAGTCAAGTGTACTCATACTGCGGAGAAAATGAAACGCCCGGAGCTGACCAGGCGTTTAAAGCCAACTAAATTACTTACCGCTTAAAGGAGCAACAAAGGTTACAGCCATATCCCACGGCTGCTCAATCCAGGTGCCCTGAGGAATATCAACTACATAATCATCAACTAATGGGCGACCAGCAGGTTTGGCGAAAATAGTAACAAAGTGTGCTTTCGGATACATCTCACGGATAGCTTTCGCAGTACCGCCGGTATCAACCAAATCATCAATCACAATAAAGCCTTCGCCGTCACCTTCAGCACGTTTCAGGACTTTAAGCTCGCCTTGGTTATCATGGTTATAGCTGGCGATGCAAACGGTGTCGACATAACGAATACCCAGCTCACGCGCCAGAATACCCGCTGGCACCAAACCACCACGGCTTACCGCAATAATCCCTTTCCATTGGTCGGCTGGCAGTAAACGCTGTGCCAGCTTGCGGGCGTGAATTTGCAACATATCCCAGGTAACGACGTATTTTTCGCTCATAAAGTGTAATCCCAGCCAGTAAAGGAGTGGCTTGCCATGTATCAGAAGGGGAAAAAAGGTTGCGCGAGATTATAGTGAGCCAGCCGGATAAAAACCAGCAATTATCAGGTTAATTAATCGGGTCTAATGCGGTAATTGTGCGGCGAAACGCGCGTAATGCCGATGAAAGTGATATTCTCAAACCATCTCGCCATTCCGATGGCGGTTTGTCACTACCCTTAAAATCTTTAGTCATCAACCCGATAGCATCTCTGACATCTTCATCCTGAGGTTGCCGATATGAGCATGCTGTTACAGGAGACTTACAGTGTCTGAACTGTCTCAACTTTCGCCTCAGCCGTTGTGGGATATTTTCGCAAAAATCTGCTCAATCCCCCATCCGTCTTACCATGAAGAAGCACTGGCGCAGCACATTATGACGTGGGCCAAAGAAAAAGGTCTGCACGCTGAGCGTGACATGGTCGGTAATATCTTGCTGCGTAAGCCTGCTACCAAAGGGATGGAGAACCGTAAGCCAGTTGCGCTGCAAGCCCATCTGGATATGGTGCCGCAGAAGAATAATGATACGGTACATGACTTTACCAAAGATCCTATCCAACCATATATCGACGGTGAATGGGTTAAAGCCCGTGGCACCACATTGGGTGCGGATAACGGCATTGGTATGGCTTCTGCGCTGGCCGTATTGTCTGATGACAGCGTTGAACATGGCCCACTGGAAGTGTTACTGACCATGACCGAAGAAGCCGGTATGGATGGTGCCTTCGGCCTGCAACCTAATTGGTTGAAAGCCGATATTCTGATTAATACCGATTCTGAACAGGAAGGTGAAATCTATATGGGTTGCGCTGGTGGTATTGATTTTATCACCACTCTGGCCCTGAAGCGCGAAGCCGTTCCTGCTGGGTTCCAAACCCTGAAACTGACCTTAAAAGGCCTTAAAGGTGGTCACTCCGGTGCGGATATCCATTTAGGTTTAGGCAATGCCAACAAGCTGCTGGCCCGCTTCCTGTTTGAACATGCAAAAGATCTGGATCTGCGCGTATTGGATCTTAATGGCGGTACATTGCGTAATGCTATCCCGCGTGAGGGTTCGGTTTTCCTGGCGGTTAGTGCAGATAAAGTCGATCAATTGAAAAGCCTTAGTCAGGCGTATCTGGCAACGTTGAAAAACGAGCTGGCGGCGGTGGAAAAAAATCTGGCACTCCTGCTCGAACCGGTATCCACTGAGACAAAAGCGCTGACTAAAGACACACAACAGCGTTTAGTGGCACTGCTGAATGCCACACCAAACGGTGTAATTCGCATGAGCGATGCCGTTAAAGGCGTGGTTGAGACCTCACTGAATGTCGGTGTGGTTACCATGAATGAGAACGAAGCAGAAATCATCTGTCTGGTTCGCTCCCTGATCGACAGCGGCAAAGATTACGTGGTGAGCATGCTGACGGCAATTGGTCAGTTGGCTGGTGCACAAACGCTACCGAAAGGCGGTTACCCTGGCTGGCAGCCGGACCCAACCTCTCCTGTCATGGCATTGGTGCGGGAAACCTACCAACAACTGTTCAACAAAACGCCGAACATTATGGTTATCCACGCAGGTCTGGAGTGTGGTTTATTCAAAAAACCTTACCCGGATATGGATATGGTGTCGATTGGGCCAACCATGACCGGCCCACATTCACCGGATGAACAAGTTCATATCGAAAGCGTTGGTCAATATTGGCAGTTACTGACCGCCCTGCTAAAAGCCATTCCAGAACGGGCATAAACAAATCTGATTGATCTTTATATGATAACGGCGGTGCTTCGACCCGCCGTTTTTTATTGCATATACTATTCCCAACTAAGCAATAATTGCCGCTCAAGTTGTGGATCCAGTAAAGTGACATGTAGCCCTACCAAGCGAACTCCCCGCCCGGCTCGCCGTTCATTCCATGCAGTGCGCGCCACTTGTAGCAGATCAGTCTTATTCAGTTCCGGCCAGACATGCTCCTGCGTAGTTTGTTGAAAATCATGAAATTTCAATTTAATACCCTGACGCGCAATATGCAGATCCGGCCTCACTTTGCGTAATCGAGTTTCCAGCTCAATATAAAGCTGTTCAATCAATGCCTCACAACTTTCCCAGTCATGAATATCTTCCGCCAGCGTTCTTTCAACACCGACCGATTTACGCAATCTGTCTGGGGATATTTCACGCTCATCAATACCGTGGCTACGCTCCCACAACACATGACCGAATTTGCCAAAACGCTTTAATAGCTCAGCCTGCGGATAATTTTGTACCTCGCCGCAAGTAACCAACCCGAGTTCTTGTAAACGTTTAGCGGTCACTTTCCCCACGCCAGGGATCTTACTCAGCGGCAAATCATGCAGGAAAGGCTGAATCTGATTAGGTGTGATGACATATTGACCATTTGGTTTGTTCAGATCTGACGCAATTTTGGCCAGAAACTTTATCGGGGCAATACCGGCGGAAGCGGTCAGGCTCAGTTCATCAGAAATGGCTTGACGGATTTCCTGAGCAATTAAAGTGGCAGAACCACTGCATGCGGAGCAATCAGAAACATCCAGATAGGCCTCATCCAGCGAGAGCGGCTCAATCAGCGGGGTATAGCGAGCGAAAATTTCACGGATATGCAGCGACGCCTCTTTATAAGCCGCCATTCTGCCAGGAATAACTTTAAGCTGTGGGCAGAGTTTAAGTGCCATCGCCGTTGGCATAGCACTACGAACACCATAACGTCTGGCAGGGTAATTGGCCGTACTGATCACTCCACGCCGATCGCGGCTACCGCCAATCGCGATGGGAATATCACGCAAACTGGGATCGTCGCGCATTTCCACTGCCGCGAAGAAACAATCCATATCGACATGAATAATCTTACGCATGTTATCTTTCTCCAACCAAACCACTGTATAAGTATACAGTTAAATCGGAAAAATTCAAGATTATCCTAATCCTCAACCCGCCTCAGATTGCTTATCGCAGGCTAGCCTGCTATCTGTTTACTCAGCCCTCTCATATATATCAGCAAGTCCCGCCGATAAAGCTGGCTAGACCGCCTAAATCCACATTACCTCTCGAAAGAATCACACCACCCGTTTGCCGCGCAGATCTAACTGATCACCAAACGCAACGGCTGCCTTCAGGCAACCGCTGGGTTCAACCACAATCTTCATTTAGTGGTCGCTAAAAATAGAACTCTTCAATGACTTATCTTGCTGATGCCGTTCTAACGCCAGTTCAATCAGTGTTGTGATCAACTCTGTAGAGCCGACACCCGTGGCGCGCCAGAGTTTGGGGTACATACTGATATTAGTGAAACCAGGTAGTGTATTGATTTCATTTATAATAACGGTATTTTCTGGTGTTAAAAAGACATCTACCCGTGCCAGACCACGGCATTCAAGCGTACGAAACGCGGCTAATGCTACTGCGCGAATATTGTCGCTGGCTGCACTGTCTATCACTGCAGGGATAACCACCTGAGCACCGGTTTCATTAATATACTTGGTATCGTAGGAGTAAAATTCATCACTGACGATCACTTCACCACACAGGCTAGCTCGAGGGTTATCATTACCCAGTACCGCACATTCAATCTCGCGCCCAACAATAGCTGATTCAACTAATACCTTATGGTCAAAATCAAACGCGAGCGTAACAGCCTGCTGGTATTCAGCCGCATTGCGTACTTTACTCACCCCAACCGAGGAGCCTTGATTTGCCGGTTTGATAAATAAAGGTAAGCCAAGTTTTGCCGTTATCTGCTCAAAACTGTAATTATCTTTATTTGTCCGTGTCAGCGTAATAAAGGGGGCAATATTCAACCCGGCATCACGCAGTAACCGCTTGGTGAGATCTTTATCCATGCTGACCGCAGATCCCAGCACGCTGGATCCAACGAAGGGGATATTGGCCATGCGCAGCAAGCCTTGCAAAGAACCATCTTCGCCTAATGTACCGTGTACTATCGGGAAAATAACATCCAGTTGCGCCAATGCTGTGGCATTATCCGCCGCAATCAGTTGCTGGCGCTCTTGACCGGGAATCAACGCTACATTTCTGTTTGAGTGATTCAGGGAAATCAGCGCTGGATTCTCTGCATTTAACAAATAGCTGGATGCATCGTTAACATGCCATTTCCCCTGTTTATCAATACCCAGTAGCGTGACATCAAACTTTTCCTTATCAATCGCCTCTACGATGTTTTTGGCCGACTGCAACGACACTTCATGCTCAGCCGATTTACCACCAAAAATCACACCAACCCGCAATTTCGACACACAGTATTCCTTCTTAAAATCTGGCACTTAAAGGTGCAACAACCCAGTGAAATCTCACCTCACACTAATACAATCTTTGTCTGCTTAACTAATGGTTTTTAAGATTTATACAGAATTTTCTCACTCCGCGACAGGTAATAAACATCATCAATATCAGTATGTAATTCTATCATTGATGAATACTCCCCTATTTATTCATATCAAGATAACCACCGCGAGAAGTCATAATTATCCTAATCAAAACACCAACTAATTACGTATATAACAGAATTGAATACTGTTATTGGTTTTTTTTAGCATTTTGTCATTTATTTTTAATAAAAAACCTTTAAATTCGATAAAGTCGAAAAATGTTAGTTATATGATTAACCTTCAACTCATAAAATTCATTATTAGATAATGAATGGAAACTATATATTATGCGAAATTATATAATGGCTACCCTACTCCTTTCCGCTACCTTTGTTGTTAACGCCCAATCTGTTACCCTTGCAGCGCCACAAATTATTGCCCACCGCGCAGGAACGGCTGATGCGCCAGAAAATACCTTACCGGCTATCGATAAAGCACTGTCTAATGGTGCTGACGCCATATGGATTACATTACAACTATCGAAAGATAATATTCCGGTATTGTATCGCCCTATAGACCTCAAAGAGTTGACAGATAAGTCCGGTGCCATCTCAGGTTATACTGCACAACAACTGGCTAAAGTGGATGCGAGCGTTGCCTATGATAAGAAACATCATATTCAACCTAAGGCTGGCTCACACACAGGTATTCCCACACTTGATGAAGTGCTGAAGAAGTATCCTGACACGACATTCTATCTGGACATTAAATCGCCCGATGCCAACCCAATAACCTTTGCCAAAGCCCTAAAAGAGACGCTTACCGCAACCAGCAAGGGAGAAAAAGATCGCTTCGCACGTACCCGGGTTTACTCTACGGATGATAACTATCTGGAGGCACTGGATACAGTCAATGCAGACAGCGATGCCTCGCATAAAATCAAGCGATTTGAAAGCCGCAACTTTACCCGTACTCAATTAGCTAATATTATGATGGATCATAAATGTGAATTGCCAGCAGATAATAAAGAGCGTTGGTATGGTTTAGAGCTACATCGCAAAGTACAAGTGGTAGAAAAATACACGTTGGGCGAAGGCCGTTCTGACGCAGTATTAAGCTGGGATAAAGAGGCGATGGATTGTTTTAGAAGGAATACCAACGCACATATTATTTTCTTCGGCATCAATACTCCCGAAGATTATAAAAAAGCGAGAGAATTACAGGCAAATGGAGTTATGGTTGATTCTCCTGCACTTTTTAAAAGTATAGTGAGCAAGTAAGAATAAATAAGTAAAAAACAACCACAATGGTATAGACGTAAATCAGAAAATGAAAAAACAGCATTATCGCCGTAGACTAATCAGCCACGAATAGCACTAAAGCGTAAATACCCCCCCTGGTCAACACTGAGTTGGCTGGGGGGTTATATCTAAATTTACTTGTCGTGCATATAACCACGTTTTATACAGAATGCTCGGCATTAAAGCATCGTAATCTATAACACATCTTATAGGATACGGTATTGATCCAATTTTTTCTGGCGAGCGGCTTCCTTAGCCAAGCGCTTCTTACGAGAATCACAAGGCTCAGGGCAATCACATACTTTCTCCATCCCCAAACCCGCTATTCCTCCGCAACTGCCCTGTAAGGTTTTACGTTTTACGATATAACCTAACGACATCCCGCCGATGGCCAATAGAAAGAAAACAAAGGATGCGATAAAAACAGTCAACATATCCTCTCCTATCAAGGCCGTTTTTGCAGATAAGGTTTGAACGCATCAGAATAGCGTTCCTCAAAACCTTCATCGGTTTTTACTATCATAAACACCGGAATACCCAGTAAATTAGCGAGTGCCATCCCTCTTTCTGGCCCAAGGACATCTAACCCAGTCGACAGTCCATCTGCGGTCATACAGCTTGGGTCCAAAACAGTAATTGAGACTAATCGATGGTTAATTGGTCGGCCGGTATCCGGGTCAATCGTATGTGAGTAACGCACACCATTCTGTTCAAAGTAATTACGATAATCCCCTGAGGTTGCTATTGCCATACGTCCAGGTTCGATAACCTCTTGAGCACTTTGCGCAGAACCTGCGACAGGTTTTTCTATCGCAATGCGCCAAGGTTTATTTTCCCCATTATTGCCACGAGTCCGTACTTCCCCTCCGATATCAACCATATAGTTGGTGATATTTTGCGTTTCCAGATATTCGGCCACAACATCGACCCCATATCCCTTGGCAATAGAGGATAGATCAACATACAACTCAGGGATCCGTTTGACCAAGGCACCATTTTCTACGGCCAGATTATTAATACCGACCCATGCCTGACGTTTGGCAATTTCAGCCTCAGTAGGAACAACATCTGGCCGCCCTTCAGGACCAAAGCCCCATAAGTTAACCAAAGGTCCAACGGTGACATCCAGCGCACCATCGGTCAGGCGATTAATGCGAATAGCCTCACGCACGACTTTAGCCGTCGCCGCTGAAACCGCGAAAGGTGTATTCACTGCGCGACTTTGATTAAAGCGACTCAATTCAGAGTCGGGCCGATATGTCGACATCTGGTCATTAACCTGTTCCAACTCGCGGTCTATTTCCTGCTGTAACTTCTCTGGGCTGGGTGTGGATGAGTCACTCATATACTTAATTGAATATGAAGTTCCCATGGTTTTACCTTCGAGATTAACTTGCTCAGGACCACATCCTGTGAGCAGCAAAATCCCCACCACTGCCATGAACCAATGTGTTATCTGTTTCTGCACAATATCCCCAATTGCAGTAAAAAGCCGTGTAATGGCAAATCAGCCACCAAAATCATCAAGCATAATATTGTCGTCTTCCACACCGAGATCCTTCAGCATCTTGATAACTGCCGCATTCATCATCGGAGGGCCACACATATAGAATTCACAATCTTCCGGTGCCGGATGATTTTTAAGGTAATTTTCTAACAACACGTTATGAATGAAGCCGGTATATCCCGTCCAATTATCTTCCGGTTGTGGGTCTGATAATGCAACGTGCCAACGGAAATTATCATTCTCAGCCTGTAACTGGTCAAAATCTTCTTCATAGAACATTTCACGCCGTGAACGCGCACCATACCAAAAACTGATTTTACGCTTCGAATGTAGCCGCTTAAGCTGATCAAAAATATGCGAGCGCATCGGTGCCATACCCGCCCCACCGCCAATAAAGACCATCTCGGCATCGGTATCTTTGGCAAAAAACTCACCAAATGGACCAGAGATAATCACCTTATCACCGGGTTTTAGTGACCAGATATAAGAGGACATAATGCCCGGCGGCGCATCAGGAACTGACGGTGGTGGCGTGGCAATACGCACGTTAAGCATGATAATGCCACGCTCTTGTGGGTAGTTTGCCATCGAGTAGGCACGCACCGTTGGTTCAACGACCACTGACTCGAACCGGAACAGATTGAATTTATCCCAATCACCGCGATATTCATCAGGCACATCGAAGTCCGCATATTTAACGGTATGCGGTTCAGCTTCTATTTGGATAAAACCACCAGCACGGAATGGCACCACTTCACCATCTGGAATCTTCAGTTTCAGTTCTTTGATAAATGTGGCTTTATTATCATTAGAGATAACTTCACACTCCCACTTTTTCACCCCAAAGATTTCTTCTGGCAATTCAATTTTCAGATTTTGCTTAACGCTAACCTGGCAAGCTAACCGGCAGCCTTCTTTCGCTTCACGCTTTGAGATATGTGAAAGTTCCGTCGGCAGGATATCCCCGCCACCTTCTTTAATCGTCACGCGGCACTGCCCGCAGGAACCGCCACCACCACAAGCTGAAGAAACGAAAATACCTTGGCTGGAAAGCATGTTGAGCAGCTTATCCCCTGCCGGAGCGGTAAAACTTTTGTCCGCATCATCATTAACATCAACGGTAATATCACCGGTATTCACCAATTTTGATTTGGCAAATAGAATCATCACCGTCAATGCCAGTACGATGAGGGTGAACATCACTACGCCCAGAATTATTTCCATGAATTATTCCTGCCTTTATAAATTCACACCGGAGAAAGACATAAACCCTAAGGCCATCAATCCGGTTGTGATAAAGGTGATCCCTAACCCCTGTAAGCCCGCAGGCACATTGGCATATTTCATTTTTTCGCGAATACCTGCGAGCGCTACAATCGCCAGCATCCAACCGATACCCGAGCCAAAGCCGTAAACGATGGACTCAGGGAAGTTGTAATCTCGTTGCGCCATAAAGGAGACGCCGCCGAAGATGGCGCAGTTGACGGTGATCAGTGGCAGGAAAATACCCAATGCGTTATAAAGTGCCGGGAAATAGCGATCGAGAATCATCTCCAACACCTGCACTATGGCAGCGATAACACCAATAAAGGTGATGAAGTTGAGGAAACTAAGATCAACCCCTTCAACCAATGCGCCATCACGCAGCACCAGGTTATAAACCAGATTATTCGCAGGTACTGAGATACCCAATACCACCGTTACCGCGATACCAAGGCCAAAGGCGGTCGACACTTTCTTGGAAACAGCGAGGAAAGTACACATCCCCAAAAAGAATGCTAACGCCATATTCTCCACAAACACCGCGCGGACAAACAGACTGATGTAATGTTCCATCATCAATTACTCCTTCTCAATCTGCGCAGGTTTCAGGGTACGCAGACCCCAAATCAGCAAACCAATGATAAAGAATGCGCTTGGTGCCAACAGGAACAATCCGTTCGGCTGATACCACCCGCCGTTCTGGACGGTTTCAAATACTGTTACTCCAAATAATTTGCCGGAGCCAATCAGTTCGCGGACAAAACCCACCAACACCAGCACCACACCGTAACCCAAACCATTACCAATACCATCCATAAAGCTTTCAATCGGCGGCGATTTCATCGCATAAGCTTCAGCACGCCCCATCACAATACAGTTAGTAATAATCAGGCCGACAAATACTGATAGCTGTTTGGATATCTCATAGGCATAAGCCCGTAAGATCTGATCGACCACAATCACCAGCGAGGCAATAATCACCATCTGAACAATGATGCGCACGCTGTTTGGAATATGATTGCGAATCAGTGAGATAAAGAAACTGGAGAACGCCGTTACCAAGGTAACGGCCAGCGTCATCACTAATGCGGTTTCCAGCTTGGTGGTCACCGCCAGTGCGGAACAAACGCCAAGGATCTGTAAGGCTATCGGGTTGTTATCAAATAACGGCCCAAATAAAACCCGTTTAATCTCTTTGCTATCAGCCATTTTTTAACGCTCCTTCGCGCACTTTTTTCAGGAACGGGCCAAAGCCGTTTTCACCGAGCCAAAAATCAAAGCTGTTTTGCACCCCATTAGAGGTCAAGGTTGCGCCTGACAGACCATCGATGGCGTGAGGATCATTAGCCGGTGCGCGCCCTTTAACAATATGAATAGCCGGTTGCCCTTGCTCGTCAAATAACCGCTTACCAATCCATTGGTTACGCCAGATTGGGTTCTCAACCTCGCCTCCCAGACCTGGGGTCTCACCCTGATCGTAATAGGTGATACCACGCACCGTTTTGCCGTCAGTGTCGATGGCAACAAAGGCATACATCATTGACCACAGACCGGAGCCATAAACAGGTAGAACTATCTTGTTGATTTGACCACTTTCACCACGTACCAGGTAGATTTCAACGACATTCGCGCGCCGGCGGATGCCAGCAATATCCTGTGCGGGCGTCAGGGCAATGCTCATTTGGTCACTACGCAGTGCCTGAGCACGATCAAAGGTTGCCGGATCTTGTTGAATAAACGCACCGCTTTGCAAATCCAGCAGCCGTGGTTCAATGCGCAGCGCAAATTCCCGCTGAACGTTTTCTGCCGGCATTCTTGGTTGCAACAAACCCGCTACCGCTAGAATATTGCGCTGTTTGTCTAATAGCCGTTGCTCCTGCTGCTTGGCTTTCAAACCAACAGCCGCACCAGAAACCACCACAGAACACACCAGACAGAGCACAATTACCACCAGCAACGTTTTGCTGATGCTGTCATTATTTCTTGGTTTATCACTCGCCACGCGCTTTCCTCCGCTTGATGTTGGCCTGAACAACCACATAGTCAAACAGCGGTGCAAACAGGTTGGCGAACAGGATCGCCAGCATCATTCCTTCGGGATAAGCTGGATTAGCGACGCGGATTAACACACACATCGCACCAATCAAGCCGCCATACCACCATTTCCCTTTATTGGTAAAGGAAGCCGATACCGGGTCGGTCGCCATAAAGATCATCCCGAAAGCGAAACCACCGAGTACCAGATGCCAATACCACGGCATGGCAAATAACGGATTGGTAGTGGAACCAACCCAGTTAAATAGGTAGGCCGTGGCAATCATGCCAATCATGACCCCAGCCACAATCCGCCACGAGGCGATGCGGCCGAAAAGAATAATGGCACCGCCAATCAGGATCATCAGCGTAGAGACCTCGCCAATAGAACCGGGAATATTACCGAGGAAAGCATCCATCCACGTAATAGGCTGATTAGTAATGGTGTTAACCAAACTGTGGCTACCGTTGACACTCCATTGTGACAATGGAGTTGCACCAGAAAAACCATCAGCGGCAGTCCACACCAAATCACCGGATATCTGTGCCGGATAAGCAAAGAATAGGAAAGCACGCCCAGCCAGTGCCGGGTTGAGGAAGTTACGCCCGGTGCCACCAAAAATCTCTTTACCAATAACCACACCGAAAGAGATCCCAAGTGCTGCTTGCCATAATGGCAATGTGGGAGGGACTATCAGGGCAAACAGAATCGAGGTGACAAAGAAACCTTCGTTGATTTCATGCTTGCGGACAATAGAGAATACCACTTCCCAAAAACCGCCGACCACAAACACAACGGCATAGATAGGCAGAAAATAAACCGCCCCCAGCACCATTTTGCTTGCCCAGCCAGCATCTGGAGCCAATGACGCCCCGAGCATTTGTGCCAACCAGTAATGCCAGTCACTGGCTATAACCTGTTGCAGTTCCGCGCCACTGTAGAGTTGGTTTAGCGCCGGGATAGCCTGTAGCCCTACGTTATACATGCCCCAGAACATGGCTGGGAATACCGCCAACCATACCAGAATCATCATCCTTTTCAGGTCGATTGCATCTCGTACATGGGAAGCACCCGGTGTTACTTTGCCCTGCGTATAGAAAATAGTGGCTGCGGCTTCATATAGCGGATAGTACTTCTCTAATTTGCCACCCGCTTCAAAGTGGTGCTCTATTTTCTCAAGAAAATTTTTCAGGCCCATCAGTTATCCTTCCTGCTCAATCTGGGTCAATATGTCGCGCAGTGCCGGACCGTATTCGTACTTACCGGGGCAGACAAATGTACATAAAGCCAAATCTTCTTCATCTAACTCCAGGCACCCTAGCGCTTGCGCGCTGTCGGTATCACCGGATAACAGATCACGCAACAAATGGGTTGCCAGGATATCCAGTGGCATCACCCGCTCATAGTTGCCAATAGGCACCATAGCGCGCTCCCCGCCGTGCATATCGGTAGAGAAAGCAAACAGTTTGCGTTTGAAGAAATGGCCCAGCGTGGTGCGGGTGATCGAATATTTATCGCGACCTGGCATTACCCAACCAAATAGCTCTTTTTCTCGCCCTTCGCGGATAACCGATACTTGCTGGTGGAAACGCCCCAAATAACCATGAGTTGCGGAGAAAGCCGTGCCGCTGAGGACTGAACCAGAGATAATACGGTTCTCCCCCTCTTTTAACTTAGCCGCAGTTAATTCAGCCAGGCTGGCACCCAAACGGGTGCGCACTAATACCGGTTGATTTACCTGTGGACCCGCCAGCGCAACGATGCGGTCAGTACAGAGTTCACCACGGGTAAATAATTTACCGATAGCAATCACATCCTGATAACCCACATGCCACACCATTTTACGCAAGCTCACCGGCTCAAGAAAATGGATGTGGGTACCAACCAGACCCGCAGGATGCGGGCCGGAGAATTCATTATAAGTTATCTGGGCATTCGAATGGTTGGCAACCACCTGCCCCGGGGCATGGCCCACATGCACCTTGCCTTCAGTTAGACGTGTAAGAACAGTTAAACCATGCTTAAAGGCGTCTGACTCAGTGGCAATAATGACCTGCGGATCGGCTGCCAGCGATTGGGTATCCATTGCACTGACAAAAATAGCGCGTGGGTGACTACCAGGAACAGGGGTTTTACTAAACGGGCGGGTTCTGAATGCGGTCCATAAACCAGACGCCAGTAATAGGCTTTGCACCTGTTCATTGCTCAGATGATTAAGGTCCGCTGCATCATAGTGTGGGAAAGGAACTTGCTCATCCCCTTCAATCGCTATCACAACAGATTGTAGCACCCGGCGTTCACCACGATTAATAGCGCTAATTCTACCACTGGCGATCGCAGTAAAGGTCACCCCTGGATTTTTTTTATCTTCAAAGAGCGCCTGGCCTTTCTTAACCCAATCACCTTCTTGCACCAACATTGAGGGGCGCATGCCCACATACTCTTCACCGAGCAGAGCCACATGACGAATAGCAGGACCATCCTCTATCACCTGCACAGGTGCTCCGGCGATGGGTAGGTCGAGTCCTTTCTTTATTTTAATCATAGGTTTGAGCGACTTTATTAGTTATATCAAATGCTGTACTTAGCCCAGAGTGTACAGCCACATAAAGATAAGATACTTTCATGGTTCAGTTAAACGACGGTTTAATACCCAGTCAATTAGATAAACATAAACGCTAATTGAAAGCATCGCGGTAATGAGTACTGATACCCACATTGAATGATTTCAGGGTAAAATGGCTGTTATAACGATTACATGTGCAAGCCATCAGCAGTGGACGATTTTAGCATTTTCATTCCGCACTGTCTGACAAATGCAGTGACCTGGGTCAAGCAAACACGAATATTTTACGGCTAATTTATCTATCCACTCGGTAAAATCGTATCGTTAATTCATGTTTACCGACTTTGTGGTTATTTTATACAAAACATATATTGCTAAAATTTTTCCGACTGATAATCTGCGCCTATAAATCGAAAAATGCAGTGGCATAATTTACATAATATAAGTAGGAATAATAAATGGGCAAAATCGCACGGTTGTTTGCGATGCTTACGTTTGTGGTGATAATTGGTTTGCCTGCGGTATCCTTCACCAGCTCAGCCAGTGAGCCTGTGGCAGTATCCAAAGAGCTAAAACAACAATTACTCGGGTCATCGGTCTATATTCAGATTTTCAAAGAAGAACGTACCCTGGAATTATACGCCAGACTACAAGGTGAATATCGTTTAGTGCAAAGCTATCGCATCTGTGAATTTTCAGGTGGCCTTGGCCCAAAACGCCGTGAAGGGGATTTTAAAAGCCCGGAAGGTTTTTACAGTATTGATATGCGCCATTTAAAACCTGACAGTAAGTTTTATCGGGCAATCAATATTGGCTTCCCAAATGATTATGATAAGTCGCAGGGTTATTCAGGGAAATATCTGATGATCCACGGCGCTTGCAAATCAATCGGCTGTTATGCAATGACCGATGCCTATATGGACGAGATATTTAACTACGTGCAAACGGCATTTATCTTTGGTCAGGAAAAAGTGGATATCAGTATCTATCCATTCCGTATGACTGAACAAAATATGCAACGCCACCGTAACTCGTCGGATTACAGCTTCTGGCGGCAATTACAGCCGGGATATGCCTATTTTACCAAAAACCGGATGCCCCCCTCCGTTGCAGTGATCAACGGGCAGTATGTACTCAGCCGCCCGCCAGTCTCCAATGCACCGGTATCGCAATATGCGCTCACCAAATCAAATTCGCTCACCAAAACAGAATAATGCAAATTCACCTGGTGCAATTTTGTGCCAGGTTTCATTACCTGTCAGGGGTTGAGTCGCGATCACCGTGACCACATCTTTGGGTGTGGTCTGGCGTTGAAAATCTATCTCAACATCTTGATCCAGTAAGGTCGCTTTACCAAAAGGTGCCCGGCGCGTAATCCAATACAGATTGGTCGAACAGAACGCCATCACAAAACGCCCATCCGAGAGCAACATATTAAAGACCCCTTTTGCCCGCAACTGCTCACATAGGGTAGCGATATAGCGGAATACCGCTGGCCAGTTACTGGGAGTACGAGGGTAGCGCTTTGCCAATTGATTAAGTAGCCAGCAGAAAGCATATTCGCTGTCAGTCTGACCGATAGGCCGGAAAGTACCGGTCTCTAATTGACGATAACCTTTAAGTTGGCCGTTATGGGCATACGTCCAGTTTCGCCCCCACATTTCGCGGGTAAAAGGGTGGGTATTCTCTAACGCCACTTCACCGCGATTTGCCTGACGGATATGAGAAACCACCGCACAGGATTTTATCGGGTAGTCTTGTACCAAACGGGCTATGGGTGAATTAAAACTGGGTTGGGGATCTTTAAACGTGCGGCAACCATTACCTTCATAAAAGGTAATACCCCAGCCATCTTTATGTGGGCCAGTCCCCCCGCCCCTTTGCACCAGGCCAGTAAAGCTAAAGCAAATATCCGTGGGAACATTTGCGCTCATCCCGAGCAATTCGCACATAACCAACCTCCCGCGTATATCTTAGCTCTTGGTGTTGCAGCGTTGTAGCTGCTCTCGCTCACCGTCAAGGTGATCAACGAGATTGATAATACCGTTGATCACCACGACATATCAGGCTTTAACCATCTCTTTTTCAATCAATTGAATCAAGATATGAATCACTTTGATATGAATTTCCTGAATGCGATCGGCATAACCCAAATGGGGAACCCGAATTTCGATATTTGCCGTGCCCGCCATTTTGCCACCGTCTTTACCCGTCAGGGTGATAACCTTCATCCCTTTGGCACGAGCAGCATCAATCGCCTTAATGACATTAGCTGAATTACCAGAAGTGGAAATACCGAGTAATACATCCCCTGCGCGACCGACGGCTTCAACATAACGAGAGAAGATATAGTCATAGCCAAAATCATTACTAACACAAGAGATATGGCTAACATCTGAAATAGCAATCGCCGGATAACCTGGACGATTCTCGCGGTAGCGGCCGGTCAACTCTTCGGCAAAATGCATGGCATCACAATGGGAACCGCCATTACCGCATGACAAGACTTTACCGCCAGCCTTAAAAGAATCAGCCAATAATACGGCTGCGTTCGCAATAGCATTGATATTGCTATCATCTTGCAAAAAGTTTGCCAGTGTGTCTGCTGCTTCATTCAATTCACTGCGGATTAAATCCTGGTACATGGGAGCCTCTTTATAGTTCTATGGCATCGATATTCATCAGCCGTCAGTGTACCGGATAGCATAAACAGCGAGAAGCACTGTAATGAATAAGACATAAGAGTTTTAACTATTAATGCGGGCAGTTTGTGAGATGAGTTGTAAATAACATGTAATGGTATTGATAAAAATAATGAGATGGACTACAACAAATGTATCTCTCAACAGGTCAGACCTCCTACATCTCAGGAGCTTCACTATGATGGTTCTTAGCATTGTTGCCTTACTGGTTCTTATTGGTGTGCTGTTCTATCACCAGGTGAACCTCTATCTCAGTAGTTTGATTCTTGTCGTTTACACCGCCGCGATGGGAGCGTTGCAGTTATGGTCATTCTGGGCATTATTGCCTCTGGTGATTGTTTTGCTACCCCTGACGCTGACCCCACTGCGCCAGTCACTGTTTTCTGCACCCGCATTGCGCATGTTCCGTAAAGTCATGCCTGCGATGTCACGCACCGAAAAAGAAGCGATTGATGCAGGTACCACTTGGTGGGAAGGTGATTTATTCCAGGGCCAGCCTGACTGGAAGAAACTGCATAACTACCCAAAACCGCAGTTAACCGCCGAAGAACAAGCTTTTATTGATGGGCCGGTAGAAGAAGCCTGTCGTATGGCTAATGACTTCCAAATTACCCACGAACTGGCTGACTTGCCGCCAGAACTGTGGGCGTATCTGAAAGAACACCGCTTCTTTGCGATGATCATTAAGAAAGAGTACGGCGGCCTTGATTTCTCAGCTTATGCTCAGGCACGTGTACTGCAAAAACTGTCTGGCGTGTCTGGCATTTTAGCCATCACGGTTGGCGTTCCTAACTCTCTCGGCCCCGGCGAATTGCTGCAACACTACGGCACTGAAGAGCAAAAAAATCATTATTTGCCTGGTTTGGCCCGTGGCGACGAGATCCCTTGTTTCGCCCTGACCAGCCCAGAAGCGGGTTCTGATGCCGGCGCAATCCCAGATACCGGCACCGTCTGTATGGGCGAATGGCAAGGTAAGCAGGTACTGGGCATGCGCCTGACCTGGAATAAACGCTATATCACCCTCGCCCCGATCGCCACAGTGCTCGGGCTGGCGTTCAAACTGTCTGACCCTGAACATCTGTTGGGCGATACCGTTGATTTAGGCATCACCTGTGCGCTGATCCCAACCAACACCCCTGGGGTGGAAATTGGTCGTCGTCACTTCCCACTGAATGTGCCATTCCAAAATGGCCCGACCCGTGGCAATGATATCTTTGTGCCGATTGATTACATCATCGGCGGGCCAAAAATGGCTGGGCAGGGCTGGCGCATGCTGGTGGAATGCCTGTCTGTTGGCCGCGGGATTACCTTGCCGTCCAATGCCACTGGTAGCTTGAAAAGTGTGGCGATGGGGATCGGTGCTTACGCCTATATTCGTCGTCAGTTCAAAATCTCAATCGGTAAAATGGAAGGGATTGAAGAGCCGTTGGCGCGAATCGCCGGTAATGCTTATGTGATGGACGCGGCGGCAACCTTAATTACCAGCGGTATTATGCTAGGTGAGAAACCGGCGGTGTTATCCGCTATCGTTAAATATCACTGTACCCACCGTGGTCAACGCGCCGTGATGGATGCCATGGATATTGCGGGCGGTAAAGGGATCTGCCTTGGGCCGGCCAACTTCGTAGCCCGTGGCTACCAAGGTGCCCCTATCGGTATCACCGTTGAAGGCGCTAACATTCTGACCCGTAGCATGATTATCTTCGGCCAAGGGGCAATCCGTTGCCATCCGTTTGTTCTGGATGAAATGGCAGCAGCACAATCGAATGATGTTGCCGCCTTCGATAAAGCGCTGTTCGGTCATTTGGGCCATGTGGGTAGCAGCAAAATCCGTAGTTTCTGGTTGGGGCTGACCAATGGCCGCACCAGTGCCACACCAACCAAAGACAGCACTCGCCGTTATTACCAGCATCTGAACCGCCTGAGCGCCAATTTAGCTTTACTGTCTGATGTCTCAATGGGCGTGTTGGGTGGCAGCCTGAAACGTCGTGAACGTATCTCTGCCCGTCTGGGGGATATTCTCAGCCAAATGTATCTGGCATCAGCAACGTTGAAACGCTATGAAGACGAAGGCCGCCAAAAAGAAGACCTGCCGTTGGTACATTGGGGTGTGCAAGATGCACTGCATCAGGCAGAGCAGGCTCTGGATGATTTACTGCG
The DNA here is from genome assembly GCF_052217165.1 of Yersinia sp. 2540 StPb PI. Classification (NCBI taxonomy): domain Bacteria; kingdom Pseudomonadati; phylum Pseudomonadota; class Gammaproteobacteria; order Enterobacterales; family Yersiniaceae; genus Yersinia; species Yersinia sp. 2540 StPb PI. The sequence goes on from NZ_JAZGQC010000001.1 coordinate 4,396,297, forward strand.
TAACTTCCCAAATGGCGTTATTGCCGGGTTAATGCGGTTGGTGGTCTTCCCGTTTGGTCGCGTACATCAGGCACCGTCAGACCAGCTGGACCATCAACTGGCGCAGTTACTGCAAGTACCTTCAGCAACCCGCAGCCGTATTGGTCGTGGTCAGTATCTGACACCGAGCGAGTTTAATCCGGTAGGTTTGCTGGAAGCCGCTTTGCAAGATGTGATTGCAGCAGAGCCAATTCATAAGCGCCTGAGTAAAGAAGCGGGTAAAAGCCTGCCATTTACTCGCCTGGATGTGCTGGCAAAAAATGCGCTGGCTGAAGGGAAAATCAATGTTGAAGAGGCCGCTATTTTGACTAAAGCAGAAGAGAGTCGCCTGCGCTCAATTAATGTCGATGAGTTTGCAGCCGATGCCTTGGCAGCCAAGCCCGCACTAAAGCAGCCAACCAAACAACGGCAAACTGAAGCGGCGTAATAAATAAGTCTTATTGATGTTAGTGTCTACTCAAGCCTCCGATTCAGGAGGCTTTTTTTATCCTCTTTCAGCACCACAATCATCAAGCAGGCCTCTAATAATTAGCCCGAATTGCTCAGGTTTCCCGCTAAACAGCACATTATCAGGCTGAATTGTTAACAACTGGCGACGTAGGCTATTACGCCACTCAATATCGGTGATCAGCCGCACGGTAACCGCAATATACTCAGCCAAATCATGCGCAATCAGCTCCTCAGATAATCCCAGCCGACGGAACAATCCCTCATCGATATGTTCGTGTACTTCAGCCCCACTCAGGCAAACACCGGGTAACCCCTGACGCACAGTATCGACGATGCCATTGGTATTGCCGAAAGGAAAAGGATTAATAAACAGGTCACACTGATTAATAACCAATAAATAGTCCTGATAGGCCAAATGCTCATAGATTTTAGCTTGAGGGATAACAGCATTAACGGCTTTTTCCATCACTCGATGGGTAATTCCCCAGCAAAAACCCACCAAAAAATGAAATATCACCGGCGTTGATGTTTGCCGGGCAATCTCAGCACAGGTATCGATAAAGCGAGGGTTAATTTTCATCGCCGAGGCACAAACCGCGATATGTACTGCTGGGCGCTCATCGAAATGTTGTATCGGTTCCGGCTGGCAAATATTGGCAGGCGGCACATAGGGCAGACAGTCCTTGGGTAACGCAACCACTTTTTCGGAGAAACACTGAGGATCCCCCAGATAATCCTCTTCCACTAATACCGCATCAATATAGCCGGAATGGGTCGTTGCCGGATGGCCTAGTGCCATTATCTGTAAGGGGGCTAAGCGTAAATTAGTCAGTGCAATGGTGAGTGGGAACATCCCGACACTGGGGAAGTAGATAACATCCGGTCGCAATTGTTGCGCCAATGCCACAATAGCCTCAACCGCCCCCGCCCGCTGGACCTCGGTAAAATCATCAAAAACGTCACGGGTGATGGCATCAGTGGCCCCCACAATGGTGACGCCATGGGTGGAAAACTGCTCACGCGCGGCGCGCAACGTACTGGAGTGAGTACGGTAAATAGAATGGCCGCTGTTAAACCACTCCAGGATAACCAGCATCAATGGTTTATCCCGTGCAGGTGGGAGGGAGTGGTTATCAGATAGCCCATTGTGCAGCAACGTGTTACGTAAGTGAAAATTAATACTGCGTTTTATGGCGTGTTTTGCTGCTCTATCCGCATAACTGCAATGCATATAAACATCGTGCAGGATGCGTTCAGGTAAGCCCTCAAGATTCTCTAGCGTTAGTAGTTTTTCAGGTAACCACTCTAATAGCCGCTCACGTTTCGCATGCCCGGCAGCGCTGGGTAAAATACGTGGCGACAGTAACGCCAGAAACAGTGCCGCGGCAACCGGGGGATTAAATTGCCACAATATATCCGGCTGAAGCGGAATACCCGATTCAGGTAAATACATCAGGCAAAATTTCAGAAAATTATGGTGCTCAAAGCGCAAAGGATGAGCGCATCCCTCCCCCGCTTGATTAAGGTTGGTAATCACATGATCCGCATGACCAAAAGGTGATGCGGCAAATATCAACGCTATCCAGCGATGGAAATTAATCAGTTGTAAAAAACCTTTATCGGATACCACAAAACCAGGATCAGAAAGTAGGTTGCCAATAGCCGCAGCCAGGCGATTACAGTAATGCTCCTGTTGCTGTACCGATTGATGCTTAAGCGAAAAAACATCCCAGCGGCCATATTGGCGGTCCAGTTGCTCCAACATCAAGACCAGTAATCGCCCCGCCTCCTCATAGCGCCGCACACACACTAAAAACTCGAAATAGGGTAATGAGAATGCGGTCGACTGTTCTACCGCTGATGCTAATTCAGCCGTTTTCTCCACCATTGTCAGCTCACCTTTTTACATCGATATCACGATTTCTCTAGCAAATTTAGAGAGTTAAAAATCCATTACTCCTGACCCGATATTTTAGTCAGAGGGTTCCACTTACCGAGAACATGGGTCCCGCATAGCTCGTGCTGATTGGTAACCTGTTCGGAGGTTATACCCTTAGGAATACAAACCGTGAGGCTGATATGGTCTGTACTATCATGCTCATATTCAGTCAGGATAGAGGGCGGTAAAGTTTGTGTTTCAAAGGCACTGAGGATTTGGTTTCGTCTTCTGAGTAACGAGGCTGATTCCCCCCCCTCCTGAGACTGAGCTACCTGCGTACTATCTCCAGTCGATTTCCCTCCGGGATTAGGGGCCGGCCTGACTTTATCGCCAAAATTATTTTTATTAACAGGTTTGCCATTGATAATCACATTGTCACCAATATTCTCCGGCAAGGTGAAAAACACCGATGGCTTATATGAGCCGGTATTCCCGCTAAGCGTGATGTCAGTTATCGCTGCATAATCATTGAGGAAAATACCATGAGTATTGTCGGAACGGCCGTTGACCCTACCACCACTCATTGGGCCACCAATATGCACACCATGACCATCACCTGCGGCATCACCATTAATCGTCGTATTGCCGCTGTTGAATACTAGCCCCGTGGTCTCCACGCCATGACCATCGCTGGCATTACCGCCTAAGGTGGTGTCATTCAGCGTATTGTTGCCGCCTAACTGAACACCGGTGCCTTTCTCACCGCTAGCATTGCCGGTCACCGTCAGCAGATCATCCGGTGCCGGGCCACTGAGCGAGGCATTTTCACCAATATCAACACCGGTGCCGTTAGTGGTATCGCCTTGCACCACGCTGCCGTTGCCACCTGTCAGATTAGCGGCGAACTCTACCCCCTTACCGTCCGGGCTGTTGCCGTTGAGGATGGCGTGGTCCAGATTACTGTCATTTGCCACCTTGATGCCGCTGCCATTAGCTGATGTACCATTAATTGTGCCGCCACTGACTGCCCCGCCAAGCTGGACACCGTTGCCATTCTCCGATTTACCCCCAATCGTGGTATTACCTTCATTTTGTAGTAAGCCATTAATATCCACCCCAGTACCCTCAGTGGCATTCCCCGTCAGGGTGGTGTTATCAAGGAGATTGATACCGTCAAGCTGCACGCCGGTGCCATTCTCGCCGCTGGCGTTGCCGGTAACATTGAGCAGATCACCCAGGCCACCGCCCTCCAGGAGGATTTGTTTACCAATGTCCACCCCGGTGCCGTTAGTGGTATCGCCATATACCGCACTGTCGTTTTGCCCCGTCAGATTCGCGGCGATCTCTACCCCCTTGCCGTCAGGGCTGTTGCCGTTAAGGGTGGCGTGGTCCAGATTACTGTCATTTACCACCTTGATGCCGCTGCCATTAGCTGATGTACCAGTAACTGTGCTACCGCTGACTGCCCCTCCAAGCTGGACACCGTTGCCATTCTCAGATTTACCCCCAATCGTGGTGTTACCTTCATTTTGTAGTAAACCATTAATATCCACCCCGGTGCCGTTAGTGGCATTCCCTGCCAACGAGGTGTTATCAAGGAGATTGAGACCGTCAAGCTGCACGCCGGTGCCATTCTCGCCGGTGGCGTTGCCGGTAACATTGAGCAGATCATCCAGGCCGCCGCCCTCCAGGAGGATTTGTTTAGCAATGTCCACCCCGGTGCCGTTAGTGGTATCGCCCTGTATCACACTGCCATTGCGGCCAGTGAGGTTACCGGCGATCTCCACCCCTTTGCCATCAGGACTGTTACCGTTAAGGGTGGTGTTATTAAGTTGGGTATCACCATCAACTTTGACACCCGTACCCCTATCCGAGTTGCCATTAACCGTGCCGCCAGCGATCGCCCCGTTCAGCGCCACCCCGTTGCCGCCAGTGGCTTTGCCATCCACACGGGTATTCCAGTTATTCACCAGCGGACCGGCAATATCAACACCGGTACCCTGAGTGGCGTTACCGTTTAGCGTGGTATTATCAAGGGTATTATTACCTTCCAATTGCACACCAGTGCCTTTATCGCCCATCGCATTACCGTTGACAGCAAACAGATCGTCCGTGCCGCCACCAGTGAGAGTGGCATCTCTATCGATATACACTCCCGTGCCGTTAACCACCTCACCCTGTACTGCGCTGCCGTGGCTACCTGACAGGCGGCCCCCGATCTCCACCCCGTTACCATCCGAACTATTTCCCACCAGCACGGTATTATTCAGCACCGTGTCGCCATTGACGCCAACCCCAGAACCAGTATCGGAGATGCCATTGATGCGGCTGTCATCAAGCACACCATTCATAACTTGAACACCAATGCCACTGGCCGCAGTCCCATTCACCACACTGTCGCTCAGTTGGCCATTAACCCGCACACCAATACCGCTGCCGGAAGCAGTGCCGTTCAATACCGTATTGCCTTGATTGGTCAGTGGGCCGATGATATGCAATGCAATACCATCCACAGCCGAGCCATTTAAGCTGGTATTACTTAAATCATTATTGCCATTGAGTTTTATCCCAGTACCGGTATCTGTTGTTGCCACCCCGTTTAGTGTCAGCAAATCGGTTTCACTGGTGCCGATGACATGTAAATTTTCTGCTATATCAATGCCATAACCAACACCATCGGTGGTGCCATTAATAACACTCTGATGGACACCCTTTATATCATTGGCAATCTCTACGCCGATGCCATTAGTACTACTGCCATTGAGCGTGGCATTATCCAACACGGCATGAGTGACAATATTAGCACCCGGCAGTGGATCAATTTTCACACCACTGCCATTCATTGATTCTCCGGCCAGAGTGGTATCAGCAATAGTGGCATTGCCGCTAATGCGCAGACCTTCGGCATGGGTTGAACTCCCGGTGACATTAATACGATTAATTTGATGCTCGGCACTGAAGAGGTGAACACCGGCGCTATCAATACTGGTTCCTTCAATCGTGACCGGGCCGGTACCGTTATTAACCACACCGGAAATAGCAACCCCAATACCTTCGACACTACTGCCGCTAATGAGAGTGTCACCCTCGCCACTTAATACCACGGTATTATTACTGGTAGGAAAGTTAATGCCGACACCGCTGGTTGAGCGCCCTTCCATTTTGAAAGAACCATTATTGTTTATCGTTAACTGAGCCGCATCTGTATGGGTAATACCCTCTCCGCCAGCAGTCGCTGGTGCCCCTTTATTTTCACCGAGGAGAGATAATTGGCTACCTTTAGCAATATTGAGTGTATTCACGCCATTAAAATCAATCCCTTTGCGGGTAGCACCATTGCCTTCTGTCTCGCCTTGAAACGCAATACTCCCTTCAACCGACAAGGTACTATTGGCTCTAAAACCAACGCCTGAGCCTTGCGTCGTATTAAATGCTTTACCGATCATCGAGCCATTTTGGGCTTTTATACTGATATTCCCCCCCAAACTTAATGCAGTGCTTAATGAAGTCGGTAAAGCGGCCAGTGTTTCAGAATAAACAGTAACATTCCCCGCAGTAGCATTAAGTTCTACATCAGTAAAGTAAACGTGTCTCGAACCCTGAGACAGACCATTGATATCAATATTGTGCTCAGTTGATGTCAGCGTCGTATTTAATAGATAGACAGATGCTCGCGTAGCAGCCCCCATATCAGCCTTACCATTTAAGGTGATATTTCCTTGTGCATTAAGATTATTATGTGACGTATTTGAATCCCCTTGAATAAAAATCCCTTCGCCATCACCGGTGGCAACTCCCGTCAGATTAATATCTTTCTTAGCATTAAAAATGGTATTTGGCTTAATCAAAATACCTTCTTTTTCGGAGGTTACATTGGCATTAATATCACCTGTTGTAGCAGTAATATTAGATTCACGTATTGCCAATCCGGCAGAGCTAGTCGAGTTAGAGACAACGTTAACCTCATTTGCTGTGAGATCTAAATTGGCCCAGGTTATGCCTTTTGAACCATTGTTATTTACTGTGAAGTTTCCGTTTTTAGTTTCAATATTAGCCCCATCAATACCAACACCCGCCCCTGTAGTATTGCCATGATTATTGGCTACTATTGATATATCTTTCCCCGCAGTGATATTTACTTTGTTAGATGAGGTCCCATTTATTGTCACCGCCTCCACAGCGAGTGCTGAGGTATTGGCAACTAATAATATATCTTGCCCTGCCGTCATCGCACTATTACCGCTGAACCCGAAGGCTTTATGTGTGGCGGAGGTTAAATTGGTTCTAATATCATTTTTAGCAGTAAGAACTGTATTTTTCATCAATACAACGTCATTACCGATGATATTACCATTCATTAAAATATTATCGGCACTGATAGTGACATTATTGAAAGGGCTGCCTTTGACCCCACTGATATTTAAATTAAAATCGCCTCCCTGTGCTTTTATATTGGCAAAATCCGCAACAACTGTAGTACCGATTTCCGTTCCTTCATTAACCGCCACCAGCGATATATTACCACCGGCAGTCATATTGACCTGAACACTACTGGAGTTACCACTTATCCTGATGGCATCAGCACCCGCAACTGTAGAGTTCGTGGTTACGCCTTTCAGATTAATATCGCCACTGGCGTTTATATTAGTGTTACCTGAGATCCATAGCCCTTTATTGGTAGTAGTAGCATTAACATCAATATTACCGGCAGTTGCCGTAAGATTACTGTCTCTGAGTAATAAACCATCAACTCCAGTGATATTGATATTTAATTTTACATTATTGCCACTAACTTGAGATTCCTTTATCCGTAACCCAAGGTTAGCCTGGGTAAAGATATCACCATTGATATCAAATAAAACATTGCCAGACTTAGAGTAAATACTGCCATTAATAAAGTCCATCCCACCATATGCACTACCATTGGTATTTACCAGGAATGTGATATCTTTATCACCGGTAATGGTTGCATTCGTAAATGTGCCTACCCACGAACTTTTAGAATTAGACTTAAGAGCAAATAATATATTACCCGAACCAGTCAAGACTGAGTCATCAGATATATCAACACCACGCCACCCTTGCCCATTAGCATGACTACTTTCACCCGCTATACGCGTTTCACCTGCCACAGAAATATTAGCAGCATGACTGATACTCACCCCAATTTGCGATGCCACCCCTGCATTTCCTTCAAGAGTGAAGTTGCCGACATCATATCTCCCACCCATAATAATAATACGAGTCGCACTGTTATCATTGGCATGTTTTGCCAACAAATCCCCTTTATTTAACAACACATCACTATTATTTAATGTAATAACAGAGTCGGCAGTGGAATTACCCGCTAATAAATTAAGATTCAGCTTGCCAACATTAGCGGTAATATTATTGTTAACAACAACATTGCCGTCAGCATGTAATGTCAGCGTAGCATCGCCACCTGCTGTTTTATTGATATCAGCCTCTAGCGTAATATTGCACCAGCGGCAATTCGTTAAAGTGTGATTAGTGGTAGTCACCGTCACATTGGTGCCGCGATCGAGTTGAGTATTGATACTGCTATTCAATATTTGCGCTACCTTGGCCGTCGGAGCGAAAACCTGGGTATTTTTCACATATCCAGCAGGAATGTCCCCAACCTGAACCATTACCCCGCTCTCAGCACCACTACCAACAATACTTACCTCTGCGGGATCAAGTAACCAACTCCCCTGACTACCATGAATAGCCGCAGTATCAACCTGACCAAAAGCCTGTAAATTACGGTTACTGGATGTTTCTACCTGCCCACCATTACCTGACTGTAGCCCACCACGAGCATAAATATTGCCATAGAAGCCAGTGTAATCTTCTGACCATAGCACGGCGGTACCACCCGACCCGTGGTTTGAAGCAGAAACATCAATATCCGCACCTTTATCCATGACGACTGCTCGGGCATTTTTTATCGCATTATTTTTACCCTGCCAATCGCCCCCGACCAGGACTTTGCCACCGCCCTCAGCCCCGCGAGCATCAATTTTGCTCGTGGCGACCAAATGTATCTTTTCACCTTGCAAGATAACATTCCCGCCACGGCCCTGCGCACTACTGACATCAATAACACCTTGCTGGCTCACCACCCCTTCACTGCCGCCATCGAGGTAAATAACGCCATTTTTTTCAGATAAACTATGCGCCTGCAAAATACCGGTATTATCAATCACGGTATTCATTAACATCTCTTTGCCGCGCGCGGTCAGTTGGATAACCCCGCCATCAGCCTGAATCAGCCCGCCGTTTTGCAATAAAGTACTGACCTGCTCACCCTGAACTTGCACACTCAGCAAGCTGCCGTGATCCAGATTAAGGGTGACGCGACTCCCGCTCGCTAATGCTACTTTTCCTTGCGGCGACGCGATAACACCGGAAGCCTGATTATCAACCTGCTGGCCAATCAGCGCGATATAGCCACCAGGGGTGGTGCGCAAATTAGCCTGATTAACCAACTTGCCTTCATGTCTTCGGCTGGTCAACGTATAGCGCCCAGAAACAAAATCCTGATTTGACATGGACTTAGTACTGGCAACCAAACCACCAACATCAACTTGCGCACCTTTTCCAAACAGAATGCCATTCGGATTAAGTAAAAAGACCTGACCATTCGCTTTTAGGCTGCCATATATCTGCGATGCATCGCGACCAAGCACCCGGTTCAGCGCAATACTCTGCTGCCCTGGCTGGTTATAAATAACGCTGTTCCCCTGCGCGATATCAAAGCTGCCCCAATTGATTGCCAACTTATCGCTTTGCTGAGTCACGGTAAGGGTGGTGTTGTGAACATTCAACACACCTTGACCGATAATAATATTACCGTTAACCGGCAGTGAGGGATGGGCGAATACCCGTAGCGGTAATATGCCAAGTGCTAATCCCGTCATGATGGCCAGGCGGCTTAATATTCCAGCGTTTGTATTATTGTCATTAATGACTTTTTTGCCGCCAGACGAAAAGGACCGTCCGTAAGTTCGGGTAAATTCTCCGACAGCAATTAAACATCCCAACCGACGGCAGAAAATAAGTTTGTATAATTTACTGTTCATTATTCACGTCCATTAAATCTGACAAATATGCCAATAAGCGCTAAAACATCTTGTAAGCGCTAAGCCAAAGTTGGTCGTTATCCGGTTGTGCAATTGCAGCTTGGCCGGTTCGATGTGCCCAAGTCAGATTCAAGGTGTAATCTGCCGGACGAAAGAGTGTGATATAGGCACCAAAGCCAGACAGGTTAATATTATTCCCCGTCAGGCCCGCGATAGGCTGGCGATAGTAAGAGCCCCACCCTTGGTCAAAAAATGCCGCAAAGGTGATTTGATTCCCAGTTCCTGCCCATGTGGGAAGTAAGAGTTGCCAGTGGGTGCGTAATTCGGTAGTGAAAAGAGTGCCTTTATCCACCGCCCCTTCACCAATGCCATAGGCGCGCACCGCCAGCGGCCCACCTAATAACAGTTTTTGTGAGCTATCAAGATTCTTACTGGCCATTTGACCGGTAAATTGGTTGAAAAAGGTGAAATAAGGGCCAAAACCCTGATCATGACCGGCACGATAATTAAAACGGGCAAAAGTGCCACCAATACCAGTTAAGGAATTCATGCTTTGACTGAATTCGTCATCCAATGACAGATGGCCTGCCGTACCCAGTAAAGTGAAATTACTGAGCCCTCTAGGTACTGCGGTAAACGTACCACCAAGACCAAACTCACCGGCATCCAGATTGCGCTTTTGTTCTGGCAGCATAATCAATGAATCACGCATTCTGCTCTGATAATAACCGGTATTCACATCAATTCTAGCTGCCGAATTACGGATCCACGGATGGCGTAAATTAATGCCCCAAGTGTTAGAATGGCCATGAGCATCCAATATTTCGAAAGGCCCCTTCAGGGTATAATCCAGATAACTATAATTAAGCGCTGCACGGGTGCCATAAGTATTAATGGGGAAGTTGTAATCCAACATGCCATTGAATACATCTACCGAACTGGATAAAATCAAATCAGTGCGTAGTTGATCACCCCAGCCGGTCATATTATTGAGTGCCCCACCGACTAATAACCGATTATGACCAGAATAATCATTACCCTGATTATCCACACCGAGATATCCCATCGCAGTCTGTCCTGGGGAAATATCAGCATAAACTCTCGTCATTCCCGATTGAGTTCCCGGTTTTAATGCCAAAGCAGCATCAACCCCTGGAATTTCATTAAGAATAAGGGTGGTGCGTTCAAGGCGGGATAACTCAGCCGGAGAAGCGGCACAATCTTTATTGCCAACAAAACCCACTGCTTTGCTACAACTATTACTTTCAATCACCGCAGTAGCAAAATCAGTATTCAACCGGCTCTGATTATTAATCTCCGGTTTATCTAATCTGCCAGCAATAATACGAACTATGACAACACCTTCACGGATAGTTTGTGGTGGCAATATTGCCTGAGTGGCAACAAATCCTTGTTGTCGATAAAAGCGAGTTACCGCTAACGTCATGACTTGTAAATCATTAAAGGTTAATTGTTGCCCCAACCAAGGCGTAATTACGGCGCGTAGTGCTTTATTATTTCTGTTACTGTGCCGCAATAACTGGGTATCACCCTCGAATCTAACCTCACGTAACATGATTCTTCCCGCCGAGGTAGAACCGCCAAACGATGTAGGAGGGAGCAAAGGTGGAAGTTTGATTTCAGCTTCCTGTGGCGCACGCAATGGCACCGGTGTTGTTTGCCGTATTTCGTTACTAATCACACCCGCATTCGGTACATTTATGACCTGAGGAGCGGCGACTACCTGTGAGCAAAAAAAAAGGGCAAACATGATTACTGTGGAACTCAGTTTAGTCTGATACCGTAATTTTTCTGGATAATAAAAATGTCGCATAAAATACGCCTGCTTAGCATGATGATAACGCCAGTTTAAATAATAATAACCTCCGTCATTTAATACTGGCCCACATAGTTGATTTTAGTTAGCAAGTTAATAACATGATTAAATAAATATAAAATAGAATGTAAAATGGCATGGCTAATTAATAAATACCAACATCCCAAAGAGTAACCTCTGTTGGTTCAGACTAATATCCCCCTCATATTTATAACAAATAGTTATTTATGGTAGATATTTCATTATCGACATGAAACAATAATAGATTCACATACAAATAAACAATCAAAGTAATTATAATTTAAATAGGAAGTAAAGTAATAACTTAACCAAATGAAAACACACATTAAAATAATAGCCAACCACCCAAATAACACCAACTACAATTACATCGAAAGAAATAATAAGCCACATGGAACACTAATAATGACAATAAAAAACATTAATCGTATTTTAAAACAGCCTAAATACCCGTTAATCACTTAAATATGAACAATGCTATTTATAATTATAATTTATATAGTAATTTAAATAATAAAAAACCCCGCATTACTTAACGGGGTCACTATATTCTGGTTCAGACCATCACCTGGTACCATGAATAATTTTTGCTATCCATTCTGCCTGATGCGAGCAATCAAATTATCAATGTTATCAATGTGTGATGCGGCCAATATCAAGCTACGCCCCAAACTCAACGCATGACGCTGACATTCCCGGCGCATCTCTTCATCAGCGATACTATCCAGATCAGCAACATGTGCCAGGCCAATGGTACGCCGAATTAATTCAGTACCACAAAACCCTATCGCGTCTTGCCAAACCTGTTGCAGGAACTGTGGTACATATCCTTCGGTCGCTAAGGCCAAATCCTGCGTTTTCTCCTGACTTAACGCCACGAAACGGCTGGAAAATGTTTGCCAGATAATATGCACATCTTTCAGCCGTTGCTCGCGGCTGGCTGCGGCATCACGTGGGCCGGCCAGGCCGGGTAGTCCACAGTAATTGAGCAGCAAATTCCCTAGTGCGGTACCCACATCAAAGCCGATTGGGCCATAGAAACCAAATTCGGCATCAATAGCTTTCAAACGCCCCTCAGCAACGAAGATAGAACCGCTATGAATATCCCCGTGCAGCAATGCTTCGGCCTTACTCAAGAAGCGATGTTTAAGTGAGGCCACCGCCACCTTGAGAGCATTATCCTGGCGCAGAGCCAGTACATCAGGGAGTAATGCCGGATCAAAATTATTACGTTCATGATCAATATAAGGGTCAGTAAAGAATAGATCCTCAGTAATCTGGCACAACTCTGGATTGGTATAGCAGCTCACTGCCGCTTTTTTAGCTTGTGCTGACTGATAAAAATCTGAGGTATGGAATAAGGTTTGCGCCAAATATTCAGCCAGTTGTCCCGCCGCTTGCGGATAGTGTTTACCTGCCAGCAATTCACTGCGCCAGATATGGTGATCAGATAAGTCCTCTTGCACCATTACCGCCAATTCAGCATCGTGATGCAACACATTGACCGTGTGTTGCGGGCAGAATTGACTGTGTGTTAACAGGGTTTGCGCTTCAATTCTGGCGCGATCCAAGGTCAACGGCCAAGACTCCCCAACACAGCGCACATAAGGCAGTGCCTGTTTGACAATCACCCGACTGACGCCGGCCGCATCACGGATTTTAAACACCAGATTAAGATTGCCATCCCCGATTTCATCGGCCGTCACTAAGGTCAGTGGATCAGCAACCTGACCAAATTGGCGAGCATATTCAACAGCATCCGCAGCAGTAAATGTATGGTAGCGCGACATCTTCGACCTCTTTATTCTTTACCCGATTCTGGTTCACTCACCGCCAACTACTTGCTTAGCTGTGAAATTATTCTCTGTTAGAGCAAAAAAATCCGTATTTAGGCGTAAAACCATATAGACGTCTACACATCCATAAGATATGTTGGCAGAATAAGAAACCAGATGCAATAACGCAACATGGATTTAACTGACAATGCAGACGCTTAACAGGCTCGATTTACAAACCACCAGCTTAAGAATTATCGATAGCCAGCTCTGGATACTCGATCAGCAAGCATTACCACAGCGTCAGGAGTGGCTATTAGCTGATACGGTAGAATTACTGATTGGCCATATCCAGACATTGCGAGTGCGTGGCGCGCCGCTTATTGGACTGTCAGCAAGTTTATTATTGGCTTTGCTGGCAGAACGTGGTTTGCCGCAAGCTCAACTTGAGCAGGCACTCATCGCGCTGCGTGAATCCCGCCCGACGGCAGTCAACTTGATGAATAATCTGGCACGGATGCAGCAGGCTTTGCTACAAGCCAACTGGGTCGATAGCCTGGCTCGCGAGGCGCTACATCTGGTAGATGAAGACCGAGAATTGTGTGAGTGCATTGCCCGGCATGGGGCGGCACTGGTTAAACCGGGTAGTAACTTGCTAACCCACTGTAATACCGGTGGGCTCGCTACGGCGGGCATTGGTACCGCTATCGGCGTATTATTAAAAGCCCATCAACAAGGTAAGATTAACCAGGTGTGGGTTGATGAAACCCGTCCTTTGCTGCAAGGCGGCCGCTTAACCGCCTGGGAGTTAGGTGAGTTAGGTATTCCATATCAATTGATTTGTGATTCGATGGCTGCCAGCCTGATGGCTCAGGGCAAAGTGGATGCTATCTGGGTCGGCGCGGATCGCATTGCCGCCAACGGCGATGTGGCAAATAAAATAGGCACTTACAGTTTGGCGGTGTTGGCCCACTATCACAATATTCCGTTCTATGTTGCCGCTCCGCACACCACTCACGATCCAAACTGCCCGAATGGTGCAGCGATCCCAATCGAGCAGCGTGCCGCCAGTGAAGTGACCGGTGTCTCAGGCAGCTTTGGCAGTTGCCATTGGGCACCAGAAGATGCCGTTGTGTATAACCCGGCATTTGATGTCACACCGGCGGCATTGATCAGTGGTTGGGTATTAGACAGCGGCGTCATTAGCCCAGAACAAGTGGCGGCAGGCTTCTTCCAAGCTAAGAATGAGCAATGTTTGTAATTTTATCCCCAAAGCAATTGAAGCCGCAGCGGTGTTAGCTGCGGCTTAAAGTACGAAGGTGATCAATCCAAACGTGGATAAGCATCGGCTATCTTATCGCCAGTAAAATGTGCCACCCACCCCTCAGGATTATCAAATACCCGAATAGCCGTGAAATTCGGTGCAGACCCCATATCAAACCAGTGGCGAGTATCGGCAGGGACAGAAAGTAAGTCATTCTTTTCACAAAGTATTTGATAAATTTTACCGTTCAGATGCAAACAGAACAGCCCTGCCCCTGCAACGAAAAAGCGCACTTCATCTTCGCCGTGGGTATGTTCTGATAAAAACTTCTCACGCAACACTTCCCGCTGAGCGTTATCAGGCCGCATGCTAATCACATCCCAACTCTGATAACCCTTCTCCGCCACCAGCCGGTCAATCTCATGTTGATAAGCTGCAATCACCGCCTCCGGCTGTGGATTTTCACCCAGTTCACGATCTGCCTGCCAGCGCTCAAAGCGCACACCAATAGCAGTCAGTTGCTGCTGGATCTCTTCAGCATCACGGCTTTGCCACAGCGGTTGTTCCGGCTGCTCATCACTAAAAATCGTTAATCCGCTCATGCTGTAAAATCCTCCAAAACGATTTGATCAAAACGGCTCACCTGTGGGTGGCGGCTTTCGTTATCAGGTAAGTCGCGAATCAGTTGGCAAGTTTGCCAACCCGCCAGTTGCGCGGCATCCAACTCCTGGCGGATATCAGATAAAAACAGCAGTGCTTGTGGGGCGATAGCTAATTGACTAGCAATATTCTGATAAGAACTCACCTCACGTTTTCCCCCAACATGGGTATCAAAATAGCCACTGAATAGCGGGCGTAAATCCCCTGCATCGCTGTAACCAAACAACAGTTTCTGCGCAGCAACCGAGCCAGAAGAGTAGACATATAACCCCAAACCCTGTTGCTGCCAGTCGGCCAATTGCCGGGCCACTTCTGGGTAAAGATGACCACGAAAGTCCCCTTGCAGATAACCGGTGCGCCAGATAATGCCTTGAATCGCTTTCAACGCCGTGGATTTACGGTCTTCATCCATAAAACCATGTAACGCGGTAATCAATGTTTCAATATCAGCACCCGGCTGTGCAAGCTCATGGCGCAGACTGGTTAGCGCTACGGCAATCTCTTCATCCTGCTGATGTGCACGCAAATAGGGCGTCAGTCGCTCGCGGGCATAGGGGAACAGCACCTGATGGACAAAGCGGATGTCACTAGTGGTGCCTTCAATATCGGTAACAATAGCCTGGATCATTTAGCCCCCACGTTAGGATTGAGATCAAACCAGCGGCGTTGCAGTTCACACTGGAACAAGAATTCCAGCCCTTCCAGATGACGACGGGCTTCCACCACGCTATTTCCCCAGCAATACAGGCCATGACCGCGCACCAAGAATCCGTAGTGTAGCGGGTTATTATCTGCCAGTGCGGCAACCCGTTGGGCTAGCGCCGGAATATCCTGATCATTATCAAAAATAGGGATGGCAACCGCATCCAAATGGCTACGCTGACCCGACAGTGATTTCTGCATTTCATAACCTTGCAATACTAATTCATGGCTACGCTCAACCCGAGATAGCACGGTGGCATTCACCGAGTGAGTATGTAACACCGCATTGATCTCTGGATACAGACGATAAAGCAAGGTATGTAGCCCGGTCTCTGCCGAGGGTGTGCGCCCACTTGGAACATGGTTGTTGGCGGTTTCCACCAGTAGAAAATCGTCAGCGGTGAGGCTGCCTTTATCTTTACCTGATTCAGTAACCAGACAATGAGTCGAGTCCAGCCGCAGGGACATATTACCACCGGTCGCTGGGCACCAGCCCTTCTCCCCGATCCAGTGGCAGGCGGCTAACAGCGCGCCAAGTTGTACATTTTCTGTCATTGCATATCCCTGTTGTGGTGTAGGTGGGTCATCACATTTAGCAACCGCAATTTGCCCAACGATCAGCCTTAGTACATTTTTATCTATGCTTAGCAAATTACGGCATTTAGCCGTTTAAACATCTAAGCGTCTTGATTGCCAAATCTTAACATCGTGTTATATTGACGGCAACATACAGCGCCAGGAGTATTCATCTGCCATGAGCACTTTATCCTTTATTCCAGACAGTAAATTGCCGGCACAAGGCACCACAATCTTTACGCAAATGAGTGCATTGGCGCAAAAATACCAAGCGATTAACTTATCGCAAGGGTTCCCCGATTTTGATGGCCCAGACTATTTGAAACAGCAATTGGCCTATCATGTCAGTCAAGGTGCAAACCAATATGCCCCAATGACCGGCGTGGCACCGCTGCGCAATGCAATTGCGGAGAAAACGGCTAAAATCTACGGCTGGCAGCCCGATGCCGACAGCGAAATCACCATCACTACCGGTGCCAGCGAAGCCCTGTTTGCCGCCATTACCGCCCTGGTGCGCCCAGGCGACGAAGTTATCTGCTTTGATCCCAGTTACGACAGCTATGCACCGGTAGTTAAACTGGCGGGCGGCATACTCAAGCGCATAGCACTAAAACCCCCGACATTCGCCACCGACTGGTCTGAATTTGCTGATCTGGTTTCTGAACGTACTCGTCTGGTTATCGTCAATACGCCGCATAACCCTTCAGCGACTGTTTGGCGGGCGGAAGACTTTGAACAACTGTGGCAAGTGATTGCTGAACGTAATATCTATGTGCTGAGCGATGAGGTGTACGAACACATCTGCTTTAGCGCCGCAGGCCATGCTAGTGTGCTGGCTCATCCGCACCTGCGCCAACGCGCCATTGCAGTGTCCTCTTTCGGCAAAACCTTCCATATGACCGGTTGGAAAGTGGGGTATTGCATCGCCCCCGCCGCTATCAGTGCCGAAGTGCGTAAAATTCATCAATATCTGACCTTTTCGGTTTGCACGCCGGTTCAGCTCGCATTGGCGGATATGCTCAATGCCCAACCAGAGCACTGGCAGCAACTGCCCGATTTTTATCGCGCCCGTCGTGATCGCTTCGTCAATGCGCTGTCCACCAGCCGCCTGAAAATTCTGCCGAGTGAAGGCACCTATTTCCTGTTGGCCGATTACAGCGCGGTTTCTGATCTTGATGATGTTGAATTCTGCCAATGGTTAACCGAACATGTCGGCGTGGCAGCGATACCGTTATCGGTATTTTGTGAAGGCCCGTTCCCCCATAAACTGATCCGGCTGTGCTTCGCCAAACAGGATGCCACGCTGGATGCTGCTGCGGAGCGATTGTGTCAACTTTAAAACTGACCCTGTTGCAACAGCCATTGGTATGGTTGGATGCACAGGCAAATCTGCGCCATTTTGACATGCTGTTGGAGCCACTCCGGCAGCGTGATGTGATTGTGTTGCCAGAGATGTTTACCACCGGTTTTGCCATGAATGCGGCTGAAAATGCATTATCAGAAGGTGAGGTCATCAACTGGTTACGCCATTGGGCCACAGTTACTGATGCCCTGATTGGCGGCAGTGTGGCGCTGAAAACCACCGAGGGTGCGGTGAACCGCTTCCTGCTGGTTGAACCGAATGGGCGCGTTCATCATTATGACAAACGCCACTTATTCCGCATGGCCGGTGAGCACCACCACTATCAAGCGGGCAAAGAGCGCAAGGTGGTGGAATGGCGTGGCTGGCGAATTTTGATGCAAGTTTGCTATGACCTGCGCTTTCCGGTGTGGTCACGCAATTTGCAAGATTATGATTTAGCACTCTATGTCGCGAACTGGCCTGCTCCCCGCGCCAAACACTGGCAAAGTTTACTGACAGCGCGCGCGATAGAAAATCAGGCTTACGTCGCCGGATGTAATCGGGTCGGCGATGATGATAACGGCCATCACTATCAGGGCGACAGTGTGATTCTGGATGCTCAAGGCGAGGTGTTGGCGCAAGCAGAACCGGGACTGGCTGTGCAACTGGATGCTGAGTTGTCTTTAGAAACATTGCAGAGCTATCGCGAAGCCTTTCCGGCATGGCGCGATGTTGATGATTTTTTATTGTTGTAAAGGTAAAACCAGGGGGAGCCGTACCGCAAAAGTGCTCCCCCAGTGTATTAAACCCGTTGCCAGGATAGCACCGTTTCCAGATAAGCCTGAATGGCTAGCGCAATATCACTATGCGTGACGGATTCATCAGGATGATGGCTTACCCCTCCTTTGCAGCGCACAAACAACATCCCTACCGGCCAGCACTCAGCAACAGCAATGGCATCATGCCCCGCACCACTAGGCAGCAATAATGAGCGCCCCTGTACCCGATCAATACTGGCGTTGATTCGCTGGCGCAAAGCCATATCACATTCGGTAGCACTGATACGGTAAAACTCTTCTGATGAAAAAGTCAGGCCGCGCTGTGCTGCTATCACTTGCGCCTGCGCCAACAAACTGGCCAGTAACTGGTCCACGTGACAGTCTTGCGGGCCACGAATATCCAGCGTCAGAGCCACCTCTGCGGCAATCACATTCACAGCACCTGGCGAACAACTGAGTGTTCCAACTGTCGCCACTAAATGTTCACCATAGCAAGCAGTCAACTGTTCAACGACACCAATCCATTGTGCCGCACCGGCCAATGCATCTTGCCGCTGCCCCATCGGCACCGTACCAGCGTGGCCCGCTAAGCCAATAAATCGGCAATTCAGACGGCGCGCGCCATTGATTTCCGTCACCACGCCCAATGCCAAATCGGCCTTTTCTAAACACGGCCCCTGTTCAATGTGCAGCTCCAGATAAGCACAAAAATCACTCACCTCACGTCGCGCACTGACAATAGCCGCGGGGTCAAAATCAAGGTTCTCCATGGCCTGCGCCACACTGACACCCTCAGCATCAGTTTTACTCAACCAATCGGCCGGCCAGCACCCAGTGATACCTTTACTACCCAGCAGGGTAATACCAAAGCGCGTACCCTCTTCATCGGCAAAACCAATCACCTCAATGGCCACCGGCAGCCGCTGCTGCTGACGATACAAATACCCCACCACTTCTAGCGCACTTAATACACCTAACATACCATCGTAACGGCCGGCGTTGCGCACCGTATCAAGATGAGAGCCTAACAATAGGGCCGGCGCATCAGGTTGCAGCCCTTCATAACGGCCGCAAATATTACCAACTGCATCCTGCCAGACGTGCATCCCGACCGCCTGCATCCATTCACCCACTTGCTGATTTGCCCGCAAATGTTCAGGAGACAGGTACACCCGCGTCAGCGCATCCGCTGATTCACTGATTGCCGCCAGCACATCACAACGGGCCAAGACCCGTAATGCAGCCTGCTCTGCCTCGGCATCCGGCAGGGTAACAGCCATCAGTTCGCTCCGTTTAGTGGATCAATAACTGGTTTATCACTCTCAGCCTGATAGACATTCCACGCGCTTTGCAATCCGTTGCCCTGAACCGTGGCAAAACCTAAACGGTTTAATACCGCCTCCAATGCCACCAGCGTTTGCATCACACAATCTTTACGCGCGTTATATCCCATAGTGCCGATGCGCCAAATTTTGCCATTTAACGGCCCGAATGAGGTACCAATCTCGATACCAAAATCATTTAGCATCAGTTGCCGCACTTGCTCACCAGGAACACCGGTCGGAATAACCACCCCCAACACATTGTTCATGCGGTGCTTCATATCACCGAACACCGCCAGCCCCATTCCCTGAATGCCCGCCAACAACGCTGCACCATGCAAAGCATGACGGGCAATACCGTTATCCAATCCCTCTTCCAGTATTACTCGTGCGCATTCCCGTGCCGCAAACAACATACTGGTGGCTTCGGTATGATGATTCAGGCGCTCCGGCCCCCAATAATCCATGATCATGCCCAAATCAAAGTAATTGGAATAGATCATCTCTTCGTCGCCATCAGCATGATCCTGAGTACGGATCCCCTGCTCAATACATTTGCGCCGCCGAATTTGCTCAGCGAATTGTGGGCTGAGGGTTACCGGAGCACTGCCTGATGGCCCGCCAAGGCACTTTTGCAACCCGGCAGATACCGCGTCCAACCCCCAGGCGTCAGTTTCCAATAGGTTCCCCCCCAGCGATGCAGTCGCATCGGTATAAAACAACACTTGATGGCGGCGACAGATCTCGCCCAACTCAGCCAGCGGCTGCAACATGGTGGTTGAGGTATCGCCCTGCACCGTCAATAGCAGCCGTGGGTGCACTTTCTTGATAGCATCTTCAATCATTTCTGGGCTGAATACCTCGCCCCACGCCACTTCGATAGTGTGGACTTCGGCCCGGCAACGGCGGGCAATTTCACACAATAAGTGACCAAAACGGCCAAAAACCGGCACCAGAACTTTATCGCCAGGGCGGATGGCCGACAGCAAAACCGCTTCAATACCCGCACGAGAGGTGCCATCGATCAACATCGTCCACTGATTCTCAGTGCGGAAAACCCCACGATATAGCGCCATCACCTGATTCATATACTCTGTCATCGCCGGATCGTATTGCCCGATCAACTGACTGGCCATTGCCCGCAATACCCGGGGATCGGCATTGATCGGCCCCGGCCCCATCAGCAACCGTGCCGGTGGGTTAATCTGACAAAACAGCGGGTTAGGGTTTATTGCCGACATAGAAAATCTCCATCCTTAAATAATTCAGTGAAATGTGGCCTACAAACCACGGACCGATGATATAAACTGTTTTAATTCAGTAGTTTGTGGATTAGCAAATAAGGCGCGACTTTCGCCCTGCTCCCACACCCGCCCTTGATGCATAAACACCACCCGGTCACCCACTTCACGGGCAAAATTCATCTCATGGGTCACCAGAATCAGTGTCATACCTTCTGCCGCCAACTGTTCGAGGACTTTCAACACTTCCCCCACTAACTCAGGATCCAAAGCCGAGGTGATCTCATCGCACAGCAATACCTTCGGCTGCATCGCCAGCGCACGGGCAATCGCCACACGCTGCTGCTGCCCACCGGAAAGATTAGCCGGGTAATAATCGAGCCGGTCTGCCAGCCCAACTTTTTCCAGCATCAACGCCGCCAGTTCACGGCACGCGGTCGTGCTCTTTTTCAGTACCCGACGCGGTGCCAGCATCACATTCTCCAATGCTGTCATATGTGGGAACAGATTAAAATTCTGGAACACCATGCCTACCGAGCGGCTAATCTCCCGCGCCTGCGAATCACGATCCGTTACCGTCATACCGCCCAACTTGATACTGCCGTCCTGATATCCCTCCAGCCCGTTGATACAACGCAATAAGGTACTTTTACCTGAACCACTGCGGCCAATTATCGAGATCACTTCGCCCATCTCGATATCCAGATCTACACCTTTAAGTACATGGTTCTGGCCATAGTATTTTTGAACCTGATTAATGGTGATCAGCGGCATGGAATTTCCTCTCCAGATAATGGCTGTAACGCGACAACGGATAACACATCAGGAAATAGCCCAGCGCCACTAAGCCAAAAACTTTAAACGGCTGATAAGTGACATTATTGAGCATGGTGCCCGCTTTGGTTAATTCGACAAAACCAATGATCGATGCCAGTGCTGTGCCCTTGATAACCTGCACCGAGAAACCCACGGTCGGTGCAATTGCGATACGCATCGCCTGCGGCACAATCACCCGCAATAACGTCTGGCTGAAACTCAGGCCCAGACAGCGGGAAGCCTCCCACTGGCCTTTCGGCAACGCGGCAATACTGCCACACCAGATATCCACCAGAAAGGCACTGGTAAACAGTGTCAAAGCCATCGCCGCAGCCGCCCACGGGCTAACATCAATACCCAACAGCGCTAAGCCGAAGAAGGCCAGAAACAGTTGCATCAGCAACGGCGTGCCCTGAAACAATTCGGTATATAAACGGACAAAACGAGCAGCCCAACACCAACGACTCAAGCGCATCAACATCAATGGTAATGTCACTAATGTGCCGCCGAAAAAGGCCGTTAGTGACAGTAACAGCGTCCAGCGGGCGGCCAATAACAAGTTACGGATGATATCCCAGTCAGTAAACATCATGAGTTATGGCTCCCAAAGAATCGACGGCCAACCGCCAGCAGTAATTGGCGCATTGCGATGGCTAACAACAAATAGAGCAAGGTGGTCACCAGATAGACCTCAAAACTGAGGAAGGTGCGCGACTGAATCAGGTTGGCGGCAAATGTCAGCTCTTCAAATGACACCTGCGATACCACCGCAGAACCGAGCATCACAATAATGCACTGGCTTACCAGCGCCGGATAAATGCGCTGTAACGACGGCGGTAGGATCACGCGGAAAAAAGTCTGACTACGGCGTAACCCTAATACCCGGCCCGCCTCCCACTGGCCTTTAGCGCTGGCTTGAATGCCGGCACGAATAATCTCCGTGCTATAAGCGCCCAGATTGATAGTCATCGCCAGTAAGGCTGCCTGACCGGCGCTAAGTTTCAAGCCAAGTGCCGGTAAACCAAACACAATAAAAAACAGTTGCACCACGAATGGGGTATTACGCACAATTTCTACATAACCGCCCCATATCCGGCGCAATATAACCCTGTCACCACAGCGAATTGCGGCTCCCGCTATCCCCAGCGCAATACCGCCGAGGGTGGCCATAGCCGTCAGCTCAATGGTGGTCAACAGGCCCGACAATAGTTCAGGCAGATAAGGCCACAAAGCAGAGAAATTAAGCTGATAGGTCATAGCCAGCTCCTGTTATGCACCCAAATCAGCCGGTAACGGCGCCTTCAACCATTTCTCGGACAAACCATTTAGCGTGTTATCCTGCAATGCTTCCCCAATCAGTGCATCCACTTTGGCTTTCAGAGCCGGTTCTCCCTGACGTAAACCGATATAACACGGTGAATCTTTCAGCATAAACTTCGCCACCGGTGCCTGGGTTGGATTCTGGCGAACCAGTGCACTGACCACCAAATTGCCCGTCGCCAGATAATTCACCTGACCAGACAGGTAGGCTGACAGCGTAGTGTTGTTATCTTCATAGCGTTTAATCTGAGCATCTTTAGGGGCTAACTCACTCAGCACCATATCTTCCACTGCACCACGGGTTACCCCCACCGTTTTACCTGCCAATTGTTCTGGTTGCTTCAGTGCATCGTCTTTAGCACCAAATACACCCAAGAAAAACGGCGCATAGGCACGGCTAAATGCGATGGCTTTTTCCCGTTCAGGATTTTTACCCAAGCTGGAAATCACTAAATCCACTTTATCCGTTTGCAGATAAGGCACTCGGTTGGCACTGGTCACCGGCACCAGTTGCAACTTTAGTTTCATCTTATCGGCCAAATAATGCGCCATATCGATGTCATAACCCTGCGGCTGAAGATCCGTACCAACCGAGCCAAATGGCGGGAAATCCTGTGGAACGGCGACCCGCAACACACCACGCTGCTGAATTTGCTCTAACTGATCGGCTAACACCGAAGGAGCCTGAACCCATATCAGTGCAGCACCCAGCAAGGCCAACATCCGCTTTTTCATGTTCATAGCATATCTCCGCTAACTCAGTAATGAAACGATGGATTCTTTAAAAGCAAATACTGAAACCATCGTTGCAACTACTGTGCCAATGATAACCTATGACGAGAGGCCCATATTTAGGCTCACTACACGAATCACAAGGAATAAATCGAAGGGAAGGACTCACAATCAAGGTGCAAATCAACAATCAAAACGCACCACAAAAGTGCATTAATTGATAAAAAGAAGGCGTTAGCGCGCCGCCGGGAGGTGAAAGTGACATAAGCTGCCGCAACAGCCAGAAGAGGGTTAACCCCTTCGGACACTAAACTAAACAATAGCCTTTTGACCTATCGGGCGAACAAACTACCGTTGCTCTAACTCTCCTAAAGCATCATATAAATCAGCGATTTGATGAATTCTCTGACGCCCCTGTGCGAGCATTTCATGCAACAAAGCATTACTCAGTAAATTTGCCAGACTCATGGCCGAAGAGTAGCTATCAAAAGCCGATACGCTGTCGAGCGGCGTAGTCAACCGCCAACGTGCTAACGACAATATTGATTGAGCCTGCGGCTCACAAATCAGCAGCGTCGGCACGCCTTGTACCTGCATTTGTAGTAGGATCTCGCGGATAACTTTTGGCCGGCGGCGAAATGCCACCACCATAACTAAATCACGCGGCGTGACATCCACCAACTCCTCTGCCAGCGTCTGCCCCGCTTGCGGCACCAACTGCACGTGCTGGCGCACCTGCAACAACTGTTGACGTAAATGCAGAGCAACCGGGTAACTGTTTCGTAGCCCCAACAATAAGATACGCGGCGCATGTATCATCGCATCGATAACCTCGGCTAACTGACGGCTATCCAACTGACTCACCCAATGCGTTAAATTCGCCATTTCTTGCTTATAGTGGCGCGCCAGCAAGGTGTTCCCTTGTACCGCATCACGGCTATCGGTCAATGGCATACCGCTTTGACGCAAGGTGCGTACTTCTTCACGCATTTCCCGGTAACTGGCGTACCCCAGGCGCTTAAACAGCCGGCTAACCGTGGCTTTAGACACCCCACTCAAGCGCGCCAATTCAGCACTGTTATAGCTAATCAGGTCGTCAAAATGATCAAAAATAAAATCAGTAACGCGCTGCTCCTGCGGGGTCAATTGCGCATAATGTGCCCGCAAACGTTCATCAATCTGTTTCATACCCTTCTCCGGCCAATGAAACTATCGTTTCAGCATAAGCATTTTTGCGGAAAATAGCACACAAGCCCACCGCAGTAATAAGATAATTTTCATGCTGAGTGCTAAATCTGTCATTCGGGAGCCCGTCGGCCACGGTTCGATTAGCCTGCTTGGTTGAAGCAAAGTGATCACCGATCGAATATCAACTAAAACCCGATCTGAACTGAACTGAGATAAAATTTATCCCTTGGTTTATCATTCCTAATTATCTAATACTGTCGCTCTTATCAATTCAGAATAATTCCTTATGACACAAAAAGCTGAAAACTCCGGGTTAAGTCCGGCATTGATCGTGTTGATGTCGGTCGCAACCGGACTGGCTGTTGCCAGCAACTACTATGCCCAGCCACTGCTGGAAACCATCGCACAAACCTTTAATCTCTCGGTCAATCAGGCTGGGTTTATCGTTACTGCGGCCCAGTTGGGCTATGCCGTGGGATTAATGTTCCTGGTGCCGCTAGGGGATATGTTTGAACGCCGTGGGCTGATTGTGGGCATGACCTTGCTGGCCGCTGGCGGCATGCTGATTACCGCGATGTCACAAAACCTCACTATGATGATTGTTGGCACCGCGCTCACTGGTTTGTTCTCAGTGGTGGCACAATTACTGGTGCCACTGGCGGCCACTCTGGCTGCGCCGGAAAAACGCGGCAAGGTGGTCGGTATTATTATGAGTGGCCTGCTGCTGGGGATTTTGCTGGCACGAACCGTGGCAGGAGCACTGGCCTCCATTGGCGGTTGGCGCACCATTTATTGGGTCGCCAGCGCGCTGATGTTCGTCATGGCATTGGTATTGTGGCGCTACCTGCCGCGCTATAAACAACATACCGGTTTAAATTACGGCCAACTGCTTGGATCGATATTCTCGCTGTTTATTCGCACACCAGTGCTGCGCACCCGTGCCTTGCTCGGCGCGCTCTCGTTTGCCAACTTTAGTGTATTGTGGACGTCGATGGCCTTCTTACTGGCTTCTCCCCCCTTCGGCTATTCAGAAGCTACTATCGGGCTATTTGGCCTGGTCGGTGCTGCTGGCGCGTTGATGGCGACCAAAGCTGGCCAATTGGCGGATAAAGGTAAAGCCCGCATCACCACCAGTGTTGGTTTGGGATTACTGCTGTTGTCATGGATACCTATCGCCCTGGGGCAGCATTCCATCATCGCGCTGATTATCGGCATTGTGGTGTTGGATCTGGCGGTTCAGGGGGTGCATGTCACCAATCAGAGCGTGATATATCGCATGATGCCGGAAGCCAGAAATCGCTTAACCGCCGGTTATATGACCACTTACTTTATCGGTGGGGCGTTAGGTTCGCTGATTTCAGCAGCAGCATACCAACATGCGGGCTGGTATGGTGTGGCAATGGCCGGTTTGGTGCTATGCATACTAAATATTACGACGTGGCTGGCCGGTAAACGCTTTGATCCTCCCGCTAATCAACCCGTTGAGTGATCTCAGTTAGTTAGCTAACTAATAATCAATACAGATATAAATTTGGGTTATAGGGTGTTAAGAAAATTACCACTCTGGTAATGTTACCTAACTTGTTATTTTGCCCTGTAACCCAAAGATCTTATGCCAAGCCAAATCACCGACTCTCCGCCAACTACCCGGTCAACCGCCACCTTTACGGAGGGCATTACCGATAGCCTGCCTATCGTTATCGGCTATTTACCCGTCGCCTTCGCCTTTGGTCTGAGTTCGGTAAAACTGGGTTTTACCCCGCTGGAAGGTATTTTCTTCTCTTGCATCATTTATGCCGGTGCCAGCCAATTCGTTATTACCGCCCTGCTCAGCGCCGGGATGTCATTATGGGTTTCCGCCTTAACCGTGATGGCAATGGATATCCGTCATATCTTGTATGGACCGGCACTCAAACACCGTATTCTGACCAAATTATCCGCTAAAAAAACCGCGCTGTGGGCATTTGGTTTGACCGATGAAGTGTTTGCTGCTGCCACCACCAAGTTAATGAAAGATCAGCGGCGCTGGAGCGAAAACTGGATGCTCGGTATCGCGTTTACCTCTTGGCTATCTTGGGTGGCAGGTACCGCAATCGGTGCCATGTTTGGCAATGGCCCGTTGGAGAATTATCCCGCTATTGAGGCCTCCCTCTCCTTTATGTTACCGGCGTTGTTCTTGAGCTTTCTGCTGGCCTCATTTAAACGCCAATATAGCCTAACCGTTATCGCCTCGCTGAGTGGCGCATTGCTCGGCGCCGTGTTGTTCTCTATTCCGGTGGCAATTTTGGCCGGAATTGGCGCAGGGTGCCTGGCCGCCCTGCTGCAACCCACACCAGAAGTGGTGACCGAACACAGTGAAAATAACGAGCAGGAGCCGACACCATGAATTCAGATGTCCTGATTATTGGGTTAGTGGTGGGGACGGTAAATTACCTGTTTCGTTATTTGCCACTGCGCCTGGGACCAGCACGTAAACCAGCGGGTCTGCAACGAGGCCGCGTTTCACTGCTGTTGGACAGCATTGGGATTGCTTCTATCTGTGCGTTATTGGTGGTTTCCAGTACACCAGAAATTATGCATAACCCGCAGAAACTCATGCCGACACTGATTGGCTTTCTGGTTATCTGCGGTTGCTTTTATAAAACCAACAGTATTATCTTCGCCACGTTATTTGGCGCGATCAGCTATGGACTGACATTCAAATTGCTCATGATTTTGGGATAAGAGATTGCCTGAATTGTGAGCTAAAACACAACACCCTTACAATTAGTGATACTAATTACTTACAAACAGTGACTGAATAACACGAATTGCTAAATTTTTCTCGAATTATACCGTTTACATTATTAGTCACTATCGTTACTGTACCATTTGAAATTAATGAGGCTCATTATAATGGAAAGTTCGTTTAGTCCTATAGAACAGATGCTTAATTTTCGTGCCAAACGCCAGAAAGATTTCCCTTATCAGGAGATTCTACTGACACGCTTGTGTATGCATATGCACAGTAAGTTGCTAGAAAATCGCAACAAAATGCTGAAAGCACAAGGAATTAACGAAACCTTATTTATGGCATTAATTACACTGGATGCGCAGGAAAGTCGCAGTATCCAACCGTCTGAACTGAGTGCGGCACTGGGTTCTTCGCGCACTAATGCGACCCGCATTGCTGACGAACTGGAAAAGAAAGGTTGGATTGAGCGCCGCGAAAGCCACAATGACCGCCGTTGTTTGCATTTGCATCTGACCGAGGCGGGCGTTGAGTTTTTGAATCAGCTGCTGCCCCCACAACATAAATGTCTGCATTTTCTTTGGTCAACCCTGGACGCTGACGAACAGCAACAGCTTGAAACGCTGACGCGCAAGTTACTGTCTCGTTTAGATCAAATGGAAGTACCGGAGCAGTAATTCCAATATATCTATCCAGGCGCATTACTTGATCCAGGTAAATAACTATGCGATCCCCACATAGCTGGAGACTCACGCCTTTGTTCGCCATTTTTTAAGGGCTGAACTGACGACTGATTTACTCGGCTAACACCCGGATATTGCAGCCCAATGCCCGTTATAACACTGGGATTATCGGCAGTGATGAGCTGTTGGTAACCGAATCACAATATCTACAACAGCAACAATCGGAACTTAGCGCCAGCAACCATTTATTGCAGGCCAGGATTAGTTTGATCCGTTCATTGGGTGGTGGTTATCAGGCCCCGGTCAATGAGGGTTCACAAAATAAAACAATATAAAATGTGGGGAAGACCATGAGTACAAGCGCGGAAGCTCAAATCCCGCAACAACCGCAGAACAAGAAGAAGCAACGTAAACGCATACTTCTTCTCCTGACGGTTATTTTTATCATCCTTGGCGTGGCCTATTTTATTTATTGGTTCTTGGTGTTACGTCATCATCAAGAGACTGATAATGCTTATATTTCAGGCAACCAGATACAGATCATGTCGCAGGTTCCCGGCAGCGTGGTCAGTGTCAATTTCGAAAATACCGATTTTGTTAAAAGTGGCGATGTGCTGCTGTCTCTTGACCCAACTGATGCCGAACAGGCGTTTGAGCAGGCAAAAACCGCACTGGCTAACAGTGTGCGTCAAACCCACCAGCTCATGATTAACAGTAAGCAGTATCAGGCGAATATTGCTCTGAAAAAAACTGAACTGAGTAAATCACAAAATGACCTACAACGCCGTGTGGTGCTCGGTTCGGCTAATGTTATTGGCCGTGAAGAGCTGCAACACGCCCGTGATGCCGTCGATGCCGCACAGGCTTCGCTGGATGTTGCGATTGCACAATACAATGCCAATCAGGCATTGGTTTTAAATACCCCATTGGAAAAACAACCGGCTGTCGAGCAGGCTGCGGCCAAGTTACGTGATGCCTGGCTCTCCTTGCAACGGACCAAAGTTGTCAGCCCGGTAGACGGTTTTGTTTCACGCCGCAGTGTGCAAGTGGGTGCTGAAATTGCCAATGGCGCGCCATTAATGGCAGTTATCCCGGCAAACCAGATGTGGGTTGACGCTAACTTTAAAGAGACACAGTTAGCAAATATGCGCATTGGCCAAAGCGCCACAGTCATAACTGATTTCTATGGTGATGACGTGGTTTATCAGGGGAAAGTGGTTGGTCTGGACATGGGGACCGGCAGCGCCTTCTCACTGTTACCGGCGCAAAATGCCACCGGTAACTGGATTAAAGTGGTTCAGCGCCTGCCAGTCCGTATCGAACTGGATAACAAACAACTGGCTGAACATCCGCTGCGTATTGGCCTGTCTACCACGGTTAGAGTGGATACCGCCAACACCGATGGCCAAGTGCTGGCACAAAATGTGCGTAAAGAACCTGCATTTGTAACTAACGCGCTGTCACTGGATTTAGCACCGGTTAATCAAATGATTAGCGACATTGTTCATGCGAATGCGGGTTAATGTTGATGCAAATGCAAGTTAAGCGCGCCGGAGGCCTCTGTGGCACAAAAACCGCTTGAGGGTGCCCAACTCGCCTGGATGACGGTCGCGCTATCATTAGCAACCTTCATGCAGGTGTTGGACTCCACCATTGCAAACGTGGCTATTCCTACTATTGCCGGTGATTTAGGCTCATCCAACTCGCAAGGCACTTGGGTTATTACTTCGTTCGGGGTGGCAAATGCTATTTCGATCCCCATCACCGGCTGGCTGGCCAAGCGCATTGGTGAAGTGCGCCTGTTCCTGTGGGCAACCGGGCTATTTGCTCTGGCTTCATGGTTGTGTGGTATTTCCAACAGCCTGGGGATGCTTATCTTCTTCCGGGTGATTCAGGGGTTGGTCGCAGGGCCATTGATTCCGCTATCGCAAAGCCTGTTACTAAATAACTATCCGCCAGCGAAGCGAAGTATGGCCCTGGCATTGTGGTCGATGACAATTGTCGTGGCCCCGATATTTGGGCCGATCCTCGGCGGTTATATCAGCGATAACTATCACTGGGGCTGGATCTTCTTTATCAACATCCCTATCGGGCTGGTGGTTATTCTGGTCGCAGGCAGTACCTTAAAAGGACGTGAGACCAAAACTGAAATCAAACCCATTGATACGGTGGGGCTGGTGCTATTGGTGGTTGGGATCGGCGCGTTACAAATCATGCTTGACCAAGGTAAGGAGCTGGATTGGTTTAACTCGACCGAGATTATCGTCCTGACGGTCATTGCCGTGATTGCCATTACCTTCTTGATAGTCTGGGAACTAACCGACGACCACCCGGTGATTGATCTCTCGTTATTCAAATCGAGAAACTTTACCATTGGTTGCTTGTGCATCAGCCTGGCCTATATGTTGTACTTTGGCGCGATTGTCTTGCTGCCACAACTACTACAGGAGGTATATGGCTACACCGCCACCTGGGCTGGCCTGGCATCTGCGCCGGTAGGCATATTGCCGGTGCTGTTATCACCGATCATTGGTCGCTTCTCTCATCGAATTGATATGCGACAGTTAGTCACCTTCAGCTTCATTATGTATGCGGTATGTTTCTACTGGCGGGCTTACACATTCGAACCGGGAATGGATTTTGGTGCATCGGCGTGGCCGCAATTTGTGCAAGGCTTTGCTATTGCCTGCTTCTTTATGCCACTGACCGCCATTACGTTATCTGGCTTGCCGCCAGAGCGCATGGCCGCAGCATCCAGTTTGTCTAACTTCCTGCGAACCTTGGCGGGATCGATTGGTACCTCCATCACCACGACGCTCTGGACGCAAAGAGAATCGATGCACCATTCGCAACTGACCGAGTTTGTTAACCCGTTCAACCCGAATGCGACATTGATGTATCAGGAGTTGGAAAAACTGGGGATGAATCAGCAACAAGCCTCGGCTTATCTGGCACGGGAAATTACCAATCAGGGGCTAATTATCTCAGCCAATGAGATCTTCTGGCTCTCGGCGGGAGTATTCCTGCTGCTGCTGGCGCTGGTGTGGTTTGCCAAGCCACCCTTTACCTCCGGCGGCGGCGGCGGTGCGCACTAGCGGCTAACGCTGAGCAACAAAAAGGGCACTGATTTATCATCAGCGCCCTTTTTTATTTTTCTAGCTTAGTGATATACCCAAAGTCATTGGAGTTGCGGGTAGGCAGCAAGCAATGCCGCTAACAACCCTGCTGCTGCAAGGACCAGGGTATTATTGGGCGCTATTCTGACGCCACCACTCCGACAGCAAAATACCGGTTGCCACTGACACATTCAGGCTTTCTACCCGGCCAGTTCCGCCGATAGACACACTCATATCGCCCTGCTGCCAGGCACTGTCGGTCAGGCCATCACTCTCTTGACCTAATACCAGCACCATTTTGGCAGGCAGTTCAGCTTTTGACAGACTGACACCTTTATGACTCGATGTGGTCACGATGGTGTAACCGGCTTTACGGAAGGTATCCAACACCGAGAGGAAATCGTCTGCATTGATAGCCTTGATATGCTCCGCACCACCTTCGGCGGTACGCACTGCAGCACCCGATTCCAGCATCGCCGGATCTTGCAACAACACACCGTTAATACCGAAATGCGCGCAGGTCCGCATAATGCCGCCGAGGTTATGTGGGTTACCCACATCTTCCAGCGCCAGTACACAGTCTTTAGCTTGAGTCTGCTGTTGCAGATAGGTTTCTGCATCCAGACCCTGACGTTTCTTGATAAGGAAGCACACGCCACCATGGTGTTCAGTGCCAGAAGCCTTCGCCAGCTCCTCTTCTTCAACCACATGATAAGCCTTGCGGTTAGCCGCCATCCATTTCAGCGCTTCGCGAAAACGAGGGGTAACTGACTGCACAAACCAGGCGCGGACGATAGCGTCCGGGCGGCTTTCAAACAATGCCTTACAAGCATTCTCACCATAAACACGTGTTTCTTCAGCCCGCTGGCGGCGCAATTGCGCCGGATCTACATGACTTTTACCGCTGATGCCACCATGATCAAACTCTGGCTCTTCTGATGGCGCACGGGATACCGTTTTCCACGGTGAATCGTAAGGGCCATTGCCTTCAGAACGTGCCGGGCGGCTAGGACTCACGCGTTCATTACGGCCGGAATCATTACGACGTGAATCATTATTACGCGATGAACTGCCCCGACTTGCATTGTCACCTGGACGACCTTTGCTTGCCGGACGCTGGTTTTTACTACGGTTATTGTTGTTACGGTCGTCACTGCTGCTTTCGTCACTGCGGACGTACATCACTTTAACTTTGCCGTTTTTGCCACTAAATGAATCGTTCATTGTCTTCTCCACCAACGCGCAGGGCGCGAAGATTACCTGATGTCCGCCCGGTTAGCCATAAGCAAGCGCTAAAAGCTAGCAACTATCGTATTCATCGAATAAACCTTTTTGGCACTTATCCCATTTATCTCCATAATAGATAACAACAAGGAAACAAGTCAGCGATGTTTTCTCTTCTATCTATTGAGACACTAAATAAAGGCTAATTTATGAATACGGTATGTACAGCTTGTATGGCGACTAACCGCCTACCGGAAGAACGTATTGATGACGGCGCTAAATGTGGGCGCTGCGGCCACTCTTTATTTGATGGCGAGGTGATTAACGCCACCACTGAAACGCTGGATAAATTGCTGCAAGATGACCTGCCGGTGGTCATCGACTTCTGGGCTCCGTGGTGCGGGCCTTGCCGCAGCTTCGCGCCTATCTATGAAGATGTTGCCGCAGAACGCGCCGGAAAAGTCCGTTTCGTCAAAGTTAACACCGAAGCCGAACCCGAGCTTAGTACCCGTTTCCGTATCCGCAGCATTCCTACTATTATGCTGTACCGCAACGGTAAAATGGTCGACATGCTCAGTGGCGCATTGCCAAAAGCGCCTTTTGATCATTGGCTAGATGAGCAATTATCAGTAGAGCCAGCCGCCCGATAAGCTAGTTTAACTCATTTATCGCGTCTCGGCGCAGCGTAGTCGCCCGGTGAGATTGATGCCCTGACAGTTTTTTGTCGGGGCATTGTTTTTTTGTTTTATGGTATGACTAAGCGTAAGGGTTGATTAGAATAGCGCTATTTCATCAGGAGTCCGTCGTGACTGAAATATTGATCACTGACCATGCTTTATTAGATACGGTTCTCACGACGGAAAATGCCGTACTGCGTTTACGCCGGCAGCGTTTAGCCGCATCCACGCGCGCCTATCGTGCCCGTGGCTGTCGCGCAATACGTTGTCAGGGCTGCTTGTTGGCAGAGCGTTTTTGTTTGTGCGATACCATAAAACCGCAGCCAGCCGCCAGCCGCTTTTGCCTGATTATGTTTGATACCGAACCCCTAAAACCCAGCAATACCGGCCGCTTGATCGCAGATATTCTGCCCGACACCCAAGCCTTTCTCTGGGCGCGCACTGAGGTTGACCCTGCATTGCTGGCGGCCATTGGCGACCCTGCGCGCCAGCCATATGTCGTATTCCCAGAAAAATACGCTGAACCACCACGGCAGATACTCAATCACTTGCCCATTAGCGATAAGCCTCCGCTATTTATACTGCTGGACGGCACCTGGAACGAAGCCAAAAAGATGTTCCGCAAAAGTCCCTATCTGGCTGACCTGCCGATGCTGTCACTCAATGTCACTAATAGCTCGGATTATCTGTTACGCGAAGCCCCACGCCCAGAGCAACACTGCACGGTCGAAGTCGCCGCTACCCTGCTACAACAAGCGGGTGATATTCAGGCCGCAGACCAATTAACGGCCCATTTCCTCTATTTCCGCCAGCAATATTTAGCGGGAAAACCTCACCATCCAGTGGGGCGAGTCACAGCAACTGTCGAAGAAAGCACATAAAATCAGATAAGCTGTCTTTAACTTATACCCAATAGATTTCAGGGCGCAGGAAGGCGGCGAATCGTTCTGGAACCAGTTTGAACAGTATTGATGCGAGCCCGCAGGCTGAGTGAGCGCAGCCAACACACCTGCAACTTGAAAGATAACGGGGATAAACGATGAGCCAACGTGGATTAGAAGCACTACTACGCCCGAAGTCTATTGCGGTTATCGGCGCTTCTGAAAAACCGGATCGCGCCGGTTTCCTGATGATGCGTAATTTGCTGGATGGCGGCTTCAATGGCCCTATTCTACCGGTGACCCCAACCCATAAAGCAGTATGTGGTGTGTTGGCTTACGCAGATATCGCTAGCCTGCCGATTACGCCCGATCTGGCGATTTTGTGTACTCATGACAGCCGCAATTTGGCCCTGTTGGAAGATCTCGGCATCCGTGGCTGTAAAGCAGTCATCATTCTGTCTGCCGCAACTGAACAGTTCCCAGAGCTGAAAGCCTGCGCGCAACGCCATCATATGCGCTTACTTGGCCCCAACAGCCTGGGCTTGCTGGCTCCGTGGCAAGGGCTAAATGCCAGTTTCTCACCCGTTCCCATCAAGAAAGGGCGGCTGGCATTTATCTCTCAATCAGCCGCGGTAGCAAACACCATTCTCGACTGGGCGCAGCAGCGGGAAGTTGGCTTCTCGTATTTTATTGCGCTGGGTGACAGCCTGGATATTGATGTCGATGACTTACTCGATTTCCTGGCCAGAGATGGCAAAACCAGTGCCATTATGCTGTATATCGAACATATCAGTGATGCGCGCCGGTTTTTATCCGCCTCGCGCAGCGCTTCGCGCAATAAACCGATTCTGGTGGTCAAAAGTGGCCGCACACAGCGTGCTCAGCAGTTGCTAAATGGTCAGCAAGGGCTGGACGCGGCTTATGATGCGGCGATTCAGCGGGCCGGCCTGCTGCGGGTGCAGGATACTCACGAGCTATTCTCCGCCGTCGAAACACTCAGCCACATGCACCCGCTACGGGGTGAACGGTTATTGATTGTCAGCAATGGTTCCGCCCCGGCGGCCATGGCGCTGGATGAGCTAATCAGCCGTAATGGCAAGTTGGCAACACTGTCTGATACCACCCAATCGGCGCTGAGTGCCGTGCTACCCTCTTTTGTTTCCTTACGTAATCCCATAGACTTGCGCGATGATGCCAGCGCTGAGCGCTATCTGGCGGCGCTTAAACCGCTACTGGACAGTACCGACTACGATGCGCTATTGCTGATTCATTCCCCGAGCGCTGCTGCGCCAGGGAGCAAAACAGCAGAATTACTGATTTCCGCTATCCGTCAGCACCCACGCGGCAAACGCCTTACCCTGCTCACTAACTGGTGTGGTGAATATTCATCACAAGATGCGCGCCGACTGTTCACCGAAGCCGGGATCCCCACCTATCGCACACCGGAAGGGGCGATTACTGCCTTTATGCATATGGTGGAATATCGCCGTAACCAGAAGCAATTGAAAGAGACACCTGCGCTGCCTGTCGGCCTCACCGCCAACACCGCCCACGTGCATCAGTTGATTCGCCAGGCGCTGGCAGAAGGTGCCACCCAGCTTGATACCCATGAAGTACAACCGATACTTGAAGCTTATGGCCTCAGCACACTGCCAACCTGGATTGCCAGTGATAGCGTAGAAGCGGTGCATATCGCCGAACGATTGGGCTATCCGGTTGCCATCAAACTGCGCTCGCCGGATATCCCGCACAAGTCAGAAGTCCAGGGCGTAATGCTGTATCTTCGTACCGCAATTGAAGTACAGCGGGCTGCTGACGATATTCTTGACCGGGTAAGGCGCACTTATCCGCAAGCCCGTATCCACGGGTTGCTGGTGCAAAGTATGGCGAACCGCGCAGGCGCTCAGGAATTGCGAATTGCAGTAGAGCAAGATGCGATTTTCGGCCCGTTGATCATGTTAGGTGAAGGTGGCATCGAATGGCATCATGAAACTCAGGCCGCCGTCGCGCTGCCGCCACTCAATATGGCACTGGCCCGCTACCTGATTATACAAGCGGTCAAAGGCGGCAAAATTCGCAGCCGTGGATCATTACAACCCTTGGATATCCCTGGCTTGAGCCGTTTACTGGTACAAGTCTCTAATCTAATTCTCGATTGCCCCGAAATCAGCCGGTTAGATATTCACCCGGTACTTGCGTCAGGTAGCGAATTCACACTGTTAGATGTTTCGATGCAACTGGCACCTGTCAGCGGCGATCCGCAGGCACGGTTGGCGATCCGCCCCTATCCACACGAGTTGGAACAAAAGGTCGAACTTAAAGATGGCTCTCACTGTCTGTTCCGCCCAATTTTGCCAGAAGATGAACCACTACTAAAATTGTTTATTGATCAAGTCACTAAAGAAGATCTCTACTATCGCTACTTCAGTGAAATAAATGAATTCAGCCATGATGATTTGGCGAATATGACGCAGATTGACTATGATCGAGAAATGGCATTTGTCGCTGTGCGTCAAAAAAATGATGGCCCTGAAATTATTGGCGTCACGCGCGCGTTGTCTGACCCTGACAATATTGACGCCGAGTTTGCCGTGTTGGTGCGCTCAGACCTTAAAGGGCTGGGTCTGGGGCGGGAACTATTAGAAAAGATGATTCAGTATACTCGCAGCCATGGGTTAACACGGTTAACCGCAGTCACCATGCCCAACAACCGTGGCATGATCGGTTTAGCTAAAAAACTCGGTTTTAGTATTGATGTACAGATGGAAGATGGGATCGTTAATCTGGAGCTGACACTTTGATTTCAGTTACATGAATCACCGTGATATATACCACAACCCCAAACGATTCGGTCTTTGGCAGGCAAAACTTGCGCACAATCCGCGAAAGTAGTGGTATTATCGCCCAACTCAATGGATTAGTGTTTTTTAGGATATGGCGGTTCTGCCATCAAATAACAAGAGAAGAAGCGCACTGTGATGTTGTCAAAATTCAAACGTAGTAAACATCAACAACACCTTGCACAACTGCCCAAACTCCCTCAGTCAGTTGATGATGTCCAAACACTTTATTGCCCCAAGGTTTTCCGCTCCACTCTGCTGGATTTAATAGGCCTGGCGACCAAACGTATTTATCTGGTAGCGCTCTACCTGGAGCAGGATGATGCAGGCCGGGACGTAATGAATGCCCTCTATCAGGCTAAGCTTCAGCGCCCAGAACTGGAGATTTGCGTGCTGGTAGACTGGCACCGCGCACAACGTGGGCGTATTGGAGCCGCAGCGGTCAATACCAATGCTGATTGGTACTGTGAAATGGCAGCCAATCATCCGAATGTTTGCGTTCCGATTTACGGTGTTCCAGTCAATACTCGCGAAGCACTCGGCGTGTTGCATCTGAAAGGTTTTATCATTGATGATACTGTGATTTACAGTGGTGCCAGTATCAATGATGTCTACCTCTATCAAAACGATAAGTATCGTTATGACCGATACCAATTAATCACGAATCCATCATTGGCCGAAATTATGGTCGATTACGTGAAACAACGGATGCTAAGTGCAGGAGCGGTGCAACGCTTGGATCGTGCTGATCGACCGACCAATCCTGAGATTAAAAATGAGACCCGACAGTTTCGCTCGTCACTGCGCGACATCGGCTATCAATTTCCGGCACAAGCGAGTAATGATGAACTAGCCGTCACCCCATTGGTTGGCTTAGGCAAAAAGAGTCAACTGAATAAAACGATTCATCATTTAATGGCCTCCGCTGACGAACGACTCACTATTTGTACACCTTACTTTAATCTGCCAGCACTGTTAGTCCGCAATATCATTTATCTACTGCGTGAAGGGAAACAGGTCGAGATTATTGTTGGTGATAAAACAGCAAATGACTTTTATATTCCAGAAGATCAACCATTTAAGATTATTGGCGCGTTACCTTACTTATACGAAATCAACCTGCGCCGCTTCCTGAGTCGCTTACAGCGTTTTGTCGATAGCGGGCAATTAATCGTGCGCCTGTGGAAAGATGGCGATAATACTTATCATCTGAAAGGAATGTGGGTTGATAATAATTGGCAGTTGATTACCGGTAATAACCTGAATCCACGCGCATGGCGTTTGGATCTGGAAAATGCCATTTTGATCCACGATCCTAAGCATGAGATGCACGAGCAGCGCGCTAAAGAGCTGGAGTGTATCCGTACTCATACTAAAGTTGTTTCACATTACCTTGAGCTTGAGAATATTCAGCAATATCCAGTCAAGGTTCGCAAATTGATCCGTCGTTTGCGCAGGATCCGTATCGATCGGCTGATTAGCCGCATTCTATAAATATAAAAACCCGGTTACATGCCGGGTTTTTTGTATCTAGCCAGAGGAGAGACGGCATGTGGTGCCCACCTTATCTTCGCCCATTACTTATCGCTCCACTGTTTTTTCTCAGTTCTGCATGCACGCACATGGCTAATGATAATTGGACCGGGAAAGATAAGGCACAACATTTCTTTGCCTCCGCCGTTTTAGCCGCCGCTGGCACTGCCTATGGTGAGCATCAAAACTGGTCCGATGCCAAGAGCCGTAATTTTGGCCTGCTGTTTTCTATCGGGATCGGGGCGGGTAAGGAGTTATATGATAGTCGTCAAGGTG
The DNA here is from genome assembly GCF_052217165.1 of Yersinia sp. 2540 StPb PI. NCBI lineage: Bacteria > Pseudomonadati > Pseudomonadota > Gammaproteobacteria > Enterobacterales > Yersiniaceae > Yersinia > Yersinia sp. 2540 StPb PI. The sequence goes on from NZ_JAZGQC010000001.1 coordinate 4,435,286, forward strand.
GGACTGGCTGGAGCTGGAAGGATTTTGCCTGGGACGTCGCTGGTGCAATGACAGGTTACAGCCTTTATCAAGCGGCAAACTGACCTCACTACAGCAATAAACACGCTATTCCTACGATAAAACCTTACTTACCCGGTTCAAATCCTCACAGCTAAATCCATAAACAAAAAAAGCCACCTATCAAGGTAGCCTTCTGTTTTATTCATCGCTGTAACGGCCGGATTTGACTCATCTGACTATGAACCCTGCGGCGCAACCACTCTAAGGTCACTATTTATACATATTTCACTATTCTGCCCATAGCAAAAACCCCACGCTTTTGGCATGGGGTCTCGGCTTTATTTGATGCCTGGCAGTGTACGAATGGCTTTCCTGCCATTCGCCCTTCGGGCCGTTGCAAGCAACGTTAAAATCGTTCCCGACGATTTTTTCCTACAATATTCGTCTCATCTTGAGGATGAGTCTCACCCCTCCGGGGCCAGCGCAAGCGCTGTTCAAACTGCATTCGCAGTAGTATTCGTCTCATCTTGAGGATGAGTCTCACCCCTCCGGGGCCAGCGCAAGCGCTGTTCAAACTGCATTCGCAGTTTGTCGCATGTCATGCTCGAGTCGAACCTGTACACCAGACAAACAAAAAAGGCCACCCGTTAGGGTAGCCTCTTTTGCTTGTTTGATGCCTGGCAGTGTCCTACTCTCGCATGGGGAGACCCCACACTACCATCGGCGCTACGGCGTTTCACTTCTGAGTTCGGCATGGGATCAGGTGGGACCACCGCGCTAAGGCCGCCAGGCAAATTCTGTCTAAACTAAACCCGCTATATGTTTCCACACAGCCAGCCAGCCCAATCTCGGAACTTCGCTGAAAATATCAATCTTTCAAATCAAAACACCTTTGGTGTTGTAAGGTTAAGCCTCACGGATCATTAGTACTGGTTAGCTCAATGCATCGCTGCACTTACACACCCAGCCTATCAACGTCATAGTCTTTAACGTTCCTTCAGGGGGCTTAAAGCCCCAGGGAAGACTCATCTCGAGGCAAGTTTCCCGCTTAGATGCTTTCAGCGGTTATCTCTTCCGAATTTAGCTACCGGGCAATGCCATTGGCATGACAACCCGAACACCAGTGATTCGTCCACTCCGGTCCTCTCGTACTAGGAGCAGCCCCTCTCAATCTTCCAACGCCCACGGCAGATAGGGACCGAACTGTCTCACGACGTTCTAAACCCAGCTCGCGTACCACTTTAAATGGCGAACAGCCATACCCTTGGGACCTACTTCAGCCCCAGGATGTGATGAGCCGACATCGAGGTGCCAAACACCGCCGTCGATATGAACTCTTGGGCGGTATCAGCCTGTTATCCCCGGAGTACCTTTTATCCGTTGAGCGATGGCCCTTCCATTCAGAACCACCGGATCACTAAGACCTACTTTCGTACCTGCTCGAGCCGTCACTCTCGCAGTCAAGCTAGCTTATGCCTTTGCACTAACCTCACGATGTCCGACCGTGATTAGCTAACCTTCGTGCTCCTCCGTTACTCTTTGGGAGGAGACCGCCCCAGTCAAACTACCCACCAGACACTGTCCTCACCCCAGATTATGGGGCCGAGTTAGAACATCAAACATTAAAGGGTGGTATTTCAAGGTTGGCTCCATGCAGACTGGCGTCCACACTTCAATGCCTCCCACCTATCCTACACATCAAGGCTCAATGTTCAGTGTCAAGCTATAGTAAAGGTTCACGGGGTCTTTCCGTCTTGCCGCGGGTACACTGCATCTTCACAGCGAGTTCAATTTCACTGAGTCTCGGGTGGAGACAGCCTGGCCATCATTACGCCATTCGTGCAGGTCGGAACTTACCCGACAAGGAATTTCGCTACCTTAGGACCGTTATAGTTACGGCCGCCGTTTACTGGGGCTTCGATCAAGAGCTTCGCCTTGCGGCTGACCCCATCAATTAACCTTCCAGCACCGGGCAGGCGTCACACCGTATACGTCCACTTTCGTGTTTGCACAGTGCTGTGTTTTTATTAAACAGTTGCAGCCAGCTGGTATCTGCGACTGGCTTCGGCGCCGGGAGCAAGTCCCATTACCTAATGCCAGCGTGCCTTCTCCCGAAGTTACGGCACCATTTTGCCTAGTTCCTTCACCCGAGTTCTCTCAAGCGCCTGAGTATTCTCTACCTGACCACCTGTGTCGGTTTGGGGTACGATTTAATGTTACCTGATGCTTAGAGGCTTTTCCTGGAAGCTTGGCATCAACTACTTCATCACCGTAGTGACTCGTCATCACACCTCAGCGTTGATATACAACCGGATTTACCAAGTCGTACCGCCTACATGCTTAAACCGGGACAACCGTCGCCCGGCTAGCCTAGCCTTCTCCGTCCCCCCTTCGCAGTAACACCAAGTACAGGAATATTAACCTGTTTCCCATCGACTACGCTTTTCAGCCTCGCCTTAGGGGTCGACTCACCCTGCCCCGATTAACGTTGGACAGGAACCCTTGGTCTTCCGGCGTGCGGGTTTTTCACCCGCATTATCGTTACTTATGTCAGCATTCGCACTTCTGATACCTCCAGCAACCCTCACAGGTCACCTTCAACGGCTTACAGAACGCTCCCCTACCCAACAACACCTAAGTGTCGCTGCCGCAGCTTCGGTGCATGGTTTAGCCCCGTTACATCTTCCGCGCAGGCCGACTCGACCAGTGAGCTATTACGCTTTCTTTAAATGATGGCTGCTTCTAAGCCAACATCCTGGCTGTCTATGCCTTCCCACATCGTTTCCCACTTAACCATGACTTTGGGACCTTAGCTGGCGGTCTGGGTTGTTTCCCTCTTCACGACGGACGTTAGCACCCGCCGTGTGTCTCCCGTGATAACATTCTTCGGTATTCGGAGTTTGCATCGGTTTGGTAAGTCGGGATGACCCCCTAGCCGAAACAGTGCTCTACCCCCGAAGATGAGTTCACGAGGCGCTACCTAAATAGCTTTCGGGGAGAACCAGCTATCTCCCGGTTTGATTGGCCTTTCACCCCCAGCCACAAGTCATCCGCTAATTTTTCAACATTAGTCGGTTCGGTCCTCCAGTTAGTGTTACCCAACCTTCAACCTGCCCATGGCTAGATCACCGGGTTTCGGGTCTATACCTTGCAACTAGACGCCCAGTTAAGACTCGGTTTCCCTACGGCTCCCCTATTCGGTTAACCTTGCTACAAAATATAAGTCGCTGACCCATTATACAAAAGGTACGCAGTCACACCACGAAGGTGCTCCCACTGCTTGTACGTACACGGTTTCAGGTTCTATTTCACTCCCCTCGCCGGGGTTCTTTTCGCCTTTCCCTCACGGTACTGGTTCACTATCGGTCAGTCAGGAGTATTTAGCCTTGGAGGATGGTCCCCCCATATTCAGACAGGATGTCACGTGTCCCGCCCTACTCATCGAGTTCACAGCAAGTGTGTTTTGGTGTACGGGACTATCACCCTGTACCGTGCGACTTTCCAGACGCTTCCACTAACACACAAACTGATTCAGACTCTGGGCTCTTCCCCGTTCGCTCGCCGCTACTGGGGGAATCTCGGTTGATTTCTTTTCCTCGGGGTACTTAGATGTTTCAGTTCCCCCGGTTCGCCTTGCATGGCTATGTATTCACCATGCAATAGTGCAACGAATTGCACTGGGTTTCCCCATTCGGGTATCGTCGGTTGTAACGCTTCATATCAGCTTACCGACGCTTTTCGCAGATTAGCACGCCCTTCATCGCCTCTGACTGCCTAGGCATCCACCGTGTACGCTTAGTCGCTTAACCTCACAACCCAAAGGTGTTTTTCGTTATTGGTGTGGCTGTGAACACACTCTGCTATGTTGTGCAGTGCGCGCAATCCTCATGAACGTTAAGTTCACTCCGGTTGCTGTGCGCTGTACGCCTTGCCGAGTGTCTTCTCGCTCACACTGCAACAATGATTAACCCATTGTCATTGCGATTATTTGAGAGACTCTATTACAGGTTACTCTTTATCTCAGTATATCTACGGAGAGATAAATTTCGGCTGTAATGTTTCAATTTTCAGCTTGTTCCAGATTGTTAAAGAGCAATATCTTAAACACGACTCCTTAAAGTCATCTTTAAGATATTCAGTTGATAATGTCTTTCACACATTATCGGAGTGGCGTCCCCAAGGGGATTCGAACCCCTGTTACAGCCGTGAAAGGGCAGTGTCCTAGGCCTCTAGACGATGGGGACACAAAAATTTCTACTGAATCACTGATTCAGTATTTTTGTGTAAAGGTGAGAATGTGGTGACACATTCGAACGACTGATGCAGTAAAAACTCGATACCGAGGTCTTATTGCACAATCATCACCCTCATCAACAGGTGCTCTTGCTCATTTACATTCATCAGACAATCTGTGTGGACACTACGCAATGCGTATCGTTTAGGTAAGGAGGTGATCCAACCGCAGGTTCCCCTACGGTTACCTTGTTACGACTTCACCCCAGTCATGAATCACAAAGTGGTAAGCGCCCTCCCGAAGGTTAAGCTACCTACTTCTTTTGCAACCCACTCCCATGGTGTGACGGGCGGTGTGTACAAGGCCCGGGAACGTATTCACCGTAGCATTCTGATCTACGATTACTAGCGATTCCGACTTCATGGAGTCGAGTTGCAGACTCCAATCCGGACTACGACAGACTTTATGTGGTCCGCTTGCTCTCGCGAGTTCGCTTCACTTTGTATCTGCCATTGTAGCACGTGTGTAGCCCTACTCGTAAGGGCCATGATGACTTGACGTCATCCCCACCTTCCTCCGGTTTATCACCGGCAGTCTCCCTTGAGTTCCCACCATTACGTGCTGGCAACAAAGGATAAGGGTTGCGCTCGTTGCGGGACTTAACCCAACATTTCACAACACGAGCTGACGACAGCCATGCAGCACCTGTCTCACGGTTCCCGAAGGCACTAAAGCATCTCTGCTAAATTCCGTGGATGTCAAGAGTAGGTAAGGTTCTTCGCGTTGCATCGAATTAAACCACATGCTCCACCGCTTGTGCGGGCCCCCGTCAATTCATTTGAGTTTTAACCTTGCGGCCGTACTCCCCAGGCGGTCGACTTAACGCGTTAGCTCCGGAAGCCACGCCTCAAGGGCACAACCTCCAAGTCGACATCGTTTACAGCGTGGACTACCAGGGTATCTAATCCTGTTTGCTCCCCACGCTTTCGCACCTGAGCGTCAGTCTTTGTCCAGGGGGCCGCCTTCGCCACCGGTATTCCTCCAGATCTCTACGCATTTCACCGCTACACCTGGAATTCTACCCCCCTCTACAAGACTCTAGCTTGCCAGTTTCAAATGCAGTTCCCACGTTAAGCGCGGGGATTTCACATCTGACTTAACAAACCGCCTGCGTGCGCTTTACGCCCAGTAATTCCGATTAACGCTTGCACCCTCCGTATTACCGCGGCTGCTGGCACGGAGTTAGCCGGTGCTTCTTCTGCGAGTAACGTCAATCAACCGTGCTATTAACACGATTGCCTTCCTCCTCGCTGAAAGTGCTTTACAACCCGAAGGCCTTCTTCACACACGCGGCATGGCTGCATCAGGCTTGCGCCCATTGTGCAATATTCCCCACTGCTGCCTCCCGTAGGAGTCTGGACCGTGTCTCAGTTCCAGTGTGGCTGGTCATCCTCTCAGACCAGCTAGGGATCGTCGCCTAGGTGAGCCATTACCCCACCTACTAGCTAATCCCATCTGGGCACATCCGATGGCGTGAGGCCCGAAGGTCCCCCACTTTGCTCTTGCGAGGTCATGCGGTATTAGCTACCGTTTCCAGTAGTTATCCCCCTCCATCAGGCAGTTTCCCAGACATTACTCACCCGTCCGCCGCTCGCCGGCAAAGTAGTAAACTACTTCCCGCTGCCGCTCGACTTGCATGTGTTAGGCCTGCCGCCAGCGTTCAATCTGAGCCATGATCAAACTCTTCAATTTAAGATTTGTTTGATTTGCTGCTAATAAAAGCAGCGATGCTCAAAGATTACTTTCTGCAAATAAGCATTCGAACCGAAGTTCAAATGTGTACTGCTTTGGTCACTCTTCAAGACTTTGATATTTCTTCTGCCTGTCGAAACAGGCTTCGATATCGTCTTGCGAGTGCCCACACAGATTGTCTGATAAATTGTTAAAGAGCGTTCGTTACCCGTTTGCCTTTCGGCGAATCTTACGGTAACGCGGGAGGCAGATATTACGCTTTCCCGCTACAGAGTCAACCACTTAATCAGTTAATTTTCTCTGCTCTTCCCGGCCACTCTGTGAAGTTGCTCACAGCGCCGTGTCGATGGATGCGCATTATAGGGAGCCGCCTCAGAATGGCAAGGGTTTATCTTAAAGTTTTTTCTAACTGCTGATTATTTGAACGCAAAGACTACTTATGACGCGTTTTTATCGCTTTTGGCAGGTCAGCCAGACTATTTAGCACCCAATCAGCTAGCACCTCTCCTTCTGCGCTAACAGGCTTGCCAGTGCGAACTAACACTTTAGTGCCGACATTAGCCGCTAATGCTGCCTGCATATCTTCAATTTTGTCACCAACCATATAAGAAGAAGCCATATCAATGTTCAATTCGCTTTGTGCTTGCAGTAACATGCCAGGCAGCGGTTTGCGGCATTCACATGTTTCACTGAACTCCGCTACACTGCCATCGGGGTGATGCGGACAGAAGTAGATGCCGTCCAGGTCAACACCACGGTCAGCCAGAGACCAATCCATCCACTCGGTGAGACTTACAAATTGCTCTTCGGTAAACATACCGCGTGCAATACCTGATTGATTGGTTACCAATACCAAAGCGAAACCCATTTCTTTCAATTCACGACAAGCATCAATAACACCGTCTATAAACTGGAAGTTATCAATTTCGTGGACATAACCGTGATCAACATTAATTGTACCATCACGATCTAAAAATATTGCGGGGACGGGCTGAGTCACTTATCTGCTCCTGAGGGCTGTAAACCCCACTAGTATCGCATGTTTTATTACCGATTGAGAATGGAAGAGAATCGGTGTTGCCAGTTGACTTGGCCGTCTAGACGCCTTAACATCCAATCTATACTTTGGTTCCGCTGAAGTTTACTTTTTATCTAGCCACGGAAACGACGATAAAATAAGAATAATATGATTAAACTTTCTCACATCAGCAAAGTGTTCCAACAGGGTTCGCACACTATTACCGCGCTTACAGACGTTAGTCTACACGTCCCTGCTGGACAAATTTATGGCGTTATCGGTGCATCAGGTGCGGGTAAAAGTACACTGATTCGCTGTGCCAATATGTTAGAGCGCCCTACCAGCGGCCAGGTTCTGGTTGATGGGCAAGATCTGACAACCTTATCTGAAGGTGAACTGACGCGTGCGCGTCGTCAAATCGGCATGATTTTTCAGCATTTCAATTTACTGTCATCTCGCACGGTGTATGGCAATATTGCGTTGCCTCTAGAGCTGGATAACACGTCACGCGCAGATATAAAGAAGAGAGTTACCGAACTGTTGGATCTGGTCGGTTTAGCGGATAAGCAAGATGCTTACCCGGCTAACTTGTCGGGCGGTCAGAAGCAGCGTGTTGCTATCGCGCGTGCTTTAGCCAGTAATCCAAAAGTCTTGTTGTGCGATGAAGCCACCAGCGCATTAGACCCGGCAACCACTCGTTCGATTCTGGAGCTGCTTAAGGACATTAATCGTCGTCTGGGACTAACTATTTTGCTTATTACTCATGAAATGGATGTGGTGAAACGCATCTGTGATCAGGTTGCTGTAATAAGTGAAGGCAAATTGATTGAGAAAGACAGTGTCAGTGAAGTGTTCTCGCATCCGAAAACCCCGCTGGCGCAACAATTTATCCAATCAACACTCCATTTGGATATTCCAGAAGATTACGCCCAGCGTATGACGCAGGAACCAACTGCAGATCGCGTTCCACTGCTGAAATTGGAGTTCACCGGTCAGTCCGTTGACGCACCACTCATTTCACAAGCGGTGCGCCGTTTCAATATTGATATCGGGATTCTCAGTTCGCAGATGGATTATGCCGGTGGCGTTAAGTTTGGTGTCATGTTAGCAGAGCTGCATGGCGACGATCAGGATGGCCTCGCTGCCATCAAGTTTTTGCAAGATCATCATGTAAAAGTAGAGGTTCTGGGTTATGTCTGAGGCAATGATGTGGTTAATGGGCCGAGGCGTCTGGGAAACTCTGATGATGACTTTTGTGTCTGGTTTCTTTGGTTTTGTGCTAGGACTGCCGGTTGGGGTGCTGCTGTATGTCACTCGCCCAGGGCAAATTATCGCCAACAATAAGATTTACCGCACCCTGTCTGGAGTTGTGAATATTTTCCGTTCCATACCTTTTATTATCTTATTGGTGTGGATGATTCCATTCACTCGAATGATTGTCGGTACATCGATTGGGTTACAGGCGGCGATTGTGCCACTAACAGTCGGTGCAGCCCCCTTTATTGCTCGTATGGTGGAGAATGCCCTACTAGAGATTCCATCTGGTTTGGTTGAGGCTGCCCGTGCGATGGGAGCGACCCCAATGCAAATTATTAAAAAGGTGTTGTTGCCCGAAGCCCTACCCGGCTTGGTGAATGCCGCCACTATTACATTAATTACCCTGGTCGGTTATTCCGCGATGGGTGGTGCAGTCGGTGCCGGTGGCTTAGGCCAGATCGGTTATCAGTATGGTTACATTGGCTATAACGCCACGGTAATGAATACTGTATTAGTATTATTAGTAATTTTGGTTTACCTGATTCAGTTCAGTGGCGATCGGATCGTAAAAGCCGTTACCCACAAATAGTTCTTAACACATCAATTACCCAAAGGAATTGATGTTGCAGGTAGGCGGCAAGCGAACATATCCCGATAAGCTTATTCAAGTAAGTGATTCGGGTAAGTGAAAATTGCTAACAACCCTGCAGCGCCAAGTACCAAGGGTATAGCGACTGCCTCACACAGCGGCGCATCTTAACGAATGTCTATAGAGGAAGGGATATGTCTTTAAAATTCAAATCTATCGCGGCAGTCAGTGCACTGATTGGTACCTTGGCTCTGGTGGGTTGCGGCCCGGCAGAGAAAGATCCAAACCACATTAAAGTTGGTGTCATTGTGGGTGCCGAGCAACAAGTTGCTGAAGTTGCTCAAAAAGTGGCAAAAGACAAATATGGTCTGGATGTTGAACTGGTTACCTTTAACGACTATGTTTTGCCAAACGAAGCATTGAGCAAAGGTGATATTGACCTGAATGCCTTCCAGCATAAGCCTTATCTGGATCAGCAAATTAAAGATCGTGGCTACAAGTTAGTGTCTGTGGGTAACTCATTCGTTTATCCAATTGCTGGTTACTCTAAGAAAATCAAATCATTGGAAGAGTTACAACAGGGTTCTCAGGTCGCACTGCCAAATGACCCGACCAATCTGGGCCGTTCTCTGTTGCTACTGCAAAAAGTGGGGCTGATTAAACTGAAAGACGGTGTTGGTCTGCTGCCAACCGTGTTGGATGTGGTTGAGAATCCTAAAAACCTGAAACTGGTTGAACTGGAAGCCCCTCAGTTACCACGTTCTTTGGATGACCAACAAATCGCCTTGGCGATTATCAATACCACCTACGCCAGCCAGATTGGTTTAACACCGGCTAAAGATGGCTTGTTCGTGGAAGATAAAGAGTCACCTTACGTCAATCTGATCGTGGCTCGCGAAGATAACAAAGATGCGGAAAACGTGAAGAAATTCGTTCAGGCATATCAGTCTGATGAAGTTTACGATGCAGCAAACAAAGCATTCAACGGTGGTGCAGTGAAAGGCTGGTAAGTGTTAATTGGCTATTTTGCTGAATATGGCGTTAGCTAAAATCAGTGTTTGCTAAATATATTGCAAGACGGGCTATGGCCCGTCTTGTTATTTGCATCATAGATTGCTTCAATAGCGCCTCTTAAATAAAAAAGGCTGAGGAATTTCTATGCGTGCGTTACCTCTGTGTCTGTTAGCACTTTCGCTAACTGGATGCTCCATGCTTCAATCAAAGCCATCCACCACAGAAAGTCCGGTTAAGCAACCACCTCCGGTGACTAAACCCAGCCCAACGGCAGCCCCTCGTCCGGCACCGGTAAAACTTTATAAAAGTGCTGAAGAACTTGTTGGCAAGCCTTTCCGCGACTTAGGCGAAGTATCCGGTGAGTCTTGCCAATCTACCGTTCAGGACTCTCCAGCCAGTATCGCCACCGCCCGTAAGAGAATGCAGACCCGTGCTTCTTATATGAAAGCCAATGCGGTGCTGCTACACGGATGTGAAATACAAAGTGGCGTTCCTGGCTGCTATCAACAAGCGGTGTGCCAAGGTTCTGCACTGAACGTTTCATCAAAATGAGTGTATTTTCCTTCAATCAGATCGGGGTGATTCGCTCACCCTATAAAGAAAAGTTTGCGGTGCCAAGGCAGCCCGGTCTAATTGAAGATGGCGGTGGTGAGTTACAGTTAGTGGCTCCCTATAATCAGCCGGAAGCCGTGCGTGGGTTATCTGACTTCAGTCATGTATGGGTGATGTTCGTTTTCCATCAAACCATGGCGGGGGGTTGGCGTCCGACGGTTCGCCCGCCACGTTTAGGCGGTAATACACGGATGGGCGTATTTGCCACTCGCTCCACTTTCCGGCCAAATCCTATCGGCATGTCGTTGATTGAGCTGAAAGGGATACGTTGCCAGGGCGCAGAGGTGATTCTGGAGTTGGGGAGTCTGGATCTGGTTGATGGAACCCCGGTGATTGACATTAAACCCTATCTGCCTTTCGCAGAGAGCCAGCCACTGGCGCGCGCTGGTTTTGCGCAGACAGCCCCAGATGCAGATATGCCGGTGTGTTTCTCAGCCACCGCTGAGCAACAGTTAGTACAGCAGCAGACGCGTTATCCACATTTGCGGCGTTTTATCAGCCAGGTTTTGGCACAAGACCCCCGTCCAGCCTACCGTAAAGACGATAATGAAAGCCGCGAATACGCGGTTCTGTTGCTGGAATTTAATGTGCGTTGGCGGGTTATGGGCCAGCAAACAGAAGTGTTGTCGCTCGACCCACGCTAAATTTCAGCCAGCTCTCTTTTGACAACCCGTACTCGCTGGTAAACTAAACCACTTTTTACTTTTTGGACTGCCTCTACTTGTTGCAGTGCTAATGGAACCAAAACATCATGCGTACTAGCCAATATCTGCTCTCCACTCTAAAGGAGACACCTGCCGATGCTGAAGTGATCAGTCACCAACTGATGCTTCGTGCCGGGATGATCCGTAAACTGGCATCAGGTCTTTATACCTGGTTACCGACCGGAGTTAGGGTGTTGAAGAAAGTCGAAAACATCGTGCGCGAAGAGATGAATAACGCCGGTGCTATTGAGGTTTCAATGCCCGTCGTACAACCGGCTGATTTGTGGCAGGAGAGTGGTCGCTGGGAACAGTATGGTCCTGAGCTATTGCGTTTTGTCGATCGCGGCGAACGCCCATTTGTGCTCGGTCCAACTCATGAAGAAGTGATTACTGACCTGATTCGCGGTGAGATCAACTCTTACAAACAGTTGCCGCTAAATTTTTTCCAAATCCAGACCAAGTTCCGTGATGAAGTTCGCCCACGTTTCGGCGTGATGCGTGCTCGCGAGTTCCTGATGAAAGATGCTTACTCTTTCCATACCACTCAGGAATCGTTGCAGGAAACTTACGACGCGATGTATGCGGCCTACAGTAAGATTTTCTCTCGTATGGATCTGAATTTCCGTGCAGTTCTGGCAGATACCGGTTCAATTGGTGGCAGTGCATCGCATGAATTCCAAGTGCTGGCCGAGAGTGGCGAAGACGACATCGTGTTCTCAACCGGTTCTGATTATGCCGCTAATATTGAGTTTGCTGAAGCAGTGGCTCCTGATGAACCACGGGCTAGCGCCACGGAAGAGCTGCGTATCATTGATACCCCGAATGCAAAAACCATCGCTGAATTGGTCGAGCAGTTCAACCTTCCAATAGTGAAAACAGTGAAAACCTTATTGGTACATGCTCACGAAGAGAGTGGTCACAAACTGGTTGCGTTGCTGGTTCGCGGTGATCATGAACTCAATGAGATTAAAGCAGAAAAACTGCTACAAATCGCCAAACCACTGACCTTTGCCAGTGAAGAAGAGATTCGTGCAGTGATTGGCGCAGGTCCAGGGTCATTAGGCCCGGTTAATTTGCAGTTGCCAATCGTGATTGACCGCAGTGTGGCAGCAATGAGTGATTTTGGTGCTGGCGCGAATATCGACGGCAAACACTACTTTGGTATTAATTGGGAGCGTGACTTACCGCTGCCACAAATTGCCGATTTACGTAATGTGGTTGAAGGTGATATCAGCCCTGATGGCAAAGGCACATTACTTATCAAGCGTGGTATTGAAGTCGGTCATATCTTCCAGCTAGGCACTAAATACTCGGAAGCGATGAAAGCCACGGTTCAGGGCGAAGATGGCCGTAACCAAGTGATGACCATGGGTTGTTACGGTATTGGCGTATCCCGTGTAGTAGCAGCGGCCATTGAGCAGAATCATGACGACCGTGGCATTATTTGGCCGGATGCGATTGCACCGTTCCAGGTAGCCATTTTGCCAATGAATATGCACAAATCTTTCCGCGTGAAAGAGTTGGCAGAAGAGCTGTATGCCACTCTGCGTGCCCATGGTATTGACGTGATTCTTGATGACCGCAAAGAACGCCCAGGCGTGATGTTTGCCGATATGGAGCTGATTGGCGTGCCACACAATATCGTGATTGGTGACCGCAATCTCGACTGCGAAGAGGTGGAATATAAAAACCGCCGTGTTGGTGAGAAGCAGATGATTAAAACCAGTGAAATCATTGAGTTCCTGCTGGGCCAAATCAAGCGCTAATTGACCCTAAATAAACCGCTGAGCCGCTGGATAGTTAACTCACTACCAGCGGCTTTTTATTGCAGCAACGGATAGATTCTATTTACTGCCGCAACTCTTACTGGCATTAAACTTAATGTTATCAGCCGGAATCAGCGTTTTGTCTGATTGCCCTTCTTCCATCGATGGCCGCACATCAAAATGGCCATTAAGGGTTAAAAATACCGGTTCACCGACCTTTTTACGGGCCTTTAAATATCCGGTTTCCAGTGCAATATTATTCTCGACTGGGAAGGTTCGGCCGGTAGCACAATCGGTAAATACGGCGGCATCAGCAAAATACTTATACATACCGCTCAACGGCATCGGCGTTTTGGGTAACGGCTGATCACTCGGGGTAAGCTGATAATTCAATGCTGACTGAATCGCCAATCCTTGTTGGTCGAGCATCACCAGATTTTTACCTACTGGCCGAAAGTAGCGTTTCTCCCCTTGCCCGTTAGTAAGTACCAACTTATCAGCAGTACGCGCCCACTGACCGTATTCAGCAAAGGTTTGATCGCTCTCGTTGTTATCGCCAGCATGAGCAGTACCACGATAAATTTCCTTCAGGATAAAAGTCCCATCGCTATCAAGGAACAGTGAGGTATCCAAACCACTGCAATCCGCGCAGGGTAATACGCCCTGATAGCTTTGCTGCATAGGTTGTAAAGCCTGTTCAACCGGTTGATGTCGATTGTTGCAACCTAATAATGACAGTGCACCTACTGCCAAAAATAGCGTTATTGTTAATTTTTTCACAGTCATTCTCCCATACTGTGTCCGATATATAAGGAATGAAGCCACATTAGTCACAATGTATAAATCCCAGGCTAAATAATGGCATCACTCCTGATGTATTTTGCCGCGCAGTGCTTTGGTCGCACCTTTGCGGACTTTGCCCTCGACTCGCCTTATTTTTGAGCCTTTGGTCGGTTTTGTCGCCCGACGAGCCTTTTCTACCACCATTGCCTGACGGATTAATGCCACCAGCCGCGCCAATGCCGCTTCGCGATTCATATCCTGGCTGCGGTATTCTTGCGCTTTGATGATAACGACACCCTCTGCCGTCATCAAATGGCTATTTAGCAATAATAACCTTTCTTTATAGTACTCTGGCAGGCTTGAAGCCTTAATGTCAAAGCGCAAATGAATGGCAGTTGAGGTTTTATTGACGTGCTGTCCCCCCGCGCCCTGCGCCCGGATCGCCGTCAGCTCAATCTCACTGTCAGGTAGACTGACATAATTAGATATAATCAGCACGCTTATTGCCCGTCGCCTTGCCATTCATCAAAACTAATTTCCAGATTATTCTGAGCATCCGACAACCAAATAGTTCCCTCTTGCAACGTAGCCTGTAACGACATATTACGATTCGCAAGTGCCGTCAACTTGGCCATCTGTTCATCACCCAAGAAGCGCACCCGCAAATTGCGGTGCCCGGATAACTTATCCCGGACTTGTGGCCACCACACCTTAGCTGCGCGTTCGCTGTAGGCATACAGCACCACTTGCTGTGACTGATTACAGGCTTTACGCAGACGTTTCTCCTCTGGTAACCCCAGCTCAACCCACAATTCAATACCGTTATGGTCATTATGACGCCAAATCTCCGGCTCATCGTCAGCGCTCAGACCTTTAGTAAACTGCAAACGCTCATCAGCGTGGCAGATCCATGCGAGTAACCTCAGCATCATACGCTGGTCAGTTTCGGAGGGGTGCTGCGCGATAGTCAGGTTAACATCCTGAAAAAAATTACGATCCATATCCGCAATGTTAACAGCAGCTTTATGGATGGTTGCTTTTAGTGCCATGGGTGACCTCTTAATTATCTGGCGGACAGTGTACTTGATCCAGTCTGCCAGCAGCCAGCCAACCCTGCATAAAGAGAACGATTAGTGGCATCAATGCGAAAAAGAAACCTTGTGCCACACTCTAATATCTCTATCACTCCTGTGCTATAGTCCTTATAAGTTCAGAGTTTATCTTCGTAGGTTGACAGTGTGTCGCTTCCGCTGAGAATCTACTGGGTTAAACTTTTCCAGGAGGATTACTGTGCAGCAATACTGTGAATTAGTACGCCGTTTTTATGCCCAAATTGGAAGTGGCGATCTGGGTTACGTACCAGACGCATTGCGCTGTGTATTGAAAGCATTGGACGAAGTTGCGGCTAACGACGCACTACCGTCCTCCGTTAGGGAACAGGCGGCCTTTGCCGCCGCTAACTTATTGGTGAGCGATTATGTCGATGAGTGAAGAGTATCAACCCATCAATTGTGATGACTACGATAATCTAGAGCTCGCCTGCCAACATCACCTGATACTGACGTTGAAGTTGAGAGGCGGTGAGATCGTAGAAGGTAAAGCCAGCGATCTGCTGCTGAGAAAAAAGGTCGAATACCTAATTATCGAGCAAGAAGGAACAATGCGCGAGTTGCGTCTGGACTATATTGCCAGCTTCAGTCACCCCGAGATAGGGACTGTTGTGGTGAGTGCATCATAGCTTCATCCCATTATATTGATGACGGGCCGCTGAAAAGTGGCCCGTTTTGCATTCAGGGCAAACCAAACCGAATTAAGGTTTTAAACTGGCATAGTAAGCCGCCAAATCAGAGAAATCCTCGTCGGTTAAAGGCGCAACATAAGCCTGCATCACTCCAGCTTGCCCACCAGTTCGCTCCCCTTTTTTATACGCTTTTAATGATTGTTCTAAATACATGGCATTTTGCCCAGCCAGATTAGGATACATCGGCACCGAAACCTTACCTTGTGCACCATGACAAGCCACACAACTGGCAGACTTAACCCGCCCCGCTTCGATATCATTTTTTGCCAACACCGAGAAACTACTCAATCCCCATAACACCATTATACTGACGACTAATTTCATCATTACTCCTCAAAATAGACTGTTCTGCGTGTTGTTATTTTATTATTCCGCGTTGGCCCAATTTAGGTGCCAACAGGGTTCGCCTTCTTTTGCCTGGCCTGCCTGAGCCACAAACACTCCAGCCGCAGCAATTAATTGTTCGCCAAAGTAGAGTAGCGGAATACGCTCCCGTTGCCACGGCGGTACCCCCAACTCTTGCCAAATCTTTTTGCTATGGCGCGAATGGTGCCGCCCAACAATCTTGATATCACCTTGTAAACCGAAACGGACGCTGATCACCTCGCCGGTTGCCGCAGCCCTGACCGCTTGCCCCCCTTCAGTAATAAAACTCAATACCCCCAGATTGGCAGGTAGAATCAAAGGGCCTGGGGGGATTGCGACATGATTAGGCCCAGCCTCAATGTTGGCCCAAGGTAGATGCCGTATATTTATCTCAGCCAGCGGTGGCAATAGATATAAATATTGCCGGAAGCGGCGAACCTGATGTGCCCCCAAAGTAAGCTGAGGCTCTGCATCTTGCCTTGCCATAGCAACTTCTAACCACAAACGTTGCAGTTGGTTTTGCGATGGCATCACTACCCCCCATCTAGCCAGCCAACGGCGTAATATCGCCCCCCGTTTGGCTTCTGAGGCCAGTAATAACCCCTCAATAGAAAGCGCGCCATCCGGGCTTTGCAGTTGTTGCAGATTATCTGCCAACAACTCATCCAATAATTGTTCCTGCTCAGCGCACAGACTTGCACTGCGCGCCGTCGCTTGAGCAAAATGCGGCCAGCGCTGATGAAGCAGAGGCAACACACTTAATCGCAAGAAGTTACGATCGAAACGATGGTCCTGATTGCTGTCATCTTCAATCCACCGTAGTTGTTGTGCTTGAGCATAGTTCTCAAGCGTTGCGCGGGAAAAGGCCAACAATGGCCGCAACAACTGGCTATGGGCAAACGGCATTCTGCCTGCCATTGAGGACAGCCCCGCCGGACCACTGCCCCGCTTAAGTGCCAGTAAGAAGGTTTCACACTGGTCATCCAGATGTTGAGCCGTAAGTAGCACTTCATTGGCAGCTAAATGTGAGGAAAATGCCTGATAGCGAGCCGTTCTGGCGGCAGCCTCTATTCCATTGTGTCGCGGGTCAATCTTCACTCGCACCACTTCAAGTGGAACTTCCCATTGATCACACTGCTGCTGGCAATGTTTTACCCAACTGTCTGCCAATGGGTTTAATCCGTGATGAATATGAATCGCGCGAACTTTCAGCTCAGGGAGCAATTGTTGGCGCAGGCTAACCAATAAATGCAGTAATACATTGGAATCCAACCCACCACTGAACCCCACCAGAACATGGCGATGATCACCCAATTGCGCGAACAAAGGATTGAGTAACACATTAGGCATAAAGGTGGCTGAGTTCATGTCATTCCAGCGTTATTTCGTATAGCTCCAGAGGTAAACCATCTGGATCAGTAAAGAAAGTAAAACGTGATTGGGTATAGGGATCAATGCGAACCGCTTCGCAAATCACACCGGCGGCCCCCAGTTCACTGACTGCCTGCTCAATATTATCAACCTGAAAAGCCAGGTGACGTAAACCACAAGCCTCTGGGCGGCTAGGCCGTGTTGACGGGGAGGGAAAAGAAAACAACTCAATAGTATATTGCCCATTTAAGGCTAAATCAGCTTTCCATGAGTCGCGTTCTTCACGATAGACCTCACTTATCAAGCTGAACCCCAGCACCTCACAGTAGAATTTTTTACTGACCTGATAATCTGAGCCAATGATTGCAATATGATGTATCTGACGTATTGCTAACATGTATTACTCCAGTTTAATCATTTGTCTTCAGCACATTGACCCAATAGCGACCATCATCATCGCGTTTAGCTCCGTGAATGTCGGTTTCAAATCCAGGGTAATGCGCGCCGATGGCACACAGCATCAGCAGGAAGTCCAAGACTGCGCGGCTCTCTTCACTGATCATTTCACCTGGCATAACCAACGGTACCCCCGGCGGGTAAGGCAGGATCATGTTGGCCACGACTTTACCTATCAAATCACGCATTTCGCAGGCCGCTATATTACCGCGAATCTGCTGTTGGAACATGTCATACGGCGTGAGTTTCATCTCTGGCAGTACATCAAAGGACTGGCGCATCAAACGGGGCAAGTCGTGTTTACGGATCAATTGGTGGATACCGGCGGCCAACTCCTGAATACGCATA
The DNA here is from genome assembly GCF_052217165.1 of Yersinia sp. 2540 StPb PI. Taxonomy (NCBI): domain Bacteria; kingdom Pseudomonadati; phylum Pseudomonadota; class Gammaproteobacteria; order Enterobacterales; family Yersiniaceae; genus Yersinia; species Yersinia sp. 2540 StPb PI. Next base: position 4,453,357 of record NZ_JAZGQC010000001.1, read on the forward strand.
TGGCGGTAAAAATCGGGATCTTCAGCAAACAGATCCGGCAGCATATTTTTAACCCGCAAGTTAAGATCATAAGCGCGTTTAAATTCAGTGAGGCCGCGTAATAAGCTCATCGACTTAGTTTTATCAATGCCAATACTGAACAGGAACAGCAAATTATATGGCCCGGTTTTCTCTACCACGATGCCGCGTTCATCGAGAAATTTAGCGACTAATGCCGCAGGGATCCCTTCGTCTTCAAGTTCCCCTTCACTGCTCATACCCGGCGTCAGGATGGTCACTTTGATCGGATCCAGATACATATGATCTGCATCTGCATTGCTAAAGCCATGCCACTTTTGCCCCGGTTGCAACGGCCAACAGGCTATTTCGTCAATATCTTCTGGCTGCCAGACATCAAAGAACCAGTTGTCACTCTGTGAACGTAAACGGCGAACTTCTTTGCGAAAATGCATCGCACGCTCAATGGAGCGCATAATCATGCGCCTGCCCGGTTTACCACGCATCATTGCTGCGGCAGTTTCCATTGATGCCACAATGCCGTAATTCGGTGAGGTGGTGGTGTGCATCATATAAGCTTCGTTAAAAGTGCCTTCATTGTAATCACCTTTAATATGAATCATCGAAGCTTGAGAGAATGCGGCCAACAATTTATGTGTCGATTGCGTTTCATAGAAAACTTTACCCGCAACCCGTTCCCCGCTCATGCCACTTTTCCCTTCATAGATCTCATGGAAATTGGTATAAGGCACCCAGGCGGAATCAAAGTGAATTGAAGGGACGTCCAGTGTCTGCTTAATATAATCAGTATTATAGAGCAGCCCATCATAGGTCGAGTTCGTTATCACCGCATGCACTGGCCAGCTGGCATTCTTGGTTTGTGCAATTTTCTCAGTAATAGATTCGCGCGTAAATTCGTGCTGCGGGATGCCGCCCAAAATACCGTAAGCATTACGGGCCGGGCACAAATATAGCGGAATGATATTGGTCATCATCAAAAGATGGGTCAGAGACTTATGACAATTACGATCAATCAATACTGTACTGCCCGAGGGGGACGAATACATGCCAATGATTTTATTTGCCGTTGATGTCCCGTTCGTCACCATATAACTCTGCTCAGCATTGAAAGTACGGGCAATATACTCTTCGGCTTCCAGATGCGGGCCACTGTGGTCTAATAGTGATCCGAGTTCAGTCACTGAAATCGACACATCAGCCTTGAGGGTGTTAGCACCAAAGAAATCATAGAATAAGCTGCCTACCGGGCTTTTTTGAAATGCCGTCCCCGCCATATGCCCCGGCGTACAGAAGGTATATTTCCCTTCTTTGACGTAATTAAATAACGCCTTGGTTAGCGGCGGAGTGATGCTATCCATATACTCAGCGGTATATTGTTCAATATGCTGGGCAATATCATCTGCCGCATTTAACGTATATTCAAAGAAATAAAGAGCCATGCGCATTTCATTCAAACTGACATCCAATGAGGAGGTCGTATTGATAAATGCGTAAAGTGGGAGATATTCGTTCAGATCATTAATTTCAGTGCAAAGCTCATTACTGTGCTGGTCCCAATCGAAAATCACACCAATAATCCGCGCATTATGCTCGATCAGTTTAAGCAGATCACCACGATCCTGAGGGTAGATCAACTGAAAACCTTTAGCCAGCAGGGCATCGTTTAACTCACGAATAGGTTCATCTTTGTAGTAAACCCCCATCGGCCCCATGATTGCGATGATATTCATCGGTGAATCCTCATATTGTCCGCCAATTACCTATAACAACATGAAATTAAATTTTTGCCAAAATTATTATGGAGTTAGATATTATTACTCAGAATCTATAAGTAAAAAATCCGGCCCATAATATATGAGCCGGATTTCAATATTTCTCTGCGATGCCCAATAAATCGGGCATGCTTAATCAGCAATAACCGTAATTCATCAGACGCTGATAACGACGATTCAATAATTCTTCGTCATTCAAAACATCCAGATCACTAAGATCAGCCAACAGTTGCGCCTTCAAAGCAGCAGCAATAGTGGTGTAATCACGGTGCGCGCCGCCTAAAGGTTCAGGGATAACCGAGTCAATCATCTTTAATTCTTTCAGACGATGAGCCGTAATACCCATGGCCTCTGCGGCTAACGGTGCTTTATCAGCACTTTTCCACAGAATAGATGCACAGCCCTCTGGGGAGATAACGGAATAGGTGCTGTATTGCAGCATATTCACTTTATCGCCAACACCAATGGCTAATGCGCCGCCTGAGCCACCTTCACCAATAACGGTACAAACGATAGGAACACTCAGACGTGACATCTCACGCAGGTTACGTGCGATGGCTTCAGATTGACCACGCTCTTCTGCGCCAACACCAGGATACGCCCCTGGTGTATCAATGAAAGTAATGATTGGCAGCTTAAAGCGCTCAGCCATCTCCATCAGACGCAGTGCCTTACGATAACCTTCAGGCGCTGGCATACCAAAGTTACGGCGAATTTTTTCTTTGGTTTCACGGCCTTTTTGATGACCAATGATCATCACCGGGCGACCATCCAGACGAGCAATACCACCGACAATAGCTTTGTCGTCGGCATAAGCGCGATCACCCGCCAGTTCTTCGAAATCAGTAAAGATATTAGCGATATAATCCAGGGTATAAGGACGACGAGGGTGGCGTGCCAGTTGGGCAATCTGCCATGCGCCGAGGTCCGAGAAAATTTTCCGCGTCAGCTCAACACTTTTCTCACGCAGACGCTGGACCTCTTCATCCAGATTAATATCTAATTTTTCGTCTTGACGGCTGACTGCAGTCAGCGAGTCAATTTTCGCTTCCAGCTCTGCAATCGGCTGTTCAAAATCAAGAAAATTCAGACTCATAGCATTCCTATTTTAGTCAAATTCCAGTTCCACCTGCTCATTACCTACCAGCGTTCGCAAATCTATCAATAAGCGATCGGTGGGCGTCACGCGCCATGTGGCTCCAAACCGCAGCCGGGCGCGAGCATCTTCCCGTTGGTAATAAAGATGCACTGGGATCGTCCCCGCTCGATGGGGTTCCAACGACTGACGGAGACGGTTCAAAAGCTGGTCATCAATTTGCCTGTCGGTCAGCGATATAGCAAGCCCACGGGCATATTTTTCACGAGCTTCACTGATGTCCATTAACTCACGGGCGGTCATTTTAAGTCCACCACTAAAGTCATCAAAGCTGACCTGTCCAGTGGCTATCAGGATACGGTCTTTTTCCAATAAATGCTGATATTTTTCCAATGCATCGGTGAATAGCATCACCTCCAGACGCCCGGAACGGTCATCCAAAGTACAAATACCAATGCGATTCCCGCGTTTTGTTACCATAACCCTTGCAGCGATTACCAGCCCTACCGCAGTGGTCATTTTGCCCCGATCCGTCGGATGCATATCTTTCAAACGCAGCCCGCCAGCATAACGTTCGATTTCCTTTAGATATTGAGTAATCGGGTGGCCGGTTAGGTATAACCCCAGCGTTTCCCGTTCACCGTCTAAAACAATTTGTTCCTGCCACCGCGGCACATTAGCATAAGATTGCTCAACCTGCTCAGGTGCATCAGCCAATACGCCAAACATATCGGCCTGACCAATGGCCTCTGCTTTCGCATGTTGGTCTGCGGCTTTTAACGCTTCGCCTAAGGAGCTCATTAATGCGGCACGGTGCGGCCCCAAACGGTCAAAAGCACCGGACATGATTAACTTTTCTAATATCCGCCGATTCAGCTTTTTCGTATCGACGCGGGCACATAAATCAAACAAATCTTTGAAGTGACCGCCCTCTTTACGTGCCTCCAGTATCGCGTCGATCGGCGCCTCACCAACCCCCTTGATAGCACCAATCCCGTAAACAATTTCACCCTCATCGTTTACATGGAAGTGATACAGGCCACTGTTAATTTCTGGTGGCAGAATCTTCAGCCCCATACGCCAACATTCATCAACCAGACCAACAACTTTATCGGTGTTATCCATATCGGCGGTCATTACCGCAGCCATAAACTCAGCCGGATAATGTGCTTTTAACCACAACGTTTGGTAGGACACCAAAGCATAAGCAGCGGAGTGAGATTTGTTAAAACCATAACCGGCGAACTTCTCTACCAAGTCAAAGATTTTTATCGCCAATTCACCGTCAACACCCTGACTTTTGGCCCCATCTTCGAATACCGAACGCTGTTTTGCCATCTCTGCTGGGTTTTTCTTACCCATAGCTCGACGCAACATATCCGCGCCGCCAAGGGAGTAGCCAGACAGAACCTGCGCAATCTGCATAACCTGTTCCTGATACAGGATGATGCCATAGGTCGGCTCCAGTACAGGCTTCAGGGATTCATGTTGCCATTCGATATCAGGATAGGACAGTGCTTCACGACCATGTTTACGGTCAATAAAGTTATCTACCATCCCGGATTGCAGCGGACCGGGGCGGAATAATGCCACCAGAGCTATCATATCCTCGAAGCAGTCTGGCTTCAGCCGCTTGATAAGATCCTTCATACCTCGGGATTCAAGCTGGAATACTGCTGTCGTTTCCGAACGTTGCAGCATATCGAAGCTTTGCTTATCTTCCAGCGGAATAGAGGCGATATCTATCGGTTCCAGCCCAGTTTTGGCGCGCTTGGCATTGATCATCTCCAGCGCCCAATTAATGATAGTTAGCGTACGCAAACCGAGGAAGTCGAACTTCACCAGACCGGCATATTCCACATCATTTTTATCGAACTGAGTAACCGGGTTTTTGCCTTCCGCATCACAATATAGCGGTGCAAAATCAGTAATTTTGGTCGGAGCAATAACCACCCCACCGGCGTGTTTCCCAGCGTTACGTGTTACCCCTTCCAGCTTACGCGCCATATCAATCAGCGCCCTAACCTCTTCATCGGCTTCATAAATTTCAGGAAGTTGCGGTTCAGCGGCAAAGGCTTTTTCCAGCGTCATTCCAGGATCTGGTGGCACCAATTTTGAGATACGATCGACAAAACCATAAGGGTGGCCCAGCACGCGGCCCACATCGCGGATAACCGCTTTGGCAGCCATCGTACCGAAGGTAATAATCTGAGAAACCGCATCGCGGCCATACATCTCGGCCACATGTTCAATCACCAGATCACGTTTCTCCATACAGAAGTCAACGTCGAAGTCGGGCATTGATACACGTTCAGGGTTGAGAAAACGTTCGAATAGCAGGTCAAATTCCAGCGGATCCAGATCGGTAATCTTGAGCGCATATGCCACCAGAGAGCCTGCACCTGAGCCTCGCCCTGGCCCTACCGGAACACCATTATCTTTAGACCACTGGATAAATTCCATTACTATCAAGAAGTAACCAGGGAATCCCATCTGGTTGATAACTTTTAGCTCAATATCGAGCCGCTCGTCATACTCTGGCCGTTTTTGCGCCCGCACTTGCGAGTCGGGGAAGAGGAATTCCAACCGCTCTTCCAAACCTTGCTTTGATTTTTCTACCAAAAAATCTTCCGTGCTCATCTCACCGGTAGGGAACTGCGGTAGAAAGTATTCCCCAAGGCGGATGGTGACGTTACAACGTTTGGCTATTTCAACACTGTTGAGCAGCGCTTCAGGAATATCCGCGAACAGCTCACACATCTGTTCTTCATCGCGCATAAACTGCTGAGGACTATAATTTTTAGGCCGCTTAGGATCAACCAATGTAAAACCGTCATGAATAGCAACGCGGATCTCATGGGCGTCAAAGTCAGACTCAACAATAAAACGCACATCATTGGTCGCAACAACGGGCAGCCCACGATCAGTCGCTAGCGCGACTGCCGCATGAAGATAGTTCTCTTCGTCTGGCCGACCGGTACGGATTAGCTCCAAATAGTAACTGTCAGGGAAATGCTCTTGATAAAACTCAAGACACTGATCAACCTGAGTCTGATTGCCGCGCAGCATAAACTTGCCGACATCCCCCATCCGGCCACCGGATAGCAGAATCAGCCCCTCTTTATGCTTGATCAGCCAATCGCGATCAATTATCGGACCAGCTGCGCCATAACCACGTTGATAAGCTTCGGAGATCAATAAGGTAAGGTTTTGATAACCTTCATTATTGCGTGCCAACACAGTAAGGTGAGCCAACTCATCACCCAAGATTTCACTTTGCACGTAGAAATCTGCACCAATGATGGGTTTAATCCCAGCACCGTGGGCGCTACCGTAGAATTTCACCAAACCACAAAGGTTAGTGAAGTCAGTAATGGCCAGAGCGGGCATACCTAATGCAGCAGCTCTCTTCACCAAGGGTCCAATCTTGGCTAATCCATCGATCATGGAGTAATCGCTGTGAACACGCAGGTGGACAAAACGAGGTTCGGCCATATCCAGATACCAGAAATTAGTGGATTGAATCACACCCGCAGAACAGAGTGTCTGAGGGCATCATAACTATGAGTGTCTTTCAGCGACAATACCGGCTTATATCAGCCCTAACACGCGCTTAACCGGGCCAAAGCTGCGCCGATGGTGCTCAGTTGCGCCTAGTGCCGCCAGCCGCTCCAGGTGGAATGCTGTCGGGTAGCCTTTGTGCTGCGCAAAACCATACTCGGGGAAAATGAGATCCAGTTCAGTCATTTCACGATCACGGGTCACTTTAGCCAGAATAGAGGCGGCACTGATCTCTGCAACTCGGCTGTCCCCTTTTACAACGGCTAATGACGGCATCGCCAGTTTTGGACAGCGATTACCATCAATCAACACATAATCGGGTGTGATATGCAATCCTGCTACTGCTCTTTGCATTGCCAGCATTGTTGCATGCAATATATTTAGGTGATCAATCTCTTCTGGCTCAGCGCGACCAAGGCTCCAGGACAGGGCCTTATCCGTAATTTCGTCATAAAGTGACAGACGCCGCTTCTCACTCAGTTTTTTCGAGTCTGCCAAACCGACAATTGGCCGTGTCGGATCGAGAATAACCGCCGCAGTGACAACAGCCCCCACTAATGGGCCACGGCCAACTTCATCCACACCGGCAATCAAATTCGCCTGCGGGTATATAAAAATATCTGTCATCGACCTGCTAACTCCAATACCGCCTGTGCTGCCTGTTCATCCGCGCCACAACGGATGCTCTGATGCAAAATCAGGAAACGTTCTTTTAACGCCTCAACTGCACCACCACCTTGTAATAGCGGTAACAATGCATCGGCTAATGTTTGTGGTTGGCACTCTTGCTGCAACAATTCTGTCACCAGCTCTTCGCCTGCCAACAGATTCGGTAATGAGACATAAGGTGTTTTAACTAATCGTTCTGCTAACCAGAAAGTGAAGGGTTTCATACGATAACCGACCACCATGGGGCATTTAGCCAACATGCATTCCAACGCCGCAGTACCCGAGGCGAGCAAGGTAGCATCACTGGCAATCATCGCCACCCGGGCATTGCCAACTAATAAATGGACGGATAAGTCAGGGGCAATTTCAGCTTTAATTCGTTCAAACTGCTCACGACGCTTGCTGTTAACCAATGGAACCAGCACTTCCAGCTCAGGCAGTTGTTGCCTCAAGATGGCTGCAGTACGCAGAAAATCGGCACTGAGCATTTCCACTTCTGAATGGCGACTACCCGGCAACAGGGCCAGACATGGCGCATGTAGCGCAATCCCCAATTCTGTTCTTGCCGCTTGCTTATCAGGGATTAAAGGCATGGCATCAGCCATGGTATGACCAATAAAGCGACATGGAACATTGAAACGATCGTAAAACGCTTTTTCAAAAGGAAGAAAAGCCAACACCATATCGGTCGCTTTATCAATTTTGAAAACGCGTTTTTGTCGCCAGGCCCAAACAGAGGGGCTGACATAATGAATGGTTCGGATGCCACGCTGTTTCAAACGCCCTTCGAGGGTGATATTGAAATCAGGCGCATCGATACCCACGAAAACATCTGGGGAGAGTTCACTAAAGCGTTGGGTCAGATCTTTGCGGATCTTGAGTAACCGTGGCAAGCGTTCTAATACTTCAACAACGCCCATCACTGCCAACTCTTCCATCTCATACCAGGCTTCACATCCCTCAGCTTGCATCAGTGGCCCAGCAACACCAACAAAGCGGGCATCGGGAACCTGAGCTTTCAGCGCACGAATCAACCCAGCGCCTAAGATGTCGCCAGAAGTTTCTCCGGCTACTAAACCGATAGTTAAAGGACGCCCGGTATTCGACGGACAATCAACAGCTAATGGGCTATTTTGCATAAGTTAGCGAATAATGCCGCGAGTAGAGCGCGCAAAGAAATCACTGAATGCCTTAACCGCCGGAACCTGCTCCGCCAATTCGGCAATTTCTGGTTTCACTTCATCCAGCGTCCGACCACTGCGGTACAACAACTTGTAAGCATTACGGATCGCATGAAGTGATTCTTTGTCAAAACCACGACGTTTTAACCCTTCAATATTGATACCAAATGGTGTTGCATGGTTGCCCTGAGCAATGACATAAGGAGGCACATCCTGAGCAACGCCTGAACAACCGCCCACCATCACATGCGCACCAATCACGCAGAATTGATGGATAGCCGTCATTCCGCCAATGATGGCAAAATCGTCAATTTCCACATGACCACCCAAAGTTGCATTGTTCGCAAGAATGCAACGATCACCAATGATACAGTCATGGGCGATATGGGCATTAATCATCAGCAAATTGTCGCTGCCTACTTTAGTTAATCCACCACCTTGAACCGTACCACGGTGGATAGATACGCTTTCACGGATACGGTTACGTGAACCGATCTCAACGCGAGTAGGCTCGCCTGCATATTTCAGATCCTGATTCGCCTCACCAATGGAGGCAAATTGGTAAATCTGATTGTCACAGCCAATCTTGGTTACACCATTAACGACGACATGGGATTTCAGTTCCGTGCCAGCGCCAATTTCCACCTGAGATCCGACAAAGCAGAAGGGGCCAATACGAACGCCGGCACCAATAATGGCACCTTCTTCGACGATAGAACTTGGATGGATAATGGCGGTTTTGTCAATCACGTATCAGGACTCCTTAACTGCGGGTTCGACAACAACAGACTTTGCAACAACAGCTTCTGCTGGTGGGGTTACTGGCCTGCTACGAGCACACATCATCGTGGCAGTACAGACGATTTCACCATCGACTTTCGCAACACCAGTAAAACGGGTCAGACCACGGCGTTCTTTAACGAACTGAACTTCCATGATCATTTGATCACCAGGCACTACCGGACGTTTGAAGCGAGCTTCATCAATACCAGCAAAATAATAAAGTTCACCCGGCTCAAGTTTACCGCGGCTTTTAAATGCCAGGATACCGGTCGCCTGCGCCATCGCCTCTAAAATCAGCACGCCTGGGAAGATAGGTTTACCCGGGAAATGGCCTTGGAAAAATGGCTCGTTGAAAGAGACGTTCTTCACTGCACGCAGAAATTTTCCTTCTTCGAAATCAAGGACACGATCTACCAGCAAGAACGGAAAACGGTGCGGGAGTAGATCCAAAATCTCTTCAATATGCAGAGTATGAGTGTCAGTAGTCAAAATACTCTTCCTGTCTAAAAAACTAATGCTATCAACAACACGGCCTGCACTGCCCCAAAAGGGAGGCATTAGGCAGGCCGCAAATTAGGAACTCTGTATACCCTTCGAACTTGACGCAACAACGGCGTAACTGCACGTATTTACCTGAATCACTTGACCACATAAGTTCATCAAGATTGATTTATTTTGTCAGGCTGCGACACCAATTTCTTTAAGTATCTACTTTTGGCATCACTTGCCAATAAGCTTAATTATTGACTCAGAGTATCGGTCTTGAGTGACTACTCTTTATCGATTTTACGCTCAATAGCTTTTAAGCGTTTATTAATTCCATCGATATTCATCACTAAAGCAGCGGTCTTGCGCCAAACTTTATTTGGTTGTAACGGAATGCCGGAGGAGTATAACCCAGGTTCAGTGATTGGGCGCATCACCATTCCCATTCCGGTGATTGTGACTTTGTCACAAATCTCCATATGACCATTGATCACACTCGCGCCGCCTATCATACAATAGCGGCCAACTTTCAGACTACCTGCCATGATAACACCACCCGCAACTGCAGTATTGTCGCCAATCACAACGTTATGTGCAATCTGACATTGGTTATCAATGATGACGCCATTACCAATAATGGTATTATCTAATGCGCCACGGTCAATCGTGGTACAAGCGCCAATCTCAACACGGTCACCAATATGCACTGAACCGAGCTGTGGAATTTTTATCCAATTACCACGATCATTTGCATAACCAAAACCATCTGCACCAATGACCGTACCGGATTGAATCAGGCAGTTCTGCCCGATAACAACTTCATGATAAACGGAAACATTGGCCCACAAACGGCTACCAGCACCAATGTGAGTATTCTTGCCAATAAAGCAGCCAGCACCGATAACCACATTATCGCCTAGCACAACACCGGACTCTATCACTGCATTCGCACCGATAGAAACCTTCTCTCCCAACGTTACCAGTGGAGCGATAACTGCACTCGGTGCAATATCCTGGGCCGGTTGAGGTGTGGTATCCATTATCTGAGCCATGCGTGCATAGGTTAAATACGGATTTTTAACCACTAGAGCTGCAGATTTACAGAAAGGTAAGTCAGCCTCAGTCAATACCACCGCACCTGCATTACAAGTAGCGAGTTGTTCTTGATAGCGGCTATTTGACAAAAACGTGATTTGCGAAGGCTCGGCGGAATGCATAGAAGCGATGCCGGTGATGACGAGTGAGCCATCACCGTACACCTGTGCATCCAACTGCTGAGCTAAATCAGCCAGTCGAATTGAAGGCATGTTTTATTTAACCTGTTTCAGCACGTCAGCAGTGATATCTTTAGAAGGGTCTGCATATGCAACAGCATTTGCATCAATCACCACATCATAACCACCTTTGCTAGCAACAGATTTAACAGCATCCTGAATACGGCTCAGAATTTTGTTACGCTCTTCCATCTGACGACGGCGATTATCTTGCTCAAAAGCCTGGGCTTTAGTAGAGAAAGTTTCACGCTGTTTCATTACGTCGCTTTCCAGCTTGGTACGATCACTGGCTTTCATGGTAGAACCGTCACGTTGCAGCTTCTGCATTTTAGTTTGCAGGTCGCGCTCCATTCCTTGCAGTTCGGTTGCACGGCCTTTGAATTCATTCTCCAGCTGCTTAGCTACGGTTTCACGCGCAGGTAATTGTTGGAAAATGCTGGAAACGTTAACAATAGCAATCTTGTCAGCGGCTTGAACGCTGGCAGAAGCTGCCAATGCTAAACCAAGACCTGCGGCACACAACCACTTTTTCACTATAAACTCCTTACCATTACCCGTTTGTGTCAGAGACACTTTGAAGTGCACTTAATACTGAATAGTGCCTAAAATAGCGCCAAACTCACTAGCGCTACCTTAGGTTATTTCAACTACCAGTGCTGTCTTTAAAATTCAGAACTACTTTGCCAATCAATTACCAAGTCTTACCAATGTTAAACTGGAATTGCTCTGACTTATCACCTTCGTAATCTTTAACCGGTTTAGCATATGAGAACACTAATGGACCCAATGGCGACATCCATTGTAATGACACACCGGCAGACACACGAATATTACTCGCCTTACTGTAATCAGGTACACCAGCAGCACGCGTCAGTGCGGTATTTTCCCAATTAGTATCCCATACAGTACCTGAGTCAATGAAGAAGGAGGTCCGTACAGAGTTTGAGTATTTTTCACTGATAAACGGCGTCGGTGTAATCAGTTCTAAACTGGCCACCGCCATCGCGTTACCACCAACCGCATCGGTTGAATCTCTGATGGTCCCATTAGCATTATAGTATGCCGCTTTAGGACCGATATTATTTGATCGGAAACCACGGACAGTACTGGAACCACCGGCATAGAAGTTCTCATAGAATGGCATCTCTTTCGAACCGATACCGTCGCCATAACCCAAGCGACCACGGCCTAAGAGCACCCATGAATGATCTTCATCTAACGGTTGGTAAGCAGATGTATCGAAAGTGATTTTATAGAACTCGTTATCAGAGCCAGGTACCGTCACTTTGGTATTAACTGATGATTTAACCCCTGACGTTGGGAAGAAACCACGGTCAAGGTTGTTATAAGTCCAACCCAGATTCAGTGTGAAGTCATCCGCTGTGAAGCTGGCACGATCAGTCAGATTAGGATCTTGACCAACAGAGTCAAGATATCGCCACATCGCGACTTGTGGTTCCATGTCAGACAGGGAGTTATGGACGTAACCTAAACCAACCCGTAATGAGTTATTCTCATTAATTGGGAAGCCTAAAGTACCGTCAATACCGTAACTGCTGTTGGTATAGCCAGACAGGTCTGCGTTATCTGCTTTAAAATCATTATAGAAGATACGCCCGCCCAGACTTACACCATCAACGGTGAAGTAAGGGTCAGTTAAGGTAAATTCAGCATAAGTCTGATAGTCGTTCTTCGTACCATTAATACCGACGGTATTACCAGTACCCAACCAGTTATCTTGCTGAACCCCAACCTGGAAGCTGACACCACTTTCTGTGCCGTAACCAATACCAAAGTTTAAACTACCGGTATTGCGTTCCTTGACTTTATAAGTGACATCGACCTGATCAGCAGTTCCTGGAACACGTTGAGTTTCAACATCAACGGTTTCGAAATAGCCCAGACGGTTTAAACGTTCTTTGCCCGCTTCGACCTGATCATTACCCAACCATGCACCTTCCATCTGGCGCATTTCACGGCGCAATACGGAGTCTTTACTGGTGTCATTACCTTCGAAACGAACATTGCGGACATAGAAACGGTTACCCGCATCTACGTTGATATGCAGTTTGACTGTTTTATCAGCATCGTTAATTTCTGGTTGAGAGACCACACGCGGATAAGCATAACCATAGCGGCCCAACATCTTCTTGATGTCTTCTTCAATGCGTGTGACTTTACTGCCGTTATACAATTCACCCGGCTCAATCGCTGCCAGCTTATCAGCTTCAGATTGATGCCCTGCAAGATTACCGCTCACAACAACGCTATTAAGCTTGTATTGGTCGCCTTCGGTAATGTTGATGGTGATATAGATGCCTTTTTTATCTGGCGTCAAACTCACCTGAGTAGAATCGATATTAAATCGGGCATAACCGCGATCTAAGTAGAAGCTGCGCAAGATTTCGAGATCACCGGCGAGCTTCTGCTTCTGATATTTACGATCACCAACCACGTTCCACCATGGCACTTCATCACGCAATTGGAAGCGTGAGATAAGCTCATCAGTTGTGAAACTGTGGTTACCTACGATGTTAATCTGCTGAATTTTTGCAGAGACACCTTCGGTAAAGACCAGTTTGATATCAACACGATTACGCGGTAGCGGTGTAACAACAGCCTTCACTGAAGCGCTGTATTTACCCACACTGTAGTAGAAGTCTTCGAGTCCTTTTTCAATGCTGGATATAGTGGTACGGTCCAGGGCTTCGCCAACCCGGACGCCAGAGGCTTCCAGATTCTGCTTAAGCATGTCATCTTTCACCGCTTTGTTACCGGAGAAAGTGATGCTGGCAATCGTTGGGCGTTCTTTGACTTGAACAATCAGCGTATCACCATCGCGCAGGACGCGAACGTCCTCGAAGTTGCCTGTAGCAAACAACGCACGGATAGTTTTACCGATGTCATCATCACTGACGGTATCGCCTACGCGAACCGGCATATTAAGTAACGCCGCACCGACGGCGACCCGTTGCAGGCCTTCGAAATGAATATCTTTCACTACGAACCCGTCTGCACCGTATACGGTGGCGCTGCCAAACAGCAGCGACGCTATGAGCAACTTTTTCATCGCCATCGTTGTTATGCGTTCTTCCTAACCTATCCCCAGCCGTTAAAGACGGGAGAAATCATTGAAAAGTGCAAGCCCCATTAATAACACCAGCAAAATCGAGCCGATGCGATAACTGAAGTCCTGTACTCGCTCAGAAACCGGCCCACCCTTCAGCTTTTCTATCGCCAGGAAGAGCAGATGTCCACCATCTAATACCGGTAACGGGAACAAATTGATAATCCCTAAGTTGACACTGATTAGTGCCAAAAACATCAGGTAATACACCAATCCGTACTCAGCTGAAACCCCAGCGCCTTGTGCAATAGATATCGGGCCACTCAAGTTATTCAGTTTAACATCACCAGTAATCAGTTTACCCAACATGCCTACCGTCAACCGCATCAACTGCCAGGTTTTATCCCCAGCTTGGTAGAGTGCCGTAAACGGGCCATATTGGCGAATCGTTCTATATTCATCCGGAAGCGGTATAACTTTCGGCACTACACCCGCAAAACCTTCATTGCGGTTTTCTCCAACCGATTTTGTATCTGGTATCAAGGTTAAAGACAAGGGGGTACCACCCCTTTCAATATCTAACACCAGTGGCTTACCGGGGTTATCACGAACCTGTAAAACAAATGTTTGCCAACGATCCAGTGGCTGACCACCAACTTTAACTATCCTATCCCCTGCTTGTAAACCTGCCTTTTGTGCCGCAGACCCGGTTTGAACTTCAGCCAAGACAGATTCAATCTGCGGGCCTCGTGGAATAATACCCAACGCCACGACAGGATCTTGCTTATCAGGCTCGAACTGCCACTGTTGCAGATCCAGTGTCTTTTGCACCACATTAGCAGAACCAAATGGTGCCACACCCACCTGTGTTTGTTTATCACCGATTTTGCCGACGAGGGCCAAACGAACAGAATCCCAGTCAGGCGTTTCGATACCATCTACAGACTTAAGTTCCATTCCTGGAGAAATATTGGCTTGTGCAGCAATGGATTGTGGCGAAATGTCACCCACTACCGGGCGCACACTTGGCACACCAATGATAAACACCAGCCAGTAAGCAATGACAGCAAAAAGGAAGTTGGCAATAGGGCCCGCGCTGACGATTGCCGCGCGTTGCAAAACAGTTTTATTATTAAAAGATTGATGACGAAGCTCAGGAGCAACAGCTTCAACACGCTCATCTAGCATCTTAACATAGCCGCCCAGCGGGATAAGGGCGATAACATACTCGGTACCTTGACGATCCGTCCGACGCCACAGCGCTTTACCAAAACCAATCGAAAAGCGTTCGACACGGACACCACAGCGCCGCGCCACCCAAAAGTGACCGAACTCATGCACTGTAATTAAGATCCCCAGTGCGATAATAAACGCGGCCAGGCTCCAGAGTATGCTCATCATATTCCCTAAACTCCCCGTCAGTGACGGATTAAAACACTAACAGCATTAAGCAGGCAAATACCGGCACAGCTGCGGTCAGGCTATCGATACGATCCAGTATCCCACCATGACCAGGAATCAGATGACCACTGTCTTTGATTCCCGCTTCACGTTTAAACATACTTTCGGTCAAATCGCCAAGTACTGAGGCCAATGCAGCCACCACGGAACAGATTAACAGTTTTTCCGGGATGATATCCAACGGAGCATAACGACCGAACAACCATGATATCAGAGCTGATGTCAGTAAACCGCCAATTAATCCTTCCCAGGTTTTACCTGGTGATACTTTAGGCGCTAATTTATGTTTACCGAATAATTTACCAAACATGTAAGCGCCAGAATCCGCACCCCATACCAAAAGCATCACATACAGCAGCCACCAGGCGCCGATATGGTGGTTCTGCTCATAGCCATACTGACGTAATGCCACCATGCCCCAGAAAAAGGGAACAATAGTCAGAACGCCGAAAATTATACGTAACAGACGTGAATCGCGCCACAACGCCGCAGAGCGTGGGTAAGTAAGCACCAACAGCAATGCTGCGACCCACCAGCCCATAGAGAGCCAGAGAGGGACACTCACTTGTGGTAGATGAGCAGAATGCTGATAGGCAGGAAGGCTAAGCAGCATTGAGATCAGTAGAAAACCACAAAGTATGGCTAACCAAATACGCTGAGAACGACTAGCGAACCCGGCTAATTGCCCCCACTCCCAGGCTGCAAGCATACAGACAAAGAGAGTAACAATAGCAAAACCAACCGGCGGAAGCAGGAACAGGGCACCAATGACAACCGGAATCAAAATCAAAGCAGTTATGAGACGATACTTCAGCAAAAGTTCCCCCTAGGATGCAGTGGCATCGATAGGTGTAGTTCCCCCGAAGCGACGCTCGCGTTGTGCAAATGCATTCAGCGCACCTTCAAAGACATGTTCATCAAAATCAGGCCAGAGTACATCAGTAAAGTAAAGTTCAGCATAGGCAATTTGCCATAACAAAAAATTACTGATGCGATGTTCACCACCGGTTCTGATCACTAAATCCACCTCAGATTGCTCATGCAGGCAGATATGCGAGTTTAGCGATTCTTCACTGATATCTGTGGGCTGCAACTCACCTTGCTGTACTTGCTCAGCTAAATGGCGCACACCCTGAATAATATCCCAACGGCCACCATAATTGGCAGCGATGTTGAGTTTCAGACCGTCATTGTTGGCAGTTAGCGCTTCTGAGCGACGGATCCGTTGTTGCAAACGTTCACTAAATCGACTGATATCACCAATAACAGATAAACGAACATTATGTTTATGCAGACTTTTTACTTCACTGTCCAGCGCACGAACAAAAAGCTCCATCAGAGCGGTGACTTCCTGAGCAGGGCGATTCCAGTTTTCACTACTGAAAGCATAAAGCGTGAGCGCATCCAAATGATGACTGGCAGCAAAACTTACTGCACGACGAACTGACTTCACTCCCGCTTTATGACCGAAGACCCTTAATTTACCCCGATTTTTAGCCCAACGCCCATTACCATCCATAATGATAGCGACATGACGCGGAATCAGGGGGCACAAGTTAGCCCTATCTTCATTTACAGACGACATAATGCGAACTCATTTCCTCAATAAATCAATTGTTCGTCCCGAACATTAGGCAGTAAGCCCACAAAAAAAGCCGTGTACCAAGTCACGGCTTCTTAAGTGACAGCCAAAATAGACGGTTTAAATACCTATTGGGCCACTAATCAACAGTCTATCTATCCATTGACGGTGCAGACTATACCATCTCAGCCTTGCCCTAACAAATTCCCAAAACAGCCAATACAACTTAATGATTCAATTTTTCTATTGCTTGAGCTGCCGTATCACGGGCTTGACGATCAATGATCAGCACCTCATCCACACTAGTGGGTTCAGCCAATGATAACTGTTCCACAACCCTAAGGTTGATGGCTGCAATATCAGTGAAACGAATGCGTGAATCTAAAAATGCCATAACGGATATTTCGTTCGCGGCATTCAACGCTGTCGTGGCAGCTTGCCCTGCATTGCTTGCATCGATTGCCAATTTTAGACAAGGATAACGCTGATAATCCGGCGCAGCGAACGTCAGCTCGCGTATCTGGCAAAAATCGAGTGGTGCAACACCAGAATTAACCCGCATTGGGTACGCCATCGCATGTGCAATCGGGGTACGCATGTCTGGGGTCCCCATCTGGGCCAGTACACTACCATCGTGATAACGCACCATCGAGTGAATGACAGATTGAGGATGCAAAATAACCTCAACCTGCTCTGCACTGGCATTGAATAACCAACGCGCCTCGATATACTCCAGCCCTTTGTTCATCATAGTCGCGGAGTCGACTGAAATTTTGCGCCCCATAGACCAGTTTGGATGAGCACAAGCCTGATCTGGTGTGACATCGGCAAATTGTGATAAAGGTATTTCACGCAGTGGGCCACCTGAGCCAGTTAAAATAATGCGCGAGACGCCATTCTCACTCAGTGAAGAGTAGCCTAATTTACGCTGAATTTTCTCAGGTAAACTCTGAAAAATCGCATTATGTTCGCTGTCGATTGGCAGCAATTGTGCATGGCTGTGTTTCACTTCATCCATGAAAAGCTTGCCGCAGGTAATCAGTGACTCTTTGTTAGCCAGTAATACCTGTTTACCTGCACGAATAGCCGCCAGCGTTGAAGATAGGCCTGCCACACCGACAATTGCCGCCATCACTTGATCGACATCGTCTAACGCAGCCAGTTCACCGGCCGCTTTTTCACCATGAAAAACTTCGGTTTTCGAACCGTGCTCAGCCAATAACTGGCGCAACGCTTTGGCCGATATTTCATCTGACATCGCGGCATAGCGAGGAGAAAACTCGAGGCATTGCATTGCCATCTGCTCGACATTGCGACCAGCCACAAGTGCAGTAACGTTGAATAATTCGGGATTAGCGCGGACAACACCCAGAGTGCTGTTACCGATGGAGCCAGTAGAACCAAGAATAGTCAGTTGCTTCATGAGAGTGCTCTGAATAACTGTTTTTATGATAGGCGAGAGCGCAACCGACCCGAATAACAGGTGGTCTAATAAATATCCTCGGCCCAATTTTATAGCGTATTACTGCCGATATCGCATGACTCTACTGACCTAGTGAATCGGCAAAATAGTGATCCTGCTAAAAACAAAGCGCCACCTAAGCGACGCTCTGTTTTTTGTCAGGCAGGATTAGAAATCCATCAACTCAGCTTCTTTAGCCGCTAATGCAGTATCAACTTTCTTGATAAAAGCATCGGTCAGCTTTTGGATATCATCTTGAGAACGGCGGTCTTCGTCTTCACTGATCTCTTTATCTTTCAACAAAGCTTTCACTTTTTCGTTAGCATCACGGCGCACGTTACGAATCGATACACGGCCCTGCTCTGCTTCTGCACGAACAACTTTGATCAAGTCTTTACGGCGCTCTTCTGTCAATGCTGGCAGTGGAACACGAATAACGGTACCCGCGGAAGAAGGATTCAGCCCTAAATCGGAGGTCATGATCGCTTTCTCAACCGCGGCGCTAAGGCTGCGGTCAAACACGGTCAATGCCAGAGTACGGGAGTCTTCAACCACAATGTTAGCCAACTGGCGCAATGGCGTAGCAGTGCCATAATACTCAACCTGAATGCCATCAAGAATACTTGGAGAAGCACGACCGGTACGGATCTTACTGATATGGTTTTGGAAAGCTTCAAAGCATTTTTCCATACGCACTTCAGTATCTTTTCTAATTTCGTTAATCACGTTGTGAACCCTTGGAAACTGGTTACTTGGCAGGCCATAGCATGAGTATAGCCGGTGAATATACAAACCAACAGTTGCAGGCATTGGGGGCATATCTGAAAGCCGCATGCCCCTGACAATACAGGCTGCCGCTTATTTAGCGATCGCTGTCACTTCTTTAGTGATCAACGTCCCTTCATTCTCACCCATCACCACGCGACGCAGAGCGCCAGGTTTGTTCATATTGAAAACACGAATTGGCAAGTTATGATCACGGGCCAAAGTGAAGGCCGCCAGATCCATAACTTTTAGCTCGCGCTCCAGAACATCCTGATAGGTTAGCTGCTCAAACAGTGTTGCGTCAGGGTTTTTAACCGGATCTGCGGAGTAAACTCCATCAACTTTCGTCGCTTTCAGCACCACATCAGCTTCGATCTCGATACCGCGCAGACAGGCCGCGGAATCGGTGGTGAAGAAAGGGTTACCTGTACCTGCGGCAAAAATCACCACACGGTTATGACGCAGCAAGCTGATAGCTTCAGCCCAACTGTAATTATCACACACACCATTAAGTGGAATAGCAGACATCAGGCGGGCGTTCACATAGGCACGGTGCAGTGCATCTCGCATTGCCAGGCCGTTCATTACGGTAGCCAGCATTCCCATGTGGTCGCCCACTACGCGGTTCATCCCAGCTTGTGCCAAACCGGCACCGCGGAATAGGTTACCACCGCCAATGACCACACCGACCTGAATGCCCAATTCGACCAGCTCTTTAACTTCTTGAGCCATGCGATCCAAAACGCTTGCGTCGATACCAAAACCTTCCGCGCCTTGCAGGGCTTCGCCGCTAAGCTTAAGCAGGATACGCTGATATACGGGTTTTGCATTGGTTGCCATGGTGTTCTGTCCTAAGCAGCAGTAATAAATATTGGGAACTTGACCGTCAAATGTTCAAAGCAATACCGTGCGCTGAAAACTGACAGGACTAAGCTTATACCCTAAATAATTCGAGTTGCAGGAAGACGACAACTGAGCGAATCCTCAGAAGCTTACATAAGTAAGTGACTGAAGTGAACGAAAGCAGTCAACGCACCTGTAATTGAAGTATGACGGGTATCGAGTGGATAAAATGGAACCGCCGATTGGCGGCCCCATTTTTAGCATTAAGACTGTTTGCTCATTGCTGCAACTTCAGCAGCAAAGTCAGTCTCAACTTTCTCAATGCCTTCGCCCACTTCAAAGCGGATGAAGTTTGTTACGTCAGCTTTGTTCTCTTTCAACAAATCACCAACGGTTTTGCTTGGGTCCATAACGAAGTTCTGACCAGTCAGAGAAACTTCGCCGGTGAACTTACGCATACGGCCTTCAACCATCTTCTCAGCAATTTCACGTGGTTTGCCGGATTCGATAGCAATGTCCAACTGGATTTGGTGCTCGCGAGCAACAACTTCAGCAGGAACATCGTCTGGCTTAACATATTCTGGTTTGCTTGCAGCAATGTGCATAGCAATGTGCTTAACCAGCTCTTCATCAGCGCCAGTTGCTGCAACCATAACGCCGATACGAGCGCCGTGCAGATAAGTACCCAGAACATCGCCTTCCAGAGCAGCAATACGACGAATATTGATGTTCTCGCCGATTTTAGCTACCAAATTGGCGCGTTGCTCTTCAAACTTAGCTTTCAGATCGTCGATATTAGTGATTTTGTCAGCCAGAGCTGCGTTGATAACTTCTTCGCCAAATGCTTTGAAGCCAGCATCTTTAGCAACAAAGTCAGTTTCGCAGTTCAGTTCCAGAATCACACCGAACTTACCGTCGGCTGAAAGTTGAGCCAGGATGATGCCTTCAGCAGCGATACGGCCTGCTTTCTTGGCAGCTTTAGCCTGACCAGATTTACGCATATTGTCGATGGCAAGCTCGATGTCGCCGTTAGCTTCAACCAACGCCTTTTTACATTCCATCATGCCTGCGGCAGTACGCTCACGCAGTTCTTTTACCAAAGCAGCGGTAATAGCAACCATTTAAATTTCCTCGGTTCTCTTGTGAAAACAAGATCTCACATTAGATACGCAAAGGGGGCCTATAAAGGCCCCCTAACCAACATATTTCAATACCTGGTTAATAAGGGCTCCAACGAGCCTGACTTATTATTCAGCTTCTACGAAGCTTTCTTCCGCTTGAACGGCCAAGTCTTGAGAACGACCTTCAGTGACGGCAGTAGCAACGGCGTTCAGGTACAGTTTAACTGCACGGATCGCGTCATCGTTACCTGGGATGATAAAGTCAACGCCATCTGGATCGGAGTTAGTATCAACGATAGAGAATACCGGGATACCCAGGTTGTTAGCTTCTTTGATAGCGATGTGTTCGTGATCAGCATCAACAACAAACAGAGCGTCTGGTAAACCGCCCATGTCTTTGATACCGCCCAGGCTGTTTTCCAGCTTGTTCAGTTCACGAGTACGCATCAGCGCTTCTTTTTTGGTCAGCTTGTCAAAGGTGCCGTCTTGAGACTGGATTTCCAAATCTTTCAAACGTTTGATGGACTGACGAACAGTTTTCCAGTTAGTCAGCATCCCGCCCAACCAGCGATGGTTCACGAAGAACTGGTCGCAGTTGTTGGCAGCGTCTTTTACCGCTTCGCTTGCTGCGCGTTTAGTACCAACGAACAAGATCTTACCTTTACGGGAAGAGATCTTTTTCAATTCAGCCAAAGCTTCGTTGAACATTGGTACGGTCTTTTCCAGGTTGATGATGTGAACTTTGTTACGTGCGCCGAAGATGAAAGGCTTCATTTTCGGGTTCCAGTAACGGGTCTGGTGACCGAAGTGAACACCGGCCTGGAGCATGTCGCGCATGGAAACAGTTGCCATGATTAAAACCTCTATAGTATCAGTTGGGGTTATGCCTCCACGTGCCCCATAACGCCGACCCCATAAGAAATTGATAATCATCAAAAACTTTAGGGCACCCCGGCGTATGTGTCGACACGTGTGTGTTATTTACACATATGAGTGCGATTGGTATTACTCAGCTAAACAGCTACCTGCCATCAGGACATGCCCTGAAATCGGACCTGAAACGACAACATAATAGTGCGGTTTGCCGGCGCGCTTTATACCATAAACGGCCGCAACACACCAACTTTTGTTGCATTTAGTGTCGTCACTGCAAACGAAAGTTTGGCAGCTAATTGCAGGGCTGGTACCATTAGCGACAGGTTATTTAGGGTATATGATATTTATTACCTGCTTATTCATATTACGGCGGCTGGTTGGTATTCACAGCCCCTACGGACACTTTTGCATGGCAATCTCAATAAAAACACCTGAAGATATTCAAAAAATGCGCGTTGCTGGCCGCCTGGCTGCTGAAGTGCTGGAGATCATTGAACCTCACGTAAAACCGGGGGTAACCACTGGTGAACTCGATCGTATCTGCCACGATCATATCACCAACCATCAGCAGGCTATCTCTGCTTGTCTGGGTTACCACGGCTTTCCTAAATCGGTTTGTATTTCTATTAATGAAGTTATTTGTCACGGCATTCCAAGTGATGAGAAAGTGTTGAAAGACGGTGACATCGTCAATATCGACGTGACTGTTATTAAAGACGGTTTCCATGGCGATACATCAAAAATGTTTATCGTCGGCAAACCTACCATTTTGGGTGAGCGCCTGTGCCGCGTCACTCAAGAGAGCCTGTACCTGGCAATCAAAATGGTCAAACCGGGTATCCGCCTGCGCACTCTGGGTAAAGAGATCCAAAAATTTGTGGAAGCGGAGAACTTTTCTGTGGTGCGTGAATATTGTGGCCACGGTATTGGCGAAGGTTTCCATGAAGAACCACAAGTGCTGCACTACGATGCAGACGACGGTGGCGTAATCCTACAAACTGGTATGGCTTTCACCATTGAGCCTATGGTCAACGCAGGGGATTACCGAATTCGTACCATGAAAGATGGCTGGACGGTAAAAACTAAAGATCGCAGCTTGTCGGCACAGTACGAGCATACTATTGTGGTAACCGATAACGGCTGCGAAATAATGACGTTGCGAAAGGATGACACCATCCCCAACATCATAACGCACGAGTAATAATGACAAGCCGGCAGCCGCCGGCTTTTTTATGGGCTGCGTCTTTTTATCAGGTCGCATTTATCGGGTAAACATATGTCTGACAATCACACCGAGCACTCTGTATCCCCTGCGGTACCGAAGGTCATTCCTGAGCAGCCCGCACCACCGAGTACTTATCTCGATAGTGACCTTAATTGCCCGATTCTCAAGCAGCGGCTTGAGACTTTCCAACTTTGGCAGGCGGAAGCATTCAATGGCGGAATCAGTGCCGAGATATTAATTGCTGCGCGCAGTGATTACATTGACCGCCTGTTACGGCGGTTGTGGACATTTTATGGTTTTGATGATGTGGCTGAAACCGCGCTGGTTGCCGTGGGCGGCTATGGCCGTGGTGAACTGCACCCCTTATCAGATATTGATGTATTGGTTCTCAGCAAGCAGCGTCTAAGCGATGAAGATGCGCAACGCGTCGGCCAGTTGATCACTTTGCTATGGGACCTGAAACTGGAAGTCGGCCACAGCGTGCGCACACTGGAAGAGTGTTTGCTCGAGGGGTTAGCCGACCTCACTGTCGCCACCAATATGATTGAGTCACGTTTGATTTGCGGTGATGTAGCCCTGTTTTTACAGATGCAAAAGCACATTTTTAGCGACAATTTCTGGCCCTCGCCGCAATTTTTCCATGCCAAAATCACCGAACAACAAGAACGGCATAAACGCTACCATGGCACCAGTTATAACCTGGAGCCTGATATCAAAAGTAGCCCTGGTGGGTTACGGGATATCCACACCCTACAATGGGTAGCCCGCCGCCATTTTGGTGCCACATCCTTAAGTGAGATGGTTGATTTCGGTTTTCTGACCAAAGCTGAGCGCAATGAGCTGATTGAAAGCCAGAGTTTTCTGTGGCGCATCCGTTTCGCGCTGCATTTGGTATTAACTCGCTACGATAACCGCCTGCTGTTTGACCGCCAACTGAGTGTGGCTCAGCTTTTGCAATATCAGGGCGAAGGCAATGAACCGGTCGAACGGATGATGAAAGATTTTTATCGTATGACCCGTCGGGTCAGCGAACTGAACAACATGCTGCTACAACTGTTTGACGAAGCCATATTGGCGCTGGGTACCAATGAAAAACCACGTCCACTGGATGATGAATTTCAGTTACGCGGGGATTTAATAGATCTGCGTGATGAGAACTTATTTATCCAGCAGCCTGAAGCTATTATGCGCATGTTCTATCTGATGGTACGCAATCAGGATATCAAAGGCATATATTCCACCACAGTACGCCGCTTACGCCATGCCCGGCGGCATCTGAAACAGCCTTTATGTAACATTCCTGAAGCCCGCAAGCTATTCATGGCCATTTTGCGCCACCCTGGGGCGGTTTCCCGGGCATTATTACCGATGCATCGCCACAGCGTGCTGTGGGCCTATATGCCACAATGGGGCAGTATCGTTGGCCAGATGCAGTTTGACCTGTTTCACGCCTACACCGTAGATGAGCACACTATCCGCGTGTTACTTAAACTCGAAAGCTTTGCCGATGAAAAAACCCGGCCACGCCATCCTCTCTGCGTCGAGCTTTACCCACGCCTGCCTCAACCTGAATTATTGTTGCTAGCAGCACTGTTCCACGATATTGCCAAAGGGCGTGGAGGCGATCATTCAATACTGGGCGCTCACGATGTATTGGAGTTTGCCGAGCAGCACGGCCTTAACTCGCGCGAAGCTCAACTTGTGGCTTGGTTAGTTCGTTGCCACCTCTTGATGTCAGTGACAGCTCAGCGTCGGGATATTCAGGACCCTGCGGTTATTCAGCAATTCTCCGCCGAAGTACAAAGCGAAACTCGCTTGCGCTATTTAGTCAGTCTGACAGTGGCTGATATTTGCGCCACCAATGAAAATTTGTGGAATAGCTGGAAACAGAGCCTGTTACGCGAACTTTATTTCGCCACAGAAAAACAGTTACGCCGTGGTATGCAAAACAGCCCGGATTTGCGCGAACGTGTCCGTCACCACCGGCTACAAGCTCTGGCGCTGCTGCGGATGGATAATATCGATGAAGAAGCATTGCACCGCATCTGGAGCCGCTGCCGGGCTGATTATTTCCTGCGTCATTCACCCAATCAATTAGCCTGGCATGCCCGCCACTTATTAGAGCATGACTCAACCAAGCCACTGGTGTTAGTTAGCCGTCAGGCAACACGGGGGGGAACCGAAATATTCATCTGGAGCCCTGACCGCCCATCACTGTTTGCTGCGGTGGTCGGTGAGCTGGATCGCCGCAATCTGAGTGTTCATGATGCACAGATTTTCACCAACCGCGATGGTATGGCGATGGATACCTTTATCGTATTGGAGCCAGATGGCAGCCCACTGGCTCAAGATAGACATCCCATCATTAGTCATGCCTTAGAACAAGCGATGACCCAGCCGAATTATCAACATCCGCGCGTCAGGCGATTATCACCTAAATTACGGCATTTCAGTGTGCCGACTGAAACCAATTTCTTGCCAACCCATAACGAGCGCCGTACTTATCTGGAGTTAATTGCACTGGACCAGCCGGGCTTACTGGCTCGGGTAGGTGGGATATTTGCAGATTTAGGGTTATCGCTGCATAGCGCACGTATCACAACTATTGGCGAGCGGGTGGAGGATTTATTTGTATTAGCAGACAAAGATCGCCGCGCTTTAAGTATTGAAACCCGCCGCGAATTAGCACAACGGTTGACAGATACCCTCAATCCGAACGATAAACTGTGATACAAATAACTTTTTAGTCATTAATTTTTCTTACAACCCATTTTGAAGGGAACAGGATGCAGCAACTACAGAACGTTATTGAAACCGCCTTCGAACGCCGTGCAGATATCACGCCGGCCAACGTTGATACCGTAACCCGCGAAGCGATTAACTACGTGATTGATCTGCTTGATACCGGTGCACTACGGGTGGCAGAAAAGATTGACGGCCAGTGGGTTACCCATCAATGGCTGAAGAAAGCGGTACTGCTGTCTTTCCGTATCAATGATAACCAGGTCATGGAAGGCGCAGAAACGCGTTACTACGACAAAGTACCAATGAAATTCGCCGGTTACGATGAAGCGCGCTTCCAACGTGAAGGCTTCCGTGTCGTACCACCAGCAACCGTACGTAAAGGCGCATTTATCGCTCGTAATACCGTACTGATGCCTTCTTATGTGAATATTGGCGCTTTCGTTGATGAAGGCACCATGGTCGATACCTGGGCAACTGTCGGTTCTTGCGCGCAAATTGGTAAGAATGTGCACTTGTCCGGTGGTGTTGGCATTGGTGGCGTGCTTGAGCCACTGCAAGCCAACCCAACCATCATTGAAGATAACTGCTTTGTCGGTGCGCGTTCAGAAGTGGTTGAAGGGGTTATCGTCGAAGAAGGTTCCGTTATCTCCATGGGCGTATTTATTGGGCAAAGCACCCGTATTTACGATCGCGAAACTGGTGAAATTCACTATGGCCGCGTTCCGGCCGGGTCTGTTGTCGTTTCCGGTAACCTGCCCTCGAAAGACGGTAGCTACAGCCTGTACTGTGCAGTTATCGTGAAGAAAGTTGACGCAAAAACCCGTGGAAAAGTCGGTATTAATGAGTTATTACGCACCATCGACTAAGATGAATATAGCGGGCTAATCACCCGCTATTTTTTTGCTTTGTGAAGTTATCGCCTGCAATCACATACTTTGGCGAAATTTACCGTCATAATCATAAACTGTGGAATATAAAATCAAAAAGGTGGCGCTATGTATGACAATCTGAAAAGCTTAGGAATCACACAACCAGAAGATGTCGATCGCTATAGCCTGCGTCAGGAGGCCAATAACGACATTCTGAAAATTTATTTCCGCAAAGATAAAGGCGAGTTTTTTGCTAAGAGTGTGAAATTCAAATATCCACGCCAACGCAAAACTGTGGTGGCGGATAACGCTGGACATGGTTACAAAGAAATCAATGAAATCAATCCTAACCTCCGTTACGTCATTGATGAGTTGGATCAACTGTGTAAGCGCGATCAGATTGAAGTGGATTTGAAACGCAAAATCCTGGATGACTTGCGCCATTTAGAAAGCGTTGTTGCCAATAAGATTTCAGAAATTGAATCAGATTTAGAAAAGCTGACCAACGGCCGCTAAATCTAGCTGAACACGTATTGTGGCAGCACACTGCACGCCACAATACGTCATTGAGCAGAAGCTATGTTACTTAAGCAAGCGGCCCCATTTTTCTACCCACAACGCTGAAACCACTTCTGGCTCCGGGTGTTCCATCGCGTCAATATCCAGTCGTTCACCAATCCGTGTCGCCCCCTGCTCTTGCAGCAGTTCATCAAATGCGCGCCCTGCGCCGCAGAAATTATCATAACTGCTGTCACCTAGTGCAATGACGCCATAACGTAGCTCTGGCTGAAACCCAACCTGATCACGAACAGCGACGAACAGTTCTGCTATGCTGTCAGGGAAGTCGCCTTGTCCGGTGGTAGATGTGATAACCAGTGCATAATGTTGACGATAATACTGCCAGGCTTCTAAAGTCCCCTCTTCAAACAGTGTTACCTCATGCCCCTGCTCTTTCAGTATGTTTTCAGCTTCTTCCGCCACTAACAACGCATTACCGTAGACAGTGCCGACAAAAATCCCGACCTGAGCCATAAAAGATATTCCCTTTTAACCAGAAAAAATTATTCACTATCCTGACCTTCGGTCGCTGGAAACTCAACCCTTTCAAGATGAGGGGTAATACCCAACCAGCCAAAGTGTGACATCAAGCCTTGCCAGGATTCATCCCAACGCGCCGTAAGCGAAAGCACCTCACCAGTGACTGGATGATTCAATTGTAAATGGCTAGCGTGCAACATGAGCCGTGAGCAATCAAAGTGTTGGGCAATACCTCTATTCTGACGCAAATCACCGTGGGCACTATCACCAATAATTGGATGGCGTATATGTGCCATATGCCGCCGTAACTGATGCTTACGCCCTGTTTCCGGTTTCAGCTCCAATAAACTGAAGCGTGATGTGTCATAGCGCCCAATAGCAACAGGAACTTCCACTTGAGCCAAAGGCTGATAGTGGGTAACTGACGGTTGTGGTGCTTTATCTTGTTTGGAATGTTTATCCGCGATTTTATCCAGTTCTTCGCTCATCGCGTAATCAACCGTACCACCTTCCAGCACATAGCCACGAACCACCGCATGGTATGTTTTCTGAATCTGGTGCTGTTCGAACTGCGCCGAAAGAGCACGGGCAACATCACTGGATAACGCCATCAGCAGCACACCTGATGTTGGGCGATCCAGACGGTGGACGGTATAAACATGCTGGCCAATCTGGTCGCGCACCGTTTGCATCACAAATACGGTTTCATTACTGTCCAACCAACTACGGTGAACCAGCCAACCGGCGGGTTTATTCACCGCAACTATATATTCATCTTGGTAAATTATTTCCAGCATTAGTTACTTTCTTTATTCAACAGATCATCGAGACACTGTAATTGTGCCAGCAGTATGGTGCAATCTGGCCGACTATCACCACTTAATGCCTCTTCAAAGTATGGCGTAATGGCGAAACGTGTCGGAAGTGGGTTATTCGATTCCAGCAATGCATACATTCGGGGAATCAGTACCCATTGCAACCACTGCTCGGCATCCATGGTATCGATACTGAAAGGCTCATTACTTTCGAAGGCTGCCGCTGGCGGTGGAACAACTTGCCAAAGATCAATTGCTCGCATGGCAAGCTCAATATCCCGTAAGTTCTGACGCACCTGATTTTCTATACTCATGATTATGCTCTCAACCAAAAAACAGCCATTCGCCGGGCTGGTCCAACGGCGGCCAAGCATACCATTGAAGAAGGCGATGCCCAAACTCACGCCATAGACAACAGAAGGCTATTGGGCAAAATAAGCATAAAAAAAGGGGTACTGTTTTACCAGTACCCCTCAATTCGTTTCATAGCTATCCCGCTAAAAGTGATGCTCCCTGCTCAATCCATGAAAACTTTTCCGTGTGGTTATCCTAACCAGCAATCCGTCGCAGTGTCCTACACCATCCCGATGCTAATCCTGAGGTTATCCTAACCCACCATTCATCCTGAACCGGCTCTCAATCTCCATCCTGGAGGTGTCCTTTGTTCCATCCTGAAACATCCCTTCACTCGTCCTAAGCAGTCCCTGTGTTCTTCATCCTGAAGTGGTAGCATCCAGATACCGTCCTTCTCCGCCAGATCCTATCCGGCGATTAGAAGGATCGCTTAATCGACAAAGGGTGGCAAGACACTGTAAGAATAATGATGCTGATACTTTTACATATAAAAAAATGAACGTTTATAACAAAATGATTTTATTGAAGATAAATTTGACACAAAAATTTTACAGTTAAAGAATAGAAGTGATGTCTCACAGCCGGTGTGAGAGATCTCGCACACCGGCTTGACCAGAATAAACAATAACCACTTGCTTATTCAGGTAATACTGGACGCAATGCATCAAGAAAATGTATGAGAGTTGATGCCAGCAGGGTGCGCTTACTACTACCAAATTGCTCTAACACCACATTACCTGTGACATTGCACAATGAAGCCATTGTCATCTCTGACTCTGTGGTTGCCAAAAACAGCGTTGGCGAGAGTTTCAGCCTTTTTTGCGTGACCAGATGACCAATTAGATTCTCCTGTAAACGGATAAAATCATCTTCGCTCCACACTTGTAGCAGCGTAAAACGGTGATCACCTAAATCAGCCATCATGTCGCCAGCATATTGGCAGGTGTAAAACGCATGAATATCCGGGTGAAGCTGAATCTCCAACGCCCGTTCAATATTAGCCAATGTGGCATCGGCAACCGCTGGCTGTGGCAACCAAAATACCTGACTGTCCTGAGTTTCCACGATGCAAGGTGAAGGAACACCATAAAGTTCTTCACTGGCGGGCAGATGCCCGGTCTGCTGCTGCCATAGATTGATATAACGTTGGGTAAAGCTATTTAGTGCCGTTGAAACATTCTGGTCCATTCTCGATTCTCAGTATCGCGGCAGCTTGCGCTGTATTGCTGAGTGCTACCCCCCCACTCAGAAATGCAGTTAAACGCGGCATAAATTGATAAACTAAAGCTATTGTACCTTTCTCTCATCATGGGAACAGCATGTCTTCATATCAAGACCATAAGGCTCTGGCGGAACTGACGCTGGGCAAACCAACCGCTTATCGCGATCACTATGACGTCACCTTGTTGCAAGCTGTGCCACGCAGCATGAACCGTGAACCTCTCGGTTTATATCCAGATAACCTGCCCTTTCATGGTGCAGATATCTGGACGCTCTATGAATTGTCTTGGCTAAACAGTAATGGCCTGCCACAAGTTGCCGTGGGTGAAATCAGCCTGAATGCGGATAGTACTAATCTGATTGAATCCAAAAGCTTTAAACTCTATCTCAACAGTTTTAACCAAACCGTGTTTGCTGACTGGGAAAGTGTTCGCACCACATTGCAACGCGATTTGGCGGCCTGCGCTCAAGGTGATGTCAGTGTCACGCTATATCAACTCAATGAAATAACACATCAACCCATTGCCGATTTCTCGGGGGAATGTCTCGACCAACAGGATATTCGTATCAATAGCTATGAATTTAGCACCGATTATCTGCAAGGGGCTACCACAAGC
The DNA here is from genome assembly GCF_052217165.1 of Yersinia sp. 2540 StPb PI. Classification (NCBI taxonomy): domain Bacteria; kingdom Pseudomonadati; phylum Pseudomonadota; class Gammaproteobacteria; order Enterobacterales; family Yersiniaceae; genus Yersinia; species Yersinia sp. 2540 StPb PI. The sequence goes on from NZ_JAZGQC010000001.1 coordinate 4,484,258, forward strand.
AACAGAGTAGAAGAGAGCCTGGTCAGTCATCTGCTCAAATCCAACTGCCTGATTACCCACCAGCCAGATTGGGGATCAGTACAAATCAGCTACAGTGGCCCACAGATTAACCGAGAGGCACTGCTACGCTATCTGGTCTCTTTCCGGCACCATAATGAATTTCACGAACAGTGTGTAGAGCGTATCTTCAACGACATAATGCGTTTTTGTCAGCCTGAAACACTGTCGGTCTATGCTCGTTATACCCGCCGTGGCGGACTGGATATCAACCCTTGGCGCTCCAATACTGATTTTGTTCCATCAACTGGCCGTATGGCCCGGCAATAAATATATGCGTACATGTACGCAACATTTAAGCACAACGCACGTTAGTATTGGCAAAAACCGAGGGACAACGTTAAGGTTAATTACCGTATCTTCACGCTATTTTCAGTAGAGAAATCAGGGATAGATACTTAAAGATCTCTATGATATTCCACGGCAAAATAGAAAGCAGCATTCTGATATACCCAAAGTAATTGGTGTGGCTGGTAGGCAGCCAACACCCAGCAACGTCAAGTACGAAGGGTATACACGGACACTACCACCCTCCGGGGTGTAAAGGAGTAACTTTGATTACACATGTCAGCCCACTCGGCTCAATGGATCTGTTATCACAGCTCGAAGTGGATATGCTCAAACGTACAGCCAGCAGTGATCTGTACCGTTTATTCCGTAACTGCTCCTTGGCAGTTCTCAATTCAGGCAGCCTAACCGATAACAGCAAAGAGCTTTTATCGCGCTATGAAACTTTTGATATCAATGTATTGCGCCGTGAACGAGGTGTAAAACTCGAACTGGTAAATCCACCAGAACATGCTTTTGTTGATGGCAAAATTATTCGTTCATTACAGGCAAACCTGTTTGCGGTGTTACGCGATATTTTGTTTGTGAATGGTCAAATCGTTAACGCTGGGCGTTTTCAACATCTCGATATGGAAAGCTCCAGCCATTTGACCAATCTGGTCTTTTCTATTTTACGTAATGCCCGAGCCCTCCATCTTGATGAAGACCCCAATATGATTGTGTGCTGGGGCGGCCATTCAATCAATGAAACTGAATACTTGTATGCCCGTAAAGTGGGGAGCCAACTGGGTTTACGAGAGTTAAATATTTGCACTGGCTGTGGGCCAGGAGCGATGGAAGCACCGATGAAGGGTGCCGCCGTTGGCCATGCCCAACAACGTTACAGAAATGGCCGTTTTATTGGTATGACTGAGCCTTCCATCATTGCGGCAGAGCCACCTAATCCGCTGGTCAATGAATTGATTATCATGCCGGATATTGAGAAACGGCTTGAAGCGTTCGTCCGCATCGCGCATGGCATCATTATTTTCCCAGGCGGCGTAGGAACAGCGGAAGAGTTGCTCTATCTGCTAGGCATATTAATGGATCCAGAGAACAGTGAGCAGGTACTGCCACTTATCTTAACCGGGCCAAAAGAGAGCGCGGATTATTTCCGAGTGGTGGATGAGTTCATCATAAACACTCTCGGTGATGGCGCGCGCAAATACTACAAGATAATTATCGATGACCCGGCTGAAGTCGCCCGTCAAATGAAAAAAGCGATGCCACTGGTGAAAGAGAACCGCCGTAATACGGGGGATGCTTATAGCTTCAACTGGTCTATCCGTATCAAGCCAGATTTACAGCATCCGTTTGAACCGAGTCATGAAAATATGGCGAATCTCAATCTGTCTCATAACCAGCCACCCGAAGAACTGGCTGCGGCACTACGCCGTGCATTCTCAGGCATCGTTGCGGGTAACGTAAAAGAAGTGGGAATTCATGCCATCGAAGCCTATGGGCCTTATAAATTGCATGGCGATCCACAATTGATGAAACAAATGGATAGCTTACTGCAAGGATTTATTGCACAGCATCGAATGAAACTGCCTGGCACTGCTTATACCCCTTGCTACGAAATTTGCAGCTAAGCCTTAACTAGTAATACCTCACCGGGCAGCGCCAGCACTTAGTCGTGTGGCTGCCCGACATTAATCTGGCTTAATGACTATATAAGACAGGCTATGCAAATCCATCTTCTTATCGTTGATGCACTTAATCTGATTCGTCGCATCCATGCCGTACAAGGTTCACCTTGCATTAATGCCTGCCAGCATGCGTTGCAACAACTGATTCAGCACAGCCAGCCCACCCACGCTGTGGCCGTGTTTGATGAGGATGATCGTTCCGATAGTTGGCGTCATCAATGCTTGCCTGATTACAAAGCTGGCCGCTCACCGATGCCGGACAACCTGCAACAAGAAATGCCGCAGATCCGTGAGGCGTTTAGCTCACTCGGGGTCGCTTGCTGGCATTCTCCTGGCAATGAAGCCGATGATCTGGCGGCAACTTTGGCGACCAAAATTGGTGGAGCCGGCCATCAAGTGACGATCGTTTCCACCGACAAAGGTTACTGCCAACTGTTAGCGCCAAATGTACAGATTCGCGATTACTTCCAAAAACGCTGGCTGGATATGCCATTTGTAAAACAAGAGTTTGGTGTATTGCCACACCAACTGCCTGACTATTGGGGGCTTGCGGGCATCAGCAGCAGCAAAATTCCGGGCGTCGCGGGGATAGGTGCCAAAACTGCCGCACTGCTATTGCAGCATGCCAGCAACCTTGAAGCGCTTTATCAAGATCTGGAATCAGTGCCGGAGAAATGGCGGAAGAAATTGCAGCAACACCAAGATATGGCATTTATCTGTAAGCAAATCGCCACACTGAAAACCGATTTGACATTAAGCGGTAACTTGCAACAACTTAGGTTACCTTAAAATTAAGGGGCCAAATGGCCCCTTGCGGATAACACGATACTCATATTCCAGTAATTGGAGCCACCGCTAAACCACTGCGGCTGCAAGTACCAAAGATATATGACTATTGGCGTTCATCCCGACGCCCCGGCACACCGGACCAGATACGACGCACATGCACCGTCACTTCTTCACGGTCATGATAGAGCTGTTTAGCTTGAATATGGGCATTGATACCGTTTTCTTTCAACTGTTCATCCATCATTTCCATATTTTCCAAAACGATTTCAAAACGTTTTTTCATCGGTAATTTCAAGTTGAAAATTGCCTCACGGCACCAACCGTTTACCAACCACTTGATGATAAGTTGCGTCACTTTAGCCGGTTTTTCTACCATATCGCATACTAACCAATAGATATTGCTACGCGTTGGCTCATATTTAAAACCATCGACGCGATGATGGGTTACCTGTCCGGTATCCATCAGGCTTTGTGCCATCGCACCATTATCAATAGCCTGAACCATCATGCTGCGCTGCACTAATTGGTAGGTCCAGCCACCGGGGCAAGCACCTAGATCAACTGCATGCATACCACTGGCCAAACGCTCCTCCCATTCATCCGCAGGGATAAACACATGAAAAGCTTCTTCCAGTTTTAAGGTTGAACGGCTTGGTGCGTCAGATGGGAACTTAAGACGGGGGATACCCATATAGAACGGCGAGTTATTATTGCTGTAAGAGTAGCCAACATAACAGCAACCAGACGCGATAAAGAACACGTGTACCACTGGCCGATGAGGATTTTCACGGGCAGAAAGAATTTTTTGTTCCCGCATTGCGCTGCGTAAAGGTACCGTTAACTTACGGCAAAACTTAAGCAACTCTTTGCTTTCATTGGTATCAGGAACTTCAACACGTAACTCACCGGCTTTTTCAATAACACCGACTAACATCCCAACAATCGGTGAAACACGGTCTTCCGGCGGCAAATCTTTTAATAACTCACCCACCACCATCATCTGGCGGGCAAAAATCAACTCACGAAAAGGCACTTCACGAATCAAGCGATCGGCATCTTCCAACTGATAGCACTCAAACAACACATAACCGCTGTTTTCTTTTACTCGAGCGAAACCAAAGATTTCAAGCTGTGCCGCTTTCGCAGTAATTTCTGCCGCACACTCTTTCTCAAAGCCAGAGCGGCAATATAAAGCAATTTTATTATTCATGGCGTTCTGCCCTTTTTCTTAGACGCAGAGCGCCAATCAACATCAAAATCCATCCCGCCAGAAAACATACTCCGCCGATTGGCGTGATATATACCCACAGTTTCAGGTGCGATAGAGCCAGGCAGTATAAACTGCCGCTAAAGAGTAGCGTTCCGAGCGCTAACAAGGCACCACTCCAGTAAAACCAAATACTTACTTGCCGTTGCATCGCAACAGCTAACGCCAGAATCGCCAGCGTATGGAACCCTTGGTACTCCAGCCCAGTACGAACCCAGGCCATCTCATTCGGCCCCAGTGAGGCGCTCAATACATGAGCACCAAAGGCACCGAAAGCGACATAGAAAAAACCGCTCAGTGCGGCAAATATCAGCATTAAACGACCATTCATCGTCATTAACCTTAAATTAGATAGAGTTATACCCTTCGTACTCGACATTGCAGAAATGCTAGCTGCGACTCCAATGACGTGGGTATATCGTTATATCGCCCGACAATAGCCCATTTTATCGTAGCGGGTTACCATCGTGAATGGGTTGTCATTACTACGCAGATAGGGTGATTAATCAGTTCTCATAGCGAAAGCGTAACTTTTCTTGCTCGCTGGCAGCTCTTGCCAATATCCACTGACGAAAGGCGGCTATTTTACCTAGTTCTGCCTGACTGTCATGACAAACCAGATAAAAAGCATTTTTACTCACCAAAACATCATTAAACGGGCACACCAAGCGCCCTGCTTCAATCTCTGCCTGAGCCATGACGTTATTCACTAACGCAATACCTTGGCCGTGAACGGCAGCCTGAACCACCATAGCACTATGGCTGAATATCGGACCTTGTTGCACATTAATTTGAGGAACACCCAGTTGACGGGTATAGGCCATCCAATCCCGGCGGGAAGTATCATGCAACAACGTATGATTAGCCAGATCTGCCGGTACTTTTAATCCATGCTCACCCGTTAATAAAGTAGGCGCACAAACAGGAAGTAAGAATTCTGCATACAAACGCTCAGTACGCAAACCAGTCCAATTACCCCGACCATAGAAAATAGCCACATCAACGTCATCAGCAAGTTTGTCCTCCTCCCGATCCACCGCCTGAATCCTGACATCGATCCCCGGATAAGCCGCATTAAATCCAGATAGACGAGGAACCAGCCATTGAATAGCAAAGCTAGGAGGGAGGCTTACAGTGAGCGCGCCTTTCGCGCTACGCGCCTGCAATTTACGAGTTGCTTCATTGATGGAGGTAAAAATCTCTTTAATATCGAGGTAGTAGCTTTGCCCCTCCTCAGTCAGTAACAGCGAGCGGTTACGACGGCGGAACAGTTTTAGCCCGAGAAAATCCTCCAGGGACTTTATCTGGTGACTAACAGCCGCTTGCGTGACAAATAATTCATCAGCAGCTTTAGTAAAACTCAAGTGGCGTGCGGCCGCATCGAAAACCCGCAAGGCGTTCAGGGGTGGTAATCGTTTTGACATGAATTGGATACTTTTTTATAACGGCTCATCCTTAGATGAAACCCTTTGTTTACTTATTAGTTTTTATAATCCGAGACATTATAAATTGTCCGTTGATGATGCGCCAGCAAATACCTATAGTGGCGGCACTTCCCAAGCCGGAACGAAAAGTAGGTTTAGTATCCAGGTACTGAAATGCTTTTGGCTTTGTGGTTGTGATGTTGTGTTTGCAAATGGTCTGGTAGTCCAGACATAGTAGCTAAGCTACTGTTTTTTTTCACTTCCTGTACATTTACCCTGTCTGTCCATAGTGATTTTATGCAGCACCGCTATTTTAGCGGTGCTTTTTTTTACCCTATTTTCAGCGCTTAAATTTAAACGCGACTTTGCATTGCACATAGTCAGAGCTTAAATTTAAGTTGTTGCAGAGGGTTTGATTGCCGTATTAGGCATCTTTTGAACGGTGACTTCGCGTTAAACTACTTACCCTCAGCCATTTCTTTTACTTCTGAACGGTTAATTTGCTGCTCGGTGCCGTTGGCATCGGTGTAGCTTATCATCCCGGTTTCATCATCTACTTTAGGTTTACCATCAGCAACGATAGTGCGACCATCATTGGTATGCATAACATAGTTGCTTGAACAGGCTGCTAAGGTAAAAGTGAGCATAAGTGCAGAAATTACGGCAGCTGTCTTTTTCATGGGTGACTCCTTGCAGATTAAAATGCTAAAAAACTCATTTTCATTACCAGACAAATGGTTATGTCCGTTACTATTTAGCATAACTCACTTATGACATATTTCCAGTGAACCGAGCCATTAGCGGGCAAATTATGAACAAAATGAGTCAAAATGAGACAGTTCCGAAGTAACCCAAAGGATGAGAACAACAGTATGAAAGCCTTTAATCCCACGGATTTTCGTCAGGAATTCCCGGCTATTAGTGATGAGATAACCTATCTGGATAGTGCGGCAACTGCGCTGAAACCCCGCGCCATGATTGAGTCGACGCAACAGTTTTATCAGCAGGACTCTGCAACAGTACATCGCAGCCAACATCAATCAGCATTGTCATTGACGGTTCGTTTTGAGGAAACCCGCCAACAAGTGGCCGACTTTATCAATGCACCCGCAGCAGAAAATATCATTTGGACCAAAGGCACTACCGAAGCCATTAATTTAGTAGCACAAAGCTATGCCCGCCCTCGCCTGCAAACGGGCGATGAAATTATTGTCAGTGAAGCTGAACATCATGCCAATTTAATTCCCTGGCTTATGGTTGCAGAGCAGACAGGGGCCAGAATGGTTAAATTACCCATCGGCCTTGATCACCTACCCGACCTACAGCAATTACCGCAATTGCTTAATGATAAAACACGCATATTGGCGCTGGGCCAGATGTCTAACGTCACGGGTGGTAGCCCCGAGTTAGCTCAGGCAATCGAACTTGCCCATCAATATAACTGCGTAGTGATGGTAGATGGAGCACAAGGTGTTGTGCATAACCCGGCAGACGTTCAAGCGCTAGATATTGATTTCTACGCTTTCTCAGCCCACAAGCTCTATGGACCGACCGGCATAGGCGTGCTGTACGGCAAGTCTGAATTACTCGACGAGATGCCAGCCTGGCACGGTGGCGGTAAAATGCTCACTCATGCTTCCTTCGGTGGATTTACGTCCCATGAGGTGCCATACCGTTTTGAGGCTGGTACGCCAAATATTGCTGGCGTCATTGGTTTCTCTGCCGTTCTTAGTTGGCTCGAACATATTGATCTGGCAGAAGCAGAAACCTATAGCCAAAATTTAGCCACATTGGCAGAGAATAAACTGGCTAAATTACCGGGTTTTCGCAGCTTCCGTTGCCAGCAATCTAGTTTATTGGCGTTTACTTTCGATGGTGTGCACCATAGCGATTTAGTAACGTTATTGGCCGAACAGGGCATCGCACTACGCGCCGGGCAACATTGCGCACAACCACTCATGGCAGCATTAGGGGTAAGTGGCAGCCTGCGTGCCTCATTCGCACCGTACAATACCGCGAACGATGTTGATATATTGTGTAACGCAATAGCTAAGGCTCTGGAACTATTGCAAGATTAAGAACTAACAGATAATAATTTCGCCCAATAACCACCGGTCTAATTGAGAAGATGATGATTGCCCCACACCCTTTTGGTCACGATATTACTGCTGCTAAACTGCTGGAGATATTCAGCGTTCATAAACAGTGGGAAGATCGTTATCGTCAGTTGATTTTGCTGGCAAAACAGCTTCCGTCATTGCCGGAGCCACTAAAACAGAATCAACTGGAGCTAACTGGATGTGAAAATCGAGTGTGGCTGGGGCATCAACGCCTGCCGGATGGCAGCTTACATTTTTATGGTGATAGCGAAGGCCGTATTGTTCGTGGATTACTGGCGGTTATTTTAACTGCAGTGGAGGGGAAAACCCCACAGCAGGTATTAGCAGAAGACCCATTGGCGCTGTTTGAGCAGTTAGGGCTACGCCAGCAGCTAAGCACCTCGCGCGCCAGCGGTTTACTGGCGCTGGCGCAAGGTGTAAAGGCTATCGCCGCCCAATATATAGAGTAGGAGTTATTTCACCTGACGGGCTGCTTTCGCCATCATTTTTTTCAATGCATGGGACACAGCAACAAAACCAAAGGTCGCAGTAACCATGGTTACCGAGCCAAAACCTGAAGTACAGTCCATTTTTTTTGGGCCTTCCGCTGTACTGCGCGAAGCACAAACTGATCCATCAGCCTGGGGATAAACCAGTGGTTCGCTGGAAAAAACACAGTCGATCCCCAGTTTACCTTTGCTGTTTTTCACCACATTAAAGTCACTTTTCAACCTTTCACGTAGCTTAGCCGCCAGCGGATCCTGAATGGTTTTTGCCAGATCTACTACCTCAATACGCGTTGGATCGAACTGCCCACCGGCCCCACCGGTGGTGACTACCGGGATTTTATAGCGGCGACAATAAGAGAGTAGTGCCGCCTTAGGCCGTACACTATCAATTGCATCAATGACATAGCTAAAATTGTTATTTAAAAGTTCCGCGACATTATCCGCAGTAATAAAATCATCAATACACGTCACGCGGCATTCAGGATTGATAGCCAGAATACGTTCCGCCATCACTTCGGTTTTAGCTTGCCCGACATTGTGCCGTAAGGCATGGATCTGACGATTAGTATTGGTTACGCAAACATCATCCATATCAATCAACGTAATCGCGCCGATACCCGTGCGCGCCAGCGCTTCCGCTGCCCATGAGCCGACACCGCCAATACCAATGACACAGACATGCGCCTGCGAAAACAGTTCCAGCGCCTGCTGACCATATAGACGCGCTATGCCACCAAACCGCTGTTGGTAAGCTTCGGAAAAGGCTGTGTTCATCAATGTGTTACCTTAATTGCTTCGAAATGACGTTAATAATATCGATGATATGAAGACAAAAGCGGCCAATTGGCCGCCTGATAAAGAGTGAAACCGACCGTATACCGGCAATTGCAGGTAATAAGGAAGCTTACTGACCCTGATTATTCACCAGTAATGATAAACCATTACCCGCTGGCGCGACTGTTTTGCCACCTTGATAAGCGGTAAATAGCGGTCCGCTGCTTTGGGCATTTTTCAGTACCCAAACCCGACCATAATGATTGTAGAACCCAGCGGCCTGCCCAGCTTCATGGCCAATCCCCTGATAGATATCAAAGTGCTGACCTTTAATCGCACCACCAACATCCAATGCCACCATCAGGCGCATCTGATATTGACCCGTGAATTTCCCCTGATTATCCAGCAAAGGCACTTCAGCTAGTAATGTGGTGCCTGGCGGAATCAAGGAACGATCAGATGCAACTGACGCTTTGGCAATCAATGGAACCGCACTGGCCCCTTTCACCGGCGCGTACATTTCTGGTTTAAAGAACACAAAGGACGGATTCTGCTCTAAAAGCTCTCTGACCTCAGCTTCACTATGAGTTTCAGCCCAGTGGCGGATGGCTTGCATCGACATATCTGCTTTAGCGACTTCGCCACGATCAATCAGCACTTTGCCAATACTGCGGTAAGCATGGCCATTTTTACCTGCATAACCGAAGAAGGTCAGTGGTCGCCCATCGCCATAATCAACATAGCCGCTGCCCTGCACTTCCATCATAAAGTTATCTACCAGCGAATTGGTGTATGCGATAACTAAACTACGGTTATCCAATGCACCTGCATAGATAGCAGCGCGATCGGGTAAACGACGCTTTCCTTTAGCAGGCATCCGATAAAGTGGGTGGCGGAATTCACCTTGTGGCGTATAACGGGCCTGAAGCACCGGAGTGTAGTAGCCAGTAAACTGTACGTTACCGAAATTATCGACCCCCTCCATCTGATAGGCATTCAAACCAAATAAACTTAGCTTGCTGGTATCAGCCCCTGCCAACATCCAGTTTTCGACCGCATTGAATGTATTACTATTGCGGTTATAGAGACCCGGTGAAGATTGGTTAATCACTTTCACCTGATCAGAATAATCTTTTGCGTTAACTGGCTTACCTGTTGCATTTGGTTCATTCACCAGTTCCAGTGATTGCTCCAGACGCCCATCCTTATATTGCTGCCCACGATCGGTTGGCCGCGATTGGCACCCCGCCAGAACAGCAATCATTATTCCACTTAGTAGGTATTTGCCCCAACGACTTGTCATTTCACGCCTTCTTTTACTCATTTTATCTACTGGCGAACGATAACAAACGCCTATAGATAAAGGAATCAGCAGGTGGAAAAAAATCCTCCTGACCCCGTTATGGGGAAAAAGGAAACAGATAGTTGATAAATTAATCGAAAAAACCTCTTTACCCTAATTAAGTGGCAAAACTACTTGCAACAGATCTCATCCAGAGTATAGTGCGCTCAATCGGACGCGGGGTGGAGCAGCCTGGTAGCTCGTCGGGCTCATAACCCGAAGGTCGTCGGTTCAAATCCGGCCCCCGCAACCAACCGATACTGGCTACCAGCAGTATCAAATGTCGTTCGATAGTCTTGAAAGTTAAGACGAATTAGGTAGAATAGTAGTGAGAAGCAAATAAAAGTGTAGTGACGGACGCGGGGTGGAGCAGCCTGGTAGCTCGTCGGGCTCATAACCCGAAGGTCGTCGGTTCAAATCCGGCCCCCGCAACCAATTACACCATTAAGTAATAAAAGTAGTAGTAAGATAGAAAATAGTATTAAGACGGACGCGGGGTGGAGCAGCCTGGTAGCTCGTCGGGCTCATAACCCGAAGGTCGTCGGTTCAAATCCGGCCCCCGCAACCAACTCTTAATCATTTTCATATCAACATCAGACACCCTTAAGGGTGTTTTTTTGTTTCTGGCTTTATACCCGTCATACTTCAAGCCGCATGGCCGCATGTGTGTTGGCTGCTTTCGTTCACCCGAATCATTGACTAACGTCAACTCATCGGGATTATCTCAGTTGCCACCTTCCTGCAACTCGAATTATTTAGGGTATATCTCTCAATCAATAACAATGCCCTACGCGTTAAAGTCGGGCCATCGCCCCACCGTTAGCAAAATAGGCTTTGATGCCAGCAAAAATAGATTCTGCGACTTGTTGCTGAAAACGGCTGGTACGTAGTTTGCGCTCTTCTTCCAGATTACTGATAAATGCTGTTTCAACCAGAATTGAAGGAATATCAGGTGCTTTCAATACAGCAAACCCCGCCTGATCGACACGGTTCTTATGCAGCGTATTAATTTTCCCCATGCGATTCAGCACTTCTTTACCAAACTTCAGGCTGTCATTAATAGTCGCCGTTTGCAGTAAATCAATCATGGTATGGTCCAGATAGCGATCACCACTTTTGCTAACCCCCCCAATCTGATCGGCCTCATTCTGTGTCTGGGCCAGGAAACGCGCGGCGGTACTGGTTGCGCCCTTGGTTGATAGCGCAAAAACGGAGGAACCTCTGGCCGCCTGACTGGTAAATGCATCCGCATGAATTGAAATGAATAAATCTGCCCGCAGTTTGCGCGCCTTCGCTACCCGCACTTTCAACGGGATAAAAACATCTTCATTACGGGTCATAAACACCCGCATATTGGCTTCTTTTTGAATTAACGCCCGTAACCGACGAGCAATTTGTAGCACAATGTCTTTTTCACGGGTTTTATTTCTACCAATAGCACCAGGATCTTCCCCGCCGTGACCAGGATCCAACATGATAACTATCGGTCTATCGCGCCCTGCTTTGCCTGCTTTTGGTGTCTCTGCGGGTAAGCTACGCTCCACGTCGCCTTTATTATAATCTTCCAATAATGCCAACAATGGATCGTCCTCAGCAGAGCTGTTGCCCTGAGCGGGATATAAATCCACCACTAAACGATTTCGAAATTCAGCAAAAGGTTTTAGAGTAAATAGCTGGGGGCTGATGCTTTGCTTCAACTCCAAAACCAAACGGACGGTATTTTTATCAAACTGCCCTACTCGGGCTTGCTTCAGATAAGGGTCACCGGACTGAACCTGATTAGTTATCTGTTTCAGGACGCTATTTAAATGTACCCCTTCAATATCAACCACAATACGATCAGGATTGGTAAGAGCGAACTGACGATACTTCAGCGGAGTATTGGATTCCAGCGTGACTCGGGTATAGGTTGAAGAGGGCCAAACCCGGACTGCAATAATATGTGAGGAAGCAGCAAATCCAACTCGACTAACACTCAGCATCCAGGCGCTCGCAGCACCTTGCAACAGACGACGACGCCCAGGATTATGATTTGAATCTGCCATGTAACTCCAAAGTAACTACCAAAATATGAATAAAAAGCGCACAAAAAAATTTATGTGCAAAAACTTTAACGAATCAATCCCACGCTGTCATTAGAAAAACATTTTTATGTTATTCAATTTATTAATACAGATACGCCATACATATGCATTTGATAGTAATTTGGTGCTTGCCATCTTGGTCAAAAAAGAATAAAAATACAAAAATACCGAATAAAAATTCAAAGAGGGTCTGCCGTGAAGGAACGTAGTACTGAACTGGTCCAGGGATTTCGCCACTCAGTTCCCTATATCAACGCGCACCGTGGCAAGACATTCGTTGTCATGTTGGGTGGCGAGGCGATTGAGCATGAAAACTTCGCGAATATCGTCAATGATATCGGTTTGTTGCATAGCCTTGGGATCAGGTTGGTCGTGGTATACGGTGCACGCCCACAGATCGACAGCAATTTGGCACAGCATCATTACGAACCTATTTATCACAAGCATACCAGGGTAACAGATGCCCGAACTCTGGAAATGGTGAAACAAGCAGCCGGCCTATTGCAGTTGGATATCACTGCAAGACTATCAATGAGTCTCAATAATACCCCGCTACAAGGCGCGCATATTAATGTAGTCAGTGGCAACTTCATTATTGCTCAGCCGCTGGGTGTGGATGATGGTGTCGATTATTGTCATAGCGGGCGTATTCGTCGTATCGATGAAGAGGCAATTCACCGTCAATTAGATAATGGCGCAATCGTGTTACTAGGCCCGGTTGCTGTATCGGTGACCGGCGAGAGCTTTAATCTCACATCAGAAGAAGTTGCCACCCAGTTGGCTATCAAACTGAAAGCAGAAAAGATGATCGGTTTCTGTTCATCCCAAGGGGTGACTGACAGTGAAGGTGACATTATTTCAGAGCTGTTCCCGAATGATGCTCAAAAACGGATTGAAGATCTGGAACAAAAGGGTGATTACAACTCCGGTACGGTACGCTTCCTACGTGGTGCAGTGAAAGCTTGCCGTAGCGGTGTACGCCGGAGCCATTTACTGAGTTATCAGGAGGATGGAGCGCTAGTCCAAGAGCTATTCTCCCGCGATGGTATCGGTACACAGATTGTTATGGAGAGTGCTGAACAAGTGCGCCGCGCTACCATCAATGATATTGGTGGCATACTTGAATTGATTCGCCCGCTGGAACAACAAGGCATTCTGGTGCGTCGTTCGCGGGAGCAGCTTGAAATGGAAATCGACAAATTCACGATTATTGAACGGGATAATTTGACGATTGCCTGTGCAGCGCTCTATCCGTTCCCTGAAGAACAAATAGGTGAGATGGCCTGCGTGGCAGTACATCCTGACTATCGCAGCTCTTCTCGGGGAGAAATGCTATTAAAGCGCGTTGCTAATCAAGCGCGGCAGATGGGACTTAAAAAGCTGTTTGTACTCACCACCCGCAGTATTCACTGGTTCCAAGAACGCGGTTTTACACCTGCCGAAGTAGAGGTTTTACCGATTCAGAAGCAGGAACTGTATAACTATCAGCGGCGCTCAAAGATTCTGTTGGTTGATTTGTAGCCGTATTGATTATAAATATTGCGACCACATGCTTTATCAGGGTTTTATTTAATTTATTCCCAACATAATTAGCGTTACAGGGAGGCCGCAAGCAGCGGCCACCCTTGCCAGACCAAGGAATGGTCCGCGTAACGTGTTCCTTGTGGCTTCAAGCAGCAAGCGTATAACTCACGTCAATGCATTCAAACGATCCACTAACCCACTCAGACGAAGAGTCGGTGTGCATATCGCATTGCCCAATATCGTATCGCTACAATACAGAGTTAAACGCTGGCGGGCGCGAGTGATCGCGGTATAAACCAATTCGCGCGTTAAGACCGGCATAAAAGTATTCGGTAATACCAGGGCGGTATGTTCAAACTCCGATCCTTGCGACTTATGAACTGTCATGGCATAAGCCGTTTCATGGCTGGGAAGACGGCTGGGTTGCACCGATTTTATGTTGCCATCCGGCAACTGGAAATGCACCCGTAGCTCTCCTTCATCGTCATATAACGCGATACCAATATCGCCATTAAAAAGACCTAACGCACTGTCATTAAGCCCGATCATCACCGGCCGACCGGCATACCAACGCCCAGATGGACCAGGTGCACGCTCAATTAACCTCTTGCGATGCAACAACTGCTCAATACGCTCATTCAAGCCACTGACGCCAAATGGCCCACTTCGCAATGCACACAACAATTGATAACGACCAAATGCCGCCAGCACATCCCCAGCATGCGCACCTGTAGCTGCCAATTGGAGGTAATGCTGATAGCCCGCAACGCAATCCTCCAGCAACCGTTGGTAGTCATCTGAATCCGTCAGAGAAAAATGTTCAATATCTGAATAGGCCCCCTTTAATACTGATAATGCATCCCGATACTTGCCTGCATTAACCGCTAAAGCGAGCTGCCCGATACCCGATTTCTCATCAAACCGATAGCTCTTACGCAATAAACACAAGCTATCACGCACATTGACCGTATCCGTAGAGACTGCTCCAATCGGTATATTTCCGGCCAATGTGCATCCTGTCAGCCGTGCTAACTGTTCTGCACGAGCCTTGCTATAACCCAACTCAGCAAAGCGACAAATATCCCCCAATACCGCCCCGGCCTCAACCGAAGCTAACTGATCTCGGTCCCCGAGGAAAATGACTTGAGCTTTAGCGGGCAAAGCGGCAATTAGCCGCGCCATCATGGGTAAATCCACCATAGACGCTTCATCTACCACCAGCACATCAAGATTTAGTGGATTACCTCGGTGATAACGCAAACGTTGACTGTTTGGTTGAGCACCTAATAAACGGTGCAGAGTGGATGCTTGATCTGGGAATAACTTGCGCTCGGCATCTGTAAGTGTGAGTTGGCGGATGGCATTCCCCAATGACTCAGTCAGCCGCGCAGCGGCTTTACCCGTTGGGGCAGCAAGCTGGATACGTAAACGCTGCCCTTGGCTAAGCTGTATCAGCGCAGTTAATAGCTTGGCTACTGTGGTGGTTTTCCCCGTTCCCGGCCCACCAGAAATCACCGAGATACGGCGAGTAGCGGCTACTGCGGCGGCCACCTTTTGCCAGTCAATCTCCGTGTCTGACCGACCAAATAGGCGGTCCAGTGTCTCTGTTAATAGGCTTTCGTTAATCCCCCTGGCCTCATTAACGAATAAAGCGGTATTGTCACTGGCAATAAACCGCACCACATCACCTTCGTACTGCCACATCCGTTGGAGATACAAACGTTCATTTTGCAACACCAACGGCGTTGGCAATGAGCCATCACTGACCGCTGGAGAATTATTTAATCCTTGTATCCAACGCGACAGCTCTGGAGCACCAGCAGCCAGCCATAATGCTTGAGATAACCCAGCCTGCCGCCCACCAAACAGTTGTTCTGGTTGCAGATAACTTAATGGCAGGCACACATGCCCGGCTCCCGCCTCGGCGCTGAGAATAGCCGCCGCCAATTGCAGCATAGGGTCATCATCCCCTGCAATCATGCGAGAAAATTGAACATCCAGAGGGCGTAGTAAGTGGTCACGAACCGCTTGGTCCAGTAGAACCATCATCTTGATGAATCCTCATCTGCCTGAGCTGTACCACTTTCATGACCTGAAAGTAGAACGACCTCATTGCCACTGAATAAACAATCCATTCCTTCAATCAGCTCCTGTTCAGGGCGACAACTAAAGATACCGTTACCCGGATGTTGTTTATCGACACCACGCAAGAAGAGATAAATGACACCCCCGAAGTCCCGTTGATAGTCATAATCGCCCAAGCGATGACGTAAATAGCGGTGTAAAGCCAAGGTATAAAGCTGATATTGCAGATCATAACGATGCTCAGCCATCGCTTGGGCCATCAATTGTGCGGTATAAGCACTACTGTCTTCCCCCAGCCAGTTAGATTTGTAATCTAATAAGTAATACTTACCCTGCCAGCAGAAAACCAAGTCAATAAAGCCCTTAAGCATCCCTCTGACTTGCTGAAAATCTAACACCGGACACTGACGTGAGAGCGGGTCATAATGCTTGATTAAGGCATCTAATTGATTAGCGCGTAACAAAGTATCGATAGGCAAATAAAACTGTAATTCCGCCTGCTTACTCTCCGGCGTCAATCCTGCCAGAGTTACGCCTGCATCGTTAAGGGGGACGTGCATAATGTCACTTAGCCATTGATACAACATTGGCGACCATTGTTCACCAAAGCCCTGTTGCTGTAGTTGCTGCGCCAGCCAGTCTGGCTCAATAGGTTGGCTAAAATCTAATGGCTCAAGTAAATCATGCAGGAAAGTCCCCGGTGCCGCCCCCCGCGGGAAGGTATGGGGCGTTAAATCGGCTGCGGTGATGAGTGCCTGCTCACCGACGGCATCACTATCTAGCCGTGGCAATAGCTCCTGTAAAGGGAGATTCAGAACCTGCGATTTGGCACCATGCTGCTGTAGGCCGGAATAACTGGTAACCCGCCAAAAGTCGTGCATTTGTCGGTTAAACTGGCGCGCGGCGAGTTCTGGCAAAACTTCAGGCCGTGGCTGCCAAGCTGTAGCGTCAGGACGTTCCGCCAGTGAGACCGAAATATCACCGCCCGAAAATGTGGTTAGCTCCGCCAACTTATCCGCCAGATATTGCGCGTCGCCAGCTTGTCCATGTTGAACCAAATAGCCTAAAGCGCTAAGGTGCATGTCGCTTTCGCCCTGTTTTTTCCGCCCGCCTTTAATCAGCGGCGCAATACCGATACTACAATGATAAACCGCGCGGGTCAGCGCAACGTAGAGTAACCGTAAGTCTTCTGCCAACCGCTCTTCTTCCGCCAAAGCCTGGCTCTCTTCATCAGCATTCAGATCAAGCAGAGCCTCAAAGCTATGACGATCGTGATATAGCACGTCCTGCTGCTGACGGAAATTGCCGACAAAAGGGAGCCAAACCAACGGATACTCCAACCCTTTTGATTTATGAATTGTAATCACCTGTACCAAATGGCGATCACTTTCCAAACGCAATTGTTGATTATCTGACTGATGATTTGGTTGTGCTATTTGTTGTGCCAGCCAACGGATTAGTGCGTGCTCACTATCAAGCTGTGATGCGGCCTCTTGTAATAACTCTCCCAAATGCAGTAAGTCTGTCAGCCGACGCTCCCCACCAGGGGTCGCCAACAAGTTTTCAGCTAAATGGCGCTGTGCCATTATTTCCCGCAGCATAGGAAGCACACCACGGCGCTGCCAATGTTGGCGATAGCCATCGAATTCATCGACCAGAGAATCCCAAGCCCGTTCATCGTGATTCAATGCATCCAGCATCTGTGCATCCAACCCTAGCATCCCGGTAGCCATCGCACTGCGTAAGGCTCTTTCCTGCTCAGGGGCCAATGCAGCTTGCAATAACCACAATAGATCTTTGGCTTCTGCAGTATCAAAAACACTGTCGCGATTGGATAAGTAAACTGATGGAATAGCTAAGGCACTCAGTGCATCTCGAACCAGCGCAGCCTCTGCCCGGCTACGAACCAAAATAGTAATATCAGATGCCTGAACCGGCCTTGAGCCTGTCGTTGTCACTAATTGCGCCAGCCCATTCTGCCCATCCACCAGCCAGTCACGGATTTGACTGGCACACTGCCTGGCCATCAATTGCTGGTATTCACTAACCCCAACCCCTTCACCCGGTTGCAGCCAAAAAGAGATGGCTGGCTGTTTTTTCCCTTTAATTTCAAAAGATAGACAGCTATTTTTTTCAGCCGCCGCCACCTTGATAAAGGGGATTTGTTCAAACAGAAAAGGAACCTCAACCGCACTAAAAAGCCTGTTTACTGATTGAACCATCGGGAAAGAGGAACGCCAATTGGTCTCTAACGTGTAGTGGGCACTTACTTCTGAACGAGCACGAATATAGGTAAAGATATCTGCGCCACGGAAAGCATAAATAGCCTGTTTAGGGTCGCCAATCAGTAATAAACCACACTCACCTTGGTTACCATAAAGCGTGTGGAAAATACGGTATTGCTGAGGATCGGTATCCTGAAACTCATCAATCATTGCAACTGGATAACGGGTACGAATAGATTGAGCTAACAACTCACCACCTGGCTGCTGTAATGCCACATCCAATTTACTGAGCAAGTCATCAAAACCCAATTCTGCCCGCTGCCGTTTCTCCTGCTGGACGGAAGTTCGTATCTCGCTAATTGCACGGGCTAAAATCAAATCTCTTAGTGTCAAAGGTTGTTCGAAGATGCGGTCTATCGCACTGAACACCGAGTGTTGGGGGATCGCACCTTTTTTGGTTTTCTCAGATAATATCGATTGGCGAAACTTTTCCAGCTCTTTAGGTAACTGATAATCACCGGTTTCCTGCTCTGCCCATATAGCGACCTTTTCTAGCCAGTTAGGTAAGTATCGGCTGCTGTAGCTGCGCTTATCAACGCCAGATGCACTAATTAAAGCTTCCAACTCATGAGCCACCGCACGCCATTGCGCTTTGACAGTATCAATTTGCACAACTATTTGCTGATGCCGACTGAGTATCGTTTCATCATCACTAGGTGCTTGCCGAAATTTTGGTGTTTCACCTTGTAAATAAGCAGCAAGGTCTTTGAGCAATGCCTCCGGCCCGCTCCATTCCTGGCTGACTGCGCGTGCAACAGCCAATGGAAGCGGATAGCAGTGACGCCGCCAAAAATCGGCACAGGCCTGTCTGCGTAAGGGCTGTTCATCCTGAACCAATGTTTGTTCAAACAAGATGCCAGATTCAAAAGCATTGTTCGTCAGCATTCTCTGACAAAAACCGTGAATGGTATAAATTGCGGCTTCATCCATCTGACGCTCAGCAGTAAGTAACTGTGCTGCCGCCTCGCCCAGATCACTAATTTCAGTTAATAAAGCCTGATGCATTAGGTCATCACTGACTCCCCGTACGCAAGCAATACGCAACCCATGGATATTGTCGCGAATTCGCCCCCTCAACTCTTCAGTTGCCGCCTCAGTAAAGGTCACCACCAGGATTTCCTCTACTGTCAGGGGGCGACTGAATGCTGCCTCCCCTCCCAAACCAAGCAGCAATCGCAGATAAAGAACCCCAATGGTAAAAGTCTTACCAGTACCGGCAGAGGCTTCAATCAGCCTCTCACCGTATAAGGGGAGCGTCAGCGGCTCCAGCCGCTGGGGAGTCATTGATGTCATGGAGCTAATACCTTCTGCGGCAGGGTAGCCTGCAAGGCAGATGTTGTCGGATAGGTCGTCCATCCTTTAAGCACCGCATATCCGCCAGCCGTTTGCCCCTGACCTTTAACTTGAGAAAGCAGTGCCAGACCTTGCGGTTTAATAACCGCTTGCTGGAAGAAATCAGCTAATACAGTGCTATTAAGTTGCTTCACCTGAGCAATCATTTTTTCACGACTATCAAACGCAAAATTATTACGATTGAAATCATTACTGTAACGACTAGCCTCTTCATCCAGAGTTTGTGGTCGTTGCAGTAATTGGTTAATTAACCCTTGTTTATATTGTTCAAAATCAGCAGGTTTCATTTCACGCAGGCGCTTTTCTGCCTGTGGATAGAAAGCAAGATAGCGTTGATAAAGGTAATCAGGTTGCTTGCTGTTACTTTGCAGCAAGAACCCCAAGCCCCACTGGCGGCCAACCGACATCGGGAAGGCAAATACCGCATAGCCGAGCTGCTCTTCGGTTCGTAATTGATCATAGAACCACGGTTGAACAATTTGCCCCAGCAAAGCACTACGCGCCATACCATCAATTTCCGTATAGCCGGTTGGAACATAGACTGCCGCCAGCGCAGCATCAGAACTGCTGCCAAGCCGCTCCATATTGGCCAGTTGAGCCTTATCAACAACAACATCCTCGCCGGTCCACCAAGTGGTTCCCGTCAAAGCCAATTGTTTTCTCAACGATTCAGCCAGAGCGGTAACTTGCTGGGTGGTCATATTACCCACTGCCAATACTTCCAGCGCAGATTGCTTCAGCAAGCTATCACGATAAGTCAGCACATCTTGCACGCTGATAGTATCAAGCAATTTGCGCCGTTCGCTGCGTTCAGAATAAGGAACATGAGACAGCAATTTCGCTGGCTGAATCGCCAGTTCATAAGCTTTGCCTTTCTCAGCCACGTCCAACTGCTCGCGATACCAAGATTTAGCCTGCACTAATTGATCTTCTGTTGGCGTGAAGCTGGAATAACCTTCAACCAGCGTGGTTAGCAATTGTGGCATCCGCTGTGTGAAGCCATTAGCACTGACATATAAACCGTTGTTAGGGGCGGTTGAGAAGCTGATTCCGCCGATCGAAGCCTGATAGCTCAGTTCATCCAGTGAAAGGCCGGCCAGATAATCAGTCAGGGCGAAGAGTACCTGATGGCGGGCGGTATCCAACGCATGAGGATTGCGGAAAGCCAGCGCGATATCGGCTTTCGGTTCATCAGCAAAATACTGACTTGGCATGTAAAACACCCGTAACCCCGGTTGTTCCACAACATTCTGTGGCCGGATGATATTTTTATCTGCTTTGATCAGCGTAAAGTCATCTGGGATGTAGGGGTTAAGTGCCGGTAGGCTCAGAGTGATATTCTCCCCAAGTTGTTGCCAGTCTTTCATCTCTTGTGGGCTAATTTTATTGACCTGATAAGGGGCATCAACAAAATAGGCCACTTTATTGTGAGGCTCTTCAGGGCTGACAAACCAGATCCGCGCATTCTCTGGCGTCATTTCAGCCAACCGGGCAGCAATGGCTTTGGGATCATAATGATCCGCCAGATAGGGCGCATCAAGCACATGTGCGACAGGTACTCGCAACATCATATCCACCAGCCACTCGATGTAATCCATATCCCGCGTGATTGAGGGATAACGGAAATCCAGATTTAAAACATGGGCTATCTCATCGAAATAGCTCTGTTTAATGCCGTCTTTTTGCAACATTTTGATGTAATCAAAGATAGCGGCCACCACGACGTCACGTTTGGCCAGACCTTTATCCGTAAGTGATACCGAAATAGAGAACACCCCACCATTACGGTCTACCATTGGGTCGGCACCGGCATTAATAGCATCTGCCAGCCCCTGTTTTTGTAGCCAGTCGGACAACGTATCTTTACTGCGATTACCAATCAAATAGCTAACATAGGTATCTGTTTTGCTGCGAAATTCTGCGCTATTGTTCTCAATGCGAAAGTCTATTTTTAACTGTTTACGTGGTTGGGCTGGAACATAATGAATAATAATACCGGTTTGGTCCGGTGTTACAGCAGGTACCGTGATTGGAGGAACTTTTGCCTCCCGATTCGGAATCCGGCCAAAGGTATCAGCCGCTAATTGTGCCAACTGCTCCAGAGACTGATTGCTATACAGCACCCCCACCATCAAATTGGCAGAATAGTAACGATGATAAAAACTCAGCAGCTCATCATGTAATTTGCCATCAGGCTTGTCTTTCAGCGTATCAAGATTACCCCCCGAAAAACGCGCACTAGGATGTGCTGGATTAAGCGTTTCAGCATTAACTTGCGCCATGCGCATCCCATCGCGCGAGCGGGCCATCGTCAATTCAGCATTGACCGCATTACGTTCACGATCAGCATTGATAGGGTCTAACAAAGGCTGTGCAATAGCATCGGCTAAACGCTCAACTGCCGGAGCTAATGCATCATTTTCAATTTCAAAATAAAAGGCGGTTCGATAAGAAGCCGTACTCGCATTATGGCTACCGCCATGCTTTTTCAGAAACTCGGCAAAACTGCCTGGTTCAGGAAAACGCGTAGAACCCATCAATAACATGTGTTCCAGATAATGAGCTAAGCCCAACTGGTTATTGGGATCTTCCAATGATCCGACAGGCAACGCCAGTGCTGCCAGGGATTTAGGTGCTTGCGCATCAGAAACTAGCAATACCGTCATACCATTAGGCAACTTTATTGCCTGATATTTACGCAGGTCATGTTCACTTTTGTGAATGGCTTCTGCCAGAGGTTGCCACGCAGGCGCAGCAGCCCAACTGAGAGGTGCCAGCAAACCTAATAAGAAAAATATACCCATGATGCGGGCAAACTGTTTATGCATTCCGTTTCTCCCCTAACCCCTTAAAAATTACCGCTTAAAGCCGCAGCCAACTTTCTGGTATTGATATGTATGAAAGCCTGGTTTGGCCATCAGCAGTTCTCACGCCTTATTATGGCGGGCAATCGGTAATAAATAACGTTCCGTTTCATGTAATATCTTGTCGAGATGTGGATTATCCATCAGGCGGAACACCCTTTGCACATAGCTATCCTCACCTTCACCTGCAACTCGCTGATCACCCTGCCAAACTTGTAAAAGTTTCATGCGGGCTTTAGTTTGTGTTTCTTCATCCCACAAAATCTGACCTGACTCGCGTTCAAAACACTGGCTCAGCCATGCCCAACCACTTTTGCTCAGCAATAACAGTGGTTCACACATTCCTTGCTGATACCCACTGATTAACTGTTGTAAATAGTGATGAGCCTCATCACGGACCAAAGAATCATAGCGCCATGCAGTTCCTTTGCGACCATACATCCGGCTTTGCCCCTCACCTCCACCAGCACAATAGACCAGATGTTCAATCCATAATAAGAGCCCGTCTATCGCCGTTAATGCCGCGGGACGCCAACGAATTAATCCATCTTCCTGAACCTGATGAATCCAACCTGTAAGGGTGATGTCACCCAATTCGATATTTAGTTCAATGCTATGATGCTCAAGGCGCTCGCTACGAATCTGTTCAGCTAATGGCACCATTTCCTCTTGCTGGCTTTCCCAATAAAGCTCACCGAACGATCCATAAGGCAGGCTACCGGCCGCTCGAGCTCGGGTAAACACGCTATTGATGTCTCCCTCATCTATCAACGCATTCAGTAACTGAGTATTAAACTGATAGCGGTTGAGGTTATCTAAAGTAAATGGCTCTTCATCAGGCAATTCTGTTTCTTCAATAACAAAATTCACTCCTAGCCGGAGCTGGAAGAATGCCCTCACAGGGTGGCGATAGAAACGGATTAACTCATCCAATGTAATTTCAGATAAAGATTCAGGCGATAATGGCTGATTAAACTCTGGATGCGGTCGCCCTTTGGACTCAGCAGAGGGTAGCCATTCAGCAGCGTAACTCTGTAACTCGCTATGCTGAATAAAATTTTCTGCCGCAAACGGCATCCGCGCATGCCAGCAGAGTAAGTGCTGAATCACCCGCTGAGCGCTCTCATCAGCATTGAGCATTTCGTCACCCGGTAAATGATAACTTTGTGAGATATATTCAATCAGTTCACTGACCAGCACTGATGGATAACGCTTACTGTTATCCTGGATAGAGCGCCCGATATAGCTGATATAGAGCTGTTGCTGAGCCGAAAGTAGCGCTTCGAGGAACAGATAGCGGTCATCGTCACGGCGGCTACGGTCACCACGGCGAACCTGCTTTGCCATCAAATCAAATCCCAGCGGCGGCAGCGTTCGTGGGTAAACGCCATCGTTCATCCCCAATAAGCAAACAACTTTAAATGGGATCGAGCGCATAGGCATTAGAGTACAGAAGTTGATTGGCCCGGCAAGGAAACGCTGGCTGATGCGCTCATTATCCAAGCGCGAAGCCAGTTCATCCCGTAACAGATTAAGTGGCACCACATCGGGATATTGGGCGGCAATACCGTAGCTGATAACCTTCTGCCACTGTTGTTCAATCAGCACCAACACCGCTTCAGTGTCATTATCGGGTTCAAAGAAGGTATCCAATAATTGGCGGCACAGGGGTAACCATTCGCTGAGTGCTCGGGGTTCACTTAATTGCTGCCGCCATTGGCTTAGTTGCATCAACATATCTGCCAATTGCCCAGCGAGTTCCGCAGCTAAGCCACTCGACTCATCATATGGCAGAACACCCTGCCAATCTCCGGCGGTGCTATCCATGGCATAACCCAGCAACATGCGGGTTATACCAAAGTGCCAGGTATGCTGACCCGTCGCGGGTAAGGAGAGTTCCCGTACATTGTCATCATCCAGCCCCCAACGAATACCCGATTCCCCCACCCATTGCCGTAAGCGGCGCAAGCCATCTTCAGTAATACCAAACTTACTGGCTAAAGCAGGGACCTCCAACAGCGCCAACACTTGCTCAGAGGTGAAACGGCTTTGAGGGAGGTCAAGTAAGGTAATAAAAGCCTGTAGCGCCGGATGGGCCTGACTGGCTTTACGGTCAGAAATCGCAAACGGCAGATAGCGGTTCCCTGTCGCATTACCAAATGTGGCCTGAATATAAGGGGTATAGCTGTCAATATCGGCAACCATCACAATGACATCGCGTGGAGTAAGTTCAGGATTAGTTGAGAATAAATTCAATAGGTTATCTTGCAAAACCTCAACTTCTCGCTGAGGACTATGGCAAACATGCAGGCTAAGAGATCGATCACTGAGATCTAATCGACGCTTTTGGTCGCTACGCGCTAAGGATTCTGCCGTGGTGCCAATAATTGCGTGGTCTTCCAGCTCCAACATATCGTGCTGAATACCATGTAGTAGATTATCAGGGTCAATATCGACAAAAGCGTGGACCTCTTGAATATCATCAACCTGAGATAATAAATACATATGATCCCGCCCGAGCCGCCCCCACGAGGCTAATAATGGGTTACTGAGTTCTTGTTCACCATTCGTATTAAAGAGCTGTTCAGCCTGCTCTGGCTGGTGGAACAGATTGACTTCAATTGATTCGCGATAATGTCTACGTTTGCGGCTTTGTAATTTAGCCAAAAAAGCATAATCCTGAATATCGCCCCAAAAATAGCGGCAAGGATTCGTAAACATCAGATGAATATCAATATGTTTACCCAGCGCTTGCAGGGCTTGTAAATAGATAGGAGGTAATGCCGATATGCCGCAAATAAATACCCGCTTGGGTAACCCAGCGGGGCAGACATCCGCTTCAAGCAGGGTGCGGATAAACCGCTGGTAGAGATTGGCACGGTGCCATTCGGGCTGTTCCAATTGGCGGGTATAATTGGTCAGTTCCACCCACAACTTGGCTTGCCACAGTTGAGCATCGTCCAGATTGTCAATGAGTTGGCCCTGTTCCCAACTGGCAAGCCATTCAGGACGATATACTAAATATTGGTCGAAAAGGTCAGCAACCCGTGCTGCAAGTTGATGGATTTTGCGCTTATCATTATCGTCACTTAAATAGCGTTTCATGGGAGAAAATACCGGGCTTTCCAGTAAATCTGGCAGCAACCACATAAGTTTCCATGTCATGGCGTCTTTGCTAAATGCGCTTTCTTTTGGGATTCCGGGCAAAACACGGGTAAACATATCCCAGATAAAGGTTGCGGGCAGCGGAAACTCAATATTAGCTGCAATACTAAATTGTTGTGCCAGTTGCATTTGTAACCATTGTGCCATTCCTGGGCTTTGAACTAGCACCACTTCTTGCTGGAAAGGGTTATCCAACGGCTCTCGTTCTATCAGCGCAGTCGTTAGCGCTTTGAGTAAATCTAATTGATTAGAATGATAAACCGTGAACATGATTACTCCCTTAAGGCACTATGGAAAATAGCCATAAGTGATTAAACCAGTTTATTATCACTTGTGGGTAAATCCTGAGGCTTAATACTCTAACTTGATAATGAATGAGCGCAATAGGTTATCTCTATTATAAGACCGATATAGTTGCTCATCTGTATACCTCGGCGGTTCATCAATCAGGATCCCCTTGTTTGTCGCCTCAGCAACGTCGCATCTATGGGGGATAACTATGCCGTTAGCCACTTCCATTCGTAGAGCAAAACCATCGGGTTAACTCTGCTGACAGGTTTTTCCGTACCGCAAGAGTGAAATTAAGCTCGGTGCATTCCCCTTCAATTCGGCTAATAGACTGACGATATAACCAGTTAGGCTTCATTCCCGATATAAATCCCCTATCAGGTCTATCCTCCCCTGCACTATCAATATGTTGATGAAGCAGAAACCATGCCTGACGCTGTTGCCACACAGAAGAGAAACCCTGTAAAAGAGCCTGATGGTATTGCAACAACCCCAGTAACGAGACAGAGAAAAACAGTGCCGCAATTAAGGCTTCAGGCAGGCTAAACCCTCGTTGGTTGCGAGGATGGTATTGGTCACTCCGTTTCATCAACAAGCACCTATTGCAGCATTTTAGTAATCGCAAAACTGTGCATCCTTATCAGGACAGAAATCCAACCAGCCATGAGCTGCCTTAACCAGTTGATAGTGACCCATATACCCTTTACCAATATTCAGCATGACCCGTTGATAAAGCATCAAGGGTGGCTGCGAACCGAGGGGGTAACTCTCCCCTCTGAGAATAAAAAAACCGCTTAGTGATGCTGGTTTAACACAGGCCTTTAAGCCATATTGCTGCTGAATGCAATACCATGTTGAACCTGCCCGCCATGGCAAACTGAATGACCAATCCTGACTTATCCCCCAGTTCAGTGATGATGTTGCCTGATTAAAAGCACGTAAATAGTGCTGTTCTTCAGATGTAATCTGTTGAATATTATCCAATTGACGGTGTAGTGCTGACAGCAGAAATAAACCAAGAGCGAAAAGTGTAGCGACGGCTGCCAATGTGCTGGTCCCCCGTTGATGATTCAGCTTCATAGATTGTTCCCGCGTATCGTATAAGTAAGCTGATGATGGATGACCGGATTACCTGTTTTTTGCCCCGCTAATTGCACCCGATAAATCTGATTTGATGTTTGCTGAGGTAACCGACTAATAGAAAAATGGGTTATCGTTATCTCTTGTGGATCAAGCAGCTTTTCCCACCCACTGCCAGCGCAATTCAGTTCACCACGTTGGCCCTCTAATGCTTTTTTACGCAGGCGGTAGCCAAAGTATTCGGACTCCTGATGTTTCTCCCCTTCCCATCGACCATTTCGATTGAGATCGTAAGCAACTATCAGACACGAATTTGTCGCTTCTGCGGGATAATGATGGGTTGTAACCGCTTTTCCCTGACACTCGCCATGGCAAAATCCTGCACGCCGCAGATCTTTTTCTAGCACAACCATAACCTGACTCAGTGCCAACTCCAGATAATAGCGCTGCTGCAAGGTTGATATTTGTTTGCGTAGCTTAGGGAAAACCTCTGCGGCACCAAGCATAATCAAACTACCAATGCTCAATGCCAACATCATTTCCGGTAGCGTAAAACCTGTTATACGTTTCCGCCCAGAACAGAGCGATGCTGGCATATTTTTGACCATTATTAGCATATATGAATACCTGACATTGGCTGGCCCTCACTACACAGTCTTAAGCGCCCTCTACTGGAAATAACTAACCGGATAGACCCTGCCGGGTTACTGAGCATGATATTTCCTGCCTGTGCCGTATTCCTCACACCAAAGAAGCCCATCTCTTTTTGCAATGAAGTCGCAATAGCGACATCTGGGTAAGGTGGAATAAACACGCCGTCGGTAAGTGCTGAACAGCGAGCCGTAGGTTTATCACCACTTCCCAGGCACCCCTGGCCATTCTGCTGTATCCACAGCAATTCTGTGTCATTGCGACGATTAGCCTGCGCTTGTAAGTGTGTTAAGAAGGCGAGTAACTGACGAGCACTGTCTGCGAGCCGTTCCCGCTGCCGGTAATGATGCCAACTTTGCGCCCCCCAAAGTGCTGTTATACCCACTAATACAATCACCAGCAGCAATTCAATCAGGCTGATACCTTTTTGTTTTTTAAGATAATTTCTACGAGTCAGGTAAGTTTTCGTTAATCTTATATTGGTGTCCATGGCGTAAGTTTACGTGGCTGAAATTTGAGGTCGAGTGACGAATTATCAGGGCTGGAAACGGTGCGCAAAATTTTATCTACGACGACATAAATGCAGAAAAGAGTGCGGCACAGCTCGCATTTTTATTGCAGGAAGGATGCTGGTAGCAAAGAAAAGGGTTTGACGAAAATATACCCAATAGCTTTCCAGATGCAGGGAGGCAACAAGCAGAGGCGAGGGCTGGATATGGAGATGGACCGAGTAAACAGGAGCAGCCACCCTGAAACTTGAAAGGTGACGGGTATAAAACCGGAGCCATTGCGACTCCGGTCTAAAGATTAGATAGCAATCGGTGCTTTAATTCCTGGGTGAGGATCGTACCCCTCAATTTCAAAATCCTCAAAACGGTAATCAAACAAAGAGTCAGGTTTCCGTTTGATAATCAGTTTCGGCAATGCCCGTGGCTCACGGCTTAATTGCAGATTTGTCTGCTCAATATGGTTGCTGTACAAGTGTGTATCCCCCCCTGTCCAGACAAAATCACCCACGTCCAAATCGCATTGCTGCGCCATCATATGCACCAGTAAAGCATAGCTGGCAATGTTAAATGGCAAGCCGAGGAATACATCACAAGAACGCTGATACAGTTGACAAGAAAGCTTGCCATCTGCCACGTAGAACTGGAAGAAAGCATGGCACGGCGCCAGTGCCATTTGCTCCAGTTCACCCACATTCCATGCTGAGACGATGATACGGCGTGAATCGGGATCCTGCTTAAGCTGTTTTACCACGTTGCTGAGTTGGTCAATCTTACGACCATCTGCAGCCCCCCAAGCCCGCCATTGCTTGCCGTAAACCGGGCCAAGGTCGCCGTTTTCGTCAGCCCATTCATCCCAGATTGAGACATTATTTTCCTTCAAATAGCCAATATTAGTATCGCCATTGAGGAACCATAACAGCTCATGGATGATGGAGCGCAAATGGCAGCGCTTAGTGGTTACCAGTGGGAAACCCTCTTGTAAATTGAAACGCATCTGATGCCCGAAAATCGACACAGTACCGGTACCGGTACGGTCAGCTTTTGGAGTGCCTTCTTCCAGCACTTTTTTCATCAAATCCAGATACTGTTTCATGTTACCTCACGAAAGTTGTTGCGCAGGACGACGATACGCCCAAATCATCATAATGATACCGGCCAGAATCATAGGTACAGAGAGTATCTGCCCCATGCTGATCACGCCATCGAACAAGCCGAGTTGAGCATCTGGCTGGCGGAAACACTCCACAATAATACGGAACGCACCATAACCAATCAGGAATAGGCCAGAAACACTGCCCATAGGACGCGGCTTACGGATAAATAGGTTCAGGATGATAAATAACACCACCCCTTCAAGAATCATTTCATACAGTTGCGAAGGATGACGCGGCAGTACACCGTATTGATTGAATATCGCCTGCCATTTCGCCGGGTCAGCAGCAACGATGGCGATATCTTCGCCACGAGAGGTGGGGAATAACATCGCCCACGGGGTATCGGTAGTCACACGGCCCCATAACTCGCCGTTGATAAAATTACCGAGCCGGCCCGCGCCTAAACCAAATGGAATAAGGGGAGCAATAAAGTCAGCGACCTGGAAGAAATTGCGTTTAGTGCGGCGGGCAAACCACAACATCACACAAATGACACCAATCAAACCGCCATGGAATGACATACCGCCATCCCATACCTTAAACAGGTACAGTGGATTATCGAGGAACATCGGCAGGTTATAAAACAGCACATAACCGACACGACCACCGACAAATACCCCGAGGAATCCCGCATACAGCAGGTTTTCGACTTCTTCTTTGGTCCAGCCACTACCCGGTTTATTTGCCCGACGAACCGCCAACCACATGGCGAAGACAAAACCCACCAGATACATTAAACCGTACCAATGAAGGGAAACGGGGCCAATGGAAAAAATGACCGGATCAAATTTAGGAAACGCCAGATAGCTATTGCTCATCTATCACCACGAAATGTCTCATATTTTGAGAAAATTAATGTTCTTGCCCGGTTAGGGCTACAGGTTGCGCATAATAGCATAGGCTTAGGCCGGTCTGGGCTGCACCAAACAGAAAAGTTCTGTAAACAGCGCAACCCCAGAAAGTGAATGTCACTCGCAAACAAACCAAAAAGCCTTGGAATAGTCGCCAGTGACTGACACTAACAACGCTATAGCGCCAAGGGCCAACGGGATACGCTTACTTCCCGCCGCGGATCAAGCCGCCTAAGCCCCTGCGTTCCATAAACGCTGCTGTTAAATGACGCACATCAGTGGTCATTTGGGCGCTCAATACCCGTTCGGCCAATGCTGCTGCATCCGTTAAATCGATATTGCGCAGCAGGTATTTAATTCGTGCCACACTGCGACCGTTCATACTGAGATTGCGATAACCCAGCCCGACCAGCAACAACGCGCCCATCGGGTCACCCGCCATTTCACCACAAAGGCTCACCTGCAAACCCGCTTGTGTCGCCTGCGTCAAAATATGGCTAAGCACCTGTAGCATCGCCGGATGCAGGCTGTCATACAGCGATGCAACGCGAGTATTATTGCGATCTACTGCCAGCAAATATTGGGTCAGATCGTTGGTGCCAACTGAGATAAAATCTACTCGCGACTTGAGGTAGGGCAGCATAAAGATCATCGCGGGTACTTCTATCATTACCCCCAATTTAGGCTGTGGCAATTTATAGCCCAAGACTTCTTGAACCTCACGCCCGGCACGATCGATCAGGCGTTTAGCTTCATCGACTTCTTCCAGGCTGGTGATCATTGGCAATAGAATACCCAAATTACCGGTTCCGGCATTGGCACGCAGCATCGCTCGAACCTGGATCAAGAAGATCTCTGGCTGATCGAGCGTTACACGGATCCCGCGCCAACCCAGGCATGGATTTTCTTCGCTGATGGGCATGTAGGGCAACTGTTTATCGGCACCGATATCCAAGGTACGTAACGTGACGGGTTTGTTGGGATAAAGCTGTAACATGCCTTGATATTGCGCAACTTGTTCCTCTTCCGACGGGAAGCCGCTTTGCAACATAAAAGGGATTTCAGTGCGGTATAGACCAACACCATCAACCCGCCCACCCAGCAATTGTTCATGTTCCGGGCTAAGACCCGCATTCAGCATCACCTGAATCCGCTCACCACTTTTCAGGGCCGCAGGTTGTTCGACATCGTCTTCAGCCAGCTTGCTGAGCTCAATCTCTTCAGTAACCAGCCGCTGATACTCTTTGACCAGTACCGGTTCGGGATCAACCAGCACCTCACCACGGTAGCCATCAACAATCAATAGCCGCTGGTTCAGCAAAGCCGGCTGGATATCAGCGCCCATCACCGTTGGGATGCCCATGGCGCGCACTAAAATCGCGGCATGCGAGTTAGCGGCACCATCACGCACCACCACCCCCGCCAGACGATCTTGTGGCACCTCGGCTAATAGAGTGGCGGTTAACTCATCGGCAACCAGGATAAAACGCTCAGGCCATTGGCTGGCCCCAGAGGTGCTATCATCGAGGTGGAACAACAAGCGCTGACCTAATGCCCGCAGGTCACTGGCTCGCTCACGCATATAGGTGTCTTGCAGGCTGGCAAATTGGGCGGCAAATTGTTCAACCACTTGTTTAACGGCCCATTCAGCCACCGAACCGGCGTCAATTTGCGCAAAAAGCTCACGCTTCAGGCGGGCATCATTTAACAGGTGCGAATAGAGATCGAAAATTGCCGCGCTCTCTTTTTGTGAGCTGGCAGCAAAACGCTTACTGAAGCGACGGAATTCTGCCGCAGCCTCTTCCAATGCCTGAGTCAGGCGTTCACGCTCCTGAACAGTATCGAGCGTTGAGGCCTCATAAACCAAATCAAGGGACGGTTGTGAAGTATCCTGCCAACCTTCTGCCACTGCCACGCCAGGAGCCGCCGCCAGCGCGCGGATTCGTGTTTGACGATATTGGCCAAAAATCGCATTCAGTTGCGATTGGGAGAGGATCCCCGCCAGTTGCGTGGCCAGCGTAACCATGAACGACTCTTCGCTCTCATCAAACTGGCGATGCTCGCGCTGCTGTACCACCAACACACCCAACAACTGCCGACGATAAATAATAGGTACCCCGAGAAACGCCCGGAAGCGATCCTCTTTAACTTGTGGTACATATTTAAAACTGGGATGACTCTGAGCATCGGCCAGGTTAATGGGTTCGGCCAAGCGCCCCACCAGCCCGACGATACCTTCGTCAAAAGCCAGCGTAATGGTGCGACCACGGGGCTTTTTCAAACCCCGTGTCGCCATCAGGTAGTAACAACGGCGGTCATTATCTGCCAGATATATCGAGCAGACTTCCGTGTCCATCGCCAGACAGGTTTCATTGACCAACAGCTCTAACGCATCCGTCAGGCTGGTTGCCATCGCCACTTTCTCAACTATTTCTCGCAAACGCATGAGCATGATCGGCTTAACTTAACCTCTTTTACGGCGATAAGCGGGAGGTACCCGTGGTGGAATAACCTCCTGCACAGGCATTACGGTTGCAGCAAATTCTTTCATCACACGACGATAAACATCACGTTTAAAAGAGACCACCTGACGCACCGGATACCAATAACTGACCCAGCGCCAGCCATCAAACTCCGGGGTACTGCTACGTTGCATGTTGATATCGGCTTCATTACACATTAACTGTAGTAGAAACCATCGTTGTTTTTGGCCGATGCACACCGGCTTTGTATCCCAACGCACCAAACGCTTTGGTAATTTGTAACGTAACCAGTTACGGGTTGAAGCCAGAATTCGGACATCCTTTTTGTTAAGTCCTACCTCTTCAAAAAGTTCGCGATACATTGCCTGCTCTGGTGTTTCACCGGGGTTTATCCCCCCTTGTGGGAACTGCCAAGAGTGCTGACCGTAACGCCTGGCCCACAACACTTCTCCCTGCCGATTACAAATTACGATACCCACGTTCGGGCGGTAGCCATCATCATCGATCACCGGACTACCTCGATAAGCTTAAAACTCAAAGATGCTCTGATTGTTTCACACTAGCAACAGGCGGTAAACCACTGCTTATCAGCCAGCTAAACCTGATAACTCGGGGATAACTCACAGATATAAGCAAAGTTATGAACACCCCCAGGGCTACGCACGACATTTTATTCACTTTTTCTGTGGATATAGGTGTGTAGAACTCTAGGGAAAAGTAGGTACAACTCATTTTAACGGAATAATACGACAAAAATATCTAAAAAAATAAATGATTAATTTCAATAAAATAACAGGTTTCCCACAGGTTTCCACGGCGGTAATATGTGATCTATCTCCGTTTTGGATCTGTAGCTGGCTAAAGATCCATCAATGTAGTTTTTATCCACAGATAATGCGTCAAAGTTATGCAAAAAAGAGTAAAACTCGCAAAAAAAGCCGTCGTCAAGGCTGTAAATTGAACCAGTGATCGGGATTTATTGGGGTTATCCCATAAATCTGTGGATAAATAGGTGTAAGATCCTGTTCATTATCGCTGTCAGTAGGTGCACAAGATAATCAGAATAAAAGTATTTCATCGGTGGGAGGAAAGAAAACTTCCGTTAAATCATGCTATTATTCATTCCATCCACAATGCATAACAATACATCTACCGTCACTTTTAATTCAGCTTGTTTTTTAACCGACTTTAGCAGGTTTATCCCCCATGTCTGTTTATTCACTGCCACCAGCACCACCCACTGATGAACATCAACTTTTTCAACGTGCTCAAGCTTTGTCAGGTTTTACCCTTGGCGAATTGGCAGCGCGTGCTCAATGGGTTATTCCGGCGGACTTAAAGCGGGTAAAAGGCTGGGTTGGTATGTTGCTGGAGTTTTATTTGGGGGCCAGTGCTGGCAGTAAACCTGAACAGGACTTTGCCGACATCGGCATTGAGCTGAAAACCATACCTATCAGCGCTCAGGGCAAACCATTGGAGACCACCTTTGTTTGTGTCGCCCCCCTGACCGGCAACAGTGGCATCACTTGGGAAAGCAGCCATGTGCGGCATAAACTGGCCCGAGTATTGTGGGTACCCGTAGAAGGAGAGCGGCAGATCCCGCTCGCGGAACGTAGAGTCGGCGCGCCTTTATTATGGAGCCCGAATGCGCAAGAAGAAGAACTACTGCGGCGTGACTGGGAAGAGTTAATGGACCTTATCGTTCTTGGCAAAGTAGAAACCATCACCGCTCGCCACGGTGAGGTACTCCAATTGCGCCCGAAGGCCGCCAATAGCCGTGCGTTAACTGAAGCCATCGGTGAAAAAGGGCAACCGATCATGACACTACCCCGTGGTTTTTATCTGAAAAAGACCTTTACTGGCCCGATGCTGGCCCGTCATTTCTTGTTGTAACCGGTGCGCTAGACGCCCTACTACAACACCAATTACTTTGACTCTGTTCCGATTAATAAATAAAAGCGTATAATTGTATTTTTGTGTTTCCGTAAGGTGTATAGGCGCAATGTTTGAATGGGTTGCCGATCCAAATGCCTGGTTGGCGCTAGGCACGCTGACTATCCTGGAGATTGTTCTTGGGATAGACAATATTATTTTCCTCTCTTTGGTGGTCGCAAAATTACCTAAAGCGCAACAAAACAGAGCCCGCCGTATTGGCTTGGCTGGGGCCATGTTAATGCGTCTCGCATTACTTGCTTCTATTGCCTGGGTTATCCGCCTGACCGAACCTCTGTTTACAGTGGCAGGCCACGGTGTCTCGATGCGGGACTTGATCCTGTTGTTAGGGGGATTATTCCTTATCTGGAAAGCCAGCAAGGAAATTCATGAAACCATTGAGGGGAGCGATACTGAACACACCAGTAATGTCAGCTCTTTCTTTGCGGCTATCGTGCAAATTATGCTGTTGGATATCATCTTTAGTCTGGATTCAGTGATAACAGCAGTTGGGCTGTCAGATCATCTGTTTATTATGATGGCTGCCGTGGTTATTTCTGTCGGGGTGATGATGTTTGCTGCCAGACCAATTGGTGAGTTTGTTAATCGCCATCCATCAGTCAAAATGCTGGCGCTCTCTTTCCTGATATTGGTCGGCTTCACGCTGATGTTAGAAAGTTTCCAGATCCACATTCCAAAAGGCTACATTTACTTCGCTATGTTCTTCTCAATGGGGGTTGAAACCCTGAATTTGATGCGCGGAAAAAAGAGTAAGCCGACTGATAAAAAAATATCTACTCAATAGATTTAAAGGTGCGAGAAGGCTGCTTGCACTAGAGAGGCCCAAGGATGGGCTGAGCAGTACACTTGCAAGATAGCGGGTTCAACATCTTCCAGGGGCAGTTCACGGCCCCGTTTCCCACTTTTTTCTGTACTTTTCCCTTACACGCTTCCCCCAACTGCGGTGCTTCGATATAGTCGAATAAGGCAAGTTTTACTTATACCCAAAAAATTGGTGTTTCAGTAAGGCCAAACGAACACATCCTGAAGCAGTTATTCAAATAGAGAATTCGGGTGCGTGGGCGTAGCTAACGACGCTGCAATACCAACTACCAAAGGTATGGCCTGATAATTTCAGACATTAAGGAAGGTCGGCAATGCAATATCATCGTATCCCCCACAGTTCATTAGAAGTCAGCCTGCTGGGTCTGGGCACCATGACATTTGGTGAACAAAATAGTGAAGCCGATGCCCATGCGCAACTGGATTACGCCGTTGCGGCCGGTATTAACTTGATCGATACCGCAGAAATGTACCCAGTGCCCCCAAGGCCAGAAACCCAAGGGTTAACTGAGCAATACATTGGTAACTGGATAAAAGCACGCGGTGAGCGTGACAAAATCATTTTAGCCAGCAAAGTCTCCGGGCCATCACGCGGCAGCGATCAACCGATTCGCCCCAATATGGCACTGGACCGGAAAAATATCCGCATCGCGTTGGAAGATAGCCTTAGACGCCTCAATACTGATTATCTCGATATTTATCAGTTACATTGGCCACAACGTGAAACCAACTGTTTTGGTAAATTGAATTATCGCTACAGCGAACATACTGCTGTGGTCACCTTGCTTGAAACACTGGAAGCCCTGAATGAGCAGGTGCGGGCAGGGAAAATCCGTTATATCGGTGTATCAAATGAGACCCCATGGGGGGTGATGCGCTATCTGCAACTGGCAGAAAAACATGATTTACCGCGTATTGTCTCAATACAGAACCCCTACAGCCTGCTTAACCGCAGCTTTGAAGTTGGTTTGGCCGAGATAAGCCAACATGAAGGCATTGAGCTATTGGCTTATTCCAGCCTGGCCTTTGGCACCCTGAGCGGCAAATACCTTAATGGCGCAAAACCTACCGGCGCACGGAATACATTGTTCAGCCGTTTTACACGTTATACCGGGCCACAATCCGAGTTAGCGGTAGCGGAATATGTGGCACTGGCAAAACGTCATGGGCTAGACCCCGCACAGATGGCGCTGGCTTTCGTTCGCCAGCAACCGTTTGTGGCCAGTACCTTATTAGGTGCAACCACACTGGAACAACTGAAAAGTAATATTGATAGCCAGAATGTCGTTCTGGAGCAGGAGGTGCTTAATGCATTGGAAGAAATCCACACCCGCTTTACCTTCCCTGCACCTTAAATTCAGTTGGGTTTAAATAGCAAAAAGGCCGCTAATGCGGCCTTAGACTACTGACAATAAATAATGCCGCACTCGGCGGCATTGATATTGACTATTATCCCATCATTTAGCCGCTTTACGGCGCAGTTGCTGCCACTGCCAGCCCCATAGCAACGCAATCGCCAGCGCGAAGAGCACACCGAAACCAACGCCAACCGCGACGACTGGCGCGCCCAGTTTTACTACCACCGAGTAGAGCCCCAGCATCAACAACATTGCGGTATTCTCACCCAGATTTTGCACTGCAATGGCATTCCCGGCGCCCACACTTTGTTTGCCGCGCTCTTGTAACAAGGCATTGAGCGGTACGACAAAGAAACCGCCTAAGATCCCGATAATAATCAACAGTAAATAGGCCATTAGCATACTGTGTTGCAGTGAGAATGCCGCCACCACCACACCAATTAATACCCCCGCCGGTAAACAGCGTTTTACTGTTTTAAGTGTCACGAAACGTGCCGCAGCACCCGCGCCAATCACAATCCCAATCGCCACCATGGCATTTAACAGCGTCGGGGTTGCGTTATCGGCAATCCCCAATGCTACCGGCACCCATAGCACCAGTAGGAAGCGCAACGTGACCCCTGCGCCCCAGAACAGGCTGGTCCCCGCCAGTGAGAAGCGAGTTTCGCCATCCCGCCACAGAATGCGGCATGCGGCAAAAAAACTGCCGGTCATGGCCCGTGGCCGCCATGAGCTGCCGGTTCGGGCAGCAGCCAGATGTGGGATAAATAGATTAGCCACCACCGCAATGGCATACACCAGCGCACAGACACTCAATGCCGCGATCAGATGCCAATCAGCCAGCACCCCACCGGCGACTGAACCGAGTAAAATAGCCGCAATGGTTGATGCCTCCATCATGCCGTTGGCTTTAACCAACTGCTCGCCGGAAGTGATTTCTCCCAAGATGCCATATTTAGCTGGTGAATAAGCCGCAGCCCCTACTCCAACCAGGCTGTAACCAAGAAATGGATTCAGACCAAAACAGATAACTAATGCACCCGCCAACTTCAGGCCATTCGCGACCATCATCACTCGCCCTTTGGCAAAGCTATCAGCCACTTGCCCGACAAACGGAGCCAGGATGATATAAGTGGCCACAAAGGCCATTTGCAAGATAGGCTGGCTCCAGTCGGGATATAACTGCTGCTTAATTAATGCCAAGGTGGCAAAAAGCAGTGCATTATCACCAAAAGCTGAGAAAAACTGAGCGCCAAGTACGGCGATCATTCCTCTGGAGAGCAAAGGCTTATCTGACAATGCTTGCTGACTCATTCGCTCATCTCCGCATCTTGTGCCATTTTAGTTAACGTAACAAAGTCAGGTTTACCACTCCCCAGTAGGGGTAATGCTTTCACTACTCTGATATCACGTGGAACTGCCAGTTCTGGCACCCCACCCTCACGTGCGGCTTTAATCAGCCGTTCGCGGGTAATTTCACTGTCAGTGGTAAACAGCACCAGTGCTTCTCCTTTGGCGCTGTCGGTTTTAGCCGCTGCGGCATGTTGCCCCTCGGGCGAGATACGTAATGCCAGTTGTTCGACACTCTCCAGTGATACCATTTCACCGGCTAATTTGGCAAAACGCTTCACCCGCCCGCGAATGGCGCAGAACCCCCGTTCATCGAGGGTGACAATATCACCGGTATCGTACCAACCCTCCTCACGCTCACCCTGAGCATTATCCGCCGCCGGTTGTTCCAACACCCCCGGATGCTCTACGCGCAGATAACCGCGCATAATATTGGGGCCGCGCAATTGCAAACGCCCACCTTGCTCGATTCCCGGCACAGTTATCAAGCGCGCCTCCATACCAGGAAGAATGCGCCCAACGGTATTCACTTTCGCTGCCATCGGCACGTTAATCGCCACTACCGGCGCACATTCGGTGACGCCATACCCTTCCAGAATACGAATGCCGAATTTGTCCTGCCAAATCTGTTTGGTGCTATCAGCCAGTTTTTCAGCCCCAGCCACCACATAACGCAACCGAGCAAAATCATAAGGATGAGCAAAGCGAGCATAGTTGCCCAAGAAAGTTGACGTGCCAAACAGCACGGTGCAGTTACGGTCATACACCAATTCTGGTACCACCCGATAATGCAGCGGGCTGGGGTAAAGGAATACTCGGCTACCGGTCATCAGCGGAGTGAATAACCCCACCGTCAGGCCGAAAGCATGGAACAGCGGCAGCGAAGACATAAAGCGATCACGCGGGGTGAAATCGGCAATGGTGCGGATCTGCTCAACGTTAGCCAATATACTTGCGTGAGAATGTACCACGCCTTTTGGGTTCCCCTCCGAGCCGGAAGTGAACAAAATCAGTGCGCTATCATCCGCCTGTTGTGGCAACATCGCCCGGCGCGGACAGCATAAATGGAATAAAATCCACAATTTGTCTGCCAGCGTAACCGTATCTTTTAAATCTTCCAGATAGACCCAATTTGCCTCAGTAACCTGTTCGGGCAAATGTGTCAGTTTGCCTTTTTCCAAAAACTGGCGCGAGGTGACGATGGTTTTCAACGACGCCGCAGTAATTGCACTCTTCAACCCTTTGGCGCCCGAAGTGTAATTAAGCATTGCCGGAATACGGCCACGCAGAGAAGCACCAAAGATCGCCGCCGCAGTAATCGTCGCATTTGGTAATAACATCCCAACATGCTCGCCCTGCGCGGTGAAGCGTTGCAGGATACGGCTGACACCGAGGATTTTCTTCAGTAGCGTTTGATAACTGTCTTCTTTAAATGAAACATCCTCAATACAGGGTTTAAAACGCCCATAACGAGTTTGTGCCGATAACAACGCTTCAAACAGCGTTTCCCGTGGCACGATAGCCATACGCGCGGCCATCATAATGGCGTGTAAGTGTTCACCCGCCAACACCCGACGGTCACGGGCACGCGGCGCTTGCGGCATGGGTAACGTGGTCGCAGGCAAAACATGAATGCTGATTTTTGGGAACCAGCGGAGTTTGAGCACATCACCCAAACGCCCAAAATGAGTAAATTCTGGCCCTTCCAAACGGATTGGGACGACCGTAGCGCCTGATTTGGCGGCAATAAATGCAGCACCATCATAGATTTTCATCAATGAGCCGGTTACGGTAATACGCCCTTCAGGGAACACCACGACTGGCCTGCCTTGTTCTACCATCCTGACCAAATGTTTGATAGCCATTGGCTTGGTAGGGTCCAGTGCGACAAAATCGATATAAGGTTTTAGCCAGCGCATATACCAGCTCTCAGAAACACTGGTATAGACCGCAAAAACCGGCTTGATCGGCAGAAATAATGCGAGCAAAGCCCCATCAAGGAAAGAGACATGATTCGGCGTAATTATCAGTTTTTGATGGGTAAACTGATCCGTCACACCATCAATGGTGACACGAAATAATCGACGAAAAAGAGCACGCAATAAGCGATAACCCATGTTTATTTCCCTATAAGACAATGAATATGAAAAAGAGAGAATACTATAATAGTGGCTAAAATATTGCTAACAGGAGGCTGATAATCACAGCAGCAGGAAGAAATAAAAAAAAACCTACGCATCTGCGTAGGTTGGTGCAAATAAAAAACTGGCTTTTAACACACAGCGTATGTTGATTACTCACCAATTAATACCTCTGGGATGAATACTGTATCCGTTTCAGTGAAGCCACAGCCAGCAAGCAATCGCAACATTTACGTGCAAAGTGTAACCAGTAGTGAACATTGTCAGAAAGACGAAATAGGTTTGTAATTCATTGAGGTGCATTGCCAAAATAATGGGTGCTGCCGCTATCCCACCGGCAACACCCTAAGCCTCGCTAAGATAAAATTAGTATCGCGCCACCTCAACCAGACAACTCATTGCATTCGGGCCTTGAGTTAAACGCGAGGTACCAATGTCTAGCGTCAGAACGTTGGGGTTACCTGATTGTTCAACTTTATGTTGCTTGCCGCCGAAACCGGGATCAAACCAGGCCCCTGTTGCCATTAACACTACCCCTTGAGTGACACCATCAGTAATGCGCACTCCCGCCAGACAATGACCCCGTAAGTTGCTGACCTGAACCTGACTGCCCTCAGTAATGT
This sequence comes from Yersinia sp. 2540 StPb PI, assembly GCF_052217165.1. Classification (NCBI taxonomy): domain Bacteria; kingdom Pseudomonadati; phylum Pseudomonadota; class Gammaproteobacteria; order Enterobacterales; family Yersiniaceae; genus Yersinia; species Yersinia sp. 2540 StPb PI. Next base: position 4,525,118 of record NZ_JAZGQC010000001.1, read on the forward strand.
CACGTTTGGCTGCATCTTGTGGGTGCATATACAACGTTTCACGGCCGGCGGTTTTATTCCCTTGCGCCAATGGCGCCGGATCAAGTTGGCTATGCAGACGATCCTCGGGTTGAATAGAGATCAGATGCAGCGGCCACTGCTCAGCCTGTGGTGCCCCTAACCACTCAACCGGTGGTTGCCACTCGGCATGAGGCGCAAAATCCTCATAGTGATAGCTGGCGATTTTCTCACTGAACAGCTCAATTTTGCCACTTGGCGTTTGCAGCGGATTAGTCTGTGGGTTTTCGCGAAAAGCATCAAAGAACACGAACTCCTTTGGCGGAGCAGGTAAATCAACATGGCCCCGTTGCCAAAAAGATTCAAAATCAGGCCATTCCACCCCGTGCGGCTGTTGTGCCACTCCGCACTCCTGGTAGATATGCCGAATCCAGGCCATTTCATCTCTATTTTCGGTAAATTCACTGCGATAACCCAGTCGTTCGGCCAAATCAGCAAAAATATCAAAATCGTTACGGGCCTGATGTTGTGGCGCAATCACCTGATGCATCGCCAATACATAGCGATCGCGTGACGAGCCACCGATATCATTACGTTCCAGCGAACTGGTCACTGGCAGCACGATATCGGCCATTTTAGCCGCAGGTGTCCACCAGATATCCTGCACAATCACGGTGTCCGGCTTTTGCCACCCCTCCACCAGCCGGTTCAATTGCTGATGATGGTGGAATGGATTGCCGCCAGCCCAATGCACTAAATGAATATCGGGATAGGTATGGGTTTCCCCTTGGAACTGATACGGCTGCCCCGGTTGCAGCAACATGTCACAAATGCGGGCCACTGGAATAGCCAACCCAGATGGATTTTTACCCACCGGCATACTTGGCCCCGGCGTGTCTATCCGCGGGTTACCCACACCGTTCATCGATCCATGACCAAATGAGAAGCCACCGCCGGGCAGCCCCACTTGCCCCAGCATGGCTGATAAGGCAATCACCATCCAGTAAGGTTGCTCACCACGGTGTGCGCGCTGTACTGAATAGGAGCAGGTCATAAAACTGCGAACACCGATAAGTTGCTGGGCTAACTGGGTAATTCTTGGTGCGGGAATACCGGTAATCTCGCTGGCCCACTCAGGTGTTTTAGCAATACCGTCATTCACCCCACGAATGTAATCAGCTAATTGCTCATAGCCCACACAATGAGTAGCCAGGAAAGCCTCATCCTGCCCGTCAACACGTTGGATTTCATAAGCCAGCGCCAGCATCAGTGCTACATCTGTATTGGGACGAATCGGTAGCCATTCGGCATTCACAAATGCCGGGCAATCATCCCGCATCGGGCTGATGTTAATCACTGGCGTGCCTTTTTGTGCCAGTTTTTCCAACCAGGGTTTTAATGAATGTTCCGCCGACCCGCCGGAAGAGACCTGAGCGTTTTTCAGTGCCAACCCGCCGAACGCAATAAACAGTTCACAATGCTCAACCACACTCGGCCATGATGTCACCCTGCCGGTCAACGGGCTAAAAGTACCAATCACATAAGGCAGAAAAAACTGTGCCGAGCCCCAACTGTAGTTGCCCAGTTGATCAACCCCGCCGCCGCCGCTGAAATAGAAACGCCGGACTAATGAACGCGCGTGATGTAAACGCCCGGCAGAAGACCAACCATAGGAGCCGGTAAATATCCCTGACGGGCCATAACGGTCCCTGACCCGGCGATTCTCTTGCGCCACTAAATCCAGCGCGACCTCCCACTCCACCTCAACAAAGTCTTCCTGACCACGCAAAGTTCGATCACTTTTCTCTCGCTGCTGTAACCACGATCGGCGTATCGCCGGTTTGCGAATACGTTTATCGGAATAAACCATGGGTGTAATGGATTCCAACAACCGAGAAGGGTTGGGATCATTGGCAAATGGCTCGCAACGGATCAGTTTGCCATCTTCAACAACAGCGGTAAAAGCGCCCCAGTGGGCAAGCTGGGGGTAACGGATGATGGACATGGCTATCTCAGGCAATTAAATAGATCATAAAAATAACATTCAGCGGGCAGTAAGACCAAAGCACAATTTCGACTAAACATAATCGTTTTGTACTAACCGTTTCATTTAATGCGCTGGGTTAACCAAGGCAGGTCAAATCGAAACCTGTGGCTTGCGAAAACCACAGGTAATCGTGCTAATTGCTGTTTCTGTGATTTTTTCTCACCAAGTTGCGATCTTCCCCCCTTGCGGGCAACACCGTTTTCCGCAAAACTGAGTGATGTAAGCGATTACCCTGAAAATCTCTGGAAGAAAAATGGCCACTATTAAGGATGTTGCCAAGCTGGCGGGTGTTTCCGTCGCGACGGTATCTCGTGTTATCAATAATTCTCCCAAGGCCAGTGAGACATCACGTATGGCGGTCTGTAACGCCATGGAACAACTGCAATATCACCCGAACGCCAATGCGCGGGCGCTGGCCCAGCAATCAACTGAAACGGTAGGCATGATTGTTTCTGATGTGTCAGATCCATTCTTTGGATCGATGGTCAAAGCTGTCGAACAAGTGGCCTATGCCACCGGAAATTTCTTGCTGATTGGTAACGGTTACCATGACGAAGAGAAAGAGCGTCAGGCCATCGAACAACTGATTCGCCATCGTTGTGCCGCCCTGGTGGTTCATGCCAAAAAACTGTCCGATGAAGAATTGACATCATTAATGGAACAGATCCCCGGTATGGTGTTGATTAACCGCACATTACCGGGTTTCGAAACCCGCTGTGTCGCATTAGATGACCGTTATGGTGCCTGGTTGGCAACCCGCCATCTGATTCAGCAAGGGCATAAACGCATCGCTATTATTTGCTCTAATCACCAAATTTCCGATGCCATTGATCGCCTACAAGGCTATTTGGACGCACTAAAAGAGTTTGAGATTCCGGTTGATGACCGCTTAATATCCTACGGTACACCAGATGAGATTGGCGGCGAACAGGCCATGACCGACCTGCTCGGCCGTGGTAGACACTTTACGGCAGTTACCTGTTATAACGACTCCATGGCTGCTGGCGCATTGTCTGTTCTCAGCGACAACAGCATCGAAGTGCCGCAAGAGATCTCACTGATTGGTTTTGATGATGTATTAATTTCTCGTTATCTGCGCCCCCGGCTGACCACCATCCGCTACCCGGTCGTTGCGATGGCGACACAGGCCGCAGAATTGGCGCTGGCGCTGGCCAACCATACCCCGTTGCCAGAAATCACCAATATGTTCAGCCCAACGCTGGTCCGCCGCCATTCTGTCGCCAGCCCGCAAACGCCCGCAGATGACTGAGAACTGTCGATAACAAAGAGCTGCAACCCGCCTGCGCTATGCTAAACTGCCGCGATATCCGGCAGTTATGCCACAAAAATCGCCCACTACGCCGCACCCAACGAGAGTGCCACGCCCGGCTGTTATGGTGTTATGACACGGGCCGACTGGGGCAATAGCTACCCAGCCAAGAGGTTTACGATTGATGATTACCATGTTGGATGTCTCTTTGCGCGCCGGTGTTTCCAAGGCCACTGTCTCCCGGGTATTAAACGGCACCGGGCAGGTGAAGGAAAGCACCCGTGAGGCGGTGTTTAAGGCGATGGACGAACTGGGTTACCGCCCTAATTTTCTAGCACAATCACTGGCCAACAGAAGCTCCAACAGCATCGGGTTAGTGGTTTCGAACTTTGAAGGCCCCTACTTTGGTCGTTTACTCCAGCAGGCTGCGAAACTGATTGAAGCCAGTGGTAAGCATTTGATCGTGACAGATGGCCACGATACGCCACAAGGCGAACAGCAGGCAGTTCAGTTACTGGCTGACCGTTGCTGTGATGCCATTATTCTTTACACTCGCTCAATGTCTGAAGCTGATTTAATGCAATTGCTTGCCAACGTAGCCGCCCCCTTAATGGTTATTAATCGTGATTTACCCCTGGCCCGTGAGCGCTGTGTGTTCTTCGAACAGCAACAAGCTGCATTTAATGCGGTTAATTATCTGATACAGCAAGGGCATCGTGATATTGCCTATATTACCGGGCCAATCACCACCTCCACGGCCCAATCCCGCCTTGCCGGTTATCAGCAAGCGCTGGAGGCGCACGGAATCGCGCTGAATGAAGATCTGATTATCCATGGCGATAGTGGCGTACCTGACGGTTATCAAGGATGTCAGGCGCTATTGGCACGCGATATTAGCTTCAGCGCGCTGTTTATCTACAATGATGATATGACTATCGGGGCGATGAAAGCCCTTAATCAGGCGGGGAAAAAGCTACCACAAGATGTTTCGTTATTTGGTTTTGATGACGAACCTACCGCACCTTACCTGCAACCGGCACTCTCAACTGTGTATCTGCCGATTGATGCGATGATTGAAGCCGCCATTACTCAGGCGTTGAAGCTGATTGCGGGCAAACCGGTGCTACCGCTGCCCCCCTTCATCGGTGAGTTAAAATTACGTGATTCGGTGGTACCGGGGCCCTATTACCGCTGAGGACGTTTGTATCAAATGCACATAGGATCAAATGCAGGTAACCGATAGCCTTGAGTTATGTCTCTGGCTATCGGCTGAGGACTTTTTTGTATAAGCTAATTCAACCTATCCTTTTGATAAAAAAGTCGTTAAATCTGCTCTAATGCAATAAGTTCTTCAATGGTTTGCCGACGGCGAATTAAGCGCGGCTGCCCCTGTTCGAACAGCACTTCCGGCAATAATGGGCGGCTGTTGTAGTTCGAAGACATCGACGCACCATAAGCCCCGGTATCGTGGAATACCAAATAATCACCAATTTTAGCGGCGGGCAATGCGCGGGTTTCCAATCCACCACCCGCTTCCTGAGTGAATACATCACCTGACTCGCACAGCGGACCGCCAACTACCGTATCAATCAACGGTGCCGATGTGAGGTCGCGCCCATCAGCAGGCAGCAACGAAATATGGTGATAACTGCCATACATTGCTGGCCGCATCAAATCGTTAAATCCGGCATCCACCAACACATAGTGGCGACGGCCCATATCTTTAACAGCCCGCACCTGCGCCACCAGAACACCTGACTCGGCCACCAGAAAGCGGCCTGGCTCAATTTCCAGGCTAACCGGATGGCCGAGATGGGCGGCAATTTGCTCTCTGGCTTTATTCCATAAGCCATAATAGTGTTCGGTATCAATCTCATCATCACCAAATTGATAAGGGATCGATAACCCACCACCGGCAGAGATAGCGCTGATATCCTGCCCCAGTGCAATCACCTGCTGAACCATGGCATCACAAACTTGCTCCAGATGTTGATAATCAACACCAGAACCAATGTGCATATGAACACCCACCAGCGTTAAACCATATTTTTTAACTTTCTCAATTGCTTGTGGTAAATCTTGATGCCAGATGCCGTGTTTGCTGTTCTCGCCGCCAGTATTGGTTTTTTGGCTATGACCATGACCAAAACCCGGATTTATCCGCAACCAAACGGGGTGCCCTGGGGCATGTTGCCCCAGTTGATCCAGCATATCGATTGAACCGGCATTGACCGGAATGTTTAATTCAGTCACCCGTAATAACGTGGCCTGATCCAGCAGATCTGCGGTAAATACGATCTCAGCCGGTTCCTGCCCCGGCTGGAAGCCAGCATGTATCGCACGTTCTATCTCACCCAACGAGACTGAATCGACTTTGACACCCTGCTCACGCATCAAACCGAGAATATGAATATTCGAACAGGCTTTCTGGGCAAAACGAATAACATCAAAATTTCGTAATTGGTTGATTTTTTGAGCAATTATCTCACCATCATACGCCCACACCGGGCAGCCAAATTGCTCAGGCAGAGCCAGCAGATTGTGGGCAGTCAGTGCCGAAGTGGTGTCATAAAGTGTGCGCGGCATAGGTTTTTCCTAATAATTGTTCATCAATATGTTGGGCGAAAAAAAAATGATTTCGCTGATACCTCATTATTAGCAACTGAATACCTGTTAGGAAAATATCTATTTACCGTGAGTCTATTCATTTATGATATGGCTTACAGTAAACCGCAGCCACTTCAGGAGTGTTGTGATGCCCACCATTTCCCTACGACAAATCGAGATTTTTCATGGTGTCATGACCACCGGTAACCTGACTGAAGCCGCCTTATTACTCCAGACATCCCAACCCACCGTTAGCCGTGAACTGGCCCGCTTTGAGCAATTAGTCCAATTAACACTCTTCGAGCGTGTACGTGGCCGCCTCTATCCCACAGTACAAGGCTTGCGGCTATTTGAAGAGGTACAACGCTCTTATTACGGTCTTGATCGCATCCGACAGGCTGCTGAGGGTATTCGTCAATTCCAACAGGCGCAGCTTTCTATTGCCTGCCTACCGGTCTTTTCTCAATCGCTGCTACCCGCTGTGTGCAAACCCTTTATTGACCGCTACCCGGAAGTCAGTCTGAGCATCATCCCGCAGGAATCGCCGCTACTGGAAGAGTGGCTTTCAGCTCAGCGTCATGACCTTGGTCTGACAGAAAACACCCAGACTCCTGCCGGTACGTTGCGCCATCCCCTGATGACCGTGAATGAGATTTGCGTATTGCCCAGTGACCATCCGTTGCGGGATAAATCACTACTGACACCACAAGACTTCCAGGGTGAAAACTTTATCAGCTTGTCCGTTACCGACAGCTATCGCCAATTATTGGATAAACTATTTATTGAACAAGGCATTAGCCGAAGGTTAGTGCTGGAAACTCACAGTGCTGCATCGGTCTGCGCCATGGTACGGGAAGGGGTGGGGGTATCGATTGTCAATCCACTCACGACATTAGACTATATTAGCAAAGGGGGCGCTGAAGGCGTGTGCGTGCGGCCATTCAGCGTCGAAATCCCCTTTACTATCAGTTTGATACAACCGAAACATCGCCCATCATCTACTTTGGTAGATACGTTTATCGAGCATTTAAAGCAGCAGGCCATCACTTTCCAGCAGCGCCTAACCCAAGTGATTACCCAACAATATTAAGTTTTCGCAACGGGCCTAAACAGCTTTCACCTTACCGGCACGCGCCCGGGAGAAGGTAAACAGGCACAGTAGCAGCCCCATCACCGCCAGTGCCGCGGCGGCAAAGGGCACGGCGGTTAAACCTAACCCACGAGCAATCACCACACCACCAACCCATGCCCCTAAAGCATTGCCGACATTAAAGGCGGCAATATTCAGGGTCGACACCAGATTAGGTGCTTTTTTACCATAGGTAACCACATTGATTTGTAGTGCAGGTACTGCTGAGAAAGCTGCCGCTGACCATAGAAACAGTGTCACTTCTGCTGCCAATAATGAATAGCTGGTCCAACTGAACAAGGCAGAAAACAGAGCGATTAACAGGAAAGTCATCGTCAGACTGACGGAAAGGTGCCAATCGGCCAGCCGCCCCCCGACAATATTGCCCAATGTCAGACCAACCCCCATCAGCAACAATGTCCAACTGACACCATGTTCTGAAACCTGCGTCACTTCTGTCAGAATGGGGGCGATGTAAGTAAAGAGAGCAAACATAGCGGCGGCAAAAAAGACCGTCATCAATAAAGATAGCCAGATTCCCCCTCCACGCAGTGCAGCTATCTCTTTACGCAGTTCGGTCGGGGCCTCTTCCTGAGAGGAAGGCAATTTACTGTAAAGGGCGGCCAGTGAGAATAAACCGATGACTGAAACCACCCAGAATGTTGAGCGCCAACCGAAAACCTGCCCCAGCGCGGTCCCTAGGGGCACGCCCAGCACATTGGCCAGCGTCAGGCCAGTAAACATCAGTGCCACCGCCGAAGCTCGTCGATTCGGCGCCACCAGATTGGCGGCAACCACGGCACCAATCCCAAAGAAAGCACCATGACACAGCGCCGTAATCACTCTGGCCAGCATCAGGAAATCATAGTTGTATGCCAGAGCACACATCAGGTTACCGATAATAAAGATCACCATTAATAGTAATAATGTCTTTTTACGTGGCAACTTTGCGGTCAGTACTGCCATGATAGGTGCGCCAATTGCCACTCCCAGCGCATAACCACTGATTAACCAACCGGCAGTTGGAATCGAGATATGTAAGTCACCCGCCACCTGAGGCAGCAGCCCCATAATGACAAATTCGGTGGTACCAATAGCAAAAGCACTCAGTGCCAATGCCAGCAGCGCAACAGGCATAATACCAGCTCCCAGTCAGACAATATCAGCCCGCCGTATATTGCGGGCAGAACAAATTGTTGCCGATAATGGTTAATTAACCGGCACCCTGTAGTGAGTCACAGAAGAGGCGAAACCGTGAGCATCGCCGAAAACGCAGTAATAACCTTATAAATTATAATTGTTTATTTTCTTAACTAACTAAATAGAAATAGCATGAGTTGAGGAATATTGACTAGTAGTGAACAAGGTTATAAATAGCGGAGTAACTAAAAAGGCAGCATTTGCTACGTATAATGCTATGAAATAAAAAGTAATTTATAGGCATCACCGATCACAAAAATATGTTTGAGAATGTAACTCACCGCTATAGCGTCAAGAAAGCAGAGTTAAGCCAATGGGGATTGGTTGCAAACCACTCCACGAGAAAATCTAACATTGTCCTTAATGTTGCTGGCATTTGCCGCCGCGAAGTATAGATACCGTAAATACCCATCGCCTGCGGCTGATAACCCGGTAATAAGCTGACCAGATCGCCTCGGGCGATATAGGGGGCAGCAGAATAACTGGGTTGCAGAGTAATCCCCGCCCCTTCCAACGCACCACTTAGCAAAACTACTGACTCATTGGCACTCAAATTGCCACTGACTGCAACGGCTGATTTTTCGCCCTGCAAATCAAAATGCCACAAACTTTTGCCAAAATATGAGTATGTCAGGCAGTTATGTACCGCCAAATCATAGGGTGTTTTGGGTATTCCGTTGGCTGACAGGTAGGCCGGAGAGGCACAGACAACGGAATGGCACATGGAAAGTGGCCGTGCAATTAAATTCGGGTCTAACTCATTGGTTATACGCAATGCTAAATCAATGCGTTCCTCTACCAGATTGACTGCCCGGTTATTGATTTGTAAATCAACCGCGACCTGGGGATAACGGCGTAAATAGTCAGTGACAGCAATCACCAAAGCACTCTGCCCAAGAGACTGAGAACAACTGATTCGCAATAAACCGCGCAATTCATCACTACCTTGCCCTGCAATCACATCCATCTCTTGGGCAAACTCAAGCATACGTCGGCAACGTTCAAGGGTGGTTTCGCCAGCATGGGTCAGGCTCAGTTTTCGTGTTGTCCGATGTAACAGCCGCGCCCCCGCCCACTGCTCCATCTCAGCCAGATAGCGTGTCACCATCGCCCGTGACATCTCTAATGCTTCGGCGGCAGCAATCATGCTGCCACGCTCGACAATCGCGACAAAAACCTCAGCAGCAGTGATCCTATCCATGATTAGCTCGATTTAAGCAACAAACAGTTGCTCATTATCAGGTTTTTCTATCGAACGATGCAATCTATTATCTAACCCATACCCCAGTCATCCTCAGGAAAACCGCTATGTTTAACAAAACGCTATTACAAATGACCTTTGCCGGTCTGGCAACCTTCGCAGCCGTAGCAAACGCAAGTGCTGCCGAACAACTCAAAATGGAAGTCTATAATCCAGGCGAAAAGAGCATCTTCCCAGTCTCTTCTGAGATTATCAGCGGCAAAACTGAAGTGGTTCTGATTGATGCGCAATTTCAGCGCAATGACGCCGAAGCACTGGTGAAGAAAATCCAGCAAAGTGGCAAAAAACTGACCACCATTTATATCAGCCAAGCCGATCCTGATTTCTATTTCGGTCTGGATGTCATCACAAAAGCATTCCCACAAGCCAAAGTACTCGCCACACCCCAGACCATTGAAGAAATAGAAGCGACCAAAGACGGCAAAATGGCCTATTGGGGACCGATTCTAAAAGAAAATGCCCCTGGCAAAATCATTGTTCCACAAGCACTACAGGGCAAGAGTTTCACTATCGATGGGCAAAAAATTGATGTTGAAGGGCTAGACGGCCCATCACCTGAAAAGACATTTGTCTGGATCCCATCCTTGAAAGCGGTTGTTGGCGGTGTCGCTGTCTCCGGTAATATCCATTTATGGGTCGCGGATACTCAAACCGCAGAATCACGCCAGCACTGGCTAACAACATTGGAAAAGATTAAAGCACTCAAACCAGTGACCGTGGTTCCTGGGCATTATCTCGATAACGCGCCACAAACATTGGCATCAGTGACCTTTACTCAGAACTATTTAACCACACTGAATACAGAGATTCCTAAGGCGAAGGATTCCGCAGAACTGATTGCGGCGATGAAAAAACACTATCCAGAGTTGAAAGATGAATCTAGCTTGGAGTTAAGTGCTAAGGTACTGAAAAACGAGATGAAATGGCCGCAATAAGCGGCGCTTAAAATTAATCAGTACGGCATTACCCTGTCATCAACCAAAGTGCCAGAAGGCGGTAACTTGAATGGTGACGGGGACGAAGAGGAGAACATAATGACCCCGCTAACTTTGCATTACATTTTCGACCCTTTATGCGGTTGGTGCTATGGCGCAGCGCCATTGGTGCAAGCCGCACAAAGCATTCCTGATCTGACACTGGTACTGCACGGTGGTGGGATGATGTCTGGACCGAATCGTCGCCAGATAGATAGCCAATGGCGTGGTTATGTGATGCCTCATGACAAACGTATTGCCGAACTCACCGGACAAACGTTTGGTGAGGCTTATTTTAATCACTTGCTGAATGATACTTCAGCGATTATGGATTCCACGCCACCTATTGCCGCCATTTTAGCGGCTGAACAATTGGCCGGACAAGGCGCGGATATGCTCCATCATATCCAGCAAGCTCATTATGTCGAGGGCCGCCGTATCGCCGACAGCTCGGTATTAATTGAACTTGCCACTGATATTGGCTTAAGCCGGACAGCATTTATCAACGCGTTCAGTTCCGCCCAGACAGCATCGACTCAGCATATTGCTGATAGCCGCGCCTTACTGGCGAGGGTACATGGACATGGTTTCCCGACCTTTGTGCTACAAGATAGGCAGGGAAAACTGTCCGCCCTACCCGCAAATGAATATTACGGTGATCCAATTGGCTGGGCCAAGATGCTGAAAAGTATGCTGGTGCACTAAAAATTGGCAGGGGCCGCTTCATAACAACCTTGAGCCGGCCGCCCAGTAGTAGGTAAACAAAAACGAGCAACAGATTGATTGAGCTGGAATGCTTGTTTTTGTAATACCTCCGATGCACCGGTGGATTGCTGGGCTAACTCAGCATTCAATTTTGTCACTTCATTAATCATCCCCACTTGTGTGGTTATCCCCTCAATACCTTGACTCTGATCGTGTGATGCAGCAGATATTTCCGCCATCAAATCAGTCACCTTTTTAACTGCATCAATAATAGCCCGTAAGTTATCACCTGACCGCGCGACCAAACCGCTCCCTGTGGAGATAGAGCTGGATGAATTATGAATAAGCCGCTTAATATTCAGCGCGGAATTGCCACTTTGATGTGCCAACAAGCCAACCTCTCGTGCTACAACGGAGAAACCGCGCCCATGCTCACCGGCGTGCGCTGCTTCAATGGCAGCATTTAATGCTAAAATATTGGTCTGAAAAGCCACCGATTCGATGAGCGTAATAATTGCCGTTATTTCCTGCGAACCGGCAGAAATATCAGCCATTGATACCACGACGCTAGACATCATTTCCCCGCCTTCACGGGCGATAACGCTGGTTTCATTAGCCAGAAGATTGGCTTGATCGGCACTCATCGTGTTCTGTTTTACCCGGGTAGTGAGCTGATACATGCTTTGTGTTGTTGCGGCCAGTGATTGTGCTTGCGACTGTGTTTGTTCAGCAAGACGATGGCTATCTGCGGCGATTTGATTAACACCTGTCAGGATGATTTCTGCACCTGCGCGAACCTGACTCACCAAGACAATTAAGCCTTGTTGCATTTGGCATATGCTATCAGCCAATTGTCCAGCCTCGCGGCTGGTAAACGATGAATATGTAATCTGGCGTGATAAATCACCGGCGGCAATAACGTTAATATGGGAAATAAGGTCATTAAGTGGCCGGATAATTAAGCGTGTAACACCGAGCCAAACTGAAAAGGCAAGGCACAGCAATACCGCCAACGCTGTAATAACCCCCTGCTTTGCTGACGATAAGGACGATAATAGCTGGCTATCCATTACAGCCCGATTATTCTCACTTTGCTGCAAATAGTGGTAATACTTTTCGGTAAAATCACTTTGAAAGCCTTGTATCGGGACTTCAAAAAACCGATCAATGTTACTGTTCTTTGACAACCCCTGCCCAAGCTCAGTCAAACCTTGATATAACTGCTGATAGCTTTCCTTTAATGCAATGAATTCTGGTCGTTTATCGTGAACAGAAAGAAGTAATAACTCACGATAATTTTGCTGTGACTGCTGCATAGATTGCAGTGCTTCATTCAAAAGACTATGCCAGCTCCCCTCAGAACCGGTCTCTTTGTCCTCCATATAATAGATACCGGCCCGATTGAATTTGTCGCTAGCAATTAATAGCTCCATTCTGGCGCGATCCATCAACACTTCTTGCTGATGGCTATAGTGCGTTTTTTCAACATTAACGGTGGTACTATCCAATATATGAGATAAATACCCGATGGAAAATAACTGCAATAAGGAGAAAAGGCTAATAACGAGTATTAGACCAAACAATATACCGAACTTTCCATCGGAGATTGGGCCTAATCCTTTAACATGAGAGAGAAGCCTTATAACAAACAACCTGATGTGATATAACATTATTTTTACACCGGCGATAATTAATATACCAACATTACTCGTCAAACATTACAAATATATTTCAGGAGATTACATCATGTATCACTGCGTGTTAATAAACGAAAATTATGAATAGGATGCCCCTGGGATTGTTCAATCAAAATAGTATTTTCATCTAATTTATAGAAAACAGGGTAACTTATTGTATAGGGTGTATTAAGGAAATCATATAAACAATTATCGTCATTATTATATATTGATAGAGATAACACATCACCGATAAAAACTCCTTTACTCGCATCAACCACACGAAAGACAATATTACGCCGTGCTTTCAAATCATGGTTTTCACCATACACATCGGCAGATGAGTTTATCTCTCGCCCCATAATATTAACTCTGGAGTAAACATGATAAATGTCAGGTGAATGATTAAAACAATAGTTCACCTCCCAATAGCCTTCAATCTGTTTCATTGGGTGAATATAAGAATATATACGCCCAGTGCCATACCCTAATCCTATTGATATAAAAACACTAAAGATCAAAATAAATATTATTTTCGCTCGCATATCAGCTCCCCAGTTTGATATTTACAAGCAATATACTCACCCTGTTTTGTTTTCTTTAAGTAAACGTAGGGTGCCTTGCGGTATGTGGATAAGAAAACTTCATCTAGCGTGTTATCCAAACCTATTAATATAGGAGTAATTGTAGGATGTAATATCTTAATTGCATGGGAATTTAATGTCACATATAACGAAGTAAAAAAACAACTTATAAACACTGCCAGTAACACAACTTTATAACGAAAACCAACGCCGGATAAAATGTATTCATTATTTTTAACAACATCAAGACAATCTACTCTCCCCCCACCACCTCTTTCTTTTTCTTTACTTGAAATAAAAATCGGCTTAATACCAATGCAATATCCTTTTTTGGGGATAGTCGTCACTAATTCATGTGCTTTATCATCTAATGCATTACGCAAGTTACTAATTGTTTGTGTTAGTGTGTTATCTGTTACATAGCTACCTCCCCATATCTCCTTCTCAATATCATCGCGGGTGAGAGAGTCTGGATAATTATGACATAATAAAGATAACACTTCAGACTCTTTATTCCTCATTTTTATCAAAGAACCCCGTTTATTGATCATTCTCTTTTGTGGAGTAAAGAGAATATCTCCAATCATTATTTCATCCATTTCCTGCCCCACATGGTAGTCATCACTAAATAAAATAGCAGAAATAGTGTTACCTGACAGTCTCCTTCAAACATTAATAAAGTTAAATCCGTTAGTTTTAAGCGAAAAATGATAGGGAATATAAGCATCAATAACAAGGATGGAAGTCTATCAATAAATATTGATAACCAACAAAAAATATCCACCATGATAATTACATTTTTGAGATATTATTAGTAACAATGAAAAATCAAGAAGGTGAATGATCATAATGAAACTCAGGGTGATTTTATTTTTCACACCAATTATTTTTGGATGTCAAACACACAAAAATGAAAATTTAACTCAAAAAGTAAAAATAGAACAATTAACTGCATTAACGGCTGGGATGCGTTATCTAAAAGAAATATGTGGTATGGAAAAGTTACCAAGTGAAGAGAAAATAGTGAGTAGTGCCATAACCATGATGAATTCTGATAACTCTCTCAGTTTACAGCAGAGTAGTCATTCGCGGTCAGAACTAACAGACGTAAGATATGAAAAATTAAAAAATGATGGTATGAATAACGATTACAAATGTAAAGAGTTGAGCGAAATATTAAATAAATTCATTATTAAAATAGGCTAACAACCTCCCCTAGAAATAGATGAGCCATACCGGCCAGACAAATATAAGGGCCAAAGGCGATGTGTTTTACTTTCTTCTTCGACAAGAGAGAAATCACCATAGAGATAATGATACCTAAACCAGAGGATAACAATATCAACATGGGTATTGCTGATACACCAAACCAAGCTCCCATAGCTGCCATTAATTTAAAATCACCATATCCCATTCCCTCGACACCCTTAAGTAACTTAAATAACCAATAGGGTAACCACAAAAAAACATAACCCACTACAGCACCTAGCACAGCAGATGACAGAGAACAAAAAACATTATTTATATTAAAAACAAGTCCTATCCATAGTAATGGCAATGTAATACAGTCTGGAAGTAAGTAACAATCAAGATCGATAAAAGACAACGTAATCAGCGACCAAATTAAAAGTAAACAGGCAACTGTTGAATAATCGCTTTCAGCCCAAAAGGCAACAAGTAAGGTTAAAATAGCCGTCAATAACTCTACAATTAGATAACGAGGATTAATTCTCTGCTGGCAGCACCGGGATCTACCACGTAATAATAACCAACTGACTACGGGAATATTGTACCTAATAAGTAACGGGCTATTGCAATTTGGGCAAAATGATTTTGGAAAACATAAATTAATGTTGTCTTTGAGGCTATTATCCTTAATTCCTCGACTAACGCCCTTATGTTTTGGCGCAGTAGCAGAAAGCATAATTGGCAGGCGATAGATAACAACATTCAAAAAACTCCCTATGCATAGCCCAACAACAGTATAAAATAAAACACCGACCAGACTATAAGTATCAATCATAATTTAATTATATTCCTTTTGATTCTCGCTTTACAAAATAAATATCCCCCATTACATACTCACCACTTTCACTGTCATTACGATAAATATTCACATCACTAATGTAAATATTATAGTAGTGAGACATAAAATGAATCACATCTAGTACGTTAGAAAATGTAACCCCATCAAAATTTATAGCAGCAGTTCCATCGGATAATGTCGATATCTGCAAGTTGTTATTCCCGCCGTTAAAAACATTAATAATCTCTTTATCAAATTTGTCATGTGAATAATAATTATGCCATACCTTATGCTGCCGACGTAGATTTAGATTTTTAGATTCTGTAGAATAATGAAGAATTTCATCCCTTAATAACACCTGTTTCTGCCGCAATATATTACAATCCATCGAAATTTTAATTGTATAAAGTACCACAATAACCATCAATAAAAGTGATAGGATGGTTCTTAATTGCCAAAAATAGTATAGAACAGAATGTGAATTTAACTTCATGGTGTATTATTAAAAATAACATCATGCGTACCATGGCCATGAGTTATTTTATTTAAAATCACTCCTTTAAGACTTTCATTTTCTTCGTTTAATTCAAGTGCTATAGCATCAGGTTCACTTGTGGAGATATTATATGACACCATTTGTGTATCTCTATTAAAATTAATACTATTTACATGTAAATTAAATCCATCAATAATAATACCTGATTTGTGCATTAAATCAATAAAGCTAGTTTTTGATAACATATCTCTATAATGATCGATGTAATCATTAAAATGACTTATATCATCAATGCCATTTTCATTAACTGGAAAAAAATTAGTATAAAAATATTTCGATTCTACATTTAGCATATCAATATCCTTCATTATTTTATATCTATCAACCCCATAATTTAGGCATACAAAAATAGATAGAAGCAAACACAGAAAAACAGGTTTAAAAATAGGTTGGCAATTAATAATTCTTTTAAAGAAATCATTATACTTACCGCAGAGAAGATTAACATCAGTATGACCGATATTTTCAGCCATAACTCGGAGTACATCGCAATATTGTGTTGATTGCCAATTGATAGCTTTACTGCCAGCCGGATAAAAGGTATTTATATGAACAGATGACAACCTTGAAGCATATATTTTTTCTAATATTTCACTACAAATTGAAAAGCCTGACATTTCACTATCTCTGATCAACCATTCATGGTCTAATTTTACCGCAAACCATTGTCCAAGACTAAATGGTAGAGCCAATACATCAGGCACAATAGTTTTTGCAGTGATATCAGCATCCTTTAACCATCCTATCCAGCGATTCATTAATTGATGTTCGACAGCTGCTACATAACAGAAATCATCATCACATTTTAAATTAATAGTATGAAATTTATCTATATCATCCACAATTGATTTCTCAAGTAAAAAAGAAATAACTTTCATATTTTTACTTGTTGCCACTCCTTTGATATCAATTCGTCTAAATATTATATAACTTGCTGGAACTAATATTTTAACGGTATATTTAGCATCGAATTTTATATTTTTAATTTCAGTGTGACTCTTGAGTTTACCATAACGACTCTTTTTACCATCATGCGATTTGATATACCAATAAACAGAATCGTGCTCATAATTCCCAAGTCTAATCAATAGAGTAGGCTGAGAGGAAACACTATTCATTATATGGTTCGCCAATGCCATACATCCGCTGCAATACCGTAACTTGTTTCTTTTTAATATGAAGAAAGTTACTTAATTGATAATATTTATCCTTACCATCAAGACCAAATGATAATGAGATAAAATACTCATCTGTTGCAAAGTTTGACATGGAAATATCTCTTATCTTTTGTCTATCATTGATTGCTACCACTGAATTGTTTAACATCGAATCAAAGAAAGTTTCAACATTACCCCAGCCAGTTGCTGGTTTGGATAATATAACCCTGACAATATCCTCTTCACTAAGAGTATTCATAAGCATTGCCTGAACGAGCTTGGCATGTTGTATTTCAAGCGTATTTATATTAACTAATAATACGTTGTCATTTCTAGTACAGATCAGTGGTGTCAGTTGTAAAAGTAACTTATTACTATTATGGGGTAAAAAAACAGCTAAATCATCATTGGAATTAGTATTCTTTGGCCTAAGTGTTGAACCAGTATAGATATTATACTTGTTATTTTCGCAACAATCACGTTTAATAAAGCCAGATATATACTCCATAATATTAGTTATTTCTTCTTTCCCTCCCCCTGAGTTAATTAACATATTTTTAAAAACCGTCCTGGCATAAGATTCTACTTTATTGTTGCATGACTTATATTTAATAGAGTAAATGTTTAAGCAGTTAGTTCTATCAACCAAATTATAATATATATCACTCTCGTTTATTTTAATGGTTTTGGGATGGGTCAAACTGTGTCCTAACTCATCACCTATATATTTAGAATTTAATAGAGGCCCAATTATTCTGTTTAACATCTTACCTTCACTTTCTAATAATATCCATTTTTGTGACTTTCTCATTTCACTTATCTTAAATAGATTATGTAAATCAGACCAATGATAAAGTGACGTAAAAGCCATAGCGCTAATCAATAATAGAATAGATAATACTAGCAATAGTGCAGCACCATGCTGTGTCTCTAAACTATTCACAATTATAAAACTCCACTATTCAACAAAATAACAACTCGTCTTACCATGCCAATACCTTCCAATTCTATGGTAAATTCAACGGCGTGAGGTAAAACAACGTCGCTCCGCCATTCATTTAGCCATTTTCTGTCATAATATATTTGCATTCTAAATGCTGAGACTCCATCTATAGCATCTAAAACCTTGTATTCCTGACCTGCCATGCAACCAATTTTAGTATAAGATAATTTTTGTAAAACCTTATTTTTCAACCTATAGCCTATACTTACTGGCATATAGTCAAAATCGTATTTTAAATTATCATTATTATTCAGTAAAAAATAAACTCCAAAATCATCACTTTCCAAAAGCCCCTTCCCTATTTGGAAGGAAACACCTTGGTAATCATTTGAAATAAAATTTCCATATGTTATCGCGTGAAATATATCATCTTCAAGTTTTTCTATTACTTGGTGTATTCTATATAATACTTTTGCCTTACTACTCGCGGCGGCACTTCCTTGCGCAATAACAATAACAGCCTGATAGATAGTTAAACTCATCATGGTAAAAATAATAACGGCAAGTAGTACCTCTAACAATGTAAAGCCATAAGATAAACGTTTACTCATTAGTAATCCGGTAGCTTTGCACTATATAATTAGGATGTTCGTTATTTTCCTGACTACGAATTTCAACGATAACTTCACGATATCCTTTACTATGATTATATACTTCTTTCGTTTGCCAATACCAAAATTGGTTAAGCATAAAATGACGTCCCTTCGCCCAATCTCCGATTTGTGTAACACTCATTATTTTAATTTCAGCTAAAACGTTATCTGCAACCCAAGAAGATGCCATTTTATCTTCTAACGCTTTGGTCCAGATTAATTGTTCACTAATATTTTTCATAATGCTGATACCAGCAATAGCAAAAATAGCTAATGAGACCATAACCTCTAATAATGTAAAACCTGTATAATATCGCAAGTAATTACCTATGTGTTGTCGGGACTCAAGTTACTACGTATATCTGTTTTTAATTATGATGATACACTCCAGTTGCCAATATCATCTTCATTACCTATTTCTCTATCCGGTCCCGCAGAAAATATATCTATCTCTCCATTCTTACCGGGATTACTCATTCGGTAAGCGTTTCCCCACGGATCTTGCGGTAATCGCCGAATATAACCATATTGAGGATAAATTCTTGGGATGGGTACCTCTGTTGGTTTGACAACCAATGAATGAATACCTTGTAACTCTGTAGGGTAATGGCCATTATCCAATTTATACATGTCCAATGCATTTTCTAAAGCAACAATATCGCTTAATGTCTTTTGCCGGTCAGCCCGGTTTTTATTAGACATCAGACTGGGTATCGTTAAGCTAGCCAAAACACCCAAAATCATGATAACCACCATAATTTCCAGCAATGTAAATCCATCCGATTTCGTCTCCTTCATTATCCCTCCTCGATATATATTATGAAATTAGGCTGTTAATCTGCAATATTGGTTGAAATATTGACAAAACAATAAAAAAGATAAATGCAGCCATGAAAACCATTATTGCTGGTTCTAGTATTGTTATAAATATATTTATCTTAAGCATCAGTTCATCTTCTTGGACAGCTGTCACTTTTTCCAACATAACATCCAATGTCCCAGTTCGTTCACCTGATGCAATCATATGTATTATCATAGGTGAGAATACTCGACTAATAGTTAAACAAGACGATAGACTACTGCCTTCGTTAATTAACTTAGCGGTGGTTTTTAACTGTGATTTAATATACTCATTCGTCAATGCCGAGTTACTTATTTTTATTGCCTGGATTAAATCAACGTCATTGCCATTTAAAATAGTTAATGTTCTTAAATAACGGGATATGTTTAACCTAATGATCATCTCTCCAACCAGAGGTATCTTCAAGTAATAATATTCAAAGAGTTCATTCATTTTCTTTATTTTCAAAATTCTATTAATTACAATTAATGCAGCAGAGATCAACATTAAAATAGTCAATATATTATTCTTTATCCCGTTGCTAACTGTCATGAGAACTTGTGTCGAAAATGGCAATGCACTACTCTCTAAGGAAAACTGCTCTACTATATTCGGGACAACTACCGATAAGAGGATAATGATTACACCGAGAGACATTAAAATTAGAATAATCGGATATATAAGTGTTTGCCCAATTTTTCTTTTCACTTTCTGCGTTTGTTCTATATGGTCCGCAAGTCGGGACAACACCATACCTAAATGCCCCGACAGTTCACCAGCAGTGATCATTGACCTATATAATGGATTAAAAACATTTGAAAAATTTGAAAGTGAATCTGAAAATGAATAGCCCTCTATAACTTTCATCCTTATGTCATATATTATACTATTCATTGCATTTATTTTATTTTGCTTCTCGATAATTGCCAATACTTCGTCTAATGGTATTGCTGCATTCACTAATGTCGACATTTGTCGAGTAACTAACACGAGATCTTCATTATTAACAGTTTTAAAGTACTTCATTACTCTTGTAAAATAATTTAATTTTATGACATTAATCTTTAATAAACACCATCTTCTTTGATAGATAATATTCCTGGCAGCCAACATACTTTCGGCATCAATATTACCTTTTATTTTCACTCCGTCATTATTGATAGCGACATATTTAAATACAGGCATGCTTGTCCTCTAAGCTTATCCTGACCACTTCTTCAATTGTTGTTAAGCCAGCCATAACTTTATCCACCCCATCTTGTTCAATGCTGCATATAGTTTGCTGCGCCAACTGAACAAGATCATGCTCACTATAGCCTTTATAAATACCTTCCCGTAAGCGATTATCAACAACCAAGAGCTCATGCAAAGCTATTCGCCCGCGATAGCCGGCCGCATTACATTTGTCGCAACCTATCGCACGATACGTATTTCCCGCTATGGTCATGCTATAATTTATGCCCAAGCTGTTTAATTGCTCCGGCATAAATGTATACTCTTGCCGACACTCGATACATAGTCGGCGCACCAAACGTTGAGATAATACTGCCAATAATGAGCTTGATAGCATAAAGGGTTCGATCCCCATATCTTTCAGCCTGGTTACAGCACCAACGGCGCTATTAGCATGTAGCGTTGATAAAACCAAATGGCCGGTTAAAGAGGCTTGTACCGCTATTTGTGCAGTTTCCACATCTCGTATTTCGCCAATAAGGATGACATCAGGGTCCTGTCGCAGTATTGCTCTTAGGCTTCGAGAGAAAGTCATGCCAATTTTTGAATGAACCTGTGTCTGAGAGATACCATCAATATCAAACTCGATAGGATCCTCGACAGTCATAATGTTCCTTTCACCTGAGTCTATTCCCATTAGAGCTGCATAGAGTGTGGTACTTTTGCCTGCACCCGTAGGGCCAACAATCAATATAATACCATGAGGCTTGAGCACCAGTTTTTGCATCAAGCCATAGTTTTTTGCTGACATATCTAAAGATTGTAAGTCCAACTTAATACTGCTTTTGTCCAGTAACCGCATAACTACGCGCTCACCATGATTTGACGGTAGAACAGACACGCGAACATCTAAAACGCGCCCGGCCAAATTCAGTGCAATACGTCCATCTTGGGGAATACGTTTCTCTGCAATATCTAATTTCGCCATAACTTTAATCCGAGAAACTAATAATAGTGCTACACTGTGTTTCAGTTCTAATATATTTTTTAATACCCCATCAATACGAAATCTGATAGCCAGTTTTTTTTTCGAAAGATTCTATATGGATATCTGACGCTAAGTTTTTAATTGCTTCTGTTAAAATGGCATTGATTAGTCTTATTACTGGAGCCTCACTATCTGAGTCCAATAGGTCTTCACTGTCAGATAGTTCACTAGCAAATGAATAAATCGCGATCTCATCACTTATTGCATTCATTATTTTATGTGACTGCATTGAACTATTTTGATACGTGGTCGTCAGAGTATTATTAAACTCATCATCAGTAACAAAATCAAGGCCCATAGGTTGACAGGCGACTCTATTCCCTTCAAGTATTGCCTCAAGCGAAGCTGAATGGCGGCATATAATTTGATATCCATTTTCTACTGGGAGTAAGATAACACCATTATCTTTAGACCAATTCAATGTTAATGGTACTAACTTCTTCTCATCTTGGTTCATAACTCAATCCCTACGTCACGGTAAAACTCCCTTATATCCTTTTTAAGTTTATTGAAATCATCATGATTTCTTTTTTCTTCCCCTCCCTCCTTATAATACTTTAGAGCACTATTTATAAATGGCTTATTTGTATTCCCATGATTATATTCAGTGTATTTTTCTGCGGTCACCAAGTTATAGTCATTTGTTTCCCTGAGTATTGTTGGCTTAATGAATAAGATAAGGTTACTTTTTTCAATTTTCTCTTTTTTCTGCCTAAAAAAACCACCAATAAAAGGAATATCCCCCAAGATAGGGACTTTATTTACTGTTTTATTTATCTTTTTATCTAATAGCCCACCCACAACAACCGTCTCACCACTTTTTACCAAAACTGCATTATTAACGACTCTCTTGTTAAAAATAGAGCCTAAATTATTAGTAGTGACGTCAGAACCGTCAGCAATACTTGATACCTCCTGTCGGATTTCAAGAAGAACCGAATCACCTTTGTTTATCTGTGGTTTCACTTTCAACATGACACCAACATTTTGCCTTGAGATTGAGTTATAGACCCTATCTGTAGATGTTGTTTGTGTCGATGTCAGTACAGGAACCTCTTGACCCACATTAAACTCAGCCTCCATATTATCCAACGTGACAATACTCGGTGTTGCCAGAATATTATTATTTGAATTAGTTGCCAGGGTAGTAAATAAACCACTCCAGTTACCTTTATAAAAGCCTGCAGTTAATCCTGTAATTGCCATGGGCAGTAGACCATCACTATTATTTCTTGTCCTTCCTGAGTTTTGGATAAAGTTGACTCCACCAGAAAATTTATTTTCCCATTGTATGCCAAGGTTTAATCCCTCTCCATTTTGGGTCTCAACTATGATGGCCTCGACCAGGACTTGAGCTCGTCTGATATCTAACTTTTCGATAACCAAGTCTAACTCTCTCATCATTTTCGGTTCAGCTGTAATGACCAAAGCATTTGTTTGATCATATGCCTTGATGGCAATATTTCCACTCTGTTTCTTGCCTGTCGAGTTTGTTTTTTTGTTACTGAGAAAACCTTGGCCAATGCCAGTTAGCACCTCCAAAAGCTTCGATGCTTGAGCATATTTCATATATATAACTTTTGTGTTTCCATAACTATTCTGTTGATGGTCAAGCTCCTTTATCATTTTAATGGCTTTTTTTCTGATATGGCTATCACCACTCACCAATACAGAGTTAGTCCTATCATCAGCAATTATTCTTCCTAAATTGAATGGCTCTTGTTTGTTGGAAGTTGTTTGATTTATGATTTCATTGACTAGTTTAGTCACATCAACAGCATTAGCATGGTTCAATTTATAGTATTCAACATCTATATCTCCGGCTTGGTCGAATGTATTGATTATCGAGTACAAGCGGTTTACTACAGCAGCGCGTCCCGTAATTAATATAGTATTTGATGGCTCATAGTGAATAATATTACCAGATTCAGAATTATCATTTAACTGGCGCAATAGTGGGGCAAGACTCTTGGCAGAGATATGTTTAAGTGGGAATATTCTATTGATAAGTTCATCCCCATAAGTTTCCCCCGATTCTCTTAGTGTAGGAACAACTGAACCTTTAGCTCGTTTTGATGGTATTACCTTCAAGATATTATTAGGCATTTCCACTACGGTATATCCGTAAACATCGAGTACATTAAGAAAGAATTGATAGTATTTCTCTTGGTCTAATAGTTCATAACTACGGACGCTAACCAAACCTTGAACTTTAGGATCTATTATTATAGTTTTATTGATATTCTTGCTTACTGTATTAATAAACTCTTTTATATCTGCATCTTTGAACAGCGCAGAGAAACTTTCACTATGCACACCTAGTGGTAAGAAAACTAGCACTATAGTTATTTTTGATAGTGTCAGTGATGTGATTTTAATAAAATTAAAAAATATACGACCATATGCCAGGAAGACATTATTGATATGCATTCACACTCCCCTTACATTATAATTCAGGGTGTACTTACTCCAATATAACCAGTGAATAATAAACTTCATCATCACTAATAATTACTTTATCCTTAAGTATTTTCACAATAATAATACTATCAGTACCTTCTACCCTATCATGAGTAAAGTAGGTTTCTTGTGCCACGCCAGAGTCTATTATGGCGATAGATTTTGACTCGTCTGCATGTTCGAGTATACCAACCAGTTTCAGCCTTCCCATATACAAGGGAGCCTTAGCTATATCGTTAGTAACATTGTTTTTTTGTATGTTATCTTTAATGACCTTGCTAAATAACTTTAACCTTTTGATCTCTTTTATCATTATTTCTTTATTTTTTACTTTATCATCCTCACCATTGTAACCTTTATATAGTATTGGAACTGGCATTTCATTTTGACTTGACACTGCATTAATAAGCATTCCTAGGGAATATAAAACAAGTAAGATTAAGAGCACATCTAGCAAATTTCTTTTATTACTAAACAGAGTTTGGCTGGGTGTTATTACTATCTTATTAAAAAATGATAACACCCTAACCTCTCATTTATAATGAGGAAAAAACAGATATGACAAGTCTATTTTAGTAGCCAACAAACCTATCATTCATTTTGTTTGATACCATATTTTTTAATATCCCTGCATCTAATCTAAGACCGTATCTGTTTATGGTTTTAACAATACCATCAGGTATCCCCGCACTTTTTAAATGTGCTCTAAACTTATGTATTAATTGATGATAATTATTATCTTAAATACTTTTATGATTTTCATACCATACTACTTTTATGATATCTTGCTTACGGTTGACATCACTAAATAAACACATTACCAATCTCTTTTGTTTTTCATTAATATCAATTGTTAGCTTTTTAGTATGAAAATGAATCTTGTTCATACAGCAATCCAGTGATATCTCTTTTTCATAATCAATCACTCCTTTCCCATTGACATCAATAAACTTACTGCCAGAGACAACAGAGACTGTATCGACATACATAAATAACCCCTCAAATACATTCACTCGGTTAATAAAGACCAATCACATACAACATTGATGTGATAAGAAAACAAGTGATTATTATTACTTTTGTTTAATGAATAAAACAAATTAAATTATATATTATAATTATATTTTATATTAAACGATAATTTAATACATACATATAATTCTTAACGGATAAAGACACCAGATAATAATTGATCAAGTCAATAATTAGACAAAAACCATTAATCATGAAAATGAATTATTCATAGTAATAAGATAATACAGCATCATGATGGTATCATTCTTATTGAAAATGTTTGAAACTTGTTTTATTCATCCCAAAAGAAACATGCAACCACAGAGGTTAAAATACAATAAAGGCGAAAAACTTCAAGAGATAAATACCATTTAACAATATGAAAGCAAGTTATTTACTTAAAAACAAAATTATAACAATTATATGTTTTGCCTTTACAAATATCCATGTACTTATTTTATGCACCCGCGATTCCATTTAAAAAACAATCTTTACCAGACACTCTGCTATCAGACGTTGATTATAACACCGTCTCATTTATATAAGCATAAATACTATTCTTAGCCAAGCAGGAGTGTGTAATAAAAAAAATAACAGGATATCTAATTTAGTATCAAATCAGAAGTAATTATTATTCCCCTTGACGTTTATCAAGGGGAATGGGATAGAATTAAAGCAAACATATTACATAATGAACTCGACCGCACCACCATTTAAGTTGTACATGCTACCTACTATTTTTACTTTCCCTTCTTTTTCTAAGTTTCTAATTATTTCGCTATTTTTACGTATCTCATCTATGGTGTGTTTGACATTATTCTTCGCTACAGCATCGACGTATTTTTCATTTTTACTGCTTTTCTCTCCATCAAATTGCGTCGACTCAATTGCTGGCTTAATCTTATTAAGTAGACCAGTCAGGTTGCCAAGTTCAACGTTATCAATAGCCCCCTTGATTGCACCACAAGCCGTGTGCCCCATAACCAGGATGACTTTAGCTCCCGCAGCAGCACAAGCAAATTCCAGGCTACCTAATAAATCATCATTAGAGATGTTACCGGCAATTCTGGCATTAAAGGTTTCACCGATCCCCGTATCCAGCACTATCTCTGCTGGTGCGCGGGAATCAATACAACTCAAAATGACCGTGGTAGGGAACTGCCCTTCTGCACTACTGCGTTTTTGTGCAAGATAATCATGTTGCTGCATTTTACCAGAAACAAACCGCTTATTGCCCTGTTTTAA
Organism: Yersinia sp. 2540 StPb PI; assembly: GCF_052217165.1. Taxonomy (NCBI): domain Bacteria; kingdom Pseudomonadati; phylum Pseudomonadota; class Gammaproteobacteria; order Enterobacterales; family Yersiniaceae; genus Yersinia; species Yersinia sp. 2540 StPb PI. The sequence goes on from NZ_JAZGQC010000001.1 coordinate 4,551,684, forward strand.
ACTCTCAACTATTTGATCTGGCGTTAACTTATCCCGTTCTTCTCTGGTCATAGCCGCTGCATATGATATTTGAGGTAGCCCCAAACCAATCCCACCTATGACGCTCGCAGCAGTGATACCCAATGCAGCTTTTAGCACATTCCGTCGGCTATTCGGGTGGTTATCTTCTGAACAACAACTTGGTATTTTACTCATACTCTCTCCTTGAAACTATTGTTGCCATTTTTGTTACTGCCGAATTAGTGAGCAGTCTTTTAAATGTAGTACATATAACTTGTATTACGCGACTGCCAATAGCGGAATTGAGAAAAAATAGGATCGTCTCGGCACGACAATAATCCCGGTCACACCTTGCCCTTGAGGGCTTGATGATGGTCTCTCATCCATTGGGCCAACGAATCCAATGTTGGCTGTAATGTTTTGCCCAATGACGTAATTTCATATTCAACACGTGGGGGAACTTCGGCATAGATCTTGCGATAGACCAAACCGCGTTGTTCGAAAGCACGTAACTGCCGGGTAAGCTCTTTTTGGGTGATAGGTGCAATTGCCCGCTGCAACTCACCAAATCGGATAGGAGCCGCAGTGACGATCAAACGATAAAGAATTGGGATAGCCCACTTCCCCGCGATAAGTTCGACAAATTGCACCATCGGACACTTCTCTTCCACAATCGTATTGTCCGGCTCTAATTTATTTTTTGCTGTCAGCGGCTGATAGGTTGTCATTGCTTTCCTGTTGCATCATTAGTATCCAATTGGTACCTACTATACTTTAGATACTTTTGTATTAAAAATGGTCTTCCATCGTTATTAATGAGAAGACTCACCATGAATCGTTTAAATGATAAATATGCACTAATTACAGGAGGAACCAGTGGCATTGGGCTGGAAACTGCTCGTCAATTTCTGGCTGAAGGTGCAACAGTCGCAATCACCGGTAGAAATAGCGCGGCCTTGCAGGCGGCATATGAAGAGCTTGGCGACCAAGTTTTGCTGCTAAATAGTGATGCCAGTAATATTGCCGATCAATATCAGCTAGCGACAAAACTTACCCAGGTTTGGCCACGTCTCGATATCGTCTATATCAACGCAGGCGATGTTACTCATCGTTCGATAGAAGAGTGGGATGAAGAAAGTTTTGAGCGAGTATTATCAACTAATCTGAAAGGCCCATTCTTCCTGTTACAAGCACTGTTGCCACTGCTGGCTAACCCTGCCTCGGTGATTCTTTGTGGCTCCGCCAGTGTTCATATCGGTTTACCGCAAAGCAGCGTTTATGCCGCCAGCAAGGCAGGGTTACTCTCTCTTGCGCGAACCTTGTCAGGCGAGTGGGCAGACAGAGGAATCCGGGTCAATGGCTTGAGTCCAGGGCCGACACAGACGCCGGCACTGCAAAAACTGGGGTTATCCGGCAGTGAACAAGAGCACCTGGCTGAACAAATCCGCCAACTGGTACCGATTAAGAGAATGGGAACATCTAGTGAGATTGCCCATGCTGCGGTCTTTCTCGCCTCAGATGAATCCAGTTTTATCGTCGGAACAGAATTACGGGTAGATGGGGGCGTCAGCAGCCTTTAAATACCTTATCTAACAAGAAAATTAGTCACTTACTGGGCATATTGTCTTCATAATAGATTGGGTGCAGATTGGTGGCTATTGCTAAATAGCACACTAATGTGAGGTGACACGATGAAGGCTGCAATAGTAGAGGCATTGGGTGAAGCGCCGGTTCTGGGGCAGTTTGTGGAGCCAACACCGCTGCACGGTGAAACGGTGATAAATGTTGCGGTTGCTGGTATCAAACAACTTGATCGCGCTATCGTTAAAGGCACCCATTATTCCAGCCCGAAAACATTACCTATCGTTCCTGGTACTGATGGTGTCGGGCATTTACCTGATGGTTCACGTGTTTATTTTGCCTCATTTCGCCAGCCTTTTGGTGCCATGGCCGAACGCACAGTAGCATCCTGGTATGTTCCGGTTCCGCCAGAAGTTGACAATGCGACTGCGGCAGCCTTGATTAACCCGGCATTGGCTGCCTGGTTACCGCTTTCCTGGCGGGCCAAGATTCAACCGGGTGAATCCGTGCTTATCCTTGGTGCGACTGGCACCTCAGGCAAACTGGCCATCGCAGCAGCTCGTCATTTAGGGGCGGGAAGGGTCATCGCCGCCGGGAGACGTCAGGATGTATTGGCAACATTGGGGGCTGATGCCACAGTAGACCTGACATTGCAGGGTGCGGAATTGACGCAGGCATTTACTCAAGCGGCGGGTCCCGCTGGGTATAACGTGATTGTGGATTATATCTGGGGGCCTGCTACCGAGGCTCTCTTCGCCGCACTGACCCATCATGACCTTGCCTCTCATGCTGATGGCTCTGATCAAGGCATACGTTTAGTCAATGTTGGTTCCATGGCATCTCCCACACTACAACTCCCCGCCGCGGTGTTACGCAGCGCAAATTTGCACATACTGGGTAGTGGTACGGGTAATTTCCCAGCTATCCCTGAATTAAAACAAATTGTTTCAGATATTTTCGTTCTGGCGGCACAACAAAAGCTCGCTATTGAGACCCAGCTTCATTCACTGGATGATGTCACGACAATCTGGAATATCAATAAAAACAGCGATATCCGCTCGGTGCTATCCATCGGATAATATCTGAGATAGAGAGAGCAAAATACGGGTTGGCCGAGATGGGCACAACCCGTGCTATCGCATTAAGATATCTGCAAGAAACGATCGAGCTGCCTGCGCAGTTGGTCATTTTCTTTCTTTAGCTGCTCAACCCTTTCCAGCAATGTTAGGGTCATTGCTACACCAGACCAGTCCAGATCCAACTCATTTTGTAGCCGCTGGGCGCGTTGAAGGCAACTCAGTGCATCAGCGTCAAAAATCCAGACGCTGTCAGCAGGCTCAAGTGGCACAATCACCCCCAACCCGACCACCTCGACCAGTTCATCCTGCATTATTCCTGTTGACTGACATAATTCAGTCACGGTATAGGTGATTTCTATTTCAGCCATAATCTGTTACTCCCACCCGGTGCGAGGATTAAACGACGCCTGATCTGACAGTTGTTGCCAGAGCGCTCGCATTTTCTCGTCCGGTTTTGGCGGCATCACTACCTTGAGGATCGCGTACAGATCGCCGGTGCCTTTTTTGCTGACTAGCCCCTTGCCTTTGATACGCAATTTCTGACCACTTTGGCTACCTGCCGGGACCGTTAACGTTATTTTGCCCGTTAGGGTTGGCATCTCGACATTGGCACCTAATGCTGCTTCCCATGGGGCTAACGGCACCACTATTTGCAAATTCTGACCATCAACATCAAACAATGGATGCGGCGCAATACGAATAACCAGGAATAAATCGCCATTGGCTCCCCCGGCGAAACCTGGTGCACCCTGCCCTTTAAGACGAATACGCTCGCCATCTCCCACACCCGCAGGAATTTTCACTTTTAGCGTTTTGGCGGTCTCCGCTCCCGGATACCCCGAAGCATCAACTGTCGGTATTTTATAAGAAATAGAACGCGTCTGTTCCGCTAAAGTCTCTTCTAAAAAGATGGGTAACTCCATCTCAAGATCCTGGCCGCGTACACCGCGAGGTGATCGCTGAGAGGTGTGATGAGCGGAAGCACCACGGTTGGCAAAGAAAGATTCAAAAAAGTCTGAGAAATCTTGGGAACCGGCACCCGCACTGCTGTGCCATTGTTGATTACCTGAATTATAGGCAGCCTGTTGCTGTGTAAAACGCGGGTCATTACGGTGTAGCCTTAACTCGTCGTATTCGGCACGCCGTTCAGTATCTTTTAATACCTCATAAGCCTCAGCGACCTCTTTGAACTTACTTTCAGCATCGGGTTCAGAGCTGACATCCGGGTGGTATTTGCGCGCTAACTTGCGATAGGCCGTTTTAATATCTTTCAGGGAAGCGGTTGGTTCTACTCCCATCACGACATAATAGTCTTTAAATTCCATGCGGTAATATCCTTAAATTCAATGTGCTATACCCAATAGATTTCAAGGTGCAGGAAGGTGGCAAGAAAAAGACAAATCGGTGGTGAACCGATTTGAACAACGTTGATACTCGCCCCGTCAGGTGAGCCTTAATCAGGCTCACTCATCCCGAACATGCTCATTCACGACAACTCAGTGATTAGGGGGACAAATCTGTCGGGAGCAGATTTGAACGCTGCTTGCAGCGGCCCAGAGGCAAGCCCCATGAATGGGCCAAGTAACGGGAACAGCCAACCCACCTGCATTCTGAAAGATGACGGGTAAGATATAAGATATCCCCATCTGACTTATATAAAACTCATTTATGCATATTTATCTCTTTGCCCGCCGTAGACAGTGCAAAGCTAACTGTAAACTATAGCGGTAATTGCTATTTTATGAGATAGACATTGATGATTTTCCATACTAAGAATTACAAATCATATAACTGATCCAATGGCTTATTTGCCGTAGACATCACTCTTTTCTGATTGACCTGCTTGACCGAAGCACGAGCCACTAATTTGCCCTGCAACAAGGTATTACTGAAGGGCGCATCTGGGCGTAATAAGCGTCGTTGCAATAACTGTATAGCTTCAGCCCCCAACTCATCTCGGGGAACATGCACCGCCGTCAGTGGAACATCATGAATCTCTGCCAGATTAAAACCATCCATACTCATAACGGATACGTTATCAGGCACGTTCATATTCAGTTTATTCAATGCATTAACCGCACCAACCGCCATATAGTCCCCCCCGGCTAAAATGGCTGTCGGCAGTTGGCTCTTATCTCCACAACCTATGATAAAAGCAGTTAATGCTTGCTCAGCCTCTTCCGCGCCAAAGCCATGAGTAGTAATCAGATGCTGCCCATCATCAAAGCGCATATTGTTATTGGCGAAAGCCTCTTTTATTCCCACCAAGCGCAGTTCCATCGTGTTGCGGCGTAAACATTGCAGGGTCAGGATGCGTCGATGCCCTTGCTGTATCAGATAGTTGGCAGAAAACTCACCAATCAGTTGATGGTCTGGCGACACACTATCCAATGACATTTCTTTGTCACGGCAATTAATTAACACCGACGGCTTATGCACCCCAGCTGCTAATGTATGAATGCGTGGATCGTCGATACCAATAATGATTGCTGCTTCGGTTTGAGGATGGGTTATTTTTTCCAAAAATAACGCAATATCACAGCGAGTTTCAGATAATCCACAGTAGCGAATCATCACTTCATGTTGGCTGACCGCCTCAGTAATCCCCTGAATAACTTTGTAGTAAAAAATATCGGTACGTACATCAAAGGCGCGATGAGGAGCAAATACCATAATATTATTTAGCATCAACCGCCCGCTGGACAAATTCTGCAATATCCCCTGCGACTGCGCATACGCCATTACCTGCTGTTTTGCTTTCGCACTGGTATTGGCTTTACCGGCTAATACTCTCGATACCGTGCTAATTGAAAGGCCAGTCTGATTAGCAATTTCTTGTATTTTTAGCTTTCCATTCATTTTGTGATCTCTCTCAAATTAGCAAATGAAAAAATTCTCATAGCCGGTGAATAGCTTATTCAGGCCGTTATTCAATATAAATGCTGAAATATTGTCCAGCTTATGAAAATCCTTTCAAAAAAATGCGTATTAAAGCCAATTTAAGCTAGCTACCTTGTTTTGGTAAACCAATTTTAAAAACTTATCAGTCCGGTTAATTTTGATTAAATATACAAAAAACAAATATTATCAATATGTTGAGTTTTTTAAATCGAGTTTAATGTGAACGGAGTCACATTAAAACTCAGCATAATCTTAATAACCGAAAATAGATCATACCAAAACAATAAGTTGGTCCGGTTAATTTACTGCCGACTAACATCAGGAGGCTGGGATGAGTGTTGAGATTAATCAATCCGCTAAAGTTGTCGGGCGGCGAAAAATAAAATCATTACGCTGGTGGATGCTGGCACTATTTCTACTCGGGGTCACCGTTAACTATATTACCCGTAACTCTCTGGGTATTCTGGCCCCTGAGTTAAAAACCAGCCTGAATATGACCACTGAACAATACTCGTGGATTGTGGCGTCTTTTCAGTTGGCTTACACCGTCTTCCAGCCACTCTGCGGTTGGCTGATTGATGTCATCGGCTTGAAAATGGGGTTCCTGATCTGCGCCAGTGTCTGGGCGGTGGTATGCATGATGCACGCAGGGGCTGGTACCTGGTTCCAATTAGCGGTATTGCGCTTCTTTATGGGCAGTGCTGAAGCGGCGGCAACACCGGCAAACGCCAAAGCGATTTCTGACTGGTTCCCGAAAAAGGAACGCCCCATTGCTGCTGGCTGGGCGGGGGTGGGGTTCTCTATTGGTGCGATGTTAGCCCCACCAATTATCGTATTGGCTCATGTGGCTTTCGGCTGGCAAGGTGCATTCTTATTCTCCGGTGCTTTGGCTATGGTTTGGGTTGTGCTGTGGTGGCGTTTTTATCATTCACCTGACACCCATCCAAACCTGAGTAAGGAAGAGTTTGAACTGATTCACCAAGACAATGAACCAGTACTCCCTCGACTGCCTTTCCTTAAATCATTGGCCATTCTGAGTAAGAATAAGAAATTTTACGGTATCGCTATCCCGGCATTTTTAGCCGAGCCAGCATGGGCAGTATTTAGCTTCTGGGTTCCACTTTATTTGGCAACCGAGCGGGGCATGGACCTGAAACAGATTGCCATGTTCGCCTGGCTACCCTTCCTGGCGGCAGATATCGGCAGTGTTACCAGTGGCTATTTAACCAAACTTTACCAAAAATGGTTCGGTTGCAGCCGTGTCAACTCAGTGGTCGCCAGCTCCGTAACCGGTGCCTTTATGATGGTTTCACTGGCTTTTGTTGCCATCACCAAAGACCCTTATCTGGCGATTGCTTTAATCTCTATTGGTGGTTTCGGTCATCAGGTTATCTCCTGCATGCTCAGTGCATTAGTCGTTGAGTCCTTTGATAAAAACCAAGTGGCCACCGTCAATGGCCTGCGCGGCTCTTCCGCCTGGATTGCCAGCTTCCTGTTTACTTTATTGATTGGGGCCGTATCCGACACCATTGGCTTTAACCCGCTGTTTATTGCTATGGGTTTCTTCGATTTGATTGGTGCGGTGTTCCTGGTTGCCCTGTTTGCTGAACGCCGCAATAAAACACAACCGGTTGCCTGATGCTATTAACCCGGCAACGGTGCCCCCGTACTGTTGCCAGAAAAAAGAAGAGCTGTGATGAAAACATTAAAAAACTGGCAGTTGATAAACCAATATCCCGACCATTTGGAATTACTGGTCGATGACCATCATATATTTTGTCTGTATATATTAGAGCCAAACCTCTGCCGTGTGCTGATTAAAAAGAATGGTGAACTGGCCTTAAACCGCACCTGGAGCATTGCCCCACAAGGCGATGTGCCATGGTCTGGCCGTGACCGACTTAGCCTGGACGGTTTCTCCATCCCAGGTTATCAATTGGAACACCATGAACAACAGTTGATAGTCACCACTGAATGTTTGCGGGTGACCATTTATCAACCGCTATATCTGGCATGGGAATATAAAAATCAGCACGGCGAGTGGCAGCCACTGGCCGCGGATCGGCCCACCAGCGCTTATTTACTCAGCCCCCATGGAGAGGCTATTGCTCACTATCAGCGGCGATATCCCAATGAGCAATATTACGGATTAGGTGAAAAGGCCGGTGATCTTAACCGTGCGGGTCGCCGCTTTGAAATGCGCAATTTAGATGCTATGGGTTACAACGCCGCCAGTACTGACCCACTCTACAAGCATATCCCGTTTACCATCACTCGCCGTGATGATGTCAGCTTTGGTCTTTTTTATGACAATTTAAGCAGTTGCTGGTTAGATTTAGGGAATGAGATTGATAACTACCATCTGGCCTATCGCCGCTATCAGGCTGAAGCTGGCGATCTTGATTACTATATGTTCCTCGGCCCGAAAGTGTTGGATGTTACCAAGGCCTTTGTCCGCCTGACCGGTAAAACCAAATTTGGCCCAAAATGGAGCCTTGGTTACAGCGGTTCAACCATGCATTACACCGATGCTCCCGATGCACAGGTACAGTTGCAAAAATTCATTACACTCTGCCAGCAGCATGATATTCCCTGCGACTCTTTCCAGCTCTCATCGGGCTATACCTCAATCAACAACAAGCGTTATGTTTTTAACTGGAATTACGACAAAGTGCCACAGCCCAAGGTGATGAGTCAGGCTTTCTTGCAAGCGGGCATTAAGTTAGCCGCCAATATTAAACCGTGCCTATTACAAGATCACCCACAATATCAGCACGTTGCCGAGCGCGGATTATTTATTCGTGATGGCGAAACCGGGTTACCAGAGCGCTCTTCATTCTGGGATGATGAAGGCTCCCATCTTGATTTTACCAATCCTGCAACCGTGGATTGGTGGCAGGAGAATGTGACCAAACAACTGCTGGAGATGGGGATCGGTTCTACCTGGAATGATAATAATGAATATGAAGTGTGGGATGGTGAAGCGCGCTGTAATGGATTCGGTGAATCTATCGCTATCAAACATATCAGACCGATAATGCCTTTGCTGATGATGCGTGCCTCAATGGAGGCTCAACAAGCATTTGCACCAGATATACGCCCGTATTTAATATCACGCTCTGGTTGTGCCGGTATGCAACGCTACGCCCAGACCTGGAGTGGTGACAACCGTACCAGTTGGCAAACGCTGCGCTATAACATCCGCATGGGGCTGGGGATGAGCCTGTCAGGGTTATACAACCTCGGCCACGACGTCGGCGGTTTTTCGGGTGACAAACCCGAAGCCGAGCTATTTATTCGCTGGGTACAAAATGGCGTGATGCATCCACGATTTACTATTCACTCATGGAATGACGACCACACGGTAAACGAGCCCTGGATGTACCCTGCTGCCACGCCGATGATTCGTGATGCTATGGCGCTGCGTTATCGGTTACTGCCCTATTTTTACACCTTACAGTGGCAGGCCACCCATGATGATGAGCCGATGTTGCGCCCTACTTTCCTCGATCATGAGCACGATAGCGGCACGTTTACAGAAAATGACGACTTTATGCTGGGCCGCGACTTGTTAGTTGCCAGTGTGGTAGAAGCCGGACAACGCCTGCGGGAAGTGTACTTACCTGATAATAGCCAGCCTGATAATAATGGCGGCTGGTATTGTTTCCACACAGGCCAATGGTATGGCGGCGGGCAAAAGATCATCCTTGATGCGCCACTGGAGCGTTTGCCACTATTGGTACGGGCCGGCGCAGCGCTGCCGCTGTCACGCCGCATCGCCTTTGTTAATGCCAAGTTGGACTCACAACGCGAGTTGGCACTCTACCCCACCAAGGGCGCGGGGCGATCGAGTGGAATGCTGTTTGAAGATGATGGCGAAAGCCACCGCTGGCAGCAGGGCCATGCATTGTGGCTGAGTTGGCAGGTGACTACCGATAATCACCGTATTGATATCACCTTTGCGCGCACCGGCAGCTATCAACCGGCTTGGCGTGAATTATCCGTTAGCCTGCCCGCTAATGAATATCGCAAGTTGTATATCAATGGTGTCGCCGGTAACGTATTGCAATTAAGCCAGTTAACTTAACCCACTGATAGCCAATAAAGAAACGGGTTCCATGCCAGAACCCGTTTCTTTTCCATTGATAGCCTACCTGACTAGCGCAGCAGTTTTAACGCGCCAGTCAATGAACGAACCCATTTTTCTGGCCCGGCCAATCCCAAACCATCGAGCTGTTCATCACAGAGAGAGTGTTGCGGGAACGCATCTGCATAATCCTGAAAGCTGTGCATTGCACGTGCAAATGCCGGAAAAGGCACAATTGCCCGTTCATTGGTAGCCGCCAATGCTTTCAACAGCACCTCTCTCATCTGCGAAGCATTTGCCTGTAAAATAGGTACCGGTAATTTTGAGCTAACATCAATTTCTTTCCCCCCTGAATCGGACAACATTGTCCCTGCCAGTTGCGGAAATTTTGCTGCTAAACCAATCCCTACCGCGCTGGTGGTATTGGCAATTAAACCAACAGGGAGTTCAGGGTTAACCATAATCGCGATCCGCATTTGCTCTGCCACAGCCACTGTCCTTTTACCGATAATATATGCTCATAATCATATCCCTCGCTGGCAGGTAAGTGCTTTCTTTTATCACCTGAATTCAGCTAATATTGGTAATACATTCCCAAATAAAATAACAATCAGGTAGAAAATGCCATCATCACTCATAACACCGGCAGATATTAAAATACTGAAACAGTTACAGCATGCTGGCCGTATGACGAACCAGGAGCTGGCCGATAAAGTCGGGATGGCAACTTCCCCTTGCTGGCGACGGGTAAAACAATTAGAAGAGAGCGGAATTATTACTGGTTATCAAGCCAATATCGATCGACGAAAAATTGGTTTGGGAATCTTGGCATTTATTCGGGTGAAAATTGACAGCCACAGTGAAGAAGAAGCCAAGCTATTTGAAATGCAGGTAGGGGAGTTAACGCCGGTTATCGCTTGCTATGCTGTCGCTGGAGATGCTGACTTCCTGCTGCAAGTGGTCGCGGAAGACCTCGATAGTTTTTCCACTTTCGCCATGTCAGTTATCCGCCGATTATCGGGCATTAAAGAGATGCAAACCACCTTCGTCCTGCGCGAGGTAAAACCACTCGATCATTTGCCGCTGGAATAGATAAATGCTACGACCAGGCTATGGTGTTCGTATAGCGGCTAGTTATCGGTAAAGAGAGGTCAGCTAATCCCCCACTTATCGGCCTATGCCGCCAGTACCCTATTTCGCCCTGCCGCTTTTGCACGGTAAAGAGCCTCATCCATGCGTTTGAATAAGCTATCAGTATCTTCGCCAGCCTGATGTTGTGCTACACCAATGCTTACAGTGAGTCGCGGCATATTGGGTTGACAGACTAACTGAACAGCCTCACGAATAGACTCCGCCACTTGTAATGCGCCCGCTAAATTGGTTGAAGGAAGCAGAATGGCAAACTCTTCGCCTCCCCAGCGGAAAATCATGTCACTTTCACGAATGCGAGATTCCAGGGTTCTTGCCAGTAATATCAAGACTTCATCACCCTTATGATGCCCGTGCAAATCATTTACTTGCTTGAAATGGTCTGCATCAACCAACATCAAGCTGAAGCCTTGTGCATAACGTTGGCTTTGCGCATTAGCATGTTCAACAAGATTAAAGAATTGCCGCCGATTCCCCAAGCCAGTCAGTGGATCCCGTAAGGCCGCATCTTCTAATGCCTGTTCAAGGCGTTTTTGTTCAGTAATGTCATGAATGATACAAAGCATTAGCCGCATACCATCCAACTCAACGGGGCCGGCGTAAGTTTGCACGTGACGGGTATTTCCATCGGCTAATTTATGGATGAAGTTGAGAGGCTTGTGCCCACCAGGTAGCTTGGCCACTTCACGCATTACGGGCAAAACATCCTTACCCATGGTATTAATTTCCCAAGTATGTTTCATACACATCTCATCCCGGGAATAACCATAGAAGCGGGTTGCTGCTTGATTAGCATCCACAATTTGGCCATCGTCCGATGGATCAATCAATAACATCGGGGCGGTGTTGGTGTCGAAAAATTGCTCATAAAAACCCCGTTCGTCGCGACAGTAGGGTTTAGAGCACAGTCGACCGACATTGGGGCGAGTAACCTCCGCACCTGCAATATAAAGCCCTTCGAAAACAATAACGTCTCCGTACGGTTCCAATTGTGTCAAAGAGAGCCGACAACTCAGGGGAAAGCTATTGCCTACTGTTTGAATAGTCCAGATTTCAACGATTTGATCTTCTTCCGCCAAAGCCGGCAGGTAGGCATCCAAATGCTGCTGTGCATGTGCTGAAAACCGGCCATTGCGCAGTAACTGGAGTGGGCTATCACCTGCAATTGTTCGGGCTTCCTTGTTAGCAAAAAGTATTTCCTGATTTTTGGGTAAAACGACCCAAACAGGCGTGCTCAAAATATTTAACGCATCTAAGTAGGCTATCAACATAGGGAATACCGATAGATATTTGGCATAAGAACAGAATACAGTTAATTACTTTGGTTTCACTACTTTTTAACGGCCGGCAAACAAACAGATCAGAGAGAATCACACTTCCTTCTTTTGTAGGTTATTCAGCGTAAAAACAATCACCTTCTAGCCGTAAATAGCGAGTGAGTGTGATCTTTAAGCGATCTGATTCATCACCGGCTATTGCCAACAGAACTGAACGTATCGGGTGTTTTATCGTTCCTGATGTTTTGGCTGGTTTTGAAGTGAGGAGCATAAAGAATCGCGCCTTTCAGTATGGCGATATATGCATTAACGTGCTCAGGGTATCGAGCGTAATTTCATATTCAGAGAAGATGTTTATAAAATAAAACAATAAGTTAAAAAGAAAAATACAATCTAATCAGATTAATAATGCGTTTTCTCTCACATCTTTTCCAGAAAGTGCTCGCGTAGGCCCCTCTCCGTTGCCAAACTCGCTGAATATCCCAACAACTAGGGAGGGAATTCTCATGGGTGTGCCACAAACCAAATCAGAACTCCTATTAGCAATAGACAAAAACTTCAATAAATTGTCAGGTTATCTCGCATCAATTCCGCCCGAATCAGCATCAAATGAATCAATGGAAGGACACGCGAAAGACACTGTAATGAGCGTTTGCAATCTTGTCTCCTACTTACTTGGCTGGAACAATTTAGTTATCAAATGGATAACGTTTGATGAAGAGGGAAAGCCTGTTGATTTCCCGGAAACGGGTTATAAATGGAACCAACTGGGTCTTCTCGCCCAACAGTTTTATCGCGACTATAGCTATTTGGATTTACGCTCGCTAAGCAGCCAACTACAGAACGCTAAAAGCGAAATCGTTGAATTGATCAATAAGCGATCTGACGATGACCTGTATGGAAAAGCTTGGTATGGCAAATGGACAATGGGAAGAATGATTTCTTTCAATACATCTTCCCCCTACTCCAACGCCTGCGGCAGGTTAAGAAAATGGGCAAAGGAAAACAACCTCAAGCTATGAGGGAAGCTGCCGGGAAAATAGGGCGCGGGAAGTGGTTCTCCTGGGTTTGGTACCTCCTCTCAGGTATAGCGTTCAAAAACTGCGACGACGGTAAATAAATCCTTATCTCTGCACGACAAACTGGTTACCAGACTCAACCAGATGGCTATGTGCGCTTTGACTGGCGCGGTAAACCTATGGAAGGGGAGTTTTACCGATATGAGTTGGTAAAATAAAACATTGATATTTAAGTTGGCGATTCAACATCGCCAACTTATTTAGCTCAAACTTCAAATCAAAAATCTGGAATAAACCCCTCTTTTCGCAAAGCATGAATGACACCACGCATCAGATCTGATTTCGAAAAACCGGCGGTATAAATTCGCGATCCCACTTCAACCGGTTGCAAAAGGCCACGATCAACTAACTTACCAATCTGATAGGTAATTTGAGCCGACTTCAATCCCGGTAAAACCTCTTTTAAATCATTGACTTTTACCGTCCTCTGGCTAATAGTTCGCTTAAGAATTGTAGATTCCGTCTCATTGATTATCCCCCGCCCCTTGGAATACTCGAGCGCTGGATAAAGAATTTTTGAGTTCAAAAAGTGAAGATCCGAGAGCTTATCGACTTTCTTTAACTCCGCCGATATACCGGTAAGAACATACAGGCACCATTGCTCTAGCCCCTCAACAGCCCCCGTAACGTTGTATGGTTACCTTCGATTCTTGCTGAACCCAAGCTTTCTAGCATATGAAAAATACTTTTTAGCTGGGCAAATAACAGAGGATGCACATCAGTTTCAAGGCGCAGGTGCCTTAGTAACTCAAGCTCGGTCAATGCATCAACCAATGGCGAGTCGAAACTGAGGTTTAACAGTGCTAAATCATAGTGATTAAATTTAGGCATAAAGTTAGATTATCTCAAATATGTAAATATCATTATCTTAAAAAGAGATTAAAAAACACTTTATAGCCATTATGTTAACAGATTATCATTTGTAGATTATCTCAAAAGTAACGTTATGATTATCTCAAAAATCCGTGGCGATACATCCTATTGAATATCACTGTATACCGAACTGAGATCAGCACCATCCCCCTACTACTTTCACTTTGAACCATTATGTTCGGTATCATTCAAAGCAGGGCCAACCAGAGATAACAGGAGTAATCTCATGATAAACCCAGCGGAAAAGCTCAAGGCAAAGCAGCAGGAATTTATCAGTGTCAGGGAGTTGATTGAGCGAATTTCACGTCTCCACCCCGCGATGAGTCAGGCGCAGATAGCTAACTGGCTGCTGATAGAATTGACGGATGCCAGGCCAGTGTCACCGCCGTTACTTATTCAGGACGCGCTCGGCGTGATCCGCGCCCCACGCATTTATCTGTATCACGCGTATCTGGCCTATATGGAAGCTTACGGCCATCAGCGTTCATTATCGTTGACCAAATTCGGCAAAGACTTTCCCAAAGTAATGAAAGAATTCGGCGCAGGATACAAAAAAGCCAGGACCGACAAAGGCTTCCGCTACAACATGGATTTATCCGACACCGCCAAAGACTGGCTCCCCGCCCTGGCACTGCCCCACCATCCGCAACCGGAAGAGCCACCCTACTAATTATTTCTCACCTCTGGCTTATTCAGAGTGTTCAGAAATAGATTTAATTAATTGAAATACAAAGATAAAAACCGACTGAATAGTTTACTAATAACTGTTCAGTCAGTATTCATATGTATTCATTAATTCGTGGATGGCAGGTATTAAAAACTGAACACCTGAACAGTTGCTGAAGAGTCTGATGGGGAGTGTTCAGAGAGGCTGAGGCCAGAGCGGGTGCCGGTTGTGGGGGTGATCTTGTTGCCTGGTGGAGGGGGTGAATAGTGGGGGGGGGAAGATGGGGAGTGGGCCGTTGCGTTATATCCCTATCCCATCAGCCGCAAAAATCACATTAAAAAGTATCTTGCCCCCCAAACAACTACCTGATTTCATTCAATAACTCAGGGTGTTTATCAAGCACTTGCAACAATTTTATCGTTGATGGGTGTGGCAACGCCTTACCCTTTTCGTAACGCGAAAAAGCATTCACCCCACCTCCAAAAATCTCACTAGCTTCCCGCTGGTTTAGACCCAATTTTTTTCGCACCTGCACAATATATGCGGGTGCAATCGATTCTGTATTAACCATTTTTCGCAAAAGCATTGTTTTTGCTGCATAGGTATCGGACTCAGCTTCAGTCATGATTGTTTCACCGCATGCCGGGCAATGTTGTCCTATCACGCCTTCGACGATGAACTTACGCCCTTTATAGGTAAAGGGGACGTCACGCGCTTCGTGGATTAATTCTGCGCCACCACAAACTGGACATTTCATCATTAAAGCTCCTTAAACGAGACAATCAAAACATCATCGATAACCGTGATTTTCAAATAAACTCTACCGCACGAAAGCATGGGGCGGTAAACATCCTGCCAAATCGTATGATCTTGATGTGTCGTCATACTTTTATAAAAATCGGCGCTAGTCAGTTCGCAAACTACATCACACATATCCCTAAAACTCAGCCCCAGCTCTTCAGCGCCATCTCTGGCAATTCGAGTCGATTTAACATTCCCTTTCAATACCAATTCTTTTACTTTTAGTAAACGAGTATGCGGAGTCCGTTTCTCCATTTCATTGCCATCCTTGAGCAAGTTTCACTCAATAAACATAACCTACTAGGTTATTTATAGCAAGAAAATAACCTAGTAGGTTTGTTTTGCAGATGATTTAACAAATATCAATGAGTTATGGTTATTGAGGTGACGAAGCCAGTAATTTTTATTACAGCATTTACAAAATCATCTGTTCTGCCCGGCATTTATAAATTTCTGCTAATTTCTCTCTGGTTTTCTTTTGTGGGCGAGAATCTACGGCTTCCCATTGGGATACAGCAGATTGGGTGGTGCCAAGCAGTTCTGCTATTTCATATTGCGAAAAGCCACGGTAGATACGCCATGCAGCCAGCAAACTGACACCATCGTTTACCATGATTTGAACAACTTCATTCGGGATGGTCTGATCATCATCGTGATCAGCAACATAGGGAATATCATCGTACTTCGCATTAGAGATAAGTTGCTGGTATTCGGCAATGGGTAAGACCACAAACTGAGGCTCTCCTGCTTCATCATGAATGTATTGTAGTTTTGCCATCTTATTCACCTTAGTTTAGAAAAATAACACCATGCCTTTGAGAGGAAATCTACTGAGCCAGCCTACTAATAGGTCGTTGTGGTTCTGCGTTTAACTTCCTGGATCGTACATATCACAGGGGTTCCCTCTATAATCTGAAAAATAATCCTGTAATTCCCCACTCGCATCCGATATTGGCTATCACCGGTCTGTAACTTTTTGATATCCAAATCAACAGCAGGGAAATTTGTCAGTTTATTCACTTTTTCACTGATGGATTTTCGATATCTGACATCTATTGAAAGTAACTGCTTAACCGCTTTCCTCGACCAGTCAACCTTGACCATCGTTTCCTCACTTTTATAAGTGATCACATCCGCTGTTATTGTCAAATAGTAGAGCTATATGTAAGTATGGTCAACACAAAAACCTAATTATTTACTAATTTTAATCTTATTAAAAGCTGATTTTTGAATCCAAATAATAATTGATATCGATGCATTACATACATATTACACCCACAAATGCGGCCCCTCTCGCATCTACAAAAATGTTTGTCCTAATTTACCACTGGTTAATTGAACAGTAGAGAATGGCCGGATATAGTGCCCCCGTAGCGGCAAAATCCGTTGCTGGGTTTAGCAGCCCGAGACAAAACAGAGCGCACAACCGCGCAGGCGGTTACTATGTGCGGGTACAGTTACACCTGTGAAAAAGCAATGGTGGGCTGGACGGGGGCATCGAAAGATGCGCCGGGTTCTCTGTTGACCGGTCTGCTAAGTGCCCAATGAAAGCATTTTAGGTTTGCCAGCAAAACGGTATCTGAAGCGCCAACCTTTCGAGCCATTTGGCTCCACCAGCAGAGACAATCCATTACCATCCGCTTTGGTGTAGGGCTTCTCTTGGGGTTTTGCACAGCGTATCTCAAGGTCCGTGAGTGCCATGTGTATAGAATCCAGAGTGTATAAAACATGATGTGTATAGAATTTGGAGTGTAGAGAATTTCTATACAGATAACTATACACGTTTGTATGTGGATTCCCGTGAGCAACAATAGCCGTCAAGAGACAACAACAGTGGCCTAAATCTTACTATGACTGGGTTTGATGTACTTCGGGAGATACTGCGAGACGTTAGATTGGAGCGGGTGAAGGGAATCGAACCCTCGTATAGAGCTTGGGAAGCTCTCGTTCTACCATTGAACTACACCCGCTTCGGTGTGCGGTTTGCATTATAACCGGTTCTTTCTCGTGGGCAAGCGAAGATATGGTCTAAGCGCCGGTATTTTAAGCGATTAGATTAAACCAAGTATAACTATGGCGGTTTTTGCTTAGTAAAAAGGGTGCCGTAGCACCCTTATAGATTACCGCTACCACAATAAACTTATTTAACCGGACGCATCGCTGGGAACAGGATAACGTCACGGATGGTGTGGCTGTTGGTAAACAACATCACCATACGGTCGATGCCGATGCCCAAACCAGCAGTTGGCGGCAAACCATGTTCCAGCGCGGTGACGTAGTCTTCATCGTAGAACATCGCTTCATCATCGCCAGCTTCTTTAGCACTAACCTGATCAGCAAAACGCTGAGCCTGATCTTCAGCGTCATTCAACTCTGAGAAACCGTTACCAATCTCACGGCCACCGATAAAGAACTCAAAGCGGTCAGTGATAAACGGATTATCATCATTACGACGTGCCAGCGGAGAAACCTCTGCTGGATATTCAGTAATGAAAGTAGGCTGAATCAGGTGGCTCTCTGCGGTCTCCTCGAAGATCTCGCATTGAACGCGGCCCAAGCCCCAGCTCTTCTCAACTTTAATACCTAATGACTCGGCGATAGCCAAAGCTTTGTCCATATCGTCCAAATCTGCCACATTGGTTTCAGGGCGATATTTGCAAATGGCTTCTTTCATGGTCAGTTTGGCAAAAGGCTTACCGAAATCGAATGTCTGCTCACCATACTGCACCACACTGCTACCCAATACGGTTTCAGTCAGAGTGCGGAACAGCTCTTCAGTCAGCACGATCAGATCTTTGTAATCCGCATACGCCATATAGAGTTCCATCATGGTGAACTCTGGGTTATGACGCGGGGAAACGCCCTCATTACGGAAGTTACGGTTGATTTCGAATACACGTTCAAAACCACCAACAACCAGGCGTTTCAGATACAGTTCTGGCGCGATGCGCAAGTACATATCGATATCCAGCGCATTGTGATGAGTCACAAACGGACGCGCTGAAGCACCACCTGGGATCACTTGCATCATAGGGGTTTCGACTTCCATGAAGCCTTTTTCCACCATGAAACTACGAATACCAGACATCACTTGCGAACGAACTTTGAAAGTATGGCGAGATTCGTCGTTAGCGATCAGATCCAAATAACGCTGACGGTAACGGGTTTCCTGATCAGCCAAGCCGTGGAATTTATCCGGCAGCGGACGCAGCGCTTTAGTCAACAGGCGCAATTCGCTACAGTGGATAGACAACTCACCGGTTTTAGTTTTAAACAGCTTGCCACGAGCACCCAGAATATCGCCCAGATCCCACTTTTTGAATTCTTCGTTATAAACGCCTTCCGGCAGATCATCGCGGGAAACGTACAACTGAATACGGCCACCGACATCTTGTAGTGTGACGAATGATGCTTTACCCATAATACGGCGAGTCATCATACGGCCAGCAACAGTGACTTCGATATTCAGTGCTTCTAACTCTTCATTCTCTTTACTGCCGTACTCAGCATGTAGCTGGTCAGAGAGGTGCTCACGACGGAAATCATTAGGGAACGCAATTCCCTTTTCCCGCAGCAAGGCCAGCTTTTCCCGACGAGCTTGTAACTCACTATTGAGTTCTGGTTCTTGCGCTTGCTCAGCGACTTGTGGTTTTTGCTCTGACATCTCAGTTCCTCATAGCCCGGCTTTCAAACTTGCTTCAATGAATTTGTCCAGATCACCATCCAGTACCGCTTGCGTGTTACGTGTTTCCACGCCGGTACGCAAATCTTTGATACGGGAGTCATCCAGTACATAAGAACGGATCTGGCTACCCCAACCGATATCAGACTTGTTGTCTTCCAGAACCTGTTTATCAGCATTTTTCTTTTGCATCTCAAACTCATACAGCTTCGCCTTCAACTGCTTCATCGCTTGATCTTTGTTCTTATGCTGAGAACGGTCATTCTGGCACTGAGTCACGATATTGGTCGGAAGGTGGGTAATACGTACCGCAGATTCCGTTTTGTTGACGTGCTGACCACCCGCACCGGATGCGCGGTAAACGTCAATACGCAGATCTGCCGGGTTGATTTCGATATCAATATCGTCATCAACTTCTGGATAGACAAAAGCAGAACTGAAAGAGGTATGACGACGGCCACCGGAGTCAAACGGGCTTTTACGAACCAGGCGATGAACGCCAGTTTCAGTACGTAACCAGCCAAAGGCGTAATCGCCGATGATCTTAATGGTGGCAGACTTCAGGCCTGCAACATCACCATCAGATTCTTCGATGATTTCAGTTTTGAAGCCTTTTGATTCAGCCCAGCGCAGGTACATACGCAGCAGCATGCTGGCCCAGTCCTGGGCTTCTGTACCGCCAGAACCCGCTTGTAAATCCAGGTAGCAGTTGGCGCTATCATATTCACCAGAAAACATGCGGCGGAATTCGAGCTGGCCCAGCTTGCCGTCAAGGATCTCTAACTCGGCAATGGCTTCGTTAAAAGTCTCTTCATCGTCAGCTTCAATCGCCAATTCCAGCAAGCCGGAAACGTCTTCCATACCTTGATCCAATTGATCAATGGTCGAGACAATCTCTTCCAGCGCAGAACGCTCTTTACCCAGCGCTTGCGCACGCTCAGGTTCATTCCAGACGTCGGGCTGTTCCAGCTCGGCGTTTACTTCTTCCAGTCGTTCTTTCTTGGCATCATAGTCAAAGATACCCCCTGAGAACGTCTGTCCGATCAGACAGGTCCTGAATTCGGTTTTTTACCGGGTTTATTTCAAACATGGTTTTGAGTCTTACGTTGAGTCGTAGATGACGGAATGTCATTATACCCGTCATACTTCAAGCTGCATGAGTGTTGGCTGTCTTCGTTCACCCGGATCATTGACTGACGTCAACTCATCAGAATTTACTCAGTTGCCGCCTTCCTGCAACTTGAATTATTTAGGGCACAGAATTGGTAATTCTAACGGATCTGTTCGGCGGTTTATAGCTCGTTGACTATATTTCCTGCTTACTTGAAATCACAGTGGCGTTAACGCGACTTATTCACCCGAATCACTGGCCTGAGCCAGCTCATCGGGCTTCATTGGAATGTTGCCTAATAAGGCCACAAATGCTGGACCAACAACTGAACACTACGATTACCGCGATATTCATTGATATCGAGTTTGTAAGCCAGCTTAACCTCACGCACACTGCTGTCCGGCCATAAGGTGGTATCGATATTAAACGCAATACCATCGAGTAGCGGCCCGCCATTCAGCGGCTCAATCATCAGTTTTAGATGACGCTCCCCCACCAGCCGTTGCTGCAAAATACGGAATTTGCCATCAAATGTCGGTTCTGGGAAAGACTGCCCCCAGGGGCCACCATCACGCAACAACTCAGCCGTTTCCAGCGATAATTCGTTGCCTTTCAGTTCACCATCAGACCAAATAACGCCTTCCAATTGTGAGGCATCCATCCATTCACCGACTAAATCGGCAAAACGCTGACGGAACTCATCGAATTTATCTTGTTCCAATGATAATCCTGCCGCCATTGCATGGCCGCCAAACTTCAGCATCAATCCTGGGTTCAATGTATCCAGCCGCTCAAGAGCATCGCGCATATGTAACCCAGCCACACTGCGCCCCGACCCCTTCAGTAATCCCTCACCCGCTGGGGCAAAAGCAATGACAGGCCGATGAAAACGTTCTTTGATGCGCGAGGCTAAAATCCCTACCACACCCTGATGCCATTCTGGATGGTACATCGCAATGCCGTAGGGCAATGCCGTGCTGGTACGTTCCAGTTGGTCGCACAGTTGCAGCGCCTCAACCTGCATCCCCTGCTCTATCTCTCGGCGCGCCTGATTAAGGGCATCCAAATCGATTGCTAAAGCTCTGGCCTGAGCGATATCGTCAGTGAGAAGAAGTGCAACCCCAATAGACATGTCATCGAGACGACCGGCAGCATTAAGCCGTGGGCCAAGGGAGAAGCCGAGATCGTTGGCAGCCAATTGACGGGCATCACGGTTGGCGACTTCCAATAGTGCACGGACCCCTGGACGGCATTTCCCCGCACGAATACGGCTTAATCCCTGATGGACCAGAATCCGATTATTGGCATCCAGTGGCACCACATCCGCCACCGTCCCCAGCGCCACTAAATCCAATAGTTCAGCCAGATTGGGCACGGCTAAAGCTCGTTGCTCAAACCAACCGCTCTCTCGCAAACGGGCGCGCAATGCCAACATCAGATAGAAGGTAACACCCACCCCAGCCAGTGATTTGGAGAGAAAATCACAACCAACCAGATTCGGATTAATGATAGCTTCAGCCGCTGGTAAGGTTTCACCCGGCAGATGGTGGTCGGTAACCAGCACCTGAATGCCCAAGGCATGGGCCAAATCCACCCCGGCATGAGAAGAAATACCGTTATCAACCGTGACGATCAATTCCGCACCACGGGCAGCGACCTGTTCAACCACTTCCGGGCTAAGCCCGTAGCCATCGTCAAAGCGATTGGGCACCAGGTAATCAACATTACTGCCACCCATGCTGCGCAAAGCCAGTACTGCCAGTGCAGTGCTGGTGGCACCATCGGCATCAAAATCGCCGACAATCACGATCCGCCGTTTGTCAGCCAGTGCTTGCTGTAACAGGGTAACCCCGGCATCAATGCCATCGAGTTGCTGCCAGGGCAATAGACCTTTTACGCCTCGTTCCAGTTCTGTCGCAGTTTTAACCCCACGACTGGCATAGAGGCGGCGCAGCAACGGATGCAATTGCGCCGGTAAATGGCTGTCATCCGCCGCCTCACGACGACGAAGTTGAGTTTTGAGTGTCACGGGTGATTAACCCGCCGCTTTTAAGGAAGCCTGATGCTTATTCAGCATTGCCAACATCTCTTTCGGCTCCAGATAACCGGGAACGATAGTGCCGTTTTGCAGCACAATCGCAGGCGTGCCCTGAATACCAAACTGTACGCCGAGCTGGTAATGCTTGCTAATGTCTGTTTTACAGGTAGCCGGTGATATCTCGGTACCTTTCATTGCTTCATCGAACGCTTTATTACGATCAGCCATACACCAGATGGATCGCATATCTTTTTCTGCCTGAGAGCTTAAGCCCTGACGTGGGAACGCCAGATAACGCACAGTAATGCCCAGCGCGTTATAGTCTTTCATCTGCTCATGCAACTTATGGCAGTAACCACAGGTGATATCGGTAAACACCGTAACAACATGTTTTTCCTGCGGTGCTTTATACACAATCATTTCACTGCTTAATGCTTCAAGTTTTTTCACCAACATCTGATTGGTCACATTGACTGGCTGGCTACCGCTCACATCATACAGTGGCCCTTGCAACAGATGCTGACCGTCGGCTGAGATATAAAGCACACCGTTTTCGGTCATCACCGTGCTCAAACCTGGGATCGGCGAAGGCTGGACATCAGCTTGCTGAATATCTAATTTTTTTAGCGTCTGTTGGATAGCGGCATCATCTGCGTTAACCGGGCCGGCGAATGCGGCGATGAACACCGGCAGTAACAATAAACTTTTTCTCATTTATGAATCCTATCTCTTTCCACACAACATCGTTTTTCTACAAAACAATCATGCACGTGGATGATGCTGTTGATGTAGCTGTTTCAAACGTTCCGTAGCTACATGAGTATAAATCTGGGTTGTCGACAAATCGCTGTGGCCCAGTAACATTTGTACCACACGCAGGTCAGCACCGTGATTCAGTAGGTGCGTGGCAAAAGCGTGCCGTAATACATGGGGTGAAAGCCGTTCACTATCAATACCTGCAAGGATCGCATAGTGTTTGATGCGATGCCAGAAAGTCTGTCGGGTCATTTGCTGGCTACGATTGCTGGGGAACAGCACATCTAGTGACTGGCCATTAATCAACCATGGACGCCCATGCTCCATGTAGTTTTCAATCCAGTACACCGCTTCTTCGCCCAATGGCACCAGCCGCTCTTTATTTCCTTTACCAATAACCCGCACCACACCCTGACGCAGGCTGACATCACTGATGGTCAACCCGACCAGCTCCGATACCCGCAAGCCCGTGGCATAAAGCACTTCCAGCATGGCTTTATCGCGCAATTCTAGCGGGATATCAACATTGGGTGAGTTGAGCAGCCTATCAACCTGTGCCTCACTTAAATCTTTAGGTAAGCGTTGCGGCAATTTAGGTGATGAGAGCAGAGCCGTCGGATCATCTTCACGCAGCTTTTCGCGGTATAAATATTGGAACAGACGACGCATCGCACTGAGTAAGCGTGCCGAACTGGTCGCTTTATAGCCGCCTTCAATGCGCTCAGCAAGAAAGGATTGCAAGTCCTGCGAACCTGCACGCAATAAATCACTGCCGTGATGTTCTAACCATCCGGTTAATGCATGTAAATCCAGACGATATGACGCCAGTGTATTCTCAGCCAGGTTTCTTTCCAGCCATAAGGCATCTAGAAACTGTTCAATCAGCGGGTTATTTTGCTGTTGCATTGTTGTTTCTCTCTTTGATTGAACTCAAGCGCCATTATGCCTGATGACGAGACAAATCTGGTACACTCGATGCTATTCCTTATTAGTAATGCTATGGCTATACATCATGAAGATTGGTCTCTTTTACGGCTCCAGCACCTGCTATACCGAAATGGTGGCAGAAAAAATACGCGATATTCTTGGCGAAGATTTGGTTGATTTGCACAACCTAAAGGATGCCAGTCCCCAGTTAATGGAAGCCTATTCCATCCTGATTTTAGGTATCCCTACCTGGGATTTCGGCGAATTACAGGAAGACTGGGAAGCCATCTGGCCACAGTTAACGCAGCTTAATCTGAAGGGAAAGATTGTCGCCATGTATGGCATGGGCGATCAATTCGGATATAGCGAATGGTTCCTGGATGCCCTTGGTATGCTGCACGATCATATCGCCCCATTGGGAGTGGAGTTTATCGGTTTTTGGCCGACGGAAGGGTTTGAATTTACTAGCCCAAAACCACTCAGCGCCGATGGTAAACACTTTGTTGGTTTAGCATTGGATGAGGTCAATCAATACGATTTGAGCGAAGAGCGCATCGAGCAATGGTGTGATCAAATTCTCTTAGAGATGGACGCGCTACTGTAGTCAGCCAAACGGGCACCTAATGTGCCCGCTTCTGTATCCCTTGCGTTATATCAATCCCATAAGCGAAACGCGTCGGTACTGCTGCCCTCTACTGCTAGCGGTTTATTCACCGTCTTATCGGTATTGGCTTCGGTCGATTTCTGCCCGGTCAATAGCTGTGGGTTAGCCACTTGATACCAGTCTAAACGCCGGGTTAACACCATCACTGCGGCCAGAATAATAAACAGCAGCCCTGCGCCGAGTAACAATGCATGGTCTTCCGATTGCAGCAAGCCAAACAAAACCCCGTACAACAACAATAAACCACCAGCAAACAATCCGCCTCGCCGCCACCCGCCCAGCACCGCACTCAGGTAGATTGCGATCAACAAGCTGCAACTCAAACTGGCGATAGTATAAGCCAGCGTGAAGCCAAGATGTTCAGAGAACGCCAGCAACATTAGGTAGAACAGCACCAGAGCGGCCCCCACCAGCAGATATTGAATTGGATGCACACGCAGTGAGGTCAGGCTTTCAAACAGGAAGAAGCTGAAGAAAGTGAGGCCAATAAACAGAATGGCATACTTAATGGCTCGTTCGGTTAACTGGTAGTGATCGACCGGTTCAATCAAGCTGGTGCTAAAAGCGGGTAACTCATTGAAGTCGACATGTGGGTCATCACCCGCAAAGTTGATATTTATGTTGTTGGCCAGCCAGTTAGTGCTCCAGTGGGCACGAAAACCTTTTTCGTCCACCTTGCGCTGCAACGGTAAAAACTCGCCGACAAAATTAGGATGCGGCCAATTGCTTTGTAAGGTTAGCTCACTGCTACGCCCGATAGGGACTACCGACAGGCTATTGGTGCCAGTCAGCGTCAATGTAAAGCTAATATCAAATTTTTTCTGTTGAATCTGCGCCAATGAAAGCTCTGCATGAACACCTTGCGCAGTCCGCCCCAGGAAAGCACCGGGTTCGAAGTTAATTTTTTGGCTGCCCACCGTGAGTGGCGAAATTTGCTGTATACCCCGCGAATCGCTCAGCGCCACCACCAGTGACGGTCTGCCAATAGTGACGCCGTCATGTATCAAGTCGTCCAATGCCGTAGCGTCAAATTGTGCGTCGAAATTAAGCGCCCCCTGATAGACTTGCGCTTTATAAATACCCAATCGCCGCACATCAACATCCGGCGCACCGCTAACGGTCATGACCTCCGGCAGTATGTAGCGACTGCGATTAACCCACTCTCTCTTTTTCTTGCCATCAACTTCGCTTTCTACCCATTCGCTATAAGGCACCACAATTAGCGGGCCAAGGATCTTCTGCGATCGGCTGGTGCTGTCACTGACTTTATCGATAACACTTTGCCGATAACCACTGCGTTCAGAGATAACGTTCAGTAACATCTCTTTCGGGATCATCATCAATAGAATTAAGCCCAGCAATGTGGCTATTTTCCAAAACAGTACGGACTTGAACATGACTTGCGCTCCTTTTAAGGTCAGGAGAGCAGCTTAAGTCAGTGAAGTGAAAGCAGAATGAGGCTATGTGAAGTGAAGGTGAAGTCAGCCAATCACGCGGTATCCAGCGGCAGCGTTAAATAGGCACTCACCCCTTGTGGCAAGCGGTTTTCCAGCGAAATCTGCCCGCGATGAATAGCGACCACCTCGCGCACAAAATTCAGCCCCAACCCAGTACTTTTCGGGCTATCGGCCCTTGGTAATGAATAAAAACGGTCGAAAATCTTCTCTTGAGCGTAATCGGGAATACCGCTGCCATTATCTTCAACCGTTATCAGATACTCCCCCTCATGCCGCTCGCCACTGAGTATCACAGCCCCGCCTGAAGGTGTGAAATCCAGTGCATTATCAATCAGATTGGTCAGCGCCTGACTGAGTAATAACCCATCCCCGGTTAATATTGCGCTATCGGCGCTTTTCAGTTGCAGGTAAATACCTCGGCTGACAGCCTGTGCCTCTTTCGCACTGAAGGTTTGTTTGAGTATGTGACTGATATCCAATGGAGAAAACTGTAAATCAACCCGACTCTCGAGCCGTGCCTGCACCAACATTTTATCTACCAGTTGCCGGATGCGTGCACTTTGCTGCTCAATATTAACAATAAACCGCTGGGCGGTGGCTGGCGGGGGCGACTCACGTAGCAGTTCAGCTGCACCGGTAATGGCGGCTAATGGGCTTTTCAGCTCATGAGTCATGGTGTGAACATATTGTTCGATGTAGGCTTTGCCATCCAATTTAAGACGCATACTTTCCAGTGCGCGGGCCAAATCATTCAACTCGCTACTGCCGATCGCTGGCAGCGCCACAACCTGCCCCTCGGCCACCCGTTCAGCGTAATCTACTAATTTGCCGATAGCGCGGTTTATCCACCATACGAAGCCCAAGCCAATCAACAGAGCAATACCGAGCAAGACACTACCAGCCAACAAGATCTTACGCTCACTGCGTTTGATAACGGGCGCCATGGAAATATTGGGTTTACCCACACTGAGCACCCCGATGATTTTGTTTTCAGCAATGACCGGTGCCGCCACATACATTACCGAACTTTGTTCATCTGCGGGATTGGTACGGGTGCTGCGTGCGCCATATTCACCACGTAGCGTCAGCCAAACATCATTCCAGCGCGAATAATCTTGCCCTACCGCTTTACCCGATGAATCAAAAATCACCCGCCCGTCGGCATCCGTCAGATAAACGCGATATTCGTTACGATCCTTGCGAATACCTTCAATATTGGCACCTATTGGCCGCAAATTTAGCGAAGCAAACGCTTGTGCCAATTGACCACTGGCAACGTTATCCAGCAGCATATCTTGCCGGGCAAACTGTGCCAGTAGTGTGGCGGTATCCACTAATGTGCCTTCGGTGGCGCGCCGGACGCCAGGTTTCACCTCTTGTACGAAAATACGAATAACAAAATAACCGGCAATGGCCACTATCAGAAAGTAACCTAGCAGTAAGCGCACGCCGATTTTCATCGCTGACTCTTCATAGCTAACAACTCATCATCGGTAACTCAGACTATAGCCCAACCCACGATGAGTGCGGATTGGTGACTCCTCATCGTAAGCCATACGCAATTTTGAGCGCAGGGTTTTAATGTGGGTATCGACAGTACGGTCCTGACTCTCTTCTGCCTGTGCCCAAACGATATCCATCAGTTGCTGACGTGAAAATATGCGCTCTGGGGCCAGTAATAAGGTTTTCAGTAACAGATATTCATAGCGGGTGAGCCAGAGAGGCTGCTGATGATAGGTCACCCGCGCGCCGGCCTCATCCAGGGTGAAATCACCGAATTGATGCACCATAGCAGAGGCGGCCAGAATTTGTGATTTTTGTAAGCGCCGCAATACCGTGCGCACGCGGGCACTCACTTCACGGGGTGAGAAGGGCTTAGCAATATAATCATCGGCACCAATTTCCAGCCCGACTATGCGATCCAGCTCTTCACTACGGGCGGTAAGAAATACCACCGGCAGCGTGGGTTCGCGCGCCAATAGACGGCGGCACAGGTCAAAACCATTGATATCAGGTAAGCCAACATCCACTATCGCTAAAGCGGGCGGGCCATCCGCCAGTGCTGCCAGTGCCGGTTCCCCCCGGTCAAACCACCGGAGGGTAAAACCTTCGCTTTCTAAGGTATAAATCAGCGTATCAGCGATACTTGGTTCATCCTCTACCAGCCAGATTAAGGGTTTCATTGATTCATCCCCTCATCTGAGCCAAATGAATGCCGCAATAGCTGACATAATTGCCGCCACTCATCTTCTGACATACTGTCGGCGGCCAGCCACAACCGCTTACGGGCTGAACGGCTGCTCGACTGCTGTAGATTTAATAACACGCCATAACGGGTAATCCATGGCTGTTTGGCCACGATCCATTCGAGCCTTTTCCATAGTACCAGGTTGCCGGGTTTTAACCGGATCTCGCCTTGACAGGACGTAATATTTTTCTGGCTGCGGATACACTCAAACACCACCAGCGTCAGCAATACCAACCACAATGCGGTATACCCTTGAGGCCAAGGCGCAACCAAGGTGAGTATCACTAAAACACCATGAGACAATAAAGAGAAGAGTTGAGTGTGCCAGGATACCCGCAAATCACATCGCCACTGGGCCACGGGCTTTATTTCGTGTTTGAATCAGTTTGACCATCTGACGCAGCTCGCTATCCTGCGGCTCCCCGTGATTCATCAGCCAGTTGAATAAGTCTGGGTCATCGCACTCAAGTAAGCGAATAAATGCCTGCTTCTCGTTATTACTCAAGCCATCATACTCATGTTCAAAAAACGGCATGATAGAGATATCAAGTTCACGCATACCACGACGGCACGCCCAGTGAATACGGGCTTTATTATCGATTTCCATGTCCTGATTGACTCCTCAGTGAAGGATATTATCCGAACCCGGCCGCCAATAAGCGCCTGATTCGGTGCGTTGCTAGAGTAACAATTTGATACATCCAACGGGAAGATTATCACCGTTGAATTGTCATTTTAAGATGCTAAATGCTCAGCAAATGCTGTTTTTTCAAACACCTTTAACATGCTGTTGCAGAATCTGCGGTCATTGTACCTCAGATGTCGGTTAATTTAGATATTGGATAATAATGACCAATCCGTGGAATAACTGCTTGCAAAGCTACTCCGCTATTTTACCATTGGGACATAAGCTCACGGCACCGCCTTGGCAGGTGCTATTCATTGGCAGATACTTTTCATTTGCAGGTAAGCATGGCACATAACACTCCGTTCTCTGCACAACCACCGGTCGCCTCTTCCGGGCTGCCATTAACACTCATCTCGCTCGATGACTGGGCGCTCGTTACCTTAACCGGCGCTGACCGAGTGAAATATCTGCAAGGGCAAGTTACTGCAGATATCGATGCTCTGCCCACCGACCAGCATATCCTGTGCGCCCATTGTGATGCTAAAGGGAAAATGTGGAGCAACCTGCGGCTATTTTATCGTGGCGAGGGATTGGCATTTATTGAGCGCCGCAGCCTGCTGGATAACCAGTTAAGCGAACTCAAGAAATATGCCGTGTTCTCTAAAGTGGCGATTGCTGCACAGCCTGATGCCGTTCTGTTAGGCATTGCAGGGGCAGAGGCTAAAACTGCGCTGGCTGAGGTTTTTGCCGAATTACCGAGTGCCGAGCATCCGGTGACCCAGCAAGGTAATAGCACACTGTTGCATTTCTCACTCCCCGCCGAGCGTTTTTTGCTGGTAACTGATGCCGCGCAAGCCCAGCAACTAGTAGAAACACTGGCCGACCGCGCGCAGTTTAACAACAGTAAACAGTGGCTGGCGCTGGATATTGAAGCAGGCTTGCCAATTATTGATACTGACAGCAGCGCGCAGTTTATTCCTCAAGCCACCAATATTCAGGCGTTGAATGGCATTAGCTTCAGTAAAGGTTGTTACACCGGGCAGGAGATGGTGGCCAGAGCCAAATACCGCGGAGCCAACAAACGCGCGCTGTACTGGTTAGCGGGTGCTGCCAGCCGTGTACCGGCAGCCGGTGAAGATTTAGAGTGGCAATTAGGTGAGAACTGGCGTCGTACTGGTTCCGTGTTAGCCGCGATTCAACTCAGTGATGGCACTGTGTGGGTGCAGGCGGTGTTGAACAACGATCTGGCGGCAGACAGTGTGCTACGGGTGCGCGATGATGTTGGCAGTGTGCTGACTATTCAGCCGTTGCCCTACTCACTGAGTGATGAGAAGTAGTCTTACTCGAACCAGAGGCCGGTTATCCGGCCTCAATTTATGCATGTGGCTAAAGCATCAAACGTACAAATAGATCGCCATAAAGTGGCAGACACTGCCACCCAACACAAAACCATGCCAGATAGCATGACCGAAGCGGATACGCTTAGAGGCGTAGAAAACCACCCCTAAAGTGTAAAGCAAGCCGCCAATAGTCAGTAATGCCAACCCGCCAACTTCAAGTTTCACCGCCAACTGATAAATCACAATCAGTGATAACCAGCCCATCGTCAGGTAAGTCACGAGCGACAACACCTCAAATCGATGAGCAAAAGCCAGCTTAAATATCACACCGAACAGCGCCAGCCCCCAAATGACCGCCATTAACCCTCTGGCCAGTGGCGAATCCAATCCCACTAGCAGAAAGGGGGTATAAGTGCCGGCAATCAAGATATAAATGGCACAGTGGTCAAACTTCTGTAGCCAGAGCTTCGCCTTACGGTGTGGCACGGCGTGATACAGTGTTGATGCCAGAAAAAGCAAAATGATACTGCCGCCATACAAGCTATAGCTGGTTAGCGCTTTGGTATCAGCACCACTGTCTACTGCCTGCACCAAAAGCAACACCAGCCCGATAATTCCAAACACCACACCAATACCATGGCTAATGCTATTAGCTATCTCTTCTGCCCATGGATAGGCTGGGGTCGTTGTGGCCGGTGACAATATCGATGGGGCCGCAGAAGTAGGTGGAGTAACTGTAGCAGAGGGTGTAACTGATTTATTATTCAATACTTATTATCCTGAATATTAGCTGTTGTATACCCAAAGACATTGGCGTTGCAGTCAGGCTGCAAGGTAATCAATCCCGATGAGCGGCACAGTAGGTAGCCAATTGCGCAAATATACTGCACTCAGGTTAACTGAGAATTATTCCAGTGTACACGTGTAAGCTTAAATATTCTGTCAATACATGTAACTCACCATGTCTATCGCCAGATGAAGCAAAAAAAAACAGAGTAATTACAGATAATCAGGTAACGTATTACCGGTCTATCTTTATCTGATTTGAGGGTTGTTTGTTATGTCATTAACACTGCCAGTTCTGGATTTTGGCCCCCTGACCGAGACGGTCCAGTTTCTGATGGAAGTTGATAAGCTAAAAGATATACAGCGCCGCACCAAAGTGATTGCCAGCTTACGGCAGGAAAACTCCGCTGAGCACAGTTGGCATTTTGCGGTGGCAGCAATGAGTCTGGCCCCCTATGCAGACCCGGATGTTGATATCAACCGCGTAATTCAAATGGCACTGCTGCACGATATTGTTGAAATCGATGCCGGTGATGTCATCGTTTATGATTTGGCCGCCAGAGCCGCCATTCATGAACAAGAAGTGGCCGCGGCTAAACGGTTATTCGGTATGCTCCCTCCCGCTTTAAACGCGCAATTTACCGCGCTGTGGGACGAATATGAAGCAGAAGAAACCGCCGATGCATGCTTTGCGACCGTGCTGGACCGCATTTTGCCAATGCTGATTAACCTGCATACCGAAGGGCAAAGCTGGATAGAAAATGGTATCCGTTTGCAACAAGTGCTGGATCGCAACCAACGAGTCGCTGAGCGCTATCCTCAGATCTGGCAATATTTACTGCCCCAGTTACAGGCTGCGCAGCAAAAGGGCTGGCTGAAATAATCATGTTGAAGTACATGCGGTTAGGCCAGCTATGTCAATCGACTGGCAAACCGCATCTGTTTTATTTTCCGCCCGCCAGGTCCAATACACTGCCGGTGACATAAGAGGCACAGTCTGACAGCAACCAAACAATCGCCTCAGCAACTTCATGTGGGTGACCACCCCGCTTCATGGGTAACGAACCTTGGATCCGCTCAACCCGCCCCGGTTCACCACCACTGGCATGGATATCGGTATAGATAACACCTGGCCGTACCCCGTTAACCCTAATCCCCTCAGCCGCCACCTCCAGCGACAAACCGATGGTCAGTGTATCAATAGCCCCTTTGGAGGCTGCATAATCCAAATATTCCCCCGGCGCACCAAGGCGTGACGCGGCAGAAGAAACATTAACAATTGCCCCACCATTGCCACCATGGCGCAGAGCCATGCGTTTAACCGCCTCGCGACTGCATAAGAAATACCCTGTCACATTGGTCGTTAGCACTCGGTTAATACGTTCGGCGGTCAAGCCTTCAATACTGGTTTGTGGGAACAGAATACCGGCATTATTCACTAATGCACTGATTGGCCCCAGTTGCGCCTCAAGTTGTTCAAACAGCGCCACAACCTGTGATTCATCAGCAATATCCGCCTGTAACGCAATCGCCAATCCTCCCGCAGCCGCTATCTCCGCCACCACCTGCCGCGCAGCTTGCTGGTCATTGATATAATTGACCGCCACCCGATAACCATGTTTTGCCAACAGCAATGCGGTCGCACGACCAATTCCCCGGCTGCCGCCCGTCACTAATGCAACTTTCTTATTCATATCCCGGTTCCCTATGCTGCGATAAAGAGTTCCCAAACTAGCATGCCAATACTGGCGAGATAATCAACATAGCAAAAGGGCCGCATACGCGACCCTCAGATTCATCCACAACTTATCTCTATTTAAAATTACTCATAATCAGCAATTGGGACACATGAGCAGAACAGATTACGGTCGCCGTACACATCATCCAAACGTTTCACCGCTGGCCAGTATTTGTTCTCCATCACACCTGCAACCGGGAACACAGCCAGTTCACGGCTGTAAGGGTGCTGCCAGTCCCCCACCAGCTCCGCCTGAGTATGAGGCGCATTCACCAGCGGGTTGTCTTCCAGCGGCCATTCGCCTTGGGCCACTTTGTCAATCTCGCTACGAATCGCTAACATCGCATCGATAAAGCGGTCCAGTTCCACTTTGCTTTCTGATTCTGTCGGCTCCACCATCAGTGTTCCGGCAACCGGGAACGACATGGTCGGCGCGTGAAAACCGAAATCAATCAGGCGTTTAGCGATATCCATTTCACTGATACCGGTCGCCTCTTTTAGCGGACGAATATCCAGAATACACTCATGTGCCACACGGCCATCGTGACCGGTATATAACACCGGATAGGCGGCTTTGAGGCGGGTAGCGATGTAGTTGGCATTCAAAATAGCCACCTGACTGGCTTGCTTCAAGCCATCAGCGCCCATCATGCGGATATACATCCAACTGATAGGTAAAATTGATGCACTACCAAATGGCGCGGCTGAAACGGCACCTTGCTGAGTGGTCATACCGTCGATTTGCACCACACTGTGACCGGGTACAAAAGGTGCCAAATGGGCTTTGACGCCAATTGGCCCCATGCCTGGACCGCCACCGCCATGTGGGATACAGAAAGTTTTGTGCAAGTTAAGATGCGATACATCAGCCCCGATATAACCCGGCGTTGTGATGCCAACCTGCGCATTCATGTTCGCGCCATCCAGATAAACTTGCCCGCCAAACTGATGAACGATTTGGCAAACCTCACGGATGGTTTCTTCATACACGCCGTGGGTTGACGGGTAGGTCACCATAATGCAAGACAACTCATCACCCGCTTCTTCTGCCTTTTGGCGCAAGTCATGTAAATCGATATTGCCTTGCTTATCACAGGCCACCACCACCACCGACATACCGGCCATTTGTGCTGACGCGGGGTTAGTGCCGTGGGCTGAGCTTGGTATTAAGCAGATATGGCGACTCGCCTGATTGCGACTTTCGTGGTAACGGCGGATAGCCAGCAAACCGGCATACTCTCCCTGCGCACCTGAGTTTGGTTGCATACACACGGCGTCATAACCCGTCAGTTGCACCAACCATTGTGACAGTTGACCAATCATCTGCTGATAACCGGCCGCTTGCTCCGGTGGGCAGAATGGGTGTAACTCAGCGAATTCCGGCCAGGTAATCGGGATCATCTCGGCGGCAGCGTTCAACTTCATGGTACAAGATCCCAACGGGATCATCGCCTGATTCAGCGCCAAATCTTTGCGCTCTAAACGATGCATATAACGCATCATTTCGGTTTCGCTGTGATAACGATTGAATACCGGATGGGTCAGAATCGGCTCTTGGCGCAGCATCGTAGCCTGTATCGACTGGCTGCTCTGGCTGACTTTAGCATCAAGCTGGTCAATATCCAGGCCGTGGCTATCACCGGCTAACAGGGCAAAAAGGGTCTGAATATCTTCGCGGGAGGTGGTTTCATCCAGCGTGATACCCACAGCGCCATGAATGTCAGTGCGCAGGTTAATACCAAAACTCAATGCACGAGCCAATACCGTAGCTTTGTCTTTGACTTCAACTGTCAGGGTATCGAACCAGTGCTGGAAACGGAGACTCAGGCCTGCTTGTTGCAAACCCGCAGCCAGAATATCGGTCATCCGGTGAATACGGCCAGCGATACGCTGCAAGCCCTGCGGGCCATGATAAACCGCATACAGGCTGGCAATATTGGCCAGTAGCACCTGTGAGGTACAAATGTTGGAGTTAGCTTTCTCGCGGCGAATATGTTGCTCACGGGTCTGCATCGCCATACGCAACGCAGTATTACCGGCAGCGTCGCGTGATACCCCAATAATGCGGCCCGGCATCGAGCGTTTAAATTCGTCACGGCAGGCAAAGAATGCAGCATGTGGGCCGCCATATCCCATCGGCACACCAAAGCGCTGGGCGGAGCCAAATACCACATCGGCACCTTGTTTACCCGGCGCAGTCAACAGCACCAGCGCCATAATATCGGCAGCCACGCTGGTAATGATTTTACGTTTTTTCAGTTCAGACAGCAGCGCGCTGTAGTCATGCAGTTCACCGGTGGTGCCTACTTGTTGCAGCAACACACCAAAAACACCATCCAGCTCCAGCACTTTTTCAGCACGGTCGACAATCACTTCAAAACCAAAAGTTTCCGCGCGAGTTCGCACCACATCCAGCGTTTGTGGATGAACATCATCAGCCACAAAGAAGCGATTAGCGTCCTTCAGCTTACTGGCTCGCTTGGCTAATGCCATCGATTCTGCCGCAGCAGTAGCCTCATCCAGCAAAGAGGCAGAAGCCAGATCTAAACCCGTCAGGTCTTGTGTCAATTGCTGGAAATTCAACAGTGCTTCAAGGCGGCCCTGAGAAACTTCTGGTTGATAAGGTGTGTAGGCGGTGTACCAGCCTGGGTTCTCCAGCATATTACGCAGGATAACCGGCGGGGTCAGTATCGGGCTGTAGCCCATGCCGATGTAGGATTTATAGCGCTGATTCTGGCTGGCAATCCCTTTAAGTTCCGCCAGCGCCTGGTGTTCAGTGGCAGCATCACCCACTTGTGGTGGGCTTGGCAATTGGATATCTGCCGGAACAATCTGCTGGATCAATGTACTTAACGAGTTGGCACCAATGGCGGCCAACATCTGTTGCTGTTGTTCAGCAGAGGAGCCGATATGGCGCTGAATAAAAGCATCGTTATGTTCAAGCTGGCTGAGATTCTGAGTCATTTGCTACACATTCCTGAATAGGGCATGGGACGGGAGATATTTGAGATTAACCGCGCCTTGGAGAGGTTTTAGAAATACTCACAAAGCCGAACTAAGGGGAAACACGTCGTTCGGGTCGTAGTGGCGTAAGCCACCGGAGCGCCCGTAGACGTGGTCAACCCTTAGCTCATTGCACTTCACTCACCTCAGGCTTTTTTTCATTTATTCTTCAATGGTCGCCAGATAAGCCTCGGCATCTAACAAGCCTGCCAGCTCACCTTCATCAGAGGCTTTGATGCTGAACAGCCAACCATCGGTATAAGGTGCGCTGTTGACCAGCTCTGGTGAGCTTTCCAGCTCAGTATTAACCGCAACAATTTCGCCGCTGATCGGGGCATAAATGTCGGAAGCCGCTTTAACTGATTCGGCAACAGCACAGTCACTGCCAGCTGAAACTTCACTGCCCACTTCAGGCAAATCAACAAACACCATGTCGCCCAGTAGCTCTTGCGCATGCTCAGTGATACCGATGCTATAGATGCCATCGCCATCGGCACGAACCCACTCATGAGATGACGCATATTTTAACTCTGCTGGTACATTGCTCATTGCTGCTCCTTAAAAAGAGATAGAGCCAAAAATTGAGGCTCTTATAATTCGGAAGACTTACAGCGCGACCGGTTTACCCGCCCGCACAAAACCAGGTTTTGTGACCCGCACTGGCATTTCACGGTTGCGGATTTGAACCACCGCACTCTCACCAATTCCCGCAGGCACACGGGCCAGCGCAATGCTGAACCCCAATGTAGGCGAGAATGAACCACTGGTTATCACACCGACATGTGAGTTACCCAGCGCATCAGAAAAATGCACCGGCAACTCATTACGTAATACGCCTTTTTCGGTCATGATCAAGCCGACCAGTTGCTCAGTGCCGTCCGCACGTTGCTTTTCCAGTGCTTCGCGGCCGATAAACTGGCGGTCTTCTGGCAACCAGGCTATCGTCCAGCCCATATTGGCGGCTAACGGAGAAACACCTTCATCCATTTCCTGGCCGTAAAGGTTCATACCCGCTTCCAGACGCAAAGTATCACGCGCACCAAGACCCGCAGGCTTCACCCCAGCGGCGAGCAGTTGCTGCCAAAATTCAACAACTTGCTCTTTTGGTAGTGCGATTTCATACCCTGATTCACCGGTATAACCGGTAGTCGCGATAAAGAAATCACCCGTTTGAATACCAAAGAATGGTTTCATGCCCGCGATCGCCTGCTGCTGCTCAGGAGTCAGTAAAGTAGCCACTTTCTGTTGAGCCGTTGGGCCTTGTACCGCCACCAGGGCAAGATCGTCACGCACCGTCACTTCAACCTGGTAAGGTTCAGCATGCTGGATTATCCAGGCCAGATCTTTGTCACGGGTAGCGGAGTTAACCACTAAGCGGAAATAGTCTTCTTGCAGGAAATAGACAATCAAGTCATCGATAACACCGCCGGACGCATTTAGCATCCCGGTGTAAAGGGCTTTGCCCGGTTGGGTTAGTTTGGCAACGTCGTTGGCTAACAGGTAACGCAGGAACTCACGGGTACGGGCACCGTGCAGATCAACGATAGTCATATGAGAGACATCGAACATACCGGCATCTTGACGCACGATATGGTGCTCGTCGATTTGGGAACCATAATGCAATGGCATCATCCAGCCATGAAAATCTACCATGCGCGCACCGCACGCTACGTGCTGATCATACAGCGGGGTCTGCTTAGACATCTACTCTCCCTCAAACAGTTTCATGCCATGAGTGTCTGGTACTCTGACTTACCATAAACAGGCATATACCCTAGATAATTCGGGTTGCAGGAAGGCGGCAACTAAGTGAATCCCCAGGAGCTTACATCAGTAAGTGACTGGGGTGAACGAAGGCAGCCAACACACATGCAACGTGAAGTATGACGGGTCTACGCAAACGATACCTTTTGCCCAACGTTATCACCGAACTCATCAGGTAACCATAAGCTAAAATAGGCAATAGCACGCCCTAAGAGGACAAAAGGCAGGGGTATTGTGCAGAGTTTTCCACTGAAAAAATGCGCACAGAGGCACATTATTAACAATTAATCAGTAAAAATTGCGATGTTATATAACCAAATAACCAAAACCCTGTCAGTTTCAACTTTTCAGGTTTTGGTTATCAGTGAGAAAAACTAATGCGAAAATAGGGCTGAAATTAGATTATTTCAACTGAGGGGGGTTTAGTGACTCACAAAACTACTCATCTAGCCAATCGGGTAAATCATGTAATCCCATGGCCTGCCGCACTAACGGTGGTTTTACCCCCGGCAAGTTATCAGCCAGCGTTAAGCCAATATCACGCAGGAGCTTTTTGGCAGGGTTACTGCCCGCAAACAGGGAGCGGAAACCCTGCATACTGGCAAGCATCACCGCAGCACTGTGCTTGCGGCGACGTTCATAACGCCGCAGATAGAGATGCTGACCGATATCTTTGCCTTGGCGCTGTAAACGGCGCAGCTCAGAGACTAACTCAGCGGCATCCATAAAGCCCAGATTGACGCCCTGCCCGGCCAACGGATGCACAGTATGGGCAGCATCCCCCACCAGCGCCAACCGGTGTGCCGCGAAGCTACGTGCATAGCGCCCCATCAGCGGGAAGGTCTGGCGCTCACTCTCAAGCTGGCATTGCCCCAAACGCATATCAAACGCCATGCCCAGTTCGCGGTTGAATTGCTCGGCGGGTAGCGCAGCTAACTCGGCAGCACGCTCAGGAGGAAGTGACCAGACTATCGAACTCAAGTGTGGGGAGCTAAACGGCAGGAAAGCCAGAATACCATCACCATGAAATACCTGACGCGCCGTTGCCTGATGTGCTTCTTCCGTGCGAATGGTCGCTACCAGCGCATGGTGGGCATAGTCCCAAAAAGTCAGCGGGATATCCGCATGCTGGCGCAACCATGAGTTAGCGCCATCGGCCCCAACCACCAGCCGCGCACTGAGCATACGGTCATCAGTTAGCGTGATAAAAGCTTCGCTTTCACCCCATGCCACCTGTTTGAGGCTGGCCGGTGCCAACAGCGTAATCTCAGCTAATTGGCTGGCACGTTGCCATAGCGCCTGCTGAATCACCCGGTTCTCAATGATATGACCGAGATGGCTGAAGCCATATTCATCAGCATGAAACGCTATTTTGCCAAAACTGTCTTGGTCCCACACTTCCATGCCGCTATAAGGGCTGGCCCGTAGCGCCAAAATGCTGTCCCATACCCCTATTTTTTTCAATAAGCGCTCACTGGCAGCATTGATCGCCGAGACACGTAGCGCCAACTCATCAGTCAACGGTGCAGTGAGAGGTTCTGGTGCGGGCTGATGCTCCAGAATAGCGATGCGCAAGCCACTGCCCTGTAAGCCACAGGCCAGCGCCAGACCGACCATTCCGCCACCGGCGATTACCACGTCATATGATTGCATACCGAGATATATCCCATGAAAATATGAACTTTATTTACCCTATAAATTTCTCGATGCAGGAAGGCGGCAAGCGAGATACAAATCGGTCGGGAATCGATTTGAACAGCATTTATGCTAACCCGTAGGGTGAGCCTCAAGGATGGGACTCATTAATTCCGATGAGCTTACATCAGTCGCAGCCCACACACCTGCAACGTGAAAGATGACGGGTAAAATTAACGCTCTACCCATCCCAATGTCTGCCGGGCGAAAGTATCACGTATTGCAGGCATCAGTTCCATTGACATCAGAGCAAGGTTACGCCCAACCACCAGTGGCCCATAGCGATTGGCAAACAGACGAATTAAACCATCAGTGACACCAATAGTCGCCTGTTGATCCCCTTGCCGCCGCTGCTGATATTGGCTGAGCACCGCATACTCACCGGGGTCTCCCCCCGCCTGCGCGATAGTTTCAGCCAGCGACATCACATCACGCAGCCCTAGATTGAAACCCTGCCCGGCAATGGGATGCAGTGTTTGCGCCGCATTACCCACTAACGCCAGACGGTGACTGATATGGCGCGAAGCCGTCAATAATTGCAGCGGGTAGCTGTAGCGCTTACCCGCATGGAGAATTTTACCCAACCGCCAACCAAAAGCTTGCTGCAATTGCGCCACAAAACGGGCGTCATCCCAACTATCGACCTGCTGCTTTTCGTGTTTAGCGTGACACCAGACCAGCGAGCTACGCCCTTCAGACATCGGTAATAATGCCAACGGCCCATTGCGGGTAAAACGCTCAAAAGCCCGACCTGCCGGTAGTTCGGAAGTCGTAATATTGGCAATCACGGCGATCTGTTGATAGTCCTGCTGCTGCCACTGAATATTACAAGCCCGCGCCAGTGCAGAATGAGATCCGTCGGCTGCCACTAGCAGCTTTGCACTCAGTTGTTGGCCGTTATCCAGCGTCACACCAGCTGATGCAACTGTACGAACCACATCCACCACTTTAGCCGGGCAATGCAGCGTCACTCCCGGCGCTTTCTGCAATAAGGCAAACAGCCTTTTACCGGCATCATGTAGCTCAATAACATTACCCAGTGCCGCAACACCATAATCAGCGGCGCGTAAGTTAACAAAGCCCGAATGACCGCTATCACTAACATGAACATGTTCAATGGCGGTGGCACAATCAACCAGATGCGCCCAGATACCAATGCGCTCCAGTTGTTGGCAGGTGCCTTGTGCCAAGGCAATTGCTCTGGCATCAAACCCCGGATGCTGCTTGCTATCGGGAAGTTGTGCCTCAACCAAAGCAACCGGCACCCGCCCTTTGGTGAGGGATGAAATAGCCAGCGCCAGAGTTGCTCCGGCCATACCACCACCAACAATGATTACGCTCATCAGTTATCTCG
Organism: Yersinia sp. 2540 StPb PI; assembly: GCF_052217165.1. Lineage (NCBI taxonomy): Bacteria > Pseudomonadati > Pseudomonadota > Gammaproteobacteria > Enterobacterales > Yersiniaceae > Yersinia > Yersinia sp. 2540 StPb PI. Next base: position 4,592,369 of record NZ_JAZGQC010000001.1, read on the forward strand.
CTGCCGCCATCAGGGCTTCAATGGCATCGGGATCTTTCACCACACTGGCGGTCAGATTTTCATTGCCGTCAGCGGTAATCACGATGTCATCTTCGATACGAATACCAATACCACGGTATTCTGGCGGTACATCAGCATCTGGGGCGATATAAAGACCCGGTTCAATGGTCAACACCATTCCCGCTTCCAAAATGCGGCCACGGTCACTATTGGTATAATCACCGACATCATGCACATCCAACCCTAACCAGTGGCTCAAGCCATGCATAAAGAAGGGGCGATGCGCTTTTTCAGCGATCAATTGCTCGATATCACCTGTTAGAATGCCCAAACCAACCAGACCCGTAATCATAATGCGCGCCACCTGCTCGGTGACTTCGCGGATACTGGTACCCGGGCGGAACAATTCTAATGATTGATTAATCGAGGCCAGAACGATGTCATAAATCTCGCGTTGCGCTGGCGTGAATTTGCCGTTAACCGGGAAGGTGCGGGTGATGTCACCGGCATAGCCACGGTATTCACAACCTGCATCAATCAGCACTAGCTCACCATCCCGCAATTCACTCTCATTTTCGGTGTAATGCAGAATGCAGCCATTCTCACCACCGCCAACGATAGTGTTATATGCCGGGTAACGCGCGCCATGGCGGGTGAACTCATGCAGAATCTCCCCTTCCAACTGATACTCAAACATACCTGGGCGACATTTTTCCATCGCGCGAGTATGGGCTAGCGCACTGATTTCACCGGCGCGGCGCATCACAGCAATTTCTTCAGCTGACTTAAACAGGCGCATTTCATGCAACCATGGACGCCAGTCAGTTAGCGTGGCCGGTGCACGCAAATTTTTACGAAAACCGTTACGTAATCTTTCCAGCGCGGCAAAAACAATTTTATCTGCATAAGCATATTGCCCCTGCGCGTGATAAATCACATCAAGGCGATTGAGCAACAAATAGAGCTGTTCGTCGATTTCATCGAAGGGTAATGCGCGGTCAACACCTAACTTGAGGGGGGCCGCATCTTGCCCTAAACGGCGGCCAAACCAGATCTCGGCGGTTAAATCCCGCACCCGGTTAAACAACACGCTATGGTTATGGGTCTCATCGCTTTTTACCAGAATCAACACCGCCTCCGGTTCATTGAACCCCGTCAGGTAGCTAAAATCGCTATTCTGACGATAAGGGTATTCGGAATCCGCACTGCGCGTAGCCTCCGGTGCGGCGAAAAACAGTGCTGCACTGCCCGGGGCCATCTTCGCCAACAGCGCCTGACGGCGGTTCTGGTATTCTTGCTGAGTCATCACACCCTCCTGGAACGTCCGATTTAATCGACTTAATTCAACATATTACACCATATCATTTAATGTAGTGTTGGCTTACGCATCTCTGGTGCAGTCGGCTTCTGTTGAGTAAATTCGATATGGCACAAAATAGCGGCCACACGCACATACTCAATAACTTCTTCTAATGATTGAGCCAGCTCTTCTTGATCTTCATCTTCGTCATAGCCTAATTGGGCAATATTACGTAAATCATCAATGGCTTCACCCACTTCATCTTTCACCTGCGCCAGTTTCGGTTGCAACATACCCAAACCTAACAGGAAATGGTTGACCCAACCTGATAATGCGTCAGCACGGTCAAAAACCGAGATATCGTCCCCTTCAGGGATAAGCAACTGGAACATAAAACCTTCGTTCTCCAGCGCTTCTTGTGTTGCTTCATGTAACTGTTGTAACGGCAATCCCAACGCTTGTGAAAAGGCAACGCCGTCATTGGTCAGGTCATGTACCAGCGTGCGCCAGCCATTGTCTTTACTGCCACCACAGAGCATGCCGCTGATCAGGCCATGCATTTCTGCGGGGGTTAATGCTACCGCTTGCTGGCTTAACGCCAAGGCAAGTGATTGGTAAGTTGGTAATGTATTCTCTATAGACATGCGTATTGGTCATCGTTGGCAGGATAAGTTCGTGTTATGCTACCACCAAGAAAGGTCGCTATACCAGAAAACGCAACGCGCCAGACCCTAATACCCAGCGGGTATTAGTGGTTGAATCTTGGTATCGAGATATATATAGTGACGCCCGCTTTGCAACTACGAGCATTTTGCCTCTGGTTTACAAGGTTGGCGCGAAAATTAGTCAGGAAGGTGGCATGTCTGCACAACCGGTAGATATTCAAATTTTTGGTCGCTCGTTAAGAGTCAATTGTCCGCCAGAACAACAAGACGCGTTGAACATGGCAGCAGAAGATCTTAACCAACGGTTGCAAGATCTCAAAGTTCGCACTAGAGTCACAAATACTGAGCAGTTAGTTTTTATCGCAGCATTGAACGTCTGTCACGAATTAGCTCAGGAAAGGTTGAAAACCCGTGACTATGCATCCAATATGGAGCAACGTATTCGGATGTTACAACAGACCATTGAACAGGCGTTGCTTGAACAAGGTCGCATCTCTGAACGTCAGGATGCACAGTTTGAATAAATCTCTGTTGAATGATAGATTCAGCAGTGAGTAAAAAATTTCTCTGAGGTGTTTGCCAGCGGGCCAGTCCCCTGAGCCGATATTTAATACCAACAGAATGTAGTGACTCCGTAACTGGTGCGCATGCTCGGTCCGCCGAGAAGCCTTAAGGTTGCGACGCTACGTTCACCTTGAACCATGGGTTCAAGGGTTACAGCCTGCGGCGGCATCTCGGAGATCCCCCCTTTATCGGGTAACCAGCATTTGGGGTTATCACGTTCGTTTTACATTGGCTGTCTACTGGCATCAGCAATATATCTTGCGAATCAATAAAATGTCTTTTTAATCAAAAAATTATACTTTAAATCAACAACATATTTTTGAATAAATAATATGCCTTTGACTGCGCAATATGCCCTTGAGCGACAAAAAATTCGTAGTGAGATCCGTGAACGTCGGCGACTGTTGACTGCGGAACAACAGCATCAGTCAGCGCATCTGGCGGCAAAGCATATCGCTGAGCATGACAGAATCCGTCAGGCTAACACCATTGCCGTGTTCCTCTCCTTCGATGGTGAACTCAATACCCGCCCCATTATTGAGCTGCTATGGCAGCAACAAAAACAGGTTTATCTGCCGGTTTTGCACCCTTTCAGCCTCGGTAATTTATTATTTCTGCGTTATCGCCCTGATAGCACGCTTATCCGTAATCGCCTGAAAATCCTTGAACCACAATTAGATGTGCGAGAAGTTCTGCCACTAAACCAATTGGATATGGTGATAACCCCGTTAGTGGCGTTTGATAGCCTCGGGCAACGTTTAGGTATGGGTGGTGGCTTTTATGACCGTACGCTGCAACACTGGCAGCAAGGACGCCCTTATCCTATTGGCCTGGCCCATGATTGCCAATGGGTAGAGCACTTGCCCTGTGAGCTTTGGGATGTGCCATTGCCAGAGATAGTGACACCAACAAAAGTGTGGCAGTGGTAAGAGATAATCCTGCAAAATAAAAAAACACCCGATATTTTATAGATAGCGGGTGTTTAGTCATTTAATACAAATATTTATACCCAAAACCATTGGTAATGCGGCCAGGCAGCAAGTGAACGACAAATTGGTCGTAAACCATTTTGAACGGCGCTTGCGCTGGCCCGCAGGGTGAGCCTCTGATGAGGCTCATAATCCCGATGAGCTTACATAAGTAAGTGATTCGGGTGAGCGAAGGCCGCTAACAATGCTGCAATATCAAGGTCGAAGGGGATACTAGTAAAGCAAACGAGCACGGATAGTTCCCGGGATCGCCTTCATCGCCTGCAATGCTTTTTCTGCATTTTCCGCATCATCAGTCTCAACATCAATGACGACATAACCGATTTCAGCACTGGTTTGCAGATACTGTGCCGCAATGTTGACATTCTGTTCGGCAAAGATTTTGTTAATGCTGGTCAGGATGCCTGGGCGGTTCTCATGGATATGCAACAGACGGCGGGTATTATCGCCGTGAGCAGGCAGAGAAACCTCAGGGAAGTTGACCGCAGACAGCGTTGAGCCGTTGTCGGAATACTTCGCCAGCTTACCTGCCACTTCATCACCGATATTTTCCTGCGCTTCCTGAGTGGAACCACCAATATGTGGTGTTAGCAACACATTATCAAACTCGCACAAGGGTGAATTGAACGGGTCCTTATTAGTTGCAGGCTCTTCAGGGAATACGTCGATTGCCGCGCCTGCCAAATGATTGCTGGCCAACGCATCACACAAGGCCGGGATGTCGACCACGGTACCGCGTGAGGCGTTAATCAGCATCGCACCCGGCTTCATCAGAGCCAACTGTTCAGGGCCAATCATGTTTTTAGTGGAGTGGTTTTCCGGCACATGCAGGCTAATCACATCACTCATATTCAGCAGATCAGACAGGTGACGCACCTGCTGTGCATTCCCTAACGACAATTTATTTTCGATATCGTAGAAAAATACTTTCATCCCGACACTCTCTGCCAGAATCCCTAGTTGGGTACCGATATGACCATAACCGATAATGCCCAGCTTCTTGCCACGGGCTTCATAGGAACCCACCGCCAGCTTGTTCCACTCACCACGGTGAGCTTTGGCGTTAGCCGATGGAATGCCCCGGAACATCAGCAGTAACTCGCCCAGTACCATTTCAGCTACCGAACGGGTATTGGAGAAAGGTGCATTGAATACTGGCACACCGCGTTTGGTAGCCGCTTTTAAATCAACCTGATTAGTACCGATACAGAAACAACCTACTGCGACTAATTTTTCTGCTGCCGCAAAAACTTCTTCAGACAGATGCGTACGCGATCGAATGCCGATGAAGTGAGCATCTTTGATCGATGCTTTCAGTGATTCGGTGTCTAAGGCACCTTTATGATATTCAATATTGCTATATCCGGCAGCACGCAGATTATCAACCGTGCTCTGGTGCACCCCTTCCACTAACAGAAACTTAATTCTGTCTTTCTCCAGTGATACTTTTGCCATGTCCCCGACCCTATTTTCAGACTTCAGATGTGGCTGCCGCTATCGAATGAATCCGGTCAGCACCCTGTCAACATAACAAATATTACGCGGGCAGCAATACAAACGATTGCCTGCCGGCCAGCATAACAATCAGTGCCAATGTTAATTTATGGAATAAAAAACTGGCGTGAAGAGGGTTAATGGCAGGTTAATAAAACGAAATGAAGAAATGTGATATATATCACCAAATTTAGCGATTTTAAGAAAAGATATTTAAAGGCAAAAAAACTTTCAGGATGAAGTAGCGAACCTCATCCTGAGAGCGCGTTAACCGATCACTTTAATTTTATGGTCTTAACGCCGTCGGCGGTGCCAATCAGTGCCACATCAGCCCCCCGATTAGCAAATAGGCCGACCGTAACGACACCGGCAATACCATTGATTTTATTTTCTAACGCAATGGCATCCAAAATACTCAGATTGTGGACATCCAAAATAACGTTGCCGTTATCAGTCAGGACGTTCTGACGATACTCCGGTAAGCCACCCAGCTTAACCAGTTCACGAGCCACATAAGAGCGGGCCATTGGGATAACTTCAACCGGCAGCGGGAACTTACCCAATATAGCAACCTGCTTGGACGCATCCGCGATGCAGATAAACTGACGAGCAATAGCAGCAATGATTTTCTCGCGGGTCAGCGCAGCACCACCGCCTTTGATCATCTGCATCTGGTCGTTAATTTCATCAGCGCCATCAACATAGATATCCAATACATCCACTTCATTACAATCGAATACATGGATGCCGTAACTTTTCAGTTTGGCAGTAGAGGCATCAGAGCTGGAAACCGCCCCCTCTATCTGGCCTTTGATGGAGCCAAGTGCGTCAATAAAATGTGCTGCGGTCGAGCCAGTGCCGACCCCAACGATGGTACCGGGTTTAACATAATCTAATGCTGCCCAGCCCACTGCTTTTTTAAGTTCATCCTGAGTCATGGTAAGTTCACGCCTTGATGTGAAAGAAAACCTGAGGTCATTATAGAGCATCCGCAGTGGTGATTGTGTGAATAAAGCCAACTCGCGTGGTAGTTAATTCTAGCCGGATCACAGTTATGCCGGTTTATTTGTGGCTGACACCTTGGCATCCTGTCATAACAAACTGGCTAAAATGTGGCATAGTGCTGTATCGACTTAATATTTGGAGAGATGACTCCGATGAAACGCCCAGACTACCGTACGCTACAAGCGCTGGACGCGGTGATCCGTGAACGCGGTTTTGAACGCGCTGCACAAAAACTTTGCATCACCCAATCGGCGGTATCTCAACGCATCAAGCAGTTAGAGAATCTGTTCGGACAACCGCTGCTGGTGCGCACCGTGCCACCACGGCCTACCGAACAAGGGCAGAAACTGCTCGCGTTACTGCATCAAGTTGAGTTACTGGAAGAAGAGTGGCTGGGCAATGATAATGGCGGAGATACACCACTGTTATTGTCGCTGGCAGTCAACGCCGACAGTTTGGCGACCTGGTTGCTACCGGCATTGAAACCGGTGCTGGCTGATTCCCCTATCCGGCTGAATTTACAAGTCGAGGATGAGACTCGAACTCAGGAACGGTTACGTCGCGGTGAGGTTGTGGGTGCTGTCAGTATCCAACCTCAACCGCTCCCCAGTTGTCTGGTTGATCAACTCGGTGCGCTGGATTACCTGTTTGTCGCCTCCAAACCTTTCGCTGAGCGTTATTTCCCTAATGGCGTAACCCGCTCGGCATTGTTGAAAGCGCCAGCGGTGGCGTTTGACCATCTGGATGATATGCATCAGGCGTTTTTACAGCAGAACTTTGATTTATCACCGGGCAGCGTGCCCTGCCATATTGTTAACTCTTCCGAAGCTTTTGTGCAGTTAGCACGACAAGGAACCACCTGCTGTATGATCCCGCATCTACAAATCGAGAAAGAGCTAGCTTCAGGCGAATTAATCAATCTGACGCCAGGATTACTGCAACGGCGAATGCTGTTCTGGCACCGGTTTGCACCGGAAAGCAGAACCATGAGAAAGGTGACTGACGCCCTATTGTCTTATGGGCGTCAGGTATTACGGCAGGATTGATTTATTTAGCGGTACTGGTCGCAGTTTGGAGTTCAAACACGACATCAACCTGATCATCAAAATGGATGGTCTGCTGTTCGTAAGTCTGTGCGGCATCGGTGGCTGGTGCCGCTTCAGCGCTTTTAAACATGCGTGCTACCGGCATAGGCTGGTAGTTAGCGACGTGGTAACGAATGCTGTAGACCGGCCCAAGTTTAACTTTGAATCCATCAGCCAATGATCCTGCCTGGCTAATGGCATTTTCAATGGCTTTTTTACGCGCCTGCTCACGGTATGTGTCCGGGTTTGCTACCCCGAGTTCCACCGCACGGATCTCGTTTAGACCAGACTTCAGCGCACCATCTAGCAGCTCATTCAACTTATCCAGTTGGCGTAATGTTACCTGAACCTGGCGCACGGCACGGTATCCCTTCAAGACCGCTTCACCGCTTTTCTGGTAATCGTATTCAGGTTGGGTACGAATATTGGCAGCATTGATATCTTTCTTTTCAATGCCACTTTTACGTAAGAAATCAAAGTATTGCGCGACCCTTGTATCCGCCTGTTTTTTGGCATCTGCCGCATCTTTGGCAGATACACTGACTTCAATAGCGATAGTGGCAATATCCGGTGTCGCATCAACACTGGCGGTACCGGAGGTGACAACATGCGGCCCTTCTGGCACTTCGGCTGCCTGAACTTGTAGCGCCAAAGGTAACGTCCCTAATCCCATCATTGCGGCCAAAGCCAATGTCTTCAACTTCACAGTGCCTCCTAAGATATACATGGCAAATTATTTATGACAACTCAGTCGACCTCAGCCAGATAACCAGTGAATTCAATCAGCGACAAATACATTTGCAGTTAATTACACTCACTCGAATCTCATTGGCAGCGTGATTAATTTGCTGTCGGTAACCGGATTAACACATCAACCGTAGCATATCTTATGAATCATGGGATTCGGATTAATGATAAAAACTCACAGATTTAGTGCTTGTTGCGCTAGCTGAAAAGCAATAAACCACATTACCCCTCCGACCAACAGATTAATCACCCGCTGCGACGTTGGGCGGTTAAGCCACGGTGATAACCACGCAGCCAATAGCGCGAGGGCAAAAAACCAGGCAATAGAGGCACTCACGGCCCCCAAAGCGAACCAAGGCCGGGAGTCGGGTAATAACTGGCTGCCAAGGCTACCGAGCACCACAAAGGTATCGAGATAGACATGCGGATTGAGCCAGGTTACCGCCAGTAGGGTTATAACTATTGGCCAACGCCCTTGTGCGCCGGTTGCGGCGGCAGATGAGGAGCCCCCTCCACGCCAGGCAGCCATCAATGCGCCCCAGCCGTACCACAGCAGGAAAGCCACTCCGCCCCATGTGACCAGTGCCAGTAGCAATGGCGAACGGCTCAGCAAGGCACTGCCGCCAAAGATCCCCGCACAAATCAAGATAATGTCACTCAGCGCACAAAGTGAGGCACTCATCAAATAGTGCTGACGCTTAATCCCCTGGTTCATCACAAAGGCATTTTGTGGTCCGAGGGGTAAAATCATCGCAGCACTGAGGGCGAAGCCCTGTAAATAGACAGCTAACATACTGTTACCTTTAAATAATACTCAAAACTGACCGAGAGAATTGGAGAGGAATTAGCAGCATATTACGGGGAGAGTAGCATCAGAGGAAATTGATATTTCTTATCAATAATAAGTAAAACTAATAATGGCTAAGCAAGAGGGGAAACAAGGATGGAAAAAGGAAAAAACGGGCCGATAACGACCCGATTTGACATGGCTATAGCCAAATTGTAAACAACACTACAGCTTCAAGTACCCAGGCTCTCAGGCTAATCTGCCTCAGTTTTGGCTACCTGATGCAAATGCACGTCCATCTGCGGGTAAGGAATGCCAATTTTGTTAGCATCCAACGCACGCTTGAAGTTTTCCATCAGATCCCAATACACATCCATCGCATCGCCATTGGTAGTCCAGACGCGCACCGTGAAGTTAAGGGAAGAGGCCGCCATCTCATTCAAACGCACGGTAACCCCTTTGTCATGCATGATACGTTTATCTGCGGCAATGATGTCACCCAGCACTTTCTTTACCACATCAATATCAGCATCATAGGCAACACCGATGACCATATCGGTACGGCGATTCGGTTCACGGCTGGTATTAATGATGTTATTAGCAATAATTTTGCCGTTGGGTACCACGATGATTTTGTCGTCGACCGTCCGTAGGGTCGTTGAGAAAATTTGCACCTGAACCACAGTACCTGCTACACCGCCCAGATCGACATACTCACCTGCCTTAAATGGACGGAAGGCTACCAGCAGCACACCGGCGGCAAAGTTCGATAGCGAGCCTTGTAGCGCCAAACCAACAGCTAAACCCGCGGCACCGATAACGGCAATCACCGAGGCGGTCTGCACTCCCAAACGTCCCAGCACCGCAACGATAGTGAAAGCCAGAATGCTGTAACGCGCCATTGCTGCCAGGAAGTCTGCGACGGTGACATCAATGCCACGTAACTTCATGACCCGACCAAGCATCCGTGACGCAATTTTGGCGATGATTGAACCGACAGTTAAGATAAGTAATGCTGCGACCAGATTAACCGCGTATTGAATCAGCAAATCTTGGTTATTCACCAACCAGGTACTCGCTTCATTGATACCATCAACTACGTTTAATTCTTCCATTTGAATCATCCTACAAAAAGCTCCCTGCGGGAGAGATTACGCAAAAAATCACCGCAAAATGCTGACGGCTACAACTGACAGCCTGTTTAGGGTAACTAACAATGAGCCTGTTGCCAATTTTGGCAGAGAAATTTACGCTGAAATATCAGACTACTCAGTCAATCAAGGCGGCGGAAATGAGGTTAGATTCGTTTTTTGCAAAGAAAAAAGGCCCCAAGGGGCCTTTTAAGTCGGTCAAAGCAGTATTGAATTACAGAACATCTTTGGCGTTCAGTTCTTCAAAAGCTTTTTCCAGACGAGCAACCATAGTCACCTGTGCAGCACGCAGCCACGCACGTGGGTCGTAGAATTTCTTGTTCGGCTTGTCAGCACCTTCTGGGTTACCCAGTTGGCCTTGCAGATAAGCTTCGTTCTTTTTGTAGTAGCCCAGAATACCTTCCCACGTTGCCCATTGGGTATCGGTGTCGATATTCATTTTAACTACGCCATAGCTAACCGCTTCTTTAATTTCAGCAGCAGTAGAACCTGAACCACCGTGGAATACGAAGTTCAAGCTGTTGTGCGGCAGATTGTGTTTCTTGGAAACATAATCCTGAGAATCACGCAGAATAGTTGGGGTCAGTTTCACGTTACCTGGTTTGTAAACACCGTGTACGTTACCGAAAGAGGCAGCGATGGTGAAACGTGGGCTGATAGCGTTCAGTTTTTCGTAAGCGTAATCAACATCTTGTGGCTGAGTATACAGAGAAGATGCGTCCATATGGCTGTTGTCCACGCCATCTTCTTCACCACCGGTGCAACCCAGTTCGATTTCCAGCGTCATACCCAGTTTCGCCATGCGAGTCAGGTATTTGCTACAAATTTCGATGTTTTCTTCCAGGGACTCTTCAGACAGGTCGATCATGTGAGAAGAGAACAGTGGTTTGCCGGTAGCCGCAAAGTGTTTCTCACCTGCGTCCAACAAGCCGTCTAACCATGGCAGCAATTTCTTGGCGCAATGGTCGGTGTGCAGAATAACAGGAACACCATAGTGTTCAGCCATCTGATGGACATGATGTGCACCAGAGATAGCGCCCAGGATTGCAGCACCCTGACCTTCTGCTTTAACGCCTTTACCTGCGATAAATGCTGCACCACCGTTAGAGAACTGAACGATAACTGGCGCACGCACTTTGGCTGCTGTTTCCAGCACTGCGTTAATAGAGTCGGTGCCGACACAGTTAACTGCTGGCAGAGCAAAGTTGTTCTCTTTGGCTACTGCGAACACTTTCTGAACGTCATCACCTGTGATGACACCTGGTTTTACGAAATCAAAAATTTTAGACATGTACGTTGTCCTGTTTCGTCGACTGAAGATAGCAGCTATCCGGTGAGGATAGGCCCTAAATGTAAATCGCCTATACCCGTCATACTTCAAACTGCATGTGCGTTGGCTGCCATCATTCACTCAAGTCATTGAGTTATCTCAACTCCTTGAGTTCATTTCGTTGCCGCCTTCCTGCAACTCGAATTATTTAGGGTATAAAGCCCGCGAGCTTCATTAGCTAAAAGCGAAACGGGCGGCTTTCGCCCCCCGTTATCTAAATTACTGCTTAGCGCGCTCTTCCAGCATCACCACCGCTGGCAGTTTTTTCCCTTCTACGAACTCAAGGAATGCACCGCCGCCGGTAGAAATGTAAGAGATTTGGTCAGCAATACCGAACAGATCGATTGCTGCCAGAGTGTCACCACCGCCCGCGATAGAGAATGCGTCGCTCTCAGCGATAGCGCGAGCGACTATCTCGGTCCCTTTACGGAAATTAGGGAACTCGAATACACCAACCGGGCCATTCCACAGAATGGTTTTGGCATTTTTCAGGATCTCAGCCAGACGTTGTGCAGACTCGTCGCCCAGATCAAGAATTTGTTCGTCATCTTTGATTTGGTTAGCTGGTTTCAGTGTCGCAACAGCAGTTTCAGAGAATTCGGTTGCCACACGCACATCGGTAGGAACCGGGATATCACAGGTTTCCAGCAGGCGCTTGGCTTCTGGAATCAGGTCTGCTTCGTACAGAGATTTACCGACATTGTTGCCTTGAGCTGCAACGAAGGTATTGGCGATACCACCACCAACAATCAGTTGATCGGCGATTTTAGACAGTGCGCCAAGCACGGTCAGTTTGGTTGATACTTTAGAACCACCCACAATGGCAACCATTGGGCGTGCTGGGTTACCCAGCGCTTTACCCAGTGCTTCCAGCTCTGCTGACAACAGCGGGCCGGCACAGGCGACAGGAGCAAATTTACCCACACCGTGAGTAGAAGCTTGTGCACGGTGAGCAGTACCAAACGCATCCATCACATAGACGTCACACAGTGCCGCATATTTCTTAGACAGCGTTTCGTCGTCTTTCTTCTCGCCTTTGTTAAAGCGAACGTTTTCCAGCACAACCAACTCGCCTGCTGCAATCTCAACGCCGTCCAGATAGTCTTTCGCCAGACGTACCGGAGAAGACAGTTTGTCTTTCAGGTAGTTAACTACTGGCAGCAAGGAAAACTCTTCATTGTACTCGCCTTCGGTCGGGCGACCCAAGTGAGAGGTAACCATTACTTTAGCGCCTTGCTTCAGTGCCGCTTCAATCGTCGGCAGAGATGCACGGATACGCGCATCAGACGTCACTTTGCCATCTTTTATCGGCACATTGAGGTCCGCACGGATCAGCACGCGAAGGCCTGCCAGACTCAGATCGGTCATCTTAATTACAGACATGGTGAATCCTCTTGTTGATTCTCTTTAAAGTTGCATAAGCTGCACATCAACGCAGTTATAACCGCAGTAAAACACGGAAAAACAAGACGTTAACATGCCATACTAGAAACCACTTCGGGCCATCGCCAATGTCGTATCCAACATTCTATTGGCGAAACCCCATTCGTTATCGCACCATACCAAGGTCTTAATCAGGTGCTGCCCACTGACCCGAGTCTGCGTGCAATCGACAATTGCACTGTGCGGATCATGGTTAAAATCGATCGACACCAAGGGTAATTCCGTATAGTCAACTATACCACGAAATGAACCTCTTGCTGCCTTTTGAAAAAGCTGGTTAACCTCAGCAACACCAACCGGGTTTGTCACGCTAACGCTTAAATCAATAGCGGTTACGTTGATGGTTGGCACCCGTACCGAGATAGCTTCAAACCTGTCACAAAACTTCGGAAAAATACGGGTAATCCCTGCCGCCAGTTTAGTGTCAACCGGGATAATTGACTGACTTGCTGCCCGGGTACGGCGTAAATCCTGATGATAAGCATCGATAACGGGTTGATCATTCATTGATGAATGAATGGTAGTCACAGTGCCAGACTCGATGCCATAAGCGATATCCAACAACTGAATAATAGGAATAATGCAGTTCGTAGTACAGGAAGCGTTGGAAACAATCCGGTGCTCCGCCAGTAAATCTTGATGGTTTACACCATAGACTACTGTTGCGTCTAAATCATTGCCGCCAGGATGGGCAAACAGTACCTTTTTGGCACCGGAGGCAATATGCGCCTCGCCATCGGCACGGCTGCCATACACGCCGCTACAATCCAGAACAACATCAATTCCTAACTCACCCCAAGGTAACTGCTCTATTTCTGGCTGATGTATCAGCCGGATAATATCGTCACCGACGTACAAATTGTCACATTCCTGACGAACATCCCAGGCAAACCGGCCATGGCTGGAGTCATACTTCAGTAAATGGGCCATCCCTTGTGCATTAGCCAACTCATTAATAGCAACTACTGAAATTTCTGCCCGGCGACCTGATTCATACAATGCGCGTAAAACGCTACGGCCAATACGGCCAAAGCCATTTATCGCTATGCGGATTGTCATGTTACTCCCTGTTTCTGGTTATTATCATGCAATCCCATAGCGTACTGCACCGTACCCTAAGATGTTAATCGTCTTATCACAATTGGGCCAGAATACTTCCGGCTTTTTCCTCAGCGAATTTTACTGAAACTGAAAATCAATCATGACTGAAACGCTTCAGCCAGAATAAACCAAACTAATCATAAAAGGAATATCTGCCTGATAAAGGGCACAATACATCCATCAATTGGCGAAAAAAAAGACCGCCGAAGCGGTCTTTTAACAGGTGTATTACCGGGATTGTCATCACCGTTTACACCCGATATACCCTTTGGGCTTGGAACTGCTGTAATGCTAGCGGCACCGCCAAGTTTTTTGGGCATATTTAATAGTAATGCAGTCTCTTATTTCAACAGCGCCTGAGCTTTCGCTACCACGTTTTCAACAGTGAAACCAAACTCTTTGAACAGCAACTCTGCTGGTGCAGATTCACCGAAGGTGGTCATACCAACCACCGCGCCATTCAGGCCAACGTATTTGTACCAGTAATCGGCAATACCGGCTTCAACGGCAACGCGCGCGCTAACCGCTGCTGGCAATACAGATTCACGGTAAGCGGCGTCTTGTTTGTCGAATGCATCAGTTGATGGCATAGAAACAACACGCACTTTGTGGCCTGCGGCGGTCAGCTGATCTGCTGCTGCCACTGCCAGTTCAACTTCAGAACCGGTAGCAATGAAGATCAGTTCAGGCTGGCCTGCACAATCTTTCAGTACATATGCGCCTTTAGCGATATTGGCTAACTGCTCAGCAGAGCGTGGCTGTTGTGCCAGATTCTGACGGGAGAAGATCAGTGCACTCGGGCCATCTTTGCGTTCCAGCGCATACTGCCATGCCACCGCAGACTCAACCTGGTCACAAGGACGCCAGGTGCTCATGTTTGGTGTTACACGCAGGCTGGCCATCTGCTCAACCGGCTGATGGGTTGGGCCATCTTCGCCCAGACCAATAGAGTCATGGGTGTAAACGAATATGCTGCGGATTTTCATCAGAGCAGCCATACGCACCGCGTTACGGGCATATTCCACAAACATCAGGAAGGTTGCGCCGTAAGGAATGAAACCACCGTGCAGAGCAATACCGTTCATGATGGCAGACATACCAAATTCACGTACACCGTAGTGAATGTAGTTACCCGCCAGATCATCGCTCAGTGATTTAGAACCAGACCAGATAGTCAGGTTACTTGGTGCCAGGTCAGCAGAGCCGCCCAAGAATTCAGGTAACACTTTACCGAAGGCTTCCAGCGCATTTTGTGATGCTTTGCGGCTGGCAATCTTGGCAGGATTAGCTTGCAATTGTTCGATGAAATTCTTGGATTCAGTCGCCCAGTTAGCAGGCAATTCACCGCTGACACGACGTTTGAATTCAGCAGCCAGTTCTGGATAAGCTTTGGCATAAGCTGCGAACTTCTCGTTCCAGGCAGCTTCTTTTGCCTGACCGGCTTCTTTAGCATCCCACTCAGCATAGATATTTTGTGGGATTTCAAATGCAGGGTATTTCCAACCCAATGCTTCACGGGTAGCAGCAACTTCATCAGCACCTAATGGTGCACCGTGTGAGTCATGCGTACCGGCCTTCTTCGGTGAGCCAAAACCGATAATGGTTTTGCACATCAGCAGTGAAGGTTTGTCGGTAACTTTGTGAGCTTCTTCGATAGCCGCTTTGATTGAATCAGCGTTATGGCCATCAACACCACGAACCACATGCCAGCCGTAAGCTTCGAAACGTGCCGCCGTGTCGTCAGTGAACCAACCTTCAACGTGACCATCGATAGAGATACCGTTGTCATCATAGAAAGCGGTCAGTTTGCCCAGCTTCATGGTGCCCGCCAGAGAGCAAACCTCGTGGGAGATACCTTCCATCATGCAGCCATCACCCATAAATGTGTAGGTGTGATGATCAACAACGTCATGGCTTGGGCGGTTAAACTGTGCGGCCAGCGTGCGTTCTGCAATGGCGAAACCAACCGCATTCGCAATGCCCTGACCCAGCGGGCCGGTGGTGGTTTCTACGCCAGCGGTATAGCCATATTCAGGGTGACCAGGCGTTTTAGAGTGTAACTGACGGAAGTTTTTCAGCTCTTCCATCGGCAAGTCATAGCCAGTGAGATGCAGCAAGCTATAGATCAACATGGAGCCGTGACCATTCGATAACACGAAACGGTCGCGATCAGCCCAGTGTGGATTGGTTGGGTTATGGTTCAAATAGTCACGCCACAAAACTTCGGCGATATCTGCCATACCCATAGGGGCGCCGGGGTGGCCGGAATTCGCTTTCTGCACTGCGTCCATGCTTAGTGCGCGGATCGCGTTGGCAAGCTCTTTACGAGAGGACATGTTTTACTCCAGGTCGGATTAAAAAAAAGCGTTCAAGTTTACCATTTTCTCAGACTCAGCATTGAAACGGCAATCACTAAAACTAAATGAGCTAAAACTTCCATATTTTCAGAATAAAGCTATAGCTGTAACGATTGAGTCGCGTTACCCTCGCTGCGTTTTTAGCCACACAATGAGTGTATTAACCACTCTGTCGGCTGGCAGTGTTCGTTTTTGCAAACAAACCGATATAAACCATACGTTGCCACGAATATTTCGGGCAAGACCTATTGCCGACAGAGTAGAACAACCGTCGTCGATTCAACAGCGATTAATGCAATAGTTAATAAGAATGCAACAGTGACTGTTGGCGAATAATGATGGATAGATAACGCAACTGATACGTTATCATCACGAAGAGAACGGTCCTCTCCAATAATAAAATGGCATAACCACAGGAAGAAAGTGTTATGAAAATTCGTACCTCAATGATTGCACTGAGCCTTACAGCACTGCTTAGCGGCTGCCAGAATATGAATACTGATGGCTTAATGCAGTCAGGCGCACAGGCATTTCAAGCGGCAACCTTGAATGATGCTGATGTAAAAATGCTCAGCGAAAAATCTTGCGCTGAAATGGATCAGAAAGCGCAGATAGCGCCAGCAGACAGTACCTATGCCAAACGGTTGGTGAAAATTTCAGCCGCATTAGGCGATAACATTAATGGTACGCCAGCTAACTATAAAGTGTATGTCACAAAGGATGTGAATGCCTGGGCCATGGCAAATGGTTGTATTCGTGTCTATAGCGGCCTGATGGACATGATGACCGACAATGAAGTGGAAGGTGTACTCGGTCATGAGATGGGCCATGTGGCATTGGGACATACCCGTAAAGCGATGCAAGTGGCCTATGGCACCACAGCCCTGCGCACCGCAGCCAGTTCCGCGGGCGGGATTGCCGGGCAGTTATCTCAGTCTCAATTAGCAGATATTGGTGAGAAGTTGGTTAACGCTCAATTTTCACAGAAACAAGAAAGCGAAGCGGATGATTACTCATTCGATTTGTTGAAAAAACGCGGTATCGATCCAAATGGTTTAGTCACTAGCTTTGAAAAATTGGCAACCATGGAAGCAGGCCGTACCAGCAGCATGTTTGACGATCATCCATCTTCACAAGCGCGGGCTGATCATATTCGCCAACGTATTGCTGCTGAGAAGTAAATCCCGTCAATTATCACTGTATAACGCCCGTGATTTGGCGGGCGTTAGTCTCTTATTACTAAATATTACCCGCCACTACCTACGTCCAGATTTACCTCAATCTGATCACCTTTAATGCGCACTGGATAGGTTGCTAAATCCCTATCGCCTGGCTCACGCAAGCACTGGCCGGTCCGCACATCAAATAGTGCACCGTGCAGTGGGCATTCAACGGTTTCTCCATCCATAAAACCCTGACTTAGCAACGCATTAGCGTGAGGGCAAATATCCTGCATCGCGAAATACTCACCATCGATGACATAGACGCCAATCCTTTTATCATCAATCTGCGCTGAGAAAGGAAAATCGGGCTTAACGTAATTTACCTTACAAACACTGACCCATCCCATTCAAGCACCTCTCAGCTAAGCATCATAAATGACCAATATTAGTGTGGTTGATATTTGGACAATCACCAGTGACAGGGGCAAACAAAAAGGGCAAACCTGAGTTTGCCCTTAAATAGAGAGATTTATTCCGTTGAGATAGAAGCCGTTAGCCGTTACTCATCTTCGAGATAAGTATAACCGTACAGTCCTGCTTCGAACTCTTCCATAAACTGCGCCTGCAACTCGGTATCCAGATCAGTTTCTTTCACCTGATCACGGAATTGGTTCAACAATTTCTCTGGGTTCAACTGAACATATTCCAGCATATCTGCGACGGTATCACCTTCGTCAGTCTGCTCAACTTCAACCGTGCCGTCTGGGAATACATACACATCAACCGCGGCAGTATCGCCAAACAAGTTATGCATATTGCCCAGAATCTCTTGATAGGCACCAACCATAAAGAAGCCCAACAATGGCGGGTTTTCTGCATCATATGGCGGCATCGGCATGGTGGTTGCTACCCCATCACCGTCGATATAATGGTCGATGGTACCGTCTGAGTCACAAGTAATATCCAGCAATACCGCACGGCGCTCTGGTGGTTTATCTAGCCCTTCCAGTGGCAAAACTGGGAATAGCTGATCGATACCCCAGGCATCCGGCATAGATTGGAACAGCGAGAAATTCACGTACAGCTTGTCAGCCATACGTTCTTGCAGCTCATCAATAATTGGCCGGTGTGCACGGTTGCTTGGGTCCAGTTGCTTCTGGATATCATTGCAGATACTCAGATACATCTGTTCTGCCCAAGCGCGTTGTGTCAGATCCAATATACCGTGGGCATATTGGCTATGCACATCATGTAAGTCCATTTGACTGTCGTGTAGCCATTCGCGCAGAGAGCGGCGGTTTTCCGGCTCTTGCATTTCCAGCCAGGTATCCCACAGGCTTATCAGCGCACGAGGTGCATCTTCTTCCGGTGGCTGTGGCTCATTAAATTCATTGCGTTCTACGCCGATCACATTGGAAACCAGCACGGTATGGTGCGCGGTGACTGCGCGGCCCGATTCCGTAATCACGGTAGGATGCGGCAGGCCATGTTCATTACAAGCATCACCGATCCCCCAGATAACGTTGTTGGCATATTCATTCAGGCCATAGTTTACTGAGCAATCGGACTGAGAACGCGTCCCTTCGTAATCCACCCCCAAACCACCACCCACATCGAAGCACTGGATATTGACACCCAGCTTGTGTAATTCCACATAGAAACGTGCGGACTCACGAACCCCGGTGGAGATATCACGGATGTTGGATAGCTGAGATCCCAAATGGAAATGCAGTAATTGCAGGCTTTCGAGACTATTGGCGTCACGCAGCATATCAACCAATTGCAGCACTTGGGTGGCAGACAAACCAAATTTGGATTTCTCACCACCGCTGGCCTGCCATTTACCGGAACCTTGTGATGCAAGGCGCGCACGAACACCCAGGCGCGGAACCACATTCAAGCGTTCGGCTTCTTCCAATACCATTTTGATTTCTGACATCTTTTCGATGACCAGATAAACCTTATGGCCCAGTTTTTCGCCGATTAATGCCAGACGAATATATTCGCGATCTTTATAACCGTTACAAACGATGACCGAACGGGTCATACCTGCATGGGCCAAAACCGCCATCATTTCAGCTTTAGAGCCAGCTTCCAGTCCCAACGGCTCACCAGAATTGACTAAAGACTCAATAACCCGGCGATGCTGGTTTACTTTAATCGGGTAAACCAGGAAGTAGTCGCCTTCATAGCCAAATGACTCACGCGCACGTTTAAATGCACCGTTAATTGAGCGTAGGCGATGTTGTAAAATTTGTGGGAAACAGAATAGTGCAGGCAGACGTTGCCCCTGCTCAAGCTGCATTCCTTTGACCAGTTGCGCCAGATCGACACGCGCCTCACGAACATCGGGATCAGGGCAAACGCTGATATGACCCAACTCGTTGACGTCATAATAGTTGCCACCCCAATAGGCGACGTTATACGTGCTCAGCATCTTGCTGGCATTACGGTCATTCATGGCAACCTCCTGCATAGAGCGTAAAGAAACATGTGCGCCCGCAGCTACCGGACGGCCAATCAAGTTATCATCAGACATAATTCGCCTCTATTGCGATACTGACGATAAAGTCAGCCACTATCGCAGCTACAACCAGCAAGGACAACCCACGTGGACGCCGAATCGGCAGAATATTACGCTGCAAAGCGCTATCCACAAGTGGTTTATCACTCAGCTATTCATTACCCAAAAGGGTAAAACACGTTTAAATGGAAAATACGTTCGACTGTAAATACGTATTGAGATTTTGTGAATCGGATTAGCCGCAAAGTGGTCAGGCTAGCCGAATTCAGTGCTTCAGGCGGCTGTTAACCTGCCCGCGAATCCTGAGACGCACCCATGTGGGTGTAACATCGCCTTGATGGAGTACAAGAAAGGAAGGTTGCAAAGGGGGATTGAACGTCAGAACGACGTAGCTGTTGATGTGCAGCAACCAGTTGACAACGGATCATTAATCCAACCACCTCCACGCATGCCGCTCAGATTGAACGGACAAGACTTTAAATAAACCCGTCATCTTTCAAGTTACAGGGGAAATAGCTGCATATTGAAATCTATTGGGTATAGACAGATTAAGTAACAGTTTGATGACGCCACTATTTTCGTGCCCATTCACGGTTAAGCACCTGAGTGCAAAACTCTGCAAATGTAACAATGAGCTAATGTCATCCTCTGCCATCTTCATCATTGCATATCAAATAAGCTGCGCGCGCAGTTTATACCTATAACGCGAGCAAAATGCAAAATGAAAATAGCGCGTAACTGTATCAAGCGGTAAATAAATCAAGTGACAACCAAAGCGAGAAATATCTTGATGCAAAAAGGGCTGGCATTAAGAGTAAAAGCTGACCTAAAATAGACGTCCAGATGTTAATACATCCAAACATTTTAATTGCTACAATGCTAAGTATGTGACAAATCATGCAAGGCTTCTAAATTTATATGCCCAAAAAACTTGGCGTTACGGGTCGGCAGCAGACGAATCAGCCCGATGAGCTTACTCAAATGAGTGGTTCGGGAGACTGCGTGCAGCTAACAACCTGGCAGCTTCAAGTACAAATGGGATCGACTGCTAAAGGCTTTGCCTAAAGAAGCGTTGCAAAACATCAATGCATCAGCATACCTAACTAAACGTAGGTTTCTGTTGTCTGGCACCCAACGCTATGCAGTGACTTTTCACTTGTATTCAAGGTAAAGAAAATAATGGCTAAACACTTATTTACGTCGGAATCTGTCTCTGAAGGGCATCCAGACAAAATCGCTGATCAGATTTCAGATGCGGTACTGGACGCAATTCTTGAGCAAGACCCAAAAGCGCGTGTTGCCTGCGAGACCTATGTCAAAACGGGTATGGTATTAGTTGGCGGTGAAGTTACCACTAACGCATGGGTAGATATCGAAGAGATCACCCGTAAAACCGTGCGCGAAATCGGTTATGTTAATTCTGAGATGGGGTTTGATGCTAACTCTTGCGCCGTTTTAAGTGCGATTGGGAAGCAATCACCTGATATTAATCAGGGGGTTGACCGTTCAGACCCCTTAGAACAAGGCGCGGGTGACCAGGGTCTGATGTTCGGCTATGCCACTAACGAAACCGACGTTTTAATGCCTGCACCTATTACCTATGCACACCGTTTGGTAAAGCGTCAGGCTGAAGTGCGTAAAAATGGCACCTTGCCATGGCTGCGCCCGGATGCAAAAAGCCAGATTACCTTCCAGTATGATAACGGCAAGATTGTCGGTATTGATGCGGTTGTTCTGTCGACGCAGCATTCAGAAGATATCAGTCTGAAAGATTTACAAGAAGCGGTGATGGAAGAGATTATCAAGCCGGTTCTACCTGTTGAGTGGCTCACCGCAGCCACCAAATATCATATCAACCCAACAGGCCGTTTCGTTATCGGTGGCCCAATGGGCGACTGTGGTCTGACGGGACGTAAAATCATTGTTGATACCTACGGCGGCATGGCTCGTCATGGTGGCGGTGCATTCTCCGGTAAAGATCCATCCAAGGTTGACCGCTCAGCAGCATATGCTGCCCGTTATGTAGCGAAAAATATTGTTGCGGCTGGCCTGGCTGACCGTTGCGAGATTCAGGTTTCATACGCCATTGGTGTGGCAGAGCCTACTTCCATCATGGTGGAAACATTCGGCACGGGTAAGGTCTCTGAGGATCAATTGATTACCTTGGTACGTGAATTCTTCGAACTGCGCCCTTATGGCCTGATTCAGATGCTGGATCTGCTGCATCCGATCTATCAAGCAACCGCAGCTTATGGTCACTTTGGTCGTGAAGAATTCCCTTGGGAAAAAACCGACAAAGCCGCTTTGTTGCGTGATGCTGCAGGCTTGAAATAAGCTTCAACCGTTAAGCGCTGAACAGCAAAAACCCCGCCTGGCGGGGTTTTTTATATCTAACGAACACGCTCTAGTAGGCTAAATATTGCCATTCCCGCCACCATCGCGGCGACAAAAACACCCCCTTTGAACATCCCTGCGCCCAGCAATACCAGTGCCGGCCCAGGGCATATCCCCGCTAATCCCCAACCGACGCCAAACAACAGGCTACCGCCAATTAACCGCCGATCAATACGATTAGAGACTGGCAATTGCAAGGGTTGCCCCAGCAAACTGACTTTACGTTTTTTGGCCCAGGTAAAACCGAGTAGCGCGATAGCCACTGCGGCTGCCATCACCAATGCCAATGACGGGTCCCATAAGCCGCTAATGTCGAGAAAACCTAAGACCTTGGCAGGGTTGGCCATACCTGCAACTATCAGGCCCAAACCAAATATCAGCCCGGCCAACAGCGAGAAAAATAGATTCATATTCTGTTCCTAAGCAAATAGATGGCGAACCAGCCCCACAGTGATAAAGCCGGTAAACATAAAGCTCAATGTCGCCACCAGTGAACGTGGCGAGAAACGAGCTAGCCCACAGACGCCATGCCCACTGGTACATCCGGCACCATAGCGTGTCCCAATTCCTACCAACAATCCGGCTAAAATCAGAGTGGGCAAACCTGCATCAATTTGGATAGCCGGTAACGCGGTAAACAGCGAATAAACCAAAGGTGAAATAACCAAACCAATGATGAATGCCATACGCCAGCCGCGATCCCCTGTTTTTGGCGAAAGTAAGCCCCCCAAAATGCCACTAATACCAGCAATCCGGCCAGTGGCTAACAATAGAAGCGTTACAGCAACGCCCAATACTGCCCCTCCGGCCAGTGCACTGTAAGGGGTAAAGTTAATCCAATCGATAGTCATATTGCCCCCTGCTCTTGTGGGCAATAAAGCTGATAGAGCAGCTCCAGCAGTGCCAAAACTTTACTATCGGCGATTGAGTAAAATATCCGCTTACCGTCGCGGCGAGTGTTCACTAGCCCATCACTACGCAGCACACCAAGCTGTTGTGATAACGTTGGTTGATGAATCCCCAATGCGGCTTCTAATTCACCTACTGCTTTTTCTCCCTGGCTCAATTGACACAGTAAGAGCAAACGATCCTCATTTGACAGCACCCGTAATACATCACCAGCCGCTGCTGCCGCTTGCCTCATAAGATCCATGTTGATCGTTTGATGGTTATTCATAAGCCCTTCGGATAACTAGATTTCATTATGCATTTTTATATTATATGTTTTTATATAATAATATACTCAAAATAGTCCTGCCTACTGGCTTGCATCTGCTTATCGACCGTTTTATTCTTCGGCGATATGAGTACACAACGAATCCCAATCGCGTTACAGCAAGCCGTTATGCGCTGCCTGCGCCACAAATTGCAGTTAGCGAATCTACATCTTGGCACCGCCTACTCGGAGCCGAAAATCAATTATCATCAACGCGGCACTAGCGCGGGTAGTGCCTATCTGCAATCCTTCGAAATTCGTCTTAACCCTGTATTGTTACTGGAAAATCAGCAGGACTTTATCGAGGAAGTGGTGCCGCACGAACTGGCTCACTTGCTGGTTTATCGCCAATTTGGCCGGGTTGCTCCCCATGGTAAAGAGTGGCGCTGGATGATGGAGCAGGTATTGCAAGTCCCCGCCAGCCGCACTCACCAGTTTGAGGTCGCCTCGGTGCGCAGTAAGACCTTCAATTATCAGTGCAAATGCCAGCAACATGCTTTAACCATTCGCCGCCACAATAAAGTACAGCGCGGCGAGAGCGAATATCGCTGCCGCCACTGTGGTGAAAAGCTGCAATTTAGCGCGCTAAAAAGCTGTTAGGAATTGGTGTTACTTGTTATAAAACAGCATGTTAATTTGCTATCCATCAGTATTATCTATAACCTGCCTGCTTTTCATCATCGGGCTGTTTTGAGATATGTTACGCAATATTCTATTCTTGCTGGTTTTATCCTCCTCGTTGCTTCCTCTGGTCAGTCACAGCCAAAGCATTAATAACTTTTCTCAGGCCAAAGCGGTCGCTGTAAAAATTAATCAGGGTGCACCCGGCAGTTTTTACTGCGGATGCAAAATTGATTGGCAAGGTAAGAAAGGTATTCCTGACCTGAAAAGTTGCGGCTATCAACCAAGAAAAAACGCCCAGCGAGCAGCAAGGATTGAGTGGGAGCATGTAGTTCCGGCTTGGCAATTTGGCCACCAGCGCCAATGCTGGCAACAAGGTGGCCGCAAAAACTGCACTAAAGATCCCATCTATCGCCAAATAGAAACTGATCTGCATAATCTGTAACCGGCTATTGGCGAAGTGAATGGTGACCGCAATAACTTCATGTATTCCCAATGGAATGGCAGCCAGGGCCAATACGGTCAATGTGATATGAAAATTGATTTTAAAAATAAACTGGCAGAGCCGCCAGTGCGTGCTCGCGGAGCAATTGCCCGCACCTATTTTTATATGCGCGATCAATATCAACTGCGGCTTTCCAGCCAACAAAACAAGCTGTTTGAGGTCTGGAACCGCCAGTACCCTGTCACCAACTGGGAATGCCAGCGTGATGAGCGGATAGCGAAAGCTCAGGGTAATCATAACCCTTATGTACAACGGGCTTGCCAGCAGCAAAAAGGCTAATCTAGTATATGGGCTGATACTTCCCTGCCTCTGGTCTCCTTAGGCACTTATTTATTTCGCGTGGCACCACTCGCTGCGCGGTATGTTTTCGTTTCAGGACTTAGAGCAACCCATGCGCATACCCCGCATTTATCATCCACAGCCTTTGCAGGCGAATACCGAACTGGCGTTGAGCGATGAGGCAGCCAATCATGTAGGCCGCGTGCTCCGTATGGTTGAGGGGCAAAGCCTGCAACTATTTGATGGTAGCAATCAGGTCTTCGCTGCCGAAATTGTCCGCTCAGATAAAAAGAATCTGCGGGTTCGGCTTGGTGAAGGGCAATTGGAAGACCGTGAATCACCACTGAGCTTACATTTGGGTCAGGTGATCTCCCGGGGCGAGAAAATGGAATTTACCGTGCAGAAATCGATTGAGCTGGGTGTCAATGTGATTACCCCGCTGTTTTCTGAACGTTGTGGGGTTAAGCTCGATGGCGAGCGTTTAGTGAAGAAACTCCAGCAGTGGCAGAAAATTGCTATCGCTGCCTGCGAGCAGTGTGGCCGCAATAGGATCCCGGAAATCCGCAACGCCATGCAACTATCAGACTGGTGTGCTGAGCAGGATGATAGCCTGAAACTGAATCTACATCCGCGCGCCAGTAATAGCATCAATACCCTTCCCCCGACGCTCAATAAAGTGCGTTTGTTGATTGGCCCGGAGGGCGGCCTCTCTGCCGATGAAATTGCCATGACCTCGCGCCTTGGATTTACTGATATCCTGCTAGGTCCACGAGTTCTACGTACCGAAACTACAGCTCTTACCGCAATCACTGCTTTACAGGTGCGGTTTGGTGATCTGGGATAAAATTCGTTCCCATTAGGAGAGAAGAATGATCAAGCTCGGCATCGTAATGGACCCAATCTCGTCCATTAATATCAAGAAAGACTCCAGCTTTGCCATGCTATTGGAAGCACAGCGCCGTGGTTGGGAACTGCATTACATGGAGATGGGCGACCTGTACTTACAGGGTGGTGAAGGCCGAGCCAGTACCCGTCTACTCAGCGTAAAACAGGATAAAGAGAGTTGGTTCAGTTTCGGCGCTGAACAGGATATCCCCCTGCACGACCTTGATGTCATCCTGATGCGCAAAGATCCGCCGTTTGATACTGAATTCATCTACGCCACCTATATTCTGGAGCGCGCAGAAGATAAGGGCACACTGGTAGTGAACAAGCCGCAGAGCCTGCGTGACTGTAATGAGAAGCTGTTTACCGCCTGGTTCCCTGAATTAACGCCGGATACTCTGGTCAGCCGCAATAAAGACCGCATTCGTAAATTCCATCAAAAACACGGTGATATCATTCTGAAACCGCTGGATGGTATGGGGGGGACCTCAATCTTCCGTGTGAAACAAGATGATCCTAACTTGTCGGTGATTATTGAAACTCTGACCGAATTGGGCAGCCGATTCTGCATGGCACAGAACTTCCTGCCAGCCATCAAAGAAGGCGATAAACGGGTCTTGGTGGTTGACGGCGAGCCGGTGCCTTACTGCCTGGCACGTATCCCGGCGCAAGGTGAAACCCGGGGTAATCTGGCAGCCGGCGGCCGAGGCGAAGCCCGTCCACTCAGTGAGAGCGACTGGGCGATTGCCCGCGCTGTCGCACCGGTACTGAAGCAGAAAGGCTTAATTTTCGTCGGGTTAGATATTATCGGCGATCGTCTGACTGAAATTAATGTCACCAGTCCGACCTGCATCCGTGAAATTGAAGCTGCCTTCCCGGATGTGTCCATTACCAAAATGCTGATGGATGCAATTGAAGCGCGGTTAGCTAATAAATAAACTCGATACCCTCCCCAAAGTCATTGGAGTTGCAGGTAGGCGATAAGAGAGTAACAAATCGGTCGGGAACCGATTTGAACAGCATTTATGCAAGCCCGCAGGGTGAGCCTCAAGGATGAGGCTCATTAATCCCGATGAGCTTACGCAGTCAAGTGATTCGGGTGCATGAACGTAGCCAACACCCCTGCGGCTTCAAGGACTAAGGGTCCCCCCAAAGTCATTGGAGTTGCAGGTAGGCGGCAAGAGAGTAACAAATCGGTCGGGAACCGATTTGAACAGCATTTATGCAAGCCCGCAGGGTGAGCCTCAAGGATGAGGCTCATTAATCCCGATGAGCTTACTCAAGTAAGTGATTCGGGTGCATGAACGTAGCCAACACCCCTGCGGCTTCAAGGACGAAGGGTCCCCCCAAAGTCATTGGAGTTGCAGGTAGGCGGCAAGAGAGTAACAAATCGGTCGGGAACCGATTTGAACAGCATTTATGCAAGCCCGCAGGGTGAGCCTCAAGGATGAGGCTCATTAATCCCGATGAGCTTACGCAGTCAAGTGATTCGGGTGCATGAACGTAGCCAACACCCCTGCGGCTTCAAGGACGAAGGGGATCCGTGACTTTATTGGCATTTATCCGCATACTGACAAAAGTTCACCCCTTAACTCAGCGAATCCCCTATATAACATAATGAATTTACAGCATCATTTTCTTATCGCTATGCCTTCACTTCAGGACCCCCTATTTATGCGCTCGGTTATTTACATCTGCGAGCATAACCAAGAGGGCGCAATGGGCTTAGTGATAAACAAACCTATGGAACAGTTCACGGTAGAAACTGTGCTGGAAAAACTGAAAATCAGCCCTTCACCACGGGATCCGGCGATACGTCTGGATAAACCGGTATTAACCGGTGGGCCACTGGCAGAGGATCGGGGATTTATCCTACATTCACCACGGGAAGGATTCGGCTCCAGTATTCCTATCTCAGCCGATACGATGATAACCACCTCCAAAGATGTACTGGAGACCCTAGGGACGCCAGAACAACCTAAAAATCTACTGGTGGCATTGGGTTATGCAGGCTGGCAAAAAGGGCAACTAGAGCAGGAATTGCTGGATAACACCTGGTTGACGATTGAGGCTGATACTAACATTCTGTTCCACACGCCAATTGCAGAACGTTGGCAAGCTGCGGCCAACAAGTTGGGTATCAATATCTTTAATATTGCTCCGCAAGCAGGACACGCCTAATGGCTAATCGCACGATTGTTGCCTTTGATTTTGGGACTAAAAGTATCGGCGTAGCTATTGGCCAAGAAGTGACCGGCACTGCCCGCGCGCTAACGTCATTTAAAGCGCAGGATGGCACGCCAGACTGGCAGAAAGTCGAAAAACTGCTGAAAGAGTGGCAACCTGATTTAGTGGTTGTCGGGCTGCCGCTGAATATGGATGGCACCGAGCAACCCCTAACTACCCGCGCGCGCAGGTTTGCCAACCGCTTACATGGCCGCTTTGGTGTACAAATAGCCTTACAGGATGAACGCCTCAGCACCGTAGAAGCCCGCGCCAACTTATTTGACAGTGGCGGCTACCGTGCTTTGGATAAAGGCAGTGTCGATGCGGCATCTGCGGTCATTATTCTGGAAAGTTGGTTTGATGAACAGGCTGGCTGAATAGGTTTTTATTCAGCTTCAGATACGGTTACCCAGATTATGTTTCCACCGTCTGGTTTGGCAATCCCCCGCATATCGTGACACCTGTACCCACAGGATTGTATACTGAACCTATGCCAATCAGCGGCTCAAATATTGCACACCCCATGCGGGTGTTTTTTACATTTATTGAGGTTTTCTCATGACTAAAGTGACTGTTGCTGCGACTCAAATGGCTTGCTCTTGGGACCTGCCTAAGAACATTGAAAATGCCGAGAAACTGGTACGTCAAGCGCATGCCAAAGGTGCACAGATTATCCTGATTCAGGAGCTGTTTGCCGCACCTTATTTCTGTATTGATCAAAGCCCGGAACACTATGCACTGGCCCAAGAGCTGGATAGTAGCCCGTTAATTAAGCACTTCGCCAAGCTGGCAGCCGAGCTGGAAGTGGTGTTACCGCTGAGCTTCTTTGAGAAAGCCAACAATGCTTATTATAACTCGCTGGTTATGATTGATGCTGATGGCTCGGTGTTAGATGTATACCGTAAGACCCATATTCCTAACGGCCCGGCTTATCAGGAAAAACAATTCTTTATTCCAGGCGATACCGGTTTTAAAGTCTGGCAAACCCGTTATGCCAAAGTAGGCGTTGGCATCTGTTGGGATCAGTGGTTCCCGGAAACGGCCCGTAGTCTGGCACTGCTTGGTGCGGAAATCATCTTCTACCCGACCGCGATTGGTTCTGAACCGGCCTATCCTGAAATCGATAGCCAACCACACTGGACCCGCGTACAGCAGGGCCACGCCGCTGCAAACCTGGTGCCCGTAATTGCATCTAACCGTATCGGTACCGAGAAAAGTAAATTTATAGCGGGCCTGGAAATGACCTTCTACGGATCCTCGTTCATTGCTGACCAGACTGGCGCTCTGCTGGCTCAGGCCAACAAAACGGATGAGGCTGTTTTGGTACATGAATTTGATTTACAAGAAATCGCTGCCCAGCGCGCTTCATGGGGCTTGTTCCGCGATCGCCGCCCAGAAATGTATCAAGCTTTAGCCACTTCTGACGGCAAGACCCGGAGATAATTTATGTCTGCACAAGATGAGATTTTACAAGCTTCAGCTTCACAAGCCCTGCCCGGCACACCGCAGCAGGATGGCTTCTTTATGCCTGCCGAGTGGGCAAAGCAGGATGCGGTCTGGATGCTGTGGCCATATCGTCAGGATAACTGGCGTGGCAAGGGGACTCCCGCTCAGCAGACGTTTGCCAAAGTCGCTGAGGCCATCAGCGGTACAACCCCCGTATTTATGGGCGTGCCAGCTGAATTTATGGCTCAGGCTAAAGCAACCCTACCTGCTAACGTAACATTGGTCGAAATGGCCAGTGATGATGCCTGGATGCGTGACACCGGCCCGACGATGGTGATTAACGGTAGCGGTGAACGCCGCGCTGTGGATTGGCAGTTCAACGCATGGGGCGGCCTTAACGGTGGCCTGTATGCCAACTGGCAACAAGATGAGAAAGTTGCCGTTCAAGTGAGTGACTTCCTGCATAACGCCCATTACAGCGCCCCACTGGTATTAGAAGGTGGTTCGATTCATACCGATGGTGAAGGCACTCTGCTAACCACCGCTGAATGTTTGCTGAATCCAAACCGCAATCCGCATCTGAATCAAGTGCAGATTGAACAGTTATTGCGTGAATACCTGGGTGTTACACACTTCATCTGGTTGCAAGATGGCGTCTATAACGATGAAACTGATGGTCATATCGACAATATGTGCTGTTTTGTTCGCCCGGGTGAAGTTGCCCTACATTGGACCGACGATCAACAGGATCCACAGTACGCACGATCAGTTGCTGCTTTTGATGTGTTATCCAATGCGGTTGATGCCAAAGGCCGCAAGCTAAAAATCTGGAAACTACCAGCTCCCGGCCCGCTGTATAACACCGAAGAAGAGACTTTCGATGTGCTATCCACCGATGCGGTTCCCCGTACCGCTGGTGAACGACTGGCTGGCTCTTACGTCAACTTTTTGATCAGTAACCAACAAATTATTTACCCGTTGTTAGATGATCGTACCGATGGCGTGGCGCAAGATCTGTTGCAGCAGATGTTCCCAGACTTTGTTATTACCGGTGTTCCCGCCCGCGAGATCCTGCTCGGTGGGGGGAATATTCACTGTATTACTCAGCAGATCCCGTCAGCATAATTACCCTTCTTACTTGGAGCCGTGGCAGTGTTAGCGGCTCTCATTCACCCGAATAACTTACTGTTGGTTAGCGGCGCTATGTTAATTGACTAACATTATGCTCTGCCAATATCCCCTGCTTCTCCCGCTGTACCATCCCTTGCTCAAAGGTTTGCATCCCCGATTGCGCACCAGCTTGTATCACATTCGGGAGCTGATAGGATTTACCTTCACGAATCAAATGGCTGACGGCAGTGGTTTGTATCAGAATTTCAAAAACGGCAATGCGCCCACCGGCTGTTTTATTACATAACTTTTGTGCGATAACCGCACGTAAGCTCGCTGCCAATTGTGCCTGAATAGTGGCTTTCTCTGCCGCAGGGAAAACATCAACCAGCCGATCAATTGCCTGTGTGGCTGTACGAGTATGTAGCGTAGCCAGCACCAAATGCCCCGTTTCAGCGGCAGTCAGAGCTAAACGAATCGTATCCAGATCACGTAACTCACCCAACAAAATGATATCGGGATCCTGACGCAATGCTCCAGTTAAGGCATGACTAAAAGATTGGGTATGGCTCCCCAGCTCCCGTTGCTGGATCAAACATGAAAGACTGCTATGAACAAACTCAATCGGATCTTCAAGCGTAATGATATGACGAGCCTGATGCTGATTGATGGCACTGATCATCGCGCTTAATGTCGTGGACTTACCACTGCCTGTCGCACCGGTAACCAGAATCAACCCATTATCTTGCTCAACGAGTTGGTGAATAATCGGTGGGACATTCAACTCCTCTAGTGATGGGCATGCCGCAGAGATAATACGAAAAGCTACCGATTGCCCCTGCTGTTGCTGAAAAATATTAGCCCGTAGCCGTTGTCCACTAATTGTCGTATAAGCACAATCCACCTGCCCCATTTCCCGCAATCGGCGATGCTGCGCCTCGCTTAATAAGTGCCGACTGAGCTTATTGAGCCAGTTGACACTCACCCGTGGCCAGTGAGTGAAGGTTTTCAGTACGCCATCAATACGTAATACCGGGTGATAACCGGTACAAAGGTGCAGATCCGATGCGTTATGATTTACACTAGCCGCCACCTTATTTGCGAAGTCCTGTTCATCAAAGCCATCATCGGTATGTTCGGGGCTTTCTAAGTCAATGCATTTAGCTGTGCCATCGCTAAATACAGGGTTATCCTGGTCTGTGTTTTTATCATCCAGACTGGTGAAATCCATATCAAACTCCTGGGTCCATATGAGCACAATTGAGCAGAATCTACAGGATGTCAGAGCGCGGATCGCAACAGTTGCACACAATTGCGCACGCTCTCCAGAAGAAGTGACATTGCTTGCAGTTAGTAAAACCAAACCTGTGAGCGCTATCGAAGAAGCCATCGTGGCAGGGCAATATGCTTTTGGTGAAAACTATGTGCAGGAAGGGGTAGATAAAATCCACTACTTTGCCAATAGCGCCGATCTTGAATGGCACTTTATTGGCCCGCTGCAATCCAATAAAAGCCGGTTAGTGGCAGAAAATTTTGCCTGGTGTCATACCGTTGATCGGCTGAAGATAGCGCAGCGCCTAAGCACTCAGCGCCCAGCTGCAATGCCCGCACTGAACGTACTGATTCAGGTCAATATCAGTGATGAACAAAGTAAATCCGGGATTGCCTTAACAGAGCTACCCGCATTAGCAGCCAGTATTAGTGAGCTGCCTAACCTGAATTTACGCGGATTGATGGCTATTCCGGCACCGGAAAGCGATTATCCGCGACAACTGGCGGTATTTGAGCAAATGCATCAGGCTTTCTTGACTTTAAAAGCCAGCTACCCTCAGATGGATACGCTTTCTATGGGCATGACAGATGATATGGCAGCCGCTATTAGTGCCGGAAGTACATTAGTGCGTATTGGTACCGCCATTTTTGGTACCCGCGCTTAACCCCCAGAGTCATTAGCGTCAGAGCCGCTAATGTTAATTAACACCTTCGGGCTGCGGCTTTAAGTACCAAGGGCATAGGAGAAATTGATGCAACATCGCAACATAACATTCATTGGCGCTGGCAATATGGCTCGCGCAATTATTGCAGGGTTGGTTGCCGGTGGTTATCCCGCTAAAATGATCAGCGTTTGCGCACCTTCAGCTAAAAATCGTGATGCTCTGGCCGCTGAATTTGGTGTCATCAGTAGTGATGATAATAACGCTCAAGCACAAAAGGCTGGGGTGATCGTCTTAGCGGTTAAACCTCAATTAATGGCCGATGTATGTCAGGCATTGCGAGATAATGTCGATTTCACCGGCAAACTGGTACTTTCCATTGCTGCGGGTATTCAGGTTGCACGTTTCTATGCGCTATTGGGGGATAAACTCAATTTGGTGCGTATTATGCCTAATACCCCATCTCTGGTGGGTAAAGGGATGAGCGGCCTATATGCACCAGAGCAGGTTTCACAGGACGATCGTAACTTTACCGCCTCGCTGATGAGCTCAGTAGGAAAAGTCTGTTGGGTGAATGATGAAAACGGCATCAACAACGTTATTGCCGCAGCAGGCAGTGCACCGGCCTATTTCTTCCTGTTTATGGAAGCAATGCAACAGGAAGCCGAACGGTTAGGTTTTGATAGTGAAACCGCACGCCTACTGGTGCAACAAGCCGCCTCTGGAGCGACTGCACTCGTGGAAGCTAATCCGCAATTGCCACTTTCGACACTACGTGAACAGGTGACCTCGAAAGGAGGGACGACGGCCGAGGCAATTAGGGTATTTAACGAGCAGCATTTACCAGAAACTGTTGCCAGCGCCATGCAAGCCGCTATCAAACGGGCGAAAGAAATGGAAAAGCTGTTCTAACTACGACAAAATTTACAAAATCCGACACTACCCTTATTGCTTTCTCGTTAAGATAGGGGCTTATAAAGTACGCTGATAGATTCTCTATTTGTGTATATCCAATATTAAGGATAAGGACTAAAGCAACTCATGCTAACGCTGACTTTTTTGGCCAAAACGGTCATTGACCTGTATGTGATGGTACTGCTGTTGCGTATCTGGATGCAGTGGGTTCACAGCGATTTCTACAACCCATTTTCACAATTTGTGGTGAAAATTACCCAGCCGATTATTGGTCCATTGCGTCGGATCATTCCTTCCATGGGGCCAATCGACAGCGCATCACTGCTGCTGGCATACCTGCTGATGACCATTAAGTTCCCACTGTTGCTGCTGATTGGTAGCGGTGCTATCTCACTCAACCCTTATAATCTGCTGTTTGGTGTTATTGCACTGTTTAAAGCTGCCGGTTACCTGATTTTCTGGGTAATGATTATCCGTGCATTGATGAGTTGGGTGAGTCAGGGCCGTAGTCCAATGGACTATCTGCTGTATCAGTTGACTGAGCCTTTAATGGCTCCGATTCGCCGCATCTTGCCTGCCATGGGCGGTATCGATTTTTCGGCGATGATCGTTATTCTTATCCTGTATCTGATCAACTTCTTAGGTATGGATATGTTAGGCGAGCTTTGGGTTATGCTGTGAGTGCAGTAACACCCTTGCTGGACGGGCTGGTTCTGAGGCTATATATTCAGCCCAAAGCCAGCCGTGATCAGATAGTCGGTTTACATGGCGATGAACTGAAAATCGCCATTACCGCCCCACCGGTAGATGGCCAAGCTAATACCCACTTGATCAAGTTTATCGCTAAACAATTTCGGGTAGCGAAAAGCCAGGTAGTTATCGAAAAAGGTGAACAGGGGCGGCACAAACAGATCAAAATTGTTAATCCGCAACAGATACCGCCAGAAGTTGCGGCACTGCTCGAGTGATAGAGACTTCCGCAAGAATAACTGTCAGCTCTAATAAAATTCAGGATCCCTCCATGCAAAAAATAGTATTAGCCACCGGTAACCCCGGCAAAGTGCGTGAGTTGGCAAATTTGCTGGCCGATTTTGGTTTGGATGTGGTCGCACAAACCGAACTAGGCGTAGAATCCGCCGATGAAACTGGCTTAACTTTTATCGAAAATGCCATATTAAAAGCGCGCCATGCCGCACAAATTACCGGTTTGCCTGCTATCGCCGATGACTCGGGCCTTGCTGTTGATGCGCTAGGTGGCGCACCAGGGATTTACTCCGCACGCTTCGCGGGTACTGATGCCAGTGATCAAGATAACCTCGAAAAACTGCTAGTGGCGTTGAAAGATACCCCTGATGCACAACGTGGTGCCCAATTCCACTGCGTGCTGGTCTATATGCGCCATGCTGAAGACCCAACACCTTTAGTGTTTCACGGCCAATGGCCGGGAGTGATTGCTCACCACCCCGTAGGGGAGGCAGGATTTGGCTATGACCCCATTTTTTATGTAAAAGAGTTGGGTAAAACCGCTGCAGAATTAACTCGTGAAGAAAAACACGCAGTATCACACCGTGGTCAGGCGCTGAAACTGATGCTGGATGCGCTGCGTAATGCTTAAGTTACCTCCGCTCAGTCTCTATATTCATATTCCCTGGTGTGTGCAGAAGTGCCCTTACTGTGACTTTAACTCTCATGCACTGAAAGGTGATGTTCCTCATCAGGAATATGTAGAGCACTTATTAGCGGATCTTGATGCCGACGTACCACTGGCCAGTGGTCGTGAAATTAGCACTATTTTTATTGGTGGTGGCACCCCGAGTTTACTCAGTGCCGCAGCGATGCAACAACTGCTTGATGGTGTGCGTGCCAGATTACCCCTTGCAGCCGGTGCTGAAATCACCATGGAAGCAAACCCAGGCGCTGTCGAAGCTGACCGCTTCAGCGGCTATCAACGCGCCGGTATTAACCGTATCTCCATCGGCGTACAAAGCTTTAGCGCACAGAAATTAACGCGTCTTGGGCGGATTCATGGGCCAGATGAAGCTAAACGAGCCGCAGAGCTGGCAACCTCACTGAATTTACGTAGCTTTAATCTGGATTTAATGCACGGCTTGCCTGATCAAACACTGGAAGAGGCGCTGGATGATTTGCGCCAAGCTATCGCACTGGATCCGCCACATTTATCTTGGTATCAACTGACGATTGAGCCTAATACTGGTTTCAGTTCACGCCCGCCGGTTTTGCCCGATGACGATGCACTGTGGGATATTTTCCAGCAAGGACATCAATTACTTACTGCTGCCGGATATCAGCAGTATGAAACCTCGGCCTATGCCAAGCCGGGCTACCAATGCCAACATAACCTCAATTACTGGCGCTTTGGTGATTATCTGGGAATTGGCTGCGGGGCGCACGGTAAAGTCACGTTTAGCGATGGCCGCATCCTACGGACGATAAAGACCAAACATCCCCGTGGCTTCATGCAGGGTAAATATCTGGATAAACAGTATGAAGTGGAAACGGCTGACCGGCCTTTTGAGTTCTTTATGAACCGTTTCCGGTTATTAGAAGCCGCACCACGGGCAGATTTCTACCACTTCACTGGTCTGGCTGAAAGCACTATTCGCCCACAGTTAGACGAGGCATTGGCCAAAGGGTATTTAATCGAAACAGAGGAGTACTGGCAGATTACCGAGAAAGGAAAATTATTCCTTAATTCACTGCTAGAACTGTTTTTGTAAATCTAATGCGTAAAAAAGCAGGTTCAGGCGAAGCCCACAGCCTAAACCTGCTTTAGCTAACCCCCAATGGATTGAATATCAAGGGGATTTAGTTCAGCGACTTAAGTAAATCCTTACGCTGCTGCTCCAGTGTCGTCACCCGCCCACAGACTTCATGGCCAAACTGCTGGAACTCCTGTTCCTGATTATTCCATTCGTTCTGAATAGCCTGTTGTAACCCACCCAAATTGCCCATAATGGCTTGCAACGGATTATTACCGCCACTACCACTAGTCGCCTGCTTAACCCCCATCTCGTTCAAGCTATCTTGCAACACACCGCCCATACTTTGCTGTACCAACTGGCGACCATCTTTTTCTACCTGATCGATGGCCTGATGATGGAAGGTTAAACCATCGCTACGTTTCTCAATGATACGGTTCATCTGTTGCTTTAGTTGATCATTCAATGTGGTGAGCCGGTTGCGCACATTACTGCTGCTCCCCAGTTGTTGAACAATCACTTTATCCAAAGAAACTCGTGCTTTTTCAAGATGCTGTTGCGCGCCCTGATCTATCCACGGCAAATCTTTGCGCAACGCAGTCTGGTAGCGGAACGCCTGTTGGCGCTGCGCGTCGGTCAGCGTCAGTGTTTTACCATTACGGGTAACATCGCCATCAGGCGAAATCTGCAAATTACCGCTGGCTCCCACTATCTGCACAGATTGCGGGCTGATAATCACATCATCCTGCGGTTTTACACTGCACTGATATTCAGCTTGCACCTGTCCGGCAGTCAGCATCAATACCGTCAGGGCTGCCGTTCGTAATGCTTTCATTTTATGTAACATAAGACTCCTGAAGCGCTGTTTTAAAAAATGGAGCGGCCAATCCGCTGTGCCAATAGCTCTAAGGCAGCAGTTCCGGCAAGAGAGTTCCCCGCATGGTCCAATTCTGGTGACCACACCGCAATACACAACTCATCCGGCACAATGGCGATAATGCCACCACCTACCCCAGATTTGCCCGGCATACCAACGCGGAAGGCAAATTCACCCGCCCCATCGTACATGCCACTGGTAATCATCAAGGCATTAATTTGCCGCGCCTGTATCGGCGTAATCAGCGGGCTATGCCTACCAATACTGCGCCCCTGATTCGCCAGATAGACAAAACAGCGAGCCAGTTCGACACAGCTCATGCGCAGGGCGCAGTAGTGGAAATAGGTCTGCAGTACCGTCAGCACATCGTTATCAAAATTATCAAAAGACTTCATCAGATATGCGATAGCCGCGTTACGATCTGAATGTTCAAACTCAGAACGAGCCACTCGAGGATCGTAGCTGATGCTATCATCGCTCACGAGCTGGCGCACCACTTCCAACATCCGCTGTTTCGGCGCACTCAAGCGGCTTTGTAACATATCGCATACCACCAGCGCCCCTGGATTAATAAAAGGATTGCGTGGTTTACCTTTCTCTAATTCTAGCTGAACCAGTGAGTTAAAGGGCTGGCCGGAGGGCTCTTTGCCTACCCGCTGCCACACCTCTTGCTCGCCGTAACGGGATAATGCCAGAGTCAGACTTAACACTTTCGAAATTGATTGGATAGAGAAGCGTTCATCAGCATCTCCGGCTTGAAAAATCTCGCCATCCAGCGTACACACAGCAATGCCCAGCTTATCTGCCGCGACCTCCGCTAATGCGGGAATATAATCAGCAACCTTCCCCTGACCAATCAGCGGGCGAACCTGCTGTAAGATATCTGCCAGTAAGGTATTATTTAAGATTGTTGCTACCTCTAAAATTTTTGCCAAAAAAATGCTCCCAATAGAACTTAGTAACAGCTTCCACTAGCCATGCCTGATAAAAACAAAGGCGCCTGCTTAGGCGCCCTTATTAATTATCTGCCGTTAAACCGGAAGATCAATCCCACCAGATATCAAATAACTCACTGGTTTCTACATTTTTCAACTTGCGAGCTTCCAGCCATTTAGTAACCAATGCACGGTGCTCATCAGTGCAATGACCGATCTCTTGCAGGCAAATCAAACCTTCCCACTGCAAGTAGCCACTACCATCAAATGCCAGACCATTGGCTTCAATGACTTCATCGATAAAAGCATCGACAGTTTCATCAATTACATCAACACCAGTCCCTTCAGGGAAGGTCCACTGTACGGAGAAACCCAATTCCTGAAACTCGTCGATATGCATCTTCTTGCGTAAACGACGACTACGATTGTTAGCCATTATTCTTTCCTCTCAAACATCAGATCCCAAACGCCATGTCCCAGACGCTGGCCACGTAATTCAAATTTTGTCAGCGGACGCGAGTCCGGACGAGGAACATAATCATTTTGTTCTGAAAGGTTGCGGTATCCGTTTACACCTGACATCACTTCCAGCATATGTTCCGCATAATGTTGCCAGTCGGTCGCCATATGGAACACGCCACCCACTTTTAATTTACTTCTCACCAATTCAACAAAAGGCGTCTGGACGATACGACGCTTATTATGGCGCGCTTTGTGCCATGGGTCAGGGAAGAATAGCTGTACCATATCCAGTGAAGCATCTGGAATCATATTTTCCAGCACTTCAACCGCGTCATGACACATAATCCGCAAGTTGCTTAGTCCCGCCTCGTGAGCAGCCCCCAAACAAGCACCAACCCCCGGAGAATGCACTTCTATCCCCAGAAAATTCTGCTGCGGATTACTGGCAGCCATGGTCACCAGTGAAGTCCCCATGCCGAAACCGATTTCCAGTACCACCGGAGCTTCGCGGCCAAACAAGGCGTTTACATCAACCGGCGTTGCTTGATATTCCACGCCCATCACCGGCCAGTAGCTATCTAGCGCCAGTTGTTGACCTTTGGTCAGCCGCCCCTGACGACGGACAAAACTACGAATACGGCGCATGGCTCGGCCGTTTTCATCAAATTCCGGGGATATGACGTCATTTATCATGGTACTTTCTGTCTGTTGATTGCGTATGTGAACGCGCATTATGCAAAGATACGGTAGTTTATCAACTCTGGGCGCCATAAGTACAAAATTAAGCAGTAAATAACGTAGATATAACCAAAGTGGCCGATTAAAGTCAGTGATTCGGGTGCGTGAGTGCGGCTAACACAGTTGTCGCTTCAAGTACGAAGGGGGTTTACAGGGTGAGAACTCTATGCTGCAATCCAGCTCTAATTTATTACCTGCCGGATATTGATACCAACTTATGATGCAAGCGCAACAGTTCGCGCACGAGGTACTTGAGTGGTACCAACGCTTTGGTCGCAAAACCTTGCCGTGGCAATTGGATAAAACACCTTATCAGGTATGGTTGTCAGAAGTGATGTTGCAACAGACTCAGGTTGCGACCGTCATTCCCTATTTCCAACGTTTTATGTTGCGCTTCCCTGATATCAGTGCGTTGGCTGCGGCACCGTTGGATGAAGTTCTGCATTTATGGACCGGGCTGGGTTACTACGCCCGTGCCAGAAATCTGCATAAAGCCGCCCAAACAGTTGTTGAACGCCATCAAGGCGAGTTCCCTACTACTTTTGACGAGATTCTCGCACTGCCGGGGATTGGGCGCTCAACTGCGGGCGCTATTTTGTCGCTCTCATTAGGGAAACATTTTCCTATTTTAGATGGTAACGTCAAACGAGTGCTGGCCCGTTGTTACGCTGTTGAAGGATGGCCCGGTAAAAAGGAAGTCGAAGGCCGCCTGTGGCAAATCAGTGAAGATGTTACGCCAGCCAAAGGCGTAGGTCAGTTTAATCAGGCGATGATGGATTTAGGTGCCACGGTGTGCACCCGTTCTAAGCCCAAGTGTGAGCTTTGCCCACTGAATACCGGTTGTATGGCTTATGCTAATCACAGTTGGGCGCGCTACCCCGGTAAAAAACCCAAACAGACGTTACCGGAAAAAACAGCTTACTTTTTGTTGATGCAAAACGGATCGCAGGTATGGCTCGAACAGCGCCCGCCAGTAGGTCTATGGGGTGGTCTATTTTGCTTCCCGCAATTTTCTGAACCAGCCGAACTGGAGCGTTGGTTGCAGCAACAAAGTATTGCCAGCAGCAGTTTGCAGCAGTTAACTGCTTTTCGTCATACCTTCAGCCACTTCCATCTGGATATTGTCCCCATGTGGCTGAATACGGCGTCATCCCGTGGATGCATGGATGATGGTGCAGGTCTCTGGTATAACTTAGCTCAACCACCCGCGGTAGGATTGGCGGCCCCAGTTGAACGCCTATTACATCAGTTGGCAAAACAGCCGAGTGACCAACATAGCTAACCCCCTGCAACGTCAAGTATGAAGGGAATAGCGCCATAGAAGAGGATTTAGCATGAGCAGAACAATTTTTTGCACATTTTTAAAACATGATGCTGAGGGGCAAGATTTTCAGCTCTATCCAGGTGAGATTGGCAAACGTATCTATAACGAAATATCAAAAGAAGCTTGGTCACAATGGATAACCAAGCAAACCATGCTGATTAACGAGAAAAAACTGAGCATGATGAATGTGGAAGACCGCAAACTGTTAGAGCAGGAGATGGTTAACTTTCTGTTCGAAGGGCAGGATGTTCATATTGAAGGTTATACTCCACCGAGTAAGTAACCACACGGGGTCTGCGCTGGCCCCGTTGTTATTCCTCATCAAGATATGGCTTGTAAGATGAAGAAAATTTTAGCTTTGCTGATAATTGCACCATTGTTAGTGTCTTGCTCAGGCAATAAGAATCAAACAGAAAACGAAGCCTATGTCAAAGATACCAACGGTTTTGAGATTTTAATGGGCCAATTTGCCCATAACATTGAAAATATTTGGGGATTAAAAGAAGTCTTAATCGCGGGTCCAAAAGATTACGTTAAGTATACGGATCAATATCAAACCCGCAGCCATATCAACTTCGATGCCGGTACGATTACGGTTGAAACCATTGCCACGACAGATCCGGCGGCTCACTTGCGTCAGGCGATTATTACCACACTATTAATGGGTGATGATCCTGGCTCTATCGACCTCTATTCGGATGTTAACGATATTCAGATCAGTAAAGAGCCCTTCCTCTATGGGCAGGTGCTAGATAACAATGGCCAGCCGATCCGTTGGGAATGGCGCGCGGCCCATTTTGCTGATTATCTGCTACAAACCAGAATGCAAAAACGCACTTCCGGCCTGCATGTTATCTGGTCGGTCACCTTGCAATTGGTTCCTAACCATCTGGATCAACGTGCCCATAAATACCTGCCACTGGTGCGCCAGTCAGCGGAGCGTTATGGCGTCGAAGAGTCATTGATCCTGGCAATTATGCAAACAGAATCTAGCTTCAACCCATATGCGGTCAGTGGCTCTGATGCGTTGGGTCTGATGCAAGTTGTGCAGCATACTGCCGGGCGAGATGTGTTCAAAATGAAGGGCAAAAGTGGCCAGCCAAGCCGTAGCTATCTGTTTGATCCAGAAAATAATATTGATGCCGGTACGGCATATCTGTCAATTCTGCAAAATACCTATCTAGGCGGAATTCAGAATGCCACCTCACGGCGTTATGCTGTTATTACCTCTTATAACGGCGGAGCAGGTAGCGTATTGCGGGTATTCTCCAGCGATAAGAACCAGGCTGTTAATATTATCAACAATATGGCTCCTGGTGATGTATTCCAAACGCTGACCACTAAACACCCTTCAGGCGAATCTCGCCGTTATCTGGTGAAAGTGAACAGCGCGCAGAAGAGTTATCGCCGCCACTAGTTTTGTTTAATAGCGGATTTTATAGCCAAAGAAATTGGCGTTGCAGGTGGCTAATCCCCCCTGCAACGCCAACGAAGGGAAACTGAAATGGCAGGCTCCACCCACAGTGTCATTTTTATGTCTAAAGTGTGATCGCCTGACAAAAGTGCACATTTGAATAACAACCATTCTCAATAAAATGTTTATAGTATGGCTAATCATCCTATCCCTACTATCGGCAGATTGAACAAATGGACTTTGGACTTACCCTGTTTGAAATGGTGGTAATCTTCTCCACTATGGTCATCGCTTATATCATCTTTGGTATTACAGGATTTGGTTCTGCATTAATTGCCAGTCCGATATTAGCGCTATTTATTCCTGTCGCTAAGATTGTCCCATTATTGGCAATTGTCGATATGTTTGCAGCCATTACCAATGTAGCTCGCCATAGCCGTCATGCCGACCTTGCTGAACTTAAGCGATTAGTCCCACTAATGATTATTGGTAGTCTGATCGGCGCGACGTTACTGCTACGTACTCGCCCTGATATTTTGCTACTGGCGCTCGGCATATTTGTCATTTTATATGCCATTTACGCCCTTAGCCGGCGTAAACCACAAGGGCAATTCAAACCTGTTGCCGCCATTCCTTTTGGCTTGATTGGCGGTATCTTCAGTGCGCTATTTGGCAGCGGCGGGTTTATCTATGCTATTTATTTATCCGGCAGAATAGCCAGCAAAGATAATTTGCGGATTACCCAGACCACGCTTATCGGCCTGAGTACCCTCACGCGAGTTATTTTGTTTACGCTGGCAGGGGTCTACATGGACCTATCTATTTTATGGATGGTACTACTGTTGGTACCGGGGATGTTAGTTGGTTTGGTTATCGCCAATAAAATCAGTTTAGGGATAAGTCGCGACCAGCTTATCCGATTAATAAATATCTTATTGCTGATTTCCGGCACAGTTTTAGTCGCACGCTATTTAGGTTATTGATGAGCCTAATTTGTAATAACTTGTTGATAGACAGCCGATGCTCTCATTGGCTGTCTATCAGTACTTCAGTTTACGGCGTAATGACATAACCAAAGATACGCCGCCACTCTACATCACCTTTTTCGATATAAACGCCCTGCAATTCAGGCGAGAAGCCGGGCAATAAATTAATCCCCTCTTCCAACGCCAGGAAATAACGCTGTACCGCCCCGCCCCACATTTCACCTGGCACCACGCACAATACGCCAGGTGGATAAGGGAGTGCGCCTTCAGCAGCAATGCGCCCTTCAGCCTCGGCAATAGGGATTAGCTCGATATTATCGCGAATAAACTGGATATTGGCATCTTGCGGGTTCATTAATACCGGCGGTAAGCTGGCTTTGCGGAACATATCCTTTTGCAGTTGTTTAACATCATAGCTGACATAGAGATCATGCATTTCTTGGCATAACTGGCGTAGAGTATAGCCGCGATAGCGCTCTTCATTCTTACGGTATATCGTCGGTAATACATCACACAATAAAGCATCTTGCTCCACGTAGCGCTCAAACTGAGCCAGCATATCAACCAGATGTGCCATTTTTGCTGGATTTTCTGCCGGTGTTAGCAGGAACAAAATTGAATTCAGATCGCATTTTTCCGGCACAATGCCATTTTCACGCAAGAAGGTAGCCAGTATCGCTGCCGGAACACCAAATTGGGTATATTGGCCGCTGTTAGCATCAATACCCGGTGTCGTCAGTAATAACTTACAAGGATCAACCAGATATTGGTCTTGGTTATACCCTTCAAAGCCATGCCAACGTTCATTAGGCACAAAATTAAAGAAACGTGTGTCATTAGCAATAACGTCCGTATCGTAATCTTGCCAATTTTTACCACCGACAGTGGGAGGAATAAATGGCCGCAACATTGAGCAGCGTTCTAATAATAGTTTACGCGTATCGATGCCCAACTTGACACAATCCATCCACATGCGGCGGCCACTGTCACCAGAATGAATTTTGGCGTTAATATCCAGTGCAGCAAATAATGGGTAGAACGGGCTGGTTGAGGCATGCAACATAAATGCATTATTAAAACGTTTATGATTACAGTGCCGTTTTTGCCCTTTGATATGATTATCTTTTTTATGTACCTGCGAGGTTTGGGAGAAACCAGCCTGCTGCTTGTGCACTGACTGAGTCACAATAATCCCAGGGTCATTTTCATTTAAATCCAGCAATAGCGGTGAGAAATCCTTCATCATCGGAATAAACTGTTCGTAACCTACCCACGCAGAATCAAACAGAATGTAATCACACAAATGACCAATAGTATCAACCACCTGACGTGCGTTATACACCGTGCCATCGTAGGTACCCAACTGAATGATCGCCAATCTGAATGGCCGCGCCTCTTCTGCTCTTTCTGGCGCAACGTCCCGCAATTGCTGGCGTAAATAACGCTCGTCGAAACAATGAGCATCAATACCACCAATAAAACCGAACGGGTTGCGGGCCGTTTCCAAATAGATTGGTGTCGCCCCAGCCTGAATCAGCGCACCATGATGGTTGGATTTATGGTTATTACGATCGAACAATACCAAATCACCACGGGTCAATAAGGCATTAGTCACGACCTTATTCGCAGCCGATGTACCATTCAAAACAAAATAGGTTTTATCCGCATTGAAGACCTTAGCTGCATATTTTTGTGCATCTTTAGCTGCACCTTCATGGATCAGCAAGTCACCCAGTTTGACGTCTGCGTTGCACATATCTGAACGGAAAATGGTCTCGCCATAAAATTCAAAAAACTGGCGACCGGCAGGATGCTTACGGAAAAACTCGCCACCCTGATGGCCTGGGCAAGCAAAAGTTGAATTATTCATCTCGACATATTTTTTCAATGTTGAGAAAAATGGCGGTAATAGATTTTTTTGATATTCACTGGCGGCAGCCTCTACCTGAGCATTGTAAAAAGCTTTGTTTGCTTCGCCGAGCGTAATAATCCCCTTAATCAGAGGCAAATAATCGGCAGAAACCGTCTGTTGTGCCGTGACAGCAACAAAAGTAGGAATAGCAAAACCCAGATCATGCAACTTTGACAATATACCGGCATT
This sequence comes from Yersinia sp. 2540 StPb PI, assembly GCF_052217165.1. Classification (NCBI taxonomy): domain Bacteria; kingdom Pseudomonadati; phylum Pseudomonadota; class Gammaproteobacteria; order Enterobacterales; family Yersiniaceae; genus Yersinia; species Yersinia sp. 2540 StPb PI. Next base: position 4,637,162 of record NZ_JAZGQC010000001.1, read on the forward strand.
GGCATCTTCAACCGACATCACCACAGCGGCAACATCAGTAAAATCAGTTTGATTGAGGTATACCATTCCCCGCTGGCTTTCTATATAAGAAGCCAAACGAGCACTTGTTGCTATTTTTAATAGTGTCATGTCACTTACTCTCAAACGGTCAGGTATGAGGCTGCCATTTTGGCATGTATATGACATCGCATAAGGTGAAGATTTTATGCAATGCCGGCAAATTGATATCTATTACGCACACGATCACTCGCTCAAATAGAAGCTAGAATAGTGAGTTAACTGGTCTTCGCATCGACCAATAGACATCAGTAAAATCAGAGATCCAGCTCTATTTTTAATAATGCCTAACAGTGAGCGACAGATAGCCTTACCGCATGGAAGTAACAAGGAACTTAACAGCAGATAAACAGGAGAAATAGCATGAGAAGCGCTCATTATGCATTGAATAGTCTACTACTGTCATAACCGCCTCCTGCTTACTTAATCGAAATGATATGGATTAGAGGGATGAATAGTAACGCTAAATTTTCGCAATAATTGCATGTTTTGCCGGCAGGTTCAACCTTGTAGGCCAATAAAAATGCACTTTTAGTGAATATCTAAGCCATTGTTATTTAACACACTAAAAAATAAAAAATCTATAAATCAAGTAGATGAAATATGTAGATACACCATAAAAATTAACTTCCCAACAGTTTTCTCGCTATTTTTGCATGAAAAGAGAGCAACCGATCGCCTTTATAAGAGAAACTCATTGACGACTTGCCGCCAATACGGTTTAATGCGCCCCGTTGCCCGGATAGCTCAGTCGGTAGAGCAGGGGATTGAAAATCCCCGTGTCCTTGGTTCGATTCCGAGTCCGGGCACCACCTTATTATCAATGGACGTCAACCGACGTCTATTTTTGCATTTAAAATCCTGCTGTTACTGCTATCATCTCCCTTCTTCATATCAACTGAATTCAACCTGATTCTACCTACATCAAGTTACACCTGTGGGCACAAATGCGGGTACAGTCCAGTTCGATAATTATTATACCCACAAAATCTATTCCGGAGGCCATCCATGGCACTCACCGATGTGAAAGTGCGGTCAGCAAAAACCGAAGATAAACCTTACAAACTGACTGACAGCGATGGCATGCATTTGCTGGTTCATCCCAATGGGTCAAAATATTGGCGGCTACGTTATCGCTACCTCGGCAAAGAAAATACCCTGGCATTGGGCGTCTACCCTGCCCTATCACTTTCAGAAGCGCGGGCTAAACGCGACGCCGCACGCAAATTGATTGCCGAGGGCTCCGACCCCAGTGAGGTCAAGCGTGCGAAAAAGGCTTTACCCGATGCCACTCAAACATTCGAAGTTATTGCCCGGCGCTGGCATGCTGCTAATAAGCAATGGTCTGAGCAACACAGCGCAAAGGTGCTCAAAAATCTGGAAATGTATCTGTTTCCTGTGAACGGTACTCGCGATATCGCTTCACTCAGGACACCCGACCTGCTCATCCCTATTCGGGTAGCCGAAAATGCAGGATTTCTTGAAGTGTCTGCCCGTCTACTGCAACGCACCACCGCCATCATGCGTTATGCCGTCCAGTGTGGGATCATCGATTACAACCCAGCTCAGGACATGGTTGGCGCTCTTACCACGGTTAAACGCGTTCACCGGCCTGCCCTCGAACTCAATCGCATCCCTGAGTTACTATCACGTATTGAGGGTTATAAGGGCCAACCTCTTACTCGCCTGGCCGTGATGCTTAATCTGTTCGTTTTTATTCGTTCCAGTGAACTTCGTTATGCACGCTGGAGTGAAATCGATACAGAAAGAGCACTTTGGACCATCCCGGCTGAAAGAGAACCTATCCCCGGAGTTAAATTCTCACACCGAGGTTCAAAGATGCGCACCACGCATCTGGTCCCACTCAGCCAACAATCGTTAGCTATGCTGGAAGAGCTTCGCCTTTCTGGTGGTGAGAGTGGTCTGATATTTCCCGGTGATCATGATCCTCGTAAGCCCATCAGTGAAAACACCATCAACAAGGCATTACGTTTGATGGGGTATGAGACCAAGACGGAAGTGTGTGGCCATGGTTTCCGAGCGATGGCGTGCAGCGCATTGATTGAGTCTGGTTTATGGTCACGGGATGCGGTGGAGCGGCAAATGAGCCATCAGGAACGTAATGGTGTTCGGGCAGCATACATTCACAAAGCCGAGTTTCTGGATGAGCGCAGACTGATGTTGCAATGGTGGGCAGATTTTCTGGATACGAACAGAGAGATTGCAGTGAGTCCATTTGATTTTGCAAAACAGTATGTCCCACAGTAATAGCGCATGCCTTGCTCCCTGCTTGCTCAAGTATCTTATGACATAAAAGCCAACCGTCCCCTATTTATTGCATAATATCTGAATAGTAATAGATAAGGATTTAATCTGAGTCTAGGCAGGATATGTCTAGACTCAGTTATAAAATGGCAATTCATTTTTTGTTTATATTAGTACTAATCTAATTATTTCCTCATAGGTACAATTCAATTCACAATTTGTAGAAAGTTAAATATCGCTAATATGTATTCGGTAGTATCATATCCTTATAAGGACAGAGGCTTTTATGTAATTCATCTTCCATTGGGATTTTCTTGCTGGTACCAGCACACTGGATGATACCCATCGATATATAGGCATACTGTCAAAAAAACTAACCTACTGGAATAAATAGAGATTATGGACGTAGAGAATTCACTTTTTCAAGGCCGCTTATCCTTAGAAGAAAAGCTTGAGCGGGCACGCACAGAGTTATTGGATCTTTCTGCACGAAATAAATTGCTAAATATTCCTCGGTCCAAGACAGCAAAAAGCATAGATATTATTGATGAACGCTCTGAACAGATTTATCGCCTTCTATTACAAGAAGGGAAAGCATTTACTTTCTTACCAGGGCGTAGTGGAAAAGTAAATGGGGAAACTGAGGCGTTTCCCGAGGACGAATATACTGACTCAGATTTACAGCAACCAGAAGACGATGAGTCAGATGAGCTGCGTGCAGGGCACATCGATACGAAATTTCAAACACGTATGACCCCGAAAGGTTTACAAACACGTTTATTAGACCTCTACCACGACTCACGGACATTAGAAGAAGAGCAAGGGGTTAATATTCTGTTTTTAGCACTAGGCTCATTAAAATGGGTGGATCCAAAAAATAAAGAAAACATCCGTTTTGCTCCATTAGTACTGTTGCCGGTGACACTAGAACGCGGTACTGCTGGAGAGCGATTTAAACTAAGGGCTAGGCAAGAGGAACTTCTGCCAAATCTATCGCTTGAGTCTTATTTGGACAAAGTCCATCAGCTTAAATTACCGACTTTTGATATGGGAGATGACTTCGATATTGTCGGTTATATGAATGCCATTGCTAAAGCGGTTGAAACCAAAACTGATTGGGCGGTACAAGCAAACGATATAACACTTGGTTTTTTCTCTTTTGCTAAATTTTTGATGTATCGTGACCTCGCTCCTGAGAGTTGGCCAAGTGATAGCAAGATCACTGAACAGCCCATTGTTCGTGCATTGTTGTCTGACGGTTTCGAAACTTATGATACGTTGATTTCTGATGATGCTTCTATCGACCTGCACATACAGCCAAAAGAAATGCTGCATATTGTCGATAGTGATAGCTCCCAGACACTGGCTGTTCACGATGTGCGCAAGGGTCGAAATATTGTTATTCAAGGCCCCCCTGGTACAGGGAAATCGCAGACAATTGCAAACGTAATTGCATCTGCAATTGCAGATGGTAAAACCGTTCTTTTTGTTGCCGAAAAAATGGCGGCGCTGGATGTAGTCAAACGACGTTTAGACCACGCGGGTGTTGGTGATGCTTGTTTAGAATTACACAGTAACAAAGCCAATAAGCGCGCTTTGCTGGATGAATTAAAACGGGTGTGGGAACTGGGTTCCCCCCGAGGTGAATTTCCAGATATTTTACTGGAGAACCTGACTGCTTCACGAGATGTTTTAAATGAACATGCTCGCCGTCTGCACGAGCAATATAATCCATCTGAGCTAACACCTTATCAGGTTATGGGGCAACTCGTTCGCCTGCGTAGGGCAGGTCAGCAACCGGTTGATATATCACTTGTCGGGGCATTGAATTGGTCGAGCAACAACTATAATAAGCGCCTTGAACTCGTGACCGAATTAACCCAACGTATCCATGATATTGGCGTGCCAGATCAACACCCTTGGTATGGCGTAGGTCGTGAAGAGATTCTTCCTATCGAAGTCGAACGCCTGATCCCACGATTAAGTCAGCAAAAACAACATGTAGAAGCCTTACAATCTGAATTAAAGAGTTTGGCGGAAACATTAGAGATATCACCAGAGCCGCAAACATTCAGTGAATTAAACCGTCTTAAAACCGTTGCTGAAATCGTAGCGGGTGCACCATCATTATCACAAAATGCACTTACCTCCCCAGTATGGAGTTCAGACATTCAAGCGGTGCAAGAACTTATTTCTTACGGGCTACAATTTCAGCATGATGCTGCAAAGCTTGCCGATGCGATAACTCTTAAAGCTATAGATATACCATTAGATTCTTTAGATGAGGCTCTATCCAAGCTTCCACAAGATTTTTCATACTCCGGATTTAAAGCTGCAACGGTATTGAAAGATTTGCTCCCAAGATTGGAAACTGAAGTAAGTCGCCTTCAGAAAGAGTTAGGTACCAAAGGTGTTTACCAAACCTTTAATGATATATCACGATTAATAGCCTTGGCTGACCGGGTAGCAGATGCGCCAGAAGCCAGTTCGGATGCGTTTATTGCATCTGTCTGGGATCATGGGGTTGAGCAAGCATCAGAGCTCGTTGATGCAATTGCTACCCTAGAATTGATAAGAGCAACATTGGATACAGAGTTGCTTGATATCGCTTGGGATACAGATGTAAAAGCGGCAAGAATAGTATTAGCGTCTCAAACCGGACCATTGCGTTTTCTCAGTGGAAAATGGCGCAACGCCAGAGCACTGGGGCGTTCAATTATAAAAAACCCTAAACTCCCAATATCAGACCTGGTAAAGCTGCTCGATGACCTTTTGAAAGGGCAAGCGGCACTCAGTAAAATCAAAGAAGGCAATAACTTTGGTCAATCTGCTTTTGGGGCTGACTGGAGAGGCGATCGCAGTAAAAGTGAGCCACTGAGAGCACTTGTCGAATGGATGAGAACATTAAGAGGGTTCGGGGCAGAGCCGCGTGTATTAGTAAGCCAGTTAGCTGATCGTAATGTCGTCAAGGCCAGAGCGACACAAGTCAATAATTTGATAGTCGAAGTTGAATCAGCATTGAACCAACTCTGGGATGCTTACTCTTTAAGAGTAAGCGATTACTTCAACGATGAATTATCGGTGGAACGGGTCCCCTTGCAAAGAATAGAAGAGCAAGTGGATCATCTCATCTGGATCAATGGGCTATCTCATCAGGTGTTGCAGTACCCTCCTCAGCGTATTGATGAGCATAGTCAACTCATCATGCGAATTATTGAATTACAAGCACTAGCCCTGAAAATTTCTAACTATGACCAACTAGGTCGACAAGCTTTCGATAATGTTTGGCAAGGCGTTAATTCCAACTGGGACGAATGTGAGCAAATAGCAACGTGGATCCAACAATATTCACAGTATCGTTTTCTGGCTGCAACGCTTTTCAATGAGCGTTATATGCTCATTGAATCGGTGGAACACCTGTTGAATGAAAGTGAGTCAATTTTAACAGATATTGAAAAAATATCTGATGAACTACAGGCTAAACTAGAAATACTATTCAAATCGCCTTCTTCTGAGCTTCTGAGCATACAAAACCTATATGAAACACTTCATTCGTGGCTTGTTCATTCAGAGCAGTTATCCAAGTGGGTCGCCTATCAGCACCGCGCAACCAACGCCCGAAACTCAGGATTAGGAGAGTTAGTTGATCGGTTATCCAGTGGTCAGCTTTCTTTAGCAGAGGCGCTACCCACCATGGAACGTGCCTATTATGAAACTATTTTGGCTTATATGGTTGAACAGGCACCTGAACTGGCTCGTTTTGATGGGGAACTTCATTCCCGATTAGCGATGGATTTCTCAACACTCGACCGGCAACGTATTAAAGCAGCCAGTATCGAAGTCGTTCGAGCCCATCATCGGCGGATCCCATCCAAAGAAGGGGGTGCAGGGCCCGTTGGGATTTTAAGGGGAGAAATGGCTCGCAAACGCGGACACATGCCAATACGGCAATTGATGCAAAAAGCAGGTTCTGCGATACAAGCACTTAAACCCGTTATGATGATGAGCCCATTATCCGTAGCACAATTCCTTGTTCCGGGCAGGCAAACCTTCGACTTATTAGTCATGGATGAGGCGAGTCAAATCCAACCTGTTGATGCCATTGGTGCTATTGCTCGTTGTAAGCAAGTCGTTGTGGTTGGCGACGAGCGGCAATTACCGCCTACAAAATTCTTTGCAAAAATGACTGAGTCTAATCCTGATGACAGCGATGAAACGACTCAAGTCTCAGATATTGAAAGCATACTGGGTCTTTTCGTGGCACGAGGATTACCTCAGCGCATGTTGCGTTGGCATTACCGTAGCCGTCACCAATCATTAATTGCTGTATCAAATAGTCAGTTTTACGAGAATAAATTATTTATTGTGCCGAGTCCTTACACTCAAGAAGCCGGGATGGGATTACAGTTTTATCATATTCCTGAGGGTATTTTTGAATCTGGTGGAGCGGGAACTAATATCATTGAAGCTAAACATGTTGCGAAGGCTATCTTACAACATGCAAAAAATAGCCCTGAGTTATCCTTAGGTGTAGCCACATTTTCCGTTTCTCAGCGTAAAGCCATTCAGGATGAACTAGAAATTATCCGCCGCTTAAATCCTGATCTAGAGAGTTTTTTCTATTCCCATCCGAGCGAACCTTTCTTTGTTAAGAACCTAGAAAACGTTCAGGGTGATGAGCGTGATGTCATCATGATTTCCGTGGGATATGCCAAAAATGCTCAAGGGTATATGGCTATGCGTTTCGGTCCATTAGGGGCAGAGGGAGGGGAACGGCGTTTGAATGTCTTGATTAGTCGAGCTAAACGACGCTGCGAGGTCTATGCCTCAATAACAGATGAAGATATCGACCTTGAGCGGGCAAAAGGTAAAGGGGTTTTTGCCTTTAAATTATTCTTACAGTATGCGCGTACAGGGCGGCTTTCAGTGGCTCAACCAGGGCTGAGGGAAATGGACAGTGTCTTTGAAGAACAAGTTGCTGATGCTTTGCAATCTGCTGGATATCAAGTACATCCACAAGTCGGTATTGCTGGCTTTTATATAGACCTAGGTATTGCAGATCCCGATATGCCAGGGCGATACCTCATTGGCATTGAATGTGATGGCAAATCCTACCATTCTTCACGTTCAGCCCGGGAACGTGATCGCTTACGCCAGGCTGTGCTTGAAGATCACGGGTGGATTATCCATCGCATATGGAGTACTGATTGGTTCCAAAGGCCGGATGAGCAGCTACAAAAAACACTTAATGCTATTGAATCAGCAAAAATAGAGTTAGCGACCAGACTTGAACAAGGCGAAAAGGCGCGGCGGGCTGTTCCAGTAGAAATTATTACTGTTGACCGTGGTCCGATTACAGAAATTGGTCTTGTTGATGTCGATTCATCGACTCTAAGTTTCAAGGAATATATTGAAGCTAGCCCGATGAGGCATTCAGCCTATGAGTTACATGATACTCCAGTAGGTCTTTTGGCAGACTTAGTCGAGCAAATTGTGGCTATAGAGTCCCCTGTTCATTTCAGTGAAGTGGTGACTCGGTTAAGGACAACATGGGGCTTACAGCGTTCTGGTGCACGTATTGAAGCTGCTGTTGATCAGGCGGTATCAGTCGCCTGCTCTAAAGGAAATGTTGTTAGTGAGGATTCTTTCCTTTCTATCCCTGGTTCGTCACCAGTACTGCGCAATCGTCAAGGTGTGCAGTCCGCGGGGATACGCAAACCCGAAATGATAGCACCACAAGAAATCGCATCTGGAATCCGTCAAATTATAAAAAATAATTTGGGGGCTACAGACGATGAATTAGTGATAACCGTTTCACGGATGCTAGGGTTTAAATCGACAAGTAATACACTCAGAAAAGTGATCAGCGATATCATCGAAAAACTCGTTGAAAATGGAACGCTATACCGAGATCAAATGATGATTGTAGAAAGTTCCAGTAACAAAGAAGCTGTACGAAGCTAAGCAAACATGGGCTTTATTGTTGTCTAAGCCCATATTCGCTAGGTTTTCTGTACTTAAATTATGATGAAATGTAGTCGCTCAGGCCTGAACTGACGGCTACCGATTATTTATACCGGCATCTGTCAGATTTAATCTGGTTCATATTCTTATCTGCTTGGCTCGTTTACCATCAAGTAACGTATCCATTGGCGCTCGTCTGCAACACATATTATCGCCTTTACCTTCCAGACGATTAATCGAACGCACTTGAAGGGCAGAGGTTGTCTGCTTTCCAATCGACTATCTTGGCACTTAAATCCATATCCCTTACCGACACGCTATCTCCTGAATATTCTGAACCAATAACGACAATATCGTAATCATGATTTGCTTGAGGAACGAAAGTATATGTGTCAGATCGTTGAGTATTTTGATGGTAGCCTGCTTCCGTCCAGTAATGAATTACCCTCACCAACTGCCCTGGCTTGATAGTAAACTCATTTATAAAAGCCCCTTTATTGTAAGATGACTCTGGCATTCCTATTTTTTTATTACCAGTAACAGGAATTCCCATTACAGCTAGACCAGACGTAATTCGTCGCTCTAAAACTTTTTTATAGCAACCACTCGTTTGCTTCTCGAAGAACTGCAGAGCAGTATTACCATCAGATGAACTACGAATCCGTGCTGCATCCGAACCTTTATAGTCTTCTAGCGAAGGTCTAAAACCTGCCGTACACCCACTTAACAATGTCGCCATAATCCCAGTAACAATCAGTTTTCCATACATTATTTATTCTCGATACTTATATTAGTGGATCAACGGAAATGAAGTCTACAAGCATTAGGTTTGAAGTGAAATACAGAATTGGGCTACCTGATAAGAGAAGCTCCGTGAATATACCCGGGTTTTGTAAACACTTTTTTGCCTCATAATGGAGGCTCAATGAAGGAGTGTTTATGTCAGTCAGAAATTTCACTGAAGAATTCAAAATTGGAGCCGTAAAACAAATTAACGAGCAGGGATAACCGGGCCCGATTAACGGTACGGATTATCCGACTTTATCTTGCACTTAGCATTACTGCTGCTGAGTCGGCTTATTACTGTTACAACCTGTGCTATTACATTCGCGCTCCACGCTTTTCAGGAAGTTGGATCCTGCATGGTTCTGTTTGAGCAGGAGAGGTACAGTCGTGAAGCGTCGCTACATTCGCTATCCCGATGTTGTAGTCCCTGGATCTGCGATTGCTTCAGTGTCTGTTTTTGCTGTTGATTTAGCAACCCCATCACTTCCTTATATTCAAAATTGAGTTCTTGATCCAACTGGACCATTTCCAGTGATGCGCAGTAGGTTTTGTCATAGGCATTACGTGGGTTATCACAGCCCCCAGCCATTACGCCAACTGATACCAACAGCAGTGAACATCCCAAGACTGTTTCTCTAATCACTTTGCACTTCTCCCTATTATAGATTGATCCGAAGACATCTTGAGCCAATGCCTCATTTTTGAATAGTCTGACAGACAATAATCAGTGATTGGAAAATTCATTCGATGACATAAATAAACGACACAGAAAAAGTAATATTCCCCAGCCAGTATAAAAAACAAATCTTTTGGTGATGCAGTACAGTGTGCAAGTTGTACATATAGGTAAAGAAAGGAAAATTGCAAATTCAACTTTTTGTTCTAAGTGTTTACGACTAATTAATTGGTTAGAGGGATGATAATACTACGGCAAACTCACTTTGACGTAAGAGATCGGTTCTGCCTGACACAAAGTAAAAGGGGTTTCCTTGAAGGGAAACAGTTCGTTCAGACGGTCTTCTGGACCTGCGGACTATGTTGACCACTTTGCCGTCACTGTTCAGTTATCTTGCGCCTTCTGCTTGAGTTGTCGGTGCTTTAATCTTTCTTTCGATTTTTCAATCGCTAATTTTGTGCGATTTGGAAACAACACAGTCATCTCTGAAGGGAACAAGTGCAGGTTCTTCTCCAACAAGCGCCACTAGCCATCAGTCCAGCGATGCACAGGTGTCTCACGCACTTTGAGTTTCGTGTATTTCAGACACAGTTGGCTTGCCTTTATTTTGATCGACTCGACACTTCTACGAGGCAGATCTTGCACCACTTGGGTGCCTATCTTGAGGTAATACCGTATCAAAATACGGACTTCATTTTCCTGCCAGTTTCGGAGACTTTTGACCCCCATTTTTTTGCCATAGCAAAGATGGTTTTCCGCGTTCTCCCCGACAATACCTGACCGACAGAGGTTATTCTCTCTATTCAGGTGGCCAAATTCAGTATTCCACTACACTACAGTTAATACGGTATTTTGAATCGTGCTACTTACTGGTAGGCTAATCCCAGTTAAAACTAAAGTGGAAGATCGAATTCCACGATTCTATTCCTTAATTTTCAAAGTTAAAGCGAAAATAAAATGATAGTAAACAGCATGATATATCGTACAGGATCTCATGGTGAAAGTATAAATGTCGACGATATCAGTGAAGTAATACATGAAAAGGATTCTTTTATCTGGCTCGGGTTGTGGCAGCCAGAACCCTCCTTTATGTATAAAGTACAAGAGGAGTTTAGCCTCCATGAACTAGCAATAGAAGATGCCTTGAACGCACATCAACGACCGAAAATAGAACGTTACGGTGAATCTTTGTTCATTGTGGTAAAAACCGTACGCAGAGCACAGGAGAACACCGAGTTTGGCGAGACTCATTTTTTTATCGGTCGAAATTTTCTGATTTCCATTCGCCATGGTAAGTCAGATAGCTATGCTCATATCAGAGAGCGTGCGTCTGAAAACTCCGCTATGCTGGGTTACGGGCCGGGGTATCCTCTCTACTGCATACTGGATTTTATTGTCGATGGTTATTCAGAACTCACTGTATGTCTCAGCGAAAAAATTAGCGAAATGGAAGATGCAATGTTCCAAAGTGAGTTTGATCGTAACGCTGTCCAAATGGTATACACCATGCGCCATCAACTTCTTGAGCTACGTAATGCGGCTGCGCCTGTCGAGGATATCTGCACGCAACTCATCAGACTTCACACAGAAATAATCCCAAAACCACTACAGGCTTATATCCGTGATGTCCAGGATCATGCCCGTCACGTTGTTACCGATGCAGATGATATGCGGGAGATGTTGACCAGCGCCATGCACGTTAACCTTGCTCTGGTCACAGTTCAACAAAACGAAGTGGTGAAAAAACTCGCTGGATGGGGAGCCGTGCTGGCCATTCCTACTGTAATCTTCAGCTTGTACGGAATGAACTTTGACTTTATGCCAGAACTGCATGCTCGGTTTAGTTATCCTGTAGTGCTTGCTACCACGCTGGGTTCGTGTGTCTTACTGTGGAATAAACTTAAGCGCTCAGGATGGCTGTAATGATAATGTTTTTCTAAAGCCTCTGTGACTAGGTTTAGGGTTTTGAGAGCCAATGGAACGAAAACGTACTATAAGGGCTTCCCCGAACAGTCAACACCAGTTTAATTTTTTCTGTCTGACTACCACTGATAGTAAAAGGATAAGACTGCGGTACTATAAACAGTCATGATGAATTGTCATCGATTCGGACCCTGATGAAAGACGCTCGTGAGGTTCTCGTTCGCTAAGCGGATACAGATATCCAGTACGTTTTGCAGATATTCCTCACGGGGTCAAACCCTTTAACATCAACTCTTGCAGCCAAAAAAGGTGTTGGTCTTCAGATAATGCGTTTCAGCTATCTGATGATGAGTACAGCTTAAAGTCATCACCATAATTCAATGATACCCAGCATAGTCGGGCGTTTTTTGCAGCAATAGCGACGGCTGCAGGCCAGTAACCCCGGCGATTGATCAGTGAACATACCGACCGACTGAAGGGGTCCTGTTTATGCTCCACGCCAATCATTACAGAGCGAGCCCCCTGAACCAGTAAAGTGCGCAAATAAGCGTCACCCGCTTTTGTTATTTTCCCCAGCAGGGCCTTTCCTCCACTGCTGTACTGTGATGGCGTCAGACCCAGCCACGCTGCAAGCTGGCGGCCGTTCTTAAAATCATGTCCATTACCAATACTGGCGATCAACGCACTTGCTGTCCTAGGACCAACTCCCCTGAGTTTCATGATGTTTTTGCTGCGGCTGTCTCGGGCGGCTATTCTGGTCAGGATACGATCATACTCAGCGATTTTTAGCTCAATACTGTCAATATGACTGAGCAGGTCATCAACGCACTGACTGACCCAGCCAGGCAAATTTTCGAGGTGTTCTCTGGCCAGTCTCCGCAGTTGTTCTGTACTCTGCGGGGCAATCAGGCCAAATTCAGATACCAAGTCAGGAAGCCGGTTATATGATGCGGTGCGTTCTTCAATAAAATCCTGGCGGGTACGATGCAGGCATTGCATGAACTCCTGTTCTTCATCTTTTACCGGCACAAAACGCATGTGGGGCCGTCGGACAGCGTCGCAAATTGCCAGCGCATCAGCAGCGTCATTTTTACCAGTTTTACCTGCCAGCCGGTATGGCGAAACGAATTTCGGGGCCATCAATTTAACGTCGTGACCATACTGCTTGAAAAGCCTTGCCCAGTAATGAGCGCCTGAACAGGCTTCCATCCCAATAACGCAGGGTGGCAATGAGTTCGGGCAGCGCTGCCGGTCTACTTTGGGTTTAACGAGAACAGCATTGCCATTTTTATCAACGCCATGAACGGCAAAAACATTTTTTGCGAGGTCGATCCCAACAGTTACAACGGCCATGGTTATTCCCCTGTAATATTTTGGTTACTCCCCATAATGTCACGGAAGATGGTTACAGTAACCACATCGAGGGGAAGTCCCTTTCATTCGGTAAGCTAATTCATTCTCTAGCATTACACGAGGTCACTTGGATCTCGTGTAGGGCACACCAGCCAGTTTTCAGTCGAAGACCCACTTATCGATATGGCCTTTATCACCACGTTTACCGGAATGACAGATAAGTGGTTTTACAAAAGTATTCAGGATGGGGACTTTCCTAAATCCATCAAACACGGGCGCAGCTACCGTTGGTTTAAAAGCGAAGTGGAAACCTGGATACAGCAGCGTATTACACAATCCCGCTTATAACCTGCCATCCGCTTAACGCCAATCTGCCCGTACAGGGACGGAGTACACTTGTTATGTGCAAGTGCTGTCGTCTGGCTATCTCGTAGACATACTGAGAATAAGAAATTTTTTGTAGCAATACGGCCTGAAAGGGAGAGTGAGAACTAATGGCCTACAGGTAAAGAACTAAAAGGTCATCAGATGATGACATTAATCAGCAATGCCCTGCTTTTGTTGTTGAATATCTTGTTCGATACCATCTCGTACATCTTGTGGGATTTTCAGTGCATCACCTAATGCGGCGAGGTAGCTGCGCTCCATAAAATGGTCCACATCAATAACGGCACAACTGAGAAAATAGAGCTCCAGCGCTTCTTCTTCATTTTGTATTTCACGGGCCAATAATTGAGGATCTAACGGTCTATCAATCGCTTATTGCACCAGACGTTCGCCTTGTTCACCGATACCCGCTTCCTGCATATTTTGTTCAATAATGCGTCGCTCTTTCGCATCAATGTGCCCATCACTTTTGGCAGCAAATACCAGTGCCATAACCAATCGCTGCACACGCTGGTCTACAGGGGCTGCTTGCTGACCATACTGTGAACCATCTTGAGGATTCTGACGGATCCTATCTTTATATTTATTCCATAACACGGTACTGAGTACCGCGCCGCCACCGGCAAGTAACGCACTGCTACCGTATTTGCTCAACAGTTTGCGTGATGATTTACTTCCAACCAGTAAGCCAGCAAGGCCGCCTAAGGCGCCGGGCACTAACATATTACTCAGGCTAGAACCGCCTTCGTTACTCTTTTTCGTTACCTGTCCAAGCATAGATTGTAATTGTTGTATCAAGTTATTCATAATCGCCATCAGATAGAGTGGAATAAATACTTCGAGCATAAAGCAACGAATGTCAAGATGTGTATGGGGAGGTAAAAACAGGGTTCGATACACCAGCAGCGGCATGTCAGCCAGTGCTGCAAACTACTATAACGCTGAGGTCACGTTTTCCAGCGCAATGCAGTTTATGCTGATGACCAGTACTTGTTGATTGCCGCGCAGTCGCACCAGAACTTCCGTCAGGGGGGTACCGCTCATCCCTGGCTTCTACGGCCCGGCTTCCAGCCAGGCGTGTCGGCACATCAGGCTATTGTGTGTCCAGGATAATCAGGGTTAATACCGGTTTTTATATCGCTCCTGACTGCGGTAACGATTACGGACTTCTCGCCGCCGCTCTTTTGGTGTTCCCTATGATTTCAGTAAACACTGTTCACGTCGCCGAACAATCTGTTCCCATTCAGTATCATCAGGGCAGTGTTCCATGACAGCAAGCCACTGTGTCGCAGCCCTGCGCCAGAATCCGACCAGTTCTAAATCGGTCGCTTTTTGTATTAACGTTTCAATACTCACTGCACTCTTTAATTCAACCAACCGCCATCACTCCACGCTGTACTGTGTATCACTTCCCCTAAACCCTAAAATTTGACAGTAAAAAACCCGATATTGGCTTTTTCTGCAAGAGAACGAAACCATTGCGCATAAAAACATATCACTTACCTTGTCTGTGACGGATGATAACTATACTGAGTTGATCAGATTAAGTGATCAATATCGACTGATTGATCTGCATAATCGATTTCACAGACTCATTTTCTGACCGTATTCTTACGGGTGCTAACACGGGGAAAGGTGAGCCCTGCGCAGACAGGGCCATACTCAAACAGGATATTCTGTTTGTACTCATTACATGTTGGCGAATGTATTTCTCAACGTTAATGGGGGCTCAGTTGCATAAGTTTGCCACTCACATCTCTTTGTGGATTCACTGTAATACACAATGACGTTACCTATCGATAAATCATTTTTACGTTATTAGGGGTTAACTGATTCACGGTGATAATAGATAAGCCTCTTGTGATCCTACTTGGTTCTAAAATACCCCCAATACACATCACATTTCTGAAAAAAATATTTGTAGGCATATTCCTACAATAATTTCCATAAACTCTCAGTTTAATTTTTATGATGTTTATTAATACCTTTTTTCGTAGAGGGTTATCTTTTTTTGCAAGAAATGTCTTATGCATTAGTGTGATGATCTGTTTTTTATGAATATTTAAAATTTACTTTTTGTTACATTTAATTTATTGGTGTTAGATGGCTATCTATGTTGGTCCTTGACGACAGGCAGCTGGAAAATTTAATGTGTGTCTGTGACGTGAATCTATTACTCAGGCACCTCACTGTTCCAGATAGCTGGGGGCTGTCGTGAGCGAGTAACGTACGCTAACTGAACTCTTCATCGGAAGCAGTTCAACCGAACGTCAGTCCCCTAGTTCAAACAAAAGGCCCCCCTTATTTGGAGTTTTTACATATTGCTATCCTTTATTGTACCACTGGTCTTCGCACCCCTAAATATGCCAGATTGGCAACGAATCAAATCATTTTAAATACTTATAACTTTAAAAAATGGGCTGTTTTAAAATCCCAGGAAGAATTCATTAGCTTATGAGTGACTTTTGAAAATACCATGCAGACATTCAACTGAGCCTGACTATTTGCAAGAATAGCTTTACCTTCATCAGTTAATGGGGAAACGCTTGGATCTGTGGGCTTGTCAGCGGTGATATCAGGTACATCCAATTTCACGAAAAAATTAATCATGTTTTTCGAAGTATGCGGGTTTAGATGTGAAACTGTACGCCTCCCCTTTTGCATCCGACTTGTGGCATCTTTGATGAGTGCATCAAAATTTTGTTTCTGTACACCTGAATTAGCCTTCCATGTACCTTCCAGAATCGAAGAGGCAGCTCTTGAGCTATTAATTGCAATCTTATTATCAGTCATTTGAATCACCAGAGTTCAGTGCATGTCCTTTTCAACGTGATTTTAACGCATAAATAAAAGTATGTAACTTATTAAGTCATTGTTGTCATTAAACAGTCTGTCCACTGGATAACGCTTATGAGCAGCGTGTAGTGCAGGGTCAGGTATTGGCGTTAACCGGTCAAGCGGTCGCCAGTGGTTATACGACTGCACAAGAGCAGTTCGAACAGCTCTTTGCTGCAGGCATTCAGTACAGTAAGGGGTTTAATTTTGCCGTCGGCACCCATCTCAGTGCTGAGCAGATGGCGGCATTGCCCAGTATATAGTGCTGATAGAAAACTGCGAAGTTGCCGGGCAAACCGTTCTGGTACTAGTGGTCTACCGACAGGCAAAAAAAAGTCTTAACGTGAGGAAAGCTCCTTAGGCAAAATACGCCATTAAGGTGCTTTTATCTGCCTGTTAGATCAGCAAAGAACTCTGTTTGGATTATTGATAATTTGTGCTGACTCATCTTTGTTCTCACATCGTTGCTACTCTGGGGAACAATCAGAATTGACCGTCAGCTAAGAGCGCAGGCTGTGTGAAAACGTTTTGGGTCACAGATACTGTCAAAAATAGAGCTGAAAACCATACCCATGCGTAAAATTTAGATCTAACTAACAAGTTGATAAATTTCATATTTTTTAGGCCCGCGCACTTCAGTTTTTGTCAGGGTTTTCACAAACTGAGCCAAAAGCGGACATCTCGGTATTCTAATCTGTAAAGGTCAGGTCGCAACGAGGGTATTACTAACAACACTCGGGGAGCAGATCAATAACCCCTCTCGTGCAACCTACCTCATCCATAGCAGGCATAACTCCTTTCAGGACAGCCAGGAAGGAGTTATGCCCAGCCACTGACAGTATCGTGCCCATGTTTGCGATTTTGATCATCATTTGAACACAGGTCACCAATACTATGAATAAATCTGCTAATCTTCTTAACTCGCCAACAGGATATGGTTAATGTTCAATAATCTTGATGTTTGCCAAGCAGTGCTTAATGCCTTGCCCGATGCAGTCTTTCTGAAAGACAAATATTTCCGGCTGGTTTTTTTAAACCATAAAGCATGTGAGTTGTTCGGTAAATCATCCGACTTATTGATCGGTAAAAAGGCGCTGGAACGTCTGGATTTGCCACTTGCATCTCGTATCCTGGACCAGGAAAAAAATGTACTGAACACGGGAGAACCATTGGAATTTGAGGAACAAGTACCCGGTCAGGACAACCAGACCATAACCATGGTGATAAGGGTATCCCGACTCATTCTGAACGCTGAAGCCTATCTGCTTATCACGCTGAATGACATTTCTATACTTCGGCAGGCTGAAGCCCACACACGTTATCTGGCTTACCACGATCCTCTAACCGGTTTATATAATCGTGCTGCATTCTATGAGAGGTTACAGAATGTGGTGCGCCCTCTTATAAAACCGGAACAACCTAGTGGTGTGTTGATGTTGTTCGATATGGATGGGTTTAAAAATGTCAATGACACCTGGGGTCACCAGGCCGGCGATCTTGTGTTGTGTGAGTTTGCACGGCAACTTTCCCATTCCACGCCGGAGGAATGCATTATTGCCCGCCTTGGTGGCGATGAGTTTGCAGTATTAATAGAACATCCTCTTCCGCCAGAAGAGGCTGAATCACTGTGTCAGAGGATTGTCCTGAGCACTCGTGCCCCTTTCATCCTCAAGGGTGCAAAACCATATGTTACCGTTTCAGCTGGTATAACCATTATCATGCCATCAGATATCACGGGAGGGGAGTGCCTGAGAAAAGCTGACACAGCCCTATATGAAGCAAAACGTATGGGTAAAAACAGGTATTGTATTTATTCTCAGCTTCTGGACGAAGGCTTGGCAAGAAAACGAAAAATGAAAAAAGCCCTAGCAATGGCTCTGCTCAGCGGACAAGGGCTTGAGTGCGCATATCAACCTTTTATTCGGGCGCAAGACGGCGAAATTGTAGGAGTCGAAGCACTGGCCCGCTGGGACGATCCGGATTTGGGTTCGATTCCCCCGATTCAGTTTATCCCTCTGGCGGAAGAGTGCGGGCTGATTGTGCCACTGGGCAAGTTTATCCTGAGAAGGGCTTGCCAGGAAATGCGGCCCTGGGATAACTTGTCGCTTTCTGTGAATATTTCGCCTGTACAACTTTGTGAAAGTGACTTTGCCAGTATGATCCTGCAACTGTTGGCGAAGGAAGATTTTCCGCCTCACCGGCTGGAGCTGGAGCTGACAGAGACTGCAATTATGCATTCTGATACTCACAGTAAAGAGCAGTTAAGTATTCTGCGTCAGCATGGGATAAGAATTGCGCTGGATGACTTTGGTACCGGTTATTCCAGCCTTACTTTGTTAAAGGACATCATGGTCGACAGCGTCAAGATTGATCAATCATTTGTACAATTCGTGACGCAACTGAAGGACACAGCAGCAATCGTTACCGCAGTTTCCCGTCTGGGAAACCAGTTGGGGCTACAGGTCATTGCTGAAGGTGTCGAGACCGGTGAACAGCGACAGTTTCTGATTGATGCAGGTTGCTCACAGTTACAGGGATATCTTTTTTCAAAGCCATTAACAAAAGAAAAACTGGCACAGTTAATCGCAACTGCCGATAAAAATTCCACAGATCTAACAATCTGACAGATTTGGACGTTTTCGGCTATTTGGACATCTGCTTTTCATTCATAGCCGTCCGAAGCATTTCTCGCGGCCACATTTATACCAGAAGCGTACACTTCAAACACTACCGAATTTTAATCAATGGGGAGCGTTTCACGCACCCAGCGCTGTAACACACTACATGCAAACTTCAGATAAAAACCACTAAAGAAAAGGCAGATCCCCTATGCGAACCCCTGATTATCCTTCTAGAGACGCTGAAAAATGGGCACAAGTCGATACCTGGTTTGCTGAAAAACTCGCCCCAGAAGGACCGGATTTGAAATGCACTCTCGCCAATAACGCCGCTCATGAGTTACCCGCACACGATATCTCTGCCTTACAGGGTAAAATGCTGGAGCTTTTAATCAAAATAATACGTGCTACTCGCGTTCTTGAAATAGGAACTCTCGGAGGTTACAGCACTATCTGGATGGCTCAAGCTTTACCGCAATACGGGCGCGTGACAACCATAGAATTTAATGAGCATCATGCAAAAATTGCCCGCCAAAATATAGATAATGCAGGATTGACTGAACGGGTTGAGCTGCATATTGGTGCCGCCCTTGATGTGTTACCGATGCTCAAAGCACCCTATGACCTTATTTTTATTGATGCCGATAAAGTTAATAACCCACGCTATCTGGAGTGGGCAATACAATTGTCCAGGGAAGGTACTGTGATCCTAGGGGATAATGTCGTCCGTGGCGGTGGTGTGATTGATTCTGATAGTAACGATCCTAATGTGCAGGGACTGCGAGACTTTATTCAGATGACTTCAGAAGACGAACGACTTGAAGCTACAGCAATACAAACTGTCGGTGAGAAAGGGTGGGATGGCTTTATCATAGCTATAGTTAAAGCCATATAGCTATCAATCTCATTCAATCAGAATAAAGCCGCCGTCAGGTGGTTTTTTTACACCGTTTTTCGAGATTCAATAAAATACATAACTCCCCGCGGATTAACGCATTTTTATATAAACATCTTTCGCCGTTTTAATCACCAAATGAGGCTGCATTTTCTTACAGCGATAACTGCATACAAAGTCTATATCACGCCCTGAGACATCGGGCAACTTTGAGCGAGGAACGGACATTCATGATATTTTTCCGCGTCTGTAAACAATGGGCTGGGGGGAGCCCATTAATGGCTCGCAGATGCCTTTAAACTAATGCTGATTCAGAGCACCTCATGTAATTACGAAGCACGTGTTCCATTCATGATGATATTTCTTCTGAAGTTATCCACTACTATCTGAGCCGTTTTACTGGTCATGTATGTCTCCTCAACGGGGATTCTATCGGGATTTGGATGGCGACTTAACTGCGAAGGAAAGCCAGCAAATCATTGTTGAGCCGTTCCTTGTGGGTATCTGTAATACCGTGAGGAGCCCCGTGATAAATCACCAGTTCAGCATGTGGAATAAGCCTAGATGAGGATCGGGCAGCAGCGTCGATTGGGACTATTTGGTCATCATCGCCGTGTAAAATCAGCGTAGGAAGAGAGAATTTCTTAAGGTCCTCGGTAAAGTCTGTTTCGGAGAACGCTTTGATGCAGTCATAAGTGTTTTTGTGTCCGCCCATCATGCCCTGCACCCAGAAGGCATAGATTACCCCCTGGGATGGGATGGCACCGGGACGGTTATATCCAAAGAAGGGTCCGCTGGCGACGTCAATGTAAAGCTGCGAGCGGTCAGCAACAGAAGCTGCACGGATCCCATCAAAAACTGACAGTGGCAGACCACCTGGATTTGACTCAGTCTGCACCATGAGCGGAGGAACCGCCGAGATCAACCCCGCTTTGGCTAACCGGGCAGTCCCGTGGCGACCAATATATCGTGCCACTTCGCCGCCCCCCGCGGAGAAACCGAACAGGGAGGCCCCTTCTATATCCAGATAATCCAGTAATTCTGCCAAATCGTCAGCATAAGTATCCATTTCATTCCCGTTCCAGGGTTGGCTGGAGCGACCGTGCCCCCGGCGGTCATGGGCTATGACCCGGTAGCCATTGTTTGCCAGGAAGAACATTTGCGCTTCCCAGCTATCGGAGCTCAGAGGCCAGCCATGACTAAGAACCACCACCGGGCCTGTGCCCCAGTCTTTATAATAGATCTCAGTCTTGTCCCGAGTAGTAAATGTGCTCATAGATTTCGCTCTCTGTTAAAAATAGCAATGACATTGCCATTTTTTAGTCACAAGAAGGTCGTCGCCAGAGCATCAGAATAGAGAGGCTGGCGAAAGTGTTTCGGTTGTTAAAGGTTTGAGGAGCGTTGACCTTACCCTTTGCTCATGACTGTGTCAGGTGCAGTCAGATTTGAATGCACACCCGCTCCGCCTGAACGTCAATTTCAAAAGTATAGACAGGGCACCTCACGGCTGCTAATTATTTTTTAATCAACTTCATTTTCAAAACAGTTTGTATAAGGTCATGTTGAACGGAGCCAAGTCACGCCTCTTCTCTTCCAGTTCGAGTCTAATCTGAACTGTCCCCGTATGGGATATGGAGAATGGTGAGTTGCACTCTATGAGCTACACTCTATTGAAATTAAAAAGCGCAAATGCAATTGCCTGGTTTCGAAAGTTTTCGGCTGATGGCTACCGTTTTCACGGATGTTGAGTCTAATTCTGAGTATGATCATACAGCGACCTGAGTTGTCGGCGTCTCCCTCATATTCTGATAATCATTTTAACTCTCCGGAAAACTGTCTTTAAGAGGTGAAGCCATGCGTTACCGCATCTTTGGAAATACAGGTCTTAGACTCTCAACACTCGCCCTCGGCACGGGTAATTTCGGCAACGGCTGGGGTTATGGTGCGGATATGCACTCAGCCTGCGTAATCTTGAGGAGATGATGGCAGAGCGAGGCGTTATTGTTGACCATTCCACGTTACACCGCTGGGTTATCCGTCTGGTACCCTTACTGGATAAGGTATTTCGACGACATAAACGCTCAATAGGTCGTCGGTGGCGAATGGATGAAACTTACATCAAAATCAAAGGTCAGTGGAAATATCGCTACCGCGCGGTGGATACTTCAAGCCAGACTATCGACTTCCTGCTGGCCGCCAAACGTAATGCAGCAGCTGCATTACGCTTCTTTCGCAAAGCCATTCGACACCACGATGAACCTGAGACAGTGACCCTTGATAAAAGTGGCGCCAACAACTGTTACATCTTTAGCAAGGTGCGGCTAAATCTGACAGTCAACTAAGAGCGAAAAACGGACTTATCGACTAGCGATTCATCTTATACGCCGGAACGGCCGTCGTAGCGCATCCGCTGATAAACCCTGTTACAAGCCCGAAAAGGAATAGCGGATGGTGGTAATACAGTTCACCTTCAACGATGTATAAATGCCATACTAAAGCCCCCCGCGAGTTTCATGCTCATTGAGTGAAGGAGTGAGCTGCATTGAATGGCATCCCCCCACGACTCGGAAAGTTATCTCATCCGCCTGAGCGATAAGAAACGCCCTGTCACGGCTCTTGTCATACTTTCCACAACAGTTGTCTGTCTATTGTTATTGGCATTCGGCTGGGCATTTATTGCAGCATCCCGCACAGCACAACTGGGCGATGCTGAAGTGGCCAACACCAATATTGCTCGCATGATCGCTGTTCAGGTGGAATCTACCCTCAAAACCGCGAGTGTCACTTTGTCTGACCTTTCGGAACGTCTTGAAGTCGACGGCATGGGCTCGCACGAGTTGCACCGGTTGGAGACTCACTTGATTGAAATAGACAAGGCCAGCCCCGAACTACACGGACTATTCGTATATGGAGCGGACGGGGCCTGGCTGGCGACGTCACTAAGTCGTCCGGTTAAAGGAAATAACTCGGATCGGGAATACTTTTCGTACCACCGCGCTAATCGTAATCTCGCAGTTCATATAGGACCGCCAATAATTAGTAGGTCCACCGGGGTTTGGATTATTCCCGTGTCGCGGCGGATTAACCTGCCTGACGGGAGCTTCGGCGGTATTGTTCTCGTCACGCTTAAAATTAATTTTTTTGAACGCATTTTTGACGAAATTGATATTGGTAAAACCGGCACAGTGTTGCTCGCACTTAGCGATGGAACGTTGGTTTACCGGCGGCCCTTTGAAGAACGGCTGGTCGGGACTGATATTTCGAAAGGCCCAGTCATGCAGGCCTTATCCACGCATTACGCCGGCTCCTCAATCCTGGTCTCAAAGATCGACCGGATCGAACGACTGTACAGTTACCGGCACGTGGACGGCTACCCATTTGTCGTTGCTGTCGGGCGTACGAAAACAGAATTATTAAGGCAATGGCAGCGCTCGAGCTTTCTTCTTGGGGGCGCCGTATTAGTGATCTGCTCTTTGTTCGGATTGCTCGCATCAAAGCTGGTCAGGCAAATAAGTATCCGCGACAACCTTGATAAAAGGCTGCGTGCCCGTTCAAATGATCTGGAACAGAACAACATCGGTCTGCAGATACTGGCGAACACGGATAAGCTTACTAACATCGCTAATCGACTCATGTTCGATGAAATTTTTGATCAGGAATTCAAGCGTGCGCAACGCGGCTATGACTGCCTCTCGCTGATCTTGCTGGATGTAGACTTTTTCAAAAAGTTCAACGACCGCTATGGGCATGTGGCCGGCGACGCTGTTCTTCGCTCCATTGGCCGGATAATGACCGAACAGGTGACCCGAGCCGGCGACCTGGCCGCACGCTACGGTGGTGAAGAGTTCGTTGTTATCTTGCCGA
Source organism: Yersinia sp. 2540 StPb PI (assembly GCF_052217165.1). Lineage (NCBI taxonomy): Bacteria > Pseudomonadati > Pseudomonadota > Gammaproteobacteria > Enterobacterales > Yersiniaceae > Yersinia > Yersinia sp. 2540 StPb PI. Next base: position 4,660,785 of record NZ_JAZGQC010000001.1, read on the forward strand.
GCACCGGCAGAAACGGTGCAATCGCGGTTGCTGAACGCATTCGTGAGGGGATCCTCGCGTTGTCAATTGCCCATTTGGATACTCCATGGGGTAAGGTCAGCGCAAGTTTCGGCGTTACGACTGTTTACCCAAGCCAGCAGAGAGGTTTACTGCCATCGGATGTTGTCATTCGCGCCGATCAGCAGCTCTATGAGGCAAAGCGTACCGGGCGAAATAGAGTGTGTTCCGAACCTGCAGTGTAACAAAACTGTGTAGGTTCTTCTTATCTTCAGAGGCTGCAATGTTAAAAGTAATTGCCGAAGACTTTATAAAACCTGATTGTGTTGAGAAGGTTATGGCTTTGTACCGTGAGCTAGTATCGGCCACAAAAAAGGAACCTCTTTGCATCGCTTATGATCTGTATATCGATGAAAAGGATCCGGGGCATTTCATTTTTATAGAGGAATGGCCGGATCGTACAGCGCTCGAATTACATTGTGAAGGTGAGCATTTCAGACGGCTTGTGCCATTGATTGACCAACATAAGCGCAAAGATGCTCAATACATTCTGATGAATAGTTTTGTAACCACGCACAGCTTGTAAAAACTCATATTGTCAATGGTTTATGTCGAATGTTTTTACACACGTGTAGTTAAACTATGGTCATGCATCCGTCCCAGCTTTTTGATGTGAGGTTATGTCCGCTTTTGGCTGTGAGTTCAACCGATGGATGCAACACACTGATTGAACCGCTCTGCGGGTGATTCATAGTCTAGCGTTTTTCTCGGCCTTTCATTTAGCTGTCTGGCAACACTGTTAAGTCTTTGCTGGCTGTGAACCGATAAGTCAGTTCCTTTTGGAAAATATTGTCTGAGCAGCCTGTTCGTATTTTCATTTGAGCCACGTTGCCAGGGAGATTGAGGATCACAGAAATAAATCTGAATGTCTGTCGCTACAGTAAACCGAGTGTGGCTTGTCATTTCAGCGCCTCGATCCCATGTTAGTGTTTTATAAAGCTCAACAGGTAATTCCCGGGCTTGTTTGATGAGTGCAGATATAACAGTTATGGTTTTGTTGTCCCTGATTTTGGCCAGCATAACAAAGCGGGAATGGCGTTCAACGAGGGTGACGATATAGGAGTTTTTCGAGCCCTGGATCAGATCACCTTCCCAGTGACCTGGTATGGCTCTGTCTGCGGCTTCGGGTGGCCTTTCGCTGATAGGTATCGCATTCGGGATTGACCCTAATCCTTTCCCTTTAAGTGATGACGTTCTGGATCTACGCACTGCTCTTCCGCTTCTGAGGCATTGCTGCAGTTCTTTTTTTAATGCTCCCCGGGTTTGTATAAAAAGCGTTTTATAAATCGTTTCGTGTGACACATGCATTTCCTGATTATCCGGATAACAGCGTTTTAGCCAACCGGCGATTTGTTCCGGCGACCAGTCCTGATGCATCTTCTCTGCAATGATTTTACACAATGTGGGGCTTTCAATTAGCTTGCAAGGTTTTGGTCTCAGAGCACGTTCCCACGCAGCCGTATCCTCTTTTGCTGCACGGTATTGTTTTGCACCTCAGTGCCTCTTGATCTCGCGGCTAATCGTTGAGGGGGCTCTTGATAATTTGTCAGCGATGTCCCTGATGCTACGTTTTGCTACCAGCCCTCTGGATATCTCCTCTCTTTCATCAAGCGAAAGCGCTAACCGGTGCCGCTTTCGGACAGGGGGACGGTATCCACCAGTCTGATGGATAGTGGGCATGATCGAAGAATGGTATCTGTCGAACATTCTGGCGATATCATGCAGGGAATCCCCTTGCTTATATCTGTCCCAGATAATCGCTTTCTGTTCTGGCGTGTAGTTAATTCGAGTTCTTCGTTTCATGGCAACGTCCCCCCTTGATTAAGGATAGCGTTGCATCGACCCGTTGAACTCACAGCACAAAGCAGTCCTGAAGCCCAGTTGCTGGCAGCTTCGTGCCAGATATAGTCATTCGAACCCTGAGAGTTACACTTTTTAAGTGATTCAGGGTATGCGCTTACTGGTTACGAATATTGAGCGAGAATCACGTGATGATCGCCGCTTTTCTTTCGAGCCAGTAGGTGCTCCACGTTCGCTAACGAATACTCAGGGCATGCAGACAAACTGCTGACTATATTTCTTTCGAAGCGCGTGGAATGCATACCAATCCCCGGTCAAAAGGAGTTGGTTATGACTGCGATAGATCAGTTTGCTGCTCATGTTGGTCTGGACTCTTTCCCGCTGCGGTAGGGCAACGGATAGTTAGCCAGCGGGTGTGAAAGGTTCATATTATGCGTGCCTTCAATTTCAGCGATCACTGTTTGATAACCGAAAATCCACCGATCGCTCAGGGATTTGGCTCTGGTATGAGCAATATGAGTAATCAGACTTTCCATCGCTGATCGGCTTTGCCAGTAATAATTATTAATGATTCGCCCACTCGTGGCATCGGTATAGCTTTCCATACCAATAAAACCGGGAATACTAGTGGTGTAATCCTCTATTCCCTTGTCCAGAATATAAAACTCATCGTCATACTCTTTTTTTTCAAAAATAAAGCTGCTTAAAAATAGAGACATTTTTCCCCACCCAGGCATCTGCCATAAACATAAACATAAACATAAACATAAACATAAACATAAACATAAACATAAACATAAACATCAGAGCAGTCTTTCCAAGGCGAATAGACTGCCAGACAGGATTAAATAATTTATTATTAGGTCCCTTGATCAATAAGTTTCTGCTGGATTTCTGCTCCCGGCATCATATCTTGCAGTCCCTTAATCAGCATTTCTCCGGCTTCGTGTAAGGCTGTCAGGGGCATCTCGGGCAAACTTTCCAAGATAAACCACATCTGCTGGTTTTCAACACTGAGACGGGTTCTTACTCCTTGCCGCCAGTTCCAGCGTCGGCATGTAACGCCAATATCATCTCGCCAAACTACTTCGCCAGGTTCGGGTGATTCGTAAGCCGGTTGGCCTTCTTTCACTGTATCAAACAGCTCACTGCCATTGGCTATGGTCAACTGTGGGGGGCCAACATAGGCGGCTAGATTTTCCCCCCCCACAGGAATTGCATAACGTAGGCTGACCGCATTGTAGAGGTCAACCACAGGATCAATTCCAGGCATATCCCCATCCCGCAGTACTCTTTTACGGAGCGCTTGTGCAGAGCAAGGGGTACGCTTGGGTTTTGCCCCAAAGTGTTTGAAGACTTCCGCCCAGGCAGTCAGATGGGACTCGGCCCATTCAGGTGATCCTGAAGTAACCACCTTACAGGCTTGTTTCAACGCATTCTCACCCACCTCAGGGTGTATTACCGGGGCAGCCTTGACGAAAATGCTGAGAGCCCGGAATCCCGGCGCGATATTGTCAATATTAGTATTAATTGACGGAGTAACAGAAGACATTGGATAATCCCATAATGACTAATTCATTACATGATATCGACCAGTGACCAATAAAGTCAATAAAACGACCGCTGCAGGTGCTGACATCCTTTCAGTCAGCGAAGCAGTATCCGGACGGATCAAAGCCTTCCGTAAGCAAAAAAAACTCTCACTGGATGAGCTTTCCCGACGCGCCAGTGTCAGCAAGGGCATGTTGGTAGAAATAGAAAAGGGAGCTGCTAACCCTAGCATAGCTATTTTGTGCAAGCTCGCCGCTGCCATGGGGCTTTCCGTAGCCGATATAGTCGATGTGGCCAGTAAGCCCCCGGTGCATATTATTAATGAGGACGATATTCCCGTTCTATGGCAAGGTGAAAAGAGCGGGAGTGCCCGGCTACTGGCCGGCACCAGTGGTCCAGATATGGTTGAACTCTGGCGCTGGCATATGTATCCCGGGGAGCAATTCTCATCACCTGGTCATCCTGTCGGCACATGTGAACTGCTCCATGTGGAAAAAGGGACGCTCCAGCTTTCTATCGACAATACAACGTTGAACGTCCCTGCTGGTTGTTCAGCTGTAGCCAGAACGGATTCCCCGCACCAATATGCCAACAGCAGTCATGACGAGCTTGTCTTTACTATGGCCGTTGCAGAATTACACTCCTAAACACCAAGCTGGTGCCAATATTTATGGATACTAAAATGATTGACTCATGCAATTGGTATAAAGAAAACTATCTGATCAGTACCGACCCCTCTCTGCTGGATATTGATGCCATTCACCACGCTTTATTTCGATCAACTTGGGCTCAAGGTATTGATAGAGAGACCGTCAAACTATCGGTGAATAACAGCTTGTGTTTTGGCCTCTATGCTCAGGAAATCCAAATTGGTTTTGCCCGATTAGTGACCGATTATGCTACTTTCGCATATCTCTGTGATGTTTATATTATCGATGGTTATCAACAGAGTGGGCTAGGTTTGTGGTTGATCGAATGTGTGAATGCGCATCCATTGATTCCACGTCTTCGAAGGATCATGTTGGTAACCGATACAGCAGCATGGTTATATCCAAAGGTGGGCTACGTGGCTGTAAACCGTCCAGATTTTGTGTGGCAAATAGTTAAGCCTGATATTTATCTTCAGCGCTGAGTCAATGCAATATTTATTATCTGCAATAACTTGCGCCTTAAAATTACTAATATTTTTCTCAAACCAGAGAAATCACAGAATACATTGATATCTCTGTGTGGTTGCAGTCATGAATGGTTTTCAGGCATAACGTCCGTTCATCGCTCATAGCCGCAATTGGGCGTAGCAGTGGGCAGCTTTGTGCCCAGGCTGTGTAAAAACTCAGTTTTTGCAGTTTCTGAGTACGATCCCTCAGTCAGGGATGTATTCGCTGTGATTTGTATGTAGAGGTAGAACGAGGCTTTTGTGGCTTGATATGACGTGCTAATGGCTTGTTATTAGGGGGTAAAGCGGCCACTCCCGCTAGTTGCATTGTTCTCGCAACTTAATGGCCAATCCTTCGGTACCCCAGATGGACATCATCCTTTTCAGGTTATAAGCCAGCACATGCAGACTGATTTCTGTGCTAACGTTTTTAAACCGTTGCGTCAGGAAGTGAGTCGCTCCCATCCACATTTTAATTGTCCCGAACGGATGCTCTACCGTTTGCTTTCGCACGACAGCTGTTTGTGGCGATGCGTTAAGCCTGGCTTGCATGTCTTCCATTTCTGCTTCATGAACCCAGCGCCTTATACGTCTCGGATCGCGTTTTGATGTGGTGCACCTTGACCGCTGACTGCAATCGCGACAAGCGATATTGTTAAAGTACATTTGCTGCTCTAAACCATCCTCAACCACCGTAAACCTGTTCTGAAGCTCGCTACCCATCGGACAAATATAAATATCTTTTTCCTGGTCATATTTGAACAATGAACGATTGAAAAGACCTTTACGGTCAGCGCCTGAGGTACCTGCGGCCCAGTTCGACACACCAACATAACGAACCAGCCCTTGCCGTGTGAGATCGTCAAGCGCGCGCAGCGTTTCCTCAACGGGCGTGACAGGATCGCTTGCATGAATCTGGTACAAATCAATATGATCGACCTGAAGTCTTTCCAGGCTCCTCTGCACCGAATCCATAATATGCCCACGTGATGCTCCCTGCGCGTTAGGCCCGGAGCCCATAACCCCACCTGTTTTCGTGGCAAGAACAATGTCGCTGCGTGCAACACCGAGCTCTTTTAGCGCGATCCCTGTAATACGCTCAGACTGGCCGAAGGAATAAATATCGGCGGTATCGATAAAGTTAACCCCGCCGGCGAGCGCTCGCGCGAAAAGCTGATTTGCTTCGTCCTGTTCTACTGCGCCTATGGAGGACCACATGCCAGCATCCGTGTTGCCGCCCAATGTCATTGTGCCGAGACACAATTCTGAAACAAACAAGCCTGTACGCCCAAGTTGCTTATATTTCATTTGATTTACCTTTCCTCCTCACCCGTGACGCCATGTGCTGATTCAGGATATGCACATGAGGTAGTTCAATGACGCTATGGATTCATTGGGTGAAACTGTGCGGCAATATTTGCAACTCGTGCGCCATAAAGGCGTGCCGTTTCGAGATCGCCTGATGACATTTCTTCAGGCGAAGCATCGGCGGGAGTTTGTGCCATTGGACCAATATTTGAGCCCATCCGATTCAGATCATCACGCAATGAGGCCTTGGTATTCGAGGACTTAATATCCATATTGACCCAGATACCGCCGTGCTGACCGGCCAGCAAAAAGAAATAGGCCAGCGTATTCAGCTTGTCACCATTAATGCTCGCGCTGTTAGTAAAGCCGCCGAAAATCTTGTTAACCCATTTGCCCTCAAACCAGGGTTTTGACGAGGCGTCGGCAAATTTTTTGAACTGCCAGCTCGGCCCACTCATGTAGGTTGGCGAACCGAACAGAATCACGTCTGCCGCGTTGAGCTTTGCCCATGCGTCTTCAGCAATGTTTCCTTCGGAGTCTATAGCGTGGCTTTACACACCTATGGCTCAGAGTGTGGAAATACGCGTCCCTTGAATACTCAGCGCAAAATCTGCACCAAATACTTTAGCCGGCGTCTGAAATCCAGGCTGGCTTGCTCCGTTAAGCACCCGTCTGGCGGCTTCGACCGCAGCGAGTGGCGTATAGGAATATCCGTTGACCGTTTCAATGACTGCATGATGAATGTCACCATCAACCCCGGTCATTTCAACCACTGCACGAGCGACATTACCTGCGCGCTCTTCCTGAGAGGGGCCATCAGGCAAGCGTGATAAATCTCCGGATGGAAAGGCATCGCCACTCACATGGACATACATTTCAATATTTGGAATGCCGGTTGAATGCCATGCAGTAACAAGATCACCGAAAGATAGTGGCGCACATTCTACTTTCCCTTCACCAAAATCAAAAAAGTCTGTTTTGGCATCGGTTTTCGTCGTCAGTTCACCATTGACCCTGGCAAGCAGACCCGCGCTGATAATCTCTCCCACACTGAAGGCCGAACCCCGTGACATTGAGCCTGCAACCTGCAGCGCAATTCTCAAGCGGATAGGCTCATGCACCTTTTCAGCTATCGTCACCGCGAGACAATCCGTTGGCACCACATCCCATCCCACACCCGGCAGTAACATGACCCTAGCCGTGGAGGCGAGATCATGCAGTGACTCCGCCAGCCGATAAACGTTGATTTCTGCAGTAATATCCAGGTAATGAACACTCTGAATAATGCAGGCTCGCATCAGTGATTCTGAGGTGTGAGCAAAAGGACCGGCGCAGTTCAATACAACCGTTATCCCGTCCAAATGACGAGGGAGAGCCTCGGTATCATCCAACGCAAAAGCATGGGCTCTTACGTTCAATGTTTTCGCCAGTTCATCCAGTTTTTCTTTATTTCTGCCGGCAATCACGACATTGAGACCCGCGTCTTTTGCCTGTTTGGCAATCATGCGTCCGGTATAACCGGTGGCACCGTAAATAAGTAATGTTTTCATGATGAGGTGTGCTGCCAACTTTTATAGACGAATTCCAGGGTGTAGCCGTCGGGATCGATAACGCCGGCAGCGTAATAACGGGGATCATAATAAAGACGTGCGCCCGGCGCACCGTTGTCAGCGGCTCCTGCACTCATTGCTGCGGTATAGGCTTTATCAACCCTTTCTTTGCTATTGGCGACAAAGCCGACGTGCGTGGCTCCGCCTGCAGCGTCCCCCTCCCGCAGCCAGAAAAATATCCGGCCGTTGGCACCAAAGCCTTTGAGGTCAGGATGCCCCGGCGGCCCATCATTTCCGTCATAGTCCAGGCGAACGGTGACGCCGAGAGGCGCCAGGGCTGCGGTGTAAAACGCAACGGAACGCCCAATTTCACTCACCGATAGAAAGATATGATCGATCATAAAGCCTCCTGTGATTATTAAATGTGATACCCGCCAGCTACTTCGATGGACTGAGCATTAACCCAACCATTTTCATCCGACACCAGACTCGCAATGGCCTTACCTACATCGTCAGGCTCCCCGACGCGCCCAAGCGCTGTTTGTGAAGCGAGTAAGGCTTCGAACTCATCATTCAGGCCGCCGCCCAAGCCGGTACGAATGGCGCCTGGAGAAATAGAGTTTGCACGGATACAACGTGGCCCAAACTCCTTGGCCATATAGCGTGTCAGTACCTCGAGCCCTCCTTTGAAAGCGGCATAAGGCGCCACGCCTGCCGTCGCGACGCGCGTCGTTGCGCTGGTCACATTCACGATGTGCCCCCCATCAGCAAGCACCGGCAAAAGAGCCTGTGTCAGGAAGAACGGGCCTTTAAGGTGAACATTGAACAGACTGTCGAACTCATTTTCTGTCACCGTTTCAATCGGGTTAAAAAGGCCGAAACCGGCATTGTTGATCAGTACATCAAAATCAGGACGTTGCCAGAAACGGTGTAGTAAATCTTCAAGGGTCTTCCTAAAGGTAAGGAAAGTTTCAGAGCGCGAAACGTCAAGCTGGACAGCGATAGCCTTACCGCCCGCAGCTGCGATTTGTTTGACAACCTTGTCAGCGGCTTCAGGATGATTATGGTAGGTGAGTACCACGCCCATACCGCGTGCGGCGCACTGGATCGCCGTACTGGCTCCGATACCACTGCTTCCACCTGTTACAAGAATAACTTTCATGATGTTTCCTTTCTCTGTGTTTGCGTTGGAGTAATAGTATGGTAAGGGTCAAACAGGGGCTTCCGTGTTACTACTCGATTCTTGCCTGTTTCTGCTTTATGCTCCCTTCAACGATGAGACCGAGGATGTAAGACATGATGATGCAATCCCAGCTTGATGAGCTCTGCGGTCTTACCGCACACGCCAGCAACTGGCGAACGGAGACGGGGATCCCACGCGTAGCGATGGTTCAGGGAAATATTCCGGCTTCGGCACTGGCTGCAGTTTATGAGCCAATGATCAATCTGATCCTAAGGGGAAGTAAGTCGATGACGGTGGGAGACAGGGTTTTCAACTATGACCCTGCCTCGTATTTTGTGATGTCGGTTGATTTGCCAGCGGTGGGTACAGTTTATCCGTCTGCGACAGGAGAACCGTATTTGGCGGTGAGTCTGACCCTGGAACCTCAACGTGTGGCTGCCATGCTGGACGATTTACCTCAATCAGCAATGAAAAACAGACCGGAAGGCGCGTTCTCTGTTGCCTCAGTGACATCCGAACTTCTTGATGCTTGGGTCAGAATGCTGCGTCTGATGAAGACCCCCGACGATATTTCCGCCCTCGCTCCCAATTATGAGCGCGAAATTCTGTATCACGTATTGAAAGGACCGCATGGCTGGATGCTGAGGGACATTGCCTCTCCGGGCACGATGTTGGCCCGAATCGGCAATGCCATTCGCTGGTTAAGACATAATTTTACAGAAGAGTTTGTCGTTGAATCATTGGCCGAACGGGAGGCGATGAGCGTATCGGCTTTTCATCGTCACTTTAAAGCTGTCACGGCCATGAGTCCTTTACAGTATCAAAAGCGCGTTAGGCTGCTTCATGCCAGAACGATGTTATTAGGCAGGCAACAAAGCGTGACGTTTGTTGCCCAGGAAGTGGGATACCGGAGTGTGCCCCAGTTTAACAGGGATTACGCCCGCATCTTTGGTCTGCCACCGCTGAAGGATGTTGCTCATCTGCGTAAGGTCATCAATGTGCGTGACAACCCCTAGCAAAGACGGCGGTTTATGAAAGGTGGCAGTGCCCCATATTTCTGCAGCTAATCCTCTTCACAGTAAAATCATTATGCCAGCAGAGCATTAACATCGTTTCAAGGGCACTTCCCATCTTACTTTTAGCTTTTCCCGAGCATCGCTTGGATCGGTTCCAAACCACCAACCGCCTCGATCGCGATCATTGGATCGGTGTAGTCACGCCACAGGAAAACTTTGCGATCTTTGATGTGTACAATCGACACATAAGAGTTGTTATACGGTTTGTTGGTCATCACAGCATGTCCATGCCCTTTGTATTCCATGACAACGACCTCGACATCGTCGCCTTTCTGGGAACGATGTACCTGGAGGTCACTCATAGAGTTCATCTGTAATACATCGCCATAGCCGCGAAAAGCTTCCATGAGTTCACCGGGGCCATGAAATACGGGCTTTGTTCCTGGCACAGGGAAAGGATTTTCCCATATTGCATCGTTGGCAAACCATTCAAAGAAGTGGTTTCCGTCTACGGAATCACCGATCACCTCTGCACACATGTTAAAAAGAGGATCGAGTGCTTTGTATACGGAATAGTCTGTAGTTGAGCTCATGTCTTACTTCCATAGTATAGTGAATGTTACAGAACACCCTAAACCTCATTGCGCATTAGGGCAATGAATATATATAGTGATCACTATGGATAAAAGTAAGTCTCACCCAAACCGCACCGGTCGGCCGCTCTCATTTGATCGCGGGGCTGCACTTAAGGTCGCGATGCACCTATTCTGGCAGCATGGCTTCGAGGCCACCTCAATAGCGGAGCTCACGCACGCTATGCGGATCACGCCGCCAAGTCTTTACGCAGCATTCGGTGACAAGCGTCGTTTGTTTATGGAAACAGTCGATCTGTATCTAGGCGGTGTTGATACTGTAACCAAAGGCATCGAGGCTGCAACCACTGCGCGGGATGCTGCCCGAGAGCTACTTACAGCCGCTGCGATTGGCCACACTGGCGAAGACACGCCACGAGGATGCCTGCTGGCAAGTGCGATCGTCAGTAGTTCAACCCGTGCTGACGATATCCGCGAAGAGCTGGCGGATATTCGACGACATATTGAAGCGGCGCTGCGGTCACGAATTGAGCGCGATATTCGCGCCGGTATACTCCCGGCGAATGCCGATGCCGACATGCTTGCGGGGCATGTATTTGCCGTCATTCAGGGTATGTCGACACTCGCGAAGGACGGTGCCAATCGAGATAAGCTACTCCGAATTGTTCATGGCACCATGTTGGGGTGGCCGGATTCGAACTAAATGTTCCTATCCATAAATTCAGGAGGTAAATCGCCGTTTGCTGATAGGTGCTGTCTTGGTAAGCGCCGTACAAGAAGATCCAATATCCGCATTGTCGGGTTCAATGGCTTTGATCTTTTCGGGATAGCGTAGCATCAGCTCTAACGCTAACTCAGCATCCTGCTGTTCATCCTTCGCACCACTTAGCCAAAAGGTCTGCCGATAGCGGGCTAGTGACAACGCGTGTACTGGAAAAACAGTGACAAATGGGTACTTCTGGAGAGCATACACTACCGGGCCTTTCTTCAGCTCAAGGGTGATCGCGATCCTGCCTTTCACCTTCTGCTGCAACTCGCTGAGCCAGATATCAAGCGCTTCCGGAGTATGTTCAACCACATAGAATATACGCTCACCGTTTTTAAACTGAACGCAGACATCGTGCTTTTTATCCGCCCAGTCCAGACCAACATGAGCAGCAAACTGATCTATCGCAATCATAACCAACTCATCTTTACCGGGGATTGGTATGCATTCCACGCTCTTCGAAAGAAATATAGTCAGCAGTTTGTCTGCATGCCCTGAGTATTCGTTAGCGAACGTGGAGCACTTACTGGCTCGAAAGCAAAGCGGCAATCATCAAATCACATGATTCTGGCACAATATTCGTAACCAGTAAGCGCATACCCTGAATCACTTAGAAATGTAACTCTCAGGGTTCGAATGACTATATCTGGCACGAAGCCGACAGTGTGAAGGGCAATCACATCCGCTATAAGCGAATAACCGGCCGCAATGGTCAGCGCAAACCGGTCGTGTTAAAGGAGGGCTTAATCACGGGTGTACCCGCTCACTGGTTCATGGCACGGCTTCTGGCACCGGGCTTGAAAGCATGCTTTTTCCCGCAATAAGCGATGATAAACGCAACAGCCATAAAGGCCATGAGCGCCCAGGGAAATGATACCACACCGGCATTATTCAGAAGCAGGCCGCCGACGCCGCCGCCGCTGGCGATAGCCAGATTCCATGCAGTGGTCACCATCGCCTGAACGACATCGACATTATCGCCTGCCGCATCAGCCGCCGCCGTCTGCATTTGGGTTGACGCGCCACCGAATGACCCTCCCCACACGATGACGGCCAGGAATACAACGACTTGCTCCCGCATGCCCGAGACCAGTACCACAGATACAGTAGCCAGTGCCGCAAGGCTGAGCAGAACAAGATTACGCAGGTGGCGATCAATCAGCGTTCCGGTAATCCAGATGCCGACAAGCGCAGCAAGCCCAAAGACTAGCAAGATGAGTCCGACGTGCGCGGTCAGGCCCGACAACTCCAGGAACGGGCCGATAAACGTATAAAGAATGTTGTGTGCCGTCATCCAGAGAAAGATGACAGCAAGAACCGGACGTACTCCGGGCATCAGAAAAACCTTCCACACGGGCAGACGCCGGACAGCCACCGGTCCCGGCAGGTCAGGAACCGCAACCAGCGTCCAGATAAACAGAATGACCGCCAGTGCAGCCATAAGCCCAAACGGCACTCTCCATCCCATCATGCCGCCCAGCCACGCACCCGCAGGAGTCCCCAGTGACAGGGCAATCGGTATTCCGACCATGGCAACAGCCAGAGCGCGGCCCTGCAAATCAGCCGAAACGAGGCGGCGCGCATAGCCGGCCAGTATTCCCCATGCAAGTCCGGCAGCCACGCCAGACATAAACCGGGCCGTCAGCGTCAGCCCGTAGCTGGCTGAGAAGGTGGTAATGGTGTTGAAAATCAGGAAGGTCCCGACAGCCAGTAACAACACTTTTTTACGGCGCCATCCGCTGGTCAGCACCGTTAACGGGATCGCCGCAAGCAGCGAACCAAGTGCATAGACGCTCACCAACTGACCCGCCATCACCTGAGAAACGCCAAGGCCCTCTCCAATTTCCGGAAGCAGACCCGCCGGAAGGGTCTCGGTCAGGATAGCAATAAAGCCGGTCATGGCAAACGCCAGCAGGGAGGCCAGTGGCAGCCGCCGTTCTTTTGTAGTTTCATGGGGTTCTGTATTGGCGTGCACGGTGAGTCCTTTTTGAGGTAACTAAAAATAGCGGGAACCGTTCTCGGAATTAGTTTCCGAACTGATATATATACTGATTGGTATATATGTCAAAGGCTATAGGCCAACCTGCAGGTTGTCAAGTACATATGTATCGATTAGTATTTATCTCTACTTTGCAAAATCAGGAAGCGGTATGGCTCAGATGGGACGTCCACGTTCATTCGACCGGGACGAGGCAATTCGTCAGGCGATGTACCTTTTTTGGCAGCACGGCTATGAATCCACCTCGCTCGCCCTGCTCAAAGAGAACCTCGGTAACGGTATCACCGCACCCAGCTTTTATGCTGCTTTTGGTTCAAAAGAGGCGCTGTTTGAAGAGGTTGTCGATTGCTACGCGGCGACTTACGGTCAGGTTAACGAGTGTCTGTGGGACGACACGCTCAAGCCGCGTGAGGCTGCTGAACTGGCGTTGCGCCGTTCAGCAGAAATGCAGACAGAACAGGGGCATCCCAGCGGCTGCCTTATCGCGTTATCCGTTAATACCTGTTCGCCCGGGCACGAGCACATCCGCAAGATTCTGGCAGCGCGACGCACACGCACAAGGGAGGGATTTCTGCGATGTGTTATGAGGGCAAAAGACGCGGGTGAACTGGCTGCCGGCACCGACGCACGAGCGCTGGCCATGTATTTTCACAGCTTTGAAATCGGCCTCTCAACTGAAGCGCGTGATGGTGCAACCGGCGAAGAACTCAATGCCTCTGTATCGTTCGCGATGAAAGCTTGGGATTCAAATTCCCTGCATCCTTTTGATTAAAAAACGTAACGTTATCAATGTCTTTTTTTGGCTACTGGTTCAACCGATGGATGCAACACACTGATTGAACCGCTCTGCGGGTAATTCATAGTCTAGCGTTTTTCTCGGCCTTTCGTTGAGCTGTCTGGCAACAATTGTTTGCTTATATCGCATGGTCCTGCAGGTAAGCACATGTTCGACGGTGAGGAGAGTTCAGTCGCAGGGAATATCGACTTATTTTCATATAAAAGTTTCGTCCATCGTTATACGAAAAATGGCGCTTGGCGGGTCGCCGTACATACATGAAGTTGAGTATAAAAATTTGCGGAAGGTGAGTAAGTTATGGGCTGTATAACTAACGCTATCACGCAAAAGGCGTGCTACGATTCTCTACAATTTGATGATCTAAATTCCCTCGTTCTTATGTATTCTTTATGGTTGTTATAATAAGCACTGGCCACAAATTAATGAAGGTGTCGATAATACAGCCTAATTCAATAAGTGTTGCGCCTTCACGGGCGCGTACCGACATTCCCTGAAGAATGCAGGACAGATACTGGGCAACTCTGGCAACATCAGTATCAGAAGGTAACTCTTGGTGTTGTTGACACTTTTCCAGAAAATCTCTCAACATAACTTCTTGCGTATGGTGTTGCCCGAGCAGCATACGCGCTACATCTCCTGATGATTCAGCCAATGCCATAGAGTTGCAGATAACAAAGCAACCTGCAGGTTTATTTCTGTCCGTAAAACAGGCTGCTACAGAGCGAAAATAGTTTTCAATCCGCTGGGCAACTCCCCCTTCTGTGCATTCCAGAGCTTCTTTGCGATGCATATCGAAATTCTCAATATACCTTTCCATTGCTGCGCGAAAAAGGCCTTCTTTGTTGCCAAATTCGGCATATAGCGTGGGTGCTTTTGCTCCTGTTACCTTAACCAGGTCTGATAGCGATGTTCCTTCATAACCGTGAGCCCAAAACAGCACCATGGCTTTATCAAGTACGCTTTCGCGATCAAAAATTTTAGGTCTGCCTCTGCCCCGCGTTTTTTTGTCAAAATTAACCATTGTGGCGTTCATCTCTTTTCCTTTTTTTCTTATCATTAATTAAATTAACAATCGATATAAAAATCTGCAAGCTTTATCGCGGCTGTTTTGAAGAAAATCAAAGTAGGGCCGGACAAAGATTTCATTTTTAATAGATGTACCGACGTGCACCTGATGAGATTTTTTATAAATATCTTTACATTTCAAATGAATATCTAATTTATTAATGATTAATAATAAAAACGTTGACGAAACCATCCCTACCGCGTACCATTTAATTATCGAACGTTAATTAAATAACTTCGCAAACCTTTTTACTACTGGAACTAATTGAGATATTTATTATGAAAAATGTAAAAGCCATCATTGTTGCTACTGTTTTTGCCTCTATAACTTCTGGCGCTTTTGCTGCTAATCTGGTGAATATTGAGCCAGAAAATCTGGAGAAAATTGGTGTAGTCTCTGCCGGTAATGCAAATAGTTTATCTTCTTTGGAAGAACAACTGAAAGAGAAGGCTGATGCTGCGGGCGCTGCCTCTTATCGTATTACCTCCACATCGGGTCAGAATAAGCTTCATGGTACTGCCGTTATTTATAAATAAAATTTAATTTTCTCAATATATTAAAAAACCGTCTTATAATGAACTGACCCCATAAAGTTGGACGGTTTACATCAGGCGGCTATTTGGGCCTGGGTTCGGTACTCTACCGGACTCAGGCCTTTCAGTTTCTGTTTTATTCTTTCATGGTTGTAATAGTAGATATATTCGTCGATTGCCGTTCGTAGCTCATTTATATTGCTACTCACCCAGATACAGACACTCCGATTTCAGCGTGCCAAAGAAGCTTTCTATCACCGCATTGTCATAGCAGTTTCCCTTTCGTGACATGCTCTGCTTCAGCCCTGCTTCCTCAAGCCGCTTCTGATAATGTACCATCTGATACTGCCAGCCCTGATCTGAATGCAGCAGCGGATATTCGCCTTCACTCAGTACCAACAGGGCCTTAGACAGCATATCGTTCACCATCGACAGATGAGGGCGATGGGCCATTTGATACGCCACGATTTCACCGTTATACAGGTCAAGTACCGGAGATAAATACAGTTTCTCCCCGGCAATTTTAAATTCCGTCACGTCCGTTACCCACTTCTGGTTGGGTTCGTCAGCACTGAACTGACGGTTCAGTACATTTCCCGCAGCTTTGCCGTATCGTCCCTGGTAAGAGTTGTACTTTTGCTATAGTGACAAGTCCGTCACCGATAAGGGAAGGCACAGACCATATAGTTGCAGCATAACGCCAACTAAAGCCTGCCCCTATCGTGCCCAGGACCATCCCAAAATAGCCCACGGGTAAATCGAGGTAATAGCGGCTATTATTCAGATACTTTTTATTCATTTTATTTAATTTATAAAATTAATTTTAACTTGATGAGGATTTTATGGGATTTGTCTTTCGAAAACAACGGCACATACGAAGGACGGCACTTATTGATGAGAAAACATCATGAGCTGGGATCAGCTTATATGATAGCCAGGAAGCACAGTCCCCTTTCGACCCGTTTCTAATTTAGGAAAACCTCAATTTTCTTATCAAAACTTTACGCAATTTAAAGATGACGATCTCCCGAGGGTGAGTTCCAAAAAAATGAATTTCAGGCAGGATGAGCGCCCCCCTCCCAAGTCATCCTGTCGCTCCCATCGACCAGCCGTTCTGCTAACCCATCGTCGGCAGTACTTTTACTGACAGGGTACAGGCAATCTGTTGGCAAAAATTCATTTAAAGTCAGAGTTAGAAAACATCCCTATTTATAGAGGTAGACAAACACTTTAATAATAGATAATCTACCTACTAGTTGGTTTGTAAATTGCCAACAGTTATTTTAATGCTTACTCAATAGATCATTGGAGCCGAGATGCCTACTACAACTGCAGTTAAACCATTTGCCGCGGCAGATGCTATCCAGAACACCCGTGAAGCCGTTCGCAATCAACCTGGTTTGGGTAATCTGACGATCCAAATGAAAGCCCGCTCTAACGGTAGGGTCTCTGTCCGTGTTGAGACCGGGGCGACAATTCAGGATGGAAATGTAGATAACAGTCGTGTTGGAAAGTTTTCCAACATTGGTGATGAACCCGAAGCCCTGATGGGTACCGATTCGGGTATGGGCCCGACAGAATATATCCTCCAGGCATTGGCCGGTTGTTACACTGCCACACTTACCATTTTGGCGGCCGAAAAAGGAATTGACCTTGACGGTATTGAATTAGATTTGAATTTCGATATTAACCTCAATGGTTTCCTCGGACTAGACAGTACTGTGCGTAAAGGTGCGAAATCAATCCGTGTGGATGTGCATCTTGCCAGTAAATCTGCCAGCCGCGAAGAGTTAGAAGCACTGGTCAGTGAAATGCAAAAAAGTTCTCCAATCCATGACACACTGGCAAATCCGGTAGAAATGATTACACGTTTAGTCTGATCACTTTGTCGGTAGAGAAAATAAGCAAACTGCCACCTTATAAAAGGTGGTTTTTTGTTTGAAGCATAACAAGTAGGGTGAAGCAAACAACTTAGCTGAAGGGTAACAAGCCCCCCATTCTAATCTTCTGACAGGTAGTATGGTGTGATTTCAACCTCTTTGTTTATTGCGCCTAATGAAATCAATCCTATTACGGTTGATTAACGTACAAATTGAGGATTGACAAAAAACGACATGATCAAAGATTTTGCCCATTAAAAGTAATAGAACTTGCCCCATCAAATAGGGAGCTATACAATCTACCTACTAGTAGATTACAAGGGTAATTATGACAACGATGACGCGAGAACGACTTCTCAGTGAAGCAGAACATCTGATGCGAGAGAAAGGCTATTCTGCCTTCAGTTATGCTGACCTCTCAAAGATAGTCGGTATTGCCAAAGCCAGTATCCATCACCATTTCCCGACAAAAGATAGTTTGGGTGAGCAGGTGGTCATTCAGGCGTTATCCGACACTCAAAAATTATTTGAGCAGATTGAGGCGACGGAAAAGACAGCAGAGAAAAGAATTGCTGCTTATATCGATCTCTTTGCCCAAAGCCACCGGGCTTCGCTTTTACCTCTTTGCTGCGCACTATCGGCAGAGACGGCCAATCTTCCGGCCAATGTGACCAAACAGACGTCACTCTATTTTGATATGCAGATAGCGTGGCTGACTAAGGTCGTGCAAGGTGGAATAGCGTCGGGGGAATTTATGTCACATATCATGCCAACGGACATGGCTTTGATGATAATTAACATCTGTGAAGGTGCCAGTGTTGTGGCCAGAGCAACCGCCAGGCCCGAAGTTTTTAACAGCAGTCTTAAATACATAAAGTTGTTACTCAATACAAATCAATCAGGAGATTAGCCCGATGTTGGACTGGAATAATTATCGTACAGATGTAATGCAACGCTTAGGTGAGCTGGGCAAACTGACACCGGAAACGATGAAAGGCGTGGTTGCGCTGGGTAATGCAGGCAATAAAACTGACCTCCTTGGCGCTAAAGTACGTGAACTTATCGCATTGGCCTGTGCCGTGACCACACGTTGTGATGGGTGTATTGCGTTTCACGCCGATGCAGCGGTTAAAGCCGGTGCAACAGATGCCGAAATTGCCGAAGCATTGGGTGTTGCGATAAATCTTAATGCAGGGGCTGCCGTTATCTATTCAGCACGTACCTTAGATGCAGTGAGCAAGTTCCGAGATTAATCACTCAGTACTCGAATTTAAAAAGGGCATTACTGCCCTTTTTTTATGTCTGTCACTGCCTGAGCATAAACGGAACCGGATTTAACACCTGCAATACGTTTTACCAGTTGCCCCTCATGAAATATTAGGACAGACGGAAGCCCCCAAATTGCATACTTTGTTGTCAGCACTGGCGCCTGATCAACATTCACCTTACCCACCTGAATATTATCATCAAGTTGATTTGCAAAAAGACTGAACATTTCTTCACTCGCCTGACACGGTGGGCACCAGAGCGCAGAAAAACGCACCACTGACACCCCTTCGTATTGCTCGATATCTCGAAAATTATCTTCGTTGTAAGAAATTAATTCACGCATGATGATGACCTCTCTGAGGGGGATGATATTGCCAATGGCATATTAGCTCACTTTCTTACCGACCTTCTGTAGGGCAGAAGAAAGAAGACAAATTCATTGCTTCTGTTGACCAACCAACTAGAAGGTTGGTATAGTGCCACCTATACGATATTTAAGCAAATGCAACACAATTACATTCGGTCATTAAACCTGCCGAACGTCGAAACTCCCCCTCGGGAGACACACTATTTTGCCCTTGAGAGGTACACAATGAGTAAGCTGTTCACCCCCTACAATCTGTCTGGTATGTCGTTAAAAAACCGTGTAGTTATGGCACCAATGACCCGTACCCGTACAATGAATGATGTGCCGGATGCCGTTGTGGCTTTGTATTACGCACAGCGCGCTTCCGCGGGCCTTCTCATCACCGAAGGTATGCCAGTCTCTGAAGAGGGTCGCGGCTATTTATACACTCCAGGGGTCTACAATCACGAGCACGTTCAGGGCTGGCGTAAGGTAACGGATGCGGTTCATGCAAAAGGAGGTCGTATTTTTGCCCAGCTCTGGCATGTGGGCCGGATGTCTCATGTTTCCCTTCAGCCGAACAACATCGCACCGGTTTCCTCAGGCTCGGTACAGGCGATCAACACAACCGTTTTTGCGCTCACTGAGTCGGGTGAACCTGGGCCAGTAGTCCCAAGCCAGCCACGAGCCCTTGAAACTCATGAGATCAGACGCATCACTGCTGACTTTGTTTACTCAGCTCGCCTGGCGATGGAAGCTGGCTTTGACGGCGTGGAAATCATGGCGGCAAATGGTTTTATTTTCGACCAATTCCTCAGCAGTGCACTGAATACACGCACTGATGAATACGGCGGCTCTATTGAAAATCGTCAACGCTTCTTGCTGGAAACTATTGACGCCGTTTCAGCTGCTGTAGGTAGCAGTCACGTTGCCGTACGCCTGTCACCATTTGGTCGTATTTATGATCTCGCGCCTTATGAAGACGAAGAGCAAATTTGGTCGAGTATCACCGCTGAGCTGGGGCAACGAGAGTTGGCTTATGTTCACCTCTATTATCAGCCGATATATACAAAAGCCCCACTTCCTGAGGGATTCCGTCGCATTTTCCGTAACACGTTTAAAGGTACCATTATCGCCGCTGGCGGTTTTACCCGCGACATCGCTGAAAATGCACTTGATTCTGATGAACTTGATCTGGTTGCCTTTGGTGTGCCTTACATTGCTAACCCAGATTTGGTCGAAAGAATGCAGCATGGCTGGCCACTGGCCGAAAGTGACCGTTCAACTTACTACGGCGTGAGCGGCTCTCCGGAAAAAGGCTACACCGATTATCCGGCCTGGCAGGCTGACTAATTACGTTGCAGGAATTGTTATCTGTGATGGGAACATTCCTCTTTACGGTCTTTAAGGAATCAATATGAAAATTCTCAAACCTAGACTCACCATCGATATCTGGTCAGATTTAGTCTGCCCATGGTGCTGGATTGCAAAAAAAAGATTTGAACAAGGTTTGGCCTTATTCGAATTCCGCGACCAAGTGGAAATTCGCCATCATAGCTTTCGGTTAGCTGGAGGCAGTCAGACCCTGCCATTCAGAGATGCCATTCGTCAAAAACTCGGCAACCAGCACTCCGCGGATTCGATGATGAGTCAGGTAGAGACAGCGGGTAAATCGGAAGGTCTCGTGTACAACTTCAGCACCATGTTGTTTGGCGATACCGAAGATGCTCATACCCTGTTGACCGCAGCACGGGAGGTGGGGATTGGCGATGCGGTAGAAGAGCGGCTTTATCGCGGTAGCATCACTGAAGGTCGATCAATTTTTGATCGACAAGAGCTTGTCGCTCTCGCGGTTGAAGCTGGTATGGCAAAAACCGAGGCGGAAGTTGCTTTTGAGAATGATGCCTTTCGGGTCTCTGTGGCAAAAGATGAAGCCCACGCCCGCTCAATCGGCGTCAGTGGTGTTCCCATCTTTGTGATGAATGAGAAATATGGTATCAGCGGTGCACAGAGTGCAGACAGTTTTTTGAATGCACTGCGTCAGGTCTGGGAAGAGCAGCAAACTGATCTGTCCGACACCACAAGCCAGACTTGTGGAACCGGTGGCTGCAGCATTTGAACCATCAACTGCCGGTATCCGCAATACCGGCTCTACTCACCTGTAAAAGTATGGAGTCCGAACATGAGTGAATATTTCAAAGGTAAAAAGCTGCTTGTTGTCGGCGGCACCAGTGGTATGGGGTTGGCTGTAGCACGTAGGGTATTGGAAGCGGGCGGCAGTGTTGTACTGACGGGGAATAAAAAAGACAAAGCTGAAGCCGTGCAAAAAGAATTGAGCACATTGGGTTCTGTGTCGGTTATTGCCGCAAACTTGATGACACAAGAAGGCATGGAAACCATCCGGCAGGAAATCAATGCAAACCACCGGGACATCAGTTTAATGGTGAATGCAGCCGGTATTTTTATACCTAAAGGGTTCACCGAGCACAGCTTTGATGACTATGACATGTATCTTTCACTGAACCGCGCAACATTTTTCATCACTCAAGATGTGGTGAAGAACATGTTAGCTGCAAAGCTGAAAGGATCTATCGTGAATGTGGGATCGATTGGTGCGCAGGCTGCGTTGGCTGACTCTCCATCATCAGCATACTCGATGGCTAAAGCAGGTTTACACGCTCTGACACGTAATCTTGCAATTGAGCTCGCCAAGACAGGTATCCGAGTTAACGCCGTGTCACCAGGTATCGTGCATACCCCAATTTACGAAGGTTTCATGGACAAGGCGGACATTGCCGATGCAATGAAATCGTTGAATGATTTCCATCCACTGGGTCGAGTTGGAACGGTGGAGGACGTGGCGAATACCATCTTATTCCTGCTGTCTGATAAGACCGCGTGGGTTACGGGCGCTATCTGGGATGTGGATGGCGGTATCATGGCAGTAAAAAGATAACGTTATCATCATTCCCAAAGCCGCCGTATATCCCGGCGGCTTTCACTCTATGTTGTCATCACTTCATTTACCAAAGTGGACTTCAGGCGTTGCACTAAATGACTTTGAAGTTGTCCCTGCAAAAACGGACACGATTAATTAAACACTGTATTTTTTGTCGACATTATTGTGCTGGCAGTCATTAGTTATCAACCCACACCACCGCACAAACCTGATGGTCAGTCAGCACTGCGTCTCCTCGCACCCACCAGCATTGCAGCCCAAAACACGCCGCCGAACAGTGACAACGTGATACCGACCAGAACGGCCAGGTAAACACCGTCAGAGGGCAACTGAAAGGCGCTCATCAAACCGCCAAAAACCGCCACCCCAAGGGCCGAACCTGTTTGTCTGCTCGCGTTGAGTACTCCAGCCCCGATGCCCGCTTGTTCCTGCGTCACTTTACTCATGAGTTCGGCGGTGGCTACCGGCGTAATAATGCCCGCCGCCAGACCGAGCGCCGGAAAAAATAGCGCAATACGCCAGTAGGGAACATCGTCTCCCAAATCAAACAGGCCGGCAAACCCTGCGGCGTATAAAATACAGCACCCTGATATCAGCCAAAGCGGGCCAAAAACTTTATTCAGTCTCCCTGAGATAAAACTGCCCATTGTCACCATCACAGTTAAAGGCAGAAAGGCCATTCCTGTGTCAAAAGGCGACCACCCACGGATCTGCTGAAAATACATACTTAGCAGGAAAAACAGACCATAAAAAACTAGCGCAGACATGAGCGACACAACGACAGATGCTGAAAATAGAGGAAGGCGGAACAGGGCCAAAGGCAGCATAGGATGCGTATGTGCCCGTTCAGTCAGAATAAAGCCTGCCCATGAGCATAACGCGACGAACACGCCAAAGCGTATCCCGTTATCCTGCCATCCCAGTTGGGGAACCTGAATCAGTACGGCCATTGAACTGCTCAGCGCGATAATAACCCACAGTTGTCCCATTAAATCCAATGCTCTTTTCAGCTGTACGGCGGGTGGCGCAGTGATCCGCATCGTCAGTACTATTCCTGACAACGCCACCGGCACATTCAGCAGGAAAATACTCCGCCAACCCAGTAATTGAATAATGATCCCCCCCAACAACGGCCCCGCGGCCATCGCCAGTCCCCCGCATCCTGCCCAGACGGCAATGGCTTTAGCCCGTTGATGTGTTTGGGGAAAAGCTTCATTGATTAACGACAACGAGGAGGGGACAAGGAGTGAGGCACCGACTCCCTGCAATACTCTGGACACTATAAGCACCGGCAGCGTTGAAGACAGTCCGCACAGCAGAGAAGCGACGGCAAATAAGAGCAGACCGGCGATATAAATATTTTTGGCCCCAAGCTTGTCACCCAGCGCCCCTCCACTGAGAAGCAGGGCCGCGAAGGTCAATGTATAGGCATTCACTGTCCATTGCAGGCCGGTTATTGTCGTATGCAGACTGAGGGAGATAGATGAAAGCGCCACATTCACGATGCTGGTATCAAGTATTACGATGATGTAACTCAGACTTGTGGCGAGCAGAACCCGCCGCTGACGGGGGGAAAGGTTTTTCATGTAAAGGCATCATGTGGTAATAAGGATAATGGACTATACCTTTATGCTCACTCACCATGATTCGACCCGCATCGAAGTGTACAATTCTCCCTCTAGTGTTTCTCACCATGGTGCCGAAAAAAATGAATCAATTTAAAATCTCAGTGGTGGCTCACCTCATTGCAGAACCGGTCCGGTCGGTGATGTTGATCATGTTGTCAGGGGGCGAAGCGTTCTCTGCCGGTGCATTGGCAGAGGCGACGGGAGTCACGGCACAAACCGCGAGTTTTCACCTGGCAAAGTTACGAGATGGCGGGTTGGTCAGCGTTGAGTCGGTTGGCCGCTACCGCTATTTCCGTTTAGCCGGGCCCCACATTGCGCATCTGCTTGAGAGTCTGGCGTCAGTAGGGCCGGTGACATCTGCCTGGCTGACCACCCCGAGCCCAGCGGCGAAAGATTTGCGTTTTGCCCGCTGCTGTTACGATCATCTGGCGGGGAAAATCGGTGTTGCGATTACGCAGGGGATGCTCAATCGCGGTCTGATTATGGCGCGAGAAAGTGCGGAATACGTCCTGACAGACGCTGGTTTCCGGTGGTTTAAAGAAGAGGGAATGGAGCTGGCAGACAGAGGCTCAGAAAAGGGAAACAGTATTCGTGTATGCCTCGATTGGACAGAAAGGCAATACCATATTGCCGGTTCTTTAGGCGCACAAATGATGCACGTATTCATTGAGAGGAAGTGGGTCTCACGTCAGGCGGGTTCGCGAGCCATAAAGGTCACCGTCATAGGTTGGGAGGCATTTGAAAAGCACTTCGGCATTGGTCAGCAGAATGGAAATATCACTCTGGAGCTGAATGTACCTTACTGACAACATCGACAAAATGATGCCACCACTTTGTCGATGTTATATTTCGTCCCAGAAAGTTATTAACGTATTGACCGTGATGACCACGCATCACACGTTTACCGTTGGGTATTGTATCCGTTCCTATTCTCGGGCACGCTGAAATATAAGAATATATCTTTATTGATACGCAAAATGTAGAGAAACACGTCACCGCGGACAAGACCTTTATCAATTCAGTCGCCCTCTTCAATCCCCCTAAATATTTCTGGATTTACCGAGTAAATCTCTTAGTTGGCTGATCTGATGAACTGAAAGCCAGGCGAAGAACATGAGCCTTAATGTCTACAGGCCATGCTGCAATACAGTGTTCAAGTTTGGTTCGATCGTCTGCGAAGAGCGCGCGTATTCCCTCCTCATAGCCAGGCAAGTCTCCGGCGATCTGATAAGCAGCCTCATGGGCTGCCCGTCTTTGTTCACGTGCCCCTTCCTAGTGCATGGCTTCGTCTGCCGGGTCGGGTGCTCGGTGAGCAATTCACGTTGCGTGGCTGGTCTTAAAAATGACCGGTGATACATTTATGCTTAGTACTGTGCTCGCCCTCGTTGGAGTGCCACGGGCACTTTTCATGCTAATTGGCGGCGCGCTGGTTGATCACTATTCGCCGAAACGTGTGGTGATATTGACGAAGTATATCAATATGCTTCTACTAGGTTCACTCGCATTTTTGGTGTTGAGTCATAATCTGAGCATCAGGATGATTGATGGACTGTCGCTGGCGATTAGAGTGGTGACTGCGTTCAGTATCCCTTCCGGATCTGCAATATTGCCGCATGTTGTCAAGATTGAACAGTTACACAGTGCCACTAGCATGATGCTGGGTCTACAGCAGGTGACAATGTTCACCGGACCATTACTGGCGGATCTGCTTATTACGTTGTTTAGCGAGAAAAACTCAGGCGTCGCTTTTGATTCTAATGGGTTAGGTGTGCTGTTTATGTTAGATACACTCAGTTTTGCTATTTCGGCATGGATGTTCGCGAATAAAGGCGTAATTAGGATTCCTTACGCCTAATGCAGTGGCAAAATTCAGTATTCCACTTCACCCATTTGAAATAGATATACCCGCCGAGCATTGATATGACCACATCATGCCTCGAGAAAACCGTAACCGACCAGGTGTTCAGGCATTGACCGAATGGGTAACAAGTGTGTTTGAAGAGGGGGAAATACATACGCGCATTCAGAGATGTAAATATAAGGTTTTATATAAGTAAAACTACATTGTGTTATGACGGCACATGCCAGAGTTGAAAAAGGACAGTAATGCCCTTTTATTTTTAAACGCGATAAATATTAAACTTTCAGTTGCTTAATCGCATCCCGTGTATATCAGAATAAACCACCGCCGCACCAATATTAAGGTTGACTGCCACGGCTACTCCAGCATGCTGATTCAACTCAGTTGAGTTTCATTGATAATTTCCATTAGAAAATCTGCAACAACCCTGACACGTGACGATGCAACCAGATCAGGATGGCTGACTAACCAAATATCTTCAGAAAATACCTTTTCTGTTGGTATGACTTTAACTAGATCATGGTGTTGCGATGCGATAAAACAAGACAGTACTGCCAAACCAAGATTGGCTTTTACGGCGGAAATCTGTGATACGACACTGGTTGTTACCAACGTGGAGGGAGTGTTTGGGTAGGTTTCATTAAGCCATTTGGAAGAGGGCAAGTGACTATAAGATGTGTCCCACGTGATAAAACCTCTTCCCTCCAGAGGATGGCTTTCGGGGGCTGGATACTGCTGGAGATAAGTTTCAGTGCCATATACCGCCGATGCCATGCTGCCCACTTTCCTTATTTTCAGCGAATCTTGTTCCGGGCGTATAAGCCGAAGCGCGAGATCGGCATCATTGCGTGACATTGAAACAGTATTCACGCCCGTAATAATTTCCAACAAGATATCGGGAAAGCGGGCGGTAAAACGGGGCAATGCCGGAATAATCAGGTGGCTTGCCAACGTTACTGCCGTTGCTAAGCGGACTTTCCCTGCCGGCCGGAGGTCTAATCCAGAGATGCCACTTTCAAGGGACAAAATTTTCCCTTCCACCTCCTCAGCATATTGAAGAACTTTTTGCCCTGCATCGGTCAAAAAATATCCGGTTTGATGATGGATAAAAAGACGAGTTTGCAGGCTGATTTCCAGTGCCCCAATTCTTCTTGATACGGTTGACTGGCTGACTTTTAGCTTGGTAGCTGTTCTGGTCAAGCT
Organism: Yersinia sp. 2540 StPb PI; assembly: GCF_052217165.1. Lineage (NCBI taxonomy): Bacteria > Pseudomonadati > Pseudomonadota > Gammaproteobacteria > Enterobacterales > Yersiniaceae > Yersinia > Yersinia sp. 2540 StPb PI. The sequence continues at coordinate 4,687,305 of NZ_JAZGQC010000001.1, forward strand.
GTGTGTTCTGGCGACAGCGAGAAAGAAGCGTAAATCGTTCCAGTCCATATTTATTTTTACCTTTTCTATTTTCTATTTATGGAAAATAATTTTCCTATATTAACCGTACTTTTCTGATTTTGACATTCATATACTTAAATGAATCTATATCAACTGGTGATTTCACCGATCACCTATTCTTGACAGGAGCTACTTATGGAACTTGATAGTCGTACAGCATTAAATCTGAGCGCTACCGAGGTAGTACACGCTTATTTTTCTGCGTTTTCTCAAGGAAATATTAATGATGTCGTTGCTTTACTGGATGATAACGTTGTCTGGCATATCGATGGCAATCAGAACGTCTCTACCGTTGGACTATTGCAAGGGCCAGCACGGGTCAAACGCTGGCTAGAGAATTTCCCCAAGAATTTTAAGCCTCAGGCATTTTCCATTACGGATGTTATCGAGCATAACGGCAGTGTTCTGGCGCTGGGGAAATTTCGTCATACTGTTTTAAGTACGGGGAATACCGTCGGTAGTGAGATGGTAATTCATTTTAAAGTATCTAAATCGAAAATTACCCGCTATCAGATATTTGAAGATTCAGCGCTACTGAGCCGGGCTTTTGAACCCACGGATGAGTGGCAGGTGCAACAGATAAAAATCAATGGCACTCTTTATCGCTATTGGGATTATGGCGAAGGCCCGACGCTTATTTTTGCCCATGGACTATTTGTTAATCATGATATTTTTACTGCTCAATTTAGTGCTCTGAGTAAGTCGTATCGCTGCATTGTCTTGGACATGCCGGGTCATGGACAAAGCGGATACAATCCAGATGGATGGACACTTGACAGTATCAGCCAGGATTTGGTGTTGATGATTAAGGAACTCTCGCTGGGAGACGTCACGTTTATTGGACAAAGCCAGGGTGGAATGGTTGGTATCAGGCTTGCCGCTCTTTATCCGGAAATAATCTCCAAATTGGTGCTTATCGGCACCTCTGCCAGAGAAGAGTTCCCTGAACGGTTGGATAACTGGCGTAGGCAGCGCGAGATTTTACTTAATGGTTCTGAACGAGAACGTGAAGCGATATTTTCTGCTATTCAGCGCCATATTAATGGCAAAGAGTGGTTATTAAAAAATCATGCTGAGGTCATCCACGAAAGGGCAATTATGCTGGCTCATAATCGATCAGGGTTGGTGCTTGCTCTAGATGCTGCCGTTTTTACCCGGGGTGATGTGCGGGAATTGCTTGCCTGTATCATGGTACCAACGCTGATTATTTGCGGCGAAAGCGATACTGCAACGCCCGTGGCTCTTAGCCATGAAATGGCTGCCGCGATTCCAAAAGCATTACTGCTCACCTTAGCCAACGTAGGTCATCATCCGACGATTGAAGCTGCTCAGGTTGTGACCCATGCGATTACTGAATTTTTAGGTTCTGAATGAAATACTCAGTACTAACCGTACAAATTCTTGTGAATATGATGCTCATTAACCAACAATGGGATGTCAGCGAGGCTTTAGGTTCACTCGTACGATAAACAACGTTAAGAAATTAACAGACTGAAATATCAAAACATATGAGACTCATTTTTGGGGTTTAATAGAGGACTTCAAAAATCGAATTTTATCCTTTGGGTATCTTTAGACGGTTTACCGCACTTTTAACCCCAGTGGCCCTCTACGCGAAATCCTCATAGCCTCTATGATATCCGATTTTTGATAGTACCGATGGTTCACCCTATTTTCATGTGATATTGGGTCATCCACCATTTTAATTTGAATAGTTTCAGTGTATAAAACTGGGTTTTTATACAGATTTAGGGCGAAAAATGATGCTGGAAAAAGGTATTCAGGAACTGGTGCAGGACTTTATCGCCCAGGGGCGTCCCTCGATCAGGGATCTCCATATTACTGACCGACGGGCTAACTATGTTGCCAGTACAGTTTTGGCCGGGGAAACGGAAACGCGTGTTCAGATAGAAGATATAACGCTTGAAGGATCCCGCTTTCGGGTCGTTTCACCCCTGAATACTGCGGGTAGTCTTCCCACACTTATCTACTATCACGGCGGCTGTTTCGTTAGTGGCGGCTTTTCCACTCATGATAAGCAGCTACGTCAGCTTGCTTATTACGGCAACTGCCGGGTGATTGCCATCGAGTACCGCCTTGCCCCCGAGCATATTTTTCCAGCCGCACATGATGACGCCGAAAAAGGGGCAAACCTTATCTGGCAATACGCAGACAAACTCGGTGTTGATCGTTCGTGTATTACCCTTTCCGGCGATAGTGCAGGTGGCCATCTGGCTTTTGTCACCGCTCTGCGGCTGAAAGCCGCGGTCCAATGGCAGCCACGCCAGCTTATCCTTATTTACCCGATGCTTGACGCGACAATTCATTTTGAAAGCTATACCCGCAATGGGTTGGATTATGTGATAACTCGCGATACTTTGCTGACCGGGTATGATATGTATCTGTCGCATACTGAACGTTTGCATCCTGAGGCCAGCCCACTGTGGCGGGACGATTTTAAAGGCTTACCGCCAGTGCATATCATTACCGCTGAGTACGATCCGTTATGTGATGAAGGTGAAGCTTTGTATCAGCGACTGACAGAACAAGGAGTCATCTGCACCTGCCAACGCTGGTCCGGAGTGATACACGGTTTCCTCCAACTTGGTGGTATCAGTCAGGCAGCGTGTGATGCGTTGAGATACGTAGCTTGGCGTAGTAATTCTGTCAGCCAGTAAACTAGTAAGGGTTATTAATGACTTTGTAGACGGTGTAACGAGCTATATTTAGCTTCCTAATTATCCTGGCGCGCCAATTATACTGAGAATAAAAACATGTTATTAAAAACAGTATTGACAGGGTATGAAAAATCCGTAAATTAGCTTTCAACAGCGGAGACATGAGTGTCTACCTGTTAATTTTAAAAGTGTTGAATAATTTATTTTATGTTATTATTTTTAATAGATATTAAAGTATGTATACAAAAACGCGATGATGTAAGGCTCTGTTACATAAGTTATTTAATGTCGCGGCAATGTTAGAGAACATGGTTAAAATATTGCGACAATAGTAAAGCCACGCATCAAAGAGTCTATATCGCGAAGGGGAGATGTACTTGTTTAACCTAGCCTGACTTAGTGTTCTAGAAACTAACAGGTAGTTTAAAACCGGAAGAATATAGGAGTTGTAGTCAAATTTTATCACCTAATATTATCTGTAAAAACTTGTGCATTTAAAGTAGTACCCAAAGCAGTACGAAGTCACTAAGTATATTAATGTCAAATTTCAAGTATGCAGTACCTTAAAAGCCCTAACTATACTCGTTAGGGCTTTTATCGTTTATAGGCTAAATATAAAAAACGAGAAGGCTAGTGCCCACCGGATGTGGCATCAACACCAAGTAAAACACCTCAATAACATGATTAAATGCGACCACGGCAAGCTGAAACGGATAATTAATCCAATGTTAGGCTTCGATTCATGAAGGCGAATTACTAACTAATCAAGGGGGTAGAGGTGATTCGAGTGTTGCATAAAGGTCAGGCTAAGACTTGGTATTATGGTTATCCCCTGTGCGAAGAGCGTCGGATGAATTACGTTTCAAGTCTTTAAAACTTTTAGCTTGAGGGCAACTTTACCCTAAGCGGCTATTGGCAACAGTGACAATATTTTTACTGACGGCTGTTCAGGTGGACTGCGTCGATAATGACCCTGGTGAGGCGCTGACGCAGTACCTGAACTCACCATGCCTAACGAGGGCACAGCAGAGTATGATTACTTAGAATGCATACCGCACACCCAGCATCACGTCATTCGACGTCACCGAGACTTGCGCTGTTTCACGATTTCCCCGGCGAGTCGTATAACCTGTTTCAACATCTCCGGCATCGAGGTAACGGTAACTGAGGTCCATACTCATGTTCTCCATTATAGTCCAATTAACCCCCACCCCCACCGCCCAGGCGAAGTTGGTAGTACTCCCGGAGTGGTTACCACTTCTTACCGAACCATCAACGATGCCTGTACTAATTTGGGTATCGGTACTTACGGTGTATTGATCCAAAGACAGACGACTGAAACCCACACCGGCAGAAACCCACGGCGTGAACGCTGTGCTGTTATGCATATCCCAATAGGCATTCATCAACACAGTCTGAAGTTGAACGTCCAGGCTGTTTTCTGTTTTACCTTCATAGCCAGGATAGCCAAACGGGCCTTCGTCATACGCCATGTTGTTATTGGAGTTTGCTTTCCCGTAACCGGTGTATTCCAGTTCTAGCCGCATCGGCAGACTGAACTGCGGATGAAAATCGTAACCTGCCGCCAGAGAGCCCGCAAAGTTACTGTCACGTTTACTGCCAAAATCATCAGAAACCCTGTCTGATGCATAGCTCAGGGACTGATTGCTGAGACTCGTTATCCCCACGCCCACCTTACCCGAGAGGTAGACCCCATTTTCAGAGGCAGCCAATGCAGAGGCCGACACCAGTACCAGTAAACCCGACAACAACGTTTTATTGAATATCATGACATTTCCTTGTGAGTAGAGTCATGGACAGTGATAACACCTCAGGGTCCAGGCTCTGACTACAGAGCTATTGTCACAACGACAGGCATAAACGCTTAAAGAATCGACTGTCCTTGTTACCCATCACGTTATCGCCACACCCCTTAATTGATAGAATATAACGATCAATAATATACTATCGATCGTTAACACCGATCAATTGAAAATGTAAATATCAAAAAAAACATGCTGGTGTAGGAAAGCTCACCACTGTCATACAAGGTTGCAGGGCATGTTCTCGCCCATCAGTGAAAACGCTATTTTTTCTGTTGGCGAAGGGGAATTGATTCTAACGATAAGCAACCTGTCGGGTGTCGTAAGGGGTATTCGTCGCTTTAGCCCTCACAGCGGTTGCCGAGGATGCAGGGTGAGTCCTGTCGATGAATGACCATGGTTAGCACCATGCCATCGGTGAAAGATGTGTGACTCACAGTGGTGGGTGCGTTTGAGTACGCACCCGCATTTTCCACTGAGCCACGAAGATAACACGGTGTGAACAAAGGTTGGCGATCATGCAAAAAACTATTTAGCCCACACAGGATATGGGTAAGGTTTTCCAACCATACGGTAATGACAGCAGAGTCTGAAGTGATACCACATTAGTTATCCTTAACGTAAAGTGGCTTATATTATTGTTAACTAAAAAGTTTTATACATCCTTAACCACCGCAAGTTGCGGAAGGATCCGTTTTACTTTGGCAGGGGGTACAACTCAATCGGTATTGGCGCCTTCTGGTCATATTTCAGTATCTGTTACTCACTTTACCGGCGACGGGCTACCACCGGAAGTCTGCTGATAAACCGCCTCCATCTGTTTCGCGTCTGGATGACTGACGATATTCACCCATGCGGGCCGTAGACACAGGAGAAGCCAGTTGCAGCATCCCGTAGGGCAGTATACTGCAGGTCAAACACCTTCGGATGGGTTCGATCTATCAGGAAGAACTTCATTCCGGCTAGCTCACCAGCCGGGCATACATCGTTCCACGCTTCACTCACCAGAGAAGCCTCCAATTATTCTTCAGCGGAACAAGCAGCCGTAGATGATGACACGTGGCAAGGTTAAACAGCAGCATCCGACACGGTAAGGCACCGTCAGTTTCCCACATCCATCGAAGTAGGCAGTGAGGGTTTCCTGCTGCGATACGCGTCTGTGCATGGTCACCGAAACGGCACCAGCCGTGGGTAGTGATCAATTTCTGCCCAGAGTATAGGGTTGATTCGCTGCGCATTTGTCAGTTTTTTATTAAGTCATTCCATGGGAAACCTCTGCCTGAGTTGAGAATAGCACCAGTCAAAAGAAGGGGACGCTAAGTAATTAAATCGAGATGTAGGGATGAGTACCGGCCCATCTCACAGAGCCGGTCGTTATGGTAACGTCTCAGTACTGGCTGCAACCAAATGAGCGTTCTGCGCTGCTGTAGTGTTTGGTACGATGCTTTGCCATGTAGCTCAAACGGAAAGTCAGTGCATCCAGTTTATCCATGAACTCCGGCTTATTGAGCTCCAGGAAAGCCAGAGGATTATCAACAAAGTGCACCAGCGTCAGATATTCAGGCCAGTCACGCTTCTTCATTGCACTTAGCCAGGCGTTCTGAACAAGAGAGGCCAGACCTTTCCCCTGCTCGCCGTAGCTTCCCAGAGCATTGAACGTGTCTGTGTTGACGAAGAGGGCCATGTGATAATGCTTCTTGCCACCCAGTTCTGGTTGCTCCAGCACCCAGACGTAGCGAACTGAAGAGCGATGGCAGCGTTTACCTTCCCGGGCTTTTCTTTGCCGGTAAGCGACTATCTGAGCTTTCAACGATTCGATAAAACGGGACATCAGCCCTTGGCTTAAGTCAGCATCACTGACAATACTGTCACCCACATCCTCGTCTTCCGGTAAGTGTAAATCCACCCTGATAACCGTGGTTTGTGGATGGTCCTGCAGTGCGTTACAGAGTACCCCTTCGATACGCTGTAGATATTTCCCGTTGAAAGGTTCATGGCGTTGATCCACTACCATTGGGTGGATGATGTCATCGAACAAAAACATAATAGTTTCCTCCACCTGTAGGGAAACAGCAGGCATAGTGCTGCCTTCCTGAAACACAGACAGGCATAGTGATTGGGAGATTCAGGGAGTAACGTTGATAGGGATACTGATTACAGGCGTTGTTTGTTGTTCAGCATATGGATCAGATGATTACAGCCTTATGCTCATTTAGGTATTTATTTAAGCATCTGTATAATATGAATATTCATAGATTATTAGGCGCATACTTAACAGGCATATATTACCTATCCGACATAAGTACCGTTCAGAGGAACCTTTTAGCACAAGGCTTAACTGATTGTTTTAATGACAATAATTACTCCGAAGTTAGCTGTTCCATAAAATATGTGTTTACCTTGGAATGGCGATGTATCCCGTCAGCATTTCGAGTGGCTTAAATCAGCGGTTCGAGTACAGTGCGATACGCAAAGCAGACGTATTCATCCATCATGCTGGTGAGCCTGTGGTTCTCAGTCTGCCGGTCATTAACCCAGTTATTGACCTCCTCGCCTGATTTTAACTTCAGATTTTCAATCCAGTCAGCAAGACTATTTCCCAGCATCAAATCGTACCAGCACAGCCAGACAAGCTTTAGACGGAGCTCAGTTCCGCTGAACTGTTGAAACAGGCTGGTGAGTTTATTCGCCAGTGAACGTTGTTTTAAGCGGACACATTCAGAAAGCAGGACACCTTCCAGCATCGGATGATGGACGAGCAAATGCTCCTGCGTACATAAACTGACGCTCAGGTCGTCCTCAAGGGATAAGGATGCTGTCGATGCTTTACCGTAAATGATTCGGTGCAGGCATTGCGGAACAATCGCAATAACTGGGTCTTTCCCAGGAAATTGCAGACATCCTACTGTCAGGGTATGGGTGTAATAAATATTCTGATGGCACATACCCTGGCAAACGGCCAGTTTTGTAAAACCCATCAGCCAGGTTTGGTAATATTTATGGAGCTCTTCGTAACGGGGTTTATAGTCTTTCATTCAATAATCCTTGGGGCCAAAGGGTATGCAGCCAGAAGCCGCCGATAGCATCGGACAGTGACTCTGACTGTCAGGGAATAGGGTTAATGGGGCTGTACGGTGTGGGACGAAAAGGAACGGATGCGCTGATGCACGATAACACACTGTATAAAATAGGCTTTATTTGCGCCTCTACAGGCTCCTGCTACGTGATTAAGGGAAAACCCATGCGTGTATGCCAGCAAGCGCCTACGGTCCTCTGACGGGTCAGTCCCCCACTGATGTTCCGCTGTGAGGACGTGGTCGCGCGGCACGGTTATAACCTTCAGTCAGCATTGTCAGGCCCTGGTAGGCTTTCTGCTTCGCTGCCAGCCATTGACTCAGTGTGTCAGGAAGCCGTAAGTGCAGCGTATACCACTCACTCATCTCCGACCCTATAACCAGTTCACACCAGAACAGCAGTGTCAGGGCCTGCTGAATAGTCGGGGCATGCAACCGGAACATCATCTGTAACTGCTCCGCCAGCGTTCCTTTCTCCAAACGATAACATTCGTTGAGTAGCACACCGGAGAGTAGGGGCCAATAGGTCTGTTTGGTTATCTTAGGGACAACGGCACACGCGTCTACGCCAGGTGAGTGCGTTATCTGAAGCAGGCACTGCGGAATAACTATAATGGTGCCCTCGGGGGTGAGGCAGGATGTCATCGCCAGCCGGTGCCATTGCGTGAGCTCCTGCTGACACAGACAGTGCCAAAGGCTGATGCGGGTGAAGTCATCAAGCCAGGTTTGATAATGGTGAGTATCGGAGACGTGTTTTGCATGTTGGGTCCTTGAATGTCAGATTTTAGGTAGCCGTAACCCTCCGCATTGAGCGGATAGTGAAAATACGGCTTTGAATGGGGTCACTGGGTGGAGTAGGGCTTACCGGCGGGACTGCGTTATGCGCTCCTGAAGCCAGGCTTCGACTTCGCTTTTCAGCCAGCGAGAGCTACGGCCCAGTTTGATAGGTTTGGGGAACGTGCCGTCGCTGATGAGCTTGTAGAACCATTTATCGGTTAAACCGGTCAGTTGAGTGATGAATGCCATATTGACGAATTGATCTTCGAGTAGGGTAGGTTTAGTCATCATGATTTGATTCTCCGGTTGTTGTTAAGAGCGCCGGAATCGGAGTGATTTTCGTACTTTGTCCGCTCTGGCATAACAACCGGTGTTTCTGTAAAAAATGAGGAGCTCGGTTCGCTTACCTCAGTTTGTCACTTTTAAATCTGTCCTTATCGAGCGCATGAGTGCTGGAGTCTGATTAGGACACAGTACTTTCAGTCCCAGGAATTAAAGCAGGAAAATTACCGATATTTTTTACAAGTATGTTGATGGGGGTAAGTATCTACTAACAATAAAATAATTTATTGAAAATCATCTCTAAGATATGGGTCATTATTAATTATGATAAACTCAAAAATAACTTGCAGGGGTGCTGTATAAATTAGACTCGTCTACTTACATCGACTCAGGATTAGCTCGTGGGGATAATATATGGGTTGGAAAGGTTATTGTATTTATGAACTCTATAGCTTAGATGTGGAAATTAACGAAGGGTACTGAATAATTTAGTCCTTGGGCTTCATGGAGGAGTTCACCATGATGTTGATTCTTTTAATTTTATTAGGGACGTTTTCTTGTTGTTTTTTTATGATATTTAAATTGTATTGTAGGTATCGGTAAGATAATGCTGGGTTTCGGAGTGGATGAAATTAGTGGTAGGTGTTTTATCAAAAAAATAAAATTGAAAGGCAAAGGTAATTTCATGAGTTTTTTAAAAAATTACCCATTATGTGAAATAATTTAAGGTTAGAGAGGGTTTCTTTCTTTACATGCTGGGAAGTTAGATGTTAGTTGTTTTTATACAAAATAGGTCATCAGTTATGATTCGATAGTCACAAAATTCTACGGACCATCTTGAGTGCCAGTAATTGATGGGTGTCAGTATTTTCAGGTAGTAACAGTGGAGAAGTTTAATAGTCTGGTTTTTCAATAAATGGTGGAATTTAAGTCTGTTGGTATGAAATAAAAACTCTGAGTGTTCCAGTACCATAAAATTATATTTTAAGCAGCAAGTTGCATTCCTCTCAATAGATTAAAGAAATTGCTATCATCTGATAATACATGAGTGTGACGGAAGCAATGGTATAAAAATAATCAGTGGTTTCTTTACCTCCTTATGTCGCCTGTTTTGTTACATTAATCTCTAGCTGAGCATCGGATTACATGCTAAAAAATGCCTCCTTACTTGCAAAAATAGACCGCCTAGACAGAGTTTACATTAAGATATTGACACGAGAATATCTACGCAAGAAACTACGTTAATGTCTACGTAGAGTGAATGGTTATTTTGATGGTAAAAATTATACATTGCATGTATGAGAAGCGGCTTTCATTAATGGTTTTATATCTGGTTGGAAAGAGCGTTCCCTTATCAGAGAATGATTTGGATATATTAATTAGTAAAGTTATGAATGGTGATTCAGTGGAGGGGAACTTACTTAATTTAGTCAATGATAAAGGAGGTTTGACAAACAATTTACCTGAGAAACAACTGGAGTTTTTTAAAATCCAGGCAAAAGATACATTGATACCTGAAGGTGAGCTTGCGTGGTTTAACAACCCTAGAGCGTTATCTTATGTTTTCGATATGCTTCATTTTGAATATCGGATTCTTTATAACAAAGAGGTTAATTTCTTTGACGTTGTGCTGCCGGTTGGCGTTTTTAAGGAAAATGAAGATCGGATTATTCACGAAGCTGCTTTAAGGTTAATTGATAGGCTATGTGCAGCATCAAATAAACAACATATTCAATTATTACTTAATGAGCGAAAGCAAGTATGGGAAAGAATTCAAAGCAAATTCAAAAATCCATTTTGGTTTCCATCTGACAGATATAGCTCGCATTATGATTCTGATTATCGATGGCTGTTATCATATTTTGAAAAAATTAAAATCACGGAAAAAAGTGTTGATATTTATAAGAAAAACCTCCCGCACCTAGTAATATTTTCATTGTTTGATCGGTGGGTTTCCAAACATACTGATTCTGAGGTTGAGCTGTTTATCATTAAACTCAAGAAGGCATGGGGGCAAAAAAAATTTAGAGATGGTGTTAAAGATAAAAAGGTATTGAACACTTACATTGGCAAGGAGAGTAAAAAACAACTGGATTATCTTGTAAGAAAAAACAAAAGAAAAATAAATGAAGAGTTAGAGGTTCTCATCCATGATGCTTACATGAAAGCAATCATTAAATATTAACTGGCTATATTTAAAAGAATCTCAGATAGATATTATCCCCATGACCATTTCCCTTAAGCCCGCCAGAGTCTTTATGATTCTGGCGGGCTTTCTTTTTGTTGTCTGAGGTAATTTCATGAATAAAGGTGAAGGCATTCATCGGATGGCGCAGTCTGTTAGTGCACTGCCGGATGCAGTTAAAGCGCACATCTTATTACACGTTTGCAGGCTTGGTGATTATGAGCCGGTGATTGGTCTTATGGGAAAAACAGGCTCCGGAAAATCATCATTGTGTAATGCTCTTTTTGCGAGTGACATTACGCCAGTCAATGATGTTATAGCCTGTACTCGTGAACCACTCCGTTTTCGCCTACGTATGGGGCGGCATAGTATGGTGCTAGTTGACCTACCTGGCGTAGGTGAAAGCGCTGCGCGCGACCATGAGTATGCAGCATTGTATCAGCGCCTTTTACCGCGCATGAATCTTATACTCTGGGTAATCAAAGCTGATGACCGGGCTTTGTCGGTCGATGAACAATTTTACCGAGATGTCATCGGTGCTCATCGCGACAAGGTGTTATTTGTCGTCAACCAGGCTGATAAACTTGAGCCTTGCCATGAATGGGATAACGCAAGTCAAACACTATCCCCTCTTCAGAAAGTCAACCTCAGCCATAAATTACGCGATATCCGCTCTCAGTTTTCGCCTAACAATCCAGTCTGTGCAATTTCCGCGAAGCATGGATGGGGGCTAAGTCAAATGGTGGATAACCTGATGCGAGCTTTGCCCGCGAAAGCCAGTAGTCCTTTTCAAACCCAACTAAACGATAACCTCAGAAGCCATTCTGTCAAAGAGAGTGCGCGCGCAGACTTTGGCAAATCTGTAGGGGGTGTGCTTGATAAAGCGGCCATGCTGCCATTTATACCTGAAACTGTCAGAGCACTTATTCTCGGTGTGCGTGACTCGGTGGTTTCAGTCGCCCGAGCCATATGGGACTTTTTCTTCTGAATTAACAATACCTCTCATCTCCCAATTTCAAAGGCCTGTTGCTCACGTAGCAGGCTTTTTTTATTTCATTTTGAATGACAACGAAGGAGTACTTATGGCCCGTTTATCTTCCCGCTTTGGCTCTGCCAACATAATTCGCCGTGACCGTCCCTTAACTCGCGATGAATTATTTAGCGCCGTTCCCAGCGTATTCAGCGAGGAAAAACATGCATCACGCAGTAACCGTTATACCTATATCCCTACAATTACCCTCCTCGACAACTTGCAGAAAGAAGGTTTTCAGCCGTTCTTTGCCTGTCAGACAAGGGTTCGTGATCCCGAGAAGCGCGAGCATACCAAGCACATGCTGCGCCTGCGCCGCGAGGGGCAGATAACGGGTAAACAGGTTCCCGAAATCATTCTTCTGAATTCGCACGATGGTTCAAGCAGTTACCAAATGCTACCAGGGTTATTCCGCTTTGTCTGCCAGAACGGGCTGGTGTGCGGCGAAACGTTTGGTGAGGTGCGTGTACCGCACAAAGGCGACGTCGTTGGAAAGGTCATCGAAGGCGCGTATGAGGTGCTGGGTATATTTGATCGTGTTGAAGAAAAACGTGAGGTCATGCAGTCATTAATGTTACCTCCACCAGCGCAACACGCGTTGGCAACAGCTGCCATCACTTACCGTTTTGGAGAGGAGCACCAGCCGGTGACTGCAGCCCAGGCTCTATCTCCCCGTCGATGGGAGGATAAGTCTGATGACCTTTGGACGACTTATCAGCGGATCCAGGAGAACTTAATCAAAGGCGGTCTTAACGGGCGAAATGTAAAAGGTAAACCAGCCCGCACTCGTGCTGTTAACGGTATTGATGGGGATGTGAAGCTGAATAGAGCGCTTTGGGTGATGGCGGAGACCATGCTGGAACATACGCAAGGTCGTTTACCGATTTAAGTATTTGATGCCCTGGACACACCCTGTCCGATATGGGTAACGATAATCCCGCAGATGACCACGAGGAACCCGCTACCAACTCGCCCTGTATCTGGGTTCCCGTAGAAATAAAAATATTTTCCGTTGTGTCCATATCCTGTCCGCCCCCCTAGTTAAAATAATCACACAATTTATCAGCCAGTTAACTTTCTACGGAGACCATGCAATGCCACAGCCTGAACGTCGCTATGATCGGCTGGCCGTGAGGTTGTCACTGATTATCAGCCGTCTGCTAAACGGTGAAACACTGAGCGTGCGCATACTGGCGGTAGAGTTCGGAGTATCGGTACGTACACTCCGCCGGGATTTTCGGGAGCGACTGATTTACCTGGATTTAGAATATAAAAATGGTCTGTGTCGCCTGGTGCCAGGGAGCCACACTTCCTCAGGCGAACGTGACGTACTCCACTTCGCCCGCCAAACGGGCGTCTCGGTGGTCTTCCCGGTACTTGATAGCCGTTTAGTCAATATGCTGATGAACAGCCGCGATGACTCGCCATGCATTATTTACCAAACCCCGTTACGAAGTGTTGCCGCCCCCTCTGAAAGTTTTCATCTGTTAACACGAGCGATAACAGAGCGGTTGCTGGTGACGCTTTTTAGCGGCGGACGGCAGTATGAACGTCTGGCCCCTTATCGCCTTATTTGTCTGGACGGTATTTGGTATCTGGTTTGTGAGTATCGCGGATATCTGAACGTATTCCTGGCTATTGAAATTACCGAGGTCAAGCTTCTTAAAGAGTCATTCTCCCGCCGAGATGATCTGAGCCGCCTCACTGCCGGTAATGACTTTATTACCGCACTCCCACATTTCCGTTTCATCCATGACGTTTTAAAGGAATTCAATAGCCAAAAATTGGCTTAAAGGTTAATGCGTTATCCCATTATTTCATTTATACCAGACAACATATCCATTCGCAGGAGTGACAGATGAACACAACATTGAATAAGAAATTGATAGTACTCGGGAGCCTGCTTTTAGCATTTAACACGCAGGCTTACAACGTCGTGGGGTCGGTAAAAGCCTGGTCGGATATGAGGCAAAGTGGATGGAAATCGGCAGATGGGTTTACCGATGAGCAATTAGGCATGCCACTTTATAAAGCTAGTGTCATTGAGAACTATCCCTGGACGGATCACTTTTTCATCAGAACGGGATGGCAGGGAAACTTTTTCCTGGCGGACAAGAGAAGCAAGACCATTAAATTAGTTAAGGCCCCCAACGATAAACCCGCTGATTTGACCGTAGTATATCAGGGAGAAGATACGGGGAAAGGATGCTATTTCAGCATCGTCGACTCACAATCCGGGCAGAATCTTTCGAGGGAGTATAACGAGCAGGTTGCGCCAAAAATTTTAACGACGATTGCCGATAAGTGCATCAATAAAAAGCAACTGGCTGAGATCAAAGCCAAAGAATCATCTGACGACAGGCTGCTTAAACAATGGGTAGCGAAAGAGACGCTCAATGAGCTATGCCGAAAGAAAGGGAATTGCTGACGCCATCTCGACTATCGAGTGCTTTCAAAATCAGGATTGTAGAAAATAAGGACGAATAGATGATAATGCGCCAATATGTTTTATCGGCATCACTTTGCTTACTCGCATCTCCTGCTCTGGCTATCCCCAATATGTGGAGTAGTGGCTTCGGGCAGGGCAATGCGGAATACACCATCACCAGCACGGATAATGTGGCCTTCACGATCAACTGCACCGGCAATCCCGACAAGGATGGAATACTTGAGCATGGTGTAGCCGTTACGTTAGCCAATGGCACGACTGTATATCCTGGGGATCAAAATCCTAATATTGTTGTTGTAATGAGTGACCAACAGTATTGGATCCCTGCCTCTCTCGGGTGGCGAAATGCCGATAATGCATGGGTATCGTTCATTGGAGATATTGCGAAGGCTCAGAGTTTCGATGTTTACATCAATGATAAGAAGGTGAGCAGTTATCAGGTCAGCTTGAAAAATGCCCAAAAGGTACTTCCACAAGAGGGTGAATGCACCGAAATTTATTACCGATAAAGAACGCCGAATTATCAATCCATTCTTTTATTGAACCCCTGTCGCATATGCGACAGGGGTTTTTCATTTTAAGGACCCGCTATGTACGAAATTGCACTGACTAGAACGTTCACCGCATCAGAAGAAAATATTATTCAGCAGGCCATGAATTGATGTCTGACATTCCTGCTGGGGCACGACTGGCTGACAGCTACCCAGAGTCACTGGAGAATGAACCCGGTTGCCGGTCAATATCAGACGATGACCTGTGCGCTTTTTGCCATCATCTGGCATATCGCCCCGGTGAAACCAGCCTGTGCCAGTTGATGTCCGAGGACAATGACTGGCCTGCCTGCTTTGACGCTGATGGTTACGCACAGTCCTGCACCCAACTGCAACTGATTTTTACCGCTCCCCAGCCAGCACACGGCTGATAATTAATCGTACCTAAACGCACTCCCCGGTAAGTACTTACTCACTTTTATCACCCCCCACAAACAGGTTCCCCCGGTTTTCCGGTGGGGCCTGTTTTGTTATTAACCGATTATGGTACAAGGATTTTTCTCATGAACAGCCCCCTCAATACAGAAACAAACCCACTCACAGCCACCCGGATTTCTGATGCGCAACGCATCCATTTCTGGCCAAAACACTTTGGT
Source organism: Yersinia sp. 2540 StPb PI (assembly GCF_052217165.1). Classification (NCBI taxonomy): domain Bacteria; kingdom Pseudomonadati; phylum Pseudomonadota; class Gammaproteobacteria; order Enterobacterales; family Yersiniaceae; genus Yersinia; species Yersinia sp. 2540 StPb PI. The sequence continues at coordinate 4,702,810 of NZ_JAZGQC010000001.1, forward strand.
CAGGTACCCAAATGGGCGTTGATTGAACCACAGGCTTTTCGTTGGCTGGACCGGTTGTGTGACGACTACCACGGCGACTTTTGGGACTTCTACACCTTACCCAACGGCGGGGCATTTATGGTGCCGGGTACGGAGCAAGACTACGCGTTGTTTAACGAACTCAATGGCAACGGGGCCACCGTCAGTCGTGAAGCTGCGGGTATTACCGCCTGCCTGATGGCTTACAGTCACTATGCCTGCCGTACTGAAAATGAGCTTATGACCGAACACTTTTACCGATTGCGCGAATATGCCTTACAACACCCTGAAAGCCTGGCTATTTTTGACTTGATTGACTGACGAACAGGAGTTTCCCCATGCCACATCAGCCTATGCGTGCTTCACTCCCCACTTTGCCTTTTGCCCAGCAACAGATTATCAGCCAGGCACTGGCGATACTGGAAACCCAACTCCGACACCGGCCCTACACCTTGACATCACCCGAGGCAGTGAAAGCCTGGCTGCAACTCCATCTTCGCCCTCAGGGGCGGGAGTGTTTTATGGTGCTCTTTTTGGACAACCGGCACCGCTTGATGGCCAGTGAAACCGTTTCTGTCGGCACCTTTAATTCCACCACAGTTTACCCCCGCGAAATCGTTATTCGGGCACTGCACCACCGCTGTGCTGCCGTTGTCATCGCCCACAATCATCCGGCCGGAGATCCCACACCGAGCCAGGCTGACCGCACATTGACTGCCCGACTGGTTAATGCGTTGAACATGGTCGACATTCGCGTACTGGACCACCTGATTATCGGTGAGAGCGAGCCGGTTTCGTTAGCCGAGTTGGGGTGGCTGCCATGTTAGCGACTATCCAACAAACCAACATCCTGACCCTTCGCGGTCTGCAATGCAGCACGGCACATATCACCGAGGGCGACAATGCGCTGCTGTACCGGATATCCCATTGTCAGGTGGCATTCGGCGATGGCGAATGGATCCATTTTACCGGCACAGGCTATTTGCTGCGTCTGGATGCCTGGAACCATCCGGTATTGCGGCTCAGGCAGTTGGGCCTCTCCAAAGCCTGCCGCCGTCTGGTCACCACATTAATGAAACGCCATGGGCTAACCTATCTACATATTGATGCCTTGGGTGATGTGTTGCCCGGTTTCGTCACATTCAACTGGTGATACCACCGCTCGTCTCCTGGCGTAATCCCTTATTATCCATATTGAGAACACCCCCATGAAACCACGACCCACCCCACCGGGCGCATTGCCCGTGTCTGCGATTTATCAACAACTGCTCGCTTTCCTGCTGGAGCATCACTACGGCCTGAGCCTCAACGATACGCCTTATCACGATGAACAGGTGATTGCACAACAGATAGAACAAGAGATTTCCGTTGGTGACACCGTCAATACCCTGGTTGAGAAATATGCCTTAGTGCGTATTGGTCGTACCGGGTTCAGTGCATTGGCACAAGACCCGATGTTGAGCAAAGGTGATATCGTGCGAGCTCGCCAGGCCGCAGGTCTGTGGCGTGCACATTTTCCGCCAACGTTGCTGTACCCAACCGAGTCCCTCAATCCTATTCAACCACAGAGATAGTTAACATGGATAACAACATTACTACTTCCCCAACATGGGGCCTGAAACGTGATATTACGCCGCGGTTGGGAGCCAGACTGGTGCAGGAAGGAACACACCTGCACTTTCTGAGCGACAGAGCCCACATTGTCGGCACCTTTTCCCTTGAAGCCACTCAGGCTCTTGATGCAGCGTTTCCCACACTGATAACCAAACTGGAATCGCAGTTGCTGTCCGGGGCGCTGGATCCACGCCGTCAGCAAGGCATTACCGTTCGGCATGGAGAATTTGTCTGTGAAGCGGATACGCTGGGCAGTCACGGTTACCTCTATATCGCTGTGTATCAGAAACTGGCTTGAACAGCAGATTCTGGCACCTAAAACATCCCTCTTCCTCGACGCCAACAACAATAGTTGGCGTTTTGCTTTTATGGAGTCCCCACCATGTCTACTTCACTCAACGCAGTTATCGACGAGCCGCAGGTTCTAACCGGCCACACCGATGTGATTTGCTCCACCAGCATTGAACGTATCATCACCGTGCGTAACACCGCGCTGGTGCAGATTGACGCGCTTATCCACCAGCTTGAGGATATCTCGGCCATCACCAACAGCATTGGCGGTGGAATGGCAAAGGACTGGGCCATGCGACAAGATTTCCGCTGCGGCAGCTGGCTCATGGAGAAAACAGAAGCGGGCATGAAAGCGATTACCCGCAATCTCGATCGCAGTATATGGCAAGATTTGATGTTGAAATCGGGGATGCTGAGCCTGATGGATGCCCAAGCCCGTGACCAGTGGTACAGGAACCTTGAGGGGGATAATATTCCTGCCATCAGCGAAGCCAACATACTCAGTACCTTTGAGCAACTCCACCAGCAGAAGGACGAGGTATTTGAACGCGGGGTCATCAATTTATTCAAAGGATTATCCTGGCACTATAAAACTAACAGTCCATGCCAATTTGGCAAAAAAATAATCATGAGCAATTTGGTCAGTTGCAACCAATGGGGCTTTACCCTGAACCACGGTTACCGGCGAGACCAGTTGGCGGATTTGGAACGAATGTTGTACTTACTGGACAGTAAGGCTATTCCGGATAATCGGGGAGATGTGACAACTCGGCTTTATGCGCATATCAGTGCCAATCCACATATAGCGAAAGTTTATGAAGACGATTACTTTTCGATAAAATACTTCATGAAGGGATCAGCGCACTTGGTCTTTAAACGATCAGACTTAGTGAATAATATGAATGATATTGTGGCGAAGCACTATCCAGAGATGCTGGCAACTCGCGTGTAAGTATTGCACCTAACATGCTACTGTCATCAAGTCATATCGCTGTTTGGTTACTACAACTGTTCTCCCATACTAGCCTGTGCAAAAGCCACAAAAGTTAGCGAGGGTACAAATGTGGGCACAAAAATAATCGAATTATATAAAATAGTTATATTACATAAAGATAACATCAAAGGGCGATTCCGAGTCCGCACCACTATTTAAGCTTGTTTGTTACTGCGGCTGAACATCAGTCTTAACAAGCAGGTGATTAGACAGGAATACGATACCTCGTAATTTCGTCACATGGATTGTAAAAATAGTTAGCAATCAATTAGCTCACTTGTTAAATTAAGTGGGCTTTGTTACGTGTTATGGTTACCACAGAGCTTCCTCTCGTGTCAAACCAGCAAGGCTAATTGAGCCCTTGCCTCAAGCTGTTACATAGGTACCCCATCAAAGCGACCCACTCACTTTTAGAGATCTTCCGATATACAGATTATGTCCCTGAGAAGATCACGATGCGCAAGATCCGATTCACTAAGCACCAAATCATCGCCGTTCTAAAATCTGTCGAAGATGGCCGGATCGAGTGTCATAAGGCCGCTATCTCTTGAGCCAGCTATTACAACAGGAAGGTAAAGTAGGCGGTATGGAAACCACTGATATCAAAAAGATCAAAGATCTTGAGGACGAGAATCGTCGTCTGAAGCAGAGGTTTGCCGATCTGAGTCTGGAATGCCGAGCGCTGAAAGACGTCATAGAAAAAAAGCTTTAAAACCAGTGAGCTAAGTGTGAGTTTAGTCCAACGAATAGCCAGATTAGATTTGTAGGCATTATAACAGAATCAACATATCGGGATAATAACATTAGAAATATACCTGACGAATATTAATCGTTTCAGTAAAACTGTAAGCACAGTCTTTGATATAAAAAATAAGTTATTTAATGTTAATATTAATTACCTTAATAAAGAAAAATTATGCGACCATTCAGATTACTTATAAAAAGGCTATTGAAAACATATAAATTTCCGCAGAAAAAATAGATTAGGCTATCTTTCTGAACGTCCAGACAATGTCTTCCTGTTACATCAACAAAACCAACCTGCTGCAAAAAATTTCAAGAGAAATAAATAGATTTTATAATAAGCATATTGGTATCCAGTAAAAATATGCGAGAAAGGATAAAATATCGGGAACGTAGGTATACCGTATACAAGTAATACAACTGTGTCTCTCAAAAGACGGTATTGACCACAAAAATCTGGAATTGACTAAAGCCTATACTCGAATATTGGTGTTCGACGTGGCACCCACAACTGGGTACAGCATCTCGATGCGCTGGCAATGTTACTATACTGATAATGCCAAGCCATCCAAATCTCCAATACCTTTTCAAAAAAAGTAAGTTGCTATTTAAATCGGGAATTTTTTCCATTTATTATATAGTTCAACTAAGCTAGTCGTTTGATACTTCTTAAGTATATTAATTTTATGAGAGCTTATTGTTTTCGCACTAATACTCAACAAATCCGAAATATCTTTAGTGGCCATACCAAACATTAAAAGTGTTAATATTTGTTTTTCTCGCCCAGTTAATTTTAATGATTTATTTTTACGGGATGAAAATGCATTAGAAATTTCATTCAAAGAAGTCATAAGGCGATAAAAACACTGGTTTATTGTTGACTCTATCTCCATAACCGGAGCTGCTTTACAAAGATGTATTAAGTCCATATCCTTAAAACAGAAGTAATTTTCTGATAACTCACTTTCTTTAGAGTAAAAAATAATATTTATTTTCTTTGTTTTTCTTTTAATCTTATTTAATATATAATATTGATTAAACACTGGTATATTATCAGTATCAAAAATAATAACCGGGTTGACAGACGTTAATATTTTATGCTCAAACTCTGGCAATGAGGTACACATCTTAATAACCGCACTGACTCTATCGGACCGATGAATGATTACAGGCTCTATAATCGTTTTTAAACCAAATCGGATTAAATCACTATCGCTGAATATAATAACATCTCTCATAAATCACCTTTTACATTTAGATTATCTAACGATTAATCGAATAAACAAACAGTTAAACGCAAATCAAATATCTGGTGTGGATCAAAGAGTATGCGTTGAGACCGTCCCGGGTCTCTTTATCCATCCTGGTTTAATAGTGGTTAATCGTAAAAATAGTTTTCTATCCGTCCAACAAAAAAATAATAGTTACACTCATGATATATTAAGCAGTATGTATATTAAGTTTGACACAGACTATTAGTGAATTTCTTTTCAGATGTCAATACTTAAAATAGCTGACTATATTGTCATTTTTATCTTAACTGGTTGCGATTGAGTTCAAGTTAACCACTTCCCCCTAATGATTTTAGGAGGGAAATATGATTTCAACTAATAATAATTAATGGTAAACGTTACAGCGGCATTAGCCTTTCCCGGTGTTACCGTCGAATTAGTTTGTATATAACGAGCGACCAGTGGAAACTTAGCGGTAGTTGCCGTATCATTTTCCATTGTTTTGGTCGTCAAAGATGATAAGTTTATTGGTACTGGAGAGGGATCGCTTATCTGGCCTCTTGCTAACTGGATACCAATACCTGTTGCGCTGGTAGACCCTGTGCTCAGGCCAATAATACCGCTTGCGCTATTAATAATAGACGTATTTGGCGTTAAGAGTAGAGAAAGCGTATTTTTGGTCGGCGTTCCTGTTCCTGAAGTGCCATCGTCCGAATAAAATACATCTGTTCCACTACGAAACCGCCCATAAAACCTTGGACAATTGGTGAGGTTGATCGACGCATCTTTCCACGAAGTCGATGTGCCAATCCCGGTAAAGGTTCTGTTTACATCAAATGTACCCATTTGGACATTAACATCTGGAGTAGTACAGGTCTGAGAAACAACGACGAGCGTACCGGTATAGCAGGTACGGACGATCTCAACGGTATCCCCTGCCTGACCAAATGATTGTACGGTGCAAGGCAGGTCGCTCCCCCTAATAACACCTCCTGCCGTAAGTGGCCCTGTTTTCAAGAACGACATCCCAAGGGCAAATGAACCTGCAGCTATAGAACATGTAGATACGTTTGTACATACGGTTGAAGCCTGACTAGCCGGAAACATTGAGTTGCTTGCTCGGTTAACTGATATACCAACAGCTAAACCAGGGACTCCACTTTCATAAAGCTTACCCGCCCAATTACCTGTATTCCACAACGCCAGAGGGAGAGGTCTGCTGGAAAACTCAGAAATCTGATAAAACTGACCTGGTGAGCTACACGTAATTTTAGGTATAGGAAACGTAGGTTGATAGTATTGCGTGTAAGCAAAAGTACCATCTGCATTATCAGCGCCAATGTTCGTGATCACCCCAACTAATGGCATGGAAACATTAACAACCTGCTTGAGTGCACTGTCTGGTGCAAACGCACAGGCTGCCATTACGCTTTTCATCAGTATCAAGGGGATTAATGCTGATAAAATCATGATAAATCTTATAGAAAATCTCATTTCTCGTTTCTCCCGTTGTACTGGTCAATGCAATGCTTGATTAGCTACTGCCAGTATTAATCTGTACTTGAGCCACTTTTCTTTCTATCGGCCAGGAAGTATTCCCTAGAGAACAGACAGAGCTAACCTGCTGTATCTGAATCTGTTTTGGTCCTTTGATTACAAACATCAGTAGTTCCACCTAACCCCATATAAAACACACACATCGGCACTAAAGGTAACAGGCTCACCTTTTACTAAAGTTGAGGTACCTTGTTGGGTGTTGTATTTCACCAATGCGCTAGCATTAAGGGTAATATTCTTACTGGTTGACCTCAGCTCCACGCCATAAGAGGTCCCTTTCGTATCAGACTTCATCCATCTGATACGGCACCACTGTATAACCCCGTATCACTCACTTTTTATGGTCGTGGCCCGACGCTCATCAACCTGACCCTGAGGCACACAGGTCGAGGTAAACCGCATCATCGCGCTGGCTTTACCGTTGGCTAATTGCGGCGGCAGAATATAGTTCAGGTAACATTGCTGGCCGGTACCTTCACCCCAACTGACTTGCAAACGGCCACGCTCCTCGCTCACCCGCGCATAAATCTGACCCCCCTGACCGACAGAACCCACTACCTGGCCTTTGGTGTCTAATACTTGCGACCCAAACGGCACCGGCTCGCCATCTGACTGGGTGGCATTGACCAATATCGGATAGCCCTTGGTACTTTTATATTTCACCATCACCACCGCTCCGGCATTCGGCGCCACTTTCTGACTGGTGGATTCCAGCTCCACGTCATAAGAGGTCCCCTTCGGATCGATGGTTATCTCATTCATCTGATAGGCACTCAGGTACGGCACCACGGCATAACCCCGGGAGTCAATTTTCACGCCGGAGTAACCGGACACTTCGGCCCCTTCAGCGCCCTTCGCTTCCACCACCGCAAAGGTCTCACTGCTGTACGGCGTTAATGTCACGCCGCCGGGGTGGGCAATCATGCTGCCTGAAATGCCGACCGAGCCACTCTGATAGTCGCGACCGCCACCGTAAGACGCCATACTGGTGGCTTTAGAACCGCGGTACTGACCATTGACACTGCCACTGGCCCCCGACCCGCCGTTGCTGTTCATGGCGGTCGCCCCATAACTGAACTGGCTTTGCTCGCCGGCACTGCCTGAAACCGATGCCTGTTCGCCCCAGTTGCCCTGACCATTGCGGTTCATTTCCAGTCGCATTTGCGGCACGTTCTGCTGGTCATTACGCCCTAATGGGAAACTCATACTGACCAGATAAGTATTTTGCATCTCGCCAAACCCGGAGCGGCTGCGGTTCACGCTGACGCCGTAGGTCATGCTTTTATAGTTGTTGCTGTAACCCACCTGATACTGCTGGTCACTGCCACCTTTATTCCAGTAATCCTGCAAAGAACCACTGATATACATCTGGCCCCAGCCGTCCGGTAATCCCTGATTGGCGGTCACGGTTAAGCGGTTTTTTGCCCGGTAGATACTGTTGGCGTCATAGCCCTGACGTTCAGCATCAAGGGTTTGCATCGCCGTGGCGAAATCGAGATAGCCCTGAGTCGAAAAGCGGTGCGCCGCCACACTCAGGTTACTGTTGGTTTCAGCAATCACCTTGCTGTAACTGACCTGATAGCTCTGGCCACTTTCATTGCCGTTACGCAGGCGGGTATTGGCCTGGGTCACGTCGACCGCCACCGCCCCAATCGGGGTACTGAACGCAGTCCCGACCTGCACGGCATAATAGTCTTCACTGGCCTGCGCCCCGGTATAACCGGTAATGCTGTTGTTCAGACCACGCTGATAGGTTCCCTGATAAAGACCCGGGGTAAAGGAGAGCGAATCATTGCGCACTTTACCCACCGTCAGGCTGTAGCGCTGCGAACCGGGGCGCAGCAATTGCGCCACTGCCGCAAACGGCACCTGGAAGTTCTGTGTGCTGCCGTCGGCTTCACGCACCGTGACATCCAGATTGCCGCCGTAGCCGGTCGGATAGAGGTCATCAATGATAAATTCGCCCGGCGAAACCGTGGTTTCATATAACACCTGACCACTCTGGCGCACGGTCACCAGCGCATTGGTGCGGGCAATCCCGCGCACTTCCGGCGCATAACCACGCAGGGACTCTGGCAACATGCGGTCATCGGTGCTGAATTGTGCCCCGGTAAAAGGCACGGTATCGAATAACTGCCCGGTGGTATTGGATTGCCCCAGCAACACCCGGCCCAGCGCAGCCGGGACATCCCGCTGCACATAACTGTTAATACTGGTGTATTTGCTGTCACCGTCTTCTTGCCAGTTATACGAGCCGTTATGACGGAAATACCATGAGCCGAGGTTTAGCCCGGTGTTAATCCCGGCAAAAGCCGAGTTAAATGTCTGTCCGTTGGCGGAGGAGCTGTAGCCATTGAGTGAATAGCCCAACATCCCTGACGTCACGCCGCTGTCCCACAAGGCCGGATTGACGGTGCCACGGGCGGTACGGAGTAACAATGCCTGGGGAATAGCGATATCCAGCCGTTGTTCGCCGCTGTCAAAGGCCACCTGGGCATCGGGGATCAGCGACGCCAGATCAACACAGCCGTCCTCTTTTTTCAGCGGGGCCAGTGATTCAGGCGGCAATGCTTCTGTCTTGAGATTAAGACTGGCAATGACCGACGAGGATAAGCAGGCATGGACACTTTTATCGTCGCGGGCCTTAAACTCCACATTCTCATTGCCAATCAGGGTATTGTTTAAATAAATGTCAGCCCGGTAAGTGCCGGGTAACACGCTGCCCCCTTTCGAGAAGCGGCTTAAATCAATGCCGGAACCACCGTGTTCGGTATTGAGAAAGATACTGTCAAACTCGGCCGACTGGGAATGACCAGTCTGAGGGGATGCGTTGGCCTCAACGCTCTCAACAGCCAAAACAGCCGGCGATAAAAAAGCAGCAATAAGGGCAGCCGCCACGGGCGTTAAACGACCACTACGGGCAGACAATTCTGCAGAGAATGTGATTGCAGGGTGTTTCATTATTCAATTATTCCGTAGTGTACAGACGTATTCCGCCCCCACGAAATAAATGTGGTCATCAGCGGACGCTATGTAGGGCTGTTATTGATAAATTAAATTAAGGTTTAATGGGCTGACTCAGTTTATTGAGTGCGCCATAATCATTAATAAATTCAAAATCAACGTTATTGCCGCCGGTATTTCCCGGTAACGAAAAGGTCAGCGAATTATTAGGGCTAATCATTTGGCCTTCAACCGGCGCTGTTTTACTGCCCGTTATCCCCACCGTGACCAACGAAACATGAAACGGTGTCGGATTGGTGGCTTTAAGTCCGCCGGGGACTTTGGTCCAGACTAAAGATTGTGCGGCATCATTGGGATTACCGACCAAACCGGTGGGACGGAAGAACAATTTAATACGGGAACGGTAGGCCATCTGTAAATAGTTCTGGCTGCTACCCGCATCCGCTTTAGCCGGTATCTCTAAGACATTTAACCAAAAAACAGATTCTTTATCTTTTGGTAAAGCCGCACCGGTATAACTGATGCGCAGTGTCTGACTTTTATTCGGCTCAACCCGGTTAATCGGTGGTGTCAGTACAAAAGGCACTTTTAACGTTTCCGGGCGGGCATTCACATCCCCGTTATCAATCCAGCTTTGTAATACCACCGGGCCGGTGCCGGTGTTATTCACCTTTACCGTCACTTCTTTTTGTTTTTCCGGATAAATTACCCGGGTGCCGGTAATAACCACACTGGCCTGAACAGAGCGTCCGACAAATAGAATCAAGAACAAGGCTGAGAAGACAGTTAATAAAAAACGGTTAGTGCTGTTCATAACAACCTCGACACTTAATGAATGTGTGCATGCTTTAATTTTAGTGCTTATCGTCAAAAAGGGCAGATATCTGCCCTTTTATATTTCTGTGTTACTCGTTAATACTTATTTGTATTGAATAGAGTAAACCACGTTGCTGACAACAGTACCGGCAGTGGTTGCGCCATCAGCATAATATTGAACCGCATACGGCAGTGTTGCAGAACCTGTAGCAGCATCAATATAAGTGGTGCTGGTCGTCTGGTTGCTGTTACCGGCTTTAATTGGCGCCATGGCGTTAGAACCGTCCATCAGTTCCAGGCTAACCTGACCAGCAGTACCGCTTACGTTTTTCAGGTGACCGGTAACCACATCAACACTTGGGCCTGCTTCAAAGAAAGCCGAAACTGTTTTCAGGGTGCCAGCACAGTTGCTCAGTGCCATGTTAAAGCCTGTGCTACCAGCAACTTGAGTCGCTGCAGTCAGTTGGTTAGTACCGACAGTTGGCAGTACCACAGTTGCGTCTGCACCCTGGCCGTCGACGGATACGTCACAAGTAGATGCTGTCAGTTCACCGTTAAAAGTGATGGTACCGGTAGAAGCGGCTTGAGCAGCGTTAACACCCGCGAATGCAGCAACGATTGAGGCAATAATAGCTAACTTTTTCATTTAAATTTCCAATTAGTAATAGATGTATGAGTTAAATAACTCGGTACTGTTGTGTGTTAATTCGATTGTGGTTATTCCACAAGAATCCATTAGATATCTATTTATCGCTGCTGGACAATAAGACCAGTTGATGAGTTCTTTTAACAATCCAATAAATGTCGAAACTCAATGTGTGTGCTTGGTAGCGAAAACGATACTTTAAATATCTTTTAATAGTAGGAGTAAAGCGGGTTTCTAATATTCACAATGTCCGTACTGTATATAAAGCATTTTAGAAACTTGAAATGTCCTTATCGCTGTACTCTCTTGCTATGGATTGAAGTATACGCGATCGATTCATCTAGTAAACACCGATATCACAGATCAATGGTCTGCAATCAAGGTAAATTACTAGCATTATATTCCGTTGTTGATCTAGAACAAGGATTTTTAGATCGTCATTATCTTAAAAAGTAACCGTTAATATTGATTTAGATCATTTTAGCAGCTTATTATGTTTTTAATTTAAAGAATAAAATAATCTATTTCACCACAGCAACGAAAATAATCTTGCTATCCAGGTAATTAAACCTACACATATAAAATAAAATTCCTACTTTTTTGTAGGAATGTGATTATATATTGAGCCTTTTTAATGTATGGTCACCCTATATACTCACCTTGTTTTTCAGTAAAAAATAATATAATGCATTGTTTTTTAATTAAAAAATAAATATTCAAGTGTTTTAATAACGATTAAGGAACATTGAAAAGTAAAGCGCAGAGATAAAACCATGCTTAATCGCTAAATCCACTGACTTATCTGAGTTATTAAACTTAAAAAAACAATATATATAAAATAAAAATCCTAAAAAAATAAAATATTTGAAATTAAAATCTGGTAAAACAGGCTTGATTTTCAAAAAAAACGGCACTTAGATGATAATAATTATCATCCATAATATAAAATCAAACGATATAGATAATGAGGAGCAAAGGCTGGGATATAAAATGTGGGCGAAGACTTGAATAACAATAAACATATAAAAACTACTGCTTACATATGGAAATACTTTTCATCCAAGCGCTCTAAATAAACCATTGAATATGATTCAACGATGTGAGTATTTACTGCTAATTAAAAATGAATAATTGTCTGAAGTTTATATATTCATTAACGAGTTACAGTAAAAGTCAGACTTTTGCACCACAGAATAGCTCATTAAATGTACTATTAGTGCTTCTTTTATGAGCTTTAATGTGTAGAATGCCGCTCTCCAGAAGGATTTTAGTCAATGCGTTAACCAAGGAAAGCCATTCACCTCATATTTTAGATACCCTTATGTTTAAGACTATAACCCCCGTTATGATTGCGATTGTCTCTTTATTTACATTTCCCGCGCTTGCCGAACCCTCAGGGAAATTGGTGAGCTCATCATCCTTACAAAATGCGTCAATCCAGTCGGCGTCTGGGCGTCATGAGACACAAAAACTCAAAAAAATCCTGACCCATTATGACGAGTGGGAAGGTGTCAGTTACAAGCTTGGCGGGAACACACGTAAAGGTATCGATTGTTCTGCTTATATGCAGCGCATTTTTGAAGATGAGTTTTCCCTGAGTTTGCCAAGAAGTGCCCAGGAACAAATGAAACAAGGATCTCGGATCACCAAGGAAGCTTTAGATACAGGCGATCTGGTTTTTTTCAAAACCTCACGACAAACACGACACGTGGGTGTTTACATCGGGGAGGGCAAATTTATCCATGCCTCGAGCAGCGTGGGTGTGACCATCTCAAAGCTTGATAATAAATACTGGGGAGCGCGGTATGAGCAAGCACGGCGTATTAATCATACGGAAGCATAAACTCACTACCAACGTATTCGGCCACTGAGGCTGTTCATTTTTGGATTTCTCCATCTCCATATCGAGTGATTACCTTCGATTCCTTCTGGAGTCTAAAACTTTCGAATGGCCGTTATTAACGGTCCGTAAAGATAAAATGTAGGTCAATGGGATCATGGGGATTTAAAACGCAGGCTAATGCAAGAGACTCAGAGAGACTGTATAGCCAGGGTCTCTGATAGAGGCTGTGGCATCAAGCATAAAATCAATGCGTAATGCTGATATTTTTGGCTATCACTGAGTCCGTCACATATTGGTCATTCGAGATACACGAATAATGATGAAAAGATGTTTTATGGTGTTCCCCGCTATCCTGTCATTGAATTCCTGTAACGATAAGGTCAGTGTGGATACCATTCGCGCGATGACTGCCTCCCCGAATGACTCCCGTCTCATGGGGAAGTACTGGATACCCGCACACTGGCGCGCAGAACGGATGGCAGTGTGCAAGTGATCTATCAGTGCTATATGCCTGTGGCCTGGTTCCAAACGATGTTCGCGCAGCAATTGGAAAGAACAAGGGCGGCGAACGCTTGCTGACACAGTGACCAGAAATAAAGTACTGAAAGCAACTGCGCGGGAGAAGAAAAAGCGGGAACCGCTATTGCTTGCAGAAGCCAACGCATTGTTTGAGCAACTTCAGGTCCGTGGCGACCTGGACCACTATAAATCACTGGTCAAATATGCTTCGATGGGTAATCAGAGTCTGGGAACAGTGAAGGCCTTCTTTGACAGCGAGAATGGGCAGGCGTGGCTGGATACGTATCCCAGGGCCGAGGTGGCGCTGGGCCACCACTGCCACGGAACACAGCTCCCGCGACATCATCCAATGGGTTGCTCAGTTCAGCACCGAGATTGCTGCTATCTCCGCGAGCTTTCCACCACCACAGTTGATAACAACTCGCGTCAGGTCACGACTCATGTCAGGTACTTCAGTCTTTACCGAATGGGGTGTAATCATTTGCGATACCATCGCGTCGGCGGGCGGCGGAACGACCTTCAGTTCCATCATTACGATAGCTGGATTGAGACCAGCCCCGCCACGCTCAAGCATGACCTCATATCCACCGGTAGAAGTTTCAACCTCGCCTGACACTATAAGCCTGGGCGGCTGCGCATATACAGATGCCTTCCACTCGCCGGATGACTGGATCCGGCATCCCGCCGGTATTTCAGCCGCGACTGTCACAGCCGATGGTATATTCTGTTCAATCGCCGTGGTCGGCAAGACTGCCTGCTCGCGGGATTGTACATTTCCAACCGCAGCAGTGCTGGCACCGGAATTCTGGTTACAGGCAACCAGCATCAAGGATGCCGCCAGCGCGCTAACGCGTAATAATGCAGACTTGTCCAACATAGTCGATGTCTCCCGTGCAATCGCGAGTGATTAATTTTGCAAACATATCATGATCGAACCAGATTTATTGCAAAAAAATGGCTTTGTAATGAAAACTTAGGCTATTCATCTATTATTCAGTGATCCCCATGAAACTCGCTACAGACATGTATCCCCCAAATGGGGAGTTGCGTCCAGATGGGGAAAAATTGCTTGGCTGGGTCTGATTGTGGGTTTATATCACATTGATAACTCATCAGTCTGGGACGTGTAAAAGTCATGTCCCACTAACCGAACCTTCAAAAAGGGATAATCTCGTGACCAAAAGCATTAGGCTCACTGTCGCAATAACACTGCTTACTGCGACACTGCCCATATTAGCTAAAATGCCAGAAAACTTTGTCTATACCAGCTCTGGCGACCTCGAAACGGCATCAGTCATTATCGCGCGTAGCGACATTGGCGGTGCACAGATCGTTTACAATTGGCGCTCACTCGAACCTGAGAAGAACAAATACAACTTCTCGCAAATTGAGAAGGACTTGGCTCGTCTTAAGGTAGCCAATAAAAAACTTTTCATCCAGATCCAGGATCGGTTTTTCGAACAGAATGCCAGGTACGTTCCTGATTATCTGATGAATGATGCCAGGTACGGTGGGGGGATATCGCCACAATTTGACAATCCTGGCGAAGGAAAGCCGAGTGGTTCGGGTTGGGTGGCACAGCAATGGGATCCTGCTGTGCGCCAACGTTATCAGGCTCTGTTGGCAGCGATTGCAGAGCGTTTCGATGGTCGAGTCTATGGTGTGAACCTACCCGAAACAGCCATTGATCTTGACGAGAAAAAGCTACCCAAGGGATTTTCCTGCGATAACTATTTTGCAGGCGAAATGGAAAATCTCACCTTTGCGCGAAAGGTGTTCACCAAATCCCATGTGGTGCAATATGTCAATTTCTGGCCGTGCGAATGGAACAACGACCACAATTACATGGGCCGGCTGTTTGAGTTCGCGAGTGCCAATAATATTGGACTTGGCGGCCCAGATATTGTTCCCAACCGCAAAGCGCAAATGAAGAACTCATATCCGTTCTTCAACAAATACAAAAGTAAGCTAGCACTCATTGCCATGGCAGTGCAGGAGCCGACGTTGACCTACAAGAACCCCAATACGGGTAAGCCATTTAGCAAGGATGAGTTTGTACAATTTGCCGACGATTATCTTGGCGCAGATATCATCTTCTGGAGCACTACATCTCCCTGGCTGACTAAGAAATAGGTATCAATCGCCAGAGACAGAAAGCCTCACTGTGAGATCATGTATAGGTTCTTTTTCCGGATAAAATCGCGCCAGCCGTCGGACAACAGCACTGATAACCCGCGTAAGTAATGGTGCGGACTGGTTCGAATGCTGGCGCATTTACACAGCGAAAATTTCTGGGGTTCCAGCTTAGGCCCCTCTTCGGGAACTGATTGCAACATTCAGTGGGTTCAGTATGAAAGCACCAAGGTATAAATTTAAAACCCATTTTCAGCCCTAAAAATGCCCCAAATATTTAGGGCATTGAGTTCAGTCCGCTGCGGGTTTTCTTTGTTAGCTAAACGCGTTGCCCACGCATTCAGGTCACGAGCTGGCATCCGGTTCATTACCAACTGATAGGATGATGCGAACTCTTACAAATATAGTCATACAGGCGTTGAGTATCTTCCAATGAACAAAGGCGCGTGCCAAGATTAAGTGTTGCCGCGCTACCTGCGGCAACACCAAAACGTACAATCTCAAACAGGTCTGCACCCTTTGCCAGTTTCAGTGTCATTGCGCCAACCATACTGTCCCCTGCCCCAACGGTACTCATCTTCTTCACCGGCGGGGGAACGATTTGTACCCAGTTATCACGATCGACTGCTAATGCTCCCTGTGGCCCAAGCGACACCACGACTCGCTCGGCAGCGCCACGATTAACCAATTCCTTAGCAGCATGGCGTACATCATCAGGGTGCTTCAACTCCCGCCCTATAAGGGCCGATAGCTCATTCTGATTAGGTTTTACCAAAGCAAGCCCCCCCAAATCTAAGCTCGCTTTTAATGCATCGCCAGAGCTATCAATGATGCACTGCAATCCCATAGCTTTAGCCTGCTGAATCAGGTGAACTAATTTTTCAATACCCGTACCTGGCGGCAAACTACCGCTAATAACCAAAATCGATCCTGAAGGGATGTTTTGCACTTGTAGTACCAGTAGATCAAACTCAGCATCACTCAATCGCGCCCCTGGCATAACAAAACGATACTGTTCACCACTGTTGTCTACGTGGACATGCATGTTCTGCCGTGTCCAATCCTGCGTTTTCAGCGTTTTCGTCTCAATACCTTCCCGATCAAGCAATTCTTTCAAGTGCTCCCCTGTAGGGCCAGCAATAGGAAAAATTGCATGAGCTTGACCACCAAGATAAACAACAGCACGAGCGACATTAATACCGCCACCACCCGGCTCAAAAATAGGTGCCGTGCAACGTAGTTTTCCTTCAGGGTAGATTTTGGGCGTCGTTGTTGCGCTGTCTAGCGAAGGGGATAATGTTAAAGTGAAAATCTGAGTCATGATAATACAACCTTCCTTTTTGGTTTTTATTTCGCAGATTCGGCAAATAAAAATAGAAATTGTGTATTGGTGATGGACTTAGAACGGCCACATTAGCGACCCAAAAGCTCGATGAATTTTTGCACCCACCAACAGAACGTTAGCTTTTCTTTTCAAAAAACAGTGTCACTTTGGCGACTTCAACACCAAATTTGCGCAGTGATGTCTGGTTGAACAAATGGGTATCATCCTGGCGATACAGCCAGTCATCAAAGTGCAGTTTTATGCTGCCGTTCTCTGTTTTCACGTCCATATCATAACGCCAGTTGAAAGCATTACCTGCGGTATAACCATGGGCCACGCCAATGATATCCCCTGCCGTCCCCTGATAGCTGCCATCCGCGTTTCTGATGATGCGCCAGATACGGGTCTGGTGTTCGCCATCAGCAAAAACAAACTTCTCGTTGAGCGTCAGGGTATTGCCGACAACATCTCCCTGGATAACCACCTCAAAACGGCGAGTCTGTTTATTCTGATAATTCTGCAACATTCCCCAGGCGCGGGTTTCGCCGCTGAAGTAGCCGAACAAATCGAAACTAGGTTTATTGTTTTGATAGTCATTGATATCTGCACTGCATCCAGCCAGTACAAACAGGAAAACCAGTAACAGGCTTTTGATATTCATCAGATACCTCCAGTCAATTGTTGCCGTAAGTCAGGATATTGTGTCGTCGGTGACAACCAGATAGCGAGAAATGCATCTCGGAAAGCACGGTCGAAACGATCACCAATCGGCTTAATATATGGATTAGATGGCGCACGATAATAAAATTGTCCGCCAGTATTATCACCCACGAAAGTGAGTTGGCTGCCAGAGGTTACTGCCGGCCAGATAGTCGCTATCTGCTTGAGCCAACGCTGCTGCTGTGCTGCAGACACGCTGATTTTCATGGCTTGCCATTGTTCTTGTGTCGCGTTCACCAGCTCTTCTTGGGTGATAGAACGCTGATAGTTAATACTGAGTGCCTGCGGCCATCCCCCTTCCTCATAGCGTCCGCTCGGTGTGCGCAATACTGAAAAATAAATATCAAAGGGCCCCCAACGTAGCGTGGCACTGCCTACCGTCGGCCACGTGGTCCAATCGCTGGCCTGTGCCATCTGAGTACTCAGACAAAGAAGAAAAGTTAACAGCATCTTCATTCAATTCTCCTGCGTAGTATTGGCCAACTGACAACTGGCAGATAAATAGCCCACCCTAAAGATAGGGTGAGGATCATCATTTCAGGTGCGATTTGTGGAGTCATCGCATTCAATTTCCAGCCGATAACATAGGCTAGTGGGCCGGTAAGCGCACCTAACAACACCACTGTTTTCACCGTCGGGATAATCCGTCTCAGTAGCCAATAAAACCAGCTAGTGAAAGTAAGCCACAATGCGCACATCCATATGGGAACACCGCCCCCTCCAGCAAATTTAAAGATATCGAGATAGCACCAAAACGCATCCATGGTAATACCCAGTAGCGCCGCTAACAGGACCCATATACGCTGTTGCCGCGGGGTAAATATCAGTGCCAGCGCAGCGCCCAGAAGTAGAAAAAGCATTACTTGTTCACGCCAAATAATGGCCAGCGTCCAATAGGCATCAAAACCGAGCGTGGTTAGCCAAAATCCGGTGCCCAATCTCATCGACGCTCAGCACTCAGTTGTACGGTACTGATGGATCGCGCCAGAAAACCAGCTTCGCAATAGCACAGGTAAAATCGCCACTGGCGCTGAAAACGTTCGTCAAATCCCTGATTGTGTAATAAAGGCCAATTCTGCTCAAAACGCTCACGCCATTGTTGCAGCGTGCGGGCATAGTCACGGCCAATATCGAACAGGTCACACATCACCAGATCGCTATGGCGTGTGAGGGTATCGCACAGCGCGGTTATCGATGGCAAGAAGCCCCCGGGGAAGACGTAACGCTGGATAAAATCCACATTGCTGCTGTATTGCTGATAACGCTGGTCGGTAATGGTGATCGCCTGTAACACCATTTTGCCTTTAGGTTTCAGTAGCTGCTGGCAACGTTTGATAAATAGAGGCAGAAAACGTTTGCCTACGGCTTCGATCATTTCGACCGAGACCAGTTTGTCATATTGCCCCGTCAACTCACGGTAATCCTCAAACAACAGAGTAACGCGATCCTCTAATCCAGCTTGCTTAATACGCTGTTGGGCATAAACGTACTGTTCCTGCGAGATAGTCGTGGTGGTGACGCGACAGCCATACTCACGCGCGGCAAATTCCGCCAGCGCTCCCCACCCAGTACCGATCTCCAACAGATGATCTTGCGGTTGCAAATCTAACTGTTGGCACAAGCGACGCATTTTAGCCTGTTGCGCCTGTTCCAATGTCATCTCCGTTTCGCTGTACAACGCACTGGAATAAAGCATTTCACTGTCGAGAAACTGCTGATAGAAGCTGTTACCCAGATCGTAATGTGCGGCAATATTACGCCGTGCCTGCCGCCTACTATTATCACGTAGCAGGTGCACCAGCCGATGCCAAGGGGCGGTCAGCCAACTTAAACGGGCCTCCATCTTATCGACCAACTGCATGTTACTGGCCAGCAACTGAAGCAGGCGAGTTAGATCAGGACTGCTCCAATAACCGTCAATGTAGCTTTCTCCACCAGCAATGCTGCCACCCAACAGTATTCGGCGGTAAACACGGGGATCATAAACCTCAATTTCAGCCTGTAGCGGGGCTTGGGTATCACCAAACTGGATTTCACCGACACCGGCTTCACGCAGCAATAATCCGCCCCCTTGCAACTGCTGTAGCAAGGTAAAAATAATGCGACGAGCACCTTTATTGTGACCCGAAAAAGGGGTGCTATCGGCGAGGGTGTATTCTGAGGAACTCATCGTTCATCCTTGCCGCCGGCGGCGGGGTGAGGGTAAATGGGGGTACGTTTCAGCCATAATTTCAGTGCTTGCCAGTAAATGGCGGTGGCAGTTTTCAGTGTCATTAGAGGCAGAAGCCATAACTGTCGGCGCAACGTTGCCCGCGTTAGAGGGTGTCGATAAAGCAGTAATGTGGCGTCAAATTCGCGGCTGACACGGTGATTTTCGATATGAATGCGCAGTCGCTGTGCGGGGGCGGAGAGCCGCCAGTGGTAGGTCATGTCCATCGGGTTAAACGGTGATACATGAAAAACTTTATCTATGGTTGAGGTACCTTCTGGATTTACGGCATAGGTATGGCGTTCATTCCACGGGGTATTACGAACTTCGGCCAACAACCAACACAGTTTGTCATCATCGTTATACAAATAGTAAAAGTTGACGGGATTGAAGTAACATCCCAGATAGCGCAACTGGCACAACAGCATCACGCGGCCATTCAACTTTTCGCCGGTCAATTGTGCAATGCGTTGCTGCGCTTTGTGTTTAATATCGCCACCACCCAGATAATCGCCACGATAAAACGACGCTGGGGCAAAGCGTTCCAACGCAATACCCAGCGCGGGCAATTGTGTCAGTTCATCAAGATCAATCAATGGCATGAAGATTTGGTAATCAAAGCTGTGTTGGACCGGGCTGAAGCGACGATGGCGCACATGTCCTACATAAAGGGCGCTATTCATGCGGCGTTCTCCTGCAACAAAACCTGCGTGACGTCCAGCGCACTGCGTACCCCATCCTCGTGGAATCCGTTATACCAGTAAGCGCCGCAGAACCAGGTATTGTGCTGCCCGTTTATCAGCGAACGCTGCTGTTGTGCCAGTACAGTAGTCTGATTGAATACCGGGTGGTGATAACTAAACTGGCGCAGAATAAGCGCCGGTTCAATCGGTTGCTGTGGGTTGAGTGTGATACAAAAGGTCTGTGGCGCATCCAAGCCTTGCAGAATATTCATGTTGTAAGTCACGCTGGCGAGTTGGTTCTCTGCATGCTCGTCGCTGGCAGGTAAGCGATAATTCCAACTGGCCCAGGCACGGCGCTGGCGTGGTAGCACACGAATATCGGTATGCAGGATGACTTCATTCGCTTGATAGCCCAACTGAGCTAAAACACGTTGCTCCTGCGGGCTGGCATCGGCCAGAAGACGCAGTGCCTGATCGGCATGGCAGGCAAAAATCACCTGATCAAAATGTTGTTGCCCCAAGGCGCTATGAAGTATCACCCCTTGTGGTTGGCGTTCAACCCGC
Source organism: Yersinia sp. 2540 StPb PI (assembly GCF_052217165.1). Lineage (NCBI taxonomy): Bacteria > Pseudomonadati > Pseudomonadota > Gammaproteobacteria > Enterobacterales > Yersiniaceae > Yersinia > Yersinia sp. 2540 StPb PI. The sequence goes on from NZ_JAZGQC010000001.1 coordinate 4,723,681, forward strand.
AGGACTGGCATATTCAGGTGCAATGTCAGGTTGTCTGCCATTATGGCCAACATGCGGCGCACATATTCACGCGAGCCGCCTGGCACTACAAACCATTGTGGGCGGTTGGTGATGTCTAACAGACCGTGGTGATCGAAAAAGCGCAAAAACAGTGCTAATGGAAACTGGCGCATATCAGTCATTGAAGAAGACCAGATAGCGGCCCCCATCGGTAACAAATAATGCTGGGCAAAATAGGGGGAAAAACCTTCCTGTTGCAGAAAATCGTCCACCGTTTGAGCCGTAATACCGCCATTCGCCAGGTTTTTCTTACATTGGCGATTGAAACGCATAATCTCTGCCAGTAGGCGATAAAAGCGTGGATTCAGCAGGTTACGGCGTTGGGCAAACAGAGTATTGAGCGTATGGCCGTTGTACTCCAGTCCACTGCGTGGATGCGTAACCGAGAAGCTCATCTCCGTGGCTTGGCCACTGATGCCCAATTCAGCCAACAGAGCAATAAATTGCGGATAGGTCCGCTCGTTATAGATGATAAATCCGGTATCGATAGCGTAGCTGCGCCCTTCCAGCGTGACGTCCACGGTCGCGGTATGCCCACCGGGATAATCATTGGCTTCAAACAGTGTAACCTGATGTTTTTTAGCTAACTTCCATGCACAGGTTAAACCGGAAATCCCGCTGCCGATAATGGCGATTCTCATTGGATTACCTCACCAAACGCTTGGCAAGCCAGCGTTGTAGAGCTTGTGGAAGTAGAGCTGTTAGTCGTAACAGCGCGGCGAACAGTGGGGGAAAAGCAATTTCAGCGGCCCCTTTTGCCAGGCCACGGCGAATATAGTGCGAAGCCTGCTTAGGGGTGATTATCATCGGCATGGCAAAATCGTTGCGGTCAGTCAGCGGTGTGGCAACAAAACCGGGTAATATCAGCGAAACATTAATACCGGATTTTGCCAAATCCACGGCCAGGCTGCGGGCAAAATAGGCAAGTGCCGCTTTTGAGGCACCATAAGCTTCTGCGCGCGACATGGGGATGATGCTGGCTGTTGACCCCACCAATGCGATCCTGCTCCCGGACGACAGTTGTGGTAACAGGGCATCTAAGCAATTGATCGGACCAAGAAAATTAGTATTAAGCACCCGTGCAACCCGTTCAGCCTCTACGACACCGTTATTAAGGTATTCACAGGTTCCAGCACACAAAATAACCAGATCGGCCGGACATTGCGCCAACGCGCTACGCGTAGCAGACAAATCGGTTATGTCGAAATGACGCGCCGTAATTGCCGAATCATGCGCGCCAAGTGCCATCAACCGGGTTTCATCACGTCCACAGGCGGTCACCTGCCAGCCCTCGGCGGCATAATCGAGCGCCAATTGCTGCCCAATACCGGAACTGGCTCCGGTGATCACCACGTGTTTCATGCTTGCAGCCTCTTCTTCAATTTGACAACAATCCCGCCGAGCAGCGGTATATGTTCATACAGCATGGCACCCAGATCGTAGTAATCACGCTGATAGATGACCCGTTGTTCAGCAAAGCGTAACTGGCTGATACCCTCTAAACTGAGCAAGCTGCCACGGCGCAGACGGGGATGGGCATAAGTCATATGCCAGCACACAGAGGCTTGTTGGTCATGGTGCTGAATGTCAGTGAGGGTAAAGCTACAAGTGCTTAAGTTACTGAGCAGCGATTGAAAATAAGCTTCAAGTGAACTCAATCCCTGATGTTCTCCGACGGGATCGATAAAGTGGATATCGCGATGATAAACATCAGATAGCTCGACCAGACGTGCTGTATCCAGCGTGGTATAGAATTGTGAAAAACGTGCCAGCAGTGCTTCAGCGTTACTCATGGCAGTGCTCCGAAGCAAGGATTAGCAGAGCATGGTTATCGATAAGCGTAATATTCAAGCCAGCATCGCACCAAGCTGCTAATTGCCGCCGCTTGGCAGTATTGAGTACGCCATCGGTGCAGAGAAAGTAGCGTTCGGCCTTAAACATAGCCAATTGCGGAGATTCCAGCGATCCCGGCAAAATATCGATATGCATATTGTTTTTCGCCAGAACGATGGCGGCCATCCACAGCTCGGTAGGATCGGTGTTTCCCCATCCCAGTAGTAATACATTCTCGCCTGGCTTCTTGCGTGCACCCAGCATACAAAAAGTCGCGTATTCAATGATCACGCCATCCAGCAAACGACTCAGCATATGCAGCAATTGATGGTCATTCTTAAGCTGTGAACGTAATGGTCTTAGCACATATTCAATCAGAGCCTGAGGTGGATATTCACGCCCTAATTCAAAGATACGGCTACGGAGTTTATGCGGTGCGGGAGCCTGAATCAGCGCCAGTAACTGTTGTTGCAGTGTTACCCAGTTAGTGCTGTCGTCAGGTGCTGTGCCACCGTCGAGTAAAGGTTTGATCTGGCTAACCGGGACGCCGCGTTCTATCCAGCGCACAATAGTGCGGATACGGACAATATCGTCGTCATTGAACTGCCGATGGCCACCTTCAGTACGTTGTGGTTTTAACAAGCCATAACGCCGTTGCCAGGCACGCAGTGTTACTGGATTAATACCACAAAGTTGCGCCACCTCACTGATACTGTATGTCGCCATGCCATTTACCTTGCCTAAAACGCCTATAGATTAACCATAGCGGGTTAATACAAACTTGTACAAGAAAATAATAATTGTACAAGTTTGAGCAAGGAACGAAGAAAGGGATTACGGTGGTGAAATTAGGCTGATGCAGCTTTCTACATGTTAAGCCAATCCGCAGCAGAGGAAGATGTATCTGTTACCCAATAGCTCTTTTAACTAGCTGAAATGAAACGTTCTATTGTCAGATCTACCCTATTCTGATTTCAGCTTGTGACTGAACCAAATAGCATGCCAACCCCCGATGATACCCCCATCGCAAGCGCACTCCAGAAGGTAATTCGAATAATACCTGGCCATATTGGCGCTCCGCCTGCTTTCGCGGCAATCCCCCCCAAAATAGCCAGAGAAGCCAATGCTGACAGGCTAATGGCTGGAATTGCCCAGTCAGCCGTGACAATAAACGCCACCAACAAGGGCAGTATTGCGCCCGCTGAGAAGCTCATCGCAGAAGCCCAGGCCGCTTGTAATGGGCGAGCGGTGGTGATTTCAGATATCCCCAATTCATCACGGGCGTGAGCACCTAACGCATCATGGCTCATCAGTTTTTCAGCCACTTGCTTGGCCAGTGCTACATCAAGGCCGCGATGGACATAAATCGAGGTTAACTCACGATATTCACCTTGAAAATCGGCGTTCAGTTCTGCTTGCTCTTCCGCCAATGCGGCCTTTTCTGTATCTGACTGAGAAGATACCGAGACATATTCCCCTGTTGCCATCGACATCGCACCTGCAACCAGACCTGCAATGCCGGTCAAAAGAATACTTTGATGTGTGGCATTGGCTGACGCGACACCCAATAACAAACTTGCGGTAGAGACAATCCCATCATTAGCGCCAAGAACTGCGGCCCGCAGCCAGCCTATCTTTTCGATACTATGCCGTTCTCTGTGCATCGTGGCGCTACCTTTTAGAGTGAAACTTCAGAGTTTATCAAGTCGCTGTTGAATGTCCTGATGACGGCCTTTATCTGCCAATTCTCGGCCTAAACGTGCTGGGGCCGCCAGTGCTTTTTGTTAATAGACTTTTGCATCCGCTTTACGCCCTTGCTCCAACAGGAAATCACCATAGAAATAGTTGGGATCTATGCCGTTTGGATTCACCTGTAACGCTTTTTTAGCTACAGTTCGGCTTGTTTTTTATCGCCAAAACCAATAGGCCAGCCAGGAACCTGATAATAGAGGGTTCCGAGGCTGGTATAAGCAGAGCCATCCAACGCATTAGCATCAAGTTTTATTGCCAGTTCCAGCTTAACTTTCGCGTCCTTAACCAAATCCAATGCTCCCAGCCCCCCCTTCTCTCCTGCCCAACTGCTTTTAACGATAGCAGACCAAATTAATAGATCAGCACGTGACCCGTTGGCTGAACTGGCCTTATCTGCAATCGTACTGAGTTTTTCCAAACAGGACTCTTTCTGTTTTGCCACCACCGGATATTGGCAAACAGCCCATTGATTTTGGATATCCAACCCGCACGCGCAGGGCCAATCAAAGCATCCGCACCGCTACTATCCAGTAGCCAATTCTGCTGTTCATTACTGAAAAAAACCGGTACCGGTATCATAACAATATTGGCTAATGCGCAAGCCAAATCGATAATGGCCCAGTCAATGCCGTTATCCAGCAAGAGTGCCAGTCGCGCTATTTTCTGGTGGCGGAACCTCTCTGCCAATGCCGCTATTTTGGGCAGTAATTCACCGTAGTTAATCACCTGATAACTATCGCACAATGCAGGGCGCAGAGGGTCTTGCGCCGCCATTTTCGCCAACGGTTCAAAAAGGATCATCGTTGTATCCTCCTTTGAAAAGTAAAAATGCTGGGCATTGGCGCAAACAAGGAAAGTAATAAGCTGGTTCTCACATAACAACCGGCAAATAGCCGCAAACATAATTCGTGCATTTCCCGATTCCGAACAAGCAAAATTACCTATTTCAACCAAACGATTACGTAAAACTGAATGCCCGGTTTGCGTTGCAATGACCACCTCAATAGGTGCGTCCAAATAGTGCTCAAGATAAAGTGTCCCGAAATCACCACGATTCAGGCCACAGGCACCAATAAGGACACCATCGGCACGATACAGTCCTAATAAATGAGGTAAAAAATGTGGGATAGTGGCATTGAACTCACGGCTATACTCCCGCTGAATATATTGTTGCAGTTCGTTTTCTTCTTGCTCATTCTGAGCAAATAACAACGGGTAAGGTGCCTGAATATTCATGCTCATAATCGCTCCTTTTACTGATAATAAGGAGTGTAATGATGGATGCTTAAGAAAAACTTAAATTGATAACAATATTGGGTTTAGCCGTTAAATGCCTTTATATGCCCAACCCGCACACGTGGGTTTTTCTCCTTAACTCATTGATACTCATACCACAAGAAATATCTGGAAATGCTCACTATTGAGCAATAGCAAGCTACATTCATAAGCACTATTCAGCTATTCCATATAGTGTCTAAATGAAAATGTACCGAAAATCATATTTGAGGAGATAAATATGTCACAACCCCCAATCAATCAATCAGATATTAAACATTCCAAACAACGGCGCTCACTATTAAAAACTGCGGTAGGAATGTCGGTGCTTGGTATCGCCAGTGGATTAACTCTAGCCACACCAGGGATATCTTACGCAGCAGCTTTAACGCGTGAAGAGCGAGATAAACTCACTCCTGAGCAAATTATTGCTGGCATGAAAGAAGGGAATATCCGCTTTAGAGCAGGCAAAATGCAACAGCATGATTATTTGGCTCAAAAACGGGCCAGTGCTGAAGGTCAATTCCCCGCGGCGGTTATTCTCAGTTGTATTGACTCACGGGCTCCGGCGGAAATTCTTTTTGATACCGGGATTGGTGAAACATTTAATGCCCGTATTGCCGGTAACATTGCCAATAACGATTTATTGGGCAGTATGGAGTTTGCCTGTGCGGCCGCGGGAGCAAAAGTCGTTCTGGTCTTGGGGCATACTTCGTGTGGCGCAGTTCGGGGGGCAATCGACGGCGTAGAACTCGGTAATCTGACCGGCTTGTTAAATCAAATTAAGCCAGCAATTGACGCAACCCAATTTAACGGAGAAAGAACCGGTAAAAATGATCAGTTTGTCGATGCCGTTGCTAAAACCAATGTTCAGCATACGATCAATGAAATACGGAGCCGGAGTAGCATTCTCAATGGACTAGAGAAAGAGGGGAAAATTAAAATAGTTGGTGCAATGTATAATCTCAATGGCGGGGCCGTTGAGTTTATTAGCTAATAGATTACAAGCTCCGGGCTTTATCGCTCGGAGCAAATTCATAATGCTATCGAGCCGCTATTTTCTGTGGTGGTAGGCAACTAATAAGTGATGCCAGATTCCATTATCTATGCTGTAAACAACATGTTATACAGAAAAGCATCACCAAAGACACAGGATAAAAGAAAGTCGTGCTACGCTTTAATTAAGCGATAACGTTAATTTAGCTATTCTTTATGCTAATAGAATTCCTACACGAAAAAGTTCCTTAGCCACACCGTTATCAGGAGCGTCACCATGAATCCTCCAATATATGTTTGTTAGCCCTATTTAAAAAAACTTAAATAACAGATCACTTTTACCTGTGTGGGGCCTCGATATGTTTCACTTTGATGCTTATGGTACGCTCGTTGCTGCAACGCTGGTGCTATTGCTAGGAAGGCAATGTGTCCAGAATATTCCTCTACTGCAAAAATATGCTATCCCGGAACCTATTGCGGGTGGTTTGCTGCTCGCATTACTGTTTCTGCTTATTCATCAGACGACCGGTTGGGAAGCCAGCTTTGATACATCACTACGTGATCCGCTAATGCTGACTTTTTTTGCCTCAATTGGCCTTAATGCGAATCTGGCAAGCTTAAGGGCTGGCGGTAAGGTATTGATAAAGTTTTTTGTGGTCGTTATCGGTTTGCTGTTACTGCAAAATATGGTTGGCATCGGTATGGCCAAAATGCTGGGGCTGGAGCCACTGATGGGGCTGCTGGTGGGGACCATAACACTTTCTGGAGGGCATGGCACCGGTGCAGCTTGGAGTGCCGTATTTGCGGAGAATTATGGCTTAAGTAATGCTACGGAAGTTGCCATGGCCTGCGCAACTTTCGGCTTGGTATTAGGTGGCTTGATCGCCGGTCCTATTGCCCTTTATCTCATTAAACATTCCGCCACTCCCAATGGCAGAGCGGAAGATGCCTTGCAACCCACAACCTTCGAGAAACCTCAGTCAGGGCGGATGATCACTGCGCTGGTATTAGTAGAAACTATCGCCATGATTGCCATTTGTTTGATGGCTGGTCGCTATATCACGGGGTTACTGGCGGGATCTATATTTGAATTACCGATCTTCGTCTATGTCTTATTTGTCGGGGTTATTCTTAGTAATCTACTCACTTATACCGGGTTTTATCAGGTTTTTGACCGTGCAGTCTCCGTAGTCGGTAACGTAAGCCTCTCCCTTTTTCTGGCAATAGCGCTGATGAGCCTAAGATTGTGGGAACTGGCGTCTCTGGCATTACCGATGTTGGCGATTTTATTGGTGCAGACGCTAACCATGGCTCTGTATGCCATATTTGTCACTTATCGGATTATGGGAAAGAATTATGATGCGGCCGTTCTTGCTGCTGGACATTGTGGTTTAGGTTTGGGGGCAACCCCAACAGCAATTGCGAATATGCAAGCGATTACCGAACGTTTCGGGCCATCCCACGTTGCGTTTCTGATTGTACCGATGGTCGGTGCTTTCTTCCTGGATATCGCCAATGCAGTAGTGATCAAACTGTCTTTGTTATTACCGATGTTTACGCAACTTGGCTAAAAGCCAGTATTCATAGTGGCATCAACCGGCCAGAAGACGGAAACCCAGTATAAGCCGGCACATACCCTATAGTATGTGCCGATGTTTATTCATCAGCGCACCTCTAACGCGCTAAATCCCCTCCCCCCTCGCGCCATGCTCTTCTTAAGTGATAACTGTTGATCTAGCATTGATTTCATAAGGTATTGCCGGTATAACTAACAGCCATTTAGAGATATAGACGTCTAAACGGATAAAATATCATGCACTCACCTGTTCCCATCGAAGGGCAGTTCAAACGTACAATGAAGGCCCGGCATCTGGTGATGCTCTCTCTGGGGGGCGTGATTGGCACCGGCTTATTCTTCAACACCGGCTATATAATCTCCACCACGGGTGCCCTCGGCACACTGTTGGCCTATATGATAGGTGCTGTGGTGGTCTATCTGGTAATGCTCTGCCTGGGTGAACTGTCGGTAGCAATGCCAGAAACCGGGGCTTTTCACGTGTATGCTTCCCGCTATCTTGGCCCAGCCACTGGCTATACCGTTGCCTGGTTATACTGGCTGACCTGGACAGTAGCCCTCGGTTCCAGTCTGACCGCCGCTGGGTTCTGTATGCAGTATTGGTTCCCTCAATCACCGGTGTGGTTATGGTGCCTTATCTTTTGTCTGGCTATTTTTCTGCTCAATGTGGTCACTACCCGCTTCTTTGCCGAAAGCGAATTCTGGTTCTCTCTGATCAAGGTCGTCACCATTTTGGCATTTATCATTTTGGGTGGTGCGGCGATGTTCGGCCTATTGCCGATGAAGGACGGCACACCCGCCCCCTTCCTGCACAATCTAACCCACTCTGACTGGCTGCCAAACGGCACCTTACCGATCCTGATGACCATGGTGGCGGTCAATTTCGCTTTCTCCGGCACCGAGTTAATCGGTATCGCCGCGGGCGAAACAGAGAAACCAGAAAAAGCGATTCCGTGGGCAATCCGCACCACCGTGATCCGCCTGAGTGTTTTCTTTATCGGTACGGTATTTATTCTGGCTGCGCTGATCCCGATGGATCAGGCCGAGGTTGTCAAAAGCCCGTTTGTACTGGTATTTGAACGTATCGGTGTACCCTATGCCGCCGATATCTTCAATTTCGTGATCCTGACTGCCATCCTGTCAGCCGCTAACTCTGGTCTTTACGCCTCTGGCCGCATGCTGTGGTCATTGGCCAATCAGCGAACACTGCCTGCTTATTTTTCCCACATCAATAAACGCGGCATTCCTATTAATGCGCTGATCTTTAGCATGCTCGGCGGCTTGTTGGCACTGTTGACCAGTGTTATCGCGCCAGATACGGTGTTTGTCGCGCTATCAGCGATTTCTGGTTTTGCCGTCGTCGCAGTCTGGCTGAGTATCTGCGCAGCCCACTATATTTTTCGCCGCAACTACCTACGCAGTGGGCTGCCAATCGAGGGACTGAAGTACCGCGCGCCGGGTTACCCGCTGACGCCGATCGCAGGCTTCAGCCTGTGCCTGTTAGCCTGTATCGGTCTGGCCTTCGATCCTGAGCAACGTATCGCCCTATACTGCGGGCTACCCTTTGTTGCCTTGTGCTATATCACCTATTACCTGACCCATCGTGCCGGGAAAAACCAACCATTGGGAGAGAATCATGCCGGTTAACAACCCTATCTCTGCGCTCTTAACCGCTGATCGCACATTGATTTTGGATGGCGCATTAGCCACTGAACTGGAGGCGCGAGGTTGCTCTCTTAGTGATCCGCTGTGGTCCGCTAAGGTGCTAATTGAGAATCCTGAACTAATTTATCAGGTTCATCTGGACTATTTTAACGCAGGGGCACAATGTGCCATCACCGCCAGTTACCAGGCGACCCCACAGGGTTTCCTGCGCCGTGGCCTCGACCAGCAACAATCGTTGGAACTCATTACCAAAAGTGTTCAGTTGGCACAGCAGGCACGCAACGACTTTTTGAATCAGCACCCGCAAGCTGAACCGCTGCTGATTGCCGGTTCCGTTGGCCCATACGGCGCTTATCTCGCAGATGGATCTGAGTATCGAGGCGATTACCGGCTGCCACAAGATGAGATGATCGCCTTCCACCGGCCACGTATCGCGGCACTGGCTGAGGCTGGGGTTGACCTGCTGGCCTGTGAAACACTGCCATCGTTCGATGAGTTGCAAGCGTTGCTAACACTACTGCAACAATTCCCTACTTTGGGTGGCTGGTTCGCATTCACGCTACGCGATAGCCAACACCTTAGTGACGGTACCCCCCTGACCGAAGTTCTGGCGCTACTGCGCGGCAATCAGCAAGTACTGGCCATCGGCATAAACTGCATTGCGCTGGATAACGTGACCCCGGCGCTACAGCAGTTTGCGGCACTGGCTGATAAGCCGCTGCTGGTGTATCCAAACTCAGGGGAACATTACGATGCTGTGAGCAAGGCCTGGCATGCCTGCGGGGGCGAACACAACCACCTGAATGATCTGGTTGGGGAATGGCAGCGCCTGGGAGCACGACTAATTGGCGGTTGCTGTCGTACCACACCAAAAGATATTCGCATCATCGCTGAGCACTGTAAGCTGTAATCCCCCAGTGATATTGTAGCTAAGCGCCAACAGTATCACTGGACAAGCTTTGCCGCCTGATGACCTGCGGCAAAGCCTCTAAATATGCTGCTTCACCTGAGCGGCATTATTTAGTCGCCTAATTGCCGGAGTCAGGCTGGCGGCAATAGTCGCTATCACAACAGCAACGGCTGAAGCCAGCAAAACGGCCCGGCTGCCATAGTGCATAGCGAGAGGCCCCGCAGCAAGTTCCCCGATAGGAATTGCCACAAATGACCCCATCGCATCATAGGCATAAACACGCGCGAGTTTCTCGGGTGGAATATGGGTTTGTAGAGAATGTGCCCACACAACACCGAATTGCCCAAAACCGACGCCGGCAATAAAAAATGCCCCCATAAGGATGGCAGTCGAAGACACCATACTAAGGAGAGTGATAGGGATTGCGCAAAGTGCAACCAGAAGGACACCAATAAACAGATCGCGTCGTGGCCGCCAGCGGAGTGCAATAAAAGAACCGGCAATCAGGCCAATACTTTGTGCGGCAACAATAATCCCCCAACTGGCACGCCCAAATGAAGCATCAGCCACTATCGGGCCAAGGATCATCACTACGCCGCTAAAAGCGGCATTAACAATAGTGAACTGGGCAACAATAGTCCACACCCACGCACGAGCAATAAACTCCTGCCAGCCATCCCGTAGATCCTGCAAGATATTGGTTTGCGATGCGAGGAGCTGTGCCGAGGCAGTGCGAATCAAGAGATAAAGCGGTGCTGAAGCGGCAAACCCCAAGGCATCGACGGCCAATCCCCAGCCAGGCCCAATGGCAGCCGTCAGAACCCCGCCCAGTGAGGCGCCAATCACCGTCCCGCCATAGACCCCCAACTGGATAAAAGCGTTCGCTTCCCTGAGGTTACGTGCGGGCACGGTTTGTGGAACCATTGCTGAAGAAGCAGGAAGGGCAATGCCCGCTGCCGCGCCGTTAATCGTCCCAAGGACTGCTAACCACATAATTGTTGCTGTTCCATCCAGCACCAACCAGGCAACAATCCCTTGAGATAAGGCGGCAATGACAGATGAAGACAGCAGAACCTTACTTCGTGAGTAACGATCCGCAAGTACTCCACCAATCAATAAGAAGGCAACATTGAAAACAGAACGTGCAGCTACCACCAGACCTAAATCTGCTGCGGAACCGCCGATATCCAACACCGCGAACGCCAGTGCAATCGGTGCGATTCCATTACCTAATACCGTGAGGAGGCGGGCAAAAAACAAGTTTCGAAACGGGGCATAGTGAAATACATGTCGGGAAGATGGGACCGTGGCGTTCGCGTTCACTCACTTTTCTCCGCACTGATTTCAATACCTTGCAGGCTCTCACTACTATCTTTCAATGGGGCTATTTCATACTTTTTTTGTTTATTCATTTTGGGCAACTTTTAATTACATCACGCGCTTGTAGCAGGGGGTCCGCAGTGACATCCTCTGCCTTCACAAATACCATTGCCAAATATGTGTCTTTATCTGTATGAATGCCAAGATTAATTGATTTGAATGTATAAAATTATTCAAATCATCTGATGAAAACCCTCGTCTTGTCAGCTAGCAGATTTATTACAACCGTTACCCCTAAGTTGCTATAGGGATAACGGCGGTCTCAGCTATGGGTGCTGTTCCGTATTGGGTAACGCCAGCAACGCATAGCGGTTCAGCAGTTGACTAAACCGGCTGTCTATCTGTTGGCGCAGTGCCGATGACGGAGTCTGCCCTGACTCGGACTGTACCTGATACTGACGCAACAATTCTTCCAGCGGTAAGGTTTTTGCCAGCGGCTGCTGTATCGCAAACACCACCGTTTTCAGCTCCGAAACCGTCATATAGCGTCCCTTCTTTTCATCCAATCCATTCAGTCGCTCTGCCAGTTGCCGCAAACGCTCTTGTGCCAATGCGTAGTGTTTCAACTCCACCAATGGCGCAGCACCGGCTTCTCGCTGTTGTTGCCATAATGCACTCAGTCGGTTGACCTCTTGACTGGCGGGCCACAGTTGCTGCGCTTGTGATAACACCCCATCCCCCCGCATTTGTGCCCATAACGGCGGTAACTGTGTCAGTTGTTCCAACTGTGTGCCACTGCCTTGCAGCACCGGGCCTGCCAATCGTGCCAACTCAGCATCTGAGGTTTGTTTTCTCAGTTCATCGATTGATTTGGCGGCCAGTGGCGCAGGTAATGGCGCGACGCTGGTCAGCAATGCCTCGCGCAATGGATTAGATGACAGCGACTGCCAGATAAAGAAACTGCCCGCCATCAAAACGGCCATCAGCGATAGCCCGGCGACAAACCCCTGCCCCGCTTTCCAACGTGGTGGGGGCGGCGAAGGCGGCGACAACTCCACCTCAACACGCGCCGGGGCCGGTTCGTTGACAAGATAAACCAGTGGTTCGCTGACCGCAGCCGACGAGAATGTCGGTTGTGGCTGTCGTTGTGGTTCAGAGACACCGGCATGCCGTACCGGAATACTCAATCGGTCTGGCGTATCAGCGGCGGCTTCGGCGCTCTCCAGACGTAGTGCGGCGTTATGCAACATCAGGCGCACCCCATCCAATTTACTCAGATGTTTGAGCTCCAGCGTTTGCAACTGCGTGCACAACTGTTCCAACGCACGCTCTGCCCGGTACACCTGAGCCAGGTCACCGTAGCATAACGTCATGGTGCGCCAAACTTGCTGCAACCGGTCACTCAACCAGGCCAATAACGCCACCCGGGCATGGGTTTGCGGCGGCCATAATGCACTCCACTGATGAGACAGCAAGCCCGCCAGCAGCTCTAACCCTTCACACAACCCGGCAAGACCGGCAATGTGCGTACGTGCCAAGGTAAAATCTACCGTGGTCTGCAACTCAACCCCGTTCTGGCGAAACAGCGCCAAACAAAGCTGCTCGACCCGCCCCCAGTCAACATCCGGGCGAGCGGGATGATGTAATTTGCCGATTTCGTCACGTAAGGCACTAAATTCAGCAAAATGGCGGGGGTCACCGCCGGTTTTAACCGTCCGCTCAGTATTCGATATCATGTGTTTGTCTTCCCTGAATAGGCGTTAAGATGACTCACCCGGATTGAGATAATGTTGTTGTTTAAGATGACGTATCAGCACCCGGCCTTCCGGCATAAATGCCGTGCCGTAACGCACCAGTCCCAGACCTTTCAGCTCCGCCTCAATGGCGTACTCCAGATGGCCAGGAGCGGATTGTGGCAGTAGCACCACGTTGATACTTTTCAGCCGTGGCTCATATTTTAGCAACGTGGCTGAGAGCGTAGTCAGCAGTGAATGTGCGGTTCCTGGCATTCCCTGCAAGATTTTGCTCATGTCTGGCAGGCCGTAATCCGGCAGATGGCTGAGCGTACCGGCGCGGCAGTTAAGAATGCGCTGCATATTGTCGAGCACCGACAGGACGACCTGATTGGTTTCGCTCACCTGATGAAGGTCAAGCTCACCCGCTACGTTGCCGAACAGCATTTCATAGAGAGAAGGCTGGGGCATATTACTTATCCTTCAAGGGTAAAAGAATCATCCCATGATTATTCAGTTCAATCTGACGAGCCTTATCGGGGTCGAGGTCGTCACGGCTCAACACCACCCGCCAGGTGTTGTTAGCGATATCAGGTGCCAGAAACATACCCGCGACTGCCACATACTGCGCTTTTTCGTCCATCGGCATATCGATGGACACCGCAGCACTCGGACGAATACGGATATCTTTTTCAGCAAGCAGATCGGCTTTGATGGCCTGGCTGTCCTCGGCAAATAATGAGGGATAATCGGTACCGTCAAATGTTTTGCGGTCTTGTAGCTGATAGATGCGCACCACCGTGGCCAGTGGGGCACCGGTCGCGTTGTTGTTTACCGCATCCCGCGCCTGTATATCCAGATGCAGGGTTTTCACCTGCTTATAAAAAATGGATTTTGTCACCGCGACGGTGCCGTCACTCACTTTCTGAGTCAGTCCACATCCGCTCAGAGTGGATACCATGACCAGCATCAGTAATGCAAAACGTGTTTTACCAGCGGTAATCGCCATATTCATCGGTGTCCCTTCGGTGAAGATTTTCCTGAACACGCTGATAGCGGCCCAGATTAATTGTGATCATTTCAGTGTCGGTGGGTGTGGTTGACGCGACGCGCTGTGTCCGCATTACGGCGGTTCTGCCTAACAGAATACCGGTGCTTTTCGGCTGGCAGGAGAGCTGTGCGTCGGGCAGTAGCGCGCGTAACACCGTCAGTTGTAAACGCACATGCAGCCGCGACCCCAGATACACATGCAACAACGCCATCAAATCCGTGTGTAACTGCCCGCCGGGCAACCACTCTCGGGCTTCATCGGGGTTATCGGTTTTCAATTGCAGTAATACCTGACTGTTAACATCCACCGCGTGACTGCCCATTACCGGGCTGTTACTCATGCTGACGGGGTGACGTGCGCTCAGGGCCAGTGGATTGCGCAAGGGGATACGGCAGCGGTCATGCGCTATCACATGGGCATCGGTTTCCGGTGCCAGCAACTGAACCAGCGCAATAATGCCTTCACTGGTGCGAGTGGGCAGGCGCATCATGCCAGTCAGTGCCAGAAAACGAGACACCGGCGTGGCGATATTCTGTGCACATCCCTCAATACCCAGACCACAGAGGCTCAGCAGATACCGAGAGGTTTTATCGGTGCCACCGGGCGAAAAGCTGGCCGGATAAGAGTACTTCCGCCAGACGCGGTAGTACTGCGTGATCAATCGGTGATTGAAAATGTCCAGAAAGTCGCTGACTGCCTCATGCCCTTCCCGGCGCTGGGTAATATCGTCGATATACGCAGTAGGCAGTGGCGACTCCATGCCATACAGTCCCATAAAGGTGGTGCGGATGGTCGGTGGGAGGTGTGCATGCGCGGGTATTTCCACCCGTTTAAATTCACTGGCCGGAAACCCCATGCCCGGATGGGGGCGAAAACGCACCGGATCGTGCCTGACCTGCCAGTGACTACCCAATGGCGGGGCATCCGGCTGGCTTTGCTCCAGTAACTGACAGAAGCGATAAAACTGGGTATACGGCAGTTTATCCCACAGTTGTTCGATTAGCCGGGCAGACGCTGATTGTGATTCTCTTTCCATCGGATACATTTCCCGGCAGGCTGAACGATAAGAGTGAGTTGATTGAACAAATGAATGTCAGCGTAAAGGGCAAAGAAACGGTTGAGCATCTCGCCAAACAGATGAATGTCGCCTTCGCCGGTAAAGCCGTTGCCATCCAGTGTCACTTCAATGTCGATACCCCGTAACAGAAAGCCCTTTTCAAAACGCTGCGTCTGGTGGTGCTGCACCTGTTGAATGGCATCAAGACGGCGATTATTCAGTTCATCCCCTTGCCAGTTGTACAGCTCCAGCGTCCCGCGTAGCACCTGTGCGCTGCTCATCAGGTTGAGGTAACTTGAGCCCAGATGGCTCAGTACCCGCCACTGGAAATGGTCTTCCGCCGGGGGATAAGAGGGTAACGTAGGCTTGCAGAGATTGCGTACTTTCAGCGGCGTCTGTAACACTGCTTCGCAGCGGTCCAACAACGTGCTCTGTAACGCTTTGCGCGGGAGCTGACCATTGGTACCGGTAATTTTCAGTGACACCGCCTCGCGGGTAAACAATCGGTCCGCTTCCCATTGCTGGCCGCCGAGGATCAACCAGGTATCATGCAGCCCGGTCACCCCTCGTTTTACGCGGGTATGGTAATAGCGTTCCGGCGCATGACGTCGCTGCATTCCGCCACGATGGCGAAAACTGGTAAAAGGAACATAGGTGGCATCGGATGTCCGTTGCGAACCGGTCACAGCGTCGACGGAGTAAATTTCGGTGTGCCCATCCTGCAAGCGGCGCGGGCGCAGCATATACTCACTTTCCAGTCCATTGATGGTTAACGGGTCAGCTTCCAGCGAGAACAGGTTAATCACCGGTACACAATGCAGGTTAAGCGCGTCATCCCTGACCGGCAGATCACTTTGCCACTGACAATCAAACACCACTTCGATATCAAACCAGGCAATACCCGCCGGCAGCGTCACGGTTTCCAGCCCGTTCAGATGCACGAACATAAACTTCTCGCGGAAAGTGAAATATTCCAGTAATAGCTGATAACCGCTGAATGCGCTGTCGCCTTTGGGCCACAGCAAATCTTGGTCTGCAAAGCCACCGGGCGAAAACCAACCATCCAGTTTTATTCGATCAACCTGATTGGGTAGACGCAAATAGAGCGCGGCCTGACGCCGGGTCAGGGCCAGATGTAACGCACTGCTGACCGCCGCCTCTCCCGCCAGATAAAAACACAAGCGACGTAAGTCCACCTGCAACCAGTCAGCTTGTGGGCTGCATGCCAGTCGCAGACGCAGCACCGAACGGCCGTCTGGTTCGGTCGCCATCACCACGGTTGAGACGGCGAGCGGGTTGAGTACCATATCGCGTGTAGTTCGGTACTGGCAGACGGTATTCTTCGGCCCAATGGGGCGGGAATAGATTTCCATGCCTTCGGGCACGATTTCAGCCATTTTCATCGCTGGAACATCCGGGGTCAGCGCCACCACCGACAGCGAGGGAATGGTGCGTAGATAGTGCGGCCACAACATGCTCACCAGCCCTTCGGTGAACTCCGGCAGGTCGTCATCAATTTTTTCGCGCAATCGCCCCATGGAGAAGGCAAAGCCTTCAAACAGGCGTTCGACGTAAGGGTCAGGCGTACCGGGTTTATCCAGGTCTAACATCGCTGCCCGGTCAGGGTGAGTTTGGGCAAACTCTTTAGCTGCATCGCGCAGATAGCGCATTTCGGCGTCGTAATAACGCAGGGTAAGGTCTTTCATGGTTTTCTTTTTATCAGGATAGGGTTATCGATTAACCACACAGCACCGCAGCCCGTGCCGGGTCGAGGGCCACTAATCCGGCGAGCAGGTTTTCCATCTCGCCATGCAAGCGTGATTTGTCCGACTCGGTTCGGCTGGCTTTCATGCGCAGCAGTTTTAGGCGGCGGGCTTTTACTTCAAACAGTAATTCCGGCTCCCATTGGGTGAGCGTCATCAAGGTCGCGTTCCCCTCCAGTTCACCCAGCAAATGCAATGCCATGTCGTTTTTTCCGTACTGCTCGGCGACCCGCGCCATCAGCAGGCGGATCAGCCACTGATGGCGAGAGGTGCGGGTACCCGGACGGTTCTGCAACCAATTCAGCGCCGCTTCCACACCTTCGCTGTCGGCTTGCGCCAGCGCTTCCGGCTCCAGTTGCAAAATATCGTCATCACCCGCCGTACTGGCGGATGCCGCCGGTTCACTGCCCCAACTTTCTGCTGCCATGACGTGCTGATTTATCCAGTGCAAGGTCACCTCATCAGCAAAAGGTGTACCATCACTGAATGCCAGACCGTCAAGCCCCGGCAGGCGGGTCAGCAGACCATTTAAATCTTGCTGAATGATGTCAGCCCAGCGCTCGTAAGGTGCGCCCGTTTTCAGCAGTGCCTGATGGGTATACCACTGGAGATCCAGCCACAGGTGATTAACGCCCTGTGCAAATAGGATGTCGGTTTGCTCCAGCAGTTCCAGCCAGCTTTGTTGCAGATAAAGACGTTTCAGCAGTGCGCGGTTCTCCAGCTTCGGCGGAGCCAGACGGGTACATCCGTCAGCTGCCAGTGGCGGCAGTTCATGCAGGGTGTCCAGACGAATACTTTTCATCAGATGATGCCCCGACAGCCAGCCGTTCGGCTGGTCGCGCAAAAAAACCGCCAGCAGTTTTGCCTGATCGAGCAAATCACGCCCGGAGCTGACGGCTTTCAACGCAGGAGCATCAGGCGCAGAGTGACGAGGGAGACTACTGTTTTGTGGGATAACGGCATCAGGGCCGCCGGACTGCATTAGCCGGTTTTCTAATGCCGCATACAGGCTAGCGAACTGAGGGCGGATGGACGCATCCCAGCCGCCAACACTTTCCTCGGTTAACACCAACGCGCCCACAATGCGTTCAAAGTCAGCTTTTGTGACTTCCGGGTACAGTGACAGGCTATCCAACACCCGGCTACCCGCCAACCATTCCAGTGCCAGTTTGCGGCTGTTGCCACGTTGTGGATGCAGTGCATCACCAAAACGTTGGACCAACCCGGCCAGCAGAGCCAGGCCATCCGCCAGCCCGCTTTCGCCATCGATGTGCAGTCGCGCCCAGATATAATAGGTCGCGACGCGCACATCTTTGCACGCACCGGTCAGCAGCTTCTCCGCCAGTGCACAGACCAAACCAGTATCTGCGCCGGACAGTTTGTTGACCTCTTCACGCATCTGCTGGAAATCATCGTCATAACCGGGGTCATCACCCACCGGTGAATCCGGGGCAATGGGGACCAGCCATTTTTCCCAGAGCGAAATCTGCTGCTGGGATTGCTGCGAAAGCGCCTGCTGTTCGGCATGGCAAGCGCTGAGTAAGGTGTGCAACGTAGCCATCAGTATCCCTCTTCTGTTGCGGTATCCGTTTTCTGAGCGCCACCGGTGGCATCCACACTGAATATTTGCGTCGGTAAGACGAAGTTACGCAGTTTCAGTAACGCCAGCGGGCCTTCTCCAGCTTCAGTCCGTAAGGTGTAGTTCAGCGGCCTGCCATCAGGCGCTTTCCAGCTAAGATTAAAACTGCTGTTGACACCCTGATACGGTGTGACCTGAGCCTTATCCAGTAAACGGATCCACCCCCAGGCCCCGGGGAGATCGGCAAACTGTCGGGTACCGGCCTGGGTACTTATCCAGCTCAGGCTGGCACCCGGAGCTTCAGTGTCATGGGGCCAGGTGAAACGTTTCCACACTGGCAACTGGTTGTAATAGCTGAGCTTCTGGCTGTCGATCACCAGATCAGTCTGCATCACGTCTTTCGCGGTACCGGGGCGCAGTTCAAAGCGTATGCCTGCTTCACCGTCGGCAAACACCACGTCAGACAAATAACTCAGTTGGTCCACGGCTTTCAGGAATGCTGGGTTAAATGTCAGCCCCTGAGCATTAATGCTGTCCGGCACCCAATGGCTGCCCTCTTTGTGCAGCACGCCATTCAACCGGGTTTGCAGAAAACGGGCGATACGGCCACTGTCGCTGTTGAGATAACGTGCCAGCAGCGGGAGTGACACTTCACTGCTGGTATCTTTTAAGGGATAACGCCCGCCGAAGGTACTGTTCCAGTCATCGACGATAGATGCCTGCCACTGGGCATTCAGGCTCTGAGCGGCAGGAGTTAATACCTGCTGCCACGCCTGTTCCATTGGCTGGACAAATACCGTCTGGCCAAATCCACTCCACTCCTGACCGAGGCTGGCGGCAACCAGACTGCCATAATCACGGGTTTCGGTCAGATCGACCGCTTTGCCCTGAAATACCGTCTGCGCCAGAGTCTGGGTCATGGCTTGAGGATCGGCAGCATTCACCACCTGCTGAAGTTTAAGGCGTACTTGGGTAACGCGGGTCAGGAAGGTTTGCAGACTGAGGTTGGTATTGCCCTGTCCGCCGGCTTTGACATCCATCAGCGCCAGTACCGGACCAAAAGTGGCATCCAGCGGCCCCTGTGCACCCGCTTGCTGATCAATAGCGGGCTGCTCATCGCGGTTTAACAGATTTTTGGCCGATTTGACCAGCGAATCAGACAACGCCTCACCGGTTTGCCCGGTTTTCCCCTGTACGCTCAGGGTGTTCATTAGCGCCACCAGAGGGGACTGACGCACGTCTGCCATCAGGGTGAGTTGGTCGATGGAGTCCGATAACGTCTGTGCTTGCTGCCAGTGCAGGCTATTGAGAAAGTCCAACCAACTGGTAGAGAAATCAGCGAAATAGCGCGCCTTCAGACGTGCCTGCAGGGCTTCGGGAGAATCCTGCTGCAATGCGGTATTTTTACTGTCACTCAGTACCCAGTCCATCTCTTCCCGACGCTCACTGGCCACTTTTTCAATCGCCGGTTTTACTGCGTCATCCCAGGCTTTACGGGTGAACATGCCCGGCACCACGGCATCGGTGGTAAAAATCCGTTCAGCATCAGTATCACCGGTCATATCAGACAGGCGCAGATCAGCATACTGATTCGCCACCTGAGCCAGCATCTTCTGATAGAGCGAAGATTCACTGTTACGGGCACCCATCTGACTGATCAACCGGGTACGTACCTGACTGACCAGATTTTCATCCAGCTTCAGACGCCAGGCCGGGTGCAGGGAAAGATTACGAGCATAAAAATCCAGTAGAGCGGGACCGCTACCCTGCCAGAGGCTGTCCGGCACACCACTGCGCTGTGGCCAGTCATGAAGCAGCGTGGTGCTAAACCATGGCGCATCCATTTTCTCCGGGCGCGCCAGCATCAGATAGAGTTTTAACTGCTCATAAGCGGGTTTTACCAGCGTGTCGCGCAACGGAGAGTCAGGGGGGAGCTGCGCCATGGTGCTGAGTTGTTCTTCAAGGTGACGGGCGGCGGCATCACGCAGCAGAGGGGTGGCGCTGGCCCAATAATGTGGCCAGAGTGCGGCCAGCAAAGCATCATTCTGGCTCAGACCAAATCGGCTGTACCAGGGTGCGCCCTGTTGCTGGCGATACTGCAATCTGCCTAACGTGTGTTGCAGATCCAGTTGCGCTTGCAGACGCGCCGGCAGCGGTTGCTGCACGTTAGCCGCCCGTTTGGCCTGAGACTCACTGGCATTAATCGTGTCTCGGTTGACCAGGAATGACATCACCATGCCCACCCCCCACAACACCATGATGCCCGCCAGCGCCATCGCCAGCGTTTTACGCCAGGCAAACCCCAGCTTTTTCGCGGCTAAGCCTGCGGGCAATAATGGCAGTGAATCAATCAACACATCCCAGCGGTTATCCTTGCCCCAGTGGTGTTTCACGCTGCGTTTTGCATTGACGGACGCCGGGCTGAATATCACCCCCGCCAACGGTGAAGGGCGATAGGGATTCAGCAGAGTCGCCAACGGGCCGGCGACAGAATCTGGCTGACGCGCTAACTGATCGGCCAGTTGCAACAAGAATGGGTGCTGGGTGTTGCTGCTAATCTGTTGTGTACCCTGCTCAATCAGCGACGGCAGCAGCCCGGCAAGCTGTGTACTCAGTTCGCCAGCGTTACACCCCACTGGTAGTAAACAGCCGACGGATTGGGTGATGCGATCGGCCCCGTCATCGGCATGCAGTGACCAGACATACAGCGGCAGCCGCCAACCGAGCAGCTCAAAACGTGCCGCGAACGCTTGTGCCACGCTGTCCATCATATCAGCGGTGAGGGTTGTTTTAGACGCTTGCTGACCAAGTGTCGTGCGTTGAGCCAGGGCTGAGGTCACCCAGACCACCCCGTCTAGCGGGCGGCGGCGCAATTTACGTAAAGAACTCAGCCATGCGCTATCAGCCTGCGCCCCCAAATCGCCTCCCCACAACAGCACGGTGCCACTGTCTTCCTGCCAGTATTGCGACGTCAGCCCGGGGGTGAGCTGCTCAACATCAGCCGCACTGCCGGTGAGTAACAGAATGCGCACTTTGCGGGGCCAGAAGAAACCATAGCGAGTCCGGAGAGTCTGTTGCAGTTCACTTACTCTGGTACTGCGGGGCGGTGTCGGGGCCAGTCGTGATTCATCGTTGGGATAAATACCGTGATCACGCCCATTATCCCGATGTTGCCGCCGCTTAATGTAACCGGAGATCGCTGGGGACAGGCGGGCAAGTACCGTGATCAACATCACCAATAGGAAAGCGAACAGTTTTTTATATTGGTTATCTAGCCCGACGGTGTCGCCATATTGCCATATTAGCCAACCAACAGCGGCCAACACCACAACTGCTAATACCGCACCACTGCCCTGCCGCCACGGATTACTCAACATCTTCATTGCAAACTCCTGGAGAAACCGTACTGACTACCCCGCACTCGGGGCCAAATGAAAACACGACATAAGGCACGTCGTAGTAATAAGCAAAATCCAACCCAAACGCTGCCACTAACCAGGCAGAGAATGGCCCCGGAATACCGGTTAATGATTCTTGTATCAATACACTTTCAGCGCTGAAGTTAGCTCCTAACTGGTGACCAACAGGAATTATTTTCGGGGTCAATGACATCAATTCAGTGCTATCCCCCAAGATCCCGCCCGCCCGGCAGGCCAGAGACTGGGTTTCCATAAACAAGGCAAGCTCGCTTTCTGCCTGTGCAATATTCAGTTGCATCGGGCGAAGCAGACGCCCTTGTATCGGTAATTGGTGTTTTTGTGCCATGTCATCGGTCGTGAGCAAGAATACAGCCAGCCCGTCGGAGTAGTTCTCATCGCCGTGTAGTTGCAACACCAGGATCAGTTCTGCACCAGTGATGGCATTCTTTATGCCATCCTCTATCTTGCTGTATGGCATATCGGCAGACAGGGTCAGCGTTATAGGCGCAAAGCGGGTGGGGATAGTCTTATCCCAGCATTGAGCCCAGACAGCTCGCAGTTGTTCGTATTCTGCCGGATCGCTGTCAGTCAAGAGAGTCGCACGCAGTTCAATATCAGGGGGCAAGGAATTAAGGGCTTGTTGGATGCTAGCGAGCAGGGCCATGATGGCCTGATATTCTGTCCCTTTGTCTTCGGGGAGATAATCAATGCGGCGAACAAGCCCGCGTTGAAATTCTACATCTGTTGGTTTATTCGCCAGATATGAGACAGTAATAACGTCCGGTAACAGAACACAACTTGCCAGTACAGCCATATAACGCTCAGCCCACGTCTGCCACTCTTGTTGCGCCTGTTGCGCTTCATCTTGTAAGAAAGTGTAGTGACTGAGGTCTCGACCATACATATAACCCCGGATACAGAATGCCAGCCCCCAACCGATAATGGGTATCGTTGAGGCAGCCCAGATATTGACGGTCTGTAACCCGATAAGTCTGTCGGCAACATGCAGTGAGAACAATAAAATCCCCACAATAATGGACAACACTCCAGCTAATAACCAACGTCCCAGCGAGGGCGGCGAGGGCTTTTCTGTTATAAACGGTTTTTGGCGATCCCAACCCATGTTTTATCCTATTGAACAATCTGGCGCACTGGAGATAACCTGGCATCCACACTCACAATGGCAACCATCAACGACAATAGCTTTGCCGTCAGAAGCCCATTCAGATGAACCTTCTATAATGGCATTGACGCCATGCCCTGTTTGAGGACAGCTAATCATGTCGCCCATCAGTGCCACTTTTTTGCCATTCACGACCATGCTTGATGTTGCAGAAATAACTTCACCACCGTGCGTTGTTTTATCGCCTAATAATACAAATCCCTTGGACATTTGGTTTCCCTTAACTTTCATTCATATCGAGATAACAACAAACTGTGCACATCTAAAATAATGGGTGAGGCGGATAGATAGTCGCGCCATAAACCAGGAAACAACTTAAGATAATAAAGTTTATGGGCACTAAAAATAGGAAATTAATTCTATAAAAAACACATAAAAATATAATAACTCATCGTAATGATTGAAGCTTCTTAAAATCAGGGAAGTATGGGGAAGAGGTCACAACCCCATCAGGATATGTAACCTCAAAATACTCACCAACTTTTTGCTTATCAGGCTCCATCGCATTAACAATTAAATTAGAATGAATAACTGGATAAAAAAACACTTTATCCGCTTCATGCATTTTATATATAAAATCAGTTCCCTTTACTATAGATAGTGTTTTAGATTTATCCTTTATTCGATAGGTTGTCATCATTGGATAATAATCACCACTAATAACCAACTCTTTATATACATCTTTATAATAACCACTAACCCTTTGAGGTTCCATTTCATCAAATGTAATTATTTCGTTTATCGGTATATTCGTGATATCACCATTTTCAAATAAAGAATTTTTTTTATATTTAATTCCAATTGTGACATTACTTAATTTCCACTGACAGTTTCCACCACCATCGAAAGGGACCTGTGATTCAAAAAGGTCACTATTTTCTACCTGTTTAAGATTAACTTCAGTAAAATGAAATCCAGGGACTTCATAACTTTCGCCATTAGCATTACTTCGTTTCTTAAGACATTTAGTCGAACGGTACATCACGCCTAGCGGGAGTGCATCTATTTCATGCGGGATTTTCACCGTAACAGAAACACTCTTCCCGTTCAGCGGAGGAGACAAACCTTCATCCTTTTCACAACCAGATAACAAAACTGGCACCATCAACAGACTGTACTTAATCAGCTTTTTCAATTTCTTCCTCCGCAACGTTCTTAAACCGAGTGAGTGCATTTTTCCACGTATCATCTGACTCTGATATTAACAATGTAGCAGGTAGCATATCTTGTAACGAAAGGAAAAGACGGTTCCTGCTTACTTCATTTTTAGAAGTATTACTCTCTGGACTTATTGCTTGATTAAGTTTTTCTGCGAAAAGCTGTCTTTTTCTCTTTCTTTCCAAAGAACGATTAGTATCTATTAATTCGATAAGTTGATTATTGACAAAAGGCATATACTGGCTTGACATTAAGTGATTCATTGGATTAGTTAATGAATCGAGGTTAGGGTTGCTGTTCTTCGGAAAATGATGATTAAGACTGCTGGGGTCTAAACAATGTATAAATGTTTTTTGTTCTTCTTCCGACAAACAAGAAACACTTTCACTCAATGACGGTACAAGATAAAGCTTTGCTATACTTTTACTTTTATATGCAACAGTGATATTAGGGGAACGACTACTACCGCCACCAATCCAAAGAATAGGTTGTTTTTGCGACTGAGTTACCGACTGCTCCGCTTTAAAAAAGACCACAACATTACCGTGATGCCAATAAGGGTCACCAAATTTCACTCCCCCTGCCTGTAGTTGAATCTCAATAAGAGATAATCGAAATCCTAATAGAGTACCGAGCGGGCCCCATAGATCATACAACGCATTATCAAGCTCAGCTTCTGGTGGAACACTGGTAACCGAGTCTGAATCATTCACATGCCGGTAATGGGTAATACCCTGCAAAGATGAAATAGCCATTGCAGTGAAAGTACGAGGCATTCCATAAGTGTAAATAACAGGGTTATAGTTTTTCAGTGTTGCCGCATGTATAAGTGTTAATGCCCCACCAAGGCTATGACCACAGATAAAAAGCTCTCGTCCAGCCAATTTCTGTGTAATATCAGTAAATTTATCAGAGAATTTTTGTTGTGCTCGTTCAAAAGCATTCAGAAAACCTTTATGAGCACGTCCTATGGCAACTACTGCAGGACAAGGTATTGGACGAAACGTAGCATCTGTACTGATATCGCCAAATTTTGTGGGTTCAGTCCCTCGCCAGGCAATCAAAATCTGCTTCTGGTTACTGATATAAAATAATTGAGTGTCACCATCCGATGAATCCCCAACACTAGTATCCAGAAATGTAGGATTAACATAACGTTCACTGAACGGGACATCAATTATGACAGGGTGATATAACAACTGTGGAACCTGAGATAAATCCAGACATTGATGATTGAAAAATTTATTAATCTTATCACTGCCTGAATAGGCAAAGTCAGCCATCAGACCTAAATTCATAGCATTGACTATCGAATATTCTTTTGTGTGGTGTAACAGCAAACTCCAGGCCCTAAAAGGACAAATCTTAATAAGTATACGTGTATTAAAATACATATTGGAAATCAATAACCCAGAGAAATCAGGATCAGGAAAATGGAATTTAGGTAGTTTGGTATCTGCCCACTCCGGAATGTTGGGTGCTTTATCACAAAGCTGGCCTATTACAGTATAATAACAAATACACCCACTTTCTTTATCCACATTTATTGGAGCCATTTTCATTTGATACGCACTTACTCGCTCAAGACTCAATAGCCGTTTTTCCATTTCATCTGCGAGAGGTTGGGCCTCAATAAACAGTGTTAGGTCAAGATGGTGTAAACCCTCAATACGTATAATGCCACTGGCATCACTATTGCCAGTATACTCTTTCACATGCTCACTTTTGGTCGCATCATTAATGGCCCGATACGGCATATTAGCGACAGGCTTATTCATCTCATCCAGTAATTGGAATTCAACCCAACTTGTTTGGTTTTTTGCGCTGAGTGATACGATCTTACTTTCTTCTTTTATTGAAGTATTATGTTCTTTATTACTCACCTGTTAACCTCTTTTATTAGTCCTGAATTATATCTTATTAACAAAGAAATCCACTACGGGTTCCTTTTATTTTTCCATAAATAAGCACTATAAAAAACACCGACTAATAAAAAAGTTCATTAAATAACCTTCTTCTTATAGTGAGCAATCCAATATCCTTTATCTCCCGATGAATATATAAATTAATTTCTCTACTTCTCAGTAGGCTGGATAAATTGAACCATCAGAAATCATTGAGTCATCAGGCCTATTTTAACCTTTCCTTTAGCTCCATCTCGTTATCATAAGAAAATATTTTGGCGCTAACTTTAAGTTATTACCGTTAACACTTTCAAACTACCCATTGTGGGAAGTCACATCATCCGACGCTATCGTTGTCCCACTGCTGTGCCTGGTATTAGTTCTTTCCCCAGATGCTTCGCATCAATGTATTCTATCCCTAAATTAAACTCACTCAATTTCCATTGGCATGTCACCCACCTATCATGCTATTTTCTCTTGAGAGACATCATTATTAATTTTTTTGTATTAATGCATTCAATAAATAATAAGTGAGAAGTAGATTAGATTGAACTCAATTTCTCAAAGTCAGGAGTAACTTCACCATTCGATGTAACGCTTCCATCTGGATATTCTATGTGAAAGAAATTACCCACACCTCTGTTCTTTGGCCCAATTTTTTTAACAATTTTAGACTCATCCAAGATGGGAGATAATTTTATGTTTACATTCTCATTATTAATAATATTAATTCTATAAGATTCAAAAGCCTCTTTCCCTAGCAAGGACAGTTGAGTAATTTCGCTAGGAAGATACTTTTTGGTAATTATTGGATAATAGGTCGGCGTTAGTGATAAGGGATTTGTAGTAAGTATATAGTCGCCATTTTTCGCCCCTTCATCATCAAATGCAACTTCAATACCAACGGCTGTTCCTATCTGGCCTCCACCATTTTTAATGAGATGCTCTGTTCTGGAATATTGGATACCTAATGTCACTTTACTTAATCGCCATTTACATTGTCCACCGCCATCCATTGGAATTTGACTTCGATAGTTACCTGAGGTTTTATCAATCTCCATATTAATATTACGAGCCTGCGTACCTTTTAGTTGATACAACTTCATATCTACGTTGTATCGTTCTTTTTTGCATTCATCAGAAGTGTAAAATGCAACTAATGGAAAAGCCTCGGTATTGTTTGGTGCCTTAATTTCAACATCTACCCATTGATTATCACTCGGTGGTGAAATTGAATTATTTCTTTCCACGCAACCACTAAGTAATATAACTAACAACACAAAAAAACAAAGATGCAATTTTTTAAAGCTCATCATTAAGACGATACCTAAACTACTTAATTTTAATTTACTCATACTATTCAGCATCCTTTTTGCCATAAGCCGCAAAACGTTCGAGCGCTTCTGTTCCTCCACTCATAAATTTGGTTACCGTTAATGCCTGCGGCAGTAAATCCTCTAGGGACAAAAATAGGCCGTTCAATAAATAGTAAATGAGCAGTAAATTACATTGAACTCAACTTCTCAAAATCAGGAGTTACTTCACCATTAGATGTGACGCTTCCGTCGGGATATTCTATGTGAAAGAAATTACCCACACCTCTGTTCTTTGGCCCAATTTTTTTAACAATTTTAGACTCATCCAAGATGGGAGATAATTTTATGTTTATATTCTCATTATTAATAATATTAATTCTATAAGATTCAAAAGCCTCTTTCCCTAGCAAGGACAGTTGAGTAATTTCGCTAGGAAGATACTTTTTGGTAATTATTGGATAATAGGTCGGCGTTAGTGATAAGGGATTTGTAGTAAGTATATAGTCGCCATTTTTCGCCCCTTCATCATCAAATGCAACTTCAATACCAACGGCTGTTCCTATCTGGCCTCCACCATTTTTAATGAGATGCTCTGTTCTGGAATATTGGATACCTAATGTCACTTTACTTAATCGCCATTTACATTGTCCACCACCATCCATTGGAATTTGACTTCGATAGTTACCTGAGGTTTTATCAATCTCCATATTAATATTACGAGCCTGCGTACCTTTTAGTTGATACAACTTCATATCTACATTATATCGTTCTTTTTTGCATTCATCAGAAGTGTAAAATGCAACTAATGGAAAAGCCTCGGTATTGTTTGGTACCTTAATTTCAACATCTACCCATTGATTATCACTCGGTGGTGAAATTGAATTATTTTTTGCCACACAACCCGAAGTACATAGTAAAGATAAAAACAAGATATATATGTTATTGAATCTCATAGACCATCCTTTTTCAAACAATAACGTTGCATGGAAATATCACCTTCTGGTAAAGACCTGGTGATATCCAAAGTCGTAACGAGTAATTTATCAACGGCCAAGAAAGACTTATTTCTGTTATACTCAGATTGAGGTATATCATTTTTATACTTCTCCATTTGCAAAATAAAAACATCCTGTTCTTTTTTATAAACACCATCATTAGTTGTATAATATAACTCCAGCAATCTATCACCAATATATTCAGCATACTTTCCGGATGGATGGTCACCTCCGTTTAGTGCATTTTTAAGCTCTGGATTACCATGTTTTGGAAATAATTTATCTTTACTTTCTTTATCTATTTCTTGAATGAATTCTTGCTGATTATTTTTCGCATTTTCATCACTATGTGAGCTTAAGCAAGGAACCAAAAATAATTTCGCCTTCTCTGGAAGGCGCTTTCTAATTTTAATTTTAGCACGTGGACTTCGTTCTTCCAACCACTCCAAAACTGACTCTGCCTTGAAAAAGTGCACAACTTCACCATGATGACAAAAAACCTCACTCCCAATCGGGACTAAAGTCTTGACAACAGACCAACTATAACCAAAAACATATCCTAATGGCCCCCATAATTTATAGAAATGATTATCTAATTCTCGCTCTGGAGGTACCGAGGGAACTGCATCATTCTCATTAATATGCCTATAGTGAGGTATCCCCTTTAATTCCCCCATAGCACTCAAAGTAAAAGTACGAGGCATTCCATAAGTATATAATATAGGTTTGTAATCAATGAGTTTAGCTGCGTGTATTAAGGCCAGCGCACCACCTAAACTATGCCCACAAATATATACCCTCCTACCCGCCAAAAGTTCGACTAATCGTTCAACATTCTCTTTAATTTTAGTATTATCGCTGCCATTTATAACCTGAAACGCATCTAAAAATCCCTGGTGTACTAATCCATTACTAACAATCCCACTACAAGGTATTTTTATATCACAAGTTAGATTAATAGGTTTATAAGTAACATCTGTTACAACATCTAATAAACTGGCAGTGCCACGCCAAGCTACAATAATCTCAACATTATTAGCTGCAAAAAATAATTGTGTATCCTTTTTTGCCTCAGCCCCCTGACTCGAATCTATAAATTCAACATCAGTATAACGCTGGTGAAAAGGCACATCTTTAACAATAGGCTGAAATTTCTTATCATTTACTTGATACGGTACGCAAGCTAGCTCTAGCATTTGCTGGTTAAAAAAATGTGTTATAGACCCCGTTGCTTGCCCATCACCATTAGTATCGTAATCTGCATAAGATAATATTGACATCAATACCAGATTATAAGCATTCACCACCGAGTAGTCGGGTATATGATGCAAAACTAAAGACCATGCCCGGAAAGGACAAATTTCCAAAACATGGCGGCAATTCAATTTTTTTACCGTCAAACCGGTAAACCGAGTATCTGGGAAGTGATATGCTGGCGGTTTCTTTTTATCTTCCCAATTAGGGGTAATAGTCGGTAATTTATCGCACAATTTCCCAATAGTAATGTACTGGTACTCATACTCTTCTTGTTGTGCTAATTTTTTAACCGTTGAATATTTTTCTTCCCTACCGACACGCAGCGATCGAGTCTCCATTTCATCTGCGAGAGGTTGGGCCTCAATAAACAGTGTCAGGTCAAGATGGTGTAAACCCTCAATACGTATAATACCACTGGCATCACTATTGCCAGTATACTCGTTCACATGACCACTTCTGGTCGCATCATTAATGGCCCGATACGGCATATTAGCGACTGGATTATTCATCTCATCCAGTAATTGGAATTCAACCCAACTTGTTTGGTTTTTTGCGCTGAGTGATACGATCTTACTTTCTTCTTTTATTGAAGTATTATGTTCTTTATTACTCACCTGCTCACCTCTTTTATTAGTCTTGAGTTATCTTTTCTCAACAAAGAAATTCCCTTACGGGTTCTTTTTCTTCTTCCATAAATAAGTACTATAAAAAACACCAACTAATAAAAAACAGCTTGGCAGCAACAATTGGATTAAAAAACCCATATAAAATGCAGCTTTAGTTTCCCCCTCATAGTGTCCTTGTAGGATAAAACCTTCATAGACATGATAAAGATATGATGAAAAGCCAGTAATAATGAAGATAAAAAACAAGGTTAAAGAAAGTAAAATATAAATAGATAGAAGAAAAAACTTTCTTTTCATAGAATCTCCCAGAACAAGACTTTGGTTGATTTCCTTAGGTCGGACATTGACAGGTAACTTTCAGATGCCTGAGGAAAGGTTCTTCTTGCCCAAGTAGATAACCATCCCAGGCTGGCTAATTTATTGTTTTTCCATAAATCGATATGGTCACCGGTAGGGGATTTCTCACCAGAGCGTAACCAATAATCTTGGAAAAAGATGAGGCCTGTTTTATCAGACACAGCATCTTCATAGGTTTTTCCCGTCAATTCCAGTGGTTTTTTGCCTCCTGCGAAAGGAAGTATTTTCTGGCTTTTAAGATAATCACTCAGTTCCTGCGCACGGATAGCATGAATTCCTTTTCCTGTACTGTCCGGTGTGGGGCAATTCCAACATCGGGCTCCTTTAAAACTTTTCATCAATATGCCACACTGATACAAAGCTTGACTGACATTTATTGCACAGTGATCTGAAAATATATCGTCTTTCGACTTGGGATCAATATGTTTGATCGTACTTGAAGGGTAAGCCGACCATAGCTCATCAAAGTAGACAGATTTAATTTTGACATCCTGGACAGAACCCGTTTTATTATTGGGTTTTACGACTGTTTTCTGATTCATTTATGCATCCTTCTCTATCCGAGCAAGAGCTTCATCGCCCCAAAGTACGGTTATTTCCGATTGGCCCTGAGTCACCATCCGTTCAGTCAATCCTTGAGCATCGGTAAATCCCGAGTAAACCTGTCCATCTTGCGATTTTGCATAGTAAGCATATTCCACCAGTGGCTCTCCCGTTGACTCATCAATCGCTCTTAATTGCTCATCCAGTGATTCATCTGGAGAATCGATGGTCAATGGCATTGGCGTGGTGGTAAAGATTTTGGCTGTTTTTCCTTCAATATCAGTCGTTCCTGAGTAAACATCCCCTGCGCTAGTTGTTATCTGATAGCGGGTAAAAGGTAAAGCTTCCCCGGTTTTTTCATCTGTAAGGGCATAACTGCCCCCAAAACCACGAGGAAATACTTTAGGTGCTACATTCAGACTTGCCGCGCCCATCTTCTGTACATTGGCCGACTTCAACAAGATATTACCCGGACAACCCAGTTCAATATTCCCACCGCTGAGTTTGATATATGCTCCACCACAAGTCAGCACTAACTCACTGTTCGCCGATATTTCTACTTTCCCTTCAGCACTACGGATTTCGATATCTTTCTGCGCCGTCGCTAAGATGGCATCACTCTGCGCCTGTACTTCTATCTTGCCCTTGCCCGTAAACAGTTTCATGCCCTGTCCTTGCGCAAATAGACTCACCGCGTCACTCGCCGCCACAGTGAACGACTTGCCCGCGCTGATATCTGTGTTGTGCCCTGACATCACACCGACACTTTCACCACCCGAGGCTATCCGTACTGCTTTTGGACTCACTATCCCCATACCTTCCGGGGCATGTAGTAACATCCCTGCCGCGCTCAGTTCGTTCAGCGATTTATTCAACTGCTGTTGGCTGGCAATATCTCCTTCATGTGCTTGCGCGGTTTGCACTGCTTGCGACAGGCTTCTCGCCAGCGACAACGCCGCCTCCAGTTGGCTTATCGCCTCACTCATATCCAGCATCTCCCCCCCAGCAGACGGCTGTTTATCCGCACTGATAAACACCCCTTTGCCCCCACGTACCGCTACCCAATCATCGGTACGCAGCTCGGCACCTTCGCCCCGTAGATTGCGCTGGGCATCTACATTGTGCCCGAGGTTCAATTGGGTCTTGCCGCCGTACTCGGTGCTGAGCTTGATGTGCTCTTCGCCGCGTTTGTCTTCCATGCGTAGCTTGTTGAAAGCAGGGGTACGGATCACGTTGCGGGTGTTATTTTTTTCGGTTACATGGTCGGTATGACGAGAGTCATGCAGGGCATGGGCGATATACGGGCGGTCTGGGTCACCGTCGTGAAACGCGATGGCCACTTCGGTGCCCTGTATCAGCGGGAAGTGAATGCCATACACATCACCACCGTAAGGTTTGGCGAGTCGCACCGGCATACTCTCCTGACCTTGTGCTTTATCGTCCTGGTCTGCATCAAATTTCACCCGATACAAACCGGAGGTATCCTGCCAGGCATAGATATCGTTGGCCTTCGCGCTGGTCACCCGCGCCATCATGGTGCCGCTGACTTTTGGACGGGGCAGCAATGCCGGGCGCCAGCACAGAGTTTCACTGTAGGGTACCGCCATCCAGTTCACCACTAATGCATCCTTGCGGCTGGCACTAAAAAAGGTGCCGGTGATGACGATGCCGTTGTCCATAACGGTGGGAAGCGTCGGAACAATGACAGTTTCGGTTATCGTCAGTACCTGCCCTGGGCTGAGGGTAGCATCATTACCCAAGCCAACAATCGTTGTCTGTGCTGATAAAAAGCGCTCATGGTCGAGGCGTGCCAGGAAATTGGCGGTTTCAGCAGTGGGGTCGATTTTATCGCCGGTATCCAGATGGCGAGGTTTGTAGTGATACACGTCACCGTAGGTCACCCCTTCACTCTCGCCGCGTGTCATATCGGTTCTGCCAGACTGAAGTATTTTCTGTGCTTCACGGTGGTTATAATCTTTGGTGGTCACGTTAGCCTGCACCACATTGTGCTGCACACTCACGCCCCAAACCGACTCTGCACCACTGTCACTCATGCCTGACGGGCTGTTCAACGGCAGGTCTTTACCAAACTTATAGGCACTCTGCTTATCAGCGAAGTGCACCACTTCAGTCTGGGTGTCCGACTGCAAGCTGAAGAAGTAAAATATCCCCATCTCTGAGAGCAACCGCTCAATAAATTCCAGGTCGCTTTCCTGGTACTGGTTTATTTGTTCACGTTTCGGATAGGTCTGTTTCAGGACAAACTCATATTCCCAGTCCTTAAAGCCATGCTCCTGAAGTATCTGCTCCACCACTTCCGGTACCGATTTGTTGACAAAGAAACGGTGGGTGCGGAATTGATTACGCAGCAGTGCCAGAAATGGTGATAGCGTTATCTGGTACACGGCCTGGTCTTTTGAGCCACTGACCCGCTCAAAACTCGTCACTACCCCATGCACCACCTTTTGCTCCGAGAGGCTCTGCAACAAACCAGCCCCCATTGTCAAACTAGCTGGTTTACGCAGCAACTGACTGGCATCAATGTCTTTGTCAGTACTGGTGAAATGAACTGTGTAGCAATACAATTCACTCATCGCTTCCGTCCCCACAAAATCCTCCACATCCAGAGGAGAGGAGCAGGAAGGAATATCAAGGCGGTAACGATTCAGGGTGGTTTTGGTGATAGCTGACAGCGTATTTTGAAGCGTATCAATAATACTCATGGGTTTTACTCCGTGGTAACAACCTGTATTCCATGGGTTTGCACACCGCATAGCCAGTTAACAGCCGACAGGTTTATTTGAAGGGGGAGGTTATTTCCGGTTCAGTTATAGAGCCAATGTCCAGCTTTGGCTGATTCAATAAACATCCCAACCGTTAATGGTATTTTGTTTTGATTAAGGGCTTTTCGTGAAAATACGGATTTAACCTTCCAGGGGTAATAGTTACTGAGAGAAAATCCGGCGGGCTGAACATTAAAATGTGAGAAAAATTTTTCTGTCATCTCAGCGACATCATCTGCTTCATGCAGATTCTGTAAGGGGGTATCATCGTCAATATCAATTTTTTTCATGAACAGGCTGGTCACCAGCGGTAGCTCGCTTTTGACAAATTTTCTGACGCTGTCTTCGATTGTCATGTTCACCAGATTTTATCCTCCGGTCGCGCGATGGTGTTATACCTGCTTACGGTTTTGAAACTGATCGTGGCCACATCAGTCGCCAGTATAATCCATCCTAAAACGGGAACTGCTCTTCCTGCAAATGCCCCCAGATTATTAACCCAAAACACCTTGACGCCGCTTAACGAAAAGGATTTTTTTGTCAATGTTGGTAAGACGCGTTTTTTGAATTTGTAGCTGAGATGCTTGCGGAAAAAAAGTGACGCATGCGACGTACCTTTCGTTGCTGTATTGGGTTTTCCAGGTACGTCGACACTATTATTACCGAGGATCACAAAAGCCACGCCAATGATATCTTTGATGCCCAGTTGATTTTCAGTTTCATCCACCAATATCCAAAACAGCAACTCATAAGCCGTCAGATTATTTAATCCATTAAAAAAATAAGTACCGTTAAGTTCTTCAACCGTATCCATAGGTATAATTCTCCTGGGCAATAAACGAGCAGCGCTGGCTACGTCCCCTATCTTTTAGGGGTTAATATTTTCTTGGTTAGACAACGTTGAACCCTTAGTCACCAAACCCCAAGGTGATCCCTTCGGCTTCATCCCAGCCCAAGGTCAGCGAGGTGGTGCGCTGTTGCTCGCTCATACGGCTCAGCAGTTGTTGGCTCAATACCGGTAAAATCTGCTGATTCAGCAGGCTGTCGATGTTGCGCGCACCGGTGTCCGGCAGCAGGCAGGCGGCAACCAGCTGGTCGTACAGGCTTTCCTCTATCGTGCAGTGCAGGCCGTAATGTTTGTTCAGGCGTTTAGCGACCTGTGCCAGTTTCATCTCGACGATGGTACGCAACGCGGCGGCGTCCAGTGGCCGGTAGATCAGGGTCTGGAAGCGGGCTAATAGCGCGGGCTGGAAGTGGTCGCGCAGGATCGGGCGCAGCAGTTCGTGCAGATCGCTATGGGTCGCTTCCGGTTGTTCATCCAGTAACTGCATCAGATGATCACTGCCTAAATTGGCCGTCATTAGGATCACGGTGTTACGAAAATCAATTTCGCGCCCTTCACCGTCGCGCATAAAGCCACGGTCAAATACCTGATAGAACAGGTTAATGACATCGGCGTGCGCTTTCTCAACTTCGTCAAGCAGCACCACGCTGTACGGGCGCTTGCGCACCGCCTCGGTCAGAATGCCACCCTGACCGTAACCGACATAACCCGGTGGCGAACCTTTCAACTGGGAAACGGTGTGCGCTTCCTGATATTCGGACATGTTGATGGTGATCAGCGATTTCTCACCACCGAACAGTGTGTCGGCCAGTGCCAGCGCAGTTTCGGTTTTGCCCACCCCACTGGGGCCAACCAGCAGGAATACTCCCAGCGGGCCATTTTCGGACGTCAGGCCGGTTTTGGCGGCGCGCAGGCGTTGTGCCATCTCAACCAGCGCCGTATCCTGACCGACCACCCGGGTCGCGAGGTGGTTTTCCAATTGCAATAAATCGGTCTGCTCGTCTTTCAGCAGGCTGCTCAACGGCACGCCGGTCCAGTCAGCGATAACCGTTGCCACCGTGCGCACATCAACATCCAGCGACAGCAGCGGCGCATTACCCTGAATCTGACTTAACTCTTCCTGCAACCTGGCCAGATGTGCCGCGTTGGCGATATCCTGACGCGCGTCGATAATCAGGGTGGTGAGACGTTGCTCTGCTGCATATTGCTGTTCAAGCGTTTGCTGCCCAACCACCAGTTCTGCGCGGCGTTGCTCTATCTCAGATAAGCGCGTTGAACCGATACTTGGCAGCAGGAGCAAGTCCTGTTCGATGGCCTGTTGCTCCATCGCCAATGCAGCCAGTTCGGCGTTAATTTCCATCAGCGCGACCGGTAGCGTGTCGATGCTCATGCGCACGCGGGCACCGGCGGTATCGAGCAGATCCACCGCTTTGTCCGGCAGTTGGCGGCCGGTCAGGAAGCGCCGCGACAGAGTCACCGCCGCAGTGATAGCAGAATCCAGAATATGCACCCCGTGGTGCTGGGCGTAGCGGCCCTTTAAGCCGCGCAGCATCAGGCTGGCTTTGGCGTCGTCCGGCTCGTCAACTTTCACCATCTGGAAGCGGCGCTCCAGTGCGGCATCACGCTCAAAATACTGCTTGTACTCCGACCAGGTGGTGGCAGCGATGGTGCGCAACTCGCCACGCGCCAGTGCCGGTTTCAGCAGGTTGGCCGCATCTGCGCCACCGGCCTGATTACCGGCACCGATGATGGTATGGGCTTCGTCGATAAACAGCAGCACCGGCGTCGGTGATTGTTGTACCGCCTCGATAACATTTTTCAGCCGCTGTTCGAACTCACCTTTGACCCCAGCCCCGGCTTGCAACAGGCCCAAGTCCAGGGTGCGCAGGCTAACGGTTTTTAAGCTGTCCGGTACGTTGCCCTCGGCAATACGCAGTGCCAGCCCTTCAACCAAGGCGGTTTTACCCACACCCGGTTCACCGACCAGAATCGGGTTATTTTTACGGCGGCGCGACAGGATGTCGACCATCTGGCGGATCTCGCTGTCGCGACCAAAAATCGGGTCAATCTGCCCGGTTTTCGCTTTGGCGGTGACGTCCAACGTAAATTTATCCAGCGCCGCTTGCAGGGCGTCATTCAACTGAGGCAGACCGCTGGCAGAGGTAGTGGTCGGGGCCTCATCGGTCAGATTGACCGGGCTGTCTGCCAGCGCCGCCGCCTGCTGCACCTCAGGGCGTTCATCGGATTGGCTGTCCAGCAGCGGTAGCAGGCGGTGTAACTGGGTAGTGCTTAAGCTGAGCAACGGCCAGGCGGCATCGGCGGCCAGTAATGATGGCGAATTTATCAGAGCAGATAACAGATGAACCGAGCGCACCGCATCGGCATCTTCCTGTAGCGACGCATCCAGCCAGGCACTTTTGATCAGTTGCTGTAACGCGGCAGACAACTGGGGTTTGCCCTGCACCGTGCGCGGCAACGTATCCAGATGGGCCAGCAACCCCTGCCACAGGCTGTCCATGTCCCACTCATAACGCCGGGCAATCACCGTGATATCGCCTTCACCCTGTTCCAGCAGTTTCAACAACCAATGTTCAACGGTTATCTCGGCATGGGCACGGGTCTGGCACAGGGTTGCAGCGCCGGCCAGTGCCTGCGCGCAATAGGGATTTAACCGACGTAATAAGTGTGCTGAATGCGTTGTCATAAATTCTCTTCCTTGTATGCGAAACCTAATACGTTAGCCGGTTTCAACTGGCGTTATTGTCGCCGTCAATTTGCACACGGACAGCGCCGAGCACTGCCCAAGTGCAAAAATGGCAAGTAAAATAGCCAGATGAAGCTGGCGTCGGGCACGCTACCGCCCATAGCCGTCAACCAAGGCCCATAAGGTCATCTGATAAAATGTGTGTGCGTTTGGCTGAATACCGATGCCCCGATACTGAGCTAAAAACACAAAAAGCAGACGGCGAACCGCCTGCTGCTGCGGGTTACCCTAAATAATTCGTGTTGCAGGCAGGCGGCAAGTGAACGAATCCCTGGGAGCATAGATAACTATGTGACCAGGGTGAGCGAACGTAGCCAACGCACCTGCGACGCGAAGAATGACGGTAATTACGCGGTAGTACGTTCGTTCCAGGAATCGGAATGAATGATGTTGCCGTCTTTGTAAGTCCAGGTGATTTTTTCGTAACGCAGCTCAATGGCTTCGAGGTGATTGTGTTTCTCTTTGGCCGGATCCTTGATGTCGTGCATCTTCGGTGCCACTTTCACCAGTTTCACGTTCTCAAGCTTGGTATTGAAATACTCCACTTCCTGACCCGCATCGTTAATGCGATACCATTTGAACTCAGCGGATTTCAGGGTCTGGCCGGTGGTTACCGCTTTGTACAGGTACGGGCTGGAAGAATCGATTTCCTTGGTGAACAGGAACGGGGTATGGATACGGGTGCCGGTCAGCTTGCCCGTGTTGTTGTCTGTCGGGATATACAGGTTATGTTCCTGTGCCACGATCTCAATGCTGCCTTCGCGATCTTTAACATCTACGGAACCTTTAATGTCCGCACCGCCATCATCTTTCAGCCACAGATATACTGGAATTGCCATGGGTTACTTCTCCATTTCTTGGGTTGATACGTCACTTTCATCCTGTGACGCTGTTTTTACGCCTGGCAGGCGACAGGCATCGGCCTGCGGTACCAGACTGATTTCGACACGGCGGTTGAGCGCACGGCCCGCTTCCGTATCGTTAGATTTCAGAGGACGACTCTGGCCATAACCCTGTACGGCAAAGCAGCTTTCCGGAATATCCCCGGTATCGCGCATCCAGTTGCGTACCGATTCCGCCCGCTTAAGCGACAGAGTCTGGTTGGACTTATCATCACCCGTGATATCGGTGTGACCCGCCACCACGATCAGCCAACCCGGTTTGGCTTTAATCCCGACCAGCGCATTGATAAGCACTTTGGTGGAGCCAGACTTGAGCATTGATTGCCCCACGTCAAACAGTGACAGGCTATCCAGACGGAGGGTTTTGGGCCCCTGAATAATTTGATTAATCACCGGTGGTGGCGGTGGAGGAGACGCCCAGCTATTGATAGCAATGTAAAGCGGAGCCCGCAGTCGCAGCCCCTGATACAATCCCAGAGACAAACGCATGGGTGCACCGCGACGTAACCAGTCATCCAGCAGATGTGCATCCGCCCGTAGTTGCTGTTGGGCCAGAGTTTTAGGGGCTGGA
This sequence comes from Yersinia sp. 2540 StPb PI, assembly GCF_052217165.1. Lineage (NCBI taxonomy): Bacteria > Pseudomonadati > Pseudomonadota > Gammaproteobacteria > Enterobacterales > Yersiniaceae > Yersinia > Yersinia sp. 2540 StPb PI. The sequence goes on from NZ_JAZGQC010000001.1 coordinate 4,762,873, forward strand.
GGCGTGCCAGTGAGCCGGTTATACTGCGACAGATGATCATCAACGCTCTGGACCAGGCGCTGGTTATTGATGAAAGAGGCCAGCAGGGCAAACAGTAAAAATACCCCGCACAGCACGCCAGCCATCTGCCAAACCTGCATCAGGCGGGAGACGCCGCGGCGGCGAGGCAGATAAGGTAGCAGCACTTCTGGCAACGGCAGGCACTCTTGCTCAGGGGTCGCCACCGGCATCAGCGTAGTGACTCCATTGATGTGTGTCTGCCACAAATTGTTCTGACGCCCCGCGACCGGTGTAAAACAACAGCCCCATGCGCACAGGGTAAGTGCAGGGACATCTCCTTGCCGCTGTGTCAGGATGCTCAGGACATGTTCATCAAGCCAGGACAGAAGACTTTCCATCCAGAATACAGCGCTCAACCTTCCCTCACCGTTGCAGGACTCTTGAGGCTGGCTCCATTCAACCAGCGGTATGACGCCTGCCCCCACCTCCTGAACCTGAATGCCTTTTAGCCCCGGCGTGACCGTGTACCAGCGTTCTGCCTGCGCTGATGAGGATACCGGCGGTGAAAGCCAGGTACTCAGCCAGACCGGCGGGATCCCCGCAAGCCATCCTTTGCACTGCACGATGGCCCGTTGCCAGGCACGCAGGGATTGTGAAAAATCATCCCGGCTCTGATGTTGCTCCGGCACGATGGCCAGTAACACCGAGATCTGGGCAATCAGCGCCGGACGTTCCGCCGCCAGATGTTGCGCGAGTATCGGCAGTTGTTCTGGCAGTTGCACGGCCAGATACCAACCTTGACGCGTTTCACAAAAAGATGCCGAGGGGGAAAACAGGGCATCGCTGTCACCACAAACCAGTACCACCGCACCCTGAAAATCTTCAGGCGGCAGCGTTGAATCGGCAATGGATTGGTGAGCCACTTTATTGCGGTTGTGTTTGCGCCACTGAAAATAGCCTACTGCACCACAGAGGATGACAACCAGCATGCTCAGTACCACACGGCTGCCTGTGCCCAGCGGCCAGAAACCCAGGATAAGCCACAGTGCCAGGCAGGCCCCCAGCAGCAGCAGGAGTAACTGTGTTAATCCGCGCATCCGCTAGTGCATCCCTGTCAATTGAGACACCATGTGCGTCAGTCGGGTGGACAATGTGAACCACAGAGCAACCAGTATGACGACCCCCGCTCCCCAGGAGAACCAGTAGGTTTTGCGTCCAGAGCGCAGACGCAATGAGCGCGAGACCACCGGTGTTTCCTGTGAAGAGGCAAACGGTGGCACCAGCAAACTCAGCTTACGCACCACATCTTCTCTGCGCTCGTCACCCTGTTCGCGGTAACGACCGGCAAATCCCAAGGTTAGCGCACGGTAAAAACAGGTCAGCACCGCCGTATCCGGTGCCGGCTCCTGCAACACCGCGCGGATCCGCTCCCACAATTCTTCACCCGCATTCAAAGTATTAAAGTAGCGGGCCTGCAGCGGATCTTTCAGCCATTTGGTATAGCCACTGTCCTGTTTCTGACGGTTCAGGACGCTTTCATCCAGTAACGCACACTGGGTGTACAGCATATGGTCGCAGCTGATTTCGCTGAAACCGGCACGCGACAATGTCGCGCGCGCGTTGTCAATCCACTCACAGGCACGGCGATACAAAGCTTCTCCGTCCTCAACTTCCTGACCGTTACGCAACTGACTGACCATCAGCCAGCAGGGATAAAAGACCGCATCAACCACCGACGTATTTATTTTGCTCATGAGCGTAGCACCGCAAACAGTTCGAGTTTGACATCACCCAGCGAACCCGGGGTGTAGAAAGCACAGTTCCCCGCATCCAGCATGGCCTGCGCGGCTGCCCCCTTGAGGTCAAGGGCAAAGTACTGATTTTCCAGACGCAGCGGGATAGCAGCCGGAACATGAGACAGCGGTTTCATCGCCACACCGTTCAGCGCCACGTTGACCACGTCTGACACATCCTCAACACTGCCAGCCTTACACAACAGCGGGAACTGGGTTTGCAACAGATGGTTGGGGATCGAAGAACGAACAGAGAGATAGAAATCAGCCCCTTCGCGCAGGCGGGCATCATGCAATGAACCGGTCCAGAATTGGCCCTCGTGAGCCAGTTCAATCGCCACCATACGGGACGGCAGGCTGGCTTCGAGCAGGGCATCAAGCAAGGTGAACAGCGGCGGGAAAACCTGCTCTGGCGCGTCATGCTGATACAGCGGAATGTCTTCGGCTTTATGCTCAAGGGAAAATGTCAGCAGGCTACCGGCGAGGCGGACCAGTTCGCGATAGAACAGTTCGGGATGGCGGGAAGGCGTCTGATACAACTCCATCAGTACCGGCTCGGCACTGTTTAACGCATTCAGCAACCAGAACAACGACACATCGGCCACCGCAAAATCGGCCATCCGTTCGTTACTTTCACGGCGCATGGCCATCAGGCGACGCCGACGCGCCTGTAGACGGTGGACTAAATCCCCCAGTTCAGTCAGCACCACCTGACTGGCCGCCAGCGACAACATCGGGGGGATAAAACTCTCATCCTGCATCCACTGCCCCTGGGCATTGCGCATCAAGCGCACCACCGGACAGGTCAGATAAGCACTGTTTTCCTGATGAGCAAAACGCAGCGTGACCCCGTGGCGCATTATCGCCAGTTCAGTGCGCTCATGACCGGCAAGCTCCTGTACCGTGACCCATTCCTGCTGCCAGCGGCGAGGGCGCGCGCTGTCCTGACCATCATCCAGATTGCCACCATTGGCCGACAGCAACGGTAATGCCAGTACCACATCGACCACATCACGGTCTGATACCGCAGACAAATCACAGGCGGGAGGCAGGTTATCCGCCCGTTCAGAATCAATCAGCGTGCCATCAGGGAAGCGAACCACCAGTCGCAGCGCATTCAGGCGGGAAAGCGCCAACGACCCACGGTCAAATGCCGCATCAATGACCCCCCATGGGGATGCCAATGTCATATGTGCCACGCTGTCTGCTACATAGGCGTCCCAGCGGGCCTGTTGCTGGAATTGTTGTGGGGCCAAAAAGGCCCCGTCGTTCCATAACGGACGATAAATCTTCATGGGTACTTCCTTGCGTACAATCATGCCCAACGTCATTGGTGTTGCAGCTAGACGGCAACTGAACCAATCCCCCAGGCGTTGACTAACGTCAATGACTGGGGGAGAGAAAGCAGCCAACACGCTGCAACTTCAAGGACAAAGGGCAATCAGGTTTTCGCCTTCGGCATCTGGGAAACCAATGACAGATTCACGTCCATACCTTCAACCTGGAAGTGCGGCACGGCATACAGCTTCACGCGGAAGAAACCGGGGTTGTCTTCGATATCTTCCACCGTAACTTTGGCATCACGCAGCGGATGGGAAGCCTGCAAGTCATCACCCGGATCAGTCATTTCCGTCACCAACCCACGGATCCAGTTATTCAGCTCCAGCTCCAACAGGCGGCGGTCTTTGGTGGTGCCGATGTTCTCGCGCTGAATAAGCTTCAGGTAATGGGCAATGCGTGACAGCAAGAAGATGTATGGCAAGCGCGCATTAATACGGCTGTTGGCAGTGGCATCAGCGGTGTCATACAGCGCAGGCTTCTGGGCAGAGTTGGCCGAGAAGAAGCACGAGTAATCACGGTTTTTGTAGTACGACAGCGGAATAAAGCCCAGATTGGCAAACTCAAATTCGCGCGTTTCCGGGATCATCACTTCTGACGGGATTTTGACCTGATTACCGGTACCCAAATCGTACAGGTGAATAGGCAGGTTGGTCACCGCGCCACCGGCCTGCGGGCCACGGATCTGCACACACCAGCCGTTTTTGATGAAGCTTTTCACCATATTGGCGGCAAAGGCAAACGAGGCGTTGGTCCACAGATAACGGTCATGGTCCGGCCCTTTCACCTGCTCTACGTAGTTAAAGCTGCGTACCGGCACCGTGTCCGGACCGTAAGGCAAGCGCCCCAGCACCCGCGGCATGGTCAGGCCGATATAGCGGGAATCATCTGAGTCGCGGAAGGCTTTCCACTTGATGTATTCGGCACGGTCAAAGTAGTTACCGATATCTTTGATAGCTGCCACTTCTTCCATGTTCTCTTTACCAAAGAACTCTGGACCCACTGAGCCAATAAACGGCATATGGGCTGCCGCGGCGACCTTGGAGATATTGCGCAATAACGCGATATCTTGCGGGCTACGGTCAAACTCGTAGTTGGAGATAGCAGCGGCAATCGGCTCGCCACCGGGAGTGTCGTATTCCTGAATGTAAGTCTGGGTGTAGAGGCCGCTTTGCACGATTTCAGGGGCGTCTTCAAAATCCTGCACCAGATGATCTTTACTGATATCCAGCAGTTCGATACGCACGTTTTGACGGAAATCGGTTTGATCGATAAGGGATTTCACGCCACGCCAGGTCGACTCCACCCGTTGGAAATCAGGGTGATGCATCACCGCATCCAACTGGCGACTGATTTGATCATCCAGCGCCGCAATGTGGCCATCCAGCAGGGTTTTATCCAGCTTTTCCACTTTTTTCGACGACTGCTTCAGCAGGTCCAAAAAGACACTGACGGCGGCAGTGACACGCTCATCAGTGGTGGCATCTGCCATGGTATCGTTGTTCTGGAAAGCATCCAGACCCGTCAATGAGGAGACCGGGCTCAGGTTGATTTTTTCAAATAAAGAGGCATAAACCCCCTGGGCTACGGGACGGTTTTTCTCTAATACGGTCGTCGCAGTACCCTGCGCACTGTTTTCCTGTACAGACATCAGCATGTTCCTTTTCTTCTTTCTACAAGCAGCCAATCCGGCGATTAACAGTCTTTGGGGGCCAATGCCGCCAGTTCAGCACGCAGCTCATCGCTCAATGCTTCGTCTTTGAGGATGTTTTCCAGCTCACGGCGGAAGGTGGCGTTGTCCAGCAAATTGGACTTGAGATCACGCAGCAGATTGCGCATTGCCAGCAAGGCACGCAGTTGTGGGATTTGACGGGCGACACTTTCCGGCTCGAAATCCTTCATGTCATTGAAGGTCAGGGATACGGCGGTATCGGTATTATCCCCTGCCAAAGTATCAGGCACCGTTAATTTCAGGCTCGGTTGGAACTCGGCCAACACGCTGTTGAAATTATTTTTGTTGATATTGAGTTTTTCACGTTCGGACAGCGGACGCTGTTCCTGACCGTTGCTGTAATCGCCCATCACCAGAAGTTTTAAAGGTAGTTCGACTTTCTTCTGGGCACCGCCGGTGTGGAGGTCTAATTTAATATTAATACGCGCTTTGGGTATCTCATTTTGGAAGCTTGACGAGGCCATTGACTTTCCTTGTTAGAGGACGGGAATTTAGGAAATCCACCCCTGAAAAGATGCGTAAAAATAATCGGCATCACCTGGAACAATAGCCATCGCTCACCAATAAACCGTGGCAATGAAATTAAGGAAAATAATTGTTCGTAGATAACCTTCGCATTCGCAGGATGGCATAACACAGTATCTGACAGGTATTTTTCACACACATAAGTATATCGATTAAATACCCAGTGGCGGCAGTGTAAAAACATTAGCCAGGTAACACCAATGGGTTAAATGTTACAAAATGTAACTATTTGCATTTCAGAAAAAATGCAACATCACATTGAAGAATAAGAAGTTTCTTGTTAGGCGAGAAAAAATCCTTGTGCCTTAGCACGTTAAAAATCATCATGAAATTTAAACTAAGAGTGCACGAAATGTATTGTAGGAATGGTCCTACATTTTATTTTTTTAAGAATGTGATCTGGCGCCAGAGTATTTCACAACAAAGAGGGATAGAGAGGAACCTAACGGTTATCACAATGAATCAGTTAACTGTTAATAACGTAAAAATGACTTATCGATATAAAATTTCATTGAACGATACATGCAGTACCAGAAAATAGAGGCATGTGGCAGATTTATACTGATGAGAAACTGCTGTACAGCGAAAAATACGATTATCAACGCGGTTGGTAATACAAGTAAAAAATGATATCCGAGAACAGCCTAGTCTCGGTTGTACGGAGTTGACGCTCTCCAGCGTCAGCTACGTTAAGTGTATAGTTAGGTGATAAATTTATAAAATCAATTACATAGGTCAATAAATTGATATTGATCACTTAATCAGCTCGCCTCAGCAAGACTAATCCTATGAAAATCATCATTGGGCGATCATTTTTAATACCGCCAAACCTGGCATTTGCCAAAAAAATCCGCCCCTCCCTACTCCGATACCCATCAATTTATCTCGTCAGCATAATGCTGTACGGTCCAGGTGGATTCAGAACGAGGGTTAAAAGAGAGCAGTACCATCGTAGGGATAAGTCCCAAATTATCGACAAAAAAACTCTCTTGATTTTGACACCATCTAGATTACGCCAAACACGCCTCATTAATATGAAAACGATACGATTGTATTCTTTTTTCCATGTTTATCTTTTTCATTATTGAGTTCTTATGTGCATTAACCGTTTTGATGCTGAGCTTCATTATCTGGGCTATAGTCACTGGGTTAATACCTAACTTTAAATAACACATAACGGTGCGTTCCTTGCCCGTGAGTGTGCTCTCACTGGCCGGGTAACTCATTGCATTACCTTCAGCCTGAAGTTCTTTTTCTTCCAGTAAACCAATAGTATTCTGGATTATATCGTCAATTATATTATTACTGTAATTACCATATATAATGCCTGGGTTATTATCAGGTAATTTACCGTCGACAGCTAAACCCTTACTATCATTCAAGAACACAACAAATAATGTGTGTTTTTTGTTACCCTGAGCATTCCGAACATGGCGTTCACAATAGCGTTGTGCATCCTGCTTTGAAACCAGTCTTAATACTTGTGTTTTTTTAGCAGAAATAATTAATGAATCATTAAGTATTAATTCAGTTATCTCATCTAAATGCTTGGATAGTTCAGATTGCAATGCTAAAGAGAAAAATATATTTTTTTCATGAATAACCACCATGACACTTTTGTTCATAAATCCCCTCGGGAGATATTGCTGGTATCTCGGTAACTCTCAACATAAAAATTTAAATCGTACCGATGGCACCTAAACATACCTAATGACAACCACACAAACACCCTAAAAACAGCATTTATTCTATTTCAAGATCAACAATGCAGCAACATACGCCACAAATTAGAAGATATATAGTTTTTTACTCCGAAACTTAAATAAAGGGAGATGCTATACATCTTAAAATATAGCTAACAGTAGCTTGTGCATTTTTTAATATCGGAATTTAAAAAAAACTTAAACTGCACTTGACCACCACCTAAAAATACAAATTGACAATAAATTATTTAAAGTTTAAATATGCGTTCATCAATCAATAGCTCATTCACAAATTAACTTAATCATGAAATACCTTATTAACTACACTATTTTCTTTAGACCATCAGAAAAGAAATTAATGATTCTAAATGATGACGATATTTTTGTGATTTTGTCCAATCCGGCAACCCGTTTACTGCTTGAATTCATTAAACACAGAAACAAAGCTATAGATAGAGTTACGCTATTGAAGGACATCTGGGAAGACTATGGATTCACTGCATCTAATAGTAATTTAAACACCTATGTTAGTGAGCTTAGAAAGGCATTCAAAGCATTGGGAGAGAGCCCACAACTCATTTTAACGATACCCAAACATGGGTTCCAATTTGTTGCCTATGTTGAATCACATATGAAGGCTGAAAGTCAGGAGAAGGAATCTTCCATTGATACTCAAAATACAAGCAGTGAAAAGTTAAAAAACTTAAACTTTAAAAGAGAATTCAATAGCGATGTAGGTGCAACACCCAGTATTGGTAAGGAAGATACATATAAGAATGTTGAAAAAATGGAGTTTAGCGCAAAGATATTACTGATGTTAGTTATATTTACACTCACTATAACTGCATTCAAAATTTATTATAGTTGTGCTGAGATCATCATTAATAAAAAAAGCCATGTACTTGCCGGTAGAATTGGGAAGTGTATGTTGTATGTTAAGAAGAACTCCACCTACCCTGCCACTGAGCAGCTAATCAACCAGGTTAAAAACGATTTACACCAAGATGAAATAGACTGCAAAAATGATAATAACGAGATTTTTTATCTAAAAGGAAGTAATGATTATAAATTTAATCAACTTACATTTATTGGCATCTGTGCAAAAAAAGAAGGCAGTGATTACCCTTCCTGCAAAACAATAAGTATTAACTCAGGAGTTTAGGTGTGAAGAAAAAACATCTTACCATTATATTTTTGATAATATTAACCATGGTTGCGTTGGTATGGATTTATCTTTCACTGTCTCAAGTCACATTTAAATGCCATTCCGAACTCTATCTAAAGAAAGAAACTGCCCCACTCCACGCTATTGAGTTACAAGCAAATACTTCGATTTTCTTCTACCGAAATGGGAGTGGTTTTATCAAATTCACAGGAACGGTAGAGGACAGTAGCTCACAATACATACTTAATCGCATGTTGCCGTTCAAATATTCCGACCTCGATAATGATGGTATTTACACCATTATATTCACTGCGCAAAAAATCAGAGCTATCGATGATGTCCCCAAAGATTTATGGTCAAAGTTTATTCAAACGGGTAACGATAATATGCCGTATTATATCAACCTGGAAAATATAAGTAACGATATCTATATGATTAATGGATTGGCGTCGCCGATAATAGTGTGCTCTAGCGAACAAAATTAACGTGGTGGCCAAGGGCTGCTACCACGCTATTATTTAAAATCAGTTAAACGTCACCAGCATTTCTGCCGCCGCGCTAACAGCACCGGTCGGCAGCGAACTGCCCCCCGAGCATAAACGCCATGTCACCTGATTGGTGGTGTTCTGACTTGTTTGTGTACTGGTGATATTGCCGACTTTTAGCTGGGTGTTATCAAAGGGCATCCCGGTGGTTGCCGTGCAACTACCACTGCCGGTCACGCCATTATTAATCTCGCCAGTAATATAGCCCCCACCCTGACTGAGTGCCAGACGGGTGGGGGCATTTTCATACAAACCGGTTAGTGCCCGGAACTGCACATTGATATTGGCATTAATACCCTGAGCGCCGTCTTGCGAGCATTGCGTTATCAACGAATTAGCCTTAGTGCTGAGTTCCGCGCCCGTCTGAAGGTTACTGGAGACTGTACCAAAATCAATCTGAGTGGGGGTGCTGACCGTACACTCCAGTGTCGAAATTCGGATTGTCGTGTTCTTTGAAAAGATAGGAATAAAAGTCTTATAACCATTTCCTGACGTAGAGAAATTCACATTAGATAATGCAATATTGCTCTGGCTGGTTTGCGTGCCATCAGCCACCATCACCCACGTTCCTGTCGCTGTCGCATTAATATACGTGCCGGCTTTATAGAAATTAGTGCTGCCGGACATTCTTGGGGCTAAACACCAGCCGCCGCCCTGGAGTGGGTTGGTTATCACCGCACCGCTCGACGTCGTGGCTTGTGTACTTGGCAACCCAATGGTGCCACTGAGCGTCTCTGGCGTGTTGTTCGCCAGCACATAATCGGCCGTGACGGTTGCCCGGGGAATTATCCCAAGCCCAGGGGCTATCTTGAACACTTTATACCCGGCAATGGTCGTCAGCGAACTGTCCGGTACACACGAACTTGACGATAAACTCGTGGGGTTAATATATATACTATCGTAGGCATATAGATCCGGGCTTGGGAAACTGGCCGTGGTGGTAGGGGCTCTATTGGTGGCACTAAATGGCATTCCCTCCCACACAATGCCACTGCCTTTACCAATGGTAATCGTGTCCGCCACGGCTGATTGCCCGATTAGCGCCAGCAGACATAGGCCGGGGCAATAACGAGATACTGACCGCCGCAATAGTTGACTAATTATTTTCATGTCGTTTTCTTTCCTACAAATTCATGTTTACCGGATGTCATGGTGTGATTAACTGATTTCACAGCGAGCGGTTAATTGACGGATCGGGTTGTTGCCTGATGTAGCTTTACTGGTTTGCAAATCGAATACAGCACGGCATTGCTGGTCTGCGCCCTGACCCCATTTCGTCACCAATCGGCCTTTCTCCGGCAATCCACTCAGGTATACCTGACCGGCGTCGCCAACAATGCCGGTATTGTTTTCACCCGCGGCACTCCCCTCCACCCTGACGACAGCCCCAAAGGGGATGTCGGTTTCACCACGACGCAGAGTCACCAGTGCCTGATAGCCGACTCGCGTATCAAACTTCGCCATCACCACCGCCCCTTTGGTTGGGTAGACATTCAGGCTCGATTTCGCCATGTCGACGTCATCCGGCAAGGTGGCCGGGTTCAGGCTGATATTGTTGTTCTGGTAATTCGATAAATACGGCACCACCGCGTAGCCACGGCTGTCGGTACGGACATTCCCGTTCATCACCTCGACACCGCCCGCGCCTGGCGCACTCACTATCGCCACCGAACTTCCCAGCATTTGCCCCAGTGTTACCCCTTCCGGGTGGACGACCAGGCTGCCATTGCCGCTGAGGTTCAGCGAACGGAACTGGCTGCTGTAGCTGTACCCGATGTTTGCCATCCCTTTACTGCCCTGATAGCCCGCATTCAGGGTGGCATTATCACCACTATTGCCGTTTGACCAGCTCTGCATTGCACTGTAAGAAAGGCGGTCATCCATCGCATTACCGCTGACGCCGACCTGCTGCTGAACCTGCCCCTGATTGTTATGGGTCATTTGATAGTTGGCATAACTGCGGCTCACCGCTGGCGCTGAGCTAAATAGGCTAAAGGGCACCTGCATGTTCATTGATAACTGACGATTTTCAGGCCAACCACTGTCACCTTTAATACGGTCAATACTGTAGGCCAACCCATAGCTCACACCACGGTAGCTGGTGTTGTACCCCGCAGAGACCGTGTTATTCACCTGGTTATTACCCCAAAAGTCATTGCGGGAGGCCGATAGATACAATGCCCCCCAGCCCCCTAATTGCTGGCTGATGCGCACCTGAAAATTGGAACGCTGACGCTCTAAAGCCCAAGGTACCTGGCTGTCATTGAGTTCATATCCCAGATTGTTGAAGTCTGAGAAACTGTAATAGTGGCGGGTTGAATACCGATAGGCCGCCAAATCCACCGAGGTGCCAGTACTCAGCAAGCTTTTGGCATAACGCAACCGATAAGAGCGACCTTGTTGCCACTCATCTTGTCCGTACAATTTGGCATTAGAGGTGGTGATATCAGCTGAAAGCGCGCCAAAATCTCCTAATGACAGACCAGATCCGGCCACGAACGAAAGATAGTCCTCTGCCATCAGCCCACCGCCGTACAGAGTAATGTCGTAGGGCAAACCATAGATAAATGTGCCTAGCCCAAAGGTAGCTTCACGCGAGCCTTGCGTTATGCCGCCGTTATAACGCCCGGTGGTGAACTCATATTTGAGCGCGCCGGGGCGTTGCATCACCGGTAAAGAGGAAAAGGCCATCGTTTGGCTGCGGACAGTGCCGTCAGCCTCGGTGATAGTGACCGTCAGATCCCCGCCCTGACTGGTCTGATAGAGGTCATTAATGCGAAACGGCCCCGGGGCGACATAGGTTTGATACACCACATTGCCATTCTGGCTAACAGTCACACGTGCATTACTTTGCGCAATCCCGGAAATCTCCGGCGCAAAACCCCGCAGGCTGTTAGGCAGCATTTCTTCGCTGGAATTAAGTTTAATACCGCGAAACGGGATACTGTCGAACACCTCATTGCCGGTACTGCTTTCCCCCGCCAGCACCTCGGCACGCAAGGCATGAATATCGCGCTGTAAATAGGTATTGGAAAAACGGGTATTTTGCTGGCTCGACGAAGCGGTGCCGCTGTTCTGGTTGCGGGTATAGGTCATATCACTGCGCAAACGCCAGGCCTGCCAGTTCAGTCCGTTACGCAGGCTGGCAAACAGATTGGTCTGTTCGCTACTGTCCATGCCAGCCTGCGCACTCTGCCAGTTTCGGCTGCCATTCAGGCTATAGTTCATCAGCAACGCGGGCACACCGTCATCCCACAATGCGGGATCAACATAACCGGCGGCGTTTTGCTGCATGGCAATCTGCGGCACACTGATGTCCAGCCGCAATTGGGATAAGTCAAAATGCACCTGAGAATCAGGAATGAGTGCAGCCAAATCATTGACCGGAGCATCCGCTGGTAATGTGCTAAAACCCGGCAACACCGTGGTATTTACCCCCAGTTGCTGGAGGAGAGCAGGCGTGAGCTCTGGCTGAACCTGCCCTTGTGCATCTTTTTTAAACATCAAGGTGTACTGACCCTGATCCGACTGATTCATCCACAGTGTCACCAGATAACGGCCCTCCGCGACCTGGCCGGCGGATTCAAAAGCACTCAAATCAGCACTGGTCGACTGCATTCCGCCCAACGCTAACAGACGAGGGTCAAAGTAGTCGCGCGCCAAGACAGGAAAAGCCCCTGCCAGCAGCATGGTCCCTATCAGAATGGGCGAAAAAGTGGGCGTGTTACGCCTGTTTTTTATTGTTATGTTGTGCATCACGTGGTCTGTCCATCAAAATCAGAAAAAGTTATAAAGCTTGCTGGTTAGCCGGTGTGCTCCAGCCATCCTCATCAATCAGTTGCCATTCCACACTGCCTTTTGCCGTCGCCGGCAAGGTATAGCGCTGCTGCCCTTTCGGTGGCACCATCAGCCGTAGTGCGGGTTTATCCAGCGCACTGCCACCAACTTTCAATTGCGAAAAGGTGAGCCAATATGGCGTTGGGTTCTCAGCAATCAGCTCATGACCCTCACGGCGAAAATGCAATTGAGAAGCCACCTCGGCCACCGCGCGTTTAGCTAACCCCTCAGGGCGATAGAACAGCTTCATATTGCTGACTACCGTCACGGCCATCTGGCCCGACGGTCCCGCGTTGTCAGATTCTTTGTTAGCAGGGATAGCTTTCATCGAGATAAAAAAGACTGACTCCCGATCCGTTGGCAACGGTTCACCGTTATGGCGGATACGCAGTGTCAGCTCGCTATTTGCCTCTAAACGCTCCAACGGAGGGGTGACAATAAAAGGCATCTTCGGCTGCCCGGTGTAATTCAAATCCACATCACCGGTTTTCATATCGACAGGGCGGATCCACGACTGCATCAGATAGGGGGCAGCACTTTTATTATTCACGGTTAAGGTGACGCCTTTTTGCTCACTTGCCGGGTAAATTACCCGCAGCACATAAAAAGAAATCCCCTGGGATTCAGAGGGTGCCGCATGCGCGCCTGCAAATACCAACAAGCTGCATAACAGCAGCGTCACGAATGAGATAAGGCATTTCATTTTGGTTATTCCTGTGATGGCGACACAGTGTGTTGGCACAATGCAGACAAACCACCCGCGTCGGTTATGGTTTGCCACTCCACGTGCTTGATTGAACCAGCAACGGGATAGGTCTGTGCTCTCATCGGCGCAATCATCGACGGGGCTGTGTCTAAGTTGATAACGTTATGGTCGAACTTCAGCGTCCCAAACGTTATAAAATAAGGGGTTGGATTCTCAATACGAATGCCATTTCCCACTCGGCTAAATGTCAGTTGGCAACCCACATTTTGGGGTACATCCTTCAGAGCCGTAGGGCGATAAAACAGCTTGATAACAAACTGAAAACCCATTGATAAACGCGCCTCTTCAGGCACAGGTTCTGGCTGGCTCGGAATGGCTAATACCGAAAGGTAAAACAGGGACTCTCGATCGTCAGGCAGCGCCTCACCCTGTTTAAGGATACGCAGTAATTGGTTACCTTCAGCCCCTAACGGAAACAGCGGCGGCGTGACAATAAAAGGCACTGTCGCATCATTTTTCATTTCGTTTTGGATGCGACTTTGAATCAAATAATTTTGCATACCGCTATTCTTTACTGTGAGGCTTTGGGCTTTATCTTCAGCGGAAAATATCACTCGAGTCTGGCTCAAACTGACGCCCCCCTTGCTGGTCGCCATTGCCGGTGCCCCTACAAAAATCATCAATAGCAGCGTGATAAGGGAAAAGTGTGCAAATGGCATGGCAACCTCAGCGATAGGCAAAAATAAAATTAACATTGGCAGTGAGTTGCCCCGGTTTAACCGTGGCGCAATCAGTCACACCGCCACAACTAACGCCGGCAAAGAACTGTAATTGTTTATTGACGGGTGTCTGCCCCACGGCGGCCAACGGGAAATAATCACCAGATTTGACCTCCGTGCTGGCATAACTCGGTTGGCTGGCACTTTGCACTAACATCACGCCAGCGCCGCCCACATCAGAATCACTACTGCGAAACAGCCATTTTCCGTTTTGACTCTTACCCGGACCAAGGGCGATAACTACTGGCTGCAAGCTGGCACTTGCGGCACCGTTACAATTATCAACAGTGAGCGTAACGGGCTGTAAATTGAGTAGTGTTTCGCTGCGTAAGTTAGCCTGCTGTACATCACCTAGCGACAGCACACTTTTATCCAGACTTAACGAACAAGTGCCTTGTACTAACGATGCAGAAAAGTTCAGTGTCACGGCATGGGTGTTAATGCTGATTCCGCCGACCAACAAACTCAAACCAACCCAAAGCACTTTCTTACGGCAGAAGCTGTTTAAATGCATCTACGCCACCTTGGTCATTAATGGTTTGCCACTCCACGCTGCTGCCTTTCGCCACTGTGGGATAGGTATGTGCACCAAAGGGGGCGATCATCAATGCCGCAGGTGAATCTAACTTAAGTGCTTGTCCGCCAAACTTAAGGCTGGCCAGGCTGACAAAATAGGGTGATGGATTACTGACCTCCAGCCCATTACTGACCTGGTGAAACTTAAGGTTTTTTTGTGCATCCGCAGCCGACGATGGCAAGCCTGCGGGGCGATAAAACAGTTTAATAATGCTACCCACACCAAATTGCACCGAGGCTTGTACACCCGTGCTTTGTTGAGCTTCGGTAGGTGAGGCCGCAGCGGGAACCGCTGTCGCATGGAAATAAAAAACGGATTCGCGATCTTTAGGTAAATCAGTGTCATTACCCGCAATGCGAATCTGGTTCACGCTCTTGGGCTCCAGGCGGAATATCGGTGGCGTTACCGTAAATGGTGTCGCTTTATAGCTGTCTGCTGTGCGGCTTAACGAAACCTGTACCAAGTAAGGCAATATCGGTTGCGTGTTACGTACCGTGACAGCAATGCTACCGGTGCCCTGTGGGTAAATCAGACGGGTGGCATTGATACCAAATCCATCAGCCAATACCGCGAGTGGACAAGACAGCAGCGCCATCATCAGGGGAATAAGCAGTTTTAGGCGCTTCATTCTTTCGCTCCAAGGTAAAAAGGAAAAGAGGCAGAATGGCAGGTAGCCGAAGCCACCCACCATTAAGAAAATCAGTTATAGGCGAAGGCAAACAAGATGGGCGCGCTAACAGCACCAATGTTGATACCAGTGATGGTGGTTGAAGCCAGGCCAGCCTGTAAGCTCAGTGTCTTAGTATTAAAGTCACCGGCTGCTGGTGTTGTTCCCGCAGTAGCAACCAATAACTTGTCATTGTTGCTGATATAAGCGGTTGGGGTCGCAACCTGACTCAACATGACACCGGTGTTGGTACCCGTAGAGTTAAACATGTTTGGGTTACCGCCCAGCGTTTGCCCGGTAACGACCAAATAGGCTTTATCACCCGCAGCAGCCGGTGCTTCACAGTTGTTTAAACCCACAGTGAATGTTTTCTGGCTAGCGGGAATCGGAGTAGCAACACCAGTAAATGATGATGGTGCATAGTTACCTAGATCCAGATTATTGGTAGACAAAGAAACATCACAAGTTGACGCAACAACGTTAGCGGTTACCGTTAATTGGGCGTTAGATGCTGCTTGGGTATTCCCTGCTACCGCCAGTAACACCAACGCGGCAGGAGCCAGAGAGAAAATTGTTTTACGCATGGAGCTATTCCTTTATGGTGATATTAATTTTCGGTTTCCCGATAAATGGTATGGCTGTTTTAACCACAGATAGATGCCACCCTCTATTTAATAGAGGGTGATTTAATATGGATAAATCAAACATAAATAACGTTAATTCATTTATTATTGATGTCTGCATACTGATTTAAATAGATTTATTAAATATAGAATTCCCCACATTCAAAAAACGATATTACTCATCGGCAGATGATAAAATCACTGCCGATAACATCGTTCATAGGAAACTCTATTTCTGCTGCAAGTCAGCATACGGCGCCAATGTCGTTACGCCCCTGAAAAGAAAATAGTGAGATAAACCTATGTGGGTTACGACACCTTGCCTAAATCAGGATGTAACAATGATAGCAACTTTTTAAAGAAAGTATATTTGAGCATTTATTTACCTTAAACATAGATTTTTATATCGATATATTGTCTTATACATTTTTTTATCCCTTTAAATGCCATTTTAAATAAAACAAAAAGAATAATAAACTTATGAAAAACAAGGTTAAATGCGATGATGGGGAGTTTTAATTTAATGATAAGGCAGAGACTGATTAAATGTTAAATTCTAGCAGTAGTGATTCTTAATGCTCGTTAAGAGATATTGCTCTTTATGCCCGCGTTGGTTAGCCCTATTTTCTTTTCCACAAAAAGAGCCGTCAGTCATAAAAAACATTTCAAAAAACAAATTTATGAGAGTAGCTTAACCTAAGACTGCATTGCCGTTTTTGATTTAGCCCCGACTAAAAGGTTGTTTAGTCCATTAGAGTCATAGATGAAATATATACTTAATCTTACGATTGTGTTTAATCCATCAGAAAAGATATTGATGGAGTTGAATGACGAAGAACGGGCGGTGACATTGTCCAACCCGGCAACCCGGCTATTGCTTGAATTTATCAAACATCAGAATCAACCAATAGAAAGAGAAGTACTGCTGAAGAATGTGTGGGAAGACTATGGTTTTACTGCATCAAACAGCAACCTGAATGCTTATGTTAGTGAACTGAGAAAAGCCCTGACAGCCTTAGGTGAAAATCCACAAGTCATCACGACTATACCTAAACATGGTTTTCAGTTTACAGCGCGGATTGAGTCAATACTGAGTACCGCACAGCCAGAGCTAGATACCGGAGAAGAACGCTATGATATAGCAGCAGAGCACTCCAAAGAAATATCAGCCACTAGCCAGCCTAATACCGCGGCCCTGATGCCAACTATTGCCCCGTTAACCCGGGAAGTGATAGTCCCGGGTCGAAAATATCTGACAATACTAAGATCCAAAATATTACTTATTTTGGTGATCCTATCAGTATTAGGTACAGCTCTTAAGATTTACGCCAACTGGGTCGACGTTACCATTGGCAAAGCGAATTATTTACTCTCTGGCGAAATTGACCAATGCCAGATTTTTATCCAGAAAAATGCGACATTCCCTGCCGAAGAGGGAGGTCTTGATATGGCACGGCGCGACCTCAAGCAGGAAAAAATTGACTGCTCAGTGAAAAAGCACCATATCTTTTATACCAAAGGAAGTGATGGTTATAAGATTAATCAGCTCACCTTTATAGGTATATGTATTGAAGATGAACAGGGTAGATATAACGCGTGCAGAACGATCAGGATTAACTCGGGAGAGGCACGATGAAAAAAGGTTACCTTACCGTGGTTTACCTGACGATATTAGCTGCCGTCGCCATTTTCTGGGCCTATCAACTATTGCCTAAAGTTGTTTTACAATGCGATTCTGAGCTATACCTGAAAAAAAACATTAATACCTATGATTCTGTTTCATTACTGGCAGATGTGAGTATCTTTTTATCCCGCAATGGTGATGGTTTCATAAAATTCACCGGAACGGCACAGGATAAAACATCATCATATATATTAAATCGTGCTCTGCCATTCAACTACACCACCTTGGATAATAACGGTGTTTATACAGTCAACTTCACCACTCAAATTATAAGAGCTATTGATGATGTGCCAGATAATGTCTGGTCGAAATTCATTCAGACAACACGTGATGATGTACAGTATTTTGTCAGTGTAAAAAATATAGATAAAAACCTCTATGTCATTAATGGGTTATCATCTCCTGTGTTAATTTGTGCAACCCCCTGAATAACGTCCCCTATCGCCAAAAGAAAGCCCCTTTATTTCTATGATTAATGAAGCAACTCGAGAGGTTGTGAGGTATTTGTCATTTTACCCATCACAAAAGCCAGATTGGCAGCGGCGACCAGCGAAGCGGCGTGGGCATCGGTACTCATCTGTTGTGCATTCAACAAGCCATTGGCCGCTTCGTTAGCGACCGTGATGGTACCTACACCATTACGATAAGATTCCAGTGCAGCGTCATAGGTGATAAATGACGTTTTCACCAGATTGAGTGCCGCCTGATTAGACTCAAGCGCCGAGTGCAAAGTATCCGCCGCCACCACGATTTCACGCACCGCCAACTCCTGAGTTTTCTTAAATCCTTCCGCTGCAACTGCCGCACGAGACTCCGCCTCTTTGACCCGCGCCGCCCGTATCCCGCCATCGTAAAGAGGAACACTGACCCCCACCAAAATGCTAGAGGATGAAGTCTGCTGGCTAATCCCAGGTAGACCCTGAATATCAAAGCGCCCATCACCGCCTGCGACTGCTCCGGCAAGATAGACTTTTGGCAAAAAGTCGGCCTCAGTGGCTTTGATACCTGCCTTGGCAGCTTCAACCGCCGCATAGCTGGCTAACACATCAGGCCGCTGGGAAAGGGCCAGACGAATCATATTTTCGGTCGGCGTGCTGGCAACATCTGGCAAAGCGCGGTCTTCGGCATAAGCGATGTTGATATCTAATGAGGGAGAAACCCCCATCGCCCCCAGTAATGCCTGATAAGCATCGCGTTCCGTACCTTTTGTCATCACGCGGCGCAGTTCAGACTGTGCCACCTGTTGGCGCGCCAACGCCACTTCGACGGTGGTGGCAATACCATTTTTTTGACGTTGTTCGGCAGCATCTTGAATCTTTAAGCTATTTTTCAGCGTTTGCTCTGCTATCTGCCTCTGGGTCTGCGCGGCACCATATTGGAAATAAGTCCGTGTGACATCGTAGATTAGCTTCTGATGCATCCCATTAAAGCTAACATTGGCGGCATAAGAGGTTTGTTTAGCTGCGTCAAGTAATGCACTACGCTGCCCAAAATCAAAGATAAGCCACTGTAATGCCAGCGCCGGAACAACTGCGCTCCCGGAGGTATTAACATCCTGATGGCTGCCAATCGCGTAAGGTAACGGTGTGCTGGTACTCTGGTAGCCACCAATAACACTGGCTGAAATGATCGGTAAAAATACCGCCTCCCCCATACCGACAGCCAATGCAGCCTGTCGCGCTTGCTGCCAGGCAATGCGGGTATCTGGATTCTGAGTCTGGGCAATATCAATCAGCTCAGGTAATGAGTAAAGATGTCCGCTCTTTATTGCCGGTGGCTGAGGAAGTTCTGCCACCAGCGGATTAGCTGGCACAGAGAAATTACCCGCGCCCGCAGCACTGCCCGTATTGGCATCCGCGACCCAAGGTTCGGAATAGGAGGCTGGCGCGAGGTCAAGTCGCTCAGTGGCACACCCCGTAATCAATATGCATAAGCCAGCCGCCGTGCAAATAAGGCCCATTTTGGCTATCCTGGCCGTCAGTACCGCGTGAGTCGTCATGTCATCAAGTTCCCAGAAGTTCCCCGAGTCTTTTTATACGTTGCCCAATAGTCAGTTCAACTGGCGATAACCCCTGCCATGAAGATTCCCTCTCTGGCACGTGCTCGCCTTGTTGCGCGGTAATGTCACCGACAAGCGAGAGCTGACGCAGTTGTTCCACATCAGACGCCGATTTTTCAGTCGGTAGAAACAGCACTGGGCACAATTTACTCATTTCTGCCAGTATTGCGTATAAGCGTGCGCACTCTTCTCGTGAAGGGCGTAATTGTGCTGGCTCAAAGGGAACCAGTGCCAGCTCTTCTCGCGCTTGGGTAATCTCCGCCTCAATGGTTGTCGCTTCTCTTAGTGCCGCAGGCCGTGCATCAGGCGACAGCGCTGCCAAATTTGTCAGTCCCGTCAACGTGTTACTAATATGTATGCGCACCGCATCTACGATAGCCACCGGCCACAACCGGGTAAAAATCAAATACACCACCAGATTACCCAGCAAGATCCCAAGCACCCTATCGAGTGCCACCCCCAAATCTGTACTTGGTCCGAAGCCTTGCAACACCGTCAGCAGGAATGCCAGCCCGACCTGCACACCGGCATAAGCGATACGCTCGCTGCCACAGGAAACCCAAGCGGCCAATAGAATGCAGCCAAACACCAGCGCCATCAATTGACCAATATCACTCAGGTAGGGAATAATGAAAATGATCGCCAGAACCCCCATTAACGCGCCGATCAAGCACCCGATAATCCGCAGTACCAGTTTATGCACTGTCTCACCGGTGGTACCTAACGCCGCGACATAGCAGGTGATCATGGCAGTATGGATATCCTGCCAATCCAATGCGGTATAGACCAGATAGCAAATCAGGGCGGCGGCGGTCGTCTTTAGCGCAAAACGCTGATGAGCAGGATTGGTCAGTGCATCTGCGGCAAAGAATGAGGATTTCGGGGCAGCCAAATCTTGCCCATTATCCGCATTCGCCAGTGCTAGCAGTGCGTTTCTGATTTCATTGATCTCATCACCCGCATTCTCAATAGCAAAGTGAGGGGTAACAGCAAGATTGCCCGCCGCTATCGCCTGTGCCGCATCGCGACAGTAGCCCGCGAGTTCGATACGCTCATTCTCTGGTGAGCCAGCAGATAAAGCTGACGTTGCCAATAGCAGGCGATAACTGCTTTTTACGGCACTTTCCAACCAGGCTGCTTCTGGCGAGGGGCGTAGATGGAAGATACGTACAAAAAGCGCCCGCTGTTGATGCTCATTTTGCCCTTCCTGTAGTAGCTCGGTTAGCTTAGCCATATTGGTGGCATCGGGTTGGCGCAATGTCTCGGCTACGGTGAAAAGTCGCTCGGCTAAACTGGCCCGCAATAACGTCTGGGGTGCCCGGCCAAAGAAAAGGTTAAAACCAATAATCAGCAACATCGGGGAAACCGCCATTAACCAGGCATACAACAGCCCCCGCGTTGCGACCTCACCCATGGGTATATCACTGAGCAACGTCATCACAAACGCAATAACCAGCGCAATAATACTCCCCACCGGGCCGAGCTTACTGGCTGAGCCAAGATAGAGAAACAGAAACGAACTGACAATCAAGGCTGCCATGCGCAGTGGCGCGGCTTCCAACGTGAAATGAATAAGCAGAAACACCAGACCAACCACCAGCGACACCAGGATGGTGATAGCAATCGCCATCACCATGCTTTCTACGCCGTCCGGTTTCATGACGAAAATAATCAGATAGCAACTGATAGCGGATTCCGGGATGCCATACACCATGGCAACCATAGCCATCAATGCACAGAGTGCAGCAACCCGCCAGGCCATCGCCACTCGCCCAGGGAAATAGGCTAAATCCGCTTTTGCCTGACGGATTATGCCACCGAGTGTACCGTCAGCAACCGTCGTCATTGCGCACAACAACCACAGCAGTCGCCCCGATTCGCATCAGGTCCTCCGGCGGTTTTTCCAGACTGATTCTCACTGGGAAACGCTGAACAACACGTACCCAATTTAATGATTTCGGGACATAAGGCAGGCCACGTGGAATATTCAGCATATCCTCAGAGCTGACGCCCCAACCAATCCCCTCAACTCGCCCCTGAATCGCGCGCTGTCTGTCCGCCATAACATACACGGTAGCGCAATCCCCCACGTTGATATGCTTCAATTCCGTTTCACGGAAAAAGGCCGAGGCATGCCAATGTTCAGTATTGATAAGGGTAAAAATGGCCTGATCCGGGACGACAAACTCCCCGGCCGAGACCGTCAGCCCCACCACCCGACCATCATGAGGGGCTCGTACTTGTGTATTCGCCAGTTCCCGTTCAGCAATAGCCAGCGCCGCGCGCCGTGCCACTACCAACGCTTCAGCGGCCGCAGTCGTGCTGACTAAAGCCTCGGCAGCAAATGACTGTTTTAATGCCTGTTTCAGGCTAACCTCGGCGTCGTGTTTCGCCGTCGCCGCATCATCGACCTGCTGGGCGGTGACATAACCTTTAGGGAGCAGAGGTTGTAGCCGGGCCAATGTCTGAGTCGCTAACTTGAGATTGGCTTGCGCCCGTACAATCTGTTCATTGGTAATCGCGGCATTGGATTGTTCAGCGACCACCGTCCGTTGCTGGGTATCGCGAGCCGCCTCTGCCATTTTCAATTCAGCTTGCGCCTGTGCGACTTGCAGCCGATAGAGATCCGGCTCGATGGTAAACAGCAGGTCACCCCGCCGGACTTTGCTGTTTTCCACAACATTAATCGAGATAATACGGCCAGGTACCGAACTGGCAACATGCACCACACTGGCCCCTAATTCTGCATCTTCAGATAATGGATTCAGGGTAGTCTGCCGCACGGAAAGCCAGCCTGATATCACTGCCGCGACGATGATAACGCCGGCGACGATAAGCGCCAGTTGCCGCTTACGCCCACTCCCTGATAGTTTATTCATATTCATCATTCATCGTGTAAACAGTAATAGGGAACTGATAAATGCCACAGCAAGCGCCAGGCAGACATACACCAACAGCCGCCATGGCAGCACCTCATCAATACCCACCCGAATAAACAGAATGCGAGCCATCACTGCCACAACTATTCCGATAAAAGCGCACGCCATCCAGGATGGAAAGTAAGAGCCCACCAATGAAAAAGAGGGCGCCGCTACGCCGGTGCAGCCGCTCAGAACAATAACCGATAACAGAACTAACGACCCGCGCCATAAGTTCAGGTTGGTACTCGCTAACCCCCTGAAAAAAAACCACTCTGGCTTCCTAAGGGAAGTCATATCATTCATTATTCGGCCTCAGTTAATGCGGCGTTAACAGGCAGAAAAACAGCTATTCGATCATAAAAAGCCACTACAGATCGCTGCCCAACGTATTTTTGAAAATTTGCCCATCTTTCATAATGAGCCGGAATGCTTTCTCTGGCCGAGCAATGAGTTGAATATCACTCAGTGGATCACCATCAACCAGAATCAAGTCAGCCAGTGCGTCATTCTCCACCACACCCAACTTACCGGGATACGGGTTTCTTGGACCGGAGAAGGCACAGAGTTCAGCATTAACGCTGGTGGCCATCTTGAGAATTTCAAGCGGTGAGTACCAGCGAGTCAACTTGGCCAATTGAGCACCCTGTCGGGTTGCCAGTCGGGCATCGAATAATGTATCGGTGCCCCACGCTGTCTTGATGTTATATTTTTTCGCCAACCTATAGGCCGTATCAGTACCGGCAACCATCTCAAGCTGCTTGGCACGTGATGCCGGACTGGCCATTGGCACCGCATCCTCGTCGTCAAGGAAGGGTTGTAAGCTCCACCAAATGCCTTTCTCTGCCATTAACTGGACGGTCTCCTCATCCACCAACTGGCCGTGTTCGATACATTTAACCCCACCTTTAATCGCCATGGTGACCGCCCGTGCCGTATAAGCATGGACGGTGACATAGGTACCCCAATTCTCAGCCGCCGTAACTGCCGCTTGAATCTCTGGTACAGATCCCTCGGTCACACTGATAGAGTCATACATAGAGGCTACACCACCCCCCGCCATGTATTTGAGTTGCGACGCGCCTCGCATCAATTGTTCTCTGGCACGCAGTAACACCTGATCGGCACCATCGGCAATCGCCGTCATACCTACGCGCTCGGCATAACTCAAGGGGTCTGATGGCGTATGCGGTAATTCACCAATCAGACGGAAATCGCCGTGCCCACCAGTTTGAGTGATAAATGCGCCGGAAGGATAGATACGTGGCCCGACCGTCACCTGCTCATCAATAGCGCGTTTCAGGCCAAAAACCGGCCCGCCCATATCACGCACCGTGGTGAAACCACGCAATATAGTCGCCTGCGCCTCTGCAATTGCCAGCGCCTGGATATAATTGAAATCTGCTGTCATCGCCGTCATCATTGATGGCCGAGCCATAATGGCGTGCCAGTGTGCGTCGATAAGCCCTGGCATCAATACACCACCACCACCGTCTATCCGTTCCACATCCGGTGGCAATGCTTTATCAGCCGGCTCTACCGACTTGATCCTGTTACCTTCCACTAATACTTGCAATCCATCGCGCAAATGGTCTGAAACACCATCAAAAAGGCGAATATTAACAAAGGCCATCACACGCACAGTATTGGCCGCGACATCTCTTCTTTGCTGGGTCGCTCCTGGGATCGCCGCAGCAACGGTTGCCGCTGTTATAGGGGCAGAATGAGCAGCTTTCTGAGCAAACACCGTATTGATACGAACGAACGCCGGACTATGGCAAAGACAACAATCAGAATGAGTGTGGGGAAGCGCTATCAAAGGCATATGAGGCATTGTGTTCTCCTTATATGAACTCTCCCTCCATCAATAACCAGAGGGCCGGTTTTCAATCATAGAACAAATTTATTACGTAACGACTTATTTTAATGGAAAAAATCAACCAGAAATCGTGACAACGCTCTGATCCTGACATGATAAAGCGGATGTTACCGTGATGAACCGACCTAAGCACGCCCTGCAAGTAGAACGTGCTTTTTACTCATTTCTGCTGTGCCGCCCACCAGGATAATAAGCGTAAACAAGAGGAGTAATAGTCTTCTTCTGGTTGTAATACTGCCGTTAATTGAGCAGCATCACCTAAGGTAAGATCCCGTATCGCCAGCATCCCAGGTGTCAGTGCATATTCCGCGGTAGCCCCCGTAACAACATTGACCCATGCCGGTGTTTTTAAACGCGAAAAACCTTGCCAATAATCAATAAAAGGCGCCAATGCACTGCCATTATGTCCTCCCCAACTGAGATATAATGGAATACGCACCGCATCAAAACTAAAACGTGCAGGCCAACCATTGGCCGGTGCGAAACTACCATCCGACCGCAATGACACCCAATCAGTCGGCAAATTGACTTTGCCAAGCTTCATCGCGGATAACTGCTGGATAGCATCGTCATTCAAGTCTTTCCATATTTTCAAATGACTGTATTGGTAGAATGCATTCCAGGCTGGAAATATGTAATAAGACGGGTTGATCACAACATAACTGGTATGATTAAAACTTGCAGAGCCTGGCAATAATACATGGTAACCGGCAAAGTTAATGACCGTGTGTTTAATAATAGCATTCTGTATTTGATTAGATTGACTCGTATAGTCGCGATTGTGCCATTTATCCCCAGCCAGTAATAATGCCCAGGCAATCAATATATCGCCATCTGTAGCATTATTTTTATCAGCAACTTTTACTTTAGCATTCGGCTCATACCGCCATGAAAATAATCCGGTATCTGCATTGTATAATGTCTTTTGAGTCCAACCCAATAATGAATCAAAGGTAGGCCGGTCATCATTGAATACGGCAAGTAGCATACCAAAACCTTGCCCTTCGGTATGGCTGATATCATGGTTACCCGTATCAACAATTCGGCCATCGGGCTTAAGAAACCGGCTTTTAAATTGTTCCCAGCCGGGCTCATAAGCCTGTACTCCGGTGGAAAACAGTAGGCCAAATAGCACACCGGCGGTAACAACAACACGCATGACCTTCATAATTAGCATAATATGCCTCAAATGCCGTTTTTATAACGGAACACTAATGGACCTTCGGTTTTATTATCCAGCCAACGGACATTCACTTCTGACTGCCCCCCTTGCTGTCTGAGCCACTCCTTATAAATACCTTCTAAAAATGTTGCAAATGCAGTTTTCCACTGCGACTGTTCAGTCAGATTGTCCGTGTCCGGCCATGCACAGTGACTTAACTGCATTTCCTGTTCATTCGCGGCAATGCGCAAAAATCCCCAATGATATCTGGACCATAGATGATTAATTTGATCTTCAAACTCACCCACGGTCTGACTTATCGGTAAGGGGTTATGCTGTGCCAGTTGAGTCCCCATGTTGCGGATAAAAGCCCTGCCATCCGCACTGTCAGCATTAGCCTGAATACCTGAAAAAAGCACTTGCACCACATTTTGCCATCCCGGCTGATGCTGCTGCTGACGGTAATAATCCTGTTGTTCCGAAAGATAGTTATTCTCTTGCATGATTATTTCCCATCCAACAAATATCTGAAGTAGACCAAGGCGGTAGTCTCGGAGTAGTCGCCAAAAGTATCATAGCCAACCTGCCCGCCGATCTGCATATTCTTCTGTAAGTTGTAACTGCCATCAGCCTTGAAGTTATATCCAATGCCATTTTTACTTTGCGCAGCATAACGGGATTCAGTGCTATAACCATCGCGCACCAATTGCTCCAGTTGAGCCTGCAACTCTGGATTATTCGGGAAATATTTACTCTCATCCTGCGAATAGGATTGATAGCCTACCGCCCCACCCAATTTATAATTCCAGTTACCATAACGTTGGCTATACTCAACCGGGAAAGAGACACTGACATAATCTTGTGGACTGAAATAGCCCCCTTGACCGTAACTGAAATAACTGAGATTTTTAGAGAAATTCATATAGCTGATATTGATGCCTGTTTTTAATTCACGGTCATCATAGCGGTAAGGACGAATATACGCGCCTACTGAAGAGTTAATTGAACCATTACTCGGAACATTATCACCGATATAATTGTAATAATTTAATCCTGCATAAAGGCCGGCATCGCCATCGTCATAGCTCAGGTTTAAGCCCCCCCCATTCTTAGTGACTGCCCCCCATTGCGATCCGCTGATCTTATCGGTTGCACCCACGTATGAAAGCAAGCTATCCGTCACTGGCCGACGTTCTACTGTCATCGCCAGTTTAGCGAATTCGCCAAGCTTAGGTGCCCATTGCACGCCGCCAATAAGGGCACTCATATCTTGCCCTAACGGCGTGGTACCAATGTCGGCTTTATAATCTTCCCCCGCCAAGGCCAGTGCCAGTTCTACCCCTGACTCACTTTGTGAGCCTGGGGAGTCGGCGGTGAAATCATTTGGACTAAAGGTTTGGGCTGTGACCAGATTATTAGCCGCCAGTTGTTTGGCACTGTTGGCATCATTTTCCACTACCCTGGCATCAACACAACCTTGCGTTCCAGCGCCTGCGCCATTACACGCACTTTCTCTATCCGCTTGAGCCTGCAATTGAGCAGTTGTCGCCGCCGCTAATACCGCCGCTGAGTTAGTTGCGGCAAGTGCTGATGCCTCTGTCGCATTTTTAACTTCCAAACCCTGCTGCAATGCCCCGGTACCAAAACGGTTACTGCCCGTACCTGAGGTTGAACCTGCATTGAGGGATACCGGCGTGACGGTAAAACTCAGGCGGGAGCTATCAAAAGGCACACCGGCAAAGGTGAGCGGGGCTTTGGCTTCAGTCAATTGACTCAGGCCCGATTCACCATCGCGACTGCGAATACTGATATTGGCCTGCGCCCAACTGGCAGTTTTATCCTGTAAAGTATCCAGCATCTGATCAACTTGCTTCAGGGTGCCGTTTTGCGCAACGTTAGCGGTAGGTGCCAGATTATTGACTCCCCCCATGGCAGCGCCTTCTGTGCCCGCATTTTGCCACGGCAACACCGCGCCATAGCTTGAATTGGTCCGCGGCTGCGTGCGGGTGGTCTGGTTAATAAACGGATTGTCGCTAAGTTGTAAGCCAGCAATATTCGCGCCACCAACACTGTCTGCCCCTTCCAGCCCAATCATTTTACCTTTGGCGGAACGTAACAAAGCCAGAGCCTGCTCATGATCCCCTTCAGCTTCCGCGACCCGGGCAGCAAGCAATAAGCGCTCAGGGGTTCTTGGCCCGCGCATTCCCAACATCAATTGTCTGGCGCTCTGGACATCACCATTAGCCAGTGCCACGTTTACCGCTCCTACCCGCGCCCCTTCATTAGTCGGATCACGTTTTAATAAATAAGCATAAACTTTACCGGCTTCATCATTCATTTTACCGGATTGGTAAAGACGCCCCATCGCCAGCATCAGGTCAATATTTTGCGGATCACTTTGTAGCGCCACAATCAACTTGTCATACGCCGCAGCATACTGGCCTTGCTCACGCAATGCATCGGCCTGATTGATAGTGGTCCCTAGTCGTAATCGACTGATCTCTATCGGCGAACTGCCACTTTGAATCGCGGGATTACTCAATAAGGCTTCCGCTTCTTGCGTCAGGCCAGATTGCGTCAAGACACTGATTTGTGACGCATAATCGCCCGCCTTGCCATGAATGCCGTTATTGATATTTTTACGCACTAAACTAACCGCCGTGGTGCTGTCACCAGCAGCCATCAAATCTTTAGCCAGATTACCGACATCAGCAGGGGCGGTAGGCGGATTTTGTGCCAGTCCGCGCAATATTGCCGCAGCACTGGCTGAATCACCCTTTGCCAGAGCCGTTTCTGCTGTCGCTATTTTTTGATTGAACTCCACACGGTCAGCCAGCGCACGGACCTCTTTAGTTTGGCGGGCTGGCAGGATCTGATTGAGTAAAGCATTACTGGTTGCCCAATCTTTGTTTTCAGCGGCAAACAAAGCGGCAGCATATAGATTATCCGCCGGTGCGCCGGGAGCCGAAACTTCAGCCATCAGACTTTGCGCCTGGGCTGTATTTCCTTGTTGTTGTAGTATTCTCGCCATATCCAGACGAACCCAGATATTCGATGGCTGCTTAGTTAGCGCCTGTTGTAACAGATTTAATGCCGCCGCAGGATCATTACGTTGCAGCGCTAATGCAGCCTCACGACGAATCGGCTCAACATTGATCCCGGCGGGCGCGGCGGCGGGTTTGAGATTGTTTGGCACGGTTTGTAGCACTTGCTGTGCCTCGGCATCATTCTTTTGCTGCCGCAATACATAATACAGCCCCAATTTCGCATCATTATTTTGCTGTTGCTGCGCCAGGATATTGCGGTAAGCCTGTTCAGCAGCACTCAAATCACCTTTGCGCCGCAACAAATCAGCCCGGAACAGCGCCACCGCAGTGCCTTTGTCCCCTGTGGCCTGTGCCAATGGGGCGCTCAATGCCAGCGCACCGTCAATATTCCCGCTGGCAAAGGCTTTTTTAGCTTTATCCAACTCGCCGTAGAAATGGGCATCTTGCGCTTGCGCCGCCAGTTGTGCGCTGTTTGCCCCACCTTGTTTGGCCGCCTGAGTCAGGTAGTTTTCTGCATTGGCGAAATCACCACTGCGCAAAGCGATAAACCCCAAACCCGCTAATGCATCGCCATCGTTAGGGTTGATCGCCAACACTGACTCAAACTGGCTTTTTGCCTTGGTTAAATCACCGCGATTAAGTTCACTGTAACCCTGGCCTTTTGCTGCTCCACCGATATTCTTTTTATAGTAATCGGCGACAACCTGAGAGTCGGGATGGCGTTGTTGATAGGCCTGATAAAGCCCTTCATCTGCCGGTTGCGGTGTTATCCACATCAGTGCCTGGCGCAAAGCAGCATCAGCTTCGCGGTTAGTCGCCGCCAGACTATTAAGCATGGCAATACCATCACGGCGGGTTGTCTGTTGGTAGGTCAGTACTTTACCCAGCGCCACGCGGGCAGCAACATCATTTGGGGATTGTGCTACACGTTGCTGTAATTCGGCGATAGCTGTTGGTAACGTCGCCGCATCCCCCGCCATGGTCAAGTAATATTCTACCGCTAAATTATCCAACGGTTTATTACCGTTAAATAAATTCTGATAACTCTCAATCGCCTTGGGAATATTGCCCTGGCTGGCAAACTGGCGCGCTGCCGCTAATTGGCTCGGCGAAATGGACTGCATGACTTTGGCATTATCTAACGACTGCAAACGTGGGTCATCCGGGGAGGCCGCATTTAATTTTTTACGCCATTCAAGCGACTCGGCTTTATCCCCTTTTTCAGAGGCATAAAGGGACATTAGATATAAAGCATCAACGTTGGTAGGATCGACCATCAGGATCTTTTGCAGCGCGTTAGTCGCCAGATCATTATGGGCTTTCTCATGCCAGTAGGTGGCCTGATCTAACAATGCCTTTATCGCTGGCGTATTCTCTGCCGCCTGTCCCCAGACAGGGATTGCAGCAAATCCGACCATCCCAGTAAGCAACAGGGCATTAATCAATGGTGACTTTACATGACTTGATTTCATATCAACCCCGCTCCATACAATAGGCCCACATCATCAACAGTTTTATTATCATTCTTTAGGATCTTTGCCTAAGCGTATTGCCGCACGGCGTTTTAATAACCCAAACATGCTCACACCAATGATGACTGAGATCAGTAAAGCAAGTAACGCCAAAATCACGATATGCTGACTGGCATACCAGATAATCATTTGATACCAAGGCAGCTCACCACGAGGGAATTGCTCGCCAACACTAAAACTGCGCACACCATTTTCATTGGTAATAATCGCCAGATCGCCACGCACGCCGGCATTAACCGTCGATAACTTCAAATCGCCGTGAATACTCGCTAATTGATCATCACCTGTTGCGGTTGCCAGCACCACGACCTTCTGCGGATTCCAGCCAGAACGGAAACTCAGGAAGCCGCGCCAGTTATCCGTCGATGAAAGGTAGCGATCGGCCTCAACTTGCTGGCGGAACCAAACCCCAGTGAGGTAATCCGCCAACTTTTCTAACGTCGACGGTTCTTTCACTGATAGCACACCATTTTCCAGGCCAAATGATGTCGCGGTTAATAGTGTTTGGGTGAAATCAGCATGGTCTAATGTCGACACCACCAAAATATCGTTATCAGCAAACAGTGAAATATCTTTTTCATTTGCGGACACGCCCAGCTTCACCTTGACGTGGATAACTGGCTTTCCGGTTGAATTACCGGCACGAGCAACAAGACCAAGTAATGTACGAACTTCTGTTTTGCTTGGTTTTTCGGGCAATAATACCAAGGTTTGTGAGAAATCAGCCAAGCGGGTGAAAGGGAAGGATGCGCCGACAAAATACGAAAGATTAGGCAACAGGGTAAAGTGATGGGTGTGACTCAGGTCAATATAAGAATCAGGTTCGATACGACTCTTAATATTATTGTTGTTTAGTAGATTACAGGGGGTTCCGGCTTTCGGATTAATCGCGAAATAGAACTCTAACTGGTTATCACCATAAATCAGATAAGGAGCCAAACGCAGGGTATAACTCTCCTGACGAGTATCGCCACCAACCGCCCGCCACAGGGACTCAATCAACCCCTTCTTATTTACCGGCAGGTTATACAAGAAAATATTGTTAATCGATACGTTAAGTTGGGAGCTATTTTCATCAATCCAGTCTTCAATCGGGAAACGGTAACCAATATGGATGGGTATAGTTTCTCCATCCCACATAAATAGATCGGGTGCCGCCCGGAAATCAACATGAATACCGTCATGATAAATACCATTAGCAGTCAAAGCATCGAGATTTGGCACTAAAGATTTAAGTAATACGGGATGTTCAGTATTAATCCAGCGCGGGGCGTCATAGGGAATGCTACGCGGGATAGCTTGCGCTTTAACACTTAGGCTACTCGCCTCTGGCGGTAATGGCTCAGAAGTTAAACGCCATGCAGCCTGACGCAACTCCTCCTCATTATTGCCAATAACCAAGAGTAATTTAGCCACCGGGTTGTGCGGGTTATCAATCAATTGCAGACTTGGGCCGGTGCTTTGCGGTAACACAAAATCACCGATATGCTCACCCGGCTTACCAAATAAAATACCATTACCTTCGGGTAGTGAATCAAATTGTACCGGGAAATCAATATCACGGTAATTAGCCTGATAACCAAACCATGAAGCAACACCGGCGGCAGCACCAATCACATCAGCACGAATATTAGCCGGGAATGCCATAACCACTTTGGTCTCTTTCATCTGCATGGCATCAAAGAATGGCCGAGGGAATAGCCCCAAATTCTTGCCAATATTCAGTTGTTGCCCTTCTAATTGAATACTTGAGGTCGGTAAAATACTGACCCAAAATTTATTCAATTGATCTGTTTCACACTGCAATACCGTGTTGTCACCGGTAATACTCATACTCAGATTATTGGTCGCGACCACCATCGCCGCAGGGACATCAACTTGGTATATCGCGCTGTTTTCACTTGACGGCGTTAGCGGCAATGTCCCTAACGGCTGCCCGTTCAGCATTAACTGTAAGCTGTAATTCTTGCCAGCCAGCTCTGATGATAATTTTAGCGCCAGAGATAGTTTTGCATTGGTAATCACCAAATCATTGGGTAACGTGAAAACAATGCCTGATTGCAATTGACCGCCACTTAACAGCAACCCATTGGGCTGCCCCATATCTTTAATGGTAATCGTGGTATTCACTATCGCGTTGTATGAGGCCGGGCGGGTCACCACCACCGGGTTATCAACTACGGGTATCGGTAGGGTTGAATCATACAAAGGGCGGTTTTCAGGGGCGCTGGCGATTTGCGGGTAATTATCAACCGCAGGAGCCGCCGCCCCAGCGGTTGAGTCATCACTGTTCGGCCGAGGTAATAAAGGGAAATCTCCCGCAGTGGCTGCATCTTCAGTTTGCTGTTCCTGGCCCGCGACACGATTAGTGTCTACAGCAAACCCATTGATGGGAAAAAATGCCAGAGAACACGCGGCCACCACACCTGTAAACCACAATGACGGCAATATCTTGCTCAATATCCCTTTCATGCCGCATTTCCTTTTTTCTGGAGGGCCAGCTTTCTTTTTCTAGCCCGACGTTGCTTCCACGGCAGATAAAAAAGTTCGAAGGCACAACGAATAATGCTGAGTAATGAATGTAATGGTCGATCCTGAGGGTAAGGCTCGGTAATCCAGGCATCTGCACGGGCCAACACAATACGAACCAGTTCCCGACGTTTAACCAGTGGAATATCACCAAACATCAACCGCACAGCACCTGGCTCAACATCAATAAGCGTGACAGGTAGACTGACAGCACCGCGTTGTAACATCAGCTCCACCTCTTCAATACCCTCAGTTGGGAAATGTTGGTCTTTAATCGCCAGACGAACCCCGCCCATTGACAAGTCCAGGGTGTGAGTACGCAGTGATATGCCATTACTATAATGAATAATGGCCGGTAACTGGACGTCAATGCGGATCGTTTTACGTGTCTGACGAGTCTCGCGCGCAACAGAAATAGCCGCAAATAATAGAATGACACTGAAAGTAGCCCAGGCGATATTAAGTGCAATTACATTCGGATTAACCCCAAAATAATCTGGCAATGCTACGCGCACTAATCCCCATATAATGCCGAGCAACATCAGAACAACTGCAATAATATGCGGGCGAACAATATTGAAATCGAAATAACTCTTATCCAGTAGGTCGCCTTTATCCGTCACGTTAAACTTGCCACGTTTTGGTGAAATCATCGTAACGATGGTTGGAATAACCAAATGGAATGCCATTACGGTTTCATAAACTTCACCCCAGAAAGAGTAGCGGAAGCGGCCATTACTGCGTGAGTTGATGGCAATAGACATAATTAAATGGGGCAAAACATAGGCGAAAATCAATTCGGCTGACGAGGCAATAATACTCTGGTTAAAGAGAAGATAGCCCAGTGGCGCGAGTAAAAAGACAACGCGTGGCAAACCAAATTGGTAATAAATCATGGCGTTGAGATAACACAAACGCTGAGGAAGGCTCAGCCCACGCCCTAACAAGGGATTATCCACACGGAAAATTTGTGTCATCCCCCGCGCCCAACGGGTTCGTTGGATCACATGTAACGCCAAACGTTCAGTCGCCAACCCCGCGGCTAGTGGGATGGAAATAAAGGCTGAGTTCCAACCTAAACGCTGTAATTTCAGCGCAGTATGGGAGTCTTCGGTGACTGTTTCTACCGCAAAACCACCAATTTCATCTAATGCCTTACGGCGAATAACAGCACAAGAACCGCAGAAAAATGCCGCATTCCAGTTATCGTTCCCTTGCTGAATAGGGCCATAAAAAAGTGCCCCTTCATTAGGAACAGAACGGCCTGTTGATAGATTGCGCTCAAACGGATCGGGGGAGTAAAAGTAGTGTGGTGTCTGGAGCAGCGCCAACCGCTTATCAACCAGGAACCCACCCACCGTGGCCTGTAAAAAACCGCGGGTAGCTACGTGGTCACAATCAAAAACGCAGATTAACTCCCCCTGCGTAATCTTCATCGCATGGTTAAGGTTACCGGCTTTAGCATGGCGGTTATCATTTCGAGTGATATAACCAACCCCTACATCCGCAGCAAATACAGCGAACTCAGTTCGTTTTCCGTCATCCAATACATATATTTTTATTTTTTCTTTTGGGTAATCAATACATTGGGCTGCCAGAATCGTATCTCTAACCACATCCAGACTTTCATTATAGGTCGGAATGTAAACATCAACCGTTGGCCATAAATCGGTATTCTCAGGCAGCGGTTCAATCGTTCGTTTTAATGGCCAAATAGTCTGTAAATAACTAAGGCTTAGAATAATCCAGATGTAAAGTTCTGCACTATAAAGAAGTATGCCTAATATTGTCTCGGTTACAGAACCAAAATGAAGCGTTTCAGTCGTGCGCCAATAAATATATCGGGATGACATCAAAAATGACAATACTGTCATTACTATTGTTACTTTTCTGCTTTTACTTATGCCAAGTAAAAAGAACGCAGCAATACTGAATAATGCAAAAATGTACTGCTTCTCACTGTCCATTGGTGTAACAACAACCAAGATAGCGATTGGCAATAACAGTAACAACAGAAGATAAAATTGAATTTTCTTCATCTTGAATTCAGCCAGTATTTAATAGAAGTCATGTTTAGGCGTAGAGTAAACTTCCCCCCCACCGATCTTTATTCCCAAAATAGCTGCAACTTTTTTACTAATAAGCTCAATATCAAATGCGGCAGCTGACACGGGGCTGAAATCAATAATTGAACGTTGAGAAGCATTCGCTTCTGGCACACATTCATCCCGATGAATCATTCCTAACAATTTATCGCCCAGACGTTGCTCAAAGAATTGTGAGACATCATGGCTGAGTTGACGACGATTATCACTTTGATTAACAACAAAATAGGTTCCCATTTTATTATCTAAAGGGGCGCCGATAAGTTTGCCTTTCTCTATTTGAGGTAATAAAGATAAAGATGCAGTGTCTGCCAACATCACCACCAAATGCATATCCGCAATCCCTTGCATTGCTTTTAACGCCGGGCTTGGTCCCGGCGGAAAATCAGCGATAACCACTAATCCAGGATAATTAAGAACTGAATGTAGCCCCCGTTGTAAAAAATGCGGATCAGCCGTTAATTCATGCTCGAAAGCCAGACGTTGCGCTTCATCCACCTCGCCATAAGGCAAGACAAAGGTATTCGTTCCCGCTTTAAGGATAAATTGGCTCCAGTCAGATGCATTACCTGACTCAGAAACATAACCACGTTCATCCGACAAAGGGACACCAAAGTGCAAGCGCAGAGCATTTTGTACATCGAAATCAATAAGTAAAACCTTGCTACCACTACGTGCCAGTGAGTGCGCCAAATTGGCTGCAAAAGTAGTTTTACCGACACCACCTTTCGGTGAACATACACAAACTAACGGCATAAGGCGATGCTCTCTAACAACGTTTGTAAAGGAATATCCCGCGATGACTCGGCAAAAACAACCAGCTCTTTGGGTGGTTCTTTTTGTGAAAAAATGTTTTTAAATTCAGTTTTTTTACCTGATTCCAACGGGCCAGTTGGTGAGGATGAAAATTGTGTCGTAAGTATAGGTTTAGAAACCACTTGCGGTATAGCAGGTTCGTTTAAATTGACTGGCTGCGGAGCTAGAGTATGGGCAACCGGTGGCGCAGGAAACAGTGATCGCATTGCGGCTGGCCGGTTTGTTACCTCGGTATTTAGCAGAGGATCACTATTTATAGCGCGAGGTTCACTCATCACGTTTAACACATCAGGCTCGGCGAACTCAGTGGCTGAAACAAGCTGAGGTGTCGGCTGCGTAGTTCGGCCATTTTCTAAAAATGAATCATTGTCTTGTGAAGCTAACTGTTT
Organism: Yersinia sp. 2540 StPb PI; assembly: GCF_052217165.1. Taxonomy (NCBI): domain Bacteria; kingdom Pseudomonadati; phylum Pseudomonadota; class Gammaproteobacteria; order Enterobacterales; family Yersiniaceae; genus Yersinia; species Yersinia sp. 2540 StPb PI. The sequence goes on from NZ_JAZGQC010000001.1 coordinate 4,798,983, forward strand.
AATAAGCGGCCATGAAAAAGCATCCGCTTGAACTTCTTTTTCAGAAATTTCTTTATAATCAATATCGTGCATGTCTATTTTATCTTTGAACTGCTTAATATCATCATATTTATTCATAAATAACACACCTATTTTGATACAAAGCTCTTAAAATAAATTTGCATCATGGTTTATTTTTTAAGGGTCGCCCACTAAAAAACTCCCCTGAATAATCTTGTTGACTCTGGAACTGATGATTGATATCGGTTTAATACTGACATTAGCATAATGTCAGTATTTATATAGATTATTAATACATTACGCAGTTCGTGACATCGGTGTTTGCGAGGGGAGAGGGAAAGAAAGATATTTGAAATTGTCACTGCCCCGCCATTTTTATGACAGGGGTTGAATGACTGGCCCAGAGGGGGCTAATTTTGCAGGGGAATTTGATAGAGCAAATTGATTAACACCAGTACGCCATAAAGTTCACGCAAGTACGGTCCAGACAGCGTTCACCAATCAGATAGCGGCGCAAAGCTTTCACTGTTGAGGATTCAGCCGCCACCCAGGCATAGAAACTACTGGCACCTTCGGCTCGCTCCCATAATACATCACCACCCAGACTATTCTCTGCTAATGATTGTGCCGCGACTTGCGCCGCAGCCGGAATTTGTACCCATTGACGTACCGCGTCAACTAACAAGCTGCCATGGGCGGGGTGATGCGGCGTATCACGTGGCAACCAGTAAACCTGCGCAAACGGAAATCGCTCAAGATTGATGCAATCACCCACCAGCGGTACCTCAAAAAAAGCTTGAACATGTGGAGGGTTAGCTTGTAATGCCAGCTGTTCCAAAATAGCCACCGCTGCCGGTAATGCTGTTTCGTCGGCAATCAGTAACGCCTGCATCATCTGCGCTGGCGGGATCCACTCATAACCGCCACTGTCAGATTGATACTCGGCATTCGGCGCAACAACCTGAATGGCATCGCCTGGTTTGGCATGTGTTGCCCAAGCCGATGCAGGGCCGGTCACGCCGTGCAAAACAAATTCCACGTCAATCTCGTTCTGCTCAGCACGCAATGCACGCAGTGTATAGGTGCGCATTATCGGTCGCTGCTCTTTCGGGATAGTCAGGTAATTACGATACCAATCGTCGCCTTTTGATACCTGAGTAATCAGACCGTTGTCTGCGGGCAATAGCAGTTTAATGCGCTGATCTGGCGCTTCAAGTTTCATACGATTGACTTCTGGCCCTTCAAATACGCAACGCAACAGTGACGGTGATATATTTTCTTTTACTTTCAATTTGATATCGAAAACTCGGTAGCTTGATGCGCCGGACATGACAGTTACTCTCCCGCAGAATGTGCTGTGACCCGATGCTGGCACCACAGCCAGCCACTTAAGCCGCCCAACAGAACGGCCATCATCAGAGCCGCAGCAATCAACTGCGACTCACCGTAAAATTTTGCTACTAGCGGCACCATCAACGCACTCATGCCATAACCCAATGTATGGCTGGTCGCTATCACCCCGGAACCTTTGCCCGTGGATAATTTATCGTTCAGCATCAATTGGTAACCCGGCGTTGCCATCGCCGCACCGAAAGAAGCTAGCGCACACCCCGCATAGAATAATACCAATGGCTGGGTACACATCAATCCTAAACCACCTACCATGAATAACGCTGCCACCAGCAGAAGCTGAGAGGGGCTGAAACGTTGGGGGCGTACCACCAAAAACTGGGCCAACAAGGTACAACCCGCGGCCACGCTAAGCAAAATTGCCACATGGTGGCTCACCATGGTGGCTGAATGCCGGAATAATTGGTTTAAATGCGGTGCCAGACCAAGCTGCATCAGGCTGACGACTGCCGCCAGCAGCAGTGCACAGAGTAAATAGGGCAGCATGCTGAAACGTAAATTATTTTGTTGATGTGCAACCGGCGGCAATGGCGGATCATTATATTGGCAACAGACCACCAACAGTGCGATCAATGGTGCTATTGCCATCAACCACAGCGGTGCCATTGGGTGTATTGAGAGGGCAAGGGCGGCACAAAGTGGGCCAAGAAGACGACCACAACTCAAGCCTGAACTGATGGTAGCTAATGCAGCCATGCGCTGCTCATACACTGCGCGCTGCAAGGCCCAGGTCTGGCAGGCGGGCACCATGCCAGAGACTGTCAGGCCATAGATAATACGTGCCACAATCAGCCCCCCCAGCCCGACCATCTCCGGTAACCATCCCGCCGCTAAGCCCCATACCGCCAGCGTCAACAACACAAAACTTAGCAAGTAGCCAGCCAGCGCCATGATGACCACAAATTTACACCCACGAACCTCCGATTGCCGTCCCCACCACGGTGATCCGACCAAAAACAGCATGGACCCGAGGGTAAGTAAACCGGCCCACACCGACAGTGACAGATGTGTTCTGCTAACCAATACCGGTAACATGACCAATAAACCGTTCTGCCCAATCCCCAGTAAGCCGGCACAAAAGGCTAACGGCCAATTAGAAGAAGGTATATGCCCGCTTGAACGTGTTTCAGCCTGTGATGAAATTCGCATTAAAAGTGAATTAACCGTTAATAACATAGGGGATTTATGCATATTTAATAGAAAAACTGTATCATAAGTTAATTGATAATGATAAATATTATTGATATAAGAATGATTCTCAATTGAATCAAGAGTGGCATGGAATAATGACTATCCAGTTAGAAACCGCGACAACCGATGTGGCTGCGCAATGTTTCCTCAACGCATTGATGCGTGAAACCCGGGACTGGCAAATCCTTCCGACAGCAAACAATCAACCCTATCCACAGCTCCATATCCCTCTTTCATCGTCACAAGCTATTCGTATTGCTTTACGCCATATATCCCCAACACAACATCATCACTATCTGTTCCCAGCCTATCTATATCAGCAGGACGATGGCGCGGGTACGGCACTTGGCATGGAACAGTTGGTGACCTTGTTGTTGGATAAACCTGCAGTAAAAGGTGACCTGTCAGATGAGGTGGTTACACGTTTCCGCCAGCGGGTTCTGGAAAGTCATGACAACACCCAACAGGCAATTAATATTCGTCTGGATTGGCCGTCACTGCGCGATAAACCACTCAATTTTGCTCAGGCTGAGCAAGGCTTATTGGTCGGTCATGCCTTCCACCCGGCGCCAAAATCCCATGAACCCTTCAATGAAAAAGAGGCACATCGCTATCTGCCAGACTTTGCCGCTCGTTTTCCACTACGCTGGTTTGCCGTGGATAAACGCTTTTTGTGCGGTGAGAGTCTCACCCTGACACTGCAACAACGTCTGCAACGTTTTGCCAGCGAGAGTGCACCACAGCTACTGGCACACTTTACTGATGATATTTGGCTGCTGCCGATGCACCCCTGGCAGGCTGATCACCTGTTGTCCCAGGAGTGGTGCCAGCAGTTGGTACAACTGAATGCACTGCAAGACTTGGGTGAAGCAGGTGAACGCTGGCTGCCGACCAGTTCCTCCCGTTCGCTGTATAGCCCATCAAATCGCGACATGATCAAGTTTTCCCTCAGTGTCCGCCTGACCAATTCGGTACGTACGCTATCGGTAAAAGAAGCTAAACGTGGAATTCGCTTGGCCCGCCTGGCTCAAACCCTGCGCTGGCAAACATTACAAGCACGCTATCCAACCTTCCGGGTTATGCAGGAGGACGGTTGGGCCGGTTTATGTTCCGCTGATGGCACGGTGCAAGAGGAGAGCCTGATGGTGCTACGCGACAACCTGTTGTTCAGCCAGCCAGATGCTCAAACCAATGTACTGGTCACCTTGACTCAGGCCGCACCAGATGGAGGCGACAGTTTGCTGGTTGCCGCAGTACGCCGTTTGGCGGCGCGTCTAAATCTTCCGCTACGCCAAGCCACCCACTGCTGGCTGGATGCCTATTGCCAACAGGTCTTATTACCACTGTTCAGCACCGAAGCTGATTACGGTTTGGTGCTATTAGCCCATCAGCAAAACATTCTGGTAGAAATGCAGCAAGACTTGCCGATCGGTATGTTGTATCGCGACTGTCAGGGCAGCGGCTTTACCCAAGATGCCACACCGTGGCTGGAAGAAATTGGCGAAGCCGAAGCGGAAAACCGCTTCACTGAACAACAACTACTGCGCTATTTCCCCTATTACTTGCTAGTCAACTCCAGTCTGGCTGTGACCGCCGCATTAGCGGCTGCCGGTTTTGACAGCGAAGAGAATCTGATGATGCGGGTCCGCGACGCACTCCATAGCCTGCGGGCTACGGCTAAAAATACCCTTTGTTTGGATTACGTACTCGATAGCACGCATTGGAACTGCAAGGGTAATTTCTTCTGTTATCTGCATGACCACAATGAAAATACCATCGTTGATCCGGCAGTTATCTACTTTGATTTCGCAAACCCATTTCGTTTCCCTTACCAAGATCGCCTGGGAGTTGCCCAATGATGCCACAAGCTAAGTTGATGCACTCCGCAGGCAGTTTTCGCTGTGAACAGTTGGGAAAAAATCTGACCCTCAGCTTAGGGTTGGACGGCAGCGCGGTGTTGCACTCACCCGGACCATTGCCACCAGGCTGGCTGGTACCGGCATTGGATCAGTTGTTCGTTGCCGCACCACAATTAACCGGTATTGCGTTGCCCTATGCCGAGTGGCGGGAAGAGCCGCAAGCACAAGCCGTGTTTGCCTTGAGCTATGGCGACTATCTGGCACGGGATCTATTTTATCAACTACCACTGTGGCTGGGAGCAAAACGCCATCGGGCGACTGATCAGATGCAGTATGACGCCGAGCGAGATATCTGGTTCCCACAACGTGCTGCGCGCCCTAACGGCGAAGTTTATCGCCGTTTCGATCCGCACATTAAACATACCCTGAGCTTCCGCTTACCGGAAATTGATCGCGACACAGAGCAGTTTACTCGCTGGATGAACTCGCCGCGCGTAGATGCTTTTTGGGAAATGAGTGGCCCGCTTGAGGTTCAGGCCGCGTATCTGCAACGTCAGTTGGATTCGCATTATTGCTATCCGCTCTTGGGTTGCTTTGACGATCAACCTTTTGGTTATTTCGAAGTTTATTGGGCAGCAGAAGACCGGATTGGTCGCCATTACCGTTGGCAGCCTTTTGATCGTGGACTACACATGCTGGTAGGTGAAGAGCGCTGGCGAGGAGCGCAATACATCCGCAGTTGGTTACGTGGCCTGACACACTATCTGTATCTGGATGAACCGCGCACAGCCCGGGTAGTAGCTGAGCCACGCGCCGATAACCAGCGCCTGTTCCGCCACCTGCCTGCCGCCGGCTACCACACCTTGAAAGAGTTTGATTTCCCGCATAAACGCTCACGACTGATAGTGAATCAGCGCGCAGATTTCTTCCAAGAGGGTACGGTATGACCACTGACAATTACGCCAACTGGCAGCGCGTTAACCGTCAGATGATCGCCAAGATCCTGGCTGAACTGGAATATGAACGCACCCTGTGTGCCGCGCCAGCAGGCCAGGCATGGAGTATCACCTTGCCGGGTGCGGTTTATCGCTTTAGTGCCGAACGGGGTATCTGGGGCTGGCTGCATATTGACCCCGCCTCATTGCACTGCGAAGGAGTGCCGCTGACCGCTGACCATATGCTACGCCAACTGGCTCAAGTGTTGCAGATGGACGATGCACAGGTTGCTGAACACCTGGAAGACCTCTATGCCACGCTGCGCGCAGACATGCAGTTACTCTCTGCCCGTCAGGGCATGAGTGCCGAACATCTGATTGCCCTTGATGCTGATGCACTACAATGTCTGCTGGCCGGCCACCCGAAATTTATCTTCAACAAAGGCCGCCGTGGCTGGGGTCTAACCGCCCTGCATCACTACGCGCCAGAATATCAAGGGCAGTTCCGCCTGCATTGGGTCGCCGCCAAACGTGGCAGTTTTGTCTGGTGCGCGGATGCACAATTCCCGTTGGACAGGCTGCTCGACAGTGCGATGGATAGCACGGAACGCCAGCGATTTGAGCGCCACTGGCAGCAGCTCGCGTTGAATGACGACTGGGTACCGGTGCCCTTACACCCATGGCAGTGGCAGCAAAAAATCGCCCTGCACTTCCTGCCACAATTAGCCGAAGGTGAATTGATCGAACTGGGTGAGTTTGGTGACCACTATCTGGCGCAACAATCATTACGTACCTTAACGAATGTCAGTCGCCGCGTGCCATTTGATATCAAATTGCCACTGACCATCTACAACACCTCTTGTTATCGCGGCATCCCCGGTAAATATATCAGCGCAGGTCCTGCGGCTTCGCATTGGTTACAGCAAGTCTTTGCACAAGACCCTACGCTACGGGCAAGCGGTGCTGAGATCCTCGGAGAACCCGCAGCCGGTTATATGATGCACCAGACCTATGCCACCTTGAGTAAAGCGCCCTATCGCTATCAGGAAATGCTCGGCGTGATTTGGCGAGAAAATCCGTCCTGCTATTTACAACCGGGCGAACAGGCAATTTTGATGGCAACCCTGATGGAAACCGATAATCAGGGGCATCCGTTGATTGCCGCCTATATTGCACGTTCGGGGCTGAGTGCCAAAGCCTGGTTAGAACAGATGTTTCGGGTGGTCGTGGTGCCAATGTACCACCTGATGTGTTGTTACGGTGTGGCACTGATCGCCCACGGCCAAAACATCACTTTGGTGATGAAAGACCACATACCGCAACGTGTGCTATTGAAAGACTTCCAGGGCGATATGCGCCTGGTTGATAAAGAGTTCCCGCAAGCGGCCTCACTGCCCAGTGTCGTGAAAGCCGTCACCGCACGCTTATCTGCCGACTACCTGATACACGACCTACAGACCGGGCATTTCGTCACCGTGCTGAGATTTATCTCACCACTGATGCATGTGTGTGGCATCAATGAACACCAATTCTATCAACTGCTGGCACAGGTACTGCAGCGCTACATGGCACAGCATCCAGACATGGCAGAGCGTTTTTCCCTATTTGATTTGTTTAAACCACAAATTATTCGTGTAGTCCTCAACCCGGTGAAACTCACCTATTCAGAGCAGGATGGTGGCAGTCGAATGTTGCCAAATTACTTGCAGGATCTGGATAACCCTCTTTATTTGGTCACCAAGGAGCTAGCCTAATGAATCAAACTTTAGATTTCATCGGCATTGGCATAGGCCCATTTAACCTCAGTATTGCCGCCCTCGGCAGCGAAGTTTCTGGCTTTAACAGCAAATTCTTTGAGCGTAAATCACACTTTACCTGGCACCCCGGCATGATGGTGCCAGATTGCCACATGCAGACCAGTTTTTTGAAAGATTTGGTCAGTGCGGTGTCGCCAACCAATCCCTATAGCTTCCTTAACTACTTAGTCCAAAGGAAGAAATTCTACCGATTCCTGACGACTGAACACCGAACGGTTTCACGGGAAGAGTTTGCAGACTACCTCAGTTGGGCTGCCCATGGGTTAAGCTCGCTAGAGTTCAGCCAAGATATTCAGAGTGTGGATTTTGACGACCAGCAGCGCCATTTTGTCGTGACCACAACACGCAATGTCTACCATGCCCGCCATGTTTGTCTGGGGATCGGCAAACGTATCAAGTTGCCGGAATGTGTCGGCGAGCAAAACGATCGCTGTTTCCATGCCAGTGAAATGGCACTGCGCAATCCCGATCTGGCCGGTAAACGAGTCACCATCGTCGGTGGTGGTCAGAGTGGAGCTGACCTGTTCCTCAACATCTTCCGCGCTGAGTGGGGCCAACCGAAACAGTTAGATTGGATTTCACGCCGGAATAATTACAACGCACTGGATGAAGCCGCTTTTGCCAATGAGTACTTCACCCCGGAATACGTTGACGGTTTCTATACTCTGAACGACAACGCCAAGCAACATATGCTGGCTGAACAGAAAATGACGTCTGACGGCATTACCAGTGAGTCGCTACTGGCTATTTACCGTGCTATGTATCATCAGTTTGAGGTGTTACGTGAAAAGCCCTGGGCGCGCCTGCTCCCTAGCCGCTCACTGACAGCGATGCATCCGCAAGGTAACGGTTACCAATTAGTCACCCATCACCATCTCGATCAGGGCAAAGAAACCTTTGACAGCGACGTGACTATCTTCGCGACCGGTTATCAACAGGAACGTCCGGCATTCCTTAAACCACTGGCCAGCCGCCTGATGACCACTGCCGATTATCAATACCGCATGGCTCCCGACTTCACCCTCGATTGGCGAGGCCCACACGATAACTGCTTATTTGCAGTCAACGCCGGTATGCATAGCCACGGCATTGCAGAACCGCAGCTCAGCCTGATGGCTTGGCGATCGGCGCGTATTCTCAACCGGGTTTTAGGTCGTGAACAGTTCGATTTAACATCCACTCCGGCGGTGATCCAATGGCGCAGCCAGCCGCCGGCCGTTATCCCCCGCACAGATCCCCTCGTCCTTGAAACCGCAGGGGGGTTAGCTGCGCGCGCGAATCACTTGACTGAGTAAGCTCATCGGGATGTGTTTGCAGGCTGCCTGGCTGCAACTCCAATGAGTTTGGGTTTAGAACAATCGTTAAACCAACTTTAATTTTTAACATAACCTCTAATATGGGAAAAAGAGAATAACAATGAAACGCAGACACCTCTGGGTATTAAATCCGTGCCTGTTAGCTATGCTCGTGCCCGCAGCATGGGCAGAAGATCAAATGGTAGTTTCTGCCAGCCGCTCACACCGCAGCGTGGCCGAAATGGCACAAACCACCTGGGTGATTGAAGGTCAGGAACTCGAACAACAAGTTCAAGCTGGCAAGGAAATCAAAGATATTTTGGCGCAATTGATTCCTGGCATGGATGTTAGCAGTCAGGGCCGGACCAACTACGGCATGAATATGCGTGGCCGATCAATGATGGTAATGATCGATGGCGTGCGCCTGAACTCTTCACGCAGCGATAGCCGTCAGCTTGACGCCATAGATCCGTTTAATATTGGGCATATAGAAGTTATCTCCGGTGCCACTTCGCTTTACGGTGGCGGTAGCACTGGCGGCTTGATCAATATTGTGACCAAAAAAGGTCAGGAAGAAAAACAGGTCGAACTACAAGTTGGCGGCAAAACCGGTTTTAACAGCCATAACGATCACGATGAGAATATCGGGGCTGCGGTGAGCGGCGGGAATGAGCAAGCATTCGGTCGTTTTTCTGTTTCCTATCAACGTTATGGCGGCTGGTATGACGGTAAAGGCGATGAGGTGTTGATCGATAATACCCAGACCGGCCTGCAATATTCCGGCCGCCTTGATGTGATGGGCACAGGTACCTTCAACATTGATGACCATCAGCAATTGCAGTTAACCACCCAGTATTTCAACAGCGAATCTGATGGCAAACACGGATTATATCTGGGGGAAAACTTCTCGGCAGTGACGGGTACCGGCCAGGCATCTAACAGCGGCAATTTGAACTCAGATCGTATTCCAGGCACTGAGCGCCATCTCATCAACCTGCAATACTCCAATACCGACTTTTGGGGTCAGGATTTGGTAGCACAGGTGTTTTACCGTGATGAATCATTGACCTTTTATCCGTTCCCAACCCTGAACAAAGCAGGTACTGCTGTAACCAGTATCGGTGCATCACAGCAGAAAACCGATTTTTACGGCGGTAAACTGACGCTAAACAGTAAACCTATCGACAGCCTCACGCTGACTTATGGTGTCGACGTGGAGCATGAAAGCTTCAACGCCAATCAGCAGTTCTTCAATCTGGCACTGGCACAACAGTCTGGCGGGATGACCTTACAAAATGCCTACAATGTTGGCCGTTATCCAAGTTACACCACCACCAATCTCGCGCCGTTCCTGCAAACCAGCTATGACATCAACCCCATCTTTACCCTGAGTGGTGGCGTACGTTATCAATACACCGAGAACAAGGTTGATGATTTCGTCGGCTATGCGCAACAACAAGCTATTGCTAACGGCAGCGCGACCTCAGCAGATGCAGTGCCAGGCGGGAAAACGGATTACAACAACGTCCTGTTCAATGCCGGTTTGCTGGCGCATCTGGCACAAAGCCAGCAGACGTGGTTCAACTTCTCTCAAGGGTTTGAGATCCCCGATCTGGCGAAATATTACGGCTCCGGGACCTATCAGTTGGTCAACGGCCACTACCAACTGCAAAAAAGCGTCAACGTAAATGACTCCAAGCTGGAGGGTATTAAGGTTAATGCTTATGAATTGGGCTGGCGCTATACGGGTGATAACCTGCGTACTCAAATCGCCGGTTACTACTCTCTGTCTGACCAAACTATTGCCATCAACAAAACAGACATGACCATCAGTGTGTTGCCGGACAAACGCCGGATCTACGGGGTTGAAGGCGCGGCGGATTATTTCTTCGAAGACAGCGAATGGAGCACCGGAGCAACATTTAACCTGATTAAATCTGAGACCAAAACTGACGGCAAGTGGCAGAAACTCACTGTTGATACCGCCAGTCCGTCGAAAGCCACCGCTTATATTGGTTGGGCGCCGGGTGATTGGAACCTGCGAGTACAATCCCAGCAGACCTTCGATGTGTCAGACAGTAAAGGCCGTAAACTTGATGGTTATAACACGATTGATTTCCTGAGCAGCTACACCTTGCCAGTGGGTAAAATCAGCTTCAGCATCGAAAACCTGCTGGATAAAGAGTACACCACCGTTTGGGGCCAGCGCGCACCAATTCTGTATAGCCCCACCTACGGAGCACCTGATCTCTATACCTATAAAGGACGTGGCCGTACCTTTGGTGTGAACTACTCTGTGTTGTTCTAATCACGGGATAAAAACGGGCGTAAATATACAGTTACGCCCGTTTTTCACCTTAACGATAATAGACCGCGATATGCTGATCTTGTACTTTTTCGATACGGATTTTTATATCGAAAATCTCTTCAAGAATATTGGGTTGCATAATCTCTGCGGGTGCCCCTCGATAAATAACCTCACCATTCTTCATCGCAATAATGTGGTCAGAATATGCAGAAGCAAAATTGATATCGTGGATAACGAGAATAATGGTTTTGTGCAATTCATCTGCGGCACGCCGCAATTGTTTCATCATCGCAACGCAATGTTTCATATCTAAATTATTTAATGGCTCATCCAGCAGGATATATTTTGTATCCTGACAAAGCACCATTGCTACATAGGCGCGTTGCCGTTGCCCACCCGAAAGCTCATCAAGATAGCGATCCTTCAGCGGCACCAGATTAAGAAACTCCATCGCAGCATCAATATACTGACGGTCATTTTCGTTGAGCCGCCCTTTTGAATAGGGATAGCGCCCGAAGCCAACCAAATCTGCTACAGTCAGGCGGCTGGTGAAGTGATTTTCCTGACGTAAAACTGACAAAATAGTCGCCAGTTTATCGCCAGAGGTTTTTGCCACATCCAAACCATTAAACAGCACACTACCAATATCAGGCGCCAGCAACCGGCTCATAATCGACAATAACGTAGATTTGCCAGCACCGTTTGGTCCAATGATTGAAGTAACACCACCAGAAGGAATGCTCTCATTTATATTATTGAGAACCGCTGTATCCTGGTATTTTTTATTAATGTCATTAATTTCAATCATACCGGAGCCTTTTTTATTAAAAGATAAATAAACAGCGCACCACCGACAAACTCAATAACCACCGATAATGTCCCAGACATATTCAGTAAGCGCTCCAAAATCAATTGCCCACCAACCAATGTAATAGTTCCCAGCAGAAAAACACCGGGTAGCAAATATTGATGGCGGAATGAACCAACAATTGGATAAGCCAAATTAGCGATAAGCAAACCTAAAAATGTCAGCGGCCCCACCAGTGCTGTAGAGATGGCGACCAACAGCGAGACCAGCAGCAAAATAGTGGTTATCTTTTTCTGATAGGCAACGCCGAGATTAATTGCGGTATTTCGACCAAGCGCGATAATATCGAGGCAATGGCGCATGCGCCAAACAATAAGGCCCACAATCACAACTATCCCCGTAGAAACGGCAATAATCTCTGCGGGCGCTCGGGTAAAGGTGGCAAATACCCTCCCCTGCAATATGGCAAACTCCCCCGGCGAAAGAAGACGTTGCATCAGGCTCGATAGACTGCGGAACAACGTGCCACAAACCAAGCCAACCAGCAGCACCTTATGCAGATTGATCCCCACACCGGTCAGTAACCAACGGTAAAGAAACACCGAGAACAATAACAGCAGTGCCGACTCACAGAGAAATTTCCCCGTAATACCTAACACTCTGAAACCATTGGCATCAACAAAAAACACCAACATGGTCTGGATGAGAATAAACAGTGCTTCTAATCCCATCACTGATGGCGTCAAAATACGGTTATTGGTTACTGTTTGGAATAAGACAGTGGCAACTCCCGCAGCAAAGGCCACCAACAGCATGGTGGCTAGAATAAGACCGCGATGCACCAGAATATACTGGATGTTGCTCCCCAGATTAATTGTCATGAAGATGACAATCGCAGCGACGGCAATAATGCTCAACAGTAACAACCGCTTTGCCGGTATGCTTAATGCCCGATTTGCGCCCTGAAACCAATTCCCTTTTGATGAATACTCATTAACCTGCATGGCGTTTTGTCCTAACAATTAATAATAGGAAAACCAGTGCACCAATCGCGCCCAGAATAACGCTGGCAGGGATTTCAAATGGGTAGCTAATTAATCGACCGATAATATCGCATAACACGACCAGACCACCACCACAAAGACTCACCCAAGGTATGGTTCGGCGCAGGTTATCTCCCATCGCCATACTGACAATATTGGGTACAATCAAACCGAGAAAAGGAAGCACGCCAATCACGACCACAACCACGCCGCTGATGATGGCTATAATGGACATTCCCGTCAGCATAACGCGTTGATAATTTAGCCCAACATTGACCGAGAAATCCCGCCCCATACCTGCCACGGTAAAACGATCGGCGATTAGGCAGGCAATCAGCGTTAAGGCTCCCACTATCCACAACAACTCATAGCGACCCTGCAAGACACCCGAGAAATCACCAGACTCCCAACTGCCCAACGATTGCAGGAGATCAAACTCCATCGCCACGAAGGTTGTTACTGCACTAAATACAGCCCCCAGCATAATGCCGGTCAGCGGCACCATCAGCGCTGATTTCATCCGCATTCGCGCCAACAACATCATAAAAAGGGCCGTCCCCCCCATCGCGAATACCGTAGCCACCAACATTTTCACCATCACCGGAGCCGATGGACTGAAAACCATCACCAACAATAAACCAAGGCTGGCGGACTGGGTCGTACCCGCAATAGAAGGTTCGACAAAACGGTTCTGCGTCAGCATCTGCATGATGAGGCCAGCAACACTCATGGCGCTGCCAGCAAGGACTAATGCCAGCGTCCGTGGCACCCGGCTAAGTATAAAGATGTCGCGCATATCGGGATCCGACCAGACATCAGCAAAAGTGACATGGCCGGCACCGATAAACAGGCTACAGATCATCAGGCCCAGTAAAATAACCAGGCCAACTAGAAAGCTAAGATTCTTCATCAGTGAAAATTACTGCGCTGGCGCTGATTTATCCAACACAGCACTGACCTTATCCATCAGTTTTGTATAACTCTGTACGCCACCGGCAATATAGAGCGAGGAGGAGTCGAGATAGATAACCTGATCATTCTGCCATGCTTTGGTTTTATGGATCAGTGGGTTATCAAGAATCTGTTGTGCCGATTGGCCTTCAGTACGCCCAATGGCATTGTCTCTATCCAGTACAAACAACCACTCAGGATTAGCATTGAGAATGAATTCAGAGGTCACTACATTCCCATGACTACCCGTTTGTTCGAAAGTGGCCGCAGGGGTGAAACCTAACTCATCAAACACAAAACCGAAACGGGAGCCCGGCGTGTAAGCTGACATTTTCCCGCCGCTGACCATCACTACCATGGCTGATCCGGCATTAGCTGATTTTTGCTTTATCTCATTTATCTGAGATGAGAATTTGCCCAGCAGTGCCTTCGCTTCTTCTTCTTTACCAAAGATAGAGGCCAGTTGCTCAGTACGCTGAGTCAGACTCTGGGTAAAGTGCTTGGTATCGACATCAAGTGCGATAGTCGGTGCGATAGCGCTAAGTTTGTCATAAGCATCATGAGCACGGCCACCGGCAATGATCAGGTCAGGTTTAGCCTGACTTAATGCCTCGTAATCGGGTTCGAATAATGTGCCAGCATTCAGGTATTCAGTGCCGCTGTATTTGGATAAAAATGCGGGTAGATGAGTACTGGTTTGCGGGACACCTGCCACCTTAATGTTCAGGGCATCGGCAGTATCGAGCACGGATGGGTTCAGTATGATGACTTTTTGCGGGTTTAGTGGAACCTGAGTGGTTCCTTGCGCATGCTCAATACTGATTTTGGCTGATTCTTCTGGCGCGGCAGATGAATCATCACACCCTGTCATCGCAACAGTTGCGGCCAGTAATGACGAAAATAAAGCTAGACGTAATTGCATTTTCTCTCCTGAAAAGTGGGGATGTAAATATCCTTGAGTGCTAACGCTAATGATTTGCATTACTAATGTCGGAATGATACCCATCTATGCATACGATGAACAGGTTCCGTCATCAAGCTTCTGATAAATTGACAGGATTAATAGATCGCTTAGATACATTTGGCAGGGTTAATACACTGAAGAAAAAATCGTAACATATTGTATTTACTTAATATAATTACAAAATTAAATATGTTTATCATGACCTGATTATATTATGGAGAAATTATGAATTTTCTACGCCAATGCCACCAGTTCTCTTGCCAAGATAGATAGAGCTGCTCATCCGCCCATTCTTATCAGCGCTAAAAATGGGCGAATGTCAGGCTTATAGGTCTATATTCAACGCGCAACGGCCTCTATTATCGATACGTAACTACCGGTATTTATGATGCGGTTTAGTTTCAGATCGGCTCCGGCGAGTATCACTTTCAGCTCAGCTTCGGTGCGTTCTCTCCCACCGTCAAAGCTCCCCATCAAGAGCAGATCCATATTTTTCCCGAAGTGAGGGGTATTTCCTTCAGGAATAATGGTATCCATAATGAGGACTTTTCCATTAGGAAGCATGGCCTTACGACAATTATGGAGTATTAGTGTTGTCTTTTCATCCGGCCAGTCATGAGTGATATATTTTAATAAGTAAAAATCTGCCGGAGGACATGATTCGAAGAAACTGCCAGGCTGGAGCCTCCATCTTGAGTCATCCCCCAGTTCACCAAGACGATGTCTTTCCAGCACCGGAGTTTGATCGAACAAAATACCGTGCAGTGTCGTATTAGCCTGTAATACTTTTAGCAGCAAGCCGCCTAACCCCCCCGCAATATCAACAACGGTGGCATGGTCTGGGAAATGATAGCTACGTACCAGAGCCAGGTTTTCCACCGCCGACATCGAGGACATCCCGGTGTGAAAATCATATTCAGGAGAGCGAGTCTGTGGTTGCGACCAGTATTCGAAGAACGACACGCCATATAGTTGTTTAAAAGCAGAGTGGCCGCGAACGCTTTCAACGATATTCCCCAGCGGGCCCCAAAATGTCTCATCGGTTAACATCAGTACCGCAGAACGAAGCGAATGCGAGGTCGCGGTACACAAAAACTCAGCCGCTGGCGTGAGTGTAAATCGCTGCCCATCAACTTCTTTAAAGATATTTCGCGTTGCAAGCAATCGCATCACTCGATGCAGTTGCTGTGGATCAACCTCCAATTCTGTTGCAAGTTCCTGTACCGTTTTTGGCCTTTGTATAAGATGGTCGGCAACCCCCAAAATAGCCGCTGCCCGCAGTGACGCTTGATAAGTAAAGCCCATTGCTTGATCCAGTAAAAATAATGCTGCCGTCTCACTTTCAGGAGAAATAGTCGTATTAGTTGTCATGCTTATAATACCTCAAATTAAATATTCAATAAGAGTTATAGTCGCAATACCCAGAGCCAACCTCCTGCCTATACCCGGCAGAAAGTTAGTTCAGATATATAATGATTGCTAAAAATAACCACGCCACTAATTAGCGGCAGATATATTTAAAGAGGATTTGTTCTGGTTTATTTACGTTCGGCACTTGATGTTTACATGGTGATTAACATCATCACTATCATGCTTATAATAATTTGATTTATAAGAATTTATAATTTAAAAGGACAATATAGATCTGGGCATCGCTCTGTGGTCTGGATAGTGGTTGGTCACTTCTGATGAAAAAAGAGGGGATACTCGCTGCATCCCCGCCAATAACCTCTAATTGCTTATTTTATTATATATTCCACAATTTCATCATATTGGCTTCCCTCAATAAACTGAGTAATAGACATAAAGGTGATGCCGTTATCTCCATGTAATTTTTTGGCTCGTTCAATCAGTTGAACATGCGTTATGACCAAGTCGGTATCGCTGGGGATCTCCTCAATTTTAGCGTTGGATACTTTAATATCGATCATGACCTTCTTCAGCTTTGTTTTCAAAACCGACGCCCCAATTACGCTAGACCCCATACCAGCATCACAGGCGACGACTCTCTTTTCAATCTGTCTGGTGCCCAGCTCCTTCATTGTTATGGTGATGTTTATAAATGGTTATCTTATGTTTCGCTTAGTATACTTATTGACATGTTATTCATAATTCTGGTGTGAGCAATATGTCGACTTATGCTGTGCGTAGTGTCATTTGGGTTGGGATATACCTTTTTTTTATTCTGGCCCCTCTGTTGGCATTATTAACCGGTACATTACCCCCAGCTCGAGATTTCTGGACGGAGTTTTCGATTGCCCTTGGTTATGCCGGATTGGCAATAATGGGGCTACAATTTGGTCTGACTGCCCGTTTCCGTTATGTCACCGAACCTTGGGGTGAGGATATTATCTATCACTTCCACCGACGAATCTCTTTGATTGCAGTCGGGCTGGTTATCGCACATCCCTTAATCCTATTTGTTGTTCGTCCAGAGTTATTGGCACTACTAAACTCCTTCGACGCGCCGTGGCGAGCCCGTTTTGCCGCCCTATCAACCTATGCATTAATTGCTTTGGTTATTACCGCATTGTGGCGAGTTCAACTAAAAATACGCTATGAAATCTGGCATTTATCTCACATTATTCTGGCCGTAGTGGCGGTTGTTGCCGGGGTCATGCATATGGTCGGCTGGGGGTTTTACCTCGACGACCCATTAAAAAGAGCACTTTGGGTTGGCCTGATTCTTTTTTGGTTTGGTTTGCTACTGTATGTGCGGATCGTCAAACCGCTGTTTATATTGCGACGCCCCTATCGCGTGGTAGCAGTACGGCAGGAACGGGGTGATACCGCCACCTTGGTGATGATGCCCGATGGCCATGACGGTTTTCGCTTCACTCCCGGACAGTTCGGTTGGTTAACCATTTGGGGTAGCCCGTTTAACATTACCGCCCATCCGTTCTCTTTTTCATCCAGCGCACAGGTGAGTGACGGGCGCGTGGAAATGTCGATCCGCAATCTGGGGGATTTTACCTCTAACATACCTAAAGTCCCCATCGGGCAACGGGTCTATTTGGATGGCCCCTATGGGGCATTCACATTAGGAAATCCGGCAGACATGCATGTTCTGGTCGCCGGTGGTGTTGGGATAACGCCAATGATGAGTATGTTGCGAACACTGGCTGATCGCGGTGACCAACGGCCAGCCCTGCTACTTTATGGCAGCAAAGATTGGGAATCGATCACCTTTCGTGAAGAGTTAGAAGCATTAAAATCACGGCTTAATTTGGTCGTGGTGCATGTGTTGTCGAACCCCGCGCCAGACTGGACGGGGGAAAAAGGATTCATTGATGCCGAGGTGTTCAAACGGCACTTGCCCCCTCCCTATGCCAGTCACGAGTATTTTATATGTGGCCCCAATGTCATGATGGATGCTATCGAGTCTGCGCTGAATGAAATCGGTGTTCCTATGTCGAAATATCATTCAGAACGTTACAGTTTTGCCTGAGGAGTTTACCGATGCGACGTCTATTTGCTGAACGTTTAGTGATTGCCACGGCTGTGGTTGTGATTATGGTGGCGCTGCTATTTGCCTGGCTGCGGGTGGCTGGGTAACAGCATAAAAGCGGTCAAGAGAGCGCACGCCACCAGATGGCAAACCGCACCTTGGCCGCACTGTATTGTTACCAAAAGCCATAACTGACGTCATTGGCAGCAAAAATTGCTATAATGGGGCATGTTTAGTGTCGATATCGTCTTGCAAGTCCCCTTTATCTGGGGAATAACCTTACATCTACCCCTAACTCACCCGCGTGTAGATATCGGTCGCCCTGCACCACAAGGTAACCCTGTTAAAACACTGCAACATCCATCAACGGGCCGTTTTATCGTCAAATGGCCGTAACCTCAAACTGTACAGACTTAAATAGGATCTAACTTACACAGAGCCAGGCCCACCCGCCTTTTCAGGTGTGTTCAACCGTCGTTGAGGCAGTTCAACGATATGGGTCTTGCCACAACTGAGATTAACTATGCTGACTCTGCTTCATCTGCTTTCTTCTGTCGCCCTGCTGGTGTGGGGAACACACATTGTTCGCACCGGTATCATGCGTGTTTACGGTGCCGATCTGCGCCGGGTTCTGAGCGCCAGTATCCAGAAAAAACCCACGGCTTTTATCGCCGGTATTGGTGTCACGGCGCTAGTACAGAGCAGTAATGCTACCGCGTTACTGGTTATCTCATTTGTATCGCAGGGGCTTATCTCCTTGTCGCCGGCCTTAGTGATTATGTTAGGGGCAGATGTTGGGACGGCGCTGATGGCCCGGGTGCTGACATTTGATCTCTCCTGGCTCTCACCGTTGCTAATCCTGGGTGGGGTTATTGTTTTCCTCGGCCAGCGCAAAAGTCGGATTGGTCAGATGGGGCGGGTAGGCATCGGTCTCGGGTTGATTATTCTGGCACTGCAACTGATTGTCACTGCCGCCGGGCCGATTACGCAAGCAACCGCCGTGCAAGCCATTTTTTCATCTCTGACCGGTGATACCATTCTGGCATTATTGATTGGCGCACTGTTCGCCATGATCAGTTATTCCAGTCTGGCCGCAGTATTGCTGACCGCCACACTGGCCGCTACCGGTTTAGTTCCGCTAAATATCGCCCTCTGTATTGTGATTGGCTCTAATCTGGGCAGTGGTTTGCTGGCACTGATCAGCAGCCGTGGGCAGAATGCCATCTCCCGACAAGTGGTGCTGGGCAGCCTACTGTTTAAAGTGATCGGCTGTATTTTAGTCCTCCCTTGGGTCAATATGTTAGGGCAATGGCTCATTAGCCGTAATTTGCCCGCCGCCGAAGTGGTCATTTACTTCCACGTATTTTATAACCTGCTGCGCTGCTTGTTGATGCTGCCATTTGTTGGAGTGATGACTCGTATCTGTAGCCGATTAGTCAGCGATGACCAAACTACCCTACAACCCTCGGCCCCGCGCTATCTTGATATTACCGCCATCGATACTCCTTCGTTAGCCTTAGCAAACGCAGTGCGGGAAACCCTGCGAATGGGTGATGTGCTGGAGCAGATGCTGGTGCGGTTTAAAGAAGTACTGGAGGGGAATAAACAGCAAAAGCATGAAGTCAGTTTGTTGGAAGATGAAGTCGACATGCTGTATAGCGCCATTAAGCTCTATTTAGCGCAAATCCAGCAGGATGAGTTGGGTGAGATTGATTCCCGTCGTTGGGCTGAAATTATTGATACGGCGGTTAATCTGCAACAAGCCGGCGATATTATTGGCCGCATGACTGCTGATGTGGCAGCCAAGTCACTCAATGCTCGTAAGCCATTTTCGGCCGAGGGGTTTGAAGAGTTAAATACCCTGCACACCCGTCTGGTAGCCAATCTGGATTTAGGAATGTCTGTGTTTTTATCCCGCGATATCAATAACGCCAAACGCCTACGCCGTGCCAAGCATCGTTTCCGTTTATTAAACCGCCGCTATTCTCACTCTCACGTTGAACGCCTGCATCAACAAAATGTGCAGAGTATTGAAACCAGCAGTCTGCACATGGGGCTATTAGGTGATATGAAACGTTTGAATTCACTGTTCTGCTCAACCGCATACCATGTGTTAGAAGTGCAGGAAGAGGCATTAGATTAAGGTAATAGCGGGGTTTACATTGAGGAGGGGGGCTATATACCCCCTCCCCTGATAAGTTATTTAGCGGCAAACAAGCAGATAGTTCGGGTTAACTCATACGATTTTACAAAGGAGCTAATTGGCAAAAATTCAAACGGTGAATGGAAGTTATGGGCTCCGGTGAAATAGTTTGGTGTCAATAACCCCTGAGTCGATAACGCTGCACCATCGGTACCACCACGCATTGGGATCACCTTAGGTTCAATATCCAACGCGGCCATGGCAGAGAAAATCAAATCAATCGCCTGGGTATCTTCGCCTATCGAGTTGCTGATATTGCTGTAAACGTCGGTGACTGAATGGCTGATTTTCGCTCGTGGATACTTCGCTGCAATCTGTGTAACCACCTCACCAATTCGCTGTTTGCGTGCCGCGAATAACGCATTATCAAAATCGCGAATCGCAATCTTCAGTTTGGCGTGATTGGGGTTGGCAACCATATCAGTAAACCAGACATACCCTTCCCGCCCTTCAGTATGTTCCGGTGTTTCCTGTGGGTCGAACTGACTGATAATGTCATAAGCTACGCGGATAGGGTTGATCAGCACATTTTTGGCAGACATAGGATGAGCCGTTACCCCAACAATATCAATTTCGGCTGAGGCGGCGTTAAAGTTCTCAAATACCACCTCCCCCAGTTCGCAACAATCAATGGTGTAGGCGAAATCAACATCAAACCGTGCCAGATCCAACGCTTTGGCACCGCGCAAACCAATCTCCTCATCCGGCACAAATGCCACCACGATATCCCCATGGCAATCATCGGCACTCAGGTTCTCCAACAGCGTCATCACCACCGTGACCGCCGCTTTATTATCCGCCCCCAACACGCTGGTGCCATCGCCAAAAATAATTTCTTCATCTTGGTAACGAAGGATTTCCGGGTGCTCTGATGTGCGCAGATAGATACCCTGTTCAGGATTCAGGCAGAGATCACTGCCGGTAAAGCGCAACCGCTGCGGGTGGATATCAGGCGATAAACCAACATCAACGGTATCAATATGCGTAATGAAACCAATTCGTGGTGCGGCGGGTTGGTTGCCGGGTTTACGGGCAGTTACCGTCGCATGGGCATCAATGACGATATCTTCCAATCCTAACTGGCGCAGTTCTTCCGCTAACATTTGCGCCATCTTATGCTGCCCGACCGTGCTGGGTAGCGTCATTGACGCGCCATCACTCTGGCTGCTCACCGCCAGATAACGGAAGAAACGTTGGGTCAGTTGTTCTGAGAGTGCCATTGTCATTTCTTATTCCTTATAGACTTAATTCATATCATCAGCATTGCAGGTAAACAGGGGATTAACTGCCCGCCGGATAGGTATACCCACTCTGGAATCCTAGCGGGATACCCAACCCCCAGAACAGATATAGCATCAGGGTTAATACAATGGTCAGCCCGAGAGTATAAGGCAACATCATGGCACAAAGCGTCCCAACCCCGGTTTTAGAGCAATACTGACGGCAATACATAATGATCAACGGATAAAAGGCAAACATCGGTGTCGAGATATTCACCGTTGAGCTAACACGGAAACTGGCCTGGGTCAGTTCAGGGGAGATACCGACTGCCATCAACATCGGGACTAATACCGGTGCCAGAATCGACCATTTGGATGAAGCCGATGTGATAATAATATCTAAGGCGCAAGACAGCAGAATCACCCCAAGAATAGTGAAACCGGCTGGCATTGCCAGGGTGCGCAGGAAATCCGCCCCAGAGATTGCCAACAACGTGCCGATATTGGAATGGCTGAATGAATAAAGAAACTGGGCGCAGAAGAAGCTGAACACTAAAAACGAAACCAATGAACGGGTAATATTTTCCATGCTACTGGTAACGTCTTTGGTGCTTTTGAAGGTACCGGCACTAAAACCATAAATCAGCCCGGGAATGGCAAACATAAAGAACAACAAGGGTACTATCGCCTGCATAATCGGTGCATCAGGGCGGGTCAGGCTGCCCTCGGGCGAGCGCAATAAGGAATTTTCCGGGTAAAGCGCAGCCGCCAGTCCAATCAGCATCAACAACATGGTCAACCCGGCTTTTTTAAACGCTTTACTCTCTTGAGGTGTCACTTTTTGCAGTTCATCACTGTTGTGGAGCACGCTGAGATCGTCATTTAATGGCATCGACTTAACCAGACGTGGCTCAACAATTTTCTCGGTAATAAACCAACACACCAAAATCACCGCAAAGGTGCTGCCAAAGCTCAGGAAATAGTTACACAACACATTGACGTTATAACTCGGGTCAATTATATGTGCCGCACCTTGGGTGAAGCCCTGCATGATCGGATCGATAATCGATGGCGTGTAACTGGCAGAAAATCCGCCGGCCAAACCTGCGAAAGCGGCGGCGATGCCCGCCAACGGATGGCGACCACTGGCATAGAACATCATGGCAGACACCGGCATCAAAATAACATACGCCGAGTCAGATGCGACGTGACTCACCACCCCGATAAATATTACTGCGGGTGTCAAAATTCGTTGTGGCGTAACGTTAAGCATCTTTTTCAGCATCACCTGAATAAAGCCACTGCCCTCAGCAATCCCGATCCCTAACGTTGCCACAATAGTGATAGCCAGTGGTGGGAAGTTGATAAAATTTTTGACCATAGTGGTAATAAAGGTCACCAACTCAACGGGTGCCAACATATTAGTCACTTTAATCTGATCACCCGTCAGAGGGTGGTAATAGTCGAAATTGATAAATGACAATGCAAAGGAGAGCGCCCAGCACACACCCAATGCATAAATAAATAACATAGTGATATCTGGCATCGCATTACCGATACGCTCGATGGTATTCAGTATTCCGGTCTGCCGGTTTTCCTGCGGTTCTATAGCTGACATATCCTGTCCTTTCCCTGTAAAGCGGCCGAGGCCAAAACGGACAAGAAATACACGTGACTTCCTGTCGCGAGAGAGTGATTGCGGGGTGTGGGAGAAAACAAAGCCAATATCTAACGGGGTGAAAAACTGATAAACCCTGTCAATACAAAACCAAGAGACCAAACTAACTTAATGAATAATATAATATTTTTATATTCAATTTTTTATAACAAAAATCTTAAATCGTCAATTTAATTTCATTACACATTTAATTTAATGCAATATTAAATATCATAATTTAGATAATGATATTAATTTAGCATCGTACAATACAGACAACTCAGCTTAATAAGCTGCCAACAAAATAAATTCAAAATATAAAACCAAAAGAATCAACTACAGCCACCACTGTCATTGATATTTTTCAGTACAGCTTTAACCATAAAAAACGGCACATACCTGATGATATGTGCCGCGGATGGCTTATAACGACTGGTTTCAGTTAGAAATTATATTTAACCCCTAACGTGATACTGCTGTCGCTGTAGCCATTATTACCCACTTGCTGGCCCACATTACCCCACAGATTCAGCTTGTTATTGATCTGGCCTTCGACACCCAATTTCAACTCAGCAATATTGGCTGCCCCCGCTTGCTTCACGGTTATACCATCGAGTGTGGTGCCAAAATCTTTGGTGTTATGGACCCAATTGGCCTCAACATATGGCTTAAATGCCGGAACGTTGGCTTTTTCAGCGGTCGGTATTGGGCTGATAAAGGCCTTCACACCCAAGCGGGTTTGAATGTTGTTATTCCCCTCGCCGGAGACTACTGTGCCATTGGTTTCTGTATGAGAATCTGCTTTCACCCCCATCCACACCACTTGAGCTTTTGGCTGAATAAAGTAATTTTGGTTAACACTCTGGCCCACTTTGAAGGCATAGCCACTCTCGACCGCAGCAGTGAACCCTTTCGAGTCATATTTCTCGGTGGTGAGATCTTGTCCATCAACCTGATTGTTAAACCAACTGTATTGCAGCCAGGTGTCAACATAAGCACCGGTATTATCCTGACTATCAGCAAACCATGTGCCATATACCCCCACACTGTAGCCATCTACCGAACCGTTGGACCGATAACCGGTTTCCTGTGCCACAGAAGAGCTGCTGCTATTGGCATAACCCGCCATAACCCCGACGCGCCACAGATCTTGTGTGTTGCGGCTCCATTGCGCCACATCACCCCCCAACTGCATCACATATCGGTTATCTTGCGTTTTCAATTCGCCACTGTCATCACGGGAACGGTTATGGCTACCTTCATTGCGTAACCACAGGCTGGTCGTTTTCTCTTCACCCGTAAAGACATCGGTATACACTGTTTCACCGGAGCGATCAGCTAAACTGGTAACAAACATTGAGTTGGCCGCAGCCAGGTTCGCGGTATAGCTTGCCGGTTCAGGGCGGCGCTCATCTGCTTGAGTGCGCAAATACCAGTCACCATCGGTCGGCGAGCTAACACCACCTTGATACAAGAAGTACTCATAGGCACCCGCCACAGCACGGCCATTCAGGGTAAACTGCCCGGCAGAATCGCCGCCGACATCAATGATTTTGATGCCCTCAGAGGTCCGCGCACCATTACCACCAATATTGTTCACGGTGACAAAACTTTGCCCTGCGGTATTGCCAGTAATCAACAGCCGATCGGTTACTGATGAATCACCGGCCAGAATAGTATTGAAGACCACAGTACCGTTATCGCCGGTATAATTACCATCAATAATGAAGGTCCCGAAATCGCCGCCGGTTAAGGCATTTGGCATAATCAGGTTGCCACGGTTTTCCACATTCCCTGTCACCTGGCCGTATCCACCTAATGAGCCGGTGTTAGTAATCAACACGTCACTGACCAGATTGACGACATTGGATGCCAGTGTGGCCACCAATGTACGGGCCAATGGTGACTCATTCACTGTCAGGGTCGAGGTGGCTGTTGAACTGCCCAGTTGCAGCAAACCGTTTTCAATCGTCGTCAAACTGGCACTGACTGTACCGCTATCAATTTTTACCGTGCCGCTGCCACGTTTAACCAATGTACCGCTACCGCTGATCGCGTTGGATAAATTCCAGACTGACGCCGTATCCAAGATTAGCTCACCGTTGTTTGCAACACTGCTGCTCCCCAGATTGCCTGCATTATTGGCGGTCAACACCGTCCCTGCGTCAGTGGTAAATAAGCCCGAATAGCCACTATTGTCTGCGGCCAGTTGGACATTAGCACTGTTGGAAAGTTGGACGTTGCCGCTACCCGCCAACGCGTTCAGCAGCACCCCGCTGGTATTATCCAGATTAAGCAGGCCGTTATTGTTAATCGCTCCCGAGCCTAGCCCTTGGACCTGATACAGATGTGCTGTCGCGCCACTGGCAATGTCAGTGCTGCCAGTAAAGCCACTATTAGCTTGAGTGATACTCAGTAAACCGCCGGCCAGATCCAGCTCACCAACGCCCGTCAATACGCCATCAACCTGCCCGCCATTAGTGACGGTTAACTTGCCGCTATTGAAGTCCAATGTACTGCCGGTTTCAGTGGCTAACTGACCCACCGTCTGCTGAGTCCCGTTGAGATCAACATTCGTCGCCGTGCTCATCGCCAGCAGAGAAGTTTGCCCCAGTGCTGAATCCGCAGCCAGACGGACATTGCCTGCACGCACCCATGTCGCGCCGGTATAGCTGTTGGTCGAATTCGATAACGATGCAATGCTGCCGTCATTAGCGGAAACAAAGGCCAGGTCGCCACTGCCCGTCACCTGAGCGGAGAGATCATTAGCCTGCGTACCATTGTTTGCCAAGGTTGCCGTTAATATCAGTGCGTCATTACCTGTGCTCTGCAATTCCAACGCCTTCAGCCCATAATTGACGTACAACCCATCAAAACCGGTCCCGGTGGTCATGCCGTAATTAAACGAACCCAGTGCCGCCGGTGAGAGTGCACCAGGGTTAGAAATAGACTGATAAACGGTCGCACTTAACGGGTCACCAAGTGCATCAGATAACGTCAGCTCATGCCCGGTTCCGGTCGCCGCGCCGGAGGCCAAGGTCACAATGATCTCCCCTTCATCCAGTTGCATCACCGACAAACCGCCAAGATCTGGTGTGACATTCGCCGGTAAATTAACCCGAACCTCACCGCCACCGGTGGTATCGATATTATTCGCCGTGAGGGTTCCTAAGGAGCTGATGATACCTGAGTTATCCACCAGATTATTAAACAGCAACGTACCGCCATTGAGCGCCAGCCCACCGATATTCTGTACACCGTCTGCCACCGAGGCCAGACTGCCGCTGGATAATTTCAGTGTGGAATTCGTCAAGGCTGTCGTATTCAAACCATCGATATTGAAAATGGTATTTTGCAAATTCACAATGCCGCTGAATGCGCCGCCCACTGAAGAGCCGAAATCAAATGCCGTGCTGGCATCATTCTTCGCCACATTCAGTGTGCCAGTGCCGGTCAGTGCATGGTCAAACAGCGCGATATCTGCCAGATTCAAGGTGGCATCCGTGATATCCACCGTGACCGCATTGTCGACGCCATTGCTGCTGGCCAGGGTCACATCACTGCCGCCGGTAACCTGCAAGATACCGCTGCCGGTGACCGTATTGCCAAAGGTGCCGTTAAAGCCGCTCAGCGCCAGAATATCCTGTGCGCCCGCCAGGGCCACAGAGGAAGCGGCCCCCAGATTATTGGTTGAGGCCACCGTCAATTTGCTGCTGTCCGCCAGCGCATACTGACCGAGGAAGCCACTGTTATTGCCGGTCAGCGACACATTCGCACCATTGTTGATATCAACAGTCGAATCCGCCACGCCGCTGAGGGCATTGGCAACCGCGCCGCTAAGGCCGTTCAGCACCAGATGCGAAGTGGCGGTATCCAGATTCACAGTAGCCGTCGAGGCTCCCAGATTACTGGCCTGCGTTACCGTTAATGCCCCTGTGGCACCGATATGGTGTGCGCCGCTAAAGCTATTCGTGCCAGTCAGGGTGATGGCAGCGTTGGTATTGATGTCGCCCGTGCCGCTCAGCACATTGGCCAGTGCCGCATTAGCCCCGTTCAGGTTTAAATCACCCAGCACATTAATGGCACTGCTGCCCAGCGTACCGGCCCCGTTCAGGGTTGCCGACGCGCCCGACGCAATCAGGGTCTGGCCGCTTAACCCGCTGTTGGCACCACTGACCGCCAAGTCACCGCCGTTGATGTTCAAGGTGCCGGCACCGGTTAAACCGCCGGTCGCCGTTGAGACTCCGCCCGAGCTGAGGTTCAGCGTACCGCCCGCAATATTCAGGCTATTGCTGTTGGTCAGCGCCCCCGAACTACTCAGTACGCCGCCCGTGCCCAACGTTACCGTACCAGCATTGGTCAGTGCGCCCACGGTTTGAGTGTGACCGTTGATGTTGGCGCTGGCACCGCTGGCGATATCCAGTAATGACGTCTGACCAAAGGCACCGTTAGCCCCCAGGATCAGCTCACCGGCATTGACCGTGGTCGTGCCCTGATAGCTGTTACTGCCGTTGGCCAGCGTCAGCGACCCATTGGTGGCATCCACCTGCAAACCGCCCACCCCTGATACCAGTGCATTCAGCTCTTTATTCGAGGTCGCGCTGCTGTCTGTTGCCAGCAACAAGGCATCGGCACCGTCTGTTAACAGTTCCAGCGCGCTCAGGCTGTAATTGACATACAAACCATTACCACCGCTGCCGTCGCTGCTGGTCAGACCGTAATTATGGGTGGCATTAGCTACCGTCGTCCCGCCCTGCAAGATGGCAGAGACCACGCCTTGCGCGGTGTCGGTGACCGTCGTGCCGTTGATCATCAGATTAAGACCGCTGGCCGCCCCACTCACCGTACCGGCATTAATCAGCTCCAGCATAATATCGCCCCGATCCTGATCGAGGATCGACAGATTCGGTGCCAGCACCGGATTCTGGTTAGTCCAACTGTCAGTGCCCGTCACGCTGATGGTGCCGCTGTTCAGCGCCAGATCAGTGACCGTCACCACACCGCTGGCCTGTGACTGCGGCGCTGCCCCGTCAAAAATCAGGGTGCCGCCACTCAGATCCAAGCCGTGCAACGTGCGATCATCCGTACCGACGGTGGTCACGTTATTGGCTGAGAGTTGCAGTGTGGCATTTGCCAGCGCGGCAGTATTGCCCGCGTTTAACGCAAAGGTCGAGTTCGCCAGGTTCACAATGCCGCTGAATGCGCCGCCCACTGAAGAGCCGAAATCAAATGCGGTGCTGGCATCATTCTTCGCCACATTCAGTGTGCCAGTGCCGGTCAGTGCATGGTCAAACAGCGCGATATCAGCCAGATTCAAGGTGGCATCCGTGATATCCACCGTGACCGCATTGTCGACACTGTTGGTGTTATTCAGGGTCACATCACTGCTGTCGGTGACCTGCAAGATACCGCTGCCGGTGACCGTATTGCCAAAGATGCCGTTAAAGCCACTCAGCGCCAGAATATCCTGTGCGCCCGCCAGGGCCACAGAGGAAGCGGCCCCCAGATTATTGGTTGAGGCCACCGTCAATTTGCTGCTGTCCGCCAGCGCATATTGACCGAGGAAGCCGCTGTTATTGCCGGTCAGCGACACATTCGCACCATTGTTGATATCAACAGTCGAATCCGTCACGCCGCTGAGGGCATTGGCAACCGCGCCGCTAAGACCGTTCAGCACCAGATGCGAAGTGGCGGTATCCAGATTCACAGTAGCCGTCGAGGCTCCCAGATTACTGGCCTGCGTTACCGTTAATGCCCCTGTGGCACCGATATGGTGTGCGCCGCTAAAGCTATTCGTGCCAGTCAGGGTGATGGCAGCGTTGGTATTGATGTCGCCCGTGCCACTCAGCACATTGGCCAGTGCCGCATTAGCCCCATTCAGGTTTAAATCACCCAGCACATTAATGGCACTGCTGCCCAGCGTACCGGCCCCGTTCAGGGTTGCCGACGCGCCCGACGCAATCAGGGTCTGGCCGCTTAAGCCGCTGTTGGCACCACTGACCGCCAAGTCACCGCCGTTGATGTTCAAGGTGCCGGCACCGGTTAAACCGCCGGTCGCCGTTGAGACTCCGCCCGAGCTGAGGTTCAGCGTACCGCCAGTGATATCAAGGATACTGCTGTTGGACAGCACGCCGCTGTTCAGCACCCCGCCCGTGCCCAGCGTTACCGTACCAGCATTGGTCAGTGCGCCCACGGTTTGAGTATGACCGTTGATGTTGGCGCTGGCACCGCTGGCGATATCCAGTAATGACGTCTGACCAAAGGCACCGTTAGCCCCCAGGACCAGTTCACCGGCATTGACCGTGGTCGTACCCTGATAGCTGTTACTGCCGTTGGCCAGCGTCAGCGCCCCATTGGTGGCATCCACCTGCAAACCGCCCACCCCTGATACCAGTGCATTCAGCTCTTTATTCGAGGTCGCACTGCTGTCTGTTGCCAGCAACAAGGCATCGGCACCGTCTGTTAACAGTTCCAGCGCGCTCAGGCTGTAATTGACATACAAACCATTACCACCGCTGCCGTCGCTGCTGGTCAGACCGTAATTATGGGTGGCATTAGCTACCGTCGTCCCGCCCTGCAAGATGGCAGAGACCACGCCTTGCGCGGTGTCGGTGACCGTCGTGCCGTTGATCATCAGATTAAGACCGCTGGCCGCCCCACTCACCGTACCGGCATTAATCAGCTCCAGCATAATATCGCCCCGATCCTGATCGAGGATCGACAGATTCGGTGCCAGCACCGGATTCTGGTTAGTCCAACTGTCAGTGCCCGTCACGCTGATGGTGCCGCTGTTCAGCGCCAGATCAGTGACCGTCACCACACCGCTGGCCTGTGACTGCGGCGCTGCCCCGTCAAAAATCAGGGTGCCGCCACTCAGATCCAAGCCGTGCAGCGTGCGATCATCCGTACCGACGGTGGTCACGTTATTGGCTGAGAGTTGCAGTGTGGCATTTGCCAGCGCGGCAGTGTTGCCCGCGTTTAACGCAAAGGTCGAGTTCGTCAGGTTCACAATGCCGCTGAATGCGCCGCCCACTGAAGAGCCGAAATCAAATGCCGTGCTGGCATCATTCTTCGCCACATTCAGTGTGCCAGTGCCGGTCAGTGCATGGTCAAACAGCGCGATATCAGCCAGATTCAAGGTGGCATCCGTGATATCCACCGTGACCGCATTGTCGACGCCATTGCTGCTGGTCAGGGTCACATCGCTGCTGTCGGTGACCTGCAAGATACCGCTGCCGGTGACCGTATTGCCAAAGGTGCCGTTAAAGCCACTCAGCACCAGAATATCCTGTGCGCCCGCCAGGGCCACAGAGGAAGCGGCCCCCAGATTATTGGTTGAGGCCACCGTCAATTTACTGCTGTCCGCCAGCGCATACTGACCGAGGAAGCCACTGTTATTGCCGGTCAGCGACACATTCGCACCATTGTTGATATCAACAGTCGAATCCGTCACACCGCTGAGGGCATTGGCAACCGCGCCGCTAACACCGTTCAGCACCAGATGGGAGGTGGCGGTATCCAGATTCACAGTAGCCGTCGAGGCTCCCAGATTACTGGCCTGCGTTACCGTTAATGCCCCTGTGGCACCGATATGGTGTGCGCCGCTAAAGCTATTCGTGCCAGTCAGGGTGATGGCAGCGTTGGTATTGATGTCGCCCGTGCCGCTCAGCACATTGGCCAGTGCCGCATTAGCCCCGTTCAGGTTTAAATCACCCAGCACATTAATGGCACTGCTGCCCAGCGTACCGGCCCCGTTCAGGGTTGCCGACGCGCCCGACGCAATCAGGGTCTGGCCGCTTAAGCCGCTGTTGGCACCACTGACCGCCAAGTCACCGCCGTTGATGTTCAAGGTGCCGGCACCGGTTAAACCGCCGGTCGCCGTTGAGACTCCGCCCGAGCTGAGGTTCAGCGTACCGCCAGTGATATCAAGGATACTGCTGTTGGACAGCACGCCGCTGTTCAGCACCCCGCCCGTGCCCAGCGTTACCGTACCGATATTGGTTAGCCCGCCGACAGTCTGGCTGTGGCCGTTGAGATTAGTGTTGGTGCCCGCCGCGGTTGTTAATCCAGAGGTCTGTCCCAGCGCATTATCGCTGCCCAGATTCAAGATGCCGCCATTCACCAATGTGCTACCGGTGTAATCGTTCGTGGCATTGTTCAGCGTCATTTCGCTGTTATCAGCGCCAATAGCTAAATTACCCGTACCAGTCACTTTCGCCAGCAAGGTGTGATCAGCATTCACCGCGCCCTGTGACGTCAGCGTCAAACTTTGGCCGGAAAGTAACGTCAACTGAGTCAGACTTGACGTCACACTTAAGCCACCGCCATTGCCCGATAATCCGTAGTTATAAAGTGCCTCAGCAACTATATTGCTCCCCTGAATAATATCTTCAGTTGTGCCATTACCCAGGCTATTACCCAAACTGTCTTGTAATGTCAGGAGCGCCAACTCAGGTGTAGAGAGCGTATTATTACTGCTGATTAATTGGGCTGAACTGCCAGTGTCCTGATCAAGTAAATTCCCGCCAGTGGTGAGAGCCGGATCAACTTGAATGGTACTGCTATTCGTCACCGCCAACGTGTCAGTGACGATTAAGCTGCCAGAGCCAAATACTGTCGTCGCACCATTTAGGGTAAAGTTACCCAGTATCTGATTGCCACTGCCTACGGTCATCAACGTACCGCCAGAGGCCACAAACAACGCATTGCCCAATGTGCTGGTATTATCGCCACTCAGGGCAAAAACAGTGTTTTCCATATCAATCGTACCGGCGAATGCCGTGCCAGTATTAACACCAAAATTGAAAATGTTATTGGCAGTATCAATGTTCAGTGTGCCAGTGCCGGTCAGTGCATGGTCAAACAGCGCGATATCAGCCAGATTCAAGGTGGCATCCGTGATATCCACCGTGACCGCATTGTCGACGCCATTGCTGCTGGTCAGGGTCACATCGCTGCTGTCGGTGACCTGCAAGATACCGCTGCCGGTGACCGTATTGCCAAAGATGCCGTTAAAGCCACTCAGCGCCAGAATATCCTGTGCGCCCGCCAGGGCCACAGAGGAAGCGGCCCCCAGATTATTGGTTGAGGCCACCGTCAATTTGCTGCTGTCCGCCAGCGCATACTGACCGAGGAAGCCACTGTTATTGCCGGTCAGCGACACATTCGCACCATTGTTGATATCAACAGTCGAATCCGCCACGCCGCTGAGGGCATTGGCAACCGCGCCGCTAAGGCCGTTCAGCACCAGATGCGAAGTGGCGGTATCCAGATTCACAGTAGCCGTCGAGGCTCCCAGATTACTGGCCTGCGTTACCGTTAATGCCCCTGTGGCACCGATATGGTGTGCGCCGCTAAAGCTATTCGTGCCAGTCAGGGTGATGGCAGCGTTGGTATTGATGTCGCCCGTGCCGCTCAGCACATTGGCCAGTGCCGCATTAGCCCCGTTCAGGTTTAAATCACCCAGCACATTAATGGCACTGCTGCCCAGCGTACCGGCCCCGTTCAGGGTTGCCGACGCGCCCGACGCAATCAGGGTCTGGCCGCTTAACCCGCTGTTGGCACCACTGACCGCCAAGTCACCGCCGTTGATGTTCAAGGTGCCGGCACCGGTTAAACCGCCGGTCGCCGTTGAGACTCCGCCCGCCGCCAAATTCAGTGTCCCGCCCGCAATATTCAGGCTATTGCTGTTGGTCAGCGCCCCCGAACTACTCAGCACCCCGCCCGTGCCCAGCGTTACCGTACCGATATTGGTTAGCCCGCCGACAGTCTGGCTGTGACCGTTGAGATTAGTGTTGGTGCCCGCCGCGGTTGTTAATCCAGAGGTCTGTCCCAGCGCATTATCGCTGCCCAGATTCAAGATGCCGCCATTCACCAATGTGCTACCGGTGTAATCGTTCGTGGCATTGTTCAGCGTCATTTCGCTGTTATCAGCAGCGATAGATAAATTACCGCTACCAGTCAGTTGAGCAGTCAGCAGTTTATTGGTATCCAATGCGCCCTGTGACGTCAGCGTTAATGTCTGCCCGGAGATTATTGCCAACCGAGTCAGCACAGAGGTTATGCTCAAGCCGCTACCTACGCCGGATAAGGCATAGTTATAAAGGGCTTGTGCTACCGTATTCACCCCCTGAATAACACTCATTGAAGTATCAGGACCTAAACTCGCACCCGACAAATCCATGAGTGTCAGTCGCGCCAAATCTGTTGCTGATAGGGTATTGCTACTGTCAATTAACTTGACTGAGCTGCCAGTGTCTTGATCGAGTATGTTTCCGGCGATACTCATGGCCGGATCGACTCTGATATTGCTGTCGTTTGTCACCGCCAACGTGTCGGCAGTAATTAAACTGCCATTAGAAAATGCAGAGGTACCGCCGTTGAGAATAAAATTACCTATCGCCTGATTGCTATTATCCACCGCAACCAGAGTCCCCGCAGACACAATAAAGGAGGCATTGCTCAATGCGCCTGTATTATCACCACTCAGGGTGAAAACAGTGTTTTTCATATCAATCGTACCGGCGAATCCAGTGCCTGTATTAGCACCAAAATTGAAGGTGTTATTCGCGGTATCAATATTTAATAAACCGGTTCCCAACAGGGAGTTGTTATACGTCGCCACACCATTCAAATTCAGTGTGCCGTCCAGTGAAAGGTTACTCGTCCCCAACTGATTGCTGTTGCTGACTGTTAGAGTACCGCTCTGATTCACCTGCCAATCGCCAGCAAAAGTACTGGCCTGGCTCAACGAAACATTAGCACCGTTATCAACAATGGCTAAACCATCCCCGGCGGCAACATGGCCTAATGAGGCGTTCAGTGTGCTATTGAATGTGCTGCCAAAAAGTAACTCACTGCTCGCGCTGATATTAATTGCCCCGCTACCGATATTATCGTCAAAATTCAGGGTAATTTGGCTATCGATAAGATTGATATTGGTAAAGCCCTGTAACGACGTACCACTCGCCAGAGAATCAAATGAGTTATTGAAGTTCAGGGTATTTGAGCCACTACCGGCATTTAGAGCACCTAAATAAGTGCTCCCCAGCGTCATATTATTAAGAGTAAAAGTATCGTCGCCTGTGCCTGTTGTAATGGAGGATACCTGTGCACCATTCTCGATAGTGACATTGTTATTCCCGTCACCCAGATTAATCGCACCATTACTTTGCGATGTGCTACCAAGAGCTAATGTATCGCTGCCGGAACCTGTGGTTAATGATCCATTCAATATCGAGTTATTATTGATTATATTTGCCGCTGTTCCGGCAAATGTCACCGCACCATTAATCGTCCCGTTATTATTCAATGTCTTTGCAGTGGTGCCTGCGAAATTAATCGCCGTTGCACCCGTTGCATTGATCAGGGTATTCACACCAATGGTGGTCGCCGTTCCTGCACCATCGGCTACTTGCAGCCCGGTGCCAGCACTGTCGGTCACATTAATGTCCAAATACGCATTACTGAGATCGACCCCACCAACAGAACTTATCCCGGTCCCCGCACCTGTCACATTAATAATATTAT
Organism: Yersinia sp. 2540 StPb PI; assembly: GCF_052217165.1. Lineage (NCBI taxonomy): Bacteria > Pseudomonadati > Pseudomonadota > Gammaproteobacteria > Enterobacterales > Yersiniaceae > Yersinia > Yersinia sp. 2540 StPb PI. Next base: position 4,833,621 of record NZ_JAZGQC010000001.1, read on the forward strand.
TGCCATTAACACTGTTGGCAAATGTCAGACCGGCCAGGCTATTTAGCGCAGTGCCCGTCACCGTGTTGAAGATGATATGGTTTAATGCCAGATTAACACCCGCCGCCTTTGAGAAAGCGACACCGGTACCATTCAGATTAAGAATCAAGTCAGTCAAAACATGGCTATTGCTAGTGCCAGCAAAAGTTAACGCATTCGCCGCACCCGTCGTGGTTATCGCCCCCCCATCATATTTAGCAACGCATTGGTTAGAACATTAATACCTGTTCCGGCACTGGCACTCACTGTGCCACCAGTATTATCAATATTGATTGTTTGTGCCGTGGCAGCTGAAACTGCAATCCCCGCCGTGGTGCTAGTAATCGAACCACTGTTGGTCAAACTAGCCGTGCCACTGCCATTATGGGTAAGGACTATCCCGGCAGTAGTACTGTTAATCGTGCCCGCGTTAGTGACATTGACCGTCCCACTACCGGTATCAGTGACACTGATACCGGTTGCTTTTCTGATAGTACCCTCAGCCTCATTACGAACGACCACATTGCCCGATGAGCCAGCACTGATATTAATCCCGGTGCCCGCGGTGGTATTTTGCGTGCCATCAGAGATGGTCGCCGCTGAACGGATATAAATATTCCCCGTCCCTGCAAGGGTTTTGCTGGCAATAATCCCATCATTGGCCGCTCCGGCAGCAACAACAAGATTTGAGCCCGCGGCCAGATTGTAGATAACATCATTAGGCGAGGCCGGACCATTGTAAATATATGAAGTTGTAGTCGTACTGGGGGCATTACTGATGACATCGCCCGCCAAGTTATTCATGTTAATCACTGCACCGGAACCAAATAATCCGGTAACCGGATTATAAGAACCTATCTGTACACCATAGTTAGCCACCCCTAACGGGTTTTGGCTATCGATAGTCAGGGTTAATTTGGCACCATCATCAATCATATAGTTATACGAGGCCACGCCAACACCAACAACACCGGGTCCATTAGTGAGCCGCGTGCCCGTAATATTAACATCGGCACCATTGGCAAAATGGAGCACGCTATTCGCTGCTGTATCATTACTCCAGAATACCGCCGGATAATCAGGGCTTGTTATCCCTGTTAAGTTGAAATGTCCCGTAAATGTAATATTACTGCCTAAAACTGATTGTCTATAAGTGCCGAAATTTAAGGTGATAGGCTGGGTAATATTGCCGAATATCACTCTACCGATCTTATTGGCTGCGACCGCAGCGCTATCAACACCCATCGCAACCAGTTTTCCATTGGGTACTGAGTTAATGTTATCCAAAGTGACGTCTAACCGAGTCGTGTCGTCTTGTACATACACCAGTCGGGAAACTATACCGCTTGTGATCGCAAGCGTTGACGTAATGTCGCCAAAGTTGACGAGTTGGAACGTTGCATTTTGCGAACTCCAGGCGGCATTATTTGTGGTTCCCGCCGCCATGAGGAAAGCAAAGTTCGCGTAGTTTAAGTTATAGCCACCACCATCAATCACCAGATTCTGCCGGGCATTTGCGGCTTGGTTTACTGTGATCCCCCCAGCATATGCGGTTGCAAGATTGATATCTGCTGTCAATAGGATCGTGGTCGCAGTACTTCCCGCCCCCGCACTACTTAATGCCGCGACTAAACCTGCCGCGGTTGATACCGTCACGCAGTTTGTGCCCATAGCAGCACAATCGCCGACACTGATAGCAAAAGCCGGTTGAATACCAAACACCCCCATCACGGCGGCGGCTACAATAGCTATTTTAGGAGAAAGATGTTTACCTGATTTCTCAAGTAAAGATGTGGCTGTGGAGCCTCGCTGGGTAGTTTTTGATTTTTGTTTTCCCTTGGCAAACTCACCGACCGCAACCCATATACTCAAGGATATATTCCAAATAACTTTAAAAATTGCATTCATATATATCCTTAAAAGATTAAAATCTTATTGAAAGTGTATTGATGACATCGCACCTTACAAATCAGACGAGAGAGGAAACCGTCATAAACTAATGATTCAATAAGTAAGCGGTTTTCGTTTAGAGGAGAGAGTCCCAGGCTATCAGTCGGCGAACACACCCGAGGTGCTTCGTTTTAAATCCAGCCAGCTAAAGACTAAAATAAAGTTAACATCCAACATACCTTATCTATATATCTTTATTTATACGTATATTTAAAAAATAGAACAAGATTTGTCCCATAATAAAATATATTGCAATGATTATTTTTATCGGAATAAAAACCTACATTTAAATTAAAAATAAGAATTTAAATCCAACTTAAGAAAAATATCAAAATCAATCACCAACCAGACTTCAATTTCCAGATGTATATTTTTTATTGATTATCATAAAAAAAAGATTTATCACACAAAGAAAGAGAATAATCCTACGAGGCATTAGGAATTACATTACTTTAATTACAATGTATAGTCCCATTAATCTTATATAAAATACGCTATTCGTGTTCTATGAACACAAGATTAATTCTTGATATTTCTCTATTTTAAAGATAAAAAAACAGGGGTGGGTGATAAGAGAAAAGAATAATATCAGCGAACCTTACCAAATCATCAGTACCGTAGACGTAATCTGGAGGGTGTTTACTTATTCCTACTCATCATTTTTATCTACGGTATCGCATCAGACTATCGGCACACATCACCTAATAAAAGAGTGCTAAGCGAGTATGCCCAGAGGAATTTAATCCAGCCAGTCAGCGAGGATCTGCTGCGTCGTTTTTACTGTGATACGGTTCCCCGGAATGGACAGCTCAGACCAAACCTCATTATGTTGCGCGATAAGCTGCTGAGCCGTGACATATTTCCGGTCCGCAGTGGTATGGGCATCAGAAGCGATGGTCAGAGCATACCCTTTACTGGCGGCAATTTTGATGGTGGTATCAACACAGTAATCCGTGGCACAACCACAAATAGTCAGATGAGTAGCCCCTAGCTGGGCAATAATAGTGTCGAGCGAGGTAAGATAAAACGAATCACACGCTGTTTTGGTAACAGAAATAGCATTCTGCGGGTAATGTAATTCCGGTAGCAGTTGCCACAATTCACTCCCTTGTGTCATTTCATCTTCTGCATGCTGTATGAAAATGACTTGGTCAGCATGGTCGATCAACTGATTAATACGAACGACGCGACCTTCACGATCAAAACGTGGATTAGCAAAAACCCCATTTTGCATATCAATGACAATAACAACATGTTCTCTGGTCACCGCCAACCTCTACAATGTATGTGGACCCGCTGTTAAGCTACAAAGGCCTTAGGGGAAAAGCCTATGCTAAGTTAAAGATCCTGACTTACACAATGGCCTAATCATACAAAACCTAATGAAAAACAACTTGATCTCGACCACCATTCTTCGCTCGGTAGAGCGCTTTGTCGGCTGACTTAATCGCATCATCAAATGAGGTGTCTTTAACATATAAAGCGGCACCGATAGATATCGTAATGTTGAGAGAGTGGTTGTCCGGTGTAATAAACAGCGTATCGCGGATATGTGTAGTTATCCGCACCAAGATCTCACTGGCAATTCTGTTATCTGCGGTATGTATTAACAGCAAAAATTCTTCACCGCCATACCGCGCCAGAAAATCATTTCCTCTAATCACTGACGTTAGTTCCTGGGCGATATCATATAAAATTTTATCACCGGCAGAATGTCCATGATTATCATTAACCCTTTTAAAAAAATCTATATCAATCAAAGCAATAAAGCAGTCCTTATGCGTTTCTCTAAAATTATCCAAATGGTGATTAATACTGAATCTATTAGGTAATTTAGTCAGTTGATCCGTCGAGGATTGGAATTGCAAAATAGAGAATTTACTAAACGTTTTTTGAAAGCGGCTAAAAATAAAATAGAGTATCGAGAGTAAAATAATGCTCATCGCGGATTTAAATATTGAACGGGGAAGGTATCCTAAAGAGATTAGTCGTTCAAAATTCAAAGCAATATTTATACATTGTGGAATGAAAACCGAAAGGAAAAAAGTAGAATATCTTTTATTATCCCAAATTTTTAGCGCTATAGATAAAAACATGAAAGACATAATGAAAATATCATAAAATGGCGACAATCCAAATACAAATACTGTATGGATAGCATAGCTTATCAATAAGGGGATTGGGCCAAAAATTAATGCTGTCAGAACAATAGGGCTAATAATTAACCCATAAAGTGTCGTGCTAGTTTGGTTATGAAAATCAGCAAGATAGGTTGCAGTAAAACCGGCAATCACGCCCATTAGAATTTTATAATGTAACTGATTAGGTTTTTTTCTGGTAATAATATAAAGATAAGGTAATGATATGCAAAGATAGATAATACAGACCGCATTAAAGGAACTTGTCAAAACACTCTGCATCAATTGAAACATAATATAATCTTCTACACTTAATGAACTCGGCTATAGAAGGCAGGTAGCCAAGTAAACAGAAAAAGGAAAGTTATAACGCGTGCGGACAGGTTTCCTTTAATTTTACGTATTTTCACCATAAAGGAGCGAACTATATCGTAAAAATAATAATTTATAAATAATTATATTTCTCTTGGCCATTTCGTTTAGCATAACGTAAACTTAATATCACTTACGCCAGGTATTATCCCTCGCCATAAGGAGTATAAACAGGATTTAATAATTTAAAAAATACTCGCGAGTGGCAAGAAAAACATCTATTATTCCAGCCACGAGGAAATAAAAAACCAGCCGCTAAGCTGGTTATTATTATTATTCTGTCGATTGTTAAAATTTGCCGTTAAGTCGTTTATTTTTTTAGTTGCAATGTTGTCATGCAGGTTTGGCTTTCAGCTTGGGTCGCAAAAGGTGATACAGCTTTGAGACCTTGATAACTCACTTCGATAGTCCCCTCAGTATTGCGTGGCAACCACACACCAATAAAACCATTCTGATAGCTGGTCAGTGTATCTTGCAGGATAACTTTCCCGGTTTTATCGGTAATTTTCACATCAAATGCGCTATTCGCCAATTCACCACGACAGCCAGACAAACTGTGATTGAAGCATGGGTGAGTTTGGTTTACATAGGGGGCGAATGAGAGATAGAACTTATCACCCAAGGGGAAAGAATACCGCTGTTGTTCATCGGATAAGGTGAGTTCAGCACTCGTTACCGAAGCTGAATATGCCAAAGGGCGTTCTTGTTTGGATTGATCGATGGTCTCAATCATTTGCTCAGTGGTTTTTCCCGCTAAGCCATGTTGAGCCAAAAATTCCGTTTGTGTCGTCGCCGCGGCGAAATGGCTAAAAGTGACCGCAGCTAAAGCAACAATAGCCAGTCGAGCTGTTGTTGCAAATGTCTTTTTCACTGTCATGGTATCCTTCCAGTAAGAGGAAATGTTCTAGATAAGTTGGAATAATGACTGATAATCTAAACCCTCCCCTTGGGGGAGGGTCAAAGACAGATTTGAATAGAAAGGTAAACCATTGTATAGAAATGAATTTTATTGATATAAATCAAATTAACACTCTGACGTACCCCTCAAAACTGATTAATTAATATCAGGATGTTGTGCGATCAGATTCTTTCTCTTTTTCTCAAGTTCGGCTATTTCTTGATCAATGTCGTCAATATTGTGTTCGATATGATCATGGTGTTCCTGCAATATCTCTCTGGCCTCCGCCCGATCAGACGCGGCTGGCGTCGCCCCTTTCAGTGGCATATTGGCAGTCTCTTTCATAAATACTCCAGTAACCAAACCAATAACCGCCACCACCATTAAGTAATAAGCGGGCATAAACAGATTTTGCGTTGTTTCAACCAACCACGCTGCGGCCGTTGGTGTCAGCCCTGCAACCAACACCGACACATTAAACGCGATAGCTAATGCGCTGTAGCGGATATGGGTTGGGAACATTGCGGGTAATATTGAGGCCATCACCCCCGTAAAACAGTTAAGCAAAATAGCCAGGATCAACAAACCACAAAATATCAAACCGATAATGCCGCTATTAATCAAAATAAAGCTGGGAATAGCGAGAATAAACAGCCCAATACTGCCACAAATAACAAAAGGTCTACGGCCAAATTTATCGCTCATTAATCCCATCACAGGCTGGACGAATAACATACCCAGCATGATTGCAATGATAATCAATACACCATGATCTTCAGAATAATGCAGACTATGGGATAGGTAGCTTGGCATGTAGGTCAGTAGCATGTAATAGGTGACGTTGGTGGCAATAACCATCCCGACACAGATAATCAGGCTCTTCCATTGTTTAGTTAAAATCTCACGGAAAGAAACCTTAGGTGGCTCGGCAATATTGTGGCGTGAATCATTATCAATTTTATCGACGTGCTGTTGAAAGGTCGGTGTCTCTTCAAGTGCATGACGCAAATAGATACCGATTAATCCTAATGGCGCAGCAACGAAAAACGGAATACGCCACCCCCACTCAAGGAAACTGGCTTCACCCACAATGCTCGAAATGAGCAGAACGACTCCAGCGCCTAATACGAAACCTGCAATGGAACCAAAATCCAACCAACTGCCAAGAAAACCACGTTTTCTATCGGGTGAATATTCAGCCACAAAAATAGCGGCTCCGGTATATTCGCCACCAACCGAAAAACCCTGTGCCAGTTTTGCCAATAACAATAATATCGGTGCCCAAATACCTATCGAGGCATAAGAGGGAATCAGACCAATACAGAAGGTGCTGACCGACATAATAATGATGGTGACAGACAGAACTTTTTGCCGCCCATATTTATCACCTAACGCACCAAAGAATAAGCCACCAAGGGGCCGAACCAAGAAAGGAACGGAAAAAGTCGCCAGTGCAGCAATCATCTGAATACCGGGATCAGCGCCGGGGAAAAATACCTGGCCAAGTGCAAAAGCGACAAAACCATACACCCCGAAATCGAACCACTCCATGGCGTTGCCCAACGCCGCTGCGGTGATTGCCTTCTTCAGTTTTGCATCATCAATGATTGTAATATCATTGAGTTGCATAGGTTTAACACTCTTTCTTCGTAGTCCCATTGTTTCTTCCTTATGTTCCCAATAGCTCCACTGCATAAAGCATGAAAATGATGACGCGGAGTAATACCTGTTAAAAAATTCAAATTTAGTGAGATATTTATAAGAATAGTTGTAAAGCGAGGCGATGTGTAGGATAGAGCGGCCTGCAACATTTAGATAGAATAACTTAACATTATCCAAAATGCATGTTAGATAGCGGATTAAAGGCACAAAAAATAGCCATTTCCGCCATTATTTCGTAAATATCCAGCCAGATATACTGCTTATGTTGTCAGTGGGTAAATTGGCCTTACCCGCCCGTACAATGCCGGGTTATCGCTTTCATCCTTAAGCTTCACCCCCGATAAATGCCGTTGGAAAGATTGCTCCAACAACCAGGCTAACTTAAAAGCCGCCTGAGGATAATCCAACCCCTCTGGCCGGATATTAGAAATACAATTGCGCTCGGACTCCAACCGCCGCGTGTTCGGCCCCCAAGTCATATAAACCCCCAAACTATCCGGGGAAGAAAGCCCCGGCCTTTCACCAATCAACATGACAACCGCTTTGGCTTGTAAACACTCCCCTGCATCATCCCCTAATGCTACCCGTGATTGATGAGCCAACACTATCGGGGCCAGTGATAAGCCGAGCGTTTGCAAATAAGGTCGTAAGGCCATCACCAAAGGGATTGCCTGCCGATGTACCGCTTTTGATGACAGACCGTCACCAATGACCAACAGGATGTCGGCTTGCTTATCAGGCCATGCACACAACTGTTCACGGCTTTGCGACGATAGCTTTCGGCCAAGATCCGGGCGGCGCAGATAAGTTGCACGATCTGGCGCAGCACTGTTGACGGTAAGTGTCCGTAATCCTGAATCTGCCAGTTGATTAGCAAGATCTTCACTGATAAACGGCTGATGCACAGCATCACGTGCCTGTGCATGTGCCAAACCAAATTTCAACAGCTCTTCAGTCGGCAAGCTTGCTCCTGTACGGCCAAGAGCAATGCGCGCCGCCGTAAACTGACGCAAAGCCGCCCACGAATTGCGATGTAACACCCCATTTATTATCTCATTTCCGCTCATCAGAATGCCCCCATAGGTGGCAACTGTGCTAATAACGGATGATTGGCCGCGGTATCACGCAAGCGCCCCTGAGCATCCATAATATTCATTTTCTCTAGCCACAGACCAAACTCGGGTGCATGTTTCAGACCGAGCAATTGCCGGATATACAACGCATCATGAAACGACGTACTTTGATAATTAAGCATGATGTCATCAGCTCCCGGCACCCCCATCATAAAGGTCAGTCCAGCGGTCCCCAGTAAGGTCAGCAAGGTATCCATATCATCCTGATCCGCCTCAGCATGGTTGGTATAGCAGACATCACAACCGAGTGGGACACCCAGTAACTTGCCACAGAAATGGTCTTCCAAACCGGCACGGATAATCTGCTTACCATCATAAAGATATTCTGGCCCGATAAACCCGACGACAGTATTAGTCAGTAACGGTGAGAAGCGACGAGCAATCGCATAAGCGCGCGCTTCACAGGTTTGTTGATCAACCCCGAAATGGGCATTACCGGAGAGACAACTGCCCTGCCCAGTTTCAAAATACATCACATTGTCACCGACAGTGCCTCGCTTGAGGCTCAATGCCGCACAGTGTGCTTCTTCCAACAAGGCCAGATTGATGCCAAAACCGGCATTTGCAGCTTCACTGCCCGCGATAGACTGAAACACTAAATCAACCGGTGCTCCGCGTTCAATCAACTTAATCGTGTTAGTAACATGCGTTAATACGCAGGATTGAGTGGGGATCTCAAAGCGGCTTATCACGTCATCCAGCATATAATTAAGTTTTTCTAACAATGGCAAGCTGTCACTGGCGGGATTGATGCCAATCACAGCATCACCGCTGCCATACAGCAGGCCGTCAAGCATGCTGGCGGCGATACCCGGCAAACTGTCCGTGGGGTGATTGGGCTGTAGCCGCACACTTAAGTGGCCGGCAAGGCCAATAGTGTTACGGAATCGGGTAATAACACGGCATTTTTTCGCCACCAGAATCAAATCCTGATTACGCATTATTTTACTTACCGCGGCGGCCATTTCTGGGGTGATACCAGCACTGACTTGCGCTAACGCCACACTGTCGGCCTGCTCGCTGAGTAACCAGTCACGAAAATCGCCGACGGTCAGATGCGCTATTGGCGCAAAAGCCTGCGGGTCGTGGCTATCAATAATCAGCCGTGTGACTTCATCCTGCTCATAAGGAATCAGCATTTGCTGTAAAAACGTTTTTAGCGGCAGATCTGCCAGCGTCATACGGGCAGCCATGCGTTCTTCAGCACTTTCTGCCGCAACGCCCGCCAGATAATCACCCGAACGTGCCGGTGAAGCTTTAGCCATCAAATCACGTAAATCGCCAAAGTGGTAACTACGATGGCTCAGTGTTGTCTGGTACATACTGCGTCCCTTAGTTGCACAGGCTGCATAAACAGCCTGAACAATGATGACATTAATAGCAAGAATGGATCACTCGGCAGCACTGAGCTGTGGATCAAATGCGGCAGTAGCGCGTGAACGGTGGGTAAGACGAAAATAAATATAACCGACCAACATCATTCCAGCGAATATCAGAGCCAGCAGCGGGTTGTAATAGATCATCGCAATCAGACAGACAACCGCCAAAACTAACGCCAATGCTGGCGCAAAGGGATAGAACGGCGCGGAGAATGGGCGAGTCAGGCGTGGCTCTGTTTGTCGCAGTTTGAATAATGACAACATTGAGATGATATACATCACGATGGCACCAAACACCGACATAGTGACAATATTTGCCGTCAGTGGCATGCCGCCAATAATAATCAACGAGTCAGAAAAAATAGCACCAATCCCGACAACACCACCGGCCAAAATAGCCAGGTGTGGGGTACGGAAACGGCGGTTTACTTTGGCCAGCGGCTTAGGTAAATAACCGGCGCGGGCCAAAGCAAAAATCTGGCGGGAATAACCCATAATGATGCCATGGAATGAGGCTATCAGACCAAATAGCCCAAGCCATACCAGCATGTGTAACCAACCGCTGTCGCTGCCAACGATAATTTTCATTGCTTGTGGCAGTGGGTCGTTGATATTAGATAGCTTAGTCCAGTCGCCCACCCCACCGGCAAATACCATCACACCTAATGCCAGCACCACTAAGGTCAAAATACCGCCAATAAAGGCGCGCGGAATGGTACGTTGTGGCTCTTTTGCTTCCTCTGCGGCCATCGAAGCCCCTTCAATCGCCAAAAAGAACCAAATAGCAAAGGGAATAGCGGCAAAAATCCCCGATAATGACCCGATACTGAATGTATCCGCGCCAGCCCAACCGCCTCTGACAAAGTTACTGATTTCAAAGCCTGGTGCGACCACGCCCATAAATACCAGCAACTCAAAAATGGCCAATATCGTCACCAACAGTTCAAAGGTTGCAGCAATACTGACACCCAGAATATTCAATGACATAAATATCAGATAGGCCCCAACCGCCACCCACTTTGGGTCAATTGCTGGGAATTGAACATTAATATAGGCACCAATTGCCATGGCAATGGCGGGAGGAGCAAATACAAACTCAATCAACGTCGCAAGACCAGCAATAAAGCCACCCGTTGGGCCAAAAGCGCGGTGAGCGTAAGCAAACGGCCCTCCGGCATGAGGAATAGCGGTGGTTAATTCGGTAAAACTAAAAATAAATGCCGTGTACATCGCGGCCACACCCAGAGCGGTAAACAGGAACCCTAACGTTCCCGCTTGCGCCCATCCGTAGCTCCAACCAAAATACTCGCCGGAAATCACCAACCCGACGGCAATACCCCATAATTGAAAACTGCCCAACGTACGTTTTAATTCCGGTGCTTGTTTCGCCTGTGACATACCTTATCCCTATCAAAGAAATTTAATGGTAATAGTGCGGTCTATGGCTAAAGCAATGTTTGTACCAAATGATAGATAACCGCTGAACAACGGAAATACCCGCACTTTGAGTAATGGGAAAAGGAGATGTAACGGGAGATAGCACTGTATGTGCGCTTTTCCCGCACTTTTTAGAGGCAAATGCACGAAGATGCAGCACCGCGAGGAAGGTACGCCTCATCCAGTCAAAAAAAGCATCGTTTTGCTGCTGGGAGTACAGCACTCACTTTAATTTTCAGAAATAATGCATTCCGCAATGCCATAAACAAGATGTAAATCACAAAATCAATAATTTATTAAAATTAAATATTTGTGACTAACTGCAAATTTAGGCCATTGCATTTTTATATAAGTGCTAATTTACATAAAATAATTGTGATCACAGTTACTGTTTTTCAGTGTTTGCATTTCATTAGTATCACAGATCACATTTTTTCATCGGTTTGATTAAGCGCGTCGTCAAGAATAAGCTCCATTTCAGTTAATGCCCACGAGAATGAATTAATGGGCCGCCAAGATAAAATAATAATATAAGGACTCCCTATGCAGGCGCTTATCGATTTCTTTCCTGAAAATAGTATTGCGATATATCCTTCCGCCGAACATTGGGAACACGCTATTGATTTATCAATGGCAAGCCTAATCGATAATCATGCGGTTAAACCTGAATATAGTCAGGCAATCAAAGATGCCACCCGTGAGATAGGGCCTTATTATATTTTGGCACCAGAAATAGCCATGCCGCATGCCCGCCCTGAAAATGGCGTGAACCACACCGCACTCAGCCTGACATTGCTGCGTAAAGGCGTGATTTTCGACGCTGACAGTGAACCGGTAAAATTACTGATAGGCCTGGCAGCAAAAGATGCTGACTCCCATATTTATGCTATTCAGGCATTAAGTGAAATGTTCTGTGACGATGAATCTATTACATCATTACTGAATGCAGCCAACACCGAAAATATAAAAGATATCCTTAAGCGTTATTAACCTATTCCGATAATACAATAACAAGGAATTAATATGGCTAATAAATCAATACGCGCCAAAGTACAATCCTTTGGCGGTTTTCTAACAGCAATGGTAATACCTAATATTGGGGCTTTTATTGCCTGGGGGTTTATCACTGCATTATTTATCCCGACCGGATGGACGCCGAACGAACACTTTGGCAAGTTGGTCGGCCCGATGATTACCTACCTGCTACCGTTAATGATTGGTTCTACCGGTGGGCATTTGATTGGGGGTAAACGCGGGGCCGTGATGGGCGGTATTGGCACTATGGGGGTTATTGTTGGTGCTGATATTCCGATGTTTATTGGCGCGATGGTGATGGGGCCACTGGGGGGTTATTTAATTAAACATATCGATAAGCGATTGGAGAAACACATTCCAGCCGGTTTCGAGATGGTAATTAATAATTTCTCCCTCGGTATCAGCGGCATGTTGCTCTGCCTGCTGGCCTATGAAGTGATCGGCCCGGCGGTGATGGAGGCGAATAATCTGGTCAAACAAGGCATCGAAGCACTGGTGTCTACTGGCTTCTTACCCCTACTGGCGGTGATTAATGAGCCTGCCAAAGTGCTGTTCCTGAATAATGCCATCGACCAGGGTATCTATTACCCACTGGGAATGCAGGAAACTGCTATCCACGGTAAATCAATTTACTTTATGGTCGCCTCAAATCCAGGGCCAGGGTTAGGTATTCTGCTGGCTTTCTCACTATTTGGCAAAGGTATGAGTAAGAAGTCAGCACCCGGCGCGATGATTATTCACTTCCTCGGCGGTATCCACGAGCTGTATTTCCCTTATGTTCTTATGAAACCACTGATGATCATTGCCATGATTGCCGGTGCCATGAGTGGCATATACGTCTTTGAATTATTAGGTGCTGGCCTGGTTGCAGGTCCGAGTCCTGGTTCTATCTTCGCGTATCTGGCATTAACCCCTCGCGGTGGTTTCCTGGCTACCTGTGCGGGTGTCTTTACCGGTACTGCGGTTTCGTTCCTGGTGGGTTCCATCATCTTGAAAATGGACAAAGCCACCAGCGAAGAGAGCTTTGAAGAGTCGCAAACCGCCATGAAGAATCTAAAAGCCGAGGGCATATTGGCCAATCACCTCAACAATGATCATCCGGTACGGTTGATAGCCTTTGTCTGCGATGCCGGGATGGGGTCCAGCGCCATGGGAGCAACCACGTTTAGAAAAAAACTGGAGAAAGCCGGTTACCCGATTGCGGTAAAACATTACGCCATCGAAAACATTCCAACCGATGCTGACATCATTGTTACCCACGCCAGCCTTGAAGGCAGAGCACAGGGAGTGACGGACAAGCCATTGATTCTAATTAAAAATTATCTTGGCGACCAGGCTCTGGATATTTTATTCGAGCAATTGACTACAAGTGATAAGCCAAAGGAATCAGTATGAAAACGAAAGTGGCTGCAATATACGGTAAGCAAGATGTCCGCCTACGTGAGTTTGAATTACCCCCGATCAGCGATGACGAATTACTGGTTAGCGTCATTTCCGACAGCGTCTGCCTGTCGACTTACAAAGCGGCTTTGCTGGGTAGTGAGCACAAACGAGTACCGGACGATGTGGCGCAACACCCTGCCATTACTGGCCATGAATGTGCGGGGGTCATTGTTGAAGTCGGTAAGAATTTAGCCACCCGCTATCGTGCTGGTGAACGTTTTGTGTTGCAACCTGCGATGGGGCTACCCAGTGGCTATTCAGCAGGTTACAGCTACGAATATTTTGGCGGTAACGCCACCTATATGATTATTCCCAAGCTGGCTATTGATCTCGGCTGTGTACTGCCTTATCACGGCAGCTATTTTGCCGCCGCATCGCTGGCTGAACCGATGTGTTGCATTATTGGAGCCTATCACGCCAGTTATCACACCACGCAATATGTTTATGAACACCGCATGGGCATTAAGCCCGGCGGTAATCTGGCCCTATTGGCTTGTGCCGGGCCAATGGGAATGGGGGCTATCGATTATGCCATCAACGGTGATATCAAACCGGCCCGCGTGGTGGTGGTAGATATAGATGAAGTCCGTCTGGCTCGTGCTGAGCAACTACTACCAAGAAAACAGGCAGCAGATCAAGGTATCGAACTGATTTACATCAACAGCAGCAAGCTGGATAACCCCATCGATACATTACGTCAACTCACGGGGGATCAGGGTTTTGATGATGTATTTGTCTACGCAGCTGTGCCAACAGTCATTGAATTGGGTGATGATTTGCTGGCAGAAGATGGTTGCCTGAACTTCTTTGCCGGCCCGACAGATAAGCACTTTAAAGTGCCGTTTAACTTCTATCACGTCCACTACTCCAGTACGCATATTGTCGGTACTTCTGGTGGCTCTACCGGTGACATGGAAGAGGCACTTACGCTTTCTGCCCAGCGACGCATACAACCCTCTTTTATGATTACTCATATTGGCGGTCTGGATGCTGTACCTGAAACGGTGCTCAACCTCCCCCATATACCGGGTGGCAAGAAACTGATTTATAACGGCATTACCATGCCCCTCACCGCCATTGACGATTTTGCCGAACGGGGTAAAACGGATCCATTATTTGCGCAATTAGCCGAACTGGTCGCCGAAACTCATGGGGTCTGGAATGAAAAAGCAGAACACTATCTGTTAGCGCACTTTAACGTGGATATCGGAGTCGAGAGTGAAAACACTGGCATATGATATTTTCCGCACCACCGAACAAGCAGCAATGGCGGCCTGGCCACTGCTCGGCTGCGGTAACAAAAACCTTATTGATGGCGTTGCCGTCAGCGCCATGCGCGAGGCCTTAAATCAGATGACGATGCAAGGAAGCATTGTTATCGGAGAAGGCGAAATTGACCATGCGCCGATGCTGTATATTGGCGAACAACTCGGTGCCGGTGGGCCACCTGTTGATATTGCTGTTGATCCTATTGAAGGTACCCGCATGGTCGCGATGGGGCAAGCCAATGCGCTGGCTGTGATTGCTTTTGCCCCACGAGGAATGTTGTTACATGCGCCTGATATGTATATGCGAAAATTAGTGGTAGGTGCACAAGCCAAAGGTTCCATTGACTTGCGCCGTTCACTGACAGAAAACCTGCGCTGTGTGGCGGCTAAGTTAAACAAACCTTTAAATACGTTACGCATGATTACCCTCGACAAACCGCGCCATCAGCAGGCTATCGAACAGGCCAATGCACTCGGTGTTAAAGTTTATGCTATTGCGGACGGCGATGTGGCCGCCAGCCTGATGACCTGCTTATCCAACGGGCAGGCCGATGTGATGTATTGCATCGGCGGCGCACCTGAAGGCGTTATCTCGGCCTGTGCCATTCGTGCTTTGGGCGGCGATATGCAAGCTGAATTGATCGACTTTTGTCAGGCCAAAGGGGAAAGCGTAACCAATCGGGATATTGCCCTCACGGAGCACCAACGCTGCCAGCAAATGGGGGTTAACCTTAATCAGGTCTATTCTCTGAGCGAATTGGTGCGCTCCGGGCAGATTATTTTTTCCGCAACCGGCATCACTCAGGGTGATATCGTCACCGGTATTAAGGAAAAAAATGGGGGCCAACTTCAAACCCAAACACTTTTGATTAACGGGCTGGATAACACCTGTAATATCATCAACTCCCTCCACTATCGATAATGGTGTTAAGGGTAGGATGACTGCATTAACTGAAGATGACGTACTCGAAAGGCTCGCCAGTCCTGAAAATCTCAATGATTTTCTGCTGAATGCCAATGAGATCTTATTTCAGGGTATTAAAAGCCTTCTGCCCTATTTATTTATCAATAATGATGAAGATATTCAGGAATACGCCGTCAAGCCTTTATTAGCCAAGTCAGGCCCACTGGACAGTCTGGATGTTTCTTTGCGCTTAATTTATGCGTTGGGGCAAATAACAAAAGCGGTTTATGCCGATATTTTGTTATTTTCTCAGCTCAGTGAGCATTTGCAGGAAACCGGAGATATTACTGAGTTTCATGACGATATCGTTTATGAATTTATGGGTAATCTCAATGCCGTGACCCAGAATAAAACCTTATTTCAAATGATTGAAAAGATGAAGTTTTCTGACTTCACCATTTTTAATCAGACCCGCTACGGGAATATGGTGAAAACCGGGCTGACGTTGGCAGTGACGTCATTATTACAGGAACTGACTTATGAGAGTGGAACTTAACATTAATGGGCTACAGAACAGCGCGCATTTTCCCGACCGCGATATTACTCATCTGCATCTGCCACTATTAGCCTCACTGTCTCAGCAACAACAGCAACTTCAGCGCCGCATGGTGGTTTTTTTATGCGCGCCACCCGGTACCGGTAAATCCACCCTCGCCACATTTTGGCAATGGCTTTCCCAACGGGATACCACTCTAACACCGGTACAATGTCTGCCTATGGACGGCTTTCACCACTACAATCACTACCTTGATGCCCACCAGTTACGCAGTAAAAAGGGAGCACCAGAAACCTTTGATTTGCCTAAGCTGCGTCAGGCAATCCACCGCTTGCAGCAACCTGGCGCGACCTGGCCTGCCTATGACCGCCGGTTACATGACCCGGTTGAAGATGCCATTATTGTCGACGCACCGATTATCGTGCTGGAGGGCAATTGGTTATTACTGCAACAACCCGGTTGGCAGCAGTTGAAAGCACTGGCTGATTACACTATTTATATTAATGCCGCCCCAGAATTACTGCGGGATCGCCTGATTGAGCGCAAGATCCGTGGCGGTTTATCGCCACAGCAGGCCGAGGATTTTTACCTCGCCACTGACGGCCCTAATGTGTTCAAGGTATTGCAGTTCAGCCAGCCCGCTGACTGTCATTTAGTGATGGATAGCGATATGAGTTACCACAAAGCCTGATCCACAATAAGAAAAAACCCGCCAGCGGCGGGTTTTCACTTTTACACATTGGCTCAAGGTTGCGGGTCGCTGCCAGAATCCTCTTTGCGGGTTTTCACCCATTCTCGCAGCCGCTGAATATGCAGATACAGTGCGGGAATAAACAGTATCCCCACCGCAGTGGCCATCAACATGCCACCAAACACGGTGATACCGATAATTTGACGGCTCATCGCCCCGGCTCCACTGGCAAAAACCAGTGGCATCACCCCGAGGATAAACGAAATAGCAGTCATCATAACCGCACGAAAACGCTGCTTAGCACCTTCCTGTGCCGCATCACGGATACTCGCGCCCTCTTCTCTGCGGGCTTTAGAAAATTCGACGATCAAAATCGCATTCTTAGCCGCCAGCCCTATCAGCAACACTAAGCCGATTTGCGCGTACACATCGTTGGCAAACCCCATTGCCGCCAGCCCTACTACCGCCCCGCCTACGGCAAACACCACCGAGAGGATAACCACCAGCGGAATACTCCAACTCTCATATTGGGCGACTAAAAACAGATAGGCAAAGACCAATGCAGCAAGATAGATAAACACCACTTGCCCGCCGGTTTGCTGCTCCTGCCACGACATTCCGCTCCAGCTATAGCTGTAACCTGACGGTAAATTCTGTGCCAATAACGACTCCATCGCCGCCATTGCCTGACCAGAGCTGGCACCATCAGCCGCGGAACCGCTGATGGCTACCGAAGGGAACTGGTTGAAATTACTGATAAAGGGCGCACCCACTGAGGGGGTTAATGTCACCAGATTGGCCAGACTGACCAATGCACCATTGTCACTGCGCACATTCAGACTATTTATCTGCGCGGTGCGCTGGCGGAAATCCATATCATTTTGTAATTGCACCCGGAACATACGGTTATTCAGGGTAAAATCCCCCGCATTCATCCCCCCAAGTGACGTTTGCAAGGTTTGGAAGATTCGGCTGACCGGTACCTGTAACAGCGCGGCGCGGTCACGATCGATACTCAGATTAGTTTCAGGCACCGAGGCGCTGAAGGTGGTAAATACCCGGCTGAGTTTCGGGTCCTGATTAGCGGCAAAAATAATTCCCTGACTCACCTGCGCCAACTCTTGCGGTGACTGGCCTAACAACGCCTGAATACGTAAATCAAATCCAGAAGCACTGCCCAACCCGGCAATAGCCGGTGGGTTTACTGCCATGATCATCGCCGAAGGGATAGCGGCCAAATTGGCCTGAATACTGGCCAGCACGCGATCAATATGAGGCCGTTGCCCCCAAGGTTTGAGCATCACAATGGCAAACCCGGCATTGGGCGAGTTGTTGCCGCTAAGCAAACTGAAGCCGGTGATTTTTATCACATCCTCGACAGCATCATTATCAGTAACCACTTGATACATCTGGTCCATCACCGTCTGAGTCCGATTAAGCGAAGCCCCATCTGGTAGTTGTAAACTGACAAAGAAGTATCCCTGATCTTCCTCCGGCAGAAACGAGGTGGGTAACCGCGTGTAACCCCACCAGGTTGCCAGCCCCACCAGCAGTAGCGCGACGATACTGAATACCGCGCGGCTACTGATACGGCCGGTCAATGAAACATAACCGTCGCGGGCGCGATCAAGCCCACGATTAATACCGCCGAACAGACCGGTATCTGCCAATGTGCGCCGTTTCAGCAATACCGCACACAGCGCCGGACTTAAGGTTAAGGCATTGATACTGGATAAAATCACCGCCGCCGACAGTGTTACCGCAAACTGCCGGTATAGCTCACCGATAATCCCTGGCAAAATGGCAATCGGCACGAATACCGCCATCAGTACCAGGGTGGTTGCGATAATCGGCCCGGCAATTTGAGTCATCGCCTGTCTGGTTGCTTGCGCCGGTGACAGATCAGGGTCATTCGATAATAAGCGCTCGACGTTTTCCACCACCACAATAGCGTCATCCACCACAATGGTTAGCGCCAGAATAATGGCAAACAGGCTCAGGGTATTGGCCGAATAACCAAAGATATACAGTACAGCGAAGGTGCCGAGCAGGGAGACCGGAATGGTAAGCGCGACGATAAAAGTCGCCCGCATACTTTGCAAAAACAGATACACCACCGCCAATACCACAATTAAGGTTAACGTCAGTGACACTGCGATTTCATGCAATGTTGCGGTAACCGGCAGGGTGGAGTCGTAATTGATTTCATACGTCAGGTCTGGCGGGAAAGAGGCTGATAGCCGGGCCATTTCATCCCGCACCCCATTAGCCACATTTAACGCGTTGGCACCCGGCACCGGATAAACCACTAAAAATGCCGATTCAGTCTGGTTTTGCGCCGCACTGACCTGATAGTTCTGCGCCCCCAGTGCCACGCGAGCAACATCACCTAACCGAATCATGCCGCCCTGAGGATTGCTACGAATAATCACATTAGCAAACTGTTGTGGGTCCGTTAGCCGCCCTTGTCCACTGATGGTCAGGGTTTGCTGTTGACCGGGCACCGACGGTGATGAGCCAATCTGCCCGGCAGCCGCCTGTACGTTTTGCTGTTGTAATGCTGCGACAATATCCTGCACGCTGACATTCAGTGATTCCATCCGTTGCGGATTGAGCCAAACCCGCATGCTGTAATCACGCGCGCCAAATACCTGTACATCGCCGACACCATTGATACGCGCAATGGCATCACGCAACTGAATACTGGTGTAATTGCTGACAAACAGCGCATCATGGGTTTGTTTCGGTGAAAAAACACTGACTCCCAGCAACAAGTTAGAGGCCCGTTTGCGCACGGAAATACCGTTTTCATTCACCTCCGCCGGCAACTGAGCACTCACCTGAGAAATGCGGTTTTGCACCTCAACCGCCGCCATATCGGGGTCGGTACCACTGGCAAAGGTAATACTTAACTGATAACTGCCGTTATTAGCACTGGTCGATTCCATATACAGCATATTGCTGACACCGTTGACCTGCGCTTCCAGTGGTGAGGCCACGGCTTGTGCAACATCGCGGGCACTGGCTCCGGGGTAGACGGCACTCACGGAAACCACCGGTGGCGTAATATCAGGATATTGTTCCACCGGAATCACATACAACGACACCCAGCCAACAATGGTTATCACCAGTGCAATAACAATGGCAAACTTGGGCCGACGGATAAAGAAATGCAGCATCTGGCCTTCCCCTTAATTTACTGTCAGTGGTGTAGCAACGCTGGCGCTAACCGTCATCCCTGGCCGGACATGTTGTAGCCCTGCCACAATCACTCGCTCGCCCACTTTCAGCCCGTCAGTCACTTCATATTGTTGTTCAAACTGCTCACCCAACGTCACTTGCCGCACATCGACCTGATCTTTATCGTTCACCACCAAAACAAAGTGTCCCTGCTTATTCTGCTGCAATGCGGCAATCGGTATGACAGTAACCGGTTTTGCCATTTCTGCTGCCAGCGACACATTCACCACCCCACCGGGCAGTAATAAATGCCGTGGATTGGCAAAACGGGTACGCAGGGTAACGGTACCGGTCTGTTTATCAATTTGATTATCAACGGACTCAAAAACGCCGCGTTCCGGGTACTGCTTACCATTCGCCAGTTGAATACGGGGAGTAAAGTTGCCAAACGGCAATGTGCTGCTGTCAGCAGAGGGACCTGCAACCGACAACTGATAGGTTGCTGTAATGTAATCTCGTTCATTCACTGCAATAGCTACCCGAATCGGATCAAGTTGGACAATATTGACCAACGTGCCGCTGGCGGGATTAATTAGGCTACCGACATTAAAACGGCTGTGACCAATCTGACCGGTTATCGGCGCGTAAATACGGGTAAAACTGAGCTGTAATTGCTGGATTTGCAGGTTCGCCTGCGCCTGAGCTACCGCCGCGCGGCTAATATCGCGCTGCGCTTGTGCTTCGTCAACTTCCGCCTGGCTGACCGAGCGATTACTTCCCAAACGCTGTAAGCGGGTGAGGTTCACCTGAGCATGATTAGCACTGGCAGTCGCACTGTCTAACTGCGCCTGGGCCTGCGTTACTGCGGCCTGATGCAACGCGGGATCAATTTCATACAATAGAGAGCCCTGCTTGACCATCTGCCCTTCAGTAAACAACCGCGCAGCAATAAACCCTTCGGTGCGGGTCGTCACATCCACCGCCTGAATCGCCTCCACGCGCCCCAAATACTGTAACGCAGTATCTGGTGTGATTGAGGTTACGACCGAAACAGTCACCGCAGGCAGCGGTGCTGCTGCAAAAACCTGATGTGTCACAAGACTCAACAGCAAGAGCAAATTCAGCCGAGTCCGTAGGATTCGTGGCACGTAATTGATTAGCGTGGACCAAACCAAATTCAGTGTAACCATGGTCATTCCTTACTCTCGGCAAAAAGTGATAATTTCATAACGGGCGCGCAACCTTTTGCGGGCCAAAGAGAAGGTAACGTATTACACCTATAATGATAAGAGACTAAGATTATATTCATGTTAGTTTATATTTCTTCTGAGTCTTCACTTCCTGCTGATTAAATGGATGTTTTATCCTATTGAGGATCAGCCTAAATTTTGTAAGTGCCAAGGGAACTCACTATGACGGACTCCAGCCAGCCAGAATCACCATCACGGGCAAAAGGAGATAATGTTTTCTTTGCAAAACAAACTTTACAGGCCATGGCCTTGCTGGTTGGGGCAACCATCATTATTGCAGCGGTAGGCATTATCTATATCGCCTCGCAATTAAATGAACAAGCGACATCTCAAAGCCGTTTTCTGGTAGAAAAAGCCTGGAAAATGCGGCAAGACTCAATAAAAACCCGAATAAAAGACAATGCTTTCTGGGGTGATGCTTATGAACATTTGCATGTAAAAGTCGATCCTGACTGGGCTTTTGTCAGCCAAAATCTGGGGCCGTCACTGTATAGCGACTTTAATTATGAGGGAGTGTTTGTCGTTGATGGGCCAGGAAAAACCCGTTATTCGGTCATCAATGGGCAACTGAAAAATATTAGCCTGCCCGATTGGCTCAACAAAGATATGACCCCGTTGATTGACGCCGCCCGAGCGCGGGCAGACAAACAATATATTGCAACTGAAACCATCGACGTGGCTGGGCAACCGGCCATTGTTGCGGCTGCGGCCTTAACCACTGGTAGTGATCCACGCGTTAAAACAGTGGCTGGAGCACCCTCTGTTCTGGTGTTTATCGATTTACTGACACAGCCCGAGCTAAATACCTTGGGCGAAGATTATGGTATTCATCAACTGCGTACCCCTGAGGATGAAAAAGACGCGGCATCCAGCCCGTCAGTTCTATTATCTGCCAGTGATAACAGCGCATTGACGCTGCATTGGAATCAGGATATGCCCGGCGCGCAACTGCTCAACATATTACTCCCACTACTGATGCTGGTTGCGTTGATTCTTGGGCTGACCGGCTGGTTAGTTCTGCGGCGGGCGATGTCAGAAGCACGGGTAGCGGATGAAAACAAATCTGCTTTAATCGCCAGCGAAGAACGCTTTCGTCATGTCGCCGAAGCTGCTACCGACTGGTTATGGGAAACCGATGCCGATTTACGCATCACCTACCTGTCGCAACGGTTTTTGACCATTACCGGATTAAGTGTGGAGTACTGGCTGGGGCGTAATCTTGATTCACTGTTAAATTGTGACATTATCCCGCTGCGCTCTTGGTTACAGCACACCCATCTGACGGAATCTCGCAATGAGTTGCAATGCACTTATTTCTCCGCCAAGGGCGATAAACGCATTTGCCGTATCTATGCCAAACCTATCATCCAAAACAACGAAACCATTGGGTTCCGTGGCACCGCATCGGATATCACCCGTGAAATAGAAGCACAGGAACGGATTCAACACCTATCTCTACATGATGCATTGACCGGTTTACCCAACCGTCTGCGAATGAAAGAATTCCTGGAAAATAAGTTACGCCATTTAGCTGCGGCCCCCCACCCGCTGGTGATCCTCAATGTTGACTTGGATAAATTTAAACCTGTTAACGACACTTTTGGCCATGTTACCGGTGATCTGGTACTGCATCAGGTATCTGAACGCCTAAGAAGTTGTTTGCGTGATCAAGATTTAGTCGCGCGTCAGGGGGGAGATGAATTCGTTCTAATTATCACAGGTCTTGCGTCACGCAAAGAAATTGAACAGCTTTGTGCGCGCGTTATCACCCGAATCGAAAGTCCTTACGTGATAAATGATCAGGATATTTATATCGGGGCCAGCATTGGTATTGCACTGGCACCTCAAGACTCAATGCAAGCAGAAGAGCTATTACGATTTGCAGATATTGCCATGTATGAAGCTAAAAACAGTGGCCGTAACCGTTGGAGCTTCTACTCCAGTGAAATGAATGAACGCCTGATGCAACGCAGTGAGCTAGAGCGTTTTTTACGTCAGGCCGTTAAGCACAACGAATTTAACCTTTATTACCAGCCACGCTACCGTATTGAGGGAACACAGCTGACGGGTGCTGAAGCCTTGGTGCGCTGGAACCACCCAATTTTGGGGCTGCTGATGCCGGATCAATTTATTGCGCTGGCCGAAGAGACGGGGCTTATCACCTCAATTAGCGACTGGACCATGCTACAGGCATGTCAGGATGCATCGACATGGCCCTCGTCACTGATTGTTTCCGTTAATATTTCTGCGGTTGAATTCAGGAACCAGCGCCTGATAGAACGAGTGCGCCAAGTCCTGCTGCTCACCGGGCTACCTAGCCATCGATTGGAGCTGGAAATCACCGAGCGGATAATGATTGAAGATGCCGATGGTGCCTTTAAAACCATGACAGCATTGAAAACCCTGGGTGTGCGCTTATCGATGGATGACTTTGGTACTGGATATTCCTCACTGAATTATCTGCGCCGCTTCCCGTTCGATGGATTGAAAATTGATAAGAGCTTTACCGATGAACTGGCCGAGTCACATGAAGGCCAATCAATTGTCGAAGGGATCATTAACCTCGGCCATGCACTGTCCATGACGGTGACCGCCGAAGGGGTAGAAACCGCCGAACAGCTCGGGCAGTTACAGACTCTGATGTGTGATGAAGTTCAGGGTTATTTCTTGGGTAAGCCAATGAAACTGGATGATTTATCAGTTCTTATCCGTAATACACATTATGACTGAGGGCCGTTCAGCCGCTGACGCTCAAGGCGATAGGGCTGAGCGGTAACGCTATTTTTAAGAGATTAGCCGGGGAGAGGCTAAACCAGATCGCTTATTTTCAGTTGATAAAGGCCATCCAGAAAAGCTGGAATAAAGCTACCAGGGCCTGCCACCTGCTGAGATACCTGCCCGCCGACTTGTGACATCACCCGGCAAGCCGTTGCCACATGATGTAAACGGTCACCTTCCTGTGCGCAAAATGCCGCTACCACGGCAGAAAGTGCGCACCCCGTCCCCACTACCCGAGTCATCAGTTTATCGCCACCAGTCACGGCAAAATCACGCAGGCCGTCGGTGATATAATCCACCTCACCGGTAACCGCAACCACAGTCTGCACCTGTAGTGCCAATTGGCGAGCAGCAGGCAGTGCACTCACCGAAGAATCGACACTATCCACCCCACGCCCCATGGTCGCCATACCGCTTAATGCCATGATTTCCGAGGCGTTACCCCGTATCGCCGCAGGTTTTAGCGCTAATAATTGATGGGCAAAATTAGTACGATAAACAAGCCCGCCGACCGCAACGGGGTCCAGCACCCAAGGGGTGGAGGATTGATTTGCCGCCTGGATTGCCGCCAGCATGGATTCGGCCTGAGCACGGTGTAACGTGCCGATATTGATAAGTAAACTGTTCGCCATTGTACTAAATTGTGCGGCCTCTTCAGCTTCAACCACCATGGCAGGAAAAGCCCCTAATGCCAGTAACACATTGGCAGTGAAGGACTGTACTACCTCATTAGTCAGGCAATGGACTAATGGCGGTGTCGCTTGGAATTGCAACAAGCAGGCCGCCGCCAGTGCATCAGGAAATAGAGCGGGTGTAATAGGCGTATCAGTGTGCATGGTATTTATAATTCCCCCACCTTAGCAAATTATCGTTACATCTGGAGATGCATATAGACCTTACTCTGGCGCGATCTGAGCTAAAGCTTGTGGATAAGGCTACCGTAAAAAATATCAATGCCATCAAGTCACCTGCCAATACCCGCTTTTTGTAGCACCGACTCTTACCAGGCGGCCTTTCTCCTGTAATATCTTGATATTACGTTCAATCGTCCGATTACTTACACTGAGTTCACTTGCCAGTTGGACAATAGTGATGGTTGGACTTGCAGTGATGGTTGCTAAGATCCGCTCAGCCGTCACCGTAAGAGAAAGTGAATTTTCTACCGACATTTCTACCGACATTTCTACCGACATTTCTACCGACATCATGGAAGAATCTATTTTCTGCATACCAATGCCTTCTGCTAATGCACCAATCAGTTTTTCCAACATAAACTCGATAAATAATGTGCAGTCGCTGGCCCGATCGCACTTACCCAATATCCGATAATATTCCTGTTGCTGATTATGAATTAAAGTTTCTACCGGCAACCATGCCAATTCTGAACGCCATTCACTGAGGATAAGCGTTTGCCATAAGCGCCCCATACGCCCATTACCATCAGCAAACGGGTGGATAAATTCAAATTCGTAGTGGAAGATAGAACTGGCAATCAGTGGATGAATGTCAGCGTGCTGCAACCATTTAAGTAAATCACCGACTAAACGCGGTAACTGATTGGCTGGGGGGGGCATATGAATAAGCTGTTTCTCTCGATAAACGCCCACATTACCGTGGCGTAGCAGCCCAGGTGTATCAACTAAACCCATCATTAAAAAACGATGTGCAGCTAACAAATCATCAAGTTGATGACTTTGCCAGTGGGGAAGCTTTTCATAGGCAAGTATAGCGTTGCGCACTTCCTGGATATCTTTCGCCGGTGCGAGTACCCGCTTACCTTCCATGATCGCAGTAACTTGTCCCGTCGTCAGACTGTTATGCTCGATTGCCAACGATGCCTGTATAGTACGAATACGATTTTCTTTACGTAACAAAGTGGAAGATTGCTCAGCCTGCGTAGCCCAACGGCCCAATAGTTCCCCGACCTCAACAACCTGATTTAGTATGTTGGGTGTTATGCTATAAGGCGGTTGGTAACCTGCCACAGTGCTCCCCTTTTCATCAATTAAGTCAGCCCATACCGTGCTACGCAAATCATGGTGTGTTGAATGCCAAATATCAAGCACTTGTCCTGCGTCACTCACCCTCTACTTATTCTAAGACGTATGTTTACTGGGTATACAGGATGCTACGTGACGTTGAACAGCAATAACACAAGTAACCGGAATCTTCACTCCACATTGGTGGTATGTTGTCGGCCCTACCCAGTGCTGCGTGCAGCGGCAATCAGTGCTTGCCCTAGAGCCAGCCCGCCATCACCGGCAGGCAGGCGCTGGGGCAGCAACAGTTGGAAATCATGCAGTTGTGCGCTAAGTAACTCACGCAGTAACCGGTTATGTAGCACCCCACCTGAAAAGACAATAGTATCAATACGATAATACTGGGCCGCCTGCCGCGCCAAAGTAGCAAATCCTTGGGCCAGAGCAAAATGGAACGCATAGGCCCGCTCAGCCGGAGTGGCATCATAAGCCAACCATTGCTGCCAGAAAGTGGCTAAGTCCAGTTGGTTATCGCACAGCGGCATCGTCACTGGCTGCACTGAAACCGCACTTTGTCGCGCCAGTGCTTCCAACTGGCAGGCGGCTTCACCCTCCCAACTTATCGATAGCGGCGCAAGATTGAGCGCAGCCGCTACTGCATCAAATAAGCGCCCAGTTGAAGAGGCCAACGGCGCATTAATCCCCCGCTCAATCGCCCGCGCCAATACCCTACCCTCCGGCTGAGGAATCGCCGCACTCTCAGGCAAATGTTGCCAATTGGGGACATAGCGCTGTAACTGGGCCAGCAGGTTGCGCCACGGTTGACGCGAGGCCAGATCGCCACCGGGTAGTGCCACCGCGGGCAAGCCACCAATGTATTCACAGCTCGTATAATCTACTCGTAGGCATTCACCACCCCATAATTGACCATCAGCGCCATAACCCAGCCCATCCAGTGCCACACCGATCACTGCCCCACCCTCGCGAGGCCAGCCATGCTCTGCCAGACAAGCCACCAGATGGGCATGATGATGTAGTATGTCGACACAAGGGATATCTCGTTGTGCTGCCAGGGTTTTCCCTAATTGGTGGCTGACGTATCCGGGGTGAGCATCCACCGCTATCACCTGTGGTGTGAAATGGTAAATATCGCAAAACAGCGCCACTAACTGCTGCTGTTGCTGTGCGATATCGCGGTCTTCCAGATCCCCCAGATGTTGACTCAACACTGCATTACCATCACGCAACAGGCAAAACGTGTTTTTCATATCCGCACCCAGCGCCAGAACTGCTGGCTGCTGGCTAAATCCCGGAGGTAACTCGAAAGCATCTGGCACATACCCTCTGGCTCGGCGTAGCATTTCAGCACTGCTGCCGGTGAGTCGCACTAATGAGTCATCGGCCCGCTGCACAATTTGCCTATCGTGCAATAACCAGTGGTCAGCAATATCTCTCAGAGCACTAAGCGCCTGCTCATTACTCAATGCCGGGGGTTTACCACGGCCATTACCGGAGGTCATCACCAGAGGCCGTCCGACCTGTTGCAGCAGCAAATGTTGTAACGGATTGGCGGGTAGCATCACGCCAATTTCAGGTAAGCCCGGTGCCAGCGCCGTACACAGCGGGCTATCAGCCCGCGACGAAACCAACACAATCGGAGCCGCAGGGCTACGTAACACGCGTAATAACGCGGCACTATCGTTACTTTGCACGCAGCGTGATAACCAGTCGGCGTGCGGTAACATCACCGCCAGCGGCTTGGAAGGTCGCTGCTTGCGCTGCCGTAAACGGGCCACCGCAGCAGCATTGGTGGCATCTACCGCCAGATGGAATCCTCCCAGCCCTTTGACGGCAACAATATCTCCTGCCAACAGGGCGGCTGCGGCTTGCTCTAGCGCCGCGAAGTTGTGCGCAATCGGCTGTCCCTCTCGCCCCGTTAGCCACAATTGCGGGCCACAATCGGCACAGGCATTGGGTTGGGCGTGAAAACGGCGATCGGCCGGATGGTCATATTCTGCCTGACAGGCAGCACATAGCGGGAATTCGCGCATGGCGGTATAAGGCCGGTCATAGGGCATGCGGTGGATAATAGTAAAACGTGGGCCACAATGGGTGCAGTTGATAAACGGGTAGCGGTAGCGACGATTGGCAGGATGGTTCATTTCAGCCAAACAGGCGTCGCAGGTTGCAGCATCCGGTACAATTTGCGTATCCATCTGCCCGGCACCGCTGTGATGAATCACAAAATCCAGCGGCGGCTGCGCCCAATGGTAGGGCGAGGTGGTGACACTATCAATTTGTGCCAATGGCGGGCAATGTCGCGGCAGTGCCTGTAAGAAATCCGCCAGCGCCGGTGATTGCCACAGGTGAATCGTCACGCCCGCACTGTCGTTACTGACATCGCCCCTTAGCGCAAAGCGGTGGGCAAGTTGCCAGATATAAGGGCGAAACCCCACGCCTTGCACCTTACCTTTTACCCGCAGACAGAGACCATTTTTATCCACTAAAACTCCTTCACAAGGCTGCCAGCAACCTGTTTTATAGCTCGGAGATTGCGGGGCGACTGCACCGATGGGCGCTTCGACGGCTCACGCCGTTACGACCCATTCGGCACATTTCCCCACTTATCAACTGGTTAATCGCCTGTCACTTCAAGTGCGAATGGGCTCCCAAAAGTCATTGGAGTTGCAGGTAGGCAGCAAGTAAGAAAATCCCGATGAGCTGACATCAGTCAGTGATTCGGGTGAACGAACGCAGCTAACACCCCTGCGGCTTCAAGGACGAATAGACTCCCAAAAGTCATTGGAGTTGCAGGTAGGCAGCAAGTAAGCAAATCCCGATGAGCTGACATCAGTCAGTGATTCGGGTGAGCGAACGCAGCTAACCCCCCTGCGGCTTCTAGGACGAATAGACTCCCAAAAGTCATTGGAGTTGCAGGTAGGCAGCAAGTAAGCAAATCCCGATGAGCTGACATCAGTCAGTGATTCGGGTGAGCGAACGCAGCTAACACCCCTGCGGCTTCAAGGACGAATAGACTCCCAAAAGTCATTGGAGTTGCAGGTAGGCAGCAAGTAAGCAAATCCCGATGAGCTGACATCAGTCAGTGATTCGGGTGAGCGAACGCAGCTAACACCCCTGCGGCTTCAAGGACGAATGGGATCAGCAAATACGGGGCAATGGCTCGTCCAGAGGCAGATCCAGTCTACGCGAAACACCATACGCACCGCATAAGCGCACTTGTTTATTCTCAGTCACCTGCCCGATAACGGCGGCATCCTGGCCGAGTGGATGGTTATGGAGCGCTGTTAATACCGCTTCTTGTGCCTCTGGTGACACCACCAGCACCAGCTTACCTTCGTTGGCAAAGTTGAGTGCATCCAGCCCCAGCAATTCGCAAATACCCCGCACCGCCGGTTTCAGGGGGAGATCTGACTCGTTGATCTCCATGCCGCAACCGCTGGCGGCCGCAAATTCATGTAGGATCGCCGTCACGCCGCCACGGGTAGCATCACGTAACGCCCGCACCCCGGCAATAGCTCGCAGCGGAGCTATCAACGGCGCCAATAGCGCACAATCGCTCACCAGCTCTGCTTCCAGCCCCAGCCCTTCACGCAGGTTCAGAATGGTCGCGCCATGATCACCTAAAGTGCCACTGACAACGATCCGATCACCAGCACGGATCATCGCGGTCCCCCAATGGATATCTGCGGGGATCACTCCTATGCCGGTGGTATTGATAAAGATCTTATCTGCCGCGCCGCGCTGCACGACTTTGGTATCACCTGTAACTATCTGAATCCCTGCCTGCCGCGCAGTAGCCGCCATTGATTGCACAATGCGCGTGAGAACGTCCATCGGCAAACCTTCTTCCAGAATAAAACCGCAGGAGAGATAGCGTGGTGTTGCGCCACTGACCGCCACATCATTTGCTGTGCCGCACACGGCCAACTTGCCGATATCGCCGCCGGGGAAAAAGATCGGATCAATGACATAGCTGTCGGTAGATACCGCCAGCCGATCGCCCTGTACGGTTAGATTCGTCAGCGCGATACGCGCCTGATCTTCCCGTTCATTCAGCGCCGGATTGGAAAACTCCGCCAGAAACAGTGATTCGATCAAGCTCTGCATTGCCCGGCCACCGCTGCCGTGGGCCAGAGTAATCTCTTTCTTATTCATTTAGTTGTGACCTTATTAATAACCCAAAGTTATTGGAGTTGCAGGTAGGCGCTGCAAGCGAACACAGCTCCCCCAGCAGCTTCAAATACCAAGGGTTATCGATACTGATAATAAGCGGCGCAGGCCCCTTCGGATGACACCATCAGCGCGCCAAAGGCATTGTCTGGCGTACACTCACCGCCGAACAGTGGGCATTGATCAGGCTTGCAACGCCCAGTCAGCACATCACCACAGCGAGATCGTGGAGAGTCTGCCACCCGCTGCTGTTGCGGTTTGAAACGTAATTCGGCATCAAATTCAGTATAGTCAGGGCTGAGTTGTACGCCGGAATCCGCTATTTCCCCCAAACCACGCCATTCGCTGCTGGCTTTAGCAACAAAAACCTCTGTCAGTGCCTGTTGTGCCAGTAAGTTGCCGCTGTCCGGCACGATACGCCGATACTGGTTCTCTACCACACAACGCCCGCTGACCATCTGTTCAAGCAGCATTACCAGCCCCTGCAAGATATCCAGCGGTTCAAAACCGGTAACCACCAATGGCTTGTGGAATTGGTCGCAAATAAAGCCATATGGCGTGGTGCCAATCACCATACTGACATGACCGGGAGCCAGAAAAGCGTCGATACGCACATCCGGTTGTTGCAGCAAGCTACGTAGGGTAGGAATGATGGTGATGTGCTGGCAGAACACAGTGAAATTGGTCAACCCGAGCCGTTTGGCTTGTTGCAGGGTTAAGGCACTGGCAGGCATGGTGGTTTCAAAACCGAGGCCAAAAAACACCACTTGGCGATCAGGATTATGCTGTGCCAGCGTCAGTGCATCCAACGGCGAATAGACCACGCGAATATCCGCGCCGCGCCGTTTGGCATCCAGCATCGAACCATTGCGCCCTGGCACACGCATCGCATCACCGTAAGTGCAAAAAATCACCTCAGGATGCGCGGCAATTTCCAAACAGCTATCAATGCGGCCCATCGGCAACACACACACCGGGCAGCCCGGTCCATGGACAAACTCCAACCCATCAGGCAGCAGTTGATCAAGGCCGAATTTGAAGATCGCATGAGTGTGCCCACCGCAGACTTCCATAATTTGCAGTGGCAAGCGCTGTTGATCCGCGATCTGCGGCAATAACTGTTCGATCCGTTGCAATAATGCGCTCACTAATGCGGGATCACGAAACTCATCAACGTAACGCATCACGTGCCTCGCTTGCAGCGCTGGCATCCCAATCCAGCCCAACTGCCTGCATATGTTCCAGCGCGGCCAGTGTCTGTTGCGCCTCTTCTTCGTCAAGCAGGCTCATGGCAAACCCAACATGCACCAACACCCACTGACCTAGCAATGCCGCTGGGGTATCATCGCATACCAGTGCGATATTGATTTCACGCTTCACTCCGCTCACTTCCACCCATGCCAGTTGGTGAATGTCTTCACCCACCGCCACAATTTTGCCGGGAACGCCTATGCACATCGCTGTGTCTCCAGCCATTCCAGCCACAAATCCATCCCCTCTCCGCTACTGGCAGACAGCGCAATCACCTGAATATCAGGATTCACCTGACGGGCATAGGCAATGCACTGTTCAATATCAAAATCCAGATAGGGCAGCAGATCGATTTTATTGATAATCATCAGGGTGGAAGCTGCAAACATATGGGGGTATTTCAGCGGCTTATCTTCGCCTTCAGTAACTGACAATACTGCCACTTTATAGCGTTCGCCCAGATCAAAGCTGGCCGGACACACCAAATTGCCGACATTTTCAATAAACAGCAGGCTATCATCAGCCAGTGCTAAACGGTGTGCCGCATCGTGCACCATCTGCGCATCCAGATGGCAGCCTTTACCGGTATTGACCTGAATCGCTGGCACACCAGTGGCGCGAATACGTTCGGCATCATGGGTGGTTTGCTGATCACCTTCAATTACCGCGCAAGGCACTTGCCCGGCCAGCAGTTGCAAGGTCGAGGTCAGTAGCGTGGTTTTGCCAGAGCCGGGGCTGGAAACCAAATTCAGCGCCAGAATATGTTGTTCGACAAAATGCTCACGATTATGGTGAGCTAACTGGTTATTTTTGCTCAGCACGTCTTGCTCGATTTGCAGCAAACGGCGCTGGCCCATGCCCGGTGCGTGGCTGCCAGCCTCGCCCTGTCCGTAATGTAGCCCTTGTTGATCGGCATGCACTTGTGGCGCAAAGGGTCCAGCTTCCGGCTGAGCTGGTTCCGGTATCGCTACCGGTTCAGGCGTTTTACCGTGGTAGTGATGATGAACATCGCCCTGATGGTAATAATAGTGATGATGGACAATGACCGGCTGCGTGCCTTTGGCAACATATTTATGTTTATGCTGAGTCTTTTGCGGTTGGGCATCGTTGGGGTGGTCTTGATGGTGATCATCATGGTGGTGGTCATCGTGATGATGGTGGCCATGATGATGATCATGATGGTCGTGGTCATGATGGTGACTGTCGTCGCCTTCGATCTTTGTTTCGCCGCTGGCGCAACCACAAGTCGTGCACATAGGAATTCACTCCTTCAGGATTATTCCACTTCTATCTGTTTTACCTGCAAACTGTCACCACTCTCCACTTGCAGAGCATGGCTGCCACAATGCGGGCACCCGGCATCGTGCCGTTCAATCTGAACACTGGCGCTACACTCCCAACACCAGGCTTGTGCGGGTAAATAATTGATATGCAATTGGCAATTAGTTGCCAATGTCTCACGGCTGGCCGCGTCAAAACTAAAACGCAATGCGCTCTCCTCAATACAAGAGAGCGCACCAATCTCCAGCCATACCGCCGTTATTCGTTTGGCCCCGTTAAGCCTGGCCTGTGTTTCAATCAGCTCCAGCGTACTGAGGCATAAACTGATTTCATGCATGCTGATTTGTCATTTGACTAAACAACGCCCGCCGCCGTGGATTAGCCGGTGCATCAGCATTACTAATGGGCAGTGAAAGCACCATGCGAGCGCTCTGTTCTGCCAGTAGCAGCGCCTGTTCCGCTTGCAGCGTAGTGTCCAATGGCGACATCAGCGAGCGGCTCAGGTACTGGCCGCAACCGGCTATTTCGCCGAGCGTAAAACTGATGGTGCCGCATGGCAGTGCCAGCATCAAGCGCTCACCCACCACCCGGCGCGGCCAGCTTTGCTGCGGCCCCGGTAATACCACTAAACTCAGCATCCACGGGGTCAATAACGCTCCCACCCATTGCTGCTCAAATAACTGAAAGCCACAGGCGCGTAGCGGTATGTGGTCACGGTAGAATGGCAAGCCGCGCATCTCATCTGCGGCAATCTGGCTGAAAACCTGCTCCAGTAAAGGAGCCGGGTTTTGCGTCAGCCCGATAATGTCAGTGTCGTCGAAGCAGTCAGACATGGTTTTGCTCCCGTGCGTTGAGCGTAATTCCGCTTAAGCGCAATGCGACCAAAATCTGTTCCAGCGCAGGTTCCATCGCCTGTATCACCGTCGGTGTCAGGCCAATTCCTGGCGCCAGAGATTCTGGCACCACGCCCACCAATGTCAGTTGGCGCGGGGATTCACCGGTCAGTTGCAGTGCCATCAGCACATCGCATAATCCTAACTGATGGGGCGAGACTTTACGGCTGAACATAGCCGGTATCTCTTTATCATGCAGCACCGCGACACTGCCCGGAGGCTGGCCGGTGAATACCGCATCAGCAACAATCAAATGTTCGCGGTTTGCCATCGCTTCCATCAGTTCTAAACCGGCGGTACCGCCGTCCAACACCTCAACACCTGGGGGTATCTCAAAGCGTTGTTCCAATGCTTCAACCAGACGTACCCCCACCGCTTCATCGCTGAGTAATAAGTTACCTATACCTAATACCAAAATCCCCATCACAGCACCTTGACTTTGGTCACTTCGTTGCCCGTTGTATCAACAATATGTACGGCACAAGACATACACGGGTCGAATGAGTGAATGGTCCGCACCACTTCGAGCGGTTTGGCCGGATCAGCAACCGGTGTACCCACCAGCGCTTGTTCGTATGGCCCGGGTTCGTCATTGTAGTTACGCGGGCCGGCGTTCCAGGTGGAGGGCACCACTGCCTGATAGTTGGCGATTTTGCCGTCTTTGATGACCACCCAGTGCGACAACATGCCGCGTGGCGCTTCTTCAAAGCCAACACCGCGAATTTCGCCGGTTAACGGAATATTCGGTTTGATAAAGGTTTCGACATCGCCGGTACCGATATTGGTCACCAGCGCCGTCCATTGCTGAGCCAGCGTTTCATGCAGCACACAACAATGCACTGCGCGGCCAATGATGCGGCCCAGCGTCGATGGCAGTTGATCTTGAGTGATAGCCTGCCCGCTTAATTTTTGATAGGCCGCGCCAATATCGCTGAAATGCTGTTTGGTCGGTGCATGATCTGCCGCCAGACCGCACATCAGCCATGCCAGCGGCCCAACTTCTACCGTTTTGCCGTAGAAAGTTGGCGCTTTTACCCACGAGTATTTGCCCTCTTCCTGCCAGCCGGTGTAGTTCGGGTTGGTTTTGCCCTCCCACGGTGCCAGCGGCTCGTCATCCTGATACCAGGCATGTTTGCCGCTCTCGGCAATCCCTTTGATCAGATAAGGATCGTTATGGTTGGCAATCGGCCGGAAGGTACCCTTATCCAGATAGCCGCCCGGCAGCAGGAAAGTCTCCCCTTTGCGATCGGTCGGTAGCTCCGGCACGCTGAGATAGTAATCCGCCCCTTTACCCAGATTGAGCCAACCTGGATAGTGGGCGGCGATCACCGCCGTATCCACCTTATAAACTTGCTCGATAAAACTGCCCAGTCGGTCGATGAAGGATTTCACCAACATCAAGCGTTCCAGATTAAGCACACTTGGCATATCCAGATTGATTGGATTGGCAACGCCCCCCACAGCCAGATTCTGAATGTGCGGTGTTTTGCCCCCCAATACCGCCACAATGCGGTTGGCATCGCGCTGGCACTCCAGTGCTTGCAAATAGTGAGCTACCGCAATCAGGTTCACTTCTGGTGGCAACGCCATTGCCGGGTGGCCCCAGTAGCCGTTGGCAAAAATGCCTAACTGCCCACTGGCCACCAGGTCTTTGATTTTCTGTTGTACACGGCTGAACTCTTCCGCGCTGTTCAGTGGCCAGCTCGATAAGCCACTTAACATGGCGGCTGCCTTCTGTGGCGAGGCTTGCAGCGCTGAGGTGACATCTACCCAATCCAGTGCCGACAGTTGGTAGAAGTGCACGATATGGTCATGGATGCTGTGCGCGGCCAGAATCAAATTGCGGATATGTTGCGCATTGACCGGGACTTCCATCCCCAGCGCATTTTCCACGGCGCGCACCGAGGCGATGGCATGGATGGTGGTGCATACGCCGCAAATACGCTGCACAATCATCCAGGCATCGCGGGGATCATTGCCTTGTAAAATCTCTTCCATGCCACGCCACATGGTGCCGGAGGACCAGGCTTTAATGACCTTGCCGTCCTCAATTTCGCAGTCGATCCGCAGGTGTCCCTCAATGCGGGTGACGGGATCAATGGTGATGCGTTGGCTCATGCTTTACCTCTGTCTGATTATTCTTATGTAATTGCCCGTGAGCAGGCAGCACCGGCAATAGCCGAATCAATAAAATGTAGGCGCAGACCTCAATGGCGACGAAGCCAATTGAGATCAGGATTTCACTGGTGGTTGGGAAGTAGTTGTAGCCACCGCCGGGGTTAAAGGCCAGTAGCGAGTAGTTGAGCCGCCATAGCGCCGCGCCCGCAATCATGCACAGCGCACCAATAAACAGTAAGCGGCTGTCTTCTCTGGCCCGCCGGATACGGAAGATAATGAGCGGCAAAGTCATCAGTACGATTTCAGCCCAAAAGGCGATAGCGTAGCGGTCGAAATGCAGCAGATAATCTATTTTGTGCCGCACTACCACTTCCCCCAAGCGCAGCAAGACAAATAGCAGCAGGAATAGGTCGATAATGGTGGTCAGCCGGGTAAACAGCGGTGTTTCATTGGCACCTCGCCCACGCAGTCCAGCCTGCACCAAAGAGCCTTCAAAGATGACAATAGAGAAGCCCAGAATGGCGGCGGTGAGCAATGAAAATAGCGGTAACATTTCATAGCTTTGCCACAGCGGATGAATCTTCGCACCTGCGGCAATCATCAATGAACCCATTGAGGACTGATGCATAGTCGGCAGCAGCGCACCCAGTGCAATGACGAAAAACATCACTTTGTTCAGCCGCTTGAGCGAAACCTTCCAACCGAGGCGTTCAAACAGTGCGGGGGCAAACTCCAGCGCCATTACACCGATATAAATGGTCATACAGACGGCGGTTTCGAATAATACCGAATTGACGTTAAAGTAACCGGGGATAAAGAAGTAAGGCAGGTTCCAATAGCGGCCAACATCAATGGTGATCGACAATCCCCCCAGCGCATAACCAAATAAACTGGCTAACAGCGCCGGGCGCACCAGCGGGTGATATTCGCCCCGGTTAAAGACATAAACCGCCCAGGCCAACGCCCAGCCGCCACAGGCCAGACCGGTTCCCACCAATAAGTCGAAAGCGATCCAGATCCCCCATGGGAAGCCGCCGTTCAAATCACTGACTGAACCCAGCCCGAGCACCAAACGTTTAACTATCAGCAGCGCGCATAACACCACAAAAGGCGCTAGCAGCATCACCGGCCAACTGACCAGCCGCCCACCCAGTGGACTGGATTTATGCATCGTCATCTGGACCGTCCTTTTTATCGTGCGTGTCGGCATCACTGTCTTTGCGCTCATCGCGGGTATTGCGATGCACCAGCGCCGTCACACCGGCCAGTACCGCCAGCGGCAGGATCATGCCTTTGTACAGGGTGTGCTGAACATGCTCCGAACGCGCACCGGTTGCCAGTTCTGCCAACGGTGGCAAATCAAGTTTCTCGGTCGGAATACCCGCCAGTACCAACACCTGCGTACCACCGCCCTCTTTTTCGCCGTATACCTGCGGATCATAATGGGCAACCGGATGCTCGTAGGTGTCGTTGGCACTGAGTGTCTGACGCGGGAAGCGATAGTTCTCACCCGGTGTTAACGTCAGCCGCCGTTTGGCTTCTGACAGCAACGCTTCACGGGTACCAAATATCACCGCCCCGGTCGGACACACCTCAACACAACCAGGCAAGCCGCCTTTGTCGAGCCGCTCCACCCCTTTCTGATTACACAACTCACATTTATGGATCTTGCCAAAGGGATTATCGTAATCGTATTTCGGCACATTGAACGGGCAGCCAACCATGCAATAGCGACAGCCGGTACAGATATCCGGGTCATAGTGAACGATGCCGGTTTTGGCATCTTTGCGCAGTGCGCTGACCGGGCAGACGGAAACACAGTTGGGATCAACGCAGTGCATACACTGCTTTTTGATATAGGCGTAACCATCTTCCAACTGATCTTTATGGATACCTGCACCACTGGTCCACACCTGAATAATGTTGTTGGTATAGGGGCTAAGTTTGTCGTTGTTTGACCAGATAGCATCACCACCGGCGTAGGTTTCACCGTGCGCGGCAAACTCGCTGTGATTAATCTGTTGGCATTTACTGACACACGCCTGACAACCGACGCATAACGTCGAGTCATACAACATGCCAAGCGCACCGGGGATCGGTGGTCGGTTTTGGACCTCAGCTTTACTGCTGGGGGAAAGTCCCGCCAGCAAGACACCGCCCGAGGCTAATTTGAAAAAGTGACGTCGGTTCACGGCTATTCCTCCCGCGATGAGTGATCGTCATCTTTACGGCGCTGCTTCTGTTGCCGCCCCAGCTCACGCACCGTCATCAGGCTGACACCGGCAACCAATCCCACCACCCCACCCAGCAACGCGGTGGCGGTAGTAGAAACCTTGCCACCTTCCGCATTATGGATCTGTGGTTTTTCAGCGCGTGGTGTTGGGTTTTCGACATTGGCTAATTGAGCAATGCTTTTGGTAAAACCAATCCCCTCTTCGTTACAGCCGTAGCACGGATGACCGATGCCGACCGGCCAGATGCCACCACCAACATCGCAGAACTCCAGCGTTGGACAGTTACCGTAGGTCTCCGGCCCCTTGCAACCAAGGTGATAGAGGCACCAGCCCTGACGATGCCCTTCATCACCAAACTGACGGGCAAAACGACCGGCATCAAAGTGCGGGCGACGCTCGCAGTTTTCATGGATCAGACGGCCATAGGCAAAGGTAGGACGGTTCTTGGTATCCAACGCAGGGGGGCGCTGGAAAGTGATAATATGAGCGACGGTTGCCAGGAAGTTATGGGGGTTGGGTGGGCAACCGGGAATATTAATCACGGTTTTACCCGGCAGTGCATCCTGCAAGCTGACCGCGCCGGTCGGGTTGCCACCAGTGGCTGGCACGCCCCCCCAGGCAGAACAGGAGCCGATGGCAATAATAGCTGCCGCATGTTCCGCCGCTTCGCGAATATGCTCGACAATAGGTTTGCCCGCCACCATGCAGTAAATCCCACCATCTTTCAGTGGGATAGAACCATCCACCACCAGTATGTACTTCCCTTTATACTGTTCAATAGCGCGGTGCTTATTCTCTTCCGCCTGCTCACCAAATGCTGCTGACAGCACTTCGTGATACTCCATTGAGATAACACTGAGCAGCAAATTCTCAAGGGTGGGATGCGTTGAGCGCAACAGTGATTCGGTACAGCCGGTGCACTCCTGAGCACCAATCCAGATGACCGGTGGCCGTTGTGGTGAACCGACCATATTGGCAATTTCTGCGGCAGCCTTACTGCTGAGACCCATGGTGGCAGCCAGCGCTGCACAAAGCTTCATAAAATCACGACGGTTAACGCCATGCTGGGAAAGCATGTTTTTTCCCCTGTCATTATTATTATATTGTTCACATACCCGATACTAATGATGGGTATATCCCTATAAAAAGCATGGTCTTATATCCAATAGATTTCGAAATGCAGGACGGCCGCAAACGAAAGAACCCCGATGAACTTACATAAGTAAGTGATTAGAGTAAGTGAGAGCAGCCAACACACCTGCACTTTGAAAAAAGATGAAGGATATTCTGTTAATAGTTTGTAACTCTGCAAATATAATTAAGTTGATCTTTATCAATGGATAATTGATTGAGTCTGAAAGGGGTAAATATCTGTGAACTAAAACCGTTTCAGCAAAACATTTCATTTGCCAGAAAATAAAAAATCTGTCAGGAGGGAATGCGGAGGATGCAGATGGAATTCAATATCATTAACCCAAAATAGTAAATTAATGCAATGACTTTAATTATATATTACTTACTTTAGTTATTTAACTGGAAATGAAAATTCCATCCAACTTAAAGATGAAATGCATCATTTCCCTTTTTTAAGTGAATTTAATTGATCATCATAATGTAATTTGCCATTGAAAACGTTGAATTAACACACTTTGAAATACGGTCAAAATGCGACAAACCCTTGCGGGGCCTGACGCTTGTCGATACTCACCACCAGCGGTAAAAATCTGTACGAAAAACAATCTTTAGGTCGCCATGTTGCTATCAATTATTAACTAAAACTGATTTTTTTAACATTTCATTAGGTCATTATTCTACCTAAAAAGTGTTAACCATTAGCCCTTCCCTGAACATTTTATAAAAAATGAAACCAACCAGACCTGCGGATATAAATCATACAAGGTGATTAGTTATTAATTTAACCATTATTCCTAGTGCGAATTGTTACATCAGCCAGAAAATCGGATTCTTATCAATTTCATTCAGTTTGAGAACTCTAACAGCCTGTTTTGTCATTTTTAATGATAAATCTTAATGTTACAAAATGGATCATAGCGATGACAGTGATAGCGAATACTTGCCAGAGGGATAATCTGTTATCGGTGTATTAGGTTATAAATTGCACTTTACGCAGAGTTAAATGTGCCTCCGCTGCCGTGATTTTACTTTCGCCGGTAAATTGTCGGCCAGAGAGACGATAACATGCCCTCTGATTGGGGCTAATCGTCCTATAAAATTTGAGTTAACTCTACTTTTTATCTATCTATCAATTAATAAGCAAATAAGTCGTGCTATGATTATTTTACCGGTCAATATTCAATCGGTTATAAGTTAGCAACTTCAAGTAGGAAGGGTCTTTATGATAAAACCATTCATTGTTGTAACCCTCGCCATCGCCACTCTCAGTGGTTGCGCCAATAATAATACCCTTTCGGGCGATACTTTTAGCAGTTCTCAGGCCGGCCAGGCCCAAGCTGTGACTTACGGAACCTTGGTTTCTGTCCGTCCGGTCACTATTCAGGGCGGAGATGGGAATAATGTTGCGGGTGCGGTAGGTGGGGCTGTGGTGGGTGGTTTTCTGGGTAACACCATTGGCGGCGGTACTGGTCGCCGTCTCGGAACCGCAGCAGGTGCCGTTGCCGGTGGCGTAGTAGGCCAACAAGTCCAGAGTATGATGAATCGCAGTAGTGGTGTTGAACTGGAAGTGCGCCGCGATAACGGTACCACCTTCCTGGTGGTTCAAGCTCAGGGCGTTACCCAATTCCAACCGGGGCAACGTGTCACCATTGCTACCCATGGAAATACCGTCACTATCACACCACGTTAGGTTTTGCCGCCCGAACTCAGCGTGCAGATATGGCCACTTAAGTTAAGTCATTGTATTAAAAAGCACCGCCCAGTCCTGAAGGTTCGAGGGTAGACTGGGCGGTGAAAAGATGAACATAACTATCCGGCTTTTTTCGCTGCCGGTTTCACTACATTCTCTCCGTGGTTGCCAAAGAACTGATATAAGGTGTCTGAAGCCGTTTTGGTTAAGACCATAATTTCAATACGGCGGTTCTTCGCCGCAAGAGGTTCAGCAGGGTCCAGTAACATCTGGTCTGCCATCGCATTGATTTGCAGTACTCGCGCCTCACTTAACCCACCTTTTACCAACGCTTTATGGGCCATCAACGCCCGCTCACCCGACAGATTCCAGTTGTTGTACAACACCTGATCACGGTAGCGGGAAGCATCGGTATGGCCGGTAATAATGATTTTATTGTCCATCTCATTAAATGCCGGAGCCAACTCAGCCAGTAGACGGCTGAAGAACGGCGTCAGTACCGCGCTACTGCGCTGGAACATATCGCGCTGCTTATCATCCTGAATCAAAATACGTAGCCCTTGTGGCACCACTTCCATTTGCAGGTTGGATTGCGCATCGTAGGCAGAAGTAATTTGCATAATGATGCGTGATAACTCTTCCATTTCTTTACGTGATTTATCCACCACCTCTTCCAGAGATTGCTCCGGTTCCGGCACCTCAACTGCCAGATTACTTTTGGTCTCTTTCGCTTGCTCCTTACCATCAATGCTGTCAGAGAACTTGCCGCCGCCACTTTTGCTGTTAGAGGGAATTGAAATAAAGGATTGCTGCGAAAAGATGGTTTGCCCATTCAGTTGCGCCACAATCTCTTGCCGCTCCTCTTCTGATACCACCCCGACAATCAACTTTGTGGTGGTAACCAAGGGTGCTGAGCGAATTTCTGAAGTGTCGGCCCGCTTTACCTTGGACGCACTGCCGGGTAAACAGATGGCGATTGATGCCGACCTTAATGCCGGGTTAATCAATCAGGAGCAAGCGCGCTTGCGCCGTAAAGAAGTGGCCAGCGAAGCTGACTTCTACGGTGCGATGGATGGAGCATCCAAGTTTGTTCGCGGTGACGCCATCGCCGGTATTATGATTCTGGTGATCAACGTGATCGGCGGTATCTGTATCGGTATCTTTAAATACGATCTCAGCGCCAGCCAGTCGTTTCAACAATATGTATTGTTGACTATTGGTGACGGTCTGGTGGCACAAATTCCGTCCCTGTTATTAGCAACCGCGGCGGCAATTATTGTCACTCGGGTGAGTGATGGCGGTGACATGACTGATGAAATTAAAGATCAGTTGTTGGCAAAACCGACCATCTTGTATGCTGCGGCATTCGTGATGTTCATACTCGCCATTGTGCCGGGGATGCCCCATCTTGCCTTTCTCAGCTTCACCGGATTACTCCTGTTCGCCGCTTGGCAGCAAAGTAAAAAAATTCAGCAAGCGGATGCTGAGCCCGATCTTACAATCCTCGACCAAGCCATTTCTGAAGATAATGCCCTGAACCTCAACTGGGAAAATATTCCGATAGTTGAACCTATCGGCCTGAATTTGGGCTATAAGCTGGTCACACTGGTCGATGAATCAAAAGGCCGACCGCTGATTCAGCGGCTGCGAGGGGTGCGGCAAATTATCTCCGAAACCTGCGGAATTCTATTACCGGAAGTCAAGGTACGGGAAAACTTCCGCTTAAAACCGTCCCAATACACCATCAATATTAATGGTGTCAAAGTCGCCGGTGGCGATGTTTATATTGATAGACTGATGGCGATTCCAACAGCGGAACAATACGGCGAGGTTGATGGTGTACTAGCAATCGATCCGACTTACGGCCTGGCCGTGGTATGGGTAGCGCCGGAAGATAAACCCACGGCACTAAACTTCGGTTATCAGGTGGTGGATTGTGCCAGTGTGGTCGCGACCCATGTGAATAAAGTGGTACGTGACCATTTATCTGAACTGTTTAATTATGATGATATAACCCAATTACACCAACGGCTTGAGTCGCTGTCGCCACGTTTGGCTGAAGATTTGGCTGCCGGATTGAATTTTAGCCAATTGCTGAAGGTGTATCGTCAACTATTAACCGAAAATGTGTCGCTGAAAGATATTGTCACCATCGCCACCACCTTAGTAGAAAGTGCCACTATCACCAAAGATTCACTGCTCCTCACCTCTGATGTGCGTTACGCATTACGTACCGGTATCGTCAATGGTATCAATGGCGATGACAAAAACCTGGCGGTTTATACTATTAATAACGAATTAGAAAATATGTTGCTTGGCTCGTTGAATCAGGCGCAGCAAGCGGGGAAAGTGGTATTGGATAACTTCCCAGTCGACCCAAATATCCTGACCCAGTTGCAGCAGAATATGCCGATCATTAAAGAGCAGATGAAAGCAGAAAATCACCAACCTATTTTATTGGTAACTCCACAATTGCGGCCATTAATAGCACGCTATGCACGATTATTCTGCCATGGGTTGAATGTGTTGTCTTATAACGAA
This sequence comes from Yersinia sp. 2540 StPb PI, assembly GCF_052217165.1. Classification (NCBI taxonomy): domain Bacteria; kingdom Pseudomonadati; phylum Pseudomonadota; class Gammaproteobacteria; order Enterobacterales; family Yersiniaceae; genus Yersinia; species Yersinia sp. 2540 StPb PI. Next base: position 4,877,025 of record NZ_JAZGQC010000001.1, read on the forward strand.
GTGCCTGATGATATGGCGCTGAATGTGATTGGTACCTTAGAGTAAAAGTAGCTGAGCCTCAGGGATGAGGCTCATTAATCCCTACAACTTCAAAGAAAAAGGGGATAATTAGTTATCCATAAAAGTTTGCTGCCATTCAACAATAGTTTTGGGCCTTTTATCTTTATCTTCAGGCACATTAGTAAAATAGTGAACCCGCAGCGTGCCATTTTTTTCAGGCGCAACATACGCGGCCCACATCAAACCGGCACGGTTATACATAATTATTGATGCACGTTTATTAGCGGCACCTCGCACCCAAGTGGATAATACTTTTGCCCCCCGGTTATCCCGGTCATGGCTATAGATATAGACGTTGGCTGAGGCGACAAACTGGGCGTAATGGTCGCCGACTAACTCACGGAAAAGTTTATCGTTGTTGGTATCAGTAAAAATACCGACCGAAAGTAAGCTGGGAGTCTCACGTGGATCTTTTTCAGCCCGAACATACTGCCCGTCAATAAAGACATCTTTAGGCATCGAAATTCGACAACCCCAACTGCCATTGCTGTGCACCTGAATTGAACCATCTTTTATCGGGATCAGTAATAACCGGCAGTTTGCTGTATTTTCAATAAGATCAACAACCGCTAACCCTTCAACTTTACGTGCTTCAGCTCTAAAATTACCGGTATTTTCACCGGACCAGGCGCGGCTATCAATACTAAATCCCCACTCAGCAACCCGGGTTATTTTGATAACGCCACCCCGGTCATTCCCTTTGGTAACATTCCACCACTGCCCGCTCCAATCAAAATTTTTGTCAATATCAGACATGGAGACAATGCCCTGAAAATAGGCACGCTGAATACAGCTATCACTGGTACAACTGTTAAGGGATTTTTCCCATATTTGTCGTTGCTGATACACTGTTTCTGTATCATATTTGACCAACATGGACTGATAGATATCGCTAAATGTCTGATCCAGCCAGTGTAAATCCTCATTACCACATACAGTATATTCAACCGGCGTCGCTGCACGCTGGCAGTTAATGGCAAAAGATGGCGATGAGATACCTATCGCCAGTAAAAATAAAATGCTGCGAAAGTAAGCAATTCTCATTGTTTAACCCGATAAAAACATGAATTTTTTTATTATTGAAAGCTAATAACAACCTAGCTCACTATAGCGTTTTTGTGACTAAATGCCTAAAACTGGTAATAGAAAACCACCAGACGGCGCTGACTCTTAGCGCAATCCGGTGGCTGTTCTCTACTATTTATTACGACAATAAGTGTTATTTCTTAAATTGAATCAAAGTTTAACTAAGAATGAGTGGCTTGCATATTATCTGATAAATTAAAAACAGAGACCGCTTCTGTCAGTTGCCGTGCCTGTTCTTCTAACGAGGCAGCCGCAGCGGCAGACTCTTGTACCAGGGAGGCATTTTGTTGTGTGACGCCGTCCATCTCGGCGACAGCTTGCCCAATTTGACCAATGCCGCGGCTTTGCTCATCAGAAGCAGAGGCAATCTCGCCCATAATGTCGGTTACATTGGTCACCGCCTGCACGATGCTATTCATCGTCTCCCCTGCTTCAGATACTTGCTGTGAGCCAATATTCACTCGGGATACCGATTCACTGATCAACCCTTCGATTTCTTTCGCCGCTTGTGCACTACGTTGGGCCAAATTACGAACTTCACTCGCTACTACTGCAAAACCGCGCCCCTGCTCACCGGCTCGGGCCGCTTCAACCGCTGCGTTCAGTGCCAGAATATTGGTTTGGAAGGCGATACTGTTTATCACACCGATAATATCCGCAATACGGCGTGAGCTTTGCGTAATACTGCTCATAGTGGCAACGACATCGCTGACAATCCGCCCGCCATTTTTCGCTGTTGCAGAGGCATTCTCAGCCAACTTACTGGCTTGATGCGCGTTTTCGGCGTTCTGTTTTACCGTTGCATTCAGTTGTTCCATACTGGCCGCGGTTTCTTCCAGTGCCGCCGCTTGTTGCTCGGTACGGGAAGAGAGATCCGCATTTCCTGCTGCAATTTCACCGGCTCCGGTATAAATCGCATCGGTACTGTTGCGAATAGTTGATACCGTATTCACCAAACTATTTTGCATTTCACGTAAGTAAGGGATCAGTTGCCCGACGCAGTTACGGCCAAACTCAGGCATTGCCCGGCCTAACTGCCCTTCAGCTAAGCGTTTAAAGTGCACCTTGATCGACTCCAGCGGACGCACCAAATAACTGACGATATAGCGATCGGTTAAGAACAGAATGATAACACCGGCAATTAATGCAGCAAAAAGCGCCCGTTGACACCAGTCGACTAATGTCTCTACCCGCAAACTGGCAGCCTCTGTTGCGGCATCAACCGCAGAATTGTACTTCTCGACGGTAGCGCCAAACTCTCGGCTTAATGGCGGATAATCTTTGTTAAACAAATTGTTATAATCTTCGAAGCGATTCTCGGTCACCGCTTTAGCCATCGGTTCAATTCCATTACTCAATAATGTTGACCAGCTTTGAATAGTTTTATCTGTCAGTAATGGATCCATCGACTCATGAGATTGCAGTTTAAATTTCGCCAAACTCTCTTGGGTATTTTTTAGTGCTACACCTGCTGAAGCCAATTCACGATCAGCATCGGCAGTTGCCCCGCTTTGACGATATGCCGCGGCACGACTTAAACGAGTAACCACACGAAAATATTGGTCATTACCCCGATTAATAATATTAATGTTTTTTTGTTGGTTAGAACTCAGATGTAATGAATGCGTCAATTGGTTAAGTGAAAATAATGTAAAGGTCGAGACACCTCCCCAAAGCAACAAAAATATAACAAGAATAGATAATAACGCCATCCTGATGGTGATATGTTTTAGAAAATTCACGGGAATACCCCTGTGTCTTATTTTTTTAGTTTATTTCCTTGAGATTTCAAGGTGTTTATCGCTGATAATCCCCGCAGGGAAAAAGGTTAATTATCAGGACTCATCACCAAAATAGCATGAAACCAACACAAAAGATCAAGATAACCGATCAATATTAAACAACTGATTGATTTCACCTATTAAAATGTAAATAACGTTCGATAATCTTGATCGAAAACTGATTAACAACGCTCAGTAGTTTCCACATTATATGTATTTATTCTGAATATAAATACAGCGCCCCATTGCCTATTAACTCTTAGAATAGTTAGCCAATCAATTAATTTACTTACAGATAGAGAATTACCTGTTTTTGCAATTGCAGAATTAAATATCTTATTAAATGCGATTGGGCGAGATAAATAAAATAATAACAAAAATCCATATCAAACCATCAGGCACGCGATACAGCAAAATTTAACTATTTATTTACTATGGTTGATTCCGTATTTTTTTAGCAAGGAAACCAGGCTGGGGAAATAACAATTTTATTCATTGCAATATAGGCATGTGCTTAGCACGGCGGCGGTGATACTAAAAGAAGAGCGGCCAACGATCGCTGGCCGGTATTACACCTTAATTCGCGCTAGCCGCAGCCCCCAAAGGCCGGCTGAATTGGCTTAAATCATGCTAATGAGTCTGGCCAGCACGCGACTGATCGTCTTCTAAATGGTTTGACTGGTGCGATATTTCGCCAGGTTTCCTGTCTTGAAGATGAGCACGCCAATCTTCCCTTTCACTCACCACATTGCAAATAGTAATAGGAATAATAATTACTACCATTCATTTTATAGCGTGATAAATTACGACCTGGCACCGTTAAATAGAAAGAGAAAACGCCGTTATGTCCCACTATATGTCTGCCTGTAAAACATCCCGTTCTCTGCCTGCCCTACTGGGCTTGCTGTGTCTGATATTTTGGTTATCCGGCTGCAAACCCGCGGAGGAGAACAACGCATCAGCGGCAGACGACAACTCACCAGCATGGTCCCGGACGGTGGAAACGGCTAAAGGCCCGGTCACATTAACGCAGCAACCTACACGGATTGTCTCCACCAGCATCACCATCACTGGCACCTTATTGGCGATCAATGCGCCGGTGATTGCCAGTGGAGCGACCGCGCCCAGCTCCACTGTCGCAGATAATCAAGGGTTCTTTACTCAATGGTCGGCTGTCGCACAGGCAAAAAAACTGGTGCCGATATATCAGACTGAGCCAAACGCCGAAGCTGTTGCCGGCATGAACCCTGACTTAATTATTATTTCTGCCACCGGGGGGGATTCCGCGGTGAAATTGTATGAGCAGTTATCTGCTATCGCGCCAACCTTAGTGATTAATTACGATGATAAAAGCTGGCAAGAGTTAGCAATGATATTGGGGCAGGCAACTGGCCATGAAACCGATGCGAAAGATGTGATTGATAAATTTGCCAACCGGCTCAATGAGGTGAAACAGAGTATTACCTTACCACCGCAGCCAACGTCGGCTTTTGTCTATCAAGCCGCCGGTAGCACCGCGAACTTATGGACTGAAGACTCGGCACAGGGCAAGTTGTTGCAGGCGCTGGGCTTTAGGCTCGCTGAAATACCTGAAGCCGTGAAAGGTAACACCAGTATGGGACATCGTAAGGATATTATTCAGTTAGGTGGCGAGAAGCTGGCTGAAGGTCTGAACGGTGAGACTATTTTACTCTTCTCCGGTGATCAACCATCAGTTGATGCATTGAAAAGTAATAAATTTTTAGCTCATATTCCAGCGATTGAGCACAACCGTGTTTATGCCGTGGGTTATGACACTTTCCGCTTGGATTATTACAGTGCGAGTAATCTGTTAGCCCGAATTGAAGGGATGTTTAAACCTGCTCATTGATTGGGTAAGTCCCGGTTCTGACGTTGAGCGCATTCAGGAATGTGACCGAGCAGGCTAAATTTCCCCCTGCGTTACCACAGCGATGCATTCTAACAATAATGCGTGCTAACATATCTCACCCAAATAATAATGATAATCAAATCGATAACAATAATCATTTGTTAAAGAAGAGTTACAATGCCTGCTGATTATTCTCCAGATCAATATTCAATAAAACCGCTGACACCGGTGTCGACGTCAGGGGTACCAACAGCGCGCCGACGCGGGCTGCTGCTGCTGTTCAGCATTGTTGTGTTGCTATTGGTCATGGCTGCCAGCCTGATGCTCGGTGCCAAAGCCATCCCTTTATCTGTGGTCTGGCAGAGTTTGCTTGGTACAGAGCACAGCGCCGATAGCATTTTGATCGTTGAATCACGTCTGCCGCGAACCCTGATTGGTGTACTCGCCGGTGCAGCGCTGGGGCTATCGGGTGCAGTCATGCAAGCCCTAACCCGTAACCCACTGGCTGACCCCGGTATTCTTGGCGTCAATGCCGGAGCCAGTTTTGCCGTCGCCGTCGGGATCATTTTTTTCGGCGTTAATGCCATCCAGGGCTATATTATTTGCGCTTTTATCGGTGCGATGTTAACCACCCTGGTGGTGTATTGGGTCGGTGCTCAGGGCGGCGGGCGCGTTAATCCCCTGCGCCTGACACTTTCCGGTGTCGCGATTGGCGCTGTGTTAATGGGGATTTCCTCTGGCATAGCACTGACACATCCACTGGTTTTTGATCGGGTGCGCTTCTGGCAGGCAGGTTCATTGGATATCCGCAGTATGTCGGTGGTATTGGCCGTCACTCCGGCAATCCTGCTCGGCGGTGTAATCTCCCTGCTGCTGGCTCGGCCACTCAATGCCATGCATATGGGAGAGGATCTGGCGGCCGCGATTGGGGCCCGTATTGTCCAAACCCAATTTTGGGCAGTCATCGCCGTCACCTTGTTGTGCGGTGCCGCTACCGCAGCCGTTGGCCCTATCGCCTTTGTTGGCCTGATGGTCCCCCATATCGCCCGTTGGATTGTTGGGCCGAATCAATGTTGGATTCTCCCATTCACATTAGTGATGACACCTATCCTGTTGCTGGTATCTGACATTATTGGCCGCTTCTTGGTGCCGGGCGAGTTACGGGTTTCCGTCGTAACGGCATTTATTGGCGCGCCTTTGCTAATCTGGCTAGTTCGACGTAACAAAAGGATGACCACGCTATGAAGTCTGTCACCTCGCCGTGGCTATTTGGTCGCCCCGATGGCGCGATAAATTTACGCATCCGACCACGCAGTTTAGTTGTTTGCAGCCTACTGCTGCTGGCCTGTTTGTTGGGCGCACTGCTGGCATTAATGGCGGGGACTCTGGCGTTGTCGCCTCAACAGGTACTTAATGCCTTGTTCGGGCAAACCCGTGGTGCAGTGGATATTATCGTCAATCAGTGGCGCTTACCCCGCGCAGTGATGGCGCTTATTTTTGGTGCCGCACTGGGTATCAGTGGCGCAATATTTCAGTCATTAGTACGTAACCCACTCGGCAGCCCTGACATCATCGGCTTTAATATGGGTGCCTATACCGGCGCGCTAGTCGCGATTACTCTGTTTAATGGCAACTATTTCGAGATTGCCAGCAGCGCCTTGGTTGGCGGCTTACTGGCAGCTATTGCGGTGTATCTGCTGGCATATCGACAAGGGATTCAAGGTTTTCGGCTAATTATTGTCGGTATTGCCATTGGCGCGATGCTCACTGCATTCAATACCTGGCTAACAATCACGGCATCACTGGAATCGGCGATGACTGCCGCGGCCTGGGGGGCGGGGTCATTGAATGGTCTGAGCTGGGCTAAGGGCCTGCCATCACTGATGTTTATCTTTGCCGCGACGATAGCCGCAATGCTGCTTAGCCGCCGCATGCCACTGCTGGAAATGGGCGATGATGCCGCTGGTGCCTTAGGGGTTCCCGTTGAGAAAACTCGCCTGAGCCTGATGGCGATTGGCGTCATTCTAATGGCCGCCGTCACCGCCGCCGCCGGGCCTATCTCCTTTATTGCATTAGCCGCCCCACAAATAGCACGGCGTCTGGCGGGCACATCTTCAGTGACGTTAACCACGTCGGCACTGATGGGCGCCTTATTACTGGTTGCCGCCGATCTCTGCGCCCAACACCTATTTCCACCTAATCAATTGCCGGTCGGCGTGGTTACCACCAGCATCGGCGGCCTGTATCTTATTTGGCTTTTAATCCGGGAGTCCGGGCGATCATGAGTATTGTTACCCCTGCAACCACCCTACATCACAGCGATTTTTCCTCCCGCTTACAAGCCGACGCCCTAACACTGGGCTACGACGGTAAGATAATCAGCCAGAACCTGAGCATCTCCATTCCTGATGGTGAATTTACGGTGATTGTCGGCCCCAATGCCTGTGGTAAATCAACGCTGCTACGCGCACTGAGCCGTTTGCTGAAACCGCAAGCAGGTCAGGTAATTTTAGACGGCAAGAATATCGCCAGCATTGATACCCGGCAGGTGGCTCGTCATTTGGGTTTGTTGCCACAAAGTTCGCAAGTACCCGACGGTATCAGCGTGTTAGATTTGGTGGCGCGTGGCCGTTATCCCCATCAGAAGTTCTTACAGCAATGGACACAGGCCGATAAACTGGCGGTCAATAATGCCATGCAAGCCACCGGTGTCAGTGAACTGGCTGACAGATCAGTGGACGCATTATCCGGCGGGCAACGCCAGCGAGTATGGATAGCTATGGTATTGGCACAGCAGACGCCGCTGTTGCTGCTGGATGAACCCACCACCTATTTAGATATCGCCCATCAGATTGATTTATTGGAGTTATTCAGTAACCTTAATCAGCAACATAACCATACCTTGGTTGCTGTTCTGCATGATCTTAATCATGCCTGTCGTTACGCTACCCATATTATCGCCATGCGCGACGGGCAGGTAGTTACACAAGGTCACCCACGCGAGGTGATCACGGCAGATTTGGTCGAGCAGGTATTTGGTATGCCATGTTTGATCATTGATGATCCGGTTTCACATACACCATTGGTGATACCGAAGGGGCGATTTAAAATTTAATCCGCCAGCGAGCAGAGAGCGAGCCTGCCCTCTGCTCGCCGAAGGCGGTTAAGACTCAGTCGATCAGGTTAACAGACAGCGCAATCCATCAATCAAGCCCCCCCGCCAGCATAGAGCATCATGCCCACCCGCATAGACCCGATACTGCAACCGATGCCCTGCCTGACGAAGCGCTGCACTCATGGCTTGATTGACCTGATAAATCACATCTTCACGGCGACCTGCTTCCATAAAGATATTCAATGGCTGACTCGCCCCCAATCCCTGATACACCTGCTCGGTCAGCCAGCCCTGACGTTCAGCAGTCCCCGCCGTCAGTGCCTTGAAATTATCAACATCAGGCCACCAGAACGAACCGGACTGACTCAACACACAACCAAAACGCTGTGGCCAATGTAATCCAGCGTACAACGATGCCAACCCGCCAAAACTCTGCCCGGCCACCACAGTACGAGACGCTTGTTCCGTAAAAGCCTGTTGCAATGCAATCTGCGGGAGTAATTCCGTTTGCAATGCCTGCCAGAAATCCTGATTACAAGGCAGCTCTTGCGAACGATGAGTCTGGTCAATGATGTCGATCAACACATAGACACCAGCAGGTAAACGCCCTGCGGCGGTTTCACTATCCAAAATGCCAAACACCGGCTGCCTGAGTGCCCAATATTGGCCATCCAGCAAGATAGCCAATGGGCGATCGGCTTTATCTTCAGCACCGGTTGTCGTTGAGTAAATCCACACATTGCGACTATTGCCCAATAACTGACTGTGCCAACTAATCAGTTGCAGACGTTGCGGGTCGGCGGGCAGAATTTTGCCCGCATCAATTGGCTGCCAGGCCGTTTGCGGCAAAGCATCGGCTAAATGGACCGCAGAAAGTGGCATTCCGCGATAACTGCAATGCGCGGCGATCGGGTTTAACGGATCGTTCTCAGCGAGATCCATCAATGAGATCCACCAATCGCGCTGTGCCTGACGCTGTTCTTGCGGATTACCGGCCGGCAAATTCAAACATTTCTCTGCTGAGACGGGAATAAAGCTGTAACTGCCACGAAAATCAGACTCCACCTCTGCCTGCCAATACCAAACATCCGTCTGGCCCAGCCGAGTGAGCGATTCAGGATTAACACTGTGGTGATCTGTCACGCCGTTAACATCGATATACACGCAGCTATATACCGAATCACGCGCCTTTCCTTGTCGGTCGCGCCACAGGAAAGTCAGCTTTACTTTGCCAGCCGCTGCCGGTTCAGTCAGGGGCGTTCCCCACTGTGCGATGCGCTGCCACCATGATTCACTGCCCGCCGAAGGATCCTGTAATAACTGCTGACTCTCTGGATATTCGCTCGCCACTCTCACACGCTGCCCTCTTTATGTCATCACACCGGTCACGGTCTATTTATGATTACGTCTTTATTCATTGATAGCGCGGCGACTGTGCGCCATCACAAATGGATATAAGACTTAATATATATAAGGTTATTACCTAAACACAAATAATATTGAGAAGTATTATTATTTGCAATAACATAGTAAGCATTCTCTCCAGTGTGCCAGCCTATCATCGTAATTTAGATATGGGCGATGTGCTATGCGACGGTTATTGGATTGGAATATAACGTTTTTTTGTAACAACCAAGCTAAATAGAGGCAAATAAAGCCCGGTTGGCATCAAGAACCTGACGTATGAGGTTTAAATACTTTCCATTATTGTACTTCCAGGTAGGGATAAATCATGTTTGATATTTCTGGCAAGAAGATACCAACAACATTGCCATTTCGCGCAGGCTGCACAGCAAAGACCTTATTATTCACCACCACCTTGATACTGATACCGTCACTCAACGCATTAGCGGCCACTGCGGCTAAAGAAGATAAATTAGTGGTTGTCGCCAAACCGGGCAGCGGCCAACAAGATGATGGTTTCGTCGCTAAAAACAGCGCCACCGCGACTAAAACTGACACACCACTGATCCGCACCCCACAATCAGTTTCAGTTATTACCCGCCAGCAAATGCAAGACCAAGGGGCGGCTTCTGTGGCACAGGCCCTGCGCTATACCGCCGGTGTCGTGCCGGAATACCGTGGCGGCTCGAATATGAATGACGAAGTGATCATTCGTGGTTTTGGCTATGCCCCGCGTTTTCTCGATGGCTTAAGCTACAACTCATTAGGTGGTGCACGCCGTGGAGGCCAGATAGACCCCTGGTTGCTGGAACGAATTGAAGTCATCCGCGGCCCAGCATCAGTACTTTACGGCCAGGTGAACCCCGGCGGCCTGATCAATATGGTCAGTAAACGCCCAACAGCGGAAAGTATTCATAAAGTGCAGGTGGGTGCAGGCAATAATAGCCTGGCTGAAGCAGCATTCGACTTCGGTGGCGTGTTGGATGATGAAGGTAAAGTACTCTATCGTTTGAACGGGCTTGGCAGAACACAAGATGATGCCGTAAATAGCTTTAAACAGGAGCGTTTTGCTCTCGCCCCGGCACTAACCTTTATCCCGAACGAAGACACCACCTTTACCTTACTGACCAGTTATCAGAAAGAACCCAAAGCCGGTTCACGTAACTTCTTGCCAGCCACTGGAACCGTGTTTGGTACTGCATACGGCCATATACCTTACGATTTTAACGTTAGCGATCCGTCATTTGATCAGTCTGAACGCGAGCAGACCTCTGTCGGCTATGCTCTTGAACATTATATCAATGACACCTTTAAATTCCGCCAGAACCTGCGCTACAGCTATAACAAGCAAGACTACAAGTATCTGGTCTTTATGAATTTGCTGCCAGATAACCGCACCATGACTCGTCGCCCGCAAATCGAGCGCCAGACCATGGCTGAGTTTGCCGTTGATAACCAACTGCAAGCTGATTTCTGGACCGGGCAGTTAAACCATACGGTGCTGACTGGGCTGGATTACAAACGTAGCCGTATTGATAGTCAGTTCTTTATGGGCACCGTGCAGACAAAATACAATCTGGATTGGGTATCACCTGTCTATGGCCTGAATATTAAAGAGAGTGACTTGTCACTCAATAGCAGTGATCTGACCAAACTCGATCAGGTGGGGGTCTATTTACAAGATCAAATTGAACTGGATAAGTGGAATTTCCTCTTATCCGGGCGCTATGACTGGTCACAGTTAAAAACACTAAGCCGCAAAACCGCCACTCAGGATCAACAAGACGACCATGCCTTTACCGGCCGTGCTGGTGTGTTGTATGCCTTTGATTCCGGTATCTCGCCGTATATCAGTTACAGTACTTCATTTGAACCTAGCACCGCCAAAGGCGCGCCGGGAACTGGGGCATTGGACCCGGTTACCGCGCGTCAAGTTGAGCTTGGCCTCAAATACCAGATACCGGGCAGCAGCACCTTGTTGACGACTGCATTGTACGATTTACGCCAGAAAAATATCAGCCAATACGACCAGGCGCTGGCCTACAACGTCCCAATTGGTGAAGTGCAATCTCAGGGGATCGAAACGCAGTTAAACAGTGAGATTAACGACAATATCAACCTGATTGCTGCCTATACCTACACCAAAGGGAAAGTGCGTGAAACCAAAACACTGGCTGAATTAGGCAAAATGCCAGCCCGCACACCAAACCATTCCGCCTCACTGTGGGGAATGTATACCTTTGATAAAGGAGTAGTCGATGGCTTATCCACTGGTGTTGGTGTCCGCTATATCGGCACCAGTTGGGGTGATGCCAAGAACAGCTTTAAAGTCCCGGCGGTGACATTGTATGACTGGATGATGCGTTATGAACTGGGACAAGCTCTGCCAGCGATGAAAGGCACCAGTTTGCAGGTTAACGTCAACAATGTGTTCAACAAAGAATATGTTGCCAGTTGTGCACAGATGGCAGCTTGCTTCTATGGCAGTGGCCGTGTTGCCACCGCAACTGTCAGTTATGCCTGGTAAGGCTTAGGTTTATTCAGCCCACGCCGATTGATGCATAGCGGTGTGGGCTAATAACTTAAAGAAAAGTAAATATTTCTTCTAATCAACCCCATTGTGGCTTCAGATATCGAAATAAATAGAATAAATTCAGCATACTAACGTTTTGGCAACCTTTTATTTCACTCAGTGCAACCCGATAAAACCATTCTAAAAACAGGGAGATGGTCCTATACTCGCTGGCAGTATTATTTAATATCACCACACATTCAGGTTAAACATGCCAGCATTTAGGGGAGTACCACAGCTTATGCACCGGATGCGCGCCAGTAAAATGCGCATGTGCGGTATGCTGCTGGTTGCCTGCTGGCTAATTCTCAACGCGCAGTTGGCCATCGCCGGCCATCAGTGTGATATTGCCCCTTCTGCCTCGCCGGTATTTACCCAGCATCAAGGGCATATACAGCCTGACCCTTTAGCAACAGAAAACCAAATGCACGACATGCCATCAATGATGGATATGTCTCATGGTCAGGGGCAAAACCCCTTATGTGAAAAACACTGCATCCCTGACTCTGTCCAGTCTGACAGCGGCATGTTGGTGCTGGCAGCCTTACCCACCAATACGGAGTTAGTATTGGCTGATAGGCAACAAACACCACGCGTCCAGCGCGTTGACTGGCATACCCCCCCCATTGTCGGCCCCCCCACTGAAATCGCTTTCTGCCGCTTTAGAGAATAGATCCAGACATAAATAACCGTTTTCTTCAGGCCACTTAATCGTGGTGTGTTGTGCTTATTCTATGTTTTGGAGTTATTGCTATGCGTATCTTATTTAGCGCTGTATCTGCTGTATTACTGTTCTCTTCTCCGCTGTTCGCCGCCAGCCCGGCCATGAGTGAAAGTAGCCCGATGTCTCATGATAGTCATACAATAATGGCGGATTCTGCGCCAGCAGAGAGCTATCACTCCCAGGGCCAGATAAAAACCTGGCATGCCACCCGCGTATCTATCGCTCATAGCGCCATTCCGGCATTGAACTGGCCACCGATGACCATGACATTTGACCTACCGGAGAGCCTGGCCGCACAGCCATTACCCGCAGGTACATCCGTGACCTTCAGTTTCCGCCAGACCGAACAAGGCTATCAGCTAACTGCCATTTCAGCACAGCAGCCATAAGGCGGGATAATGATGACCCCTTTACTGAATCACCCACAGCAGGTGCGCCCCACGGCTGCGCTGCCATTCGGATTTACCGCACTGCTAATGGCGGCACTTTTCACTCTGCCAGCGGTGAGCTACGCGGCAGATATCACACTGGAACAGGCGCTGGTCTATGCTGAACGCTACTCGGCCGAGCTGTCAGCCAATCAGCATCAGGTCAATGCGCTGGAAAATATGGCCACTTCAGCCACCCAACTGCCCGATCCAAAATTGAAGTTTGGTATTGAAAACCTCCCGGTCGGCGGCAGTAATGCCCGCCGCTTCACCCGCGAGGGCATGACCATGCAGCGGGTCGGTATCATGCAGGACTATATCAGTAGTGATAAGCGACAAAGAAAGGCTGATACCCTGAGTGCTGAAGCGCGCAAAACGGCAGCAGGCAGTGAAACTATCCGCACCCGGCTGCAAAAAGAGACGGCGCAGGCGTGGCTTGATCTCGCCCTGACCGAACAGGCGGTGGGCGCGGCGCAAGTGCTGGTAAAAGAAAGCAAAAAACAGGTCGCATTGCAACGGGCCGGGGTTGCCAGTGGTGGCGCATTACCCAGCAGTGTATTGGATGCGCGCCTGACGCTATCTGCCATGCAGGATAGATTGACCACCGCACAACGTGACGTTGCCTTAGCACAAACCCAGTTGACGCAGTTGACCGGTATTGAGGTCAAGCATATCAGCGGCCCGTTACCACCATTCGCCCGCCTACCGGCAGATATCACCGTGTTGCGTGATGCCATCCAACAGCACCCTGAAGTGTTGCTTGCCAGCCGCGAAGCTGACGTTGCCAAAGCCCGCTCCGCACAATCGGCCATTGCCGCCACACCGGACGTTGGGATCGAGGTCTATTACGCTAAACGAGCTGACGAGTATGACGATATGGCGGGCGTTATGATCACCGTTGATTTGCCACTATTCCGCTCACAACGTCAGGACAAAGACTATGCCGCCGATGTATCGCGTTCAATGGAAGCCAACGACCAGCTTACGTTACTCACCCGCGACCACCGGGCGCAACTCGATACTCTGCTGGCGCAATATCAGGCCACACAGCAATTATGGCAGCGTCAGACTGATGAGGTTATACCACTGCAAAAACAGCGGGTTAAATTGGTTATGGCGCAGTATCAGGCCAATAAAAGCGATTTAAGCAGTGTGCTGGAAGCACGGCGTGCCCTGCTCGATAGCCAGCTCAATACCAGTAATGCCGCCAGAGAGTTAGCCCGTACCTGGGCTGCCATCCGTTATCTGACCCCGCAGGAGAGCATGCGATGAAAAAGCTATCTAGTTTGACGCTGGTGGCCGTCGCCGTGATCAGTGGCGTTGCCGGTTATCTGTTGGCTAAACCCGCCTCAGAGCACTCCACCACGGCAGCCACGGTGGTTGAAAAAACACCGGCAGAAAATAGCCGGAAGGTGCTGTATTGGTATGATCCTATGTCCCCCGGCCAGCGTTTCGACCAACCTGGCAAATCGCCGTTTATGGATATGGAGTTGGTGCCGCGCTATGCCGATGAAGCCGTAGCACAGGGCGGCGTTAGCATCAGCCCCCGCCAACAGCAGAATTTAGGCGTGCGCACTGCCGCGGCGGAAATGCGATCACTCAACTATCGTCTTGCCGGTTACGGCACAGTGGCAACCGATGAGCGCAGCGTGCAGGTTATCGCGGCGCGGGCTAACGGCATTATTGAACAATTGTATGTACGCGCCAATCAACAACCGGTCAGTAAAAATCAGCCATTGGCGCAATTATGGGTTCCCGATTGGAGTGCCGCGCAACAAGAGTATCTGGCAATCCGCACCTTGGGTGATAGCCAATTAACGGCCGCCGCTCGCCAACGGCTACAACTGCAATTTATGCCAGAAGAGGTGATTCGCAGTGTCGAAAAAAGCGGCCAGCCGCAAACGCGGATCACCTTACGATCTCCGTCTGAGGGTTATGTGAGTAAGTTGGATATTCGGGCCGGTTCACAAGTGACTGCGACACAATCACTGTTTGAATTAGCCAGCCTTGATCCGGTATGGATAGTGGTGGACTATCCGCAATCACAAGCCAGTTTAGTCACTATCGGCAGTACGATTGCCGCCACGACCGCCAGTTGGCCGGGTGAAACCTTCCACGGCACCGTCAGCGAGCTATTGCCTAATATGGATCTCGCTACCCGCACCTTAAAAGCGCGCATCGTCCTGGAAAACCCACAACAAAAGCTGAAACCGGGCATGTACCTGAATGTACAATCCGCGCCAGCAGATAATCTAAAACCGGTCTTGGCTATTCCACAAGAAGCCTTGCTGATGTCAGGCAATAGTAACCGGGTGCTGCTGGCTGAAGGTAATGGCTACTTTAAGCCAGTGGATGTCAGTACCGGGCAAACTCAGGACGGCTGGACAGAGATAAAATCCGGGCTTAACGTCGGTCAATTGGTGGTGACCTCGGGCCAATTCCTGATTGATTCAGAAGCCAGTCTGCAAAGCGCTCTGCCACAAATGGAGGATACCCCCACCTTAACTGAGAATACCACGCCAACAGCGAATAACACTGCCGCAGCAGCTATTGATATCTACTCGGTGCAAGGGAAAGTCATCGCTATCAATGGTTCAACAATCACCTTATCCCATGGCCCGATCGCGGCCTTGAAATGGGGAGCGATGACGATGGACTTCCAGCTACCGGCAGAGTCGTTATCACCGGAAATCGTCGCTGGTAGTCAGGTTAATTTCACTTTCACTCTCAATGAACAAGGGGCACAGATCCGCCAAATCCAGCCGGTAACAAGCAATAGCAGTACCGATACCCACAGGAGCCACCTATGATTGCTGCCATTATCCGCTGGTCACTGCGCAATCGGCTGTTGGTACTGCTTGGCGCGGTGATGATGGCCGCGTGGGGAATTTGGTCACTGCAACAAACCCCGCTGGATGCGCTGCCAGACTTGTCAGACACGCAAGTGATCATCCGTGTCAGTTATCCCGGTAAAGCACCACAAGTGGTCGAGGATCAGGTGACTTACCCACTGACGACCACCATGTTGTCAGTCCCTGGTGCCAAAACCGTACGCGGTTTCTCGATGTTCGGCGACGCCTATGTCTATGTGCTGTTTGATGATGGCACTGATCCTTATTGGGCACGTTCACGGGTGCTGGAGTATCTCAGTCAGGTGCAGGCTACCTTGCCGGCTGAAGCCAAAGCCTCGTTGGGACCGGATGCCACGGGGGTGGGTTGGATCTATGAATATGCCTTAATCGACAGAACCGGCAAACACAGTCTGGCCGATCTGCGTGCCTTGCAGGATTGGACACTAAAATTTGAGTTGAAAACAGTACCCAATGTCTCTGAAGTGGCCAGTGTCGGGGGCATGGTGCGCCAATATCAAGTCGTTCTCGACCCGGAACAGATGCGGGCGCTAAATCTATCCCATCAACAAATTGCCAGCGCCATTACTGATAGTAATCAGGAAGGCGGTGGTTCGGTGCTGGAAATGGGGGCGGCAGAATATATGGTGCGCGCTAGCGGTTACCTGAAAACGCTGGATGACTTCAGGAATATCGTGATCACTGCTCGTGCAGGTATTCCCATTTTACTGTCCGATGTCGCTACCGTGCGGATGGGGCCAGAAATGCGCCGTGGCGTGGCCGAGCTTAATGGTGAAGGGGAAGTTGCCGGTGGCATCATTGTGATGCGCTATGGCAAAAATGCACTGGAAACCATTAACGGCGTGAATGAGAAGCTGCAACAGATTCAGCGCAGCTTACCAGCTGGGGTGGAAATCGTACCGGTATATGATCGTTCACACCTGATTACTCAGGCCATCGACAGCTTATCATTCAAATTGCTGGAAGAGTTTTTAGTGGTGGCGGTGATCTGCTCACTGTTTTTGTTCCACTTCCGCTCAGCATTGGTGGCTATCATCACTCTGCCCCTGGGGATTCTCGGTGCGTTTATCGTCATGCACTATCAGGGGGTCAATGCCAATATTATGTCGCTGGGCGGGATAGCCATCGCCATCGGAGCTATGGTGGATGCCGCGATCGTGATGATCGAAAATATGCACAAAGTGTTGGAGCAATGGCGGCGAGATAACCCGGGGAAAACACCGGTCAGTCAGGATTACTGGCACATTTCAGAGCAGGCGGCCATTGAAGTCGGTCCGGCGCTGTTTTGCAGTTTACTGATCATCACCTTATCGTTTATTCCGGTATTTACATTACAGGCGCAAGAGGGGCGGATGTTCTCTCCGCTGGCTTTTACCAAAACCTATGCCATGGCCGTTTCGGCGGGGTTAGCCATTACGTTAGTACCGGTATTAATGGGCTATTTTATTCGCGGCAAAATCCCTGATGAAAATGCCAACCCCATTAACCGTGGGCTAATCGCCCTTTATCATCCGGTGTTAACCGCCGTACTGGCGCGACCAAAAACCACATTAGCTATCGCGGGTATATTACTGCTGGCAACCCTGTATCCATTAAGCCGTCTGGGGAGTGAGTTTATGCCCGCGTTGGATGAAGGTGATTTACTGTATATGCCTTCTACACTGCCGGGGATTTCGGTACGCGAAGCCAGCCATTTACTGCAACAAACCGATCGTTTGATAAAAACCATACCGGAAGTGGCGACAGTATTTGGTAAAGCCGGGAGAGCAGAGACGGCAACAGATCCAGCCCCTCTGACCATGATCGAAACCACCATTCGTTTTAAACCCAAGGATCAATGGCGGCCGGGCATGACCATGGACAAATTGATCGAAGAACTGGACGCCACCGTCAAGGTGCCCGGTATCGCCAATCTCTGGGTGCCACCGATCCGCAATCGGCTGGATATGCTCTCTACCGGCATCAAAAGCCCGGTTGGGATCAAAGTGAATGGCAAAAATGTGCACCAAATTGAGCAGGTGGCACAGCAAATCGAACAAGTGGTACGCAACGTGCCAGGTGTGACCTCGGCCCTCTCGGAACGACTGGCAGGTGGCCGCTATGTGGATATCAACATTGACCGTCAACGGGCCGCTCGCTATGGGGTTTCAGTAAAAGAACTGCAATCACTGGTGGCGACCGTGATTGGCGGGCAAAACATCGGTGAAACCATTGAAGGGCGTGAACGTTATCCAATCAACCTGCGCTACCCACGGGAAATACGTGATTCACTGCAAAAATTGCGTGATTTGCCGGTAGTGACTGCCGGTGGCGGGCAAGTCGCACTGGCGGAACTGGCCGATATCAAGGTGACAGAAGGCCCACCGATGCTGAAAAGTGAAAATGCGCGCTTATCTGACTGGGTCTATGTTGATCTGCGCGGGCGAGATTTGAAATCAGCCGTTACTGAAATGCAGCAAGCGGTGGCACAACAAGTGAAACTGCCGGAAGGCGTCTCCCTTAGCTGGTCTGGGCAGTTTGAATACCTGGAACGGGCAACGGCAAAACTGAAAATTGTGTTACCGGTTACCCTGATGATCATTTTTGTCTTGTTATATGTCACGTTCAGCAGTGTCCGCGATGCCGCATTAATCATGGCGACGCTTCCCTTCGCACTGATTGGCGGGGTGTGGCTGCTGTATGGCTTGGGATATAACTTTTCCGTTGCCGCCGCGGTGGGCTTTATCGCCCTGGCCGGTGTGGCCGCTGAATTTGGCGTAATAATGATGCTGTATCTCAATCAGGCGGTGAAAAAACATCAGCAACCCGGCATTGCTATGACGGCCAGCCAAATGAGTGCAGCTATTCATGAAGGCGCGGTGCTGCGGGTGCGACCAAAAGCCATGACTGTCGCCACTATTATGGCCGGCTTGCTTCCCATTATGTGGGGCGGCGGGACTGGGTCAGAGGTCATGCAACGTATTGCCGCTCCGATGATTGGCGGGATGGTGAGTGCACCACTGCTTTCGATGCTGGTTATTCCTGCGGTGTATATGTTGCTGCATAAAAAAGAGAGTCAACAGCAATAAAACTCTCATCGCCCTCACTCTTGCCAGATAAGATTGAGGGCATTCTCACACTTTCTTATAACCTCTCAAATCAGCGGGTGCGACGGAAGGTTAAGTTAATGCGATAAGCGCCGGTCGTAGCGGAAAAACCGGCTTTCAATGGCAGTACACCGTGGTAGTTCAAACGGGAAGGCCCACCCCAGACCACAACATCCCCTTGCGTTAATAAGACTCTCTGGCATTTAGCCTCACGCGTCAGCCCACCAAATTGAAATACCGCAGCTAGCCCCAGCGATACCGAGACTATTGGCTGACGCAGATCCAGCTCATCTTTATCCTGATGTAATGATAATTTAGCCCCTGCCTCGTAGCGATTTATCAGGCAGGCATCTGGCTCAAATTGAGAGAAACCCGCTTGTTGCGCGGCATCGACTGCTAATGTCATAAAACTTGCCGGAATGGCAGGCCAGTTTTTCTCAGTCAAAGGATCAACCGGGCTATAGCGATAACCTTGCATATCACTCACCCAACCAACCTGACCACAATTACTCATGGCAACCGACATCCGGTAACCGCCGGGGGTGATGAGATGGCGAAAAGGCGCGGCAGTGGTGATAGCAATAACATCAGCAAATAATAATGCGGCCTGCTGCCGTGCATAATGATGTAAAACAACCGCACCGGGCGCTAACGTTTCAATCCAGGGATCATGAGGCAACTGATCAAATAAATCCATGGTCATAAAGGCACCTACTGTAGTTATCACTGTTTAGTGATTAAGACTTTAACAGTTTACTCTTCACCCCACACACTATCACTTGCGATCAATTCATATCGGTTAGCCCAGTTGTTATCGCCCTGCCAGAGAAATTTATCCTGTTAAATTATCGTCTATTAACTTTCGCCACCAATAAAAACAAATATTATATTTAATAGAGTAAAATTATAAAAATGAAAGACCAAAAGCAAAAACAGAAGAATACTAGGAAGATAGATTTATTTAACCCTTTAAATAAAAGAAAAAGAGAATCTCGGGTAAGAATATGTAATGAAACATAATAAACAACACCACAACAAAATTAATTAACCGCTTGTTAATAATAATTATCAAATGCAAAAATACATACAAATAGCCTTTAAAGAAGATTGAGAATTAGAATAGAGACAAAGCATGACATTCTTAATAATCTTAAATTACTGAAAGAACACATAACGTCTTATATAGGATAGGTAACCATCAGTATGGAGACAAATGAGATTATGTTTAAATTAGAAGGAACGGTGCTATTTTCCCCTACGCAACGTTGCTTAAATGGTCCTGACGGCTCGGTGGTAATATTAACTGAAAATAATCTTAGGTTTTTACAACTGCTACTTAGTGGTGTAACAGAAAAAGAGCAGATTATTAATCAGGTATGGAAAGAACAACGCGGAGCTGTAAGTGAAAGTAGCTACTACGGGCAGCTCTATATGTTGCGAAAAGCATTTCTTCAGGTCGGGCTGAAAGAATCACTTATTCATACCATCCCACGTAAAGGTGTCCGCTATACCGGTTCTGTTAGTCAGATTGTCATCAATGATGAAGCTGAACAACAAATGCACCCAGACCCCCTTATCACTGCTACATCTAATAAGGAGCAGCTTGCGCCAGTAACTCAACCATTCAAGCCAGGGGCTGGCGTAATATCCCCTGTCGCGACACAACAAAGTTTTTTACACAGTTACCGTTGGAAGAAACTTATTTCTCTGTTGGCCTTTTTCTCTTTCTGCTGGCTCTCATTTCTCACAACGCTAATTATTATCATCTTGTTTAATGGGGATAAACCGCACTCCGGATAGTAATAATAAGATGAGGGTAATTTTAAAAGATTAAATGATGGTAATAAAAAGGCCAACGTTCAAAAAAAACAGTTAAATAGTTGTCACTACCAGCGAGACTGATTATATCGAGTCGGTTCGGATCGAGTCGGATCGGATAGTAGATAAATAACGAGAAGTAGACTCTTTACATCTCAAATCTTAAAAATAGGGAATACTCCCTTATCATTTAAAAGGAAAACTAACATGATGGATTTAATCACTAAAGGTTACGTTGTTACTCAACTTAAAACTCAAGAGTTTTTGAAAGACAATCGTGGTTCTATTATTGAGTACGTTATGGTGATTGCATTGGCAGGCGTATTTATTACGTTGGCAAGGCCAACCCTAATCACCTTAGTACAAGGGGCCATTGATAGTGCCAGAACAGCAATAGCGCCAACAGCGGGCTAAGTATCGCATCGTAATATTAATATTTATCAGGCTTTTCACATGGCAACTTACCGTTGCCATGTTTTTATTGTAGGAAAAATGATGGATGTAATAAAATTATCCTTAATAATACTGCTAGCATTACAGCTACTGCTCGTTTGTTATAGCGATATATGCAACCGAATTATCAGTAATAAATTTATTATTTCTATTATATTCAGTTCCATAGCGTTGGGGTATACAACAAACAGCACGGTTAACATCACCATTCCACTTTTTTCATTACTAATGGGTTATATAATATTTCATTTTAAAATTATCGGTGGGGGCGATGTAAAACTCATTACTGCCCTGCTGTTGGCGCTCACCGCAGAACAATCACTAGATTTCATTATCTATACCGCCATTATGGGCGGAGTGGTAATGATAATAGGTATGTTGATTAACAAACGCGATATTCAACAGCGAGGAGTCCCCTATGCGGTTGCGATTACCTCGGGCTTTTTATTATCGCTATTCACCTAAAAAATAAAGACCCGTCAATTAAGTAATAATACAAGGTTATTTTAATGAATCGTAAGTTTCTTTTATTATTTTCAATCCTGATTGTCGCCATCGGGGCTGCCGGCATTATGATCAATACCAAGAATGATGAACATACACCCTATAATTTCATCGATTCAAATAAAGAAAAAGAAGTTGAGATTGTCCTGGCACAGTCAACACATGATCTCTCTTCAGGTACCCTACTGACTCAAAACGATTATGCACTAAAAGCCATCATGGTACCTGAATCAAGTGAATTAATAAAAAGCAACATGTCAGGAAAAACAGGCATCAACAGTCATTTACTGAAAGTAAACCTTGCAGCGGGTTCATATATTACAACAGCAGTTTTGGCTTCACCCGACAGTGATGAATTCAATTACCTTAACTTAAAAAAAGGGGAAGTCATTTATAAATTCAATATTAATCAGAACAATGGGTATTTGTTGGACACATTGCAGGTAGGTGATTCCCTCTCATTTCAATTAAGAGTGCTTGAGACAGACAAAAACAAAGGTATGAATAGTGGCACAGTGATTAACACGAAAGAGTTGAGCGATAAAAAAAGTCAAACCTTTTCGTTGAATGAAATCATTCCCGCAATGAGAGTAATAAGAATAAAAAAGTATTCGACAGACGAATTATCAGAAAAAAATAACAAAAATCAAAAGACTGAAGAGGTCGTAACTGGTTATATATCCGTCATCATTAAAAGGGAGGAACTAGACATCATTCATATTGCAGAAAAGTCGGGTGATATCGTTCTGGCGCCGAGTATAGTTACTGGCAATAATCAATCAACAAATATATATGACATTATACCTAAACTACGCATAACAAGAGAGCTAAGAGGATGAGAACACCCAGGCCAGAATATATCAGTTGGAATAAACTGTTTTTACTCTTCGCCATTGCAATCGGCCAAATAATTGTCAATCAGGCATATGCCAAGCCTGTTTACTTATCGTCAGGCGAATCATATATCATAAAGACAGAGGAGGAGATTGATACTGTTTTTGTCTCCGCCGCTGCGATTGCTGATTATGAACTGGTTGGTAAAAATAGCATTATTGTTTATGCAAAAAAAGAAGGAATAGCAGAGTTTATCTTATTTAATAAAGATAATCATCCAATGAAAAAAACTGCCGTCATGGTAAATGACATTATTACCTCAGCCTATCAGAGAATAAAAATTGAATATCCTGATAGCAACATAGAAATCAATAAAATTGGTAATGGCTATCTGCTAACGGGTAAAGCAGAGTCAGAAGAGGCGAAAGACACTATTGCAGCTATTGTCGGTGAAGCAATAAACAAGAAAAGAGAGAAGAATCGCGAAGATCAACATTTTAATAACCCTGATTACTTAGGGGTAATTAATAAGATTAAACTCCCTGAATCTAACCAGGTAAATGTGAAATTAACCATTGCTGAGGTGACTAAAGACTTTAGTGAGAATATAGGGGTAGATTGGAGCAGCATCAACGAAGCATCTGTTGGCTCCTTTCAGTTTTTAAAATTCAATGCCACCGGAATTAGCACATTAGTTCATGCCATTAATGATGATTCTATTGCTCGTGTTCTGGCCGAACCTAATCTATCGGTACTGTCCGGTGAAAGTGCCTCATTTTTAGTTGGTGGCGAAATACCAATGTTTAATACCACCCAAAACAGCACCGTAATTAAATACAAAACTTATGGTATCAAGCTAAACATTGCGGCCAAGGTAAATGAAAAAAATCGTATCCGCATTAGCATGGAAGAAGAGGTCAGTAGTGTAGATAAAGTATTTAACGTCGAAGGGGGTAATTCGTATCCTTCATTACGTACACGTAAGGCAGCGACCACATTAGAACTTGGTGATGGTGAAAGCTTTATTCTAGGTGGTTTGATCAGTAAATCAGAGCGGGAATCCCTTAAAAAGATCCCCTTCATTGGTGATATTCCTATATTAGGGGCATTTTTCCGCAATGCACAAACGCAAAAGAATCAAACCGAACTGGTGGTCGTCGCCACCGTCAGCCTGGTAAAGCCGGTTGCCGGAAAGGACGTAGAATTACCTGATTTTATGCACACATCAACACTGGAACGCTTATTTAATTTCACTCATATAATGGAAATAAAAAGAAAAAAAGTGGCTAAGGAATTCCTACGAAAAGGTGGTTTTATAAAATGAAACTATGGATAGTTGGCAGTATTATCTTTCTCTCCAGCGTTGCACACGCCTCATTTATTATCGAGCCAAATGAGAATGACCAGGCCTGTTCATTAGCTAAAAGAGACTTGTTAGCAACAGATAAAAATCAGTTATTATCTACACCTGTTTTGCAAAGAGATAATGAGCGACGATGCAAATATCAACTCAATGATTATCGGATATCCCGGGATAGCGAAGTAGGATGCGCATTAAATAAAAATAGAATTCTTTCAAAATCACGCAATCAAAGTAATTGCTTTTAATGGTGACATATGCAATTAATTCTTAACAAAGATTCAATAAACAAAAAAATAATAAGATAAAAAACACCATTGCTATTATTTCCAGCAGAGAATGGCTGCGCGAAGAAACCGCGGAGAAAGTCAGGCTTGCCGATATTAATGATATTAAATCATTTGATGAGAATATTTTTCTCGTACCAAAAATAAATTTATCCGATAAAATTATTGGTGCTATTATTGATATCGGGAGTAATGATGATATTGCAAAAACATTAGATTTAATAAAAATTCTTATCCCGCGTGACTGTTGGTGTGTTTTAGTTGGCGATATTGATTCAATTGGTATCGCCCAACAATTCATTCAACGTGGAATACTATACTTAAATATAAAGTCACAGTTGTCTGAGTTGACGCAACATTTACTCAAAGGCATTCCGATTGAGTCTGAAAGAAAAGCTTTTTTTATCAGTGTATTGGGCTGTAAGGGAGGCATCGGAACCACCCTACTCAGTTATCACTTAGCAACCGCTATCACACAGATAAAGCAATCACCAACCCTATTATTACAGGGCAATAATGGATCTCAGGATCTTGATCTTGTTACAGAAAAAAAGATGGTTACAGAAATAACCGAATATCAAAATAATTTATCTCTTATGTTCGGCAAAGGGAAAGATATAGCTGAAATTGATGGACACAGAGATATAAAACACAATTTTATTGTATTTGATCAACCGATTCATAACGTACCAAAAGAAAAACTCACTGATTATATAGAACACGCTAATTGCATTATCGTATTGCTCGATAATAGTATGATGTCAGTTCGTGTCGCTAAAACGTTTATTGATATTTATGAAAGATTTAAACGAGACAACAGGCAAGCAACCCGACTATTAGTCTGTTTAAATGAAAGCAGACCAATAACAAGAGATATGCTGGATACTTCCGACATTCCGTCATTACTTGGGCGTAAGATAGATATACGAATCCCTTTCATACATAAAACAACGGAATCATTAAGTGATAAAAATTACTTTGGCCGAAAGAAAACCATAATAACCGAATTGGCAAAATACACATTAGGCATAACCATTGATTTATCAAACAAGAGAAAATTATGGTTAAGAAAACTTCTAAAAGGTAAAAGCTAAAAATGAACATATCATTAATCATCCAAGAAAAAATACGAGAAAAAATGCTGGCTAACATTGATATCGATAAAGTAGAACATCTGGTTGATGATTATGACAAACTTTTTGATTTACTTTCACAAACATACGATGATTTATTTAATGACAATCAATATAGATTAAACACTCAGCAGCAAAAAGATATTATTGCAACGATAGCCGATGAGATTACCGGTTTTGGCCCGTTAAGAGAACTGATGGAAGATGAGTCTATTAGCGATATTATGGTCAATGGCCCTGAAAAGATATTTGTTGAACGTTATGGGTTGCTAACCTTAACCAACCGCCGTTTTATTAATAACAATCAACTGACTGATATTGCCAAACGCCTGATGCAAAGAGTCAATCGCCGTATTGATGAAGGTAGACCGTTAGCGGATGCACGCCTAATTGATGGTAGCCGAATCAATGTGGCAATCGGCCCAATCACATTGGATGGCACGGCACTTTCGATTCGAAAATTCAGTACCAACAAACGAAAACTAGAAGATCTGGTTAATATGGGTGCCATGAGCAGTGATATGGCTAATTTCTTGATCATTGCTGCCAGTTGCCGGGTCAATATTATTATCTCTGGTGGCACAGGCTCAGGAAAAACAACACTGCTCAACGCATTATCAAAATATATTTCTGAAAACGAAAGAGTTATCACCTTAGAAGATGCCGCCGAGTTAAATCTTGAACAACCCCATGTAGTTCGAATGGAGACACGGCTCGCCGGGCTAGAGAATACCGGGCAAATAACAATGCGAGATTTAGTGATAAACTCACTACGAATGCGCCCCGATAGGATAATTATCGGGGAGTGCCGTGGCGAGGAAACATTTGAAATGCTTCAGGCAATGAATACCGGCCATAATGGCTCTATGTCCACCTTACATGCTAATTCTCCCCGCGATGCTATTGCCCGACTCGAAAGCATGATCATGATGGGGCCAGTTAATATGCCCATATTTACTATTCGCCGAAATATTGCTTCCGCCATCAATCTTATTGTGCAAGTTTCACGCATGAATGATGGTTCACGAAAAGTACGCCATATAAGTGAAATTATGGGAATGGAAGGGGATAATGTCGTATTACAAAATATATTCTCATTTGAACCGTCCAAAGAGCGTGACGAACAGGGGAAAATTCAAGGCGAATTTATTAATCATGGTTTATTCAGCCGATCCGCTGTGAGGGTGAATGCTGATATATACAGCTTATCAAATGAACTAAGTAGTATTTTCTCCACGGTGAAACAATGATTTACAATATAATACTTTTATCTGGGATTCTATTACTTTTACTCATTAACTTAAAATGGATAAAAATAAAGAAGACCATAAGTAAAAACCCAAAAAAAACCACTATCAATGATTTTTTCCTTACGTCATTACTAAAAAAGATAGTCAATGAATGGATTAAGTATTTATTAAGCATTGATAAAAACAAAAATAAAATGCATATAGCCATGCCTATCGGTTATGCAATATGCATTTACATTATAAATAAAACATGGTTTGGGATAAATACTCTGGTGGTATTGACATTTATTTTGTTCAGTATCATATTTTTTCAAATACGCTTTTCGCGTAAAAATAATCACAAGCTATTTAAAAGAGATTTCCCAGAGGTCTTGTTGATGATTAATATGGCGGCCAGTAGCGGTGCCAGTATTAACCAGGTATTAGAACGTTGTGGGAAAGAGGTCGCTGGGCCATTAGGGAATGAATTAAGCCTTATTTGCCGCCGATTGAATGTGGGAGAGTCTCCTGAAACTGTTTTTTATGATGCCTATCAACGCTTTCGTTACCCCGAGTTTTACTTTCTTATCACCATCATTTTACTTAACTTGCAACAAGGTGGGCAATTAAGAGAACTTACCAGTCGATTGTCCCAAGTGATAACAAAAAGCAAAACATCCGAACAGAAGAAAGCCGTGATGACGGCACAAACACGGATGTCAGTAAATATTCTCTCTATCATACCTTTTGTATTCTCTCTTTTTCTTTACTTTATGGATCCAACGACTATTGAGTCAATGTGGAACCATCCTACTGGTAGGATTATTTTTTATTATATTATCTCCAGCGAGATAATTGGGATAGCACTGATAAGGTCAATGCTTAGGAAGGCACTATGAATATAATTTTTATTGCCATGGTACTATTTGGTTTTATCTCATTACTCATTAGCAAGAAAAAATACAATAAGAAAGAAATATATAATAAAATTAACAATGACCATGTTTTATCCTCTAAACGTGAAATAAAAAAGTCAGAAAACAAAAAAGAAATTGAGCTATCTTCTTTTATAAAATTACCTTATATACTTCAAAAGGTGACTTATTTAAAGATATTGATTATCTCGCTATTTCTGATAGTGATGACTATATTAGTGAAAACTAGCTTCATCGCGACTAATAGCATGAGTTTCATTATGATTTGTTTACTTATGCTGATAGCAACTATATATCTACCAAAAGTTATTATCAGAAATATTGTGAATAAAAAAATAAAAAACATGTTAAATTCACTACCCTTTTTTATCGATATTACTGCTGCCTGTGTCCAATCAGGAATGACTATAGATAGCGCACTAAGCTATACGGCTAAAAGATTCAAATTAATCAATATTGATTTAAGTTTGATTGTAGAAAAAATAACTAAGCGCGCAGAAATTAATGGGCTAGAGAGTGCGATTAAAGAATTTCAACAACTTTCAACTGAAATAGAAATAAAAATGTTTTGCAGTGCACTACAATACAGTATCAGTTTCGGCTCAACCGTTTATGAACAACTAATAAAACTCTCCCAAGATATGAGAGAAATGCAATTGTTAGTTACAGAAGAGAAAAACAGTAAGCTATCAACAAAACTGACTTTCCCTATGTTTATTTTTATTCTTATTCCTTTTGTTGTGTTAGTTATAGCACCTAGCGTTTTGGAGTTACTCAAATATGTACAAACAATGTAAAAAAACCATTACCACTTCACTTTTAATTTTTATGATAAGTGGTTGCTCCTTGAATAGTGGTATAAGTAATAAAGAGTTTCTATATCGTGAGAGTATCTTGCTAAAAGCAAATAATCATGCCGGATTGATCACTTTATACCGAACAAAATTAAAACAAAAAGAAGATGATACGATAAGGCTAAAACTGGCTAACGCCTACTATCTTACCGGCGACACCAAGTCATCTTTATATTATTTACAACCGATGATTAACAAGCCGAGTGAGTCTATATATATTTTGCAAGCCAAAAACCTGATTAATAATAATGATTCGACAAATGCCATAACAGTTATAAATAAATTATTAACTATTTCTCCTAATAATGCAGAAGCTCACAACTTACACGGCATTGTATTGGCTAATAGTGGTAAAGTGCGTAAAGCAGAAGTGGCTATTGAAAAATCGCGGGCCTTATTTATTCCTGATGAGACGGCAATGAATAATCTTGCTGTAGTAGCAATGCTTGATAACCGTTATAGCGATGCAGTGAGAATATTATTACCTGATTATTTGGCGGGTAAAAAAAGCTCTTTAAGGTTACATAACCTGGTCTTTTCACTGATTCAACTCGGTGATACAACCTATGCAAAAAAAATCATTATTGCTGAAAAAATGGCTAAAGACCCGGATGAGTTAATACTCGCCCTAAGTCAAGTTCAGAGCCTTCAGCAAGAGAGATTAAGTGATAAAGGTGCGTAAATGAGTAAGATGAGAGAGCAATTCTCTTGTTCAAATGAGGGGTCGGTTACTATTGAGTTTACGGTAGTCTTTGTTCTATTTTTATTGACGTTACTCTCCTGTGCAGAGATAAGCCGTTTGCTCTATATCTCTGCCAGTTTAGATCTGGCGGTTTCAGAAGCAGTAAAATCGACTAAGAATAGAGAGGACAGCAATAGTGCCATATTGAGGCAAAGTTTAACTGCTCAGAATGGTATTTTAGGTGCTTTCATAACAAATAATAATGCGATTAATACTACTGTAGAATTTAGCAATAATATATCTGATCTCATTAATCAGATATACTCAGGCTCCGAAACGTCGCCACTGGCCAAATACACAGTAACTTATATCTATCACCCTCTTTTTTTCCCTATTCCCTCACACTGGGCTAATATCCAGTTATCACGCGAGGTGATTTTTGTACAAGAAAATCAATAATATAGACTTTATTAAAAACAACAATGGCTCAGCTATTATAGAGTTTTCATTTGTCATTTTTATAATAATGCTATTAATAAAACTATTGATTTCAGTGACTGAATATCAATCAACCGTAGGTAAACTGGATCGAATATCATATTCGCTTGCCGGAATAATTCGGGAAAGGAATAAGCTATATTCTGACGACGAAACGCTAACTCAAAATAATGTTAATGATTTAACAACTCTGGCGAGAAATATGCTATTAACCTCGGGTATATCCAGTAATGATTTCGCAATAACAGTTGAAACATTACATTTTAATCCCACTGAATCAGCAGCGCCTGGTAATAAGATTATTAATGATACTAAGAGTGAAGAGTTTAGCGTCGGTACTTGTCATCCCATTAGGTTGTTGCGTGACATGGCCGATTTATCACCTTTCAGTAATCGTGGCCGATGGGTGCCACTGTACCAGGTGACCTTATGTTTACCTGCCCCCACAGGGTATCAAGCGTTGTTTAGCCAGATAGAATCCATCCCTATATTAAGGTCATCAGCGGTAACTATCGAGCGTTAATCCTGGCGAGGATGAGCTTATTTATAAAACAGAGGCTATTTATGATAAAAAATAGATTTACTCACGTTAAAGTACGACTATTGGTGTCATTGATAAAGAATGAGCAGGGGGCTATCTTATTGCCCTTTATTATATTTTTGCCCCTGGTTATTGGGCTAATATTTTTTTCTTTTGAGCTAACTCATTTTTTACAAAAAAAAGCTAAACTCTCAGATGCAATGGAGCAAGCAACATTAGCACTGACCGTAGAAAATAATAATAGCATTCCGAGTGTAACTCAAATAGCGCAGAATGAAGCCGTAGTGAGTTATTATGCTCATGCTTACCTGCCAGCAGAAATATTTTCAGTACCCACTATCGATATAATCAATAATAATAACAGGATTGAATATGCGGCTGAGATCAATATGAGCTACTCCGCCCAATTTTTATCTAACAATCCGTTAACCAATTTAGGTGCAATGATAAGTGCAACAGATAGGGGAACGGCACGAAAAAACATAATCAGTGCGCCGATAGAGAAAATAGATGTGGTTTTTGTTGTAGATTATTCCACTTCAATGGATGAGTCATTTAATAATGGAGAGTCAACTAAAAAAATAGATACATTAAGAAGAATATTTAAAAGTTTAAATGACACCATATTGAGAAATGACAGTGTTAAGACTATTGGATTTGTTCCATTTACATGGGGAACTAAAACTATCGAAGATCATGCCGTTCAGAAAAGAATATATTGCCACTTCCCTTTCGTCCCTAAAACGTATATGCCATTGGGTGATTATCTTAAAAATGTTAAAGTCTGTGACAAAGACACAAAAGATCAGACCATGTGTACTATAGAAAATAATATTGACTACGATAAGACCATTAACTCTATTACTAATACCACCGCCCCTCATGATTTTATTAACATACCTATAGATGATGTTATATCCAATTCCTATTGTCTAAAAACATCAAATGCTTATACTCTAAGTTCTGATGATCTAACCAATGATAATATTCAGAGAAATATAGAGCAAGAAGTTGAGGGCGATACATTAGTAAGCTCTGGGATATTAGCTGGAAATAAATTACTGAAAGAATCGAATTCTACAAATAGTAACAAGTTAATGATCATTCTGTCTGACGGCAGTGACAGTGGTAATGGCATTACAATTACATCAACGCTTATGGAAAAAGAAATGTGCGATAAAATAAAAGAAAATAATATCAGAATGGCATTTATTGCTATTGGATACTCAGAAGAACATAAAACAACAAATAAGTCATATAACATTGATTGGAACAAGTGTGTCGGTGAAGGCAATTATTATGAGGCATACAATGCTCATGAGTTAGAAGCCAGCCTCCGTCAGGCATTGAGCTCAACAAAAACGCCTGAAGTTGGCCGTAATATACCTAAAAACTGATGATCAGGTGCGGTGACATTCACCGCACCTGTTTTGATTATTTCGCGCCGCCCGCTTCCATACCGACTAAGCCAACCTTGAGATAACCTGATTTACGCAGTGCATCCATCACGCTCATCAGGGTTTCATAATCCACCACTTTATCCGCCTGGAAGAAAATGGTGGTTTCTTTATTAGATTGCGTCACTTTATCCAGCGCTGCCGCCAGGGTATCGCGGTCAACCTGCTGATCACCGACATAAAGCTGATTATCGGCTTTAACTGTCAGGAATACCGGTTTTTCCGGCCGTGGCTGTGGTACCGCTGAAGACGCCGGTAAATCCACTTTAATATCGACTGTTGCCAATGGTGCTGCCACCATAAAGATTATCAGCAGTACCAACATTACATCGATAAAGGGTGTCACGTTGATTTCGTGTAATTCACCGCTTTCATCAAGATTGTCATTCATGCGCATAGCCATAAATCACCCCGCACGCAATTGGTGAGGATGCTTAGATGACTTTGCCTCAGCGCTGCTCGCCAGATCAAGGTCGCGGCTTAATAGCAGCAATACTTGGGCGGCAACGTCACCCACCTGTGCACGGTAACTACCAATTAAGCGAGCAAATATATTGTAGATAACTACCGCAGGGATTGCTGCGACCAGACCTAACGCCGTTGCCAGCAAGGCTTCGGCGATACCCGGTGCAACAACAGCCAGATTGGTGGTTTGCGAATGAGCAATACCAATAAAGCTGTTCATAATGCCCCATACGGTGCCAAACAACCCGACAAACGGTGAGATTGCACCGATAGTAGCCAGGAACCCATTGCCTTTACCCATTTGGCGACCAATGGCTGCTACACGGCGTTCCAGCCGGAAAGCCGTACGCTCTTTAATGCCATTGTTATCATTGGATTCTGTCGACAATAGGCGCTCGTTTTGCGCTTCTCGTAGCAGTAAGGCACTAATGCTATCGGTGCTAAAAGCCTCCGCCCGCTCAGACGCGGTATCCATATCAGTCACAGCCCCGATAACTTCATGTTCTTGCTGCAAACGGCGGCGAGCACGGAATAACTCAGTACCTTTGGAGAACAAAATAGTCCAGGTTACGATTGAGGCTAACACCAGACCAATCATCACCCCTTTAACCACCACGTCGGCATGTTGATACATGCCCCAAACAGAGAGATCCATTGCCAACCCTTGTGGTGCTGGAGCTGTTAGTGGCTGAACCGCTGGCGCTGATGTGGCAGGGGCAACATCGTCTGCATTAGCAGGAGTTGCCGCGACTGGGGTGATTTCCGGCGCAGGTAACGGTGTTGATGTTGCCGTTGGTGTGGCAACAGATGCAGCGACTGCACTGCTGTTGCCTGGCGCGGCCTGTACATGGCCTGCCAAACCGGCCACCAGCAATAATGCCATTACGCCTGCTATCATCCGGCCTTGCACGAATGATTTATCTTTAATCTCTTTGCCAGCTATTTTCACGCTGTGCCTCCACCCAATATGCAGATCAATTTAAGGACGAAATCAGGTGCCGATCATATCAAACAAATCGGGGATTGATAGTAATTATCATTAGTATTTGAGACGATTTTTTAAGAATGAAAGAGAATTATTCTGATTGAAACAATTATGTAAATTAATAGAAATGATAGCGACCTTAATTATTCCATGCCGATAACATTAGATATAAAGATAAGAAGTGATTGATTGAACTAAAGAACTCTCACCAAGACTCCTTAATAAATCCCTTGTTTTGCCACTTACACAGAATTTCTCCATTACAAACTGTCAGAAAACAGCGCGTCACTCTCTTTAGTTTTTTTCATGGTGAAAGCTGCCCCCACATAACAATCATCATGCTAACGTAAGGAATATATCTCTAAAATGAATGCTGGCTCTGGAACTACAGCATATCCTATGTAAAGGTGACGACACGATCATGTCTGCAAACAAAGAAACGACAGAAAAACTGGAAACAGCCTTAGTCAGTGCGGGCAGAAGTAAACGATTTACTCAAGGCTCAGTGAATACGGTGATCCAGCGGGCTTCATCGCTGGTTTTCGACTCGGTAAAAGCGAAGAAGCATGCCACTATCAATCGGGGAAAAGGCGAATTATTCTATGGCCGCCGAGGCACCCTGACTCACTTCTCGCTGCAAGAGGCGATGACAGAGCTGGAAGGTGGCGCAGGTTGCGTCCTTTATCCTTGCGGTGCCGCGGCTATCAGCAACGCAATTTTGTCATTTGTCGCAACGGGTGACCATGTGCTAATGACCGGTTCTGCTTATGAGCCGGCCCAAAGTTTTTGCGATAAAATTTTATCACGCATGAATATCACCACGACCTATTTTGATCCGATGATAGGTGCTGGGATCGACTCATTAATTACCCCAAAAACCAAAGTGGTATTCCTTGAGTCACCCGGTTCCATCACCATGGAAGTACAAGATATTCCGGCAATGGTGCAAGCTATCCGGGCCGTTGCACCAGACATCATTATTATGATGGACAACACCTGGGCTGCGGGTGTGCTGTTTAAAGCACTGGATTTTGGTATTGATATCTCTATCCAATCAGGAACTAAATACATCATTGGTCATTCTGATGCGATGCTGGGGATTGCCGTTGCCAACGCGCGTTGTTGGGAGCAACTGCGTGAAGACTCTTATCTGATGGGGCAAATGGTTGATGCTGACACAGCTTATCTTGCTAGCCGTGGATTGCGCACACTGGGTGTGCGTTTAAAACAGCACGAGAAAAGCAGTATTGAAATTGCTAACTGGCTGGCTCAGCGCCCGGAAGTTGCCACTGTCTATCACCCTGCCCTGCCAAGCTGCAAAGGCCATGAATTCTATAAACGAGACTTCAATGGCTGTAATGGCTTGTTCTCTTTTGAATTAAAAGAAGAGTTAAGTCAGCAACAGTTAGAGGCTTATCTCGACCATTTCACCCACTTCAGTATGGCCTTTTCATGGGGCGGTTTTGAATCCTTGATTCTGGGTTATCAACCGGAGAATATCCGTGCCATTCGTCAGTATGAAGGGGACGGGATAAAAGGCACACTGTTCCGTCTACATATTGGTCTGGAGAATGTGCAAGATTTGCAGGACGATTTGGCCGCAGGATTTGAGCGCATCAAAACAGTGCAGTAAGGGTTTCTGAACGATTGATTTGTTAATGCGCGGTAACAATATCCGCGCATTAATCCTCTCTTACACAAATAGTCTCAACGACACGTATATATCCCTCAAAAATTCGATTATTGAGGATAAGATCAATGTGGATCCGCACCATTACGGATACACTAGACCAGTCCTTACAACAATATCCTCACACGCTAGGCAAACAGGAACAGAAATGGATGTATTACGCGAAATCCTTCATGCCTTATGGCAGCAGGATTTTAGTAAACTTGCCGATCCGAATGTGATTTGGGTCATTTACGGCATTCTCTTTACCACCCTATTTTTAGAAAACGGTTTGCTACCGGCTTCTTTCCTCCCCGGTGATAGTTTGTTGCTATTGGCGGGTGCATTAATTGCCAAGGGAGTCATGGGGTTCTTACCGACCATGATAATTTTAACCACTGCGGCCAGTTTGGGTTGTTGGCTCAGTTACCTGCAAGGGCTGTGGTTAGGCGATACTAAAATAGTTAAAAGGTGGCTGTTACAGCTACCGGTTCATTATCGGCAACGCGCCCATACTCTGTTTGTACGCCATGGTTTGGCGGCCCTGATAATTGGCCGTTTTCTCGCTTTTGTACGGACTTTACTGCCAACGCTGGCGGGTATTTCTGGCCTGAACAGTGCACGTTTTCAGTTCTTTAATTGGTTAAGCGGGCTGCTATGGGTGGGGAGTGTCGTTGGGTTAGGTTTCGCGCTAAGTCATATCCCATTCGTTAAGCACTATGAAAACCAGGTAATGACAGCACTGATGATTTTACCAATAGTGTTGTTACTGATTGGTTTGGTCGGCACCCTGGTGTTGGTGTGGTGTAAACGTAAAAGTGTCACTGAGTAACCCTGTGTTTGCCTCGTGACTTAAGCAGTTAAACGGCGCTCACCGCGCCGTTTTTTATTGCCATTATTCGCTGGGCCGTAAAATCAGTTAGTCCGCAGTTTAGCGACCTCTTCACTGGGTGTGAGACCAAAATAGCGTTTAAACTCACGACTGAACTGTGAAGCACTCTCATACCCTACTTTGTTGGCTGCGGTACTGGCTTTTAGCCCATCGTGCAACATCATCATTCGTGCGCGATGCAACCGGTAAGATTTGAGATATTGCAGTGGCGAGGTGTTAGTGACGGCTTTGAAGTTATGATGAAACGCCGAAACACTCATGTTCACATCTGCCGCTAATTGCTCAACATTAAGATTATCTGCAAATTGATTTTCAATACGCCGCAAGGTTTTGGTAATTTGATTAAAGTGCCCATGGCGGTTAACCAGCGCCTGCAAGGCTCCTCCGCACTGACTACACAGCACATAGTAGAGAATTTCCCGCACAATTTGTGGGCCGAGTACTCTGGCATCACGGGGATTGGACATCACATCCAATAAGCGCTCGGTGGCACACAGCATTTCTTCGGTCAGCGCCGATGAATTGACGCCAGAGGTATTACCGAACGGTTTATCCAGCTCATCATCACCGATATCTATCAGCAAATCCTGTAGCATCTGGCTGTCTATATGAATCGATATTCCGGCCAGAGGTATTTCAGGGCTGGCAAAAGTTTCACATTCAAACGGCAGTGGAACCGTCAGAATAAGGTAATTTTTCGGATCATACTGAAACACTTTACTGCCCAGATAACCCACTTTGTGCCCCTGGAATATGATGACTACACTGGGGGTGTACATTACCGGAGTGCGCGGCTGGTGCACTGTGGAGTACAAAATTTTCACCCGTGGCACAGCAGAGGGCGTTAAGCCATTCCCCTTCGCCAAACGCGTAATTTTTTCGGCCATCTGTGCCTGAATATCATTAACCTCAACCATATACTCTCACTTACTGGCGTTATCTGAGACAATCTAGCAACTAAAACGATCAGATATAAATTGTGCAATATTTACCGCATTTTCTACAGTGCTTTGGAGAAATAGGCAAGAGCAAGGCAGAAATGTGCATTGAGGTATCGCGCCAAGTTGCCGACAATGGCTGCCAATGGTACGGCAATAAACAATCATTGCATCACCGGCTAATACGTCGCGTTTTGATTACCATAATTGTTCATCACCCATAAGCTGGAAGACAAATAATGCAAAACTTTACCCTCCATACCCCCACTAAAGTGCTGTTCGGTACTGGCCAGATAGCACAATTGAGTAAAGAAATTCCTGCTGATGCCCGCATCTTGATTACCTATGGCGGCGGCAGCATCAAACAAAATGGTGTGCTGGATCAAGTCCATCAGGCACTGAAAGGCTTTGATTTCCTGGAGTTTGGCGGTATTGAGCCGAATCCAACCTATGAAACCCTGATGAAAGCTGTTGCGCTTTGCCGGGCAGAGAAAATCGACTTCCTGCTAGCGGTGGGAGGGGGATCAGTATTAGATGGCACCAAATTCATCGCCGCTGGCGTCAATTACCCACAAGAACCATGGCATATTCTGCAAACCACTGGCAGCGATATTAAAGAAGCACTGCCAATGGGTTCAGTGCTGACCCTGCCTGCTACCGGTTCTGAAGCTAACAATGGCGCAGTTATCAGCCGCCGTGAAACCGGTGATAAGCAGCACTTCTTCTCACCCTTTGTCCAGCCACTGTTTGCCGTGCTGGACCCGGTTGTCACTTATACTTTGCCACCGCGCCAAGTCGCGAACGGTGTTGTCGATGCTTTTGTACATACCATTGAGCAATATCTGACTTACCCGGTTGATGCAAAAGTGCAGGATCGCTTTGCTGAAGGGCTGTTGTTAACCTTGATTGAGGAAGGTCCGAAAGCATTGGCGGAGCCAGAAAACTACAATGTGCGCGCCAATATTATGTGGAGTGCCACTATGGCATTAAACGGCCTGATTGGGGCCGGTGTGCCACAAGACTGGGCGACACACATGTTAGGCCACGAACTGACCGCCCGCCATGGTCTGGACCATGCTCAGACGCTGGCGGTAGTACTGCCCGCTCTGTTAGTGGCGAAGAAGCAACAAAAGCGCGCCAAACTGCTGCAATACGCGGAGCGTGTCTGGGGCCTGCGTGACGGTAGCGAAGAGCACCGCATCGATGCCGCAATTGAAGCTACCCGTCATTTCTTTGAAAGCATGGGCGTTGCTACTCGTCTGTCGGCCTACAAACTGGATGGCAGTTCTATTCCTGATTTGATTAAAAAACTGGAAGAGCACGGTATGACTCAGCTTGGCGAACACAGTGATATCACTTTAGCTGATAGTAAACGTATCTACGAAGCTGCGGTCTAATAATAGCATCAGCCCAGTTTACAGTTTTCAACACAGAAGGCATCGTTGAACAGGATGCCTTCTGTTCAACATCTACTTACTCTTTTCACTTACCGTTAAAAGGGTGCTATCGTTATTAACTGCTAGGCTTTAGCTTATTACCACGCATTTTGCTGTTCATCTCTCAGTGGCAGATCGCCGATAGATCTGTGCACATTTTGATACTTCTCACACATGATTAATCGCTAGCAAGATCATAAATAGAATGATCACGACTAAACTTACATTACGGGTAAACAGGGCAAACACAGCCCAATCAGTCAGCGAAGGAGATAGACATGGCAACACAACCCATTATCAAATTGCACGATGGCAACCTGATGCCACAACTTGGCCTTGGCGTTTGGCAAGCAACGATTGAAGAAACACAGCTTGCTGTCAGCAAAGCACTCGAGGTGGGCTATCGCTCTGTCGATACTGCGGCGATTTATAAAAATGAACAGGGTGTCGGCTCGGCACTGAAGGCGGCGGGTGTGGCTCGTGATGAGCTATTTATTACCACTAAACTGTGGAATGACAGCCAGCAGGATCCGAAAAAAGCACTGGAAGAGAGCCTGAGCAAACTTCAGCTCGATTATGTCGATCTCTATCTGATCCATTGGCCCAACCCAACACAGGATCACTACGTTAGTGCCTGGCGTGAACTGATCACATTGAAAGAACAAGGTTTAATCCGCAGCATTGGTGTCTGTAACTTCCAGATTCCTCATCTGCAACGGCTGATTGATGAAACGGGTGTGGCGCCAACCGTCAATCAGATTGAGCTACATCCACTGCTACAGCAGCGCCAGCTCCATTCGTGGAATGCCACCCATCATATTGCAACCGAATCCTGGAGCCCGCTGGCCCAAGGTGGTGAGGGCGTTTTCGATCAAAGCGTTATTCGCCAGTTAGCGCAAAAATACAATAAAACACCTGCACAGGTGGTGATCCGCTGGCATCTCGATTGTGGGTTGATCGTTATCCCGAAATCGGTAACACCGGCGCGTATCAAGGAAAACTTTGAAGTGTTTGATTTTAAATTGCATAAAGATGAACTGACGGCAATTTCGAAGTTAGACAGCAATAAACGCCTCGGGCCAGACCCGGATGTTTTCGGGTCTGACAACTGAGTTCAAGGCGATGTATTCAGTTTAATGATGCTTAGCTTTGCCCTTTGCGCCAGTAGCCGTCTGATTTACCGGGGATTTTCTCGCCCCGGTTTTGCTTACTGACGGTTTTGCCACTGGCGTACTACTGGCAACCTGCGGTTTTTTGCTGATAGCAGACGTTGTGCTTCGGCTACCTGGTTGACGCTGGCGGGTGATAGCAGTGTGCTTCGTCAGGGCCGGAGTATGGTGGCGCAGCGCCCGACGAGCTTCACGTTGCTCCTCGATTGTCGCTACCGGAACCAGGCATTCCCGGCGGCTGCCAATCAAATGTTGCAACCCCATCTCCTCTAATGCAGTACGGATCATTGGCCAGTTAGCCGGATCATGATAACGCAGCAAGGCCTTATGTAACCGCCGCTGGCGATCCCCTTTCGGTACAACGACGTCTTCACTTTTATAATCAACTTTCGCCAGCGGGTTCTTACCGGTGTAATACATGGTCGTAGAGTTAGCCAGTGGCGACGGGTAGAAGTTCTGTACCTGATCCAGACGGAAACGGTTTTTCTTCAGCCATAGCGCCAAATTGACCATATCTTTATCCTCAGTGCCCGGATGGGCAGAGATGAAATAAGGGATCAAATACTGCTCTTTACCTGCCTGCTTGGAATAGGTATCAAACAACTCTTTAAAGCGCTGATAGCTGCCCATTCCCGGTTTCATCATTTTGGAAAGTGGCCCTTCCTCGGTGTGTTCCGGTGCAATTTTCAAATATCCACCCACATGATGGCTGGCTAATTCTTTGATATAGCGCGGATCTTCTACTGCCAAGTCATAGCGGACCCCCGAGGCGATCAGGATCTTTTTAATCCCTTTAAGATCACGTGCCCGGCGGTACAAAGAGATAGTCGGCTGATGGTTAGTGTCCATATGTGGGCAAATCTCAGGATAAACACAGGATGCACGGCGACAGGTCTGTTCTGCCCTTGGCGACTGACAGCGCAGCATATACATGTTAGCCGTTGGGCCACCAAGATCAGAGATAATACCGGTAAAACCAGGGACTTTGTCGCGAATCTCTTCGATTTCACGAATAATAGAATCTTCAGAGCGGCTTTGAATAATACGCCCTTCATGCTCAGTGATAGAGCAGAATGAACAGCCGCCATAGCAACCACGCATAATGTTGATCGAGAAGCGAATCATGTCATAGGCGGGGATCGGCGATTTGCCATAGGCTGGGTGCGGCACACGCTGGTAGGGTAGCGCAAACACGCTGTCCATCTCTTCCGTACTCAGTGGAATAGCCGGTGGATTAATCCAAATATAGCGATCACCATGTTTTTGCATCAAGGCCCGTGCACAACCGGGGTTGGTTTCATGATGCAAAATCCGCGAGGTGTGGGCATATAACACTTTGTCTGCTTTCACTTTTTCATAAGAAGGCAGCAAGACGTAGGTCTTTTCCCATGGTTTGGGTTTGGCGGCACGAACAGTAACCGGTTTAGCTTCAGATTCAGGAATGCTATCAGTGGCGCACGGCAGATCTTCACCGTACGGATTGGGAATGGCTTCAATACGCCCTGGTTTGTCCAGGCGAGTAGAATCAACCCCACTCCAGCCCGGTAATGCAGTTTTGCGCATCACAACCGTGTTGCGAACATCCTGAATATCGGCAATTTTCTCACCCGCCGCCAGGCGATGGGCCACTTCAACCAAAGGCCGTTCGCCATTGCCGTAGACCAACATGTCTGCTTTGGCATCCACGATAACCGAACGGCGCACAGTATCAGACCAATAGTCATAATGAGCAATGCGGCGCAAGCTGGCCTCAATACCGCCGAGCAATACCGGCACATGGCTATACGCTTCTTTACAGCGCTGGCTATAGACTAAAGTGGCCCGATCAGGCCGCTTACCGCTTTGATTATCCGGCGTATAGGCATCATCGTGGCGCAACTTACGATCGGCTGTATAACGGTTGATCATCGAGTCCATGTTGCCAGCCGTAACGCCGAAGAACAGATTGGGTTCACCCAACCGCATGAAATCGTTTTTATTGGTCCAGTCCGGCTGAGCAATAATTCCAACCCGAAAGCCTTGCGCCTCCAGCATACGACCAATGATCGCCATGCCAAAGCTGGGGTGATCCACATAGGCATCGCCGGTGACAACAATAATGTCGCAACTGTCCCAGCCCAATATATCCATTTCCTCCCGTGACATGGGTAAGAATGGCGCGGTGCCATAACATTCAGCCCAATAAGGCTGATAGGAAAACAGGTCACGTTCTGGTTGGATCAAGCTGGTACTCATGGCAACACTCTTTGAATTGGGGAAAGTTGAGGTGGTTCGGGTTAAGAAATCATCACCGGGCGGCGATTATACGCATTTCTCCACGTAAAGAGGAAGGATATATCTTTTGATTACCAAGCTCACACCATCAAGTGAGTGAATGTAGAGTGGATTAGGTTGCGGTTGATATTCGCTCTTTGCTCATCTGAGGCCAAGTAAGCACTAATCTTATATCAACCGAACCCGGTAACCCTTAACCTAACGCCTTAGCCAAGTGTTGGTGCAGCCTGTGTCACTAACTGCCCCGCAGAACCACGATCCGCCATCTCAAGTGTCTGGCTGTAGTACAAGAACGGGAAGTGCTCAGAGGAAACCTGATTGAAATACACCAGTAGCTCTACATCACCATCAACCCAAACAGTATCCTTCCAGCCGCGATCCTCGGCCATCGCCGGCGCGCCGTTGACATTCTTCACCAGGAAGGAGACCCCTTGAATATGGAATGCCTGTGGCATATCGGCATGCAGAGTCCAGCGCTCCCAAGTCCCTTGCTGGGCCTGAGCATCCACACGGCTCATATCCCAAATAGCGCCGTTAATGCCCGGTAAATCATCACCCAAACGGAACTCACGGGAACGAATCACGTTGCCATCCAGAATCTGGTCGGCTAATAAACGCATCGGCAGATTATCGGTCACCAGCGGCAATAAACCGGTTGGTTTTAATGTTAGCACTAGCGTAGAAATCAAAATACTTGAGGGTTCGAACAGCCCACGGAGCCTATCCATGATACCGGCAGATTCACCCGCCGTGATAGAGACTTCATTGCCTTGTGACATATCAATCACCACTTCGCGCCGCTCACCGGGAGCCAGCGAAAGCTGCTGTACGGCCACGGGCGCAGGCAAGAAGCCCTGATCACTGGCAACAACATGCAAAGGGCGGCCATCACTGAGTTGCAAGATGTAGCGACGAGCGTTAGAGGCATTTAATAGACGTAATCGAACCCAACCACGGGAGACTTCGACAAACGGGCTTTGCACCCCATTGACCAGCAATGTATCGCCAACAAAGCCACCTTTGGCTGGCGGGTCATATTCTGGCACGCCAAAATTATCAAGCCGCTTGTCCTGAATAATAATCGGGAAATCATCGACACCATAATGACTCGGCAATGGCATCGCTTTACTAATTTCATCTTCCACCAGCCACATACCTGCCAGTCCGTTATACACATGAGGTGCCATACGGTTAGGGGTATTGGCGTGGTACCAACAGGTTGCGGCCGCTTGCCGTACCGGCAATACCGGCGACCAGTCAACACCAGGGGAGATCATACGTGCCGCGCCACCCATTAGAGTACCAGGAACCTGCAACCCACTGATTGTCATGGATACCGGTTCAGCCAGACGGTTGCTATAAATCAGCTTCACATCATCGCCGCTGAAAACCCTGACAGTCGGCCCCAGATACATGCCGTTAATCCCCCAGACTGCGGCTTTCTGACCGCCGCTGAATGCCCAATGTGCACGCTGTAGCGTCAAAAACAGCGGTTGCCCACGACGAGACTCCAATAAGGGTGGAACCGGTAACGGGGGTTGCTGGGTACTATTAGCCTGTGCCCTCAATGGCAGCGAACCTGCGCCTAGCGCTAAGCTCGTAGCCTGAATGAACTGGCGACGACTGAGTGACATATCTTCTCCGTGAAAACCACAATCAAACCTACTGCAAAATTTTGCCTGACTGCGAATAACGCTGAAGGACGGCAAAACGCTCACGACCAGAGTCGTTTAAATGGAAAGCCAAAATTTACTTTAATCAAAACAAGCCACGCAATAACCTATCAATAAAAGCCAATAGTATTATTTTCCCGCCGCTTGCTGCTCTGCCTGTTGGGCAATTTCGGCATCGAGCTGCTCAATTTTAGCCAGCATCAGGTTACGGCAATGTTCCGATAATTCACGCACGCGCTCTTTGCCATAACCACTGGTATCAACGGGCGGCATTATCTCTACAATGACTTTGCCATTTGACCAGCGGTTTAAATTGATATTATTGGTGCTGGACACGCAAATAGGCACAATAGGCACACCAGCAGCTATAGCGGCATGGAAAGCACCGGTCTTAAATGGCAATAACCCACGGCCACGGCTACGTGTACCTTCCGGGAACATCCAGATAGAAACATTTCTTTTTTTGACCTGCT
The DNA here is from genome assembly GCF_052217165.1 of Yersinia sp. 2540 StPb PI. Taxonomy (NCBI): domain Bacteria; kingdom Pseudomonadati; phylum Pseudomonadota; class Gammaproteobacteria; order Enterobacterales; family Yersiniaceae; genus Yersinia; species Yersinia sp. 2540 StPb PI. Next base: position 4,920,580 of record NZ_JAZGQC010000001.1, read on the forward strand.
CAACCACCTGAGCAATAGTGCCATGCGCCTTGGCGCGGTTATCACGATCAATGAGCAGGTTACCGGTCAGCCAATATAGCGGACCAAACAGAGGTACCCACAGCAGGCTCTTTTTACCCACCGTGACCGTACCGGACTGAACCACATTCGACATGGTGACCATATCGTAATTATTCTGATGGTTGGCGATATAAATACAGGTACCGTAGTCCGCCGCTTCCTTGGGGATACGTTGTTCAACTGTAATCCCGAATAATACCGACATCCGACCGAACAGATGCGCGAACGTCGCAAGATTACGTGGGTTTCGTGGCCTAAACAGGCAATAAATCGAACCAAACACACACACCAGAATACAATATAAAACTGCCAGCACCGTGCGCAAAATTAATAGCATAACAACCTCTTAAACACTCACTCTTAGACATGCGATCGACGCTAGTATAACGGCTTACCCACAAAATACCGCGCAGATTCATCGCCATAATTATGTAACGCGACAACGCACGCAAATTGCGCCTGCCATCGGTTACATTCACTGGGTGATGCCTGACTAACAATATAATAATGACCACCACGGCAACTCAAGCCGGGTGGTCATTCATTTCTAGCGACGATTACTCTTCGGTATTGGTTGGTACTGGCGGCGCATCAACATCAACCCGATCAATACGCTGCAAGCCACGTGGTAGCGGCGAACCTTTCCGACCCCGCTCTGCCCGGAATTTCTGTAAGTCTTCTGGGCGCAAGGTGAGCTTACGTTTACCAAAATGAAGAGTGATGGAGGTCTGAGGTGGCAGGACAAACAACCATGCCAGACGATCTTCACCCGCAGCCGCTTGTGCCGATGGGATGGAGACTATCTTATTACCCTTACCTTTTGATAACTCAGGCAGATCCGCGACCGGGAACATCAACATACGACCGGCGGCAGTAATAGATAACAACATGTCATCCGGCCCATGAATTTCTAACGGCGTCAACGCTTTGGCATTTTCCGGCAAGGTTATCATGGTCTTACCTGCACGGTTTTTAGCAACCAAATCATTAAAGGTACAGACGAAGCCATAACCGGCATCCGATGCCATCAATAATTTCTGGTCATCCGGTGCCATCAATACCTGTTCAATGGTTGCTCCTGGCGGCGGAGTCAGCTTACCGGTCAGTGGCTCCCCTTGCCCACGCGCAGAAGGCAAGGTCAGCGGATCCAATGCATAACTACGGCCAGTTGAGTCAATAAACACCACCGGTTGGTTACTCATACCGCGAGCCGCAGCACGGAAACTATCACCCGCTTTATAACTCAATCCACTCGGATCAATATCATGGCCTTTGGCACTGCGCACCCAACCCATTTCAGACAGTACAATGGTAACCGGCTCTGAAGGGACAATGTCATGTTCGCTCATCGCTTTGGCTTCACCACGTTCGGTCAATGGTGAACGGCGATCATCACCGTAAGCGGCCGCATCAGCTTGAATCTCTTTCTTAATCAGCGTGTTGAGTTTACGTTCTGATGCCAATAATGCCTGTAGTTGATCACGCTCTTTGGCTAATTCATCTTGCTCGCCACGAATCTTCACCTCTTCCAATTTGGCTAAATGGCGAAGTTTCAATTCGAGGATAGCTTCAGCCTGCGTTTCCGAAATGGCAAAATGCTGCATCAGCAGTGGCTTTGGCTCATCTTCGGTGCGGATGATATGAATAACTTCATCAATATTAAGGAAGGCAATCAATAAACCTTCTAAAATATGCAGCCGTTTCAGTACCTTTTCCAAGCGGTAATTCAGACGGTTACGTACCGTTTGGCGGCGAAATACCAGCCACTCAGTTAGGATCTCTAATAGCCCTTTCACTGATGGGCGATGATCCAGACCGATCATATTCATATTGATACGATAACTTCTTTCCAGATCAGTCGTGGCGAACAGGTGGTTCATCACTTGATCCAGATCGACCCGGTTGGTACGTGGAACTATTACCAGACGAGTAGGGTTTTCATGGTCAGATTCATCGCGTAAATCCTCAACCATTGGCAATTTCTTGGCACGCATCTGGCTGGCGATCTGTTCCAGCACTTTGGCACCAGAAACCTGATGTGGTAACGCTGTAATTACCGCACTGCCGTCTTCTTTCTTCCACAACGCCCGCATACGGACTGAGCCACGGCCATTCTGGTAAATTTTACGAATTTCATCACGCGGCGTGATAATTTCGGCTTCTGTTGGGAAATCCGGCCCTTGTACAAATTCCAGCAACTCTTCCAGTGAAGCAGTGGGTTTATCAATCAGTGCCAGCACCGCCTGTGCAATCTCACGCACGTTATGTGGCGGAATATCGGTTGCCATACCGACGGCGATGCCCGTAGTACCATTTAGCAGAATATTAGGCAGGCGCGCAGGTAGCATTTTCGGCTCCTGCATGGTGCCGTCGAAGTTTGGCACCCAGTCAACCGTCCCCTGCCCCAATTCGCCCAGTAAAACTTCAGCGTATTTGGATAAACGAGATTCGGTATAACGCATGGCGGCAAAGGATTTAGGGTCATCCGGTGCCCCCCAGTTCCCTTGCCCATCCACCAGCGGATAGCGATAGGAGAAAGGCTGCGCCATCAATACCATCGCTTCATAGCAAGCACTGTCACCATGTGGATGGTATTTACCCAGCACGTCACCCACGGTACGAGCTGATTTCTTGAATTTGGCGCTATTGTTTAGCCCCAGTTCGGACATCGCATAGACAATACGCCGTTGTACCGGTTTCAAACCATCGCCGATAAACGGCAACGCCCGATCCATGATGACGTACATGGAATAGTTCAGATAGGCGTTTTCAGTAAAGGTGTGCAGCGGTAAGCGTTCTGCACCGTCATGAGTCAAATCACTCATTACTCAATTATCCTCAGACTCTGGGATGGCGATCACTGGCTTCAGCGGATCGGCACCGCAAGTTCATTGTCGATTTCTGCCCGCGATAGTACCTCATCTGCGGGGTTACTGTCACAACCCACAGATAAACTCAATCTTTCAGCTTTACAGCATTATCTTTCAAGCTTGCAACATCTGCCGCCCTTTCTATCAACGGGGTAACAAAACGATATCATCATGTAGCCTACCGCTTCTCTTCCCTTCATATACTGGCTATGCGCTGGACTTCCCTGCACTTTTATTTGCTCCCCCGATAACAGTGGTCGGGATGACGGCGTGCAAATCAACACACAGCGACAATGTCGTTTTTGCTTGCAGTCAATGTCGTTTCGCTTGCAATAGAAGTAGGAGAATACCCATGGCATCACCCAACATTCTGCTGTTACGCATCGATAACCGGTTGGTTCACGGTCAGGTCGGCGTGGCGTGGTCCTCATCTCTTGGGGCAAACCTGTTATTAGTTGCCGACGACGGTGTCGCGCAGGACAAACTCCAACAGCAAATTATGTCGATGACCGCCGAGTCTATGGGGTTAGGGATCCGTTTCTTCTCCATTCAGAAAACCATTGATGTTATTGGCAAAGCCTCTGCTGAACAGAAAATTTTTATCGTCTGTCGCACACCGGATGAAGCTCGCCGTTTGGTTGAGGGCGGGGTACCTATCCGCGATGTGAACGTCGGGAATATGCATTTTTCGGAAGGCAAACGTCCGCTAACCAAAAAAGTGTATGTCGATGATAACGATCTGGCCAACCTGCACGCAATTCAACAGCATAACGTAAATGTCTTTATTCAGGACACACCGAGTGACGGCAAAGATAAAGTCCAGTAAATAGCCGCCGCATCAGGGTATAGCAATCTGAGAGTTTCGGACTTAATCCGATAATACCCTGCCCTACAACGCCTTTGGTGACGGAATTATTTATGCATGAAATAACAATGATGCAAGGTATTGGGCTGGCAATCATGGCACTGATTGTCGGGATCGATTTTTGGTTGGAAGCGTTGTATATCTTCCGCCCGCTAATCGTTTGTACCTTAACGGGTGCTATTCTCGGTGATATCCAAACGGGTTTGATTACCGGTGCATTGACCGAACTGGCCTTTACTGGCCTGACCCCGATTGGCGGTACCCAACCACCAAACCCAGTGCTGGCAGGTATTATGACGACCGTGATTGCCCACAGCACCGGTGTCGACGCGAAAACGGCCATCGGACTGGGCCTGCCCTTTAGCTTCTTAATGCAATACATCATTTTGTTCTATTACTCAGCATTTTCCTTCTTTATGCAGAAGGCTGACCGTTACGCAGAAGAAGCTGATGGCGCAGCTCTCGGGCGGCTGAACTTGTTGTTAACCGCCATTGTTGCTGTGACTTATGCCGCCGTGACGTTCTTGTGCGCTTACGTTTCACAGGGCGCGATGCAAAGCCTGGTGCGATCAATGCCAGCCTGGTTGACTCATGGCTTTGAGGTTGCCGGGGGTATCTTGCCTGCGGTTGGTTTCGGCTTACTGTTGAAAGTTATGATGAAAACCCCGTTCACCCCTTTCTTTATTATTGGTTTCCTGTTTGTCACCTTTATACCGGTACAGAATCTGTTGCCTGTTGCACTACTGGGGACGGCTTTCGCTATCTACGAATATTACAACCAACAGAAAAAAGCCGCCCATGCTGCTGTCGCTCCTGAGGAGATGAATGATGGAATCTAATACCTTGCCAACAACGACAGATGCCAGCACTGAGCCAACCACCAAGTTGACGCGCCGGGATATCACCAAGTTGGGTTTTCGGTCAGCACTGTTACAGTCCGGTTTTAATTACGAACGTATGCAGGCGACTGGTTTTGCCAGTGCACAAGCCCCGTTGCTGAAGAAGATTTATGGTAATGACAAAGCCGCGCTGTCTGCCGCCATGAAAGATAATCTGGAGTTTATTAATACCAACACCAATGCGGTTGGTTTCCTGATGGGATTACTGATTTCTCTGGAGGAACGCCACGAAAGTCGAGACCTGATCAAAGGGTTGAAAGTGGCGTTGTTCGGGCCACTGGCGGGGATTGGTGATGCTATTTTCTGGTTCACTTTATTGCCGATTGTCGCGGGGGTTTGTGCCTCTTTTGCCAGTCAGGGCAGTATTTTGGGGCCAATCATCTTCTTCGTGGTTTATCTGGCGCTATTTTTACTGCGCGTGGTATGGACCCATCTGGGCTACACCTTGGGGGTAAGAGCCATCGATAAACTGCGTGCCAGTTCGGGGGCTATTTCCAGAGCAGCGACCATCCTTGGTGTGACAGTCGTTGGTGGGCTGATTGCTTCGTATGTCCATATTACCGTGGCGGCAAAAGTCGCGGTGACCGCGGGCCACGAGGTCTCTATTCAGGAAGCCTTCTTTGACAAAGTCTTCCCAAATCTGCTGCCCATGGTCTACACCTTGCTGATGTATTACCTGTTGCGCGCCAAGAAAGTCAGCCCGGTTACGCTCATTCTGGTGACTTTTGTATTGTCTATCGCACTGTCATGGCTCGGTGTGTTGTAGCACCTCAATCAGTCTCAATCTTTAATGCGCTGGCTAACGGCCAGCGCCCAAGGACCTTTTATGGTAAGCATTATCATCACCGGCCATGGGCGTTTTGCCAGTGGATTGTATAACGCAGTGGAACAAGTCATTGGCTCACAACCGCAAATCATTGCGGTCGACTTTCCGGTCGGTATGAGTACTCAACAGCTAGAGCATGCGTTACAACAGGCACTGGATACATTACCTATTGAGCACGGTGTGGTGTTCTTCACCGACTTGCTCGGGGGCTCCCCATTTCGCAGTGCAGTCCAATTGAGTGTGCATCAACCCCAATTTGAAGTGATTACCGGTACCAATATGCAGATGCTGGCGGAAACAGTGCTAGACCGAGATGAAATCCCTACAGCCCGCGCATTGGTTCAACAGTCACTGGCGGCGGGAAAACGGGGAATCGTTCATTTTGTCGTTGACAGTGAAACACCCAATAATGAGGAAAATGACGAGCAGGAGGGAATTTAATAATCCCATAATTCAAAATAGATCAGGGGGGCTGAAACTCAAGCGACGGATTATATTAAGCCCCGCATAATCGCCCGGTTGGCTTCAGACGCCAGATAATGGCGGAGCTAAATGGTTAACCATTTAGTTCGCGGATAAAATCAATAAACGCTTTGAGTGGTGAAGGGATAAGACGACGGTCGGGATAGTACAGATATGGGCCTGAAAACTGCTGCCACCAGGGTGTTAGAATTGCTTCAAGTTCGCCACGTTCAATCGCGGGTCGCAGCCACTCTTCAAATAGATAGATTATCCCACCGCCAGCAATCGCCGTTGCCACCGCAAGGTCAACGGCAGCACCAATGCTAACCATTAGCGGGCCATTTGGCTTCACTCGCACCACCTCGCCGTCTCGCTCAAATTCCCATTCAGGCACTATGCCGCTGGCATAACGGCCACGAATACAGAGGTGGTTAAGGAGTTCGCTCGGATGTTCCGGCCGGCCATGCAGGTCGAGATACTCAGGAGCTGCGGCAACAGCAAAGCGCTGCTGACGTTTTCCTATCGGAAGCGCAATGACATCCTGTTCGAGACATTCATCATAGCGGATACCCGCATCACAGCCATCACGGAATACGTCCTGCACATTGCTTTCGGCCACCACCTCTAACTGAATGTCTGGATAACGTTTCAAAAAAGCAGGAACAATGGCAGGCAACACCAGCCGCGCAGCACTAACAGGGACATTTAGACGTAATGTGCCCGACGGGGTATCACGAAAGCGATTAACAATATCCAGTGCAGCATCAACTTCGCTCATCGCAGGCATTAACCGCTCCATCAGTGCTCTACCTACCTCAGTCAATGCCACCGTTCGAGTGGTTCGATGAAATAACCGGACACCCAGTTGCTGTTCCACCCGCCGCACCGCATCGCTGAGATACGAAGGATTACTGCCTATCATGCGCGCAGCCTCACGAAATCCGCCCGCTTTTGCCACCGCGACCACCGCATGAAGCAGTGCAATATCAATTTGCATTGTCCGCCACTCCGTACAACTTGTCTTCATTTAGCCAGATAGTTGCACAGCTATAAGCCAGCTACAATCATTGCGTTACTTACTCAGGAGATATCCCATGTCACAACGTACTCTTACTTATCGACTTGGCGATCGGCAGATTAATCGCCTCGGCTATGGCGCGATGCAACTGGCTGGCCCAGGCGTATTTGGCCCACCCGCGAATGAATCTCAGGCGATTCAGGTGTTGCGCGACGCTATCGAATCAGGGGTCCAACATATTGATACCAGTGATTTTTATGGGCCACATATTACTAACCAATTAATTAAACGAGCCCTCCATCCTTATCCTAATGATCTGTGTATTGTTACCAAGGTGGGCGCACTACGCGATAAGACGGGGAACTGGCTACCGGCATTCAGCGCCGATGAACTCACCCGCGCGGTCGAAGATAATCTGCGTCACCTTGGGCTTGATGTGTTGGAAGTCGTGAATTTGCGTAGCATGTTTGCTGTCCACCAACCGGCAGAAGGTTCCTTGGCCGCCCCCCTTGAGACACTGGTCAAACTGCAAGCGCGAGGGCTGATTCGCCATATTGGATTGAGTAACGTGACAGCAAAACAGGTCGCCGATGCCCAAAAAATCACCCCCATCGTCTGCGTACAGAACTTGTATAATCTGGCAAATCGCGATGACGACGCACTTGTCGACGAGCTTGCTGCACAGAATATCGCCTGGGTTCCTTTTTTCCCGCTCGGTGGCTTCACACCATTGCAGTCGACACAACTTAGCGAAGTCGCACAGTCACTGGGGGCCACGCCAATGCAGGTTGCGCTTGCCTGGCTGCTGCAACGCTCTCCAAATATCATGCTCATCCCTGGCACGTCATCACCGCAACATTTACAGGAGAACCTGGCCAGTGCTGAATTGATACTCTCAGCTAAGGTGGTGGAAAAGCTAAATAGCATTGGCTAACATTGCTGACTCTCTGATTATTCTCGCATTCTCTAATTTTTGCGCGTACTGCTTTGACACCTTGAACTTAAGATTTCACCGCGATTAAGGCAGTATTGAGCTGCTGCACAGCCTGCTGTGGAGTCTGCTCTGGATGGATAAAAAAGGAGTTCAGTACGTGGAAGAAGATCTCTTTGGTTTGTGCATCTGTCGCCATCGAATGCGCCATACTCGGCAGCAATTTACCCGAGGCCTCCGCCTGACGGAACGCCTTGCCTGACTGCTGCGCGCAGGAGTCAAAATCCTGCAAAGAAACATCCATTCGGGCGGGGATCGAGCCTTTTAGTTTATTAAACGTAACCTGAAACTGCTTATCCATCAGTACATCAGCCAAATGGCGTTGGCCCGATACCACGACTGGATTACCGTTTTGCTGCAAAATAGCAAAGCTGTCCGTGTTATAAATAAAATAGCCCTGAGTACCGGGAGCCAGCGCACACAAAAACGCTTGGCCGGGAATATCACCATCCTGCATCATCTCGCCTTTGGCCCAGTCGCCCATAATCATCATGGCAGCTTTACCACTGCGCAGCATTTCTACCGACTCATGCCACGGACGATTGGCGGCATCGGGGTCGATATAACCTTTAAGCTTGCGAAACTTTTCCAGCACTCGCACCATCTTCTCACTGGTGATGGCACTACTGCGCTGTTCCATAAACACCTGGCGGTAGAATTCGCCGCCTTCCATGCCTAACAGCAGATTCTCAAACACCGTGGCGTCCTGCCATGCCTGCCCGCCATGTGCCAATGGAATGTACCCGGCAGCTTGTAACTTATCGGCCACGGCAAAAAACTCATCCCATGTGGTAGGTACGGCTAATTTCAATTTGGCGAAAGGTTTCGGGTTAATCCACATCCAATTGATACGATGTATGTTTACCGGTACGGCAACATACTCACCACGATATTTAATATTGGCTTTGATGGCGAGAGGCAAAGCCTGATCCCACTCAACGGTTTGCTCCGGCGTATAAGGGCTGGAGAGAAAGCCCAGTCTGGCCCACTCCTCAATGGCCTTACCTTCGAGTAACGCCGCCCCCGGCGGGTTACCGGCAATAGCACGCGTTTGCAATACACTGTATGCACTCTCTCCTGCACCACCAGCAACGGCAAAATCTTGCCAGTTATCCCCTTTTTCGGCCAGCGCCTGTTTTACCGATAATAGTGCCGCCTGCTCACTGGATGAAGTCCAATAATGCAGGACTTCAACGTTAACGGCAGTGGCATTGGTCGCGACCAACAGCAGAAAAATAAGAGATAGTGTCTTTAACATGCGTATTAGACTCAGTTATAACGTTGTAAACGGACTTCAACTATCAGCCCACTGGCGGGATGATTACGTAATGTCACTTCACCACCATGTGCTCTGGCAATGCTACGTGAGATAGCAAGCCCCAACCCACTGCCACGGTTATCCTGTTGCAAACGATAGTAAGGCTTAAATACTTTCTCCCACTGCTCCTCGAGAATTCCGGGGCCAAAATCACGGATAAACAGCATGATGTAATCTCGGTGATCTGACAGAATTATTTCTACTCGCTGCCCATAGTTCAGCCCATTCTCCACGATGTTATTAAGTAGGCGCTTAATCGCCAGAGGGCGGCCAAAGATCGGGCTGGCTTTACCGGAAACAGTAACATTGAGATAGGCGTCCATCGTTTGCCTTAGCAAATTCATGATATCTATGGACTCCATATTTTCATGTAAATCAGTATCCTTCATACTTTGCAGTGCGCCTTTGACCATCATTTCCAGGTCAGCGACATCCCGTTCAAATTTTTTCCCCAAAGTCTCATCTTCTAGCATTTCTACCCGCAACCGTAGGCGGGTTAGCGGGGTTTTCAAGTCATGACTGATAGCGGTAAATAGCATCTCACGATTATGCAGGTAAGCGCGCAGACGGCTTTGCATTTGATTGAAAGAACGGGTCGCGGTAACCAATTCTGCACTGCCTTCCTCTGGCAATGGTTCGCTGTCCAGTGAACTGTTGAGTTCAAGTGCGCCATGGGCTAGCCGTGCTAATGGTTTCAGCTCACGCCGAATCAGCCACCAGGTAAAAAGTAAAACCAGAAGCAAGCTACACAGGGTAAAGCCGACCTGACGCAAGCTAAACAGCGGGCTTTCTAACTGATCATAAGGCGGTGGCAGTGGTGCTGCCAGAAACAGCCATTCATTGGAATTCAGTTGTAACTGAATGACTAATACTGGCGCATCTTTATGGGATGTAGTGATACCAAAACGTACCCAGGCAGGGGGGAGATTATCAACCAGAACTCCGGCGTTAAAAACTTTCAGTTGATCTGCGGGTGTCAGGGAGATAATCGCCGCCTGCCGTTCCCCTAATTGTGTTCGCAGTTCTTGTTTTGCCTGCGAGACCACGGTTCTGGCGGCCTGACTGTTCAGCAATTGCACTTCATCCAATACATGGTTATTGATCGAAATAAAAAACTGCGAGCCACCTAACGCCAATTGTTGTTGCAACACTAAATGGCGGTAGTTATACGGCAGAGATGACATAAAGTTGTAGCTAGTCAGCATCCCTTGCACCAGCCCTTTGATAGTACTTTCCAGACTGGCCTGATTGCGCAGACTAAACTGACGATACCAAATTGAACCAGAGATACTTTCTGCCAGCAGCAGGGCAATCACTAGCATGCACAGCATGCGGCTCAGAAGTGAACGCGGCCAGAGTGGCCGGAACATATCCTGTAGCCAACGGACATAACGGCCCGAATCAATATTCACGGGTAACATCACAACATAGCATGTAACCCTGATTACGCAGGGTACGCAGTAGTAAGCGCTGGCTATCTTGTAGACGCTGACGTAAGCGGCTGATTTGCACATCAATCCCTCGCTCCAAAGGGTTATTTTCCCGTCGGCGGGTTATCTCAGATATTTGATCTCGGTCGAGGATCTGATTGGGATGACGTAAAAATAACGAGAGCAACGTAAATTCAATCCCCGACAACGGCTCACTCTGCTTTTGCGGATCAATAAGCTCCCGCCGGACTAAATCCAGTTTCCAGCCGTTAAAACACAAAAATCGTGCCTCAATGCCAGGGCTTTGCACAATTTGATTGCGACGTAATAACGCCTTAACTCGCGCCAGCAACTCGCGGGCACTGAACGGTTTAGCCAGATAATCATCTGCACCTAGCTCTAACCCAATCACTTTGTCACTTTCATCAGATGCCGCCGTCAGCATGATGATCGGCACTGCCGATACTTGCCGTGCTTTACGGCAGAGGGTGAAGCCGTCATCACCAGGCAACATGACATCCAAAATGACTAAATCCACAGACTCTTGCTTCAATGTTGCCAGCAAATGTTCACCATCAGGCAGCGAAAGCACACGAAAATTCGCTTTAGTGAAGTATTCCGTCAGTAAGCTGCGGATCTCTTCATCATCATCAATCACGAGCAAAGTATGAGGGGACATAATGGCGCTGACCTGAGTAAACGAGTGTCGCTAAAAGACAAGCAGTGTACCGCTATAACTCGGTACGCAGCTATATGCTACCAGGTATTAACTTCGTTCTGAGAGCTGCCTCAAAACTGTTATTCTGCTGTTTCTGCCATATGAAATCCAATGCGGGGAGCTTCGCATATTTACAGTTCAAAAGGTTTAAATGCAGGGGCTTTATTGCTTATTTAGCAAGAGTGTTATGCATTATTGTCCATTTTTCTCTCGCGTAAAAACCATTAGCATACTCAGCATTCCGGGTAGGCTGCAGTTTTGTGTTATTAGCCCCCGCTTCACAAGGATTATATCAATGAGTAACGTATTAATTATTAACGCCATGAAAGAGTTTGCGCACTCCAAAGGGGCGCTTAATCTCACGCTCACGAATGTCGCTGCCGACTTCCTACGTGAAAATGGTCATCAGGTGAAAATCACCACGGTTGATGAAGGCTATGATATTGAAAGTGAAATTGAAAAATATCTGTGGGCTGATACCGTTATTTATCAAATGCCCGGTTGGTGGATGGGTGAGCCGTGGATCCTGAAAAAATATATTGATGACGTCTTTACCGCAGGTCACGGCAAACTGTATGCCAGTGATGGCCGTACCCGTTCTGATGCCACTAAAGGCTATGGTTCTGGCGGTTTGATTCAGGGTAAAACCTACATGCTGTCAGTCACCTGGAACGCACCACTTGCAGCGTTCAATGACCCGAAACAGTTCTTCCATGGGGTGGGCGTTGACGGTGTGTATCTGCATTTCCATAAAGCGAACCAATTCCTTGGTATGGAACCTCTGCCAACATTTATGTGTAATGATGTGATTAAACAACCAGACATTGAAGGTGACATCAGCCGTTACCGTCAGCATTTAGCCGAAAACTTTAACTATCAGGCCGTTTGATTTCCTATCAGAGATAAATAGAGGCAGTAATGATTACCGTTTTTGCAGAAATCAAAGTCAAACCAGGGCGCCGTCAGGCGGTATTGCAGGCAATTGAGAAGCTTATTCCGGCGGTACTGGCCGAGGAAGGTTGTGGCGGTTATGTGCCGATGGTTGACGTTCCCACCCAGCTTGACTGGCAAAAGAACTCGCCGGACTCTATTTTCATGCTGGAGAAGTGGCAAAGTGTGCATCATCTGGAGTTACATTTGCAGATGGAACATATGCATCAACACCGTGAAGTGATTAAGGATGATGTGTTGGATGTGAACATTCACATTTTAAATAACGCCTAATCAGCCTATCCCCAAAGTAATTGGAGTTGCAGGTAGGCAGCAAGCAAACGCATCCCGATGAGCTTACACAGTCAAGTGATTCGGGTAAGTGCGCGCAGCTAACACCCCTGCAGCTTCAAGTACGAAGGGGATATCTGAGCCAATGACTCCCCTGCAACCGAATCTGCTCACTCACATAATCGAGAAAACAGGTAATCCGCGCAGCAAGTTGTGTATTGCGATAATACACTGCATTGATCGGTTGCCAGGTTTCCAGAGTTTGATCCGCCATGACTTCAACCAAACGCCCCGCCAGTTGATCTTCACGCGTCATAAAATCAGAGAGTTCGACGATCCCTTCCCCCTGTAAAGCCAATAAACGCAGCGTTTCGCCGCTGGAAGCCGCTAAATTCGGGATAATCGACGAACGCCCGCCTGGCAAATGGGGTAGCGACCACTGATTAAGGAATTCCGGCTGTGTAAAACCCAACAGGCTGTGATCAGCCAGTTCATCAATAGTGTGCGGGGTACCGTGACATTGCAGATAGTCGGGGCTGGCAAGAATACGCACCCGGCTGGCACCCAGCAAACGAGCATGAATAGTGGAGTCGCGCAAAGCACCAATGCGGATCGCGATATCAGTACGTTGCTCCAATAGATCGATATTAAGATCGTCGGTATTCAGTTCAAGAATGATTTGCGGATATAAAGCGCGAAAGCCGCTGATCATCGGCACGATAACGTGCTGCATAAAGGGGGCTGCTGCATTCACTCGCAACCTACCAGCAGGCTTCAACCGCCGCAGAGCAATCTGTTCCTCAGCATCATCTACCGCGCCAAGAATCTGGCGTGCATGGCTGAGAAACAGCTCGCCCTCTTCGGTCAATTCCAACCGACGGGTGGTGCGGCGTAGCAAAGTGGTCGCCAGCTTTTGCTCCAATCGGCTCAATGCACGGCTGATACCCGATGTGGTCTGGCTACGTTGCTCTGCCGCCGCGGTAATCGAGCCGCAGTCAACTACCGAGGTAAATGCCTGCAACTCTTCTAACGTCACTTTCATCGATCAAACCTCGATTTCAGCGGTATCCCCTTTCTCTTGCAGCCAATTGCGCCGATCTTCGGAACGCTTTTTCGCTAACAACATGTCCATCATTGCTAACGTTTTATCAATATCATCATCACCAATGGTCAATTGCACCAGACGACGGGTATTCGGATCGAGAGTCGTTTCACGTAACTGCAGCGGGTTCATTTCACCCAGCCCTTTAAACCGCTGAACGTTGGGTTTCCCGCGTTTGCGTTTCAGTTGTTCCAGAACACCAGCTTTCTCTTCTTCATCCAAGGCATAAAACACTTCTTTGCCTAAATCGATGCGATACAGTGGTGGCATCGCCACATAAACGTGACCGTTGCGCACCAACGCCCGGAAGTGGCGCACAAACAGTGCGCACAGCAGAGTGGCAATATGTAGACCATCGGAGTCCGCATCCGCCAGGATACAAATTTTGCCATAACGAAGTTGGCTCAAATCTTCACTATCTGGATCAATACCAATAGCTACCGAGATGTCGTGTACTTCCTGCGAGGCCAGCACTTCATCTGACGAAACCTCCCAGGTATTCAGGATCTTGCCTTTCAGCGGCATGATTGCCTGATATTCACGATCACGTGCTTGTTTGGCCGAACCGCCTGCGGAATCCCCCTCCACCAAGAACAATTCGGTCATGCTCAGATCCTGCGAAGTACAATCCGCCAGTTTACCGGGCAATGCCGGACCGCTGGTCAGCTTCTTACGCACCACTTTTTTCGCCGCACGCATACGGCGCTGAGCACTGGAAATGGCCAATTCAGCCAGTTGTTCTGCCGCTTGTATATTCTGATTCAACCATAGGCTGAAGGCATCTTTTACCACACCGGACACAAAAGCAGCGCACTGACGTGAGGAGAGCCGCTCTTTCGTTTGGCCGGCAAATTGTGGGTCCTGCATTTTTACTGACAACACATAAGCACAGCGTTCCCAGATATCATCGGCCGAAAGTTTGACGCCACGGGGCAAAATATTGCGGTATTCGCAGAAATCGCGCATGGCATCCAGCAAACCCTGACGCAAACCGTTGACGTGAGTTCCGCCCTGCATGGTGGGGATCAGGTTGACGTAGCTTTCTGTCAACAGTTCACCGCCTTCTGGCAACCACAACAGCGCCCAATCAATCGCTTCAGTATCACCGGCAAAAGAGCCGACAAACGGTGCTTCTGGCAGGGTAATCAAGCCATCAACAGCTTCCATCAGATAATCGGTCAGGCCATCGGCATAGCACCAACGCTGCTCGGTATTATTCACCAGATCTTTAAAGACGATTTCTACGCCGGGGCACAACACGGCTTTCGCTTTCAGCAAATGGGATAAACGCGAAACCGAGAAACGTGGGCTATCGAAGAATGAGACATCCGGCCAGAAATGCACGCTGGTACCGGTATTGCGCTTACCGCATGTCCCGATAACTTGTAGTTCCTGCACTTTATCGCCATTTTCAAAGGCAATACTGTAGATTTGGCTATCACGGCGCACCGTGACCTCTACCCGCTTGGATAAAGCATTCACAACTGAAATGCCTACACCGTGCAAACCACCAGAGAACTGATAGTTTTTATTCGAGAATTTGCCGCCTGCGTGTAACCGACACATAATCAGTTCAACGGCGGGCACACCTTCTTCTGGATGGATATCAACAGGCATACCACGGCCATCATCAGTCACTTCCAGCGATTGATCGGCGTGCAGAATAACGTCAATACGCCGGGCGTGGCCCGCCAGCGCCTCATCGACGCTGTTATCAATCACCTCTTGACCAAGGTGGTTTGGCCGCGTGGTATCCGTATACATGCCCGGACGACGACGCACTGGTTCTAAACCGCTGAGTACTTCAATGGCATCAGCGTTATAGCTGGATTCAGTCATGGTTGATTAATATTCGGCTAATGGTTGGAAGGCTGGCGGTGACATGCCCGGTGGGCCATCTCGGCCCCAGTGCAATACCCACTGTAGTAACGATACCCAACGGTAGTAATACCAACATTGTAGTAATACCAAACCTACTGTATCGGTGGCACATATACGGCCTGTTATCAGGCAGTCGCTAGCCCTAAAAAAGTTACAATCGGGGAGAAATAGTGATCAAAGCCAACAAAGGCATGATTTCCACCTGATTCTACTGTTTGCCGGCAAGGGGTGTAATAAGCAACCGCTTGACGGTAATCGAGGATCTCATCCCCGGTTTGTTGCAATAACCAGAGTAAATCTGGGGATTCCAACTTTTCAATTTGCATGACCTTCAGGTCGTAAATATGTCGAGACTCTAACACATATTGTTGACCTGTGTAGGGGTTCTCATTCTCGCCCAGATAATCACTGAGCAGCTCAAAAGGCCGCACTGCCGGGTTAACAACCACCGCAGGTATGCTGAAACGCTGGGAAAGCCAGGTAGCAAAATAGCCGCCCAAGGAAGAACCAACAATACCAATAGATTGCCCAGCTTTATCCATCACAATGTTTTCCAACATTTCTGCTGCTTGTGCCGGATACGGCGGTAATTGCGGTGTCAGCATCTCAATATGAGGATGGTGCTGCTGCAACCAACTTTTAAAGGTGGTTGCTTTGAGCGAACTGGGGGAGCTATTAAAGCCGTGAATATAAAGAAGCGTACTCATCAATAACCATCCGAGTCCATGTCCGGGCAGAACTCATCACTGGCTAACCGACGAACCTCAGTTTCAAGTATTCCATCAGGCAGTAAGTCGAGGTAGCGCCATCCCGGGGCCACAGTATCAAGCGTAAAATTAGTACAGTGCGGTTTGAATTGCACACAAGTAGAAGGGCTGGCCAGCAGCCGTTTACCATACCAATCGAGATCCAAATCTTGATGGATATGGCCACACAATAAGGTGGTAACACGCGGATAACGAACCAGCACTGCCGCCAACATATGCGCATTACGCAGACTGTGTTGGTCAAGCCAAGTGCAGCCGGATGGCATTGGGTGATGATGCAATAAAATCAGCGTATAGCGTTCTGGGTAAGCCACCAGACAACGCTCCATCCACTCCAACTGATAATCGCTCAGTTCACCATAAGGAACGCCGAATACCTGACTGTCCAATAACAGAATTTGCCAGTTATCACCAACCAGAACCTGCTTCGAAGGCGCAATGCCTGAATCCGCCAGGGCATCTACCATCGCCGGTTGAAAATCGTGATTACCGGGTAGCCAGACGCAAGGCGCTGGCAAACGGGAAATACCCTTGGCAAAATTCTGATAGGCAGCAACTGAATGGTCCTGCGCCAAATCACCGGTTGCAACAATCAGATCGAACGGATGTTGCTCAGCAATAATCGCATCCAACACAGCGCGATAACTGTGGGACGTATTCACACCCAGCAAGGTCTCATGTTCACCTGCGAAGAGGTGGGTATCTGTTATTTGTAAAATTCTGACTTTGGCCCCACTCGCCATAGGCAGTTTAAACAGGCTTTCCAAATGGTGTCCTTGTTTTTGCACCCTTCCCAACCAGAATTATCACGATTCTTCACTCTCTGTAGGCAAGGTTATAAGTCTGTCTAACAAACCGGAACTGCCACCGCTCCATGCGCCAAACAATAGCGCAACCAGTCAGCAAGAAACTGGTTAATTTGATGCTTTTCGTCCCGCTGATGCAACTTTTTATTCGGATAATCATAACTTGCTTTGAAGCGGTAGATCTGCTGACTGGCACACACTTCCGCGACCTGTGCATCATGATAAAGCCGCACCACCATCGATGGCAGGCTCCAGTGACTCACCGCAGGCTCGGTTTGCACAATCTCTACTACCGAAGTGTAGCGGGTTGACTCAATAATTGTCAGCCTATAACTGCCGCCATTAACCTGATAAGCCACGTTTTCGCCCACTTCATCGACGCGAGGTATCAAACGACGCAATTGTGCGAAGTTAGTTTCACATATCCGCATCATCTCAGGGAAATCAGGTGTATAGCGCTTACTCATTATTTTTTCTCTTTATCTATACTCTAAATAATTCGAGTTGCAGGAAGGCGGCAAGCGATATAATCCCGATGAGTTGACGCCAGTCAATGATTCGGGTTATTGAGTGTAGCCAACGCACCAGCAGCTTGAAGTATGACGAGTATCTTTATGACTGCCATTCTGCTCTCAGCGATTGATGGTGCAACGCCAACCATTGTAATGCAATGATTGAGGCTGCGTTATCAATAGCACCTTCTTCAACCCAACGACAAGCTTGTTCACGACTAACAACATGCACTCGAATATCTTCATTTTCGTCAGCCAAGCCATGAATACCCTTCGCCGTTGTCGCATCAACTTCGCCCACCATAATAGACAAACGTTCGCTGGTGCCCCCGGGGCTGGCTAAATAGCTGAGCACCGGCTTACAGCGGCCAATGTCAATTCCGGCTTCCTCCTGCGCCTCGCGACGGGCGACCGCTTCAACGGTTTCACCCTCTTCAATCATTCCGGCTACCATTTCTAATAACCAAGGTGACGGGCTACTGTCAATGGCGGCAATCCGTAATTGCTCAACCAATACCACTTCATCACGCACCGGATCATAGGGTAACAACACCGCAGCATGGCCACGCTCGAAAATTTCACGCTTAACTTCACCACTCATTTCACCGTTAAACAGGCGGTGGCGGAATCGGTATAAATTCAGTGAAAAAAAACCACTGTAAAGTGTTTCACGTGCAATAATTTCCACATCATTCTTGTCAAAGGTCACCGGTGAAGATTGTACTGACGTCATTAACTGTTCTCCTTACTTAAGTATCCAAGCTTAATTGTGATTTTTGATGACAGCCAAACTACACAGGCTATACCCTAAATAATTAGAGTTGCAGGAAGGCGGCAATTGAGCGACAAATTGGTTGTAAACCATTTTGCACAGCGCCTGCGTGGCCCGTAGGGTGAGGCTCATAATCCCCCATGAGCTTACATAAGTAAGTGACTGGGGTTAACGAAAGCAGCTAACGCACATGCAGCTTGCAGTATGACGGGTATACAGGATTTTAAAATAGCAGGCATAGAGTTAGCTGATAGAAATGATTTTGATAAAGATTATTTGACCAAGATAGCTCGATACAGATGAGTTGTCTGAATACTCATTTAGCTTTGTGATAGATTTAAGTAAATTAAGGCGAGATGGCACAATCAGCCACCTTATCCCATTGGCAGACTCTGATAGAATCGGCAACAATATCGTCTATCGACAGCTACCATAGTAAAATTGCCGCACAAATGCTGCACAACAAGGACTGCAAATGAAGAAACTGCTCCCCCTTCTTATCGGGCTGAGTCTGGCTGGTTTCAGTACCATGAGCCAGGCAGAGAACTTGCTGCAAGTTTATAAGCAAGCCAGGGATAGTAACCCGGATTTACGCAAATCGGCTGCTGACCGCGATGCTGCATATGAAAAAATTAATCAAGCGCGCAGCCCGCTGTTACCACAGCTCGGTTTGGGTGCAGGTTACAGCCATACTAATGGTTTCCGTGATGCATCCGATAGCCCGGATAGCAACGCGACATCAGGCTCCCTGCAACTGACTCAAACTATTTTTGATATGTCTAAATGGCGCGCCCTGACCTTACAGGAAAAGGCGGCGGGTATTCAGGATGTCACATTCCAGACCGACGAACAGGCACTGATCCTGAACACGGCAACAGCCTATTTCAACGTACTCAGAGCGATTGATAGCCTGTCTTACACCGAAGCACAGAAGCAATCGGTCTATCGCCAGTTGGACCAAACGACCCAGCGGTTTAATGTAGGTTTAGTCGCAATTACCGATGTGCAAAACGCCCGTGCCAGCTACGATACCGTGTTAGCAGCAGAAGTGACTGCCCGTAACAATTTGGATAATGCGTTGGAAAACCTGCGCCAGATCACCGGTGTTTATTATCCTGAATTGGCATCACTGAATGTGAGTCGCTTGAAGACTGAGCGCCCACAAGCAGTTACTAACTTATTGAAAGAAGCTGAAAAACGTAACCTTGCTTTGCTTTCTGCCCGTTTGAGCCAAGATTTGGCTCGTGAGCAAATTAAGTCAGCAGAAACCGGTTATATGCCGACGGTCGATTTGACCGCCTCATCTTCTGTAACCAATACGCGTTACAGTGGGGGGTCACCAACCAGCCAGCAAGTAAATAATGATGCTGGGCAAAACCAAATTGGTGTGCAACTGAGTTTGCCACTGTATAGCGGCGGGGCCACCAATTCTGCGGTGAAACAAGCACAGTACAATTTCGTCGGTGCCAGTGAACAGCTAGAAAGTGCGCACCGTAGTGTGGTGCAAACTGTACGCTCCTCATTCAATAATATTTCAGCCTCCATCAGTAGTATCAAGGCTTATGAGCAGGTGGTCATTTCCAACCAAAGTTCATTAGATGCCATGGAAGCCGGATACCAGGTGGGTACCCGTACTATTCTGGATGTATTGACTGCAACGACTAACTTGTATCAATCCAAACAGCAATTAGCTGACGCGCGTTATAACTATCTGATTAATCAGTTAAACATCCAATCCGCGTTGGGGACATTGAATATGGACGATCTGATGCAACTGAATGGCGTATTGGACAAGCCAGTGCCAACTTCAGCCACCAGCCTCGCACCGGACAATGCCAACCAGAATGCTTATGCTGATGGCGAAAGTGCTCAATCAGCACCGCGTGCTACTTCTGTAAGCCAACCAGCTACCGCAGCACCAACAGCGGCGCGTAGTGGCAATCCATTCCGTAACTGATTTTTACGGACTCGGACTCTCCGGGTGCAGCATCAGGCTGTGCCCGGTTTCTATGCCCTACGTCTTCGCTGCCAAGCACTTTTTGCCAATGAAAAAAGCGAAGCTACTCGCAGCATTTCGTATAGCTTTGTAAAGTCTGCCGCTGGCAAGCCCCTACGCTTTAATTTCGTACATCTTTCCCCTATTCTAGAGCGTACTTACTGGGAAAGGGCACAAAAGCCCTGAAATGAGACAAATAATGATGAAACGGACTCAAAACATCAATCAAGAGACTTTCCGTAAATCCTGGCGCAATTACCGTCTTGCGCCCGTAGCTTTAGCTGTCAGTGCTGTATTTATGCTGGCTGGCTGTGAAAAAACCGATGAAACCGTCTCTTTGTATCAAAATGCTGATGATTGCTCTCAGGCGAATCCGTCCAAGAGCGCGGAATGTACCACCGCTTACAACACGGCATTACAAGAAGCGGCTAAAACTGCACCAAAATATGCGACCCGTGAAGACTGTGTGGCAGAGTTTGGTGAATCTCAGTGTACTCAGGCTCCTGCTCAAGCTGGCATGGTACCAACATCTTCATCATCTTCTGGCGAAACCACGGCGGCCGCACCACAACAAAGTGGCAGTATGTGGATGCCATTAATGGCCGGTTATATGATGGGTCGGATGATGGGCGGTGGTGCAAGCCAGCCACTATTCACGTCGAAAGCGCCAAATAGCCCAGCGAATGGCAAGTTTGTTGATGCGACAGGCAAAAACTTTGGTTCAGCCACCACTGGCCGCACCATGAATGTGCCAAGAACCGCTATGGCACCCAAACCTGCGGTAACCAACACTATCACTCGTGGTGGCTTTGGTGAGTCCGTAGCTAAGCAGTCTTCTATGCAACGTAGTGCCGCGACATCATCTAAAACCAGCACACGCAGCATGGGTGGTTAAGGTCTGATTAATGAAACGTTTAGCGATTAGCGAACGCCCAGACTGGCGCGAGAAAGCCACTGAATTCGGTTTCCGTTTCCACACCATGTATGGCGAGCCGTACTGGTGTGAGGATGCGTATTACGAATTCACACTGGCACAGATTGAAGAGCTGGAAGAAACTACCGCAGAATTGCATCAGATGTGTCTGCAAGTGGTTGAGAAAGTGGTGAATAGCGATCAACTGATGGCAAAATTCCGCATTCCAAAACACTGTTGGGATTTTGTTCGTAGCTCATGGAAAACTCATCAGCCATCGCTCTATTCTCGCCTTGATCTGGCCTATGACGGCATAAATCCAGCAAAACTGCTGGAAAACAATGCGGACACCCCAACGTCATTGTATGAAGCCGCCTTTTTCCAATGGTTATGGTTGGAAGATCAAATCAACGCAGGCAATTTGAGTCAGGATTCTGATCAATACAACAGCATGCAAGAGAAGTTGATTGAGCGCTTTGTCGACCTGCGTGATAACCATGGTTTTAGCTTACTGCATCTGGCCTGCTGTCAGGACAGTGAAGAAGATCGTGGTACGGTGCAATATTTGCAAGATTGCGCGCTGGAAGCAGGTCTGCCAAGTGAATTCATGTTTATGGAAGAGATCGGCTTAGGAGAGAAAGGCCAATTTACTGACCTGGATAATCAGGTTATCAGTAATTTGTTCAAACTCTATCCGTGGGAGTTTATGTTCCGCGAAATGTTTTCAACCAAGTTGGAAGATGCTGGTGTACGCTGGCTGGAACCCGCCTGGAAAAGCATTATCTCCAATAAAGCCTTGCTGCCGTTGCTGTGGGAGATGTTCCCAAATCACCCTAACCTGTTGCCTGCTTATTTCGCCGAAGATGACCATCCAAAGATGGATCATTATGTCACCAAGCCGCTGTTCTCACGGGAAGGTGCCAATATCCAGATTGTGGAAAACGGCAAAGAAGTTGCCCGAGTTGATGGGCCATATGGTGAAGAAGGCATGATTGTGCAGCAATTTCATCCGCTGCCTAAGTTCGGCGACAGCTATACTCTGATAGGTAGCTGGCTGGTGAATGATCAACCCTGTGGCATTGGTTTGCGTGAAGACAGAGAACTGATTACCCAAGATCTGTCGCGTTTTTACCCGCATATTATTTTGGGCTAAGGCTGCGCATAACTTAAGGGAAAGCACTCGCTTTCCCTCAGACTGCTGACAAGGTCAAATGAAGGGGAAACACTCCGTTGGCGCCACTTTTAGTTTCAAATACAAGTGCGTAAACCGTAGGAGTGGTCAACCCTTGGCTCGCTGACTTTATCAGTTCAAACCTTTCTTTTTATAACGTCGAACTATCCAATTCTTACCGACAACATACTGAGCGATCCCATCTCAATCCCATCAGTGGGAATCGAAATCGGCTCGACGCCGTCCCAGCTCCCCAACACATACAAAAGTGGCAGATAATGCTCTGGTGACGGATTAGATAGCGCAGCCCCTTCATGTTGCATAAAGTTTACTAAAGGATGGTTATCACCTTGATAATTAAGGTTATCTCGCACAAATTGATTGAAAGATTCAGCCCAAGGATACGGACTGCTATCACCCTGCCATCTAACCATACGCAAGTTATGCACGACGTTTCCGCTGGCGACAATCATCACGCCCTGCTCCCGCAGCACTGCCAGCTTGCGACCTAACTCATAGTGATAAGCCGCCGGTTGCGTACCATCAATGCTCAATTGCACCACCGGAATATCAGCCTCAGGGTACATTTTAATCAATACCCCCCAGCTACCATGGTCCAATCCCCATTCACTGGTATCAGCTCGCACAGCGATAGGTGCCAATAATTGCTGAACTTGTGCTGCCAGTTCCGGTGACCCCGGCGCTGGATATTCGGTATCAAATAACGCCTGAGGGAATCCACCAAAATCATGGATAGTCCGAGGTTGCTCCATTGCCGTCACTGCGGTACCACGGGTATACCAGTGGGCGGAGACGGCCAGAATTGCCTTAGGACGCGGTAAGGTCTCACCCAACGTACGCCATGCCTGAGTGTGACTGTTTTCTTCCAGCACGTTCATCGGGCTACCGTGGCCGAGAAACAGTGCAGGCATACGAGAGCTGTTCATAAGAAATCCTTACTGTTAAGAGAAAAAATGGCGCTTGAAATCATAAGAAATACATTACGCGCTTTTTTTTCATTACACAGCCAGATAACAGTGATGAAGATATTCAATAAAATTGAATGGGGAAAGTCAGAGAAGGGTTAACTTAGGGGTCAAGACATTATAGGAAATAACCGGGCCGCACTCTATTCAGGAAAATAGAGGCAACCCGGTGTTTAAACCAACACGATCAGCAGGCAATATCCATTGATATCGCCACTCTATTAGCTGGCTTTTCTTGCCTGAGACTGGAGGTAATCAGCCAGGTCATCAATTGTCACTACCGGCATATCATGCAATTTAGCGAACTCAATAACCTCTGGCGCATGGGCCATACTGCCATCGTCATTAGTCAGTTCACACAACACACCTGCTGGCTTGTAGCCCGCCAGTGTTGCCAAATCGATAGAGGCTTCGGTATGACCACGACGCGATAATACACCGCCTACCTGACCACGCAGCGGGAATACATGGCCCGGGCGGTTAAGATCAGCAGGTTTAGCGTTGTCAGCAATGGCCGCACGAATAGTCGTCAAACGGTCAGCCGCAGAAACGCCGGTCGTAACACCTTTAGCCGCTTCAATTGTCACGGTAAATGCCGTCTGGAACTGGCTGGAATTATTGGTCACCATCATCGGTAAATCAAGTTGCTGGCGGCGCTCGTCAGTGATACACAGACACACAATGCCACTACCGTGGCGGATGGTCAGTGCCATTTGTTCAACAGTCATTGCTTCAGCTGCAAAGACGATATCACCTTCGTTTTCTCGACTTTCGTCGTCTAACACCATAACGCCACGGCCATTACGCAGCGCGTCGACAGCACGTTCTACACGCTCAACAGGCGTGCCAAAATCTGATAGAAGGGTCTGATTCATGGTAAGAAACCTCATTAAAATTATGGATTACCAGAATCAGGGCGGTCTTGAGGAGTAAAAGGCCACTCTTTCATATATAACATTGCTTCATATATAAATAGAAATAGCCGAAATAACGCAAGCGAGCTATAAGCCCGGCAGATACCGTTACTCTCTCCCATCCGGACTATAACCGTCGGCCCCGGAATCACACCGGGTCTGCTGACCTCTACCTTGCCCTCTTTAACAAGAGAAACAACGTGAGCGCTCGCGGGCTTTTGCACCACGACACAGATATGCCGCACCACAATTTACCGCCGGTGGGGACTTGCACCCCGCCCTGAGAATAAGCCCTATGACTATAGCGCTATTGATTCGTCTGGGCAATTACCAAAATGTAGATGTTTGGAGGTTTATACAATCAACGTGAGGCATTACACTAATAAGCAGTAATCCACATCTCATTAGGGAAATATCATGATTGACCCGAAAAAAATTGAACAAATCGCCCGCCAGGTGCATGAGTCTATGCCGAAAGGAATTCGCGAATTCGGGGAAGACGTCGAAAAGAAAATTCGTCTGGTGCTGCAATCGCAATTAACACGACTGGATTTGGTTAATCGTGAAGAGTTCGATGTACAAACTCAAGTGTTGCTACGCACCAGAGAAAAACTGGCGTTACTGGAACAACGCGTGACAGAGCTGGAAGCCAAATTCAACAACGTCCCAGCCGTTATTGATGATAACAGCGGTGATGACAAAACCGGCGAGTAACGCTTGGTCGCATGTCAGTAGTGATAATCAGGGCGCAGTTCGATATCGCGCCCTGAGTTTACGAGGATATCGCCGCTGGTCGCATTCTGGAAAGCAGCACCCACAAGAGGAAAAACATCAGTAAAGCGTATAAGCTTTTCCAACCTATCATCACCAGCAATACACAACACAGAATACTGCCAATCACCGACATCACCCGCGAGCGCCCGCTCAATAGGCGAATCCCCGCCAGCATACAGAGCAAGTAAATCAGCACAAAAATGCCATTGGCATACACAATCAGTAGGTCCAGTGGCAGCGATAGCCAATAAATAAGTAACGCAAATACCAGGCAACTCCCCACCACGGCAGTAAGTGCATTAACTGGCGTTTGCCCGGCAGAAAGCTGCGCAAGTTTGCTTTCAGGCCGAACCTGAGCCTGTGACCACACCATGCGGGCAAAACTCTGGGTATAAATATTGACGCTGGCAAAACAGGCCAGATAGCCAATAATGCACGCTATCCACAGTGCATGCTGACCAAAAAGTTGCACCACAATGCCCGGCAACGACGCCGCAGCCGCTTGTTGTTCGCCATAGGCATGGAAATGCAACACCGCCACGGTACAGCCCCAATACACGGCACCTGCGACGAGTAAGCCAACGATTAGTGCGCGTGGAAAATCACGTTCAGGATGGCGGAATTCTGTTGCCAAATGTGCAAAGGCTTCTAATCCGACAAAACACCAGAACATTACGGCCAACGCGCTGAACATATTCGGAGGGGAAATATCTTGTAGCTCTGGCCAGGGTATCTGTGATGGTTGAATCGCCCCCTGCCACCAAATAGCCACCACCAGCGCAATGACCAGTAATGCTATCAATGTCTGTACATTAGCGCTGGAGCCCGCGCTACGTGTGCCCAGCAGCCAAATAACCAACAAAGTGACCAGTTGCACCATCAACAACCCAGTATCACTCCAGCCAAATGTCGCCTGCCAGAAACCGGCAGCTATTTGCAAGGCGGCGGGTAAACCTACCGGAATAACAGACAAAAATAGCCAACCAGTGACATTCCCCAACTTCGGGCCAAAGGCCATTGTCACAAAGTGGGCCGCCCCTGCGGCACTAGGGAAATGGCGGCCTAGCGCAGCAAACGCGATAGCAATCGGGAAAACCAGTATAATCAATACCGGCCAGGCCCATAGACTGTCGTCTCCGGCCAGCATCGCCGCCAGTGCTGGAACCGCAAAAACGCCCGTTCCCAGCAGTGAGGTGGACAGCAACCCGACTCCCTGTGCCAGACTCAACTCCTGTTTTAGTCCATTCACCTACTAGCCTCGGCCATTCTTGATTGACTGAATAATATTGGTGGTGGAAACTCCATCTTCAAAATTCAGTACTTTAACCTCACCGCCAGCAGCCCAAACCTCGGCACTGCCCGCTATCTCATCCGGCTTATAATCACCACCTTTTACCAGCAAATCCGGCAAAATATCGGCAATTAAGCGCTGCGGCGTATCTTCCTCAAACGGCACCACCCAATCCACAGCTTCCAGCGCACCTAATACAATCATGCGCTGATCAAGTGGATTAACTGGCCGTTTTTCGCCTTTCAAGCGTTTGGTCGAGGCATCGCTGTTAACTGCCACGATCAGGCGGTCACCTAGCTTACGGGCGTTAGCCAAATAAGAGACATGACCCGCATGGAGAATATCGAAAATACCATTGGTCATGACCACTTTTTCACCACGCTGACGGGCCTGCGCCACCGCTTTTTTCAGTTGTTGCTCATCCATCACCCCAAAACCGGTTTCCGCACGACCACGGATGGCATTTTCCAGCTCAATCGGTGAAACCGTTGAGGTGCCTAACTTACCAACCACGACACCGGCGGCAGCATTAGCCAGGAAGCAGGACTCTTCCAGCGTATTACCCGCAGCCAGTGCCGCAGCCAACACCCCAATCACCGTATCACCGGCACCGGTCACATCGAACACTTCCTGCGCCTGAGTGGGTAGATGTAATGGTGGTTTCCCCGGTTGTAGCAGTGTCATTCCCTGTTCGGAACGGGTCACCAGCAAAGCTGAAAGCTCAAAGTCAGCCACCAGCTTCATGCCACGGCTGACCAGCTCTTCTTCATTTTTACAGTGACCAACGACGGCTTCAAATTCGGATAAGTTAGGGGTTAACAGTGTTGCGCCGCGATAACGCTCAAAATCGCTGCCTTTAGGATCGATAAGTACCGGAACTTTCGCATTGCGTGCCAGTTGGATCATCGGCTGCACACTGTTCAATGCGCCTTTGGCATAATCGGATAGCACCAATGCGCCAATCTGTGGCAGCGCCTGCTGGATACGATCAAAGATTGGCTGCGGATCAACCCCGTCAAAACCCTCTTCAAAATCCAGGCGGATCAACTGCTGATTACGAGAAAGCACCCGCAATTTGGTAATTGTTGGGTGGGTCGGCACCGAAACAAAATCACAGCGCACCTGTACTTCATTCAGCTTGCTGGTCAGCGCCCGCGCAGCATCATCGATGCCGGTCAACCCAACTAAACGAGAGATAGCGCCAAGGGATGCGATGTTCATCGCCACGTTTGCAGCACCACCAGGGCGCTCTTCGATGGTATCAACTTTGACAACTGGCACCGGTGCTTCTGGTGAGATCCGGCTGGTTGGCCCATACCAATAGCGGTCTAACATGACATCACCAACGACTAATACACCAGCGCGGCGAAAATCAGGCAGCGTGACTTTCATACGTTAGCCCCCCAAAGTGAGCTGTTATTAACCCCGAAAACACACATCTCTTCGCTCCAATTTTGTGTTTGTTATACTCTAAATAATTCGAGTTGCAGGAAGGCGGCAAGCGAGTGACAAATTGGTTGCAAACCATTTTGAACGGCGCTTGCGCTGGCCCGCAGGGTGAGCCTCTCATGAGGCTCATAATCCCGATGAGTTGACGCTAGTCAATGATTCGGGTGACAAATCGGTCAGGAACCGATTTGAACGTTGCTTGCAACGGCCTCGCAGAGGCGAGGCCCATGGACGGGCCGAGTAACGAGCGCGGCCAACACACATGCAGCTTGAAGTATGACGAATATATGTGGTGCCGGATAATATCACAGACACCTTGCATACTATGAATAACCGACGTACCCAGTCATAACGGGCACTGCTGGCACTTTATCTTATTCGCTGGCAACAATATCTGACGTCACCAGCCATTTTCGCCAACTGGCAGCAACTTGCTCTCTTTCGGTGATAAAACTGTCAGCAGAAACCTTACTGGATAGCTCCTGCAATGCCAGGTGATGAATCTCATCACGCATGGTGACATAAGCACGGGTCAGGGCCGCTGCCTCTTGCGGTGCCATGATGTCGTAATTAGCCATCAACTCAAAAATGCGCACATTATCTGACCAACGGGTCAACCGTGGCTCGCTGGCCGCATAGCGCAACACCAGATATTGCGCGATAAACTCAATATCGGTAATCCCCCCCTCATCAGCCTTAATATCAAAGATACCACGCTGTTTGCTGCCCAGATGGTTGCGCATTTTCTCTCGCATTTCGCGCACTTCCTGCTGCAATTGTGGGTCTTCTCGGTGGCGGCACAGAATTTGCTGGCGGATGGTATCAAACTGTTGATGCAATTGAGGATCACCATAAACGATGCGGGCGCGCACCAGTGCCTGATGCTCCCAAGTCCAGGCCTCATGCTGTTGGTAATCGGCGAAAGCTTCAACGGTGCTGACCAGCATGCCCGCCTCACCTGATGGCCGCAGACGAGCATCCACTTCATATAAAATGCCTGACGAGGTGCGGGTGCTGAACAAATGCATCACCCGCTGAGCCAAACGCAGGTAGAACTGACGGCCGTCGATGCTACGCTCGCCATCAGTCATCACATCCAGCGGGCAATCGAGCAAGAACACCAGATCCAAATCTGAGCTGTAACCTAGCTCCCAGCCCCCCAACTTGCCATAACCAATCACGGCGAAACCACGGCCTTCTCGCTGCTGTAGATGGCTCGGCTGGCCATAGCGAGCCACCATCTGCCCCCAGGCTTGCTGAATAACCGCATCAATCATGGCCTCTGCCAGATAAGTTAAGTGATCGCTCACTTTCATTACCGGCAGTGCCTCGGTGATATCACCAGCAGCAATACGCAATTGCTGGGCTTGCTTAAATTGACGCAACGCCTCGAGTTGCTGCTCTTCGTCATCCTCCGGCACCCGCAATAAGTATTGGCGCAATTCATCGCGATAAGCACCGGGTTCCAATGGTTGATAGAACGATTGCGGATCAAGCAACTCATCCAATAACAGCGGGTAGCGGGCCAATTGACTGGCCACCATCGGCGAGGCAGAACACAGGCGAATAACATGTTTTAGTGCCGCATGGTATTCCACCAGTAATTCGAGGTAAGTAGTGCGGGTAAGGATACTGAGCAGCAACTGAATCAAGCGGCTGAGGGCGACATTGGCGTCCGGGCGCGAGCAAACCTCGGAGAACAAGCGCGGCATCAGTTGATCCAGCACCTCACGGCCCCGAGGGCCAATGGTGCGTTTATCAACGTCATGGCGGAAATCATTTATCGTCGTCAACAACTGCCGGCGGGCTGGTTCGTCTAAATGTGGCGTCAAAGGGGCTAAATCACTCTCTTCCAGCACATCCTGCCATAAGCTTTTATACAAACCATGACGTAGATCTTCACCGATATCGGGAGTATCATCGCCAATCAGGTCGTCAAATACCAACCGTACCGCCTGCATATGGTGTTCCAGTGCAGCACTCATTTCCATCCAGTCGGTATACCCCATGCCCCAAGCCAATCGGGCCTGATTCAGTGCATCACCGGGTAACGTTTGGGTTTGCTCATCAGCAATAGCTTGCAGCAGATTTTCCAAACGGCGCAAAAACAGATAACTGCTGCTGAGGTCGTTCACTTGTTGTGGCGGCAATAAACCCAGCTCGGCGACTGCCTGCAACGTCGGCAGTAAAGCCCGCTCTTGCAGGCGCGGTTCACGGCCGCCACGAATAAGCTGAAATACCTGCGTGATAAATTCGATTTCACGAATACCGCCGGCCCCCAGCTTAATATTATCTTTCAGACCACGCCGCCGGACCTCACGGGCAATCATCCCTTTCATGTTACGTAACGATTGAATCACGCTGAAATCGATATAGCGTCGGAAGACGAAGGGCCGCAGCATCTGGCGCAGCTCTTTACTGTAGTGGTCTTCAGCCCCGCCCATCAGACGTGCCTTAACCATCGCATAGCGTTCCCAGTCGCGCCCTTGCTCTTGGTAATAATCCTCCAGCGCGGCAAAACTCAGTACCAGCGGGCCACTGTCACCAAACGGGCGTAGACGCATATCCACCCGATAGACAAAACCATCAATGGTTTGCTGATCCAACGCTTTAATCAGCCGTTGCCCCAAGCGGGTAAAGAACTGGGCATTATCCAACTGCCGTCGCCCACCCTGGGTCTGGCCGTTTTCTGGGTAGGCAAAAATCAGATCGATATCAGAGGAGAAATTCAGTTCACCGCCGCCTAACTTGCCCATGCCCAAAATCAGCAGCGGCTGCGGTACCCCCTCGGCATTAGAGGGGGTACCGAACTCACGGCAACAAGCCTGATACAGCCAATCGCGCGCCGCCAAAATCAGGCTTTCAGCCAACCCGCTCAGTTGTTGTAAGGTCTCAGTAGTCTCACTGGTTTGCCGTGTTTGTGACCAGGCGATGCGCACCATCATCCGGCGGCGAAACAGCCGCAATGCGGCTAATAATGCCGCTTCGTCATGTACCTCGGCCAACGCCAGATTTAACCATTGTGGATAAAATTGCCACTCCTGCGGTTGCGGGGGTTGCTGATGCAACTCCTCCAGCCACTCAGGGTGAATCAGTAACATATCACTGACAAAATCACTCAACGCCAGCACAGGGATATCTTCCTCGTGTAAATCTGGCGGAGCCGGTAACTCATAAAAGCGCTGTCGTATATTCTGCGCCTGAATCTGTAATTCCGAAGAGAGTGGCAACATAAAGCATTCCTCAAGCTGCTATCTATTAACTAGCAGCACCGTTCAACCAAAAGGCTGCCTGCGCTAGCGCTTCCTTACGGGCGGTATCACGCCAGTGGCCCTGACGGTGCATAATCTCCTGCTGTAAACCAAACCAGCCATCGATATACGGCAACCATTCACTCTGCGGATAGAAGCCTGAGAGCAATTGGAAAGACATGATCTGCCGGTTCAAGCGAGGGAGTTGCGCCAAATAACCATCGTCATCCAGATACTGGCCAAAAGCGTCTTTCAGATCAGCAGCGCTGCGGCTCAACATGATGTCGCAGAAGCGTTTAAATGACCCTTCAAACTTGGTCTGTGCTTTGGCATCCATAAATGGCCGCCAGCCAGAGGTAACCAACCAAGATGTGAGCGCTAACTTACATTTTAGGTAATCAGTGCTATAGCAAAGCTGCTCAGCATCGACATTCTTCGGTTCTAACTGCGGTTCAAGCGCCAGCAGCCCGGCACGCAATTCAGTACTGGCTTTGCGCGGGACCAAACCACCAAAAATAGCTAATGACTGACGCACCATTGCCAATGCTTCAATGATCATAGCTTTAGCGGCCGGCTCACCACGTAACCACAGCTCTTCATGGTATTGCCAATGGTCCAGGGCCATCTCCAGCCCTGCGACCATACCTTGCTCAACGGTGGATTTGGCCGCTGGCTGCAACACCAGTAACGGGCGCAATTCACGAGGAGGATTGCCTTGTGCTAAATGATAGCCACGGGCTGCTTTACTCAGATTGCCCTGCCGTAAACCGCCAATTTGTGCCAGTTCTGCGGCCAATGCCAGCAAATCTGCCTGATTGCCTTTTTTCAGTTCCAGCTCAATTTCGTGCAAGGGTTCCGACAGCTCACCTGCACTGATAGTGCCTTGATCAACAGCAAGCTCTATCTCGCTCTCGCCGTAAGTAATTACCCACTTCTCTCGAGTAAAATCCGTACGGAATAGCGGCTGTAGTTCTGCTTGTAATGTCTCAATCACCCAACCGTTCGGCCAGATATCGGCAGGGAAACGCGCCAAATCCAATTGGTCACTATCAATATCAACATTGTATTCAGGGCGTTGATGTAAACCACCGACCACTTTACCGCCGGTCTTAACCGTCATTTCGTAACGGCCATCATAACCACGGATACGTAAGCCAATATCATGTTGGCGCAGCCGCTTATCGGCAGTTTCAAAATAGATATTGGTCAGCGTCTGCGGCGCAGAATGCTGGCTTTGCCAGGATGTAAGCCGCTCGGGCAAAGCGGCAATGGCCGCAGGAGTAGCAATAAATTTTAATTCTATTTCAACGGTCATAATTTCATTCACACCGGTATGTTGCGAGTTTACGGGCATTATGCCTCTTTCGCGGCGGTTTGCCTGTTTTACACAGACTTCGCTATTTTACACAAAAAAACCGCGTGGCTACCCCGAGTCAGCCTCTATTTTAACAGGTCTACCATAAGGCTTCATAAGACAAATTTTCAGTGTGGTTAAAATGAACAACAAAGTGGCTAAAGCCGCGCTGGCTATGAGAGTAAGATAGTTCTCATTCCGGTTTATGCGTTGCGTCGGCAAACTGAACACACTACTATCGTTCCATAAATTCACTCATAAATGACTCTCTAATGCTGAAAATACGCCTAATTTGCCTCGCGATGCTAAGTCTCAGTATCTCCTGGGGCGCGCACGCTGAAGAAAAACGCTACATCTCTGATGAGCTGGATACCTACGTTCATAGCGGTCCCGGTAACCAATACCGTATTGTTGGCACGTTAAAAGGCGGAGATGAAGTCGCCCTGATAAGTGTTGATGACAGCACAAATTACGGTCAAATCCGCGACAGTAAAGGGAAAACCACCTGGATCGCGCTGAATCAATTGAGTGAAACGCCAAGTCTGCGTATTCGGGTACCGGACCTTGAACAACAAGTCAAAACCCTGACAGATAAGCTGGCTAATATTGATAATAGCTGGAATCAGCGCACTGCTGAAATGCAACAGAAAGTCGCGGCCAGCGACAGCGTGATTTCCGAGCTGCAAAAAGAAAACGAGTCACTAAAGAATCAGTTAGTGGTTGCTCAGAAGAAAGTCAGCGCTGTGAATCTGCAATTAGATGACAAACAGCGTACCATTATCCTGCAATGGTTTATGTACGGCGGCGGTGTTGCCGGTATCGGCCTGCTCCTTGGTCTGGTACTGCCACATCTGATCCCAAGCCGTAAAAAGAACAATCGCTGGATGAACTGATAGCCGTTTAATAAGACTGTAAAATCGACGCGTTCGGCTGCCCGCCAGGGTGGCCTGCTTGTTTAATCTATTCTCATCCCCAACTATACTGAAACAAGCCTTTGTCGCCAGGCGGTAAAGTGTGATTCAAGTGAGCAGCTAATAACGCTGCAACATCAAGAACGAAGGATTTATATGAAAATCTATCTGGTCGGCGGCGCGGTACGCGACAGCTTATTAAATCTGCCGGTCACCGAACAGGATTGGGTCGTGGTGGGGTCCACCCCGGAACAGTTACTCACACAGGGCTATCAGCAGGTTGGTAAAGACTTCCCCGTGTTTCTGCACCCTGTCAGCCATGAAGAATACGCACTAGCTCGTACCGAGCGTAAATCCGGCGCAGGTTACACCGGTTTTACCTGCTATGCCGCGCCAGATGTCACGCTGGAAGAGGATTTGTTGCGTCGCGATTTGACCATCAATGCCATTGCCCGTAGCGCCGAGGGGGAATTGATTGACCCCTACCACGGCCAACAAGATTTAGAAAACAGAGTACTGCGTCATGTCTCCGACGCCTTTGGCGAAGATCCACTACGTGTGCTGCGGGTTGCCCGTTTCGCTGCCCGTTTTGCCCATTTAGGTTTTAGCGTCGCCGCTGAGACTCAATCATTGATGGCAGCAATGGCACAAAGTGGCGAGCTATCGGCTCTGACGCCAGAGCGAGTATGGAAAGAGACCGAGAAAGCGCTGAAAACACAAAGCCCGCAGATCTATTTTCAAGTGTTACGTGATTGCGGTGCGCTGGCGGTGCTCTTTCCAGAAATTGAACGTTTATTTGGCGTACCGGCTCCCGAAAAGTGGCATCCAGAAATTGATACCGGTATCCATACGCTGATGACATTAGCCATTGCGGCTCAACTTAGCCCTGAGGTTGATGTCCGCTTTGCCGCTCTCTGCCATGATTTGGGTAAAGGTCTGACACCAAAAGAATTCTGGCCACACCATCACGGCCACGGCCCGGCTGGGGTTAAATTGGTTGAGCAGTTATGTCAGCGCTTACGGGTACCTAATCCGATACGTGACTTGGCGAAACTGGTGGCGGAATACCATGACCTTATCCATACAGTGAATAAGCTTCGCCCCGAAACTCTACTCAAACTGTTTGATGCCATTGATGTGTGGCGCAAACCAGAACGTCTTGAGCAAATGATTATCACCAGTGAGGCTGATGCCCGAGGCCGTACCGGATTTGAAGAAAATCCTTATCCGCAGGGCGATTATTTGCGCGCCGCATTCCATATTGCCAGCGGCGTATCAGTGCAGGAAGTAGTCGCCAGCGGGTTACAAGGATTAGCCATTCGCGACGAACTTAAACGTCGCCGCCAACAAGCATTAGCCGAATGGAAACAGGCTCAAGAAGTAATTTAAGAATAAATCCATATTATCTAAAGATAAAACACCCTGATTAATCAAGGTGTTTTATTGTATCTGATGCATTTTTTATACCCTAAATAATTCGAGTTGCAGCAAGGCGGCAAGCGAAAGAACCCGATGAGCTTACATCAGTAAGTGATTCGGGTGATTGAACGTAGCCAACGCACGTGCAGCTTGAAGTATAACGGGTATATTACATAAAGACCCAGTACACCGCTGCCGCGACAACAAAGCGATAGATGGCGAAAGGTACAAAAGAGATACGTTTAATCAGTGAAAGGAAGGTTTTGATAGCAATCAGAGCCACGATAAATGCCGTGATAAATCCGACGGCAAACATCGGTAAATCACCCAGCGTCAGGAAGTGCAGGCTCTTATAAAGATCCAGTCCACTGGCCCCGATCATCATCGGTACTGCCAGAATGAAGGAGAACTCAGACGCGGCATAACGGTTAACACCGACCAACATACCGCCGGAAATGGTGGCACCAGAACGGGAGAACCCCGGCCACAACGCCAGACACTGGAAGCAGCCAATCGCGAAAGCCTGACGGTAAGTAATATCATCCAAACCAACAGATTTAGGATTTTTAGGTTTGAACCATTCTGCGACTAGCAAAAGCACCCCACCCGCCACCAAGGCATACATGACATTTCTCGGATCAAACAGCGATTTGATGAGGTCATGGAATACCAACCCCAGCACCACGGCGGGGATCATTGCCAGTAAAATATGGCCCAATGTCAGGTGACCGCTGGTTTTCCCCTCATGAGGTACCGCGCCGAAATGGATACCAATCAGGCCAAATAACCGCCGCCAGAACACCACGACAACCGCCAGAATCGACCCTAACTGAATGATAACTTCAAAGGTTTTTGCCTTGTCGCCGGTAAAGCCCAATAGCTCACCGACGATAATCATATGCCCAGTGGATGACACGGGTAAAAACTCAGTCAATCCCTCTACCACACCTAAAACAACAGCCACAAACAGCGAATACATATCCGTCATCTACGATACCCAATGCCATGTAATATACCCGTCATACTTCAAGTTGCATGTGCGTTGGCTGCCCTCGTTCACCCCAGTCACTTACTTCTGTAAGCTCCTGCGGATTCAGTCAGTTGCCGCCTTCCCGCAACTTGAATTATTTAGGATATAGAAATCCACAAAAAAACGGCAATGTGCAAAATAATGCCGTTCAATTTCAGTCGGTAAAAATATCACGTTAATCAATAATTCAAACCACATTATCAATATAGGGTTGCATTTTTATGTCGTGGCAGAGCAAAAATCAGTTAGGTCGTTGACCACGTTCAATGAGCACACCGACATTACGGGCTTGTGCCACCGCCCCTGGTTTACTGACTTTAATCCGCACCCACGGTGATTGGAAACGGACTAATAGCAGCTCGGCTATCTCTTCTGCCACCCGCTCAACCAAGGCAAAACGCTGTGACTCTACGTGTTGTATCACCGCATCACTGATATCTGCATAGCTCAAGCAATCATTCACATCATCACTGGCAGCAGCTTTACGATTATCCCAACCCATTTCGATATCGAACACCAGCTTCTGCTGGATGGTCTGCTCCCAGTCATAAACACCAATGGTGGTTATGACACTCAGTTCTTCAATAAATACGATGTCCA
Source organism: Yersinia sp. 2540 StPb PI (assembly GCF_052217165.1). Classification (NCBI taxonomy): domain Bacteria; kingdom Pseudomonadati; phylum Pseudomonadota; class Gammaproteobacteria; order Enterobacterales; family Yersiniaceae; genus Yersinia; species Yersinia sp. 2540 StPb PI. Next base: position 4,957,157 of record NZ_JAZGQC010000001.1, read on the forward strand.
TCACGTCATTCTCTGTTTTTGCGCCTGCCGGATACCACTTCCAGCCGAATATGCGTATTATCCACTGATGTTGCGATTAAAACGATCATTATTCAACAGGGCGGTGTTATGAGTGCTATCGCGCTTGGCATGATTATCTTCGCGTATTTGTGTGGCTCTATTTCCAGTGCAATCCTGGTGTGTCGGGTTGCTAAGCTGCCAGATCCGCGTGAACATGGCTCCGGTAATCCCGGTGCAACCAACGTGCTGCGCATCGGTGGCCGAGCAGCCGCAGCAACAGTGCTGATTTTCGATGTGCTGAAAGGCATGTTACCCGTTTGGATTGCTTACCTGCTGCACGTTTCCCCGCTGTATCTTGGCTTGACCGCTATCGCTGCTTGTCTTGGTCACATCTATCCGGTCTTTTTCCATTTTAAAGGTGGCAAGGGCGTTGCTACTGCTTTTGGCGCCATCGCCCCTATCGGCTGGGATCTAACCGGTCTGATGACCGGTACTTGGTTGTTGACGGTGTTATTGAGTGGGTATTCATCTTTAGGCGCAATTATCAGTGCGCTAATTGCGCCCTTCTACGTCTGGTGGTTTAAACCGCAATTCACCTTCCCGGTCGCCATGCTCTCTTGCCTGATTTTGATGCGCCACCACGATAACATTCAACGTTTATGGCGCGGCAAAGAAAGTAAAATCTGGGATAAACTCAGAAAGAAAAAGCAGAAAACCCCGGCCGAAGAAGCCGCAGAGTTGGAAGAGAAAGAAGATTGATTCTCCTCAAAACAAGAATGACTGAACGGGAGCCAGGCAAAGCGCATAAGGAATGCAAAAACGGCGTGGACTCTCATCCATAAGCATTTTGAATGACTGCGGCAACACCGCCGCAGCCCCGCTCAGACTTTCGGCACCAATCTTAGAATGGCTGAGCGGGAGCGAGGCAAGGCGCAAGGAATTGAGAGAGCGGAGCATACATCAGTATGTGAGCATCACGAGATGACGCGGCAACACCGCCGCAGCCCCGCTCAGACTTTCGGCAACTCGGCTAACGGCCAGCGCGGCCTAACCGAAACACTCAACTCACTGCTCACACCACTTTTCAGCCTGATCAACCCAGCATAGGCGATCATCGCGCCATTATCGGTACAAAACTCTGGCCGAGCATAGAATACTTCACCGCCCCGTTTTTGCATCATCTCCGCCAGCTTTGAACGTAAAGTGCGGTTTGCACTGACACCACCGGCAATGACCAAACGTTTGAAGCCGGTCTTATCCAGCGCTCGTTTGGATTTAATCGCCAGCGTATCGACCACTGCATCTTCAAATGCACGGGCAATATCAGCACGGGTTTGATCATCGGTACCGTTAGCACGGATAGTATTTGCGGCGAACGTTTTCAAACCAGAAAAACTGAAATCCAGTCCAGGGCGATCGGTCATTGGCCGCGGGAAAGTAAAACGCCCCGCCGTACCCTGTTGTGCCATACGCGACAGCATCGGCCCCCCAGGATAGTCCAGACCTAATAATTTTGCAGTTTTATCAAAGGCTTCACCTGCCGCATCATCGACAGATTCCCCTAATAGCAGATACTCACCAATACCGGTCACGCTGATTAACTGAGTGTGACCGCCAGAGACCAGCAGAGCGACAAACGGGAACTCTGGTGCGTTCTCTTCCAACATCGGTGCCAGTAGGTGGCCTTCCATATGGTGGACCGGCACCGCCGGAACCCCCCACGCAAATGCCAATGCGCGGCCGACTGTCGCCCCGACCAGCAATGCGCCAACCAAACCTGGGCCTGCGGTATACGCCACACCATCGATGTCTTTAGCGCTCAGATTGGCTTCTTTCAATGCTGCCTGAATCAGCGGCACAGTCTTGCGCACATGATCACGGGAAGCCAGCTCAGGCACTACACCGCCATAATCAGCATGCAATTTAACCTGACTGTACAGTTGGTTAGCTAACAGACCGGCTTCATCGTCATACACTGCAATACCGGTTTCATCGCAGGACGTTTCTATACCCAAAACTCGCATTACATTTCCCATCATTCACGTGCGGCCGATAGTTTAGCATAACAGCGCCGCCAGTCATGATCTCTGACGGTAAAGACGGCATTTTCACGCTTTGAGCACCTAAATGTTGTTGATAGTGGTCATATTTGAAAAGAGTGTTGATTAATTCGATCAACAGCCTTGTTTAGTATATAATCAGCGGCCGTCGCACTCTCGGCACCAACTTTCTTGTAAAGAACGAGGGCGACATCACAGGGGCGTGCCTGTTTCAATTTGCTGTGGTGCTTTACAAAGCAGCATCCATTGAAGTAAAATTCCGCACCATTTTGAGAAGGCTGGCGATTGGCCAGCAGCAAACCGATTTCTATTGAGGTGAGAGGCACATGCCGGTAATTAAAGTACGTGAAAACGAGCCATTCGACGTAGCTCTTCGTCGTTTCAAACGCTCTTGTGAAAAAGCGGGTGTTTTAGCTGAAGTTCGTCGTCGTGAGTTCTATGAAAAACCGACTACCGAACGTAAACGCGCTAAAGCTTCTGCTGTAAAACGTCACGCGAAGAAATTGGCTCGCGAAAACGCACGCCGCACTCGTCTGTATTAATTCTTCGGGGGTAACCCCACCGCGTAGTTTTTTATGTTCTAAGAACGCGCAGATCGAGTAGTTGCATACGAAGGCCGTGCTTTCCGAAAGGAATGCGCGGCTTGTTCTCGTTTATGGACTGACCGAATAGGGGCTTATGGCTGGACGAATTCCACGCGTATTTATCAATGACTTGCTAGCGCGCACCGACATCGTTGATCTTATCGACGCACGGGTAAAGCTGAAGAAGCAAGGCAAAAATTACCATGCGTGCTGTCCGTTCCATCATGAGAAAACACCCTCATTCACTGTTAACGGCGAAAAACAGTTTTATCACTGTTTCGGCTGTGGCGCACATGGTAACGCTGTTGATTTCCTGATGAATTACGACAGACTCGAATTTGTCGAAAGTATTGAGGAATTAGCCACCATGCATGGGCTGGAAGTGCCTTACGAGGCAGGAACCGGCACCACCCAGATCGAACGTCATCAACGACAAAGTCTCTATCAACTGATGGAAAGCCTTAGCGGATTCTATCAACAGTCACTCAAAGGCTCGAATGCCAATCAGGCACGCGAATATCTTAAGCATCGCGGTTTGAGTGAAGAAATCATCCAACATTTTGCTATTGGTTTTGCCCCCCCAGGTTGGGACAATGCCTTAAAACGTTTTGGCCGTGATGGTGAGAGCCGTACTGCGCTGAACGATGCCGGAATGCTGGTGACTAATGATACAGGACGGACTTACGATCGTTTTCGTGAGCGCGTCATGTTCCCTATCCGCGATAAACGTGGGCGGGTTATCGCTTTTGGCGGGCGAATTCTGGGTGATGGAGTGCCAAAGTATCTAAACTCCCCAGAAACAGAAATTTTTCATAAGGGCCGCCAGCTTTACGGCTTGTATGAAGCGCAAGTGAATCATCCCAATCCAACGCGTTTACTCGTGGTGGAAGGTTATATGGATGTGGTAGCACTCGCGCAATTTGGTATTGACTATGCCGTTGCCTCGCTGGGGACCGCGACCACTGCGGAGCATATTCAATTATTATTCCGTGCCACCGATAACGTAATTTGTTGTTACGACGGTGATCGGGCGGGCAGAGATGCGGCATGGCGAGCATTAGAAACGGCGCTGCCCTATCTAAATGATGGCCGTCAGCTACGCTTTATGTTTTTGCCCGATGGCGAAGACCCAGACACTCTGGTACGTAAAGAAGGGAAAGACGCATTTGAACAGCGGATGGAAGGGGCACAGCCACTCTCAACCTTTTTGTTTGAAACGTTGATGCCACAGGTGGATTTGAGCAGCCCCGACGGGCGCGCCAAGTTAAGCACTCTGGCACTACCTTTAATCAGTCAGGTACCCGGTGAGACATTACGTCTTTATCTGCGCCAGCAGCTCGGTAATAAATTGGGCCTGCTCGATGATAGCCAGCTCGATAAGCTGATGCCAAAACAGGCTGAAAACACGAATACCTACCAACCGCCCCAGCTAAAACGCACAACCATGCGTATACTTATAGGGCTACTGGTACAAAACCCACAACTAGCTACACTTATTCCCTCACTACAGGGCGTCGAGCAAGCCAAGTTAGCCGGTTTACCGTTATTTATTGAGTTGGTTGAGACTTGTCTGGCTCAGCCAGGGCTGACAACCGGGCAGTTATTGGAACTGTATCGGGATAATAAATTCAGCCAACAGCTTGAAACTCTCGCAACATGGAACCACATGATTGTTGAGGACATGGTCGAACCGACTTTTGTCGACACGCTAACGAGCCTGTATGACTCCATCTTGGAGCAACGTCAGGAAACCCTGATAGCGCGTGACCGGACACATGGATTAAACGCCGAAGAACGTAAAGAGCTTTGGTCTTTGAATCTGGCATTAGCCAGAAAAAAATGAAACACCCAACGGCTTAATTGCCGATAAATGTGGGGGCGACTCCCCACAATATGCCGCCATAGCGGGCAGCGGCGACAAAAAAAGGCCCCAAATGCTATTGTTGGCGGTTTCGCCGACCGACACCAACCCAAATACTCTGAAGTGTGGATACCGTCTTATGGAGCAAAACCCGCAGTCACAGCTGAAGCTACTTGTCACCCGTGGTAAGGAGCAAGGCTATCTGACCTATGCTGAGGTCAATGACCATCTGCCGGAAGATATCGTCGATTCCGATCAGATCGAAGACATCATCCAGATGATTAATGACATGGGCATACAGGTGCTGGAAGAAGCTCCTGATGCCGATGATTTGATGCTGGCCGAGAACACCACTGATACCGACGATGACGCGGCTGAAGCTGCTGCACAGGTATTATCCAGTGTTGAATCCGAAATCGGGCGTACTACCGACCCGGTGCGTATGTACATGCGCGAAATGGGTACCGTTGAGCTGTTGACACGTGAAGGTGAGATTGATATCGCCAAACGTATTGAAGACGGTATCAATCAGGTTCAGTGTTCAGTTGCTGAATACCCTGAAGCGATTACTTATCTGTTGGAACAATATGATCGCGTTGAAGCGGGTGAAGCCCGTTTATCTGACCTGATCACCGGCTTTGTTGATCCAAACGCCGAAGAAGATATTGCGCCGACGGCGACTCACGTTGGTTCTGAATTATCCACCGCAGAAATGGATGATGACGACGACGAAGATGAAGACGAAGACGAAGAAGAAGACGACAACAGCATCGATCCAGAGCTGGCACGCCAGAAATTCAGCGATTTGCGTGAGCAGTATGAAAACGCACGCATGGAAATCAAGAAAAATGGTCGTAGCCACGCCAATGCTGCTGCTGAAATTCTGAAGTTGTCTGATGTATTCAAGCAGTTCCGCCTGGTACCGAAGCAGTTCGACTATCTGGTCAACAACATGCGTACCATGATGGATCGCGTTCGTACTCAAGAACGTATCATCATGAAACTGTGTGTTGAGCAGTGCAAAATGCCGAAGAAAAACTTCGTTACTCTGTTTGCCAGCAATGAAACCAGTGATACCTGGTTTGCCGCAGCAATTGCGATGGGTAAACCCTGGTCTGAAAAACTGAAAGATGTCTCGGACGATGTTCAACGTAGCTTGCAGAAACTGCGCCAGATCGAAGAAGAAACCGGTCTGACAATTGAGCAAGTGAAAGACATCAACCGCCGTATGTCTATCGGTGAAGCGAAAGCACGTCGTGCCAAGAAAGAAATGGTTGAGGCTAACCTGCGTTTGGTTATCTCTATTGCGAAAAAATACACCAACCGTGGTCTGCAATTCCTTGATTTGATTCAGGAAGGCAATATCGGTCTGATGAAAGCAGTAGATAAGTTCGAATACCGCCGTGGTTATAAGTTCTCAACTTACGCCACGTGGTGGATTCGTCAGGCCATTACCCGCTCTATCGCGGATCAGGCGCGTACCATCCGTATCCCGGTACATATGATTGAGACCATTAACAAACTCAACCGTATCTCACGCCAGATGCTGCAAGAGATGGGCCGTGAGCCAACACCGGAAGAACTGGCTGAACGCATGCTGATGCCGGAAGACAAGATCCGTAAAGTGCTGAAGATTGCCAAAGAGCCAATCTCAATGGAAACCCCGATCGGTGATGATGAAGATTCACATCTGGGCGATTTCATTGAAGATACCACTCTGGAACTGCCGCTGGACTCTGCAACATCAGAGAGCCTGCGCTCTGCCACCCACGATGTGTTAGCTGGCCTGACCGCTCGTGAAGCGAAAGTTCTGCGTATGCGTTTCGGTATCGATATGAACACTGACCACACCCTGGAAGAAGTGGGCAAACAGTTCGACGTAACCCGTGAACGTATTCGTCAGATTGAAGCCAAGGCATTGCGTAAATTGCGTCATCCAAGCCGCTCTGAAGTGTTGCGCAGCTTCCTGGACGATTAATCGTTAGCGACAGCAGCAAACACACAAAAAACCCCGGCGTGCCGGGGTTTTTCTTTTTGGCCCCAAACCACCGATTCTCAAGCCTGCATCCGCACGTAATTACCTGCTATGTGCGTAAAAAACCTTAATTTTGTGCATAAAACAGCCATATGATTTATCAGCTCTAGACCGCAGGATAAAAACTACCGTATAATCAGCGCCCAAGTCTGGCCCCTTAGCTCAGTTGGTTAGAGCACGCGACTCATAATCGCTTGGTCACTGGTTCAAGTCCAGTAGGGGCCACCAAATTTTAGCTTTAAAATCAGTATATTAAGCCAACTTTCGAGTTGGCTTTTTTGTATCTGGTAACCTGTGTCGCAAAAGTGTCGCTGCGCTATATTTGCTCAACTCAATGAAGCCATAACTGCACAATCTTGAATAGAGACTGTTGAATGGAATCTCACGGATATAATTACACTTTATCTGATTTTTTCTGTCTCAGTGGTTAGCCAATTTGAACGAAAATTGTTCAATGCGGATTGGCTGGATATTCTAGTAGAAGAATAGAAAAGCACCTTGAGATGGCGATAACGTCATCGATTCAGGTTATAACAATTTACTCATCCCCAAGCCTCTCGCTTTGCCTAATTATCTCAAGATATATAGGTCATTGCTATTTGCTTGCCGAATATTCAATAGACAGTCCCTTCGTTGATGAAATGTTTTAGTCGGCTAAAATTCAACGCTACTTAACGACCTACAATAATTCTCGTACTATAAAATAGCCATCTAACTCTCCGCTGAGATCTGAAAATGTCTGTGCTTACTCACTTTGATATGCTTTTTCAATACAAGGCCTGGGCTGATAAAGAGATCCTCTCCGCTATCGCCAATGTTGATACCGCGGCTTATAAAGATAAACGTCATCTTATGATTCGCCTGATGAATCATATTTATGTGGTTGATCAAATATTTATCGCCAATATTCAGGGAGTTCCCCACCGTTATACTGCGCTGAATACGGTTGAAACACCGCCTCTAGAGGTGCTGAATGACGCCTTTGCTATCAGTGATAATCGCTATCTCGAGTACCTTCACTCTCTGGTTGAACAACAATTGGATGAAATAATTAACTTCAAATTTGTCGATGGGGGAAAAGGGGCAATGAGTAGAAAAGAGATGTTTTCCCATGTTGAGCATCATGGTGCTTATCACCGAGGCGCTGTGGGGTGGCTGCTGTCTGAGTGTGAGGTGACACCGCCAAAAGATGTGCTAACCCTTTTCTTACGCGACACTTATCAGGCAGAGCAATAATAAATCCCAGAGGCGATTAAATACGTTATCAGTTGATAACGTATTCAGTATAAGAATGCTATGAATTGACCGATTAGGTTCTTAAAGCATCAATGGCGGCAGTTGGCATCGATATTACGGATTTGAGACTATTTTCAATACGTTCAACAATTGCCACCCGCGGGCCAGCAAGCCAGCCGTCACTGCTGTAAAAACGTGCCTCAGCATTCACTAATGCCTCTTGACTGTCAAAGGCACGCATCAGGTAATAAGCGTCTGGGTCGTGCAGCGATTGACCATAAGCGACGACGTCCATCCCCTCCCTGGCGTGCAAGGGAATGCTGATCTCTTGCATAATTCGGTGGAATTCCACACCACTACCCGGTTTCAATGTGTATTGCAGTATTTCCAGTATCCGAGAATCCATTTTGCATATCCTGTCATTAATATCCATTGAGATTTTATTTCCCGCCGCAGATACCTTCCTTACCGCTTAATCACTTTTTTCCGATGGCATTCGCTGGCATCCAATACCTTACCTTGCTGTGAAGATACTGTCAGCTTACTGATCGGATGCCCACTCTGATTATCAACTAAAATAGAGTGCTTTTCGCCAACAGCAAACAAGTGATCTTCGCCCCATTGGCGTAGGCTGACCACAATAGGGAATAATTGGCGGCCTTTATCCGTCAACACATATTCATGGTAAGCACTGCCATCAGAGGCCGGGACTATCATCAGAATGCCGTGTTCAACCAACTCACGCAGGCGACCCGCCAAGATATTTTTCGCCAAGCCAAGGTTATTCCGAAATTCGCCAAAACGGCTGATCCCATCAAAAGCATCACGAATTATCATGAGTGACCAGCGATCCCCCAAGACCTCGAGCGTTCTGGCAACCGGGCATTCTTCTGCCCCTATCTGGCCTTCACTCGTTTTAGTCATTCTTTTACTCCGATCATTTGCTGGATAAACTGGTTGCATATTAAAACCACCTTGGTTAAAAATCAATTACGTGGTTTCAAATAAAAACCAGAAAGGTATCAGGTATTTTTATGTCCATCAGAAAAGAATCAGCAAAGAGTCGCACTCGGCGATTACCACAAACTGCTCTGGCACCACACCTCACATCAATAGTGGTGCCACTCTTGGCGATGGTATCCGCCATGGCGGTCGCCAATGTCTATTTTGCTCAGCCCCTACTCGATACGATGGCAACGGATGTTAACGTTAGTCCGTCGGCGATCGGTCTGGTGGCTGGTTATCGGTGTCGTGATATTAGATTTTGCCGTTCAGACGGTGCATGTAACTAATCAGACCATCATATTGGCGCTACACCCTGATGCCCAAAGCCGCCTGGTTGCTGGCTATATGTTGTTCTATTCCATCGGTAGCGCCCTCGGAGCTATCAGTGCAACGATCGTATATGCGAATGCGGGATGGTCAGGTGTTTGTATTCTTGGGGGGATGATAAGTGCCACTGCAATGCTATTTGCACATCTGGCGTACAGGAAATATTCCACAGTATAATTAGTTGAATATCATTAATTTTATTTATACATCTATTGTTCGACCTATACTCATGATAGTTATCGATAACCTAGTTCAGACTATACAGGAGTCATCGTCATGCTGAATATAGATCGGAAATACCTTATGAGCCTTGATGAAAGTACCTTAAAAAAACAACGGATTATCATGCGGGTCATCGCAATCCTGCTATTACTGGGCGGGATCTTTTGCCTTATTAACCCACTGGCCTCCAGCGTTGTTCTCAGCAAAATTATTGGTGTCCTACTGCTACTCAGTGGGATTGCAATGATCGTGGGTATGGTAACCAACCGTTCCCATAATCTTTGGCCAATGGTGACCGGTATTTTACTCGGCATCGCATATATTGTGATGGGTTATGTATTTATTACCAATCCAGCAATAGGGATGATAAGTCTGGCTGTGGTGCTGGCGGTGCTGTTTGCCTTTGGTGGGGTGATGCGGTTGATAACCGGTGTTAGAACATGGGGAATGCCGGGGGCATGGCTACAAATCTTGCTCGGCGTCTTGGATCTGATTATTACCTATCTATTGGTGAGTGCTGGCCCACTGATGTCGATCACCATGGTTACGACTCTGGTCGGGATTGAGATGCTATTTAGTTCATTTAGCTGCTTTATGGTCGCTGGTTTATATAAACAGAATTAATAACACATTATTCGCAGCGGTATCCTGAATTGCGATACCGCTGTCCTGGAAATATTCTCATGTTCGCTACTGATTATCACTACTCAGTTTGTGAACTGCCACTGTGAAATAACAATAACCGATTAATTCACTCACCCTAGGTAGGCTGCGTGAAACTAACTGATCTTTTAATTGCTCTATGCATTACCGCAATTTTGGGGGCTAATTTTTCGGTAATAAAACTTGGCCTGATTGCCGCAGACCCGCTTATTTTAGCCGGGATTCGCTTTACACTCGGCGCCCTGCCCGCAGTCCTTTTATCAAAAAACCTGACACTTCATGGCGATACATAATAGGTTACGGCCTACTGTTTGGTATCGGTTTATGGGGTATCGTCAATCTGGGTATTAAAGCGGGTGTCTCAGCAGGAATCGCTTCGTTAGTGCTGCAATTCGGCGCGTTCTTCACCATGATCCTTGGCGCGTTGCTGTTGCGCGAAAAGCTCTCAAGATATCAATGTATCGGGATTGGCATCGCGCTCAGTATTATTTTCATCAGTGATGGTTCTGTCACGCCTACTGGCCTGATATTGGTATTGTGTGGTGCAGTGGTATGGGGGCTGATTATCGGTCTCTACGGTAGGCGGCTTATCGGCTTGCTACAGAGGAAATTCTCAATGGTTCCCTAGTTTTGCTGCCACCAAGTAAAATGGCCTGACTGAAGGTGCTATAGTCAGCTTTTATACTCCGACGAGAGCTATTATGTCCCGCAGCCAGCGTCTGCTTGACCTGATTCAAGTGCTACGCCGCCATCGCTATCCCGTAACAGGGGCTGCGCTGGCGGAGGAACTGGCTATCAGTGTGCGAACACTTTATCGCGATATTGCCACCCTACAACAGCAAGGCGCTGATATTGCAGGCGAACCCGGTCTGGGCTATGTGCTGCGCCCGGGTTTTATGCTGCCGCCCTTGATGTTCTCCGAAGAAGAGATAGAAGCGCTGGTATTAGGATCACGCTGGGTCAGCCATCGTGGAGATGCCCATCTGAGTGCCGCTGCCCGTAATGCTTTGGCGAAAATCGCGGCGGTTTTACCTGCAGATTTACGTGACGAATTAGATGCCTCGACACTGCTCATCGGCCCTGTCGGCCATATGCCTGACTGTGAACTGGCGCTACCGGTCTTGCGCCGCGCAATCCGTGCCGAGCGCAAAGTGGATATTACCTATCAAGACCTGAAAGGGGCTAACTCATGTCGCCGCATCTGGCCTTTTGCTATCGGTTTTTTTGAACAGGTGCGCGTGGTGGTTGCCTGGTGTGAACTGCGCCAAACCATCCGTAACTTTCGCGCGGATCGAATAAGCGCAATTTCTCTTACGGATCAACGCTATCCTCAGCGCCGACAGCTATTGCTAAAACAGTGGCGGGAAGCGGAAGGCATCGATGATCAGTCGCTGCTGTCGACACCACCAAAACCGTAGTTTTTTATTGTCGCTACAAATCAATAATCACTACTGACAGAAACTGTCAGTATGCCCCGCTAGGATAGAACCCAGTTAAGCGACATTCGGTTAACAAAAAAACTATCCATTTGATTAGATACCTAAAGTATTTGGAATTTCAGGTAGACGGTCGAGCACCAACTTGAGCGCTACAATTTCAAGTACCAAAGGGATAAGGGGAAAACCATGGCAGATCCGAATTTCATTATTCTTTATGTTGATAGCCCGGCCACCAGCGCTACGTTTTATGGTGACTTGCTGGCAAAGGCACCGGTAGAACTTCACCCAACCTTTGCCATGTTTGCACTGGATTCAGGGGTGATGCTGGGCTTATGGTCAAAACATACGGTTGAACCGGCGGCGACAGCCACGGGTGGCGGTGGTGAAGTGGCTTTTGCTCTGGCCGATAAAGCTGAGGTGCAATCGTTATATAATGACTGGCAACAGCGCGGCTTACCTATTTTGCAACAACCATTACAGATGGATTTCGGCTATACCTTTGTGGCTTTAGATCCTGATGGTCACCGCTTGCGGGTCTTTGGTGGCTGATTAATAGCCGAGTTATAAATAGCCATCGCGAGAAACGAAGGGAATATACTTTATAGGTATAATTCCTTCGTTTAATACTTCATGTTACTGCCCCTTCCCTGATGTCATATTCATGACGGCTATCACAATCAGCACACTGCGATTTCCCAAGTTGCACAGCACCGTCTAAATTTGAATAAAAAATCTCATCCGACCACTTGCTGCATTCGGCCAGAGCGGCAGAGACATAACAATAACGGTTTGGTGATATTGCGCAGCTTTACGTTGCTGCAATATAGCCAGAGTGCACCCGATGGAGACTGCAATGTTAGCTTACCCTCACCTGCTCGCGCCCCTTGATCTTGGCTTTACTACCCTGAAAAATCGCGTATTAATGGGTTCGATGCATACCGGGCTAGAGGAATTACCCGATGGACCTCAACGTTTGGCCGCATTCTATGCTGAACGGGCCGCCGGTGGTGTCGCCCTGATTGTCACCGGGGGTATCGCTCCCAATAAGCAAGGCGTGGTGTATCAGGGGGCCTCAGTATTAAATGATGCGGCGCAAGTCCCCCATCATCAAATCGTGACGGATGCAGTACATCAGGCGGGCGGTAAGATCGCGCTGCAAATCCTACATGCCGGCCGTTACAGCTATCAGAAACACCCCGTGGCTCCCTCCGCATTGCAAGCGCCGATTAACCCCTATACCCCACAGGCATTGAGTAGTGATGAAGTACGGCAAACTATTGCCGACTTTGCCAACTGTGCACAGCTTGCCAAACAAGCGGGTTACGATGGTGTCGAGGTGATGGGATCTGAGGGCTATTTGATTAACCAGTTCCTCGCCGCCAGAACTAATCAGCGCGATGATGACTGGGGCGGGGACTTTACCCGCAGAATGCGCTTTGCCGTAGAAATTGTGCGGGCAGTCCGTGAGGCGACTGGAACTGATTTTATACTGATTTACCGCCTTTCGATGCTTGACCTGGTGGAAGAAGGTTCCAGTTGGCAAGAGATTGAACAATTGGCGCAGGCGGTTGAACAGGCCGGTGCCACCCTGATTAATACTGGCATTGGTTGGCATGAAGCACGTATTCCCACTATCGCTACCATGGTGCCACGGGCCGGATTCAGTTGGGTGACGCGCAAATTGATGGGGGCGGTGGCTATTCCGCTGATCACCACTAACCGCATTAATGACCCTGCGGTTGCTGAGCAGGTACTGGTTGATGGTTGCGCGGATATGGTGTCAATGGCGCGCCCGTTCCTCGCTGATGCGGCGTTTGTCCAAAAAGCAGCACAACATCGGGCCGACGAAATTAACACCTGTATCGGCTGCAATCAGGCCTGTCTGGACCAGATTTTCGAAGGCAAACTCACTTCATGCTTAGTCAACCCTCGCGCGTGCCGTGAAAGCGAAATGCCCATACTCCCCACAGAAACACCAAAACGCTTAGCCGTCGTCGGTTCCGGGCCGGCCGGACTGGCTTTCGCCGTTACCGCCGCCAGTCGTGGTCATCAAGTGACGCTATTTGATGCGGCAACAGATATCGGTGGCCAATTCAACATTGCCAAGCAGATCCCAGGTAAGGAAGAATTTTATGAAACGCTGCGCTATTTCCACCGTCAGTTGGTGCTCCATGGTGTTATTCAGCAGCTAAATACCTCGGTACAGCCACAGCAGTTGGCTGATTTTGATGAAATTATCCTCGCCTGTGGTATCCAGCCACGCCTGCCAGCTATCAAGGGGATTGAGCATCCGAAAGTCCTTACTTATCTGGATGTATTGCGCGATAAAAAACCGGTCGGTGAGCGCGTGGCCATTATTGGTGCGGGGGGAATTGGTTTTGATACCGCCGAATACCTCAGCCAATCCGGTGATTCCAGCAGTCTGGACAGCGCTGCATTCAGTCGTGAATGGGGCATCGATCAACATTTGGCATATCGTGGCGGATTATCCCCGGCGGGGGCCAAAGTGCATCCGTCACCAAGGCAGATTTTCTTGTTACAACGGAAAACCAGTAAAGTGGGTGAAGGCTTGGGTAAAACCACCGGTTGGATCCACCGTACCAGTCTGGCGATGCGTGGGGTGAAAATGCTTAACAGTGTGAGTTACGACAGCATTGATGATGAAGGTTTGCATATCACCCGTGCAGAACAGGCGAGCTGTTTACCCGTCGATACCATCATTATCTGTGCGGGCCAGGAACCGCGTAGGGAATTACATCAACCCTTACTGGATATGGGGAAAACCGTGCATTTGATTGGTGGCGCGGATATCGCCGCTGAGCTGGATGCACGCCGGGCAATTGATCAAGGGACGCGTCTGGCGCTGGCTATATAAGCAATAATAAGCAAAACAGGGGGTGGCATGCCCCCCTGCGGCTTCAAGCAGGGAATACCCAAAGTAATTGGAGTCGCAGGTAGGCAGCAAGTGAACAAATCCCGATGAGCTTACATAAGTAAGTGATTCGGGTGAGTGAACATAGCTAACACCCCTGCGGCTTCAAGTACGAAGGGTATTTAGAAATCGCTATACGACATATCAAGACTACCGCTACCCCCCCCCTCGGAACGGGATGATGCCGTTTTCACTGCTTTCAGCACCATAAATTTCTGGTTTGAATCCAATGTTTCGCAGTTACCGAACAAACGTTTAAGTTTGTGGAAATAGTCCAGATGGCGATTACCCACAATCATCAGTTCCCCCCCCACCTTCAGACAACGTTTAGCATCACAGAACATCTGCCAGGCCACATGGTCACTGACCGCATGCTGTTGGTGGAACGGAGGGTTACATAGCACCAGTTGCAGGCTCTCACGCTCAACACCGGCCAAACCATGGCTTACCATGAATTCACAGCGTGGTAAGTCTTGTGGGCGGTTATAGGTGATATTCAGCTCACTGGATGCAACGGCCATATAGGACTCATCGACAAACAGCATTTCTGCCAATGGATTTTGTTCCAATGCAATTAAACCGACGACACCATTACCACAACCCAGATCCGCGATTTTGCCCGCCACATCATACGGCAGAATCTCCATAAAGAAGCGCGCACCGATATCCAAATTATTGCGAGAGAAAACGTTAGCATGGTTATGGATGACATATTCGGTATTCGCCAGCGGCCAATCGGTAGTTTCCGGCGCATCTGCCAGTGGCATATCTGCCACTTCGCAGTGAATCAGGCGGGATTTCTTCCACGCCAGTGTGGTTTTGGTCGGACCAAGAATTTTTTCGAACAATTGCAAAGTTGAATTATGCACATCGCGGGATTTCGCCCCGGCAATAATCACCGTATCTGGGGCTACGACCAGGCGCAATGCGCGTAATTGCTGCTCCAACAGCGCCAAAGCTTTAGGGATCTTAATCACCACCAGCTTAGGAGCGGCGGGTAGCGCATCAATACTGCTTAATAGGGTAACGGCATTTTCATCTAACTGATTTAACTGCACGTTATGCGTCGTCGCCAACTGGCTCATATAAGAGTCACTGACACTGAATGGACGATAAGCATGTAAAGCACAGGCCAGCGTTCCAAACTGATCATTAAATACCAGCACCGGGCGGCCATCAATTTGGCTTAAGTCAATGTTTTGTAGCAGATATTCATCTGCTGCTTCCCACGCCTGTAGGGTATTGGAATTTTCTTGTGGTGGAAAACGCTCAAGCTCAAGGCTTTGCGTTCCCAGTAAGAGTTGGCTCATCACCGCTCCTGAATAATAAATTTGGGCTGTTTATCCCCTAAAACGGGCGATCAGTAAAATGTTTTTTTGCTTAAATGACGTTTTATCGAGACTAAGGCTAGCAAAGCCAGAAAATCCCCTAGGGTATAACAGAGACATCAGCATAACGAACGGCTTAAGATAGCGTAATGAAACACCGCTCCCACCGCGTCAAACCCTTATTAAATATTATTTTCATGTTAAGTCATTACCAATGCACTCAATTCCTCTTCACTCAACATAAAATACCAGCGCCCCTATAAAGCCACAGATTTAATTAGCATTTTATTATCACGTATTCATCGAGGTAATTAAATAAGAAATTATTTATTATTTAAGAATTTAAACTTTATTAGTTTTATTTTAAAGGGTTATAGCGCCTAAGCCTATATTTTCATATCAAAAATAATTTTATGAATGGAAATCATACCATCCGTAATAACAGGGCTTGAATATCAATTACCAGGAAGGTAAACCAATAATGTCTTCATCAAATTTTATTAATCTGGATCATAATAATAGTACGCAGCTAACTATTACGCCCCACCTATCATCACAGCACGAATCATATCGCGTATCCAACTGTGCCAAAGCTATCAGTGCTCTGTTGTTGGCATTGAGTGGCACTGCCGCTTGGGCAGATGACGATAGAAGAAAACATTCTATACAGCAAGGGGCTGAACATAACATAAACACCAACTCTGCCCAGTTGCAGAATATGTTCCAAAACCTTAAGTATTTGGCACAAAACATGGAAGAAGTTGGCCAGCAAAAGTTGGCACAGCATATGAAGCAAGAAGAGCAGCGTATACAAATTAGCCATCTGCCGATGGATCAGCAGATGGATAGGCGCATCGCGCTGAAGCTCAATTCGCCCGACTCAGAGCTAAAGAGGTTGGAGGATGACAGTGAGCGTCTGCAGTCGCAATTCAACCAGTTGGAGAAACAGTTGCAGAATAGGTACCCGCTGGAGTACCTGCAACTGCAATTACAGGAGTACCAGCAACTACCAGAGGAAGAGCAGCAGCATCACCCATTGGTAGCGCACCAGGAACACCAGCAAAGCAAGGTGAAAGATCATATTGGCAATAATGATACGTTGCCGGCAGCAACAACGATAACAACCAAGCCTAAAAAAGCAACACCACCCGCCCCAAAACCCAAAAGGCTACCGGTACCTGAACCAATTCTTAAATCCCCCCCTATCATTAACCATAACCCGCAAGCCGGTAGCTATCTTGCCAACCAAATGGCCGCACAACAGATGTTTATTACTGACGACCTACAGCATCGCCAAGGAGAAACTCCCTACACTGACCCAATGACGGGCGAGCAAAAAGTTACCGGCATGTGGTTAAACACCAATGGGGCGATAACCCGTTTTAGCTCCGGTCAGGACCAACTCCACACCAAAGGCACCCGCTATTCAACTCAGTTAGGGGGCAAAATAAGCCAATGGAGCAGCGGTGAACATGATCTAGGAATTCTGGGAATAACTGCCGGTATCGGTAAAGCCAGCAGTCGTAGCAATTCCGCCACATCTCAGCATCAAGCTAATGGGTCTGTAGTTGGCTATAACTTAGGGTTATATAGCGTCTGGAATGCCGACAACATCAGTCAGCTTGGGCCTTATATTGGCTTACTTGCGCAATACGGAATGTTTAATAATCAGGTTAAGGCACCAGAAGTCGTCACCGGTGCGAATTATAAGTCTTATATATTCACCACAGCGTTAGAAACAGGTTACAAAATTCAATTGATCGAAAAAGAGAAGGCTAAGTTATTTGTACAACCGAAGGCGAAAGTATTGTGGCAACGTAGCAGTGGGCTGCAACATAAAGAACTCACCGGGCCACAGATAAAGATGGAAGAGAACAATACGGTTACGACCAAATTAGGATTACTTACAACACTAGAATTTGGCGCTGATACTTTATCTACTACTAACACCTTAAAAATCAACCCGTTCATTGAAGCTAATTGGATAAATAGCAACGGGAATAAAGGGCTATTACTGGATGATGCCCATATTACACCGCAAGGAATGAACAACATTGCTGAGTTGAAACTAGGTGTTGAGGGCAAGTTCAATAACAACTTTAAGCTATGGAGCCATCTTGGTCAGCAGTTAGGTAAGCACAATTACTCAGATACCCAAGCGACTTTGGGTATCAATTACCAATTTTAAATTAGTTAGATACTAATTTCTTAACTAAAAACCAGTACCAGCAAAGTGTAACGTGATGCTGGTATTGGTACTTTTTATTTAAGTCATTAGATTTGGCCCAACTGCACAATAGGATTTTGTCTAAACGATGGGAAAACGTTATTATCGGCCCATATCCGCTATCAATTGATTGACTAACTTAGCCAGAGCAAATACATATGCAGGAACTAACTTATCTGCAAGGTTATCCCGAAAACTTACAGTCTCAGGTACGCCAACTCATCACCGAACAGCGTCTGGGGAATGTATTACGTCAGCGCTATCCACAATCCCATGATTACAATACGGATAAGATGTTGTATCAATACACGGTTGATTTAAAAAACCAGTATCTACGCAACGCTCAGCCGTTAAGTAAAGTGGCCTACGACAGTAAAATTCAGGTGATGAAGCATGCTCTCGGCCTGCATACCGCAATTTCCAGGGTGCAAGGTGGCAAATTGAAAGCAAAAGCAGAGATTCGGGTCGCCACTGTGTTTAAAAACGCGCCAGAAGCCTTCCTAAAAATGATAGTGGTTCATGAATTGGCGCATTTGAAAGAGAAAGATCACAACAAAGCATTCTATAGTTTGTGCTGCCATATGGAGCCGCAATATCATCAGTTAGAGTTTGACACTCGCCTCTATCTGACTCATTTGGATCTGTTTGGTGCGATTTATTAGTATTTGATTTACAAAGCCATACCGAATAGATTTCAAGGGGCAGACAGGCGGCAAGCAAGTGAACATAGCGCCCCCTGTAACGTCAAGTACGAAGGGAATTCGCCAAGAAAATCCCCTGTGGGTGTAACCATCTGGCGGTTCAACGTGTTTTTCTTCTGTAGTAACGGAGTTCACTATGATTCGCTTCGCTGTTATTGGCACTAATTGGATCACCGCACGCTTTGTTGATGCCGCCCACGAAA
This sequence comes from Yersinia sp. 2540 StPb PI, assembly GCF_052217165.1. Lineage (NCBI taxonomy): Bacteria > Pseudomonadati > Pseudomonadota > Gammaproteobacteria > Enterobacterales > Yersiniaceae > Yersinia > Yersinia sp. 2540 StPb PI. The sequence continues at coordinate 4,975,980 of NZ_JAZGQC010000001.1, forward strand.
GTGGCAAGATGAAACTGGTTGCCGTTTACTCCCGTAAGCTGGAACAGGCCCAAGAGTTTGGCGATGATTACAACGTTACTGACTGCTTTGATAATCTGGAAGCCTTGGCGACGAGTGACCAGATTGATGCGGTGTATATTGCCAGCCCGAACTCCCTACATTATCCCCAGGCAAGATTGTTCCTCAGCCATAAAAAACACGTTATTTGCGAGAAATCGCTGGCATCAAATCTGGCTGAAGTCGAAGCGCTGGTTGCCTGTGCCCGCGAACATCAGGTCGTGCTATTTGAAGCTTTTAAAACTGCCTATCTGCCTAACTTTATTCAGTTAAAGCAGGCACTGCCCAAGGTGGGAAAATTACGTAAAGTCACCATTAACTTCTGCCAATATTCATCACGTTACCAGCGCTATCTGAACGGCGAAAATCCCAACACCTTTAACCCAGCCTTTTCTAATGGCTCGATCATGGATATTGGTTACTACTGTTTGGCTAGCGCACTGGCATTATGGGGCGAGCCGAAGTCAGTACTGGCCAGCGCCAGTTTGCTCCCCAGTGGGGTCGATGCCCACGGCACCGTCTGTATGAATTATGGCGATTTTGATGTGGTTCTCATCCATTCAAAAGTCAGCCAATCGGATATCCCCAGTGAAATTCAGGGGGAGGATGGTTCGCTGATTATTGAAAGTATCTCTGAATGTCTGTCTATCGCCTTTACCCCAAGAGGGGGCCATTCGGTGGATCTGACGCTGCCACAGCATATTAATACTATGCTGTATGAAGCTGAGGTTTTTGCCAATTTGGTGGAAAATGCACAGGTGGAACACGCTGGTTTGCAGTTGTCGTTGCTCACCTCGCGTATTCAAACAGATATTCGCCGCCAGACTGGGGTTATTTCCCCAGCAGATACCCAGCCACCGGCTGTAAGTTAATTTACTTTCAATGATTGACCAGCAGCCCGTTTTCCATTATTTTTGCGCGGCAAAGGGGAGTAACTTCATTGCCGGTCAGCCGTCATTACGGTGCGAAAGCACCCGGTTACCGGGCAACCTCATTATGTACTAGCACCTATGGGTGTTGTTACATTATCGGTGTTGTAAGTGAGACCTTGCCGGAAGGCGAGGTTTGCTTGCAGCTCAGACATAGCGGCTAGCGTCTTCCGACGTTGGCCGTTTTTGTTTTTAAGAGGTTTATGAATGATGAATACCGTGGGTACTCCCTTATTGTGGGGTGGTTTTGCTGTTATCGTGACGATTATGCTTGCCATCGATTTACTCCTACAGGGGCGTCGTGGCGCGCAAACCATGACACTGCGTCAGGCTGCCTGCTGGTCGCTGGTGTGGATTAGTTTGTCTTTACTGTTTAATGCTGGTTTTTGGTGGTATCTGGCCGAAACAGTGGGGCGTGATATCGCCGACAAGCAAGCACTTGCCTTCCTGACCGGCTATCTGATCGAGAAAGCACTCGCCGTAGATAACGTCTTCGTTTGGTTAATGCTGTTTAGCTATTTTGCTGTTCCTGCCAATTTGCAGCGCCGGGTACTGATTTACGGTGTGCTGGGTGCGATTGTACTGCGCACTATTATGATCTTCGCCGGCAGTTGGCTGGTGTCACAATTCAGTTGGATCCTGTATCTGTTTGGTGCCTTCCTGCTGTTTACCGGTATCAAAATGGCATTGGCAAAAGAAGACGATACTCCCATCGGTGAGAAACCACTGGTTCGCTGGATTCGTAATCACTTACGCATGACGGATGAGTTACATGGCGACCGCTTCACTGTGCGTAAAAATGGCCTGCTCTATGCAACGCCACTGGTGCTGGTATTAATTCTGGTTGAGCTAAGTGATGTGATTTTTGCCGTTGACAGCATCCCAGCTATCTTCGCGGTGACCACCGATCCCTTTATTGTGTTGACCTCTAACCTGTTCGCTATTTTAGGTCTGCGTGCCATGTATTTCTTACTCGCAAATGTGGCCGAACGCTTCTCAATGTTGAAGTATGGTTTATCCGTCATTCTGGTGTTTATCGGTATCAAAATGATGATTATTGACCTGTTCCATATCCCTATTGGCATTTCATTAGGTGTGGTAGCCGGTATTCTGGCACTGACATTGTTAATTAATGTCTGGGTAAATCATCGCGCAGACCGCCGTTTAGCAGCAGATAAAACCCTCCACAAGTAAGCTGCCTGACGCTACAATCTATTATGCGGGGGAGTAATAACCCCGCATTTATCCCGTATATTTCGCCACTCACCAAATGTTATTGCGATCACATAAATGTAAACAAAATGTTATGCAATATTGATCCGTATTGGATTTTGCTGATTGTCTTTTTCCTCGCCAATAGATTCCCTTATACTGTCAAAGCAAACACACCCAGTTACAAATAATATTAAGTTACAGGTGTGAACATAAGTGCTCAGCCCCGTTCCGGTTCGAGTGCTAAATGGGTAAAAAAATAAGACAAGTTTAACTTGGGAAGAGGCATCACTGGAAACTATGGAAAAGACACCATCTGGATTTATCGGGTTTATCGCCCGTGGCAGTTTAGTTAAACAGATATTGGTCGGTTTAGTGGCGGGTATCATTTTGGCCGTGGTCTCTACCCCTGCCGCTACAGCCGTTGGTCTGCTCGGTACATTATTCGTTGGCGCATTGAAAGCTGTTGCACCGATATTGGTTTTGATGCTGGTCATGGCCTCCATTGCCAACCATAAACAGGGGCAAAAAACCAGTATCCGCCCTATTCTGTTTTTGTATCTATTGGGTACCTTTTCAGCCGCATTGATTGCTGTGGTGGTTAGCTTTATGTTCCCATCCACCCTGATTCTGGCGACCAATACTGCTGAAATCACCCCTCCCGGTGGGATTGTCGAAGTACTGAAAGGCTTGCTGAGCAGCATAATTGCTAACCCGATTCATGCGCTGCTCAATGCCAACTATATCGGCATTCTGGCCTGGGCCGTGGGCTTGGGTATTGCCTTGCGTCATGCTGCGGATACCACTAAAGCCTTAATTAATGATATGTCTGATGCTGTGACCAAAGTGGTACGAGTGGTTATCCGTTTTGCGCCGCTGGGTATTTTTGGCTTGGTTGCCTCCACCATGGCAGAAACGGGTTTTGGCGTGTTACTGGGTTACGCACAGCTACTCATCGTATTAATTGGCTGTATGTTACTGGTGGCATTAGTAATAAACCCACTGATTGTGTATTGGAAAATTCGCCGTAACCCATATCCACTGGTCTTTGCCTGCTTGCGTGAAAGTGGTGTAACCGCCTTCTTTACCCGCAGTTCAGCGGCTAACATTCCAGTAAATATGGAAATGTGTAAGAAGATGAACCTGAATGAAGACACTTACTCAGTCTCCATTCCATTGGGTGCCACCATTAACATGGCCGGCGCGGCAATTACTATCACCGTGCTGACACTGGCGGCGGTACATACGCTGGGTATTCCGGTTGATTTGCCCACTGCCCTGCTGTTGAGTGTGGTGGCGGCAATTTGTGCCTGTGGCGCATCCGGGGTTGCCGGTGGCTCACTGTTGCTGATCCCATTGGCTTGCAGCATGTTTGGCATTCCGAATGAGATAGCAATGCAAGTGGTCGCGGTTGGTTTCATTATCGGTGTGTTACAGGATTCAGCCGAAACCGCCCTGAACTCCTCCACCGATGTGCTGTTCACTGCCGCGGCCTGCCAGGCAGACGATGCCAGACTGGCTAATCCAGATCCACTGGCGAACCGTAAAAGCATCTGAATCAGGATAGTGTCATAACCCGTGGGGGCGATTACAGCCCCCAGTTTTATTAAGCGGCGTCTTCTTTTACCGCTTTCTTCTCAACCCGGAAAGGGTCTATTCCTTTAAGTTGCAGGCGGCGGAAACGGATAATATTAAAACCGTTTAGCAGTAAGAAACTGCCTTCAATTAATGAGCCACCAATAGAACCCAACCATACGTTATGGATAACCCAGCAGACGGTGGAGACCCACATCACACAACGGGTGGTCAGCCCATGGGTGCGAAACAGTGCCCAAGTGCTGATTACCGTGCCAAAAATGGGCAATATTTCCACCGCATGTTGCATACGCCAAATACCAAAAGTCAGCGTCAGGATGATAAAAACCATCATCGCAATATTACTGCGCGTTTTAGCGGCTACCAGATTACGTAATGCGTTAAGCATGGCACTACTGCCGGCAGCACTGGCTCCCATCAGGAAGAAGTGACAACCAATAATGGCACTGTATGCGGAAAGTTGAAGTTTGAAACGCCGCTCATCACGGTTGAAAAACATGGTGATACCGACAAAAAATGCCAGTACACCAATGGATTGAGCAAACCAATAGAAGGTCATGGTGGGGAGTCCTGAAGTGCAGTTACCCGCACTGAGTCTGACTGTTAATAATGAACCCCCTTCGTGCTTGAAGCCACAGGATTGTTAGCTGCCCTTTACTCAGCAGATTTGTCACCCGAATCACTTACCTGAGTAAGCTCATCGGGGTTTATTCGCGGGCGGCCTACCTGTAACTCCAATTACTTTGGGTATCGGAGCTTATTTATAAAAAATAAAACACCGTTTCATATTATTCGAAAGACATACTATTTACAAGGTTACACCACTTTTAAAGATCGCCAGTTCGCGGAAATCATTCACTTCATTGCGCGCCGGTTTACCATTGGCAATGTCGACAATCAACTCGACAAACTCAGTCAACAAGGTGTCCATTGAGGTGCCGTGAATCAACTTACCAGCATCAAAATCAATCCAATGTGGCTTTTTCGCTGCCAATTCACTGTTGGTTGCCAGTTTCACCGTCGGTACAAAACCACCGTAAGGTGTGCCACGACCGGTACTGAACAGCACCATATGGCAGCCAGCACCCGCCAACGCACTGGTTGCCACCGCATCATTGCCCGGTGCGCTGAGCAGGTTCAAGCCAGGACGTTGCAAGCGCTCGCCATATTTCAGTACATCGACCACTTTGCTCTGACCCGCTTTCTGGGTGCAACCAAGGGATTTCTCTTCCAATGTGGTGATACCGCCCGCTTTATTACCCGGTGATGGGTTTTCATAAATCGGTTGGTTGTGAGCGATAAAGTACTGTTTGAAATCATTGACCATACTGACCGTCTTTTCAAAAGTTGCTTCATCGCGGCAACGGCTCATCAGAATACGTTCCGCACCGAACATCTCCGGTACTTCGGTCAGTACAGAGGTTCCGCCATTCGCAATGACATAGTCAGAGAAGCGCCCTAGCAGAGGGTTAGCCGTAATACCGGACAAACCATCAGAGCCGCCACATTCCAGACCAAATTTCAGTTCACTCAGTTTGCCCGGCACCCGTTGGTCATTACGCATCACCTGATAGAGCGCATGTAAATGCTCTAAACCAGCTTCAACTTCATCATCCTGCTGTTGGCAGACCATAAAGTGCACGCGATCTTCATCAACCTTGCCCAGCGTAGTTTGGAAAACATCTACCTGATTGTTTTCACAACCCAGGCCAATCACCAGCACCGCACCCGCGTTAGGGTGACGTACCATGTTTTGCAGCATGGTACGGGTATTTTCATGATCCTGACCCAGTTGTGAACAACCGAATGGGTGGCTGAACAGATAAACACCATCAATACCTTCTGCATCCTGAGTCTCTTTCAGGAAACGCTGCTGGATTTGGCGGGCGATGCCATTCACGCAACCAACAGTCGGCACTATCCACAATTCGTTGCGAATCCCCACATTACCGTTAGCACGACGGTAGATTTGCACCTCACGATCCGCCATTTGTGGTGGCAGGTCACTGAATTCCGGCTGATATTGATACTCATCCAGATCACTGAGGTTAGTCTTGGCATTTTGCGAATGAATATGTTCGCCCGGTTGGATGAGAATTAATGCATGGCCAATCGGCAAACCATACTTAACGATCATCTGACCCGGTTCGATCGCTGTTAAAGCAAACTTATGGCCACGGGCCACCGGCTGAGCCAGCTTAACGCTGAGCTCACCGGTTTCAATGACTTCATCTGCGGCCAGGTCTTGCAGTGCGACAGCAACATTATCCAGCGGGTGAATTTTTATAATACTTTGCATAGTTAAACCTTTAGCTATAGGCCGCTACCGCAGCTCTCATGCCACGATCAATGATTGTTTGCAGTTGCTCTGTCACCTGGTTGGCCAGTTGTGGAACGGCGGTCAAATCCTGCCCCCAATGGGTCGCATCAGACAGTACGCTGTTAACTAACTCAGCCAGAGTGATATCACTGTGTTTTACACCACTCCACAAGGTTGAATAGCGTTCCAACCAGTGAGCATCATCCTGCAACGGGTAAGTTTGACCCTCACGCTCACCACGGTAAAAGGCGATAAGGGCTGCCAGAGCAAAGGTCAGACGCGGTGGTAACTTGCCTTGCTGCTGCTGGTAGGTTAGCAACTGTGGCAAAATACGCGTACGGAATTTAGTCATACCATTCAAGGCGATAGACAGCAGCTGATGCTGAATGAACGGATTGCGGAACCGGCTTAATACCGCTTGCGAGAACGACAATAATTCGTCTTCTGGTAAATCCAATACCGGTACAATCTCTTCGGTAATGGTTTTCTCTACAAAGCTGCTGATTTGTGCGTCATCCATCGTCTGGCCGACGGTGTCCAGCCCAGAGAGGTATGCCACGGGTACCAGCGCGGTGTGTGCGCCGTTCAGAATGGCAACTTTGCGTTCTTTATAGGGTTTGATGTCATCAACGATACGCACGTTCAGCTCAAGCTGGTCGAGGCGCAGTTCCTGAGCCAGTTCTTTTGGCCCTTGAATAACAAACAGATAGAAGTATTCTGCGGTATCCAGGAAGCTGTCCTGATAACCCAGTTCGGTCTGTAAGGCAGCCACTTCATCACGCGGATAGCCTGTAACGATGCGGTCAACCAGCGTTGAACAGAAAGTATTGTTTTCAGTTAACCACTGGGTGAAAGCGGCAGGTAACTGCCAGTGACTGGCATAACGCAACACCAGTTCGCGCAGTGCTTCACCATTGTAATCAATCAGTTCACAAGGCAGTAACACCCAACCTTTATCTGCGGCACCGGCAAAATGCTCGAAACGTTCAAACAGTAAACGGGTCAATTTAGCCGGGAAAGAGCTTGGTGGTGCGTCACTGAATTGGTCGGCTTCATTCCAGGCAATACCCGCTTCGGTGGTATTTGAGAACATAAAGCGGATATTGGCATCGCGGGCCAGCGCCAAATATTCATCGAACTGACGATAAATATTGATCTCACGGTTAACCGAGCGGATCAGGCGGGATTCACGCACCGCTTCGCCCTGCTCATTCAAACCACGGATCACCGCAGTGTACAGACCATCCTGAGTACTGAGTGACGGTGGAAAATCAGTATCGATCGGGCGGATCACCACGATCCCGGCATTCAGATCGGTGTGTTCATTGAGTAAATCAATCTGCCAGTCAACAAAAGCACGCAGGAAGTTACCTTCGCCAAATTGAATAATCTTGTCAGGGTGGCTACGGCCGGGAAAGTCACGACGGTTTAGAGTTTGCATCAGGGTTCACCTCATAACGCATACAGCCATGGACCGGCATTACTGACAGTCCGTGCTTTGCAGGCAATCCTTTCTTTGTAGAGAAGGTCTTTACCGCAGTGCAGCCGGGCGTTAAATAAATAATGAGTTAGAGTTATACAGAGCCGCTAACCGGCCCTGTTATTTGTTATTCAAAGCGATTACAGCTCGATGGCAAAATATTGCTTCGCGTTATCGAAACAGATGTTTTTCACCATTGAACCCAGCAGTTCAATATCTGCCGGAGCTTCGCCATCTTCCACCCAACGACCAATCATCTGGCACAGGATGCGACGGAAGTATTCATGGCGCGTATAAGACAAGAAGCTGCGGCTATCCGTCAGCATGCCAACGAAGCGGCTTAGCAAACCAAGTTGTGCCAGTTGGGTCATTTGGCGTTGCATGCCATCTTTCTGGTCGTTAAACCACCAGCCGGAACCGAACTGCATTTTCCCCGCAGCACCTTCGCCCTGGAAGTTGCCAACCATCGTGCCGATAACTTCGTTATCACGTGGGTTCAGGCAGTAAAGGATGGTTTTTGGTAATGCATTACGCAGGCCCTGAGCATCCAACAGACGGGACAGTGGCTGCGCCAGTGGTTGGTCATTGATGGAGTCAAAACCGATATCCGGCCCCACCAGGTTAAACATGCGGCTGTTATTGTTACGCAGAGCGCCGATGTGGTACTGCTGCACCCATTCACGGCGGTGATATTCGCCAGACAGGAATAGCAACACTGCGGTTTTAAACTGGGCGATCTCTTCAGTAGTGGGCTGATTACCGGCCAGACGGCGCGCCAGAATCGCATCCAACGTGGCTTCATCTGCTTCACCGTAGACCACGACGTCCAAGGCATGATCCGATACTTTACAGCCGTGCGCGGCAAAGTGGTCCATCCGTTTGTTCAGTGCCGTGCACAGATCGGCAAAGCGGCTGATAGAGGTATCAGCGGCAGCTTCCAAGCGCTGCATGTAGTCGTTAAAACCAGCGGCTTCAATGTTGAAGGCTTTATCTGGACGCCAGCTTGGCAACACTTTGATGTTGAAACTGCCATCAGCAGCAATAGCTTTATGGTGGCGCAGGTCATCAATCGGGTCATCAGTGGTACCGACCATTTTTACATTCATCTGCTGCATAATGCCGCGCGCAGAGAAACTGTCCTGAGCCAGTAATTCGTTACCGCGTTGCCAGATCTCTTCTGACGTCGCAGGAGATAATAACTTACCTGTAATACCAAATGGACGGCGCAATTCAAGATGAGTCCAGTGATACAGTGGGTTACCAATAGTATGCGGAACCGTTGCAGCCCAAGCTTCGAACTTCTCACGATCACTGGCATCGCCGGTACACAAACGTTCTGCTACACCATTTGTCCGCATAGCACGCCATTTATAGTGGTCACCTTTCAACCAGATGTCATACAGATTCTTAAAGCGGTAGTTTTCTGCGATCTGTTCAGGGGGTAAATGGCAATGATAATCAAAGATCGGCTGATCTTTTGCGTAGTCATGATACAGACGACGGGCGAATTCGGTGTCCAGCAAAAAGTCTTCGGTCAAAAACTGCGACATATTAGGTTCCTCACTTGAGTACATCTTAGAGCACTGCTCTCTGTTATCGCGAAGTTATCACACCAATTTCATCTATCGTCCAGCATTTTTTTATCGATAGAGATCGCAAAAACCTAACAAAAAGAACAAATACTCAACATTTATAATCTATTTAGCCCCTTGCGGCACTAAGTCTGTCGGGTTCTATTATTCCCTAATTGAAAAGTGGTTTTTGTGATATCACTCAACTTTTAAATCTGTATGACAAGTTATTGTTGCGTCGCCCTCAGTCATCTCATCCGCATTGCTCTATCAAATGCGCTGATTTGACCCAAGCGGGAAGACACAAGCAAGAATGAGAGCAGCTACAGCACAGTTGCTCTCAATAGGAAGGGATACCCAAAGCAGTTGAAGCTCGTGACAGCACGTAGCCTCAACGCCAATAAGAAGGTATGACCCAACGTAATTGGTGTTACAGGTCGGCGGCAAACGAGTGAATCCGGCAAAACTGATTCCAGTCAGTGATGCGGGGGAATGAGAGCAGCTAACACCGCTGTAACGTCAATTAAGCAGGGTCGGGTACCACCACATGCACAGCGATGTAGGTTGGACCAAATTGCGCCATGAAACGCCGCTACAGGTCGCGCTTCATAGCAGTAATCTTAGACTGGGAGAAAGTTATAAATGATGCGTAAAATTAAAGGCTTACGCTGGTACATGATCGCTTTGGTCACCGTCGGCACCATATTGGGTTACTTAACACGTAATGCTATTGCGGTTGCCGCACCGACGTTGCAAGAGCAGTTACATATCACGACACAGCAATACTCTTACATCATTGCCGCTTATTCTGCTGCTTACACCCTGATGCAACCGGTAGCCGGTTATGTTCTGGATGTGATGGGCACCAAAGTGGGCTATGCCATGTTTGCCATTATGTGGGCCATCTTCTGTATGAGTACCGCGTTGGCCAGCAGTTGGGGCGGTTTAGCTATCGCTCGTGGTGCGGTAGGTATGGCAGAGGCTGCTATGATCCCAGCTGGCCTGAAGGCCAGTAGCGAATGGTTCCCGGCAAAAGAACGCTCCATTGCTGTAGGTTATTTTAACGTCGGTTCCTCTATCGGCGGCATGATTGCACCACCACTAGTGGTGTGGGCTATCGTGATGCACAGTTGGCAGATGGCATTTATCATCACCGGTGTGCTCAGTCTGATTTGGGCTATTGCCTGGCTAATCCTCTACAAACACCCGAAAGACCAGAAAAAACTGACTGATGAAGAACGTGAATACATCCTCAGTGGTCAGGAAGCACAGCACTCCACTGCTAACGCTAAAAAAATGTCTGCATTGCAGATTATCCGTAACCGTCAGTTCTGGGGCATTGCGATCCCGCGTTTCTTGGCAGAACCAGCCTGGGGGACATTTAACGCTTGGATCCCGCTATTTATGTTTAAAGCCTATGGCTTTAACCTGAAAGAAATCGCCATGTTCGCCTGGATGCCAATGCTGTTTGCCGACCTGGGCTGTATTTTGGGTGGCTACCTGCCGCCGTTGTTCCAGAAACACTTCAAAGTTAACCTGATTGTTTCCCGTAAGTTGGTGGTAACAATGGGTGGCCTGTTAATGATTGCACCGGGGACTATCGGCCTGTTCACTAGCCCTTATGCTGCTATCGCACTGCTGTGTGTTGGGGGCTTTGCTCACCAATCCCTGTCCGGCGCACTGATTACGCTATCTTCCGACGTATTTGGTCGTAACGAAGTGGCCACAGCCAACGGGTTAACCGGTATGGCGGCCTGGACTGCCAGTACCATGTTCGCTCTGGTGGTGGGTGCGTTGGCAGACACCATGGGCTTCAGCCCTCTGTTTGCTGCACTGGCGGTATTTGATGTGTTAGCAGTAGTGGTTATCTGGACGGTACTGCAAAACCGCCCGGCGGTTGAACCTGCAATCGATCCGATACAACAGGCACCTGCCGGACAGAACTAATCTGACTAGTCATTATTAGCCATTGGTTCGACTCCAGCCCGGTAATCATTTACCGGGCTTTTTACTTCTTCTTTGCCCTGGGTTTAGGGCGTATTTTCCATCACAACTGTGATAGCAATGACTAGAACCCAATAGGGATAAGTGGTATAACAAGTCCAATTGTATCTCCTTCGGGATATCATGCCTTCCAGACAAAATGAGCCGCAAAATTTGCTGCCTCAATTGATCCCAAGAGCCTTAATCATGGAATTCACAGAAACCAGACGGTTGTACCAGCAGTTAGCCGCAGAGTTAAAGCAGCGCATCGAAGCGGGTGTTTATCCGGTGGGGGATAAATTGCCGGCAGAACGCTACATTTCAGAAGAGATGAATGTCAGCCGCACCGTGGTCCGTGAAGCGATTATCATGCTGGAAGTAGAGGGTTACGTCGAAGTGCGTAAAGGCTCCGGCATCCACGTGATGTCGAATCAGCAAAAGCACCTCGTGATGCCCAACCACAGCATTGAATTCGCCACCGCAGGCCCCTTTGAGCTATTACAGGCCCGCCAGTTGATCGAAAGTAATATTGCTGAATTTGCCGCCACTCAGGTTACGCGGCAAGATATCGTGCAATTAATCGAGATCCAAAAGCATGCGCGCCAGGAAGACCGCTTCCGTGATTCACAATGGGATCTGAAATTCCACGTGCAGGTTGCTCTGGCCACCCAAAATACCGCCATGGCAACGATTGTCGAAAAAATGTGGAGCCAGCGGGTACATAACCCTTACTGGATCAAATTGCATGAGCATATCGATGATAAATCGATCGAGAGCTGGTGCGAAGATCACGACAGGATCCTTGAGGCACTGATGCGTAAAGATCCTTACGCCAGTAAACTTGCTATGTGGCAACATCTGGAAAATACCAAGCAGATGCTGTTTCGTGCTACTACCGATGATTTTGAATTTAATGTGGATCGTTATTTATTCACAGAAAACCCCGTTGTTCATCTCGATAATCTGATGATGAATAACAATATGGTCGCGAATAGTAAAAGCTGACCCTTGCCCGGATTGTTGCAGGCCATGGGAAGAGAAACTGATTCTATTCTTTCTCTTCCCGGTCTGATTATGCTGCTTTGTAGTCAGTAAATGTCGACTTCTGTCAACAAACGTCAGTATCAAGCCTATTTTTAAACCATTGCTTAATAAACACCCAGTAGGTCTCTATATTTCCCTGTTTCATATCCCGCTATTTTGCTAAAGTGGCAGCACTTTTTTACTTGGGTGCTTTGGGAGCGAAACGCAAATACATGCGCTGGTTGTTTGCTCTATTTATTGCAGTGTCTGGCTGGGCCGGTTCGGTCTCCGGCAACCTGCTATCGCCCACTCATTTTATCCCATCCGGCATGGCGCTCTCAGCGCTGAGTTCTGTTTATCATGACCGCCACGATGTTAGCGACACGCCATCATCTGTAAGTGCATTTTCACCTTACCTGCACTTGCAAAATAAGGTCATCTCCTCCCAATTGCGTCTGATGGGTTTGCCGGTCAAAAAAACGGCCATAAAGAATCGGCTGGGTGCCACCAAGTTTACTGGCTCAGCCAATCCGTCGTTGGCCAATAATTCATGGTCTGGGGCATATCTGCCGATGTCTCGCAGCAGTCGGGCGGATGAAATATACAAACAGCCGAGGCAATCACTGCCACTGCTTAACTACTCCAATTGGATGTTCCATGTATCGACACAGCAAAATCGTGTGGGTGGCTGGAAAGAGAGTAATATTCAATATAGCGGGATGCTTACCTACCACCATGATGCTCAGTTGTCGTAGCTGTCCAGGCAGTGACAGCGAGAAGTATATTTACCTATTGATATCAGCGAATTGGTTTGTTTTTAACACATTTATCAAAACCATCGCTTAAACACGAAAAGCCATCCGCTATTTTTGCGAGTCGTGTTTATAAACTAACGAATATACCCAAAGTAATTGGTATTGCAGTCAGGCAAAACGAACGAATCCCGCCCATTGATTAGCATCTCAGTGATTCGGGTAAGAAAGCGCCGCTGCAACGTCAGGTAAGAAGGGTATACAACAATGACGTTTTAGGAATACCAGATGGATATCATTAAAGAACTCTTACATGCTCTATGGGCACAAGACTATGAGACACTCGCGAACCCGTCTCTGGTATGGGCCATTTATATCCTGCTGTTTGTCATACTTTTCCTGGAGAATGGCTTGCTGCCAGCAGCCTTTTTACCGGGCGATAGTCTGCTGATTCTGGTTGGTGTACTGATTGCAAAAGGTGCAATGAGTTTCCCTGTGACCCTCGTGGTATTGACTACTGCCGCCAGCCTTGGATGCTGGGTCAGTTATATTCAGGGTCGATGGCTGGGGAATACGAAAGTAGTACAGGGTTGGTTGTCTCATCTACCCGCTCATTACCACCAGCGCGCCCATAATTTGTTCCATCGCCATGGTTTATCAGCCCTACTGGTAGGCCGTTTCTTGGCATTTGTGCGTACCTTGTTGCCAACTATTGCCGGGCTTTCAGGCCTGAACAACGCCCGTTTTCAGTTCTTCAACTGGATGAGCGGTTTCCTGTGGGTATTGATCCTGACAACCATGGGCTTTGCCTTTGGTAAAACCCCCGTATTCCTAAAATATGAAGACGAAGTGATGTTCGTCCTGATGTTATTGCCACTGGCACTATTGGTGATTGGCTTGTTTGGTTCTTTATATGTGCTTTGGCGCAAAAAAAATACGCCGCCAGTTGCAGATAGCAATGACAATAATAAAGGTAAGCCAGAGTGATCAACCTCAGGGGCCGTTTCGGCCGCCCGGTCTGGCACTATCTTATCCTGCCAGTTACAGCGTTGTTGCTGGCAGCCCTGTTGTTTACGCCGATCATTTTGCGCACAGAAAGTGCGTTGAAAATTCGACCTAACCAACAGGGGTTATCCTTGCCTGATGGGTTTTATCTGTATCAACATCTCGATCAACGTGGGATTCGGATAAAAAGCATCACTCCAGAGGATGATAGCCTAGTGGTGAGCCTGGAATCCCCAGAACAGCAGAAAGAAGCCATTGCCGTTTTACAGGATATCTTGCCGAGTGGTTATGTGATTGTCTCGAGCGAGTCCAAGAAACGTCAGCGTCTGTTGCCTGCATTCAGAAATACCCCACAGAAAGTGGGATAATTATTGCTGCGGGGAGCGAAATCCCCGTAGTCATCTCTTGTTTTTCGTCCATTTATTCCGCTGATATCTGATTAATCTATAAAAAATCCCGTGGTAAACTTGGGTATCACATAATTCAGCGCTATGCTTAGACATTCACGGCAACCTGTTTCGTCCCTGACTCTTGCTGTAAAAGGAAGCAATACTATGTTGTTACGTCACTCTCTCCTGTTGGTTTTACCCATTGTCGTGTTTTGTAATGTTGCTCAGGCAGCGGTAGACAATGAATGCGATATAAAAGCCAAAGAAATCCAACAACAGATAGATTATGCCAAACAACATGGCAATACCCGCCGCGCTGCTGGTCTGGAAACAGCCTTAAAAGAAGTAAAGAGCAATTGCACGGCGGAGAGCCTAAAGGCCGAACGACAACAAAAAATCAGACAAAAGCAGCACAAAGTCACTGAGCGTCAGCAAGAGTTAAAAGAGGCTCAGCAAAAAGGTGATGCTAGCAAAATTACCAAGCAGCAGAAGAAGTTAGTGGAAGCACAAGCTGAGTTAAAGCAAGCTCAGGCACAAAAGTAGCAACTCCGGTTTTAAATACGAGAATGGCGACTCATCAGGGTTATTTAAGATTATTAACCTTTTAACCTTGTAAAATATTCGCTACGTTATGTATTCACCTCAGTTATGTTAAGGAGCTATTACATGTCACAAGATAAAACCTCTGAACATTTACGCGCTGAACTTAAGTCACTGGCAGATACTTTGGAAGAAGTGCTGCAAACTTCGACCGATAAGCCGAAAGCTGAGTTAGAAAAGCTGCGAGCCAAAGCGGAAAACGCGTTGAAAGATACTCGCGAGCGTCTGAGCGAAACCGGCGATAAAATCGCAGCCCAAACTAAAGAAATTGCTGATAAAGCAGATACCTATGTTCACGACAATCCTTGGACTGGCGTAGGCATCGGTGCTGCTGTCGGCGTGGTGTTAGGCGTTCTGTTGTCTCGCCGCTGATTATGGCTGAGCTTCCTCACACTCAGGGCCCCGGTAAAGGGGTCCTCGATACTGTTCATCGTATCGCCACCATTGTGGTAGGCATGGTTGAAACCCGTGTACGGCTGGCTGCTATTGAGCTGGAAGAGGAAAAAGCAACACTGGTTCAGTTGCTGATGATGGCAGGGATTACCTTGCTGTTTACCGCTTTCGGGTTGATGAGTCTGCTGGTATTAGTCATATGGGGTATTGATCCTGCCTATCGTTTAATGGCGCTTGGCACTACCACTGCCGTGCTATTAGCACTAGCGATAATCGGTATTATCTGGACTCTCACCAAGGCGCGCCGCTCCACACTGCTGGGTTCTACCCGTAAGCAACTGGAAACGGATCGCGAGTTATTGGAGAAAGAGCGTTGAGCCGCCGTAAATTAGCACAGGAAAAGGCCGCATTGTTACATGAGATCCAGCAACAACGTCTGGATCTCGCCAACAGCGCCGCACATTGGCTTGAGGTCACTGCACCTTATGATCGCGGTTGGGCACAAATCGTCGGTATGCGAAAATATTTGATGATTGGCTCCAGTCTGGTCGCGCTATACGGTATCCGCCACCCGAGTAAATTTATCCGCTGGTCGCGTCGAGCGGTTGGGTTATGGGGAACCATCCGATTGTTTCGTAACACTTTTCTCTTACGTTAACCTGCCGTTACTTCACTTGGTGGCATATCGATATCTCATGCGGGCTACTGACAGCCCTTCCCCCTTTCTTATGCCTAAACAGACCGTTTTTCGGCTTTAATCTGCTTACACTTCAGTTTTTTTGATAAAAACAGACAGTTTTACTTGCTAACAACTTCTCTACTTCTCAACTAACATTCTCTCATCAACTCAGGGAGTTTGCGGGATAACACCGGCAAGCGACCACACACAAGCACCTTTGATTAACCATTAACGCCCGCAGATGCCAGGCATTAATAGAACAACTTTTTGGAGAAGTCGTCGATGAACAAATTACAAGATACTGGCCTGTTGGTAGCACGCATTCTGATGCCGATTCTGTTTATTGTAGCCGGTTACGGCAAAATGGGTGATGCCTATGCTGGCACACAACAATATATGCAAGCGATGGGTGTCCCAGGCTTCTTCCTGCCATTGACCATTTTGTTGGAATTTGGTGGCGGTCTGGCAATTCTGTTTGGTTTCCTGACCCGTACCACTGCACTGTTCACTGCGGGTTTCACTATTCTGACGGCACTTATCTTCCACACTAACTTTGCGGAAGGCGTTAACCAGTTGATGTTCATGAAAAACCTAACCATCGCTGGCGGTTTCATTGTGTTGGCGGTTGCCGGCCCGGGTGGTTTCAGTATTGACCGTCTGCTGGGTAAGAAATGGTAAGGCTATACTATAAAATGCAATCCCCAAAGTAATTGGAGTTGCAGCCTGGCTGCAAGCGAATGACAAATTGGGAACCAATTTGAACAGCATTTATGCTAGCCCGTAGGGTGAGCCTCAAGGATGAGGCTCATTAACCCCGATGAACTTACTCAAGTAAGTGATTCGGATGAATAAGAGCAGCTAACAACGCTACAATTTCAAGAACGCGGGGGGATTGGATGGGACAGCTCGTAGACGGCATGTGGAAAGGCATCTGGTACGACACAAAATCTACCGGTGGTCATTTCAAACGCAGTACCTCACAGTTCCGCAATTGGGTGACTGCTGACGGGCAAGCTGGCCCACAAGGTAAAGCTGGCTTTAAAGCCGAAGCACACCGTTACCATCTGTATGTTTCTCTTGCCTGCCCATGGGCACACCGCACTTTACTCATGCGCACATTGAAAGGCTTAGAGTCACTGATTTCAGTTTCTGTGGTACATCCACTGATGCTGGAGAATGGCTGGACCTTCGCTAATGATTTTCCTGCCGCCACCGGCGACGAACTCTATCATCTTGACTATCTCTATCAGCTTTATCTGCGCGCCGATGCAAATTATAGCGGGCGGGTGACCGTTCCGGTGTTATGGGATAAGCAGCAACAGACCGTCGTTAGCAATGAATCTGCCGATATCATTCGTATGTTCAATACTGCTTTTGATGGAGTCGGCGCCAAAGCGGGGGATTATTACCCTACAGCGTTACGCAGTAATATTGATGATATTAACGGGTGGGTTTACGATCAGGTCAATAATGGGGTGTATAAGGCGGGATTCGCCACTACACAGGAAGCCTATGACGAGGCAGTTAATACCTTATTTGATGCATTGGCCAAGCTGGAACAGATTCTGGCGAAACAGCGATATCTGACTGGCGGCCAACTGACGGAAGCGGATTTGCGTTTATGGACCACATTGGTGCGTTTTGATCCGGTATATGTCACTCATTTCAAATGTGATAAGCGCCGTATCAGCGATTATCTCAGCTTATATGGCTTTTTACGCGATATTTATCAAATTCAAGGCGTCGCTGAAACAGTAGATTTTGCCCATATCCGCAATCACTACTATCGCAGCCACGGCACTATAAACCCTTACGGGATTATCTCCATCGGCCCACAGCAAGACCTGCTGGAGCCACATGGACGAGATACACGTTTCACTTTATTAACAGATTAACGCGCAGTAGCCGTTTACTTATTAGCGAATAATCTAGGGATTTCTCGCAGGAACCACGACTTAGCTTCCCCCATGCTGTCACGCCGCCATGCCATAATAATATCGGCCTCACGGCTGAACTCTGGCCCGACGACCCGTAAACGGCCCGCTTCAATGTCTTTTTCTACCATTTCATAAGGCATGGTCGCCACACCCAAACCGGCTAATAATGCCCGCCGCTTATCTTCGATAGTGCTGACCGTCAAACGTTGCTGTTTATCCAGCAATTGCACCGTGATAACTGGCCGCTCACGAGCGGTATCCGCGACGGCGACACCACGGTATTTCACTCGGGTCAGTTCTGACAGAGGCTCTGGTTCCAAATGAATGGGGTGGTCTGGGCTGGCAACATAGACACTGGTCACTTTGTACAGTTTACGGCTGTTAATCTCTGAAGATGCACGGAAATGCATATCGGGCGCAATGACGATATCAGCCCGCCCTTGCTCCAACCGTTCCCATGCCCCGGCCAATACTTCGGTAAAAATGGAGACCTGAGTATTAGCTTTGAGCGCCAGTTTGTCGATCAACGGGAACAGTTTCCATGCCGGAGACAATGCCTCACTGACAATCGTGATATGTGTTTCCCAGCCGCGCGCCAATGCCTCAGCATCGGTGGTCAGTTTGTCTGCGGCCTCCAGTAACACCCGCCCGCGATCCAGTAGCATCCGCCCAACATTGGTAAATTTGGTGCGATGCCCGGAGCGGTCGAACAACACCACATCAAGCTCATCTTCAAGTTTCTGCATGGTATAGCTCAGCGCAGAAGGTACCCGCCCCAATTCATCAGCCGCCGCGGCAAAACTACCACGGCGGTCAATAGCATCCATTACTCTCAATGCTTCTAACGTTAGCGCCCGATCTTTGGCCATCATTTTCTCAATCAGGAAATTTGAATATAGCGACCAGATTAACTGGCTAACAATCCGTCGTCCAGACGCTTACCATCTCTTTATCAATTAATATCAGGATAGGGCAATCATTGTCATGATCACATGCAGAACAGCAAAACAGTGCGGGCAAGCTGACTATGGTTGGCTCCAAGCCCGTTATACTTTCTCATTCGGCCACTATTTTGACCCGAAGCTATTGGGCTATGCCTCACTGCGCGTTTTGAATCAGGAAGTGTTAGCACCGGGATCCTCATTTCAACCACGAACTTATCCGCAGGTTGATATTTTAAACCTGATTTTACAAGGTGAGGCTGAGTATCGAAATAGTCTGGGTAACTATGTGCGCGGTAAAACTGGCGATGTGTTGCTCTTTTCTGCTCAATCAGGTGTCAGCTATAGCGAGCATAATTTGAGTACTGATAAGCCATTAACTCGCATTCAGTTATGGCTCAATGCCTGCCCTGAGCAGGAAAGCAATCCCGCCCAGCACCTGTCATTATGCACGCAGCCACTAAGGCTACTAGCGTCTCCTGACGGTGAGCAGGGCAGCCTGAAACTGCGTCAGCAAGTATGGATTCATCATCTGGATTTAGCCGCGGGCGAACAGTACACCATTGACCTACACGGCCCCAGGGCTTATCTGCAATCCATTCACGGAACAGTAACGGTGGATGGGCCGCAAGCCAGTGAAACTCAGCGCCTGACCTGCGGTGATGGTGCTTTTGTACAAGAAGAACGGCATCTGGTGATTAAAGCTGAAACGCCGCTGCGTGCCCTGCTCATCGATTTGCCTGCGTGAATATGGACGAGCACGCCAGCTAAAATTTAATGGGAAAAATGCGAGGTTCCCCCCGCGTGACTCCCAGTATAATTACGGTTTTAACGACGCCATATCGATCACGAAACGGTATTTCACATCGCTTTTCAGCATCCGCTCATAGGCGTCGTTGATATCCTGAATCTTGATCATCTCTATATCTGAAGCAATGCCGTGTTCAGCACAGAAATCGAGCATTTCCTGTGTTTCAGCAATGCCGCCAATACATGAACCGGCCACCGAACGCCGTGCCAGAATCAATGGCATGGTGTTTATCATTGGGCTAAGATCACCAAGAAAACCAACAAATACCAGGGTGCCATCCACATTCAGTGTCGGCATGTACGGGTTGATATCATGGACATAAGGCACGGTATCGATAATCAGATCGAATTGCCCTTTGGTCGCGTCCATTTGTGCATCATCGGTGGATAACACAATATGATGTGCACCTAAACGACGAGCATCAGCCTCTTTACTCGGTGAACGGGTAAAGAGCGTCACTTCAGCCCCTAATGCATTCGCCAGCTTTAATGCCATATGACCCAAGCCACCCAAGCCAACTACCGCGACTTTACTGCCTTTACCCACTTTCCAATGGCGCAGCGGCGACCAGGTGGTAATACCGGCGCACAGTAGTGGCGCGGCAGCTTGCAAATCCAAACCAGCAGGCATTTTCAGCACAAAATCTTCAGAAGCTACAATGGATTGTGAGTAGCCACCATAGGTTGGTGTATGGTCGTGGCGATCAACACCATTGTAAGTTTGCACATTGCCCTCTGCACAATACTGCTCCAGGCCCTGTTGACAGGGTTGGCACACTCGGCAAGAGTCCACCATGCAGCCAATTCCGGCAAAATCACCCACCTTGAATTTCGTGACACTGTTACCCACGGCGGTGACTTGCCCCACCACTTCATGCCCGGGTACCAGCGGATAGCTGCTGAACCCCCAGTCGTTACGCGCCTGATGCAGGTCTGAGTGACAGACACCGCAATAGAGCACATCCATCACCACATCATCAGGACGCGGATCGCGACGGGTAAACTCGAGTGGGGCAAGGGGAACTTGTGCGGATTTGGCTGCATAACCGAGAACTTTTATCGTCATGATGTATCTCCGGTATCATAAACACTGTGATTTGAAGCTAGATAAACCGTAAAGAACGTCGAGAGTAAACAGTTTGAGTATAGAAAAAGTTGGTTTCAAGGAAATTGCTACCTAGAGAGTATAGGCCTGTAAAGTAGCAATCCCGCCTCTATTTCTGCTCTGATATTAAGCGAACAAATTACAATCCAGTAAGCTTCTCCAATGTTTCGGGGTAGCGATCACCCATTATCGTTACTTGTGCAGCCGCGTTATTAATCTGTTGCAGATCAGCAGTGGTCAACTCTACATTCACCGTACCAATATTCTCTTCTAACCGATTCAGTCTGCGCGTACCGGGGATCGGTACAATCCAGGGTTTCTGCGCCAGCAACCAGGCAAGAGCGATTTGCGCGGGCGAGCTACCCTTTTGGTCAGCGACCTGCTGAATCAAGGTGATTAACGCCTGATTAGCGGCCAAGGCTTCGGGAGTAAATCGTGGTAACGTGCTACGAAAATCATCACTGGCAAACTGGGTTGATTGATTCATGTTACCCGTCAGATAACCTTTACCCAGTGGGCTATAAGGCACCAAACCAATGCCAAGTTCTTCCAGCGTTGGTATGATTTCTTGCTCCGGCTTACGCCACCATAATGAGTATTCACTTTGCAGGGCGGTTACCGGCTGAACAGCGTGAGCTCGGCGAATGGTCGCCGCCCCAGCTTCAGATAAACCAAAGTGTTTTACTTTACCCTCTTTGATTAAATCCTGTACTGCACCGGCCACATCTTCAATGGGTACATTGGGATCGACGCGATGTTGATAAAACAGGTCAATAACATCCGTTTTCAGCCGTTTGAGTGAGGCTTCCGCCACTTTTTTAATATGCTCTGGTCGACTGTTTAAACCGATCCATTTTGGCCCGCCGTTCGGATCAGCCTGAAAACCAAATTTGGTCGCAATCACCACTTTATCGCGCAGAGGTGCCAGCGCCTCACCCAATAATGCTTCATTGGTGTAAGGCCCATAGACCTCTGCGGTATCGAAGAATGTCACGCCAAGGTCCACCGCTTTGTGCAACAAAGAGATCATCTCCTGTTTATCGGCAGCCGGACCATAACTGAAACTCATCCCCATACAGCCTAAGCCCATGGCGGACACGTCGAGATTACTGCGACCCAATGTGCGCTTTTGCATTTCTTTTACTCCTACCTGTAATTTATTTGTCATTACGAGGCATTCATTAAATGAATGTCGGTAGCAAAAAAGGTAGCAAATGTCCGAGCAGAGGATTAGATGGATAAATGTGCATGGGTATATGAATTTAACTCATAAATTTAACTATACTGGAACACACAGGCAGCTAAACAGGTATAGAGACTGATGTTAAAAGAGAATTTTAACGATTTAATTTCCTTTCTTATGGTTGCCAGGGAGCGAAGCTTCACCAAAGCGGCGGCAAAACTGGGGGTTTCACAATCGGCCTTAAGTCATTCCATTCGTGGGTTGGAAGAACGACTTGAGCTTCGCTTATTGACCCGCACCACCCGCAGCGTTGCCCCGACAGAAGCGGGCGAAAGACTGGCAAACAGTCTGGGACCACGTTTTGCAGAAATTGAGAGTGAACTGGATGCCTTAAGCGAAATGCGCGAGCGGCCTGCGGGGAATATTCGTGTCACTGCTGGCGAACACGCCGTGGACTCGACTCTCTGGCCGGTATTGAAATCATTTCTCGCCGATTACCCGGACATTAATGTGGAAATCACGGTCGATAACACCTTAACCGACATTGTCAGTGGACGATTTGATGCCGGCATCCGCCTTGGAGAACAGGTAGCAAAAGATATGATTGCGGTACGGATTGGGCCGGATATGAGTATGGCTGTCGTTGGCTCACCTTCATATTTGGCTAAATATGGCATACCCACCACTCCGGCAGATCTGCAAAATCATCGTTGCATCAATATGCGCCTGCCGACAATGGGTGGCCTTTATGCGTGGGAATTCGAAAAAGAGGGGCATGAATTAAGAGTTCGTGTTGATGGGCAACTGACCTTTAACAGTTTGCGACAACGCATTGATGCCGCCGCCATGGGTTTTGGTCTGGCATTCGTACCAGAAGATGCGGTAAAAGCTGAAATTACCAGTGGCAATCTAATCAGGGTGCTGAAAGAGTGGTGTGAGCCTTTCCCCGGTTATTACCTCTACTATCCGAGCCGCAGGCAGCATACCACCGCATTTTCGTTGTTCGTGGATGCCTTACGCTATCAACGTTAAGACCAAACAAAAACCCCGCCGAAGCGGGGTCTTATGGAATGAGTGGAGTTGACCGGTAAGCCGGGTTCTGTCGTGGACAGTCATTCCTCTAGGCCAGCAATCGCTCACTGGCTCAAGCAGCCTACCCGGGTTCAGTACGGGCCGTACCATGTGAACCCCTATTTGGCCTTGCTCCGGGTGGAGTTTACCCTGCCACGAACTGTTGCCAGCCGTGCGGTGCGCTCTTACCGCACCCTTTCACCCTTACCTGATCCCACTTACGCGGGCCATCGGCGGTTTGCTCTCTGTTGCACTTGTCGTAGGCTTGCGCCTCCCAGGCGTTACCTGGCACCCTGCCCTATGGAGCCCGGACTTTCCTCCCCTTCACCTGTCTCCCCCGAAAGGGACGGCAGCGAAGCGGCGACTGTCTGGTCAACTCCGCGGCGGATTATAATCACATTACTGTTGAATGTCATCTTCCGCTTGCTCTTGAGCACCATCTTGCAGCTCAAGTGCGTACTTATAGAGCGCATTCTTTTTCACGCCATGAATCTCTGCCGCCAACGCTGCGGCTTTTTTCAGCGGCAACTCTTTTTGCAATAATGCCAGAGTACGTAATGCAACGGCCGGTAAAGCATCATCGGCTTGTACTTTATGTCCTTCGACAATCAAGACCATTTCGCCTTTGCGGCGGTTTTCATCTTCCTGAACCCAAGCCAACAACTCGCCAACCGGTGCGCCGTGGATAGACTCCCAAGTTTTGGTTAATTCTCTGGCGAGTACCACATAGCGTTGTGGGCCAAGTACGGTTACCATGTCCTGTAAACTTTCCAACAAGCGATGCGTTGATTCGTAGAAGATCAGTGTTCGAGGTTCCTCAATCAGCGCTTGCAGAGTATCCTTACGTCCTTTGGTTTTCGCAGGCAGGAAGCCTTCGTAGCAAAAACGATCCGAGGCAATACCGGCGGCAGAAAGTGCTGTAATCGCCGCACAAGCGCCCGGGAGTGGCACCACCCTGATGCCCGCTTCACGACAACGGCGCACTAAGTGGTAGCCCGGATCGTTGATAAGTGGCGTACCTGCATCTGAAACCAGTGCAATACTCTGGCCTGCTTGCAGTTTCGCCAGCAAATGATCGGCTTTTTGTTGTTCGTTATGGTCATGAAGTGCAAACAGGCGGGCGTTGATCGCAAAATGCTGTAATAACAACCCTGTATGGCGTGTATCTTCTGCCGCAATCAAATCAACGCCTTTCAGTACCTCTAACGCCCGGTGGGTAATATCCCCTAAATTACCAATTGGGGTGGGTACCACATAAAGCGTAGATGCAGAAATCACTGCTCGATCGTGTTGATTCATTGTTTCATCCGAATTACCGATTTAATATTGAGCATCTTGAAAAAAACATCACTGGATACAGTATGCTTTCCTCAACATTCGTTCGTTCCAAAGCAGGGCTGGTCCCTGTAGTTCTGGCCGCACTGATTCTGGCAGCCTGTTCAGGCAGAGCGCCACAGACGCCGCCACCCGCAAATATACAGGACGAAGCAAGCGCGAACTCTGATTATTATCTGCAACAGTTGCAACAGAGTGGTGATGATAACAAGGCTGACTGGCAATTACTCGCCATTCGTGCCCTGTTACGTGAAGGGAAAATCCCTCCGGCGGCAGAACAGCTCGGTACGCTACCGGCTAATCTGAGCGATACGCAACGTCAGGAACAGCAATTACTGACCGCAGAACTGCTGATTGCGCAGAAAAATAACCCTGCTGCTGCTGATATTCTTGGTAAGTTGGATGCGACCCAACTCTCAGCTAACCAGCAAGTTCGTTTCTATCAGGCGCAAATTGCCGCCAATCAAGGTAAAGCCACTCTGCCACTGATTCGTGCGTTTATCGCTCAGGAACCCTTACTGAAAGATAAAGCCCATCAGGATAATATTGATGGCACCTGGCAATCGCTGGCACAACTGACACCACAAGAATTGAACAATATTGTGATTAATGCAGATGAAAACGTGCTGCAAGGTTGGCTGGATTTACTGCGTGTGTATCAGGATAACAAACAAGATCCCGAGCTACTGAAAGCCGCTATTAAAGACTGGCAGAACCGTTATCCTCAAAACCCGGCAGCGAAAACCCTGCCAACGGGATTAACGCAGATCAGTAACTTCAGCCAGGCCTCAACGGCGAAAATTGCACTGTTGCTGCCACTCAGTGGCCCGGCACAGGTATTTGCCGATGCTATCCAGCAAGGTTTCACTGCCGCTCAAAATGGGTTACCGGTAGCCGCGCCTGCTGCTGCGACACCCGATACAGCAGCAACCACGCCAACCGATACCGCCGCTGCAACACCTACTGAAGTAGCACCGATTACCACACCGGCACCGGTAGCTGCTCCTGTTGCTGCCAACAATGCACAAGTAAAGGTCTACGACACAACAACGCAGCCTATTGCGGCATTACTGGCTCAGGCCCAGCAGGATGGCGCGACTTTGGTTGTCGGCCCACTGCTTAAACCTGAAGTTGAACAACTGAAGGCCACAACAAGTACATTGAATATCTTGGCGTTAAATCAGCCGGAAGCCAGTACTAACAGTCCCAACATCTGTTACTTCGCCTTATCGCCAGAAGATGAAGCTCGCGATGCCGCGCATCATTTATGGGGGCAGGAAAAGAGAATGCCATTGTTGCTAACCCCGCGCGGTGCCTTTGGTGATCGCATCGCCAAAGCCTTCGCTGAAGAGTGGCAAAAACAGGGCGGTCAAACAGTATTGCAGCAAAACTTCGGTTCAACTGCTGAACTGAAACAAGCTATCAACAGTGGTGCAGGTATCCGGCTAACTGGCCAGCCAGTTGCCGTTTCAGGCACGCCTGCTGCGGCACCGGCATCTGTCACCATTGCAGGCCTGACTATCCCGGCCCCACCAGTAGATGCGCCCGTAGTTTCCACCTCCACTGGTGGTAACATTGATGCAGTTTATATCATTGCGACTCCGGCTGAACTGACACTGATTAAACCGATGATTGATATGGCCACCAGCTCACGTAGCAAACCGGCGCTGTTTGCCAGTTCACGTAGCTATCAGGCAGGTGCTGGCCCGGATTACCGTTTGGAGATGGAAGGTATTCAATTTAGTGATATTCCATTGATGGCCGGCGCTAATCCAGCACTAATGCAGCAGGCGTCGGCTAAATATGCCAACGACTATTCGCTGGTGCGTCTGTACGCCATGGGGATCGATGCGTGGACATTATCGAATCATTTTGCGCAAATGCGCCAAATTCCTGGTTTCCAGGTCAGCGGTACAACCGGTGATTTAACAGCATCAGCCGATTGTGTTATCACCCGTAAATTACCTTGGCTGCAATACCGTCAAGGCATGGTAGTACCGGCGGCGTAAAGTGATTCGGGTGACAAATCTGTCTGAAACAGATTTGAACGCTGCTTGCAGCGGCCTCGCAGAGGCGAGGCCCATGGACGGGCCAAGTAACGAATGTAGCTAACACCCCTGCAACTTCAAGGACGAAGGGAATATGAGCCAACGGAACACTGGTACCCATTACGAAAATCAGGCCCGCAGCTATCTGGAGCGGGTTGGTTTAATTTTTCAGGCGGCTAATGTCACCTACCAATGTGGTGAGATTGACCTTATTATGCGCGACGGGGAAACCTGGGTGTTTGTTGAGGTTCGCTTTAGGCGTAATGCCCTATTTGGTGGTGCTGCTGCCAGCGTCACTCACAGCAAACAACAGCGGTTACTCCGTGCTGCCACCATTTGGCTGGCACAGCGAGGTGCCAGTTTTGCCACAACATCGTGCCGTTTTGATGTTTTTGCCATCACGGGTAGCCAAGTAGAGTGGTTGCCTAACGCTTTCAATACGGATTAACAATTTTTCCGGTTTACTACCGGGCTATGCCCTAAGACGTTGGAGTTGCTGGTTGCCGGCAAGAAAATGACAAATTGGTTGTAAACCATTTTTAACGGCATTTGCACTGCCCCACTGGCTGAGTCGAGTAACGAACGTAGCCAACACCCCTGCGGCTTCAAGTACCAAGGGCATATTAATTTTACTGAGTGGATTAAATCAACGTGCTGGATAGAATCAAAGGCTGCTTTACAGAAAGTATTCAAACCCAGATTGCCGCGGCTGAGGCTTTGCCTGATGCCATATCCCGTGCAGCAATGACGTTGGTTCAGTCACTGCTCAACGGCAATAAAATTCTCTGCTGCGGCAATGGGACTTCTGCGGCTAACGCGCAGCACTTTGCCGCCAGCATGATAAACCGTTTTGAAACAGAACGACCAAGTCTGCCTGCAATTGCGTTAAATGCTGATAATGTTGTTCTGACCGCTATTGCCAACGACCGTTTACATGATGAGGTCTATGCCAAGCAGGTACGAGCACTCGGCCATGCTGGTGATGTTTTGCTCGCTATTTCCACTCGTGGCAATAGCCGTGATATTGTGAAAGCGGTCGAAGCAGCTGTAACCCGTGATATGACCATCGTTGCCCTTACCGGTTACGATGGCGGTGAGCTGGCTGGCCTGTTGGGTCAGCAGGATGTTGAAATCCGTATACCTTCGCACCGCAGTGCACGCGTTCAAGAATTACACATGCTCACAGTGAATTGCTTGTGTGACTTAATTGATAACACTCTATTTCCTCATCAGGACGATTAAAGGAGCACGAATGAAGGTTGGTTATATTTTTGCCATGCTATTCAGCGCCCTGCTATTGCAAGGCTGTGTCGGTGCCGTGGTTGTCGGCAGCGCAGCCGTTGCGACTAAATCTGCCACAGACCCACGCTCTGTCGGCACTCAGGTAGACGATGGCACACTTGAGGCCAGAGTCGTCAATGCGCTGAGCAAAGATCAGCAGATAAAAAGCCAAACACGCTTTGTGGTGACCGCTTATCAAGGGAAAGTTTTGCTGACCGGGCAGTCGCCAACCGCAGAGCTGTCTAACCGCGCCAAACAAATTGCCGCAGGTGTCGATGGCGCAACGGAAGTGTATAACGAGATGCGCTTAGGCAAGCCGGTTGATCTGACTACCGCCTCAATGGATACCTGGATCACCACCAAAGTTCGTTCACAGTTACTGACAGCAGATTCAGTTAAATCTTCAAATGTGAAAGTCACCACCGAGAACGGCGAAGTGTTCTTGTTGGGTCTGGTGACTCAGCAGGAAGGGCAATCAGCGGCACAGATTGCCAGCCAGGTTAGTGGCGTTAAGCACGTCACCACTGCGTTTACCATCGTGAAATAACTCGATTTATTTGCATATAATCAAATATCTACGGGCTTAGCGCAATCTAAGCCCGTTGTCTTTACTGTAATTGCAGTACCGATAGCCAAAGTCATTGGAGTTGCAAGTAGGCAGCCAGCGAATGACAAATCGGTCGGGAACTGATTTGAACAGCATTTATGCTAGCCCGTAGGGTGAGCCTCAAGGATGAGGCTCATTAATCCCGATGAGCTTACGCAGTCAAGTGATTCGGGTTAGTGAGCACAGCTAACACCCCTGCGGCTTCAAGGACGAAGGCTATTATAGGGAATTTTCCTGCAAAAATTCCTTCCCACCCAACTGCCGCATCTGGCGTAAAATCCACTGCTGGCGGGAAATAACATACCCTGATGGCGCATTAACCTTAAAACGCAGCGGATTAGGCAGGACCGCTGCCAGCAGGGCGGCTTCTGAAGCACTCAATTTACTGGCGGGTTTATTAAAGAAATGGCGGGCAGCGGCTTCCACACCAAAAATGCCCTCACCAAACTCGGCAATATTGAGATACACCGTCAGAATACGGCGCTTGGTCCATATCAGTTCGATACCGGCGGTCAATCCCACTTCCAACCCTTTTCGCACCCAGCTACGCCCGTCCCAAAGAAACAGATTTTTCGCTGTTTGCTGTGACAAAGTCGACGCACCTCGGATACGATTTTGATTGCGCTGATTATGGGAGAGTGCCGATTCGATAGCACCCACATCAAATCCCCAATGCTCGGGGAATTTTTGATCCTCAGCCGCCATCACGGCTAGCGCCATGTAAGGCGAAATTTCATCCATCGGCACCCAGTCAGAGTGCGCTACATAGGAAAAATCACCGGTCAACCAGGCGCCCAGTTGCCTTTCGATCATCACCATGGAAAAAGGGACCGGCAAAAAAGCAAAAATCAAAATGCCCGCCAACCACAGTGCGACGATGCCGATCACGCCCCGTTTTCCCCAATACCATAGCTGGTTTAATCTGCGTCTGGCTAACGTCATTCGGTTAAATCCAGCACCTTAGTTACCAACTTATCAATCCCTTTAGCCGCTTCAGAAATTGATGCTGCCAACATATAGGCAGGTGTGGTGACCACTTTATTCTCAGCATCGACCACCACGTCATCGGCAGGGCAAATAACATGCTCTCCACCCATAACTTCAATTGCATCAATAGTATCGGGATCGTTACCAATTGTCAGACGGATCGGTTTACCCAATAGTTTTGGCAACATCACTGGCGCAATACACATAAAACCAATTGGTTTACCTGACTTATGCATTGATTGAATAAGTTTATATAAATCGGAGTCAATAACACATTCAGAACCTTGAGTTGCAAAATCGCAGAGGTTCTTTGCGGCACCAAAACCACCAGGCACAATCAGGGCATCCAATTGCTCTGAATTGGCTAAAGAAAGAGGCTTAATCTGGCCGCGAGTAATGCGCGCCGACTCCACTAACACATTCCGTTTCTCGACCATTTCTTCGCCGGTAACATGATTAATAACATGCAGTTGTGGTTTATCGGGGGCGAAGAACAAAACACTTGCGCCTGCACGATCTAATGCCAGGATTGTTAAGACAGACTCATGTATCTCAGCACCGTCAAATACCCCACATCCACTAAGCACTACACCGACCGTTTTCATCACACCTCTCCTTTTCTTACTCTGTCAATCGCTTAACCCGTTCTAGTGACAAAGACGAATCTCTATCACAAATTTTAATGAATCTTGTAACAAGAGCGCTTACATTTGCTATGTTGTTGCTTGTATGATGTATGGAAGAATCCTTACAACCTGCGAATCCACTCGAAATCGAAATAATATACCCTAAATATTTCGAATTACTGGCAGGCGGTAACTGAGCGAATCCCCAGCGGCTTACATAAGTAAGTGACTGGGGTGAATGAAATCAGCCAACGCACATGTAACTTGAAGTATGACGAGTATCGCAGGTTGACGATTTCCCTGGTGTTGGCGCAGTATTCGCGCACCCCGGCCTCGGTCGGGGTTATTTTTTTTCAGCAACCGCCACCCACTCACGTAACACCTGCACATCATTGCGCCATTCTAATTTTAATTCATCGACCCAATCTTGCACGTTATCCCACCATGCTGGCAGTGTCGGGGTTTGGATCTGCTGTGCAAGCTGCTGGATATGACGCAAACCGACAGAACCGGCAGCGCCTTTAATCTTATGCGCCTCTTCGGTAATGCCCTTTTGGTCCCGTGCCGTCATGTTTGAGTCCAACACCGACAAATAGCTGGGCATCATCTGTTCAAACATTTCCAGGCTTTGATGAATTAATTGTGGGCCAACCAAATCGATGTATTGCTCCAGCATTGCAGTATCAAGTAACGATTCATGGGTTTGCATCACTTTATGTTCCTGTTTTTTCGCCGAGGTTGAGGGCTTATGATCCCAAAATTGCTTAATCATCGCCGTGAGCGCCGGAACTGACAACGGCTTGCTCAGCACGTCATCCATCCCAGCATCTAAATACTCTTTTTTGTCTTTAAGTACGTTGGCGGTCAATGCCACCAGTGGCGGTAATGACTCTGCCCCATATTCCGCCCGAATTTGGCGCGCAATGTCCAACCCGCTCATATCCGGCAACTGGATATCTAACAGCACTAAATCAAAATCATCAGGTTTAAACATCGCCAGTGCATCATGGCCATTCATTGCCACCTCAACGCTGTTGCCTAATTTCTCCAATACCGAGCGCGCGACAATGACGTTCAGCTCGATATCTTCCACCAGCAATACATGCAACGCAGGCAGAGGTATGTCATCACCTGATGGCACACTCGCGGCTTGCTGCACCGCAGGTGCTTTAATGGTCAAGGTAAAGCATGAACCGGCCCCTTGGGTGCTTTTCACCGTAATATCGCCCCCCATGCTTTGTGCCAAGCGTTTAGATACCGCCAGACCAATGCCAGTACCGGTTGCCGGGCGGCCACCATTGCGATCTTTCACCTGATAATACATGGCGAAAATCTTATCCTGTTCATCTTCGGGGATGCCCATACCTGAATCTTCCACTTCAAAGATCAAACGGTCACTCCCCTCACGCCGTACCCGCACCACAATTTTACCTTGCTGAGTAAATTTCACGGCATTGCCGATTAAGTTCCACAGAATCTGGCGCAAGCGGGTGCCATCGGTAATCACTTTCTCCGGCAGCGGCAATTGCGGATCCATAATGAACTTCAGCCCTTTTGGCTGAACCAACAGGCCCGAAAGGTTCTCAAGATCTGCCATAAAACCTGTAAAATCAATTGGCTGATTATCAAGCTGGACTTTACGCCTTTCCAATTTATCCATCTCAATAATATCGTTGAAGATATTCCCAAGAGTGATAGCACTGACATGAATGGTTTTCAGATACTTTAGCTGTTCGCTGTCTAATTCGGTATCAAGCAGGATGCGGCTTAGGCCAACAATGCCATTAAGCGGCGTACGCAGCTCGTGGCTGATTGTTGAGATGAAGGTAGTCTTATCCCTACTGGCGTTCTCCAGCGCATCCTGATAGCGCTTACGCTCGGTTATATCGCGCCCAAACCCCATCAATCCGTGCCGTTTACCCACACGATCATAAAATGGCACTTTACGCAGTTCAAAGCAGGCTTTGCGGCCATCGGGATAAACCAGCCACTGCTCATAGGTAAGAGAGACGTTATGGCGGAAGACTTTCTCGTCGGTTTCCATCACTTTTTCGGCGATATCCGGCGCATAGACATCTTTGGGCGTCAGCCCAACCAGCTGTTTCTCACTCTTGCCCGTCAACAGCTCCATCGCCCGGTTGCAGCCAGAGAACTCATTATCTTCATTGCGGTAATAAACCAGATCTGGCGACGCATCCAAAAAGGATCGCAATAGCGCTGACTGCTGCCCCAACTCAACCTGCGCCTGCTCACGGTGCCCCATCTCTTCTTTTAGTTTATCAACCACTTGTAGGTGCGCTTTTTCCGCTTTTTCACGCTCAACAATTTCCTGATTGAGTTGAGCAATATTTTCGGTCAGTTGTTTATTCAGCTCTAAATCGCGATAACGCATCACTTCAAGCTTTTCAACCAGACGCGACAAGCGCTGGCGCGACTCTTCCAATTGCTCAACCACTACCGACAAGAAATAGACTGCCCAAGGCGTAATCAACAAACCAAAGAAAATGGAACGTACCAGATCGAGGGTTTCAACAGAGCCACTCAGCACCAACGTCACCGCCATCTGCACCACCATGGCCAGTAACACCAACACAGAGGCCAGTAGCAGTGAGAAGCGAACCAGTCCTAACTTAACCATTAAATCAACGTAGTACTGGGCTAATACCCTGATTTGCTTCATAGCAACCCCTGTCAGTGTTTCTGAATATGCCTCGGAATCTATACCCAAAGTCATTGGAGTTGCAGGTGGACAGCCAACAAGCGAATCCCGATGAGCTTACTCAAGTAAGTGATTCGGGTAAGCGAGCGCAGCTAACAACGCTGTAGCTTCAAGGACGAAGGGTATAAATCATACCGTAAAACCGCCAAGAGATAAGATGGCTTGCTTAGAAGTGTGGAAAAGATTGCAAATCACGGTGAGAGATAGGGAAATAAGCCGATTATCTGCCAATAAACGGTAGGCATAGCCAAAATAAGGTGGGGGTCAAAACTTACGGCGTAGCGAGCTAAGCAGACTGAGTGCGTACAGCGCGGAAAAACCGGAGCGTACACGCAGCACGTGAGGATTTTATTCGCTACGCTCCCCTGCGGGCCGCCCTAAAGGGCGTTCAAAATACCTGCATTTTGTGAGCACTACACAATCTCAGTATGGCGACGCGCAGTAGCCGGTCATAAAGCAGAGGCCTGCCCGCCATGGGCCAGCATATAATTATTCAGCTCATTCATACCGGTCCAGCGATTCTCGCACCACAACGGGGCCAACAACGTGGGTCTGCGCGCACTGGCAGAGATCCGATGATAGACAATCTGCACTGGAGTATGGCGGATCATTTCACCCGCAGTCACAACATATTGTTCCAACGCCAGTTCCGCCAACCGCCCTGCCCGCCATGCTTTTCCCATCGTGCTACCTTCCACGATATGGAGTGGATGCAGTTTTAACCCATCAACACCGGTTGCCACCACTTGTTCTAGCGTTGCCATATTCTGTGGCTTATCTTCGCCGGGTAAGCCGACAATCAAATGACAGCATACTTTCAGCCCACGGGCACGGGCGCGGCGGGCTGTTTGCTGATAACAGGCGAAATCATGCCCACGGTTAATACGTTTGAGCGTTTTATCATTAGCGGTCTGTAGCCCCAACTCAAGCCAGACTTCATAACCTTGCTGGTGATAACCACTCAATAAATCCAATACCGCATCCGGGACACAATCGGGCCGGGTTCCCACACACAAACCGACAATGTCAGCTTCGGCTAAAGCCTGTTCATACATCACAGCTAAAGCATTAACCTCTGCATAAGTACTGGTATAGGCCTGAAAGTAAGCCAGGTAACGTTTTGCCCGATTAGTTTTTTTTGCCTGCGCCGCTAGCTGCTGCGCAATACTCTGTTGCTGCATGTTCTCATCGGCAAATGAAGCCACCTGACAAAAGGTACAGCCCCCCCGACCGAGTGTTCCATCACGATTAGGGCAGCTAAACCCGCCGTGCAGCGTGAGTTTATGCACTTTTTCACCGTAACGGCGCTGTAAATCCGCACCAAACATATTGACTAATTTCTGCAACTGCATAATCTTGGCACTGCCTGTCAAAAAAGAGCTTAAGGCTACCCGCTAGCGATGCAATTCGCGATGACAGAGATCAACTCCCACGCCCTTGGGTGCAACCTCGCATAACCATTCATTATAAATGCAAATAAAATCACTTGACCAATGATTAAATTTTCTTATTTCCACCAACCTGTTAGCGCTTCTATTACAATTCAGTGAAAAATAGTTTTATAAACCAATAAATATTTAAATTGCAGAATTTAATTCTGACATCCCCGCCAGCACTAGCATGGTGCAGAGATTTGTCGATTGCACTATAGTGAGACAGCTCACAATTTCACGCCTATCTTATTGAGTATAAGATGGGTTAAAAGTACCAATAAATATATATTTTTCATTGTGATAACCCCATTTATTACCTTAAAGATATATCTTAAGCCTATATTTGACCTGAGTATTCTTTCTCGCTAAGTTGGAGGTCCGCTGGAAGCTTTCTAGACGGGCAAACGTCTAGTCATAATTATGCAGTAATTTAAGACTCCCTCTTAAAACAAGTCTTATACCACTTGTGAGAACCGTCACAAGAGGCCATTGGCGGAGGGCGGAAAAGCAGATTTGTCGCGAAATACGCGGCTCTCAGCCCACCCTGCCTGATGTAACCATGTCCTTCTGGAGTCGGTTTGTGAGAGTCTCGCAGAGCCTGGGGAGGTTCACTGATATGTTGTACGATAAATCCCTTGAGAGGGACAACTGTGGTTTCGGCCTAATCGCCCACATAGAAGGCGAACCTAGCCATAAGGTAGTGCGTACCGCTATACACGCACTGGCCCGCATGCAACACCGTGGCGCGATACTTGCTGATGGCAAGACCGGCGACGGTTGTGGCTTGTTGTTACAAAAACCGGATCGTTTTTTCCGGATGGTCGCTGAAGAACGCGGATGGCGTTTGGCCAAAAACTATGCCGTAGGCATGATGTTTCTCAGTCAGGACGAAGAACTCGCCAAGGCAAGCCGCCGCATTGTAGAAGAAGAATTGCAAAACGAAACGCTGTCGATTATCGGCTGGCGTGAAGTGCCGACCAACCCGGATGTTCTCGGTGAAATTGCCCTCTCCTCCCTGCCTCGGATTGAACAAATTTTTGTGAACGCCCCTGCTGGCTGGCGTCCACGTGATATGGAACGCCGCCTGTTTGTGGCGCGTCGCCGTATCGAAAAGCGTATTTCAGAAGATAAAGATTTCTACGTATGTAGTTTCTCTAATCTGGTGACGATCTATAAAGGCTTATGTATGCCTGCGGATCTGCCGCGCTTCTATCTTGATTTGGCTGATTTGCGCATGGAGTCGGCAATCTGCCTATTCCACCAGCGCTTCTCAACCAATACCGTGCCACGCTGGCCACTGGCTCAGCCGTTCCGTTATCTGGCCCACAACGGCGAAATCAATACCATCGCCGGTAACCGCCAATGGGCGCGCGCACGTGCTTATAAATTCAAAACGCCATTAATCCCGGATTTGCAGGATGCGGCTCCTTTCGTCAATGAGACCGGCTCTGACTCCAGTTCACTGGATAACATGTTGGAACTGTTCCTCAGTGGCGGTATGGACTTGATTCGTGCCATGCGTCTGCTAGTGCCACCGGCCTGGCAGAACAACCCAGATATGGATACCGACCTGCGCGCCTTCTTTGACTTCAACTCCATGCATATGGAGCCGTGGGATGGCCCGGCCGGGATTGTGATGTCAGATGGCCGTTATGCCGCTTGTAACCTTGACCGTAATGGCTTGCGCCCTGCGCGCTACGTTATCACCAAAGATAAGCTGATCACCTGTGCTTCTGAAGTGGGCATCTGGGATTATCAGCCCGATGAAGTGATTGAAAAAGGTCGCGTCGGCCCTGGTGAACTGATGGTGATCGATACCCGCAGCGGTAAGATCCTCCATTCAGCCGAAACGGATAACGATCTGAAAAGCCGCCACCCGTATAAAGAGTGGATGGAGAAGAACGTTAAGCGTCTGGTGCCGTTCGAAGATCTGCCAGAAGATCAGGTGGGCAGCCGTCAGTTAGATGATTCGACACTGGAAACCTACCAGAAGCAATTTGGTTACAGCAGTGAAGAGCTGGACCAAGTCATCCGTGTGCTGGGTGAAATTGGTCAGGAAGCCACCGGCTCAATGGGTGATGACACCCCATTTGCGGTACTATCCAGCGGCCCACGTATTATTTACGATTACTTCCGCCAGCAATTTGCGCAGGTCACCAACCCGCCCATCGATCCGCTGCGTGAAGCACACGTTATGTCACTGGCGACCAGTATCGGTCGTGAAATGAACGTGTTCTGCGAAGCAGAAGGTCAGGCGCACCGACTGAGCTTTAAATCGCCGATCCTGTTGTTCTCTGATTTCCAACAGTTAACCACGTTGGAAGGGGAGCATTATCGTGCTGATCGTGTGGATTTGACCTTTGATCCTGCCGAAACTGACCTGGAACAAGCGGTTCTGAGATTATGTGAAGAAGCGGAGCGCAAAGTCCGTGACGGTGCCGTAATGCTGGTACTGTCTGATCGTGCCATCGCCCCTAACCGCCTGCCGGTACCCGCACCAATGGCTGTCGGCGCTATCCAGACCCGCCTGGTTGAGAAAAATCTACGCTGCGACGCCAACATTATTGTTGAAACTGCCAGTGCCCGCGACCCGCATCACTTCGCCGTGCTGCTCGGTTTTGGTGCGACTGCGATTTACCCTTATTTAGCTTATGAATCATTGGCTAAATTGGTTGATAGCCAAGCGATTGATAAGAAGTATCGCGATGTGATGCTTAACTATCGTAATGGGATCAACAAGGGCCTATACAAAATCATGTCCAAAATGGGCATTTCAACTGTGGCCTCTTACCGCTGTGCCAAGCTGTTTGAAGCGGTTGGCCTGCATCGTGATTTGTCTAATCTCTGTTTCCAGGGCGTGGTCAGTCGTATCGGTGGAGCCAGCTTCAGTGATTTCCAACAAGATCTGCAAAATCTGTCTAAACGTGCCTGGCTGAAACGCAAGCCGTTGGATCAGGGCGGTTTATTGAAGTTTGTTCACAACGGCGAATACCATGCGTATAACCCGGATGTGGTCAGCACCTTACAAAAAGCGGTTCACAGTGGTGAATACAGCGATTATCAGGTTTATGCCAAGCTGGTTAATGAGCGCCCGATTGCCACACTGCGTGATCTGTTAGCCATTAAACCGCAAGGCACCCCGATCCCGGTGGATCAAGTGGAACCGGCTGAATCACTGTTTACTCGCTTTGATACGGCGGCAATGTCTATCGGCGCACTTAGCCCGGAGGCCCATGAATCATTGGCTATCGCCATGAACAGTCTGGGTGGCTTCTCTAACTCCGGTGAAGGTGGCGAAGATCCGGCCCGTTACGGTACGAATAAAGTTTCTCGTATCAAGCAGGTGGCCTCTGGTCGTTTCGGTGTGACACCGGCGTATCTGGTAAACGCCGATGTTATCCAGATCAAAGTAGCACAAGGTGCAAAACCAGGTGAAGGCGGCCAGTTACCCGGTGATAAAGTCACACCTTATATCGCCAAACTGCGCTATTCCGTACCGGGAGTGACATTGATCTCCCCACCACCGCACCATGATATTTACTCAATCGAAGACCTGGCACAGCTCATTTTCGACTTGAAACAGGTCAATCCGAAAGCGTTGATTTCGGTGAAACTGGTATCTGAGCCGGGCGTGGGTACCATTGCTACCGGCGTAGCGAAAGCTTATGCCGACCTGATTACCATTGCTGGGTACGACGGTGGTACCGGTGCCAGCCCGCTCTCTTCAGTGAAATATGCCGGTTGCCCGTGGGAGCTAGGATTAGTTGAAACGCAACAAGCGCTGGTTGCTAACGGCCTGCGCCATAAAATCCGTCTACAAGTGGATGGTGGCTTGAAAACCGGCGTCGATATTGTTAAAGCCGCGATTCTGGGTGCAGAAAGCTTCGGCTTCGGTACCGGGCCTATGGTGGCACTCGGTTGTAAATACTTACGTATTTGCCACCTGAATAACTGCGCCACCGGTGTAGCAACTCAGGATGAAAAACTGCGTCGTGACCATTATCACGGCTTGCCTGAACGGGTGGTTAATTACTTCCAGTTTATCGCACGGGAAACTCGTGAAATCATGGCTGAGTTGGGTGTAAGCCAACTGGTTGATTTAATTGGTCGTACTGACATGCTGCTGGAACTGGATGGCATCTCAGCCAAACAGAATAAACTGGATCTGTCGCCGATGCTGAAAACCGCTACGCCACATCCGGGTAAGGCACTGTATTGTACCGAAAGTAACCCTCCGTTCGATAAAGGCATATTGAACAAAGAGTTACTGTCGCAAGCTGAACCGCACATTGAAGCGAAACACAGTAAGACGTTCTACTTCGATATCCGTAATACTGACCGTTCCGTAGGTGCCGCGCTGTCGGGCGCGATTGCCACTAAACATGGTGATCAAGGTCTGGCAACCGACCCAATCAAAGCTTATTTCTCCGGTACTGCCGGTCAAAGCTTTGGTGTCTGGAATGCCGGTGGTGTTGAGTTAACCCTGACCGGTGATGCCAACGACTATGTCGGTAAAGGGATGGCCGGTGGCCGTATTGCAGTGCGCCCTCCTGTCGGCTCCAACTTCCGCAGCCATGAGGCCAGCATTGTCGGCAACACCTGTCTGTATGGCGCGACTGGCGGCAAATTATTCGCCGCAGGCCGTGCAGGTGAGCGTTTCGCCGTGCGTAACTCTGGGGCTATCACCGTTGTTGAAGGTATCGGTGATAACGGTTGTGAATACATGACTGGTGGTATTGTCTGCGTACTGGGTCGCACTGGGATTAACTTCGGTGCTGGTATGACCGGCGGTTTTGCTTATGTTCTTGATGAAGATGGTGAATTCCGTAAACGTGTTAACCCTGAGCTGGTGGAAGTCCTGGATGTCGATCAATTGGCAATCCATGAAGAGCATCTGCGTGGGCTGATCACTGAGCATGTTCAGTTGACCGGTTCCAGCCGTGGCGAAGAAATTCTGGCTAACTGGCCAGAGTGGGTGACCAAATTTGCTTTGGTTAAACCGAAATCCAGCGACGTGAAAGCACTGTTGGGCCACCGTAGCCGTTCCGCAGCCGAGCTGCGGGTTCAAGCGCAGTAAGGGGTTGAAATGAGTCAGAATGTTTATCAGTTTATCGACCTACAGCGCGTAGATCCGCCGAAAAAGCCGCTGAAGATCCGTAAAATTGAATTTGTTGAGATTTACGAGCCGTTTTCGGAAACCCAGGCCAAAGCTCAGGCAGACCGCTGCCTGTCTTGTGGTAACCCTTATTGCGAATGGAAGTGCCCGGTTCATAACTACATTCCTAATTGGCTGAAACTGGCCAACGAAGGGCGCATCATGGAAGCGGCGGATCTGGCCCACCAGACCAACAGCTTACCGGAAGTGTGTGGCCGTGTATGCCCACAGGACCGTCTGTGCGAAGGGTCTTGTACCCTGAACGATGAATTCGGTGCGGTGACTATCGGCAACATCGAGCGCTACATCAGCGATAAAGCCATTGAGATGGGCTGGAAGCCTGATATGTCGCATGTTCACCCGACCGGTAAACGTGTCGCGGTGATCGGTGCTGGCCCTGCCGGGCTGGCCTGTGCCGACGTATTAGCACGCAACGGCGTACAAGCCGTGGTATTTGACCGCCATCCAGAGATTGGCGGCTTGCTGACCTTCGGTATTCCAGCCTTTAAGCTGGAAAAAGAAGTGATGATTAAGCGCCGTAAAATCTTCTCCGAGATGGGTATCGAATTCCAACTCAATACTGAAATCGGTAAAGATATCACCATGGATGCGCTGCTGAAGGAGTATGACGCGGTGTTCCTCGGTGTCGGGACATACCAATCGATGCGCGGTGGTCTGGCAAATGAAGATGCCTCGGGTGTCTATGATGCGCTGCCATACCTGATTGCCAATACCAAGCAGTTGATGGGCTTTGATGCGACCGTCCACGAGCCATATATCAATATGGAAGGTAAGCGTGTCGTAGTGCTGGGCGGCGGTGATACCGCAATGGACTGTGTGCGTTCATCGATTCGCCAAGGGGCAACAGATGTGGTGTGCGCCTATCGTCGTGATGAGGTCAACATGCCAGGTTCCAAGCGGGAAGTGAAAAACGCCCGTGAGGAAGGAGTTGAGTTTAAATTCAACTTGCAACCATTAAGCATCGAAGTTAACAGCAACGGCAACGTCTGTGGTGTGAAGATGGTTCGTACCCAACTGGGCGCACCTGATGCACAAGGCCGCAGCGTGGCTGAGCAGATCCCAGGGTCTGAACATGTGCTACCAGCAGATGCAGTGATAATGGCATTTGGCTTCCGTCCACACAGCATGGAGTGGTTGGCGGCGCATGACGTGGCATTGGATAAGCAGGGCCGCGTAGTGGCCCCTGAGAGCACTGATAATGCGTTTCAGACCAGTAACCCGAAAATCTTTGCCGGTGGCGATATCGTCCGTGGCTCTGATCTGGTGGTGACAGCCATCGCCGAAGGCCGCAAAGCCGCAGATGGCATCATGAATTATCTGGAAGTCTGACAGTAAAAGTATCCTGCCATAGACTTAACACTAGAGGGCTGGTTATCCAGCCCTTTTTACTGTTTTTTTCCACGCACATCCACTTCAACTCAAGATTTTGTAACAATCTCAACCACCTTATTTGCAGCAATTTATAGCTGAAGCGCTATAGTAAAGGCCGAGCTCCGATAGGTTTATGCTTTCCGTACTTATACTTTCTGTATCTATGCTTTTTGGCCTGACCCCATGGCCAGCCTTATTGTTACGCCTTGTTTTAAATAAAGGATTATCTGTTATGAAATCTCACTTACTTTTTATTGCTGGCGGCTTGCTGGCGATCAGCAGCAGCGCATTGGCTATGTCTTTGAATTATCAAGAAGTTGGTTATAATATTGAGGCGCGTGGCGCGCGCGCTGTGGTAGCCGAGCTGGCAAAAGCGGGGCAACTGCCTGCGGTAGAAAATAATATTAAGCTGGGTGATGACAACTGGATTGCCATGGCCCCTAAACTGGCCGATGCCGGTAATGCGAATTTCACTGCTGGGGTGAAATCGGCACTCTCTTCTGCACTGATTTATAACCCGGCCGCAGTACTAAAAGCGGTGAGCGACAGTAAAACACTAACGGTATCAGATATTTGTACCGCACCGGCAGATGTCAAAGACAGTGCTGCCAAAGCCAGCTTCCAACAGCGCGCATCTCATACCTTATCGACTATCAGAAATAGCGATATGATGAGTCAACGTGATAGCTGTCTGGCTGAGTTGAAAAAGCTGTCTTAATTATTGGTTATTTGGCAGAAATAATAAGGGCGGCTAATGCCGCCCTTATTGGGTATGGTAACGCTTGGTGCAAAAGAACAGTGTTGTTCGTTACTTAACAACCCGTAATGCTGGGCGACCACCGCTACGTGGCGGTTTTGGTGGCTCATCATCCGGTGAATGACTATCGTCCTGTGATACCTGAGTATCACCAGTGACTAATGTCAGGTTCTCAGCCGGTGCCGTCTCGCTACCTTCCTCTGTGAAAGCCTCAAAATTGCCATCAGCATCAGAATCGTAAGCTTCTTCAGGCTCAAACATAGTGCCAGAGCCGTTTTCACGCGCATAGATAGCCATTACCGCAGCCATCGGCACGGTAACTTGACGAGGAACGCCACCGAAACGGGCATTGAAACTTACACCCTCGTTACCCAGCTCCAAATTACCCACGGCACGCGGTGCTACATTCAATACAATCTGCCCATCGCGGGCAAATTCCATCGGCACCGAAACACCCGGCCGGGTGACATCCACAACCAGATGCGGAGTCAGTTGATTATCAATCAACCACT
This sequence comes from Yersinia sp. 2540 StPb PI, assembly GCF_052217165.1. Classification (NCBI taxonomy): domain Bacteria; kingdom Pseudomonadati; phylum Pseudomonadota; class Gammaproteobacteria; order Enterobacterales; family Yersiniaceae; genus Yersinia; species Yersinia sp. 2540 StPb PI. Next base: position 5,017,868 of record NZ_JAZGQC010000001.1, read on the forward strand.
CGTAAAATGCGCGCAACAGATAGGGACGGCGCGGAGACATATCCGACATCTCCATAACAATTAACCTCGGGTTTTCAGGTGCATTTCACGTTCAGCTTCAGTCAGGGAAGCCAGGAACGCATCACGCTCAAACACACGTGTCATATAACCCTTCAACTCTTTAGAGCCAGCACCGGTTAACTCGATACCTAATACAGGTAAACGCCACAGCAGCGGAGCCAGATAGCAATCAACCAGGCTGAATTCTTCGCTCATAAAGAAAGGCATTTCATTAAATACCGGCGCGATAGACAACAGAGCTTCACGTAGCTGCTTGCGGGCTGCTTCAGCTTCCTGAGCATTACCTTGTTCGATCTTATGCATCAGGGAATACCAGTCTTTCTCGATGCGATTCATCATCAAACGACTGCTACCACGTGCAACAGGGTATACCGGCATCAATGGAGGATGAGGGAAACGCTCATCCAAATACTCCATGATGATGCGGGATTCATACAATGTTAACTCGCGATCAACCAAAGTAGGAACGGTCTGGTAGGGATTGAGGTCAATCAGGTCCTGCGGCAGATTACCAGCTTCAACCTGCTCAATCTCAACACTGACACCTTTCTCCGCCAGTACGATACGTACTTGATGGCTAAAAATGTCGGTCGGGCCGGAAAACAGCGTCATTACCGAACGTTTGTTGGCAGCGACAGCCATGAAAACCTCCAAGATTATCTAGAAAACAGTGCGAATAGCCCACGGTTAGGTTGCTATCCTGAGTCGTTTTACCGCCGGTTCGTCATCTCGACAGCTGTTGCCGTAAATAAGCCTTGGTCGAGATAGTTATTCAGCCAGGGAGATACACGGACGCCAACAGTTCGCCGAACAGGCACAAAAGTGGGTGATAGTTTACCAGATTTTGCATGTTTTGTGGGGATGGTGCTGCGATTTCGTGATTAATTGTTTATCAGACAACGGTTTAGCAACGAAAATATAATATGTGATGCTATGGAAAGTGGTTTTTCAGGCATAAAAAAACCCGGTGAGACACCGGGTTTTTACCATTAATCTGATGCCGTAGAGGCAAAAAATTAACGTTTGGAGAACTGTGGACGACGACGTGCTTTACGCAGACCCACTTTCTTACGCTCAACTTCACGCGCATCACGCGTTACGAAGCCAGCTTTACGCAGTTCACCACGAAGAGACTCGTCATATTCCATCAGTGCACGGGTAATACCGTGACGGATAGCACCAGCTTGACCAGAAATACCACCACCTTTAACAGTGATGTACATGTCAAACTTGCTAACCATATCTAGCAGTACGAGCGGTTGCATAACAACCATACGGCCAGTTTCACGACCGAAGTACTCTTCGATGCTACGTTGGTTAATAACGATATTACCGCTACCCGGCTTAAGAAAAACGCGTGCAGCAGAACTTTTGCGGCGACCAGTGCCGTAGTATTGATTTTCAGCCATTGCCATAATCCCGATTAAATGTCCAGAACTTGCGGTTGCTGCGCCGCATGATTGTGCTCAGTACCCGCGTAAACTTTCAGTTTACGATACATTGCACGACCCAGCGGACCCTTCGGCAGCATGCCTTTAACCGCGATTTCAATCACACGCTCAGGACTGCGGGCAATCATCTCTTCAAAGGTCGCTTGTTTGATACCACCGATATGACCGGTGTGACGGTAATAAATCTTGTCTGTACGCTTGTTACCAGTTACGGCAACTTTTTCTGCGTTCAGAACGATGATGTAATCACCAGTATCAACGTGCGGGGTGTATTCCGCTTTGTGCTTGCCGCGTAAGCGACTAGCCAGTTCAGTAGCGAGGCGACCTAAGGTCTTACCGCTCGCGTCAACAACATACCAGTCGCGTTTTACAGTTTCTGGTTTAGCTGTGAAAGTTTTCATTATAAAAGCTTACCCAATTAATAAGTTACACGTTGGTGAACACCCAAACGTTCAAAAACAGTTGAGGCTCACACGACCATCAGTCCAGCAAACCTACCCCTTCGAATAGCCAATGCCGGCACTATCAAAGTTTTTGGGAAAAAAACTTTGTTGTAACGTGGGGTCGCAAGATTATAGAGAAGTCGACGTTAAAGATCGAACTGTTTTTGACGAGAAAGGTATAAATTAAACATGTTAAGTTAGGGCGAAGGAAAATCGCCCACCACAGAATAGCATTTTAGCGGGTCAAAAGTGAATAACGGTCGTGCAGATTATCCCTATGGCAGATGCGGTAAAGAGAGATACTCTTCACTTTGCATCTCTTGTAACCGCGATAAACAGCGTTGATATTCGAATTTAAGGCGCTCACCGCAATAAATATCGAACATTGATACTTCTGCCGCAATAATCAATTTTACCCGCCGTTCATAAAACTCATCCACGAGTGCCAGAAAACGCCTGGCCGTATTCTCATCTCGCGTCTCCATGCGGTGGACGTTGTGCAGTAATACCGTGTGATAGAGCTTGGACAGTGCAATGTAATCCAACTGGCTGCGGGCTTCTTCACACAGTGTATGGAAATCTACCGCCAGAACACCCTGTGCTGAGCAAATAGCAGGCAATGGCCGATGGTTAACTTCCAGTATCGGCGCTTGGTCCCCCTCTTTACCGGCCAGTTTGACAAAAATATCGTCCATCGCTTGTTCAGTTTGTGGATTCAAGGGCGTCAGATAAAGATTTGCCTGAGTCAGGGTCCGCAGGCGGTAATCAATCCCCGCATCGACATTCATCACATCACAATACTGTTTAATCAATTCAATGGCTGGCAAGAAGCGGGCACGCTGTAAACCATTATGATACAAATTATCCGGTGGAATATTGGAGGTGGTAACCAACGTGATACCTCTGGCAAAGAGTGCCTCCAGCAATGTCGCCAGTAACATGGCATCAGTAATATCCGAGACAAAAAACTCATCAAAGCACAGCACATCAGTCTGTGCTTTGAAACCGTCGGCAATAATCTCCAGCGGATTTTCATGACCTTGCAGCTCAGTCAGTTCTTGATGTACCCGTAGCATAAAACGGTGGAAATGCAGTCGCAGCTTGCGCTCACCCGGCAAGCTGTGGAAAAACAGATCCATCAGCCAGGTTTTACCCCGCCCAACACCGCCCCACATATACAGCCCCTGGGCGGGTCGTATGGGGGGCCGGGGTACTGCTCGCCCAATCAAACGGTTCAGCCGCCCGCGCAGACTCGCGCGGGTCGGCGCTATACTCTGGCGTTGATTTAGTTCCTGATAAAGCCTATCCAGCCGTGCTACAGCACGCCGTTGTACCTCATCAGGTTGGTAGTCGCCGGCATCAAGTGCCTGCTGGTAAAGTGCTGTAGGTGTACTTGGTTGCATGTTTATCAACAATCCCTGATAAAATAGTTATCTACTTTTTGCGCGACTTTGTTGCTGATTTATCGGGCAATCGCCGCATTTACCGACACTGCCACTGCGAAGAAAGCCTGATAACCATAAGCAAAGTTGCATCAGGATTCCACTCCGACAAGGTTAACGGTTATAGTGGGTATTATTAAGTGAAAAAGTCCTGCTGAACAATGAAGTCAAAAAAGGAGTCATCATGACCTGGGAGTATGCGCTTATTGGGTTGGTTGTTGGTATCGTGATTGGCGCGGTGGCTATGCGCTTTGGCAACCGCAAATTGCGTCAGCAGCAAGTGCTGCAAAATGAGCTGGAGAAAAGCAAAACTGATTTGGAAGAGTACCGTCAGGAACTGGTTGGGCATTTTGCCCGCAGTGCTGAGTTGTTGGATAATATGGCTCGCGACTATCGCCAGCTCTACCAACATATGGCGAAAAGCTCCAATAACTTATTACCGGACTTGCCACTGCAAGATAACCCGTTCCGCTATCGTCTGACTGAATCTGAAGCAGATAATGATCAGGCACCGGTAAAAATGCCACCTCGGGATTACTCTGAAGGCGCATCGGGGTTATTACGCCCGGAGCATCAGACCCGCGATTAAGCACGCGTTTAGCTATCATACTGACTACGGTGGGGTGCATCTCACATTACCGTGGTCAGTACATTTACACTTCTATACTTACCTCTCCTTGAATTGCTTCATAGCGAGCCTTATATCAAGCCATATCTTAGGATGCTTATATTTAGGACAGCAGTAGCCTTTTGAAATAAGTGAATTTTTTAGCTAATCCAGAGTCTTAATTTACAACGGGCCTGTAACAGCCATTCATCCTATTCATTCACCGTTAGGTATTGAGAGAGTTTAAATCAATGAAGAAAAAGTCATTATTTCTTAGTGCGCTGGCAATGAGTGTCGCCCTGGGTCTCGCGTCTGTTCCAATGGTGAACGCAGCAGCACTGCCGGCAGCCGTGGCCGGGCAGGCAGTTCCTAGTCTGGCACCGATGTTGGAAAAAGTTTTGCCCGCGGTAGTCAGTGTTCATGTGTCAGGAACACAGGCACAACAGCAACGTTTGCCGGAAGAATTCAAATTCTTCTTTGGCCCGAATGCACCCGCCGGTAAAGAAAGCAGCCGTCCATTCGAGGGGTTAGGGTCGGGTGTTATCATTAATGCCGAAAAAGGCTATGTGCTGACAAACAACCACGTTATCAATAATGCGGATAAAATTCGCGTTCAGCTCAATGATGGTCGTGAATATGATGCGAAGCTGCTAGGACGTGATGAACAAACCGATATCGCGTTATTGCAGTTAACCGATGCCAAAAATCTGACCGCGATTAAAATGGCCGATTCCGATAACCTGCGAGTGGGTGATTTTGCCGTTGCTGTCGGTAATCCATTTGGTCTGGGGCAAACAGCAACATCGGGGATTATTTCCGCCTTGGGTCGTAGTGGCTTGAATTTGGAAGGGTTGGAAAACTTTATCCAGACCGACGCCTCCATCAACCGTGGTAACTCTGGCGGCGCGCTAGTTAACCTCAATGGTGAATTGATTGGGATTAACACCGCAATTCTGGCCCCAGGTGGCGGCAACATCGGTATCGGCTTTGCTATTCCAAGTAACATGGCGCAAAACCTCAGCCAACAATTGATTGAGTTTGGCGAAGTGAAGCGCGGGTTGTTGGGCATTCGTGGCAGCGAAATGACCGCTGACATGGCCAAAGCCTTTAATATTGATGCTCAGCGTGGCGCTTTTGTCAGTGAAGTGCTACCAAAATCAGCCGCATCTAAAGCAGGCATCAAAGCCGGTGATGTGTTGGTTTCTGTTGATGGGAAACCCATCAGTAGCTTTGCTGAGTTGCGGGCCAAAGTGGGCACCACCGGGCCAGGTAAAGCCATTAAAGTTGGCATGCTGCGCGATGGGAAACCGCTTGAAGTCACCGTAACCCTGGAAAACAGCAGCCCAACGTCAACTAGCGCAGAAACCTTATCGCCATCATTGCAGGGTGCATCCCTGAGCAATGGGGAAATAAAAGGGGGCAGTAAGGGCATCAAAGTTGAGAGCGTGACCAAAGGCTCACCTGCAGCGCAATCTGGTTTGCAGAAAGATGATGTGATTATTGCTGTAAACCGTGTCCGGGTTCAGGATATTACTCAGTTGCGCAAAGCCCTTGATGCGAAACCGGCGGTAATTGCACTGAATATTGTGCGCGGTGAAGAGAATATTTACCTGTTAATACGCTAATTTGCAGAAAAATCGGACACAGCACAATGCTGTGTCCGCCAAACTCATGCTATCCTCCTGTCATCCATCCATTTACGCCTTAAACCTCATGTTTCTTAAGCTATTGCGTTCTATTATTTTGGGGCTAATTATTGCCGGTGTCTTGCTGGTCGCAATACCTATGCTCCGTAGTCCGGGCCATATCTTTTCCGGCAAGAGCAATAGCATAGATGAAGAGGTTCCAGCCAGTTATAACCAGGCGGTACGCAGAGCTGCCCCTGCGGTGGTTAATGTCTATAACCGTAGCCTAAGCTCGACACAAGATGGACTGGCTATTCGTACATTGGGTTCTGGCGTAATCATGAGTGATAAGGGATATATCCTTACCAACAAGCACGTTATCAATAATGCTGAACAGATAATTGTGGCACTACAAAATGGCCGAGTATCCGAGGCATTACTTGTGGGTTCCGATGGCTTAACTGATTTAGCGGTACTAAAAATTGATGCGGTGAACCTACCAGTAATTCCAATCAATATTAATCGTGCCCCCCATATCGGTGATGTCGTGCTGGCAATTGGCAACCCTTATAACCTTGGCCAAACCGTCACCCAAGGGATTATCAGCGCCACTGGACGTATTGGTTTAAGTGATTCCGGGCGACAAAACTTCCTTCAGACCGATGCTTCAATCAATCAGGGGAATTCTGGCGGGGCGCTGGTGAATACCTTGGGCGAACTGATGGGAATTAACACTCTGTCCTTTGATAAGAGCAGTAACGGCGAAACACCGGAAGGGATTGGTTTTGCGATTCCAACAGCACTTGCGACCAAAGTGATGGAGAAGCTTATCCGTGACGGTCGAGTGATACGTGGCTATATCGGAGTTACCGGCGAGGAATATCCGCCCTTCAATGCCAGCGGCAATAGTACGGATCGGGTGCATGGGATTAAGGTCAATGACATATCAGCTCATGGCCCCGCAGTAGATGCAGGTCTGCAAATTGGCGATATCATCCTTAGTGTTAATAATAAACCTGCGACATCCGTTATCGAAACGATGGATCAGGTAGCAGAAATCCGCCCCGGTACCACCATCCCTATCTTATTGTTACGTAACGGCCAACAGATGACGGCACAAATCACTATCAGCGAGTTAGATCAAAATGCCGTGCTAGGTCATCAGACAACACCACAACCGTAATAGTCATCTTGAAATTCGGGTAAAAAAGCGGCCAACTGCACTTATATCGTGATGGACGAAGAGTTTAGCCATAAAAAATGCCAGCGCGATATCATCGGCTGGCATCTGTTTTTCTTGCGTTTTAGCGGGTTTATTCGCCTTTTATACGCTCAATCTTGGCACCCAAGGCACGCAATTTATCTTCGATACGCTCGTAGCCACGGTCGATATGATAAATACGATCAACGATAGTTACCCCGTCAGCAATACAGCCCGCTAATACCAAACTGGCTGAAGCACGCAAATCAGTGGCCATCACCTGGGCACCTGATAGTTGCTCAACACCATAACAAATCACGGTATTGCTCTCGATTTCTGCATGTGCGCCCATCCGAATAAGCTCAGGCACATGCATGAAGCGGTTCTCAAAAATGGTCTCAGTGATAACACCGGTTCCTTCCGCCACCAAATTCAATAAGCTGAATTGAGCTTGCATATCAGTTGGGAAACCAGGGTGCGGCGCAGTGCGTAGCGTAACCGCTTTCGGACGCTGCCCATGCATATCAAGGCTTATCCAGTCGTCGCCAATCTCAATATCAGCACCCGCTTCACGCAGTTTAGCCAATACCGCATCCAGCGTATCAGGCCGAGTTTGACGGCACACAACCTTACCACCAGAGATGGCCGCTGCAACCAGGAAAGTACCGGTTTCAATGCGATCAGGCAGCACACGATAAACACCACCCCCCAAGCGAGCAACGCCCTCGATGGTAATTCTGTCAGTACCTGCACCACTGATTTTCGCACCCAGCGTATTGAGGAAATTAGCCGTATCGACAATTTCCGGCTCACGGGCCGCATTCTCAATCACAGTGGTGCCTTCAGCTAATGTGGCAGCACTCATAATGGTAACAGTCGCGCCAACGCTGACTTTATCCATGACGATATGCGCGCCTTTCAGGCGGCCATCGACGGATGCTTTAACATAGCCCTCTTCCAGCTTGATTTCAGCACCCAGTTGTTCCAAACCGGAAATATGCAAATCAACCGGACGCGCACCGATAGCGCAGCCGCCGGGTAAAGAGACCTGGCCTTTGCCAAAACGGGCAACCAGTGGCCCCAATGCCCAAATAGAGGCACGCATGGTTTTGACTAAATCATAAGGAGCGCAAAACTCATCCACGCCGCTGGCATCAACAAAAACTGAACCAGAGTCATTACGCTCAATTTTTGTGCCTAATTGGCTGAGCAGCTTAATGGTGGTATCAATGTCTTTTAGCTTTGGGACATTTTGCAACTCTACTGGTTCTTCAGCCAGCAACGCAGCAAACATTATTGGCAATGCGGCGTTTTTCGCTCCTGAAATAGTGACTTCACCGCTTAGGCGAGTCCGCCCCTGCACACGAAATTTATCCATTGTGACCACTCTCTGTTGTCAATTCGAATTTACTGCCCGCCTTAGAACTGTCGACGCTTCGTTAAACAGCTCTCGGGCCAACAGCATTAAAAGCCGTTTAGTTTGCGATCCCGTTGCCACTCTTGCGGCGTATAGGCCTTAATTGATAAGGCATGAATACGGTTATCAGCGATATATTCCATCAAAGGCGCATACACAGCCTGCTGTTTTTTCACCCGGCTCATATCGGCAAATAACTCACCGACAGCAATCACCTGAAAGTGGCTGCCATCACCGGTAACATGCGCTTCTTGTAATGCTAATGCTTGCATCAGCACGTCTTTAATTTCGTTAGTATCCATAAGATTCATTCTATTTTAAGAGGATCGTTATTTTTAAGTGAAGCATAGCCAGCCAAACATATTAGTGGAATACGGCGAGCTCCGAAACTAAAGAAAAGCCCCTGTTTCGTTGTTACGCACAGGGGCCTTTGAATATCTTTGGCTTTTATACCCTTCTTACCTGGGTATAGCTTTTGGTATAGACGACACAGAAAGCCGCGAACTTAACTAACGAGCCATTTCTACCGGAATGATGTGCTGGAGGTTGTACAGCTCAATCAGAGTAGACAACCGATCACTGACACCAGTAATCGTTAATGAGACACTTTGTTTGCCTGCCGGTTCATGAAGAGAATGCAGTTCGCGAAAGTGCACCAGCAATGCCAGACCGGATGAGTCGACACGCTGTAATTGGCTGACATCAATATGAGTCTTACCCGCCAATAACGCCTCACGCTGCTGCCAAAGTGGTAGCAGTGTTTCACGATCTAATTCACCTCGCAGCACCAGCGTTTCTTGCTGTGACTGCCAGCTCAATTTATCTACCATAATTATTGCTTATCTAACGTAATTGGCTGTTTCGCGGCGATCAACAACTGCTTAGTCAGGCCATCAACCCCTTGCTGACGCAGGATAGAAGCCCACTCATTTTGCTTAGTGCTAATCATGCTAACCCCTTCGGCTATCATGTCATACGCCTGCCAGTTACCGGTTTGGCTATTTTTACGCCATTGAAAATCTAAACGCACAGGTGGTCGGCCATTTGGGTCAAGAATAGTCACGCGAATAGCAACAATATTGGCATCACCCAGTGGTTGGTCTGGTGCAACATCGTAAGTTTGGCCGTGGTACAGCGCCAATGCCTGACCGTAAGCCTGTTCCAGATATTGACTGAACGCATTGAAGTACGCTTCGCGTTGCGCAGGGGTCGCCGCTTTATAATAGCTACCCAGGACTAACGCACCGGCGTATTTGATCTGGACAAATGGCAACAGTTCTTCACGTACGATAGTGCGCAAATAGTCTGGGTTCTGTTTGATCTTAGGTTGTTCGGTTTTTAAGCGCGTGAATGTTCTTTGCGCGGCTTCATCCATCATTCGGTATGGATTAGTTTGATCGACAGCATTCGCCAGTGGTGCTACCACCAGCAACGCAACCATAAGTAAACGTTTAAACATTCAGAGACCCTCTTAAGGATGTTGAGTTGCAGGTAAGCTGCCGTTATCTGTCGGTGTGGGCGCCGCTGCCGTTGGGGCTGCTGGCTCACTTGCTGGCGCATCAGAATTACCATCCCCGCCACTCTTGTACAAGAACTGGCCGATAAGATCTTCCAACACCAGTGCAGATTTGGTGTCTTGAATTATACCGCCATCTTTCAAAATAGTGGTGCCCATATCCGGGTCTTCAAAACCGACATTTAGTGCCAGGAACTGTTCACCCAATAAGCCAGAAGTGCGTACCGCCAAAGAGCTGGTATCCGGGATATGGTTATAACGTTGCTGAATATCTATCGCCACACGTGGGCTGTAGTTTTTGGTATCCAGCGTGATGTCAGCCACCCGCCCCACCACAACACCGCCAATTTTGACCGGCGAATTGGTTTTCAGGCCACCCACATTGTCAAACGTTGCATAAATTCGATAAGCCGGCTGGTTGCCTACTGATTTGATATCCGCAACCTTCAGGCAGAGAAATACGACCGCCAGAATAGCAATCAGTATAAACAAACCTACCCAGACTTCACTTTTCTTCGTTTGCATCGACTCAATTCCCAAACATCAGTGCTGTCAGCACAAAATCCAATCCCAATACCGCCAGCGATGAATGCACTACGGTACGGGTCGTTGCCCGGCTAATCCCTTCAGATGTTGGGATCGCATCATAACCATTGAACAGCGCAATCCAGGTCACAGTAATAGCAAATACCAGACTCTTAATTAGGCAATTCAGTAAATCGGTACGCCACTCCACAGCATTTTGCATCGCCGACCAGAAGAAACCGCCATCGATCCCTTTCCAGTCAACCCCCACCACAGAGCCACCCCAGATACCGACGGCAACAAAAATAGCGGTTAATAATGGCATACTGATAAGACCTGCCCAGAACCGGGGAGCCACCACTCGGCGCAGCGGGTCGATTGCCATCATTTCCAAACTGGAAATCTGTTCAGTGGCTTTCATCAAGCCAATCTCCGCGGTTAGAGCAGAACCAGCGCGACCGGCGAACAACAGTGCGGTTACCACCGGCCCCAACTCACGTAGCAGTGATAAAGACACCATCATCCCAAGACTGGCTTCAGCACTGTATGTGGTGAGGATCAAAAAGCCCTGTAACCCCAGAACCATGCCGATAAACAGACCGGAAACCACGATAATCAGTAGCGATTGCACACCGACGCTATAGAGCTGTTTAACCAATAATGGCCATTGTTTTCGCGGTTCAGGCCGCCCGACAAGGGCATTGAATAACATTAAACCCGCGCGACCAAAGGATGCGCTGACATTAATGCCCCGGCGCCCTAAAGACGCTAACGCCTGTACTAACATGAATACTCCATCAGCCTATCTCCTTCGTATTTGAAGCTACAGGGGGTTAGCTACGATAACTCCCGAACCACTTAACCGAGTAAGTTCATCGGGCTTCGCTCGCTTACTGCCTACCTGCAAATCCAATTACTTTGGGTATAACAGCTCAGTTTTATAATCACCGGCCGGGAAACGGAAAGGCACCGGCCCGTCGGCAATACCATCAAGGAACTGGCGCACCTGCATATCGCTATTGGCTTGCAACTGTTCCGGTGTTCCTTCGGCAATAACATGCCTTCCGGCAACAATATAGGCATAATCAGCAATACTAAGGACTTCAGGCACATCGTGGGAGACCACCACGCAAGTCACGCCTAATGCATGATTCAGCTCATCAATCAGTTTTACCAGCACCCCCATAGTTATAGGGTCCTGACCCACAAATGGCTCATCAAACATAATTAATTCAGGATCAAGGGCAATGGCCCTTGCCAGTGCAGCACGCCGCGCCATACCGCCGGATAGTTCGGCAGGCATCAGATTAGCCGCCCCACGCAGCCCCACGGCTTCCAACTTCATCATCACCGTACTGTGCAGCAATTCCTCCGGCAAACGGCTATGTTCGCGTAATGGGAAAGCCACATTCTCAAACACGGTCAAATCAGTGAATAACGCACCAGATTGAAACAGCATGCTCATTTTCTTACGCACATCATACAAACGCTGACGTGAAAGCGCCGGAATATTATCACCATCAAACCAGATTTCACCTGCATCCGGTACAAGTTGCCCACCGATCAGGCGCAACAATGTGGTTTTACCAATTCCTGATGGCCCCATAATCGCAGTCACTTTGCCGCGGGGGACCGTCATGTTGATATCGGCGAATATCGGACGCTCACCACGGGTAAAACTCATCCCGCGGATCTCTATCAAATTCGACGACAATTGCTTCATTATCATTCGTCCCTTTAGGCCTTTAATTACTCATCCGAGCGCCAATGCTACATCAAATGGCGGCAACGAGCACAATGGGAAGTATTTTGGCAACTTATTGTCACTTTTTCGTAGCCAAAGTTGCCATAAGTTTTACTTTTCTGGCACTCACAGTCAAAATTAGGGTTAACTCAAAAAAGAGCGTAAAACGCTGTTAGTTGTTTTTACCCATGGGCTAGCTGTTTTCAACCGAAAATGGGTTACCAACAGTCAGCTTCTACCAACGGATCGGGATTATATACCCAAAGTAATTGGAGTTGCAGGTAGGCAGCAAGCGAGCGAAGCCCGATGAGCTTACATTAAGTAAGTAATTCGGGTGACAAATCTGCCGGGAGCTGATTTGAACGCTGCTTGCAGCGGCCTCAACGAGGTGAGGCCCATGGATGGGCCGAGTAAAGAACGTAGCTAACACTCCTGTAACTTCAAGGACGCCGGGTATACCTAATAAAGGACTTTGCATGTTTCTTGCGATAACACTATTAATCATCGGCTTGGTCTTATTAGTGTATGGCGCTGATCGATTAGTTTATGGCGCCGCTGTGTTATCCCGTTCTTTCGGCATCCCCCCCCTTATTATTGGGATGACCATCGTCGGTATCGGCACATCGCTACCTGAGTTGATGGTTTCGGTGACTGCAGCACTGAATAATCAGACCGATATGGCGGTTGGGAATGTGCTTGGCTCTAATATTACCAATTTACTGCTGATTGTCGGTGGTGCCGCCCTTATACGCCCATTAACAGTACGATCAGAGATTTTACGCCGTGAATTACCGTTGATGCTGGTAGTGACGGTGCTATGTGGTTTCCTGCTGGCTGATAACCATCTCAGCCGTGGAGATGGTATTATTTTGCTGGTAGCAGCGGCGGCGTTTATTATTCTGATGCTGAAAATTGCCCGTCTGGCCCATGCGGAAGGCAATGACATCCTGACTCGCGAACAGTTGGCTGAATTGCCTCAAGACAGTAGCAATACCGTCGCTCTTTTGTGGTTAGTGTTAGCTTTCATTATCTTGCCGCTCTCGGCCAAAATGATTATCGATAATGCCACGGTCATTGCCCGGGTCGCAGGTGTCAGTGAACTGGTTATAGGGCTGACTGTTATTGCCATCGGCACCAGTTTACCTGAACTGGCTACTTTTATCGCTGGCGCGTTGAAAGGGGAAGATGATATGGCGGTCGGCAATATCATTGGTTCGAACATTTTTAATATTGTGATTGTGTTAGGTGTACCTGCTCTGCTCTCCCCTGGCGACATTAATCCAGAAGCTTTCCAGCGCGACTATTGGGTGATGCTCGGTGTCAGTGTGATATTTACCCTTCTTTGCTTGGGGCGTAAACATCGCATCAGTCATATGGCAGGTGCTCTGTTATTATGTGGGTTTATCGCTTATCTAGCGGTGCTGTTTTTTGCACCCTTTAATGTGGCATAACCATGTTCATTCAATGGGAACCAAGTATGTCTTCTTATGATTTACAGCCAGCAACTGATTCACCGTCGGGTATTAACTCATTGCCTAGAGTGGATTTTCAACAGGCGGGTAAACAGGTGCTACAGATTGAGCGCGAAGGACTGGCACAACTCGATCAATATATTAATGACGATTTTGCCAAAGCCTGCGATGCAATATTTAACTGTCATGGCAAAGTTGTGGTTATGGGGATGGGCAAATCTGGCCATATTGGTTGCAAAATTGCCGCCACCTTCGCCAGCACGGGAACACCTGCCTTTTTCGTCCACCCCGGTGAAGCCAGTCATGGCGATCTCGGCATGGTCACGCCACAAGATATTGTGCTCGCCATCTCTAATTCAGGGGAATCCAACGAGATCCTCGCTCTCATCCCGGTTCTAAAGCGCCAAAAAATTCCGCTAATCTGCATGAGCAATAATCCTGAAAGTAGCATGGGTAAAGCGGCCGATATTCATTTGTGCATCAAGGTCCCACAAGAGGCCTGCCCATTAGGGTTGGCGCCGACCACCAGTACCACGGCCACCTTGGTGATGGGGGACGCGCTTGCAGTTGCATTGTTACAGGCTCGAGGCTTCACGCCAGAAGATTTTGCTCTCTCCCATCCAGGCGGAGCACTGGGGCGCAAGTTACTGTTGCGAATCAGCGATATCATGCACACTGGTGCAGAGCTCCCGCACATCAGTCCCGATGCGTCATTACGCGATGCGTTACTGGAAATTACTCGGAAGAATCTGGGTTTAACTGTCATCTGTGACGATTTGATGATGATTAAAGGTATCTTTACCGACGGTGACTTGCGCCGGATATTTGATTTGGGTGTCGATCTGAATAACGCGAAAATTGCGGATGTGATGACCAGTGGCGGTATTCGAGTCCCTCCAACCATGTTGGCTGTGGATGCACTCAACCTGATGGAGTTGCGCCATATTACCGCCGTACTGGTCGCAGATGGCGATCAGTTGCTGGGTGTGGTGCATATGCATGACATGCTGAGAGCCGGCGTGGTCTAACCGTGGACTGTCTGGTGAATAAAACAGCTAACAACGCTGCAACGTCAAGTAAGAAGGGTTTCCCAAATTAATTGGGGTTGCAGCTAGGCCGCAAACGAATGCATCCCGATGAGCTTGCATAGTCAAGTGATTCGGGTGAAAGAGAGCAGCTAACAACGCTGCAACGTCAAGTAAGAAGGGTAAAATGAGCGACACCGTATATCAGGACACATGCTATGGACCAGTAGCCGACACTGTGATGTCACGTGCGGCGAAAATTCGCCTACTGATTTGTGATGTCGATGGTGTGATGTCCGACGGCCTGATTTATATGGGTAATCAGGGCGAAGAGCTGAAAGCTTTCAACGTGCGTGATGGCTATGGTATCCGCTGCCTGATAACCTCAGGTATTGAAGTAGCCATTATTACTGGCCGTCGCGCAAAATTACTGGAAGACCGCGCCAACACCTTAGGCATTACCCACCTTTATCAAGGGCAATCTGATAAGCTGGTGGCCTATAACGAATTGTTGGTAGCATTAGCATGCCAGCCTGAGCAGGTTGCTTATATTGGGGATGACCTGATTGATTGGCCGGTCATGGCACAAGTTGGGTTATCTGTTGCAGTCGCGGATGCCCATCCGTTACTTCTTCCCAAGGCACATTATGTGACGCGAATCCATGGCGGGCGCGGTGCAGTACGCGAGATATGTGATTTGATATTATTAGCTCAAGATAAACTTGAAGGTGCCAAAGGATTGTCGATATGAGTAAAACAAGACTATGGATAACATTATCCTTGGCACTGATTGCTTTGGCATTGATTGGCTGGAATATATCCGGCTTTAATCAGCAGGACACGCAAACCGTGGCCACTGATAATGAGCCCTCTTCGCAGAGCCAGCATACTGTGACCGTGGTATTCAATCCGGTCGGGCAATTGAATTATAAATTGGTGGCGGAAGACGTACAAAACTTCAGCACTCAAGAGTTAACCTGGTTTACCAAGCCGGTCATGACTCTGTTTGCGGAGAATGCAGTCGCCACTTGGACAGTGCGCGCCGACCGCGCCAAACTGACCAATGATAAAATGCTGTATTTGTATGGTCATGTTGAAGTTGATAGCCTGACACCAGACGCACAGTTACAAAAAATTAAAACCGATAACGCCCAGGTTAATTTGATCACTCAGGATGTATCCTCAGACGATGAAGTTACCCTCTTTGGTGTTGGATTCACATCTAACGGCATGAAAATGCGTGGGAACTTGCGGGACAAAACCGCTGAGCTGATTGAAAAGGTTAAAACCTCTTATGAAATCCAAAAATAAACTTCGTCATTTTTTGCTTGCCAGTTCACTTTTGGCCGCAAGCCTGCCCGCTCTGGCGTTAACGGGTGATACTGATCAGCCCGTCACGGTTGACTCCGTTAAACAAGCGTTAGATATGGAGGCCAATACTGTCACATTTACCGACAATGTGGTTATCAAGCAAGGTACCATTGAGATTAAAGCTGATAAAGTCGTGGTTACGCGCCCAGGCGGAGATCAAAGCAAAATGGTCATTGAAGGTTATGGTAATCCAGTAACTTTCTACCAGATGCAAGACAGTGGCAAACCCGTAAAAGGCCATGGGCAGAAACTGCGTTATGAAGTCGCAAATGATTTTGTGGTGTTGACTGGCAATGCTTATCTGGAGCAACTTGATAGTAATATCAAAGGTGATCGCATCACTTATCTGGTGAAAAAACAGCAGATGGAAGCCTTCAGTGATAAAGGCAACCGCGTCACCACCGTGTTATTACCGTCCCAATTACAAGACAAAGGGCCAGCAGCTTCAGGCCAAAAGAAGAGTAAGTAATCATTTATGGCAACATTAATCGCAGAAAAGCTGGCTAAGGCGTACAAAGGCCGTAAAGTGGTCGAAGACGTAAGCCTCAATGTGAAATCCGGTGAGATAGTGGGCCTGCTTGGGCCGAACGGCGCAGGGAAAACCACCACTTTTTATATGGTCGTCGGCATTGTCCAGCGTGACGCCGGGCGTATTGTGATTGATGATGAAGATATCAGCCTCTTGCCTCTCCATGAACGCGCCCGTCGCGGTATTGGTTATTTACCGCAAGAAGCCTCTATTTTCCGCCGCCTGAGTGTATTTAACAACTTAATGGCGGTGCTGGAGATCCGTAAAGACCTCTCGGCTGAGCAGCGTGAGGAACGGGCTGATGAATTAATGGAAGAGTTCCATATCACTCATTTACGTGACAACTTGGGGCAATCGCTTTCCGGTGGTGAACGCCGCCGTGTTGAAATAGCCCGTGCACTGGCGGCAAATCCTAAGTTTATTCTGCTGGATGAGCCTTTTGCCGGGGTTGATCCGATTTCCGTTATCGATATTAAAAAAATTATTGAACATCTACGCGACAGTGGTCTTGGCGTTCTTATTACCGACCATAACGTGCGTGAAACGTTAGACGTCTGTGAGCGGGCTTATATCGTAAGCCAGGGTCATTTAATCGCTCACGGTACGCCACAGGAAATCCTGGCTGACGAACAAGTTAAGCGTGTTTACCTCGGTGAAGAATTCCGTCTCTGACCTTTTTCCCATACCCAATAGATTTCAAGGTGCAGAAAGGCGGCAAACAATAAAATCGGTCATAAATCGATTTAAACAGCATTTATGCTAGCCCGCAGGTGCGGCCAAGTAACCGGCAGCCAATACCCCTGCAATTTGAAAGATGACGGATATTCCGTCATCCATAAAGGAAAATTGATACCGCATTATGAAGCAAGGTTTGCAACTCAAGTTCAGCCAACAACTGGCTATGACTCCGCAGCTTCAACAGGCTATTCGCTTGTTGCAGCTTTCTACACTTGAACTCCAGCAGGAGATTCAGTTAGCGCTGGAGAGTAACCCCCTGCTTGAGCAAACTGATCTTCATGAAGAGATAGATGCAAAAGAGACCGTAGACAGTGAATCGCTTGATACCCGCGAGGCGCTGGAACAAAAAGATATGCCTGAAGAGTTGCCACTTGATGCCACCTGGGATGAGATCTACACCGCAGGCACGCCATCAGGAATGGGCAATGATTATAGCGATGATGAGTTGCCGGTTTATCAAGGGGAAACGACCCAAACGCTGCAAGACTACCTGATGTGGCAAGTGGATTTAACCCCATTCTCTGATACTGATGTTGCCATTGCGACCTCTATCGTGGATGCGGTCGATGAAACCGGTTACCTTACGGTGCCACTGGAAGATATTCTGGAAAGCATGGGGGACGAGAACGTCGCACTGGATGAAGTAGAAGCGGTGCTTAAGCGGATACAACACTTTGATCCTATTGGTGTCGCGGCACGTAACCTGCGTGAATGTCTGTTGGTACAGTTGTCACAATATGACAAAGATACCCCCTATCTTGCCGAAGCACGTCTGGTGGTTAGCGATTATCTGGATTTGCTGGGTAACCATGATTTCCGTACGATGATCCGCTTGAGTCGGCTAAAAGAAGATACACTTAAAGAAGCGATCGGCCTGATTCAGTCTCTGGATCCGCGTCCGGGTCAATCCATCAATACCGGGGAGTCCGAGTACGTCATTCCCGATGTTTTGGTGCGTAAAGACAAAGATCAATGGACGGTCGAGCTGAATGCCGATAGCATTCCACGCCTAAAAATCAACCAGCAGTATGCGGCGATGGGTAGCAGTACCCGCAATGACAGTGACGGGCAGTTTATCCGTAGCAATTTGCAAGAAGCAAAATGGTTGATAAAAAGCCTTGAAAGCCGCAATGAAACACTGCTGAAGGTGGCGCGTTGTATTGTAGAGCAGCAAGTAGCGTTTTTTGAGAATGGGCCTGAATTTATGAAACCCATGGTACTGGCCGATATCGCCCAGGCTGTGGATATGCATGAGTCGACAATCTCTCGCGTGACCACGCAGAAGTTCCTGCACAGTCCACGGGGTATTTTCGAGCTAAAATATTTCTTCTCCAGCCACGTCAATACCGATAGCGGAGGTGAAGCTTCTTCCACTGCAATTCGTGCACTGGTGAAAAAATTGGTTGCAGCAGAAAATCCTGCTAAACCTCTTAGTGACAGTAAGCTGACCACATTATTATGTGAACAAGGCATCATGGTGGCACGGCGTACCGTCGCGAAGTACCGAGAGTCGTTATCCATCCCGCCGTCAAATCAGCGTAAACAGTTGGTTTGACCTGAACTGAGAAGGAAGACACTATGCAGCTCAATATTACCGGACATCATGTCGAAATAACCGAAGCATTACGCGAGTTTGTTACCACTAAATTTGCCAAACTTGAGCAATATTTTGATCGCATTAACCAGGTATATGTGGTTTTAAGTGTTGAGAAAGTAAAACAAATTGCAGAAGCAACGGTACATGTGAATGGAGGCGAGTTGCACGCAAGCTCAGAGCAGGAGGATATGTACGCCGCAATTGATATTTTGGTTGATAAACTGGCCCGCCAGTTGAACAAACATAAAGACAAATTGAAACAACACTAAGAATCCTTGCGACTGTTATACCCAAAGAACATGGCGTTGCAGGTAGGCAGCAAACGAATGACAAATCGGCCAGAAGCCGATTTTAATCGTATTTCTGCAAGCAGGCTTATTGATCTCGATGAGCTGACTAAAGTCAGTGATTCGGGTAAGTCAACGTAGCGAACAACCCTGTAGTTTCAAGTACAAAGGGTATATTCACCCATAAAGGTTCTACACTCGCTACATAACCGTTTCCCGCGTCGGGAGTGAATCCCCGCTGGAAACGGTTTAAAACAGCGCTTAAGTGAAAGATGAGATGATCAACGATCCAGCATTGCAATTAAGCTCGGTATTAAATATCGAGTGCACCAAAAGCTCCGTACATTGCTCAAGTAAAAAACGGGCTTTGGAAATTATCAGCGAGTTGGCTGCCAAGCAACTTAACCTACCTTCACAGGTAGTTTTCGATGCTGTCTTAACCCGCGAACGTATGGGCAGCACCGGTATTGGTAGTGGTATCGCGATACCTCATGGCAAGTTGGAAGAAGACACACTGCGTGCAGTGGGTGTATTTATCCGTCTGGAACAACCTATTGCCTTCGATGCTATTGATAACCAACCGGTTGATCTGTTATTTGCCTTGTTGGTTCCGGCAGATCAATGTAAAACTCACTTACACACTTTGTCTTTAGTGGCCAAGCGATTAGCTGATAAAACAGTGTGTCGGCGTCTGCGTGCAGCACAAAGTGATGATGAGCTTTATCAAATCATTACTGAATTACCACCGGAAACGGCGTAATTGGGAAAGTGGAAACTATTTTATCCGTTATGCCCGGATCTTGTAGCCGGAATATAGGGTTCTAATGTATACCCAATAAATTTCAAAATGTGGGCAAGCACTCAACACGCCTACAACTTGAAAGATAACGGGGATAAATACCAAGGGGAGTTACTCACATGGTGCTGATGATTGTCAGCGGCCGTTCCGGTTCAGGGAAGTCTGTTGCTTTGCGCGCATTGGAAGATATGGGCTTTTATTGTGTCGATAACTTGCCTGTGGTTCTGCTGCCGCAATTGGCGAGTACACTTGCCGATAGGAATATCTCTGCCGCAGTGAGCATAGACGTACGTAATATGCCTGAATCACCTGAGGTATTTGAACATGCCATGACTCAACTGCCGGACAGCTTTTCACCACAGTTGCTGTTTTTGGATGCCGATCGCAATACTTTGATTCGTCGCTATAGCGATACCCGTCGCTTGCATCCGTTATCGACCAAAAACCTGTCATTAGAAAGTGCTATTGATGAAGAAAGTGACCTGTTGGAGCCTCTGCGCTCACGGGCTGATCTGATCATTGATACCTCTGAAATGTCAGTGCATGAATTGGCTGAGATGCTGCGTACCCGCCTGTTGGGTAAACGTGAACGCGAATTGACGATGGTGTTTGAGTCCTTTGGCTTTAAACACGGTATCCCCATCGATGCCGATTATGTTTTCGATGTGCGTTTCTTGCCAAACCCGCACTGGGACCCTAAATTACGCCCAATGACAGGTTTGGATAAGCCAGTAATCTCTTTCCTGGATCGCCATACCGAAGTACATAACTTTGTGTATCAGACCCGCAGCTATCTGGAACAGTGGCTGCCGATGCTGGAAACCAATAACCGCAGTTATTTGACGGTTGCCATTGGTTGTACTGGTGGTAAACACCGCTCGGTTTATGTCGCTGAACAGTTGGCCGATTATTTCCGCGCTCGCGGCAAAAATGTCCAATCACGCCATCGTACTCTGGAAAAGCGTAAATAATGACAATCAAGCAGACCGTTGAGATCAAAAACAAGTTGGGGATGCACGCCAGACCCGCAATGAAATTGTTCGAGCTGGTTCAGAGTTTTGATGCTGAAGTAATGTTACGCAACGACAGCGGTACCGAAGCTGAGGCCAGCAGTGTTATTGCACTGCTGATGCTGGATTCAGCCAAGGGCCGTCAGATTGAGGTTGAAGCGACCGGCCCTGATGAAATTCAGGCGCTGGCGGCAGTGATTGAGTTATTTAATTCCGGCTTTGATGAAGATTGATTTTCACCGCTCAGGTGAGCGGTGCCCAAACAATCACTAATGGGTGAAGCACACCACCTTTGCAATTCAACATTTTCACACCTATCCCCCTTAACCGTCGTCCACGCTGACCGATCCGCGTGATTATCGCCTTTTGGTGCTATCCCGGTCCTTTCAATTAAATACAGCGCCCCCCTTTTCACTGCCAGAATGCTAACTGATGGTCACCACCAACAGCATGACTCCCATCCCAGCTCCGATACTCCTCCCTTTCAGCGGCATCGATAAATCGTGATGTTCTTATCTGTTGGCCGATACAACGGAGTTTCCTGTTATATCAGTGCCGGCCACACCTGTTGCCCTCTATTCCCGATTGTTCCTCCATTTATAGCTCGCTATAGCTGGATTGATGTTTATTTTTGTGAAAATTTGAATTTTAAATCCAATTTAAATCAAAGCATTACATTACCTCCGTTACCTATTGTTAACAATTGTGAGTTTAATCGCATTTACTTGCTGAAAAAACCCTTATTTTTAACTTTATTAAACATTAAATAACTAAAATTAACATCCTCTATTTCTGTACAACGCCAGCGCGATAACCAAACGGATTTTCGCTGAACCTTGTTCCCCTGCAAATAACTAAAATAAGAGGCTCCATCATGTCTGAATCACCCACTGAACAATTAGTGATACCTAACGCGGTCCCTGCGGAGAACCATGCCTATCGCAAGGCTGCGTGGCATATTTTACCCTTACTGATGCTGTGCTATGTCGTCGCTTATTTAGATCGGGTTAACGTTGGCTTCGCCAAATTGCAGATGGCGGATGACTTACAATTTTCAGAGGCGGTGTATGGATTCGGCGCCGGTATCTTTTTTATTGCCTACTTCTTTCTGGAAATCCCCAGTAACCTGATGCTGCACCGCGTAGGGGCACGGTTGTGGATTGCGCGCATTATGATCACCTGGGGCATCATCTCGGCAGGGATGGCTTTTGTCACCACACCGATGTCATTTTACGTAATGCGTTGCTTGCTGGGAATTGCAGAGGCTGGATTCTATCCCGGCGTCATTCTTTATCTTTCTTATTGGTTCCCAACTAACCGCCGTGGCCGCATGTACGCCTTATTCGCCACTGCCGTTCCATTATCCGGCGTGATAGGCGCACCGTTATCGGGTTGGATCATGGGCGCATTTAATGGATTCCATGGCTTTGCGGGTTGGCAATGGATGTTTATCCTGGAAGGTATCCCATCCGTTTTAATCGGTATTTTGGTGATTTTTAAACTGACTGACCGTATCAGTCATGCCAAATGGCTAACCGACGAAGAGAAAAAGATCTTACAAACCAACATTGATAACGACACACAACATCATGTCCACAGCAGCCTGAAAGAGATTTTCCTGCAACCCCGAGTCTGGTTGCTCACGCTTATCTATTTCTGCCTGATTGCAGGTTTCTACACTATCGGCTTCTGGTTACCAACACTGATCAAAGAGAGTGGGGTAAAAGACGTACTGAGCATTGGTTTGTTAAGTGCCATTCCTTACGGTGCCGCCGCCCTGACCATGATCGTAGTATCACGTAGTGCTGACCGTTTGCGCGAACGGCGCTGGCATCTGGCTTTAACCGCGACATTGGGCGGGATCGGGATGATTATTTCCGCCAGTTTCAGTGACAACATCGTTATTGCCATGATGGGCTTAACTCTGGGTGCCATGGGGGCATTGAGTACCTTGCCACTATTTTGGAGCCTGCCAACTGCGTTCCTCGGTGGAACCGCAGCCGCAGCCGGCATCGCTCTGATTAACTCCTGGGGCAACCTGGCAGGCTTTGTCGCACCTTATATGATGGGCTACCTGAAAGACCTGACCCAAAGCACCACTACCGGAATGCTGATTATTTCCACCATGCTATTTATTGGTGCGGCGCTCGTATTTTTAGTCCCGGCCAAGACAGTAAACCGCTAACAATGCAGATAAAGGATAAGACGATGAACATAATGGTAACAGGAGCGGCGGGCTTTCTTGGTCGTCGATTGATTGAACATTTACTGACACAGGATTATCTGACCGACCAGCAAGGTCAGCAGCGCCTGATCAGTAAGATTATAGCCTGTGATGTGGTGCCTCTGGAGGCGATTACAGATGAACGGGTACAGGTTTTTTGCGGTGATATCGCTGATCCGCACTGGCTTGCCAGCGTTTTTAATCAACACGTTGACACCGTTTTCCACCTGGCAGCGATTGTCTCCAGTCAGGCAGAAGAAGATTTTGATTTGGGTATGCGGATCAATTTTGATGCTACCCGCAGTTTACTCGAGCGCGCTCGTCAGCTTGGACACTGCCCTAAAGTGATTATCACCAGTTCAGTGGCGGTATTTGGCGGTGAGTTACCGGCTGTCGTGCCGGATGAACAGGTATGGTCGCCTCAGAGTTCCTATGGTACGCAAAAAGCATTAAACGATTTATTGTTAGCAGACTATAGCCGCCGGGGATTTGTTGATGGTCGTAGCCTGCGTATGCCAACCATTGTAGTACGCCCAGGAAAACCAAACCGCGCGGCCTCCAGTTTTGCCAGCGGCATTATCCGTGAGCCGTTGCAAGGTATTGACGTGGTTTGCCCTGTTAGCCTGCAAACACCGTTATGGCTGCTATCGCCGAAGATGGCAATTAATAATCTTATCCATGGTCACCAATTGGATGCCAGTCAACTTAAGGGTGGGCGGGTGATTAATTTGCCTGGGCTATCTATTACCGTACAGCAAATGATTGATGCATTGCGGCGTATTGCGGGTGACGCTGTCGCTGATCACATTAAGATTCAGCAAGATCCATTAATTGAGAAGATCGTAAGCTCTTGGCCTGGGGATTTCGCAGCGCATTATGCCAAAGCATTAGGCTTTAAGAGCGATAAGGATTTTGACAGTATCATCAATGATTTTATCCTCGGTAATTTACCTGGCAAGCTAGTCAAATCACTTGAATAGCGGGCGACAAAATCAGGTTGTATTCCCTCTGGTGATAATGCCATCCAGAGGGCGGCCATTGGCATTACTCATCAGATAATTGAAACCAATCCTGATGAGTAATCGTTTGCTAATCGCAAAAATGCGGCTTTTACCCCTTGCAGAGAAACCACACGCGAGTATAATTCGCCACAATTTGCCGGGAGATATGATGGAAAGCCAAGTGCGTTTTGTTGAAAATGACCCTCTCGATGGTCGACAAAATTGCCTGCCAACAGGCAGCCAACTGCCGTTCTTTCTCCCGTTGCTAAACCGATCCCGTAAGGCCCCTCGTTGAGGGGCTTTTTTTTGTCTGCTGATCGGTGCCGAATTAAGCATTATCACCAATTAAAATATATACCCTAAATAATTCGAGTTGCAGGAAGGCGGCAATTGAGTAAATCCCCAGGAGCTTACTTATTTTAAGGTCAACGACAAGTAAGTCACCGGGATGAGCAAAAGCAGCCAACACACATGCAGCTGGAAGTATAACGGGTCATAGAGGAGAGCGAAAAATGGCCAACACGTTGTATCACAAACATATCATCTCAATTAACGATTTATGTCGCGACGAACTGGAGTTGGTGCTGCGTACCGCCGCCAGCCTGAAAAGTAGTCCGCAACCTGAGTTGCTAAAACACAAAGTGATCGCCAGTTGCTTTTTCGAAGCCTCGACCCGCACTCGTTTGTCATTTGAAACCTCCATACACCGTTTAGGTGCCTCAGTGGTCGGTTTTTCTGATAGCAGTAATACCTCCCTTGGCAAAAAAGGCGAGACGCTGGCAGATACTATGTCAGTCATCAGTACCTATGTGGATGCCATTGTCATGCGTCACCCACAAGAAGGGGCGGCCCGTCTGGCCGCTCAGTTCTCGGGGAATGTACCGGTAGTTAATGCCGGTGACGGTGCAAACCAGCACCCGACGCAAACACTGCTCGATCTGTTCACCATTCAGGAAACCCAAGGCCGGCTGGATAACATCAATATCGCCATGGTCGGCGACCTGAAATATGGCCGTACCGTGCACTCACTCACGCAGGCGCTAGCCAAATTCACCGGCAACCGCTTCTTCTTTATCGCCCCGGATGCTCTGGCAATGCCTGCTTATATCCTGCAAATGCTGGCAGAAAAAGGTATCGAATACAGCCTGCACGAAAGCATTGAAGAAGTGGTGCCAGAACTGGATATTCTCTACATGACCCGGGTGCAAAAAGAGCGCCTTGACCCGTCAGAGTATGCCAATGTCAAAGCGCAGTTTATCTTGCGAGCGGCTGATTTGAATGGCGCGAAAGAGAATCTCAAAGTGCTACACCCGCTGCCAAGAATTGATGAAATAACCACCGATGTCGATAAGACCCCTTATGCCTACTATTTCCAACAGGCAGGTAACGGGATTTTCGCACGTCAGGCACTGCTGGCACTGGTTTTAAACGCAGAATTGGCTCTTTAAGGGGGATTGAACATGACTCAGGATTACAAACTACAGGTTGAAGCGATTAAATGTGGCACTGTGATTGACCATATTCCGGCACAAATCGGCTTTAAATTGTTGTCGCTGTTCAAACTGACCGCCACTGATCAACGTATTACTATTGGATTGAATCTACCGTCTAAACGGTCAGGACGTAAGGATTTGATTAAAATAGAAAATACCTTCCTGACAGAGCAACAGGCCAACCAACTGGCGATGTATGCACCAGATGCTACCGTTAACCGCATCGATAACTACGAAGTGGTGAAGAAACTGACCCTAAGCCTGCCAGAGCAGATCGATGGCGTCCTCACTTGCCCAAACAGTAACTGCATCAGCCACAATGAGCCAGTCGACTCCAGCTTTAAAGTAAAAGCACAACAAGGTGAAATCCACCTTAAATGTAAATATTGCGAGAAAGAGTTTGATCACCAGGTAGTGCTGCAAGCGGATTAAGTGCTGCAAGCGGATTAATGCTCGGCTTAAGCGAATATTGCTGCCCGTTAATATTTACAATAGTGGCAATATTCGCAGCAATGCGACATCGCAAATTTGATTCACGTGGGTTGCCGTAATCTACCCCATCTTTATAATATAGAAATAATTAAACCCAATAGATTTCATGGTGCAGGAAAGCGGTAAACGCTGGCCCGCAGGATGAGGCTTATAGTCCCGATGAGCGCATCACGCTAAGTGATTCGGGTAATTGAGCGCAGCCAATATGCCAGCAACATGAAAGATGACGGGTTCCTTCCGCATTACGTAACCAGGAGTCAACATGTCACGCAATATCAGCACTGAGCTCGCCCCTGCCGCCATCGGCCCTTATGTTCAAGGTGTCGATCTGGGTAGTATGATCCTCACGTCAGGCCAGATCCCTGTTGATCCAAAAACAGGTTTGGTCGCCGATGATGTATCAGCACAGACGCGTCAGTCACTGGAGAATGTAAAAGCTATCGTTGAAGCCGCGGGTTTGAAAGTTGCCGATATCGTGAAAACCACTGTATTTGTGAAAGATCTGAATGACTTCACCACAGTTAATGCCACTTACGAAGCTTTCTTTACTGAACACAATGCGCCATTCCCTGCACGTTCATGTGTTGAAGTTGCGCGTCTGCCAAAAGATGTGAAGATCGAAATCGAAGCTATCGCGGTACGTCGTTAATTCTGATGTCATTGCGTCTACGGCTGGTGATTACCAGCCGTTTTTTATTGCTATCCTGCTAATATTTTCTCTCTGCCTTTCACAATGCGCTATTGCAGATCATCATGATCATGATGTGGCAACTTTCTGCTCAGTAATAATGCACTACACTCACTAATTGCACCTTAATAGGGCTGAAATCGCTCTAATCCCCTTTATTTTGCCTGTTTTACGAGCTGGCACAGTTTATGCGTGATCACCAATACAGCCTGTTCTGTTAGCGAGGTGATAATGCTGAACATCGACCTTTCCGTATCACGATTTTTCGATGAAATGTTACTGGCTGAGGGGCAACACCGAGGCCATTACGATGCCTATTGGCAATGGTTACAACAGGCCGATCAGCTAACCATTGCGCGTAAGCGTGAAGAAGCTGCACTGCTATTTCACCGGGTAGGCATTACCTTTAATGTGTATGGTGACGATGATGGCGCAGAGCGATTAATACCGTTCGATAGCGTGCCACGCATTATTCCCGCCAGCGAATGGCAAATGCTGGATCGCGGCATTCGCCAGCGCGTACAAGCGTTGAATGCGTTCTTACATGATATTTACCATGAACAACATATCCTGAAAGCGGGCATTATTCCGGCCGAACAAGTGCTGGCGAATGACCAATATCAGCCCTGTATGCAAGGGGTGAACCTGCACCGTGATACTTATGCACATATCATCGGTGTGGATATGGTCCGCAACAGCGATGGTCTCTATTACGTGCTGGAAGATAACCTGCGTACCCCGTCCGGCGTCTCGTATATGCTGGAAAACCGTAAAATGATGATGCGGCTCTACCCGGAGTTGTTTGCACAACAACGCATTGCACCTGTTGAGCGCTACCCTTCTCACCTGTTACAAACGCTGCGCGAAAGCACACCGGTCAACGACCCTACCGTAGTAGTGCTAACCCCGGGGCGCTTTAACAGTGCCTATTTTGAACACAGTTTTTTGGCTCAACAGATGGGGGTTGAACTGGTTGAAAGTGCTGACTTATTTGTCAAAGAAGGGGCAGTATTTATGCGAACTACCGCAGGCCCCTGCAAAGTCGATGTTGTCTACCGGCGGGTGGATGATGCCTTCCTCGATCCGCTGGCTTTCCGCCCTGACTCCATGCTCGGTGTCCCCGGACTACTGTCGGTATATCGCGCAGGTGGTGTGGTATTGGCTAATGCGATTGGTACTGGCGTCGCCGATGATAAATCCATCTATCCTTATGTCCCTGAAATGATTCATTTTTATCTTTCCGAAGAACCGATTCTGGCGAATGTTCCCACCTGGCAATGCCGCCAACCCACTGATCTTTCATATGTATTAGCTAATCTGGATCAGATGGTAGTGAAAGAAGTTCATGGAGCCGGGGGATATGGCATGTTGATTGGACCTGCGGCGACACAAGCTGAAATAGCCCAATTCCGCCAGTTACTCTTGGCGCGACCACAAAATTACATCGCACAAGAAACCCTCGCCCTTTCTACCTGCCCGACCTTTGTGAATAGCGGACTTGCACCGCGCCATATTGATTTACGTCCTTTTGCCCTGTGTGGTGCAGAAATTCGTTTAGTGCCTGGGGGCTTAACCCGAGTCGCACTGGCAGAAGGGTCGTTGGTCGTTAACTCTTCGCAAGGTGGCGGAACCAAGGATACCTGGGTATTGGAGGACGATGCATGCTAAGCCGAACAGCCAGTGAGCTTTATTGGATGGCCCGCTATCTGGAGCGGGCAGAAAACATCACCAGGGTGCTGGATGTCACCAACCGGTTATCGATGATGCCAACCAGCAATCGGGTGAATTTTGATCTACTGGTGCCACTCAGCCTGAGCAACACCCAGACACTGTTTACCGAGCACTATCCGCAGGTCTCGATGACCCATCTGCTGAATTTCTTCGTGCTCGACAGCAACAACCCTAGCAGTATTTTTAGTTGTTTGCAGATGGCGTGGAACAATGCCCATGCAGTACGCGGCAGCTTATCGTCCGAGGTTTGGGAAAGTATCAATGCCACCTGGATTGAGATGAAACAGCTACGCCGCCAAGGTATCAGCGCTGCCGGAATTGATGCCTTTTTTGATTGGGTTAAGGAGCGCTCACATCTATTTCGCGGTGCGGTATATGGCACCTTGCTGCGCAGTGATGCACTCTATTTTATTCGACTGGGTACCTTGATTGAACGGGCTGACAGCACCGCGCGCTTGTTGGATGTGAAAAACCAATTACTGGATAGCGACGATGACCCGGTACGCGAATACTACCGGATGGATACTTTATTACGCGCCGTCAGTGCTCGGGAGGCATACCACAGTTTATATAAGCAGCAACTGAGTCGGGAGGCGATTGCTGAGTTACTGATTTTACGCAATGAGATCCCGCGTTCGCTGCTGGCTTGCATTAACGATATGGAACAGCAGTTGGCGTTGATTGGTGGCAATCGTAGCAACCAACCTCGGCGGCTGGTCAATATTTTGCTTGCTGAGCTGCGATTTAGCTGCATTACGGATGTGATGGCCGACGGATTACACAGCTATCTGATGGATTTTTTAGGCAAGATCAACGCTATCGCTGACAGCATCCGCCAAACCTATCTGGAGGTCCAATGAGACTGAATGTCGATCACAGCACCCATTACACCTATGCACAACAGGTGCAACACAGCACTCAGTATCTGCGCCTGACCCCACAGGATTCAGCCCACCAGCGCATTTTATCCTGGCAACTGACCTTACCGGAAGAGGCCATTTGTACCACGGATGCCTTTGGTAATGTGCTACATGTACTCACTCTGGATAAGCCTCATCAAGCTATCACCATTCAAGCTCAGGGCGTGGTAGAGATTGCAGACAATGTAGAAGATGACAGCGGCGACCACCTCTCTCCACTGGTCTTTCTTCGCCACAGCCCATTGACTCAGCCAGATGCCGCCATTCGCCAGTTTGCTTCAGGTTATTGTCAGGGTGCTACCCACGCCGATGCGCAATTAGACTGCCTGACGCAAATGATGGGTGAATTGCTGGCAAAAATGCCCTATAGCCCCGGCACCACCACGGTACAGGACAGCGCGGCACAAGCTTTTGCCGCCGAACAAGGGGTGTGTCAGGATCACACCCACGTCTTTCTTGCCTGTTGCCGAAGTTTAAATATTCCGGCACGCTATGTGAGCGGCTATCTTTATACAGAATCCTCCAGTCATGTCGCGACCCACGCATGGGCAGAAGTGTGGCTGAATGGACACTGGCAGAGCTTTGATGTCACCAATAATACCTGTCAACCGAACCAGCATTTAAAACTGGCGGTGGGCATTGATTATCTGGATGCCTGCCCGGTGCGAGGTATTCGCCGTGGTGGTGGCTTTGAAGATATGCAGACCATCGCAGCCGTGCATATGTTATCTAACCCGCGACGCGATATGTCGCAATAAAGCGCGTTGCTGGCAAATAAAATAGCCCTAGTGAGATAGGCTCTAAGGATACTGTGTTATGACCTACTGTGTGGCCATGCGGCTGTCATCCGGGTTAGTCTTTGCCTCTGACTCCCGTACCAATGCCGGGGTGGATCATATTTCCACTTTTCGCAAATTACACCTGTTTCAGCAAGAGGGTGAACGAACGCTGGTGGTGCAAAGTGCGGGGAATCTGGCAACCACACAGAGTATTGTCAGTTTGCTGCAACGCCGCTGTCTGGACCCGGAACAAACTAACCTGCTGAATGTGCGATCGATGTATGAGGCCGCAACACTTCTGGGGGAGACGGTGCGCGAGGTGATTAACCGAGACAGCGGTGCGCAGCAAAACAGCGGCGGAACCGATTTTAACTGTAACCTATTGTTAGGCGGGCAAATTAAAGGTGAAGGACTGCGGCTGTTTCATATTTATCCGCAGGGTAACTTTATTGAAGCCACGCAGGACACCCCCTACTTTCAAATTGGCGAAAGTAAGTATGGCAAGCCGATTATTGATCGGGTGTTGAATTACCACACCACGTTGGATCAGGCCATGCAGTGCGCGTTGATCTCTATGGACTCAACTTTGCGCAGTAATTTATCCGTCGGCTTACCGCTAGATGTGATGATCTATCCACTCGATAGTTTCAGTACCGAACAGCAATATCGCATCACCGAAGATCATCCCTATTTTATGATGATCCGTAAGGGCTGGGGCGAGGGGCTGGTGAGTATTTTCTCTCAGCTACCAGCGCTGAAGTTGGGGAAGTGATTTAGTTTTGGTGATGGATAGGTTCTGGTTTCGGTTGATATGCGTTCAGTGTTCACCTAACCATTGCGGCCTCCATCCTCGTCGGCAATATTCCTGATTGCGCTCAACGTCAAAAGAGAGTCAGAATCAAAACCATAGCCTTTTGTTTTGAATTGGCCTTTGAAGTTAAAAGCACATTTGGGCTGCCGAGCAAGGAGAGAAGCCACTGATCTGAACTAAATCAATCTCTCACCCAATAAATCCCCTCATATGCCCGCAATACCATCTCCTGCGGCTGGAATGCACTTTCGCCGTAGCTGCTCATCAACAATTGCCAGTTACCGTCCAGCGCAATCTCCTCTGGCTGCCATTGTTGCGATTCACCGCTCAGGTTAGCCACCACCAACAACTGCTTACCCTGCCAGTGGCGCAAGTAGCACCACAACTCTGGATGTTGCGGGCAGAGATCACGATAGTCACCAAAAGTGAACACATCATGTTGTTTACGCAGGGCTATCAGATATTGATAGGCATAAAACACCGAGTCAGCATCAGCCAGCGCGCTATCAACATTAATTTCAGCATAGTTACTGCAGGGTTCGATCCATGGAGTTCCCTGACTGAAACCGGCATTACGGCTGCGATCCCATTGCATCGGGGTACGACTATTATCACGGGATTTGGCTGCCAGAATCGCTAATAACTCGTCAGGATCGCGACCTTGTGCAGTTAGCTCAGCAAACATATTCAGACTTTCGACATCACGGTATTGATTAATCGAGGTAAAATTAGGATTGGTCATGCCAATCTCTTCGCCTTGGTAGATATATGGCGTACCTTGCATACCGTGCAGTACCATTGCCAGCATCTTGGCCGCAGGCACGCGCAGTGCACCTTCGTCACCAAAGCGCGATACAATGCGCGGCTGGTCGTGATTACACCAGAACAACGCGTTCCACGCACGGTTATGCATCCCCTGCTGCCACTGGTTAAATATCTGTTTGAGTTCCACCCGATCCGGCGGCATTAGCGACCATTTTGCCCCATTAAGATAATCCACTTTTAGATGATGGAAATTAAAGGTCATCGACAGCTCATCCCCGCCCAATGCGGCATAACGCTGGCAATGCTCAAGGCGGGTGGACGACATCTCGCCAACCGTCATCAGGCCGCGCGGCTGAAACACCTCACGGCTCATTTCTTGTAAAAATTCGTGGATACGGGGGCCATCGGTATAGAAACGGCGGCCATCACCCACAAAATCATCCGGGAAATCTTGCTGTTTGGATACCAGATTAATTACATCCAGGCGCAAACCATCCACACCAATATCAGCCCAAAACTCGCACACTTTCTTCAGTTCATCACGTACCGGCTGGTGCTCCCAATTAAGATCTGCCTGCTCGGTAGCGAACAGGTGCAGATAATATTGGCCGCTTTCAGCATGCCATTGCCAGGCATTACCACCAAATTTCGAGCGCCAGTTATTTGGTAAATTATCACCCTCACCATCACGCCAAATATAGAACTGACGGTACGGGCTGTTGCGCTCTGCTGATGCTTTAAACCAGGCATGTTCAGTCGAGGTATGATTGAACACCATATCCATTACGATACGAATACCCCGCTGATGAGCAGCCGCAACCAACGTTTTGAAATCATCTAAGCTGCCGTAAGCAGGGTCAATGGCGCAGTAGTCGGCAACGTCATAGCCGTTATCCACTTGTGGCGAGACATAAACCGGTGTCAACCAGAGGGCATCAACGCCGAGTTTGTGCAGATAATCCAACCGTTGCGTCACGCCAGCCAGGTCACCATAGCCATTACCGGTGCTATCCTGAAAACTCTTCGGGTAAATCTGATAAATGACGCCGTTTTGCCACCAAGGGATAGGATTATTCATAGCAGGCTCTTATTCGTAGTAAAAACAGAGAAAATTAAAGAAACAGCTCCGCCACAGGATAACCTTTGGCGGAGGAATACGATTTAGACCGGTAATTCGCCACGACTCTCTTTACGTTTGTAAACCAGTATAGTCAGCACCAATGGCACCACGATCGCCACTAACATTGCCACAGCATAAATCGCCCAGAACTGTGGTTTGATGGATAAAATACCCGGCAGGCCACCGACACCAATACCGTTCGCCATCACCCCAGTCAGACCACAAATGAGGCCCGCCAACGCAGAACCAATCATGGCGCACAACATCGGGAAGCGATATTTGAGGTTGATACCGTACATTGCCGGTTCAGTAACACCCAGATAGGCTGAAATTGCCGCAGGTACTGATATTTCGCGCTCATTGATCTTGCGGCTAATGATAATAATGCCCAATACCGCAGATGCTTGTGCAATGTTAGACAGCGCAATCAGCGGCCATACCGGTGTACCACCCATGCTCTGAATCATCTGCATATCAATGGCTAACGTGGTCTGATGCACGCCGGTAATGACTAGCGGCGCATACAAGAAGCCAAACAGTGCGGCACCAATCGGCGCGAAGCTGCCTGTCATGACAGCTTTCACTCCCCAGGCCACACCATCACCAATCATGCGGCCAAATGGCCCGATAAGCGTATGGGCGAGGAATACCGCCAGCAACAGGGAAACTACCGGCACCACCACCAAATAAAGATAGGCTGGAATGATTTTCTTCAGATTAGTTTCAATCCAACCCAGCGCCAAACCTGCCAAAATCGATGGAATGACCTGTGCCTGATAACCTACTTTTTCAATGGTAAACCAGCCAAAGTTCCAAACTTCGGGGATCTGTTGTCCCAGCAGGTAGGAATTCATCAGTTGTGGTGATACCAAGGTGATACCCAACACAATCCCCAATACCGGGGTGCCCCCCATCTTCTTCACTGTCGACCAGCAGATGGCCACCGGTAGGTAGAAGAAGATGGCTTCGCCCAGCAACCAGAGAAAGTCGTAAATGGTTTTCCATGCCGGATACATCTGTGCCAGCGTTTTGCCATCAGACATCGGAATATCGCCAATCACATTACGGAAGCCAAGAATCAAGCCTCCGCTGATCAGCGCTGGCAGCAACGGGAAGAAAATCTCGGCAAAGTGAGAAATACCACGTTCAAACCAAGTCATGTTCTGCCGTGCAGCCAGTTTGGTCTGCTCTTTATCCACTTCATTCAGGCCAATTTTAACAATCAGCGCTTGATAGTAATCGTCAACTTCAGGCCCGATAACCACTTGAAATTGCCCGGCATTAGTAAAGCAGCCTTTAACCATCGACAGATTTTCAATTTCTTTAGGTGAAGCTTTAGAGGGGTCATTCAACACAAAGCGTAGCCGGGTAATGCAGTGGCTGACGGTGGCAATATTATCTCTGCCTCCCACCAGTACGATCAATTGATCGATATCTTGTTGTTTTACTTTGCTCATTTCAACGTACCTTTCGTAAAGGTGAGATAACGTGCGACTTATTCGTTTTTCTTAATAAAAGCAGTAGGGTCAGTCTTAAAGAAAAAATACATCGATAGCCTGTTAAATATACAGCTTATTAAAGATTAGCTATGTATTGATTTTTATGGAATGGGAACGTTCCCAACTTGCGTTAGAGATCACAATTTGACAACTTTTTATGATGTTCTTGGCCGTAAACCATGGGTTCGCCCATCACGCACTCCCACCACACAGGGTGGGAGTTCAGATAGCATCACGTCGAGAAAAGAAGAATCAGGCCAGTTGACCAGGAATGATAATTTGTTGAATTGATTGACTATGATTAAGTTGGTCAAGTAATTGTTGGGCGGCTTTCACTCCAGCGGTGCCATAACCCAGCTCGACTGACAGGGTATTTGGGAACAAAAAGTGCAACAGCGGTGTATTACCAATGCCGCAGACCTGAATGTGTTGCAGGCTCTGCTGTTGTAAATACTTACTCACCCCCATAGCGATAGTGTCAGAGGCACACACCAACGCCGAGGTATCGGGTTTTATCACCTGAGGTGCAAGCTGGAAGCCACTTTGATAACTCAGTTCACCCAGTGCAACTGTCGGTAGCAGGCCATGTTGTTGGCTGTAATCAAGATAAGATTGATGACGACGCATGCCGGTAGTGGCATCCGACGGCTGCACGCCAATATAGCTAATATGTCGATGCCCGGCGTGGCGTAACTTATCCATCAACAGGCGCACAGCCCCGTCGTCGTCGTAGCATACGGAAGAAAAGCCCGCATACTCGCGCGCCAGTACCACCATTTTTTCCTGCCATGGCGAGAGCATTTCTGCGGTTAACCCAGTGAAACCAAACAAAATGACGCCATCCACATGGCGCTGTTGCAGCACATGTAAATGTTCACTGACCAATTCAGGATCAAACTGGCTCTCCATCAGGATAGGATCATAACCTTGCTGATAGAACAGTGGCAGCATCGTGCGCACCGCCTGATTTTCAGATGGCGAATCCAGACGCGAGACAATAATACCCACGACTTTATCACTCTGCCCCCGCATGGCCCGGGCTGATTTTGACGGGGTAAATCCCTGCTGACGGATGACAGCTTCCACTCGTTCACGAGTTTGTGGACTGACGCTCCCTTCGTTATTCAATACCCGTGAAACCGTGGATTTTCCAACTCCACTCATGCGGGCAATGTCCTTTATGGTCAAACGGTTTTGCATGGTTTACCTAATGTTTAGGTTTGGAAACATATAATAAACTGATTATTTATATTATCGAAGTTGTGGGAAGTCTAGCATGCGCAGAATCAGACTCAGCGCATGATATCCCAATGACTCGCAGCATATTACTGCCCTAACGGCATATCTTACCGTCGGGGTGGTTTTTGGCGTGGCGAGAACAGTGATGCGGTTTAATGTCTGTTTAGCTGTTAGACAGCCGCTAACAATCTTTAAATAAAACCGGAGGTTAATTACCCAGTGGACCCTGTTCCCTCGACCTACACCTTTTGGTGTGTCCGGTAAGGTAATTCCCCATTCAGGGTGGCTGCTTTATCGGATAACAATCTGATAAGCGGTCACTACGCACGTCCTTGCGTTAGTTTCTGCTGATGATGTTTTTGCCCTCTCTACGGCAGATTTGCCGTGGGCGCAACATAAAGACCGTCCGACAAACGGCTTTGTGACATGACAGTAAGGCTCAAACCATGCAAGTTAAAAATTTCACCCGGCAGTTGCTCAATGTGTTGAGCCGTAACCTGCCTCGCCGCCTAATTCGCCGGGAAACCATGTTAGATGGCTTGCCGCAGGGAAGTGCGACAAAAGATTTGCCCGCAGCGCTGACTCAGCAACGTTTGCAGTGCGCGAATGAAACGCCACCACAACTTTATCGGCGTTTTCAGAGCCACCCCGAAGGGTTAACGGAACAAGAAGCAGCAGCCATTCGTCTGCAAAATGGCAGTAATATCATTGAAAATCAGCAAGCTACCCGTTGGTGGGTCCACTTATGGCACTGCTATCGCAACCCGTTTAACTTGCTGCTCACCATTCTGGCTCTGATTTCCTACGCCACCGAAGACCTCACCGCCGCATTGGTGATTGGTGCTATGGTGTTAATTTCCACCCTGATGCATTTTATTCAGGAAGCACGTTCTAACCGCGCTGCGGATGCTTTAAAAGCCATGGTCAGCAATACCGCAACCGTGGTGCGCAGTGATGCCCATACGGGCAAGAGCGAGCATCGCGAGCTACCGATCTCTCAGTTAGTGCCCGGCGATATCATCAAACTATCTGCGGGCGATATGATCCCGGCGGATTTACGTATTCTGGTGGCCAAAGATCTGTTTATCAGTCAGGCCGCCTTAACCGGTGAGTCACTGCCGGTTGAGAAAGTGGCGCAATGCCGTGAGTGTGAGGAACAAAATCCACTCGAACGAGACACGCTGTGCTTTATGGGCACCAATGTGGTTAGCGGTTCGGCACTGGCTATCGTGGTAGGCACCGGTAACCAAACCTATTTCGGTCTGCTGGCAGAGCGCGTGACGCATCAGGATGAGCAACCTAATGCCTTCCAGAGTGGCATCAGTAAAGTCAGTTGGTTGCTGATTCGCTTTATGTTAGTCATGACACCTATCGTGTTGTTGATAAACGGTTTTACCAAAGGTGACTGGTGGGAAGCCGCGCTGTTCGCGCTCTCTGTTGCTGTGGGTTTAACCCCGGAAATGCTGCCGATGATCGTCACGTCGACGTTGGCAAAAGGGGCGGTGAAACTGTCCAGGCAGAAAGTGATCGTCAAGCGCTTAGATGCTATTCAGAACTTTGGCGCGATGGATATTCTGTGTACCGATAAGACCGGCACCCTGACGCAAGATAAAATTGTGTTGGAAAGCCACACCGATGTATTTGGGGCCAATTGTGAGCGGGTGCTGCACTACGCCTGGCTCAACAGTTATTACCAAACGGGATTGAAAAATCTGCTGGATGTCGCGGTGTTATCTTCCATGGCTGAGTCAAAAAATGCAGAATCTCGGGCGGCCGATACGCTGGCAGGTTACCGCAAAATCGATGAGATCCCATTCGATTTTGAACGCCGTCGCATGTCAGTGGTGGTCAGCGATAAAGCGGATTATCACGAACTTATCTGCAAAGGCGCGCTGGAAGAGATGTTGTCCATTTGCCGTCATGTGCGCCAAGGGAGTGAAATTATCCCATTGACCGACGCGCTGTTGGCACGCATCCGCCGCATTACCGATGAACAGAACCAGCAAGGACTGCGAGTGGTGGCGGTTGCCACCCGTATCATGCCAGCTTATCAGCGGGATTATGCTGTTATTGATGAATATGACCTGATCTTGGAAGGGTATATCGCCTTTCTCGATCCGCCGAAAGAGAGCACAGCGCCGGCGCTGCTGGCACTAAAACGCAATGGCGTTAACGTTAAAATTCTTACCGGTGACAACGAGTTAGTTGCGCGTAAGGTATGTAAAGATGTTGGATTATCTGTCGAGCATGTCTTGCGTGGCAGTGATATCGAGCAGATGACGGAGACACAACTGACGCAGGCCACCCGCACCACCACGGTGTTCGCCAAGCTGACACCAATGCACAAAGAACGCATCGTACAGAACCTGCGTAATGCCGGTCATGTGGTCGGTTTTATGGGGGATGGCATCAATGATGCACCAGCACTGCGTGCTGCTGATATTGGGATCTCGGTGGATTCAGCAATAGATATTGCTAAAGAAGCCGCCGATATCATCTTGTTGGAAAAGAGCCTGATGGTGCTGGAGCAAGGGGTCATTGAAGGCCGCCGCACATTTGCCAACATGCTGAAATACATCAAGATGACCGCCAGTTCTAACTTTGGTAACGTCTTCAGCGTCCTGATTGCTAGCGCATTTTTGCCCTTCCTACCCATGCTGCCACTCCATCTGTTAATCCAGAATCTGATGTACGATATTTCGCAGATTGCTATTCCATTCGATAACGTTGATGAAGAGCAACTGGCAAAGCCACAACGCTGGAACGCCGGCGATTTGGGGCGATTTATGGTGTTCTTTGGTCCGATAAGTTCTATTTTTGACGTACTGACTTTTTGCCTGATGTGGTGGGTATTTAAAGCCAATACGCCAGAAATGCAGACGTTGTTCCAATCCGGTTGGTTTGTTGAAGGACTGCTGTCCCAGACCTTAATTGTGCATATGATCCGTACCCGTAAAATTCCCTTCATCCAGAGCCGCGCCTCTTGGCCGCTATGTCTAATGACACTGGCGGTGGTGGCCATTGGTATCGGGCTAACCTTCTCTCCACTGGCTGGATTCCTGCAATTGCAAGCGCTGCCACTCTCTTACTTCCCGTGGCTGATGGTGATCTTAACCGGCTATATGGTGACAACGCAGTTAGTGAAAGGGTGGTTTGTGAGGAGATATGGCTGGCAGTGATATCTTTAATTTGGTTATCGGTTCGGTTGATCGGATCAGGCTTCGGTTGATATTCGTTTAGTGCTCATCTGATCTCTATCGCCTCAACCGAGAAGGAGGGCAAGCCGGCCCTCCTTCACCTGCGGCTTGCGCGAAATATTGCCCTGCGGGTAAACCGCCTGCATCTTTCAGGCTGACGAGCCAGCGCGATTCGCATCCATGCTCAAGCGCGCTTTTCGCCGCCGTCCATGGCGGCTCACTCTACCCTCCCTCCTTGTCGGCAATATTCCTGATTGCGCTCAACATCAAAAGCTAATTCAAAACCCTGTTTTTAGGTTGTGATGTTAAAAGCACATTTGAGCTGCCGAATGAGGAGAGTAGGTAGGACGCGAGGCAGGGAAGCCGAGCGAGACGTGCTTGAGCAGGAGCGAATCACGGCGGTCTGTCAACCGAAACGATGAAAGAGGGTATCCACGAAGTGGACAAGCGATACGTGCGTAAGCGCAGGGGTTCCAAGGGGGTTACGCGCTTGTAACCCCTTTGGCGGTTGAGGCATCGGAGGGGAATTGAGAACCAATCTCATATCAACCGAACCGATAACTAAACGAACATCAACCGAATCAATCCACTAAATCAATAACAAAAAATTAAATTCGACTCAAACAATCAATCGCTATCGCCTTGAAGCTATCAAAATGCTGACTGCTCAATAAACGGCTCATTGAACGCTCTCGCACAAAAGTAACGAACAAGTCGTAAATCGCCATCGCTTCTTCATAATCAGTTTTACTGATAGCTAACAGGAAAATGACATGGGCTACCTCACCATCACCCCAGGCAATGCCATTGGGGGCTAGCAGGGTAACCACCACGGTCTTTTTGGCTAACAGACCGAGTGAGTGTGGCAGTGCAATCCCCTCCCCCAGCATGGTGGAGACAATCGCCTCACGCTCCACCACCGATGGGTAAAAGTCCGCATCAACGAACCCTTCCTCTTCCAACTGACTGCACACTTTTTTAAATAACTGCTCTTGTGTCATCGGCTGGTCGATAATCATAAAATGATTACTGTCGAAAAACTTTTCCAACATATAAGGGCGAGTGCGATCCACTAGCACCAACTTACCCAGTTGTTCTAACTGATATTCAGTCGGAAACGGTGACATTACTACCACCGGCTTATTCTTTTCCGCCAGACGTGAGTTAGAAATAATAAAATCTTCGTCGATATGGTCGAGATTTTCGTAATCACGCAGGGAAATGATCTGTGTCATCACGATCTGCGGATACTTACGAGCAATCTGCGCCTGAATCATTCGGGTAGTGGAGTTACCGGTATCACACACCAACATCACCTGTGGATGACGTTGATAACCAATATTGTAATGGCGTTCCAACCCAACACCGATGTGCAGTACCAGATAACCTATCTCATTCTCACTCAAGCTATAAGGCGTATATTTGCCCCAACTGGATACCGCCGCCAGTGTTACGTCATAAGCCATCGGATAGTGCTGTTTAATATTGGATAACAATGGATTAGGGATAGTTATCTGATACTTCACCCGCGTAATCATGGTCTTGATATGGGTGAGTAAATCAATTCGTAACTGCTTATCGCCCTGCAAATTGTAGTTATAGTGGGCGTTGATATAAGAGAGGATGTAATCCACCAATGTCTCTTCATCATCGGCGTTGATTTCACTGGGGCGACTGGTACCAGGCTGGCTGACTTGCACCCGGCGGGCGGCAATATTGACCCGCAAATACGCTTCTTCTGCTGCCGAAATGTCTTTGCCCGATAATAGTTTCAACTCATTTGCCAAACGGCCGGAGGCGAGTTTGACCGCCTCATCCACATCTTCGGCATCAAAGTCTGATAACGGATAACCGTCAGCGATGCGTTTGATCGCCACAGCACAGTAGAAAATCAGGTAGTGCTCGCCCTCATCAGTTAACCGTACCGCATATTGCGCCAATAGCTCATGCAGCAATCCCGTTAATTCGGGGATAGTCTGAATGTTAAGAAACTCATTCTTTAATAATGGGTTATCAGCATCTTGCAGATGTAGCTGAAACAAAAGGTCGGTCAAACACGTGCGGATAGCCAACTCGGCACCAAACAATTTCATGCCGTAGCGTGGCTTGGTTTCAATCGTCAGATGGTATCGGTTTAGCCTTTCTCTCACCTCAGCCATATCATTTTGCAATGTGCCACGGCTAACGAACCATTCATCAGCTAAATCTTCCAGCTTCAATGAAAAAGCAGAGGTCAGAAAACGGATTAACAGGTAATGCACTCGCTCATTGGCAGTTCGCGGGGTTAGGTGCGTTTTGCGGTTTTGCTGCTGTAGAGCACGAAAGCGTTCAGCATCATCGATCATCAATCGGTAGCCAAAGCCACGGTTATGGATAAAGTGCGCACCATAATGTTCAAGGATCTCATTCAACGCCGTAATATCTGCCCGCACGGTACGTGTCGAAACCGCAAAACGTTTCGCCAGCTCATCCTGAGGCAGCGTTTCCGATTGCAATGCATCGAACATGTAGGCCAGACGTTGATAGGGAAATCTCACTGCTCCACTCCGTTATTCAGGGTGTATAGGCATCCCCCCCGCCACCATGGCCAGAGGGGGAGCGTTATCTCACACGGCAACACAGGCCTTCACCGCCAGTGAGTTTATATCAGGTAAATCAAATAATTACGGTACTATTTTTTTCACGATAGCTAATAAGGTTCGCACATCTTCTGGGCGAGTATTGCCCGTTTTGCTGTCGATTATCGAACTGTAGATATGCGGGATAATTTTCGTTACCCCGGCATCCAGTGCGATTTGTACGATTTGTTCAAAATTATCCAGACTGATGCCGCCGGTGGGTTCCAACCAGAAGCCGGTAGCAGCACAAGCCTCAGCCACAAAACGGTACTCATCGATAGAGTCCAGCCCGTTCATTGGGAAAAACTTTAGCGAACTGCCGCCCATATCTTTCAACATAGCAATGGCGGTGGTCACTGGAACAATCGCTTCCTTTTGCTGTGAACTGAGTGGCCCGGTGGAGATATTTACGTAACCCACTTTGCCGGTCGGCGAAATCAGGCCGTTAACCACCGTATCATGCTGCCCCAATAAAGCACGACTTGTGCCAACACCGGTGAACACTTGATTCACATGTTGCGGTTGAACCTGCTGCGCAATCTGGCTGACCATTGTTGATTGCTTCGGGTCCCCCGCGCCCAACCCTACCGACAGGGCATTATCGATAACAGCCGCGTATTCGCGCATATCTTTGACTGCGCTATCGACATCCGAATAGTTCTTCGATAACACTCCCACCAGAACATGGCCTTCAGCGGCTTGATAAATCTCGCGTGCATTCTCTTTTGAACCGGCCAGCACATTCAGGCACACCCGGTCACGGTAATAATTCGGGGTCAATTTCATCAGTCAGGCTCCCTTAGCCAGGCGGTTAATGCAGGTATAAATAATCTCGAGTTGCAATGGCGTGACACTGCGCACATCCACTTCAATTTTGCCTTCATTAGCTTTATAGGCGCGGAAGTAGATAGCAATATCGCCATTTTTCAGCGCATCCACCAGATCCGGTGTCGAGCGCCCCATTTTAGCTTCATCAAAACTGATTTCAGTACGGGCAATATCACGCCCGGCAGCATCCCAAACCACTTTCGCAGACACACCGTCAATGGTATTTAACTGACTGATAAATGGTGTCATTTTTTCTATCATTTGCTGGCCGGTCTCTTTTTCCAGCGTCATATAGCTTTCAATAGCACGGGTCAGGCCGAGAATACCCTCTTTACCCACTTTCATCGCCCGGCCAATACCACTTGATTGCAACTTCACCCAATCAATATAGGTCTTCTTGCCTAACACCAGCCCGCTGGTTGGCCCTTCAATAGCTTTGGCACCACTGTAAATCACCAAATCTGCACCCATCTGGTAATAACATTGCAAGTCTTCTTCTGCAGCCGCATCAACAATTAATGGCAATTGATGCTTGCGCGCAATTACTACCGCTTGCTCAACAGATAAAATGCTTTTTTGCACACAATGGTGGGATTTTATATACAAGATCGCCGCAGTATTTGGCGTGATCGCCGCTTCCAACTGTTCCGGTAAACATTCGTTGGCATAACCGGCTTCCACCACTTTGCCTCCCCCCAGCGTCACCATGGTATCGACCGGCGCACCGAAGTTAACGTTATGGCCCTTCGGTAGAACAATTTCATGCGGCACTGTGCGCGGGGCAGCATGCAGATTAACCAGCAAATTGGCATCATCTTTCACGATCACCGCAGCAACCGACTGAGCAATACCGGCAGAAGCACAGGAGACAACCACCGCGCTCTCAACATTCAGCAAATCAGCAATGTAAGCACCGGTCTTATTGACCAAATCTTTCATTTCGAAGTAATGGTTTAGGCCCAAATCTACCGCCTCAACCACATCCTGCCGTGGCGTTGAAACGCCCAACATCGTCATGCGACCAGAAGCATTAATTACATGTTTTAACTGGTATTTTTCATAGACTGAAGACATCTTTTGACTTCCCTTCGTCAGTTAATACTACGTCACCAGCAACGACCGCCGCCAGTGGCACCAGATATGTCTCACCGGTAACCGATTTACCTTCTGAATCACTGAATAGCTGAGGTTGCTGTTTCAGCTCAAAAATCGTCAGGTCAGCGTCATAGCCCGTTGCCAGCATCCCTTTGTGAGTCAAATGCAGGGCTTGCGCGGCATTTTCTGTCACACAAGCAATAACCTGTTTAAGGCTCAAACCGAGGGTGAAAAATTTGGACATCACCGTCGCCAGGCTGTGCACTGGCCCATTAATACGGTTGCGACAATAGATGTCGGAGCTGATGGTGTGCGGGTAAATACCTTGCTTGATGGCCAGTTCGGCAACATCAAAGCTGAAACTGGCACTGCCATGCCCAACATCCAGTAATACACCGCGTTTCAATGCGCGTTGGATAGAATCACGCAAGGTCCCGGCAGGGGTCAGAATACGATTGGGTTTACCGTTATAGCAGTGAGTAATAATATCGCCTTGCGTTAACAAGTCGGCAATCTCATCCAAGTCCGGCGGGTTATTGCCAATATGTACCATCAAGGGTAGCTGATTATTTTCTTGTTGAATCTCTTTGGCTCGCACCAACGGTTTAATGCCGTTTTTACCGACCACGCTGCTGCTCATGCGGGCTTTAATACCGATAATAAAACCAGGATTACGGGCAATAGCCTGACTGACACTTTGCTTATCAATCTGCGCCATATCCGCTAATTCGTTTTGCGTCACGATGCCGGTTTTCGCAATATTCAGAAAAGCATAAACATGGGTTTTGGCGGCACGAGTTAGGCGGTAAAAATCATCCACATCATTGGCACCGGTGCTGCCGGCATCCACCACCGTCGTCACGCCACTGGCGACTCCGACCAAATCAGCTTCGTCATGATAAATAGGAGATGCGGGGTAACAATGCACATGGGAATCAATCCAGCCAGCACTGATGTAATATTTCCCGGCCAAATCCAACACTTTTCTAGCGCAAGAAATTGAAGGCTCGGCTTGATTATTATCTTCAGTGGCAATAGCCGCATCGACGGCCACAATTTTCCCATCATTAATTACGATATTAACCTGATGGCCGTCAACTAATAGTGCGCGTGTGATAATAAAGTCATACATTATCTTTATTCTCCATTATGTCCTTCTTACTTGACGTTGCAGCAGTGTTAGCAGGGTAAATATCCGGTAATTTGAATCTTTACCCCTGACATCATGAAATAGCGACTGGGAAAATAGACCCTAAAATCATGGCACCCAAAATCGCGCCGCCGGTAATTGGTTTATTCCACAGATAAAACAGTAAAGCGCCACCTAAAGAACCAATCCCAATTGGAATTGATGCTGTTATGGCTGACAGGATAATCAATGGCCCGAGGAAACGGCCAGAGGAGTTACCGGCCCCCATCATAACGTCGGCACCATAAGTAG
Organism: Yersinia sp. 2540 StPb PI; assembly: GCF_052217165.1. Taxonomy (NCBI): domain Bacteria; kingdom Pseudomonadati; phylum Pseudomonadota; class Gammaproteobacteria; order Enterobacterales; family Yersiniaceae; genus Yersinia; species Yersinia sp. 2540 StPb PI. The sequence goes on from NZ_JAZGQC010000001.1 coordinate 5,062,668, forward strand.
AATTACTTTGGTTAATCGTAAATTTACGCGCCAAAATAATCAGATAGCCGATAGCTAAACCAATAATCAGGCCGGTTACCAGTGAGGCGGCAAAATTAGCCACCGGGAAGACAAATCCGGCACCCAGTAATAATGCTGGCACACCCAGACCGACACCGGTTTGAATCGCGCCACCAATATCCAAAATACCGACAAGCGAACCTTCAATAATACGGGCGAATAAGAAGCTGGCACCAAATGCAGCCACCGCACCATAAACACCGGTATCCATACCAGCACGTAGCATTGAAACAAATGCCACTTCGTTAAATGCACCGATACCATATAAATAATACATATGAGTACCTGCAAATACGCCGGAGGATAATAATCCTACAAAGATTGGAAATGACCAGTCGGCATACCAGAAGTTATTCTTGGTTTGTTCATCCATCATCAAGCTCCTCTCGTTGTATTATTTTCCGCTCAATGCGTTATGAATGGTATCGAGCCAAACCGGCGCGCTCAGGCTAAATGACTCCAGGAATTTCAGATCGAATCCGCGGAAGAAACCACTGAGCACAAATAACAGAACAATCACTGTCATCATGATCTTAGTCACTTTATTCCAGCCGCTTTCCTCAACACCTTTACCAATTAAAATACCCAACACCAGACCAGGTACGGCGTTACCCATAATTAGCTGAGCCAACCCGCCAAAAATAGTGGCCCAGAAACCAGAGCGACGCCCGGCATCAATAGCCGCCAGCCAGAAAATAACCGGCATCACGGTGTTAACCAGAATATTTGCTGCTGGTACCAATACTTTAATGGCAGTAACCTGTAATGCTGCTGGTACCGCAGAAGCAGTGGTGTTTAGGAAACTGACAACAATAACCCCGATAATCCCGCAGGCAATTGCCATCTTTTTCGGGTTATGCATGGTTTCCGCTACATTACGATTTTTAATCATCAATGCGGCGGCACCCCAGTTAGGAATGATGCGGTGGTCGACATCCTGAGTAAAGGCACCTGCTGCCACCGAAGAGGCCCAGGCGTTGAAGAAGAAGCCTAATCCAAAGGAGAAGTGCGACGCCGGATCTCCCTCGCATGAGTTCAGTTCGCCCAAGGTACGAAATGCCCCCATCCCCTGTATTGTCGGTGCATGAAACATACGGGCGGCCCCAACACCTACCCCCACACCGACCAGTCCGCCGATAATAATCGACTTAAAAAGAATGATTAGAAACATCAGTATATCCTTTTCATTTAGATATGAAGACGACCTTATCCGTATTAATAATTGTCACGTTCACGGTAATATCTAATTCAACGCTATATGTCTTTCTTTCACGCGGCAGGAAAAAGAATAAAAACTTCTCATTTTTAACTGATAATTCTGCGTTTAATACTTTTACGTCTTGTGGCTCAATCCGTAACAGAATATTTTGTGTCGATTTCAACACCGTATTCTGGACATTACCGAGTGCGTTAGCGAAAGCTTTTTCCTTAGTATCGCCTTTACCTTTCACTTGCACCTGAGTGGTATATTGCTCTTTCATTACGGTTGACCGTATTTCTTGATATAAGCTTCGACTAATCTCTGGCCTAATTCTTCTTTATCCATAAATCCGAAGCCCAGCACTTTGCAGCCTTCATTTATTGCCGTCACGCCTTCTTCCACAGAACGCATGCCGTATTTTGCTTTGTAACCATATTTATTTTGCGCCGTAATAGCACCCGCACCGCCACTGCCGCAGAATGAAATGCCAAAGTCAGCTTTTTCACTGTTCATCACATCACCCAATTTCATGTCTGCGGCAACACCGGGAATAACCACTACGCGGCCACCAGCCAATTCAACACCCTGGCCCACTTTTTGGCCTTTACCTAAACGGTCGCCAATCACAACGGTAATTTGACTCATAGTCACTTCTCCAGATCACTGTTTTATGGGTTATTGTCTTTCGCTACTTCAAAATGCACCGACAACAAATAGGCTTCTTCAATGGGCAAATTGGCAAATTTATCGACCACTTGCTGGGCCATTTGCATCGAATGTGCTGAAATCTCATCAAATAATGATTTATCCACTTCAGGTAATGGCTCACCAGTTATGGAACGCAATACCATGGCACGAATATGTGATGTCAACATTTGTTGCTGAACTTTATTGGTAAAAATATTTTCACTATTTAACATCGCGGTAATTTCAGCTAATACCCGCTCAGTAATAATCATTACCTCTTCTTTTCCAGGTTCCTCGGCGGCATTTAATGCGGCTACATCATTCACGCTGGCAATCCCCTATTTTTGCTATATCCGTCATACTTCAGGTTGTAGGGCCGTTGGCTGCGTTTTCTCGCCCTAGTGACTTACTTCAGGGACTCACTCCTTTGCCGCCTACCCACAACTCGAATTATTTAAGGTCTGTAACAACTTTCTGACGATAAAGATAAGTTCAGTTATCTTCTCTCTGCGCTGTAACATCACCCTACCTACAAGCGGAATAGCTGTGTAGCGGCTTTTTTTCCAGTTCAAAGTGGAAATGTAATGTACCGGTGGGATCACTTTCGCAAAAAACGCCTGTTAGATAGTTAACTTAATCATTAACAACAAAATAACTTTTATATAAATACGTCAGTGCGGTTTGTAGTGGAAAAAAGTTCGTGATCCTGATCTCTTTCTTTTCTAGTCAGAAGCGCCTAATATCAGATAAATATTTAGCTATTTTCTAACACCCCCTCTCCTATGGCGCGGGGGTGTTGTTTTTATACCCTAAATAATTCGAGTTGCATGAAGGCGGCAAGGGAGATAATCCCGATGAGCTTACTGTGTTGTAAGTGATTCGGGTTATTGAGCGCAGCTAACACACATGCAGCTTGAAGTATGACGGGTATATGTTTTGTTGAAATTGAATTGGAGAGTAGTATGACCAAGCCAACCATCACGATTAACGAGCTGGATGCTGAACGTTTGGATGCGTTACTGGCGCAACCGGCTTTTGCCGGTACAGTGGTCGCTCAAGCGCTCAATGAAGAACTGGATCGTGCAGAAATTCTGCCACCAAACGCCATTCCGGCAGATGTGGTGACCATGAATAGCCGTGTGCGTTTTCGCGATCTGAATAACCAGGAAGAGCATATCCGCACGCTGGTGTATCCGGCATCGCTAAAAGACAGTAACGAACAACTTTCAGTGATGGCTCCGCTGGGCGCGGCATTGCTGGGGCTGCACGTCAATGATGAAATTAGTTGGAAGCTACCAGGTGGGGATGAAGCCCGCATTACTGTGTTAGAACTGCTGTACCAGCCAGAAGCAGCCGGTGAATATCACCGCTAACACTATGACCAAAGCCATTGGCGTTACCGCCAGGCGGCAAATGGACAAGCCCCGAATCACTGACTCAAGTTAGTGATTCGGGTGAAAGGGATTATTAACGATACTTTTTATGGTAGGTATCGCGGGTCGGTTTAAAGTCTTGCGCTGCTTTTTTAGCTTCATCGAGCTTGCCTTGATTCGCTAATGCCAGCGCACCATCAATCTGCCCGATAAATAAGTCCAAACCATGACGGAAATCCTTCACCTCCGCGCTACCCTCGCCTTTACTCTTCAACTTGGTAGGTATGCCCTTTTGTGCATCCTGCGCCGCTGCACGCATCGCCTGCAAGCCTTGCTTCATCACATCAGTAGAGTCAGCCTTCAACACTTTGCCGTAATTATCAGCAATGGTTTCCATGTTATCAGCCACGCTGGCAGCCATCGCTAAAGTGCTGGCGCTGAGTAACACCGCCACCATTAACACCATCATTTTCTTACCCATGCTCACATTCCTTCTATACCCTTCTAACGTGGCGTTGCAGCAGGGTTTCGCAGCAAGACCAAATTGGGGATGGGATTATTGTTATTGAGATACTGATCATTAGTACATTGCTCACACTTAACATAGGCAATAGATACTGAAACTGACAATGATTTCTTGTAATCAATTAATAAATGAGATGAGGGCTGAATAAAAATCAAAAAAAAAGCCAGCAACCAATGCCAGCTTTAGATGTGAAGCTACACGATGTTATTCGCCCGCAATCTTCATCGCAGGTAATAAAACAGAGCCACACTGAATGTTACTGCGGGTTTCGATATCACTGCCTACGCTGACGATATTACGCAGCATATCTTTCAGATTACCGGCAATCGTTATCTCACTGACTGGATACTGAATCTCACCGTTTTCAACCCAAAAACCTGCCGCGCCGCGGGAATAGTCACCGGTTACGGTACTGACACCCTGGCCCATCAGTTCAGTTACCACCAAACCTTTGTCCAATTGCTTCAGCATCCCGGCGAAATCCTGCCCCTGACCGGCAATGCGCCAGTTATGGATGCCACCAGCATGACCGGTACTTTGCAGCCCCAGTTTACGGGCTGAATAGCTGGTCAACAGATAGGTTTGCAGTATCCCATCTTTAACGATTTCCCGTTGTAAAGTACGCACACCTTCACTATCGAACGGGGTCGAAGCTAGACCACGCAGTAAATGTGGGTGCTCTTCAATAGTTAACCACTCAGGTAAAATCTGTTTACCCAAATGATCGAGCAAGAAGGTCGATTTACGGTAGATATTGCCGCCGCTGATCGCCGAAACCAAGTGACCAAACAAACCGGTCGCCACTTCAGCGGCAAACAGCACCGGTGATTGCATGGTCGGCAGTTTACGTGGCGATAAGCGGGATAAAGTACGACGAGCGCACTCCTCACCAACCCATTCCGGGCTGGCTAAATCTTCCATCCGCCGGCCAATGGTATAAGCGTAATCTCGCTCCATATCACCATTATGTTCAGCGATAACGCTGCTGGAAAGCGAATGGCGACTTGAGCAATAGCTCTGTAACATGCCGTGGCTGTTACCAAACACCTTGATGCCATAATGGCTGTTAAAACTGCCACCTTCGGTATTGGTAATCCGCTTATCGGCCTGCAATGCAGCCTGCTCCGCCCGGGCGGCCAGCAAGATACCTTGTTCTGCATCCAAATCGCTCGGATGGAACAGATCCAAATCAGGCGCCTCAAAAGCCAGCAGCGATTTATCTGCCGCGCCAGCGTAAGGATCAGGTGAAGTGTAACGAGCAATATCCAGCGCAGCCTGCACCGTGCGGGCGACTGCATCTGGATTTAAATCGGTGGTAGACGCGCTACCTTTACGCTGCTGGTGATAAACAGTAATTCCCAGCGCACCATCGCTGTTGAACTCCACATTTTCCACTTCACCAAAGCGAGTGCTGACACTAATTCCGGTGGTTTTACTTACAGCGACTTCGGCCGCATCAGAACCCGCACGGGCCAATTCCAAAGCCTGTGCAACCGCTTGTTCCAGCGTTTTACGCTGTTCTGCAACTTGAGTGACTACTTTCATCAGTCTGCCATAATTAATGAGATAATCGTTCAGGAAAGAGTCGTAACACGACGACTTACACGGATACAATATAGAACGCCATGGTTCTGAGTCTATCAGAGATCTTTGTACTATTTCGCAGAAAGCCAACAACCTGCTACGATTAGCCTCTTTTTAAGGAATTTGACCATGAACAAACAGCCCGAAGATTGGCTAGATGAAGTCCCAGAAGATAAAGACGAAGATGACGATGAAATTATCTGGGTCAGTAAAAGTGAAATTAAACGTGATGCCGAAGCACTGAAAGAACTCGGCACCGAGCTGGTTGAGCTGGGTAAAAATGCGCTGGAGAAAATCCAACTGGATGAAGATCTGCTGGCAGCCGTTGAACTGGCACAGAAAATCAAGAAAGAAGGCCGCCGCCGCCAGATCCAGTTAATTGGTAAAATGCTACGTGCCCGTGATGTAGAACCTATCCAAACCGCATTGGATAAGCTGAAAAATCGCCATAACCAACAAATCTCGCTGTTCCACAAGCTGGAAATGCTGCGTGACCGTTTGGTTGAAGAAGGTGATGTCGCGATCCCTACGGTGTTGGATCTATATCCAGATGCGGATCGCCAACAACTGCGTAGCCTGATACGTAATGCCCAGAAAGAGAAAGCCACTAACAAGCCGCCGAAATCATTCCGTCAGATCTTCCAATATCTGCGTGAACTGTCTGAAAAGCAGCAATAATCGGGCGGGGCCGGGTCTGACTCGGCTCCCGACTCAAGAAGGCTAATTCACACTATATTGAAACGCAGGCTGCCTGCTAACTCCTCTTCCGCTTCCTCAAGCAGCAGCACAATCGCACCAAAGCGGCGTTTGTGGCGGTGATTGAAATGAATAAATTCAATCTCTACCGGTAAGGCTATCTCACCGGTGACCACATCCCACAGAGCATCCAGATTGGCGCCAAAATCTTCGCTCAGCGCAAATTTTTGGCAAAATGCGCGGTAAAATGCAGGAAGATCGGATATATGGTCAAAATCAAATACCACTTTTACCATCTTCTCACTCCATCCGAATGAAACGCTTGTAGTGATCCTGAGTTAGATAAATCAGGCCATCATTGGAGTACAGCAAACGATCGCTACCGCGATGCCCACAACGATAATTAACATCGGCTTCACGCCAGTTACGGCCTTTCGCCTCAGGCAGTTGGCGTTCACGGTTAGAAAAACGATCGCCGCCAATCGCTCTGCCTGGCAATACTTTACACAGATTGCCGTCTTTGGGATCCCAGCCCTGCGCACGCGCCTGCTGCTTGGTAAGATAAAAATCCGGCAGGCGATGATGCACTTGTAGGTATTTAGCCACCTGCTGGTGCTGGGTCAATTGTTCAATCGATGCAGGTGCCGATAAAGGTGGGCGTTCCAGATCCGCCGATTGGCCGATATCACGCGCCGTGACACCGCCAATCCCCTGCAATGCCGCCACAGCCAGCAACAGTATCGCGCCCAGAATGGCCATAAGTCGTTTATTCATGGTTCTCCTTAACCCTCAGGCTGCCAATAACTGTTGTGCTGCTCATTGCGATAACCCATGCCCACGTTTTATTCACCAATCCAATTTATAAATTACCCAAATGCAGGGTTTTGACTTCCATAAACTCATCTAACCCCAGCACTGACCCTTCACGGCCAAGGCCAGACTCTTTAACACCACCGAAAGGTGCCAGCTCAGTAGAAACTGAACTTTCATTGACACCAATCATACCGCTTTCCAATGCATCTGAAACCCGGAATACACGTTGCAGATTCTGAGTATAGAAGTAAGCTGCCAGCCCGAACGGCGTGTCATTAGCCCGTTTGATAACTTCCTCTTCGGTTTTGAAGCGGAAGCAGGCAGCCAGTGGGCCAAATGTCTCTTCAGAGGCGACTTTCATCTGCTCATTAGCATCGGCAATAACTGTAGGCTGGAAGAAATTCCCCCCCAGTTGATGACGACTGCCCCCCACCAGCAGGCGACCGCCCTTCTCAAGCGCATCTTTGACGTGATCCTCGACTTTCTCCAGCCCGGCGAGATTAATCAATGGCCCCATATTGACGTCTTTATCCATACCATTACCAACATGCAGTTTTTTAACCTCAGTGGCTAAACGGCTGACAAACTCGTCATACACGCCATCCTGAATATAGAAGCGATTGACGCACACGCACACCTGCCCAGCATTGCGGAATTTACATGCCATCGCACCAGCAACTGCGGCATCCAAATCAGCATCATCAAACACGATATACGGCGCGTTACCGCCCAGTTCCATGGAAATTTTCTTCATGGTGGCTGCGGCATTACGCATTAAGGTTTTGCCAACTTCGGTTGAGCCGGTAAAGGAGATTTTACGCACTTCCGGGCTGGCCATGATGGCATCACTGATGGCATGCGTGTCACCCGCAACACCATTGAGTACGCCAGCAGGCACACCGGCTTGCTCTGCCAATGCCAGTAAAGCAAACGCGGATAACGGCGTGTTATTGGCCGGTTTAATCAATCCGGTACAACCGGCAGCCAATGCTGGCCCCAGTTTGCGGGTTAACATTGCCAGCGGGAAATTCCACGGCGTGATGGCCGCCACCACACCAACCGGTTCGCGAGTAGCCAGAATGCGTGCCCCCTCTTTGGCTGGCGGAATAATCTCACCATTGGCACGTTTGGCCTGCTCACTAAACCATTGAATAAAGCTGGCGGCATAGGCGACCTCGCCTAAGGCTTCGTTCAATGGTTTACCTTGCTCAGAAACCATTATCTCAGCCAATGATTGCTGATGTTCCATAATCAACAAATACCAACGCTGAAGAATTTCCGCCCGTTGCTTGGCGGGTGTTTTTCGCCAGGCGGGGAAAGCCGCACTGGCGGCCTTAATCGCGGCTTCAGTTTCTTGGGTACCCGATTTAGCCACTTTCGCCACCAACTGGCCGGTAGCAGGGTTATGTACGTCGAAAGTGTCCTGCGCCTGATGCCATTTACCACCAACAAAATAGCCGATATGGTACACACCGTCGCTGTGTCGTTGGTTTTGTAATGGATTTTGCAATGGATCGCGTAATAGATTTTGTGCTGACATCTTGTCGACCTCCTGAGGGAAAGGATGCCCCCATCAATGGAGGGCGAGGAAGGTTGCTTCACTATGAAGTATATACCCAAAGAACTTGGAGTTGCAGGCAGGCTGCCAGTGAACGCATCCCGATGAGCTGACTCAGGTCAGTGATTCGGGTAAGTGAGCGCCGCTAACAACCCTGTGGTTTCACTCTAAAGGGGATACTCAAAGTCATTGGAATCACAGGTAGGCTGCCAGTGAACGCATCCCGATGAGCTGACTCAGGTCAGTGATTCGGGTAAGTAAGCGCCGCTAACAACCCTGTGATTTCACTCCAAAGGAGATACTCAAAGTCATTGGAATCGCAGGTAGGCAGCCAGTGAGCGCATCCCGATGAGCTGACTCAGGTCAGTGATTCGGGTAAGTGAGCGCCGCTAACAACCCTGTGATTTCAAGGACGAAGAGTATCGCTAGATAAGCGCACTCTGATAACGATGCAACATATCCGCCAACCGCTTTACCGGGCGGATAACAGAATCAGGCGATTGATAATCGACTAATTTCTGCTGATATTGATCCAACTCTTGTAGTAAGCGAGCAAAGTAATAGCGCCGCTTCTGGTCATTTTTGGCATTGATAACCCGATCGGCGGTATAGCGGATCTGTTTGTGAAAAGCACTCAATTCAGCATTAACTGGGATCTCGGTGTTATTGAGCCGCTGATGGGCGATGATCAGCGTTAATGCCAGTCGATACTTATCAATATCACTGGGGAACATCATCAATAATTGATTCAGTTGTTGATACAACGCCGGTAGATGATTTTCGCTGCGGCGGGCTTTATTGGTGGTCAATGCCGATACAGCGCTGTAAACAAAGCGGTTTAGCAAGGTTCTGCCGGTTCGGTCCTTGGCATTATCGCGGATCAACAACAGCACAATCAGAGAAACGAAACAGCCGACAATCTGCCCCAGCGCACTGTCGAGGAACATACTGACATTAAACTCCATCGGGTTGCTCAACACCATAATATTGATGGTACTGGCCAATGTTCCCAGCGAGCCAAGACGGCGCTTTTGCACTTCGATACCAATAATAAATGCCAGTAATCCCAGACTGATACACAGCAACAGCATACTTTGCTGGGTCGCAGGGATAATAAACATGAAATAGAGCGCCCCAATAGGTAGCGCCATAATCACCCCTAGCAGGAAGTCGATCGCCACCATCCGTGGATTGGGGGTGCGCATTGCCAGTGAGGTCACCACCGCAATCATGACCATACAGCCCGCCCCGGATGTCCAGCCAGTCCACAGCCAGAATAGGCCGCCGATCGCCGTAGCAATACCGGTACGCAAGCCATTGATCATCGCATGATGACCTTCGGCTGAAACATGTTTGATTGGCTCATCGCCGTCCAGAATACCCTCTTCCACCCGGCTGATACTGCTGTTGGTATGAATCCCTTTTGATAGCAATAAATAGCGTGTCGCCGCCCCCACCCAACTGCTGATGGTCGCAGGGATCGCCGCACTGTGACTACCGCCAATATATTGACGCAATTTCTTCATCTGCTGATGAATTTCAGCCGGCGTCTCTGCCGGTTCACTCAGCATCGCTTTCAGCTCGGCACTGAGTAAGTCAGGATGATTGATCAATACCAGATAGGTTTCGCAGGCTTGAGTGATCAGGGCTAATGACGCCGTGTGCAATACCCGTAAGCGGCGGTTACAGCGCTGCCAGCGGGAAGACTCCATCATCAGATAACTACGCATCCCATTCAGTGCCGTGGTATTTTTAACCAGATCATTCCAGGCGCGATCGATATCGTTTTTTTCTGCCGGACGAATACATAACTGCAATAATTTATATTGATCTACCAACACCTTATCGACCAGACGATCAATATCCTGCTTGATCGATCGTGGTGAAAACAGCAGATCCGCCATCACCGCGCAGACGATCCCCAGCACAATCTCGCTACAGCGCTCGACTGCAAACTGCGGTGTCAGTAATGGCGTTTCACCGGTGGTGACAATGATAATCAGCGCGGTGTAACCCGCCAGCCCGAATGCGTAAGAGTTCTCAACCCGAACCAGTGAGGAGATCCAAGTACAAACGCCAGCCCACAAACAGCAAAGCATCAGGGTTAATACTGGTGCTCTGATAGTCAGAACGATGATAACCAAACCACCGATACAGCCGATGAATGTCCCGATAATACGTAACCAGCCTCGGTGACGAATCGCACCAGAGAATGGCTCACCGCCCGCAGCAAATGCCGGGCCAGCAGCAACAATGGCCGCCGTCAGCACCGACCAGCGTGGTGTTTCCAATTGCAGATGAAAGCCCAGAAACAGCGCGGCCACAATGGCAAAACTGAGTTTGAACGCAAAGCGCAGGCGAATAAAGGTCGGGCTGTTCATCTTAGCCGAACTCACGCAGGCGATGCATCAACTTAACAATCGGCGAAGCCTGATTAGGATTGCGATCAGTCGCCCCGGTTATCACCACGGTAGCCGTCGTCCCTGCGGGATAGGGATGCTGTTGATCTTCACTGTCCAAACGGATCTTCACCGGTACTCGTTGCGCCAACCGCACCCATTCCAGATTATTGTCAATCGTCGCCAACCCTTTGCTATCGACACTGCTACTGCTGTTGGTGACACCGGCGGAGACACTGTCGACAGTACCGTGCAAAATACGGTTGCTGCCCAGTGGGGTGATTTCCGCCCGATACCCGGCTTTAACCCCTTCCAGCTTGGTCTCTTCCAAATAGGCCAAAATATAGAAAGTATCTTTTTTCACCAGTGCAACGGCGGTGGCGCCACGGTTAATAAACTCCCCGGCATGAACATTCAGATTAGTCACCCAACCTTGTGCGGGCGCACGCACGGTGGTGCGTTCCAGATCAAGTTTGGCTAAATCCCGTACTGCGATAGCTTTTGCCAACTGATGCCTGACGGTTTGTAATCCGTTGTTGGACTGGTCAATTTCTTCTTGTGACATCGCCTGAATCCCTAAACGTTGCCGCCGACCGGACTCACGCTGTTTCTCCGCCGCCAGTGTTTGGTAATAGGCCACATCGGCCTCGGCTTCAGCCAACGCCTGCTGGTAGCGCGGTTGGTCAATAACAAACAAAATCTGCCCTTTCTGCACCAGTTGATTGTCTTTTACCGGCACATCGGTGATCAAGCCACTGACATCCGGTGCGATAGCCACCACATCGGCAGTGAATTTGGCATCACGGGTCCAGGGTGATTCGGTATAAAAAGCCCAAACGTTGAAAATAGCGATAACCGCCAGTAAAACCACCAATAAGGTGATGCCGATACGGATTATTTTTAATGAAAAAGTACTCACGGCGACCTCAGGAAAAAAGACGGGATATTAAATAGAAAAGACAACAATACAGCGCGGTATTAAAGAGTGCCGGATGCCAGACAAACTCATAAATACCAGTAGGTTGTAGCACACGGCGCAAAATAAAGAACAGCGCCAGCGAAAGGAGCAACTCAAAAAATATTGGCGGAAAAGAGAGGCCAAATATCACCATCACCGGAAGCAACGTCATTCTGTAGATCCTTTCTATTATAGGGTGCCGGTGAACCAGCCATAAGACTAACTTGTAGGTTAAACTTAACTAAGCAACATGACTGTAACCTTAGCGAGGCGAGATAACACTTCGACAGCGTGGCTTGCAAACCTAAAACGATTCTCCCGACAGCAGTATATTAGCCTGCTTATTATCACCTTATCTACGATGTGTGATCTAAATCACTTTTAAGCTACAGTTAACAATCAAGCGTTAGCAATCAACTCAGGGTGGACCATGGAAAGACTAAAACGGATGTCAGTATTTGCCAAGGTGGTTGAATGTGGGTCTTTTACTGGCGCCGCACGGCAGTTAGAAATGAGCGTGTCGTCGATTAGCCAAACAGTGTCAAAACTGGAAACCGAGCTGAATGTTAAGCTGCTTAACCGCAGTACTCGCCGCATTGGTTTAACTGAGGCAGGCCGAATTTACTATCAGGGTTGTCGGCGCATGTTGCAGGAAGTACAGGAAGTCCATGAACAACTCTATGCCTTTAACAACACCCCAACCGGAACCTTACGCATCGGCTGCTCATCAACGATGGCACAAAATGTACTGGCAACGATGACAGCAGAGATGTTGAAAGAGTATCCCGGCCTATCCGTTAATCTGGTTACCGGCATTCCGGCACCGGATTTAATTGCCGATGGTTTAGATGTGGTGGTCCGCGTTGGTGCATTACAGGATTCGGGGCTATTTTCACGCCGCCTTGGTTCCATGCCGATGGTGGTCTGCGCCGCCAAAAGTTATTTAGCACAACATGGCACACCAGAAAAACCCAGTGATATGACCAATTTCTCCTGGCTGGAATATAGCGTGCGACCAGACAGTAACTTTGAGCTAATCGCACCAGAAGGTATTACCACGCAAATATCGCCCCAGGGCCGCTTTGTCACCAATGACTCACAAACCATGATCTGTTGGCTTAAAGCGGGTGCCGGTATCGCTTACGCACCGTTAATGTGGGTAATAGAGGAAATTAAACGCGGCGAGGTGGAAATACTGTTTAAAAAATACCATTCAGATCCGCGCCCAGTATATGCACTCTATACCGAGAAAGATAAAATGCCACTTAAAGTTCAGGTCTGTATCGACTATTTGACCGAGTACTTTAAACGAGTGGCTGAGGTATATCAGGGATATCGCTAATACCTCTTTAGAGGTATTAGCGATATAATGCTCTATAGCAATATAAGAATTAATCTCATCTGATTGAGAAATATCCCATTGATAATAATCCGACCTATTATTGGATTGTAAATGCATGTTATTCCTACAAGTTGACAAAAATCACCACTACCTTTCCAATATGTGAAATAGACTAACAATTATATATCAATATATATTGCAGTCTACATATGGCGCATTTAACTACAACAAAGTGGTGCATATGTTTCTCTCAAAAAATTTGCTGGTATTTATTACTACGGTTCAGGAAGGCTCGCTGACCAACGCGGCCATTAAATTATTTTCCACACCGCCGCCAATGAGCAGGAGTATAAAAATACTCGAGGATGAACTTGGTTTTAAACTATTCACGCGTACAACCACTGGGCTAAAACTAACGGATATGGGAGAAGCACTTTATAATGACATTTACCCTGCGTACATCTGTTTAACTGAACTTAGCACGGCCTGCAAAAAAAACAAAAGTGGCACGATCAATATTGGTACGCATCAACTTAAATCAGAACATGCAGGTTTTCTGTGTGACTACTTCTTAGATTCCGGCAACTGTAACATTACGTTAAAGGAGAACACTCCAGACGTAAATCAGCTAGATATAATATTAAGCACCAAAGAAATAAAAGACTGTGGTTTTGATGTGGGATTAGCCACCAATTGTAAAGCAATTTTGCTATACGGATCACATATAAACGGATTACCGAATAAATCAGCGCATTTAAAACAGCTTACATTACTACAAAGCACTGTTTTTTCCTCTTCATGCTGTTTTAAGAATTTTTTAAACCATATGAAAAAACAAGGTTTCAGAGGAAATGTATTAAACGTTGATGACCCCAGAACTCGACATAATTTAATCAAAAAAGGGGCAGGTATATCACTGACAGTAGAAGGATTTAATACAAAACAAGTGAACTATCGTGCTTCCAATATAAGCTGCGATAAAAATATAAATTTCAACATTGACTATTATATTTTTTTTAAAAGTAGAGCTATCTGTAAAGAGTCTTTTATCAAGTATGTGCGAGCAAACTCATCGTTATCATGGCGAGAGGTGAAAGTTAGAAATTAATAAAAATTACTGTTCCCATAGAGAGCTCAGTCTATCGCTATGTTGAGCTCTCTCATCCCCTAAAGAGATAGAGGTAGGTTATGCAAGATAAAACAAATAATACCACGTCAATTAAAGTGAATAAAAATCACGCGGAGCAACGCGCACAGCAATTACGTAGTGATCCTGTGCTAAATGGAATCAAAAAAATGCATATCTTCGAAGAGGCAGCCCCTCGGCGGAACTCAGGTACAGCACTGGCCGACAATGCTATTCCAGAAAGAACAGATAAATATGTCGATCCGGCATCGATTCAATCCATATTCTCCCCAGTCCGCTATTTGTGTGAGCTATACAACGTTGCGCAAGAGCTACACAGCGAAGAGAACTCACTGCATATTGATAAACGTCGCCCGGATCTGAATAGTCTGGAATTGAGCGAAACCATGATGCAGCAAGAAGTTTCCACACTGGATATTTTGCTGGAAACATTGCGGGAAAGGATCACTTTATCAGACTTGTCGGTTCCGACAATTAACTCTGCCGATGATTCATTCACCCTGCCTTATGATGATAATCTCACTATCATCAATGCGGTACTGGAGAGTCAATCAACCAACTTGCGCAATATTGCAGCTCTGTTGGCAGACAATGCTGATATACAAGCATTAGAACTGACCCCAGCGTTGGTACAGGAACAATTAGGGCTAAATCCAGTCAGTTATGAGTTGCTTAAAACCAAGCCGACACAAGAGGCCAACCGTCAACGTTTGGCCCATGCGACTAAACTCAGTGTCGATCAGCTCAATACGTTAGTATCCAGTATTCAAGATGGCGGTGTAAACGAAGAACAGATTCTGCCAGTACTATCTGAGTATGTGCGGCTTAATCGCCAATATGGTCTGTCGGCTGATAAGTTTACCATGATGGCTGGCAAACAAGAGGTGACTGCTGATGATCAGAAAGAGCCTCGCATGGCGACTATCGCATCTCTGTTTGGCCTGAGCGCCGCACAAGCGGAAATGTTGCTCACCTTATGCGGAAAACCTGAAGCATGCCAGAACATGGCTGAAAAGAATGCATCTCAGGTTCTGGTTACCGTCAATCTACTGGAAAATATTGTGCAATGGATGAGTGAGCAAAAACTGGATCTTGCCGCACTCAACGCCATGTTAACCACCCAATACAGCAAAACCGCCACACCGGAGCTGTTTAATTTCCTCTCCAATATCTACCATTCGGTGGATGAATCAGCTGATGCTACCTTATTAAAACAGAATCTGTATCGCAGTCTGGCTGCCGGTTTCCATTTGAAAACAGAAGTGGTCGCCGGTTTAGTCAGTTGGCTGGAAAGCAATGATAGTGAATTTACTGCCCAAAAATTCAATCAGGCTGTTATTGAGATCTTTAGCAACCGCCCAACAGTGGAAAAACTGGAACATCATCCACTGTTGGTGACTCAATGCCAAAAACTGAGCCAGTACGTGCTGATCGCTCAATGGGCTGGATTGACTCAGCAAGATCTTGCATTACTGTTGCAACCAAAATTGTTCAATGGCGATGAACAACCATTACACATTAGCCTATCATCATTGCGTTTACTGGCTGAATTTAAAGCCTGGCAACAGCAGGTAACAGTGCCAGTCTCTGAGGCATTACGTTATTTCTCATTATTCAGCTCTCACACTGATGTGGATCAGTTACAGATAGAACAAAAGGGATTAGAAAAGCAATTAGCAGAAGAAAATAGCAAACTAAAACCCATCGATGATCAACGGAAAAAAATATCAGGAGAGCTTGAATTATCAAATGAACTATTACATAACTTGAATTTAGAAATAAAAAAAATAGCATTATCCATCGCTGAAAAAAAAGATTTAATTAAAAAAATAACCATCTTAAGTAGTCAAGAAGCTAATGATCTCTTCGGCACCGGTATTTTTGGTGATAATGAAGTGAACAAGAGAAAAAAAGAAAAATATCTAGAAGAGTGTAATACACTAATATCAGAAATGGAAGTTAAAAACAAGGAGAAACAGAGTAAAATCTTAAGAATACAACTGTTAAATGACTCCTTGCATTTAATTAATTCTGATAAAACCCAGGAAGATAAAAAGATAGAATCACTTAGAGAAAAAATAAAAAACAACAATAAAATAATTACTGAAATTAATATTTCAGAAGAAAGGATGCTAGTCAAAATTCATGGCTGGGATAAGCAACAAGCTAACGAAATGATTGCCAGTATCTTCCCTGAACAATATCCAGTAAATTTTATGGCTGTAAACCAACTCTGTAAACACATGAACATGATCGACCAACTAAAAATCACCGACAAAGATGTACTGAATTTAAAATCTTTAGCATTAGGTACTAATGATGACAAATCAGTGATTGAAATAATGGCTGAAAGCTTTCTTCCCAGCCTGTAATACCTAATTTAAATCTAAAAACTTATAGGATATAACATTATGTCTAATGCTATCGTATTGAAAAAAATCAGTGAATCACGCCGTGACGCATTGGTGAACTATGCCCTGGCCAAAAAAACATTTGGCAAAGAAATTAAAACTGCTGACGAATTGTATCAACACCTGCTGCTGGATACCAAAATTGGCAGCGAGGTAAAAACCTCAAAAGTTGCCGAAGCTATCAGCAGCCTGCAACTCTATATTGAACGCTGTATTGACGGGGCCGAACCTGACGCGGCCGCCGATAAAGTTGCCAGGCATTTCAGCACGGATAACTTCCTGCATAACTGGAGTGTTTATAATAAACGTTACTCTCGTTGGGCGGGTAAAGAAAAGCTGAAATACTATGCTGCCGATTATATTGATCCGACCTTACGTTATAATAAAACAGAACTGTTTACCGAGTTCGAACAAAGTATTAACCAGGCTAAATTGACTGAGAATTCAGTGACGAAAGCGATGCAAAAATATCTGATTAGCTATGAAAAACTAGCACGATTGGATACCATCAGCCACCTGGTCACACCTAAAAAAGATACCCACTTCTTTATTGGACGCACTAAAGAAAAACCCTATCAGTATTTTTGGCGCAGTTGTGCAGAAGATAGCACTGTAAATAAAAATCAATTCATTTGGTCAGAATGGAAGGCAGTTAATAGTAATATCGATGGTTCACAGAAAGATCATATTACCGTTTTTTGGCAAAGAAATAGATTGCATCTCTCATGGGCATCGAGTGAGGTTAGAAAATCAGCAGATAACAAAGAAATAACCATCAATTATATTAACTTTTGTTATAAAAATGATGATGACAATTGGGTAAATAATGGTAAATATGAAGTAGAAAATGACATTAACAAGTTTAATATTGATCAATTAAATAAAATAGATGGTGAGTATACTGAAGGGATTGGTTATCGTTATAAAGTAAACACAATAGAGAACCCAACAGGATTAACCGCAGAAGGGGCGTTGACATTAGTTTATAATGAAACCACGACACTAGTGCATCAACTGAGGACGTTTAGATCAACATCAATAAGTGCTGAATATATCACCATCACCCATATAAACATTCATTTTAAAGATGGTTCAGTAGAAAGAATTGAAAATAAAATAATAGAGGGGACTACACTGAATGGAAAAGAAAAACCTACACATATTTCCTTCAGTTGGGAAATACCTGCGAGGAAAAGTAACTCTGATGGCTCAAATATTATTATTACTGACCAACCAACGAAATTGGGGGTAAGCGATCCTCTGGATTTAATCAGTAACTTACAAGTCAGCATCGACAAGTTTTTTGATTACAACCTACAAGATGAGTCCGTTACTCTGAAAGCCTTTTACCAGTCTTATGGCATTTATCTGTGGGAACTGTTCTTCCATATTCCATTATTAGCATCTGCCCGTTTCCTTACCGAACAACGCTTTGATGAAGCCGAACGCTGGTTAAAATTCCTGTTTAATAGTGCCGGCTATCGCAATGAAAAAGGTGTTTTACAAACGGATGGCGATAAACCCCGCTATTGGAATATATTGCCACTGCAAAAAGATACTGACTGGGACAGCAATACCACACTGGCAACAACCGACCCTGACGTTATTGCCATGAAAGATCCGATGCAATATAAGTTAGCGGTCTTTATGCGCACACTGGATGTATTAATTGCCCGTGGTAATCAGTCCTATCGTCAGTTGGAGCGCGACACTCTGGTTGATGCCAAGATGTATTACGTGCAGGCCAGCCAATTATTAGGGCCACGCCCTGAAATTACTGTCGCACATGACTGGAACGATCTGAGTTTAAAAGATAACGCGAAGTCCATCTCCGGCAACACATCAGACGGCAACTTCCTGCCACCGTACAACGAAGTGCTGCTTTCCTATTGGGATAGGCTCGACATTCTGCTGTATAACCTGCGCCATAATCTTAGCCTGGAAGGGCAACCGCTGTATCTGCCGCTGTTTGCAACCCCGATTGATCCAAAAGAGTTACAACGCCAGCACACTGCCGGTGACGGGATCAGTACATCTCTGACCCCAACTGCTGTTGCCACCAGCCTGTACCGTTTCCCCCTGCTGTTGGAACGAGCCAAAGGTGCCGTCAACTCAGTGATGCAGTTTGGTAACTCATTACAAAATGCGTTAGAGAAACAAGATAACGAAGCCTTGACGCTACTGTTACAACAACAACAGCAACGGGTATTGCAGCAAACCCGCGATATTCAAAATGCCAATATCGAACTTATGCAAAGTAGCCGTAAAGCCACCCGAGTGATGAAAAGCAGCGCCGAAGAACGCCGGGATTACTATAAGAAATTAATTAAAGAGGGTATTTCCAGCGATGAGCAGAACGTTTTAACAGCCCGTACTGCTGCATATGTTCTGAATATGAGCTCGATAGCACCAATCAGTGTCGGAGCAGCACTCGATCTGGCACCTAATATCTTCGGGCTCGCTGACGGGGGTTCTCGTTGGGGAGCGGTTGCACAAGCCACTGGCTATTCCATGCAGATCACCGCCAATGGCATCGAACAGGGGGCAAACATCAGCGATATCAGGGCCAACCATGCGCGCCGTGCGCAAGAGTGGCAGTTACAGCAAACCCTGGCCGAGAAAGATGTTGAGCAGTTGCAAGAGCAGCTCGTCGGGCTGGATCTTCAGATCTCAATGGCGCAGAAACAGAGCAATCTGGCTGAAATGGAGCAATCCCACGCGCAGGCCGTTTACCAAATGCAGAGCACCCGCTTTAGCGGTAAAGAGCTGTACAACTGGATGGTTGGCCGCCTGTCTGGTCTGTATTACCAACTGTTCGATGCCGCGCAGCCACTGTGCCTGATGGCAAAAAGTGCACTGGAACGTGATATCGACACCAGCAAAACACAGCATCTGTTCGCGCGCTCAGGTTGGAATGATCTATATCAAGGGCTGCTGGCCGGTGAAGATCTGATGCTGAATCTGCAAAAACTGGAAAATATCTGGCTGATGGAAGATGAACGCGCATTAGAAGTGGATCGTACCATTTCGCTGGCGCAAGTTTATCATCGCTCTACCACCAATAACTTTGATTTATCCAGCGCAATTTCTGATGCTATCAATGCCAAACAGGATACCAGTGGTGATCCTATTAGCATCACAGAGGGCATCTTAAGCGCCAAAATCAACATCCGTGATCTGGCATTGGAGCAAGACTACCCGGCAACCATGAAACTGGGCAAAAAACGTCGTATCAAACAGGTTAGCGTGACACTGCCTGCGGTGTTAGGGCCATATCAGGATGTACAAGCCGTTCTGAGCTACACCGGGGATAAGACAACCTGCGCCAAAGGCTGTGAGGCTATCGCCATTTCGCGCGGCATGAATGACAGTGGCCAGTTCCAACTGGACTTCAACGATGGTAAGTACCTGCCCTTTGAAGGGATTGATATTACCGATAATGGCAGTTTCGAGCTGCGCTTCCCTAATGCGAATGCGAACGGAACGCAACAGGAGCTGTTACAACGCCTGAGCGATATCATTTTGCACATTCGCTACACCATCCGTTCCTAAAACCGCAGTTACTTACTTAACCCAACAGGCCTTCGTCAGGAGGCCTGACAGGAGTCCATTATGGAAAACAACAAACAACAGATTGGTGTAGCGCCATTATCGCTCCCTAAAGGGGGCGGTGCTATGACAGGAATGGGGGAATCACTGGGTGCTATCGGCTCAAGTGGATTAGCCAGCTTAACCGTGCCTTTGCCTATTTCTGCTGGCCGTGGCTATGCACCGGCACTGGCATTAAGTTACAGCAGTGGCAGCGGTAATGGCCCGTTCGGCCTCGGCTGGAATGTGGGAATAATGGCGATTCGCCGTCGCACCGAGCGTGGCGTCCCTCACTATGATAGTCGTGATGAGTTTATTGGTCCCAATGGTGAAGTCCTGATTGCCGTTTCTAAATCAGACAGCGAATTTAAATATCAAGATAGTGCATCAAATAACTTTAGCGTTACCCAATATCAGCCGCGCGTAGAGGGCGGTTTTGCTCGTATCGAATTCTGGCAGCCTAAAGACACCACATCCAACCAAACCGCTTTCTGGCGGGTTTACAGCACTGATGGCCAGCAGCATTATCTGGGTATAACCCCACAGGCACATATTGCCGCTGCTGAGCATCCAGCACATATCGCAGAATGGTTATTGGAAGAGTCTATCTCCGCCACCGGCGAGCATATTTGCTATGACTATCAAGGTGAAGATGACGCCCACGTTGATGCAGCAGAAAGTGCTGCTCATCCACAAGCCAGCGCTCAGCGTTATTTGCAGCAAGTACGCTACGGCAATCTGACGTCAAGCGAGACGCTATTTAGCGGCCAAAAAACGCGCCCCCAAGACGACAAGTGGCTATTTACGTTGGTATTTGATTATGGCGAACGCCCAAATACCTTATCTGAGGTTCCACCACGTGATTCAGATGCTGTCTGGTCAGAGCGGCAGGATCCTTTCTCGCGTTACGAATACGGTTTTGAAGTCCGCACTCGCCGCCTGTGCCAACAGGTCTTGATGTACCATAACCTACAACTGTTGTCTGGCGATGAAAACCAAAGCGATGCGGCACTGGTGGCTCGCCTGCGCCTGAACTATCTGGCCAGTCCGTATGCCAGCCAGCTCATCAGTTGCCAGCAAGTGGCCCATGAAACAGACGGCACCACTCTGACCTTACCGCCACTGGAATTTGATTATCAGGAGCTGCAAACTGGCGCAGAGAACCACTGGCAGGCGATGCCTGAATGGGACAAATTTAGCCCCTATTATCAGTTAGTTGACCTGAACGGTGAAGGGTTGCCGGGCATGTTGTATCAAGACAGTGGCAGTTGGCGCTATCACCCGCCAGTGCGCACCGCGGATAGTGAAGATGGCGTCAGCTTCGGCGCGGCACAAATTTTGCCCACTATCCCTACCTTGCGTGATAGTGCCAGCCTGATGGATATCAATGGCGATGGCCGTCTGGACTGGGTTATCAGCCAACCGGGACTGGCGGGTTATTACAGCCGTAACCCTGATCAAAGCTGGACCCAGTTCACCCCGCTGTCTGCATTGCCCGCCGAGTATTTCCACCCACAAGCCCAATTGGCGGATTTGATTGGCAATGGCTTATCTGATCTGGCGTTGATCGGGCCGAACAGTGTGCGCCTGTATGCTAATCAGCGCGATGGTTTTGCTGCCGCGCGGCAAGTCTATCAAGACCCTGCCATCGTTCTGCCGATCCCCGGTGCCAGTAATGCTGAGTTAGTGGCTTTCAGTGATCCACTGGGGAGCGGGCAGCAACACCTGATGCGGGTGCGCCACAATAACGTCACCTGTTGGCCGAACTTAGGTCATGGCACCTTTGGCAAACCGGTCACATTGAGCGGTTTTAATCAGCCGGTGGACAGTTTCAACCCGCAACATATCTGGCTGGCAGATATCGACGGCTCTGGCAGCGTTGATTTGATCTATGCCAACAGCGATCACCTGCTGATTTACCGCAATCAGAGCGGGAATAGTTTTGCCGCCCCACTGAAACTGCCCTTGCCGCACGGTGTTCGTTACGATAACACCTGCCAACTGACATTAGCCGATGTACAAGGTCTGGGGGTCACCAGCCTGCTGCTGAGTGTGCCACATATGGTAAATCGCCATTGGCGCTACGACTTCACGACCCGCAAGCCTTATCTGTTATCCACCGTCAATAACAATATGGGGGCTGAGAGCCGCTTGTCCTACCGCAGTTCAGCGCAGTTCTGGCTGGATGAAAAAGCGGCGGCGGCCAGTAAAAAACAGAAAATTGCCTGTGGCCTACCTTTCCCGATGCATTTGTTGGCGCGCACCACGCAATTTGATGAAATCACGCAAAATAGCCTGAGCCAGCAAGCTTATTACTACCACGGCTTTTATGATGGTGCCGAGCGCGAGTTCCGTGGTTTTGGCCGTGTGGATACGCTGGATACCCATGTTGATGCCCAGGGTTCCGCTCAGGAACGCACGCCACCGTCGCTCACTCGCAGTTGGTTCCATACCGGCCGTGCTGATGATGAAACCCGCTATCAAGCAGAATATTGGCAGGGAGATGACCAGGCATATCGGCCAGCCACGACCCGCCTCACTGAATTCAATCGTCAATCTGAAACTGATGATTTACTGGCAGACATCACACCAGAACAGGGCTATTGGCTGTATCGGGCGTTGAAAGGCAATCTGTTGCACAGCGAACTCTATGGCCTGAACGACGTGCCTTACACCACCAGTAGCGCCCGCTATCAGGTGCGGCAGGTACGGGCGGCGGATAGCCGCGCGGTCTCACCCATCGTAATGCCAATGTCACTGGAGCAACTCAGTTACCACTATGAGCGCATTGCGCAAGACCCACAATGCAGCCAGCAAATTGTGCTGCGTTGTGATGAATATGGTCATCCGCTGCACTCGGCTGCTATCAATTATCCGCGCCGCCCTCAGGACAAAGTGACGCCTTACTCCTGGTTGGCAGACCAGCACTGGGCCAGCAGTTATGACGAACAACAACGGCTGTTGCGCATCAGCGAAAGCCAGCAATCCTACCGGCATGTGATTGAGGACAACGGATTACTGCTCGGCCTGCCGTGGCAGCAACGCGGCGATGCACTGACTTATGCTGCTGATGCAGTCCCGGCTAATGGCCTGAATTATGAAGTTGTGTTAGATAAAGAAAACAGACTTGGCACACCACTTGAACAGGTTTTTGCTGGCCAAAATGAAGTGTTTTATCACCAAAAATACCCGCTGCAAGGGCTGGTTATTTATAGCGAAACCGCTGAGTTTGATGACAGTTCACTCACTGCGCTAAATAAGATGCTACCGACCTATAGAGAACAGAGTCAGCAACTGCGAGCCGCAGGTTACACCCTTGCCCCACGTTTGTTTGATCATAATGAAGAGATCTCTGTGTGGGTGGCCCGCCGTGGCTTCACTGAGTATGCCGGTGCCAGCAACTTCTATCATCCATGGTCACAGCAGAGCTCTCAATTAGTGGGTAAAACTCATCTACATTGGGATCGACACAATTGTGCTGTTACCGCCATCACGCTGGCTGATGGCAGTACCACTACAGCCGAATATGACTATCGCTTTATCACCCCGTACCAGTTGACTGATATCAACGATAACCTGCATCAGGTGGCATTGGATGCCTTTGGCCGGGTCACTTCCTCACGCTTTTGGGGTACGGAATTACATCAGGGCCGCGTGGTTGACAGCGGATTCACTGAGGCACCCTTTACTGCACCAAATAGCATCGAAGAGGCGATTGCCAAAGAGAATGAGATAGTCGCTGTGGCTCAATTCTCTTTTTATCAGCCATTTAGCTGGATGATAAAACCGGACAATGAGTTTGTTGATGGATGGCTCAACAATTCTTCACTGGATTTTAACACCTTAATCCAAAACCAATTCCTCACGGAAGACGGTTATCTCTGCGCTCTGGGTTCACGCCGTTGGCTGCGACAAGGTAAGTATCCATTAGATGAATATATGAGTATGGAAATTCACGATAGCCAAGAACGCCACCCGCCTCATGCCATAACCGTAGCCACTGACAGCTACGATCGCGAGGCGATAAAACAACAGCACCAGCAAGTGATTGTGTGCAGTGATGGTTTTGGTCGTGTGCTGCAATCGGCACAACGTGTTGAGTCTGGCGAAGCTTATATCCGCGATACAGATGGCCGGCTGCAAACCGACAACAACGGGATAACTGTCAGTAATACAACCTCGCGTTGGGCGGTTTCTGGCCGGGTCGAGTATGACAATAAAGGGCTGGCCATCCGTGCCTATCAACCTTACTTCCTTGATAACTGGCGTTACATCAGTGATGACAGCGCCCGCAAAGATACCTATGCCGATACCCATGTTTACGACCCACTGGGGCGTGAAATCAAGGTAATTACCGCCAAAGGTTATCTGCGCCGGGCGCAATACTTCCCGTGGTTTGTGATCAGTGAGGATGAAAACGATACCGCAGCAGAAGTCAGCGCAGCTAAAAACTAACACTATCAGCCATTAACCCTGATCGGCATACATTGGCGGTCAGGGCCACTGATGGCTAACAACCAAAGGTAACCCAAATGCACTTACTGGCCCCCGGCGATAACTTTGTTCTGACCTGGGTCATTATCGGCGTTCTTTCAGCCTGGGGAGGTCTGGTTCGCTACATCTTGAATAAGGATACCCAAGAGGACGAATGGAGTTGGGCTGCGGTGATAAGTCAGGTCATTGTTTCCAGTTTTACCGGCTTGCTGGGTGGCCTGTTCTCTTTCGAAGGTGGCGGAAGTCCCTATATGGCTTTTGCCATTGCCGGCCTGTTTGGCGCCATGGGCAGCACTGCCCTGCAATATATCTGGAACCGTTTTTTTGGTCACCATAACCCTCCTAAATAACAGAGGTCACTATGCAACAGGATAAACCACAGTTTCGCTTTGGTCAGATTAGCGAACATAACCTACGCGGCATTCATCCCGACCTGGTATTAATTGTGCGCCGTGCATTAACCCTTAGCACTATCGATTTTCGTGTTATCGAAGGAATTCGAACCCCTGAGCGCCAGCGCCAATTGGTGCGTAACGGCAGCAGCAAAACCCTTAATAGTCGCCATCTGACTGGTCATGCCGTCGATTTGGCCCCGATGGTTAACAATCAGATCCCATGGGAAGACTGGAGCACTTTTCATCAGGTGGCAAAAGCGATGAAGCAAGCCGCCAAAGAGATGGAACTACCGCTGCAATGGGGTGGTGACTGGAAAACCTTTAAAGATGGCCCACATTTTGAACTACCCAGAGAGGTCTACCCATGATTGGTTTACGCATACTCCCCGGACTGGCCAAAGTCGCCCTATCACTGGTGGTGGTGGCTATCGTGATGTGGCTGGTACAAACCGGCCGAACCCTGGAACGACTGAATATGGAGAATGTCGCGCTAAATACCCAACTAGTTCGTTTTGGCGAGATTAATCAAAGACTTAATGAGCAAATTTTACTCACTACCAGCTACCTGCAAAAAGTTCAGGAACAAGAACGTATTGAGGGAGAAAAAAGCGGTGAACTACAAAAACGCTTACGTGCGGCACAAAAAGGTAACAAATGTGCTGATGAGCCTGTGCCTGATGATGTTATCCGCATGCAGCAGCAAGCCATCGGTAACCATAAATGAGTGTTTGCCTTTCCCTACTGCTTTATTACCACCGTGCCAAATGCCGGAGTTTAATGTGAAAACCTGGGGTGACTACCCGCAGTATGTCGAACAAACCCGTCTGGTACTGACCCGTTGCAATACTAACCGTGAGTCAGCGCTATTTTTCTTACAACAACGCAAGGAATAAATTTATGTCTAAAAATGTCTCGATGAGCGCACCAACCCCCGCCATCGCCATCAGCGATAACCGCGGGCTGGGTATTCGTGCACTGGCCTATAACCGCGCTGATGTCAGTCAGGCAGCCGATGAGCTGATCACTTGCAACCGTTATAATCCACTGGGGCAACTGATTGCCAGCCGTGATGCCCGGCTTGAAATCGATAACTTCCGCTATCAGTATAACCTTGCCGGAACCGCGCTGCGCACCGAGGGTGTCGATAATGGCACCTTGCTGCAACTGGCTGATATTGAAGGCCGGCCAGTGATGAGTTTGGATGCCAAAGGCACCCGCAGTTGGGTTACCTATGAGCCAACACTGGGCCGCCCGCTGGAGCATCATCAGCACATTGAAGCGGGGCAGAAAACCATTACCGACCGCTTCTTCTACGCAGATAACAGCCAACAGCATAAAGCCGCCAACCTCAACGGCCAGTGCATCCGCCATTACGATACCGCCGGATTACAGCAGCTTATCAGCCTGTCTATCACCGCTGCGCCACTGCAACAACAGCGCCAGTTGCTCACCGACACCCTCGGGCCGGTGGACTGGTTTGATGACGAACAAAGCTGGGCCTCCCGCCTTAGCGATGAACAGTTTATCACTCGCGGCACCACCGATGCCCTCGGCCAGCCATTGACCCAGACTGATGCCAAAGGCCATACCCAGCAGATGGCTTATAACCGCGCCGGTCAGCTCAGTGGCAGTTGGCTGACACTGAATGGCGGAGCTAAACAGGTGATTGTAGCATCCCTCACCTACTCCGCTGCCGGGCAAAAACTGCGCGAAGAGAGTGGCAATGGCGTGGTGACTGAATATCGCTATGAAGCACAAACTCAACGGCTTATCGGTATTAAAACCACCCGTCCGGCCCTGAAAGACCGGCCAACCCTGCTGCAAGACCTGCGCTACGACTATGACCCGGTTGGCAATATTCTGGCTATCCATAATGATGCCGAAGCCACCCGCTTCTACCGCAATCAAAAAATCGTGCCGGAAACCACTTACCGCTATGACACCTTGTATCAGTTGATTGAGGCCACCGGCCGTGAATCCGATAAAAACAGCGCGCAAAGTGCCAACCTGCCCGACTTAGTCTCACTGACTGACGGCAACCAATATGTCAATTACACCCGCCGTTACAGCTATGACCGCGCCGGTAACCTGCTGAAAATCCAGCATACCGGTGCCAGCAACTACACCACAAACATCACAGTATCCGATACCAGCAACCACGGCATTCAACAGCAGGATGGGTTAACTGCCGCTGATATCCGCAGTCAGTTTGATGCCGCCGGTAACCAACAACAACTGCAACCCGGCCAGCCGCTGCAATGGGACGCCCGCAATCAGTTGCAACAGGTGATTACCGTTAGGCGTGATAGCGACGACAATGACTACGAAAGCTACCTGTATGGCAGTGATGGCGACGACAATGACTACGAAAGCTACCTGTATGGCAGTGATGGCATGCGCATCGTTAAGCAAAGTATTCAGCAACGCCAAACCAGCAAAGTAGTGTATTTGCCGGGGCTGGAACTGCGCACTCAGCATAATAACGATAAGCTGACGGAAGATTTTCAGGTGGTAACCGTCGGCGCCGCGGGTCGCGCCCAGGTGCGGGTATTACTGTGGCAACACGGTAAACCGGATGATATTGCTAATAATCAATTGCGCTACAGCTTTGATAACCAAATTGGCTCCAGTTTATTAGAGCTGGACCATAACGGCGATATTATCAGCCAGGAAGAGTATTACCCGTTTGGTGGTACAGCGGTATTTGCCTCGCGTAATACGCTGGAAGCGAAATATAAAACTGTGCGTTATTCCGGTAAAGAGCGCGATGCCACCAGCCTATATTATTATGGCTTCCGCTATTATCTGCCGTGGCTGGGAAGATGGCTCAATGCCGATCCGGCAGGAACCATTGATGGGCTGAATTTGTTCAGGATGGTCAGTAATAATCCGGTAAATTTCTTTGATGGAAACGGGTTTCAGAAAAGTAAAGATATGCGATTAAGTATTGCAAAGGAAATGATTTCTAAAATTAGCAAACATGAACCAAAGGCAACAAAAATACTCGATGAAATAGCCTATAAATTAGGAGCTGAGCTTTATGGAAGAGAGTATAGACTAAAAACAAAAGAATCCTTAGCTGAAAAATTAACAATCGCTGAACCACATGAGATGAACGATGTATTGCGTTACACTATAGGTTTTCCATATGGACGAAACGATGAGAGTATATCATTAACTCAAGAGCAGGAATTTGTTTCAAATGTTGTATTTACATTAAATACCTTAGCAAGAAAAGGATATAAAGCTGTTCTCCTCAGAAACACATTTCATGAATCTCAAGCATACAGAGGTATTAATGCTAACTTCACATTACCAGATAACTCAGCAAAATTTGAAATACAAATACATACTGCACAAAGTTTCAAAATTAAAAGTGAAGGACATATACGTTATGAAGGTATAAGAGACCTCGAGCGTGGGATGCAATCTGGAAAATATGAGGGCAATAATGAAAATAAATCTAAGCTTATAAAACTTAAAGAGAACCACCTCAAAGCATCTGAAGTAATAGCTTCACCAACAGGAATTCATGAATGGATCCCTTCTATAGGAGCTAAAAACCTCAATTTCAAATGGAAAGATAAGAGAATGCTTTCTTCAGAAGAAACTACATTTTTCAGGGGCAGGATAAAGGAAAATATGAAAAAACTTAAAAAGTTACCGTATTAATAATATTAATATAATATGCCCAGTATGATTAATCTGCTGGGCTAAATTATCAGTAAGAACCAAAGTGAAGAAAACGCTCTACCTGACACATTCAAAACGACTTCACAACTTGACTTCACTTTCAATCTCCTTACAATGGCTTCACATAGTGACATCATGGAAGATCACATGAAAAGTGTAGTTACCAATCTGAGGAATAAACAAAAGAACACACTGGAAAAAATATTTAAGTCCCCCACCCCAACAGGAATAAAGTGGCCTGATATTGAGTCACTCATCAAAGCTCTGGGTGGAGAAATCAATCAGGGAAGCGGTTCACGAGTAAGATTGCGGCTCAATAACAGTATTGCCAGATTTCATCGGCCTCATCCATCCCCCGATACCGACAAAGGCGCAGTAGTCAGCCTGCGAGAGTGGTTAGAGAGCATAGGAGTTAAGCCATGTCCCAAACAATAGCAGCACCTAATATAATGAATGTCGCCGGGCAAGCAGCCCTTATCACTTATGTTCCTGAAATCGGAATGTTCCGTGGGAAATTTTTAGGGCTATCTGGATACTGTGATTTTGTCTCTGATAGCATTCAGGGGCTACAAAAAGAAGGGGAGATTTCTTTACGTGAATATTTGGATGATTGCCAGAGTAGTGGTATAGAACCTTACGCAAGTCAGGAAAAAATCAAGACATTTACCTTGCGCTACCCAGAATCTTTTGGTGACCGATTAAGCCATGCTGCGGCCGAACATCAAGTATCGATTAATGCTTTTATTGTTGAAACACTCAACGATAAAATGAAACACGCTTAATAAATAACACCAGCTTTTGTGCTTAATATTGATCGTTTAACGTACTGACTCATCCCTTCCTATCATTAGGGAAGGAATGAGTGATAAACAACCCCTACGCCGTGCCCCCCACCGTCAGATTGTCTAGCTTCAAAGTAGGTTGGCCAACGCCAACTGGCAGGCTTTGGCCCTCTTTGCCGCAAACGCCGACACCTTTATCCAGCGCTAAATCATTGCCGACCATCGAAATCTGCTGCATGGCTTCGATGCCAGAACCAATCAAAGTGGCCCCTTTCACCGCACGGGTGATTTTACCTTTTTCGATTAAGTACGCTTCGGAGGTTGAGAACACAAACTTGCCGGAAGTAATATCCACCTGACCGCCGCCAAAGTTAGGTGCGTACAGGCCATATTCCACACTGGCGATAATCTCTTCCGGTGTCGATTTACCGGCCAGCATATAGGTATTGGTCATCCGTGGCATTGGTAAGTGCGCGTAGGATTCACGGCGGCCATTACCGGTCGGTGCAACGCCCATCAGGCGCGCGTTCAACTTATCCTGCATGTAACCTTTCAGAATACCGTTCTCAATCAGCACGTTGTATTGGCCCGGCACCCCTTCATCGTCGATAGCCAGCGAGCCACGGCGGCCTTGCATAGTGCCATCGTCCACCACGGTACACAGTTCTGACGCCACCAATTTACCCATTTGGCCGCTGAAGACTGAGCTGCCACGGCGGTTGAAATCACCTTCCAAACCATGACCGACCGCTTCGTGCAGCAGCACCCCCGGCCAACCTGCGCCTAAGACGACTGGCATAGCACCGGCAGGGGCGGCAACAGCCGACAGATTTACCAGTGCCAT
Source organism: Yersinia sp. 2540 StPb PI (assembly GCF_052217165.1). Taxonomy (NCBI): domain Bacteria; kingdom Pseudomonadati; phylum Pseudomonadota; class Gammaproteobacteria; order Enterobacterales; family Yersiniaceae; genus Yersinia; species Yersinia sp. 2540 StPb PI. The sequence goes on from NZ_JAZGQC010000001.1 coordinate 5,093,219, forward strand.
TCTGACCGCTTCATTGGCAAAGTTATCGGCACGCACTTCACCGTCCACCGTTTCGAGGAAATAGTCATAACCAAAACGACCACCACCACCACTGGCACCACGTTCGCGTTTGCCGTTGTCTTCCACCAATACGCTGACCGACAGCCGCACCAATGGGCGCACATCTGCCGCCAGCGTGCCGTCGGTGGCCGCGACCAGGATTTGCTCATAGACGCCGGTCAAACTGGCACTGACTTCCTGCACCCGCTTATCAGCAGCACGGGCCACTTTATCGACCCGATGGAGCAGCGCAATTTTATCTTCGCGTGACAAACTTTGTAGTGGATCGAGCAGCGGATAGAGCGCCTGATAGTGAATCTCGCCCAAGGTATGCACTTTACCGTTACCGTTATCACGCACAATACTGCGTGCGGCATGAGCACTTTGCTGTAAAGCATTCAGGGTGATTTGGTCGGCATAAGCAAAACCGGTCTTTTCACCACTGACCGCGCGCACACCCACACCCTGATCAATATTGTACGAGCCATCTTTGATGATGCTGTCTTCCAACACCCAGGCCTCGTGGTAGCTGGACTGGAAATACAGGTCAGCATAATCGAGGCGGCGTTCAGACAATTGCCCCAACACTGAGAACAAGTCCTGATGGTTCAGCTTGTTAGCAGCGAGTAACTGCTCACTGACAAACGAGAGGCTCATAGTTTTCACTCTTTAATTAGATGATGGTTTATGCGATGACGGCAACGGAGATGGCAGGAAGCGATTGTGCTGCAACACTGGCATCTGATTACGGATAGTATTCAAACCTGTGGTTTCAATTTTTACTTTTAAGGCAGCAACCGCATCTGGGTTCTGCCCTAATATTTTACCCCAGGCATCAACCGCCATAGTGTGGCCCCAGGTGCGGCGGGTGGCCCCATGACGCCCTACCTGTGCTGCGGCCAGTATCACGCACTGGTTTTCAATCGCCCGTGCGCGCAATAAAATCTCCCAGTGAGCTTCACCGGTCATTTTGGTAAAGGCCGCCGGCACTGAAATAATCTCAGCCCCCTGCGCCCGCAAAGCCTGGAATAAGCCTGGGAAACGTAAATCATAACAAACCGTCATGCCCAAGCGGCCTACCGGTGTATCAACCACCGTCAGTTGTTCACCCGGCTGATAAGTATCAGATTCACGATAGCGGCCATGAATATCGTTAATATCCACGTCAAACATGTGAATTTTGTCGTAACGAGCTTTAAGTTCGCCCTGGTCATCAAACAGCAAGCTACTGGTAGTGATAAGCTCCGGTGACTCGCGGCTTATCATCGGCATGGAGCCAACTTGAATCCACACACCGTAATGGCGTGCCATCTCGCGAATTTGCTGTTGCAGCGGCCCGTCATTATGTTGCTCGGCATGGTGCCGATAAGAGGCAGCATTGGCAAATAACAGGGCATTTTCCGGCGTCATAACCAGTTTAATACCAGAGTTTAACTGTTTGATCTGCTGCTCAATTTGAGCCAGATTGTCACGGGTATTTTCACCGCTGCATAACTGCAATAATGCAACATTGGCATTTTTCATGGCGCCTTACTCTCCTTTAGCTGGCGTAATACTTCATGGATGGTTGGTTGATCCAAGCTACCGGTAATCTGGTAACGAATCAGCGAAACCTTGCTCCATAATGGCCCTAATATCTTCGAGGCCGCAAATACCGCAGCCCCAACCACTGGGTTGATCGCAAAGGCTGTTGCGACGCCGACAGTGGCAGAAATCTCTGGTGTAATAACCGCTTCCATGGCTATCTGGCGTTTAACCAAGTCCACATTACCACTCATGGCAATATCGGCCGCCAATCCATCCACCACTAAATCATTGGTGTGCATTACACCATTTTTAATGTTGGCCGTGCCACGAATAGAATCAAACGCAAAGTCACGACTAAACGTATCACTAAAATCAAGCTGGAGCTTACGTAATAGTGCGTCAAAGCTGACCAAACGCAGTAGCTGACCGGCGCGCCCACCACCGAGATCGCTCAGTTGGCCTCTGCCCAATCTACTCTTTAATGTCCCATTCAGGGTATTAATCTGTGGCTGCCACGGGACTCCACGCCAGTTAACATCGGCATTGATATCAAAAGAGGCATTTTTTATCGGGGTTGTCAGACCGAAGAACGAAATGGTTTCATCGATTTTTGGCCCGCTCAGCGCGATATTAAGCGCGGTTTTATCACCACTGCTGTCTTGCTGCCATTGGCCGGAAACTTTAGCCCGCCCATTGCCAGCCTCAATCAAGCCGTTAGTTAACGCCAGCACCGAGCCTTTCGGCGTCAGATCTGCGTTAATACGCCCGACATTTTGCCCCAGAATCCAACAAGATTTGCAGCGTAATTGCAGCGCAGGCCAATCACGGAATGAAATTTTACTGGCAGTTTGTGGCTCCTGCAACGCAGCTTGCGCCAGAGGATCTTGTGCTTCGTGCGTGGTCCATTGCGGGTTGTAATAAAGATAATCGATATCAGCATGCCATGGCCCATGTTCGGCCATCAGCAGGCTACCATCCACTTCCTGACCTTTTGCCGTGACGTGAGTACCGGTTAATAATGGCTCAACCAGCAGTGTCAGTTGGTGCCAAGCCTGCCCACCGACCAAAAGCTGTGGCGTCTGTAAAGTCAGCCGGGTAGGAAGGATGACATTGGATTTATTGCCTTTTATTTTTGGTGGTACTGATGCGCTAAAAGGTGCGCTGACACTGGTAAACTCCGGTGCCAGCAACGCCAACCAACTCTCACCATCCAGTGCCGGTAGTTTAAGGACCAAACCTTTATCCTCCGGCAGTGGCGGGACTTTTTTGCTGTCGGATTGCCAGATAGCCCGCGCCAGCTCTACTTGTTCTTTTTGCAACAACCATTGGCTGTTGAATGTATTGTTGCTGCCAGCACTGCCGGAGAGGGTAAACGCCTCCAGCCCCCCCACCACCTGTACATGCATGGGTAATGCCTGACCACTTGTTTTATCTAGTGGAGCAGGTAAGTGACTGCTTACTTTCTTCAGGTCAGCCGTCAGATCAATTTTATAGCCTGGCTTGCCATTTTTCGGTAATTGTACGGCGACTTTGCCTTGCCAATTGGCGCTACCACTGAGCAATTTCGCAACATCAGCGGGAACACCGGGCAACTTGGCCGGTAACCAGTCACCACGCAACCCAACATTCACCAAAAAGTTTTTTGGCTGCTCTTGCGTAGTGAAATCAACCGCCAATGGCTGCCCAAACCAGTTAGCAGATAAGGTATCGCTAGCAAGATTGCCATCGTTGAAGCGGAACTTGCCACTGATGTTTTCCAGTTGGCTTTGCAATGGCTTCACCAACAAGCTGTTGTTATTGAGCGTCACTTCGCCGCTGGCGTGGGTAATACGGTCTTCTTCCAACGGAATATCCAAATGTAAGCGCCCACTAACTTTACCGCCGACTTGCAGCTCTTCCAGTGTTTCCGCCACAGAATCATGCAGTGGTGTCGCCGTAAAGTAGTCATGAATATCACGCCCTTCGCCAACCACTTCGGCGTCGACATACAGCTTTTCTTTCAGATAGTCAGGGATAATCGCGCTGATATTACTGCCAGTGACCTTACCCAACATCGCGTGAGGGGCATCCATCCACAAACCTTCGTTGAGGAAATTGAGGTCGATAGCCAAATTCTCTAACGCAGGCCAATCTGGTTGGAATTGGAAGGTGGCGTTACGCAGTGGCACATAAACCTGGAACTGGCCTTCTTTATGTTTATAAGGGAAATCATGAGGATTGCCGTTATAGATAAGTGTTGCGTTGTCTACCTGCCCACCCTGTAACGCCTCGGTCAGATAATCTGCCAACTTCTTACCCATCAGCGGTTCAGGGAAATAGCGCCATGCATCGGCCGCATCATACAGGCGGATGCCGGTCAGGATTTTCAGCCATGGCTGCCCAATATCAGGTTGCTGATAGTGGAAGCTGCCGTTGCCCCACAGCGATTTAGCTCGGACATCGAGCTGGTCACTCCACAGTTCCCAGCCTTTATCATCAATCTGCCAGTTGACTGCACCACTGGCCTGACTGACTTCCAGCGGCGCGCGGAACATATCACCATAGGGTAATAGGCTGTCTTTGAGATTGATATCCAACCGCCCACGCGCTGCGGAACCGCTCAGCGCACCGGCAAAATTATTAACCCCCGGCAACAAATCCCATTGTTGCCAACTGATATTGTGCCATTTGGCCTGAAAACGGGTTTTTTCTGGTTGGCTGATAGGAATGTCCAATGCCAGTGCATCGATATTCCCTTGTGGCCGCAAATCCGCCCAACGATTCATCAGCTCAGGGGTAAAAAGTGACAAGGTCGGTAACAGTGGCCCCACCCGCTCCAACTGAATATTGGCGGCGCGAATGCGTAACTCCTGGGATTGGTCTGGGCCAATAAACTGCGTGTTTTCCGGTAACCACAGGGCAGATAAATGCCCTTTAGGCCATGCCTGACCATCGGTTTTCAGTCTTAGCTCCGGCGCATCAACCTGCCAGCCATTACCCTGACGGCGGCCTTCCAACACAAAATTATCTACCGCCAACTGATGTGATTTGCCCGCGACAGTCCAATTGGCCTGCCCCTCACTGAGTAACACATTGCCACTGTAAATAGTGCCACTCTTGATACTCAGCCAGGCCGCCAGGCTAAATTCCGCATTATCCAGCCCGGTATTGGTGTGCAGCCAGCGGCTGATCCACGGTTTCAGGTCGATCTTGTCGGCCTGCATATAGACCATGCCATTATTGAGGATGCCCTGATTATCGTGTAGATCCATCCGCACCTGCACCACACCGTGCTGACCATTAATGGTCGACAGGCTAATCTGCCCCTCGGCGCGATGCCGGTTCCGGGAGTTAAGCCAGGTGAGCTGTGGAATCTCTAATTCAGCGCGCGGGCCAGATGGGGTGAGGAATGAGACACGGCTGTTACGCAGATCAAAGTGATCTAATTGGCGCAAGAAGATATCAGTCAGATTACTCGCTTCAAGATTGCGGCTGCTGTTTTGCTGCATATCCAGTGTGGTGTTCAAATCTAACTGTAACTGATAGAAGGTCATATCGCGGAACTGCCAGCGCCAGTGCAACAGTGACTGCCACACATCAAGCGCAAGGGTCACCCGCTGCACCTGCCAATCGGCTTTCGGCAATTTAGCGCGAATATCGCGCAATTCCAACGTTGGGCCGAACGGTTCCCACGATCCCTGCATGAACCCCACTTCCAGTGGAATACCGCTGATGGACTGAACCTTGGCCACGATTTGCAGACGATAGTCGTTGATGAGAGGCAGCATCATGCGTAGCCCACTGACCAACAGTGCCACCACAACAATCATTGTGGCGCCTGTCGCAAATATTATCCTGGGCAGTCGCCTCACACATCTCTCCTTGCTATCCGCTGCAAGTGTGGCAGCGGGAAATCTTACATCATCACCACATCAAACTGTTCTTGGTTATACAGTGGTTCAATCTGCACTTTGACCTGCTTGCCGACGAAGATCTCCACTTCAGCCAGAGCATGTGACTCCTCACCTTTCAGTGCTTCTCCTACCGCTGGAGACGCATAGACCAGGAAGCGATCAGAATCGTAAGCGTGGTGAACTCGGACAATTTCACGCAATATCTCATAGCACACGGTTTCTACCGATTTAACGGTGCCACGACCACGGCAGGTTGGACATTCGTTGCATAAAACATGCTCGATGCTCTCCCGCGTGCGTTTGCGGGTCATTTCGACTAAGCCTAGCTGAGAGAAACCGTTAATACTGGTTTTTACCCGATCTTTACTCAATGCCTGTTCTAATGAATGCAATACACGACGACGATGCTCTTCATTACTCATATCAATGAAATCAATAATGATAATCCCCCCCAAATTACGCATGCGTAGCTGGCGGGCAATGGCCTGAGTGGCTTCAATATTGGTATTGAAAATAGTCTCGTCGAGATTACGATGCCCCACAAAAGCACCGGTGTTGATATCCACGGTGGTCATGGCTTCAGTTTGATCAATAATCAGGTAACCACCTGATTTTAGCTCAACTTTACGTTCCAATGAGCGCTGGATTTCATTTTCGACATCGTAAAGATCGAAAATCGGCTGTTTGCCCGAGTACAAATCCAGCTTTGCGGTCATTTCAGGAATGTATTCGCTGGTAAATTCCACCAGCAGGTCATAAGTCAGCTTGGAGTCGATTCGGATTTTATCCAGTGCCGCACCGGCAAAATCACGCAGTACGCGTTGCGCCAGTGCCATCTCGCCATACAACTTATATTTGGTGATATTGCGTTTCTTCCTCTCCTGGACTTTAGTCCACAGGCGTTTGAGGAAGGCAGCATCGGCTGATAGCTCTTCTTCGCCAATTCCTTCAGCGGCAGTACGGATAATAAAACCGCCCTGTTCATCGCAGTAAGCCGCCACGGTTTTTTTCAGGCGTTCGCGTTCGACTTCACTTTCAATTCGCTGCGACACCCCAACATGGGCCGCTCCTGGCATGAGTACCAGATAGCGAGAAGGTAGAGTGATATCCGTGGTCAAACGTGCGCCTTTAGTGCCGAGGGGGTCTTTCACCACCTGCACCATTAAATCCTGCCCCTGGCGCACCAGTTCAGCGATATCGCGCACATTGAAATTTTTCTGTTCATCCCCGGCCACGCATTCGGTGTGGGGCATGATATCGGAGGCATGGAGGAAGGCGGCCTTATCCAGACCAATATCGACAAACGCCGCTTGCATACCCGGTAAAACCCGGCTGACACGACCTTTGTAGATATTACCGACGATCCCTCTTTTCGCTTCTCGCTCAATGTGTATTTCTTGCAAGATGCCACCATCAATGTAGGCAACTCGCGTTTCAGACGGTGTGATATTGACCAGTAATTCAGCTGTCATGTATTCCTCTCACATTACGTAGCGCAATGAAATTACTTAGTAATTCATGGGTTTCTACCAACGGCAGCCCCACTACGGCATGGTAACTGCCGGTAATAGTTCTGACGAAACAACCACCTTTCCCCTGAATACCGTAAGCGCCCGCTTTGTCCATGGGTTCACCGGTAGCAATATAGTCACTGATTTCCAACTGGGATAACACACGAAATGTCACATCTGTCACCACCATGGCAGATAACACATCTTGCCGATCAGCCAGAGACACCGCAGTAATCACCTGATGTTGCTGACCGGACAGCGCATTCAATATTCGCTGCGCATCGGCTTTATCCCGTGGTTTTTCTAAAACTTGCCCATTTAACACCACGATGGTATCGGCCCCTAATACCGGCAGATCCTGTGGTGCGACCTTCACCCCAGCCTGAGCTTTCTCCAACGCTAAGCGCCGGACATACTCTTGCGCACTTTCATCTGGATGGCGTTGCTCTTCGACCTCGGTTTTCAGTACCTCAAAAGGGACATCAAGCAGGGCCAGTAATTCACGGCGACGCGGAGAGCCAGAGGCAAGATACAGGGCAGTCATGGGTCTTAAGTCCTTATTGCACCGCAAATTGGCGGCGAATTTTACGCATTAACAAAAATAGCCAAGGCCACAAAATACCGTTAACTACACTACTCCAGAATACTTCTGGGCGGAATGAAACATTAATCACTAAAAACTCAGACCAGAACACCACGACATCCATGGTAAGCGAAAGCAGCATCACGATGAGTGCCTGCTGCCACAGTGCCATATTGCGGAATAGTTGAAACTTAAAAGCGACCAGATAAGCAATAATACTGAGTGCCAGCGCCCGGACCCCAAGTGTTGAACCCAAAATAAGATCCATAATCAGCCCGAGAACAAAGCCAGTGCCAACATTCACACGGTGGGGTAATGCCATCACCCAATAAATTAATACCAATGCCAGCCATGACGGTCGGAACATATAAATCTGTTCCGGCCACGGCATAATTTGCAGCACCATGGCAATCAGGAAGGATAACCAGATAACCCAACGGCCATTGCTGCTGTAACGGTTCATGGCGATACTCCCGGTGCAGTCACTGCTGTTGGTGTGGCGGTTGTAGCGGCCGATGGTGCCGGTGGCCCCATAGCATCTGCGGCAGGCAGCACTTGTGACATCATCGGAGCCAGTCGTTCATTGGCTACGCGGCGAACTTCATTTGGCGGCAATGGCATCTCGCCATTACGGTCGGCCCCCCACAATAACAACAAGTAGCGTAGGCGCTGTAAATCAGCGGTTGGTCGAGCCTGAATCACGGTATAAGCCCGCTGATTATCAACTTTGACAGAAGAGACCACCGCGACCGGATAACCTTCAGGGAAACGTCCACCTAACCCGGATGTCACTAATACATCACCCACGCGAATATCTGTATTGCTGGGTAAATGCTCTAGTAATAAATCATCGGTACAGCCACTCCCTGCGGCAATCACACGAATATCATTGCGCAGCACCTGAATAGGTAGCGCATGGGAGGCATCACAAATTAATAATACACGGCTGGTTAGTTTACTCACCGCGACAACCTGGCCGACCACACCCCGGTCACTAATAACCGGCTGGCCTTCGTATACCCCGTTGTTAGAACCTTTATCGATAACCACCTGATCACTGTAAGGATCTGTCCCGCTGGACATCACCTGCGTGACCATTTTTTGTTCATCCTGACGCAAAGGAGAACCCAGCAATTCACGTAAGCGGTTATTTTCCTGCTTAAATTGCCCGAGCAACTGAAGGTCAGTATTTTTAAGCAACAACTCTTGGCGTAACGCACGGTTTTCCAACTCTAGCTGTTCACGGGTAGCCAGAGTTTCAGAAACGTTGTCGAGAACTTTGCGTGGCCCATTGGCCAGAAAATAGAAAGGGCTAACGGCAGTGTCCATATAGGTACGTATTTTGACAAACGTGCCCAATCGGCTATCAGCGATAACCAAAACAATGGCTGCAAGAACGGCAAAGAACAGTCGCAGTTGCAGGGATGGACCCCGGCTAAAAATCGGCTTCATAAATTATGCGTATTCCTCGACGACAAAAGGAGGCGCTAAATCGGACGAATTTATCCTTCTTACGTTGAGTAAGCTGGATATCGATTCATCTGATCTAGTTCTCCTCCTTTTTGGCTGACTATTATTCTTCGCTGAACAAATCGCCGCCATGCATGTCGATCATTTCCAACGCTTTGCCACCGCCGCGAGCGACGCAGGTCAATGGATCTTCTGCCACCACTACCGGAATACCGGTCTCTTCCATCAGCAGGCGGTCCAGATTACGCAGCAATGCGCCACCACCGGTCAGCACCATACCGCGTTCAGAGATGTCAGAGGCCAATTCTGGCGGGCACTGTTCCAGCGCAACCATTACCGCGCTAACGATACCCGTCAGCGGCTCTTGCAGCGCTTCAAGGATCTCATTGGAGTTCAGTGTAAAGCCACGAGGTACACCTTCAGCAAGGTTACGACCGCGCACTTCAATTTCCAGAACTTCATCACCCGGATAAGCAGAACCGATGCTGTGCTTGATACGTTCGGCAGTCGCTTCACCAATCAATGAACCGTAGTTACGGCGCACATAATTAATGATCGCTTCATCAAAGCGGTCGCCACCGATACGGACAGAAGAAGAGTAAACTACGCCGTTCAGAGAGATAACGGCCACTTCTGTGGTACCGCCACCAATATCCACAACCATCGAACCGGTTGCTTCAGAAACCGGCAGCCCGGCACCAATGGCCGCAGCCATAGGCTCTTCAATCAAAAACACTTCACGAGCGCCAGCGCCCTGAGCGGATTCACGGATCGCACGGCGCTCAACCTGAGTAGCCCCGACCGGTACGCACACCAATACACGCGGACTTGGGCGCATAAAGCTGTTGCTGTGAACCTGCTTGATAAAGTGTTGCAGCATTTTCTCGGTAACAAAGAAATCGGCAATAACGCCGTCTTTCATTGGGCGAATAGCTGCGATATTGCCGGGGGTGCGCCCAAGCATCTGTTTGGCATCATGGCCCACAGCCGCAACGCTCTTCGGTGAACCGGCACGATCCTGGCGAATAGCAACCACTGAAGGTTCATTCAGTACAATGCCTTGTCCTTTAACATAAATAAGGGTATTGGCGGTACCCAAGTCGATGGACAAGTCGTTGGAAAACATGCCACGAAATTTCTTAAACATAACGAAAGGATAATCCTGCAAGCTGGGGGCGGAAAATAAAATCCGCCTACTTTACCAACCACACGAAGCAGCGACAAGGCGCAAAAACGTCCTGATTCGGTGAAAAAGTAGCTGCGTTGTTGACATCTCGTTCCATCACGAACCCATGTCGCTTGAAAAGGTTGAATAAACCCTCGGCACAACACAGATTCTGCGTAACGACCGGCGTAACACAGCACATAAAATCTAACATTTAACCTGATTCTCGTCGGAAGTAAGCGCCCACCAACGATTTACGGAAATGACTGGCACATTCTACGTTAATTTTTGCTCAACGATCAGGCTAAACATACTCCTAATACGAATATTTTTTCTTTCCGGGGTTTAAAAGTGTTGGCGGAGCAAAAAAATTGCCCTGTCCACCATAAATCCCCTTATCCTTCAGCGTTTGCCATTCTTCACGGGTAAGCACTCCTGCGGCAAAAACTTTTGTATTCGTCCCTGCACTGGCACCGGTCAGACTTTCCACAAACAACTGATTTTCATAACGTAAATTAATGCTTCTTACTAACCCAGGATGAAGTTTAATCATTTCAACCCGCAGTGATTTGATGTAAGAGGTGCTAACAACCGTTAATCCGGCCTGCGACACCATCACCTTGCAGCCCACGCCGAGCAATAAACGCATCATCGGACGGATTTGGTCGATATGTTGACACACATCTGCCTCTGCAAGTTCAAAGATAATGCGCTTTCTATCAGACGTTCTGCACTGTAAGAGCGTATCACGCAGCCAACGCTGGAAAGAACGCTGCAATAATGAATCAACGCAGATAGAAAATGCCAGAGTTTCGTCCGGCCATAAAGCTAATAAAGGAATTATCCGATCAATTTTTTGACGGTCATAACGCTCAGCCAGACCGAGCAACTGCACTAATGGTGTAAATTCAGCAGCCAACAACTCTTGCTCACCATCATATATACGGCTGATTATTTCACGGTGATGAATTTTACCGTCAACAGTAATCACCGGCTTCTGATAAAGCCTTGGCCCGCCGTTAGCCAGCGTCTGCTCCAGCAAAGTGCGCCATTTGACACTACCACGCCCTTTTTCTGACACTTGAGTATCGAATACATACCAGCCATTCCCCCCATACATCGCCGCATTTTTAGTCGCTTGTCCAGCATTATCCATAATCTGTTCAACGGACTCACCACTGCGATACGCCACAATCCCCATATGCAGCAATGATTCGCGGTCAATAACATGGGGTTCAGGTAACGCCCCGACCGCATGAACCAATTGGGCAGCCATAACATCGGCATCTTTCAGCGTCTTATGGGGCAGCAAAATCGCGATATCACTCTGATGGTAACGCGCTAATAGTGCAGAGGGATGACGAGCAACAAAAGAAGAAAGCAGGTTAATCAACGAATGCATCAGTTCTTGTACCTGCTGATGGTCATCCGTATCATTTAAACTATCAAAATCAGGCAACTGCACCATTATTACTACCCCATGGGCGCCCTCTTCCTCCAATTGGGTAGTCAGTTGATTATCAAAAAACTGGCGATTACTGAGACCGGTTTTGGCATCTCGGGCGGCAAAAGCGCGAATCAGTGTATCAACACGGTTACGCTCCTCCCTCACCTCTATCAATTCGGCCAATAGCCGATCAATGGCACGACTGGCGCAAGGCGGCCATTCATGTCCGTCGCTACTGATAGCATATTCACGTTCGCCGTTAAGAATACGCCTCGCTCGGCGCTCCAGTTTTTCCTGGCCTGCGGTCTGATCACGCAACCAGCGAAAACTTAGCAGTAGCATCATGGCAATCACCACAACCACCAGCGATAAAATAGCCGCAGCGTAAAGAGAGCGGGCGTAGCTGCTCAAAGGGTCAATATAGGTGAAATGCATCGAAGCCCCGGGTTGATGCAGCATCGGTACCACCAGGTTGCGGTGCCTACTTTCGCTATTCCAGGGTGTATAAATTGCAGGGAGCTTGAGATGATATAGCGTGTTGGCTTGATCCTGAATGCTGAGCTCCACCACACCAACTGTTCGCATCATAATAGGCAGCCACTCTCGCGCTTTATCCGCCGGTTGCAGCAGAAGCGACTGATCATAAGCTGTCACGATACTTTGAAGACGATGCTCCATTTTTTTCTGGCACAAATAGAAGAAACTTACCGTGCTACCCAGTAGCACTAAGCACATAGCCGAGACGACCAGTAGCGTCATAAACGCAGAAAGTTTGGTTGTAAATCGCATCCCTTAGCCTTGCGAAGCGCAATTAAGTGAAGAAAAGCCCTCATTTCCCTTGAGGAGCACACTATATGACAAAAATAGGCTATAAAACTGACTTTTTACTTCATAATGCGACAATAACACAATATTTTCGCCCCTTTCCCTGATGTTCGATTAGTCCCTCTTCAAAGGATAGCCATGATAAAAATCAATGAATTGATTTTTGTTCTTGATCAGGCTCGAAGGTTGCTGTTACCGCTATATTAGCTCACTCTTAACCCATCCCTTTTTTGAATTATCCACACTATTTATACCCAACGTTATTGGCGTTGCAGAAAAATATATCGGGAGAGTGATACATGCGAGCACTTGTACTTGAGCAAATTGAAGGCCGTACTGTCGCCGAAGTGCGTGAAATATCGCCCTCGCAATTGCCAGCCGGTAATGTCACGGTTGATGTCAATTGGTCCAGCCTGAATTATAAAGACGCGCTAGCCATCACCGGCAAAGGGAAGATTATCCGCGAATTCCCTATGGTTCCGGGCATTGATTTTGCTGGCACGGTTCACAGCAGTGAAGACCCACGTTTTCATATCGGTCAGTCAGTGTTACTGACCGGCTGGGGGGTGGGCGAAAATCATTGGGGCGGTTTAGCCGAGCAAGCGCGTGTTAATGGCGACTGGCTGGTCCCCATGCCTGAAGGATTGGAACCCCGAAAAGCCATGATTATCGGTACCGCAGGGTTCACTGCCATGTTGTGCGTCATGGCTTTGGAAGACGGCGGTGTCACCCCTGAAAGCGGCGAAGTGGTGGTCACCGGTGCCAGTGGTGGCGTAGGTAGCACCGCAATTGCCTTACTGTCGGCGCTCGGTTACCAGATTGCGGCGATCTCGGGTCGTGACAGCAACAGTGACTATTTGAAAAGTCTCGGGGCGCATCGGGTGCTCTCTCGCAATGATTATCTTGATGCGTCGCGCCCACTGGAAAAACAGTTGTGGGCTGGTGCAATCGATACTGTCGGTGACAAATTGCTGGCCAAAGTGCTGGCACAGATGAATTACAACAGCACCGTTGCCGCCTGTGGCTTGGCGGGTGGCTATACTCTGCCCACCACCGTGATGCCATTTATTCTGCGCAACGTGCGCTTGCAGGGCGTGGATTCGGTGATGACACCTCAACCGCGCCGCCAGCAAGCCTGGCAGCGGCTGCTGAAAATCTTACCTGACAGCTTCTATCAGCAGGCATCACAATCAATCACACTAGCAGATGCTCCAACTATCGCCGCACGCCTGCTGGCGAATGAAGTCACTGGCCGGACGTTGGTTAAAGTTCGCTAATTATTGATTTTGCAAAAGTCACCGGGTGGATATTGTTATCACCCGGCCCTATCACTCCGCTCTCAGAAATTTCATATTTTTCCCAGCAGCCTCGCACTTGTGTCCATAAGCCGCCATGATTAATACCATAACGGTCAGTATGACTCCCCTGCCCGATGGAGTAGGTCTATGCACAACTTTTTCTCTCATTCAAAAAATAGTCTTCGTGGTAGCAGTACCAAACCACGCAAGCTGACCGAAGCTGACGTCACGCCAGAAAGTATTTTCTATCAGCGCCGCAAGGTGTTGCAGGCGTTGGGGATCACGGCGGCGTCACTGGCCTTGCCCACCGCGGCACAGGCCGACTTGTTAGCATGGTTTAAAGGCAATGATCGCCCTAAAGCGCCCTCAGGTAAGCCACTGGAGTTTACCAAATCAACGGTGTACCACCCGGATCTGGCGATGACACCGGAAGAGAAAGTGACTGGTTACAATAACTTCTACGAATTTGGTCTGGATAAAGCTGATCCCGCCGCCAATGCTGGCACGCTAAAAACTGAGGGTTGGCAGATACGTATCGACGGTGATGTGGCTAAACCAATGACACTGGATATCGATGACCTGATAAAACGCTTCCCGCTGGAAGAACGCATTTATCGTATGCGCTGCGTCGAAGCCTGGTCCATGGTGGTGCCGTGGATTGGTTTTGAGTTAGGGAAACTGCTCAAGCTGGTTGAACCGACCAGTAATGCCCGCTATGTCGCATTTCAAACGCTGTATGCACCGGATCAGATGCCGGGACAGGAAGACCGTTTTATTGGTGGCGGGCTAAAATATCCGTATGTCGAAGGCTTACGACTGGATGAAGCTATGCATCCACTCGCCTTTATGACTCTGGGGGTGTATGGCAAAGCCCTGCCACCGCAAAATGGTGCCCCGCTGCGGCTTATCACACCGTGGAAATATGGTTTTAAAGGGATAAAATCTATCGTTCATATTCGCCTGACCCATGATCAGCCGCCCACCACTTGGAACCTCAGTGCGCCTAACGAGTATGGTTTTTATGCCAATGTGAATCCCCATGTCGATCATCCGCGTTGGTCGCAAGCTACTGAGCGCTTTATCGGCGCCGGCGGTATCCTTGATGTGCAGCGCCAACCTACTCTGCTGTTCAACGGTTATGCGGACCAAGTTGCATCCCTCTACCGTGGCTTGGATCTGCGGGAGAATTTCTGATGCGCCTGAGTCTACGGCAGATTAAAGGGTTAAAAGTGGCTATCTGGCTGGCAGCAGCGCTGCCTTTGCTGTGGCTTATTTTATCGGTTAATCAGGGTTGGCTCAGTGCCGACCCCGCCAAAGATATTCAGCATTTTACCGGCCGCATGACACTGAAACTATTGCTAGCCACTTTAGTGGTCACGCCGCTGGCGCGTTATGGTAAACAGCCCCTGTTGATCCGCTGCCGCCGGTTATTAGGCTTATGGTGTTTTGCCTGGGGAACCCTGCATTTAGTCAGCTACTCCTTGCTGGAACTGGGGCTGAGTAATATTGGCCTGCTGGGGCGCGAGCTGGTCACCCGCCCCTATCTGACATTGGGAATTATCAGTTGGTTATTGTTACTATCACTGGCCGCCACCTCCACCTTATGGGCGCAACGGAAAATGGGACCCAACTGGCAAAAACTGCATAATTTGGTGTATGTTGTCGCCATCCTTGCGCCAATTCATTATCTTTGGTCGGTGAAAACGCTTTCGCCACTGCCGATTATCTACGCCGTGGCGGCGGTTATATTGCTGGCACTACGCTATAAAAAATTTCGGCAATGGTGCCGTTAGTGGCCGGAACTTATCATGATTCTCCCCGTCATAAATAATGCTGAACGCACAGTTCGCACTCTTTTCTATTGAATATCTTCGCTGATAAGACCAGTATTTAGCTGCTAATTGCTACGATATCATTATAATGCCCGACCTTAGTGCCGATCGCAGTGTCAAATTCGTCGTAAAAAGGTGACAAATCGGTGACATCAGGTTATTTTTTACGATGATGGACTAATTGCCGGAGATACCAGCACAATGTCGGATAAGTTGCACATTTTGCTTCTGAATGGCCCTAACCTGAATCTGCTTGGAACGCGTGAACCGGAAAAGTACGGTTACACTACATTGGCTGAGATTGTCAGTCAGTTAGAGGCTCAAGCCCAGGGATTGGATGTGGCGTTGTCTCATTTGCAGTCAAATGCAGAACACGCGCTGATCGATAGAATTCATCAGGCACGGGGTAATACCGATTTTATCCTGATCAACCCAGCAGCGTTTACGCATACCAGCGTGGCACTGCGTGATGCATTGTTAGGTGTACAGATCCCGTTTATCGAGATCCATTTATCTAACGTGCATGCCCGGGAGCCTTTCCGTCATCATTCATATCTCTCTGATATTGCAGTTGGCGTAATCTGTGGACTTGGCGCAGATGGCTACAACTTTGCTTTACAGGCAGCGGTAAATCGCTTGTCAAAATCCAACTAATGCAACACACAAAGAGTACGGAATCACACTCATGGATATTCGTAAGATTAAGAAACTGATCGAACTGGTTGAAGAGTCCGGCATTTCAGAGCTGGAAATCTCAGAAGGCGAAGAGTCAGTACGTATCAGTCGTGCTCCCGCCGCACCAAACTACCCAATGATGCAACAGCCATATGCTTTTGCTGCACCACAGCAACAGCCCGCACTGGCTGCCGCCGTTGCACCAGCACCTGCTGAAGCGGCTGCACCAGCAGCAATCAGTGGCCATATCGTGCGCTCCCCAATGGTCGGTACCTTCTACCGCACCCCGAGCCCGGATGCTAAAGCCTTCATTGAAGTAGGTCAGAAAGTTTCTGCTGGTGACACTCTTTGCATCGTTGAAGCGATGAAAATGATGAACCAAATCGAAGCAGATAAATCCGGTACTGTAAAAGCCATTCTGGTTGAAAACGGTCAGCCGGTTGAATTCGACGAGCCTCTTGTCGTCATCGAGTAACGAGGCGTTCCATGCTTGATAAAATCGTAATCGCTAACCGTGGTGAGATTGCGCTGCGTATCCTGCGAGCTTGTAAAGAGCTGGGGATCAAAACTGTGGCAGTTCACTCTACTGCGGATCGTGATCTTAAACATGTGTTATTGGCTGACGAGACTGTTTGTATTGGTCCCGCACCTTCTGTTAAAAGCTATCTGAACATCCCGGCAATCATTTCTGCGGCTGAGATCACCGGCGCGGTGGCTATTCACCCCGGCTATGGTTTCCTGTCTGAAAATGCTGATTTTGCCGAACAGGTAGAACGTTCAGGTTTCATCTTTATCGGCCCACGTGCCGAAACTATTCGCCTGATGGGTGATAAAGTTTCAGCAATAAGCGCGATGAAGAAAGCTGGTGTACCTTGCGTACCTGGCTCTGACGGCCCATTGACTGACGACACTACCAAGAATAAAGCCTTTGCCAAACGTATCGGTTACCCGGTCATTATCAAGGCATCTGGCGGTGGTGGTGGTCGTGGCATGCGTGTGGTTCGTCATGATAAAGATCTCGAGCAGTCCATCAACATGACCCGTGCGGAAGCCAAAGCGGCTTTCAATAACGACATGGTTTATATGGAGAAATACCTTGAGAACCCACGCCATATCGAAGTTCAGATTTTGGCTGACGGTCAGGGTAATGCTATCTATCTGGCTGAGCGTGACTGTTCTATGCAGCGCCGCCACCAGAAAGTGGTTGAAGAGGCACCAGCACCGGGCATCACCAGCGAATTGCGCCGTTATATCGGTGAGCGCTGCGCGAAAGCCTGTGTAGAGATCGGCTATCGTGGTGCGGGGACTTTCGAGTTCCTGTATGAAAACGGCGAGTTCTATTTCATTGAAATGAACACCCGTATTCAGGTTGAACATCCGGTTACCGAAATGATCACCGGTGTCGATTTGATCAAAGAACAACTGCGTATCGCTGCGGGCCAACCTCTCTCCATCAAACAAGATGAAGTGAAGGTACACGGCCACGCCGTGGAATGTCGGATCAACGCCGAAGACCCGAATACCTTCCTGCCAAGTCCGGGTAAAATTACCCGTTTCCATGCGCCGGGCGGTTTTGGTGTGCGTTGGGAGTCTCATATTTACGCCGGTTATACTGTGCCACCATATTATGACTCCATGATCGGCAAGCTGATCACTTACGGTGAAAACCGTGACGTGGCGATTGCTCGTATGAAAAATGCGCTGGCAGAACTCATTATCGACGGTATCAAAACTAACGTTGAGTTACAGCTGCGCATCATGAACGACGAAAACTTCCAGCACGGTGGCACCAATATCCACTATCTGGAGAAGAAACTCGGGTTACAAGAAACCTGATATTTCGCCTTTCATGCTGTTAGTCTTTTATATCAAGGCCGGTTAATCACCGGTCTTTTTTCTTTTGAGACTTTATTTCGACTTATCTATCTGAAGTTATTGGTGTTGTAGTCAAGCGGCAATCTAATGAAATCCGATAAGTTAATTCGGATGGGTGAGAGCGGCTAACAACGCTGTAGCGCCAAGTACGAAGGTATTATTACCCACAGTAATTGGTGTGACAGCTAGGCAGCAAACGAACACATCCCGATGAGCTGACTCACGTCAGTGATTCGGGTGGGTGAGAGCGGCTAACAACGCTGTAGCACCAAGTACGAAGGGTATGGGGAGAACTATGGAAACAAGATTTATACAAGCCCACAAAGAAGCGCGCTGGGCCTTTGGTTTAACATTGGCTTAT
Organism: Yersinia sp. 2540 StPb PI; assembly: GCF_052217165.1. Lineage (NCBI taxonomy): Bacteria > Pseudomonadati > Pseudomonadota > Gammaproteobacteria > Enterobacterales > Yersiniaceae > Yersinia > Yersinia sp. 2540 StPb PI. The sequence continues at coordinate 5,111,720 of NZ_JAZGQC010000001.1, forward strand.
TTGGCGGGCTGGATATTGACTGCGTATTTGCCCGGTAATATCCCTGGTATGAGTGGCTTGCCAGTTTGGTTTGAAGCCGCCTGTATTGCACTGCCACTGGTGTTTATTGTGTTGTGCGCTCTGATGGTGCGTTTCGTCTTCCGCGATATTCCGTTGGAGGATGAGAATGCAAACTGATGTTGTCCTGCCATTAGTGGGCTATCTGGCAATGGTATTTGGCTTATCAATTTATGCCTATACCCGCCAAAAAACCGGAAGTTTTCTAAACGAATACTTTATCGGCAATCGCTCGATGGGAGGATTCGTACTGGCAATGACCCTGACCGCCACTTATATCAGTGCCAGTTCATTTATTGGCGGGCCGGGTGCTGCCTATAAGTATGGCCTTGGCTGGGTGTTATTAGCGATGATCCAGTTACCTGCGGTCTGGCTGTCGCTGGGTGTTCTGGGCAAGAAGTTTGCCATTCTGGCGCGCCGCTATAACGCTGTAACCCTCAACGATATGCTGTATGCCCGCTATCAGAGCCGATTGCTGGTGTGGCTGGCCAGTATCAGTTTGTTGGTGGCGTTTGTCGGTGCCATGACCGTGCAATTTATTGGTGGTGCACGTTTGCTGGAAACTGCGGCAGGCATTCCTTACGATACCGGCTTATTAATATTTGGTATCAGTATCGCGTTATATACCTCTTTTGGTGGTTTCCGCGCCAGTGTATTGAACGATGCCTTGCAAGGGCTGGTGATGTTGATCGGCACTATTTTGCTATTGGTTGCAGTGATCCATGCCGCAGGCGGGCTGCATAAAGCCGTCGATACACTACAACATATTGATCCAGCGCTAGTTTCACCGCAAGGTGGTGACAAGATCCTTGATTTGCCGTTTATGGCCTCGTTCTGGATCCTGGTGTGCTTTGGCGTGATTGGCCTGCCACATACTGCCGTGCGCTGTATTTCGTATCGTGATAGCAAAGCGGTACATCGTGGCATTATCATCGGCACCATTGTGGTCGCCATCCTGATGTTCGGCATGCATTTGGCTGGCGCATTGGGCCGGGCTATCCTGCCGGACCTGAAGATCCCCGATCAGGTGATCCCGACACTGATGATCACCGTGTTACCGCCCTTTGCTGCCGGGATCTTTCTGGCGGCACCCATGGCGGCGATTATGTCGACCATCAATGCCCAGTTGCTGCAATCTTCTGCAACCATCGTGAAAGATTTATATCTCAATCTGTGGCCGGAAGAGTTGAAGAATGAACGCAAGTTGGCGCGTATTTCCAGCTTATCGACGCTTATTCTGGGGCTGTTACTGTTACTTGCTGCCTGGCGGCCGCCGGAAATGATTATCTGGCTGAATCTTTTGGCCTTTGGTGGTCTGGAAGCGGTATTCCTCTGGCCATTGGTGCTGGGGCTGTACTGGGAGCGCGCCAATGCTCACGGAGCCCTTAGCTCTATGATTGTCGGTGCGGTATGCTATACGGTATTGGCCAGTTTCAATATTAAGATAGCTGGCCTACACCCGATAGTGCCGTCGCTGGTGCTTAATCTGCTGGCGTTTTATATCGGTAATCAGTTTGGCGACAGGGCTAGAGCGCGACAGCCCGTGGTAGTTAGCGCTGATTAGAAACGATTAATTTATATCAGCTCAATTATATACCCAATAGATTTCAAGATGCAGGAAGGCGGCAAGCGAGGGCATCCCGATGAGCTTACACAGTCAAGTGATTCGGGTGGCGTGAGCATAGCCAACCCCCCTGCGACTTGAAAGATGAAGGGGATTGAGCTTTTGAGAGAAAAGTTATGCCTTGGATTCAACTAAAATTAAACACCACCGGCAATCAGGCCGAATCCCTTGGGGACGCATTGATTGAAAGTGGCGCGGTGTCAGTTACGTTTCAGGATACCCACGATAATCCGGTGTTTGAGCCGCTACCAGGCGAAACTCGACTGTGGGGCGATACTGATGTGATTGGCCTGTATGATGCTGAAACGGAGATGGCCGCAGTGATCGCCATGCTGGAATACAACCCGCAACTCGGTAAAGGCTTTATCCATAAGATTGAGCAGTTGGAAGATAAGGATTGGGAACGTGAATGGATGGATAATTTCCATCCGATGCGTTTCGGTGAGCGCCTGTGGATCTGCCCGAGCTGGCGTGATGTGCCGGACCCAACCGCGGTCAACGTGATGCTGGACCCCGGTTTGGCATTTGGTACCGGTACCCATCCAACCACCGCATTGTGTCTGCAATGGCTCGATGGCCTCAGCCTGGACGGTAAAACTGTTATCGACTTCGGTTGTGGCTCTGGCATCCTGGCAATTGCAGCGCTAAAACTCGGTGCAACGCGCGCTATTGGCATCGACATCGATCCGCAGGCCATTCAAGCCAGTCGTGATAACGCACAGCGTAACGGCGTTTCAGAGCGTCTGGAGCTGTATCTCGCCAAAGACCAGCCAGCAGACTTATCTGCTGATGTGGTGGTCGCCAATATTCTGGCAGGTCCCTTGCGCGAACTGGCGCCACTGATTAGTGTACTACCGGTAACCGGCGGTCATTTGGGTCTGTCCGGGGTACTGGCGACCCAGGCGGAGGGCGTCGCACAGGCTTACGAGGATAAGTTCACCCTCGATCCAGTGGCAGAGAAAGAAGAGTGGTGCCGTATTACCGGTATCAAGCGGTAAACGCGCAAAAACCGACGCCCCTGCCAGGGCGGTTAAACCTTAGCAGGGGGCCATCACATCCCTTGCTGAGTTAGCATTTCTGGCAATCGACCACACTCTCTTTTTAATCAAAATGGGAGGTCTGACTCATTTCCATCTGTGCTTTATCATTGATTTGATGAATAAATCAGCACTTTCGACCAGGCAGATGTAGCATAACTAGTCGATAATTGTGATGTTTAGGAGAAAATCCTGAAGCGCACAAATTAATCAATTTCAGTTAACACCATGTTATATATGGATAAATAATTAATTAGCACAGCTTGGCGGGTATTTTATCGCTCTTTTTTCATCAATTGGTCAAAGTTTGGCCTTTCATCTGGGCGCAAAAATGCGTAATATACGCGCCCTTACGGACACAGTGTGGTCATTCTTTGTCTATGCGTATTGGACACTTCCAGCTTACAAATTGCCTGATTGCCGCCCCGATGGCTGGTATAACAGACCGCCCCTTCAGAGCGCTATGTCATGGCATGGGGGCTGGGATGACGGTATCTGAAATGCTCTCCTCGAATCCCGAGGTCTGGCGGACGGATAAGTCGCGTTTGCGTATGGTTCATAGCGATGAGCCTGGGATTCGTACCGTGCAAATTGCCGGTAACGACCCGGATGAGATGGCAGCAGCAGCCAGAATCAATGTGGCTAATGGTGCACAAATCATCGATATCAATATGGGATGTCCGGCCAAGAAAGTGAATCGCAAGCTGGCAGGTTCTGCATTATTGCAACATCCTGATTTGGTTAAACAAATCCTCTCCGCAGTGGTTAATGCGGTAGATGCGCCAGTAACGCTGAAGATCAGGACGGGTTGGTCGACCGAACACCGTAATTGTATAGAAATTGCCCAACTGGCCGAAAATTGTGGTATACAAGCCCTGACGATTCATGGCCGAACCCGTTCTTGCCTGTTTAATGGTGAGGCGGAATACGACAGCATTCGGGCAGTTAAGCAGATTGTTTCCATTCCCGTTATCGCGAATGGCGACATCACTGACCCGCATAAAGCCAGAGCGGTGCTCGACTACACTGGGGCTGATGCTCTGATGATAGGACGTGCCGCTCAGGGAAGACCTTGGATCTTCCGGGAAATCCAGCATTATCTGGACACTGGGGAGCTGCTGCCACCGATGCCACTTGGCGAAGTGCAGCGCTTGTTAAACGGGCATATACGGGAATTGCACGACTTTTATGGTCCAGGCAAGGGATTTCGTATTGCACGTAAGCACGTCTCTTGGTATCTCCAGGAGCACGCCCCTAACGACCAGTTTCGGCGCACATTCAACGCCATTGAGGATGCCAGCGAACAGCTGGAGGCGTTGGAGGCATATTTCGAAAATCTTGCGTAAACAGAAAAAAGAGCTGACAGAACTATGTTCGAACAACGCGTAAATTCTGACGTACTGACCGTTGCAACCGTAAATTCACAAGATCAGGTGACTCAAAAGCCTTTGCGTGACTCGGTTAAACAAGCACTGAAGAACTATTTTGCTCAACTGAATGGTCAGGATGTGAGTGACCTGTATGAGTTGGTACTGGCTGAAGTTGAACAGCCATTGTTGGACATGGTGATGCAATACACCCGTGGCAACCAAACCCGTGCTGCCCTGATGATGGGCATCAACCGTGGTACGCTACGTAAGAAATTGAAAAAATACGGCATGAACTGATACTAGTCAGTTAACTTGTTGTTTAAAAAGGCGTTACCCTTGATTGGTTAGCGCCTTTTTTATTGCTTGTTATATATATTGTTATACATAAAATCTCGCAAAAACCAGTAAACATACGAACAATAAGTAAGAAAAAAGACCGCCTGAGCGATCTTCTTATTG